>NZ_CP162613.1:457500-5166230 GCF_044704065.1 Niallia tiangongensis | reverse complement strand
GTTATCCTCGCCTCCTTTACCTAAAGTTAAACGTTCTTAGAGTTCCTATTCATTCTACTTAAACGATCTATCTTAAAATGTGCAGAAAAAGACATATTCTCATGTTAAATTTGTTTAAAAAACTTAGTGGTTACTTCAAAAAAAATGATCAAAAAACAAAAAAAGAGCCTTAAAGCCTTAAGATAAAACCTCTAAAAAACAAACTTGTTCTAAAAAAAGAATAGACCAATCGATGCAATAATCGCTTATAGGATTTTATTCGCTCCGATGGCTAACCAACTTAAATAATTTTTTACAAAAGACCATATTACTTTATCCAAATTGTCAAATTCCCTGCATATAGGAATCATAAAATACTGATTTTAGACAAAATATTGAAGCCTTGTTCATGCAAATCTGCAATATTTACAAGGAGCCTGTCCTTTTATTATGTGGAAAAATATATTATAAGGAAGATTAGTGGTATTTCGACAGTATCCACCGTTTGTGGACAACTCTGTTCAGACACATAGAATAAGATGTCCACAGTTTATCCACAGATTGTGGATAATGTAGTTATGCACAGATTTTATTCAGATGTGAAAACAAAACTATAATATCAAAAATTTATAAGAACTGCAATGCTTTTTAATATCTTATCCACAAGCTAACTAGGTTGTTAGTAATAAATGTCCACAAGGTATTAGTTTGTTGAAAAGTTGTAAATAACAATTGTGGAAAAAATATTTCCGTCGAAATTTATCCACAATCGTCGAAATGATAGTGAAAACTAGATAATAATTACTTGGTCCATTGAAAATGTAATTGGAAATAAGAACTAGTATTTCATAAAATATCGAATTGTTTTTAGTGTCTAATATACAAATATTTTTTTGTCTACATACAAATTAAGAGAATAATTTTCGTAGAATAACCAAAATGGAAAAAATTATTCGTTGGAAAATAGAATAGTTGGGAAGGATATGAAGTAGAATAGAAAATTATGTGGTATACTATTTCAATGACCTTAGAAATAGAGAGGGAAGGATCACAGAAGTAAATGTGATCTATAAATGATGATAGATAAATAAAAATGAATAGTTGACAATTAATTATCAATGTTTATATAATTGTAAGGACTGTCTATAACAGCTATTCCTCAGGGAGGTGTCATATACAATGAAAAGAACTTATCAACCAAATAAACGTAAAAGAAGTAAAGTTCACGGATTCCGTAGCCGCATGAGCAGCTCAAATGGACGTAATGTCTTAGCGCGCCGTCGACGCAAAGGAAGAAAAGTATTATCAGCTTAGGCCACTGAAACGTCAGTGGTCTTTTTTCAATTAAAAAGGGTGAAGGGAATGCTTTTAATAGAAGGACAGACCCTTCCTTTTTTTACAATATACTCATTTACTTACGTTATTATGCCTGTCTAATTTTCTTTCAAGGCTGTTTTTTAAAAATTGTTGTTTTTCAATTGAAAAATTTATTAAAATAACTAGCAGTTGAATTTACGAAGACGCCAGGGGGGAGCAGCGAGACAGGTGAGACCTAGAATGGTTTTGCCGAGGTGCTGAAGCCTACCCCATGGAAAACGGATGATAGGAAGGCTGCTGGTCACTGGCAACAAACTTTACGAAAAAGCCTCCTTTACAAAGAGAAGGTTGTTAACTTGAAGGAATTGATGAAGGAGTTATAAACGTTGAGAAAAGAATTCAGAATTAAAAAAAATAAAGAATTTCAGTCGGTTTTTAAAAAAGGACAATCTTTTGCTAATCGACAGTTTGTTATATATAAATTAGAAAAAGTGGAACAAGAGCATTTTCGAATCGGCCTTTCTGTCAGCAAAAAAATTGGAAACGCAGTAAAGCGAAATCAGATAAAACGCTATGTTAGACAAGCGTTCCTTGAATTTGAAGATAAGTTGGAAAATAAGTATGATTATGTCATAATTGTAAGAAAGCCTGTTGCTGATATGGGTTTTGAGGAAGTAAAAAAGAGTCTTATCCATATTTTAAAAATAGCAAAGGTCTTATCCAAAAAGAATTAGGGGGAAAATATTAGTTAAGCGTTTCCTATGATTCGTTTATCGGTTACAATACTTAATAAGTAAGATTCGAAAATCATGTTAAACAGGAGGATTTGCAGCTTGAATAAGAAATTTTTATTGATAGTTGGTCTGCTTTTTTTAATGACCATTTTAACAGGATGTACAGAGTTTAATCAACCGATAACTTCTGAAAGTGAAGGGATCTGGAATGAGTTCATCGTATATCCGCTATCTCAACTGATTATAAAGACAGCAGCTTTTGCTGGAGGTAGTTATGGTATTTCCATTATTATCGTAACTATATTAGTTCGACTAGTTATTTTGCCACTTATGATTAAACAAACGAAAAATAGTAAAGCAATGCAGGCAATTCAGCCGAAAATGAAAGAACTGCAACAAAAATATAGCTCTAAAGATCAAAAGACACAACAAAAGCTCCAAGAGGAAACAATGAAGCTTTTCCAAGAAAATAAAGTAAACCCATTGGCTGGGTGCTTCCCTCTAATAGTACAAATGCCAATACTGATTGGGTTTTACCATGCTATTTCTCGTACAAGAGAAATTGCTTCTCATGATTTCTTATGGTTCAGTCTAGGCCAGCCTGATCCTATTTACTTATTGCCGATCTTAGCAGGTGTAACAACATTTTTCCAAACGAAACTATCTATGGCTGGTGCGCCTCCAAATCCACAAATGCAAATGATGGTTTGGATTATGCCAGTTATGATTTTAGTATTTGCTATTAATTTCCCTGCTGCATTATCTCTATATTGGGTAGTAGGTAATATCTTTACAATTGTACAAACGTATTTCATTAAAGGTCCTGAAATTAAAAATGCTGGACAAACTAGCAAAGCAGGAGGAGCGAAGAAGTGAAAGAAGTAACTGCCGTAGGACAAACAGTCGATGCAGCAGTGGAGTCAGCTTTAGCTCAGCTTAAGACAACAAAGAATCAGGTTGAAATCATTGTTGTTGATGAAGGAAAAAAAGGTTTTCTCGGTTTTGGTTCTAGATTTGCAAAAGTAATAGTAAAGAAAAAGGTAGATCCAGTTGAATTCGTTAAAATTTTTCTAAAAGATGTTAGTGAAAAAATGGGTGTTCCCATTGAGATCCACGTTAAGCAAAATGGAAAAAATATTTTGTATGAATTATCTGGTGAAAAAATTGCTTTGTTAATAGGAAAAAGAGGGCAAACACTTAATTCTATTCAATATTTAGCACAATTAGTAATTAATAGAGAATCAACAGGGTATTTTAAAGTGATGTTAGATGCGGAAGGGTATCGGGAACGTAGAAAACAAGCTTTAATTCAGTTAGCCGAAAGAATAGCTTACAAAGCGGTTAAGATTGGAAAAGAAATCCCGCTTGAACCGATGCCTGCACACGAAAGAAAAACGATTCATACTGCGCTGGTTTCTTTCAAAGGTGTAAAAACATATTCCTCAGGTGAGGATGCGAAGCGACATATTATTGTTGCGCCAATAAGGGAAAAAAATAGATAGAAAAAAAGATCGTCTTTCCGATAGGGAAACGATCTTTTTTTTTGCGTTTAAAAAATTCAAATTATTCTCGTTGACGATTCCTCTTTCTTCTTGGCTATTTAACATTTTCTCTAGATTTCTAAGTCTTTTAATTCATATATTTTCTTTGAATAGTATGTTTGAAAAATATTTTATTCAAACAGGAATGAAGGATACAAAAGTAATAAGCATGCTCTTCGTTTCCCTCCTTAGGTGTAAGGAAAGTATTAGTAGAACAGAATAATAGAACAACTCAAAAAAAAGTGAAGTGCTTAGGTTTTGTAATTTTATTTTACGTTTTATTGTTATTCACATGTGGATAAGATAGAATGGTATATAACGATAAAAGTGAATGTGGATAAGTGTGTGGATTTTTTTCTTTTTTTACATTTGTGGATATGTTAATCTAATCTAATGTAATCATGTCAAAGGTGAATACAATCATTTTATATAGATATATTTTTTTGAATTGAGGTGAAAAAGATGGAATTGGATACAATTGCTGCGATATCGACTCCAATGGGTGAGGGAGCGATCGCAATTGTTCGAATGAGTGGTCCAGATTCAATAAAAATTGCAGACAAGCTCTTCAAAAGTATAGGTAATAAGAAGTTAATGGAGGTAGCAAGTCATACAATCCATTATGGGCATATTGTAGATCCAGCAACAGACGAGGTTGTGGAAGAAGTAATGGTATCGTTGATGAGAGGACCAAAAACTTTTACCAAAGAGGATGTTATCGAAATTAACTGTCATGGTGGACTAGCTTCTGTAAATCGATTGTTGCAATTGACAACTTCTTATGGTGCTAGAATTGCAGAACCTGGCGAATTTACCAAAAGAGCTTTTTTAAATGGACGAATCGATCTTTCTCAGGCAGAAGCGGTAATGGATTTAATAAGAGCTAAAACAGATCGTGCGATGAATGTAGCTCTTGGTCAAATGGAAGGAAGATTATCGAAATTAATTAGACATTTGCGCCAAGAAATCTTAGAAACATTAGCCCAGGTAGAGGTTAATATTGATTATCCAGAATATGATGATGTAGAAGAAATGACACAAAAAGTCATGCTTGAAAAATCTGCGTATATTAAAACAGAGATTGAAAAGCTTTTACAGACATCTAACCAAGGAAAGATTCTCCGTGAAGGACTGGCAACGGTTATTGTTGGTAGACCGAATGTAGGAAAATCATCTTTATTAAACAGTTTAGTGCAGGAAAATAAAGCAATCGTAACAGACATTCCTGGAACAACGAGGGATGTCATTGAAGAATATGTGAATGTACGCGGAGTTCCACTTCGTTTGCTAGATACAGCAGGAATTCGGGAAACAGAAGATATCGTGGAACGAATTGGAGTAGAAAAGTCGCGAAAAGTGCTAAGAGAAGCGGACTTAATTTTACTTGTCCTAAATTATGCAGATGAATTAACCGAAGAGGATAAGAATATTTTCAAGGCTACAGAAGGTATGGATTTTATTGTAATCGTTAATAAAACGGATTTACCACAAAAAATTGATTTAGATAAAGTAAGAGAACTTGCAGGAAATCGCAAAGTTATTACGACATCTTTAGTAGAAGAAAATGGAGTCGATTTGTTAGAGGAAGCGATAGCTAGTCTATTTTTTGCAGGCTCTATTGAAGCAAGTGATATGACTTATGTTTCTAATTCAAGGCATATTTCCTTATTGAACCAAGCGATGCGGGCAATAAGCGATGCAATTGAAGGAGCAGAAAATGGCACACCTATAGATATTGTACAAATTGATTTAACAAGAACATGGGAAATACTTGGCGAAATTATTGGTGAGAGTGTACATGAAAGTTTAATCAATCAGTTATTTTCTCAGTTCTGTTTAGGAAAATAAGTGATTTTAATGAAATCACTTAAAAAAGTATAATTATCTAATTTCAACCGAAATTTAATGCATTAAAAGTGAATATATTAGTTTTTCAAGGCGTCCGCTCTCCCCATGAAAATGGAGCAGACGCCTTGAAAAACAGATACAACAGCTAATTTAGCTGTCAATAATCGTAGCTAGAAAGTATTTCTTAAAAGAAAGTTTAGAAAGAAGGAGGCATCATGATGCAGTACGAAGCTGGAAATTATGATGTGATTGTCATTGGTGCAGGTCATGCAGGCTGTGAGGCAGGCCTTGCAGCAGCAAGAATAGGTGCCAAAACATTAATGTTAACGATAAATTTAGATATGGTCGCATTTATGCCATGTAATCCTTCTGTCGGAGGACCGGCAAAAGGGATTGTCGTAAGGGAAATTGACGCACTTGGCGGCGAGATGGGTAAAAATATAGATAAAACATATATACAAATGAGAATGTTGAATACAGGAAAAGGTCCTGCTGTACGTGCCCTAAGAGCTCAGGCAGATAAATATATGTATCAACATGAAATGAAGATAACGTTAGAAAATGAACCAAATCTAACGTTGATTCAAGGAATGGTAGAAGAATTAATCGTTGAGGATCAAGTTGTCAAAGGAGTTATTACGAAAACAGGAGCTACGTATCGTGCAAAAACGATTGTAGTAACTACTGGTACGTATCTTCGCGGGGAAATTATTTTAGGAGAGCTTAAATACTCAAGCGGTCCGAATAATCAACAGCCTTCTATCCGCTTATCGGAGCATTTAGAAGCGCTAGGATTTGATTTGGTACGTTTCAAAACAGGAACGCCTCCTCGTGTAAATAGTCATTCTATTGACTACTCTAAGACTGAAATACAACCTGGCGATGATGTTCCAAGAGCCTTCTCTTATGAAACAACCAAATTTATTACCGATCAGCTTCCTTGCTGGTTAACATATACAAATGAAAAGACACATCAGATTATTGATTCAAATTTACATCGTTCCCCAATGTATTCAGGAATGATTAAAGGTACAGGACCGCGATATTGTCCATCAATTGAAGATAAAGTTGTTCGATTCAATGATAAACCAAGACATCAAATTTTCTTAGAGCCAGAAGGTAAAAATACACAAGAAGTTTATGTTCAAGGATTGTCTACAAGCTTACCTGAAGATGTTCAACAGGAAATATTAAGAACAATCCCGGGTTTAGAAAATGTCCAAATGATGAGAGCTGGCTATGCAATTGAGTATGATGCTATTGTTCCAACACAATTATGGCCAACATTAGAAACGAAGAAGATTAAAAATCTTTACACTGCTGGGCAAATTAACGGAACTTCAGGGTATGAAGAAGCCGCTGGCCAAGGTTTAATGGCTGGTATTAACGCTGGTTTAAATGCATTAGGAAAAGAAGAGGTTATTTTAAGCCGCTCGGATGCATACATCGGTGTCTTAATAGATGACTTAGTAACAAAAGGTACAAACGAGCCATATCGACTCTTAACATCAAGAGCAGAATACCGTTTACTACTTCGTCATGATAACGCAGATTTACGTTTAACGGATATTGGCTATAAAATTGGTCTTATTTCTGAAGAGCGCTTTGTGAAATTCTCCGATAAAAAGCAATTAATCGAACAAGAGAAGCGACGTTTAAGCGAAGTAATGCTAAAGCCAAATGTGCAAGTACAAAATGTGATTAAAGAGCAAGGCGGAAGCGAATTAAAAGATGGTATTAGAGCAGGAGACTTATTAAAACGCCCTGAAATGAATTATAGCCATATTGAACAGCTTGCACCAAGCGATATAGAATTAACGGAAGATATCAAAGAGCAAGTAGAAATTCAAATAAAATATGAAGGCTATATTGAGAAATCCTTACAGCAAGTAGAAAGACTAAAGAAAATGGAAAACAAGAAAATTCCTGAGAATATTGATTATGATGCTATCTCTAGTCTTGCAACGGAAGCGGTACAGAAATTAAAAAAAGTTCGTCCGTTATCTATTGCACAGGCATCAAGAATTTCTGGTGTAAACCCAGCAGATATATCTATTTTATTAGTTTATTTAGAACAAGGAAAAATAGCTCGTGTTTAATCTCTGAATAGAAAGGGTTCATGCATGAAAACGGAAGATTTTATTCAAATGTTGTCTGATAAAGGAATAACTTTATCGGACCAGCAAATAAAACAGTTTGAGCTCTACTTTGAAACATTGGTAGAGTGGAATGAAAAAATGAATTTAACAGCAATTACGGAAAAATCAGATGTTTATTTGAAGCATTTCTATGATTCCATCACTGCTGGATTTTACTATGAAGGGTTCCATGAGGCTGCACATTTATGTGACGTAGGTGCAGGAGCAGGTTTTCCAAGTATCCCTTTAAAAATTGTTTTTCCTGATTTAAAGGTAACAATTGTCGATTCTTTGAAAAAAAGAATTCATTTTCTTGAACACTTAGCATCTCAATTAGAGCTGAAAGAGGTTAACTTTATTCATGACCGAGCAGAAACATTTGGCCAAAACAAAGCATATCGTGAATCTTTTGATATTGTAACTGCACGAGCAGTAGCACGACTCTCTGTTCTAAGTGAACTTTGTTTGCCGCTAGTAAAGATCGGAGGTACTTTTGTTGCAATGAAAGCAGCAAGTGCCAAAGAGGAAATGGAAGCTGGGAAAAAGGCTGTAAGTCTATTGGGTGGAAAAATCCAAGCAACACACTCCTTTTTATTGCCGATTGAAGAAAGTGAAAGAAATATCATCATCATAGAAAAAGAAAAGCCAACACCTAAAAAGTATCCAAGAAAGCCAGGAACTCCTAATAAAGAGCCAATTGAATAGGTGAAAGCACAGAGTTATGTCTGATAGTCTAGTTTCTGAAGTTATCCGATTCTTTATAAGATATTCTTCCATCCCTTATGAGAAGTGTAGGGATGGAAGCTATGAATAAGACGGAAAAAAGATGATTATTTTAAACTAGGCTGTTTTTGAAAAGAATGTTGTTTATTAATAGAAAATATTAATTATATAGAAATACTGAGCAGGCTAATGCTAAGTGTCTGCTGGTAATAACAACAACTTTATGAAAACAGCTATAAGTTATTACGAAAGAAAAAAGAGAATGATATAATCATTCATAAGATTAGAACTGTATCAAATAATCATATCTACTATATATTATACCTATAATTGTCATATTCTATGAAATTTCGAGAAGTTTCTACCATAAGTTAGATGACTTTGCAGGGATTAATGTTTCATATAGAGAATAACTAATAGGGAGTTTTGTAAAGGTGGTGCAGGGTGATGAAGCCTTCTTTCTCACGATTTTTTGGACTAGGCGAAAAAGGAGAGCAAATAGAAGAAGCTAGTCAAATAAGTGCAGATGCTGCTCAAGAGGAGATCGAGAGTATGGGAAGTAATGAAGAGGTTAGACGAATCCCAATTAATCAGATTGTTCCTAACCGTTTTCAACCAAGAACGGTATTTGATGATGAAAAAATTGAAGAATTAGCTCGTACAATCCATACACATGGTATTATACAACCAATCGTATTAAGAGAGTATGAGGAAGATAAATTTGAAATCATTGCTGGAGAACGAAGATGGAGAGCAATGAAAAAACTTGGTTGGGAAGAAGCGCCAGCTATCATAAAAAACATGAGTGATACAGAAACTGCTTCTGTTGCACTTATAGAGAACCTTCAAAGGGAAGAGCTTTCTCCAATTGAAGAAGCGATTGCATATGGAAAATTATTAGAACTACACAATCTTACCCAGGAGGCACTCGCCCAAAGATTAGGTAAAGGGCAGTCGACTGTAGCAAATAAATTAAGACTTCTTAAATTGCCAGAAGAAATTCAAGAAGCACTATTGAATAAAGAGATTTCTGAGCGTCATGCTCGTTCCATGATTCCTTTAAAAGAACGGGAAAAACAAATCCAGCTATTACAAGAAATTATTGAAAAGAGCTTAAATGTAAAGCAAACAGAAGAGCGTGTCGTGAAAATGCTTGAACAAACGAAGCAGAAACCGAAGCCAAAAAGAAAAGCATTTAGTAAAGATATGCGGATTGCAGTAAATACAATTCGTCAATCGCTAAATATGGTTTCTGATAGTGGAATTAATCTAAATGCTGAAGAAGAAGAGTTTGAAGATTTTTATCAATTTACGATAAAAATTCCGAAAAAAAAATAATACTTAAATAGATTCTTATCTAGAATCATAATTTGTACTTATTTATAGATTTTGGGCTCTGTTAAATCCCACTCATAAAAGATAGTAAAAATTACTTATTTAACAGAGCATATTTTTTGTGAGAATAATAGCCATTTATGCTGATTCTCACTTTTTTATATGATGATTTTATTCCTCAGAGGATAACCACAAGTATAAATTCAAACCTCAATTGCTGATTTTAATAGGATTTTTTCTAAGCAAATTAACTAATAGATTCTATGTTAAATGCTTGAAATGATAGGCTTTTTAACTTCTTTTATACTATTAATTTATTTTTATTTTCCTCCTCTAATTCAGATTAAAAGAAAAAATGACGATATTTAGAAGTTTTCATGATAAAATAATATACGTGATTACAATAGGCATGGAATTTGGCCATGTTGTAATCTATTCATGTTTTTTTACTAATAAATTGTCTTATAGTTTAAAAGCTATAAACGATTCAATCTTTTTATAATAAGCAGCCATCTTGCGTCGATTATATATTTCGTAGCTAGTATGGAATTAAAGGTAGGTGACATCATGGGTAAAATTATTACTGTTGCTAACCAAAAGGGTGGAGTTGGAAAAACAACTACATCGGTCAATCTTGGCTCTTGTTTAGCATATATCGGAAAAAGAGTGCTATTAGTAGATATTGATCCACAAGGAAATGCTACTAGTGGTGTAGGTATTGAAAAAGCTGATGTTGATCATTGTATCTATGATGTGTTAGTCGATGATCTAGAAGCAAGTATGGTGATAAAACAGACAAATGTGGAGAATTTGGATGTTATTCCTGCAACGATTCAATTAGCTGGAGCAGAAATAGAGCTTGTTTCTACTATTTCCAGAGAAGTTAGGTTGAAAAGAGCTTTAGACGAGGTCAAACACAACTATGATTATATTCTAATAGATTGCCCTCCTTCTTTAGGATTGTTAACGATTAATGCGTTAACTGCATCGGACGCTGTATTGATACCAGTCCAATGTGAATATTACGCTTTAGAAGGATTAAGTCAACTATTAAATACTGTTCGACTTGTTCAAAAGCATTTAAATCATGACTTGGCAATTGAAGGTGTGTTGCTAACAATGCTAGATGCTAGAACAAATCTAGGCTTACAAGTTATTGAAGAAGTTAAAAAGTATTTCCAAGATAAAGTCTATAAAACAATTATTCCGAGAAATATTCGATTATCAGAAGCTCCAAGTCATGGGGAACCAATAATCATTTATGATCCAAAATCACGTGGTGCCGAAGTTTATTTGGACCTTGCGAAGGAAGTGGTTACTAGTGGCTAAAGGACTTGGAAAAGGGTTAGATGCTTTTTTTCCTAAGATAGATGCCGAGAAGGAAGAAAATGTACAAGAAATAAGCATCAATGAATTGCGACCTAATCCTTATCAGCCTAGAAAGTTCTTCGATGAGGAAGCAATCGAGGAATTGAAGCTTTCGATTCTAGAACATGGAATTCTTCAACCAATAATTGTTCGAAAAAGCATCAAAGGCTATGAGATAGTAGTTGGAGAACGTAGATATCGTGCTGCTAAAGAGGCTAAACTAGCGTCTGTGCCTGCAGTTGTTCGACAATTATCGGAACAGCAAATGATGGAATTAGCAGTACTCGAGAACCTTCAAAGAGAAGATTTATCACCAATTGAAGAAGGCCATGCCTATCAGACATTGATGAAAAAGTTAAAGCTGACACAAGAAGAGCTAGCAAAACGTTTAGGGAAAAGCAGACCCCATATTGCTAATCATGTTCGTTTATTATCTCTTCCAAAGGCTGTGCAAAATTATATTTCTGATGGTAAGATATCAATGGGACATGGAAGAACTTTATTAGGCTTGAAAAATAAAGATAAGCTTCCAGCAATTGTTGATAAAATTATTAAAGAGGGATTAAATGTACGTCAGCTGGAACAATTAATTCAGCTTTTAAATGAAAATGTTTCACGTGAAACAAAGAAAGAAAAACCAGCGCCGAAAAATATATTTATTAAAGAGCAAGAGTCCTTTCTACGTGAAAGATTTGGAACGACTGTTCATATTAAGCAAAAGAAAAATAAAGGGAAAATTGAAATTGAATTTTTCTCAGAAGAGGATTTGGCACGCATTCTTCACTTATTTGAATTAGAAAATGAAAATTAAAAGAAGCCCCTAAGAAAAGGTAGGTTACAATTGGCTAGCTGTAACAAAGATCTTTTTTTAGGAGGCTTTTTAATTATTAACCAAAAAGCTTGAAAAGAATTATACGGGTTCTTCTTTTATTTGGTATTCCTGGATTTCTGCAGAATGCATATATCGAAGACTAGTGTGATAAATCCCTTTTGAAATGATTTTTGCCATATTTAATACTAGGCTTAATCTAGTATTCTGAAGAACTAGAAATTCCATAAATCCACTAATATTAACAATCCCTGTGATATGAATATTGCCTACAGGAGGAAGCTCCTTTTTAACGCCACTTCCTGGTTTAACAGGCCCATCCCCAATTTGAATCACACCAACGCTTTTCATTCTGCCTAGACAGGCATCTATTCCGATAATATAAGGATTGTTATGTTTTTCATGTATTTCCTTTAATTTTTCCTCTAAATTAAGTGCATGAATTGGTTCATCTAATGTTCCATAGACATGAAAAGGAGATATATTCTTTTCACTTAATAGCGTGCCAATAAGCGGACCTAATGAGTCTCCAGTAGAACGATCGGTTCCAATACAAATAAAGACAATTGGTTGAGTAACTGAAACAGATGGTAATTGTTTAGATAATGAATCTGCAATCTTAAAAGCCGCTAATTGTTCATCATGTGCTATTCTAATGGGAAGTTCGTTTTTTTCGAAAAGGCTGGAATATAAGGTCATTGAATCTACTCCTTTATCATTTAGGATTCGATAAAATCTATAGGAGAAAGCAATTATCGTGTTTAGTTAGATTCTGTTAAGCGCCTATCAATTAAGATGGAAATCTATCGAACCATTAGTTATTTTTATGCATAGTTATTGTAGTATTCAGTATATGGAAAAGAGATAAATTCTATACATATACATAAAAATAAAGGAAAAAAGAGTGATACAGTAAGCGCACAATCCCTCATAATAAGGGCAAAAGTCCTGCGTTTTTCAGGAGAAATACTACTACAAAGCACGTAGAAAAACTGTTAAAATAAACTTACCCAATAAGATGGCTGTTAAAGAGTAAAATAGAAAAATAGTTAGCTTTATTGTTTATTCCATCATATATGGAGTATTAATACGTAATTTAAGTTGTATGAACAGATAAAAAAAGGAAAATAATCTAGTAGAAGTTTATATTTAGAGGTGTCTAGATGGATGAGAATATAAAAGAAGGAATAGATAATCTCATGAATGAGAATTTTTGGAGTAATCTTGGCTTTGGGGCATTAAAGCTTGTCCTTATATTTCTTATTAGCGGAATTATTATTAGAATTGGGAAAGCAGCGGTACGAAATATATTCAAAGTAAGAACTCATTCCTCCTTACGAGTATCAGAAAGAAGAGAAGCAACATTAATTAAACTTTTGGAAAATACGATTACTTATGTCGTGTATTTTATCGCCATAATGATGGCATTATCTGTTTTTAACATTGATGTTAAAGCCTTGTTAGCAGGAGCGGGAATTGTTGGCCTTGCAGTTGGTTTTGGTGCTCAAAGTCTTGTTAAGGACATTATTACAGGATTCTTTATTATCTTTGAAGATCAATTTTCCGTTGGAGACCAAGTGCGCATTGGTACATATGAGGGTGTTGTAGAAGAGATTGGATTAAGAACAACAAAAATAAAAGGCTTTACAGGGGAAGTAAACATCATTCCTAATGGAAGCATTATTGAAGTAACTAATTTTTCCATAAATAATAGTAAAGCAATTGTAGATGTAAGTATTGCCTATCAAGGTGATATTAATCGGGCAGAAAAGGTAATACAGGAACTGATTGAAAAACTACCAGAGCAATATGAGGATATCGTCGGCGTACCAGAATTATTAGGTGTGCAAAATATCCAAGCGGCAGAAGTTATTATTCGTGTAGTTGCAGAAACATTGCCAATGAAGCACCATGCTATTGCGAGGGTATTAAGAAAAGAAATAAAGAATGTTTTAGATGAAAATGGAATAGAGAGCCCTGTCCCAAAATTAGTCATGTATTCACAACCACAATAGTTTGTTCAAGGAGGAAATATGGAGCAGAAAGAGTTTGGATTAAATGATGTAGTTGAGATGAAAAAAGCACATCCGTGCGGTACAAATCGCTGGAAAATAATTCGGTTAGGTATGGATATCCGGATTAAATGTGAAGGATGCGAGCATAGTGTTCTCATTCCAAGAAGAGAGTTTGCAAGGAAAATGAAAAAAGTTTTAGTAAGGCATGAAGAATAATACTTTTTATAGGAAAGGCAGCAAATAAAGATATTTGTTGTCTTTTTTTGGTTTATAGAAAAGGAACACTACTTGTCTTTTTCCTTCGTTAAAACTATAATTGTTAGAGGTTTAGAATAATAATGAAATTACTTTCTATTTTGTACGATGGAGATAGGAAGTTTATATAAGGGAGTGGCATAATGGCGTTAACTGCTGGAATAGTTGGTTTGCCTAACGTTGGTAAATCTACATTATTTAATGCAATTACACAAGCAGGTGCAGAATCAGCGAACTATCCGTTCTGTACAATTGATCCAAACGTTGGAATTGTAGAAGTACCAGATCAACGTTTAACAAAATTAACAGAATTAGTACAACCGAAAAAAACAGTACCTACAACTTTTGAATTTACAGATATTGCCGGAATTGTAAAAGGGGCAAGTAAAGGGGAAGGTCTTGGTAATAAGTTTTTATCTCATATTCGCGAAGTAGATGCTATCTGCCAAGTGGTACGTTGTTTTGCAGATGATAACATTACCCATGTATCAGGAAAAGTAGACCCTATTTCTGATATAGAAACAATCAATTTAGAATTAATTCTTGCTGATTTAGAATCAGTAGAAAAAAGAATTGGCCGAGTTGGAAAAATGGCGAAGCAAAAAGATAAAGAAGCTGTTGCTGAATTAGAAGTGTTGGAATTACTAAAGGCTGCTTTTGAAGAGGAAAAACCAGCAAGAACGGTCGAGTTTACAGAGGAACAAGCGAAAATTGCTAAAGGACTACATCTTTTAACAATTAAGCCTGTATTATATGTTGCAAATGTAGGCGAGGATGAAATCGCTGATGCGGCGAATAATGATTATGTAAAACGTGTAAAAGATTTTGCAGCAAATGAAGGTGCTGAAGTGATTGTCATCTGTGCGAAAATCGAAGAAGAAATTGCAGAGCTAGAAGGGGAAGAAAAAGAAATGTTCCTTCAAGAGCTTGGAATCGAAGAATCTGGGTTAGATCAGTTAATTCGTGCAGCATACCATCTTCTTGGATTAGCTACTTACTTTACTGCAGGTGTCCAAGAAGTTCGTGCATGGACATTTGTACAAGGAATGAAAGCACCACAGTGTGCAGGAATTATTCATTCTGATTTTGAGAGAGGCTTTATCCGTGCAGAAACTGTTTCTTATGATGATTTATTAGCAAGTGGCAATATGGTTGCTGCGAAAGAAGCAGGTAAAGTTCGTTTAGAAGGTAAAGAATATGTAGTTAGAGACGGCGATATTATTCATTTCCGTTTTAACGTATAATGAATAATTAACTAGAAAAACACTCATAAAAAGATTTCTGTTAGTACATTTATTGTGCTAGCAAATCTTTTTAGAGTGTTTTTTTGTAAGTAATAATGTACATTTTTTTTACATTTCTTTAAAACTACTCAAGCATGGCAGTGGTATACTAAGAATAGCTTATAACTAACTTGATAAAAAGGGAGTGGAGTTTTTGAAAATCGCAATTTTCTCAGACACTTATTTTCCTCAAGTGAATGGTGTTGCACAGACGTTAAAGAGGCTTAGTAACCATTTGGAAAAAAAGCAAATTTCCTATCAAGTATATTCTCCTGAAAATAAATCTTCTACTACATATCCAAATATCAACCAATTTCCTAGCCTTCCATTTTTTCTTTATCCAGAGTGTCGGACAGTTATTACGAACCCAAGAAAGATAGAAAATAATCTAAAGCAATTTAAACCAGATCTTATTCATCTAGCTACACCTTATATGATGGGACTGTATGGGTTATTCGCTGCCAAAAAATTAAATATCCCGGTTGTATCTTCTTATCACACCAATTTTGATCAATATCTTAAATATTATCATGCTTCCTTACTAGAACCATTTTTATGGAAATATTTGAAATGGTTCCATCAGTCAACAGAAAAAATATTTGTCCCGAGTAAAGACACACAAAATAAATTAGAATCATTGGATTTTCGGGAAATAAAAGTTTGGGGAAGAGGGATTGATTCCGAGCTTTTTAAGCCAAACGCAGATGCAAAAGAACATATTAAAAGGAAATACAATATCCAAGAAAACCATATTTTATTGTATGTAGGGAGATTAGCGCCAGAGAAAGATTTGGATACATTAAACAACATCATGGATAAATTGCCTTCCGATATAAAGGAATCAGTCCATTGGTTAATAGTTGGGGATGGACCTAATAAGGAGACATGGAGAGAAAAGGAAAAATCACAAAAAAATATTACATTGACTGGTTATATAAAAGGGGATGACTTGGCAAGGATATATGCAGGAGCTGACCTTTTCGTTTTTCCATCCTATACAGAAACTTTTGGTAATGTTGTATTAGAAGCAATGGCATGTGGGACTCCAGCCATTGTTGCTAATGAGGGTGGTGTAAAAGACTTTGTAATAGACAATATAAATGGCAGAATATGCGAAAAACAAAATGCTGAAAGCTTTCTTTATGCTATTAGCGAGTTGCTATTTGATGAAAAGATGAGATTGAATATGGGGAGAGAAGCCAGAAGCTATGCGTTAACGCAATCATGGGATACTATTTTTGATGGATTGTTAAGTGATTATTGTGAAGTAATTCAAACTCGACAAAGCTTTAATAAAAAGTATGCTTAAAATATTTTAGTTTAAATAAACCAAGATAAAATAGTAATAACAGATGCTATTTTTAGTACATTGCTATTTATAACAAAGTATGCTATACTTTTACCTTGTGAGTAATGTATAGTTGCTCCTTGCCCAATTATGGGCCGTCTAGACCAAAAGGAGGTGAAAGTGATGAAAAAGTACGAAATTATGTACATCATCCGTCCAAATATTGAAGATGAGGCTAAGAAAACACTTGTTGAGCGTTTCAACGCTATTCTTACAGATAATGGAGCGGAATTAGCAGAATCAAAAGAGTGGGGTAAACGTCGCCTTGCATACGAAATCAATGATTTCCGCGATGGTTACTATCAATTAGTAAAAGTTAACGCTGCACCAGTAGCGGTTGAAGAATTCTCTCGTTTAGCTAAGATCAACGAAGATATCATTCGCCACATCGTAGTTAAAGATGAAGCAAAATAATATATAAACAATGTTTCACGTGAAACATTTTAAATTGAAGGGAGTTGAAACTGATGATGAATCGGGTAGTTCTTGTTGGCCGTTTAACTAAGGATCCGGAGTTACGCTATACACCAAGTGGAGTTGCTGTTGCAACGTTCACACTTGCGGTTAACCGTACGTTTACAAATCAGCAAGGTGAAAGAGAAGCAGACTTCATTAACTGTGTTATTTGGAGAAAACCAGCAGAAAATGTTGCTAACTACTTGAAAAAAGGTAGTTTAGCGGGTGTCGATGGTCGTATTCAAACGCGTAGCTATGATGGACAAGACGGAAAACGTGTATATGTAACCGAAGTATTAGCAGAAAGTGTTCAGTTCTTAGAACCTAGAAACAGCTCTGCTAATAATAGAAGTGACAACATGAATTATAGTGCCCCAAGAGAACAAGATAATCCTTTTGGAGGATCAAATAATTATCAGAATCAGCGACCTCAAACGAATAGAAATAATCAGGATTATACGAAAGTGGATGAAGATCCATTTGCAAATAGCGGTCAAATCGATATTTCAGATGATGATTTACCATTCTAACGTAATTTTGATGATTAAAAAAGGAGGTTAATCTCATGGCAATGGGTGGACGCAGAGGTGGCCGTGCTAAGCGCCGTAAAGTATGTTACTTTACCGCTAACGGTATCACTAAAATCGATTATAAAGATGTAGATTTACTTAAAAAATTCATCTCAGAACGTGGTAAAATTTTACCTCGTCGTGTAACAGGTACAAGCGCTAAATACCAACGTAAATTAACGATTGCTATTAAACGTGCACGTACTATGGCTTTACTACCATACGTAAGTGGAGAATAATTAGCCTATATAAAACCCCTATTAGACTTTTGTTTAATAGGGGTTTTGTATTATTTAGTGAAAATTACCCAGTCTGTTATGTGTGTTTTTTTCTGTGCAATACCATTTCTACATTATTGTTTGAGACAGCTTCTTTTCCGTACCGTATAAGCCATATGGATGTCTTCTTTATTTAATCTAGTATTTCTTCCAAGTAACTTCGTTGAAGAAGAACAAGAATAGTAGTAAAATATTATGTAAAGATGCAAACCCTTTCTTATTAGAAAAAATGTCAACCTCTATTATTTTGATAACCAGAGAGGGATAGACCTTTTTATATTTTAATTTAGTTTTATGGGGTATAATAGTATCAGGTTTAATGAATACATAGTAAGGATTATGTGAAAATCTCACGAGTTTTAGGAGGAGAAAAATTGCCTACTTTTTTAGAGAAAGGATCCATAAGGTATCCATTAATATGTTTAATCGGTATTACCATTATCATGCTTGGAATCCTCTCTTTTTATAACTGGGTATTTTCCTTAATTGGGTTAGTCCTTTTTGTCACTCCTTTTTATTTCATCTTACGAATAGAAAGTCGTCAACGAAAGGAAACAGAAGAGTATATAACCACTCTTTCTTACCGCGTCAAAAAGGTAGGGGAAGAGGCCCTAATGGAAATGCCAATAGGAATCATGCTTATAAATGATGACTATTATATTGAATGGACAAATCCCTTTTTAGCATCTTGTTTTACAGAGGATACACTTGTTGGAAGATCATTATATGATGTTTCTCCATCCATTATTCCTTTAATTAAACAAGAGGTCGAAACAGAAATCGTTACATTGCATGAAAGAAAGTTTCGAGTTATTCATAAAGTGGAAGAGCGTCTTTTATACTTTTTCGATGTTACAGAGCAAACGGAAATTGAGAAGCTTTATGAAGATGAACGTACTGCAATTGCTATTATCTTTTTAGATAACTATGATGATTTAACACAAGGGATGGATGACCAGACGAGAAGTAGCATCAATAATAGCGTTACTGCCATTTTAAATAAATGGGCTACAGATAATGGTGTTTTATTAAAACGAATATCTTCTGATCGCTTTATTGCTATTTTTAATGAACATATTTTGCAAAGCTTGGAGAAAGGAAAATTCACCATATTAGATGATGTTAGAGAATTAACAACAAAGCAGAATGTTCCTTTAACACTGAGTATTGGGGTGGGATCAGGCGTATCCTCCTTGCCAGAGCTAGGGAATATTGCGCAATCTAGCCTTGATCTAGCCTTAGGAAGAGGCGGAGACCAGGTTGCAATTAAACAGCCGAATGGTAAAGTGAAATTCTATGGTGGAAAAACAAATCCAGTAGAAAAGCGAACAAGAGTTAGAGCAAGAGTTATCTCCCATGCTTTAAAGGAATTAGTCTTAGATAGTGATAAGGTCATTATAATGGGACATAAAAACCCTGATATGGATGCTATTGGTGCGGCAATTGGAATTCATAAAGTAGCTCAGATGAATCAAAAAGAAGCATATATTGTAATCAACTTTCAGGAAATAGATACAGCTGTTAGAAGGCTGATAGAAGAAATAAAAAAGCAAGAGTCCCTTTTTACGAAATTTATTACACCTGATCAAGCTTTAGAAATGGCAACAGGGGATACTTTGCTAGTAGTAGTTGATACACATAAGCCTTCTTTAGTGATTGAAGAGCATTTATTGAATAAAATAGAAGATGTAGTAGTAATTGACCATCACCGACGAGGAGAGGAATTTATTGAAAATCCGCTTCTTGTCTATATGGAACCATATGCTTCCTCAACTGCCGAACTTGTTACTGAATTATTAGAATATCAACCAAAAAGTGTTAAAATTGAAATGTTAGAAGCAACAGCTCTCTTAGCAGGAATTATTGTTGATACGAAAAGCTTTACCTTAAGAACAGGAGCGCGAACCTTTGATGCAGCGTCCTATTTAAGAGGACAGGGAGCAGATACAGTACTTGTTCAAAAGTTTCTAAAAGAAGACATTGATAACTATGTTAAAAGAGCGAAAATAATTGAAAATGTTCAATTTTATAAAAAGGGTATTGCAATAGCCACTGCTAAAGAAGCAGAAGTAGTGGATAGTGTTCTAATTGCACAAACAGCAGATACTTTATTAACAATGGATGGAATCATTGCCTCATTTGTAATAGCACATAGAGGAGAAACAATGATTGGCATAAGTGCTCGCTCTTTAGGAGAAATCAATGTCCAAATCATTATGGAAAGCTTACATGGTGGAGGTCATTTAACAAATGCAGCTACCCAGCTTTCAAATATGCCAATGGAAGAAGTAGAGGCAAGACTAAAGTTAGCAATTGATGAGTATTTTGAAGGGAGAAGAAAAGAATGAAAGTAATTTTTTTAAAGGATGTAAAAGGTAAAGGGAAAAAAGGAGAAGTTAAAAATGTTGCAGATGGCTATGCACATAACTTTCTTTTAAAACAAGGATTGGCTGTAGAAGCAAATGCTTCAGCGGTTAGTACGCTAAATGCTCAAAAGAAAAAAGAAGAGAAACAAGCCATTGAAGAGTTAGAAAAAGCAAAAGAATTAAAAGAAAAGCTGGAAAAAGTAACAGTTGAATTGCACGCAAAATCTGGTGAAGGCGGCAGATTGTTTGGATCTATTACAAGCAAGCAAATTGCGGATGAATTAAATAAAAAGCATCAAATTAAAATCGATAAAAGAAAAATTGAATTAAATGATGCTATTCGTTCGCTAGGAGTTACAAAGGTTCCAGTCAAGCTTCACCATGAGGTTGCAGCAACATTAAATGTGCATGTCAAAGAATTAAGCTAATATTGGAAGTTCCATTTGTCTCTAAACATGTTAAAATAGAATAAGCTTAAGAAAATGTGATACAGGTTTAGCTGGTCACATTTTTTGTTTGACTGTTTTTAACGTAAAAATGTAGATGAAAATTAATGAGCTTCATAAAAAGAGAAAATATAATTTTTAAATAGGTAATTGGAAAGAAGAGAAAAAGGAACAGCTGTTACAAAAATACCTTTCTTTAATAGGAAGACCTTTTTGTATAATAGATTGTTGCTTTTTTTAATCTAGGCTATGTTTTTTATCATATCCTCTCATTTTAAGGAGGTTTTATAGATTGAGTGAAGTTTTAAATGATCGAATGCCCCCACAGAATATTGAGGCAGAACAAGCTGTACTCGGGGCCATATTCCTTGAACCACAAAGTTTAACATTAGCTTCAGAGATACTTATACCAGAAGATTTTTATAGAGGCGCACATCAAAGAATATATACGACAATGCTTAAATTAAATGACGAAGGAAAAGCAGTCGATTTAATTACAGTGACGGCAGAGTTAGCAGCAACCAATAATTTGGAGGATACAGGTGGAGTCAGCTATTTAAGTGAGTTGGCTGCTTCGGTACCAACTGCTGCTAATATAGAATATTATGCAAAAATTGTAGAAGAAAAGTCATTGCTTCGCCGGTTAATTCGAACAGCGACGAATATTGCTCAAGACGGGTATTCACGTGAAGATGAAGTAGAAGCCTTATTAAGTGAAGCAGAAAAGAATATTTTAGAAGTAGCGCAGCGGAAAAATGCTGGGGCATTTCATAATATCAAAGATGTCCTTGTTCGAACTTACGATAATATTGAAGAAATGCATAATCGCAAAGGGGATATTACAGGGATTGCAACAGGGTTTGCTGAACTTGATAAAATGACTGCAGGATTTCAGCGGAATGACTTAATTATCGTTGGAGCAAGACCATCTGTTGGTAAAACAGCCTTTGCCTTAAATATCGCTCAGAATGTTGCTGTAAAAACAGGCGAAAATGTAGCAATCTTTAGTTTGGAGATGGGGGCAGAGCAGCTTGTAATGCGTATGCTTTGTGCAGAAGGGAATATAGATGCTCAGCGTCTGCGTACAGGATCGTTGACAGATGAGGACTGGGGAAAGCTAACGATGGCAATGGGAAGCTTATCCAATGCAGGTATTTTTATTGACGATACACCAGGGGTAAAGATTACAGATATAAGAGCAAAATGCCGTCGTCTAAAGCAAGAACACGGCTTAGGCATGATATTAATTGATTACCTACAGCTAATCTTGGGAAGTGGCCGTGCAGGTGAAAATAGACAGCAAGAGGTATCGGAAATTTCTCGTTCCTTAAAACAGCTTGCACGTGAGCTTCAAGTGCCTGTAATTGCCTTATCCCAGTTATCACGCGGTGTAGAGCAAAGACAAGATAAACGTCCGATGATGTCCGATATCAGGGAATCAGGAAGTATTGAGCAGGATGCTGATATTGTAGCCTTCTTATACCGTGATGATTACTATGATAAGGAATCCGAAAGCAAGAATATTATCGAAATCATTATTGCGAAACAGCGTAATGGTCCAACTGGAACCGTACAGCTCGCCTTTGTAAAAGAATACAATAAATTCGTTAATTTAGAACGGCGTTTTGAGGATGGCGCGATGCCAACAGGGGCCTAATAAAAAAAGATTAGTAGCTTTAAAGCTACTAATCTTTTTTTATGCTTTTTTTTGATGAATAAATGCATCAATAGGAGCAAATACTACGAAATTGACTATCTTTGCTCATCTGTTTTTACGAACATAACATTAATTGAATAAAAAGATTGTTCGTGTTTTATTGACTTTTATGTTAAAAAGTTGATAAAATAGGAATGTTTGATTAAGGATATAATAAAAGATATAGAAACCTGTGGAGGTGCTCTAGGATATGTCATCAGTAGTGGTGGTAGGAACGCAATGGGGAGACGAGGGAAAAGGTAAAATTACCGATTTCTTATCTGAAAATGCAGAAGTGATTGCACGTTATCAAGGTGGTAACAATGCAGGTCATACAATTAAGTTTAATGGTGAAACATATAAATTACACTTAATTCCATCTGGGATATTTTATAAAGAAAAAATTAGCGTTGTTGGAAATGGAATGGTTGTAGATCCAAAGGCAATTTTAACGGAATTAAAATACTTACATGATCGTAATATCAATACAGATAACCTAAGAATTAGCAATCGTGCTCATGTCATTCTTCCTTATCATTTAAAATTAGATGAAGTAGAAGAAGAAAGCAAAGGTGCTAACAAAATTGGAACAACGAAAAAAGGAATTGGCCCAGCTTATATGGATAAAGCTGCACGTATTGGTATCCGTATTGCTGATTTATTAGATAGAGAAGTATTTGAAGAAAAGCTTGCAAGAAATTTAGTTGAAAAAAATCGTCTGTTAGAGCGCATTTATGAAACAGAAGGCTTTAAATTAGAAGATATTTTAAATGAGTACTATGAGTATGGGCAACAAATTAAGCAATACGTTTGTGACACTTCTGTTGTCTTAAATGATGCATTAGATGATGGCCGTAGAGTTCTTTTTGAAGGTGCTCAAGGGGTAATGCTTGATATTGACCAAGGTACTTATCCATTTGTTACTTCTTCT
Source organism: Niallia tiangongensis (assembly GCF_044704065.1). Classification (NCBI taxonomy): domain Bacteria; kingdom Bacillati; phylum Bacillota; class Bacilli; order Caryophanales; family Bacillaceae; genus Niallia; species Niallia tiangongensis. The sequence continues at coordinate 5,142,775 of NZ_CP162613.1, read as the reverse complement.
AACCCAGTAGCTGGAGGCGTAACAATTGGTTCTGGTGTCGGTCCAACAAAAATTAAACATGTTGTTGGTGTTTCAAAGGCTTATACAACGAGAGTTGGTGACGGTCCTTTCCCAACAGAATTAAATAATGATATTGGACATCAAATTAGAGAAGTTGGTCGTGAATATGGCACAACTACTGGTAGACCACGTCGTGTTGGTTGGTTTGATAGTGTAGTTGTTCGCCATGCTCGTCGCGTTAGCGGAATTACCGATCTTTCTTTAAACTCTATTGATGTTTTAACAGGAATTGAAACATTAAAAATTTGTGTTGCTTATAAATACAAAGGGGAAGTAATGGAAGAATTTCCAGCAAGTCTAAAGGTACTTGCAGAATGTGAACCAGTATATGAAGAGCTACCAGGCTGGACAGAAGATATTACTGGTTGCAAAACATTAAGTGATCTTCCTGCTAATGCTCGCCATTATTTAGAAAGAGTTGCACAATTAACTGGTATTCCATTGTCTATTTTCTCTGTAGGACCAGATCGTACACAAACAAACGTAGTACACAGCCCTTGGAGACAAAACTAATCATAAAAATGAAGACTGTTCCAAAAGGTAGAGGACCTTTTGAACAGTCTTTAAATTTTTTTCGGGTATTCGACTATAAAAGAAGTTTGAGTCTTCGTTTATTAGAGTAGGTACAGTGGGGATTATATAATTTAAGACTATTACCATAATATTGTACTTTGAAATCGAGCGTGCTATGGAGTGGAGGACACTTGACTCCTGCTGGTAGAAGAGGAAAGCAAGTGGCTGAAGCGAAATGAAACGAAATACTTTTAAGAGCAAAAAATGCTTAAAAATAAAAAAAAATAAGATTTTCAAAAAAAAATTGAAAAAAGTATTGCTTTTTATTTTAATAATATGCTAATATAAAAAGCGTCGCAAATGACAAAAAAGCAAACGAGACAAGCTCATTTATATGAGCCATTAGCTCAGTCGGTAGAGCATCTGACTTTTAATCAGAGGGTCGGAGGTTCGAATCCTCCATGGCTCACCATTATAGATATCAATCATGGCCCATTGGTCAAGCGGTTAAGACACCGCCCTTTCACGGCGGTAACACGGGTTCGAATCCCGTATGGGTCATAATATCTTTTTTAAGAGATATTAATAGCATAAAATGGTCCGGTAGTTCAGTTGGTTAGAATGCCTGCCTGTCACGCAGGAGGTCGCGGGTTCGAGTCCCGTCCGGACCGCCATTTTTTCTTCTTATGCATTTGCATATTTAATATATATTTATCTTATACATAATGAAGACAAGTAAATAACGACCTTTGCTTAAATGTTAGAGCTAAGCATTTGTCACCATAGTTTGGCTCAGTAGCTCAGTCGGTAGAGCAAAGGACTGAAAATCCTTGTGTCGGCGGTTCGATTCCGTCCTGAGCCACCTTTATTTTGTACTCACAACGAATGTTCGTTGTTTTTTTTATGCCCAAATTATTTCCCTGTAAATAAACCGCGAAAGCATCTTCTCTATTACAAATTTCTTCATAACATGATTATAATACAACAATTTTATTACAATATAATAGCAAAACATTATTTTCTTTTAAAATATGCTAAAGTAAATATATATGCCTTCTTCGTAATGATCTTTATATATTTAAAGTGAGTTAGTAGGAGGGAAGGGATTTATTTTACTGTCTAGAGAAGATTAAGTAGAGGCAATAATAGATAAAAAAGGACAAGGTAATCCATTCTATGAAGAAGGGTTACCTTGCCAAAATTAAGGGAAAATGAAACTCATATATATAGACGTTTATCTAGTATAAAAGGTTTCAATAATTTAGCTATCTACCTTTGTATTTTTTTCTTATAGTTAAATAAGGCTCTTTCTATTGCTATAGTATGAATGAGGGCATATATAATAGCCTGGTATTTATCGATAATAAATGGATGCAGGGAGATTTCCTATGCATTGGAATGAAGAATAATAATCGGAAATGGTAACCCTCTCTTATAGAGGGATTTTTTAATCCTCAATGGATGGAATGATTCAGTGGGCTAAAGAGAAAAAGCTTCACTGTCTTTTTTATTTGTGGCTATTTAGAAGAGGGGATATAGTCATTGATGAGGAAGTAGTTAATAAGCGAGCTAAACAGATTCTAAAGAGGAGTATCACTAAACTAATAATAGAAAAAAAGTGTATATATAAATTTAAAATGGTAAAGTAGACTGTAGAAGTAAACAATAAAAGTATGGAAATAACTATAGATAAACTTTGATAGAAGGAGAATACCTGAATGAATAAAAAGATCTTAGTTGTAGATGATGAAAAACCAATTGCAGATATCCTGCAATTTAATTTAAAGAAAGAAGGCTTTGAAGTGTATTGTGCCTATGATGGCAATGAAGCCCTAGAGAAAGTGGAAGAAATCCAGCCTGATTTAGTATTACTTGATATTATGCTTCCACAAAGAGATGGCATGGAAGTATGTCGTGAAGTCAGAAAGAAATATGAGATGCCAATCATTATGTTAACGGCAAAGGATTCAGAAATAGATAAAGTATTAGGGTTAGAATTAGGTGCAGATGATTATGTGACAAAGCCTTTTAGTACAAGAGAGTTAATTGCACGAGTAAAAGCAAATCTTAGACGACATCAGCAAGTTTCATCTGCTGCAGAAGAAGAAAAAGAAACGAATGAAATTGAAGTTGGTTCCCTTATTATTCACCCAGATGCTTATATTGTTTCAAAAAGAGGCGAAATGATCGAACTAACTCATCGTGAATTTGAATTACTTTATTATTTAGCAAAACATATTGGACAAGTTATGACTAGAGAGCACTTGCTTCAAACGGTATGGGGCTATGACTACTATGGAGATGTACGAACGGTGGACGTAACGGTAAGAAGATTAAGAGAGAAAATTGAAGATAATCCTAGTCATCCAACGTGGATTGTGACACGAAGAGGCGTTGGCTACTATTTAAGAAATCCTGAGCAGGAGTAAAATAATTAATGAAAAAAGTAAGTTTTTTTCGTTCTATTCATTTGAAGCTTGTATTAGTTATTGTTTTGCTTATTCTCATTTCTATTCAGATAATTGGGGTCTATTTTGTAAAGACCCTGCAGACAACGCTATTGGACAGTTTTAAAATATCGATTCAAGAAAAAGTAAATATTTTATCTATTTATTTAGAAGAGCAGCTTGTAAAGGAAAGAGTTGTTGAAAACGGTGATTCCACGTTAGAGGACGATATTAAAAGAATTCTAAGTGATAATAATTCTTCTGATATTAAGGAAATCAGAGTTGTTAATAGTAATGGCATTATCGTCGGAACCTCTGATCCAGAGAACCAACATTTGGTCGGCCAGAAAATGGTTGATATTTCGGTTAGGAGAGTTCTATCAAATTCTTCTCAACCCGATAACCCGATTAAGCAGAAAAACGGAGAGAAAATTTATGAGCTGATTACGCCTATAAAAACAAATGGGGATGAAATAGTCGGAGCCATTTATTTAGTAGGCAAGATTGAGAATGTCTATAAACAAATTGATAAGATTAACCAAATCTTTCAAAAAGGAACGATTATCACTTTATTTGTAACGGCTATATTAGGAGTTCTATTAGCAAGAACGATTACAAAGCCTATTTCTGATATGCAAAAGCATGCCTTTGCTTTATCGAAGGGGAATTTCTCTAGAAAGGTTAAGGTGTATGGCTTTGATGAAATTGGACAATTGGCAATCACGTTTAATAATTTAACAAAGAAGCTCCAAGAATCACAAGCAACTACAGAAAGTGAACGGAGAAAATTATCCTCTGTTCTAGCCTATATGACAGACGGAGTAATTGCGACAGATAGAAAAGGGCGAATTATTCTTATTAATGAGCCAGCTGCAAAGATGTTAGATGTTTCACGTGAAACAGTACTATCGGAGCCGATTATTAATCTCCTTGATCTTAATGGGAAATATACATTTGATGAGCTATTGGAGGAAAGAGAATCGGTTATTTTGGATTATAGCACTCATTATGAGCCATATATTTTACGGGCTAATTTTTCGGTTATACAAAAAGAGACTGGGTTTGTTAATGGCTTGATTACGGTCCTTCATGATATTACGGAACAGGAAAAAATTGATATGGAAAGAAAAGAGTTTGTAGCGAATGTTTCCCATGAATTGCGTACCCCATTAACTACGATGCGCAGTTATGTCGAAGCTTTATATGATGGAGCTTGGAAAGATGAAGAATTGGCTCCAAAGTTCCTAAATGTCACGCAAAATGAAACAGAGCGAATGATACGCCTAGTAAATGATTTATTACAGCTTTCTAAATTAGATAGTCGCGATTATCAGCTAAATAAAGAGCTTGTTGATTTTATCGTATTTTACAATCGAATTATTGATCGTTTTGAATTGACGAAACAACAAAATGTTAGCTTCATAAGAAAATTGCCAAAGAAAGCAGCATTTGTGGAAATTGATGAAGATAAATTAACACAAGTACTAGATAATATTATTTCCAATGCAATGAAGTACTCTCCTGAAGGTGGAAACATCACTTTTTCAATTAAGGAACAGGAGCAGCAAATTATCGTAAGTGTATCAGATAATGGTGTCGGTATACCAAAAGAAAATATTGATAAAATATTTGATCGTTTTTATCGTGTCGATAAAGCAAGAACGCGAAAGCTTGGTGGAACTGGACTTGGTCTTGCAATCGCAAAAGAAATGGTAGAAGCACATGGGGGAAGAATTTGGGCATCCAGTAAAGAGGGCAAAGGAACAAAAATATCTTTTACCCTACCGTATATTCAATCTGAAGAGGATGATTGGGGATGAAATATGAGAGTGTAAAAAGCGGTATTTTAATCTTTCTTGTAGCGTTAAGTGTGTTACTATATTATCTCCTATGGACAGATCAAGGTGGAGAATTCGATTCAATTGGTAGTGGATCGACTACTGCGCTGGAGGAATTAGGAGAAAAAAAGAAAGTAAGTGAAGTTGTAAAACCAGACGAAATTTACCAACACATGGATGGGAAGCATTATGGTACAATTTCAAGGGATGAAATAGATTCTATTATCAAGAAGCTTAAAGAATTTGAGTATGGAGATTTTCGTAATATAACTTCTACGATTGATAGTGTAGCAAGCTTCTTAGAAGAGCAGGATAATAGTCTAGAAATAAGATTTCCAGGACAAGTACCTTTTCGTATTTACAAAGAAATTTTAAGAATTGATCAGGATAATTCCTTTGATTTTGATACGATTCTGTTTTCCTATAGGGATGGGAAGGTGTATTTTCTTTCTAAAGAAACAGAGAAAGTGTATGAAACATCGATCCGTTCGAAATATGTAGAGCAACTAAATCAATTTAAAGATAGTGTCTTTAAGGAAAAAACGGTGTATTCCACTTATTTTTCGTACAAACCAAATGACCAGTATTTAATTTACTTACCTAATGAGAAGAAGGAAGTGAATAAATACAAATATTTCACGAGACAAATTGAATCGATTCGATTGAAAAAAGCATTATTTACTAATCCTAGTATCGCTCAAAAAGAAATTCTAACGAATTGGGAAGAGTATACGGATGATTCGGGTTTATTACGAATATATAAGGATACCCATATTGTCAGCTTCTTTAAACCTTCTGGCATTTCGAACGAAATGATACAGAATCATATCATTAATAATAGTATCGAGCTAATTAATCAGCGAGGTGGCTGGATTAATGATTATTTCTATGTGGGACGAGATGAAGACAGAAAGATAACCTTTCGTTTATACAATACAAATGGAATGCCTGTATTTAATTTGAAAACAGAACTGTCCGATATTCGATTATACTGGGAAAATAATAAGGCGAAGCGTCTTTTAACGAGTAATTTAATTATTATTAATACAACTACTCCGTTTGATTTTTCAAAAGAGATGGTTTCATCGGGAGAAGAGGTTTTACAATATCTCCAAAATAATAAAAAGTTAAAGACAGAAAAGCTCCAGAATATTGTGATTGGATACGATATGCAGGTCGATTCTCAAAATATCGTTTCTTTACAGCCAACCTGGTTTTACCAATATGATAATAAATGGTATACCTTATATTCGGAAGGAACAGGAGGCAACTTAGATGGACTGGAGTAAGATAAAGACCATATTTATCATTGCCTTCTTAATATTGGATGTATATTTAATTTATGAATATATAAAGATCAAAGAATACCAACGGGCGGATGACTATACAACAGAGCCAACGACCAACACGCTTTCACGATTAGGTATCAAATATGATAAAGAAAAGCTTCCAGTCAATAACCAAAAGGATCAATATTTATCGGCGAAATCGAAGAAATTTACGGATGATGAGATCAAAAAGCTGGAAAAGGGACTATTAAGTGGTCAAGAAATTACAGTAAGAGATAGCATATATCTTCAAGCAGTGCTTGTTGACCCGATCAGTATTAAAGAAGAATTTAACCCAGAGGATTTAACTGAATTTCTCTTTAATCAAGTGCTTAACGGGGCAGAGTATCGCTTTTGGAAAAAGAGTGGGAATACCATTACGTATTATCAGCAGCATGCTGGAAAGACACTGTATCGAAATCCAAAGGGTGAGATTACCTTTAATGTAAATGAAGAAAATAAAATCGTTTCCTATAACCAGACATATTTGGAAAACATTAAAGAAATGGATGAAGAGGAAACGATTATTCAGCCACTAGAGGTTATTCTTAAATTATTTACAAAAAACGTCATAGAAAGTGATTCGTATGTAAGCTATGTAGAATTAGGTTATTATACACAGCTTGATACATCTGCACAGCTGCTTGCTCCAACCTGGAAAGTAACAGTAAACGAAGAAGATTTTTATGTAAATGCTTTGGACGGAGAAGTTATTCAACTAGAAACAGATACAGAGGAAATGAAATTGGAGTGAGAGAAAATGCGGTTTAGTGTTCTCGCAAGCGGCAGTACAGGAAATGCCATTTTTGTTGAATCAGGAGAACATTCCTTTTTAGTTGATGCTGGATTAAGCGGAAAGCAAATGGAAGGCTTATTTCAGAGCATTGAACGGAAGATGAGTGATTTAACTGGCATATTAGTGACACATGAGCATAGTGACCATATTAAAGGGGTAGGAATTGTTGCGAGAAAGTATAAACTTCCTATTTATGCGAATGAAAAAACATGGAATGCTATGAATCCCTTAATCGGAGAAATTCCAACAGAGCAGAAATTTCAATTTGATATGGAAACCGTAAAGACATTCGGCAATTTATCGATTGAATCCTTTGGCGTATCCCATGATGCAGCAGAACCAATGTTTTATGTATTCCATGAGGGAGAGAAAAAGCTCGTTCTGATAACAGATACAGGTTATGTTAGCGATCGAATGAAAGGAATCATTTCCAATGCAGATTCCTATGTGTTTGAAAGCAACCATGATGTGCAGATGCTGCGGATGGGAAAATATCCATGGAATATTAAAAGACGTATTTTAAGCGATGTAGGGCATGTCTGTAATGAAGATGCAGCAATTGCAATGAGCGAAGTAATTGGAGATCGCACAAAGCATATCTATCTTGCTCACTTGAGCTTAGATAATAATATGAAAGATTTAGCTAGAATGTCAGTTGGACAGACATTAGAAAGCCGTGGAGTCGGCTTAGGGGAACAGGTTAATTTATTTGATACGGATCCGAGAATACCGACAAAGATGATGGCAATATAAGTGGATATAAAAAAAGCGGATACTAGGTTATTCGCTTTTTTTTATGGGAAAAATAAAAGTATGCTATCAATGCTTTTGGGTATCATATGGTGAAAACTTCTCTAAGTATTTCGTTTGTTTTTTTGAAAAAAAGGAAAAATAATAAAGATTATGTTGGGAAGCATTTAGATAATGCCTGCAGAAAGGAATGAAGCTAGTGGAATATGATTATGGGAATCAGGGAGATGGGCAGAAGAAAAGGTCACGAAAGGGCTATTTCTTCTCTGGATTTATTGGTGCTATTATTGGCGCAGTACTTGTTTTATTACTTAGCCCACGCTTAACAGACTTAGCAATTCTTCCGAATAAGGAGGAAAGCGGGAGTATTGTAAGCAACTCAGAAGGGATAAAAACACAGAATGTCTCTTTGAATGTAGAAACTGATGTCACAAAGGCAGTTGATAAAGCAGCTGATTCGGTTGTTGGGATTACCAATCTGCAGTCCTCTAATTTCTGGGCAGATGAAACGACGGCAGAAGAGGCTGGGACAGGATCAGGTGTTATTTATAAGAAAAGTGGTGGGAAAGCATATATTGTCACAAATAATCATGTCGTGCAAGGTGCGACAGAACTTGAGGTTACCTTATCTAATGGAAAGAAAATAAGTGCTGAGCTAATTGGTGCTGATATTTGGACAGATTTAGCAGTAGTCGAAGTAGATGCAAGCGAAATAACAAAGGTAGCCGAATTTGGTAATTCAGATACGCTGAAAGCAGGTGAACCTGTCATTGCGATTGGTAATCCATTAGGGTTAACATTCTCTGGATCGGTTACACAAGGAATTGTTTCAGGATTGGCTAGAACAATTCCAGTTGATATTAATGAGGACGGGACACCAGATTGGCAATCAGAGGTTATTCAAACAGATGCCGCTATTAACCCTGGAAATAGTGGTGGAGCCCTCGTTAATATTGAAGGTCAGCTTATCGGTATCAATAGTATGAAAATTGCTGAATCTGCTGTAGAAGGGATTGGGCTTGCGATACCAATTAATTCAGCGATACCAATTATTGAGGATTTAGAAGAACATGGAGAAGTACAAAGACCATATATGGGAGTAGAGTTGCAATCTGTTAGCGATATTCCAGGCTACTATCAGCAGGAAGCATTAAAGCTACCGGAGGATGTCACTACAGGTGTAGCGATTAAAGATGTTTCGCCAAATTCACCAGCTCAAAAAGCCGGATTAAAAGAGCTAGATGTTATTGTTGAACTAGATGGCGAAGAAATAGTGGACTTGATTGATTTAAGAAAGCATTTATATAATGAAAAGAAAATTGGCGATTCCATGAAAGTAAAATATTATCGCAACGGAAAGCTAGAAACAGCAGAGCTTACTTTATCGGAAGATCAAATGTAAGGAAGGGAAGTAGAGCAAAACCTTTATCGGTGCTGCTCTACTTTTTTTTATTAAAAGAGCTAAATGAAATATTTTTTTCAAAAAATAATGAAGTTATTTGTGGATAAGGACTTATGGTGAAAAGTAAATGAATTTTGTTAGAGAGGTTGCAGTTTTTGGGTAGAATGATAAGATGGAATGTGGATAACTATTAATTGGATCAGAAAAAAATATTATCCACAATTATTTTTAGAAAAATGAAAAAAGCAATTGCTAAAAGGAGAAGGAAAAATGATTTATAGTTGTGCTGAACACGTTGATATAGCAATAGATTCGGTTGTAAATGAGTTTGAAACATTTCCGATTTTGGAACAAATTTCAGACGAAGAAAAGTTATCAACAACCTGTGAATATTGTAAAAATAGTGCCATATATATGGTGGCGAACAAGTGATTCCATACTATATGTGGATTAAAAATGTGGATATGTGGATAACTTATGTGGATATCTTGTTTGTAAAGTGAGGAAAGCATGTGAATATCTCAATTGTTACAGTAGGAAAGTTAAAAGAAAAATACTTAAAGCTTGGAATTGAAGAATATACAAAAAGACTTTCAAGCTATTCTAAAATAGAAATTATCGAAGTTCCAGACGAAAAAGCACCTGAAATATTAAGCGAAGCAGAGATGCTGCAAGTGAAGAAAAAAGAAGGGGAACGCATTCTTGCTAAAGTTCCAACTGATGCACATGTTATCGCGCTAGCTATAGAGGGTAAGCAAAAGTCTTCAGAGGAGCTAGCCGATACCATTGATAAGCTGGGGACATATGGGAAGAGTAAGGTTACTTTTATTATTGGTGGATCATTGGGGCTTAGTGACGAGGTGTTGAAGCGGGCAGATGATAAGCTTTCGTTTAGTAAGATGACGTTTCCTCATCAGTTGATGCGATTGATTTTGGTGGAGCAGGTTTATCGGGCTTTTCGGATTATGCGGGGGGAACCGTATCATAAGTAATAGAGGTTTTTCTATCAAAAGCAAATGCCGTTAGATACACACTAACGGCATTTGCTTTATGGTAAACAAGTTATATGAACTATTATCCCTAATTCTTTACAGGTAGATATAAACGAAGAAAGTAGCCAAAGTATTTGAATAATTTGATGTGAGCAACTTCTTTTTTGTTTTAAGTTATTTAATCCAGCCTCTAAAGCACTTTTAGAAAGGAAATTAACCACTAAATAAATTTCTTTAATAGAATTAGGAGAGTTGGTAGTTGTAACATAGGATTCTCCTCCATTTTTAACTGAGTCACCAATTCTTTTTAATGAGATGTCAGTGTCCTTTATATACCCATCCCATCTTGACACTTTGCGTTCTAAGTCAGTAGCTGACATATTCATATTTCCTATATTTTTAAGGGCTTGCCCAATAACTACTTGGAAGTCTGATGCGGAGAGCGAAGAACTTCCGCTTTTGGCATGATAATAACAAATACTTTTATAATTTTTAATAGAAATAAAATCAGCAAATTCGTTGCCTAAATCATCACAAAATAAATAATCTACATCTGATGCAAGGGTATTTTCAATGAAAAAGAATAATGATTCTGGGTCAAAATTTTTTGAGGTTGACGTATAATTTTTTCCCTTTTCAGAAGTGATTAATTTTAATGATTCATAAGGTTCTAATACATTTAAAAAAGAATCCAAATTACCAAGTAATTTTGTATCCTTAAACAATTTTCTGTTAGAGTAAACGTAATCTATTTTTGCAAAAGTGATGATCAAGTTTTGTTGTTTATTTATATATTCTAGAAGGTTTACATCTTTTGAATGGTATTTAATAATAATATTTTTGAATTTTTTAGAACTTATTGTTAATGAAGACTTATTTTTTCGTAGTTTTAAGTTTTTATCAATTGAATTAGTAATTTTACTAACTTTAGATGGCGTACTATTTAGCTCAATCTCACAAAAAGTGTCAAACTCATCAATATACTTTTGAAGGTTAATTTTTTTAATACGTCCATTAAATTCATAAACAACATCTTCAATTAATCCTCTCTCAAAGTCATCCAGTAAATCATTAAAAAGGAATAATATTGATGTGGGTTCTAATCCCTCTAAAATTATGTTGCTATTTACTGGCGTCGAAAAATTATCTAAGTACGATTCTCCTAATTCAAAGGTTTGAACCCTATCAACTACCGCAAGGGACCATCTAAAGTAGTCATCTATTGATACTTTTTTACCAAGTCTATTGATTTTAGAGGTATTAAGAGCTAATGAAATTCTATTATCATTATCCTTTATCCGTAAATTATTTATTATATATTTACTTGCATAAAGAGGAGAAAAAGAATGACGTAAGTCGTTTGCCTCAATATTGCGTTTTCTAACCGAGTTACTACTAATATCCATGTTTAACATAGAGAACTTTTCAAAACTTGAACTATCACTTAAATATAAACGAGATATCGTTGTGTAATCAACGTCGGATATAAAATCCTTTAATAAAGTATTAAGTCCACTTATATTTTTTTTATTTATTACTAACATACTTGAATATTGTATTAATAATAGATAAGCGTATTTTATCTCTTCTTCGCTGCCGGATTCATCTAAAAAATTTGGCTTACCTTTATATTTAAATATACAAAGTGAATATAAAAATTCTTTATTATCAATAGAGTAAGATTCATTGATAACCTTTGTTGCATAAGGACCTGATTTTCTTTTGGAAATATTAATGAATAATTTTTTTATAAAATTATTTGTAAGATGTGCATTAATATTGTAAAAATAGGCTGTTTCCCCTAAAGATAATCTCTCAATCATTATTTAATCTCCTTACAAATTCGCTTAATTCCCTAGTAATATAAATATTCTAACATTTAAGGGATGACGTTAACAAGATTTGTAAAAAGGTAGCGACAGACAGATAGATAAGGAAAGTTTGGTAATTTCATGGATTTCATTTGGATAAATCTTCTAAAAAGTGTTATAATTTAATTGCCTCATAGAATTTGTTATGAGGGAAACTGGTGAACAGTTGTCAAGCTTTATCCCGACATATCTTGCATTAACAATCCAGCAGGAGATTAACAAGGACATTGCGAAGCAACAACACTGCATATGTGAATTAATACCTCCATTTGTAGTAATCAACCATTCTACTATACACTCTATAGTATAGCCAATAAGTGATTAAGTAGCCTTGTTGTGCGAGGGAAATTGAACACAATGAAGATGGTCCTTTTGAAGTCTAGAAATAGAATTTAATTGAGACCAAAAGTATGCTGGTGAGGGGTGACTGATTTTGGTTCAGAGTAATAGGCTACGATTACATACCCTTACTAGCTCTGCGAAAGTAGACGTTAGTAAATACAAAATGAAAAAATATAAACACTTTGACAATAGAGTCTCAATTAATAAGGTAATAAATGACATTAAAAATCCAAGCTGGGTGGTACAGCATGGATTTTTTCCATTTATTCATTTTAAAATAGAGTTTTATAAATATAGCAGGATTGAAAAAAGAAAAAAACCTAAAACACGTGATATATATTATGCTTCACACCTTGATAGTTACATATATAAATACTATGGTGATATGTTAAACAATAAGTACAATGAAGTGGTTAAGAAGCTTGAAATTAATGAAGTTGCAACTGCATATAGAAATAATCTTAATGGGAAAAGTAATATCCATTTTGCAAAGGAAGTAATAGATTTTATTAAAAAATTTGAGCGTTCATTTATTTATGTTGCTGACTTTACTAGTTTTTTTGATACATTAGACCATAAATATCTGAAAAGGCAACTTCAAGTGGTACTTAATACTGACAAATTACCCGATGATTATTTTACTATCTTTAAGAATATAACTAAGTTTAGTTGGGCAGAAAAAAGGAAAATAGAAGAAGTTTTAAATAAGAAATATAAAAGTAAAGAAAAAAGAAAGAAGTTAACAAGGCTTTTTGATGAAAAGGATTTTAGGAAATTTAGAAAATCCGCTAAAGATAACATTCAAAACAACAAAAATGATTATGGAATACCACAAGGAGCCGGTTTAAGCTCTGTGTGTTCCAATATTTATTTATTGGATTTTGATAAGAAGATAAATGATTATGTAAAAGATAACAACGGACTTTACAGAAGATATTGTGATGATTTAATTATCGTTATCCCTTTTGAGGAAGATATGCAAAATTTTGATTATAAAAACCACATGAAGTTTATAGAAAAAGCTAAGAATGATACACCAAGATTAGTTATTCAAGATGAAAAAACTAAAAAGTTCATCTATTCTAATAACAATATTTACGATGAGAGTTTAAATCCAAGTATTTTAGACTACTTAGGTTTTGCCTTCAATGGTAATAGTGTCAAGCTAAGAGAAAAAAGCTTGTTTAAATATTATAGCAGGGCTTATAAAAAGGTTCGTTTATGTAATTGGAAATCTGAAAAATGTGGAAGAAAAAAGCATAGAAAAAGCCTTTACATCAATTACACTCATCTTGGTTTACGAAGAAAAGGTCATGGTAATTTCTTAAGTTATGCTTTAAGAGCACAACAAATTTTTGATGAAAATCCTTCAACAATTAACCTTATGGAATCTCAAGTGAAAAATCACTGGAGAAAGATAAATAAACGTTTAAAAAAATAATTTATTTACAGCAGATTAAAAAGGACCAGACAATTAAAATATATAATTGTCTGGTCCCTTATTTAATACCTAACATAATGAATGGCTGTCTATAGTCAAATTTGAAAAGTTTATATTAAAACTAATGAGCTATTTTTTTTAATCACTTTTAAGTTTTTTTTTGCCCAAATTGCTAAAGGCATTGCCATAGCCTTTGCTAACATAACTGGTACAGCATTCCCAATTTGTTTATATTGTTTGTCTAGCCTATTGTTTTTTTGCACATCCATGTTTCCCCCATCAGAAAATATAAACCAATCAGGGAAAGTCTGAATACGGGCTATTTCTTTTACAGATAAACGGCGATGCAGAGATTCATCTCCAGGAAGGGTCCACTTATCTGCCTCTATTTTTATCATTTCAGGACCGCTAGGGTGTAAAGGTGCTTGTCTACCAGAAGCCTGAATTGTAAAGCTTTGTTCATTCCACTTTTTCTTTCTGTTTCGAGATAAGTAAATTGGTGAAAATCCTCCCTCAAACCAATCTCCGGGATTTGATTCAAGGTCTCCAATTGCATCTTTTAATGTTACATAAGGTAATTTACCTTTACCATGAGTAGGTTCTGGGTGGTTATATTCAAAATCCAAATCTTCGCGGATTCCAACTATAAAAACCCTTTCCCTCAGCTGTGGTACCCCGTAGTCTCGTGCATTGACCAATTTGAATTTAACATTATATCCCGCAGAAGCAAAATCCTGTACAATTTGATTAATTACTTCTCCCTTACCTAACGTCAGCATACCTTTTACATTTTCTGCAATAAATGCAAATGGTTTTGCCTGAAGAAGGCAGCGTATAAAATGTATATATAGAAAATTTCGCTTATCGTCTATTAATCGTGGACCAGCTTCACTGAATCCGGGACATGGGAATCCGCCAAGGACAAAATCTGCTTTTGGAAATTCTTTAACTTTTCGAATATCTAGTTGTTGTTGAAATACTGGAGGGAAGTTTAATCTGTATGATTCATTTGCTTCTTTAAAAAGGTCATTTGTATATATTGTATGGAAGATACTTTCTTCTCTAACTGCATTAAACCAATCCTTATCTTTAAAAGCTTTAAGAGCCTCTTCTTCCCCAATAGCTGCAGCAAGCCCCGCCAATTCGAGTCCTAAGTCTAAACCGCCACATCCTGAGAATAAGCTAATTACATTTATTTTATCTTCTCGATAATCCAAATAAGGCTGTTCATAATCATCTTTTATATTTTGAATTGTTTCTTGTTCTTCTTTAATTTTTTCTAGAAGGAGTTGCTTTACCTCATTTGAGTCGTAATCTTTTAAAGGTCGGTATTTAGCTCGTCCTCTTTCTTCAACTTTCACTTCTACATACCTCCCTTAAGATGATATTCTATTCTTATTTTAACATCTACAACGTGATAAGGCCAGTTTTTTCTTTTATAAAAGCATTCATTAACAGTACAATTTAATTAAGTTATAATATTGGGGAGGTGAGATTTGTGAAAAAGAATCCCAGGCTTATTGGGGATGAACATGTTAAAAATGTTTATCAAGCTCTGCTACAATACATAAAGAATGAACCCATTGATTACTATCCAAAAACAGTTACTCAAACTGTATTATATATTACAAATCTGTATCCCTATATAGAGTCCGTTCAGTCCAAATTTAACACAAATAATCCTGACCAGGAAAAGGATTTGACCTTGTATCTTGATAACAACCAAACAATATCAGTTAATCTTTTTCTTGTTAGAAAAGGCGGTAGAATTCAACCAAAAAACCCTGGGGCAAAAAGCTTCCTTTCAAAATATTTTTTATCTGAAAGCTTGCAATTGATGTTTAATCGACTATTCGAAGTAAAATACCAAAATTTCCTCAGTGAACTCGTAGAATTAAAATTAGGTGAGCATTATGTAAAAGATATAAAGGAATTAAAAAAACTTGTATCAAGGTACTTTCCAAAATTTACAGATGAGATTAACCCATATAGAGACATATTTTTATACAATTTAAGAGAATTATGCTTTTCTCTACTGAAGGATTTCTACAACGATAAAAATGAAGGCTTTTTTCATGCGTATAATGTTTTTTTCATGACAGAAGACGTTAATATTGTAACGAGTTATGGTAAAACTCAAAATGATGTTAATGTAGAACAGTTTAATCCAGGTATACCTCAATTTAGCGATATTCAAATATATAAGTCTGGAAAAAATACAGTTGGAATAAAGTATGGAGAAGTAGCCTTAACATTAAGATTTAAATTTGAAAGTAGCCCAACTTCTTCAATAAAGCTTGCTGCAAGCTATGACAAATTCCCAGATGAATCTGAAAAGGAAAAAATAAATTTCGATACAATAAAGAAAATGCAATATTTGTTAAACACCCACCAATATTCACAAAACTCAAACAGTAGTAATGCAATTGGAAAATGCCACGAAGCTATAACATATTTCTACTTCTTGAAGGAATTTCCTAATGTTTCACAGGTAGAGCCTGATGAGTGTGTCCAATTAATGGGGAAATATTATTCGCTTGTGAAACCAGAAGTGTTAGAAAGGTTATATAATTCAACTTCAACCCTTATTCCAGTTGTAAGAGAAAAATTGCACCAGAAATATAATTCTTTCCAAATAAAAAGCGTTGAGTTAGTTCCCGAAAGTTACATTAATGACAGACTTGATACTGGTGATTTGCAGCTAATTCTGATAGTCAATAAAGAGTATATTGTTGAAAGTATTTCTCTAAAAGCCCTTGCTAAAAGAAACAGTAAAATCACTACCAAGAATCCAGGGATTGGAACAATACTTAGTCCAACATATTTTAATATAGGCAGTATGGAATCAGTAGTTAACGAAGTAAAATCAAAATTTCAAATAGGTGAGTTAAATCACAAAGAGAGTTTAGAAGTTATAGCTGCGGACCTGGGATTAAAACTAAAAGATGCAACACAGGTGCAATTAAAAAGGGGCGTAGAAAACCTCCTTGGCAAGGCTATGATGGCAGTTACATTCTATGATGAAAATATCAGTATTTGTAAGGAGCATTCAAAAATTGATGGTAATATAACTGTTTATATAAAAACACCTACGGCAATTCAAAATACATTAGCTTGGCATAACAACTTAGAAGCAATTAACCTTCGTGTAAAGTTTAGCCGTGGGCAAAGCCATGGATGGTCTACAATTAAATTGACTTCTGAATACCAGCTAAAATAAATTGATTTTTAGATAAAATATCATAAAATTCAAATAACTGTATTTAAAATATTTTTCATATATGAGTTCACTAGTGTCGCATAAATAAGTTCTGAATTTTCAGTTTTGAATTATCCATATTTTTAAGAAAAAATGAAAACACCAAAACTAAGGTAGTAAACATCCATTTTTTTACTATAACCTGTGACTTATCCAACAACGACTGTTACAGCCCTTATGGCACGCACTTTCCTTTGATTTTGCGTAACCAAATGTTTGCGGATTTCCAGAGAGCTGCTTTTAAATAGCGACTAATTTGTAAATAACTTCGGTCGCTATTCGAGTTCAACTGGGCCAATACGTTCAAACAATACACAATCATCGCTATATACACTTGATTGTGTACAGCTTGCTCACTATGACCATAGAACTTTTTGCTATTCAAATGTTGTTTCATCCATTTGAAAAAGAGTTCAATCGCCCAACGTGATTTATAGATTTCTGCGATTTCGTCTGCACTTAAATCAAATCGATTCGTTAGTAACGTTAGCTCTTTGCCTTTTGTATCAAGTAATTTCAGTCGACGAAACACGTTTTCTGAACGGTTTTGAGTTGTACCAATCACCACCATATCATCCGATAAAACCGTGGAATGTGTAGGCAGTGTAAATGATTCAAGTACTCGTACTACGGCATTTTTGCGAAGTCTTGTGACAAAGAAATAGCCATCATCCGTCATGCGATCAAAACGTTCGTAGTCTAAATAACCACGGTCGAATACGTACATGCATTCTTTGTCGTCAATGAATATTTCTAGCTGACCTCGATCGTGTTCGATGGCATTCGTAAGCACTCCTTTATCTGGATAAGAGAAACCCTTTTCCATGAACACGAGGCGTAAGTGAAGCTTTACACCCGATTTTGTCTTTCGAAACTCTGCCCACGTATGATTGGTTAAATTAAGTGGGAGTGTACTCGAATCAATGATTTTCAGTGGTGTCGAAATCTTTCTTCGTTTTTCAAAATCTGTTTTCTTGTGGATTTGGGCGACCAAATCTAAAAAAATCGTTTGAAAGAACTCAGTTGGAATTGTATTGATTCGTCTTCCTAATTGGGAGAAGCTAATCGAGTTCAACCCTGTAGCACATTGCAAATCGTCTGAAAATACAGCGTCACTCAAAGCCCGTAAACTCTCGGTTTCATGGAGCTGCGCATACAAAAGTAATTTCAAAAAGGAAGCCATATAAAGCTTCTTTGTATAGTAGTTTAATTGATGTGTTTTCACCTGTTCTTCTAATAATGTCTGATTAAGCGGTGAAAACCATTGTTCAAATGATGTTTTTCGTGTAAACTTATCCATGCGTATGTCCTTTATTGTGGATTTGGATAGGTTACTACCACCAAACCATTATAAAGGATTTTTTTATGGAAAAATCAAGTTGCAGAAAATTCAGTTTTAAAATTTGTGTTGAATTATTTTAGTGCGACACTAGTGATATGAGTTAATTTCATAATTCGAGCTTTTAAAGAAACACAGACTTACAGAATTTTATCTCCTATAAAATTTTTAAGCTGCTTGTTGCTTACTTAACTTAGAAGCATTATAAACAAGCGTCACGAGATCAAAATGGACTTTCGCTCTTTTCCCAGTACGATAACGAACATTATTGAGCTGGAAATAACCCTTAAGATAGGCATTTACTCGTTCAACCGCTGTACGTCGTTTAAAGATGGTTTTCCAAGTATTTGACCCACGAGCTGGTGCGGTATATCTTCTAAGATCGGTTGTGATTTTTACTTTGTATACTCTCTGACAAAGACCATCATTCGCTAACGGACAGTCTTTACACTCTTTTGGACGTGTATATTTTAACGTTTCATACTGATGATCAAAGCTATCGTAACGGTAAGAATGCTCTCGGACACATGTAGGGGCGAAGTGCTTATCAAATCCAATAGGTTCGGGTTCATTCCGCTTATTATAAGCAATCACAGATTGATGCCCCATTCGATGAATTTGGGTATAAATCGCTTCAAAATCATAACCTGCATCCATTGTTTGATAACGCATGGAAGGAAACAAAACGTGTTCGTGAAGTCCTTTTAATAAAGGGATTGCAGCTTTTCCATCATTTAAATTAGCGGAAGATAGAAGAGATTGAAAGATATACTGACTCTTTGTCCCTACAGCTAAATGAGCTTTGTAGCCATACCAAAAAACATTTTTTCCTTGGCTGTTTTTCTTGATTCCCCATTGAGGATCTTGAGGAATTTCAGCTCGAAGTTCATCCAGAGGAATATCTAGTTGTTCTTCTATTTTCTTGTCATAAAGTGGAAGGTTGGCTTCCTGTTCTGCTTTTTCGATAAGCCATTGTTCACGCTCTTCTTTTGATTTACGTCCACGTTTTTTCGGTTCCGATTTTGGCTGTTCTTCCTTTGGAGGTGCTGCATCTTTGGCTAGTACATGAGTGGCATCAATGGCAACTGTGTCATCCTCCACAAAGCCTTCTGAAATGGCTTGATGGAGCAGTGTTCCTTGCGCATTTTCAAGAACATCGGATTCACAAAGAACAGTAATCATTCTAGAATAAGCTGCTTCTGAGGGGATAGAGTCTGAAACTAAAAACCCACAGTCAAGACGGAAGATCATGTCATGCTTTAACCGTTTCACTAAATCCTTAATAAACGGAATTCGCTCCGTAATTCTAGTGATGAGCGAATAAATCATCGCTGCATAGTTTAGCTCAATAGGTCCTCCAAAACGCGATTTCTTCGTTACCACAGCGAAGATCGGTTCGATGTCAATGGTAGAAAAAACAGCTTCAAACCGTTGGGTAGGTTCTAAATGATATAATTCTTGTAGGTCAAGTAGGGTTCCTTGTCGTATAATAGTCATAGGGAGTCTTCCTCCAGTCTTATTAGTTTGTGTGGTGCTTACTAAATTCGACATTTTGGGAGGTACTCCTTTTTTTGTGTCTCTGAGACCTTGAGGCTCTAAGCGTTAAATTTATGAAATTGATTCAATTAGGGTTAAAAAAGTGACTATTTTTTAATTTGTAATTAAGTAATTGAGAATATATAATTAAAAAAATGGCGATAATTGAAATAAGGGAAGGTGACAAACGTGGAGTATGAAAAATTATCGAAGGTTTTTTACAAAAAGGGAAATGATTTTTACAAAAGCGAGCTAGAAAAAAGAAAAAATAGTTACGGTAGTTATTTAACGAATTTATCTATAAGAGGTTTTAAAAGAGGGCAAATAATAAATGAAAACTACTCGCTATTTTATGTAAATACATACCGATTAATGTCTCTAAATAACAAAGTGTTAATTAATAGTTCAAAAATATCTTCTCTGATTAGTAAGCTTCCCCCATTTGTAATAGAGCCATATTTCCATAAATTAATT
Source organism: Niallia tiangongensis (assembly GCF_044704065.1). Classification (NCBI taxonomy): domain Bacteria; kingdom Bacillati; phylum Bacillota; class Bacilli; order Caryophanales; family Bacillaceae; genus Niallia; species Niallia tiangongensis. Next base: position 5,122,387 of record NZ_CP162613.1, on the reverse strand, counting down.
ATTAACGAAGCTCAAAGTAATAATGAAATAGAAGGCATACGTAGTACAAAAAAAGAACTAAAAGAAGTACTAGAGGATGTAATGAAATCTGAAAAGAAACAAAAACGTTTTAAAGGATTAATGAAAACTTATTTGTTTATTGATGAGATTAAACCTTTTACGGAAGTTTTAGACTTCAGAAGGCTTTTTGATGATTTAGTCTCTGATGAAATAGATAAAGAAGATAAACCCGATGGTGAATTATTTAGAAAAGGGTATGTAGAGATAACCGATGGACCACATACAACCCATATAGGTGTACTTTCAGAACTGAAAATTATTGAATCATTAAACGCACTAATAAAATTTCTAGATGATGAACAACATTCAGAATTATACCGCTATATGGTTGCACATTACTATTATGAATATATTCATCCTTTCTATGATGGAAACGGAAGAACAGGGCGTTTGTTAGTTTGTAGTTATTTATCTAGATATTTAGAGAGGTACTCGGCGATTACTTTTTCTTATGCAGTAAATAAGAACAAAACAAAATATTATAAAGCACTTGAGGAAATACCCTCTCCTTTAAATAAAGGGGAAACTACTTTTTATTTGATAGATATGCTGGAATTACTTATATTAGGGCAGGAAAATATTATTGAAGATTTAGAAATAAATTTGTCAAAAATGGAACGAATAAAAGATTCTTTTAAAAGAGATATTTGGCGAGAAAAAAAAGAAGAATCTGATGTATTAAGAATAATGACTAATTTATGTGTATTTGTTAATGAAGAAGCTAACTTTCCTATTACTGAATTGATAAGACTTACTGGTAAATCTAGATATAAAGTAAATCAAATATTGAGTAACTTGGAAACAGAGGGGTATGTCAAATTAGTCAGTCAAAGACCAAAAGAATATAGAGTTTCTGAAGATTTTTTAGAAAGTATTTTGGTTTTGTAGGTGGTACGGTATAAGTCTCAATATTAACCATAATATTTTAAAGTTATTGTTTGTTTAGAAAAACCTCATTTAGATATGTCATGGTAAACCGTACCATAAGTAAATGAGGGTATCAACCAAAGCCCTAAAGGTTGGGGGATTTGGTCAAGCACCCGAGAAGATAATTAGGGAGAAACCTCTCGTTTATTTAGAAATTATCATTAAATATTTTAAATAGACGGAGACACTCCGTCTATTTAATCGAATCACGTAGAAATGGGGGATTTTTTATTGTATAGACAGACAGCTTCCCCTTATTTACATTGAGAAGAGCTCCACTCAGCATCTATCAGAAAAATCTCCGTTTATTTCATTAATGGTTGTCAGCTTTTGAAAGGGAAAGACTAACTGTTCACATATTTGTAGAAAAGATTTTGTAAAGCCAAATTAACTATGGATTTAAATATGATATAATTTTTTCAAATCTTTCATTCCTCTCTTGTAAAATGGAATCTTCTTCTATAAATTCATCATTTTATACCTGCTATTAGGCAGTGTTATAAGGTCTTCCTAACCGTTTTAAATAACCTCTTAGTTGAATTTTTCTAGTTAATCACCTTAACATCCTTTTTTCTCCTAATACCTTTTCAAAAATTTGTTAGAAACCTGAAAGGAGTGATAAATCCAAGCAAACTATTTATGCTTATTTTTAAGTATTTTAAGGGCAATTGCTTTTGGAAATGAATTATAAATTTTGAGGAGGATAAACCAATGGGCCACGATATTTCAGGATTCAATAAAGCAGGGAAAGAAATTGCTTATGCACGTTTTAGCATGGGAAATTACAATGCTCACATATTGTACAGTTTACTTGATGCAGATCAATACAATGGAGGAGTTAGTGGAATAGGGGATGCTGCTGCCTTCTCCGTAAAACAGATGGAAAAGGCTTTGGATGCCTATAATCAGTTATTTGGTAAGCGTGATTCCCCATCAGGAAATAATAATTTACCTTGGGATCAGAAACAAATTCTGAATTTTATTCTAAACTGTTTAGCAACAGCAAAGAAAGAAGAAAAGGTAAGAGTATGTTTTTGCTAATGTTATTTTAGAATGTATTTTGAATTCCTCGCTTTCATTTCTTATCGATATACTACAACAAGTAACTATTTCCTCACCAACTTCAGTCAATCATACTGGTAGAAGTATCCAGATTATAATATATTAAAAATGATGTAATAAAAGGAATTAAATTAATTAATAAACTAGAGGCGTTTGGCAGCGAAATGGTCTGAAGTACATCAGTATTTTCAGAACGTTGCGTATCCAAATAGTAATTATGTTTTTTAAAGGGGACAAGAACAGTGGCAGAAATCAAATTTGAAATTAAAGAAACAGTGGGGGCTTTATCACAGTCACCTAAAGGTTGGAGCAAAGAACTCAATCTTATCAGCTGGAATGGAAAAGAACCCAAATTCGACTTGCGTGATTGGGCGCCAGAGCATGAAAAGATGGGGAAAGGTGTTACGCTGAGTGTTGTGGAATTAAAGGTTTTAAAGGATTTGTTGAATGGAATGGATTTGTAATGAGTAAAGGAGCTGGTATACATCAGCTTCTTTTTAATGTACTGTTACTCCAAATTGAACGAAAAGAAGTAGGCAAACATATTTTTTCGAATCGTAATGTCGAACAAATTGTATTTGGCAATTAAATAATGCTATAAACGGCAGTATGTTTTTTGAATGGAAAAAGAGCCGATTTATGCAAGTAGTGCATAAAAACTTGCATATCTTCGGCTCTTTATTTTCATTCCTTATTTTTCTAACGCCCCGTTACTTTAAGTACATTCTTTCACAAAGTTATCCCAAATTATTTTAATTTGAATACGCTATATCCTTGAACTGTACATTAATATACTGAGCTGTCTAAGTTATTTCCACATTTGTTGCATTTAATTGATAAAACGATTTCTTCAGCATTTAAAATGTCTTCGTCATTAAAAACTTCTATATCCCCAAATCTTTTAGAAAAACGATATTCTAAGTCTCTAATACACCCGCATTTTAAACACTTAATGCTAAACATAGGTTCCTCCTTCTTAGCATCTAAAAGTCCTATTGCGATTTCCTTTAAAATTGGTATAACAAATCGTTTCATCACTTCACCCCTACTCTCCCTTTTTACTTCACAATATCCAGCAATATTCATACTAAAATCATAGAAGGTAATAGCAAATTGCTGTTCCTTTTTCCAAAAATTATGTCAAACATTGGTACGCAGTATGTTTCTACTATGTAGTATATCAAATTCAAAAGAGCCCCAATTTAGGGCCATTCAATCAATTCTTTACTCTAGAACCGCGACATTTTCTACATGGTGGATAGGATGACAGAATGAATGTTAGGGGACGATTTTTACACTCAACGTATGCGGGTACATATCAAATCCCAAAGACATCCTTCCTGAGCAATTTATAAGTGTTCGTCTCTTGCGTTATTAATGGTGCCATTGTGTCACGCAAAAAAGATACTGTATCATTTCCGCATTGTGTTAATCCTAAACTTTTCTTAGTCTCCGTAAAAAATAAACCAGCTGCAGACTTAAAGTCATCTATAGGATTACCCCTATCAATAGATTTTCTTAACGCCTCAACCTTGATTGCTTTAATTTCATCTACTTTTTCTTTTTTTCCACAAACCTTGCATAACTTTTCTATAATCTCATCTTCTAGTAAGTAAGACTCAAGTTCACGTAATGATAATACTGTTATACCTCGTGATTTTAGTTCCTCAATTTCGTCCAAGCTTCTGTCATCTCTATCTAAAAGCTTAATTATAATATGATAGGGGTTCACTTTTTTTATTACATCAAATAGCAATTTCTCTTCAGCCTCAATATCTTTACAAGCCCCGGCAGAGCAAAATACTGCGTTAGGAAATTCCAAAGAAAAGATTTTTGTATAACACTTTTCATCAAAACTCTTATTTTTTGTTCCACCAGAATGCCCCTCACAAAAAACTATGTAATTATCTGTTTGTTTTCTGATGCTTGGAACGGGTGTATTGGTACATATCTGGTGTTCTTGAACTCTATATGTTATTTGATTATTACCTTCCGCCAACTTTATAGCTTCAAGACATAAAATATTTAACATAACGGCAGGGCCACCTTGAATGTACCAACAACCAACTTCATTCTGTTGACTTAAAAGCCATTCTTTTGCTTTCTCAACATATCGCTGATATCCCACTGGTTTAATTACAGATAGCGCAGTCATTGCTAAGCAAGTAGATAGAATAGATCCTTCTGTATCTTTAGAAGTAAGTGACCAAGCACCAGATGCTAATTGAGTTTGAATCAACAACAATAGAGCATTATCCAAAATATCTTTATTTATATTTGTCGGGTTAATGCGTTGCCATGCAAAAGCAATAATACTAGCTGTTGGAATGTAATCAATGAATAAAGGCTTCGTTTGTCCTTTGCCAGATTCTTCCCAATATCTCTTCCACGGCCTTGAAGACTCAACATTCCCAACACATATTCCATATAGTAGAGCTTCCAAACCAAATTTTGATGTTTTTCTCAAGAGCAAATCAGATCTACAATAATAAAATAATGGATAAAGGGAATATATTGGGTCAACCCCACCTTGGTATACTGTTGATACTTCATGAGAATAAGCATCAACCCAGGGCCCAAATTCCTCCAATTGGAGCCACTCAACAGCTCTAAAAAAAGTGGCTGTAATAAAATCCTCTTCTTCATCTCTTGCACTTAAGAAATTTGGGAAGTAATCTGCTTCTTTACATAGGTCAGTTAGCTCTAGCAATGAAAGTTCATTATTTTTTGCTTTTTTTATAATATCCTTGCGATCCATATTGAGCATAGAGTCCCTTTCTACGTCAGTACATATCCAATTTATCCAGTTTTCACTTATATCAGTCGAGGTAGTTATGGTTTCTCCTTGACTTCGGAAATATACAAGCGCCTCCAAATCAGCATTTGCTCCAGCTTCAAGAGCTGAATGATATAACCAAGCTTCTGCCTTTATTACTCCTGATTCTATTGCTATGAACGCTTTGTGAAACTGATCTCTAACTTCCACTAATTCTGGAAAGAAATCTTCAAACTTGACAGTAACCCAAGGCATAGAATCATTTTGTTCTGGAAAAACAGGCAGTCTTCCTCTAATTGCATCAAAATCTATAAATACTTTCAGCTCAGGGATATTCGACTGTATAGCGTCAATTCTCTCTATCGAAGGTACACCCATCCACCGCCAAATTGTTTCGCTAGTAAACTGCCATATTCTAGAGATTTCTTTCGATGTGGCTGATGCAATATAATTATTCATTTTGTCTTTGTTTAATATAGGCTCATTCATTGTTTCGATTACTCACTCCTTCTAGCATTGCTAAACTTCTATTTAACACCTAATGAATATTCAACTAGTTTTTATTCAAAGCAGGCAACACCCCGTCTAAATACTCCTGCCAATAATACATAAATAGCATTTCAAGTTCTTGCTTTTTTCCTTTTATGAATGGTTACTTTGGTATTTTTCAATACAAAGAGTTGAGATTAAATAGATTACTTTTCTGCTTATAATTATAGTCACATTTCCTATAGGAAGTATGACTCTTTTTCCTATGTGAAGTTGGCCAGATATTATCATATCATGAAATCTATTAATCCAATCATAAGCAGTGCAGCAAGGTTTATTTGATACTTCGCCCATGTTTTTTCGAGCCAATCACTAACCTCTTCAGTTATTGTTGTAGATTAAGTGAAAACTTTCACAATATCAGAAGTATTTATTCTAAAATCATACCAGAAAATAACAGATTACGGTTTGATTTTCCCGGAATTATCGCAATCGTTGTTGCGCAGTAATTGTCTACTATGCATCAATAAATTATGAATCAAGATGATGTACTACTTATTCGTCAACATACAAAAATAAAGTTTGGCTCATCTACTTCTGTAATAGGGACTGTTATTATGACAAACCCTGGTTCTTTTGATTTTAAGAACACGAAGGGATGGGATGATTTCAAAAATGGAAAGGGCCTACTTAACGTTTTCGAGGCTGAAGATTATGCGGACCTTACGATGCAAAATATAATTGAAGTAGTTAGAGAAGGCTATAAGTCTGCTAATCTTGGCTCACCAGATGGTATCGTTCAAATTTTTAATATATCCAATGTTGTTCAAAGTAAAGGAGAAAAAGCGGAAGATTACCATAAAAAAGTGAGGATTCTTATAGAAAAAAGCAATGAGTTTGAACTTAGCCTATTACAAGAGCCTGCTACAAACAATAAACAAGCCTTTTTAGATGCTTGTATGTCATCACAGTTTATTATTATGGGATTTGTGAATAATGTTTTACAGAGAATGTTGCGGACTTAATCAAATGGTCTCAAGTAATGTCAGATAGATAAATAATGGCCATAGATGAGGCAAAGTGCTATTCACATCCTAGACGCTGGAGAACAGAAAAACACTTGAAAGAGCTTGCCATTAGTAGAATGTCAGAGGCGCTTACAACCTCTTTTAAGTCTAAATAACTAGTACAAATTAATTAACAAATACATAATGCTTAGCAGGAAGAACTTTGAAAGTGGTCGAATAAATGGGTGAAATAGATGTGCTATTATGCTTATATTTAAACATTTCATATATATAATACAAAATAATTATTTGGGGGAAGAAAAAGATGAATAGTAATATTGATTTTGGAGATATTTTTGATAAAGAATATCAGAAGGTTAATAAAATGCGTCCTAATATTTTGGTTGTAGGAAAAACTGGTGTTGGAAAAAGTACATTAGTTAATGCAATTTTTTCAGGGAAAATAGCAGAAACTGGTGTAGGTACTCCTGTTTCAAAAAACTTAACTAAGTATGAAAGGGAAGGTGTTCCTGTTTCTATTTGGGATACGAGAGGGCTTGAATTAAAGGAAGAAGCTCAAATCCAAACAAAACAGGAAATAATAGATGAAATTCGTGAATTAAAGAAAGAAAATGATATTATAAAACAAATCAATGTCTGCTGGTATTGTATAAACTATCTTGGTAAGCGAATAGAGGAAAGTGAAATTGAGTGGATTCAACAAATAGCTCATGAGGTTCCTGTTATTATTGTTTTAACCCAAACGCAAAGTAAAAAAGATGATGAATTCTATAAATCAATTAGATCTATGGAAATTCCATATAAACAAGTAATGAGGGTACTAGCGGAACCATTCTATTTTGACGATGATATGATGATTAAGCCTCATGGTTTAAAGGAACTATCAGATGTTACATTTCAAATCTTACCAGAGCAATTAAGAAAGGCATATATATCCGCACAAAAAGTAGATTTGCAAAAAAAAATAAATACAGCTTGGATTGCTGCTGGAACGGCAATTACTGGTTCTGCTGCATCTGCGTTTCTTCCACCAGGAGCCGATCTTGCAGGAGTAGCAGCCGCACAAGCTGGAATGTTAGCTAGTATTACGGTGATTTTTGGACTAGAATTTGGAAAGAACTTTTTTGTATCTGTAGTAGCGGGAATAGGTAGTAGGGCTGGTATAACTGCTGGAATTACATACTTTTTTGGAAGTTTAGCAAAAGCTACTGGAGTTGGTTATGTAGCTGCTTCAGGTATTGAAGCTGCTGTTAATACTGGAATATCTACTGCATTAGCAGTCGCTTATATTAACGTATGTACTAGACTAGTTGAAGGTAGACTCAATAATAAGTCAAATGAGGAAATACTAGAAATGATAAATAATGAGTTCACTAAGCAACGGAATGAAAAAAATCCTAAACCTGATGGGCTTGATTAATAGGTTCCTGTTATTTTAAAGCAATTTAATTAACAGTGGAGGGGAGAATGTTTTCAGCCCCTCCTATTATATTAGTTTACCCTAACTAACGTTAAGGGTAATGTTATTTTTTTAGTAATGGATTGAGAAAGTATGCTACTGTATCAAATATGTGTAAAATAAGGATAAATAATATGAAAAATTTAACAAGAGAGGAGGAAATACTTAAATGAAGAGCAAAAGTGAGATAATGGATATCATCAGCAAGTTGGAAGATCATGTAGCAGATGATTTTGAAGCTCAAGACTTGGACTTCAAACAATGGAATGATAGAAGTAGAGAAGATAATGTAAAGACAATGATTAGTTATGCTGTTTGTATGGCAAATGGTGGTGGGGGGAGTGTTGTTTTTGGTATAGCTGACAAAGTGCAGGGGATAGATAATGCTCTAAAAGGGGTACCATTTGATATTGATATACCAGAACTGCAAAAAAGGATATATGAAAAGACGGACCCTCATTTAACTCCTTCATTCGATGACATCTATCTAAAAGATGGTTCTGTTAGGCTTTTAATAATGAATGTTTTTCCAGGAATGCCCCCTTATACAACAACAGACGGTGCTGCAACAATAAGACAGGGAAAAGATTGTCTGCCTTTCACAGGAACATTAAGAAGGCAAATGATTGATTCATCAGGACAGGTTGATTTTACATCTGAAGTAATTTACGAGGATTGGAATAATTTGTTTTCCCACTCTGCTATGGAACGAATACGTGAATTTATGTCACGTGAGAGAGCGGATGATAGTTTGTTATCACTTTCTGATGAAGACCTTTTAAAATCTATCGGGGGTATTAAGAATGGATATTTTACAAAGGGGTCTCTGTTATTAGTTGGTAAGCCAGATGCTATTGAAAGGCTAATTCCACAACATAAATGGTCATATAGAAAAATGCTAAGTGATACAGATTATTCCCATAGGGACGATGGAACTCACGCTATTCCTGTTGCTTTATATGAATTAGAGAGATATATTTCAGTGGATAACCCAATGGTTACAATAGAGTCAGGACTAGTTCATCCTGAGTTTAGTACTTATCCAACAATTGCACTAAGAGAAGCGTTGTTGAATGCCTTTGGCCATCGAGATTACAGAATGAGTGGAACAATTATGTTAAAGCAATATAGGGATAAATTAGCGCTAACCAATCCTGGCCAATTTATAGGAGGCATAACTCCTAATAATATATTGCACCATCCGCCAGTAGCTAGAAACAACCATTTGATGGATCTACTGGATAGATTAAAATTAGTAAATAGGTCTAATTTAGGCGTATCTAGAATATTTCGTTCCCTACTAGTAGAAGGTAAAGAACCCCCTATTTATAGAGAAGTTGGTAGTAATATTGAATTAACCTTTATATCTTCTCCTCTAAATAAAGGGTTTAAGAACTTGGTAAAACAAATGGTTGATGAAGGCAATCAAATTGATGTAGATCATTTACTCATTTTGCAATATTTAATCAGACATGAACAAATAGATACTGTAATTGCAGCAGAGGTCTCCCAACGAAGTGTCGAACAAGCTAGGGAATTATTAAGTAAAATGTACAATGATTTTAATTTGTTAGAATCAGTTGGTCGTGGTAAAGGAAGGTATTATACTTTATCGAGAAAGGCATATGAATTGCTAAAGGAAAATATGAAGTATGAACGCCAACAAAGCTTAGATAAAGAGGCAGTTAAAATCAGAGTATTATCTATTCTAAAAGAACGGACTCTAACTAATAAAGAAATAAGACAATTAACAGGAATGAATAGTAAACAAGTACAACGTCTAATAAAGGAACTAGAACCTGATGGAGTAGAGGTAAGTGGAAGAGGCGCTGGAACAAAGTATGTATATAATCCATCAAAATAAGGACATAAATAGAGACAAAATAAGGACACATTGGTATGATTTCCCTCTATTTATAATAATATTAAATAAAAATGCGGACAAAATAGGGACATAATGCGGACATTAATGATAAATATTTAAGTGTAGGGAAGAATAGGGACAAAAATAGAGACAAAATAAGGACAAAATAAAACCAGGAGAGGATTGACCTCTCCTTATTTATTTACCCTATCCAACGTTACGGTGAACCGTATCACAAGTAAATGAGATTCTTCTTTAAAAAAGATCTATATTAACTAATTTCTTCACTATGTTTTTATTCTGTTGTTAGTTTAGAAACAAGAGAATAAATGTCCATTATTTGCCAATATAGAATATAACAGAAAGTTCTTTAGTAAAGGGATGATGTTATTGGATATTAGACAAATTATTATGGCAGGAGAAACTAATACAGTTGAATTTAAAAGTTGGATTAAAACACCAAAATATAAAGAAATGATTGACTTATTGGTAAAAGAGGCGGTAGGTCTTACTAATACCAAAGGTGGAATTATATTGGTTGGAGTAGAAGATGATGGTGAAATCACAGGGTGTACGAAGTTTGATGAACAGAATATTATAGAAGCTGTTTATGACAAAACGATGCCTAAATTATTTACAGATATAGATGTGATTGAAATAGACAATAAGAAAATTCTAAAGGTAAATGTAGAAAAATCATCAGAAATAGTATCAACTTCTAATGGTATTACCTATAGAAGACTTGGTAAGAATACGAAGCCTTATTATCCATCAGAATATAATTCGAATAAAATAAGTGGTTTTAAAGGTGATTATTCAGCTAAAATTATAGAAAATTCCAGTGAAGAAGATATAGATTTTATCGAAGTTGAAAACCTGAAGCGAAAATTACAGTCAAGAGATAAAGATTCAACACAAGTTATGTTCACAGTGACTCCCCGGAATTTGTCGAATATTGATAGTGAGTGTAACTACATGAATTGTTAAACTGAAATAGTAGCTAATTTATTCTAAAATGTCTGTTCGGAAAAATAGAAATAGTAAGAAATTATCAGTAGAAAATTGATTAAATCAGAAAAAATTGAAATCTTTAACATGTGTAATTAGAATCCATATGTTAATATTAATTAAACAATAAGTAAAAGGACCGAATATAAATGTTAAAGGATATCAGTGATTGGGAACTAGTGGGCTATGGTGGGAAAAGTACACTCGAAAAAGAGGAGTTACGTTCTCCAAATCGAATAGATTATTTGATTAAATATCCAAGAGAGTTTGATGAAGGTGTTTCTTGGGAAGATTCTTACTGAATTAATTGCTGCTAAAATTGGTACACTTTGCGGTCTTGAAATGATGAAAGTTGAAATGGTAATAAGAAAGGGGAAGAGGGGGTGTCTTTTACGTAATTTTGTAAAAGAGCACAATGCAATGATGGCTGAAGAAGGTGGTTCCCTTTTGCCTAGTCTAGTGGACGGTTATCAAGAATTATTAGAGTCACCTCTGAAAAACATTGAATTAATTGAATATGGATTCAAATTTATGGAGAAATTTCCTTATTGGTCCGCGATGAAATCTGAATTTATTAATTTACAATTATTCGATGTCCTAATTGGCAATCAAGATCGACATCCGTTTAATTGGACATTGCTGTTTTTACATTCAGGAGTGAAATTTTCTCCAATATATGATAATGGTGCCTCCTTAGGCTTCCGTTTTGACGATACTAAACTTGCATACATGTTGTCCAATGAACAGGAGTTGAACAAATATACTAACAAAACAAGAGTAAAAGCAGGTATATTTGAAAAGAAAAAAGTCAAAGCTAGAGATTTGATCATATATATTAGTTCTCAATATCCAGTTGAATTTAATAATGGTGTAAAAATGTTAGAGGACTTTGACATGAAGCAATACACTATTTTTATAAAATCATTAAGTATTCTAAGTGAAACACAAAAGAAGTGGTTAACGAATCTAATACCTTTTCGAAGGGGAAAAATATTAGATTGGGTAGGAAGGGGTGAAGAATAATATGAGCAACGTTCACACATTATTAGTCGTTTGGCAAGATACGAAAAGTCGGTTGTATTATCACGTAGGAACTTTATCTTATTATAATGATCAATACGAGTTTGCTTATACAAACTACGGAACAGGTCATCGAAAACTTAAAGATGCATTAGATAATGGCTACATGTTGCATCCTGCATTTCCTGATGCAAATAAGATATATCAGTCAAAAAAACTATTTCCAGCATTTGATCGTCGATTGCCTTCCCCTGATCGTTCCGATTTTAAGGCAATCATGTCTGATTTGGGTTTAAACGAAAACTCTACAAAAATGGATTTTTTACAACAAACACGTGGTCGACTTGCTAATGATACCTATTCTTTTGAGCAGCCACTACGTCGAGAAAATGATGGGAAATTTTACTCTAGCTTTTTTGTTCATGGAATGCGATATCAAAACCTTCCAGAAGAATGGCCAACATGGTTAGCCGTTAATGAACAAGTAAAGTTAAAACAAGAGCCAACTAATCCTCATGACACTCATGCTGTTGGAATTTTTACTCAAGGAGGGAAACATTTAGGTTATGTCCCTGGTTTTTATAGTAAAGCTATCTTTTCATTATTATCATATAATGCGAAGCCAGAGGTTCGAGTAATTTATATTAATGAAAAGTCTACTCCACATTGGTGGCTTAAATTAAACTTTGAATGTAAGGTTCCTTCTATTCAATTATCTGCTTCATCAGAAGTATTGTCTGTGATGCAGTAAGCAAAATAGTTCAAATAAATAAGCCCGTAAATCTAGATCATGTAGAGGTACGGGCTTGTTTACATACTGTTAAAGTAAGTTAATGAAATGGTGTTACTTGTTTACCCTATCCAACGTCAAGGTGAACCGTATCATAAGTAATAGAGGTTTTGTTATAATATATAATAACCAAAAACCCATGGAGGCAAATATGCTATCATTTGAAGATAAAGTAAAAATCATCGAATCGTTCCCTCAATTGGAACGAAAAAATGTGTCATTAAAACGTGTTAATTTTCATTATTTGGAAAGTGGAAGTGACAAAAAGAACGTAGTGTATCACTTACATCCCAATGGAAATGGATTTGTGTATGCGGACAGGCTAAATGAGTATGATACAGATGATAAAGGTATGGTGAATATTCGGGATTTTTCAGAGGAAGAATTAAGAGAAATTATCGAAAAATCTATTCAATCATTAGAACCTAATGCACTAGAAGGAGAGACGATTGAAGAAGAAGCAATGGAAGAAGAAAAATGGGCTGACTCTGAAAATAATACGCTCCTCCTTCTTCAAGAAGAAGGGTTTTGGAATATATATGCCGGAGTAAATTTAGAAAATAGTTTTTCAAGTTATATGGAAGCGCGTGAATACCTAAAAGAAGAAGGCTTTACCAAATCTAACATGTAAGAATTATAGGAAAGACAGGATAGCCATACTCCTAATCAAGAGTATGGCATTTTGAGATTGAAAAAATGGAACAGCTAAGGGGGCTTATCCAAAAAAAGGGAGAGAAAGAACTTGAGCAAAAATAGTGTAGTGCCAAACACCTTTTTATATACATTTAATTATGCTGAAGAAGAAGAGCATTTATGTAAATTGGAAGTTCGTTCCCTATTTCGTGCTAATTTACATGCCTTTATATTAGAGAGCAGGATGGATGTAGACCCAAGTAGGAGTCCTTTTATAAAAGGAAAAATAGAAGTTCTATTTAAGGGTGATACGTTGGAAGATCTATTAAAAAAGGTTGAAGCTATGTCTGCGTGGAATAGTACTTATAAGGTAATTGGCATCAATTATCGAGATATAGATCCCCTAGATAAAATGGGTTTTGAAGAAAGGAAAGCGATTGCTAGACAAGTTGGATGCCTCATTCCAGGTGTAGCGAATCTTCATCATCCTGAGATAGTTTTCGCGATTACCAAGTTAAAAGGAAAATGGTATTTCGGATGCTATTCGGAAAACCAAGGTATTTGGCTTATTCATCAACAAAAGCCTCACAATTACTCAACAGCATTAAATACAAGAGTGGCCAGAGCACTAGTGAATATTGCGGTTCCAGAATTAACTGGTGTTAAGGTGATTGATCCATGCTGTGGCATCGGGACAGTATTGGTAGAGGCCTTATCGATGGGAGTTAATATAGCAGGTAGTGACTACAATCCTTTAGTAATGAAAGGCATTCGTAATAATCTCGCACATTTTGACCTTTCTGGACCAGTATTCTTAAGAGATATCAGAGACATAACAGAAATGTATGATGTTGCCATTATAGACATGCCTTATAACCTTTGCTCCGTCTTGTCAGATAAGGAAAAATTTGAAATGCTTCAATGTGCACGTCGCTTTGCGAAAAAAATGGTCGTTGTGACAACGGAAGATATAGATGAAATACTAAATGAAGTGGGTTTTGAAATAGTAGATCGGTGTGAAGTTAAAAAAGGAAAATTTATACGCAAATTAGTCGTTTGTTGTTAAAGCAAAAATTTTGGTCACAGTAAAAAACTGTTCACAGTGACTCCCCGGAATTTGTCGAATATTGACAGAGAGTGTAACTACATAAATTGTTTAACTGAAATAGCGGCTAGTTTATTCTAAAATGTCTGTTCGAAAGAAGTTATTGTAAAATCTGAGAAAAGAAAACCAATTCTAAATAGGCGTTTTTACAGTCGCTATATTTATTAAACAATAATCGCAAACTTATGCGTTATGGACTGTGTAACATTTATGTGAAACAAGATTTTTGGGGGAGTCACTGTGCAGTGAGATCTGTTGATTAAATTAGATGCTATTGATAGGTAGATATACTTGAAATTGGATGAAATAAATAAAAGGTGCAAAAGAACTGCAACCTTTTATTTATTTGAATTTGCTTCCCTTAAAAATTCTGAAAACTCTTGTGCTGGAATCGGAGGACTAAAGAAAAACCCTTGTACTTGGTCACATTTATGTTTTTCTAGAAACATAAGCTGTTCAATATTCTCTACACCCTCAGCAATCACATTCAGCTTTAAATTATGTCCCATCGATATTATGGTTTTAACTATCGTTAAATCATCAGGGTCATTGTGGATGTCTTTAATAAAAGATTTATCAATTTTCAAAGAATCTATAGGGAACTTTTTTAGATAACTTAATGAACTATAACCTGTCCCAAAATCATCGATAGATAATTTAATGCCTAAAGATTTTAATAATTTGAGTTTTTCAATTACATCACTTACATTATTCATAGTAATGCTTTCAGTAATCTCTAGCTCTAGATATCTAGGTTCTAGACAGGTTTCATTTAATACTCTTACTACTGTATCTACAAAGTGAGGATGCTGAAATTGACGAGCAGAAAGATTTACCGCAATTGGAATGGCAAGGAAACCTTCATCTTGCCATTTTTTATTTTGAGCACATGCTGTATAGAGAATCCATTCACCTAAGGGAATGATCAGTCCTGTTTCCTCAGCGTTAGGAATAAATTCCATTGGGGAGATAATCCCATGCTCAGAGTTATCCCATCTAACTAAAGCTTCCAGACCTGTTATAGTTCCCGATTTAATGTTGTATTTTGGTTGGTAATGGATTTTAAATTCCTTTTTTTCCAATGCTTTTCGAAGACCTTTCTCTAACATCATTTTTCTAGAGATGACTTCATTAAGTTCGACAGTAAAAAACTGAAAATTATTTTTCCCTTTCTCCTTAGCATGGTACATGGCTGCATCTGCATTTTTCAGCAATGTTTCTTGATCATAACCATCCAAAGGATACATACTAATACCGATACTCGGACTAATATAGATCTCGTGATCTTCTATTATAAAAGGTTCTGCCATAATATCGAGAATTCGTTGTGCGACTTTTGTAGTTTCCACCTTACTAACAGATTTTAATAACAGAGTAAATTCATCTCCACCCTGGCGAGAAATCATCATAGATTCCTCCATACAACTTTGCAGACGTGCCGATACCGATTTTAACAAAAGGTCCCCAACTGCGTGTCCTAATGTGTCATTTATATTTTTGAAACGATCCAAATCGAAAAACATCACTGCAATCTTTTCTTTCTTATGATTTGCTTCCTCAATTGCCAAGGTAAGTTGACTATAAAAGAATGTACGATTTGGAAGATTAGTTAATGGATCGTGGTAAGCCATATGATTAATTAATTCTTCATCTTTCTTACTTTCGGTGATTTCTATAGTAGTTCCCACTACTTCAATGACACAGTTGTATTCAACTATGGGAGATAAGGTAACGTGGAAAATCCGTTCAAATAACCTCCATTCAAAATTCACTACTTCCCCAGTAAAGGCTTTAACATAATGCTGACGCAGCGATGAAGCCACTTCAAAATCTAATATGTCAAAGGGTGACTTTTCAAATACTCGCTCAGTGGTAAGCTCCAATTCTTCAGCAATTTTTCCTTCAGAAAGGGTAAATATAACATCGCCGTTAGGAAGCATTTTAAGTTTAAAAACACAATTTTGCAGATTTTTAACAGTTTGTCGAAAATCGTTTTTTACAGCTTCCTCTAAAGCAGTTTCAGCATTTTTACGGTCAGTAATGTCTGTACGAATAGCAACGTACTGATATGGCTTTTCCTGCTCATTCAAAAACGGAACGATCGTTGTATTTACCCAATAATAGGTTCCATCTTTTGCCTTATTTTTGACTTCACCAGACCATACCTTGCCTTGCCTAATCGTATTCCACATTCCTTTAAAAAAAGCTTTAGGATGATGTGATGAGTTAATAATACGGTGGGTCTTCCCGATCAATTCTTCTCTGCTATACTTGGAAATTTCACAAAACTTGTCGTTCACATAGGTAATGATTCCTTTTTCGTCGGTAATAGCAACTAAAGACGATGAATCTAGTGCATACTTAATATCTCCCAAATCTTTGAGTGTTTGTTCTAATTCTTTCTCAACTTTTTTGCGGTCAGTGATGTCTGTACGAATGGAAACATACTGATATGGTTTTTTCTGTTCATTCAAAAATGGAACGATGGTTGTATTTACCCAATAATAGGTTCCATCCTTTGCCTTATTTTTGACTTCACCAGACCATACCTTGCCTTGCCTAATCGTATTCCACATTCCTTTAAAAAAAGCTTTAGGATGATGTGATGAGTTAATAATACGGTGGGTCTTCCCGATCAATTCTTCTCGGCTATACTTGGAAATTTCACAAAACTTATCGTTCACGTAGGTAATAATCCCCTTTTCATTTGTAATAGCAACTATTGAAGATTCATCCAACGCATATTTGATATCTTTGAGTTCTTTCATTTCGAATTAATTCTCCTTTAATAAAATATTCCTTGATATGAATCCACATATTTTTACATTTTTAAATAATGTATCACTAATAACAAAAAGACTTAATTCTTTATAAAAATCGGCTGTCTTGCTACAAAAACATCCATCGATTTAATCTATATAAAAACTATATAGTAAAATAGTCCCGTTAACAATGCAAGTTTTCCAGTATGCACTAATTGGTGCAAATCTTGTCGTATTTGGAACAATAAGTGCATATCAGCGGTACTAAACAGTGAGTGAAAGGTATTAATAATAATAGACATATTCAATATTACCATTAATATTAGGAATAAATATATGGTATTTATTACATTCTGTAAATGCGACTTTTCTCATAGATATCAGGTATATTTACCTATATTTAGTGATGTAATGTAAGGATCCCAATCAATTCAAGTAATTTTTTCCAAATGTAAAATTAATATAATCAAAAGGTTACGATAAAGGCAAACATAACGCAAGGTGAGGAAACAAAGCCATGTGCCCAAAGTAAATATTGCTATGCCTGGGCAGGTTACTGAATAGCAAAGCGTCTCCAAAGGCTATGCATATTTGAATCGGTTTTTTACGGATTGGAAATATTTAACGATATACTTTTGCTTTTGATTACCCGATATCTGGATTAGAAATAAAATATAAATCGGAGAGGGGATATTATGTCAGATCAATTTGTGGTTGACTCTATTTTAGAGGTTTATATATTTGAATCATCGCAGATGTTAGAACAATTAGAAACAGTGATTTTGAAGTGCGAAGAGGCAGGAGCATATTCAACAGAAATGATAAATGATGTTTTTCGTATTATGCATACGATTAAGGGTTCATCCAGCATGATGTCGTTTCACAATATATTGCGACACTAGCGCACGCACTTGAGGATTTATTTTCCCTTCTTCGTGAGGAAAAGATTAGAATCGAGGATTATTCCCTGCTTTCTGATTTCATGCTTGATGGAGTGGATTTTATAAAGGGTGAGATAGAGAAAGTAAAGAGTGGTGACTCTATCGACGGAGATTCCACACAACTAATAGAACAAGCAAATGATTTTTTGGAGAGATTGAAATTAAGTAGTAATAAACATGTTCAGTTACGCGAACAGAACGATTCTCATGACTCTAATATTGATACCGTACAAAACAGTGATGCTTCTACATTACATGAATATGTTGCTACAGTACGCTTAGAGGATTGCTGGGGAATGGAAAATGTACGCGCATTCCAAATCATTCACCAATTAAAGGAAGAATTTCAAGAACTGACATTTACACCAGATGATTTAGATACAAATTTTGATACTGCCGATTTGATCCGTCAAAATGGATTTCATCTTTTTATTCATACAGACAAGATGTGTGAGGAAATGAAAGCGTTATTTAGTCAAGTTTCCTATATACAATCTTTTGAATTAAAGGAAATAGATAGAACAATATTGAGCCCTCTATCAGAGATATCGGAAGATGAATCAAAAAAAATAAATAGTTCAATTAAGGAAAATTGTAAGAATGTAGCTCATCAGTCAAGTTTTATAAGCGTTAATGTGTTAAAACTGGATGAACTTATGGATTTAGTAGGTGAACTCGTCATTGCAGAAGCGATGGTGACTCAAAATCCTGAGTTAGTTAGCCTTGAACTAGAACAATTTACGAAAGCAGCAAGACATTTAAAGAAAATAACAGATGAAATCCAAGATAAAGTAATGTCCATTCGAATGGTACCGCTAACGAATACTTTTCAAAAGATGAATCGCATCGTAAGAGACATGAGTAAAAAACTTCAAAAAGAAGTGCAGTTAAAGCTCATTGGTGAAGATACGGAGGTAGATAAAAGTATTATTGAACATATATCAGATCCGCTCATGCACATTGTTCGCAACTCACTTGACCATGGGATTGAAAGTTGTAAAGAAAGAGTGGATAAAGGAAAACCGAAGTTAGGAACACTGACGCTTGAGGCGAAAAATGCAGGAAATGAAGTGTTTATTTTCGTGAGAGATGATGGTCGGGGGTTAAATAAGGAAAAACTCATCAAAAGAGCAAAAGAGAATCATTTGCTTCATAAAAATGAAAGTGAAATGAGCGATCGGGAAATCTATAATCTTATCTTCTTACCAGGGTTCTCTACAAAGGATCAAATCACTGAATTCAGTGGTCGTGGTGTTGGGATGGATGTCGTCACAAAAAATATTGGAACGGTAGGAGGTACTGTGACAATAGATAGTGAAGTGGACAAAGGAACTACGATTATAATACGCATTCCGCCCAGCAAAAGGGGATATCATTACGGACCCTGATGGATATGAAATGATTATGGTTAGAGGACAATGCTATCCTATTCGTCGATTACATGAGCGTTACGGTATTCGAGGAGATGTAACGAACATAGATGAAGGTGTTTTAATTATGGCAGAACAAGAAGATAAATATGTATGCCTTTTTGCAGATGAACTTCTTGGTCAACAACAGGTAGTTGTAAAATCATTGCCAGAATATATTAAAAAAATATGTACGGTGAAAGGAATTACAGGTTGCACCCTACTTGGTGATGGCAGCATTAGCCTAATCCTTGATATTTCAGGACTCATAAATAGTACTGCTAGATAATTTAAGATGGGGGAGAAGGAAATGTCAAATGTTTTACAGTATGAAGAATATGAAGCAGACAATCAAGTAGATAGGTTTTTGACATTTGTCTTGGAAAGTGAATTTTATGGAATCGATATCAAAAATGTTACCGAAATTATTGGAATTCAACAAATTACCGAGGTGCCAGAAGTACCTGATTATATACGTGGAATCATCAATCTAAGAGGAAAAATCATTCCAGTTATGGATGTTCGATTACGATTTAAAAAGGATTTTAGAGAATATAATGATCGAACTTGTATTATTGTTATTGATGTGAAGGAATTATCAGTCGGCCTCATAGTTGATAGTGTTTCAGAGGTTTTGATGATTGCACCAGAGGAAATTGTATTACCTCCAGAAATAACGCAGTTTTCTAATAAGTATGTAATGGGAATTGGAAAGGTTGGAAATGAAGTCAAACTATTATTAGATTGTGACAAGCTACTACACGAAGAGGTTTCAGAACAATTGCTTCACATTTAAACAAATAGGAGGATTCGGTCATGAATTGGTTTTATAATATGAAAATCGGTCGGAAGTTACTCATAGCATTCTTAGTTGTAGCAATGATAGCTGCTGGAATAGGTGCTGTTGGAATTATTAATATGAGAAATATTGATAAGGATTATACGGATTTATATGAAAATTACGGGATTTCTACAGGTGATATAGGAAAAGCAGCGGTGGAATTTCAAGATATACGTGCAACAGTAAGGGATATTGTATTATCAAAAAATGCAAATGAAGTAGAGACATATATACAGAATATTGAAGAGAAGCAAATTGAGATGGAGAAAAATCTAGAAGCATTTGAAACTAGTATTCAAACTGAGCAAACTCGCGAAGTCTATACTACTTTAATAAGCAATCTTGATCAATATAATGGTACCTTAGATAAGGTGTTTAGTCTTGCTCTTGCGAATAAGATGGAAGAAGCCTATGAGGTTCTTATATCAGAAGGCACTACTTCTTACAATGAAGCAAGCAAAAATATTGATCAATTATTTAGCCAAAAACGAGAAAATGGAAATAAGGTGTCTGATAATCTTTCAGTGGAAATAAACAAAACGATAACCATTGTTATTGCGGTAGTCTTTTTGGCTGTTATTGTTGCTATTTTACTAGGATTATTCATTTCCCGTATGATCAGTAAGCCGATAGAAAAAATTGTTCGATCTGCTGAACAAATAGCAGATGGAGACCTTGATGTGGAAATTAATATAAAAATGAAAGATGAAATTGGGGCTTTAGCAAATGCATTCAGTAAGATGAGTGACAATCTAAATCAAGTCATGCATGAAATAAATACGGCAGCAGCACAGGTGGCATCTGGTTCGAGTCAAGTGTCAGAATCTAGTATTTCCCTCTCACAGGGCGCTACTGAACAAGCAAGTTCGATTGAAGAATTGACAGCATCGGTGGAAGAAATTTCTTCACAAACAAGATTAAATGCAGACAATGCCAACGAGGCAAATAGATTAGCAGAGATGGCTAAAACAAATGCAGTAGAGGGAAATTCGCAAATGAATGAAATGTTAAGAGCGATGGAGGATATCAATGTTGCTTCTGAGAGTATTTCTAAGATTATTAAAGTGATTGACGAAATTGCCTTCCAAACAAATATCTTAGCACTTAATGCAGCAGTCGAAGCAGCAAGGGCAGGACAACATGGCAAGGGATTTGCTGTTGTGGCTGAAGAGGTACGTAACTTGGCAGCAAGGTCAGCTAATGCCGCAAGAGAAACGACTGATATGATTGAAGGGTCGATTAGAAAAGTTGAAGGTGGAATGAAAATCGCAAATGAAACGGCAGCAGCGTTACAGAAGATTGTGGAAGATGTTGCAAAAGTTGCTGACCTTGTGAATGGCATTTCCACTGCTTCTAACGAACAAGCAGCAGGCATCAGTCAAATCAATCAAGGTATAATTCAAGTATCACAAGTTGTACAATCTAATTCAGCCACTTCAGAGGAAAGTGCTGCTGCAAGTGAAGAACTATCAAGCCAAGCAGACTTATTGCGAACGAAGGTTAGCCAATTTAAGCTGAGAACTACAAGCATTTCGGGAGGAATTAATGGATTGAATCCAGATGTAATGAGTATGCTCAATCAAATGTCGAACCACTCAAAATACCAAGTTGAAAACGCTCCTACAGAAATAGCTGCATCTATTCAAAAAAGAATAGTGTTAAGTGATAACGAATTTGGAAAGTATTAATAAAATCAACAACAAAGGGAGGGTATAGGGTTTTAATACCCTCCCTCCCTATATAGGTGGTGAAGAGATGATAAGTATTACAGATAAAGAATTTAAACAGCTTGCCGAATTTATAAAGAGAAACTATGGTATCCATCTTAAAGAAGAAAAGAAAATGATTGTAGAAGGTAGATTATTTCAAGTATTGCAAAAATTTAATTTCACCAATTATACAGATTATTCCCACTACATTTTAGCAGATCAAACGGAAAATGCAGCCTCAGAATTAGTGGAGAAAATTACAACAAATCATACTTTCTTTATGAGAGAAGTAGAGCATTTTCATTTTTTTCAACAGCAAGTGCTTCCCTATTTAGCCCAAACTGTAAAAAGCAATGACTTGAGAATCTGGAGTGCAGGTTGCTCCACAGGGGAAGAGCCATATACTCTTGCTATGATTTTAGACGAATATTTTGGTTTGCAAAAATACAATTGGGATACAAAGGTACTTGCAACAGATCTTTCTCAAAAGGTCTTATGTGCTGCTGCCAAAGGTATATATCCAAATGAAACACTTGCATCTCTTCCGTTTAAATGGAATCAAACTTATTTTAAGAATAATGGTGACGGCACTTCAGAGGTAGCTGCCAAAATCAAAAATGAAGTTATCTATAGACGATTTAATCTCATGGAGTCAAACTTTCCATTTAAAAAGAAATTTCATGTCATCTTTTGTCGAAATGTCATGATCTATTTTGATCAGAAGACGAAAAAAGAGCTCGTTAATAAATTTTACAATTTAATGGAACCAGGTGGTTATCTATTTATCGGGCAATCAGAGACAATAGACCGTGAAGCTGTCAACTTTCGGTATGTAATGCCCGCAGTATATAGAAAAGAGGTAATAATCTAGCAGACGAAAGGAAGATAGTCATATGCACGCACAAAATAAAATTAGTGTGCTTGTTGTTGATGATTCACTTGTATTTAGAGAAGTGATTTCACGTGGAATTGAGACAGACCCAAATATTCGAGTAGTTGCAAAAGCAGGAGATCCCTTCGAAGCACGGGATTACATTTTAAAGTATCAACCAGATTTAATGATTTGTGATATTCAGATGCCAAAGATGAATGGAATTGAATTTATTAGAAGACTTCTTCCCCAGTATTCGTTGCCAGTTCTAATTGTGAGCTCCGCTAATAATGTTGTATTTGATGCGTTAAATGCAGGAGCAGTGGATTTTGTTGGAAAGCCAAATGCAAACTCGCCTGAAGATGTAAAAAACTTTATCATGGATTTAATTCAAAAAATAAAAATGGCTGTTTGTGTGAACGTGAGAAAAGATCATTCTTGCGAAGTACAAGTGATAAATGAAATGCAATCCGTACCTATGGAAAAAAAAATTATTGCAGTAGGAGCATCTACTGGTGGTACGGAGGCCATACTTCAATTATTGCAATCTCTACCTACAAACATCCCCGGAATGGTTGTTGTCCAGCATATTCCACCGGTCTTTTCAGGAATGTTCGCTCAACGTCTTGAACAAACTACGCCATTTCGTGTTAAGGAGGCACAAACAGGAGATTTTGTAGAGCAAGGGAAGGTGTTGATAGCCTCAGGAGATAAACACATGAGGGTAAAGAAAGTAGGTTCGAAATTTAAGGTTGATTGTTTTGAAGGAGAAAAGGTAAGTGGGCATTGTCCATCCGTAGATGTATTATTTCATTCGGTGGCAAAAGAAATCGGCAAATATGCAGTTGGTGTAATCTTAACAGGTATGGGAAATGATGGGGCAAAGGGATTGCTGGCAATGCGTAGAAGGGGTGCTCGAACCATCGGACAGCATGAAGCATCCTCTGTTGTATATGGAATGCCTAAGGTTGCTTATAACGTTGGTGCTGTGGAAAAGCAGGCATCTCTTTCGCGTATCCCACAATTACTGTATTCAATGGCTATGGAAAAAATATAGGTGCTAAATAGTATAATGGCAATACAAGACAGTCCTAGTATTGCCATTATACTATTTAGATTTTTTTGAACTGTACTAACAAGTGCAATTTTAGGTGCGAATTATTTGTTTTAATGTATCAAAATAACATAAAATCCGTTTGAATTCCTAATTAATAAATAGACAAAAATTAAGAGACTATTACAATGGAACTATGTAGTAAAAAAGTACTAAAATTAAAATTTAATTCTCTTAAGGAAGTGCATTATTATTATGAATACGTCACTCGTATTACAAGCTAAAATATTAATTGTTGATGATAATCTTTCTAATGTCTTATTATTAGAGAAAATGTTAAAACTAGCCGGTTATTCAAATATACGGAAAACGACTGATTCTAGAGAAGTTTTGTCTATTTATCTAGAATATCAACCTGATGTAGTGTTACTAGATTTAAGAATGCCCTATCTTAGTGGTTTTCAAGTAATGGAGAAATTGAAAGATATTGCTAGAACGGATATACTACCCATTATTGTTATATCTGCTCAAAATGATGATGAAAATAAGAATCAAGCATTACAATGGGGTGCTAGAGATTTTATCTTAAAACCATTTAGTAAAACGGAGTTACTTATTAGAATTCATAACATGTTAGAAGTCCGATTATTAAATAAACAATTAAGCGAGTACAATAACCTACTTGAGCAAAAGGTAAGGGAAAGCACTAGAGAATTGCAAGAGTCATACATGGAGTTAATCAAAAGATTAGGAATAGCTGCGGAAATTAGGGATAAAGATACAGGAAATCATATTATGAGAATAGGCCTTTATACCCGCGTTTTAGCAAGAAAATTAGGGTTCTCAAAAGATGAAAGTGAATTAATCATGCACGCAAGTTCGCTACACGATATTGGGAAAATAGGAGTTAGAGATGAAATATTATTAAAGCCTGGAAGATTATCTGCTTCAGAGTGGGTGGAAATGAAAATGCACACTGTTACAGGAGCAAATATTTTATCCGGGAGTTCATCAA
Source organism: Niallia tiangongensis (assembly GCF_044704065.1). NCBI lineage: Bacteria > Bacillati > Bacillota > Bacilli > Caryophanales > Bacillaceae > Niallia > Niallia tiangongensis. The sequence goes on along the minus strand of NZ_CP162613.1, from coordinate 5,097,564 downwards.
AAATATTAAAGATGGCGGAAGAAATTGCACTTACTCATCATGAGAAGTGGGATGGAACAGGTTATCCCAATGGTTTAAAAGGCGATCAGATTCCACTAATAGGTCAGATTACTAGTATATGTGATATATTTGATGCTTTATTGTCAGACAGGCCATATAAAGAGGCTTGGAGTGTAGAAGAGGCAGTAAAAGAAATTAAAAATGGCGCAGGAAGTCATTTTAATCCCAATCTAGTTAAGGCATTTATTAGTATTTTACCAGAAATATTAGAGATTAATAGAAATTATGTGAATGTTCTTGTAAAGGATGAAAAAATTCAAGAGAATGATATAGAAATCATTGTAAAAGGATGGTGAAATAAATAGTGAAATTTAGTTTTACGAGTAAGAAACTTCCACTGCTTAAATGGATCTGGTATTCATTCTTAAGAACAGCACTTATTCCGTTAGTTGTAGTAGAAATCGCATTTATCGGCATCTATTTTTTTACAAACGAATGGTCACAGCGAGAAACCATTCAACTACTCAAAGAAGAAACGCAAGATGAATTGGAGCAAATTTCTAAACGAGAGGCTGTTGTAATAGATAATCAAATTTCTAGTATAACCAATGCCACAGAATTATACAGGCAGCATACGGAACAATCACTTCATTCAATGGCTACTGCAAAACCTGAGGATATCGCTCGATTGAAATATTCTCCAGAAGGAATCTATTATTCAACAAAAGATTCACAAGACGGAGGACCAGCTATCTTTTATAGTGGGGTGGTACCTGTAAAAGAGGAAGAAAGAGAGAAGGTACACAGGCTACTTACAACTAGCCCAATTATGAAAAGCATTTATAAGTCACAACCCCTTGCTGGAGCCATCTACTTTAATACATTTGATTCTTTAAACATTATCTATCCTTATTTTAATGTATTAGAACAGTATGCACCATATATGGATATACCGACTTATAACTTTTACTATGAAGCAGATCTCAAACATAATCCTGATAAAAAGGTAAGATGGACAGATGCGTATCTTGACCCAGCTGGTAACGGATGGATGGCTTCGGCAATTGCTCCAGTTTATAACGGGGATTTTTTAGAAGGTGTTGTCGGAATTGATGTTACTATTGACACGATAACGAAAGAAGTACTTGATCTTGAAATTCCATGGGGAGGATATGGTGTTTTAGTAGGGAAAGATGGCACGATTCTTGCTTTACCAAAGGATGGTGAGGAAACATTTGGTTTAAATGAATTAACAGATCATACTTATGAGAAAGCAATTTTTCAAGATACATTTAAACCAGATCAGTTTAATATTTATAAAAGACAAGATTTTAATATAATTTCAGAAAAGATAAAAAAAGAAAAACAGGGTTTGCAAAACATTGAGTTAGACAATAGTAATCATTTCATTTCTTGGTCTACTGTAAAGGATACTGAGTGGAAATTATTGGTTGTCGTTCCGCAGGAAAATGTATATGGAAAGATTAATAAGATGAGTGATAAGTTATTTTTAATTGGAACATTTATGATTGCTGGATTGATAATATTTTATACACTTTTCTTCCTTATCTTATATAGACAATCTCGAAAAATAAGTCTAAACATTGCAGAACCACTAATTTCTTTAAATGCCGTTGTGAAAAGCATTGGGGAAGGAATTTACCATCAAAATAAATTTCAATTTAGAGTTAAAGAGTTGCAGGAAACAGCAGACAATCTGATAGAAATGGGAAAAGAGTTAGGGCGTACGAATAATAGCTTAAATAAGGCTCAAAAGGAACTTGAGAAAAGAGAATCTGATTTACGCGCTTTAGTACACTCGATTGATGATATTATTATGGAGTTAGATAAAAACGGTATATGTTTAAATGTTTGGACAAATGATGAAAGGATTCTTGCTCACCCTATTAGTCAAATCATTAATGGGAAAATTGTGGATGTTCTTGATGCGAAGTATGAATGCATCATTACACCTCTAATCGAAAAAGTTTTTGATTCAGGTAATACAGAGAGCGTAGAGTATGAGATTACTACCCAAAATGGAAATGCTTGGTTTCAAGGTAGGTTTTCCCCTATATTTGATGGTGAAGGAAACGTAAAAACCCTCTCATTTACTGCTCGTAATATTACAGAACGGAAAAAAATGGAACAGAATCTCGTCCAAGCAAAGGAAGAGGCAGAGCGAGCTAATACAGCAAAATCTGAGTTTTTATCTAGTATGAGTCATGAGCTTCGTACGCCAATGAATGCCATATTAGGATTTGCTCAATTACTTGAAATGGATCCTTCAGAACCATTGACTGAATCTCAGCAAGAAAGTGTAAATGAGATTTTAAAAGCTGGGAATCATTTGTTGATACTGATCAATGAAGTATTAGATTTAGCGAAAATAGAGTCTGGTAGACTATCTATTTCTATTGAACCTGTAGAGGTGTATTCTGTTATGGATGAAGTGGCAAGTATTATATCTCCATTAGCAGACAAGCGTAGCATAACTTTGATTAATAGACTTGAAGAAGGTCTGCGTATATATGTAAATGCAGATCGAATTCGCCTAAAACAAGTATTACTAAATTTAATGTCTAACGCAGTAAAATATAATAACGATCAAGGTAAGATCATTTTTGAGTGCATAAAGTTAGAAGATCGTATACAGTTTGTCATCACTGATACTGGAATAGGTATAGAGGCTTCAAATCTGAATGAAATTTTCGAACCTTTTTTTCGACTGAACAATCAACATTATATTGTTGAAGGAACTGGGATTGGTTTAACCGTTTCTAAAAAGTTGGTAGAACAAATGAATGGTACTATTCACGTTGAAAGTCAAAAGGGAGTTGGTAGCAAGTTCTGGTTCGACCTACCTATTACGGATGGCAGTGATTTTATTATGAATGAAGTGGAGTTAGGCAATAATGACCCAATAGATGAAGTGAACGATGATAATAAATACAAAGTATTATATATAGAAGATAATCCTGCTAATTTACAACTTGTTGAGAAAATAATAATATCGAGATTTGAGAATATTGAACTCTTATCTGCACCAACTGGAGAACTAGGTATTGATTTGGCTAGTGCTCATATACCAGATTTAATCTTATTAGATATTCATTTACCGGGGATAAATGGATTTGAAGCATTTTCACGCCTTCGTGAATTAAAGGATACAATGCATATTCCTGTCATTGCTATAAGTGCAAATGCAATGATAAGAGATGTTGAAAAAGGCTTAGCGGTTGGTTTTGAAGCTTATTTAACAAAACCAATTAACGTAAATGAATTTATTAAGCAAGTTCAAAAAACATTAGATGTTAGTTGATAATAAATGATGATAGTGCATAATTCACAAAAATGTCATAAAAAGGTTCTTCTATCAAAAGAAGAACCTTTTTCTTCTTTAATAATCTAATTCAAATGCTATATAATAAAATCAAGAAGTCCTTTTGAAAGAGGGATTAGTATGACTCAAAAATACCGTGTCATTATTGCAGATGATTTACCTGAAGCAAGGAAGCTCTTAAAACGTTTTATTGAGCTTATTCAACCTATGTTTACTATAATTGATGAAGCGGAAAACGGTGAGGCACTAATAGAAAAAGTAATGTTTCATAAACCGGATCTCATTTTAACCGACATAGACATGCCGAAATTAAAAGGAATGGACGCAATTAGAGAGTGTCAAAAATTAATCCCTGATATTAAATATATCTTTACTACAGCCCATGATTCATTTGCACTTGAAGCCTTTGAATTAAGTGCAGTAGATTATATTTTAAAACCAATAAAAAAGGACCGGTTATATCTTGCATTAGAAAAAGCAAAAAAAGTATTATCACAAAGTAATCCGGTGTTAGATAAAGAAGATAAGAAAAGAATTCCAATTAAGTTTAATCGATCGCTTTATTATATTTTTGTAAAAGATATTTTATTTATTGAGAAAAGTGGCAGGAAAACGATTATTCATACCAACAAACGAGAATATCCATCTTTAGAAACATTAGAGGAATTGAAGGAGTATTTACCAAGTGGGATTGTTCAGTCTCACCGTTCCTTCCTCATTAATTTAGAACATATGTCTCATATAACCACAGTTGGTAAAAGCTATATGGTGTATTTTTATGGTTATGATAAATCAGCGCAAATTTCAAAGCATAACATAAACTATATACAAGAATTAATGGAAACATATTTAAAAAGTAATGCAGATAGGAAGTAAATCCTATCTGTTTTTTTATTTTGAGGAAACATTATGTTATGACATGAATGGTCATTAATAAAGACTAATAGGGTAGATTGGATGTCTAGAACATAATCATAGAGGTTTAAATAACGCTAGAATAAATTGACGGCTAACTAAAAAATTGATATTTTATAGTCCTAAATAACTAATATTTTATTTGTTTTATTGGTATATATACCTATATCAGTTAAAATATAACTATTTTTATTAAGGTATTTGGAACTGTAAAATAAAAACTAATTATTTAAAATTCTATTAAAAAAGTTCAGCGAATAGCAGATACAAAATAGTGAAAGAGGCAACGATGTGAATAAAAAAAAGGTATTTTAATGCCTAAAGAAGTTACGGAGAGTCATTATACGCTGTTTGATGAAATTTTTAAGGAGTATTATACAAAAATTATTATCGATTTTAATCAAGTACAAACGGTTGAGATTCTCGGTATTGACATTAAATAAAAATCTTAAAGTGTTGGAGAAAAAGGATGTAGAATACGAATTTTGTAATGTTCCCAATGAGATTAATCGAGCATTTGAAATAATTGGGATGCGTATGAAATTCACTAATGTTATATGAAAATATTGTGTGAAATTTCAGTTTATCATCACTTTGTTAAGAAGAGGGGAATTTATAATGAAAATAACAATTAGTAAAAAGTTATTTGGGGGTTTTTTTACAATCCTATTTATTCTAGCTGTAATAATAGTAATTGGCTATACTCAGATCTTATCTGTAGATTACACGTATAGTAATTTAATAGATGATAGTGCAAATAAGTTGATTAAAATGAAAGAATTAAATGTATTGATTAAAGAGGAACAGGTTGGTATTCGTGGATATTTAGTCGTAGAAGATGATAAGGCCTTAGAAAGTTTTACAGAAGCTCATGATAAATACCTCGAATTGAGTGGGGACTTATTCACGAGTTTTACAAATTCTAAAAATAAGGAGATGCTCAAAGAACTGGATGTGTTAGAAAATGAATATTTCCAAAGTGCGAGTAAAGCAATTTTATTAAAACAGCAAAACAAAACAGAGGAATATACTAGTTTAGTTAAACAAGGTACACTAGTAAAAAAATTGGATGAAAAGATTGAAGAACTTACCATCTATGAACAGAGTTTAGTAGACGAAGGATATAAAACTACCACTGCTAAAGTTGCTTCTGTTAAGACAATCCTTGTAGTATTAGGGATTATTGCTATTTTATTAGGGGTAACGATTGCTATATATATGGGAAGGATCATATCCAAGCCAGTCATTGTAATTTCAGAAACGGTTAAAAAAATTGCAAATGGAGATCTTACTGTTGATGAGATTAAAGTGAAAAATAGAGATGAAATTGGGGAATTAGCAAATTCCTTTAATCATATGTCTCGAAATCTCCGAGAGCTAATTCATCAAGTAGGATCAAATGCTGAACAGGTAGCTGCTTCTTCTGAAGAATTGACAGCGAGTTCGGAACAAACAAGTCAAGCAACTGAGCATATTGCTGAAGCCATGCAGGAAGTTGTTGAAGGAGTAGATAAACAAGTCAATAGTGTAGAAGAAACTTCCCAAACGATTAAAGAAATGGCTATTGGTATTCAACAAATTGCAAAAAATGCACAAGGTGTTTCTTCAACGGCGATTGATGCTTCAGAAAAAGCTTTAGAAGGAGGTCAAGTGTTAAAAAATGCGATTGGGCAGATGTACTCGATTAACGAAACGGTGAAAGAATTGTCTGTTGTGATAAAAGGATTAGGCGAACGCTCAAAAGAAATTGATCAAATTATTGAGGTCATTACAGGAATTGCAGCGCAAACAAACCTGTTAGCATTAAATGCAGCAATCGAGGCTGCCAGGGCAGGAGATCATGGAAGGGGATTCGCAGTTGTTGCTGATGAAGTGCGAAAGCTAGCAGAGCAATCAGCACAATCAGCTCAACAAATTTCACAATTAATATCTACAATCCAAGTAGAAACAAAAAAAGCTGTTCAATCAATGGAAGTCGCTACAAATGAAGTAATATCAGGTATTGAAGTAGCTAATATGGCAGGAGAATCCTTTGAACATATTGAAAGTTCTATTACAGGGGTTACTAATCAATTACAAGAGGTTTCATCTGCCGTTCAGCAAATAGCTGCTGGTTCTGAACAGATTTCGCAATCGATGAAACTTATTACAGAAGTTTCAGAGTCCACTGCATCAGGAACTCAAGGAGTATCTGCTGCTACGGAGGAACAATTGGCATCAATGGAAGAAATCGCTTCTTCGTCTAATGCCTTATCCAAAATGGCAGCGGAATTACAAATGCTTATTGGTAAATTTAAAATATAAACATAGAGTTTAACCGAAATATTTAGATGAAATAAATCATGAAGTAGCTACTCATGAAGTGCAGGTAGATGACATGGCATTTGGCGGTGAATTTCCTGTCATTCCACTAATCCAATTTATGAATAGGTAGTACAATTGGGTGGTTGTAATCAGACAGGGGCAAATAACAATGAAAAAGATATTAATAGTAGATGATTCACTTATGATGAGACATATGTTAAAGGAAATTGTCGAAAAAGAAGGATATACTGTAGCTGAAGCAAGCAATGGCGAAGAGGCAATTCAAAAGTATAAAATAACAAAGCCTGATCTCGTAACAATGGATATAACGATGCCAGAAATGAATGGTATTCAAGCGTTACTAGAATTAAAAAAGATAGATGAAAATGTTAAAGTAATTATGGTATCGGCAATGGGGCAGAAGCCGATGGTGATAGAAGCGATAAAATATGGCGCTAAAGATTTTCTTGTAAAACCATTTGAAACAGACAAGTTTATTAGTTCAATAAAAAAAGTAATTGCATAGGTCATAAAAATTTGGGGGATAAACAACTATTTTTCCTTTAGTATTTGCTAAGTTGCATTTCAGAGGCTCTTATATTGGATTAGAGTATATGGAAAATCAAAATGGGAGGTTTTATCTCATGAGCAATCTTTCGAGACTAGATGATAAGCTGCTAGTACATTCCTATTTACAAGCAATTAAGTTAAATCTTCACCCAAACTTTATTTCCCTACTCGCTAAGGAAATGGAAGATAGGCAGATATCATCCCAAATTTGTTTGCCATCAAAAATAATTTCCGCAAAATAGATGTCGGTGAGTAATAACAATCAGCCTTATTGGAAACTTAAATCAAATCTTACTTCCATGAATGATTTTGGTAAGATTCCTTCATTAGTAAAAAAGTTGTATAGGATTCCACTTGTATTCAGAAATGTATGATGAAAATATATCAAAGGGGAACTGACCTAGAACCAGACATGGTTTATGTTAGTTCTTCTTTTTGATTTTATGCATGCAAATAGGGAAATTTAATTGTAATAGTGTAGTATGGAAGTAGTAATTAAATACCATATTTTATAACATACTCAACTTTCGGACATAGAAAAACTCAATGAACCCTTGATGTAACTTGGCAGGGATTCAAACCAATGTGTTAATTGACCCGTTAAAGTTTCCGTGCTTAAAGAAACAGTACCTTTTGACATTGTTTCGAAAAGTTCTAGTAACTGTTGTAAAGCCGTAAGCATATCCAAATCTTTTACATCTTCGCACATTAAGAAAAAGAGTATTCCGATTGTTTTTGGGTCTTGTTCATTTCTTCTGCTCCATTCAAGCAGAGTATAGCGTGTGAAAACTAAGGTTGTATGGCTGATCATGGAATCATACGATCTACCTTGAAATTCCTTTGCGAGCTTTAACATTGACTTTGTGCATTTAAAGAATGTTTCAATGTCCCAACGCATACCATAAATCCTTACAATTTCTTCATCTGAAAGGGCAGTATCCGTGCTTAAAATGGCTAACCATTCACTCTTCTTATTGCGATTTCTAACAAAAACAATTTTGACAGACGTCTGTTTATCCGTTTGAAGGCATACTTGAATAGAGCCCAAGACACCTTTTTTTTGAAGGTTGGGCTTAACTACCTTAAACAACTCATCTAGTTTCAATAGTTTGTCGTTATAAAGGTAGCGTTGCTTCATTTGTTTGACCATGCCAATCACGAATAAGCCTTTTTCTGTAATCGATTCGATTAAAGGCGCATGTGTAAACCAAGTATCCATCAACACATAATCCGCCACTATGCCTTTATCTAAGCAGTTTTGGATAAGAGTAGCGGCCATTTCAGGTTTAGGTTGTATAGCTTCCAGACGACGCTTATATCCAGAAGTTCGCTTATCAATAGTAGAATCTATTTCACAATAACGGTTCTCCTTTTTAGTTGAACTGAGGAGCGCAAAGTCAACTGGTACAAACGAAAATCCGTCAGACCAACCGAGTGTTAACATGGAGAACCCCTTAACAAATTTATGTGTCACATGGTCATGAACACGTGCTAACAGCTCTACTTTTTTACTACGGTTACGTGAAAAAACTGAGTCATCCAAAATAAAAACGGAAATCCTCTTTGATGAAGTTAACCTTTCAAAACGCTGTGTAACTTCAAATGAAAGGGATAATAAAAACTTGCGCCAGTTAAATGTAGGCACCTTTAAGAAGTCATAAATGACATCCTTACCTGGAAGAACGGTTGCTTTTTTACTCAAACAAGCTTGATACCAGGTACGATGTTCAAATACTAAAAGAAACAAAAGTTGAAAAATGGTGAGGCATGAAAATCCAAGTTTTTTGGTAATACCCGCATTCCGTAAATGCCTTCCCACATTTAACTCCGAAAAGCTGTGTTTCATAGCTTGCGAGAGATGGACAAAAGACGAATTTTTCGATAACATAATGGTAGACACCTTTCTTTGTGTAATTGGTTTAGTCACCGTTATTTTACCAAAGAAACAGGTGTCTTTTCTTTTTATCTTCACAAAAGACAAAGAAAAGCAAATGGATATTAAATGGGGTCTACCCTATCAATCGTAAGGCTTTAAAAGTTAAATTCAACTCCGAAAGTTGAGTAACATATATTTGGATGTAGTTAAATCTCCCGGAAATAAGTTTTGATTTTTTATCAAAGTGAATCAGTTTCATCATTTATTTTTATATCAAGGCAAACCTTGAGTTAGTTCTTATTTGAAAATTAAAGCTAACGAACAATTTAGCATTAAAAATATTAATGTTTATTTTTGTTAGAGTGTAAAAGCATTTATGAAATTGATTCAAGTTATATAAAATCATTAATTTAAATTTGGTTAGAAAAAGGTAGTATAATATGGATTTTCTTGACCAATCTGTATTAGATTCATTAATAGATCATATTGCAGTATTAGATAAAAAAGGGGAGATAATAGCTATAAATAAAGGATGGATAAATTTCTCGATTGAAAATGGTGGGGATTTATCAAAAAGTGGAATAGGGACTAACTATCTAGCCGTTTGTCAAGAAGAGGTAAGGTCTGGGATTTTGCAAGTATTGGATGGAAGGATTAATCATTTTACTTTTGAATATCCTTGTCATTCAGGTGTGGACATACGATGGTTTTTATTACGAGTAACCTCCAATCACAATTAGTCAAACTGTTAATCACGGTGCTGTAGTTTCTCATGTTGATATTACGGATCGTAAATTGGTGGAATTGCAATTGAAAAGAAGTGAGGAGCGTTATCGACTGAGTGCTGATAATTCTACTGATTTTATTTCCGTATATTCGATTGACGGAAAGTATGTGTATGTTTCCCCTATTAGTCATTCCATGTTGGGGTATAAATCTAGTGAACTCTTAAATCAATCTGCATTTGATTTTTTTCATCCGGATGATATGGATAAAATAAAATTATCTTACAAAAAATGTTGAGTAGTGAAGATATACAAACAATAACTTATCGTTTCCATCGTAAAGATGAAAAATTTATTTGGCTAGAAGCAAAGAGTCAAAAAGTATTATCAAATGATGGGAAAAATGAAGAAATTATTTGTATATCTCGAGATATTACGAATCACAAAAAGAAAATAAAAAAATTAGAAAAAGCAATATATATAGATGAGTTAACAGGAGTATATAACCGTCGATTTTTCAACCTTAAATTTAATGAAGAAGGTAAACAAAATGGTCAAACTGAGAAACTTCTTTCTTTGCTAGTCATCGATATTGATTATTTTAAAGCTTATAATGATACATATGGCCATCAAAAGGGTGATGAGTGTCTAAAGATAGTAGCTCAAGCATTAAAAGGTAGTGTGAGAGAAACCACAGATTATGTATGTAGGATAGGCGGAGAAGAGTTTTGTATATTATTACCACATATAAGAAAAGAGATTGCCATATCCATAGCCGATAACCTTCGTAAAAAAGTTGAAGGATTGAAAATTTCACACTCTAAATCTAATGTTAGTAAGTTTGTAACAATTAGCATAGGTGTTTCCACAATGGTAGTGAAAAATTCCATGGAAATAGATCAAAATGAAATGTTTTCATTAGCTGATCAAGCATTATATAGATCAAAGGAGTGTGGTAGAAATCAAGTAAACTATCAATGATGATAACTTATTTGACTTTATTTTTGACATGATTGATTAATTGGAGGAGGCGAAATATGAAGTGTAATAATTGTTTAGTTGAGGATTTAAGCATTGAGATTATGTACAATGGTTTAATTGGTCATCAGAATGTATCAGTAGTAAGTGAACATTTACAGAGAAGGAAAATAGAGTTTAAAAAACAAGATAATATCATTGTGACGAATGAAACAGGTGCTAGGGAAATTCTTGATTTCTGTTTAGAACATATGAAAACAGATAACGCATTCTTTCGATTGAATAATCACAATTGAAAACCATTCAAGGAATTAGAAAAAATTTTTGAAATGGAATGGATTGATCAAGTTATAAAAAAGAAATTGTTAACATGCTATTTTCAACCTATCGTTAATAGAGAGGAAAGCATTTATGCATTTGAAATTCTTGCTAGATTTAAAAAAGAAGATGGAAATTTAGTTTATCCAAATCTTATTTTTGAAGCGGCCAGGACAAGAGGTAGGCTATATGCTTTGGACCGTTTATGTAGATTGACAGCTGTTCGTCATGCAACACAATTAGATGGAAAAAAGGCCTTTATTAACTTCATTCCTACTTCTATTTACTCACCGGAATTTTGCCTGCAATCTACTATCCGATTATCAGCTCAATTAGGAGTAGATCCCTCAAAACTTGTGTTTGAAGTAGTAGAGACAGAGAAGGTTGAGGATTTAGAACATTTAAAAAGTATACTGACTTATTACAGAGATAGAGGCTTTCAGTATGCTTTAGATGATGTAGGAGAAGGATATAGTACCATTAATATGTTAGAAGATCTTAAACCTCATTATATGAAATTGGATATGAAGTTTGTTCAAGGAGTATCTGAAAATAAAAACAAACAACATATAGCAAAAATGTTTTTGAAAAAGTCATTAGATATCGGATCAATTCCGTTAGCAGAAGGTGTGGAGTCTAGAGAAGACTTTGAATGGTTAAAACAAACAGGTTATGAACTTTTTCAAGGATATTTATTTGGCAAACCTTCTCCTACACCAAAAGTTTAACGTGAAAAAATGTTAGAGTATGGGATTTGTAAACCTGGTACAGTTATTTACATTTGTAAGGGAATTCGGCTGAAGATTGGTAATTGAAGGAGGAATGTAAGCCAATTGAGGTGTCATGTATGTGAAACCTCAATTGGCTTACATAACGGAGAGCAATATCATAAATAGGTCGTTTCTTATATGGAAGTTCGGCCTTATGTTATTTATTTTGGCAGGAAAATAGAATTAACATTTATTTAAATATCTCTATTGATGCAAATGGATAAGGATCTTTCTTAATGATTCCTTGGGGAAAGGGGATTATTTAACTTACACATAATCATAGTATATTTATATTGCCATCCTATTTTTTCCTCAATCTCCCAAACATTCAGTAGTTCTATTGGTATAGGAAATGAGGATATTCAAAGTCCAATCTGACCATTCTTGAACAATTTTATCATTATAAAAGGTATTGTTTGAAATATGGAAGCGTTTTACCTATACTTAGTTTACGCGATAAACAAAGTATAGGTAAAACGCAAACTTCTTTTTAGAACTACAGAATCATTTTTCTATTAAGTAGATACGGAGGAGAGAAAATGAAGAAAAAGGTTGTCATTACAGGTGGAAGTGGTCTACTTGGCCGAGATGTCATAAAAGAGTTTATCGATCATGGTTATGAAGTTGTTAATGTGGATAGGCAGTATCCGAAAGAAGCTCTTTGCAGAACAGTAATAACAGACTTAACAAATCTTGGTGAAGTATATGGGGTATTAGCAGATGCCGATGCTGTTGTCCATCTTGCTGCGATTCCGGTTGCATATTCCCATCCAAATGAAGTGACCTTTGAAAATAACGTTATGTCTACATATAACATTTTAGAGGCAGCAGGAAATCTAGGAATTAAAAAAGCGGTAATTTCTTCAAGTGAGTCCTCATATGGTATTTGTTTTTCAAAGCAAAATTTAACACCTCAATATGTACCAATAGATGAAGATCACCCGCAATTGCCGGAAGAGAGCTATGGTTTATCCAAGATTGTAAATGAGAAAACAGCTGATATGATTCATCGTAGAACGGGGATGCAGGTCGTATCATTCCGTTTAGGAAATGTCATCTCTCCTGAAAAGTATGAAAATTTCCCCGGATTTATCCATGACCCTGAGCAGCGAAAAACGATTCTGTGGAGTTATATTGATACACGAGATGCGGCGACCGCATACCGATTGGCTGTTGAGACAGACGACCTTGGATCAGTTGCCCTTAATATCGGGGCGGATGAAACAAGCATGGACATTGACAGCAAACAGTTAATGGAAACCTGTTATCCAACTGTTACGGATTTTCGTAAAGATTTATCAGGATTTGCACCGCTATTAAACAATGAAAAGGCGAAAAAATTACTAAATTGGAAGCCTGTTCATAAGTGGAGAGATTACGTAAACGTAAAGATGTAATTACTATATTAGTAAGGAGAGATAATCGATGATTTCTAGTCTTAAAAGTACTACTACTTTGCATAATGGTGTCGAAATGCCTTGGATAGGCTTAGGCGTTTTCCTAGTAAAGGACGGAGAAGAAGTTGTAAATTCAGTTAAGGCTGCTCTTGAAGTCGGCTATCGAAGCATCGATACTGCTGCTGTTTATAAAAACGAAGAGGGTGTAGGCAAAGCTATTGCGGAATCAAATGTCCCTCGTGAGGAGCTATTTATTACAACAAAAGTTTGGAATGCTAATCAAGGATATGAAGCAACATTAGCAGCTTTTGACGTTAGTATGAAGAAATTGGGGATCGATTATCTAGATCTTTATTTAATTCACTGGCCTCTTCCTTCACAAGGAAAATTCGTAGACACATGGAAAGCGCTTGAGAAGCTCTATAAGGATGGACGTGTTCGTGCCATTGGGGTCAGCAATTTTAAAGTTCATCACCTTGAAGAAGTCATTGCAAACGGTGAAATTGTACCGATGGTCAACCAGGTAGAATATCATCCACGATTTAATCAACGAGAATTGCATGATTTTTGCAAAAAGCACGGCATCCAGCTTGAAGCTTGGTCTCCATTAATGCAGGGAGGTCTGCTTGAAGAACCAATTTTGGTCGAGATTGCAAAAAAATACAAAAAATCAACGGCTCAAATTATTATCCGCTGGGACATACAAACAGGAGTAGTGACGATTCCAAAGTCAGTTAAGCCCCACCGCATTGCCGAAAATGCTGATGTCTTTGACTTTGAACTTTCCCAAGAGGATATGGATAAAATCAATGCACTCAATCAGGACCAACGTATGTTTGCTGATCCTGATACTTTTAGTAAAGTATAAGTTTAGGCTTTAGCCGAGAACCCTCGTGACTTCAGTCGTGGGTTGTTGACTATCATAACTTAGATAGGGGAAAATAAAAGGGATAACATTCTAAAAAAAGGGTTATCCCTTTTTATTTTTGTTGTTGAGAAAGGATGTAACTGCTCTTAATTTTAAGTGATCATTAGCAAGCCATGAATTCTACGAATCACACTGTAGCAAGAGCTACATCTATGGTGGTCACTAGAGTTCTGCGGTGCAATATCAGGAAAAGTATGGAACGTTTTTTGTGCTACAAAGCGGAATAAAATAATCTATTCTCTGTATCCTCCAGACCCAATTGATTAATAATAAAACCAAATTATTAATTTGTGGAGGAGTTTGAGCATATTGACTGGTAATGGATTAAATCAAACTTACCTTAAAGTAGCTGGTATCAATTTGTACTGTGAATACATATTGAATGATAAACCACCGATTCTTCTCATCCATGGTTTTGCATCATCGACTTATACATTTCGGAGAATTATCCCATTTTTACAAAAACAATATTCCGTTATCGCCGTGGACCTTCCTGGCTTTGGCAAAAGTGAGAAATCAACTTCCTTTATATATAGTTTTCAGAACTATGCAAAGCTAATGATAGAATGTATCCATCACTTTGGCTACTCTAACACACATATTGTTGCTCATTCAATGGGGGGCCAAATTGCCCTCTATATGGCCTTGATTGCTCCTGAGAAAATTAATAAATTGATTTTGTTATGTAGTTCAGGGTATTTGAAGCGATCAAAAAAGCTGCTCATTCTTTCTTCCTATTTACCTTGCTTTGACAAATTGGTACATTATTATATTCGAAGAAAGGATGTCAAATATCATTTAAGAAATGTCTTTTTTGACCATACTTTGATCAATGATGAATTGATTCAAGAATTTGGAAAACCACTGAACGAAAAAGGATTTTATAAGGCATTAATCCGACTACTACGTCATCGTGAGGGGGATTTGCTGCCACACCAGCTTCAAGATATTCACGTTCCAACATTATTAATATGGGGAGAGGAAGACAGAGTTGTTCCTGTGGAGGTTGGTCAACGACTCGTTAGTGATTTACCGGATGCTCAGTTAATTACGTATGAAAAAACAGGCCATTTAATTACCGAGGAAAGACCAGAATTTGTTATTAAGAATATATTAATGCATACTATTTGATGATTAAAATAAAGGATGCTTTGTTTTAATAGTAAAGGAAAAAGGCTAACTTAAAAAGTCGTTTATCAAGGACCTTTTAAGTTAGCTTCTTATTCAAGAAAGTTTTTCTTTTGCATCTTCATGATAAGGATCGCCAACCTTTAGAATGAATTGTAGAATGTCCTCCGCTGCATTTATATTGATAAAATTCCGTTGACTAATTATCATATCATTTAGCTTTTTACCATTATTTTCGAGTAAATCAGTTATCGTATATTTAATCTCCTTTGGGTTTTTGCATACCACTCCTAAATTGAAATTCTCGGCAAAAGTTGGGTTATGCTCTTCCTGTCCTGGCAAAGCTCCCGTAATGATTAGCGGTGTATTGGTAGCTATTGCTTCGAACATAACATTGGGGCTGCCTCTAGTAAAGGCAATATCAGAAGTAAGCATTAAATCTTGGATATTTTGAGTGAAGCCATAAATCTCGACTCGATCACCATATTTCGCCTTAAGGGATATGTCCAGTTTAGTTTTTAGCTTCACATTTTTCCCTGCTACTATTTTGACGTTGCAATCAAAATGATTTAGTAGATTTTCGGCTATTTTCTTCATATTTCCCACACCTTCACCACCGCTCATGATCAAGCATGTTAAAGATTGGCCCTTGTTATAGAATTTTCGTTGGTTATAGCTCTTTGGGAAAAATCGGGAACGGACTGGAAAACCAGAAACCTTTATTTTCTCATCTGGAATCCCAAATTCAATACACTTATTTTGGGCTTCAAAAGTAGGACTAATAATATAATTTGCTCTTTTGTCTGCCCAAAGAGGAAAAATGTTAACAAGATCGGCAATTAGAGTAAAGAAAGGAATATTGATATTTTGTTTTTCTAAAATGTTTAAGATAGAGCCATTAAAATTCGGATGAACAGATAAGATGATATCAGGCTGTATTTCTTCCAGTAATTTTAGAAAGTTATCTCTTATTAATGATTCAATAAAATTGTCTACTAAGTGGGGGTTCATAGCAGATAGTTTCCAAATCATTTTCCATAGATTTTCCGAATTTCTTGTGATGGGACCATAGGATTGGCCGATTTTTAAAAGCAATCGTTTACCAAGCGCAAATCCATCTACTACAAATATCTTCACTTCTTGAGTTTTGACTTTCTCACACAGAGATTCGGTGATGCTTTTATGTCCATGCCCTGTAATATCAGAAGAAATAATCAGTAATTTCTTTTCCATAAGATCAGCCCTTTTTTAAGATTACAGTTTTTTTCAATTGTCTTATGACTTGCTTGTAATGTTTTAAGGAGTATAGTGTACCGATAAAACAATTCTTCATTTTGTAATCAGACGTTACAGCGATAATGGCAAGATTAGGGAAAAATTTATTGGTACGAAAACGAAGGTCTTTCCAATAGATTAAATAGCCATTTTTTCTTGTTTGAACAAATGGATAAGCATACTGGGTACTAGAAAGAAAATCAGAAACAAAAGGATGATTTTTACTGTCAGATACTAGTTCAGGAAAATCTATTTTCTTTAAAAGAGAATGTTCGATTACTAGGCTGCCTTTTGAATAGACGCCAAATAAAAAATCTTCATTTGTCTCAATGATTACATCCCATTGAAACAAGGAAATACGTGGAATCAATTTAATGCGGATGGAATTACTAAAATAGAGCTGTAATTTTCTCTTTGTTACTACTGTTGATAGAGTACGGGTAGCAAGGTAAAGGAAAATAAAAATGTATAGGATGAAAAACATTTTACCCATTTCGAAAAAAGGCAGCAGACAAAAACCAAGAAAATGTACAGATAAAATTATAGGATCCACTAAGGGGATTGAGTCAAATGCAATCCATTTTTTGGAGAAGGGAAGTAAGACTTGGGTTCCATGTACATTAAATAAATCAAAAAACACATGGAGAATTACAGCTAAGAATGTCCATAAAAATAATTGGAGTAAGGATGATCCTGGAAAGAAGGAATAAATAATACCTGAAACGGCGACACTCCATAGAGGCAATGCCAGTAAGGAATGAGACATTGCCCGATGATTTCGGATATAGCTGCCTTTTCCTTTCATTCGATAGATGAAGTCAAAATCAGGGGCATTTGAACCAATTACAGTACCGAACAGGACGGCCTGTGAAAGAGTAGAATCATTAGCGACAACGGGGTCAATTTGAGCAAGAGCAGCTAATCCTAAACCCATAATGATGTGAGAACTCGTATCCATACAATCACTCCTTATCTTTGTTTTGACAAACTCATGACTATAGAACATCTTTTTGGTTCAAACAAATGTAAGATTGATGTCGTAGTTATAAGGTGGAGTTTTCCGAAGAGACCCACTTTTGAAAAGATGTAATCTCTATTCATTATATTTGGCGTGTGTTCCTTCATTCATAATTTAATGTAAAGAATCTGTATAGGTTCTGTATATAGGGGGGAGTTCTTCCTCCCCGGCGCATCGTGCGTCTGTAGCGCAATGGAACGACTTAGTTTTTGCAATGGACTATTTTTATAAACTTTGATACCCAGTATGAGAAGGTAGCTTTATTTAAAAGCAAAATTAGAGATTGTTCGTCTTTACAGATTGGCTATTTAGTTTTGTCCCAGCCTCATATTTCCCCTCCAAATTGATTTATTCATCATTTTCAATAATGAATTTGGACATTTTTGATGTTATTAGATTTATGTTGGAAGATTTAAAGATGAATGTTGTTAAATAATACGAAACTATCATCCGAACGATGGAACATACCCACTCGTTCGGATTCTTTACGGTAAAGAGAAGGTATAATTTTTTAAGGAGATAAACGTTAATAAAATTGCAATTTAACTTTGTAAAATGTTCAAAGTCAAACTAAAGCATGCTTAATCAGAATGTCGATCCTTTAACATAGATTGAGCCTTTATTGGGTCATTCTTCAATGCTATCTTGTATTCCAACATGAAGTTGAGAGTATTTAGTATTTGATCATATTCTTCTTTCTTACGTTCAATCTCCCTTATTTTTTGGAAAATCCATTCAATCACTTGTTCGTTGGTACGAGTATTTGTATCTACATCCTGTAAGATATCTTTTAGTTCCGAAAGAGAGCAACCTACGCCCTGGAACTTCTTTATAAGTTTTAGACGTTCGATAGCCTCCTCTGTATAGTTACGATAGTTATTTACGTCTCGCCGGACATGCCGCCTGTCGAATAAGCCTTCCTTTTCGTAAAAACGAATGGTGTAGGCTGTTAAACATGTCTTTTTAGCTAATTCTTGAATTTTCATGTATATTTCTCCTCCGTATGACTTGCATTAGAGTGAACTCTAAAGTTTATACTACAATTGTTAAAACAAATTAACAACTTTAGGAGTGATATTATTATGCGTATTTTTGTAACAGGAGCAACTGGTTACATTGGTTCCGCCGTGGTCCGTGAACTCATCAATGCCGGTCATAAAGTTATCGGACTTACCCGTTCAGACATTGGAGTGACGATACTGAAGGAAGCTGGGGCAGAGGTGCAGCGAGGGGATCTTGATGACCTTGACAGTATTCGAAGAGGTACTGCAGAGGCAGACGCGTGATCCACCTAGCCTTTAAGCACGACTTCTCAAATTTTGCTGCCTCACTTGAAACCGATTTACGAGTTATCGAGACGATAGGGGATGCGCTCGAAAATTCTGGTAAGCCGTTCGTTACCACAGCTCACGCTAATGGAGCCGCATCGGACAACGCTGTAATAGCACTAGCAAATCGAGGAGTACGGACATCAATCGTTTCTCTAGCTCCATCAGTGCATGGCAGAGGGGACAAGGGATTTGTGCCGGAACTTATTAATATCGCACGGAACAAGGGCGTTTCTGCGTATATCGGGGAAGGGTCCAACCGTTGCCCTGCCGTACACCGACTGGATGCCGCCAACCTCTACCGCCTCTCTTTAGAAAAGGCACCAGCCGGTTCACGATTAGACGGAGTGGTAGATGAGGGGATTCCATTTCGTGACATTGCGAGTGTCGTTGGGAAGCATCTTAACCTCCCAGTTGTTAGCATTTCACGAGAAGAGGCAGCTAACCACTTCGGCTTTTTAGGTACCCTTGCTGGTCTCGACATCCCTCGGTCTAGCGCGCAGACAAAGCAACTATTGGAATGGCTGCCAATACAACCCAATCTCATCTCGGACCTTGAACAGGGATACTACTTCAATAATTGAAAGTCTTTCAGATCTATTTCTGACGATTCTATGTAAATAAGAGTTGCTAAGCACTCCCAACCATTTTCAACTTGATGAAGTATAGGAAATATTGTACGTAAGCAAACAGAGGCATTAATCCGCTAAGGATTGATGCCTGTTATTTGATGGTTTCGAAAACCCCTGGCTATGCCGGGGGTTCCGGAGAGCTTATAGCGAGGTAACAAAAAAACCTCCTTTCATGGTAGGATAAAGTTGGTTTCCCGACCACTTTATCTCACGCAAGAAGGAGGTATGCCCTTATGAAGGACATGAACAGTTTAGCACATACAACATGGAATTGTAAGTACCACATAGTCTTTGCCCCAAAATACAGAAGGCAAATTATTTATGGCAAATACAAAAAGAGTATTGGACAAATCATAAGAGAGCTATGTGAAAGAAAAGGTGTTATCATACATGAAGCAAATGCCTGTCCGGATCATATCCATATGTTGGTTAGTATCCCACCAAAATTAAGTGTATCGCAGTTCATGGGTTACTTAAAAGGAAAAAGTAGCCTGATGATATTTGATCGACATGCGAATTTGAAATATCGCTATGGGAATCGGAAATTTTGGTGTCGTGGTTTCTACGTTGATACCGTGGGGAGAAATAAGAAACAAATACAAGAATATATAAGAAATCAGCTGAAAGAAGATTATATGGCTGATCAGCTAACGTTGTTCGAAGAATTCGATCCGTTCACGGGTGAGAAAAATCGGAAGTAAATAAAGAAATTCTTTAGAATTGGTGAGTGAATGTGGTGCAGAAGGGAAACCTTTTCAGTGGGCCTTTAAGGCCGAGGCCGGTAAGAGAGGCTTTTAGCCGCAGAGCAAACCACCAGTTCACACTGGTGGTTTTGATTAATGAGCTTATTGGTTAATTTTTAATGAAAAACGAGTACCGAATTGTTCCGCCAATACTGTCTACAATGCATCTCATTTTTTCTTATTTCCTAACAACAGGAATCCACATTTCACCATATACTAAACCATTTCGCTTTTCCATTTCAACCGTTGCATTTGGACCGCCAACATAGGCAAAATCCTTTGCTTCTGGTAGGACCTGACCAAAGGCAATACCAGTAAGCATATTACTCAACTCTTCAGAGGTCTTTGCTTCCCCTTTAACAATTAGATATTCGCCTTTAGGAAATGGGATAATTCTAGTTGCTTCTGGTAAGCTTGCTTCTGTCATGACGCCAGCAAGCAGGAAGAGATAATTAATCTTATCTTAGAACTGGGTCCAAAGGCGATTGCTCAGTTTAAAAAATACCATCCTTTAAAAGTTTCCCTTTCTTATACGAATCCTTTTCAAACTACAGCAATTCTAAAGACTAATATCAATATTCATCATTCAGAGCAATTATCAGAACTAATAAATTGGCTGCTTTTCTTAGGGGATGATATCAAGGTTAAGGAAATCCCAGAAGAAGTGTTAAAAGGTCTACAAGAGAGATTACGTTTATTCTGTCCATAAGAAGTATCTGTTAAAACATCAATAATTTTGAGGATGAGAAGTTGTCAGTTACATTCTTTTCACATACCTAAAGGAAGATTTAATCAACCCTTTCCTAAAAAAATAATTGTACACAAAATATTTACAAGTATACAAAAAGTAAACACTATGTATACAAACACGTTTACATGTAAACAAATGTGTATACATAGTTAAAAGACGCTATGTATACACATTTGTGGTTAAAGATTACAAAAATGTCTACAAATAATCGTAGTTTACGAGATGTTTACAGTTGCATGTTTTTTGGGTAAAGCCAATTGATTAATCTAGTAATCTGCTATAGCCTTTAATTAGAGATAAGAGATTTATGAAACTTCTTGTTAATTCGTTTAAAAAAATTAAATGAAAAGGAATGATGAAAAGATGAGCTCTAGAATTGCGGCTGTAGATGTTGGTAATGACTCCATTAAGGCAATCTTTGGGGAAGTAGAGTGCGAATTGAATATTCCTAATATTGTGGCAAGAGATACAGAAGATCGTCCTGTAATCGGAATAGAAGAATTAGATAACAAAAATCCTCTAGAAGGAATACATATTAAGGTTCACTCCCCTGCATTAAAAGAAAATAATGCGATTTACCGTGTTGGTCATTTAGCAACAAAGAGTAGCAGTGCAACGGAATTAGATCCAGGCAGTGCTAAATCGGAGGAAGATCAAACATTGGTCATGCTTTTTGCCACGTTGGCATTAGATGCAGTTAATGAGAAGAATTCGAATTCTTTTCCACGGATGAAAAATGTCATTGACGCAAACTATACGCTTGGAACAGGGCTCCCTCTACGTGAAGTAAAGGAAGGAAAGGACGCTGGATACCGCTCCAAATTAGTTGGTTCTGTCCATCAAGTGGAATTTCTTGTGACACCTAAATACCAAGGGTTGAAAGTAAATATTAAATTTAATGAAGTGAAAATTTATCCTGAGGGATTTGCAGCCTATATCAATCTTGTAATGGATAATCAGTTAAAAATTATTAATAAAGATTTAATCGATAAAAGAATTATTATTCAGGATATAGGGGGATTATCTACTGATATCGCTGTTATAAAAAATCGAAATGTCGATGATGATAAGGCGCAAGGATTTAATCTTGGTGTTTCGGAATCACTAGAGTCCATAAGAGAAGAAATTAGATCCAAACACGGTATTGAATTAGACAGTCGTCGTGATGTGGTGGAAATTATCACGCGAAAAAATGACAGGAACCATATTATGGTTAAGGGAAGTCGGACAAGTGTTCATGATATTACTGATCGTATCCTACTTGAACTAGCGAAAAAACAATATCGATTATTGCGTAATGTATGGCAGAAAAATTCTCAGACAGAAATCTGTTATTTTGTTGGTGGAGGAGCAAATGTACTAAAAGAGTACATTAAAACATTAAATAATAATTTAGATGGCTATAACATTGAATTCTTTGAAGATGAGAAAGAGAGTATTTGGATGATGGCAAATGCTTATTATAAGCTCATTACTGATTTTGTAAGAAAGACGGAGAAGCCTAAACCACCACAAGAATCTGTGAAAAATTAATAGGGTGATCTTATGAAAAGCTCTAGTTCAAAGGGAATTAAGAGAGGACAAGCTATTTCATTTCGTGTCCCTTCTGATATTCCTGATCATCTATTAAACCATTTACAAAAGCTTAAGGAAGTCGAAAGAAGGAATTTTTCAAGTAAAATAGCTGAGTTTGTGCTACAAGGGGTTGGTCAGTCCTTTTCAAAGGAACGAGAAACAATTACAATCCCTCTTCCCCATAAATTAAGCAAATCACAGCGAGATTGGTTGAAGCACGAGCATTCTGAGGCGATGTTAGGTGCGATTATATACCACCTTTTAAAGGATCCAGTTCGTTCTACTGCTTTGCTTGCGTCTTTAAATAGCAACTCTTTAGATATAAACGAGGCCTTGTATTTGCAAGAAGAAATCACAAGCGAACCTGTTTCTATTAAGGCAGTATCTGAAGAGGATGACTACGTGCGTGCAATCGAGGAAACAGCTGTTGATGAAGAGATAGATGGCATGGATGATTTAGACACTTTTGATTGGGATAAAGCAACACATAACCAATCAATAAAGGCAGAAGCGGAACAGGAAGAGGACGACATAGAAAATGATCTAGATAGTCTGTTAGGAGATTTTCTTCATTCAATGAATAAGTAGTATAAATAGGCGTAATGAAGAAAAAGAAGAAGGAGGATAACCTCGCTTCTTCTTTTTTGTTTATGGGAGAATAATTAATAGTTTCATAAAAACATAGAGGGGGATCTCCATTTTTATCTATAAAAACTAAAAAAACAAAAATTCGACAAAAAAATCAATAAATAGTTTGACATTTCAAAAAATAGTCGCTATATTAATAGAATGTAAAAAGTTATCTGAATCTTTTTAAAACAGTGATTAATCGGAGGTCATCTTATGGAACAACGTCAACAATGGGGATCACGGTATGGCTTTATCTTGGCAGCTGTAGGATCTGCAGTTGGTTTAGGGAATATCTGGAGATTCCCAGCAGTTGCTTATGAAAACGGGGGAGGAGCCTTTTTCTTACCGTATTTATTTGCAATTATAACAGCGGGAATTCCAATACTGATTTTAGAATTTACAATCGGTCAAAAGTATCGTGGCTCAGCACCACTATCACTATTCCGTTTAAATAAAAAAGCAGAATGGCTTGGCTGGTGGCAATTATTAATTTCCTTTGTCATCTGTACTTATTATGCGGTTATTGTCGCATGGGCTATAAAATTTACGATTTATTCATTTGGTACGCAATGGGGTTCAGACCCTGAGAGTTTCTTTTTTGGTAGTGTTTTAAAGATAGCGGATGAACCTGGAACAATTGGCGGGTTAGTTCCTGGTATCGTTATTCCCGTGCTTTGTGTATGGGCAGTTGCTCTTTTCGTTTTATATCGTGGGGTTTCTAAAGGAATTGAAAAATTAAATAAGATTTTCCTTCCTGTCCTTATTGTAATGTTTTTAGTAATCGTGATTCGTGCCTTAACCCTAGATGGAGCAGCGCAAGGATTGGATGCCTTTTTCAAACCAAATTGGGATATGATTCTTGATGGAAAGGTTTGGATTGCAGCGTATGGGCAAATCTTCTTCTCTTTATCGATTGGATTTGCAATTATGATTACTTATTCTAGCTATCTACCGAAAAAGTCAGATATCAACAATAATGCTTTTATTACGGCATTTGCAAATTCGGGATTTGAGTTATTAGCAGGAATCGGTGTTTTTGCAGCCTTAGGCTTTATGGCAAATCAACAAGGTGTTGCCGTTGAAGAAGTAGTAAGCAGTGGGATTGGATTAGCGTTTGTAGTCTTCCCTAGCATAATCAATGAGTTCCCTGGTATGAATGGACTATTTGGGGTATTATTCTTCCTTTCTCTTGTTTTTGCAGGTATGACATCTCTAATTTCTATCGTGGAAACCTTCATCGCTGGAGTTCAGGAGAAGTTTAATGTATCACGGACAAAAGCGGTTTTAACAAGTGGGTTAGTGGCAACAGTAATCTCCTTGATTTTTGCTACAAATGGCGGATTATATTTACTCGATGTAGTTGACTATTTCATTAATAATTTTGGAATTGTTACTGCAGGATTAGTAGAAGTCATCCTAATTGCTTGGTTCTTTAAAGGATTAAATGGACTACAGTCTCATACGAATGCTATTTCTGATATACGTATAGGTGCTTGGTGGAAGTTCTGTTTAAGTGTGGTAACCCCAATTATTCTTGGTTACATGATGTTTGACAATATTCGTCAAAACTTAAAGGAAAATTATGGTGGGTATCCGACGGAGTTAATTTTGTATTCAGGTGTGTTGGTAGTTGCAGTGAGTATTATTATTGGGGTTCTTCTATCCTTTAAAAAGTGGAAATCTAATGCTCTAGACAAGAATAGGGAGGTTGTTTAATATGTCAGCTAGTGCGATCACCATGATGGTAGTTGGAATGGTCATCCTATGGGGCGGCTTAGCAGCCAGTATCTTTAATGTCGTAAGAGTTTCTAAAAAAGCAAAATAATCGTATCAAAAGGGATTGACCATAGCGGAATGGTTGATCCCTTTTATTATGGCTGTTTATTTGTAGTAGTGAACAAAAAATGAATATTCAGTTAATTGGTTGATAGTTTAGAGAAATCACTTATACTAAATATAGTAGCTTTTCCTCCTAACCCTCAACTAACATACCTCTTACTTTATCCTTCTAGCAATATGATTAATTTCCTGAATTTTAATTGAAGCACACATTTCTATAACAATTTTATCCAAAAATAAACCAATAATGAAAGGGAGGAAACTGTTATGGGTTCCATTTATTATGCAGTAAAATGTCCGTGCTGTGGGCGTTCTGCTTTTAAAGATTATTACTATAAAACAGATGAAGAATATATCGTTTGCTTACGGTGTGGTTTTTTTTACAAGAAAGTAATAGAGAGTGAAACAGCTAATAGTGTCGAATATGTGGAAGAAACAAACGATGGACATGGTATATTTATTTTGTATAGAAAGGATGGAAGTCGAGAAAAAGTAAGTTTGAATAGTGAAATCACGGATGAACAGCTAGAAAGTTATAAATCTCTATTTACTAATGAAGAAATAGATCAAGAGAAAAGTTACTTAGTTTCTTACAAACAAGGAACATTTACTATCTTATTAGGTAACCCTCCTGAAAATTTCTACTTACCCTTCGAAGAATATAAGAGAAAAATGTTGGCAAAGTATGGGCTAGCGGAAGATGAGATTATGGTACCTTTGGTGGAATAACTACTAATTATTATATGTTAGTTGAAAAAGAGGAAAGGCTCACTAAAAATTCAAAAGACATGATAAATAACAAAAAACAAGTTGACGAATATCGACAAAATACGGTACTATAAAAACTAATTGAATAAGACCTCACTTTTTTACAGTGAGGTAGAGGCGCGATATTTAACAGTCTTTAGTGGAGTTTGAGAAGCTTTGATGCTAAGGAGAAGGAAATGTCGCCGAAGTTTGTAATATTCTCGGTATTACATGCTGGGTCTGTAGTTAAGAGCTGCAGGACTGTCTCAATAAACGCCTAGTTTATTGAGTTGTGCTATCTCATTTGGGATAAAAGAGAGGACTTTAGGGCTATCGCATATACTACGACCTGAGTTTATCTCAGGTCGTTTTTTGTTTTAGTAGATTAATAGGAAAACAGGGGGAAGTCATCATGAGAAACAAGTTAACATTATTTATGGTTTTAATCGTATCAGCAATGTTTTTATTAGCTGGATGTGGGACAAGCAGCGATTCAGCTTCTGGATCGAAAGAGGATAATACATTTAAAGTAGGGATGGAGGCAGGATATGCCCCGTTTAACTGGACGCAAAATGATGATTCCAATGGTGCGGTGAAAATTAAAGGGTCTTCAGAATATGCTGGAGGCTATGATGTAGAGATCGCTAAAAAAGTAGCAGAAGGTTTAGGAAAAGAATTAGTGATTGTAAAAACAGAGTGGGATGGCTTAGTACCAGGATTAGTTTCAGGAAAAATTGATGCCATCATCGCAGGGATGTCACCAACTGCAGAGCGAAAAGAAACAATAGATTTTTCGGGTAATTACTATACATCAAATTTAGTAATGGTAGTGAAAAAAGGTAGTAAGTTTGAAAATGCTACATCCATCCAGGATTTTAAAGGGGCAAAAATTACGGCTCAGTTAAATACATTCCATTATTCTGTTATTGATCAAATGAATGGTGTAGAAAAAAAGACGGCAATGGATAACTTCCCAGCAATGAGAGTGGCACTGGAGTCAGGGGTTATTGATGGATACGTGTCTGAACGTCCTGAAGGGGTTAGTGCTTCAGCAGCAAATGATAAGTTTGTAATGGTTGAATTTAAGGATGGATTTAAAACTTCAGAAGAAGAGACAACTACCGCTGTTGGACTTCAAAAGGGCAGTGACTTAACAGAGAAGATTAATAAAATCTTAGCAGATATTCCAGACGAAGAACGTACAAGTATGATGGATAATGCGATTAAGAATCAACCAGCAGCAGAATAAAAAAAGGATAAAACCGGCTGTATCTCTTTATACAGGCGGTTTTATCAAGTAAGTGAGGAGAAAAGATGAGTCTTGAGTGGATCATTAAAATAATTTCAGAGAACTGGCCAATGTTTCTTCGTGGTGCTGGCGTAACGCTTTTGATTGCGTTAATCGGAACCATTATTGGGGCAGCAATTGGATTGGTTGCAGGTGTTATTCGCACCATCCCCACCCCGGAACGAGTAGTAAAAAAAGTCATTTTAAAAGTAATTAATATCATCCTGTCTATCTATATTGAACTTTTCCGTGGAACACCGATGATTGTCCAAGCGATGGTAATCTATTTTGGTTCCGCACTAGCATTTGATATAAATATGGATGTTTTCACTGCGGCTATTATTATTGTATCCATTAATACAGGAGCATATATGGCGGAAATTGTTCGAGGTGGAATCGTTTCTGTTGATAAGGGACAATTTGAAGCAGCGCATGCGATCGGAATGAATCATGTACAAACGATGTGGAATGTTGTATTGCCACAAGTTATTCGAAATATTCTACCAGCAACGGGAAATCAATTTGTAATTAATATTAAAGATACATCTGTATTAAATGTAATTTCCGTTACGGAATTATATTTTGTAACAAAATCAATTTCAGGAAATAACTTTAGATATTTTGAATCGTTTTTCGTAGCTTGTATGATTTATTTCGTGATGACCTTTATTGTAACGAGAATATTACTGTATATGGAGAAAAAGTTAGATGGGTCGGATAATTATACGATCATCGGAAATGATACACAGCTAGAATTAGATAAAAAATAATGGAAGAAGGTGAAGAAATATGGAACAGATCATTGATATTCAGCATCTGAACAAATCCTATGGAACGCATGAAGTACTTAGAGACATTAATTTCTCCGTAAATAAAGGGGAAGTTGTTTCCATCATTGGTTCCTCTGGATCTGGCAAATCTACGCTTCTTCGTTGTATAAATTTATTAGAAAAAGCAAGTGGCGGGCAAATATTTTACCATGGTAAAAATATATTGGATAACAATCATAATGTGGCAGATTATCGCAAGCATCTAGGTATGGTATTTCAACAATTTAACTTGTTTAATAATCACAATGTCCTTAAAAATTGTGTGGTAGGACAAGTAAAGGTGTTAAAACGATCCAAAGAAGAGGCAGAAAAGATGGCCATGCATTACTTAAAAGTTGTTGGGATGGATAAGTATATTAATGCTAAGCCAAAACAGCTATCGGGTGGTCAAAAACAGCGTGTTGCAATTGCAAGAGCCCTATCGATGAGTCCAGATGTCATGTTGTTTGATGAGCCTACTTCCGCTCTTGATCCGGAAATGGTGGGAGAAGTACTAAAAGTCATGAAAGACCTTGCCAATTCCGGTCAAACGATGATCATCGTAACACATGAAATGGAATTTGCGAAGGAAGTATCTGATCGAGTTATCTTTATGGACAAAGGAGTTATTGCGGAAGAAGGAGGTCCTGACCAAATCTTCCATAACCCGACACAAATACGTACGAGAGAATTTTTAAAACGTACTTTAGTAACGCAGCCATCCTAACTTAGAAATATAGTAGAGAATGAAGAAAGAAAATCCGATACAAATAAGTGAGTTTTCTCATAAAAGATGATCTCTGCCTGTGTAGAGATCATCTTTTTCTATTAGCAAGAATAAGAATAGGTGAAATGGGAATATGCATATAAATGGCGCCAGCAAAGGCAAAAGAGTAAAAGATTGGTGAACCATAGTATAAGTTAAAGATGTTTTTATTATTTGAGGATTATATGTAATAATAGAGTGAAGTGCAAGCTATGCTCTAGGAAGGATTAGATATCTTATGAAATATATGAAATCACAAATGAAAAAGTTAATCAAAGATAATAAGGACTTGCAAATACGCTTAAAGGATTTGATGGATGAACATGACCTTGAGAAAAGTTCTGCTATAAGGGCATTGTATCATTCGGAAGTTGCAGCAGGCGGAAAGTATCAATCAGCATATCAAGCATTAGACTTGCCTAAAGGGTAGGTCTTTTTTAAAAGAGAAGAAAGTATATAATTTTCGGTCTACCACAGTCTTTCAGGCTGTGGTATTTTCTTTAAAAACCCCTGTCTATGCCGGGGGAGGCCACTTAAAAAATACCTATTTTTTGAAAGTTTTATATCAAAAAATAAAAATGGAGTGGTGTCATCTATTTTTTTGTGATGCTTCTCCTTTTTATCCTTTTACTTATTCTTTTTTATGTTTTTTCATTTATTAGCTTCATTATTCTTTTGAGATTCCCTACAAATATCGTGGTGGCGCTTTGTAATTCCATGCCGAATAGACTCGAGTTACTGGCCTGATCATACCCGTGTCGATTCTTCAATTCGCTATTTTTTGCTTCCACGATATAACGGTCTTTTGCTAGACTTTTAAAGAGGTCGGTCTCTTGGAACATTTCTTGTTCTACATGTTCAGTCAATTTAATAGTCACCGAATAACTCTTTGTTTTCATGCCTTTATAACACCCTTCTTGCAGTGGACACTGTTTGCATTCTCCACATCAAAATAATAACTCAATTGCGGATTGCGATTATCACCTTCTTTACGATTTTTAATTTTCTTCTTCACGGCCAAATGACCAGCTGGACAAGTAAACATATCGGTATCTTTGTTAAACACAAAATCGTCTTCTTCTCGTTTTTTATTGGTGATAACTGGATGCAATCTAGAAACAAGTTGGAAACCTTCGTTGTGCGCAAACTGTAAATTTTCTGTCCCAGAATAAGCTGTATCTCCTAACACCGTGTCCCATTCCAGCAGCGATCACAAGTTCTTTTGTTACGGCAAGATGCGTTTTATAACCAAAAAATGCATGGTCTTGGGATTTGTGGATTGAGTATAAGGGAAGTTGTTGTTCTATCATTATTGATTACCACTTTTGTTTGATATCTTAAGTATACTAAAGAATTGATAAGGGTACTACACCCATTTATACCTCCTAATATTCGGATGGCTTTTTCAGTAGCCTCTTAACAATACCTTGGGCATCCAACGATCGTAATTCTTTAGGGGGAGGAAATAAACGCAGAGTAGCGCCATGTCGGCTATAACTAGTGCATCTTTTTTTGTCGCTTTTGGAATGTGTATTATCTCGGTTTTCTTTATTCTTTTTTACAAGATGGGGATTAACACTTACTACATCATTTTTTCGATCATAAAGCCATTCAGACAGATTTAACCATTAGTGGCCTGTAGTTCCATATCAACGATTTTAGTATCAAGTCCTTTCGTGGTTTTTAATTGGTCTATCCAATCTAGTAACCTTGCAAACCCATCTTCATCATCTCAAAGGACAAAGGATCGCCAACTACAATACCGCTATAATTTACAGCTCGTGCAACGTGTGTTTGTTGGGCAATATCCACACCAACAACGAGATGTTTGTCAGAAATTACTTCAATTGGTTGATTGTGTTTGTTCTGCATTTTAAACTTCATATAAGAGCTCCTTTCTAGAATTTGAGTAATAGAGTGGTGTCTATACTCTTATCATACTGAGCGGCTCTATTTTATTCAAAGTTGAAATTAACGCACTACAGGAATGCTAAAGGGAGCTTATATACAGTATAGTTTTCCACCGTATTCAACGTTAACAAACATAGGACTTTAATGATAGGCTTGGATGCCTGATGAAACAACGGCTTCAGCCTTTCAAGACAGATCATGCCCATAGATGCTCCAAGTCCTTAAACGCTTAACTATAGATACATGTACACAAAGATAAAGGGTGGACCACATAAACGTTTTATAGCTGATACTGTATATAAGCCTCCCTTTAGTTGAATAAGAAAATAAAAAAAGAACGCTTAGGATATTTAAAATCCAAGCGTTTTTCTATGCTTTTTGCGCCGTTATTTATAGTGCCAAACATAGTGTGTTTTAGTTTGTTATTTGACCTGTTATTTTAGTTTTTCTCCACAGTATCGGAACTACCTTCGGTTTATGCCTGGTTTTTCTTATGTCTTTTTTTGTTCTATATTTTCTTTGTAATCTCTAGGATTGTAGCCGGTATAGGCCTTAAAGATTCTACTAAAGTAGTATGGATCATCATATCCTACCATTTTTGCTACATCTTTAATTTTTAAATTAGGCATAGAAACCATTAATTTTTGTGCTTTTTCCATACGAATACTTATTAGGTATTCCATTGGAGCGATATTATAATACTGCTTATACATCTTACTTAAATAAGATTGACTAATAGTAAACATTTCAGCTAATTTACCGAGCGTAATCGTTTTGTTATAGTTTTCTACTATATATAGCCGCACTTGTTCAATAATATCGTAGGTATCGATTGGCTTGACTATTTTTGAACTAAGATGATCTAAATATGCTTCTAGTTTTATTGCTAACTCACTATATGTTTTTGAAGATTCTATTGTAGTGTACAATCGATCAGAAATTTCATTAATATTAGTATTCGCATTAATTGTGTTAAAAAAAGTTCGAAGTGTTTCTTCCAATTGATTCTGTGTGCTATTGTTTTTCTCTGCTTCGGATAAAGTATCTTGTAACAGGATAGTTAATTCATTTATTCTATTGTTCTGAATCAGAAAAGTAATTTCTTGTTCTCGTTCTCTAGTTATGTACATTGGTTTAGATTGCGCCTCATTATTAAGAATGGAACTCTTCCCATAAATTAAGTTCTGTTTCAACTGATCAAATGCCTCGGTATATAATTGAGGAATGCTTTGGAAATCTGTATACTTTTCACTTGGATAAAGAGTGAAAGTGGGAAACTTGGCACAACCCCAATCAAAGATTTTTTGAGTGATTTGATTGATGTGCGCCTCAGAATGACAATCAAATCCCCATACAATACATCCCTCATTTGAATTAAGTCCTGGTATACTCCAAATATTTTCTTCTTCCTTTAACTCGTTATGAAGGGAGTCCACTAATTGATTTATATCCCACTTTTTATCTGTATCCGTAGAAAGTATTCTTTTACTTTGAATTGCACCAAGACTAAAGCAAAATACAATGAACTGTTTATTGGTCGGCGGTCTTTTTAGATCAAGCATCGCTAGGTTTTGGCTTTTTAATAACTTTGTATGCACTTTTTCTATTACAGTACTCAATTCTGACTGAATAATTGGCTTTAATAAGTATTCCTCAACATCAAGGTGAATGGCCTTTTTTGCATAAGTAAAATCTTGATACCCACTAACTAGAATCGGCAGAATAGGCCAATCATGATCACGTATACGATTAATAAGTTCAAGCCCATCAATTATTGGCATACGAATGTCAGTAATTAATAGGTCGGGCATACGCTTTTTGATTTTATTTAAAGCATCCTCACCATTAATAGCCTCTTCAATTACTAATCGATAAGGTAAGTCTTCTATTTTTCTGCGAAGGTCTCTAAGCATAATTGGTTCATCTTCAACTAAAAGAACAGAAAACATTTTTATCCAACTCCTTTTTGTAAAGGCCCACTTATTGTAATGACTGTTCCTTCCTCTTTCCTACTTACTATATTAAATAAGAGAGTTGGATACATGTAAAGTAATCGTTTGTAAGTGTTTAATATGCCAATACTTTCTGCTGATGCAAAGAGATCATCCTCATCTAATTTTTCTATCGATATATTTTTTATGTTTGTTTTAAGTTGATTTAGTTTCTTTTCATCAAACCCAATTCCGTTATCGATGATTTCGATAACCCAATGGTCTTTCATTGCTGCTATTCGAATAGAGACATCGAAAGGAGGATTAATACCAAAAAATCCATGATGAAAGGAATTCTCAACTAACGGTTGTAAAATAAGTTTTGGTACCATCAGTTCTAAGACCTCCTCGTCTTCCAATACGATTTCATAATTCAGGTGTTCTTGGTAACGGATGTTCATAATGTCCAGATAATTTTTCGTGTGTTCTAGTTCTTGTTTGAGTGTAATTTCCGTTTCTCCATTTTGTATAATAAAACGAAACATGGAAGATAATTTTTCACACATATCTCGAACTTTAACAATGTCTCTTTCATTACTTAAAGCACTAATAATAGAAATACTATTTAAGAGAAAGTGCGGGTGAACCTGCGCTTGTAGAGCTTTTAGATCCGCCTTTCTTTTTAATTCAAGGGCTTGTATCGATTGATTAAAATAGCGTCTTAATTGTAATACCATTTGCTTAAATGAACCATACAAAAGATCAATCTCATGAATATTATATTTCGGATCTACTTGTATTTGCATGTTCTTTAAATCGAATTTTTCCAATTCGCTACTTAAGTTGACGATTGGTTTAGATAATCGATTCGATAACCAGTATAAAAACAGAAGTGACACAATTAAAAAAATCAAACAAAAGATAACAGTGTTATTTCGTAATTGGTACATCGGTTCAAACTTATCCTTGGTCGATGAAGTGATTATGATAGTCCATTCTGTATAATCAGATGTATGGTAAGAAATGAATTTATTAGATTTTTGATCAACGTAACGTCCGGACTTACCTATAAGTGATTTTAAAAGACTTGAATCTATGGGTTTTTTATCAATCGGAAAAACAATCTGACCATTTTTATCTATAATCTCAATTTGCTCGTTAGTAGTAAAGGGAGAGGTCACAATTGTTTTTTCAAGACTACTACAATTTTGTTGTATTTCGACAACGCCATAACTGGTCTGAGGTGTTCTTAATTCTCTAGTAAAAGAAAAAACACATTGATTCGGATTGGCTGACCAATCATCTTGATGTGGTGGGACAATAACTTTTCGAACTTCCTCTTTTGTTACCTCATTAATCCAATCAATTTCATCTTGCTTTGTCAAAAGTTGTTTGGGATCTATTAATTGGGATGTACCATAACTATAGAAAGCAGATTCATTAAAAACATTAATCTGACGGGTGAAATTGGATGAAAAAAGAACCGTTGATAGTATTTCTGTTACATCTTTGTCTTGTTGTACTTGTTCAGCTAGGGAAGGCATTTTTGGTTCAGAAAGGATATTTTTAATTGTACTATTAAAAGATATTTCTACAGCCATCTTGTCCATCTCGCGAATTAAGTCATCTGTGTCTTCTACTAAATCGGTTGTATTTTGTTCCATCATTTCGAAAGTATTTTGTTTTATTAGGTTAGAGCTCCATAAATAAAAGATTATAGAAAATGATAAAATTAAAAAACCGACAATAACGGTAAAGTAACTGAACAGTTTTGTTTTAATGGAGTTATTGCGCAATGTCATGATTTATCAATCTCCTAAGCCCTTAACTAATATAGTTTTGGTTCGTAAACAAATGAATCCCTTACTACTTTAATAACTCATAAGATGATTTAATTCATAATTTCTTATCGAAGCAGTTCATACCCACATGTAGTCTGGGGACGATTCATCTTAACAACATGTGGATGCGAACTGCAAAAATCAGGATAATCAAATTGTCTAGATAAGTCTATTAAATATTATTTTGATAAAAAAATCCATCATAGTTGAAAAAATGCTCCATGTTCTGAAATAAATAAAGCGATTACAATAGAAAACGAAAGCGATTACAAGAAGGAGGAAAAAACGTGATTAATAAATTTATATTTTTAAAAACAAAGCTTATCCTAGTTAGCGTATTTGCATTATCTCTCGTTTTAGCTGGCTGTTCAACAAGTGATGATGGCGTATCAGGTACTGATTCTGAAACGAAATCATTAACTTTTGTTATGACAAGTGATTGGAAAACAGAACCAATAGAAGAGATAATTGTTAACTTTAAGGAAGAGACAGGTATAACCGTTGATCTTCAATTAATTCCAGGTGGAGATGATAAACTCGATCAAATTATAAAAACGAGATTAGCTACTGGTGATTCCATGGATATTTTTGCCTACGCAGGTGCAGCTAAAGCAGAAAGTAGTCTTCAACCGGAGAAAAATTTAGTTGACTTATCGAATGAGCCATGGGCAGATCAAATTGTAGAAGCAGTAAAAGAAACGATTACTTATGGTGATAAGCTTTATGGATACCCGATGACAGGTGTTAATGTTGCTGGTGTTATTTATAACAAAGAAATTTTTAACCAACATAACTTAGAAGTTCCAAACACGTACGACGAATTTGTTAAAGTTGCAGAGACTTTAAAGAATGCAGGAGTTACCCCGCTAATTGAAGGTGGAAAAGATACGTGGCCGTTGCAACTATGGGGAACGGGATACTTTAGCAATGCTTTTAAAGAAGATCCAGATGTAATGACAAAGATTAATAGCAATGAAATCGGTTTTGCTGATGTGGATGTCTTAGTTACAGCTCTTGAAAGACATTTAGATTGGTATAATAAAAAATTCCTAGACGCAGATACACTTTCAACTACACAACAAATGGCAGTTCAAGCGCTACTTGATGGGAAAGCTGCTATGGCTGATAATGCCGATTGGATGCTAAACCAACTGATTGATGAGCAACCGGATAACTTTGATATGTTCCCTTATCCAACTGAGGATGGTGATAACTGGGGAAATATGGGGATTCCGCAGACGCTATTTATTCCTAAATCAAGTGAAAATATTGATGCTGCAAAACAATTCTTAAGCTATTTAGGAAGCGAAGAAAATCTAAATCTATGGTACGAAAAAAATAAATTGATTCCTTCTTGGAAAAACGTTGAATCCAATATAACAGAAGGACAGGACGTATTCTATCAATTATTAAAAAATAATAAAGCACCTGTATGGATGGATGGTCAAATTGTTGCAAGCTATGGTTATTATGGTACTTTTGTTCAACAAATGTTATTAGGTCAAAAGACCCCAGAGGATGTTGCGAAAGAACTGGATGCCGAGTTACAGAAAAATGCAAAAGCAAGGGGCATCGAAGGATTTTAATATAAATTGATATTAGTGAAGAAAGGTACGACTTGATACCTTTCTTCCAATTCTTAATAGGTAGGTGGTTACAGATGCAGAACAAATTATACAGTTATAAGTTTATATTTCCTGCACTATTTATCTTTACTGCCTTATATACGGTTCCAACTGTAGCAAGTTTTATCTTTTCTTTTACAGACTGGAATATGTATAAAGAGGGTATTTCGTTTGTTGGGATTGAGCCCATAAAAACAGTATTAGAGGATCCTGTTTTTAGAAAAGCAATTGTCAATATTTTTATCTATGCGTTTATTACAACTGTTTTGCAAAATGTAATTGGACTAGGCATTGCTCTGATCTTTAATCGGGGCTTGAAAACCAAAAGTTTGCTGCAAACCATGTTTTTCTTACCTACCATTTTAAGTGCATTAGTTATCGGAATTACGTTTGGTGTACTGATGCATCCAACGGAGGGATTATTTAATAACTTGTTGGGTTCCATTGGTCTAGACGCTTTAGCACTTAATTGGTTGAGTGACCCTGCTATTGCCATGTATTCCATTACAGGTATAAATATTTGGCAATATGTTGGTTTTTCAATGGTTATTTATATAGCAGCGCTTCAGTCTGTTCCAAATCATTTATATGAAGCTGCTCGTATTGATGGTGCGAATAAATGGGTTCAATTTAAGAGTATTACCCTTCCTATGATTGGGCAAGGAGTAACGATTAATATTATGCTTGCTTTAATTGGTTCTTTCAAAGTTTTCGATACGGTATATGTGTTAACAGGAGGCGGACCAGGAAATGCAACGGAGGTAATTAATACTTATGTCTATAGGGAGATGGCCATGGGGCGTTATAACACTGGTTCGGCAGGTAGTTTAATTTTATTTGTCATCGTAACGGTTATTTCCGTCTTATTCCTTAAATTCTTAAGAAGAAATGAGGTAGAAGCGTAATGGAAGCCAACATTAGTACTGGAAAAAAATCAAAGATTGCTAATGAAAAAAAGACTAAATTTAACTCAAAACTTTTCATAGAAGTTGGCATGCTAGTTATTGGATTAATTTACCTAATCCCATTCTTTGCAGTTATTTTAAATTCGTTTAAAACTGCAGATGAAGCTCGTACGGTTAACTTATCCTTACCTTCCGACTGGACACTTAGTAACTATATGACAGTGCTTAGTGATGGAAGTGTAATAACCGGTTTTTTTAATAGTCTACTTATATCTGGTGGATCCTTGCTGTTAGTAGTTACTACGGCATCGTTTGCAGCATTTATTATAAGTAGACGGTCAGATACCAAGCTAAGTAACTTTCTTTATGTCTATTTTATAGCAGGTTTGATTGTGCCTCCTGCAATTGTACCAACGATTAAAACACTAGAAATTCTAAGTTTATTAAATACTAGAATTGGTATTATCTTGTTTTACACAGCAATGTATATCCCTTTTGCAATTCTTTTATTTACCGGATTTATTAAATCGATACCACGTGAATTGGATGAATCTGCCCTAATAGATGGTTGTAAAACAACGTCCATGTTCTATAGAATTATATTTCCGATTTTACAACCGGTTATTATTACTTGTGCGATCTTTGTGTTCATGTTCGTGTGGAATGACTTCCAATGGCCATTCTTCATATTAAGCAAAAGTGAATTATGGACATTACCACTTACGGTGTT
Source organism: Niallia tiangongensis (assembly GCF_044704065.1). Lineage (NCBI taxonomy): Bacteria > Bacillati > Bacillota > Bacilli > Caryophanales > Bacillaceae > Niallia > Niallia tiangongensis. Next base: position 5,059,968 of record NZ_CP162613.1, on the reverse strand, counting down.
TAGTTATGTATCAAAATATAATCAACAGTATAATTTGATTTTTGCTGATCTAGTTTTAGTTATGTTACCAATTCTCATATTCTATTTGGTTGCTCAACGACATGTTATTGATGGTATGACTGCTGGGGCAGTTAAAGGCTAACCCGATTCTTTTTGACGATTGTAAGACATAGTAGTAAGCAGTGAAAGGGAGATTCTATGAAAATTGATGAAATTAACTTTCGAGATCCATTTATTTTACCAGTGAAAAGTGAAGGGAAATATTATTTGTTTGGTACAACAGGAATAACTACTTGGGAAGGGAAGCCAGATGGACTCGATGTTTATTCAAGTGACGATCTTGTCAATTGGGAGGGGCCATTTCCAGCCTTTCGTCCTAATAAAGATTTTTGGGCGGATCAAAATTATTGGGCCCCTGAAGTGCATGAGTGGAATGGTAAGTATTTTATGTTTGCAAGCTTTAAATCTGAGGATAGACGCCGTTGTACGCAGATTCTTGTATCAGATAAACCAGAAGGGCCATATGTCCCCCATGGAAGTGAACATTTTACCCCAAAAGAATGGGAATGCTTAGATGGGACTTTTTATGTAGACAAAAAAGGGGTTCCGTGGATGATTTTTTGTCACGAATGGGTCCAAATTGAAATTGGCAAAATGTGTGCAGTGAAACTGTCAGAGGATTTAACCGAGCCGGTGAGTGATCCAATAGATCTGTTTCGAGCAACAGATGCACCATGGGTTCGCCCTGTAAAGGAAGATCATTATTTTGTTACAGATGGTCCGTTTCTTTATCGGGCCAAGAATAATGAGTTGTTGATGATGTGGTCTAGTTTTGGCGATAAAGGATATGCTATTGGCCTAGCAAGATCAGAGTCTGGTGATGTTAAAGGGCCATGGAACCATGATGATCAACCGATTTTTGGTAAGGATGGCGGCCACGGGATGTTATTTGAAACATTTGCGGGTGAACTAAAACTTGTCATCCATGCTCCCAATGACACACCTAATGAAAGACCGATGTTCTTTTCGGTATCTGAGGATAATGGGACGTTGTCTATCAAATAGTACAAGAATGTAATTAGAAGACTAATGGTAGAAATGAAGAGGTGATCGATGTGATGGATGGTGGGCTAATCTCTGGAGCATATAAAATGTGTAGTTGGATATCTAAGTTAGCTTATGTAAATATTTTGTGGGTGCTTTTTACTGTACTTGGGTTGGGTATATTCGGATTTGGGCCATCTTCTGCTGCTTTATTCTCCATACAACGGAAGTGGATTTTAGGAAGAACAGAGATCCCTATATTTAAATCATTTTGGGATTATTATCGTACCCATTTTATTAAAGCCAATCTACTTGGCTTATCTTTTGTGGTTGGTGGCATGTTATTGTATTTGAACTATCAATTTATTATAGTGATGGAAGGACCATTCCAATCTATCTACATCATGTTAACTTGGTTATTCGTTATTCTTTTTATATTAACGTTTGCCTATCTATTTCCGTTATATGTTCATATGGAATTTAAGTCCATCAAAGAGTACATTAAAAATGCGTTTTTCTTAGCAGTGACACAGATCGCATCGTCTTTGACTATACTAATTGGTTGTTTTGCCGCCTATTTTCTTATCAACTTGTTCCCAGGATTATTGCCATTCTATAGCGTAAGTTTATTAGGACTCTTATGTACCTTTAATGCGCATCGAGCATTTAACAGGTTGTCTGTAGAAGTGTCAGGCACCGAAAAGTAATTGGTTAAACAGGGAATAATATATACTTTCTGAAAAAGGGTGCAGATGCTGCACTCTTTTTTTTCTTACGCGGAATAAATAACACCAACCATGTTTATGAGTTATAATAGACTTATAAATTATTTAAGTTGGTGTTTATTTATGCGTACAAAAAATCGGTTAAATCCAGTTGAATCTATTTACTATACTCCTGAGATTACACATTGCCCTAAATGTGAAGGCAAATTAACATACTGTCATCCTGTATGGCGGAAAACCATCTCTACTCTTAAAGGTGAATTTAAAGTAATCAATCTAGGTTACAGATGCGAAAATAACTCCTGTGATAATCATATCGTTTATCGCTCTGCAGAGGCTGAACAACTCAGTATGAAACATATTACATATGGAATGGATGTCATTGCTCATATTGGTCATTTACGCTTTAAAGAACATAAAACACGATTAGAAATTACCGACATACTAACGGAGAAGCAGATTAAAATCTCTGAAAGACAGGTTCAAAAACTCTATGAACGCTACGCGTTACTACTTAGGTCATCTGTCGAAGAGAACACGAAAGAAATTTTAGAGAAAGTCGTAGAAGAAAGTGACGGATTAATCCTTTCTATTGATGGCGTTCAACCTGAAAAAGGAAACGAAACACTTTATGTAATCCGTGAGGTACTAAGTGGAACTGTCCTAGCTGCACACAATCTAAAGAGTAGTGCATCTCAAGAATTGGTTGGGATTATTCAACCCATCATTAATTGGGGTTACCCAATTCAAGGGTTTATTAGTGATGGGCAACAGTCAATCCGTTTAGCGATTGAGAAAGTCGCACCAAACATTCCATATCAGTATTGTCAGTTCCATTACTTTAAGGATATTGCCAAACCATTAGTGGAAAAGGACCGAAAGTTAAAGACAAATATTAAAAAGAAGCTAAGGGGAATTCGAGATATCGAGAGAAAAATAGAAGAATCCCCTTCAGAAAGCTTAGAAGATGAAATCGCAAGTGATTATGTGGCAGCCATTCGCTCCGTATTACTGGAAGATGGTAAGCCCCCGTTTGAATTACCTGGTACTCGAGTCTATGAACGAACAAAATCAATCAAAGACTCGATTGAAAAATGCCTGGATAAAAAAGGGGACTCTTTTACTTGAAAAGCTATTCAGAATAGTCAGTAATGTTGATAACTTTAACTCAGATTATCAACTTGTGAAACGTTGGGACCTGCGTTTTAAACGGATTGCCACTATTATGGAGCCATCTGAAAATAAAACAAGTTCTTGGGTCGAAAATAGACTAAAACAGTATCTAGATCATATTAAAAAAGAGCTTAATCGGGAAGAGGATCATGCGTTTGTGGATAATCTTTTAAGATATAGTAATGGCTTTTGGAAAGGACTTTTTACTATATACGATTTCCCTCTCTTACCTAGGACGAACAATGATTTAGAACTATTCTTTAGACGTACAAAAGTAAGGCATAGGCGAATAACTGGTAGTCGAACTTGGAATCGTTATATTGTTCGTCATGGTGAAAACATTGTTTTTGTTGAAGGTGTTACAGATGAACGAGACGGTTTGAATAAGATAAGGAAAGCTGACTATTCTACCTATAAGAACGAAGCTAATAAGTGGAATAACCGGATACTTGAACACACAAAACAGAGAAGGTTTAAAAAGGACCCAAATGCATATTTACTCAATATTGAGAGCAAATGGAACGAGCACAACTAACCTATTGTGTTAGTTGTGCCGTCTAAGTTTTTTTTAAAAGATAAGAAAGTATATAATTTTCGGTCTACCACAGTCTTTCAGACTGTGGGATTTTCTTTTTATGGAAGCAAATATTCTTAGACAGATTTTTTTTGATAAAAATAGTCATTGGGAGTCTTTCAAGAAGAAGCACGGAGCTAAAATTCGTCCAATCGTGATCAAGGAGGTTGAAAAGTTTCGGGATTGTGGGGACATTAAAAAAGGATTTAAGCTATTCGTGTGTGAAGGTTGCCATGATGTTAGAAAAGTACCATACCGTTGTAAGGGTCGATTTTACACAACTTGTTCTGTAGGAGAGAGCGAGGAATGGAGTAGATTACTTACAGAAGATGTCCTCCAAGTAAATCATCGCCATGTAATATTTACGATCGATGAGGGGTTAAGAGATGTATTTCTTCTTCATCGTCACTTATTAAAAGATTAAATGGATGAAGCAGCTAGAATAATATCAGAGTTTTTCAAAAAGAAGGCAAAAGTAACTCCAGGAATTATTGCAGGATTACACACCTTTGGTTCAAGAGTTAACTTTAACCCACATGTTCATATGTTAGTAACGATGGGTGGGTTAACTAAAAAAGGAAAATGGAAACAGTACGATTTTCTACTTTTTGCGATGCTTAGAAAACAATGGCAAACAGTAGTTTTAAAATTAATACGTAAAGGAGTTACTGAAAAAGTGAATACAACCTAGATTACAAAAGGCATTTACCAATAATGGTGAAGGCTTCTATGTGTATGCCCCAAAACAGCGAGGCAAGATAAAAGAACAGCTACGTTATATTGGTCGTTATATTCGTCGACCTGCGATAGGTATTAATCGAATCGAGGAATATGATGGTCAGTACGTGACGTTTAAATATATAGATAAGACAGATGGAATAGAAAAGAAAGAGAAAGTAAGCGTGGAAGAATTTATATCACGATTAATTCGTCATATACCAGATGAGCAATTCAAAACAATAAGACATTACGGAATGTATTCTATAAGAAGCAAGAACTTATGTAAGAAGATACTTGTTACCTGGCAACAAAATACAAAACGTTGGATAATAAAAGTTAAAAAGACTTTACGTCGCCAGACGTGGAGAGAAAGAATTGTAGCAAGTGGAAAAAAGGATCCCCTTGTCTGTCCTCACTGTGAAAATTATTATGAATATATGGGAGAAGTGTGTCTTGAGAACGGACAACTAGAAATAAAGGTCGCTTTGACTAAAGAAGCAAGAAACTATTTAGAAAGGGTGATTGCGTATTACTCCAATGTCCAAACACCACAAAAGAGGGAAGAAAAAGAAAAAAGGAACCGATCATTTAAAGCAGAAAAAAAACATCCGTCAACTTCATTTGTTTAACGTGTCATGAAGAAGAGAGAATACCGTATGACGTGGTTCAAGACTTTGACTTTATGGATGGTGGTGATCCTACATCCCTACCTCAGTTTAGGTGTGAACAATGTGGGGGAGAAATGTATCCTGAGTACTACAAAGGAATACACGGTCAGGAATACAAAATATCGGATGTCCTCTAACTAAAAAAGGACCGGGTGGTTTATGCCCGGTTTTTCTTAGACTGTTTTATAAAGGATTGTACATTTTCAAAGAAAAGATAGCGTATAATAGAAGTTTGTATAAGGGAATGAATGTTACGGAAATAATAAAAAGAATAAATAAAAAAAGAGGCTTCGTGATGAGTGAAAAAGGTTTTCATGATTTTAATTTAAGTAATCAAATAGTAAAGGCTCTAGATAGTTTAGAATATCAAATTCCAACAGAAGTTCAGAGGAAAGTGATTCCTCTTGTGTTAGAAAAAATCGATCTTGTAGTGAAATCCCAAACAGGAAGTGGGAAGACGGCTTCTTATGGGATTCCAATTTGTGAATTAATAGAGTGGGAAGAAAATAAGCCCCAGGCGTTAATTTTGACACCAACAAGAGAGCTTGCTGTTCAAGTAAAAGAAGATTTTATCAATATAGGAAGATTTAAAAGGATTAAAGCAGCAGCTATTTATGGAAAACAGCCTTTTGCCATTCAAAAAACAGAATTAAAGCAAAAAACACATGTAGTGGTAGGGACACCAGGACGTGTATTAGATCATATAGAGAGAGGGACATTGACCTTAGACCGAATTAATTATCTTGTAATAGATGAAGCAGACGAAATGCTAAACATGGGCTTTATTGAACAAGTTGAGGCTATTATAAAGGCATTACCAAAAAATAGAGTGACAATGTTATTTTCAGCTACCTTACCTGAGGCGGTTAAAGACCTATCTCTTCGCTATATGAAGACACCTATTGATATTGAAATAAAGGCAACTGGACTCACAACGGATAAAATTGATCATTCGCTTCTGAAAGTAGAGGAAAAGGACAAATTCTCTATTCTTCAGGATATAACAATCGTGGAAAATCCCGATAGCTGTATCATCTTTTGCCGAACAAAGGATAGAGTAGATACATTATGTGATCAGTTATTAGACTTAGGATATAGCTGTGATCAAATTCACGGTGGTATGGTACAGGAAGACAGACTTGAAGTAATGAATGATTTCAAAAGGGGAGAGTTCCGCTATTTAATCGCAACAGACGTAGCGGCTAGAGGGATTGATATTGATAGTATCACCCATGTCATTAATTATGACCTTCCTTTAGAAAAGGAAAGCTATGTGCATCGTACCGGAAGAACAGGTCGGGCAGGTAAAAAAGGGAAAGCGATCACATTTGTTACCCCGTTTGAAGATAAGTTCTTAAAAGAGATTGAAGAATATATCGGTTTTGAAATTCCAGCTATAACAGCTCCATCAAAAGAAGAGGTTTCTGCTAATAAATCGGAATTTGAGGCAAAGAAGAACGTAGAGCCAACGATTAAAAAGGCGAAAAATGAAAAACTGAACAAGCATATTATGAAGCTATACTTTAATGGCGGTAAGAAAAAGAAACTTCGAGCAGTAGATTTTGTTGGAACGATTGCTAAAATAGACGGAGTAACAGCAGAGGATATTGGTATTATTACAATAATGGATACTCATTCTTATGTTGAAATTTTAAATAATAAAGGGCCTAAGGTACTGGATAAAATGAAGAAAACAACCATAAAAGGTAAGCAGTTGAAGGTATATGAGGCTAATAAGAATTGAAAATAATTATCAGAGGCAGTGTAACTATCTATAGAAATAGGAATGGGTCTGCACCACCCTATGATAGAAAATCGGATAGATTCATGAACAAATAAAAGTATATAAGAATTGATAAAAAGAGGTTGGGATATAAGTATTCCAACCAAATATAAACCCGAACAATTTTACGGAGATGTTAAAAAAATTCGTATAATTGTTTGGGTTTTTAAATTTTTTAGAATAGACGGTTTGTGGTTATCACCCGCAGCCTGAATACACCTTCGCTTTCCATGGGGATCTTCGGCTTTTCTTGCAGGTTCTCAGCTGTCTCGCTAATCCCCGTGGCGTCTACGTGTATTCAGGCTGCTTCGTCTTTCCAATTAATTTTTTCTATTTCCATAATAGTTTATTGAAAAACAATCTTTAAAAACGAAGTGGAATAGAGAGGAGGACAATCGACTCCTGCGAGAAGTAGAGCAAGCTTTAGACCCCACAGGCTTTGCCGAGGAGGCTTAGGTTGCCCCCTGCGCATCGTGTGTCAGTAGCAATGGAACGAATTGGTTTCTCCACTTGATTTTTTTAAAAAACATAAACAACCATAACCAAATATTTGAAATTAGCCATTATTTAAATAGCTATATGAGAGATTGTTCGTCTTTAGACATTATATATTTTGTTTTGTCCCAGCCTCTTTTGTGTCTATTATTTATAAATTGTCATTTTTTTTAAGCCTAGTAGATAATAAGGTAAAGTAATCCTTTACAAACTCCCTGAATTGCTGTGCAGTCTCCGACAAATATCTGTTTTTTGACCAGGCAATTCCAATCGTTCTTCGGCATTTTGGTTCTGTAATAGAGAGACTATGGGGAAACTGGTTTGACTGATGAAGCAATGTAATTTCTGGAACAAAAGCAATGCCTAGTCCTTGTTTCACTAAATCCCCTATAACGGTTGAATCATCACCCTCAAAGGCTATATGCGGTTCAAAGCCTGCTTCATGGCAAAATTGATCTGTTAAATTCCGAAATCCATAGCCAGTATGCATGTGAATGAATGGTTCATTTTTTGCTTCTGCCAAATGGATTGTGTCCCGGTCGGAAAAAGGATGGCTAGGGGGAACAATCAGGTAAATTTCTTCTGTTAAAAGAGGTTCCCAAATGATATCCGGATCATCAATAGTAGCAGATAAAATGCAATAGTCTATTTTTCCTTCCATTAGTTGTTCTTTCATAGAAGAAGTAGGCTGAAGGAAAAATTGCTGGAATTTTACATTTGAATTCTTTGATAGGAAAGCCTTCAAGAGGTCAGGTAGAACTCTAGGAATCGTAACAGTAAGTGTAATTTGATTTTCTTGCTGCTTGGATAGCTCCAAAATCTCCCTTTTCCCTTCGTTTAGCTCCAAGAAAATCCGGTCTACCCGCTTTAAAAAAACTTTGCCAAACTCATTTAGTTGGATTTGTCGGTGTTTCCTATTGAATAAAGGGGTGCCTAAATCTTCTTCTAGTCTAGAAATTGTTTTGCTAAGTGAAGGTTGGGCAATCTGAAGCTGTTTAGCTGCTTTTGTCATATGCTCTAGCCTTGCTACTGTCCGAAAATAATGAAGCTGTAAAAGTTCCATGTAAATTTGACCTTCCTTATATAGCTTAAAAGCTATGTTTTTATATCTAATTATATATTATACAATATGCAAAAAAATAATTACTATAAATAAAGTGTAAAACTAATTAAGGGAGTGATTGCTTGAAAGGCATACAGTTGATAAAACAGGATTTAATGGCGATGTGGAAGCATCCTCATGGGCGTATAGCTTTATTTTTTCTTATAATGGTACCTCTCATCTATGCTAGTTTCTTTTTAGCTGGATATTGGAACCCTTATGGTAACTTAGAAAATCTGCCTGTAGCGGTTGTTAATCAGGATAAAGGGGCCATGATGGATGGTGACCGTATAGAAGCAGGAGATGATTTGATTGAGGAATTAAAAGGAAATAAGGAACTGGAATTCCATTTTATTTCCGAGGAAAAGGCCGAAAAGGGATTAAAAGATGGGGATTATTATATGGTATTAACCATTCCAAAAGATTTTTCAAAAAACATTAGTACCCTAATGGATGACCACCCGATTCCTGCGAAACTTATCTCAAAAACAAATCCAGGTGGGAATTTTGTCGCATCTCAGATTAGTTCGACTGCAGTAGAAAGAATAAATGAAAAGATCTCCAAAAGCATTACAAAGACGTATGCAGAGGGTGTTTTTTCTAAGTTCAGTGAACTGGCAGAGGGATTAGAGAAAGCAGGAGATGGAGCTAATGATCTTCATCAGGGCATGAATGATGCGAAAAATGCAATGGTTAAGCTAGATGATGGATATGACCAACTTGATCAAGGGATGACTCAATTGACAGTTGGCAGTAATAAACTTCTAAAGGGAGAAGAAGCACTCTCTTCCGGTGGTGCAGATTTGGAAAAGGGTTCTCTTTCTTTATCTGAAGGTATGGATAAGTTATCTGAAGGATTAAATACGCTTATAGCAGGTGAGGAACAAGTTACTGTGGGTGTAAAAAAATGGTCTTCGAGCAATGAAAAGCTCCTTCAAGGGCAATCAAAAGCAAATGAAGCTGCCAAACTTCTTCAGGATCAAATGAGTGCATACAGTAAGTCGCATCCAGAAGCAGGAGAGGATCCGGAATTTCTTAAGCTACTGACGATTGCAAATGGATTAGCAGAGGCAACTGGACAGCTTCAGACTGGACAAACGCAGCTTGCCGAGGGTGCGCAGCAGGTAACTGCAGGGCAGGAAAATATAAATTCTGGGCTAGACAAATTTTCTGACAAGCTTGCCGAAGCAGCAGCCGGCGCTAAAGAGTTAGCATCGGGGACAGTAAAATTCAATGATGGATTGGATGAATGGAGCGAAGGCTATGCTTCATTAAATAATGGAATAAATAAAGCAGCAGATGGGACAATACCACTTAAAGAAGGTACAGAAAAAATAATGGACGGACTTGGTCAATTATCGGATGGAGCATATACCCTTTCATCTAGTTTGGATAATGCTGCTAAAGAAACAGCCAGTGTCAAAAACAGTAATTCATTGACGGATATGTTTTCTGAACCTGTTATACTAGAAAAGAAAAATGTTTCAAATGTGCCAAACTATGGATCTGGCATTGCGCCTTATTTTTTATCGCTTGCCTTTTTCGTAGGAGGAATAATGGCATCAAATATCCTCCCTCTTGGCAGACGAAAAGAGCTTATTGTAAATGGAACTCATCACTTAGTCAATAAACTGGGATTGGTATATACGATTGGGTTTGTTCAAGCAATTATTGTAGATGCTATTGTTTTAAGTGTGTTTAAACTGGAAGTGGCAAGTGTTCCACTATTTGTACTTTCCAGTATCATCGTGTCATTTACCTTCATGACCTTTATATTGATGCTTGTTACTGTATTTGGATTAGTAGGGAAGTTTTTAGCGGTTACCTTCCTTGTGTTCCAATTGGCATCTTGCAGTGGTACTTTCCCAATGGAATTAGGAAATCCTGTATTAAGTAAGGTAGGACAATGGATGCCTATGGCCCATTCACTTAAAAGTCTTCAGGAGGTCATTTCATTAGGTAATTGGCATGAATTGCAATCCCAATTATCTATTTTGGTGATTTATCTTTCGGTAGCTGGAATCATTGCTTGGGTGGCAAGTCATATTCAGCATCGGGAATTGTATGTTCAAAGCTCTCTTTCTTAAAGATTTTGAAAAATGTATTTTCACCTCTGAATAATTATCTATTCATATTTTAGATTTAAGCGATTAGAATTCTAGTTTTATTTGATAAAAAAGGCTGTAAACAAACATCCATTTTCAAGTGTGTCTATAGCCTTTAGGTGATCTCTACAAGGACAGAGATCATCTTTTTTATTTTTCAGTTCTCCAAATGAGTTTTAGTAGGGGTGTATAGTGGGGAACCACAAATAAATAGATAAGTAGTTAATTTGTATTAGGCTAATACGAATGATTAATTACGAATAGCGCTTCACTTATGCTACTATATAAGTATCTAGCAAATCGGAGCCAGCTGGCGAAAGTACTATAAGGGAAAGGACTCGATCCAAGTATGAAGGTAATCATTATTGATGATGAAAAAGCCATGCATCTCATTATGAGGAAAATGTTAGGAAAAATACCTGATCTTGAGATTATAGGAATGTTTCATGAAACGGCAAGCGCTTTTTCGTTTATCAAAACCCACTCAGTAGATTTAGCATTTGTTGATATTAGCATGCCAAAGGAAAATGGATTAGAGTTTGCTAAAAGAATGGCAGATATCGATTATAATCTTCCCATTATTTTTGTCACATCCCATAAGGAATATGCAATGGATGCATTTGATGTGTATGCATTGGATTATATTGTGAAGCCTGTTTTATTAGAGAGACTTGAAAAAGCGGTAAATCGTGCTAGAGCTATTCACCACTATGATTATTCGGAAAAACATACGAAAAAAAGAGAGCAAATATATATCCATTGCTTTGGGGGATTAGAGGTTCGATCCAATTTAGGACCTGTAAAATGGATGTCGAGAAAAAGTGAAGAGGTTTTTGCCTATTTAGTCATGCATCGGGGACGAATGGTATCAAGAGAACGTATTATTGAAGATATTTTTCCAGAGATGCCCCAAAAAAATGCAGAAACCTACTTGAATACAGTAATCTATCAGATTAGAAAATCATTAGTTCCTCATGGGTTAAAAGAAATTGTTCATTCGAATAAAGATCATTATAGTCTTTATTTGGATTACGCTTCCATCGATTATATAGCATTTGAAGAGGCATTGACGAAACTTGATGAAAAAAGTCCGAATTATAGGGAGGATGCCTTAAAGGTAGAGGAAATATACATAGGACCTCTATTTGGAGAACGAGCCTTTTTTTGGTCATTAAGTGATATAGAACGATTTAATAGTTTACACAATACTTTTGTGAAAAAATTAACGCTGAAGCTGTTAAGAAAAAAAGAGTATAGTACGGCAATTAGACTTCTAAACAAAATATGGAGCTTAAGTGAATTAGACGAAGAAGTAGTAAAATTGCTTTTAAACGCATATGCTTCTCAGAAGGATAAGGATTCATTTCTCACATTATTTGACCAGTATACCAACATTATGAGGACAGAATTGGGAATCAATCCTTCGAATGAGTTGGTTGAATATTATTCTGAGCGTTTAAGTGAATTAACGGAAATTTGACTCCTTAATAAAAAGCAAAATACCATTGGTAACTTAGGTGGTTTTTTGCATTGTCATTATTCTTTCATTTTATACCTTTATAATGTTTGTAAATAAGATTATAAAGGAGGATAAAATATGCCACTTATTCATTTAAAGAAAATATGGACACCACTAGTGTTTGTAGGAATTAGTGTTTTAAAAGATTATGAAGGGCATTATTATATCAAAAAAAGAGGAACAAAATTGAAAAGAATTAACTAAGCTATAATCATCGTACTTTTACCTTCTCTCTTTCCAGGTATTACTCATTCAAATTCCTCACAACTTCGAAAACATCCATGTTTGCTCATCTATTATAATGATTACATGAGAGAAGCTTTTTTAAGATAGGAAATTTAGGTTATGCAGAAAGTCAAATAATATTTTAATAAGCAGACTCTTATCAGCTGAATGTAATAGCTTTTATAAGTGAATGAAAAAGGTATGCAAACATCATCGTTTACATGCCTTTTTTCATTAAAGTCTGTATTTTTTTTTCAGTAGAATTATCTTGGAGTGGAACATGAACAGAAACTTCAAGATTAGGAGATCCCAATGGTTGCAGTGTAAGGTGTTCAAATGTGAGTAATCCTACTTCTGGATGATGAAGAATCTTAAGTGTATCTTGATCATCCAGCACATCATATTGGTACCAGAATTCTTTAAACTCCGCACTTAATTCACTTAGTTGTTCCACTTGTTCTCCCCACCAAGGATCATCAACAAATTTGGCGAATCCCGCTCTAAATTTAGCAATCGTTCGTTTGGCATGACTCTCCCATTGGTCGTCTTTTAGTATGCGAAAAGATTCTGATGTGAAGGTTATCCAAAGAAGATTACGCGCTTGATCAGATATTTTTTGATAATCGCCATGCACTGCAGAAAAGGATTGGTTCCAAGCCAATATGTTCATTCTGGCATCCATAACAGCGGCTGGGGAAGTACCAAAGCTATCGAGAAGACGCTGCAGTACGTCACTTACTTTGCCATCTAAACTGCTGGAACGCTCAGGCGGTGGCTGCCGATGTGCCAATAGAAACATGTGCTTACGTTCTGTATCATTTAATTTTAGCGTTCTAGCTAAGCTTTCAAGTACTTCTATGGAAACATTTATTTCTCTTCCTTGCTCTAAGTAAGTATACCATTCAAGGCTTATGCCAGATAATACAGCGACTTCTCCCCGGCGAAGTCCAGGTGTGCGACGCCTACCCTCGGGCAAGCCAAACTGTTGAGGGGAGAGTCGTTCCCGGCGGCTTCTTAAAAACTGAGCCAATTCACTGTAACGATTAGAAGGCAGTTTTGCCATGTGCTATCTCCTCCATTTACTAGTTGCCAATTAAGGTGGTAGTGGCAATTCTAGGATAAATACACCTCTGAAAGCCGAATTAGGTTCAGTATACAATAATCTTTGTATAAAAGCAGTTAGAATACAAAGGGGAGATTTAAAATGAATTTACAAAACAATACAGTCCTTATTACTGGCGGAGCTACCGGAATAGGTTTTGAGCTTGCTTCTAGATTACTAGAAAAAAACAATAAAGTAATAATTGTAGGAAGAAGAAACGAAAAGCTTCAGGAAGCAACATCTATCCATTCTGAACTAATTACATATGTGAGCGATGTATCAGATGAGAAAAATCGCATCGCATTAGTGGAACAAGTCATCCAAGACCATCCAGAACTAAACGTTCTTATCAATAATGCAGGTATCATGCATTATTTAAACTATGATTATAGTAAACCGTGGGATGATGTGGAAAAGGAGATAAAAACTAATCTTTCAGCACCTATCCATTTTACACAGCTGTTCATCCCATATTTGCTTAAACAAAACAATCCATTGATGATAAATATCACCTCAGGATTAGCACATGTCCCATTAGCTGCAACACCTGTTTATAGTGCCACTAAGGCTGCTCTCCAATCGTTTACACAGTCTATGAGACACCAATTAAGAGGCAAAATTCAAGTTATTGAAGTTTCACCTCCGCTTACAAATACGGACTTAGGTATACCGGGTTCAAACACAGCAGGCATTTCTGTAGATTTCTTTGCTGATAAAATAATAGAAGGATTAACAGAAGGGAAAGAAGAGATAACGTATGGTTTTTCTACACTAACAGCTAAAGCAAATCAAGAGGAACGCGAAGAGATTTTTAACCAGTTAAATGAGGGATAAGGGATGCTAGGGGGGGGGACGGCTCAAGAATACTGAAGAAGTATAGTTATCTAAATACAAAATCAAAGTTTAAAGAAGTGATTATTCCTCTAGTAGCATGGTTCTGCGTCCCCCTTGTTAATTAAGATTTTAAAAGATAATGAAGGGAATTAAGGCGTGCAAACATCTAAGCTTTGCATGCTTTTTTAACTTCTAAATCTCCCACAGATACAATGGATTAATCACTTGCTCCCAATATCCTAACCGCAAAGGCAAGTGTTTCAATACGATGAATGACAAGAAGGAATAACGCAATGAAAAGACCTTACCAGTAATGAACTCCAATAGAACATGTTTCTCTTTTGTAGTATTTTGTCATATTGCACCATATTTTGGTGAACATAGGAGGAGGACAATTTTACTGCTTCCCTGTTTTTGTTATAATAGTATCTTTAATACAAATTCAAACGGTGGAGGAAATTAAACAATGAGTAATTTGCCTAATTGTCCGAAATGTCATTCGGAATATACATATGATGATGGGACATTTTTGGTTTGTCCGGAATGTGGATATGAATGGACGTCAAATGTTGATACGGAAACTGACGGAGATAATAGAGTTATCAAAGATGCAAATGGAAATGTTTTGAATGATGGGGATACAGTTACGGTTATCAAGGACCTTAAAGTAAAAGGCAGTTCCTCCGTTTTAAAGCAAGGAACAAAGGTGAAAAATATCCGCTTAGTAGACGGTGATCATGATATCGATTGTAAGATTGCTGGATTTGGAGCAATGAAATTAAAATCAGAATTTGTGAAGAAAGTATAATGATTGCCTTTATAATAGGACCTTAAAGCTATTTTAATTTGCTCACTTATATATGCTAGGGGGTGATCCTGAAATTCAAATCAATTGATTTGAATTTCAGGATCTATTTTTTCTCTATTCAATGCCCCTATAGCTTAGTAAGAAGTAATATAGAATACCTATTTCCCCTTTTTATCAAATTTAAATAAAGAATTCTGCAATGTATTTCGCCATTTTTCGATAAATCCTTCTTTTGGGGGATCAATGTTCATTAAATCAGGTATATAGAACTTAAAGCGATTTTTCCCATTGTTTTTCGCATAGTACATTGCCTTATCCGCATTTTCAAGGAGTATCTCTTTCGTTTCTCCGTCATTTGGGTAGAGACTTATACCAATGCTAACAGAAATTTGTGCTTCACTTTCATTTATGAAATAAGGTAGAGAAGTACTTTGGATAATCCGGTCTGCAATATTTTCTAATTCATTTTTTGATGATTCTTCTACGATAACAATGAATTCATCTCCACCAATTCTGCTTATAACATCCTCTTCTCTTAAATTATCTTGGAGTCTTGAAGCTACTTCGATAAGCAATTGATCCCCTGCATCATGTCCTAAAGTATCATTCACATTTTTAAATCCGTCTAAATCTATAAACATAATCCCAAAACAATGATCATGCCTTTTGGAACGAGCAAGTGTTTTTTCAATATGACGGTCGAGGGCTTTTCGATTTGGTAAATCGGTAAGGTCATCGTTATAAGCCATTTGTTTGAGGCTCAATTCTAGCGTCTTTCTGTCTGTTATATCTATTAAATGTCCATTTATTTTTGAAATAGTACTGTTTTTATCGATAATAGGAATAGCTTTTTGAACGACCCATTTAACTTTGTTCTCCTCTTGGATGATCTGATACTCCACCTTACTAGGATTTCCTCTCAATACATTTTGCTCAAAGTCGGAGATTTTTGCATAGTCTTCAGGATGAACAAATTGTTTATAATGAAAGGGATACTTTAGGTCATTGTTAAAGGTTTTTCCGAATATCTTTTCCAAATCCTTTGAGAAAATTATCTGTCCATTCTGAATATCAACGGAATAAATAGCGCCTTCTAATGAATGAAGTAAACTCTCATAATCTTTAATGGAGTTCGATAATTCCTTTTCCCTTTTTTCGCTCTTTTTTAGAGATTCTTCGAGGATGAGACTTTGTTTATTTAGCTCAATTGTTAGACTCCTCATTTTCCATAGTAAAATTAAAAATACTATGATTATTCCAATCCAGACTATTCGCTTTTGTTCCAAAAAAGTTAAATTCAAGACTGCCATTAAAGTAGATATTATTATCACTGTTAAAAATCTTATATTATTATTCATGTCCTCACCTTGTTTCCATATGGAATTTCTATTCTTATTTCGGCCAATAATCAATATTTTACACTATTTATTTCGATTACTTTAAGGGACACTGAAATATATCAATGTACAGATTACTGGAGTAGCCACTAGATGCAGTATTTGATTCTATATTACACTGGAGTGGGCTCTGAGCCGCTTGTAAGATCTTACAAATTTTCGCAGTTAACATAGGAGTCCTGACATCAACTTTTCACTATGCCTTCTCTATTTTCATTCAAAAAAAAGACTTCTTTCATTACTTCAATCCGTCCTCTGTTTTCTAGTTCATATTTAGTTCATATTTGTAATTTATTATCTCTTCATAAGATGAATAGGGAGGATTTACTTTGAATCAAATTACTAATAATAAAAAGCTTATAGATAGTAGTAAATGGGCTGTGGAAGCCAATGGGCTGGTGAAGGTATTTGGTGATAACCGTGCCGTTGATGGAGTGGATTTACATGTTCGCACTGGTTCTATTTATGGAGTGCTTGGTCCTAATGGTGCGGGGAAAACAACTACAATTAGAATGCTCGCAACGTTGCTGAAGGCAGATGCAGGTTCTGCAAAGATTTTTGGCTACGATATAGTAAAAGAGCCACAGCTTGTTCGCCAATTAATTGGTGTAACTGGTCAGTATGCTTCTGTTGATGAGTCACTAAGCGCGACGGAGAACTTAATTATTTTTTCTCGTCTGTTAGGTTTAGGACGTGCAGAATCAAAGCGTAAAGCGATGGAATTACTAGAAGAGTTTGGCTTAACGGAAGCGGCAAAACGTCCATTGAAAAATTTCTCGGGAGGAATGCGCAGACGACTTGATTTAGCTGCGAGTCTTATTGCTCAGCCGCCCCTTATCTTTTTAGATGAACCAACAACAGGACTAGATCCACGAACGCGCAATCAAATGTGGGAGACAATCCGGAAATTAGTAAATGGAGGATCAACAGTACTACTGACAACACAATACCTGCAAGAGGCAGATGAACTTGCTGACCGAGTTGCAGTCATTGACCATGGTAAAGTAGTCGCAGAAGGAACCGTAAATGACCTGAAGGAATCAATCGGTACTTCATCCTTACATTTAAGTATTCAAAATGAGCAATATATGCAGGATGCACGTTTAATCGTGGAGCGTGTGCTTAATGTCCAATCAGCTGCATCAGCAGAAGGCGGTAAAATTACTGCACCTATGGCTGATGCTGACAAAGTAACAGATTTACTTATCACCCTAAAAGAGGCTGGTATTCAATTAGCTGAGCTAAGTGTGCAAAAACCAACATTAGATGAGGTTTTTCTTACTATCACTGGTTCAAAAGAAAATACTGCGAATAAATCTAGTGAATTGGAGGGATTAGTATGAGTAGCACGACAATTAAACCAGCTCATGAAGGAAAGCTTCGTGGAAACTCAAGTTTTCGTCAAGGGGTTAGAAATTCATTAACAATGGCCTATAGAGGTTTGCTTAAGATAAAGCGTACACCTGAGCAGCTATTTGATGTGACTTTACAGCCGATTCTTTTTACACTGATGTTTACGTATATTTTTGGCGGGGCTATTTCTGGCAATGTGCAAAACTATTTACCGGTGATTATTCCGGGAATTCTCGTTCAAACTGTTATTACAACGTCTGTTGTGACAGGGGTTCAGCTACGTGAGGATATGGATAAGGGGGTATTCGATCGGTTTAAGTCCCTGCCGATTGCCCGGATTGCGCCTTTAGCGGGAGCATTGCTTGCTGATACGATTCGTTATACGATTGCGACAACCCTTACGTTTACGATGGGATATATAATGGGATATCGACCAGAAGCTGGTATAGGTTTTGTTATCTTGGCAGGCCTTCTTGTCATTGTTTGTTCTTGGGCGATTAGCTGGATTTTTGCTTTCTTAGGCGTTATTTCGCGAACGGCTTCCAGTGTACAAGGAATTTCCATGCTTGTATTATTTCCGTTGACGTTTCTTTCAAATGCCTTTGTTCCGGCTGACACAATGCCTCATTTTCTTCAATGGTTTGTAAAAATTAATCCAATCTCTCACCTAGTTACAGCAGTAAGAGATTTAACAAACGCAGGGACAATTGGCTGGGATTTCACCATCTCTCTTATTGGAGCGGCGGTTATAGTAGCTATCTTTGCTCCAATGACTGTGCGTGCTTATATGCGTCGTGCGTGAGTTTTAGATAAAATAAAACAATAATACATGAAGAAGAACGGTCAATTAAATTTGGCGGTTCTCCTTATTTTTTTCAAAAGGAATGATAATATGGCAAAAATACTTATAGTAGATGATGATCCACATATTAGAGAATTAATTCGTGTTATTTTAACAAAGGAAGGCTTGTCTATTGTAGAAGCAGAAGATGGAGAAATGGGATTGTCTTTACTCGAACAGGATAAAGTAGATTTAATTATACTTGATATTATGATGCCGAATATGGATGGATGGACATTTTGTCGGGAAGTGCGGACTTATTATACGAATACATTGCCAATCTTAATGTTGACAGCAAAAGGGGAAACCACGCAAAAAGTGAAAGGTTTTGACCTTGGAGCAGACGATTATCTAGTAAAGCCCTTTGCTCCAGCTGAGTTAGTTGCAAGAGTAAAAGTTTTACTTAAACGCTATCAAATCTCCCTTTCGAATCGATTGGAAATGGGAAATGTCATTATCGATCGTGACTCTTATAAAGTGTCAATTGGGAAGGAGGAGATTACCCTGCCATTAAAGGAATTCGAATTATTATTTAAACTTGCAACCCATCAAAAGAAAACTTTTTCAAGGGAGCAATTAATTGAAGATATTTGGGGCTTTGATTATGAGGGAGATGAACGAACAGTTGATGTTCATATAAATCGATTGCGCCAGCGGTTCTCCGAAGAGGAATGTCCCTTTAAGATAACAACGATTCGTGGTCTTGGTTATCGTTTGGAGGTAAGACAGTGAAGAGAAAGATAGTAAGATTCATAAAACGAACAGCGGGTTTCCTTGCAATCATTCTGTTTTTACTTTTATGCTGGTCACTAGCCTATGGGCTAACAGCATGGTTATATGATGCAATCCAAATAACGCCCCGAGAATTCATCAGGCAATTAATAAATTCTTTAGTGGGATTTTTCCTTTTTGGTTGCTTAATATCAATTATGACAAAAATCCCATGGGTAAGATCAAAACAAGCGGAACACTTGCATCCAATCATTCAAGCAATAAAGATGATAGCTGAAGGAAATTTTAATATTGATCTTTCATATTATAAAAATCAGTTTCGGGAAAACGATGATCACCCGTATTATCAAATCGTAACGAATATTAGACATATGGCAGAAAAATTAGGAGAAATGGAAGAATTACGACAGGAATTTATTTCTAATGTATCGCATGAAATTCAGTCCCCTTTAACTTCTATTAGTGGTTTTGCCAATACCTTGAAAAATGATGATTTAAGTCCCGCAGAACGCAAACACTATTTAAACATTATTGAAATGGAAAGCATCCGTTTGTCTAAATTAAGTGAAAATCTATTAAAGCTTACCTCTTTAGAATCGGAACATTTGCCTTTGGATCAAAAAGAATACCGTTTAGATCATCAACTCCGTCGGATTATTCTTGCCAATGAGCCACAATGGATAGAAAAAGAAATTAACATGGATATCGTTCTTCCGAATGTAACAATTACTGCAGATGAGGAAATGCTTGATCAAGTATGGATTAATTTACTTCATAATAGTATAAAATTCACGAAAGAAGGAGGTGCTATAACAGTTGAGGCATTTAAATCGGAGAATGGGAGTATTACTGTTAAGATAAGAGATACAGGAATCGGAATGGACCAAGATTCACTTATGCATATATTTGAGCGTTTTTATAAAGCAGATAAATCAAGAAATCGAAATATTGGGGGAAATGGTCTCGGACTTTCTATTGTCAAAAAAATCATAGATTTACATGAAGGAGAAATCGAAGTCCAAAGTGAGATAGGAAAAGGAACAGATATAACGGTGAAAATCGGGACGCAGGGGGAAGGTTCTAAATCGCTGAAAAAGTATAGTTTATCGAAATTCAATTAGGCGTTTGAATTGGGTGAATTTATTGGTTGGAAGAGGCGGCACGTCCCATGGAAAGCAAGATTCGCCACGGTAAACGAATGTGCAAAACGCTAACTCTAGCAGCCGACGATTATCCATAATCATTAAGTAGTAATTTTTCAGTTGCCTAAGGAAGGTTCTAATAAGGTCGATTAACTCGATCTCAATAACTGACACTCTGTTCCCACATCCAAATAAGGAGCGATTAAGATGGTAAATAAAGTTTTCTTAAATGATTTTGCATTAACTGTTTCGAATTATCAAGAGAAAAAGGTTAAAAGTAACAAGTCAGAGAAGCTGTTAACAGTAGTAAGCTTTGAATTTAAAGTCAGAGGTGGGGAAGAATACCACGTAGTTACGAAGTTTTTATACGAAAATATATTTGATGTAAGTATTCCTGAGGAGCAATTGAATTTTAGAGGGAAAATAAATCAGTATTCCACTTCATATACCAATTTCTCCGATGAAAACAGCATTAGTGATTTCTTTTTGGAATTAATGGAAGTGGAATAAATTCGGAAGGTTTTGGCAAAACAGATCACCGTTATCGGATTTAGAGATCTGTTTTTTTGCTTATATATTCACGGAAAGGGAGGTTATCTAAATGAAAGTAAGTATTTTAGATCAAGCACCTGTTTTATCTGGGAAAACCCCTCAAGATGCACTTAAAGAATCGATGAAGCTTGCTCAATTTGGAGAAAAACTAGGGTACACAAGATATTGGATTGCAGAACACCATGATTTTCCCGGTCTTGCTAGTTCTGCTCCAGAAGTAATGCTTGGGTATATTGGGGCCAATACAGAAAAGATAAGAATTGGAGCTGGAGCCATATTATTACCACACTATAAACCTTATAAAGTAGCGGAAACATTTAATATGCTGGCGACATTATTTCCAAATCGGATTGATCTAGGAATAGGGAGAGCACCTGGTGGATCTGCCGAAGCTTCGATTGCTCTTTCTGGGAACTTTTTAGAAAATGTTCGGAATATGCCTAACTCCATTAAAGACCTTCTACATTTTTTATATAATAATTATCCATCTGATCAGTTGTTTTCCAAAATAACAGCACATCCTTTTCCAGATGTCGCTCCTGTTCCGTGGATTCTTGGAACGAGTGAAAAAAGTGCTATTCAAGCAGCGGAAAATGGAACAGCCTATGCTTTTGGACATTTTATGAGCGATAAAGATGGAATCGAGACCGTGAATACATATAGAAGCTCCTTTAGAAAAAACGAGGACATCCAAGAACCTCAAGTGATTGTAACGATATCGGCTATTTGCGCGGAAACAACAGAACAGGCTGAAGAACTGGCTTTAAGCTGGTTCCTATCGAAAATCCAAACCGATAAAGGCGAAAAAAATAACGGAATTCCCACAATAGTAGAAGTGAGAAATTATTCTTTTACAAGCGAGGAAGAAAAACGAATAAAAGAAATGCGCCAAAAGATGATTATTGGAAATCCAAAAGAGGTCAAAAAGGAATTGGTTGAGCTGCAATCAGCGTACGATGCAGACGAAATGATGATTGTTACCATTACCAATAGCTATGAAAGTAGAAAGAAGTCTTATGAGCTTATTGCAAAGGAAATATGGTAATGTCTTTTTAAAACGCAAGGAAAGAAGGTCATTCAAATGAAGTTGAGTGTACTTGATCAATCTGTTATTAGTAAGAATTTACATGCAGGGCTTGCTCTTCAAAATACAATTAAATTGGCAAAACGAACAGAGGAGCTTGGCTACACTCGTTTTTGGGTTGCTGAACATCATAACTCCAATGGAATTGCTGGGACTGCCCCAGAGATACTTATCTCGACTATTGCCGCTCAAACAAATAAGATACGTGTAGGCTCTGGTGGCGTTTTGCTTCCACAATATAGTCCTTTTAAAATTGCGGAAGACTTTAAAGTGCTAGAAGCATTGTATCCGAACCGAATGGATTTAGGAATTGGGCGTTCACCAGGAGGATCTACGCCTACCCGGCTAGCCTTAACAGATGGAATTAGAAAAAGCTTAAATGAATTCCCTCGCCAGGTGACGGCGCTTCAAGAATATCTAGCCAATACGCCGTCTAATCAAGAGGTCCAAGCCTATCCTTCCATTGAAACACATCCAGAAATATGGATGCTTGGTGTTTCGCAGCGAGGAGCTAGATTAGCCGCAGAAAAGGGAACTGCTTTTACGTATGGACACTTTATAAATCCAATTAGCGGAAGCATTGCGATGAAACATTATCGGGAGAATTTTCAGCCGTCTAGCTTTCTTGCAAATCCACAAGCAAATGTATGTGTATTTGTTGTTTGTGCACCTACACAAGCAGAAGCAGAAGAAATGGCATTAAGCCAAGATCTATGGCTGTTAGCAATCGAAAAGGGTCAAGACACTTTTATTCTTTCAAAAGAAGAGGCAAAAGGGATGGAGCTATCAGAAGAAGACAAGGCGATTATAAGAAAAAATCGAAAACGAGCAATAATTGGTACGCCAGAAAAGGTAAAAGACGAGATTTTGCGTTTAAGTGAAGTCTATCAAACAGAGGAATTTATGATTATCACAAATATTTATGACTTTGAGGAAAAAATGCAATCCTATACTCTGCTAGCAGAAGTAGTTCTTTGAAATTTAAATGTAACACTTGATAAAATTAGCTATAATAATGAAAAAAGGGGGTGCTTACAGTTGGAGAATCACATACGATTGTCTGATACTACTTCCACTCATGCAAAGCCTATTATTAGAAAGGCGATACTTTGCATGGGGCAAAACAAGTAATTTTTATCGCTAACTAATATTTTGGCTTTGCACCTTATTTTAGACAAAAAAATAAAAATAAGGGAGCGGGCAAAATTGAAGTATACAAATGCAACTCATGTTTTACCTGAAAAGCTTATTGTGGAAATTCAAAAATATGTCCAAGGTGAGACCTTGTATATTCCAAAACAAGAAAATGCGTATAAGAAGTGGGGAACTTCAAGTGGTGGAAGAAATATGCTGGATCGCAGAAACAACGCGATAAAAGCAGCTTTTGCGAATGAAAGCACCCTTCAGGCATTGGCGAAGGAATATCATCTCTCCACGGAAACGATTAAGAAAATCGTGTATTCACATAAAAAATAAAGATTAGCACTGGTGAGTTTTCATCAGTGTTTTTTATGTAAAAATTGTTTCTCAGTCATCTTTTCCATTTTAGAAAGGGAATGACTTTACTAAAATAGAAAAAGAGGACGCAACCAATAATAGGAGAGAATGAAATGACCGAACAATTTATAAAAAATGAACAGCTGAATTTTATAAAAAAACAAATCGCAATCATTAAGGACAGTATCAATAAAAGCTTACCAAAAACAGTGTTAGCTGCAGTAATAGACTTAGCTCATGCAAAAGTTTTAGATCTTTTTCCTCAAGCATCAAGTGAACAACAAGAGTTATTGGATATTTCCAAATGGAAAACAAAGGATGAATACGAACAATATATCGAGCGACTTACTGCATATGTATTGCCATTGCCGAAACTGACGGAACAACAGCTAAAAAAATTATTTCCCAAGCAAAAGAAATTAAGATTACCTGATTTAACAATGTTAGACCATCATAAATTAACCTATTTAAGCTGGACGGATGGAAAGTCTAATAGAAAATTTATTATTTATGAATTAGAAGGAGAATTAGTTGGAATGGAAGGGAAAATGACACCAACTAATAAAAAAAATATTTGTTCTTTTTGTAATAGCTTTGGAGAAGTTGCCTATTTTTCTACGATAACCAAAGACAAGAAACTTAAAAATGCAGATTATTACAAAGCTATCGGAAATCTTATTTGTACAGATAGCAATGAATGCAATATGAATATAGACAATACCGCATATTTACAAGAATTTTTTCAGACCGCAGAAGGACGGTTTTACTGAGAAACTCCTCAGTAAAACCGTCCTTTTGCTTCCGTTTTGATTACCTGTGCTAAGGTTATCAATCCCTTTTCTAATTCACCCAATGTAGCATAAGAGTAAGAAAATCGCAGATGCTGGTCATCTGTTTTATCGTAAACGATTCCTGGATTGATAAGAATTCCTTCTCGGAGGGCTAAATCAAATAGCTTCCGTGAAGAGATGCTTGGCTTTAATTTTAGCCATATATAAAACCCACCTTTAGGAGAGCTCCACGTTGCGATATCTGAAAAATATTTCTTCAATAGTCATTGTAAAATCTCTTCTATACCTGAGCTCAGCTTTTACGTCCTTTAAAAAATCCTCATACAACCCACTTTGCAGCCAGTTTTCTACCGCAAATTGAGATAAGGTGCTGGAACCATAATCTGTCTGCATTTTTATATCGGCTAAATGTTCAATGACTGGCTCTGGTCCTACAATCCAACCAATTCGCAGTCCTGGGCTTAAGGATTTGGACATACTGCCGATGTAAAGAACATTTCCTTGTGTATCGATAGCTTTTAAAGGCTTAGGCGGAGGGGTGTCCAGCCATAAATCTCCGTACACATCATCCTCAATAATAGGAATAGATTTTTTTTGAGAAATTGCTATTAAATCTGCTCGTCTCTTTTCAGACATTAAAGTACCTGTTGGATTGTGAAAATTAGGTATTGTATAAAGTAATGCCGGTTTATGCTGACTTTTTATCCGTCCAATCGCATCGTATGCTAACCCTTCTTCATCAAGAGGAAGCCCTATTAAATTCATTCCCGCAGATTGGAATACATGAATGGAATTTAAATAGGAGGGGGCTTCATGAAAGATAGTAGAACCTCTTTTTAATAGACCAATAGAAAGTAATTGCAGTGCTTGAAGTCCTCCTGAAACGATTAAAATAGATTCAGAGGAAGTTACAATTCCTTTCGTCTTTAAATAGGCACTCACTGTTTGGCGTAAAGCTAAGCTTCCCTTAGGCTCTGTATATCCAAGAGAGAGATTTAATTTTTCGCTACATTGAAAGGTTTGTTCCATGCGTTCTTTAGGGAGCAATTCTGGCGAAAGCTCCCCTGTACCCAGCCTAATAATATGTGGATTTGCTTCTGCTTTATTAATTTCTTGGATAATAGAAATGTTTGGTTGATGTATGCTTGCTTTTACATAACTAATCCAATCTGGCGGAGGAGTAGAAGCAAGTAAGCTCCAAGTATTATTTATTACCTTCGTTCCGCTTCCCACCTTTGCTTCAATTAACCCATCAGCCGCTAGTTCTTCAAGGGCTGTTATAATGGTGCTTCGGTTGACTTGGAATTGCTTAGCTAAATTCCGTTGAGAAGGGAGCTTCATTCCAATTGTCCATTCCCCATGAAGTATTTTCTTTTTCATATAGGAAGTTATTTGCTGATGTAAAGAAACGGTTGAGCTTTTTCGTGGTTTCCATTCTATTTCTGCCATGAGAGTATACTCCTGTATCTATTTTCTCTTATTTTATCAAAATGGTTGGGTTGCTGACCATCCAATTGGATGGAGACAGAACGCCTTTTCTTCGCTATTCTTTAGGAAGAAGAGGAGGAATAAGGATGGAAGCATTTTTACATGGAATGATATTGGCATTTGGGTTAATACTACCTTTGGGCGTGCAAAATATATTTCTATTTAATCAAGGGGCAACACACAAAAAATTTACATATGCGTTACCGGCAATCATTACGGCTAGTATTTGTGACAGTTTACTTATCTATTTAGCTGTTGCTGGTGTCTCAGTGGTGGTATTTACCTTTGCATGGGTAAAAGCAGTATTGTTTTTCATTGGGTTCTTTTTCTTAGTATATATGGGATGGGCTATGTGGAAGAGTGCCGCGGAAGTTGGGACCAAACAAGAACAAATACGGTTTTCTCCACGTCGACAAATAACGTTTGCCGCCTCTGTTTCCTTATTAAATCCCCATGCTATTCTGGATACGATTGGGGTCATCGGTACAAGCTCCCTTGCTTATAGTGGAGAAGAAAAAATTATTTTTGCGGTTGCTTGTATGAGTGTTTCATGGATATGGTTTTGCCTTTTAGCTCTGTTAGGTCGAAAGCTTGGACAAATCGATCATCATGGAATTGTTTTAAGGCGCATGAACCAGCTATCTGCCATTATTATTTGGGGAATGGCTCTTTATTTGGGGGCAAATCTGCTAACCTCGTAGTTAATCTTGGCCGCGTGTCTCGTGTGTTTTAAACTTGGGCATCCAAAATGACATCCTACCAATATTTCGCTATAATGAAAAGGTTGTAATTACCCTTCAAATGGTAAAGGGGGTTTTTGATATGATTCAATTGCGTAATGTTAGTAAAAGTTTTGCACATTACCAGGTCATTAAGTCTATTTCTTTAGCGATACATAAAGGAGAAATCTTCGGGATAATTGGTGCGAGTGGTGCTGGTAAATCGACGTTGCTTCGTCTAATGAATTTATTAGAGGTTCCAGATACAGGAGAAATAGAAGTGGATGGTCGAAATCTGACTAGCTTGAGCTATAAAGATCTTCGTAAAGCTCGTCAATCTATTGGGATGATTTTTCAGCATTTCAATCTTGTTGCTAATAAGACGGTTTATGAAAATGTTTTAGTGTCTTTAGAGCTTGCTAATTATCCAAGGAAAGAACGAAGAAGTCGTGTTATAGAGTGTCTTCAATTTGTTGGATTGGAAAGCTTTAGGGAGAAGTATCCTGCCCAGTTAAGCGGTGGACAAAAGCAGCGTGTAGCGATTGCAAGGGCAATTGCTAATAATCCGCAAGTATTATTATGCGATGAACCAACCTCTTCCCTAGATCCCAAAACGACTGCTGAAATCTTACATGTATTAGAGGATGTAAAGAAGCGTCTAGGGGTAACGATTGTTATTGTGAGTCATGAGATGGAAGTTATTAAAAGTATATGTAATCGCGTGACAGTTATCGAGGATGGAGAAATTTATGATACAGTAGCTATCGAACCAAAAGGGATTCAGCAAATAAATAATACTTCAAAAAGATTGGTAGAACAGCTGAAAAAGGATGGTGATGCTGACCGTGCCTGAGATATTAGTTCAATATAGAATGGAAATTTGGCAATCAATCGGACAAACCTTTGTAATGGTTGGCATCTCTATTTTAGCAGCCATTATAATAGGTCTTCCAGTTGGTACCTTGCTTTTCTTATCTAGAAAGGGCAAAATGTTGGAGAATCCTTTTGTTTTTTCTACTTTGAATTTAGTAGTAAATATTATTCGTTCGTTTCCATTTTTATTATTGGTTGTCTTTCTTATTCCATTTACAAGAATAATTATTGGAACAGCCATTGGAACAGCTGCTGCAACTGTTCCATTATCCATCATAGCAATCGCTCATTATTCTCGATTAGTTGAGCAATCCTTATTGGAAGTGCCAAAGGGTGTCATAGAGGCAGCGATTTCGATGGGGGCATCTGTAAAGGAAGTAATCTTTAAATTTCTTTATGTAGAAGCTCGTTCTGGACTAGTATTAGGATTAACAACATCGATTATTAGCTTTATTTCTTATTCGACAATTATGGGAGTTGTCGGGGGCGGAGGTATTGGAGATTTTGCCATTCGCTATGGATATCAGCAATTTAAAACAGACTTAATGATTTATATGATTATTATAATGGTTATTTTAGTACAGGCTATACAATTTACTGGTACAGCAATAGCAAAAGTGATTGATAAAAGGTAAATGACAGGAGATAAAAAATGAAGAAAATATTATTTTTAATGATGATAGGTATATTTGTTTTAGCTGCTTGTGGTAAAGAGAATACGGAATCAGACAAAAAGGATGCACAAAATACAGAAAAAGAAGAAGTAACATTAAAGGTTGCTTCCTTAATTCCTCCAATGACTGAAATTCTTGAACTTGTAAAACCAACATTAGCAGAAGAAGGTATCAACCTTGATATGGTTGTATTAAGTGATAACGTTCAACCGAATACTGCTCTTGCAGCAGAAGAGGTAGATGCAAACTTTTTCCAACACGTTCCATATATGGAGGAATTCAACCGCGGTAATGATGCAGAGCTAGTGCCTGTTAAAGCGATCTATTTTGCAAACTATGGTGTGTATTCAAAAGAATATGATTCCATAGATAAAGTGCCAGAGGGTGCGGTAATTGCGATTGCAAATGATGTTTCCAATATTGACCGTTCTTTAGCATTGCTTGCACAACATGATGTGATTACATTAAAAGAGAAAACAGGTCCTTATTATACAAAAGCAGATATTGTAGAAAATCCAAAAAACTTAAAGTTTGAAGAAGTAGATTTATTAATGCTTGCTAGAATGTATGACGACGCTGATTTAGTAGTAATGACACCAGCTTATGCATCACCGCTTGGCTTAACACCAAAAAGCGATGCATTGCTAACAGAAGGAGTAGAAAATGACTTTGCGATTACATTAGTAGCTCGTAAGGATAATGCGGACTGGGAACCAATTCAAAAGCTAGCAGAAGCAATGACAAGCCCAGAGGTTCGTAAATTCTTAGAAGAAAAATATGCTGAAACAGCAATCCCTGCATTTTAAATGCAAGGCTGATGGAAGTCATATTTTATTGGTAAATAGCATATCAATGCCTTATCCCAGTTTTTTGCTAGGGTAAGGCTTCTTTTTTTGGGGCAATTCTTGTTTATTTCTGGCTTTAAAAAAGTGAATAACTATCGTATAATAAAAGATAACTATTTAAAATTTTTTGAAAATAAATTGAGCTTTAACCAGTAATGCTTGAGACAGAAATGATGTATGACAAGTTTAATTGCATTAAAAAGGGAACGCTTACATTTTTTCTGAAAATCTAAAAGTATAAGGAAGGTTAAAATGAGCAGAAAAGAAACGAAAACAGACGTTATTTTAATTGGTGCCGGGATTATGAGTGCAACGTTAGGGATGCTTTTAAAAGAATTAGACCCGGATTTACAAATTACAGTGTTTGAAAAATTAGCAAGCGCAGGAGAAGAAAGCTCCAATGAATGGAATAATGCGGGAACGGGGCATGCGGCACTATGTGAGCTAAACTACACAGTGGAAAAACCAGATGGCTCTGTAGACATTAAGAAGGCGTTAGAAATTAACGAACAGTTTCAAGTTTCCTTGCAATTTTGGTCTTATCTTGTAAACAATCAAGTACTACATAATCCAGAAGACTTTATTATGCCATTGCCTCATATGAGTTTAGTATTAGGGGAAAAGAATGTGGATTTTTTACAAAAGCGTTTTCAAGAAATGGTGAGTAATCCGTTATTTGAAGGAATGGAATTTTCAAAGGATCCGGAAAAACTGAAAGAGTGGATACCTCTTATTATGCAGAAACGTGAGCTAAAGGAGCCGATAGCAGCTACGAAGATTGATTCAGGCACAGATGTGAATTTTGGCGCTTTAACGCGACTGTTGTTTGCTGATTTAGCGAAGAAAGATGTTGAAATTAACTACAAGCATAGTGTAAATGATTTAAAACGAACAGCTGATGGCTTATGGGAAGTCAAGGTGCAAAATCTAGATAGTGGCACCATAGAAACTCATTCTACTAAATTTGTCTTCATTGGAGGCGGTGGCGGCAGTCTGCATTTACTGCAGAAATCTGGTATTCCTGAAGGGAAGCATATGGGCGGATTCCCGGTAAGTGGAATATTTTTAGTATGCAAGAATCCAGATATTGTTGCAAAGCATCATGCAAAAGTATACGGGAAAGCAAAGGTTGGGGCGCCGCCAATGTCTGTTCCTCATTTGGATACACGTTTTATTGACAATAAAAAATCTTTATTATTTGGTCCTTTTGCAGGCTTTTCGCCTAAATTCTTAAAAACAGGCTCGATGTTTGACTTAATTACATCTGTCAAACCAGATAACTTGTTCACCATGTTGGCAGCAGGTGCCAAAAATATGTCTTTAACAAGCTATTTAATGCAGCAGCTTATGTTATCCAAAGAGAAGCGCATAGAAGAGTTACGGGAATTTATTCCGAATGCTAAAGCAGAAGATTGGGATCTTGTTGTGGCTGGGCAACGTGTGCAGGTAATCAAAGATACAGAAGCTGGAGGTAAAGGAACACTTCAATTTGGTACAGAGGTTGTGACTGCTGCTGATGGATCTATAGCAGCATTACTTGGAGCTTCACCTGGAGCTTCCACTGCTGTTCATGTCATGCTCGAAGTTATTCGAAAATGCTTCCCAGAGCAAATGCCAGAGTGGGAATCAAAATTAAAAGAAATGATTCCGTCATACGGAGATTCGTTGAAGGAAAACCCTGAGCTGCTGCATGAAGTTCAGATGTTAACTACACAGGCACTTGGTTTAAGTGAGAAAAAACCAATATATAACTAATAGCTAGAATGAAAAGGGAAGAAAGTAAAATTATTAGAGAAAAAAATTTTTTTGAGCGGATTTTTTAAAATTAATAGCATTTATCTATCCCACTCTTAAACTTCAGTAAGACTCTGATCTGCAAGCTTTATGAGAATTCGAGGAAGATGGGTGGGAGATCAACTGTCCGTAAAGGTCAACTAACCATCAGTGGGGATAAAGGAAAAGCCCCATTGATGGGAGTTTCCCTTTAGTACTTCTGAAATATGATTGATCAGAAAAAATTCTCTGTTTTCTGCTTGTTGGAGCTAAATAGTATATAAAAAAAGAGGCTGGGACAAAACTAAATAGCCAACCTGTAAAGACGAACCATCCTTAATTTAACTCTTAAATAAAGGCTACTTTTTCATGCTAGTTATTTATGATTTTAGATATAGTCAGTGTAAAAACTAATTCGTTTTTAAAGATTGTTTTTCTATAAACTATTATGGAAATAGAAAAAATTAATTAATTGGAAAGACAGAGCAGTCTGAATACACGTAGACTCCCTCCTATGGGAGCTGCGAGAAAGTCCGAGACCCCGCAGGAGCTAGCGACGAGGAGGCTTGGCACTCGCCCCATGGAAAGCGAAGGTGTATTTTAGGCTGCGGATAATAACACCATCTTTACTGAAACAGCCTTTTATAAACCAATATAGACCCGAACAATCATATGGAATTATCGTATGGTTGTTCGGGTTTATTTATGGCTGGAATACTTATGTCTCAGCCTCTTTTTTTTCTTACGCGGAATAAATAACACCAACCATGTTTATGAGTTATAATAGACTTATAAATTATTTAAGTTGGTGTTTATTTATGCGTACAAAAAATCGGTTAAATCCAGTTGAATCTATTTACTATACTCCTGAGATTACACATTGCCCTAAATGTGAAGGCAAATTAACATACTGTCATCCTGTATGGCGGAAAACCATCTCTACTCTTAAAGGTGAATTTAAAGTAATCAATCTAGGTTACAGATGCGAAAATAACTCCTGTGATAATCATATCGTTTATCGCTCTGCAGAGGCTGAACAACTCAGTATGAAACATATTACATATGGAATGGATGTCATTGCTCATATTGGTCATTTACGCTTTAAAGAACATAAAACACGATTAGAAATTACCGACATACTAACGGAGAAGCAGATTAAAATCTCTGAAAGACAGGTTCAAAAACTCTATGAACGCTACGCGTTACTACTTAGGTCATCTGTCGAAGAGAACACGAAAGAAATTTTAGAGAAAGTCGTAGAAGAAAGTGACGGATTAATCCTTTCTATTGATGGCGTTCAACCTGAAAAAGGAAACGAAACACTTTATGTAATCCGTGAGGTACTAAGTGGAACTGTCCTAGCTGCACACAATCTAAAGAGTAGTGCATCTCAAGAATTGGTTGGGATTATTCAACCCATCATTAATTGGGGTTACCCAATTCAAGGGTTTATTAGTGATGGGCAACAGTCAATCCGTTTAGCGATTGAGAAAGTCGCACCAAACATTCCATATCAGTATTGTCAGTTCCATTACTTTAAGGATATTGCCAAACCATTAGTGGAAAAGGACCGAAAGTTAAAGACAAATATTAAAAAGAAGCTAAGGGGAATTCGAGATATCGAGAGAAAAATAGAAGAATCCCCTTCAGAAAGCTTAGAAGATGAAATCGCAAGTGATTATGTGGCAGCCATTCGCTCCGTATTACTGGAAGATGGTAAGCCCCCGTTTGAATTACCTGGTACTCGAGTCTATGAACGAACAAAATCAATCAAAGACTCGATTGAAAAATGCCTGGATAAAAAAGGGGACTCTTTTACTTGAAAAGCTATTCAGAATAGTCAGTAATGTTGATAACTTTAACTCAGATTATCAACTTGTGAAACGTTGGGACCTGCGTTTTAAACGGATTGCCACTATTATGGAGCCATCTGAAAATAAAACAAGTTCTTGGGTCGAAAATAGACTAAAACAGTATCTAGATCATATTAAAAAAGAGCTTAATCGGGAAGAGGATCATGCGTTTGTGGATAATCTTTTAAGATATAGTAATGGCTTTTGGAAAGGACTTTTTACTATATACGATTTCCCTCTCTTACCTAGGACGAACAATGATTTAGAACTATTCTTTAGACGTACAAAAGTAAGGCATAGGCGAATAACTGGTAGTCGAACTTGGAATCGTTATATTGTTCGTCATGGTGAAAACATTGTTTTTGTTGAAGGTGTTACAGATGAACGAGACGGTTTGAATAAGATAAGGAAAGCTGACTATTCTACCTATAAGAACGAAGCTAATAAGTGGAATAACCGGATACTTGAACACACAAAACAGAGAAGGTTTAAAAAGGACCCAAATGCATATTTACTCAATATTGAGAGCAAATGGAACGAGCACAACTAACCTATTGTGTTAGTTGTGCCGTCTAAGTTTTTTTTGAAATCTCTAAAATTGAAAGGATTTAATAAAACAAAATTTTATGTAATTTTTGTGAAATGATTGACAAACGCTTACAAAAAGAGTTAACTTAGTTTATACGACGAACAAACTAACTGATTAAAGAGTGTAATTTGTTCCTGTTAGAACTTCATCAAAGAAGAAATGCGAGGTGGATTAAACTTTGATGCAAAGTAAGAAGAACTTCTTTTGAACAGTAAACTTTATTCCTTGCATATATTGCTGAAATGGATAGCTTTGCTTTGCTATAGGACTAATTATGCTGGTGAATAAAAAAATAAAGGGCTATTTATTACCTAATGTGGAAACGGTTCCACTCCGACTAATTAAAAACTAGTAATTCATTTAAAGAAAAGAAATTTTGTGCAAATACTACAATACAAGAAACCCTTAAGATCTTTATAAGAGGATAACTAGATAGACTAATATCTTTTTGAGCTAAGAAGTATCTACAGGGAGCTTTAAAGGAGGAAAGAAGATGACAAGTGAAAATTTAAAAAAAATTAGTATGAATGAGAAATTTGGCTATGCATCAGGAGATTTTGCATGTAATTTGATTTACACAACGGTTTCAACCTACCTGTTATTCTTTTACACCGATGTTTATGGGTTATCAGCAGCAGCAGCAGGTACAATGTTTTTAGTTGTTCGTATCATTGATGCTCTTGCAGATCCTTTTATTGGAACAATTGTAGATAGAACAAATACAAAGTTTGGGCGCTTTAGACCATATCTATTATTTGGGGCTTTTCCTTTTGCGATATTAGCAATTTTATGTTTTACGACGCCTGATTTTTCAAGCATCGGAAAATTAGTATATGCCTATATTACTTATGTTGGTTTATCCCTTGTATACACAACGATAAATGTTCCATATGGTGCATTAACTTCTGCTATGACAAGAAATAATCAAGAAGTCGTTAGTATTACCTCTGTTCGGATGATTTTAGCGAACCTAGGTGGATTAGTTGTAGCCTTTTTCGTTCCTTTATTATCAACATTTCTTGGAAATACTACAGAAAATTCAGCGCTAGGCTGGCAGTTAACGATGAGTATTTTAGGAGTTATTGGAGCTTGTCTATTAATTTTCTGCTTCAAGAGCACAAAAGAGCGTGTTGTTTTACAAAAATCGGTAGAAAAAATTAAATTAACTGATATTTTTGAGCAATTTCGTATTAACCGTCCACTTGTTGTTTTAAGTATTTTCTTTATCATTATCTTTGGCGTAAACTCTATTAGTAATTCTGTTGGAATCTACTATGTAACATATAACCTTGGCAGAGAAGACTTGGTAAAGTGGTATGGATTACTTGGAAGCTTGCCTGCTTTAGCAATTCTACCATTTTTACCTAAAATTAGTAAGGCGCTTGGTAAGAAGAGACTACTAAACTATGCATTACTATTAAATATTGTTGGCCTTTTAGCTCTGCTCGTTATTCCGCCTAGTAATGTGGCCCTTGTCCTTATTTTCCGTCTAGTTGCTGCAGCAGGAAGTCTTACAGCTGGAGGATACATGTGGGCGCTAATTCCAGAAACGATTGAATATGGGGAATATAAAACAGGAAAACGAATGGGTGGCTTGATATATGCTATTATCGGATTCTTCTTTAAATTCGGTATGGCCCTTGGCGGTATTGTCCCAGGCTTAATTTTGGACAAATTCGGCTATATTGCCAATCAAGTACAGACTCCTGAGGCATTGATGGGAATTCTCATTACAACAACCGTTGTACCAATAATTTTCTTAATATTAGCAATGGTTGATATCAATTTCTATAATCTTGATGAAAAGACATATGACAAAATGATACGAGAATTAGAGAACCGCGATAAAATTTACTTAGATAATATTGAAGAATTTGAAGCAAAATAATAATTTTAAAATCTATTAACCTATTACCATTTAAAGTACTTATTTTATTGGAAGCAAGTATATAAGGAGGATGTTAAGATGAAGATTATCAACCCAGTACTTAAAGGCTTTAATCCAGATCCGAGTATTTGTAGAGTTGGAGAAGACTATTATATGGCAGTATCTACCTTCGAATGGTTCCCAGGAGTACAAATTCACCATTCTAAGGATTTAGTCAATTGGGAACTGGTTGCACACCCTTTACAAAGAGTATCTCAACTAGATATGAAAGGAAATCCTAACTCTGGTGGTGTTTGGGCGCCATGCTTAAGCTATAGCGATGGAAAGTTTTGGCTTATTTATACAGATGTAAAAGTAGTAGATGGTGCTTGGAAGGATTGTCATAACTATTTGGTTACTTCTGAAACGGTTGATGGTGATTGGGGAGAGCCAGTTAAATTAAATAGCTCTGGATTTGATGCTTCCTTGTTCCATGACACGGATGGAAAAAAATATTTGTTAAATATGCTGTGGGACCAACGCCTAGATCGTCATCCGTTTGGTGGAATAGTGATGCAGGAATATTCCACAGAACAGAAAAAATTAATCAATAAACCCCAAATTATTTTTAAAGGTACGGATATAAAACTAACTGAAGCACCACATCTATATTATATTGGTGAATATTATTACTTATTAACAGCAGAAGGTGGAACGAAGTACGAGCATGCTGCAACGATTGCTCGATCTAAAAACATAGAAGGTCCATATGAGGTTCATCCAAACAACCCAATTTTAACAGCTTGGCATGACCCTAGAAATCCATTGCAAAAATGTGGACATGCTTCTATTGTGCAAACACATACAGATGAATGGTATTTGGCCCATTTAACTGGTCGCCCAATTCATCCAGATGACGATTCTATTATTCAACAAAGAGGATACTGTCCTTTAGGAAGAGAAACGGCTATTCAAAAGCTTGAATGGAGAGATGGCTGGCCATATGTTGTAGGAGGAAAAGAAGGAAGCTTGGAGGTAGAAGCACCAAAGATTCCTGAAACAAAGTTTCCATCTACTTATCCAGTAGTGGATGAATTTGAGCAAGATAAGCTAAATATAAATTTTCAAACATTGCGTATTCCATTTACAGAACAATTAGGTTCCTTAACGGAAAGATCTAATCATTTACGATTATTTGGTCAAGAATCATTAACATCTACTTTTACACAGTCTTTTGTAGCTAGACGCTGGCAAAGCCTTCAATTTGAAGCAGAAACAGCAGTAGCATTTACACCGGAAAGCATACAACAGGCTGCAGGGTTAGTAAATTACTACAACACAGAAAATTGGACAGCACTGCAAGTAACATACGATGAAGATCTTGGTCGCATCCTTGATTTAACAGTTAGTGATAACTTCTCGTTCTCACAGCCGTTAAAGGAGAAAATTATCGTTTCAAGTGAAGCGGAATATGTATATTTAAGAGTAACTGTCGAGAATGAAATCTATTACTATTCTTATTCCTTTAATAAAGAAGAGTGGCATAAAATAGATATTATTTTTGAATCCAAGAAATTATCGGATGATTATATTCGCGGAGGAGGCTTCTTCACAGGAGCGTTTGTAGGAATGCAATGTCAAGATACAAGCGGCCAAAACATACCGGCTGACTTTAAATATTTCCGTTATGAAGAAAAAGAGTAAAGCTAAAACCCCAGGAGCAAAATACATTGCTTCCGGGTTTTTTTATTTTTTGATTGAAAACTTCCCTTTTGTAGCAAGGAGGAAATTCAAATGTAAGGAAAATGAAAGTGCTAACATTTCATTTCCTCCTTTAGACGGAAAAACAATATGTTAAGTTGTAAGAGTTTTCATTGTAAGATAAAAGCGTAGTAATCATATTAAATAATTTCCTTAAAAATAAATAAACACGGAGGTCATTAAAATGAAAAAAATCTTATTAGCTTGTTCATCAGGTATGTCTACTAGTTTACTAGTTTCAAAAATGAGAGATGCTGCAAAAGAAAAAGGAATAGAAGTAGAAATTTGGGCAGTTGCTCAAGATAAAGCACAAACAGATATGGAACGTGCAGATGTACTTCTAATTGGACCACAAATGCGCTTTTTGAAAAAGAAGCTTGCTGCTGCAGCAGAAACAGTTGGTATTCCATTAGATGTTATTGATCCAATCGCTTACGGACGTATCGATGGTTTAGCAGTATTAAATAAAGCATTAGAATTAATCGAGAATAATAAGTAACGTTTATTTTGAAATGAAAACACTTACTAATAGAAGAAAGAGAGGATAAACCTTATGAATAAATTTATGGAGGTTTTGGAAAATATTCTGTTGCCAGTTGCTGAAAAATTGAACAACAATCGTTATTTAGCAGCTTTACGTGATGGTTTTATGGTTGCCTTGCCGTTAATCATTTTTGGTTCAATTTTTG
This sequence comes from Niallia tiangongensis, assembly GCF_044704065.1. NCBI lineage: Bacteria > Bacillati > Bacillota > Bacilli > Caryophanales > Bacillaceae > Niallia > Niallia tiangongensis. The sequence continues at coordinate 5,022,571 of NZ_CP162613.1, read as the reverse complement.
TTGTAATTGCTAACTTTCCTTTCCTAGATAAATGGATTAGTCCAGAGGCATATGCATCCTATCAAAATGCGTTAGGTCCAGCATCTGCAGCAACACTAAGTATAATGGGGCTATTTGTAATAATGGGGATAGGATATAAATTGACGCAACATTATGGTCTTGAAGCGATATATGGTGCAGTAGTTGGTGTAGCATCATTTCTTATCTTAAACCCGCAAGAATTAGGGGAAGTAACGGGTGTTATCCCAACTGCTATTCTAGGTGCACAAGGGATGTTCTTAGGAATTTTCACTGCATTTCTATCTGCAGAGCTATATCGTCTCTTTGTGAAGAAAAACTTGACGATTAAAATGCCTCCTGGAGTTCCAGAGTCTGTATCTAGATCATTTAGTGCATTGATTCCGATTACATTAACATTAACAATCTTTTTAATCATTCGTATTCTATTTAGCTTTACACCATTTGAAACAGTACAGAACTTTATTTATACCATTATACAAGAGCCATTAACTGCTTTAGGTAGTAGTCTACCAGCAACAATCGTAGTTGTACTATTAATTCAATTATTCTGGTTCTTCGGTTTACATGGTCAGATTATTATGAACTCCGTACTTGATCCAATTTGGTATGCGTTGAATGATCAAAACTTCAGTGCTTTCCAAGCAGGAACAGAGCTTCCAAACGTTGTTACAAAACAATTTATGGATACGTTCTTAGTTGGTATGGGTGGTACAGGAATGACTTTAGGTGTGGTTATCCTTATCTTCTTAATCGGTAAGAGCAGACAAACAAAAGAACTTGGAAAACTAGGTGGACCAGCAGGAATTTTTAACGTAAATGAACCAATTATCTTTGGATTGCCAATCATCATGAATCCTTTAGTTATTATTCCTTGGCTTTTAGCGCCAGTAGTTGTAACGGTAATTACTTATTTTACAATGTCAGCTGGCATTGTTCCAAAACCGGCAGGAATTATTGTTCCATGGACAACGCCAATTGGTATTAGTGGATTTTTAGCAACTGGTAATGATTGGAGAGGGGCAGCGTTGCAAATCTTTAACTTACTTGTTGTAATGGTGATTTGGTGGCCGTTCCTAAAAGTACTAGATAAAAATTATTATGAAACAGAAAAACAAGGATAATGAAGCAAGAAGTATAGAGCAGGTATTCTAAATTAAAAAAAAGGGGTTTTACCTTAGTTAAGCTTAAGTGTAAATCCCCTTTGGTATTAGAGAATGGAGTGGCAGGGATGGAAACTGATAACAAAATGACAGAAATAGCTTTTCAAATTATTCTTTTCGCTGGAAATGGTCGTTCATGTGCGATGGAAGCAATACAAGAAGCAAAAGAGGGTAATTTTGAAGAGGCGGATCGATTAATAGCAGAAGCAAGTGCAGAACTTGGAAAAGCGCATGGTTTTCAAACAAAACTACTTCAAGAAGAAGCGAGTGGAAATGGAGCTGGTGTGAATGTTATTTTAGTTCACTCTCAAGATCATTTGATGACAGCTATTACTGTTCGTGATTTAGCTACTGAGATTATAGAAATCTATCGTAATAAATAAGCTAAGGTTTCTTAAAATGACTGTTCAATACAAATTTCCTGAAGGTTTTTGATGGGGAAGTGCCACCTATGCAACACTAATAGAAGGTGCAGTTAATAAAGCAGGAAAAGGAAAAAACATTTGGAATCATTGGTATGATGCAGAATCAAACTGCTTTTTTGATAACGTGGGACCAGAAACTACTTCTAATTTCCAACGTATCCCCACTGAGATAAGACGTTTCAGTTGGGGCTTGAGTTAGCGATTCAGGTCTTTTCGTCTATTAAAGGCGAATGACGCTCTGAACGGTATCCTCGAAACCACTGTTTTTGGTTGGTACTGGCAACGGCAACACTTCCAAATGTTTGGTAATTGCGTGAAAAGATGGTTTGCATTCAATGAGGATATCGTGGTGAATTTAAAGGAAAACTACGGGAATGTGGAGTCCTTTTATTTCTAAGAATGGGTTGTGAGTTCAAGATGAAGAGCATTTCTTGAAAGACGGCCAAATTCAAGACGAATCGAATTGAATTCATTCAAGGCTATTTACAATGGTTGCATAAAATCCCCAGAATAAGGCTGCGGTGTAAAAGGATATTATCTATGGACATTCATGGATAATAGATCTAGGTCTAATGCTTATAAAAATCGTTATGCTTCATTTTAGTAGACATAAAGACAAAACAAAGCACACCAAAGAAAAGTGCTTACTGGTTTAAAGATGTAGCAAAAAATAATGGGATTTAGAGGGAAATTATATCATTTCTGATATAATTCTTAAAGATATAAAGGATAGGTTCTGATCAAGGATTAAGATCAGAACCTTTTTGAGTAATGCTGTTTTCTATAGGATTTTTTTTTAAAATAAGAAAAAATTTTTAAGAAATACCTGAGCGGCCTGACTTCTATGAGATAGTTTAATTCAGGCTACTAATAGTAACATCCCTTGTTATAATAGCTTTAAGGAATTATATTTATATAGAATTATATGTAAAATTATAAAAGGAAGGAGACTTTATTTTGTTAAGCTCCCGAATGGAACAAGTTTTACGTGAATTATTGGCAGCGGATACACCTGTTACAGGTGAATATTTAGCTACTATTAATCATGTTACGGCTCGAACAACGAGAGAAGATATCAAAAACTTAGATGCACTATTAAATCATCATGGTGCCAAAATAATCTCTGTTATATCAAAAGGCTATACATTAGAGATTTGGGATAAGCCTGTCTTTCAACAATACTTGCATTCTATCTTCGTAGAAAACACTCTATCCCATGCTGGTATTCCTAAAACACCAGAGGATAGAGTGACCTATATTATTATTCGGTTTTTATTAAATGATCATTATCTTAAATTGGATGATCTTGCAGATGAATTATTTGTAAGTAAGTCTACGATTCAACAAGATATTAAAAATGTGAAAGAGATACTGCAAAAGTATGACATTACACTAGAGGCAAGACCAAATTATGGACTTAAAGCAGTTGGGGATGAAATAAAGGTTCGGTTTTGTTTATCAGAATATGTACTTGATCGAAAAAAACAGACAACGAATACAATAGATAATCCGCTTCCATCCATTTTTGATGATGAAAATATGGATGAAATCCAAAAAATTATTTTAAAACAAATAAAGAAGTATCAAATTACTCTTTCTGATATTGCCATTAATAATTTATTGATTCATCTTGTAATCGCTCAAAAGCGCATCGTTAGTGGACATTATGTGGCGATATTCCATGCGGATATGGATGAGATTGAACAACAAAGGGAATATCATGTTGCAAATGAAATTGTGAAAGAAGTAGAGGAACTTTATCAAATTAAGTTTCCACAGGCAGAGATTGCTTATATTGCCATGCACTTACTTGGAACAAAGCTAGTTACACAGAAAAAAGGTCATATTGATCATGTGATAGAAGAGGATATTCTTCAACTGGTTCACTTTGTCTTGGCAAAGATGGAAGAGAAATTAGATTTAGGGATTGAAAAGGATGAAGAGCTTATCTTTGGAATGAGCATGCATTTGAAGCCAGCAATTAGTCGCATTAAATATGGCATGAACATTAGAAATCCGATGTTGAAAGAGATTAAAAATAATTATCCACTTGCCTATGAAGCGGGAATTATTGCAGGGCTTGCGATTAAAGAATATACAGAGATTGAAATGGATGAAAATGAGATTGGCTATTTAGCTCTACATATCGGTGCGGCAATGGAAAGAACAAAATTGCGCTCTGGTCCGAAGCGCTGTCTGGTAGTATGTGCTTCTGGTCTAGGAACAGCTCAGTTAATTTATTATCGATTAAAATCTTATTTTGGAAGCAATTTAGAGGTGATTGGAACTACGGAATATTATATGCTCGATCAATATAATTTAAATGAGATTGATTTTATCGTTAGCTCCATTCCAATTAAGGAAAGCTTTGATGCACCTGTAATAGAGGTAAATGCGATACTAAAGGAAAGTGATCTAAAAGCAATTGAAAAATTTATTTTAACGCAAAGTAATCATCAGCCAATTGAATCATTTTTCCTTCAAGATCTTGTTTTTTTTAAGAAAACATTTCGTACACAAGAGGAAGTCTTAACATTTTTACATGGACAATTAATGGAGCAGGGTTTAGTAGGTAAAGCCTTCTTAGATGCCGTTTACGAACGAGAAAAAGTGGCTCCCACTTCTTATGGAAATTTGGTTGCAATCCCACATCCAATTACTCCGCAGACAGAAAAAACTTTTTTATGTGTTTGCACGTTAGAAAAGCCCATTGACTGGAATAATAATCCTGTGCAAATTGTCTTCTTACTATGTGTGAAAAAGAATAGCCAGGAAGACTTGCAAGAAATGTATGATGTCCTCGGAAAATTTATAGAGGATCATTCGAGTGTTCATAAAATATTAAAAGCAAGCTCTTATGAGGAATTTATGCGAATGATGAAAGAAGCGTAAAAGAGAGCAGATAGTAGGCAACACAAGGGACTTGGAAGAGCTCCGTTGTGTTGCCTATTTCTTTAATCCATAATTGCCCAGTAGGCAGGCTTAATCTGGTAGTTTGTATCAAATACAAATGGTGCGTCTACACCTACTCCGTTATTGTATTGCTCAGCACGATCATTTAACCATGTATGGTTGTCGGCAATCCCCCAGAAGGTAACGCTGCTAATCTTGTCATCAAGGCTCTCGTACAAATTAAATAATTGGTTGTATCTTTGTGCCTGTGCTTCAAATTGATCAAATGGTGCATCGCTCCATAAGTAGGATAAACTGGTGTTGATGGCCAACGTAGGCACTAACGTCTATCAGAGGTTGCTTATATTTTGAAAGACTGTTTTTTGGCGGGGCACTCACTTAAAAAACAGTCAAATTAAAAAAGCGGAAATCTACCTTTATGGTAATATTCCCACTTTTTTAAATAGTTCTTTTCTTATTCTCCTACGTCAGCCCATTTATATTCATAAGTTGCTCCGAATGGGTTTACGAATACGTTTTGAACTTTTGGTGAAATTAGTTGTGCTCTAGACGCTTGGTAAACCGGTACAATTGGGGCATCTTCAAATAATAGTTTTTCTGCTTTTAGGAAGTTGTCATAACGAGCAACATTATCTGTTGCATATTTAGTTGCAGTATCTCCAACTAACTGATCGTATTCTTTATTAGAATACCCAGTTTTATTATTTCCTCCATCTGTAACCCATAGATTCATGAATGTAAATGGATCAAGGAAGTCAGGACCCCATCTAGAAAGTTGAAGCTCGTATTGCATACTAGAATCTAAATCAAGTCTTTGCTCTTTTGGAACTTGTTTGATGTTAATTGTTAGTCCTTCTAAGTTTGTAGATAACTGATTAGCAACATATTGAATTAATGTTTTTGTTGTTACATCATCATCTGCTAAAAACTCAAGCTCAACTTTATCAGTACCTAATTCTTCTAAGCCTTTTGCCCAGTATTCTTTAGCTGCTTCTAAATCATAAGAAACAAGATCTCCGCTAACTTTACGGAAGTCCTCACCAGTTTCTGGCATTGGAGTGAAATCTGTTGGAATAAGTCCATTCGCTACGATTGAACCGTTATTTAAGATTTCGTTAACTAAAGCTTCTTTGTCAAATGCGCGGCTAATAGCTAGACGAATATTTTGGTTTGCTAAAGCTTCAGATGTTGTTTGGTTAAATTTCAGGAAGTATACAAATGTATCTGCTGAAACAACATAATTCTCATCTGTTGAATATTGGTCAACTAGATCAGATGTAAGATCCATTCGGTCAACAGACCCTTTTTCATATAAATTAAGTGCTGTTTGTGGATCCTTTACTACTTCAAATGTTAATTTATCCATTTGTACGGTGCTTGCATCCCAATAATTATCGTTCTTTGCAAGTACCCATGAATTACTTGTACTATCCCAATTGGAGATTGTGTAAGGACCGTTTGCTAATAAGTTTTCAGAACTTGTTGCAAAGCTATCCCCTTTTTCCTCCACAAATTTTTGGTTTAGTGGTAAGAATGTACCGAATGTAGTTAATGTTTCAAAGTAAGGAGTTGGATTTTCCAATTCAACAACAAGTGTATAATCACCATCAGCCTTTACCCCTAGTTGATCGACAGCAAGTTCACCAGTGCTGATAGCAGTAGCGTTTTTGATAACACCATTCATCATATATGGGCCATATTCTGATCCAGTATCAGGGTTAACGGCACGTTGCCATGCATATACAAAGTCGTTTGCTGTAACTGGGTCCCCATTTGACCACTTAGCATCTTCTCTTAATGTAAAAGTCCAAGTTAAGCCATCATCACTAACAGAATGCTCTGTAGCAATACCAGGGGATGGTTGTGTATCTTTATCTAAACGGTAAAGCCCTTCCATAGTAGCTCCTAAATAGATAAAAGAAGATTCATCTGTAGCTAAAGATGGATCCATCGATGGAATGGCCTCGGGATTTAAAAAGTTAAGGACTTTTTCACCTGATTTTTTTTCATTGTCGTCTGCATCTGTAGAAACGTTGGTATCATCACCAGAGCATGCTGCTAATACACTTAGCACAAGTGCGAAAGTGAGAAGTAATAACCAATTTTTTCGCTTCATGAAGTATTCCCCCTATTTGCGTTGTTTAATTCTGAATATTGTATATGTAAAGAACATTCAAAACTATAAAAATAATTATACCTATTAATTAGTTAACTTGTAAAGTTATTGTTGGATAATTATTGAAGAGATTAGTATATTTGGACCTAATTTCGGTGCTTTTTATGGCATATTGGCAGAATTTTTTGTTTTAGGAAAAAGTAAGATGATCGGAAATATGGTATGATAGAATTGGAAAATAGTTTGTAATCTATTCATAATGTGTAAATCTATTAGCAAAATAATAGGAAGGAAATAAAAATTAATGGAATGGAAGAATTTATATAGAGGCTTTATTATGGGAATTAGCGATTTAATACCAGGAGTGAGTGGTGGAACAATTGCCGTCATTTTGGGTATTTATGATCGTTTACTTGATGCTATTAGCGGTTTTTTTAGTAGACGATGGAAAGAGCAATTAGGTTTTTTGATACCATTAGCTGTCGGAATGGGTACTGCTCTTTTACTATTAAGCAGATTGATTGAATTTTTACTGACAAATTATCATGAGCCTACTCAATTCTTTTTTATTGGGCTAATCATTGGTGTCATTCCACTTATGCTTAAGCAGGCACAGCCAAAAAAGAATTTTGGTTCTCGGCATTATATTATATTAGCAATAGCTGCTATTCTTATTGCTTCAATGGCTTTTATAAACCCAGAAAAGACAACAGAGCCAATCACCTCTTTATCCGTATTGTCGGTTATTGGATTATTTTTCTCTGGTTGGCTTGCGAGTATGGCAATGCTTCTTCCAGGAATTAGTGGTTCGTTTATTTTACTGTTGCTTGGAGTATATTCAACAGCAATTAATGCATTGTCGACATTAAATATCCCAGTAATATTGGTAATTGGACTTGGTGCAGTAGTTGGATTTATTGGCAGTAGTAAAGGGATTAAATATTCACTATCCCATTTCCCGCATATCACGTATGCAATCATTATTGGGCTAATTATTGGCTCCCTTTTCGTTGTTTTTCCTGGAATGGTTACGGGAATAACAACCCTTATATTATGCTTGATTACTTTTGTATTTGGCCTTAGTGTAACAATGCTTTTCGATTCGGAAAAAAAGCTTACTAAAGGAAAAACTAATAAATAATAATAGATTTATGTATATAGGAAAGAGAGAGATTGGATGAATTATCGTAAAGCGACAGTTGAGGATATCAACCTGTTAGTGGAAATGAGAAAATCCCAGTTAGTTGATGAAGGAATTACAGCAGATAAAGATATTGATAATGAGCTAGAAGCCTTCTTTCAATGGAAATTAGCAGAAGGTTCTCTTATTCAATGGGTAGTAGAGGAGCAAAATGAGATCATAGCAACAGGTGCAATCGTTATTTATGACTTTCCCCCTTCCTATACCAATAAGAGCGGAAAAAAAGCTTATGTGACCAATATGTTTACGAAAAATGATTATCGTGGAAAAGGAATTGCTTCCAGTCTATTAACGAATTTAGTAGACGAAGCAAAAGGCTTAGGCATTACGAAAATGTGGCTAGGTGCTTCAAAGCTTGGTAGACCAGTTTATAAAAAGTTTGGTTTTAAGGAAACAGGTGAGTGGATGGAGTTAGAGCTATAAAGTGGAAATGAATGAAGGGCTGTCCTACTTTTAGAGGACAGCCCTTTTAATTGTTGAGGGATTTTTCATCAGTTTGTAGGCGAGAGTGGAGTTAGGTTAATGACCGTTTGTAGGAAAAAGGGAGAAAGGTAACAGAGGAAGCTACTCAGTGACCGACAGCATGAAAAAGGAAGGAGAAAGGTAACAGAGAAAGCTACTCAGTGACCGACAGCGTGAAAAAGGAGAGTGAAAGGTAACAGAGAGAGCTACTCAGTGACCGACAGCATGAAAAAGGAAGGAGGAAGGTAACAGAGAGAGCTACTCAGTGACCGACAGCGTGAAAAAGGAAGGAGGGGGGTAACAGAGAGGGCTTCTCAGTGATCGACAGCATGAAAAAGGAAGGAGGGCGGTAACAGAGAGAGCTACTCAGTGACCGACAAGCATGAAAATCAAGGCAAACAGTAACAGAGAAAGCTAGCTCAGCAAAGAAATTTGCAAAAACCATCCACAACCCCTACCTATCAAAAATCGCACAATAAAAGGAGCCCCCAAAAAAGGAAGCCCCTTGACAATAACATCTATTAATTACGAATCAGATAATCAAATGCACCTAAAGAAGCAGTTGCACCTGAACCCATAGAAATAATGATTTGCTTGTATGCACTGTCTGTACAATCTCCAGCTGCGAATACACCTGGTAGGCTTGTTGCACCATGCTTATCAACAAGAATTTCACCCATTCTGTTACGCTCTACAGTGCCTTCTAACCAATCTGTATTAGGAACTAGACCGATTTGAACGAAAACCCCTGCAAGCTCGACATGTTTTTCTTCGCCTGTTTCACGTTCAATATAAGTAATACCGTTAACTTTATCAGTACCAGTAATTTCTTTTGTTTGAACATTTTTAAGAACTGTAACATTTGGAAGGCTATAAAGACGCTCTTGTAACACAGAGTCAGCTTTTAATTCTGACATGAATTCAAGAACTGTTACGTGTTTCACAATTCCTGCCAAGTCAATAGCAGCTTCAATTCCTGAGTTACCGCCACCAATTACAGCAACATCTTTTCCAGTAAATAATGGACCGTCACAGTGTGGGCAATATGCTACACCTTTGTTCTTAAATTCTGCTTCACCAGGTACGCCAACATTGCGCCAGCGAGCACCAGTTGATAGAATAACAGATTTACTTTTAAGTACAGCACCATTTTCTAACTCGATTTCTATTAAATCTTTTTTCTCTAGGCGTTTAGCACGTTGAAGGTTCATAACATCAATGTTATATTCTTTGACATGCTCTTCTAAACTAGCTGCAAGTTTTGGACCTTCTGTTTGCTTTACACTAATGAAGTTTTCGATAGCTAAAGTGTCCATAATTTGACCACCGAAGCGCTCTGCAACAATACCCGTGCGAATTCCTTTACGAGCAGCGTAGATTGCAGCACTTGCACCAGCAGGACCGCCACCAACTACTAATACATCATAAGGATCTTTGTTAGCAAATTCAGAAGCATCAGCTGTGCTGCCCATTTTTGCTAAAATTTCTTCTAATGACATACGACCACTGCCGAATGATTCTCCATTAAGGAAAACAGTAGGCACTGCCATAATATCCTTGCTTTCTACTTCTTCTTTAAAAGCAGCCCCATCAATCATTGTATGTGTGATGCCAGGGTTTAATAGACTCATCACATTCAATGCTTGTACAACATCAGGACAGTTATGGCAAGTTAAGCTAATGTAAGATTCAAAGCGATATTCACCTTTGATTGCTTTAATTTGATCGATTGCTTTTTGGTCTACTTTAGGAGCTCTACCACTTACTTGAAGTAAAGCTAACACTAATGAAGTAAATTCATGACCAAGAGGGATACCGGCAAAAGTAATTCCAGTGTCCTCACCGACACGGTTTACACTAAAGCTTGGTGTTCTCTCTAATTGGATATTTTCTACTTTAATATGTGAAGACATGGTAGCTAGTTCATCGACTAGGGCTAGCATGTCGCGGGAAACATCATCAGAACCCGCGCTAACCTTAAGAACCACATCGCCTTCCATCATTTGTAGATATTGATTCAGTTGCCCTTTTATCTCATTATCTAATAACATATAGAGCCACTCCCTTAAATTTTACCAACAAGGTCTAGGCTTGGCTTAAGTGTTGTGCTACCTTCTTGCCATTTTGCTGGGCAAACTTCACCTGGATTGTTGCGAACATATTGTGCGGCTTTAATTTTGTTTACAAGTGTGCTTGCGTCACGGCCGATGCCATCTGCGTTAATTTCAACTGCTTGAATTTTACCATCTGGATCGATAATGAAAGTTCCGCGATCTGCAAGACCGGCTTCTTCGTTTAGAATTTCGAAGTCACGAGAGATTCTTTGTGTTGGGTCACCGATCATGATGTATTCGATTTTACCGATAGCATCTGAATGATCATGCCATGCTTTGTGTGTGAAATGAGTGTCTGTTGAAACAGAGTATACTTCTACACCAAGGTCTTTTAATGTAGCATATTCATTTTGTAAATCTTCTAGTTCAGTTGGGCATACGAAAGTGAAATCAGCTGGATAGAAGCAGAAAATACTCCATTTACCTTTTAAGTTTTCTTCTGTTACTTCAATAAATTCACCGTTATGAAATGCTTGAGCTTTAAATGGCGCGACTTCTCTTCCGATAATTGACATTTTTTAAATTCCTCCTGATATGAATAAAATTTATTACTAGTTTAGACGAATAATCCAAACTTATTCAAATAATAATTATTACAATTCAACATTTATTATTATATAAACTTAATTATTTTGTCAAGGTAAAGATAGAACGTAATAAGAATTATTTTAATTTTTATAACTAAGTCTATAGCTGAATTTCATAAAAAGTTAATAACATTAGCATGGAATCTATGGTGTTTTTGTTACATTGTCAGTAATTTCATTTGTTAAGGTCTTTTCTCAATTAAGAATCATTAATTAAATTTATTAGTAAAAGCCATTCCCTCTACAAAACTTCTAGAAGGAATTTTAATCGTTCTAGTAGAAAATAGTATATATAATTTTAAAAATTTAAAAAATTAACTTTTTTACTGGTGGAAGGGAGTTTATGATGAAACTAACATCTAGGGAAATGGAAAAGCTAATGATTGTGGTTGCTGCGGATCTTGCCCGTCGACGGCAAGAAAGAGGTTTGAAATTAAATTATCCAGAATCCATTGCGATTATTACATATGAAGTCTTAGAGGGTGCGAGAGATGGCAAAACAGTAGCAGAGCTGATGCAATATGGAGCAACCATCTTGGAAAGAGAGGACGTAATGGAAGGAGTCCCAGAGATGATTCCAGATATACAAGTAGAGGCAACCTTTCCTGATGGAACAAAGCTTGTTACCGTTCATGATCCCATAAGATAAAGGAGAAGTGTGATGATTCCTGGTGAATACGTTTTGAAGAAGGAAGAAATTATTTGCAATAAAGGAAAAAATGCTATTTCAGTAAAAGTGTTAAATAAAGGCGATCGTCCCATTCAGGTGGGGTCTCATTTTCACTTTTATGAAGTAAATAATTCCTTGCAGTTTAGTCGAGAGAAAACCGTTGGAATGCATTTAAATATACCAGCCGGTACAGCTGTCCGCTTTGAACCGGGAGACGAAAAGGAAGTGCAGCTTGTTCCCTTTTCGGGGGAGAGAAAGGTCTATGGTTTAAACAATCAAACAAATGGATTGGTATAAGAGGTTGAAAGAAAGGGGGCATATTAATGAGTTTTCGGATGACAAGAAATCAATATGCAGATATGTTTGGGCCAACAGTTGGAGACGCCATTCGTTTAGCAGATACAGAGCTTTTTCTGGAGATAGAAAAAGACTATACGACATACGGAGATGAAGTAAAATTTGGCGGCGGAAAGGTGATACGTGACGGGATGGGACAGCATCCGCTGGCTACACGGAAGGATACGGTAGATCTGGTCTTAACAAATGCAATTATTCTTGATTATACAGGGATATACAAGGCAGATATTGGCGTTAAGGATGGGGAAATTACAGCAATTGGAAAAGCAGGCAATCCTTTGTTGATGGATAGTGTCAATATAGTGATTGGAGCTGCAACAGAAGTGATTGCCGCAGAAGGAAAGATAGTTACGGCTGGTGGGATTGATGCACATATCCATTTTATTTGTCCTCAACAAATAGAAACGGCTCTTAGTTCGGGGGTTACCACGATGATTGGTGGAGGTACTGGTCCTGCAACAGGAACGAATGCTACAACATGTACACCAGGAGCTTGGAATATACATCGCATGCTTGAGGCAGCAGAAGCCTTTCCGATGAATTTAGGGTTTCTTGGCAAAGGAAATGCATCTAGTGAAGAAGCATTGGCAGAGCAAATTGAAGCGGGGGCTATTGGATTGAAGCTGCATGAGGATTGGGGGACTACAGCTGCAGCTATTGATACAAGTCTAAAGGTAGCGGATAAATATGATGTTCAGGTAGCTATACATACAGATACTTTAAATGAAGGCGGCTTTGTTGAAGATACCATTGCTGCCATTGATGGACGAGTTATCCATACTTATCATACAGAAGGCGCAGGTGGAGGCCATGCGCCAGACATTATTAAGGCAGCTAGCTTTTCTAATATTTTGCCATCCTCTACAAATCCAACAAGACCTTATACGATAAATACACTGGAAGAGCATTTAGATATGCTGATGGTTTGTCACCACTTAGATCCATCCGTTCCGGAAGATATAGCTTTTGCCGATTCTCGCATTCGCAAAGAAACCATTGCAGCAGAGGATATTCTTCATGACTTAGGAATCTTCAGCATGATTTCATCTGACTCTCAAGCAATGGGAAGGATTGGTGAAGTAATTACTAGAACCTGGCAAACGGCGGATAAGATGAAAAAGCAAAGAGGGAAATTGGAGGAAGACAAGGGAGTTGGGGACAACTTTCGTCTAAAGCGTTATGTATCAAAATATACGATTAATCCAGCAATTGTTCATGGGATTTCTGAATATGTTGGATCGATTGAAGTAGGAAAGTTAGCTGATTTAGTTGTATGGGATCCTGCTTTCTTTGGAGTGAAACCGGATCTTATTTTAAAAGGAGGATTAATTGCTCATAGCATAATGGGGGATCCAAATGCTAGTATTCCCACACCACAGCCTGTTTTTTATCGGCCTATGTTTGCAAGTTTCGGTCGTGCAAAATATCAAACATCGATGACATTTGTTTCAAAAGCAGCCTATGAAAAAGGAGTTCATCAAGCGCTTAATTTGCAAAAAATAGTCAAGCCTGTAGCTGGAATACGAAAATTAAAAAAAGCAGATATGCTTTTTAACGGAGAAACGCCAACCATTGAAGTAGATCCGCAAACCTATGAAGTAAAGGTGAATGGAAAGCTTGCGACATGCGAGCCTGCAAAGACGCTGCCAATGGCACAGCGATATTTTTTATTTTGAGGTGAATAAGATGATTATCGAAAAGATTGTTGGAAATATAGCAACATTAGAAAAGAGAGCAAATCACGTAGAAAGAGTTTATTTGCAAAGTGATGATTTATTAAAAAGAGTCCAGCGAGTCGTTACAGACCATGGAAAGGAAATCGGCATTCGTTTAACAGATAAGAGAGAACTCTTTGATGGAGACGTATTATACATGGATGATAAGAATATGATTGTGATTTCTGTGAAGGTAGATGATGTCCTAACGATTCAGCCGTTAAGTATTCAGCAAATGGGCGAAATAGCACATCAGCTTGGAAACCGTCATTTACCTGCACAATTTGAAGGCAATGATATGATCGTTCAATATGATTATTTGGTAGAAGAATTATTACAGCAATTATTGATTCCGTATAAAAGAGAGAATAGAAAGGTAAAACAGGCTTTCCGTCATATTGGGCATAGCCATGACTAATTCTTTATATCCCTTACTGCAGCTAAGTGATTCTAATTTTCCTTCAGGTGCTTTTTCTCACTCCTTTGGCTTGGAAACATATATCCAAGAAGGGAAGTTAACGGATAAGCAAAGCTTTTATGAGGCAATAAGCATTTATTTAAAGAAACAGCTTGTTTATATAGATGGTCTTGCCTTTCGCTTAGCATATGAAGGAATCGCAACTAGTAGCTGGGATAAGGTTTTAGAGATAGATAGACTTTTATATGTTTCCTCTCTAGCAGAAGAAACGAGAATGGGAAATAAAAGAATGGGGGAAAGGATGGCTAAGCTCTGCCAAGATCTATATGCTTCTGTCAATTTAACACAATATATTTCTCATATAAAAGAAAAGGATGCTTTTGGACATACAAGCATTGTATTTGCGATTCTTGCTCACTATTTGAATGTGGAAGAAGCGACAGCTTTGAAAACCTATCTTTTTACATCAATCTCTTCCCTTGTGCAAAATGCTGTGCGCGGCATCCCTTTAGGACAAACCAATGGACAAAAGATACTGGTTGAAATTCAGCCGTTAATAGATACGTGTGTGGATACCATTATGGGGTTAACAATAGATGATTTTGCGAGTGTTAGTCCCGGACTTGAGATCGCACAAATGAGGCATGAACAGTTACATGTCCGTCTTTTTATGTCATAAGTTTAATTATTTAGCAAATGGAGAGTGAAATAAATGGAAGCAATACGAATTGGAATCGGAGGCCCGGTTGGCGCAGGAAAAACAATGCTTGTTGAAAAATTAACTCGTGCTATGCAACATGAGCTTAGCATGGCCGTTGTAACAAATGATATTTATACGAAAGAAGATGCTTTATTTTTACTAAAAAATGGTGTTTTGCCAGAAAATCGAGTTATTGGTGTAGAAACAGGAGGATGTCCTCATACAGCAATAAGAGAAGATGCATCAATGAATTTCGCAGCTATTGATGAGCTAAAGGAATTACATCCAGACTTAGAGCTAATTTTTATCGAAAGTGGCGGAGATAACTTGGCTGCAACCTTTAGTCCAGAGCTTGTAGATTTTTCTATTTATATTATCGACGTAGCTCAAGGAGAAAAAATCCCACGAAAAGGTGGACAAGGGATGATTAAATCGGACTTGTTTATTATTAATAAAATTGATTTAGCTCCCTATGTTGGTGCGAGCTTGGAAGTGATGGAGCGAGATACGATTGCAGCAAGAGGAGAGAAGCCTTCTATTTTTACAAACTTGAAAGAGGAAATTGGACTTTCAGAAGTAGTGGAATGGATTAAAAAGCAAGCATTTCTAATTGGACTATAGATAATGACTTATACAGGTGTTTTGCAATTTTCTGCAAAGAAAAGACAACATAAAACAGTGCTTAGTGATTGTTATTATGAAGGAGCTATGAAAATTACGCGGCCAGTTTATTTAGAAGAAAGTGCACCATCCATTTATTGTATTCATGTAGGAGGAGGCTATGTGGATGGAGATAGATATAAAACATCCATTTGTGTAGAGGAAAACGCCGCAATCTCTGTTACCACTCAATCCTCTACAAAAATATATCGAACACCAATGGATTATGTGAAGCAAGATACGGTAATTACCCTTGAAAGAAATAGTATATTAGAACACTTTCCTGACCCAATAATCGCTTATGAACAAGCTAAATATTTTCAAAATACAGTTGTACATATGGAAGAAGGATCCTGTTATTTTGCTAGTGATATCATTACTCCTGGATGGGCGGCGGATGGGAGTTTCTTTAAATATGCATGGATTCGCTCCAAGCAAAAAATATATAGAAATAATAAACTAATCTTCTTTGATCATCTTTATTTGAAACCGGAAGAAGACTTTACATCTATTATGCAAATGGAAGGTTTCACCCATATTGGTACACTTCTACTTGTACATGACCAAGCGGATCGCTCCTTTTATCAAGAATTGAATCACTTAGTGGAAAAGGAGGAAGAGGATATCCGTCTTGGTATTTCCAAACTACCTGAAAATGGAGTTATTTTACGCATTTTAGCTTGTAATACCGGAATAATTGAGCGTATCTTTCAATCAGTTCATACCTATGCGCGGAAGCTTCTTTTAGGAAAAGAAGCACTTAAATGGAGAAAATACTAACATAATAAGTCAAACGGAGGAACATCAATAATGGAATTTGGATTTCTATCCATCTTATTATTTGGACTAATACTTGGATTTAAGCATGCATTAGAACCAGATCATGTAATTGCAGTTTCTACGATTGCGAGTAGAAGCAAAAATTTATGGAATTCCTCTTTGTCTGGGGTATTTTGGGGAATCGGACATACCTTTACATTATTTGTATTTGGGTTAATTGTCATTGGATTAAAACAGGAAATATCAGATCCAGTAGCAATGTCTTTGGAGTTTATAGTTGGCATCGTCCTTGTTTATTTAGGAATTTCAAATGTTTTTGTAAAAGAAAGACAAACACATTCCCATCACAAAAATGGAGCAACTTCTTATTGGAAGTCCACTTTATTAGGATTAGTTCATGGACTTGCGGGAAGTGCTGCAATGGTTCTATTAACGATGAGTACAGTGCATACCATTTGGGAAGGTGCAATTTATATCATTATTTTTGGTATAGGGACCTGTGTCGGCATGTTACTATTTACTACTGTATTAGGTGTTCCATTTGTATTCTCAAACAAAGGGGTAACGGTAAATGCCCTTTTTATAAAAATAACAGGAATCATCAGTATCCTATTTGGAATTTATTATATGTATAACATCGGAATCAATGATGGTTTATTTAAGATTTGGATATAAGGTCATTAAAAGGGTCAAAAGATATTACGATATCTTTTGACCCTTTTAAATCCCCACTTTATTGAATCAAGACTGACTTCTTTCCACTTCTCCATGAATACTTTTTAAAAACGATAAATAGTAATAATTATTCAGTGAAAATTTTCTTTTTAATAATTCTCCAAATTAGGGAGAAGATAGTAAGAATAAGATAAAAAAATGGTGGGAGACAATATGATCGGTAATAGTCTGAAGACAATCATGGTACTTGCTGGAGTTTACCTTCTTTATATTGTAATTTCCTGTGTCATTGTTCCTTATTTTTATGATCCCAAGGCAGACCCTTATTGGAAGCCAACGACTAAACTCAATCAGAACGATAAAAAAGTTGTATCACCAGATAAAGTCGTATTACTTCAAGATAGGGAAGACTCAGGTTTGGCAAGGCTGCAATTGATAAAGAATGCAAATAAATCTGTTGATATATCTACTTATGCGATTCATAAGGGACCATATGCTAATTTATTCTTTGGCTGTCTGTTTGAGGCAGCAAATCGTGGTGTAAAAGTGCGGATTTTATTAGATGGCATAGTCAATCAATTCAACAAAGATTTGCGTTTATATAGTTATGCAATATTTACTCATCCAAATATCGAATTAAAGTATTATGAACCTCTTCATTTAGGAAATCCTTGGACATGGAATAATCGATTTCATGATAAGCTTTTTATCATTGATAGTGAGCTTGCCGTAGTTGGTGGTAGAAATATAGGGGATAAATACTTTAGCGCAGCAGGAACAAAAGGGGCGTCAAATGATCGAGATGTTATTGTGTATACCGAGAAGCAAGAAGGAAATGAGACCAGTGTGTTGAAGCAAATAGACGAATATTATCAATATGTATGGGATCATCCTTTTACAGAGAATGCAGTAAAAAAAGTATCGCATAGGAAGGAACAAAAAGGGAAAGAAAAAGTGGAAGAAGCTTTGCACCTACTAGCACATGCAAAAGATGTGTATCCATTACCAATAGATAGAGCGATAGATTGGAAAAAAGATGCTTATTCAACAGATAAGGTAGTTTTACTGCACAATCCACATCAGCGGGTTAATAAAGATCCATTAATTTGGAAGGAGCTAGTTTCTTTAACTGAGCAATCTACCAAGTCCATTTATTTAGAAAGTCCTTATATTGTTCCTACACAGAAAATGCTGGATTATGTAGAGCCAGAGAAAATAAAAGTAGATTATTGGAAGATGCTGACAAACTCTGCTGCATCAACACCTAATATGGTTGCTTTTTCAGGATACTGGTCAAACCGAAAAGCTATCATTAATTGGGTGAATGAATTATATGAATATCAGGAAAAAACAGAGTCTCTTCATGGAAAAACATATATTTTTGATGAAAAAATTAGTTTAATTGGTTCCTACAATGTAGATGCTAGAAGTACGTTCTTAAACACAGAAACAATGCTTTTAATTGATAGTGAAGAATTTGCTCACTTTTTGCAGAAAGAATTAAATAAAACGGTCGATAACCATAGTCTTCAGGTTTCAGAAGATGGAAGCTATAAAGCGAAAGAAGATGTAGAGCAAGCAGATGTGGCATTTTGGAAGAGAATAGCTATAAAAACTTTAGCACCTATTATCAAGTTTTTTGCTTTTTTAGTTTAAATGTAGAAGAGAACAAGAATATTTTCTAGGAAATATAGATATATCGTTAAAAGCCTCCAAGTTTCACGTGAAACCTGGAGGCTTTAATTGTTTAATAAAGAACCATATTACCTGTTTTCTTCGCATGGGTTTCTGCTTTTTTTAACAGAAAGACAGAGGAAATACATAGTAATAGGATGATCGTACATAAGAGCAAATATTGTCCGATCATCTGTTCAAAGCTTTTTCCGTTTAATACAAGGTCTCGAAAAATATCTAGTACATAGGTTAATGGGAAAAGATAAGCAATTGCTTTGCCCCATATAGGAAAGGCGAGCACAGGAATACGGACACCAGAGAAGAATTGCATGGGCTCTTCAAAAATAGTAAATAGAATTCCAGCGTCGCGAGAAAATAAAAACACAATATTTAAGAAAGCCCCCCAAACGATTGCAGAAACACTAAGAAGTAATAGTGCGAGTGGTAAATATCCCCAATGGATTTCAGCTCCCTTTCCTGTAACGACAAGGACTAATAGGATGAAAACAGTAAAAAGCCAAACAGCCTCTAGTAAGTTTCCTGCAGCTCTAGCAAACATAATGGTTAACCGGTTTGCAGGGGTTAGAAAGATAAGCTCAAGTGTCCCTGCTTGACGCTCATAGCTCATATTCCAAGCGGATTGTACTAGGCTCCAGAAAAAAATATAGCCTAAGTATCCGGTTAATAGAAACATCGTAATTTGATCAACATTCATATATGCTGATAAGGGACTAGTATCTGTTAGGTTGAAAGGCTTGAATGAATAATAGGATGTAACAAACAATAAAGCAGGCCATAAGAGCAAAGAAAAATAAATTAGCTTATTATGAAAGTTATGCTTATGGCTTTTTACAAACTCAGCTTGTAAAATAGTAAACAGCTTCATGCCGATTTCTCCTTTGCTAAGGTGAGAATCGCATCTTCTAATCGGGGCCGCTTTAGCTCAAGTTTAAGAATAGAAACAGCTTCAGCTATACAAATATTTATAAAAAAAGAAGTAGGGTCAAATGGCGCATTTATATGAATGGAGGTACTATCTGCTAACTCATTAAATTGAATGCTACCATCTACTAATGCTCGTTTCATTTTGTTTTGCGTAGTAACGGATAGGGAACTTGTTTCTATCATCAAATGATAGTTTTTTACAACGGAAGCAATAATTTTTTCAGGTGTATCAGCTAAAATAATTGATCCTTTTTCGATAATATAGACCCGATCACAAAGTTCCTCTACTTCCTCCAGATAATGGCTAGTTAATAATATTCCTTTCTTCTCATTCTTAGCTAAGCTTCTGACTAATTCTCTCAATTGCTTGGCGACTGGAGCATCTAAACCAAGTGTAGGTTCATCAAGGAACAAGTATTTTGGATCATTTATAAGCCCTCTAGCAATTTGGAGTCTTTGTTTCATTCCTTTTGAATATAGTTCAACAGGAATATCTTTCGATTCTATTAATCCAACTTGATCTAGGAGATAGGCAATTCTTTTTTCTAATTGGAGGCCAGAGAGCTGATATAATTTTCCAAAATAGCGGAGGTTTTCAGCCCCTGTCAATCGCCAATAGAGCATTCTTTCTCCCCCAGCGATCATGTTAATTTTGTTTTTTACCTTCATTGCATTCTTTACAACATCATATCCATCAATGGTTATTTGCCCCTCTGTTGGATTTAGTAATGTACTTAGCATTTTGATGGTAGTTGTTTTTCCGGCTCCATTTAAACCGAGCAGTCCAACTATTTCGCCTTCTTTTATGGATAGATTTAAATCTTTTACTGCACATACTATTTGTCTTTCTGTGCGGAAAAAATTCTTTCTTTTTTTTACTGTATAAAATTTACTGATTCCTTTTGCTTCTATCAATTTTCTTCACTCCTTATCCAAAGTGCTTTTCTAATACGTATTTCTCCATTCTTTTCATAAAATATGAGCCAATAGGCAAATAGATTAATCCGAGGATAGACATTTTTAGTAGTGGAGAGAAAAGATCATTAATTGGTATTCCTTCTATCCAAACCATTCGTAATGCATCTACTCCATAAGTCAGCGGCATAATTTGGCTGATCCATCTTACTCCTTCTGGCAAAAAGTCACTAGGGAAAGTGATACTACAAACAAGTCCCATAAGAACAAATAAAGTATTTTGCGTTATATACGTATCTCTAAAGTAGAGCATAAAAGAACCTAACACTAATGCCATAGAAAAGGTGGACAGAATCAATAAGGCAAGGACGATTAGCACGTAAAGCCAGTTGATCTGTTGCAAGTGAAGACCAAAGAGAGAACCAATAGCAATAATGACGAGAAATTCCATCAGTATTCTAATTAACCCTAGGGCAACATAGCCGAGAAAATACCCTTTTCTTGTCGATGGTGTTAGCAAAAGTGATTCTAGTGTACCTTCTCTAAGTTCTGTGATGAGTGTGCGACTTGTAATCATTAAAAGTGACACGGAAAAGGAATATAATAATCCTCCTAAAATGCAGTAAGATAGATAATCATCTGTACCTGCATAGGTAGAGAAGCTGGATGATAAATCACCTTTGAAGACAAAGAAATAAGTGAGATAGGCAAAGATTATAATATAAATGGCACTTAATATATGACCTAGAAAAAAAGACCAGGGGAAAGCTCTTCTCATAACGAGATAATTCCGCCAAAAGGTAGCAGAAATGCTTAACCACATTTATGTATCCTCCTTTTGACCAAGGGAAGGCTGATCAAAAAACTGGTTTAAGTCTACCTTCAGTTGGTCCAATTTTGGTAAATTTGTTTCATAAAAGACAAAATGTCCATGCCTTTCGCCTGTGATTAACTCTGCTTTTTCTAATATTTTTAAATGCTTAGAAATAGTTGCTTTTGCAAGACCTATAGATTCAGATAATTGTTGTGTACAAAAAGGATGCTGAGACATCTGTTTTAATAACTGCAGTCTTGTTTTATCCCCTAATGCGGCCAGAACAGATAGCAAGTCTACAGGAATAGTGTCTTGCTTACTCTCCTGCTGATTGGGAAAAGGAACATGCAAATAAACAATGATTGCTGGTACTTCCAATCCAACTAAGAGATGAGGCGCAATAAAGCTGGATGGATAAATCGTCAATGTTTCAACTTCTTCATAAGCAAAAATCCAGGTTTCTGCTTTATAAAATCGTATAGACTTCTGATCAAGCTTAAAGCGAGGGTGGATAAAGTTCATTGCTTCAAAAGGGTCCGCCTCTATTGCCTTTTTTAACTGATGAACGGATTTAATTAGCCAAGGTTCCATTCGATATAAGGCACGTGCAAAATATTTTTGGTGGTAATCGTACAGCAAATCACATAGTTGATTACGGTAATAATTTGGCTTCTTAAGTAGCTTTTGTTCAGCTTCATTTGCTTTAGCATGTATTCTCTTACCAAGTAGGAATGCAATAAATTGTTTTTCTGACAATAAGCGTAATCGCTCTATTGCTTCCTCCACATGTTTCTCTTCGAATAAAAGATAATCTTCTAAATCGAGAAAGTTGAGCCATTCATTGCTTAATTCGCCAAAGAAGTGGATTTTTTCCCAAAGGTGATTTGGTATTTCCTTTTTGATTTCTTCTGCCCATTCTAGCCTCGTCAGGTGATGAACTGGATTGTGTAAAACATGTAAGCTTGTTAATAATTCACGAAATGGGGAGTAAATAATGCGTACATGTTTTTGAATCCAAAGGTTTACGTTATCCATGGATCTCTTCCTTTTATTTTGATTCGCTTATCGGCGAATCAAATTTATAATTTTGCAAAATTATTCAGTATTTTATATAGAAAGGAAGCATTTGTCAATTAGAAGTTTGATTTTTATCTAGAGGATCGTGTTTAGTGAGGTGAAAACTAATAATGGAGCGGGGAAAAAGTGGTGTTCATCAACCTAACCCAAAAAGTACAAATAAAAAGCTACCTAATCAGGCAGCCTCTATCTCACTCATTAATGCATGCATATTTCCCTCGGAATCACGGAAGAAGGCCATCCATGTTTCGGTAGTTCCCATCTTAGCAACAAGGTGTGGTTTACTTACAATAACAACTTCATTCTTTATTAACTTCTCGCAAGCTGATTTGATATCCTCCACTTGAAAATAAATCGTTGAGCTTGGATGATCGAATTCTTTATTTTCCGGTAGAGTGATGAGTAAACGCAAACCTTTACAATCAAAAATGGCCATAGTATCTGTTTCAAATAAAAGGGTAAGACTAAGTTTTTCTTTATAAAATTGAATAGCATCATCTAAAGTTTTTATTGTTATGCCGATTTGTCAAGATTTTTTGTATCAAGATGGTTCCCCCTTCATAACGAAATTTTCTGACAAATGAATTTTATATAAATATTACCAATATCTATCAAATTTCGCTTAGAGGATTTATCCAAGGGGAGTGGAGGTATCTTAACTATATCTATTTTTTAACAAACTAGGCATACTTGAACCGTTCATCCTGATAGGAAGAAGGGAGGATGAGGATGTTTTCTCTAAGCGATCTTGATAAATTCGCATGGGCCTTTTTCGTTATATTGCCTATCGTTAGCTTGATTCATGCCGCTGGACATCATTTTTTTGTTTGGCTGTTTGGTGGAAAGGGTGATTTGATCGTTGGAAAGGGGAATGAGATATTTTGTATTGGTCCCATCCATATTCACTTGTTCTATTTTGTGGACGCAGCTTGTCATTATAAAGGGATTGAGAAGAAAAAGAGATGGCAACAGATGTTGATTCATGGGGGAGGCGCTTTGTTTAACTTATTGTCCATTCTTTTGGTCAATTTCTTAATCGTACAGGAAGTTCTGCCAAAGAACTCCTTTTTCTATCAATTTGCGTATTTCTCCCTATACTATATCTTTTTTGCATTGCTTCCTTTTGATTATGGAGAAAATGCTCCAAGTGATGGCAAGGCAATTCTATTGGCATGGAAACAGAAGAAGTAAGAGAGAAAGTTACTAATTGGAGAATAAATACTGCTTATTTGGGGTACATGACAGTAAACCCTAAGATCTATAGAAGGAGGAATGGCATTATGCTAAATCAAGCGAGAAAAGAGTTTAATATAGTAAAAGGAATTGCTCCTAATGTAAATCAGGAAGCTTTATTAAATAATAAAAGAAAAGTGTTTCTGTTTGGCTCTCCAAGTTATACGAATATCGGTGATCAGGCTATAGCGTATGCGGAAGAGAAATTTATTAAAAATTGCTTCCCTTACTATGAATATATTGAAATTATGGATTATGCAACTGAGGAAGGAATCGATTTAATTAAAAAGATTATTAAAGCGGATGATGTTGTTTGTTTTACAGGGGGAGGGAATTTAGGAAGTTTGTACTTGGATATTGAGGAAGATCGCAGAAAGGTCATCGAGTCATTTAAAGATTATCGAACGATTGTATTCCCACAATCTGCCTTTTTTGAGGATACAGAGGAAGGACAAGCAGAGAAGAAAAAAAGCCAAGAGGCATATAACAAAAATCCTAACCTCACTTTAGTAGCAAGAGAGAATCAGACATTAGAAATCTTAAAAGATACTTTCCAAGCAAATGTACTGTACACTCCGGATATGGTGCTATCCCTTTCCATTGAACCGAGGGACCTTGAAAGGGAAGGTGTTCTGTTTGTTTTAAGAGCAGATAAGGAAAAAGTAACAGAAGAAAATTTCGTATCGGACTTAATGAACTTGCTTGGAAAAGATAATCCGGTGGAACGAACGGATACCGTGCTTTCAGAGGTGGATGTGATTGATTATGTTGACCGAGAAACTCAATTATTAAAAATGCTTGATAAAATTGGTTCCAAAAAATTAATTATCACGGATCGTTTGCATGCAATGATCTTTTCTATTATCACAAAGACTCCTTGTTTAGTATTTGGTAATAGCTATGGAAAAGCAAAGTATTCTTATAATGAATGGTTGCATGAATTATCTTTTATTGAATATACCGATAATAAAGATTTAAATGAGATACTAGCTATTATTGAAAGATTGCAAAGCACGGAACCGAATAAGATTGATGTAACGGAGGATTTCCAAGTGTTGAAGGATTTTTTTAGAGGGTAAGACTGTCCCAACAATGGTTAGAGAGAAGCGCTATCAAGGAAATATATTGATAATGTAGTATCTTAATCATTGATGGGCTTTTTTATTTTGTGAAACGTCTCTATATAAAAAGATTAAAAGAAAACGCTTCCAAATTATTAGAGTGTAATATATACTAACTTATATCGAAACATTTCTATAATATTCATTAAAATATCGAGAAAAACAAGAATGAATAAAAAGTAGGTGTATAAATTGGCTGTTTCCAAAATGAATTTTCGTTCTGATGTTTTAGGAAAAGTAACTTCTATGAATATATATCTTCCTGATAAAGAGAATAGCGCCCCTATGCCTGTTATCTATCTATTACATGGATGGTCCGATAATGATGAAGCATGGTTAACTGCTACATCACTTGAAAGATACGCATCAGACTATGAATTTGCTATTGTGATGCCCCAAGTAGATTTAAGTTACTACACAGATATGGTACATGGAAATCGCTATTGGACGTTTTTATCAGAAGAACTACCAGCGTTAGTTAGAAAATGGTTTCGCATTTCGGATCAGAAAGAAGCTAGTTTTGTGGCTGGACTATCAATGGGAGGGTATGGTGCAACAAAATTGGCTCTAACTTATCCGAATCGGTTCAATAGCTTTGCTTCCTTATCCGGGGCAATGGACGTTGTAGAACTGTGGAAAAGGGATAGAAATAGAGATAAAGAGTTTGCTAATATTTTTGGTTCCATTAATGAATTGAAAGGAAGTAAGAATGATTTATTTCACTTATTAGAGAACTTTGATGATAAAAATGAGATAGCTATGCTGCAAATCTGTGGTACAGAAGACTTTCTTTATCAAGATAATCTAAAGTTTAGAGAGAAAGCGAAAGAAAAAATAAAAGATTTTCATTATGTTGAAATGCCAGGTGATCATAATTGGGCATTTTGGGATCAAACCATTCAGATTGTATTAAAATGGTTTGACGAGAACTATACTAGAGGAAATAATTAGTGGTAGGGACTGTCCGATTTAATTAGGGATAGTCCCTTTACTTGTTTGTTAACGGAAGAGTTGGCAGATTAAAACTTTTTATAAATCCCCAAGAATTCTTGTCCCATGTACTTCTTCAATACCTAACTGGGCAGAAAGAAAAGGGAGATTAGCAGATGTTATTCCCCCACCAGGAACAATAATGATTTTTCCAGAAGCGTATTCTATATAACTTTTTAGCACTGGTATGTTATCCTCTATTCTAGTAGATAGAGGCCCACCGTGTGTTAAAATACGGCTCACTTGATGAGCAACGAGCCAGTCAATTGCTTGAAATTTTCGAGTAGGAGCAATTTGATCAAAGGCCATATGAAAGGTAATCTCCATATTTGTTGCAGCATTTAAACATTTCTCCATTGCTATTTCATCAATCCAATTATCCTTATTCAGACAACCAACAACCACTCCGTTGATTCCGAGATTCTTAAAAAGGAGAATATCTTGGCACATAATATCTACTTCATCTTCGTTATATATAAAGTTACCACCTCTTGGACGAACAATGGCCATCACGTTTGTATGAGTATTTCTACAATAGGAAATGGTCTTTGCAGCAACGCCATAGCTAACAGTAGTTCCTCCTACTGATAGATTATCGCAGAGCTCAATGCGATCTGCTCCCTTTTGAATAGCGCTTGGAACAAGGGTGAAGTTTTCTAAGCAAACTTCTTTTATCATGTTTCAACACCTACCAATAAAAAGTCTAATTCAGATAGTGTACCATATATTTACTGTGAAAAATCAGTTATACTTGATGAAATATAAAAATTTAGAAAATTAGTAAAATAAGGAGAGGAAGCGATTGAAATTACATACTTCTATCCAAGGAAAAGGAGAACCGATTGTATTTATTCATACTGGTTTGCAAACAGGGCTAACAGATTTTGAGTATCAAAGAGATTTTTTTCAAAGGCATTATCAGGTGATTTCTCCTGATTTACGAGGGCATGGGCATTCAGTAGTTGCAAATTTCTCTAATTACTATGATGAATCTGCTAATGATTTGTTTGAAACATTGGAGCATGTAGGAATAGACTCTGCCCATATTGTAGGAGGATCATTAGGAGCATTGGTAGCAATTATTTTTGCAAAAACGTATCCTGAAAAAGTAAAGAGTTTAACTATCTCGGGGGTTATGCCCTTAAAACCTGCCGATTGGCAAGAAATACATAAGAACGAAGTAGAACAGCAAACGCATCTTTTAAAAAATGAAGAGGTAGCAGCTTATTTTAACCAAATTCATATGGGGGATTGGAGAGAAATGCTTTTAACAACTCAAGATCCAGCTTGGTATCCATTTCAAGAAATAAAGGATATACGTTCATTAAAGATGCCGATTCTTTGTATAGTAGGCGAAGGAAAAAGAGAAGAGGTAGAGGGTGCTTGCTATTATCGAGAAATAAATTCAAATGTACACACTGCAGTTATCCCTTTTGGCGCGCATTTAGTACAGGATGAACAACCGGAGATTTATGCGAAAGTACTAGAAGCTTTTCTAATAAAACAAGTAAATGGAAAAATGCGGATATAGAGGATAGCTATCATCTTATTAAAAAGCTAATTTGTTATTGTTTTCTAATTTCCAATATGTTAAAGTATTTGGAAAATAAGAGGTGATTGAAATGGTTACACGTACGCACAGCATCAACCTTTCACAATTACATCATCATAAAAAGTAGTCTTGCTATTTCGATTTAAAAATCGTATATAGGAAGACTATTTCTCATGAAACCGCATTTGATTAAGCTTAAATCAAGGGCGGTTTTTTATTTTTATTGTTTTCTAAAAGATTGTTGTTTTTTCAATAGGAAAAAGAATTAGTTGGAAATAATTAGCAGCCGGAATACACGTAGACTCCTGTGGGATTAGCGAGACAGTCTGAGACCCTGCAGGAGCGTAGCGACGAAGCGGCTCAGCGCGAGCCCCACGGAAAGCGAAGTGTATTCCGGCTGCGGGCGATAGCAACAAACTTTACGAAAATAGCCTTTATTTTAATAGGAGGAATGAAAAAATGAAGAAGATGAATTATCAAAATGTAAAAGGAACGCTGGATTATTTGCCGAGAGAGGAAGAAATTAGAAGAAATATTCGTAGAACAATTGAAGACGTATTTATTCAGTATGGCTGTAAACCGATTGAGACACCTATCTTAAATTATCAAAAATTGCTTGCTTCTAAATATGCAGGTGGAGCAGAAATTTTAGAAGAAATGTATACACTTTCTGATCGGGGCAAAAGGGAACTGGCATTGCGCTATGATTTAACGATTCCATTTGCGAAAGTAGTTGCGATGAATCCAACGCTTAAAATGCCTTTTAAACGTTATGAGATTGGCAAGGTTTTTCGAGATGGTCCGATTAAGACAGGTAGATATCGAGAGTTTACACAGTGTGATGTGGATATTGTAGGCGTTCCATCGCAATTGGCAGAAGCAGAGCTGATGATGATGGCTTTAGATATATTTAAAAAATTAAAGATGGAAGTAACGATACAATACAATAATCGGAAATTATTAGTTGGATTTCTTTGTCAATTGAATATTGCGGATCAATTGATAAATCGGACGATTTTGATAGTAGATAAAATCGAAAAAATTAGCTTAGATAAAATAAAGGAAGAACTAAGAGAAGTTGGATTAGAACAACCGGCAATAGAGGCTATTGATAATTTTTTACAAAAGGATTTAACCGGCATAATAAAATACTATCAACAACTGGCAGAAAAAGAAGAGAGCATTAGACTAACAGAGAGCCAGTCTCTAAGCCCGAGCGGAGGAAAAAAGGAGCGCGAAGGTAACAGAGAACCAGTCTCTAAGCCCGAGCGAAAGAAAAAAGGAGCGCGAAGGTAACAGAGAGCCAGTCTCTAAGCCCGAGCGGAAGAAAAAAGGAGCGCGAAGGTAACAGAGAACCAGTCTCTAAGCCCGAGCGGAAGAAAAAAGGAGCGCGAAGGTAACAGAGAGCCAGTCTCTAAGCCCGAGCGGAAGAAAAAAGAAGCGCGAAGGTAACAGAGAGCCAGTCTCTAAGCCCGAGCGGAAGAAAAAAGGAGCGCGAAGGTAACAGAGAGCCAGTCTCTAAGCCCGAGCGGAGGAAAAAAGAAGCGCGAAGGTAACAGAGAACCAGTCTCTAAGCCCGAGCGGAAGAAAAAAGGAGCGCGAAGGTAACAGAGAACCAGTCTCTAAGCCCGAGCGGAAGAAAAAAGGAGCGCGAAGGTAACAGAGAGCCCGTCTCTGGGCCCGAACGGAAGAAAAAAGAAGCGTGAAGGTAACAGAGAGGGCAAAACAAAGCCCGAAGCCCATTTCATAAAAAAAGAAGGTTACGCAAAAACACGTTCCTATTCTTTTTCAAATCAATCAAAACCCCCTTTCCTACAGCAGCTAAAATCATTTTCCCAAGAAGCTTCTTCAACAGACTATTTCCAAAACAAAAGAAGCATACTACAAAAGAAAAAACGTTAGATTCACAGTTAATCGTTGTAATGTTACTTAAATGATGATAACATAAAGTTATGTAACATTATTGGGAGGCAAACCGATGGAATATGTCGATCCTATAAAAGAAATCGAAAGTATTAATGCAATTAAAGAAGTATTGCGTAAACAATCACAAAGAGATTTGCTACTTTTTGTGTTAGGTATTAATACGGGGATAAGAGTAAGCGATTTACTCGCATTGAAGGTTCGGGATGTAAAAGATGAATCTGGAATGAAAGAGTTTTTGTATCTTCATGATGATGATGAAGTAAAGGCATATTATTTAAACGGTAAGGTGCATACGGAGTTAGAGAAATATATGGAGGAACGTGAATTCGAAGAGGATGAGTTTCTTTTTAAGTCACAGAAAAATAATCAACCAATTACCCGCCAGCAAGCCTATCGAATTATTAATAAGGCGGCGAAGCTAGTTGGAATTCCTGGAAAAATTGGAACGCATACGTTGAGAAAAACATTTGGCTATCATGCGTATCGAAAAGGGATTGCGATTTCTTTACTGATGAATGTATATAATCATACTTCCCGGTCTGAAACGCTAAAATATATTGGGATTAAAAAGCAAGAAAAGCGATTAGTAAAAGTGGATGTCAATCTCTAAAAAAAACTCCACCAAATTAGGTGGAGATTAGTCAAACTTATAAATAGTCATCATCGTTACTAGCGTCTGTATCGATATCAACGTTTGTTAATTCGTTAACAATATCCTCATGTACTTGCACTTGCAATGTTTCTTTATCTTTCATAAATTTAAAAACACCATTATTGAAATCTGTACCTTGTTCTTTAAAGAAAATTCCTTCATACATTACATGTTTTGTATGATTGAAGATTAGGCGATATCCGTTTTCTTCTTTTACTAAATATGCACGTACACCTTTTTCATATTGGCCTTCTGGGTTTTTCAAAAAGCGGGCAACAGAAATGATATGAAGATCAACAAAAGGGATTTCACGTAATAACGAATTAATAATAGAGCCTTTAGCAATCTGTTCCCAACGACTTTGTGCTGTTTGACCAAGAACAATTTGGGTGATTTTCTTTTCTCTAGCTACTTCTGCAATTACTTTAGAGATAGGCCTCGATTCCTTATCTTTAATGATAAACGCGTCAGCGCTATGACGTTCAGCTAATTCTTTCCATCTAGCAATATAATTTGATTTTTCAGCATCCAACTCATCAAACGGTTTCGGATCAACAGTAAGGATATAGAGTGGACAATCAAGCATATTAGCTATTTTACAGCCTCTTTGTATAAGGCGTTCACCGTTAGGTCCGTAATAAACGCAGACTAGAATACTTTCATCCATGCGTTCTTTTCCATTTACCATAATTTTTTTCACCTCAATAGATGTGAATGATTTACACCACTAATAATAAACTATGTATGACTATAACGTATGCTACTTTATGAGTCAATGTATTTCTTAAATTATCCAAATGACAAATATAATCCGTTTCTTTTACTAATAGTAAGGTTAGACATAGTTTTGATTATAAATACGTTCTATCTAAAGAAAACCAAAAATATAAACTCGCATAAAAGGAGGAGGATACAACAAATGACTTGGTTCCATTTTATGATATTGCTGCCATTTATGTTTGCACTAATTGTACCTTTTATATATAAAAGGCTAACGCCTCGAATTCATACAGGCTGGTTCGTCCTGTTTGTTCCATTAACCATTTTTCTTTTCCTATTGATGTACATCCCAAAAATAGCGAGAGGAGAAGTGTATACTTCTACAGTCAAGTGGATACCCGCTTACAATATTAACTTTACTACGTATTTGGATGGGCTTAGCTTAGTATTTGGATTATTGATTGCAGGAATAGGGGCTTTGGTGATTCTGTATTCTATTTTCTATTTATCAAAGCACCGGGAAGCT
The DNA here is from genome assembly GCF_044704065.1 of Niallia tiangongensis. Classification (NCBI taxonomy): domain Bacteria; kingdom Bacillati; phylum Bacillota; class Bacilli; order Caryophanales; family Bacillaceae; genus Niallia; species Niallia tiangongensis. The sequence goes on along the minus strand of NZ_CP162613.1, from coordinate 4,991,452 downwards.
TTGCATAACTTCTATGTCTATTTATTGCTATTCATGGGAGCTATGCTTGGGCTAGTAGTATCTGATAATTATTTTGTTTTATATGTATTTTGGGAAATTACTAGTGTATCCTCCTTTTTACTAATAGCTTATTGGTATGAAAGAGATCGCTCAAGATATGGTGCCCAAAAAGCAATGTTGATTACTGTCTTTGGCGGACTAGCTATGTTAGCAGGACTGATCATGCTCTCTATTATGGCAGATACGACAAGTATTAGAGAGACCATAGCGAATGTCCATCTAATCCAAAATCACGGTTTATTTATACCAGCCATGATTCTTCTTTTGCTTGGCGCTTTTACAAAATCAGCGCAATTTCCGTTTAGCATCTGGCTGCCGGATGCTATGGAAGCACCTACGCCCATTAGTGCGTATTTACACTCTGCGACCATGGTAAAAGCAGGAATTTATTTAGTTGCTCGTTTGACACCGATTTTCGGCGGCACAGCAGAGTGGTTTTGGTTTGTTGTAGGAATTGGTCTATTCACTTTATTATATGGTTCCTTTAATGCCGTGAAACAAACAGACTTAAAGGCATTATTAGCCTATTCAACGATTAGTCAATTGGGACTGATTATGAGTTTACTGGGTATAGGTTCTGCTGCATTATATAAGGATTTAGGAGTAGAAGAGGCGGGATTATATGCAACAGCTATTTTTGCAGCTATTTTTCATTTAGTAAACCATTCCACCTTTAAGGGTTCTTTATTTATGGTTGTAGGGATTATTGACCATGAGACTGGTACTAGGGATCTTCGGAGACTGGGTGGATTAATTCACTTAATGCCCGTTTCCTTTACTCTTACTGTAATTGGTGGTTTTTCGATGGCAGGTCTTCCTCCATTCAATGGTTTCTTAAGTAAAGAAATGTTCTTTACAGCTGTAGTGAATGCCTCACATATGGAAATGTTCAATCTTCAGCATATCGGTATGTTTCTTCCGATTATCGCGTGGATTGCAAGTATCTTTACGTTTGTATATTGCATGATCTTGGTTTTCAAAACATTTAGAGGAAAAAACAAAGCGCCAAAATTAGATAAAGAGATTCATGAAGCGCCAATTGGTTTATTAATCTCGCCTATTATTTTAGGAGCACTTGTTATTCTGTTCTTCTTTATTCCCAATGTGGTATCCAAGTATTTATTAAAACCAGCGTTTGCATCGGTATTACCATCTCTTGCGCATACGGTGGAATCCAAAAAAATCAGTGCCTTCCATGGATTCAACACAGAACTTTGGATGACCATTGGGGTTGTGGTAGTAGGAATTATCTTATATCTACTATTAAGAAAATGGTATAAGATTTATCGCCTCTATCCACAGACTATCACATTAAGCAATTTATATAATCTTAGTTTGGAATATACAGAAAAACTGGCAAAATTAATAACTGATTTTTATATGACGGGATTCCTTCGTGATTATTTAGTCTATATATTCGGATTCATCATTGTGATAATTGGGGGATCTCTAGTGCTGTTTAATGGGGTTACTTTCGATATGTCTCAAGACTCACCAATTAGTTTTTTTGATATTGGAATAGTTATTGCAATGATTATAAGTTCTGTTACTGTTCTTTTCTCAAAGTCAAGGATTACATCAATTGTAGCAGTCGGAGCCCTAGGCTTTCTTGTTTCGTTTTTCTTTGTTCTTTTCAGAGCTCCAGATTTAGCACTGACTCAATTAGTAGTAGAGACAGTAACCACTGTTTTATTCCTGCTGTGCTTCTATCATTTACCGCAATTAAAGAAGGAAATGAGTAAAATCCGTTTTAAAGCGGTCAACGCCATTATTTCTGTAGGAGTAGGTGCAGTTGTAACCATTGTTGCTCTTTCTGCTAATGGGACACATCTATTTGACTCTATTTCGAGCTACTATGAAGACTCATATAAATTGGCAGGGGCAAAAAATATTGTCAATGCTATATTAGTTGATTTCCGAGGAATAGATACAATGTTAGAGATCCTTGTCCTTACAGTTGCTGGTCTAGGAGTGTACACATTAATAAAGGTTAGACTTGTAGGAGGGGATAAGAATGAAGAAACCAAATGATATTATCATCCGAAGTGTCACAAAGGTTGCAGTCGTTATTATCCTCACCTTTGCGATAAATCTGTTTGTATCTGGGCATCATTTTCCAGGTGGCGGATTTATTGGCGGTCTTACGTTTGCTGCTGCGATTATTTTGCTTTTTCTCACCTTTGATATTGAGACTGTTCGAAAAAATATTCCTGTCGATTTCAAAGTGTTAGCAGGGGTAGGTGTGCTAATTGCTGTTTTAACTGGCGTTGGTGGAATGGTATTTGGAGAAGCGTTTTTGACCCAAGCATTCGGATATTTTGAATTGCCCGTTTTCGGAAAAACAGAGTTAGCAACGGCGGTCATTTTCGACATTGGAGTTGCTCTAGCCGTTATCGGTACAGCGATAACCATTATTATGACGATTGGGGATGATCGATAATGGAGACATTAATGTCTATTCTGGTGGGAGTATTATTTTCCATCGGAATTTATCTTATTTTAACAAAGACGTTATTACGAATTATTTTAGGAACGTCGATTCTTGGTCACGGTGTAAACTTGCTAATTATTACAATGGGTGGATTGAATAAGGGCGGTCCGCCTCTTTTAGGAATAACCGATCATACTTTTGCAGATTCCTTGCCGCAAGCATTGCTGCTTACAGCCATTGTAATAAACTTTGCAACGACTGCTTTGTTTTTAGTCCTAAGCTATCGTGCATATAAAGTGCTTGGCACCGATGATACTGATTTATTGAGGGGTAATGAGGATGAATAATCTTGTGATATTTCCGATCATCCTTCCTATCGTATTTGCGATGATCATGGTGATTTTTAGAGACAAAGTGATGTTACATCGGATTTTAAGTCTAGTGGCGACTACTTCTGTTTTTATTGTGACTATCATTTTAATTACACAAATTAAAGCAGAAGGAATTCAGTCCATTCAGTTAGGAGGATGGGAGGCGCCATTTGGAGTTAGTATGGTTGCAGATATGTTTGCAGCGATTCTTGTTTTAGTTTCGAGTATTGTTGGATTTTGTTGTTTATTATACGCATTTCATTCAATCGGTGAGCAAAGGGAGAAATATTATTTTTATCCGTTATTTTTGGTTCTGATAACGGGGGTAAATGGTTCCTTTTTTACAGGAGATATTTTCAACCTATTTGTTTGCTTTGAAGTAATGCTAGTTGCTTCTTATGTATTAATTTCTTTAGGAGGAACAAGGGTTCAGTTAAGAGAGTCGATAAAATATATTTTAATAAACATTATCTCGTCATTTCTCTTTCTTGTGGCTATTGCTTATTTATATGCGATTACAGGAACGTTAAACTTTGCGCATTTATCCGTTCGAATTGCCGAAGTTGGTCAAGATGGATTAATGACAACAGTGGCTATTTTATTTTTAATTGTGTTTAGTTTAAAGGCAGGGCTATTTTTATTCTTTTGGCTTCCTGGCTCCTATAGTGCACCACCGACAGCTATTGCTGCTATTTTTGCTGCTCTTTTAACAAAAGTAGGAATGTATGCAATTATCAGAGTATTTACCTTGATATTTTATCATGAAGTACAAATTACACATCTATTAATCGGCATCCTTGCAGCTATCACGATGACCCTTGGAGCAATCGGAGCGGTTGCTTATAGAGATATTTATAAGGTAATGACCTATAATGTGGTCATTGGTGTCGGCTTTATTTTAGCAGGAGTCGCTACTTACACAACTGCGGGGATGACTGGTTCTATCTATTATTTTATCCATGACATGGTGATTAAGGCACTTGTTTTCCTATTAGGGGGCACCATTATCCATCTTACGGGAACAAGTAAATTAGACGATATGAACGGATTGATTCGCTTGCATCCTCAATTAGGCTGGATGTTCTTTATTGCAGCATTATCCTTATCAGGGATTCCACCTTTAAGTGGCTTTCTAGGAAAAATATTTATCACGGAAGGGACCTTTACGGCAGGATATTATTGGCTAGGCGCATTCGGACTGATTAGTAGTTTATTTGTTCTTTACTCTATTATGAAAGTATTTATGTCGGTATTTTGGGGATATACCGATATAACACTAGAAGAAGAAAAAGGGACAACAAAAGGATTAATGCTGCCAATTGCTCTGCTTACTTTCTTGACGATTGCTTTAGGTATTGGTACAGAAGCAATACATGAATATGTAGATATGGCAGTGGAAGGGTTAATGAATCCTCTTTATTATATAGAATCTGTTTTGGGGAATGGAAAATAAAAGGAGTAATTTAATAGATGGAAAGAGGTGATAACCATGCCTATGCAAATACTAATTAACTTGTTAATAGGTGTTGTATGGATGTTTTTGCAAGATACCTGGAATGTATTGACCTTCTTTACAGGTTATTTATTTGGAATACTCGTTCTTTTTATCTTGCGTCGTTATATGCCAACTAAATTTTATTTAGAGACGTTTTTTGCAGTGGTTAAATTGTTCGTTGTTTTTATTGAACAACTGTTTACATCGAGTGTAGTCGTCATTCGACAAATAACAAAACCAAGGATTAATATATCCCCAGGAATATTTTCCTTAGAGACGGAATTAAAGGGAGAATTAGAGGTTTCCTTGTTAGCCTTATTGATGAATTTAACCCCTGGTTCAGTTGTTGTTGAGGTGACTTCTGATAATAAAAAGTTTTTTATCCATGCAATGGATATTCCTGCTCAAAAAGAATCGATCTTTCGTTCAAAGGAAAAATTTGAAAAGGCTATTAAGAGGGTGACTCGTTATGATTGATAATTTATTGGTTGGATCCTTAATTTTACTTATTCTGTCTATATTTGCAACGGTTTATCGGCTGGTCAAAGGGCCCTCTGCACCAGACAGAATCCAGGCGCTTGATTGTTTGGGAATTAATTTAATTGCCGGAGTAGCTATCTTTTCGGTGTTACTTCGAAATACAGGCTTTTTTGAAGTGATTTTATTAATCGGGATTCTATCTTTTATTGGAACGATTGCTTTTGCACGATATATTGAAAGAGGTGTAGTCATTGAGCGTAAACAATCCGATTGAGTTAATAGCAGTTTTACTAATATTTTTTGGTGCTATCTTCTGTTTTCTTAGCTCATTAGGACTAATAAGGCTGCCAGATGTGTATACAAGATCACATGCTGCTTCCAAAAGCTCTACTATGGGAGTGCTTTTTACCCTTGTTGGAACGTTTGTTTTTTTTATCATAGAAGGCAATTTTAGTATTCGTTTATTTCTAGGAATTTTCTTTGTTTTCCTAACCTCACCTGTTGCATCCCATGTAGTCGTTCGTTCCGCCTATCGTTCCAAAGTAAAGCTTGCGGATGTAACAGTACAAGATGATTTAAAGGCTGAAATGGAAGAGAAAGGAATCGAGACGGTGGAAGTTCAGTATAAATAGAATATTTCTTAGTGTGAAATGGGAATTCAGACCATTTAAAAGAGATTTAGTCCGTGGAAAGCGAATCTGTATTCAGGCTTGTAGGTTAATAAATTTTAAAAAAGGCTTATGAACGAAGCAATTAGTTTATTAATTTCTAATTGACGAATTTCTGCTGGTTCTATATAGTTAGAAAAGATATACCCGTACTGAAGCGGGAGAGGTTCATAGCGAATACCCTCTATAAAAAACTATGGATACATGCAATCTATGCCATGTCCATAATAAGGATGTGGCTTTTTTGTTTGATTCAGCTAGTTTTCTGCGTAAGGTAAAATACCTCTCTTTTAAGCAGTGTTGGGAAACACGAAACAAGGAGGAGTTTTAAATGTCTGGAAGAAAGAAAGAAGAAGGATTAACGGATTTAACTTTATTAGGAAATCAAAATACCCAATATAAAAGCGATTATGCACCAGAGGTGTTAGAATCGGTAGATAATCTTCACTCTGAGAGAGATTATTTTGTGAAATTTAATTGTCCGGAGTTCACTAGTCTTTGTCCAATAACGGGACAACCTGACTTTGCAACGATGTATATTTCCTATATACCAAATAAGAAAATAGTGGAAAGTAAATCCCTTAAATTATATTTATTTAGTTTCCGAAATCATGGAGATTTTCATGAGGATTGTGTCAATATAATTATGAATGATTTAATCAAATTATTAGATCCAAGATATATCGAGGTTTGGGGGAAATTCACTCCACGTGGCGGAATTTCAATCGACCCATGGTGCAATTATGGACAACCAGGGACTAAATTTGAAGAGATGGCAGCACACCGTTTAATGAACCATGATATGTACCCAGAAAAAGTAGATAATCGATAATAAAAAAACCTGTTAACCACTCATTATTTTGAGTGGTTGACAGGTTTTTTGCATTTTTAAATAAGGTTTATTCTATTAATAAGAAATAGATTAAGGCAAAATATTTCCGGCAGCGCGATAAATACTGTACCACTCTTCTCTAGTTAAAAGAACGTCACTTGCTTTTATGCAATCTATTAAACGATCCACATTCATTGTTCCGATAACCGGTTGCATGTTAGCAGGATGACGCAATAACCATGCAATGGCAATTGTTGTATTGCTAACTTGATACTTTTCAGCAATTTCATCTATTTGTTGATTTAATTCAGGGAATTTCTCATTTTCAAGGAATACCCCTTCAAAGAAACCATATTGGAATGGGGACCAAGGCTGGATTGTTATATCATGTAAGCGACAGAAGTCTAAAATACTACCATCGCGGCTAATCGCAGAGTCATTCTCCATATTTACATTGATTCCATTTGAAATCATATTGGCATTTGTAATACTTAATTGCAATTGGTTAGCCACAAGAGGTTGTTTCACATATTTTTGCAATAGTTGTATTTGCATCGGATTTTGGTTAGAAACGCCAAAATGACGAACTTTTCCAGATTGCTCAAGAATATGGAATGCTTCTGCAACTTCCTCTGGTTCTACTAACGCATCGGGACGATGAAGCAAAAGGGTGTCTAAGTATTCTGTTTTTAGTCTGCTTAAAATTCCATCAACGGAGTTTAAGATATGTTCTTTTGAAAAGTCAAACATTCCTTTGCGAATGCCACATTTGGATTGTAAAATAATCTTTTCGCGAACACTTGGAGACATATGAATAGCATCTGCAAATATCTCTTCGCAAGCACCGCCGCCATAAATATCTGCGTGATCAAAGAAGTTAGCGCCTTGTTCTAAAGCAGTTTGTACAAATTGCTCTGCTTCCTTTTTTTCTAAAGAGTTAATACGCATGCAGCCAACCGCTACTACTGGCACTTCTAAATTACTGCTACCTAGTTTGATTGTTCTCACGTTTCTCAGTCCCTTCTCTTAATAGAAAACGCTTTAAAAATTTCGTATAGCAAAATTTTCTTATCATATCGAGCCATTTATATTTTGCCATAGAAAGGAGAGGAACACCAATTTTTAGACTTATGAAATCGAAAAAATATTCCTTTTCTAGCAAAGAAAATAGGAAAGGAGTGCACTCCTATTTCGAGATGGAAGAAGCACTTCATTTCCTATTATTTTGATATTTTAATCCTCCATTGTAGAAAGATCCCCGGTAGGGAGTCCTAGTTCCCAAGCCTTTAAAACACGTCTCATTATTTTTCCACTACGGGTTTTAGGAAGCTTTTCGCAGAATTCAATTTCTCTTGGAGCTGCATGAGCGGCCAAGCCTGTTTTTACGAATAAACGTATTTCTTCTTTTAACTCATCTGTTTCTTCATAGCCGTCAATTAGCGCAATAAAGGCTTTAATAATTTCCCCTCTAATAGGATCAGGTTTCCCAATAACCCCAGCTTCTGCTACTGCTGGAAATTCAATTAATTTGCTTTCCACTTCGAATGGACCAACTCTTTCTCCAGCGGTCATAATAACATCGTCTACCCTGCCCTGAAACCAGAAGTAACCTTCTTCATCCATATAAGCTGAATCACCAGAAACATACCATTCATCATGTTGAAAATAACTATTGAACTTTTCTTGATTGTTCCAAATTGTATGCATCATCGATGGCCAGCCTTTTTTAATGGCTAAATTCCCCATCTGGTTTGGCGGCAAAACATTCCCGCTATCGTCTAGAATAACTGCTTCTATCCCAGGAAGCGGTTTCCCCATGGAGCCTAACTTAATGTCCATACAAGGTAAATTACATATCAGCTGAGCTCCAGTTTCAGTCATCCACCAAGTATCATGAATGCGATGTCCAAATACTTCATGACCCCAACGGATTACTTCCGGATTTAGAGGTTCTCCGACGCTTAGAACATGTCGCAAGGAGGAGAGGGTATATTTTTCAGTAACCTCTTCACCCGCTGCCATTAGCATCCGGAATGAGGTAGGTGCACTGTACCAAACGGTCACTCCAAATGTTTCAATCGTTTTATACCATATATCAGGACTAAAGCGACCACCTGCAACAACATTTGTTGAGCCAGTTAGCCATGGTCCAAAAATGCCATAGGAAGTACCTGTAACCCATCCAGGATCAGCTGTGCACCAGTAGACGTCATCTTCTTGCAAGTCTAATACCCACTTTGCTGTCTGATAGTGTTGAATCATCGCATTGTGGACATGAAGCACACCCTTTGGCTTTCCGGTGGAACCTGAAGTATAGTGAAGGATTAATCCATCCTTGCGATCGACCCATTCAATGTCCAATTCCATTGAAGCTGCTTGAAAATGCTGAAGAAAATCTTTTGTTTTATCGTCTTCTTTTATGTCTTCTCCAACAATAAAAATTGTTTCTAAAGCAGGTAATTCTGTGTGTGGGATTCTATTTACTAGTTCAGGTGTAGTAATGATTATTTTTGCTTCGCTATCATGGAGACGGTCTTTTACGGCATCCTCCATAAATGCTTCAAACAGTGGACCAACGATTGCTCCTAATTTTATCGCTCCAAGTAAGGCAAAATATAATTCTGGTGAACGAGGCATAAAAATAAACACGCGATCGCCTTTTTTTACGTTTCCTACCTCCTTTAAAACATTTCCAGCTTTATTTGAAAATTTCTTTAAGTCTTTAAATGTGTAAGTTTCTTTTCTTGATGGATGAAAATAGTGGAGGGCTACTTTGTTGGCGCGGTAGTTTTCAGCATGACGGTCAATTGCTTCATAGGCCAGATTAACTTTTTCAGTCTGATGCCAAGAAAATTCCATTTCTGCTTGGTCCCATTTGAAATGCTGGTACAAGTCCTCATAGTTTTCAAGGTTATGCTTGCCTTTAACGGGTGGAAACGCTTCCAATTTCATTGATACATCCCCCTCATTTCAATTTTTTTACAACACTATTATAATGGGAAAACACTATATATACAATTTTAATGTTGTAATTGAATAAATATTCCTACATTTTAAAAATTGATAAGAACATAGAGTAAAAACGTTACTATATAAAGGTACAACTCGGAGGAGATAATTATCTCCTCCGAGTTAATGGAGAATTCCTAATGAATAGGGGCCATAAAAACAGTATTAAATATAGTGAATGAAAAGCAAAATTAATAAATAAATCAAAAGAAGTAATGCTTGAAATTTAAGGGCAGCGTAAAGTCTTTTGTTAAATTTTTGAGATGGAAGAGGTTTTTCCTTCCATTCTTCCAAATAATCATCATTTTTTAGAATAACGTGATGGAACCTTCGGAAGCTGAACGTTACCCCGTCAAAAAATCCCCCTTTTGCAATATATAGAAATAGAAAAACAACGATATAAAAGAAAGAGAGATAAAAGACGGTATTAATATAATGAACAAAAGAATATTCGGAAGAAAAAATAAAAAAAAGAATCCCCGTTATGAAGATATTTATTAGTAATACAGACCATTTTTTATTATGCATGATTTTTCACCTTTACTAATTGAGTTAATTTCATAATTCGAGCTTTTAAAGAAACACAGACTTACAGAATTTTATCTCCTATAAAATTTTTAAGCTGCTTGTTGCTTACTTAACTTACGGTTAATCCTATCTGCTCCTAACTTGGAAGCATTGTAAACAAGCGTTACGAGATCAAAATGGACTTTCGCTCTTTTCCCAGTACGATAACGAACATTATTGAGCTGGAAATAACCTTTAAGATAGGCATTTACTCGCTCAACCGCTGTACGTCGTTTAAAGATGGTTTTCCAAGTTTTTGATCCACGGGCTGGTGCGGTATATCTTCTAAGATCGGTTGTGATTTTTACTTTGTATACTTTCTGGCAAAGACCATCATTCGCTAACGGACAGTCTTTACACTCTTTTGGACGTGTATATTTTAATGTTTCATACTGATGATCAAAGCTATCGTAACGGTAAGAATGCTCTCGAACACATGTAGGGGCGAAGTGCTTATCAAATCCAATAGGTTCGGGTTCATTCCGCTTATTATAAGCAATCACAGATTGATGGCCCATTCGATGAATTTGGGTATAAATCGCCTCAAAATCATAGCCTGCATCCATTGTTTGATAACGTAATGAAGGAAACAAAACGTGTTCGTGAAGTCCTTTTAATAAAGGGATCGCAGCTTTTCCATCATTTAAATTAGCGGAAGATAGAAGAGATTGAAAGATATACTGACTCTTTGTCCCTACAGCTAAATGAGCTTTGTAGCCATACCAAAAAACATTTTTTCCTTGGCTGTTTTTCTTGATTCCCCATTGAGGATCTTGAGGAATTTCAGCTCGAAGTTCATCCAGAGGAATATCTAGTTGTTCTTCTATTTTCTTGTCATAAAGTGGAAGGTTGGCTTCCTGTTCTGCTTTTTCGATAAGCCATTGTTCACGCTCTTCTTTTGATTTACGTCCACGTTTTTTCGGTTCCGATTTTGGCTGTTCTTCCTTTGGAGGTGCTGCATCTTTGGCTAGTACATGCGTGGCATCAATGGCAACTGTGTCATCCTCCACAAAGCCTTCTGAAATGGCTTGATGGAGCAGTGTTCCTTGCACATTTTCAAGAACATCGGATTCACAAAGAACAGTAATCATTCTAGAATAAGCTGCTTCTGAGGGGATAGAGTCTGAAACTAAAAACCCACAGTCGAGACGAAAGATCATGTCATATTTTAACCGTTTCACTAAATCCTTAATAAACGGAATTCGCTCCGTAATTCTAGCGATGAGCGAATAAATCATCGCTGCATAGTTTAGCCCAACAGGCCTTCCAAAACGCGATTTCTTCGTTACCACAGCGAAGATCGGTTCGATGTCAATGGTAGAAAAAACAGCTTCAAACCGTTGGGTAGGTTCTAAATGATATAATTCTTGTAGGTCAAATAGGCTTCCTTGTCGTATAATAGTCATAGGGAGTCTTCCTCCAGTCTTATTAGTTTGTGTAGTGCTTACTAAATTCGACATTTTGGGGAGGTACTCCTTTTTTTGTGTCTCTGAGACCTTGAGACTCTAAGCGTTAAATTTATGAAATTGATTCATTATGTTTGTAACACGAATAAACGTATTTTAACCTAACTCTTTTAGAATGTACATTTTAGGAAGCTATACGGCAATAAAATGTTGTTATAATCGGGGGCTTATATACTATCAAATAGTCACTAAGTAAGAGTGGATACTTCTTAGTTAAACTGGAAAGAGGGTGAATTAATCCAATAGGAAGGGTGCTGTTTTCTAGGAAGATATAGGACTAATATTGTAAATATATCCTATTATAAAATTGTACAATAGTAAAACAATCTTCTAATTTAAGGTAGAAAAGTATATTGGGATATGGATATTATTTACAATTAACCGTTCTTTTGCCATATATTTCTCTGTTTTTTTTATAGAAATTTTTAGAAATTCAATATAAAAGTAAGCGCTATCTTTGTTGGTTTTATGCAAAAACACTCCAGCACGCTATAGCAATATTTGAAATTATCTCTATATTTAGTCTTTACAACTCTACTAGAATAATAGTATACTCTCTTTAGCTTCTTTTTTAGATGTAATTTACAGAATAATATAACAATGGGGGGTCTTTTTTAATGAAGCGAAAATTAACTTGGCTGCTTTCACTTACACTGATATTGAGTGTATTTTTAGCAGCGTGTTCTGGCGGCGATGATAACGCGTCTGAAGGTACAGATAAGCAAGCAGAAGAGACAAATGTTGAACAAGTTTTAAACTTAATTAACGGAGATGCGATTCCTTCAATGGATCCATCAATGGCAACAGATGAATATGGTTTCCAATTCTTGGGTGCTACTATGGAAGGTCTATACCGTTTAGGTGAAGGCGCTAAAGCTGTACCTGGTATTGCTGAAAGCCATGAAGTATCTGAAGATGGCTTAACTTGGACATTCAAGTTACGTGAAGATGCAAAATGGTCAAACGGAGATCCTGTAACTGCTAACGATTTCGTATATGCTTGGCAACGTGCAGTTAATCCTGATACTGGTTCTGAGTACGGTCCTTACATGATGGGTGGCGTAATCAAAAATGCTACTGAAATCAGCCAAGGCGAAAAGAAAGTAGAAGAATTAGGAGTTAAAGCAGATGGCGACTATACTTTAGTTGTTGAACTTGCAAACCCAACTCCATATTTCGAATCTTTAACTTCTTTCGGTACATTCTTACCGTTGAACCAAAAATTCGTTGAAGAAAAAGGCGATGCTTTCGCTACTAGCTCTGAAAATCTATTGGCAAACGGTCCTTTCACATTAGAAAACTGGGAAAGTACTGCTCAAAAATGGAATCTTGCTAAGAACGACACTTACTGGGATACTGATTCAGTTAAGTTAGAAACGATTAATTATGTAGTAGTTAAAGATGCTCAAACAAGTGTTGACCTTTACGAAAAAGGCGAAGTAGACCGTACTGGTTTATCTTCAGACTTAGTTGACCAATATTCTTCTGATGAAGACTATACAATCAAAGCTGACAACTCTGTGTTCTATTTGAAAATTAACCAAACTAGAAATGAAGCCCTTGCTAATACAAACATCCGTGCAGCTATCAGCCGTGCGTTTGATAAAGAGGCTTTAGTAAATACAATCTTAAACAACGGTTCTATCGTTGCTAATGGTTTAGTACCAGCTGATTTCACTCCAATGCCAGATGGTAGTGGTGATTTCCGTGAAGTTAGTGGAGATCTTGTAACTTATGATACTGCTGCTGCTAAAGAGTTTTGGGAAAAAGGTTTAGAAGAATTAGGAACTGATTCAGTAGAAATCGAATTCTTAGGCGGAGATACAGATGTATCAAAAACTATGAATGAATACCTTGCTAACCAATTACAAACAAACTTACCTGGTTTGAAAGTAACACTGAAACAAGTACCATTTGAACAACGTTTAGATGCTGATACTAAGCAAGATTATGATCTTCAATTAGCAGGTTGGGGTCCTGACTACCTTGATCCATATACTTTCTTAAGCTTATGGATTACAGATGGCGGAAATAACAAAATGGGTTACTCAAATGCAGAGTACGATAAATTGTTAGAAGAATCTACTACAACTCTTGCTACAGATAATGAAGCTCGTTACCAAAACTTCTTAGAAGCTGAAAAAATCCTATTTGAAGATGCTGCAATTGCTCCTGTGTATCAACGCGGTGGTGCATTCCTATCATCTCCAAAAATTCAAGGCTTAATCGAAAATCCATTTGGACCAACTTATGAATACAAATGGACTAGTGTAGGAGCTGCAGAATAATTTCGCTTTTTTGAAAAATTCGATGCTATGAAATGAAGAGGGAGTGTATGCTTTTATAGCATATACTCTCTTGTATTTTCGAGTAGGAAAATTCTGATTATAGCAAAAATAAATTATTATGCTATAATAAACAAAGAAAATTAGGAGGTGCACAGATGGTTCGATATCTTCTTCGACGATTATGGTATATGTTCATAACACTGTTCATTATCGCAACAGTCTCCTTTTTCCTGATGAAGTTCCTTCCAGGAAGTCCGTTGAAGGCTGACGATAAATTAAGTGAAGAACAAAAAACAATTATATTGGAAAAATATGGATTGAATGATCCGATTCCAGTTCAATATGTAAATTATTTAGGAAAGCTTGTGCAAGGGGATTTAGGTATATCATTTGCATTTGATAATACTCCTGTTACAAAAATATTGTCAGCAAAAATCGGTCCGTCTGCACTTTTAGGTGGACAGGCATTAGTGCTGGGGACAGTAGTCGGAATTCTACTGGGCTTAATAGCGTCTATTTATAGGAACGGTCCAATCGATTATACGTCTACCATTATAGCTGTACTCGGGACATCGGTTCCATCGTTCGTATTTGCAGGACTATTACAATATTTCTTTGCAGTAAGATGGGATTTGCTCCCTGTTGCGCTGTGGGGCGGTTTTGAATATACGATTCTACCAACTATCGCACTAGCAATATCTCCTCTAGCTGTTGCTGCTAGGTTCACAAGAACAGAAATGATAGAGGTACTACATTCCAATTATATAACGACAGCTCGTGCAAAAGGGGTTAGTGAAGCAGGAATTATCTTCAAGCATGGATTACGAAATGCCTTGATACCTTTAGTTACAGTTATAGGTCCTATGGCAGTAGGCTTAATGACAGGATCATTAGTTATTGAGAAAATCTTTGCTATTCCTGGAATTGGAGAGCAATTTGTTACATCGGTTACTGTAAATGATTATCCGACAATTATGGGAACAACATTATTGTTTGCCTTTGGATTTGTTATCATAATTTTAATCATTGACCTCCTATATGGATTAATTGATCCTAGAATTAGAATTGCAGGAGGAAAAAAATAAAATGGATAAAAAAAATCTTAATCAAATGGATAAAAATTTATTTAAACCTCTTAAGCAAGAAGAGAATATTAGTGAGAAAATAACTGCTCCAAGTAGGACCTTTGGTCAGGATGCAAGAAGAACATTATTGAAAAATAAACCTGCAATAGTCAGTATATTTATAATACTATTGATAATCTTGTTGAGTATCTTTGGGCCGCATATGAATGACTATGACAATAATGGTCAAGATCTTTCCCGTGCAAAGCTTCCTCCAAGAGTACCAGTGTTAGAAAATGTTTCTTGGTTAGGCTTAAATGGTACTTTAGCAGGTAGATATGAAGGCACAGATGTAGAAGATGCAACTGCAAAAGCAATGGCTCGTTATAAAAGCACAGAAGAGTTTGTTGATATTAAAGTTCTTGAAGAAGGCGACGGTTCAAGAAATTCAGCTGAAGTAAGAGCAACATTCCATATCTATGAAGCGAAAGATATGAATGATACCTACTTCTGGTTTGGTACAGATACACTTGGTCGTGACCAATGGACAAGACTTTGGGAAGGAACAAGAGTATCGTTAATTATAGCCTTTGTCGCAGCTATCCTTGATTTATTAATTGGGGTAACATATGGCGGTGTCTCTGGGTTTTATGGTGGAAGAGTCGATAACATATTACAGCGTATTGCAGAAATATTAGTAGGTATACCAAACCTAGTAGTTATTCTATTAATGATGCTGATTCTCCAGCCTGGTATTGTCTCCATTGTTGTTGCATTAGCCATTACAGGATGGATAGGGATGTCCCGTATCGTTCGTGGAGAAGTATTAAAACTAACAAATCAAGAATTTGTACTTGCAGCAAGAACATTAGGAACATCAAATGGTACGATTATTAGAAGACACTTAGTTCCAAATATTACTGGGATTATCATTGTTAATACGATGTTCTCCATTCCTGGAGCGATTTTCTTCGAAGCATTTCTAAGCTTTATCGGTTTAGGTATTGTACCTCCAAATGCTTCATTAGGTGCGTTAATTGAACTAGGATTTGCAAATTTACGATTGTATCCTTATTTACTAGTTTTCCCAGCGACTGTATTGTCAGTATTAATGATTGCATTCAATATATTAGGTGATGGCTTGCGTGATGCATTCGACCCTAAAATGCATAAATAGGAGAGTAGGTGTTTATAAATGAGTAAATTATTAGAAGTCAAAGATTTAAGAGTATCATTTAACACCTACAACGGTGAAGTACAAGCTGTTCGCGGTGTTAGCTTTGAGTTAAATAAAGGGGAAACACTAGCAATTGTAGGGGAATCCGGTTCTGGTAAATCCGTTACTTCTAATGCTTTAATGAGACTTCTTCCTGAACCACAAAGTGTCATTAAAAGTGGAGAAATATTATTAGAGGGCGAAGATCTTGTTAAAAAGTCTAAGAAGGAAATGCAAAAAATTCGCGGAAAAGATATTTCAATGGTTTTCCAAGACCCAATGTCTTCTTTGAATCCAACAATGAAAATTGGGAACCAAATCATGGAAGGTCTAATCAAGCATCAAAATATGAATAAATCTGATGCAAAGAAACGTGCTCTCGAGCTACTTGAATTAGTTGGTATTCCACAGCCAGAAATTCGCATTAATCAATTTCCACATCAATTTTCAGGAGGAATGCGTCAACGTGTGGTTGTAGCGATTGCGCTTGCGTGTAATCCTAAGATTTTAATTGCTGACGAACCAACTACAGCACTTGATGTTACGATTCAGGCTCAAATCCTTGAATTGATGAAGGACATTCAAAAGAAAACGGATAGTGCGATTATTTTTATTACCCATGACCTTGGTGTAGTAGCAAATGTTGCCGATCGCGTAGCTGTTATGTATGCTGGTAAAATTGTTGAAATTGGTACTGTAGATGATATTTTCTATAATCCAAAGCATCCTTATACTTGGGGATTAATTGGATCAATGCCAACACTTGATAGTAAGGATGAAGAACTATTTGCTATACCTGGAAGCCCACCAAATATGTTAAAGCCTCCAGTAGGAGACGCGTTTGCGCCTAGAAATCAATTTGCACTAGAAATTGACACAGTGATGGAACCACCAATGTTTAAAGTTTCTGATACACATTATGCAGCAACTTGGTTATTACATGAAGATGCTCCAAAAATTGAACCACCAGAATCGGTTAAACAAAGAATGCTTGGTTTCTCCAAATCAGGTCGCAAGGACGGTGAAAAACGTTGACTAGAGAAAAATTATTAGAAGTGAAAAACTTGCAAAAGCACTTTTCTGCAGGTAGAGATAGAATCATTAAAGCGGTGGATGGCGTATCCTTTGATATTTTTAAAGGAGAAACATTTGGTCTTGTTGGAGAATCTGGTTGTGGAAAATCTACAACAGGTAGAACCATTATCCGTCTTTATGATGCAACAGGTGGAGAGGTTAAATTTGATGGTGAAGATGTGCACGGGAAAAAATCAAAGGCAGAGCTTCGCAATTTTAACCGAAAAATGCAAATGATTTTCCAGGATCCTCATTCCTCTCTAAATCCGCGTATGACGGTACTGGATATTATTGCAGAAGGCATTGATAATCATAAGCTTGCAAAGACGCCCGAAGAACGTCGAGAGAGAGTAGAAGAATTACTGGAAGTCGTTGGATTGAATAAAGAGCATGCTACACGCTTCCCACATGAATTCAGTGGTGGTCAACGACAAAGAATTGGGATTGCTCGTGCACTAGCTGTAGAGCCAGATTTCATCATCTGTGATGAGCCAATTTCTGCACTTGACGTTTCTATTCAAGCGCAGGTTGTTAACCTTTTGAAAAAGCTACAAAAAGAACGAGGACTAACTTATTTATTTATTGCCCATGATTTGTCTATGGTTAAATATATAAGTGATCGCATTGGTGTTATGTATATGGGGAATATGGTTGAGCTTGCAGAAGCGGATGAGCTTTATGAAAATCCTATTCACCCATACACAAAATCATTATTGTCCGCAATTCCACTTCCGGATCCACGTTATGAACGTGAGCGTACAAGAATTGCTTATGATCCATCTGTACATGATACTAATGAGCCAGCAGAGTTAAGAGAAGTAACTCCAGGTCACTTTGTGCGTTGTACTACGAAAGAATTAGAGAAATACAAACGAGAATTAAGCCTAAAGAAAACTAAGTAATAAATTTAATTTATTAAAGAAGACCCTCCCAAATAATCCTTGCCACGATGCAAGGATTTTTTCATTTCTCGGAAATGAAATCTGTATTCTTCTTATTTCCCCTATCCTTACACATGTAATCCTAAATGAAGGTAAAATCGTTTTCTAAAAAACGATAAAAACGGGACATTCCCATTTAAGTAAACAATAGCATGTTTGAAGAAAGGAAAGGCTCTGGTCTCTGTTAAAAATTAAAACTCCACTAAAAAACACAAGAAACTCCAAAAAATATTAAAAAAACTACATGACTAAGATAAAATAAAGGAAAATAAGTAAAAGATGAGTGGAAATACATTTTCATAGGAGTTCATAATGATTAATTCAATATTAAAAATCCAATATGATAGAGCGATTCACCAAACAAAAAATCTTATCATGAATGACGTAAATAAATATTTAGAAAAACAAGAAAGTCTACCAACCTTTGAAGAATATATGGAAGATCGAAAAGTGTTTATCGAGCAAATGTGGTTAAATACTTGGCTTAATACGGCAACTAGTCATATTCGTTATGCTGAAAAAAAGGATTATCTTACAAACATAGGGCTAGGCATCAGCAATCTTAATAAAAAGGACATTAATCGATTGTTTCGAAACGAAATTCGAGAGGTCGAAGTATTTCCATATGAGGCATGGCTGAGAACAAAGCTGGGAGAAAATAAGGAAATATGGAAAAAAAGATATGAAGAGAAAAGAGAAGTTTATTTACTAAAAGTAGAAGAACAAATGGAACTGGAAAAAAAGCGTAAATATACAGTTAAATTCTCTTATTATATCGAGCAATTAATGGAGAAGCACTATGAGGAACTTTTTCTCTATATTCGTTATTTAACTGGATGTAATATTGCTGTTGAGATTGATCGAAATGGGATTTTGTTATCCTCCATGGAAGTAACGTTTGAAGAATATTTATCAAATGAAATGGATATGGCTTATAATCAATTTTATTTTTTAGAGGATCGAACAGAAGCCTATGAAAATTTAATGTTTCAACATTTGCTTGATTTTTTCCCTACATGGGTAAAAGATAAACTGCCAACTCGGATCAAAGAAGAATACGAAGAAGTATTTGATAGTTCCTTATCCAATTCTTTTTTATTAGAAGTTAGTGCGCCGTTACTTGAAGAAATAACAGCAGAGTTTCTAGAAGATTTATTTCCTGAATATATCATCGATCTAGAGAAGCTGTTAGATATTCCTTTTGATGTGGAAATCCATAAGGAGATAATGGAAAAGGATCGTCAAAGGAAAGAACAGAAGGAAGCGGAAGATAGAGAGGAACAAAGGCGCCGAAAAGACGAAGAAGCTAGAATGATCGAGGATATTTTTGGTAAGGAATACTATCCTCCGACTAGTAGGGATATAAAATATGTATTGCATATTGGTGAAACGAATACTGGTAAAACCTATCAAGCAATTACTCGTATGATGGAAGCAAACAGCGGCCTATACTTGGCTCCGTTAAGGCTATTGGCACTGGAAATTTATGAAACATTAAATCAGAATGGTGTCCCTTGCTCCCTTAAAACTGGAGAAGAGGAAAAGCTTAAACTAGAGGCTCAACATCAATCTAGTACAGTAGAAATGTTTCATGAAAAAGATTTTTATGACGTTATAGTTATCGATGAAGCGCAAATGATTGCAGATAAGGAACGAGGGTTTTCGTGGTATCGAGCCATTACAAAGGCAAATGCGAAAGAGGTTCATATTATTGCAAGTCTACATGCAAAAAATATGCTTCTACAGCTATTGGGAGATAAGAATGTGGAGATCCATGAGTATCATAGAGATACGCCATTACAAATAGAAATGGATTTATTTCAATTGAGCCATACGAGAAAAGGAGATGCACTTGTATGCTTTTCAAGAAGAGGGGTACTAGAAACGGCTTCTGAGCTACAAAGAAAGGGCTGGCAAGTAAGTGTAATTTACGGAAGTATGCCTCCAGAAGCTAGAAAAAAACAAATGCAGCGGTTTATTGAAGGAGAAACAAAGGTAATTGTTTCAACAGATGCCATTGGAATGGGGCTTAATTTGCCGATAAGAAGAATTGTTTTCTTAGAGAATGACAAATTTGATGGCATAAGAAGAAGGATTTTAAGCTCACAGGAAGTGAAGCAGATTGCGGGTAGAGCAGGGAGAAAAGGAATTTATGATGTTGGTAGAGTTGCTTTTACAAGCGATCGTAAAAAGATGAAGTATCTATTAGAAAAAAAGGATGAAGATCTTTATGGATTTACGATTGCACCAACCAATGCTGTATTAGAAAGATTTCAAAAGTATTCCAATAATCTCGGACTTTTCTTTTATTTATGGGGACATTTTAAAAGTCCAGAGGGAACCAAAAAAGCATCGTTAGCAGAGGAAGTACAATTATATGAGATGATAATGGATACAATGGTGGAAGCAAGAATGTCCTTACATGACTTATTCAGCTTTTTAAAGCTTCCATTTGCAACAAGTGAAGCAGCTTTACGTGCTCAATGGAAAATCAATATGGAGGCAATTGTTGAGAATAAAGATTTACCAGAGCCAAAAATAAAAAGCGATAGCTTGGAGGAGTTGGAGTTATCGTATAAGTCTATCGGCCTTCATTTATTATTTTTATATAAATTAGAACGAAGAACGGAAGCTTATTATTGGGAAAAGCTAAGAGGAGAATTGAGTGATCAAATAAATGATCATTTGAAAGCTGGGATTAAAGGGAAAAAGCGCGTTAAAACATGTAGGAAGTGTGGAAAAGAGCTGTCATCTAGATTTAAATTTTCTATTTGTAATGATTGTTTTTATAGAACATAATTTGGAATAGTATTCTATTGCATATTGCTGACAGAGCAAGGGAAAAAGAAGAGGCTGGGATAAAACTAAATAAATAATTTTTAATAAGAACAATCTCTAATTTAGCTCTTAAATAAAGCTACTTTCTCATGTTGGTTATCTATGTTTTTAAATATAGTCAAGTGTAAAAACTAAGTCGTTCCATTGCGCTACAGACGCACGATGCGCAGGGGAGGAAGCTGTGCCCTCCTCGCTGCGCTGCGGGGTCTAAAGCGTCTCTATTTCCCGCAGGAGTCGAGCGTCCTCCGCTCCATTTCACTTCGTTTTTAAACCTTTTTCCCAACTGATAAACACGAACTTTTATGTATATTATAACTATATAAAAGTTTGTGTTTATTATTAGTTGAAATGCTTATGTCCCAGCCTCTTTCCTACGATTAATCAAGTATTTATTTATTTGTTGATTAGAAGTTTTATTAAAATAGATAAGTTGAGTCAAAAGCAAAAGTCATTTACACTAAAATTAATAAAAGAAAATAGAGCTAATTTCCTTTTCATTTTTTTCCTAAATACTATACTATTAAAATAGAAACTAAGTTAAGGAAGGTAATTTAAATGGAATCGAAATTCAAGTTCGGAATTCGCTCCAAAATTATCCTTGGTTACATTGTTATTATCCTTTGTTTACTTGTGTCGGTAATTTTGCTCAATAATCAAATTCGATCCCTGCAACAGGAACGTAACTCGATTATTAATTATGATTCTCGCATACAGGAATTAACTGCTGCCATTGAAAAAAGTGTATTAGATATGGAAACCGGTCAGCGTGGATTTATAATTACAGGTAACCAAAGCTACTTAATTCCGTATAACGATGGAAAGGAAAACTGGGAAGCGCAATTTAATGAACTTTATCAGTTAATGAGAGATAAACCTGCTCAGCAGAAAAATTTATTAGAAATAAAAGATAATATTGAGAATTGGATTAGGACAGCAGGCGAGCCAACCATCCAATACAAAGAACAGAATAATACAGATGCACTTAATGCATTTTTTGAGACAGATTCTGGTCGGGATTATATTAATGAGATTACAGAGAAGTTTAGCTCGCTCAGAGATACAGAAAAAGCAGCATCTGATAATCAAGCAGCAAAGTTGGATAAACAAAATAATACAGTAACCATTGGGCTATTTGGCGTATTAGTTCTGATTTCCCTCGTCGCTATTATAATGGCGAGCCAAATTTCTAAATCGATTGTTAGAACGATAAAAGAAGTTACAGGCTCCATTAGTACCATTGCTGCATCTAAAGGCATCATTAATACACGCATACATGTGAGAACTAATGATGAAATAAAGGAGCTTGCAGAAGCGACTAATCACCTTCTTGACAGTGTAGAGCAGAGAGAATGGCTCCAGTCTAATGTTGCTGATATTGTCATGAAGTTTCAAGGGATTGCTTCTATTGAAGCTTTGTCTAACATGTTTATCACGGAACTGGCTAAAAAAACAGATGCTAGTTTTGGGGCATTCTATGTGAAAGATGCACAACAAAAAAGGGAAACTTATGTGAAAGCAGCAACATTTGCAGAATCAGGGGATACGATTGGCAGAGACACTTTCCAATTAGGAGAAGGACTAATTGGTCAAAGTGCCAAAGAACAGCGTATGATTCACTATAAGGAAATACCTAGTGATTACCGTTTAATCGCAACAGGTTTAGGGAATGTTTCACCGAGCAGTATTATTATTGTCCCAGTTATGTTTGAGGAAGACGTTATTGCTGTCTTGGAGCTTGCAACAATGACTGAGTTTACGAAGCTTCAGCAAGATCTGATTGTTGGTATAGTAGAATCATTTGGATTAACGATTAATAGTATCATGGGTAGAATGGAAATTGTTCGCTTATTAAACGAATCTAGAGCCATGACCGAGGAGCTACAGGTTCAATCTGAAGAACTGCAAACACAGTCAGAGGAATTACAATCACAGTCTGAAGAGTTGCAAATGCAAAAAGAAGAACTGATGGCTACAAATGAACAACTAGAAGATCGGACAAGAGAGGCGGAAGCGAAGACTAAAGATTTAGAAAAAGCAAAAGAGGAATTAGAAGAGAAAACAGAATTGGTCATTCAAAATTCTAATTATAAATCAGAGTTCTTAGCAAATATGTCCCATGAATTAAGAACGCCATTAAATAGTATTCTAATTCTTTCGGAAATGCTTGCAGAAAATGACTCAAATCGTCTGTCGGCAGAGGAAATGGAGTTTGCAAACGTTATTCATTCTTCTGGTAAAGATCTTCTTTCTCTTATAAATGATATTCTTGATCTTTCCAAAGTCGAGGCAGGAAAGCTCGATGTTCATTTTAGTGAGGTAAGCATTAATGATATTTCATTACAATTGGAAAGAAGTTTTGCCCCTATTGCAAAGCAGAAGGAAGTAGAATTTATTATACATAAGCAGGAAACACTCAAAGATATCGTGTATACAGATGAAAAGAGATTCCAACAAATTATAAAAAATCTATTATCCAATGCATTTAAGTTTACGGAAAGTGGATCAGTTTCTTTAAATATTAAGGAAAAGAACCAGATAAGCCGAAGCATGAGAGAATTAAGCAACGAGTGGCTGGAAATTTCGGTATCGGATACAGGTATCGGGATTCCGAGAGATAAACATAAATTAATCTTTGAAACATTCCAGCAGGCAGATGGGGCAACTGTACGCAAATATGGTGGTACTGGTCTAGGGCTATCTATTTGTAGAGAATTTGCTAGATTACTAGGTGGATGGATTTCCTTGAAAAGCTCAGAAGGAAAAGGAAGTGCATTTACCCTAACTATTCCAAGTCTTCCTAATGGAATAGCTGATGCAAAGATCAATATTAGTGACATAAATGTTGCTGCTACAATGGAAGTGAAAAAGCAAGAGGCTCGATTTGAAATAGATAAAGAAGAGAAAAGGCATGAGGAAGAAAGAAAAGCGGAAATCCTGTTGTCTACTGATAAACATGATGATGTATTTAAAGGAAAAAAAGTATTGATTGTTGATGATGATAACCGAAATATATTTGCCATTAAAACAACTCTTGAAAAAATAGGGATGGACGTCCTTGTCGCACAAAATGGAAAGGAATCCTTGGGAATCATTGAAGAAACACCTGACTTAGATGTCATTCTAATGGATATTATGATGCCAAATATGAATGGTTATGAAACAATGACTATTATTCGTCAAACGATGAACTTGACCGAAATACCTATTATTGCATTGACCGCTAAAGCAATGAAAAACGATCGCGAAAAATGCCTAGAAGCGGGCGCGTCGGATTATATTAGTAAACCACTAGATTTAGATCAATTATATTCAGTTTTAAGAGTTTGGCTAGTTAAGTAAGGAGGAGTCGGTTATGAATAATCCATTCCTGAATAACGATCAAGAGGTAGAGAATCCAGATCATGCAGACATAGAAGTGGATCTGCTGCTTGAAGGGATATTTCGATTATCAGGTTTTGATTTTCGTCAATATAACCGGTCTTCTATTACGCGCAGGATCTACTACAGAATGGAAATGGATAATATTCCCACGATTACTCGATTGCTGGAACGAGTGATTCATGAAGAAGTTTTCCTCGAACAGCTTTTAAATGATTTTTCTATCAATGTAACGGAAATGTTTAGGAATCCAACCTTTTTTCGTGCATTTAGAGAGCAAATAATCCCACATTTACGAAAGTATGATGAAATCCGGATATGGCATGCGGGATGTGCTACAGGGGAAGAAGTATTTTCGATGGCTATTTTATTGGAAGAAGAGGGGCTAAAGGAAAAGGCAGTTATATATGCAACTGATATGAATGAAAATGTACTTCAAAAGGCAAGCGAAGGGGTATTTCCTCTACATAAAATGCAAGCATATACGAAAAATTATATGCTTGCCGGAGGAACAAATGCGTTCTCAGAATATTATAAAACCGACCATCAATATGCTTATTTTCATTCTGATCTATTGAAAAACATTATATTTGCCCAACATAATTTAGTAACAGACCAATCATTTAATGAATTTCATGTCATCATTTGTAGAAATGTACTGATTTATTTTAATCCCATGCTCCAAAACCAGGTGCATCACCTATTTTATGAAAGCTTGAGTAAAGAAGGTTTTATTGGTTTAGGAGATAAAGAGACATTAAGCTTTGTTGAAGTCATGCCAAAATATAGAGAGCTTGCCGGTGGAGAAAGACTTTATCAGAAAATGTACTAAGAACCATATGAGCTTTTCTAAAACAATAAAAGAGGCTAGGACATAAGTATTCCAGCCATAGATAAACCCGAACAACTATACGGTGGTTCCGTGTGATTGTTCGGGTTTATATTGGTTTATAAAAGGCTGTTTCAGTAAAGATGGTGTTATTATCCGCAGCCTAAAATACACTTCGCTTTCCATGGGGCGAGCGTCGAGCCGCTTCGTCACTTAAGTTCCTGCAAGGTCTCGGACTTTCTCGCAGCTCCCATAGGAGTCTACGTGTATTCAGACTGCTCAGTTCTTCCAAATAATTAATTTTTTCTATTAAAAAACATTTTTTAGAAAAATAATCTTTAAAGACGAACTTGTTCTTACACTTAACTATATTTAAAAACACAAATAACCAAATATATGATAGCACAACGGTTATTTAATAGTAAATTAGGGATTGTTCGCCTTTACAGATCTTCTATTTTGTTTTGTCCCAGCCTCTTTTATTTACTATGTAAAACGTTAAAAAGGTACAAAAGGTTTAATTACTTGCTTTTGCTTGAATCATTAATACACACATGTCATCAGGCTGATTGGACTGCTGCTCTTTCGTTAATAGATGATCCATCACGGAACAGGTGTGTTCCCATTTTTTGGAGGTGATCGCTTGAATTTGCTTTTCTGCTTCAAATTCACAGGGTCCCATTGCTTCTAGTACACCATCTGTATAAAGTATGATTTGTATATCTTTCTCAAAGGAAACTTCTTTTGTATTAATTTCCATTTCATCAAAAAATCCTACTGCGCAAGTACCTTGTTCTAAAGCCACTACTTCCTTTTCATCCATTAGCATATATCCATAGGGATGACCTGCATTGACGTACTCCACTGTTTTCTTCTCTGTATCAATTACTAAATAGATGGCGGTAAAGTAAAAAGGAAGACCTTCTTTTTCATTTTTTAATAGAGTCATATAACGATTTAACTCTTTAATAACAAGTTCAGGCTTTACTAATTGTTTAACTGATTCTCTTAGAACAGAAGAGATAAACATACACACTAAAGAGGCAGAGATTCCATGTCCCATCATATCTAAAAGAATGATAGCGTATTTGTGATCGTCCACTTTATGCCAGTAATACATATCACCAGCAAGATTAAAGGAAGGTAAATAAGAAACTTCGATATGCATATGCTCATCTTTTAAGGGTGTGCTCAATAAGCTTCTTTGAACATGTGTTGCTAAATCTAATTCATATTGAATTTTTTTCTCGTGTTGGGTATGCCAATCCAGCTCAGCCTTTAACCGTAGAGCAACGCGTATTCTTGCAAGGAGTTCGATTTTATTTAGAGGCTTCGTAATATAGTCTACGCCGCCAATATCCAAAGCTTCCGCGAGCTTATTCTTATCTTCTAATGCTGTTACAAAGATAATCTGAATATCCTTAAGGTGTTCCACTTTTTTAATGCGTTTACAAGCTTCAATGCCATCGATTTCTGGCATCATAATATCGAGCAATATTAAATCCACACTATTCCCTGTCGAAAGAGGAGCATCAAGTTGTAAATAATGAAATAATTCCTGGGCTGACGTAAGCGATACACAATCATCGTACCCAGCATTTTTTAGTATTTTTTCCATTACAAATAGATTGACAGTATTGTCATCTACTAAAAGAATAGTCATAATTCTTATAACTCCTTGTCTATTATGATGTTAAGAAATAAATTATGTATAACTTCTTTTATTTATAACCTTCTAGTATATATAACTCCAATTATACAGATATTTATTGGATAATAATAATTATAAGTATTATAGAATGGAAAGTAAGAGACGGGGAAAAGAAAAAAACATCGCAATATAAGAATTTTCTTAGATTGGATGTTTCCTTCTGTTTATAAAACTTGTTGTTTTAAAGATCCACGAAGGGCTAAATCTCATGGAAAGGGATTGTAGTATTGAATTCGGTATTTTGATAATTTTTCATTATGCGGTGAAATTGCCATCATAGCTAAGCATAATTGCTGATTTCACGCCATCAAGCTTAGAAATACTATTAATGAAGGTAGAATTATTCTCTTTCACACGAATTTCGTATGTTACTTCAAAATCATTTCCAGGCATAATGGATTTTGATTTTATAGAGAATTTTTTTGCATGATTTGAAATAGTTTTTGTTAACGAATCCTCTAATGCTTCATTTGTATATTTAACAACTAATAAATACGGATTTTCAATTTTGATTCGGTTTGTAAACAGAATAAGGACTATTCCAATTAAGAGTGCACCTAATATAACTAGGACGATAAATCCTGCTCCACAAAGTATGCCTGTAACAATTGCCCAGAATAGATAAACTAAATCCATAGGATCTTTAATAGGGGTTCTAAAGCGTACAATCGATAAGGCACCGACCATTCCGAGTGATAATAAAACATTGGATGATATCCCGATAATGATTAAGGCAGTTGCCATTGAGATAATAATAAGAGAGATATTAAAGGTGTGGGAATAAATTACACCTGAGAAAGTTTTCTTGTAAACATAATAGATAAATAAACCGACACCAAAAGCTACTAACAGTCCTATTAATGAATCAATTACTGAAAAGTTACTTGTTTTTTCTAAAATACTTGATTTGAAAATATCTTCGAAGCTAATATTACTCATTTTGTTGTTCCTCCTTGAATTTATATAAATTTATCCATACATTCTGCTGATTTGATATTTAGAATAAGTTCCTTTTCTTCTATCACTTAATTGAAGAAGATTTTTGATCATTTCAGGCAAAAACTCATCGTATTTAACCTCTAAAATGGTGATATTCGGATTGGTTTCAACCATTGGTAAATCTCTGTTTAGAACATCATTATTTCGAAAGCTTGTTTGGATAGAGCTATCAAAGGTTACCCGGACATTTCCATAACGATATATAAAGACTTCACGTACATAATCTACAACCGTCTGTGGCTTTAACTGATATAAACTCATATGAATGAATAATTCTTTGACCAATTCGCGATGGTCATTTTCCATCCACTTAATATCTCCAAGGCGGATTTTTTCATATTCTTCTGCTGTGATCCTACATTTATCTTTATAGGTCAAATTATTGCGTTTGCTTTTTCTTTCTAAATTTAAGAAGTTTGTATTATAGTCATACAACCTTACTCGAAATTTATCCCGATTAAGAAGGCCTTCTTTTTTTTGTATAAGTGCTTTGTTTTCGAAATTATCGAAATAAACACTTCTAATTAGATACTTCCCATTATTGGTAGCATGGGGGTCAACTTCCATCACATGCTTTAATTTATTTCTTAATAGATAACAATCTATTTGATTTAATTCATGTTTTAGTTCGGTTCTGCCATTTAGGCCGTCTAGTTTTTGTGCTTCCATTTTGATTCTCCTTCCTGTTAACTGCTTGGACACATTATCATTTATAAACCTTAATCTATCCTTAAGATTTTTAAGTAGGTTTTAATTTTTTGTGAAATTAGTGTAAGAACAGATGAAGGATGGGATAGATGAGACCTTTTCTCTCCATATATGGGAAGAAAACTGGAAAAATAAATAAAAATTAAATTCTAAAGGAATTGTTAAGGTTTTGTACTCATAATGAAGGCATGGTGAATGAAAGGAGACATGATAATGAAAAAAAGTAAATTGAAAAAGTTTGTCTTGCCTATTGCATGTACCTTGCTTTTATTTGCATGTAGTAAGGACAGTGATAACTCCAAAAATAGTAATGCTAGCTCACTTAGTGAAATGGATGTGAGTGCATATATTAGTGAAAATATAAGTTATGAAGAGGAGGATTATCGAACGAATTGGGAAGAAGAAAATCCTATTTTTATTGCTTTAGATGGGGACAAAGTTTCTTATGATGAATCTACGGCAATAATGACATCTGGATCAACTGTTACCATAAGATCTGGAGGAGTATATGTTTTAAGCGGTGATTTGGATGACGGGCAGATAGTAGTTGATGCACCAGATACAGGAAAGGTTCAATTAGTTTTAAATGAAGTAGACATTCATAATAGTAAGTCTGCGGCGATTTTTATAAAAGAAGCAGAAGATACCATTATTACCCTTGCAGAGGATACGGAAAATCTTGTGTCTGATGGAGAAACTTATACGGAAGATGATGGATCTGGTGAGCCCAATGCAGCAATTTTTAGTAAGGATGACTTAACAATAAATGGGACAGGTACTTTAGAAGTAGTAGGAAATTATGATAATGGAATTGGAAGTAAAGATGATTTGCGAATTATGGAAGGAAATATAAAAGTAACGGCAGTAGATGATGCTATTTTAGGCAGAGATTTAGTAGCAATAAAGAGTGGAACGGTTGAAATTAATGCAGGTGGAGATGGCATTAAATCAACGAATACAAATGATACAAAAGGTATCATTGCCATTGAAGATGGTACATTTAATATAAAAGCTGGAACAGACGGAATACAAGCTGAGTCTTCTCTCTATGTGGCAGATGGCGATTTTACCATTACAGCAGGTGGAGGAAGCCCTGAGACTATTGAAGTAAGAGAGGAAATGATGGGAGGACAACCTTGGGGAAATAGCACGGCTGAAGAGACAGAAGCGGAGGAAACACCAAGTACAAAAGGTTTAAAAGCAAATAAGGAGATTGCTATTGGTGGTGGAACGTTTGAGATAGATACGTTAGATGATGCCGTTCATAGTGACACAAATATTACGATTATGGATGGGGAATTTACTATTCTAACTGGTGATGATGGTATTCATGCAGAGAATGAGCTCTTAATTGCTAATGGAACGATCGATATTAAAAAAAGTTATGAAGGAATAGAAGGAAAAATAGTCACTATTAATAACGGAGATCTCTCCGTTATAACAGCAGATGACGGTATTAACGTTAGTGATGGTAGCAGTGAAAGTGCCGCTCCTGGTGGAGGAATGGGCATGGAATCAGCAGGAAATGCACTACTAACCATTAATGGAGGAAATGTCTACGTAGAGGCAGATGGAGATGGATTGGATGCAAATGGGTCAATCGTGGTAACAGGCGGTACGATCATTGTTAATGGCCCAACGAATGCCGGAAACGGAGCACTGGACTATGATGGTAGCCTTGAAATAAGCGGTGGGACATTGATAGCGCTAGGCAGTTCAGGGATGGCCCAGACAACATCTGATACATCTAAGCAAAACTCGATTATGATGACCTATTCAGAAACGCAAAAAGCTGGCACTATTGTTCATTTAGAAGATAGTGATGGGAATACTATTGTAACAGTAAAACCGAACAAGGATTACCAAACAGTTGTGATCAGCACATCGAAGATTGCAAAAGAAAGCACTTATGTATTGTATTCTGGTGGGAGTAGCACAAAGGTACAAAGTAATGGTTTATCTACAGGTTCATATGAAAAAGGGACAAAAGTTGTTGAATATACTGTTTCCGATACATTAACCTATGTAGATGAATCTGGTATTTCAGAGGCACCTACCAATAATATGGGAGGACCAGGTGGCGGTGGTGGACGAGGACAGGGTGGTGGAACACCACCAAGCGGTAATTTTGAAGGTGGGCGTGGAGAAGCCTCAGATGGGAATCAAAATGGCGGACAAACTAACGATTCTAGTTCTCAATAAATTGCTGTTCATTCCTATCAATTTAACAGAACGAAAAAGAGGCTGGGACAAAACTAAATAGCCAATCTGAAAAGACGAACAACCCTTAATTTAGCTCTTAAATATAGGCTACTTTTTCATGCTAGTTATTTATGATTTTAAATATAGTCAGTGTAAAAACTAATTCGTTATTAAAGATTGTTTTTCTATAACTATTATGGAAATAGAAAAAATTAATTAATTGGAAAGACGGAGCAGCCTGAATACACGTAGACTATGGGAGCTGCGAGAAAGTCCGAGACCCTGCAGGAACTTAAGTGACGAAGCGGCTCGGCGCTCGCCCCATGGAAAGCGAAGTGTATTTTAGGCTGCGGATAATAACACCATCTTTACTGAAACAGCCTTTTATAAACCGATATAAACCCGAACAATCATATGAAGTATCGTATGGTTGTTCGGGTTTGTTTATGGCTGGAATACTTATGTACCAGCCTCTTTTCATGCTTCTTTTCTTTTTACTCTCATTTTTCTCTAAAAGTTAAATATCTCTTTGCCCGCTTTGGATATATCCCTGCTGTAAGAAGCAGAGACCATGTTGCTTGCCCTTCTAAACGGCCGATGGAACCATGCAGAATTAGCCCCAGAAACTGCTCGTCAATAGGAAAATTATTTACTTGAAATTGTTTATTTGTATGAAGATTGGAAAGATAAACGGTGTTTCCATCAATATTGATTATTTGAAAGAAATTATCTTCCACCTCTTTACATTCCTCTAGGCGTTGGCTAACTCTTGATAAATCTTCTTGATAATCCCAATCTGATTCGAAAAATTTAGGATACATTTGCAGATATAATCTATTTAACAATTCCTCACATAACTGTAACTCATGAAACGTTTCCTCGTAAGGAGCTAATGTCTTTGTCCAGGAGGTTTTCTGCCTTTGGTCTAGCCATATGGAAAATTTTTTGAGTTCGTAGATAAAGTATTGGAGACTATTGCTTTCTTTGGAGATTTTTAATGCATTAGGTAGGTGAATAAAAAGGAGTAACTCGACAAAAGATTTCCTGCATTTATGCCAAGAGGTAGGCATGTTATCTTCTAAGTAATCGGTAAGATAACTGGAGAATGTTCGCAGAAACTCATTACGAAAAAAATCAGTAGGATTTTCCATTTTATAAGCAATTAAATCATCTCCATAATACTCAAACAGTCCTCTATATCGCATATTAAATTGGGAACTAATTTCTATTTTCTTCAGTATCTCGCTTCTGCTTTGTGTGCCGGTAAGTGGGATGAGTTTAATTCTGGTTTCTGGGGATTTCGACCGTTCGCGGTAGTTTGTGTGGAAAGAAAAGCGCTTCATAAAAAATCAATCAACCTTTCTGTTTCTATTTTGTTTTGGGGAATATGAGAGGTAATTCTAGAGGTTAACTATATTATACTTTGATTATGAATCTATGTCACTATTTTAACTGGGTGCATTTGTAAAAATAGAGAAAGACTTATTGAGTAAGTCCTTCCCTGTTTTTTTGAAAATTAATATACTTTATCACCGTTAAAGATAGAGTTTTTAACGATTACATAATCAACATTGCGAATGGAATCTAATTTTTTTCCGCCTGCATAAGAGATAGACGACTGAAGATCTTGTTCCATTTCTGTTAATGTATCTTGTAAGGAGCCTTTATGCTCTACATACATTTTTTTACCTTCGACGTTTTTCTTTTCTCCTTTTTGAAACTCAGAAGCAGAACCGAAATACTCTTTATAAAGCTTTCCGTCTTTTTCAGTTGTTTCACCTGGAGACTCTTCATGTCCAGCAAATAAGGAACCGATCATTACCATCGTTGCTCCAAAACGAACAGATTTTGCGATGTCACCATGTGTGCGAATACCACCATCTGCAATAATTGGCTTGCTTGCAGCCTTTGCACACCAGCGCAATGCAGCTAATTGCCAACCGCCTGTTCCAAAACCTGTTTTAATTTTAGTTATGCAAACTTTACCAGGTCCGATTCCTACTTTTGTAGCATCTGCACCTGCATGCTCAAGTTCTCTTACTGCTTCAGGAGTTCCCACATTACCAGCAATAACAAAGCTATCTGGTAAATGCTTTTTAATATGCTTAATCATATTGATAACGGCATTAGAATGGCCATGTGCGATATCAATTGTAATAAATTCAGGAACGATATTTTCTTCTGCTAATTGGATAATAAAGTCATATTCCTCTGGTTTCACACCAACACTAATAGAAGCGATTAACTCACGAGATTGCATATCACGTATAAAAGTCTTACGTGTTTCTGGCTGGAAACGATGCATAATATAGAAATAGCCATTCTCAGCTAAATATACAGCGATTTTTTCGTCGATAATGGTTTGCATATTTGCAGGGACTACCGGAAGCTTAAATGTATGTCCACCTAATGTTACTGTTGTATCACATTCTAAACGGCTATCCACAATACATTTTGCCGGAATTAATTGTATATCTTCGTAATCAAACACGTTATCCATTAAATACACTCCTAAACACGAATATTAAGGTCTGTTTATTTAAAAACGTTCGACCATTAGGTACTTTACAGCATTTTTGTCAGGATGTCAAAGATTTTTCAACTAATGGAAAAATTTTATTGAAGCGTTATCATTTGGAGAGGAGAGTCAGGGGACCTCAGTTAGGAAGATAAAATTCATCAAAAGATCTCTGTAATAGCCCTCAATAAATAATCAGTGGGGCAGAAAAAAGCCTCACTGATTGTAGTTTTACTTTATTGGAAAATAGTATGTTTATAAATAGGAATGAATTAAAGAAAAAACTTTCCAATTAGTAAGAGAATTTAGCTTCGACCTTAGCCTCCATTATTAATTGACCAGGTTCTAGATTGGTAGATATTCCGCCAACCTCTCCAAAGGACATCTTTGCTAGCGGGATGGGATTGGCAGAACGAGGTGAAATCTCTAATACCCTTACAGGAATAGGATCGATTGTAATGTTTAAAGTCTCAGCGATAGTCTTTGCTTTTGAAACAGAATCTTTTAAAGCATTTTGAAGTGCTTGCTCATAAAATTTTGAAGGATTGCTAACGTCAAATTGAATGCTAGTCACCTGATTTGCACCATTATGAACGGCAGTATCAATAATTGTTCCTGCTAGTTGGATCGTTTCAACAAGGATAGATAGCAAGTGGGTTACCTTATAGCTTCTAAAGACTTGTTTATTTTCCACATAATCATATTGTGGAAAAATAGTATAGTCAACCGTTTGGATATTAGCAGAAGGGATGCCCAACCCTAGAATAGCTGTAACGACTTGTTGATGGATACTAGCATTTTCCTGCTGGGCGGTTGTTACATTTTCCGATTCTGTGTTTATGCCAAGCATGATTTTACAAACATTTGGTTCAATAGACAGTGTGCTACTTCCATACACCGTTAAATTCCTTTTTGGTGGCAGGTGTGTATAAGAAACGGGAGAGGAATGGTACATTGTTATTCACCTCTGGTTTTTATTTTGAAAAAAATAATTTTTTTTGTAATAAATCCATGGCATTGTTGATTTCAAGCAGCTCTTCTTCTTCAAGAATATGGAGTCTTTCTTTTAATTTATAATCAATTTCATAAAATACGGAATCCATGATCGCTTTTCCTTCTTTGGAAAGGACAATATATTGTTTTCTCCGGTCTTTTTCATCGGCATGTTTAGTAATTAAGTCTTTCTCCGTTAATTTTTTTAATTCTCTGCTTATGTTGGGCATGGATATTTGCTGACATTCACTTATATCGCTTGGAATTACTGGCTGATTTACGGAAATATATTCAAGTATACTGTATTGAATAGGAGTTAAATTTTTTGGTCTTAAATCACTAGTTAATGCATGCTTTAGTTGATGGACAGAAGCTGTAAATGTAATAAAGTTTTGGAAAAAATGGTTTTCGTTCAAAATGAATCACCTCATTGGTAAGATAGCATAAAAAGTTATCAATAAACAATTATCATTTGATAACTAAAAGATTATTGATATGATAGTTATCAAATGATAACTATGTAGAGGGGGGTTCTTATGAACCTATTGATCGTTTTTACACATCCGAATCAGAAAAGCTTGAATGGAGCATTTTTAAAAAAGGTAGTAAACGGTAGTCAGGAAAACAGTTCTATAAAGGATATACAGGTTTTAAATTTATATGAAGAAAAATTTAACCCTATTTTACTTTTTAACGAAACAATAAAAAGGCGTCATCTGTATAAGAGCCCGAATTTTTCTAAGTATAGAGACCAGTTGCTATGGGCAGATAAAATCGTGTTTATTTATCCAATTTGGTGGGGAAGACCCCCAGCAATGTTACTTGGGTATTTTGATCAGGTATTTTCCGCTAATTTTGCATATAAAGATACAGGGAGATATACTGCAAAGGGACTGTTAAAAGGAAAATCAGTCATATGTATCTCAACTATGAAAGGCCCACGAATATATCAAGCGTTATTCTTACAGAATGTTCATAGGAATTTAATGAAAAAAGCAGTATTTCGCTTTGTCGGAATGAAAAAAGTGAAGTTTTTTGAGTTCGGAAGCATGGAAGCAAGAGGACAAGCGAAAAATCTAGATAAAATATATCGCTATTTTAGAGATCTGAATGGCTGAAAGAGTCTTTTCTTAAAATAGAATGGCAAATGAACGAAAAATAATTGAATATGGATCCAAAAACACTTTTTGTTATACTTCCCCTTAGATAGACAGATTAAAAATAAAAATCTATTTTATCTTAGGGAGATAACCTGCATGGCATAAGAAGAAAAACCAATTTATGATATAAGATGATGCCACTAGTTCGGTGGATTAATATGGAAAATATAATTTTTGTAAATATTATGGAGACATTATACCAATTTGTACTTTTGTTTGCTTTTTCATAATAAAAGGAATCTCCAAACCAAAGAGGGAGATTCCTTTTATATCGTTTTAAGCGGATATTCTAGTAGTTACAAGAATCGAATTACTAATCCTTTAATTCTAAAGATACTGATTCAGGCCGCTCACAGGTACTTTCCATTATATAATGTTTATCACTATCTGAGGAATCCTGGAAGCCATACATCGCTTCTAAAACGTGATATGCTAATTCGCTATTTGCTCGATAGTTCCCACCTTCGAGAATTGCTTTGGCCATATCAGCAATGCCAAGCCCTCTATTATTTTGGGTATATCCATATGCAAGAGGTACATCTTTAAATTCATTTTCATCGCGTTTCCTTATTTTTATAGGACCATCAAACGTATTAGGATCAGGAACAAGTAGTGTTCCTTCACTTCCATAAATTTCAATAGGAGGAAATGAGCTACCGCCAAAGGCATCAAAGCTTGTTGTAATATTTCCAATTGCACCCGATGCAAAATCTATCACTCCTGAGATATGCGTAGGGGTTGATACTTTCATTTTGGTACCTGCTTTTGGTTTGCTAAGTATCGTTCTTTCTTGATAACTAATACGAGCAGAACCAGAAATTCGTTTAATCGGTCCTAAAAGAGCCACTAAGGCTGTTAAGTAATAAGGTCCCATATCAAACATTGGTCCGCCG
Organism: Niallia tiangongensis; assembly: GCF_044704065.1. Taxonomy (NCBI): domain Bacteria; kingdom Bacillati; phylum Bacillota; class Bacilli; order Caryophanales; family Bacillaceae; genus Niallia; species Niallia tiangongensis. Next base: position 4,955,261 of record NZ_CP162613.1, on the reverse strand, counting down.
CCAATATCATAATAAAAGGCTGGGTCTGGATGCCAATGCTCATGGCCACGACAAATCATGAAGGCAGATGCGCCAATTGGTGTTCCTATTTCACCTTGTTCAATCAGATTGATAGCAGTTTGAATCCCAGCACCCAAGAAGGTATCAGGTGCACTGCCAACGAGAAGATTATACTTCTTAGCTGCTTCTAAAATTTGGTTTCCTTCCTCGCGTGTTACAGCAAGTGGTTTTTCGGTATAAACATGCTTGCCTGCTTCAAGTATTTGGATGCTGACAGAGGCATGTGCTTTTGGAATGGTTAAGTTGATTACTAGTTCAATCTCGGGATCTGAAAGTAGTTCTTCAACAGAATAAGATATTGGAATACCGAACTTTTCAGCTTGAGATCGGGCACGCTGGACATCTAAATCTGCACAGGCGACAAGCTCGAGGTGGGGAAACTTCGGACAGTTTTCCATATAAATAGAACTAATATTCCCACAACCAATGATGCCAATTTTAAGTTTTCTCATAAAGAACCCTCCGGTATATTATGTTTAACTCTTCCTTATTGACTGTCTCCCATACCTGTATAGTTACGTACATTTTCATAAATGGAGGCTTCATTCAACTTTTCGATTCGTTTTTTTCCTTCAGATGCCCACAAAAATCCACGGCGCATAATAAGTGAAACTTCCGGCAGAGCAATGATATTAGCTTGATGGCCTAATGAATTATAAAACACATTTCCCAGACCCCAGCGTTTGGTCCATACTACAGGCATATCCACAGCTTTATTTGCAGCATGAGGACCGTGAACAATCGGGAAGCGAGTGGTAGCTAATACTTCAACAGCCGGATCGTAATGAAGGTAATATTGCTCACTAGCGACTTTAAAATCAGAGAGACCCTCTAAAAGTGGACTAGAAGAATGTTTGATGTTGACCGTGTATTCCACCCCATCATTTCCAGGATGGGCAACCCAATTACCACCCGTCATAAATTGCCAGTCGACATTATTACGAAAAGAGTCACACATACCACCATGGCACCCAGCTAATCCAACACCTGCTGCGACTGCTTCAGAAATATTTAAAACATATTTTTGTTCGATCTCACCCATCGTCCAGTGAGGAACGATTAAATCCAAGGTTTTTAATTTTTCTTTGTCTGCATAGGAGTCTAGTGAATTAGATACCTCTACTTGAAAGTTCTCTTCTTCCAGGATTCCTTTGAAAATTTCTGATACCTTCTCAGGCTGATGACCATCCCAGCCTCCCCAAACAATCAATGCGCTTTTTTTCATAGTAAATACAACTCCTTTATTAAGTTTTTTTTAAACGTCAGCAATTCGGATCCATTGGCGGTTATCAATCGATAAGTCGACCGCTTCTAAGACTTCTTGGCACTTTACGCCATCTCGGAAGTTTGGAACAGGCTGTCGATTTTCTCGGAATGACTCCATAAGTTCAACAATCTCATGAATAAAGGTATGCTCATAGCCAATCGTATGTCCTGGAGGCCACCAGTTTTCCGCAAAAGCGTGAGAAGGGTCAGTTGCTAATACGCGGCGGAAACCTTGTACATCCTCCTTATCATCTGTGAAGTAAACCTGCAGCTCATTCATACGTTCAAAGTCGAAGATGACACTTCCCTTACTTCCATTGATTTCAAAGGAATTTGTACTGCGATGGCCTGCAGCAAAACGTGTGGACTCAAAGCTCCCTAAAGCACCGTTCGCAAAACGAGCCAAGAATAGTGTAGCGTCATCTACGGTCACTTCACCTTTTTTAGAACTATCACTCCCTTTTGCTGATAAGCCCGTCATCTGTGAGGGGATTGGCCGTTCTTTGATAAACGTTTCCTTCATTCCAATAACTTCTGTAATATCGCCGATTAGATAGTGAGACAAATCGATAAGATGAGCCCCTAGGTCTCCGTGAGAACCTGAACCTGCAATGTCTTTCTGAAGTCTCCAAGCTAGAGGGAAGTTTGGGTCCACGAGCCAATCCTGTAAATACCAGGCACGGAAATGATAGATATCGCCCAACCGTCCTTCGTCAATAAGTTTCTTAGCCAGCATAACTGCCGGGGCAAAGCGATAGTTAAATCCAACCATATGTTTGACTCCAGCAGACTCAACTAAATTGAGCATTTCTCTTGAATCTTTTAATGTAAGCGCTAACGGTTTTTCGCAAAAGACATGTTTGCCAGCAGTTGCTGCGGCAATGGTTATTTCTTTATGAACATTACTAGGTGCATTAATATCAATTAGATCAATGTCCTTTCTTTCTAGGAGGCTCTTCCAGTCTGTTGTATATTCCTCCCAGCCGAATTGCTTGGCTGCAACTGTTACACCGTTTAGATCACGTCCGCAAATAACCTTCATCTCAGGATGAACGGTATTCGGGAAAAAGAGTGGAAGATCCCGGTAAGCATGACTATGTGCTTTTCCCATAAATTTATAGCCAACCATTCCAATTCTAAGTTTTTCCATAGCGTATCTCCTTTTTATGTCATTAAGATTACTTTATTATCGATAAATCTACCATTTATAGGTTTGACACAACAAGTAAAAACTTATATAATCCTAGACAAAATTTATTCTTTACTGAGGATGTTATGCGTATGCTAATATATGAAGCACACCATTTTAATTTTATATCAAACTATCATACATTAAATTTAAACTTTCCAAGCCATCTCCATCGTTGCTTCGAATTATTAATCCTCATGGATGGGGAAATGGAAGTCATTATTAGTCAAAGAAGTTACCATTTGAGTACTGGACAATTTTTACTAATATTGCCGTATGAAATTCACTCGTTTATTACAAAATCTCATTCTCGCGCAAAAATTTGTATTTTTCCACCTGACTACGTCCCGACATTTCACAAGATGATAGAAAATTGTTCACTTGAAAATCCAATTTTCAACCTATCTTCGGAAGCGGATACACTGATTTCTAGGAAACTTTTCAAAGACAACTCCAATCTGCTAGAACAAAAAGCTTGTCTTTATTTATTATTATCAGAGCTAATGGAACAAACCAGCTTAATTAAAGGCGAAAAACAAGATCCAGAGTTACTTCATAAATTGTTAACCTTTATCCAGGCCCATTTTACAGAATCTATATCTTTAAAAAGTATCGCTGGTAAGTTAGGTTACAATTATAATTATCTATCGAAGTATTTTAATCATAACGTTAATATGTCTTTTGTGGATTTTTTAAATGAAACCAGAGTAAACTATGCTTGTTATCTATTAATCTATTCAGAACAAAATATATCTGAAATAGCTTTTCTTTGTGGTTATGAAAGCATACGGTCATTCAATCGTAACTTTGTAAAGATAAAACTTTGTACACCAAAGGATTATCGAGAAAAGCAACCCGATTCGTTTATGGATCTGTATCCTTTCCATACATATTGACTTCTGATTTCGAGGATAAAAAAAGAGTGGGATACAAAACTTAACAAAGTGAGCTTTTCCTTCTTTATTAACAAGGCGGAAGGTGTGTACACCAAAGCCCTCCATCATCCGGTGACTTCGAGGGATAGCTCGATCACTCATTACCCACATAACCATATGGGCGGTTTCGTGATTTTGACCAACAAAATCCCAAAAGGTATCATGCGCACTAGCTCCTTGTGGAATCTCATTATGAGGCTCTGGCTTTACCGCGTGGACAAAATCAGGAAATTTAACGGCGTCTTGGATGAAGAATATAGGAATATTATTTCCAACTAAATCGTAATTTCCTTCATCTGTATAAAACTTAACAGCAAACCCGCGCACATCTCGAACTGTATCGCTAGAGCCTTGGATAGTAGAAAATCGAACGAAAACAGGTGTGGTTTTACTTGTATCATTTAGGAAATTGGCTTTGGTGTACCGTTCAAGAGATTCATATAGTTGAAAGACGCCGTATGCACCAACTCCGCGTGCATGCACAATCCGTTCAGGAATTCTTTCGTGGTCAAAATGGGTCATTTTTTCCCTAAAGTGAAAGTCCTCCATTAAAGTAGGTCCTCTTAATCCAGCTTTTAATGAGAATTCATCTTCTGCCATTTTTAAGCCTTGGTTGGTCGTTAACCCAGCTTATTGTTCATTATCAATGGTGTATTTCTTTAATTGTTCTAATTTCTTATTGTTCATTAAAACACCTCTCATATGATAATATGTATCAATTAATAATCAGTATTGTTATTTATACCCAACTTATTATTATATTTAAAACACGCAAAAAAAAACTAAGACTCTTATACCAGTCTTAGCCCTTTCTGTTAAACTACCTCTGACGTATCTTCTTGATTCACTGGCCATTCGCCAGTGAACTCTTCTACATCGTATTCGAAAAAATCTTTTAAGTTAGTCTCTTTATCATCCAAAAATAATTCATTCGTTACAGCTGAAACAATGCGAGGTATACCATATCTCATGCCAGATAGTGCAGAAGCCGATAATCCACAGCTAATTAAAGCAGCGTAATTAAAAGAGTATATGCCATGGAGCGATGCTTCGCCTTCTTCGTCTCGGCTAATAAAAGAAAAACCAAGGCTTAAATAAGGGTGTGCATCGAGTGTTGGTGATGCTATTTCTTCAGGAGCATCGTATCGGTCTTTCCAACGGGTAATATATTTTTCAACTAACCGTAATTCTGGACGGAGTTTAGAATCCGTTATTAAGCCTGTGCTAATAAATAAGAAGTCAAATAGATAGGTCCCTTTTGGAGTAGTTATTTCTGCTTTATCTCCTTTTTCTGCTACTTTCACCCATGGTGAGCCAAGATGAAGATGAAATCCTGACCAGGAAGATGCTCGGTTAAAAGTATCGTTCGTAGGTGGTTGATTATGCTGAAAAAAGTGGGCAATGCCTGCGTATTTATCTTCATCTGATAAAGCAGGGAAATGTTCAATCATGCCAGACACTTCCATTTGCCTAATTGGATTAATGCGCTGCATTTTTTTGCGTCGGACAAATACATGTGCTTCAGATACCCCTTGTGATAAAGCAAAATTAGCATTATCGAAAGCTGATGCACCACCACCTAATATAGCAACCTTTTTCCCTTGTAAGGAATCAAAATTAATTGGTGCGGAGGTATGAGCATATAAATAAGAGGAGAGATTATTGGAAATCATTGGTGGAACATGCCATTCTCCTCCTCCTTGGATGCCGGTTGCTAGAATTACCTTTCGAGCAAGTAAGGAAGAAGGATTTTTTCCGTTTTTTTGAATATGAAGACGATGTAATCCTTTATCTAATGGTTCAATTAAAGTCAGCTTTACTTCATTTTGAACAGGTAATTGAAGGGTTTGTCGATACCATCTTAGATAATTCATCCAATCACTACGTGGAATTTTATCGACTTTTTCCCATCCTTCTACACCAAACTGCGCTTCCCACCAAGAACGAAAGGTAAGGGACGGGATTCCAAGATCAATGGAGGTTAAGTGTTTAGGAGTGCGTAAAGTGACCATACGGGCATAGGTTTCCCACGGTCCTTCAAGGCCTTCTTTGTTTTCATCGATTACAAGAATGTTCGAAACTCTTTCTCGTAAGAGTCCGAATGCAATACCTAATCCAGATTGCCCTCCACCAACGATGACAACATCGAAAACATGACCCTCTGAATGAGATTTTGTACGAACCCAATTTGGCCCTCCGTAATTAAGATAAGCTAGATCTGCTTGTATCCGGTTATTTAAGGCTTCTAAACTCATATTGGTGACTTCCTCCCCCTTGCAAATAAAAAATCAATGTGAACTTTCCTTACATTATTGTGTCTTGCCAATATATTAACATGTTCATTTGTTTATTGTATGTATAATATATCTAAATTTTCTAAAAATATTTAGTCAATTCGTTTAAAAGTGGTGTATGGTAGAAAAAACCGAATACTAACAGAAGCCTAAAACCTATTCTCCATAAGATTTTTGGCTTTTGAAAGTATTCGGCTAGTTACATTCTTTTTCTCATGCCAACACTCTTTGCTTTATGCTTCCATAGTATTTGTTTAATGGATGGAGCAATTTCTTTTGGACTTTGGATGATTAAAATAATTTCTGGTAGGCTTTTATGCTTCGTGTTCTCTTTCTTTCGATGGAAAAAATAATAGATACTATATCCGAAGGCAAAACCGATAATGGCAGCAAGGAGGCCGCTAAAAATGGGTCCTAAAATTAATTTAAAGCCAATGCTTGCGCCTATGACTGCTAACCCTGTAGCAAATGCAATTCCAATTTCAAAGGAAGAAACATGGATATCGATTGGGAATTTTTTTTTATTACTGATAGGCGGGAATTCATTCATATAAAGAACCATCATCTCTTCTGGAAGAATTCCATATTGTTCAATTTCGGCAAGTGCATGTTCGATTTCAATGGATGGCTGAAAAGTTCCAACTATAATCATCCTTTTATACCTCTTAAACTAAATTTGGAACCAGCATATCGATTAGTTAAGCGTTCTTCTTGTGATTCTTGAACAAGAATATTATGGTGAACGCAAGTTATATACGCATGGTAAACGGACCCACCAAGAACGGAAGGCATAAATAATAACCAATGTGGAGCTAACATTGTATTGGAAGAATCAAACTCACCAAGCATAATTAATGTTATCGCTTTATGTGCATGTGAAAGTAAAATATACGTCCACCACCAAAAAATAGCGTAAAAGCCTAGAAATAGTCTATGATTATATAGCTGCCCTAATCCAGGAAATAGAAGAGAGTATAAAGCGCTAATCAAAGGATTTCTAATCTGTAAGTATTGTATTTCTGATGGGAATATTTTTGCATTAGATAAATTGGGAGTAGATAAATCCACCAACTTATTAAATTGGTTTGCCGCTCGATAACTATCCCCTATTGTTATTAGATAAATGATAATATAGCCGATCATCCAATCTAGATTGATTACTGATTTTGCTAGTTCCACTTCTCCACAAAAGGAATAAACCATTGCTTCATTAATATGTGCACCAGTATTAATAGTTACTTCTAAAAGTGTCAGTAATGTTCCTCGTGTATATTGATTAATCAGATAATGTCCAAACCCAGGAAATACAGCTGACCACCAAGCGACAACACAGGGTCTGTGATACATAATATAGGTAATACCGGCTGTACTGTATTTTGCTTTTGGAAAGGTTATTGTTTCATTCATTTGTATACCTACTTACTAATTTTGGAATATGCATATAGGTTATGAAAAAAAGTTAATCTTATTCACCTATTGCAAACATTGGATATAGATGGGAAATATTTCAAAATATTTAAAAAGAATAAAGACAGCCTATTCATTTGTATTCTGTTGAAGAGGCTTTCATCATATAAGTTGACTAGTAATCCTATTTATATTAGAATGTACCTATACTTAATAATTGCATACTCCAAAGGGGAGTAGCTTACAGTTACGTCGTCAATACGCGATTAAATCGCCGGCTTAACTGGCAACTAAATGTTGTTTGCGAGACCTTTGCCGTTCTTTGGTAAAGGGATAAATAGATCGATTTTTCAAGCCTTTACCAAATTAATGGTAGGGCTTTTTATTTTTTCTAGCAAATACTATAGGGAGCTAGAAGAACATAGGAGCCTAAGTATAATCCAAAGTGGATGAACAATAATCAGGAGGAATAGAAAATGAAGAAAATTTTATCAGCAATTCTCACATTAGGTTTGGTTTTATCCCCGGTAAGTATTTTATTTCAAGATACAGTTACAACGGTAGAGGCCAAGTCCTATAAATCTGGAAAAAGAAGCTTTAATAACAATAATAGTAATACAAACACAAATTCTTTTTTCCAAAAGAAAAATAATACAAATGACACGACAAAATCTAATCAATCCACTACCGCAAAAAAATCTGGTGGCTTCTTCTCAGGCGGAGGGCTAATGAGAGGGCTAATGGTCGGTGGGCTTGCAGGTTTACTGTTTGGTAGTTTTTTTGCCAATATGGGAGCATTTGGATCTATATTAGGGCTTTTAATTAATATCATTGCCATTGTAGTGGTATTTAATTTAATCAAGCGTTTATTCACTTTCTATCGAAACAAAAAAAGAGAGGAAGCAAATAATTGGAGAAATTAATTATCCTAGAACAGGATATTATTAATGCAATATGTGTCTATGTGGCGCGTAAGAAACAAGTCAGACCAGAGGAAGTAGAAGTAGAGTTAATGTATGATGATGATTATGGTTTTTCTGCTGAAGTCTACGTCCATGATCGAAAACAAGTGCTAATCACACAAAATATAATTGAAGCACTGCGTTTATGGTTAGACGAGTATTTAAATTTAGATCCGTATATTGGATTGAAATTAGTGCTTGATGAAGAAGAAGGAATTATTGCAATAGGAAAATAGGGAAGAGGATACCAATGTTAGAAAATTGGTATCCTCTTTTTGCTGTAAATATGTCTTGAGAAAGCCCACTAGAAAAGGAGGAAAAAGATTTTTCTTCCATAACTCAATCGAAATTCAATTTATAATCTTCTGATTTTATTATTTTCAATTTTTTCGAAAATAAATAAAGGAAGAACACGTTTAAAAGGAACGGTATAATTAAAAAGGTAGAAATCATAATGGCGATATTTTTACTGCTCCATCCACCATCTGCTAAGCGCATAAAGTTCATCGGACCTACTAAACCTGATAATCCAAAGCCTGCACTATACGGTGTTCCCTGAATATTTAAGAATCCAGCTAATCCACCTAACACAGCAGCGGTAATAATCATCGGAATAACAATCTTCGGTTTCATAAAGAAATTCCCCATTTGAATTTTAGGAGATCCAAGCACATGTGCTAAGGCAGTTCCTAAAGAGTTAGCCTTATAGCTTGCTATAGCTAATCCAATCCCTGCAGCCACAATACCGAGATTTGCTGCCCCTGATCCAACGCCAGAAAGAGATATAACAGTTGCCACACCTACTGTAGAGACAGGAGAAAGAATAATTAAGCAGAATGCTACTGCAATGATCATGCCCATAAGGACTGGCTGTAAGTTCGTAATAGTGGCGATAGCAACGCCAATTAATCCAGTAGTAGATTTCATAAATGGCAATAATAAATATCCTGCCATTCCTGGTATTAAAATACTTAAGGTCGGTAAAAGAAGAATAGAATATGCTTTTAATCGGTCGCCGACAAATTGAACAAATAATACGGCAAGTGCAGCTGTAATACCAGTGTTTACAACCACTCCGATACCATTTAAAGTAAATAATCCTTCTGCAGTTTTTTGAACCACTCCACTACCAACCATTGCAGCAATTCCGATACTAGCTGTTTGAATAGAGGAGAGTTTAAAAGATATTCCAACCATTACACCAATCAACACAGGCAATAAGCTCATAATAAATGCAGTAATATCTAATACGTGTTGAAGTGGAGGAAAGAAAGGAATAAAGAGCTTTAATATTTCGCCAAGCAGTGCATTAGGGATTAAAGAAACGACAATTCCGATACTCATACCATTTAATAATTTACTGAAAAACTCTTTCACATTTGAACTCCCCATTCACCTTGAATTTGGAGTTTATTATATGTAAAATTTGGATAAGCGTCAATGATTATTTTTAATGCTTCAACGCGTAAAAGCGAAAAATAGAAAAAGTGATTGTGCTTTTTAAATCCTCTATATAAATTGCAATAATTTAGATGATTATTTTTAAAAAATGAAAAAATATCTTCTGAAAAAAGTGCAAAATGTAAAAATAATAAAGTTCCCTCCTTTTTATGAGGGAACTCCTTAATAAAAATGCTCCTTTTTCGAACAAATCTTTTATGCTTAATAAACATTAAGAAGGGAATTGGTTTTCTCCTATTTTAGCTTTCCGGACATCTCGAGACTTTTTGTCAAAGTTTCGGAAATATTGTTCTAGCTGTTCCAATGTTTTTCCTTTTGTCTCAGGCAAGAATTTGCTAACAAACGTTATCGCAAATATACCTAGTATAGCGAACAGAAAGAATGAATTGGATAAGCCAAATTTATCGAGAAGTATCGGGAAAACCAAACCAATGAGAAAGTTTGTTGTCCACAGACAAAATACGGAAACTCCCATTCCTAATCCGCGAAGCTTTAAAGGGAATATCTCCGCTAACATAAGCCAAGTAACTGGCGATATGGCTCCTTGTTGGAAGGCAAGGAAGGTAACGGTCATACTTAGTACAGCGTATGGAAGAATAGCTGTTCCACTTAAAGTGAACGAAAAAATTCCGATCAAGAGTAAAGTGGTTGTTGTACCAATTAATCCTGTAATTAGCATTGGTCTTCTTCCGACACGTCCAAGTAGCCATATTCCTACGAAGGTAGCTAAAACAGAAATTACTCCATTTGCGATATTTGCTATTAATGCAACCTCGGTAGAGAATCCTGTATTTTGCAATATTTGTGTACCGTAGTACATAATCGAATTTACACCTGTGATTTGTTGAACAATAGCGATCCCAATTCCTAGAAAAACAATTCTTCTTATCCAAGGTTCGGCTAAATCTTTAAAGCCAACTTGTTTGACTTGTTCTTCTGTTTCAATCGCTTTCTTGATTTGCTGTAATTCTGTTTTTGCACGTTTTTCTTTTCGAATATGCAATAATACACGAAAAGCATCTTTATATTTGCCTTGCGATGCGTACCATCTAGGACTCTCGGGTACTGCGAGCATGCCTATCCATAGGACAATGGCAGGTATTGTTGCAATGACGAGCATGTATCTCCAAGCGTGTCCGGAACCATCCATTGTATTTCCGATTATAGCATTTGTTATATAGGCCAGTAATTGACCTGTAACGATCATTAGTTCATTTTGCGTTACCATTTGACCACGGCGTTCGGCAGGGGACATTTCTGCCAGGAAGGTAGGAACAGCTACAGATGCTCCTCCAACAGCGATACCGAGTAAGAAGCGGAAAGTAACCATTATGGGGACGTTTGGTGCAAAAGTACAGCCGAGTGTTGTAATAAGAAAGATAACGGCAAGATAAAGAATAACTTTCCTTCGTCCATAGCTGTCGGCGAGTTTTCCGCTAAACATGGCTCCGAATGCAGCTCCAAATAATAGGGAACTAGCAACAAGACCCTCCGTGACTGCATTGAGGTTAAGCTGATCTGGACGAGCCATATATGGTAAGGCTCCATTAATTACACCAGTATCAAAGCCAAAAAGAAGACCGCCAAATGTGGAGATAATTGCAATGATTCTTAAATTGTTTTTTTGATTTGTTTTATTGTTCCTACTGTCAGGGTTTAATTGATCACTCATTGTATTTACTTTCTCCTCCTCTTATAATAATGATTTTTCTCGAGTTTATTATTATATTTGTGTTTGAAATGTAAATCGATTTTCATCTCCTTTTGTTTTATTTGTTCTATCCCTTATAGGTGATAAGACTGCTGGCATTGTTTTTCTCAGATAATAAATAGAACAGAACATCTTCAATTATACACCATTATCAGAATATTTCAAATTATGTATAATAATTGATTGAGCAAGGAATAGAGGTATTAATACATTACCCTGATAAAAAATTTTAAAAACATTTTAGAAGAAAGGGTATTTTTTTCATAGAAAATTATTATTCTATTTGTGGAAAAAAAGGAGGATACTCCTTTAAAAAGGGTATCCTTATCTCTAACTCTGCAATTGTTTTAATTGAAAAAATTTCCCCTTTTTTAGCATTAACTCATTATAGGTACCAAATTCCATACAGTGGCCTTTTTCAATTACGGCGATTTTATCGGCATTTTTAATAGTAGATAATCGATGAGCGACAATAAGTGTTGTTCTATTTTTGCATAAAATAGCTAATGCTTCTTGAATCTTTGCCTCTGAATGACTATCTAAAGCTGATGTTGCTTCATCTAAAATAATTACTTTAGGATTGCGAATTAGGGCACGAGCAATAGAGACTCTCTGTCTTTGTCCTCCTGATAGCTTATCTCCATGCTCACCAATCTTTGTATTTAAGCCATCGGGCATTTTTTTTATGACTTCCCAAAGATTTGCGGCTTTTAAAACTTCCTTTAATCTCTCTTCAGAAACACTCGGCATCCCATAGGTAATATTCTCTCTTATCGTTCCGGAGAAAAGAATGGTCGATTGAGGCACGACTGCTAAATGATTTCGGTAGGAGCGTAAATCTAGAGAATTCATATCATTTCCATCTAATAAAATTTTTCCTTTTGTAGGTTGGATATAGCCAATTAATAAATGAAGAATGGTCGATTTTCCAGATCCAGATTCCCCCACAAATGCAACCGTTTCACCTAAGTTTATTTCTACATTTAAGTTATGGAGAATGTCTTGCTTCTCATCGGTGTATCGGTAGTTAACATTTTGGATAGAAAAATGACCTTTTACATCCTTGATCCTTATTTTATTATCATGTTTCTCTACTTCTCCAGCTGTCAAAATCTCCCCAATCGATTCAACAGATTCCATTCCTTTTGCAATAGTTGGAATCAAAGTAATCATACTGGAAACAGAGTTAACTACGGTTGTAAAGTATGTTTGATACATGACCACTTCCCCAGGGGTAATCGTTCCTCTTAAAGCTAGAATACCGGTGAATACTAAACAAATAATTTGGAAGATTTGAAAGCTAGCCCAACTTACTGAACCGAATAAAGATTGAATCATATCTAAATGAAAGCCCTTTGACAGAATCTGCTGGAAGCGATTATTCAAACGCGTGACTTCCTGCTTTTCCAATGCATGTGCTCTAGCAATGGGAACTAACTCAATCATCTCAATCACGCGCGCAGACGTTTCTTCCATTTCTCGCCGGAACTCTGAGTTGGAATGTTTAATTTTTTTACGAAATGCAACAATAATGATAGCTGAAATCGGAACAGTTAATAGAAAAAATAAAAATACAGTCGGACTGTTATATAAGGTAATGCCTAATGCAACAATTAGGTTTACAAGGATATTTAGGCTTGAAACAAAAACTTGGGAGGACAGAGTTTGAACAGCCTCCACATCGCGCATTATTTTGGATTGAAGACGACCAGACTGCATTTCTTTTTGAAATGGAATGGACAGTTCCTGTAGTTTTTTGATAAGAGAAGCACGAAGTCCAGATTCCACACTTCTGATAGCTAAGCTATTATATTTCGTATGATAATAGTTAGTAAGAATATTTTGTAAAACGAGAATTAGCATGACTATCGCATTTATATAAATGGTACGAATGCCGCCCCCATCTTTAAGGGTAGCGGCATTGATTACATTAGCAATGGCGATTGGCATTACCCATGCCGGGATATGCTTGATCGTATAAAAAACAGCGGAGAGCAATAATTTAACATAATGTCCTTTGTATAGATGAATCAATACTTTAAAAGATTTTTTTTGATGGGTGTCATAGCTTTGCTGAACAATTTTCTCTAATGTATCCAACGAAATCCCACTCCTTAAACCAATGCCTTATAGACGATGATATATTTCTTGAATATAATCAATTGCTGGTTTAATCGATTCTCCTTGTGTTTCTTCTAGAGTAGCATGCAGAAAGGGTCTATCATGCTTTAGATAAGATAGAATAGGTTCGAAATTCAGCATCCCTTTTCCAACAGGAACGATTTCAATTTTCCCATTATTAACAGTAAAATCCTTTAAGTGAATCATCGCGATATGGTCATGCAATAAATCGATTGCTTCCGATAGAACCCCATCCCGGTTTGATACATTTTCAAGATTGATCAAGTTTGCCACATCCAGAATTATTTTTAAATGAGGGGATTGAACTTCCTCTACAAGACGTCTTGCTAATTTAGCAGAATAGAGAGGATGATTAAGTCCTGCTTCGATTCCTACTGTAACGCCAAAATGCTCAGCGAATTCTACCATCTCGATTACAGATCTTCTCGCAATTTGATAGGCTTCTTCTGTAAAATTTTCAGGAGTATAGCCGTTGCCAACACTGCCGGTTTCTGTTCCAACGAGGCTAGCCCGAAAATCGCGAGCGAGCTGTATATGGGTTTTAAAGTCTTCTAAAGCTTCCTTGCGAACAGAAGTATGCTTGCTTGAAATGTTAACATAGCAGCCTAGTGTACTAATTTTGATTCCGTTCCTAGCGAAATAATCGCCAAAAAAGCTCGCGATTCCTGGAGATAAGCTTTGAAAGGAAGGGACATGCTCTGGAAAGGATTTTTTTATAGCAAATTGAATATTGGTAAACTGATAGCTTTTTAATTGCTCACATAGTTCCTGCAACTCTAGCTGCCCTAAATCATGGGCGCGAATACCAAGATTTAGTGTATTCATTATGGTTATCTCCTTTATTTTTATATTAGAAAGCGCTTTAAGGATAAATTGCCTTTCTTAATCTCTTTAACAATTAGGTGAGCTATTGCTGCAGCCCCTTGATCGTTAAAATGGGTATCATCTTTTATGCCATTTGGATAATTACTTGATTCATTGGATTCCAAATGGAGAAAATACTTTTTAGATAACACTGGACCTAATGCTTGGAATAGTTCTATGGATTTTTTATGAATATCAAGAAGGGTAATATTATGTTGTCTTGCAAAGTCCTTCATTGCTCGAGGATATTCACCAAGAGAAGAAGAATCAAGCGAATTGTTAATAAAATGCCGGCGAGAAACGGACGTCAGTAAGACAGGTGTAGCGCCATGCTGATAGGCAGCATTTACAAAGGTATGTAAATTTGATTGATAATCTCCGTAAGGAACTGTTCCGCGAGCTGGGTCAGGTTTTTGGTCATTGTGGCCAAATTGGATAAATAAATAATCACCAGGTCGAATTGCTTCCTCGATAGCAGTAAGCAGCCCCTCCTGTATAAAGGACTTTGTACTCCTGCCATTGACGGCCCTATTTTCAATGACTATATCTTCTGTGAAGTAGGATTGAAGCTTTTCTCCCCAGCCTGTTTCTGGACGTGTATTAGTCTGTTTTTCTGCTGCTGTGGAATCTCCTGCTAGAAAAATAGTTGTTTTGTCAGGCATGCTTTTCCTCCAATATTCTATTTGGTACGTCACTATTCGTTAAATATGCTTTTTAGCCATATTTCAGCAAAGCTCAACCATCGCTCAACATACGGAAACTCCTTTGCCATTCCCAATCCATGTTTTCCAGAAGGAAATACATGATATTCAAATGGAATATTGTGCCGAGCGAGGCTGTTAGCTAAGAGTATTGTATTTTGAATCGGTACAGACTGATCGTCAGTAGTGTGCCAAAAAAAGGTTGGTGGTGTATGTTCGTCGATGAGATGTTCAATGGAATAACTTTCTACTAAGTGCTTAGAAGGCTGTTTGCTTCCTAAAAAATGCTCACGACTGCCAGAGTGACCGAACGGTTCTGTGAACGTGATAACAGGGTAGCATAAGAGCAAAGCGTTTGCCCGATTGGTAATTTTTGTACCGGCTAAGCTAGCTAAATGTCCTCCCGCAGAAAATCCTAACGCTACAATCTTATCTTCTAGTATGTGCCACTTTTTTGCCTGCTGACGTAGTTGAATAAATACTTCCTCTAGTTCTTTTATCATGTTTAAATGATCAATTGTGCCGATAGGATAATAGAGAATTCCAGCGTGATAACCGATGGAATGAAGCCATTTTACGACAGGCAGCCCTTCCTTTTCTGCCAAATGGCGGTACCCTCCACCTGGAAAAACCAGAATGAAGGGTCTTTCATGATCATCTAAAAGGGAAAGACTTAAAGTCATTTGCTGATTAGATGTTATAGTGTCCTTGCTAAATTTATCGTGTATGATTTTTAGCATATGAACGCTCAAATCCAAAGTATTGTTGGGCATTTTGGTAGCTGATCGCTTCAACTAAATTTCCAAGTAATGCTTCGTCTTCTGGTGCTTCGCCTCGTTCCACGATTTCTCCAATAAACTCACAAAGTACACGACGGAAGTATTCATGTCTTGTGTAGGAAAGGAAGCTGCGAGAATCTGTTAGCATTCCTACAAAGGTTGACAAGAGCCCAACATCACTAAGAACGGTTAATTGATGACGCATTCCTGCTCGTGTGTCGTTATACCACCATCCAGATCCTAACTGGAGCTTACCAGGCGTATTTTTTTGAAAGGAGCCCATTAAAGTAGCTAAGATAAAGAAATCATTCGGGTTAAGGGAATAAAGAATCGTTTTAGGCAATTTTCCTTCTTTCTCCGCACGATTTAATAAGCGCTGTAAAGGAATTGTAAGAGAAAGATCGTTGACACCATCATATCCAGTATCAGGCCCTAATTGTTCCAACATCGCTGAATTGGTATTGCGATATGCATGGATATGGAGCTGCATCGTCCAGCCTTGGGTATAATAAAATCCAATTAAACGAGTAAGTGTTTCTGTACGATAGGCGCTAATTTCGTATGGTGTTAAAGTTTCATTCTTGATTCTCTTTTGAAAAATAGCTTCAAGGGTTTCCTCGTCTGCCTCGTCATATGTCAATATATCTAGCGCATGATCCGATAATCTTCCACCCATTTGATGAAAAAAGGAAACACGACCTTTAAGCGCTTCTATTAATGTTTGATAGGAATTTATTGGTGTTTGTGATTGTGTGCCTAGCTTCTCAATCCACTCGATAAAGCCACTTTGGTCAATATTTAAAGCTTTATCAGGACGGAAGGAAGGGAGTACTTGAAAGTGTTGTTCCTCCTTTTGTAACTGTTGATGATAATAAAGTGTATCGGTTGGATCATCTGTCGTACAGACAACTTTTACATTGGAGTTAATGATAATATTCCGTCTTTTAAACTCATTGGAAGCTAATTTTTCATTAGCTAATTCCCAAATAATAGGTGCATTTTCTTCGTTCAGCAATAAATCAATTCCTAAGAAACGCTTTAATTCTAAGTGAGTCCAAGTATATAAAGGATTGCCAATCGTTTTTGGAACAGTGCGTGCCCATGCTAAAAATTTGTCATAATCAGAAGCATCACCTGTAATATGAGATTCTGGAATTCCGTTTGCGCGCATCAATCGCCACTTATAATGATCCCCAGCAAGCCAAGCATCTGTAAGGTTATTAAAGTTTTTGTTTTCATAAATTTCCTTAGGGTCTAAGTGGCAATGATAGTCGATAATTGGCATATTCTTTGCAAAATCATGGAAAAGTTTTTGCGAGATTTCTGTTTTTAATAGGAAGTTATCATGAAGAAACATTCGAATCCCTCTTTCGTTATTTTTTATTGTATTGTTGAAGAAATAGATTAATAAACTGGATGTAATTAAGTTTGTCACCGTTTGTTTATGCTGAATTTTAATGGGAAAAGGTAACAGAGAGAGCGTCTCTGAGCCCGCAAGCCCGAGAAAAGAGCAAGCAAGGTAACAGAGAGAGCGTCTCTATGCCCGAAAGCCCAAAAACGGAGCAAGCAAGGTAACAGAGAGAGCGTCTCTGAGCCCGCAAACCCGGGAAACGAGCGGAAAAGGTAACAGAGAGAGAGTCTCTATGCCCGAAAGCCCAAAAACGGAGCAAGCAAGGTAACAGAGAGAGCGTCTCTGAGCCCGCAAACCCGAGAAACGAGCGGAAAAGGTAACAGAGAGAGCGCCTCTAAGCCCGAAAGTCCGAAAATAGAGCAAGCAAGGTAACAGAGAGAGCGTCTCTGAGCCCGCAAACCCGAGAAACGAGCGGAAAAGGTAACAGAGAGAGCGTCTCTATGCCCGCAAGCCCCAAAACGGAGCAAGCAAGGTAACAGAGAGAGCGTCTCTATGCCCGAAAGCCCAAAAACGGAGCAAGCAAGGTAACAGAGAGAGCGTCTCTGAGCCCGCAAGCCCGAGAAACGAGCGGAAAAGGTAACAGAGAGAGCGCCTCTGAGCCCGCAAACCCGAGAAACGAGCGGAAAAGGTAACAGAGAGAGCGCCTCTGAGCCCGCAAACCCGAGAAACGAGCGGAATAGGTAACAGAGAGAGAGTCTCTGAGCCCGCAAACCCGAGAAACGAGCGGAAAAGGTAACAGAGAGAGCGCCTCTGAGCCCGCAAACCCGAAAATAGAGCAAGCAAGGTAACAGAGAGAGCGCCTCTGAGCCCGCAAACCCGAAAATAGAGCAAGCAAGGTAACAGAGAGAGCGCCTCTGAGCCCGAAAGTCCGAAAATAGAGCAAGCAAGGTAACAGAGAGAGCGCCTCTGAGCCCGAAAGTCCGAAAATAGAGCAAGCAAGGTAACAGAGAGAGCGTCTCTAAGCCCGAAAGCCCAAAAACGGAGCAAGCAAGGTAACAGAGAGCACCCCTCAAGCCCCAAAAACTAAGCAAGCAAGGTAACAGAGCCCCCTCTCAAAGCCTAAGCATAAGCACAGCTCTAACTATCTATCAATTTACAACGTAACCCCTGTTTTAAAAATAGCAATCTCCCGAACTCCGTTTGCTTCATTACGCGTTTTTTCTCCGCTTGCCACAGCAATAACTTTTTCAATAAAGGCTTCCAGTACTTCCTCCATGGTCTTTTCTAACAAAGGGCCGGCATTAAAATCCATCCAATGCTTTTTGTGATTGTAAATAGTAGAATTTGTTGCTACTTTTACGGTTGGCACAAAGCTTCCAAATGGCGTTCCTCTGCCAGTAGTAAAGAGTACTAAGTGACAGTCTGCTGCAGCAAGTGCAGAAGAAGCGACTAAATCATTACCTGGAGCTTGCAATAAGCTTAATCCTTTTTTGGAGATTTTCTCTCCGTATTGCAGTACATCAACAACTGGTGCGGTGCCTGCTTTTTGGGTACAGCCTAGTGACTTATCTTCTAAAGTTGTGATGCCCCCAGCTTTATTTCCTGGAGATGGGTTTTCATAGACAGGCTCCCCGTATGATCGAAAGTATTGTTTAAAATCGTTAATTAAATGGACAATATCCTCAAAGACTTTTTCATTTTCGGCTCTTGCCATTAGCATTTGCTCTGCGCCGAACATCTCTGGTACTTCCGTTAAAATAGTGCTGCCGCCTTGAGCGATTAAGAAGTCGGAAAATGCGCCTAATAGTGGGTTAGCTGTAATACCAGAAAAACCGTCGGACCCGCCGCATTTTAAGCCAACATTTAATTCGCTAATTGGAATAGCTTCTCTATGATCATTTTTGGCAGCTTCGTATATTTCTTCTAATAGTTCCAATCCTGCATCGATTTCATTGCCTACCTCTTGAGCAACTAGGAATTTAACTCTAGTTGAATCATAGTCTCCTAGTAACTCCCGAAATTCAGCGACAACGTTATTTTCACAGCCTAATCCAAAAACCAACACGCCCCCAGCATTTGGGTGCTTTACTGCATCGATTAATATACTGCGTGTGTTTTCATGGTCCTCTCCTAATTGGGAGCAGCCATAGGGATGCTTTAAAATAGTAATATTATCAAATGTACCAAAGTCTGGATGTAAGGCCTCAAATTCTTTTAGCATATATTCCGCTGTTCCATTTACACACCCGACAGTAGGAACGATGAATAAGTCATTGCGGATTCCTACTTTGCCATTAGGACGTCTATATCCTTGGAAAGTAAGCTCTTTTTTGGGATAGTTTACTTGATGGATATCCTGTTGGTACGTATAGTGTAATTCACGGTCTAAATTAGTTTTTACATTATGCGTATGGAGCCAATCTCCCGGATTGATGTCCACAAGTGTATGGCCAATTGGATAACCATATTTGATGACATTTGTATGTGCAGGAATTTCTGTTAAGGCTATTTTGTGTCCTTGTGGTATATCTTGATTTACGGTAATAGAGAGACCGGCAAACTTTAATGATTCTAAAGCTGAAATTGGTCGCAACGTCACTGCCACATTGTCTCGCTCGTTTAATTTTAAGAGAGAAGGAGGCTGCTGCTCTTGAGCGATTTCTTGTAAAACAGCTCGGACTCCGTATTTTCTAAGTTTATTCATATAGCTAGCCACTTCTTCTGCTAGACCAGGAACAGCAGTTGTTAAATCAGTATCCCAAAGAGCCTCATTACTTAAGATAGTGGAGGTAATCGTTTCCGGGTTTTCCCACGCTTTTGAAAATGCATCGAGAACATCTTGGTTATCTTTCGGTTTGTATTGGCTTCCTCTGTAAGTTAGAAATAAAGCAGCAAGGGAAGCTGTCATATAAGGTGGCAATTGTTTATTTTTTTGTTGGTATTCTATCAAAAGAGGTAATAATCTTGCTTTGTATTTAGAAATACTATTTAAAGCAATAGAAGTTAATTCATGGCGAATAAAAGAATTCTTGAATCGTTCGATAATCGATTTCACATATTGCTGTAAATCATCTGCAGGCAGAGGGAGTAATGGGACAATCTCTTCATGCATTAATTGATCAATAAAGACAGCGAAATCTTCATCCTTCATGACATCTTCTACGGTTTCAAGACCAGCAAGTAATCCAAGGGGCACCATTGCAGTATGGGGTCCGTTTAATAAATGAACCTTTCTTTCTCGATATGGTGTCATATCATCTGTAATAATCACATTTAACCCTGCTTTTCCAAGTGGAAAGGACTCCTTTAATTCTTGTGGTCCTTCAATAACCCATAGTAAGTAAGGTTCCGTTGTGACCATGTGCTCATCCATATAACCATGCTCTTTGTTAAGCATTTCAGCCTTGTCATGGGGGAATCCTGGAACAATGCGATCAACTAAGCTGCAGCAAAAAGTATTTTCTGTTTGTATCCAATGATGAAAATCTGATTCCAAATTCCAAAGGTCTGCATACTGTAAAACCATCTCCTTCAGTTTTTCGCCATTCCGGTCAATTAACTCACAAGGAATGATTGTAAACCCTGGTTTTTTCAATTGAAAACGTTTGTATAAAAGAGCAGTCAGTTTACCTGGAAAGCTATTGGGAGGCTCATCGCTTGCGCTGTCTTTTTCATCTAATTGGATTCCTGCTTCGGTAGTATTGGAAATGATGAATGCTAATTCCTCCTGTTCTACTAATTGTAAATAATCTTCCCATTGTTCATATGGATTAATTAATCGATTTACGGTTGTTATAATTTCACTAGAATGAACGGTCTCTCCTTCATAAAAGCCTTCAAGAATGACGGTATAAAGATAGTCTTGCTCTTCCCATGCACCTTTTGCTGGATGAGGGGTTGGTTTTACTAGGACTGCACTACCATTAAAGAGGTGTTGCTTATTCATTTGTTGCAATTGCCAATTTAGAAAGCCTCTTAAAAAATTTCCTGTTCCAAATTGAATGACTTTTTCAGGGAAAAAAGATAAATTTGAATTTAGTTGTTTTGAAAGCTTCTCCACTTTATTTCCTCCTTTTGCACACGTTAACATTTTATGAAAAATCAAAACAGTTATGACTGTTTTGATGGATAACTAAGAGATTCTCTTTTTACTAAATAGGTATCTACTAAAACTTGGGTTTCCTCTAAGGCTTCACCGTTCATAAGAGCAATTAATTTTTGCATCCCAATTTTACTTATTTCATCAATAGGCTTATGAATGGTTGTTAAGGCTGGTGTTGAATATTGAGCAAATGAGATATCGTCAAATCCAATAATGGAAATATCATCAGGTACTCTTTTGTTTTTCGAAAAGCAAGCCTTTAATGCCCCAATTGCCATATCATCGTTTGCACAAAATACGATACTTGGTGGGGTGGGAAGTGTTAATAGCTGATTCATTTTGGCAAATCCGCTTTCCATACTATAGTCCCCATCAACCATATAGTCAGGTTTTACCGCTACATTGGCTTTAAGCAAACTATTTAGAAAACCTTGTTTTCGTTCTGCTGAAGACCGAAATGAATTTTTCCCATTGATATAGCCTAGTCTTTTATGACCAAGCTTAATTGCCTCATTTACTGCTTTCTCTGCACCTTGCTGATCATTGGCTGAAACGTTGGGAATAGCAGGATCATCTAACTGTCGATTTAACACAACCATTGGAATGCCAGTTTGCTGAATATAGTAGATAAATGCATTGTCCGTATCACTTTGACTTAGGACGATAATCCCATCAAAACGTTGGGGAATAATTTTATCAAAATGTACAAGAGTATCAATGCCATTTACGGCTATGCTGTAATTTTCGTCCAAAACGGAATTAACGCTCTTAATCACGTCAACAAGAAAACTGGAGCTTGTTCCATGGCTAATACTAGAGAAAAAAACGCCAATCGTATAAGATTTCTGGTTTACGAGACTTTTAGCATTAAAGTTAGGTACATAATGTAGCTCCAATGCTATTTTTTTGATTTTCTTCTTGGTGTCAGGCTTAATTAGGGGACTATCATTTAGCGCTCTAGATACCGTGGTGTGAGAAACACCTGCAAGTTTTGCAATATCTTTTATGGTAACCATAGGTCCTCCTGATAATTATGTTAACGTTCACATTTTATAATTGATTCATACATTTGTCAATCGAACAGATGATGCACACGTGAAAAAATCCTCTCGCAAAAGATAAGGTAAATATGCTATTATAGGTATGTTCCTATCCAAAAAATAGAAAATAATCATTTTTCCTGTATGTGAAAATGATTCTGCTCCTTTCTTTACATCTGAATAAAGAAAGAGAAAAGAGAACAATTATTTGATAACGCTTTCAACAAGCGTATACTAATGGATAGATCTGTCAAGGAGTGTGAGAATTTGAGGAAATTAAGGTTATTTTACAAATTGTTTTTTCCCTTTTTCTTATTAGGGATTGGTATTGTAGTAGGCTTTAGTGTATTTATCTATAATTCTACCTATCACTCTGTTGAAGAGGAATTTCTTAAAGACAAACAGAACTACACAAAACAAATTCTTAACAATTTAGAGCAAAAGGTACGAACCATTGAATATGGGTACACAGCGTATAGCTCCACCTCTAATTTTGAGACAATTTTTAAGAAGCCGTTGTCTGGCAAGGATTTTGATACATATAGAGATATAAAAAAAGAATTAAGCTATATTGAAATGATGGGGATAGAAGGAAGTAAACACAATATAATTAGTCTTGCTCAAAATTGGGCAATTATAGATGGTTCCTTAAAAGGGTTGAAAGAGCTGGAAGTCGAGCGTTATAGGGAAGAATATATAAATGAAGCGAATCAAAGTTTATTCTGGCGGCCGGTTGATACTGGTATTGAGATGATTATGACCTTGCCAATCTATCAGAGGGATAAGTTTGCATTAGGAATCTCCAGTATTCCAAGAAGCAGCATAGATGAAATCGTTGATAATGAAAAGGATAATTTAGTAGAAATCTATAATAGTAAGAATGAATTATTATATTCAAGCAGGAAAGAAGAAAGGCGATTGTCTTCTGAAAACTATAAGAAAATCGCAAAAGAGGGGAAAGCAGTCGAAATAGTAGAAGCAGATGGGAAAAAGTATGTGTATGCTCAATCAGACTATAATCGCTGGATATATTTAGTGCAAATTGAACCGAAGGAAATCTCCAGCATGATTAATAATACAAGAATTGGATTGTTAATTGTATCGACCTTACTAATACTGTTAGTAGGCATTATTTCTTATATGCTCGCCAATTCCTTTTCTCGACCTATCCGAAAGCTTCAGGAAAAATTAGCAATACACCATGAGATGAGTGGGAAGGAAAATGAGCTATCCCTCGTTGTAGATTCGGTAGATAGAATGATTGGACAAAACGAAACATTAATGGCCAGTCTCACCATGCAGAAACCACAGCTTGAGACTTTGTTTGTTTTGAGCTTATTTCGAAATAGAATTACTGCTAATGAAGCTAAGCACCGCTTAAAGCAGTTTGGCTATTACTTTCAGGAGAATAATCATTTTTACACAGGTTTGATTCAAATGGACAATCTAGATAATGTGAAAATAGTAGAGAAGGATTTATACTTATTAGCGCTAAATAATATCGTGGAGGAAATTGTCCCTAATAAAGAACGATTAATCCCCATTGTTTTAAATGACGAAATGCAAGCAACAATCTTTATCACGGATGAAAATGATCATGATTCTGGACGAAGAATTATGAAGTACTATGAGGAAATTCAATTAGCAGCGAAGGAATACTTGAATATCACTATCAGCATAGGGATAAGTCCTGTTTATAAAACATTAATTTATAGTAAAAAGGCAGTTGATTTAGCGAAAGAGGCACTTCATTATCGCGTCAATGTTGGACCAGAGTCGATTATTTTCTATGATGATATTGCTCCGATGCTGAATGATGCTTCCATTCCCAAATATCCTGTGGAGCTGCAAAATGAGCTGTTGAATAAGATTCGCTCAGGTAGTGAGGAAGAGGTAAAGGTAACGGTAAATACACTAATTGATGAAATCTTTGGTCTAAATAAAAACCCAGTAAGCTTAGAAGTTACCCTTATTCGACTAATCAATGAAATCATTCAATTGGGGCAGCTTTTAGGAGCAGAGGCGAAAATTTTTGATAGCATTAAGCCCCTTTATTATGAGGCAATAAATGCTTATAATCCACACCGAATGAAAGAAATGCTAATTGAACACCTTATTTCTCCAATAATTATAAGTACACAGGATAAGACAGATAAGGAATTCCGATCCTTATCCGATAAAATTGTCCAAATCATTCAGACGGAATATGATAAAGAGATTTCTCTAGACATCATTGCCGATCGGCTACACTACAATCCCAATTATTTAAGCAGTGTCTTCAAAAAAGAATATGGGGAAAACTTTGTCGATTATTTAATGGGATTCAGATTGCAAAAGGCAAAAACATGGCTACAGGAAACAAATATGACTATTAAGGAAATAGCAGAAAAATTGCAGTATCGTAATTCTCAAAACTTCATCCGCTTTTTTAAGAAAAAAGTAGGGATGACCCCAGGTGACTATCGAAAGCGATATGTTAACTAACAAATAAAAGCGTGTAAGTTATTTTTATATACTTACACGCTTTGTTATTGAAACATTATCCTTTCACAGATCCAACCAATGCTCCTTTCACAAAATACTTTTGAACAAATGGGTAAGCAATAAGCATTGGCACTGTCGCAATAACGATTACTGCCATCTTAATCGTTTGAGCAGGCGGAATCACATCAACAGAGGAGCCCTCTGCTTGCATCCCACTTGAGACTATAACAATTTGGCGCAGTAAGACTTGAATTGGCCACTTGGTGGAGTCGTTAATGTAGAGAATAGCAGTCATGTACGTATTCCAGTAAGTAACAGCGTAGAATAAAGAAATAGTTGCAATAGATGGCAGTGCTAAAGGTAGCATAATCTTCCAAAAAACGCCTAAATCAGTGCACCCGTCCATTTTAGCTGACTCTTCTAAACTATCAGGCAGGGCTTGGAAAAAGTTTCTCATAATGATTAAGTTAAACGCATTAATTGCTACAGGTAAGATTAGTGACCAGTAAGAATCAATTAAACCAAGGGCCTTTACTACTAAGAATGTTGGAATCATTCCACCACTGAATAGCATGGAGAAAACAACAAGAAAGTTAAGAAATCCTCTGCCTTTCAGATATTTACGAGATAATCCATAGGCCATTAAGGATGTTAATACCATACTTACAAGTGTACCAATTCCTGTCACTCCAACAGATACTGCTAAGGATTTAAAGATGGTCGGAGTTGAAAGAATATATCGGTATGCATCTAATGAAAAGGTTCGAGGAATCATAATAAATCTTCGAGCTACAACTTCCTGTGTGGAAGCAAAAGAGCTGGCTATAACATTAACGAAGGGTAAAAAACAAATTAAGGCAATGATGATCAAAATAGCTCCATTAATAATAGAAAAAGCCCGTCCCCCTTTTGTGATTTTCCTATTCTTTTGTGTTTTCTCCATAAAGATCCTCCTTTATTTTTTATAACCTCTGCAGGAGCCTCTAGCTTGATGTTTGCAAAACTTTAGTCTTAGCATTTCTTTTGCTAGAAGCTCTACTAAAACCTATTACAGTATATAACTATAAAAACACCTTATCATTGTCGTTTTATTTCGTATATAATCAGAATCACAGAATGTGAAAACGCTTACCTTTTGATTATTTATTGTATTAGAGAGATAGATAATCATATAGCAGATAAAGTTATCATTACATTGGGTTAAACAGAAAAAAGCTTGTGAAACACAAGGTTTGTAAGCGTTATCAAATAATGATTATATACGTAATTTCACTTTTTCAATATGCTTAAGGTAAGAATTTCAATACACACATAAAGTAAGGGGGTAAATAATGGAAAGTATTATTAAGCCTAGTGATCATCCAGTTCCTGAGCTAAATACGAAACAAAAAAAAAGGATTAGAAGACAGAAGACTTGGGCAGATGTCAAAAAAAACAAAATGCTTTATTTAATGATTTTCCCTGGCTTTCTCTATTTTATACTCTTTAAGTATTTGCCAATGGGCGGATTGATCGTTGCCTTTCAAGATTATCAGCCGTTTTTAGGAATTATGGGAAGTCCTTGGGCAGGGATGAAGCATTTTATCCGCTTATTTACAGAGCCTACCTTTTTCATGCTTTTAAGCAACACATTGATCTTGTTTGCCTTAAATATTTTCATTTTCTTTCCAATGCCCATCATTTTAGCGCTTATGTTAAATGAAGTGAAAAACAAATACTTTAAATCAAGCGTACAGACATTAATTTATATTCCTCACTTTATGTCCTGGGTAATTATTGTTTCCATTACATATGTCTTTTTAAATGTAGATGGTGGCTTAATTAACGAAATGCTGGCGGTAATTGGATTTGAGAAAGTAAGCTTTTTAACATCACCTGATTGGACGCGAACAGTTTATATGGCACAAGTTATATGGAAGGAACTTGGCTGGTCAACCATTATTTATATTGCTGCCATTACTGCTGTTGACACGCAATTATATGAAGCAGCAGAGATGGATGGAGCAGGTAGGTTAAGAAAAACATGGCATGTAACATTACCGGCAATCCGTCCAGTAATTATTACCTTACTTATTTTAAAAATCGGCAGCACTTTAGATTTAGGATTTGAACATATGTATCTATTATTAAATTCATTAAATAGAAGTGTTGCGGAAATATTTGATACGTATATTTATACGGCAGGTTTAAAGAATGGACAGTTAAGCTTTAGTACAGCTGTTGGTTTATTTAAGGGAATAGTAGGCTTAGTGTTAGTCATGCTTGCGAATAAATTAGCTAAAAAGTTTGGAGAGGACGGCGTTTATTAGGATATAGAAGGGGAGGGATATGATGTTAAAATCAGTGGAAAAAATAAATCAGATTTTTACAACGATACTAAAACTGGTATATATCAATTTCCTCTGGTGGTTCTTTACTTTATTAGGACTAGGGATATTGGGAGTTGGTCCCTCAACCTATGCTCTAGTTAGCATTATGAGGCAGTGGGTAAGAGGAAATACTAGTATCCCTACTTTTTCTTCTTATTGGAAGTACTATAAAGAGTCCTTTAAGGAATCCGTGATTATAAGCTGGATCTATGCACTAATCGGTTATGTGCTAGTGATTGACTTACTATATGTGTCAAATTGGTATTTGAAAGTTAGCATAGTGATCATTTCCCTTCTTTACTTTCTTTCAGCCGTTTATATCTTTCCGCTAATGGCTCACTATAATTGGAAGGGAATATTCTTTCGAATAAAAATGTCCTTTATCTTTGGTTTTTCTTGTTTACAGTATTCCTTGTTGTTGTTTGTTGTAATAGGTGCTCTTTATTGGGCGGCGATTACATTTTTTCCTGGGATTCTCACATTCTTCGGTGTTAGTTTCCTATTCTATGTGATTACTTGGACAGCCAATCAAGTGTTTACAAGAATGGAATTACAAAATGCAGAAGACGTAGAAGATACAACTTTATATCAAATTGCAAAGGAGCGTATAAATGAAAAAACTATCAAAGTTAGCCAGCGTTAGTTTTGCAGGTATGCTATTATTGGCAGGATGCAGTGGGGAAAAGGAGCAATCATCTGGAACATACGATGAAAATAGTAAAGCCGAAATAACTTGGTTAAATATTTTACACACAGCCTCTCCGCCAACAGATACTGTTTTAGATAAAATTGAAGAAAAAACAAATACGGAAATTAAATTTTCTTGGATTCCGGATGCTTCTAAGGAAGAACGAATTAATACAGCTTTAGCTTCTGATTCCTTAGCTGACATCATTACATTAACCATTATGGAAAACTCTTCCGTGCGTAATGCGTTAAAATCAGGAATGTTTTGGAATGTAGAAGACTACTTAGATGAATTTCCAAATCTTAAAGAAATCTCGGAAGATGTACGTGTTTCAGCATCTATTGAAGGAAAACTCTATGGAGTTCCATTTCAGAAGGATTTAGCTCGGAATGGTGTTGTTTTACGTAAAGATTGGCTTGATAACTTAGGCTTGGATCTACCTAAGACAGTGGATGAATTAATGACAATTTCGAAAGCGTTTACAGAAGACGACCCTGATGGTAATGGGAAAAATGATACAACAGGGTTTGCTGATCGAAGCGATTTAATATACGGTGCATTTAAAACATTGAGCTCTTACTATGGTACGCCAAACGTTTGGGATATGGATGGAAGTGGAAACTTTATTCCTGAATTCGAAACAGAAGGATATGTGGAAACAATGGATTATATGAAAGAGCTTTATGATAATAGCTGGATTAATAAAGACTTTGCAGTTACAGCGAAAACAGACCAACAGCAAAGCTTTGCACAAGGAAAAGCAGGAATTTATATTGGCGCACTTTTTGACGCGAAAAATCTGCAAACAATGGCAACTGGTATCCAAGATAATATGGAGCTAGCATTAGTTAATGATATGGTTTCAGATTCTAATCCAGAGCGTGCTATATGGGCTGCAAACAATGGAATTGGCGGATTATTAGCTTTCCCACGCTCAGAAGTAAAAGACGAAGCAGAATTAAAGCGAGTTCTCAAGTTTGTTAATGACTTATTAGATCCTGAAATATATACGTTGATGACCTATGGAATCGAGGATTTACATTATAAACTGACAGATGATGGAGCCTATGAAATTATTAATCAAGACTTATGGACACAGGAAGTTCAGCCATTCGCAGCATCCAGACCAAAGGAATCTGGATATGGGTTAAAGGACCCGAATCCTATTAAAGCTTTGGCTGATGAGATGATAGCGGAAAATGCTAATTATGCAGTATTGAATCCTGCGTATTCTTTAGAATCACCTACGAATACATCGCAGGGATCGGAATTGCAAAAGATTATTACAGATGCTACTTATCAGTATATATTAGGGGAAATTGATTTAGATGGTTTCAAAAAAGCTGTTAAAACGTGGGAAGATTCTGGCGGTAATACGATTAAAGAAGAGTACAAAGCAGCATATGAGCAAACGAAATAAGGGAGAAATAAATAAAACATATTAAAAAACGAGGTGAGAAGAAAGCAAATTTTAGCTAGACGCTCACCTTGAAAAATATTTGCGAGTAAGTAAAAAACTAGAGTAATAAAAAATCCACATAAAATGGGGGAATAAAAGGATGGCAGAAATGAGTTGGTCAGCTAGAACGGCTCTTTCCATCATGGAAAGACTTCCGCGCTTATATGAAGATAAAGGCTACAATAAAAAATGGTCCTATGATTATGGAGTTGTTCTTAGAGGATTTGAAAGCCTTTGGAAACGAACCGGAGATGAAAGGTACTTTCATTTTATAAAGGAAAATATGGACTGTTTTATCCAAGAAAATGGATCGATAAAGGGCTACGAGGTATCCGAATTTAATATCGACCATATTAATAACGGTAAAATATTATTTCAACTGTTTAAAGATACAGGCGAGGATAAATATCGGAAAGCCGCTGATTTGTTGAAGTCTCAATTAGAAAAACACCCAAGAACTTCTGAAGGTGTCTTTTGGCATAAACAAATTTATCCATACCAAATTTGGGCAGATGGATTATACATGGGAGCACCATTTTATGCACAATATCAAATGGAATACGAAGATGGAAAGGGTCTTGATGATATCCTTCATCAATTTAAAGTAAGCTATCACCATTTAGTAGATGAAAAGACAGGGCTTCTTTACCATGCTTGGGATGAGAAAAAGGTGCAACCGTGGGCGAATAAAGAGACTGGTTTATCGGAGAATTTTTGGGGAAGAGCAATAGGCTGGTATGTGGTAGCGCTAGTGGATACATTAGAAATTATCCCGGAAGATACACCTAATCGCTCTTTTTTAGAGAAAATATTAGCAGACACGTTAAGGGCATTATTAAAATATCAAGATGAGAAAAGTGGTGTATGGTATCAGGTCGTCGATAAGCAGGGGGAAAAAGGAAACTATTTAGAAGCATCTGCAAGCAGTATGTACGTTTGTGCAATAGCAAAAGGAATTCGCTTAGGTCATCTTAATAAAGAAGAATGGATAGAGCCATTAAAGAAAGGCTATCAAGGCTTATTAGAGGAATTTGTTTTGCTGACAAAAGAAGGCTGGGTTAATTTAAATAAAAATTGTCAGGTAGCAGGACTGGGAGGAGCAGACAAGCGAGATGGGACGTACACTTATTACATAAGTGAACCAATCATTTGTAATGACCAAAAGGGTTTAGGTGCATTTTTGCAGGCGTTAGTAGAAGTGGAGGAAGTAATTAACGAATAAGGAGATTGTAAAATGAATGATTACATCATCACCGAATTTGGTGCAAAAAGTGACGGAAATCTATGTACAGCATCTATTCAAAAAGCAATAGATACTGCATTTGAAAATGGCGGAGGTAAAGTCATTATTCCGCCAGGCGAATTTCTGACAGGTGCCCTTTTATTAAAAGATAATATGGAATTCCATTTGGCAGCAGGAGCAGAATTAACCTTCTCAGATGACCAAAAGGATTATTTCGTTGTCACATCTAGGTGGGAGGGAGTAGCTAGAGAGGTTTATGCTTCCTGTTTATATGCAGAGAATAGTCGCAACCTTTCCATTACAGGATTTGGAACAATCAATGGGAATGGGGAGAAATGGTGGCATATTTTTCGTAAGGAACGGGAGAAGCTTGCCTATCCTAGACCCAAGCTCATTAGTTTAGATGGATGTGAAAATATTACCATTAAAGATGTAACATTAATTAATTCTCCAAGCTGGACAATTAATCCAATTTGCTCTCAAAACATCACAATAGACAATCTTACAATCAAGAATCCCAAAGACTCTCCTAATACAGATGGAATTGACCCAGAATCTTGTTCTAATGTGAGAATTAGTAATTGTCATATCGATGTAGGGGATGATTGTATCGCAATCAAAGCAGGAACGGAAGACACTGCAGAACGAATAGCATGTGAAAATATTACGATTACAAATTGTACGATGGTTCACGGGCATGGAGGAGTCGTGCTTGGAAGTGAAATGAGTGGTGATATCCGGAACGTAACCATTAATAATTGCGTGTTTCAGGATACAGACCGTGGCATTCGGTTGAAATCGAGAAGAGGACGCGGAGGTGTGATAGAAGATATTCGTGTAGATAATATTGTAATGGACGGAGTTATTTGCCCATTCATTTTAAACCTTTATTACTTCTGTGGTCCAAAAGGGAAGGACAAATATGTTTGGGATAAAAATCCATATCCTGTAACAGTTGATACACCTAAGTTTAGACGGATACATTTTGCTAATATTACGGCCCGGAAAGTTCATGCCTCAGCTGGCTTTATCTATGGTCTTGCTGAGCAATATGTCTCAGAGCTTACCTTTAATCAAATTGATATCTCCTTGGCAGAGAATGCGATACCTGGAAAACCAGCAATGATGGCTGGAATAGAGGATATGAATAATCGCGGCTTCTATGTTGGCTTTGCAAAAGATGTACTATTTAATCGGATTACGATTGAAAATCATGAAGGGCCGGCTTTTTATCTGGAAAATTGTGAGGATATAGAGGTTATCTATTGCAAATCAAAAAATACAAAGAAGGAAGAAGCGCTTATTAAGGAAGTGAAGGCGTAAAGTGAGGGAGACACGTCAAAAGCTAATAGAACTATTAGGTGAATACCCAAAGTCAAACAACATTACAGCTCAATTAATTAAGACAGAAAAAAGAAAGAACTATATATTGGAAAGTCTTATTCTGCAGCTAAATGAGGAAGAGTCTGTCCCTGCCTATTTTGCCAAGCCTATCAATCAGAAAGAGCCACTAGCGACCGTTATTTTTAACCACTCGCATGGAGGGAACTTTGATCAGGGGAAAGAGGAGTTGCTAGAAAGCAGCAGCTACTTACAATCCCCTCCCTTTGTTGAGGCAATAACGGATTTAGGTTTTGCTGTTGGCTCCATTGATATGTGGGGATTTAATGAAAGAAAAGGGAAATTAGAAAGTGAATTGGTGAAAGAGATGCTTTTAGAAGGAAGGGCGCTTTGGGGAATGCGGATTTTTGATAATATTTCCTTCTTAGATTATCTTGTAAAACGACCAGATGTGGATAAGTCCAGAATAGCAACCATTGGAATGTCAATGGGCGGTTTAATGAGCTGGTGGCTTGCCGCACTAGATGAACGAATTAAAGTAACAGTCGATATTGCTGCACAGGTACACATCGAAACATTAAAGCAAAAACGTGGCTTAGATCATCATGGGTATTATTACTACGTACCAGGATTTTTGAAGCAATTCTCTACTTTGTTGGTGCAATCATTAATAGCACCAAGATATCGCCTTAGCTTAACTGGAAAAGACGACCGAATGTGTCCGATAGAAGGGGCCATTCTACTGGAGGAACAATTAGGTACTATTTATGAATCGTTTCATGCAAAGGATAATTGGGAAGGGTGTATTGTAACAGGTGGTCATCAAGAGACAAAGGAAATGAGGAAACGATGGGAAAGCTTCCTGCAGAAGCATTTGTGAAGAATCCGTTACAGTTTGTCATTGGAAAAAGTGAAAGTAGTGATTTTACGAGTATACAAGAAGCCCTCCATTATTGTTCAGGTATGGAAGAGGCTGTAACATTCCTTCTTTTAAGTGGTGATTATGAGGGAAATATCCTGCTCTATCAATCTAATAGGAAGTTCATTGGAATCGGAACTGTTCGAATCATTGGAAATAAACATGCTCGTCAAGTAGATGTAGAGGGAAAAGAAATAGGAACCTTTCAAACAGCCACACTTTTTATCAATGCAGAAAATATATGGATAGAGAATGTGGAAATTATAAATAATGCTGGACCTGGTGAAACGGTAGGGCAGGCAGTGGCACTCTACAATGAAGGGAACAAAATAGTCTTTAAAAGTAGTTCCTTTAAAGGATTTCAAGATACTATTTGCCTTGGACCTTTGCCATCAGCGCAAAAGGACGGTTCTCCATTTTCAACCCCTGAGATGAAGCACGAATATCCAAATAAGCGAATATCCTTTATTCATTGTTATATAGAAGGGACAGTGGATTTTATCTTTGGTGGGGGAGAAGGCCTGTTTGAAAACTGTGAATTGAAATCCCTTAAGCGTCCAGCTGATCAGCCAGGGTATATAACGGCAGCAAGTACACCAAAAGGAAAAATTGGATTCTCTTTTTCACATTGCTATGTAACAGCAGAATCTAATGTAGAGAATGTTTATTTGGGCCGACCTTGGAGACCTTATGCGAAGGTTACTTTTTCTCAATGTAGAATGGGTGCTCATATTCATCCAGATAGATGGGACGATTGGGGACGGAAGGAGAACCGAGAAACCGTAACATATAAGGAAAAAGACAACGTATATGAACAAATGGATTTGATAAAAAAGTTAGATTGGATTCAGATAGAACCCAAGTAGAAAGGGACGGAAGAACATGAAGCGTAAATGGGAAGTAAGCATTGGTATGGTGGGTGTTATTTTCTGTATCATCTTTTTAGGAGGGTTTTCTTTAACGATGACCTCTATGGATCAAGAGACCTATAAAGAAACGGTATTTCCGATTCTTCAAGAGGGGGTTTCTATCAGTCATGTAAATGATAGCTTGGAAGCAATGAATGCTTTGGCGATATGGTTCGGTATTACTTTGTTACTTGTACTAGTTCTCGTATTGGTTGCGACGGCTTTCATTTGGAAAGAACGTTTTCCAAAGTGGGCTGCTATACTCTATCTGTTTGCTGGACTCTCAACCTTAATCGGTACCCAATTTATTGCCTTTCCCATTGCGTTTCTTTTTTTCCTAGCAGCAGCTTTCTGTTTATTTCGAAAAGTAGCTAGCTCTACAAAGAGAGGAGAACATTATGTACCGAACTCCCATTAAAAACCCGATATTGAGAGGGTTTAATCCAGACCCCAATATAATAAGAGTAGAGGATACCTATTTTATAGCAGTATCTTCCTTCGAATGGTTACCAGGTATTCGTATCTATAAGTCTTCCAATCTCGTGAATTGGGAGCATGAAACGGATGTACTAACCGACCAAGTAGATTTAAGAGGAAATCCGCAAAACGGCAGTATATGGGCTCCACAAATTAGCTATTCTGATGGGATATTCTATCTTATTTATACAGATGTAAAAAGTACGAAGAGGCCATTTAAGGACTCTCATAACTATTTGATTACCGCCCCCACGATAAATGGCCCTTGGTCAGAACCTGTTTATTTAAATAGCAGTGGTTTTGATCCATCTTTATTTCATGATAAAGATGGGCGTAAGTGGCTGCTCAATGAGATATGGGATTATCGCATGACAACTGGAAATAAATCGGCAGGGATTGTGATGCAAGAATTTAATCCAACTAAAAAAGCGTTAATCGGTCCTGTATATAAAATTTTTGATGGAACAGAATTAGCTAAAACCGAAGCGCCCCATCTCTACCACTATGGAGATTACTACTATTTAATAACGGCAGAGGGAGGGACTGGAAAAGGTCATTCTGTTACGGTTTGCCGTTCAAAAGAAATAATGGGTCCATATGAATTAGACCCGAAAAATCCAATGCTGACAGCCAGTGATAAACCAGAATCACTCCTTCAATGTTCAGGTCATGGAAGTATCGTGCAGACACCACTTGGAAATTGGTATATGGTTTATTTAGCAACTCGCCCCTTGCAAAAAAAGGCAGCCATTCTAGGAAGAGAAACAGCAATAGAAGAAGTTTACTGGACAAAAGATGGCTGGATTAGACTGGTAACAGGGGAAAACGGTCCTAGTTTGTTAACAGAAATTATAACAGAGGAACCGGTAGCTCTTAAAAAGGATACTAATTTTGAGGATGATTTTACAGGTCCATTAAAAAAAGAGTGGAACACGTTGCGAATCTTAGCAGATGAATCTTGGTGTGATTTAACAAGTAGGAA
Source organism: Niallia tiangongensis (assembly GCF_044704065.1). NCBI lineage: Bacteria > Bacillati > Bacillota > Bacilli > Caryophanales > Bacillaceae > Niallia > Niallia tiangongensis. Next base: position 4,920,127 of record NZ_CP162613.1, on the reverse strand, counting down.
AGGCTATTTACGTATGTTTTCAGGTGAATCCATTCAATCTCTTTTCGAGCATCATCTATTAGCAATCCGACAAAAGGACTTTCACTTTTCTGCAGAAACAAAAGTTGAATTTCATCCTACTACCTATAACCAAATGGCCGGACTCATGCTTTATTTAAACGATACTAATTATCTTTATGCTTACATAACCTTTGATGAAGAACAAGGTCGTGTTATCCGGTTTATGCGGTGTGAACAAGGAGTGTTTCAATTAGAGCCAAGTATCATCCCTATTACATCAAAAGAAGTATATTTAAAAGTTATTGGGGATGGTGCAATAGGAAATTTCTATTTCCGGTCAGACCAAGAGGAAGATTGGCAAGAAATAGGAACCAGTCAAGACCTGTTGTTTTTAGCAGGAGGTTTTACAGGTAATTTCATTGGTATAGGTGTCCACGATATGGATAAAAAAGCAGCCTCCCACGCCGACTTTGCTTACTTCCGATATGAGGGATTGGATAGTTATTAAACCGTCCTAATAGGTGAAGTAAGAAGATTAATTAAATCAAAAAACGGACACCCTTGAGGTAACGGGTTCCGATAAGGGAGAGAAACACTACAATTAGAGCATCAATTGGCAGACTAATTCGCATTGCGATTTGGTCTGCTTTTTTATGTGCGCCAGGCATGGCGACTATCTAGGTGGTGAAAGTCCACTGTGGAGGTACACATCAACTAACCACTAGAGAAGCGCAAGGTACTTATCGCGAGGTAAGGGCTGAAGGAAGCGTGTATCAAAATCTTGGCTCGACGAATAGAAATCTGATACTAAGGCTTGGTAGGAGGATAAGGCTACATAACAAGTCAAAGTCCTAAAAGGTGTGCGTAATCCTACGGAGTAAATCAGGCGAGTAAAAGAGGAAAGATAGTTGTCTTACCCTGGGAGATCTCACGGACAGCTCAGGAGTCCCCTATTAAGAAAGCTGGTCGAAAAAGGTTTATCGTGAGAAGTCAGCCGAAGCCATAGTAGTGAGAAATCACGAAGGGCTGAACAATTTATAGTGTTTCTACACCATGAATGCACGGAAGATATACTTCAGAATGTGTTAATGAGGAAAGTATGAGCGTATCTCAGAGGATACTCAAAAGAGAAGTGTCTTACCGTCACGTGAGAGGAAAGGGAGAAACGAGTGTGGAACTTTTAGAAGAAATCTTAAGCAACCAAAATATGAATCAGGCTTATAAGCGCGTATATCGGAATAAAGGTGCAAGCGGAATAGATGGAGTGAGTGTGGAGGAACTGAAGGAATATCTTAAAGAACATAAAGATGAACTTCGCTCTCAAATCCGTAAAAGAAAATACCAACCAGCACCCGCACTACGAGTAGAAATCCCAAAAGAAAACGGGAAAAAGCGCAAATTAGGAATCCCAACGGTTGTCGACCGAGTGGTACAACAAGCAATCAGTCAGAAATTGAGTCCAATCTTTGAAAAGCAATTCAGCGAATACAGCTATGGTTTCCGACCGGGAAGAAATTGTGAGATGGCAATCATTCAAGCATTAGAGTACGTAAATGACGGACATGAATGGTTAGTAGACATTGACCTAGAGCGATTCTTTGATACTGTTCATCACGATAAATTAATGAAAATCATCTCCCAAACAATCAAAGATGGGGATGTCATTTCCCTAATTAGGAAATATCTCGTCAGTGGCGTGATGGTGGGTGGTAAATATGAAGACACGCCAGTTGGAACACCACAAGGAGGCAACCTTAGCCCCCTTCTAAGCAACATTATGTTGAACGAGTTGGACAAGGAATTAGAAGCAAGGGGATTGCGTTTCGTTAGATACGCAGATGATAGCCTTATCTTCGTTAAAAGCGAAAAAGCAGCGAATAGGGTACTTACTTCTATCTCAAAATTCATCGAAAAGAAATTAGGGTTAAAGGTGAATCTGGAAAAGAGCAGAAACGCACGTCCAAGTAAAACGAAATTTCTGGGATTTGGGTTTTATTATGATTCTACCAAACAGAAGTTTCAACCTAAGCCACATGAAAAGTCGATTCGGAAATTTCAAAGGAAACTGCGACAGCTTACGAAACGAAATTGGAGCATCTCATTAGATGTCAGAATCGTAAAGCTAAAACAGGTCATCTTCGGCTGGGTTAACTACTTCAAGATAGCCAATATGAAGAAAATCCTTGGCTCCATAGACGCAAAAGTCCGCTCCAGAATTCGGGTAATCATTTGGAAACAGTGGAAGAACAACAAGAAGAGAATTAAATCTCTTGTTCAACTTGGCATTCCGAAGGAAGAAGCCAAAGGCCTAACATATTGTAGGAAAGGTTACCGATTCATTGGCCTATCGAAAGTTATACACAAAGCCTTGTCTAACAAGCGACTAAGGCAAAGGGGAATCCCCTTTGCCTTAGAACGATACGTAAAAGTACACACTGAAATATAAGTTGAACCGCCGTATACGGAACCGTACGTACGGTGGTGTGAGAGGGGCGGAAAGTTCTTAACTTTTCCCTCTACTCGATTGTCAAATAAACGTTTATGATGAATTAACATTGGAAATAACTGTACTATTAGCATATGAATTTTTAATAGGACAATAGTTGTTGTCCACTGTTAAAATGTTGTGCTAAAATTACTGCTAAAAGATATGTTAAAAGGATGGTTATTTTAAAGAAAGGAATTGAAATAATCCGATGAAGAAATTCAACTATATAAAGCCTAAAAACCTTAATTCAGAGCGAGTGAATTGGGTTATCTCAGAACAAACAAGAAACATTGTAGCTGCGTTTTCGGAGTACAGTGAATATACCGAAAGTGAAGTTGTAGATGAATTCTTAAAGAACATCCTTACTGACGAAGAGTTTGTTGATTGGGCTATGAAAAAACGAAATAATAAGCGATTGCTTAAACAACTTGGGTTAGAAGAAATGGAGGTTTAATGGTTGGCTCGGAAAACCATCATAAATGGGCGGAAACCCCAATTGAACACCCGATACCAACAAGGGACAAAGGATTCTATTATGTGGACTGTAAAACGGATTTATCTTCTTTAGAGCCAAAGGAAATTGCCAATCTCGTATTGAATGTAAGTGACTATTCAACGAACAATTTTATGCAACAAATTCGCAGAAGACTGTCGATATTAGAAAGACCGCTTGTTACAGCAAGAGGCGATGGTAAAAGTTATATCCATGCACACAGTATGCTTTAACCATCCTTCGTACCTTTTATAACTTTTGTGAAGCCTTGAGGGTGAAAAGCGTACCCCTGCACAAAGATTAGGGATTACTGAAAGGATTTTTCAAATTAACGATATACTTTATCTAAGGTAAATCATCCTGTTTAATGACAGGGTGATTTTTTATAAAAAATAAAGCCAAATGAATTTATTGTCCGTCTAATAGGTGAAAGGTAATTAAGGAGGTGGCTCGGTTGTTGAATTTAATAAAGAAAGCTCAAAACGGAAATGACAAAGCGTTTTTAACAATATTCCAGAAATATGAACAAGATATTTATCGTACAGCATTTATATATGTAAAAAACCAAAGTGATGCTCTTGATGTTGTTCAAGAGACCGCATATCGATCATTCAAATCAATTAAAAATCTGAAAGAACCTAAATACTTTAAAACTTGGTTAATAAGAATTGCAATTAGTTGTGCCATTGATCTGCTTCGTAAGCAGAAAAACGTAGTTCAAATGAAGCCAGAATTTGAGGAATTCATAATTGGAGATGTCAATGAAGATATTGATTTAGAAATGACAGTTCGAGACCTAATCGAACGATTAAACGAAGATGAGAAAAGTGTAATCATTTTAAGATTTTATGAAGGTTTTACAATTAAAGAAGTATCAGAAACTCTTGAAATACCTTTGGGTACAGCAAAGACAATTTTATATAGAGCTTTAGACAAGCTCCGTAAAGATTTGAAAGGAGTTGGTTTATATGAGCAATAAGATTAAACAAGAAATGAATAGAATTGAAATACCAAAAGAACTAAGTGAAAGAAGCAAAATGGGTGTTTCAAAAGCAAAATTAGAGATGGGAAAATCAAAACGGAGATGGTCTTATATTATAGGACCAGTAATAGCAGCATCAATTGCTTTAGGCATTTTCGGTCCCAATTACTTTTCAAATAATCCGCCAGAAAACCCTATTATTAGAACAATGGAAACAAATACTGTTATTGATATATACAACCCAAGAGAAGTTGTAGGTTTTTCAGATAATGTATTTTTAGGAAAGGTCATAAAACAAGTTGGTACAAAGTCACTAAATGGTTATCCAGAAACACAATTTGAGGTTGAAGTGCTCGATAGTATCAAGGGAGAGTTGAAAGGTACTATTAAAGTTAATCAACAAGGTGGGTACGAGGGTGAATATTTGTATCTGATGGAAGATGACAAACTTCTTGTTGAAGGACAAACGTATTTATTTGCCACAAGGTACTTAAAAGAAGAAAATTGGCACACTGTAATACCTGTTGGCGGGGATATACCTTTTAATAGTGACGAAGAAAAGAAAGAACTTATTGAAAAATACAAAAAGGCATATGAAGAAGAAATCCCTTTTAAATTAAAGTAAAGTAAGTAATGTAAAAAACGCTCGGAATTCCAAGCGTTTTTCTGGTTAATTCATTGTAAATTTCGTGTTAATATGGGTGCTATTTAGGATGAAAAACAAAGTGTTATTTCACGTTTTCTCTCCCAAAACGGAACCCGTTACCCTTGAGGTATCCGTTTTTTGATTATTTCCCTAACATAGCATCGACTTTATCTTGATTATTGTCAATCCATTCCTGAGCAACTTCTTCTTCATCAGCACCCTCTTCGATTTTGACAATCATTTCTTCAATATCTTCAACAGGCATGCTCCATTTACTTAAGAATTCATGAACTTCAGGTGCCTTTTCTTTCAGACCATTATTTACAACAACATGAACTTCTGAAGTCTTAAAGAAACCTTTTGGATCTTCCAATACTTTTAAGTCATAATCAACAAACATTGGGTGTGGACGCCATCCTAGGAAAAGAACAGGATCGCCACTTTTCATAAGCTTAGAGGCTTGTGCTAGCATTCCGCCTTCACTAGAAGCAACATATTCTAAATCCAAGCCGTATTCTTCAATCATTTCTTTAGAAGTAACAGTCATTCCTGCTCCTTCTTCAATACCATATACTTTTCCGCCAAAGAGATCTTCTTTGCCTTTTAGATCTTCAATGCTTTCAATTCCTTCTACATTAGATGGAATAACCCAGCCAAGTTCACCTTCTGTATAGCTAACTGCTAGATCTTCTAATTGGCTACTGTATCTATCCATGTAATTTGCATGCATATCAGGTAACCAAGCATCCATAAATACATCTAAATCGCCACGTGAAAGACCAGTATAAACGCCGCCAGCATCTGCATTTTTCTCCTCTACAGTATAGCCCATATCTTCTAATAATAGCTTCGCAACTTTTGTTGGAGGAATGGTACTGGTCCAAGGGGTAACACCGAATGTAATGGTTTCTTTATTACTTGATTCATTTCCCCCTGTTTCTTGGCTTTGAGAGGAACACCCAATTAAAAGAGTAAATAGTAATAACATTAAAAAGCTAAGTTTTAATTTTTTCATAAATTTGTATACTTCCCTTCTCCTGTTAATTTTTGTGATAGAGTTTTACGCTTTTTTTCCTAAACCTTGCGTTATTCGATCAAGTATGATGGCTAGTACAACGATTCCTAATCCACCAGTAAGACCTAATCCAACATTTACACTAGAGATACCGGATAAAACAGTGCTACCTAAACCTGGTGATCCAATCATCGAAGCGATAACGGCCATTGATAGTGCGAGCATTATCGTTTGGTTAATTCCAGCCATAATGGTTGGAATGGCGTTTGGCAGCTGAACTTTAACCAGTAACTGCCAAGATGTCGAACCGAAAGCTTTTGCAGCTTCTACGATATCAGCTGGAACTTGTTTAATTGCTAAGCTCGTCATGCGTACTGCTGGTGGAGTAGCAAAAACGAAAGTAGAGATAACTGCTGGAACTTCTCCTAAACCAAAGAGTAGAATAGCAGGGATTAAATACACAAAGCTTGGTAATGTTTGCATAAAATCGAGGATTGGTCGAACGATATGATCTAATGTTCGATTTTTTGCCGTAAATATACCTAAAGGAACCCCAACAACAATGGAGAAAAAGGTTGCTACAATAACAATAGATAATGTTTGCATAGCTCCTGTCCAAAGATCAACGGATCCTAAGTAAAGGGATCCAATAATAGTGAAAATAGCTATTCCTTTTCCAGCAAGACGCCAAGCTAAAAGCGCTAAAAGTATTGCGATTATTTCAGCAGGAATAAAGGTAAATAAATTAGTGACAGCGTTTATAAATACGCTTAGTACTCCGCTAAGGGAGTTGAAAAAGTCACCTAACACTGGCAGTAGCCAATTGTCTACAAATTGATTTGTCCAATCTTCTAGTGGAAAGAAGAAATAATTCATATGATAGCCTCCTTTTGTTCTTTTCCGAGAATCAGTCCAGACAATATAGAGACTCGTACGATGATTCCTAGCAATCTATTATTATCTGTGACTGCAATGGGGAATCTTGATTCAGCTGCGATTCCAATTAAATCATTTAACGGGGTATCGAATGTGGTGGAATGGAAATCATGCTCTAAAACATCTTCTACCCATTTATTTTCTTTGTACGCATTAATGGCAGCATCAATGGTCAGGATACCTTTTAGTTGTTTATCCTTATCAACTACAAAAATACTTGATAGACCAGCTTCTTCCATTTTGCGGACTGCCACCCTCGGTCCATCCTTCCAAGTGGTAATAAGATCTGGCTGCTTCATAATTTGACCAGCAACTAATACTTTAGAACGATCGACATCTTCTACAAAGGTAGATACATAGTCATTCGCTGGATTTTCTAAAATTTCTTCAGCTGTTCCTAATTGTACAATGGAACCATTTTTCATGATTGCAATTCGATCACCAAGCTTGAGTGCCTCATCTAAGTCATGGGTGATAAAAATAATCGTTTTACCTAGCTTGTTCTGTAACCGAAGGAGTTCATCCTGCATTTCCTTGCGAATAAGTGGATCCAACGCGCTAAAGGCTTCATCCATTAAAAGAATATCGCTATCATTTGCTAATGCTCTTGAAAGGCCTACGCGTTGTTGCATACCGCCACTTAGCTGATTAGGGAAACTTGCTTCATAGCCTTTTAGACCAACATCATGTATGGCTTTTATAGCTTTTTCGGCGCGATCCTTCTTAGGATGGCCTTGGATTTCTAAGCCGTATTCTACATTTTCCTGTACAGTTCGATTAGGAAATAACGCAAAATTCTGAAAAACCATGCTAAGCTTTTTCCGACGGGTATCTATAAGTTCTTTTTTGTTCATTGTGGTAATGTTTTTCCCATCTATCAACACTTCACCAGAAGTTGGCTCGATAAGTCGATTAATTAGACGAATAAGTGTAGATTTTCCACTCCCGGATAAACCCATAATGACAAAAAATTCTCCCTGTTTTACATGAAAAGAAGCATTATCTACTCCAATTGTCATCCCAGTTTCTTTCAGTATTTTCGTTTTTTCTTCGCCTGCTTGGAGTCTTTTAAGCCCTTCTTTCGGGTTACCTCCAAATATCTTAGTGAGATTTTTGACTTCGATTTTATGCATGAATCACTTCTCCTTAAAAGGGTTTATCTTGGAGATTTTCCGAATATGGATAAATAATTAGAAATTGAAAAATATAATTTGATTATTTATAGAGGAATAGTAGGAATTAAGCGAGTATTATGGCAATACTTATAGTGGAACTTTGGGTAAATATAGTGTTGAGTATAGTATTACTTGCTTGTGTTACTCCCAGTATAGTAATGGGACTTATCCATATCCTTCTCCTGTAGAGTTACCCTTATTATATAAAACAAGTATTATATAGCGCAAACGTGAAAATAAAGCATATACAGTTTATATCGTTCGTAAAGTTTTTTCTGATTGAATTAAATAGGCTGTATGCTTAAAAATACTGCCTAATTCACTAAATAACTCTTGATTCTGTACATTGATAGGTTGAAAAAGAACGTATGATCTCAATTTTCAGTGAAACTATATCCTTTATAAAGGAAGTTATTCCATTTCATAAACTGTTCAATAAAAGTTTTGTTATAGGATTGAAAAAAATCGAAAAAAAAGGTAGTATTTAAATGAGAATGATAATCAATTTAACTAATAAAAGAACGATTTAATCATATATAGATAGTATAAAACTTTCAAAATAGGAGTGAGCGGGTTAATGGATCATACAGAACTATTCGATGTGACAATAATTGGCGGCGGACCAGCAGGACTGTATTCTGCTTTTTATAGTGGGCTAAGAGAAATGAAAACAAAAATTATTGAGTTTTTACCACAGTTAGGCGGAAAGCTGCATTTATATCCTGAGAAAATGATCTGGGATGTTGGCGGCATCACTCCAATGCCAGGTGAGAGGTTAAGAGAGCAGCTAGTACAGCAAGGCTTGACCTTTAAGCCCGAAGTAGTAACAAATACGAAGATTCATTCTATTTCTAAAAATGAGGAAGGCATTTTCTTATTAGAAACTGATTCGGGAGAAATTCATTATTCCAAAACAGTTATTGTAGCAGTAGGAAGCGGAATAGTCACTCCACAAAAATTAAAAATAGAAGGTGCCGAAAGGTTTGAAGTGTCAAACTTAAACTATACGGTGAAATCTTTAATGCACTTTAGAGACAAAGTGGTTGTTCTTTCTGGTGGCGGAAACTCAGCTGTTGACTGGGCACTTGAACTGGAGCCGATAGCAAAGAAAGTGTATTTAACATGTAGAAAAGATACACTTGCAGGACACGAGGCAAAAGCAAGAGAATTATTAGAAAGCAATGTTGCGTGTTTATTCTATACATCTATTACGAAACTGATTGCTAACGAAAATCATGATCGTATTGATTCTGTTGAATTAACAAATACACAATCAGAAGAAGTAACTACTCTAAAGGTAGATGAAGTGGTTATTAACCATGGCTATGAAATGGATTCTTCTCTATTAAAAAATAGTAAATTAAAAATTGACATGCTTGAAGATTTTTACATAGCAGGTAATGTTAATAGTGAGACATCTGTACCAGGTATATTTGCCGCTGGCGATATTCTAAAGCATGAAGGCAAAGTTCATTTAATTGCAGGGGCTTTCCAAGATGCAGCAAATGCAGTCAATAAAGCTAAATTATATATCCAGCCTGAAGCAAGCAATAGCGCAATGGTGTCGTCTCATAATGAACTATTTGAAGAAAAGAACAAAGAACTAATCAAAAACATGATTCAATGCGATGATTGTTCAGTAATGAAAGTACGGGCTTAATTTCAGTTGATTGTAAGGAAAAAGAGTTATTGGAGAAGGTGATTTGCTTTTCCAATAATTCTTTTTTGTTATATAGAGGTTTGGCTGAAAAGCATGTGAGTTTAGGCTGAAACCCCAAAAAGTTTAACTAAAAAGCAGATTGAGGTGATCCGATAAACCGAAAATCCTGCTGAAATCAGGTTAGTTATAGTCGAATTATTCAAGTTTGTACTATCCCCAGTTATAAATCATTCTGTTGAGACAGTCATCATTAAAGCATTTATCGGTACTTCTCCAGTTTCTAAAGTATAAACAATATTTTCTTCTTCCCATCTTACCATTACCTCAACGTCTTCTGCATTGTGCGGATAGCTAACCTCCATCCGTCCGTTATCCTTCGGAATTGGGAGTGCATTCTCTTCCAAATAGTCAACCATTTTTCTAGCAATATCGGCAGTGTCTAATTCATCAGCAGAAATGAATTTAATTTGTAACACCCAGCGTCCTTCCTTCCAAACTAAATACGAACTTCCAGCTGCTCCTTCCTTCATACCGTTAATTTGATGGGCTAAATCTACCTTCATATCATCTGGTATAGAGTCTAATGAAACCTCGGGAAACAGCTCCTTTTGTTTAGTTGGGTCATCGAAAGTTTCTGCTTTAAAGGTCGCAATTCTGTTATTATTTGTAGACAAAGACTTATCGTTAATTGGTACAGGTTCTTGTGTTTGATAAAATGAAATAGAATATTCATCCGTTTCATTTTTATTTATTTTGGTGCCTACATATTCATTATCGGTTACAGGGAATTTTGTCGGTAGTTTGTTCTCTTTCATTTTAAGCATCGATCGAAGCTCTTTTATCTGATTACCAGTAGAAGGTGTTTCTTTATTGTTGTCAGTGGTTTGATTAGCTTGTCCTGCTACATTAGTTTCCTGTGTAGATGCTTCTGTTTGACTGCCTGGTGGATCATTGGAACAGCTACTTGCTATGAGAGAAAAGGTGAAGAGTGAAAAGAATAGAATTTTTTTCATTCGTATTACTCCTTCCTATGTCTTATTAGTACGTTTATTCCCTATAAAAAGAAAAAAATGAGTTTTATAGGGAATTTTATAAAAAAGTTTAAATAGTTTGAAATGGAGTATGGAAGGTTTAGTGGAATAAAGAGGATTACGGGGAAATGATGAAGTGTGAGTTAAGTATGTATAGTCACAAGTAAAAGGGGAAAAACCGCAAGTAAAGTTGATAGAGTCGCAAGTAAAAGGAGAAAGGTCGTAAGTAAAGCAGCCTAATCGGTAAGAAAAGAATCCATTTCACATACAAAGGTGTATAACAAAACCACAGTTAACCAATAAAAGCATAATCTCCATTAAAAGAGCAATAAAACTCTGATAAAATAAAGAAAAAGTTTTGAGAGGACCCCAAATAAGAATGGAGGTGAAAGAATGAGGCCATTTACAAAGTTGGTTGTCGAAATTATTGCGGATATTCCAAAGGGAAAAGTAATGACGTATGGGCAAATTGCGAAGATTGCTGGCAGTCCAAGGGCAGCAAGACAAGTGGTTAGGATTCTTCATACTTTAACGGAAAAGTATCAGCTTCCTTGGCAAAGAGTACTTAATAGTAAAGGCTGTATCGGATTACCTGGTCAACATGGGCAACTTCAAAGAAGGATGTTAGAAGAAGAAGGTATTGTATTTGCGGAAAATGGATCGGTTCATTTAATAGAGTACGGTTATGAGCCGCTGCATCTAATGGATGAAAATTAATAAGCCTATTGCAGTAAAAAAGCAATAGGCTTTCATCTCTGTTATTTTAAGGCAGAGTTCATAGTTTGTCTAAGAACTTCCACAGAGTGGTTAAATTGTTCTTCTTCTTTTTCATTTAGTTCTAGCTCAAGAACCTCACGGATTCCTTGACGATTAATAATTGCGGGAACCCCAATATAGATATCTTTATGGCCATACTCGCCATCTAGGTAAGCAGACACTGGCAAAATAGAATTTTCATTTCCGAGAATAGCTTTTGTGATACGGACAAGTGACATTCCGATTCCATAATAAGTGGCACCTTTTCGTTCTATAATATGGTAAGCGGCATCGCGGACATTAATGAAAATCTCATCTAGGTCTTTTTGAGCGTATTTATCATTTTTAGCTAGCTTTGTTTCAATGCTTTCTAATCCAATGGTTGTACTACTCCATACAGGCAACTCCGTATCTCCGTGCTCACCAATAATAGCAGCATGTATGTTGCGTGTATCTACATCGAAATACTCACCAAGCATATAGCGGAAACGGGCAGAATCTAATGTAGTACCAGAACCGATTACTCGCTCTTTAGGAAGACCAGACTCTTTCCAAACGACATAAGTAAGAATATCAACTGGGTTTGTTGCGATTAAATAAATGCCATCAAATCCACTAGCAGTAATTTCTTTTACAATGCTTTTGAAGATTGCTGTGTTTTTTGCAACTAAATCTAAACGAGTTTCCCCAGGCTTTTGAGGTAGACCTGCAGTGATGACAATTAAATCCGCATCTCCACAGTCAGAATAGTCGCCAGCCCATACTTTTGTCGGTGCTGGAGCAAATGGGATACCATGATTTAAATCCATTGCTTCCCCTTCTGCTCTTTTTTTATTTACATCTATCAAAACAAGTTCTTCTGTAACACCTTGGTTAATTAATGAATAAGCGTAGCTACATCCTACAGCACCTGTACCAATTAAAACGACGCGATTTATATTTTGTTGTTTCATTCTTTTGCAACTCCCTTTTTCAAATTTAATAGATTAATAGTATTTAAAGCCATTTCATTACTAAATGGAGAACAAGATTCGTTAATAATTTACTTTGTTGCTACTATTCTCCATAGTATCTTAAAATTCATTCTTTTGTAAAATGTTAATACTGTTTATATAGTGATTATATACTTAAATTATGTGAAAAAAATCACATAAATATGTCGATTTTGTGAAAGTTTCTTTAAGAAAAGGAAACCTCAACGCCATTATTAAAATTTCAGTTATAGCTATCCCCTTTTAACAAAGTGATAATCAGAATAATTAAAAAATAATTATAAGAAAATGATTGACAAAAATCAGAGACATTCGGTAATGTAATAAGTAATTGAATAGGAAAATCCACTGGGGGAGCCTTTTTGGCTGAGACAAGGATACTTGGACCCTTTGAACCTGATCTAGTTCATACTAGCGTAGGAAAGTGGAGTCGGCATAGAATGTAAATGTTATTTTATTCATATAAAGCCACTCCATTTTTTGGAGTGGCTTTTTTGCATATAAAAGTTGCTCCATGTTTTCCTTTTCAAAAAAATCTTAATGGTTGGTCTTAGAAGACCAAAAGAAGGAGGAAATCAAATGAGTTTTTCACAAGCATTACGTAAACAGGCTGAACCAATCTTTCAGGCAATTTTTGAACATCCGTTTGTTCAAGGAATCAGGAAGGGGGATTTAAAGAAAGAACAGCTTATTCATTATGTGAAACAAGACTTTGAATATTTAAATGCCTTTATGAAGATTTACGGATTGGCGATTTCAAAAAGCACGAATAGAAAGGATATTGAGCTATTTAATAACCAAATTTCCTTTGTGCTACATAGTGAAACTCATCCTCATAATAATTTTTGTGAAGTAGCAGGCGTTAAATACGAAGACCTACAAGGGTTTCCAGTAGCTCCTTCTGCTCACCATTATATCCGTCATATGCTAACAGTTGCTCATCAAGGCGGAATCGCTGATATTATAGCGGTCCTTTTGCCTTGTCCATGGACATATGTAGAAATCGGGAAAAAGCTTTTAGAAGAGGTAAATCCAGATAGTACACATCCTTTTTATGACTGGATTCATTTCTACGGAGATGGTCCTATGACTGTTACTACATCTCTTTGTCAGCGATTAGATGAACTGGCTGAAACGCTCAATGAAGAACAGAAGGAAAAGCTAACGGAGTATTTTCTATTAAGCTGCCAACTAGAATATAAGTTTTGGGATATGGCTTATAATCTGGAGGAATGGCCAGTGAAAACCCTTGAGGTGACTGTATGAACTGGAAAATCAAAGAGGTTGTCTTATTAGTTGTTATTGCCGTAGCATGTGGCGTTCTTTATATGGGGTGGTCCACTTTGTGGCTTCCGATTTCAGCACTCGTTGGTCCAGTTGGTGCTAACTTTATGTTTGGAATTTGGGTTATTGCTAGTCCAATAGTTGCCTATATTATACAGAAGCCGGGCGCAGCCTTAATTGCAGAAGTAGTTGCAGCTTCGGTTGAGCTGTTAATTGGCAGCCATTTTGGATTATCAGCACTTTTAATAGGAGTCTTCCAAGGAATTGGAGCAGAAATAGCATTTGCGGTATTTCGCTATAAAAAATACCATGTTTCTGTCTTAATGCTGTCAGGAGCATTAGCAGCTTGTGGAAGCATGTTATATAGCATAATAGCAAATGGTTTTTCCTATTATACGACGACAACACTTGTTCTAACCTTTATTATTCAAGTGATTAGTGGTCTTATTTTAGGAGGATTATTAGCAAAAGCAATTGTTGAGGGGCTTGGTAAAACAGGTGTCCTGAATGGATATGCTATTTATAGATCGAATCGGAAGAAGGAGAATAATGATGAGTTCATTGTTAGGATGTAACCATCTATCTGTGCGCTTTTTTGAGGATAAGGAACCTGTCCTCAAAGAAGTAACACTGCATATTAATCAAGGAGAAAAAGTTTTGATTTTAGGTCCGAGTGGCAGCGGTAAATCTACTATTATATCTGTTTTAGCTGGCATTATTCCGGAACATATAGAAGCATATGTGTCAGGAGAAGTGATTAGAAGGAAAAGGGCAGGTGTCCTTTTCCAAAATCCTGATACACAGTTTTGTATGCAGCATGTAGATGAAGAAATTGCCTTTAGTTTGGAAAATAGAAAAGTGCCTAGGGAGCAAATGGATGCGATAATCTTGGATGTGCTTGAAACAGTAGGATTAATGATAGAACCCCATACTCCTATTGCGAATCTTTCAGGAGGAATGAAGCAACGATTAGCACTAGCTTGCCTATTAGCATTAGAGCCAGAAGTACTCTTTTTGGATGAACCAACTGCGCAGCTTGATCCGTCTGGTAGAAAAGAAGTTTTTGAGGTAATAAAAAATACAGCAGCTAGAACCGGACAAACGATGGTGATGGTTGAGCATGTATTAGATGGCTGTATAGAATGGATGGATCGCGTTATTCTTTTGAATAAAAAAGGACAAATAATTGCGGATGGAAAACCGGAAATGGTCCTTAAACAGTATAAAGAGGAGATGCAAGATGCTGGAATATGGATACCTCAAGTGTTCCCTTATAAGTGGGATGAGTTAATTCAAAATGGAAGTCATCCAAGAAGAATAGACTTAATCAATAAATATGAAAGTAAAAAAGCAAAGATAGAGTCTGAAAAGCTATACGATCCGGTTCTTGAAATGAATCATTTAGAAGCTGCTTATAATAAAGAAACTATTATAGAAAACATTGATTTTACCGTGAATAAGGGAGAATGGATTGCTGTTATTGGTAACAACGGGGCAGGAAAAAGTACTTTCTTAAAGATACTTGCTCATTTGAAAAAGAGCAAAAAGGGAGATATACGCTTTCATGGGAAGAATCTGAAAAAGTGGCGAGACAGAGACTTGTATCAGCGCTTAGGTTTCGTATTCCAAAATCCTGAGCTTCAATTTATTAATCAAACGGTCTTTGATGAAATTTCGTTTTCTGGTGTTCAGTATCAATGGAAGGAAGCGGATATTAATAAACGAACGACAGAGCTTTTGAAGGAATTTGGTTTAGAGCCATATCAAAATCAACATCCTTTTACCCTTAGCTTTGGACAGAAAAGAAGATTGAGTGTAGCAACCATGCTGTTATTAGATCAAGATATTCTTCTGTTGGATGAACCTACCTTTGGGCAAGATGCGAAATCTTCTCATGATTTATTACAGGTTCTTAAAAAAAGAAAAATGGAAGGAACCTCTATTATTATGGTTACACATGATATGGATATTGTCGATCAATATGCAGATAAGGTAGCAGTCCTACATCAGAAGAATATGGCTTTTGCTGACCATCCGTATCTTCTTTTTTCCAATCAAGAGCTTTGTAAGAGGCTAGCTATTGTGCCTCCTCTTCATTATCAATTAATCGCAGATTTAAAGGAGGCTGGAGACAATCAAAAGCAACGAGTCTTATCTATCACATCTTAATCCAGCGATGAAATTAATGACACATATTTTGCTAATGGTTATCTTAATGACGATTCAAAGCGCATTTTCTACATTAGCAATTTGGATATATGTGTTGATACTTGGTTTAACACTTGGAGGATGGAAGGGGAAATTTCTTGTTAAAGTTCTTCTTCCTTATTCGGTTTTTTTTGTGCTTACCTTTTGGATGCTAGCGGCTTTTGGAAAAGGAGAAACAGTGGTTTGGAAGTGGGCTTGGTTTCAAGTAACAGAAGAAAGTATGGGAAGTGGTTTCCTCATTTCTACACGCATGCTTGCCTTCGTTACGATTGGCCTGCTATTTACTACTACGACTAATTTATATGAATTAATGATGAGTCTTATCCATCAATGGAAATTGTCTCCGAAATGGGCATATGGAATGATGGCTGGCTTTCGCTGTATTCCAATGTTTCAATCTGATTTAGCACAATTAAAAGAAGCACATCGGATTCGAGGATATAAATATAGTGGAACTTGGAAAGCTTTCTTCCGCTATGCAGTTCCCTTGTTAACACAAGCAATCCGTCGTTCGGAGCAAATGGCGATTGCGATGGAAGTAAGGGGATTTACAGGGGAAAGGGATAGAACATATTTTCAGAAGACGTATATCACTTTATTTGATTATCTATATTTCGGTACGATGATTCTAATTGCTACTAGCATCGCACTATTTATGTAGGTTTGGAATACTACCAAAATAATTAAACTCATATAATCATTCATTACGAGGGCATTTAATCTGCTTATAATGAATAGATTATATGGGTTTGTTTTTTTATTATTCATAGTTATTTTGCTTACTCTTATATTTAAAATAGCCCCTTTTAATACCAAAAATTTTATTTTTTTATTATATTGACACCACCTGTATATACAACTATAATGAAAACGTAACCAATACTTGTATATACAGGATTTGGGTATGTTAGAGAATGATAATGGATTAATAAATAAATGAGGGAAAAGACAAAGGGGGAAGAATGATGGGGAAATATACAGAACAGGCAAAGGAGCTTCTTGAGCACATTGGTGGAAGCGATAACATTTCTGTTGTGACACACTGTGCGACAAGAATGCGCTTTGTTTTAAACGATCCATCGAAGGCGGATATAGACAGTATTGAAAAAATCAAGCTTGTAAAAGGAACATTTACACAAGCGGGACAGTTCCAGGTTATTATCGGAAATGAGGTTTCCTCTTTCTACAATGAATTTATTGCCATTGCAGGAGTGAGTGATACTTCAAAGGATGCTGCAAAAGAAGCAGCGAAACAAAATATGAACTTTCTGCAAAGAATGATAGCTCATTTAGCGGATATTTTTACACCGTTAATCCCAGCTATCGTAGTTGGGGGATTAATACTTGGTTTCCGAAATGTTATTGGTGAAATTAAATTAGTCGATGGTGGAACCAAAACATTAGTAGAAGTTTCTCAGTTTTGGGCTGGGACGAATAGTTTCTTATGGTTAATTGGTGAAGCGATATTCCACTTTCTTCCTGTAGGGATTACGTGGGCAGTAGCAAGAAAAATGGGAGCTACTCAAATTCTTGGTATTGTATTAGGGATTACATTAGTATCTCCGCAATTATTAAATGCATATGCAGTAGCTGGAACACAAGAAGTACCATTTTGGGATTTTGGTTTTGCTCAAGTAGAAATGATTGGTTATCAAGCGCAAGTGATTCCCGCCATTTTAGCAGGTTTATTACTTTCATTCCTAGAGTTACGTTTACGTAAAATAGTACCTAATGCGATTTCAATGATTGTTGTACCATTCTTTGCATTAGTACCTACTGTATTAATTGCACATACAGTACTAGGCCCAATCGGATGGAAGATAGGTTCAGTAATTTCAGATGTAGTATACTCTGGATTAACTTCTACTTTAGGATGGTTATTTGCAGCAGTATTTGGTTTTGCTTATGCACCACTTGTAATTACAGGATTACATCATATGACGAATGCAATCGATTTACAATTAATGAGCGAATTTGGCGGAACGAATCTATGGCCAATGATCGCATTATCCAATATCGCACAAGGATCAGCGGTACTTGCGATGATCTATTTAAATCGTAAAGACGAACAAGAAAAACAAGTATCAATCCCAGCAGCTATCTCTTGTTACTTAGGAGTAACAGAACCCGCCATGTTTGGTATTAATTTAAAATATGGCTTCCCATTCCTAGCTGCCATGATCGGTTCTTTATTTGCCGCGATTATCTCTGTTGGATCTGGCGTAATGGCAAACTCGATTGGAGTAGGTGGAATCCCAGGAATTCTATCGATTCAACCAAAATATATGGTAACATTTGCGATTGCAATGGTTGTCGCAATTGCAGTACCAATTATTCTAACAATTATTTTCTCTAAACTTAATATGGGGAAAGTTTCGTTAAAAAGAGTAAAAGGATAAATTTATTAAAAATAGCCAAAACTGTCCGCTTAAATAGGGATAGTTTTGGCTATTTTTATTTGTTTATCGTGTGAAGGTGGACGTTCTCTGTGCCTGTTAGCAGGAAACGAAAGTCGAAAAGGTAACAGAGAACGCTCCTCTATGCCCGCAAGCAGTAAATAAAAGCTGGAAAGGTAACAGAGAGAGCTTCTCTATGCCCGCAAGCAGTAAATAAAAGGAGGAAAGGTAACAGAGAACGCTCCTCTGAGCCCGCAAGCAGTAAATAAAAGGAGGAAAGGTAACAGAGAGAGCTCCTCTATGCCCGCAAGCAGTAAATAAAAGGAGGAAAGGTAACAGAGAACGCTCCTCTGAGCCCGCAAGCAGTAAATAAAAGCTGGAAAGGTAACAGAGAGAGCTTCTCTATGCCCGCAAGCAGTAAATAAAAGGAGGAAAGGTAACAGAGAACGCTCCTCTGAGCCCGCAGGCAGTAAATAAAAGCTGGAAAGGTAACAGAGAGAGCTTCTCTATGCCCGCAAGCAGTAAATAAAAGGAGGAAAGGTAACAGAGAACGCTCCTCTGAGCCCGCAAGCAATAAATAAAAGCTGGAAAGGTAACAACAGAGAAGCGCCCCTCAAAGCCCATTAGCACTATAACGAAACCGAAAAGATAACAGAAGAAGGAATTCGTAGCATTACCTTGATCCATTACGGTTAATTCGTAGGGAAATATGTATATTTACCCAACAATAGCGTAATCTATACATTGATGTGTTTGCATGTTACATTCTGTTATCGGTAACACAGAGAAAACGATTGCATTAAAGCGTTTTCAAATTTACAATAAGAATGTGAGATAAACAAGGAGGGAAAATTTCATGAAAAGTTATAAAAAACTATTAATGTCAGGAGTAGCATTACTTACTGCATTCTCTTTAACCGCTTGCGGCGGCAATGATACGAAAGAAAGTTCAAAAGGCGGATCTACTGACGGAAAACAAACATTGACCGTGTCAGTTGATGGCGATGGGTATAAAAAATATATTGAAAGCATTAAAGGTGATTTCGAATCTGAAAATAATGCAGAAGTAAAAGTAGTAGTGATGGCAATGACAGACCAAGCGGATGCTTTAGCATTAGATGGTCCTGCTGGAACTGGTCCAGATGTATTTATCGCTCCTTATGACCGCGTTGGTTCAATGGGTAGCCAAGGTCATTTAGCTGAAGTAACAACACAGCCAGAAGGAATTACAGATACAGAATCAAAACTAGTTACGTTTGATGGAAAACAATATGGTACACCATTTGTTATCGAAACATTAGTAGGTTACTATAATAAAGACTTAGTAAGTGAAATGCCAAAAGATTTCTCAGAAGTAGAAGCATTAACAAAAGACAGCAAATATGCATTCGCATCTGAGTCTGGCAAGAACACTGCTTTCTTAGCAAAATGGACAGACTTCTATTTTAGCTATGGATTAGTTGCTGGATATGGTGGATATGCATTCGGAAGCGAAGGAACAGATCCAACTGATATCGGTTTAAACAATGCTGGTACAATCGATGCAATTAAATATGCAAAAACTTGGTATGATCAATGGCCTAAAGGTATGCAAGACGTAACCGGTTCCGGTGACTTTATCACAGAAATGTTTACTACTGGTAAAACAGCTGTCATTATTGATGGTCCTTGGATGGCATCTACTTACAAAGATGCTGGTGTAAACTATGGAGTTGGTGCAATTCCTACATTATCAAACGGTGAAAAATTCGCTGCATTTGGTGGAGGAAAAGCTTGGGTAGCTTCTTCTTATGCAAAAGATCCAGAATTAGCTGCTAAATGGTTAGAGTATGTTGGTAATGCGGATAATGCAACAAAATTCTTTGAAGCAACAAACGAAATTCCTGCAAACACTATCGCACGTGAAGCAGTTCCTGCAGATAACGAATTAGCACAAGCTGTTATTGCAAACTTTGAAAACGCTTCTCCAATGCCTAATATTCAACAAATGGCTGAAGTATGGGATGGCGGACAATATCTAATGTTTGATGCAGTTTCTGGTGCGAAAACACCTGAGCAATCTGCAGAGGATACAGTTAAAAATATTAAAGAATCAATTGAACAAAAATACAAATAAGTTATCAAAAGGGAAGGGAGGTATTTAGCTCCCTTCAGTCGAAATTTCTAATTATCACAGCAGATAATTAGAAATTTCTTCTTTCCTTAACGCAATCGTTTGCATTGGAAATGCTTTCAAACGAGAGTTGGTTTATCAAAAAAAGTTGGTCGAGTGATGATTTTTTTTGGTAAATCAATAAATTATCATATATGCAACAATATGCAATTTATAGAAAGGGGATAGCCCGTAATGAGTAAAAATGAAACAAACCATAAACAGAAAGCATCCCTGTTATCCATTATTCCTGGGTTAGGACAGTTTTATAATAAACAAGCATTTAAAGGAATAATCTTCTTTGCTCTCTTTTTAGTTTTTGCAATAGAGATGGCACTTACTGGATTTCAGGCTTTAGAAGGACTAATTACATTAGGAAGCATACCTCGTGATGATCACTCGTTATTCCTAATGATTAAAGGAACATTGCAATTAATCTTATCTGTTATCTTTTTATTCTTCTATATCTTGAATATCCTTGATGCTCGCAAAATTGGGACTTTAAGAGACAGAGGAGAAAAGATTAATACAAAGACACTTGATATTTTGAAAAATCTTTGGGAGCAAGGATTCCCTTATATCTTTACATTCCCATCTTATATATTAATGGCTTTTATCATTATTTTCCCGGTATTAGTTACATTATTTATTGCCTTTACAAACTACGATTTTCAGCATATCCCACCATTTAAGCTAATTGACTGGATTGGGTTTGAGAACTTTACAAATATTTTCTTCTTAAGTTCTTATCGTGCAACATTTATGAAAATTCTTGTATGGACATTGATTTGGACATTTGGAGCAACCACTTTACAAATTGTTCTTGGAGTCGTTGCTGCGGTTGTATTACATCAGAAGCATGTAAAAGGAAAATCATTTTTCCGAATTCTATTCTTATTACCATGGGCAGTACCAGCATTTATTTCTATCATGGGATTCTCTAATATGTTCAATGACAGTATCGGTGCCATTAACGCACAAGTAATCCCGTTGATTAATCATTTGCCGCTCATTGATATACCGGCAATCTCTTGGAAGACAGATGCTACTTGGACAAAGACAGCACTTATTATGATTCAAGGTTGGCTTGGATTCCCGTATATTTTTGTAATGGTAACAGGAGTATTGCAATCTATCTCAGATGATTTATATGAGGCAGCAAATCTTGACGGGGCAACTGCTTTGCAGCAATTCCGTAACATTACATTACCGATGATTTTATTTGCGACAGCACCAGTTATGATTACACAATATACATTTAACTTTAACAACTTCTCTATCATCTACTTATTTAATGAAGGTGGTCCGGGAAGTATCGGCTGGAACGCAGGATCAACAGATATTTTAATTTCTTGGATTTATAAGCTTACAACAGGTCAGGCACCTCAATATGCAGTTGCAGCAGCGGTAACATTGATTATTTCTGCAATCGTTATTGCGGTATCACTCATAACGTTTAAGAAAACAAATGCTTTTGGCAATGAGGAGATGATGTAGGATGAGCATGAGAACATCGAGACTAATAAATAGAATATTGACGTATGGTTTTCTCGGAATCCTATCAATAGTAATCATTTACCCATTATTGGTAACAGCATCAAGTGCATTTCAAGCAACCAATATGGCGGCATTTACGTTGAAATTGGACGCAAACTGGGGACTAGATAATTTCCGAAGACTTTTCAGTGAAACCAATTATTTAAGCTGGTATAAAAATACGATTATTATCGCTATCGCAGTAATGATTGTGCAAGTAACATTGGTAACGCTGTCTGGATATGTATTCAGTCGTTATCGCTTTGTCGGAAGAAAATATAGCTTAATTTTCTTCCTAGTTATTCAAATGGTGCCAACAATGGCAGCATTAACGGCTTACTACGTACTAGCAACAGTCCTTGGAGCAATTGATCAATATTGGTTACTATCATTAATCTATATCGGTGGAGGAATCCCAATGAACGTATGGTTAATGAAAGGATACTTTGATACAATTCCACGTGAATTTGATGAAAGTGCACGTATTGATGGAGCAGGTCATTTGAGAATCTTTGTACAAATTAATTTACCATTAGTGCGTCCAATGCTTGCAGTTCAAGCTTTATGGGCATTTATGACACCATTTAATGATTTCTTATTATCTAAGTTCTTATTACGATCCAATGAATTATTAACATTAGCAGTTGGTTTGCAAACACTAATATCCAACCCTCGTGAACAAAAGGTAGCATTGTTTGCAGCAGGTGCAGTACTAGCAGCCTTACCAATTGTTGTCTTGTTCTTCTTCCTGCAAAAGAACTTCGTATCTGGTTTAACTAGCGGTGGTTCAAAAGGATAAAAATAAGAAAATGTTCGTTTAGTGGGGGGCGCTAAAACCCAGTGAGTGGTGCGGATGTCTCGAAAAATAAGAAGCATATAAAGAAAACAGCGAAGAATTTTAAAGTAAGAGAGTGGGATTACAATGAAGAAAACGGAACCATTTTTGATGCAATATTTTAAGTCTATTATTACACCTACAAATGTATTTAAGGGTAAGAATCTATTAACATGGCCAAAAATGATCTTCCTGTTTATTTTCTTAATTGCATGCATGATGATGCCGACTTCTATCCAAATGGCTAAATTAACTACCTTCCCATTTGAGTTTTTATTTCCTCGGACAGCAGAACTAATCACTGACGATTTTGTAGAAGCTTTGTCCTCTAAGCAAGTGAAAGACGGGAAACTAATGGGAATAGATAATCAATATGCAGAAGAAATAGGTGGAAATGTTATTGCAATTGACAAAGACAATAAATATGAGATTACTGGGGAAGATCAGACATTTGGTATAGAAGGATATGCCAATGCCGTTGTTTTTAAAGAAGACTATGCAGTAATTGCTGAAGATAATGGGTTCGGATTTCAATTGTATTATCCAACAAATGAAGAGAAATATCCTTTTAACGTAGAAAGCAAGGAAGATGTTCTACAATATATCGGAACTTTATGGTATGTGCAGAACAAAGCCTTTCTTCTGCCAATCCTGTTACTATTACTAGCTGGTTTATATATAGCAATGAATGTGCTGCAATTTCTATTTATGTCACTCGTATTATGGCTAACAAAGAAATCTAATATTACCGATATACGAACCTTTAAAGAGGCAGCAAACATTGTCCTAAACGCAGCAGGTTTACCAACCGTTTTAGCAGTGATTTATGGGTTTATTCAATTTGATGTTGCGACATTAATCATGATTCAAGGACTTGGGACAGTATTAATGATTGCATTTACATTTTTTAGAACAGGTTTTAAAGAAAAAGGATTTAAGGTAGATTCAGATAAAGCATAGGGAGAGAAGATTATGTCAAATAAGCGTCTTTTCGAAATAAACAGCTGGAAGCTAATATCAAATAAGTTGGAAAAAAAAGAAAAGCGATTGCAGGAAAGTCTAACCTCCATTGGAAACGGATATATGGGGATGCGCGGAAACTTTGAAGAAGGCTATTCAGGGGATTTCCACCAAGGTACGTACATTGCAGGTGTATGGTTCCCTGATAAAACAAGAGTTGGCTGGTGGAAAAATGGCTATCCTCAATATTTTGGTAAAGTGATCAATGCGCTAAATTTCATTGGTGTTGATATTTATGTCGACGGTACCAAAGTGGATTTATATAAGGAAAACATTACTGATTTCCACCTTGAGCTAGATATGAAGGAAGGGATTTTAAAAAGAAGCTTCATCCTTCAAAAAGGAGAAAATCGAATCCAGTTTGAGTTTGAACGTTTTTTAAGTATCATTGCAAAAGAAGTTTGTGCAATAGATATAAAGGTAACAGCACTAACTGGAGCGCATAAGATTGAATTGGTTCCGTTTTTAGATGGTGATGTTACAAATGAAGACTCTAACTATGAGGAAAAATTTTGGGGAGAGATAGGCAGAAAAGTAGAGGCAAATGCAGGCAACCTAATAATGAAAACGGTTGATAATCCATTTGGAACGCCAAGATTCGCGGTATCTGCTTCCATGATTAATACAATTAATCACCAAGAAGTAACTTCATATAATGAAAAGACAATGTATGTTGCCAATGCTTATAATAATAAGCTTAAACAAGGGGAAACGATCCACCTTCAGAAGTATGTTGCGGTCTCCACCTCTCGTGATTGGGAAGAAGCAAGATTAGCAACTGTTTCCGATATGTTAGCAAGGCAAGCGAAGGAAAAAGGATATATTGCTTTAAAAGAAGAGCATATTGCTGCATGGGCAGCACGCTGGGAAAAGGCGGATGTTCAAATTGAGGGAGACGAAGAAGCACAGCAAGGAATTCGTTTTAATATTTTTCAATTATTCTCTACTTATTATGGTGAGGATGCCCGTTTAAATGTGGGACCAAAAGGTTTTACAGGAGAAAAATATGGTGGGGCAACCTATTGGGACACAGAAGCATATATTGTACCGATGTATTTAGCTGTTGCAGAGCCTAAAGTAACAGAACAGTTATTACATTATCGTCGTCAACAGCTCCCTGGTGCAGAACATAATGCGAAACAGCAAGGGCTTAGAGGAGCATTATATCCAATGGTAACTTTCACTGGTGTAGAGTGCCATAATGAATGGGAAATTACCTTTGAAGAAATACACCGTAATGGTGCGATAGCCCATGCCATTTTTAATTATGCAACATATACAGGTGATGAAACCTATGCATTAAATGAAGGATTAGATGTGTTAGTAGGAATCAGCCGCTTTTGGGCAGATCGTGTACATTATTCAAAAAAGAATGATCAATACATGATGCATGGTGTAACAGGACCAAATGAATATGAGAATAATGTAAATAACAATTGGTATACAAATAAGATTGCGACTTGGACATTAAGATACACATTAGAATTACTTGAAAAAGCAGGTCCACAAAGAAAGACAGATTTAAACATTGGAAAAAGCGAATTGGCAAAATGGCAGGAAATTATCGATAAGATGTATTTCCCAGTAGATAATGAATTAGGTATCTTTGTCCAGCATGACACATTCCTAGATAAGGATCTTCGTCCAGTAGATACCTTATTAAAAGAAGAAAGGCCGCTTAATCAAAATTGGTCTTGGGATAAAATTTTGCGTTCTTGTTTTATTAAACAGGCTGATGTATTACAAGGAATGTACTTCTTAAATCATGAGTTTAGCTTAGAGGAGAAAAAGCGCAATTTTGATTTTTATGAACCGATGACTGTTCATGAATCAAGTCTATCACCATGTGTTCATTCTATTTTAGCAGCAGAAATTGGGCTAGAGGAAAAAGCATATGAAATGTATCAGCGTACGGCTAGATTAGACCTAGATAATTATAATAATGATACAGAAGATGGACTGCATATCACAAGTATGTCTGGAAGCTGGTTAGCTATCGTACAAGGATTTGCTGGGATGCGTACAGCAACAGGAACCCTTTCCTTTGCACCATTTGTTCCTAAAGGCTGGAATAGTTACTCGTTTACAATCAATTATCGTAATCGATTAATTCGCGTAACAACAACTTTTGAGGATGTAAAATTGGAACTTCTATCTGGGAACGCGATAAAAATTCAGTTATATGGAAAAGATGTATTACTCGAAAAAGAGTATGTTGAGAAGAAATAGATAGTGTGGAAGAAAGGAGCCGCTGATGGATTGTGATTCTAATGCTAGGGGAAAAAGCATTAGAATAATGGAAGCAGGGCTCCTTTTTTATAGGGAGGAATTAATATGTTAAAAGGAATTATTTTTGATTTAGACGGAGTTATTACAGACACAGCGGAATATCATTATTTAGCGTGGAAGAAAACGGCTGAAGCAATTGGTGTTCCTTTCGATCGTGAGTTTAATGAAGAGTTAAAAGGTGTTAGTCGAATGGACTCTTTATACAAAATATTGGACCATGGCGAAATTCGCGGGCAATTTTCCGAAGAGCAAGTGGAAGAGCTGGCGCACGACAAAAATACTTATTATCAAGAACTAATCAAAGAAATAACCCCTAAGGATCTGCTGCCAGGGATAAAAGCGTTTTTGGAAGAATGTAAGGAAGCAGGTTTGAAAATTGGTCTTGCATCGGCAAGCAAAAATGGACCGGTAATCTTAGACAGATTAGAAGTAACTAACTTTTTTGATACAATCGTAGATCCTGGGAAATTGAAAAAAGGCAAGCCTGACCCGGAAATCTTTGTAAAAGCAGCAGAACAGTTGCAATTACAAGTAAATGAATGTGTTGGCATGGAAGACGCAGAAGCAGGGATTCAGGCAATAAAAGGGGCAAATATATTTGCAGTTGGTGTTGGCACACCTGACCGGATGAAATTAGCAGATTGGCAAGTAGGCAGTACAACAGAAATTACTCTGGCTCGGTTAAAGGAGAGGTTAGGAGAGTAATAGGGTTACAGGGAATGGAGTGTATAGTGCGCTCTGTTCCTTTTTTTGTTTTGGATGAAATGGTTTATAAGGTGGATGAAAGCCAAAAGTAGAGGGGTAACAGAAAAAGAGGCGTTCATAGGATAAACAAAAACCAAAAAAGCGAGACCTCCAATATTGCTCCTAAGTCTCACTTTCCTAAACGGCTTTCTTGTAAATTAATTAGAAGTCTTAAACTGCAAAATGGAAAATTCACCTGGAGAAAGTGTTAATTCTTTTTCCAAACTCCAGATAATCTCTTTGTCATTATAAAGATCATGAACATTTTTATTATGGATATCTTGTACGGGAATTGTAAAAGTTTGTTCTTGATCCGTATTATTAATAGAGAAAATAATATGCTCTTCATTATATGTTTTTTGGTAGATAACAATATTATTATCTGACTCCAATAAGACAAATGAACCTTTGTTACCAAATGCCAGATGGTTCTTACGAAGAGTAATTAACTTTTGAATATGGGCAAACAAATCAAGATCCTGCTTCTCTTTTTCCCAAATCATACATTTTCTACATCCTGGATCCTGTGTACCATCCATTCCTATCTCATCCCCGTAGTAGATACAAGGTGTTCCAGTGAAAGATAATAGGAATAAATAGAGGAGCTTTACTTTATCCTTTCGATTATTGGCGAGTGTCAAAATACGCGGGGTATCATGACTGTCTAATAGATTAAAGGATACTTCGTTCACACTATTTGGATACATATGAAGCACATTGGTAATCGTATGTTTAAACGCTGTGGAAGTAATCAAATCCTTCGCAAAGTAATTTACAGCACCTGTAGTAAACGGATAGTTCATTACGGCATCAAACTGGTCCCCTTGCAGCCAAGGCATAGAGTCGTGCCATATTTCTCCAAGGATATAAGCATCTGGGTTCAATTGCTTTACTTCTGTACGGAACTCTCTCCAAAATTGATGGTCTACCTCATTTGCAACATCAAGTCTCCATCCATCAATGCCGAATTCTCTTACCCAATAGCGACCAACTTCTAGCAAATATTCCTTTACTTCTGGATGGCTTGTGTTTAGCTTTGGCATAAATGGGGTAAAGGCAAAAGTATCATAGTTTGGAATTGGTGCTGTTTGAATTGGGAATTCACGAATATGGAACCAATCCTTATAAGCGGACTCTTCTCCTTTTTCCATAACATCCTGCCATTGAGGAAAGAAATAGCCACTATGATTAAATACAGCATCTAACATAATCCGAATGCCATTATCATGGAGAACATCTACCATCTTTTGGAACGTTTGTTTATCGCCAAACTGTGGATCGATTTCCATATAGTCAATCGTATCATATTTGTGGTTGGAGTAAGCCTTAAAGATTGGTGTAAAATAAACCCCATTAACGCCTAAATCGACAAGGTAATCTACGTGATCAATAACCCCTTGAAAGTCACCACCAAAGAAATTGGTCTGTGTTGGCTCTGTGCTTCCCCACTCTAGCGTATCGGCAGGGTTAAGTGCTGGATCCCCGTTAGCAAAGCGTTCTGGGAAAATTTGATACCAAACAGTATCGCTTACCCAGTCAGGAGCGTGAAAAGAGTCTTCTTTATGCACATAAGGAATACAAAAATAATAGGCAGTGTCGTCCGTTGGAATTTCTTCGTAAAATCCCTTTTCCGTATAGATAAGTGTCTCCTCATTTGATAGAAGCTCAAATCCATAACGTAAACGGCGGTATTCAGGCTTTATTTCGATGAACCAGTAATCATAAAGCTCTGTGCTTCCACTTTTTTTCATGAATGCTTTTTCGTATTTCCATGCCTGATTTACAAAAATGTAAGGGTCTCCAAAAACGAGCTGTACAGAATCTATATCTGATTTCCTTGTTTGCAAGCGGATGTGTACGGTGTCGTCTTTATAAATATAAGAAAAATTATTGCCAGGTCGATGATAAATAGCTTCTTTTAACATAAAATCTCCCTTTCTACGCAAGCGTTTGCATATTTTGAAGTTGAGTATCGAGCAAAATACAATTATAATATAAATAGATAAAAGGAAAACGTTTGCACTCCTCTATTATCAACTCATTTTCTTTTTTTATCAAGCGATTTGTAAAAAAAATTTGGTATATCTCCACCTATAGTTTATGTGTAGAATTATTGTTATAGAATAAATTAAGATGATAGGTAGAATGGTTAATCACTTACATTTTGTGTGCGAATAAATTATATAAATACTGGGGGAGTTCCTTTGGCAACACTTTCAGATGTGGCAAAGAAAGCAAATGTCTCGAAAATGACTGTATCAAGAGTATTAAACCATCCAGAGCAAGTAACAGATGAATTAAAACAACTAGTATATCAAGCCATGCAGGAATTAGATTATGTCCCTAATTATGCAGCAAGGGCATTGGTGAATAATCGGACACAAGTGATAAAATTATTAATTTTAGAAGAAATGGATACTGTAGAGCCTTATTATATGAATTTATTAACTGGAATGAGCCGAGAGCTAGACAAGAACCATTATTCCTTACAGCTTGTAACAAGGACATCGCTTAACATAGGAAAATGCGATGGAATTATTGTCACAGGAATGCGGGAATCTGACTATTCTTTTATCGAAAAATTAACGATTCCTGTCGTTTTATTTGGAGAAAATTTGCATGGATACGACTTTGTCGATGTGGACAATAAAAAGGGTACCTATGTTACGACAAAACATATTTTAGCCTTAGGATATAAACAGCTTGTTTTTATTGGAATTGACGAGGAAGAGCCATTTGAAAAGCTTCGTGAGGCCGGGTTTATGGAGGCGCTCGCCGAAATAAATGCAGAAGGAACCATTTTAAGAGTTAAAAACAGTTCAAGAGAGGCAGAGGTGAAGGTATACGATTTCTTAGCAAAGAAACAGGGCCAATTCGGATTTGTTTGCGCTTCTGATCGCATTGCTACAGGTGTAATTCGTGCGATACAGAAGACGGGAAAAAGCGTGCCAGAAGATTATGGTGTAACAGGATTTGATGGCGTTTTTTTAGACAGAATTTCTTCTCCTAAAATCACGACGATCAAACAACCATTAATGGAAATGGGAGAAGCATGTGCCCGCATGCTCCTTAAGAAAATTAATGAACGAAATAAAAATCAAGGAAAACATATTTTTGAACCGAAGCTCATTGTTCGGGCATCTACTATACTAGATGCCTAGAGGAAAAGAAGAGGCTGAGACAAAACAAAATATATAATGGGTAAAGACGAATAATATCTAATATAGCTATTTAAATAATTGCTGCTTTCGCATTTTGGTTATTTATGTTTTAAATTATTGTCAAGTGAGGAAACCAATTCGTTCCATTGCGCTACAGACACATACAGACACATGATGCGCAGGGGAGCAACCTAAGCCTCCTCGGCTAAAGCCTGGAGGGCACTGAAAAAGTCCATGAAATGAGAAAAAGAAGTTAATCACCTACTATATATAGGTGGGTAACTTCTTCATATTGTATATATATTGATGAAATCCACATTACTTTCTCAGATTAATCACTTTTTCAGTGCCTATAAAGCCTGTGGGGTCTAGGCTTTGCTCTACTTCCCGCAGGAGTCGAGTGTCCTCCGCTCCATTCCACTCCGTTTTTAAAGGTAATTTCCTAAAAAATATTGTTTTTTCAAGAAAAAATAAATTAGTAGGAAATATGGAGCAGCCTGAATACACGTAGACGCCACGGGGATTAGCGAGACAGCCTGAGACCCTGCAGGCCAAAGGCAGACCGCGGCTTTAGCGCGAGCCCCACGGAAAGCGAAGTGTATTCAGGCTGCGGGTAATAACAGCTGAAACAGCATTTTTACAAGCCGATTAAAAAGCCAAACAATCATACGAATTTTCGTGTAATTGTTTGGCTTTAACTTTGGCTGGAATACTTATGTCCCAGCCTCTTCTTTTGAAAAGTACAAATTAGTTATTCCATATTACTATGTCGCTTAAAGGCCTGCGTGAAGCCAATCTCATTTAATTCAGCAAAGTTTAGACAAATGGTATCAAATACGATATGTGCGCATTGATCAAACAAAGAACCAAGGGGCTGTATGGTTTTCGTCTCCGTTGCCTTCCGATATTTTGTGCTTGCGGGAATACAGATTGTATTCGTTGCTTCTTCCACAAGCGGGGAGCTAGGATCAGTAGTTAAGACTAAAACACTGCAACCTAGTTTATTGGCTGTTTCGGCTGTCCAAATGACGGATTTTGTTTTACCAGACCCAGAGATAGCGACTAATAAATCTTCATTGGAAATAGAAGGGGTAATGGTCTCTCCAACTACATAAACAGTTGCTCCTAAATGCATCAATCTCATCGCAAAGGATTTGGCCATTAAGCCGGATCTTCCTTCCCCGACAACAAAAATTCTCTTTTTTCTTTTAACTAAATCTGCTGCATCTAATAATAAGTTTTCATCGACCTGTGCTAAAACGATTTGGATTTCCTGTTGAATAGCAGTAAGCTTACTCATTGATAAAAACGCCTCCTTTTGCTAGTTGATTAAATTGTCTTGCTGCCTCAGATGGATTGGCAGCTTTCGTAATAGCAGAGCCAATAATGGCTATATCGATACCACCTGCAAGAAGCTGTGATAAGGAATCGATGGTTATTCCTCCTGCCGCTGCAATTGTGTGTGAAGGAGTTGGATATGCAGCTGGAATCTCGCTATTTTTCCATTCGTTTTTACCACTTAATTCTTGTTCATCCTTACTGATATGTAAGCAGAAAATAGCATCCTCAATCGTGAGAAGAGACTTCAGCTGTTCACTGGACGTATTTAATAAATCAATCATCACTCTTTTTTGATAGGTTCTAGCCATTTCTATACAAGTTTCAATGGTTACTTTTGGGGCATTTCCCATAACGGTGATAATATCAGCACCAGCAGTGAAGCTAATCTCCGCTTCGTATTTTGCATTATCCATTGTTTTCGTGTCAGCAAGAATTGTTTTATGAGGAAATGCTTTTTTCATTTCTCGAACACTTTCCATACCAAACTCTTTGATAAGAGAGGTTCCTACTTCAATCCAATCAATATCAGACTCTACTAAACGAGTTAAGCGGATTGCTTCAGAAATCGTTAATCGATCTAAAGCCAATTGAATTTTCATTTGTACGAACAGTCCTTTCTTTCATTACTAAACCGATTTATCAAAACAACAAAAATTTTTTTGAAAATTTAATTATGGGGGGAGCATTATTCTATTCTCTTGGGATACAAAATCGTTAGAACTTGAAGGAACGCTTCCCCGTTACCAAAACTATTAAATCTTTTTGATCGATGATTGTCTCACAATCAATTCACATGGATAAATAATTTTTTCCTTTTGATAGGATTCCTTATTGATTTCTTTAAGAAGTACCTCAGTTGCCTTTCTTCCCATTTCAAAAGCCGGCTGTGCAATGCTGGTCACGGGAGGATTGGAAAGATGGGCAAAAGGAAAATTATCAAATACAATAAGGGAAACATCTTCAGGAACACGAAGGTGATTTTCCTGTAAAAAAGCTAAAGTCTCTAAGAATACTAAATCATTTCCAGCTAAAATAGCAGTCGGGGGCTTCTCCTTCTGAAAAAGCTCAGACAATGCTATCTTCACATTTGCGATTTCGGAACTGATGATATAGTCTTCACGAATGTCTATCGAGTATGCTTGTAAAGCTTTCTTATACCCTTCAATTCTTTCTTTTCTTGTAGAAATAGTTAATGGCTGCGTCAAAATAGCAATATTCGTATGTCCATTTTCCAAAAATAACTGGACTGCTTGAAAGCTAGAATCCACGTTTGTGGAAAGGATAAAGGGAGCTTCTATTCCCAGTATATCTCTATCCATAAATACGACTGGATAATCTTCTTCTATCATTTTTGCATAAATATCTGTATTTTGCCCTGTTGGAAAAATAATAAGACCATCCACCTGTTTGGCACGCAATGTTTCTATATACGTTCTTTCCTTTGTAGGATTATTGTCAGCATTACAAATAATCGCCTGATAGTCATGCTCAAAGCAATAATCTTCAATGGAACGGCAGATTTCAGTCGAAAAACGATGTACAATATCAGCTACAATAATCCCAATCATGGAAGTCTTCTTTTGTTTAAGGCTACGTGCAATATAATTTGGGTGATAGCCTAGCTCTTCAATTGCGAGCTTAATTTTTTCTCTTGTGTCTTCTCCCATGTACTCATAACGTTTATTGATATATTGGGAAACGGTGCTCTTGGAAACACCAGCATATTTTGCTACATCTGCCATGGTTACTTTCGCCATTTGTTTTCCTCTCTCACTACATTAATAGATTCTTGTACTAGTATAAAACAATCTATTCGTACATGGAAAGGGAAAGAGGAAAACGCTTAAAAATTAGTCGTGTAATGGCTGATGTGATAATTCTGTTTTCTTCTTCAGCACATTCTTTTCATTTTTCGTCGCAATGATGGTTAAAATAGCCGACAATAATAAGGCAATGGCCATGAAATTGTAGGAAGCTCCAAAGCCGGCTGTTAAATCATTTAAATAGCCAACAATATATGCTCCAGCAAAAGAACCTAATGCCCCCATACTATTAATCAAAGCCATTGCACCACCAGAGACGTTTCTAGGAAGTATTTCTGGAATGATAGCAAAGAACGGACCATAAGGAGCATACATTGCCCCGCCAGCAATGGAAAGGAGAATAAAGGATAACCAGAAATTACTTGTTCCGATTAAATAGGATCCATAAAAGCAGATGGCTCCAATCAAAAGAAACGGATAAACAAATAGCTTACGATTTTGATATTTATCAGAGAAATAAGAAACCGTTAACATAAGAACACAAGCTAATACATAAGGAATCGATGCAAGCCAACCGGTTGTAACAATACTTGCATTTGGTGCGGAATTAATAATAGTAGGAAGCCACATAACAAAGCCATATACACCGATGCTCCAAAGTGCATATTGAAGACTAAGCAAAATAACAGTCTTTGATTTAAATGCTTCTTTATAATCCTTCACAGGCTTAAGCTCTTTTTGTTCTTCTAATAATGCTTGGTTAATGGCTGCTTTTTCCTCATTGTCCAGCCATTTTGCATCTTTGGGATGATCATTCACTAGCTTCCACCATAAAAATGCCCATATAACTGCAGGTAAGCCTTCTAAAATAAACATCCATCTCCAACCAAGGGATTCCAAAATATAGCCAGATACAATACTCATCCATAAAACAGTTGCTGGATTTCCTAGTATTAAAAAAGTATTGGCTCTAGAACGTTCTGCTTTTGTAAACCAATGACTTAAAAATACTAACATAGCAGGCATAACAGCACTTTCCACCACACCTAAGCTAAAACGTATAACGAATAATATTTTGACATTTGAAATAAGACCAGTTGCAGTTGCTAATATGCCCCAAAGGATTAGCGCCCAAAAAACTAGCTTTTTCGCACTTTTATTCTCGGCATAATGTGCGCCTGGAATTTGAAAGAAGAAATAACCTAAAAAGAATAATGCACCAAGCAGAGAAGAGGTAGCTGCAGTAATATTTAGATCCTCAGCTAAGCCACCAGCAGCCCCAAAGCTATAATTTGCTCTGTCTAAATATGCTAAGCTATAGGTAATAAAAACAATCGGGATAAGACGAATCCATCTTTTTTTAGAAAGGGTATTCATATACTTACACTCCTTTGAGATTGATTGTTTATATAATAAATAAGTTCTTGTTTCGCTGGATATCCAGTATTGTCACCAAGCGATTGAACGGCTAACGCGCCAATGGCATTCCCCCTTTGAACAGACTTTTCTACAGGAAGCTTTTCTAATAAACCGCTTATTACTCCAACTGCAAAACCGTCACCTGCTCCAACGGTATCGATCACATTTTCTACCTGGTAGCCATTTATTGTTCCTTCTTCTGTAGGTGATTTATAATGGGCACCATGCTCACCAAGTTTTATGATAACTAATTCCACTCCAGCATCTAAATAGTAGGAGGCAATATCAGCAGGCGTTTTAAATCCAGTTAGTTTTATACCTTCCTCTAGTCCAGGTAAAACGTAGTTAGCTTGTTTAGCGAAGATGTTAATGGTATCAATCATTTCTTTTTCTGAATTCCAGAGTTTTGGTCTTAGGTTTGGATCAAAAGAGATTTTTTTAGCTTGGCTTTTAAAAAAGGTTAACGCATGTTGGGCAAAATTTCTAGTATCTGAAGAAAGTGCTAATGGAATGCCTGTCATATGCAGGTGTTTTGCCTTTTGGAAGTAGCGCTCATTAAAGTCTGAGATAGATAGATGGCTCGCAGCAGAACCTTTTCGAAAGTATTGTACTTCTGGATCCCCTTGTGTCACACGTGATTTTAACTGAAAGCCAGTCGGAAAATGAATATCTGTTATGATTTGATCTACATGAACACGATGTTTCTGGAGTTTATCGATAATAAATTTACCAAAAGCATCAGTACCTACTTTACTGACAAAGCTTGCATTGAACCCTAATTTGGCTAAACCAATTGCTACGTTTGTTTCCGCCCCTGCAAGTTCCATTGTGAAATGATCTATCTCGTGTAATGGACCACATGAATCGGCAATAAACATAGCCATTGCCTCACCAAATGTAATGACATCAATTGATTGCATGTGAATTTTCCCTCCCTTGATTGGATTGAATAATATCTATATATTTATTAATTTCCTCCATCGATCTCTCGAGGGGAAACTCCAATGCTCTTGGGATGGAGGCTGAGATACATTGATCCATCTTTCGCCAATCAGCAGTTTGTTCAGGTGGTAAGGGCACGGTAAAAAAAAGATTATCCTGCTTAACTACATGCTTTAAATGAAAATAGAAAATATAAGGTTGGAAAATTTGAAAAGCTTCATAAGCATCCTCTTGTTGGAAAGCCCAATTACCAATATCAAATGTCATTTCCACTGGCATTTCTAGTTTAGAAGCGTTTTCAAAAAAGGCCGCTAGTGGCTGTATTTTTCCGCCTTCCATCGTCTGGTCATTTTCCACTAATAAAGAGACATTTGGATGGTCCTTCAAAAGCTTCCATAACGATTGGAGATCTGATTTCTCTTCCATATAATGACCCAAGGGAAGTTTCACCCATTTTGCTGAGATACAGTTACATTCTTCAAAGATAGTTTGAAGTGCCTGTTCGTTTATGAAGCCTGTGCTATTCCATATTGGAATTGGAGCAGAGTAAACGGTAGTTAAGTTAGCTTTGTGAAGAATGGGTTGTATATTTTGTAAGACTGATAGTAAATCCTGTTCCCTTAATAATTCTCTTCTAATTTCTATTCCGGATGCTTTTGATTTTCCAACGATAGAAATGGCCTGAAGTAAGTCTTTCATTGATATTTTTTCAGCGAAAAAGGAATTTAAAGGGATATATATTTCAGACATTTTTTCATCTCACCTCTCATAAAACGATTTAGTAAACCGGTTTAGTTGTATTATAAGTGGTGTGAAAGCGCTTTTCAATACTTAATTTTAATTTTTCGATAATTAGGGAAAAAGTCGGGGGAGGTTGATTTGCGAAAAACACAATTTATCAGCCAAACAAAAAAGAGGCTGGGACAAAACTAAATAGCCAACCTGTAAAGACGAACAATCCTTAATTTAGCTCTTAAATAAAGGCTGCTTTTTCATGCTAGTTATTTATGATTTTAGATATAGTCAGTGTAAAAAATAATTCGTTTTTAAAGATTGTTTTTCTATAAACAATTATGGAAATAGAAAAAATTAATTAATTGGAAAGACGGAGCAGCTTGAATACACGTAGACTCTTATGGGAGCAGCGAGAAAGTCCGAGACCCTGCAGGAACGTGAGCTGTGAAGCGGCTCGGCGCTCGCCCCATGGAAAGCGAAGTGTATTCAGGCTGCGGATAATAACACCATCTTTACTGAAACAGCCTTTTATAAACCAATAAAAACCCGAACAATCACATGGAATTTGATATGATTGTTCGGGTTTGTTTATGGCTGGAATACTTATGTCCCAGCCTCATATGAAAAAATGCTTTATGCATGCTCCTTCATAGCACGATTAACCTTCACTCTTTCCCAAGGCTTTGATTTCCAACGTCTATAGGCAAATATGCCTCTAAACCATTCGTCCATTCCTTGAGCTAACCACACTCCGAGTAGACCTAATCCTAATGTAATTCCTAATGCATAGCTCAATGTAACGGCGATTCCCCACATAGAAATTATACCGATTATTACAGGGAAACGTACATCTCCAGAAGATTTTAAGGAACTCATTAAGACAATATTCATTGCTCTTCCAGGTTCTATAAATACAACTGCCCATAGAATAGGTAATCCAATGGCGATAATTTCGTAGTTGTTCGTGAATAGCTCTAAAATTGGCTGACCGATAAATGCCATCACCAATGCAGCAGCCAATGAAACCATCATGGCAAGTCTAAGTGTTTTAATTCCACGTTTTAGTGCACGATCAAACTGCTTTCCGCCAATATAGCGGGCAACAAGAAGTTGAGTTCCTTCAGCAATCGCTAAAGTAAACAAGTAGCAGATCATCGAAATATTACTAATATAAACTCTTGCTGCTAAGGAAGCATCTCCAAGAGAAGCGACGATTGCAGTAATCATCAATTGGGAAAATTGATACGATAAATTTTCACCAGCAGAAGGAATTCCGATGTATAACATGTCTCGTATATCCTGTTTATTCACTTTGATAAAATCTTTTACTTTAAAAGTTAAAGCGATTCGTTTGTAAACAAGATAAAGCAAAACGAGTACGGCGAATGCTCTAGCAACAACAATCGTCCAAGAAACACCGACAACACCTGTAATAGGTAGACCAAAAATTCCGAGAATACTAATGGCATAACCTAATACGCTTATCACGTTCATCAAAACACTAACAATCATGGATTCTTTAGTAAAACCATGGCTTCTTAATACAGCACTAAGTGCAAGTGAGAGAGATTCTAAGAAGAGGGACGCACCGCATATACGAACAAATATTAATCCGTATTCTAATACTTCACCGCGGATATCAAATAGTCGTAATAAATGTTCACCGAAGACAACAACGAGGGCTGCGATTATTATTCCAAACCAGAAGTTTAGACCAACTGCAGAACGGGCAAACCTTCTAGCTTTGTTAAGCTCATTAGCTCCTAGTTTTTGTCCAATTAAAATCATAGCAGCGATAGAGGTAACATTAAAGACAAGGATAAAAATTCCAAGAAGTTGATTGGCAACCCCAACCCCTGCAGCTGCGCCATCTGAATAATGGCTTAACATTAAAGTAGCAGTAACACCCATCCCCATGTGTAAAGCAAGTTCAATAAACAATGGCCAAGATATATTAAAAAGAGACTGGTTTTGTATTTTTGTTGATGAAACGCTCAACAGTTAAGCTCCCCTTTACATTTAAAATATTAGCAAACATAAGAACCATTTTATGCTTATTTAGAAGAAAGTAAAGGGGAAATGCCAAATTTTTTAGGGGATTTATCAAAAGTCTTGAATAAAGCAATAGTTGCGCATTTTCGCCATATATTTATGGATTTATTTATGGGATCAGTCCACTATTTACCACTAGAAAATAGCTTTTGAAGAGTAATCAATCATTGTTTGATCTGAAAAAATATTGGAGAAAAAGGATGAAATGTAATGATGGATGTCA
Source organism: Niallia tiangongensis (assembly GCF_044704065.1). NCBI lineage: Bacteria > Bacillati > Bacillota > Bacilli > Caryophanales > Bacillaceae > Niallia > Niallia tiangongensis. Next base: position 4,881,853 of record NZ_CP162613.1, on the reverse strand, counting down.
TGACAAGTGTTATTATAGTAGATAGTTTTCATAAATAAACGAGCAGTGGGAAACATAAGGAAAAAATGGGAGGATAGCAATGAAAAAAGAAATATCACAAAGAAAGATTCTTGGCATCGCAGGATTAGGATGGATGTTCGATGCGATGGATGTAGGGATGCTCTCTTTTATTATTACAGCACTCCAAGCGGATTGGGGATTATCGGGAAAAGAAATGGGCTGGATTGGCAGCATGAATTCCATTGGAATGGCAGTCGGAGCACTTATTTTTGGGTTAATGGCAGATAGAGTAGGAAGAAAACATGTATTTATGATTACTTTGTTATTATTTTCGATTGGTAGTGGATTGTCCGCTTTCACTAGTTCTTTAACAATCTTTTTAATTCTGCGTTTCTTTATTGGAATGGGACTGGGTGGAGAATTGCCGGTAGCTTCTACACTCGTTTCGGAAAGTGTTCCAAAGGAAAAACGTGGAAGAGTGGTAGTGCTACTTGAAAGCTTTTGGGCTTTTGGCTGGTTACTTGCAGCAGTAATTTCCTATTTTGTCATTCCAAAGTATGGATGGCAAGCAGCACTATTAATTAGCGTACTTCCAGCATTTTATGCCATCTATTTACGATTGCATTTGCCAGATTCACCGAAATTTTTAAAAGTAGATAAGGAAAAGAAATTAACGATTAAGGAAAGCATGCAGGCAATTTGGTCAAAGGAAAACCGGAAGCAAACGGCAACATTATGGATTTTATGGTTTTGTGTCGTGTTCTCTTATTACGGAATGTTTTTATGGCTTCCAAGTGTAATGGTTTCACAAGGATTTAGTATGATTAAGAGCTTTCAATACGTATTAATTATGACATTGGCACAATTGCCAGGCTATGCAGTTGCAGCCTACCTAATAGAAAAAGCAGGAAGAAAATTTGTACTAGTATTATTTTTAGTTGGTACAGCAGGAAGTGCGTTTATGTTTGGGCTAGCAGATAGCACAGCAATGCTGCTTACGGCAGGAATTCTTTTATCCTTCTTCAATTTAGGAGCATGGGGAGCGCTTTATGCTTATACGCCGGAACAATATTCTACGAAAGTTCGTGGAACAGGTGCAGGAATGGCAGCAGCTATAGGAAGAGTTGGAGGAATTTTAGGACCTTTATTAGTGCCTTACTTAACAGCACAAAATGTATCGATTCCATCTATCTTCACCATTTTTTGTATTGCTGTTTTAATTGGTGCTGCAGTTGTACTGTTCTTTGGAAAAGAAACAAAGAATACAGAAATTATCTAAGAGTGGTTCGCCACTCTTTTTTTTGTTAAATATTCTGACAAAACTTCATTTTATTAAAAAGTATCCATTTTATCCTTCATATCGATATTATTTCTCTAAAATATTAATCATTTTTCCCAAAAATAAAAAAAGAATTTTACAATATGATTTTGATGATAACGCTTTAATATATTCTGAAATAAAATAATTATTTACATTTTCAGAATATTGGTGATATTATAACTACACAATAATTAAACGGTTTAGGAGGAGCATATCATGAAGATCAAAGCAAATACATTACTGATTATTATACTCATACTATGCTCTTAGGATTAAATAATCCCTCTTTATTATATTGGGAATTGTTTAGTCCAGTTTTTGTTATTAAAAAACAAGGCGCTAAACAGTTTGAAAGACTTGAAGGTGCCTATCCAAATATTGGACAGGTTTTTTTGTTTTTATTGGCTATTTGTAAAGATTGTTACTTCGATATTATTTAAATCGCGAGTGAAATGGAGTAAACCCACTTTACTTCTATCGTTTAACTGTTCAAAAAACAAAATAGGCGAAAACAGCCTTTTGATTTTATTTTATAGAATTATTTTCTAATAGAGGAGAAGAGAACGATGAAAAACAAAGAATATTTTATGGAACGAATGTATAAAGCCTCAGCAGGAATGTCAAATGCAGTCCTTGTAACATTAGGGATGGGATTGCTGTTAGAATCGATTGGAAAAGCATTTGGCTGGGATGTATTAATACAAATTGGCGGAGTAGCAAAGGTATTGCTAGCACCTGCATTTGGGGCAGGAATTGCCTATCAGTTAGGCGGGAACACGTTAGTGATTTTTAGTGCGATGGTCTGTAGTACGATTGGAGGGAATGCCCTACACGCAACGGATGCAGGAATGGTACTGGTTTCCGGACAACCAATCAGCGCGGTATTAGCTGCAGTTGTCGCAACATACGTTGGTAAAAGGGTGAATGGAAAAACGATCTTAGACATGGTAGCAATTCCAGCTGCAGCAATTCTAGTTGGAGGCATGGCAGGAGTGGCTTTAGCGGCAGTAACAACACCAATGTTGGAATGGATTAGTGCCCAAATTACTACTTCCGTTCAAGGCTATCCATTAGTTGCGCCAATGGTTATCTCATTAGTATGGAGCATCCTACTAATGACTCCAGCATCATCGGCAGCTTTAGCAATCGCGTTACAAATGGATCCCGTTTCAAGCGCAGCTGCTTTAATCGGTTGTACGGTACAATTTGTCGGATTTACCGCAATGTCTCTTCGTCAAAATGATTTAGGAGGATTTCTTGCACAATCCATCATTACACCAAAAGTGCAGTTTCCAAATCTTGTGAAAAACCCATTGCTAATCATCCCTCCTTTTGTAGCAGCTGTTATTTGTGCACCGATTGCCACACTAGGATTTGGGTTCACTGCAACGTATGAATTAGCTGGATTAGGATTGAACTCCTTAATTGCACCAATTAGTATTATGGCAACACAAGGATTGAATGGATTTTTAATCTACGCAGCAGTTGGCATGATTCTTCCAATTGTAATTACGCTGCCACTTTATTTCGTCATTCTTCGTGTAGGTTGGGTGAAAACAGGAGATTTGGCAATGAGAGTACAGTAATAGTAGAGAGTTAAAAGAGGTTGGGACATAAGAATTCCAGCCATAGACAAACCCGAACAACCATACGAGAGTTTGATATGCTCCCAATAAAGTAGACAGATGAAATAGTAAAAAATCTGTTTACTTTATTGGGGGCTTTTTCATGGCGAAAAATGTTTATTCAGCGCAAGAAAAATTTGAAATAATTGTGGATTATGAGGACAGACAAACTTCAGTTTAGACTTCTGTCGGAGGCGCATGAAAAAGTAGCCTTTATTTAAGAGCTAAATTAGAGATAGTTCGTCTTTACAGATTGGTTATTTAGTTTTGTCCCAGCCTCTTTTAATATGTTAAGAATGATACAAGAAAGATAGGGCAATATAGGAAGGAATTATTTTCTTGTGAATTTTATCACAAAATAGTTGCATTAAGAAATATTCGATGTATAATAAAAGTGTGAACAAAATGTGAATGACGTCACAATATATGTGATTTATTTCACTAATTAAGTGAAGAGTTTCACATTAAATCTATTACAAAAGGAGTTTTAAACGATGAAAGTAATTGTAATTGGATGTACACATGCTGGAACAGCAGCAGTAAAAACGTTAGCGAATTTAAATAAAAATATAGATATAACCGTGTATGAAAAAAATAATAATGTATCTTTTTTATCCTGTGGAATTGCTTTATATGTTGGTGGTGTGGCAAAGGATGCTAGTCAATTATTTTATTCCTCACCAGAAGAACTGAAATCCCTCGGTGCAACCATGCATATGGAGCATGAAGTATTGGATATTGATACAGTAAACAAACAAGTGCGTGTGAAAGACTTAAATACAGGAGAAGAAAAGATTGATCATTATGAAAAATTGGTGATGACAACAGGCTCTTGGCCAATTATTCCGCCAATCGATGGGATTAACTTAGATAATATTTTGCTATCAAAAAACTATAATCAAGCAAATGAAATTATTGAGCGATCCAAGAATGTGAAGAACGTTACAGTAATTGGTGCTGGATATATTGGTGTCGAGTTAGTGGAAGCATTTGCGTTAAATGGAAAAAACGTAACGTTAATTGATAGCGAAGATCGAATCTTAAATAAGTATTTAGATAAGGAATTTACAGATGTAGTAGAGGATGAATTTGCAGAGCGCAATATTCGCTTAGCTTTACAACAGACGGTAACGAAATTCGAAGGAAATCAACAAGGAAAAGTAACAAAGGTTTACACAACAAAAGGGGAATATGAAACAGATTTAGTTATCTTATGTGTCGGCTTTAGACCAAACACGACTCTTTTAAAAGGAAAAGTAGACCTATTACCTAACGGTGCGATTAAGATTAATGAATATATGCAATCAAGCAACCCAGATATTTATGCAGCTGGTGACAGCTGTGCCGTTAATTATAATCCAACAGGAGAAAAAGTATATATCCCTCTTGCAACCAATGCTGTTCGAATGGGGACATTAGTAGGCCACAATATTGCGGGGCAGCCATTGAAGTATATGGGGACACAAGGGACTTCAGGGTTGCATATTTTTGGCTTGAATATGGCATCTACTGGTTTAACAGAAGTAACTGCAAAGCTTAATCATATTCCTTATGAAGTAGTAGAAGTAATCGATAATGATCGCCCTGAATTTATGCCAACATTCCATGAAATTCGCTTAAAAGTACTTTTCCATAAAGAGACTAGAAATATATTAGGAGCACAATTGATTTCAAAAGCAGATGTTACCCAAATGATGAACACATTATCTGTATGCATTCAAACTAAAATGACGATAGAGCAATTAGGATTTATCGATTTCTTCTTCCAACCACATTTCAATAAACCGTGGAATACATTGAATCAGGCAGGATTAGCTGCCTTAGCGAAAGAGAAAGAACTTATTGAGCAATAAGTAGTCAGAAGAAACGGAATCATCTCTTTAATTAAAGGGATGATTCTTTCTTTTTTGGGGAAAAGAAACGTATACTATAAGAAATAAATGAGGAGAAAGACAATGATTGATTACATAAACCAGTCGACAGAGGAAATAGCAAGACAACTTTTAGGGAAGATTCTTATTCATCAGACGCCGACCCATTCGTATAGTGGTTATATTGTAGAGACAGAGGCTTATATTGGGGTGGAGGATATGGCTTGTCATAGCTATGCTGGAAGACGAACTCCTAGGTTAGAATCGATGTATAAAATTGGTGGGACAATTTATATTTACACCATGCACACCCATCAGATGCTAAATATTGTAACAAAAAAAACGGGCAATCCGCAGGCTGTCCTGATTCGAGCAATCGAACCCCTTGGTGGAATAGAATGGATGGAACGGAATCGAAATACTACAGGCGTAACAATCTGTAATGGGCCAGGGAAATTAACGAAGGCAATGGAAATCACAAAAATATTAGATGGGGATTTACTAAATGAAAGTTCTTTATTTATTAAAGATGGAAAAACACCAACACAAATAGTGGAATCGCCGAGAATCGGGATTCCCAATAAAGAGGAGTGGACCTCTATGCCGCTTAGATATTATGTAAAAGGGCATCCTTTTGTTTCTGGGATGAAAAAGAGAGAGACTTTGACAGTAGAGGAATATTGGCTTCATGGATAAAGAAGGATTTGGATAGAAAGCGCTTTCTTTTGATGGACTAATAAGATATGATGTAGCTATCTACAAAGTGGGTAGTAATGGAAAGTTTTGAAAGGAATTTGTTAAAAAGTCGTGGGTGTTCTCTCTTCCCGTTTTCTTTGGAAAACGAGCGTATCGAGGTCTTTACAAAACAGCTATGTCTATTTTAGTGAATACAGACCTGAATGGAGCAGCAAATATCTTAAGAAAAAGTAACCATACATCCGAACTTTCGGACAAGGTGGTTAGGTAGCTTTTGGCGGTCCCAATGAGAATAAAATTAGCATAACCAAGGCTATCTCATAGAATCTTGGTACTTTAGTGCCGAATAGTTAAAAAAATTACAGGAATTTATTTGTATAAAGCAGTATATAACATTGTACAGAAGCCTTTAGAAAGTGTAATGCAAAGGCTTCCAGTAATTTCTTATTCTTATGTTTGTTGCACTGTTTTTCTGGGTGATTGGTATTCGCAGAAATCAAATGGTAAAACCGATAAGGGAGCCGTTATTACACAAGTCATTTGTATTGTTGTCTCGATTCTTATTTACTTGCCATTTGTTCTGATTGCCAATAAAGCCCCTACTGTTCCAGACGAATAATACGGAAAGAGGAAAGGAAGGGTAAAGATGAAAATGACGTTTAGATGGTATGGGCAAGAGGATACAATCCCACTTTCTTACATCAGGCAAATACCGGGGATGACTGGAATTGTAAGTGCCATATATGATGTTCCAGTTGGAGAAATTTGGCCATTAGTTAAGATTAAGTCATTGAAGGAAGAAATTGAAAAGGTAGGATTAGAATTCAAAGTAGTAGAAAGTGTCCCTGTTCATGAAAATATTAAACTAGGACTCTCAGATCGAGATCAACTTATTGGAAATTATATTGAAAATATAAAGAATCTTGCCAAAGCTGGAATTGAGGTTATCTGTTATAACTTCATGCCTGTGTTTGATTGGACGAGGACACAATTAGATAAAAGGCTAGAAGATGGTTCAACAACGCTTGTCTATTACCAAGACCAATTAAAAGAGATGAATCCTGAAACAAGCGAATTAGCATTGCCAGGCTGGGATACCTCTTATACGAAGGAAGAGCTTAATGGATTAATAGCAAAGTATAAGCTATTGGGTGAGGAAGGCTTATGGGAGAATCTTTCCTATTTTATCCAAAAAATTATTCCTGTTGCTGAACAAGTCGGTATAAAAATGGCGATACATCCTGATGATCCACCATGGAATATATTTGGAATTCCAAGAATTATCACGAATGAAAGCAATCTAGATCGTTTTCTAGCTCTGTATGATAGTGAGGCAAATGGGATTACCTTATGCAGTGGTTCACTGGGCTGTTCGAGGGAGAATGACTTTGTCAAACTTGTTGATAAGTATGCTAGAAAAAATCGAGTACCATTCGCACATTTACGAAATGTGAAAATTTTGGATAATAATGATTTTGAAGAGTCTGCACACTATTCCCTTTGTGGAAGTCTTAATATGGTGGATATTTTACAAGCATTTAATGATTCCGGCTTTTCCGGATATATACGTCCTGACCACGGGAGAATGATATGGGGAGAAACAGGTAAGCCAGGTTATGGGCTTTATGACCGTGCGTTAGGAAGCGTCTATTTAACAGGTATTTGGGAGACGATTCAAAGAAGCAAGGAGGAGATATAATGGAACAAATCAAAAAAAGGATTCCAGAAAACTTTATTTTAGGTGCAGCTGCATCAGCATGGCAAACAGAAGGCTGGACAGGAAAAAAGGATACACAAGATTCTTATATGGATATTTGGTACAAAAATAATAAAAATGTTTGGCACAATGGCTATGGGCCGGGGGTTGCAACAGATTTTTACGATCGATATAAAGAAGATGTTGGAATTATGCAAGAAATTGGCTTGACCCACTATCGTACATCGATAAATTGGTCCCGTTTCTTGACTGATTATGAAAATGTAGTAGTGGATGAAGAATACGCTTGTTATATGGACAATGTCATTGATGAACTAATTAATAAAGGCGTAGAACCAATGATTTGTTTAGAGCACTATGAATTGCCAGCCACTCTTTTCGAAAAATATGGCGGATGGAATGACAGACATGTTGTTGATTTATTCGTTAAATATGCAGAAAAAGTATTGGATCGTTACGGTAATAAAGTGAAGCACTGGTTTACTTTCAATGAACCGATTGTTGTACAGACACGAGTTCATTTAGATGCGATACGTTATCCATTTGAGCAAAACACACAAAAATGGATGCAGTGGAACTATCATAAAGCACTTGCTACCGCTAAAGTTGTTGCGTTATTTAAAGACACACAGTTGCATGAGCAAGGGGCAAAAATCGGTGTTATTCTAAATCCGGAAGTTACGTATGCGAGATCTTCAGCTCCACATGACCAGGATGCGGCCCGCATTTATGACCTGTTTTTTAATCGGGTATTTTTAGACCCATCGATTAAAGGGGAGTATCCAGAGGAATTAATGGATCTTCTAAAAAAACACGATATTTCATTTGAGCATACAGAGGAAGATTTAACTGTAATAAAAAATAACACGGTTGATTATGTTGGCATTAATCTATATTATCCACATCGCGTTAAAGCAAGAACAACAGTCTGGAACGAAAATACTCCATTTCACCCATCCTATTATTATGAAATGTTTGATATGCCAGGCAAGAAAATGAATCCATTTCGAGGATGGGAAATCTATCCACAAATTATGTTCGATATGGCGACCCGCTTGAAAGAGGATTATGGCAATATTGAATGGTTTGTCGCAGAGAATGGAATGGGTGTAGAAAATGAATTTAAGTATAAGGATGAAAATGAAGTAATCCAAGACGATTATCGAATTGAATTTATAAGTGAACATCTTAAATGGTTATTAGAAGCAGTAGAACAAGGAGCAAACTGTAAAGGATATATGCTTTGGGCATTTACGGATAATGTTTCGCCAATGAATGCTTTCAAAAACAGATATGGATTAGTTGAAATTAACTTAGAAGAGAATCGAAATCGAAAAATGAAGAAGTCTGCTTATTGGTATAAAGAAATGATTAACACTAGAGAAATAATGGTGAAGAATGACGATTTAATAAAATAACAGGAGGACTTTACAATGAAAAGGATTATATAAGCCTGTTCAGCAGGAATGTCTACTTCAATTGTTGTATCAAAAATGAAGACGGCTATTAAGGCTAGAGGAGAAGAAAAAGATGTTTATGCCATTCCAGAAGGAGCAATTGCTGATGAATTAGCCACTTCAAGTGAGGGGGTAATGGCTATTCTATTAGGACCACAAGTGCGATTTATGAAAAAAGCTGCTGAAAATGCTGTGAAGCCATATGGTATTCCAGTTGACGTTATTGATACGAAGCTATACGGTACAGCAAATGGAAAGAAAATACTAGATCACGCATTATCATTAGCCAAAAATTAACGAAAAGTATAGGGGTGGTGAAATGAATACGTTAGAAGAAATGCAAACAGCAGCCTTTCAAATTATATCATTTGCTGGAGAGGCAAGAAGTTGTTATGTAGAAGCCATACAGATTGCGCGAAATGGAACGCTGGAAGAAGCTAAGAAAAAAATAGAAGAAGGTGTTCAATTTTATAATCAAATTCATAAAGTCCATGCTTCTCTTATCCAAAGGGAAGCTGCTGGGGAACAACTGCCTTTTTCCCTCATTCTAATGCATGCAGAAGACCAGATGCTAACAACCGAAACCTTAAAGATTATGGCAAGTGAAATGGTAGAAATGTGTGCCATGATTTTCGATAAAACATCATAAAGGAAAGTAAGGGTAACCTTCTCTTTGGTGAGCGTTACCCCTTTTATTTGTCTATGAAATTTTCCCTTCCTTTACTTTTCCAACGAAAGGTTTCTCATACACTATTTTGATGAAATAGCCATATAAAGCTGCTAAGATTTGTTGGAATAGCATGCCGATAACAACGGGAACAGCTACTGCTGCCGGGAAGAAGCTTACAGCCAGCACTGCCCCTGCACTAATGTTTCTCATGCCCCCAGAATAAATCATGGAAATAATTTCCTCTTTGCTTCGTTTTGTTAAAATTCCTAATATCCAGGCAAAAATGTAACCAGATAATGCAATGATAAAAACAGTAAGTGCTACTTGAAGAAACTTCTTATCAATATTCCGCAGGTAAGGTGCTACTACCGAACTATTAATACTAACAACAAGTGCTAAGCCAATTTTGGAAAAAGGGGAAAGTGTCTGATTCCATGCTTTTGCTTTTTCCTTTGAGAATTGATTAAATAGCATGCCTGCAATCGAAGGCAGAACAATCATTCCAAGAAGTCCCTTCATCATTCCCCAAACTTCTAGCTGAACCGTTTCTCCAACAAATAGACTCATACTTAAAGGTACAAGAAATGGAGAAAGCAAGGTATCAATCAAAATAATAGCAAGCGTAAGCGCAATGTTTCCTTTATAAAGACTAACCCAAATAACACTTGTAATCCCAGTAGGAATAACAACAGCCAAAGTAAGACCAGTAATGGTATAGGCATCCCCTTGGAAAAATAGATGTCCGATCATAAAAGCCCATAAAGGAGTGATGATATGAAGAATAGCCAGTGTTAACAGTAAAGAAAGTGGGTGAGTAATCGTATATTTCACCGATTTCAAGTTAGATGTCAAGCTACCTACAAAAGTCATAACCGCAAAAATCCATGGTACTAAGAAAGCGGCATAATGCAATATACCAGCTAGCAATACACCTATGACTACACTCACAGGAGTTATAAGCGGCATCCACTTTCCAAGAAAAGCATTCATTTTTTGTAACATGTAAAGGACTCCAGTTCTTGTAAAAAAATATACGTTCATTTTAACATAGAATTTATCTATGTTTATTAAAATTTTCAGATTATTAAAAAAGAATGAGTTAGATTTTAAAAAAAGCATATCCGTTTATCTTCTATTTTACGATTAACTCTTTTTTTCTATATTAATTATCCCATTCGCCTATTTTTACATATAGTATAGCAAGAATGAGTTTAGAACTGTGGAATGTTCATTGGCAATCAAGAATTTTTGATTAAAAAAGTACTCGAATACATCGAATATTTTAGAATGGGGAGGGACGCAGGTTGCATAAATTAGAGGTAATGAACAGTAGTAAGGTTTTTCGGAAAAATGGAAAAGAATTTTTCGCATTAAAGGATGCGAATTTGCAGATTCCAGAGGGGAAATTTGTCAGCATAATTGGTCCTAGTGGTTGTGGGAAATCAACGTTATTTAATATTATTGCTGGATTAATAAAACCATCTACCGGTCATGTCCTTTTAGACGGTAAAGATATTGTTGGTAAAAGTGGGCATGTCGGCTATATGCTGCAAAAAGATTTACTCCTGCCGTGGAGAAATATTCTCCATAATGTGATTTTAGGCTTAGAAGTAAAAGGTGTTCCGAAAAAGGAGGCAATCCAAAGAGCCTTGCCTTTGTTGGAAAGATACGGATTAGAAGGATTTGAGAAGCATTTTCCAGAGGAACTATCTGGGGGAATGAGACAGCGGGCGGCTTTGCTACGAACCTTGCTTTATGATCAAGATGTTATTTTACTGGATGAACCTTTTGGCGCATTAGATGCCCAAACACGAATGCTTATGCAGGAATGGCTTTTACAAATATGGGGTGATTTTAAGAAAACAATTCTATTTATCACGCATGACATTGATGAGGCCATTTTTTTATCAGATGAAATATATATTCTTACACCAAGACCAGGAACGATTAAAGAAAAGGTTTCGATTGATTTACCAAGACCGCGAAATGAACAAACACTTCTAGACTCAGCGTTTATTCAATTAAAGGAATACGTTTTACAATCGCTGAAATCGATTGAAGAAACAGAATAAGAAGGGAGGAAAAGCACGATGGGATCAAAAACAAAAACAGAGCAGCTTTATATCGAGGATGAAGAAGCAATTGCGAAAAAAAGAAAGAATTTTACTCGGATAGGACAATGGAGCTTTGGAATAATTTTTCTCCTTGCATGGGAATTGCTTTCCAAATGGAAAATCATTGATTCCTATTATTGGAGCAGCCCATCTACGATATGGAAAACAGGTTATATAGCCTGGACAGAAGGCTCATTATGGAACGATTTATTATACACATCAGGAGCAACCATCTTTGGTTTTGGATTAGGAACCTTTTTTGGCGCATTATTAGGTCTTTCCTTCTGGTGGTCCTACTATTATTCTCGTATATCAGAACCGTATTTAATTGCATTTAATGCCATCCCGAAACTAGCCTTGGCACCTGTCCTTGTTATTTTATTTGGAATAGGCTTTGGCTCCAAAGTAGTTCTTGCCTTTATGATGACCATTATTACAACAGCTCTTGCGGCATATAGTGGTGTGAAGGCTGTAGATAAGGATTTGGAAAAATTAATGTACTCTCTCGGTGCAAAGAGATGGCATGTCTTCACAAAAGTAGTCGTACCAACTACCATGCCATGGATTGTAAGTAGCTTGAAAATAAATATTGCCTTAGCTTTAGCAGGTACCATCGTTGGTGAATTTATTAGCTCCAGACAAGGCATTGGCAGAATGATTCTATATGCCGGTCAAATTATGAACATTAATCTTGTCTGGGTCGGAGTAGCAGTATTGTCCATCCTATCAATTGTTATGTACTTTGCTACTGTATGGCTAGAAAAGCTTCTTTTAAAAGGGAGAAATGGCGAATAAGATATTTTCCTTTTAGAAAGCACATAATGAGAAAAAATGTTCCATATATATGAAATAGAATATGTAGTTCCATCATCCACATTAAACTTCTATATTCATCTTCATTTTTCAATCCACTAATAAATTTCCTATTCTATTTATATATGAAAAAGGGGGCATTACCTTTGAAAAAGAGCAGGCTTTTTCTACTTGCTTGTCTTAGTATCGTGTTGGTCCTTGCTGGATGTAGTTCAAATGAGGGGGCAAAGGAAACAAAGGATGGTTTGCGTAAGCTTATCATTTCTGAGCCAGTCCACTTGATTGGATATCTTCCGTTGTATGTTGCGATGGAGGAAGGATATTTTGAAGAAGAGGGACTGGAAGTAGAAGTTATCACTGCAACAGGAGGAGCCCATGTTACATCTGTTGTTAGTGGCGATGCTTGGGGAGTAATTGGCGGACCAGATTCTAATCAAATGGCGAATCTGGGAAGCTCCGACCCTATTCAGTCAGTAGTCAATGTTGTCAATCGAGCCAATGTCTATTTGATGGGAAGTTCAGATGAACCGGTTGATAGTGAGAATGAGGAAGAGCTGGCAAATTATTTAAAAGGAAAAACGATTGCTGCTGGTCGATATGGCGGAAGTCCAAACCTTTTGACAAGATGGTTAATAATGGAGTTAGGATTGGATCCTGAAAAAGATGTAATATTAGAAGAGCCAGCAGATGCAAGTGCCGTCGTTTCCTTAGTTGAAACAGGAAATGCAGATATTGCAAACGGAGGAGAACCACAAATTACAGAGGGAATTAACAAAGGCGTCTGGAAAGAACCGTTTTACAGCTTTGCTAGTTTAGGAGATTATCCATATTCGGTTGTCAGTGTCAAAAAGTCAACCATAGAAAAAGAGCCAGAAGTAGTAGAGAGCTTTGTCAGAGCAGTATTAAAGGGATTAGAGAAAGTAGAGGATAATCCTGAACTTTCCATGCAAGTGCTAAAAGCAGAATTCCCTTCAACCTCAGTGGAAAGTCTGCAGGCATCATTAGATCGAGCCTATGCAGATGAATTATGGAGTAAAGATGGCTATATTTCCGAAGAATCTGTAGCAAAACCGATGGATGTCGTAGAAAAAACAGGTGTATATACAGAAGGATATATATACGATGAATTAATCGACATGCAATTTGTGGATAAATTGTCAAAAGAGTAAAGAAGCCTAGTTGTGTTCCAGACTAATTAGTTGAAAGCTTTGACGCGAAGTTGCTCAAACACCTTTAATGTCAGGAAAATAGTGCTTTTCGTTATAAAGGAAATAAGTTACAATAGAGAGCATAAGCATATATTGACTACTAGGGGTGCCATGTGTTGGCTGAGAGAAAAACCTGTTCGTTTTTTAACCCTAAAGACCTGATCTGGATCATACCAGCGTAGGGAAGTAGCGGATTAACTCTATTTCTTTTTGACTTTATCAGTCAGGTCTGTTTAGATCTGGCTTTTTTGTTGTGTGAAAAGTCCGTACTGTAGTAGACCCCCTGTGTAAATTCTTTCCTGTCTACTAGTCAATAGAGATTAGGCTTTTGCTTTGTCTTCGTGCTTAAAATTGTTTGAGTGGAGGAAATGATACGATGAAAAGAACAAAATTATTGGTTCTAATGGCCATGTTTACTGCTATTGGGACATACGGTTCCACCCTTCTTTGGTTTCCGGCAGGTATTGCCAAAGCATACCCAGTTCAACATGCGTTAAATGTAATAGCGGGAGTCATACTTGGTCCAATTCCGGCAGTGATCATTGCCTTTGCAACTTCACTGTTAAGAAATTTATTGGGAACGGGATCTTTATTAGCCTTCCCAGGAAGTATGATTGGTGCACTTCTTGCTGGATATCTATTCCATAAAACATCAAAGCCTATTTTAGCAGCATTAGGAGAATTCGTTGGCACAGGAATTATTGCTTCCTTGGTAGCCGTACCGTATGCTTCCGTTTTTTTAGGCGCAAAGACAGGAGCCTTATTTTACCTGCCATCCTTCGCTGTTAGCAGTTTTGCAGGATCCATTATCGGCTTAGTGCTAGTTAGTCGTTTGGTAAAAATAAAGTCATTTCAAATGTTGAATCAAAATTAATAGAATAGATGAAGGACCGATTAGTACTTAGTCTACAATGACAGAGGAAAATCGGTTTTTTTTGTGGATAAGTTATTATAAATCGTGGATAATCTGTGGATAATATAGTTGTTTCGGTGGTTTTTATGAAAAAAAGAGGAGATAAGAAAGATTTTTTGTGGATAGAGCAATCAAGAGGAAAATCAATGAAACCTGCTTTTCAAGGCTTAGTGTAGAAAAAGGCGTTCATAAAGAGAATGAAAGCCACATTTTGTTGGTAAGCGAGGAAAAAGAGCGTTTCATAAAGACAATAAAAAAATAAATATAACCAAATCTCCAATTTAAGTTCCTTCATCAGAAAAGCACCTTTTGACACACAAGTGAATATTTGTAATAACAAATATTCACTTGTCCTGAAGTGTCAATAATTCCGTTCTATGACAAAGTGCGCTCTGTCACCTCTGTAAATGGTCTTTGAATATTCAATAGCTGTTTCATCCTCGGCGTAAGCAAAGGTTTCAAGTAAAAAGCAAGGGGAGCCAGTAGGTATCTCAAGCATCCTAGAAATCGTGTCATCCGCCAAAATCAATTCGAGATGCTCTACTGTTTTGCTTATTTTAATATTGTATTTTGTTTCAAGCATTTTGTATAAGGATTTTTCGCATGCCGCACTATCTAATCCAGGCACTTTGTACCAGGGTAGGTAAGAGATTTCATATTGAAGAGGAGCATCGTTTACATACCGCATACGTTCTAGGCAGTTAACGGGCTCTCCTATGTTTTGGTTAAATTGTTTTGCAAGAAAGTCTGTGGCTTCTATGACCTTAAGCTGCAGTACCTTTATAGATGGATCTTTCCCTTGCATCATAATTTGTTCAGAGAACTGCTCCACCGTGCTAGTTAAAGATTGTTTTACTTTATTTTCCGCGACAAAGGTACCTTTGCCTTGTACTCGGTACACATATCCCTCAATCGTTAGCTGTTGCAGTGCTGTGCGGATGGTTGTTCTGCTAACTCCAAATGTTTTACAAAATTCTGCCTCAGTTGGCAATTTAGTGTTTGGTTGATATTCGCCACTTTTAATCATGGTGATAATGGACTCTTTTACAATTGAGTGTAGTGCAGCTTCTTTGTTTAGTTCTTCCACAATCGTTTCCCTCCGTAACGTCTCTATTTATAGAATATCTTTTCTATACTTAATAAGCAAATAATTAATAAATTTGTAATAACAAATAAAAATATATTGAAATATAAAAGATTTGTTATTACAATATGAGTATAGGTTTTCCCTATTTCTTTATTTCGCTTAAGATAGGAAGGCTTGTTGAAAGGAATTCGTACGTAACAAAAATCAGAAAGGATCACTGTTTTTTTATGATTAAAAGTCAGAATAATCTATCAATTAAAAGGGGATGAATTATTGAATATTCTACTATGTTGTTCAGCTGGAATGTCTACAAGTTTATTAGTTTCGAAAATGGAACAAAGCGCAAAAAATCAAGGGATAGACTGCAAAATTTGGGCGATAGCAGCATCTGAAGTGAACAACGAGATAGAGAATGCTGATGTCGTTTTACTAGGTCCTCAAGTACGATTTCTTTTGCCACAAGTAAAAAAAACAGGCGATCAAAAAGGTATCCCTGTTGCTACCATTAATCCGCAGGACTACGGACTATGTAATGGTGAAAAAGTGTTGGAACAAGCCACTACTTTAATTAAGGGGGAATAAAGAAATGATGGGATTTATTGAAAAATTTATTATGCCTTTTGCATTGAAGCTCGGTAATCAAAGGCATCTGCTTGCGATTAGGGATACATTAATTGGAATGATTGCTATTACTATTGTAGGTTCTTTTGCAGTACTTTTTAATAATCTTGGACAAATTATTCCACCTTACGGAAGAATGATGGAAGCGATATTTGGTTCTAACTGGTCAACATTAGGTGGGGATATATGGTTTGGAACATTTGCTTTTCTTTCCGTATTTGCAGTGTTTGGTATCTCCTATAAATTAGCTAGATCCTATGGAGATGATGGCTTTGAAGCAATGCTTATATCTGCAGCCTGTTTTTTCTTATTATTGCCCCAAACAGCCAATGTCACGTTACCAATAGATGAAGCAGCGACCGAAACAGTTGCAGGTGGAGTCTGGGGATTAGTCTCTGTTAATTATTTCAACGCCACTGCTCTTTTTACAGCCATTATCGTAGCATTGATCGCTACAGAAATTTTCTTGCGTTTATCTAAAATTAAAGCTTTAGTGATTAAAATGCCAGATGGAGTACCGCCAGCCGTTTCTAAATCCTTTGCAAAATTAGTGCCAGGCATGGGAACGATTTTTTTAGCAGGGCTATTTGGGGTAGTTTTCAGAATGGTAACAGATGGAAAGGTACTGAATGATTGGTTAAATACGGTTATTGTATCCCCATTAACAAATGCTGTTGACTCCCTTCCTTTTGCAGTATTAATTGTTTTATTGGTTCATTTATTCTGGATGGTAGGCTTACATGGTCCCAATATATTAGGGGGAATAACGACACCATTGTTTGAAAAAACAGGTGCTGAAAATATTGATTTAGCGCAAGCAGGAGTTCAAGCATTAGGAGAATATCATATACTTGCTGGATCATTTCTAGATGCGTTTGTGTATTTAGGAGGATCAGGCGCAACCTTAGGATTAATTATCGCCATGATTATTGCAGGAAGAAAACGGTATAAACAGATGATTGGTCTTGGTGGGGCGCCAGGTGTTTTCCAAATTAATGAGCCAATCCTTTTTGGTCTACCAATTGTTTTAAATCCGATTTGGTTTATTCCATTTGTACTTGGACCTGTTATCACAACAATTATCTCTTATCTTGCAGTAGAATACGGAATTGTCCCACCAGTGACGGCGAAAATTCCGTGGGTAACTCCACCGATAGTCGGCGGCTATTTAGCGACTGGGGGAAGCTTTCTGGGGGCTGGTTTGGCTGCCTTAAATTTACTTATATCAACGGTTGTTTATTTACCATTTGTTTATGCGCAGGTCAAAATTGATTCCAAAAATAAAACAGAGCTTACAAAAGATTCCGATTCTGTAAGTGTCTAAAAGAAAGTAGTGAAATAAGGTGAATGCGGAAGAATTATACCAACTCTCCTTTCAGCTGATTTTACATAGCGGAAATGCGAGAAGCTTTGCGATGGAAGCCATACAGGATGCGAAAAAAAAGGATTTTCATGCTGCTAAAAAGAAGTTAACAGAGTCGGATACTGAACTAGCAGAGGCTCATAAAATTCAGACAAAATTACTCCATCTGGAGGCTGGTGGGGACCAATTTACGATTCCGATTATCCTTATCCATGCACAAGATCACTTAATGACTGCAATGACATTGAAAGACCTTGCTCTTGAGATTATTGAATTGCGAGAAGAAGTTTTGCAAGAGACAACGAGAAGGGGGATGGCAGAATGAGTCAAGGCTTAAAAATCGTTACAATAGGTGGAGGCTCAAGCTATACGCCTGAACTAATCGAGGGCTTTATTAAGTACCATGAAGAATTGCCTGTAAAGGAAATATGGCTAGTTGATATTGAAGAAGGCAAAGAAAAGTTGGAAATTGTCGGCGAATTAGCGCGTAGAATGGTAGCAAAGGCTGGAGTTTCCATTGATATTTTTCTCACATTAGATCGGAAAAAGGCACTTGCGAAAGCTGACTTTGTTACAACCCAATTGCGGGTAGGTCAGCTTGCGGCAAGAGCACTTGATGAGAAAATTCCGTTGAAGCATGGCGTGATTGGCCAAGAGACAAATGGACCTGGCGGATTATTTAAAGCATTTCGGACCATTCCAGTTATTTTAGAAATAGCGAAAGAAATGGAAGAACTTTGTCCCGACGCGTGGTTAATTAACTTTACAAACCCTGCTGGAATGGTAACAGAAGCAGTGCTACGCTACAGTGGGATTTCAAAAGTAGTTGGCTTATGCAATGTACCGATTGGAATGGAACGAGGAGTTGCAGACCTATTGAATGTCGATCCTGGAAGAGTAAGAATAGACTTCGCGGGACTGAATCATATGGTTTATGGACTTGATGTTTATGTTGATGGGAAAAGTGTGAAGAGTGAAATAATCGAATTAATAACGGATCCTGAAAAAGCAATTACGATGCAAAATATTCATGCGATGGGCTGGGAGCCTGCGTTTTTAAGAGGATTAAATTTATTTCCTTGCCCTTATCACAACTATTATTACAAAACAGGAGATGTACTTGCACAGGAGCTAAAGGATGCAGAAAAAGGGGAAACACGTGCTGAAGTGGTGCAAAAATTAGAAGAGGGATTATTTGAATTATATAAAGATCCAGAACTTGCTATTAAGCCTCCCCAATTAGAAAAACGTGGAGGCGCTTACTATAGCGATGCTGCTGTTCGTCTAATTCGCTCTATGTATATGGATAAATGTGATATTCAAGCGGTCAATACAGTGAACCATGGGGCAATTACTGGAATTCCATATGAATCAGCAGTAGAAGTAAGCTGTATCATTACGAAAGACGGACCGAAGCCAATCACAGTTGGCGAGCTTCCAATAGCGGTTCAAGGATTAGTTATGCAAATCAAATCCTTTGAAAGAGTAGCTATTGAAGCAGCTATTTCTGGCGATTATGAGAAAGCGCTGCTTGCCATGACCATTAATCCACTCGTGCCAAGTGACCGAGTAGCAAAGCTAATTCTCGACGAAATGCTAGAGGCGCATAAAGCGTATTTACCACAGTTTTTTCGGAAAAAAGTGTTCGTATAAAAAAGCAGAGCTGTGTAAATTAATTCATGGCTCCATAGGCTTTAAAAGGAGACGAATCCATGACTAAAGTGATTATTAATGCAGATGATTTCGGTCTTAGTCGAGGGGTTAACTATGGAATTATTGATGCCCATCTCAAGGGAATTGTTACTTCTGCAACAATGATGATGAATGCAAAGGCAACAAAGCATGCCGTATCCTTAGCAAAAGATACACCGTCTTTAAAGGTAGGTGTCCATCTTGTGTTAACATGGGGAAGGCCGCTTTTAGAAGATGTTCCAAGCCTCGTAGATGAAGCGGGGAATTTTAAAAAGCAAATCTTTGTTTACGGAAATCCGTTTTCAATAAGCTTGGATGATTTAGAAAGAGAATGGACAGCGCAAATGGAGAAATGCTTAGATGCCGATCTTACTCCATCACATTTAGATAGCCATCATCATGTGCATGGAATAAAAGAATTTTATCCAGTAATAAAAAAGCTTTCTGAAAAATACGGGTTACCTGTAAGAAATGCAGGCCCTCATTTTACGGATATTCAAACATTAACAGATGTCTTTTTAGATGATTTTTATGGCGATGGGGTTACGGATAGCTATTTTGAAAATTTTCATGAGCAAGTGGAAGTTGGAAAAAGCATCGAAGTAATGACCCATCCTGCCTATTTGGATGAAACATTGATGCAGGAATCTTCTTATAATATGCAGAGGCTAAAGGAAACAAGGATCTTAATGGAAGTAAGGACTATAAAACAGAATATATAGTAATAACAAGGACCTTTTAAAGGAGGAATACTCTTTTAAAAGGTCTTTTTGGTTTGAAATTTGATAAGGAGTTCCGTTTTTGCTGTATCCCTAGATAATTATCTACCTAAAAATCTTGAAATGGCCTATTGACTGAAAACAATAAATTATATATGGTTATATACATAACTATATAACCATATAACAGTAAAGTAAGAAAGGCGGTGATCATTCATTGAACACACCATTTAGTGACAACAAGCCAATCTTTTTGCAAATAAAGGAGCTAATAGAAGATCAAATCGTAAACGATCAGTTAAGGGAAAATGAACAAATCCCTTCGACTACACAGCTTGTTAACTTTTATAAAATCAATCATTTAACGATATCTAAAGGAATCAATTTGCTTGTCGAGAATGGGATTATTTATAAAAAAAGGGGTGTAGGGATGTTTGTGGCAGAGGGAGCGAAAGAGAAATTGTTAACCCAGAGGAAAGAACAATTTCTTGATCAATATTTACTTCCCATGATCCAAGAGGCAAATAAATTAGGTCTCTCAAAGGAAGATATTTCAAATATGATGAATCAATTAAAAGGAAGTGATTAAATATGGGTTTTGATATAAAGATGAATCAAGTTTCTGTAAAGTTTAGGAAATACCAGGCATTAAAAGATATTAGTTTGCATTTAGAAGCGAATAAAATATACGGACTGATTGGCAGGAATGGGGCTGGAAAGTCTACGTTATTACCTTTACTAGCGTCTTTTACTCAGCCAACAGCCGGATCCATAAACATTGCGGATCAAGATCCGTTCGAAAATGCTGCGATTATGTCAGAAGTAACCTTTGTCTTTGAAACAGATTATAGCGCAGAGACAGAAAAGGTGAAGGGGATGATCGAAGCAGTAGAAAGATATCGTCCTCACTTCGATCGCCAATATGCATTGGAGTTAGTGAAGTTATTTAAATTGCCTTTAGATAAGTATGTATCAAAATTATCAAAGGGAATGCAATCAGCCCTTAATGTCACTTTGGGATTGGCGAGCAGATCTAAAATTACGATCTTTGATGAGGCCTACAATGGCATGGATGCTCCTACAAGGGAAAAGTTCTATAAAGAAGTACTGGCAGATTACGAACGATTTCCTCGGACGATTATTCTTTCGACGCATCTAGTATCTGAAATGGATTATTTATTTGAAGAAGTGGTGATTCTTAAAAAAGGAGAAGTAATCATAAAGGAGCCGATTGATCTCTTATTAGAGAAGGGAGCAGCTATCACGGGCTCTAAACAGGCGGTAGAAGAGTTTGTTCAAGACATGGTACAGCTTAATTCGCAAACTTTAGGCGGGACGAAATCGGTTATGGTCTATGAAGAACTTACAAACGAAAAAAGAGAACAAGCAAGAATGAAAGGATTAGAAATCGGACCTGTTTCCTTACAAGATTTATTTATCCACTTAACGAAGGAGGAGGAAGAGTATGAAGTCCAAAAATAATATTTTTAAAATTGCAATGGATTTGTCATGGCTGAAATTCACTTGGGCATTATGGGTTATCCCAATTGTATTTATCGTCTATACTATTTTGCGATCTATTAATGGGGAAGAGAAATTTATTCAACAAGGATTCTTTCCTTTCGTCTATGGACCAATTAAAATCTTTATGTTGGTAGTAGGGATTATTTCTGTAGCAGGCTTCTTAACTTTTTATGTGAAGCAAGGAATTCCGAGAAAAGACTATTTTTATGGGCAGGCAATTTCTGCTGTAATCGTTTCATTTAGCATGATGCTTGTTGGTTTAATAATTGCTTTAGTAGAAAAAGGATTTGTTTCAGATATTCATATAGAGAGCTATTTGGGGCAAGATCCATCCTGGCTACTTCTCTTCTTTATCTATAGCTTAAACGTTTTGGGATACTTTGTGGTGGGATGGTTAATAGGAGCTGGGTTTTATCGTTTCGGTGTGCTAATAGGCATGGCATATATCGCTTTAGCAGTTCTAATCCTTTCTATTATAGATCGATTTTGGGCATTTGAATTAAAGGATATTTTTGGAAAAATACACTTTTTAAATGGAATAGAATTTTCTGTGGCTATCTCTTTTTTAGGGACATTTTTGTTGATCCTATTCGTGCTTTGGATAAATCGAATAACGTTAAAAAAAGTAGCTGTCAAAATGAAGTAATATCTATAGAAGGTAGTAACTGATAAAGGAGAATTTTCAGATGATGTTTTTAGAAAAATTATTTAATTGGCTGCTTGTCATTGGATTGGTTTTAATGGTTGGTAGATTAATAACTTTGGTCTTTATGTTTTTAGACATACCATTTACTACCTTTTTTAAGGATTATAGTATTGTATCCATTATTGTATTAATTATAGGGTTGATTGGTTCACAGGCGATGAAGGAAAAGAAAAGCTAGTTTATGTATTTTTCTAAAGATTCTTATTGTTGAATGCCTTCCAAACGCGATAAAATATAAAGAGATAATGTTGTGAACGAATTTAGATCGTGTTTTGGAAAGGGGTAGATAAATGACAAGTGAGCCGCGAAATCCGTTTAGAAGGGATATGTATGATTCCCTCGAAAGCTTTGCAGATCATGTTAGTGAATTATTAGGATGTCCGATTACGTTGGAGGATCCCCATCATCGTGTGCTAGTATACAGCAGTCATGACGAAGAAACGGATATGGTCAGAATTTCTACCATTATTAGTCGCAGAGTTCCGGAGAAAGTAATCAATCGTTTTTGGAAGGATGGAGTGATTCCACAGCTTCTTCAAAGTAAAAAGCCAATTCGGATTAAAGGGAAAAAAGAAATTGGTCTTGGAAATCGGGTGGCTGTTTCCATTTGGAGGGGGGATGAGGTAATCGGATATATTTGGGCCATCGAAATGGGGACCCCTTTAACGGAGGAAAAGATGGGGTTTTTAGAGAACGCGGCATCGGTAGCACGTCATCTTTTGTCGCGTTTTGCTACAAGTAAAACCCCTACTTTACAGGATAACCAGGAATTCTTCTGGAGAATGTTAACGGGATATGTGAAAGAGGCGGACGTGGACGAAAAATTAAAGGAAATGGGGAAGCCTTCATTAGCTTGCTTTACGGTGATGATTTTTCCGTTTTCTAAAATGATTACAAAGGAAATAGAAAAGCATATACTTTATCTATTGAAGGTGTCTCAGGATGTGAAAATTTTCTTCTCAACCATTGAAGATAATGAATTGGTTATTTTGGCAACTCCTCTTGAGGATAAAGGGAATTCTATTGCTTGTTTTAAAAAATTCATCTGTAGTTTTCAACAAAACCTAGAAGAAAGATTTTCTATTAAAGAAGTGAATGGAACGTTTGGGGGAATTTACAAACAGTATCGAGATGTCCCAAAGAGTTTCAGAGAAGCGAGAACCGTTTTAGAGGTGCGAGAGAAATTCCCTCAGGAAGCAGGTGCATTTTACCATTATCAAGAACTAGGTATCTATCAGTTTTTAGATATCCTTTTAGAAAAGAGAAGACAGGATGGATCGGAAAATATCGCTATCCGAAATCTAAAAGAATATGATAAAACGCATAATACAGAATTATTAGCAACGCTTGAGGTGTATTTAGATGAAAGTGAAAGTATTCAAAAGACTGCAGCCCGTTTGCATATTCATCCTAATACGCTTGCTTATCGTTTAAAGCGGATGGTAGAGATTATGGAAGTTGATTTATCGATCCCAAGTCAAAAGTTTATGATCTACTTAGATTTAAAATTAATGCATTGGCAGAAAGAATAGAATTGAGGTTGGGACATAATTATTCCAACTATAGACAAATTCGAACAATCGACTGATATATGGTTGTTCTTGTTTTTGATCAGTCTATAAAAGGCTGTTTCAGTAAAGTTGGTGGTCTTACCCGCAGCCTGAATGAGGCTAAAGCCTTCCTCCCTAACGCATAGAGTGTCTGTAGCGCAATGGAACGAATTAGTTTTTACACTTGACTATATTTAAAATCATAAATAATCAGTATGAAAAAGTAGCCTTTATTCAAGAGCTAAATTAGAGATTGTTCGTCTTTACAGATTGGCTATTTCGTTTTGTCCCAGCCTCTTCCTCTTCTCCTCTTTGTGTTTTTTCACAAATGAGCGGTTTTTGTTTCATTAATTTTAACAAAGATAATTTTCAGAATTCGTCCTATTATAATATTAAGATATCTAACAAATTATGTTAGGTTTTATAACAAGGAGGAATTCTAATGATTATTGGTATCCCAAAGGAAATTAAAAACAATGAAAATAGGGTCGCAATTACTCCTTCCGGTGTGTCTTATTTAAAAAATAGTGGACACGAAATTCTAGTAGAAAGAAATGCAGGAATCGGCAGTGGCTTTACAAATGAAGAATATGCTGCAGCGGGTGCGAAGATAATCGACTCAGCAGCTCAAGTATGGAATACAGCAGAAATGATTATAAAAGTAAAAGAACCATTAGCATCCGAGTACCAGTATTTTCATAAAGGACTTATTTTGTTTACGTATTTACATTTAGCTGCAGAACCAGAACTGGCTAAGGCCTTAACGGAAAACGGTGTAATTGGAATAGCATATGAAACGATAGAAGTAAATGGCAAATTGCCATTACTAACACCGATGAGTGAGGTTGCTGGCAGAATGGCTGTCCAAATCGGCGCCCAGTTCTTAGAAAAGCCTCATGGAGGAAAAGGAATCTTATTAGCAGGCGTTCCTGGTGTGAAAAAGGGAAATGTAACAATCATTGGCGGCGGCATTGTTGGTATGAATGCAGCGAAAATAGCGATTGGATTTGGGGCAAATGTAACGTTATTAGACTTAAATCCGGAAAGATTAAGAGAATTAGATAATCAATTTGGCGCAAGCCTAAGCACTGTTATTTCGAGCCCGGCAAATATCGAAGAAGCAGTTGTGAATGCAGACTTAGTAATTGGTGCTGTATTAATTCCAGGTGCAAAAGCACCGAAGCTAGTAACAGAAGAAATGGTAAAGAAAATGGCTCCAGGCTCTGTTATCGTTGATGTGGCAATTGACCAAGGAGGAATTTTCGAAACAGTAGATCATATTACAACACATGATAATCCTACCTATGTGAAGCATGGGGTAGTACATTATGCTGTTGCTAATATGCCGGGGGCAGTTCCAAGAACATCTACTATTGCATTAACAAATGTAACGATGCCATATGCGCTTCAAATAGCAAATCTAGGGGCGGTAGCAGCAATCGAAAACAATTACGCTATTAAACAAGGCGTAAATACCTTCGCTGGAAAAATCACCTATGCTCCAGTGGCGTCAGATCTTGGCTATGACTATACACCAGTCCAAGAACTTATCAACAATTTATCAACAACCACTGTCTAAACTTTAAAAATTATAAGCTTATCCACAACCGTTCTTCCTTGGAAAAATACAAGAGAGAGCGGTTTTTTCGTTGGTTTTTAGAAAAATCCAATTAGAATGACTGTGTGAAAATATATGATGAAGCAGGCTGAATACACGAAGAGGCTTCGGCTATGGGGATCAGTAAGAAAGGGTAGACATAGCAGGCGTCGTTGCTGAAAAAGCTAGTATTGCCTGCGGGAAGTGTAAAGTATTTTCCAAAAAAAGTTTAACTGATTGAAACTTTTCCCAGTGAAAATCGTATTAGTAAAAGAAAAGTGTATTAATACATCTTGTGGGGAGCGGAAGAAATTTATAGTGATGATATAGAAGGGAGAAAAGGATGAGCTTAAATGCATTGGAAGTCAAAAATCTCACAAAGAGAATCAAAGGAAGGAACATTGTTGATAATGTTAGTTTTTCTGTTGAAAAAGGAGAAATATTTGGGTTGTTAGGACCTAATGGAGCAGGAAAGACAACCATTATCCGAATGATTGTTAGCCTAATTAATAGAACAAATGGAAGTGTTGTTATCGATAATTATAATCTTGATAATAACTTTTCAGAAGCGATGAGCAGCTTAGGGGCAATTGTAGAGAATCCAGAGTTCTATAAATATATGAGTGGATATAAGAATCTGAAGCATTATGCCAGAATGGCGAAGGAACCAATATCAGAAGATCGCTTTAACGAAGTTATTAAACTAGTAGGATTAGAAAATGCCATTCATCAAAAAGTAAAAACCTATTCGCTAGGCATGAGACAGCGTCTTGGGGTAGCACAGGCGTTATTACATAAACCTGCTCTTCTGATTTTAGATGAACCAACAAATGGGTTAGACCCACAAGGGATTCGGGAGTTTCGAGATTATTTGCATTTATTAGCTAGGGAAGGGATTTCTGTTTTAGTGTCTTCCCACCTCTTATCGGAAATGCAATTAATGTGTCATCGGTTTGCAATTATTGAAAAGGGGAAATTAATTCATATTTCAAATATGGACGAAACGGTTTCTGAGGAAGAGGTAAGTGTAAGAGAAGTAACGTTTGAATTAGAGGAACCAGAAAAAGCTGTTGATTTACTTACAGCTAGTGAAATCAAAGTAGATGTCATGTCTGCGAAAAATAGAGCGTTGGTCGTGAAGCTGGCTAAAGAAGCAATTCCGCTGGTTAATAAGCTACTTGTTGAAAAACAAATTGCTGTATACGGAATTTATGTAGTAAAAGCAACGTTGGAAGACCGTTTCTTAGAAATTACCAATCAGAAGAGAGAGGAGGAAACAAAATGATTGGGTTAGTACAAAATGAATTAATCAAAATTTGGGAAAAGAAAAATAGCTGGATATTCCCTATTATTCTTATATTTGCTCTAATTGGTGGAAGTGTTTTAGAGATGAAGATGAACCCGCAATATAAGGGTGATGACTGGCGTGAATCGGTACAGTCAGAAATAAACAGTCTCGAAAAGAAGCTTCCTACAGCAAAGACGGAAGAAAGCTTAATGAAAAGTGGAGAAGATTTCAACTGGGATGAAACAAAAGAAGCAATTCAAATGAAAATTCAAGGTTATAAAAGTGATTTAGAGAATGATGTTAGTCCATATACAACCTCTTGGTCAAATATGAATGGAATGGTTATTGGAATGAAATCTTTAATTACCTTATTTGTGGTAATTATTTGTGCTGGAAGTGTTTCCTCTGAATTCTCTGATGGAACGATTAAGCAATTACTCATTAGACCACATAAACGTTGGGGTATTCTCCTGTCAAAATATATTGCTGTATTAATTTATACTGCCAGTTTAATCGTCTTTTTAATGATTGTTGGGTACTTGATAAGCATTGCGTTCTTTGGTATAGGAAGTTTTGGGGATAATGTACGTGTTATGGGGCCGAGTGGTGAGATCATAGCAAGTGGCGGAATGTTATTTTTAAAAATGATTCTTTATTACTTGCCGGGGTTAATGCTTGTGTTAAGCTTGTCCTTTATGCTATCGACATTATTTAAGAATCAGGCTATAGCTGTTGGGGTCGGAGTGTTTGTATTGTTTGTTTCCTCGACAATTGGGCAAATTATTCAAATGTTAGCGACAGAATATACTTGGTTAAAAGTATTGCCATTCCCACATTTGGATCAAACGATTTTCGTATTTCAGGATAAAATAATCGAGACAATAACGATGCCAGTATCTTTAGGTATCCTATTCATCTATTATGCTCTATTTATGATAATTACTTTTGGTTTTTTCCAAAAAAAGGATGTTAGTATTTAATATATAATGGCCATCTATCCGGTCCCTGCTTTTACGGGAATCGGGATAGATGGTCTTTTTTTTATTAGAGTATTAAAAAAATTTAGACATTCGCTTGCAGTAATGGAAGGATTCTTATAAAATGATGTTAGATTTATTAACAACGGAGAGAATTAATTATCACTTAAATGGAGATTTTGGTGGACGTGTATTGAAAAAATTTAATGCATGTAAGAATCTAAAAAATAACGCTAAATAAAAGATGGGAATCCCACAATCCTTGTTCGGCGTGGAATTTCCCATATATAAAGAACATGAAGTGTAAAGGCTATACAGTTTTATTTAGCTATTCTGAACCATTCGAAGAAGTTCGTGGGCGTGTTCACCAGCAACCTCTGCTAAGTGTTCCCAAATCTCGTCTCTCATAAGATCAAGCTCCACGATTTTTTTAGCTAAATCAACTGCTTCTTTGGTTATCATGTAAGAAGGCTCCTCTCCATTCATAAAAATAATACCTAATACCTATTCCTTGTAAAGAACTTCAAGTAATAGTTTATACATTTAGCATTTTAACGGAAAATAAATAAAAAATCATTAAAAATGTAAGGAAATCTTACCTATTTTTTGATTTTCGTGTTAGGAAATATAACAAAATAAGTTCTGTTTTGTCTGAAAAGTATTATAATTAAAACAAGTGAGAATACTATTTAACTTCATGAGGTGAGAAGTAATGGATCATGAGCCATCCTATAAGAAAAGAAAGGTAATAACCATTGGTGTTGTAAGTGAACTAACTGGTTTAACGGAAAGACAGATTCGATATTATGAACAAAGAAAGTTAATCTTTCCAGAGAGGCCAGAAAGAGGAAATCGAAAATATTCATTCTCCGATGTAGAAAGACTCATAGAGATTGCTAATAAACGAGAAGAAGGGGTTCGTACACACGAAATTAGACAAGAAATTATGAAAAAGAACAAAGAAGAAGAAGAACGCAAAATAAAAAAACAAATGCTTCGTGGTCAAATTAATGCGAGATTTGGAATTCAGAACGATTAATGGAAACAAATATATGTCTTTTTGTTAAGTCCATTTTAATGCGATAATGGACTTTTTATTTTGGAAAAAATTTTTTCCACCTTCCTTTCTTCCTCGTAAAAATCCCATCTATTTTCTTTCTCCTCAAATATTGATAAAATAACCATATTTCATATAAACTGTAATTCGTTGAATAAAAATAGAAAGAAAACGAAAAATGGAATTCAGGTTAGATGGAATGACCATTTTTTGTGATACCCTATAATAAATGTAATTTTATAAGAATTGCTTTGCACCAAATGACTTGTAAAAGTAATGGGTCTTGCTTACGTCAGTAAAGATAGCGGCAGTTCCTCATTTTTTTTGGCTGTTTTCTAAAAGAGTGTTGTTTTCTCAATAGGTAAATAAATTAAGTAGAAATACTGAGCAGCCTGAATACACGTAGACTCCTACGGGAGCTGCGAGAAAGTCCGAGACCCTGCAGGAACTTAAGTGACGAAGCGGCTCGGCGCTCTCCCCATGGAAAGCGAAGTGTATTCAGGGTCATAGCAACAAACTTTACGAAAACAGCTTTGTTTTTACAATGATGACTACTAAAGAGGTGCTAATACCTTTCTTCAATGGAGAGATAATATGACATATATTTCGGTGGAAAAAACATACGACATTATGGAGATTTGCATTTTAGCAGGGAGTATCATGTTACAGAATGGTGCTGAAACGCATCGAGTAGAAGATACGATGACAAGGATTGCAACTGCTTATGGAGTGAAAGACTCTGATTGCTTTGTTACACCAACAGGCATTATTTTATCGCTAGAAGGAGAAGAACCAACAAAGACAAAATTAAATCGCATTATTGAGCGAACAACTAATTTAGAAAAGGTCGTTCGAGTAAATGATATATCCCGTAGAATAAGTACGGGGACAGTAAGCATGAACGAAGCATACCATTTATTGAAAGATGTAGAAGATGAAAAATGTACGTATTCTGATTTGTTTCAAGTAATGGCAGCAGCTATTGCAAGTGGCTGTTTTTTAATCATGTTCGATGGTGTTTGGCGAGATTTTATTCCAGCATTTCTAGCAGGTGGGCTAGGGTTCTTATGTTCCTTGTATTTTCACAAAGTCTTGCAAATAAAGTTCTTTGCTGAAGTCTCTGCTGCTTTTGTGATTGGAGTGATAGCTTTTCTTTCTGTTTCGACTGGATTTGGCTCGGAAGTAGATAAGATTATAATCGGGTCTGTGATGCCTCTCGTTCCTGGCTTGCTCATTACGAATGCAGTAAGGGATTTGATGGCTGGGCATTTAGTATCTGGTATCTCCAAAGGAGCGGAGGCGATTTTAACCGCTACAGCAATTGGTTCAGGAATCGCTGTTGCATTTTTGGTTTTTTAAGGAGAGGAAATAGCAATGAATGAATTTTTAGCACAGGCAATCACTAGCTTTGTTGCGACTTTTGGATTTGGAATTATCTTTCATATTCCTCGGAAGCTATTAATCCAATGTGGATTTGTAGGGATGCTGGGCTGGATGGCCTATTGGGCAATTGTATTTTTTTATCATAATGAGGTGCTAGCGGCGTTATCTGGTTCCTTTCTTGTAGCGGTTGTAAGTCAAGTGTTTGCCCGAGTGTACAAATCCCCAGTGATTATTTTTAGTGTCGCTGGGATTATTCCGTTGGTACCAGGAGGAGCAGCCTATAATGCGATGCGTCATTTTGTAGAGAATGACTATTATTTAGCTGTTAGCCTTGCAGCAAAGGTGTGTTTAATATCTGGTTCCATTGCGATGGGCTTAATGTTTTCAGAAGTAATAAATCAATTAATATTTAGGGCACATGCTCGGAAGAAGGAGCTTAATAAAGAGTAAATAATCTTTATTAAGCTCCTATTTTTTATGAGGCTGGGACATAAGTATTCCAGCTTAAAATAAACCCGAATGATTATACGAAGATGCCAATGAAAGGTTCGAATAATCGTTTGGGCTTTTTTATTCGTTTATAAAAAGGATGTTCCATGAAGTTTGTTGCTATTACCCGCAGTCAGAATACACTTCGCTTTCCGTGGGGCTCGCGCTAAAGCCGCGGTCTGCTTCCGCCTGCAGGGTCTCAGACTGTCTCGCTAATCCCAGTGGCGTCTACGTGTATTCAGGCTGCTCCATTCTTCCAACTAATTTATTTTTTCTTGGGAAAACAATATTTTTTAGGGAATAGCCTTTAAAAACGAAGTGGAATGGAGCGGAGGACACTCAACTCCTGCGGGAAGTAGAGGACGCTTTAGACCCCGCAGGCGCGCCGAGGAGGCTCAGCTTCCTCCCCGGCGCATAGAGTGTCCGTAGCGCAATGGAACGAATTGGTTTTTACAATTGAATATATTTAAAACCATAAATAACTAATATGAAAAAGTAGCCTTTATTTAAGAGCTAAATTAGAGATTATTCGTCTTTACAGATTGGCGATTTAGTTTTGTCCCAGCCTCATTTTTATGGAGAAAATTATTCCTTGTAATCTCTATTGAAACATGGTGTTACTATTTTGGAACACGTTCCATTCTGTGTGAAAAAGTCCTAAACCCCTTGATTCTATTTACTTAAAATGGATTAGAAGGTAACGTTATATACGAAGAAACACTTGCGGGCCTTTTTAATGATTAATTTTGTAAGGGGTTGCAAAGATAAAAGGAAGAAGGCGATCGGTTTTGGGAAAAGGAATTAAAATTGTTACCATCGGCGGAGGATCGAGCTACACACCTGAACTAGTGGAAGGTTTTATTAAAAGATATGATTCATTACCTGTTCGTGAGCTTTGGTTAGTAGATATTCCAGAAGGGAAAGAAAAGCTTAGTATTGTAGGGGATTTGGCAAAAAGAATGGTAAAAAAGGCAGGAGTGCCGATTGAAATTCATCTAACATTAGATCGAAGAGAGGCACTTAAGGATGCTGATTTTGTTACAACGCAATTCCGTGTCGGCTTGCTAGCTGCGCGTGCAAAGGATGAAAGAATCCCTTTAAAATATAATGTGATCGGACAGGAAACAAATGGACCAGGTGGATTGTTTAAAGGTTTACGAACCATTCCAGTCATTTTGGATATTGTAAAGGATATGGAAGAGCTTTGCCCAAATGCTTGGCTCATTAACTTTACGAATCCAGCGGGAATGGTGACAGAAGCGGTTCTTCGCCATAGTAACTGGAAGAAAATCGTTGGGCTATGCAATGTACCGATTTCTATTCAAATGGGAGTTGCAAAGCTATTGGAAGTAGAATCTAGTCGCGTACATGTAGATTTTGCTGGGTTGAATCACATGGTATTTGGCTTAAATGTATACTTAGACGGAAAGAATATAACGCAAGAGTTTTTAGAGGAAATGACGAAGCATAAGAGTGATACGATGAAGAATATTGCAGCCATCGATTGGGAGCCGGATTTTATTAAAGCATTAGGCGTTATTCCTTGTGGATACCATCGTTATTATTATAAACAAGCTGAAATGCTCCAAAATGAACTAGAAGAGGCGGCGGAACAAGGTACTCGTGCTGAGGTAGTTCAGCAATTAGAAAAAGAACTATTTGAGCTTTATAAAGATGAGAATTTAGCGATAAAACCACCACAATTAGAAAAAAGAGGAGGAGCATACTATAGCGATGCTGCTTGTAGTCTCATTGATTCAATGTATAACGACAAAAGAGATATCCAGCCGGTAAATACGATAAATAACGGAGCGATTGCTAGTATTCCAGATGAATCAGCAGTAGAAATTAGCAGTATCATTACTAAAGACGGACCGAAGCCAATTGCTATTGGCGATTTACCTGTAGCAGTTCGCGGACTTGTTCAACAAATTAAATCCTTCGAAAGGGTGTCGGCAGAAGCAGCGGTGACCGGGAATTATCATACAGCCTTACTGGCAATGACAATCAACCCGTTGCTTCCATCTGATAAAGTAGCAAAACAAATTTTAGATGAAATGCTAGAGGCACATAAAGAGCACTTACCACAATTCTTTAAAGAAGAAGTAATTTCTTAAAAGAAAAAAAGGCTATGTAATCGGGAAACCGTTTATATAGCCTTTTTAATTTTTCATTTCTACCTTATGGATCAGTTAAGGAAGAATAAGAATCAATTCCCCGTAAAAACTAAAGAAATGACTAGAAAGGAAAGAAGGGAAACGAAGATGACCAGAATTCTTGATTGCGTTATTATTGGCGGTGGCATTGCTGGATTACAGGCAGCAATTCAATTAGGGAGATACAAGCATGAAGTGCTTATTATCGATGCAGAAGATGGCCGCTCTACTTTATGTAAAAGCTATCATAACATTTTGGGTTATCCGAATGGAGTGAGCGGTGATGAATTGCGAAGCTTAGGAAGAAAACATGCAGAGGGCCTAGGAGTAAAGTTTCTTAAAAGCACCGTCACGGCTATAAAAAAAGAAGGCAATTACTTTACTGCTCAAACAGAAACAGATATTATCCGTTCTCGAAAAATCTTGATTGCAACAGGCGTAATGGATAATATTCCTCCCTTTCCTGAATTATATCCTTGTCTAGGAGTAAGTGTCTATTTATGCCCAGATTGTGATGGCTATGAAGTAAAGGATAAGAAAACGATTGTAATCGGGAACGGAAATGTCGGCGCAAATATGGCAATTACTTTAATGTATTGGACAAAGGATATACTATACATTAACCATGGTGGAGAAGCTTTAGAGGAGAAATTGGAAAAGCAATTGGCCGCAAAGAATATTCCTGTTTTTACAGCAAAAATAAAACAAGTGATAGCAGAAGATTCCCAAATAAAAGGATATGAATTAGAGGATGGAAAGAAAATCGAAGCGCACTCTAGTTTTATTGCATTTGGAGGGAATAAAGTAAAGTCAGACCTGGCAGTACCTTTAGGAGTCGAAATAATGGAAAACAATCACATTATCGTAAATCCGCGTACGAAAATGACAAATATTGATGGTGTTTGGGCGGCAGGGGATGTAGTTGCCCATTCTGAACAGGTTACAATCGCGATGGGTGAAGGATCCCAAGCAGCTATTTGGATTCATAAAGCCTTGTTAAAAGAGGGGGAGAAATAAAAAGAGGCTCTCTTAATGGGAGAACCTCTTCCTTCTTAAAGGTTAGCTCGATAAACACGATAGCCGATTATATTTCCATACGTATAAAGAATATAGGAGTGGTCCATCAGCTTTCCTTCTAGCTGCATATTTACGGGCACAGACGTATCGATTGCTTCGTCCTCTGGTTCCATTCCTGTCATCATATGGGAAAAAACAGAGTGGCCAAGCTTTACTTCTACTTTTGGGAATCCCGCTTCCTTCATCAAATGGATCCATTCATTTTCTGTATAAACTTTCTCAATTCCATATACTTCACACATATTCTGATGTTCCATTGCATGAAGAGCTCTTTCGGCTGTCATCTCTAGCAAAAGCAGTACACCACCTGGTTTTAGCACTCTTTTGACTTCGGCAAGAGAGTTTTTGCAATTAGTAAAAATAAGCACCGATTCTACTAATATAATGTCGAAGCTGTTGGAAGGAAAGGGCAGTTTTTCTAGGCTTCCTTGAACTAATTGGATGGAAAGCTTTTCTTTTTCAAATCGGTTTTTGGCTCTTTTTACCATAGTCGGATGGTAGTCAATACTTGTCACAGAACAAGGATAGTTCTTTTTTATATAGGCAGATGTTTGGCCGGTTCCACAGCCGCCATCTAGGAGTGTTGTTTCTTTTGTGATTTTTTCCTGCTCTAATAAGAACTTCGTTAGCGTTAATCCACCTGGATGTGCACCACTTACCCCGAAATAGGCAAGGGCATCTTGATAGGTCGGTTTCATCTTTTTCCTCCCAACAAGTCAATTTCTACTTTTCCTTACTATATGAAGAATAAGAAGCTTTGGTTCCGAGATAATTTAACATTCATTTTCACTTTGTTATGATAAGGTTTAAGAAGGGAAGTATTTACACTCGATTGTGAGAGGAAGATTATACATGGCTATTACTAAAACAAATGCAATGCGAATTTTGGACGCCGAAAAGATTCCATACAGTGTTCATACATATGATAATAAGGATGGGAAAATTGATGGCATTTCCGTTGCAGGCAAGATTGGAAAAGAAATAGAAATGGTGTACAAAACACTTGTGGTAAAAGATGGCGGCTCAGGAATCTATGTATTTGTTATCCCTGTTGCAGCAGAGCTTGATTTAAAAAAGGCAGCCAAAGTAGTCAAGGCTAAAAAAATCGAAATGATTGCGGTAAAGGATATTCAAAAAATGACCGGCTATATTCGAGGTGGTTGTTCACCGATTGGCATGAAGAAAAAATATGAAACCATCTTAGATAAAAGCGTGAACAAGCAATCCTCGATTATTGTTAGCGGAGGAAAGATTGGTGTTCAAATCGAAATTGATGTCGAGCTGTTAATCCAGGTTACAGATGCAAAGGTGGAAGAGGTTATTCATTGAAGAAATTATTCGGCTCATGCACTATAAAAAATCTTCGTGCTGAGCCCTTAACTTGCTAAATTGTCTTTTCTGCCAATTTTCTTGTCGTGCTTTTACGCTTAAGAGAAAGCAATAGAATGGTGGTTAAAATAAAGAAAGCGCCAATCCATTCGAATATACTAAATGGAACCTT
This sequence comes from Niallia tiangongensis, assembly GCF_044704065.1. Taxonomy (NCBI): domain Bacteria; kingdom Bacillati; phylum Bacillota; class Bacilli; order Caryophanales; family Bacillaceae; genus Niallia; species Niallia tiangongensis. Next base: position 4,846,661 of record NZ_CP162613.1, on the reverse strand, counting down.
TAACCATATAACGGCAAGGAATGCTGCGGACAATGGCTCTGCACATGATAACAAACTAGTCTCAGCTGCCTCCAAATGCTTTAAGCTTTCTAAATAACAGAAGAAAGCGATCAAAGTACCAAATAAAATGACAAATACGATTGCTAGGATAGAAGAAAAGGAAAATATCCCATCCCCGGTCTTCCAAGGCGGATAGAAAAACGACATACCAAGACCGCCAAGAACCATTCCCCATGCAACAACCACTGTAGAACCGAACTCCTTCAACAGCTGAGCAGGCTGTAAGGTGTAAAGGGCAAGGAAGAAGGCCGAGCTTAATCCCCAGGCTAAAGCTTCAGGTTTAATGGAAATGGTCGAAAAATTTCCAGCAGATACAAGAAAATAGGTTCCTAGTAAAGCAGTAACGATTCCAATTATATGCTGAAAAGGAGGAATAGCTTTCCTGTTAAGAGCAGTATAAAGAATAATAAGGACAGGTGCTAAGTACTGCAATAACGTTGCTGTTGCTGCATTGCTGCTTTCTATCGCTGCAAAATACGTAAACTGAACTCCAGCCATCCCCAGCAGTCCGAAAATAAGTATATTTACAACGCTTGCTCTTCTTTTCCAAATACTCCATATATCTGGGTTTTTTGATAACCCTAAATAAAGCAGTAATATAGCGCCGCTAGTAAGAAGGCGAATACATACAAGCCAGCCAGTGCTAAATTGTTTTTGAGTAAATAAGAATTGTGCTACAGATCCAGAGACTCCCCATGAAATAGCAGCAGTTAGGACAAGGAATATCCCGATAGACTTTTTTTTCATTTATGTTTCCTCTTTTGTCAGAATAGATTTTGTATCTATTATATAAAAATTAAAGAAGTTTGAATATGCAGAAAAGTGTGTTTCTGGGCACCTTTTTTTCCTCCGCGCATATCTTATCAATGATAATCGCCTAGAGGAGGGAAAGGAATGTATCCAGAATATCCTTATTATGGTCATAAAAAAGAAACAAAGGATGTACCAATTGCATTTCCACCACAGCATCAAGATAGAATGCCAGGGTTTGAATATGTAATGAATCCCCGTCCTATTTCTGAAAATCCCAATTATAAGGGGAGCGGTAAGTTAAAGGGAAAAGTCGCTATCATAACTGGCGGAGATAGTGGAATTGGAAGGGCGGCTGCTTATGCTTTCGTTAAAGAGGGTGCAAAGGTAGTCATTGTATATTTAAACGAACACCGCGATGCAGAGGAGACAGAACAGAGGATTAGAGAGCTAGGCGGAGAATGCTTCCTGCTTCCTGCTGACTTAACGATAGAAGAAAATTCAGCCTTAGTCGTACAAAAAACCTTGCAGCGTTTCGGTAAAATTGATGTCCTTGTCAATAACCATGCCGTTCAATATATACAAAAAAGTATTTTAGATATCTCAAAAGCACAATTAGAGCATACGTTTAAAACCAATGTTTTTTCTTATTTTTACTTAATTAAAGCAGTACTTCCTTATTTAAAAGCAGGAAGCTCTATTATTAATACAGCTTCCATTACTGCATACAATGGATTTAAAGAGCTGATTGACTATTCTGCTACAAAGGGTGCCGTAGTCACATTAACAAGATCATTATCGCTTTCCTTAGTAGAGAAGAAAATAAGAGTAAACGCAATTGCGCCAGGATCCTTCTGGACACCATTAATTACGGGAAGCTTCTCGGAGAAGAAAGTAATGAAGTTCGGTACCGACTCCCCAGCTAAAAGAGCAGGGCAGCCCTTTGAGCTTGCTCCTGCATATGTTTATTTAGCCTCTGATGATTCTATGTATGCAACAGGGGAAGTTATTCATGTAAATGGAGGGCAAATGGTAACGACATAGTAGTAGTGAAGTTTGTGTTAATGTGGAGAATCTATAGGAAAAGGTAGTACTCTCTGTCGATGTCCTTTCGATAAGATAATAAAGTAACAAGGTAATGGATAGCATATCTTTTTATTTTCCAAACATTACCATAAAAAACAATAGGCGATCCTCTAACGAAGATCGCCTCCTATTATGACACATGGAATTCTGGATGGTCTAAAGCATACAGCCTTTGATAGCGGCTACTTGTTTCAAGAAGTTCTTGGTGGATTCCTCTTAGAACAATTTCGCCCTGATCCATAAAAATGATTTCATCCATTTCTTCTACACCTACTAGATGGTGGGTAATCCAAATCATGGTTTTTCCATTCAACGATGAAAAGATTGTTTTAAGTAACGCTTTTTCTGTCTTTGGATCAAGACTCGCATTTGGTTCATCCATAAGGACAATAGGAGTCTTTTGTAGCAAAATTCTTGCTAGTGCTACTCTTTGCCTCTCTCCACCAGAAAAGCGTTGTCCAGTTTCCTCCATAAAAGTATCCAAACCGTTCGGTAAAGATGAAACCAAATCCTCTAATTGAGCCAATTTAATGGCTTTTGCTAGTTCTTCCTCCGTAGCTTCTTCCACGCCAAGTAAAATATTATTTCGCAGCGTCGTAGCAAACAGATGAGGTGTTTGATTGAGTACAGAAATAATGGAAGAGGTATCTGCTTGAAAGGAAGCAGCTGATTCACCATTATATGTTACACTACCTGCTGTTGGCTCGATAACTCCTTGTAGTAACTTTAGTAAGGTGGACTTACCAGCACCACTACGTCCAATTAGGGCAATTTTTTTCCCCTGTGGAATGTCCAAGCTTACATTCGATAGAGATAATGCTTGCTCTCGATCATAGCGGCAAGAGATTTGATTAACCTGAATATCCACCTTATCGGTTTGGATTGCCGGACGATTATTTGCATTTTTCTGCACTGGTACTTCTAGTTTTCTAAGTCTGGCTAGAGAATCTTGATAAGCAGGCAGCTTTTCAAATGCGTCAGAAACGACTAAAAAAGCATCAAGAATTGGTAAAGCAACAAGAATGATAGCAGCAATTAAGGTAACGGGTATATTTCCTTCTAAATATTGCTGGCTAGACCAGAATACGAGAGAAAGGATAATAAGAGCAGCAACTGCTTGGGAAGCAAAGTTGCGCCAACGAGTAAATTGAACAAGCTGATGATTAATCCGTGAAACAATCGCTTCCTCTTTTTCGTACTCCTCTATAAAGCCTTTGGAACGACCGCTAATCACCCAGTCGCTCATTCCTAATATGCTATCTGTTAGTTTTTGATAGAGTCCATTTCTTCTTTGTTTAAATGCTCTCTGTTTTTTGCGCATAAGCACCAAAGAGAAAACAGGGAAAATGAATAATAACAATCCTAAATATAGTGCCATAAGGAAAGCGAAAGGAACATCCAAAATGCCAATTGCACAGACAACGATGATATATAATACCATTGTTGCAAAAGTCGGGAAAATAGTCCGCAAATAAATATTTTGTAGTTTCTCAATATCATCAGAAAGAATACCTAGCATATCGCCGACTTTAAATCTGCTTTTTAAAAATAAAGCCTGTGGTTCTAAAATTCGGTAGAGCTTTATGCGCATCTTTGATAAAATGCGCAGGACGGTATGATGACCAGCCAACTTTTCCAAATAGCTAAACACAGCCCGGCTAATACCAAACGTTCTTACACCAACAATCGGCACATAAACCATTAGAATATTTTCAACAGGAATGGCTGATTTAGAAATAAGATAGCCAGAGGTAAAGGTAAGCATCGCAGCTGTAAGTAAAGCAAGGATGCTCAAAAAAAGAATTAAGATAATACGGCTTTTATTTGCTTTTAGAAATGGGAAAATCCATTTATTTTCATTCAATTGAGCTCCTCCTTACTGCTGTAATAGCTTATAATAATAACCTTTGGCTGCTATTAATTCTTCATGTGTGCCTGTTTCTACAATTGAGCCCTCATCCATAACGAAGATATAGTCCATGTCCTTCATCCAATGAAGCCGATGTGTTGCAAGGAATACTAGCTTCTCTTTAAATAGTGGCAGCATCGTTTCCTTTAATTCAAATTCGGTTTCAATATCTAAATGGGAAGTAGGTTCATCTAAGAGCATGATTTTTCGATTCGTTAAAAAGGCTCTCGCTAAAGCGATTCTTTGTTCTTGCCCACCACTTAAATTCCTTCCTCCATCACCTAGTACCTCATCTAGACCATTAGGGAAGGTAGTGAAAATGTCATATAAACCAGTTGCTTTTAATGCTTGGATAATTTCTTCATCCGTAGCTTCTGGTTGATAAAAAGCGATATTCTCTCGTAAGGTCATGCTAAAGATATAAGGAGATTGTGGGATATACGTAGTAAGCTGTCTCCATTCATCTGCCATTAGACTAGAAATTGCATCACCATTTAAAGAAATGGTCCCTTCACAATGCTTTGAAAAACCACTTAGCAGGTCAATAAGAGTAGACTTACCTGCTCCACTTTCACCGACAATGCCAATTTTTTTATAACCATCAATCATAAAAGAAAGATTTCTTAAGGTTACTGCTTCCTCTGGACGATGTTGAAATGCAACATCATGAAATGTAAGGGAGGGTTTGTCGCCTAGAGAAATAGATTGCCCAGTTCTCTGTTCATGGTTTGGAAGTTGAATAATCTGTTGGATCGCTTCTCCAGCTTCCTTTCCATCTAATGTTGCGTGATAATCTGCTCCAACCATTCTCACTGGTAGAAAGAATTCTGGTGCCAAAATAAGAATCATTAAAGCAGGTAATAACACTAAATCGCCATTTATTAAGCGTAAACCTAAATTTACAGCGACAACTGCAACGGAAAGTGAGGTAAAGAAGTCTAAGGAAAAGGAGGATAAAAACGCTAATCGCAATGTTTTCATCGTTGCTCCTCGATATTGTTCACTAACCTTTTCGATATTTCCGCTATGCTGTCTGCTTCTTCCTAAAAATTTAAGTGTTTCTAATCCTCTTAAAGAGTCTAAGAAATGATTAGATAATATTTTGTATGTTGCTAGCTGGCGATTCATTTGGCCGCTGGCTGCCATGCCAACGAGTATTAAAAAAATGATTAAAATCGGCATTGTAACTGTTAAAATTACACCTGAGAGCCAATCATTCCAATATACATATAGTATAATCATGCCAGGGATAACCCCTGTAGCAAGCATTCTTGGTAAGAAAAGCTCCAAGTAAGTTCTATATTGGGCTACTCCTTCAAGGACAAGTGTGGCAATGTTCCCGCTGCCTTGTTTTTTTGTGTATTTAGGACCAAGTTCAAAGAGTTTTTGCATCAAATGAAAACGAAGCTCCTTGCTTGTTTTTTCAGCAAACGTGGTCGCGATATTTTGCTGAATGGTGTGCAAGAAGTGTCGTCCTAAAAAAGCTAATAAGAACAATATGATTTTTACATACTGCTCTTGAAAGGTGTTTCCGTTATATAAAGAGGCTATTATTTCTGCAAGCCATTTGGCCTGCAGAATAATAGCAGCTCCTTCTACAATTGTTAATATTCCAATAAGGGTGAGTATCGGCTTAATTCCATTAAGTTTTACTAGATTTTTGTCCATTAGTATTCTAAATGGGACTTTTCAGTAATACGTTTCCGGAAAACAATATAGCTCCAAATCTGATAACCTAAAACGAATGGCAGTAGAGTTAAAGCTACAATTGTCATTACTTTTAAGGAGTAGTGGCCGGAAGCTGCGTTGTGAATCGTTAAGCTAAAAGCATCATTTATAGAACTAACCATTACTCTAGGGAATAAGCCGATGAAAATAGAGGCAAAGGATAAGGTGATAACCGCACCAGTCATTCCGAAAGCCCATCCATCCATTTTTCTGGAAATAAAGAATCCGCCAACTACAAAGGCAATAACCCCTAATGAGAAGATAAAGGAAAGGGTTAAGCCACGTTCTTGGAAAATATCTGTTTTGATATACGTTAAGGCAGAAAACAGTGTTAATAATATACCTAGTAAAGGTAAAAGTTTTTGAGCTAAGTTACGTGCTCTTTCTTGCAAATCACCGACAGTTCGTAATGTGGTGAATACTAATCCATGTACAAGGCATAGGACGAGCACAGTAAGACCGCCTGTTAACGTATAGTAGTTTACAACATCAAAGAATCCTGCGTTTAATTCCATATTTTGATCAATTGGCAAACCTTGCATGAAGCAAGCAAATACCACTCCGAATAATAGTGGAGGAAGGAAGCTGCCTAAGAAAATACAAGCATCCCATGCTTTTTTCCATGTTGGGTGGCTATCTTTTGCACGGAATTCAAAGCCCGTTGCCCGAACGATAAGTGCTAATAAAACAACTACAAGTGGTGTATAAAATCCGCTGAACATCGTAGCGTACCAATGAGGAAATGCTGCAAACATAGCGCCGCCTGCAGTAATTAACCATACCTCATTAGCGTCCCAATAAGGACCAATCGAATTAATGAGAATCCGTTTTTCTATATCATTTTTGGCTAAAAGCTTTGTTGACATCCCGACACCAAAATCAAAACCCTCTAAGAAGAAGAACCCGATAAATAAAACTGCGACTAAAATAAACCATAGAACATTTAACTCAAGCATGGAAACCCTCCTTCGCAAACGGGTCATTCGTTACTTTTGTATCTTCTTTTTCCATCATATATGGCCCTTTTTTAATAACTTTTACATATAGATAAACCATGATTGCACCTAATACTGCATAGATAGTACAGAATGCAATAATGGAGAATAAGACTTGCCCTGCTGAAACACTTGGAGAAATACTATCTGCTGTTGTCATTAATCCGAAAACGGTCCATGGCTGTCTCCCAATCTCCGTCATAATCCATCCAGAAGTATTGGCAATGAAAGGAAGAGATATTCCTGCTACCATTAAGCGATAGAACCATTTATTTGGCTTAGCGACTAATTTCTTTTTCCATGCTAAATATACGCCATATATGCCGAGGAGAATCATGGATACTCCTGCTGCAACCATTATTCTAAAGCTCCAGAAAGTAGTTTTGACAGGAGGAATATAATCACCTTCCCCATATTTTTGCACATACTCTGCTTGAAGCTCGTTCATCCCTTTTACGCTTCCATCCAATGTGTTATAAGAAAGAATGCTTAATAGATAAGGGATTTTTAATTCGGCGCTATTTTGTTTGTTTTCTACATCGATATTGGCAAAAACAGTCCATGGTGCTGGATCTTCACTTCTATCCCATAGTCCTTCACTTGCTGCCATCTTCATTGGTTGCGTTTCTACTAAAAATTGTGCTTGGGCATGCCCTGCAACAAGTGTTAAGAAAGTTGAAGTTAAGGCAACTGTAATACCGATTTGAAAGGATTTTTTAAAAAAATCCACATCTTTTTTTCCTAATAATTTAATAGCACTAATTCCACAAACTAAAAATGCTCCTGTAGCTAGTGCAGCAAATACTGTATGAGGGAATTCCACAAGAACCTGACCGTTTGTAATAAGAGCGAAGAAATCATTCATTTCTGCTCGACCATTATTAATTTCAAAACCGACTGGACGTTGCATAAAACTATTCGCTACTAAAATCCAGAAGGCAGAAACAGTTGTTCCAAATGCAGTTAACCAAATACAGGCCAAATGAACTTTTTTCGATAAACGATCCCAACCGAATATCCATAATCCGATAAAGGTACTTTCCATAAAGAAGGCAAGCAATGCTTCAATGGCAAGCGGTGCACCAAATACGTCCCCTACAAAGCGTGAATAATTGGACCAGTTCATTCCAAACTGGAATTCTTGTAGAATCCCTGTAACAATACCAATAACAAAGTTGATTAAAAATAGTTTGCCCCAAAACTTAGCCATTTTCTTGTATTCTTCATTTCCGGTCTTCACATAAAAAGATTCCATGATTGCGATAATAAATACTAAACCGATAGAAATAGGAACGAATAGAAAGTGGAAAATGGTCGTCGAAGCAAATTGCAAACGCGATAGAAAAAGCATATCCATGGATTTCTCCTCCTTTTTTTGTTTTTCTGAATAGAATTGTGAATCTTATTGTTCGCAAAAGCGATAAAAATCATTGCGTAAGATGAATATGAACAAGCTTGATGCTATATAGGAAGCTTTAATAACTGCTGGAAATGTCATTTTCTTGGTGCTCTTCCTATGTAATTAGATGTTGAAAAACGTCGATAAACATTGTTATAAAAGGTTTTAAACAGATTTGCTTTTCCGATCGTCCCCTTTAGGTGAATGATAGATATATCATAATGAAATTTTGATTGTTTGCGGTAAACTTCACTCATTGTTTGAAAAATGTTCACATATTCGTTCACAGAAATGACAAAATAGGGGATGGGTATAGTAGGAATGGTAATGAGGAAAGTGCGGAAGCTGCAAGTAAAGGGTAGGAAGTCGCAAGTAAAAGTGCGGAAGCTGCAAGTAAAGGGTAGGAGTTGCAAGTAAGGGGGAGGAAGCTGCAAGTAAAAGTGCGGAAGCTGGAAGTAAAGGGTAGGAGTTGCAAGTAAGGGGTAGGAAGTCTCAAGTAAAAGTGGGGAAGCTGCAAGCAAAGGGTAGGAGTTGCAAGTAAGGGGTAGGAAGTCGCAAGTAAAGGTGCGGAAGCTGCAAGTAAGGGGGAGGAAGTTGCAAGTAAAGGGTAGGAAGTCGCAAGCAAAAGTGGGGAAGCTGCAAGCAAAGGGTAGGAAGTCGCAAGTAACAAGTAAAAGTGCGGAAGCTGCAAGTAAGGGGGAGGAAGCTGCAAGCAAAGGGTAGGAGTTGCAAGTAAGGGGTAGGAAGTCGCAAGTAAAGGTGCGGAAGTTGCAAGTAAAGGGTAGGAAGTTGCAAGTAAAAGTGAGAAAGTCGCAAATAAAGTTGTTTGAGCTCCTAAAACCTGCCTCATACACAACTAGCTGGCGCAAAATAATTTACAAAAAGACAAGCATCTCTTAAAGTTCTCTTCCTTTTGCTGCTTGTTCTTTCATGTTATGATGATACAGGAGTAAGAAAATTCGAAAATAATCAAGATGAATAAAAGATTTGAGGGTGTTTAGATGATTAGATGCATAGCGATTGATATGGATGGTACGTTATTAACATCCACGCAAGAAATTACAGAAGAAAATCGGGAAGCTATTAAATATGCGCAAGGCAAGGGCGTAGAAGTAGTGATTGCTACTGGCCGTGCATATGAAGAAGCAGGAGATCTTTTAAAGGATGCAGGAATTATCACACCGATGATTTGTGCAAATGGGGCAGAAATAAGAACGAATGAGCATATCATCGTAGATACGAACCCATTAAGTAAAGGCCTGGCGAGACAGATTGCTGAAATTTTACATAAACATCAAGTATATTATGAGGTATACACGAATAGAGGGACGTATACGGTAGATAAAACAGTTGCTAAATCCCTTATTATGGATATTTTCACTGTGAGTGGTCATGTTAAGGATATGGAAGAGATTAAAAAAGCGGCAGAGGAACGATTAGCGGTTATTCACCAATTAGATAGCTATGAAGAATTATTTGAAGATGATGACCAGATTGTTTATAAATTATTAGCATTCCATTTTGATCCAATCGTTTTAGGTAATGTTAGAGAAGAGTTGACTAAGCTAGAAGGTGTGGCAATAAGTGCTTCAGGGAAGGAGAACTTAGAAATTACTTCTGTTCATGCACAAAAAGGGGTTGCTCTAGAGAAATTTGTGAATGCCCGCGATATTTCTCTTTCTGATACGATGGCAATTGGGGATAATTATAATGATGTTTCCATGTTTCAAAAGGCAGGCAGAGCGGTAGCAATGGGAAATGCAGTGGAAGATATTCAACGCCAATGTCATTTTGTGACAGGAACAAACGAAGAAAGTGGCGTCGCTCAAGCGATTAGAAAAGCATTAGAGGAATAAGCGGCAACAGCTTCTTTTTGCTGATAGTCAAAAAAACGGTGGATGAACTTGGTATAAATGAGTTCATCCACCGTTTTTTTTTATAAAAATTGCCTATTCACGAGGTTTTAATCCATAAAGAATAAACTGTATGGTCCGTTCGATTTCCTCTTCATCATCCCACTTTATATCGGGAAGCAGGATATGACGAGCGATAAAGTAACCGAAAATCGAAGTAACTGTTAGACGTACCGAACTGGAAGAAGGAATGGAAATAATTTCCCCTTTTTCTTTGTAGGATTCCATGATTTCTTGAAAACGTCCAAAGATTTTCACCGCAATCTGATTTTTAAACGTTTCACGGAGATCATCATGAAAGGGGATTTCCTGTATCAAAATTTTAAATAATGTATTATTTTTTTGCAGGAATTCCATTCTGTTTTTTACAATTGCGCGTAGAAAATCTTCAAAGTTATGATGAGAAACATTTAATACTTTGTCAAAATCCTTAATCACTCTTGGTGCAATTAGTGTGCTTAATAGTGGAGAGAGAAGGGTGAGCAGTAAATCTTTTTTCGTTTTGTAGTGACGGAAGATTGTCCCTTCTGCCACACCTGCCATTTTTGCAATTTCACTAGTAGAGGTTGCTGCATATCCTTTCTCAGAAAACGCATCAATGGCAGCTATCAATATTTTTTTCTGTTTATCTGTTATCGATTGTTCTTCTTTTAAAATAATCTCTAATATATTTTCGCTATTGTTCATAGGAAACTCCTTTATCCATACAATCTACTCTAATTATATAGGATTGCGAAGAAAAAATGTAATAACCTAGATACTGCGATATTTTTTTAATGCAAAGATATTTATAATCATCAAGACAATGGAATAGCCAAGCAATATACTGAGAGATCCTACTATTTCCATAAACCCGTTGCCGCGAATCATTACTTCCCGCAGGGCATCTGCTGCATAATATAGAGGAGTTAAGTAAGAAATCCAACTAATTGCAGAAGATATCGTATCTAAGTTGAATAATCCAGAAAAGAATACTTGTGGTACAACGACAATCGGAATAAATTGAATCATTTGTAATTCATTATTGGCAAAGGACGATAGGAGAATTCCTAATGTAAGTGCTACTAATGCCAATAGTAACGTAATTAATAACACATATAAAATGGAACCAGCGTTTGACATATGAAGTACATAAACCGAATAAAGGACGATGATTCCTGATTGCACCATTGTGAATAAACCAAAGCCAATGATATAGGAGAGAACAAGCTCCCATCTTCTAATAGGGCTCGAAAGCAATCGCTCTAACGTTCCCGTTGTTCTTTCTCTTAAAAAGGATACACCGGCTACTAGAAAAACAAAGAAGAATGCAAAAAATCCAAGTAAAATAGGACCGAATGCATCAAATTGTTTCATATCAATAGAGCCGTAAAGTGCGTCTACATCAATTGCTGCTTCATTAGGAGATAGACTTTGCATGGCTTCCTGTATCTTTGCTATTGTTGCTTTGCTAATGGAGGGATCGCTTCCTTCTACCATTAATTTGGTCTTTCCATTTTCTACAGCGAAATAAGCATCGATGTCCCCAGCCTTTAACGAGGCTATTGCTGTTGCTTCAGATTTAAAGATAGAGGTACGTAAATCTTCTTTTTCAAAAGCTGCACCAATGGGCTCAGGCACATTAATTAACCCTATTTTTGTTTCATAGTCATCCCCATTAAAAACTAGATTTACTAAAGTTAATATGAGAATAGGAGCTAAAATCATCAATGCAAGGGTTCGTTTGTCACGGTAGAATTGTCTCATAATGCGTAATACTAAGGCATTAATTCTCATTTGCTAAACCTCCATAATATAAGAATGCTTCTTCCATTGTCTGTGCATTACAGTTACTCATCAAGTTGCTTGGAGTATCGATAGCAATAAGTTGACCATTTCTTATCATCCCTAGCCGATCGCATTTTTCTGCTTCATCCATGACATGTGTAGTTACAATGATCGATGTCCCGTTTTCTTTAAGCTTGTTAAAGGTTTGCCAAATAGCTTTTCGAAGAATCGGATCAATCCCAACTGTAGGCTCATCTAAAATGAGTAGTTTTGGATTGTTTAACAGCGCAATACAAATAGATAATCTCCTTTTCATTCCCCCTGAATACTGGGATACAGGCTTGGAAAGATGTTCAGACAACTCTACTAAAGTGGCAGTACTTTCGATTCTATTTTTCTTCTCTATTCCTTTTAATCCATATAATCTAGCAAAGAAATCAAGATTTTCTCTAGCGGTTAAATCTTGGTATAAAGCGTCCGCTTGTGCCATATATCCGATTTTTTCCATTATGTTCAGATTTGGCATTTTTTCATCCAATACATGAATAGAACCATTATTAGGTAAATCTAAACCAATAATCTCTTTTACAAGTGTTGTTTTTCCAGCTCCGGAAGGACCGAGCAATCCTAAAATTTCGCCAGGATAAACTTGTAAATCGATAGCATCTAAAATTCGTTTTTTTCCAAATGATTTGGAAAGATTTTTAACAGAAACAATGGATGGTACAATCATGAAAAGACCACCTTTCTAAGTTTGTGAGTGATTACTCACTTCGTATATTACGATAGAAAAAACAGTTTGTAAAGTGAGTAATCACTCATTTTTAATAAATGTCTGCTTACATTCCATCGAACTTTTGAAATCAATTATTCAATTCCATATGTATTCGCTATAATAGAAATAATTAAATTAAAAAAGAGAGATCCTATTGAGGTGGAAAAATGGCTGATTTTAATGCGAGTGTGATTATTTGTGAGCCCATTGAAGAAGTGTTTGCATATTTTGCAGATATGGCAAATGCTCCAGAATATATGAATAAAGTGGAATCAATAGAGAAAAAGACGGATGAACCGATAGGGGTTGGCACAAAATATAAAGAAATAAGAAATGTACGGGGTAATAAGGTCTATGCAGAAATAGAATATTTATCTTATGAAAAAAATGTAAGGTTTACACGACGAAGTAGCTCGAACGGATTAACTATTGACTATGCTTATCGTTTTTCAGAGATTCCTGAAGGTACCCAAGTAGAGTTTGAAGGAACCGTTCATGTTAAGGGTCTTAAAATGCGACTAATGAGAAACTTCCTCGTAAAAATGGTGAAATCAGAAGATAGTGATCATGTGCAAAATGCAAAAGAAGTGCTAGAAGGAGTAGCAGAAAGTTTGTAGTAGCGTGAAGAGCTGAGGCAAAAGGTTGTTAGAAAGACTTTTTGATTCAGCTATTTTATTTGAAAAAATAGGTTGACTTAGAGAAAGAAAATGAGTAATATAAAATTAAGTTGTGCACAATTTAATTTTTAAATATAAAGTATAAGTTATAATATTGTTACTCACTATGCTAATGCGAAGAAATTATATAGCGAATAGGAGTAAAAAATTTTAGCTATTTAAGTTGTGTGCAATTTAATTTTGTAAATGATAAGGGGCGAATAACCATGAAAAACAATAATCAAATTATATTAGAACCAGCAGCTAAAAAGTTTACAGAAGATACGGCTAACCCTCCATACTTATTCGACTTGGCTCCAGAACAAGGAAGAGTAGCGGTAGATGAAGTACAATCTGGAGAGATAGATAAATTACCTGTGGAAGTAAAGGAATTGTTAATTAAAGGTGGGCCAACAAATCAAGTTTCTATTAAAATTGTTCGTCCAGAACATACATCTATAACTAAACTACCTGTTATTTTATATACACACGGTGCAGGTTGGGTATTTGGAAATGACCATACACATGATCGTTTAATTCGTGAACTAGCGGTGGGGTCGAATGCAGCTGTTGTATTTACAAATTACAGCCTTTCTCCTGAAGCTAGATATCCAATCGCAATGGAAGAAGTATATACTGTATTGGAATGGATTGCAGAAAAAGGAGCGGACTATTGCTTGGATACAAATAATATTTCTGTAGCAGGTGATAGTGTCGGAGGAAATATGTCTGCAGCGATTACATTAATGGCAAAAGAACGTAAGGGTCCTGCTATCCAAAAACAATTACTATTCTACCCTGTTACAGATGCATCGTTTGAAACAGGTTCATATAAGCAATTTGCAGAAGGTTTCTTTTTAAGAAGAGATGGCATGGAGTGGTTCTGGGATCAATATACTCCAAACGAAGAAGAAAGAGCGGAAATTACAGCTTCTCCTTTACGAGCAACAAAAGAGCAATTAAGTGGTTTGCCAAAGGCTCTAATTATTACAGCAGAAGCAGATGTATTAAGAGATGAAGGGGAAGCCTATGCCAATAAGCTTCGTGAGGCAGGAGTAGATGTAACAGCTGCTCGCTTTGGCGGAATCATTCATGACTTTGTGATGCTCCATGCATTAGCTCATACAGAAGCAGCAAAAGGAGCTTTATTGCTTGCTAATGCATGGTTAAAGGCATAACAATGAACCGCAGTTAGAAAATAGGGAAAAATAAAGCAAGCACAGAATCATTTTCCGTGCTTGCTTTTATCGTTCTCTAAAAATCAAAATTTATAGGTCCAATATCTCTCCGTATATAATCGAGTTAAAACATCAGGCTCTTGATTATTTAGCCCTTCTTGAAGAGTGGCTGCATATTGTTGCGTTTGGGAAAGATGGGCAGCGATTGTTGCGACCTTCTGCTCTGCAAAATTTTGAACATTGATATCAATATCCGGTTGTCCTAGGTCTTCCTCACAGTTTTTGGAAAAGGCTACACAATAAAGCGTTGGTCGTTTAGAAGCTTCTCTATTTTCAATTGCTTTTACAACAGCTGCCCCTGTAGCATCATGATCCGGGTGAACAGAATAACCTGGATAGAAGGTAATGACTAAAGAAGGCTCTAATTCATCTAGTAACGCGGTAAATTCATTGACTAGAACTTCCTCCTTTAGGAATTCGATCGTTTTATCTCGATACCCTAGCATACGAAGATCCTCTAATCCCATTGCTCGGGCAGCTTCCTGTAACTCATTTTTGCGAATTTCTGGCAAGGATTCTCTTGTGGCAAATGGTGGATTTCCTAAATTTCTTCCCATTTGACCTAGTGTTAAGCAAGCATAAGTAACTGGTACTCCTTCGTGTATAAATTTAGAAATTGTTCCGGATACACCGAATGCTTCATCGTCTGGATGGGGGAAAATAACTAATACCTGTCTTTCTGTCTCCATATAAAATCCTCCTTTCATGGAATGGTAAAAATAAAATAAAATACGTTCTATTTATTATTCAAAGGGTGTTTCACTTATTTCCAGTGCTACTGCCAATTTTCCAGTAAAATCTAGACCTGCTAATAACAATCTATTTATGTCATCCACTTCATAATGGGTAATACCTTCCGCATAAATCCAGCCAATAGCGGTTTTTAAGCCAACTCGATAAGGGCCGTTTCCTGTAATCTTGCCATATTCATAGGATAGCTTTGCATTACGGATATAAGCACCGGAGTTAAAGAAGGTTTCATCATTATGATTTGCATAGGCGCCATTAGTCGTTTCTAGGTGAATATATATTTCTTTTTCGCTTAAACGATCGATTACTTCTTGTACTTTTTCGATTTGTACAAATTCCAAAGAGTATCCCTCCTTTTTACTAGTTTATCCAACTCTTAACGGACAGTTAGATTCTCACCTCTTGTATGAGAATACGAGGAAGATAGGTGGAAAATTAACTGTCCGTAAAGGTCTGATTGGTTCAACTAACCATCAGTGGGGGATGAAGGCCCCCCACCGATGGAAGTTTCACTTTATTGATCGGACAAAAAAATGGTTAGGCATGCTCTCGTTTTTAATAACAATGATTCATATGTTTAAAAGGAGATATGCCATAAAACCACTGTTTTAGAGGCTTTTACTTCACGCTAAGTTTTTCTTTTTCATTACGATATGCTCCGTGCATAGTTGGTCCCACGTACTCATTTAATTTAAAGCCATTGCGGATAGCTGCAGTAATAAAGTCTTTTGCAGTTTGAACAGCTTCTTCTACTGAAGCACCTTTCGCTAGTTCAGCAGTAATAGCCGCAGAGTTTGTGCAGCCTGCCCCATGGGTATACGTAGTATCAATTAGTTCGCTTTCTAAAATCGTAAATTCTTTTCCATCATATAGAAGATCGATTGCTTTCTCATGGCCTAATTTGCTGCCGCCTTTAATTAGAACATATTTTGGTCCAAGTTCATGGATTTTTACAGCAGCTTCTTTCAAATCTTCCACTGTTTTAATTGGTTTATCTGTTTTAGCAAGCTGCCAAGCTTCGAAAAGGTTAGGTGTTACGACAGTTGCTCTTGGTACAAGTAATTCACGAAGGGCATCTGCTGTCTCTGGATGAAGTACTTCATCTTCTCCCTTACAAATCATAACTGGATCGATAACCACATTTTTAATATCATTCTCATCGATTAGCTTTGCGGCAGCTTCAATGATTTCGACAGATCCAAGCATGCCTGTTTTCATAGCATCGATTCCAACAGATAATACGGTTTCTAATTGAGCGTTAACTGTATTGATATCCTGCGGGAAAACATTATGGTGCCAATGATTCTTTGGATCCATTGTAACAATCGTTGTTAAGGCAGTCATTCCATAAACACCTAGTTCTTGAAATGTTTTTAAGTCTGCTTGAATA
Source organism: Niallia tiangongensis (assembly GCF_044704065.1). Classification (NCBI taxonomy): domain Bacteria; kingdom Bacillati; phylum Bacillota; class Bacilli; order Caryophanales; family Bacillaceae; genus Niallia; species Niallia tiangongensis. The sequence continues at coordinate 4,830,245 of NZ_CP162613.1, read as the reverse complement.
CCTGCACCACCGCTTGTGTCAGAACCTGCTAAAGTTAATACTTTCTTCATTTGTTATGCCTCCTATGTAATTGACGTTTTTTCAGCGAAAAATAATTTTGTTTGATTGAATAATTGTAGACCATTTTAAATAAGGATACAACTTTTCCGTCTTCCTTCCTAGTTTGGTTTATAGAACCTTTTTGCATACCACTCACGTAAAGTCGTGTAATAGATGGGAATAGTAAGAGAATTCTGTCTACATTTGTGGTAATCTATATATATTCTTTACGGTTATGAATAGGACAAAAGAAAAAGTACGCAGGGAGAAAGGAATCTATATGAGTTTTGAAATAATAGATCATCCAATTAATATACAAAATGTTATTGATAAAGTAATAAGAAGAAATGCGGGTGCTGTGACTACTTTTATTGGCACAGTAAGGGAAATGACGGTAGGAAAAAAAACACTATATTTAACATATGAAGCATATATTCCAATGGCAATGAAAAAACTGGAACAAATCGGCGATGAGGTCAAGGAAAAGTGGGACGATATTGAAATGGCGATTTCTCATCGAGTTGGGAAGCTGGAAATCAGTGATGTTGCAGTAGTCATTGCGGTTTCAACGCCTCATCGAAAGGATGCCTATGAAGCAAATCAATATGCAATAGAGAGGATAAAGGAGATCGTTCCTATTTGGAAAAAAGAGCATTGGGAAACTGGAGAAGAGTGGATTGGAAATCAAAAAGGGACCAAAATGTATGTAAATGGTAAGCCGAGTGAGGAGGATTTACATTGATTACATTGCTTTTTTTTGCGGGTGTGAGAGAGACGATAGGTAGTGAAATGTTAATGATAGAAGAGAAGCAACAGACGATAGCTCAAATTAAGGAGCATTTATTAAATACTTATCCCACTCTTTCTCTTCAAGGAGTAATGGTAGCAGTTAACGAAGAGTTTGCACTGGACGAGGATATGGTTAAGGGAAACGATACAGTAGCATTTATTCCACCTGTTAGTGGGGGCTGAAGGAAGGAGAAGAGAGAAGTGGAGCAAAGTAGGTATTCCCGCCAGATGTTATTCACCTCTATTGGAGCGGAAGGACAGAAAGTAATAGGAGAAAAGCATGTATTAATAATCGGGGCAGGAGCTTTAGGTTCGTCTCTTGCAGAGATGCTATGTAGAAGTGGGGTTGGGAGTCTTACCATTATAGATAGAGATTATGTAGAAAAAAGCAATCTACAGCGACAGCAATTGTATACAGAAGACGATGCGAGGGAACGAATGCCGAAAGCTATTGCTGCTGAAAGAAGATTAAAGGAAATTAATCAGGAATGCATCGTTCAAGGAATTGTTGGGGAAGCAACGGTAGATTTATTGGAACAGCTAGCTAAAAAAGCAGATTTAATAATGGATGCTACAGATAATATGGAAATAAGAATGATCCTAAATGATCTAGCAGTGAAGCATAGTATTCCTTGGATTTATGGTGCGTGTGTAGGGAGTTCAGGAATGAGCTACACGATTATACCAAGTGAGACCCCTTGTTTACATTGCCTATTAAAATCCATGCCTATGACTGGAATGACTTGTGATACTGTAGGAATCATTGCCCCAGCCGTTCAACTAGTGGTTTCCCATCAGGTAACCGAAGCACTAAAGCTGTTAATCGGGGACAAGAATGCATTACGTGGAACTTTTTTGACCTTTGATTTATGGGAAAATGAATACCAAAACATAAAGGTTAGTCGTGCAAAGAGAGCAGATTGTCCTACATGTGGAGAAAATCGGACCTATCCTTTTCTGGAAAAAGAAAATCAAACAAAGGTAGCTGTGCTATGTGGAAGAGAAACCGTGCAGATTCGTCCTTCTAATCCAAAAGCCATCCCTTTTCAACAACTTGCAGAAAGTTTTCAAAAGAAAGGATATGCAGTGAAACAAAATCCATTTCTACTGTCCGTTCAGCTAGAAAGCAACAGGGTTGTGTTTTTCCGAGATGGAAGAGCGCTGATACATGAGACAAATGATATGGTATATGCAAAAACGCTATACGATCAATTACTCGGTTAGATAGAAAAATCCCGCGTTGGAAATGCAACGCGGGATTTTTCTTATTGTTGGAGTTGTTCGAGCGAACCAACAATAACTAGTTTACCTGTATCTAAAACTTCCTCGTATTTAGATGCTTCTGCTTCGGTTAATCCGACTGATTGCATTTTAGAACGCAATTCGTCGCCTCTTTTTCGGAAAACATTGCTGATGGAATCAAGTAATCCTTGTTCCTTCATGGATACATTTCCTGTTTCCGTCGCATTTGATAAATCTTCTGAGCGGTCTTTATCATGTGCGAAAATATAAATATTATCCTTTTTATAGCCTTGGTTTTCTAACGCATGAATAATATTGCTTGCTTGTACACCATTTTCTACTACTTCAACTTTATACATAGTGATAGCCTCCTATTATAGTGGAATTTATCTATGTTTTTTATATAGCCTTCTATAAACAAGATGAAACACCTAATCTGTTGGTAATATTTTCATCTTTCGATATTTGGGAAATTGTAAATAGACAAATATCCCCACAATCGACAAATTTCCTTATATAATAAAAGAAGAGAATAATAGAAAACAGGAGGGGTCGAATGGTAAGCAAAAGAGAAAAAGAACAAATTAATCGAGAACTAAGAGCGGGGGAAAAGGAACAAGCAAGTGCAACAATGGAGATAAATAACAGAAGGGGGATTCGTTTTCCCAAATTTGGTTTATATAGAGTAAAGAATCGGCTAAATAAAAAAATCATGCTATTTTTAAGTGTTTTAATTGTACTTTTAATAGTCGGAATTGTTGGGCTCTGGAAAGTTGCTTTTCCGAAAGAGCCAGTTGTAAAAACAGGAGCCTATTTAGAACAGATGAAGGATTTATCGACATTAGCCACCTCTCAAGCCTTTGTGAAAACAATTTTAGAAAAAGAAGATAATGAGATTTTTGGAAAAGAAATTGAGACAAATATCCCAGGAACAAAGCGAAAAATATTATTGGTTGTGCCTGGTACACTGACAGCGGGAGTAGATCTATCTACCATTACAGAAAATCAACTTGAAATTGACGAAGAAGAGAAAAGTATCCGCATTCTATTGCCAAAAGCAGATTTTCTACAAAATCCTTCTATTAATTTTGATGAAGTCGAGACTTATTCTGTTTCTGGTATTTTTAGAGGAGACGTAAAATGGGAAGAAGCCTATAGCTTAATGGATGAAGCAAAGGAAATCATGAAGGAAGAGGCAATAGAACAAGGGATTTTAGTGAAAGCAGAGGAAAATGCTGAAAAAACATTGAAGGAATTCTATGGAAGACTAGGTTATTCTGTTCAAGTAAGCTTTGAAGGGGAATAAAGGAGGGAGACGGGATGGCTACATCCTGGGAACAGCTATTAGAAATGGAGCGCCAAAAGGATAACTTTATCCAATTAGAAGCATTCTTAGAAAAGGAATATAGTGAATTCACTATTTATCCAAAAAAGGAAGACATCTTTAATAGTTTATCATACACACCTTATGAAAAGGTGAAAGTAGTCATTTTAGGACAGGATCCTTATCACGGTCCAAATCAGGCACATGGATTAAGCTTTTCTGTTAAGCCAGAAGTGAAAATACCGCCATCCTTAAAAAATATTTATAAGGAGCTACATCATGATTTGGGCTGTCCAATTCCAAATCATGGTTATTTAAAAAGCTGGGCTGAGCAAGGGGTACTATTGCTAAATACAGTTTTAACGGTTCGCGCAGGTCAAGCTAATTCTCATCGTGGAAAAGGGTGGGAAGAATTTACAGATCAAGTGATACACATGTTGAATGAGAGAGAGGAGCCAGTCATTTTCGTGTTATGGGGTAATCCAGCTCAAAAAAAACTTGCTCTCATCAACCAAGAAAAGCATGGCATTATCTTATCAACACATCCAAGTCCCCTTTCTGCCCATCGAGGGTTTTTAGGAAGCCGGCCGTTTTCTACCATTAATAGAATGCTTGAAAATAGAGGGAAGACTCCTATTAATTGGTGCATAGATGATTTTTTAGAAAAACAATAATATAATAAAGGAAATATATAGGCTGTGGATTATAGCACTAGCTTTCTGGAACACGCTAAAAAAGCCCAAACAAAGAAAGTACGCGGATTTTTGTTGGCTACTTCGTTTTCTGGTTTATTTTAAGCTGGGATACTTTTGTCCCAGCCTCTGCTTGTGTTTTTCTTTAAGGGATTAAGAAAGGGTATGGAATGGAAAAGAATAAGGTAAATTGTTATAAATGTAAGTTCTACTATGTAACATGGGATAGTCAGTTCCCTAAAGGATGTAAGGCGTTTCAATTTAAAGGAAGAACGATGCCTTCCGTTGAAGTAAAGAGAGCATCTGGACAAGAGTGCCTTCGTTTCCAGGCAAAAGGAGGGATGAAATGAATATATCTGTACAGCAATTACTTGCTAAAATAGAGGATCAGTTACTAGAAGCAAAGACAAGCGATTCGGATGCAAGAATAAGGGAAAGAGTTTATGCTATTAAATCCTTATGCGAATTAGTACTTGAACAAGAGGGGAAAGAAAGCATAACCTACCAGCACCCTGTGCAAAAGCCATCCTTCCAAGCTATGCAAGCACCATTAACCATTCCAAAACAACAACCGATACAGACACAAACAAATAAAATAAAGATGGATGAAGGAAATGGCGATTCTTTATTTGATTTTTAGGCTTTAGCCGAGAACCCTCGTGACTTCAGTTATGGGTTGTTGACATAGGATAGTTTTTGTAAATGAAGGAATACCTTTTTAGACAATAGCTTGAGAAATGTTATTCCTTCATCATACAATCAATTTCATACATATGATACCAATAATCTGCAAGAAAAAAGGAGACAAAAATGAAAACTTTTATCATTATTGGAGCCATCAATGCATTATTGTCCGTTGGTTTAGGAGCCTTTGGTGCCCATGGTCTAGAAGGTAAAATTCCAGATAAATACTTGGAAACATGGAAAACGGGAGTAACATATCAAATGTTCCATAGTACAGGCTTAATACTAATTGGCTTGCTCTTAGGGAAGTTTCCAGCAAGCAGCTTGTTAAACTGGGCAGGGTGGCTAATGTTTATTGGCATTATTCTATTTGCAGGAAGCCTATACATATTGGCAGTTACCCAAATTAAAGTACTAGGAGCTATTACACCAATAGGCGGCGTAGCATTTTTGACCGCGTGGCTATTAGTTATTATCGCTGCGTGGAAGTGGATGTAATAGGATTATATAATAAAGGATAGGTGAGCAGAAGATAATATGTTCTTACCTATCCTTTTTTTCTTACTCTTGAAAGAAGAAACGAAATTTTTAGTAGGAGGCTGCTCTTGAATCAAATGATGAAAACATTAACAGAAATGAGCAAAAAGATGAAATGCTTTTTTAGTGTCGTTTTACTTACCTTTATAGGCTCTATTATTTTTGTTCATAACAACTACTCCTTTTATGAAAGGCCAATAGTGAAAGTAGTAAAAGCGGAACTTCTAGACCAAACCGAAATAAAGGATCATTTTAATAATAAAGATTATTTATTTACGCAGCAGATTATTGGAGAAATAAAAAACGGAGAGGAAAAAGGGAAACAAATATATCTAATGAATGAATTTACTTCCTCCAAGGCAAATAATGACGAATTTCATGTTGGAAACGAGTTATTTGTTCATATTGATTCCAAGCTAGGAGAGAATGGCTATCTCAAAGGAAGTGTTCACGATGTAAAAAGGGATAAATATTTGTTGATGATTACGTGGGTTTTTATTTTTTCCTTGCTATTTGTAGGTAAAAAACAAGGGCTGTTTTCTCTGTTTAGTTTGGTCATTAACGCCATTATATTATCCATTGCATTGGATGTTTATGTAAACAATTCAGAGAAAAGCCTCCTAATAATTTGTAGTATCAGTGTTATTATATTTACGATTATTTCTCTTATACTCGTAAGCGGACGAAATGAAAAAACATATGCAGCGATTATAGCAACCTTATTAGGTACGTTTCTTTCTTTAGCCATTACTTATTTAGTTTTATGGCTAACTTCAGAAAAAGGTCTTCGCTATGAGGAGCTGCAATTTATCACGCGTCCTTATAAATTGGTTTTTCTTGCAGGATTATTCCTTGGATCGCTCGGTGCTGTTATGGACGTAGCTATTACGATGTCTTCTTCCATATTTGGATTATATGAAAAGAATAACAATATATCGGTTAAAGCTCTAATAACATCAGGAAGAGAAATTGGAAAAGACATAATGGGAACCATGACGAATATTTTGCTCTTTGCCTATATAAGTGGAACAATACCAATGCTTATCCTTTACTTTAAAAATACCTCGCCATTAGGTTTTACTCTCTCCATGAACCTATCATTAGAATTGGCACGAGCGTTAGCTGGCGGTATAGGAATTGTGTTAACGATTCCGATAGGTTTATATATAACTATTTTTTTCGTTAACAGAAAGCGGGCAAGCGAATGAATGTATTAGTAGTGCTAGGTATTATTTTATTTATCTTAATGAGCATTATAGGTGGACAAAAGGGAGTAAGTTCGTTTTTCGCGTTATTCTTTAACTTCAGTGTGGTTATTATTATTACGGTTTTCATGACTAACCCAAACATAAATCCGATTATCTTAACCTTATTTGCCAGTATAGTAATTAGCTGTATCAACCTATTTTATATTAATGGAGTGAATATCAAAACAAAAACAGCATTCCTTTCAACCATGATTACGATTATTCTTCTACTCGTGTTTATTCTCTACTTGTCAAATAAAGCAATGATTCAGGGATTTGGGGTCGAAGAATTAGAGGAACTTAGTATGTTCTCCCTTAATATCGGTGTAGATTTTATTAAAATTGGAACTTCTGTAATTATCATGAGTACAATTGGTGCGATTACAGACACAGCCATGGCTATTTCATCGCCAATGCGCGAAATCCATTTTCACAATCCACATATTAGTAAAGGCGAATTATACAAGGCTGGATTAAGCATTGGTAAAGACATTTTAGGAACAAGCACAAATACGTTGTTTTTCGCATTCTTTGGAGGCTACATTGCATTGCTAATTTGGTTTAAAGATTTGTCTTACTCAATAGGAGAAATTATCAATTCAAAAATATTCAGTGCAGAAATGATCACGATACTTAGTGCAGGAACTGGTGTTACACTTGTCATTCCTATTACTGCATGGATAACAGCTTATTTTTTGGTGAAGGATAAAATAGCTGAATAGATTGTATAACGATAAAAAAGGGATTTTTTATAAGCTGAAAGTATTGTAAAACAAAAAAGAGACTGGGACAAAACTAAATAACTAGTCTTTAAAGACGAACAATCTTTAATTTAGCTCTTAAATATAGCTACTTTCTCATGATGGTTATCTATGTTTTTTAATATAGTTAAGTGTAAAAACTAAGTCGTTCCATTGCGCTACAGACGCTCGATGCGCAGGGGAGGAAGCTGAGCCTCCTCACTGCGCTGCGGGGTCTAAAGCGTCTCTATTTCCCGCAGGAGTCGAGCGTCCTCCGCTCCATTTCACTTCGTTTTTAAACCTTATTCTAAAAAACAAACACGAACTATAGTGTAATTTAATTACATTATAGTTCGTGTTTGTTGTTAGTTGAAATGCTTATGTCCCAGTCTCATAATTTTAAAAGTTTTAAAGCAGTAGGCGTTTTGGATTATCTAGGTGGGTATGTAGTTAGATTTGGTGCTGCAACTCCATACGGATATTCATACTCAATTTCTTCATCAAACGTAACGTAATCAATATATAGCATTGGAATTAAATAGCGAGTTCCAGTTTGTGGATCGCTTAAGATTAGATGGTCTCGCCCTGCTGCTTCAATAATGCCTTTAAAGATTTTTGAATTCCAATCTTTGTTGTTTTCGAATGTTGCATATACAGTCGCAATTTTCCCTTTGTTAAGGCGTAAAATATTCTCGATATAAGATGCTTCAATTGGCAGCTGTCCTGGCAGTGTAGTAGGTGTTGTACTTGGTGTGGGTGTAGGTACTCCTTGTTGTATTGGTGCTTGCTGCTGATACATTTGCTGATTTCCATAGGTAGGAATTTGTCCGGGATATGCCCCGTATCCTTGTGGATAACCATAGTTCCCATAATTAGACTGACTCATTTTCATCCCTCCATATTCTTCTATCCAATCTTCACAACATACTTCCGTCATTTCGAAGTTGACCATAAAATTTAGAAATAAGAAGTAGACGGTGAATGTTATATCATTCATAGGTCATCGCTCACTATTTCATCCTATGAGGAAAAAGAATAAGTTATGACAAGTAGATACAATTTAAATAGAAGAGTCTACAATAAAGAACTATGTGGGAAAATCTAATGCCATTAGAAGCTGCAGGTTATAAGTTGATAGAAAGAGGGAATGACTAGTGCTGAGGGAAAAATAATCTATGTGGGACATAATCAAATGAACTTTAAGAAATCTATAGGCGATAAAAAAAGAGCGTTCTCTAATAAGCTTCTGCTCCGCAGTAATTATAAATCGATACGACGGTTAGACTCTTTTAGAGAACGACTCTATTTTATTCAGTTACATGTAGATATTCTGTGATTCCCTCTTGTTTAAGAATGGTTCCTACAAAGAAGGAGCCGAATTCACCATAACGAGCACTCACTTCATCAAAACGCATTTCATATACTAATTTTTTGAATTGAAGAACATCATCAGAGAATAGCGTTACTCCCCATTCGTAATCATCAAAGCCAACAGATCCTGTAATAATCTGTTTTACTTTCCCCGCATATTGTCTACCAATCATCCCATGGCTACGCATCAAGTCTTTACGGTTTTCCATAGGAAGCATATACCAGTTGTCTTCTCCTTGGCGACGCTTATCCATTGGATAGAAGCATACATAATTGGATGTCGGAAGGATTGGATATAATCTTGATTTCACATATGGATTTTCATAGGGGTCTTTATCAGAATCAGATGGTAGATAATTGCTTAATTCCACAACAGACACATAGGAATGAGCTGGAATAGTAAATTCAGCTAATTTAGTTTTGTTGAATTCTGTTTCTAGTTGCTGTAATTCTTCCATAGTTGGGCGCAGAATCATCATCATGAAGTCTGCTTTTTGTCCAACAATCGTATATAGGGCATGGCTGCCGCTATTATTTTCTTGAACAACGTTCCATTTTTCCAATAGTCCTAGAAATTCGTTGATTGCTGCCTGTCTTTCTTCACTAGGCAACATTTTCCAGGTTGTCCAATCTACAGTTCGGAAGTCATGAAGACAATACCAGCCATCCAACGTTTTTGCCGCTTCACTCATTTATATGTTCACTCCTTATTTAAACCTTAAATACAAAATAACTATATCATAGTTTCTCCAGTTACAAACGGAATAAACCTTGAGATAATTGTGAACAAATTGTGACTGCTATAAAAAGAAGTTTGAAATAGCACAAAAAAGTATAAGGAAGATAAATATAGGGAAATATCAGATTGTATAAAGGAAGCATTTCATCCATATTAACTTTCATCTCCCAAGTAATAGGAATGTGAACCAATCGTGTTTTTTAGGGACAAAAATAGAAGAAAGTAAGGAATATTCCTTGAAATTTTATCATGGTAGAGTATCCTATTAAGTGTACATAAAAAGGAGGAAGAAATGTAATGAGTGATTTATTTACAAGTTTAAAAGAAAAAGTAACTGGCCAAAACGTGAAAATCGTTTTTCCAGAAGCATTAGATGAAAGAATTTTAAAAGCTGCTGGTCGTTTAGCAGAAGATAAAATTTTAATTCCTGTTTTAATTGGAGACATAGAAGAAGTTCAAGCAAAAGCAAACAATCTTGGCGTTTCTTTAGAAAACGCTGAAATTTACGATCCAAAGAAATATGCTCAATTTGATGCACTTGTTGCTTCTTTTGTAGAAAGACGTAAAGGAAAAGTAACAGAAGAAGATGCTCGTAAAATCCTTTTAGATGAAAACTATTTTGGAACAATGCTTGTATATGCTAACCAAGCAGATGGTTTAGTAAGTGGTGCGATTCATTCAACAGCTGATACTGTTCGTCCAGCTTTACAAATCATTAAGACAAAACAAGGTGTAAAAAAGACATCTGGTGTATTCATCATGGTTCGTGAAGACGAGAAATATGTATTTGCCGATTGTGCAATTAACATTACTCCAGATAGCCAAGATCTTGCAGAAATCGCTGTGGAAAGTGCGAAAACAGCAAAAATGTTTGACATTGATCCACGTGTTGCAATGTTAAGCTTCTCCACAAAAGGATCTGCAAAATCACCAGAAACAGAAAAAGTAGAAGGTGCATTAGCAGAAGCAAAATTAAGAGATCCATTATTAGTAATTGATGGTGAATTCCAATTTGATGCTGCATTTGTTCCATCTGTTGCAAAACAAAAAGCTCCTGATTCTCCAATTCAAGGTGATGCAAACGTATTTGTATTCCCAAGCTTAGAAGCTGGAAATATTGGCTATAAAATTGCACAAAGACTAGGTAATTTTGAAGCAGTTGGTCCAATCCTTCAAGGATTAAATGCTCCTGTAAACGACCTTTCTCGTGGATGTAACGAAGAAGATGTTTATAAATTAGCATTAATCACAGCAGGTCAAAGCTTAACAAAGTAATTTTTAAAAAAAGGGCGTCTCCTTAAGCTAGGGAGGCGTCCTTTTTGAGTTATGCTATGTTAAGGAATCTACCGACATCTATCCCTCACCCTATCCCGCTCATACAGAAGGTGCTTTACAAAATTTTAAAAAGAATAATCAATAAAGGGTAGTAACTATGCTTTTAAAAAGCTGATATAGTTAATTGGTATCTAACTGCTAAGAAGCTATTGGAGAATTATTGATATCTAAAATACAAAATAAACATTACCCATCACTAAGAGATTCATAAGGAAATTGATTAAGGGGGTTATAAAATTTATGGAAATAAGATGGAAAAGGGAAGACGTTGTTTTTGATACATCATGGGAATCAGAAGTGTGGGCAGATTCAATAGCTAATGAAATCTATGGAAGAACTATTGATGGATATATAACGCCTGATTATAAAATAGCTTATGCTCTTTCTTTTTTCTTAGGATCCGTTCCTCATTTTGTTGTTCATACCGAAAAAATAGCCGTAAACAATGCTTTTATATATAAAGTATGGGTAACCTAGTCACAGATTAATCTTTTTATTAAGCTCTGTTATAACGGAATGTTGATTTTATTGTGTTTGAAAAATAAACGGTATAATTCCGTTTAAATTGGGAAATGTCCATATTTCCTTAAAAATAAAGGAGGTTTTTCCGTTTATAGTATCCAAATCGTTGAATTTTGTCTTATTTAGAGCAGTTATTCGGAATATCTCCGCTTATATCTGCTACTTAGGCTCCCTCTGTATACATTAGCCGGAAATTCTCCGCCTATGAATTCTCATCCCAACAAGAAAATTAACAATGAATAATAACAGCCCCTTTTGTTGTTGGAGCGAAAGAAGCTGTTTTATGTTTTCTTCAAAAAATATGAAGGTATGCGAAAATTGCCTACAAAAAAGAGAAGATAGCTTTTGAAATAGCTCCAATTTCGTTATAATAAATCATTGTGAATGAATAAAGAATACAATATCTTTTAAAAATAGAATAGATGGTTGTTAAAACAGAAGGAGCTAAGTGATGGTCGGCAATACTAGTTTGTTAAAACAAGATAAGTGGAGACTCATTGATCAGTCCACAACAGGTTTACATGTATCAGCGCTGCATTCTTTCGGAATGGATGATACTTTATGTTCTTCTGTTGGAAGCGGGATAGTACCTGCTACGGCAAGAACTTGGGTACATGATCGGACGATTGTATTAGGAATACAGGATACGAGGCTGCCTCATTTAAAAGATGCGTTAGCATTTTTAAAAGAACAGGGCTATCAATATATTGTTCGTAATTCAGGTGGTCTAGCTGTCGTTTTAGATAAAGAGGTGTTAAACATATCTCTTATTCTTCCAGAGCAGGAGAAACGAATTGATATTAACAGTGGCTATGAAACGATGTTCGAATTGATTAAATATATGTTTCAGGATTATGGCAAACGCATAGAAGCAAGGGAAATTGTTGGTTCCTATTGTCCAGGAAGCTATGACTTAAGCATAGATGGGAAAAAGTTTGCGGGAATTTCTCAAAGACGCTTAAGAAGTGGAGTTGCTGTTCAAATTTATCTTTGTGTAAATGGAAGTGGACAGGAAAGAGCGGAAATCATCAAACAATTCTACTCTTCTGGTCTAAAAGGAGAGACGACAAAGTTTGAATATCCAGAAATAAACCCTGAGGTAATGGCATCTTTAGCAGAATTGTTAGGAGTATCTTTAACAGTCGATCAAGTGATGACTAAATTACTACTCGCTTTAAAAGATCATGCAGAATTTTTATTTGCAGATCAATTACAGGGAGAAGAGCTTTCGCAATTTGAATCCTATTATAATCGGGTTGTGGAAAGAAACGAGAAAATCATGCAGGCATTCCGCTAAAACCAAAAAGAGGATAAGGAAGGGAATTTTAGTAAAAGAAAATCCCTTTCCTTATCCTCTATTTATAATCGTGAATGTGTTGCCAACTCCTAATTTTCTCTCTTTTTTTTACCCGGTCCCATTCCGCTTTATACTCAATCCAGCTCCGGCGCCTATCAGCTAGCAAACTTCGGTCTCCTCCCTACGATAAGTCAACATCGACTCACTAAGGTTCGCCGTGTTTCCTTTATCTCAGTCGAAGCCCTCCAGTTTGTACGCTGATGACCAGGCGCCTCCGCTTTATACTCAATCCAGCTCCAAGGGACCAGCGGCTGATGGGCTTCACAACATTTCCCTACGATAAGTCAACATCGGTTCACTAGCGTTCACCGTGTTTCCTATATCTCAGGAAATGTCGCTCCACCCCACACGCCGCTAAACGGTCCCTTTCCGCTTTATGCTCAATCCAGCTCCGGCGCCTATCAGCTAGCAAACTTCGGTCTCCTCCCTACGATAAGTCAACATCGACTCACTAACGTTCGCCGTGTTTCCTTTATCTCAGTCGAAGCCCTCCAGTTTGTACGCTGATAAGCAAGGCGCCTCCGCTTTATACTCAATCCAGCTCCAAGGGACCAGCGGCTGATGGGCTTCACAACATTTCCCTACGATAAGTCAACATCGGTTCACTAGCGTTCACCGTGTTTCCTATATCTCAGGAAATGTCGCTCCACCCCACACGCCGCTAAACGGTCCCTTTCCGCTTTATGCTCAATCCAGCTCCGGCGCCTATCAGCTAGCAAACTTCGGTCTCCTCCCTACGATAAGTCAACATCGACTCACTAACGTTCGCCGTGTTTCCTTTATCTCAGTCGAAGCCCTCCAGTTTGTACGCTGATAAGCAAGGCGCCTCCGCTTTATACTCAATCCAGCTCCAAGGGACCAGCGGCTGATGGGCTTCCCGCCATTTCCCTACGATAAGTCAACATCGGTTCACTAGCGTTCACCGTGTTTCCTATATCTCAGGAAATGTCGCTCCACCCCACACGCCGCTAAACGGTCCCTTTCCGCTTTATACTCACTCTGCGACTTTTTCGAGGTTTCCGTTTCTGTCCATTTTAAATTTGGTTGGGCGCTCGTCTTCTTCTAGTACTACGAGTTTTCGGGCTCTGTTCATGATTTTCATGAGTGTTTCGTAATCTTCTTGCATTGTTTCTGAGTTATTTTCGATTTGATGTAGTTTCTCTTCTAATTCTTTGTTCCGGCTTTTGATTGTTGCCATTTCTCGTTTTAATCTTTCGTTCTCACTTTTTAGGATTTCCAGCTGTATTGTGGCATTTCGGAAATTTTGTAAGTAGGAAAGAACAGTGTCAAAATTTAGTGTACCAGCATGACTATGGTTTACTGATGGATAGGCAGGTGCTTTTTTTGCGTCATATACTGGTACTGGCTGTGCTTCCTCTTCTGGTTCTTCTTCTGATTGATAGTTTACAAGCTCGTCTTCTTGTGGACTAGTAACATTTGTATCTAATGTTTCTGATGTAAAGAAGGTATCCATAACATCCATTTCCACTTCCATAGAGCCCATTTCCAAACTTGTGGAAACGGTAAGAGCTTCAAGATCATCCACTGTTGGAACTGGTGGTGAATATAATAGTTTCTTCTTGCCACCTTGATCTTTTCCTAACATACGTTGCCGTTGCTTTCGCTGCTTTTTAGCAAGCTGAAGCGCCTTTTCATACTGGTGACGAACGACTGCGTTCCAGCGGAATCCACATGCTGCTGACGTTCTATTTAATTTATCCCCAACTTCTTCAAAGGCGTTTAACTGAGTGCTTCCTTCTCTAACATGTCTTAAAACAGTTTCTGCTAATAAAAGATCATTTTCTTCCGACCATGCGTCTTGTCTAACTTTCATTTCTAACTCAACTCCCAACTTAATCACGATAAATAAATCTTTCTAGTTCCATCTTTTCCAGAAACGTATTTGTTTATACAAAAGAAATACAAGGATAGTAGATTTTTTTATAGTTTAGGAAAAATACAAATAAAGAGGATAAAAAAAAACAGTCGGCCATCAAGCCAACTGTTCGATACAGATATTAATAAAATACTTATGCACGTTTTTCTACTAAAGCTCCTCCATTTTGAATGAAGAATGCAGAGAGAAAAGCAAATATACTTACAATAAATCCAAAAAGGAAGAGATGGTGAATGCCCTCCATAAAGGTTGTACCACTATTTAATAAGGAACCCATAATAGTAACACCAATCGCCGTTCCCATGTTTCGACAAAACATAAAGAATGAGGTGGAAACACCCTTTTCGTGATTTCCAACTAGTGCTTGAGCACCAATTATTCCGACAGTGCTTAGCAGACCAAATGCTAGTCCTTGAACAACCATAAGGATAAATACGTACCAAAAGCCGTTTGACTCATTTAATAATACTAATAAAATTCCTGAAAGCAAAAGTAATGTATTTCCGATTATTAATAGAATGCGATAGCCATATTTTAATATCCATTTACCAGCTGGAACGGACATAGCCATCCACCCAACAGACATACCAAGGAGAGAAACGCCGCTCCATAGCACAGAGAGTCCAGCCTGATTTTGCAGGAATAAAGGAATATAGCTTGATGTTCCAAACAAAGCCAATGTTCCAACGAACCCATTAAGAAAAATCCAGGTGATGGTTTTATTTTTAAAAATGGATAATGGAACAATTGGTGAAGGCTGTCTTTTTTCAAAGAAATAAAATGTGATTAATAGAAGGATACCAACTATAGCGAAAATATAAAGATAACTTTCTAGCACGGTAACTAATAACACACAAGTTATTCCGATTCCAAATAGTGCTGCTCCGATATAATCTACCTGTGCCTTTTTTGGCTGATAGACTTCTTTATATGGAATCAAAGTTAGTAGGGCAATAATACATACTGGTAAATTAATATAAAAAATCCATCTCCAACTCATAAACTCTACAAAAAGAGAACCAAGTGTAGGAGCTAATACCGCAGATAATGCCCACATGCCAGTAAACAATGCCTGGATTTTCCCTCTTTTTTCAATAGAAAAAAGGTCTCCAGCAATGATAGCGGGAAATGGCATCATAAATCCAGCTCCCATCCCTTGCAGTGCTCTGAAAATGACTAGTTGAGGCATAGTTGCTGCGATTCCGCATAAGAGAGAGCCGATCAGAAAGACAATAATGCCAAAAGCAAACAGTTTTTTTCGTCCAAAAAGATCAGAAAGTCTGCCGGCAATTGGCGAAAGAATGGTACTTGCTATCATATAAGCAGCAAAAGCCCAGGCGTATAATTCCGTACCGCCAAGCTCATCTGCAATAATAGGCATGGTTGTGTTCATTATGGTCGTATCAATAGAGGCAATAAGCATTGCAAGAACAATGCTGCACATTACTAATATTCTACTTTTGTTCATTTCATGACCTCCCTATATTCAAGAGAAAATTATAACGTATATTACCTAATTAATATAGAGAATTGAAATGGTTTTAATTTTTGTATGAAAAAATAAGCTTTAATAGTCATGGGAAACGTACGGTTTTTGTTGATAATTCGTCACTGTTTTACAATCTTTTGCATCTTGCATTGCTAGTTCAGAAGGGGTAAAATACCATATAGTAATGAGTGAGAATGTTGTCGATAGGATTGTCGATAACTTTATTGGAGAGCATTTATAGAAAGGGTTGTCCAAATGGCAAACGAATTTCGTGTTTGCGACGATTGTCAGGCAGTAAATTTAAAAACGTTAATACCACGTTTAAAGCAAATAGATCCAGATGCAAAAATTGATATAGGCTGTCAATCTTATTGCGGTCCTGGTCGCAAAAAAACATTTGCTTTTGTCAATAATCGTCCACTAGCTGCATTAACAGAAGAAGAGTTAATGGATAAAATCAATGCGAAGTTAAAAAAATAATAGAAACCAGTCTATTATTTTGGCTGTTTTCAATTGAAAAAATTTTAAGTAATACGGAGCAGACTGAATACACGTATACTCCTGTGGGATTAGCGAGAAGGACACTGAAAAAGTATGTTTAATCTAAATTCAACTAGGATTTTAAGCTTTGAAAGCGAAAATATGTTGGTTTGGAGAGGTGACCGCTCGACTCCTGTGGGAGCTGCGAGAAAGTCCGAGACCCTGCAGGAGCGTGAGCTGTGAAGCGGCTTGGCGCTCGCCCCATGGAAAGCGAAGTGTATTCAGTCTGCGGGTTACCAACAAACATTACGAAAAGAGCCATTATTTTAAATCTTCGAATGAACAACAATGAAAATTTAGTCTTTGTAAAACCAGAGGAGCTTCCACTAGAGAGTTATTTTATCGAGAAAAAATTATTTTTTCCTTTTTAAAATGCTTACACGGAACCCTCTTTTTCTATCTTTAGAATATGGAGTGTACTCTAAATTACTAGAATGAATAAAAAATAGTCAATAGAACGAAAGAGAGTGAAGAAAGATGCCATATTCGACGGATAAGCTAAATGAAGAGAAAGTATTTAAAGATCCAGTGCATCGCTATATACATGTGCGCGATCGAGTAATATGGGATCTAATAGGAACAAAAGAGTTTCAGCGGCTGCGAAGAATTAAACAGCTGGGCACAACATACCTTACTTTCCATGGTGCGGAACACAGTAGATTTAATCACTCTCTAGGAGTATATGAAATTGTTAGAAGAATTATTGACGATGTCTTTGAAGGCAGAGAAGAATGGAATAATAACCAAAGATTGCTTTCTTTATGTGCTGCCCTCTTGCATGATTTAGGACATGGACCTTTTTCTCATTCGTTTGAAAAAGTGTTTGATCTTGATCACGAAGAATTTACACGTAGGATTATTCTGGGGAAGACAGAAGTAAATAAGGTTTTAACGAAAGTAGAGAAGGATTTTCCGAAAAAGGTTGCCGAAATAATTGCAAAAACCTCAAAGGAAAAACTAGTAGTCAGTTTAATCTCCAGTCAAATTGATGCAGATCGCATGGATTATTTACTAAGGGATGCCTATTTTACAGGGGTTAGCTACGGGAATTTTGATATGGAGCGAATTTTGCGTGTGATGCGTCCCCGTGAAGATCAGGCTGTTATTAAGAAAAGTGGAATGCACGCAGTAGAAGATTATATTATGAGCCGTTATCAAATGTACTGGCAGGTATATTTCCACCCAGTAACAAGAAGTGCGGAAGTAATTCTTACGAAGATTCTACACAGAGCGAAATACTTACACGAGCAGTTCTACGCCTTTAAATATCACCCAATTCATTTTTACTCACTCTTTGAAGAAGAGACATCCTTAGAAGACTACTTGAAATTGGATGAGGCTATTATTCTCTATTATTTTCAAATGTGGCAAGAAGAAGATGATGCCATTTTGAAGGACCTTTGCCGTAGATTTATGAATAGGAATCTTTTTAAATACGTAGAGTTTGATCCAGCGAACGAATATAAGAAGCTTCAGGAACTATCTAGGTTATTTCAAAAAGCAGGATTAGATCCAGAGTATTATTTGGTTGTAGATTCCTCCTCCGATCTTCCATATGATTTTTACAGGCCAGGTGAGGAAGAAGAACGGTTACCAATCCATCTTTTGATGAAAAACGGAGAAATAAGAGAGCTTTCCAGAGAATCTGAAATAGTCGATAGTATTTCTGGAAAAAGAAGAACGGATCACAAGCTATATTTTCCAAAGGATATCCTGAAGGATGACAGTTCCAAAGGGAAAGTCAAAAAACAAATTCGTCAATTGTTAGATATTCAATAGATGCGTGTTTTAGGATTAAATGGAGTAGGAGATGACCCAATTTGTTAAAAGATCATGCCAAAGTAATGAAAGCAATTGCTGCTTCGGGCGAAATTATTGGAAGAAAAAAGCTACAAAAAATGATATATATTGCGAAAAAGCTTGATTTTCCTTTTCATGAAAAATATCAATTTCACTTTTTCGGTCCCTATTCAGAAGAATTAACTTTGCGAGTAGAAGAATTATGCAATATGGGATTTTTAAATGAAGTAAAAGAAAAAAAGGGAGGATATTTCCAATATCGCTATACGCTCACAGATAATGGAAAAGAATTTCTTGCCCTTAATGAAGTGGAGATGCCTAACTTATCCCCTTGTCTCGAAGATATGAATGGCCAAAATTCAAGGTTTCTTGAGCTTGTTTCCACAGTTCTATTCTTCGATACCTTATCGAAAGAAGAGGTAAAGGAAAAGGTTTTTACTTTAAAGGCAAAGCAAAAATATACAGAGGAAGAAATGGAGATAGCCTACGCATATATTGACAATTTAAAAGAAAAAACGGTTCATTAAATAAAAAAGGGCATCCAAAGCAAATTGTAACATTGCTTTGGATGCCCTTTTTCTAATGATGCTAGTTATTCTTGATCGCTTAGGCGTTTGCCAGCTACAGCATAATGGTTTGTTGGCATTTCCTCAATAAAGACAACAACTTTTTCCTTGGATGCTCCTGTTGTCTCAACAACTGCTTCTGTTACTTTCTCTACTAGATTTCTCTTTTGATCCTCTGTTCTACCTTCTAGCATCTTTACAGTTACATAGGGCATGGTTAAAATCCTCCTTGGTTTTTGATAGTAGTTTTTCATATTTTTTGGAAAAGTGCAAGTCTTTATTCGAGATAGTAGGTATAAAATAGGGATTATTCCGTATGCTTTTTCCTAGGAGAAAGAATATTTTCCTTTCCAAATTATAATCATGTATAATTTTAAAAGGAAACATAGAGAGAAAAGAAACCTTTTCCATAGAAACTGAGTATAGAGGGGAGCTATTCATTTGTTATTTTCGCAAAATTTGGCGGATTTGCCTTATATTATTTTGTCCATTGTAATAGGTTTTACCATCCATGAATTTGCACATGCATTTGTAGCCTATAAATTTGGCGATCCAACAGCGCAAAAGCAAGGAAGGCTGACGTTAAATCCAATCGTTCATATTGACCTAGTTGGTGCAATCTTTATTTTGCTTGCAGGGTTTGGATGGGCGAAACCAGTACCGGTTAATCGTCATTACTTTAAACGACCTAAGCTCGCTGGAGTATTGGTATCATTAGCAGGTCCGGTTAGTAACTTACTACTAGCTTTTCTTGGTTTTATAATTATTGCAATATTAATAAAGTTAAATGTACCACTAGGAAGCAATTTTGATTTATATCCGTTTTTTCAAATTTTTATTTATATGAATTTATTACTCTTTGCTTTTAATTTAATCCCTCTACCACCACTAGATGGTTACCGAATTATTGAGGATTTGGTTTCCTCTCGAGTAAGAGCACAAATGTCAAAGTATGAGGTATATGGATCGATTTTATTTATTGTGTTAATTGTAACAGGTTTATCGAGCTATACGATATTCCCTTGGATTGAGTTTGTACGAATCTTTTTTCTCCAGCTGTTTAATCAATTATTGTTTTAGTTGTTCTATCAGATTGATAAGTTTCACAGCATGGGAAAGAGTCGTTTTTTATACGCCAGAAATTATCCCACTCTTAACGGATAGTAAGACTCTCACTTCTTACTAATGAGAATTCGAGGAAGATAGGTGGGAGATCAACTGTCTGTAAAGGTCCGATTGGTTCAACTAACCCTCAGTAGGGGATGAAGGAAAACCCCCGTTGATGGAAGGTTCCCTTTATTTACCTCAGGAGTCAGACGACATAGCAGCTAATAAATCACGGGAGGAGTATGAAAAGTGGAAGAAAAAAAGAAAAAAACAATGGGATTTAATATTATTAAAAATGACCCAACAGATGGACATAAAGGATTTGGAATTGGCAGTCTTAGTTTAGAAAATGTCTCTCCTGTTATTATT
Source organism: Niallia tiangongensis (assembly GCF_044704065.1). Lineage (NCBI taxonomy): Bacteria > Bacillati > Bacillota > Bacilli > Caryophanales > Bacillaceae > Niallia > Niallia tiangongensis. Next base: position 4,809,859 of record NZ_CP162613.1, on the reverse strand, counting down.
GATGTGGAAGAAGGAGAAGCAATCGTAGATATCGGAGCCATGCATGCAAGAAGTGCTGTAGAGCGTGGTATCAAATTTTTGAAAACGAAAGAAGAAGTACCAAATGGCAAGCCTTATTGGCTAGTGTGGGTAACAATTGACCGTAAGCCTGAAGGACCATATTATGCTGGAGTGACAGCATGTGAAATGACCGTGGACCGTTCTATTCGCAGAGGATATAAGTCTCTTCCAGAGCATGTGAATAAGATGGATAAAAGTATGAAAAGACATATTATGGTCAATCATATGGATGATAAGTCCAAAAAGGTGCTTGCTGATTTCTTAAAAAACCATGATCAGCAACTATGGTCTAATTCCTTAGACCAACTGAAAAAGGATTTAGTAGATTAATTTTTTGAAAATGTTGACAATTGAAGAGAGAAATCGATAAACTAAAAGGGAGTAAAAATAAAAACCCCTTTAAAGGAGATTGTTTTATGAGTGTGATTGTTCTTAACTAACCGTTAATTTTATACGGCCTTGAATTTTGATGAAAAAATCGGGATTATACCGGTTTATTTAGCATGCGAATTTCAAGGAAGGTTAAGAATAAGCCTCATAGCAAGCAATAGAGATAGAAGCTATGGCATATTTGTCATAGCTTTTTTACTTTATTGCAAAGGATTTCCTAACGCCGTTTTAAAGGCGGATAGGTCTGCCCCAAAAAGCTAGTGTGAGCGTTTGTTCACGCTAGCTTTTTTTATTTTTAAAGAAAAGCAGGAGGTAATAAAATGAATCAACAGACATTTGAAGTGCTAGGATTTTATAGAATTTTAGAGGAAATAGAAACTTTTGCGAAAACTAATTTAGCGAAAGAAACAATCCAAAAACTTCGACCTATGCAGGACATAAGAAGAATGGAGCAGTCGATAAAAGAAATAGAAGAGGCCATGAAAATATTAGAAATATCAAGCAGTGTGCCCATTCATACACTAGACGAAATGTCCCTTTATCTTAACCAAGCGAAGAAAGGAATCTATATTCGAGCAGACCAATTTCCGTTTGTGATTTCCTTTTTAGAGCATTGCACAAAGCTAAAGCAGTTTATGCGTGATAAAGAATATGCAGCGCCGAATGTCTCTCTTTACGTTCAATCCATCCCTGATGTTCGGGAGCTTACAGAAGAAATAGCGAGATGCATTAGGCATAGTAATGTCGATGACTATGCTTCTAGTGACTTAGCTTATTTAAGAAGGCAGCTATCAATCTTGACAGACAGAGTAAAAGAAAAAGCGAACCAACTTGTGAAATCAAAAAAATATGCAGGTTATCTGCAAGATAAAATTGTATCAGAACGTAGTGGTCATCTGACTCTATCAGTAAAAAGAGAATATCGTACGAAAATCCAAGGTAGTGTACTAGATACCTCAGCATCAGGAGCAACTGTATTTATCGAACCGCTCGAATTGGCAGATATGCAAGCGGAAATAGAAACAATGAAGCTTGCAGAAGAGTACGAGGTGGAACGGATATTATATGAATTAACAGAAAGACTTTTAGGCGAGGAAGAGGCAATTCAATTAGCCATAGAAACAATGCACTATTATGATGTTTTATTTGCGAAAGCAAAATATTGTAGATCCATTGAAGCGAATCCCCCTGTTTTAACAGAAGACTATACGATTCATTTAAAAGAAGCCCGCCATCCAATGCTAGGTGAAAAGGCTGTACCTTTGACCATCTCGTTTGGGGAAGAACATCGGGCATTAGTAATAACTGGTCCGAATACAGGTGGAAAAACGGTAACATTGAAAACGATTGGTTTATTAACAATGATGGCACAATCAGGCTTACTGATTCCTGCAAAAGACGGCAGCAAAATTGCGGTCTTTCAGCATATATTTGTGGATATCGGCGACGGACAAAGCATTGAACAAAATTTAAGTACGTTTAGCTCAAGGCTAGTGAATATTATTGATATCTTAAGAACGACCAATGATCGCTCTCTCATACTACTTGATGAGCTAGGATCAGGCACAGATCCGGGAGAAGGGATGGCACTTGCGATTGTCATTTTGGAACAGCTTTATCAAAAAGGGGCAACATTATTTGCCACAACTCATTATAGTGAAATGAAAGAATTTGCGGATCAAACAGAAGGCTTTTTGAATGGAACGATGGAATTTGATATCGATACGCTGCGGCCGACGTATAAACTATTATTAGGGCAAAGTGGAAGAAGCCAAGCATTTGAAATTGCAAGCAAATTGGGTCTGCACCCTAAGCTAATTGAAAAAGCCCATGAGATAACGTATAAAACACATCGGAATTTCCATCAGGAGCAACGTTTAGATGATGCGAATTATAAACAGCAAATCGTTGTTAATAAATACGCAAGAAACTCATTGGTGAAAAAAACGGTTAATATCCCTCCGTCTCAAGCGCCTATTTTTGAGCAAGGAGATAATGTTATTCTTACAGAGACAAATGAGATGGGAATTGTTTACCAAGGGCCAGATGCACAAGGAAGATATGTAGTACAGGTTCGCCAGGAAAAAAGAATAGTTAACCAAAAACGATTAAAGCTATATATAAAAGGAATAGAGCTTTATCCAGAAGATTATGATTTTGATATTATTTTTAAATCAAAAGAATATCGAAAAATAAGCAAGCAGCAAAAAAGAAAATATGTGGAAGACGTTTGGCTGGAGGAGGAATAAAGAGGGAGATTGGGAAAAGGCAACAGAGAAGTTGTCTTAAAGCCCATTTCAGCAAAAAGAAGCCTTCGAAGGTAACAGAGAATCCGCCTCTAAGCCCGACAAAGCAAAAAGAAGCCTTCGAAGGTAACAGAGAATCCGTCTCTAAGCCCGACAAAGCAAAAAGAAGCCTTCGAAGGTAACAGAGGATCCGTCTCTAAGCCCGACAAAGCAAAAAAAAAGCCTTCGAAGGTAACAGAGGATCCGTCTCTAAGCCCGACAAAGCAAAAAGAAGCCTTCGAAGGTAACAGAGAATCCGCCTCTAAGCCCATCAAAGCAAAAAGAAGCCTTCGAAGGTAACAGAGGATCCGCCTCTAAGCCCATCAAAGCAAAAAGAAGCCTTCGAAGGTAACAGAGGATCCGTCTCTAAGCCCGACAAAGCAAAAAAAAGCCTTCGAAGGTAACAGAGAAAAGTTCTCGCTATCTAATTGATCTAAACAAAAAAAGGCTGGGACAAAACTAAGTAGCCAATCTGTAAAGACGAACAATCTCTAATTTAGCGCTTAAATAAAGCTACTTTCTCAGGATGGTTATTTATGTTTTTAAATATAGTCACATGTAAAAACTAAGCCGTTCCATTGCGTTTTTTAAAGTCTTTTCTAAAAAAATTTTAATAGAAAAATTTAATTATATGGAAGAACTGAGCAGTCTGAATACACGTATACTCCTATGGGAGCAGCGAGAAAGTCCGAGACCCCGCAGGAGCTAGCGACGAGGAGGCTTGGCGCTCGCCCCATGGAAAGCGAAGTGTATTTTAGACTGCGGGTAATAGCAACAGACTTTTTTGAAACCTTCTTTCTAAAACAAAAAACACGAACGAAAATGCGTCTACATTGCATGGGAATTCGTGTTTATTACTAATTGAAATGCTTATGTCCCAGACTCTTTTCAAACTTTCTTCCTACCAAGGCAAAATCCGTTTATACCATGGCACTTTTTCTTTTCCTTTTTCATTATTTGCTGGGTTATCACTGGAATCGTCTTTCGGTAAATCAGCGCAATATTCTGTTGGAACAGTTTCTTTTGTAAAATACATCATTCTTTTTGTTTCACAAGCATCTGTTGCAAGTTTTCCGCTCTTAGGGTCGATGTACACGCCAACAGTACCTTTTGTAGGGGGGAATCCCTTGATTGGCTCCTCTTTTAAGCTTTGTTCCATAAATTGCACCCAAACCTTTTTGGCATAGGTTTTATCAGCAGTTAGTGTAATTGGCTCCCCTTGATCATAACCAGTCCAAACAGCAGACACTAGTTGTGGGGTATAACCAATCATCCAGCTGTCTGATTCGGTAGAACCAGATTTGCCGGCATAAATTCTTGTTATCTCATTTTTAACGGTACTCCCTGTTACAGATGCATAGCCATTTAGATTAGGATCAAACATGCCTGTCATCATTTGGTTCATCACGAAGGTTAAATCCGTATCTAATACCTTTTCCTTCTTCGCTTTATGTTCATAGAGTATCTGCCCGTCATTTGTCTCAATTTTTGTAATGAAAACAGGGGAAACACTATTTCCTCCGTTGGCAAACATACTATAAGCATTTGCCATATCGATTACGCGAACATTGGATGTTCCAAGAGCGAGAGAAGGTAGCTCCTGTAAATCGGTTGTAACGCCAAATTTTTTTCCTGTTTTTACCAATGTATCCTGACCTAAAAACAGATGAGTTTTAACAGCATAAACATTATCGGAAACGGCGAGCGCTTGGGCCATTGTTATATTGCCATCTGCATATTTATTATTAAAATTATGCGGAGTATACGGATCCCTTCCATCATCAAAACGGAAGGTTGTTTTCTCGCTGCTCATCATGGTAACAGGAGTAAAACCGTGTTCAAGTGCTGCGTAATATAATAAAGGCTTTATCGTAGAACCAGGTTGACGAGTCGCTTGAATTGCTCTGTTAAAAGGGCTTTCTTCATAATCTCTTCCACCCACCATTGCTTTAACATATCCGGTAGATGGATCCATGGAAACAAAGCCTATTTGAATATTGCTATCCTTATTTATCGTATGGGTAATCGTTTCCTCTGCAATCTTTTGCTGCTCTGTATTCAAGGTTGTGTACACCCTTAAGCCGCCTAATTGAATCGTTTTGTCATCTAAGTGAAGCTGGTTTTTAAGAATGTTTTTAACAGCGTCTTGAAAATAAGGAGCTGTTTCCATATTAGCATTTGGGAATTTCCCTACGAGAGAGAGTTCTTCATTTAAAGCTAATGTTTTGTCCTCTTCCGTTATATAGCTATTTTCAATTAATGAGTTTAGGATGATGCCTTGTCTTTTTTTGGCGTTCTCCATCGATGAAAATGGAGAATAAATACTAGGTCCCTTCGGAATACCAGCAAGCATCGTTGCCTCGGCCAGAGTTAACTTCGAGGCTTCCTTACTAAAGTAATATTGACTCGCTGCTTCTGCTCCATACGCTCCATGACCATAATAGATTGTATTTATATAGCCTTCTAGAATTTCATCCTTTGTATAAAATATTTCTAGGCGAAGGGTGTAAAAAGCTTCTGCAATTTTTCGGGTCCACGTCTTTTCATGCTCTAAAAATAAGTTTCGGGCATATTGCTGCGTAATCGTGCTTGCCCCTTGTACTTTCGCCATCGCTTTAATATCAGCTAAAATTGCCCCGCCAATCCGTTTATAATCAAAACCATGATGGGAATAAAAATTCTTATCTTCAATAGAAACAGTGGCATCCACTAAATAAGGACTAATATCATCAATGGAAACCCAATATCTTTTTTGCCCATTACTGCTTTCTCCAATAATACTGCCGTTATCTGAGTAGTAGATGGTGGATTGGGAAACGGCTAGAGGAGGAGGTCCTAATGTACGAGCATATACATATATACCGATAAAAATGATGCTTGCGGTTATCATGAAAAGGAGCCCCAATATGATTAATAAGCGTAAATACTTTCCAGAGTTCTTTAGTCTATTTACAATGACTTCCAATACATGACACCTCCTTAGTTGATTTTCCTTCGTTTTTTATCGTTTTAAACAAAGCATTAAATAGATAGCACTAGTATGTGGTAAAGATTGGCGTTTTAAACATTTTTATCATGGAATATAAAAAAATTTCTTTGCATTTTTGCAAATATCCACTATACTTTTTTCGTGTTTGTTATTTGTTTGATTGGGAAGTATAAAAAGAAGGTTGCTTTCATAAAAAATGTTTCTTTAAAGGTAAGACTTAATAGTCTGAGTGACTGGAGCAGGGGTTCTTGCCTCCTGCAAAAAAAGCAGCAGGCATCTTAACAAGAATTTCAACTTTCTAGCTTATAAGTACTTTAACCAATCAAATGAATGGAGGATATGAAAAATGGGAATTTGGTTTACGGAGAAGCAGACTGATCATTTTGGTATCACGATGAAAATCAAACGTATATTACATACAGAACAGACACCGTTTCAAAAGTTAGATATGGTAGAAACAGAAGAATGGGGAAATATGCTGTTATTGGACGATATGGTAATGACTTCCGTTAAAGATGAATTTGTTTATCACGAAATGGTAGCCCATATTCCGCTATTTACACATCCAAACCCTGAGCAGGTCCTCGTTGTTGGTGGCGGCGATGGCGGGGTGATTCGGGAAGTATTAAAGCATCCAAGTGTTAAAAAGGCGACGCTTGTTGATATTGATGGTAAAGTAATTGAATATAGTAAGCAGTTTTTACCAGAGATAGCAGGGAAGCTGGATGACCCGCGAGTAGATGTCCAAGTAGGCGACGGCTTTATGCATATTGCCAAAAGCGAGAAGGAATATGATGTAATCATGGTCGATTCAACAGAACCAGTAGGACCAGCTGTTAATCTCTTTACAAAAGGCTTCTATGCAGGGATAGCGAAAGCATTAAAGGATGATGGTCTTTTCGTTGCTCAGAGCGACAACCCGTGGTTTAAAGGAGATTTAATTCGTTCTGTACAAAGAGATGTAAGAGAAATCTTTCCAATAACCAGATTATATATCGCCAATATTCCAACATATCCAAGTGGCATGTGGGCGTTTACTGTTGGTTCTAAGCAATATGATCCATTGCAGGTACCAGAGAGTCGTTTCCATTCTATAGAAACAAAATATTATACGAAAGAACTACACAAAGCAGCCTTTGTTTTGCCAAAGTTTGTTCAGGATCTTTGTGAGTAGGAGAATAGCCGCTTATTGAGCGAGCTGTCCCGGAATAGAAAAAGGAGTGATTACTAATGCGTTTTGATGAATCGTATTCAGGAAATGTATTTATTAAAAGTTATCCAAATTATGAAGAAAGCCAAGTGGTATTATATGGAATGCCGATGGATTGGACTGTTAGCTTCCGTCCAGGCTCACGTTTTGGTCCTGCTAGAATTCGAGAGGTATCAGTTGGGTTAGAAGAGTACAGCCCATATTTAGATAGAGAGCTTGATGAAGTAAAATATTTTGATGCAGGTGATATTCCGCTTCCGTTTGGAAATCCGCAACGAAGCCTAGATATGATTGAAGAATTTGTGGACAAAGTAATAGGAGATAATAAATTCCCTCTTGGAATGGGTGGAGAGCATTTAGTATCTTGGGGTGTATTCCAAGCGATGTATAAAAAATATCCAGATTTAGCAATCATACATATGGATGCCCATACAGATTTGCGTGATGAGTATGAAGGAGAGCCACTTTCCCACTCTACACCAATCAAAAAGGTAGCCAATCTAATTGGTCCAAAAAACGTTTATTCCTTTGGTATCCGCTCTGGAATGAAAGAAGAGTTCCAATGGGCAAAAGAAGTAGGAATGCATATTTCTAAGTTTGAAGTACTAGAGCCTTTAAAAGAAATTTTACCAACGCTTGCAGGCAGACCTGTTTATGTAACGATAGATATTGATGTACTAGATCCAGCGCATGCACCAGGTACTGGTACTGTAGATGCAGGCGGAATCACTTCTAAAGAATTATTGGCGTCTATTCATGAAATCGCTCGTTCTAACGTTCAAGTAGTTGGAGCAGATTTAGTTGAAGTGGCGCCAATCTATGATCCATCTGAACAAACAGCGAATACGGCAAGTAAATTAATCCGCGAAATGCTTTTAGGATTTGTAAAATAATAAAAAATCTTACGCAGTAGCCGAGTAAAATCCCGCTTGAATCATTGGGAAGCTAACTGCTTAAAAAGTTGCTGGGACATAAGTATCTTAGCTAAAGAAAAAGAGGTTGGGACATAAGTATTCCAGTTAGAGAAAAATCCGAACAACTGCACTAGAGTTACGTGTTATTGTTCGGATTTATTTACAGTTTTATAAAAGATTTTTTCAGTAAAGTTTGTGCTATTATCCGCAGCCTGAATACACTTCGCTTTCCGTGGGGCTCACGCTGAGCAGCGGTCTGCCTTTGGCCTGCAGGGTCTCAGCAGTCTCGCTAATGAGGCCACTGAAAAAGTATGTTTAATCTAAATTCAACTAGGATTTTGAGATTTGAAAGCGGAAAACAATTCCCACATCTAAGTTTAGAAAGAGGTTACTTTCAATCATCAATAGCTAACAGTTTTTCAGTGGCCTCCTCGCTAATCCCACAGGAGCATTCCGTGTATTCAGGCTGCTCAGTTTTTCAAATTAATTGAATTGCTTTGGAAATATTAACAAAAAACAACTTATAAAAACGAGTGTCTGTAGCGCAATGGAACGAATTAGTTTTTACATTTAACTAAATTTATAAACATAAATAATCAGTATGAGAAAGAAGCCTTTTTTTAAGAGCTAAATTAACATTGTTCGTCTTTACAGATTATCTATTTAGTTGTGTCATATACTCTTCATTATCTCCTCTACCATTACGAATCACAACAATATCCCTCTAAAAAATTCCCAGCGTAAAACCTGTTATGATATGTTAAAATATAGAAAAATTGAAAAGTTTGAGCTGTTTTTGAAGTGAATGAATCTGGAAAAATAGATTAGAACATATCATCATTTTGATAAAGCGAGGGAATAAAATGGGTAAAAAAGTTTTTGTCCTTTTAATAGGAGTATTGGTTTTATTTACAGGATTTCACACGGTAAACACTGCTCAAGCTGCCAGTAAAAAAATGAAGTATGTGACAGCGAGTACACTTAATATTCGAAGTGGAGCAGGCACCTCATATAAAGTAGTTACCACTGTTAAGAAAAATCAAGCTGTGACAGTGACGCAAACAAAAGGTTCTTGGGATAAGGTGACAGTTGGAAAGAAAACGGGGTGGGCTTCCGATAAATATTTAACAACAAAGAAGCCAGCTACAAAAGCAACTACAAAAACAATGTATGTGACAGCGAGTACCTTAAATGTGAGAAGCGGTGCAGGCACCACGTATAAGATAGTTGCGACCGTCAAAAAGAATCAATCTGTAAAAGTATCGCAAACAAAAGGAACTTGGAGCAAAGTAATAGTTGGAAATAAAACTGGCTGGATCTCCACTAAATACCTGACTACCAAAAAGCCAGCTGCTCCCAATAATTTAGCAGCAGGTCTAAAGACGGTAGGGAAAAACAAGCAATTGATTCTTGTCACATCAAATGGATATAATGCATCCGCTGCTGAAATTCGTACATTTGAAAAGAATGCGAAAGGGGAATGGATTCCAGTTTTAACTACAGCTGGATATATTGGTAAACTTGGCTTCACTTCAAATATGAAGGAAGGCGGAAAAAAATCTCCGATCGGAAAATTTACAATTGGGACAGCCTTTGGCACCAAAAATAATCCTGGAACAAAATTACCTTATCGAAAAATTACCAATGATGATGTGTGGGTAGATGATCCAAAATCTAAGCTATATAATACATGGCAATCGAAAAAGAAAACAAATGGTCAATGGAAAAGTGCGGAAAATATGAATGTACCTGCCTACAAATATGGGTTTGTTATTAACTACAATACAAAACGTACTCCGTACAAAGGCAGTGCAATCTTCTTCCATATTGCAAATAGCTACACCCTTGGATGTACAGCAACCTCAGAAGCGAATGTTGTGAAGATTCTTAAATGGTTAGACCCTAAAAAGAATCCAGTGATTATACAAACACCTATCAAGGAGCTAAGCAACTATTAAAACGAAAACCTACAGGAATTCGCTGTAGGTTTTTTCTATGGATGGAATTCCTTAAGCACAGATAATATCTACGTCCATTTATCGAACCATCTTGCACTTCCCCTATAAAAAATTTATACTTATAAAGTTACACAGTAAAAGAAAAGGAAGTGTTGTCGTTGTCTCAACCATCAGCGCAACAGGTGCCTGTAAAATTAAAAGTTACAACACATATATATAACGGGAAAAATAAAGAAAGTATTGAGTGGATTGGGTTTGGTCAATACTTAGAAAAAGATACTAGTAAATATATAAAATATGAAGAAATCATAGAAGAAGGCACCATTAAAACAATTATAAAAGTCACTGGAAAAGAAGGATTAATCCTTCGAAGTGGGGCAGTGAAAATGCGTCTGCCTTTTCTTATTAATAAACAAAAAATTGGCAGCTACGAAAGTCCGTACGGTGTCTTTCAATTAGTAACAGATACAAAGAGGCTTGCATTAGAAGTAGAAGAGCAAGCAACAACAGGATCATTAGATATTCTATATGATTTAAAAATGCAAGGCAGCAATAATGGAACCTATCATATGACCATTTCATTTAAGGAGGAGACAGAGTAAGAATGAATATTGTAAATCAAATAAAAGATAAGTTAAAGGAAGAAATTAAGCAAAGTGTGATAAAAGCTGGATTAGCAACAGAAGAACAAATTCCAGAGGTAGTATTGGAATTACCAAAAGAAAAAGCACATGGTGATTATTCTACGAATATGGCGATGCAATTAGCAAGAGTGGCTAAAAAGGCACCAAGAATGATTGCGGATGCTATTATTGAGAACTTTGATCAAACAAAGGCATCTATTAAAAAAGTAGAAATCGCAGGACCTGGTTTTATCAATTTTTATATGGATAACAGTTATTTAACAGATTTAATCCCAACTATTCTTAAAGCAGGAGATCAATACGGACAGACTACTATTGGAAACAAAGAGAAGGTACAAGTGGAGTTTGTTTCTGCAAATCCAACGGGGGACCTTCATTTAGGACATGCTCGTGGTGCAGCAGTAGGGGATTCTCTTTCTAATATTTTAGATAAAGCGGGTTATGCTGTATCAAGAGAATACTATATTAATGACGCTGGTAACCAAATTAATAACCTAGCATTATCAGTAGAAGCACGCTATTTCCAAGCGTTAGGAATAGAAAAAGAGATGCCACAAGATGGCTATCATGGTGCAGACATTATCGGAATCGGAAAAAAACTAGCAGAGGAATTCGGCGATAAGTATGTAAATGTTTCAGAACAGGAACGTTTTGACTTTTTCCGTGAATATGGCCTGAAGTATGAAATGGCTAAATTAAAGCAGGATTTAGAAGATTTCCGCGTGAAGTTCGATGTGTGGTTCTCTGAAACATCTCTTTATCAAAATGGAAAAATTGATGTTGCGTTAAACGCATTAAAAGAAAATGGCTATATTTTTGAACAAGATGGAGCTACTTGGTTACGTTCAACTGATTTCGGTGATGACAAAGACCGTGTTCTTATCAAAAATGATGGTTCTTATACGTATCTATTACCAGATATAGCCTATCACAAGGATAAGCTAGAAAGAGGATTTGAAAAGCTTATTAATGTTTGGGGTGCAGATCATCACGGCTATATTCCACGTATGAGAGCAGCTATTCAAGCATTAGGCTATGACAAAGATGCATTAGAAGTAGAAATTATTCAGCTTGTTCATCTTTATAAAGATGGCGAAAAAATGAAGATGAGTAAACGTACTGGAAAAGCTGTTACAATGAGAGATTTAGTAGAAGAAGTAGGCTTAGATGCAACACGTTACTTCTTTGCAATGAGAAGTGCAGATACGCATTTAGATTTTGATTTAGATCTTGCTGTATCACAATCCAATGAAAATCCAGTATACTATGCACAATACGCACATGCGCGTATTTCAAGTATCTTAAGACAAGGAAAAGAACAAGGAATCGAGCTTGCTGATGAACTAAACGTATCGTTAATCACTGCAGAAAAAGAATTTGACTTATTGAAAAAACTAGGCGAATTCCCACAAGCAGTAGGGGAAGCAGCGTTAAAGAGAATGCCGCACCGAATTACAAATTACATTTATGACTTAGCATCGACTTTCCATAGCTTCTATAACGCAGAAAAGGTATTAGATGCAGACAATCTAGAAAGAACAAAAGCACGACTAGCATTAATCCAAGCAACGCAAATAACATTAAGAAACGCCCTTGCCCTAATTGGTGTATCCGCGCCAGAAAAAATGTAATAAAGTGGAACTTCCATCAGTGGGGGGTCCTTTATCTCCCCTGAAGGCTAGTTGAACCATTCCGACCCCTACGGACAGTAAGAGTGGGATAAATAATATATAAAAGCTCTGTACCTATTAGTTATAATACAAAATAGATACAGAGCTTATTTATTTTTACAAAAGGCATTGGCTTTACATAACCGCATTTTCCTTATTTTTCTTCCTTTTCGTTCGTTTTGTACCAGTTAAATGCCTATCTAGAAGATTCCCTAGTATTCGAGAGATAATATTAAATAAAAGCACCATAATGATAAGAACAGCTGCTGATTTAGTAGCGATTAATTTGGCATCTGGAACAATGCCCTCTGAATTTAATTTCCATATATGCACAGCTAATGATTCGGCCGGACGAAATAGGTTAAATGGATTCATCGGACTATCAATAGGTGCTGCTGAATTTAGAATAGGTGTAGTTAACCCAGCGGTATAAATAAGGGCAGCGGCTTCCCCAAAGATTCTCCCCGCTGCTAATATAATCCCTGTAATGATTTGTTGCAAAGCAGCAGGTAGGACTACTTTTATAATCGTTTGCCATCTAGTTGCTCCAAGGGCAAGACTAGCTTGCTTTACTTCTGAAGAGATGGAAGTAATGGCATTCTCACAAACTCTTGTTAAACCTGGGAGATTTAAAATAGTAATAACTAAAGCCCCACCAAATAAGGTATATCCCCAACCAGAAAAAGTAACAAAGACTAAGAGGCCGAAAAGCCCAACTACAATGGACGGAAGGGAGGCCATTGTTTCAATACATAATCGAACGAAATTTAAAAAGCGCCCTTGTTTTGCATATTCAGCTAAGTATATTCCGGCTCCAATCCCAAGTGGAGTCGAAATGATAAGAGTGATAAATAGAAGGTAAAAGGAATTAAATAATTGGGGACCAATTCCGCCTCCAGCTGCTAGATTACTTGGTTTACCAAAAAGAAAGGATGGATCCCAAAATCCCCAGCCCTTGATAATAATTTCTCCAATTAAAAAAACCAGTAGAGCAACAATGATAAAAGCAATCCCATAAAAGATTCCAGTCATTATGTTATTCATTGTTTTTGCTTTGATTTTCATCATTTTATGTCTCCTTTTCTTCCGACAGCTCTTATAAGTAAGATAAAGAGAAAGGAAATAAGTAGTAGAATCATTGCAAGAGACCATAGAGCATTGTTCCAAGCTGTGCCATTAATCGTATTCGCCATATCCATTGTTAAGATTCCCGTTAATGTCGAAGTAGGACTATATAAACTGTCTGGTAGCTTAATCGTATTTCCGATAACCATTTGAACGGCTAAAGCCTCACCGAATGCTCTTGCCAGCCCTAAGATAATTCCAGTTAAAATCCCTTTACTTGATGCTGGAATGATTACTCGCCAGATCGTTTGCCATCTTGTGGAACCCAGTCCATACGATGCTTCTAAAAAATCAAAAGGGACATTCTTGATTGCATCATCAGCAAGGCTGGCGATGGTAGGGAGTATCATCACACTTAAAACAATAATCCCGGCTAATAAACTAAAGCCAACTCCCCCAAATTGATTTCTTAACAAGGGAACTACTATAGTCACTCCCAATAATCCATAAACAACAGAAGGAACACCAACTAATAATTCTAAAACAGGTTTCAGCACTTTGGAACCAAATCTAGGTGAGATATGGTTCATAAAAATGGCAAGAGCTATCCCGATAGGAGTACTAATTAAGACTGCGCCAAGTGAAACAATAGTTGAACCACCAATAAAAACTAGAGCGCCATAAGATCCATCTCCAGTTGTATTTGGTGCCCATTTTGTAGAGGTTAACATTTCTATTATAGAGATGTTGCTATGAATAAAAGATTGAATGCCTTTATTAAAGATAAAGACAATGATAGATAATGTAATGGCAACAATCAAAAGACCGCAAAAAGTGACAAATGCTCTTCCTAAATACTCATTTTTTAAGTAATTTATGTTTTGTTTCTTACGCATTAGAACTCCCCCTTTATCCTAGGAAAAACAAAAGCAAGAAAAAGGCTGTCCAATAAGAATCAGCCCTTTCAAGATATCTAGTAGCAATTTGATAGGAAGATAAGAATAGCTTCTTAATGAAATACTCTTATCTAATGATGATAACTTGTTTACTAGATAGTTATCATAATCATGATTCTGTTTACCTTTTAGACAAGCGTTAGAATAAACTTATTCTAATTCAGTCATTGGAATATAACCCATTTCTTTCACTTTGTCAGCGAAACCATCACCAGAAATGTAGTCAATAAATGCTTTTGTAGCCCCAGTAGGTTCACCATCTGTAATCATATACTCATAGGCCCAGAACTTATAATCACCTGAAGCGATATTTTCTGTTGTTGGCTCCACATCATCAATTTTTAAAGTTGTTAAACTATCTTGTTTATCGCCAACTAAGTAAGACATTGCTAAATAACTAATGGAACCAGGAGTAGAATTGATAGCCTGTTCAACTGCACCGTTTGATTCTTGGGCTGTTCCGATGCTGTCATCAACAGTAACGCCATTCATAATGGTTTTTTCAAAAGTTGCGCGTGTACCTGATGAAGCTGGACGATTGATAACATTAATCTCAGCATCTTCTCCGCCAACATCTTTCCAGTTTGTAATTTTACCAGAGAAAATATCTTGTAACTGTTGATCTGTTAAACTATCAACACTTACATCTTTGTTGACCACTACAGCAAAAGCAATACCAGCTACTTTAGTATCAACAAATTGATCGACTTTTGATTGATCTTCTAGCTTTTCAGCTGCAGGTACATCAGAGTTACCAATGTCAATCGCTCCAGCAGCCACTTGGTTTACCCCCGTGCCACTTCCTCCGCCTTGAACAGTAACACTTAAATTAGGATATATTTCTAAAATATCGTTCGCAGCTTCTTCTGCTAATGGTTGTAAAGCAGTAGAACCAGCTGCGGTAACAGTACCAGATATTTCTTCTTGTTTTGGTTCGGAAGAAGTATCGTTCTCTTTAGTAGATTCTTCTGAATTCCCACATGCTGCAAGAGCACCAGTCATTAATAATGCAGCAAAAGACAATTTTAAGTTTTTTAGTTTCAATGTTTTGACCTCCAAATTAAGATGATTTTTTCTCTTGTCTATTGTTTTAAAACAAGTTCATTATATAGCTGGAAAATTAATGGATTGTGAAGTTGATTTAAAGTTAATGTAAAGTTGCAAAAAAAATGAACGAAAAGGATTTCTTATTGCTAGTCCTGCCAAAAATTAATATGTATTTACAATTCCTTAAAAAAAAGAAAATATATAGGGAGTATACTATTAATATGCTCTTCATTTTCTTATCTTGATTAAGGGTTAAGAATATGATTTTGAAGTGTCGGTTCATATTTTATTTTAAGGTTCTGACACTTCCTTTTTATGAATGTACAGTGGGGGAACTTAATCACACGCTTTCTTTCTTAAGAGGATAGATAATATATTTATTCATTCATTCATCATTCATAAGAAGGCTTAGCTAAAAAAACAGACTGATAAAGAGGGATTATCCTCTAACAGTCTGTTTTTTTATTGGAGGTATCTACAAAAAAATGTTGGTATAACATAAATAGTGGAAACACTCACTTAATTAATAACCCACTTATTCTTCATAAACAACATTCTCCCAATCAAAAACAGATTAATAATATACAGTCAACTTTCGCACATAGAAAAACTCAATGAATCCTTGATATAACAAGGTAGAGTTTGAAACCATTGTGTTAATTGACTCATTATAGCTTTCGTGCTCAAAGAAACCTTGTCTTTTAACAGTGTTTCAAATAGCTCTAGTAATGGTTGTAAGGCTGTTAACCTATCTAAATTCTTGACATCTTCACACATTAAAAAAACAGATGACCCAATGTCTAAGGGTTGTTCCTTTCTGCGTTGCCATTCAAGCAGAATGTACCGTATGAAAAACAAGTGTTTGGTGGCTGATTATAGAGTCGTGGATCTTCCTTGAAATTCTTTTGCAAGCTTTAAGAAAGATTTGGTGCATTTAAAAAACGTTTCTATGTACCAACGGATTCCATAGATTCAGACGATTTCCTCCTCACAAATAGCTGTATCTGAGCATAAGACTGCTAACCACTCGCTCTTCTTATTGTGATTTCTCACAAAAAGCAATCTTTACAGCTATCTGGACGTCGTTTTTTAAGCTGACTTGAATAAATCCTAGAAGGTCTTTCTTTCCAAGAGTAGGCTTGACCAACTTAAATAACTCATCGAGCTTTAAAAGTTGGTTATGCTAGTGATAACGTTGCTTCATTTGTTTAAACATACCAAGGATATCTAATCCTTTTGCAGTAATGGATTCTATTAATGGAGCATGCGTAAACCAAGTGTACATTAGTACATAATCTGCATTTACTCCTTTTTCTAAGGCCAAACTGAATCAGGTTGGACATCACATCTGGTTTTGACTTTATAGCTTCTAAACGTCGTTTGTAACCTGATGTTCTCTTATCAATTGATGAATCCATTTCACAAAATCGATTGTCTTTCTTGGATGAGCTAAGCAGCGCAAAATCAACGGGGACAAAGGTGAATCCATCTGACCAGACAAGGGTTAAAAACGAAGGCTTTTTTCGTAAAGTTTGTTGCTATTCCCCGCAGTCGGAAAGCGAACTCCTTTAGCGGAAATCAACTTCCCATTAGGTGGTAACAAAAACGGAACCATAAATTTAAAATTGTTTGTCAACAATTTGAGATGATTAAGGAATCATCGGATATTTCGACCTATCTTTTCGAATAATAAAAGTATCTACTTTTGAAGGGGAGATACTTATGAAATTAGTGATATTTGCTTTAGTAACCGGATTTTTAACTGGATTCATTTTTGGTGTTTTGAAACTGCCGATCCCAGCCCCAGGTGCATTTTCAGGTATCGTAGGTATTTTTGGAATATATGCTGGCTACCGTGCATTTGAATGGATTAGTGTTCTTTTTCAAAGATAAGTTTATTCTTAAACAATGGGTAGTTAATCACCTTAGCAAAATGAAGAGACGAATTGTAGCCTAATTAGTTCCATTTTCAATCAGGGGGAGGCATCTCCCGCTGATTGAAGCTTCACTCTATAAAAATGGGGCAGCAAGTAGGGCAAGCCATTCTTTTAGTTTACTCCATAAATTTATCTTCTTTAAAACCTCGAAGGATAACTCCTTTGCTTGTTCTAAATCCATAGTAGTAATTTTATTCATTTTATCAATGAAAACAGGGTCATAAATGCAACAGTTCAGTTCGTGGTTCAAAAAGATGCTACGCCTATCAAAATTAGATGAACCGATAATGATAATTTCATCATCGGCATTTATTAATTTACCATGGAAAAACCCATTCATATATTGATAAACACTTGCCCCATTCTTTAATAGTTTGCGTAAATAGGGAAAAGCCGCCTCTTTAACAAGCATGTGATCGGCTTTATTTGGGATAAGGATGGTAAGGCTAACGTTTCTATGTAATGCCCTTAATAATTCCTCTGTTATTCGATTGCTAGGAATGAAGTAAGGTGTAGCAATGAAAAGAGAGCTTTTGCTATTTTTGATTAGATTACATATTATTTCTTCTAAATAAACCCCTTGTGTAGGTATTATCTGATGTCTAGCTTCACCCTGTTTCTGCACCGGAAAGTACACACGGTTTTGCAGTAAATTTATTTTAGAGGCTTTTAACCAGTCAATTAAAAATTCTCGTTGTAAGTCATCGACGCCTTCTCCTTTCAATTGAAGATGGTAGTCACGCCATGGACTTAATTTAAAGTTCTCATGAATATAATCCTTCCCGATGTTAAAACCACCCATAAAACCAACTTTTCCATCAATGATAGCGATTTTTCGGTGATTTCTTACTTGTAAGGAGTAAAAGAGAAAAGGGAACTTCGGGAGCTGGCAAAACGCAAATTGAACACCCGCTTGCTTTAACTTTCTTCTTATTTTTTTTCTTATATTTATACTGCCTAACCAATCTAAAATAAGGCGTACTTCCACCCCTTCATGTGCTTTTGTTTTTAAAAGATCTAGAAATTCATTCGAAATGCTATCTGTTTTAATCGTATAGAAAAGAATATGAACATGGCTTTTGGCCTCTTTGACTGCTTGAAACAAGGCTGGGAATAGTTCTGTCCCGTCTGAATATATGTGGAAATCAGTATATCTAAAAGGATGATTTTTTCGATCTATTCGTTTTTTGTGTGCTCTCTTTCCTAATTGATAGTCTATATAGAGAAGGAAAATAAGTATGGCAATAATGCATAGGATAATCAAGAATATCTTCATTTATAATTCCCTCCTTAAAAAGATAGTATTGCCGATATCTTATTCCTTTCATACCTTATTTTTTTATAGGAGAATTTTAAGAATTATCAACCATTTGTTTGAAAAATAGCAAATATAAAAAAGAAACTTGCAGGGTACTTCCAATAATCGTTATTCTAGAAGGAAAGATAAATTATTAATTAAGTTGGGATGGATTAGCAATGCGGAAAATATTGATTTCGATAGGAATAATCTTATATGCAGTTTTGTTTTCTTTCCTTTATCAGCATCAATTGGGCTCCATCGGCTTTTTTCTCTTATCCCTTCTCTTTTTTAAACTAGCGATGAATAAACAATCAGATCAAAATAAAGTCGGAAAAGAGAAGAAAAACTTCTATTTCAAAGAAAAGTTAAATAAACCTTAACTAGAACTAGCATATTCACCTAAAATTTGTTTATAATGGAGAATATGTATTTTTACTATTTTAGTTAGGTTTCTTTCCTTAAAACCGACCTACTAAAAGAAGATAGGTTAAATGGATTGATTTTTACAAGATCAATAAGATGTATAAAAAATAATAAACTCCCGAAACGTGAAACTTCCACCTGAATTGTTCCAAGCTTTCAGGAAGGGGATAAGAGTAGATAAGAAAGGAAGTGCGAAATAATGAGTGTTGATAAATACACAAAAGAAGAATTAAGAGAAATGTCACTAATTGATGTAGCGCATGAAATTATGAATGGCGGCAAAACACCTTATGCATTTAATGAACTAATGAATGAAGTAGCAAAATTAGTAGAGTTAAGTGAAGAAGAGGTTAATGAAAAAATAGCCCAATTTTATACAGATGTGAATATTGATGGTCGCTTTTTATCATTAGGGGACAATCGTTGGGGACTTCGCCTATGGTACCCGGTAGATAAATCAGAAGAAGATGTTGTAACAGTAACAAAACCAAAGAAGAAAAAAGCGAAAAAAGCAGTCGATGAGGATTTCGATGATTTTGATAGCTTAGACGAAGACGAGGACGATTTTGATGACTTTGATGATGATCTAGATGATGAAGAGCTTCTAGATGAGGACGATGATGATTTGGATGAAGAGGAAGACGATGATTTATTAGACGATGATTTATCGGAAAATGAAGATTTCGATGAAGAACTCGACGAAGATTATGATGAGTTGGATGAAGAAGAAGATGAGTTAGAAGAAGACGACGAATTTGCTGATGAAGAGGACGAGGATAAATAATTCTCCCTAGTCTTGACATTTACTGTCGTTGCTAGTAAAATCTTTTTTGGGCTCCTTAAAAAGAGGAACGAACTTAAATTCGCTAAATATAGCGCTCCCTTACTTGTAGAAAGTAAGTGGAGCGCTTTTTATTTTTTAGTAAAGAAGTAAACAGCAATCGTTTCATACCCCTCTAAAAAAATTAGCTAATTCGTCTTAAATAAAGAGGAATTGGAGCAAACTTAAATCAAGGGGGATATTATAATGACAAAATATATTTTTGTAACAGGTGGAGTAGTTTCTTCACTAGGAAAAGGGATTACAGCAGCTTCTCTTGGACGCTTACTGAAAAATCGTGGTGTAAGTGTAACGATTCAAAAATTTGACCCGTATATCAATGTGGATCCTGGTACAATGAGTCCTTATCAGCATGGGGAAGTATTTGTAACAGATGATGGCGCGGAAACAGATTTAGACTTAGGGCACTATGAGCGTTTTATTGATATCAATTTAACGAAATATAACAACGTTACAACAGGAAAAATCTATTCTACCGTGTTAAGAAAAGAACGTAGAGGAGATTATCTTGGCGGTACAGTTCAAGTAATTCCACATATCACGAATGAAATTAAAGAGCGCGTATATAGAGCGGGTCGTGAAACAAATGCAGATGTTGTTATTACGGAAATTGGTGGAACAGTTGGGGATATTGAATCATTACCTTTCTTAGAAGCTATTCGCCAAATTAAAAGTGATATCGGCCGCGATAACGTTATGTATATTCACTGTACATTAGTACCTTATATTAAAGCTGCAGGAGAAATGAAAACAAAACCTACACAACACAGTGTAAAAGAACTGCGTAGTTTGGGAATACAGCCTAATGTTATTGTAGTAAGAACAGAAAAACCTATTTCTGAAGATATGAAAGACAAAATCGCATTATTTTGTGATATCGACAATAAATCGGTTATTGAGTGCCGTGATGCGGATACACTTTATACGATTCCTTTAGCATTACAAGAGCAAAACCTTGACCAAATTGTATGCGAGCATTTAAAACTAAAATGTCAAGAAGCAGATATGACAGAATGGATTGAATTAGTAGATCGCGTTCGTAATCTGTCAAAAACAACAAAAATCGCTCTAGTTGGTAAATATGTAGAGCTACAAGATGCTTATATTTCTGTTGTAGAAGCATTGAAGCATGCTGGTTATGCATATGATGCTGATATTGATATCGAGTGGATTAATGCTGAGCATGTAACAAAAGAAAATGTACAAGAATTGCTACAAGATGCAGATGGAATTCTTGTGCCTGGTGGATTCGGAGATCGTGGGATTGAAGGGAAGATTTTAGCAACACAATATGCACGTGAACAAAAAGTTCCTTTCTTCGGAATTTGTCTAGGAATGCAGGTTGCGTCTATTGAATTTGCTCGTAATGTTTTAGGTTGGGATGATGCTCATTCTTCTGAAATTAACGAAGAGACTACCCATCCAGTAATCGATCTTTTACCTGAACAAAAGGATGTAGAGGATTTAGGCGGAACTCTTCGCTTAGGTTTATATCCATGTAAATTAAAAGAAGACACAAGAGCGTATGAAGCTTATCAAGACGAAGTAATTTATGAAAGACATCGTCATCGCTATGAGTTTAATAATCAATATCGTCAAGAGATGGAAAACGCAGGATTTATTTTCTCAGGAACTAGTCCAGATGGCCGTCTAGTAGAAATAGTAGAACTTAAGGATCATCCTTGGTTTGTTGCTTCTCAATTCCATCCAGAGTTTATTTCAAGACCAACTCGTCCACAACCACTATTCCGTGAATTTGTTGGTGCGTCTATTCGCTTAGCGGAGAAATAATAAAGATAGATTCATTTTCGTGGATAATATTAGAAAATGGGTTAATAAAAAAGAGGTTATTCCCTTTATTTGGAATAACCTCTTTTGTGAGTTTTTGTAACGTATAATGTCACTTTTCTTCCTATTTATATATCATATTCTTTTAAAATTTCATCGGTTGTAAATTTAATGCCATGATAGACAAAGAGAGCAGCAATTAAGGAAGGATAGCCATAACGATTCCCTTCGTCATCAGGCAATAAACCTTTAGAAAGTTTTAAATCAATCGCAACATCTGCAAAGTCCAACATTGATTTGATTCCGGTATTAGTGATCGAGCAGACAGAAACAAAAGGAATTTGAGCATCATATAAAGTCTTAGCAAAACTGTTGATCTCTTCCTCATCATTTGTACGAGAGAAAAGAATGAAACGATCGTTTGAAGTAATCAAATCAAGGGAAGAGCTTGTCCATTCCTCTGCACTTGGCATCGGCTCCATACCTCTAGTAGCCTCTCGAATCACACCTGCCATTTCATTCGTTGCATAGAAATATACTTTTCCATCACTAACGATGGCTTGTGCTAATAATCTCGAGCTGTCTTCGATTGCTTCCTCTTCTTTTTCAAGCAGTCTTTTAAATAGTCCACTTAATTGTGTGGAGAACATTTTAAGCACTTGGAAAACCTCCATTGTTATAAAAATTAACAGTAAATCACATTATATAGTAGTTAATTATAATTAATTATGGAGAAAAGGTAAAATTTAAGGGAATTAGCAGGAGAAGTTGACCAAATAGTAGAAAGATAACTATGATAAAAAACGGGAGAATACATAAAATTAACTCAAATTTGAAGGGAAGGTTCAAATATGAAAGGGAAAATACTAATTGTTGATGATCAATTCGGTATAAGAATCCTTTTGAATGAAGTTTTTCAAAAGGAAGGATATAAAACTTTTCAAGCTGCAAATGGCATTCAAGCGTTAGAAATAGTAGCAAAGGAATTTCCAGACCTAGTGCTACTAGATATGAAAATTCCAGGGATGGATGGCATTGAAATATTAAAACGTATGAAAAAGCTTAATCAGGATATTCGTGTCATTATCATGACAGCTTATGGAGAGCTAGATATGATTCAGGAAGCTAAAGATCTCGGTGCACTAACTCATTTTGCTAAACCGTTTGATATTGATGATCTCAGAGATGCTGTAAAAAAGTACATTAATGAGTAATTACTCGGAAATCATACATATATTCTAAGAAATTATCCTTTATTCCTAAAAAGAATTTCGGTTACGATTTTGAAAAAAATCTGTGATATTTTATACAAGATATTTTCTGCTAGGAAAAACTAATTATTTAGGCTGCGGGGGAAGCGGTAAAACATTATGAAAACAGTCATATACAAAGGCAGAAAACCGCCAATCCGAATAGTGGGGTGGTGGTTTTTCTGTTGAATTTTTCACACTAGAAAATATCTCTATATTTGAAGCGCATTCATTCATCAAATGACAAAACTAAATTGTGACAAAATAGAAAAAAAAGCTTGAAAGATAGCATTTCTTGTTTTATTTTGGTATGATTACAATTGAGTTTAAAAGGAATGATTCGTTTTCGTTTACTTGAGGTATTATATACATATTCAACTTTCCTTTGGGAAATTTAATAAAGATTCTCTTGTAACAAAGAACGATCATTAAATAAGGAGGAAGAAATATGCCTTTAGTTTCAATGAAAGACATGTTAAACAAAGCAAAAGCAGAAGGCTATGCTGTTGGTCAATTTAACTTAAATAATCTTGAGTTCACTCAAGCAATTCTTCAAGCTGCAGAAGAAGAGAAATCTCCAGTAATTCTTGGAGTATCTGAAGGTGCAGCTCGTTACATGGCTGGCTTCAAAACAGTTGTAAAAATGGTTGAAGGTTTAATCGAAGACTATAACATCACTGTTCCAGTTGCTATTCATTTAGATCACGGTTCAAGCTTTGAAAAATGTAAAGAAGCAATTGATGCTGGTTTTACATCTGTAATGATCGATGCTTCACACCATTCATTTGATGAGAACGTTGAAATCACTTCTAAAGTAGTAGAATATGCACATGCTAAAGGTGTTTCTGTTGAAGCAGAACTTGGTACTGTTGGTGGACAAGAAGACGACGTTGTAGCTGAAGGCGTAATTTATGCTGATGCTAACGAATGTGTGGAGCTTGTTAAACGTACTGGTATTGACACATTAGCTCCTGCTTTAGGATCTGTTCATGGTCCTTACAAAGGTGAGCCAAACTTAGGTTTCAAAGAAATGGAAGAAATCGGTAACTTAACTGGTTTACCATTAGTATTACACGGTGGTACTGGTATCCCAACAAAAGATATCACAAAAGCAATTTCTTTAGGAACTGCTAAAATCAACGTTAATACTGAAAACCAAATTGCTTCTGCAAAAGCAGTTCGCGAAACATTAGCTGCTAAACCAGAAGAGTACGATCCACGTAAATACTTAGGACCAGCTCGTGATGCGATTAAAGCAACAGTAATCGGCAAAATCAAAGAATTCGGTTCTTCAAATAGAGCGTAATTGATAAAAATAGAAGGAGGATATCTTTATAGGGACATACCCTTAAGGATATCCTCCTTTTCTATGCCTGAATTTTTCTAGGACAGTGCAAAAGTCTAAAATAAGAAATTAGAGAATACCTCCGTACAAACTGTTAGTTAATATGGTAAAAATTAAGTATTGTAGGATAGAGGCTACTAAAGAAGTATTTGGGAATTAAAAAAACAAAAAGAGGAAAGTGATAAAACTTACTTTCGAGCAATCTCTAACTGATTGAAGTTTTGCTTTATAGGTAATACTAAAAATGTTTGTACTTTATCATTGAATAAGAACAAAAGTTCATACATATATACTTTTCCATTAAGTCTTAATATTTGGTATAATAAGTAACAGTAATTCAAACAAGATTCTACATCCAAGCCTCATCTTGATTAACTTATAGCAGAACTTGTACTTTTGCATTGGCTTAGAAGGGAGCTAGAAATGGAAAAACTTATGATTGCAGGTGGATCTCCATTAAAAGGAACGGTAAGGGTAAGTGGTGCAAAAAATAGTGCTGTTGCACTTATACCAGCAACCATATTAGCTGAATCTCCAGTAATGATTGAGGGATTGCCTGACATTTCAGATGTTCAAATATTGAAAGAAATTATGGAAGAGCTAGGTGGAGCGGTATCTATATCAGCATCTGATATAACAATAGATCCCTCTACCATGATTTCTATGCCTATGCCGAATGGGAAGGTTAAAAAATTGCGTGCCTCTTATTATTTAATGGGAGCAATGTTGGGACGATTCAAAAAGGCAGTTATTGGATTACCTGGTGGATGTCATCTTGGACCAAGACCAATAGACCAGCATATTAAAGGGTTTGAAGCACTTGGTGCACAGGTTACAAATGAACAAGGAGCAATTTATCTTCGGGCAGATGAGTTAAGAGGAGCAAGAATTTATTTAGATGTAGTAAGTGTCGGAGCAACAATTAATATTATGCTTGCAGCAGTTCGAGCAAAAGGGAAGACAATCATTGAAAATGCAGCAAAAGAGCCGGAAATCATTGATGTGGCAACACTTTTAACTAATATGGGAGCGAAAATTAAAGGTGCTGGAACCGATGTGATTCGAATTGAAGGGGTAGAGCATTTGCATGGCTGTCGTCATACGATTATCCCTGATCGGATTGAAGCGGGTACGTATATTATTATTGGTGCAGCAGTTGGAGATGGAGTCCTTGTCGATAACGTAATCCCACAGCACTTAGAGTCTCTAATTGCGAAATTAAGGGAGATGGGAGTTTCGATTGAATCAAGTGATGATCAAGTGTTTGTGAGCTCCAACAGTTCGCTAAAACCAGTAGACATCAAAACACTGGTATACCCAGGTTTCCCAACAGATCTTCAGCAACCATTCACGTCTCTATTAACAAAATCAAATGGTACAAGCATGGTTACAGACACAATCTATGGTGCTAGATTTAAACATATAGATGAACTGCGTCGTATGAATGCCGCGATAAAAGTGGAGGGACGTTCTGCGATTATAAATGGACCTGTTCATTTACAAGGGGCAAAAGTAAAAGCAAGTGATTTGCGTGCAGGAGCTTCATTAGTGATAGCAGGACTTATGGCCGATGGAGTAACGGAAATAACAGGACTAGAGCATATAGACAGAGGGTATAGTCATATTGTAGAAAAGCTTACAGGTTTAGGAGCTACAATCTGGCGCGAAAAAATGACCGAAGAAGAATATGAACAAATAAATAGATAATGCATAATGCATGTTGGCTTAGTTGCATTATTTTATTTGAAAAGGATTTTCCATTCTTGAGTGGAAAAGATGAGCGGGGGATGACCTTCCCCCTGTCATAAACAGGAAAGAAGCAGAAGCCCTTTTACGCAAAAAGATAGAGTGGAAGGTAACAGAGAAGCAGACTTAAAACCCTTTTTGCCCAAAAGATAAAGTTTACCAGAAGAGAATTTTAGTTGAAACAGGTATAATTAATCAATACATTCCGATACTTATAAAAAAGTAATACTCACAATAAAGGATGTCGGGACCATCCTTTTCATTTGCGTTGATGAAAGAATCAATGTCCTTCAAAACGGGAATATTCATTAAGCTTCCTCACGTACCTTCCTTTTCGAGCCATCCTAAAAAAGAAGGATCATAAGAGACTTCATCCATATTTTGCTTCCACTGATGGGTAAACAAGGAGACAGTAAAAAAATTCTTGTTGCACATTTTTCATAGATGGAGGTAAAATAGAGAGTGCTTTTGATAGATTTCTCGAAAGAAGCATTATAAACATGAAGGATAAAATAAAAACTCCTCTTAAGATAAATTTCTATTCGTACAATGGCTTATTCTTCTCTATTAATAAAAACTTAGCCTTTCTCATGAAGCGAGCCTTAAAAAAATGAAAGTGTACGATTTATCGATAGTTGGAGAAGAAGTAGGAATCTTCTTTTCCATCCTTCACATTAATTATTTCTCGCATCAAAATTTCTCTTCACAAAAAGCGTCCGCCTCAAACAGAAGATTAACCTTCCCACATTTCTAAATAAATGGTAGGGATAACTGAAAATACAAAAGAGTGGTGTAAAAATGGGATTAAATATATCTAGTTTAGAAAATATGAAATTAAAAGAGTTGTATGAATTAGCTCGAGAATATAAAGTTGCCTATTACAGTAAGTTGACAAAAAAAGAGCTGATTTTTTCGATCCTAAAAGCAAGAGCAGAGCAAGAGGGTTATTTTTTCATGGAAGGTGTTCTTGAAATTATTCAGTCAGAAGGGTTTGGCTTCCTAAGACCGATTAATTATTCTCCAAGTTCGCAGGATATTTATATATCTGCATCTCAAATTAGAAGATTTGATTTAAGAAATGGGGATAAAGTTTCTGGGAAAGTTCGTCCTCCAAAAGAAAACGAAAGATATTTTGGTTTACTTCAGGTAGAAGCGGTTAATGGAGATGATCCGGAGACAGCGAAAGAAAGAGTTCATTTTCCAGCTCTAACTCCTCTGTATCCAAATCGACAAATACATTTAGAAACAACACAACGAAATGTATCTACTAGAATCATGGATGTATTAGCACCTGTAGGATTTGGGCAACGTGGTCTTATTGTGGCTCCTCCAAAAGCTGGTAAAACAATGTTGATTAAGGAAATAGCAAATAGTATTACGAATAATCATCCGGAAGCAGAACTTATTGTTTTACTAATTGATGAAAGACCGGAAGAAGTTACGGATATTGAAAGATCTGTAAGTGGAGATGTAGTGAGCTCTACTTTTGATGAAGTTCCTGAAAATCATATTAAAGTTGCTGAATTAGTCTTAGAAAGAGCGATGCGTCTCGTGGAGCATAAGCGTGATGTTATTATTTTGATGGATAGTATTACAAGATTAGCCCGCGCTTATAACCTGGTTATTCCTCCAAGTGGAAGAACCTTATCAGGGGGGATAGATCCTGGTGCGTTCCATCGTCCAAAACGATTCTTTGGTGCAGCACGTAATATAGAAGAGGGCGGTTCCTTAACGATATTAGCTACAGCGTTAGTGGATACTGGTTCACGTATGGATGATGTTATTTATGAAGAGTTTAAAGGTACTGGTAATATGGAGCTTCATTTAGACCGTGCATTAGCAGAAAGAAGAATATTCCCAGCTATTGACATTAGACGTTCTGGAACACGTAAAGAAGAATTATTGATTCCGAAAGAACATTTAGACAAGCTATGGGCTATTCGTAAATCAATGTCTGATTCACCAGACTTTGCTGAAAAGTTCCTAAGAAAATTAAGACAAACAAAAAGCAATGAAGACTTCTTTGCTATCCTAGGAGAACAAATGAAAGCTGGCACTGCTAAGCGTTCTTAAGAGCTAAATGATTCAAGGGGTTGGAAATGCTTTAAGTAGTTTTCAATATTTGGTAATTAATGCATTGTTAATAGTGTTGCAAAACAAGAATGTCCTTGTTATAATATACTCAATGTGTTTTTAAAATTACAGTGCTTACGGCATTGTTTTATAACTCTGTTTCGAAAGTTGCAGGGCGGAAGGAGATGAAAAGAAATGAAAGCAGGAATTCATCCAACTTATAACGAAATTACGGTGAAATGTGCTTGTGGTAACGAGTTCATAACTGGTTCTGTTAAAAAAGAAATCAAAGTTGAAACTTGTTCTGAGTGTCATCCGTTCTATACTGGACGTCAAAAATTTGCTGAAGCTGGCGGACGTGTTGATCGCTTCAACAAAAAATACGGCATTAAGTAATATGAAATATCAAGAACAGGCAAGAAGTTACTTTCTCCTTGCCTGTTTTTTATTTTGACCTATACTAGGATATTTAAGAATGAAAGTAAACCTCATAGCTCTTATTCTTAAGTATCTTAATGCATTTTTTGATTATTTTTCTGTTATGAGATGCTGTTAAAAATGATGGTTGAGTCGAATATATTATTTCAATCAGCCTTAATAGCTGTTAAAGTATGTAAGAGAGAATGTTGGTAGTGAAATTATTCTATGTATACTCACATCCTGACGATTAAAATAGAAAAAGCAGAATAGAGTAAGAAAAGTGAGAAGTTGTTTTATACTAGGAAGGAGCGGTTTCATGTATGTAATGAAACATCATGGATGGGTTGAAGTTATTTGTGGAAGTATGTTTTCGGGAAAATCAGAAGAACTCATCCGTCGTGTAAGAAGGGCGAAATTTGCTAAGCAGAAGTTTATAGTGTTTAAACCAAGTATTGATAATCGCTATAGTGATGAATCTGTTGTTTCACATAATGGCACATCGACTAATGCGATTCCTATTAGTAAATCAGCCGACATTTTTGAATATGTGACTTCCGATATAGAGATAGTTGCAATAGATGAAGTACAGTTTTTTGATGATGAAATTATTGGCGTTATTCAGCATTTGGCAAATAGTGGACACCGTGTCATTTGTGCTGGCTTGGATCAAGATTTTAGAGGCGAGCCATTCGGAAAAATGCCAGAATTAATGGCGATTGCAGAATTAGTGACAAAGCTTCAAGCGGTTTGTGCAGTCTGCGGATCTCCTGCAAGCAGAACACAAAGATTGATTAATGGTGCACCGGCTTGCTACGAAGATCCGGTAATATTAGTAGGTGCATCTGAATCGTATGAACCACGATGCCGTCATCATCATGAAGTACCTAGAAATACAGAAAAAGCAAATCAAGATAATACATCAACGGCTTTATAAGAAAAAAGCTCTTGTTAGGAATGGTTTTGTCCTTCTTAGCAGGAGCTTTTTATGTTGGCATGAGTATTTAAGGGAAAAGAGAGAGGTTGACGAACCTAAGTCAATGTCCGAAAGAATGAGGGAGAAAGCCAAAGGAAACAGGAAACAGGGTGAACCGCTCAGAGCCCGCAACTAAGAAAAAGCAAGTCGAGAGGTAACAGAGAGAGTTCCCCATTCCAGCATCATAATTCCTTTCAAAATTAGAACGAAAAAATACAGAACCTATAACCATAACGTGGTACTGTACGGATTTTCTTCTCTGTGCTATGATAAAGATATCTTATAAACTAAAAGGGGGTTTTTTCATTGGGAAGGCGTTATTGCGAATTGGCCAAGTGGCGAAATTAAGTGGGTTGTCAACAAGAACGATTGATTATTATACAAGTAATAAATTGCTTCCTGTAACGCGATCTGATTCCAATTATCGCCTGTATTCGGAAGATGTTCTTCATACATTGGAACGAATCAAACTTTTGAAAAAACAACGGATGTCAATTGAAGAAATTCGAAAAATTATTCAATCAAGAGAAGATCATGAAATAGAGCCAATTATGAATGAGGTACAGAATGAAATTGCATGTTTGCATAAAAAGCTGACATCATTGGAAGAAAGATTGAAAGATGCGCCGCAGGAAGAGAAAAAGAAAGTGTATCACACACTTGAAACAAAATTATTAGACGTAATGAAATTACTGTCTTTACTGTAATTATTCCTGGAGGTGAATCCCTCAAAAGAGGGAAATAATTGGACATAATAACGATAACAAATTTATTTTTACTAGCACTATTATTAGTGCTGACAGCTTTCTTTGTTGGTTCTGAGTTTGCTGTAGTTAAAATTCGAATGTCACGAATAGAGCAGCTAATTGCAGAAGGAAACAAAAAGGCAATTGTCGCGAAGAAGGTAGCTGGTAATTTAGACTATTATCTTTCGGCATGTCAACTAGGTATTACTGTTACAGCACTAGGTCTTGGTGCATTAGGGAAACCAGCAATTGAGAAACTATTATATCCAGTATTTAATTTAATGAATGCTTCTCCATCTGTCGCATCTGTTTCGTCGTATGCAATTGCTTTTGCATTGGTAACTTTTCTGCATGTCGTGGTAGGAGAAATGGCTCCAAAAACACTTGCCATTCAATTTTCCGAGAAATTAACTTTAATGCTAGCACCGCCATTATATTGGTTTGGAAAAGTGATGAAACCCTTTATATGGGCATTAAATGGATCTGCACAAGTAGTGCTTCGTTTAATGGGGATAAAACCTGCTAAGCATGAACAGGCTTATTCGGAAGAAGAATTAAAAATAGTAATGACGCAAAGTTACCAAGGTGGAGAAATCGACCAGACGGAGCTTGCCTATATGGAAAATGTATTCTCCTTCGATGAAAGGGTAGCGAAGGATATTATGGTTCCAAGAACGGAATTTGTTACGCTAAACAAAGATATGTCATACGACGATATCGTAAATATCTTGGATGAGCATAATTATACTCGTTATCCAGTAACAGAAGATGGAGATAAAGACCATATCGTAGGTGTCGTTAATGTGAAGAAGATGCTGACACAAATGGCTTGGGGAAGAAATCGCGAATTAAAAGAATTTGTCCGTGATCTTCCGGTTGTATTGGAAGTAACAAGCTTGCAGGATGCCCTTCTAAAAATGCAGCAAGAAAGAGTGCATATGCTGTTAGTTATCGATGAATATGGTGGTACGTCTGGTATACTGACGATGGAAGATATATTAGAAGAACTTGTTGGTGAAATCCGTGATGAGTTTGATGCAGATGAAGTAGCGGATATCCGGGAGTCGGGAAATAAATATTTCATTAACGGCCGTGTATTGCTAGATGAATTAGAAGAACGTTTTGGGATACCATTTGAAGAAAGCGAAGAGCTTGATACAATAGCAGGCTGGATTCAATATAAGCTATTGGATACTGCTCAGATTGGAGATCAAGTAGAGCAGGGTGACCGTTTATGGATGGTAACAGATATGGACAATTACCAAATTAAAGAGGTATGTCTTACTCAAAACGTGGTGAAAAACTAGCTAGGATGAAAAACTGCTTTATCTATAATCATGGAGGTGAATCCCTCAAGGCTAGAGGGAAATAATTGGACAGTATTATTCTATTAAATTTGTTTTTAGTAGCAGTGTTTATTTTATTGACAGCATTTTTTGTAGGTGCTGAATTTGCTATATTAAAAGTAAGAATGTCAAGACTTGATCAGTTAATTGCAGAAGGTAATAAAAAGGCGGTCATAGCAAAGAAAGTAGCGCATGATTTGGATTATTATTTATCTGCCTGTCAGCTGGGCATAACAATTACCGCATTGGTTTTAGGAGCATTAGGAGAACCAACTGTGGAAAAGATGCTTCATCCTTTGTTTGAAAGGTTCGATGTACCAGGTGCTTTATCAACTGTGCTTTCTTATGCGATAGCTTTATCAGTTGTTTCCTTTTTGCATGTAGTAATTGGAGAGTTGGCGCCAAAGACATTAGCAATCCAATATGCGGAAAAAATGACGTTAATGCTAGCTCCTGGATTATATTGGTTTGGAAGAATTACGAAGCCGGTTATCCACGCATTGAATGGCTCATCGCGAGCAATACTTGGATGGTTTGGTATAAAACCGATAGGGCATGAAACAGCTCACTCAGAAGAGGAATTAAAGCTCATTGTTAACCAAAGCTATGAAAGTGGCGAAATCAATCAAACAGAATTAGCGTATTTAAAGAATATTTTTGCTTTTGATAATCGAATTCTGAAAGAAATTATGATTCCAAGAGAGCAAATTGTAAATGTAGAATTAGAAATGTCCTTTGAAGAGATTTTGACTGTTTTGGATAAACATGAATATACCAGATATCCTGTTACAAAGGATCAAACAAAGCTGGTAGGCTATGTAAATACTAAAGAGATGCTAACAAATGTAGTTGCTGGAAGAGAAACAAAAATGGAAGAGTTTATTCATGAGATGCCTATTTTTCTCCAAACAGCACCTATCAAAAGCGCTCTTCTTAAAATGCAGCAGGAAAGAGTGCATATGGGATTAGTAAAGAATGAAAGAGGCGTAATTGTCGGTCTAGTCACAATGGAAGATATACTAGAAGAAATTGTTGGCGAGATACGTGATGAGTTTGTTGTAGGGGAAAAGTTACTGAATTAATTCGCTTAACCAATTTACTAGTTTCATAGAAACATCATACTAGCAAAGACTCCGATAATCACTTATTATCTCTTGGAACATTAGGCTTTCTATTGAGTGAAATAAGCAGAAATTATCGGAGCTTTTTTTAAAATAGTTTGTTTTTTGTAATAGATATTGGAGCTAGAACAGTGTTAATCCACTGGCTTTACTTTTAAATGCAAAGCCTTTTGAACGGGCGTCTGTTCAAAGGACAACGCTTGTTTCAGCGTGCTATATGTAGGGACATTCCCTAAACTAATTCCTAAGGTAGTAATCATTTGTGCCGTATCAGGACTAAGTCCAGAAATAGTCGCCTCAATGCCAATGAAAGAGAGTATTTTTGTTAGTTTCATTAGCTCATGCAAAACCATTGTATCGATAGAAGAAATGCCAGATAAATCAATGAATAAATGATTAATCCCTTCCTCTTTACATTTAACAGGGACCGTCTCTAAAATTAATTTTGCTCGTAAGCTATCGATGTCTCCGACTAATGGGAGAACTCCAATTGATTCTGTAATCGGAATAACAGGGACACTTAATTGCTGTATTAATTCCTGTTGGCAATGAAGCTTTTCATTTGTAAAAGCATGATACATCGTTGTGAATTGATTTGTTAGTCTATCAAAAGTAAAGTGGAATTTTGAACTCCATTGTAAAATTAATGCTGTCGGTACATTTTTTTGTTCAAGAATAAACTGTTCGATGGAATCCCAAATGACTTGTCTTGTAACACTTAATGCCAGTAATACTTCATGAACTGGTGTTCCTAATTCTACTCTACTTTTTGC
The DNA here is from genome assembly GCF_044704065.1 of Niallia tiangongensis. NCBI lineage: Bacteria > Bacillati > Bacillota > Bacilli > Caryophanales > Bacillaceae > Niallia > Niallia tiangongensis. The sequence continues at coordinate 4,776,589 of NZ_CP162613.1, read as the reverse complement.
TACCGTATTTGCCCACTGCTCTAGATTTTCAGCAAAAATGCTCTCATCTTCTAGAAAAGCGCTAATAACAGTTTGAATCGTATACGTATGCTGTTTTGTTAACAGCTTCGCAACAGATGGGGAAGTATTCTTAGAATAAATAGACCCTACTTCCCCATCTTTAATGGCAAACCAATTCTTTGTTATGGTTGGAGCCTGCTCCATCACATATTCATAAATGGATTGATTGGTCAGGGACATACTGTCATATCCTCTCTTTCTAGTGTTATATCTATTATAATAGATAAAGGGAAAATTGACTCTGGAATTCTTGCGGCTATTCGACAAATAATAGCATTTAGTTTGAGAAGAAGAATGTTCTCGAAGATTATTTTCGTAGATTTTAATGCCTTTTGAATATGTAGGGAAGTTGTGTTTTCCAGAGTTGGTTGGAACGGAGGACAGCTGACTCCTGCGGGAAGTGAGAGGAGTCGTCCATCCATCCCTGCGGAAAGCAATGGGCTTCATGAGAAGTGAAAATAAGCCATAAATGCCATTTTTCATAAGAATTGGTTTTGACGGAGAAAATAGCCTATAATATAATGAATACGTTATGGATAAAAACGAGGTGAATAGTGTGTTTGATCGTCTTCAAGCTGTAGAGGATCGTTATGAAAAGCTTAATGAATTATTAAGTGATCCTGAAATTGTGAATGATACAAAAAAACTGCGTGACTATTCGAAAGAGCAATCGGATATTCAAGAAACAGTAGAAGTTTATCGTGAATATAAAGAAGTGAAAGAACAGCATCTAGAAGCAAAAATGATGCTGGAAGAAAAGCTAGATTCAGAAATGCGCGAAATGGTGAAGGAAGAGCTAGATGAAACTGCCACGCGTATTGAAGAATTAGAAGCACGTTTGAAAATTTTGTTAATCCCTAAAGATCCGAATGATGATAAAAACGTTATTATGGAAGTAAGGGGAGCTGCTGGCGGAGATGAGGCTGCTTTATTTGCAGGGGATCTCTTCCGTATGTATAGCCGTTTTGCTGAGGCGCAAGGGTGGAAAATGGAAGTCATTGATGCAAGTTCAACTGGTGTTGGTGGCTACAAAGAAATCATTTTTATGATTAATGGAAAAGGTGCATACAGCAAATTGAAATTTGAAAATGGTGCCCACCGTGTACAACGTGTCCCAGAAACAGAGTCTGGCGGTCGTATTCATACATCTACTGCAACAGTAGCATGCTTGCCTGAAGCAGAAGAAGTAGAGATTGAAATCCACGAAAAAGATATTCGTGTTGACACATTTGCATCTAGCGGACCTGGAGGACAGAGTGTTAATACAACGATGTCTGCAGTCCGTTTAACGCATCTTCCAACAGGCACTGTTGTTTCCTGTCAAGATGAAAAATCACAGATTAAAAATAAAGAAAAAGCAATGAAAGTATTACGAGCTCGTGTTTATGATAAATTCCAGCAAGAAGCACAAGCGGAATATGATCAACAACGTAAATCAGCAGTGGGAACAGGGGATCGTTCAGAACGAATTCGTACGTATAACTTCCCGCAAAACCGTGTAACAGACCACCGTATTGGATTGACTATTCAAAAGCTAGATCAAATTCTTCAAGGTAAAATGGACGATATTATCGATGCGCTTATTTTTGAAGAACAATCTAGTCGTTTGGAAAGTGCTTCCGATGTGTAAAGTATTCGAAGCCCTAAAATGGGCTTCTTCTTATTTAAAGGAACACGGCAGGGAAGAATACGCTGCAGAAATATTACTAAGGCATGCTTTACAAGTGAGTAGATCGGAAATGCTCGTAAAATTCCGAGAAGATATGGAAGAAGAGCAAATGGAAAGCTTTAAAAAGCTGATCTACTTACATGCCCAAGGACAGCCTGTTCAATATATTATTGGACAGGAAGAATTTTATGGCAGAGCCTTTGCGGTAAATAAGGAAGTGCTTATTCCTAGACCTGAAACAGAGGAGCTTGTTCAATCTGCTCTTGCGCGAATAGATAGGCTGTTTGGGAAAAATGCGCCTTTAAAGCTAGTGGATGTGGGAACAGGAAGCGGTGCGATTGCAGTAACGATGAAGCTTGAAAATCCTTCGTTGCATGTAATAGCTACAGATCTTTATGAAGTATCGTTAGCTGTAGCAAAGCGAAATGCTGAGAATTTAGGTGCAGAGGCTATAGAATTCATACAGGGCGATCTGCTGCAGCCATTTATTGCACAGGGTAAAATGGTTGATATTGTCCTCTCCAATCCTCCATATATCCCAGAAGGAGATATCGTGACAATGTCTGACGTTGTTACCGAGCATGAACCGCATAGAGCGCTGTTTGCAGGAGAAGATGGTCTTGTTCTGTATAAAAGACTCTGTGAAGAATTACCTCATGTTCTAAAGGAAAAAGCGGTTATTGGATTTGAGGTAGGCGCAGGACAAAGCAACTCAGTAGCACAGCTGTTACAAGCAGCATATCCTCAAGCAAAAGTAGAAGTACAATTTGATATTAATGGAAAAGATCGAATGGTATTTGCAGAAGTTGGATTTTGATTTATTTAAATTCTGCTTATCCGCCGCCCTTAAGCGAAGGGTTTGAAGACATATTCCATACACTTGTTAAGGTGTGTGGAATATGTCTTTTTTGTTTAGTTGTGGAAGTCGCAAGTGAAGATGCTGAAGTTGCCAGTAAAAGTGTGGAAGTCGCAAGTAAAGGCGCCAAACCTGCAAATAAAAGGATGAAAGTCGCAAGTAAAGAAGCCGAACCTGCAAGTAAAAATATGAATCGCAAGTAAAGGCACCAAACCTGCAAATAAAAGGATGAAAGTCGCAAGTAAAAGTGCCAAACCCGCAAATAAAAGGATGAAAGTCGCAAGCAAAGATGCCGAACCTGCAAGTAAAAGGATGAATCGCAAGTAAAGATGCCGAACCTGCAAGTAAAAGGATGAAAGTCGCAAGTAAAAGTGCCAAACCCGCAAATAAAAGGATGGAAGTCGCAAGCAAAGAAGCCAAACCTGCAAGTAAAAATATGAATCGCAAGTAAAGGCGCCAAACCTGCAAATAAAAGGATGAAAGTCGCAAGTAAAGGCGCCAAACCCGCAAATAAAAGGATGAAAGTCGCAAGCAAAGAAGCCGAACCTGCAAGTAAAAGGATGAATCGCAAGCAAAGAAGCCAAAACCACAAGTAAAATCCACCATATCTGCCTGGAGCAGATTACCCTACAAAAACAGCTCAGAAAAAATAAATTTTACTAGTTTAAGATTCTATTAATCTGTCCACACTGTGTTAGTGAAGGGGCGGTGCTAAAGATGAAAAACAAACCGATGGCAACTATTTATTTATTTGTACTTATTCTAACAACTATTATGAGTTTATATATTCCAAAAACTGAAGTGGCAGCAAACAATGAGGTAATCATTCCGAATGATGCGATTCGTCTTAGAATCTTAGCTAATAGTGATTTAGAAGCAGATCAGGCATTAAAAAGAAAAGTAAGAGATGCTGTAAATGAAGAAATTACAAACTGGGTTTCTGAATTGACTTCCAAGGAAGCAGCAAAAGACGTACTAAAGGCAAAGTTACCAGAGATTCAGCGGATTGCGGAAAGAGTAGTAGAGGAAGAAAAAGCAAACCAAGCAGTGAATGTTACGTTTGATAAAGTAGATTTTCCAACTAAGCTATATGGTGAGTTCTTATATCCAGCAGGTCAATATGATGCGATTCTTATTACTTTAGGGGAAGGGGAAGGTGCCAATTGGTGGTGTGTCCTTTTCCCGCCATTATGCTTCTTAGATTTTTCTAACGGAGTAGCAGTAAGTGATGGATTTGAGGAAGAGGCGAAAGGGGAAAAAGCAGATAAAGAAAAAGCTGCCAAAGCAGACACAGTAGAAGACAAGAACGTAGAAAAGGAAAAACCAGCAAAGGTAGAAAAGAAAGAAGACAAGAAAGTCGAAAAGAAAGGGAAAGAAGATCCTGTATTCGTTAAAGAGGAAGAAGAGAAAGTAAAAGTGAAATTTTTCCTAGTAGAGTTATGGGATAAGATTTTTGGATAATAGGCAATGGTTAGGAAAGATGCTCGTTAGAGAGCATCTTTATTTGTTTTGCACTTAAAATACTGCCCCAAACAAAAAAAGTTAAGGAAATTTACCTAATTTATCTTAAACCATTGACATTTTTCAGATAGTTAAGTATTTTGTATATAAACACAAAAGTTTCCTTAGGGAAACAAATTGTCCATCGGTTATGATTTTTGTGATGATGAAAGGAGGAATAACAATGTGGAAAGTTGTATTAACAGGATTACTAATGACGTTCGTTTTTTTAACAGGGTGTTCAGCTGAATCAACAGGATCAAAGGAAGACGGTAAGCTTACGATTGTTACTACGATTGCACAAATTGCAGAACCAATGTCGGTAATTGGCGGCGATAAAGTAGAGGTGAAAAGCCTAATGGGACCTGGTGTTGATCCTCATTTATATACAGCTACACAAGGAGATATCCAGAAAATGGAGGATGCTGACATCATCTTTTATAGTGGATTACATCTAGAGGCGAATATGGTTAAGGTATTTGCAGAAATTGGAAAAACAAGGCCGGTTCTTGCTATTGGAGAAGTTAACCCAGAGGAAAAGCTTTTAAAGGATGAGGAAGGTGCAATTGATCCCCATATTTGGTTCGATATTGATTTATGGAAGGAATCACTTGATGCAGCAACAAGCGAGTTAAAGAAAGCTTTACCAGATGATAGCGATTATTTTGAAAAAAATAAGCAAGCGTATTTTAAAAAATTGGATACATTGAAGGAAGAAGCAAAAGCGCAGTTGGAAACATTGCCATCAGATAAACGCGTATTAGTTACAGCCCATGACGCATTTGGTTATTTTGGAAGAATGCTAGATATCGAGGTTGTTGGTCTACAAGGTCTTAGCACGGAAGCGGAAATTGGATTATCGGATATAGAGGAGACTATTCAATTACTAGTGGAGCATCAAGTTCCTGCTGTTTTTATCGAAAGTAGCATTAACCCTGCTTCCATAAATGCAGTGATTGAAGGTGGGAAAAAAGAGGGGCTCGATATAGAGCTTGGTGGAGAATTATTCTCAGATGCTATGGGGGATGCAGATTCAAAAGAAGGAACGTATATAGGGATGTATGAACATAATGTTTCAACTATTTATCAAGCATTGAGCAGAGGAGTGGAGTAATATGGAGACGATTCTTACTGTAGAGAATGTTTCAGCTGCCTATCGAAAAAATGAGGTGTTATCCAATGTGAATTTTCAAATTAAGCCGGGAACGCTAACGAGTATTGTTGGCCCAAATGGTGCTGGGAAATCTACATTATTAAAAGTGATGTTGGAACTCCATCCAGCTATTACTGGTAAGGTTCGTTTTTTTGGCGAAAACTATAAAATAGCAAAATCAAAGATCGGCTATGTTCCTCAGCGCGGCTCTGTAGACTGGGATTTTCCGACAAATGCCCTAGATGTTGTAACGATGGGGCAATATGGAAAAATCGGCTGGTTAAAGTGGCCGCAGAAAGAACATAAGCAAAAAGCAATGGCGGCGTTAAAAGAAATGAAGATGGAAGACTTTGCAAAACGGCAAATTAGCCAATTATCAGGTGGGCAACAGCAGCGGGTATTTCTCGCTCGAGCTCTTGCCCAAGATGCGGATCTTTATTTCTTAGACGAACCATTGGCGGGTGTCGATGCAACGACAGAAAAAGCAATCATGGAGACGTTAAAGATGCTAAAGGAGAGCGGGAAAACAGTGATGGTTGTTCATCATGATCTGCAAACCGTCGAAGAGTATTTTGATCATGTTCTCCTATTAAATAAAACGGTAATAGCACATGGACCAACCCATTTAACTTTTACGAAAGAAAATATTAGGAAAGCGTATGGTGGTACTTTGCATTGGATGGGAGAGAAGCGATAATGTTTAGTTTTCTTTCTTATAATGCCCAATCGGTTTTATTTAGTACGTTCTTATTAGGAATGGCCGCTGGTGTTATTGGCAGCTTCGCTTATTGGAAAAGACAAAGCTTAATGAGTGACGCTCTTTCTCATGCAGCATTACCAGGAGTAGTACTTGGTTTTATGATAATAGGAGAAAAAAATCTTTTTGTGATGATTATGGGAGCAGCAGTTACTGCGTTATTAGGTGCTTTTTTCATTCAGTGGATAAGAAGCTCCAGTCGAGTGAAGGAAGATGCGGCAATGGGAATTGTTTTATCCGTCTTTTTTGGCTTAGGGATTATGCTGCTAACATTTGCTAATCGGATGCCAGGCGGTAATCAAAGTGGTTTAGACAGTTTTATATTTGGGCAAGCAGCTTCCATGGTATCCAAGGATGTTTGGACAATGATGACAGTGGCTCTTATTGTGCTTTTCATAACGGTTCTCCTGTTCAAAGAATGGAAAATCTTTTTGTTTGATCCTAGCTTTGCTAAAGGCTTAGGCATATCGATTACTAAGATGAATGCACTATATATGGCGATCCTTGTATTAGTCATTGTTGTTGGGATTCAAGCAGTTGGTGTTATATTAATGGCCGCCTTATTAATAATCCCGAGTGTTAGTGCAAGATATTGGACGGAATCGTTTAAAGTGATGGTGATTCTATCCGCTTTGTTTGGTGGGAGTTCGGGAATGATTGGGACATTGCTTAGTACAATCGGCAAAGGATGGCCGACCGGACCCTTCATTGTGGTAACAGCTTCTTCTGTTTTCCTCGTATCATTATTTTTAGGAAGTAAGAAGGGATTGGCAGTTGTATTTTTTCAGCAAAAAAGACAGAGTAAGAGCATGGCACTATTAGAAATGACGAAGGAGGTAGAACAATAATGAGCTATACAGGTTGGATATTGTTAACTGCCTCATTAGTTGGATTAAGCTGTGGTCTAATTGGTGTCCTATTAATTTTAAGAAGGATGGCGATGATGGCAGATGCCATAAGCCATACCGTGCTTTTGGGGATTGTATGTGCCTATTTAATTACTAGAGAATTAACAGGAATCCATATGTTAATTGGAGCGGTTATTACCGGCTTGGTTACTGCAATTGTTATTCAATGGCTTCATACACGAGGAGTACAGCAGGAGGCTTCTATCGGGATAGTCTTTACGACATTATTTGCGATAGGGGTCATTCTAATTGCAACCAAAGTGGGAAATGCTCATTTAGATGTGAAGCATACTTTGATGGGAGAAATTACTTTTATCCCATGGGAGAGAATAGAAATTCCCCTCCTTGGAAGTATACCAGAAGCAGTTGTATTACTAAGCATTGTTTTGCTAGTTGTTGTCGTTGTTATAATAGCTTTCTATAAAGAATGGAAAATAACATCTTTTGACCCTGCACTTGCTGCAAGTCTGGGTATTCCTGTTATCTTTATGCACTATCTGTTTATGTCTTTAGTGTCATTAACAACTGTTGCTGCATTTGATGCGGTTGGAGCAATTATGGTAGTAGCTATGCTGATTACTCCTGCCGCAGCCGCCTATTTATGGACAGATCGCTTATCCTTTCTATTTTTATTAAGCAGTGGCTTTGGGATTCTGTCCGCATTTATTGGCTATTATATGGCGGTATGGTTAGATACCTCCATCTCAGGGGCAATGGCCTTTTCCACAGGAATCATTTTTATGATCAGTTTTCTTTGCTCCCCAAAATATGGAGTTTTAGCAAGGCGTTTTATAGGTAGAAAAAAGACGGCGAACATATAATATTAGTTAAAGAGATTGTCTTAGAAGTACTCTCTTAAAAGTGAGGCTGGGACAAAACTAAATAGCCAATCTGTAAAGACGAACAATCCTTAATTTAGCTCTTAAATAAAGGCTACTTTTCCATGCTAGTTATTTATGATTTTAAATATAGTCAGTGTAAAAACTAATTCATTTTTAAAGATTGTTTTTCTATAAACAATTATGGAAATAGAAAAAATTAATTAATTGGAAAGACGGAGCAGCCTAAATACACGTAGACTATGGGAGCTGCGAGAAAGTCCGAGACCCTGCAGGAACTTAAGTGACGAAGCGGCTCGGCGCTCGCCCCATGGAAATCGAAGTGTATTCAAGCTGCGGATAATAACACCATCTTTACTGAAACAGCCTTTTATAAACCGAAATAAACCCGAACAATCATATGGATCGTATGGTTGTTCGGGTTTTTTTATGGCTGGAATACTTATATCCCAACCTCTTCTTTTGAGAAGCGTACTTTTAGGATAATCTTTTTTTGATTGGACGGAATAAGGAGATTTATAGTTGGAAAGGGTATTTCAAAGAAATTGTTAGTTTGGAGAGGTGTATGTGCTAGTTCAGTGAAAAGGGAGTAATATGCATCCAAAACAGATGTTTACTAAATTTAAAAGCTATTTTTTATTAAAGTCTCTTTTGTAAAGTTAGTACTTTTATAAATAAATGAAGTTCAATATTCTGAGTTGGTTGGAGCGTAGGGGAATTGACTCCTGCGGGAAGTGAGGGGAAGCGGGAGACCCCACAGGCGAAGGAGGCTTCCATTCCTCCCTGCGCGAAGCAATTACCCGAAGCGGAAATCAACGGGTTTTATTAATAGAGATAGAAATATTTTCGTTGGTTATGCGCTTCCAGTATTTTATTTAATCAAATAATAAAAATTTATCAGAAAATTATAGATTTTCCAGGAAGTCCTATTGTATAATCAAAGCATAAATTAAACATAAATGTACAGTGAATACATTTTAAACAAAAGTGTTCAAAAGGGGAGCATGATAATGGAAGTTGCATGGAGAAATATGTTTCAGTCATTAGCAAAGAATAAATCCGCAAATAAACTAGCTCGCAAATATGGCTTACGCTTTGGAGCCAAACGATTCGTTTCGGGTGAATCCATTGCAGAAGCAATTTCGAAAGTCGCAGAATTAAACAAATCCGGCCGAGTAGTTACACTTGATCATTTGGGAGAATTCGTCTACACGAAAGAAGAAGCAAATGAATCAACCATCATGTCTTTAAAAACATTAGATGAAATTCATGCATCAGGGGTTCAATCGCATTTATCGGTGAAAATGACATCACTTGGATTAGATATTGATAAAGACTTATGTTTGAACAATATGCGGAAAATTGTTTCCCGAGCTAACCAATACGGAAATTTTGTTCGTATCGACATGGAAGACTATGTTCATTGTCAAATAACAATCGATATCTATGAAGAGCTCCGTCAAGAATTTGATAATGTTGGTTTAGTCATTCAGGCTTATTTGTATCGAACAGAAGAAGATATGAAACATTTGAATGAATTAAATGCAAATTTACGTCTTGTAAAAGGGGCTTATAAAGAGTCGCCAGATGTAGCATTTCCAGAGAAAAAAGACGTAGATGAAAATTATAAAAAAATCATTGAAATGCATATGCTGAATAGAAATTATACAGCAGTTGCCAGCCATGATGAAAAAATTATTCAATTCACAAAAGAGCTTGCTAATAAGCATGGAATAGGTAAAGACAAGTTTGAATTCCAAATGCTGTATGGCATATGTGAGGATTTGCAAAATAAGCTAGTGAAAGAAGGCTACAAAGTAAGAGTATATGTTCCATACGGAAAAGATTGGTTCGGCTATTTTATGAGAAGATTAGCAGAAAGACCAGCAAATGTATGGTTTATTCTTAAAAATTTGTTTAAATAAGCAAAGCTGTATAAGAGCTCCCCTTTTATTTTTAAATGTTAATAGATTTAGAGAATGATTGGAAAAATTCAACTCTGAAAAGCGAAATGAATAAAACGAAAAGGAGAAATAAACATGACAAACATTACTAGTATCCCACCTTATAAAAATGAGCCATTTACTGATTTTACAAAGATAGAAAACATTCAAGCGATGGAAGCGGCTATTCAAAAAGTAAAAGGGGAATTAGGAAAAACTTATCCGCTTGTCATTGGGAACGATAAAATTAGGACAAAAGAAAAAACAGTCTCGATTAATCCAGCAAATGTTGATGAAGTAATCGGAGAAGTTAGTAAAGGGAATAAAGAATATGCAGAAAAAGCAATGCAAGAAGCATTACATACATTTGAGACATGGAAGAAGGTAAACGCGTCAGAGCGTGCTGAGTATTTGTTTAAAGCAGCGAAATTAATGAGAGAAAGAAAGCATGAGTTTTCCGCTTACTTAATCTTAGAGTCAGGGAAGAATTGGGCAGAAGCAGATGCAGATACTGCAGAAGCAATTGACTTCCTTGAGTTCTATGCAAGAGAAATGATTCGATTAAGTGAAACATCGAAAAATCAGCCACTATACTCAACCGCTGGTGAAGTGGATAACAAGATTACGTATATTCCGCTTGGTGTTGGCATTGTCATTTCTCCATTTAACTTTCCACTGGCTATTATGGCAGGAACAACAGTTGCTGGTGTAGTTTCAGGAAACACAGTTATCTTAAAGCCTTCCGATAATACGCCTGTTATTGCCGCTAAGTTTGTTGAGCTAATGGAAGAGGTAGGATTACCATCTGGAGTTATTAATTATCTTCCAGGAGATGGCTTGGAAGTAGGCGAATATTTAGTAGAACATCCAAAAACGAGGTTTATTTCTTTCACTGGTTCCCGAGCAGTAGGATGCCGGATTTATGAACGTGCATCTGTTGTACAGCCAGGTCAAATTTGGTTAAAACGTATTGTGGCGGAAATGGGCGGAAAGGATGGCATCGTTGTGGATGAAACAGCAGATATTGACGCAGCTGCAGAAGCGATTGTGGCAGCGGCATTCGGATTCCAAGGGCAGAAATGTTCTGCTGGCTCCAGAGCAATCATTGTAGAGTCTGTATACGATCAAGTGGTAGAAAAAGTAGTAGCACGAACAAAAAATTTAGCTATTGGTCTGCCAGAAACAAATGCATCAGTAGGGCCAGTTATTGATGAAAAAGCATTAAACAAAATATTGGGCTATATTGAAATCGGTAAAGGGGAAGGAAAGCTAGTAACAGGTGGATCCCGTGCACAAGGAAACGGCTATTATATGGAACCAACTATTTTCACGGACGTTCCTGCAGATGCCCGAATTATGAAAGAAGAAATTTTTGGTCCAGTATTGGCCATTTGTAAAGTGCCTGATTGGAAAACAGGTATCGATGTATATAATGATACCGATTATGGATTAACAGGCTCTTTCTTTTCAGCTGAAGAAGCCAGAATCCAATACGCATTAGAAAATCAACATTGCGGCAACCTGTATATTAATAAAAAATGTACAGGGGCACTAGTAGGAGTGCATCCATTCGGAGGTTTCAACATGTCCGGAACAGACTCCAAAGCAGGTGGGTTCGACTATCTTCTACTCTTCACCCAAGCAAAATTAAGTACGAGAAAAGTGCTGTAATAATAAAGATTAATTAAATAAGCTATTAGCAAGCTGTCTCCTTTAAAGAGAATCACAAGAATATTACTAGAAAGAAGTAAACAAACTTCTGCATATTAATCATTCACGTGCGACTCCCTTTAGGAGACAGCTTTTTTGATACATTCCCCCTTATTGGAAAGGCTGTTTTCTATAAGATTGTTGCTTTTTCAAAAGGGAAAATAAATTAATTAGGAATACGGAGCAGCCTGAATACACCTAGACTCCCTTCTATGGGATTAGCGAGAAAGGCTTGCCGCTCGCCCCGCGGAATACGAATTGTATTGCGGCTGCGGTTCATAGCAAGAAACTTTACGAAACAGCCATTGGAAAAAACGACTATTTAATGATAAATTATCAATAATAAGGAAAGAAAGGATTAAGCCATGTTTACCGATTCACAACAGGAGATAGAAACTTCATTTATCCTCCTCTCAGACAACGAAAAAATCAGCAGACTAACAGATATACTACTCGATTATTCCTACGTCATTATAGAAAGTGAGCAGTTATATACGATTGGAAAAGAAGAGCAGTTCCTTTTGTCAGCAGTGGGTAAAAGTCAAACAATTAAAACCTGGCTGCGTGCAAGCGGGATATTGCCATCAGCTGTTATTTCATGCGAGGAGATAAATAAAGAAGAGATCAATTGGTTAAGACCATTAATTATAAAGAGGGAAAAGAATTATCGAGGTATTGTGACGGCTGCTGCAAGAATTCGGACTTTGCAAAAGGAAAATAGACATGTCACGACTTATTTTGAAACATTGGCAGAAACCGTTAACGACGCAGTAACAGCTGTAGATAGGAACGGAACTGTCTTCTACTGGAATAGTGTGGCAGAGGATACCTATCATATAAAAAAAGAAGCGATTATTGGCAAAAAAATTGGAGAACACTTTGACTCAGAATCGATTCAATTACATAAAATCTTAAAAGAAGGCAATCCGATTAGAGGGACCTATCATCGGCCGAATGAACATACCCATGTATTAATTAACGCTTCCCCCGTTCTTGTTGGAAATGAAATAATCGGTGGCATTTCAACAGAACGTGATATAACCAAGCTCATTCGTTTAAATCAAGAGTTGGATTCGAATTCATCCCTGTATGTACAAAAGGAAGAGCCGTTTTCCTCCCTTTTATCTGAAAGTAAAGAGGTCAAAAGGGCAGTTGAAATTGCTCAAAAAGTAGCTTCGGCAGAAATACCAGTTCTTATTAACGGAGAAGCAGGTACAGGAAAAGAGCAGCTTGCACAGGCGATTCATTACGGTGGTTCTAAGAGGAGTAATCCGTTTTTATCTCTAAATTGTTCAACGGTTCCGAAGGATTTAATAGAAATGGAGCTGTTTGGCTATCAGAAAATGACCTTTGATTCTAGAGAGACAGAAGAAATGCAAGGAAAGATGGAGCAGGCAGAAACGGGTACACTGTTTATTGAAGAAGTGGATAAGATGCCACTTGCTGTTCAGGAAAAACTTCTATATTATATGACGAATCAATCTTTTACTAGAGTTGGAGGAGAGCAGCAGAAAGAAACGGCAACAAGATTAATCCTATCTTCTACCCAGCCTTTAGGAGAGTTAGTAAGGAAAGGGCTGTTTAATGAAAAACTTTATTATCAAATTAGTGTTATTCATATTGACATTCCGCCACTCCGAAATCGAAAAGAGGATATACCAGGTCTAGTAAGCGATTTTATTAAAATGTATAAAGAAAAACACAATAAAAAAGTAGTCAAAATAAATGACCAAGCATTGCATATTCTGTGTGCATATGATTGGCCTGGCAATATAAAAGAACTAAACAATGTGATTGAGCACAGTGTGTTGGTAAGTGAAGACAATAATGAAATAATGCTGGAGCATATCCCTGCTAAAATTGTGGATAAGTATAAAGTTTCTATTCGAGGAGAAAAAGGGAATAAGGAAGAGAATGAGATGCAGCGCATAAAAGAGGCACTCAAAAAAACCTATGGGAATAAGAGTGCTGCAGCTACATTGTTAGGAATCTCCAGAGGAACGTTATATAACAAAATAAAAGAGTTTGGTTTAAAGTAGAAAATCTAGCATTTTTTTCGCAACCTTTTCATAGTAATAGAATAAATACTAGATGAAGAGGTGACGGATGAAATGCATATCATTAGACAAGCTGAAACAGCAGACGTAGAAAAAATTGCTGATTTTCTAAATAAAGCAGAAGTGACAGTAGAAGGATTGGAAGAATGGCTTGATTACTTTTTGCTAATGGAAACTGAAGCTGATCAGACGCTTATCGGAACAATTGGGATAGAGCCGTTTGAAAAAGTAGGTTTGCTTCGTTCGATGGTACTTTCCAAGGGAACGGTAGAAGATATTTTGTTTTTAATTCAGCAAGCTCTAAAATTAGCGAAAGAAAAAGATATGGACGCCATCTATTGCGGTGTTAATAACCATCATTCTATTCAATTATTTCAGTTATTAGGGTTTCAGAAGATAGACATGGACGATATTCCACAGGTGTTGAAGGAGTCGAATGCTGTAAAAAGCGTTTTTGCTGTTGATAAGTCCCATTTTATGTATATCCCTATGAATATTGTGAATAAATAGCATAAGTTATCCACTTTTTCATACTATTTATTCACAATTTGTGGACAAATCAGATTTTTATCCCCGTTTGGTGAGATACTTGTCCTTTTCAGTAAATGATGGTATTGTCGAAAAATGGGGAATTAGAAGCGATTTTGAGGAAGAAATATTAGAATTGAAAAAGGTGGATTCAAATGAAGACAATTTATTGGTCGGTGGATAAAAATGTGGATAAGGAAGAAAGTTATTCACAAATACAACAAGCTGCTGATCTTTTGAAAAAAAATGAGGTCGTTGCGTTTCCGACTGAAACTGTTTATGGATTAGGTGGAAATGCAAAGGAAGATTCAGCTATTGCAAAAATATTTGCTGCTAAAGGAAGACCGTCTGATAATCCGCTTATCATACATATTGCAAAACGAGCGCAATTAGATGAATTAGTAGAAAAGGTGCCAGCGACAGCAGAAAAATTAATGGATGCTTTTTGGCCTGGCCCACTAACCATTATTTTTGAAAAGAAACAAGGGATGTTATCAGAAGTTGCCACTGCTGGTTTATCCACAGTAGGCATTCGGATGCCCGATCATCCTGTTGCTTTACGAATCATTGAAGAATCAGGTTTGCCAATTGCTGCTCCAAGTGCTAACCGTTCTGGAAAACCAAGTCCGACGAAAGCATCTCATGTAAAAGAGGATTTAGATTCTTTTATCGCAGGAATAGTCGATGGAGGTCCAACTGGAGTAGGAGTTGAATCAACGGTTGTTGATTGTACGGAGGAAACGGTAGTTATTCTCCGTCCTGGTGGTATTACGAAAGAACAGCTGGAAAGTGTTGTGGGAGAAGTAAGAATGGATCAGGCGCTGACTAATAAGGAGATCAAGCCGAAATCGCCAGGTATGAAATATACCCATTATGCTCCCAATGCACCATTGTTTTTAGTAGACGGTTCAAAGGAAAAAATTCAATTATTAGTAGAAGAAGAAAAACAAAAAGGACATAAAGTAGGTGTTCTTACAACAGCAGAAAATAAAGGATATTATCATGCTGATTTTATTTATGCTTGTGGAAAACGGGCAGATTTATCCACAGTAGCTACAGAGCTTTACGATGGTTTGCGGAGCTTTGATCATAAGCAAGTAGATATAATCTTTGGTGAAATGTTTCCAGCAGAGGGTGTTGGACAAGCAATCATGAATAGATTAATGAAAGCTGCTTCCCATCAAGTGATTAAATAAAGATTAGAAAATTTTTTTTCATCTGAAAATATTGCAGAATCCCACTTCTAAATGAACTTGGACGTGCATAATCTCTAATTAGCAAGTCCAAGGGGGCCAAAAAATGTCTGCAATTGCGGGAGAACTATTTACACTTATTTTAATGGCATTTGCTTTAGGTATGGATGCATTTTCTGTTGGGCTCGGAATGGGGATGTTTCATCTAAGATTAAAGCAAATCGCAAAAATCGGCTTTGTGATTGGAATCTTCCATGTAATTATGCCGCTGCTTGGAATGATTACAGGTAAGCTTCTTTCGGAAAACTTTAGTGAAATAGCCGGATATATAGGTGGTGCATTGCTTGTTTTATTAGGGATTCAAATGATTTGGACTGGATTTAAAGAAGTAGAGACAAGCCGGATAACACCGGTTGGGTTTGGGTTACTTCTGTTTGCAGTCAGTGTAAGCTTGGACAGCTTCTCTGTTGGTTTAAGTCTAGGAATATACCAGGCAAGAACAGTAGTTGTGCTGCTTTGCTTTGGAATTAGTGCAATGGTGCTGACCTGGCTAGGCTTACTGATTGGCAGGAAAGTAAAGGGATGGTTAGGTTCCTATGGAGAAATGCTTGGAGGGGCAATCCTTCTTGTATTTGGAATAAAGCTATTAATTAGTTTTACAGCTGTATTTGGATAGGGAAAGTGGCTTTCATCAAATGATGGGAGCCGCTTTTTAAATAATTTTTGATGTTTTAAACAAACTTTCTGAAAACTACATTTAACTTTCAAAATATTAACAAGAGACAAATGCTAAAAATGTACTAGTTTTCTCCGATAAAAGAACAGTGTTTCACTGTAAGTAAATAGAAATTTTAGGTAAATTGGTCTATAATAAAGACATATAAAAGGAGGATAAGAGATGATTCGTGTATTGTTTGTTTGTACAGGTAACACGTGCAGAAGTCCGATGGCTGAGGCTATTTTAAGGCATAAATTCTCTTCTGATGTGGAAGTAAAATCAGCTGGTGTTTATGCAATAGATGGTAATGCTGCTTCTTTGCAAGCACAAGAGGTTTTGACTGAAAAGGGAATCCAGCATAGTCATTCTTCGGCTGTGGTAACAAAAGAGTTAATTGATTGGGCGACATATATTTTTACCATGACGAATGGACATAAAAATATGCTTACGTCTGCATATCCATCCTCTATTGAGAAAACGTTTACGATAAAAGAATTTGCAGAGGATGATCCAAATGGTGATGTTAGTGATCCATTTGGGGGATCTGTTTCCATGTATCGAGAAACCTATCAGGAATTAGAAAAGCTGATTGATAAAATAATGGAAAAAATAATGAATAGCGAGTGGTAAGGTGCTTTTTATTTACAAGGGGGAAAAAGAGTGGGAACCAAGGTGCATTATAAGTTTAGTTTGAGAAAAAAGCTGGCATTATTTATTACAATCTTAGCGATTATTACCTATTCAACAAGTGCTTTTTGTATGTATATCATTTATCCGGCGATTGAAAGTCAAATAGCTATTAGTTCGGCTTTTTTTAACATTGCCACCTTATTATTAGGGGTATTTTGGTCTGGTTTTTTAGGCTTTTTAGCAGCTGGTTTTATTATTAAACCTTTAAAAAGACTCGAACAGGGTGCGTTAAAAGCAGCTCATGGGGATATTAGCCAAGATGTTGAAGTATCAAAATCAGATGACGAAATCAAATCTTTAGGTTTAGCTTTTAATCATATGCTTTTAAATTTACGAGAAATGGTCCAAAGCATTGAAAATAACTTTAATAAAACAAATGAAACCGTAAAAATGATTTCTGCTGAATCTGAACATGCGCTCGAGCACACACTGGCTATTTCTAGTTCGGTTGGAGAAATTGCTGGCGGTGCTGAAGTATCAGCACAAAGTGTACAGGCTTCTGCTGAGTCTGTGGAAGAATCAATGAATATCGCTCTTACGGTGGAAGAAAAAGCGAATATGTCCAAAAAGATTTCAGAGCAAATGTCAGAAAAATTAGTGCAGACAAATAAAGTTGTTCATTCCTTAGTGGAAGGAATGAAGGATTTGGCAGTGGAGAATACGAATTCCCTAAAGTCTGTGCAAAATTTAGAAATTCATTCCAAGGAAATAGAAGAGGTATTGATGCTTGTTGGAGAAATCGCCTCACAGACAAATTTATTAGCATTAAATGCTTCCATTGAAGCTGCGCGTGCAGGTGAACATGGTGCAGGGTTTAGTGTTGTTGCAGAAGAAGTAAGAAGACTTGCTGATGAAAGTGCTAAAGCAGTAGATGGAATTGCAGACATCATCAGTAATATGCAAGCAGAGGTGAAAAATGTTGTTGAGCAAATTACAAAGCAAGTAGAGGATGCTCAAGAGAAAGCGGAAACTGGGGAGAAGACAAGCTTTATTTTCAACGAGATGAATGAGACAACAAATAAAATGGTTTATGCTACGGCAGATATTACCGCGTTGATTCATCAGCAGAAAGAGCAGATTTATGATACTACACAGCAATCACAAGAAGTAGCGGCAATTGCAGAAGAAACAGCTGCAGGTGCACAGCAGGTAACAAATATTACAGAAAGTCAAACAGCACTTATTCGTAAAGTTGATAGCTTAGCATTAGAATTACAAGAGCATGCAGAAGAGCTACAGCAAACAATTTGCCGATTTCAAATTAAAGAATAGATTACTTGTACTCGAAATATCTTTGTGCAATGATGGTTATAGTAAAAAGAAATGTAGGTAACTTGAAGAGGGGTGTTTTATATGAACGAGGAAACACTTAAGCTAAAGGAGCAGTTACAAACGATTCTAACCGAATATCAAGAACAGGCACAGCTTGGAGAAAATCATTTATTTGTGGTTGGGTGCAGCACAAGTGAAGTAATCGGTCGAAAAATTGGAACTGCGGGAACAGTGGATGTTGCTTCGCTAATTTTCGAAGAATGTCAGAACTATCAGCAGCAATCTGGAGTTTCCCTTGCTTTTCAATGCTGTGAACATTTAAATCGTGCATTAGTAGTAGAAAGAAAAGTAATGCAGGCAAGAAATCTGCCAGAGGTATCGGTTGTGCCGGTTCGGCATGCAGGTGGAGCAATGGCAACCTTCGCCTTCGGGCATATGGAGGATCCTGTTGTAGTTGAGTTTATTCAGGCTGACGGTGGAATAGATATTGGCGACACGTTTATTGGAATGCATTTAAAGCATGTCGCGGTGCCGATACGAACATCCCTTAAAGACATTGGGAATGCACGTGTTACACTCGCAAAATCACGCCCGAAATTAATCGGTGGTCCCAGAGCGGTCTATGAGAAAACGAAAGAGAATCTTTCTTGTTAATTGGATTGGAAAAACTAATAAAATTCCTTGTTTGTTTGTAGGGTTTTATTGGTTTTTTTATATTATTTTGTAGTCGCTGGGAGTTGCTTGATTGCTAAAAGCCATGATGAAAAGGATGCTTGAGCAGGATTGTCTAAGCAGTTTTGTTAAGAAAAGCAGGCGGGAAGGTAGTAGAGGAGCTGTTGTCTGTGCTGTTTAGGCAAGAAATGCGGCTGGGTAAGTAACAGAGGAGTTGTCTCTGCGACGTTTGGGCAGGAAAAGTAGCTAGGAAGGTAACAGAGGAGTCGTCTCTGAGCCGCAAAAGCAAGAAAAGTAGCCAGAAAGGTAACAGAGGACGTGCCTCTGAGCCGCAAAAGTAAGAAAAGTAGGTGGAAAGGTAACAGAGGAGTCGTCTCTGAGCCGCAAAAGCAGGAAAAGTAGGTGGAAAGGTAACAGAGGACGTGCCTCTGAGCCGCAAAAGTAAGAAAAGTAGGTGGAAAGGTAACAGAGGAGTCGTCTCTGAGCCGCAAAAGCAAGAAAAGTAGCCAGAAAGGTAACAGAGGACGTGCCTCTGAGCCGCAAAAGTAAGAAAAGTAGGTGGAAAGGTAACAGAGGAGTCGTCTCTGAGCCGCAAAAGCAAGAAAAGTAGGTGGAAAGGTAACAGAGAAGGCGTCTCTGAGCCGTAAAAGCAAGAAAAGTAGGTGGAAAGGTAACAGAGGAGTCGTCTCTGAGCCGCAAAAGTAAGAAAAGTAGGTGGAAAGGTAACAGAGGAGTCGTCTCTGAGCCGCAAAAGCAAGAAAAGTAGCCAAAAAGGTAACAGAGGACTCGCTTCTGAGCCGCAAAAGCAAGAAAAGTAGCCGGAAAGGTAACAGAGGAGTCGTCTCTGAGCCGCAAAAGCAAGAAAAGTAGCCAAAAAGGTAACAGAGAAGGCGTCTCTGAGCCGTAAAAGCAAGAAAAGTAGCCAGAAAGGTAACAGAGGACTCGCCTCAGAGCCGCAAAAGCAAGAAAAGTAGCCGGAAAGGTAACAGAGAAGGCGCCTCTGAGCCGCAAAAGCAAGAAAAATAGCCAAAATGGTAACAGAGAAGTCGTCTCTGAGCCGCAAAAGCAAGAAAAGTAGCCAAAAAGGTAACAGAGAAGGCGCTTCTGAGCCGCAAAAGCAAGAAAAGTAGCCGTAAAGGTAACAGAGAAGGCGTCTCTGAGCCGTAAAAGCAAGAAAAGTAGCCAAAAAGGTAACAGAGGACTCGCTTCTGAGCCGCAAAAGCAAGAAAAGTAGCCAAAAAGGTAACAGAGAAGTCGCTTCTGAGCCGCAAAAGCAAGAAAAGTAGCCGGAAAGGTAACAGAGAAGGCGCCTCTGAGCCGCAAAAGCAAGAAAAGTAGCCGGAAAGGTAACAGAGAAGGCGTCTCTGAGCCGCAAAAGCAAGAAAAGTAGCCAAAAAGGTAACAGAGAAGTCGCTTCTGAGCCGCAAAAGCAAGAAAAGTAGGTGGAAAGGTAACAGAGAAGTCGTCTCTGAGCCGCAAAAGCAAGAAAAATAGCCGGAAAGGTAACAGAGAAGGCGCCTCAGAGCCGCAAAAGTAAGAAAAGCAGTCAAAAAGGTAACAGAGAAAGCCCACCTCTTTCAATCAAATAAAACCAACCAGATATAAATGCTTTAAAAAGTTCAACGAAGCGTTCTCGCTTACACATCTCCCCGGATTATGCTTGTGTTATAGTTGAATAATATTTTTTGGCGAAAAAAACAGGTCTAGCACCTAGAAGATTTATTTTTCCTACACGTTCATTTTATCCCACTCATAACGGACAGTAAGACTCTCACCTGCAAGCTTTATGAGAATACGAAGAAGATAGGTAGGCGATCAACTGTCCGTAAAGGGTCCGAATGGTTCAACTAACGATCAGTGAAGGTGGGAGGAAACCCCCACTCATGGAAGTTTCACTTTATTAATATAGTAGATAAATACATGTTTTTCTGTTGTTTTGAATAAATATAAGATAATTTATTGAAAATTAACGCTGAAAACCGAACGAATAATATAAAATTCTCTTGATAATTCGTAAATTAACTCTTTCTTTTTAAAATATATACGTGATAGAATAGAGGCAGATTTACGGTGGAATTGAGAGAAATAGTCGGGAGGATTTACATATGAAGCATGTAGCAGAGCAAGACGAACTGGTTTTTAAAGCAATACAGCAAGAATTAGGTCGCCAAAGAGCGAAAATTGAATTGATTGCGTCAGAAAACTTTGTAAGTGAAGCGGTAATGGAAGCGCAAGGATCTGTATTGACCAATAAATATGCAGAGGGTTATCCTGCCAAACGTTATTATGGCGGATGTGAATATGTAGATATTGTGGAAGATATTGCTCGCGACCGTGCGAAAGAAATCTTCGGTGCGGAACATGTGAACGTACAGCCACATTCAGGTGCACAAGCTAATATGGCAGTTTATTTTACTATTTTAGAGCACGGTGATACCGTGTTAGGAATGAACTTATCTCATGGTGGTCATTTGACGCATGGAAGCCCTGTTAACTTTAGCGGTATTCAATATAATTTTATTGAGTATGGTGTAGATAAAGAAACACATTATATTAATTACGAAGATGTTCGAGAAAAAGCATTAGCACATAAGCCAAAATTAATCGTTGCTGGAGCAAGTGCATATCCTCGTGAAATTGATTTTGCGAAATTCCGTGAGATTGCCGATGAGGTTGGAGCATATTTAATGGTGGACATGGCTCATATTGCTGGCTTAGTTGCTGCAGGGCTACATCAAAGTCCTGTTCCTTATGCTGACTTTGTAACAACAACTACACATAAAACATTGCGTGGACCTCGTGGTGGAATGATTCTTTGTAAAGAGGAATTTGCGAAGAAAATCGATAAATCAATCTTCCCTGGAATCCAAGGTGGACCATTAATGCATGTAATCGCAGCGAAAGCAGTTGCGTTTGGAGAAGCACTTCAAGCGGATTTTAAAGAGTATGCAGAAAATATCATTGCAAATGCGAAAAGACTAGCAAGTGGTCTGCAAAAAGAAGGATTAAACTTAGTATCAAATGGAACGGATAATCATTTATTATTAGTTGACCTACAATCTTTAGGACTATCTGGAAAAGTAGCGGAGCATGTACTAGATGAAGTGGGGATCACAGTTAATAAAAATACGATTCCATACGATCCTGCAAGTCCATTTGTAACAAGTGGAATCCGCATTGGAACAGCAGCAGTAACATCTCGTGGCTTCGGTTTAGAAGATATGGATGAAATTGCTTCTATTATTGGTTTTACACTTAAAAACTATGAAGATAGTGAGAAGTTAGCGGAGGCAGCTCAAAGGGTAACATCGTTAACTAGTAAATTCGAATTGTATAAACAATTGTAATAAGAAGAGGACAATCATCAAGGCGTAAAGTGGCCTAATGTTGTCCTCTTTTCTTAAGCTCGGTTTTTTTCTTGTATTTTCGGAAAAACTATCATAGAATTTTCGAATTTAGAAAAGGATTTCAGTTGATTCACTAAAACTTTTTCTGTAGAATGAATAGAAGTGTGTTAACGAAGTATCCTGTCGAAAAAAGAGGATATTTATACTATTAATGAAGGAACGGAGTGAATGTCGTGGCAAAGGTATATGTATTTGATCACCCACTTATTCAGCATAAACTTACATACATTAGAGAAACACAAACAGGTACGAAGGAATTTAGAGAGTTAGTAGATGAAGTAGCAACGTTGATGGCTTTTGAAATTACTCGTGATATGCCATTAGAGGAAATTGAAATCGAAACACCAGTTAGCAAAATGAAATCTAAAGTACTTTCTGGTAAAAAACTAGGGATTGTTCCTATCTTGCGTGCTGGTATCGGGATGGTTGACGGGGTTTTAAAATTAATTCCTGCTGCTAAGGTTGGACATATTGGATTATACCGTGATCCTAAAACATTAAAACCAGTCGAATACTATGTAAAGCTACCTTCTGATGTAGAAGAAAGGGATTTTATTGTAGTGGATCCAATGCTTGCGACAGGTGGTTCTGCGATTGAAGCGATTAACTCTTTAAAAAACAGAGGCGGAAAAAACATTAAATTTATGTGCTTAATTGCTGCTCCTGAAGGCGTAGAAGCATTAAAAGAAGCACATCCAGATGTGGATATCTACATTGCAGCACTTGATGAGAAATTAAATGAAAAAGGTTATATTGTACCAGGTCTTGGAGACGCTGGTGACAGATTATTTGGTACAAAATAATCGTACTAAATCGATAATGGACAGTAAAAATGCTCTGGGCAAAATAGCTCGGAGCATTTTTTACATCGCTATTACGATAAAGCTATAACTAAACATAAGAGAAATGCAATGCCTGATAATGGTGTCATGATTAACCTTTCTTTTTTACTTTGAGACAGCAGATTTACTAGTGTATTTAAACCGAGGTATAGGGTAATAACACAGACTAATATGTTTGTAGGTAAAAAATGAAAGACGGTTAAGACATCTGTATGTGTTAGAAAAACCAAACTCATAAATAGGAGGATAATAGCATTTATTATACTAACAAACCGCAATTTCTTAGGAAGAACCTTATGTAAACCACCCATCGCATACTCTCCTAATGGATAACCAAGTGAAAGTAATACTTGAAAGAATGATATGGACATGAACATAATTGCAACAATAATGGATGATAAATAGACAAATCCTGTTTCCATATATAAATATAACCTCCTAATTATGTAGCTTTTCCTTTTTAAATTTATATTCAGTCTGGTATTCATTTATTATTTGAATTTGTATGTGTGAGAAAAGTCACGCCAGATTTCGTTGATACATAAAATAACAACTTGCGGTCAGAATAAAAAGCATAATGATTTGCAGGGGGCGATTGGCATGCTAAAAAGAACGCTTGGAATACTCCTCATTTTTCCACTATTCATATCCTATACAACATTGGCTGCATCCTTAAAGACTCCAGACTTACCCTCGCAAAATCCAAATGAAATACAAATAGCAATTGTGCATACGAAGACCAATTATACAGAGCAAGAAATAGATGAGCTCCTTGAGCGATATCCTCATTTAGAAAGAAGATATACATTTAAAGAAGTTTTCAGCGGTTTTTCGGTAGAAGGACCAGTACGTGAACTGGAAAAATTAAAACAAAGTGAAAGTGTAAATCAAGTATCAAAGGTTCAAACTTATATGGCAGAAACAGAAGACCCAGTTGAAATTATAGGAGCAGATGAAATTAGAAATTACTTAGGCAAATCGATAGAGCATCTAAGTGGGAAAGGGATAAAGATAGGCGTGATAGATACAGGAATAGACTACCAGCATCCAGATTTACACAAGAACTATAAGGAAGGCTATGATTTCGTAGATAAGGATAAGGACCCAATGGAAACAAAGGGATTAGGAAAGAGAGATACTTTCCATGGTACGCATGTTGCTGGGATTATCGCGGCAGATGGAAAGATGAAAGGTGTAGCTCCAAATGCGACTATTTATGCTTATAGAGCACTAGGGCCGGGGGGATCTGGAACAACAGAACAAATATTGGCAGCAATCGACAGAGCTGTAAGAGATAAGGTAGATATTATCAATCTCTCATTAGGCAGTGATGTAAATGGTCCGGATTTGCCGATTAGTCTTGCTTTAAATGAGGTGGTGAAAAAGGGGATTATTGCAGTAGCGGCTGCGGGGAATGCAGGTCCTGCAGAATGGACGGTAGGTTCTCCAGGCACAGCCTCTAAAGCTATTTCAGTTGGAGCGTCCACTCCAAACATAAATACACCCTTTATCATCATAAATGATAATAAAATCCCTTTAACCAATATGGAAAATAGTAAAGAATGGGCAGATGTTGGCTCTGTTCACTTAGTTAGCGGCAGATTAGGGAAAAGAAATCAATTAACCGATGTAAAAGGAAAAATTGTATTACTGGAAAGAGGAGAATTAACCTTTACAGAAAAAGTGCAAAACGCCTATGAAATGGGAGCGATCGGTGTATTGATATACAACAATATAGAAGGACCGTTTCAAGGGATGCTAGAAAAAGAAGTAGCTATACCAGTGGCAGGAATTACGAGGGAAGAGGGAGAATTTATAAAGGAGTCTATTCGTAAAAAGGAAACATATTTAACAATTGTGAAAAAGTGGGAAAAAGATGTATTGGCAGATTTTAGCTCTAGAGGTCCTGTTACTAGCACTTGGGAAATTAAGCCAGATGTTCTTGCGCCAGGAGTTGTGATAAATAGCACAGTGCCTAATGGTTATATGGCATTGCAAGGGACAAGTATGGCTGCACCCTTTGTTGCGGGAGCGTGTGCATTGTTACTAGAAGCGCATCCGGACTGGGGTCCAGAGGAAGTGAAAGCAGCTTTAATGAATACAGCAAAGTCGGTTAAAAATAGACAAAATGTGACATATAAAGTATACGAACAAGGAGCAGGTCGAATTCAAGTTGATAAAGCGATAGATGCTAATGTTTTGATTATGCCTGGAAGTATTCGCTTTGGAAAATACAAATTGGTGAAAGAAGAAAACCAATATAAGGCGTACATTACAGTTAAAAATGTCGGTGAAAATATCGAAAAAATATCTTTTGATTTTCCAAAGGGGAAAAGGGGAATTAGCTGGAGACTGCCTCTGTCTTTTACCCTAAAACCAGGGCAAAAGAAAAATGTCCCAATCATAATGAATATTGACAATAATCTTTTTAATGACAAACTTCAAGATGGTATAATTAACGTAAGAGCTGGAAGACAATTGATTAAGCTACCATATTTATATGTGCTAGAGGAACCAGACTATCCGAGAATTATGGGGTTCGATCTCCTTAAAATAACTGAGGGAAATAGCTATGAATATGAGACATATTTACCAACAGGGGCTGAAGAATTTGGAATTGCTCTTTTTCGGGAAGATACATTACAATTTGTGCGTTTTTTAGATTGGAAAAAAGAAGTAAAAAGAGGTCGGTTAAAAGGGGAATTTAGTGTGGGGAATTTGGATGAAGCAGGAAACTATCGAATCAAGGTTTTCGCGAAAAAAGCCGGGAAAGAGGACATGCTTGAAAAAATATTAAAAATAAAATAAGCTATAAGAAAGAGATTGTTAAAAGGTGAGCAATGAAATTTTTTTTTGTATTTAAATGCATTGACATTGACAATACCCTATTGTATGCTTACAAGGGGTATGAATAGGTTTTCACCCGCGGAGTATCAAGATTTTAACACAGGGATAGTGTTAATAGAGTTAACGGGCAAACGATGAATTTGCTTAGTTTTTCTTCAAGAAATGGAAGAAAAACATAATGCATAATGCCCGAAAATGATACAAAAGGAATGTGCTTTTTCTCTGCTTCGCTTTATTTTTCGCGGGTTTAGAGTGATGCCCTGAAAATAAAGGAGGATAGAGAATTGGAACAATTGTTTGAGATATACATAAGGGTTAAGAAATATCTGTATTTCTTTTTATCATTTTGTGCATTTGCTTGGGCGCTAACCCCCTATCAATCTGTTTTTCTTGGTCTCTTCGTCGGAACGAGCGCCAGTGTATTCAATCTCACCTTACTGGTTAGAAGAGCAAAAGTATTTGATAAAGCCATTGAGGATGAAGGGAAGGTTTATGGTTTAGGAACTCTTTCCCGAATGGCGACAGCAGTAATTGTTTGCTTAATTGCCGTAGAATATCCACAAAAAGTTCACTTAATAAGTGTTGTAATTGGATTGATGACAGCTTATATTGTCATTATGGCAGATTATTTAGTGCGTTATTTTATTTTACATAAGAATGGTGAGAAAAGAGGTGAGTAATATTGCATCATGAAGCACCTACCAAAGTGTTTTTAGGATTAACTTTTAACCTATCTAATGTTTTAATGATTATTGTATCAAGTTTAATTGTATTTTTAATCGCGTTTTTTCTCACTCGAAACCTTCAAATGAAGCCAACTGGCAGACAAAATTTGATGGAGTGGATAATGGACTTTGTCCGAAATATTATTAAGAATAACATGGATTGGAAAGACGGTGGAAGATTTCACGTATTAGGGATCACTCTTCTTATGTACATCTTCATTTCCAATATGTTAGGTTTACCTTTCGCTATTACAGTAGACCATCAGCTTTGGTGGAAATCACCAACTGCCGATCCTGGTATAACTTTAACATTAGCGATTATGGTAGTCGGTTTAACTCATTACTACGGTGTCAAAATGCGTGGTACAAAAGGATACTTTAGGGAATTTGTTCAACCGGTAGGATTTTTACTACCATTAAAAATAGTCGAAGAATTTTCTAATACACTCACACTTGGTCTTCGTTTATACGGAAACATTTTTGCGGGTGAGGTTTTACTAGATTTATTAGTAAATGGATTAGCAAAGACAAATCTTATCGGTACAATAGCTGCCTTCCCATTAACAATGGTATGGCAAGGGTTCTCTATTTTTATCGGAAGTATCCAAGCTTTTATTTTCACTTTATTAACAATGGTTTATATGGCTCATAAAGTAAGTCAAGACCATTAATATATATACCCAGTTCAGAAAATGGACAAACTTTATAATAATTACAATTTAGGGAGGATTTTAATAATGGGTTCATTAGCAGCAGCAATAGCAATTGGTTTAGCAGCACTAGGTGCAGGTTTAGGTAACGGATTAATCGTTTCTCGTACAGTAGAAGGGATTGCTCGTCAGCCAGAAGCAAGAGGTATGCTTCAATCAACAATGTTTATCGGGGTTGCATTCGTAGAGGCGATTCCTATCATGGCGGTTGTTATCGCATTTATGGTTCTTTAATCGAATAAGAATATATTATTCCTTAGTTATGGCGAAGATCATTCGATAAGAACCTTCGCCATTCCTTTATTTAAAACCAACAATTCACAAAAAAACAATGAACAAATGAGTATATTGATAGCCAAAAAAATGTTCCTATTATTTTATAAATAAGCATATTCACCTTTTTTCCATAAGCGAATAAAGGTTTCCTGTATGTGATAAAACACATTACCTGAAAGGAGTGAATCAAGCGTGTTCACAAATGGATTAGTATTAGGTGCCGTAATGAATTTCGCGGGCGGTGACGTAGTTGTTCAATTAATATCTTTCTTATTATTATTGTGGGCAATCAAAAAGTTTGCTTGGGGTCCTTTAATGAAAATGATGAAGGATCGCGAGGAATTTGTTGCAAATGAAATAGATAATGCGGAGAAAAGCAGACTAGAAGCTGCCAAACTATTAGAAGAACAAAGAGCGTTATTGAAAGAAGCGCGTACTGACGCACAAGAATTAATCGATAGAGCAAAACAACAGGCAGACGCTCAAAGAGAAACGATCATTGACGATGCTAGAAAAGATGCAGAACGTTTGAAAAATGCAGCTTTAGTAGAAATCGAGCAACAAAAAGAAAAAGCTGTTGCAACAATTCGCGATCAGGTTTCTTCTCTTTCTGTTTTAATCGCTTCTAAAGTGATCGAAAAAGAATTAAATGAGCAAGATCAAGAGAAATTAATTCATGATTACATTCAAGAGGTAGGCGAGAAACGATGATGGATACAGGTGTTGCAAAGCGTTATGCTTTAGCCCTTTTCCAAATCGCCAAAGAAAACGGACAGATAGATCAATTGGATGAAGAAGTGCGTGTGGTGAAATCACTTGTAACCTCTTCACCAGAAATTCATACATTTCTACAATCTCCTAATATCTCATTAGAAAAGAAAAAAGAAATGGTGAAAGTAGCATTTGCTTCAGCAAGTGAGTATGTACAAAACCTTTTGATGCTACTGATTGATCGCCATCGGGAAGAGATGATTACTAGTATTTGTGAACAATTTATTGCTTTCGTAAATGAAGCAAAAGGGATTGCAGATGCAAAAGTATATTCTATTAAACCGTTAACTATGGATGAGAAAAGAGCTATTTCAGCTACATTCGCTGCAAAAGTTGGGAAAATATCGCTAAATATTGAAAATATCATTGATTCTAACCTATTAGGTGGAATTAAGGTGAGAATCGGTAATCAAATATATGATGGTAGTCTTCAAGGGAAGCTAGACCGTCTACAACGACAATTATTAGGATAGTAATTCTTTAGATAGGGGTGAAACGCATGAGCATCAAAGCGGAAGAAATCAGTGCTCTTATAAAAAAGCAAATTGAAAGTTACCAATCAGAAGTTCAAGTAAGTGAAGTTGGTACAGTAATTAATATTGGTGATGGTATCGCTCGTGTACATGGCCTAGATAACTGTATGGCTGGAGAACTTGTGGAATTTTCTAATGGAGTAATGGGCTTAGCTCAAAACTTAGAAGAAAGCAATGTAGGTATCATTATTCTTGGTCCTTACACAGATATTCGTGAAGGGGATGAAGTTCGTCGTACAGGAAGAGTCATGGAGGTTCCAGTAGGTGATGCGCTAATCGGACGCGTAGTGAACCCTCTTGGACAACCAGTTGATGGACTTGGTGCAATTAGTACAACAAAAACACGTCCAATCGAATTCTTAGCACCTGGCGTTATGGATCGTAAATCCGTAAGCGAGCCGCTTCAAACAGGTATTAAAGCGATTGATGCATTAGTGCCAATCGGTCGTGGACAGCGTGAGTTAATTATCGGTGACCGCCAAACAGGAAAAACATCTGTAGCAATCGATACGATTCTTAACCAAGCTGACCAAGATATGGTATGTATTTATGTTGCAATTGGACAAAAGGAATCCACTGTACGTAACGCTGTAGAAACATTACGTAAAAATGGTGCCCTAGATTACACGATCGTTGTAACAGCATCCGCTTCTCAACCAGCACCACTACTATACTTAGCTCCATATGCTGGTGTAGCGATGGGTGAAGAATTTATGTATAACGGTAAGCATGTTTTAATCGTATATGATGATTTAACAAAACAAGCATCCGCTTATCGTGAATTGTCCCTATTACTTCGTCGTCCTCCAGGTCGTGAAGCATATCCAGGGGATGTATTCTACTTGCATTCTCGTCTTCTTGAGCGTGCTGCTAAATTAAGCGACGCAAAAGGTGGGGGTTCTATTACAGCTCTTCCATTTATTGAAACACAAGCAGGGGACGTTTCTGCTTATATTCCAACAAACGTAATTTCGATTACAGATGGACAAATTTTCTTACAATCTGATCTATTCTTCTCTGGTGTACGCCCAGCGATAAATGCAGGTTTATCTGTTTCTCGTGTTGGTGGTTCTGCACAAATCAAGGCAATGAAAAAGGTTGCAGGAACATTGCGTTTGGACCTTGCATCATTCCGTGAGCTAGAATCTTTTGCT
This sequence comes from Niallia tiangongensis, assembly GCF_044704065.1. Lineage (NCBI taxonomy): Bacteria > Bacillati > Bacillota > Bacilli > Caryophanales > Bacillaceae > Niallia > Niallia tiangongensis. Next base: position 4,746,799 of record NZ_CP162613.1, on the reverse strand, counting down.
CAATTTGGCTCTGATTTAGATAAAGCGACACAAGATAAATTAAATCGTGGTGCTCGTACAGTAGAAGTATTGAAGCAAGATCTTAATAGACCGTTAAAAGTAGAAAAACAGGTTGCGATTCTATATGCCCTAACACGTGGCCACTTAGATGATATTCCTGTTACTGATATTAGACGTTTCGAAGAAGAATTCTTAAATTGGCTAGATCACAATCATACAAATGTGGTAGAACATATTGTTTCAACAAAGGATCTTCCATCTGATGATGATATGAAAGCAGCAATTAACGATTTCAAAAAAACGTTTGTAGCTTCTGAATAAGAAGGCAAACTTAAAGATTGGTGGTGAGAATCTTTGGCATCTTTACGCGATATAAAAGCTCGTATTGAATCAACAAAAAAGACTAGCCAGATTACGAAAGCCATGCAAATGGTATATTCGGCTAAAATGAATAGAGCGGTTATTAATGTAAAAGCATTTATTCCGTATATGTCTAAAATGGAAGAAGTGACACATTCAGTAGCGCTCGGCAGCTCAGGCGTTAGCCATCCAATGCTTCAAACACGTCCTGTAAAAAAAACATGCTATCTTGTCATTACTTCCGAACGTGGATTGGCAGGGGCGTACAACAGTAACGTACTTAGAAAATTGAATCAAACAATTAAAGAGCGACATCAATCAAAAGATGAGTATTCTATTATTGTCATTGGAAGAATCGGTAGGGACTTCCTATTAAAACAAGGACATAATGTTATCTTGGATGTAGTTGGACTACCAGATCTACCAGATTTCCTAGATATTAAAGATGTAACAAGCAAAGCCGTAGGCATGTTTGATGATGGTACTTTTGATGAGCTCTATGTTTATTACAGTCATTATGTAAGTGCAATCCAACAGGATGTAGTAGAGAAGAAGGTTCTTCCGTTAACGGATATGGATGCTACGAATACTACATTAACATCTTATGAATTTGAGCCATCAGCAGAAGAAATTCTTGATGTTCTATTACCGCAGTATGCAGAGAGTCTACTATATGGTGCTTTACTAGATAGTAAAGCAAGTGAGCATTCTGCACGTATGACAGCGATGAAGAATTCTACTGATAATGCGAAAGAATTAATAGGTGAATTAAGTCTACAGTATAACCGTGCAAGACAAGCAGCTATTACACAAGAGATTACAGAAATCGTTGGTGGAGCTGCAGCGTTAGAATAACGATGATAAATAAGTTCTGCTTGACGTTAGGTTTTAGCAGAACCTGCTTTTAAGAAAGTTTAGGAGGGAAATTAATGAGCACAGGACGAATTCTTCAAGTTATGGGACCAGTTGTTGACGTGAAGTTCGATGGAGGAAGTCTGCCTGACATTAACAACGCATTAAAAGTTGTTCCAGGTCCAAATAGTACTTCTAACGTAGAATTAACACTTGAAGTGGCCCTTCATTTAGGTGATAACACAGTTCGAGCTATTGCAATGTCTTCTACAGATGGTGTTACAAGAGGCTCAGAGGTAATAGATACTGGAAAATCTATTTCCGTTCCTGTTGGTGATGTTACATTAGGTCGTGTATTTAATGTATTAGGAGAAACAATCGATTTAGATTCAGAAATTCCAGCAAGTGCTAGACGAGATTCAATTCATAGAGAAGCTCCTAAGTTTGAACAATTATCAACACAAGTAGAAATTTTAGAAACTGGTATTAAAGTAGTAGACTTATTAGCCCCTTATATTAAAGGTGGTAAAATCGGTCTATTTGGTGGAGCCGGTGTTGGTAAAACCGTTTTAATTCAGGAATTAATTAATAACATCGCCCAAGAGCATGGTGGTATTTCTGTATTCGCTGGCGTTGGAGAACGTACACGTGAAGGAAATGACCTTTACCATGAAATGACGGATTCTGGTGTTATTAAGAAAACAGCAATGGTATTCGGACAAATGAATGAGCCGCCAGGTGCTCGTATGCGTGTTGCCTTGACAGGATTAACAATGGCAGAATATTTCCGTGATGAACAAGGACAGGACGTTCTATTCTTCATTGATAACATTTTCCGCTTTACTCAAGCTGGTTCTGAGGTTTCTGCGTTGCTTGGTCGTATGCCATCAGCGGTTGGTTACCAACCAACATTAGCAACAGAAATGGGTAGATTACAAGAGCGGATTACATCAACTAATGTAGGTTCTGTAACATCTATCCAAGCTATCTATGTACCAGCCGATGACTATACAGATCCAGCGCCAGCAACAACATTCGCTCACTTAGATGCAACAACAAACCTTGAGCGTAAATTAACAGAGATGGGTATTTACCCAGCAGTAGATCCACTTGCTTCTACGTCCCGTGCCCTTTCCTCTGAAATTGTTGGCGAAGAGCATTATAATGTAGCAAGGAGTGTACAATCTACACTGCAACGTTATAGAGAGCTTCAAGATATCATTAGTATCCTAGGTATGGATGAGCTAAGTGATGACGATAAATTAATCGTTCATCGTGCAAGAAGAATCCAATTCTTCTTATCTCAAAACTTCCACGTTGCGGAACAATTTACAGGCCAGAAAGGTTCTTATGTACCTGTAAAAGAAACCGTAAAAGGATTTAAAGATATCCTTGAGGGAAAATATGATCATCTTCCAGAAGATGCGTTCCGCTTAGTTGGACGTATTGAAGAAGCAATCGAAAAAGCGAAATCTATGGGTGTAGAAGTATAAACTAATCAGGAGGGGTAGTAATGAAGACGATTAAAGTCAATGTAGTAACTCCTGATGGCCCGGTGCATGAATCAGATGTAGAAATGGTGATCGCAAAAGCAGAAAGTGGAGAGCTTGGAATTTTAGCAGGCCATATTCCGATGGTTGCTCCACTTAAAATAGGAGCTGTTCATTTGAAAAAAGGTTCAGATTCTGAATATCTAGCGGTGAATGGTGGAATTTTAGAAGTTCGCCCAGATCAGGTGACAGTACTTGCTCAATCTGCTGAATTAGCGGAAAAAATTGATTATGATCGTGCCTTACGTGCTAAGGAGCGTGCTGAACAAAGGATACATGCCCAGAAAACAGAGCATGTAGACTTTAGACGTGCAGAACTTGCGCTTCAACGTGCAATGAATCGTATATCCATTGTTGAGAAAAAATACTAAAAAAGTCCCTAAGGGGGCTTTTTTAATATGTTAAGATTGCTTAAAAAAAATACAGAGAGGGAAATTTCAATCAGTGGTTTTTCATTATCGCGCTGATTGTTAAGAGGGAATTGGAAAAATTTACTTCTATCACGATGTTACCCGCGACTTGATATACTCCACTTTCCGTGGGGAGAGAACGGAACGGAATCTCATCTCTCTTACTAATCCCAGCATAAGACAACATGTATTCAGGTAGCTCGATATTTTTAAATAAATAAACAACGGTTTTTAGAGGGAAAGGAAAAGTAAATGGTCGGTTGAGAAGCATTCGCTCGACTTCTATGGGAGCTGTTAGAAAGGCAAAGACACTAGAAGGAGCGTAGCGACAAAGGGCGCCCCATGACGAGCTATCGCCTCGGAAAAATGCCCATAGATAGGGGGAATTCACCTTAACTATCAGGAACTCTGACAATCCAATTATCTCGGGCAAAAAACCAAAAAAATACTGAAACAAAGTGAAACTTTTTTATAGGTGAATACGTCAAATAATAGTTGAATCTGTAGGGATAGATTGGAGGAAAAGATGGTAGAAGCTTTTGGACAACAGGCATTACTGAGTATTTTAATACATATCGTGTTTATTGCTCTTTCGTGGTGGGCTTTACAGTCACTGAATTTTGAAAAAATTCTTCGTAAGAATCGAGTTTTCCAAGCAAGAGTATTGTATGTATTATTAGCCATCATTATGGGGTCGATTGTCAGTAATTTTTTACTAGACTACTTAAGTTGGTCACAACAATTACCATTAATATTGAAGTAATTACCATAACAAGAAAAAATTAATAAGAAAGATAGGTCTTCATACATGTTTTCATTGCTCCGTTTTTTCAGTAAAATTCATTTTGTGTGCTTAAATAGTTTGTGTCTTGATTAACGTTTTATTCATGTCAAAAAGTGACGATTAATCATTAGTATGCAATTCTTCTCCTTGGAAACAATGGTAGTATGGGGGAGGAATTACAATGAAGATAAATAAAACGTTAATGATCATAACAATTATAATTGGTTTGGCTTGCCTTACATTTGGGAATAACATCACTATCGCGAGAACGAAGTCGGATTTAATAACAATAAATGAAATTTTACAAAAACAAGAAAACGTAACAATAAATGAATGGTCTCTGCATGCAAGAGAAAGACTGGAAAATGTTACAAGCATTGAAGATGCAAAAGCATATCAGTCAAAATTGAAGAAAGTTTTCCCAAATGGTGACTGGGTAGAAACAAAAACACATCAAAGCTGGCAAGCAAAGATGGTTGTTCCATCCAGTAATCAAACGGAAGAAAGTATTATCATAACCACTTCTTTAACAACTAATGCCGTTCAATCATATATTATCTATGAGGTGAGAGGGAAGAAGTTAGAGGACAAAGAAATGAAAAGGTTAGATATGGAAATAAGCAAAAAAATTCCTGACATATTTCGGGGGGAACCGACAATTTTCTCTTGTATTAAAGGCGAATTCAGTGATAAGATGGATGAGACTTTGCCTTATAAAGTTAACCATTTGCTAGATGTATTTCAGGCAAAAGAAGTAGAGGCGTTGGAAGAGGATGATTTTATATCCACCACCGCTTATACGCCCTTATTTGAAGAACGAATTGATAATAGCGAAAAGGAAATGAACGTACAAATAGGATTGAGAACACAAGATATGGGAGGAAAAACTACGTTTGTAGTTGGCACACCCATCATAACGATTGAATATTAATATAGAGATATTGGACGCGGAGGGGAATAGACTTTGGATAAAATCATCGTCCGCGGCGGAAAAAGGTTAAATGGAACGGTTAAAGTAGAAGGCGCAAAAAATGCCGTTTTGCCTGTGATCGCCGCTACATTATTAGCAAGTGATGGAAAAAGTATAATTAAATCAGTTCCGACTCTTTCAGATGTATATACGATTAATGAAGTATTACGATATTTGAATGCAGACGTACATTTTGAAAATGGAGAAGTAATCGTTGATGCATCAAGCGACTTAAGTGTGGAAGCACCGTTTGAATATGTACGAAAAATGCGTGCATCTGTTTTAGTTATGGGATCTTTGTTAGCAAGAAATGGCCATGCAAGAGTGGCATTGCCTGGGGGTTGCGCAATTGGTTCTAGACCAATTGATCAGCATCTTAAAGGATTTGAAGCAATGGGTGCAAAGGTTCAAGTTGGTAATGGATTTATCGAAGCTTCAGTAGATGGCCGATTAAAAGGAGCAAAAATCTATCTTGATTTTCCAAGTGTAGGTGCTACTGAAAATATTATAATGGCTGCTTCATTAGCAGAAGGTACGACAATTGTAGAAAACGTAGCAAAAGAGCCAGAAATTGTGGACTTAGCAAACTTCCTAAATAAAATGGGAGCAAAAGTAAGAGGCGCAGGTACTGGAACAATTCGTATCGAAGGTGTGGAAGTACTACATGGTACAGAACATACTATTATTCCTGACAGAATTGAAGCGGGCACATTCTTAATTGCTGCTGCTATCACTGGCGGAAATGTACTTGTACAGGGTGCAGTTCCTGAGCATTTATCTTCTTTAATTGCAAAAATGGAAGAGATGGGTGTTGTCTTCAAAGAAGAAGAAGACGGTATCCGTGTAGTTAATGCAGATAATTTAAAAGCTGTAGACATTAAAACAATGCCTCATCCAGGATTCCCAACAGATATGCAATCACAAATGATGGCATTACTTCTTCGTGCAAAAGGAACAAGTATGATTACAGAAACAGTTTTCGAAAATCGCTTTATGCATGTAGAAGAATTCAGACGCATGAATGGCGATGTGAAAATTGAAGGTCGTTCTGTTGTAATGAACGGACCAACTAATCTGCAAGGTGCAGAAGTAGCTGCTACTGATTTGCGTGCCGCTGCTGCTCTGATTTTATCTGGACTTGTAGCTGATGGTATCACACGTGTTACTGAGCTTAAGCATTTAGATCGTGGCTATGTAAATTTCCATCAGAAATTGGCTGCCTTAGGTGCTGATATCGAAAGAATTACGGAAGAAAGTGAATTAACATTAACTGCAAGCTATGTTGCAGATTTAAATGCATAATACAAAGGCAAACTTTATTTATCGAGTACGTTCAGATAAATAAAGTTTGTTTTTTTATGGGCAAAATTATACATAACATGAAAAGATATTTTAGTATAACAATACAGACCCAAATTGGGTGTATGAAAAATGGTTTCCTTTAAAATATCTAATGGAAAAGTTGTTGTATAATAGAAGATATAGCAAGAGGTGTCTAAATAACAGGATTGCTAAAATAGTATGCACAACCGAAATATTTAGAACAATTTTTTTTAGTAAAAGCTATCTGCTTAAACAGAAAAAGAAGGAATAAAAGCTTGTCCACCTCCATAAGAATGTTTTAGAGACAGTTAGAAGGTCTTATTTCTATCTTATGGAGGCTTTTAATTCATGATTAAAATCAAACCTTTCATCGTACTAGGAGTTATTCTGTTTGCTATTACTTTACTTGTTCCCACAATCCTTGTTCTGCCCTCTATTCAGGATAAAAAGGATGAGCCAAAGCGTAATGCAGAATCTGTAGAAGCCACAGAGCCAGCAATAGAAGTAGCCGTATACAGGCAAAATAAGCAAGAAGTAGAGAAATTAGACTTAGAAGAATATGTAGTTGGGGTTGTTGCATCCGAAATGCCAGCGAAGTTTGAAATGGAAGCATTGAAAGCACAAGCCTTAACAGCAAGAACATATATTGTAAAAAGAATGATGAATCAAGAAAAATCGGATTTGCCAGAGGGAGCATTAGTAGGAGACACAATTGATTATCAAGTATACAACAATCAAGAAGAGTTAAAGAAAATTTGGGAAAATGCCGGTTATGATTGGAAAAAGAATATGGAAAAGATTGAAGAGGCTGTAGCAGCTACAAAGGGACAAATATTAACCTATAAGGGCGATCCGATTGATGCCACCTTCTTCTCCACAAGCAATGGTTACACGGAAAATTCAGATGCTATATGGCCCAATTCTATCTCCTATTTACAAAGCGTAGAAAGCCCGTGGGATGTTAATTCTCCAAAGTTTAAAGGGGAGGTAACAATAACTGTAAACGAGCTTGAGAAGACGTTAGGAGTGTCTTTAGGATCTGGCAGTGAAGTATTAGAAGACGTTAAATATACAAAGGGTAAAAGAATAGCAAGTGCAAAAATCAATGGAACAGAAATATCAGGAAAAGATATTAGGGAAAAGTTAAATCTTAAATCAACTGACTTTACAATGGAACGAAAGGGAGATGCCGTATATATTGCCACAAAGGGATATGGTCATGGTGTCGGAATGAGCCAATATGGAGCCAACGGAATGGCAGCCAACGGAAAAACATATGATGAAATCGTTAAATACTATTATAAAGGGGTAGAAGTTACCGCTTCAGATGATATGCTGACGAAATATACAGCTCAGAAATAAGATATAGGCCAAAAAAATCCAACCGAGCGCAGATATGATCCAAACCCAATAAATATATCATCCCAAAGCAAGTCTTCGTTACGAGGCTTGCTTTTTTCGTTCTACTAAAATAGAAAATAAAATTTTCATGAATATTATAAAGAACTTTGTCGAAAAATAAGTGTAAAAAATTTTTATACTAATAGGTATATATTTATCATTATCTGTTCAGAATGATTGCTGAGGTGATGATAAAATGAGAGAGGAAGAAAACAAACGTACTTCTCCAAAAAAGTCAAAAGTAAAGAGCTTTTTTAAAAAGCGTTGGGCATTTCCAGCCGTTTATATCGCAAGTGCTGCTATTATTCTAACAGGTGTCCTTTGGTATCAAAATAGCGCATCAGAAACAGATAAGTATAAATATGATGCTGATATGCCAACAAAGCCAATTGATGAGCCTGCAGAACCAGTAGCAAAGGAATTTGAAAACTTTGCGTGGCCAGTAGTAGATGAAGAGTCATTTATTACACAAAAGGAATTCTACAATAATACGGCAAGTAAAGAAAAACAAGCTGAATCATTAGTGTTTTATAATAATCAATATCAGCCAAACACAGGTATTGATTTAAAAATGGAAGATGATAGTGAATTCAAAGTAGTAGCTGCCTTAAGTGGAACCGTTACTAAAGTGGCGGAAGATTCTCTATTAGGTAACACAATTGAAATTGATCATGAAAATGGGATTAAAACGTATTATCAATCTGTGAAGGACTTCCAAGTAGAGGTTGGCGATGAAGTTAAGAAAGGTCAGCCATTAGCAACTGCTGGAAAAAGTAAGTTAAATCAAGATGCAAGTGTTCATGTTCACTTTGAAGTAAGAAAAGATAATGTTGCTGTAAACCCAATTGATTATTTTGGCAAGCCGTTAAGTGCTTTGCAAAGCGATGATACTTCTGGTGCTACATCAGCAGCTGATTCAGAGGTGGAAGAGTCAAGCTCCGCTGATGAAGAAATGCCAACAGACAACTCATTAGAAAATCGAATAAATTCTAATCAGGATGAAGATGCAGAAGGAACTACAGATCCAAACGCATAATAGAAAAACAGTTGAGATTGAAAAACTGTGAAAAATAATAAGAGGTTGCTATAAAATGCTCTTACATGCATTAGATAAAATCTTATGCAAAGTAAGAAGACTTTTATAGCAGCCTTTTTTTTAGGAAAATAGAAATGGCGTCAAGTTAGTTATCAAAGGTAGTCATTTCTGCACGAAAAAAATACCTTCAGCATGGGAAATGTCGAAAAGGGAAGCATAGATTAATTAAACAAATAAAGCTTCTAGACAAATTCCCCCTCCATTAATGTTTGTACTAGTTCGATTGAATTATATATAAGGAAATCAAATAGGTAAAAAGTAATAGGGTTATTTCGATGTTTTCAGAAACGTTTTAGGAAAAGTAACACTCAAGAGCGAAAACTGACAAATTTCTCGGGAAATATTTGTCCTCAGTAAACTTCAGTTTTGGATATACAAACTTCATTAAAGGGGAAAATTATTTCATTCTAAAATAATCCTTCTACATTTGAATTTCATTTCAGCGCATTAATAAACATTCCTATATTCTATTATCTAATCCAGCATTACCAAGAAAATAGTCAAGAAACTCATTAAAATCAAAGAAATAATAAAAAAAATTAGACAAACCTTGTCCCTATTCATATTTTTTTGCATAAAGTCTCACCCAAGCTAATAAAATGTTACAAACCTTACAAAGAGGAAGTTTGGAGTGAGGGGTCGTTTGAAGACAATGGATATGTAGTCGAGGACATGTTTAATCATAATAAGTACAGAAAGCCTTTGACTTTCTGCCGCATGAAGAATCGTATTTTGCAGGAAAGGAAACGTGCGGGATGAAGAATTTCGATGAAGCGAAAAGCGAGTCTCATTTCACACTTCTCACATCCAATTTAGGGAGGGCGAGTGGTGTGCACGATTACATCAAAGAGAGAACTATCAAGATTGGAAAGTATATCGTGGAGACGAGAAAAACAGTTCGCGTAATAGCGAAAGAGTTTGGCGTATCCAAAAGTACAGTCCATAAAGATTTAACAGAAAGACTTCCTGAAATTAACCCAGATTTAGCAAATGAAGTAAAAGAGATACTTGATTATCATAAATCAATTCGACATCTGCGGGGTGGGGAAGCAACTAAAATGAAGTATAAAAAGGAAGAGCTAGAAGGGGAAACTGTACAGTAAGAAGCATGCGGCAATTTTTCATCACTGTTAGCATTACGTAAGAAAAAAACAGGATGAGATAAAGATTTATAAAAAATGCCCAGAAGATTTTTAAAATAGAAAGGAAAGTTTGAGAAATGCTGCTACAACAGTCTATCGATGGAGGTGACTTCATCGATAGAGAAAAAAAGATTTTGTATAAATATAGGCTCCGATTGAAATGCTAATAAAAGGTACATAATAGCTTTAAAGGACTTTGAAATCAATGTCAGAAAACATAAACAGCTTGAAAATGGTGGAATGATCGTTCAAGAACTGTATGACGTACTATAAATTCTTTTTGTGAAAAAAAACTCATTTTTTTGACAAAAAGTTACTTATTTCTGCATCCATGTGATAGAATAAAAAATTAGAGTGGTATAAATAGATAGAGAAAAAACATACAAAATTTTAACCTAAAACATACATAATGCATCTATTGAAAAAGATAAAATGGTTGATTTAATATAGAGCGATAAGAAAGACATATTTAAGCGATGTAAATAGTTGATGGCATTTTTTAGGGGAGAAATGCCAGCTGGGCGAATGGAAAACATTCAAAACAGAGTATTAAGAAAAATGAATGTTTATTGGTCAGCGTCATTTAATGAAACTTAAGTATGAAGGTATCGTTACATATAGTGTGAAAGCCAGCTCTTTGTCTCTATAAGGAAAATGAAATGACTAAATCAATAATAGGAAAAGCTAAGACGAAGGAGGAGCGTATTTAATGTTTGCTAGAGATATTGGTATAGATTTAGGAACGGCGAATGTTCTAATTCATGTAAAAGGAAAAGGTATAGTATTAAATGAGCCTTCTGTTGTGGCATTAGATCGCAATACAGGCAGAGTATTAGCAGTTGGAGAAGAAGCTCGTCGCATGGTTGGACGTACACCTGGGAATATCGTGGCTATCCGACCATTAAAGGACGGCGTTATTGCTGATTTTGACGTAACTGAAGCAATGTTAAAGCACTTTATCAATAAATTAAACGTAAAAGGATTTCTTTCAAAGCCAAGAATTCTCATTTGCTGTCCAACAAATATTACAAGTGTGGAACAAAAGGCAATTAAAGAAGCAGCGGAGAAAAGCGGTGGAAAGAAAATCTATTTAGAAGAAGAGCCTAAGGTTGCAGCAATTGGTGCTGGAATGGATATTTTCCAACCAAGCGGAAATATGGTTGTTGATATTGGTGGTGGTACAACGGATGTAGCTGTGCTTTCAATGGGCGATATCGTTACATCTTCCAGTATTAAAATGGCTGGTGATAAATTTGATAATGAAATTCTTCAATATATTAAACGCAGATATAAGCTGTTAATTGGAGAACGTACTGCAGAGAATATAAAAATTAATATCGGAACTGTTTTCCCTGGATCTAGAAAAGAAGAAATGGACATCCGTGGACGTGACATGGTTTCTGGACTTCCTAGAACAATTACCGTTTATTCAGATGAAATTGAACAAGCATTGAGAGAATCAGTGACAGTTATTGTACAAGCTGCAAAAAGTGTCCTAGAAAGAACGCCTCCTGAGCTTTCAGCAGATATCATTGATCGTGGAGTTATCTTAACAGGTGGTGGAGCATTACTTCACGGAATTGATTTACTATTAGCAGATGAACTTAAAGTTCCAGTGTTAGTAGCGGAAAATCCAATGGATTGTGTAGCAATAGGTACGGGGATTATGCTAGATAACATTGATCGTCTCCCAAAAAGAAAATTAAGCTAATTAATATGGGGGAGCATAAACAAGAACGAAAAATTCTTGTTTATGCATCGGAAAATGAAATCTAGTTATTTCATACCCGTTTTGTTGAACATTAAACCTAAAAAAATCGGAAATGAGAAAATTTTTTCTTATTCCGATTTTTTATTTTGTTAATGTAAGCTATTTTGAAAGTGAATTTCTTTTTTTAATGGTTGTTTATACTAAAGTGGCCTGAACACATGTAGAAGCCACAGGGAGTAGTGAGATAGATAGGTAAGCCCCCACAAGTGTAATCTAGGAGGGTTAAGCGCAGCCCACGGTAAGCCAAGTGTATTCACGCTGCAGGTTAATTAGCAACAAACATTACGAAAGAGTCTTTTAAAAATAATTGCTGTATGAAACTGCCTAATTTTAGAAAAGAATCCCTCAAAACTCCCTCCTATATCTACCAGTAGATTGTTATAAAGGAAACCCGATATAATAAATGATGAATACAAACATTTTAGACTTTTTTCAACAAAATTTAATGTAATATTTTAATATTTTTTTTATAATAGAGTATATATATGAGAATCGAAAATTTTGTATAGATTGGAGACAAGTATGTTTAAAGGATTCTATACAGCAGCTTCTGGAATGCTTGCACAGCAACGCAAAACTGAAATGCTTTCCAATAATATGGCCAATAGTACGACACCAGGATTTAAAGCAGATCAATCATCTATGAGAGCTTTCCCTGAATTATTACAGCAAAGTGTTAGGAAAAATGCGGTTGGCACTGTCGAAAAAGAACAAGTAGGCTATTTAGCAACAGGAGTCTATATGCAGGAAGCTATACCAAAGTTTACACAGGGAGACCTTAATCAAACGGAACTAAATACGGATTTAGCACTATTAAATGTAAATGTTCCTGGGAATGGTACAAATCCTAGTGGTGGATTATTCTTTACAATCCAAAATGCAAATGGCGATATAGCATATTCACGAAATGGAAATTTCACTTTAGATGGACAAGGCTATTTAACCACTGCTAGCGGATTACGCGTTTTAAATGAAAATAATGAACCCATTCAATTAACAAGCACAGATTTTTCGGTTACATCTGATGGTGTGATTACAGGGAGTAATGGAGAAGCATATCGTCTTGGAATAAGTTATACAGATACACCAGAGCAGCTTGTTAAAGAGGGAGAAGGCTTGTATCGTGCTGAGGACGGTGCGGTTCTTCCGAGTGCTTACGCAAATAATGAAGTGAATTTCCAGATAAAACAAGGGTTTTTAGAGAATTCCAACGTTGATACAGCCCAAACAATGACAGATATGATGACGGCGTATCGAGCATTTGAAGCAAATCAGAAAATGCTGCAGGCATATGATAAGAGCATGGATCAAGCTGCAAATGAAATTGGTAAAATATAAGATTTATTTTTTGATGGCTGCTTCTAAAAGATTGTTGTTTTTGCAAATAAATTATTCAGGCTGCGGGTTAGAAGCAAAAACTTTCCGAAAGCAGCTTTTCAATAGACAGGGTAGTAAAGGAGGATTGCTATGAATAGAACGATGATAACGGCTACTAATACATTGACTCAGCTACAAAAGCAAATGGACCTCATTAGTAATAATATGGCCAATGTTGATACAACTGGCTATAAAAAGCAAAATGGAACCTTTACAGATATGCTTTTTCAGCAATTTAATAACCAAAAGGATGAAGCCCAAGAAGTCAATCGTCAGACTCCAAACGGAATCAGACAAGGCGTAGGCGCAAAAATTGCTCAAACACAATTGGTGATGACACAGGGAACCATTAAAGCATCTGATCGCGTTTTAGATACGGCGTTAACAAAAGAAGGGCAATTATACAGAGTGCTAGTACAGGATGGCGGAGCAACGGAAGTTCGCTATACAAGAGATGGAGCTATGTACTTATCTCCTGTGTCTGATAATGAGAATATGCTCGTTACAAAAGAAGGGCATGCTATCCTTGATGAGAATAATAACCCAATTTTATTAAATAATAATGTTAAAGAATATGCTTTTTCAGCAACAGGAACGCTAACAGTTCAGTTGAATAACGGTGGGCAGGAAATGGTGAATCTTGGTATCTCCTATGCCAATAATCCCCAAAGCCTTGAAAAAACAGGTGATAATTTATACCGACTTTCTGACTCTGCGGATGAAAATCAAGCAATTTTGGATTTAGACGGTGTTAGAAGAAATGAAATTGGGATGCAACAAAATGCATTGGAACAATCTAATGTAGATATAAGCAAAGAAATGGTTAATCTGATTGCTACACAGCGCTCCTATCAATTTCAGTCCAGATCCATCTCTTTAGCAGATCAGATGATGGGATTAGTGAATGGAATACGTTAAAAAGGAGAGAAATGATGGCATTAAATAGTAGTAGTCAGGAAATGGTTAAGACAAGAGAACAGGTAAAAAAAGAACGGAAAGAGAAGAAGAACACAGAAGAGAATGCTTCTCCTAAGCGACAGATAAGAGTTCGTCTGTTTCCTATATGGCTACGCATTATTGCCATCGTTTTTATAATGGTTGTCAGTGTTCTAGCAGGAGCAATTGTTGGGTATAGTGTAATGGGAGACGGAAAAGCAAGCGATACTTTTAAAAAAGAAACATGGACACATATAGTCAATTTAATAAATGCAGAGTAAACAAGAGGGGAATTTTGTATAAATAACATACATATTCCCTTTCTTGATAGTGATTTACCTAAAATATTTTTCAAAACTTTACAGACAGCTGGCTAATATCACACACTTTGAAAAAACATCTAAAAAAAGGAAGGGATATCCCTTCCTTTTTTATAGGATTTTTTAGTACAATAATATATAACCACATATTAGTAGGAGGTCACAAAATGTTAGATATCAATCAAATTAAAGAAATTATTCCGCATCGATATCCATTTTTATTAGTAGATAGAATTTTAGAAGTGGAAGAAGGCAAAAAAGCAGTTGGGATTAAAAATGTTTCTGCTAATGAAGAGTATTTTAATGGACATTTCCCTGAGTATCCTGTAATGCCTGGTGTGCTGATTGTAGAAGCGTTGGCTCAGGTTGGAGCGGTTGCTATGTTGATCAAAGAAGAAAATAAGGGGAGACTGGCATTCTTTGCTGGAGTCGATAGCTGTCGCTTTAAAAAGCAAGTGTATCCAGGGGATCAACTACGTCTTGAAGTAGAAATGACAAGAGTGCGTGGAAACTTCGGGAAGGGAAAATGTGTAGCTACTGTTGATGGTGAAATTGCATGTGAAGCAGAAATCATGTTTGCCCTAGGGGATAAAAAAGAAGCATAATATGTAGGAAAAAAGAGGTTGGGATATAAGTATTCCAGCTTAAAATATACCCGAATGATTATACGAAGATGCCAATGAACGGTTCGTATAATCGTTTGGGCTTTTTTATTCGTTTATAAAAAGGATGTTCCATGAAGTTTGTTGCTATTCCCCGCAATCTGAATGAGTTGTGAGGAGGCTTGGCGCTCGCCCCAGTGAGTCATGCGGTCACCTCGGAAAACAGTTCCCACATCTAAGTTTAGAAAGAGGTTACTTTCAATCATCAATAGCTAACAGTTTTTCAGTTGCCTCCCGGCGAATGGAGTGTCTGTAGCGCAATGGAACGAATTAGTTTTCACACTTGACTATATTTAAAAACATAAATAATCAGTATATGAAAGTAACCTTTATTTAAGAGCTAAATTAGAGAATGTTCGTCTTTACAGATTATCTATTTTATTTTGTCCCAGCCTCTTTTTATTTGCAAAGAAGCTTTACAACTTTGTTTATTATTGGAATTAAAGAATAAGGCGTAATAATTTTCTTTTCTTGGATAACCTAATTATTGACCAATTAAAGGTCCTGATGATACTTATCAAGAAAAGGGGTATAACGAATGAATAAATGGATTAAGTTATTAGGTATTTCAGCGTTATCCGCAATGCTTTTAACAGCATGTGGTGACAATGATGATCAAAGTCCAGCACCAGATGACGATACAACAATTGAAGATACAGATTTAGATACGGATGATGTTGTTCCAGACACTGATTTGGATAACGACAACGAAATAGATGTACCAGATGAGAATACAGATGATGATTTAGATCCAACTAAGGATGATAATGATCCTGGTGAAGACATGATCGAAGATAAAGATGATGCTAATGACAAAGACGACGTAGACGAATAATAAGTCTTCTGCATCAAATGATTTCTAGGCTTTGTTCTTACCAACAAGCTGCTTTTTGGAACGGTAGCTTGTGGTAAGAACGGATCTGAATTTAAATTTTTCGAGGTAATACTAACGCCCAATTGCAGCTCCATCACTTCTTGGATCGATGCCACCATATAAGAAACCTTGGTTGTCGATTAGAATTGCATTGGCATGACCCATAATATCATCAAAATCTTCTACACAATTCACAAGATGACCGGACTGTTCTAGTTTAGCTCTTACTTCCTTTGAGACACGACCTTCTATCTTTAACTCTTCTGTCGTTTTTCCCCAAGTTCTTCCCCACACAAACCTTGGCTTATTAATGGCTGTTTGAGGATCCATTCCATAATCAAGCATTCTCGTAATGATGGCTGTTTGCGTTTGTGGCTGTCCTTCTCCGCCCTGTGTCCCGTATAAAACAATCGGTTTACCATCTTTAAAGGACATAGCTGGCATTAACGTATGAAAAGTGCGCTTTTTTGGTTCTAAACAATTGACATGACTTTCGTTCAAGGAAAAGAAAGAGCCTCTATTTTGCAAAATAACACCAGTATCTTTCGCTACAATTCCTGATCCAAATTCAAAATAGATACTCTGGATAAAAGAAACGGCATTTCCATTATCATCAACGACTGCTGCATAGGCAGTATCATTGCCAACACTTTGGGTCGTAATAGCATTTGTATGGTCCAAACAAATATTATCTGCCAGTTCTTTTGCATAAGGTTTGCTTAATAAGCGGTCTAGTGGAATTTCATGAAAATCAGGATCTGTTAAATATTTATTGCGATCTTGGAAGCTTTGTTTTAGTGATTCAATAAGTAAATGATAATACTGGTACGAATTATGTGGGATAGATGGTAGTTCAAAGTTTTCAAGAATATTTAACGCCATTAATCCAACGAATCCTTGTGAATTTGGCGGAACCTGGTACATGGTATATTCCCGATAAGTAGAAGAAATGGGCTCGGTCCAATTACCATGATGATTAAAAAAATCTTCTTTTGTTAATAATCCACCTTTGTTTTGTAGGCTAGAGACAATTTTTTCTGCTAGTTTACCTTTATAGAATTCATTACGACCTTTTTGGGCAATTTCTTTTAAGGTACTGGCAAGATCCTTTTGAATAAATTTCTCATTCATTTTTGGTACTTCATTTCCTTTGAGGAAAATAGCTGCAATATCCTCATCTTCTTGGAGGATTTCCTTATTTTTAATTGTATTCTTAATTTGGTCATTTGAAGCGGGGAAGCCAAATTCTGCATAATGAATGGCAGGAGCCAATACTTCGGATAATTCCAATGACCCGTATTTTTTCAATACAGCAGCCCAGCTATCTACCATTCCTGGGACAGTAAGAATACTTCTTATCCCTCTAAAAGGAATAGCATTCTCGCCTGAAAAATCAGCTCGAGTAATGTTTGCTCCTGAACGACCACTTCCGTTATAGGCAGTTAATTTGTTTTCTTCTGACTGATACATTAGCCAAAAGGAATCTCCGCCGAGTCCAGTCATATGTGGATAGACAACCGCTAGACAAGCGCTAACAGCTACTGCTGCATCAAAGGCATTTCCTCCTTTTTCTAATATAGAATTTCCGGCAGAAGTTGCAAGATAATGAGGACTTACAACCATGGATTTTGTCCCAATTATTGACTGTTTCATGTATGTATGTTACCTCCTATGTAGATCAAAGTCTGTATAATTAGTGTTTTAATAATGGACTGTTTTCAGTCGTTGTTTCTCTACAGTCTGAATACTTGGCTAAGGCTACAGGAATCTATATGTATTAAGACTGGTGAGTATTGGAAACAAGCTTTTAGAAAACACTAATAAGGAAACTCATCCAGGATAGATCAAAGATGAGTTTGTGATTCTTCATTATTGGGAGAAGCAGGTACTGAATTGCTATTCTTCTTTAATTGAATGATGGTGAAAATGATGGAAGCAACAGCAAGAATTAAGAAAACAAGTGAGATTGGTCGTGTAAAAAATGGCAATATGCTTGAATCCATTTGATAAGCTCTTGTCATTTCCTTTTCCAAGGTTGGTCCTAGAATTAGTCCAAGAATAATCGGTGATAAAGGAACATCTATTTTATGAAAAATAAAACCGATTAATCCAAAAATGAAAACAAGAATAATATCAAATAGTTGATTATTAAGCGCAAAAGCACCAACTGTACTGATAACTAAAATACAAGGTACCATTAAAGATTTAGGAATTGCCGTTATTTTTGTAAAGATAGGTAATAGTAATGTTTGTATAAAAAAGATGGAAATGGCACTAAGGATAATCACAACATAGATGGAATTGACTAAAATAGGCTGTTGTGTAAATAGTGTCGGTCCAGGATTAATCCCATGCAAAATTAATGCGCCGATCATTACTGCCTGTGCCACATCTCCAGGTATTCCTAAAGTGATGGTTGGGATAAAGGCTCCGCCAGCAACAGCATTATTGCAGCTTTCAGAAGCTATAATACCGCCAGGATGTCCTTTCCCATATTTAGCTTTGTTTTTTCCGAACTTTTTAGCTTGATCATAACTAATAAATGTAGCAGATTCAGCTCCAGCAGCAGGAAGACAGCCAATAAAGCAACCAATGACTGCGGATCGCAGTACGTTCCACTTCTCTTGAAAAATATCGAAAAATACTTGTCCGTACGGAATACGAATTAATTTTTTCATGTTGGAAGTAGCATGATTAGTAGGAACAGAACTTTTTATTTCTTCCACATTAATTAGTAGCTGGGAAATTGCGAATAAACCAATCAGAACAGGTAAGGTTGAGAATCCTGAGGAAAGTTCAGGTATTCCAAAATCAAATCGTACGGTTCCAGTTGGAGAGACACCAACCGTTCCAATTAGCAGTCCAAGACAGCCGGCGATTAAACCCTTAAGCATAGATTTACCACTTAAGCCGGCGATAAGAGTGAGTGCAAAGACAACAAGAGAGAAGATTTCCCAAGGTCCGAATAGAAGACTTCCTTTAGCAATGATTGGTCCTAATAAAAATAAAATAATGGCACCAATGATTGTTCCAATAACCGATGAGACGATGCCAATTCCGAGTGCTCGTGGTGCTTCTCCGTTTTTCGTCATTGGATAGCCATCAAAGGTGGTTACGACAGAGGAAGGAGTTCCAGGTATTCCTAGAAGAATAGAAGAAATCAATCCTCCTGATAATCCTCCAATATAAATGCCAATCATGATGGCTAAACCTTGAATTGGTTCCATTCCAAAGGTGAATGGAAAAGCTAAAATAAGTGCCATCGTAAAGGTGAAACCTGGGATTGCACCAGCGATAATCCCAACAAAAACGCCGATAACGATAGACAGAATCATCATAGGATGTAATACTTCTTGAAAAGCCGCTAAAACCATTGTAATATCCAACTTAATCACCCTCCATTATGGTAGATAAATATGTAATACTTGTTCAAACACAAGAAGTACGATGACAGGAAAAGCCACTGACAAAATAATATTTGTTGTCATGTATTTTTTTTGGAAAGGGCGTAAGATAATCGTGGAAATGAATAAAAAAACAATCGAACAAATTAAAAACCCTACTATATTTAAGAAAATGACATAAAGAAGGAATAAGAACAGAATGAACAAAACACGAAAATGCTTGGAAATATAGCTCTTTATAGTCTCCATAGAGAAGGAATCCTTATCTTTATTTAGGAAACTTTTTATCAGTAAGGATAAAGCTAAAATCATCATCAAACCAATGATAATTCTAGGGAAAAACGAGGGTGCAAAAGTCTGCACCCCTGATTTTTCGGAAAATCCATTGGAGTTTATAAAAAAGATACTACCTACAATTAAAATAAATATGGAGAATAATCGATTAACCAATTTTATTCAGCCCCCTTTATTAAAACTCCATTTTAGGAGCAAGTTTACCCATTTCACTATCTAATTCATTAACATGGTTAGAGTATTCCTCAGAAGTCATGTAATGAGGAAAACTTCCTAATTCCTCAATTTTTTTCTGCAATTCTGGATCTTCTAGCGCCTTTTTAAATGCTTCATTAATTACTTTAATTCTTTCTGGATCAGTCCCTTTAGGAGCAAGAATACCTCTATCCACTGTAACCGAGAAATCGATACCTTGTTCTTTTAACGTCGGTACATCTGGCAAGAAAGGATTACGTTCATCAAATACCATTCCAAGCGGTACAAGTATTCCGTCATCATAATATCCTTTTCCCGATGCATAATCGGCAATCATCCCATCCGCTTGATTTGCCAGGATTGCAGCATATTGAGGTCCGGTTCCATCGTAATGAATATAATTCAGAGATTTAGGATCCACCCCTGCAGCATCCAGCATGGCAGCGATAGAATAATGGTCTTCAGATGCCACTGTATATGCCCAATTCACTTTATTTCCCGCTTTTACATATTCAATAAAATCATTCATTGTTTTGATATTGTGTTCTTCGCTAAATTTTTTACTAATAGATGGAATATGGGGAGTAGAAGTCATTAGTACAACTGGATCAAAAGCAGAGAATCCGTAGTCTACAACTCCCGTATGTTCTGCTGTTGCAACAACCTGATGTGTACCTAATATCGTATAACCATCTGCTTCAGCATCCTTTACGAAACGAGAACCAACAGTAGAAGTAGCACCAGCCATATTTGTAGGTACAATCGTTTGGCCCAAATGTTTCTCCGCATATTGAGCAACTAAACGGAATAATACATCTGTTCCGCCACCTGGAGGATATGGAATTACTAATTTTACCGGTTTTGTTGGAAAGTCTTCTGATTTAGATGCAGAGCTGCTAGAAGAACTACAGGCAGCTAAACTTAATAATAAAATAATAGAAATAATGCTAATTAGATATTTTTTCACTTTTTTTCCTCCTATTTTTTAAAGCATCGCATTCATAAAATTTTTTGATGCAAGATTATGATTTTTCTGAAAAAATAATATAGAAAAATTCGAACTGAAAAGAATATATGGTTATTCTAATTTGGCCATCTCTTCTATAATGGCATCGCAAGTTATTTGGATGTGCTCGAGTATAAGGGCCGTTAAAGCATCCAATTGTTTTTCTTTTATTAGTTCTAGCATTTTATAGTGTTCTGCCTGGGCTGAGGAAAGGTGTTCAGACGAAGAATAGATATTCATATAAGACTCTACTCTTCCCCAAAGCTGGTGTAGTAACTCCAATAGCGGTTTCGAATGAGCGTGCGAATACAATTCAAAATGAAATTTCTTATTTAATCGTCTCCATTCAAAAGGGGAATGAATATTCTCGTCCATTTCTTTAATTATGTTTTCAAGCAATACTAAATCGTGAGGACAAATATTTGGTGTAGCCCATTCAATCGCTTGTTTTTCAAGTAATTTTCTAATGGCAAATATTTCGATTAGTTCTTTGGTAGAAAGTTGATTCACGATGATGCTTCTTCTATCAAATTGAACAAACCCTTCTGTTTCAAGCTTAGATAAAGCCTCTCTAACAGGCATTGTACTAACTCCGTATAATTCAGCTAATTTTCTTATGGACAGCTTTTGTCCAGGAGCAAATTCTCCTCTAATGATCTGGTTACGAATAGCTTTATACACTTCTTGAGCTACAGTAGGTACGACAATCACAGAATTCTTCAATCCGATATACACCTCCAAGCAAATGATATTTGTGATCACATATTTGATATCTCATAGCTGCATTCTATCTATTAAAAAAGGTATAAACAAGCAACTTGTTAGATTTTATAACAAGGTTTATTTTATACCAAATGCAGGGTAGGAGCGGGAAAGGGCTTAATTACGTGAATGGAAACGCTTGTATTTATCAGCTGATTTTTTATTAGGGCTTATAGGTTCGTTCCAACCACTATTGGTTTTTAAAAATTTTTAAGCAACAATTTCATGAAATTAGTCTTATTAAAATAGAAAAAAGAACTTCGCGATTAAAGTTCTTTTTGCCAGGATAATCTATTTCCGTTATATAAATACTAGGAACACCTTTCCTGTTTTACAACTTCTTCTCCAAAAATGTCTGAGGTTTGCTTTGCATTAGTTCAGTAAATTTATCAGATAAATATTTCCCTTCATATCCTTCTTCAATTAAATATTGTAGAAGCAATTCAGCGTAGTCTTTTCTATCTCGTTTTAATGTTCCTTCTAATAGGACACTTACTTTGTCTCCAAATTTTTGGATAGACAGAATGGTTACTTCAAAAGGAGCGGGATCATTTTCTTTTTTTGTAATAACGGCTTGGACAAGCAAATCTTCCTTCTTTTGAAGGGCTTCATCAAGAAAGTCGATAGAGGAAAAATCCGTATAAACTTCTATTAGCCAATGATTATAATCATCTTCCTTATTAATAATCAATCCGTCGATTAATTTTATTGGTATCAGCTTTTCCTTCGTTAGAATCTGTAAAGAAATTAATTTAAAGGTTTTCATGATAGACCCTCCCTAGGCAAATTCTCCATTTTCTTTTATTATACCTTACCTGAAACATTTCATCTAAACTCTATGAGGAGTAGGATTTTGTTTTGCAAGTAACCTAATCTATATTACAAAAATGTTCTCCACCATCTCTCATCTAAGAACCCACTGAAAAAAATCCTTTTTTAATTTATATTAAAAACATTGTTCTACGACCTTAGCAACAATTTCTTTCATCCGTTGACCATCTCATCTCGCATATATTGTTATGACCTTCGTAGTCCTTCAAATATCGTCTTATCCTAAGGGTGTTTGTAAAGTTTGTTGCTATTACCCACACCCTGAATACACTTCGCTTGCCGTTGGGCGAGCGGTGAGCCTCCTCGGCACTCACCTTTCTCGCTTATCCCCGTGGCGTCTATGGTATTTAGGTTGCTCAGTAATTCATTATTTCTATTGAAAAAAACAGCAATCTTTTAGAAATAGACTATCTTAAAAAAGGAAGAAAAGCAGAATAACGTCAGTACTTGACGAAAGAAGTATATAATGGCGATATTTACTGACTAAATTACTAAGCATATTAAGGAAGATACAGTATTTTTGTCACTTAATAAATATGAGAATATTGCGATATTTTTATATAGTTCGATATATTCCGATAATATAGAAGCGGGTTTTAAAATGAAACAAAGTAAACTGTTTGTTCTCGTCATTATGTTCTTTATGCTATTTTCAAATAGTGTATTTGCAGGTAATGTACTACACTAAGTAATCACTTCGAAAGGAAAAGCAAATCAGCAAAATCTACGTGGACGAGCTGGGAGCGCTTATAAAGAAACAGAACGGTCCGTACCGAGCCGACAGTGCAATATGCACAGGCACAAGCAAAGCAAGTAAAAGTAAAAAAAGTGAAATTTAAAGAATTAGAGAATTTTACGATAATCTTTAATGCCTTTAGTAGAAAAATCAGAGGATAAATAAGAAAGAAGATCCCGCCGTGCATTTTTTATAGCACTGCGGGACTTTCATTTAATGATACCAAATCTTTTAATTCATCGGTTGTTAGCTCTGTCATCCAGTTTTCATTTTGGATGATTTGATCATTTAATGATTGCTTCTTCTCCAGCATGGCATCGATTTTTTCTTCGAGTGTTCCCGTACAAATAAGCTTATGCACGTGAACGAAACGCGTTTGACCAATTCGGTATGCACGGTCAGTCGCCTGATTTTCAACAGCTGGATTCCACCAGCGGTCATAATGGATAACATGGTTGGCTGCTGTTAAATTTAATCCAGTTCCTCCTGCCTTTAAGGAAAGAAGGAATATCGGGAATTCGCCATCCTGGAACTGTTCAATAAGGCGATCGCGCTGTTGTTTGGACATACTGCCATTTAGGAATGGCACATCCACTTTGAATTTTTTCTTCATCATTTGCTGAATCATATGTCCCATTTCAATATATTGGGTGAAAATAAGGCAGCTTTCTCCTCTTTCCAAAATGGTATCTGTCAGCTCTGCTAGTTTCTCCATTTTCACAGACCGATCCAGTAAACTTGTTGGCGTCTGTTCTTTTAAATAAAGGGCAGGGTGATTGCATAGCTGTTTTAACTTACTTAACATTTGCAGGACAAGGCCTTTTCGCTCAAATCCAGATAGCTGCTCAATTTGCACAAATGTATCGGTGACTAATTGTTCATATAAGGCAGCCTGCTCCGTTGTTAGCGGACAATATTCCTTTTGCTCCAGCTTATCTGGCAGATTTAATGCAACGTCTTCGTCTTTTTTCGTTCTTCTCAGTAAGAATGGACGGATAAGCGTCTGCAATTGCTGAATCTGTTCCGGTTTATTTTCTTTTTCAATCGGAATGACAAAGCGCTTTTGAAATTGGCCAAGACTGCCTAAATAACCATGATTGGTAAAATCAAAAATAGACCAGAGCTCATTCAGGCGATTTTCCATCGGTGTTCCAGAAAGGGCAATATAATGGGTGCCTTTTAATTTTCTAACGGCTCTTGATTGCTTTGTTTGCGCATTTTTGATGTTTTGCGCTTCATCAATCGCGATGGTGCTCCAAGTGATTTCTTCAAAATTTTGCAAATCAATATGGCTTAATCCATAGGAGGTTAAAACCACATCCGATTCCTTTGCTTTTTGAATAAAAGCATCATCTTTTAAACGACTCGCTCCATAATGGAGATATACATTTAAATCAGGTGCAAAACGTTCCAATTCCTTTTGCCAGTTGCCAAGCACAGAGGTTGGGCAAATGATCAGTGCAGGTGCCTTCTTTTCCTTTTCTGTTTCTTTCACCTTTAAAAGATAGGAGATGAGCTGTACCGTTTTTCCTAGTCCCATATCATCTGCTAAAATCGCTCCAAATCCATATTTTCTTAGGAAAAGAAGCCAACTCATACCAAGTACCTGGTAGGCGCGTAAATCTCCTAAGAAGCTTTGCGGAACTTCCTCCAATGGAAGATTTTTGACCTCTTTTAATTGATTAATCATTGTTCGCCATTGTCTGTTTAGTTCAATTTGAATTTTGGCAAATGTCTTTGGATTTTCGAGCTCGTCATTTTGTTGTTCCTCTGCCTGCATTAATTCCTGTTCGATAATATCACGGACATGCAAACCTTCTTTTTCGGCCTTTTTCATTAAATCCTGTATTTGACGAATAAAGGCAGGGTCTAATTTTATCCAACGACCTTTAATAAAGATAAGGCGACGTTTTTCTTCTACCAGCTTATTGAATTCATCTTCAGAAAGGGTGACGCCATTCATAGAAAAGCGCCAATTATAGTCAAGCATCGCCTGAAGACCTACGAAGGATGGACGATGACTTGCACTCGAAACCTTTGCTTTTACTTTCAGATTTGCCGATTTCATTGCTTGCCACCAGGAAGGAAGGAGAATGTCCACACCAAGTGCCAGGAATGTTTCACTTGCTTCTGATAAGAAAAGCCATGCCTCTTCCTCTGTTAATTGATTGGTTATTCCGTTTTTTCCTCTTAACCATGGAAAAAGAAGGAGCCAGCGCTGTTGTTCTTCCTCTATATAAGAAGTATAATCTAACCACTTCTTCGGCATATTGCTCTCATCATGAATATCTACTACGAGCTCCGGATTCTCCTTGGATTTTAAAAATAAATCCAAATCCCAGGTTGTATCGATTTCTGTCGGCTCATCTAACCGGATTCCTAATGTAAATGGATAGTCGTTTTCTTTTAACCCCATCCATTCCTGCCATTTATCTTCCGTAAAATAAGCAGAAAGCTGTTCAGAAGGAATGTTTGCGTTCTTTAATGTGTCCATTCTTTCATGGAAGCTTTGCTTTGTTTCTTCGCGATCTTCTAAATAATGATTAAGAGACTTTTGGAACCATTTATGAATAAAGTCATTATTCGTTTGACTTTCTAACTCCTCATGAAGCTCCATTTCCCAGAAGCTTGGATCAAACTCATCAATCACCCGATGTGGAAGGGACCATTGAAAATTCCCCGTTTCCCATTGACTGAAATCTGGGATCCATTCCTTATGCTTGATAGCTTCGAGTATACTTGGTGCCGCAGCTAAGCAAACCTGTGCAGTATCGTTCCAATCCCATTCGATATACCGATTAAATCCTTCCGTAGCAAGTAAGGTAACCAACTGCCAGCCGCTTACTAATACTCCTTCTACCCCATCAATCTTGACAGTATCTAAAATAGTACCGTAATAGCTTTCCTGATGCTGCTGAAAAAGAAGTTTTTTCCAATAGTTTGGATATAGATAATGATCCTCCATTTCGCCGGTTAAAAAAAATCCGTTTTTCTCATAATAATGAACATTTATTTTCAAATAATTAGTTTTCAACATGGATTAGCTTTCCCTTTCTACATTCTTCATGAAAGGCTCTTAATCGTTTCGTACGCTCTAAGATAACCAGTAAGAAATGCTCGAATTCGGTTTGCTTTTTCATTTTTTTATAAAGGGTACGTAATTTCTTTAATTGACGGACAGCGATTCGATAATGCTCTCTATTTTTCCCCTCAATATGCTCTTGAATAGAACGGTGATATAAAGAAAGCAGTAAAGAATGATCGTACTCCTGCAATATTTTTATTTGCTCCTTATGGAGATTATCTAGGCCATATCCCATCATCGTAAATAAATCGATCCATTTATCAAACTGTTTTTTCTCATACAGAAAATCCTCATATTTGCGATAGCTGTATGGAAGTGTATGAATATATGCCTTTTCCAATAAATCCTCTTTGTTTAATGCTATGCAGTAAGGAAGAATCGCTCGCAGGGCCATTTGCGTAAATTCATAGCAATACTCGTCATCTTCATCTGCAGATAAGTAATTTTTCAATTCTTGAATAAACGCTGGAACATATAATTCCATTCGTTTCCATGCTTTGCGACTCGACAAATAATCGATCCAATAAAGCATATAGGTAGTAACCTGAGAATCCAGAGACTGAATCACCTTAAGGGCATCCAAATCTTTTTCGAGCAGAATTTCCAGATGGATAATGGCAACATTTTCAGAGAATGCTGGATTTTTATTAGTTAATAGCTGCTCCAATTCATCTTGTCTCCAGCTTTTATTAGCAAAAAGATTTGTCCACATAAGTCGATAGAGCTGAATACACTCAAATGTTAAAATTGGCTGAATCGTGAGAATCGCACTCAGGTCGTCCTTTAAACGAATTAAAAAGTTGTCAAAAGCAAATGGAAAGGTGAAGTTCGATAGTTTATAAAGATTATCTTCAATGCTGTTCATTAAATCTTGAAAAAGATGACGATAATAACGATTAATTGTTTGTGTATTATGATCTACCGTTTTGCTTAGTGTTAATAATTGTTTAAAAGTGAATACTTGGGCGATGACTAAATAAAGGAGCTTCCACTCTGTTTGAAGAGGGGTGGCTGCTTTTATTTTTCGCATATAAATATAATACGTTTCGGCAATCATATATGGTTTGTTTTCATTTGTTGCGATAAGTGATTGAAAACTCTTTTCAAAGGTTTCAATCCAGTCTTCGTAATTTGGCTCTTTATCCTCGGTTTCTTTCAATAAGTCGCTTGCTCGCATTATGCCGAGATTTTTTAACGTTTCCGCCTTCTGAATTGGTTTTCGCCAAGCTTCTAGCCATGTGGATACCTTTCCAACTTGAGCGAGTAGATAGAAAAACAAAGCAAGCTGATGGCGACAAAAACCTTCCGCATGACAAGTACATGAGCTGTATGGAATATAGTCCAAATCCAATGTTGCCTTTACCGCCGTAACATCCTGGATCATTCCAGAGACCAGTTCATTGGAAAATTTGACTTGATAGACAAAGCTTTGCCTATATAAAAGAAGTCCCTTTTCGACAATGTTTTTTATTCGGGGATCATTTGCATCCAATAAATTCATTAAGTTTTCTGCACAAAAATTCAATGGCTCTAAATATTTTTCTAGAAGCATAATGTATCCCTCCCATATCCGTAAGAACGTTTATTAGTATTTTTGATTCAATGTTATGTTTTTTTGTGCTTCAAAAATGGCTTTGAAAAATGAAACACGAAAAAAGTCCATTCATTAATTATAACGCTTTTTGTGAGGAGATGGTAGAGGACATAAGAAGGGAAGAAAAAGTAGCATCCGTTTTAAGTGGAATAGTAGGGAAATTAATTAAAGAAAGCGGGGGAATAAGAAGAATTTAGTTAGCTAGTGGTGATGTCGGGTAAAGTAGTGATTCAAAGTAGCGGGGAAATGATTTAAAAAACGAATAAATGATCCAAAGCAGCGGAGATATGAGCCAAAACGAATAAATGATCCAAAGCAGCGGAGATATGAGCCAAAAAACAAATAAATGATCCAAAGCAGCGGGGATATGAGCCAAAAAACGAATAAATGATCCAAAGCAGCAGGGATATGATCCGAAATGAATAATTGATCCAAAGCGACAAGGATATAATCCAAAGCAGCTAAGATATCAGCCAAACCACCACCACAACATAAAAAAGGCTGTCCAATTAGACAGCCCCAATCATAATCTCTATTAATAGAAACGTTTAAAACTATCAAAATGCTCTTTGTAATAAGCGTTATCTAAACTTGTCACTCGAACACCGCTTGAATCAGCATGGATAAATTCATTATTGCCAATATAAATTCCTAAATGAGAGATACCTTGTTTATAAGTGTTTTTAAAATAGACAATATCTCCAATGGATGGAACATCTATATAATAACTGCGATCATAGTATCCTTCTGCAGAATAACGAGCAATCGATTTTCCACTTTGGTTTAATACATAATAAACAAATCCGCTACAGTCAAAGCCATCCGTTGTGGAACCTCCCCAAACATATGGAAGGCCAATAAGACTTTTAGATGCAGAAACTACCTTAGAAGCATAGGATTCTCCACTATTTCCAGTAGAAATAAAGGTTGGAGTACTAGAACTAGAAGAGGAGTTAGTATTTCCTGTATTCGTAACTTTTTCAGATGCTGTAACCTTTAGTTTTTGTCCTGGGAAAATTAAATCAGATTTAAGATTATTTAATTGCTTGAGCTCACTAACAGACATTTTATAAGTAGAAGCAATTTTACTTAATGTATCACCACTTTTAATCGTATAGGTGCCAGTAGATGTAGCAGTATTCTCGTTAACCGCTGTATTGCTGCTAGTACTACTGGAATTTCCAGATGAACTAGGAGCAGAAGTGTTGGAAGAAGCAGTTCCAGGCTTGGAAACATACAGAACATCCCCAGGATAAATAAGTGTGGATGTTAGATTATTCCATTGCTGTAACTCACCTAAAGAAATAGAATGCTTATTTGCTATTTTAATAAGGGAATCTCCTGAAACAACTTTATACGTTTTTGCAGTAGAGCTTGTCTCCGTTGAAGCTTGGCTTTTTGTAGTTGTATTGCTGCTTGTAGACTTTGAACTATCTACAATCGTTAATTTTTGATTGATCAAAATTAAGTCTGATGAAAGATTATTAATCGATTTTAACTCATTAACAGTAGTATTGTATGTCTTCGCAATCTGTCCTAATGTATCCCCTTTTTTTACTACATAAGTACTAGCTGAGGCGTTCGCTGCGAAAGTGGTTGACAGAATCGCGGTAGTTGCCAATACTGTGACTTTTTTCTTCATTTTTTATCACTCACTCCTAATGAATATACTATTGTATACCTATATTACCATACTCTATCAGGCTATTGACCCTTTATTTAAGTAAAATAGATAGACTTATAGGAAAATAGGTAAATATTCATAGATAATTTAGAATAGGGAATAAGTTATCGTTTGAAAGAACCGGAAATAGACGATGGTACAAACTAACCAGGTATATAGGAGGAAATGATTAAAAGCGAAGAAATGGGGAAAATAAAAAAGGATTGCTCTCAAACATCATTTACACACTAGTAATGTGTGTAAAAGATTGGAGAGTCAATCCCTGAAGACGTATTACTTTTGCCAGTTATTTATTTTGGTTTGGATATAATCTGTATAACGATCATCTTTTACCAACTGGAAAATCATTAGTGCATCTTTCATATATTGAGTAGCTAGGTCAAAATCCTTTTGTAATTCGTAGTTATATCCGATATGATAGTGAAAGTGAGCTAACAAATAAAGGTTATCCTGTTGGATGGCCCAATCGATTGCTTCCCTACAATAAGTAATGGAAGCGTCATATCGTGATTGATCCGTTAATGATTTAGCAATATTAAAATATAATCTACTTTTAATCGTATCATCTTGTAAATAGGGAAGCTGATTGATTGCTTTAAATGCTTGTTCATAAATCATTAGGGAATCATCAATGAAACCTTCCTCATAGTAAAAGATCCCTTTGCTAATATAGATTTCTAACTCTCTTTCAGTGAAAACTGTGTCAAAGGTAAGCCCAATTGCTTCATTAATAAGTTTTACGGCTCGATTAAAATCACGTTCGATTTCATATATATAGATAGCTTTATGCCAAAGTAGCATTTGGTAGTTTTTCTTATGGTGGGTAAATAAAGGATTTTTTTCTTCTGCTTTTACAATTTGTTTTAGTGTATGGTAATCGGTATTTCGTCGTGATGCCTTTAATTGACGAAGGGTTTCATCCACATAATCCAGTCTCGGTGTTGTGCCAATATCAAAGAAATAATTCACATCTACTCCCAATCGTTTAGAGATGAGATAAAGAGTAGAAGACAATGGAAGTACTTCTCCTTTTTCAATCTTGCTTATCTGAGCCTGTGTACATATATTATGAGAAAGTTCCTTTTGTGATAAGCCCATTTGCTTTCGTAATTCCTTGATTTTTTCTCCAACCGCTGAAAAATCCAATCGATCCACTCCTACTTAGAAAAGCATGCCTTATTTTATGAATATTCCTAAAGTTATATTTTGCTGTGATTTATTGGGGAAAATAGTGTAAAATGCCGTAAAATGGCGAAATATCCTTAAAAATCAAGAATTCATCTATCTATATAATATGATTTAATTAATTTTACCGCAATATATTAAGAATATTTTTGCTGTTTTAGATGTGCCCACCTACGCCTTCTATTTATTAGCATAATAGAACTTAATTGAGCATGTTTAATAGAAATCGTGATTTCTATTAATCCCCAATATCTGTTTTACGAGTAGTCCTTTTATCTCCAATTTTCTGCCGTTTTCTGATGAGAAAGCGGTCTTTTTTTTGCTTTTTTTTAAATGGCTGTTATTTAGAAAAAGTAATGGAGGTGTTCGATCAGTTACCGTTTTGTCTTGTGAAAAGGGAAAAAGGGAACAGAGAGAGCGTATCATACCATCTCATCATCAAAAAAGAGGAAAAGGGAGCAGAGAACTCCACAGTTTCTGCCAACGTCTAGCAAAAAAGCCCCGTCAGCCAAAATAGGAGAAATGCATCTATTAATAAGCAACAGAAGCATTTGTACTATAAAAAACGTTTTTTCATATCTTCTGTCGGAAGCATGCAGGATGGTTGTATGCCAAACCATTTATAACGATTTCTAGCAATATAGCGATAAAGAGGATTTCTTATGAAGGAAGGGATTATTTTTAAAATAGTTAGAAGTCTCCAGCCATTTGAAAGATGACGGCATATTTCTAAAGCTGCATCTGATTCTACATAGCATTTACCCTGTTTAATAAGGACAACACTATTTACATCAGATAGATGCTGTTTTTCAAGCAGGCTTTTTCCAACATCGCTTTGCAAAGAAGCAAAGGAAAATTGGCTGTTTGGATCCCTCTTTATAATAAATTGCACACTCCAATTGCATAAATTACAAACCCCATCAAATAAGATAATCATATGTATTCCTCCTATAAAGGATAGCTATCATTAGCATGTATTGTAGCAAATGATGATAAAAAAGTATTTAAAAAACATTTGAACCTTTTACTATTCCTTTTCGTAATAGAGTTATTATTTTTTTCGGATGATAATAATATACAGGTAGTAGACAGAGAATAAAAAAATAAAGTTTTCAGGTAATTCTTTTTCCGTTTTTATGAAAAAATGGTACGCTAGTAGTAGTAGATTAGAAGGGGAGATAGGAATGAAAAAGAGATGGATGCTTTTACTGATATTAATACTGGTAGCAGTGGCAACAGGATGCAATAAAAATGAGCCTACCCCAGATGAACGGCTATCACAATATATAAAGCTGTGGAATGATCAGAAATTTAAAGAGATGTATGCTTTTCTTTCTACAAAAGCGAAAGAAAACATTTCGGAAGACGATTTTGTTTCCAGATATGAAAAAATCTACAAGGACTTAAACATCAATGATTTAGAAATAACCTATACAAAACCATCGGAAGACGAGAAGTTTGATAAAGTAGAACAAGCAGAAATTCCTTTTTCGGTAAAAATGAATAGCATGGCAGGAGAAATCAGCTTTGACAATGAGGCTGCATTGGTTAAAGAAGAAAGAGAGAAAGAAGAGAACTGGTATATTAATTGGGATACTACTTATATTTTTTCCGAGTTAGGTCCTGACGATAAAATCTCCGTTAACACGATTCAAGCAGAGCGCGGCAGTATTGTCGATACCAATGAAAATCCTCTTGCGATGAATGGTGTCATCTACGAAATTGGACTTGTTCCAGAGCAAATGGGAGATAATCCAGACACAGTTATCAATGAACTAGCAAAGCTCCTAGATATAAAAAAAGAAACCATTCAAAAGGCTTTAGATGCAGACTGGGTACAGCCGAGCTTTTTTGTTCCAATTAAAAAGGTTGCCACAGGAGATCGTGCTTATTTGGATAAACTTTTTGCATTACCTGGCGTTCAAAAACAAGATACAAAAGGCAGAATTTATCCATTTGGAGAAAGTGCTGCCCATTTGATTGGCTACATTGGCAGCATTACAGCAGAAGAGCTAGAGAAAAATGAAGGAAAAGGCTATTCTAGCACAGATGTAATTGGAAAAAGAGGCTTGGAGCAAGTGCTAGAAGAGCGACTTAAAGGCACGAATGGTGAACAAATATTAATTAAAAAAGCAGACGGCAGTACCGTTACGCTAGCGAAAAAAGAAGTGCAAAATGGCGAAAATATTAAGTTGACGATAAATGCAGA
This sequence comes from Niallia tiangongensis, assembly GCF_044704065.1. Taxonomy (NCBI): domain Bacteria; kingdom Bacillati; phylum Bacillota; class Bacilli; order Caryophanales; family Bacillaceae; genus Niallia; species Niallia tiangongensis. The sequence continues at coordinate 4,713,986 of NZ_CP162613.1, read as the reverse complement.
TTTACAAAAGGAAATATATGAAAAAATGGATGGAGAAGCAGGCTCAGCAGCCGCTATTAATCCATCAACAGGAGAAACCCTGGCATTAGTTAGCAGCCCGGCATATGATCCAAATAAGATGATTGTGGGCCTAACAACGTCTGAGAAAGAAGCGTACGATAATAATAAGCTAGATCCTTTTACCAATCGTTTTAAAAATAACTATGCACCTGGTTCTGTTATGAAGCCTCTTGTAGCAGCTGCGGCATTAACCGAGGGCGTTATTACCCCGGAACAGGAAAGAAAGATTACCACAAAACAGTGGCAAAAGGATAAATCGTGGGGCGGTTATTATGTAACAAGAGTTCATAGCAGTTCAGCACCAGTTAATCTCGCTGATGCCCTTCTTTACAGTGATAATATTTACTTTGCACAAACAGCCTTAGATTTAGGGAAAGATAAATTTGCAAAAGAGCTGAAGAAATTTGGCTTTGAAGAATCATTCCCATACGCTTTCCCGATTGAAACATCCACATATGGAAAATTAGATACAGAACAATTATTAGCAGACTCAGGCTACGGACAAGGTCATGTGGAAATGAGTGTGATTCATCTTGCTACAGCTTATACCCCATTTGTTACCGGCGGAAACCTCATGACGCCAGTATTATTGGATAGTGACGAGAAGAGCAAGGTTTGGAAAGAAAAGATCATGGACGAATCGGTTGCTAATACTATTTCTGATGATCTCCAGCAAGTAATTGACAATCCAAATGGTACTGCACGCGCCGGGAAAATAAGTGGCAAAACGTTCGCAGGAAAAACAGGTACAGCCGAATTAAAAGAGAAACAAGGCGAAAAAGGAACAGAAAACGGCTGGTATGTCACATACGATAAAGAAAAAAAGAACTTATTGATTGCAATGATGATGGAAAGCGTTGAAGACAAAGGCAGTTCCGGCTACGTTGTGAAAAAAGTGAAAGAGATAATAGAATAAGGGGAAAAGGAGTGTTCGAAGTAAACTGGTACCTGTAGTTAGGACACTTGAAAAAAGAGTGTTTTATCTACAGGTATTTTTTTATATACTTGAATCAATTTCATAAATTTAACGCTTAGAGTCTCAAGGTCTCAGAGACACAAAAAAAGGAGTACCTCCCCAAAATGTCGAATTTAGTAAGCACTACACAAACTAATAAGACTGGAGGAAGACTCCCTATGACTATTATACGACAAGGAAGCCTATTTGACCTACAAGAATTATATCATTTAGAACCTACCCAACGGTTTGAAGCTGTTTTTTCTACCATTGACATCGAACCGATCTTCGCTGTGGTAACGAAGAAATCGCGTTTTGGAAGGCCTGTTGGGCTAAACTATGCAGCGATGATTTATTCGCTCATCGCTAGAATTACGGAGCGAATTCCGTTTATTAAGGATTTAGTGAAACGGTTAAAATATGACATGATCTTTCGTCTCGACTGTGGGTTTTTAGTTTCAGACTCTATCCCCTCAGAAGCAGCTTATTCTAGAATGATTACTGTTCTTTGTGAATCCGATGTTCTTGAAAATGTGCAAGGAACACTGCTCCATCAAGCCATTTCAGAAGGCTTTGTGGAGGATGACACGGTTGCCATTGATGCCACGCATGTACTAGCCAAAGATGCAGCACCTCCAAAGGAAGAACAGCCAAAATCGGAACCGAAAAAACGTGGACGTAAATCAAAAGAAGAGCGTGAACAATGGCTTATCGAAAAAGCAGAACAGGAAGCCAACCTTCCACTTTATGACAAGAAAATAGAAGAACAACTAGATATTCCTCTGGATGAACTTCGAGCTGAAATTCCTCAAGATCCTCAATGGGGAATCAAGAAAAACAGCCAAGGAAAAAATGTTTTTTGGTATGGCTACAAAGCTCATTTAGCTGTAGGGACAAAGAGTCAGTATATCTTTCAATCTCTTCTATCTTCCGCTAATTTAAATGATGGAAAAGCTGCGATCCCTTTATTAAAAGGACTTCACGAACACGTTTTGTTTCCTTCATTACGTTATCAAACAATGGATGCAGGCTATGATTTTGAGGCGATTTATACCCAAATTCATCGAATGGGCCATCAATCTGTGATTGCTTATAATAAGCGGAATGAACCCGAACCTATTGGATTTGATAAGCACTTCGCCCCTACATGTGTTCGAGAGCATTCTTACCGTTACGATAGCTTTGATCATCAGTATGAAACATTAAAATATACACGTCCAAAAGAGTGTAAAGACTGTCCGTTAGCGAATGATGGTCTTTGCCAGAAAGTATACAAAGTAAAAATCACAACCGATCTTAGAAGATATACCGCACCAGCCCGTGGATCAAAAACTTGGAAAACCATCTTTAAACGACGTACAGCGGTTGAGCGAGTAAATGCCTATCTTAAAGGTTATTTCCAGCTCAATAATGTTCGTTATCGTACTGGGAAAAGAGCGAAAGTCCATTTTGATCTCGTAACGCTTGTTTACAATGCTTCCAAGTTAGGAGCAGATAGGATTAACCGTAAGTTAAGTAAGCAACAAGCAGCTTAAAAATTTTATAGGAGATAAAATTCTGTAAGTCTGTGTTTCTTTAAAAGCTCGAATTATGAAATTAACTCACTTAAATTACTAAAAAGGGATTAGGGGACAACATGAGTAAGATAACATTTTCAACTAAAGAGATAAAAATGCTTAAAAGGAATCCAAATGTACAAAGTGTCAGCGAGCGAGCTATTACCTATACGGATTCATTTAAAAATAGATTTATGGATGAGTATCTAGGTGGAAAACTTCCTCGACAAATCTTCATGGATAACGACTTTGATGTGGACGTAATAGGAATTAAACGAATTGAACAATCCGCATACAGGTGGAAGAAAGCCTATGAAAAGGATGGGTTAATCGGACTCACAGACTCAAGAAAAGCCGGTTCTGGTAGACCATTAAAGCGAGAACTTACGCCGTCTGAAGTGATTGAAAGGCAAGAAGCTAGAATTAAGCTATTGGAGGGTCAGGTAGAGTTATTAAAAAAGCTAGAAGTGACAGAAAGGAGGCTGCTAAACGAAACAAAAAAACTAGAACCAAGTAGAGTATATCAATTAATTTCTGAGACCATTGAACAAAATGGTTTTAAGCGTATGACTAAGTATTTTTGCAAACTTTTAGAGGTTTCCCGTTCTGGATACTATAGTTTCCTTCAAGCATATACTATCCGAGAAGCGAGAGAACAATTGGACTTGGAAGCGAAAGAAATCATACTAGAAGCCTTTAATCGACGGGGATATAAGAAAGGTTCCAGGTCCATAAAAATGATCTTGGAGAATGAATATAACATTATATTTAGTCGTAAAAAGATACAAAGAATCATGAAGAAATATAGTATAGTCTGTCCTCATAGAAAAGTAAATCCTTATAAAAAAATCGCTAAAGCAACAAAGGAACATCAAGTCGTACCAAACAAGCTAAACAGAGAGTTTAAGCAGGGTATACCAGGAAAGGTTTTATTAACGGATATCACTTATTTGCCATATAACGGAAATAGTATGGCTTATTTGTCGACCGTAAAAGATGCTTCCACAAACGAACTCCTAGCTTATCATGTTTCTGACCGTATTACCTTAGATATCGCAACGAAGACAATCCAGAAATTGATGAACAACAAGAAAGTAATTATACATAAAGATGCCTTTATTCATTCAGATCAAGGAAGTCATTATACGAGCCCAAAATTTCAAAGGTTATTAAAAAAATATGGTCTAGACCAATCGATGTCTAGAAGAGGAAACTGTTGGGACAATGCCCCTCAAGAGTCATTCTTTGGTCATTTAAAAGATGATGTGGACTATCAATCTTGTAAAACCTTAAAAGAACTAAAGGCAAAAATAAATCATTACATGGTTTACTATAACAATTATCGATATCAGTGGAACTTAAAAAAGATGACCCCTATTCAATATAGGAATCATCTTCTCACTGCTTAATCTCTTTTTTTACTGTGTCCTTGACATGGGTGCCAGTTTAAAGAGAATGCTCCTTTTTCTTTTTGAGGATAAGTGGGTGATTGGAATGTAAGCTGTGTGGGAATTTGCTTCATAAGCGGGATTTAAAGCCAAAAAGCAAAAAGTGGCGTTCATGAAGGGGATGAAAGCCAAAAAGCAAAGCAACAAAGCAAAAAGTGGCGTACATCAAGGGGATGAACGCTGACAAAAGTAAAGAAAACAGACCTTCAAAAGCATCACCACCAAAGACATTCTCCAAAAGAGCCTCATTTGTAAAAAACAACAGTCTGCATCTCCCAGGAATCGCTCCTCCCATTAACCCCAACCTCATCCTTAATAAAAAACCATCAATCTAACGCAATTTCTATCTAATTTACTCATGATTCACTTTTTCCTTTCATACATTAGTTTAAACGGTGAAAGGAGAGAGCGGAATGAATGAGGTAGAACAAAAGGAATTAGAATATGCCATTGACGAAATTACCGAGATTGCTTCTGGATTTGGACTAGACTTTTATCCAATGAGATATGAAATTTGTCCTGCGGATATCATTTATACATTCGGTGCATACGGAATGCCTACTCGATTTTCCCATTGGAGTTTTGGTAAGCAGTTTCATAAAATGAAGCTGCATTATGATTTAGGTTTATCAAAGATATATGAATTAGTCATTAACTCAAATCCGTGCTATGCCTTTTTGCTGGATAGTAACTCCCTAATAAATAATAAACTAATTGTTGCCCACGTTTTGGCGCATTGTGATTTCTTTAAAAATAATGTTCGTTTTCAAAATACGAAGCGTGAAATGGTCGAAAGTATGGCAGCAACAGCCGATCGTATTCGCCAATACGAAATTAAATATGGGAAGCATGAAGTGGAAACCTTTTTGGATGCAGTTTTAGCGATCGATGAACATATAGATCCGAGCTTAATGCGACCAAAACTAGCGTGGTCGATGGAGGATGTTGAGTTTGTAGAGGAAGAGGAAACTTCGAGTACTCCTTATGATGAATTATGGGGATTAGATGATCGGAATAAACCGAAAAAGCCAAAGAAAAAGGTAGCAAAGAAATTCCCGCCACAGCCAGAGAAGGATTTACTGCTTTTTATCGAAAACTTTAGTAGAGAGCTCTCTGATTGGCAAAGGGATATTTTAACGATGATGCGAGAAGAAATGCTCTATTTCTGGCCACAATTAGAAACAAAGATTATGAACGAAGGCTGGGCATCTTATTGGCATCAGCGAATTGTCAGGGAATTAGATTTAACAAGTGGAGAAGCAATCGAATTTGCAAAGCTAAATGCGGGTGTAGTACAGCCGTCCAAAACAGGCATCAACCCCTATTATCTAGGATTAAAGATATTTGAAGATATCGAGGACCGCTATAATAATCCAACCGAAGAAATGAAGAAAAGGGGAGTTAAACCAGGATCTGGCCGAGAAAAAATGTTTGAGGTACGTGAAATAGAATCGGATATTTCTTTCTTAAGAAATTATTTAGCAAAGGATCTCGTAATGAGAGAAGATATGTATCTTTTCCAAAAGCAGGGTAGAGATTATAAAGTTGTCGATAAAGCTTGGGAACAGGTGCGGGATCAATTGGTGAGCATGCGGGTAAATGGAGGCTTTCCATATATTACAGTCAATGACGGGGACTATAACAAAAACGGTGAGTTATATTTAAAGCATGGTTATGAAGGAATAGAATTAGACTTAAAATACTTAGAAAAGGTGCTTCCATATATTCAGCAATTATGGGGAAGAGGCGTCCATATTGAAACAGTGGTAGAGGATAAAGAACTTCTTTATACCTATGATGGCAAGGCATTGCATCGGAAATATCTGTAGGGGGGAAAGAGGCTGGGACATAAGCATTTCAATTAGTAATAAACACGAATATCTATGTAGACGCATTATTGTTCGTGTTTTTTGTTTTAGAAAGAAGGTTTCAAAAAAGTCTGTTGCTATTATCCGCAGTCTAAAATACATTTCGCTTTCCATGGGGCGAGCGCCAAGCCTCCTCGTCGCTAGCTCCTGCGGGGTCTCGGACTTTCTCGCAGCTCCCATAGTCTACGTGTATTCAGACTGCTCAGTGCTTCCATATAATTAAATTTTTCTATTAAAAAATTTTAAAAAACGAAGTGGAATGGATCGGAAGACACTCGACTCCTGCGGGAAGTAGAGCAATCTTTATCCCCACAGGCTTTGCCGAGGAGGCTTAGGTTGCTCCCCTGCGCATCGTGTGTCTGTAGCGCAATGGAGCGACTTAGTTTTTACATGTGACTATATTTAAAAACATAGATAACCATCATGAGAAAGTAGCTTTATTTAAGAGCTAAATTAGAGATTATTCGTCTTTACAGATTGGCTATCTAGTTTTGTCCCAGCCTCTCTCTCTATTAATTATCCCAATTCCAAAATCTTACTTCATCAATACGAATTTCTTTAATCCAACTTTCTTTTTTCAATTTTAAAATTTCCTCTGTTGGACCTGTAATAACTACTCCATAGTGGTAAATTCCATGCTCTTCCATATAAGCTATTCGTTTATCTAATTCTAACTTACCAAAATAAAAATTCTCTGCTTTTTTTTCATATTTCTCTAAAAATGTGAGTGTTTTTATAAATTGTTTTTGAAGAATCTTTGAATCCCCTTCAGTATACTCAGGTGAAGATGAGGAGATAGACTCCGTTGAAAGCCAAAAATTCCCTGTTTTTTCGACTGAATCAATAATCATATCATCGTCGTGCCATATTGGTGAATTAGGAAAACCGATTGGATCAATTCCGTAGTCTCCTTTATTCTCTATTCCTGTATCTACTGCAAACCAAATAATTTCTAAATTTCTTTCTTTAAAATAATCAAATACTTGGTCAGTAGTGAATAATTCGGAAAAGGAAAGATAAACAGATGAAACGGTGCCGTTTTTCACTTTTTCTAACCTGTTCCATTCTGATGGTGATGTTTCTTTAGGTAAAAAAGAGAAAACGGGTTGTTGTTGAGAGGTGGTACCTTGTATTTCTTTTTCAGGCATCCCCATCAAGGAGAATAGAAAATTTGTTTTATATTCTCCAACTTTAAATAATTCATCTCCCACTTTTTTCTTCATATCTGTTGTTGCTTCCATTCCAAAATAAGGCTTTGTATTTATGCTCGTTCCACTGAAACTCCCGTATGGATCCGTTACTGTTAATGTTAAATCAATAACATTTCGGTATAAATCACTTCTATCTGGACTACCCCAAGCATAATAAGCAGCTGTAGAGATGGTAGAAATAATGGTGAACAAAATAAATATACCTAATGCCGTAAATGCTGTTTGAAATCTTGCTTTCCATTTTCCCCTTCTTAAAATTCTCTGTTGTTTTTTTTGATTCATTATAGAATTCGGAGCTTGTTTCTGGTTTTCCATTTCAGCTTCCTCGAAAACTTGTAAATATTGTTCGACTTTTTCTAAATCACTTTCAATCTCTTTTGCTTCGGCCTTCGAAAGTTCCCCTTTTTTAAAGGCTTCTAATTTTTTTTTGTATTCCTCACTCATGAACTTTTTGCCCCCTCTGTCTTATTACCTGTCTTCCTCGGAACAGTAGTACTTTAAAGTACGTAGGACTAACGCTCATTACCGATGCTGCTTCTTCGGTTGTTAATTCATGAAAATCAGCTAATAACACCGCCATCCTTTGTTTTTCAGGTAATATTTTGAGAATGTTTATAACTCTTTGGATATCTTCTTTTGCTACGACAATATCCTCTATTCTCTGTGCATGATCCATCTCTCTTTGAAAGAAATCGTGTTCTTTGATTACTAGTCGCTTATTTTTTCGAAAATGGTCGATAAATACATGATAAGCAATAGTAAGTAGCCATGCTTTCACATTTTCACCTTGAAAATTTTCTAGATAGAGATGTGCTCTAAAAAATGTCTCTTGAACTAAATCTTCCGCGGAATGATGATTATGGCAGAGTGAAAGGAGAAAATAATATATATCATTAAAATTGGTTTGATAAATAGTATCTATAGAATCCTTCATCTTCGCCCCCTCTTACTAATAACGAGACCACTGAAAAACTGCAATATAATCATAATTGTTGGTGGCCGACTTTTAAATTCGGGTATTTCATTTGTTTTCCGAGGCGACAGCTCGCTTTCCATGGGGCGAGCGCCGAGCCGCTTCGTCACTGCGTTCCTGCAGGGTCTCGGACTTTCTCGCAGCTCCCATAGGAGTCGAGCTGTCGCCTCTCCAAACCAACTTTATATTCGCATTCAAATAAATAAATACTTATTTAATTTGGAGAAACTATACTTTTTCAGTACCCTCCTAATAACACGGTTAAGTCTACGAAAAGTTACAGTAAATTAACTGAAATGAAAATATTTAATCCAAAATAAAGGAAATACTTTCAAAAAGAAAGAAATCTATAGGAAAAAAAGAAAGAAAGGAATAACTTAAACGATGAAGCAAAGAAAAATAATCATTACTGGGTATGGGACAGTTGCAAAGGAATTTGTCGAGTTATTGGATCGAAAAAAGGAAGATTTTGTAGAAAAATATCACACAGAATTTAAAGTAGTTGGAGTAATCGGTTCTATCGGGATGATTTATGAACCGGATGGCTTAAACCTTTCTGTCTTATATAATTTGCCAAAAGGGTCTCTAGGAATTTCCCAATATGCTAGTATGAAAGATTTAACTGTTGAATCCCCAGCGTTAAAAGGGGATATTCTACTAGAATGCACACCTACCAATCTAGAAACAGGCGGACCTGCCCTTTCTTACATAAAACAAGCACTTGAGTCAAATATGGATATTGTTTCTGTCAGCAAAGGAGCACTTGTCCATTCCTTGCCTGAATTATTAGAAAGGGCAAATGCAAATGGATGCCAAATTAAATATAGTGGGGCAACAGCAGCAGCGCTACCAACAATAGACATTGGAGAATTTAGTTTGGCAGGAAGCAACATTCTATCGATCAAAGGAATTCTAAATGGAACATCCAATTTTATTTTAACAAGTATGTCAGAGGGGAATATAACCTTTGAAGAGGCATTACATCTGGCACAAGAGAAGGGGATTGCAGAGAAAAACCCTGATTTAGATATAAAAGGACTAGACAGTGCTTGCAAAATATTACTGCTGGCAAATGGATTATTTCATACGAAGTTAACATTAGAGGATATTGCAATAGAGGGAATTGAAAAGATTACAAAAGCGGATATGCAGCGGGCAAAGATAAATGGGTGTGAGTGGAAGCTTATTGCATCAGCAAAAAAACAAGGAGACAAGCTTATTCTGCAGGTCAAACCGGAAATTCTTACTCCTGAAAATCCATTGATTCATGTAAAAGGGACAAATAAAGGAATATTGTTTGAAACAGAGGAGATGGGAACGATTTGCTGTGTTGGCGGTGCCTCTCATCCTAAAGGAGCAGCGGCAGCAGCCTTAAAAGATGTGATTAATCTCATTCGCTAATTCATTTTTGTTGGAATTGGTTTAGAAGTGGATTGGAAGAGGTTATAGAATTTTTCTACTTCTGGGCTATCCTTTTTTGATACATGACAATATATGTATCTAGTAGCTCGCTTATTTGGATGGTATGGGGATCATTTAAGCCTTTTTCAACCCCATGTTTAAGCAATTCGGTTTTTAAAAGATCGATTGTGTCCAATAATTCACAAACATTTTCGATATTAATTCGAGAAAGTTCCATTTTTATTGATGCTCCTACCTTTTATAGATTGCTTTTACTATTCTATCAAATTAAATTGGAAATATTAAGTGTTTTTTAAATAAAATTTACAAAAATGTGGGTAGATGGCTTTGATAAAGGCTTGGAGCAATACATGGATGGAAAAACATCGGTATACAAAGAAAAGATCTGGAGGATACGATAATTTTCTAAAGGGTGGCTATCAATCAGTGTAGGTTTTTGCCTCTCTTCTGATTGCAGGGAAACCAAGCGTAAGTTAATGGGCATTTAACACATCTCTTCTTTAAAAGGGAAGTGTCAAATGCCCAGGTTATTAAGGATAGATCATCATATCCTTCCGATTATTTTTCCGAAACAAGGCTAAATAAATATTCAAGGTAGGATTCTAATTCAAATTTATCTTTCTCAATAAAATCAGTCACCGCAGAATTTGTTTGTATTTTCATTGTAATCCTCTCCTTTTGAAATTGATTTTCTTTGATCAGTAGTATTTGTCTATAATATTCCCAAACTATTAAACTTTTATACGTAGTTTGTAAAAAAATTTGGAAAAAATACTTTTTTGGAAAATACCAGAAAGGAGAATTGCTTAAATGAAGGGATGGTACGGGCATCTATATGATGATTTCCCCTTTGCATTATTTTCTATATCCCATCTAACTATGATAGGCATTCTTCTCATTGGGGGAGTTTTGCTTGCAATTTTTCGACATTACATCCAAATGCGAAGCGGTGTTTTTCGGTCTGTAATTTTTGGATTATTACTTGGTTTAGAGGTAATGTACCATTATTGGATGTATAAGGATAGGTTATGGGATGCTGCTTTTATGCTGCCGTTCCATCTTTGTTCCATCAGTTTAATCCTTTGCTTATTGCTTCTAATTACTAAATGGGAGCTTGTATTTCAAGTGGTTTATTTTATCGGGATTATCGGCGCATTAATGGCCGTTATCACACCTGAATTATTTTTAGGTTATCCCCATTTCCGCTATTTCCACTTTTTTATCACGCACATTCTTATTATATGGACTTGTCTGTACTTTGTGCTTGTCCATCAGTATAAACCGACAAAAAAAGGACTAATTCTGTCTTTTCTTTTTTTAAATAGCAGCGCGGCACTAACCTGGATAGTCAATCGTTTAACAGGTGGCAATTATATGTTTTTAGCATATAAGCCAGCAAACAGTTCCCTCTTAGATTATTTAGGGCCATATCCATATTACTTGCTGGTTCTTGAAGTAGTGGCACTTGCTTTGTTTTACCTTTTGCTTCTGCCTTTTCAACTTAGAAGAAAAAGGTAAAGAGGCTGGGACATAAGTATTCCAGCCATAGATAAACCCGAACAACTATACGGTAGTTCCGTGTAATTGTTCGGTTTTATATTGGTTTATAAAAGGCTGTTTCCGTAAAGATGGTGTTATTATCCGCAGCCTGAATACACTTCGCTTTCCATGGGGCGAGCGCCGAGCCGCTTCGTCGCTCACGCTCCTGCAGGGTCTCGGACTTTCTCGCAGCTCCCATAGGAGTCTACGTGTATTCAGGCTGCTCCGTCTTTCCAATTAATTAATTTTTTCTATTTCCATAATAGTTTATAGAAAAACAATCTTTAATAACGAATTAGTTTTTACACTGACTATATTTAAAATCATAAATAACTAGCATGAAAAAATAGCCTTTATTTAAGAGCTAAATTAAGGATGGTTCGTCTTTACAGGTTGCTATTTTGTTTTGTCCCAGCTCTTCTTTTTTAATAATTAACTCGCTCTTTTTTCAAAAGCGCTAAAAATTGTTGCTCGTTAATAATTTCAATCGGCTTTCCTTTTGATTGTAAATCGTAGGCTTTTTTCTCTTTTGAACTAATGCCTTCAGAACCAACAAGCTTTTGATCCTGTACACCTACAACCAAATAATCGGTTTTGCTGCTCACACCACTTTTAATGACACCACCAACGTCTACAACCTGTTGCATAGCATCTTTTCTATCAAGCGAATGCAGGTCTCCAGTAAAGACTAGATTTTTTTGATAGAGTGGATGATTTTCATCAAATGAATCAGTTGATGGCATAATTTCCGATATGGAAATGGAATTGAATTGTTTAACAGGCTTTCTTTTTGAAAAAGTCGTTGCTCTTCCAAAAGTGGTTTGTGGCTTTAATTCAGAAAACAGTTTAATAGGAAGAGTAGGATAAGAAGCACAGTAATTAGTTAACGAATCCTTTTTTCTTGACTCAATACAAGCAATCACAAGCTCCGCGCATGCTCTCGCATCTGAACCTGCATGGTGATGCTCTTCCATCGAGATGCCAAAGTAAGATGTGCGATCCTTTAAAGATTGCCCAACCTTTGCTCCTCTTGTTGCCCGATTACTAATAGGGATACTGCAAATATACGAAAAGTCAGGCTTATCCAATTGATATTTTTCCAGACAGCAATAGAGCACACTCATATCAAACTGCGCATTATGTGCAATGATTGTATGGCTGGAAATGTCCTCTTTTATCATTTCCCATACTTCCGGAAAGCTTTTCGCGTCTTCAACATCCTTTTCTGTTATCCCATGAACCGCTATAAACTTTGGATCAAATGATAGACTTGGAGGTTTCATTAAAAAGTATTGCTCTTTTATAATGGAGTTATTTTCCACATAAGCTAGTCCAATCGAACAAGCACTAGCCATATCAGCATTTGCTATTTCAAAATCGATAGCAATAAAATCCACTGTTTACACGCTCCCTCTTTTTTCTACTAGTATATCATGTTACGACTTTTCCTTCGTTAAATTAGAATAGCTTGGAAAAAGAAGATTATGGAATGGGAGGGATATTATTCTTATATAGTATTGTAATAGAATTGTAATCTATTTTGTATATAGATGTAACCTCATTATCTGAATAATATGAGAAGATAGTTTTGTTGATAGAAGGAAGCCTTGGAACCTAATCTTACGTAAATGAGGTCGCTAGATGAAAAAGGTTATTGTCTTGTCACTCCTGTCATTTGGATTATTTTTTACTGGCATATTTGGCACGAACGAAGCAAGTGCTGCTTCAAAGAAATCAGTCGTTACGGTAGCAAAAAACTATATTGGTACACCTTATAAATATGGAGGAACTACTCCTAAAGGATTTGATTGCTCCGGCTTTGTTGGCTATAGTTATAAAAAAACAGGCAAATCCTTGCCAAGAACAGCTGCAAGTATGTATAAAAAAGGAAAAAAAGTAAAAAAAGCGAACTTAAAACGGGGAGATTTAATCTTCTTTGAAACATATAAAAAAGGTGCATCCCATGTTGGTATATACATAGGAAGTAATAAGTTTATCCATAGTTCCTCTTCAAAAGGAGTAAAAGTGGACAAGCTATCCAACTCTTATTGGAAAACAAAATATTATGGTGCAAAAAGAATTGAACCCTTTCCTTTTGGATGGGTTTTTTTTGTGTATGGATTATATATTATGGCGTTTGGACAATAAAAAGGGACTTTGGATCATAAGCTGTGTAGTTTGGACAATAAAAGAAAGTTTGGATCATAAGCGGGTGAGTTTGGACAATAAAGGGAAGTTTGGATCATAAGCGGGTGAGTTTGGACAATAAAGCAAAAGTTTGGATTATATCCCTCAGATTTTAGACAATAAAAACAAAACTAGCAAACATATCCACAGACTTCACCTTAAAATTTAATAGAATTTACTAAATTAACTGAAAAAAGGCAATCTATTATATTTATTAAAGCTAAAATTTTCTATATGATAGAGAAATAAGCAAAAAAACTAGCAACTTGAAAACAGCTGTGGAGGAAAAAAATGAACGCAACAATGAAATTTGCATTATCGATGGCGATATTTGGTTCGATTGGCTATTTTTCCGCAAAAACGAATTTGCCATCTATTGAATTGGTTTTTATTCGGTGTATTTGTGCCTGTGTGGTGCTAAGTATTGTCTATCTTTTTTCAAGGAGAAAAAAGGAAGCGGTTGAGAAAAAAGAGATTGGCTATAGTATTCTGTGTGGCGTGTTTCTTGTCGTGAACTGGGTATTTTTCTTCCGTTCCTTTGAACATCTGTCTGTAACGGTTGCCGTTTCAATTTATCATTTGGCACCAGTGCTTGTCGTTTTATTAGGCAGCTTTCTTTATCGAGAAAGGATTACGCTTAAATTAATGCTAACGGTTATTATTTGTTTCGTCGGAACTTTATTGGTAGGGGGAATGCAGGATTATCTGTCTATCGATGAGCTTCTGTCTGCTGGATTACCGTGGGCGTTTGGCGCTGCGCTATTTTATGCGTTAACGACATTGACAGGGAAGAAAATTGCTAAGCTAAATCCAATCTTAACCACGATTATTCAAACAGGTGTCGGCATCATTATGCTTGTGCCCTTTGTAAAATGGGATTATTTTAATCATCTAACAGGGGAAAATTGGTTTTATATTTTATTAACAGGAATTATCCATACTGGCTTCGTTTATTATTTATTTTTCAGCAGCTTGCCGAAATTATCTTCTGGATCCATTGCCGTTCTCGTGTTTATCGATCCAGCAGTTGCGATTTTTATGGACATTGTATTAACAGCGTATCGCCCCGATATTTTCCAAATTATCGGCATTGTGCTTATTTTTTGGGGACAAACGCGAGCTGCTTTTAAGCGGAAAATAAGTGAATCGGTGAATTAGGATGTGGAAAAAACTAGTTGATAAGAGGTGTGTGATGAAAGTCCATGAATTAATAGAGAGATTAAAAGAATGTAATCCAGAATCAGAAATAAATGTGTTAATTCCGATTCCTACCCGTCCGACAGGTGGATTAATTGAACAGGTATTTGATGTTATACCTTCCATTAATCAAGATACAAATAAAGTAGTTTATCTAATTGATACAGGGATTGGAGAAGAAGGTCGCTATCACGCTCATAGGAAAAAAGGGGGTGGCTGCTGATATGGAGAAAAAATATGGGAAACACACCATTCATCAAAAGATAGATACGGTAGAAATTTTTAAAGATCCAAGAATGGTTCTGAGAATAAAAAAGGGTAGAGGGGCTGCTAATGAGGTGACAATTGAATTACATAATTCCCTTAATGGCCGCCTAAGTTATGATATACCAGTAGATTTATTAAAGAAGATAGTTTCTGAGATGGAATGAAAACCACCTAATTCAGATTTCAGTGGGGAGAGCATCATAAAAAAAGCATTCTCCAATAGTACAAACTTTGCTATTGGAGAATGCATATGAAGTTAGTTTTAACTTCTTTTCAAACTTTCGGATAATGCAATTCATAAATTGGCTTTTTATAATAAGGTGGTTTCACTGTGGTTTTTGGCATTGACCATTTATGGTTGATATATGTCATGTTAACCGTATCTTTCGATTGTTTCAGTAGCAATAATTTTAGTTTTGGATTAAATTCATACCTCATTTAATACCCCTCCTTCAGTTCCTTCCTTTAACGTATTCATTATTCCTAAAAAGAGAGCGAGTCCGGCTTTTATATAGTAGTTAATTAGGCACCAAATACGCAGAATCACATAGGATAATTTACTACTATTATTGGAGGGGTCAGTATGTCCTTTTATGTGAATGATCCGAGAGATCCGATGTATCAAGTTCCAGAAGCATACTATCAATTATTCGAAACACGAAACCATCAATCGGAACAGCTTATCCGGTTAACCGAAATGCAAGAGCTTTTTGAAGCAAATAAGCAGACGGATCCATATCCGCTATATCCTAATTATGGAAAAGTAACAAAGTATGAGGAAATTTCGCTTAATTTTCCAGAAAATAGACAGCTCCGTCAGCCAGGGTTAGAAAGCTATATGGTTCCAAAGCCAATTATCGAAAATGACCACTACATAGGAAGTGGAAAGCTAAAGGGGAAAGTGGCGTTAATTACTGGGGGAGACAGTGGGATTGGTGCAGCTGCTGCGATTGCCTTTGCAAAAGAAGGTGCAGATGTGGCAATTGCTTATTTAGATGAGCATGAGGATGCGAACCGCACGAAAAAAAGAATCGAAGAATTAGGGCAACGCTGTCTCTTATTACCAGGAGATTTACGAAAAAAAAAGCAATGTATCGACATTGTGGAGAAAACGGTAAGGACGTTTGGGAAGCTGGATATTCTTTGTAACCATGTCGGTATTCAATTTCAACAGGCTAAATTAACGGATATCACAGATGAACAATTTGATGATACATTTAAGGTTAATATTTACTCCCATTTTTACACAACAAGAGCAGCACTCCCACATTTAAAGCCGGGAAGCAGCATTATTAATACGGCTTCTGTTGTTGCGTATGCAGGGGAACCGCTGCTAATTGATTATGTTGCCACAAAAGCAGCAAATGTTGGTTTCACTCGTGCCCTTGCGAGAAGCGTTGTAAAAGATGGAATACGAGTGAATGCAGTAGCACCGGGACGCATTTGGCCGCCGTTAATTCCAGCTAGCTTTTCCTCTGATCAAGTAGCTATTTTCGGTTCTGATAACCCAATGCAAAGAGCAGCACAGCCATTTGAATTGGCTCCAACGTTTGTATATTTAGCTTCCGATGATTCTCGTTTTGTAACAGGGCAAGTCCTCCATGTAAACGGTGGAGAAGTAGTAAGCTCGTAATGATTGGAAGAGGCTGGGACAAAACTAAATAGCCAATCTGTAAAGACGAACAATCTCTAATTTAGCGCTTAAATAAAGGTTCCTTTTATACAATGGTTATTTCTGTTTTAAATATAGTCAGGTGTATAAACTATTTTGTTCCATTGCGCTACAAACACTCGCTTTCCGCGGGGAGGAAGCTGAGCCTCCTCGGCTTCGCCTGTGGGGTCTCAGCCTTTCCTCTATTTCCCGCAGGAGTCGAGTGTTTTCCGCTCCATTCCACTCCGTTATTAAAGGCAATTTCCTAAAAAAATATTGTTTTTTTAATAAAAAATAAATTAGTAGGAGATATGAAGCAGCCTGAATACACGTAGACTCCTGTGGGATTAGCGAGACAGCCTGAGACCCTGCAGGCCAAAGGCAGACCGCGGCTCAGCGCGAGCCCCACGGAAAGCGGAGTGTATTCAGGCTGCGGGTGATCCAACTGAAACAGCTTTTTAAAAAGCTAATTAAAAAGCCAAACAATCATACGAAATTTCGTGTAATTGTTTGGCTTTCACCTGGGCTGGAATACTTATGTCCCAGCCTCTTCCGCTTATTAGCCAAGTAGTTTGATGAATTTTCTTTTTCCCACTTGAATAATTACTTCCTTGCTGATGGAAACGTCTAGATCGGTTTCTTCTACTTTCTCTCCATTAATCCGAACTCCTCCATTTTGAATCATCCTCTTTGCCTCGCTTTTGGAAGTTAATAGATGTAAGTCAACTAGAAGCTGGATGAGCGATTCAGGATTTTTTCCAGTCCAATGGATGGTCGGAATGTCATCTGGTAAGGAGCCTTTTTGAAAAATAGTGATGAATTGCTGCTCCGCTTTTTCGGCGGCTTCTTCTCCATGGTACATCCGGACAATCGTTCTTGCTAAAAGCATTTTCGCATCTCGAGGATGGAGAGTTCCTGCATGTAAATCTTTTTTGATTTGAGCTATTTCAATAGTTTCTAAGTCTGTAATCAGTTCAAAGTATTTGCTCATCAATGGATCAGGGATGGACATTGATTTTCCGTACATTTCAGTTGGACTTTCATCGATGCCGATGTAGTTTTTCTTCGACTTTGACATTTTTTCGACGCCGTCTAACCCTTCTAAAAGAGGCATTAATATCGCAATCTGCTTTTCTTTTCCGAACTTCTCCTGGTAATGGCGACCCATCAGAATATTAAAATGCTGATCTGTTCCGCCAAGCTCAATATCTGCCTCTAACATGACAGAATCATAGCCTTGCATTAACGGGTAAAAGAATTCATGCAAGGAAATCGATTTTCCATAAGCTAATCGCTCTTCAAAATCATCCCGTTCTAGTAAACGAGCAACGGTTATTTTACCAGCGAGTCCAATGACGTCTTCGAAGGAAAGGGAAGAGAGCCATTTAGAGTTGTAATGAAGTTCGACTTTTTCCATGTCCAGGACTTTTCCAAATTGCTCAAAATACGTTTTCGCATTCTCCTTCACTTCTTCATCTGTCAGCTGTTTTCTTGCTGCTGATTTGCCAGTTGGGTCGCCAATTTTTCCGGTAAAGTCACCGATAATCAGTTGAATCGTATGCCCGTTTTCTTGGAATTGGCGCAGTTTATTCAAGACAACTGTATGGCCAAGATGAACATCTGGCGCAGATGGATCAAGGCCGAGCTTTACTTTCAAAGGTGTATTTGTCACAAGGGACTTAGCGATTTTTTCGGCGAGTTCTTCTGTTGGGATGATATCTTGTACGCCTTGACGATAGACATCTAGTTGCCTCTGCATTTCTTTTTCTTGGTCACTCGTTAACTGTTCAATAAATGGACTCATCTTTCTTACTCCTTTCGTTAAATTAATGATAAAAAAACAAAAAACCACGCCCCTAAAAAAGGGACGTGGTTGCTTTTATGCACGTGGTACCACCCTAATTGAAGAATATAGAATATTCCTCCACTCATTATGGGTAACGGCTCATCCGTTCTTTGCTAATCGAAAAAACTCTTTCACAAAGAATGCTCCTGGAGGTAATTCGCGTCTATTTTTGTGTCAATTTGCACCAACCATTGACTCTCTAATAACAGGGAAATAGGCACTACTGTTTCCAATCAAAGCATATATATAAAAAGGCATTATAAACAAATTTTTCTAGTTAGCACTAACTTGATAAAGATACTACCAGATACAATTGGGAAATTCAAGAGACAATTTTATTTTCTTTTGAAAATAATTTATCTGATAACCATCAGTGGAGATGAAGGAAAACCCCACTAATGGAAGTTTCACATTATAGGAGGGTAATCCCTTATTTGTTAATAAACAGCGATAGTTTCAACATTTTTAAGCCATTCGGTTACTTCGCTGCCATCTGGATTGGCAATCCATACATTTCGTTTATTATCGACGAGAGAAGTACCTCTGAACCAAGTAATTTTTTGCACAGATGGATTGAATTTCGGCTGATAGTCACCATAGCCTTTAGCTGGATTCGTTATCTTCTTCTGGCTGTTGCTTTTTGTCAAAATTGCATAAAGAGAGGGGCGCGGTTGTTTCGTTAAATCATTGTTCCATTCGGCCTCTGGAATTCTTGAAACAACAAGGGATTCATTATCGAGCCAATCAAAGTCTAAATCTGCATAATGCTTTGGTGTAAAGGCGCCACTTACTGGCATATCCTTTGTTTTTAATTTTTTATTATTTAACCCGAAAACAAGTCTGCCCCCGCCTTCGATATAGGCAAGTGTATCCTTGGAAGGAGCCCATTTTGGCTTTCCTACCTGCCAAATGATTTCATCTACTACCTCGAATTTTTTTCCGTCGTTTGAGAGAACGCACAGCATATTGCTATCCATCGAAATGCTTGCCGTTGTGGATGCGATAAACGAAATCCATTTGCCACTTGGCGAGAAAGTAAAATCAGAAGCATTTATCGGAATAATTTTGCTGTCCCCGACACCGACCTCTTTTGGAAGGGTGAAAAAGGGTGTACTTGTAGCAGTCTGAATATTTTTATACGGCGATTGAATCGTTTTTTTATAAAGCTTAGCGCTCTTCCAGCCATCCGCTTCTAAATTTCCACTTGTTGATAAAATAAACCCATTACCTTTTGGGAACCATTGATAGGCATCTACACCAAGCTCGATGTTAAAAAAATGGTTGAAATCAGCTACATCAAGGATACGGTGATCGGTAAAAGCTAGAGAATTTTTTTTTGGTGCCCAAGTGGGAGAATAGCCATTATGAAAGAGTTTCTGTTTGTTGTCCTTTTTCACATCGTAAATCCAAATTTCAATTTCTTGCTGATTCTCGTTTAGCTCAGGAGGACCAGTCATTTGATAGGCTAGATATTGTCCGTCATGGGACCATTGGGGCTCGCCAATAACATTCCCTGAGGTTGTAATTTTCTTCTCTTTTTCCTGGAGATAAATCCATAAATTTCCCTCCCTAATAAAGGCTGCCTTTACGTCCTTTAGTGGGGCCGCGAAGCTTGTTGTAATCGGAAAAATAAACAGAAAAATGAGGGTAAAGCAGAGTGTTTTCTTCATGAGATTTTCTCGCTCCTATTATTGAATTGTTATCCATAATATCCTTCTAAAAGACAGGAATATGTACACATCTCTTGACCTTTTTTTCCATATAATTTACTATATAGCTAATATAAAAGAGCAATGAGGAAGAAGAGTAAGCAGTTGAAAGGTTTAAAGAGAGCTGATGGTTGGTGCGAATCAGTACGGATTGATTGCTGAATGGGCTTCGGAGCTACAAGGCTGAACAAATAGTAGGCTGCGCGGAACGTCTTACCGTTAAAAAAGACAAAGTATAAGAAACAGCTTTGTTTCTGTACGGATAAGTGCGTTTATTTTCATAAACGAATAAAGGTGGCACCACGGGTTACTCGTCCTTATTTACAGGATGGGTAGCCCTTTTTGTGTTGCTTTTAAAATAAGCTCTGTTATAAAGAAAATCAACAATGAATAATAACAGAGCCTAAAATAAAAAGGAGGACCAGAAAATGAAAAACATCGTATTAACTGGAATTAAGCCAACTGGCCAGATTCATTTAGGTAATTATATAGGCGCGATTAAGCCTGCTTTAAAGCTAGCGAAAAATAACGAGTATCAGGCAGCCTATTTTATCGCAGATTACCATGGACTAACGAAAATTCATGACCGAGAAGAGTTTCGAACATTAACAAATGGAGTGGCTGCAACATGGTTAGCGCTTGGATTAGATCCTGAAAAAGTTATCTTTTATCGCCAATCCAATGTGCCGGAAATCTTTGAGTTGAACTGGATATTAGCCTGTTTTTCTCCAAAAGGGTTGATGAACCGGGCCCATGCTTATAAAGGAATCATCGACAGCAATAAACAAGCAGGGAAAGATATAGATGATGGTGTAAACATGGGGCTGTTTACGTACCCAATCTTAATGGCTGCTGATATTCTTGCATTCCAGGCAAATATGGTACCCGTCGGCAAAGACCAAATCCAGCATGTGGAAATTGCACGAGATATTGCCGAAAGCTTTAATCATCAATACGGAGAAACCTTTATATTGCCAGAATATATTGTGGACGAAGACACGAGCATTTTACCAGGCTTAGATGGTCGAAAAATGAGCAAAAGCTATCAGAATACGATTCCTCTTTTTGAAGAGCCAGCAAAATTACAGAAGCTGATCAATAAAATCAAGACAGATTCATTGCCTCCAGAAGCACCAAAAGATACAGAGACGTCTATTCTGTTTACTTTGTATAAGGAATTTGCAAGCGTGGAAGAAACTGCCGAGATGCGCAAAAGATACGAAAATGGCATCGGATGGGGAGAAGTCAAAAAAGAATTGTTCTACGTCATGAATCGCTTTTTAGAAGAACCGCGCAAAAAATACAAGGAATTAATGGCAAATCCGGAGCAAATAGATGCCATTCTTGCACAAGGAGCCGAAAAAGCGCGCTCCCGAACCCTGCCATTTTTGGAAGAGGTAAGAAAGCAAATTGGGGTTTCGCGTTGAGAGTAGCTGAGTTGCGGGTAAGAGTGCTTGAGGTGAGTCGCAAGTAAGAGTAGGGAAGTCGCAAGTAAAAGTGGGGAAGTCGCAAGTAAAAGTTGGAGAGTTGCAAGTAAAAGTGGGGGAGTCGCAAGGAAGAGAGGAGAAGTCGCAAGGAAGAGAGGGGGAGTCGCAAGAAAGAGTGGGGGAGTCGCAAGAAAGAGTGGGAAAGTCGCAAGTAAGAGGGGAAGTCGCAAGTAAAAGTTGGAGAGTTGCAAGGAAAAGTGGAGAAGTCGCAAGTAAAAGTGGAGAAGTCGCAAGTAAAAATACCAAAATCAAAAGGAAAGAACGCCTGCTAATCACAATAATCCTATAAAGCTCAAATAAGGGTAAAAAGGGAGCATGAAAGGGCTACTTTCCCTTTTTTCCTACAGATTTTCTGTATGTTTTAAATACAAAAAGACAGGATTATTTATTTTTTGCATAAAATTCCATTTTGAAGTAAATAGTATAGGTAAAAACACTAAGAGGTGAACATAATGGCACATAAAATGGAAGCGTTTCTCGATTACTTTAAGACGAGATTTGATTCGGAACCGAAGCCGCTTCTCCATATTGGGGAAGCAATGGGCTTATGGACATATCATGCTGCGATTGCGGATGAAATTCCTGTATTGGAAATGGCGCTTAATACGACGACAGACAATGTGTTGATCGAATTGATTAATGGAGCCAAAGAATTAGCAACCCAGCAACGCAAGGTTTTAGAGGAATTTATGATAAAAGAAGGAGTCCCTCTTTCCAATTCCGCTGAATCAAAGCCCAAATCGGATCCGAATGCCATCCCTTTAGGAGCAAAATCTACCGATATGGAAATAGCTAACTTACTAGCAGCGAAGGTAACAAGCAATATTGTTATATGTTCGACCAATATTACTCAAAGTGTCCGCAGCGATTTGGGATTAATGTGGTTTCGTTTTCATACAGAGAAAAGCATTTATGGGATGGAGCTTAAAACGAAAATGAGAGAGCATGGATGGATTAAAATGCCGCCAAGTTTCTACCCGCCAGGTGCACCACTGGAGTAATTCACAAATTTTCCGTCCTATGCTATAGTATGAAAAGAACTCCTTTCCTTATCAAACGAGTGCAGAAAAAGAGTTCTATGTAATAAAAAAATAAGGTTTCACACAAATCTAGTGTTGCGAGCACTGGATTTTTTCTTTTCTAAGAAAAGTACACGCTTCATATAATGACCACCTTAACACACATCCCGTCCTTTAAACGAATATCAACAAGTGGTTCAGGAAGTGACACATCTTTAAGCTCCTTACTTAAAGTCTTTATTAAAAACTTGATATCGACTATATTCGTATAGAGCGCATCGACTGTTTTGTCCTTCGTCTGGTGATGAATAAATTTCCATAATTGTTGGGATAAGGAAATATCAATGAATGTACTCAACAGAAAATGAGGGACAATAAGGGAAATGCGCTTATGCTTATCTGTTTGGACAAATACTCTCACCATAGTTTCCCACCACTATTCCACATAGACATTGATAGTGTCACCGTTCGCTAATTTGGCATTCACGATTTCGCCGACTAATTCGCTGTCGATAGCACTTAATAATAATTCCGTATCGATATTTTCAGTATATGCTTGGGCTTGCGGAATTTTTGCTGCGATACCAATTCCTGTTTGGAGAAGTACTTTCACAAGTCTAATTGGAACATTCACATTAATATTATCATTTGTTTCCGAATGTACACGTACTTTAAGTAAACGATTTAGATAAGGGCTGTCTTCAAGTAAGGTTTTCTTTTCGGTTTTTTCCTCAAATGAATCGATAAGTGTAGCTGCTTGATCTGATGTCAATTTTCCATTTTCAACCATTGTTAAAATTCGTTTCATTTCTTCATTCATGCTTTATATCCTCCTTAAATGTCCTTCATTAATTGGATAGCTTCGTCTGCCGTTATCTCATTGTTCTCTAGCTTTCCTAAAATATCTGCTTTTCTTTCAACGCTTATGTTGCTTGCTTTTCTTTCTGTTGCTTCGCCCTCTGTCATAATCTGAATAATATCATCCAGTTTTCCTCGGACAGTTGGATAAGAAATACCAAGCTTTTTTTCCACTTCTTTAATGCTTCCTCTTGAAAGGATAAATGTTTCAATAAAGTGCATCTGCTCATCTGAAAAAGCATGCCATTTGGACAGATGGAATCGATTTTCAATCGTCGTATGACAATTTCCGCATTCAAGCTTTGTTACATGAAGCTCTTGATGACAGACAGGACAATCATTAATAACGGGATAATTCATATCTAATAGCTACCTCCTTTCTATGTTAGATTAATTAATGTTATTAAAAAAGTCAATTTTATTTTTGATAAAATTAATAAAATTAAGTTTCAATTTAAAATTATTAATAATTGAATTTGATTTTATAAAACAATTAAATTCAGGTGCCTTTTTGAAACTTTTTCCAATATGATTTCGTAATAAATGCTATATTTAGAAGAAAGAAAAAATTATTTTCATAAAAGGAGATAAGCATATGGAAGAGTCTTTTATTGGTGGAGATTTCATGTTTAGTGCTGTACCGATCTTTATCTTTATTGTGTTTGCTATTATTATTGGAATTATTATTTTTGCGGTGATAGGTAGCATTCATAGTTGGAGTAAAAATAATCAGCAACCACGACTTTCTACACCTGCTACAGTAGTTACAAAAAGATCGAAGGTGAGTGGCGGGGGAGAAACAAACGCGCATAGTAGCTATTATGTTACGTTTGAATTTCCTAGTGGAGATCGCACGGAATTTAAGGTAAAAGGAGAACAATTTGGCATTCTAGTAGAAGGAGATAATGGAGAACTGCAATTTCAAGGAACAAGATATCTAGACTTTACCCGTAAAAATCATGTAGGAGATAGTGCACAATGAGTTATTCACTGCAAAAGATGACAGAACAAGCAGCAAGGGAAATCCTTAGCTGGACATTTTTGCCACCGTATGACTTATATAATAGTGAAGTGTCAGAGGAAGCATTACAGGAGTTTGCGGAAAATCCGTACTATACACTTTATAAAGAAGGAGAAGTAGTTGGCTTCTATTGCACAGGCTATGCAGCGCAAGTTCCAATCGGCTACTTTTTTCAAGCTTATCCAGAAGGGTACCTCGATATTGGTTTAGGCATGCGCCCAGATTTAACAGGGCAGGGACAGGGACCCGGCTTTTTAAAATTTATAATTGATTCCTTAGAGATGAATCAACCTTTACGCCTAACTGTTGCAGCCTTTAATAAACGAGCCATTGCGTTATATGAAAAATTTGGATTTCGGAAAATTTTTGCATTTACGAATGCAAATGATGTAGAGTTTTTGGTAATGACAAGAGAAGGATGAAAGATTTAGGCTCTGGCTCATAACCAGAGCTTTTTTATCAATGGGTCTCCATTAGAAGAAAGTAACATTCATCACTCCAGATAATCCTTACTTTCCGCTTCGAATAAAATTCAAATGCCATCTCGTATAAATCAAAGCAATTACATAATAAATTCCTGAATACCATAAGCTCCATCCGCTGTAGGTAATGAACCCAAAGTAAATTAGGATAGACTCTAATAGGATAGAATAGACAAACCAAGCGAAAAAATAGGGAATAAATTTTTTAACATCATGGGGCATAAAATTTAAATAAAGGATTCCGTGGATGGAACCAAGTGTTAATTCAATTAGATGAACTGAAAGCTGTACACCTTTTGGTCCGAGCTCATACATATGGAACACAAAGCTCAAAATGATATCTGAGCTTAAATTAATTAATGCAACCACAAACCAGGTCACATATATCTCTACTTTTGTGAGGCGTTTTGGCATAAACCAAATGATGATTAGCGTAAAAATGAGATAAATATAAGGAAACCACATCATAATTTCACTCCTGAAAAGGTACATAACATAAGTATGACCCACTCGTTAATATTTAAAACGAGAATGCTCATGAAAAAGGAATCATCCATTCAATAGAAGCATATAAAACAATAATTGCTTTTAAATCATTCACTATTTTTTCAAGTTTTTAACAATTTATTTCCTTATTTTGATAGAATATTAGTAACTATCCTTTGGGAGGAACATATATGCTAGAGAGTCAGAATGTCCGTAGGGGAATGCGATATGCCTTAATAAAGCTAGCAGGAGCAGGCTTTGCTGCCACCCTCTTTTTTTGCTATATTTTTCTATCCAGCTTTGATTTATATTTATTTTCCCATGAAATCAAAAATCCCGTCTTTTGGATAGCCTTTTTCGGCGTGGGGATTCTTGTTTCTATGTTAATTGATCGTATAGTAAAATTTTATCCGAAACTAGAAATCGTGTTGTATCTTTTAGCAGGACTGTGTCTGTTTTTACCGATTGTGTGGAATGTTTTCCCTCTAATAGCTGCAACCATTGGCTTGATTTGCTCGTTATTATTCTATATAGGAATTAAATTAGCGGCGAAGGTAAATGGATTTAAATGGACATTTGCCTTTACACCTATTGTCTTTCTTTTGTTAACGATTCCTGATTTTACGGTGAAAAAAGAATGGAATACAGTCCGAGGTGACCAGTCTTATGAAGCTTATTTTTCTTATTTTAACGGGGAAGACCAAATCCCAATTAAAGCGAAAAAAGGAGAAAATGTGACCATCCACATTGATTTTACGAATCGAAATGGCGGCGGATTTGGCTATTATTTAATAGATGAAAAGAATCGGAGGATTGGATTGAGTAATGAAGAAAAGGCGAATTTAACCTTTGAAGCAAAAAATACAGAAACCTATATGCTCATTATTACCGGCGATGGATTGCAGGGTGGTTTTGAGGTGAGCTGGGAGAAAAGGTGAGATTGGAGTGAAAAAAAGAATGTTTATAGGTGGCATAAGCATATGCATCCTTATGCTTTTTTCCTACTACCAAAATAATAGTCTATCTACCTCAACCTTCACGCTTTCGTCTGAAAAAATAAAAGAACCGATAAAAGTAGTGCAGCTATCGGATTTACATAGTAAAGAATTTGGAAAGGATCAAAACCCTATAATAAGGAAAGTAAAAAAACTAGACCCTGATATCATTGCATTCACAGGTGATCTTGTTGATTCGAAAGCCTATGACGAACAGAAAAGCATGACGTTAATGGAAGAACTTGTCCAAATAGCACCAACCTATTATGTAACTGGAAATCATGAATCTTGGTCAGGAAAATTTCCTACTTTAGAAGAGAATTTGCTGAAAGCAGGCGTTTATGTCTTAAGAAATGAACAGACGCTAGTGAAAATAATAGGAGAAACGGTAAATCTTATTGGTGTGGATGACCCAACCTTTTTGTCAGGTGAGGAGGAGTTGTCCGAAATAGTAGACAGCCTTTCTCATGAAGAACATTTTAATTTGCTGCTGTCCCATCGACCAGAGTTGTTTTCTCTCTATGAAAAAATGGATCTAGTTTTAACAGGCCACGCACACGGGGGGCAAGTAAGATTACCGTTTATCGGGGGGATGGTCGCACCAGATCAAGGCTTCATGCCCCAATTTTCAGCCGGTATGTATAAAAAAGAAAATACGGTAATGATTGTTAATAGAGGTTTAGGAAATAGCATTATTCCCCAGCGGATTTTTAATCGACCAGAGATTGTGGAAGTAGTGTTAGAATAAGGAGCTTTCCTTAGAAGAATTTGAATTTATTGGAAGGCTCCTTTTTCCCATTATGCTTTATCTGCCACCGGGTATACGGTGAAAAAGTCGGCATAGTCTACTAGATGAAAGTCAGCAAATTCACATTGATTTTGGAACATACAGGTTTGAATCCCTAATTTACTTGCTGGAATTAAATCCAATTCTCTATCTCCTATCGCCAAGTCAATCGAATACTTCGTATGTAAATAGTGATAGGAATCTACCGCAGGCTTCCTAGGAAATCCATTCTCTAAAGTTACTATTTCCGCAAAATATTTCTCCCATCCATAATGGCGAAGAAAATGAGTAACTCCCGCATAGCTTTTATGCGTCATAATCACATTCGTATCCGCTTTTTTTAAAATCTCTTCTACACCTGGAAAAGGCTTTACCGCACTCCCATCGATTTCCTTATTCATAGCCTTAATCTCTTTTATTTGCTGTTCCGTTACGTTGAAAAATTGAATCGCATGGGAAAAGGAAACTTTTAACTCTTTATAAATAGAGTCCTTTTCTATTTTTTCTCCAAGTACCTTGTAAAGAACATCTGTATAAGCAGGGTACGTATCAAATAACGTACCATCAAAATCCCAAAGAATATTCATATAGGAATCCTCCATAAATGTTGTTTCTTTTATGTTAGTATACTTAATTTGGAAAGTCTATTGGGAGATTGCTAGAGTGGGAGAGAGGGTGTGGGGATGAAAGCTGAAAATTAGGAGTGGGAAGGAGGAAAATGGTGTTCTGAAAGCTGGGAATTGGAGGAGCAATGCGAAAAGCGGTATTCATTGGGGGATGAAAACCAAAAAGCAAAGCAGCAAAGCGGAAAGTGGCGTTCATCAAGAGGATGAAAGCCAAAAAGCAAAGCAGCAAAGCGAAAAGTGGCGTTTATCAAGAAGATGAAAGCCAAAAAGCAAAGCAGCAAAGCGAAAAGTGGCGTTCATCAAGAAGATGAAAGCCGAAAAGCAAAGCAGCAAAGCGAAAAGTAGCGTTCATCAAGAGGGTTCTCTGCTGTTTTTCTTGCTCTTGGTCACAGAGAACCTCTCTCTGTTACCTTTCCCGGATGAAAGCCAAAAAGCAAAGCAGCAAACCAAAAAGCAACGTTCATCAAGCAAATGAAAGCCAAAAACCCCAGCAACAAAAAAAAAGCGGTTCCGCTCCCATAAATGCCAAAAACCAGCCACCCCAAAACCAAAACCAAAAACCCCCCAATATTGACGAATAATCAAAACTCATTTATTATATAACTAACAAAATACAAAAATGTTTATAAAATAACAAACGAAATTACGAGGTGTTTGTTTTGTGGGTGTTTCATCATTTTTTCAAAATGCAACAATTGATGAATTGAAAAAGGGTTATATAGAGGAACCAGATTCCTATCTTTGTCTTTTATGTGGGGAGCAGATGGAGAAAGGCATTATTTATCCCCAGGATGGGAAATTATATGAAGCGGAAAAGTTTATGAATTACCATATTAAAGAGACCCATCAATCTGTTTTTCATTATTTAATTAGGCTTGATAAAAAGATGACGGGGTTAACGGAGCATCAGACAAAGTTACTGGAGCTTTTTTATCAAGGGAAAAGTGATGCAGAGGTGAAAAAGGAGCTGGAAATTGGCAGTGCCTCAACGATTAGGCATCATCGCTTTGCCCTAAAAGAAAAAGAGCGGCAAGCTAGAAATTTTTTGGCGATTATGGAGCTAATGAAGGAAAAGGACAATCATGCGCCTAGTTTTATCCCTGTTCATCAAACGGCTACGATGGTAGATGACCGCTATAATATTACCGAAGCAGAGCAGGAAGAAATAGCAGCTAAGTATTTTAAAGCAGGAGTGTTAAGTAAATTTCCGATTAAACAAAAGCAAAAATTAATTGTTCTCCGTGAAATAGCGAAACGATTAGAGGAGCAGCAGAGCTATTCGGAAAAGGAATTAAATCAACTTTTAATGAGCATTTATGAGGACTACGTTTTAATCAGAAGATATTTAATCGAATACGGATTCCTTGATCGCAAAACAGATGGAAGCCTTTATTGGTTAAAAAAATGAGAGAAGGGTGAAAGATAATGGACCGCAAAAAAGCACTAAAACAACAATATCGAGAAATTCCGATTGAAGCTGGTATTTATACGATAACAAATAAAAAGAATGGAAAAATTTTTGTAGCTAGCACGAGGAATTTTAAAACGATTAATGGAGTTAAGTTCTCCCTAGAAAATGGCGGATATGCCAATAAAAAATTGGTGGAAGAATGGAAGGAATACGGGAAGGATGCATTTTCCTTTGAGATAGTAGAAGTGTTAAAGCCAAAAGAGGATCCTTATTATAATGAAAAAGAAGAGCTAGCAAAACTGGAAGATAAATGGTTAGAAAAACTGTTGCCGTTTGGAGATAGGGGCTACAATAATGAGAAAAAATAAGGGTATATCTGAGATTGAATAATAGTTGTATTAGCAACATAAATAACAATAAATTAGCATTTAAAAAGGTTGGGGTCAAAATGAAAGAAAACCCAACCTTTTGTGATTTTCGGAAAAATACTTTTGTAAATATATTAATCATCCAAGTTTATCCCTAACTTTTTTTCTTTACTGCCACCCAAATTTCACTATATACATTTTCCGAGGTACCATTGTAATTTGTAAATGAAATTCCAGGTAATTCTACTAGTTCATAATCTGAAGAAGGCAACCATTCAGAATAAATTTTTGCGGTAGTTTCTTGAAGTGTAGCTGGAAATGGTCCTTGATTAGGGAAAATCGCCCATAAACTTTCTTCAATAGTAATTTGCTCTAAATGATCGACTGGATTTTCTTTTGTCGTTGCAAAACCAATCATATGTGTTAAACAGCCTTTTTCCTCCAAGTAGTCATCATCAAAATCACAAGAAACATTTAAGACCTGATGAGGATATAAATCAGCTAATTGATGCATTTCATTTCTTTGTTGTTCGGTAATGGACTGAGCTAGTTCGAAGATAGCTTTATTTTCACCTTCGAATTGAATTGGTACTCTTTTCGATACACCTACTATATTAAATTTCTCTTTCTTTTCTATTTTGAATTCCATTGATTTTCCTCCTTTGATATCAATATAGAATGAAAATTTGGGAAATGATTTTTGAATTTTGTTTTTAGTTACTTCTGAAGGCAAAAAACCACTCCATTCACGAAAGGCTCTTGAAAATCCTTCTATTGATTGATAGCCATATTTATAGGCAATATCTGTAACTTTTGCTCCGCTAATTAATTCAACATTCGCAACCGATAATCTCCTATTTTTGATATACTCATTCAATGACATTCCAGCCATATACGAAAACATTCTTTTAAAATGATAATCAGATTGTCCTACGATTTTCGATATATCTTTTCCAGAGATTTCTTCCGTTAGATGTGTTTCGATATAATCCATTAAATTATTGAATTCTTGTAACATTCATTTCCCTCCTTTACAAATACATATTATCGTTAATATTTATGATTCACTCGATATTTTTTATACGGATTTTATCGGAATGTGTCTTTTTATAATTACTATGGCTAGGTCCTGCTTTCATCTATTCTTATTAACATTAGAATTAGCATTGCACGATGACAACAGCCATTTGTGATGTTATTTTGGATGCAGTATACTTATGCTATTTTAAACATAATTCTTTATAGAAGTTGATGTATTAATGAAAAAAACATACCGATTACTATGTTAATTGATAGGCTATTTTCTCCACAAAAACAGAACTGCTTACTGAAAAAGTCATCTCTTTTTCTGTGAAAATATTACTCTCCACCAATAAAAAATACTTTCATTTTTCGCGACGAATTGGTATCTTACTTAATAAGATTATAAAATTAGATGGAATTTTTTCAATAGTAGAAAAAAGGGGATAGAACGATGATCCGAGAGATGAAGGAAACAGATTTAGGAGAGATTTTAGAAATATATAATGATGCAATCTTACATACAACGGCCGTATATGATTATCGTGCACATTCGTTGGAAGACAGAAAAGGATGGTTTAACCAGAAAAAAGAAGGAGGATATCCCCTTTTTGTTTTTGAGGAGGATGGAAAGGTGATTGGGTTTGCTACATATGGTCCATTTCGGGCGTGGCCAGCTTACAAGTATTCGATTGAGCATTCTGTTTATGTCCATAAAGAGGCAAGAAAAAAAGGGATTGGCACAAAGCTATTAAAAGCTCTAATCGAACGTGCAGAAGAAGAGAGCTATGCGACGTTAATTGCGGGGATCGATAGTACGAATCAAGGAAGTATTTTCATCCATGAGAAATTAGGATTTACTTATGCAGGCACGATTAAAAAAGCAGGCTATAAATTTGAGAAATGGCTAGATTTAGCTTTTTATCAGCTAGAATTGAAAGGTCCAGAAACCCCAGTAGAAGGATAAGGAGGAATTAAGATGGCAAAACCAGCAGTTACGGATTATCCAGAACATTATAGAGGCTATGTAGGTTTAGTTCCAGAAGGCGACATTATCGAAATTATTGGTTCTCAGCTAGATGAAACGATTGCTTATGTGAAGGCGAATGAAGATCGAAGGGATTTTCGCTATGCAGAGGGAAAGTGGTCGCTTATTGAAGTGCTTGGGCATATTATCGATACGGAAAGAATTCAGGCTTATCGCTTATTGCGAATTGCAAGGGGAGATAAAACGCCATTAGCAGGCTATGATGATGAAAGCTATGTGGAGAATGCTAATTTTTCGACCAGAACAATAGATAATCTTCTCCAAGAATTCGCAGCTGTTCGTTCGTCTACCATTGCCTTGATAGAAGGTCTTCCAGAGGATGCTTGGGAAAAGAGAGGCTTTGCGAATAAGGGAGAATTTACAGTGAATGCCCTTGCCTATATTATTGCAGGTCATGAACGCCATCATTTGAAATTAATAAAAGAAAGATATACGCTTTAAAAGCAAATAGGGAGATTCCATTAGGGGAGTCTCTTTTTAGTCGTTCATTGGGAAAAAATAGGTGGATTGCTAACTTTTTGATCACTATTACCTTACGAACAACATAATCCACATAAATAGGAGAGAAACTAATCAAAGCAAACTTCAAGGAGACAACAAGATGGATTTATTAATCACAATCATTTTACTATTATTTTGTTTACTGCTATCCAATATTATTAGCCACTATATCCCGTCCATTCCAACGGCGCTAACGCAAATTGCATTTGGGGTTGTGATGGCCCTTCTATTTTCTGAGTTTGAGCTTGAACTAGAGGCAGAGTGGTTTTTGCTACTTTTTGTTGCACCGCTGCTTTATAACGATGGCAGGCATTTTCCAAGAGAAGAATTATGGAAAATGCGCACGTCCATTCTAGGAAATGCGATTATATTAGTATTGCTTACGACAATTGTCGGCGGATACTTTATTCATTGGCTTATACCCAGTATCCCTTTAGCTGCAGCCTTTGCATTAGCAGCGATTCTTTCCCCGACAGATCCAGTTGCAGTAAATGGGATTGCCAAGCGAATTCATATCCCGGGTAGAGTGCTTAACCTAGTAAGAGGAGAATCCCTTATAAATGATGCCTCAGGATTAGTTGCCTTTAATTATGCGGTTGCGGCTGTAGTTACAGGCTATTTCTCGGTTGCAGAGGCGATTACTGATTTTACCTATACCTTTTTCATAGGAGCAGTTGCAGGATTAGCGTTAAGTCTTCTTATTATCATGATTCGTTTTATTTTACGAAAACAGGGGATACAGGATGTCACGTTTCACTCCTTATTACAGGTGCTTACTCCTTTCTTAATCTTTATTGTGGCAGAGGAAATGCTTCATGCTTCTGGTGTTATTGCTGTCGTGGTCGGAGGGATTATTCATTCATTAGTAAGTGAAAGAACAGAGACAATGCTTGCGGAGGAACAGGTTCTAACAGAAAATATTTGGTCCATCGTTATATTTATTCTCAATGGAATTGTTTTCTTATTATTAGGCTTAAATATACCTTCTTCCATTGTGGATACGGTAGAAGATCCTTCCTTGAGCAATTGGTTAATTATCGGTTACGTCCTTCTAATTGGCATTGTCATTCTTGGTATCCGCTTTTTCTGGTCGTATTTATTTTCCATTTATGAATATAAAACCGATAAGACCAACGAAATGGAGAAGCCAAGTATAAAGCATACGCTGATTATCAGTTTGACAGGGGTTCGAGGAGCGGTAACAATGGCAGGGGTTCTTTCCATCCCATTTGTTATCCATACTGGACAAGGATTTCCCGAACGATCATTAATCCTCTTTCTTGCTGCAGGTGTTATTCTTTTCACTTTACTTGCAGCAACGATATTCTTGCCATCTCTTAGTAAAAATAGTGACACACTCGAAATGGATGATGAGGATTTATTAATAAGTGCAAAGAAAACGATCATGGTCTCAACCATCGACAAGCTATACTTAGACATGACGGAAGAAAATAGCACAGCAGCCTATGAATTAATCGATGAATATAAACGACGTATTCGCCAGTTAAATTACGTGGCAGGAACAGAGGAAGAAGAGACCAATCTTAAGATGATGACAGAAATAAGGCTGCGAGCGCTGAAGCAAGAAAGAAGCTATCTTCACCAATTACTAAATGAGCATAAAATTACAGAAGAAGTGTTTGGGATATTTGAAAAATCATTGGATTATCGGGAAGAAGCACTTTCCACAAATGTACAGGCGGGCACGAGGTTTCTATTTGGAAAGGCGATGAGAAGCTGGAGTCGCATTATGCGCAAGAATCGTGGAACAAAGATGGATAGAAGAGAACAAATTCGCATCGGAAAAGAAATTCAGTTAAACTCGATGAAATCTGCCATATCGTATCTAGAAAAATGGCAAGAATCCTCGGAGCAAAAGCAGCTAGTACAAATAGTCATTCTAGAGTATCAACGCTTGGTTGATCGTTGGGAAAAACCAAGCGTAGCCTTTAATGAAAAAATACAGGAACAGAAAGAAGAACTACGACTACATATCGTCGATCAACAACGTGCAGGCATTCAGAAGATGTATGAAAAGGGGGAATTGAATCGAGAACAGGCAAAAGACTTGCGTCGATTTATTAACTATATTGAAAGTGCCACATTGTATGAATATGAAGAATAAGAGGAGGGAGAGTTCCTTAACTACATTAAAGTAGTGCAGGAACTCTTCCTTCAATTTTTATAGAAAAACGAAAATGAGCCAAATTGTCGGAAATTTCCGTGTTATAATAAAAGGATATTAAACTTATAAAGAAAGTTGGGGGTTTTTAATGGCTGTATATACTCCTCAGACAAGGTTTCATCCAGAGGTTGCTCTTACAAATCTTTCTGATATGACTTGTGGCGCACATATCATGTACATAACAAGCAACGAAAATACATACATAACGAATGCAGCGTCCTTCATAAAAGCCGGTCTGCTTTTGGAGCAAAAAGTTGTCTTAGTAGATCAGAAGAAAATATGGCCACTAATAATCAAGAAGCTGGAAGAAAGCGGGTTATATAAGGAACAAATTAATCGGATTCATTTTTTAGATAGTGAAGAGGTCTATTTTAGAAGTGGAGATCTTCATTTAGCAAGTATTATAGAAGCAACTAGTGGCTCAATTGATCCCGATTATTTTTTCAATAAGGATATAACGGTTCGGTTTTGGGGGAAAGCCCCAAGTCTCTCCAATCAAGACAAAATCATGGACAGCCTGCTTCAATATGAGGATGAAGTAGATGAATACATAAGAAATTATCAGAATTACGCGGTATGTGCCTATGATGGGACGGAATTATCTGCAAGCAATTATATCTATTTAAAAAACTCCCATCCATATGTGATGACAGATACGGAATTCACATTATCTAATGCTTATAAAAAAGAAATCAAGCCTCCATCCCCCGTACAGAATAGCAAATATGAAGAAACCCTTGCCAATCTTCAACTAGCACAAACCTACTATTCCCGACTAGTAGAAGACATGCTAGACGCGGTCTTCATTACTTCCAACAATATTATTATGTATGCAAATAAAGCAGCTTCAAAACTATTAGAAACCGAAGACATTGTTGGAAAATCAGCTTATGAGATTATGGAACCGGATTTCTTAGAAAAGTATTTAGATAAGGAAGAGCTTATTTGGGGAGGAGAAATAGCCACTCCCTACGAAATGGAGCTTATTACTCCAAATGGCAAAATAGTAGAGGTAGAGATTCTAGCATATCCTTTTCTCTTCGAAGATTTAAGCTCGACACTTATTATCATCGCGAGAGATATAAGTGTCAGAAAAGAAAATCAACAGCTTCAGATTAAAAATGAAAAACTAGGAATCGCGGGTCAATTAGCAGCAAGTATTGCTCATGAAATTAGAAATCCCCTTACTGCTATAAAAGGATTTCTAAAGCTCGCATACCAAGGAGCAATGAAATTAGAAGATATTTATCCAATCCTAGATATCGAAATTAACCGGATCGAAACAATTGCGAACGAGTTAATGTTTTTAGGAAAGCCAGCTAAGTCGGAAATTAAAGAAATAAACATTGGGAAGATTCTACTGGATGTCTATACTTTAATGCAATCACAAGCCAATTTAGATAATGTTGCCATTAATTTAGATACATATGACAATAATTTATATGCTTTATGTAATGTAGATCAGTTGAAACAGGTTTTTATCAATCTGGTCAAAAATGCAATTGAAGCAATGGAAAATGGCGGCATTATCAATATAGAGGCAAAACTGGATGGGAAATGGATTGTGGTCACTATTAAAGACAATGGCAAAGGGATTCCAAAGGAAATAAAGAATAAGCTTGGTGAACCTTTTTATACAACAAAAGAAAAAGGAACAGGACTTGGATTAGTCATCTGCTATAACATTATTGCAGAACATAAAGGCAAAATAGATTTCGTATCAGAAGATGGTGTCGGCACAACCTTCACGATTCGATTGCCTTTAGCCAATTAATTCTTTCGTATGTTTAAAAATTCCTCTAAAGTGAAAGAATTCATTATAGAGGAGGTAATTGTATGAAAAGTAGACATGTTTCCATCGCTGCTATTTTTACCGTAGTGCTACTGTTTTATGGCTGTTCATCTGCTGAAGAAAATAGTGACAAGGAATCAAGCCAAACCCAGCAGGAGCATCAAGAGACTGGCTCGCCAGAAATCCCTGAAGGTCTAGAGCCTGCAGCGGATCCGACATATAAGGAAGGTAGTCAAGTGATCTTAAAGGCTAATCACATGGAAGGGATGGACGGTGCAGAAGCGACCGTATTAAATGCATTCAATACCATCGCCTATCAAGTGACGTACACTCCAACGACAGGAGGAGAACCGGTCAAGCATCATAAATGGGTAATCCAGGATGAAATAAAGGAAGCTGGAAGTGAAATGCTGGAGAAGGGGACAGAGGTCACCTTGGAAGCAGATCATATGGAAGGCATGAAAGGCGCGAAGGCAACTATTGAATTCGCTGAGAACACAACCGTGTATATGGTAGACTACCAACCAACAACAGGTGGTGAGATGGTAACCAATCACAAATGGGTTACAGAGGAAGAAATATTTGCTGAATAATATTGTAAAAAAAGGGTTGTAATTACAACTCTTTTTTGTATGCTTGAATAAAGTTTTCTGAACATTCTATTCGTGTTTGGGAAAGGAGAAAGTATAAGCTTATTTGACAAAAAATTGTAAAAGATGATAAGCTTATATAAAAATACATATAAAACTATTTTCAATGAAACATAAAAGTGATATGATAGATGTACGTTATTAAGAACGTTTTTAAAAATATTATCTAGTTTTTCTTTTTTATTTGGACGTAATATAGAACGTCTTTCTGTAGGTCTTGTAAAAAATTCACCAATAGTAAATACGGATTAGAGTTCCTTTTTAGCAAAAAAATGGTATAATCATAAAGTGAATTGCCTAAAGGAGGAAATAACTTGAAAAAAGTAAGAAAAGCGATCATTCCAGCCGCTGGTCTAGGAACTAGATTTTTGCCAGCAACGAAAGCAATGCCGAAAGAAATGTTACCAATTGTCGATAAACCTACTATTCAATATATTGTAGAAGAAGCAATTGCTTCTGGTATTGAAGATATTATTATCGTTACTGGTAAAGGAAAAAGAGCGATTGAAGATCACTTCGATTACGCCCACGAATTAGAACAAAACCTTCGTGATAAAGAGAAATTTGAATTGCTTGAAAAAGTTCAATATTCCTCTAATCTTGCAGATATTCATTATATTAGACAAAAAGAACCAAAAGGCTTAGGACATGCCGTTTGGTGTGCGAAAAGCTTTATCGGTGATGAGCCATTTGCTGTTCTACTTGGTGACGATATCGTACAAAGCGATACACCTTGCTTAAAACAATTAATTGACCAGTATGAAGAAACACATGCTTCTGTTATTGGTGTTCAAACAGTACCGGACAATGAAACACATCGTTACGGAATTGTGGATCCAAGCGATAGCGAAGGAAGAAGATACCAGGTTAACAATTTCATTGAAAAACCAGCACCTGGAACAGCTCCATCTAACTTAGCAATCATGGGTCGCTATGTGTTAACACCAGAAATCTTCATGTACTTGGAAAAGCAACAAACAGGTGCAGGCGGAGAAATCCAATTAACAGATGCTATCCAACAATTAAACCAAATTCAACGCGTCTTTGCTTATGATTTCGAAGGAGATCGTTATGATGTTGGCGAAACGGTAGGATTCGTAAAAACAACATTAGAATTTGCACTGCAACGTGATGAAATGAGAGAAGAAATTCTTGAATATATGAAGCAAGTACTTGATAAATCTGATTTAGATAAAATCAAAGTTTTATAAGAATGAAACGCCTTTTGAGTGTAGGGATATCTACATTTGAGAGGTGTTTTTTTTGTGTTTTTTTGGGGGGGGATTGTGGGAAAGGTGGGATTTATTTGGAGGATGAAAGCTATTTATTAGGAGGATGGTGGGGAAAGTGGTTTTCGTTCGTTTGATGAACTACTTTTTGCTTGTGCCTTTAATCAAAAGCTGAGGGGGATGAGTTTGGACAATAACCGAAATTTTGGCTCATAAAGTAGAGAGTTTGGACAATAACCGAAAATTTTGGCACATAAACCGAAATTTTGGCGCATAACCGAAAATTTTGGCGCATAAACCGAAAAGTTTGGCACATAACCGAAAACTTTAGATCATAAACCAAACCTTTAGACAATAGAACCAAACTTTCAGATTGTAACTGCAACTCTCACCAATCCATAACAACAAAAAAGCTCTACCGCTTGTCCAAAAACAAGCAGTAAAGCTCACTCTTACCGCAAAAACCAACAGAGTGCTAGTTAACTTCGCTTTTCTGTGCAGTGCGACTTTTCTTTTGCCAAAATTCTTTTACTTTGGCAATCGCATCCTCTGTGTTTTTTACATATAAGTCGATTGTTTGTTCATCTTTGTATTGCATTGCCGTTCTTTCGTAAAGTGGATCGTAGTAATAGGTTAGCAGCAGTGCGACGGCCTCGGCGTAATTTTCGGTCTGCAATGCTTCTTCTATTTTAGCGGCAGCTGGTGTGTGAATGCGTCGCTTTATTAGCTGAAATGCTTCTACACATTCGTCGTGATGATCCCATGGAGAATAGTCTGCTAATATATGCTGGACTCTCTCCTCGATTGGCATATGGATAAAGAGCTGCGCACCATACTCCTTTTTTTTCAAAAGAAAGTCTGGCAGCAATACTTTTCCGATGCGCTTGCTTTCTCCTTCCATTAAAAAATAGGGAGAAGGGGGCAGCTTTTCGATTTCGCCGACAAGTAAGGAATCAAATGTTTTCTGATTGTTAGGCTTTAGGCCAATTTGTCCGAAGATCGACCCACGGTGATTCGCCATTCCTTCCAATTCGAGAACAGGAAGTCCTTCTTGTTTTAATTGCTGCAGAATCACGGTTTTATTGGAACCAGTATAGCCATTTAACACGATTGCTTCTTGAGCCATTTCCATTGTATCTAGTTTGTGAATGACCCACCTGCGATACGTGCGGAATCCACCTTGCAAGCGGTAGCTATGCACACCCACTAAATCGATAAGCGTTGCCGCTGTTTTGCTACGCATTCCGCCGCGCCAGCAGAAGACCACTACATCTCTGGATAGTTCCTGGAATGATTGGATGAAAGCAGGCAGCTTGGCTGAAACAATTTCCAAGCCACGAGCCTTTGCTGCTTCTACGCTGACTTGTTTATAAATTGTTCCAACCTCTGCTCTTTCTTCATCTGTAAAAAGTGGAATATTAATACTGCCTGGAATGGAATGCTCATGAAATTCAGAGGGAGAGCGAACATCCACTAAGGAAAATTCTTTTTTCTCCCGTAATTCAAATAATCGTTCAATCGTTATATCTTGAAACAAGGTAGCTCCGCCTTTCTCTTACCCAACAAAAATATGGCCAGGGCTCTCGTCTGTGACGTCACCAATGATGGCAGCTTCTACGCCAGCATCAACTAATTCTTGCAGCAATGAATCTGCTTGGTTGCCTTTAACGGAGATCAACAATCCACCAGAGGTTACCGCATCGCATAAAATCAATTGATCGATTTCATCCAATTCAGAAGAGAAAGTAACATCGCCTTCTAAATGAGCAAAGTTATTTTTCGTACCACCAGGAATAACGCCTTCTTGTGCTAGTTCTTTTACACGAGGAAGAACAGGAACTTGATTGGACGCGATTTTAATAGTGGTATTGCTTCCTTTTGCCATTTCAGAAGCATGTCCAAGAAGTCCAAATCCAGTGACATCCGTACAAGCATGCACCTCATAAGCTTCCATCACTTCAGCAGCCTTCTTATTTAGTGTAGCCATAACTTTCGTAACACGATCAATTTCTTCTGTTGTCAAAAGGCCTCTTTTAATAGAAGTAGTTAAAATGCCGACACCAATTGGCTTTGTTAAAATTAGTTTATCAGAAGGCTTAGCTCCTGCATTTGTACGGACTTTATCTGGATGAATGGTACCAGTGACAGCAAGACCAAATTTAGGCTCTTTATCATCGATAGAATGACCGCCAACAAGTGTAGCTCCAGCTTCTTTTACTTTATCGCCGGCTCCGCGCATAATATCAGCCAGAATTTCTTTTTCCAATACAGTAATAGGGAAAGCAACAATATTTAAGGCAGTTAATGGTTTGCCGCCCATTGCATATATATCACTTAAGGCATTTGCCGCAGCAATTTGTCCGAATGAATAGGGATCATC
Source organism: Niallia tiangongensis (assembly GCF_044704065.1). NCBI lineage: Bacteria > Bacillati > Bacillota > Bacilli > Caryophanales > Bacillaceae > Niallia > Niallia tiangongensis. The sequence goes on along the minus strand of NZ_CP162613.1, from coordinate 4,673,752 downwards.
CACAATCGGTGTGAAAAAATCAACGGTTTGGACAATCGCTAAATCATCTGTAAGCTTGTATACGCCAGCATCATCGCTTGTATCTAAGCCAACAAGAAGATTTGGATTTTTTTCAGCTGGTGGAAGGGTACGAATCACTTCAGATAAATCAGCAGGTCCAATTTTACAGCCGCAGCCTCCTTTGGAAGATAAAGATGTAAGTTTAACGGAATAAGACTGTGTCATATGACACCAACCTTCTTTCTAGTAAAATAAATATTTTTTTATAAGCTTCATTATCTATTATAAAGCAATGGGAAGCTCAATGCATGCTATGTAGATTGGATGGGAAAAAAAGGAGGTTAAATCTTTTTCGAGTGTCTAAAAATAAATATGTGATATAATTTAATCGCACTTAATTTAATGATATCGAAGGTGAAAGAGATGAGTACGTTAACAGAGGAGCAATCAAGCCAAAAAAGAACGTTTTGGTTCGCTTTTCTATTTATAGTAGTTACGGTAATTGGTCTTACTTATGTGAAATGGTGGCCTTATTATCATAAAGCGATCCTTTCTTTTCAAACACATTCTATTGGAGATTCGATTCTCCAAGATCAGATTTCAAACACTTTTACTTGGAATGCGGCAGTAAATTATACCGTTGCCTACTTCCAATCTGTATGGAAAGCAGCAGTTTTAGGTATTCTGCTTGGATCCCTTGTTCAAGTGCTGTTACCGTCGGGGTGGTTGCTGAAGGTTCTAGGGAAAACTAGCTTTGGCAGTACAGCAGCTGCAGGACTTGCATCCATTCCAGGGATGATGTGTACTTGCTGTGCCGCGCCAGTTGCAGTTGGACTTCGCAAAAAAAATGCTTCCGTCGGCGCAAGTTTAGCTTTTTGGATAGGGAACCCGACTATCAATCCAGCAACCTTAATTTTTATGACCTTTGTCCTTTCTTGGAAGTTTACATTATTACGTCTTGTGATTGGACTAGTTTTAACGTTTGGCATTAGCTATCTCGCTAATCGCTTTGTGAAAGATACGCCAACTGTATCTGTTGATAAATTACTAGAAGATGCAGAAGAGGATAAGCGTTCCTTTATGAAAAGATGGCTTACTTCTTTAGGAAGCATGGTTCTTTATGTCGTTCCGGCGTATGTTTTGTCTGTTTTAATTTTAGGAGCTGCACGATTTTGGATTTTCCCACAATTAAGTGACAGCATGTCTAATAGTTTAATCGCTATCCTGATTTTTGCCATTGCTGGAATGCTGTTCGTTATTCCAACGGCAGCAGAAATCCCAATTATTCAAACCTTAATGCTGATGGGGCTTGGCGCAGGACCAGCTGCAGCCTTGCTTATTACATTACCAAGCATTAGCTTGCCATCCTTATTGATCGTAGCGAAATCCTTCCCAAGGAAAGTGCTCGTATTTGTAAGTCTTTCCGTTGTTGTATTAGGTATTATCAGTGGATTAATAGGAAAAGTTATTTTATAGTAGCCGAGGATCCGCATGTGTCAAAACACTGCGGATCTGTTCTTTTTAACGACGTCGGTCGATGAACGTACGATTAATTCTGGTTCGTAAATAGTTGAAGTCTCTAATGGATCGAGTTCTTTTCCCTCTATAGCTGCAAGTATAGATTTAGCGGCATCGATTCCCATACGGCTTTTGGGATGAGCCATGGTTGTTAGGTTTATTTCTTCTGCTAAAGAAGAATCATCAAAACCGATAAGGGAGACATCCTCTGGTACGGATAATTGTAATTTTTGTAAAACCTTTAATGCAGATCGTGCGACGAGATCATTGTAACAAACAATCGCAGTTGGCATCGTCTTCTTATTTGTAAGCGTATTCAATAATCTTTCTTCAAAATCATCGCTTAACTGTTCCGTAGTAAAGGTTACTAAAAGCTCTGGAACAATCGGAAGCTTCCCATTTCGCATCGCCTGCAAAAAGCCCTTCATCCGATTGACTCCCTGCAAATCATCCGATTTAAAGATGCCTAGAATTTGTTCATGACCAAGCTGAAGCAGATGATCTGTCGCCATATATCCACCTTTGACATCATCCATGATGAAATGAAAAGGAGAAAGCTGCGAATAAAACTGATTAATCATCACATACGGAATATTACGTTCCTCCAGCTCCAGATAATAGTCCATATTGGGATTAAATTGACTGCTTTTCGTAGGCTCCAAAATAAGTCCATCCATTTTCAAATCAAGGAGATTCCGAATACATAGGCGTTCTTTGGCATGATCATTTTCCGTACAAACTACTGTTAAGGAGTAGCCTCTATCCTTCAAATAGCTCTCCATTCCACGAATGATTGATGGGAAAATATAATCGGAAATATACGTTGCCATCACCCCAATATTCTTCCCATTCGTTCGGTTATCCCCTATTTTACTAGCAAAAGGCTCCCCACAAAAAGTGCCAACACCCGGCTCCCGATAAAGCCACCCATCATCCACAAGCTCCCCAATCGCTAAGCGAACCGTATTCCTGCTCACATCAAACAGTTTAGAAAGCTCATACTCCGAATAAATCCGCTCCCCCGGCTTCACTCTCCCTTCCATCACCCAATCCTTTACCGCCTCTACCACCATTAACTTCTTCGAATGTCGTCCCACCATAGAGTCCCCCTTTAATTGAAAATCTGTTACTTCTAAGAAATGCAGACAATTCCGCAGATATACATTAATTCCGGTTTTTTCTTAAAGATTGTTGGGTTTTGGGTTGATGGAGGTGAAGGGAATTGGGGAGAGTTGCAAGTAAAAGTGTGGGAGTTGCAAGTAAAAGTGTGGGAGTTGCAAGTAAAAGTGTGGGAGTTGCAAGTAAAAGTGTAAGAGTCGCAAGTAAAAGGGTAGAAGTTGCAAGTAAAAGTGCGTGAGTCGCAAGTGAAAGTGTAAAAGCTGCAAGTAAACGTGAGAAAGTTGCAAGAAAGTGTAAGAGCTGCAAGTAAAAGTGTAAAAGCCGCAAGTAAAATGGCGAAACTAGCAAATAAAGAGGGAAAAGCCGCAAATAAAAGATTTAAAACCGCAAATAAACTCCACCCCACCACAATCCAATATCAAATTCCACAAAAAAAATTACACCTACCAAGTAAATCCTACCTAACCTTTCTAAAATAGGACCTCAAAACCCCTTTACCACCAACTATGATTTTTATAAAGTGAAAATTAATCTAGACATTTACATTTTTAAGTATATACATTATAATGAAAACGATAACAGGAAAGAGTATGAACGAAATAAAAATTACTAGATTAGAAGACTCAACGACAAAAGATAAAGGAGATAGAATAATGAAGAAATTTCCGGAGAATTTTTGGTGGGGTGCAGCTACGTCTGGACCACAAAGTGAAGGTCGTTTTAATAAACAGCATGCGAACGTTTTTGACTACTGGTATGAAGTAGAGCCAGAAGTATTTTATAACCAAGTTGGACCAGACACAGCATCTAATTTTTATAATAGCTACGTAGAAGATATTGCGCTAATGAAAGAAATCAACTTAAACTCTGTCCGTACTTCGATTCAATGGACTCGTTTAATTGATGATTTCGAAACAGCTAGTTTAAATGAGGATGGCGTGAATTTTTATAATAATGTCATTGATGAATTTATTAAACAAGGTATTACTCCTGTATTTAACCTACATCATTTTGATTTGCCAGCAGAGCTTTATCATAAATATGGTGGCTGGGAGTCTAAGCATGTCGTTGATCTTTTCGCAAAATTTGCGCGACGTTGCTTTGAGTTATTCGGTGATCGTGTGAAACATTGGTTTACTTTTAATGAGCCAATGGTAATTGTGGAAGGTCAATATTTATATCAATTCCATTATCCAAAACTAGTAAATGGGAAAAAAGCGGTGCAAGTAGCTTATAATCTAAATCTTGCTTCTGCAAAAGCCATTAAAGAATTCCGTGACCTGAAGTTGAATGAAACAGGGGCAAAAATCGGAACAATCCTAAACTTAACGCCTTCATATCCAGCAAGTGATAAGCCAGAAGACGTGGAAGCAGGCCAAACTGCCGACCTGTGGCGCAATGAAATGTTCCTGCATGCAGCTGTTTATGGGGAATTCCCACCTGCATTAGTAGAGCTTTTGACAAAAGATAAAGCGATTTGGGAATCAACAGAAGAAGAGCTTGCGATATTAAAAGAAAATACGATTGATACACTTGGGGTGAATTTCTATCATCCATCTCGTGTAAAAGCGCCAGATGTTGCGCCGAATAGTGTGGGAGACTGGATGCCAGACCGTTACTTTGATAACTATGATATGCCTGGTCGCCGCATGAATTTAGATAAGGGCTGGGAAATCTATCCGAAGGCACTTTATGATATCGCCCTTAATATCCGTGATAATTATAAAAATATTGAGTGGTTCGTTTCTGAAAATGGAATGGGTGTTTCCCGAGAAGAACGCTTTTTAAATGAAGAAGGCGTAATCGAGGACGATTATCGTATCGAATTTATCCAAGAGCATTTAGAGTGGCTTCATAAAGGAATCGAAGAAGGCTCTAATTGCTACGGCTATCATTTGTGGACGCCAATTGATTGCTGGAGCTGGATGAATGCGTATCGCAATCGCTATGGATTTATCTCTAACAATATCCATACACAAGTGAAGACAATTAAGAAGTCTGGTCATTGGATCAAAGAAGTAAGTGAAAATAACGGGTTTTAATAATATTTTACGAAGATCATCGCACATTCTTTGCGGTGGTCTTTTATTACAGGCTATAATAGGATTGAAAGCGCAGACATAAATGAGGTGGTGATAAAATGTCTTTATTAGTAATGGATATAGGCGGGTCTTCCGTAAAGTTTGCAGTATGGGAAAAAGAACAGCTAGTGGACAAAGGCTCCTTTGTTACACCGAAAACTTGGGAAGAGATGAAACGAGAAATGCTCCAGCTAAAAGAAAAAATGGCAGCGGAATATACGATTGAGGGCGTTGCATTCAGTGCTCCAGGTGCCGTAAATCAAGCAAAAGGCGTGATTGAAGGAGCAAGCGCTGTTCCGTATATTCACCACTTTCCTATAGTTTTCGAACTAGAAGAACTGTTTGATTGCCCAGTCACGATGGAAAATGATGCAAACTGTGCAGGACTTGCAGAGGTTTGGCGAGGAGCAGCAACTGGATTAAAGAATGTGCTATTTGTAGTCATCGGCACTGGAATAGGCGGTGCAGTTATCGTCGATGGGAAAATTCAACACGGCAAGCATCTATTTGGCGGCGAATTTGGCTTTATGCTCCTTAAAGATGATCAAACATTCAGTACACTTGCTACCCCTGTCCGAATGGCGAAGCGTTATTCCAAGCGACTGGAGCTGGAGACTGAATTAAGCGGCAAGGAAGTATTTGAGCTCGCAGAACAAGGTGATGCGGTGGCAAAAGAGGAAGTAGAAACCTTCTATCACTATTTAGCAACAGGCATCTATAATCTCCAGTACAGCTTTGACCCTGAGAAAATCATCATTGGCGGTGGAATCTCCAGCAAAGAGGGCCTAATCGGCGAGTTAAATGCTCACCTCGAAAAAGTAGTGAAAAGCGTTAAAGTTGCCTCCTTTCTTCCAGAAGTGGAATTATGCCAATTCAGGAATGATGCAAATTTAATTGGTGCTGTTTATAACTATCAGCTTGCGTTTGGGGAGTAAAGGCGAGTTGGATTTGCAAGTAATTGGGAGAGTCGTAAGTAAAATTGTTAGAGTTGCAAGTAAGAGTGGTGAAGCCGCAAGAAAAAGTGGTGAAGTTGCAAGTGAAAGAGGCTAAGCTGTAAATAAAAGGTAAATCCACAAGTAAGAGTGGTGAAGCTGCAAGTGAAAGAGGTAAAGCCGCAAGAAAAAGTGGTGAAGCTGCAAGTAAAAGAAGGCAAGCCGCAAGAAAAAGTGGTGAAGCTGCAAATAAAAGAGGCAAAGTCGCAAGAAAAAGTGTGAAAGCCGCAAAAAAAAAGAGGCTAAGCTGTAAATAAAAGGTAAATCCGCAAGAAAAAGAGGTGAAGGTGCAAGTATAAGAGGCAAAGCCGCAAGTGAAAGTGATGAAGCCGCAAGAAAAAGAAGGCAAGTCGCAAATAAAAGATGCAAAGTTGCAAGAAAAAGTGTGAAAGCCGCAAATAAAAGAGGCTAACCCACAAGTAAAAAGGCAAAGCCGCAAATAAAAGCCACTGACTCCCAAGTAAACGTGCATTCGCACACAAAAAAAGAGCTTATCAACATAAGAATCACCATAAAGTCTCGCAAATCGTTCATCCCATACACCAAGAAAGAAGTACATAAATAATGTTAGTAAACGATAAAAAAGGAGAAAAGAGGGAAACCATGTATATTGCAGATGAAAATAGATATGAAAAGATGATGTACAATCGTGTTGGAAAAAGTGGCTTGAAATTATCGGCGCTATCTTTAGGGCTTTGGCATAATTTCGGGGAGGTGGATTTCTTTGAAAATATGCGTGCCTTAGTGAGAAGAGCTTTTGACTTAGGGATTACTCATTTTGATTTGGCGAATAACTATGGTCCCCCAGCTGGTAGTGCGGAGGAGAATTTTGCGAAAATCTTGGAAAAGGATATGAAGCCTTATCGGGATGAACTCATCATTTCAACAAAAGCTGGTTATCCAATGTGGAAAGGTCCTTATGGGGATGGAGGTTCGAAAAAGTATTTAGTATCCAGTCTTGACCAAAGCTTAAAGCGTATGGGGCTTGATTATGTAGATATTTATTACCACCATCGTCCAGATACAGAAACGCCATTAGAGGAAACAGCAGAGGCTTTGGATTTATTAGTACGTCAAGGAAAGGCGCTGTATGTTGGGGTTTCTAACTATACCCCAGAGCAAACAAGAGAAATGGCAGAAATTTTTGAAGCGAAAAAAACGCCATTTATTATTCACCAACCATCCTACAGCATGTTTAATCGCGGGATTGAAGATGGCTTGAAGGATGTACTAGTTGAAAAGCAGCTTGGAGCAATTGCGTTTAGTCCACTTGCACAAGGTCTATTGACAGATCGCTATTTGAACGGCATTCCAGAGGATTCACGGGCAAATCGAGAAACAGGACGTTGGCTACATAAAGAGAATGTGGAGCAGACGATTGAAAAAGTAAAAGCACTAAACAATATTGCAAAGGACCGCGGGCAGACACTTGCGGAAATGGCTGTTGCTTGGATCCTTCGCGATGGTATCGTGACAAGTGTTCTTATCGGTGCAAGTAAAGTTAGTCAAATTGAAGATAATGTCAAAGCGTTAGACAACATTCACTTCAGCGAAGAAGAGCTTGCCGCAATTGATCGTGTATTAAAGGGATAAGAAGCAAAAGAAAACACTACAACTTTTCCATGGTTGTGGTGTTTTTTGTAAAATGATTTATAAATGAAGGGTATTCTTTTTCAAACGGGCAACGATGTACTCAGCCTGCACAATCATGAAAAGCATAAATAAAGGAATAGCGAGCACGACAAGCTTACGGTGCCAATGCAAATTACGATGGAGTAAATAGGAAGAAAATAAGTTTGTCAGCAACATGTTCAACAAGTTGGTCATAAAAATCACCCTTTTTTTCTTTAGTTTGATAAGAATGGGTAATTCTTATTCAATTGCTTATATGGAATAGCAATACGGAATATCTTTTATATAAAATAGGAAAAAGTTAGCTCCTTTCCTGTCCCATTGCTAGCTTTTTTTCTATATGAAAGAAAAAAGGAGTTGTTGATATGACACTAGGATTTGATTGTGCGACGAAATTAACAGAGAAAATGGCGAGGGATTTAAAGAGGGCAGGCTTTGAATATGCGGCGCGATATTTAGGTGATAGCTGGAAGTCATTTGATAAAAAAGAGGCGGAGATCATCCAAAAAACTGGGATCAAGCTAATTAGTATTTTTCAAAAAAGCGCCAATAAACTTTCTTATTTTACTGAAAAGCAAGGAATAGCAGATGGAATAGACGCAGAAAAATGGGCGAAAGCAGTCGGCCAACCAGAAGGAACAGCAATCTATTTTGCCGTCGATTGTGATATGACAGGTAAGCAAATGTCGATTATCCAAACCTATTTTTTAGCCGTGAAAAAGCAGCTGACGTCCTACAAGGTAGGGATCTATGGATCTTATGCAGTGATGTATGCGATGAAGAACGATGCCGATTATTTTTGGCAAACCTATGCATGGTCCCGGGGAGAGGTTGCCCCATTTATTCATATGTATCAGCACGAAAATAATATTATCATTGAAGGCGTCAATATCGATCGCAATCGGATTATGCAAAGTCCAGGACATTGGGGCGCGGAAACTGCAAAGATCAGTGAGTATACCGTTCAGCAGGAAACAGGCGCTTTTATGACAGCAGCAGATGCCAAAGCTGGCAAAAATCAAAAGGGAACCGTCAAGCCGGGAGCCTATTCTATTTTTAATACATCCCAAGGAATGATAAATGTCACGAAAGCGGAAGGAAAACCTGGATCTTGGATTAATCCCCACCAAGAAACGATACATATTGTATCAAGTGGCGAAACCTTAACGAAAATTGCGAAAACCTATAGTACCACCATTCACGCAATCCAAGCAAAGAATCCGCAGATTAAGAATATTAATCTTATCTATGCAGGACAAGTGATAAAAATCTGATTTGACTAGACAAATTTTATTAATAATAAAGGGTTTTCAAGAGGGAAGAGCGAATGAATAAGCGAGGTGAATACAAAGATGAAATTATTTGAAAAGGAAGTTCGATGGGGAATTATTGGCTGTGGAGATGTAACAGAGGTCAAGAGCGGACCAGGCTTTCAACGAGCGGAAAATTCGAAGCTAGTGGCGGTAATGAGAAGAAATGGCGAATTAGCCAAGGATTATGCCAAGCGCCATAACGTTCCAAAATGGTATGACGATGCCGTAGCTCTGATTAATGATCCAGAAGTTGACGCTGTTTATATCGCTACCCCTCCAGGTTTTCATAAGGAATACACCATTCTTGCGGCTAAAGCAGGCAAACCGGTGTATGTGGAAAAACCGATGGCAAGAAATTATCAGGAATGCCTTGAGATGATTGAAGTATGTAAACAAGCAGAAGTCCCTTTATTTGTAGCCTATTATCGACGAGCACTTCCTCGTTTTTTGAAAATAAAAGAGATCATCGACAGCGGCGTATTAGGTGATATTCGATTTGTGCGGACGATTCAATATCAGCCTCCGCTAAATGACGATCAAGCATGGAGAGTGCAGCCCGAGCTCGCTGGCGGTGGACTTTTCCTTGATCTAGCTAGTCATACATTGGATATTCTTGATTTCTTGTTTGGACCAATTAAAGAAGCAAAAGGGTTCGCATCGAATCAAAATGGGAGCTACCAAGCAGAAGATATCGTAACCGGCACCTACCTATTTGAGTCAGGCATTCATGGGACAGGCACTTGGTGTTTCAGCGCCCACGACCATATCGACGAAAACGAAATCGTCGGAAGCAAAGGCAAACTTACCTTCGCAACCTTTGGAAACGGCCCAATAACCTTAACAACTGTGGGGGCAACGGAAGAGTGGGTCATCGAAAATCCCCGCCACATCCAACAGCATCTGATTCAATTGATGGTAGATGAGTTAACTGGAAAAGGAACTAGCCCTAGCACAGGTGAAAGTGGAGCAAGAACAAATTGGGTAATGGACCAGCTGATAAAAGGGTATTATCAATAATAAAACTGGGAGAGAAACATTTCTTTTGGGGAGTGTTTCTTTTTTTGTGGGGGGAAGTGTGAAAGAGTATGGGGGAGAACTGCTGAAGTTATTAGATGAATTTGAAAGATGGGGTTTTGATGGAAGAAGAGTCTAAAAAGCCGGTTTGAGGGTAACAGAGAAGCCGTCTCTGTGCCCGAGAGCAAGGAAAAGAAGAGGAGAAGGTAACAGAGAAGCCGTCTCTGTGCCCGAGAGCAAGAAAAAGAAGAGGAGAAGGTAACAGAGGAGCCGTCTCTGTGCCCGAGAGCAAGGAAAAGAAGAGGAAAAGGTAACAGAGAAGCCGTCTCTGTGCCCGAAAGCAAGAAAAAGAAGAGGAGAAGGTAACAGAGAAGCCGTCTCTGTGCCCGAGAGCAAGGAAAAGAAGAGGAGAAGGTAACAGAGAAGCCGTCTCTGTGCCCGAAAGCAAGGAAAAGAAGAGGAGAAGGTAACAGAGAAGCCGTCTCTGTGCCCGAAAGCAAGAAAAAGAAGAGGAGAAGGTAACAGAGGAGCCGTCTCTGTGCCCGAGAGCAAGAAAAAGAAGAGGAGAAGGTAACAGAGGAGCCGTCTCTGTGCCCGAGAGCAAGGAAAAGAAGAGGAGAAGGTAACAGAGGAGCCGTCTCTGTGCCCGAGAGCAGAAAAAGAAGAGGAGAAGGTAACAGAGAAGCCGTCTCTGTGCCCGAGAGCAAGGAAAAGAAGAGGAGAAGGTAACAGAGAAGCCGTCTCTGTGCCCGAGAGCAAGGAAAAGAAGAGGAGAAGGTAACAGAGAAGCCGTCTCTGTGCCCGAAAGCAAGAAAAAGAAGAGGAAAAGGTAACAGAGAAGCCGTCTCTGTGCCCGAAAGCAAGAAAAAGAAGAGGAGAAGGTAACAGAGAAGCCGTCTCTGTGCCCGAAAGCAAGAAAAAGAAGAGGAAAAGGTAACAGAGGAGCCGTCTCTGTGCCCGAAAGCAAGAAAAAGAGATGTTCATCAAAGCAATGAACCCCCCATTCCACATCCCCCATCCCCACCAAAAAAATCCCAGAGCAACTACTATGCTCTGGGATGGAAATACTGCCTTTATTAACTATCTTTAGAACTGGTTGTGGCTCTACGGATAAACAGAGAAAGAACCAACGCAACACTAGCAATAATCGTTGCCACGATAAATGCATCGTTAATGCCGCTAATCGTAGATGCTTGTGCTGCTTTTCCATAAATAGTGGAAATAGCTAGGGTTTGGCCAGCCCCTGTTGGTAATCCGGTAAGCCCTGCTAAACCTTGACCAAGCTGAGCAAACTTCTCTGCAATATACGGATTTGCAGAAGAGATAATGTTGTTATAGTTATCTAAATGAAATGCTGTACGATTTGTCATGACTGTGATCAAGAAGGCAGTACCGATACTTCCGGCAACGGTTCTTGTTGTGTTGGATACGGCGGTACCGTGGCTTGTTAAGCTTAATGGTAACTGATTCATACCTTCTGTCATAACCGTCATCATAATAAAGGACATACCAAACATCCGGAAAATATAGAGCATCATTAAATGGGAATAGGATGTTTGCATCGTTAATTGCGTGAATCCCCATGTAGTGAGTACCGTGATAATTAGGCCGATGATCGCGAGTGGTCTTGCGCCAAATCGGTCAAATAGCTTTCCAGCAATCGGGGACATGATTCCCATGATGATTGCACCTGGCAACATTAATAATCCAGAATCCAGTGCCGTGAAGCCACGGATATTTTGTAAGTAAATAGGTAGAAGCAGCATTGCTGCGAACATGGCCATATTGACAATCATGCTTATTAAGGTTGTTAAGGTAAAGATACTATATTTGAATACACGCAAGTCAACCATAGGCGCTTCGGTTGTAAGTTCTCTCCAGACGAATAGGCATAAGAATATAACGCCAATAATTAGAGAAAGAACAACAACGCTGCTGTCCCAGCCATTATTTCCTGCTTCACTGAATCCGTAAAGCAAGGACCCTAGGCCGACGGTACAAGTGATAAAGCCAATCGTATCAAAGACTGGATTCGAAACTTTTGTTACATCCTTCATCCATGCAAGGGCGATAATTAAATCGAGGATGCCAATTGGAATAACAAGCTCGAATAATACTCTCCAAGAATAATGACCTATTAACCAGCCTGATAAAGTTGGACCGATGGCAGGAGCGAAAATCATCACAACACCCATAATCCCCATCGCTGTTCCGCGTTTTTCTGGTGGGAAAATAATTAAAAAGACGGTCATCAAAAGTGGCATTAATAAACCTGCTCCTGCTGCTTGAATGATGCGTCCAATTAAGAGCATCGAAAATCCAACAGAGGTGGCGCACACAATCGAACCGATGGTAAAAGCAGAAATCGCTGCAATAAGCAATTTCCTTGTTCCTAGTTTATTAATCAAAAATGGGGTGATTGGGATAAACACTCCATTTGTCAGCATATATCCAGTGGATAGCCATTGGACAGTGCTTGTCGATACATTTAAATCATTCATAATATGTGGAATGGCCACATTTAGTAAAGTCTGATTAAGAATTGCGACAAATGCGCCGAGCATAAGGGCGACGATTACTTTGCCGCGGTTGATTTCTTCGGCAGTTTCCAATGGTTTATAAGGAGCTTTCGGTTTATTGGATTCCGCAGAACGTTCTGCCTCTTCGGATGCGTCCTTTTCTTCCATAGCCTCCACCTTTTCAAAAGGAGACTTCGCTTTAGTGGTTTCCGGCATTTCAGCTAGATCCTCTTCTCCCATAGCCTCTACCTGTTCAAAAGTGGCATTCGGTTTATTAGCTTCCGGCATTTCAGCTAGATTCTTTTCTTCCATAGCCTCCACTTTTTCAAAAGGAGCTTTCGACTTATCCGCTTCCTTAGACGCTTCTACAGGTTCAGCTAGATCCGATTTTCCAAGGGATGGCTGAATGTCATTATTCCGCTTGGCATCATCTAGGACGTTTTCTTGTTTCGCCACTGTTTTCTTTTTTCGTAAAAAAAGATTGATGATGAGTAGCAGGAGTATGCTTCCGATAATATAGCTTGTGATGTAAGTGGTCATGTCCATCACCTACTTATGAATTCTTACGGAAACGTTCATACCTGGAATTAGTTTTAGGCCGCCGTAATTGTCAATGGAGATGGTTACGGGAATGACTTGTGTTTCTTTTGTGTAGTTTCCTGAGCTGTTGTTGCTTGGCAGTAGGGAGAAGGTGCCTGCTGTTGCAAGTCCTAGGCTGTCTACTTTACCTGTTAGTACGGTATCTGGATAGGAATCTACGTATAAATCTACTTCTTGGCCGACTTTTACTTTGTTGATGTCTGTTTCGTCGACGTTTGCTGTAACCCAAAGGTTTTCTAAATCATAGCTTTTTGCAAGGGATGTTCCTGCTGCGATAAAGGTATTTGGCACGGCAGTTGATTGAACGATGGTGCTATTTTCTGGAACGGTAATATCCATATCTGTTGTACCTGATTCTGTTACAACTGCTACAGTACCAATTTTTTGGTTTTTGCTAAAAGTTGTTCCTGTTTCGCCTTTCCATTCCTTCAATTTTCCGGTAGCTGGTGAAGCGATGCTGATTTGTTGGCCGGCAATTTGGGCATTATCTGTTTTAATATAGGAAACCGATTGATCGTAAAAGTAATAACCGGCAAATCCTCCTCCTACTAAAACGACTAAAAGGATAATATTTAATAAAATCATGCGTTTGTTATTCATTGCTGTTCCTCCTCCAATTCATTTAAAATGGCTAATATTTTCCCATTTAGTTCTAGTATTTTGTTTATTTCTTCTTCTGAAAGCTCCATAACTTCTCTCACTTTGTTAGCGAGGATGGACGTTCCAGCGAAATATTGTTCCATTACCTTGTTTCCTTCTGCCGTTAATTGGATGTTTACCACTCGACGATTGTCTTCAGGAATGGTTCGTTCGATTAATTGTCTTTGGGATAGTCGATCGATAATTCCGCTAACGGTGCTTTTGGTTAATGATAATTTCGTAGCTAGTTCTCCGATTCCAATATTGGGCTGAAAGTAAATCCTGTACAGGGTTTTAAGCTGTACCGCTGTTAAATCCAATTTTTTCGCATCAAGCTGTACGAGGTGGTTATAGGCTTTGTGAATGCGAGAATAGGAGCGAATTAATTCGTTATTTAACGACCCGTTCATCTGAAATTTCTCCCTTTCTTTTTTGTTAATATAGAAACTGTTCGTATACGAACTATTGGATTGTCGCATATTTTTGTATTTTAGTCAATTGTTTTGATATAGCATAAAAATGGGGGAATGCTGGAAATGTTTAGGGTAGTATTCGGAGGAAATTGCTTGCCTCGCAATACTACCTACATCGTTATGCTTTTGGATTCTCGTTTTTTCTGCTATTTACTAATGGATTCTTTCCTCTTCAAATAAAGATAAAAAGGCATCGACTACTTCTGGATCGAACTGTTTTCCTTTGTTTGAACGTATTTCACAGAGTACTTCTTCTAATTGGAGCTCACGACGATAGACACGCTGGGAAGACATTGCGTCAAAGCTGTCTGCTACTGCTACGATGCGGGCGACTAATGGAATCTCTTCTCCTTTTAACCCTTTTGGATATCCTTTTCCATCAAACCGCTCATGGTGGTATAAAACAATGTCTAATATCCCATTATTTTTATACTGCTTAACGTGTTTAATGATTTCATTGCCTTTTATCGGATGTGTTTTTATTAATTCATATTCGTCCTCATTTAATTTCCCGGGCTTGGTTAAGACATACTCTGGTATGCCAATTTTTCCAATATCATGAAGTAGTCCTCCGATATGAATGACATCACATAAAGAAGGGCGTAAATCCATTTCCTTTGCAATTTTCATTGCGTATTTTGCGACATTTTTAGAATGGTGCATAGTATAGGAGTCTCTTGAATCTAGCGCATTGGAGAGCACTTTTGTTAACGCTAAATTATCTTCAAGCACTCTTTGAACTCTAGACATAAAGCCAACAGAAATAAGGGTGATGAGAAAATAGGTGAATAAATAGATGACAAAGGTAGAAACAGCGGGCGATTGATCTTTGACGAAAAAAAATCTACAAGAAACCACCAAGAAATTAAGCAAGAAAATCACCCAAAAAGGGCTTTTATAAAAGCCGATTCCTAGAGAAACGGAACATAGGATATAGAAGATAAAATAGTTTTCGTGATTTTCAAGAATATAGTGATTCAATATGACACTAACAAATAAGAGAATAAAGAAAAAATACCGGAAATAAACAGGGTTATTCCATATTCGATGATGCATAAAGTACCCCCAGTGCTGTCTTCTACTTCAATCGGAAGAAACCCCTTTTAATTGAAGCTTTCCCCATTTTCCCCATTTAATAAGCGAAAGAAAAGAGAAATATTTTCTAAAAAATAGTCGATACTAAAAAAATGAATTAATTACGGAGGTGATCCGATGAATGACCAACAACGTTCTTTTTTTGATCGATTAGTTTCCATACAAGAGAAGTATACAAAAGAGGCACAAGAGTATTGGAGTATGTACTCCGGTTTGGATACATGGCAGTTTTGGGTGGGAGTGCTTATGTTAGTTATTCCACTAATCGTCCTATTTTTTTCTATTGATCGAAAGCGTATATTCATAATTGGTTTCTTTGGTTTTGCTGTGCATATGTTATTCTCCTATGTCGATGCAACCGGTATTCACTTTGGTTTATGGGCCTACCCTTATCAGTTTCTTCCATTCTTACCAAGCTTCTCGCTAGATGGGGCTATTATTCCAGTGGCTATTATGCTCGTATTTCAATGGACATTAAAGCATAATAAAAACTTCTATCTTTATGCAACAATATTAGCGCTTATTTTTGGTTTTGGCTTTAAGCCATTGTTAACAAATCTCGGGTTATTTGAACCCTATAAATGGGTTAATTATTTCTATATTTTTCTGATTTATTGGTTCCTATATGTTGGAGGGTATTTATTGACAAGATTATTTATGAAGTGGCAGGAGGGATACGAGTAATTTATCCATTTTGGGCAAGGATAAGAACGGACAAGTCAATAAAGAAAGGAGTCATTTTATGTTCTTTCTTATCTTTATGGTAATCTTATTTAATGCTATTGCTTATTTTATTCCTAAACGATTAACATCTATTGAAATGTTGACAACGTCATTGTTTGCCACATTTCTTCAGCTAATAATAGATACTTTTCTTGATTTGAAATACGATTTATATGGCTATTTCAGTATAGGGGTAGATTGGGAGAGCTTGATCTATATTGGGGGAATCTATCCGGCAATTAATGTCATTTTTCTAAATTACTTTCCGTATAAAAGTGGTCTTCGTAAAAAGATAATCTATATTTTCATTTGGGGAGTCATTGCAATGATTTATGAAACCCTCTTTATTTGGAGTGGAACTTTTTATTTGAATGGATGGAAACAAGCTTATTCCATTTTTACGTATCCTGTTCTTTATGTCATTCTGATGCTCTTTCACAAATTCACGGTGAAAATGATTGAAAGAAGTAAAAGGGAAAGAAGCGATTAATTACCCTATTATTTGGTATAATGATTGGAAAACCGGATATTAGGGTGGTTTATCATGACAATACTTATTTTTATAGTAGCTGGTTTAGCTGAAATCGGTGGAGGCTATCTCATTTGGCAATGGCTTCGTGAGGGGAAGTCCTATTATTGGGGGATTTTGGGCGGAATATCGCTCGTTTTATATGGGATTATTGCGACATTTCAAACGTTTATGTCGTTTGGAAGAGTGTATGCTGCGTATGGAGGCATCTTTATCATTCTCTCTGTTTTATGGGGATGGGGGATAGATCGAAAGTCACCTGATTTGTATGACTGGATAGGTGCAGGAATTTGCCTAGTAGGAGTAGGCGTGATGCTGTTTGCGCCGAGACAATAACATGAAAAAAAGACAATTCCATCTATCGAGCGAAAAGAGAGGGAATTGTCCTATTATAAATGGGGTTATATAGCTTACTTCTGAGAATCATTTGCAAAGACCGTCTCTAATTCTTTCATTAACAATTCTGCGCCTTCTTTGCTTAACACAAGTTTCCCGTTCCCGACTGTGATATTATCTGGTGAGACTTCCCCAGTAATCGCACATTCCTCAAAGGCTTTATACTTCTGGAAAACGATTTTTTCCCCTTCAACAAAGATTTCCAAAGGATCTTTAATTTCAATTCCCAATGTTCTTCGCAATTCTCTTGGAATAACAATACGACCTAACTCATCCACTTTCCGAACAATTCCTGTGCTTTTCATACTTTTCCCTCCTTATACATTTTTTAATATATATCCAATATTTTAACATATTGGATAGGGAATGAAAGAAAAATGTTTTGAAGTGAAGATAAATTTGCTGAACTATTACAAATATTCTCTAAGCATATCAGTAGAATTTTTGATAGACTATCCTCTATACTTTTAGGAGAGGAAATCTTTTCCTAATGAACAGAAGGAGGATATCAATCATGTCTACAACTATTCCACAAATCACGCTAAATGATGGTCTTGTTATTCCTGCCATTGGTCTTGGTACATATAATTTACGAGGTGCGTCTGGCGTTCAGGCGATGACATCGGCAATTGATATGGGCTATCGACTACTAGATTCTGCTTTTAATTACGAAAACGAAGGGGCAGTAGGAGAAGCTGTTCGCCGTAGTACCGTAAGCAGAGAGCATTTATTCATCACCTCCAAACTTCCAGGAAGACATCATCAATACGACAAAGCCATCTATACCATCCAAGAATCACTCTACCGCACAAAACTAGATTATTACGATTTATTCCTTATCCACTGGCCAAACCCCAACAAAGATTTATACGTAGAAGCATGGCAAGCATTAATCGATGCACAAAAATGGGGACTCATTCGCTCCATCGGCGTGTGCAACTTCTTACCAGAGCATCTCGATCGCTTGAAAAAAGAAACAGGCGTATTGCCGAGTATTAATCAAGTAGAACTACATCCATTTTTTTCACAAAAAGAGCAACTAGCCTACGACAAAGAAAACGGCATTGTAACCGAATCATGGAGCCCACTTGGCCGAGCAAATAATGTCCTAGAAAACGAAACCATTCAACAAATAGCAGAAGCACATGGAAAAACAATATCCCAAGTCATCCTAAGATGGCACACCCAACTAGGAGCCCTGCCGATTCCAAAATCAAGCTCCCCACAACGCCAACGAGAAAACCTAGAAATATTCGATTTTCAGTTAACAGAAGAGCAAATACAGCAAATTTCCGGATTAACCCGCGATGATGGGCGGATTGCAGACCAGGATCCCGCTGTTTATGAGGAGTTTTGAGGTTAGAATCCCTTATTGTGTTGAGCAATGGGGGGTTTTTTTGGTTGGAGTGGGGTGGATATGATCCCAAAAACGAATATATGATCCAAAGCAGAGTGGAAATGATCCAAAAATTGAATATATGATCCAAAGCAGAGTGGAAATGATCCAAAAATTAAGCATATGATCCAACCCAGCGCGGAAATGATCCAAAAATTAAGCATATGATCCAACCGAGCGTGGAAATGATCCAAAAATTAAGCATATGATCCAACCGAGCGTGGAAATGATCCAAAAATTAAATATATGATCCAACCCAGCGCGGAAATGATCCAAAAATTGAATATATGATCCAAAGCAGAGTGGATATGATCGAAAAATTAAATATATAATCCAAAGCAGTGGATATGATCGAAAAAACGAATATATGATCCAAAGCAGAGTGGATATGATCGAAAAATTAAATATATAATCCAAAGCAGTGGATATGATCGAAAAAACGAATATATGATCCAAAGCAGAGTGGATATGATCGAAAAAACGAATATATGATCCAAAGCAGAGTGGATATGATCCAAAAATTGAATATATGATCCAACCCTGCGCGGATATGATCCAAAAAAACGAATATATGATCCAAAGCAGAGTAGATAACCACCAACCCAAAAAAATATATCCAACAAACCCAAATTCCGCCCTCCACCAAAAAAGGAATTTCAAGCAATCAAATAGAATAATTAAAATAGAAAAAGAGAAAGGAAGTGGAAAATTGTTTTTAAACGAAATTTGCAAGAATAATAGAGTGTTATCGACAGAGGCACTGGCCAAAAGGATAAAAGAAACGTATAAAATGCGGCCAAATATAATAGAAGACTTGAGAACTTTATCGGCTGGTTATCGTGGCGAGAGAGAGTTAAAGTATTATTTACAGTTTCTGCCGGAAAAAGATTGCCTCCTTATTCATAATCTTCGCCTTTATGATGGAAAAACCTATTTTCAGATAGACTATCTCATTCTTACGCAAAGGCTTGCCCTCATTGTAGAATGCAAAAATTATTTCGGTGAAGTCACGTTTGATCCCGAGTATGATCAAATGATTCGTAAAGCAAATGGAAAGGAACAAGGCTATTCTGATCCAATTTCCCAAGCAAAAAGGCACCAGCGTCAATTACAAATTTATCTCAAGCGGCACAACCTCCCACCAATTCCTAGCGATTTTTTAGTTGTTTTCAGCAATCCATCCACCATAATAAGAGGATATCCTGCTATGAAAGACAAAGTCATCCACGGACACAGTTTTTTAGAAAAATGGGATAAGCTCTCTGCGAAATTTAAAACGCCTGCGATTGATAGAAAAACGCTCCTCAAAATATCCAAAAACCTCTTAAAACATAACACACCAGAAACCGTTGATTTACTTAAAAAATATGGAATACAAGCAAACGAGCTAATAACAGGAGTCCAATGCCCCACATGTGGAAAATTAGCAATGATTCGTCAAAAGCGAAAATGGTATTGCCCACACTGTAACACCTATGACGCAAAGGCTCATCAAAAATCCGTGCTAGATTACTTTTCATTAATAAAACCCACCATCACCAATAAAGAATTTCGTAAATTCACCCATCTTTCCTCCAGTGGAATTGCCTCCAAAATGCTAGTGAAAATGAATTTACCAAGTAAAGGGAAAAATAAAGGCAGAGTGTATTATAAACCATGACTTCGCGAGAGGAGAATAGTAGTGAAAATGTGGATATGATCCAAAAATCAATTATATTGTCCAAAGCAGAGCAGATATGATCCAAAAAACAGATATATTGTCCAAAGTAGAACGGATATGATCCAAAGCAGAAAGAAAGCGACCATGAATTAAAAAAAGAGTCATTTTTCCCCTTCTTAAACCCAATTGTTTAATCACCACGAAAAAACAATAGGAGAGGAATGAAAATGACTCTTTTGGAGTTAAACTATAAAGAAATTAATCTTATTTATATGGGAGCTGAAATAGTCAAGATGTAAATATTGCCGAAATGATCCAAACCCCAACTATATGATCCAACCCAGCGCGGAAATGATCCAAACCCCAACTCAGGCCACATCACCCAACCCCAACAAAACCCCCATCAACTTCTTCTCCAACACAACATCAGTCGCATTCGGATTATAAGCCTCCAGCGCCACACCCTCTTCACAAAGCCCAACCGCCTTATCCCGGTCCCCGTCCACATACAACGCATATGCAGCAGCAATCCGCTTATTACTCATCTGTTTCATTGCCAAAAACCGTTTAACTTCCTTCGACGCATAAATGGAACGAATTTCTTCCTTATTCCCCTCCAAAACAGCCAACAAAAACAATCGTTCCTTTGCAATCTCGACTCGGTAAAGGGCAATAAGCTGCTCTTTTCTTTCCCACAACAAATCATTAATCCTTTTTGCCTCTTCAAAATCAAGGCGATCCATTGCCCGAGCGAGTTGCATACAGAGAGTCCATTGGGAAAAATAATCGCGACCATTATCACCTGCGGGCAACGCAAAAAATTCATCTGGCAGCTCCTGATAAGAAACACCATTGGAAGTTTGGGCATTGATATAAAACTGGGAAAACAGCTGCCATTGCTTACTCCCCCGATTCCAAGCCATTTTTAATGTCATGCCATCATTAAAGCTAAAGGGAATAATATTCGTTAATCCGATAAACACCCCAAGGAGAATAAACACACTTGCAGCTAAAGGTAATTCTCCTGCCATCCAAGCAACTAGCCCAACCACAGCACTTGCAAGAAAATTGATGATTACCCCACCACATAAATACAGCTTAAACGGATACTTCCCTTCCTCATAGGCCGGCGGAGCCATTAAACATTGCCCAAGCGTCCCTGGCGCATACAGCTTTTTTCGCTCCAAGCCATTCTCTGTCGCCACAACCATCCATGAAAAAATTCGAAACGAAACGAGAGAATAGCCAGTTATTTTTCCAAAAAGAAGATGTCCCGCTTCATGTAAAATAATATGCAAAACATAAAATACAATTAAACAACCGACCCCAATAACAACACTAGCAACACTTACATCCCCTGATAAAATAACAAGAGACAGCACACCGCCAAATGCCGCGCCAATCACAACCATAACAAGCGTAGAAAGAAATTTCTTCATGCCATAACTCCCATCCCAAATTAATCTACTATTCCATAATTGTAACAAACGACTATTCAACCATCTATTAAAAAAAGAAAATTATCCCAAATCCAAAAAATAGAATGAAAAGCAGTTAAATAGTAAAATAATAGACAAGGCTTACATAAAAAGGAGAGGGTACATAAATGAAGACAGAACAACAGTATTTCGAAGAAGGATCAAGCATCCAAGTATATATGGACAATATGAGTACATTGAAAGAGGAAAGCTATGAGGTGTATCAAAACTTCACGCTGCCTAATGATGATTTTGCCGAAGAATTAAAGCAGCACAACCTCCACTTCTTAACGATTACAGAAGATTGGTGTGGGGATGCGATGGTGATTAATCCTGTTCTTCGCAAAATCGTGGAAGCTGCTGATCTACAGATGCATGTGGCACTTAGAGATGCGGACACTGATTTAATTGATAGACATTTAACGAACGGTGGCAGAGCGATTCCGATGGTGCTTGTTTTAAATGAACAAGGGGAGTTAGTCGGCAAATGGGGACCGCGTGCACCGGAAGTACAAGCGATGGTAACAGAGGGTCGCGCTAAGCTTCCAGCTAAAGAGGATCCGACATTTGAGGAAAAGCAAAAAGCATTTTATACCCAGTTACAAAAGAGGTATCGCACTGACCCAGCTATTTGGACATATGTGTACAATAGCTTTCAGAGCACGTTAAAAGAAATCATAAAATAAAGGGAACAGCTCCTATCCAGTGGGGCTGTTTTTTCTTTCCCCTCCCTTCGCAAACGAGTTGGTAAATTATTTCGTTTGACAAAGAACCATAAAATCATTAATATAATCGCATACGATATATCGTATGCGATGCATCTTGTTCGATATAATTTTAGTTTCAGAAAAAAATCCAAAAATATGGATCCAGAATAAAACAGTGGACTGGGACACAAGATGTAGAAAACCGTTGAAACAAAACAGCAAATGGAATAATGTTTGGCTGCATGGGGAGGAATGGATTCATGTTAAATATTTTTAAAAACTTTCAGAAAAAGGACTGGATGCTCATTTCATGTGCGCTAGTCTTTATCGTTGGGCAAGTATGGCTTGATTTGAAGCTTCCAGATTATATGGCTGAAATCACTAGACTGGTTCAGACAGAAGGTAGTGAGTTAAGTGACGTTCTCACACAAGGGGCGTTTATGCTGCTTTGTGCAGTGGGGAGCATGGCTGCTTCCATTATAACCGTTTATTTTGCGGCAAAGGTTGCTGCCGGATTTTCGAATCGACTGCGTAAAAAGGTCTTTGATAAAACCTTATCCTTTTCGATGGAAGAACTGTCTAGTTTTTCTACAGCGAGCTTAATTACTCGTTCTACTAATGATATTACGCAAGTGCAAATGCTGATTATCTTAAGCTTACAAATTGTGATAAAGGCTCCGATTATTGCGGTTTGGGGCGTTTTGAAGATAATGGGAAAAAGCTGGGAATGGACCGCTGCTACAGGTGTTGCGATTGCTGTCCTATTAGTTTTAATTGCAATCGTTGTTCTTGTTGCACTGCCTAAATTCAAAGTAATCCAGAAGTTAACAGATAATATTAATATGGTGACAAGAGAGAATTTAACGGGTATCCGTGTTGTTCATGCTTATAATGCAACGCGTTACCACGAAGATAAGTTTGAGAAAGCGAATAAGGAACTGACAGATACGAATCTTTTTACCACTAGAATAATGGCTGTTATGATGCCAACCATTTCTCTTATTATGTCTGGGATGAGTCTTGCCATTTATTGGATTGGAGCGGTATTAATCAATAATGCTCCTATTGCGGGTAGACTACCTTTGTTCTCGGATATGGTGGTGTTTTCTTCTTACGCGATGCAGATCATTATGGCCTTTATGATGCTCTCTATAGCATTTGTCATGCTTCCTCGTGCTGCTGTTTCAGCAAGAAGAATCAGCGAAGTGCTGGACACAGAGGTGAAAATAAAGAGTGGATCGAAGACAGAAGGAGACAGCCAAGGGGAAATTGAATTCCGCCATGTTAGCTTTAAGTATCCTGGTGCGAGTGATTACATTCTTCGAGATATCAGCTTTACTGCTTCCAAGGGGGAAACAGTAGCCATTATTGGTTCAACAGGTAGTGGAAAAAGTACACTACTAAACCTGATTCCACGCTTTATGGAAGCAACAGATGGCGAAATTTTGGTGGATGGTCTTAATGTGAAAAATTATAAGCTAGAAACATTGCGAGACAAAATTGGGTATGTGTCCCAAAAAGCCGTTATGTTCAGTGGTTCCGTTTCTTCCAATGTCGCTTTTGGTACAGAGAACAAGCAATCGAAAGAGGAAATGGAAGTTAAACGCGCAGTGGAAATTGCGCAAGGGAAGGATTTTATTGAAAAAATGGATCAACAATATGAAGCAACGATTTCACAAGGTGGAACCAATCTTTCTGGTGGTCAGAAACAAAGATTATCGATTGCACGTGCCGTTTATAAAGATCCGGAAATCTATTTATTTGATGATTCCTTTTCCGCATTGGACTATAAAACAGATCGCGTGTTGCGTTCCAAGCTAAAAGAAGAAATAAACGATGCTACAAACATTATTATTGCACAGCGCATTGGAACCATTAAGGATGCTGACCGAATTCTTGTATTAGATAATGGGGAAGTAGTTGGAATGGGTACACACGATGAGCTGATGATCACTTGCGATGTCTATCAAGAAATTGCCTTATCACAATTATCGAAGGAGGAGCTTGAAATTGGGTAAAAAAGGTCATGAAAAAGAAGCGGAAAATAAACGAAGTCAATCCCAAACAGAGGAGCTGGATAAACAGCCAACAAAATCGATCCCTCCAGGTGCAAAAGGCATGAATTTTTCCAGTTTAAAGGAACTGGCGGTTTACTGCAAGGCGTATTTTCCCATCATTATATTGGCATTAATCCTTGCGATGGCAGCCGCAATCTTTAGTATTATTGGCCCTGACCAGCTTAGCAAAATGACTGACTATATTACAGAAGGATTAATGGGAGAAATTAACATTGATGCTGTATATGATATTGCAATTTTTCTCGTGTTCCTCTATGGTTTAGGCTATATTTTTAACTATGTTCAAGGCTTTATTATGGCAACCGTAACACAAAGGATTTCCAAACAATTAAGAAGAGATATTTCGGGAAAAATTAATCGATTGCCTTTAAGCTATTTTGATAATACAACAACAGGTGATGTCCTTAGCCGTGTAACAAATGATGTTGATATGGTAGGACAGACGATGAACCAAAGTGTTAGTAGCTTAATTACGGCTGTTACGATGTTCGTCGGTTCCTTAATCATGATGTTTTATACAAACTGGATCATGGCTATTGCAGCTATCCTATCCACTTTCATAGGCTTTGCCTTTATGTTTTTTATCATTTCGAAATCACAAAAGTACTTTGCTCAACAGCAGCAAGAGCTTGGGAAACTAAATGGTCATATTGAGGAAATCTATTCTGGCCATAATGTTGTGAAGGCTTATAATGGGGAGCAACAGGCGAAGGATGCCTTTTCTTCCATTAATACGCGACTATTTGAAAGTGCCTGGAAATCGCAATTTATGTCAGGACTGATGATGCCATTAATGCTGTTTATTGGAAACTTTGGCTATGTGGTTGTCTGTATTGTTGGTGCAGCTCTAGCCGTTAATGGCAGTATTTCGTTTGGGGTTATTGTTGCCTTTATGCTGTACATTCGCTTATTTACACAGCCACTCCAACAAATTGCGCAAGCAGCGACAAATCTACAGTCAACGGCAGCAGCAAGTGGGCGTGTTTTTGAATTCCTGTCAGAAGAAGAGCTTGTAAGAGAAGACGAGAAGAAAGAAGAACTGGTGAATGTCAAAGGCGATGTGGAATTTAAGCATGTACGCTTTGGATATGACGAAGATAAAACGGTTATTCAAGATTTCTCCGTACGTGTGAATGCTGGTCAGAAAGTCGCAATAGTGGGACCAACTGGAGCGGGGAAAACAACGTTAATTAACTTGCTTATGCGTTTTTATGAGTTAAATGGTGGGGAGATAACCATTGATGGGGTTCCAACCAATCAAATGACAAGAGAATCGCTCCATGATCTATTCTGCATGGTGCTCCAAGATACATGGATATTTGAAGGCTCTATCCGTGATAATATCGTTTATTCAAGAGAAAACGTATCCGATGCAGAAGTGGAAGCAGCCTGCAAAGCAGTTGGATTGCATCATTTCATCCAAACCCTGCCAAACCGCTATGACGCCATTTTAGATGACAAGACGAGCTTGTCGGCAGGGCAAAAGCAGCTTATCACAATTGCCCGTGCGATGGTCAAAATGGCACCATTGCTTATCTTAGATGAAGCGACTAGCTCTGTCGATACGCGCACAGAATTGCTGATTCAACAAGCGATGGATAAGCTGACAGAAGGAAAAACTTCCTTTGTTATCGCCCATAGACTGTCGACGATAAAAAATGCTGACTTAATTCTCGTGATGAAAGAGGGAGATATTATCGAAGCTGGAACGCATCAGGAACTAATTGAAAAGAATGGATTCTATGCAGAACTTTATAATAGTCAGTTTGAAGAGGCGTCCTAACTTTTACTTAGGCAAAGAAAGACTCGCAGCAGGATTGCGAGTTTTTCTGTAAAAATAACTTTTGGAAGAAAGGAGTTAACAAATGCTAGATAGGGCCACGTATATTTGGGAATCAATCGATTTCTTGAATCGATTTATCATGAAGAGCCTCCAGCGTCATGCAGAAGAGCATGGGCTGACCGCTCCGCAAGCACGAGTATTGCTAGAGGTCTTTCTTAATAAAAAAATTAGTGTAAAACAGCTTACCCGAAACCTCCGCATGACACAAAGTACCGTTTCAGATATTGTGGAACGACTGACAGAAAAAGGGATGCTGATTAAGAAACCGAATCCGAAAGACAAGCGATCTGTTCAGATTATGCTAACAGAAAGAATGGTAAAAATAATCGAAGAAACGTCTCCAAAGCCGATTCATCGAATAATGGGATCAGTATTAGACAATTTGCAAGCAAGCGAGCAAGCGACAGTAGAAGAAGGAATAAGGTTATTGGTCGCGGCGGTTGGAGAGAAGATGGAAGCAGATGGAATTGATAGCTTAGAGGATTTTGAGGTGCTATTTTTGCCGAAAGGGAATAAAAAGGAAGGAAAGTCAGGTCGAAGCTAGACCTGGCTTTTTTACTTATTATAAGCGATCGGAATTGCTTTTAGTTTTAAGAATCAATAGCCACTGTTGATCTACCTAAAACAAAAGGACACCTAAAAAGGTGCCCAGTAATGATATTATTTATTGATCTCTATGTCGCTATCCTCATAATCTACTAACAATAGCCATTCATATTCCATACTATCTTCGGCACTTAATAAAGGTTTTTCTATAATATAGTTAAACAATTTTTCAAACATTCTAAAGCACCTCATTTCGTTCGTGTAATATTCTTATACCCTTATTTTATAAAAGTATTATGAATAATATGTGGTGTATTTATAAATGTTTTGTAAAGGGACAAGGAACCTGACCCCAGTGTCCCATCCTACCCCTTTTCTCTCTGTAATCATGGACTCACCACCTTGAAGGTTATATGTCTAAAATCAAAGTTTTTTGTTTATCCTATATCTAAAACATTTAAAAATTGGAGGTTACTGCTATGACATTAAGAGATTTAAACTTATCCATTTTCACACCATTTATAGGTGCCGATTTATCACTTCACTTTGAAAATAACACTTTGAGCGATGATGAAATTAAAAACAATTTCATTGGTGATGAAAACGTTGATGATTATGATTATGAAACTCTTTTAAATGAGTTAAATAATTATGATAAATAAAAAATGAGGCTGGGACAAAACTAAATAGCCAATCTGTAAAGACGAACAATCTCTAATTTTGCTTTTAAATAAAGGTACCTTCTCATACTTGGTATCAAAGTTTTTAAAAATAGTCCATTGCAAAAACTAAGTCGTTCCATTGCGCTACAGACGCTCGCTTTCCGCGGGGAGGAAGCTGAGCCTCCTCACTGCGCTGCGGGGTCTCAGCCTTTCCTCTATTTCCCGCAGGAGTCGAGCGTCCTCCGCTCCACTTCACTTCGTTTTTAAAGTTTTTTCTAAAATTTTTATGAAAAAAACTAATTATTTGGAAGAACTGAGCAGCCTGAATACACGTAGACTCCTATGGGAGCTGCGAGAAAGCGAAGTGTATTTTTTTGAAACCTTCTTTCTAAAGCAAAAAAACACGAACAATAATGCGTATGCATCGCATGAATATTCGTGTTTGTTACTGATTGAAATGCTTATGTCCCAGCCTCTTCTTCATTCTCTCCCCTTCAACCTGCAGTTCTTTCTGTACCTTTTAAAGGTACTAAAAAAGAGTGCGGCAGGACTCTAGTTCAGTCATCTATCCATATACTTAGCTCGCTTTTCATACTCGGAAATTTAGCTAAATTTGCATGAGCGATAGTCATACATACACTAGTCATTTCTAAACTACTAGCATAAGTTCCTCTCCAATATGACTCAACCTTTTCAATATCACTGTCAACTGCTAACACTTCTTTTTTAACATCTTTACCATATAAAAGTTGTGGGAATTTCATAAATATTTGATTGTAAAAATCTTTTTTGCCAGGTAATGTTGAAAAGCATCCTGAATACTGTAAATGTTTAAAGAAATACGTTTCCTTCGATAAATCAGGTAGATATTCCTTCAAAAGAAATAAAAATCCTTTTAAATCATTATTTTCCAATGTTACCTCGTTAATAATAAAAAGAAATGTTAGAGTATTAATATGCTTTTTAGTTAATTTAGGGATAACTTCAATTGCTTCATTTAAGACTATTCTCAATGTCGAATAGTCGTTGTTTTTGGTCCTATTTACTAATAATTCAACTAACATATTAGCAATATCTTTATCACCTAGTCTTGCATGCACTTTTTGAGCGTTAAAAATTGCATATTGCACATCTGGATCTATAGTATTTTTTAGCGCTTCTGGTGAATCCTTAACTAATCTATCTAAATACGCAGTAACTAAACTCTCGACTCTCCTATAAGCAATATCAGCTGCTTCTTCACTTAGTTGCATAAAGTTGCTCCTATATATATCTAAAGCAACTTCTTTAACAGTTGAGTAATTAAAACCTTCATAGTGATTGGTTTGATTAACAATAACTTTTTTACCTTGGATATTATTTGAATTATCTCCTGTTTGAATAGATTGAGTAGGTTCTTCCTTACCTTTCTTCTTAAATAAATATCCTAGATAATCAGCCACAAGAGTTAATACCGTTCCACCAATTCCACTAAAAACTTTATTATCCGTAATCCATTCCCACATAAGTTTCCCCCCCAATATGTAATATAGATTCTCGGAATTAAATTTTCCGCATAAGCTCTAGTCTTTTGACTAGGGCTTTTTTATTGTGACACCCCCAAAACGGAGATGCGAACAAACTTTCCTCTTGACAAACATACGTTCCCTAAATAATTAAGTGACGGTATTTTTTTAATCACTTAAACGGGGGAAAACTTATGCTTACAGATATTCGTTCTCATGAATCCTATCTACACTTTGTTGTAGAGCAGCTAGACATACACTACAATAAAAAGTTTTTAAAAGATTTCTACTTCGAACCAATCATTTGGTGTTCTTTAATCGATCTAACTGACACCACAGAATTACTGAAACAACGGTATTCCTCTAATCCAAGAGGAAGAAAACCACGGAATCCTTGTGATATGCTTCGAAGCTTAATGCTTATGCATTATCAAAAGGAAACCAGTGTGGATCACTGGGTTTTTATCTTAAAAACAACTCCCATATTCGCCATTCTTAGTGGCTTTTCTCCAGACAACGTTCCTGGAGTTGGTACGTTTTATGACTTTTTCAAACGCCTTTGGCTTACATCAACTCCTCATCTATCCAATCGAAAGAAGAGAAGGTTGAAAAAGCCAAGAAAGAAAGGCAAAAAGAATCAAAAACTTGAACCTAAAAATCCAAAAATTGTGGAGAAGCTAGTTAACCGTGCACTAAAAAACAAGAAAGTTCATTATAAACAAAAGGCACACGATCAACTCCAACTCCTATTTCAATCACTATTCGTAAATAAATCGGCATCAGATGGATTATTAGGAAATACGCAGTCACTCAGCATTTTGGCTGACGGAACTCCTGTTGTAACGGGAGGTCGGTCATATGGGAAATTCCTTTGTGATTGTCGAAAATAAGGAATTTGGAAGTGCCAATGTAAACGACAATTTTCAGATCCTGATGCTGATTATGGCTGGGATAGCTCTAGAGAAAAGTACTATTATGGACGAAATCTCTTTATGATAGGTGCCTCAGATAGTCCGTATAATTTGCCAATCTACCCAAGAATGTATCGAGCTAGTAAACACGATTCTGTTCTGTTTGTAAGTACATATCATGAACTTTTACATTGGTATCCTGATTGGAAATTTAGGGAAGTCATCTTAGATTCAGCCTTAGACGCTTATCCCATTTATAAAATGTTAGAACACTATGATGTTTCAGCCATCATTGACCTCAATCCTAGGCGTTCTAAGCAGTTTATTTACAATGAAATGGATATTAATTTAGACGGTGTTCCGATTTGCCCAATTGGTCGCAAAATGCTTGATTGGGGAGCGGATAAAAAACGTTACCGTCGTAAATGGCGATGCCCAGCTGTAGTTGGAAAATGGAAGTGCCCAAACCCATGTTCTACCTCTACATATGGACGAACTTTTTATACATCGACAAAGGATAATCCTCGTCTATTTCCACGTGTCAAACGTGACAGTAAGGAATGGTATAAGCGTTATTCCTTGCGTACTGGGATTGAGCGCTGTATTAAACGGCAAAAGATTGATTATCATTTAGAGGATTCAAGAGGACGTAGTTCAAGGCATTGGAATATTCGAACCTATATCATCGGCATGTGCCAGCATGCCGATGCGTGGTTAAAGGAGGCAAAAAAGAATCATTTTGCAAATCTTAACACATTAATTAAATCTCTTTTGTCCTTATAAAGTCATCTTAAAATACATTTTTAAAAAAATCCACTATAGGTGGTTTATTTGATATGCACTTTTTTAAAAACGACTTTGAAAATTCCAATTTATCCTCCAAAATTTAGCTATCATCCCCCTTAAGACCCAGAATCAGTCATTTAATTTCCGAGCCTCTATGTAATATCTGTAATTAATATACATATTAAGGGATTGCCTTCATCTCCATTTAAACAAAAAAAAAGCCCATATTTTAATGGCTTCGTTTTAATTAATCGTATTCTGTTTACCGTAAAATAGTCGCCAACTGTGCGATAGATGTTGCTCATTTCTATAAGAAGTACGATGGGGTTAAAGTGGGGAGGGAGAGTAGAAAAGTTAAATGAATGGAAGATGTTCGACTTGGAAAATAAATTAGTGATTAACCAATAACAAAAAGGACAAACCTTAAGCACGATAAGTACCCAAAAGGTCTGTCCCCAAATAATCACTCTCCAGCCATCCATTTCTTCCCGTCCTCTTTCTCCGGCAAATAAATCTGCTGACTTGGCAAGGCTATTTCAATTCCATGTTTCTCTAATATACTAAGTATCTGTAAATTTGTATCTTCTTTGACTCCTAAGTATTCAGCCCAAACGGTTGTTTTTGTGAAGAAATAGACGAATACTCCTAAGCTATAATCACGGAATTCCGTGAAGCGTACCATGATGACATCTTGATTTACACCAGGGTGTGCGCGTAGCATTTCTTCTATTTCTAATAAAGCTGCTTTTAATTTTTCGTTTGGCGTGTGATAGGAGACTGCCAATTCGTAACTGATTTGTCGCTTTGACATTTTGGACCAGTTTGTGATGGCTTCATTGGAAAGCTTCGAGTTAGGTACTGTCACAATCGAATCAGCAAATGTGCGAATTTGCGTACTGCGGAATGTGATATCCTCGACTGTTCCTTCGACAGAAGGAGTTTGAATCCAATCTCCCTTGGAAAATGGTTTTTCCGTAATAATCACGACACCGCCGAAGAAGTTAGCAACGGTGTCCTGTGCAGCTAAGGAGAAGGCAAGACCTGCAACCCCGAGACCGGCAACAAAGGCACCAATTTGAATATCCCATATATCTAGAATGCTAACAGCAGTAAAGATTACGACAAGCATGCGGAATATTTTGCCTAAGAAAGGAATCAGCATACTATCAGAATCTAGCTTTGTTCGCGACACCATTCGTTCGAAAGGATTGGATTCATCGGAAAAATAGTTAAAGATTCCCCAGCCAACTAATCCGATAATAAATGACTTATATATCTGGAGCACAAAGTTGAATGTTGTAATCGGAAATGGCAAATAAGTTAATGCCAAGTAAGTTCCGATAATGACCCAGAACCAACGAAGTGGTTTTTCAAACGCTAGTAATATTTTTGAAACAATATCTACTGGTAGTTTCTTCACCATTGCTAATACTAACTTAAATATGTAGGTTGTAAAAAGCTTTCTAAAGCCTAGGAATACAAGAAAGATTAGCAAGGCGATCCCTATATCAATCCAGTTAAATTTTTGGAATGCAGCAATGAATCGCTCCCATTGTGACCATACTTGCAAATCACCCATCTAAAATCACCTCGAGAATCATTATAGCATAGGAAGGGACGAACCCAAGCGTCCTAAGAGAAGAGTAAATAAATTGTAATATGACGAGGGAAATGCACCTATAATCCATAGAAAAAAGGACCAGCATTCACACTGATCCTTTTTCAAAAGCTTCATTTATTAAAATCTTTTAAAGTAAGTTTCAATTCCATCTGCAATTGCTTTTGCCGTTTTATTCTGATAGCTGCTTGTTACAAGCTTTTTGCGTTCGGCGGTATTGTTGATAAACCCTACTTCCAATAACGTAGCAGGCATAGCTGTTTCACGCAGCACGGCAAGTGTTTCGCCATCTATACCGCGGTTATTGGCACCAGTTGCATTAATCATTTCTTTTTGAAGCAAGTCCGCTAGCAATGTACTTTTCATGACGCGGTTTGGATCATTATGATTTTTGCTATTGATGACAGATGGATAAGCTGGATTGTACTTATAGTAATATGATTCAATCCCAGACGCAGTCGTCGAACCAGCTCCTGTTGAATTATGATGAATACTCACAAAGATGTCGGGATTAAGCTCATTTGCTTCTTGGGCACGGTCGATTAATGAAACATACTTATCATTCGTACGAGACATATAGACAATATAGCCGCGGTCCTTAAGTAGCTTCTGTACTTTCTTCGCAACCGTTAAATTTAAGCTTGCTTCTGTATACCCACCTGCCATTGCACCTGGGTCAGATCCACCATGTCCTGGATCTAAGAAAACAGATTTTGCCTTTTTAAATGCATTTGTTGCACTCACAGACGAGCCACTGCCTTTTGGAACAAGCTTAATTTGAATGGCTTCTAATCGCTTCGACAAACCTTCTGATCCGGCTTCCATTCCATTTTTCGCCCAGCCCAGCCAGCCGTAGCTTTGTGCATGAACACGATAGTAAACATCGAAATATTTCGCCATATCACCAGTTAAACTGATTTTTATAGCTTCCATTCGTTTACTTTTTCCAACCGTACCAGAGATATCTCCGTTAGAAGAGTTCGTTACCCAGCCTGTGCCTTGTATATGAGTGGAGTAAATAATATCTCCGCTAAAAGCCGTATTCGTTAGATCAATTTTAATTGCTTCTAATCGCTTCGCTTGTCCTGTCGTACCACTAGTAGCACCGTTTGTGACGTTAGAAAGCCATCCTTTGCTTTGTACATGCGTACTGTATGTGACAGTAGGCTTCTTGATAAAGGATGTGCTAGTAGAACCAGGAGCCTTTGCCCCTTTATCTACTAGGACAATCTCAATTGCCTCAAGACGCTTCGAAAGACCTTCTGTACCAGCAGATGCCCCGTTTTTCGCCCATCCTAGCCAGCCATAGCTTTGAGCATGAACACGGTAGTAAACATCATAGTGTTTCGCCATATCGCCAGTCAGATTTATACGGATACCTTCAAGACGCTTACTTTGTCCAGAAGTTCCAGATAGCTCCCCGTTAGACACAGAATTTTGCCAGCCAATGCTTTGGACATGTGTGGAATACTCGATACTTCCACCATATGGCTTATTTGTTAAGTCAATTTTAATTCCTTCTAGTCGTTTGGCTTGTCCAGAAGTTCCGCTCATTTCTCCATCTGCAACATTAGGCTGCCAGCCGATTGTCTGAACATGTGTTGTATAGGTAACAGATGGTTTGGTAATAAAGGATTTATCTGTAGAACCAGGAGCCTTTTCGCCTTTTTCTACTAATTTAATCTCAATGGCTTCTACTCGTTTGGAAAGACCTTCCGTACCAGCAGATGCACCATTTTTCGCCCAGCCCAGCCAGCCAAATGTTTGTACATGAAGGCGATAATAAATATCATAGTGTTTTGCTATTTCACCAGTTAATTGAACCTGGATTGCTTCCAGACGCTTATTTTTACCTGGAGCACCACTGATTGCTCCATCCTTCGCATATGTTGTCCAGCCAATGCCTTGGACATGTGTTTTATACGTTACTCCACCAGAATATACGCTGTTGTTATCTAGGGTAACTTTTAATCCCTCTAATCGCTGCGCTTGCCAGCTTGTTCCTGATAATTCGCCATCTTTAACTGCATCTTGCCAGTCGGTATCTTGAACATAGCTTGCATAGTTAATGGAAGGATTTAAAACAGATGCTATCATAGCGCGAGAGGCTTTTGCTTTCTGCATTACAGCAGGGGCTTCCTCTTTTGCTGTGCTTTCCGAAGTATCTTTATCTTCCGTTTCTACGGAAGCATCCTGTTCATTCTCTTGCTGCACCTTTTCATCTGTTGGTAATTCTTCCGGAACTACTTCACTTGGAGTGGCAGCTTCTTCGGCATTTTCAGAAGAAGTGGGATCTGTTACAAGATTTAAAGCATCATATTCTTCCTTCGTAATCACCGTTTTTTGCTGATTCTCGTCAGTAGAATAGTATGTTAAGCCTTGATTGTGAACGATTGTACCATATTCATCCACTGTCTTTATGTCTTCTATAGAAGTACCATTGTCATTTTCAGTCACCACAGTAACTTGATTTGTGAATGTAACCGGTTCTACTTTTTCCGCTTTATATGAATCAGAGGGTGCTATTCGATAAAGAATATTTTCTTCATCAGAAATCGAAAGCTGTTCCCGCTCTTCTCCAACATTCATGGAAAATGCTTCATGATCACCTAATTTATCTGTTAGATAACCTTGAACGGATGTTTGTGTGTCATCTGTCCAGCCATTTAGGTGTAAAACTACTTCCTCATTTAGGTTCATTGCCTGCTTTTCGCCATTATAATAGATGAAATAATAGCTAGAGCTAATATCCAACATATCCGTATCGCCATTTTCCATGGCATGGCTGATACTTAAGTTAGAAGGAAATACCAAACTAAATACCATTACAGCAACTAATAATAAAACTTTTTTCCTCATCACCAAAACCCTTCTTCTTTTTTTTACAGAGAAAATCTGTATAACACTACTATTCTAGCATAATTTTGGTAGAAAAAAGTACTATTTTCCTACTAAATTTTGGTATATATAAGAATAAACTCCTTAAAAAGGATGCACAAAGGAAGTTGTCTTTTGCTAGCACCGTGGTACTAATTGCTCAAAATGCAGAAGGAGTGGAGATTGAGTTTAAAGGAGAAGCCGCTTTGTTCTTTATAGGAGAATATGTATTATTTATCGACGAAGTTTCAGGGGTTGTTTTGTAATAAATGATATTCAACCAATTCAGCCTGAAATGGTTACAGAAGAAGGTAATTCCAGTAATGATAAACAGTAATTCTTCATTAGAGGATAAGAATTTAATAATACGGATCATACATGAACGATTGTAGTTCTATCCCTTATTTTAAGTAGAGCGATAATGGGGAATGCATAGAATTAATAATTGCTTCATATCGATTTAATAAGTAGTTATTAAAATTTAATACAGAAAATAAAACTTATATAATAGAAGAAACTAGGATGCGCTTACATTTAGAATGTTGAAAAAACATATTTACGAATATTCAGAAAGTGTGCTATGATGACTGTACGTTATATCGAACGAATGGAAAAGCGAGTAGTACTCGCTTTAGAAGGTAATGCTAGATATTATATGATATCTTGACATTATTCAGAAATTAGTTTTTTCGTTAAGTAATTGCTCCAAAGCTCAAAACCTTGTTCATTTGCCATTGATGTATTGTCAGCTAATTCGTTGTAATAATCTTTTACCTTTTCATCTTTGCCATCTGGCCAAACTTCCCAGTGGTTCCAGAAAGGAATATCCTGTGCTGTGGCATACTTTTCTATATCACTAACTTGCATAGGATAGAGATTCGCATCATACAGCTGATGTGCTGGCATCAGAATAAACGTAACATCAGGTAACTCCTGTTTTGTTGCATTAATTACCTTATTGATGTTAAGTAACGTTTTGGAAGTATCAAATTTTTCTCTATTATCATGCAACAAGAAAGGCTCAAAGATAACCATATCTGGTTTCTTGTCAATCAGTGCTTCATAAGCTTCATTTTTTACATAATCTGATGTAGTTCCATCATATACAATACTCTCAATGGTTACATATTGATCGTATTTATTAGCCAATGCTTCCTTTAAAGGAGTAATTAAGCCAAGGTCTTGATTACCAATGGCGTCCGAACCAACGAGTAAAATGTGAAAGGATTGTTTTTCTGTTAATTTGTTCTCAAGCACTTTCTGTGCATTCTCCGGCCATGACTTGGCAAAGCTCAAATAGTAATCAAGACTAAAGTACGGCACTTTATTTTCTACTTCAGTATTTGCACTTTCAGTAGGGTCGCTTTTAGATAGAGGACTTTCCGAGGGAATTTTCCAATGGATATTCCCGATTACCAGAACCACAACAAGAATAATAGAAAGGACGGATAGAATAGTAGCTTTCATTGAAACCTCCAAAAAATAAGTATAATCGTTCATTAATCTACCATAATCGTACATTACAACATAGGAAAGTTATCCCTTTTTTTAAAAATATATATCAAAAATGTCAATTAATTGGTATAGTAAAACACGTAATAACAATACAATTAAAATTATGACAAGAAATGACAGTATATGCAATGATATATGATATAATATTTTTAGTTTTTTATATTTTTCTAGGAGGAAGTCATGGAAGAAACGATTAGTCTGAAAGAATTATTCGACACACTTAAGAAACGTATCGTGCTTATTATCTCCCTTACTTTAGTAGCAATGATTGTAAGTGGAGTAGTTAGTTATTTTATTATTACCCCGGAGTATAAGTCTTCAACGCAGATTCTTGTTAACCAAAAGAAAGATGAATCATCAGCTGTCATTAATTCAGGTGAAGTACAGGCAAACGTGCAAATGATTAGCACATATAGTGTCATACTAAAAAGTGCGGCTATCTTAAATATTGTAAAAGAAGAATTAAATTTAGATATGAGTGTTTCGGCGTTAAACAGCAAAATTACCGTGGAAAGTGCACAAAATTCACAGGTAATGACTCTTTCTGTTACAGACGCTGATCCAACAGTAGCTTTGCAAATTGCTAATAAAACGGCAGAAGTATTCGAAAAAGAAATTAAAAATATTATGTCGATTGATAACGTGAAAGTATTGCCACTCGCGGAAGATCAAGAAAATCAAGCACCAATCAGTCCAAATCCGCCACTAAATATTGCGATTGCTGCAGTAGTAGGGTTAATGATTGGGGTAGGATTAGCGTTCTTACTAGAATACTTGGATAACACGGTAAAAACAGAACAAGATATTGAAAAATTGCTGAATTTACCAGTATTAGGGGCAATTACAACCATTGATGAAAGCCAAGAAGCAAAGTTAAGAGGCACTCAAAAAGGAAGAAGTAGGGGGGATTTACTTGGCAGCAAGTAAGAAAGCAAAAAAAGGCGGATTAGCCTTAAATAGAAGAAAGCTAGTAACAAAATATGATCCGAGATCTCCTATTTCTGAGCAATATAGAAATATCCGAACAAATATCCTTTATTCTAGTATAGATGAAGAAATTCGTTCCATCTTAGTGACATCTTCAGGGCCAGGAGAAGGAAAATCGACAACAGCAGCAAATCTAGCGATTGTTTTTGCCCAGCAAGGAAAAACAGTGCTACTTGTTGATGCTGATTTACGTAAGCCAACTGTTCATTATACGTTTAATTTGAATAATACAGCTGGGTTAACATCTGTATTAACGAATCAAATGAACTTAATGGAAGCCGTTCACGAAAATGATGAGAAGAACCTGTATGTCTTACCTAGTGGTCCAATTCCACCAAATCCTTCTGAGTTATTAGGTTCCCGTGCGATGAATCATTTCTTAGAGCGCGCTTTAGAAGAGTTTGATATTGTCCTATTTGATACTCCACCAGTATTGGCCGTTACAGATGCACAAGTACTCGCTAATCTTTGCCATGGAAGTATATTAGTAGTGAGCAGTGGAACTACTGATAAAGAGGCGGTTGTAAAAACGAAAGAACAGCTATCAGCGACTTCAGGGAAGATATTAGGTGTTGTCCTAAATAATAAAAAAGCCGACAAAAAAAGCGATTATTATTATTATGGGACAAATTAACAATCAATTAGACGAGATTCGACATTTTTCGCTATTTACGAACAAATAGTTCAATGATACTATTTTGTAGTGTTATAGGAAAATAATAATAGATTAGTAAAAAAATAGAGAGGTGTAGCGATATGATTGATATTCACTGTCATATATTACCTGGTGTGGATGATGGGGCAGCGACAATAGAAGATAGTTTAGAAATGGCAAGAGCCGCTGTTAAAGAGGGAATCACAACGATTATAGCTACACCTCATCATAAGAACAACCAGTTTAGTAATCCAAAATCTACTATTCTTACAAAGGTAAATGACTTAAACACCGTTTTAAAACAAGAAAATATTCCTCTTACGATACTTCCTGGACAGGAAGTAAGAATTTATGGAGAAGTGTTAGAAGACTATTATAAGGAAGAAATTCTAACACTTAATCATACAAAATACCTTTTCATTGAGTTTCCTTCTTCCTCTGTACCACGATATGCAGAGAGATTGCTGTATGAAATACAAACAGAGGGAATCATTCCAATTATTGTTCATCCAGAGAGAAATAAAGAGTTGCAGGAAAAGCCAGATCTTCTTTATCAGTTTGTGAAAAATGGGGCGTTAACGCAAGTGACAGCTTCTAGTGTGGCTGGTTATTTTGGGAAGAATGTGAAGAAGTTTTCGGAGCAGTTGATTGAGAGTAATTTGACTCATTTTTTGGCTTCGGATGCGCATAATGTCCATAATCGTAGTTTTAAAGTGATGGAAGCTTTTGATACGATTGAAGATAATTTCGGAGTGGATTATATTTATCTTTTTAAAGAGAATGCGGAATTGCTTTTGGAAGATAGGAATGTGATGAAAGAAATTCCTGAACGTATACAGAGAAAGAAGTTTTTGGGGATTTTTTAAAGGAGAGTTTACTAGATAACTAACGATACAATGTACTAGTGAATATATTTTATCGTTAGTTATTTGAAAGTTACATAGAGAGAGACAGAAAAAATTAAGGGAAGATAGGTGGTATGGTGATGTCTGAGTTTTATAAGGATCAATCTCTGTATTTGGAAAAGAAAAAGAATATATCTGTAAATACAGCTCGAAGTTACCTTGTAATGAAAAGGGCGATAGACATCATTGGTTCGTTCTGTGGGTTGGTTGTGCTAAGTATACTTTTTGTTATTATTGCGCTATTGATTAAATTAGAGGATCCAAAGGGGAAGGTCTTCTTTAAGCAATTAAGAGTTGGCAAAGATGGGAAAGAGTTTTATATGTATAAGTTTCGATCGATGGCATCGGATGCGGAGGAGCGATTGAAAGAGTTATTGGCTTTGAATGAGGTTTCTGGGGCGATGTTTAAGATGAAGGATGATCCGAGGGTTACGAAGATTGGGAAGTTTATTCGGAAGACTAGTGTGGATGAGTTGCCGCAGTTGTTTAATGTGTTTAGAGGGGATATGAGTTTGGTTGGGCCGAGACCGCCGCTTCCTAGGGAGGTTGAGGAGTATTCGGCTTATGATAAGCAGAGGTTGTTAGTGACGCCGGGGTGTACGGGGCTTTGGCAGGTTAGTGGGAGAAGTAATGTTGGGTTTGATGAGATGGTTGAGTTGGATTTGGAGTATATAAGAGAAAGATCTTTTTTCTATGATGTAAAGATAATATTAAAAACAGTATTAGTACTTTTTGGTTCAAAGAATGCATTTTAAGGGGAGTTATCTATGAATAAAGATTCGAAAATTTATGTAGCTGGTCATAGAGGTTTAGTTGGTTCAGCAATTTATAGAAAGCTAGAATCAGAAGGATACACAAATCTAGTAGCTAGAACAAGTAAAGAATTGGATCTAAGAAATCCAACAGAAGTAAATAGGTTCTTTGATGAAGAACAAATTGAATATGTATTCCTAGCAGCAGCTAAGGTTGGTGGGATTGTTGCTAATAATGAATATCCAGCTGACTTCATTCGTGATAATTTGATGATTCAAACAAATGTAATTGACGCATCTTATCGTACAAATGTGAAGAAGCTATTATTCTTGGGAAGTACTTGTATTTATCCGAAAATGGCACCTCAGCCACTTAAGGAAGAGTATTTACTAACAGGAGTATTAGAACCTACAAATGAACCGTATGCTATTGCGAAGATTGCTGGAATTAAAATGTGTGAATCTTATAACAGACAATATGGAACAAAATATATTTCTGCAATGCCTACTAACTTATATGGGGAAAATGATAACTTTGATTTGAAATCTTCTCATGTATTGCCTGCGTTAATAAGAAAATTCCATGAAGCTAAAGTGAATAATAGTGAGTATGTAGAAGTATGGGGTACAGGTACACCTAAAAGAGAATTTCTTTATTCTGATGATTTAGCAGATGCATGTTTATTCTTAATGAATAATTATGAAGGAAATGAAATCGTGAATATTGGTGTTGGTGATGATTTACCTATTAAAGATCTTGCTAACTTGGTTAAAAAGGTAACTGGTTTCCAAGGTGAATTGAAATTTGATACATCAAAACCAGATGGAACACCACGGAAATTAGTAGACGTAACTAAGATAAATTCTTTAGGGTGGAAGGCAACTACTTCTTTAGAAGAGGGATTGCAAAAAGCATATAATTGGTTCTTAGAAAATGAATTAGAAGTATCTAAATAATATATTTTTTTTGGGGGATTATGATGAAAAAGGCATTAATTACGGGTGTTACTGGACAAGATGGATCATATTTAGCGGAGTTATTATTAGAGAAGGGTTATGAAGTACATGGAATTATTCGTCGTAGTTCTTCTTATAACCAAGAACGTTTAGAAGATCTGTTAACAGAGGAAGAAGCTAAGGCTTTATTAGATAATTCTAATTTTCACCTACATTACGGAGATGTAACTGACGCATTAAATATTACTCGTATTATTGGGGAAATTAAGCCAGATGAAATTTATAACTTGGCTGCACAGTCTCATGTTCGTGTTTCTTTTGATATGCCTGGTTATACATTGGATGTTGATGCGAAAGGTACTTTGAATATTTTGGAGGCTGTTCGTATCTTAGGGTTAACAGAAAAAACTCGTGTTTATCAAGCTTCAACTTCTGAGCTTTACGGTAAGGTGCAAGAAGTTCCACAAAAGGAAACTACACCATTTTATCCAAGATCTCCTTATGGAGTAGCAAAGATTTATGGTTTTTGGATTACTAAGAATTATCGTGAGTCATATAATATGTTTGCTGTTAATGGTATTTTGTTTAATCATGAGTCAGAAAGACGTGGGGAAACTTTTGTAACTAGAAAAATTTCATTAGCTGCTGCACGTATTGCGCAAGGAAAGCAAAAAAAGCTTACTTTGGGTAATTTAGATTCATTGCGTGACTGGGGTTATGCGAAAGATTATGTGGAGTGTATGTGGTTGATTCTTCAACATGATAAGCCGGAAGATTTTGTTATTGCTACTGGTGAGATGCATACGGTTCGTGAGTTTGTTGAGCTTGCGTTTAAGCATGTTGATATTGAGATTGAATGGACTGGACAAGGTGTAGAGGAGAAAGGGATTAATAAATCTACTGGTGAGGTTATTGTTGAGGTGGATCCTAAGTTTTTCCGTCCTGCTGAGGTTGATCAGTTGTTGGGGGATCCGACTAAGTCTAAAACTTTGTTAGGTTGGAATCCTACTAAGACTCCATTTGAAGAGTTAGTTCGTAAAATGGTAATTTCAGATTCAAAGAAAGTTGAGATGGAAGAAAAAGTTAAAAAGATGTTTGATTAATAATCTAAAATATAAGTATGGAAAAATTTTATTAATTTAATTCTTATAACAATTAAAGTTAAAGCAAAAAAATTTTTATTCATATTGAAAAAATAGTTGGAATGGTCCAATCATATTTCAAAATTGATCTTTAAAAGGTCATAAATGATCATAAATGATTAAGGGAAGAGATAATACATGGTTGAAAAAAAGAAAAAACTTTTAATTTATGCTCATTATTATAGTCCAGATGTTGCTTCTACAGGTCAAATATTAAAGGAACTTGCTGAAGGAATGCTAAGTGAATTTGATATTACAATAATATGTGTTGTACCATCATATACAGGGAAAATTTCTAAAGAGTATAGAGCCGAAAAGTTTTATAAAGAAGAGCTTAATGGAGTAAAGATTATTAGGCTTCGTGTACCGGAATTTTCAAAAATTAGTAAAATTAGTAGAATTAAAAATATTGTATCTTATTTTATTGGAGCAATTTTAGCTACATTTAAAGTAGGAAAGATGGATTATGTGTACTCTATATCACAGCCTCCTATATTAGGGGGCTTACTAGGTGTTTGGGGTAAGTGGATGAAAAATGCTAAATTTATTTACAATATCCAAGATTTTAATCCAGAGCAGACAATGGCAGTTGGTTATAGTAAAAATAAAGTGATGCTAAAAATCATGTTGTGGTGCGATAAATTTAGTTGTACACATGCTGATAAGGTTATTGTTGTTGGTCGTGATATGGTAGAGACTTTGAGAAGTAGATATAAATCCAAAAAGCTTCCAGACCATGTGTTTATCAATAATTGGATAGATGAAGAGGAAATTTTTCCTTTGTCAAAAAACAATGAAAAGGTATTAGCTTTTAAAAAGAAATATGAGTTGGAAGATAAGTTTATAATTATGTATTCCGGTAATTTAGGCCTCTATTATGATCTTGAAAATATAGTGAGACTGCTCGAAAATTTTAAAGATAGAAAAGATATAATTTTTGCTTTTGTTGGAGAAGGTTCTATTAAAGAACGTTTACTATATATTAAACAAAAATACTCTCTTTCTAATGTAACCTTTATTCCATATCAAGAGAAGTCTGATTTGATTTATAGTTTGAATGCAGGTGACGTTCATTGGTGTATTAATGCTAAAGGAATAAAAGGTATATCAGTACCTAGTAAGCTTTACGGAATAATAGCAGCAGGAAAACCTGTACTTGGTGTACTTGATAAAAATTCAGAAGCAAGATTGATTATTGAAGAATCTGATTGTGGTTATGTGACTGAACCAGGAAATTATGATGCAGTTATTGAGATTATAGAAAGATATATAAATGAAAAAGATACTAATAATCTAACTGAGATGAGCATAAAAGGAAGGTCCTACTTAGTAGAAAATTTAACTAAAGAAGTATCAATTACAAAATATATTAATGAGATAAAATCGTGTAAATAAGAGGTAAAAAGATGAATAGTAATTGGTTCAAGCTTTTCATGAAAGTAACAAGGGTGAACTATGGGAAAAACCTAATATTAAAAGGTATACCAGTTATATTTAATAAAAAGGGTGCTAAACTGATTATAGGTTATAATGTGACTATTAAATCCTCATTCTTATCTAATTTGGTAGGATTGTACCAACGAACAATAATTGTGACAAGAACAGACAAAGCAGAAATTAACATAGGCAATAATGTAGGTATTTCGGGTGCAACAATATATGCTAGAAAATCAATTATTATAGGTAACAATACCCATATAGGTGGAAATACTAAAATATTGGATAATGATTTCCACCCTTTAGAAATTGAAGCTAGAAACGCGGATATTAAAGAGAAAATTGGTGCAAAGCAAATAGTGATTGGGGAAAATTGCTTTATTGGATGTAATGTATTGATTTTAAAGGGAACAGTACTTGGTAATGGATGTATAGTTGGCGCAGGAGCAGTAGTTAGTGGAAAGTTTGAAGAAAATAGTATAATTGTTGGAAATCCAGCGAAAGCAATAAGAAAATTATAAGGTGGACTTATTAATGAAAAATAAAATAGGAATTATTGCACAATTTCCACCCCCAATCCATGGTCTTTCAAAGGCAGTAGATACATTATTTAAGTCTCATTTAAAAGACGAGTTTTTATTTGAAAAAATAGATATAACAAATAATAAAAAATTTTTAAGAAACCTAATTAATATTTGGAATAGTGATGCAAGCTTATTTTATCTTACTATTAGCCAAACTAAAGGAGGAAATCTTCGAGATTTGTTAATAATGAAGACGCTATTACTTAAAAAGAAGAAATGTATAATTCATTTACATGGAGGGTATTTTAGGAAACTTTTAGATGAGGATATGAATTATCTTCAAAGAAAAATGAACCACAAACTAATTAGTAAATTAGATGGTGCAATAGTTTTAAGTAATTCTCTCAAAAAAATATTTCAAGGTTTACTACCAGAAGAAAAAATATATGTAATTCCTAATTGTGTAGATGATGAATATTTAATAACAAATAATGAATTTGAAAAAAAAGTATCACTATTAAAAAGCAAGTCTATATTTAATATTTTATATCTTAGTAATTTTATAGAGTCAAAAGGATATAAACAGGTTTTAGAAATGGCTAAATTAGAAAGAGATAGCATAGAATCTAGTGGTAAAAGAAGATATAATTTTAATTTTGCAGGTAGTTTTTTTGATGATAAGGAAAGGGAGTATTTCTTCAATTACATTAAAAAATATAGCTTAGAGGAAATAGTAGAATATCATGGAATTGTTGAAGGGGAAAAGAAAAAGGATTTATTAAAAAAAAATGATGTTTTTATATTGTTAACCCGTTATGAGAAAGAGGGACAGCCCATCTCGATATTGGAGGCTATGGGGAATGGGTTAATAATTGTAACTACAGATCATGCAGGGATTCCCGACATAGTGATTGATAAGGTAAATGGAATATTATGTTCAGAAAATGAACAAAGAAAAATAGAGAAATTGAATAATAATATCTTTATTAACGAATATATAATGCGTAACAATCGTAATAAAATTATTCAAAGTTATTTAGAATCTTCATATTTAAGTAATTTTATTACACTTTTTAAAAGTATTTTAAAAATGAACTGAGAGGTCTGTATGAAAGTTTTATTTTTAACTAATTTACCATCACCATATCGGGTATATTTTTTTTCGGAGTTAGGAAAAAAATGTGATCTTACAGTGTTATATGAAAGAAGGTCCGCAAGTGATCGAAATGAAAATTGGTCAGTTGAAATAGAAAAGAGTTACAAAGAGATTTATCTAGATTCAATAAAAATAGGAACTGATAATTCAGTTAGTATTGAGGTTTTAAAATACTTAAATAACAAATTCGACCATATAATTGTAGGTATGTATAGTACAGTGAC
Source organism: Niallia tiangongensis (assembly GCF_044704065.1). Classification (NCBI taxonomy): domain Bacteria; kingdom Bacillati; phylum Bacillota; class Bacilli; order Caryophanales; family Bacillaceae; genus Niallia; species Niallia tiangongensis. Next base: position 4,628,788 of record NZ_CP162613.1, on the reverse strand, counting down.
AGCGATGGTGGCGATTGCTTACATGAAGATTAAGAATATACCATTTATAATTAGTTCTGACGGTGGATTCATAAAAAAAGAAAAAAAACTTAACTACAATATTAAAAAATTTTTTATTAGTGCTGCAAGTGGATGGTTAAGTTCAGGAAGTTTAACTACTGACTATTTAGTTAACTATGGAGCTAATAGAAAAAGAACATATACTTATCCTTTTACTTCATTGGCAAAGAAGGATATTTTAGAAAAGCCCTTAGCTAAGAATGAGAAGTATCAAATAAGATCGAAATTGGATATAACTGAAAATAGAGTTGTTTTATCAGTTGGGCAATTTATACACCGAAAAGGGTTTGATTTACTTTTAAATGCAACTAAAGAGATTGATAAAGATATAGGTATATATATAATAGGTGGAAAACCAACGGATGAATATTTAAGAATAAAAGATAAATATAACTTAAAAAATGTACATTTTGTAGAGTTTTTAAAAGAAGAACAACTAGCTGATTATTATAAATGTGCTGATGTTTTTATTTTACCTACCAGAGAGGACATATGGGGCCTAGTCATAAATGAAGCTATGGCATTTGGTTTACCAGTTATTACAACAAATCGTTGCATCGCAGGGATGGAGTTAGTTATTGAAGGTAAAAATGGTTATATAATGGAAGTGGATAATATTAATGATATTCAATCAAGTATAACAAAGGTATTTAAAAATGATCTTTATGAGATGGGAGTATCCTCCATAGAAGTCATTACTAATTATACTTTTGAAAATATGGCAAACACAACATTAAAGGTTTTAAAGGAATTAACATAGGAAGTTTAAGATGGAGGAAACCATGAGGAAAAGAATATTATTCATTAGCGATTATAGCTTTAATGTGCCTGGTGGTGCTCAAAAATCTATGGAAATTATTATGCAGGGGCTTAGTTCTGAATTTGAATTTTATGTCATAATGCCTGGGGAAAAATACGAGTACAAAGAAAGTTATAAAATTATTTTTTTAGAGGATTTTGATAATCTTCTAATTAATGAGAATGTCATTAAATCTTCAAAAATTCTATTTGATTTAATGAAACAAATTAATATAATTAAACCCAATGTAATACACACTCATATGGTATCCTCCATGAGTGGAGTTGGATTATTAAAGTGGTTAAAGCTATTAAAAAATATTCAACTTATTTATACGGAAAGAGGAGTTCCAAGCTACTATAGTAAAATTAACCAATTTGTAATTAAATATGCTATTCAAAACTTCTCAAAAATTATAACTACTACCAATATCAATAGAAAAAAATATTTAGAAATGTATTCTGCTCCTAAAGATAAGGTAACTACTATACCCAATACTGCAGGACCTCTATTTGATATTTATGATAGTGAAAAGGAAACATCAATAAAAAAAGCATATGGGTATTCAAAAAAAGTTGTAATGTTTAATGGGAGATATACAGATGATAAAAACTGGAGCTTGGCTAAGGAAATAATTAAATACTTAACCTCAAAATTTGATTACTCTTTTGTGGTGGTTTTAGGTAGTGATAAGAGTGAAGAAGATATTAAAAAATGCAAAAAACTCATTGGTGAGATTGAGTCTATAGTAGGTAAAAGAAATATAATTTCTTTTATAGATTTATCTTTACTAGAACTCAGTGATTTATATTATTTATCAGATATTTTTATTTTGACATCAAATAGAGAGTCATTTGGTAGAACAGCTGTGGAAGCTATGTCTAGGAAATCAACTGTTTTTGGAACCGATATAGATGGACTAGCAGAGGTTATTAACTTTAATGATTACAAATATAAAAATTTGCAAGATTTTGTAGATAAATTCACAAAATTTCAAGAGAAAGATATCGAAGTTGAAAAAGAACGCTTTTATAAGAGATATGTAGATAATTTTAGTGGAAAGATTAATATTGATTTACATAGAGAGATTTATGAGAATCAAATATTTAAAAAATGAAATCGATAAAGGATATGATTAGATGTACGGATTATATTATTTAATAATATATTATTTTTCATTTTTCTATATATTAAATATATTTTCAATTGGTAATTTTATTCTAATATCTGGAGTAAAGGAAATATTAATAATAGTATTATTTTTTTTGTGTCTATATAGAAATAGCAAAAATGAAAAGTTTGGAATGGAAATTAAAGTGAAAAAAACTTCATATCCTCTATTCTTTTATATAATATGTATCATTATTGCAAGTATTAAAAGTTATACATTAACTTATGTTTATATTGATATTAAATATTATTTAATATGGGCAGTATTTATATATATATCTTCAAGTTTAATAGTAAATTTAGACAGACTCAAACAATTAGTATGGCACATTAACTTAATATGTTTAACTATTGGTATAACGGGATTATTTTTCTACTTCACTCAAAATTTGCTTTTTTTACAATGGAGAAGTGCCTTTCAATTATATGCAATTAAATCATTTGTTAGTACTAGTGTAGACTTTGGTGCTTTAATGGTAATTGGTATATTATTTAATCTTATTCTAATTAGAAAACATGAGCTAAAACTATATAATTTAATTGTTATAGTTTTTTACTCTTACTTAGCATATTTATCCTATATTAGGAGTATTTATCTCTCGTTAATATTATTTATTTTTTTATTTAGTGTACATTATATAGTAAGAAAATTATCAAATAAAGTACCTGTACAAATATTTTTAAAAGTAGTCATAAATATACTTGTAATTTTACTATGTACATTAATTTTTATAAATTATGGTGATGATTCTAATTTACTATCTGATGACTCTTTTATTGACAGAATAAAAAATACTTGGCCATCTTTGAAAATTGATTCCTTTTTTTGGGGAAACGGCTTTGGAACGGTAGGACGGAGTGTTAATTCAGAAGCCATTTATTATGTATCAGATAATAATTTCCTAAGAGTATATTTAAATATGGGAATTAGTGGATTGATAGTAATAGTTTTGCTCTTTAGGATGCTATTAAAACAATCGAAAGATAAGTTTACTTTAAAGAATATATATATATCAATAGGAGTTGCTGCTTTTTTGACAGACTATTTTACATTAACTCCTGCCATGCTCTTGGTTTATGCTGCAATTGGAATTTGTTTGAATGATATAAATAAAAAAAGTAAGTACGATAATAATGGAGGATAGTAAAGAATGATTATAGTTAACGTCAATAGTGGATTAGGGAATCAAATGTATCATTATGCCCTATACCTTGCTTTAAAACATTATAATAAAGATCAGGAAGTTTATATGGAAAATAGCATATTTGAAATATGTGGTAAACCTAAAAAGTACCAACTAGAAGAAATATTCGATTTGGAAATTCCTAAATTGGAGAATATTATAAATAAAAAAACTTACCTAAATTATATTAATGAATCTAAAAAAATTAGCAATACATTACCAGATAATTGGTTAAGTAAATCTGCAATAATGTGTAGACATTTATTATTAGAGACTCTAGAAAAAGATGGGTATTCGAATTTTGGACAAATTACAGATTTAGTTTCGAATACAACCTATAATTTAAAATATGAAACTTTGCTTTTCTTAAAACGTACACCTATATTAGCAGATTTATTTTACAGAATTAAAGCAAAGAGTAATAGTTATTATAATATGCGTGAATTTTATAGATCAATATCTAGAATGATAAATATAAAAAAGTACAGATTAGAAGACAAAAGTTATTTAATTAATATAATGCGACATAAAGGTGGTAATTGGTATTATATTGGGAATTTTGAAGATGGTACTAAATACTTTCATCCCGTTGAAAATGAGATAAAATCAGCCTTTACATTCCCAGAATTAGATAGTATTAATAATAAAATTGCTGAAAAAATAAATGACTCTGAATCAGTATCTCTTCATGTGAGAAGAGGGGATCATTTAGTTTCTAATGTTAACATGGAAAGAAAAGATAATTATTTTATAAAAAGTGTAAACTATATAAAAAGTGTTGTTGACAAACCTGAATTTTTTGTTTTTTCTGATGATATAGAATGGTGTAAAATGAACCAATCTAACCTAGGACTTAAAAAAGAGGATAAAATATATTTTGTGGATAATAATTCTGGAAATGATTCCTATAAGGATATGCAATTAATGTCATTATGCAAGAATAATATTATCCCAATCAGTACTTTTTCATGGTGGGCCTCTTATCTAAATAAAAATCCTAATAAAGTTGTAATTGCTCCAAAGGGATATTGGGCTAATGCTTCAATTTTCCTTTAACTTTAAGAAAGGAGAAAATTTATGAAAATTCTTATAAACTATGCTGATATTAACTACAGCAGAACACAAAAATTTAATTCTTTAACAGGTAAATATATTGGGAAATTTGATAAAGTAATTTCGTTTGGTCCGAATGATATTGATTCTTATTTTAAAGAAAAAAATAAACATATACTGGAAACTAAACGAGGTAATGGTCTTTGGTTGTGGAAGCCATATTTTATATATAAAACTCTCTTATCATGTAATGAAGGAGATATTGTATTTTATTGTGATAGTGGATCATTCTTTGTAAGGAAAATAGACTATTTAATTGACTCAATGGAACAAAGTGAAAAAATATGGGTATCCGATATTCCACTTTTAGAAGTGAATTTTACAAAGCCTGATTGCTTTGTAAAGATGGGGTGTGATAAAAAATTTTTTAAATATACTAATCAAATACAAGGAACATTTTTTATGGCAGTATGCTGTGATGAGTCTAAAAAATTTGTGGAAAAGTGGTTAGAGCTTTGTGAAGATTATGAATTATTATCACCTACTTCTTCTCCAGATGGTTTAAAAAGTAATCAATGTGATTTTTTATCACATAGAGAGGATCAATCAATACTAAGTTTATTGTGTAAGAAAGAAGGAATTCACCCTCATTTGGACCCTTCGAATAGGGGGAGGTATCAGGAGTTATATTATACGCCCAACTATCCGTTTATTAGGACAAGTCATAAGGATACATATAAGCCGATAGTTTTTTTGCATAAATTTGCTTACGTTAATTTAATTGGTTTCCTAAGAATAGCTATTAGAATGGTTTACAAAAAATTTAAATATAAGAAAATCGTAAGTACTTTAAAGTAGGATAAGAAAAATATGTTGTGAAGTAAACTACTCCAAGTCGACTAATATGAACGTATATGAGGAGGTGGGAGATTAATGTCTAATGTTAATTTTTTTCTTAAAAAATCTATATATTTATATTCTTCTATAAAATATTCAATAGACAACACTTGCAGAGTGTGGCCATCTAAATATATTAATAACATTAAGTGTGAAGGGTATAATACCATTGCAAAAAATTCAATTGTTAATAATGTCGACCTTGGATATGCGTCGGGTATAAGTAGAAATTCAGAAATAGTAAATACAAAAATCGGCAGATATACAACTTTAGGACCCGGAGTGAAAATTTCAATTGGTCAACATCCTACATCAACAATTGCCTCAATTCATCCGTCTTTCTACTCTTTGAAAAGACAGTATGGATTTACGTATGTAAATAAACAAAAGTATAACGAATTTTTATATGCAGACAAAGAAAATAAATATTCCGTTATTATAGGAAATGATGTCTGGATAGCATCCCATGTGATTTTATTAGAAGGCATTAAAATTGGTGATGGAGCGATTATAGCTTCAGGTGCAGTAGTGACAAAAGATGTTCCACCATATGCGGTAGTTGGTGGAATACCAGCAAAAATTATTAAATATAGATTCTCGGAGAAAGAGATTGAATTTTTAAAAAAAATAAAATGGTGGAATAGAGATCAAGAGTGGATAGTAAAGTATGCAGATTACTTTGAGGACATTTCTAGATTGATAGAGGTTATAAATACTAATGAAGAATAAGTTTGCAAACCTACAAGGAAATACGAAAAAAGTTATTGTCAATGTGATTAATGGTATAGGCATTAAGGGTGTTTCTATATTAATTGGATTTTTAACTATACCAGTATATATGAATTATTTTGAAAATAATCTAATATTAGGTGTTTGGTTTACTTTACTTTCTATTCTTAGTTGGATTTTAAATTTTGATTTAGGGATTGGGAATGGTCTAAGAAATAAGTTGGTATATACTATTTCAAAAAATGACGAATTAGGTACTAGGAAATATATTTCATCGGCTTATATATTTCTAATTTCAATCTCTATTCTAATACTATGTGTACTTTTGATATTGGTACAATATATCCCCTGGATGGATGTGTTTGATGTATCAATAGAAACTATAAGCGAAAATACACTGAAAACTTCAATTTGTATCGTTATTATTGCTATTATGATGCAGTTTGTACTAAGGTTAATTGGCTCAATATTATATGCTTTACAAGAATCCTTCATACCTAACTTCTTAAATTTAATTACAAATATTTTGATTTTATCTACGGTAATTATTTGTAACTACATTGGATTCAACAACGGAATTATTTTCATGTCAATTGTATATTTAATAGCAGTAAATTTACCATTAGTTATAGCTAGTATACTGATTTTTTCCACTAGACTGAAAACTTCAATTCCAAGTATTAAATATTTTGATTTAAAATATGCACTAGAAACCTTAAAAGTTGGTAGTGTATTCTTAGGTTTGCAACTAGAGGCAATGATAATAAATAATACAAGCATTTTTTTAATCACTTGGCTATTGGGAAGTGTCTATGTAGTTGAATACAATATCTATTTTAAAGTGTTTTCATTAGTTAGTACTATTTTTTCCCTAATTACTGTTCCGATATGGTCTGCAATCACAAAGGCAAATGCTGAAAATGATTATCTATGGATTAAGAAAACAACTAGGACATTGCAAGTAGTAGCTATTTGTTTTAGTATTTCTCAATTATTATTTTTTCTAATCATGCAGAATATTCTTGACTTCTGGTTAAATGAAAATTCTTTTCCGATAAATGGATATATTATGGTGTATTTTGCTATTGAACAGACACTAATAATATGGTCTGGTATTAATGCATCAATTTGTAGTGGTTTGAATGAAATGAAATGGCAATTTGTATTTATGACTATGGGGGCTTTTATAATGTTTCCAGCGGCCATGATGTTTACAAAATTCCTTCCTACTTATTCTGGTATTCTATTAGCGCATTCCATTGCATTACTACCTTATTGTATTGGACAAACTATTTGGTTAGAACGGTATATAAGTAAAGGAGTAAAATATGATCAGAAAACTGTCTAATAAAATTGAAGAATTAAAAATTTTTATTAAGTATGGTGCAAAAGTTAAAGTGTTGGGGCAAGTTGAAATTAATGCAAATAATATTGTTTGGGGAGAAAATATAAAACTATATTCTGGGGTTCAGTTGTCGGGTAGGGGGAGAATAATATTAGGAGATAATGTCGCGATTGGTAAGGATACACTAATTTTATCTGAAGATTCCATTGAAATAATGAAAGATACAATAATAGCTGCACAATGTTATATAATAGATTCTGACCATGGGATCTCAAGAGATAAAAGGATACAAGAACAGGGATTGCTAAGTGTTCCAATTACAATTGAAGAAGATTGTTGGTTAGGCGCGGGGGTTAAAGTCTTAAAAGGTTCATTAATTCAAAAAGGATCAGTTATTGGGGCTGGATGCATAGTAAATGGGATTACAGAACAATATTCTATTAATGTAGGAGTACCCTTTAAAAAAATAGGAGAAAGAAAATAGCCTATAATTTTGTTTGTTAAATATTATATAATATAAGTATTTTTACATTAATTGGTGTATCGGTAGATAGTAAAAACATGGTAGTATTTATTAAGGAGAATAAGGAGTCAAAAATAAAAATGTAGGTGATAATTTCATATGAAGTTAATTTTACTTTCAGGTGGTTCAGGTAAAAGGCTATGGCCACTTTCAAATGATACCCGTTCAAAACAATTTTTAAAAGTTTTAGAGAATGATTCTGCTAGTAAAGAATCCATGGTTCAGAGAGTATGGAAACAATTGAAGGAAGTCGGTCTTTCTCAGGATGCTTCTATAGCTACATCTAAAATACAGCGTGAAATGATTCATAGTCAATTAGGAATCGATATAAACATAATCACTGAACCAGAGAGAAGGGATACTTTCCCAGCGATAGTTCTTGCTGCGAGTTATCTATATTCAATAAAATCAGTTTCAGAAGAGGAAGTCATTGTTGTACTGCCAGTAGATCCTTATGTAGAAAATGAGTTTTTTCAAAGAGTGAAAAATCTAGAATATTTAATTGAAAATTCTAATGCGGATATAGCTTTGATAGGCGTAACTCCAACATATCCATCGTCAAAATATGGATATATTATACCGAATACGATATCAGAAGGTTATGTAGAAGTTAGTCATTTTACAGAAAAGCCAAGTGAAGAGAAAGCCCAATTGTTATTAGAACAAAATGCACTTTGGAACTGTGGTGTGTTTGCTTTTAAGTTAGGATATTTACTCAATTTAATAAAAGAAAAAGGAATTACTTTGGATTATAATTCTTTAGTTTCAACTTATTCTGATTTACCAAAAATTAGTTTTGATTATGAAGTAGTTGAAAAGGCAAAGAAAATTGTTGCAATTCCTTACGATGGTTATTGGAAGGATCTTGGTACATGGAATACGTTAACTGAGGAGATGGCAACTTCACAAGTTGGAAAAGGCGTCATTAGTAAGGATTCAACCAATACACATCTAATTAATGAGTTAGATATACCTATTACAGTGCTAGGAGTTAAAGATGTTGTAGTTGCAGCTAGCCCAGATGGTATTTTAGTCAGTGACAAAGCCTCTAGTCCAAAGATAAAAGATTTAATTAAAGATTTTGATCAACCACCAATGTATGAAGAACGTATTTGGGGATGGTCACGTACTTTGGATTATTCTCAATATGATATTATGGAGGAAATGGTCACTAAGCGAATATGTATACATGAAGGAAAGAATTCCACTTATCATTATCATAAACTTCGAGATGAAGTTTGGACTATTGTTAAAGGAGAGGGGGAATTAATTCTTGATAATAGTATTACTCGTGTAAAAGCAGGAGATGTTGTACATCTTCCAGCAGGGAAAAAACATGGAGTTCGTGCTATTACTGAATTGGAATTTATTGAAGTTCAAACTGGTTCTAGTATTAGTAATCAAGATGTTCATCGTATAGCATATGATTGGCAAGAAATTCTTGCCCATTTTAAAAAATCAAAAGCTAGTGTAATCCTATAAGTTGAATTAAAAAGGACTATTTATATTCGTTAAGAAATGAGGCTAACCAATGAAAGTAACGGTAGCAGGAACAGGCTATGTTGGTTTATCCAATGCAATACTTTTAGCCCAGCATAATGAAGTAGTTGCACTTGATATTATCCAAGAAAAAGTAGATTTAATTAATAATAAAAAATCACCAATTATTGATAATGAAATTGAAGATTACTTAGCTACAAAGGAATTAAATCTAACAGCGACAACCGATAATTTTAAAGCTTTTAAAGATGCAGAATACGTAATTATATCTACTCCAACTAATTATGACCCAGAAAAAAATTATTTTAATACGAGAACAGTGGAGGCTGTAATTGCTAATGTATTATCTATCAATCCAGATGCCATTATGGTAATAAAATCTACTGTGCCTGTTGGATATACTGAGAAAATCAAAGGAAAATTTGAAACTAATAATATTATTTTCTCTCCTGAATTTTTAAGAGAAGGAAAAGCACTTTATGATAACTTATATCCCTCAAGAGTTGTTTTAGGCGAACAATCAGAAAGAGCGAAAGTATTTGCAGAGCTGTTAGTTCAAGGTGCAATTAAGCAAGATATAAATGTATTATTTACAAATTCTACAGAAGCAGAAGCTATTAAACTATTTGCTAATACTTATTTAGCAATGAGAGTGGCCTTCTTTAATGAGTTAGATTCCTATGCTGAAGTAAGAGGATTAGATGCAAAACAAATTATTGATGGAGTTGGCTTAGATCCAAGAATCGGAACGCATTATAATAATCCTTCCTTTGGTTATGGCGGTTACTGCTTACCAAAGGATACAAAGCAACTACTTGCCAACTATGCAGATGTTCCAAATAATATCATGACAGCAATTGTCGATGCCAATCGAACAAGAAAAGATCATATAGCAGATATGGTTATTCAAAGATATCCAAAAGTTGTTGGTATTTATAGATTAACGATGAAAATGGATTCGGATAATTTTAGGCAATCTGCTATCCAAGGTGTAATGAAACGAATTAAAGCAAAAGGTATTGAAGTTGTTGTTTATGAACCAACATTGCAGGAAGAGACTTTCTATAATTCTAGAGTAATTGATGATTTTGATCAGTTTAAGGAAATTTCTGATGTGATAGTTGCTAATCGATTATCTAGTGATTTAACAGATGTTGAAGAGAAGGTTTATACTAGAGATTTGTTTAGTAGAGATTGACTGTGACTAGCAATAATATAAAATATCCGTAAGCGTCAAATAGGTTCTTTCCAGAGTTAGTTGAATTAGTATTTTACTTTGTTATACTTAAGACAACAATAAATCACTGGAGTGATCGCGCTATGGATAAATGAATTCTTGGTCACAGTGACGCCCCGAAGTTTGTCAGATTGATAGAGAATTAGATTGAGTGAATGATAAACTGAAATAGTTGAGTATTGCGAATAGATTGAGCCGGCAGTGCGGAGTTTTGAGCCACTATTTGCGGACATTTGAGCCAGTAAGTGCGGGGAAAGAGCAACTTTTTTGGTCACTTTTTCCCGAATTTATACATGTTGATTACAGCCACTGAAATGTACCACCCCTGACATAGTTTTTACCATTGAATGACACGGAATGTACCAGTAAATTCCATGCGTTTACCACTTCATACCTTTGTATAATTAATGAGCACACCTACGGGTGTGACATTTTTTATATGGAGGTAGTAAGCCCCCAATCAAACAACGCATATAAACACGCAGTGCCTCCTGGTACGATGAATGTATCAATTTAAGGAGGTGCTTTTCATATGCCAGAACAAAAACTAACAATCGTCCCCGTTACATTACATTCCGAAAATAAGGTTTCATATTCATCCACGTCATCAACAGCCTCTTCCAGTAACGCTTGCACGATCAAAACGGCAAGCATAGAAATCTCCTTCAACAACGGCGTGGATCAGCACATCATTCAAACGGTTATGAGGGAGCTGAAACATCTGTGAAACACGACTATACAAGTGTTAAAAATATATATATCATTTGTGGAAAAACTGACATGCGTAAAGGGATTGATGGATTAGCGACACTGATTCAAGATTCTTTTGAATTAGACCCATATGGTGATTCCATTTTCTTATTTTCAGGATGGAGTAAGGATCGGTATAAATGTTTGTATTTCGATGGTGATGGCTTCGCCATGCTTTATAAACGTTTGGATAAAGGCAAACTTCAATTGGCCAAAAGACGAAAATGAGGTGCGAAAACTTTCCCAACAGGAGGTTAGGTGGCTGCTTGAGGGGTTATCGATTCAGCAACCAAACGCCATTCAAAAATCACAAAAAGGAGTATTCTAAACCTGCTGGAAATGTTGATTTAAAGCCATTTTTAAGTTTTTTTTCATGTTGAAAATGTTATAATATACCTATAACTTATGTGAACGAAAAGTGGTGAAATAAATGGTTAATGCTTCTTCCAATAACAATAATCCATATGAGAAATTAATTCGACTTCTCGAAGAACAATTGGCTCATTCAAATCAAAAAAACAAAGATTTATCGAAAAAGCTAGATCGATCAACTAAACAGATTGAAGCGTTAACCGATCAAGTACGCCATTTAACTAAGCTTTTATATGGATCAAAAACCGAAAAATCGAAATATAACCTACCAGATGTAACCGCTAGAATAAAATAGACAGTTTTCGCTAGAATCTCGTGAACACTTTCGCCAAACATATAAACAATCTAGTAAACTAGAATTATTCGTTTACTGGAGGTTAAAGACTTGGAGGGAAAGTTAGTGTTATATATTGAGATTCATCAACTATTTAAGCGTAAATTAAAGATTGCTCAAATTGCTAAACATTTAAAAATTAATCGGGGGACTGTCTATAAGTATTTAGGAATGTCTTTTGAAGAAGCACAGGAGTATTTAGGAAACCCACTTCAAAAGCCTAAAAAACTAGATCCCTATCGGGATTGGATTGTAGCTTGGTTAGAGGAGTATCCTCATTTAAGTGCTGCACAAATTCAAGATTGGCTATTAGAACGTCATCCCAATTTAGAGATTGGAGAAAGCACGGTACGTTCTTATGTAAAAGAAATTCGCGAAATATATCAGATTGAGAAAAAATCCATTGTTAGACATTACGAGGCTGTACCTGAACAGCCGATGGCTAAGCAGCTACAAGTGGATTGGGGTGAAACAAAGCAGAAAACGATAAGGAAAAAAGAAGTTAAATTGTATTTCATCGCTTTTGTCTTGGCGCATTCACGTTATAAATATATGGAGTGGCTAGACCGGCCTTTTACAACAAAGGATGCCATTCGCTGTCACGAAAATGCATTTCGCTTTTTTGGTGGTTATACAGAGGAAATTGTTTATGATCAAGACCATTTACTTTCCGTTAGTGAAAATGCAGGAGATTTAATTTTAACGTCAGAATTTCAAGCATATATAAAAGATCGTAAGTTTCGCGTACACTTATGTCGAAAAGCTGATCCTGAGTCAAAAGGGATGATAGAAAACGTGGTGAAATACATAAAAGGTAATTTCGCAGATAGTCGCGTCTTTAAAGACATCGAGAGTTGGAATGTAAGTGCATTACAATGGTTAGATCGTACAGGTAATAAGAATGTACATAATACAACGAAAAAGAGACCAGTTGAAGTGTTTCTCGTCGAAAAGCAACACTTACAGCCAGTCTCCCCTATACTTTCATTAGAAAGTAACCATACAGTAATTATACCAAGGAACATAAATAAGGACAATACGATTCGCTTCAAGTCAAATCGTTATTCAGTTCCTGTTGGAACTTATGGGTCGCAACCAGACAATCAAGTGTACCTCAAAATAAAGCAAGATACGTTGATTATTCTAACTCAGGCAGATGGCGAGATACTAGCTGAACATAAAATTAGTAATGAAAAAGGTAGACTTATTAAGAATAGAAATCATTCACGCGACCGTTCTAAAGGAATTGAGGAGATAAAACAAAGCGTCATTTCTAGTTTTGAAAAGCAGGAAGATGCAAGAGCCTATATAGATGAAATTTGTCAAATCTATACTCGTTATCGACGCGATCAACTAGCTATTCTTTTATCTGTCATAAAAAGCGATCCAGAATGGATTAATCAGGCACTTCAAAAATGTATCTACGAAAAACTTTATAGCGCCAATGATTTCCGCGATGTGGTTAATTATTTAAGTAAGTCAAATACAGAATCTATTTCCGCAATTTATAAGAGTAATATTGTGCCAACTTCTAAAACGAAAATTAAAGTAACAACACGCTCTATAAGTACATATACAAGCATTTTGGAGGGCGTATCCAATGAATAAAACCGTCAAGGAGTTACAAGACCACTTTCGCCAACTAAGATTAGCTGAAACTGCAGAGGAACTTCCTCAACTCCTTCGTGAAGCAGAAAAAGCATCATGGACTTATTTAGAATTCTTAGAAGCAGTTACAACATTCGAACTAAATAAACGTGAGATAAAAAGTATGGAGCGAAGAATGAAATGGGCTCGTTTCCCTTTTGTTAAAACGCTTCATGAATTCAATGTAGGAGAACAAACTGCCATTACAGAACGGCAGTTAACACAACTTCAAGAGTTTAGCTGGCTAGAAAAACAGTATAATTAAATTCTTGGTCACAGTGACGCCCCGAAGTTTGTCGAAGATTGATAGAGAATTAGATTGAGTGAATGATAAACTGAAATAGTTGAGTATTGCGAATAGACTAGCCGGCAGTGCGGAGTTTTGAGCTATAAATGTCAACACAAATATGTACAATTTTGCTTGCGTAAGGATGTACAAAATCACTCGTTTTCTTGCGTTAAATGAGCCTTTAATCGATAAGAATCACCTACAATGGTTACGACAGTTGCGTGATGTAAAATACGATCTAAAATCGCATTCGCTAGTTTAGTCTCTTGAAAAATTGTATCCCACTCTTTGAAATTTACATTTGTAGTGAGAATCGTACTTTTCTTTTCGTATCTCATGTCAATGAGCTGAAAAAAGAGCTTCGCATCTTCCGCATCTATTGGCAAGTAACCAATTTCATCTACGATTAAAAGCTTGTACTTGGCATAATGCTTTAAACGACTTTCTAAACGGTTTTCCAACCGTGCTTTCTTCAAATTCTGGATTAAATCATGGCACTTAATAAAATAAGTACTAGTTCGTTTCTTCGCTGCGGCAATTCCGATTGAAGTGGCCAAATGGGTCTTTCCAACACCACTTGTACCCAAGAAAACGATAACTCATGGTCACAGTGACGCCCCGAAGTTTGTCGAAGATTGATAGAGAATTAGATTGAGTGAATGATAAACTGAAATAGTTGAGTATTGCGAATAGACTGAGCCGGTAGTGCGGAGTTTTGAGCCACTTTTTTGGTCACTTTTTCCCAAATTTATACATGTCTACTAATAGGGGCTCACTGCACAGTGACTCCCCGAACAATCTTGTTTACAGGAATAATTCGCGGAAGACTTTGTATGATTGTAATAATATTTGTTAAGAAGAAGTACAGCAATATATGTTGTTTTCTTTCTATTATCATTTTGGCAGGAAAGTATGGTCATAGTCCAGAAATTGATGGACTCAATAAGTGCAGCATCCCTGTAATAAGTGAACCTTGCTTATTGTAGAAAAGGGAAGTATTGTTTAAGTGAAGAATCTTACAATGTATTAGGAGCACAAATTTAAATTATAGAAATTTAAGAGCAGAGTGAATATGAAATAAGCATAAAACTAGAATTATCAAAGAGTCTTTGCATAATGTAATAGTTAATGGAAGAATTGTTAAAATCAACAACCAAAAATATGCAAGTGTTTATTCAATGCCTTGCACGTTTTTGATTGTTTTCATAAAAAAACCTATTGCCTGTTTTTCATCGCAAAAGAAATATTAGTTTGTATAACGGTGCCACTCCAAATGTTTTAGTATCCCCATTATTTAAGCAATGAAAAGATAGTACACTCTTCATCAGAACGGACTCGATGATATATTTCCAATACTTGAACCAATTCTTCGGGATCTTGAAAATAATTTGAAATAAACGCTTTACTTTTTATTTTCTTCCCTAAATTTAAATCATGAATGCAATAATCACTAGGCTTCTTATATTTGGAACGCATAAATTTATCATAATGTCCTTTATGCAAAATAATAAGGAGTTCAATTTCTGGTCGAGTATAGCAATTTGTGATACTTGCTAATTTCCCTTTGAATTCATCCGCAATTTTATAGCTCTCATTCCTTGAGTCTAGGATTCGAATGATCTCAATTTTCTGGCCTTCTTTATAGTTTTGCGTTAAGTATCTTCTTTCAAGGTTTCTGGAACTACGCATGGATCCTGTAAATAACCTTTCATCTAGCAAGTCTTCTGGTTGGAACTTTAGTTTGCCATTCTCCAATAAAATCTCCATAATTTCTTGTTCTGCATTCCCTTCGCAAATACATGCGACCAAGTTCCCCTCTTTATGCTCAAACATCTCCTATGCCTCCCTTGAATCAGCATTCGATGTTTGAGTCATTTTATTCTTCAAAGATTTTTTTAATGCCTGATATCCAGTATACTTAGGAGCTGTACCTAGCAATCCGCTTAAATAAATGTTGCTCTTCTTTTTATCTGCTCTATTAACATGCGAAGAGAGGTTTTCCAATTCTATCTTGCCTTTATTTTTAATGTTAAAGTATATGCTATCACTTCGTTCAATATCGTCTAATATTTCACTATAGTGTGTCGAGAAAATAAGTGTGGCATTATTTTTATTAACTTCACTCTTAAATAGATTAATCATTGTAATTGCAACCGTTTTATTTAAATGATTTTCAATTTCGTCAATGACAATATAGCCACCTGTCTTTAACACCTTTTCAATTGCAAGAAGAAGGTTTAAACCTTTAATGGTACCGGAAGATAAGTATTTCCACAAATCAGAAGCCGGTATTTCAATTACGTCTTGATTGAAAAATTTTATTTTTATTAAGAGCTTTGCAAAATTCGTAGAGTTATCACGATTAATAAATTCAATTTCTTCAATATCAGGATCTAAATATTGTATATATCCAGAGGGGATTGTGTTTAGAGTGCCAAAGACATTGAAATTAGTAAACTGTATCATATCAAAGATGTATCGCCTGCCATCCAGAATGCTTAGTTCTTTTAAAATTTGCATAAAAATGCTCGTATCTCCTCGCAAGTATCCCATAGCCATTTTTTCGACATCATCCCGCGTTCTATAAGGTTGGATATCTTTAAAATTTAATAATTTTTCTTTGCTAATGTTTGAACGGGCTGGTTTTGTTTTTAAAGTTTCTGACAAGAAGTGAAACTTCCCATTTTCATCCCGTTTAATAATCGAGGTTAACTCATACAATTTATTTTCGGCATAAAAAATATTGATTAAGGTGCTTTCATCTTCTAAATGATCGAACATCTCATCATTTGATAAAGTCTCTAATGTTCTATTTTGTATAAAAAGTTCTAATATCATGGTGATTAGTTTCAAAGTAGTAGTTTTCCCCGAAGCATTAATACCCGCAAAGGCAAGTAAATTTTGTTTATAGACACTTCCAAATAAATTCTCAACAAGATGCTCATCTACATCTTGTTGACTAACCTTTTTCAAGGTAATGAAATCAACCTCTAGATGGCTATCCTTAAACAGTTTTAAACCGTTGATACTCGACTTTAATAAATTTATCTTCATTATTTTCACCTCTTACCTACATTATATCCTAAATTTATGTTTTATACGATTTTTTCGTATGAGATATTTATTTAAATTCCCGACAAAATAGGTATGGTCACATAATTTTTGGTCACAGTGACGCCCCGAAGTTTGTCGAAGATTGATAGAGAGTTAGAATGTGTGAATGATAAACTTAAATAGCAACTGGATATTGGTGGTTGGTTGTTGCGCTTTTTTCCGTTTAGGAAAGGAGGTGGGTCACAGTGACGCCCCGAAGTTTGTCGAAGATTGATAGAGAATTAGATTGAGTGAATGATAAACTGAAATAGTTGAGTATTGCGAATAGACTGAGCCGGTAGTGCGGAGTTTTGAGCGACTTTTTTGGTCGCTTTTTCCCGAATTTATACATGTCTACTAATAGGGGCTCACTGCACAGTGACGCCCCGAAATTTGTCGAAGATTGGTAGAGAGTTAGATTGAGTGAATGATAAACTGAATTAGTAGTTGGATATTGGAGGGGGGTGGCGTTTTTCCCTTTCCAATGGCGAACCAAGATATAAAAAGTAGACAATATAAATTCGGATTAGTTTAATGAATCTAATTAGGTTAAGCAATAGACCATCTTCTTAAACTAGAAGTGGTTATTTCTAAATCAGCTGCAACAACTTTCGAAAAATAGCCAGAGCTATTAGTTCATACGCTCATGATTCGTAAGCTTACTTACTTTTTCAATGGAGTGTGTGCTTAATAAAAGTAGAAACCTTCTCCATGAATAAGTGGAACGATTTAAGAAACGATAGACCGCGTCTTTAGCTGGAACTTCCGTAGATTTCTTACTTTCCAGTGTTCGAAACCAGTTTTTGTTTTCAAAGATCAAACAGAAAATGAGCTGAAATAAATAAGCACAGGTATAGCCAAAAGATTGGTAATTCCAGCTTTTCTAAGATGTTTCAATACGTTTAGTTCTTTAAAGGTAGATTTTATTTCATTTGGTAGTTGCTTCGTTTGGTCAGATTCGCTATCATATAGAGGACACCTCTTCTGTATGGAATGTTTGATTCTCGACAAATCAACTATACCAAACGGATAGGTGTTTTTTCATGCATTTTTATGTGTCAATAATAGTACTTGAATGCCAGCGGCAACTACTGCTGGTTGAACTTATTGAACTTTAATTGGTGCGAAAGTTGAGTAAATAATAAACTCTTGGTCACAGTGACGGCCCGAAATATGTCGAAGATTGATAGAGAGTTAGATTGTGTGAATGTAACTTGAAGTAACAGTGACGCCCCGAAATTTGTCGAAGATTTATAGAGAATTAGATGTTGTGAATGATAAACTGAAATAGTAGCTGGATATTGGCGGTGTTGTTTTCGGTTTAGGAAAGGGGGAATAATCATAGAAAGATTTCTTTGTGAAGTGATTACGGCCAGGTGATTTTACCACGCTAGCCATATTTTTTACTAGTCTTCGCCAATAAATGTATCACATAGCGCCAATTCGTTTCCTATGCATAGTAAAGTCCAACAGATCACGTAATAAACTGTAGGACTTTTTTTCATTGTTTTTTTCTAGGAATTGAATAACTAAATATTCGTTTGTAAAAGAAGAAGCATTGACTATTAAAAGAAACGCTAATGTTTTTGAAAATGTATTTTCGAATGAAGTGAAGTAAACGACGTTGAAAAAGTAAAAGCGTTAAAAATAAATGAGTGAAAAAATTCAAAATTGTTGTACTGACATGTAGACATTTTTAGTATGTATTAATCATATAGTTTTACCTCATTTATGATTTAGTAGTTACCCAAACTTTATATATAAATGAATCCTCAACCTTTACTCCTGGACGAATACTGAAACTTTTTTCTGTATGAACGACAAAATCAGGATTAGAAGCTAGAAAAAATGAAAGAGCATATGCTATTTTATAATCTGGTGTTATATATCCATTTATTGTTCTACCATGTATTTCGTTTGCTATAGAATCAGCCCATACCTCTGCTTCTCTTAAAGTTTCAAAAATAAGCGTTTCTTTTTTCCATTCTATTTCCATCATTTACAACCTCATTTCTTTATTTCTAAATTCTATCACATTCACACAATCTAACTTTCTATCAATCTTCGACAAATTTCTGGGCGTCCCTGTAAACACTTATTCAGAAAGAGTATTGATTACTACCCCTTTTCAAAAAAAACAGCTTCTTGAAGCAGGGGAAATGAACTTTGTAGAGCGTCCAAAAGGATATGCTTCTTTTATATCACTGTTAACACAGGAAAAATGATACTTCTATTCATGAAACGGAGAAAGGGAATTTTGTACATTCAGAGAGAATTTTTGCTTACTCAAAGAACGGTGATGAATATGTGTTAAATCCTATTTATAGAAGGCTAAATTATAACTTGCGAAATGGAGATGTAAGGGTTGTTATTTATGAGAAGGAAGGGTAGAATAAAGGCGAGCAAGAGATAGATAGTTAGGATATAATATCCTTGATAATAAATTGAAAATCCTGTTGCTATTTTCTACTTTCTTTGATATAATATAGGAAGCGTATACAAGAACGGGTTGTAACTGTTAAATCAGGCAAAACCGATTACCTTAAGAAAAGGGATTGGTTTTGTCTTTTTCTCTATATATCGGGGGTAATAAAGTGAAAATCGAGAAAGTTTTGAATAATAATGCAGTTATTGCGATAAAAGATAAACAAGAAGTTATCATTATTGGCCGTGGGATTGCTTTCCAAAAGCACATTGGTGATAAGATAGATGAGCACTTAATAGAAAAGATATTCACTTTAGAAAACGAAGATATATTTAGGTATGGTCACAGTGACGCCCCGAAAAATCTTGTTTCACAGGAAAGTTTCACAAGAGTGTTTTGTGGGATTGCACTGGGGTGATTATTGCAGATGAAATGAGCCACTCTACAACTCATGGTCACAGTGACGCCCCGAAGTTTGTCGAAGATTGATAGAGAATTAGATTGAGTGAATGATAAACTGAAATAGTTGAGTATTGCGAATAGACTGAGCCGGTAGTGCGGAGTTTTGAGCCACTTTTTTGGTCACTTTTTCCCGAATTTATACATGTCTACTAATAGGGGCTCACTGCACAGTGACTCCCCGAACAATCTTGTTTACAGGAATAATTCGCGGAAGACTTTGTATGATTGTAATAATATTTGTTAAGAAGAAGTACAGCAATATATGTTGTTTTCTTTCTATTATCATTTTGGCAGGAAAGTATGGTCATAGTCCAGAAATTGATGGACTCAATAAGTGCAGCATCCCTGTAATAAGTGAACCTTGCTTATTGTAGAAAAGGGAAGTATTGTTTAAGTGAAGAATCTTACAATGTATTAGGAGCACAAATTTAAATTATAGAAATTTAAGAGCAGAGTGAATATGAAATAAGCATAAAACTAGAATTATCAAAGAGTCTTTGCATAATGTAATAGTTAATGGAAGAATTGTTAAAATCAACAACCAAAAATATGCAAGTGTTTATTCAATGCCTTGCACGTTTTTGATTGTTTTCATAAAAAAACCTATTGCCTGTTTTTCATCGCAAAAGAAATATTAGTTTGTATAACGGTGCCACTCCAAATGTTTTAGTATCCCCATTATTTAAGCAATGAAAAGATAGTACACTCTTCATCAGAACGGACTCGATGATATATTTCCAATACTTGAACCAATTCTTCGGGATCTTGAAAATAATTTGAAATAAACGCTTTACTTTTTATTTTCTTCCCTAAATTTAAATCATGAATGCAATAATCACTAGGCTTCTTATATTTGGAACGCATAAATTTATCATAATGTCCTTTATGCAAAATAATAAGGAGTTCAATTTCTGGTCGAGTATAGCAATTTGTGATACTTGCTAATTTCCCTTTGAATTCATCCGCAATTTTATAGCTCTCATTCCTTGAGTCTAGGATTCGAATGATCTCAATTTTCTGGCCTTCTTTATAGTTTTGCGTTAAGTATCTTCTTTCAAGGTTTCTGGAACTACGCATGGATCCTGTAAATAACCTTTCATCTAGCAAGTCTTCTGGTTGGAACTTTAGTTTGCCATTCTCCAATAAAATCTCCATAATTTCTTGTTCTGCATTCCCTTCGCAAATACATGCGACCAAGTTCCCCTCTTTATGCTCAAACATCTCCTATGCCTCCCTTGAATCAGCATTCGATGTTTGAGTCATTTTATTCTTCAAAGATTTTTTTAATGCCTGATATCCAGTATACTTAGGAGCTGTACCTAGCAATCCGCTTAAATAAATGTTGCTCTTCTTTTTATCTGCTCTATTAACATGCGAAGAGAGGTTTTCCAATTCTATCTTGCCTTTATTTTTAGTGTTAAAGTATATGCTATCACTTCGTTCAATATCGTCTAATATTTCACTATAATGTGTCGAGAAAATAAGTGTGGCATTATTTTTATTAACTTCACTCTTAAATAGATTAATCATTGTAATTGCAACCGTTTTATTTAAATGATTTTCAATTTCGTCAATGACAATATAGCCACCTGTCTTTAACACCTTTTCAATTGCAAGAAGAAGGTTTAAACCTTTAATGGTACCGGAAGATAAGTATTTCCACAAATCAGAAGCCGGTATTTCAATTACGTCTTGATTGAAAAATTTTATTTTTATTAAGAGCTTTGCAAAATTCGTAGAGTTATCACGATTAATAAATTCAATTTCTTCAATATCAGGATCTAAATATTGTATATATCCAGAGGGGATTGTGTTTAGAGTGCCAAAGACATTGAAATTAGTAAACTGTATCATATCAAAGATGTATCGCCTGCCATCCAGAATGCTTAGTTCTTTTAAAATTTGCATAAAAATGCTCGTATCTCCTCGCAAGTATCCCATTGCCATTTTTTCGACATCATCCCGCGTTCTATAAGGTTGGATATCTTTAAAATTTAATAATTTTTCTTTGCTAATGTTTGAACGGGCTGGTTTTGTTTTTAAAGTTTCTGACAAGAAGTGAAACTTCCCATTTTCATCCCGTTTAATAATCGAGGTTAACTCATACAATTTATTTTCGGCATAAAAAATATTGATTAAGGTGCTTTCATCTTCTAAATGATCGAACATCTCATCATTTGATAAAGTCTCTAATGTTCTATTTTGTATAAAAAGTTCTAATATCATGGTGATTAGTTTCAAAGTAGTAGTTTTCCCCGAAGCATTAATACCCGCAAAGGCAAGTAAATTTTGTTTATAGACACTTCCAAATAAATTCTCAACAAGATGGTCATCTACATCTTGTTGACTAACCTTTTTCAAGGTAATGAAATCAACCTCTAGATGGCTATCCTTAAACAGTTTTAAACCGTTGATACTCGACTTTAATAAATTTATCTTCATTATTTTCACCTCTTACCTACATTATATCCTAAATTTATGTTTTATACGATTTTTTCGTATGAGATATTTATTTAAATTCCCGACAAACTCATGGTCACAGTGACGCCCCGAAGTTTGTCGAAGATTGATAGAGAATTAGATTGAGTGAATGATAAACTGAAATAGTTGAGTATTGCGAATAGACTGAGCCGGTAGTGCGGAGTTTTGAGCCACTTTTTTGGTCACTTTTTCCCGAATTTATACATGTTTACTAATAGGGGCTCACTGCACAGTGACTCCCCGAAATTTGTCGAAGATTGGTAGAGAGTTAGATTGAGTGAATGATAAACTGAATTAGTAGTTGGATATTGGAGGGGGGTGGCGTTTTTCCCTTTCCAATGGCGAACCAAGATATAAAAAGTAGACAATATAAATTCGGATTAGTTTAATGAATCTAATTAGGTTAAGCAATAGACCATCTTCTTAAACTAGAAGTGGTTAATTCTAAATCAGCTGCAACAACTTTCGAAAAATAGCCAGAGCTATTAGTTCATACGCTCATGATTCGTAAGCTTACTTACTTTTTCAATGGAGTGTGTGCTTAATAAAAGTAGAAACCTTCTCCATGAATAAGTGGAACGATTTAAGAAACGATAGACCGCGTCTTTAGCTGGAACTTCCGTAGATTTCTTACTTTCCAGTGTTCGAAACCAGTTTTTGTTTTCAAAGATCAAACAGAAAATGAGCTGAAATAAATAAGCACAGGTATAGCCAAAAGATTGGAAATTCCAGCTTTTCTAAGATGTTTCAATACGTTTAGTTCTTTAACTCTTGGTCACAGTGACGGCCCGAAATTTGTCGAAGATTGATAGAGAGTTAGATTGTGTGAATGTGATAAACTGAAATAGCAACTGAATATTGTGAGGGTGGTTGGTTGTTGTGCTTCTTTCCGTTTAGGAAAGGAGGTGATAATCATGGAAACATTTCTTGAATTTCTTCGTGAAGTTCTGAAGGGGATTGTGCGTGAGATAAGCGCCTATTTCTTTCGGAAGAACATATTAGAAAACAAGAAAACCACCCTACGCCGTCGCAAGCAAAAGGGTGGTTCTCAACCAAAATAATATTTAATTGACAACCACACCCTGACGGTAGAGGTTGCATGAACTCATGGTCACAGTGACGACCCGAAATTTGTCGAAGATTGATAGAAAATTAGATTGTGTGATGAAATAGTAGTTTGTATTTGGCAATCAAAAAATGGTTCTTACGAAGGTTTGGTGACCAAGTATTTTGGATATTAGATTCATTCTCGCTGCACAGTGACTCCTCGAAAAATCTTGTTTCACAGGAATGTTTCACGGTAATTATTGCAGATGAAATGAGCCACCTGTAACCGTCAAGTAGAATTAAACAGTTTTTATAAAATAAATTTAAACAGTTTTCATCAATTAAGATTCAACACTTTGATCATTCCCTCGCCATAAAGGCAGGGGATTTCATATTACATATCAAATCCAGTCATTCAGTCCAAGTGAATTTTCTAATTGAAATTTCTCATTTATTAACTTCTCAACTTCCTTTTTTAGAAGGGAATTCTCCTCTAACAATCTAGCGATTTTTGTTGTGTCATCTATGCCTTCCTCATAGGCAGTTCCTTTTACCAAACACCAATCATTATATCTATGTAGATCCTCCTCAACGATTGGACGACTGTCACTGCACTTTGCCTTCTTATTGTTTTCTTTGACCCATTCCTTTACCAACTTTTCATCCACTCTTAATCCAGGGGGATTAGTTAATGTCGCTTGATAAAGATGTAGGAATTAATTCAAAAGATGAATATCTACATGTTCGCCTTAGTAAAATAGTTGACCTCAATAGCAGGGGAAAAATAAGAATTTTATTTGCTAATTCATGAAAGGTGAATCTATAGGAAATTAGAAATACAAAAAGACGATAGAACAAAATCTATCGTCTTTTTTGTATACTATCTAGTTTTTTTTTGACTTATTTTTTTCGTTTTTTTCACTATAATAAAAAAAAGCATTATAAGCAAAAAAACCAACAATGCCTAATACACCTACAAGAATTACGATGAAAATGGTCATTTTATTAAACCTCCATCCCTATTGCTATTACATGATGTTATCACATGACAATGCGGAACTTCCGTAAAATTCTGAAACAACTGACTATTATTATAGCATGACTTTTAAATATATTCATTAAAGACTTATGAAAACAAAGTGTAAATGTTAAGTATCTTATTTTATTTAGTATATGTAATTATGAAATAGTTAATTCCAGTATCTATTTTTCGTCACTTGGTCTTGCAAGGTCTTATGTTCCTGCTAGATCCAAGTGACGCTTCTTAACTAATACTAAGATTTAAAAATTAATATATTGATATTTTATATACTCAATCTTTTTTTTATCAATCATACATTGATTTATCGTTAAAGAACGTTACTGATCCATTAGGATATACTCTATATCCTGTATAAAAAGGTACTATTCCATGAGTTCCGATACTACGACCAGTATCGATATTAAAAAAATAATTGAGAATTGCTGGGTTTCCGGTTTTTGGGGCATAGCTACCAGAATTTCCATAGGAACCTGGAGCGTTTAGAGATAAACTATATCCAGTAATTGAAATTGAAGTTGAGCTTAATTTACTGACTGAAATACTTCCAGATAATGTACCCATACCAGTATAGCCATAATATATTTTATTAGATACTTTTATTGAGCCTATAACTGCTCTAGTTCCAATACCTGAAGTAGAGTTAAAAGGAGATTTATAACCATTAATAAATGTATATTTACCATCCGTATCAATTGATACTGTATATCCTTGAGAAATTAAGTCGTTATAATCTTTCAATTGTTCAGCAGAAAGATTTTCCAAATCTACACTTATAGGTTGTTCAATAATAGAATCATAGCTAGGAGAGGCAGCGTGAGAACCAATAGGTAAACTTGTACTTAATAAACTTAAACTAATACCGAATTAATTCTTGGTCACAGTGACGCCCCGAAATTTGTCGAAGATTGGTATAGAGTTAGATTGAGTGATTGATAAACTGAATTAGTAGTTGGATATTGGAGGGGGGTGGCGTTTTTCCCTTTCCAATGGCGAACCAAGATATAAAAAGTAGACAATATTAGGTAAGGTCACAGTGACGCCTCGAATAATCTTGTTTCACATAAATGTTTCACAGGAGGCTTTGTGTGTGTGAGTGCTGTTGGAATTTGTTAAAGAAGAAGTACAACAAGTGTATTGTTGTCTTCTTCTTTTTATTGATGGTTTCGAAAAGCCCTGGCTATGCCGGGGGTTCCGAAGGTAAGGTCACAGTGACAACCCGAGATTTGTCGAAGGTTGATAGAGAGTTAGATTATGTGTGTGATTAACTGAAATAGCAACTGAATAGTACGATGGTGGTTGTTTGTTGCGCTTATGTCTTTCGGAAAAACAAATTCTTGGTCACAGTGCAGCGAAACTCTTGGTCACAGTGACGGCCCGAAATATGTCGAAGATTGATAGAGAGTTAGATTGTGTGAATGTGATAAACTGAAATAGCAACTGAATATTGTGAGGGTGGTTGGTTGTTGTGCTTCTTTCCGTTTAGGAAAGGAGGTGATAATCATGGAAACATTTCTTGAATTTCTTCGTGAAGTTCTGAAGGGGATTGTGCGTGAGATAAGCGCCTATTTCTTTCGGAAGAACATATTAGAAAACAAGAAAACCACCCTACGCCGTCGCAAGCAAAAGGGTGGTTCTCAACCAAAATAATATTTAATTGACAACCACACCCTGACGGTAGAGGTTGCAGAGAGAAGTGTTCGCGCACTTCTCTTTTTCATTATATACGTTTATTATATAGCTTATAACAATTGCTTTCAACTATGTGTCATGCTAAAGATTGAGTCAAGTTTTTGTTGGAGTTTTTTATAGCTCCCTTTTTATAAAGTAAAACTTCTAATTTTGTATCCGTTTTCTAAATGTTTTCTTTCATCAAAATTTCGTTTTTTTTCTTTTTTAAAAACCTTTTAATGCCTGTAAGGCAAAGTGAACGGGTTTTCCAATCGCTTGATTTAAGTATGGCATGTTCTGACGCACGGTTTCTGTTATTCAACTTCTTCTAGAGTACCTAAATTGCTATCAATACTACCTACAAACTCTTCGTAAGATAGATTGGGATCTATTAACTTGAAGTAACAGTGACGCCTCGAAATTTGTCGAAGATTTATAGAGAATTAGATGTTGTGAATGATAAACTGAAATAGTAGCTGGATATTGGCGGTGTTGTTTTCGGTTTAGGAAAGGGGGAATAATCATAGAAAGATTTCTTTGTGAAGTGATTACGGCCAGGTGATTTTACCACGCTAGCCATTTTTTTTACTAGTCTTCGCCAATAAATGTATCACATAGCGCCAATTCGTTTCCTATGTATAGTAAAGTCCAACAGATCACGTAATAAACTGTAGGACTTTTTTTCATTGTTTTTTTCTAGGAATTGAATAACTAAATATTCGTTTGTAAAAGAAGAAGCATTGACTATTAAAAGAAACGCTAATGTTTTTGAAAATGTATTTTCGAATGAAGTGAAGTAAACGACGTTGAAAAAGTAAAAGCGTTAAAAATAAATGAGTGAAAAAATTCAAAATTGTTGTACTGACATGTAGACATTTTTAGTATGTATTAATCATATAGTTTTACCTCATTTATGATTTAGTAGTTACCCAAACTTTATATATAAATGAATCCTCAACCTTTACTCCTGGACGAATACTGAAACTTTTTTCTGTATGAACGACAAAATCAGGATTAGAAGCTAGAAAAAATGAAAGAGCATATGCTATTTTATAATCTGGTGTTATATATCCATTTATTGTTCTACCATGTATTTCGTTTGCTATAGAATCAGCCCATACCTCTGCTTCTCTTAAAGTTTCAAAAATAAGCGTTTCTTTTTTCCATTCTATTTCCATCATTTACAACCTCATTTCTTTATTTCTAAATTCTATCACATTCACACAATCTAACTTTCTATCAATCTTCGACAAATTTCTGGGCGTCCCTGTAAACACTTATTCAGAAAGAGTATTGATTACTACCCCTTTTCAAAAAAAACAGCTTCTTGAAGCAGGGGAAATGAACTTTGTAGAGCGTCCAAAAGGATATGCTTCTTTTATATCACTGTTAACACAGGAAAAATGATACTTCTATTCATGAAACGGAGAAAGGGAATTTTGTACATTCAGAGAGAATTTTTGCTTACTCAAAGAACGGTGATGAATATGTGTTAAATCCTATTTATAGAAGGCTAAATTATAACTTGCGAAATGGAGATGTAAGGGTTGTTATTTATGAGAAGGAAGGGTAGAATAAAGGCGAGCAAGAGATAGATAGTTAGGATATAATATCCTTGATAATAAATTGAAAATCCTGTTGCTATTTTCTACTTTCTTTGATATAATATAGGAAGCGTATACAAGAACGGGTTGTAACTGTTAAATCAGGCAAAACCGATTACCTTAAGAAAAGGGATTGGTTTTGTCTTTTTCTCTATATATCGGGGGTAATAAAGTGAAAATCGAGAAAGTTTTGAATAATAATGCAGTTATTGCGATAAAAGATAAACAAGAAGTTATCATTATTGGCCGTGGGATTGCTTTCCAAAAGCACATTGGTGATAAGATAGATGAGCACTTAATAGAAAAGATATTCACTTTAGAAAACGAAGATATATTGACGAAACTCAAAACCTTAATCGCTGATCGTCCTATTGAGTATATGCAATTATCGGAGAAGATTATTGCTTATGCCAAAATGAAGCTTGGTAAGAAATTAAATGAAAGTATTTATATTCATTTAACCGATCATATATACTTTGCGGTGGAGCGTTATAAGAACCACCTGCCGATTAAGAATGGGCTTATTTGGGAAACGCGGCAATTATATAGAGATGAATATGAGATAGGGATAGAGGCATTAAATATGATTTGTGATGAGTTTGGCATCATCTTACCAGAAGATGAAGCAGGATTTTTAGCACTTCATATTGTAAACGCTGAATTGAATGAAGAGATGCCAGTTGTGCAGGATATGACGAAGATTATGCAAGAAATCTTAACGCTTGTAAGGTATCACTTTAAAATCAATTTCAATGAAGACTCATTAGCCTTTTACCGTTTTATTACCCATCTTAAATTCTTTGCACAGCGTTTAGTAAGAGGGAATCATTATAACGGCTCAACAGATGATGATTTATATAGTGTCATCGAAAAGAAATATCCTGAAGCGCATACATGTGCACTGAAAGTAAAGAAATTTATTGAAAGCACCTATACGTATGTTTTAACAGATGAAGAAATGATTTATTTAACCATTCATATTGAAAGAGTGGTTAAGAGTAAAGAGTAATGATATAGAATAGTAGGGTTGCTACCTTTCGGGCAAAACCTAAATCAAAGTGATTATGCTTGATTTAGGTTTTTTTTATTGCCAAAAGGGTGAGTTTTTGACTTAATTCTTTTCTATTATGCCAAATTAAAAAGGAAGCATAGTAGCCCACTTAAGTTAGAAAAATAACTAAAAGTAATACAAAAAAGGAGAAATAGACATGGCTTATGAAAAATTAGCTAAAGACATCGTCAAATTAGTCGGTGAAGAAGAAAATATTAATAGCTTAGTTCATTGTGCAACTCGCTTACGCTTTAAACTAAATGATAACGAGAAAGCAGATAAAGAGGCACTGCAAAACTTAGAGGGTATACTTAGTGTGGTGGAAAGTGGTGGACAATTCCAAGTAGTTGTAGGAAGCCATGTGCCAGCAGTATATAAAGAAATTAGTAAAATTGCAGATGTTGGTGGAGAGAAAGCTCCTTCTAATGCACCTAAGCCAGGAATCGGCGCACAAATCTTTGAAGTAATTTCTCGAAGTTTCTCTCCATTATTAGGGGCACTAGCTGGAGCGGGTATGCTAAAAGCACTCTTAACCGTTCTAACTATGACTGGTTTGCTATCAGAAACAAGTGGAACATATTTTATTTTATCAGCTGCTGGTAATGCAGTATTCTATTTCCTTCCGATCTTCTTAGGAATTACGGTTGCAACTAAATTGGGAGCAAATCCATATGTCGGTGGAACAATTGGGGCAGCTTTACTTGAGCCGAACTTTACTGGATTAATGGCTTCAGGTGATGTTTCTAATTTCATTGGAATTCCTGTCGTATTAATGGATTACTCATCTACTGTATTCCCTGTATTTATCGCGGTAGCAATTTATGCACTTTTAGATAAATTCTTGAAGAAAGTTATTCATAAAGATTTACAGATGTTCTTAGTTCCAATGCTTTCCTTGATCATTATTGTTCCATTAACAGTACTAGCATTTGGTCCATTTGGCGTATATGTAGGAGATTGGATTGGCGCTGGAATAAGTTTCTTAAGTTCGAAGAGTGGATGGTTAGCGGGTGCTGTATTGGGTGCTGGTTGGACATTCTTAACTGTACTTGGACTACACTGGGGTCTTGTACCACTTATTTTGGCAAACCTGGCAAAAGGCTCAGATCCATTACTTGCTATGGTTGCAGCATCTGTATTTGCACAAATGGGATTAGCAGTAGGTATCTTTTTCAAAACGAAAGATAAGAAATTGAAAACACTTGCTGGTTCTACTTTCTTACCAGCAGCATTATCAGGTGTAACAGAACCAATTATTTATGGTCTCCTTCTACGTTATAAAAGAACGATTCCATATTTGATTATTGCAGGAGCAGTTAGTGGTGCCATTACAGGT
The DNA here is from genome assembly GCF_044704065.1 of Niallia tiangongensis. NCBI lineage: Bacteria > Bacillati > Bacillota > Bacilli > Caryophanales > Bacillaceae > Niallia > Niallia tiangongensis. Next base: position 4,598,690 of record NZ_CP162613.1, on the reverse strand, counting down.
ATTCTAGGTATCGTGGCTAAATCATTTGCTTTTGCAGCTATCTTAACTGCACCAGCTTTTTCACCAATTAGTACATTCTTAATTGTTAACTTCATTGCTTTTGCTATAGTATTAGTATTGGTATTAGTGCTTGGTTATGAAGATAAGAATAAGAAGGAAGAAGTTAAAACAGAACCAGTAGTAAAAGAAGAAGAAAAAGCACAACCTCTTTTAAAACAAGAAGCTATTCTTAGCCCGTTAACAGGAAATGTTCTTCCATTATCTCAAGTGGATGATCCTGTGTTTGCATCAGAAGCAATGGGGAAAGGGATTGCTGTTGAACCAACTGTCGGAAAAGCTGTCTCTCCAGTAGATGGAACAGTATCAACTATTTTCCCAACAGGTCACGCAATTGGTATCGTATCAACAGATGGCGCGGAAATATTGATTCATATTGGTATTAATACTGTTCAACTTAATGGACAATACTATACACCGGCAGTAAAACAGGGAGATGTTGTGAAACAAGGGGATCTCTTAGTAGAATTCGATATTGAGAAAATCAAAGAAGCCGGTTACCCAGTAACAACTCCTATTATCATTACAAATACAAATGACTATACTGAAATTGCAGGAACAAGCGAAGAAAGTATTGTTCAATCAGAGAAATTATTAACAGTAATTGTTTAAATAAAAAAAAGGAGAGAATGCCACTGTATTCTCTCCTGATCTAGAAGGAGGAAGTAAGAATGAAAACATCTCTATCTAAATTTCCAGAAGGATTCCTTTGGGGTGGAGCAACAGCTGCTAACCAATTAGAAGGTGCTTATAATGAAGGCGGTAAAGGATTAAATACACCTGATGTGTTACCAGGCGGAAAAGTGCGCTTAAGTGTATTAAAAGATCCAGGCTTTAACTTTGAATTAGATCATGATAAATATACGTATCCAAACCATACAGCAATTGACTTCTATCATCGTTATAAAGAGGATATTGCGCTATTTGCTGAAATGGGCTTCAAAACTTTCCGTATGTCTATTGCTTGGTCTCGTATCTTCCCAAATGGAAATGAAACAGAGCCAAACGAAGAAGGCTTAGCATTCTATGAGCGTGTATTTGATGAGCTATTGAAATACAATATTGAACCAGTAGTAACAATTTCTCACTATGAATTACCACTTCATTTAGTAAAAGAATATGGTGGCTGGAAAAGCCGTGAATTAGTAACATTCTTCGAGCGTTATGTTACAGTTCTATTCAATCGTTACAAAGATAAAGTGAAATACTGGATGACATTTAACGAAATCAACAGCAGTCTTCATATGCCAATCCTTGGTTTAGGCTTCGCTATTCAAAAAGAAGAAGATCATTATCAACCAACTTTCCAAGCCTTTCACCACCAATTCGTAGCAAGTGCACGAGCTGTTCAACTTTGCCACGAAATCATTCCAGGTGCACAAATTGGTTGTATGCTTGTTTATCTGCCAACATATGCAGCAGATTCAAATCCAGAAAACGTTCTTTATGCACTTAAAGAAGAGCAATTATTTAACTATTTCTGTGGAGACGTTCAAGTGCGTGGTCAATATCCAGCATTTATCAACCGTTACTTCAGAAAAAATGGAATTGAATTAGATATCCAAGAAGGTGACTTAGAATTAATCAAAGAAAACACAGTAGACTATGTAGCATTTAGTTATTACATGTCTCGTACAGAGAAGAAAGATAAATTACCAGAAGAAGTTGGCCAAGGAAATATCCTAGGTGGTATCAAAAATCCATTCGTAAAAGCAAGTGATTGGGGCTGGGAAATCGATCCAACTGGATTACAAATCTCTCTAAACCAACTATATGATCGCTACCAAAAACCATTATTCGTAGTAGAAAATGGACTAGGTGCATACGATAAAGTAGAAGCAGATGGATCAATCAATGATGACTACCGCATTGACTACCTTCGCGAGCATATTGAAGCGATGGCAGAAGCAATTCAAGACGGTGTAGAACTAATGGGGTACACACCATGGGGCTGTATTGACCTAGTTAGTGCATCTACAGGAGAAATGTCAAAACGTTACGGATTTATTTATGTCGATAAGCATGATGATGGTAGCGGAACTTTAAATCGCAGCAAGAAGAAATCATTTGATTGGTATAAGAATGTGATTGCAACAAATGGTGAAGAACTGTAATTGGTCACAGTGACGCCCCGAAGTTTGTCGAAGGTTGATAGAGAATTAGATTGAGTGAATGATAAACTGAAATAGTTGAGTATTGCGAATAGATTGAGCCGGCAGTGCGGAGTTTTGAGCCAGTAAGTGCGGGGAAAGAGCCACTTTTTTGGTCACTTTTTCCCGAATTTATACATGTTTACTAATAGGGGCTCATTGCACAGTGACGCCCCGAATAGGATTTAAAATCTTGGCAAACCAATTTGAACATGAACTTCATTTTTTTTGATAAAACATATATTTCATTTACACAATTTACCTTTCGTTCGCAATTTGTGTGCTGATTGCATTCATAACTATAGCCTTCCTCTCCATTTGACACCCACATTATTTCTGAAGTTGATTCTCCATTGATTTTGCCAGTTCATTTGGCTCTACTATTCTACTACTTCAGCCAATAAAGTATTGTTTACATCGACTGAAAATTAATTCCACTCACTTTTGCTGTTTCTGTTAAATCTACTAAGATACCATCTGCAATAGCATCTTCTCTTCTCATAGATATGATATTATCTAAAAAATATTTTCTAATTCCATTTTTCAGCCTTTCCATTAAATAAAAAAGCCACCTCAAATTAATTAGAAAGGTAGCTCTATATTTTAATACTATTTTAACTTAGTAACTTGAATTAAAATACCTGCTAAAACAAGTAAAAATCCTATTGTTATTGGTATTAATGAGAATATTACCAAGTTTCCTGCAAAAGCAGCCGGGTCACCAGCTTCAGAATACATAGTGAATTCCATTCCAATCTTCTGACTCAGCAAAATCAATAATAAGCCAAGTATTTCTAATACAACACTAAAAACACTAATTTTTTTTCTCATTTCTTCACCACTTTAAACGTAATTGTGCATAAGCTTTGAATTGTGTATCGAAACTCTTTTTAACTTCGGGAGCTTTAAAGGATATTTCTAAACTTCCATCAACACCGCTTGTTCCACCAGTTGCTCCAATAGAGAAAGAATCAACGCCAAAGCTCACATTCTTCGTTTGATGCATATAAACTGCTCCAGCATTTAACCATTTTGTATTCCAAGTTGTGTCTTTTTCTAATATCACCTGCATTGTTTGAACAATATCTTGTACTTCATATACATCCCAATCATCTTTTAAATTCTGGACTAAACTAATTCCTGTTTTATTAACATCCCATAGGTTAGCTTCATTCACTCTATCATACGTATATGTAATTACTTTTTTCTTACCATTCCATGGATTTACTCCAGTAGCTACTTGTGTTCCATATAGTGACGACAAAATATTGTAATCATCTGTTGAATCCCAAGCTACAGATATAATATCTTTTAGTCTATTTGCAGGAACCTTTTTCCAATCCATTTTAGCAGTGAGTAGGAAAGTATTGCTTGTTAATTTTTTTATAGTGATAGTTAACTTTTTATAGTTACTGTTACTATTAGTGCCTGTTATACTGGAAGCCAATCCTCCATCATCTGCAACTGCAAACAGTGAAACAGAATCATTACTTAAAGCTTTTTGTTTAATTGATTGGGCAGCTTTACTATCATCTTCTAATATTTCTTGAGTATTTTCTTTCAATTCAGCTACTTCTTCATTAAACTCTGCTTGTGTTAAAATTTCTTGTTCCGTATCAATAACTTCAGGGTTTTCTTCGTTAACCCAATTTTCATCCTCAAAATATTCAGTCGTTTTTATGAATTCTGTGACAACCTGTGTGTCTAAAACGGCTTCTTCTTTTGTGGCATTATATTGTTCTTCCGTCATGTTATTAATATAATCATCTATATATCCTAACTCTTTTAATCTGTTTCTCTCTGCATCTGAAATAACGACACCATCACTAACAACATTTACATTACCTTCTTTTTGAGTTTCGTTTGTTTCTGCTTTTACTAGATTACTACTAGAAACAATAACTAAAAAAACGACTGCACCAATTAATAGTTTTTTAAAAATATTTTTGTCATATATTACCTCCTAATTAAGATAGATTTAATATATGACAGAAATTACAAAAAGTAAACAACATTCTAGGTCACAGGGACGCTCCGAAGTTTGTCGAAGATTGATAGAGAATTAGATTGAGTGAATGATAAACTGAAATAGTTGAGTATTGCGAATAGACTGAGCTGGCAGTGCGTATATTGCAGAAGAAAAGAGCCACTTTTTTTGAAGTACAGCAAGTGTATTGTTGTCTTCTTTTTTTATTTTCATTTTGGCAGGAAATTTGATTATTTTGTAGAATATTGGGGTGATAGAATGTTTCTTTCCCTCTGTTGGTTGTTCTTGTTCTAGAAAACTTACTTCTATATTAACCTCGATTGATTTATCTTCCTATTTTAATCTTTCTCGAATTGTTTCTTTCCCGGTTAATTTTCATTCATCGTACTATAAAAATAAATAGTTTGGAGGGAGTTGTATGACTTCAAAAGTTTCAAGTATTGGTTTGAAAGGGATGGAGGGCTACCGTGTGCAGGTGGAGGTGCGGATATCGCAGGATACGGAATCTATGGTGATTGTTGGTTTGCCTGATGCTTCTGTTAAGGAGTCTAGGGAGAGAGTGTTGGCGTCGATTGCTCATTTTGATTTGGATGTGACGGATAAGAAGGTGGTTGTGAATCTATCTCCGTCCGATCAAAAGAAAAATGGTTCGCTGTATGATCTGGCTATCGCAATGGCTGCTTTGAAGGAACTGGGGGAGGTGAAGCGTGAGATTCCTACAGATACAGCGTTCATTGGGGCGTTATCCCTTGATGGTTCGGTTGTGAGTGGGGAAGGGATACTACCTGCTGTTATTGCGGCCAAGGGACTTGGTATCAAAGAAGTGTATTTACCTTATGATCCGGTGCTGCCACTCCATATGCTACAGGATATAAATTGTATAGTTGTCCGTCATATCGAGGAAGTTGTTCAGCATTTGGAAGGGCAAGAAAGCCTGCTGTCTCAACCTCATTATTCCTCAGAAAATCATCTAATTTCAAATGTTGCCACACATCAAAAGGATTTCTGTCATGTGATTGGACAGGAGAAAGCGAAAAGAGCATTAGAAATCGCTGCTGCCGGTGAGCATAATTTGCTGATGAATGGTCCTCCTGGTTGTGGAAAGAGTTTGTTAGCTGAATCCTTTCCTTCTATCTTCCCTTCATTAACGAATCAAGCACAGCTCGAAGTAATGAGTTTGTATCAGCTTGCCGGTGAAAAACGCATCCATGTTCCATCTGTTCCTTTCAGACATCCCCACCATTCTGCTTCAGCTGTCGCCATTATTGGCGGTGGAACGAACCCACGACCAGGTGAAATATCGATGGCCCACCATGGGATCCTTTTTCTCGATGAGATAGCAGAATTCTCCAAAAAAACGCTTGATATGCTCCGTCAACCACTCGAAACAGGTGAAGTAACCATTAGCCGAGCCCATTCTACTGTGACGTATCCAGCTTCTTTTATCCTAGTAGGTGCTATGAACCCTTGTCCATGTGGATACCTCGGTTCGCTTCATCATTATTGCACCTGTTCCCAAAAGCAAATTCAATCCTACCGAAATCGGTTGTCAGGTCCTATCTATGACCGAATGGATATCCTCTTATCCTTACAGTCGGTAAATGTTAACCAGGACTCCTCGACACAAGAATCCTCTGGTGCTATTCGTAAACGAGTGGAGAATGCACGCCTGCGCCAGTTTGATCGGTATCAACAAGAAGTTTCCAATGCGAAGGTTCCGTTTGAAACCTTGGTGGAAACGAGTGCCTTGACAACGGAACAGAAAAAGACCCTCACCCAAATTTCTTCTAAGCAAAACTGGAGCAATCGTGTTCAGATTAAAATTATCAGACTTGCAAGGACCATTTCTGATTTAGCAGGAGAGGAAAGAATAGCTGACCAAGCCATTTGGGAAGCGATGACCTTAAGACGCTGGGGACAGAATAAACAAATGACGATTGCGAGGGAGAAATAATGCCCTATAAGAAAAGAGTGTATATACCAGAGCGATTTTATCATATTGTTTCCAGGGGAAATCGACGTGATCCATTGTTCCGGAATGCCAGTGATTTTCAAGCTTTTCTTCATATCCTAACGCAACTCTACGAAAAGTACCCCTTTGAAATCGCCTCTTATTGCCTCATGAATAATCATTTCCATTTCCAATTGCGTTCTAGTGAAGTACCCATTTCAAAGCTAATGGCACTGATCAATAAACGTTATGCCAATTACTATAACACCAAATACCGTTTAACAGGCCATGTCTTTGAAAAACGGTTTTATGACAAAAGGATTGAGGATAAAGAAGGAATGTTAGAAGTAAGCCGTTATATTCACCTTAACCCAGTTGAGGCGAGAATGGTTAAGCTGGCAGAATACTATCCGTGGAGTAGCTATCCATATTATAAGGATAAGCATTCCACAGTACCTTGTTTTATGAATGTAAATTATTTACTAGATTATTATGAAGGGACATCGACACAGAAACGGGAAAAGTATTGTAGTAGCGTAAGCTTAAATTGATATAGATTCATTGTGAATACCAAGTGTCAAGCACCACAAAAAGACAAACAGCTATATTCTTGTCGCTCTGTTAAGGGCAATTGTAACCGTCAATAATTTAATAGAATTGTATTTATCAAAAACAACAAGAAAGATAATATTTCTATGCATTAACAAAAAAAGTCAGCATATAGCAAACTTCTAGGGACAATTGGATTTCCCCTAGAAGAAAAAGTCCTATTTTCTTAGCGTATTATAATAGGGGAGAGGCGCTAGAAAAAGAATGAGTTAGTGTACTACGTTATTGTTCTTCCGGCATCAACAACTCCACTTCTTCCTTAACTTCTTTAAGAAACGCTGTTGCATCAATCTTCAAGACATCGCAAATAGCATGAAATAGTCCTGTGGCTGGCTGAGAATGGCCAAGCTCGATATTGTTTATATGGTTGATGCTAAAGCCTGTATCTTCTGCAAGTTGCTGAATGCTTTTATCTTTCCATTTCCTTTTGTTTCGAATATGTTTTCCTAAAATGGTTTTATAAATATCGCTTTTATATAGCTCATTGGACACTGTTATCCCTCTTTTTTCCTCATTATCTAAAGAGGAAAAAAGAATGAACATAAACGATAATGTGTATTTTTCTATATTTTTACATATTCAACAAGAAAATTTTAAATGGAAGTGTTTGAGGGATGAATAACTGTTTTCTTATCAAGCAAACCTACTCATTAAGTGCTTTTTTGCATAACCAGGTTCGATACATTTGTTTTTCTAATATATGTAAGGATTCATTCATTTTAATTTCTCTGCCATTTTTAAATTGGATAATGGAACGATAGGTGCCTCTTGTTGGTTTGATTTCGTCGACATGATGGAAGAATATCCAACAGCAATGGGCTTGATTCGGGGAGGTAGTTGGAAAAGCATAGATGTTTTTTTGTGGATTAATTGGAATCGGAATTTTTTTATGAATGCCTGTCAGGTAAGTCATGGAAACTCGTCGGCCATTATATTCGGCACCTCCTTGCTTTGCCGCCAATTTGATTATTTCTAATGGAGTTTGTCTCACATAGAGTTCTCGATGTCCCTCTAATACGATTGTTTGATAGTCTAGCTGAAAAGCTGGTTTTAGTGCATTTGTTTCTTCATTCACTTTGTACATAGTAAGAATTTCTTTCATTTGGATGCTCCTTTTCAAGTGGATTGTTTTTTCATGGAGTAGGGAGGAATGTCCCATTAACCTAGATGTGGATGGAGGGGAGTTAGCATTTTCATAAGTAAAGATAAAGTATGTGTAATAGTGAGCAATTAATCATATATAAAATCGAAAGAAACAGTTGAAAGTACTATCTCTATTTATTGGCTAACTATTTTTATCCTCCTTTTCTCCTATTATCTATAAAAAACACGAGTTGGAAACCAAGTATAGTGGGTGTTTGTGTAATTTTCTGAATTATTGGTCACAGCGACGCCTCGAGAACTCAAGGACACAGTGACTCCCCGAAATTTTTCGAAGATTGATAGAGAATTAGATTGTGTGAATGATAAACTGAAATAGCAACTGGATATTGGTGGTTGGTTGTTGCGCTTTTTTCCGTTAAGGAAAGGAGGTGGTAATCATAGAACATTTCTTGAATTCCTTCGTGAAGTTTAGAAGATGATTACAGCCGCGTAATTTTACCACTCTTGCTATGTTTTTTTCAAGGTAAACGTCAATCAACTAGGCCCCACCTATTAATTTAGATGGGGCCTAGTGAGTTGGCAAGCAAAAAATGTTCCGCTCGCCAACTGTTCGTGTATGGTTACTTTAGTAATCCGTCGAAAACCTAAGAGCCTTTCTTAAATGTAATATGGAGAGAACGGAAGTGCTTTCTCAGCGAGTTTATCAAAATCTAAGGAATTGATTTCTTCAATTATTGATACATCACTTTCATCAAAGATTGGAGTCATCCCTCCACAAATGCTTGCTGAAATAGCGCCGATTGTATCTGTGTCAGCTCCTAAACTTGCACTTATTTTTGCGGCTTTCATCGGGTCTCCATTAGCAAGCTGTACAACAGCCAAGACAGCAGGAATGGTTTCGATTGTTTCTACACCAGTTCCTAATTCGTTGACAATTCGTATGATAGCTTCTTCTTCGAGATAATTATCAACAATGTCACGGACATATTGAATGCGAAAGGATAAGGATGGACTCGGAAACTCAGCCCCAATTCCTTTTGAGTCTTCGGCAACTTTTATAGCAAGTTCCCACAATTCGTTTAGATCCTTCCCTCCAGCAGCAACATAACTAATACAGGCTGCTACTACACAAGCGCCAGACACGGCTATACTCGAATTATGTGTTGGTAAACAAATGTCATACACATTTTTCATTAACACATCTAATTGGTTGTATTCGGATATAAGTCCGATTGGTGAAATCTTCATTGCGGCGCCATTGGTTGTATTGCCATATCCAGTTTTGTTAATAGGAACGCCATTTTTAATTGCTTGGACAGCTCTAAGTGTTGATGGGCCGGAAACCAATTTAGAATCTTCTGCATTAGAAATCCACTCTGTCAAATGCTTAATATAATCCATCGCATTTAATTTCCCTTGGTTTTTTACAATTGATTCTAAAATCATGATTGTATTGATTGTATCATCCGTAATAGATCCGGCAGGCAAAGTTCTTGGAATTAATTGATTTTCCAAAGAAGGCAGCAATGTTTGAATGCCATTTGGAAAGCTTCTTTTTATTTGGCTATATGTCCAAAATTCTGTTGGCATTCCATATGCATCGCCAATCGCTCCACCTATCAATATTCCTTTTATTCTTTTCAATAATTCATTATTTGTTGTCATGCAAAACTACCCCCATCCTTCGTCGAACTGTCTCCGTTGATACCTTCCGTTTCATTTTCCTGTATTAATTGGATTGACATGAATTCGTCTTGATAATTTATCAAACCATTTTTCGTTACTAAAATATTTTTGTTATCGTCTAAATTTGTAATGACTACTGGTGTCTCTGTGCTAAAGTTTTCGTTTTTAATTGCTTCTAAATCAAATTCCACAATCACCTCGCCTTGCTTTACTAGTTCTCCCTGTTTTTTAATTTTTTTAAAATACTTTCCATCTAGTCTCACCGTATCTTTTCCTACGTGTATAAGCATTTCTACTCCATCCGTACTTGTGATCCCTACAGCGTGGCCAGTTGGAAAAAGTGTCGTAATCATTCCATCAAAAGGTGCTACAATTTGATTGCCTTCTGGGTAAAATAAGATACCTTTTCCTAATAATTCATTTGCAAAAGCTGAATCTGTTGCATTTTTTAATTCCGTAACATTCCCACGCAATGGAGAATAGATGACCTTTGCTATTGATTCAGAACTTTTCTGTTGGGTTGAACGATCTTCGTTTTCAACAGCTTCATCAAAGATAAAGTAAGTCAATAAAAAGGAAACAACGATGGAAATAAGTACACCAATTATGGAAATGATTAGGCCTGTATATTCCCCATTAGGGTTTAAGAAGGAAACAAAGCCAAATATGCCAACAACTCCTCCATACATATCAGCGCCAAATACGGAGATAAAAGTCCCACCAATGGCACCACCGAGCATGGAAAATACAAAACGTTTTTTTATGGGAAGCGTTACACCATAAATTGCTGGTTCAATAATACAGAAGAGAGCTGAGATAAACGCTGGAACAGCAATTTCTTTTTGGACTTTTGATTTTGATTTTAAATAGACAGCTGCTACAACTGCTGCTTGAGCAAAGGCAGCAGTAAACAGTGTAGGCAAAATGTAATCTGATCCGTGACTGCCTAAATTCTGCAATCCTAAAGTAATTAACGGCCAATGCAGGCCTAATATAACTAATGGCTGATAAATAAGTGCCACAATAAAAGATGTAAAAATAGTGGAAACTCCGTAAAGGGAGGAAACGCTATTTGAAATCAGTTCACTTAACATATTTGTAATTGGACCAATAACTAAGAGTGAAATTGGAATCGTAATTAATATGGTTAAAAAAGGTACAAGTGTAAAAGCCATAACTGCTGGGATTTTCTTCTTCAAATATTGATTAATTTTAGAAGCAAAATACACGATAAAAATGATGGGAATAACGGTTGAGCCATATCCCATCACTGGGAACAGGATGGGAATGCCAAAAAACGTTTGGTAAACAGGCGTAGCAGCGATTGTTCCTTCAAATAATGTCATTATCGCATCTCCGCTTGCCAGATTTTCCACCATGCCAGGGAAAATAATAGTGGCACCAATAATAATTCCAATCGCTGGATCGAGTTTAAATGCCCTTGCACTTGTGTATCCAAGAATTACAGGGAAGAAGTTAAAGATAGCCTGACCCATTGCATTAAGAATAATATAAGCACCATCTGTTTCCTGTATGAGTCCTGCAAATGTTAGGATCATAAGCACGCCTTGAATTAATCCGCTAGCAAGTAATACACCTAAAATCGGTGTGATAACTTTTGTGATAATGTCAATGATGGAATTCAGTGCACCTTTTTTTTCACTTTCCATTGTTTTTCTAGTTCCGATTTTATCCAAAATGACACTATAAACATCACCAACATGGGTGCCGATTACAACTTGATACTGCCCACCAGCTTTCTGAGCTGTTGCAATCTCTTTGTTTCCTTTTAATTTTGCTTCGTTTACTAGACTGTAATCATTTAAAGTAAAACGTAATCTTGTCATACAATGTGTTAAGCCAATAATATTATCCTTCCCGCCAACATTTTCGATGATAAAATGTGAAAGTTCATCATATTTCTCCATCTAAAAACCTCCTAAACTTTATTTTTTATATAATAAAAAGGCAATACTTAATAAGCTTAAAAAATCACTTATTAAGTATTGCCTGATTTAACAGTTACAATCTTAATTTAGTATTCTGTTGATATGAAGAATTAAATAAAATTTTTCTTCTTCATGGACTTTGATCTTTAATCGCTGCTCTAAATAAATAACGATTTTATCAACACAAGCATATATTTCTGGAAACTTTCGCACAACTTCTTCAAATAGGTTAAGATTGTTTGAAGCATTATGCTCATTTGCAAAAACCCTTCGCAAGAAAAATTTTAGATGAGATACAAAACGAGCATAATTTAGAGAATCTTCATTAAGCACCACTTTAAATTGATAGCGAATTATAGTTATAATTTCGTGAATAATTTCTGTACTTAAAATTGTCTGCTTCATCCCTATTCCATTTTGTTGGGCGTTAACAAAATGGAGTGTAATAAAGGCCGCTTCATCTTCAGATAGCATCACATTTTCATAATAATGGATTATTTTTAATGATTCGAAAGCGGCTTCAAATTCTTTTTTATAAAATTGCTTTATTTCCCATAATAATGCATTCTTAACAGCTATATCATTTTTGTTTCTTTCCAATGCATAAGTAATATGATCTGCTAATCCTATATAGACACTGTCATCAAATTTCACATTCAATTTTTTCTCAGCAGCTTCTATGATTCTATTTGTCAGCTCTAAATGATTAATAGGGATCTCATCCAATAATTTCAAAAAACTATTCATTGTTTGTGGAGAATGCAGGACGAATAATTTCTCAATCATAGAATCTTCTATTTGATCACCAATCCTTTTATTAAAAGCAACTCCTCTGCCAATAATAATATGTTCCAAACTTCGAGAGTTCTCAGCGAGCACAACATTATTATTATAAACCTTCTTAAGTTTCAAAATGAATTCACTTCCTTTCATTAAACTATAGAAAAAAAACAAGACCAAATAATACAGACACATTTAATACAACAATGTGACCACATTAACTTGATCTTGCCTGTGAGATACAGTTACAATTCAAAGATTAATTAGAATTATTTAATTACTTTACTAATTTGAATTCTAAACATAAAACGCTTACTTGTCAATATAATAATCAATTCACTGCACAGTGACGCCTCGGAATTTGTCGAAGATTGAGAGAGTTAGATTGTTGTAATCAATCTTATTTAGCAGTAACTGTCCATTTTATTTTCGTGTTCATCTAGTTCTAATCCAGATCAAATAAATAGATATTTCGAATGTATAAAACTGATAGAAAACACCTGTTGTATACTATACTTCCCTATGATTTTTTTGCAACTTTTCAGACATCTCTTATTCCTATAGGGTAAAATATAAGCAGGAAAAATTAACTAAATTCTCTATGGAAATACCATATATATTTCAGAAAAGAAATGGGGATAAATTCTTAATGAACCGTTCAAAAAAAGGAATCATCGTCACGTCATCCCTACTAGTCGGCATACTTCTAATTAGTGGTACAATATTAGGATTCATAAATTATAATCATAGATGCGGTAAAGAATGAATTTATGTTCTCATTTAATAATGGTTTGGCCGAAGGAAGTAGCAATAAGCTAAAAACAATTAAACGAATCATGTATGGAAGAAGTAGTTTTGAATTTCTAAAGAATAAATTATTATTGCTTGAATCACGTAGATTCAACTAAGTTTGGAAATAACCAGTTTGACGCTTACTTATAAAATCTAATATTAGTTATTAAAACATCTAAATAATACAGCAAAATGAGGTGCAAATTTGAATAATAAAGAAGATTTTTATGTTGATATACAAAAAAGAGCACTTGATATTTATGAACAATACCAATTTCTTATGAAAGAAATTTTAAAAACTGAAGCCGACATCTCAAAATATAAACTGAATTTTTATATTGAAGAAGACGCAAAATTAGGTGGAAAAGCATGGTATGAAAATAATACAGATAATATACTAATATATAAAGGGATTATAGATAATTTTTATGATTATTTTTACAGCTTTACAAAAATGCAAAGTAAAAGTTTCTTGGAAAAATTACATTTTAATGATGAAGATGACAATGAAGTATCATTCGAGTTTTTGAAATTTGATGATAATGGAAAATCAACTATATTTGATAGTAAAATTATAGATAATAAATTAGCTGGATTACTTACTATTTTTGTATCACGCTTTATAATAACGCATGAATTAGGACATTTACTTAATGGGCATTGTGAATTTATAAATTCGAAGGATAAAAAAAACATACAATATATCCCAATGTTTGAGAAGGAGAATAATCAAACTACAAAGGCTATTTCTCCATTAGATTTCAGGACTCTAGAAATGGATGCAGATGCATTTGCTGCAACAGATAATTTTAGAAATTTAATCTTACTTTATGAGCGTTTTGAAGAAAAGGTGGACAGGGATTTAAATATAAAACCAATTGATTTATTTTATTGGTGGTCATTTGCAATTAGAAGCAATTTTTTAATAAACCAAAGGATCTTAAATGATGAAGAATATAAAGCTGATAAAACCCATTTACCAAGTGTAGCACGTTGGATCTTAATATTGGGTTCAATGTTAAACCTAATAGATACATATAAAATAAATTATAGGGTTGGAGATAACAAAGAGATATTATTACAATCATTAACAAATGGATTTATATACGCTGAAAAGTGTTATAATAAGAGTTTTTATACAAATTATAATTGCATAGAGGAAACTATTAATAGTGTAGATTATAGAAACTATGCGACAGCAACACAAAAAAACTGGGAAATTCTACGCGATGAATTGGATAAGTTTTCGAGATTACCTCTTTATGAATCTCAATTATAGATATCAATTCTTGGTCACAGTGCACCGAAATCTAAAAAAATTCTTGGTCATAAGGTATGTTCACAGGGACGCCGCGAATAATCTTGTTTCACAAAATTTTTGGTCACAGGGACGCCTCGAAAAATCTTGTTTCACAGGAATGTTTCACTTCGACTTGTCGATTGATATTCAGTTCCATATGAATATCAATCGACAGAGGGGTGATAGTCGGACAGTACTTTCGCTGTTTTCCATTTAGACATTTTATAAGGCTTAGATGGTAGAGGGGAAAGTGCGAATTTCTCCTCATCCTCAGGTGTGGTCACTGTGACCACGAATTAATGATTCTCCTCCAATTGTAAAATCACTTTCGTAAAAACTTTAAAATCATTAATGTGTTTTTCTAGGATCGCCTCTAATATATCAAGCTCTAACGTCTGGTAGTCATGTACAGCAATATTTCGGAATCCGACCATATTCATCAATGTATTTGCTAAGCTTTTTTCAATTAATCCAGCATTTAGTAGCAATTTAAATGCTTCACGACTCGCTTTTGGTACTCCAAGCTTGCGTTTACTGACAATATGCATCGCTAAATCAATGCTCGCCTCACAAGCACGTTGAATATTTAAAATGATACTATCCTGTTTTGTAAAGTCCGTTAAGTTTGCAGGATTGTCCTCGTACACTTCATAAATACGCTTAACACAACGTTCAATTGTCGTCGCTTTATTTAAAATAACATCATTCATTGCCGAATACACTCCCTCTTTCTTTAATCGCATTAATAATTGTAGCACGTTGCTCACTTAACGTAGCATACATGCTATAAGCACGCATTTTTTGGCATATAAATTCGTTCTCGTCATGTATATAAAGCGGATTGCCTTGCTCAAATATCTGCATTGTAAATACTGTATCGATTTGTTTAATATCGACTAAATCGACTTCCCGACCGGCAATTGCTGCAAGCTTAGAAGCGAGCATAAAACGTTCATAAGATGATAGCTTCTTGTCACTGAAATAAGCAAGATCGATATCACTTTCATCATGTGTCGTGCCTTTAGCGAATGAACCAAATAGAATGACGAAGGCTGGGTTTGTGTCTAGAATGATTTTATCAACTAACTTCTTTTGTAATTCTTCTTTTAGCATGCTTATCACCGTCCTTTCTCATATTATAAAGCTTATAAGGAAAAACCGCACATATAGGGACATGGGGTCAGGTTCCTTGTCCCAAACTCTAGAGATACACCGAAAAATCCTGTTTCACAGTCACAGGAAGATATCTGTGGGATTACCGATGGAAAAATATACGATACAAAAAGTTAATAGATTAGGCGCTAATCCTTCTTGAATTAGCGCCCTTAAAATATTGCGTCATCTAATCTACCAATCTTTGCTTCATACTACCTCTAACTACTACTTTTAAATAGGGTTCCTCTAAGGATGTCTAGAATATAAATTTAATTTCTTAGATGAAAATAACAATCCAATCCCAAGATTTATCTGGTAGACCTTCTTTTTTTTCATAAGGTGGTCGATTTCATTTAACGATTATTTTGACAAAAATGTGAAGTGTTGAACTTTTACACACTCTCGAACGTATAACATACTAACACAGACTCTTTAGCAGAATGAATGCTCAAATAAAAGGGAGTTGTAAATAGTGAAGAGGGTAGAAATGCTTTTCTTAATGGTCCTATTGTTATTTAATGTAGCAGGTTGTTCGGGTGGGTCGTATGCCATAAGTATTGGAGAGATTGAATCCTCAAAGAATAGTATAGTTGGAGAATACAATAGCTTTTCTGGGGACTATTTCAAAAAAGTAAACGTAGAAAAAGGGGATAGCTATAAGGTAAGCTTTTCGGTATACACGGAAGAAGGGGAATTAACTGCTAAGGTAATGGATTCTAATGGAGAAACACTTAAAACCTTAAAAGATGGTGATACTTTTACACTCAATCAACTTGGTACCTATAAGTTGCAGGTAGAGGGAGAAAAGCATAGAGGAAGTTTTGCGTTATCTTGGGAGTGAAATAATGGATGGTCACGTGAATATTATCGTCTTCTAAATATTTTTCGAAGTAAGAAAAATATTAATATAGTTAAAATGAATGCTAGTCTGAAATACCCAGGTATTAAGCCGATAATCCATATACTTGTTGTGATAGTTGCAAATGATAAATATTCTATATATTTAACATGTTGCCATTTCTTCTTGTTTAGTAGAATGATTATATACGCAATGATAGGTGCTACTATTGATATAAAGTATATAAATTTTTCTTTTGTGTACCATGGATTTCTTTTCATTTTTATACCCATACTTTCTTTTATTTTATAAAAAATAAGCTTATAACAATATAAACTTATGCTAGTAGAATCTAAATATATTAATGTAGTATATATACTATTACTCTTGCTCCATTTCCTGCTAAATAAAAAATAAGACTGATATTGGATTGAATTATTCTTAATAAACAATCATAGGAAAGAGATATGTCCCTTTTGCTCTTGGTTTCTTTCCGGAAACTTTTATATTTGTTAACCAAAGGTATGGTCACAGTGACGCCTCGAATAATCTTGTTTCACAGGAAAGTTTCACGGGAGGTTTTTTGTGTGTGATGGTTATAGATATTTGTTAATAGATTATTGCAGAAGAAATCAGCCACTCTTTTTAGGGGGGATGCTCGATCTCGAGTCAGTAGTAATCGGAAGGAAGGCGCGGCTAATCAGTAATACACCGCAGGGCGCTAAAGCTAGTGCCATCCTATACAGTATGGAGAAGACAGCAATCGCAAATGGAAATCGCAAATGGATTAAATCCATATTACTACCTTCGATATCTGTTTGAGCAGCTTCCCAATGTGAATTTGACAGATATGGATGCCGTAGCCAAGTACTTACTTGATCAACAATGTTACCAGTCTCTTGTATCACTTATAAAAAGTTACCTGAATAGTAACTTAGGCTCCATCTAAATTAATAGGTGGGGCCCTGTTTGACGCTTACCAATGTTTAACTTCTAAAGGCTTTATGAGAAGTGCAAATTTTCAAAAATTTATAATTTATCACCATTTACACATTGTAAGGGGTTTTTGTTTGTCCCAAATGGAAAAGTGGTGTGATATAATGGTGATACAACTACATAGGTGCGGGTGGTATGCACTCTTTTCCTGTCTAAGAGGAAAGGAGGTGACATACAAATGGATTTCGTATTGGACTTATTAAAAGATGTAGCAAAAATCTTTTTTACTACTCTTGCTGCGGGCTATGCAAATCGCTTTGCAAGCAAAAAGAAGAACAAGCGAAAACCCACCCCGCGCCGTCGGAAGCATAAGGGTGGGTCTTCTAAATAACTATTTAGCATACCACTCGTAAGTAGTTGTCCAAGGAGTTCTAGCTCCTTGGTTTTTTTAGTTTGATTCTTATATATAATAATATACCCATACTTTAAAAATTTCAATCAGATTATTTTAAAACTCACTGCACAGGGACGCCCCGAAATATGTCGAAGATTGATAGAGAATTAGATGGTGTGAATGATAAACTGAAATAGTAGCTGGATATTGGAGGTGTTGTTTTCGGTTTAGGAAAGGGGGTAATAATCATAGAAAGATTTCTTTGTGAAGTGATTACGGCCAGGTGATTTTACCACGCTTGCCATATTTTTTACTAGTCTTCGCCAATAAATGTATCACATAGCGCCAATTCGTTTCCCATGCATAGTAAATTCCAACAGATTACTTAATAAACTGTAGGACTTTTTTTCATTGTTTTTTCTAGGAATTAAATAACTAAATATTCGTTTGTAAAAGAAGAAGCATTGACTATTAAAAGAAACGCTAATGTTTTTGAAAATGTATTTTCGAATGAAGTGAAGTAAACGACGTTGAAAAAGTAAAAGCGTCAAAAATAAATGAGTGAAAAAATTTAAAATTTTTGTACTGACATGTAGACGTTTTTAGTATGTATTAATCATATAGTTTTACCTCATTTATGATTTAGTAACTATTAATAGTTACCCAAACTTTATAAATAAATGAATCCTCAACCTTTACTCCTGGACGAATACTGAAACTTTTTTCTGTATGAACAACAAAATCAGGATTAGAAGCTAGAAAAAATGAAAGAGCATATGCTATTTTATAATCTGGTGTTATATATCCATTTATTGTTCTACCATGTATTTCGTTTGCTATAGAATCAGCCCATACCTCTGATTCTCTTAAAGTTTCAAAAATAAGCGTTTCTTTTTTCCAATCTATTTCCATCATTTACAACCTCATTTCTTTATTTCTAAATTCTATCACATTCACACAATCTAACTTTCTATCAAAAATCTTGTTTCTCAGAACATTTTGATTCCGCAGATTCTGTATCGGTAGTTGTGTTCTCTTATGATGTATCCGTTTTTTAACTAGACTCGAATGCCGCTAGAATATGAGCATCCATGCAGAAATAACTAGTAACCATACGGATTAAAGTGGAAAAGAGTATCTGGAATATTATGCTCGTTTACAGCTTATCCCTAAGATGACGCATTAACCCATTGGTTGTTTTCCCTTTTACCAAAATAAATCGCTCCCATTTACAACTATTATCCTAATTATAAAGGCTAACTACCAAAAAAACTACAATCCTAGTATTCAATTATAGTTGGAAGATTGTTCTTTTTGTCTATTATATTTCCGAAAATTCTCATAATGGTATAATGGTTCTAGAAACAATTGAATTAGAAGGGATGTGTATTTCTTGGATTGAACTCTTGGTCACAGTGACGCCTCGAATAATCTTGTTTCACAGGAATGTTTCACGACCCCACCATAAAAAATCCTTGACGTTCCTGTGACTATACCTTTTTTTGCAAAGGTAGTTAGTAGCATAAAATAGTTGGATCTAAAAAAGAAATTAGTCATTAGCTTCACTCTTATTTCAGAGTTAAACAAAAACTAGGTATCCATTCAAGATTCAAAGCGTTAACAGATTTTTCTTGATAGCATTTTTTGATCTTCTATTATTCTATTTGACAAAAGTAATTAATTTAGATAAATTCGCATTGAATGCTTTGAATTTACATATCTGGGAATTCATTTCGGCTTTTACTATCAAGAAGGGGGAAAAACGAACATGAAGAAAAACAGAAGGAATATTTTGATTGGTTTATCTACGGTTATTATTGCAGTCGTATTAGTATTAGGATTTATTTTATCTAATGATAACAAAAACGGGAAGGACAATTTAGAAACATCGGTTAATCAATCAACAAAAACTGTGGCAAAAGTAGCTAGCGAAGAAAAAGCTATCGAAAAGCCAAATGATAATAAAGGTGATATTGATTCAAAGGCAGAAAAGACCGAAGTTACAAAGGAAAATGAAAAGAAAAAGCAAGAAGAGAATATTATAATAGATGATAAGGTAGAATCAACGGAAGACAAAAAAGTTGAAGTAAAAAAACAAACAGTTGAAGTAAAAAAGACAGAGGAAAAAACAGACATTCCTGCAAAAAAGGAACCTACAACTACTGTTCTTGAGAAACCAGTAACAAATTATGTTGACGTTAGTTCCTTAAATGTACGTAGCGGTGCAGGTACTAGTTATTCTGTTGTGACCGTCGTTAATCAAGGACAAGCCACTACAGTAGTTGAAACAAGCTCTAATGGATGGAGTAAAGTAAAGGTGAATAATAAAACAGGATGGGTTTCTAGTAAATATCTGTCTACAAAAAAAACAGTAGTTTCAGAAAGTAACGCTCATAAAAATACATCAACATCAACATCAACATCAACTTCTGATTCTAAAAAGCCCACTACACCTACTCAAAGCACCCCTGCTTCTAATGGTAACGTAGCGGATCAACTGAAAACGGTTGATGCAAACCATCAACTAATTCTCGTTACAACGAATGGAGCTAATACAAGTTCTGCAACTATTCGTACATTTGAAAAGGATTCGAAGGGAAAATGGACCCCGATACTTAACATTTCAGGCTATATTGGTAAAAAAGGATTCGCTACACCTTCCGCTATGAGTGAAGGTGGTGAGCGGGCTCCAACCGGAAAATATACAATTGGGACAGCATTCGGGCGTTCTAATAACCCTGGTACCAAATTACCGTATCGAAAAATTACGAGTGATGATGTTTGGGTAGATGATCCTAAATCCGAATTATACAATACTTGGCAATCAAAAAGTAAAACCAAAGACCAGTGGAACAGTGCCGAAAACATGGACATTGCAGCCTACAATTACGGATTTGTAATAAATTATAATACAGCACGAACACCCAATAAGGGTAGTGCGATTTTCTTCCATGTTAGCAGTAGTTACACTCTCGGTTGCACAGGTACATCTCAAGCAAACGTAATAAGCATCTTAAAATGGTTAGATCCAGCAAAAAACCCTGTGATTATCCAAACCCCTGTTTCGGAATTAGGAAACTATTAAATTCTTGGTGCACAGGGACACCTCGAATAACTTGTTTTACGGCAGGGACAAGGAGGCAGATTCCTTGTCCCATTCGTTTTCTGTATTTCGTGCCATACTTTCTAAATGAATAATTTGATATACTAATTTATAAAGAAAAAGGGAAGAAGAAAGGTAGATTGAAATGACACATGCACAAATAAATCCTTTATTGGTTCAGGTTCTATCAAATGAGGAAGTGAAAGAGAATATTCCAACAATAAGTTCGGTACCGGGGAAGTATGTCAGAGAAATGTTCAATCAAATCAAAGCTATTAATCCGATTAGTGTCGTAAATCATCAAACGTTGACTTGTACGAGTTGTGGCAGAAAGGGCAAATATGATGTTGGAATGATAGTAGTTAATGTAGATAAGAAAGATGGAAACATGTCTGATAACATTCAAACAACAGGATACTATCGCTGTAAACATTGCAATGCTGCTGGGAATTGGGAATTGCCGCAAAGCATGCTGTTTCAAGCACTAACTGCTGCTCTTCCATTAGGTGACAAGGGAATAAGTTTAGTTGGAAAAAATTTACTTTTTGATGGAAGTTGGCATAAACATGCAACAGATGCTGAAGAGTATTTATTACATTTAATACAAGAAAATCCAAACGATTCATATCTCTGGAACCGTCTAGGAAATATTTATCGTACTGGAAATCGACCAGAACTTGCAACAAGCGCTTATGAACATTCTATTGCAATAGACCCAAAACAAGTAGAGTCTCATTATACATTAGGATTATTATTATTGGATATTAAAGATTACCTGAATGCAGGCTATCATATCCGTCAGTCACTACTTTACGCAGAAGGATATAAAAAGCTAGAAGCTATGCAACTAAGAGAAATGCTTGCAATCGGGCTGCAGTCCTTATTGATCATACATTATAATTCCGAGGGTTCAGTGCCTTTTATCCCGACAGAAGAAGAAAGACAAGCAACAGGTAGATTTTCATCTTCAAATGGTTACGATAGTATAGAAATAGAATTAGATATAGATCCTAATGAAATAAGTACTTTCTATCCTCTTGCAGAAATGTATATGGGTATACGGGCAAAGGAAATCAATCTACGGAATCGGACGTACCAAATGCCAAGTACAACGCCAAGTAAGAAAAAGAAGGTAAGAAAAAAGAAGCGGAAAAGGTAAGGTCACAGCGACTCCTCGAATAATCTTGTTTCACATAAATGTTTCACGGGAGGCTTAGGGTGTGATTGCTGTTGGTATTTGTTACTGTCCGTAAAGGTCCGAATGGTTCAACTAACCATTAGTCTCGATTAAAAAAACAATCAAAAATTTGTGCCAATTCCTCACAGTCCGTTCATTCCGATAAAGTATGAGTCAACGCCAAGGCATCGAACTTATCGTCCAAGAAGAGAGCTATACATCTACAGCTAGTTTTCTAGCTAATGATGAATTCTCTGGCTATAGAAACGCTCGTTTTTTCTGGAAAACGAGCGTTTCGAGGTCTCTACCAAGCATCTATGTCTTTTTTTTCGTAAATGCTGACCTGAACGGAGTGGCAAATAGCTTAAGAAAATGTAACTATACATCCGAACTTTCGGACAAGGTGGCTAGGGGGCTTTTGGTGGTCCTGATGAGCATGAAATTTGTATAACTAAAAGGCTATTTCTAATCCTATCTCATAGAATTTCGGTACTTTAGCGCCGAGTAGTTCAAGAAGTATTTGGCTAAGGTATGGATGACAGTACGATTAAAGGAGAGTATAATATAATTTCAAGAAGGGAGGCGAATAGATAAGGAAGGGATTTTACATCAAATCCTTTATCGATTGGATTCAATGGATATAAAGATGGAATCGATGAATGAGAAGATAGATTCGATGGATTTAAAGGTAATTTCAATGGAATCGAGAATGGATACAATAGATACAAAAATGGATTCCATTGAAACAAAATTATCTTCAGTAGAGGATATACAATTAGCTTTTGGAGTGGAGCAAAGGGAGATCAGAAAAGAAGTAGGTTTTTATTATGGAAGTTTGATGAAGAAATTAGATGAAAATAAAACAGAGTTAAGTAGCGAAATAAAGCAAGTTTCCAATATACAAAAAATGCATCAAGATGTACTTGAATATTAAAATAAAAAACAGTAAAGAAAGCTATACCATCTAAAAATTCTACCCATTAACTACCTCGTTGTATTACTTCTATTTTCTGTGAGAAATCGTTTCAGACACCACCAAAAGATATATAACACAATTTGTTTCTTTGAGCATGACATTTTTATTTTTATTAGAAATGCCTTTTTCCTAAACGACTGCTTTGATTGTGATGCCAATCATAGTAATTATATTTCTTGTATTTTACCTTAGTATTATTTATCTCCGATGGTTTGCTGTTTTCAGGCGAATTTTTTTAAAATATATACATCTACATAGAAATTCTATATATGAAGGAAGAGAATCATAATATGACAAAAACCAAATGGATCTTAGCTTTTCTGGCAGCAATGGATATAACGCTAATCATCATGCACTTTACGGACTATTATATTATCTTCTTTTTACCAACTGGTTATATCATTCCAATCACACTGAATATCCTTATTCTATCCATAATGGGATTTCGTTCCGCTCGTATCCGTTCATTTTGGGTGATTATTGGTTTAATGTTAAGTGTTCCTATTTTACTCCTGCACGCTCTAATGGTTTCACTTTTGGAAAACAACTATACAATCATTGACTCCCCCCATCATAGACAATCACTAGTTATTGAACATCGGAATTTTACCCTTGGTGAGACGACTTATTATTACGAATTCTATAAAACAAAGTTCGGTCTTGTTGGCAAGCATCTAGACGGCCAATCAATAAGAATTATGGTTAACTTTTATGACAGGGGAGATATAGAGGATGAAAGAGCCATAGGATGGAATAACGCACAATGGATTACAAAAGATGTGGTTCGTTTCACTACTTTTGATGGAGTCAAGGATGTCTATTTGAATTCCTCTTCAACCAATAATCCCGAGATCGATGATAAACAACAAGGAAAAGAAGAAACAAAAGAAAATGCCTCGTTCCCATCCATAATTACGGAAGACATAGAATCTTTTATAAAAATGGCAGAGAAGAAAGAGGATGGCCAAGCGATAAGGATAAATGGTAATCGCTTAGAGGTTCGTTATGACAAGTTAGCGAATGAAAGTTGGATAGATGTCATGAATGACAATGACCTAGGAGTGATACCTAGACAGCAGTGTTCTCGGATTGTTAGAAATGAAGAAAGTGATTATTATATGTTAGAGGAATGTACGCATAAATGGGAGTATCGGCTGTATCCTCTGGGGAAGCAGTAGAACCGACACACTGTTTCTGTTAAAAAATTGTCCATTTCGACAAAAAACGTTATGCTTAACGAAAAAAGGATTGTATGCTGTGTTTATTTTTTTTAGTATTTTCATAGTAAGTCTACTAATCCCCATTATTGCTTTAGTCTTGCTGAGTATTATTAAACTACTTAATCAAGAGTTTGATTATTTGCATATGGAGAATAAACAAATTCAATTAGAAAAGCAGCTGCAGCAAATGGAGTATGAACAGCTAAGTCAAAAGATTCGTCCGCATTTTTTGTTTAATAGTTTAAATGCGATGATGTCCCTTGCTCGTCTTAAGCGAAATGATGACCTCATAACAGCAATGGAGCAATTTTCTTTATTTCTAAAGTATCAGCATACAGATCAGACAGCGCTTGTATTATTTGAAAGGGAATTATTCCATACAAACAACTACTTATCGATTCAGCAGCTTCGTTTTGGAAAAAAGCTAACAATTAAGTATGATCTAGATGAACGAGCATATCAAACGCAACTACCTCCTTATACGTTACAAACGCTTGTTGAAAATGCCTTTAAGCATGGCTTGGAGAAAAAACGTGGAGACAAGCATTTGGTGATTGCATTAAAGCGACATGGCGATTGGGTGAGATTAACGGTATCCGATAACGGAGATCAAACGATTGAGAAAAAAAGTGGGCATGGAACAGGCTTGGAAAATATAAAAAAACGGTTGGAATTGTTATTTGAGATGCACACAAATGTTTCATTAAAACGTAAAGAAAACGAAACAGAGGCAACAGTCATTTGGCCATATACGCCGGAGGGTGAGAGATGAATATATTAATAGTGGATGATGAACCATTGGAGCTTGAACAATTATCTTTTCTAGTAGCGAAGAAATTTCCGGATTGGAATATCTATATGGCAGAAGATGCGAGTGAAGCAAAGCTCTTGCTAAGACAGACGAACTTCTCCCTAGCATTAGTGGATATTCAATTGCCAGGTGAATCAGGTCTAGAATTTTGTGAATTTTTGCAATCTAATAATGATCAAATAGAAGTGGTGCTTATTACCGCACATCAAGACTTCCAATATGCTAAACAAGCAATTAAGCTACATGTGATGGATTACTTAGTAAAACCAGTAATAGAGAAGGAATTCTATGATATGCTCGATGACTTTATTGATAAACATGCATGGATTGATACCAAATCGGCGCTCGTCAATAGCGTACTTCAGATTATCCGCGAACATTATCAAGAAAAACTACAGCTTGCTGATGTAGCGAGTCAAGTGTATGTCTCTCCAACATACCTTAGTAAAAAATTTGCGGAAGAAACAGGTGAAAAGTTTACAGAGTATATAACAAGGTTTCGGATAACAAAAGCAAAACAGTTTATGCAGGAGAACCCACATTGGACTTTATTTGAAGTAGCCCAGAGAGTTGGTTATTCCAGTCAGCATCACTTTAGTAATTCCTTTAAAAAAATGGAAGGAATCACACCAAGCCAATTAAAGGAGAAGCTTCATGATTGATTGGTATATTCTCTTATTTATCGGTTTTTTTGTTCTTATCATTTTTATTGAAAAAATTGGTGCACATCGCAGTGTCCACGAATACATGGTAACAAGTCGTGAACTGGGTCTAAGTGCTGGGACGTACGGAATTTCTCTACAATTTATCTCAGGTGTGACGGTTGCTGTCCCCGCATTATCCATGCAAGTGTTTCAGTTAACGACATTTCCTATCCTTATCATTTGTACGTATGGTTTATACATATTACTGAATCACATCATAACAAACGACAAAGTAAAGCAGGTTACAGACGCAGAAGGGAATTCTCATCTGTGGTTCTTTGCTTTTTCAAGCATGGCAAGTCTGTTCGTGCAATTTACTATCCTTGCTTATTTTTTATTGGATTTTTTATCGGTTATCGGAATTGTGATTTTTATCTGTTTTTGCTTTGTGTTTTTTGGCTTAGGGGGAAGCTATGGTGTTAGCAAGATAGGCTCAACCATTTTTTATGTTACCTTTCTTGTCGTGGTTATTGTTACATTATTTTTATATTTAGGTGAAGGTGTCCAGACTATTTACAATAAATATCAGGGGGAGATGTTTAGTGGCAATATTACTGATGTAATCTTTGCCAGTATGACATTTGTATTGGTTGTATTTGGGCAAGCGTGCACAAATCTATCTTTCTGGCAAACAGCAAGTGCAGTGAAGTCCAATCACCGTATAACCGTATTACGGCTTTCTACTTTTATTTGGTTTGCTTTTATGATTTCTATTTTTTCCTTAAGCTTCTTTCTCTTTGTCCAAAATCAAGCAGTGGAGCAAATGAATCAAGTCATCATCCATGTCATGCTCTTCATCGGATTGGGAGCATTATCGATTGGAATCGGTACGTCCCTATTTTCCCTTATTAGTGTCTTTTTAAAGATAAAGAGTATAGGCAGAACGAATCAATATGCGTACAGATTACTAAGGCATGGCTACTTAATTGGGGTTATCGCTTGTATTTTATTAGGTATAATGGCAATTTTATTATCTGCTAGTATGTCTGAATGGCTTCCGTTTTTTCTGGGGTTTTTTGGAGCTACCGGTTGTCCTTTTGTGATAGGTCGAACATTCCGTGCAAAAGATTTTACACTGCTTATGTTGATTATGACACTTGTAAGTATTGGATTGACAATATGGATAGAAGAGATTTGGTTAGTAGCTCCAATCGCAGCAATGATTGGCTGTGTTGTATCCTTTCTTTTGGAAAAATGCAAATAGTCGGAAAATACATTGTTTTTGTGCAAAAAGACTTCAAAATTTTGCAAACATTCTCCTTCTAAACAAGCTAGAATAGGTATTAACATTTCTAGGAGGAGATAAACATGGTGAATCATTTATCAAAAGATTCGTATATTTATGCAATGGATAAAGCAAATAAGCCAGCGATGACACTTCAGTCAGGATCGCAAGTTGTCATTGATACATTTGATTGTTTCCAAGATCAGATTACTTCCAATGATACAGTGTTTCAAGCAATTGATTGGAACCAAATTAATCCGGCAACTGGACCAATCTTCGTTGAAGGAGCACAGCCAGGAGATATTCTGAAAGTGAAGATTGATAACATGGAGCTTGGAGAAAGAGGGGTTATGGTAGTTGGACCTGACCTTGGCGTTATGGGAGATGAAATCAAAGACTTCACGGTGAAGATAATTCCGGTTCATGATAACAAGGCATTCTTTAATGACAAACTAACGTTGCCACTGAATCCAATGATTGGTGTAATTGGTGTTGCTCCTGAAAAGGAAGCAGTTAATAACGGAACACCAGGTGCGCACGGTGGAAACATGGATACAAAACTTATCACAACTGGTGCAACACTTTACTTCCCAGTTTTCCAAGAAGGAGCCTTATTTGCATTAGGTGATTTACACGCTGCGATGGGAGACGGTGAAATAGGTGTATCTGGTATTGAAATTCCTGCAAAGGTGACCGTAACGCTTGATGTGATTAAAGGACATAGCTTAAACTTTCCAGTCATTGAAAATGAAAAAGGAGTAGCTTCTTTAGTTTCAATGAAATCATTGGATGACGCCGCGAATCAGGCAGTAAAAGAAATGATTCATCTGTTAAGACCACACACAGACTTATCGTTAGAAGAATTCACCATGTTAATGAGTGCAGTTGGAGATTCGCAAATTAGTCAAATTGTCGATCCATTGAAAACAGCACGCTTCTTCGTTCCAAGGGCCATTTTGGAAGCATACAACATCGAACTTTTCCAAGAAGGAGCGAATTAAACGATGACAGTTCCAGAGAAATCAACTTCAAACAATGCCCAAGTGTCTTCCACTGGCTATAAGCAAGAGCTTAAACGTTCGTTAACGTTTTGGGATCTACTAATCTACGGGTTAGTTTTTATGGTGCCAATCGCACCATTTGGTATTTACGGATCGGTTGCTCAAGGCTCCAATGGAATGGTTGCCTTAGCGTACTTAATAGGTATGGTTGGGATGATCTTTACGGCATTAAGTTATGCAAGAATGTCTGAGGCATTTCCAATCGCAGGTTCTGTTTATTCTTATGCACAACGTGGAATCAATGAATCAGTTGGCTTTATTGCAGGCTGGTTAATTTTACTAGATTATATTTTTATACCAGCGCTTTTATATTTAGTTAGTGCAGCGGCATTACATGATATTGTTCCAGAGATTCCACTTTTAGTATGGCTTGTTGTTTTCATAGGAATTAACACGGTAGTTAACGTACTAGGTATCGAATTTACAGCAAAAGCGAACAAAATTATTGTTGTATTGGAGCTTATTGTTTTAGCTGTATTTGTGGTAACAGGTATTGTTGCCATTGTACAAGGGGTGAACGGGGCTGAATTCACATTTAAGCCATTGTATGATGCGGATAATTTCAGCATGAGCATGGTCATGGGAGCAGTTTCGATTGCGGTATTAAGCTTCTTAGGTTTTGACGCGATTTCAACGTTAGCGGAAGAGTCTAAGGGTGGTAGCAAAGCGATTGGTCGAGCAATTATCTTCTCCTTAATTGTGGTTGGTTTATTATTTATTATTCAAACATGGGTAGCAGCACTAATCTGGCCTGACTATACTACATTTGAGAATGCAGACGTTGCCTTCTACCAAATCGCAGAAATAGCTGGTGGTACTTGGTTGAAATGGACAACAATCTTGGCTACAGCCCTAGCTTGGGGGATTGCTGACGCACTTGTTGCACAAGCAGCTATTTCAAGAATTCTTTACAGTATGGCTCGTGACCGTAAGTTACCAAAGTTTCTATCAAAGATTCACCCGAAATTTAAAACACCATATGCAAGTACATTAGTAGTAGCAGTAATCTCTTTATTCGTAACAGCATTCTTTTCATCCAAAATTAACTCACTCGCTTCTGTCGTTAACTTTGGCGCACTATCAGCATTCTTATTCTTACATGCATCGGTTGTCATTTACTTTATTAAAAAACAAAAAAGCAAAGATTATGTTAGACATCTAGTGTTACCGTTAATCGGGTTTGTTGTAATTGGCTACGTATGGATTAACCTAGATCCACTATCAAAGAAATTAGGATTCATTTGGTTGGCGATAGGAATTGTCTATCTAATACTGTTGAAAGTATTTAAGAAAGATACTTCGTTGGATTTGGAGGAATAGTTGAAACTTATCATATAGATTGAAGTAATCCTTCCAAAGATCAGAAGGCCTGAGGCAGCATCGCTGTCTCAGGCCTTCTTTATGAGCGACGTGATAGAGCTCTAAACTCAGGCAAGATTAATAGAATTGGGAATTGAGTGGGTCAAATTTATTGTTTTTTGGTTCAAACAACCGCTGTCATGATAGCTACAAGTAGTATAACTACTTCGAACCTGTGTCTTTTTCAAACGGATAAAATAGAACATTTGTCTTTTTGTGGTGCCTGACACCGAATTTCGCTCTTATTCTATCGCTTCGTCTTCAGAATATTCATCAGAATAGGTAGAATCCTCTTCCGCATACGGTTCATCTAGGAATTCTTCTTCCTCTAGATAATAGTCCTCTTCTGATTTTTCCTCTTCATATTCATATTCCTCCCATGAATCCTCTTCGCTATAGTCTTCTTCATAAGAATCTTCCTCTGAGTAGTCAGCATACCAGTCATCCGGTAATTCGTAATACTCATCATATTCATCCTCGTAGTTGCCTTCATCAAAGTATCCAGGTTCTGAGTATAGACTTTCATAGAAAAAGTCGCCAAAGCCATTGTAAAAATAAGTAGCAATTTCTTCTTCGCTCATAGGATTTGAAATCCAGGTAGAGATTAAAGAATAAATTTTATAGATAGGTATACTAAAACCGATATTTTCATCTCTCGTATCTTCCGCAGAGTTTATCGCAATAGCCTTACCTGTCGATTTATCTAAAAGAGGGCCACCACTACTGCCAGGAGCGATTGGGGCAGAAATTTGATACACACCTTCATATTCAAACTGATCAATAACAAATGTTCGATCTATTCCACTAATATTACCCAAAGTAACTGTATTTTCATATCCTTGAGGGCTTCCGAGGGTAATAACATCTGTACCTATATCAGTGGGATTTGCTGACTCAATCAACAATGGTTCTTTACCAACTAAAGCAGGCACACGAATAATAGCTACATCTGAAGTATTGCTGTATCCAATCACAGTACCAGCATACATATTTCCATTTATATCTTTTATTTCAACAGAAGTATAGCCTTCAACCACATGAGCATTTGTTAGTACATCACCACTATTATTAATCAGGAAACCTGAACCCTGCCCTACCTCAGTGAAAATAGAAAATACCTTTTTTTGCGCAGCCTGTATTAGATTCGTTGTATCTTTTTTTTCTTCTACAGGCACTTCTACTTGCTTGTAAACTATTTTTTCTGTCTCATTTTTGGTTGGAGTTAATTCTACATTGGAAGCAGTGAGTTCTTTGTTGTTTAAATCCCTTTGAAGGATACCACTTTTTATCACCAATACACCAATTAAAGATAGACAACTAAAAAATACGAAAATACTAACTATCCAGAGCAGAACTGTACTTGACCTTTTTGCTGAGTAATCACAAACGGGGCATTTTCCCCCTTTTGTATGGAGCTTATTTCCGCATTGTTGACAGTACATCGAATTCCCTTCTTCCTCCAATTTCATGGGTCTTTTTATCTATATAATAACACAATGTTGAAATAATGGTGTCAGGCATCCAAAAAAGAAAAACAGTATCTTTTTGTACATATAGTAAGGACAAAAGAAGAGGGCCTTTTATTAAAAGAGTTCCTTTTTTACTAGGGTTCTCAAGAAGAAGGGATGAAAGCATAATATAGATTCATCTACACACATGAGTATAATCCCCTTAGTATAGAGGTAGTCGCTTGTACCTAAAAAGAGAAATCTATATGTAGCCTGAGCGTTATAGCATTTTCCTAGACATACCATTTTAAGATGGACTTCGGCTTTCATAGCTTTGTCTATTCCTTAACGCATTTAATTGTTTTTAATTTTTAGAAAATTGAAATAAAAGTATTGACTTCTATCATTTTTGGTCGTATTCTAATACTGTTAGTTCTGGTAAGTTTGGTAAGTTTGAATAAGTTTTGAAGATTTATGAAGGGGATGAGTGATTACGAAAAATTATCGAATTGGTTTAATTGTTCCCAGTTCTAATACAACAATGGAAAAAGAAATTCCAGAAATGCTAGGCAGAAGACAGAGGATGATTGAGAGTGAAACATTTACATTTCATTCTAGTCGAATGCGCATGAAAACTGTATCTAAAGAAGAGCTAAGTCGAATGGATATAGAGAGTGATCGCTGTGCGCTTGAATTATCGGATGCACAATGTGATTCACTTGCATATGCGTGCTTGGTTGCTATTATGTCACAAGGTTCTCATTATCATATTACTTCTGAAAGGCGATTGACTGAAATTGTTCATAGCAATGGTCTAGCATCATCCGTTATTAGTAGTGCGGGTGCTTTAGTAAATGCAATAGATGTTTTAGGAGTAAAAAAGGTAGCGATGATTACCCCATACATGAAACCATTGACACAGTTAGTCATTGATTATTTAGAGTCTTTTGGTATACAAGTCGTTGATTCTATAAGTCTAGAAGTTTCAGATAATCTAGAAGTTGGAAGGTTAGATCCATTCAATCTGATAGATATAGCTAAACAACTTGATCTTACAGATGCGGATGCGGTAATTCTATCTGCTTGTGTACAAATGCAGTCTTTACCTGCTATCGATATTGTAGAAAAAGAACTTAATTTGCCCGTTCTTTCAGCAGCGACATCTACTGTTTACCAAATTCTAAAGCAATTGAATATACAGACTTACGTACCTAAAGCTGGAAAGTTACTTTCGGGGGAATTTTGATACAACTTTAGATGATGAACTTGGAGGGAAAGATAGTGATGAAAAGTGATGTAGAGTTTTTTGAAGCAAGAGGCTTTGGGAATGATCTAGGACTTGGGAAGAACGCTTGTTTAATCGTAATAGATTTTGTAGAGGGCTTTACCAATGAATCCATGCCAATGGGATATAACTTGGATAAGCAAATAGAGAATACAAACAGGTTAATAAAGGCAGCACGTTCTTCTAATATTCCAGTTATCTTTACAAGTATTTCTTACAACAATACAAGGCTGGAAAAGGATTTATTATGGAAGGAAAAAATGCAAGGACTAAAAACTCTAATTGCTGGAACGAATCTCGTTAGGGTTGATCCAAGGTTGGACTATTGTAAAGAAGAGGATGATTTAATCTATAAAAAGTTTGCATCTGCATTCTTTGGAACTAATCTTGTTTCCATATTAAATACTGGTAATATCGATACACTAATTGTGGCAGGCTGCACAACAAGTGGTTGTGTAAGAGCAACGGTTGTAGACGCCGTTCAATATGGATATCGCTCCATAACAGTAACAGATGCAGTGGGAGATCGGTCTGAGAAATCACATTATCAAAGTCTCTTTGATATTGAACAAAAATATGGTGATCTTTCTACAACCGAAGAGCTCCTAGAAAAGTTAAGTACAAAAATAAAATAACAAAAATAAAGGATGAGGGATAATGGGAAAACTTTTAATTCATCTTACACATGGAACAGAGGCGCCGACTCAAGCAGATAGAGCATTTTTAATTGCACAAACAGCTATTAAGGATGGTCATGAAGTTTCGATGTTCCTAGCAGGAGAAGCAGCAAAATTGATTACAAACGAGAATCTAGATCGGCAACATGGATTTGGTCCAATTCTCCGTGATTACTACAATACGATTATTGAAGGTGGAGGGAAAATCTATCTGTCTAAAATGTCATGTGAGTCTCGTGGCATTAGTCTTGAAGAATTGGAAGGGAAAAAAGTAGAACTTGCCCCTCCTAATAAATTAGTTGAGTTATCTTTAGCTGCAGATTCGACAATTACTTATGGATAAAAGTAGGTTTAGAGACTGTATGAAGAAATGAGGGATTCTATGCATAGCCAAATTATCATTATTGGAGCTGGTCCGATAGGGCTTGCGACAGCAGTAGGATTAGTTCAAAAAGGCGTGAAAGTAACGATTATTGAGAAGGCAAAAGAGTTATCTAATTATCCGAAGGCTTCCACTATTCATCCTCCAACGATGGAGATTTTAAATGAATGGGGTTTATATCAACAAATAAAAGAAATAGGAAAGATAATCCATAAGGTGCAATTTTGGGATCGTTTAAAGGAAAATATTATTTCAGAGTTTGACTATCGAATGCTGAGTGATATAACGAAGTTTCCATTCAGACTTCATCTAGATCAGTACTACTTATCGAAGATTTTTTATGAATATCTTCTAAATAATGAGTTGGCTGAGTTTCGTTTTAATACGGAATTAATGGACTTAGAACAAAGAAATGAATCTGTATTCATTCAAGTGAAATCAGAAACAGGGATGGAAACACTCTCATCTTCTTATTTAATTGGCGCTGATGGATTATCTAGTTCCGTTCGCAAGTTATCAGGTATCTCATATGATGGCTATACAAATGCAGGACACCATTTATTAATGGGATTAAAGCATTATCAACTTAGTAACAAGTATCCTGGACTAGGACCAGTTGCTATGTTTTTAGACGAAAATGAATGGGTTGATATTATCACGAATATTGACATGTTAAAAGTAATTGTTCCAGTAGAAAAGAATCAGATAGATTCCATAAATGATGATTTTGTTCATAGTAAAATAAATGAAATTGGTGTTGTAGAAGAAGGTTATAATCTTTTCTATTACACTGTTTATAAAACGCATCAGCTTGTAGCTGAAAACATGGTCAAAGACCGAGTTATCATATTGGGGGATGCGGCTCATGTCAATGTTGAGTTTGGTGGAATGGGTATGAATAGTGGCATTCATGATGCTTATCTTCTCGTAGATCGGTTGACTTCTAGTGATAATTACCATGCACAAAGACAAGCTTTAAAAGATTTTGAAAATCGTAGATTAACGATTAATAGGGAGTTTGTACAAAAGTCTACAAAACAAAATACTAGTTTAATCAGAAGCGTTGAACAACAAGCGATTGACTTACAAAAAACTTCGCAAAACCCTTTCTTATCCAAAGAATTTCTTCTTAGAAGCTCCATGCTAGCTGGATTTAGATACATGTTAGATGATTCGAATTTCCATATTAATCAATAAAATATTTGTAACGAAATAGAAGTAAAAAAATTATAGATTTAGGAGTGATCCTGTTGATTATCTCTCAACAAAAGGAAAATTTAGTATTAGTTCGGCAAGATGAACATATGGCTCATGCAGGTGAACTAGCCAAACATTGGGGAAATGAAAGAGTTGGAAAACCAACACCGAATGAATCGGTTGTAAAAGCGATTGGGTTTCATGATGTTGGCTGGGGTGTTTCAGATGATCAATTATTATTTAATGAAAAGGAAGGAAAACCGTTAAACTTTATTGATGTTGACTTAAAACAGCATGTGGCGTTTTATGGACAAGGATTTAATAGCGTACTTGAGGAGGACCCTTATGCAGGCTTATTAATTGGAATGCATTGGATTGGACTCTACACTAGTAGATTTGGATATGACCCAACCTTTACATATGAAACAAGTGATGCACTTAGACCATTTATGAACGAAACGATTGTCGAACAACAAAAGGCTTGGGTTGATATTAAGGAAACAATGTGGAATGGACTAGAATCTAGAAGGGATTTTGAAGATAAGATTTGGATGCATTATGAAATCTTTCAAGTCATTGATCGCCTTTCCCTATTTATATGTTTGAATGATTTAAGTGAAACAGGCTCTGTTAAGCTTGGACCAGTTCGCTTTACCCAAGAAGGAAAACAACAGTACCTTAATGTTCAATCATTGGGGAATGGGAGAATCAAGGTAGATCCATTTCCTTTTGATAGGGAGTTTAGCATTTCGGTACCTGCTCTTAAAATTCCAAATATAAGCTATGAAAATCGCGAACATTTTAAAGAAGTCTATCAATCTACACAAAAAGAAATGATTACTTGTACATTAGTTGCTAAATAAAATGAGATTTATTTATCTGAGGGGGATAATGGAATGAAATTTAATCAAGTAATAGGGACTAGTCTGTTGTTTATACTGATCTTAATCCTTGCCTCGTGCGGAAATAATGACAGTTCAAATAAGACAAGTGCAGATGTAGATACGGATGGCTCGACAGATTCTGAACAATATGATTCCATGACGATTCAATTAGCTACTGTAGAAGCGGACGGTCATAATACAACAGAAGGGGCAAAAAAATTCAAGGAAATCGTGGAAGAAAAGTCTGGAGGTCAAATAAAAGTAGATGTTTATCCGAACCAGCAGCTTGGATCCATGAGAGATCAAACAGAAATGACGCAAATGGGATCTATCCAAATGTCCATTGCTCCAGTATCTACAGTGGGAAGTTTTGTGGATGATTTACAAATATTAGAATTACCTTTCTTGTTTAATGATGAAGATGTAATGTGGGATGTTCTTGATGGAAATGTTGGGCAAGATGTATTGGATACTACAAAAGGGAGTGGTTTAAAAGGGTTAGGTCTTTGGGCAGGTGGATTTAAGCAAATTACTAGTAATAAGAAATCAATTGAATCTCCTGAAGACATGAAAGGCTTAGATATTCGTGTTATTCCATCAGAATCTTTGATTAATCAATATAAAGCATGGGGAGCAAATCCAACACCAATCGATTTTGCTGAACTTTATACTTCTTTACAGCAAGGTGTAGTAGATGCAGAAGAAAATCCATTAGTAACCATTTTATCTCAAAAATTTTATGAAGTGCAAAAGTACTTAACCATCTCTAATCATGCCTATCAGTTCCATATGATTATGGCAAATGAGTCTTGGTTTGATAGCTTAAATGAAAATGTTCAACAATTACTAGTAGAAGCGGAAAAGGAAGCAAGGGAATTTTCTAAAAATATGAACCAAGAGCAAAATGCTGAACAGCTTCAAGCATTAGAGGATGAAGGAATTGAAGTGAATGAGTTATCTAGTGAGGCGATTAAACAGTTCCAAGAATTATCTACAAGTTTATATAAGAGTGCTACAAGTAATGAAGAAAAAGCAGCTCTATTAAAAGAAATTCAGGATGCTGTAAAGGAATAAAAGTGGAAGTATAAGAGGAGTTTTAAACTCCTCTTATATATTATTGATGGTTTCGAAAACCCCTGGCTATGCCGGGGGTTCCGGAGAGCTTATAGCGAGGTAACAAAAAAACCTCCTTTCATGGTAGGATAAAGTTGGTTTCCCGACCACTTTATCTCACGCAAGAAGGAGGTATGCCCTTATGAAGGACATGAACAGTTTAGCACATACAACATGGAATTGTAAGTACCACATAGTCTTTGCCCCAAAATACAGAAGGCAAATTATTTATGGCAAATACAAAAAGAGTATTGGACAAATCATAAGAGAGCTATGTGAAAGAAAAGGTGTTATCATACATGAAGCAAATGCCTGTCCGGATCATATCCATATGTTGGTTAGTATCCCACCAAAATTAAGTGTATCGCAGTTCATGGGTTACTTAAAAGGAAAAAGTAGCCTGATGATATTTGATCGACATGCGAATTTGAAATATCGCTATGGGAATCGGAAATTTTGGTGTCGTGGTTTCTACGTTGATACCGTGGGGAGAAATAAGAAACAAATACAAGAATATATAAGAAATCAGCTGAAAGAAGATTATATGGCTGATCAGCTAACGTTGTTCGAAGAATTCGATCCGTTCACGGGTGAGAAAAATCGGAAGTAAATAAAGAAATTCTTTAGAATTGGTGAGTGAATGTGGTGCAGAAGGGAAACCTTTTCAGTGGGCCTTTAAGGCCGAGGCCGGTAAGAGAGGCTTTTAGCCGCAGAGCAAACCACCAGTTCACACTGGTGGTTTTGATTAAATAAACATTCGTTAAAACGTGAGGTGAGTTGAAATGAAATGGTTAGACAAATTGGAGGAAGGGTTTATTGCCATATCTCTATTTATAGCGACAATTTTTGTCTTTATTAATGTCCTATTACGTTTTTTTAGTAGCGGACTTTCCTGGTCAGAGGAGTTAATTCGATACTTGCTGATTTGGGTTACATTTATTGGCTGTAGCATCTGTGTACGGGAGGGATCACATATTAGTATCGATTTTTTCTTGCAGATGGTAAAAAAAGAGAGAAGCAGAAAACTAATTTTTGCTCTAATCTATATAATTGCTACTATTTTTAGCATGGTAATGACGGTTCTAGGTGTACAGTTTATACAATTTTCTTATAACACGCATCAAGTATCTCCTGCTCTACATCTCCCAATGTATCTAGTGTTTTACGCGCTGCCACTTTCAGGTGCACTGATGGTTATTCGTTATGTACAAAAGATCATTCAATTAAGAAAGTCCTCGATTTAATGTTTGTCATTTAATTATAAAGTAGGTGGAATAGATGATTTTAGCTCTCGTTATTTTAATGTTTATTTTGTTATTTATTGGGGTGCCAATTTTTATCTCCTTATTACTCTCCAGTATCGTAGTAATTTGGTTATTTACCGATATACAACCAATGATTGCTATACAAAGGGCCTTTGGAGGAATTGATAAATTTGTTCTAATGTCTCTTCCCTTTTACATATTAGCTGCTAATGCGATGGATGTTGGCGGGCTTTCTGATCGAATTTTAAAATGGGCTAGGTCACTTGTGGGTCACTTTCATGGAGGATTGGCGATGACCGCTCAGACTGCAGCAATGTTTTTTGGAGCATTATCAGGGTCTAGTCCAGCTACTGTTGCTGCAATTGGACGAATTATGTATCCGGAGATGTTGAAGCAAAAGTATCCAAAACAGTTTGCAAGTGGATTGATTCTTCAATCAGGTTCTATATCCCTTGTCATTCCGCCAAGTATTACATTGATATTATTTGCGAGTGCTACTAATACGTCTGTAGGTGCATTGTTTATGGGCGGATTATCTGCAGGAATCGTATTTGGAATTGTCCTCCTAGTGTATATTTATTTACATTCTAGACGAAATAACTTTCCCAAAGATGAATCCTTTAAATTTAGTGAATTATGGAAATCCACGAAAGATGCTTCATGGTCTTTAGGAATTCCGCTAATTATTATCCTTGGAATATCCTTAGGATTTTTTACACCGACGGAAGCTGCTGGAGTGGCTGCAGTTTATGCTATTTTTATTGGGATGTTTGTGTATCGAGAAATTAATCTAAAGGGATTGTACAAACTATGCTTATCATCCGCAGTAACTTCCGCACAAATAATGATTACCATTGCGGCTGCATCTTCGTTAGGTTGGATTTTGACTATTGGTCATGCACCACAATTACTAGCTCAATATTTAAATACATTTTCATCCGCTTGGGGATTTTTGTTATTATTAAACATTATGTTATTAATCTTAGGTATGTTCTTGGAAGCTTCTATTTCCTTAATTGTAATAGCTCCATTAATATTAACTACAGCGGTAGGATTAGGGATTGATCCAGTTCATCTTGGTATTATTATGGTTGTAAATCTAGCAATTGGAACATTTACACCACCTTTTGGTTTAAATATATTTGTAGCTAATAGTGTATTGGGATTAAAGATGAACGAAATGATAGGAGGAATAACAAGATTTTTAATTGTTTCGTTAGTAGCTTTAGCTATAATAACTTATATACCTGCAATTACAATGTATTTACCAAATGTAATTTTTAAATAAATACCGGGCAAAAGATAGATTAAATGAATAAGAATATGTTACTTTTATGTAAGGTAGTTAGATGAAAACGATTTCTTTTCCTTTTCGAAATGGAAAGCCTAGTAACAAAAATGATATCTGATTTAGGTGTGATTTAAAGGAGTAGTTGGTAATGAATGATGAGTTTTTAAGCGTATCAGAGACAGCAAGATTGTTAGGCATTTCGCCTAGTACACTAAGAAGGCTTGAAAAAAATGGGGTTGTGGAAGGTTATGGATTACGAGTTAACTATACACCAGGCGGTCAAAGAAGATACGTATTTGATGAGGTGCAAAGCCTTTATACAAACCAAGGCTTTTCAGGGCATTTAGGATTAGGTAAAAGACCTGCTCTTTTGATAAGAGATTTAACTGTAGCATTTACCACAAATGATTCTCAGCTAACAGTAAAGTTAGAGGAAGACCAAATAAAAGTAATTTCGGAATTAATAGATGAAGCAATAGAGAACGAGGTACCGGTCATTTTTAGTATGACAATTTATGACGCATCAAATAAATCGTCCAAATTATGGGGCCAAAAGTTCCCTAACATTCAACTTCTAGATGAAAATAGTATATGGACTCAAATACATCCTGATTTAGCAGATAAGGCATATAGCTTAGTAAACAAAACAGTGTATATTACAGACTTTTATAAATCTCCAGTTGAAGACTTTTTAATAGAAAATGAAGTCGATACTCTAATCTTAGCGGGGACAACTACAAGTGGAAGTATCAGAGCAACGGCAGTGGATGCTCTTCAGCACGGATTTAAAGTAATAATTCCAAAAGAGGCAGTGGCTGATCGAAGTTTTGCCATTCAAACTTTTACTCTAATGGATTTAAATGCTAGATATGCTGACGTAATGACAATTAATAAGGTATTAGAATTTTTAAGGAAGGAAAAGTAGAGTCAGCGTATAATGGTAAATAAGTCAAATGAAAATTTCTTAGAAAAAAGGCAAACATTAAGAAAAGCCCTCTATTTCACTATTGGTCACAGGGAATCCTCGAAATTTGTCGATGATTGATAGAGAGTTAGATTGTGTGAATGGGATAAACTGAATTTGCAACTGCATATTTGGAGGGTATTTGGTTGTTGTGCTTATTTCTTTCGGAAAAATATATTAGAAAACAAGAAAACCACCCTACTTCGTCGGAAGTAGAAGGATGGTTCTCAACGAAAGTAATCTATTTAATTGACAGCCAACACCCTGACGGTAGAGGTTGCAGGGAGAAGTGTTCGCGCACTTCTCTTTTTCTATATACATTTTTTATATTGCTTATACCAATTGTTTTCAACTAAAGGAATGGCCAAAGTGATACCCATTACCCATGAGGAAAAATCCAGGTAGGCACCACAAAAAGACAACTGTTCTTCTGTTGAGGATTGTGGTCTTTTTTGTGTAAGATCAAACAATGAATTACGGTGTCAGGCAGAGCGACCGAGCATAGGTTGCAATATATATAGTGGGTGGAATTCCCACCGAGTAAGAACTAGCCATACACAGAGGCCACTGAAAAAGTATGTTTAATCTAAATTCAACTAGGATTTTGAGCTATGAAAGCGAAAATATGTTGGTTTGGAGAGGTGACCGCTCGACTATGGGAGCTGCGAGAAAGTCACCTCGGAAAACAATTCCCACATCTAAGTTTAGAAAGAGGTTACTTTCAATCATCAATAGCTAACAGTTTTTCAGTGGCCTCCCATACACACGTAGGGAGTCTTGGAGGATTATGGATACTAATTTAGTTTTTTTGTCCTGCTACTTCAGATAATATATTGGTAAAATTTTCAGTATAAGAAAATCTAGAAATCGTATTTTTTCTTCCGATAGTAAGGGTATAAATCCCTATGTTCATTTTAGTCTTAGGACTTTTATTAAAATAGGGAATATAAAACGATAACGCTGAAGTATGAAGGTGATAAAAAGAAATTATTTGGTTGGATCAATATCCACATTCTATTTAGTTCGGTTTGTTAGTAAGCAAAAGTATAGTGTATAAATTTGTATGTTTATATAAGAAAGGAAAGTATGAAAGAATGAAAATTAAAAACTTCAAGATTAGAATGAAAATTAATCTTATGATAATAGTCGTTATTTTATTTTTATCCATTATTATTGGTTGTGTAACGTATTTTCAAGTAAATAAAGCAATGAAGGATGTATTTTCTGATAGAGTAAGGGTAGTTTCTGATCTCGGGTATAATTGGCTAGATGAAACGTACAAAGGAGATTGGGCTATTAAAGATGGTGAGCTTTATAAAGGAAATGTAAAGATCAACGATAATAGTGAGCTGCTGGATAAAATAGGGGAAGTAACTAGTGGAATAGCTAATATCTTTCAAGGAGATACAACCGTTGCTACCAACGTAATCGTGAATGGAGAAAGAAGGATTGGTCAAAAAGCAGATACCTCGATATCAGAAGTTGTGTTGAAAACAGAGGAAACCTACGTAGGAGAAGCGGACATTGCTGGACAGGAATATTTGACGATGTATAAACCACTTAAGGATAAAAATGGAAATGTAATTGGTATGTGGATGGTAGGTCCGAAAATTAAGGTAATTAATGATACAGTTCAGTCTTTACTAACTATGCTCATAGTAGTGATGCTAATATCCGGAATAATTGCTATTATCTACAGTATATTTTTTACAAGGACAATTGTACGTCCCATTCAAATAATTAATAAACAGTTAAAGGAAATTTCTGATGGAGAAGGAGATCTTACGAAAGAGCTCTCAGTGAAATCCCAAGATGAAGTTGGAGAGTTAGCTCATTCCTTTAATCGAATGATTGGTAGCCTACGCAAGATGATTGGACAAATTGGTTCTACATCAGATCAAGTAGCTGCCTCCTCAGAGGAGTTAACAGCAAGTGCAGAACAGACCTCCCGAGCAACAAGTCACATTGCCTCTTCTATTCAAGAAATGGCCAGTGGTGCAGAAATACAGGAGCAAGGAGCAATGGAAGGTTCACAGGCAATGAAAGAGATGGCTATTGGAATGCAACAAGTAGCTGTAACTACATCCTCTGTTTCAGAATTAGCTGCGGAAACTAATAATGAAGCCAATCTAGGGAATGAATCCATTCAAAAAGCAATAAGACAAATGAATGTTATTCATTCATCTGTGAGTGACTCGGCTACTGTTATAAAAAAATTAGGAGAACAATCCAATAAAATCGGTACAATTA
The DNA here is from genome assembly GCF_044704065.1 of Niallia tiangongensis. Taxonomy (NCBI): domain Bacteria; kingdom Bacillati; phylum Bacillota; class Bacilli; order Caryophanales; family Bacillaceae; genus Niallia; species Niallia tiangongensis. The sequence continues at coordinate 4,556,610 of NZ_CP162613.1, read as the reverse complement.
CAGAAGTGATAACAAGAATTGCTGATCAAACCAATCTATTAGCACTTAACGCAGCGATTGAAGCAGCACGAGCAGGAGAACAAGGAAAAGGCTTTGCTGTAGTTGCTGAAGAAGTAAGAAAACTTGCTGAGCAATCGAAGGATTCAGCAGATCAAATAGCTAGTTTAATAAGTCATATACAAGTAGATACCACACAAGCTGTAGACCTAATGAACAAAGGATCTGTTGAAACATCATTAGGAATGGATGTAATACATGAAACAAGCGAAGGCTTTCAAAAAATTCTTCGATCAATTGAAGAAGTTACTACTCAAATTCAGGAGGTTTCTGCTGTAACAGAGGAAATGTCCGCTAGTATTGAACAAGTTAATGCTTCCATGGAGGAAATGGCTCGTATTTCTCAAAGCTCTGCAAACAATACACAAAATGTTGCATCTGCTGCGGAAGAACAGATGGCATCTATGGAGGAAATTACAGCTTCCTCCGCTTCTCTTTCTAAGATGGCCGAAAACTTGCAAATGCTTGTTAATAGATTTAAATTATAATGGGTGTCTAATGGGTGCCAGGCACCATAAAAAGATAGAATCCCAAAAGTATTTATCTGAGAAGGACTAGGAAGATATGTACCATTCTATTACGTTCTTTTAGGTAACCATTCATATAATCTCAATTTAAAATAGCTTATCACCTTAAATAGGTGATGGGCTTTTGTGCATTGGAGAAAATAATAAACAGTTTCATGTATCAAATTCATTCAAGTAGTCTTCGAAGCTAAATTTACTTTCCAATTTTCATAAAGTAAAATAAATAATATTGAAGGTAAAGAAACAATCTCCATACTATGTGTTGGAAGGGAACGAGATAAATGACTTTTTTAGAAAAAAATACAACCACACTTACTCAGTCCAGATTTATTAGAAGAAGTTGCCATCGCTCTTATTAGTTTTCAATCTGACAAAGTAGTGACATCTGTAGAACCTTTTGTGAAGAAGTCCGCATCCGTTATTTTTGCCGCATCTATTATTGAAAATCTTAAAACAGATTTGGCGGTTTAGGTGTTAAAAAAAGCTTATTCCACATTAGATAATTTGGAAGATCAAGACACAGTAATAGAAGCCCTTTGTCATCAGTTCTCAGAAGAAGGACTTCCTGAAATAGGCCAACACATGAAGAAGGAATTCTTCTCCGCTCTGATTGATATGGAACATACTGCCTACAGTTATTATTCCATTGTAGGCATCGATCATCCAGAATTGGAATATTGGAAAAATGCTATAATATATTGTAAATGACCGTGAAAAATAGGGAGAAAGCTATGAAATTACAATCATTTATTAATGCAAGTCCGGATATTATTGTTTTAAAAGATAAAGATGGACGCTGGATTCAAGCGAATAGTAAAACTTTAGAACTTTTTAATATAGAGGAATATCAAGGTAAAACGGAAGATGAATTAGGAGAATTATACCCTCATTTTGCTGTATATGTGCCTGTTTTTGTGAGGAGTGATCGTGAGGCTTGGGAGACTGGAAAACAGTTAGAAGTAAAAGAGTCTGTTATTTTCAATAATTCGGAACGTATATATGGGGTAATTAAGATACCGATATTTGATTCAGCAGGAAATCGCCAAAACTTGATAGTATTTGGGCGAGACATAACGGAATTGGAAAAAAGTAAACAAACGTATAAATCTCTATTTTTACACGATCCAGATGGAGTATACACCTTGGACAAGGCAGGCTATTTTTTAGATGTTAATAAAGTAACAGAAGAAATTAGTGGGTATAAAAAAGAGGAATTAACGAAATTAAATTTCCGCGATTTGATAGTACCTGAAAAACTTCCGAAAGTAATGCAGCGTTTTAACAAAGTAATAAGTGGAAGTATTCAAGGTCTTGAGTCTCAAATAATTCGAAAAGATGGTCGAATTAGGGATATCAAAATTACGACTATCCCATTGAAGTTAAATGATCAAGTTATCGGTATATATGGAATCGCGCAAGATATAACAGAAAAGAAAAACATAGAGGAACTACAAAAGAAACAAAAGACTATCTTATCGAGTATTGCCGTTGGGGAGCCATTGGAACAAATAATAGAATACATTACTGAAAGTGTAGAAGAACTTACAAAAGGGATTTGTTCTATTATGTATTATGAAGAAGAAAATAATTGGTTGCGTTTTGGTTATGGTCCAAAGTTAGACCCTGAATTTATTGAAAAAATTGATAAGGTTCCAGTAGATGAAAGTTTTGCATCATGTGGGCATTTAGCATTTTCGAAAGATTTAAAAATTGTATCTGATATAAAAACAGATCCATCATGGTCAAATTGGAAGGAAATTGCCTTGACAAAGGGGTTGCGATCCTGCTGGTCCATGCCTATTATCTCTTCTAAAGACTCTGTGTTAGGAACATTTGCTGTTTATTATAAAGAATCAATGGAGCCAAAGGATTCTGATATAGAAATGCTTAAAAGTTTTAGTCATCTGACTGGAATTGCATTGGAGCGCCATTACCATGAAGAAGAGATTAAATATTTAGCTAATTATGATAGTTTAACAAATCTACCGAATTTGCGATATTTAAAAGAGGTCTTTCTGGAACGCTTACAAGAAACGAACAACCATGCTGTTATGTTTTTAGATTTAGATAACTTAAAACCACATAATGATACTTTTGGTCATTCTTCTGGAGACAAGTTAATACAAGAAGTAGGGAAACGAATTCAAGAAGCCATTGGAGAAGCGAATGTTGTTGCACGTATGGGCGGGGACGAATTTGTTATATTAATTAGTAATTGTAATAATAAATCCATGCTACGTGCATTGGCTGATAAAATTCTTAAAGCAATTGAAGAGCCGATCATTATTAATGGTCAAGAATTTTCCACCTTTGGGAGCATAGGCATAAGTCTTAGCGGGGAACATGGTCAAACATTTGAGGAGCTTATGAAAAACGCTGACATTGCTATGTATAGTATGAAAAAAATGGGTGGGAATGCCTTTAATCTGTATGATCCAGAAATGAATAAAAATGCTATGAGTGCTTTTCAATTAAAAAGTAATCTCAGAAAAGCACTGAAAGAAAATCAGTTTGTTCTTTATTATCAACCCAAAATTAATACCGAAACAGGTACTATTATTGGAGTGGAAGCATTAATTAGATGGATTCATCCAGAGAAAGGAATGATCAATCCTGCCACCTTTATTTCCTTAGCGGAAGAAAGTGATTTTATTTTACTGCTAGGTGAGTGGATACTTAATAAAGCATGTGAGCAAATAAAAGAATGGGAAAAGTTAAATATAAAAATGCCCATCGCCATAAATGTATCGATTAAACAGCTATTAAAACAAGATTTCGCAACACTAGTGAGCGAAAAGCTGATGGAATTTAAGATTTCTTCAGAATATCTTGAAGTAGAAATAACAGAAAGTGTGTTATCTAACCATGAATCGCTGGTCAGGGATACGGTCTCTAAATTGCGGAACATGGGAATAAAGGTTTCCATTGATGACTTTGGAACTGGATATGCTTCCTTCATGTACTTAAAACAGTTTCAGGCGGATACTATTAAAATTGATAAATCATTTATTAGCAATCTTCCTACTAGTCAGGTAGATACAGCCATTGTTTCAGCCATCATCATTCTTGCTTCAGAATTAGGTATGAATGTGATTGCAGAAGGTGTAGAAACGCAAGAACAATTCGACTTCCTAAAAGGCAAAGGATGCAGTCAACTCCAGGGCTACTTATATAGCAAACCCCTGCCACCTAACGAAATACTTTCATTATTAAGGGAAGCAGAGGGACGGCTCTACTGATTCTGTTGGGAAAGGTTCCAATATTAAGTGTCATTTCCCAAATAATTACGTGCCAAGACCTGTGCTTGTAGTTTACACTCAAGTGGGGTCTTGGCATTATTTCTATTTTTTGATAGAGCTGACATTTTTACACCTTACTCAACAAACTTATAGTTTAAACACATGTCTTTTTACAATACATAAGTAATCCCTGTCTTCTATGTTAATGGTATTTTTAAGAAACTGGATCACGTAGAATCGTACGTAGTGTGTCTTGAGGTGTACTACGATTGAACGGGTCAAGATGAATTTCATGATGTGGTCCGCTTCTTCTAACTCCGTAATGATCGGCTAAAGCTCCTAGTCTAGCTAGAGTGTCGTTTTCATTAGCAAACGGGCCATGATGCATCACCTGTACAACCACTTGCTCAGGGATTGTTACTATTTCCAGCTTTTCGTTTTCCGTATCAGATGCACTCATTGCCGAATGACGAGCCATTTCGACATCTGTCTTTGTAGTAGTTTCGTTAATTCGTACCATCATGCGATATTTCAATGAGGATATAGGATTCACGCTATAGAAGTCAGCGATACCAACTTGTATTGCGTCGTCTGGGTACCAGTAGATAATTTCGACAACTGGAGAGGCATTAGGCGGGTTGGCTCCATACGTAAGTATACGCCCAATATCGGTAATGAACGCCATTTTTCGATAAAATGCATCTGTTCCTGGTGCACCCACTCCTAAGATGGAAACAAATGTAGCCTCAGGAGCTATTACGATTTCAGGAATGTCCGCAGCATGCAAGTGATCTGTTGTGGGAAGCTCATCGATGATTTTTCTTTTCGTGTAGTTGCTATTCGTCTTATTTTGTCTGTGTTCAGTCATATATCCTATCCTCCATTTTATTCTATTAAGAAAAGCCCGCCAATTTTAATTTTCATTATATATTGTTTAATATGACTACGTTATGTCAGGTTTAGGATACTCAGTGTAACAGAAATGTCTTTACAAGCAAAATATCCAATTGGCAGTTAATGGAAAGTAGTGAATGAGCAAACTATTGCTTTCAAATATAATAAGTTCACCAAAACAATAGGTGACTCAACGAATCCCCTACCTTCCATCTAAATAAGTTAGAACTCGATAGCTTTTACAGTGGTCTCGAACCCTCCCTTTACTTCTTACATCTAATATCTAAAAAAGTAACAAATGTTAACAAAATCCTACCTATAGGCAGTGGTGCCATCAACTAGTCTCCTGCATAATAGTTCTAAAGAGGTGATGCGTTTGAAAGGAAGAGAGGGAAAATGGTTGTATTGATTCTAAATTCTTGAAAGAAAGGAGCGAAGGAGAAGTTAAAGAGGACGTTAAATAGTTGGTGAAGAAAGGACGATTCTTGTAAAGATGTTGACCTCACAAGAACCGTCGCATTACTACCCTAATGATTATTCTCTAATTTAACAAGCTGATCGATTATATTTGCTTGCTCGTCCTTGGCTGTTTCATCCGAGATAATTTCTTCTTTAAGAAGCTTTTCAATCGCTTCATATTGGGCGTACAATGATTGCTTTTCTAATAATATGTGCTGTTGTTCCTTGAGAGAAGGAGTTTTCTGATAGAATTTCTCCATTTCTAGCTCTAATTCCTTTTGTTCTTTTGAAAGTTGTTCCATTCTTTCTTTAAGTACAGTACCTGTAATGATAGCATTATGTTTACTTTCGGTTAGCTCTTGGATGGAAGCCTTTAAACGAAAGTTCTTGGAAATTAATACTTCATATTCTTTATAGCCTTCCTCTTTTTTATTGACGCCTAATAAGGATAAGAATGGTTTAATGGAAAGTCCTTGCACTAATAAAGAGAAAAGAACAATACTAAAAGCCACTAATAAGATATCTTCTCGTCCCTCGAAATCTCTAGGTAGGCTTAAGACAAGTGCAATAGAGAGGGAGCCTTTTAATCCGCCCCAATTAATTACGTGCTTCCAAGGGGTTGGAAAGTTCTTCATAAAAGCAAGACTTATGTATACAGCTAGGCTTCTGCCAATTAGTACAATAAGAATCGCGAAAAGGATTAATTCCCATTTATCTTCAAGATCAATATTGGTGATTTCTAGTCCAACCATTAAAAAAACAAGTGAATTTGCTAGCAAGGCAGCAACATCCCAAAAGTTATTAATATTTAGCTTGGTTGTGGGACTCATACCAATTTTTGCCCCATAGTTTCCAAAAATAATGGCAGCTACAACGACAGCAATTACACCAGATGCGTGAATGCTTTCTGCTAGTAAAAAAGAGCTATAAAATAAGATAATACTAAAAATAATTTCGAGTGGATAATCATCGAAGTATTGTGTTAGCTTGGAAAAACCATAGCCAAGCGCTCCCCCAACAATTAAACCAAGGGTAATAACCTTCACAAACTGCCATATTCCATTACCTAATCCTGCTATTCCTAAATCTAGATAATCTAATAAGTAGAAAGCAGATATATTAAAAAGGACAACGGCTAGTCCATCGTTAAACAGACTTTCTCCTTCCACGACAATGGACAGTCTTTTTTTGACACCGACTGTTTTAAAGATTGATAAAACACTAACTGGATCGGTTGCGCTCATTAAAGCAGCAAACACAAATGCTGCAGGTATTGTAAAGCCTAGAAGCCATAGAGAAGAAAATCCAACAATGATAAAAGACAATAAGGTGCCTCCAAAAGCAAGTAAAAGTATTGGCTTCTTATTTTCTATCAGGTGAGCGTAAGACAGCTTTAGCGAAGCTTCCCCTAATAAAGCTGGCAAAAACAAAGTGATAATGACAAAGTTAAAGATTTCTCCTTCGGTTATAAATGTCTTTACTGGATCCAATATAGGAATATTACTTAACCCAATAATGGCTCCAACTAATACTAAGGCAATTGGATAAGGCTGCTTTACCTTTTTGGCAATAGCAGTAATTCCAGCTGCAATCATCACTAAGATTAGACTAAGCTCAAATACATAATGCAAATCTAAGTCATGCATGTAAATAACGCCTTCTTTCAAGTCATTTTAAGGAAAATACACAGTACAAGAATAACGAAGTATTAGGGAATTTACAAATTTAGGTATGGTCACAGGGACGCCTCGAAATTTGTCGAAGATTGATAGAAAATTAGATTGTGTGAATGGGATAAACTGAAATAGCAACTGAATATTGTGAAGATGGTTGGTTGTTGCACTTTTTTCCGTTTAGGAAAGGAGGTGATAATCATGGAAACATTTCTTGAATAAAATAAAATGTTGCAATCAAGGGTCAGGCACCACCAAAACAAATTAATCCTATCAAAATCGTCTATCTGGACTTATACGAGACCGATTTGACATAGCACTAACACTTTAATCCGTAGCACTGGAAAATGCGAAAAATAAAAGTGACATCAAAGGAAATTAGAAGAAGCTTATTTTGGCACGAGAAATCCAATATAAGCGATAGGGAAGTAAAATAAAATATATAATGGCAGAATTACTTATGAGACCTTAACCTTATGGAATATCAATATCCTATCAGAAATAATAACTCAACTAATCAGACAAATGGCAATGAAGAAGAAATGGAGTAATCGTGTTCAATTCAAGATATAGCGTATTGCCCGTACTATATCTGATTTAAGAGAAGAGCAACATCTAACAGAAGAGACTATTTGGGAAGTTATAAGTTTATGTAGAACACAGGAGGAGTGTTTGGTGGGGAAGAAGAGGGGGGGGAAGTGAGAGAGAGTATAATGAATAAGATTATATCCATTATAGTGTCAGGCTAACTGGGACAAGTTACTTGTCCCAGAATAAAGAGGAAAATATAAGAACTCCCAAAAGATAACAATGAAGAAGCAGATCAATAAATTGCTCTTATGTTGTCCTTCCACAGAAGATTATATATATCCTCTTTGTCATTTTATAGTACCTGATACCCATTATTTTTTGTAAATGAATGACACCATATTTCAAATTCTGCAGCAGGTAATGGGGGACTGTAAAAGTATCCTTGTCCCTGTACACCTTGTTTCGCTAGTATTTCATGTTGCTCTGCTGTTTCAATACCTTCTACTACAATTTTAGCGTCTAAATTTTTTCCGATTTGAATAATCGTATCTAATAATGCACGGACTCTTTTACTTTCTAGGGCATCGTTCAAAAAAAGTTTATCTATTTTAAGTTCGTCAATTTCAATATTTTTAATCATGCTTAAGGATGAATAACCTACTCCAAAGTCATCCAATGAAAGACCTACTCCCGTTTTTCTCAATTCAGCGATAACATCTTTTGCATCCTCGTAGTCGAGAAACGCCCTTTCGGTAATTTCTAGCGTCAACAGTTTTGGATCTACGTGTTCTTCATCAATAATTCTCTTTAAAAGGTCAATGAAGTGAGGATGCATAAGTTGTTTTGTTGATAGATTCACTGAGACAGGAAATGGCGATAAACCATTTTGAGTAAACCATTTTATGTGATGACAAGTTTTTCGTAATACCCATTCTCCTATCTGAATGATTAGTCCTGTCTCTTCAGTAATTGGAATAAACTCTTCAGGACTTATTTTGCCTAAATCACATTCCCAGCGCAGAAGAGCTTCTGCACCTGAAATACTGCCATTTTCTAACTGAACCTGTGGCTGAAAGTATACTTGAAACTCTTCTTGTTCAATTGCTTTGTGCAATCGGACCTCTAACATCATCTTCCGCTTCATTTTTTGATTAAGTTCATCATTGTAGAACTGATAATTATTTCTTCCCCGTTGTTTCGCTAGAAATAACGCAAAATTGGCTCTATCGATTAATGCCTCAGCTGTGTCTCCTTCACAGAAAAAACTAATGCCCAAACTTGGTGATGAAAAAATCTCGTTTTCCGTTACTGTAAAGGATTGTTTCATACCATGTATGATTTTTTTGGCGATTTCTTCCACTTCTTTCTCATTTGTATTGTCAACAAGTACTAGAAATTCATCTCCACTTTGTCTTGATATAATTTGGTCATTAGAAATAATTCTCTGTAACCTTGTGGCGATTTGTTTTAATACAGCATCTCCACCACTATGGCCAAGTGTGTCATTTACTCGTTTAAAGTCAACAAAATCAATAAAAATTACGGCAGTAGTTATATTATTTTGGGAGGCATTACTAATCGCTTTATTCACATAGTTATGAAACGAATTTCGATTCGGTAGTCCTGTTAAAGCATCTGTATAGGCCATTTGGTGCATTTTTTCTTCTGTAATTTTTTGAGTGGTAACATCAAAAGTAACTCTATCAACTCTAGTTATTTGTCCATTCTTGTTCATAATTGGTGTAGCACGATCCTCTAACCATCTTATTTCACCGTTTGCATGTTTGATACGATAAACCACTTTCGTTTTTTTTCCTAATTGCTGTTCTTTGATTGCATTTAACAAAATAGTTTTATCTTCATGATGGACGGAAGTGATCCAAAAATCAGGTTCTTTATCAAAATCATGCCTTGTTAGACCATAAATTTTTGCATATCCTTCTGAAACTACGGCTAAACCTGTTTTCATATCTCTGGACCAAAAAGTAATGTCATTATTATTAAAAATTTCTCGAATATTTTTTTCTTTGGATTTCAAGTTCGAAACGATATAAAGAAAAGATATGGCAGTGGCTATACCTAGTAAGTTTATTGTCACAAAAAAGAATAAATCCTCTCTGTTAAGATAAGTGAACTTCAGAGAAAATCCTCCAACATGAATGAATACCAAAACAATAAGTGCGACAACACCTTTTCTTATTCCGTAATGATAAGATAAAAGCGCTACAGAGATCAGATTTAAGACCCAGAATAACTCCGGAGGACCAAAAGAAACAATTTCAAGATATAGTGAAATTAATAATATGAAAATACAATAAACCCAAATGTATATGGAAATGTTTTTATGCAAGTGTAATCCCTCAACTTATCTTACTAAATAATAGTAAGTTTTTTGTATTATAATTTAAATAGGTTTACTACGGTGCAAATTACCTATAATAGCATAATATCATTGTATTATTGTGTCAATGTATAGTCTGATATCAACATTTTGGAAAATAAATACCTATTCTTTCCTTCTATAAATTAGAAAAGAAACTAAATTCAAGTCGTATTTTTGTGGGATTTTGATTGGACTATTTTTAAAAAAATAGTATCCCTATTTCAATTTGAGTAGATTATAATTGCAATGTAATCAAGTACATTCAATTTATCAAAAGGAGAGCCAGATATAATGAAACGCTTTTTAGAAAAAATAGGGCAGGATATTTTTGCGTTTACTGGAATATTTGATTCGATTATAGATTTAATTTTTTTCATGGAAGTGGAAGAGGATTCCTTTCGCTATGTTTATGTAAATCAAACAGCATTGAGGATACTTAATATGAAAGAGAATATTATAGGTAGTCGTATTGAGGAGGCTTTACCACTAGATCGAACTAAAATACTGATAGCAAAATACAGGCAGGTACTATCCACTAAGCATCCTTTAAACTTTATAGAAATGATCGAAACGGATAATGGAGAATTTGTTGGAGAAACAACACTTAGTCCAATTTTTACAGTAGATGGACAGTGCAAGTACGTTTTGGCCATTGTAAGGGATATAACAGAAAGAATGCAGAAGGAGAGAGAACTTAAAGAGACGAAAAGAGAATTGGAGAGAAACCAAAAAAGGTTGATTTCACTTGTGGAAAATAATGGGGATGCTGTATTTGAACTTGATTTACAAGGGGATTTTATCAACTTAAATAAGGTGTTTACGGAACTAACAGGCTTTAAGGAGTCTGAACTTCTCGGTAAATCATTTTTACCACTGATTGTTGAAGAGTTTGTTGAGGCAGCATCAATTTATTTTAAAAATACATTAAATGGAAGAAAAGAAGAATATGAGACTTGGATTCATAAAAGTAACGGTCAAAAGATGCTCCTAAATGTGAAAAATGTACCTATTACAGTTGATGGTGAAATTGTTGGGGTTTATGGTATTGCAAAGGATATTACTGAAAGCAAAAAATTAGAGCATTTATTGAAAGAAAATGAGCAAAAGTATAAATCTTTGTTTGAGCAACACCCCGATGCAATTTTCACCTATGATGTAAATGGGAATTTCACGAGTGGAAATGCTGGAGTTGAAAAAATTTCGGGTTATTCAAAGGATGAGTTTTTAGGAAAGTCTTTTATACCAATGATGGTACCTGAAGATGTCGAAAAAACCTTATATCACTTTAACAAGGCAATAACGGAAAAGAAAGCAGTAAGTTATGAAGTGGCATTGCAACATAAAAATGATCATCGAGTTGAACTTTTAGTCATGAGTATCCCTATTATTGTGGATAATCAAGTTACAGGTGTATACGGAATTGCAAAAGATGTTACAGAAATTAAGTTTGCACAAGAGGCTCTCGTAAAAACCATTGAAGAATTAAATGTGTTTTGGAAATATACAGTTGACCCTGTATATTTTATAAATACTTTTGGAGAGATTCAGAAGGTGAATCCAGCATTTGAAAAAATGTTTGGATATCTGGAAAAAGAAATTGTGGGCAAGAAGTATGTAATCGTTCCATCAGGCTACATTGAAAAAGCAGACGAGGTTATTCGGAAGATTGGGAATGGTGAATTTATTGCTTCCCATGAAACAAAACGGGTGACGAAAAGTGGGGAAATTTTAGATTTTCTGTCTACCTATACACCTGTAAAAGATGATCAAGGAAAAGTGATAGGTGCGACGGTTTTCTATAAAGATATAACAGATCGTATGAAGTCTGAAAGAAAATTACAAGAAAGCGAAGAAAAATATCGATTAATAACAGAAAACGCCTTTGATATTATCAAATTGATTAATCCTTTAGGAATTGTGGAATATGTTTCACCTTCCAATAAACAAATTCTAGGCTACACCTCTTCGGAATATGTTGGAAAACGATTTACATCGTATATTCATCCGGATGATATATCTAGATTAGAGAAGGGATTTGAAAATATTCTTAAAGGGAAGAGTCCGTCCCCAGTTGAAATTCGTGTGCTTCATAAGGATGGACATTGGATCTGGCTGGAGGTTACAACTACTCCAGTAATGGAAGAAGGAGAAATTAAGAAATTTGTATCGATTTCTCGGGACATTACAGAACGAAAAAAAATTAGGGATGAATTGTCGAAAATGGCGTTTTATGACTATTTATCTGGTTTGCCAAATCGGAGAACCTTTGATGATAGATTAGAAATGGCCATTCATCAGGCGAATCGTTCTAAAAAGAAGGTTGTAGTAATGATGTTGGACGGGCGGAAGTTTAAACAGATAAACGATACGTTTGGACATGATGCAGGGGACGCTGTAATAGTAGAAATGGGAAAACGTCTACAACAATGCGTAAGAAAAACGGATACTGTCGCACGATTAGGCGGTGATGAATTGGGGATTATTTTACCTGAACTTCATTCGATAGACGTGGCAGAAAAAATTGCTATCCGCATAATAAATTCGTTTGATGAGCCGTTTTATTATAATGAATTCGAAATCAAGATGGGAGCAGGGATTGGAATTGCTGTTTACCCAGATCATTCTGCTAATAAAAAACAACTGATTAAATACGCCGATGAAGCCTTATATGAAGCGAAAGAATCTGAACAGAATGAGTATAGGATTAAGGATCAGGTGTAGGCACCAATTCTTGGTCACAGGGACGCCTCGAAATTTGTCGATGATTGATAGTGAGTTAGATTGTGTGAATGGGATAAACTGAAATAGCAACTGAAAATTGTGAGGAAGAAATCGTCTGAATTTATGGAATCGAAACGTTCAAACACTGTCAAAAGACAAGGTTTCTTTGAGCACGAAAGCTATAATAAATCAATAAACACAATGGTTTCAAGCTCTACCTTGTTTATCAAGGATTCATTGAGTTTTACTATGTGCGCAAGTTGAATTTTTAAATCAAGGCTCTGTTATTATTCATTGTTGATTTTCTTGTAGATAGGAGAATCCATAGGCGGAGAATTTCCGGTTAATGTATATAGAATAAGCTTATGTAGCAGATATAAGCGGAGATATTCCGGTTAACTGCTCAAAAAAAGACAAAATCCAAGGATTTGGATACTATAGACGGAAAAAACTCCTTTATTTTTAAGGAAATAGGAGTATTTTGCAATTTAAGCGGAATTATACCGTTTATTTTTTAAACACAATAAAATCAACATTCCGTTATAATAGAGCCTAAATCAAAGAGGCTGGGATATAAGCATTTCAATTAGTAATAAACACGAATATCTATGCGATGTAGATTCATTATTGTTCGTGTTTTTTCGTTTTAGAAAGAAGGTTTCAAAAAAGTCTGTTGCTATTACCCGCAGTCTGAATACACTTCGCTTTCCATGGGGCGAGCGCCAAGCCGCTTCGTCACTTAAGTTCCTGCAGGGTCTCGGACTTTCTCGCAGCTCCCATAGGAGTCTACGTGTATTCAGACTGCTCAGTTCTTCCATATAAAAAAATTTTCTATTAAAAAATTTTTTAGATAAGACTTAAAAAAACGACTTAGTTTTTACATGTGACTATATTTAAAAACATAGATAACCATCAGGAGAAAGTAGCTTTATTTAAGAGCTAAATTAGAGATTGTTCGTCTTTACAGATTGGCTATTTAGTTTTGTCCCAGCCTCTTTGATTTGTCAGAACATGCAGGGATTTCGCTAGTTAGGCAGAATTTTGTATTTAAAGTTTTCATCTATTGAGATGAGCATGGTTATCCTCTATTTGGTAAATTCTTTCCGATTTTATACTTAATAGTATGCAATCTTAATTTGATAAACGAAGGAGGTAGTTGGTTGCCTAGGAAAAAACGTATTTGGTATCCTGGTGCTAGTTTCCATATTACGAGTCGAGGTATTCGCTGGACTTCTTTATTTGGGGATAAGGAAGATCGAGAAGAGTATCTGCGATTGTTGGCTGAGGTAATGGCGAAAAAGCCTTTTATTCTGCAAACGTATTGTCTGATGAGGAATCATATTCATCTCCAAATAAAAATCCTTCAGCATTCCCCATGTTAACTAAGCAATCTATTTCCATAAGAAATACGATTTTACAGGACATTTCTTTGAAAGTCGTTATGGATCTGAATTGATTACTTCGAGTAAATATGAATTAGAGGTAAATCGGTACATTCATCTAAATCCAATCCAATCCAATCCAATCCGAGCTGGTATGGTGAGAAGCTTGGACGAGTATCCCTGGAGCAGTTATTTTGACTATACAGAGGCTAAGGAAGGAAGTTTTGTAAATTCAGAACAAATGCTTGCTTATTTTCCTGAGCCGATAATCGAGCAGTATTTTCAATTTTTACATGCGAGAGGGAAAGAATCAAATCAATATCCAATTTAAGTTTTGGTATAATAACTTTAGGACAACTGTTTTTGTGCTATCCACATATCGAGGTTATAAATTGTCGTAGAGCCGTGGTACAATGAAAAATATTATTAGTGAAGAATATATAAGCAGTTGTCATAGGCGGAAGTGGATGAAAGGGGTATAGAATGAAAGTAGATAAAAGTAAGAACCAAAAGGATAAAATCATGGGAGTGGCTTCATTGAAAGAAGCCTTATCTGCATTAAAAATGGCAGATCTTCAAGAGATTCGGAAAAAATTACAAATAAAAAATATAAGTTCCTTAAAAAAAGCGGAGTTGATTCAATATTTGTCCGAGGCAATTCCTATTATTCTAAGAACGATTATCAGAGAGTTCGATGAGCGACGAATAGTTTTAATAAAAAGTATCATTGAAAATAATGGAATCATTAGTGCAAAGCATGTAGAAATAGAGGAGATAGAATATTTCCATAAAACTGGTTTTATGTTTACTGATATCCGAAATGGGAATCCATTTGTAATGATTCCTATGGAATTAATACCTTCTTTAGTGGAGATTGTTCAAGATAAAGCGGTTCTTAATGATGTTAAGCGAAATACGGAATGGATTAAGATAACCCGCGGATTACTCTATTATTATGGAACCGTACCGCATGAAAAGTTCGTAGAATTAGTTGGGAAATATGCGCCTATTCATCCAAATTACCTTGCCTTTAATCGTGTTATTTTTGATGCAATGGAATATTACCAAGAAATTCAGATTGACAGTTATGGCTATTCTTTTTGGGAAGTGTTAGATCCTTTAGAGATTTTAGAAGAGCAGGCATCAAGAAAGAATATTGCCTACTATCCTTTCTCGAAGAAACAGCTCCTTGAAGCAGGCGAGACGAACTTTGTAGAGCATCCAAAAGGTTACTCTCAACTTGTTTCTTTATTTACACAAGAGCATCAGATGCCAAAACCAGAGGCGATAGAGATTGGTGAGGACTGTATAATGCAGGTGAAATTAGGCAAACACCCCAGTCAAATTCTTCAATATTTACAAACGGAACTGTCATTCGAAAGCTTAGAAGCTGTGCGAAGACTGATGGATGTCATGGTACTTCTTATAAATAATACTAGGGAATGGTATTTAAAGGGATATACACCAGTGGAGCTATCAAGACAGGACAAGCAGGAATTACAGCCCTTACCCAATCAAAAAGGAGAAATCATAAGCTTCCAAACTCGCGAAAAGATTGGCAGAAACGACCTTTGTCCTTGCGGAAGTGGGAAAAAGTTTAAGAAGTGTTGTGGGAAATAGTTGGGGATGGTGACAGAAATTTTGTAACAAATCACAGGCTGGAATGAAGGACACTAACGGAATATCCAGAAACCATAGAATAGCAATGAGGAGGATAGGCTGATGGCTGCAAAGAAGAATGAACAAGCTTGAAAAGAGCAAAAAAACTGTGCAGTTTAAATAATATAGACATACAAATGGCGAAGGAGTTGGGGCTGACACCCAAGAGTTTAATAAAAAATATCCCTGCTCCTAATCAGCGATGGAAAGCACCAGTAAAAGTATGGATTCGTGATCTGTATGAGGAGAAGTTTGATAAGAATCTAACAGACAAACAAGTTTCTATGGAAGGATTAACAAGAAACGTTAAAAAGAAAGAAAAACTGATTTTTTCTGATTACTGGGTTGATGAGGAGGACTTACCATTTTGATGAATGCTAAGACGAATCGATTATCTGAAGAAGAAATAAAGGTCATATTAAGAGCGGCTGATACTATTATTGCCAATGGAGGAAGAACACTTCTTTCGAAAATCCTAAAGGGGTCTCGAGAGAAGAAAATATTACAATTGGAGCTGGATAGGTGTCCTGTCTATGGTTTTTTTAAGTCAGAGAAACTAGATGACATTAGGGGGAAAATTGATTGGATGATGGATCATGACTTTCTGGAAATGGAGTATTTCGGTAAACTTCCTATGATTATTTTTACAGAACGGGGTTGGCACATAGAGTCTGATCAATATACTGATGAACTGTTAAATGAATGGAAGGAATGGATCAAGCAGGGGAAGCAAGATCCTGATATGAGCTATTTAAAGGATCGGAATAGAGAAATGATTCTCTTGCTACTGGAGAAAGTGAAAGAATCTGGTGATCAATCATTTATCCCTTATTTAGAATTATGGGAGAAAGTTGATTATAAAAAGGTAAGAGAAGAGATTCGAGCAACGATAAATGTATTAAAGAGTAACGAACCGATTGATTATTCAGTAGCAAAGGAAAGAACAGAATCTATCAAGGAAGCACTAAAGGGGATAGAGCCACATGATCTACTTTTAAAATGCTGGGTATGTGGAAATCGATTTACATTTACAATAGGAGAGCAGCAGTTCTATAAAACAAAAGGTCTTTCATATCCAAATAGATGTAAAAAGTGTCGTGACAGAAAGAGGATGAATCACTTTTCTTTTTGATTTCTTTCTAAAATAGAGAACGTACGTTCGTTTTGGTGGGATAACCTTAACGGGTTGGAAAACTTGGAAAAGGAGGAGAATATGTGCAAAAGACACAACATCGAACTCATCATCCAAGAGGAAGGCTATACAACAAAAGCTAGTTTTCTAGGTAAAAGGATGAACTTCCTGTATATAATAAAAATTCCCAAGAAAAAAAGCCCGTTTTTTTCAAGGAAACGAGCGATTCGAGGACTCTACAAAACCTCTATGTCTATTTTAGTGAATGCTGACCTGAAATGCGCAGCAAATAGCTTAAGAAAAGGTAACCATAAAATCGGAGCTTTCAGACAAGCTCTGGTTAGGGGGCTTTGGAGATTCCGATGAGAATAAATTAGCATAATCTTAAAGGCTATTTCTAATCCTATCTCACGGAATCCCGGTGCTTTAGGCTTTAGCCGATTCATCTCGTGACTTCAGTCATGGGTTGTTGACTGCCAAGTAGTTCAAGTTAAATTAGGATACCCCTGCTGACGCAATGCTTCAAACACCAATATAGCAGCTGTATTTGAAAGGTTTAGGGAACGAATATGTTCCGTCATTGGGATTCGTAAAAAGTGATCTTTATGTGTTTCGAGTAAATCCTTTGGCAATCCTGTTGTTTCTTTTCCAAATATGAAATAATAATCCTTTGATTGATCCGTGAAATCATGCGCTGTATACGTTTTTTCAGCAAATGTTTCAATATAGTAAAACTCACCTTGGTTTTTTACAAAAAAGTCATCCAATGAGTCATAATATGTGATCTTTACAGTCTCCCAGAAATCTAAACCTGCTTGTTTGATCATCTTTTCATCAGTTGAAAAGCCAAGTGGTCGAATTAAATGCAAGGCTGTATCTGTTCCTGCACAAGTACGTGCAATATTGGCAGTATTAGCCGGAATCTCTGGCTGATATAATACAACATGTATTGCCATGAATGTCACCTCTATCTTTCTTTTCCCCTACAAATTATAGCATATTTTATGCTGGTCTCAGGTATTCAAAGCTACTATTTAGCTAGTGTAACTCTGCCTCTTTTAACGTAGACCCTATTCAAAAATTATTACTATTTCTTAAGTAAGCACCACTCAAACGGTAAGTTAGACACTATTTTTGACGATTTATTCTCTTTTATGCAGAGTAACTTTCTTTTTCTTAAATCGAAGAACTTCTTTTCTTTTTGTAAAGTAATGGTACCTAGGAATAACCAAGAAAAGTGCTTTTCTAAAAGGAACCGATGATGGAAGGAAAAACGTATGATCAATTAGTCGAGGAGTTTACGCCGATGATCCACCATATGATGAAAAAGTTGGCGATTTATAAAGATAAGCAAGAGTTTTTTCAAATTGGATTAATAAGCATCTGGGAAACAATGACTACCTTTAATGAGGAAAAGGGCAAATATAGTAATCATTTGTATCGGCATATGCAGGGGAGATTTCTTGATGAATTGAAGCGCCGGACAAGAGATGCAGAAAGAAGTGCTTATCCAAGTGAAGAATTTTGGGCTATGATGGAAAGTCCTACTTTATATCGAGAAGAAGAGGATTATATAAAAGGACTTTGTTATGCATTAACTGAGGGAGAAACAAAGTGGGTGATCGCTACTTTTGTTTATCAGTTGACCATGAAAGAAATAGCGAAGAAGGAACAAGTTTCCCCTTCGGCAGTTAAATGGTGGAGGAAAGGAGCGAAGGAGAAGTTAAAGAAGATGTTGAACACATAAAGGAAGCTGGGGAACGGCTCTAGGCCACTGAAAAAGTATAGTTATCCAAATTCAATAAGGATTTAGGTCTTTGAAAACCAACACAAATACCCTATTAAAAGCCAGCTACCACTAACAATCATTTTAAGTAGCAGTTTTTCAGTGGTCTCGGAACGGTTCTTCCACTTCCCTTCGCCTCTCTAGCTAGAGGTAAAAAGAAGAGCTAGTCCTCAAATTTCTAAAAAAGTAACAAAATGTTAACAAAATCCTTCCTAAAGGAAGTACCGCAACCAACAAGTCTCCTTCATAATAGTTCTAAAGGAGGTGTTGTGTTTGAAAGCAAGTGGCAAAAAAAGTTGTATTGATTATAAGTTATTGAAAGAAAGGAGGTTACAAAAAAAGTTCACCCAATATGAGCTTGCTAATGAGACAGGCTTAAATCATGATCATCTTGGTCAAATTGAAAGAGGAAAAAAAGAACCGAAAGTAAGTACGTTATACAAGATTTGTGAAGTACTTGATTTACAACTGGATGCCGTGCTAATTAAAGAAACAATGGAGGAAATAGAATAATAGAGAGTGAAAGAAGGAGTGTGTAGGATGAAGGAAGGAATCATTTTAAATAAATATATTGCGCATGAAAGTACCATGATAATCATGCCAATAGAAGCAATAGAATATGACGCGGTTGTAAAAGAAATAGATCGTACCGTGTATGTTAAACAAACGCCTTTAGAAATTATAAAAGAAAATCTATTAATTGGAGGATCTGATTTTGATGGACGGCGTCGTTCCATTACATATAAACTAGGAATGCAGAAAAAACTGCCAATGCCAATTAACCCCCCAAGAAATATTTATGCATTTCCCACCCATGCTCCTAGGCAATTTCACTGTCAATGGATCTTCACCGAGCATATTGATCACATACACCCAGTAAAACATAAAAAGAAATATAAAAGCGTTATCCTCTTTAAAAATGGAGAAAAAGTATTCATGGAAGTATCCCCATATATTCTAGAGAAGCAAATCATGAAATCATGGAAAGTAAGAAAATCAATGGATGATAGAGAAAAAATAGAGCAATATGCTTTTTTAATAAACGGTAGGAAAGAGATGGAGAAGGATAAGTTTTAATTTAAGTTTTAATTTCTGAATTTTCTTATTATTAACGAAAGGAAGTCGGGGGGGCTAGTCTTTTAGACTTACAAGAGCTGCCCCTCTGTGTTCCTCTTATCCTGATATAGTGTTGATTCCACAAATTCTTCATCTGTCATAAAATATTTTGTTTCTTCATAAAAGCTGTTTGTATTTTTGCATTTAGCTGGGAAGAAGAGTAGGCGCAAACAGACATTATTCCTAGTTCATTTACACAACAATCTGCTTTCTCTTCAAATGATACAAGGGAATCAATAAGAAACTCCTTCTTCCATATTACTTGCGCCCATGTTCGAATATTTACATTTTGTGAAACGAGAGGTTCAATTAAACTAGTAAAGTGGTTTGCTATTCTATCTATTTGAAAACCTTCGTAGTATTGGTAAAAAGTAAAATTATCAATATAATGAACAAGTTTTTGTTCTTCTTTCGTCAGTAAGTGAATTATTTCCTTATATATAACTGGATTCTCAATAATAATTAGCTGGTGTTTTAGAGATACTCCAGTTTTAATATAGGATATTAAGTTATATTTATATTTTTGAATATCATCATAAAGATAAAATATATGTGAAGTATTTTTAATATTAATATGATTATTCAGTTGAATATTATCTGCCAAAAAAAACACCACTCTTAGATTAAAATTTATATAAACTAGGATACACGGATTGATTACCTGAACGATTTAAAGGAGAGTGAACAATCTCATTATCAGTCATTAGGTATTTGAACATTCGCATCATTTTAAGATGCCATTTTGCAGAAATTTCATCACCATTGTAGGACTTAACAAACAAGATATCGCTTGTATTAAATGCTTCTAGATCCTCTTGATCAATGAACGAATCTACATTATATGGTGGATTGTGGTTTATCCATAGGGACATTATTTTAGGATTACTAATAATTCTATCGAGTATAAATTTCATGTCAATTTCGTTATTACTATCGTAAAAATGTATATTCTTAAAAAAATCACTGTTTGCAGATTGATTTAAGTTACTTAATTTTGACTCTAAACTAAGTAGGTTTTGAGAGTTATCAATAACTAGACAATCCTTCCCTTTAGTGATGGAAGTTACTAGGAACATAATTGCGTGTTCCAAATATTTTGTGTGATTTTCATATGAATAGAGTACGAACCCTTTTTTCGCACTAATAAAAAAATCTGATATTTGACTAAATGATTCATTGTATAGTGGGATGTTTTCATGTTGGAAAAAATAAAGTGGATCAAATTCTAAAACCAAAGCAATGGAATATGCTACACCTATACTTGGATTTCTTTTTCCACTTTCAATTTGTGAATAATAAGACCTATCTATAAAAGCAAAGGAAGCAACTTGTTCTTGAGTCATATTTTTTGCTTTTCGAATGCTTATAAGCCATTCTTTTTTCAACTTTTCTCCTCCTCATCTATCTTAGCTAATAATATTATGAGGCAATAATTATTAGACCAAATATACATAGATAATTCAATGTTAATTTATGCTAATGGTTTCTTACGCTGATGCAGATGCATGGTAAGATTTCTAATGCCATCTTGTTTGACGAAAACCTCTTGCAATATTGCCCATTTTATTTGAAAGAGCGTAGATCGTGAAGAAACGGGTACAATCTATGTATGTGCTGTGATTGAAGAATTATGAGTGTTTTGTCATGAAAGGCATTTGGCTGTTCCCAAATGTTCTTTGCAGTGGTGTTAAAGATTTAGTCGTGCATTTGAATAGAGGCATCGCAAAGAATATTGAATAATAATAGTGATTTGACAGCTTTTAAGCAAAAGTAAGAAACATAAAACAAGTGAAGAAAACGAATCGTTTCTTCACTTGTTTTATGTTAGAGATTTCTCTACGCATAAAATAGAATACCCTTATTTTTCTTTCGTTAAACCTGATTGAAAGTTCTGAAAATAACTATATATTACTATTTCCTTTTTCAGAGACTGTCTAGAATTGCTCTCTTTTGAAAAAATCTTCAATTTTTAAAATATCATATCTATGCATATCTGGCTTTCCAAGTAAGTATCCTTGTACCATATCAATACCGATTAACTTTGCCATTGCCAAGTCAGTTGGCTCTTCAACGCCTTCTAAAATAATCTTTTTATCTTTTTTAAATTTAATGACTGATTCTACTACATATTGTTTTTCTGAAGAATTAGCCAAATTTTTGGATAGCGATTTATCCAGTTTTATAAAATCGCTATCGAGAAAATCGATTTTTTGCAGAGATGTGGGATTTCTACCTACATCATCTAAGGCAACTTTGAATTTTAGCTGCCGTAAGTGTTTTATCGTCATTTTTAATTTGCACATTTCATTAGTTCCCAAATAGGAGTATTCTTCATTTAGTTCAAAGACAATTTTGTCCGTATCCAAATTTAAATTTTTGACTAAATTTTTTATGAAAATTGGCCATCTAGCGTCTAATAGTGTTCGTGGGTAGACATTAATGAATATCAAAGATGATTGTTTAGGCTTCATCACCATCATTCTTATGGCTTTTTCAATAGATAAGAAATCAATATCAATACTTTTTTTCTCTTTCTTTGCCCATTTAAATAATGTTGATGCAGAAGAAAAGTTAGGATGGCGTAACAGTATTTCATAACCAAATAATGACCAATTATGGACACAGAAAATAGGCTGATATAGATGATAATAATAATTGGTGAAGTTACTTATATCTCGTTTATCCATAAAATCACTCCGTTACTAAAGTATTGGGTGTTTGTTAAATATTTGTAAAGTAGTGCTTAGTATGATAATAACACTATTCAGTCAATGGGAAATGTGTCATATAGCCACTTTATTTGTCGATTAAATAGTTCTAAAGTTATAGTATGGTGATGATATGAAAAGAGATTGGTTAATAAACATTAGAAAATATAGTGGGTTAACTCAATTGCAGGTAGCTTCTAGGTGTTTTATAGATAGAGGCTATTATGCTCATATAGAAAGTGGCCTAAGGCAACCGAGTTTATCAGTTGCAAAAAAAATATCGTCTGTCCTTAGCTTTAGTCCTGCGCTATTTTTTGCGGAAGATTTTGATGATCCTTTTCAAATGTCATTAGAAAAATCCCCTATCATGATTGCTCACTGTAATTTGGACTTAAGGTACACATGGATATTTAATCCCCATCCAAATTTTGATGCAATTAATATGATCGGAAGAACAGACAAAGAAATAGCTGAAAATGAGGGATTAAGAAGATTAAGAAATTTAAAACGAGAAGTAATTAGTTCAAGAGATTGTATTAGAGAATTGATAGAGTTCCCTTTATCAGATGGAGGAAATGTCTATGATTTTTTTGGGAAACCACTAATGAATAGAGAGAGAATAATTGGAGTTATAACGATTTCTACGGAAGTAACTCATTTGATTAGATAATAAAAGTAATTGTTTCAAATTCTTTGCTAAAACAGTAGATATAAAACTGGAGGAAGCAATATGCACTTCAAAAAAAAATTTCCTATGATAATTTTGATGTTTTCTTTTATAGGAATCATAAACAATTTGGTTAATTCCGAAAGTCTCGATGTTGTTGGGTTGATCATTTGTATATTTATTCTTGTTTTATCATTTGTAAATAATAAATACCAAGTTAAATTAGTGAAAGAACAAGAAAGAGTAGAGCAGCAATGGAGAACAACAGTTAACGATAATGATAAGATTCGAAAAGAAATGGAAGAGTTTACATATGTTTTCGATTCATTTAAAGGTACAGTTTTATTTATATATGATAATGGTAGCGTAACTTATATTTCTAAAAGTGTTGAGGAATTATTAGGGGTCTCTAAATCAGATTTGAATAAGTCACGCCTTTTTTTTCCTGAATACATTTATCCAGATGATCTTAACAAAGTAAAAGAGGCTGAAAAAAACTTGTTTTTAGGGAATTCTGTAACTCTTTCTTATAGGCTAATTTCTTCTAATAACAATTCCATTATCTATGTGCTATGTAAAGGGATACCTGTTAAAGATACGCGTGGATCTATTAGCAAAATCTACGGGCAGATAATTGATATAACCAAAGGAAAGGAATTAGAAAGGGAACTCAGGCATTTAGCCTACTTTGACGACCTAACAGAGTTACCTAATAGAAAAATGTTGGAAAGCCACTTGCAAAAAGCTATATCCAGATCTAAACGTCATGAGCACAATCTGAGTTTGATGTTTATTGATCTTGATGACTTTAAACAGGTTAATGACACATATGGTCATGATATGGGGGATCAATTATTAAAAGAGGTTGTCTCCAGATTAACTAGCTGTTTAAGGGAAGAAGATGTTATTTCTCGGATTGGAGGGGATGAATTTATTGTAATTATTGAAGAGACTAGTAAAAGCGAAGTAGAGGATATAGCTAAGCGCATTCTGTCTATTGTAGCTCAACCTTACCAACTTGCAGATAGTAATATGATCAATATTTCATTAAGTATAGGGATATGTCTATACCCTGAAGGTGGAGAAGATAAAGAAATATTAGTTAAAAATGCGGACATTGCTATGTACCACGCAAAAAATGCAGGGAAGAATAACTATAAATTTTATAGTGAAGGTTTAAATATGGTAGAAGATAGCAATGCAAGAGGGATTTTTGGGAAATTAATGAACAAGTTTTTTAATTGACGATGAGCTAAGGGGGACAAGGGGTCAGGTTCCTTGTCCCAGGTTCTTCTTCTGGTGTCAGCACGACAAAAAGACTATGATTCCATTGTGTATTTCTGAGAAGGACAATGATGCTGAGGGCAGTTATTGTGACTTCAAATGGTTGGTTCGACTCCATCCATCTACCTCATAAGATATCCTTCTCGGTTTCTAGTATAAATTTTTAATTACTTCTCCTATTTCAGTATGTTTAAACGTATAGCCATTTTCTAAAAGAACAGTGGGTCTAACATGTTGTCCTTTCGTAATTAATATACTCATTTCTCCTAGTACGATTTTTAATAGGCAGTCGGGAACAGTGAACCAATTGGGACGTTTTAAATGGCTACTAATCTTGCGGCCTAATTCACTCATTTTTACTGGATGTGGCGAGGTGAAATTTACAGGCCCTTCGATTGTAGGGTGATTTGCGATATAAAGAAGTCCCTCTACAACATCTTCTATATGAATCCAAGAAACCCACTGATTTCCTGTTCCCAATCTTCCTCCTAGGAAATAGCGATAGGGAAGGACTAATTTTGGAAGTGCTCCGCCTTTATTCGATAAAACTAAGCCAAATCGGCAAAAAACTGTACGAATAGAATAGTTTTTTGCGTTATGAGCACATGCTTCCCAGTCTTTAACGGTATTCGCTAAGAAATCGTCTCCTAAAGGACTGCTTTCATTAAAACACATAGACTCTGAAGTACCGTAAATTCCTACTGCACTTGCATTTAGAAGGAGTGAAGGCATAGTAGGAAGACGATTAATTATAGCTAGTAATTCTGTTGTTGTCTGAAGTCTGCTGGATAAAATTACTTGTTTTCGCTGTTTTGTCCATCTCCCGCTGTTAAGAGAATATCCTGCTAAGTTTACAACAATGTCTATGCTTGGAAAAGGATATGCAGGAAGTTCGTTGTTGAGCCAAGGAATGTAATGAATATTTGGTGTATCATTCTGTTTTGAGTAATTACGTGTCAAGCAGTAGACAGTATGGTTGTCTTTTACTAATTGATTGATCAGTGCTTGGCCCACTAATCCAGTTCCGCCGGCAATTAAGAAATTCACTTTAAGATATCCTCCTTTTTGGTGTTAGAGAAACATAGGTGACTATCCTTTCCTATGTTTCATCTTTGAATGGGACAAGGGGTCAGGTTCCTTGTCCCAGTTGCAGAAAATTCAGTTTTAAAATTTGTGTTGAATTATTTTAGAGCGACATTAGTGATTATTCTTTATTCCTTTTAAAATAATAGTAACTGCTTCACTTGTATTCATTGACGCCATCGGCAACGATGCGACCATTCTTTCATTAGGTACGTTTGTAGCTCAGAAAATACTGGAAGGATCATTTCGATGCCAGCTTTGCTAATTCTTTTATGAATTTCTTCCTGTTCAGACTGATGTACAATATTTATGATACTAGAGTCACTTGCTAACATATCATTAATAAAAAGAAACATCTTTTCTAACCGATCCATAGCACTTCTTGAACTATCTTTCATTAGCTCGTATAAATTGGCAACTATTTCTTTTGCCCACTCTTCTACAACAGCATCTAGCAATTCTGATTTTGACTTTACATAATGATAGACAAGTCCATGTGCTACTCCCATCTGATTGGTAATGTCACTAATTTGAGTAGCTTCATATCCCTTTTCTTCAAATAATTGCTTAGCAGTTTGAATAATTTCTAGGCGACGTTCTTCTTTCGTTTTCGTTTTTCTTCCCATTTTCATCATATCCCTTAATAGATTATTGGATAAGGATACTATATCACATTGATCTGCCTGGAAGAAAGTAAGTGAAGAAATACAGCCAATACTAGCTGTACAACGAATTTCTATACCTAACTTGTTATGAGGAACACGTTTCTGAATGTTGAAGAGGGGGGCTTCTCCTGTTTCCCTTTTATGTGGTTTATGGGTTCCCGAGAAGGAGGAAGCAGGAGAATCACCGTCCCTATGTTTCCTACAAATCTATTTTACCTGTACTATCAATTGTTATATCTACTGTTATATGTTTCAGCATATCTTTCTGAATTAAATCTTGCTTTCCCTTTAACGTTTTTTTCCAGATTTGATTGTTCTGTCGTTATATTGTGTTTTCTAATTGTAAAATATCTATACCATTTTCAATCCCATTATTAAAGGTTGATTGAATTTCATTTTTAATTTCGTTTTGAATAAGCCTTTTATAATTTTTCTTTTTCGCCAAACTATTTAAAATGGTTGCTTTTCCTTCAATATGAATATCAAATTCAGGAGAACCCTGTTTCATATTCATAATAATTTTGGGCTTTACCTTCCAAATAGCGACTTCTAATGTGGTGTTTTTTTCTGAATTGGTTACTTTTAATAGGGAACGTTTAGTATTTGGCACTATCCATCTATATCCAATGAGTGATTCATCTGAAAACCAATCTTGATATTTCTTATTTTGAAACAAAAAAGCTCCATCTATAAATGGTAACGGATTAGGTTTACCCCCACTATACCATGATTGTCCTAATGATAAATTAGGAAGCACAACAGTGCGTGCTTTATCACGATATTCTCTCATAAAATCTAGTGCCATCAAAGGCGGGATTCTATTAAATTGTTTTGTAATGCCTTGAGGTGTGTGCTCTATAAGCGTCAATGGCGAGTTATTAAGGACAGGTGCGGCATTTAAAATTCCCAATAAGTCATCCTTTGTTCCAAATATCCATCCACTTAGCCTGAAATCAGGATATCTACGTATTAAATCTAATGTATCGTTAAAATGATTACTTAAAGCTGCTTCTGTTAAAATATAGCTACTGACATGACTAAAAACAATGGGTTGTTGCGAAGCTTCCTTAGCCTCTCTTATCGCGTCGAACAAGGTTGAACCAGAGCCAGTAACAATCCAAATGGGTGCCTTTTCCGTTGGTTTCCCTTGTTCTGTCTTTGCAACTGTAGAAAAATCAAGTAATTGTAGGTAGGTTTCAAACTTATTATCCTTATAATCCACTCCAATTGTTCCCACATAATAAACATCTTGTATTATTTTTTGATCCCAACAGCCTGTTAGGAAAATGGTTAAACATATTAATGAAAAATAAACTAATCTAGTTTTCACCCCTTTCCCCCTTCTTTTTCATTGCTTTAGATTTTGTTATAATACTCGGTTTTTCATCATCAAATTTAGTTGGTTTAGCAAGCATTGCTGCAATTATTTCACGGTGATTTATTGGTGCAAGAGGTTCCAAATAAGGGACACCAAATGATTTTAAATTTGTGATATAAATACAGATACCAAAGAAAGAGAGGAAAAAACCAAAAAAGCCGAATATAGATGAAAAAATCATGATAATAAACTTCATAAGAGTCACAGAGTTTGTTAGCGATGGGTTAACCAAAGTGAAACTGGCAACAGCGGATACTGCTGTAACTACGAGAATGCTTGGCGATGTAAGGCCTGCTCTTATTGCAGCGTCACCTATCATAATTCCTCCAACTACGGCAACGGTTTGTCCAACCGCTTTAGGTAGTCTAAGTCCTGCTTCTCGAAATAGCTCAAACATTACTTGCATTAGAAAGGTTTCAAAGGCAGATGAATAAGGTATACCGAACCTACCCATAGATATGGTTGCTAATAGTGGAGCAGGTAATTGTTCCGGATGAAATGATGTAGCAGCAATCCAAGCTCCTGGGATTAATAAGGAAATCCCTAGAGCAATAAGGCGGAGTACCCTTTGGAGCGCTACTATATAGAATGGAAAATAAGCATCTTCCGCAGATTTTAGTACCTCCATTAATCCAACTGGTCCCACTATTGCACTTGGATATCCATCCATTAATAGTACAAAACGACTATTTAACAAATTGGTCACAGTTAAATCGGGGCGTTGCGTTGTATCTGTGACTGGGAACAGGTTCAATGTACGATCAGAAATGGCCTCTTTTAGCATCGCTTGAGTCGGTGCCTCTTTATCAATGTTATCTATTCTTTTTCGCACCTTATTTACTATTTCTGTTTTTGTTAAATCCTTAAAAAAAAGCAGTCCTACCTTTGTTCTTGAGCGCTTTCCAATTACAAATTCCTCATATAACAATGAATTTGTTCTTAATCTTTTCCGAATCAAGGCCACATTTGTATGAAGATCTTCCGTAAACGAATCTCTAGCACCAATAGTTGTGACTTCCAAACTAGATTCTTCAGGGTTCCGATTCGGGAAAGTGGCCATATCTAAACTAAAAAGACTGTTTTCCTTTTCTAAGTAGAGCAATATTTTTCCATCAAATACTTCATCCACTAATTTAGAATCAAAATCTAAATTTAATTGTGAGATATTTAGTAAATTGCTATCCCTAAGTGGAGCTGATAAAGATACATGTTTATTTGCCATTAGTTCTAATGCAGGTAAAATAATTTGATTGATATCTTTTCCATCTACCAACATTTCGCAATATATCATTTTGAGTTCATGTTCAGCTTTCGAATCACCAAAGGAATGTTTTTTTATTTTTACATCACTACATCCTTTAAATAATTCACTGAAGTTAAAAGCCTGTATAACTTTCATTATTTATCCCTCTATCTTTCTTTTGTAAATAGAAAAAATAGAAAACATAGAAAACATGATTAGTGCCCCTCCAAAGACAATTACTATCAAAAAACTATAATATTTTATAATGAACTGTGAAAAAAGAGTTTCATCTATTGGTAACGAAGAGAACATGATTAAAGTAATATAAAGGACTGCCAAGAAATAAGCTTTAGCCTTTTTGGATTTCATTCTAAATAAATCCATTGTGATGAAACCTAGAAGAGCAATTCTGATAAACGATCCTGCTAACCATTGAAATATAGCAAAAAAATCAATATGTGATATATACTTGCCAATAGTAGCAATTCTCCAAAGTTCAAATGCAGGATATCCTTGATTCGATGCCGATTCAGGACCAAACACAGAAATAGCAGCCAAAAGTGGTCCAAGGGTAATGCCTATTAAGAACAAACTTTGAATGGCTAAATATAGGAAATTCACCTTTTTCTTAAGATGTTGTTGAAACAACAAAACAAGAAAGATTTCCATTATTCCACCAAGCGTTAAAAAAGCACTATGCCATACAGGACCCATTCCATTTTCTAATGCTGGAAATATATAGGTATAATGTTTTTTCGGACCGTTCGTAATTGCAATACCAATTCCTAAAATCATGACTATTGGAGCAATTATACCAGCAGTAAATGCAATATTTCTAATCCCCAACATACAACTAGAAAAGCACAATATCGCCAAAAAAATAGCTAAAGCCAAAGGGGGAGTATAAGGTAAATAACTTGCAATAGACCAAGAAATGGTATCTTTAAATGTCACACAGTTCATAATAAATAAACAGCCTGCAATAGGGATAATAAAAACATAATTTAATCCTTTTCCAAAATTCTGCGTTAACCATAAGGGAATTGACATACTAGCTGTACACTTTGATACAAAAGAGATGATTAGAATTAAAAGAGGAATAATTAGGGAAGCAATTAGAACGCCGATCCAAGCATCTCTTCCGCTAGCTTTTAATAGAATTGGAGTTAAGATAACGTGGTTATAGAGACCAGAACTAAGTAGCATCATGAGAAGTGCATTAGATAGCCCAATTGAATGTTCAGCAGTGTTGTTCAAGCTTCTTCCTCCTTTTTGAATTATTTTTCTTAATTTTTCCTATTCATAATGGAAATATGCATATTAGGTAGCAGGCACCAAAACGTATTATTAAATCAGCAGAGGGAAGGTTCTTGCGAGGTCATCCAACTCACAAGAACCTTCCCTTTAAAGTTGTCGCTGCCTGTCACATGCCGTCGTAATGTCAAATTCTCCCGAAATTTTTCTTCTTTTATTTGTTGTATCTCTATTTTCACAGTGTTAACATTGTTTTTGTAAGCGTTTTCTCGGAAAGTGCTAACCGTTAAACTATCTACTTTTTAAGGAGGAATTCGATGAACCAACAGACTGTAGTTTTAAAAGAAAAGGTTGAAAAGTTCCTGAGCGGCAAGAAAAAGTTATTTATTAATGGGGAGTTTGTTGAGAGTAAATCGCAAAAAACGTTCGATAGCTATAATCCAGCAACTGGTGAGGTTTTAGCAAGTGTCTATGAAGCGGGTGCGGAAGATATTGATTTGGCAGTGAAAGCAGCGCGAAAAGCGTTTGATGAGGGTCCATGGTCAAAAATGAGTGCTTCTGAGCGTAGTCGTCTTATGTACATATTGGCTGATTTGATGGAGGAGAATAGCGAAGAACTGGCCCAATTAGAAACGTTAGATAACGGAAAACCAATTCGAGAAACGACGAATGCGGATATTCCTTTGGCAATTGAGCATATGCGCTATTATGCTGGGTGGAGTACGAAGATTGTTGGACAGACAATCCCTGTTAGTGGTCCATACTTTAACTATACACGTCATGAGGCGGTCGGTGTAGTTGGGCAAATTATTCCTTGGAATTTCCCCCTTCTTATGGCGATGTGGAAGCTAGGAGCGGCCCTTGCAACTGGATGTACGGTTGTGTTGAAGCCAGCTGAACAAACACCATTATCCGCCCTTTATTTAGCAGAACTAATGCAGGAAGCTGGGTTCCCAGAGGGAGTTGTAAATATTGTTCCTGGATTTGGAGAAACGGCGGGGCAACCACTAGTTGATCATCCGTTAGTAGATAAAATTGCTTTTACTGGTTCCACAGAAGTTGGAAAAATGATTATGTCTAATGCTTCGAAAACATTGAAGAGAGTAACACTTGAGCTTGGTGGAAAATCACCGAACATTATCCTTCCTGATGCAGATTTAACAAAAGCAATTCCAGGTGCACTGAATGGTGTTATGTTCAATCAGGGACAGGTATGCTGTGCAGGCTCACGTGTATTCATCCAGAAGAAGCATTTTGATCATGTCGTCGCTGATATGGCGGCACAAGCTAAAAACATTAAACAAGGTGCGGGTATCCACGCCGATACAGAAATTGGACCGCTCGTTTCTGCTGAACAGCAGCAGCGTGTTCTTGGATATATTGAGCGAGGGCTGAAGGAAGGGGCACAGATAGTAGCTGGTGGCTTCAATCCACGTGAGGAAGGCTACTTCGTTTCTCCGACCATATTCGCCGATGTTCGCGATGAAATGACCATTGCCAAGGAGGAAATCTTTGGACCAGTTATTTCCGCCATGCCGTATGATGATTTAGATGAATTAATCAATCGGGCAAACAATAGTGAGTACGGATTAGCAGCAGGCGTGTGGACGAGAGATATTGCAAACGCCCACTATATCGCTAGCAAACTACGTGCCGGAACTGTTTGGGTCAACTGCTACAACACATTCGACGCAGCATCCCCATTCGGCGGCTACAAACAATCTGGAATCGGGCGAGAAATGGGATCCTATGCATTGAATAACTATACGGAAGTGAAGAGTGTTTGGGTTTCGATGCAATAAGGGAAACGGTGGGAAGGTTCGAGAACACTGAAAAACAGCAATTTACTGATTACTGATAGTAGCCATTATATAAATGGAGATGTAGCATTTGTTTTCTAAGGCGTCCAATCGCTTTCTTCCATGGGGCGAGCGTCGAGCCGCTTAATAACTACTCATGTAGGGTTTCGGGCATCCTTATTAGTTTAAAGATAATCAAAAGACATAGAAAGCAGAGGCTGACTCAAGAGTCGTTACAAAAACAACTACTTGAAGTCGGCTTTCTTTGTTAAAAGAATATTTTGGGGTTGATTAGTAAGAGAATGTCGAGTATTTAATTTAATCATGCTGTCTTTTATACAATGTAAGATGTGGAACATTCTTTTAATAGCTACACTCACTTTAACAGTTGTGGTAATTTATCTTATTGTAGGGTGCCCTAGTTTTACTACAACCTTGGAAGAAAGTGTATGTGAAGAAGTATTGGCATAATTGATGATTGAAAAAGAATTCTTTTTTTTGATGCTAGTCCGATTTATTGTTTACTGAGAGTAGTTCGGGCATCATTCCTATACTTACTTAAGGAACTTACTGCCTTTAAAAAATTACTTTATCCAAAAGTGATTTTCCATTCTCCTATTCCTTCATATTGGTTTTTCCATGCAATAAACTCCGGTTCTTTTTGAAAAAAATTAGGTGTAAAATCAAAGTGATTTTGACTATGATAAAATTAGGTAGTAGTCTGAGAAAATTCTATTAATGCTAATTTACTATCTGACTACCTTTTTTATAATATAGTAAATTGAAAGCGTTTATTTGAAGATAAGGAAACATTTTATCGATATGGTTACATGAATTTTTCCTACAATTTTTATAGACTAAATAATCTTCAATGGATTAGGTTGAATGAGGTGAGAAGTATGCTTACTCAGCGACAAAAAAATATTATATTTTTCCTGGTGAAATCTGCTAAACCAGTCACGGCGAGATGGATTGCAAAACAGCTAGGAGTAAGTGATCGAACAATTCGAAAAGAATTAAAAGATGTTCAAAGAGAAAGTAGTTCATTGGGGTTTGAGTTAAACTTGATACGTGGGAAAGGGTATCAAATACAGATTAAGGATGAAGAGTTGTTTAATCGAGAATTTAACGTGCTGATAGATGATGGAAATGGTCCATTATATACTGATTTTACTGTACAAAATAATAGAGTTATGTACCTATTAAAACAATTTCTATTAGATAATGGCTATATCAAATTAGAAGTTTTTGAAGAGAAGATGTTTGTATCAAAATCAACTATCCAAAATGACTTGAAAGAGGTGCGGAAAATTCTCGAATACTATCATTTAGAGCTTCTTAATCGTCCGCACTATGGATTATATATTCATGGTGATGAATATAGGAAACGTTTATGTTTAGCTAATTATATTCATAATCAGCAGACAGGCTTAGACTCAAATAGAGATCAACTGCCTATATTTAAAGTGGAAGTGTATAAGAAAATTCACTCCATTATTATCGGAAAAGTCAATCATTATAAAATAGAGATATCCGATATTTCTTTAGAAAATCTTGCGACACATATTACCATTGCTTGTAAACGAATAGAACAGGGCTTTCTAATTGATTATATAGAAGGAAACTTATTAGAAGAGTTTTCATTTGAAAAAATCGTTGCAAAGGAAATTGTGCGTGAGGTAGAAGTAAGCACTGGCTTAATATTTCCTGATACAGAAATTAATTATATTGTTATTCATTTAGTTGGGACAAAATTAATCCATAAAGAGAGTTTGACTGCATACAGCAAATTGGATGAAGTAGAAAGTATAATGAGTTGTATGTTATATAGATTGAAAAAAGAAATGAATTGGGATTTTTATCATGATCATGAATTTATTCAAGCGATGATTCTCCACCTAAGACCTGCCATGAATCGTCTTCGATATAAGATGAATATCCGTAATCCGTTGTTACAGGATATCAAATTTAAATATCCATTGGCATTTGAAGGTGCTGTGATAGCAAGTAAGTGTATGAAAGAATATTTAGCAATGGATATAGGGGAACATGAGATGGCCTACTTAGCCTTACATATCGGTGTAGCTCTTGAAAGAATGAAAAGTAAGGATAAAAAGGTGAAAAGAATTATACTTGTTTGTGCTTCAGGAGTAGGAAGTGCAAAATTACTTTATTACCGTTTAGAAAATATATTTGAACAAGCACTAGAAATAGTCGATACGATTAATTATTATCGATTAGAAGCTTATGATTTATCGTCAATTGATTTCATCATTTCTACAGTTCCAATTAAAGAAGAAGGCATTCCAGTTCAACTCGTAAGTACATTTTTAGAAGATTCAGATATCAGAGAAATTAGGAAGCATTTATCTGTAGCAACAGAAATGAATGATAACTATCTTGATTCAAGGAGAATTTTTTTAAAACAAGACTTACATACAAGAGAGGATGTTATTCATTTCTTGTGTGATAATTTGTATAAGCAGAACCTTGTTACAGAGGGGTATGAAGAATTGGTATTGGAAAGAGAGAACTCGGCACCAACCAGCTTTGGTAATTTGGTAGCAATACCACATCCATCCATTCCAGTTACAAATGAAACCTTTTGGACTATTTGTATTTTAAAGCGACCAATTGCTTGGAGTAATAACCAAATGGTGCAACTTGTTTGTTTACTTAATATCAGTGCTACTAAAAAAGGTGAATTAGATAAAATGTATCGGAAGCTTATTGCAATAATGGAAGATCAGGAACTGGTTCAACAACTGATTAATTGTGATCAAGTAGAAGAGATTATAAGGTTGTTAAATTAGTTAATTAAAGGATTTTTTAGGTGAATTGCGGGATTATTCTTTTCCGGTTGTAAAAAATAAAATGCAATTAATTCCTCTACATATTGGAAAAAGTATCGTTTAAAAATTAAGCGTTTACATTATATTATAAATATATAAGATATCTAACAACAATAAGGGGGATTTTCATATGAAATCAATTATGTTAGTTTGCGCAGCAGGGATGAGTACTAGTTTATTAGTAACCAAAATGCAAAAGGCAGCTGAAGATAAAGGATTAGATGCGGATATTTTTGCTATTTCTGCCTCGGAATTTGAAGATATACTGGAGAAAAAAGATGTAGGTGTAGTTTTACTTGGACCACAAGTGAAGTTTAAGCAAAAACAATTCGAAGAAAAATTAGAAGGTACGAATATTCCTCTTGATTCTATTAATATGCAACATTATGGAACGATGAACGGGGAAAAAGTGTTAGAATCCGCATTAGAATTGATGAACTAATATAAACAAAGGAGGGATACAAATGCAAGATCAAACACCAGAAGAATATGAAATAAGTTTTTCGATTATTAGTAATGTAGGAATGGCAAAAAGTCTAGTAATGGAAGGGCTGTTTGCTGCAAGAGAGGGTAACTTTGAGTTAGCTAAACAAAAATTGGATGATTCGAAAACATATTTTACAGAAGGGCATAAAATTCATTCGATGCTTATTCAAAGAGAAGCAAGTGGAGATAAGGTACCTTTCTCTCTAATTTTTATGCATGCGGAAGATCAGCTAATGAGTGCGGAAACAATCTCTACATTAGTAGAAGAAATGATTGAGATGTATAAGCGGATTAACATATGAAGAAAGATCAATAATCATCATAGGAAAGAAATGCTTAGTCCAAGAAAGGGGCTAGGCATTTTTTGCTTGTTTTTATTGGAGTTATTTCTATAGATTTCCTTAAATCACTTCGGTTACAATGAAGAAAGATAATAAAATGTTGATTTGATCATATATATTTGCATATAGAACTAATCCCTAATATTACGTTAATTAAAGGAGAATGGATATATGTTAATTAACAAGATGAAGTATATGAAAGACTTAACTAATCAGGAACGCCACATAGTGAATTATATACTTCAGAATCCGGAAACTATTTTTCGGGTTACCGCAAATGAATTGGGAAAATTAACGTTTACTAGCTCATCAACCATCGTGAGGTTATGTAAAAAAATTGGCACAAAGGGATTTCCGGATTTTCAATTGCAGTTTGCGTTAGAATATAAGGATTCTCAATTGAAAGATCAGTTGATTCATAGGAATGACAGAAATAATAAGGAGTTTTTAGATAAAGTCGATGCCATTCCATTTATTTATGAGGAAGCTTTGCTTCAAACTCGAAAGAAATTTAGGATAGACGATTTAATCGAGATTATCGGCTGGCTGAAGGAAGCTCATCGTGTTGAAATCTATGGAGTAGATGCGAATTATTATATCGCACAACAAGTATGTGGGAAATGGAGTGAAATAGGTATACATGCGATAGCATATAATAGTGTAAACTATCATTTGTTGAATAATGTCAAAAATAATAAAAAAACGGTCTCTTTTGTCATTTCCCATACAGGAACGAATAAAGCTATTATAGATATTGCGAAAACCATTAAACAGTTTAATAGAAAGGTGATTGCCATTTCAGGTAATGAAGAGAATGAATTAGTGAAGCTGGCTGATAAAAATATTCAAAGTTACTATAACAATGAAAACCTTCATCTCACCAAAATCTTTAATATCGTCACCACTCAATATATTTTTGATGTTTTGTATATAGGTACAATAGAAGAATAGAAGGTAACCATTTAATTAGTTTCTATCAATAAGTCCCAATAATGTCCAATTGTGAAATTCAATTTCATAATTGGACTTGTTTGTTTCCTTAATTAAGAAAGCGTTTACCATTGTCCTTTACACCTATATCTAATGAATAATTACCATGCTATGATGAGGTCAATTGCAGGAGTAAAGGAGAGATTTTTTATGATGAATATTGCCATAATTGGTTATGGAAATGCTGTTTTGAATTATCATTTACCGTATTTGGAAAGAAGAGAAAATATTCAGGTTAAGTATATTTACCGTCGGGAGGAAGATCGCGTTCGTGAAGGGATAGAGCATGAGAGTTGGTATCCGGCTATTCAATTTACGACAAATTTAAAGGAGATTTTACAAGATAGTGAAGTGGAGTTAGTAGTGATTTGTACACATGCTGACAGTCATGTTGAATATGCCACAAAAGCATTGGAAAATAACAAGCATGTACTTGTGGAAAAGCCTTTTGCTCCAACCATTAAAGAGGCAGTTAAAGTGTTTGAATTGGCTAAATCTAAAGGGCTTATCGCCATGGCAAATCAAAACAGAAGATTTGACGGAGATTTTCTTACTTTGAAAAAGGTGCTTGATAGTGGCAAATTAGGAAATATTGTTGAAATTCAATCCCATTATGACTATTTTAATCCTCGAGGCATTAAAAAGGGAGGATTTGGGATGTTATATATGTTAGCTGTTCATACCATTGACCAAATTGTTTCTTTGTACGGGAAACCAGATGACATTTATTATGATGTAAGAAGTATCTATTACCCTGGGGAGTCAGACGATTATATCGATATAGATTTTTATTTTGGAAGAATAAAAGCAACGGTAAAATGTAGTTTAAGTGTTAAACTAGAGCATCCAAAGTTTACTGTACATGGTGATAAAGGAAGCTTTATTAAATACAGTAGCGGCCATCAGAAAAAGAATCCGAATGGCCCAACACGCGTAGTTTTTGAGCCCGAATCTGAAAGTAACTGGGGAACACTTGCATATGTAGATGAAAATGGAGTGGAACATAACGAAAAGGTACCTTCTGAATATACTGATTACGGTATTCTCTATGAAAAATTATATCAAGCGATTAAGAACAATGGGGAAAAGCCTGTAAAAGATGATGAAATATTAACGGTACTGAAAGTGTTAGAAGATGGACATGCGATAGCAAAAGAAGCAAATTAGTTAGTCGTTATTAGTGGAGGAATCAAAATGAAAATAGGAACGATTGGAACAGGTTTTATCGTAGATGTATTTTTATCAGCTCTAAGAGAGATAGAGGATGCAAGATGTGTGGCTATGTATTCGAGAAAAGAAGAAACAGCAAAGCCATTAGCGGAGAAATACCAGATAGCTAATATTTATACGGATTTAGAAAAGCTATACACAGATCCTAGCATTGATTTCATTTATGTGGCTTCACCGAACAGCCTTCATTTTGAACAGTCCTATCAAGCATTGTTAAATGGAAAGCATGTTATTTGTGAGAAACCATTTACATCTACAGTACGGGAAACAGAAATTTTAACAAAACTGGCTAGTGATAAAGGGCTAATGTTGTTCGAGGGGATAACAACGATTCATTTACCTAACTATCAACTGATTAAAAAACATATAAACCAATTAGGTCAACTAAAGCTCGTTCAATGTAATTACAGTCAATACTCGAGTAGATATGATGCACTGTTAAAAGGGGCAACACCAAATGTCTTTAACCCGCTTTTTGCAGGAGGGGCTTTAGCGGATATTAACATTTATAATCTGCACTTCGTTATAAATTTATTTGGTATACCAGAATCCGTTACCTATACAGCAAATAAACATCCGAATGGAATTGATACATCAGGAATAGTGGTGATGCAATATGCTGATTTTATTGCGGAATGTGTAGGGGCAAAAGATACAAGAAGTATGAATTTTGTCCTTATCCAAGGGGAGAATGGATACCTGCATGTAGAAAATGGCGCCAATGGTTGCCAAAAAGTGTCCTTGTATTTGAAAGATAAAGAGATTACGCTAAATAGTCAAACTACTAATAACCTTTTATATTATGAACTTTTGATGTTCAAAGAGATTTTTGATAATAAAGCCTTTGATAAATGTTATAAGCTGCTAGAACATTCCTATTCGGTTATGAGTGTATATGAAAAGGCCAGAAAGTCAGCAGAGATCATATTTCCGGCTGATCAGGAATGATTTGTAACGGATAGTACAATAAAGCGTTAACTTTTTGCTCATTTAAGGGTTAATGCTTATTGTTTAAAAGCGCAATGAAAGCGTTCTATATATAGTGGATGGGGACTATCATAAAGCTCAAAAAGAACAAAATAGATAAGGATGGGGGAATAAAAAATGGCAGATCAAGAGACAAAGGGGTTTGGTGAAAAGTTAAATGATTTTATTATGAATAAAATAGCGGCTCCTCTTGCAAGGTTTGGTGAAATACCTATTGTTACGGCAATTAAAGATGGTTTAGTGGCATCTATTCCAATTATTATTATCGGCAGTATCTTTCTTTTAATTGGTATGTTAGGGTTGCCAGGATCCTTTACGGAAAATGCCATAATTCCAACATTTTCCGACTTAACACCTAAGTTTTTAATGCTTTATAACTTAACGATGAATTTCTTAGCCTTATATGTTGCTGTTGCCATTGCTGTATCCTATGCCAAAATTAAAAAAATGGATTTGTTGTCTGCAGCATTATTAGGTCTTGGCGCATTTCTTCTTATGACGATTGGAGAGATAACAGAAGGTACCATTACAGTGCAGCCATTTAGTGCACAAGGTTTATTTACTGCTATTATTGTTGCATTACTATCTGTAAAAATCATGGAATTATGTATAAAAAATAATATTGTTATTAAAATGCCTGATGGCGTTCCTCCGGCAGTAGGCAATGCGTTTTCTTCCTTGATTCCATATGCTATCGTATTTATTCTTACTTGGTTAGTACGTACAGTATTAGGTTTTGATTTAGTTAACTTTATGGCTGCTGTCTTAACACCATTATTCGCTGGAGTAGATAATATCTTTGTTTTTGTAGCTAGAGTATTTGCGGAGATGCTCCTTTGGACGGTGGGAATGCACGGAACTGCTATGGTAGACACAATCTTCGCTCCTTTAAGATTACAATGGGTAGCGGAGAATGCTGCCGCCTTAGCGGATGGGGTTTCCCGTTATGAATTGCCTTATATTTGGACCACGTACACAGAGCGTATGGCAATTTGGCCATCAGCTGCATGGGGATTATTATTCTGGATGTATTTCTCTAAAGTAAAAACAGTGAAAGTGCTCGCAATTGCAGCAACACCAGCAGCAATATTTACAATTGTAGAACCAATTATCTTTGGTGTTCCAATTGTTATGAATCCATTCTTCCTCATACCATTTGTATTATCAGCTGCAGTCTCATCTGCTGTAACATACTTATCCATGCAGATTGGGCTAGTTGCAAGAGTCTTCATTGAACTACCATGGGCAACTCCACCATTCATTGGAGGATTCCTAGCAACAGGTGACTGGAAAGCCATCGTACTAGTAATGGTTAACTTCGCAATAGGCGTAGCAATCTATTACCCATTCTTTAAAGCCTTTGAAAAAGACCAATTACAAAAACAAAATCTAAGCTTATAGGAAGGAGGGAAGCAGAGAGACGGTTCGAGGCACTGAAAAACTAATTAATGATTGTTGATGGTAGCGGCTGTTAAAGTTAAGGTTTTGCATTCGATTTACGAGGCAACTGCCGAGCCGCTTTGTTATGACCTCAAAAATTAGATTTCACTCTAATTTTTGGGGTGCAGTACATAGTTCCTATACTTATTTTGCGTCATATTATAAACGTTACATAACTTTTCCACCTGTTTCAGATGATAGTACAATTTGAAGATTTCCTTTTACTATTTTATCTAGATGTCACCACCATTCACTAAAGGGTTGATTGGATAAGTTAAAATCATACGCTTTCTTAATGTGTCGGTACATTTTATGAACGTTTTTAAATAAGAGAGCATCATATTCAGCCAGCAACTGCTGCTCTTCTAAACTTAATTGATGAAACACTTTCTGAATATCACTTCTATCTTGCAACATCCTTAGACTTTCAAATGGGCTACTTTCAAAGTCATAAACATCATCCCCGTAATTAAGAACATCCTGCATATACTTACTCATTCCAATACCTTCTTTACTTTACCTAAATATTTATATCTCTTATCTGGACTTAGATAATTTTTTATGTTCTTGCTTAAAAAGGCAGTTTCTATTACATTATCTGCTCCTATAATGATTATCCAATTATCATCATTAAAAACAAAGTATTCTTGTTCAAACGTTTTCAGGTGATAAAGATGGATATCATTCTCTGTACCATTCATTCTATTCATAATCAACTTATTATAATCTTTAAGTTCCCAATCAGGTGGAATGTCTTTTCTCTTTTTCCGCTTTTCAAGATGATTTGTATCACTTCCAGGCTTCCATTCAGTGGCGAATTATGGAGGAAATAGAAATTAAGAATAAAGTTTCTGAATTAAGTGGAACAGATTGAAAGTCACCCTTAGTAAAAAAACTGTGAGATTATTTAACACTATCAAAGATAAAATCCTATTAATTCTATATTGTTTTACGTATACAGTAGCTTGCAGAAATAACCACATGGTGAAAAGGGAGAGGTAAAATGTTCAAAAAACTAGAAAACCTATCTACATACAATCAAGTAAATTTACTAACTACTTCCCTCGTAAACATACTAAGCATCAATGGAACAAAGGGAGAGGTAGAGATTGCCAATAAGATAGAGGAAATTCTTCGTAGTTTTCCTTATTTTAAAGACAGTCCTGAAATGGTATGGACACAGCCTTTGCCTAATGATGGAATTGGCAGAAAGAATGTTTTTGCAAGGATAAAAGGCAATGGTGCATCCAAAAAGACTGTTATCTATCATGCGCATTTGGATACAGTAGGAACAGATGATTATGGGAAAATTCAAGAATTGGCAAACGAACCAGAGCGCTTGCTAGAATTTTTCAAAAGCTGGGATGGGAATAAAGAGATTCAAGAACAAGCGCATTCAGGTGATTGGATGTTTGGTCGCGGAGCGCTTGATATGAAGAGTGGCATTGCAGTGCATTTAGCGAATGTTCTTTATCTGAGTGGGCACCGCGATATGTGGGATGGAGAAATTATCTTTATGGTCAATCCCGTAGAAGAAAATCAGCATACAGGAGTAATTACGGCTGTAGATGAGCTGCTTCGACTTCGTAAAGAGGAACAGCTGGATTATATTGTAGCGATCAATACGGATTACATAACTTCTCTTTATCCAGGAGATAAGCGGAAATATATTTACACTGGAGCAGTTGGCAAGCTTCTTCCTTGCTTTTACGTTTATGGTAGAGAAACGCATGTTGGAAGAACGCTAGATGGTCTAGATCCAACGCTCGTAACCTCTGAATTAAATCGCCTTATCAATAATAATATGGAATTGATCGAACAGGTAGAAGGAGAGCTGATGACACCTCCGTCTGTTTTATATCATCGCGATACGAAAGATTTTTATAATGTTCAAACAGCGGTAACAAGCCATATTTATTTTAATCTAATGGTATTAGAGGCTAACCCAAAAGAAGTCGTCGGGAAATTAAAGGAGATTGCGGATAAGGCAGCAAAAACGACGGAAGCTTATTATCAGAAACAGTACCAAATATATTCCATCCGCAATCAATTTCCTGATGATATGCCGAATTGGGAAATGGAAGTTTATACGTTTGAAGAGTATTGCAAGAAGCTCCGAAAGCAGGGAGTCGATGTGGAGGGAATATCGGAAAAAATCACAGCTGCCCATAAAGAGGAAGACCCGAGGGAGGTTTGCTTTCAAATAGTAGATTCCCTAAGGAAGCAGGATGTTACTGGTGTTCCTTGTATTATTATCTTTTTTGCACCACCTTATTGTCCTCATAATTATTTGATAGGAGAAAGTGAAGGGGATAAACGCGTAATGGATGTTATGGAGGGAATGGTAGAAAAATGGAGAGCTGGTTCAGCCGAACAATTTGCTATCAAAAGATTTTTCCCCTATCTATCAGATAGCAGCTATTTATCCCTTCATGACACAGAAGAAGAAATAGAATCCCTTATTCATAATTTCCCAGAATGGAAAAGTATTTACCCAGTACCTGTCGATCGAATAAGAGAATTAAATGTACCAGCTGTTAATATCGGTGTATACGGAATGGATGCCCATCGATGGACGGAAAGGGTATATAAACCTTACTCGTTTGAAACCTTGCCGCATCTGATAAGGGATTTAACGATTTGTTGGTTAGGTAAGATGTAATATATTGTTATGGAAAAAAAGAGAGGGGGAGCCTATTTCAAAAGTTATTTAACGGTTATATTACCATTAGAAATCAATATGAAATACTAGAAATTATTAAAAAACTGCTACTGAAAGATACATCCAACATTTACATCAGGGGCTTATGATAATATAAAAGGCGGAATTCCTTCCCGTAATGCTATGGAAGTAACTCCTTGTCAATTATACTAAGTATTGTTTGAATAATAGTACAATCTCCAAGAAATGCTTAATATTTATAAACAGAAGAAAGGCAGAACTCCAATGATCGTTATTCGTCCAAAGAGATTAGCTCC
Source organism: Niallia tiangongensis (assembly GCF_044704065.1). Lineage (NCBI taxonomy): Bacteria > Bacillati > Bacillota > Bacilli > Caryophanales > Bacillaceae > Niallia > Niallia tiangongensis. The sequence continues at coordinate 4,513,665 of NZ_CP162613.1, read as the reverse complement.
ATTTGTAGAAAAAATAATATGGCAAGGTAAGGGGTCAAGCGAACCTTATATAGTTTATCCTGATATTATTCATGTAATGGGTATTCAAAATCAAGGTCAAGTTAATGTATGGAATGGTAATCAAATGCAGAAACTGGAAAGTGCTGGAATGACAGGTATTATTTCTGCTCCAAAAACTTTTCAGGCAACAGAGAATATTTCTTCTGTATTAGTTTTTTTTAAGCCAGAAGCTCTTTTTCAGTGGAAAAAGATTCATCCTAAAGAAGTGACAGGAACTAGTATTGGTTTAATGGACTTTTGCATGAAAGCATCAGAATGGGATAGAATCTTGAATATACAAGAAGAAAGCCCATATCACTTTTTAGCGCTTGTAGAAGAAATGTTATGGAAAGAATTTAAAGAAATGGAGACAGACCCTTGGATTTCATGGGTTATAAATCAAATAATATCGAAACATGGCACCATGCGAATGAATGAATTAGCCCAAGAGGTAGTTCTTAGCAGAAAGCAATTTGGACGAAAATTTACGGAGAGAATCGGTATTGCCCCTAAGACATTCTCACAAATTGTACAATTTCAATATGCCCTAAATTTGGCGAATACAACAAATAAATTGGTAGATATAGCTTTTGAAGCTGGATATACTGACCAATCACACTTTATAAAAGAATTTCGAAAGCATACAGCCTCCATACCGAGTGATTTTTTTCATTTTGATACTAATAATGTCCCATTTTTACAAGAATAAGAAGTATGTTCAAGGTTAAAATGATGATGCAGAGTGAAGGGACTAAAATCATAATTGGAGGGAATATGTATGAATGACAAAATAACAGAAAGTGAGTTTCAAGAAATTATTAGCAGAAGAAGTAGTGGTGTAATAGATTTTTCTCCATTCTTAGATGAATTGTCCCAAAGAGGGATTAATGAATACGAAATCGAAGTTGCAACAGGGCAAGCCACCTATAAAGGAGTATACAAGGAATTTAAAACAGATTCCCAAGTAAACTTGGTAGTTTCAGATAATTTTAATAGAAATAAAGTACTTGCGGCAGTTGCTAACATCTCACTTCCTTTCTTAACCTTCTTGCAAGAGATTGCTGAAGCAGGAATTGTCAGCTATCGTGTGCTCATACCAGAAAAAAAGGTCCTATACCTTGGTGCAAGAGGAGAAGAAATAGAAGAACAGCTTAAAATATAAAAATTCCAAATAAGGTGCTAAGTGATGGACGTAACAAATAATTATGTAGAAGAACTTGTTAAACTATATACCCAACATATGGATAGGGATTATGCGGAATGGTCGGAGAATTATTTGCGGAACCAATTTGACTTTTTAGGGATCCGAACACCAATACGCCGAAAACTAACGAAACAGTTCTTTCGTGAATTTGGTGTCCCGACAAAAGAAAACCTAAAAGATATCATTTTTATATTGTGGGAACGCTCAGAAAGAGAGTATCAAAAAGCAGCTCTCGATACACTGGAAAAAGTAAAAAAAGAACTTACCCCCGATGATATGCCTTGGTTAAGTTCTTTATTAGTTAAAAAATCATGGTGGGATACTGTGGATGTGCTATCTCCTCATATAATGGGTTATCTGTTTACAGCCTATCCAGAACTAATTTCTCAATACGCAGATCAATGGATTTTAGATGAGGATTTTTGGTTACAAAGATCAGCGTTGCTATATCAACTTTACTATAAGAATAGAACGGATGAAAAACGCTTGTTTCCATATATTCTTACGAGGGCTGATAGTGAAGAATTTTTTGTGCAAAAAGCAATAGGATGGGTGCTGCGAGAATATGCAAAAACGAACCCCTTAGCTGTGAGAGATTTTGTTTCTTTCAACGATTTAAAGCCACTTAGTAGACGAGAGGCATTAAAAAATCTGTGAATGATAGTTCAGCAAAGGTTGCTAAATAGCTTTTAATTAATGAGGCTGGGACATAAGCATTTCAACTAACAACAAACACGAACTATAATGTAATTAAATTACACTATAGTTCGTGTTTGTTTTTTAGAATAAGGTTAAAAAACGAAGTGAAATGGAGCGGAGGACGCTCGACTCCTGCGGGAAATAGAGACGCTTTAGACCCCGCAGCGCAGTGAGGAGGCTCAGCTTCCTCCCCTGCGCATCGTGTGTCTGTAGCGCAATGGAACGACTTAGTTTTTACACTTAACTATATTAAAAAACATAGATAACCATCATGAGAAAGTAGCTATATTTAAGAGCTAAATTAAAGATTGTTCGTCTTTAAAGACTAGTTATTTAGTTTTGTCCCAGCCTCATTATTTAGAATGATTCCATCTTCGAATATTCACTAACTATTTAGTGTTAATGTCCAGAACCTAATTCATCTACATGACTTACATGCTTACTATTAAACCAGATAAACAATACAGAAACTAGCACAAATCCAGCTCCTACTAGGAATGGTACAGATGGATTGAAAATTTCCGCTAATTTCCCAGCTGTATAAGGAGCGATGGCACCACCTAGGAAGCGTAGGAAACTGTATGCTGCTGAAGCGGTTGAGCGTTCAACTGGAGCAGAATTCATGACGGCAGTTGTAATCAGTGTATTGTTATTGCCTAATAAAGCACCAGCTGCAATAACAGCTGCGATGATGACCCACTGTGTTGAGGTCCATATCCCCATCGCAATTAGCGCTACGGCAAACAATGTTAGCATGGCACACATAGATTTAACTGTTCCAAAGCGTTCCTGTAATTTTGGAGCCATAAAGACAGAAGTAACAGCTAATAAAATTCCCCAGCCTAGGAATACAAAGCCTAATCCATGTTCATCTAAGCCCATTACAAATGGAGCATAGGCTAACAACGTGAAAAATCCAAAATTATATAATGCAGCAGCTATTCCGAAAATAAGCAAGGAACGATGTTTTAATGCTCTAAACGGATCTGCCAAGGATGTTTTCGGCTTTGTTGTATTCTGTGAAGTAGCTTTTGGCATTAAGATTAAAATACCGAAAAAGGCAATGACCATTAAAGTAGCGACCCCTAGGAAAGGTCCTCTCCAGGACATAGCGCCTAACCAGCCGCCAAGAAGAGGACCAACAGAGATTCCAAGTCCAATAGCTGCTTCATAAAGAATAATTGCTTTAGCAGTACCGCTGTTTGATAGAGACACAATCGCGGCGAGCGCAGTTGCTACAAACAGTGCATTACCAAGACCCCACCCCCCGCGAAGTCCGACAAGCGTCCAAATCCCATTTGATAGTCCGCCTAGGCAAGAGAAAATAGCAATGATTACAATACCCAAGATAAGTGTCCACTTAATTCCAAGTCTTGATGAAATCATCCCAGTAACGAGCATCGCCACAGCCATAACCGCATTATAGCTAGTGAAGAGCAGTGTTACTTGGCTTTGTGATGCATCAAGCTTCTCTGCAATCGCAGGAAGGATTGGATCAACGAGACCGAGACCCATAAAGGCGATAATCCCAGCAAAAAATACAGCCCATACTGCTTTAGGCTGTTTTAACAGGCTAGCTTCAGTCCTCGTATTTGAATTGTTTTTTGTTGAATCTGCTGATACAGATTGTGAAGATGGCATTTATATTTCTCCCCTTTTTCTATATTCCCTTTGTTTCAAAATGTATTAGATTAATTCCTTGAAAGAATTCCTTATTACATCGCCGCGGCTAATAATGCCTACTAATATTCCGTTTTTTTCAACAGGCACCTTTTTAATTTGCTTTTTACCTAATAACGCCGCAATATTTTCCATTTTTTCGTCCCAAGCTACTTTTACAACCTTTTTCTTAGCGATTTTCATTACATTCAAATGCAATAGACTTTGTAATCTTTGGTCAAAATCTTCATCATCGCCTTTAATCACCACAGCATAATAAATACTATCGATAATATGATCATCATGTTTACCAATATAGCGCAACACATCGCCATCACTGATGAAACCAACAATTTCATTTCGATCATTGACTATTGGAAGACCGCTAATTTTGTAATCGATAAATTTTTCGATTACAGAACGGACGGTGTCGCTTTCCTTCACTTTATATACTTGGCTTACCATAATATCATAGGCTAGCATTTTTCTTTCCCCCTTTATTTTTGAAAGTAGTTGTATAAGGAAACTATATGATTGTATTATACAACTATATTTTAAAACGTCAATTCTCTTTTCAGAAATGCAGCTCTCCCTGTCCATTACAAATCTTTAATCAAGTGTGCTATCATATTTTTATAGAAATATTGAAACGGTGAGGTAGTATATCTATGTATGAAGAATCGTTGGAAGAACTTGAGGTTGAATTATCCATTCTGATACGACGCGTTACACATACGTCTTCCCATAAAAAAAATGGCAATCTTGATCGATCTGCTTATCTGCTACTACATGAAATAGTGACAACAGGACCTGCTGGTGTTAAAGCACTAGCAACTGAATTTCAACTAGATGTATCCACAGTAAGTAGGCAGGCAGCAGCACTGGAACAGAAAGGCTACTTGTTCCGAATTCCAGATGAAACAGATGGCAGAGCCTATACGCTCCAGATAACCGATATAGGATTAGAAGAATTTAAAAAAGAAAAACAGTTTAGAAAGAACAGAGTTGCAGAAGTTACTAATGTTTGGTCAGAAGAAGAATGTGAGACATTTGCAAAGCTATTGAAAAAATACAATCAGTCTGCAATGAATGTTAATAATACGTGAGGGATAAATTAGTTGGGACAAGGGGTCAGACCCCTTGTCCCTTTTTAAATAAGTTTATAGTCTTGCACAATAGAATTAAAAAGGGAGTTAGCGAAATCTTCAAAACCCAGATCAGAAAGTTTTTTTGCATGGTATACGATTTGAATGTTGATATTAGATACTTTTCTACCCATTAGGATGAAGCCAATCGGAATAATCCCTAAATTAAATAATTCAATGAAATGATGAATGCTAGACTTAGGCACGATTGTATAGGCTAAATCAGCTACGATGGTATTTATCATAACATTAATATCATCAATGATCTGGAAATGTTCAATATTAAATTCTTTTATTACCTGACTAGTAAAATTGCTATGGTAAACAAGGATAGGGTTATCAAAAAGCAGAAATGGTTTGTCCTTAAGAACAGAAAGATTGCTGAAGTCGTTTTTTATCGTATGTTTATTGTGAAACAGAAGTACCATTTCATCCTCCATTAATGGAGTGCTTTCTTGAGTAATATCCAATTTTTCATTATAGATAACAGCTAAATCTATTGCGTTATAATCTAGTAATTCCACTAATGTAGATGTTGGTCGGGTGATAATTTTGTATTTCATGCCATCATTTATTTTTATTTGATTCAAAATCTGTTTCGAGAAACTTGGTGCTAGCCATGAATCAATCCCGATAATCAGGCAACCTACATTTGTTACTTCACTAAAGGAAACTCTTGGTTCGTGCTGTTCGTTGTATGTCAAGACTGTTGAAACATCGCTTAAATCCCGAAATAGCCTAGAGGCATAAGGCAAAAAATAATTCCCTTCTCTTGTTAATTGAATACCTTTCCAGTTTCTATCTACTAAAGAAAAGCCAAGTCCCTCCTCCAGTTTTCGGATCCTTGTACTAAGAGTAGGTTGAGTCACATGAAGAGATTGAGAAGCTTTTGAAATACTCTTTTCCTTTGCAACGACTAAAAATGAATATAATCCCTCTAAATCCATTTATAACCACTCCTCTTTAATAAATTTAATATGTTTAATGAGGTCTTGATAATCTAAGGCAGAAAGCGGTTTAATAATCAGAAAATTAACACTATATAAAAAATTTCTATATCTATCATAGAACAATCATGTGATAGTATCAATAATAACTTCATGTAAGGTTATATAACAGATGATGTTATGTTGGTGGTTGCTATTTTTTAATTTCAAAATGCTAAGGGGGGGGATTAACCATGCTAGAAATAAATGTAGCCAAATTATTAAAAGATCAAGGGATTGATGTTACTACTGAAGAAGGTGCTGCACTTCAGACACAGTGGGAGTTTATTCAAAGTTTAAAGAAGGACGCAGATCAGGCTATAGATAATACACAAGATATTGTATTAACGCAGAAAGCGAACAGGGGGTAATGAAAATGAGGGAAGAATTAGCGAAAAAGACGATTGCGGAACTATCCAATTTGATTAAAAGCGGGGAGATATCACCAGTAGAAGTTACTAAATCAGTAATCGAAAGAACGGATAAATACGATAAATTGATAAATTCCTATATATCACGTAATGATCAGCAGGCGCTTGAGGTAGCAAAACAAGCAGAGAAAGAAATTCATGAAGGAGTTTATAAGGGGAGCTTACACGGGATTCCGCTTGCATTAAAAGATATTTTCTATTTTGAAAATGAGAATGTGACAATGGGTTCCAAAATCCATAAAGATTTTGTCCCAGAATACGATGCTACCGTTGTAACGAAATTGAAAAATGCTGGTGCTGTGTTCACTGGAAAATTAAACATGCACGAATATGCCTATGGAGGTACAACTAATAATGAGCATTTTGGTGCATGTCATAATCCTTGGAATCTTGACCGTATTCCAGGTGGTTCAAGTGGTGGATCGGGTGCAGCGATAGCGGCTGATTTGACGATTGCAACATTGGGAACTGATACAGCGGGGTCGATTAGAATTCCAGCGGCTGCATGTGGAACAGTTGGTCTTAAACCGACACATGGGTTAGTTAGTAAATATGGTGTATTTCCGTTATCTTGGTCACTTGATCATGTTGGTCCATTAACAAAAACAGTGGAAGATGCAGCAATTATGTTGGAAAACATAGTTGGCTATGACGAAAATGATGCAACTTCCGTAAAAGTGCCGATGGTTAAGTATACAGAATATTTAACTGGTAACATTAGAGGGAAAATCATAGCAATTGAAGAAGACTTCTTTTTTCATAATATTGATAGTGGTGTAGAAAGCCTAGTTCGAAAAAGTATCAAACTTTTGGAAGAAATGGGAGCCAAAATTGAAATCGTTAAGATGCCTTCTTTGAAGTATTCAGAATATGCAGAATTTATGACGTTTATGGCTGAGTCTGCTGCTATTCATAAACAAAATCTGTTAAATAGACCCCAGGATTTTGGTAAAGAAATTAAATTTTCTTTGCAGCTTGCTAATACTGCATCAGCAACTGATTATATACAAGCCCAACAAATTCGTAAGTTAATGGCTGAAGATTTTGCCCAGGTATATAAAAAAGCTGATGTTTTAATTGCACCTACATTGCCAATGGTGTTGCCTAATATTGGAGAAGAAACGGTGAACATTAATGGTATCGAGAACGGTTTAACAGATTCATCCATTAGACTAACTGCCCCAGTTGATTTAGTTGGCCTTCCTTCTATATCTGTTCCTTGTGGGTTTAATGAAGGAATGCCAGTATCATTCCAAATTATGGGTCCTGCTTTTAAAGAACAAGAGATTCTTAATATGGCATTTGCCTATGAAAAGACAAATCCAATGAATGGTAGAAAACCAGACCTTGATAGACAACTAGTTAAATAGAGATATCCAATAATATTCAATCTCAGCAAAAAATGTGAAAAATAAGGGGAGATTCATTTGTTGCGGAACAGCAAATTATACATGAGTATAGCGTTGATTCTTATGCTTGTTTTATTGGGAGCATGTGGTAAAAGTGCATCTGTAGACACAAAGGATGGAATTAAGATAGGTGTTCTATTTTCTCTTAGTGGTGGAACAGCCATTACAGAAAAAAGTATGGCAGATGCAGCTATATTAGCAATTGAAGAAATTAATCAAAATGGTGGCGTGAATGGAAAAGACTTAGTACCTATTCAAGAAGACTATGTTTCTGATCCAGCTCAAGCAGCAACCAAAGCCAAAAAGTTAATTTTGGAGGATAATGTAGCGGCAATCATAGGAGGTTTAACATCAGCAAGTCGTCAAGCAATGCTTCCAATTGTCGAACAAAACAATTCTCTATTAATCTATCCTGGTCCATATGAAGGAGAGGAGTATTCGAAAAATATCCTTTATACTGGTGCTGTTCCTAACCAACAGCTTCAGGCATTTATTCCTTGGTTAACAGAAAATGTGGGGAAAAAGGTTTACTTAATTGGTAATGATTACGTCTATCCTGTGGAAACGAATAACCAGGTGAAAAAACTATTAGAGTTATCTGGAGGAGAAGTGGTTGGTGAAGAGTATGTAGCAATGGGAGAGAGTGAATTTTCCACTGTCTTAAACAATATTCGTAAGGCTAAACCAGATTATGTTTTTTCTACATTAGTAGCAGATAGCGTTCCTGCCTTTTATAGTCAATATGCTGATTATGGTATGAATTCAACTGAAATGCCGATTGCATCACCTACTACATCAGAAACGGAAGTAGCAGCGATATCTTCTGAGGCTGCTAAAGGTAATATCTCTTCTTTAGCTTATTTTGAAAATATTGATACTCCAGAAAATGCTTCATTTGTGAAAGCATTTCACGAAAAATATGGGGAAGACCAACCAATTACTACTTCAATGGAATCAGCTTATTTTTCCGTATATTTGTTAGCTCAGACATTAGAAAAAATCGATGATCCATATAATACTGATGAATTGCTAGCCAATTTGATTGGTCAAGAGTTCCTGGCACCTGAAGGTAAAGTTAAGGTAGACGAGAACAACCATACATGGCTATATGCAAGAATTGCAAAATTAGATGAACAAGGTGAATTTGAAATTCTTCAGACATCAGATACATCCATTCAGCCAGAACCTTGGTCCAAATTACTGTTCCCAGATCATGATGAACCTTGGAAGAAATAAATTTAGCTTGATTTAAGATGAAAAAGTCAGGAGTGGAATCTAGTTTATCTACTCCTGTTATAGGAGGAGGAAAGAAGATGGGCTTGGCACAACCATTAGTAGATGGACTTAGTGTAACTTCCGTTTTAATTATTGCGGCATTAGGATTTGCCATAACCTGTGGGGTAATGAATATTATAAATATGGCACATGGGGAGTTAGTGATGATTGGTGCTTATACTACCTATATAGTAACTACCGTGTCTGATTTGCCATTTTTTATTGCTATTATTGTTTCCTTTATCGTTTCTGCCATTATTGGTTTGATTATGGAAAAACTAGTTATCAAACATTTATATGGAAGGCCATTAGAAACGTTGCTAGCAACCGTTGGAATTTCTATTGTACTTCAACAGCTGGTGAAGATTACTTTCGGAACAGGTGGTAAATCTATTTCTAATCCTATTTCTGGTTCCATGGAAATAGGCAATGTTGTAGTCCCTTATTATCGTCTATTCATTATTGTTTTTGCGATTGTCTTAATAGTATTAACTGTACTGCTTATGTTCAAAACGGATTTCGGTACACAGTTAAGAACAGTTTCTCAAAACAGACAAATGAGTGAAGTTTTAGGGATTAATACCTCCAGGATTGATTCACTAACCTTTGCTTTTGGTAGTGGTTTGGCTGGTATTGCTGGTGCTATTTTAGCCCCAATTTATACAGTATCCCCAACAATGGGGGCTGGATATTTAATGGATGCATTTATGGTAGTTGTGCTTGGCGGTGTTGGCTCGATTACTGGAACTGCTCTTGGTTCATTTGTGGTTGGAGAAGCAGATCAAATCATTTCTACTTTTAGTACAGAAATAGTAGCTAATATAATCGTTTTTTCATTAATCATTATCGTTATCCGTTATAAACCAGAAGGACTATTAAAAAGGGAAAGGAGATAAGAAGATGACTCGATTGCTTAACGCAGAAAAAATAATCGGTTTGCCTCTCGTTTTATTTCTAGCCATTTATCCAATATTCTCGAATGCATTTCAAGTAGGAATTATGGGTAAATTTATTGTCTTTGTCATTTTTGCTATAGCACTTGATCTAGTATGGGGCTATACAGGGTTATTAAGTATTGGGCATGCTGTTTTCTTTGGATTAGGTGGCTATCTACTTGCGATATCCTATACATTTCAAAGAGGTGTTCCGACTTTTATGACTCGATTTAATATTGAGGAAATACCAGCATTTATGACACCTTTAAAAAGTATTCCACTAGCATTTTTATTAGGATTAATTATTCCTGCCTTACTAGCAGCTGTTTTGGGTTTTTTTATCTTTAAGAGTCGAATAACAGGTGTTTATTTTTCATTAATTACACTGGTATTAGCTACATTGTTTGAATTATTAGTGAATAATCTTCAAGCATACACTGGAGGATTTAATGGGTTGATGGGATTGCCAATGTTCCCGATATTGGGGGAGCCCCTATCCTTATCGACATTTTATTATGTGATATTAGCCATTGCCATTGCAGTATATTTATTCAGTAAATGGATAACAACTTCTCACTTTGGAAAAGTGGTTACAGCTGTTCGCGAAAATGAAGGAAGACTTCGTTTCTTAAGCTATAAACCTGAATATTTTAAGATATTTATTTATACTATATCTGGATTTTTATCGGGCTTAGCTGGAATGTTGTATGTATCCATTAATGGTTATGTTGGTCCAAGCGATGTTGGGGTCGCGCTTTCCACTTCCGTTATTCTCTGGATTGCTATTGGTGGTAGAGGGAAATTAATGGGTGCGGTAATAGGTGCACTAGGTATTAACTTTGTTTCCAATACCTTATCTGAACAATATCCAGACATATGGCAGCTGATTGTTGGAATTGTTATGGTTTTGGTTGTGCTCTTTTTGCCTGACGGTGTTTATGGGGCGTTTAGTAAGTGGCTAGAAAACATAAAAAAAAGAGAACATGGTGTAAGGCAGGATGAAAAGTCGATTAAACAAACGGAAATAAAACATTCTTAATTTAGGTAGAAGGGTGGTGAATCGGATGTATGCATTAGAAACAAAAGGCTTATCTGTTGATTTCAATGGATTTAAGGCACTAACTGACCTCGATTTTACGCTAGAAAAAGGAGAATTACGTGTTATCTTAGGTCCAAATGGAGCAGGTAAAACTACATTTATGGATTTAGTAACGGGAAAGACAAAACCTACTAAAGGGGAAATTCTGTTTAATGGTAAAAAAATTACTAGAATGTCACCGTCAGATATATCAAGCATGGGAATTGGGAGGAAGTTTCAAGGTCCCAACTTGTTTGAAAATCTGACGGTGACAGAAAATCTTGAAATTGCATATAAAGGTTCCAATGGGGTTTTTTCATCCCTTCTCTTTAGAAAAAAGAAGGAAATGAAAAATCAATTAGAAGAAATTCTTTATCAAATTGGTTTATATGAACGAAGGTATGATGATGCGGCGGTTCTATCTCACGGACAAAAACAATGGTTGGAAATGGGAATGCTACTTGCACAAGATCCGGAGTTAGTTATTCTAGATGAGCCAACAACTGGAATGACGGCAGAGGAAACTTTTAAAACAGGTGAACTCGTTCAATCTATTTTTAAAGGACGCTCTGTTATTGTTGTTGAGCACGACATGGCCTTTGTCCGACAAATTGCCAAAAAGGTTACGGTACTTCATCAAGGACAGCATTTAGCAGAAGGAAGTTTAGCTCAAGTAGAAAGAAATAAAAAAGTGCAGGAAGTGTATTTAAAGGAGGAGACCCATGCTTAGTATCGAAGATGTTAAGGTTTCCTATAATAAAAGCCAAATTATCAATGGTGTTTCTTTATCTATTAGCCAAGGAGATAAAGTTTGTTTAATGGGAAGAAACGGTGTGGGTAAAACAACGCTGCTAAAAAGTATCCTTGGTATTTTGCTTCCGAATGACGGGAAAATCTCATTTGAAGATGCACCAATTACAAAAATGAAAACATATAAGCGATCCAGACTTGGATTAGCATATGTACCTCAAGGGCGTGAGATAATTCCCATGCTGACAGTTAAGGAAAACTTACATTTAGGCTGTATGGCGCATTATCCAAGTGAAGGGGAAAAGTTAACAGAAGAAGTACTCCGATATTTTCCGTCTCTTGTCGAGCACCTTGATAGAAAAGGGGGAGTATTATCGGGAGGACAGCAGCAACAATTAGCGATAGCACGTGCTTTAATGTCTAAACCTAAGATTTTATTTCTTGATGAACCTTCTGAAGGTATTCAACCAAATATAGTCTCAGAAATTGCTCAGATTTTAAGAAGAATTAATGAAGAAAAAGGAATTTCTATTTTCATTGTGGAGCAAAATTTAGAATTTGCCTCCAAAGTTGCAGATAGTTTCATGGTTATGGAAAAAGGAAGTATTATTAAACAAGGAAATTTTGCTGATGTATCATTAGAAGATGTAAAGAGGTTTTTGACTATATAAAGGGACAAGGGAAGGGACAAGGGGACAGGTACCTTGTCCCACTTTTTTCGTTTAAACACCATTTTACATATCATTGAATGATTATATTGAATAAAAATGAAGTGTGCTGATAGCAACGATTGAGAATTATAAAATAGCAATATATAAATTGAAACCTAATTTTTTTTAGATATATGTATTTAATATGGTAAAATACACCTAATAATATAAGGACGGTGTGTTAATGTCTGCAGAGTTTTTAATGAATGGGCTTTATTAAAATATAAATGAAGTGTCTGATAATCTTAGAAACGACTAAGTATTACGTAATTTTCAAGGGGGATATGATGTACGGGATCCTAGTGGGACACCGATTTCTTCTTTTAATCCAGGAGTTACGGAGGGGACAGGGACTATTGTAGATGGAGCAGGAAATCCAATTGCTCATGTAAGAGAAGGCGTAACGGGAACAGTGGTTGATTATGAAAGCGGAGATATCGTTCATGTTAACACTCTGAATGGAGGAGAAATGTTTCAAAATAGTAATGGTGAAATTTTTGCTCAAAGCAGTCAGGGGATTTTTGGAGAAATGAACTATCAATTTACTAATGGTGAGGCTTTTTCCATTCAAGAAAATCCAATTGGAGAAGGTTTTACTATTGATCCATCTATCTATGATTTTGCTGATAGTGTTTCTTTTGTGGAATCAGTAGATTTGACTATGACTACTACTGATATAATAGATGAATTCGCAGGGTTTATGGACCTATTAGGTATTTTTTAATATGAGAAATCAACTGAAAAAAATATTTGACCAACCAGAACAACAAATGAAGTGGAATATAAAGCAAATGAGAAAGTATTTGTTAGAAGATGTCATAGAAGAAATAGAAGCATTCGCTGAGGTAGAGGCTAATACTATTATGGAAAAAATTGATCGTAAACTATCAAAGAGATTTAAAAACCTTGAATTATATATATACGATAGATTAGAAAATATTGAATACAACAGAAGAGTATCAGCAATGTATCCAAAACTTCTTTCAATTAACAGATGTTCGCGAAGTTGCAAAAGATCTTAATGCTGCCTTGAAATATGATTATTTACAAAATAGATATAATCAAGCCATATTTCATTTTACCCAAGGGGAATATGGGGAATTTTTTCAAACCTATAAGTTCGATCATTCTGTATTTAATTATTTATCACATGGTGTGCTTATAAACATCGATAGACTAATGGAAGAGCTGGGGAGCTATGCGAAACAAGTTAAGAAGCATTTTGATTTATTAAAGTCCATATAGGAGAATGCTAGCGGTAAGCGACTAGCAAGAGTTGGCGCCTCTCTAGCAGGATCATTCATTGCTGGCCTACCTGGTTCGCTTGCGGCTCGGGGGATAATGAAAGCTTTTGATAAGGATGAGGAGAAAATTAATGCATCTATGTCTGCGGTAAATGATAGCTGGGATAATTTTACCCAAGTATTTCAAAAGTATTTGGAATATTCAGAAAAAAGTATAAGCATATTGTGCTTTCTTTATATGGCGGATTATTTATTAGCTTTCAGAAGGAGCTACAAAAAAGATGGATAGAGTTAGAATTACTGAATTTAGCAAAAGATCAATACCAATTAAGACTCATCCCGAACAAGCGAAAAGAAGTAAATATATGGGCAATGACAACACTTCAAGCAGTGAACAAATTCATTGAGCAAAATGATTTACCTCAAGCCACATACACAGCCAATAATTTTTTATCAATATGTAAATCAGCGGACAGTATTATCGCGTAATCTAGTAAGTGAAGGTAAAGACGTTTACTATTATGCACAGCTATCCAAATTAATGACACACTTAAAGCAAGCTACCCTGATAGAAAATCGACATAGTGCATAGTAAAATATCGTGGTGCTCTACGATCCAGGTCTTGTTGTTTGGTACCTAGATGAAGCATTTGGGGATAAACTGGATAGGAATTCATCCTGCAGATGGTTATTTAGGGGTAGTAGATGCTGACCAGTATAACAAATTACTGGAGTGATGGGTTATCAATTAAACGATGCAGCCTTTAGCTTAGACAAATCAAGAAAAATGTTATTAGGTTATTCTGTTATTAATGGCACAACATTAAAAGATAACCCCACTCTTTGCTGACAGTGCAGACTACAGTAATCCAGGAAAAGTAGAAGCCGGACGTAATATCCTTACTACTGGGTTGAAAATTCGCGTAGTTGGAGATAGCAATGTCGTTACGGTAGGTAAGGTTTTATTATTTAATAAGAAGGATTGGGAAGCATAGGAATCGTAGGATCTCTTATTCCTTTTTATATGTGGAGGAAATAATAGAATAGTCCCTTTGTTTCTTTTAATCAGTATTTTGAAATTCTACACTACAATGGTAAAATAAGTATATAATAAGCCTTTGGAGGTGCAAAATATGAATTTGAAGAGAAAGCCAATGGTCATTAAATTCACCAAAGATGCAGAAAGGCAAAAATTCTTCAATTGGGCATTAGGTAAAAATAGATCAACTGAGGGAATAAGTAGAGCAAAAGCTGCCATGAACTTAGCTCAAAAAAATGAGTTACACTCTAGAAGAGATGAAATGCTAGAAGAAATCAAAGTGTGGAGAAGCTCACGTTTAGGACATTCCTCTTATATGCCAGTCTTAAAATCCTCAGGTAGACAAAGATTACAGAAAAATCATTTAAAAAGAAAAAGGGATGGGAATCATGCATTTACTGGCAATAACAGACGTGGATAGAGTGCTTATTGAAAATTTCTCTTGTATATTAAATGAATATGACTCTGGTCAGGGAGAGCTTCGTAAGGACCATGAAAAAAATGATTTGTTTTTAAAAGAGGAAGCCTTATTACATCATAATAATCAACTAGTTAGAACCTACTTACTTTTGAATGAAGACAAAAATAAAGTAATTGGGTTCTTTTCTTTATATAATGAGGAAATTGCAATCAGTAATGGTCAAAAGAAAAGCTTTAAGTTCAAGGGGAGTATCATATACCAATCTATGGGGAATGATGTATACCCTGCAATTCGTCTGCATCAATTTGCTATGGATAGAGAATATCAAGGAAGAAGATATCGCGAACAAAAATATAGTGCATATTTAATAGGATATGTATTTGAAAATGTCAGGCAAGTAGCAGAAAAATCCGGCTGTATGTTTATTGGATTAGAGGCAACCGATAATGCAATTAGTTTCTATGAATATTATGATTTTAAGATTCTAAAAAAGACAAATGGACATACTCTCCCGTATTTAATTTTTAAAGTTGCTGATTTGCTAGTTTAATTTATAGATTTGAAAATATCCATTCTAAAAGGGGGATAGGAATGATTGATATTCCACATGATATTTCGGAAGCATTTAGAAGAAAAATCAATGAAGTTCTACATGATATTATTAGTTTTTTTTTGATTTGGCGGAAGGGATAAATGATTTTGATGTAGTATTACCATCCGTTTTTCCTACTCATTTGGTTAGAGAAGACAGTGAAAAATGCAAGCGTATTTTATATGAATTGCATGATTATTCTAGAGATTATTATCAGCATCAACTGACCTCGTTACATAAAAATGCTTTATACAAACTTATTGAATGGTCATATGATGAAAATTATCCATATATAGATATATTTGATTTAAAACCTGTTACAGAAGATGATTTAAGTATTTTATTAGATTTAAGAGATTTAAAGTATTATTCAGAAATTATATTTGATGATTTTGATTTTCTAAATATTGATTTATTTAGTCAGTTATTTTTTACTTCTCCCCATTCCTTGATTAGTCTGGGCGTAGATCTTGATGAGTATTTAGATTTAATGCCAGTTGATATACGAAAAAGATATAGGAAAGAGAACGATACTGTTAATGATAATAGTAGGGAATTAGAAGAATATATTATTGAATTAATTTGTTATAGTATAGATCAAATGGAGCTTGATACTCGTAGGTTACTAAATCTAAATGAACACAATTAAGCGATGATTTCGCGAACTTTTTACGTCTTGCATTAGCGAAAGATGAAATAGCTGTAGCAAGAGAGCAACCAGGAGGATTGGCATTAAATAATAGTGGTGAGTTAGACTTTTATATTTATTCACTAGATGTAGAATCTAGAGCAATTGCCATAGGAGAAAATAAAGAGTGGGGGAACTATACTAGGCAGTTAAAACAATTAATTGGTTATATGAATGAAAATGTTCTGTTTGGATTCACGATAGTATTTAATAAGAAGACTAAGCTGCAAACGGTGTTGGAAAGCAGAAAGGAAATAGTGCAAAACTTTTGTATAGAGTTAAATGAAGAGAAGTTGTTTCAAACCGTGAGTTGTAATTTTGATATCCTAAGTAAAGGAAATATGATAGTCTCATCTCATAAGAATCCAGAAAACAATAAGAAATTCAATATTTATCATTTTATTGTAAATACTTATAGGCCGGAAAGAGAAGAAGCTGCTAAGCAAGCAAGGAAACGCTAAAAGTTGGATTATTTTTCTATTGGTGCTCAATAAAATATATAAATATGTAATAAAGACGTCCGCTCGACTCTTGTGGGAGCTAGGAGAAAGTCCGTGCCCTTTCAGGAACATAAGTCGCGAGGATTGTGCACTCCACCGAGGAGCGGTCGCCTTGCTGCCTACTTCACAAATATGCGCCTTAATACACTACCTAAAATCCGTGGCTTCATTAAAAAGCTAATGGGTTCTACCAAATTCATGACTTTTATGAAATGATCATAAACATCCCGTTTTTCTATAGACAACAGATAAATTTGCTTAGCATACCATTGCTGAATCTTTAACTCTATTGGTTTCTTTCCTGTGATATCTGGATAGCGGAAATCCTCTGTAATCACCATCTTCCAAATCGGGGCAATAATCTTTGCGACCTTTTTGTGGAAAACAGTAATGGTTTGTTGCAAGGAACCCTTCTGCTCTTGAAGTATTTTCTGCAAAGCTAGTGCTTCCAATACAGCAATACTCATACCTTGACCAAAGACAGGATCAATTCTGCAAATGGTAGCCCTCATTAATAAAAGGCCATTTGGAAAGGCTTTTACCTTGTCTATTCGTTTCCACTTAATCTGTGGAACCTGGTAAATGGAGGGCTTATTTAAAGGTGTTGCATTTAGTAGTTCATGATAGATATCTAGTTTAGGCAACGTTTTTGCAAGCTCTAAAAATCCATCCTCCTTTTTTATCGTATCTTTTACAGAAATAGTGTTAAGATAGCCAATCATCGTAACAATATATTGATCACCTTCTACCTTTGAAATAGTACCGCCCATTTTTTTCTTGGGGAGGATTAGGATAGATTAATTTAATTTTCCAGTCTCGCTTTGGATTTTCGGGAAGCTTAAATTTTTGACTTACATACGTTAAACCATTTCCTGGGGAATCGCTATTCCTGCTTTATCTAGCCAAGTGGATGTTAAGCTGGCTGCACCACTAGTGTCCACAACAAGATCAACATAGAGTTACTCGCTGCATTTGTTTGGTAATTGTATTTCAACTCCATTAACCTTTTGCTCCTCTGTTTGATATAGAAATTTTTTAACATTTGCTTGGTATTTGGATGTAATATTAGGAATTTGCTCTATGTATTGCTCCATATGGTATTCAAGATGTGGGCGAGTTTGGAGGGTGGTTGTATATCCTCCGTCATAACGAAGCTTCCATCCGCCATGATGAAACCATGATAAACAACCCCATTATAGAAAATAAAATTGGCCAGCCTGACTGGAGAGTAGCAACGGAAGGAGGCTATCTCATCTACTATGATGATTATCAAGCTAGGTTTGGAGTTCCTTATGATTATGAAGAGTATTCAGATTCTCCGATAAACTCCTATACCTTCCCATTTTCCTAACGGAGGAAGAAATTACCGGATCCTTAGGAGAACCAACTAGTCAGGATTATAGCGAAGTTCGTAGTGGATATTACCTTTATTATGATCTCGGGGAATATAAATTTTTTTGTGAAGAGTACAGATGAACCAGCTGAACGATATTACTCGGTTGAGTTGATCGATTAATTAAAAAGAGTGCAGAGGGACGGTGGTGCTCTACTGCGTCCTCCCTTTGTAATAACTCTTTTATTTTTTCATAGATATTCATATTATTTACTACATTGGGCAATAATATCCAAGAGGTGATAATATGGATGATGCTAAATTAAAACTCACATCTTCTGAAATAGGAACTCTTTGGGGCGAGTATATAAATGGAACAGCAGTGGATATTGTAAATAGGTATATGCATTCCATTGTTGAGGATGAGTCCATTAAAGCTATTTTTGTGGATGCTATCAAGACGTTTGGGAAACAAAAGAAACAAATAGTAGCTTTTATGGAGAACGAGGGGTTTCCGGTTCCAATAGGATTTACAGAAACGGATCTCTTTAAAGGGAAACAGAGATTGTTCACCGATATATTTTGCCTGAATTATTTACATATCATGACATTGCATGGTTTGTTAGGCCATAGTACTGCATTAACTGTTTCTGTTAGAAAAGATCTACGGGAATTTTACGATTCCTGTGATAACGATGCAAAAAAGATGTACCATCAAACAATTGAGTTATTGCTGGAGAAGGGGAGTTTTCAAAGAGACCCTTTATTTTATCCAGCAAAAAACCCTGAATTTATTTCTAGTAAAGATTTCACAGATGGATTTTTTGGAAAAGGGAGAACGTTATCAGCAACAGAAATCATTAGTATTTCATTCAACCTAAAAAAAAGCATTATGTCAAAAACCCTTTCTATCGCATTTAGTCAGGTCGCTCAAACAAAAGAAGTAAGAAAGTTCTTAACGGATTCCGAGAACACGGCTGATGGTCAAATAAAAACATTTTCAAAAATAATGCAATCAGATAACTTACCAGTTCCTAAATCTTGGGAAACAGAAGTGACAACTTCAACGGACTCTCCTTTTTCCGATAAATTAATGATGTATCATATCGGATTCTTGTTTCAAGCAGCACAAAACTATAATGGGGGAGGATTAGCATCAGCTATGCGTACAGATCTTGTAACCGCATACGAGAGTACTATTCTAAAAAATCTTATGGTAACAAAGAAATGGTTTAATATTATGGTACAAAATAAATGGTTAGAACAACCACCGCTTGCTCCTAACAGAAAAGAGATTGTTAGAGAAATTTAGTAAATGGGACAAGGGGTCAGGTCCCTTGTCCCAACCTTAAAAAAGAAAAAAGGGACAATCACGTTATAAAAATCTTATAACGTGATTGTCCTTTTTTCTGCTCATTCTTTAATCAACTGCACCCTTCCAACCTGTCCATCTTCTAGGCGAACTTTAATTCCATGAGGATGAGAGGGTGACTTTGTTAAAATATCTTTTACAATGCCTGCTGTTCGCTTCCCTGTTCTTTGGTCTTGCTTTAGAACAATTTCAACGTGAATGCCTGGGGCGATGTCTTTTCTATTTTGACCGTTCATTACACACCTGTGCGTTTTCTTTGATTATTTGGCTTTTTCGTCAGTTGGCTTTTCATTTTCTTCGTTTTTTGATTGCCGCTCAAGTTTGCTTTTCCGCCTTGTCCTTGTTGCGTTTTATTTGCTAACTGTTGCTTCATTGCTTCTTGTAGGCTAATTTTCTTTTTTCCTTCTTGCTCATTTGTCTGCTTATCGTTCACGGAATTTTCCTCCATTATTATTGAAATAAGGTTACTCCCCCCATCATAACAAAGGACGATGGATACTTCAATCAGCTGCCAGGCACCAAAGTGGGACAAGGAACCTGACCCCATGTCCCACCATTCTAAAAACATATCCCCTCCTTTTTCCGAATAGGCTGTAAGAGAACAGAAATGGATGGTGGTAACGATGAATCTGCCGTTAATTTTGTCTGGGCCAATGGTGCGCAGAGTAGAGGAAACTTCAGCCTATCTTTGGGTCGCTTTAAGTGAAAAATATCAATTAAGCGCCAAGCTTTATGCGATTCAACGAAATCAAGAGACGGAAGAATATGATTATCAGCCAATTGCAATCCAATCTGATACACAAATAGTTAGGTTAGGAAAACATTTATATATCTATTTAATCAAAGTACAGCCACAATCCGAAAGCTTTCCCACTCAAACCTTGTTAGGATACAATATTGAATTTAAAAAAGGTAAAAATTCCTATGATTTAAGTGATTTTGAATTATTGTCCCCAAATAACCCAGCCTCTATTTGCTACGGAAACTTACACTATCCCACTTTTTTTATTCCAGAAACAGATGAACGAAATATATTATATGGCTCCTGTCGCAAGCTGCATGGAATTGGAGCGGATGCGCTATGTTTGGGGGATGAAAAACTACATGAGTCCTATTTTCATTTGGAGAAAAGACCAAGTGCTCTTTTTCTAACAGGCGATCAAATTTATGCAGATGACGTCCCAGCGCCAGTTGCTCCCTTTTTATCCTTATTGGGTAAGCGGCTAATAGGGAAGGAAGAACCATTAAGGGAATTATGCAAGGGCCTTAAAAACAAAGCCCTCCAAACAGCCATCAACCAAATAAATGGGAGACAAGAAATCATCAAAAAATACTGCCAATTTACTTCGCGAAAAGCTGCAAATCACCTTTTGACACTTGGAGAGTATGCAGCTATGTACGTCATGAGTTGGAATCCGGAAATTTGGGAGCTGGCAAGGAGGAAGGAGTATCTAAAGGATTTTGATGACTATTTAAAAGATAATCAGATTTATATGGATGTAGAGGAAGAGAAGGAAAAAGAGGACGAAAGAAAAATAAGCACATTAAAAAAAGAATACTCCGAGCAGCAAAAGGAAACGGAACTGTTCCAACAAAGCCTGCCAAATGTACGCCGTTTATTGGCCAATATTCCTATCTATATGATATTTGATGATCATGATGTAACAGATGACTGGAATATGACAAAGGAATGGCAGGAAAAAGTGGCTAGTTCACCGCTCGGAAATCATGTTATTGCCAATGCATTAACTGCCTATTGGGCTTTTCAAGGCTGGGGCAATGATCCGGCTGCTTTTCCACAATCTTTCTTCTCTAAAATAGGTAATTATACGAAAAGACTAAAGATGAATACACCAGCATATGAAGAGTGGCTTCACACACTATTATCCTTTCGTGCTTGGAGCTATGTTGCACCAACCAATCCCCGAAGCCTCGTATTAGATACAAGAACCCAACGTGCCTATCCAGCAGAACGAACCTATGTTGTCGGAAATGTACTTAAACAGCGGACAAATGGACCAAATTTAATCCGCAAGAAAGAATGGAAGCATTTATCGGATTTATTATTTGCGAGCGGCTGGCAATCTCATACGCCGTTAGTAATTATCTCTGCTACCCCATTATACGGCGTCTGTTTGATTGAATCTTTTTTGAAAAATTATATCATGCCTCTTACTAATATCATGCCGTCTCTGCAGCGAAGCTTAGATTTGGAATGGTGGAAATTCAACGGAAGGGGCTTTTCCTTTTTTCATCAACAAATAGCAGCATGGAATCCAAGTGAGTGTATTATCTTATCTGGAGATGCTCATATGGCCTCGTCCATTCAAGCAGAGGTCTATTTTCAGCAAGAAAAAAACCGAAGCCTACATCAAATCACAAGCAGCCCCATAAAAAATCAGTCTTTTAATGGATTATCGGGATTTGCTTTAAAAAGCATTCTCCAGTTTAGACAAAGTCTAGCAAAGGAGCAGAGGCTGTCCCGGTATTGCGGACATGATTATGTCATTCATGAAAAGGAAGCAACTACTCCTTATTTATGGAAGGAAATAATCGCCCATGAAGTTTTACCAAATGGTTCGATGATTGATACGAATAATAATTTAGGATGGTTGGCTTTTCATAAAGAAGGCTATACGCATCAATTTTTAAGGAAGGAAAAGGGACGATTCTTGTGAGTTCATTTGACTCACAGGAACCGTCCCTCGATATTCTTTATTAATATTCCACGATCATTTTAGCTTTTGAAAGCTGAACGTTGCTAAACGCGATCCCCCCTAATATAAGAACAACACCAGTCCATTGTAATGGGCCAACAGGTTCTCCCAAAACTAGCGCGGACATGGAGATAGCTACCGGAAGCTCAGATGCTGTTAAAATGGTGCCAAGTCCTGGCCCAACCTTTGGCATTCCAATCGAATAGAGAAGAGGCGGTAGAACTGCCCCGAAAAGTCCGAGGAGTAATCCATATGGTGCCACCCCTACTAAAGTAGGTAAATCAACTAAATACACAGGTGGAAACACTAGAAAAACAACGAATAAACCACCTATGGAAAGAAGACCACTCTTAAGTAAGGCTGGAGTATTTTTCCCAACGGATCCGCTAAGGAAAATGAAAGTAGCAAATGTGAAGGCAGATAGTAATCCCCATCCAGCACCTTGCCAGGAAATGTTCATCCCGCCTTCTAAAGAAACGCCTCCTGCAAGTATAGAGCCGAACAGAAGAATAATTATCGATAGTACCTTCTCTTTTGTAGGCTTTTTCTTATAAATGATCATTTCAAAAAGTGTACCAATCCATACAAACTGGAACAGTAAAATAATTGCGAATGATGCATTTATCGTCTGTAATGCTTGATAATAAAAGATTCCCGTTAAACCAAAGGGGATGCCAGATAATAGTAGTTTGATAGCTGGCACGCGTGTAGCTTTATATGTTTTCGTAAACAAAACAAGTCCCCAAGTAATTAAGGTTCCAAATAAATATTGTGCTCCTGTTACCTCTGCCGCCGAAAATCCAGCTGTGTAGGCAAGTTTAACAAAGGTCGATAGAATTCCATAACAGCAGCCCCCTAAAAAAACGATGAAAGCATAATGCCATTTTTTCAAATTGATTTCTCCTCCCAGTGAACGTAAAAAAGCCACACAACTGTCTGCTGACAATTGTGTGGCGAAAATAGAGTTACCTCTAGAAAAATCCACGTCCTAAAAATAAGGTTTTATTATTTCATTCGTCATTAATTATAAAAACAACCATGCTAGTTGTCAAAGGGGTTCTTTTTCCATTCTTTTTGTATGGAGATTATGAAAAATATGTGAAATAGTAAGCAATGTTAAGCGTTTTACATACAACTAGAGTAAGATAAAGCTATAAAAGAAAGAAGGAGAGATAAATGAAATGCAAACTAACAATAAAACGCTTTCGGATAACGATGGTTTTGTTAAGAACGAACAAGGAAATCCAATTCAGGAGCCATCTTTCGATCAAACAGGATTCTATTATTCAAATAGCATTACCATGGATGTGCAGCTAAGTCCGAACCAATACTCAAACCTATTAAAATACGGCTATGCTGGTAAATTGCACAATGTTTATTACACCGTAAGATCCAATAACCACGCCCATCTTTATGCTGGTTCAACGGAGGAAATTAACTGTCTTCTAGAACTAATTAGTTAAAATGTAGAGGGGAAAAGTCTTTATTATCTTTCGACGTGTCTGAAGAAGTTTAGGCTTTTTCTTGAAAGAGAACCGTTCCTCTGTTTCCCTTTAATGATTTCCGTTTGGCAACGGAAATAGAATGCATAGAAATGAAAACGTTTTTATTATAGAATAAAAGCATCAAGAGAAATTGCTAAACGTTTTCTTTCTAAATCTTCATAGGAGAATAATTAGATAATCTAAGGAGGAATTTTTCATGAATATATCTATATATAACATATGGATAATGATGACGGAGGATAAATTCTGAACAACAGATTTTACGTTGATTCTTCATAGTGGGAATGGCAGAAGCTATGCAATGGAAGATCTTGCGTTTGCAAAACAAAATAAATTTGAAAAAGCCAAAGAATGTCATCAAAAGGCGAAGGATGAATTAGTCCAAGCCCATCATATTCAAACCGAGTTAATTCAAGGGGAAATTAGGGGAGAAAAAACGGAAGTACCTCTCTAAATGGTTCATGCCGAGGATCATTTAATGAATGCTATTACCGTAAAAGAGTTAGCGGAAGAGTTTATCAATCTTTATCAAAGAGTGGAATTACTAGAGCAGGCATATATAAAGTAACCAATCAGGAGGAGGAAATACGATGACAAAAAAGTAGATAATATTATTCCTGAAGGATTTTTATGGGGTGGGGCTGTTACTTCTTTTCAAACAGAAGGAGCTTGGGATCAAGGGGGAAAAGGATCTTCTATTGTGGATGCAAGACCTATTCCAGAAGGGTTTTCTGATTGGAAAGTAGCAGTCGATTTTTATCATCGTTATAAAGAAGATATCGCCCTATTTAAGGAGCTAGGCTTTAACGCATATCGAACAAGCATTTCTTGGGCAAGAATTTTTCCAGATGGAGAAGGGGAGCCAAACGAAGAAGGCCTGCAATTTTACGATGACCTCTTTGATGAATTTTTAGCAAATGGGATACAGCCTGTCATTACGTTATACCATTTTGATATTCCACTAGCATTGGCGGAAAAATATAACGGTTTTGCTTCTCGAAAAGTGGTTGATTTATTTGAAAAATATGTGCGGACTGTTTTTGGGCGATACCGTAATAAAGTTAAGTACTGGTTAACATTCAATGAGCAAAATCTATTCCTGACACAGCCGCAGCTTCTAGGAGTAAAGGTAAGAGATGAGAATAGGGAGGCTTTAAGCTATCAAGCTGTTCATCATTCCTTTATTGCCCATGCTAAGGCAGTCAAAGCACTGCATGAAATTATTCCAGATGGAAAAATGGCAGGAATGATTACGTATATGACGACCTATCCGATTTCTTGCAAGCCTGCTGATGTACTGGCAAACGTAAAGGCGAAAGAGCTGTTAATCGATTTCTATTGTGATGTTTTCGCAAATGGAGAATATCCGACATATGTAACAAGTGATCTTCAAAAGAAAGGGATTATGACTGTTTTTGAAGAAGGGGATGCTGAGCTATTAAAAGAAAATACAGTAGATTATTTGAGTATCAGCTATTATCAAAGCCAGACGGTCAAAAGCGTAGAGCAATCAGATGAACTAATTCCTGGCATCACGCCTAATCCGCACTTAGAAGCAAATGAGTGGGGATGGTCTATTGATTCAATCGGACTTCGAGTTGCTTTAAAGGATATGTATGCACGCTACCGTTTGCCTATCTTTATTACAGAGAATGGCATTGGTGTGCAAGAAGAATTGGATGAGAATCAGACGGTTGTAGACGATTATCGAATCAACTATTTAAAAGAACATATTGAACAAATGAAGCTCGCAATGGAAGATGGCGTAGAGGTTTTTGGCTACCTAACATGGGGCTCCACCGATCTTCTTAGTTCACAAGGCGAGATGAAGAAACGATACGGCTTTATTTTTGTCAATCGTGAAGAACAAGATTTAAGAGATTTAAAAAGATATAAAAAGAAAAGTTTTAATTGGTTTAAAAACGTCATTGCTTCCAATGGAGAACAATTAGAGGATATTACGGAATCTGTTAGTCGATAAGCTTAAAAAAGCAATGCGAGTTTGAACTCCATTGCTTTTTTCGGAAAAGTGGGACAAGTGGCCTGTCCCAATGTCCCATTATTTAATGACAACGTAATCCAAATCAACTAGCTTTGCATAAGAAATAATTTGATCAGTGGTCAAATTTAAAGAAACAACGGTATGATGACCGCCACCATTTTCAATCCAAGCTTTTACACCGTCTTGGA
The DNA here is from genome assembly GCF_044704065.1 of Niallia tiangongensis. Classification (NCBI taxonomy): domain Bacteria; kingdom Bacillati; phylum Bacillota; class Bacilli; order Caryophanales; family Bacillaceae; genus Niallia; species Niallia tiangongensis. The sequence continues at coordinate 4,487,744 of NZ_CP162613.1, read as the reverse complement.
AATTTGGTTTAATGTCCCATAGTACACGAGCTACTGGTAGATTTGGAGCTGGTATGTTTGGCTCAAATGCAGTAACTTCATTAATTAAAAGTTTGAAATGGGTACCGAAGTCTGCCATGGAAACAACTACTCCGTCTCCTGCTTTTCCGTCAAAAACTAAACGAGCTGGGTCTTCTCGATTACCAATACCTAATGGAGATACGATAATTTTTGGTTTGTTGCTTGCTAACGTTGGGTCTACCTCAAGCATGTGGGATTGAAGAACGGCTTCTTGTCCCTCTGCTAATTCGTATGTGTAATCTTCCATAAATCCTGTTGATTGGTTATGACTCATTACTTTTAATAAACGATCAAGAGCAGCTGTCTTCCAATCTCCTTCACCAGCAAATCCATATCCTTGTGCCATCAAACGTTGAACGGCAAGACCTGGAAGTTGTTTCATGCCATATAAATCTTCAAAGTTCGTAGTGAAAGCATTGTATCCGCCCTCATCAAGGAAACGCTTAATCGCAATTTCATAGCTTGCTTGGACTTTTACACTAGCTTCCCAATCTTCCTTACTGTATGTGCCATAATCAAATTCATAAAGTGTTTCATATTCGGCAAATAAATCATTAATCTCTTCTTCTGTAACAGCGTTCACGTATTGAACAAGATCACCGATGGCAAAATAGTCCACTGTCCATCCGAATTGTATTTGAGCTTCAATCTTATCTCCATCTGTAACACCAACATTACGCATGTTATCCCCAAAACGAGCAACCTTAATTTTGAAGCTTTCATTATAAGCTACTGCTACATCCATCCAATCAGCTATTTGCTGCTGTACGAGTGCACGCTGCCAGTAGCCTACAACCACTTTATTTTGTTTGTTCAAACGAGCATTGATAAAACCATATTCACGGTCACCATGAGCTGCTTGATTTAGATTCATAAAGTCCATATCAATGGTTGCCCAAGGGATACTTTCATTGTATTGTGTTGCTAAGTGAAGTAATGGTTTTTGTAATAGCTTTGTTCCGCGAATCCACATTTTCGCGGGAGAAAAAGTATGCATCCAAGTGATGACACCAGCAACTTCATCTTGGTAATTGACTTCTTTCATGATGCTTGTGATTTTATCTGCACTAACCGCTAAATCCTGTAGAACAAGTGGGTAAGGCAAAACTCCGCTTTCATTTAAAGCATCAGTCATTCTTTGGGCATTTGCTTTAACTTCTCCTAACGCTTCTTCTCCATATAGATGCTGTGAACCTACAACAAACCAGAATACTTTATTCGTTGACATTCTATTTTCCTCTTTTCCAGTTATAGTTTAGTAGTTTAAGATATTACTTTTGACCGTAATAGGCATTTTTTCCATGTTTGCGTAAATAGTGTTTATCTAAGATGCGCTGAGGCAATTCTTCTGAAAAACGATTTAATTCTCGGGTAAATAAATTCATTTTTGCAACCTCATCTAACACGACGCTATTCATGACAGCGGAATGAACGTCTTTTCCCCATGTGAAGGGACCATGTCCATGCAGCAATACTCCAGGAATAGCTAAAATATCTAATCCGCGCTCTTCAAAGGTTTCGATGATTACGTTGCCAGTTTCCGCTTCGTAGCCACGATCGATTTCTTCTTGGGTTAAATAGCGAGCGCATGGGATGGAGCCATAAAAGGTGTCTGCATGAGTGGTACCCATTGCTGGGAGGTCAAGCCCGGCTTGAGCCCATATTGTTGCCCAAGTAGAATGAGTATGCACAATGCCACCGATTTCTTGATAATGCTTATAAAGTACTGCATGAGTAGCTGTATCGGATGAAGGTCTGAAATCTCCCTCTACTACATTTCCATCTAAATCAATAACAACCATATCGCTTGGTTTCATTGTTTCATAGTCAATGCCACTAGGCTTGATAACGAATAAACCACTTTCACGATCAATGGCACTAGCGTTACCCCATGTATATTTCACAAGCCCTTGCTTAGGCAAATCTAAATTTGCATTAAATACTTCTTCTTTTAGCTGTTCTAACATGTTATCCCCTCCATTTCCTTACTCGTGAATCAAATTTTCGACGGCAGCCTTCTCAATAGCTAACCCTTTTTTATAGCGGGTAATAAATGCTTCAAATCCTTCTACATCAAAGCGATCCGGATATATTTCTTGCTTATCACCCTCTTTAAATACTTGTTTGTCGAGGAAGTCTTCTAAACTATCATTTTCGTCCTTGTTCACCATGTAAGAAGCAAGAATCGCAATTCCCCACGCTCCTCCTTCTCCGGCAGTTGCCATTACGGAAACGGGAGTATTCATGGCAGCGGCAACAATTTTTTGACCGACAACAGGGGTTTTGAATAAACCACCGTGACCTAAAATGCTATCGATTGCCACATCTTCTTGTTTGGTTAAAATGTCCATTCCGATTTTCAACGCACCAAAAGCAGAGAAGAGATGTGTGCGCATGAAGTTAGCTAAATTAAATGTACTTTCTGGTGATCGGACAAAGAGGGGGCGTCCGCTTTCTAATCCGGTAATATTTTCACCTGAGTAATATCCATAGCTTAGCAAGCCGCCGCCATCTGGATCCGCTTCCAAAGCAGTACTCAATAAAGCTTCAAATAATTTATTCATATCAACCTTTTGGCCCATTGCCTCTAGAGATTCACGGAATAATCGCATCCATGCATTTAGATCACTTGTACAGTTGTTTGCATGAACCATTGCGACTGGGCTGCCATCGGGTGTTGTTACTAAGTCGATTTCTGGATAAACCTTTGAAAGCTCTTTTTCTAGAACAATCATCGCAAAAACAGAAGTGCCGACTGAAACGTTTCCAGTACGTTTTCGCACACTATTGGTTGCGACCATCCCTGTGCCAGCATCACCTTCAGGGGGGCATAGTGGAATCCCTGGCTGTAAGTTACGAGAGCGATCAAGAATTTTCGCTCCTACTTCTGTTAATACACCTGCTTGTTCCCCTGCGGTTGCAACTTTAGGAAGAATATCCTTCAGCTTCCAAGGAAATTCTTTCGGAGCAATTAGCGCTTCAAACTGCTCAATCATTGCTTGGTTGTAATCCTGTGTGGCTTCATCTATTGGAAACATTCCTGAAGCATCCCCAATGCCAAGTGCTTTTTTGCCAGTCAATAGCCAGTGGATATAGCCAGCTAAAGTGGTAATATGCTCGATTCGCGGGATATGCTGTTCATCATTCAATATTGCTTGGTAAAGATGGGCGATGCTCCAGCGTTCCGGAATATTGAATTGAAAGGTATCTGTTAATTTTTTTGCGGCGACGCTAGTTGTTGTATTGCGCCATGTCCGAAAGGGAACAAGTAGTTCGCCAGTATTATCAAAGGCCATATATCCATGCATCATTGCAGAAAATCCAATAGAACCAACTGTTCTTATGGTGACACCATAGTTACGTTCAACCTCTTGCTTCATTTCACTATAAGCTGTTTGGAGACCAGTGATGATATCCACTAGGTTGTACGTCCAAAATCCATCTTCTAATAGATTTTCCCACTCGTAGCTTCCTGATGCGATGGTTTCAAAGTTATGATCAATTAATACTGCTTTAATTCGGGTGGAACCGAATTCAATTCCAAGTGACGTTGATCCATCAACAATCGCTTGTTTTGTATTTGTTTGATTGGTTTTCATATATTCCCTCCTTGATAGCGATTTCATCAATTGTAATCGAATGGAGATCTCATTTGTTTAATTAGTACATATTCACCTTAATATATGTACGTACTTTTGTCAATTATAAAAATAAATGTACATACAAATAATAAAGGAATCATATTGATGATTCGATTTTTCGCTTAAAAACGAAAGGTTTCTATGCGTAGCGACAAATTCTACGAAAGCATCCAATAGAAAAAACAATAAAAATAGAAGGTATTCCTATTTGTATGCAATTTGTCTGGCTAGTTATGTGTTATTTTATTTTATTCCTACATATGCTAGAATATGACCATACAAATATCGTAATTATCAAATTTGAATGGCAAACAACATTGAAGGAAGTGCGTTAAATGAAATTAAAGTATCAGATCATCATTGATGACATAAAAAGTAAAATTCTTTCAGGGGACTATCGTGTAGGAGAACAAATTCCTACTGAATCGATCCTGCAAGAAAAGTACCAAGTTAGCCGTCATACTGTTCGAAAGGCGATTCTAGAATTGGCGAATGATGGATATCTTAGAAGCGAAAAAGGATCTGGTACTTATGTTAGTAATCAATATCAGTCGAAAGCGAGCGGAAAGTCCAATAATAAAACAATTGGTGTCATTACAACCTATATTTCTGATTACATTTTTCCTTCGATTATTCGTGGCATTGAAGGGAGATTAAATGTAGAAGATTATTCGTTACTCTTAGCAAGTACGAATAATGATGTGGAACAAGAAAAGAAAGCATTAGAAATGATGCTGTCCTTTGGTGTAGATGGATTAATTGTTGAACCTACGAAAAGCAACCTATACAATCCCAATATTGCATACTACTTATCATTTAAAGAACAGGACGTTCCATTCATTATGGTTAATGCCTATTATGAGGAGTTAGAGGTTCCTTTCTTTTGTCTTGATGACGTGCAGTCTAGCTATCTCGCTACAAATGAATTAATTTCAAAAGGACACACCAAAATAGGGCTTATTGCAAAAATGGATGATTTACAAGGGAAGTTTCGTATGAAAGGATATATAAAAGCCTTGGGAGATGCCAAACTGCGATTTCAGGCAGAGCATGTTTTTTCTTTTACTACAGAGACGAAGTTGGATTTAAATATAAACTTGAAGGCATTCCTAAATGAAAATTCAGAAGGTATGACTGCCATTGTATGCTATAACGATGAGGTTGCGTTAGAGGTTGTAAATGTATGCAGAGAACTTACTATTTCGATTCCAGAAAAATTATCTATTATAGGTCAGGATAATTCTTATATTGCCAAAAATGCAAACATCAAGCTCACCACATTAACACATCCTCAAGAACAAATGGGACACGATGCAGCCGATTGGATCATTAAAAAAATCCAAGGGAAAAAAGAATTGCAAAACGAAAACTACTATCAACCGCAATTAATAGAAGGAGAAACTGTTAAAGATTTAAAAGGGGAAGCAGAGGAGGCTGGTACAAAACTAAATAACTAATCTTTAAAGACGAACAATCTCTAATTTAGCTCTTAAATAAAGCTACTTTCTCAAGATGGTTATCTATGTTTTTAAATATAGTCAGGTGTAAAAACTAAGTCGTTCCATTGCGCTACGGATGCACGATGCGCAGGGGAGGAAGCTAAGCCTCCTCGCTGCACTGCGGGGTCTAAAGCGTCTCTATTTCCCGCAGGAGTCGAGCGTCCTCCGCTCCATTTCACTTCATTTTTAAACCTTTTTCTAAAGTAAAAACATGAACGATTATGCGGAATGACCGCATAATCGTTCATGTTTATTGCTAGCTGAAATGTTTATGTCCCAGCCTCTTTTTACTTATTTTACTTAAAAGTTCTTTCCTATAAGAGAAAGATAGTATTTAATAGAATGAAGGATATAAATAGTAGAAAATGGATAAATATACTATACTATCCATTTTTAACATATGAAGAAAAGGGAGGTCAGCATGGGGTTTAGAGATGGATTAAAACATGATATGCAAAACTTGAAAAAGGATATTGAAAAAGAGGTTCATAAGGCTTGGACCGTTGAGTATAAAGGGTATTGTATTGAAGTCGTAAATCAAATGAAAGAGGAATATCTTCTCATTGATGGAGTAACAGTTGCTTCCAATAAACGGTTATCTATTTTTTCGCATCTTCTTCCTTACACAAGTCTATCAGGGATTCTTACGTTGGAGAATGGAAAAACGCATAAAGTCTCTGTCAAAATTGGTGGCTATATAAGTCTCAACTGTATCATTAAAATCGATAACGAGACTATTATGAATGAATCAGAAAAGCTTGAATTTCTGCCATGGGAGCATAAAGACAAAATCGTTCCTTTTATACAAAAGCAGGTTCAAGAAAATACTAGAATAGTAGATGGACATTTGCCAGATGATGACTACTTTTTTGGTACAGATAAGCCGAGGTTAGATCCTGGCCTTTTTGACTTGATTATCAATGAACCAAAGACACCATTTTTTGTGAGCAAGCTTATGAAATTTTTTAAAGAGCAGTTGAAAAACCCTACTGTAAAAGCAAGAAAAGCGACATACGACCAAATTATTTTTGATCATATTGTCATCTATCGAGAGGAGATCATTCAGGAATTAGGACACCTTGAATTTGATGAGCATGTGCTACAGCAAGAGGCATTATGGCTTCTTGAGCATGCTGCACATAGAGATGTTGTCAAATTCGCAATTCTAGTACTCGGCTTTACTAGTTGCGAGGAACATCAAGAGCTTTTATATACAATTGGCTTACACGATGAATTTACGCCATATGCCATTTTCGCAATAAGAAGTGGAGGGAAGGGAGTAAATGACCAAATATGGAAACTAGTTCAGTCTGTTCAAGGGTTGGGGAAAATGACAGCAATTGAGCTAGTGGAAGCCAAAACGCCAGAAATGAAATATTGGCTGCTAACAAAAGGCTGTGAAAATAGAAGATTTACTGATTTTATCGCCCTTCGTTGTGCTACAAAGGGAGAGCTTGATGTGGCGCTCTATGAAAATAGTATTTCGAAGGAACTATATACTGGAGCAGCTATGATTATTGAGGGATTATTAGATGAATCAAATCCAGACGGCATTGATCACTATCCTTATGCTGGTGCTGTATTGTCTCGTTTCCTTCACCATGCACAAACTCATTGTGAAACTTTTGAGGATTTCTATCCGATTATCAAAATTAGTGAATTTCTAAATGAGGATGAAGAAATTTGGGAGGACCGATTAAACGAGCAATGGAAACAGCATGAACGTACAGCTCTTCAAGAAGCGGTTCAGCCCTATATAAATAATCCTAAATGGTCAAAGCTTGCAATGGAGGCTTTACAACAGAGTGAGGAAATTGATTTCCGATCGATTGAGATTGCACGCTTCTATCAATTGGACATCACTGCTCTATTATTTGAATGGCTAAAGAAGGAACCAACAAACAGTATGTTATTTTTGGCCATAATGGATACAAGAGAGCTACAGCCTATTAAGGATCTCTGTGCCTTTGCACAATCGCAGTTTTCTTTATCAAGCTTATCAATAGAAGAACAGAACTGTCTCGAATGCATCATACAAGATTTACACGAATTTGAAGGCATAGGAGTACCAATAATTCAAGCAGCACTCGAATCAGTAAATGAAAACTTACGCTTGCATGCATTAAGTGTATTGACAGAATGGTCACCAACCTTTAGACACCAACCAGAAATACAACGAAGCCTTAAAATGATAACCGCCACTACAAAGGATAAAGAAGAACGGAAATTAGCCAAGCAGTTGTTGAAATAGGGAAGGTCGATTCTGGTGAAGGCATATCCGTAAAGAGAGCTAAAGATAAGGAAGCAGAGAGACGGTTCTTGTGATTCGGATTGGACTCACAAAAACCGTCCCTTTTTGCATTAAGCCAATACTTCTTTTTCAGTAGGAGCTTTTGTTAAAGGTTCCCATTTCCAATTAGTCACTTCTGGTATATCCACTCCGTTTTCACGAATATAGTGATGGTGGAGTTCAATAATGTCCTTCATTTTTGTAATGAATTCTTTTGCATCTTCCCTATAAACTTGTTCCGCAACATCTTTAGCAAGGTGATAGCGGTCCATTTCGTTTAGAACGCGCATATCAAACGGTGTTGTAATATCTCCATTTTCACGATAGCCGTGAACAAGCAAGTTATGATTATGACGCTTGAAGAAGATATCACGAACTAATCCTTCATACCCGTGGAAGGCAAATACTACTGGATTATCTGTTGTAAAAATGTTATCGAATTCTTCATCACTCAGACCACGCGGGTCGTCAGATGGGTGGCGTAATTTCAAAAGATCAACAACATTTACGAAACGTATTTTCAGTGATGGGAAGGCTTTGTTTAGAATCGTAATTGCTGCCAATGCCTCTAGGTTTGGCTCTGTACCTGCAGCGGCAATGACTACATCCGGTTTTTCATCCGCAGCTGTTGAAGCCCAATCAATTACTTTCACACCCTTGTTCACTAATTCCGTTGCCTCATCTGCTGAATAAAATTGAGGACGTGGATGTTTAGAAGAAACGATTAAGTTAATAACATTTTTTTCTTGAAGCGCTTTTTCCATGGCGGCCATCAATGTATTGGCATCAGCAGGCAAATATTCACGAATAAACTCTGGTTTTTTCTCAGCAAGATGTGTCAACATACCGGGATCTTGGTGTGTATACCCGTTATGGTCCTGTTGAAATACCGTTGAAGTTGCAATTAAGTTTAATGCTGGATATTCTTTCCGCCAAGTTTGTTCCTTCGCTTTGCGTAGCCATTTGAAGTGTTGAGTTATCATGGAATCAACAACACGGAAGAAGGCTTCGTAACTTGCGAAAAATCCATGGCGACCAGTCAAGACATAGCCTTCTAGGAAACCTTCTGCTTGGTGCTCAGACAATTGACTATCAATTACCCGACCAACTGGAGATAGCCACTCATCTCGTGGAAACTCTGCTTTTTCCATCCACTGACGCTTTGTTACTTCAAATACTTTATTTAAACGGTTTGACTTCGTTTCATCTGGACCAAAAATACGGAAATTTTCTGGGTTATTTTTAATAATGTCACGAGCAAATCCACCAAAAACAATCATATCTTGAGCAATCACTGCACCTGGAGTAGATGTGTCGATTGCGTGTTCTCTCCATTCCGGTAAATCTAGCGGATGAGGATTTAGTCCACCATTTGTAATAGGATTCATTGCCATCCGTTTGTTCCCTTTTGGTGCCATTCCTTTTAAGTCATCCACTAATTGACCATCAGGTGTAAATAATTCTTGTGGCTTGTAGGAATTCATCCAATCAACTAATGCATCAATATGCTCCATATGATGGGAATCTACAGGGATTGGAACCTGGTGAGCGCGGAAGCTTCCTTCGATTGGTTCGCCATCCCATGTTTTCGGTCCAGTCCAGCCTTTTGGAGTACGAACGATAAGGACTGGCCAAGTAGGCATGGTTGCCTCTTCGGCAGAACCAGCACGAGCTTTTTCCTGGATTGCTCTAATCTTTTCAACTGCTTCATCTAATTTCGCTGCCATGATTGGGTGAACTTTTTCCGGCTCCTCGCCTTCTACAAAGAATGGCTCCCAGCCTAAACCTTCGAAGTATTTCGATAATTCATCATTTGACTTCCGACTAAGAATAGTAGGATTTGAGATCTTTGCACCATTTAGATAAAGAATCGGCAATACTGCACCGTCTGTCACCGGGTTAATGAAGGAATTTGAAAACCAACTTGCAGCAAGTGGACCAGTTTCTGCTTCTCCATCACCAATAACTGTTGCGGCAATGATATCTGGGTTATCTAATATAGCTCCTGTTGCATGAGAAAGCGAATAACCTAATTCTCCACCTTCATGAATAGAACCAGGAGTTTCTGGTGCAGCATGACTAGCGATACCACCAGGAAATGAGAATTGTTTGTATAATTTTTTCAGACCATTTACATCTTGAGTGATATCTGGATAAATCTCTGTATAGCTTCCATCTAAATAAGAATTAGAAACCATTACTTGACCGCCATGTCCAGGTCCTTCAATATAGAACATATTTAAATCATATTTGTTAATGACACGATTTAAATGAGCGTAGATGAAGTTTTGACCAGAAATGGTTCCCCAGTGACCAATTGGATGTACTTTTACATCGTTTGCTTCTATTGGTCTTTGTAGTAATGGATTATCTTTTAAATACAATTGTCCGACAGAGATAAAATCAGCTGCTCGCCACCAAGCATCTACTTTTTGTAAATAATGATTTGAATTGTAATCAACCATTTAGAATCATCCTTTATTTTTTATTTTTTGTCTCAAAAGAAGAAAGGACTTCTGAAGAGGGAAGGGTAATACTTAATTTCTGCATACACTTCTCACCAATAATTTTTTCTAATTATTGAATTTAATGAAGGGACCAAAAGGATTCTAATCTTTAAACATTGTTGATATCCATTTTTTGTATAATCCCTCCTCATCAATGGGTTAATAATTTGTATCAAAGTGTATCAGTTAGTTAGTTTATTACACAAACACAATAGTATATATAAAGCTGCTTTGTCAATTGTTTGTGAAAAAATGCACATAAATGTCACAAATGCTTATTGGTTCTGTATTTTAAATAGTTAAAATAAAAGGCTTTTTAGAACAATATCAAAAATGGAACTTATTGTATGTGATATGTGTTGGAAGGAGAGCTAAGATGATATTATTAGTTTCTTAGATGGAAAAGAAAGGCATGCATAATTCTTGGTAATGTTATTTTCTCCGAATATTTTATGGCAAAGTGGGAAATTTAAAAGGGAATCTTAATGTTGAAAGCAGGAGACTATCTATGGAGAAAATATTATTGCGCGTATTAACAGCTGGTTGTATGGCTACTATTCCATTTTTGTTTAGAGGCAAGAGAAGGGAGAATTTCTTAATATTTTTCGCAAAAGGTGTGCTTGCAACTTTAGTAGATGCTTATGTTGTGGGGACGAATAAGATTGCCTATCCAGTTCGACCTTTTCCGAAGATCTTTAATACAAATATCATTTATGATGTATTGTTTTTTCCTTTATTAAGTGTGCTTTGGGTAAAAATGACGGAGCGAGACCGCTTAGGAAAGAAACTATTGAAAAGTCTTGTGTTTAGCGTTCCAATGAGCTTTGGTCAATGGTACTTTGAGAAAAACAGCAAATTATTCAAATGGAAGAAATGGTCACCACTACATACTTTTGCAAGCGTAAACTTCACTTTATTTACGATAAGAGGATTCTTTGGATTAATAAAATATTTTGATAAAAAGGAAATGTGGAGATAGAAGGAGCAAAGAATGTAAGTTAGGGAGAGTATGGGTTGGCAATTAGAATAGTTGACGGGGAAAATAGAAGAATAGAAAGGTTATTATAATTGGCTGTTTTTCTTTTCTATTGACGAAAATTCTATTAGATGATAAGATTATTTCGAATTAAAGATATCTTAATTAAAATATTTTTTATGTAAATATCTCAATTTCGAGATAATATTCGGGGGGGAAAAGCGAATGAATGAACTAAAAGGACTTCATCATATTACGGCAATCACAAGCAGTGCAGAAAAAATCTATGCGTTTTTCACATACATTTTAGGACTTCGATTAGTAAAGAAAACGGTCAATCAAGATGATATTCAAACCTATCACCTATACTTTACGGATGATGTAGGGAGCCCTGGTACAGATATGACATTTTTTGATTTCCCAGGTATTCCAAAAGGTGTGCATGGTACAAACGAAATTTCGAAAACATCATTCCGTGTGCCGACTGATGCTGCTCTTGAATATTGGGTGAAACGCTTTGATAAGTATGAGGTGAAGCATAAAGGGATTCAAGAACAGTTTGGCAAAAAGACATTGTCTTTCGTGGATTTTGATGATCAGCAATATCAACTGATTTCAGATGAACAGAATGAAGGGGTTGTAGCAGGCACACCATGGCAAAAAGGACCAGTTCCATTGGAATTTGCAATCACTGGGCTAGGACCAATATTTGTACGAACTGCTTATTTTGATTATTTGAAGGAAGTATTAGAGAAGGTATTCTTGATGAAGGAAGCTGTACAGGAGGGATCCTTCCATCTATTTGAAATGGGAGAAGGGGGAAATGGTGCACAAGTCATAGTGGAATTTAATAACATTCTTCCACAGGCACGACAAGGATTTGGAACAGTTCACCATGCTGCTTTCCGCGTGGAGGATCGTGAAGAATTAGAACAATGGCAAGAACGTTTGAGTAGTTTTAAATTGCCAAACTCTGGATTTGTAGAACGATACTATTTCGGTTCTCTATACTCTAATGTAGCACCGCAAATCCTATTTGAATTAGCAACAGATGGCCCTGGCTTCATGGGGGATGAGCCATACGAAACGCTTGGCGAAAAATTATCCTTACCACCATTCTTTGAATCCAACAGAGAAAAGATCGAGCAGCTAGTTCGACCTATCGACACGGTTCGAAGTAACTTAGAAATTAAAAAAGAATACTTGTAAGAGGAATCAGGGGGACGATTTTTGTGAGGCTATTGAACTCACGAGAACCGTCCCTCTTTTTTCTTTAGAACATTCCATTTTTATTGGGTGAATCCTTTGGTACATGCTGGCTTATATCCCACAATTCAGCAATCTGGTCATTTTGGAAGCGAAAGATATGCACTACTGCACCGCCTAAATCCTCTGGATGCTGCTTTATATGACAATACACCCCTACTATATCCTCCTCTTGGATAGTTAGTTTGACTTCTAAATTCTTATGAGGACTTTGCACTGCATTTGCTTCCATTGCAATCATTAAGGAATCTATATCACCACTAAAGAAGGGATTGTGGTGGCGGAATTCAGGCCCTATGTTAAGAGAGTGACTACTAAATAATCAATGCTCCTTTAGAGGTATGGAACATTTCTAGGCTGATAAGAAATCGTTTCAGCAGAATATAGTTCAATGAGTAAATGATTGCCTAGCATTTTAGCACGGATGAGTACTGGCCTTTGGTAGTTATTTTCAAAAACGAAATCAGGTCCATCCCAACTAACAGTTGCATCTCGTTTAGGAGGGACGTAGGGAATTCTTCTACTGTGTGAATACCGTTGGATAATCTTTAATCCAGCATTGTCTACCGCATTAAAAAGAGTAGAGGATACTTGGCAAATTCCACCGCCAATATCTTCGGAAAATTTTCCATTTATGATGACTGGCGCTTGTAAATATCCCTTTTCTACGGTTCTTTTCCCTACAATCTGATTAAAAGAAAATTGTTCTTTTGGAAAAATAACGTTATTATTAATCGCCTCTGTAGCCAGCAAAATATTCATGCTTCGTTCTATGTTATTACTGTTAAAGGATGTTACATATCTACCTATTTTTTTTCTTCGAATACTATCTAATAATTCACTATCTACTTTAGGATAAATTACTTGAAGGGGAAGCTCTTGTTTACTGGAAGTATCATTAAAATAATGCGCATACATTTGTCTGATAAATTTCTCACGATGCAAGCGATAGCCAACTTGCTCTGGAACGATACTGCCATACTGATTAACGATGGCATCCTTTGGCTCTATGTAAACTTCCTTATCTAATTCATCCATAACTTTATTGAATTCTTCTGTGTCGATCACAGGTAAACTAGGAGATTTCCATAGGAAGTCTTGTTCCTTAACATGTTGTTGGGAAGGTTGAATTTTGATTATACTAAAAAAATTACTAGGTATAAGCACGGCATGAAAGAATAGAATGAGTCCGAGTAATGGATGGGAATACATAGACGACAAACCTCCGTTATAATCTCTGTTATTCTTAATATGTGTTCGTTCCTCCATTTAATGTATTTATTTGTAAAATCATTATAAGATGTTAGGGAAGTACCATTCCATTCGTGTCATGTATAAATAAATATAATATTTACAATAATGGTGAAGGAGTTCTTGGTTTTTAAGAGAAATAATCAGAAGATTCATTAAAAATAGGAGGTCAAATAAATGGGGAGACCAATTCATTTTGAAATTCACGTTGATAACATGGAAAGAGCTAAAAAGTTTTATGGAGAGGTTTTTGATTGGAAATTTGAAGATTGGAGTGACTATGCCGGGATGCCTTATTTTGGGGCTGTTACTGGCGATGAAAATGAGATGGGAATTAATGGTGCTTTAATAAAACGTCCAGTTCCTCTCCCAGAAAACACCCAAGCTGTGAATGGGTATGCTTGTACAATGGGTGTAGTAGACTATGATTCCATTGAAGCAAAAATTCTTCAAAATGGAGGAATAGTCGCACATCCAAAGCACGCACTTCCTGGTATGGCATGGCAGGGCTACTATACAGATTCGGAAGGAAATATATTCGGCATTCATCAACCCGATGAAAACGCAAAATAATTGACACATAGGGACGGTGCTTGGAGGACAAGTCCATACCAGAACTGTCCCTATGTTTCCCTTTAATTTTCTTTTTTCATAATAGTATAGGCTCCGCTAAACATGGCCATTAGTAGACCTGCTATCGGGAATATGATCCAATTTATATGCCAATTTTCGTACACGAATCCAGTGAATAAGAATATAGCAGTGGCAAGCGGCCAGAGGATTGCTGCGAAGGCGCCGATTACTTTCTCTTCCTGCTTTTTTTCGATGGAATACGATTCTTCCCTTAATAGTTTTTCGTACGCATCCTTTTTTGCGCCACTTACAATAAACAGGTAAGTAGCTATTGCGATAAGAAGTAATAGAACACAAACACCATAAGTTGTTGCTGATTCATTTAGTGCAATGGTCACTAATAAAACAACGGGTGATAAAATGCAAAGGGAAACACCAATGATAATCGAACGAAAAAAGATTGGTTGATAGGCTTCTTTTTCCATCTCTAGTTTTTTAACCAAATGAAGGGGAAGGGAGAAAGTTCCCTTTTTTTCGATAAACTTGTATTTCTCTAATAGCTGACCACTATAAATAAATAAACTAACGGCGATTGCTATAAATAAAAGCAATTGAGCTACACCGATTAATGCTGCGGTATTTTCTGTGACTTCGTTCAGAAAACCTTTGTCATATAACTCCGTGAAAAGAACTAATAGGGAAGCACCAAGTATGCAAAGGAACACACCAATCCCAATCAAGTTCATCGCTTTTGCTGTTTGCTGGAAAAAACGATTTACTTCTTCTTCTGAGAGTTGACGTTCTGGTGATTTCGTTTCGTTTAATGGAATGCCTAATTCATTTAATAGTTCATCAATATTACCAAATTCCGATATTACAATCCCAATTGCTTCATTTTCCGTTTTGCCTGCTTCCTTTAATTCATAATATTTATCCTCCATGTTTGAAAGCATTTCTTGTTTTAGTTTTTCCATTTCAGCTGTTTTCGGCAAGTTAGCAAAGACATTGTCTAAATAATTGATGATGCTATTCATTATATCCCTCCTTAATAAATAGGTTAATCACTTCTTGTGTAACGGCCCATTCTTGGCATTTTTCCTGATAATACTTTTTTCCTTCTGCAGTAATGGTGTAGTAAGTCCTTCTTTTTCCATATTCGCCTTCTTTGTAATAGGAGTTAATATAGTTATTCTTAATTAATCGGTTAAAGGCAGAGTAAAGGGTTGTTTCTTTAATAATGTATTTTTCATTTGTTAGTGTTCTTATATCTTTGGAGATTTCATAACCATAAGAATCCTTTTCCAATAATAAAAAAAGAATGATGGTGTCATTATATCCTCGTATGACATCACTGCTAATCAAAAAATCACTCCTTTCTAATACTTCACTTATCGTACTATGTCTGTCGTAGTAATTATACTTTACCATATATACTACGACAGATGAAGTAAAATGTTGAAAATTTTTTAGTTAATTCATTAACTGAAGGCTATTTTTAGGGGAGGAAAGGGAATAATTTGGTCTAGCATTTGTTGTTCTCCGATGGCTTTCCGATAAAAAAAGCACCTCCATTAACCGAAGATGCCTACCATTGCGCTTACCGTTGTAACCAACGCCAAAGCTCCTATTACCCAGCTTAAAGTTTTCAATGTTTTGTTTGCTTCTCTTTTGGAGACTAAATGATAGATTTCATTAAAACAAGCAAGCTCCAATACTTCTATTCCTTCTTTTTCAATAATTTCTTCTAAATCCTTTACTTTAACATTCTTTAGTTCTTTTTCCTTAAGAAATTTCTTAAAGTCTACATTTGTATATGGTTTATTCACTTCAGACATCCTTCCTAACAATCAAAGACACTTAAGCATCTAGTTTTCTTACCGAATATTATTTTATCATTTATCTATCATTAATTGGAAAAAACGTAGTAAAACATAACTTTTATCCTAAGTATGGTGCATAAAAAGAGTTTCGTATTCGCTTTCTGAATCTCCTTTCAAATCTCTAAATTCCTAATTGGATGTCGATAACTATACTTTTTCAGTGATCTGGGAAAGTTCTTCCTTTACACCTACTTAACAAAACTTCATGTTTATTAATAGTGGCTTAAATATTCCTTAAAACAAGAATTCTATGATTCTAGTGAGTATGAAAATCAGCTTAAGGGAGGAATGGTCTTGTGTCTTTAAAAAAGAGGATAACAAGGAGGGCTTTTGTCATCTTTGTTATGGGGGTATTTTTCTTTACTACTTATTTTCCAGCTTTGCCAGGTTTAACGACTTATGCAGCAGAACCAACTGGAGGAAAGGCAGAGGAGAATACACAAACGGAAGAGGACAGCAGTTTAGAAGCAACTGACACCACAGTCGAACAAGAGAAGGAAGTAACGAATGAAGCGGGAAATACTAGTTTCGAAGAACAGCCATCTACTGCTTCTGAACAAGAAGAATTACCTACCGTTTCTGAACAAAAGGAAGAACCAGTTATAAAGGAGGAAAATCAACCTTTAGAAAATGAAAAAACGGAACCAGCCCAAGAAGCTCCAGTAGAAAATGAACAACAGCAAATGGAAGATCAACAAGAAGGCGTTGATTATACAAAGCTACCACCCCTACTTATTACAGAGTTAGCACCTGATTCAAAAGGAACGAATAACTTTGAATTTATCGAACTCTATAATAATACCAATCAACCGATCGACTTAAATAGCTATTATTTTTATTACCATTATATTGGTGGTAGTACACCAGATAAAATAATGTCTATTCCAGCAGCAAAGATTGCACCTCAAGAATCCATTATCCTTTGGTTTAATACGAAAGATCTTTTACTAGAGGATTTCAACAACCATTTCAGCACATCTTTAACAGAACAACAAGTAATTTCCTTTAAAGGAGATTTTCCCGGTTTTGCAAATGGCGGGAATCGTGGAATTATCGTCAAAAATCTCGAAGGTCAAGAAGTAGTATCTGCAACATATTTACCAAATGAAACAGATAATACAGGCTTAGATGTGCATTATGCTTTCCCGACGGAAGGAACCGAAATGGAGAAGCAGCAGGTTAAAGCATCCCCAACACCAGGCGTATTAGGAGAGGGACAAGTACCAGCAGAGCCGCTTCAGGTAAGTCCGAAGAC
Source organism: Niallia tiangongensis (assembly GCF_044704065.1). Taxonomy (NCBI): domain Bacteria; kingdom Bacillati; phylum Bacillota; class Bacilli; order Caryophanales; family Bacillaceae; genus Niallia; species Niallia tiangongensis. Next base: position 4,470,546 of record NZ_CP162613.1, on the reverse strand, counting down.
AGAAGATACAGAAGCACCAATCATTACGCATGAAGCACTGACAACAACGAAAGCGGGAGAAGCGATTGCTATTGAAGCAACAATAGCGGATGATCAGAAAAATCCAACCGCTACACTTTATTATCAAGTAGAATCAGACACAGCATTTAAAGCAATAGAGATGAAACAAGATTCAGTGAATCCTCAAAAATTCACGGCTAGCGTACCAAAGGAAGAAGTACAAGGTACGATTGTATACTATTTGGAAGCAAGCGATGGTATCCATATAGCAAAAACAGCAACATATACGATTGAATTAGAAAAAGAAGAAGAGACAAAACCAGAGCAGGATACATATAGTGATCGTCCGCTCTTAATTACAGAGCTTTCTCCTAATTCAATTGGAGGAGGAACGGATTATTATGAGTACTTTGAGCTATATAATAATTCGAATCAAGCCTTAAATCTAGCAACCTATTCTTTTTACTATGTGTATACAGACAATTCAAGAGAGCCAATCTTATTCCAATTGCCAGCTACAGAGATTCAATCAAAAGAAAAGTTAGTATTTTGGTTTAATAATGGGAATAAAACGGTAGAGGATTTTAATAAAGAATATGGAACAAGCCTTACAAGCAACGAATTAATAATGTTTACGGATAAGGCATTCCCAGGATTCGCTAATGGCGGAAATCGCGCCCTTGAAATAAAGGATGCCCAAGGAAATGTTATGATTTCAGCAAGTTATTTAGGTTCTGAAAATGACAATGATGGCAAAGTCATTCATTATCAATTTCCTCAAGAAGGAACGGAAATGGAGAAGTACAAGGTGTTAGCTGATCCTACTCCTGGAAGCATAGAAGCAGATCAGGTCCCAACAAATGTAGTGGAATTGCCTGATGTGCCAAAGGATACGGAGCCACCGGTTATTTCCCATGATCCAATTAAAACAGCAAAAGCTTTTACAGCAGTTCCGGTTGAAGCAACTGTGACGGATAACGAGGTAGCAAATCCAATTGTTACTGTATTTTATAAAAAATCAGCAGACGAGAGCTTTAAAACATTAGCGTTGAATAAGGATGCAAATGGGAAATACTCGACAACCCTTCCAGCTGCTGATATAGATGGAGAAATCACTTATTATCTTGTAGCTAGTGATGGAATCAATGAAAGTCAAACAGAAGCATTCACTATTTCTGTGGAACAATCGAACATTGACTTTACTAAGGTTCCTAAATTACTCGTTACAGAGGTAGTGCCTGACAGTGCTAATGTTGGAACAGCCGATGGATATGAGTATATTGAAATCTACAATAATACCGATCGAGCGATAAACTTTAAGGATTATAAAATTCAATATCGCTATAATGCCGATCCCGCAACCGATGTTGTTTGGCCTTCTATTCCAGCTGATGTGGTAATCGAACCGCAAAAGACACTGGTATTCTGGATTATTAATGGTCAAAATGGCGATAAAACCGTTGCTGATTTTAATGCCAATTACGGAACAAATCTCGTTGAAAATAAAGAGATTGTGCGAATTAAAAGTGATGGAATGGCAAATGGCAGTATGCGTGGCTTAGTGATCGCTACGAATACAAAAGAAGAGATAAATGTTGCTTATTATAATGATGAGGCGACTCCATTAGATACGGCAATGAATATGGGGATTCTTTATAAATTCCCAGAGGATGGTTCCACACAATCCGTAAAAATTAGCACAAAAACAAAACTAGGAACACCAGGAATGGTAGAGGCTAATCAAGTTCCAAATCAGCCTGTTCATGTAGAAGAGGATCTCGTTGCCCCAACCTTAACAAATGCTACGAATGTGGAAGAAATCCATCAAATGGATGACTTAACGATTCGTGCAAAAGCAACGGATGATAAGAGCATTAAATCTGTTGTTCTTTATTATCGAACAAATGATCAAACGGACTATGAAAAGGTATTATTAACGGTTGATCCTAGTGATATGGAATACTATACAGCTGTCTTGTATGCAGCGAACTTTATTGCAAAAGAAAGCATCGAATATTATTTTGTCGCTACAGACGGACAAAATGAAGTGACTTCAGAGAAATATGTCATTACCATTAAAAATGATGTAAACAATGAACCAATCCATTTAAATGTTCAGGATAATGATATTTTATCTGGAAATGTTATTTTAAAAGCAGTTTCGAAGGAAGCAACTGCAGATGATGTAGAACTTTCGATCGATGGAAAAGAAGTAACGGAAGAAACGTATAGCTCTTTGGAATCACAAGCCTATCTTGCTGTTGATATTAGCGGATTAAATATGTATTTCAAAAATGCGATCACAATGGGAGATGAAATTATTCATCTATTGGATAAGGATAATAATTCAGATTGGAAAACCTTTACGATTCCAATTGATCCAAATAAACTATCCATTGGGGAAAATGTTATTACTGTTCGTTCAGGAAATAAGGCATCTCCATTCCAATTAGAAGAAAGTGAAGAAAATCGAGATGACTATAATTTAAGAAATGTACGTCTTATTTTAGCGGATGGCACGGTAATTAGAGATCCGCAAAAAGCGAATGCTTCTCAAGTATTTGATATGGGAGATGATGGAACCTATCGCCCGTTCGAAGATTTTACTTTTACATTAACAGCAGACCAAATGAAAGCAAAAACGTATGTCTGGGATACAACAACTGTCTCAGATGGAGCGTACAATATTAAAGCCACGGATAAAGAGGAGGTAGTGACTGCTGTTGTTCAGGTGGATAATACAGCACCGGTAATTGAGACAAATATTGAGTCAGGAAAAGAATATAAGGGAGCCTTTACGATTGAAGCAAGTGCAGAAGATGCATTAGCAGGAGTCGAGTCATTAGATGTAACATTAGATAAGGAAACAATAAGTGTTCCATTCGATACTGCTTCTTCTAAGCTTGCTCCAGGTGCCCATGAATTAAAGGTCATTGCAGTAGATAAGGCTGGTAATAAAGCGGAGACTGTTACTTCATTCTCTGTTACGAATGAAAATCCAAATAAGCCAGAATTAATCGCGCCAGCTGATAATTCGGCTACTCCAGTAGACGGGGATCCAGCATTAAAGGTAAGGGTAACCGATCCAACAGAGGATTCGATGGATGTTCGCTATTATAAAGGCTATAAATATGAGGCAAAAGATAGTAATGTTCAATCATTTGAAAATGCAAGTGATACAGAACCACCAGTTGAGCTTGTACCAGCTGGAGAAAAAGCATTAACTGCTGAGGATGCTTCAGCGATTTCTACCCTAGATGGAAAGTACTTAACAACTGATTCTAGTACTCAATTCCCTTACCATCGATTTGAAGTGGAATTAGATCCTTCAATTGATGAAGAAGATCGAGTGGAGTTAGTGTGGAACGGGAAATCATTAGAAGGAAGAAAGGTTTCCATGTATGCCTGGAGTATGAATGAGAATAAATGGAAACTACTAACGTATAAAATTGCTGGTGCAGAAGATTTTGCCTTAAAGGCTGATGTACAGGTAAATGAGTATGCAGATGAAGCTAATAAAATCAATGTGTTAATTCAAGATGAAATTCCAAGCTCTCCAGATGATTATGATTTTACATTTGTGTGGATGTCGGATACGCAATACTATGCAGAAAGCTATCCATATATTTATAAACGACAAACAGAATGGATTGCGGAAAAACAAGAAGAGATGAAAATCAAATATGTTCTGCATACAGGTGATGTGGTAGACGAATTTGATGATGAACAGCAATGGATTTATGCGGATGAATATATGCGCACATTAGAGGATAACAATATTCCATATGGGGTATTAGCAGGAAATCATGATGTGGATCAATTATCCAATGACTACTCTGCGTTTTCGAAATGGTTTGGAGAGGCTCGTTATAAAGACCAGCCTTATTATGGGGAGTCGTATAAAGATAATCGTGGTCATTATGACTTAATTTCTGCAGGTGGAAATGATTTCATCATGATATACATGGGCTGGGGCGTAAATGATGAGGATATGGAATGGATTAACAGTGTGCTAAAACAATATCCTGATCGAAAAGCCATTCTCAATTTCCATGAATATCTATTGGTTTCAGGAAACCGAAGCCCAATCGGAGAAGAAATTTTTCAAAAAGTAGTAGAGAAAAATGAAAATGTATTCCTTGTATTATGTGGTCACTACCATGATTCAGAGACGTTAATTAGCGAGATTGATGATGATCAAGATGGAATAGCAGACCGAAAAGTCTATCAAATGCTTGGAGACTACCAAGGTGGTCCAGAAGGCGGACAAGGCTATATGAAGCTGCTTCACTTTGATCAAACAAATAATCGAATCATTGTTAATACGTATTCACCGTATTTAGATGATTATAATTTCTATGATCCAGAAGAATATCCATTGAAGGATGAATTAGTGATTGATTTTGATTTATCTGTTCAAGAAAAACAAGTTGCGACTGATTACTTTGCGGTAAATGTTTATACGAAAGAAGAAATCGGTAAGCAAGAAAACGTAACAAGCGGTGATATTGCTGAAGTCGTTTGGAAGAACCTTGAAGAAGGACAAGCATATGATTGGTATGTAGTCGCGTCCGATAAGTATACTGGAACAGCTATTTCAGATATTTGGTCTTTCACAAAAGGTCAGCCAGCACCAGAAGAACCGACAAACCCAGGTGACGAAGATGGAGACGGTGATGGAAGTGAAGAACCAACAATACCACCGAATCCTGATGGAGATGGTGGGGCAGGGGAAGAACTGACAACACCAGCACCAGATGACAATACAGGAAATGATGGAGGAAATGAAGAACCGATAACATCAACACCAGATGACGATAATGGAAATGATGTTGGAAAAGAAACACCAACTCCGTCCACATCAGAACCAAACAAAGATAACCCAATGACCCAGCTACCAAATACAGCCACAGCAAATTATACAATTATGCTGGTAGGAATAGTATTATTAGTAGTAGGAATAGTGATTGTTTACTTGAGAAGGGTAAGAAGAGAAGCATAGGAACAGGTTCTACTGATGTTCTTAATGTTATGAAATGGATTCCAAGGGGATATCAATAGAATGGACAATATTTAAAACAAGAAAGAGCGAAAAACCTATTCATCTTGGGTCTATCGCTCTTTCGTTTTTATATCAAGAGCTTCCTTTGGGGAATTATTCTGAGAATAAAGCCATCCCCAATAGATTATTAATTATAGTTGAAAAGGGGGAGTACTAGAACTGACTCTCTGCTTCCCTAACTATCATTTCACAAATCTCATGTGTTTTCACTGAGTCGTCAATTGATGGGTCAGGGACTTTATTGTTTTGGATGCAATCGATAAAATGATCAATGATTTGATAAAATCCACGTTTATATAATGTCGGTTCCCAGTCTCCAAATTTAGAAATGTGGATTTCCTTGTTATGGAAGTGGGTTGTCTCCACAAGGCTGTTTACGACATATTTATTTTTTCCTGTGGAATATTCAATGATTTCTTCGGTTACGCCGCCATTTCGGTTCATTATTCCGATGGCAATACAGCCTTCTCCAATAAGTTGGATTATTAAGCTATTAAGCGTTTCTCCTTCTTTCAGGCACTCTACCTTTACATCTTTTACTTCCGTATCCATTAAAAATCTAAGCGTATCTATGACGTGAATAAAATCCTCTACAACAAATCTTCTTATATAGTCTGGTGCAGCATAGCGATTTTTTTGCATAAGAATGAGATTTCCTTTCCCAAGTTCCCGTAATTCCTTCACTTTTGGGATAAATCTTCTGTTGAATCCAACCATTGCTATTTTGCCAGTTTGTTTGGCGAGGTTTACAATTCTCTTTGTTTCCTGATAATCCAATGAAATAGGCTTATCAATGTATATATGTATACCATTTGCCAACAACTTTTCTGCTATTTCAAAATGAGCTTCTGTAGCTGTACTGATAAATGCTGCATCAATTTTTTTGCTAATTAGTTCATCAACCGTTCGAACCGTTTCCTCTATTCGATATTTCTTAGATAGTTTGTTTAGTGTATCCTCATTTCTTGTACACAGAACAAGTTCAATCTCTTCCTTTTCAGACAGTACAGGCAAGTAAGCTTTTTTCGCAATATCTCCCAATCCAATTAGACCAATTTTCAATGTATTCACCTCAATAAGTATGTCGATTTATTTCTAGTATAGTATAAAGAATGGTTTGGAACCAAGGATAGAACAATGAGGATGTTGAAACATATTGTATGTTTTTACAAATGTTGTCGATAAAGTAAGCTTAAATAGGGAATTTCCTTAAATTCCAATAAATAGGAAAAAAAGTACTGCTAATTAATTGGAAAAATAATCAAAAAGACTTATTTTTTTCTACTAGATTCGAGTTATAATAATATTAACATTTGGATTATTTTGGAGCATTAAGAAACATTAAATGTATAAATACACTATATTTAAATAGGGATAGATTATTTTCTGTTACACAAAACATTATTTTTCTACAAAAAAGCTTCATTTTTTTGATAGATGATAGATATCATCATAATCTTTACTTGATGAATATTGGTAGTAACTAACTCCAATATCAGATAAGGAGGAGCCATTTGAGATTTTTTCGTAAATACCCATGTACCATGCAACATGACGCTTCAGATTGTGCTGCAGCTGTTATGTCGACCATTTTACTAGAATACAAGAGTGAAATGTCTATCATGAAATTAAGGGAGATCATTGGTACAGATGCATATGGGACAAGTGTAAAAGGAATAGTAGATGGATTTGAGAAATTGAATTTTAATGTAAGGGCCATCAGGACAACGGCAAAGGACATAACAGATGATATTACGCTCCCTGCCATAGCACATATGAATTTGATGGAAGGACTAAATCATTTTGTAGTAATACATAAAGTTTTAAAAAATGACCGACTTCTCATTGCTGATCCAAATGAGGGGCTAAAAAAAATGGACTTAGATGAATTTGAAAAGTCATTTTCGGGTGTACTTATATTAATGATACCGACTAGTGAATTTGAAAAAATATCATATAAAAATAAAGGGTTATTAGATTTATTTCTTGCTTTGATCGTACCGCAGAAGCGTCTATTATTTACCATTATTCTATCTTCTTTATTATTAAGTGTTATTGGAATTCTTTCTAGTCTATTCACAAAAATTTTGATGGATGAGATAATTCCCTTTCAATTAAAAAATAGCTTATATATCTTTCTGGTTATTTTTGGTGTAGTTACATTAGTGCAAAATCTTTTAACTGCTTTTAGACAGCATATCCTGTTGTACTTATCAAGGAAAGTCGATATACCTGTTTTATTAGGTTACTATAATCATATTATTCATTTACCCTATCAGTTTTTTGCTACACGAAAAGTTGGAGATATAATTACTAGATTTCAAGATGCGATGACTATTAAGGACATTTTTACAACAGTTTCCATCTCGTTAGTGATGGATATTCTTCTTGCCGGTGTTACTGGCATTGTTCTGTGGAATTTGAATAATAAATTATTCGCTATTTTGCTAATAATGGTTGCTATAAATATAGTATTAATTTATTTCTTTAAAAAACCTTATAAAAAGTTAAATCAAGAGCAAATGGAAGCGGGAGCGATGCTAAATTCCCAATTGATTGAATCAATGAAGAATATTGAAACGATTAAGTCACAAGGGGATGAAAAGGCACAAATTAATAGATTAGAAAATAAATTTGTATCCGTTCTTAAGATAGATTATCGAGAGGGAGTACTTACGAATATTCAAGGGATTATTTCAATGTTTGTTAATTCTCTTGGTAATTTGATATTCATGGGAATTGGAGCTATCAGCATTATTAATGGAAATATGAGTATTGGAGATTTACTCGTTTTTCAGACTTTAAGTCAATACTTTACTGAACCAATTCAAAGTCTTGTATCTTTACAATTAACTTTTCAGGAAGCCCAGATTGCAATGAAGCGATTGAGCGAATTAATGACCATTGAACGTGAAGATAGTAAAAAGGATTTAATCTCAGAAGTAGAGATGAATGGGGATATATCCTTTAAAAATGTTACATTTGCCTATGGATCTAGACCACCTATTATTGAAAATTTGAATTTAACCATTCCACAGGGTGCAAAAGTTGCTTTCGTTGGCGAAAGTGGTGCTGGGAAAAGTACAATTTCTCGCATGCTATTAAAATTTATGTCTCCACAGGAAGGGAAAATATCTATTTCAGGATATGATATTCAAGATATTAACTATCATTATTTAAGATCTCGGATTGCATATATTCCTCAAAATATAGAATTATTCTCAGGGACTATTATTGAAAATTTAAGAGTTGGAAATCCAAAAGCTACATATGAGGAAATGGTTTTAGCTTGCAAAAAATCTGGGGCAAATGAATTTATAGAAAAGCTTCAAAATCGTTATGGTACCTTTGTAGAAGAAGGGGGAAGTAACTTCTCTGGGGGAGAAAAGCAACGAATTGCTATTGCAAGATCGATTATCACGAACCCAGATATTTTTATCTTTGATGAGGCAACATCTAACCTAGATTCCTTTAGTGAGAATAAAATTCAGAATATTATTTTTAATCAAAAAAATAAGAAAACTACCATTATAATTGCCCATCGGCTCTCAACAATCATTCACTGTGACATCATTTACTATGTTGAAGATGGTCGAATAGTAGAAAGAGGTACACATAAAGAGCTTATGGAGCTTAATGGAAAATATGCAAAAATGGCTGCTCACCAAATGAGTAATGAAACACCTACTATCATTCCAACTCTAGAAAACGAACAAATGGTTTATGAGTAAGCAAAGTCTGTTTGAAAGTTTATTGCATGATATACTGTGCCATTTGGTACTTTATATAAATCCATAGAAAAAATGAAAAGGAGGAATTCACTATGGAACTAGTTTTACCAAAGCAATATGTAGATTTAGAGCAAGAAGAAATGGAATATTTGGATGGAGGAGTAGATTGGGGGAAGGCTAAATCATTTGCACTAGGCTTTATAACTGCAGGAGTTGCTGCACTTGCTAAAAGTGCTGTTTCTAAAAGTGCAGTTGGAGCAGTAATGAACAGTGCAGCAGGATGGTTAGCAGGAGCTATTGATTCAGCTATATTATGGTGCTGGTATAATCCATGGCTGGCTGCAGGAATTGCTGTTGCTTTTGCGGGTACTGTTGCAGGGATTTATGTCCTTGGTAAAAAGAAAGGCAAGTGGAAGTAATACCATCTATTTAGAGGGTTTAATTTTGGCTTGCTAGAAATACTAGGATAACGGTTAAACTAGTATCCTTTTGTACCATAAGTAATAAAAAAACAATACTTAGTTTTCAATTTATTAAGTATACATTGTGGGCACATCTACTACTAATTTTATAAAAAATAGTAGTAGAAAAGTGCCTGCATTATTTAAAATTCTGTTAGGAAAGTGAGCGGAAAATATGGATTTCATTTTTGATTTATTCGTAATATTGCTTATTGCTATACCAATTTACCTGTTTATACGGATTATAATTATTGCCTTACATAAAAAGCTTCCATGGATGGAAAAGTTGCATGAAAAAATCAATGATTCTGGAAAGGAAAAAGCAATATTTTCGTTTGTTTTCTTCTTATGTGGAATTATAAGCTTTTTATTATCTGAAATTTATTCTTTTAGTAATTTGCAATTAGGATCTGTTTTAGGGATATTTCTGGGAGTATCGAATATTTTTGATTCCAAAATGTTAAAGGAATAAGATACTAAATGATAAGGAGGCATATTGATGGGAAAACTGGAAGTGAAAGAAAATAAAAGATTAGTATTGAAGAACGTTATTATTAAAGAATTGCGAAATATTCAGATGGATCATTTAGATTCCGAAATCCAAAAGTTCTTAAACTACATAAAAGTATTAAATATTCAAACCTATGGACCTCTCATCACAAAGTCACATGGTACAAATATTCATGAAGATGGAAGTATTACTTTTGATTATGATGTGATGCTACAGGCTCATGATTATCATTTACATAAAGAAAGATTTAAAACAAATCATTTGCATACCTGTGATAATTGCATATATATTCGATTTGAAGGAAAAGCTGATCATTTAAATTTCGCACATACTAAGTTAGATTTATATTTATATGAAAATGATTTAGAAACAGATGGAAGTATATATAATATATACATCGCAAATGAACCTGAACATACAATAATTGATATTTTTAGGCCAGTGATAAAAAATGAAAATTTATAATCAAAATGAATTAAAAAATTCGAGGATATTTTTTGATCAAAGACCTCCAGCATTTTTAAGTTTTTTTATTTTTTTCTTGGCAATTATTTTGGTTCTTACAGTATGTATTTCTAAAGCAATTGCTAAGCCGTATATTGTCAAAGCTCCAGGTGTTATCACGACTAATGATAACCAGCTTATTTCTTCTCAGCTCGATGGGGAAATAGTGCATATAAATGTGGAGGAAGGGCAAAACGTAAAGACTGGGGATGTTCTCTTTATTATTTCTAATGGGCAAGAGGGATTGCAATCATCAGCGTTTGCGGAACAACTGGAAGAGCTTAATGCAAAACTTAAAATAATGGATCGTTATGTAGAATCCTTGAAAGAACAAAAAAACCTGATGAACAATGAAGGATCAGAGCAGGAATACTATGGAAAAGTAGAATATTATTTATTGCAATTGAGAAGTGATTCATTTGATCAATCGAATATTGATAAACAGCTTAATGAAAAAGAAGCGAATATAGACTCAGTAAAAGAAGAAATACAGAATCTTAAAAGCAATATCAGCACTATTGAAGAAAAAATTTCAACAAATAGTAAGCTGAGAGAGCAGTTACAAGATAGCATAAATAAAAAGCAGCAATCGTTAGCAGAAATGAATGAAAGTTCTACTGAAAATTTAGACGAAGAAGTAGCTGTGACAAATGAAAATTCTACTGAAAATGCAGATGAAGAAGTACCTGGAAAAAATGAAAAAGAAATAGAGGAAATAGAAGAAGAAATACAGAAACTTACTAAAGAGTTGAATTCTATTGAAAGTGAAGAAGAGAGTATCGCAAAAAAAGAGCAACTACAGGCAGAAATGGAAGCTAAGAAGAGTGAATTAGAAAATCTTGATACAGAAATAGAACAATTAGAGAATCAAAATAAGCAACCAGTTTCCCAAGCTAAGCAACTCTACAATCAATTTATTAGTGAAATTGGAGCTGCAAGAAGTCAGATTGAAACGAAGTTAGTAGAATTAGAAAGCCAAATGAGTGTTCAAAATGGACAAGAATCTTCTTTATTTATAAAAGCTAAAAATGATGGAATTGTTCATTATGTAGTGCCAGTAAAAACAGGGATGGCGATTCAACGTAATCAGGTTATTGCGGAAGTTTCAAAGAATTTAGAACAGGATTTGCAAGTAGAAGCTTATATTCCAGCCCAAGATATTTCAAGGGTTCAACTAGAGGATGAAGTGAAAGTTTCTATGGAAGGTGTTAATATTCAAAAATATGGAACTTTACAAGGGGAATTGAAGTCTATTGATTCAGGAACTATTACCCAACAAACAGAAAATGGGAATGCTATATTTTATAAATGTTTAATAATATTAGAAAAACAGAAGGTATCTGCAAGCGATGGAACAGTAATCAAAGCAATAAAATCAATGCCAGTGGAAGCAAGAATTGTTTATGAAAAAGAAACATACTTTGATTGGATCTTAAAAATGTTAAGTTTTAAAAGTTAAAGGTTTTTTTACACAGAATAAAGGAGATGGGTAACTCATAGATAAATGTGAAAATATGTCGAGTTCTTCTGAATATGTGTGGGATAAAACAGTTGAATATTCTTTCTGGTGGAATATTCTAATTGTTCTTTTGATGATGACAATGATTATAATTGGATCGATAGGCTACTTTATATTGCTCCACTCTGTTTTTGGAAAGGTGAATTTTTCAATTGGATCTTTTCTGGTCAAATGTTTGATTATTTATATCTTTTCTGTTTTATTTCATGAATTGGGACATCTTTTATTAGCTCATAAATTTGGATACCCATTTAGAATTTTTAAAGCAGGTTGTATGGAAACATATAATAATACTTTTCGAAATATTAGATTGCGGCCAATTCAACTGTTTTCCGGCGGATTTGTTATGCTGAACTTTAATGAAGTAATCACTTCTAAAGAAGTGTTTAACCGCTTCTTTCAAAAAGATTTTTTCTATATATCCTTCGGTGGAATATTTGCTAATTTATTGTCGGTTTTAGTAGGAATATTATTATTGTTTCACCCTATTACAATTGAAATAGGCTATCTTTTCTTTGTTTATAACTTTCTGATTCTTTTAGCGCAATTCATCCATCCTAGTGATTTTACGAAATTCCAGTTTATCCAAAAGAATCCTATGAAAGCAGCAGTCGTATTTTCAGAGGAGTTGGTTGTTAATAAGAGAGTAAATTCTTTTCTGGAAAATCTTTTTCACTCCTATATAGGAGATACTTTATCGAATAAAGCAATTGATCCGCATACGCTCGCAATTATTCAAAGAGTAATAGAATATAATGGAAAAAACAAACAAGTGAATTCAAAGGAAATCCAACAATTTATCCCTTGGTTTATTGCGAATTTTGATTCTATCAGTACCATGCAACTACGTAATAGAATTCCTGCTGAGCGCTTATTATATACACTTATAGAGTATAATTTAGTAGAACATACAGAATTAAAAAACTACAAAATATCCAGATATGCGAATAAACATCCACTTCATTCTTATTACTTGAAATTAAAGGAATATTGAACACAGAGGAACGGTTCTAATGAGTACTATTACATAATAAGAACCGTCCCTCTGTGTGTTTTCCTTTTAAGGTATAATAAAGTAACGAAGGAGGCAGTAGCATGGGGAATTTGTTTCCATATGTATATGATTTTGGAATGAAGCCATTAGAAAAAGGGAGATTTTACACGATAAGAAAAGAACTGCTCAGCAAAGTGAAGGGAAGAGTGTTGGAAATCGGCTCTGGTTCGGGGATAAATTTCCCGTTCTATCGAAATTTAGAGCGAGTAGATGCGATTGAACCGAATCCTTCTATGATAAAGAAATCAAGAAAACAATTAGAGAAGGCATCTGTTCCAATTTTTTGTCACGAACAAAAGGCAGAACAGCTTCTTTTTCCTAATCAAACGTTTGATTATGTAGTTTCTACTCTTGTTTTTTGTACGATTCCTAACCCTGAAGCGGCATTGAAAGAAATAATTCGCGTAAGTAAGCCAAATGCAACCTTTTACTTTTTTGAACATGTGAAAATGGAGAATGCGGGACTAGCGAAGACACAGGATCTTTTAACACCATTATGGAAAAAAATTTGTGATGGCTGTCATTTAAATAGAAATACGATTGAAATAATTAAAAACGCTGGATTACAGATTAAGGAAATAAAGTATTATTATAAAGGGTTATTTATTATGGTAGAATGCACTATCTAACACGAGAGCAGTAAGCAACATCTAAATATAGTTAAGGTAGATATTCAACTGTAAGAAAACGAAGGAGAACAAGTGAATAGTGTGATGAAATAAACCAGTAGACGTTATTGGTTTATTTTTTATTCGTTATATATCTGAAAGTTACAAAAATGTGTCAGATTATATAACCGATTGATTGCAGGGGGGGAATTAGTGATTTATAGTAAGGGAATCCAACCGGTAGTACCAGTTTTGAAAATTAAAATAAGGAGTTTTGCCTCATGGAATCAAGGTCTTTATATGAAAGAGCACTATCTGTCATTCCACCAGTAGGGAAAAGAATTACTGAATTAGGGATTGTGAAGGCAGAAGGTATGCATTTATATGATGAAAACGGGAAGAAGTATTTAGACTTTGGTAGTGGCATTGGTGTCACGAATGTCGGTCATAATCATCCTTATGTAAATGATATGGCAAAAAAACAAATTGATTCTTTAGTACATGGCTGCCATAACATTGTCTACTATCCCTCTTATGTGGAATTAGCGGAGAAATTAGTGGCATTAATGGGAGGAGATTATAAAGTTTATTTTTCCAATAGTGGAGCAGAGGCAGTTGAAGGTGTGATAAAACTAGCGAAACGGGTCACACAGCGACCAGGGATTATTTCCTTTAAACGAAGCTTTCACGGAAGAACAATGGGTGCAACTAGTATAACAGCCTCTAGTTCTCATTACCGAAAAAACTATGAAGGCTTATTGCCAAGTGTCTATTATGCGGAATACCCTTATGCGTTACGTTCCGGTTTATCAGAAGCGGATGAAGTAAAACGTTGTTTGAAGAGCTTGGAGGATATCTTTGCCTATTTAATTGCTCCAGATCAAGTTGCCGCGATCATATTAGAGCCTATCCAAGGGGAAGGGGGCTATATTGTTCCGCCGGTGGAATTTATCGAAGAAATTCGCGCAATTTGTGACAAACATGGAATTATGCTTATTTTTGATGAAGTGCAAACAGGATTTGGGCGGACTGGAAAGATGTTTGCATGGGAGCATTACGGCATAAAGCCTGACATTATGGCAGCTGCAAAAGGTATCGCTAATGGATTTCCACTAAGTGCAATGATTGCGAAAAAAGAAATAATGGATCAATGGGAAGAAGGGTCTCATGGTGGGACTTACGGAGGGAATCCTGTATCCTGTGCAGCCGCTTTAGCAGTAATTGACCTGCTAGAAGGAGGATTAATCGGAAATGCTGCTCTAATGGGAGATTACTTTATGGAAAAATTAGATGCACTGCGCACAGAATTTACAAGAATAGTAGATATCCGCGGAAAAGGGTTAATGATTGGCATGGAGTTTTTTGATGAAAAGGGAGAGCCTGATAAAAAAATAGCTGGTATCCTTCAAGAAAAGGCATTAGATAAAGGGTTATTGCTGTTAGTCTGTGGGGTGGATAAGAATGTCATTCGCTTTATTCCTCCAACTATCGTGAAAAAATCGGAAATAGATGAAGCAATCTCGATTATTCGTACATCGTTAGAGGAAGCTTATTCTGCTATTCTTCCTAAGATTAGTGGGTAAAGGAGGAGGAAATATGAAAGCTTCTTTAGTATATACAAATGGTGAAATTATTACGGTGGATGATGTGTTTTCCGTTCATGAAGCGGTAGCGGTGGTGGACAATAAGATTGTTGCTGT
This sequence comes from Niallia tiangongensis, assembly GCF_044704065.1. Classification (NCBI taxonomy): domain Bacteria; kingdom Bacillati; phylum Bacillota; class Bacilli; order Caryophanales; family Bacillaceae; genus Niallia; species Niallia tiangongensis. The sequence goes on along the minus strand of NZ_CP162613.1, from coordinate 4,455,396 downwards.
TGGGACTAATGAAGAAATAAAAACCTGGATTGGAGTAGAAACAAATGTCATAGATCTTGGTGGAAATTCTTTATTACCTGGATTTATTGATGCACACCTACACCTTCTTAATTTTGGACTGACAAAGGTGTCAACAAACCTAAAACCATGTAAGTCGATTGATGAGGTGTTGGAATTGCTTAAGGCTAAGGCAGAGCTAACACCTGAGGGAGGCTGGGTAAGAGGCTGGGCGTATAACGATAATAATGTGGCAGAAAATCGTATGCCCAATCGAAAAGAGTTGGATTCTGTCTCCACTGTGCATCCTATCTATATTCAACGGTCATGTGGGCATGTGATTGCTGCGAATAGTAAAGCATTGGAACTTGGTGGAATCACTGCCGAATCTCCTAATCCAGAAGGGGGCGAAATCGAAAGAGTAGATGGAGTAGTAACAGGCGTTTTAAAGGAAGCAGCCCGTATGTTGGTTATCGATCAAGATGTTTATACAGAACAAGAAGTATTTTCTGGCTTACATTTGGCAGCGAAAGACTATATGCAATCAGGTATCACAAGTGTTCATGATATGGGAGGAAAAGGAAGTGACCATCTCCTTTATTTGCAAAAAGTAGCGAAAGACGCAGATTTTAAATTACGAATATATGCGTCCATTGTATCTTTTGATAACTCTTCAGATGCTATTGATAAGACATTAGATGCAAGCATTTTAACAGGTTTAGGCAATGAAAGGTTTAAAATCGGTCCTAGTAAATTGTTTTTAGATGGAAGTATTACAGGACAAACTGCAGCTATGAGTGAGGGATATGTAACAGATCCAACTAATAAAGGCATTTTGTATAAAAGCCAAGAAGATGTCAATGCCATAATGGAACGCCCCCACAATGCCGGCTGTCAAATTACTGCCCATGCGATTGGCGATGGAGCAGTAGAAATGATGGTAAGCTGCATTGAGCATGTGGTGAACGAATTCCCTCGAGAAAATCACCGCCATCGCATTGAACATGCCTCTGTATGTAATCCAGAACTGGTGGAACGAATAAAGAAGTTGAATGCCGTCATTGTCATAAATCCAGCTTTCTTTTATGATTTTGGGGATGAATATGTAAAGTATATTGGTTCAAAGGCAGAGTGGATGTTTCCATCACAATCCTACCTAGAACATGGAGTAAAGGTGGCAGCTGGATCTGATAGCCCCATTACAGACTTCGAACCACTATTAGGGATACAAGAAATCGTTACTCGTAAAACAAAAAATGGAACGGTTATAGGAGAAAAAGAATGCAGTTCTCTAGAAGATGCCATTCGAATTTTTACTATAAACGGAGCCTACGCATCCTTTGAAGAAGAGATTAAAGGAAGCATCGAGCCAGGCAAACTAGCAGACTTTGTCATCCTAGAGGGATCTATTCTAAATACAATCCCAGACCACATCAAAGACATCCCCATCAAACAAACCGTAATCAATGGAGAAATAGTATACGAAAATCCAGTCGCTGTGAAGAAATAAGGGAAAACGGAGTGACGGTTCTCGTGCTTAACATATGAGGAACCGTCCCTCTGTTTACTTACATTCTTTCATTCCTTTTTCAAGAATGCGCATTTGGAGTAATGTTTCTTCATCTTTTACTTGTTTGTCTGCCCCGTTTATTATTACTTCATATAATTGATCATACACTCTGCCATAGTCGCCTTGCTCGGAAACTACTTTTTCTTCACGGTATTGCCCGTTTTCATCTAAATACGTTAATGTTCCATAATGTTCAGGAAGGTCAATGCCGAAATCAGGTTGATCAGGCATATAAAAAAGCTTTAAATGTTCTTCTTGTCGGTCTTTTGAATGTTTGACAAAAACACCCTTTTTTCCATAAGCAACAAAGCTAGGACGTTCTTTTAATCGGAAATAGCTCGATTTAATAGAGACTTTTAACGTATCGTAATATAAATCTAAATCAAAATAATCATTCATTCTGCCGCTGCCAAGAAGCTGCCTCACATCATAATGAATTTTTTTCGGTTTGCCAAAGTAAGAGATTGCTTGGTCAATAGTATGGCAGCCATGTCCATATAAAAAGCTATTATAGTATTGGAATTCATCGTTTGATTCTGGTATTTCAGGTCGGAAATAGTCATAATGCATTTCTACTTCCAAAAGCTCGCCTAGTTTTCCACTTTCCATAACTTTTTGTGTCGTTAAGAAATCAGAATCAAAGCGCCGATTTTGGTAGCATTGTACAATAAGTCCTTTTGCTTTAGCTAAAGCGTATATTTCTTCCGTTTCCTCTGCTGTCATCATAAATGGTTTTTCTACTAAAACATGCTTGTTGTACTCAAGTGCCATTTTGGTATATTCATAATGAGAGGAATGAGTAGTACAAACGACAATCAATTGTATTTCGGGATCAGTCAGTAATTCATTTAAATTTGAAGAATAATAGATTTGATCCTGTTTCTTCCAAGTGTCATGAGAAGGATTTCTTCTGTAAATGGTTTTAACCTTTATATTTTCCCGCTGCAAAACAAAGGGCAAATGATAGCGATTGGTGCTTTTTCCATTACCGATGTAACCAATTGTCAACATGATTATCACTCCAATTTTCTTTGTAATACTCTCATTATAGGATGGTTATATTTAGAAATCTATTGGGAAGGTAGGAGAGTTTGAATCATGTTAGTTTCTTTTTCTCTGTAAGTTCTCTTCTTTTAAGGAGTGAAAGGTAAAAATAATAATAGCAATCATTTTTTTGAGGTCCTGTCTGAATAGATAAATATAACGATAAAACTTTATATGCAACTAGAGAAAAGCTTAAAATGAAAGATAAATAAATAGGGTAGCAAAAGAATCACCCTTAAAGGAGTACCCAAATGAAAACAATCGCCTATTATATCTCTGACTATGGATATGGACATGCGGCTCGCTCGATTGCGATTATCCGTGAACTTTTAGAGAGAGAACCTTCCTATCGAGTCATTATATGTCATTCTTTTGCGATGGAGTTTTTGCAGAACTCACTTCTGTATAATCAAGTTACCTTTCGAAAGATTGCTACAGATGTTGGCTATTTTTTAAAAGAGGGAAGCCTAGAGCCAGATAAGAATAAGCTAGCGAAAGAATTTGATCGGTTTGTGGAGAATTGGGAAAGGAAGATTCAATTAGAGGTTCAATTTTTCCAACAAATGAAAGTAGATTTGGTAGTCTCTGATATTTCTCCACTACCGTTGGAAGCTGCTGATAGAGTAGGAATTCCTGCGATAGGTATTTCTAACTTTACCTGGTACACAGCATATGAAAGCTTATTGGACCAAAAAAGGTTAGAGATTTGGAAAAATTCCTATGCGAAAATGTCCTGTTTTTTTCTACTAGCTGGAAATCAGGAAAGCAATTGGCCTTGTGAAAAGCGATTATTTCCCTTTTTTGCACGAAAAGTACAGGCGGGAAAAATGGAGAGTGTACTTGATTGGGTTAATCCGACTAAGAAGAAGACCGTTATCTTTTTTGGACTGGGGATGAAGATAGACGGTATAGAATTCGAATCGCTTCCTTTATGGGAAAGTGAGAACTGTGTGTTTATTGTGTCTTCGAATGTTGAGGTAGATAGGGACAATGTATTCTCCATTCCAAAAGAGGAAACGGAATCTCAAGCATATATCGCGGCTAGTGATTTAGTTATTACAAAAGCAGGATGGGGAACTATAAGCGAGGCAGTTGTCTATAATGTCCCGTTGTTGATTTTGAATAGAGAAGGAATGAAGGAAGACGAAAATACGATTAACTATATTCGCAAGCATGGACTAGGCAAAACAATTGAGTGGGAAGAAATGCTAAAATATCAGTATCATGAAGAGATACAAGAGAAAAAGGAGAATGGATTAAGAAATGAGGTAGAGGCGATAGTGGAGGAGTTAAGGGAAACAGTGAACCGTCGCACTGCAGACATTGATACAGACAAATAATTAATGGTAGGTGATAGTAATGAAATGGCATATAAAGAATTTTAATGAGTTAACGAATATGGAACTATATACGCTTTTGAAAGAAAGAACGGCTGTTTTTGTAGTGGAACAAAATTGTCCGTATTTAGAGGTGGATGGAAAGGATCATGAATCGTATCATTTATTTGCTGAAAAAGAGGGAGAGCTTGTTGCTTATTTAAGAATTTTACCTCCAGGGGTTTCTTATTCAGAAGCTTCATTAGGAAGAATTTTAGTGAAGAAGGAATGGAGAGGACAAGGCCTGGCGGAAGAGCTTGTGAGTCGAGGGATTGATTATCTTAAAAAGGAATTAAATGAAGAGGTAATAAAAATACAGGCTCAGAACTATTTGCGAAAGTTTTACCAGTCCTTTGGTTTTAAACCAATCTCAGAAGTGTATTTAGAAGACAATATCCCCCATATTGATATGTTATTAAAGGGAGGTAAAATGGAAACGAAATAATACATAAGATGATTTCCTAATTTGTATAGAATGGCTAATCTCTGTATAAAAAGAATCATTACTGCCTACCCTTTAATAATGCAAGGAGTGGTGAAAATGTTCTATATGGAGATTATTGTAGCAATTCTTTTAACGATGGCTTTTATAAAGTATTTCTGGACTAAAAAGGAAGATCAATATCAAACTTCGCTTTTGGCAAATCATATCGAATCAAGTAATGAGTTAAAAAAGACGCTGGCAATGGGACTTTATTTGCGATTTTGTAAAGAGGAAGAAGATAGTATTTCCAACTATTCATCCATTTTTTTAAAACAGGATCCTATCCAGTTTGAAACATTTGCTGCTGAAATCATGGAAAAAACAAGAGGTGGATCGACCTGGGTTACCCCTCCAACAGGTGACTTTGGCGTGGACTTTGAGCATGAAACAGAAAAAGGGTTATTCCTAGGACAAGTAAAATGCTGCCAGGGAGATTTACCTTTTGATCCGATTGCGTTGATTCATTCAAATATGGTGAAAAGAGGAGCTGTAGGAGGGTATGTTATTACAACAGGTAGCTTTACACCTGCTGCGTACGAGTATGCAAAAGAATTAAAGGTTGAATTAATTGATGGAGTGAAGTTTGTAGAAAGTTGGTTAGGTAGTTTAAGAAAGGCGGAAAAAGAAATAAAAGAAATATTGCCAGATTTAGTGTGAGGGGAGAGGGACGATTTTTATGAGGGGGAAATGTCCTCATAAAAATCGTCCCTCTGCTTTCCTTAAAGATTGACAATATCTTTATTTACTAGGCTTCGTCTGCGGTTCAGCTCTATATCCATTGATGCTCGCTGATTATCTAGTTTGTAGAACAACAGGGTTATTCCAATCAGTAAACAAATGGCTAGCGGCACCCAGATGAAGCTTATTTCAATATACGATAAAGCTTTGGGAGTTTGTGTGGCATTTGGAACATAGCCACCCATTTGAAGAAAAACTCCGACAAGTGCACTGCCAAGTCCTAGACTTATTTTTACTGAGAAACCTTGAAAGGCAGCAATCATCCCAGCGATACTCTTGTTGTTTTTATACTCCGAATAATCGATAATATCTGGTTGGATTGCAAAAGTGGTTCCAAAGATCCCGTAAATTCCAAGTCCGGTAATTGCCAAACCAGTAATCAGTAAGACAGGAGATGTTTTTCCGAAATAGATGATTAAATCACCAACAATGTAGATCACTGTGCTTAATAGCAATACGTTCTTTTTCGGTAATTTCTTTTGAAGCCAAGGTAGAAGAAGCAGCATTGGCAGACCAGAGAGAATGCCGAAAAGTCCTACAAACGTGAGCCAATCTGTCCGCCCAAGATTGTATGTGAAATAATAGATAACGGTAGTATTTCTTATTACAAAAAGGGCGAAATAGAGAAAATTTAAGATAAAGAAGATTAATGCTTGGCCAGTTAATCCTTTTAAATCCTCTTTAAAAGTAGATTTTCCACGTTCTACAGTTGGTGGTACAACTTCTTTTGTATTCATAAACGTAAAGACAAACACAATTACTGCTGCAACCCCGTAAATAGTCATTGTAATGAGATAGCCTTTTTGTGTATCTCCCTTTCCGAAAAAATTAACAAGGGGATTCGTAATTGTCATAACTAAAGCGGTTCCAATTAAAGCACAAATCATTCTTGTTGAGACTAGCCAGTTTCGTTCATGATTATCGGAAGTTAATCTTGGTACAATTGTATTTAAAGGAATATTTACTACTGTATAAGCAATGTTTAATAAACAATACGTTACATAAGCCCATACAATTTTTCCTCCCATACTGAAGTCCGGTACCATAAAAGTCAGAATCGTAAAGACGGCAAAAGGAATAGCTCCAATGAGGAAATAAGGTCTTCCTTGTCCCCATCTAGTATTCGTTCTATCTACTAATAATCCCATGCCTGTGTCAGCAAACGCATCGATAATCTTTGTTACGAGCATTAAAGTCCCAGCAACCGCTGCAGTGATGCCAAAGACATCTGTATAGAAAAACAGAAGGTAAGATGCCATTGTACTAAATACGAGATTGCATGCGAAGTCCCCGGCTCCGTATCCAATCCTTTTTTTCCATTTGTCCATTCCAATCACCATCCTATTCGTAAAAAAACTCTGTTCGTAAATTACAATGCAGATATTATTGTCAACGTTTTCATATCTGTCTTTAAATGTTTATAAATAGATTTATAGACATGGTAAAATTCATTATATTTTTGGTGATTCTCTTTATTTGGCATAATCTTCTCATCTAGAACCTGCCATTTCTTTACCTCTTCATAAGAGAGAAGGCCAGTTCCAATTCCAGCAAGCATTACATCGCCCATATTGGCTTCTACATCATGAATCGGACAGACAACGGCATAGCCTGTAACATCTGCAAAAATTTGGCGCCACAATTTAGATTTGGTCACACCGCCTGCAAGCAAGATATATTCTCCAAGTTCTTCACCAGTTGCTTCAATTGCATCACGTAAAGAAAAGGCAACTGCTTCAAGAAATGCGCGATAGATGTGAGCTTTTGTATGTGCTAAAGATAGTCCGACAATCGTTCCTTTTGCGTCTGAATCCCAAATTGGACTTCTTTCACCCATAAAATATGGAAGGACAATCAAGCCATCACTTCCGACGGGAATATTAGCTGCTTGCTCATTTAAAACATCATAAGCGTTCTTTCCGCCAGCTTTTTCGACTTCCAATTCATACTGACACATTGTTTGACGGAACCATTTCACAATCGCACCAGCAGTAGCTCCACCAGCAAAATAATAAGAAAGCCTTTTCGCATCATATAAATATGGCCAAACAATTAAGTCTTTTCCTTTGAGTGGTTTATCAGAAATGAGTGCCGCGCACATGGAGGTTCCAATTGCTGCTGCATAAATACCAGATTCCAATACACCGAGTCCGATATTGGCTGCTCCACAGTCAATTCCACTAGCGATAACTGGCATTCCTTCTGAAAGTCCTAGCTCCGCCGCCGCTTCTTTCGTCAATCCGCCAATAATATCGGTTGATTCCACAATTTTTTCCGGCATTAATGAAGCGGGGATTCCCATCGCATCCATCATTTCTTTTGACCATGTTCTATTATTCATATCAAAGATTCCGCCGATATTCCCTGCAGAAGAATAATCAATTGCAACTTCTCCGGTTAGTTTGAAAATCACATAATCATTTGGTGGGAGAAATAGTTTGGTTTTTTGCCAGTTCTCTGGTTCATTGTTTTTCATCCAGAGAATTTTTGTGTATCCATAATAAGGGTCTGCGCCATTATGGGTAATTTCAAGAAGCTTTTCTTTTCCAATATGCTCAAGTACCCAGTTTGATTCTGCTTCTGCTCTTCGATCCATCCAAATCATACAAGGTCTAACAGGCTCCATGTTTTCGTCCAATGGAATACCGGAACCTCCGTATAAACCACTGATCGCGATGCCACGTATTTCTTCAGACGGAATTCCAGCTTTTTGCACCGTGTTTTTAATAGATGCTTTTGTTGCTTCAAGCCATACATCTGGCCACTGTTCTGCCCATAAAGGCTTTGGAGTTAAAACATCGTATTCCTGTAAATCTTGAGCAATCAAGTTTCCATCTGTATCCATTAATATCGTTTTTGTTCCAGATGTTCCGATATCTGTACCGAGTAAGTAATTCATAAATTGTTCCTCCTATCGAAATCTATGAGTCTATTAAATCGCAGTGAAAGCACCATCTATTACAAAGTCTGATCCTGTTGTAAAGCTGCTAGTGTCTCCTGCTAGATAAACACAAATGGATTGAAGCTCCTCTGGTTTCCCCATACGGTTAAGCGGTGCCATCTCATTCCACTGTTTAATTAAAGGTTGTAAGCTTGGTGAATTTAGCGTCAGCTCTGTACCGATATATCCTGGACTAATGCAATTAACACGTACATTTCTTGATGCCCACTCGACTGCTAGTGATTTTGTTAGTTGAATCACGCCAGCTTTTGAAGCGTTATAAGAACATTGTGGTTGGGGAACGTTTACAATATGCCCTGACATAGATGCTGTATTAATAATCGAACCGCCGCCTTGTTTTAGCATAACTTTTCCTGCTGCTTGCGCTGTTAGGAATACACCTGTCAAATTAATATCAATGACTTTTTTCCATTGATCAAAAGTCATTTCTTCAGCTGGGACATTCAAACAGATTCCAGCATTACAAAAAGCAACGTCTAAACGGCCAAAAGCTTCTAATACCGTATCCATCATAGCGTTTACATCTTCAGGGTTCGTTACATCTGCTTTAATTGCAATGGACTTAATCCCGTTGTTTTCTTCCAATTCTTTTGCTGTTTTTGTTGCTTCTTCTATATCTAAATCAACGATTGCAATATCAGCGCCAGCTTCAGCAAAAGCCGTTGCAACACTTTTTCCAATCCCTCTAGCGCCGCCAGTAACAAAGATTTTCTTACCATCTAATCTCATTTTTTCAATAATGCCCATATTTATCATTCCTTTTCATTAAGTTATTTTGTAAAATCATTTTATAAAATACATTTATATAATAAAACGTTTTCTTTAAATAGTCAATAAGAATAAAATTTAAAAATGTCAACCTATTTTTGACAAAGATAGGATAAAGATAGGTTTTGTGATATATTAAAGGAGAATTTAAGTAAGGAGTTTTATAAATTTTCTTTATAAAATGGGGTTTTTTTCATGGATAATAACATTACATTTCAAGATATAAAAAAAGGAAATTACTCATCGATTTATCATCTTCTTTATCAAAATGGGAAGCTTTCTAAACAAGAGATTGCGAATCAACTCCATTTAAGTTTGCCAACTGTTACACAGAATCTAGTGCGTTTGGAAAAGGAGCAACTGATAGAGAAGAATGGGCAGTTTGAATCTTCTGTTGGCAGAAGGGCTACAGCCTATGCGATTTCTCCGCAAGCCTATATCAGTATCGGGGTGGAAATTCAGGTGAGCACTGTTCAAATTTTAGCGATAGATTTACTTGGACAAGCCTTTCAAGAAGAGAAGCTCTCCATGAAATATTCGAATGAAGGAAGTTATTATAAGGAAGTGAGCGATGCGATTCAGGCGTTTATTGCGTCTCTCGATATTACGGAGGATCAGGTTCTTGGAGTTGGCTTCGCCGTTCAGGGACTAACATCCAATGACGGGAAAAAAATTACGTATGGAAAAATCTTAATTTCTACTGGATTAGATGTAGATGTATTTTCCCAATATCTCCCGTACCCTTGTTTGTTTTTACATGATGCTAAATGTGCAGCAACAACAGAATTATGGGTAAGAAATGATATAGGAGACGCTGTCTACCTATCAATTGGCACACATCTTGGTGGTGCAATCATCATCAATAATCAAATATATATGGGAAAAGAAGGGCATAGTGGAACAGTGGAGCATATGACGATAAATCCTGATGGTCCTTTGTGTTATTGCGGAAAGAAAGGATGCATGGAAACATACAGTTCTGTTAATGCTTTGTTAGAAACTGGAGAGACATTAGATACTTTTTTCGAAAATGTGCGATCTGGGATAGTTTCTTTTGTGGAAAGATGGAATACTTTTTTAGACCAATTAGCATTTTCCATGAATAATTTGCATCTTGTCCTAAACAGAGAGTTTATTATCGGAGGGCATATTTCCTCCTACTTAATAGAAGAAGACATCCGTATTCTTCATGAAAAAACTAACGAAAAATCTGCCTTCCCAAGCAGCGAGCACTTCATTCATATAAGTCGTTCACCTGCAAAAGGCGTTCCAATTGGAGCAGCTATTCCATTTGTGCAATCATTTTTGGATACGATTTAGATGGAGCGCGGAGATGTTGAAATGAAATAAAAATCAAGCAGTTTTGGCACAATTAGCAAACACATTGCTAGTTGTGCTTTTTCATTTGTCTAAAATCCTCTGAAACTACTCCACAAACTTCCATTTGACCTCCTACATTTTACCTATTTTTAAAAACTATTAAAATCAATATGTCGAATATGATAGAATAGTAGTATAAAAATAGAATGATATTAGGACAAATGGTGTCGTTTTATGTCCTGGTATAGTTTATGGGGGGAAATGATATAGAATCTATGAATAAAAAAAGAGGACTATTTTACTTTTTTGTGGCTATTTTACTAGTTTTGGGATATTCCATAAATGTAACTAATGTTAATGCCGCGGGAAATCCAACAATAAGCTATTCGACACATGTTCAAAGCTATGGCTGGATGGATAGTGTGAAAGACGGAAAGTTATCTGGCACTACAGGCAAAAGTAAACGCGTAGAGGCTGTAAAGATAGACTTGAAAAATGCCCCTTTTTCTGGTGGCGTTACGTATAAAACACATGTTCAAAGTTATGGCTGGCTTGACTCTGTTTCAAATGGAAAAATTAGTGGAACAACTGGTAAGTCAAAACGGGTAGAAGCTATTCAAATCAACTTAACGGGAGAAATGGCGAAGCACTATGATGTGTATTACCGAGTTCATTCGCAAACTTATGGTTGGTTAGGCTGGGCAAAAAATGGTCAATCTGCTGGAACAGAAGGACTTTCTAAACGAGTAGAAGCCATGGAAATAGTCTTAGTGAAAAAGGGACAAACAGCTCCTGGATCTACAGAAAAGCCATTTGTGACAAATCTATCCGTTTCCTATTCGACACATGTTCAAAGTTATGGCTGGATGAAAACGGTGAAAAATGGAGTATCAGCTGGTACAACTGGAAAAAGTAAGCGAGTAGAAGCCATAAAAATTTCATTAAACAATACTCCTTACTCCGGTGGAATTACGTATAAAACACATGTTCAAAGTTACGGTTGGATGGATTCCGTATCGAATGGAAAAGTTAGCGGAACTACGGGGAAAAGTAAACGTGTTGAAGCGATCCAAATTAACTTAACGGGAGAAATGGCTAATCATTATGACATCTATTATCGTGTCCATTCCCAAACTTACGGATGGCTAGATTGGGCGAAAAATGGCAAGTCAGCAGGAACAGAAGGACTTTCTAAGCGAGTGGAGTCTATTCAGATTAAGCTTGTCGAAAAAGGAAAGAAAGCACCTGGATCTACAGCTAAACCATTTGTAACAGATTTAAAGGTTGCCTACGCTACTTATCATAGTAATGCCTGGACAAAGACGGTAGAAGATGGAGCAACGTCTGGTTCATCAGGAAAAAGATTGGAAGCGATAAAGGTTGCCCTAAAGAATAAACCATATTCAGGTGATATTTCCTATAAGGCAAATGTTCAAGGCTACGGTTGGCAAAATGCTTCGAATGGAGCTGTCAGCGGGAAAGCTGGTGAAGGAAAACGAATCGAAGCGATCCAAATTAACTTAACGGGAGAAATGGCTAATCATTACGATGTCTATTATCGTGTTTATGCGAATGGTAATGGTTGGCTAGGTTGGGCGAAAAATGGCCAATCAGCAGGAACAGAAGGCTTAGCGAAACAAATCGAGGCCGTTAATGTGGTTGTAGTGGAAAAGGGGAAAAAAGCACCTGGTTCAACTTCTAAACCATTTTTAACAAAGCCGAATATTGCCTATGCCTCTTATGTTCAGTCCATCGGTTGGACAAAAACAGTAAAAAATGGTGCTGTAAGTGGAACACAAGGTCAGTCTAAACCTGTCGAAGCAATTAAAATAAATATTGAAAACTCTCCTTATAGTGGAAAGCTTGTTTATGCGTCTAAAATGCAAGGCGGAAATTGGTTAAGAAGTGTAACGAATAAAGAAGTTTCTGGAATAGAAGGTTATTCTAAACCGTTAGAAGCCGTTAAGATCAATCTTTCAGGTGAAATTGCTGAGTATTACGATATCTATTATCGTGTTCATGTTCAGTCATATGGTTGGTTAGGATGGGCCAAGAATGGAATGAAAGCAGGAACAGAAGGACTATTAAAGCGAGTAGAAGCGATAGAAATAAGGCTTGTTGAAAAAGGTAAGGGTGAGGCTGTTAGCGAGAACAACTCTTATAGAACAAACGTCTATACGACAAAAACGTACTATAATATCTCTTTCAATAATGCGTTATCGATGCAAATGAACACTTCGCCGCAGACAGATAAATATCGCAATGAAAAAGCATATGCAAGCAGCGAATATCTTCAAATGATGGATAATGGAAAAATCACTAAAAATGATGTGCAGCTTAGAACTTCTCCAGAACTAAAAGATGACAAAGAGGATAATAATGTTGCCACAAAGGTGAAGTCTGGAACATCGATTCTTGTTTTAGACAACAATGTTGTTGGCGATGAAACGGCCGGCAGTGATAAATGGTACAAAATCGAATATAAAGAAAAAGAATTATTTGTCCATAGTTCGCTTGTAAAACTTGAGTCTAGGGTAGGTAGAGTAACAGCAACTACACTGAATATTAGATCTAAGGCAAGTACGACAGGCCATATTTATGGTTCTGTGAAAAAAGGAACGTTAGTAACGGTTTTAAAAGAGGAAGCGAAAAGCGAATGGGTAGAAGTAAGCTATAATACTTGGCGCAATGCTACTTCTTCAGATGTAATATATTATCTCGATCCAACTAACTTCTCTAGTGATAAAGTCCAAAGATTCCAGTTCCTGGATTTAACCAAATCGAGTGAAGTTCCTGTGAGTATTCTAAACCAATACCTAAAAGGAAAAGGAATATTAGAAGGACAGGGACAAGCGTTCGTTGATGCAGGGAAAAAATATGGAATCAATGAAGTCTATTTAATGGCTCATACACTATTAGAAACTGGTAATGGTAAATCTACTCTTGCAAAAGGGATAGAGTATAAAGGGAAAAAAGTATATAACATGTATGGTATCGGTGCCTATGATAACTGTCCAGAAGAGTGTGGAGCGGAAGCTGCCTATAATAATGGCTGGGACACGCCATATAAAGCGATTTTAGGTGGAGCAGCCTTTATTGAAAATGGCTATATCGGCGGAAAAAATAGTTATAATATTGTCCAAAATACCATTTATAAAATGCGCTGGAATCCAGAATTAATGAACAACAGATCATTCGCTGGTCACCAATATGCAACAGATATAGGATGGGCCTATAAACAGGTCAAAGTAATGTCTGAAGTTTACGACTTACGTCCATACATCCTGCATTTAGAAATTCCAGTATATAAATAAAGGAAAAAAGAGGGAGCGATAAATAAATCGCCCCTCTTTCTTATTTTTTAACAAACATCTGTACCCATTCATAACCGCCTTCATCAAATCCTACCCCAATATGTGTGTACTTATCATTTAGGATATTTGCGCGATGTCCTTCGCTGTTCATCCAAGCTTTTACTACTTCTTCAGGAGAACGCTGTCCTTGGGCAATGTTTTCACCAGCGGATTGATAAGTGATTCCGAAGTCTCTCATCATGTCAAAGGGAGAGCCATAGGTTGGACTTGTATGAGAAAAATATCCTTTGTCATTCATATCCTTCGCTTTCATATCAGCAACATTGTTTAAATCAGGATATGCTTGTAAAGCTGGAAGACCTTGTTTTTTTCTTTCCGCATTCGTTAAGTCAATAACAGATGCAACAAAGTTACTTGGTTCCTTCTTATTGTCTGCATTAGTAGAAGGGGGAGTCTGTGGTGCAGGCTGAGCCCCTTGATTCGTTTGTTGGTTTGGTGTTGCTTGTCTTGGTGTAGCTTTTGGGATTTGTCTATTTGTTGCATTTGGCTCGTAAGTTCCTACAATTGTACGGAATTCATATTTTGCATCTTGGACCTTTATCGGCTGTGTATGTGGATATTTATTACTATTTACATTTGTCGTTAAGCTAGAAATAGTATCCTCATTATAACGATGGTTTGTTTCCCAATCCATTGCTTCTCGATCATTATTATTACATCCAGCAAGCACTAGAAAAGGCATACAAGCAAGGATAGAAAATATATTTTTAACTTTCATCATTATTTGCTCCTTTTTATTATAAAGTTTTTACCCTTTTATTTTTTCTACTTTAGACAAAATTACATATGGGAATTACAAGCAATATATTAGACGGTTCTCTTGCTTTGTTTTCCATGAATTGGCATCGACATGTCGGCAGTAGAACGGTCCCTCTGAATCCATACTAATTGCAGGGGGTGAAAAAATGGACCTGAGCAATTTTGAGAAAGTAGATATAAAAGAAGTAAATGGGGAGTATACCCTTATTTTGCGGATGAAGGGGAACGAACAGCCTTCGTATGACACAGAGTTTGGAAGTGAATTTTTTCACTCGACGAAGGAGAATGGGAAAACTTTGATTAATGCAACCAAACAGTTTATAAAAAAGGAATTTCCTAAGATCAAAAAAGCGACGATTGTTTTGGCTGTTGGGACGGTTATTTTGACAAGCTTTCCTTTTCAAAAGGCAGAAGCCCATGAAGTGACCTTTAATATGTCCTATCTTTATTTTGGCAATACCAAATCGTATATTTCGCAAATTGATAAAACACAGGGGAATTTAAGCTTAGTTTCTCCCAGTTATTTTGATATAAACGCGGATGGCTCGTTGAAATTAACGACGCAATATGATCCTATCTTTGTAAAGGAAATGCATAATCGGGGGATGAAAGTCGTTCCTTTTTTAAGTAATCATTGGGATCGAAATGTTGGACGTGCGGCATTAAATAATCGAGAGAAATTAACAACACAAATTGCTGATTTTATTATTAAAAATAATTTAGATGGTATTCAGGTAGATATCGAAAATACAACGGAAATTGATCGCGATGCATACACGGATTTAGTGAGGCTTCTTAGAGAAAAATTGCCTTCCGATAAAGAAGTATCGGTGGCGGTGGCTGCGAATCCGAATGGATGGACGAAGGGATGGCATGGCACCTACGATTATAAAGAATTAGCGAAGTATTCAAGCTATCTAATGGTGATGGCCTATGACGAAAGCTATGAAGGAAGCGCTGAAGGTCCAGTTGCTAGCTATGGCTGGGTGGAAAAGTCCATTCAATACGCATTAAAACAAGGCATTTCTCCAGATAAAATCGTATTGGGGATTCCCTTTTACGGACGCTATTGGAAAGAGGGAGAAGCAACTGGAGGGACGGGGATTTCTAATGTCCGTGTAGATGAGCTGTTATCGAGATATGGAGGAACAGTAGTATTTGATGAAGCGACTAAGTCCCCGAAAGCGACGATTACGATTAAACAAGGGGATCCGGTTACAACGATTGCAGGAAAAACACTAACACCAGGCACCTATAGAATTTGGTATGAAAACAGCGATTCGATTGCTGCAAAATTTGAGTTGATCCATAAATACAATTTAAAAGGATCTGGCAGTTGGAGTTTAGGGCAGGAAAGCACCTCCATCTGGCAAAAATACCGTGCCTGGATGTCAGATAATGCTCAGGCTGTTGAACAGCCGCAGCAATTACCCACTACTCAGGCAACCACCACATACACGGTTCAGTCTGGGGATTCGTTATGGAAAATAGCTACTTCTAATAATTTGACGGTCGATCAATTAAAACAATTAAATAATCTAGCGAGCGATACTATTTTTGTCGGACAAGTATTAAACGTTTCTTCTACGCCGAAAAATACACAAAGTCCATCTCTTAATGTGGCAGCTACTACAAATGAAGTAACCAAACCGGCAACAGAAACGACGACAAAGCCTGCCGAATCAGTTGTAGTTGTTCCTCCAGCTAAGATAACGACCACGACATCGACGACTGCTGCAAAAAGTACGACGACTGCAAAAGCTGCAGCGCCCGCCAAACAAACAAAATATCCGACTCTAAAATCTGGCTCCAAAGGGGTAGCAGTTACGGATATGCAAAATAAGCTGAAGAAAACGAAATTATATACAGGAAAAGTTAATGGTGTTTACAATACTGCTACGAAGAAAGCGGTCATTGCTTTTCAAAAAAAATATAAGCTAAAAGCGGATGGGATTGCAGGTACTGCCACATTATCAAAATTGGATAGTGTCGCTGCTGCTACTAAAGCGACTACAGGAGCCGTGAAAAAATATCCTACCCTAAAACAAGGCTCTCAAGGAACAGCTGTTAAGGATATGCAGAATAAATTAATTAAAACAAAAATCTATAAAGGGAAGGCACTCGGCAAATATGACGCGTCCACAAAGAAAGCTGTGATTGCTTTTCAAAAAAAATATAAGCTGACAGCTGATGGAATCGCTGGTCCTGTTACACTTGCTAAATTGGATAGCGTCACAAAATCTAAATAGAGGTGATTTACATGAAAAAACGATTACTTTTTATCCCTTTTCTTCTATTTCTTTTCTCCTTTCCTACTCCGTTTATGGCAAGAGAAGAAGTTCAAAAGTATTTCGGGGTAAATGCTACGGTAGAGAAGGTTAATCAAGAGGAATACGTAGTAAAGACGAAAGGCGAGAAAAAAGAAGAAGGGTTTATCTATACATTGCCTGGGGAATTTTCTTCTCTCCAAATTCAACCTAGCATAAATTTAAAGGGGAATGGAAACTATCTAATAATAATACAAGAAACCAATGCCAGAGGAACCTTTATCAATGAGAAAAAAATGCCAATAGAACTTACCGATAACTGGCAAACATTTTCGGTTCCATACAAAATGAAAAGTACCACTTCTCAAATAGATGTAAAGGTACTTACCACAACGAAAACAAAGTCGGAGCTCTTTATAAAATAAGGGGATAAGGATGCTTTGGGTGCAGAGGGATGGTTCTAATGCTTTCTAGAATTATTTAGAAACAGAAGCGATAGAACCGTCCTCTGTAGGCTAATGGTCTCTAGTCCTCCTAATACAAAAGGAGAGAAATCATATGGAAGCATTTCAAAGGTATGAGCTGAAGAGGGCTGACCAAAGTGATGAATATACATTAATTATTTATGCAGACAATTATTTATCAGAGTTTGGGGAGGAACTGGGAACGATTAATAAGGAAAAGACTTCTATTTTAGCAGCTGCAAAGAAAATGCTGCATGAGCGCTACCCAAATCTCAAGGTCAACATGATAAAAGTGGTGGTTGGGGGCATTGCGGTAACTGCCATTCCTTTTATGATGGATTCGCCAACATCTGCACAAGCAGCAGAATTAAGTCCCACAACTGTTCAAACACAAACTTCAAGCACTGTTTATTATGTAGTTAAATCAGGCGATACACTTTGGAATATCTCCCAAAGGTATAATTCCTCCGTGGATCAAGTAAAACAAGCAAATCAATTATCATCAGATTCACTCAATCTTAATCAAAAGCTTATTATTCCTCAAGCATTTCACAAAGTCGGAACTGGAGACTATTTAACCGTTTTAGCAAAAAAATACAATGTGAGTGTTGATGCAATAAAAGAAGCAAATAAC
The DNA here is from genome assembly GCF_044704065.1 of Niallia tiangongensis. Lineage (NCBI taxonomy): Bacteria > Bacillati > Bacillota > Bacilli > Caryophanales > Bacillaceae > Niallia > Niallia tiangongensis. Next base: position 4,437,639 of record NZ_CP162613.1, on the reverse strand, counting down.
TTAACCAGTGATGGAACAATGCTTGGGCAAATCCTAATTATTCCGAAACTAATTAATGCAGATACAGGTACTACGAGCAATTCTAACTCAACCCCTTCCGCTTCAACAAACGAAACGGGCAAATACACCGTTGTTTCAGGAGATACGCTCTTTGCAATTGCCACCCGATATGGTACAAGTGTAGATAATCTTAAGAGTATGAATGGATTATCTTCTAATACCATTAATGTTGGCCAGGTTTTAACCGTTTCAGTAACAAATTCAACTGCTGGCAGTGTTGTAAGCCAAACGTATACAGTAGTAAATGGGGATTATTTATCTTTAATCGCAAAAAAATACAATGTAACTGTAAACCAAATTAAAGAGTCCAATAAGCTTACTAGTGACATAATCCGAGTTGGGCAGGTATTGACCATTCCGAATGGACAAGCAGCGGATACAACTATTCCAAGTACAAATTTATCAACCGTACAGAAAAATTTACAAACACTTGGTTACTATGCAGTACCAGCAACAACTGGTAATGCGAGTGTGGCTGCCAAAGATGCCATTCAAAATTTCCAAAGGGATTATCTTTTGCCTGTAACAGGAAATGCAGATGAAGCAACAACGAAGGCTATCAACCATGCCATTGTAAAAAAAGCGCTTATAAGTGACACCAATAACTATCTTGGAGTTCCATATATATGGGGAGGCACAACTCCAAATGGGTTCGACTGTTCTGGGTTTGTGTCCTATATGTTTAACCAGCATGGTGTCTCTATGGCTCGCAATACTTCTGCAGGTATGTATAATACAGGCACAGCCATTCAAAGGACTAACTTGCAGCCAGGCGACTTAGTTTTCTTTGCGGTCAATTCACCAGGCACGATTTCCCACGTCGGATTTTACATGGGCGATAATCAATTTATTTCTGCCACAAGTTCAAAAGGAATCGCTGCCTATTCTATGGATAACTCCTATTGGTCACAGTATTATGTTGGAGCAAAGCGAGTATATTAATATCCCTTCCTTTAAGCAGTTTCAGCTAGAAAGAGATTTATATAAAGCAATGGAAAGACAGGAATTCTTTCTCCATTTTCAGCCGAGGGTAAATCCACTAACGGGAAAAATGGTAAGTGCTGAAGCGCTTATACGATGGATAAATGCTGAGTGGGGCCTTGTTTCCCCAAGAGAATTTATTCCCATTGCTGAAGAAAATGGCTTAATTTTTCCTATTGGAGATTGGGTTTTTCGAGAGGGTTTTATCAAGATTTCGGTTTGGAAAATTAAATTTGCCTATTGTTACAATATCGATTAATATATCTGCACAAAGATTATTAAAGTATGATTTTATCCCAACTGTTATTAACATATTAAAAGAAACAAAAACAGATCCTTCGTTAACTGAATTTGAAATAACAGAAACAACTTTAATCCAGTACGAAGAGGTTGTTAAATTGGCTATTCAGCAATTAAAAGAAATTGGTATTCGAATTGCATTAGATGATTTTGGTACGGGATATTCTTCTTTGACTTATTTAAAACAATATCCAATTGATACGATAAAATTGGATCGCTCTTTTATTAGTAACATTTCTGTATCCAAAAAAGATGAAATGATTGTTAAATCCATGATTTTTTTAGCGAAAGGGCTGGATATGAAAATCGTTGCTATATCAGGGGATATACGGAGATACGAAGAAAGGAGAAAACATTATCTAAGCTTGCCTATTCAGATTATCTAACCGGTCTTCCGAATCGCAGACTATTCCTTGATCGTCTGCAACAAGCGTTCTATACATCAGATCGAACAGGAAAGTTTACTGCATTAATGGTGTTGGATTGTGATAAATTTAAACAAATCAATGATACACTTGGACATGATGTTGGAGATGAAGTAATCAAGATATTCGCAAAACGAGTAGAAAGCTCCCTACGCAAAAGGGATACTTTATCAAGAGTTGGTGGAGACGAATTCACGGTTGTTTTGCCGGAAATAAGTAAAGTAGAGGATGTTATTGATATATCAAATAGAATTCTCGCAACAGTGAATGAAATAATGCAGTTACATGAAATAGAGTTACAGATTTCAACAAGTATTGGAATTTCTTTATATAATCCTGCCAGTCCTTCTAATACGGATGAGTTATTTAATAAAGCAGATCAAGAATTATATAAGGCGAAAGCAAAAGGAGGAAATCAAATTTCTTTTAGTTAAAAACATTTAAAGTAAGTAATTTTTAGAATGAGTTTATCTAGTAATCAAAGGGGCTGGGACAAAACTAATTAGATAATCTGTGAAGACGAACAATCTTTAATTTAGCTCTTATTAGATAAAGGTTACTTTCTCATACTGGTTATTTATGGCTTAAATATAGTCATGTGCAAAAACCAATTTGTTCCATTGTTCTACGGACACTCCCTTCCGCGGGGAGGAAGCTCACCGCTAGCCCCATGGAAAGCGAAGTATATTCAGGCTGTGGGGTAATAACAACAGAATTTATTGAAATCTTCTTTTTAAAAATAAATAATAAGAACGATTATATGTCGTTTTCGTATAATCGTTCTTATTTATTGATAACTGGAATAATTATGTCCCCGCCTCTTTGATTTATTTTTTAGTTATATCTTTTTTTTGAATGAATTCTGTATTCATTATGCCATCAAAATCTACTGGGCGTAATTCAAACCAACCTTTAATGCTTGGCCAAACTGTTAACTCTACCCCTGCTTTTTCATAGTGGTTTACTTTTATTGCATTAACAGAAGGACGAGCATATGTTGTCACATTTTCTAATGTTTTTACTTTTTTCATCACTATACTCCCTTTCTCCTTATTTTATATCTTCGAGTGCCACTTCCAAGGAAATATTGTTATGAGGATTTGTATAAAATGGTTGAATAGAGTATACTTTTCCGAATGATTGTAAGGAAGTAATAATATCATGTTCTTTAAGATACTCTGCTCGTGATGATCCGAGTCTTCTTCTTTTCACATATCCATTAATAGATGCTTCTACGAAAAAGTCCCAAATGCCTACAAGCTCTTCGTCGAAAAGTATTTCTTGATAATCTACCACAAAGGTAAATTTATTCTGCATACCTGGAGATTGATTTTTATGATGTACTTCTAATCCTGTAGGTCTGTGGACCATGCGAAGTTCATATTTCACATCTTGATTAACTAACAGGCTCTGTGTCATTTGACCATTGATTGTGAATGTCTTATCATCAAATTCCATTTCATTAATATACACATCAGATGTATTAAATTGGTTTACAACATGCTCTTCATCATACGCGACTTCTTTGGTGATTTTACGTAATCTTGCATAGATGAAACCATTTTCTACTTTAGTCACATCATTTGATGTTACTTTGTTAATTTGGTCATGAAGGGTTAATAATTTATCTACATTATTTTCCTTCGCTACGGTTAATAAATACTGAAATTTAGCATTTATAGAGGAAATAATGTCATCCTCTACATGGTTTTCAATAAATAATTTGGTCTCATTTAACCAATCTATCTTTTGTTCCTTATTTAGCAATCCAGAAAGTAAATGGCCATTTAGTCTACTTGCAGATAAGAAGCGGTTTAAAAAGGCGATTTTTAGCTCTCTTTTATAAAGGGCGTTCAAGCTACTGTTTTCAAGGAACTCCATAATTCTATTAAAGGAAAAGAAGAACTCATTTGCAGGGAAGTATTTTAAGCTTAAATTTTCATCTCCTCTTGCAACTACATAATAGTAATCATAGTCTGATAATACCGTGATTACTTTTGCATTAATATAGCATTGCATTACAAATAATTGATCTTCTCCGACTACTGCCTTAGGATGGAATCGAAAGCCATTCTCCTTTACAAACTGTAAATCGAACATCTTATGAGGAGCCAGACTATAGACCAAATTATCTTCTATAATATCTGCATGGTATTTATTTCCTTTTTTAAACATAGATTGAGGTACGCTACGACCATTTACGCCTACATATTTTCCATAAATCACGTCTGATTTATGTTCTGTTGCTGCACGGTAAAATCTTTCTAATGTTTCTTCACCGAGAAAATCATCATTATCTAAAAATAAAATATACTCTCCTCTTGCTGCTTCAATCGCATCATTTCGAGGAATCATTGGTCCGCCTGAATTTTCCTCCCGGTCAATCAGGATTAAATTACTCATTTTCTTTTTATATTCATTAATAACTTCTATACTTCTATCTGTTGAGCGATCATTTACACAAATAATTTCAAAATCGCTGGAATCCATTGTTTGGTTCATTAATGAATCCAATGTAACATTTAAATGTCTAGCGGCATTATAAATTGGAATAGCTATAGTTACTTTCAATTATGTACCCTCCAAATAACCAGTTTCCTAAAATCAATACGTTTTATCATATCATACTTTTCCCTATTAGTAGGTTTCTTCTTCCTTACAATATTTATAGGTACTTGTCATTATTGCTAACAATATAATTCATGGAATAGTATAATACTAATTCTTTGTAATTTCTACCATTTATATCCCTTGTAATAGAAAGATAAACTTCGCCTTTCGAAGAATCCTTAAAAGCTTCTATTATACGCTACTAGAGGAATCTAAATATCTAGCTGCAAGTACTTTCCTAAAGGTAAGCAAACCTGTCTATTTAATTTAGAAAAGTAATTAAAAATCTAGTAAGATTTTTGACTTTTTCTATCATTATTGCTAATTTTTTATATATAGTATTTCAACTTTTAGCCCACTCTTAACAGACAGCAAGACCCAATTTACTACTTAAACATTATATTTTGATTACATTTATATAAGTTGTCATTTATTTAGGGTAAAATAAATTGCATGCTTAAAGAAAAGGAGAATTTCTTAAATGAAAGGAATTATACTAGCTGGCGGAAGTGGAACAAGGCTCTATCCACTTACTTTAGTGACAAGTAAACAGCTTTTACCTATTAATGATAAACCGATGATTTATTATCCACTTTCCAGCTTAATGTTAGCGGGAATTAAAGACATTTTAATTATTTCTACACCAGAGGATACGCCTCGATTTGAAGCATTACTTGGTGATGGTTCTCAATTCGGCATTACCTTACAATATAAAGTACAACCGAAGCCAGAAGGATTAGCTCAGGCTTTTATTATTGGCGAAGAATTCATCGGGGATGATTCTGTTGCGATGATTTTAGGGGACAATATCTATTATGGAAGCGGAATGAGAAAACTTCTGCAGCGTGCTGCTCAAAAAGAGAGCGGGGCAACGGTATTTGGCTACCATGTACAGGATCCAGAGCGTTTTGGAGTAGTAGAATTTAATGCAGATGGAAAAGTCTTAAGTGTAGAAGAAAAACCGGAAGTGCCCAAGTCTAATTATGCGATAACGGGATTATATTTCTATGATAATCGGGTCGTAGAGATTGCGAAAAATGTGGAACCTTCTCATCGTGGGGAGCTAGAGATTACGTCGATTAATGAAGCGTACTTGAAATTAGAAGAATTAGAAGTAGAGCTACTTGGCAGAGGCTTTACGTGGTTGGATACAGGGACACATCAAAGTTTATTAGAAGCGTCCAATTTTGTTCGGACCATTGAAGATCACCAAGGAATAAAAATTGCTGCACCAGAAGAAATTGGCTATATTAATGGATGGATTACGAATGATTCCCTGATCGAACAAGGAAATCTTTATTCGAAAACAGGTTATGGCCAATATTTATTAAAAGTGGCAAAAGGCGATATTAAATATTAAGCAGATTTGAGGTGCTTTAGAATGCAAATTACAGAAACATTTATACAAGGGCTAAAAGTAGTCGAACCAAAGGTATTCGGAGACCATCGCGGTTGGTTTATGGAAACCTATAAGGAAGAGAGCTTTCAAAAAGCAGGCATCGATATTCCATTTGTACAGGATAATCAATCCTTTTCGGCAACAAAAGGAACGCTTCGCGGCTTGCATTATCAATTAAATCCAAAGGCACAAACAAAATTAGTCCGTTGTACAAAAGGGGCTATATATGATGTGGCAGTAGATATTCGGGAAAATAGTCCAACATTTGGCAAATGGTTTGGGATCGAGCTTTCTGCTGAAAATAAAATGCAGCTATTAATCCCACAAGGGTTTGCGCACGGATTTATGACGATTACGGACGATGTGGAAGTGCAATATAAGGTGGACAACCTATATGCTCCTGCTTGTGATCGAGGCATTCTGTGGAATGATCCTGCTATTGGCATTGAATGGCCACTAGATATAACGCCTGTTCTTTCCGAAAAAGATGAAAAAGCGCCATTGCTAAAAGACGCTGAACACAATTTTACTTTTGGTGAGAATAAATGAAGATTTTAGTGACAGGCTATTCTGGACAATTAGGCCATGATGTTGTTTTAGAAGGAAAAAAACGTGGGTTTGAAATGATTGGTGTCGGTCACAAGGAACTGGACATTACGCAGGAAGAACAAGTGCAAAACTATATACATACGGTGAAGCCGGACGCGGTTATTCATTGTGCTGCCTACACGGCGGTGGATAATGCAGAGGACGATAAAGAAACTTGCTTTGATGTCAATGTGAATGGGACAAACTATTTGGCAGCTGCGGCTAAAAGTGTGGATGCTAAGTTTACTTATATTAGTACAGATTATGTGTTTGAAGGCACAGGTACAGAGCCTTTCACAGAAGAAGATGCAGCGAAACCAGTTGGCTACTATGGTGTGACAAAGTATGAAGGAGAAAAAGCCGTTCAATCTTTGTTGGATAAGTATTTTATTGTCCGTATTTCCTGGGTATTTGGCATTAATGGCAATAATTTTATTAAAACGATGCTTCGTTTGGCAGAAACAAGAGACGAATTAAATGTGGTAGGGGATCAATATGGTTCCCCTACGTACACCTTTGATTTAGCGAAGCTTTTGTTAGATATGGTAGAAACAGAGAAGTACGGCGTGTATCATGCTTCAAATGAAGGATTTACTACATGGGCAGACTTCGCGAAGGAAATATTTGAAGTAGCGGGAAAAGCCGTGAAGGTAAATAGTATTACAACCGAAGAATATCCGACTAAAGCAGTTCGACCAAAGAACTCCCGCATGTCAAAGGACAAGCTAGAGGAGAATGGATTTACCCGTCTTCCCGCTTGGCAGGATGCATTAAAGCGATATATCGCGGAATTACAAGAAGAGGTGAACTAAGGTGGCAAGAAAGAAAGTGTTAGTAACAGGTGGCGCAGGCTTTATCGGCGGAAACTTTGTGCAATATATGGTCAATAAATATCCAGATTACGATATTTATAACTTAGATTTATTAACATATGCAGGTGATTTAACGAAGCATAAGGAAATTGAAAAGAAGGATAATTATCATTTCGTAAAGGCAGATATTGCAGATCGAGACGCAATCTTCGCACTTTTTGAAAAAGAAAAGTTTGATTATGTGACTCATTTTGCAGCAGAAAGCCATGTGGACCGTTCGATTACAGACCCGGAAATCTTTGTGGTGACAAACGTGCTTGGTACGCAAGTATTGTTAGATGCAGCAAAGGCAATCGGTGTAACGAAATTTGTTCATGTATCGACAGATGAAGTGTATGGAGAGCTAGATTTCGATCCAACAACTTTCTTCACAGAAGATACGCCATTACAGCCAAATAGCCCATACAGTGCAAGTAAAGCATCTTCTGATATGCTGGTTCGCGCTTACCATGAGACATTTGGCTTGCCAATCAATATTACACGTTGTTCCAATAACTATGGACCTTATCATTTCCCAGAGAAGTTAATTCCATTAACGATTTCTCGCGTGTTAAATGAGCAAAAGATTCCTGTTTATGGAGACGGTAAAAACATTCGTGACTGGTTACACGTATTAGATCATTGTGCGGCAATTGATTTAGTGCTTCATGAAGGCGCAAATGGCGAAGTATACAATGTTGGCGGTCATAATGAGCGTACAAATCTAGAAGTAGTAAAAACAATCATTAGCACACTAGAAAAGTCAGAGGACTTAATCGAATTCGTAACGGATCGCCTAGGTCATGACAAGCGCTATGCGATTGATCCAACCAAACTGGAAGCACTTGGCTGGAAACCGACCTATACATTTGAATCTGGAATTGCCCAAACCATCCAATGGTATTTGGACAACAAAGAATGGTGGGAGCAGATTATCAGCGGAGAATATCAAAATTATTTTGAGAAACAGTATACGTTATAAAGGGAAGCAGAGGGGAGCAGTTCTTTTGCTTCCTTTTCTTGTTGTTTACATTGAACGGAGTTGGTATTGGAAGAAATGCAAAGGGGAATCTTATATGTAATGGCTAATAGTGTATCCGTATTTATCCTGTCTCCACAGACTTGAATCGAATAATGTTAGGATGAATTTTCTTCTGCCTCTCTTCAAGCAGATAAGTTTGTTTCCATGATATCAATTGATATGATAAAGATGAATCAAACAAGAAAGGATCTTGCATAATGGCAAATTTAAATATACCTGTATCTGTACTAAACCTTGCTCCAATTCGCGAGGGACAAACGTCAAAAGAAGCAATTGAATCAATGATTGATTTAGCTCAAGCAACCGAGAAAATGGGATATAAACGATATTGGATTGCTGAGCATCATAATACTTCTACACTTGTTAGTTCGGCGACGGCAATTTTAATAAAGCATACGCTTGAACATACTAATAGCATTAGTGTAGGATCTGGCGGAGTGATGCTACCTAACCATTCTCCATTAGTTGTTGCAGAACAATTTGGAACAATGGCAACGATTTATCCAAATCGTGTTGATTTAGGCCTTGGCAGAGCACCTGGAACCGATATGCTGACTGCGAGTGCGTTAAGACGATCTCAAAAGGATTCTGTTTATACATTTCCAGAGGATGTTAATGCACTGCTTACGTATTTCGGACCAGAAGAAGAACAAGGATATGTAAAAGCGCATCCAGGCGTTGGAACGAATGTACCAATTTACATTCTTGGTTCCTCCACAGATTCTGCTTACTTAGCGGCGAGCTTGGGATTACCTTATGTTTTTGCTTCTCACTTTGCACCAAGATATATGGCAGATGCTATTAAGATTTATCGTGAGCGTTTCAAGCCTTCAAAATATTTGGATAAACCATATATGATGGTTTGCTTGAATTTAATTGCAGCTGAAACGGATCAAGAGGCTGCGGTTTTACAGACATCCACTCATCAATTTTTCCTTAATGTAGTGCGTGGTACACAAATGCCCCTTCAGCCACCAGTGGAAAGCTTAGATGGAATTTGGAACCCACAGGAAGAAGAAATGGCAAAATCGATGTCCAGTGTGACTCTTTTAGGAAGTAAAGATTCTGTTCGCAAACAGCTTACAGCATTTCAAGAACGATTTAATGTGGATGAAATTATGGCCGTTTCTTATATTTTTGACGCTGAAAAGCAGAAACGCTCTTATGAAATATTAAGAGAAGTAGTAGAGGGGAAGTAAGTTTAAGAACCTAGATTGATTAATAAGTTGTATTTAAATGAAAAGGGTACTGAATCTCCAATGGAGCCAGTACCCTTTTTATTTATTTTTCTTTTTTATCCTCTTTTTTCTTTTCCTGCTGCTTCTCTTTCTGCTTTTCTGTTATTTTAAAATCACGATCCACCGTTTTGTTTTTTAAATCTTCATTTTTAACCATAACTATAAACGCCTCCTTTTTTCTTTTATATAGACGTTTTGACATTGATTAAACCTAAATGTAATAGGAAGAAATGGGATTATTTAGGTTTTGGGGATTTCAGAGGGACGGTTCTACTGGCTCTTTTTCCAAACTTTTACTTCCTGAACTTTATTCACATATTATACAAATTTGTTTTTATCACTTGTTAGTAAAATAAAGGGAAGAGGCTTTTCCTTCATATGTACTGAATCTATTTTAAAAAGAAAGAGATGTGGAAGATGAAGAATAGAAGAAACGGAATTTATTATTGGATAGGTGCATTACTATTATTCATTGGAATGGGAGCCGTTGCTGCCGGGATAGGACTTGTTTTCAAGCCGGATGGCAGTACTTTAGGAATGACTGTTAAGCTTTTGGAGGAATCTCCGTTTCAAAATTTTTTGATTCCAGGAATTATTTTATTTTTAATCAATGGGATCGGTAGTTTCTTTGGTGCCATTTTATCTTTCAAAAGGCATGCTTTATCAGGAATTGTAACCATTATACTAGGGACTGCAATGATTATTTGGATTTCAGCACAAGTATATTGGATTGGCTGGATAAATTGGATGCAGACATTCTTTTTTCTACTCGGGATAATAGAGATTCTTTTAGGGAGAATTACGGTTCGAGGCCACTGAAAAAGTATAGTTAACTAAGTTAAATGAGGATTTAGTTCTTTGAAAGCGAAATAATAGGTTGGTTTTTCCACATCTAAGTTTAAAAAAGTGGTTACTATCAATCATCAATAGCTAGCAGTTTTTCAGTGACCTAGGACGCTTCTATTGCGGACTTTTATAATATATAGAGAGGAAGAAACCAATAGAACTCTCACTGTTAGGACTTCCTCTGATTTCCTTACCAGCTTGCTTTTATTAAACCTGGAATTTGGCCTTTGTAGGCTAATTCTCTTAAGCAAATTCTGCATAATTTAAATTTGCGGTAAACAGAGTGTGGTCTGCCGCATTTTTCGCATCTTGTATATTCTATTCTTGTACTTTATATTTCGCTTTTCTTTTTTGTTTATAATAAGTGCTTGTTTAGCCATTATTCAGCCTGCTTTTATAATAATTATAACTTGATATTAATTTTAATTAAAAAAGAAATTAATGGGATATGTTTAATAAATATAAGTAGAAGATTCGAAGGTTCTATTAATACATTCTTATAAAAGTTATCGTTATTGGGATAAATTTTTATCTAATAAAGAACAATAATCATGGGAAAGAATGGAGGTGTAAGGATGAAAAGCCAAGATTTTGGGGTTCATGAAGTGACAGATATGCGTGAATTGATTAATTTTAAAGGGGCATGCCTTGCTCAATCAAAAGCAAGATTAGAAAAGGTAGAGAATGAAGAGTTAAAACAATTGATTGAAAAAAGTGTTGAACTAGGAACGACTTCTTTAAATCAAATGAAGAATCTTTTAAGTAAAGCGTCTACACAAATCATTCAATAATTAGGAGGATTCCCAAATGAATGAGAAGGAATTAAGTTTTTCCGATCATGTCATCGCAACCGATATGCTATTTGAAACGAAAGCAGCTGTTAAAGATTTAGCTGCTGCATTAACAGAGTCGACCACATCAGAAATACGGACTTTTCTGAAACAAGAATTAAGAAATGCGATCGATCAGCATGAACAAATTTATGGGTTTTTACAGGATAGAGGCATATATGATGCTTACAATGTTCCTCAACAGTTACAAAAGGATTTGGAATATGCAGAACGCTCCTTACATGAATAAAGAGAATGCTGTTAATTATAGAAAGTGGGTGTTTTTAGATGGAGGGAAATCTAGGTACTCATGAAGCACTGGAGCTTCATGAACTAATAACGTTTAAAAGCTTATGTGTAACAAAAGCTTCAATCATGCAATTACTAGTATCAGATGAAGAATTAAAAACAATTATGCAGCAAGATGTAGAAATATCATCCAAACATATCGAAGCATTGAAAAATTATCTTTCTTAAAGGAGGTTTATAATATTGAATGGATTTATTGAAAAAATAACAGGAATGGCTCCATTATCCGATCAAGTGATAGCAACAGACTTGCTAATTGCCGCAAAGTCCGGTATAAAAAGCTATGCATTAGCAATTACAGAAACGGCGACTCCAGAAGTAAGAAATATATTAAAACAACAATTGGAAGAAACCATTACACTTCATGAACAAATCTCTACTTATATGATTAATAAAGGCTATTACCAGCCATATGACACAGAGCAACAATCACAAATTGATAAAAATACAGCAGAAACTGCGTTGAATCTGGTGAAGTAGGGGGATTCTCCTGCTTCCCTTTTTGTTATGTGCTAGTAAAAGGAAACTAGAGAATAGTTCCAGATTACTGAAAAAGTAGTTTGTCGAAATTCATTTAGGAAGCAGGGCTTTGAAAAGTGAATTATTTATTGGTTTTTGAAAAGGCGTCAGCACGACCCAGTAAGTCATGTTGACGCCTCGGAGAACAAATGCAACAGCAAAGTTTAGAAAATGGCTACTATTAATAAGCAATTGCTAGTAGTTTTTCAGTGCCTTCGAATCGTCCCTCTGAGTACTTTAATTGAAAATCGGGTATTCAATAATAGGGAGGTGATTAATAATGGCAGAAAATAAAAGAGAAACTGTTACGAATAATAACACATATATGGATAATCCAGAGCAATACGAAACAGAAAATGAAAGTTTATTTGATAAATTTGAAAGTGAACAAATGGTTGATCCAATCCCCATGGAAGATCTCAAAGAAGAATTAAGGGAAGAAAAAGCGAAGCATGACACGAAAAATACATCTTCTAGTGAAAAAAAGTATAAAACAGGCATGTGAGCAGAAGAATCGACCTATAATTTCATTTAAATACAAACCAAAAAAGAGGCTGTTTAAGTAACAAGCCTCTTTTTCTAAGAAAATCATTTGCTATTACTTGCCTTCTAGTTTCTCCATAGCAGAAGTTGCAATTGCTGTACAAATGTCACCAATCACACTTAAAAGACCAAGAACAAGCTCTATCATTAGCAAGCATCTCCTTTGTGTAAATTATACCATTAAATGGAATATGTGTGCGAGTGTTTTTTTAGAAAAGGAAGCAGTAGAATTGCCCCAATGTTTTCGAAAGCGAAGTGTATTCAGGCTGCGGATAATAACACCAACTTTACTAAAAAAGCCTTTTATAAACTAATGAAAAAACCGAACAATCACTCTCATATGATTGTTCGGGTCTATGGCTGGAATCTTTATGTCCCAACCTCTTTTCAAAATTATATTATCTCTTAGGAAACGCAACACCATATTGTTTAGGCATTTCTGTTTCCTTACGTAGCTGTGTAGCAGCTTCGATTGTCCAATATGGATTGCGAAGCATGCCTCTTCCTACTGCAACAAGATCTGCATCATCATTGCCAATGACAGAGTTTGCTAATTCTGGTGAATCTAATCTTCCAACAGCGATAACTGGTACGTTTAACTCTTGCTTAAATGCACGAGCTAAAGGTACTTGATAAGCAACATGTGTTCCAGGTCGTCCTGCTGCAGCGATTGGACCTTCTCCACCTGCGCTGACATGGAAAATATCTACGCCAGCTTCTTCATATTTTTTAGAAAATACAACACTGTCTTCAATATCATATCCACCTTCAACGTATTCTTTACCAGAAACGCGCATGATTAATGGCATATCAGCTGGCATTTCTTCTTTAACTGCTTTAATGATTTCCACACCGAACTTCGTTAAATCTTTGCCATATTCATCCTCACGTTTGTTTGTGTAGGCAGATTGGAACTGGTGAATTAAGTAACCATGAGCACCATGCAACTCGATTGTATCAAAACCAGCTTTGATTGCACGAGCAGTAGCTTGGCGGAATTTTTCCACCATTCCTTTTACTTCTTCTGTAGTTAATTCTTTCGGTGTTTTTGATTTATCATCAAATGGAATAGCTGATGAAGAGACTGGCTGTGGTGCATCCTCTGCCTTTCTGCCAGCATGAGCGATTTGGATACCCACTTTTGCACCGTATTGATGACAAGCATCAACAATTCGTTTCAATGGAGCAATATGCTCGTCAGACCATAAACCTAAATCATTATCTGTAATGCGACCATCAGGTTCTACATCTGTCATTTCAATAATGATTAATCCAGCACCACCGATTGCACGACTTACATAATGAACATAGTGCCAATCTGTTGCGATTCCGTCTTTTTTCCCCACTGAATATTGACACATTGGAGGCATTACCACACGGTTTTTTAATTCTAATCCTTTATAAGAGAAAGGAGTAAATAAATCCTTCATAACCAAGCCTTCTTTCATTGAAAAAATTATCTCGTTTGTTTAACAAGGTACCACCAGCTAGAGCTTATTTCAATTATTATGCTTTAGATGATGTGATTTTCAGAACTATTATGTACAAAAAAATGTAACAAATTCGTATGATTTATATTTTCAAAGCAAAGAAAACGGATTGAATAGGCTAACAGAATAAAATTTAATCATTAAAAATATTTATTATCGAAAAATATAGAGACTTGGTTGTTTTAATATTCTTATCTTAAGTTTAAATGGTAATAATAAAGAATTTGCTGATTTCTGGTGAGCGATATGTCGATAAATATGTCAGATTATCATTATAGAAGAATAAATGTAATGATTGAAAATTTAGAAAATAAAGAAAGTGATAGAGGTGCTCAACTTTACCATATTAAAGTATCACTATATAATAATTTTAATATTCAGATAATTTGTTAGGAAATATGACAAAAATAACAATAAAATAACTGTGCACAAAGTGTAATGTGATATTTCCTGACAAAATACAACTAGATTATTCCATTTATGTAATAGAGAGAAAAAGATTTAAGCAGTAAAAAAACTAATACATAAGGAGAAATGAGGATGAAAAGGAATAATTTTAGGTTTCTTATTTTTAGTATTTTGATGGTCTTATTTTTAAGTGCATGTAGTGAGGAAAGCAATCCAGCAAGTTCATCTGAAAATGATTCGACAAGTAGTAATGAGCCAACTTCAGGTGGTACGTTAGTGAGGGCTGCTATTTATGGGGATCCACAAAACTTGGATCCAATGGCCAGGTCTCATGGAACTGCGACATCCATGGTAACTTGGAATATCTTTGAACCACTTGTTCGTTATGACGCGGTAGCTGGGGAATTCAAAGCAGGAAATGCGTCGGAATGGGAAATTAGTTCAGATGGTTTAACTTATTCTTTTACCCTTAACCCTGATGTTACCTTTCATAATGGAAGAGTGGTAACCGCCGAAGATTTTAAGTATTCGATGGAGAGAGTAATGAATCCTAAAAATGCTTCTCCTAATGCAGGAAATTTGCAAGCAATTACAGGATCAAAGGATTTTATGAGTGGGGATGCCAGTGAAGTAACGGGTATCAAAGTGATTGATGATACACATATAGAAATTAGTTTAGATAATCCTGACAATACTTTCCTTTCCGTCTTATCTTTACCATTTACAGCTGCTGTTCCTAAAGAGGTAGTGGAAGAAAAAGGAGATAAATTTGGCGAAGAACCCGTTGGGGCAGGTCCCTTTAAATTTTCTAGCTGGGTACGTGGAAGCGAAATTGTATTAGAAAAAAATGCGGATTACTTTGCAGGTGCACCTAATTTAGACAAAGTTGTCTATAAAATTATGGAAGACCAAACAGCTAGAGACAATTCATTCGCTTCAAGACAATTGGATATGATGGTACTGGGAGATGCTCAATATGCAAGATATAAAAATGATCCGACGTATGGTGATTTGATAGTAGAAGTACCAGAATTATTTACAAGAAATTTGAAGTTTAACCTCGAAAAAGATGGTCCATGGCAAGATGTCCGTGTTAGACAAGCGATAAATTACGCAATTGATCGGGATACAATTATACAAACTGTAATCCAAGGGAAGGCTTACCCGGCAGTTGGAGTACTCCCTTCGTCGATTCAAGGCTATAACGAAAAAGTAACTACCTATCAATATGATCCAGAAAAAGCAAAGGCTTTATTAGAAGAAGCTGGGTATGGTGATGGATTTACACTAAACATTCTTACTACCTCTCACCCCGCATTCGGCTTGCCAGCAGTAGAGGCGTTGAGTGGATATTTAGAAGAAGTTGGAATTACGGTTAAGACAGAGCAAGTTGATTTTGCTGCAATGACAGACCGATTAAATAATGGAGATTTTGAGACGGCGATGTCTTCAAATGGTGGAATGACACATCCAGTAGAGTTTTTATCTCGCTATTTCCATAGTAAAAATGCTGGTGCATCTGGAAATACAAGTCATTATACCAATGAAAAGGTAGATGAATTGCTAGATAAGGCGTCACAGACAACAGATGAATCAGAAATGATTGCACTAGCTCAGGAAGCGGAAGAAATGATTGTAAAAGATGCACCTTGGTGGTTCTTTAACTATAACAAGGCAGTAATTGTTCATCAGCCTTGGGTAAAGGGACTGCAGGAAATGCCGACAGATATTGACTATCAAGACTTAACAAAGGTTTGGATTGATGAAAGTCTAAAATAAAGGCTGTATTCTATATGATTATTGATTTTCCAATAGGAAAAAGTTCTAAGTTAATAGCAACAAATTATAAGAAAACAGCCAAAATAAAAGACGAGAGGTGGACAATGCTAAATTACATGATAAGACGGCTTTTGGAAGCCATCCCAATATGGATTGCAATTACCTTAATTGTATTTATTTTGATGAATATTATTCCAGGTGACCCAGTAGCTCAATTAATGGATGCGAGAAGCGGGGCGTTAGATGAGAATGTTATAAAGCAAATAAGAGAGCAGTGGGGACTTAATGATCCCCTGCCTCTCCAATATTTACATTTTCTTCAAGGTGTAGTCCAAGGTGATTTTGGCACTTCCTATCAATCTAGAAGTTCTGTAACGGAACTGCTTATTGAAAGAATTCCAGTAACCTTGCAAATCACCGTTCTTGGATTATTCATTGCTATCGTAATAGGAATTACCGCTGGAACTATTGGAGCTTTAAAAAGAGGCTCTTGGATTGATTCTTTAGTAAGTTCCTTTTCCGTATCTGGCGTTTCCTTGCCTTCGTTTTTTCTAGGATTAATTCTCATGTATCTGTTTGCAGTTAAATTTAGGCTGCTTCCGGCAACGGGTTATGTGGCGGGGGATATACGGTATTTACTATTGCCATCTCTAACCCTAGCTCTTGCTGTAAGTGGTGTAATTGCGAGAATTACTAGATCGGCAATGATCGATATTTTACGTATGGATTATATGACAACGGCTATTTCAAAGGGAATCTCCTCAGGCAGAATTATTATTTTACATGCATTAAAAAATGCAATGCCACCTATTTTAACGATAATTGGGGTTCAAATGGGATTGTTATTATCTGGAGCAGTTATTACAGAAACAATTTACGGGTTGCCAGGGGTTGGGCGATTGATGATTGATGCGATATTGCAGCGTGATTTACCAATTGTGCAAGGCTGTGTTGTTTTTGTTGCTACTGTTTTTTTACTAGTGAATTTACTCACTGATATTGGATGTAGATTAATCGATCCAAGAATCAAGGTGGAGTCTTAAAAAGGATGGAGTGAATAATAAATGGAGACCGTCAATTCGCCCACAATCAGTGCTGATAGAAGCATACCTATTAAGAAAAAGAAAAGAAGCGTGAAATTTTCTTTTTCCTATATTGGAATTGGAATAATGCTTGTTATTGTATTAGGCACAATATTTGTACCATTTATTTCTTCTTATAATCCAAATACCAATGATTTAACACAGACATTACAAAAACCTTCTGCGACTCATTGGTTTGGAACAGACCATTTAGGAAGAGATCTATTTACACGGGTTTTATATGGTGGGCAAAAATCGCTAATTATTGCCATCGTTGTTCAGCTTATTTCTATTTCGATTGGAACTTTACTAGGCTTGTTGTCTGGCTATTTTTCAGGAAAAACAGATAAGGTAATTATGGCGATTACCAATATTATGTTTAGTTTTCCTGGACTCTTATTTGCCATTGCGATTATGGCTGCATTAGGACCAGGGGTATTTAACTTAATCCTTGCGTTAGGAATTGTAAGTTGGCCTGAAATATGCCGATTGGTACGATCACAAACTTTATCCTTAAAGGAGCAGGAATTTGTGGAAGGTGGTCACGCTTTAGGTGCAAGTGTCTTGCGCATCTTATTTCGTTATATTTTACCTAACTGTTATGGACATATTGCTGTAATCGCAACATTGGGTATGGCATCTACCATACTCGCAGAATCATCTTTAAGTTTTCTTGGTTTAGGGGTACAGCCACCTGATCCTAGTTGGGGATCTATGGTCAATCAAGGCAAGGATTATATGTTTAATGCTCCTTGGTATTTATTTATTCCAGGTGCAGTGATGTTTATTGTCATATTAGGCATAAATTTAGTAGGAGATGTATTTAGAGACTATTTTGATCCAAGAATGAAAAATTCGCGATAATCTAACCTAATGATAAAGGAGGGTACTGCAATTGGGGATGATACTAGATGTTCAAGATTTGAAAGTAGGATATAACAAGAACGGTGACATGGTCCATGTTTTAAAACAAGTAGACTTTTCCTTAGAAAAAGGAGAGACACTTGGCATCGTAGGGGAATCGGGCTGTGGAAAAAGCATGACTTCCTTAGCTATAATGGGACTTCTTAAAAACAAAGGTCTTCTAGCTACGGAGGGAAAAATAGTTTGGGAAGGAAAAAATCTGTTAACATCTACAAACACTGAATGGAAAAGTATTCGCGGAAAAGAAATATCGATGATTTTTCAAGAACCGATGACAGCACTTAATCCTTTATTAACAATTGGAACGCAAATAATGGAGCAATTAGCTGCCCATTATCGCCTAAGCAAAAAGGAGAGAATAGAAAAGGCGATTGAAATGTTGAAATTAGTAGGAATTCCATCCCCGGAGCTACGGATGAAATCTTATCCACATGAGCTTTCAGGAGGAATGCGGCAAAGAGTGATGATTGCGATGGCTATTTCTTGTCAGCCACGCCTATTAATTGCAGATGAACCAACAACGGCTTTAGATGTAACGATACAAGCACAAATCTTAGATTTACTTGCTGATCTAACGGAAAAACTAGATATGGCGATGATCTTAATTACACATGATTTAGGAGTTGTCGCTAATAACTGTCAAAAAGTTATTGTAATGTATGCGGGACGAGTGATGGAGGAAGCAAGTAAAGACCAGTTGTTTGAAAAAGCATTTCATCCCTATACACAAGGATTATTGCAGTCTGTTACTTCCATTGAAGAGAAAATGGACGAATTATATTCCATTCCTGGAAGAGTTCCAATGGCGGATGAGGAGATACAAGGCTGCATTTTTCAAGACCGTTGTCCTTTTGCTGAGCAAAAATGTCAGATGCAACAACCACCGCTTACTGAAATAGAAGATAATCGAAAAGTCAGTTGTTGGAGATATAAGGAAATCGCAGAAGGGGTTGCATCATAATGGAGCATGTTGCCGAAAAAGAAGTGTTGTTGGAAATAAAATCGCTTAAAAAGTATTTCCCAGTGAAAAGAGATATTCTTCAAAAATTAACAAGAAAAGAACAAAAGGTCGTTAAGGCGGTAGATGATGTTAATTTTAAAGTGTATAAAGGAGAGACATTGGCATTAGTTGGAGAATCAGGATGTGGGAAAAGTACAACAGGTCGATCTTTATTGCGGCTAATTGAACCAACGGAGGGAAATGTTTTTTTTGAGGGAAAGGATATTGTTGCCTATTCAAAGCAAGAATTGAAGAATATAAAAAAGGATATGCAAATTGTCTTTCAAGATCCCTTTGCATCCTTACATCCAAGAATGACGGTAGAAGAAATTATTGCAGAGCCCTTATCTATTCATAAAGTTGGTAGTCGCGAAGAAAGAAGAACGAAAGTGGAGTATTTAATGGAAAAGGTTGGTTTGTCCCCTCAAATGAAAAAAAGATACCCCCATGAATTTTCAGGAGGACAAAGACAAAGAATTGGGATCGCAAAGGCATTAGCGCTTAATCCTAAGTTTATTATTTGTGATGAACCAGTATCCGCATTAGATGTATCTGTTCAAGCCCAAGTTATTAATCTCTTTAAAGAGTTACAAAAGCAATTTTCCCTTACTTATCTATTTATCTCTCATGATCTTAGTGTAGTAAAACATGTCTCAGATCGAGTAGGGGTGATGTATTTAGGAAAAATAGTGGAGATTGCAAATACTGCTGATTTATTTTCACGTCCGGCTCATCCCTATACGCAAGCTTTGTTATCTGCAAAACCAGTTATTGATGAGAAAAATAGAATAGAAAGGATTGTATTGGATGGGGAATTGCCTACACCCCTTAATCCGCCAAGCGGCTGCCATTTTCATACAAGATGCCCATTTAAAATGGAGAAATGTATGCATGTAGAACCGACAGTAAAGGATTTAGGAACTAATCATCAAGTAGCTTGCCATTTACATTAAAATAATACGAGGTGAATAAATTGAATATTTTGGTTAATGAAGGGATTATTCCGAGAAGTTCTTTTTCCATTGATATTGAAGATCGAGGCTATCAATTCGGTGATGGAATCTATGAAATGGTAAAGGTATTTGAAGGAGTCCTATTTGAGTGGGAAGCTCATCTGGAAAGGCTTTTTCGGAGTGCTCGGGAGCTAAGGATTGCTATTTCGATGAATAAAGAAGAGTTAACCAAGCAGATTCAGCAATTAATATCTATTGAGAATTTAAGAGAGGGTTATGTCTATATTCAAGTTACAAGAGGGGTAGCCGCGCGAATTCATCATTTTCCTGAAGGGGTTTCTTCTGTATTAGTAGCTTATACAAAAGAAGGCAAAGAAGAAAAAAAAGAAGAGTTAGCTGGAATTCATGTAATCACGACAGAAGATATTCGGTGGCAACGAGTGGATATTAAAAGCCTTAATTTACTAGGAAATGTACTTGCAAAACAAAAAGCAGTGGAAGCAGGAGCTCAAGAAGCCGTTTTTGTTAGAGGTGGAATGGTGACGGAATGTAGCAGTAGTAATATTTTTGGCATAAAGGATGGTGTTTGTTATACACATCCAGCCAATCATTTGATCTTAAATGGGATAACAAGACAGGTTGTCATTCGTTTATTAGAAAAGGTTTCGTTAGAGTTAGAAGAATCACCGATGACATTAGAAGCGTTATATGGAATGGATGAAGTATTTATTACCAATACAGGTCAAGAAGTTTGTCCAGTTATTGAAATAGATGGCAGAAAGGTTGGGACTGGAGAGGTAGGAGCGTATAGCCGCAAGCTTTCCATCGAGTTTCATCGATTAATTGACTCTGTTGTACCAAGCAAGCGGTAGATTTGATGTTCCTTTCGTACGCTTAAGCTTGGTGTTTTCAATAATGCGTTCATTAGAAATAATGAGCAGCCTGAATGCAAGACAACAGAAAATAATTATAGATGGGGGAAATGTATGGAATTAGTAAAAGAATATCCAATATCAAAGAGGTTTCCAGAATTACCTTTATTATCTGCAGCTAATGCGAAAAAGCATCCCGATTTAATTCCATTTGCCTTTGGTCATCCTGCAAAAGAATCATTTGATATTTCACTATTGTCTGATTCAGCTGTGTCGGCATTACAATTAGATGGACCAAGGGCTTTGCAATACTCGGGAGGAGCAGGTCCAGATCATGTTGTAAATTGGATCCAGCAAAGATCGAAACATGTATCTATCATAGTAGAAACACAAAATATTCTTGTTACGGCTGGTTCTATGCAAGCTATCGACTTAGCAACGAGAACATTAACAGACCCTGGTGATCATGTTTGGGTGGAGGCGCCGACTTTTTTTGGGGCAATTAGACAGTTCTCCCTAGCTGAAGTAAAGATTTCCTCTATACCCATGGATCAAAATGGTTTAATGACAGACGAGCTCGAACGTAAATTGAAAGAAGCAGTTAAGGATAATGCACCGATTCCCAAGTTTATTTATGTGATGCCAAATTATCATAATCCTACTGGCGTTTGTTTATCGATAGAAAGAAGAAAGAAGCTTGCTGAACTTGCCTATGAATATAATTTTTATATATTGGAAGATGATGCTTATGTAGAGCTTAGTTTTTCTGGAGAGAAGCTGCCCTCTATTTATTCCTTTGGACCGAAAAGGGTTATCTATTTAAGTACCTTTTCTAAAACAATTGCACCAGGAATTAGAATGGGCTGGGCTTTAGCCGATGATGAAGTCATTATTCAGCGAATGAAAATGTTAAAATCGGATGGATCAACAAGTGTTTTTGTTCAAGAAATTATTTCTCATTTCTTAGCTGATGTTAAATTTGAATACCATATGAAAAGAATAAATGATTTATATTGTGCTAGAAAAGATGCAATGATTAACGCTGTAAAGGAATGTTTTGGGGAAGAAGTGGCATTTACAGAGCCAGAAGGCGGCTTCTTTCTTTGGCTAAGCTTTCCTAAAGAAGTAAATACAAGCGAATTTGCAAGTGCTGCACTTTCAAGAGGGGTCAGTTTTATTGAAAGTAAATTCTTTTATGTAGATCGTGCAGAAACAAATCATATCCGATTAAGCTTTACTTTTACAAATGAAGAGGATATCCAAAAAGGAGTAAAGAGAATCGCAGAGTCGTATTACCAATGCAAAAAAAGCATCGAAGTATTAAACGGGGTGTGAAAATGGAAAAAATAATGGTTAAAAAAAAGCAGCCCAAGGTTTATTTTAGACGAAATGTTCCAAATGATTTTTTGTCGAAATATAAAGAAATTTCCCAGGTAATAATAGAACCTTGGAATTTTAAAGGAGAACAACCAATTCCAACAAAGGAATTACAGGAATGTGATGTTTTGTTTACGGTTGGACTTAAGGATGATTTAGAAATTTTAAAGTATGCACCTAATATTAAATGGATTCATTCCGTTAGTGTTGGAATAGATGCGATGTTAAACGACCAGATAAAAAATAGTGATATCGTGATAACCAACTCAAAAGGAGCTACATCTATTCCAATTGCAGAGCATACAATCGCACTGATTACTTCCTTTGCAAGAGGACTTCCCAAACAGTACAAAAACCAGGCAAAGCAATTATGGACAGATGTATCTGTCATTGATTTAGATACATCAACCGTTGGAATCATTGGATATGGAGAAATAGGATATCAAGTAGCCAAGAGATGTAAAAGTTTAGGAATGAAAGTAATTGGCTGCCGCAGGACTACTAATGGAAAAAGAAGAGAAGATTGTCCAGCAGACTCGGTTGTTGACCTTTCAGAAGTAGATCAAGTAATCGCTTGCTCAGATTTTGTCGTTCTTGCATTGCCTTCTACAGAAGAAACCGTTCATTTTATGGATAAGACACGATTAAAAAAGATGAAGAAAAATAGCCATTTGATAAATATTGGAAGAGGAAATGCTATTGTAGAAAAGGATTTAATAGAGGTTCTAGAGGAGGGGAAAATAGGAGGAGTAGCCTTAGATGTCTTTGATATAGAGCCATTACCTGAGGAACACCCATTTTGGCTACTCGATAATGTCGTGATTACTCCTCATATAGCTTACAAGTCTGCTAGACATACAGAAAGAGTATTTGCGATGTTTTTGCAGAATTTACAATTATATTCAGAAGGAAAACCATTATTAAATGTAGTCAATAAGCAGCTAGGATATTAGGTAGGAGGATTAGGAGAAGTCGTTATTCTATAAGAATAATGGCTTTTTTACAATTAAGTACAGTAATTAAGATACAATTTTTCATCTAAGCGAATGACTAAACTATGCTTCTAATTGAATGTTTCAACGTGGAATATAATGCATCCAAGTATATAATCATAGAAAAATATATCGAATTTGTTGAAGCTATTTTCTTTCTTCGTCCATATTTTTATAGTAAAATAGTACCAATAATAAAAATAGTTAGTTTAAAGGCAAACTTTCCTGAAAAGGTGGGACGCAAAGTCACAGATCTAAGGCAACAGCTAAGATGGCTGGATTACCAGATTATTGGAATGGGGATGGGAAAATGAAATTTGGTGCTATTATTTGTTTTCTAAAAAGACGCCATAAATTTAGTTATTACTCCAATAAATGTGTACGATGCGGAAAAAAACGAAGAATTTAAATGTTGAATTGCCTATTGGATGATATTTAATTATAGAATGAGACTCATTTGGGTCTTGTTCTTTTTATTTATTAATAGAAACTTGCAAAAAACTAATAGCATTAGTTAAAATAAAAACTAATGCTATTAGTTTTTGTGAGGAGGTTTATCTATTGAGAATTATTCATCGCAATTTTTTATATCAATTAACTTTTTTGCCAATGATTTTCCCAGTGAACTGCTATCTCATTGAAGAGGGGGAAGAACTAACATTAGTTGATACTGCTTTGCCCTTTAGTTATAAAAAAATCCTCGAGTTTGCGGAAAAACAGAAAAAACCGATAACAAAAATTATTTTAACCCATGCACACGGAGACCATATTGGATCATTAGATGCTTTAAAAGAGAAACTATCGGATGCAAAAGTTTATATATCAGCACGTGATGCTCGCATATTGGCTGGCGACCATTCCATTGACAAGGAAGAGGAACCGTTTGTATTAAAAGGAGGCTTACCGAAAAATATCAGAACAAAACCAGATGTTCTTATTAAAGATGGTGATCAGATAGGTTCGCTACTATGTATTTCTTTACCAGGGCATACACCGGGGAGCTTCGGTTTTATCGACAAGCGTGATAATAGCTTAATAGCAGGGGATGCTTTTCATACTAGAGGGGGCCTTGCAATAAGTGGCCAATTTAGACTGTTCTTTCCATTTCCAGGAATGGCGACTTGGAATAAAGCTGAGGCTGTAAACAGTGCGAAGAAAATTCTTCCATTAAATATTAGTCTTCTCGCAACTGGACATGGGGACTTACTTGAAATTCCTCAAGCTGCAATCAAATCATTATTCTAAAAAGAAAGGAGAAACCGATGTCACCAAGAGCAGGCATAACGAATAAGGAAATAATTACAACAGCAATCGAAATAGCTAATACTGAAGGATTAAAGGAAGTAACGATGGCGAACTTAGCGAAACGACTTGGTGTCAAACCGCCTTCTCTCTATAATCATATTAATGGGCTTTCTGATATTATGAACCTTCTAACATTACGGGCCCTAGAAGATTTATATCGGTTATTAAAACAGGCCATTACGGATGCAAAAAAAGAGGAAGCGATTCATCCTCTAAGCGTTGCTTACTTAACATATGCTAGAGAGCAGCCGGGATTATATGCACTAACCATCGAATCCGCTTCCAAAAAAGAAAAAGACATTACCACCGTTGCTAATCAAATAATTGACTTGATAACAGAAATATTAGAACCGTATAATCTAAGCAAAGAAGATATGATTCACGCTATTCGCGGCTTAAGAAGTATTCTTCATGGCTTTGCTTCCATCGAAAATCACAAAGGGTTTGGCATGCCGATCGATATTGACAAAAGCTTTTATTATTTAATTTCTACCTTTATAAAAGGATTGGAACAGCAATGAAGTGGTGATAAGATTTTTTAATGAGAAAGGGCTCACTATGCATCATGACCTCTTTTTTCATGGAGATAAGTTTGCAGAAATAGCATTTAGCTGGTTCAAAGCAAAGGAAGGTGGTAAAATAGTTCAGTTACTTAACTAAATTAAATGATTGCGTTATATTAATAATAGCTTTACTATTCACAAAAGTAAATATATGAAAGAAGAAGGATGCTCATCTCATTTGATGTAGCATTGCTGCTAGTAAAATGCTACATCAAATGAAGGGAGTAATTATGTCAATAAGGACGATTATAGCGGATGGAGACAACCAAATGAAAGCATGTATTCGTTATTATCTAAAGGCTTATAAACAAATCGAAATCATTGATGAGTGTGGTAATGGCATGGAGTTAGTTGATAAGCTTTTGCAGTGGCAGCCAGATTTAGTTATAACGGAAATAAATCTACCATTATTAAATGGACTCGAAGTGATGAAACAATGTAGTGTACAAAACTTGGATGTTCACTTTATTTTTCTTGCTGAGTCCGAAGAATTTGCATTTCCTGCATTTGAATTAGAAGCAACTGATTATCTTGTAAAACCAATAGAGAAATTCCGCTTATATAAAGCCATTGAAAAAGCCAAGCGAATGATAGCTTGGAAAATTGAGAATAAGGAACTGGTTTCTTTTAATAATTTACCAGTTAAATATAGTAAAGGGATACATTACATAAAAAAGGAGGATATCCTTTTTATTGAGAAGATAGAAAAGAAATGTTATATATACACAACGGATAAAGTGTTTGAAACACAGGAAAACATCGGTGATTTGCTAAATCAATTAAATGATACCTTTTTGCTATCTCATCGTTCCTACATTATTAACTTAGAAAAAGTGGTCGAGGTTCGTTCTTGCAAAGAAACTTTTATCGCTTTTTTTAATGGAGTAGAGAGAGGTGCGAAGATATCAAAGCTAAAAATTAATGAAGTAAAAAAAAGAATGTCCGATTTATTAAAAATATAATTCCTTTTACCTATAAAATCGGAATTGAATCTATATACGGTACGACAAAACAGTGACGTTTATGTCGAAACATAGTGTATTTTGTAGAAGGTTTAAAATGTTTGTTATCTTGTTTAAAAAGTACTTATTGGTTTCCAAAAAGGCTCTATTTGTGTCTAAAATGCTACTTTCCAAATAGACAATTAATGACAAATTCGGTAAATTTACATGTAGGATAGAGAAATGGAAATAATCATGACTTTTGCACTATTTTGGAGGAAACCTAAGTGGATGAAATAACAGCATTAAAGGATAAGAATTATTATCATGTGTATCAACCGATCTGGAATATCAAAGAGTGGAAAATAATTGGATATGAATCATTATTTCGAATTGCAAATGATCAAGAAATATCGATTGAAACATTTTTTGAAGAGGCGAGAGAAGAAAATTATTTATATGAATTAGATACCTTTCTAATCAATAGTACAATTGAAAACTTCCAATCTCTTTCACCAAGAAGCAAAAAGCCACTATTTGTAAATGTTTTTCCATCTACCATTTTACATAAAGGTTTTAAAATGTTTGTTTCAACTTTAATAAGGAATTTTCCAACGATGAAAGGAAAGATAGTCTTTGAATTAAATGAAACTATTTTAGAAAGTGCGTTATGGAATATGCCATTATTTAAGGAAAGACTCTCGATTCTAAAGGCTAATCAGTTTCAAATAGCTATAGATGATTTTGGAAAGGGAGTAGCAAATTTTCAAAGTATCATGGAGATTTCTCCCGACATTATTAAAGTAGATCGTTATTTTTCAAATAATTTAGCATTTTCACCGGAAAAGCAGAAATTCGTTAATCATTTATTAGATATTGCAGATGAAGAGATGAAAATTATTTTAGAAGGAATTGAAGAAGAAACAGATCTAGCGATGACAAAGGCGTTGAGGGTTCCTTTTGGACAAGGTTTTTTGTTGGGAAAACCAGAAATTCTTGTTTAATATATTGATTTGGAAATAAAATAGGTGAATTATCCGACTATAAATTAGCTATTTTAGGAGATGGAAAAAGACGATATTATATAGGGGAGATAACAAGCAATTTATGCTATCATCATTGGAAGTGTTACAAAATGAGTTATAGTCCACTTAGAGGATTTACAAGTAAAAAAGTGAGGGGGATTAGACAGAAATCATGTTGCTGGTAAAACAGAATAAAGATTTATGTAATATATGCTTTGCCCAATTAGTGACTCCTTAACTATACATTAAGTACAAGATGAATGGGAAGCATTCTTTTATAGAAAGGAGAGAGAATGGAAACGCTAACGATAGCGGTAGCTGATAAGGATTCCGATATAATTTTTTCTATAAGGGAATCTATTGCTATACATTCTAATTTTGAATTCATAGGTGAAGCAAAAACTGGTGAAGATTTAGTAGAATTGATTTTTTTAAAACAACCGAATGTAGTTATTGTTGACTATGACTTGCCATCCATCCATTCCACTCTTTTTAACAGCGAATATAAAGAGTATCTTCCCGCTTTTCAACTAATCCTAATCGGAGGGGATAAGAACCTAGCAATAGAAGCATTTAATTACTCGGCAGTTGGTTATTTACCAAGACCAATTGACTTTTCGAGATTAATTTCCTGCTTATATAAAGCAAAAGAGTTTCATTCTATGAATTTACAGAATGAAACGGATAATAGAATCTTGATTAAATTAAACAATGGTTTTGTATATCTACGAATGGAAGATATATTATTCATAGAAATAATAGCAAGAAAAACAATTATTCATACAGTCAAGAATAAATATGAAACAACCGAATCCCTCCAATCCTTTGTTGACCGGTTGCCATGGTATTTTTACCGTACCCATCGCTCCTTTCTGATAAACCTAAATAAAATCGACCGCATCGAAATATTTGGTGAATCCTACCTAAGCTATTTTAAAGGAACCAATAAGTCTGCAGGTATTTCAAAATTAAAAATCCGCAAAGTTCATGCGCTTTTGATTAGGTAATTGGATAGGATGTCCAAAGAGGGACGGTTCTACTGAGGACCGATGTTCAACTAACTCATTTATCAATCCCTAACTTCGTCATACGTCTCCTTCTGTAGCGAGGAAATCATGTGACACCAACTATTTACAATTACAAAAAATTTGGATAAATAGTCCTCACAGTAACCGTCCCTCTGCGTCCCCCTCCTGTGCGGAATTTGGAAGGTGTGTATTTTTTTGCGTTTAAACATTTTGATGAAATTGCTTGGGGTGTTCCGTAAAGCTTTAAGCGTGGATCAAAAAAAGCCTCCTTCCATGGTAGGATAAAGTGGATTTCCCGACCACAATATCTCACCAAGGAAGGAGGCATATCCCATGAAGGACAAAGATAGTTTAGCAATTACAACATGTAATTGTAAATTTCACTCAGTATTTGCACCAAACTATAGAAGGTAAATTTAAATTATGAAAAGTATAAAAGAGTATTGTCCTCATTAGAACCGTCTTTCTGCTACCCATTATTCCTTAATAAGAAGATAGATAAAATAAGGTGCTCCTATGCAGGACAGAACAAGTCCGACAGGTATTTCTGAGCCAACCATTAGGCTTTTGGCGATTATATCTGATGTTAATAAGAGAAGGGCACCTATTAATGCTGCGACTGGTAGGAGACGTTGGTGTTTTGGGCCAACTAGCATTCTTGCTAAATGTGGGGCAAGGAGTCCTAAAAAGGAGATTCCTCCACCAACAGAAACACATGCGCCTGAAAGTCCTACTGCAATAAGTAAAAGCATTCCTCGTTCTTTTTCAATGGATACACCAAGTCCTTTGGCGAGATTATCTCCTAGCTGTAGTAAATTGATGGATTGAAATTTCATCATAGCGATAGGAACAAGAATAAGTATCCATGGTAAAAGAGCAAGAACATAGCTCCAACTAGCGCTCCATATACTCCCCGATAGCCAAATAGTCGCTTGAGTAAAATCGCGAGGATCCATCATTAATTGAAAAATAATAATCAAGGCACCAAATGCAGCATTAATTCCTATACCAACCAATACTAAACGAACAGGTGTAACCCCATCCTTCCAAGCGATAACATAAATTAATGCAGCGGCAACTAAGGCTCCAGCAAGGGCAAAAAATGGCATAATATAAACAGATAATGATCCTGCTTGCAAAGCACTTCCTTGAATAAAGAAGATATAAAGAATAACGGCAAAACCAGCTCCAGAATTAATACCAATAATCCCTGGGTCCGCTAAACTATTTCTTGATACCCCTTGTAAAATTGCCCCAGCAATAGCCATTCCGATTCCAATTAAAATCGCGATTACAGATCGGGGCAGCCTAAAATTATATAAAATATTAAAGTTTTGAGTGGAGCCTTTGCCTGTAAAGGCCTCTATAATCTCAATCGGGCTAATTTTTATCGTCCCCATATTTAGACTAAGAAAGAAAACAAAAACAATCGCCACAATTAGAATCGTACTAACGATAAATAATTTAGTATTACTTAATTTTGAAGAAGACATTAGAGACCTCTCCCTTCTCGACGTGCTAAATAAAGAAAGAAAGGAACTCCAATTATTGCAGTAATTGCCCCTAAAGGTGTTTCAAAAGGAGGGTGAACCAATCGTGCGACTACATCTGACAGCACTAATAGAAGAGCACCTGCGACCGCAGAGCAAGGAATGATTAATCGATAATCCGATCCTACGATAAAACGAACGATATGAGGGACAACAAGTCCAACAAAGCCGATGGTTCCGCCGACTGCAACGGCAGCACCTGTTAAAAGCAAAACTACAATGGTGCCTAATAGCTTTACAATACCGACCTTCTGCCCTAAACCAGCAGCAACGTCCTCGCCTAAGCTTAAAATGGTGATGGATCTGCTAATGAAAAAAGCTAAGGTTAACCCTACAATTGCTACTGGAATAAGCAATTGTACATTAATCCATTGAACTCCAGCGACTCCTCCTGCATACCAAAAACTAATATCCTTTGCTACATCAAAACGAAGAGCAATTCCTGTAGAAATCGAACCAAGAAATGCGCTGATTGCAGTACCAGCTAGAGCCAATTTCATAGGTGTTAAACCTCTTTTCGAAAGGGCACCGATTAAAAAGACTAGGGCTGCCCCTAACCCTGCTCCAATAAAGGCAAATAGCATAATGATTGTATTGGAAACAATAGGCATAAACGCAAATGCGATAGATACTGTAAACATGGCACCAGATGTAACGCCCATTATAGAAGGAGAAGCGAGTGCATTTCTCGTCATCCCTTGCATAATCGCTCCGGAAACAGCAAGACTTGCCCCAATAAAAGTAGCAGCAAGTGCTCTCGGTAAACGTAAACGATAAACGATTTGATGAGCGGTTGAAGTACTATCAAAATGAAAAATACCCTGTATAACGGTTGATAGATTAATGTCTGCTACGCCTAAAATAATCGACAAGCAAATAGAAATTAAAAGTAGAAGGATGCCGATTATGAGAACCAAGGTTGCAGCTTTGGGTCTGAATATTGTACCGTTGTCACTTCCTAAAGAATGGCTTTTACTCATGAAGAACCTACTTTCCGATTAAATAAAATAGAGATAATAATAATATGTAAATTGTCGAATAATAATAGATACGGTAAACTTTTCAATTCATTTTACTATAAAATTAATTGAAAATCGATATTTATATTGAAAGTGATAATCGTTATCATTTATAATCTGTTTATAACCTATTAGGAGGATACATAATGAAAAATCGCAAAATGAAATCGATATTATTTATTTGTTTACTACTGGTTTTCACTGTTCTAGCAGCATGTGGAAATAATAATAGTAAAGAAGATAACAATAAAGAAAACGTTGGGTCTAATGAAGCAACGGAACGTACATTAACAGATGCAATCGGAAATGAAGTGAAAGTTCCGGCAGAGCTGAAAAGTATTATTGGTTCTTACTTAGAAGATGATTTAATAGCATTAGGGGTGACTCCTGTAGCACAATGGTCGATTCAAGAAGGAAAAGGAGTGCAAGATTACCTTCAAGAAGATTTAAAGGATATTCCAACTATTGATTCTACATTGCCATACGAAGCAGTATCTAGCTTTACTCCTGATCTAGTATTAATGTCATCGGCTACAGAAGTAGAGGGTGCAAAATATGATCAATATGCCAAAATTGCACCAACATATGTTGTTTCAAAGGAAAATAATAATGACTGGCGTACAAGACTACAAACAATTGGTGAAGTTTTAGATAAAAAAGAAGAAGCAGAAAAAGTATTAGCAGACTATAACCAAAAAGCAGAAGAGGCAAAAGCAAAAATTCAAGAATCCATTAAGGACGAATCAGCTGCAGCAATTTGGCTTGTATCCAATCAATTATTTATTGTAGGAGAAAATGTTTCAAGCGGTGCTGTGCTATATGGAGATTTAGGCTTAAAAGTACCAGAAGTAGTAAAAGAAATTTCAGCAACAGCAACAGGAAACTGGTCTGCCATTTCATTAGAAAAGCTAGCACAACTAGATGCAGATCATTTATTCTTAATCAACAGTGATGGAGAAGGGGCTGAAGTACTAAAAGACTCCCTATGGTCCAATATCCCAGCGGTGAAAAACGGAAACATTTACGGATACGGCCCAGATACAAGCTGGCTATATTCTGGACCAATTGCTAATACACAAATTATTGAAGATGTTGTGGAAAGCTTAGTGAAGTAGTTCAGAGAACGAATTAAAAAGGATCGTTTTTTCAGAAAGACATAAACAATATTTTTTATTGATAAAAAAACGAATAAAAGCAAGTGGGATAATAGAACATTTTTCTCCCTTGCTTTTTGTTTTTAGATGGCATTACTTAAAGCTTTTTTATCATTAATAGTTCTTAATCTATTAGCAATCGCTTTTATGTTACTAGTATCAGGGTAGTGGATTATAGGCTGTTCGCATCTCTATTATCTGTCATTTTTCATTGTTAGGATAATCAGTTTATTTTAAAAAAGTCCAACCACCAATATAGGGTACTTGGACTTTTTGCTTTGATTTAATTTAATTTTTTATAAGTTAGAGGAGTGGTGTTTTATTTCATTTCAGATAATAACCAGTTATTATTATCTAATCTTAATTGACCATTAATGGTTGAACTCTCAAGAGGCTGTCCATGAAGCTTTCTGTAATTTCTAGGAGACATAGAAAAATTCTTCTCAAAAGTATTACTGAAATACTGTCTGCTATTAAAACCTGTTTGAAAGGCGATTTCCGTTATGCTTTTATTTGAGTTTATTAGTAAGAAGCAGGCGCGTTCAAGTCTTTTTTTAGATATAAATTCACCTATAGAATAGCTCGTATAATCCTTAAAAAGTTTGTGGAGATAAGACTTATTAATACCCACTTCTCCAGCGATTTTAGGAACGCTGAGGTCGTCTTCTAAATTATGTTGAATAAATGCTATTGCTTTATTTATATAGTGCATTCCTTTCGCACTTTTTTCCGTAGCAAGTGCGTGAAATAGTTCCAGTATCATTCTTTGAAAGAGAATATTCGTTAAAAAAGTGAATTCAGATGATGTATTTGAATGAGCAGTGGTCATTAAATTAATTAAGTCTTTAATAGCATAGCCTAAGCTTCGAGAATCGTTCGAAACAATAAACACAGGCTTTATTGACGAAATTTCTTGATAGGATTCAGAAGCATTTTTTAGTGGCTCTAAATCAAAGTCATTAATATCCGTTCCGACTAAGAACTCAATATTTAGTAAGGTACATTGTTGATTTACCAGTAATGTATGAGGAATAAAGGAATCAAGGAAAATAAACTCTTTTTCTTTTAATAAAAGTTTTTGATTGTTGACAGTTATTTCACAACTTCCAGTAGTTACATACATGATTTCGCAGGAAGAGTGCTGATGTGTGCCCATACTAAAATTTGATAGATTAAGAGCATAAAATGCGGTTAGCTGTGCGTAACGATAATCTTTTCCATAAATACTCATATGATCACCTTTTCAAATAAAATATACGACAATATCTTTCCTTTTTTATTTGTTTAAAGAATAGGTTAAATCTTCTTTCTTAAAATATTGTATCATTTTTAATGAAATCGTTATCAATATATTTTGGGGTGAAAAACATATGACATTTTTAGATTTTGCTAAGACTCCGCCTATGGGCTGGAATAGCTGGGATTGTTATGGTGCTTCGGTTAGAGAAGAGGAAGTGAGAGACCATGCTTTATTTATGAGTAAGCATCTTAAGCCATATGGTTGGGAGTACATCGTAATTGATATCCAATGGGCAGAGCCAAAAGCTAAATCGACTAGGTATAATCAATTTTTTCCGTTAAATATGGACGAATATTCAAGGTTAATTACTGCAGCGAATCGATTTCCTTCTTCTAAGCAGGGGCAAGGCTTTAAGGCTTTGGGGGAATATATTCATCAACTAGGATTGAAATTTGGAATTCATATCATGCGTGGAATTCCTCGGCAGGCTGTTCATCAAAATACAGCTATTAAGGGGACGGATAAACGAGCTAGAGATATTGCCATGAACAATATTTGTCCTTGGAACTCGGATATGTATGGGGTTAACGTTGATTTGCCAGAAGGACAGCTTTATTATGACTCTTTAATGGAGCTTTATGCTTCTTGGGGTGTGGATTTCATTAAAGTGGATGATATTGCCTATTCAAGATTATACGATGATGCTCATAAAAAAGAAATCGCGGCGATTCGTAAAGCAATTGATAAAACAAAGCGACCGATTGTTCTTTCTTTATCACCTGGTCCTGCACAATTGAAAAATGGAATGTTTTTGCAGGATCACGCTAATATGTGGAGATTAACGGATGATTTTTGGGATCACTGGGATGCTTTATATCGTATGTTCGATCGAGCAGCAGAGTGGGTGTCCTATGTTCGCCCAGGAAATTGGCCAGATTGTGATATGTTACCGTTGGGACATATTGGGATTCGTGCAGTTGATGGAGGCGGGGGAGATAGCTGGACAAGGTTCACAAAGGACGAACAGTATTTGTTAATGAGTTTATGGACCATTTTCCAATCCCCATTAATGTATGGAGGAACATTGCCAGATATTGATGATTTTACTTTAAGCTTATTTACAAATGAAGAAGTACTAGATATGTATCAAACACTAACCTATCGTCGTCAAGTTTATCGTGATGATAATTGGATCATTTGGGAAGGTCGTAGTGAAAAAGATGAGTACATTTCCTTCTTTAATGTAGGGGAGTCTAACCTGGAGATCCCAAGGGAGCTATCTGATAGATTTGTTGGAATGAATAGAGAAGTTCGAGATTTATGGGGGAAAAAAGATATTCGATTGGATGAACAAGTAGTAAACGCTCATGGAGCAATTTTAATTAGAAAGTAAGAAACGGACAGAAGCCTCAGTTTGTAGACAAAAGGGGATTAGGATAAAAAACTTTGTCCCCATTTTGGCAATATATTAATTTAGTTGATACCTGGTTTTTTAACTACTACTCTCGATAGAATATAAGGGGATGATATACATGCGAGCGATTCCAACGGAACAGATAATTATTAAGGATGAAGAATTACGAAGAGCGCAAGATAACTGTGTTAATTACTTACTATCGCTTGAACCAGAGCGATTTCTTTATGAAATCTATAAAGTCGCAGAGCTAGATCCAATGACAGAAGAGGGGTACCAAGGGTGGGAAAGAAGTGACAAAATGAATTTTCGCGGACATTTCTTTGGTCACTATATTTCTTCTCTTTCACTGGCACTAGGAACGGTAAAAGAGGAAGAGGTTAGAAAGAAATTACGTAATAAATTATTGATTGCCATAGAAGGGCTAAGTAGTGCTCAAATCGAATACGGAAAAAAACATCCCAATAGTTATGGCTATGTTTCCGCATTTAGAGAGATAGCATTAGATGAAGTGGAAGGATTCCCTGTAGATCCCAAGGAAAAAGAAAATGTACTTGTCCCTTGGTACAATTTGCATAAAATTTTAGCTGGTCTAACAGCTGCATATGAAGCATTGCAATCTACTTCTCCTGACCTGGCAAGAACGGCTTTAGAAACTGCTAGTGCGTTTGGGGATTATGTTTATCAACGCATGTTAAGAATGCCAAATAAGGAAAAAATGTTAACCATTGAATACGGTGGGATGAATGACGGTTTATATCAATTATTCTCCCTTACGAAAAGAAAAGAGCATTTGATTGCTGCAGGTTATTTTGACGAAGTTCAGTTATTTAAGGAATTAGCTGATGATAAAGATGTGCTAGCAGGGAAACATGCAAACACGATGATTCCGAAGTTTATTGGTGCACTAAAAAGATATACAACGTTACAAGATGTTGAATCGTCTGGCCTTCTCTTACATGAGGAGGTAGAAAATCTACCTATGTACTTGAAAGCTGCAGAAAACTTTTGGGATATTGTTATTAAGTACCATATATATAGTACTGGAGGAAATAGTCAGAGCGAACATTTCCATGAAGCGAATATGTTATTTCATGATGCAGAGTTCCGAAATGGGGATTGCACGTGTGAGACGTGTAATACGCATAATATGTTGAAGCTATCACGGGAGCTTTTTAAAGTTACCGGTAATAAGAAGTATCTTGACTATTATGAGAAGACTTATATCAATGCGATTCTTGCCTCGCAGAATCCAGACAATGGCATGATGATGTATTTTCAACCAATGGGAGCTGGATACAATAAAGTTTATAATCGCCCATTCGATGAGTTCTGGTGCTGTATAGGAACAGGGATAGAGAGTTTTTCGAAGTTGTCTGATACATTCTATTTTATTAAGGATAATACGGTTTTCGTGAATCTGTATTTTACAAATGAAGTAAGTATTCCCAATGCTAATGTGAAACTAATACAACAGGTAAATCGGTCGACAGGTCAAGTATCCCTTCATTTTATTAGGCAAGAAGTAACTACGTTTGAGCCCATTAATCTACGTTTACGGCAGCCCGAATGGGTCTCGGAATATCAAAAATTCACTATAAATGGCATAGGGCAGACGATTCAGGCGACAAATGGTTTTTGGGAAATAATTGTAGAGGAAGAGGCTCATATCGAGTTTACCCTTCATTATCGTATAAAACTTATTAGTACAAATGATAACAAAGATTATATTTCCTTGAATTATGGGCCGTATGTTTTAAGCGCTCATCTTGGGAAAGATAAAATTTGGGAAGATATGCCGAATGGAGTATTAGTTCGTGTCGCAACAAAGGATCCATTAGCAGTCACAACATTAACGACAAGAATGCCAATAGATGAATGGAAAAGCAATTTATCCTTAAGACTAGAAGAAGTAAAAATGGCGAATAAAATAATTGCCTTTAAGGTGAAAGATATTGAAGAAGAGTTAATCTTTTCCCCCTATTATCAAATGCATGGAGAAAGATATGGGATCTATTTTCAGTTGCAAGAAAAAGATTCTGAATCTGCCCAGTCTGTCATCAAAAAGCAAAAAGAACGGGAACGTGAAAATAGTCTCATTATGGATCAGTTATATAATTTTGACGATAATAACTCCGAATATGCCAAACACTTAGAAAAAGAAAAATCAACGGTAAGCAGTTGGTGGGGACATCGATATCGGGTCGCTGAAAGAAATGGTAAATTTAGCTATTTATTCAATGTCGACGAAAATATTTCTGAAATCTTTTTAGAATTAAAGTTCATAGCGGAAGATGCAGGTAAGTCCATTATTTTAAGAATGAATGATGAAAATGAAGGGGAACGAATGATTACCGTCCCAGACGTTCCAGAAAAGGGATTACTATCCGAAAAGCTTATAATAGAGAATAAGTGGAAAGAGGATAAAATCAAGCTAACCTTTATGGCACCTAAGGGGGAAGAGAGCTGCCGATTATTTGGCATAACGCTACGTAATTCGTTAGCTTATTCTAATGAGGCTAGGATGAAAGGATTGAAGATTAGCAGAGGTATTCTAGAACCAGATTTTGATCCCAATACAAAAATGTATACAGTTAAAAAGGAAACAAGCAAAATTCTAACTAAGATAGATGTTGATCCAGCAGTTCTTGTATACGTCAATAATATTTTAATTGATGAAAAGCAGCCAAGGGAATTAACAGCTACACAAGTGATGAAAATTACTACAGTAGCTGCAGATTATGAAACAATGTTAGAGTATAAAATAAAAATAGATGGCTGAAGTGAGCGATTATTTAATAGATTTAGAAGAAGCATATGACCTCTTTAGGCTTTAGCCGAGAACCCTCGTGACTTCAGTCGTGGGTTGTTGACAATGGACATTATATTCCCGCTTATAAAGGATTAGAAATGTATTTGCTTCATTTTTAATAGGAGCATGATAATTGTAAAAAAAGAACCAATCAGTGAGGAATTCAGAAATTCTATCACTGAATGGTCTTTTTTTATAGTCAAGAAAGTATATGAAGTCAATTTTGTGCTGAAAAGTCCATTCTATCTAGAGGCTCTTTTAATAGGAATACAATGTCAGAGAAAATAAAAAACACTACTTATCCAAATACTCCCCTAAAAAAGATTCACCATTGCGGTAAAATCGTGGATCGTATATGCCGATTCTATTATTATCATCTACCACTACAACAAAGGGGGACCATTTATAAAGAGTAGCTGCAGCAGGATTTTCTGCAAATAACAAATCGAGGTCAGCTTTACTGCTAGAGGTAATTCGCTCTACAAATTCAGCTTTTGATAGAAGAGAATCATTGATGATATCTACTGTATCGTCATTTTTGCCAATGATGGTAAAATGCCAAGGAATAAAGCTAGCGGAAAGTGCAAGCTCCTGATAATCCTCGTAATAATTTTTGTATAAAATTGAGCCTTGTACAGATTGAATAGCGATATGAAGCACAATTAACACCCAACCAATTCGGAATATTAGATGTGTCTTTACTTTTGGATAAATCTTAGATGTGACAAAGGCTAGTAAAAAGATAAACCAGATAACTAAATCAACAATTGGAACAGTTCCAAAGGTTAATCGAACAGTTGAAAAAGGCTCGAGGTAACCTGTTCCCCACGCATTAAACAAATCACTAGTATTGTGGATAAATACCGCAAGCAGTGCGATAAAGTACGATTGGATTCCTTTTATTTTAAAAATAAAACGATTGATGATGTAAAAGAATAGTGCCCAAATTGGAGCTAGAAAAATAGAGTGCGTAATTCCTCTATGCCACATCTGATATTGCCCAGTAGTATCCCAAAGCTGTGATATAACGTCAATATCAGGAATTTGACTGGCTCCTATTGAAGTAAGGAGAAGGGCATATTTCTCTTTCTTACTCCTTTTTTCCTTATTAACACTTTGATAAATTCCGACACCGAATAAAGTATGTGTGATAGTATCCATATTTCCCCTTTCAAAAAATGAAGCAGTTATATTTCTATTTAAGATTAGTATCTTTCCTTTATTTTTTCTAATATTTCAATATATAGTTCATTTTTGGTGGATGTTCCCTTATTCATTTTTACAAGATGATACATCACAATAATAAAGAAGAATAACCAAGTAAATAACTTTACAATAAAATCGAATGCTTCATTTACCTTTACTTCTGTGTTAAATAGTCCCGGATTTTGAATGAGGTATAAAAGGATTCCACTAAATATAGTAGAAAATAGTGCCATAAATGTAGTGTTAAGAGTGACCGAGTTTCTTTGTGCCTTGAAGTATGCTAGTAGTAGCTCTCTTTTTTCCTTATCGATTTTTGTAAATGTCTCTTGGATAAGCTCAAGATTATCGACTAGATTGAATTTTGGCTTGAGGTCCTTAAAAAGGCTTTGCTCTAGCCTTTTGTCACCTATTCCTCCATCATCCATCCATTCTAAAAGGCTTTTATAATGCTTTTTTTTCCATCTAGTTTCTCTATTAGAGAGTAGATGTAAGAAGCTATCTAATAGAAAAATAATAAAAATCGAAAGCAGTATCGAAAAAATCCCATTGATAGCTGGTTGATTTAACACTTCTAATGTACTAATTATTGCCAATCCTGAAAATAACACAATAAAAACAAAAGTAGCCCATAGTATTCTGTTCATAAAATCATCACCAATACATATATAATTTAAGCAATATTTAACTTTATTTCCATTATAGCAATTTATTGGAGGTTGAGGGAAGGGGGACATGTAATTAGGATATATAGCCTTAGAAAGTAATATCTCTGCACAAGGTGGACATATCATGTAAGTAGGTGGAGAAATAATAGAACTTGTTTGCTTTATATTGAAAACGAATTCTTAAATATGAATAATATAAATAGAGCTTCATTATTATTAGAAACTAACAAATAATGAATAGGAGAATTGATCATGCAAAATGTAAAGATGACTGGATCCTTTTGGAAGCACTATCAAGATGTAGTAACGAAAAGCGTTATCCCTTATCAATGGAAAGCTTTAAATGACCAGCTTCCTGATACAGAGCCTAGTCATGCAATTGACTGGTTCACGTCTACAAGATTATTCAGCTGACTTATATTCGTTTAAGAGACCCTATTTAGAAGAAGTCACATTGACTGCTATTCCCTATTTTATGTGGGGGAATCGTGACAAAGGCGAAGTGAAGGTTTGGGTGAAAAAACAGCTTTAGTCGTAAGTAACGATTTTAATAGTTTTATAGGTGAGGCATGTAATTTTTATTTTATAAAAGAAACGAGGACATCGTCCCTTTTTAAGCGCTGTCCTCGTTTTTTAGTATATATAGGGCGTTCTTATAACTAATTTCAGTATCCTTGCGATTGCTAAATCTAACAGGTTCAAAGCAATCAAAAGTTAATAGATTTACTTTGAAAGTGATAAAACACAGGAGTCTTTAATGCTAGAATCGTCTCTCTCGCTTTTTCTCAAACCTCAAACGAAACAACTTTTCCTTCATTTACTGCAATGAGCCCAAAGTCTGTAATCTTTAAGGCTGGGCTTACTGGAAGTGAAAGGGTGCTAAGGGACATGATTACATTGTAATGTTCGTAGCCTAGTGATTTTAACGCGAGTGTTAATTCTTCAACTTGCTCTGCAATCACTTCTAAAGGTTCTTCAGAGAGGATGCCGCCGACCGGTAATGGTACCATCGAATGGATTTCTCCGTTATAGACACAGCAGATGCCACCTTGGTTTTTGATGACTTCATTTGCAGCGAGCTGCATGTCCTCTTTATTTTTCCCAACGACTAACAGGTTATGGTTATCATGGGAGTAGGTAGTTGCGACAGCACCTCGTTTTAGGATGTCTCCACCGATTAGTCCATGTGCTTTATTTTCATTTTTTCCATAACGCTCAAAGGTTTTCACTAAACAATAAGAGCTATCTATCCATTGTAATCTGCCAGCATTGACAGGTAGTGTGTCTTGTCTTTCTTCTGTAAAAGTTGAGCCGTTTTGTACATGAATGGTGCGAACGGTCACATTCGTTTTTACCGTGTCCATTTGAACCTCGAAGTCTTCTGCATGTAATGGAGATAGCTTCACACTTTCATAGAAGGATGCAGGGAATTGTTTAGAAACAGCGTCCTGTACATATGGTAGCTCATGATCAAAGACCTTTACACCATTTTTATAAACGGCATCAATTGAAAATTCATCCAAATTACTAACTATCACAAAATCAGCTATTTTACTTGGTGCGATAGCTCCTCTGTCATACATTCTCATCCTCTGAGCAGGGGTATAAGTACATGCATAAATCGCATCTTCGTAAGACATTCCCATTGAAATAGCCTTCTTTAGCAATACATTTAAATGACCTTTTCTTTGAAGAGAATCTGCCATCACATCGTCCGTCACAAAACAAAAATGCTCTTTTACTGGATTTTCAATGAGATAATCGATTACTTCTGGTGTCATTGATTTCTCTTGGATTTCTAAAAACATGCCGATTGCGATTCTTTCTTTCATTCCTTCGACTGTTTGGTGCGTATGATCGGAGCCAACACCAGCAAATGCGATTCCTTGTAGCTCATCATCCAATAGCTTTGGCACATGTCCTTCGATGATTAGTTCAGGATAGTGCTTACGAACGTAAGCGAGGATTTGATTGGTTTTGCAATCAGGTTTTGTAAGAACATCATAGTAATTCATGATTTCGCCTAAGCATTTAATCGATTCTGTCTGCATTAATTCTTCAATATCTTTTATTTCAATTGCGCCTCCCGTTGTTTCCATGGAAGTTGCAGGAACGGAGCTTGGGATGCCATAAAACATATCGACCACTTCAGCTTTGCTTGCCTTTATCATTTCTTTTACACCATCAATGCCAAACACATTGGCCATTTCATGTGGTTCTGGAACAATCGTCGTTACCCCATTTTTGATTAACGCATAGGAAAAAGTCGCAGGACTTACCATCGTACTTTCGATATGCAAGTGAATATCAATTAAGCCTGGTACAATAAATTTTCCAGCAGCATCAACAATCTCGCTTGCTTGGAAAAATTCTTTGCCTTTTTTCCCGATATAAAAGAATTTTCCATCTTTCATAGCGATATTTTCTTTTCTAAATTGTTTAAAATAACTGTTAAACACCGTTCCATTTAAAACAAGTGTATCTACTGGCATAAAAACCCTCCTCTATTCCACAAGGACCATTTGATTCTTTGGAATAATTACCGTTACTTCTTGTCCATTTTTAAATGGCTGAACCATTTCTTTATTGATCGTAAAGTCACCTAGCGCGGTTTGAACAACATATTGATAGCTCCTGCCGAGGAATGTTGTGATTTTGATTGTTCCAGTCATCCCATTTGTAGGAATAGCTGTTGTACTTGGCTCCATTATGAAATCATCGGGACGGACCGCACCAATCATTTTATTTGGATTTTTCATATGTTCATGACGATCTATCGTAAATACCAATCCAGCTTTTTCAAGTTCAATATGATCCTTGTGATCTGTTCGTTTATCAAAAGCAATAAAGTTTTTAAAGCCAATAAAGTCAGCGACGAATTTCGTTTCTGGATACTTATAAATGGTCGCAGGATCGCTTAATTGTTCAATTACCCCTTTATTCATAATCGCAACTTGATCTGAAATAGAGAAGCATTCCTCTTGATCATGGGATACGTAAACGGTCGTAATTCCTAGTTCCTGCTGAATTCTGCGTATCTCCACTCTCATATTGACTCTTAGATTCGCATCTAGATTACTTAATGGTTCATCAAATAATAGAATGTCTGGTTCGATAACTAAAGCTCTCGCAATTGCCACGCGTTGTCTTTGTCCGCCAGATAGCTCTCCAGGAAACCGTTGTTCGAATCCTCTTAGATTAACGATTTCCAGCATATTAAGGACGCGTTTCTCGATTTCTTTTTTTCCAATTTTACGTAAGCGCAAGCCATAGGCAATATTGTCAAAAATAGAAAGATGGGGGAATAGTGCATAGTTTTGAAAAACAAAGCCGAAGTTCCGTTTGTTCACAGGAACCTTCGTATAATCTTTATCTTGGAAAATAAATTTCCCATTACTAGCTTCTAAAAATCCAGCAATTAAGCGAAGGGTCGTTGTTTTTCCGCAGCCACTGGGACCTAATAAGGAAACAAGCTTCCCTTTTTCGATGCTTAAATTAAAATCTTCTAATATATTTTTCTTCTCATAAGCGACAGATACATTTTCTAAAGTAAATAAAGCCATTTTTATCCTCCATTATCTTTTCGTGAAATAAGACAGGCCCATTAATCTTTCGACTGCAAACATAAAGATGGCAGTAAGGAACATTAATAGAACAGAGATGGCTGCAACAGTAGGATCAAAATAATTTTCTACATATAGCAGCATTTGAATAGGGAACGTACTTACACCAGGTCCGGTCATATAGACAGAAATATCCACATTATTGAAGGACTCTAAAAAGGCAATCATGACTGCTGCAATAATGCCTGACTTAATATTTGGCAATACTACGCTAAAGAATGTCCCAATTCGAGTCGCACCAAGGCTGAGTGCTGCTTCTTCTATAGAAAAATCAAAGTTTGCCAGACTAGAAGAAATGACGCGAATAATAAATGGCAGCATGATGACCGTATGACCGATAAATAGGGATAAATAAATAGGAAGGTTGTAGGTCACAACAATATAGCGTAAAAAGGAAAAACCTAGAACAATTCCTGGAATAAGAATCGGAGATACAAAGATAGCATTGATAATGCCCTTGCCAGCAAAGTGGAAGCGGCTAAGCGCATAAGCTGCTGGGACGCCAAGCAATAATGCTAGAATGTTTCCTGCTATAGATACGATAATGGATGTCTTAAAGGTGCTTAAAAACATCTCCACCTTAAAAATATTTTCATACCATCTAAAGGAATACTCTTCTGGAGGGAATTTCAGAATGCTTCCACTCTCAAAAGAGGTAATCGATATTATTACAAGTGGCCCAAGTAAAAAAATAAAAACGAGGATCGTAAAGAGGGCCAATCCTCTATGTTTCTCTTGCATACACGTTTACCCCTTTGGATTTAGTTTTTTTGCAACACCGTTCATGATGGCAATAATGATAAAGGTAACAACAATCATAATCGTTGCCACAATAGAGGCAAGCTTCCAATCATTTAGTGTGATTGCATTTTGATAAAGAAAAGTGGAAATCACTCGTTGCTTGCCACCTAGTAAGGCTGGTGTTGTATACGCGGTAAAGCTTCCTACAAACACTAAAATACTCCCAATTACAAGACCTGGAACACATAATGGCACAATGATTTTCATAAAGGTCGCAATCTTTGAAGCACCTAGACTTTCCGATGCGCGTAATAAATCATTGTCGATATTCTCCATTACACCAACGAGTGTTACGATAATTAATGGAAGAAAGAGGTGAACAAGTCCGATAATAATTGCGTTTGGTGTATATAAAATATTTAAAGGCTCTTGAATAAGACCTAGGCTCAATAACGTTTTATTTAGCACACCATTTTTTCCAATGATAATCATCCAGCTAAACGAGCGGACGACAGGGCTTGTCAGCAAT
Source organism: Niallia tiangongensis (assembly GCF_044704065.1). Taxonomy (NCBI): domain Bacteria; kingdom Bacillati; phylum Bacillota; class Bacilli; order Caryophanales; family Bacillaceae; genus Niallia; species Niallia tiangongensis. The sequence goes on along the minus strand of NZ_CP162613.1, from coordinate 4,393,406 downwards.
GGAAAAATCGTAAACAACAAGAGTATGGCTTTTCTTTTGCTAGGAAGCTTTGCAATATAATAGGAAACTGGAAAGCCAATTAAAATACAGATAAAGGTAGTTAGTAGACTTACCCGCAAAGTAGTAAGAAGGATATCGATAAAATATTTATCCTTAAAGAAATCGATATATCCTTGTAAACTAAAGGTACCTTCGTCGTGAAAGGTTGTACCAATCATCGAAAGAATTGGAATCACTAAAAATATCGTTAAAAATAATACACCTGGTAGTAAGAGTAAGTATAAATATCGTTTTTTCAAGACGTCACTCCCTTTCCTCAAAGCGACCATTTAAAATGTCTATAAACATCTGAAAGAAGGCATGATCATCCACTTTTAAGGAAACTTGTAAATTTACTTTTTTCTTTAGGCGACTTTGAAAGTCACAAATGAGCTGACCATCACATAACTCGCTTTTTGTTTCAATATCGACGAAATACTTTTGAGTTTCCACGATTCTTTTGTTTATTGCAATTCCAACAGCTAGTGGATCATGCATCGCACAAGCATGGATTCCATAACGGTCAAAATATTTCTGTTGATAATCGTTTGTACTTTGACTAATATATTCTCTTAATGTGTCATCTTTAATGTATTCAAGATGATCTTTCGTCAATAATGCTTTTCTTGTTACATCTAAACCAACTTGCGTTATAGAAGGAAAGCCTGCGTGTAAAACAATTTTGGCTGCTTCTGGATCCACATAGCTGTTAAATTCAGCAGTTGGGGTAACATTGCCTGGTCCTTTTACTACTCCCCCCATGAAAATAACTTCTTTTACGTGCTTCGTAATTTGCGGACATTTTTTAACTGCTAATGCTAAATTTGTTAATGGTCCAGTAAGCACTAATGTTACTTCGCCGGAAAAGCTAAGAATAGAATTAATCAAAAAATCAGGGGCAAAGCCATCACTCACAGGATGAGTGATAGCTGCCTCCTTTAGTGCTCCGCCTAAACCATCTTCTCCGTGAATGCGGTGTTCGAAGAAGGGCTCCCGAAGTAGGGGAGTGGCAGCACCTTTGATAACAGGGATATGATCTGCTTTTACTAAATCTAGTATTTTGCATGTGTTTGTCGTTGCTTGGTCTAGGGAGACATTGCCGTTAACGGTTGTAATCCCTAAAATATCAAATGCGTTGCTCTTTACGGCTAGTAGAATACCAATTGCATCATCAATGCCAGTGTCTACATCCAATATTAGCTTCTCTTTCATGATGACCCTCTTTTCTATTATTGAACTAGCTCACGATTCCAGCGATCGATCCAACTTTTTAGGTTGTCGTTGATAAATTTCATATCTAATGTGTGTAAGCTTGCGATAACATCTTCTCCATATGTTAATCCTTCTGCTTCTTCTTCTGTTAATTCAACTTGTGTATTAACCGGTGAATCTACTTTGTTCTTTGCTGATTTTTCTTGTGCTTCTTTTCCTAAAATATAGTTGATGAATTTTTCGGAAAGTTCTTTTTGATCTGTATCTTTTACTACGTTCATTGTATTCATAACAGCATATCCGCCTTCAGCTGGTGTAACAAATTCAGCATTAGGCACTGCTTCCTGTAAATCTGCAAAATACATTTCCATTATTGGACCTGCAGCGATTTCACCTTGAGCAAACATATTTACAAATTCAGATGTTTGTCCATATTCTTTCACAACACTTGGCATTAAAGCTTTTAATTGTTCAAAGGCTTTGTTTTCATTAAATGTTTCTTCACCACTAACTAAGGAAGCTGTATCCACTATCATTGGACCTGTTGTGGATGTGATGCTAGGAATCGTTATTTTTCCTTTTAAATCCTCACTCCATAGGTCTTTCCAAGAAGTAATTGGATTTGCTACTTCATCAGGATTGTAAGCAATTCCGAATTGAGCAATAGTGTAGGCTGGACCATATTCTTCGCCTAGTGGAGCTTTGGCTGCTTCATAAATATTGTCTAGATTAGAAAGCTTACTACGATCAATTGTTTCAAATAAATTATCTTCAATTCCTTGTTGTGCATAATAGTCAGATAGGAAAATGACATCTACATCTGAATTTCCTTGTCTTACTTTATTTAATCGATCTGCATTATTGCCAGTATCTAAAACGATTTCTACATTATTTTCTTTTTCGAATGGTGCATATATTTCGTTGCGGAAGAAATCTTCATTAAATCCCCAAGTGGAGACAACTAATTTTTCTTTTGTTTCTTTGCTGCTGTTTGCTGTGTCATCTGAACTACAAGCGGCTAATAGTAAGAAGGATGAAGCTGTAACTGCACTAACTAATTTTTTCATTTTCATTTTTGAACCCTCCAAATGATTTTGTTTGTTAATGGTTTAATGACTATCTTTCTTGCTAGCGTTGATAATAATAAAAGGCTATTTTCTAAAGTTTGTTGCTATCGCCCGCAGCCGGAATACACTTCGCTTTCCGTGGGGCTCGCGCTTTAGCCGCTTCGTCGCTACGCTCCTGCAGGGTCTTAAGACTGTCTCGCTAATCCCACAGGAGTCTACGTGTATTCCGGCTGCTAATTGTTTCCAACTAATTCTTTTTTCCTATTGAGAAAACAACAATCTTTTAGAAAATGGCCTAATAAAAAAAAGACAAGCTTAAATAGAATTATCCTTCTACTTAAGATTGTCTTTTCTTTGTAAACAAAGATTAAACTTATCTTTTGTATATATCGGCGTTCTGCTTAGATAAATCCAAGAAGAAATCCAAGTTTAATTTTTAGATAATACAATGTTTGTAAAAGCAAGCTGTGTGAAAGAATCATAATCCCTAAGAATCGCTTCGATATTCCAATTTGTCGTTTCTTCTAGTTGTTCTTTAAGCTTTTTCTTAAAAAGTAAGGACAGATGAAAGTCAACCTCTTGTTTAAGGCTCGGTACTTCTCCTTCCAGAGCAGCAGAGCGTGATGCACGAGGGTGCTTCGCATGAAGTGTGATAACATTATGATCGATTGTCACCTTCAGTAATGTTGTACCAGCACCAAATAATTCCTTAGAAATCTTATTGTACACATGAGATAAAAATTTCTTCATTTCATTTGCATCGATGATAAATCACCTGCCAAACTATTGATATTGGTTATTATACATATTATTTTTGAGTATTTCAATAAAATGTGCGGATTTTGACGATAAAAATATTAATTTGTCTTTTCGTGTTGAGAAAATAGAGTGAAAAGCGAACTTTTTTAGTTTTTGAGGGATCGGGGGGGGGACGGTTCTTTTGATTCCCTATAGAGCTTACTAGCAGGAACAGAGGAGAGTTCTTAGTATCAGTTTTAATATTAGTAAAATTTCATATATTCATAACTTTACACTAGTGTCGCATAAATAAGTTCTGAATTTTCAGTTTTGAATTATCCATATTTTTAAGAAAAAATGAAAACACCAAAACTAAGGTAGTAAACATCCATTTTTTTACTATAACCTGTGACTTATCCAACAACGACTGTTACAGCCCTTATGGCACGCACTTTCCTTTGATTTTGCGTAACCAAATGTTTGCGGATTTCCAGAGAGCTGCTTTTAAATAGCGACTAATTTGTAAATAACTTCGGTCGCTATTCGAGTTCAACTGGGCCAATACGTTCAAACAATACACAATCATCGCTATATACACTTGATTGTGTACAGCTTGCTCACTATGACCATAGAACTTTTTGATATTCAAATGTTGTTTCATCCATTTGAAAAAGAGTTCAATCGCCCAACGTGATTTATAGATTTCTGCGATTTCGTCTGCACTTAAATCAAATCGATTCGTTAGTAACGTTAGCTCTTTGCCTTTTGTATCAAGTAATTTCAGTCGACGAAACACGTTTTCTGAACGGTTTTGAGTTGTACCAATCACCACCATATCATCCGATAAAACCGTGGAATGTGTAGGCAGTGTAAATGATTCAAGTACTCGTACTACGGCATTTTTGCGAAGTCTTGTGACAAAGAAATAGCCATCATCCGTCATGCGATCAAAACGTTCGTAGTCTAAATAACCACGGTCGAATACGTACATGCATTCTTTGTCGTCAATGAATATTTCTAGCTGACCTCGATCGTGTTCGATGGCATTCGTAAGCACTCCTTTATCTGGATAAGAGAAACCCTTTTCCATGAACACGAGGCGTAAGTGAAGCTTTACACCCGATTTTGTCTTTCGAAACTCTGCCCACGTATGATTGGTTAAATTAAGTGGGAGTGTACTCGAATCAATGATTTTCAGTGGTGTCGAAATCTTTCTTCGTTTTTCAAAATCTGTTTTCTTGTGGATTTGGGCGACCAAATCTAAAAAAATCGTTTGAAAGAACTCAGTTGGAATTGTATTGATTCGTCTTCCTAATTGGGAGAAGCTAATCGAGTTCAACCCTGTAGCACATTGCAAATCGTCTGAAAATACAGCGTCACTCAAAGCCCGTAAACTCTCGGTTTCATGGAGCTGCGCATACAAAAGTAATTTAAAAAAGGAAGCCATATAAAGCTTCTTTGTATAGTAGTTTAATTGATGTGTTTTCACCTGTTCTTCTAATAATTTCTGATTAAGCGGTGAAAACCATTGTTCAAATGATGTTTTTCGTGTAAACTTATCCATGCGTATGTCCTTTATTGTGGATTTGGATAGGTTACTACCTCCCAACCATTATAAAGGATTTTTTTATGGAAAAATTAAGTTGCAGAAAATTCAGTTTTAAAATTTGTGTTGAATTATTTTAGTGCGACACTAGTGATAACTTTATTACATTATCTTTTATTTTTCTAGTGTGTGGTAAGATTTTTTAACATTATTTTAGATTAAACGAGAGAATAGAAACTGTAGGTAGTATGAAATTAATTTGCCTACTATAGGGGGAGTAAAGTGATTTTTTAAGCACTACTTGTTGATTTATCCTATTCTTAACGATTTGTAAAATCTCAACTGAAGGAAGTCTTCTTTATAAGAAATAAAAGAAAATAGATATTTTTATAACATTGGTTAAGGAGCTGGTTTTATCGGTTATTAACTGAGCCTTTGTGCAAATGAACAAGGATTATTGGTTGGTTTATCAATTGTTAAAGGGCTTTCAATGGAATAAAATGAAATCGTATTCAATCGGTCTAATTGCAAATGGTTTATAAGGGGTATACAACAATTTGTAAGCATTAGAGAAACAAGAGTGGAATACAGGATGATATTTTTAAAGGGAATTTTGATTGGGAGATTCGGATGTAATAGGCCGTTATTGTAAAGATTAATAGATTAGGAGGAGTATTTATGACAGCTGGGTTAGATATTAGTTGGATTGGAGCCTTGTGTGGTTTGGCGTTGGCAATTATTTTAATTTTGTTTAAATTAGCCCCAACCTACTCACTTATTTTAGGAGCAATCGTTGGAGCATTTATTGGTGGTGCTAATTTTACAGAGACAATTACTATTTTAGTATCAGGGACACAAAGTGTACAAGGAACGGTTATCCGCATTATTGCTGCAGGTGTTTTTGCGGGTGTTATGATGGAATCTGGGGCAGCAGAAACAATTGCCAAGTTTATTGTAGATAAGCTCGGTGGAACGAAAGCAATGCTATCTTTAGCATTAGCTACTATGATTATTACAGCAGTAGGTGTATTTATTCCAGTAGCGGTACTGATTGTTGCGCCAATCGCACTATCTGTAGCAAACAAAATGGGCTATTCTAAAATTGCGGTCTTAGTTGCGCTGTCTGGAGGTGGGAAAGCAGGAAATATTATCTCTCCGAATCCCAATACAATTGCCGCGGCAGGTGGATTTGAGCTTAATGTTAACCAGGTGATGATTGGAGGACTGATTCCAGCTATTTTTGGTGTTGTTGTAACAGTAATTCTTGCATCTCTAATCAAGTATAAAGGAACTAAAGTGACAGATGAGGAGGCCGAGGAGCTAGAAAAAGCGAACGTTTCCAATCTTCCGGCTTTATCTAAGGCTTTAATAACGCCAATTATTGCTATTGTTCTTTTGATGATTAGTCCAATAGGATCAATGCTTGGAATAGATGTTCTTACGAAGCTGAATATTGACTCCTTGTTTATTTTGCCTTTTGCTGCAGTCGTCGGAACGCTAGCATTAGGTAAAAAAGATAAGCTTTTAGATTATTGTACAGCTGGCTTAAATAGAATGACTCCAACCATTTTAATTATTATTGGTGCAGGTGCTATTGGTGGATTGATTACTGCTTCAGACTTGCCTACACAAGTAGTTGCATTGGTAGAGTCCTCTGGCATTTCTGGTACATTCCTTGCTCCAATTGCAGGAACTTTAATGGCAGCGGCAACAGCATCTACTTCAACAGGGGTTATTTTGGCAACTGGTTCATTTTCAGAAGCAATATTGAATACGGGAGTTGCACCTATAGCTGCTGCAGTGATGACACATACTGGTGCTACTGTAATCGACCACTTACCACATGGAACTTATTTTCATGTTACCCGTAATGCTATGAATATGAGTATGGCAGACAGAATGAAAGTGGTAGGGTATGAAAGTATTGTTGGCTTAACCATGACTATTGTAGCAATAATCCTATACGGATTTATCTTATAAAACGAGGTGGAAGCAATGGGGAAAACATTTTTATTAGCTCCTGATTCATTTAAAGAAAGTATGACAGCCAAGGAAGTTTGCATTGCAATGGAAATAGGGATAAAAAGAGCAATCCCTGATGCAGAATGTATTCATGTACCAATGGCAGATGGTGGTGAGGGTACTGTTCAATCTTTAGTAGATGCAACAGGCGGAACACTAGTTACGAAGGAAGTTACAGGACCTCTTCAAACAGCGGTTTTAGCTCAATATGGTATTTTAGGAGACGGAAAGACGGCCGTTATTGAAATGGCATCTGCTAGCGGAATCCATCATGTTACTAAGGAAACCAAGAATCCTCTTATTACAACCACTTATGGGACAGGTGAATTAATAAGGGAATGTATAGAGCAAGGAATTACTGACATTATAATGGGAATTGGCGGAAGCGCAACTAATGATGGTGGCACAGGAATGGCCGCAGCGCTTGGCTATAAATTTCTTGATGAAGATGGAAATGAACTGTTATTTGGTGGTGGGTATTTAAATGAACTAGTTACAATCGATGATTCCAATGTTATTCCACACTTGAAAAATGTGAATATTTTGGTTGCATCAGATGTAACGAACCCTTTATGTGGAGAAAATGGAGCATCGGTTGTCTTTGGTCCGCAAAAGGGTGCTACTCCAGAGATGATTGAGATCTTAGATAGAAACTTACGTCACTATGCTAAAAAGGTAAAAGAGCATCTTGGAATGGATATAGTAGACACGCCTGGTGCGGGGGCGGCAGGTGGTCTTGGAGCAGGTTTACTTGCTTTCACTAATTCAACAATGAAGAAAGGTATAGAGATTGTAATCGAATATACAAATTTAAAAGAAAAGTTGAAAGCTGCAGATTATTGTTTTACAGGAGAAGGCGGCATTGACTTTCAAACAAAGTTTGGTAAAGCACCATATGGAGTTTCTCAAGCTGCTAAAAATGTGAACAATGATATTAAAGTGATCGCACTGGCAGGTTATATTGGTCAGGACGTAGAAGTTTTGTATGAAGAAGGCTTTGACGCTATTTTTGGAATCGTCCCTGGAGCAGCTTCCATTGACACTTTGCTGTCTCAGGGAAAAGCAAATGTTGCACGAACCGCTGAAAACATTGCCAGACTATTAAAATAGCTAAGAAAGAAGAAAAATTAATCATGCAAGCTTTTGGTAGAAGCTGTTCCTTTGACTTGGGAGCAGCTTCTTCACTTAATACGATTAATTAACATAAAGATTAGTTCTAAAAGATCCAATATATTCTTAGGATCTTTTCCTGTAATTTTGTGAATTCTATTTAATCTATAGTTTAATGTATTTCTATGCACAGTAAGTTGGTTGGCTGTTTCATTCATGTTCATATTGCAGTTAAGATAAGCCTGGAGGGTCTTAATAAGTTCATCGTTTGTTTCAAGCAAATCTGATTGAAGGGCTGTTTTTTTTATTTTTCTCAAAGAATAGGATAGATCGGCAATAAATTCACAATCAGCATAAAAAATAACTTTCTGATGAAAAAATAATCCCTTTAATACTTTTAAAGCTAATTTTGTTTGAAGAAACCCATCAGCAATCTTATCATTTATTTTACTTATGGAAAGGAAGACGTCTTGATACTTAGCTAACTGCTCTTGTAGTTCTTTTATGTTGTTTGGCTCTTGGACAACCACGCATAGCGTATTTTGATATGGTTGAAAGAAAGGATAGTTGTTGACTATTGTCTCATCAACGTTTTTGGGAAATTCGATATACACCAATTGGCTGGGCTTATTTAGGTGAACATCATAGAATAATGCCTGGTCTGTTATGTCTTTTGTATAAATGGTAGTAGGATCTATTAATAAGTTGAAAAAATCATGCTTTACATTCTTTCTCATATTTTCTTTTTCTGATGCGATGCTTTGTTCGATTAATAACAGGACGGTTGATTTAACTAGTTTTCCGAAAGGGCTCGTTTCCTTGATCTCACCGCTAATACCAACTACGCCTAAAATATCATTATTCCATTCAATAGGCAGATTAATTCCTTTCTTAACGAATTCTTCATCCTGTTCGATAGGAACGATTTTTTTTTGTTTGATGGCAGCAACAGCACCGTGATGGAGCGTGCCAATCCTCTTTTTATTTCCACTTCCAATGATAATGCCTGTTTTATCCATAATATTAATATTATAAGGAATATCCTTCATCATTTTATTTACAATTTTTTGCGCCTGTTTTGGTGTTAATTCATACATATTAATTGGTTCACCTACCTTTTGAAAAGAAAGAATAACTATACTTATTATTATATAGTGTAATCATGGAAGTATAAAACACAATTAGGCGAGTTCTTCTGTTTTTTGAAAGCGAAGGATGTTCGAAGCTACTTAAAAAGTACAGTTATTCCTATTTAAATAGATTTTTGTATTTGAAAGCAAGAAACAGGGTAATAAACTAATATTTCAGTAGTTTCAATCTGTCCCTCATGTTTCCTTTAAAAAGCATCTGGATAATCTTCCTTGAAATATTACAAAAGAAAAGGTAAGTTTCTGAAATTCTAAACAAAACTGTTGGCCTAATGGTAAGGCTAGTATTTTTTCTTGCAAAATGGACAGACTGCCTTTTCCTTAAACACATGTTTTACATTTATCGGAAGAGGATTTTGGAATTACCAATTAGAAATTGATGATTATGATTATTGATACGAAATAAAAAAATTTCGATTCCGCCAAAGCTCTTAGATGGATAAATAGTAATGACCTCAATAGGGAGTTCTTTTAAACACAAGCATAAATGAATTCCATCCTTAAATTTTTATTGTGTAGTCACTTATTTTTAATTAAACTATACCATTGACTGATAACGCATTCAATTATGACGATGGAGATTTGCTGATTTTCCGAAAACCTATCAAGTGTCAAAATTAAAAAAGGGAAGCGGAAGAACCGTCCCTCTGAGGTCTTAATAGAAAAGAATAGTGGGATGAGGATAATGGAATAGTGCTTGCTAAATGATGATTAATACAAGTAGATTGTTAAATTAAGGTTGATGCATTGGTTTTATGAAACAACTGCTTATTCAGGCAAGAGCACCAATCCACTAGGGGATTCTTGGAATTTTTCTCCCTACTTATTGGAGTCGAGCTATCGCCTCTCAATACAAGATTGTATGTTAAAAGAAGTATGTTTTTACAGTAAAAGCATACGGTTCTCTTGCTAGAAGAAAAGCAAGAGAACCATTCTATGCTTACTTTTTCATCACATCTTCCATCTGATGATATTGTTCTTCTATTTCTGTTGATGGCTTTTCTGTTGCTAAGCTGACTAGTATGACAGCAATGGTGCTTAATAGGAAGCCAGGAATCATTTCGTAAAGGGTTTCTTGTAAGACCGGAATATTTGCCCAGATGAGAACTGTTACTGCTCCCACAAGCATTCCTGCTAAAGCTCCCCACTTTGTCATCCTTTTCCAATGTAAGCTTAACAAGATAACAGGACCAAATGCTGAACCGAAGCCTGCCCATGCGTAACCAACAAGTCCTAAAATCGTGTCACTTGGATTGATAGAAAGAGAGATTCCAATCAATGCTACAATCAAAACAGTAATTCGTCCAATAAGGACAAGCTCTTTGTCGCTAGCATCTCGACGGAAGAATGTCTTATAGAAATCTTCTGTTAACGAACTAGCGGTTACAAGTAACTGAGAAGAAATAGTACTCATAATAGCAGCTAGAATAGCAGCTAATAAAAATCCAGTAATAAATGGGTGAAATAGAATAGTAGAAAAAGCAATGAAAACTGTTTCAGGATCAGCTAACTCCTGCCCTTGAATAGAGTAATAGGCAATCCCGATAAGTCCAGTCAACATGGCACCAATGATAGAAACAATCATCCATCCCATACCGATTCGACGTGCTGTTTTTAGTTGTTTAATACTACCTATAGCCATAAATCGAACAATGATATGTGGTTGCCCAAAGTAACCTAATCCCCATGCTAATAATGATATTATCCCTAAAAAAGAGGTTCCTTTAAAAAAGTCTAAAAGGGAAGGGTCTACATTTCTAATTTCTTGAAAGGTGTCCTGTACGCCACCTATATCTGTAAAAGCAACAACAGGAACTAATATGAGCGCAATAAACATGATGACACCTTGAATAAAATCGGTCATGCTAACTGCTAAAAATCCGCCGAATAAAGTATAGGCAACAACGACCCCAGCTGTTATAAATAAGCCTACTTTATAGTCGGTATTAAAAGAGCTTTCAAACAATCGGCCACCAGCCACAAGACCTGATGATGTATAAAGAGTGAAAAAGATTAAAATAACGAGCGCTGAAACAGAACGGAGTATTTTCGAATAATCATTAAAGCGATTTTCTAAAAAATCTGGAATGGTAATAGAATCGTTCGCCACTTCTGTATAAGTGCGAAGACGTGGGGCAATGATTATATAGTTTAAATAAGCACCAATTGTTAATCCGATTGCTAACCATAAGCTTGAAATTCCAGAAGCATACATCGCACCTGGCAATCCCATTAACATCCAACCACTCATATCAGAAGCGCCTGCAGACAATGCAGTAACAGCCGGCCCAAGACCACGCCCTCCTAACATATAATCATTTAAATCGGATGTTTTTTTATACGAGTAATATCCAATTAACAACATACCTACTAAATAAATTCCTAAAGAAATAAATACTTCTACCTGCACCAAATCTCTCCCTTACAATTTATAAGTTTTGAATACATAAGTGTTGACAGCTGTCTTTCGTATTCTTGTATCTGATACATTTATTTACCTTAACAACAATCGAAAAAGCTTGCAAGGAAGAATAGGCATTTAGCTAAAATGAAAAATGGTGATGATTCCCAGTGGTTTAATAATGAAAACGTATTCAAAAATAAATATATTTGTAATATTCAGAAATTTGTAACAAGGACGATTCTGCTGTTTAAAAAAATGGAATCAGTAGAATCGTCCCTATGTGTCCGTCAAAAAGCATCCGGATATTCTTCTTGAAAATATTGCAAAAGGGCAGGCAAGTTTTTCTGGAATTCTAAGCAAAGTTGTTGGCCTAATGGTACGGCTAAAATTTTTTTCTGGCAAAATGGACAGATAGCCTTTTCCTTAAATACATGCTTTACATTTATAGGAAAATGATTCTTGGAATTACCAATTAGAAATTGAAAGGTATGATTGTTGGCGCGAAATAAAATCTCTATTCCGTCAAAACTATTAGATGGATAAATAGTGATTGCTTCAATAGGTAGTTCTCTAATCGCAAGCATAAATGAATTCCGCCCTTATTGTATAGTCTTTTGTTATAATTAAACTATACCATTAATTGATAGCGTATTCAATTATCTAAAATGGAATATTCCCTAAAAAGTCTTTTCCTTCAAATGCATTGGGGTATCCAAAAATCTACTGCGATTCAAAATAAAAAAAGGGAAGCGGAAGATCCGTCCCTTATATACTTTCTTTTGCTATCCATCCTAACATGCCATCTTTTTTAATCAATGTATATCCTGCGCAGCTGTCATCAATAATGGATACTTGCTCTCCTTTATGTACGGTAAGTTGGGCGCAGGATACGTCGGTTTTTACTTGGTATTTTCCATCGTTAAGTGGGTGAATGAATTCGTTTTTTACAAAAATGACGCGATTTGTCTCTAATTGCTTACATTGTGTAAAGTATTTGTTTTTTGCTAGTGGCTGAATAAAGTAATAGGGATAATTAATAGCACCAGACTTGGTAGTGTCGGCATAAAAGTCTTGCCGTACTTTCCTAGTAGGGAAATGGTCTACATATGTATAAGAAAGTGTATCTCCTTCTATCATTAATGCATTTAGCTGTCCAGTTGGTTTCACCATATTTCCACCGTCAATTGCTATTATTTTTTTGTCCTCATCAATGATTGGATTATCAGAAGGATGCTCTGTTGAATAGTTTACTACTGGCCAATGTCCAACAACAACGTATTTATTTGCTTGATGGTTCTTTTCTAAAAAAGAAGGGATAGAAATGGCGAGTTCTCGATCTGTTTCTTGCCAATTCTCAATATCCTCTAAGCCTGCATGAACAAAGATATATTGTTCAGTTTCAATTGCGGTGGGCAGATTTATTAGCCAATCGATTTCATTCCTAAAATGTTTCATTACTAGCTGTTTTATTTCTTGAACCGTTGTATGCTCTTTCATAACAAAATCTAGTTCTCCCAACCACTCATTTACCAGAGAATATTTTTGTCTAGCAAGGTATTTTAAAAGAGCAGGATTCTCATTCAAAAGCTCCTCTATCAACGCATCGCAGTTTCCCTCTGTTACCTGGACATTTGGTTGATTACTAGAAAGGTCCATAATATAACGAATTACTTCTTTACTACTAGTTCCTTTTTCACACATATCTCCATTAATAATTAAGTAATCGTCACGATGATAATTCACTTTATTTAGGAGCTTTTTTAATAGGTTGATTTCTCCATGTATATCGGAAATCACGATGATACGACTGTCATAAGGAATGGTTACTTTTTTTATTTTTTCCACTGTAATAGGACTCCTTCATTTTACTTCTATTGAAAGAATTGTTCGAATTTATTATATTATCATTATTTAAATGAAGCCATGAGATAGATAGTATTTTTAATAGAAAAAGACGATTCTCCTGCTTCCAAAAATGGATGCAAAAGAACCGCCTTGCTATCAATCTTCCCAAACATCGTTCATGAGGTCTTCGATTTCTTTGCGAAGTTTATCTGTCTCTGTTTTTAGTATTTTTACATTGTTGCCGGTGATTTCTACTACATCTCCGACTGCAGCCTTTTTGGGCAGAATCCTTTTGGGGAAATCTTGTGTTTTCCCATTGATTTCGATAACGGCAAAATCTCCTTCGAAACGATCAATAATCCCTTTCATGACTCTCTCCTTATTTCGGTGTAAATGAAGTTTGGGTTTTATATGTCTTTCCATTATAGCCTGCGGAAATGTCTACGACTACTTTATAGCCTTTAGCAGCACGACTTATTTTTACAGGCAGTGCTTTGCCAATTGTTCCTTTATAAGTAGTTGTTGTGCTTTTATAGCGGAATACTGCTTTATAAGATCCTTTTGGGATTCCTTTTACAGTTAAATGGATCGTGCTGTTTTGCTTTGGTTTCGTATTATCTAATTTTGCCGTTAATTTATAGGTAGCAGCAGGTTTCTTCGTTGTACTTGTGCTAGTTGTTTTTTTATTAAAACTAATTGTTTTCCCATCTGAAGTTGCGATAATCGTACCTTGTTCGTCAGTTCTGAATATTTTTGCTTTACTGTTATTCAATCTTTTGATTGTTTCAGAAGTAGGATGACCGTAGTTATTCTTCCCTACAGAGATTACAGCGTAAGTTGGTTTTACTACATTTAAAAATGCAGAACTTGTTGATGTTTTTGCACCATGATGTCCCACTTTAAGGACATCCGCTTTTAACGTTTGTTTGGATTTTATCATGTCTGTTTCTGCCTTTGTCTCCGCATCTCCTGTCAACAGAAATGATTTTTTTCCATAGACAAGGCGTAAAACAGCACTCCAATCATTTAAATCACTTTTATTATAGGATTTTACAGGTCCGACAAATTTGGCTGAAACACCTTTTAAAGGGATGGAAACTCCTTTTTCAGCAGTCTTTATGGTTAAGCCTTCTTTTTTTACGGAGCTTAAGAAATCTTTATAAACTTGAGTAGTATGGCTTACTCTTGGAGCATAGACGGATTTCACCTTAAATGCCTTCAATACTTCGTCTAATCCACCCATGTGATCAGCATCAGGATGTGTGGCAATCATTACCTCAATATCTTTTACTCCCTGTTTCTTCAGGTAGGATACAACATCACTTCCATCTCTATTCCCACCATCGATGATAATATCGTCTCCCTTTGGAGTCTTAATGTAAATACTATCTCCTTGTCCTACATCAATAAAGTGTACCTGTAGCTGATTAGCAGCAGATGCTGGTGATACGAACACAGTAGATAGAAGTAAGATAAATACTGGCAATAATAATTTTAGTTTTTTCATATATGATATTCCTCCTTATGCCAAAAAGAAATATATCATTATTTAAAATGGAAATCTATATAAATTACAGGAGTTGAAAAAAATAACAATTATAAGCAAACGGATGATAATTTCACTTCCTTTTTAGGGATGCAGAAGAACTGTTCGGAGCCACTGAAAAAGTATATTGGCTATAGGCTTTGAAACCGAATAATATGGTTGGATTGGAGCGGCGACAAGTCCCAGCAGAAACCAAAAACATAGAGACAAAATGGCTCGACGCATGTTCCAGTGAGTCGTGTAGTCGCCGCGTTTAACAGCCGGGCACCAGATAATCATGAAGGAGCGGTTTTTCAAATGTCTCGAATCGTTCCTCAACTCCAATATGAATGGTTTTTTATTCATTTCCATACAATAAGCTTAGCTTGAGTTTTAACAAAGGTGGTCTGGTTTTTGGAAGAATGCATTTACTATTTATCGAAATGATTGGATTCGAATTTTTAAAGCGCCTGTTGCTGCACTTTTAATAGTCGCTTTAATGGTGTTGCCATCTCTTTATGCGTGGTTTAATTTGGCGACTTCGTGGGATCCATATTCCAATACGAGTGGGATAAAAATTGCTGTCACAAGTGAAGATGATGGAGCCGTTATTCGCGATTCTTTCGTCAATATTGGTGGTGAAATTGTTGCGAGCTTAAAGGAAAATGATAAGCTTGGCTGGGAATTTGTAAGGAAAGAAAAAGCGAAGAAGGGGGTGAGGAAAGGAGAATATTATGCAAGTCTGTACATACCACATGATTTTTCTGCTAAAATTGCAACGATTTTAGCAGACAAACAAGTAAAGCCAGAAATTGACTATAGTGTAAACGAAAAGCTAAACGCTAAACGCTAAACGCAATTGCACAGAAGATGACTTCAACTGGTGCCTCTACAATTGTGCAACAAGTGAAAGAAAACTTTATTCATACGGTAAGTGAGGCTGTTTTGAGTGTTTTTAATAACGCTGGAATTAAGCTGGAAGAAGAACTGCCGACGATTAGAAATATAGAAGAGAAAATTTTTGGATTAGAAAAAGAAGTTCCTAAAATCAATGAATTAGGAAAAAAAGTGATAATACTTGAAAGTAAATTGCCTGATATCAATAAACAAGCATAAAAAATCTTAACATTAGAAGCGGCTTTTCCGGAAATTAATGAAGGTGGTAAAAATATCCTATTATTAGAGGGAAAGCTTCCAGAACTATAAAAGGTAGGGGAAGGCATTCTTCTACTACAAGAAAAAGCGCCTGAGATGCAAAAACTAGCGGATGGAGTGATGGAGCTAGATGCCCATTTTTCTGATATTAGTGAAATGGTAACAAGCGCATTATCTAATGTAGAAAATATGCAATCATTTCTTGAAACAGCAAGTGGATCATTAGAGCAAATAGAACAAGGGATAAATAATGGGGAGCAAATTGCAGATGTACTGCCAGGGTTTATCGATGCAAATGGGCAAGCGCTCGATGCTGTTGGCCCTGTGTATAAGCAAAATCTTCTTCTTTATCAAAAAACGGCTGATGCTGTCCATCAATTTGCTGCATTAGTTCCAACAGGAAATCTTACAGAAGAGATAATAAGGACAAATGCATTGGCTTTGCAAACACAAGTGCAAACAAGCATCGATAGTTTAACACGCTCGATTGCATTATTTACTACTTTAAACAGTGCGACCCCAAATGAAGAAGAAGCTTTTTTAACAGAAATAAGAGACTTACAGGCATTACAAAAAAATTTTCAGCAAGAAAAAGAGGAGCTTCAAACAATTGAGGAAGAGGATATGGAAAAAGCAACCACATTATTTGCATTGTCACAAGAAGCAATAGAGCTTAGCACCACTCTAATGAATCAGTATGATAAGCAAACAGCACCAGCTATTAATCGTACTTTAGAGGAGATAAAAGATTCTGCGCAATATAGTATGAATGATTTAGAAAGTACACAAAAGAATATCCCAAAGCTAGAAGAAATAATAAAAAATACAGAAGAATCACTTACCTTTGCTCAGGAAGAATTAACAAAGCTTAAATCTAATTTACCTACAATAGAACAAGAGATTCATGAAGCGACAAATTTAATACAGGAAAATATGGATAAAGTTTTAGCTGGCATTAATGACGCTGCTAAATTTTATAAAGCTTCTTTTCCGAGTATAAAAGAGAAGATTCATGCAGCAGCAGGCTTTGTTCGCAATGACCTTCCTGCGGCTGAACAAGATATTTCTAAAGTTGCTGCATTTATTAAGACTGAGTTATCTAGGGTAGAAGATGCTGTTCATAAAGCGGCAAATATGGTAGAAAATGAATTGCCAAAATTAGAAGAAACATTGAATAAAACGGCGGATTCTATTCGGACTTTTGAAGACGAATATGATTTAGGTGAGATTATCTCTTTGTTGAAAAATGATATAAAACAAGAAAGTGATTTTATTTCGGATCCAATTGTATTAAATGAAAATTCCTTGTTTCCCATTCCTAATTATGGGTCAGCGAATTCGCCTTTTTATACAACCCTAAGTTTATGGGGTGGTGCATTATTGCTCATTTCCTTATTACGAGTGGATGTTCGAGATCCAGAAGGAATCTACACTCCGAACCAAATATACTTTGGAAGATTGCTTACCTTTGTAACAATTGGAATATGTCAAAGTCTGATTGTTACACTAGGAGATATATGTATCTTAAAGGCATACGTAGCGGATCCAGTTGCGTTTGTGTTGTTCAGTATGTTTATCAGCTTTGTATTTATGACAATTGTTTATACATTGGTTTCTGTTTTTGGCAATCTTGCCAAGGGATTAGCGATTATTTTTCTTGTCTTGCAGTTATCTGGTTCTGGTGGTACATTTCCTATTCAAGTTGCACCACCTTTTTTTCAGACCATTAATCCCTTCCTACCATTTACACATGCCATCAATCTTTTAAGAGAAACAGTAGGTGGGATGGTAAAGGAAACAGTACTATTTTCATTTAGTATGCTTCCTGTTTTTAGTGCGATTGCTTTCATCATTGCACTCTTTTAAAAAAAACATTGGAAAATGGAACAAAAAAAATGACGGAAAAGGCAAAAGCAAGCGAGATTATTCATTAATAAAGGATAAGGCAGTATGTAGAGGATGATAAGTTGGATTTGATTTTGCTGCCCCAATATACAAAGGATTTCTGAGAGAAACATGTCCTTCTTATTGTTTAATAGACTGAATGTATTCCTAAAAAAAGGGAATGAATTTCTAACAAAAAGGAAAAAATTCAATTGTAAACGTATAAACTTTTCTATTGACAACTTGTATATACATCTATATCATTAAAAAGTATCTTGTATATACAAGATTCGAAAAATTAATCTGAAAACGCTTTTAATATTTTGAAAATAGAATTTATCTTCATTTATAGAGTAGGGGGACGCAAAGCATGAGCGTGGATAAACAGCAAGTCAGCGACATAATAGAATCAATAGGCGGCAAAGAAAATATTTCTGCTGCCACACATTGTGTGACAAGATTAAGATTTGCATTAGCAGATGAAGGCAAAGTAAATAAAGAGAAGTTAGAATCGATTGATTTGGTTAAAGGCTCCTTTTCGACAAATGGTCAATTCCAAGTAGTAATTGGTCCAGGTACTGTCGAAAAAGTATATAAAGAATTAATTAATCAAACAGGAGCAAGTGAAGGGACAAAGGACGATGTAAAAAAAGCTTCTGAACAAAATTTAAATCCATTACAGCGAGCAGTGAAAATGCTAGCTGATATCTTTATTCCCATTTTGCCTGCGATTGTAACAGCTGGTTTACTAATGGGTATTAACAATGTATTAACCGGAGAAGGTATCTTTTTTGATCAGTCAGTTGTACAAGCATATCCACAATGGGCAGATTTTGCTAGTATTATCAATTTGATTGCCAATACAGCGTTTACTTTTTTACCTGGTTTAATTGGTTGGTCTGCGATGACGCGATTTGGCGGCAGTCCTCTATTAGGGATTGTTCTTGGATTAATGCTCGTTCACCCAGATTTATTAAATGCATGGGGATATGGAGCAGCAGAAGAAGTTCCAACATGGAATATTTTCGGTTTAGAGGTAGAGAAAGTTGGTTATCAAGGACAAGTTTTACCAGTCCTAATTGCATCTTTTGTATTAGCTAAATTAGAAATTTTCTTAAGAAATAGAATTCCGGATTCTTTCCAAATGCTATTTGTGGCGCCAGTAGCCTTATTAATAACTGGATTTGTATCATTCATTGCAATCGGACCAATTACATTCTTTATTGGGAATTTGATTACAGATGGCGTTATAGCTATCTTTGATTTTGCGCCAATATTAGGTGGATTAATTTATGGGGGATTGTATGCACCACTTGTTATTACTGGAATGCATCATACTTTCTTAGCAGTAGATTTACAGTTAATCGGAAGCACTGGTGGAACTTTCCTATGGCCAATGGTTGCTTTATCCAATATTGCTCAAGGTTCAGCAGCACTTGCCATGTTATTTATCGTGAAAGATGAAAAATTAAAGAGTTTATCTATAACATCAGCTGTGTCAGCGTATCTTGGTGTTACAGAGCCTGCATTATTTGGTGTAAACCTACGATTCCGTTTTGCTTTTATTTCAGCAATCGTTGGATCTGCAATTGCAGGTGCCTTTATTTCTATCCAAGCAGTTAAAGCACCTTCAATAGGAGTAGGTGGATTGCCAGCATTCCTATCTATTTTTCCGCAAAATTGGGGATCATTCTTCATTGGAATGGCTATTGTTATATTCGTACCTTTCCTTTTAACGCTATTATTTGGTAAAGTACGTAAAGTACAGTAAGAAGTAGAAAGAACTTAGATAACAGAAGATATCAAATGATTTTTATTGGTATCTTCTGTTTTTATTTTATCCCCACGCTTAAAAATCAGTACGACTCACAACTGCAAGTTTTAAGAGAATTCGAGGAAGATAGGTGGGAAATCAACTGTCCGTAAAGCTAACCATCAGTGAGGGATGAAGGAAAACCACACTAATGGAAGTTCCCTTTATGGGCGAATAGAAACGTAATACATAAAGGAGATGCTATTGATGCATAAAAAATGGTGGAAAGAAAGTGTTGTTTATCAAATATACCCACGGAGCTTTATGGACAGCAATGGGGATGGAATTGGCGATTTACAAGGGATTATTTCTAAACTAGATTATTTAAAAAATCTAGGGGTAGATGTTATTTGGCTTTCGCCTGTTTATGAGTCACCGAATGATGATAATGGTTATGATATCAGTGATTATCAAGCGATTATGCGTGAATTTGGAACAATGGGAGACTGGGACGAGCTTCTTAAAGAAATTCATCGCCGTGATATGAAATTGATCATGGATTTAGTGGTAAATCATAGTTCAGATGAACATAAATGGTTTGTCGAAGCAAAGAAATCGAAAGAAAATCCATATAGAGACTATTATATTTGGCGAAAAGGCAAAGATGGAAAAGAGCCAAATAACTGGTATTCCAATTTTGGTGGTTCTGCATGGCAGTATGATGAACAAACCGATGAATACTATTTACATCTTTTCTCTAAAAAGCAGCCAGATTTAAATTGGGAAAATCCGACTCTTCGTAATGAAATTTATGAAATGATGCAATGGTGGTTAGATAAAGGAATCGATGGGTTTCGAATGGATGTTATTAACTTTATTTCCAAGCCAGAAGAGATGCCGGATGGAGAACCAAAACCATGGAAAAAATATGCATCAGGAAGTAAATATTATCGAAATGGACCAAGAATTCACGAGTATTTACAAGAAATGAATAAAATGGTTCTTTCCAATTATGATGTCATGACAGTAGGAGAAATGCCTGGGGTTACACCAGAATTAGCTGAAATATATACACAAGAAGAAAAGAAAGAACTGAATATGGTTTTCCAATTTGAGCATATGGGATTGGATAATGGTCCAAATGGAAAATGGGATTTAAAACCTTTGGATTTGCTAGATTTAAAGAAAAATCTTACGAAATGGCAAAAAGCTCTAGAAGATAAAGGCTGGAATAGTTTGTATTTCAATAACCATGATCAGCCTCGAATCGTTTCTCGTTTTGGAAATGACGGTCCATTACGAGTAGAATCTGCTAAAATGTTGGCAACTTTGCTACATATGATGAAAGGAACTCCATATATTTATCAAGGAGAAGAAATCGGCATGACCAATGTACAATTTGATTCCATAGAGGATTATCGGGACATTGAAATTCATCAATTTTATCAAGAACAATTGGAAGAAGGATTGTCTGTTGGAAAAATCATGGAAAGTATTTATGCAAAAGGCCGAGATAATTCCCGTACTCCGATGCAGTGGGATCATACGGAAAATGCAGGATTTACAACAGGTACACCTTGGATAAAGGTAAACACTAATTATAAAAAGGTAAATGTCAAAGGCGCAATTGCAGATCCGAATTCCATCTATCATTATTATCGCAAGCTTATTGAGTTAAGAAAAGAACATGAAGTGATCGTCTATGGCAACTATGATTTATTATTAGAAAATCATCCGGAAATTTTTGCTTATAAACGTTCTTTAAATGGGGAAACACTTGTTGTCATTTGTAACTTTAGTGAGAAAGAGATAGAGACAAATGTATTACAAGAAGTAACCTTTGATTCCTGTGAAATGTTAATAAGTAATTATCAAGACTCAGATAAAGAAGAAGAGGGAGAAATGATTCTTCTACCATATGAGGCGAGGGTGTATTTGGTTAAATAATGTTGTTGAAAATTTGAGACAAAGTATTTAGTGAGGACAGTTTAGCTAGCTTGAAAAGGGAGCTAAACTGTCCTTTTTAGTTTTTGGAATTCACTTTAGTGAACAATCAGACTATTAGCCATTATAGTACATTCCCTTGCTTTTATTAAAAAAGAGGATTTTATTTACTTCTATCGAATTTACTGGTGAAAACGTTTTATAAGTTCGGTTTTATGATAAATAAGAAGGGATGATTTCTAGTGCAAACATTTCAAAATCCAATAGTAAAGGGCTTTTCCCCAGATCCTTCAATTTGTGTGGTAGGAGTGGATTATTATTTAGTTACTTCAACATTCTCCTATTTTCCTGGAGTGCCAATTTATCATAGTAAGGATCTTGTGAATTGGGAACTTATTGGGAATGTTTTAGAACGAGAATCACAGCTTCCACTTGCTGGAGCTACACATTCCCAAGGAATTTACGCACCAAGTATCAGATACCATAATGGTGTTTTTTACATGATTACAACAAATGTACCGAAGTATGGAAATTTTATTGTGACAGCTACCGATCCTAGCGGTCCATGGTCTGATCCATATTATTTAGAGGGAGCAGAAGGAATAGACCCAAGTCTATTTTTTGATACGGATGGTAAATGTTATTATGTTGGCACAAGACCAAATCCTAATGGTCCACGTTATAATGGGGATTGGGAAGTATGGCTACAGGAATTAGATCTTTCATCCATGAAATTGATTGGTGTTAGTACGAAGATTTGGAAGGGAGCAATGAATAATGTTATTTGGCCAGAAGGTCCTCATCTTTATAAAAGGAATGGCTATTATTATCTAATGATTGCAGAGGGAGGCACTAGCTTTGAGCATTGTGTGACGATTGCTAGAAGTAATAAAATTGACGGTCCTTACATAGGAAATCCTTGTAATCCCATTCTTACACATAGACATTTAGGTCGTGACTATCCAGTATGTAATGTGGGACATGGGGACTTGGTTGAGACACCAGATGGTCAGTGGTATATGACATGTCTTGCTAGTCGTATTTTTGAAGGGTATAGCAATTTAGGAAGAGAAACATTTTTAGCGGAAGTAGTGTGGGAGAGTGACTGGCCAGTGGTTAATCCTGGAGTAGGACGATTAGAGGAAGTCCAAGAGCATAAGCTTTCGTTATACCCTGTTGAAAAGGGAAACTCAAAAATTCAGTTTGAACAACCATGGGATAAACGACTATTATTCTTGAGAAATCCAGATATGGCTAAGTACTCTCATTTGGATAGAGAGGGTTGGCTCAGAATGTATGCCTCCCCTTATACAATTAAAGAGCATGCCTCTCCTTCCTATATCGGTGTCAGACAACAATCGATGTGGTACACTCTTTCCACTAAGTTAGACTTTAACCCTAAAGAGAATGGCGAGGAAGCTGGATTAGTAATTCTCCAAAATGATCGCTACTCGACTCGATTTGTATCTGGTTTATTTGAAGGGAAAAAAGAGCTTAGGGTGATTACGAATTATAATGGGGAAGATAAGCTAGAGGGAAGGATATCAATTAATTCAAGTATTTTAACCCTAAACATAAAAGGAGATTGTCAGAACCTACATTTCTATTATTCTCAAGAGGGTGGGGAGGATGTAGTTGTAGCACAGAATGTAGATGCACATATTTTAAGCACAGAGGTGGCAGGTGGATTTGTTGGCTGTACCATGGGGATTTACATAACAAGTCCTTCTGAAGTATCAACTGATTGCTATGCAGATTTTGAATGGTTGGAACAATTGAATGAAGAAGAGGCGAATGTCATAGAGGGGGTGGAATTGCATGAATGAATGGCATTTATGCCTTTGTTAAGCAATGAAATGTTCTATAAATCTAGTATGGAAAAGTACTTTAAATTGTAAAAAAAACGGTTCTATTCTTATTGTATTTTCATTCGGAAATATATGGATTTAGCGATAATAGCTGTGATTTATTCTTAATTATGAGTCGTAATAGGGAATAATTGCTACTAGTTTACACTAGTAGCAAAAGAACAATAAAAAATGCACTTGAGAAGGCGTATGAAGTTGGGGATGCGATTGACGATGAAGAACACGAACTGGGTGTCTGATGTGCAGCCGCACAAATCTATAGTTACGAGAAAAAAAGTAATAGCAGGAATTAGTGCTACTGAGCCAACAACTCGCATTTCCCAAGAGCGTTTAACAGAAATGGGATATAAGTATCCCATATTTCTTTATATCAATTTGCTTATATAATAGAACATTGTTCCTTAATAAGGAACAACTGTGATTAGAGGGGATAGTTGCAAAAGAAGATGACTTTGTAAAAAAGAAAGTTAAAAAAGCGAAGATGAGAGTGAAATGATCATGAAACGATGGAAGCTAATATTCATGCCTTTTTTACTATCTCCAACTCTAAATGTAGCCTCTATTTAAATGGCGAATCAAAGTATATTAAGGAAATAAAAGGACTTTTGCCTCAAGTAGAGGTTATCCCAATTGGAGGGATAACTGAGGGAAATGCTCCTGATTTTTTGAAAGCAGGTAGTTTTGCTTTAGGGATTGGATCTACTTTGGTGAATGATAAATTGATTCAAGATTTAAATTTTGCAGAAATAGAAAGACGAGCAAAGCAACTAGTGAATGGAGGGCACTGAAAAACTGTTAGCTATTAATGATTAGTAGTAAGCACCTTTTAAACTTAGAGGGGGAATTGTTTTCCGAGGCGACAACTCGCTTTCCATGGGGCGAGCTCCAAGCCTCCTCGTCACTGCGTTCGCGGGGTCTTGGACTTTCTCGCAGCTCCCATAGGAGTCGAGCGGTCCCCTCTCTAAACCAACTTATTATTCGCTTTCAAAGACCTTAATCATCCTTAAATTTGAATACCTATACTTTTTCAGTACCATCTAGTGAATGTTGTCCAAGCCTATCAAAACGCAACAACAGCTACTCCTTAGAGTAAAGTGGTGAATACAATGAAGATTATAACGATAGATACTGGCATGACGAATTCAAGAATTTATTTAATAGATAACAAAAATAATCAGATAAATGATGTGGTTAAGAAGAATGTAGGAGTAAAGAACACAGCCGTTAACGGTTCAGTCGGTATATTGAAAAATAAACTTTCTTATGGAATCGAAGAGATATTCCAGCGAAATGGCTGTACCTATCAAGATATCTATTATATTGTAGCGGCGGGTATGATTACTACCAACTTAGGATTAGTGGAAGTTTCGCATATTGCTAGTCCCTGTGATATCAAAGATTTTGCAACATCATCTGTTGTAAAAATCTTACCAGAGTTTTTTAATATTCCTTGCAATTTTTATCATGTTATTAATATAGTCAAAAATCGACAAATGTTTGAAAATGTCGAAATTTTATGAATGATTTAGGATTGACCATAGATTAAATAGATGTTAGTTTATTGGTATAGGAAAACGGTTTCCTAAATGTTTTACTACTGAAAAAGAAAAGAAATTTTTCTTTTTTATCCAAAAGATTTTAAACGCTTACATAATGAGCAAGGGAGGGTATAATTTTATTTTTGATCCTGAGAAACCTGTATTTGCATGTTGGTGGTGGAAGATTTTTTTGCTTAAAATTATTTCAAATAAAGGGGAGATTTTAAATGGCTGAAAACTTACAAAATGCAACGTTAAATACAACAAAGGACGATGATAGAAAAGAAATACTTGAATTATACAAAGATCTTCGTGTAACAGATGTTCGTGATGGTATGGACTGGGTAGGAATGCATGGTTATGGAACAGTAGATCATAGCGTTAAGCCTTTATTCCGCACAAAGGTAGTGGGGATTGCTAGAACAGCACGCTATATGCCATTTGAGGGTCCCTATCCTAGGGTAACTGGTGATGAATATACAGAATGGGTTAAGTGGTACTATAGCGAAGTGTGCAACGATCCATGGGGACATGATATTGAAGAAGGCGATTTTGTTGTTCTTGATGTAAGCGGTATAGATGTCGGGTTACTTGGGTCTAATAATACCCTTGATCATAAAGCAAAAGGGTGTGTTGGTTATCTGACAAATGGTGGAGGAATCAGAGATACAGATGAAGTCATTTTACAAAAGATTCCGGTATGGTCTAAATTCGTTTCCCAAGGTATGGATCAGGCGAGAATTCGTTTTGATCAAAAGGATGTACCAGTTGCAATTGGTGGTGTAGCAATCTATCCAGGAGATGTTGTTGTGGCAGACGGAGATGGAGTCGTGGTAGTGCCAAGACATCTTGCATACGAGGTAGCGAAGTATGCTCACCAAGAATTAAAAGGGGATAAAACAGGTCGAAGAAATCTTTATGAAAGATTAGGATGGGAATTAGACCATACAGTAATCTAATAGGATAAAAATATATTCAAAGTAATAGAAAAACAGGGCTAATAGAATAGTATTATAAATCTACTATTATCCCTGTTTTTATCTTCTTGAAATATAATTAATGCAAGTAATGATTGTTTCGATTAACAAGTATTAAATTTTTAATAGTGTTTTATAGTAATCCTTTTATTTTAATTGAGAGCATAAATAACAAAGTATTATATTTTAGAGGAGGAAAAATAAAACATGGAATTTAAAAAAATAGGTTTTATTGGACTTGGAGCTATGGGGCTGCCAATGGCAAAAAACCTTTTGAAGAATGGCTTTGAATTATATATTAAGGCACATCATAACAGGGAACCGATTGAAGAATTGATAAAGGCAGGGGCGAAGGAAGAAACTTCTCTAGCGGATATTGTTTCTAGAAGTGAATTACTAATTAGTATTCTTCCTGCTGATCAAGAAATGGAGTCGGTGTTGTTATCATCAGAGGTGCTTAATCAGTTAACAACAGATAAGGTTCTTGTGGAAATGACATCAGGATCTCCTGAAATGATGAAAAAAATCAACTCAGCGTATCAAAATAAAGGTGTAGGGGTACTAGATGCACCTGTAAGTGGAGGAACTATTGGGGCTGAAAATGGTACATTAACCATTATGGTTGGAGGAGATAAAGCATTATTAGAAAAGTGTCATCCAGTATTAGAAGCTATGGCTGAAAATATATATTTAGTGGGGAAAATTGGAGCGGGCAAGGCCATTAAAGCTATTAATCAAATGCTAGCTGGTATCCATATGCTTGCATCTGCAGAGGCAGTAGCTCTGGCTGAGAAACTTGAAATAGATAAAGATATATTGAAACAAGTGGTCGGAAAAAGCTCTGGTGCTTCATGGATGCTATTGAATAAAATAGACACGCTTGCTAAAAGAGATTTTGAACCAGGTTTCAAGTTAGAGTTGATGAAAAAGGATATTCAAATAGCTGTGGAGGAAAGCACGGATAAGTTGCTTCCCCTGGTTTCATTTGTTTTAGAGAGATATAAACAAGCAGCTAAAGAAGATGGAGAACTTGATTTTTCAGCGATTAGCAAAGAGATATTAAGTTAACTAGATTAATTCTTGTTCTTTCGAATGTAAGCCTTATCATTATGGTGATTATAGTTATTTTTTATAATTTCACATTGTCAAACAAAGAAACTGATAAAGGGGATATCTAAATGAAAAAGTGGAGAAGACTTTGGATAACAATGGTTTCTATGTTTCTTTTACTTGGGGTAGTAGGGTGCAGCAGTGATGAGACTTCCTCAGAAAGCGGGGATAAAAAAGTTGAAATCCGTTTTTCATGGTGGGGAGATACGAAAAGGAACGAAGTATATAATGCTATTGTTGATCGATTTGAAGAGGAATACCCAAATATCAAGGTGAAAAGAGAGTTCGGCGGCTGGGCTGATTATTGGGAGCGCCTTGCAACACAAATAGCAGGAGGTAACGCACCAGACGTAATTAGTATGCATCAATTTTACGTATCGGATTATGCTCGAAGAAATGCTTTGCTAGATTTAAATGAATTTGTTCAATCCGATACCATTAATCAAAAAGATTTTCCAGAATCTGTTGTTGAGAGTGGCAAGGTAGATGGAAAGCTTTATATGGTTGCACAAGGTGTCACGATGTCAGGGTATGCTTATAATCCAGCTCTATTTGATAAATTAGGCGTTCCGTATCCTAAATCGAATTGGACTTGGGAGGACTTTGAGAATACACTCGCTCAATTAAAAGATAAGGGGATGTGGGGAACAGCTGATATGAGTGGTGGGCAGCTGCAACCAAACTTCCGTTATTTTGCTAGACAAAATGGGCAGGATCTATTTACTGAAGATGGAAAGCTCGGTTTTGATAAAGAAGTACTCCTCAAGTGGTGGAATATGTGGGATGGTTTCCGTAAAAATGGAGAAATTCCAGATGCTGAGACAGGGACTGAATATGAAAATGCACCATTAGAGCAAAATCTATTTGTTACAGGTAAAACAGCGCTATATCAAATACCAGCAAATCAACTTTATCTCTATCAACAACAATTTGAAGACGGCGAATTAGAATTAGCTAGAATGCCAGGAATGAAGGATGGAGAAGCAGGTGAATATATCGAAGGAGCTTACTTAAGCATTACAGAAAAATCAAAGCATCCAAAAGAAGCAGCTCAATTTATCAATTTCTTTATAAATGAAGAAAAATCACTTGAATTGTTTAAAGTGGAACAAGGCTCTCCTGGTTCTACAAAAATGGCGGAGTATGTAAAACCTTTACTAGAGCCAGCTCAAACAAAATCAGTTGAGTTTATCCAAGAAGCATTGCAAGACGCACACCCAGCTCCTTATGCTCCTCTTGGTGTCAATGAAGTAGAACAGGCATTTGCGGACAATGCAACTGCAATTTCATTTGGCAAAATATCAGTGGAAGAAGCAGCGGATAATTTTATGAAGCAAGCAGAGGGTATTTTAAATAACTAGATAATATACTGATAATCCATTAGGAGATGTCTTTTAGGATGCAGCCCTATTCTTATTCTACATCTGAGATGAATGTATAAATTATCTTGCAGCTATCACTAGTAAGGTTGATGTTATAAGCCATCTCCTGTAAGTAATCAAGGGAGGAGTTGAAATATGAACTATTTAAGAAAGGCTTGGAAAAGAAATGCTGTTGGATACTTTTTCCTTACACCATGGCTAATAGGTTTAATTGGATTAAGTCTCATACCTATGGTCACATCCCTTTATTTTTCCTTTACGAATTACGATATGTTTACCTCTCCTAAATGGATTGGTCTAGAAAACTATCAAAACATGCTAGAGGACACAAAATATTTAGCAAGTGTAAAAGTTACCTTAACTTATGTCCTATTAAGTGTTCCTCTGCAATTGTTATTTGCCCTAGGAGTAGCACTCGTTTTAAATAGAGGTTTAAGAGGACTTCGTTTTTATCGGGCTGCTTATTATATCCCTTCTCTTTTTGGAGGAAGTGTGGCGGTTGCTTTACTTTGGCGTCAATTATTTGGAGGAGATGGATTAATCAATAGAGTGCTGGAGTATTTTGGAATAGAGGGAGCAAATTGGATTTCTTCTCCAGATACGGCTTTATATACTCTTGTTATTTTAGCTGTCTGGCAATTTGGTGCACCAATGCTAATCTTTCTTGCTGGCTTAAAGCAAGTTCCTATGGAGCTTTATGAGGCAGCAAAGATAGATGGTGCAAGCAAAGTGAAGCAATTCTTCCGGATTACGTTTCCTTTTTTAACACCAATCATTTTATTTAACTTAATTATGCAGCTTATTCACGCTTTCCAAGCATTTACACCTGCTTATATTGTCAGCGGTGGTAAAGGAGGACCACTAGATTCTACCTTGTTTTATACACTTTATTTATATCAGAAAGCCTTTTCGCTTTTTCAAATGGGGTATGCTTCAGCTATGGCTTGGGTCTTGCTGGTTGCTATCGCTTTGATAACTGCCATTATATTTGCAACGTCAAAAAAATGGGTATTCTATCAAGAATAGGGGTGAACGCATGGAAACAAGTAAACCATTTACTGAATGGAAGGTTACGCAGCAAAAGGCAAGAAATCAATCCAAAAGAAGGATATCTAGACTATTTGTCCACTTAGTTATAATCCTAATTGGAATATTAATGCTTTATCCATTGATTTGGATGGTAAGTAGTTCTTTTAAAGAAAATACGGATATTTTTACTGGAACTAATTTTTGGCCGGAACAATTTAGATTGGATAATTATATTCAAGGCTGGTCTGGGTTATCCGGGTATAGTTTTGGAAGGTTCTTTTTAAACTCTGCTTTCATTTGCATATTAGCTATTATCGGGAATATAGTATCTTGTTCCATGGCTGCGTATGCCTTTGCACGACTTGACTTCGCCTTTAAAAAAGTCTTTTTTGCTATCATGTTAATCACTCTCATGCTACCATTTCATGTTACTGTTATTCCACAATATATCATGTTTAATAAGTTGGAATGGATCAACACATTCTTACCTTTAACACTACCCAAATTTCTAGCGACTGATGGTTTTTTTATTTTTCTTATGGTTCAATTTATGCGGACTATCCCTAAGGAATTAGAAGAATCTGCAAAGATGGATGGCTGTGGTTTAATGAGAATCTATTGGAGTTTAATACTACCGCTCTCCTTGCCAGCACTAATCACCACGATGATTTTTACCTTCATTTGGACATGGAATGACTTCTTTACCCAGCTTCTTTATTTAAGTGATATTAAATATTATACCGTTGCAGTTGGTCTAAGAATGTTTGTAGATGCAATGGGAGAAAGTTCATGGGGAGCTCTATTTGCAATGTCGACGCTTTCTTTAATTCCATTGTTTATTGTCTTTATCTTCTTTCAGAAATACTTAATAGAGGGTATTACAGCTGGAGGTATTAAAGGGTAGGAAAAATATGGAGGCAGATGGTAGACTAGAATTATCATTCTGACTGAAGAGGTAGTTTATATGAAAGTTACAATCAATGATGTCGCAAAAAAGGCAAATGTTTCAAAAGCAACTGTATCAAGAATAATTAATGGAAATTATGAAAGAAATACGGATGAAACAATAAATAGAGTATTAAAGGTGATTGAAGAATTAGATTATCGACCTAATGCATTAGCAAGAAGTCTAAAATTGACAAAAACCAATGTAATAGGAATCGTATTGTCGAACCTACAGAATCCATTTTGGACGAAAGTACTAGACGGTGTAGAGGATACTTGTCAATCCTTAGGATATAACTTGATGATTTTTAATTCGAAAGATAAAGCAGAATTAGAAAAAGAGCATTTTCGTGCTTTTGATATCCGTCAGCTTGATGGAATGCTTGTGAATCCTACATTGAAAAATTTCGACTTATATAAAAAATTTGTAATGAAGGATTACCCTTTCGTGGCAATTAATAGAAAAATTAGCGGATTAAATGTAAATACGATTACATCAAACAACATAAAAGGCGCAGAAATGGCTATTAATCATCTTTTAGCTATTGGTAGGAGAAAAATAGCTATAATTCTATATGAAACAGAAGGAATAAGTCCGAGATTTGAAAGATTAGAGGGCTATCAAAAGGCAATGAGAGACAATGGGTTGGAAATAGACAATTCGCTTATTAAGATCATCCCTGATAGAAAGGGTGAAGCAAGAAAAGCAGTCCAAAGTATGTTGGCAGTAGCAAAGCGTCCAGATGCTATTTTTTCAACGAATAATTTGATGACTTTAGAAGTGTTAGAGGCAATTAAAAAAATGAATCTTACTATTCCCGAGGATATCGCTTTGATAGGTTATGATGAAACGGTTTGGTCTGAACATCTAAATCCACCATTGACTACAGTAAAACAACCAGCGTATGAAATGGGAGGGATTGCTGCAAAGCGACTTATTGAGCTTATAAATATAGATAAAGGGGAGATTCCAACACCAGAAATTATTACATTGGAACCATTGTTAATTGTCCGCGAATCTTGTGGAGGGATAAAAAAGGAGGAATCATAATGACAAATATAGGATTTCGCATTTTACCGATTCAAAAAAGAGTAGAGAGACGTTTAATAGAAGAATTTCAACATGTTGTCACACCACATATAAGTGATAATCAAAATAGGGTGCATGCGATTGGAAGCAGCCTGCGTCCATACCATAAAGAAGGAAAACTTGTCGGCACAGCTATAACTGTAAGAACAAGACCAGGTGATAATTTACTTGTGCATAAAGCAATTGATTTGGCTGAACGAGGAGATGTAATAGTTGTCGACGCGGGAGGAGATACAACAAATGCAATAGCAGGAGAAATCATGATGCAATTAGCACGAAAAAAAGGTCTTGCTGGATTTATTATAGATGGTGCAATACGAGATTTAGGGGCCTTTCAGTGTCATGATTTTCCAGTTTACGCCAAAGGGGTAACGCATCGTGGACCATATAAAGACGGCCCCGGGGAGATTAATGTACCAATCGTAGTAGATGGAATGGTTGTTCAGCCAGGGGATCTTATGGTAGGTGATGAGGATGGTATTGCTGTAGTACCATATGATTTTGCAGAGGAAATTTTGCAAAAGGTGAAAGCGCAGGAAATCCGAGAAAAGGATATTTTAGAGTCAATTGATAATGGGACAATAGATAGAAGTTGGGTAGATGAAACACTTTGTGAGAAAGGCTGTGAGGTAAATGGTATATCCCAAAAAATTTGATTGGGAAAAACTGCAGTCATTTTGTTCCAAAATATTTGTTAAAGCAGGTGTTTCGAAAGAGAATGCTGATATTGTAGCTGAATCTCTTATTATGGCAGATTTACGTGGAGTCGATTCTCATGGCGTTGTTCGTACTGCCATCTATCTGGAAAGAATTGAAAAAAAAATGATAGATCCGTTAGCTGTACCAGAAATAGAATCTCAAGATTTTGCGACGGCTTTACTAAATGGTAACAATAATTTAGGCGCAGTTGTTGGTACGAAGGCAGTTGAAATAGCTTTAGAAAAAGCTAAGGATAGAGGTGCTGCTATCGTTGGTGTAAAGGGATCAAATCATTTTGGCACCGGTGCTTACTATGCATTAAAGGCAATGGAGAAGAATATGATTTTACTTGTTATGTCTAACGCTTCTCAAACAATGCCTCCAACTGGTGGGAAAAGACCATTTATTGGAACGAACCCTCTAGCGGTTGGTGTTCCAGCGGGAAAAGAGACACCATTTTTACTAGATATGGCAACAAGTGTTGTAGCAAGAGGGAAAATTATCGTTGCAGCGCAAAAGGGAATAGAAATTCCAATAGGTTGGGCGATTGATAAAAAAGGTCGTTCCACGACTGATCCAGAAGAAGCGCTTGAAGGAGCTGTTTTACCCTTAGGAGGTCCCAAAGGGTATGCAATTTCAATGTTTATTGATATTCTTTCTGGGGTATTAACTGGAGCAGGATTTGGGAAATACGTCTATAATATGTATGAAAATTGGGAGCAACCTCAAAATGTTGGTCATCTATTTATTGCTCTTGATATTGAAAGATTTATGCCAATAGAAGTTTTTAAAAACCGGATGGATTGTTATATAAAAGAATTGAAAGCGGAACCAAAATCGGAAGGTGTAGATGAAATTCTTATACCTGGGGAGTTGGAGTTTAGAAAAGTAGAAGAAAGAAAGCAACATGGAATTGAACTACCTAAAAAGGTAGTAAGTGAGTTAGATCAAATAGGAAAAAGATACTCTATTAATCTATTAGATGCTGTCATTTGTGAAATAGAAGAAAGGGAGGAAATGAATGAATGTTAACATTAAAAAACTTTCGATATGAGGTACCAACTGCAATTGAATTTGGTCCTGGAACCATCCAAAAACTGAGCCAATTCGTAAGAGAGCTTGGTGGAACGAATGTATTAATTGTTGGAGATCCAGGAGTGTTACATGCGGGAATTATAAAACGTTTAGAAGAACCTTTAGAGAGTGCGTTTATTCCTTATACTACCTTTACAGAGGTAGGGGTGGAAGCTTCTATTGAATCAGTAGATAAAGGGATCGAACTTGCTAAGATTAAAGGCTCAGATATTGTAGTAGGAGTAGGTGGAGGAAGTGCCCTGGATATTGCAAAAGCTATTGGGCTTATGCTAAAGAATTCAGGGAATATACGAGATTATGTTGGCATCGACTTAGTCCCTCATCCAGGTGCACCTGTCATTGCTGTCCCAACTACTGCAGGGACTGGAAGTGAAATGACAAGATTTTCCGTCTTATCCGATACAGCCGCAAAAGCAAAGCTTAGTGTTGGTAGCATGTATAATTGTCCTGCACTGGCAGTTTGTGATCCTGAATTAACCGTTACTTTACCTCCAAATATGACAGCTGCAACTGGTATGGATGCTTTAACACATGCTTTAGAGTCTTATGTAAACAAAGCGACGCAGCCAATCTCAGAAGCTTTATCAATTCAAGCAATGAGGCTGATAGCTGAAAATCTACGAATTGCTGTTGTACAAGGGGAAAATATAGAGGCGCGTCATAATATGCTGTTAGCTAGTACGGTTGCGGCTATGGCATTTAATACTACTCGTCTAGGGTTAGCGCATGCTCTTGCTATTCCGCTTGGTGCATTTTTTAAGATTCCTCATGGGGTTGTAAATGCGATACTTTTACCAGAGGTAATGGAGTTTAATATTATTGGCAATACTAGAAAATTTGCTGAAATTGCAAGGATATTTGGTGAAAATACGGAAGGTTTGACCGAACGTGAAGCAGCAGAATGTGCTGTTAAAGCTATTCGAAGATTGAATAATGATATTGGCATCACACAAACATTGTCTGATTATGGAGTAGAAGAAGAACATCTAGAATTTATTGTGGAGGAAGCAATGCTTTCTGGCAATGTTCCAGTAAATCCAGTAAAACCTACAAAAGAAGATTTGGAAAATATTTGCCGGGCTCTTATGAGAACAGAAGTAAATGAAAAAGTGTTGAATTTATAAGGGGGGATATGGATGACTGTAGTAGCATCAACAGAAATGTTTGAGTGGTTACGGGCAAATAAACCTAAAGTATATGGGAATTTTATAAATGGAGAATGGATAGAGAGTAGTAGCGGTGAAGTAATTTCTATTTATAATGCCGCAGATAATAGCCAATTGTTGTCCTCTTTTCAATCTTCAGAAGAAGAGGATGTGAACAAGGCGGTAGAAGCGGCACATCAAGCCTTTAAAGAATGGTCACAAGTACCAGGACCTGATCGAGGCGCTATATTATATCGATTTGCTGAATTGTTGGAAACGAATTTGGAAGAATTAGCATTTATGCTGTCAGCAGAACAGGGAAAACCGTTAGCTGAATCGAAAGGCGAGGTAATGCGCGCCGCAAAAGAGGCTCGCTTTTGTGCAGGAGAGGCCTTTCGAATAGAAGGAAGTACCTTACCAGGAGAAAGAGCCAATGTATGGAGTTCAACTATTCGTAAGCCAATAGGTGTAATCGCCGCTATTGCACCTTGGAACTTTCCAATCGTTACACCAGTCAGAAAAATTGCACCTGCTCTTGCATATGGATGTTCAGTCGTTTATAAGCCTGCATCTGTTACACCATGGACATCAGTTCGGTTAATGGAACTTTTTAAAGAAGCTGGAGTTCCAAGCGGTGTAGTAAATCTTGTTGTAGGAAGTGGTTCCAAAGTCGGCAATCCACTTGTTCACCATCCCTTAGTAAAAGGGATTAGTTTTACTGGATCAACTGATTTGGGCATCCAAATTAACAAAGTGGCAGCTGGACGATTAGCTAAGACTCAATTAGAACTAGGTGGGAAAAATCCAGCAGTTGTACTAGACTATCAAGATGTGAAGGTTGTAGCTAAACAAATTGTTTCAGCAGCTTTTGCGTGTAGCGGTCAGCGTTGTACGTCAATAAGTAGAGTAATTGTTGTAAAAGAGAAAAAAGAAGAACTGACAGAAGCAATTTTGCAGGAAACAAGGAAAATCAAATTAGGACCTGCGTGGGAACAAGATGTATCGACGGGGCCACTTGTAAATAAAGGACATCTTGATACGGTGTTTAACTATATCCAAATCGGTCTAGAGGAAGGTGCCAGAATTCGCCACGGCGGAGAAATTTTAAAAGGAGAAAAATATTCAAAAGGTGCTTATTTAACTCCTACAGTCATAGATTTGGTTATGCCAGAAATGCGAATAGCCAAGGAAGAAATATTTGGACCAGTATTATGTATACAGGAAGTGAAAGATGAAAAAGAGGCATTGGAGGTAGCTAATAATGTGGAATATGGACTCGCTGCATCTATTTTCACTAATCGTTTAAACGATGCCTATAATCTGGCAGATGAGATGGAAGCAGGAATGCTTCATATTAATCATGGAACAGCAAGTGCTGCCCATATGCCTTTTGGTGGGGTAAAGAAATCTGGAAGTGGAGCTTTTTCTATTGGAAGCTCTAATATAGAATTTTTCACAGTTCTTAAAGCGATATACATTGAATACTAAGAAAGAAAAAATTAATAAAGATTTTCAGCAGCACGGTTATTAATATAACTGTGCTTTCCCTTTTATCTCGTATTAATGGGTATGAAGGATACCACTATTTAAATAGGAGGAGTAAATGAAACCAACTGTCTATATTACAAGAAAAATTCCGGATGAAATTGTCAATAAAATAGCAGAAGAGTGTACGGTGAGAATGTGGGGAGAACAAGATATAGCTGTACCTAAATCTGTGTTGGAACAGGAGATAGAAGAAGCTGATGGGTTGTTCTGTTTATTAACGGAAACAATTGATAAAACAATGATTGAGAAGGCAAAAAAGTTAAAAATCATCAGTAATATGGCTGTTGGCTATAATAATATAGATGTGAACGCTGCAAAAGCAAAAAACATTCTTGTAACAAACACACCAGACGTTTTAACTGAAACTACGGCAGATTTAACCTTTTCGTTACTTATGGCTACGGCAAGAAGAGTAGTTGAGGCTTCTGCCTATTTGAGAAAGGGAAAGTGGAAAACATGGTCCCCTATGCAACTAACAGGACAGGATATTTATGGGGCGACGATAGGAATAATTGGTATGGGAAGAATTGGAGAAGCTTTGGCAAGGCGCGCCAAAGGCTTTAATATGAATATTATCTATTTTAACCGGAATCGTAAGCAAAAATTAGAAGAAGAAATAGAAATGCAATATCAGGATTTGAATTCTTTATTAAGGAATTCTGATTTTATCTGTATTATGACCCCTTATTCTTCAGAAACAAGAGGACTTATCAGTGAAAAAGAGCTTTCTTTAATGAAAAAAAGTGCAATTTTAATCAACACAGCCCGAGGAGGAATCGTAGATGAAGATGCTTTATATTATGCATTAAGAAAAGGAGAGCTATGGGCAGCAGGCTTAGATGTTTTTATGAATGAGCCTATTTCGGTAGATCATCCATTATTAACATTACCTAATGTTGTTGCTACTCCTCATATTGGTAGTGCTAGCATTCAAACACGATTGAAGATGGCGGACTTAGCTGCAGAAAATCTGTTATTAGCTTTAAAAGGCAGGATTCCAAAATATGTGATTTAATTATTTGGGGTAGTAGCAACAAACTTTACGAAAACAGCCATTATTTTAGAGGTTTTCCCCACTTTATTGGGAGATTTAGATCAATAAAGTGGGTTTTTTAAACAAATATATTAAAACAAACCCCCTAAACCCACTTCACCACATCATCAAATGCCTTCCGTGTTTTCGGATAAGGTTCTTTCGCGCGATATCCAAATGCTACCATTACAGAAATCCCCAAATGACCATCTTCTAAAAGTCCTTCTGCATCTAAAAGCTGATTCATTTTTTCGATATTAAACCCTTCAATTGGACAGGAATCGATGCCGATTTGAGCAGCTGCCGTCATCATATTTCCCAGAGCAATATATGTCTGTTTAGAAGCCCAGTCGAATAATGCACGATCGTTATCTAAATGGAAATCGTCTTTTTGGAATTCTTCTATGCGTTCGATCATTTTTGGAATGATTTCGGCAGGCAGTTTAGAGACATTCGTAAACTGCTCTTTTAAATAAGCAGAATCATATACAGTATCTATTTTTGTACGTGCTAATAAAATTACAAAATGGCTTGCTGCCGGGATTTTTGTATAAGCACCCCAAGAGGATTGTTTGATTTTATCTAGTAATTCCGGTTTCTCAATCACAAGAAATTTCCAAAGCTCTGTACCGAATGAGCTTGGGGAAAGACGGCCTGTTTCTAATATAAAATGCATGTCATCCTCTGGAATTTTCTTCGTTGGATCAAACTCCTTTGTAGCATGACGAAAGTTATAAGCAGCTAGAATTTCTTGTTTTAATTCTTCTTTATTACGCATCATATTTTCTCCTTTCAATATCCCTTCTCTAATTACCCAGTACTTCTTTAAGATAACCAATTCACGAAAGAGTATATCAAAGTGTGAGAATACTTTCTAAGAATTTGTTTGTATTATTTATAAGGTATTTTCCCAATGTTTAAAATGAAAACGATTTCTTTAAAGAATAAGTAAAGATTCCACATTTGTAAGAATAAAAAATAGAAAAAATCACATAGTAATTTCTTGACACTTCTTATTTATCTCATTAATATTATGTAGACCAGTTGTTATAATTTTAAAAAAGAGATGATTCTAATGAAGAAGGGCAACAATAAAAGAGAAGCGATTCTAGAGACTGCAACTAAATTATTTCAGCTGCAAGGATTCCATGCTACTGGGCTCAATCAAATTATTGATGAGAGTGGTGCTCCGAAAGGCTCCTTGTACTATCATTTTCCGAATGGGAAGGAAGAAATTGCTTTAGAAGCAATCAATCGAATGAGAGAGCTAGTAGTGGAAAAAATGAAAGAGGACTTATATGGTGGTGATACACCTGTGTCTGCTTTTCAACAACATGTGAATTCTATCGCAAATGAATTTGATCAAATGGGATGTAGTGCACTTGAAGGCTTGCAAATTAGTCTGATTGCTTCTGAAACAGCGTTAACACATGAAACGCTGCGCTTGGCATGCGATGCTACATTTACAGATTGGCAGGCGCTTTATACGAATCGATTAGAGGATTTTGGCTTTGAAAAAGAGCTGGCAAAAGAGTTGGGAATTACGTTAAATGCAATGATAGAAGGTGGATGCATGCTTGCTCTAACGAATAAGAGTAGTAACCCGCTTCGATGCATTTCGAATCAAATAGCAGTGCTGTTAAAACAGTAATTTCTATGGATATTAAAGGAGGAAAAGGAATATGACAATGGATATTCCCGCTAAAGGCGAAACAATGGGAAAAAGTGAGTTTAAGACAGTTCCTATTATCGCATCTTTTTTAATTGCGGGCTTTGTTGGATTATTTAGTGAAACGGCACTGAATATGGCATTAAATACAATTATTACAGATTTTGGTATTAAGGAAACTACCGTACAATGGTTAACAACAGGATTTTTATTAACGCTAGGTATATTAGTTCCTGTATCTGGACTTATTTTACAATGGTTTACAACAAGACAGTTATTTATAACTTCCCTTATCTTTTCTATTTCTGGGACAATAATAGGGGCGATCGCACCGACATTCACTATATTAATGATTGCCCGTATTGTTCAGGCTGTTGGAACAGCGCTATTATTACCACTAATGTTTAACACGATTCTAGTATTAATCCCGCCGCATAAGCGTGGAAAAGTAATGGGAATGATGGGACTAGTAATTAGTTTTGCTCCGGCAGTAGGACCAACTATTTCTGGTTTAATCCTTCGCTCCCTTACATGGCATTGGATTTTCTGGGTATCCCTCCCATTATTAATTGTTGCACTTATTTTTGGTACTGTATCTATGCAAAATGTAACAACACCAACGAAGCCTAAGATAGATATCCTATCGATTATTCTATCGACAATTGGATTCGGTGGAATTGTTTATGGGTTCAGTAATGCTGGAGAAGGAGGAGGCTGGGGAAGCCCAGTAGTGATTCTTTCTATCGGAATAGGGCTTATTGCATTAATCATTTTCTCTATTCGTCAAGTGAAAATGAAACAGCCAATGATGAATTTAAGTACTTTTAAATACCCGATGTTTGTATTAGGATTATTACTTCTTATGATTATTATGATGGTAATGCTTTCGTCTATGATCCTATTACCACTGTATTTACAAAACGTTCTCGCATTAAGCACATTTACAGCAGGATTGCTTCTTCTTCCTGGTGGATTAATAAATGGACTCCTATCTCCTATTATGGGTAGTCTTTTTGATAAGTTTGGACCTAAATGGTTAGTTATTCCGGGCCTTGCGCTAGCAACTGTTGCATTATTTGGATTCTCAACCATTGATATTGATACATCATCAGGTTTAATTATTGGGCTTCTGATTGTATTGATGATCGGTGTATCTATGGTAATGATGCCAGCGCAAACAAATGGTCTAAACCAATTGCCGCCAGAATTGTATCCACATGGAACAGCGATTATGAATACATTGCAACAAGTTGGCGGTGCGATAGGAACGGCGATTGCGATTTCTTTATTAACTACAGGTTCAAGCAATTATTTAAGTGATGCAGCGGATATGACCAATCCATTAACTCCATTGCTTGCCTTTACAGCAGGGGTACAAAAATCATTTAGCTTTGCGATTATCGTGGCTATAATTGGTCTTGTTCTAGCTTTCTTTATTAAACGTGTGAAAGTAGATCATCCATCTCATTAATGAAAATAACCATTATATCGCAAATAAAACGATTGGAAGAACAAGGATTAGCAATTTCAAGTGCTAATCCAATGCTTTCAATCGTTTTTCTTCAATTTAAACCATGCCACCATTTACACGAATTGTCTGTCCAGTAATCCAGCGAGCGTCGTCGCTTACAAGGAAGGCAACAACTTTGGCAATATCATCTGTTTCTCCAAAACGGCCAAATGCATTGAGCCTTTTTAGATTTTCTAATTGTTCAGTACTTTTGCCATACATAAACAGCTCTGTGTTTGTAGGGCCAGGTGAAACGGTATTTATCGTAATATTTTTTGGACCAAATTCCTTTGATAGCTGTCTTGTAATCTGTTCAACAGCCCCTTTTGTTGCAGCATACAGGCTATACCCCGGGAACATCATCCCAGCTACAGAAGTAGAGAAATTAACGATTTTTCCGTTTTGTTCCATATATTTAAGAGCCTGCTGGCATGCAAAATAAGTTCCTTTCACATTGATGGAGAAATGGAGATCAAATTGTTCTTCTGTAACATCCCTTAAAGGGAGTGTATGCATAATGCCTGCGTTATTAACTAATATGTCTATTTTTCCAAAACGATGAAGACTTTCTGTAAATAAGCGTTCTACTTCTTTGATTTTGCTGACATCTGCTTGAACTGCTACTGCTTCTCCACCGTTTTTCACGATTGTTGCAACAACTTCCTGTGCCTTCTCAGCACTATTTGCATAGTTGATAATCACCTTAGCCCCTAATTGAGCAAGTTCTTCTGCAATGCTGCTACCTATTCCTCTAGATGCACCAGTAATAATGGCAACTTTGTCTTTTAAGTGATTCATATGATTCCTCCAGTAGTTATTTCTTTCATCCTTTAGGATGATGTGATTTTATTATAAATAAGCATGAAACAAGTAGGATAGAAGATTCATGTTTAATCTTTGCCTAATTCTCCAAATAAGATGTAAAATGAATGAAAAAAATCGAGGAGGGTTTTATGAGGAATCTACAAAGAGAATTAATACAAATAATAGAAAAGCATATTAAAATCGATGGCACACATGAAACGAAGATTGACCATTTAAGTATTATTCGAGCTTCTACCTTAACAGAGCCATTGCATTCTATTATAGAGCCATCTGTTTGTTTCATTGTGCAAGGGG
Source organism: Niallia tiangongensis (assembly GCF_044704065.1). NCBI lineage: Bacteria > Bacillati > Bacillota > Bacilli > Caryophanales > Bacillaceae > Niallia > Niallia tiangongensis. The sequence continues at coordinate 4,352,257 of NZ_CP162613.1, read as the reverse complement.
CAAAAATAGTCATGCTTGGTGAGGAAATATTTCGTTATGATTCCAGTCAGTATCTTATCACATCTGTTCATTTGCCTATTAGAGGGAAAATTACAGAGGCTACGGAAGAAAATCCATATTATTGTATAAGGCTTGGGTTCACGACAGAACAGATTTTAGAAGCAGTCACCAATCAAAAGGAAGGAGACTCTCTCCCGCCTAAAAGGGCAATGCTAGTAAATAAAGCTACCCCAGATATGACAGAGGCCTTAAGTAGATTACTGAAGCTGCTCGACTCACCAAAAGATATTTCTGTTCTTGCACCACTCTATCAAAAAGAAATTTTATACCGAATTATGCAAAATGAGGATGGAGACCATATGAAGCAATACGCCATCTTAGGAAGTCATTCTCAAACCATAAAAGAGGTTATCCAAGTGATTAATCATGGATATGATAAACCACTTCGGGTAGAGGAATTAGCCAAATTTGCAAATATGAGCCTTTCTTCTTTCCATCATTATTTTAAATTAATTACAGGAATGTCTCCTTTGCAGTTTCAAAAAATGATTCGGTTGCAGGAAGCGCGTAGGTTATTGCTGTCTGAAGGATTAGAAGCTGCTGAAGCAGCTTTTCAGGTTGGCTATGAAAGTCCATCTCAGTTTAGTAGAGAATACAGCAAACTTTTTGGTCTACCACCAAAAAGTGATATAAAGCAATTGCAAATAAATCTTCGTAACAGAAGACCTGCTTATTTGTAATCCAACTAGCAGGTCTTTTCTTTCGATTAATTATTAGTATTTCTAATAATTATCATCACTAATATATATTTTACTAATGATAAAAAACCTTATAAGGTAAGGAGGAAGGAACTAATTTAGAAGGAAGGGTCCATATGGAGACGAACGATAAGACACATGCAAAACGCTATGGATGGATAATGGGGGTTGGAATCACCTTGGTAATTGCTGTTTTTGCAAAATATTTAGCGGAGGCATTACCAATCCTATCTATTATGGGGCCATTAGTGCTTGCGATATTGATAGGAATGGCTTGGCGGGCATTATTTGGATTAAAGGTGAAATTCGAAAAAGGGATAGCATTTTCGAATAAACGATTATTGCGGCTGGGAATCATTCTTTTGGGAATGCGCCTTAATCTTTTCGATATATATCATGCTGGGATGAATATTATTATTATTGCAATTGTAGTAATCGTTTTTACTCTATTTTCTGTATATGGTTTGACTCAATTTTTTAAAGTCGAGAAAAAAATAGGGATATTAACTGCCTGTGGAACCGCCATTTGTGGGGCGGCGGCTGTAGCTGCGATTGCAGTTCCCTTAAAAGCGAAAGAGGAGGAAACAGCTGTTGCAGCTGCTACTGTAGCTATTTTAGGTACAATTTTTACACTAATCTATACGGTCCTTTATTCCGTTTTGCCTTTGACTTCAAAGGAATATGGAATTTTTGCAGGGAGTACCCTTCATGAGGTGGCTCATGTTATCGCTGCAGCCTCGATTGGCGGAGATGGCACGGTGGATATGGCGGTTATTGTAAAGTTAACACGCGTTGCATTATTAGTGCCAGTAGCAATTATTATCGGTCTCCTTTTCTCTGATAAAGAAGATGGAAATAAATCGAAGAAAGTATTATTTACTATTTTTCCTTGGTTCATTCTTGGGTTTCTTATTATGAGTGGAATAAATACGCTTGGTATTGTTCCTAAAGCAATCACTGCAGCTTTGATCGATCTAGCGTATCTTTTTATTGGGATGGCCATGGCTGGATTGGGGCTTCAAGTAGAGGGAAAGACGTTTAAAAAACTTGGTATAAAGCCGTTTATAGCTGGTCTGATTGGTTCTGTATTATTATCCTTTATAGGGTATGCGCTTGTGAAGCTTCTTTGGTGATTCTATTCTTAAAGGAAGGGAAGATCCCAATTTAATTATATAATATAATGCGTCATAAATCTGAGCATAGAATGAAAATAGTCAAGTTGTTATTCTAGACATTTCCTTTTTAAATAATTATATTATATAACATCTAGCTTGATGGAAGGAATTAAGGTAAATGAATAAAAAAACAAATTTTCTCATCTTTCTTTTAGCGATTAGCTGTGGAGCAGTTGTCGCTAATATTTATTATGCCCAGCCAATTATCCAATTTATTTCCGCAGATTTACAGATTTCTTCTAATTTTTCTGGACTTTTAACAACTTTAACGCAAATAGGATATGGCGCTGGTTTATTTTTTTTAGTGCCGATGGCAGATTTATACAAAAGTAAGCGAATAATCGTCTTTCTATTAGGACTGACCATCCTTTCATTAATTGGCGCTTTATTATCAACAAATGGCTATCTCTTTTTGTTTATTGTTACCATTATTGGAATCGGTGCAAGTGCAGCTCAAATGCTTGTTCCGTTAACGATGAAAATTGTACAGAAAGAAGAAGCTGGAAATTATATCGGAAAAGTAATGAGTGGGCTTTTAATCGGAATTATGATTGCGCGTCCATTTTCTATTGCTATTACAGAGTGGCTAGGATGGAGAATGGTCTATCTATTTTCTTTCCTACTCTTAGTTTCTATTTTGCTCTTATTATTAAAATTTTTACCAGACTTTGAAGTAGAGTCTAACCTTGGTATAACCTATCCTGGTTTATTGCGTTCTATGGTCAGAGTACTGTTAGATACACCTCCTTTACAGCAAAGAGCATTTTATCATGCATGCATATTTGCTACTTTCAGTCTGTATTGGACAGTTATGCCGATACTATTAAGATCTGAGTCCTTGCATTTCACGAATAATGAAATTGCGCTTATTGGATTTGTTGCTATAGCGGGGGCGTTATTGACTCCTTATATTGGGAAGTTAGCGGATAAAGGATATATTTATATTATGACAAATGTATCAATGGGGCTAGTTATTCTTTCTATCGTTCTCCTATTTTTTGTCCGAGATCACTCTTTTATAAGTATTACGCTCATCGTTTTTTCTGGTATCGTTCTAGATATCGGGGTAGCAGGAAATATGCTATTAGGTCAAAAGGTTATTTATAGCTTAAACCCATCCATCAGGAATCGATTGAATGGTTTGTATATGACAATCTTCTTCTTAGGAGGTGCTTTTGGCTCTTGGATTGGAAGCTATAGCTATTATCAATTTAGTCCGGAAACTGCTTTACTCTTTGCGATTGCTTTTCCTATGCTTGCGTTTATTGTGCATATTTGGAAAGGTCGTGGCACTTTAACAAAGGCTATTGGCTAGTTAGCAAACTTCAAATGGAAAAAAATGAATGGAAAATTTTTAGATTTAGCCATTCATTTTTCTTCTCCCCCTTCTTATTTTAATCTTCTTTGAAATAAACATTTTCCATAAAATCAAATGACTGTATAGATAATGCGAATGGTATTTTTCTTTTCCTATGATTATTCTTCGTTATTTACCAAATACTAGTTGTATTCTGATACATCTTTAGGAGGTTTAATAGTGAATAAAGAAGAAAGCGAATATGATAAAAGGGTTCTTCATTTACATGGCATGAATGAAATAAGGCTAATGGAAATAAGAAATCCTCGAACCCAATATAAAAATAAATTTTTTAATCCTCGTAAGAATGGTAAGTATCTGTTTCGTTCAGGGTATGGTTTACATGTGAGAAATTTGCATGCCTCTCGTAGTATATACGTAAAAATGAGAGAACATCCTATTTTTACTACTCTAACTGCTATCAGTATAGGAACAATTGTCTTAAAAGCAATGAAAAATGCAAAAAAATAACGGGAGGATACCTGCTGTTGTTTTTTTAATTGATAACCGTTCAGGTTAAAAGGAGAGTCAGAAATGTCAACAAAATCAAAAATACCTTCAGAAAAAGGAATAGATAAAACTGTCACTCTACTAAAAGAAGGATATTTATTTATTAATAAAAGAATGGATAAGTATAAAACGGATATTTTTAAGGTGCGTTTATTGGGGCAACAAGTTATTTGTATAAGAGGAGAAGAAGCTGTGAAGGTCTTTTATGACACGGAGAAGTTTCAACGTAAAGGTGCTGCTCCAATGCGTGTGCAACAATCATTGTTTGGGAAAAATGCGATTCAAAGCTTGGATGGTGAAAAACATCTTCACAGAAAGCTGCTCTTTATGTCATTATTGACACCTGCTCATCAACAAAAACTAGCTGCTCTTACAACAGAATATCTTGCTGATGTTATGAAACAGTGGGAAAATGCTGATCAAGTTGTTTTATTTGATGAAATGAAGCATCTTTTATGTAAAGTAGCTTGTCAGTGGGCAGGAGTTCCGCTTACAGAAACAGAAGTGACAGAACGTGGGGACGATTTTATCGCAATGGTTTATGCTTTTGGAACAATTGGTCCCGAGCATTGGAAAGGAAGAATGGCTCGTAATCGAGCAGAACGATGGATAAGGGATTTGATGGAAAATGTACGCAATGGAAAGGTGGAAACGGAGCAAGGAACTGCTCTACATGAAATGGCTTTTTATAAAAAAATGGATGGAACACAGCTTGATACGCAAATGGCAGCTATCGAATTAATTAATGTGTTAAGACCAATTGTAGCTATTTCTACTTTTATTACGTTTGCTGCATTAGCTATGCATCAGTATGTGGAAGAAAAAGAAAAACTTCGTTATGCTGATAATCATTATATAGAAATGTTTATCCATGAAGTACGTCGATATTATCCCTTTGGACCATTTCTTGGTGCCCGTGTACGAAATAACTTTACTTGGAGCGGTCATTCCTTCCAAAAAGGGACACTTGTGTTATTGGATATATATGGGACTAATCATGATAATCGTCTATGGGAAAATCCAAATCAATTTAATCCTGGCCGATTTGAAAATTGGAAAGGCGGATTATTTGATTTTATTCCACAAGGTGGAGGAGACCCAGCAAAAGGACACCGTTGCCCTGGAGAAGGGGTTACTGTCGAATTGATGAAAGAAGTTTTACGAGCTCTTTCAACAAAAATGGAATATGACGTACCGAATCAAGATTTACAATATAATTTAAGTAAGATGCCAACATTGCCAAAGAGTGGATTTATTATGAATAATATTAAAAAGTTGGTAGAATAGCACCTATTAAAGAAACTTGAACTGTTTTTCTTGGACAGGACAAGTTTCTTTTGCTTATTTCGAAGTTGATGTATGATTTTTTTTTTTTTTTTGCGAAAGTGCAGAAAATTCCAATATATATTTTAGTTAAATGGCATAAGCGCGATATAATAATTGTAATAGCAAAAATAGAGATAGATTTTAGGAGAGGAGGGGTCAAATGGTAGGTGAAAGAATAAGACAACTGCGAATACATAAACAGTTAACGCAAAAAGAGCTTACGGAAGGAATCTGTTCGATTACTTATTTGAGTAGGATTGAAAATGGACAAATTAATCCTTCAGAGGAGTTTCTACGTAAAGTATCGAAAAGACTTGGCTATGATTTAACAGAGTTAAGCAGCCCGAATAGAGATGAAAAAACGCTGAGAATTGTAGATAACTACAAACATAAAGGCGAAATATCAGAAGATGAAATCTCTTATTTACATATTCAAACACTGGAATTGAACTCTACGAAAGTAAACCTTCACCTTTATGGTGTACTGTTGCGGTACTATACGACAAAAGGTGAAATAGAGCAGGCAAGAAGTATTTATAGCCTATCCAAAAGATTTATTTCAGGAGAAATGTGTGAGGGGTTAGAGGATGAATACTTTTATTATTTTCTGGCGTGTGGAAACTTCTTTTACTATCTTCAGGATTTTAATTATTCGGTTCATTATTATACGAAGGCAGATCATTTATTAAAAGAAAGGGATAGTCTGGATGCTGCAAAGCTTTATTATAATCTTAGTTTGATAAAGCAAAGAACTCACGCAAATCAAGAAATTAGTATGTATTATTCTAATAAAGCATATGAGATATTTGAAAAATATGAGGAAAAAGAATATATCATTACTGCATTAATTACATTGGGTGTTCAGTATCAACTAAATAATGATTTAGATAATTCAATGGAATGTTTAAAAAAAGCAGAGCGTACTATTTTGGAAGATGAGGAACATGAAAAATTAGCCAGCTATACAGGCATGATACAACATAATATCGGAAGAGTTTATGAGAGGAAAAAGGAATATCCTTCTGCAATCAAATATTATTTAAATAGTATTAAAATATTGGAAAGTCTTTCGTTTGAATTACAAATTGTTCATCCTTTGAGAAGGCTGGTAGAGATCTATATAGAGCAGAAGGATTGGATCTTAGTGGATAAATACTTGGAAAAGGCTATTGTGATAACAGAAAAATTTCAGCTTAAGCATGATTATATTTTGTTATGTTTATTAAGACTATCGGTTAAGAAATTGCAAGGTAATGAAAGTTTATATGAAAAGGGTATGCAGAAAATGCTAGATTCTGCAATTGAACTAAACCAAGGAATTCTGATTAAAAGAATTACACAAGAGCTTGGTAATCACTATTATGACAAGAAAGCATATAAGAAAGCAGCTGATTATTTAATGAAAGCTTTAGAATATGAGGAGTAAAGTGAATTAGTAGAAAAGTAGTAAAATTTCAGGTGAAAAAACCTTATTAAATGATAGAAAAAATAGTAGAATTTTACTTGTTTTTATAAATAAGCTATTTGGGATAAAATTTCCTTAACAAAAAGATTAAAGAAAAGGAGTGTTTTTTTAAATGAAAAAAATGATCGTAGTCGTAACTGTTCTGGTTACTTTAACATTGGGAGTAAATATTGGTAGTGCGTTGGCTGGACATGAATTACAACCTGGGGCACTTAGTATTGGGAACCAAGAAACGGAGTAACAGATTAATGGTGGAGATGAATAATCAGTTAATGCAACGGATATTTGTAACCTATCAAGATCAAATGAATCGAGATTATTTACAGCCATCAACTTCCCATATTGTCGCGTGTTCCATTGAAAAACATCATAAAAATATAGGGAAAACAAGGGATTCTCTTTTTCACAAAAATACGCTTGCACAGATTTTGTTTGAGGTGTTTGACAAGTTTGAACCAGAATTTATCCAAGCTGTTTCTCCCTTAATTATTAAATTGAATCAAGATGTTGTTACAGGAATACCTAATAATGGCGTTTACAAGTTAGATGCAGATAATGAAATTTTTGTTCAACTAGACCACATCGAGAGCAAGCAATTTCAAGAGGTTGCAGTCCATCAAAAGCAGCTTGGCATAAAGTCTAATTTAGGGATTTCCTATAAACTTTTAAGAAAAGATAAAGAGACATTGGATACTTTAATTAAGGTAATGAAAAAATTAAATTATTTCCTATCCCTGCATGGTGGAGTGGAATCTACGATTGCTATAGCTGATTTTGTATCAGAGCATCAAGAGAAAAAACTACTAATGCCTCCTTATATTTTCATACAGTGGTTGTATCCTACAGGCAATTTTAGGCTTTAGCCGAGAACCTTCGTGACTTCAGTCGTGGGTTGTTGACAGATTCTTTTATCTCACAGTGGCTAAAAATTTATATTAAAACAAAAAGGCGATTGGCACATCGCCTTTTTGTTTTGGATAAAATTTTGCCATTTGTTAAAGGGATCTATATTAAGGATAAGTATAGGGGAGACCTTATACTTTTTTTGCTTTATAAGTCTATTGATTTACGGAAGATTATTATCGTGTTTTGATTTTTCTAAATATTTAAAATAGTAATTGACCTCCTTAATAAGGGGAAGTATAATAATTTTATGTTATAAGAAGTGACATCGAATGACTTTCATCAATTTTTTGACCTTGTTTTCGTCAGAAAATATAACATTTTTTGTCGTGTACAAGCTATACATAATAAGGGGGAAAACAATGCGAAAATGGTGGATGTTAAATGTATCAGCAATTGTAATGTTAGCACTATTGCTTAGTGGTTGTGCTGGTTTTAGTTCAAGTGAAGGAGAAAAATCTAGCAAGGAAGAAGTTAGTTCATTGAATCTGGCGTTAGAATCAGATATACCAGATTTAAATCAAACGAAATCAACGGATGGAACATCTTTTACCATCTTAAATAATGTACTCGAAGGACTTTATCGACTTGATAAGGATAACAAACCTCAACCGGCTATGGCTGAAAGTGTAGATATATCAGAGGATGCATTAACCTATACCTTCCATTTAAGAGAAGGAATTAAATGGAGCAATGGAGAACCAGTAACCGCAGCAGATTTCAAATATGCTTGGTTAAAGACTTTAGATCCAGATACAGCAAGTGAATATGCTTTTATTATTGCTCAATTTGTAAAGGGAGCAACAGAATATAATGCTGGGGAAGCAGATGAATCAGCTGTTGCAGTAGATGCACCAGATGATAAAACACTCATAGTTACATTAAATCAGCCTACACCATTCTTTCTTGATTTAACTGCATTCGTTACCTATTTCCCACTAAATCAAAAGTTTGTGGACGAAGTTGGATATGACAAATATGCACTAACAGCAGACAGCATCCTTTATAATGGCCCCTATGTATTAACCTCATATGATCAAGGAAAAGGCGTTTCATTAGAAAAAAATAAAGAATATTGGGACAAAGATAATGTCGCAGTAGACAAAGTAAATTTAGATGTTATTAAAGAAGCAAGTACCGCTCTAAACTTATATGATTCTGGGAAACTGGATAAAGTTTATTTACAATCTTCAGATGTAAATAGTTATAAAGACAAAGAAGGCTATGGAACAGAAACGATGTTCCGTACTTATTTTACGCAAGTTAATTTACAAGAAAAACCATTTGATAATGAGAAAATTAGACAAGCGTTTCAATTAGCATTTGATCCGAAAATTTTAACAGACACAATTTTAAATAATGGTTCACTACCAGGCACTGGGGTTGTTCCAGCTGGTATTAGCGGAAACAGCTCCTCCACTTATCGCGAAATAGCAGGTGATGTGTTTACACCAGATCCAGCTAAAGCGAAAGAATTACTTGAAGAAGGAATAAAAGAGAGTGGGGAATTACCGCCTATCGAACTGTTGGCATCAGACGATTCTGTTTCTAAAGATACGGCAACATTTTTACAAAGTGAATTTAAGAAGAATCTAGGTGTGGATGTATCTATCGTAACGAAGCCGTTTAGTGGAAGACTGGAAGCAATGCGTGACGGAGATTTCATGATTGCAGTAAATAGATGGGGAGCAGATTATAATGATCCGATGACTTTCATTTATGAATGGCTTGGACAGCCACCATCCGCATCCCGTGGCTATTTTGAAGATAGCAAGTATCAAGAATTGGTGCTAGCTGCTCAAACGGAAACAGATGTAGATAAACGAATTGACTTATTTGTCGAGGCAGAAAAAATTCTGATTGATAAAGGAATTGTTGGCCCACTTTACTTTGATGGCAGAGCCTTTATGATCAATCCTAAAGTTAAAGGGTTAGAATTGCCCCCTGGTGGTTCATTAGAATTAAAGTATGTAACAATTGAAAAATAAACATGGAGATAGGAGGGATATTTTTTCCCTCCTAATCTATTAGAGCGTTCCAAAAGATAGAAAAGTTTAGTAAGCATGATCTTCTTTAGAAGATAATAAGTGTCTTTTCATGGAAAGAGGTGTTTTGATGGGGAAATTTATTGGCATAAAAATCTTAAATATCATCATTACGTTATGGATTATTGCAACGATTACTTTTTTCCTGATGAAGCTGTTGCCTGGCTCGCCTTTTAATGAAGAAAAATTATCGAGTCTCACAGATGAAGCCAGAATGGAATTTCTAGCAAAATATGAATTAGATAAGCCTGTTTATGTGCAATATGGAAAATATTTAGTGAATCTTGTCAAAGGTGACTTGGGCATTTCCTATTATTATAAAGGGCAGTCTGTTAATGAGCTTTTATCCAGTCGTATTATTCCTTCTGCATTTCTTGGTGTCCAGGCTATCATACTGGGACTATCTATTGGGTTAATTCTAGGTATGATTGCAGCATTAAAACATAATACGGTTTGGGATTATGTCACGATGTTCATAGCAGTAATTGGTGTATCTGTTCCGAACTTTGTTTTTGCTGCCCTATTACAATATGTAGTGGCTTTAAAATGGGGCCTATTCCCTGTAGCGTTTTGGGAAGGATATGATAGTTCAATCCTCCCATCGATAGCATTATCATTAATGATTATCGCGCTTGTTTCCCGATTTACGCGAACAGAAATGCTAGATGTTTTACAGCAGGATTATATTCTAACAGCTAAATCAAAAGGGCTTAGTCAATGGGCGGTTATTATCAAGCATGCTGTGCGAAATGCGATGATTCCCGTAATCACAATTCTAGGACCAGTTGCGGTTAGTATTTTAACTGGATCATTAGTCATTGAAAATATTTTTAGTATTCCTGGCATTGGTAGTCTCTTTGTGGATTCGATTAAGTTTAATGATTATACAACGATTATGGGAGTAACACTATTTTACAGTGCCTTTTTTATTCTAACAATGCTTGTTATCGATCTTTTATATAGTGTAATTGATCCAAGAATTCGAATTAGCGGATTAAAGGGGTGAAGATAAATGGCAGAACCAAATCGTAAAATTGATCAGTTACCCGACGAACTGTTCAAAGTAGTTGGAAGGAAACAGGAGGAGCTAGAACAAATATCACAGCACTCTTTTTCTTTTATGAAAGATGCATGGATCCGCATAAAAAAGAACAAGGCGGCTATTGCTAGCTTAGTTGTTTTATTATTAATTCTTTTGCTTGCGATTTTTGGTCCTTATCTGAACGGCTATACCTATTATCAAACGGATTATGATAAAACCTATCAACCTCCTAACGGAGAACATTGGCTCGGTACCGATAAGTTTGGAAGAGATCAATGGACAAGAATTTGGGAAGGGACAAGAATATCTTTATATATTGCCCTTTTAGCTAGTGTCCTTGACTTAGCAATTGGGGTAACCTTTGGTTCGATTTCTGCATTAATCGGTGGGAAAGTTGACAGCATGATGCAGCGAGTTATTGAAATTCTTATGGGCATTCCCCACTTGGTTATTGTCATCCTATTAATCATGATGATGAAGCCAGGGATTTTTACCATCACGGTTGCAATGGTTATTACAGGTTGGGTTAATATGGCTAGGATTGTAAGAGCACAGATTTTAAAATATAAAAATCAAGAATTCGTTCTTGCAGCGCGTTCTTTAGGGGCAGGAAATAAACGGATTATTGTCAATCACATGATTCCTAATACGATTGGCTTAATTATTATTAATATGATGTTTACCATTCCAAGCGCTATTTTTACGGAAGCATTTTTAAGTTTTATTGGACTCGGATTACAAGAACCGGCAGCTTCCCTTGGAGTTTTGATAAACGATGGTTTCCACTCCATGCGAAATCAATTTTACTTATTGATTTATCCAGCTATCATCATCACAGGATTAATGGTGAGCTTTAACCTATTAGCAGATGGATTAAGAGATGCTTTTGATCCCAAATTGAGAAAGTAGTTCAGAGCAGCTATACATAATGATAGAATGATAGACTTTTTGGGGAGGCATAGAAAATGGAGACAATTTTAGAAGTGAAGGATTTGCACATTTCCTTTAAAACATATGCCGGGACAGTTCAAGCGATAAGAGGAGTTGATTTTTCTCTAAAGAAAGGAGAAACACTCGCAATTGTAGGAGAATCTGGCTCAGGAAAATCGGTAACCTCTAGAGCGATAATGAAATTGTTACCAGAAGGAATCTCGAATATTAGCAAAGGGGAGATTCTATTTAATGGGCAAGATTTAGTTTCCCTATCTGAAAGAAAGATGCAAAATATTCGTGGCTCCGAAATTTCGATGATTTTTCAGGATCCAATGACTGCTCTTAATCCAACGATGAAGGTTGGATTGCAAGTAGTAGAAAGTGTAAGAAAGCATCGGAAAATAGCGAATAAAGAAGCGAAGAAAATAGCATTAGAATTATTTGAGTTAGTCGGAATTCCAAATGCGGAACTAAGATATAATCAATACCCTCATCAATTTTCTGGAGGCATGCGACAACGGATAATGATTGCATTGGCTTTAGCATGTAATCCGAAAATCTTAATTGCAGATGAGCCGACAACTGCACTAGATGTGACTATTCAAGCACAAATTCTCGATTTATTAAAAGATATACAGACGAAAACAGGGACTGCTATCATTTTGATTACACATGATTTAGGAGTTGTTGCCAATATTGCAGACTCTGTTGCTATTATGTATGCTGGGAAAATTGTCGAAAAAGGAACGGTTGATGAAATATTTTATGATCCAAGGCATCCTTATAATTGGGGACTGTTAAGTTCTATGCCGAACTTAGATACGAAAGGGGAATTAATCTCTATTCCAGGATCACCACCTAACTTAATGAATCCTCCGAAGGGTGATCCATTTGCTGCAAGAAATGAATATGCGATGGCTATTGATTATCAATTAGAACCACCAATGTATCAAATTACTGATACCCATTATGCAGCAAGCTGGCTGCTTCACGAAAAAGCTCCTAAGATTACTCCTCCAGTAAGTGTGAATGAAAAAGGTATTTCTTTAGTCCAGAAATCACCGGAGATAGAAGATAAGAAGGTGAATCGATATCTATCTAGTGAGCCAATTATGGAAGTGAAAAATCTTAAAAAGTATTTTCCGTTAGATAAAAATCTAACATTAAAAGCGGTTGATGATGTTAGTTTCCACATTATGAAAGGAGAGACACTCGGGCTTGTCGGTGAATCCGGGTGTGGAAAATCAACGACTGGCAGAACCATATTAAAGTTATATGATGCGACATACGGAGATGTCGTTTTTAATAAAAAGAAAATTAATGGAAATGTAAAGAAGGACGAAAAAAAGGAGATACATCGGAAAATGCAGATGGTGTTCCAGGATCCATATGCATCTCTTGATTCACGGAAAACCGTGGAAGATATTATTGCAGAGGGAATGGATATCCATCAATTGTATCAAACGAAAGAGGAAAGGACCGAAAAGGTGAAGGACTTACTGGAATTGGTGGGCCTTCAAAAAGAACATGCAAGCAGATATCCCCATGAATTTTCAGGCGGTCAACGGCAAAGAATTGGAATTGCTCGTGCCTTAGCAGTAGATCCAGAATTTTTGATTTTAGATGAACCTATTTCAGCCTTGGATGTATCCATTCAAGCTCAGGTAGTTAATTTATTGAAAAAGCTTCAAAAGGAAAAAGGGTTAACCTACTTGTTTATTGCCCATGATTTATCGATGGTGAAATATATTAGTGACCGAATTGGTGTGATGTATTTAGGCGGATTAGTGGAACTTGCTCCAGCAGAGGAGTTATATAGTGAACCATTGCATCCATATACAAAGGCATTATTATCAGCTATCCCGATACCGAATCCGAAAGTAGAACGACGTAGAGAACGTATTGTTTTGAATAGTGATCTTCCCAGTGCAATCACTCCCCCAACAGGCTGTAGATTTCGGACTCGTTGTCCGATTGCTACAGAAAAGTGCAAGGAAGTACCAGAGTGGAGAGAGGTAAAGCAAGGAAGATGGGTTGCTTGTCATTATAGTGAAGCAATGGATAATGAAATGGCTTAAGAAGCAAGGAAGCGATTTTTTGATGCTTCCTTGCTTTTTCTAATATAGTAGGTTTTAAAACGGATACATTTTAATAGAATATGAAAATAGTAGCAAGTGGTCCCTGTATTTCTATCTCGTTTTCTCGTATACTAGGAAAATACTAGACGTGTTGGAGGTTGAATAGTGGAATTACATGATTTTCTGTTAATTGTGAAGTATTTTATTTTAGGAGCAATCCAAGGTATAGCTGAGCCTATCCCGATTTCTTCAAGTGGTCATTTGATTATCGCACAAAGGCTACTTGGAATTGAGCAGAGAGGATTATCGTTTGAGATTATTACAAATACAGCTTCTTTAATTGCGATTGTTTTCATTTACCGAAAGGATATAGAGCAATTAATAATGCATAGTTTATTGTATATAAAAACTCGAAAGGAAAGCTATAGAGCTGATTTTCGATTCTCCCTTTATGTAATTATTGGAACAATTCCAGCCGGTGTTGTTGGCGTACTTTTTGGGGATTATATTGCTGATTATTTTACCTCTTTTTATACTATTTCCATTACGTTATTAATTACAGGTATCGCTTTATGGATTATTAGAAATATGCAGGGTGTAAAAAGAGATGGTGATTTATCCGTGAAAGATGCCATTATTGTTGGGTGTGCTCAAATGATTGCTCTTATACCAGGTATTAGCCGATCTGGATCTACTGTTATAGCAGCGATTGGATTGGGAATGAAACAAAGTACAGCATTGCGTTTTTCTTTTATGCTTTACATCCCTGTAAGTCTTGGAGGTGCTATTCTTGGAGTAACGGATATGATTAATAGTCCTGATATAAAAACGTTGGCATTGCCGTATTTTGTTGCTTTTATCAGCTCGCTATTCTTTACCTATTTCTCTGTAAAATGGCTAATGGGGATTATGGAAAAGGGTAATTTAAAATATTTTGCTTATTACTGCTTCATTGTTGGATCGATTTTGTTGGTAATAACTTACTTATTTTAAAAACTTTTTAAGAAATATTTTTACTGAAGAATAAATGGAGGTTGAGACAAAACTAAATGAATAATCTCTATAGACGAACATTTTTTCATACTGGTTATTTATATTTGAAAATATAGTAAACTAATTGGTTCCATTGCGCTACAGACGCTCGATGCGCCGGGGAGGAAGCTGAGCCTCCTCGCTGCGCTGCGGGGTCTAAAGCGTCTCTATTTCCCGCAGGAGTCGAGCGTCCTCCGCTCCATTTTACTTCGTTTTTAAACCATTTCCCCAAATGATAAACACGAACATTTATGCAAATTAATTACCTAAGTGTTCGCGGTTATTGTTAGTTGAAATGCTTATATCCCAGCCTCTTTATTTTTCGCTCATTAGCTTTATTATTCACTTTGAATTCATCACGTATATGGTGATGGCTCCTAGAATCTGCATGTAAATAAAAATAAACCCGAGAAAGTTGCTTTTCTTGAGCCGTATCTGTAATATTATTCACTATTTTTGCCTTCCCTTTTTGAGGGGATAATTCCTAAAAATAGGAATGAGATTCCAAAAAGAATATAAAGACGGGAATTCTTAGAGGAGCTATAATGTTGTTGGAAGTTTGATTCATAACAAACCTTAGAAATATAATTTCTCTTAATATAGACAAAATGTGAACTATCTGTTAATTAAATATGAGCATTTTATGACATTCGTAGTTTGTCAAAAATTCATTCATTATAATAGGGAATAGCATGTAGTTTAATGGAATGGAGGCGAATGGTACCAAATAGATTTTTTTCTTAATCACCCCAAGTTTTTAACCCTTAAATGAACCGGAGATGAAGATATGACCAGATTTTTTAATGGAAAAAAGATCGAGCTTTTAGCTCCTTCTGGTACAATGGATATCTTTAAGGAAGTTGTACAGTCAAATTGCGATGCCATTTATATTGGCGGGCCAAAACTAAATATGAGAATGATTAGGAAGGGATATAATTTTTCTAACGAACAAATTTGTGAAGCTTTGAACATTTCTCGTGAAAAAGGAAAGAAGCTATATGTGACAGTGAATAATTTAGTTAGCAATGAGGAAATAAATGAAGCAGTTGAATATTTAGATTTTCTAAATAGTATTTCGGTTGACGGAATTATTGTGCAAGATTTAGGAATTCTCCAAATCTGCCAAGAGCGAAAGTTCAATCAATTTGAACTTCACTCTTCTGTCATGATGAATGCACATAACCTGGAATTTGTAAAAGCATTGCAGGGATTTGGTGTTTCAAGAGTTGTTTTACCAAGAGAAATGGATTTAAAAACGGCAAAGTTAATTCAAAACCAATTGAATATAGAAACAGAATATTTCATTCATGGTGATATGTGTACAGTCAATGGCTCTAATTGTTATTATAGTTCGTTTATATGGGGGAATAGTTCGAACTGTGGTAGATGTTTTAAGCCATGTAGATGGTCATACCGGATGAAAAAAGATGGATTTGTTTACAACACAGGATTTCCACTAGCCGCTAAAGATATGTATATGTATGAGCATATACCTGAACTGATAGATGCATGTGTTACTTCCTTTAAAATAGAAGGAAGAATGAGGGAAACAGACTTTATTGTTGACTTAGTAAATGCATATGGGGACGCAATCGACCGTTATTTGGAGAATCCACTAGCATTCCAGCGCAAAGAAGGAGCGGAAGAATTATACAAAAATAGAAAACGTGATTTTACAACGGCGTATGCATTTTCAGAACCAGGATTAGATTTTATTAATACCCGTTATGAAGGGACGGGTAAATTTTATTCAACAGGAAAAGTTTTTTCTACTCCTACAGAAGAGCCTAAACTAATAGAACGAACGATTAGCAAAATGGAGGATGAGCTTAGTCACTATAACACCGAAGCGTATCCTTCACAAAAGTTATCTGTGAAGGTAAATAATTTGGAGCAGGCAAAAGCATGTATAGAACTTGGTGTAGAACGAATCTACTTACCAAGTGAGGTTTTATTGCCAGATACACCGTTAACTACAGAGCAGTTAAAGCAATTAGTAGGCATGAAAAATGCGACAGAACTATATTTGGACTTGCCACAAATGATGGATGAATTACAATTTGATATCATCGATCAATATCTAGATATGCATGGTACATACTTTGATGGGTTGTTGGTTTCCAATTTAGGCGCAATTTCAAAATACGGAACAAAGTATAAGATTATTACAGATTATAATATAAACATTTTTAATGCAAAAGCAATGGAATTTTACGAAAGACTTGGGGCGAGTGCATATACAGCCTCTATTGAAATGAAATCAGATCAGTTAGCGAGTTTTATAAGTAGTGCGTATAAGCATGTTGAACTAATTGTACATGGACCATTAAGAGTAATGTACTTAAATCATAATTTATATAATAATGTGGTTGCTTTCTCTAGTGAGGAAAAAGAAGATAATCTTTATGTGGATAATCAAATTCTAACTCTATCTACAGATAAAGGAGAAAATCCTGTTTATATGGATCAAAATCGCAAAAATCATTTGTACACATCGAAGGAATTTTGTTTACTTCCCATTTTAGGTGAACTTCGCTTTGGGGAAAAGTTACGCTGTCGGATTGAAGGACAGACTTATACAACAGAAGAACTAAAGTATATTATAAAAGTGTATCAAGAAGCTCTTGCTTTCCCTGCAAGAAGTAAGGAACTATTTGCTTCTATGTCATCTGTAAGAGCGGGGTATACTGCTGGGTGTTTAACTTACAAGAGTCCAAAGCAAATTCCTCTATTGAATAAATAGATTTGCGAAAGAGATTGCATTGAAAATATTAGGAAGGAGTGATTACGATGAGTTTTAGTGGACCAGCATCTATACTCACTAAAAGAGCAGAATATTTTTTCCCGGCAACGGGCCATTTTTACAAAAATCCGCCTCAGATTGTAAAAGGATACATGCAGTATCTATTTGATCAGCAGAATAAAAGGTATACGGATTTTTATGCAGGAGTCTCTGTAATGAACTGTGGACATTCTAATCCAGAAATTACAAAGAAAACAATCGAACAATTAAATGATTTGCAGCATACGACAACGCTTTATTTAACACAGCCGATGGTTGAACTTGCAGAAAAACTCGCTCTAATTTTACCGGGAGATATAACAAGAACATTCTTTTGTGTAACAGGCTCAGAAGCGAACGAAGGTGCCATGGCATTGGCAAGAATGTTTACGAAAAAACAAGGATTTATTGCATTGCAGGGAGGTCTTCATGGAAGAACGCATCTAACCTTGAGTGTGACTGGAATTCCCATGTGGCGTTTAGACGATCAATTAGTGAAAGAGCATATCTATTTTATCGATCGTCCATACTCTATGGAGGTAAGTCAAGATGACGCGATGGCTCAATCGCTAGCACAATTGGAATTAATTTTAAAAGAACATGGAGAAAACATTGCTGCTATGATTCTGGAGCCTATTCAAGGAAATGGTGGCATTGTTATGTATCCAGAAGATTATTTACAAAAAGTGCAAGCATTGCTGGATGCCTATCAAGTGCTTCTTATAATTGATGAAGTACAGACCGGCTATGGAAGAACGGGGAAAATGTTTGCGGTAGAACATTATGGGATTGTCCCTGATATAATCGTGACTGCGAAGGCTTTAGGAAATGGGATTCCCATATCTACTTTCTCTACCCGAGATGAAATTGCAAATGCATTTACAAAACCGTCAGCTTCCACTTTTGGTGGTAATCCAGTGGCAGCACAAACAGCTTTAAATGTTCTTCAATATATAGAAAATAATCGCTTAGTAGAACAGGCAAATGTATTAGGTGATTATTTAAAAAGAAAGTTACGACAAATAGATTCTCCATTCATTCAAGAAATAAGGGGGACTGGACTAATGATAGGAGTACAAATTCAGTCACTAGATCCAATGATTACATCCGCAGAACGAACAGATGAAATTTTAGAAAAGATAAAAGAAGTTGGATTTTTAATTGGAAAAAACGGTCTAAACAGAGATGTATTAGCTCTTCAGCCACCACTAGTTATAACGAAAGAAGACATCGATGACTTCGTATCATCCTTAGAAAAAGTGCTGCAGACATTGTAATTGGAAGGAGGGATTGCTTTTGCAGCAGTCCCTCTCTTGTGATCTTGGCTGCTTTACTTAAGTCTCTTTTCGTATTGATTTAACCCACGGTCGAAAATTGATAAACATTAAGAAAACAAGGATTTTTCCCTAAAAGAAGCCTATATTATACTTCAAAATTGATTATCGGTGAATTTGAGATAGGTGGTAAATATGAAGATGTCTCAAAAGTACTTGCTATTAATATTTTGGCTTTCGTTTTATTCCCTAATATCCAATGATTATTAACATTCCTATAATCAGTCTCTTAGAAAAATAAATATATTTTTTAATCAGTACCTTGCAATGAATAATACTTGATGATATATTATAAACATGAAGTATTGTTTTTTTTTAGTACTATTTTATATAAGGTACTAATCGATGAATATAGGTAGGTGGAAAAGGTGAATGTACAGTTTAAAAAAGGCGTATTAGAGTTATGTGTGCTTGTACTTTTGGACAAAAAAGATCGCTATGGCTACGAGCTTGTTCAAAAGATATCAAATCAGATTGAAATTTCAGAAGGTTCAGTTTACCCGCTTCTAAGAAGGTTAACAAAGGAAGAGTACTTTACAACCTACTTACAAGAATCAACAGAAGGTCCTTCACGTAAATATTATAAGTTAACAGACAAAGGAAGAACCTATCTTTACGAACTTATTGCTGAGTGGAATGAATTCTCCACAGGTGTAAATCAATTAATAAAAGAAGGTGTGAATAATGACTAAAGAACAATTTTTAAAACAGTTACAGGCTGGATTACAAAAGCTTCCGTCCGAGGAGCAAAAGGATATTATGAATGATTATGAAGAGCATTTTTTTATGGGAATCGAAGAGGGGAAAATGGAGGAAGAAATTGCTCATTCTTTAGGATCACCACAGCAAATTGCAAAGGAATTATTAGCCTCCTATCATCTTGAAAAAGTAGAAAATACGATTTCAACAGGAAATATTTTTCGAGCTATATGGGCAGTGATCGGTTTAGGATTTTTTAATATTGTTATCGTTCTTGGTCCGTTTATTGCATTAACAGCACTTATTGTTTCTGGCTGGATTGTCGGAGCTTCTTTTATCCTTTCTCCAGTACTTGTAGTTGTGGATAGCATGGTACAGCCAAATGGATTTGCGTTTTTCCAATTGTTTATGTCGATTTTACTTGTAGGATTGGGAATTTTTATTGTGATAGGTATGTTCTATATTACTAAACTTTCCATGAAAGGATTCGTCAGATACTTAAACTTCAATGCTAAATTGGTGAAGGGTGGCTTAAAGAATGATTAACTTGAAAAAATTTGTGATTATTGGAATTGTTCTAATTGTAATCGGTGCGATAGGCAGTTTGCTTACATTTCGAGATAATGGAATAGATATCGCGGAAGAAAAAGTGTTCGAAGAAAGTAATATTACTACAATAGAATTAGAGTCAAATAATGCAGGGGTCGAAATTATACCAACGACAGATACAGTAACAAAAGTAGAGGTGTTTGGAAGAGGCTCTAAGGAAACGATGACAAATTTCACTGCTAAGGTAGAAGGAGAGACGCTCGTTGTAAAATGGGAAGAAAGACAGTTTGGGTTTCTTCATCTTGATTTTAATAATTCCCTTACAATAAGGGTTACTTTGCCTGAGAAGCAGTATCAAATAATGACTATTAACAATGATAACGGTAAGGTCCATCTGGCAGATCTAAATATTGACAAGGTTAAAGCAGAAAGTAATAACGGCAGAATCGAAATGAAAAACGTCCAATCACAAAATGTAGAAGTCAAATCTGATAATGGGAGAGTATCACTTGAGCATGTGAGTGGTACTATTAAAGGGAAGTCAAATAATGGAAGAATATTCATGAAAACAGCTACTTTAGATCAACCCATTCAATTAGAAACGAATAATGGGAGAATCGAAATTGAAACAGAAAATGAGCCGACAAATGTAACTTTTGATGTCCGAGTCGATAACGGTAGCATTAACATTTTGGATAAATATAAAGGAAGCACAGTGATTGGGAATGGAGAGAATCTGGTAAAATTAAAAACGAATAATGGAAAAATTCAGGTGTTGAAATAATATAGTCATTTAAAAAAAATAGATCGATTAATTGATTTTCTAAAAAGGCAACTTTATACAGAAGTTGTCTATTTTTGTATGTTCAGAAAAGTATTGGAACACCTTTTATAAAAAATAATTATTTAAGAAAATTGGTATCGTATACAAACTATATAAATAATAAATGTCTCCGATATATAGTAGGTACATAGCTAAGAAATAAAAATGATAAACAAAATAGCTTTGTGAAAGGCAAGTAAAACTCAGGGGGATAAAATGAAAATAAAATATCAATTAGCACTAATTTTCTTCATCTTAATTATATCTATGTTAGGAATAGGCATATATACCAATACTAGCCTGCAAGCTTTAATAACAAATAGTAAAGAGCTTACGAATGCAAAAGAGATGCAGCGTCTTGTTACGCATTTGCAATATCGTATTGCTGGAATTTCTAATGATGAAAGAGGCTTTCTTCTTACAGGGAATAATGAATATATCGATGGAATCAATAGCAAAAAATCGGAGTTAAATGAGACTTTGAAAACAATGGAAAATCTATCGAATTATCGTGTATATGAAGAAGGTATCAAGGCTTTTAACTCTAGTCTTCAATCGTATTTAACGACAAGTAATCAAGTGTCCACGGTTTATAGGGAGGATAAAGCTTCAGCAGAAAAGCTACATTTTGAGGATTTACGTACATTGAGAAAAGAAGTACTAGATCCAGCTGTGAATGAATTAGTAGAACACATCAATCAAGATGTCATTCTACTTGAAGAACAAAATCAAAAAAATAGTGAAATAACAAAAATGATATTGATCGTTATTATTATTATTGCAACTAGTTTAAGTATCGTTTTAGGTTTTATTTTACTAAAGTCTATTTTGGGTCCATTAAACAAAATAAATAGTCAATTGCAAAATATCGCATCTGGTGAAGGTGACTTAACACAAAGAGTGCACGTAAATGGGAAAAATGAATTCGGTCATTTAGCAAATTCGTTTAACACATTTGTTGGATCGCTTCAGTTGATGATAGGAAGTGTAGGGAAAACTTCTAAAAATGTGGCACTTGCATCTGATGAATTAGCTTCTAGTATGGAACAATCAACCGTAGCTGCAGAGCAGGTAGCAGATGCTGTTCAAACAATTGCTGAGAATGGGAATAAGCAAGATAGACTTACTCAAAACAGTTTAATAGAGGTTAATAATTCCTTGGATAATATTAAGCATGTAGCACATACCGCTAGTGAAGTTGCCAATGAGTCCCTACTTATTAAAGAAAAAGCAAAGGATGGGGAGTTGGCGTTGGCAGAAATGCAAACACAGATGGAGGCAATTCATGCATCTGTTGATTTGGCAGGCGATGGGTTAAAGTCCCTTGTATTAAGTACAAATGAAATCAATCAGGTACTAGCAAGCATTCAAGATATATCAAATCAAACGAATTTACTAGCATTAAATGCATCGATTGAAGCAGCAAGAGCAGGAGAACATGGAAAAGGCTTTGCAATTGTTGCAGAAGAAGTCCGAAAACTATCAGAAATGACAGGTACTTCAGTTAGTCAAATTCATACACTTATTAGCTCTATTCATGATCATTCTAATGCTACGGAAAAAAATATGTCGTTAGTAAAAGAAAATGTAAATACTGGAACGAAATTATCTGATACTACAAATGAACATATAAAGGAAATTCTAGATCGTGTAGAATCCATCGCTGATCATATTAAAAAGATGGCTGAAACAACACAAGAAATTACGGCAGAAGTTCAAGAGGTACAAGAGTCTGTTGGGGAAATTGCTCATACTTCTCGTGAAACGTTAGAAAGAACAGAGAGTGTTGCTGCAGCAACAGAAGAGCAAACCGCTTCCTTCCAAGAAATAACAAGCTCAAGCATTGCCTTATCTAAAATGTCAGAGGAACTTCAGCAATTAGTCTCTCGATTTAAAGTTTAAAGAAGAACACTCTTTTTCATTTTAGAAATAAAAAGAGGAGCACTTTTAATGGAGGGCACTGAAAAAGTATAGTTATCCAAATCCAATTAGGATTTAGGTGTTTGAAAGCGAATAATATGTTAGTTTGGAGAGGCGACCGCTCGACTCCTATGGGAGCTGCGAGAAAGTCCGAGACCCTGCAGGAGCAAAGCGACGAAGCGACGAAGCGGCTCGGCGCTCGCCCCATGGAAAGCGAGCGGACGCCTCGGAAAACAAACGCAAACCTCTAATTTTAACAGTCTTCCACCTTCAATAATCGTTAAGTAGTAGTTTTTCAGTGGTCTCCTTTTAATGTGACTCCTCTTTTAGTAGTTTAAATTAAAAGAAATGGCTATTTGCCTGAATAAAAAACTGGGATTGCTGGTAGTTATAAGTGACTTTTGAAAAGTCAAATGGCTGTCCATTTGTTAAATGAAAGATGCTTTCTACTAATAATTTAGGAGCATCTTTTTCTAATCCTAAAAAAGCTGCTTCTTCCTCATTTAACTTATCTACTTGTAAATATACATCCGAAAAGCCAACCTTTAATCCCAATCCCTCTGTGATGTAATGGAAAATTGATTCAGAAACGATTTCCTTATTTAGATAGGTAATAATCGATTTATTATACCAAGATTCCTCTAAGCAAAGGGTTTGTCCGTTTATATAGCGAATTCTTTTTACATAATATACATCCTCATTAAGATCCATATTTAAATTAATAGAGACTTCTTCTGTTGGTTTTCTTACTTCTAACTCAATTATCTTTGAAGTTAGCACATAATCTTCTAAATCCTTTTTAAATCCTTGATTTGAAAGTAAGCTGATATACCCTTTTCGGTTTTGTCTTCTTACAAATATACCGCTGCCCCTGACCTGAAAAATAATGCCTTTTTTTTCTAAAAGCTCCAATGTTTTTATAATCGTGCTTTTACTGACCCCATATTGCTTCATTAATGCCTCGATGACGGGTAGCTTGCTTCCTTGTTTAAGTCCATGGTCTTCAATATATCTTTCCATTTCTTCTGCGATTTGCTGGTATTTTAACATTTACATACCTCAATTATCTTTAACTTTATAGCTGGATTATAGCATAACTGTTATAAAAACTCATTATAATTAACAGGGTATAAAAATATTATATTGTATTTATAATATTATACCGATACAATTATAGTGTTGAGATATGGTGTTTGAAAATGTGATACAGAAGAGTAACAAACATACGAATAATGCATGATAAATTAGAAGGAGGAAGAAGCGATGAGTAAAATGCCAAAGGATTTCCTATGGGGTGGTGCTTTAGCTGCCCATCAATTTGAAGGGGGATGGAACAAGGGAGGAAAAGGCCCAAGTGTTGTAGATGTTATGACAGCAGGTGCTCATGGTGTGCCAAGAAAAATAACAGACACCATTGAAGAAGCACAATTTTATCCGAACCATGAAGCTATTGATTTTTATCACCGATACAAGGAAGATATTGCTTTATTCGCAGAAATGGGCTTAAAGTGCTTACGAACCTCGATTGGATGGAGCAGAATATTTCCAAAAGGGGATGAATTAGAACCAAACGAAGAAGGCTTACAGTTTTATGATAAAGTATTCGATGAATTATTAAAGTATGGAATTCAACCAGTTATTACCCTATCTCATTTTGAAATGCCGCTACATCTTGCTAGAGAATATGGTGGTTTCAGAAATAGAAAGGTAGTGGATTGCTTTGTGCGATTTGCAGAAGTATGCTTCCGCCGCTACAAAGATAAAGTGAAATATTGGATGACATTTAATGAAATTAATAATCAGATGGATGTCTCTGGCCCGTTATTCTTATGGACAAATTCAGGAGTAACAGTAAAAGAAGGGGAGAATGCAAAAGAGGTAATGTATCAAACCGCACATCATGAGCTAGTTGCAAGTGCGTTAGCTGTGTCTATTGGGAAAAAAATAAATCCAGATTTTCAAATTGGTGCAATGGTATCTCATATTCCGATCTATCCGTATTCTTCTAATCCAGAGGATGTTATGTTAGCGGAAGAAGAGATGAGACAACGCTATTTCTTCCCAGATATACAAGTCCGTGGATTCTATCCTAAATACGCTTTAAAGGAATTTGAACGAGAAGGCTATTCTATTACTTTCGAGCCTGGTGATGAAGAAATTTTAAAAAATGGGACAGTGGATTATTTAGGTTTTAGTTACTATATGTCTACAACTGTGAAGAGTGATGTGACAAATAATAATGCGGGGGATATTATAAACGGAGGATTACCGAATGCGGTCGAAAATCCGTATATCAAAGCCAGTGATTGGGGCTGGTCGATTGATCCGACAGGTCTTCGTTATGTACTAAATCGTTTGTATGATCGCTATCAAATTCCATTGTTTATTGTAGAAAATGGCTTTGGAGCAATCGATACGGTGGAAGCGGATGGATCCATTCATGATCGAGAAAGAATCGAGTACTTGAAGGCTCATATTGAAGCTTTAGAAAAAGCAGTAACGTATGATGGAGTTGGTTTGATTGGATATACTCCATGGGGAATTATTGACATTGTCTCCTTTACAACTGGTGAGATGAAGAAACGTTACGGTATGATTTATGTTGATCGGGATAATGAAGGAAACGGATCGATGAATCGTTCGAAAAAGGACTCCTTTTATTGGTACAAGGAAGTTATTAAATCCAATGGGGAAAAGCTATAAAAATTGAAAAAGTTGGGGAGGGGAGTTATTATTGCCCCTTCCTTTCTTTTTCTAATTAGTCTTTTTTTTAATAACTTGCCTCTAGTTCATCGATTAAGCTTCCAACGTAAGCTACTGCTTTTTGGATTGGTTCTGGTGTAGACATGTCGACATTTGCTAGTTTCATTAGTTCAAATGGTTTTAATGTGCCGCCAGCTTTTAGAACGGTTAGCCATCGATCCACTGCGGGCTTTCCTTCCTCTTCAATCATTTGAGAGACAGCAGTTGATGCTGTTAGTCCTGCAGAGTAAGTATATGGATAAAGTCCCATATAATAATGTGGTTGGCGCATCCACGTTAGCCCGGCACCTTCGTCTATTTCTATGCTATCTCCCCAGAATGACTTTAAGACTGCGATGTTTTGCTCACATAAAACTTTAGCTGTGATTGGCGTTCCTTGTTCTGCTAGGTCATAGATTCTTCTTTGTAATGCACCCTCTAGGATATGGGTAACGAAATTATGATAATACGTCCCTAAAGATTGAAGGATTACCCATCTTCTTATTTGCGCATTAGTAGATTTTTTTATAATATGCTTGCTCAAGAGCATTTCATTCATAGTAGATGGTGCCTCGACAAAGTAACGGGACGGTCGAGTATTGGAGATAATTTGATTTTTTCCTGCAAGAGCGAAATGTCCTGCATGTCCAAGCTCGTGTGCTAATGTAAATGTATTTCGCATAGAATTATGCCATGTCATTAAAATATAAGGATGTGCTCCATACGGACTCGAGCAGAAGGCACCTGACCGTTTTCCATGATTATCAGCTAAATCTACCCAACGATCCTTTAAGCCTTTTTCCATTATCTCCATATACTCCGGTCCCATCACATCAAGTGCCTCTAAAATAAGCTTAGATGCTTCTTCATATGTAATTTCAGGATCATAGGTTGTATCAAGTGGAGCCTTTAGGTCACAATAATGGATTTTATCTAAACCTAAAACACGTTCCTTTAATCTCGCATATCTCTGCATATGTGGTGCTAATTCTGTGAGAATGGTATCCAGCTGGTTATGATACATTTCTTTTGTTACTTGCTGTTCTTGTAAAAGCATATCGGTTACAGATTCATAGTTACGTAGACGAGATTCGATTACTTGTTTTTTCACTTCTGTTCCATAGGTAGCTGCATACGTATTTTTGTAGCGACTTAGCCCTTCAGTAAAAGAGTTGTATGCTTTTCTTCTAAGCTCTTTATCAGAGGATTCTTCGTACTTTTCAAAGGAATTGAATGTTAACGGAAATTCCGTCCCGTTATCTGTTACAAAAGAGGAAAATTCCATATCGGATGTTTTACTTCTTTGATAAATCATGTAAGGAGAACTATGGATTTCACCAAAGGCTGCTAATACTTCTTCTGTTTCTGGTGTTAACATATGTGGTTTTGCTTCCATTAGGTCATTTAGTGTTTTGGAGAAAACCTGCAGTTCTTCTTCATCTCTCATGTATGTATTTATTTTATCGTTTGATAGCGTTAAGATTTCAGAATCAATAAAGGATAGGCTAGAACTGACTTTTGCATAGAGTGAAGAAACAATAGCATCGTTCTCTTGGTAAACAGGATTTGATCCATCTGTAGATTGATTAAGATTTGCATAGGTAATGGCTCTCGACAATCTTTCATTTAGTGTATCTCTCGCTTTTAAGCATTCCAATAAAATTGTAGCATTCTGATGAAACTTACCTTTATATTGAGTGACAGTAGGAATATCCTTTTCAATAGATACTATTTCTTGTTTCCATCCCTCTTCAGTTTCAAATAAATCGCGTAGGTCCCAAGTATGTTCTAAAGGAACTTCTGAACGGTAAAGCGTCTTTGCCATCTCTTTATTCATTTTCATTCTCCTTCTCTAACAAACTATTTCGTTATTCGAAACGATTAGTTTGATTATACAATAAATGTATTAAAAGAGGGAATATTTTGTTTATTTAATTATTCATTGGTATTAAATTAGGAATGAAGGCAAAAAAGGCTACGCTTTATTATAAGAATAATTGTATAATGGAAAATACATCTTATCATTTCACTAAATTTTACAATTTTTTAATAAAATAAATTGTTGAAAATCGATTAAATAAAAAGGAATGAATGTAAATTGCCCTTGAAAATTTCCCGTAAAAAAAGATTTTATCTATTAGTGTTTATTTGTATTGCTTCTATGTTAATTATCTTCTTCTTCTCACATATGCCATATCAGGAACAAGATATTAAGCCATTCTTGCGAGATAAAGTGGATCTTACTAATGTCCCTTTACCATCAATCCAATTCGAGTACGATGGACAGCTTGTTTCCTCCGATGCAGATCCCTATGGATTTATAGAATTTCTATTTCGTAAAGCAGGACATGTTATCGGCTATTGTCTATTAAGCCTTCTTCTTTTTGTAACACTCATGCATACAAGCTTAGAACGAAGATGGGTGTATGTATTAAGCGGTGCCCTTGCACTCCTTTATGCACTCTCAGATGAATGGCATCAAAGCTTTGTACCAGGTAGAACAGGTCATTGGCAAGACGCCATTATTATTGATGGAATTGGAGTATTATTAGGGTTACTTGTTGGGTATCTAGGGACCGTTTTAATAAAACGTAAGGGTACAAAGGGGCGATTCTTTTGATGACCTTTTAAACGGAATCAAAAGAACCGCCTGAGATCCCTGAAAAGGTTTATTATTGGTTTTGAAAGCAACTAATAGACAACCTCGGAAAATAAAGCCACCAACTAAGTAATCATCATGAGCTGGCAGGTTTTGAACAGTCCCATGTATTTAATGAAGAGAGAGGAGCCGAACAGTGTATCAAGATAAAGAACTGATAGTAAGACCAATTAATGAGGAGGATCTCTATCGTCTTTGGACACTGGCATTCAAAGAGGATTCACCTGAATGGAAAAAATGGGATGCTCCGTATTATGCCCATAAAGCGATAAGTTACGAAGAGTTCTTGACAAAAAAGGCACGCTACCTAGAGAGAGATGATTACTGGGCCATTGATGTGCAAGGAGAACTGATTGGCACCGTCGGCTATTATTGGGAACACGAGCCATCCAAATGGCTAGAGATGGGGATTGTTATTTATGATCCAAATTATTGGAGCGGTGGATATGGAACAAGAGTGATAAAGCTTTGGATCGACCATTTGTTTAACAAAATGCCACTAGTTCGGGTCGGGTATACGACATGGTCAGGCAATGAGCGAATGATTAAGGTTGGCAAAAAGCTTGGGATGACGATGGAAGGGCGAATGAGAAAGTGCCGCTATTATAATGGAGTATACTATGATTCTATTCGCATGGGGATTTTAAGAGAAGAATGGGAGTCTCAAGAGAATGGGAAGAAAATCAAGTAAAGTTATCCTAGTATAGATGAAAGATGTATAAAATTATGTACTATTAATCATGTGCTGCATTCATTTTAGGAGTATAATGGAAGTAAATAAAAAATGAAAAGGAATTGTTTAAAAGTATTAGCAGCAATGGAATCAAGTAAGCGTGGAAACTGAATGAATGGAGTGAGGTCCATGAAGAAAAAGGTTGAGTACGTATTTTTCTGCCAGCATTGTGGATTGCCTCAACGTATTCCAGCGTTTGTGCTAAAAACGTACTTATGTGATGACATGGTAAAGCAATACTATTGCCACAATTGCAGCCGTGAAAATGTAATTCCTCCATATATAAAAAAGCTTAAATCTGAACTGTAAAGGTATTTTTTTCGAAAAGCCAAGTGTACTAAACACTTGGTTATTTGCTTTTTAAGCCCAACTTGCAAGTTATACATAAGCAATTCCATTATTTATGAGTATTTATCGATATATTGTACAAACTATTTAAGGAGGAACATTATAATTTGTTGGTTAGTGAAGTAAACAACTTTTTCAACCTTATTATGGAAGATGTTTACTAACCTCCTCTTATAATGGAAACTTTAAGTAGGAGATGAATGAAGTGAACTATAAAGAATTTTGGGAAAAAATTAATGAACAGAATGACATAGTGCATTCTTTATACATTTCTTATTGGGATAAATTTTCGGATTATACGACATGGCAATTTTGGCTCATTGTTATTTCATTAATTTTCCCATTAATCATTCTGTTTATTGCTATTGATAGAAGAAGATTATTTGAAATATTGTTCTTTGGCTATACTGTTCATTTACTATGGGCATACATAGATCTTACTCTTAGTAGAGGGAATTTTTTAACACATACATACTTTCTATTTCCGATTGTTCCTAATGCGTTAAATATTACAGGTTCCTTTCTTCCAGTAGGGTATATATTAGTATATCAATATGCTACAAATCACCAGAAAAACTTTTATATACTAACAATATTGTTAAGTGCGCTAAATGCTTTTGTTCTTGCTAATATTGAAAAAGCAATTGGAGTAGTAACCTTTCATAGAGGGGTGAATGCTTTTCATTTATTCCTTTTGGATTTAGTGATTGTGTTTGTAGCATTCTGGTTTACTAAATTACTGTTGAAATTTAGGATTAATAAGAATGAAGAGGTGCAATAAGAGGCTGGGACAAAACTAAATAGACAATCTGTAAAGACGAACAATGTCTAATTTAGATCTGCTTTTTCATACTAGTTATTTATGATTTTAAATATAGTCAAGTGTGAAAGCCAATTCGTTCCATTGCGCTCCGGACACTCTATGCGCCGGGTCAGTTCAGCACGCCTGCGGGTAATAACACCAACTTTACTGAAATAATCTTTTATAAAACTAATAATAACCCGAACAACCATACGGAAATTCCGCAAAGTTGTTCGGGCTTTTCTATGGCTGGAATACTTATGTCCCACCCTCTTTTTTTAGCAAAATTTCTAGAGTCTCGAAATAGATTTTATAGCAATTGACTAATCTTGCTCAATCGATGCATTTGAGCAAAAATGTAACGAGGTGTATACTTGCGAGTGAGATTTAATAAAGGGGGATTTATTTTGTTACAAAAGCCTAAGGCTATTTTTCTAGATATGGATGGAACTATTTTAAATCATCAGAATCAGGTAAGTCTGAAGACGAAAGAGATTATTGATGATTTACGAAAGGAGGGCTTCTTCGTTTTTATAGCAACAGGAAGGTCCTTTGACGAAATTACATCTGTCGTGCCAGAAGGGTTTGAAGTGGATGGATATGTTACATCCAACGGCATGGCTGGATATATAGGGAAAGAGCCTATTTTTCAGCATACCCTACCTTTAGAATTAGTTGAAACAATTATTGAAAAGGCAAGAGAGCATAAAGTATATTATGAGCTTTTCCCATATGGTGCTTCTCGCATGACATTAAATCAGGATAAGGAGTATGTTATGCATGAAATCAGGGAACCGAAGCCAGAAAGTGTTGGAATCAATGAATGGCTTTCTCGAAAAGAAGCAATCAAAGGAAAAATTGCTTGGAAGGATACAATAGAGGGAAGCGAATTTTCGAAGTTTTATTTCTTTGCTCGAACGAAAGAACATATTAATCAATGGAAACAGGTATTGGAAGAATTAAGAAAAGAAGTCGACTTTACTGCATCTACTTCCTCTGGTCATAATGTAGAGGTAATGGTTGCGAATGTAAACAAAGCCACTGGGATTAAGCAAATGTTAGAGAAATTTAATCTATCAGCGGAAGAGACAATGGGAATTGGAGATAGTGATAACGACATCCAAATGCTTCAATTCGTTTCTATGCCAGTTGCTATGCAAAATGCACCAGATCACATTAAAGAAATAGCAGCAGAAATAACAGAGTTAACTTGTGATGAAGATGGGGTTTGTCATTTCCTAACATCTAGATTCAAGTAACGAATGAATTTGTTGTTTTTTACCATATTATTCATAGCTCCATCTGGAAAACCTATTTAGAGGGAAAAAGAAAGGAGCGTGAAAAAATGACGAAGAAATATAACAGTGGCAGCAAAAATCAAAACTCACCAAAGGGAAATCAATCTAGTATTAGCGGTGATAACGGTAAAGGAAATAAACGGAATAAAGACCAAAGTGATAAAACAGAAGACTAAGAGGCTGGGAAAAAACTAAATAGCCAATCTGTAAAGACGAACTATCTCTAATTTAGCTCTTAAATAAAGCTACTTTCTCCTGATGGTTATTTATGTTTTTAAATATAGTCACATGTAAAAACTAAGTCGTTTTTTTGAGTCTTTTCTAAAAAAATTTTTAATAGAAAAATTTAATTATATGGAAGAACTGAGCAGTCTGAATACACGTAGATTCTTATGGGAGCTGCGAGAAAGTCCGAGACCCCGCAGGAGCTAGCGACGAGGAGGCTTGGCGCTCGCCCCATGGAAAGCGAAGTGTATTCTGACTGCGGGTAATAGCAACAGACTTTATTGAAACCTTCTTTAGACATTCGTGTTTATTACTAATTGGAATACTTATGTCCCAACCTCTTTCGCTTTCTACAAAATTGACTAAAAAGTTTTATTTTGTAATTTTTGAATATTTACACTATGGAAAGGCGAATCAATTGGTTCATCCACCACACTAAATGGATTTCCATCTAAATCAAAGAAATCAAAGTATTTCATCCCACCCAAATCTTTTATTTCTGTCGTTTTTTTCCGTTAGTATTCAAATACTCATATGCCTCTCCAATATCATCAACAATAAAATTAAAGTAGGGGTTTTTTTCTTTATCTTTTAGTATAAATTCAGCGGATTGCCGGTTATCAACTTGAATTAATGCAAGCTGAGTGGAACCACTTGGAAAACAAAATCCGACCCCATCTTCCCACCTATCAATTTTCTTTACGCCAAGCTTTTTTTCATACCATTTGCTTGCTTTCTCTAAGTCCGTAACCGGAATGAAAATACTTCCAATTCTAAACATATCTTTCTGTCTCCCTTCATGTTTTTTGATATTTATTTTGAAGGAGAATTTCTTATCTATGTTAAATCGAATAAATATCTTTCGTTCTATTATCCAATTATAATCATGAATAGATGTTTTTTTCTGGGAAAATAAGTATACTCGGAATTTGTCGAGGAATAACTTGGTATTTTAAAAGGAGTTTAGCGGAAAAGCTCGAATAATTAAGTAGGTAAAACTACTTAGAAGGGCTGGTTACTACAATTGTTAGCTTTTCCTACCATCGAACAATTATCTTATCATTTGTTAGTGATTATCTTACCAATCGTTTGGTATCTATTAGTTAGTAAAGAAGAAATTTCACAGCGAAAAAAATTAATTTCAAATTTTTCTTTTATCCTTTTTATGATGCTTGTTCTCACGATGGTGCATCCGATTGAGATGGGGGAGGGGTTTTATTATGATCTTAAAGTGGTGCCCATTTTATTAGCGTTTGTCTATGGTGAATTAAGCACGAATATCCTTTTAACCGTAATTTTGATTGGGGATAAATATTTTTTGATAGGGAATGCCTTTTACATAAATATTCTAAATTACACGATTGCAGCTGCAATTATCCTGATATTAAAAAATAAATTGGTAACTCTTACATTTAAAAAGAAATGGAAAATCATAATGGGGGTTTATTGGCTGTGTGCTTTTACGCGAGTTTTATATGTTTTCATAACAGATCGAATAACTCAGCTTCCTTTCATATTGGTTTATACGTTTACTACTTGGGGAGCATTATTTATCGTAATCAGCATGGTTCAATATAATGAAGAGAAAATCCTTAATCAGAATAAAATTCAAATGGCTGAACGAATAAATGTAGTAAGCCAATTGGCTGCATCTGTTGCACATGAGGTAAGAAACCCGATGACATCTGTTAAAGGATTTCTGCAACTAATATATGACGACCATAATTTGTCTGAAAAACAAAGGAAATACATTGAAATATCGTTAGAGGAATTAGGACGTACAGAAACAATTATCAGTGATTATTTATCAATGGCAAAACCAGTATCAAAAGAAGAAGAAAACCATTTGGATATTACAGCTGAATTGAGAGGCGTTATGGAGATAATGACTTCTTATACAAATAATCATAATATTATAATTGATGCTGTGATCCCTAATAATCTGCATTGTAAAGGGAAAAGGAATGAATTTAAGCAGGCGATGATTAATATGATGAAAAATAGTGTCGAAGCCATGAATGGGAATGGTATATTAGCTGTCCGCGCATATGCTTTAGGAGAAAAAATTTATATTGAAATTGAAGATAATGGAATAGGAATGACGAGTAAACAGGTGAAACAATTAGGAACACCGTATTATTCCACGAAAGATAAGGGAACGGGGATTGGCCTAACCCTGGTATATCGGATTATTAGAGATATGAAGGGAGAAATATCTGTTGTCAGCAAAAAAGGGCAAGGTACAATGTTTAGAATTACGTTAGCAAAAGTTTAAGGATGATTAGATTACTAGAATAAAATTACAATTGGTTCTTCCTTATGGAAGGCCTATTTTTTTTCTTAGACGGCACAACTAACACAATAGGTTAGTTGTGCTCGTTCCATTTGCTCTCAATATTGAGTAAATATGCATTTGGGTCCTTTTTAAACCTTCTCTGTTTTGTGTGTTCAAGTATCCGGTTATTCCACTTATTAGCTTCGTTCTTATAGGTAGAATAGTCAGCTTTCCTTATCTTATTCAAACCGTCTCGTTCATCTGTAACACCTTCAACAAAAACAATGTTTTCACCATGACGAACAATATAACGATTCCAAGTTCGACTACCAGTTATTCGCCTATGCCTTACTTTTGTACGTCTAAAGAATAGTTCTAAATCATTGTTCGTCCTAGGTAAGAGAGGGAAATCGTATATAGTAAAAAGTCCTTTCCAAAAGCCATTACTATATCTTAAAAGATTATCCACAAACGCATGATCCTCTTCCCGATTAAGCTCTTTTTTAATATGATCTAGATACTGTTTTAGTCTATTTTCGACCCAAGAACTTGTTTTATTTTCAGATGGCTCCATAATAGTGGCAATCCGTTTAAAACGCAGGTCCCAACGTTTCACAAGTTGATAATCTGAGTTAAAGTTATCAACATTACTGACTATTCTGAATAGCTTTTCAAGTAAAAGAGTCCCCTTTTTTATCCAGGCATTTTTCAATCGAGTCTTTGATTGATTTTGTTCGTTCATAGACTCGAGTACCAGGTAATTCAAACGGGGGCTTACCATCTTCCAGTAATACGGAGCGAATGGCTGCCACATAATCACTTGCGATTTCATCTTCTAAGCTTTCTGAAGGGGATTCTTCTATTTTTCTCTCGATATCTCGAATTCCCCTTAGCTTCTTTTTAATATTTGTCTTTAACTTTCGGTCCTTTTCCACTAATGGTTTGGCAATATCCTTAAAGTAATGGAACTGACAATACTGATATGGAATGTTTGGTGCGACTTTCTCAATCGCTAAACGGATTGACTGTTGCCCATCACTAATAAACCCTTGAATTGGGTA
Organism: Niallia tiangongensis; assembly: GCF_044704065.1. NCBI lineage: Bacteria > Bacillati > Bacillota > Bacilli > Caryophanales > Bacillaceae > Niallia > Niallia tiangongensis. Next base: position 4,317,383 of record NZ_CP162613.1, on the reverse strand, counting down.
ACCCCAATTAATGATGGGTTGAATAATCCCAACCAATTCTTGAGATGCACTACTCTTTAGATTGTGTGCAGCTAGGACAGTTCCACTTAGTACCTCACGGATTACATAAAGTGTTTCGTTTCCTTTTTCAGGTTGAACGCCATCAATAGAAAGGATTAATCCGTCACTTTCTTCTACGACTTTCTCTAAAATTTCTTTCGTGTTCTCTTCGACAGATGACCTAAGTAGTAACGCGTAGCGTTCATAGAGTTTTTGAACCTGTCTTTCAGAGATTTTAATCTGCTTCTCCGTTAGTATGTCGGTAATTTCTAATCGTGTTTTATGTTCTTTAAAGCGTAAATGACCAATATGAGCAATGACATCCATTCCATATGTAATATGTTTCATACTGAGTTGTTCAGCCTCTGCAGAGCGATAAACGATATGATTATCACAGGAGTTATTTTCGCATCTGTAACCTAGATTGATTACTTTAAATTCACCTTTAAGAGTAGAGATGGTTTTCCGCCATACAGGATGACAGTATGTTAATTTGCCTTCACATTTAGGGCAATGTGTAATCTCAGGAGTATAGTAAATAGATTCAACTGGATTTAACCGATTTTTTGTACGCATAAATAAACACCAACTTAAATAATTTATAAGTCTATTATAACTCATAAACATGGTTGGTGTTATTTATTCCGCGTAAGTTTTTTTTCTGAATTTTAATCTTTCTAATAAGAGGAAGAGTAAAATAGTTTGATATAGTTGTCAATAAAAATCTATGAACTTAAATTATAATCTTCCTCTATATTGTAAAATATTTTTTGGGGGATTCATAAATAGTTACCTCTAGATATAAGTAATAAAAAATATGTTTGATGGGTTGGTGTAAATTAGTTCGTGTACTTTTCATTAATGCATTTACTTTTTAATAAGGTTATTCATCCCTACTTTCTTCATTTGATCTTTATATTTTTTGGGGGAATTTCCCGTGTTTTTTTTGAAAAGACGAGAAAAGTAAAACGAATCTTGATAGCCAACTTTATGTGCGATTTCATATAGTTTCAGTTCAGTTAATTTTAAGTACATACAAGCCATTTCAATGCGATGCTGGATGAGATAATCGATAGGTGATTTTTGTGTATATTTTTTAAATATGGCACTTAAGTGGCTAGGAGAAATCTCGACTATATTGGCGAGCTCATCTAAACTAATATTTTTATCATAATTTTGATGAATATAATCTATGCATTGCTGAAGTAATTTATTTTGCTTATCGATAGGTTCCTCTCTAGTTAAATAAACATCGGTCAAAATTAATAAAATATAATTTGAACTACATAGTAGATTAGAGAAAGAAGTTTCTTTTTCTGAAAGATCAAGCAGTTCTGCAAAATTATTTTGTATACGAACTAACCTTTCAATGGAGTCAATATGGACTTTTTGTAGTGTCTCCAAATTATATAATTCTCCACATTCGGTGTGAAAGTGAAACCACATGATTGACCATGGATTTTTTTTATCTGCAAAATATCGATGATTTTTTTTTGCTGGAATACAAAATGCTTCACCAGAATTTAAATGGATTGACAATGAGTTATCGATCTCTATCGTACCATTTCCATCTAGACAAATGAGTAGAATATTTTCTTCAGATCCAAGAGCTCTTTCTGCATAATGGTACTTTGCTTTTGGGAAAAAACCTATTTTGGTAATGTATGTTGTTTTGACAGGTAAAGAAGTAACTACCTCTTTATAAGTATGGGTTGGAAGAATAACATGTCTTTCCCCTAGAAAACCCTCTCTTTTTCTAATTTCCATCGCATTTCCTCCTGAAAAGTTACAGAATTGGTCATTCTTTATTATTTTACAAGTTCTTATTAGAGTAATTTTTTCATAAAAAAGTAATATAGTCCATGAAAAAATAAAAAAATCAATTCTAAAAAAATATGAAAGCGGTTAATATTCAAGTATGAAATAGGAAAGGAGAGTAGCAATGAGCTCTAGAATAGTAAAGATGTGGGAGGAAAAAGTAATCATTCCTACATATAAAACCGCAAAGGCAGATAAAAATCCATTGTTTTTTGAAAAACGAGTTTATCAGGGAAGCAGTGGTAAAGTGTATCCATTACCAATAACAGAAAAAATCGCAGATGAAAAGGAAAATGTAGAATATAATGCAGTATTTTTAGAAAATGATTATTTAAAGATAATGCTTCTTCCAGAATTAGGGGGGCGTATTCATAGGGCTTATGATAAGACGAATGATTATGATTTTGTCTATTATAATCATGTAATTAAACCAGCATTAGTTGGTTTAGTAGGACCCTGGATATCTGGTGGGATAGAATTTAATTGGCCACAGCATCATAGACCTTCCACTTATATGCCCACAGAATATACATTAGTAGAAAATAAAGATGGTAGTAAAACAGTATATATCAGTGAAATTGATCAAATGTACGGTACAAAAGGAATGGCTGGATTTACCTTATATCCTAATAAGGCCTATATTGAGATTTCCGGTAAATTGTATAATCGTACGGATATTCCTCAAACGTTTTTGTGGTGGGCAAATCCTGCTGTTCCAGTAAATGACCATACATTTTCCGTTTTTCCACCTGATGTTCATGCAGTAATGGATCATGGGAAAAGAGCAGTCTCAAGTTTTCCTATAGCAACTGGTACTTACTATAAGTATGATTACTCTGAAGGCATTGATATTTCTAGATATAAAAATATAGAGGTGCCAACCTCTTACATGGCTCACCATTCTGACTTTAACTTTATAGGAAATTATGATGAGCAAAAGCAAGCGGGACTTTTACATGTTGCAGATCATCATGTTTCTCCTGGAAAAAAACAATGGACTTGGGGGAACAGTGATTTTGGGCAGGCCTGGGATAGAAATCTGACAGATGAAGATGGACCATATATTGAGCTAATGACAGGAGTATTTACAGATAATCAGCCAGATTTTACTTGGTTAAAGCCATATGAAGAAAAAACGTTTACTCAGTATTTTATGCCATATAAAGGAATTGGTAGAGTAAAAAATGCAACGAAGAGAGCTGCGATAAACATTGAAAAAAAAGGCGATAAAATTGAAATAGCATGTTACAGCACCGAGGAAATGAATGCTGCAACTGTTCATTTGTTAGTAGATGATGAAATTGTTTTTACTGATTCTATCCAATTAGCACCCAATAACTATTATAAAAAATTACTAGATTTGCATATTCCTGCAATTAATGAACGAGTGAAACTTGCTCTTTTTGATGAAGAAGGACAGGAAATTGTTGTTTTTCAAGGATTAACGGAGTCAATTCATGAATTACCGGAACCTGCTGAAGAGTTACCTTCGCCAAAAGAACTGAAATCAACGGAAGATTTATTCTTAGCTGCTACTCATATTGAGCAGTACAGACATGCAACTTTAAATGCAGAAGACTATTATGTAGAAGGTCTGCGTAGAGATGAATCTGATATCAGATTAAATAATGGATACGGTATGTACTTGTACAGACAAGGTCGCTTTAATGATAGTGAAAAACGTTTTCGGAAGGCAGTTGAAAAACAAACTTGGAAATCTCCCAATCCATATTATGGAGAGCCATTGTTTAACTTAGGATTGTCTTTGCTCATGCAAGGAGAAGTTAATAAAAGTTATGAAGCATTTTATAAATCAACTTGGAATGACGATACACAAGGAGCTAGTTTTTTCCAACTAGCCTGTATTGAAACTAGTAGAGGTAATTTAAAGCAGGCAACAAGCTTTATTGATAAAGCTCTAACTAGAAACATGCATAATATGAAGGCAAGGCATTTAGAAATAGTCTTAATTAGGAAAAAAGGAGAAAACACACAGCAACTCCTTGAAGTTGGTTTGAATATTGACAGAATGGATTTAGGTCTGTTGTATGAAAAAAGTTTGGCAACAAATAATTATGCTGAATGGTTAAAGGCAATGCGCGCAAGCATAAATAACTATTTAGAAATTGTAGGAGATTATATAAGGATTGGCTGTTACCATGAAGCATTGAATATATTGAAACATTGTCCTAAAGAATCGCCTTTACTACATTATTATTCAGCCTATATTTATTTACTTTTAGAGAAGAAAAAAGAAGCAAAGGAAGAAGTTATTCGAGGAGAAAACAGTAATTCAGACTACTGTTTTCCAAGTAAACTTATTGAAAAAATAATTTTAGAAAGAATAATTGAAGTATTTCCGGAAGAATCATCCTTTGCTTGCTATTATCTTGGGAATTTAATGTATGATAAAAAATGCTATACGGAGGCAATGCAGTTATGGGAAAGAAGTCTGGAAAAAAGAGATGATTTTGCAATCTTATACAGAAATTTATCCTTTGCTTATTTTAATCAAAATGAGCAATCAGAATTAGCATTACCAATGATGGAAAAAGCCTTTCAAATAGACTCAAGTGATGCACGGCTATTGTTAGAACTTGATTTATTGAAAGCGAAAAAAGGGTTTAGTGTAGAAGAGCGTTTAAGTGTTTTAGAAGAAAATATAGACACTACTTCGGTTAGAGATGATTTATTTGTTGAATATATTAAACTCCTAAATAATATCGGGAAATATGATGAAGCTCTTAACTGTATCATGAACCGTCAGTTCCATCCATGGGAAGGTGGGGAAGGAAAGGTTTCGACACAATATGTATATAGTCTTATTCAATTGGCAAGAAGGTGCATGATTGATAATTCTAAGGAAGCGCTTGCATATGTAAATCGTTCACTAGAGAGACCATATAATCTAGGAGAGGGTAAATTACCAAACTATCATGATAATATATCTCAATATTATCTCGGGCAAATATACGAAAGTAAAGGTCAATTAGAACAGGCTAATATTCATTATCGCCGGGCGACAAAAGGGACCACACAGCCAGAAAGTATCATGTATTACAATGATCAGCCGCCAGAGGCTATTTTATATAAAGGTTTTGCACATGAAAAATTGGGAGAGGTCCCCCAAGCGAAGAAATGTTTTCATCAATTATTGTCTTATGGTCAAACTCATTATTATGATGAAGTAGAATATGATTATTTTGCGGTTTCTTTGCCAGCAACTGTTGTTTTTAAAGAAAATCTGTCAGCAAAAAATCGGGTTTATTGTAATTATTTATTAGGGTTAGGTTATTTAGGGCTAGAAGAATATGAGGCATCAAGAGATATGTTTAATAAAGTGTTACAGGTTGTACCTGATTATCAGGGAGCAATTCAACATTTAGAGCTAATTAAAGAGAAAACACAAAAAACTGAACTTTCAAAATGAGAATAAGTTCGAAAGGTGAAAATTTCGAGGAATGGAAGAATTAAAAGTCATCATTTTAGAAAATGCTTTAGGAACGAGAGTAGCGCTTTGTAATTACGGTGCAATGATCAAAGAAATATATACAAAGGATAAGCATGGAAATCTCTCAAATATAGTATTAACTTTGCCTAAAATGGAACAGTATTTGGCGGAAAGAACTTTTCTTGGTGCTACGGTGGGGAGAGTAGCCGGGAGAATTTCTAACGGAAGATGTGTGTTACCTAATGGAGAAAATTTATATCTTAGTAAAAATGAAAAGGAACACCATCTACATGGTGGAAATTTAGGATTCGATAATCAAGTATGGTGCACGAAGGTAGGAAAAAAGGGTCAGGATAAATCGGTATCCTTTTATTTAAAAGTAGAGGATGGGGAACAAGGCTATCCTGGAGAAATAAAAGTAAAGGTCTCATATATTCTAAAGGATAACAATCAATTAATTATTCAATATGAAGCTTTGACAAATAAGGATACTTTATTTAATCCAACAAACCATACCTACTTTAATTTAAGCGGAAAGGTAGGTGAAACTATAAACCATCATATCCTAAAGGTTAATAGTGATTATTATCTTCCAATAACTAAAGATAGTATTCCAATTGGTACAATTACTCCATCGTTTGGAACAATATATAATTTGAAGGATGGAAAAATTTTAGAAGAAATTCTAAGGGATAAAAATTGTAGTATAAAAGAACAAAATGGATTAAACCATCCTTTTTTATTAGAAAAAGATTCAAGAGAACAAATAGAATTAATGGAACCAAAAAGTGGTAGGTTTTTGAAAATATATACTGATTGTCCAGCTGTTGTTATTTATACAGGCAATCATTTTTCAGAAAAAGATTCACTTATATATAAATCTGGTATTCAAAAACATGGTGGTATCGCTTTAGAGTGTCAACATTTGCCAGATGCAATTAACAATCAACCTCACTTTGGCAACATTGTATTAAAGCAAGGAGACCGATTTTTTTCTCAAACTATATACACCTTTGGATGTGTATAAATATTGAATGAGAGAGGGAAAAAATAATGAAAAAGATAGTACGATTATTGGGGTTATTATGCTTGAGCCTAGTGGTTACTGGAATATTGAGTGCGTGTGGAAATAGTGAAAAAGGAACAAATGGTACTGCAGTACTAAAATTTCAAATTTGGGATAGTAATCAAAAAGAGGGCATGGAGAAAATGGCTGATGCATTTACGAAAGACAATCCTGATATTAAGGTACAGGTTGAAGTAACTCCATGGGATCAATATTGGACTAAATTACAAGCGGCCGCAACTGGAGGAGGAATGGCTGATATCTTTTGGATGCATCCAGATCAAGTATATACCTTTGTGGAAGGTGGAGCTTTACTTGATTTAACAGACCAAATAAAAGATAGCACAGTTGAATTAGATAAATATCCAGAATATGTGGTTGGGGACTTTTTTCTCAACGATAAACAATATGCATTACCAAAAGATTTTAGCACAATTGGATTGTGGTACAATAAGAAAATTTTTGATGATGCAAATATAAGTTATCCAGATGAAACTTGGACTTGGGATACTTGGATGACGACAGCAGAAAAATTAACTAATAAAGAAAAAGGAATATATGGAATGCTTGCACCTTCGGATGGACAAAATTTTTGGTATAATCTCGTCTGGCAAAATGGCTCAGATTTCATTTCAAAAGATGGAAAGCAAACAATGTTTGATGAGCCAAAAACTGTTGAAGCAATTAAATTTGGAGTTTCCTTTATAGAAAAAGGTATCTCTCCAACAACTGCAGATTTTGCTAATACAACTGCAGATCAATACTTTGAATCGGGGAGAGCTGCAATGATTACAGCAGGTTCCTGGATGGCGAATGAATATCTTTCAATTGATAATCTTGATGTTGACGTAGCTCCAATGCCGATGAATGAAACTCGAGGATCTGTAGCAAGTGGTATGGGTTATGCAATAGCGGCCAATACGAAATATCCAGATGAAGCATGGAAATTCTTGGAGTTTTTAGGCTCAGAGGAGGCAAACTTAATTCAGGCAGAGTCTGGTGCAGCAATCCCTGCGTTAGAAAATACTCAAAAACCATGGGTAGATACATTTCCCAACATTAATGCTCAAGTATTTGTAGATGCAGAGAAATATGGAAATTCTTCCATGTACACAGAGTCTCGTGCAGGTTGGGTTGAAACGGAACAAGATTATATGAATCAAATATTTTCTTTGTCTCTAGATGTAGAAGAAGGATGTAAAGAGATGGCTAAGAAAATCCAAACAGAGATTGATGAGTATTTAAATCTTTAATGATAAGTCGAGATATTTCTAATTCTAGTGAGAATATCTGGAATATCTCGACTTAAGAAAGGTGGGCTTAATGAATACATTTTCTAGCATTAGACGCCAAAAAATAATTTGGGGAACAATTCTAGTTGCCCCTACGTTAATCTATGTTTTAATTATGAATGTTTGGCCAATGATTCAAACGATATATTTGAGTTTTAATAGTATTAGAGGGTTAGGGATCCCACGTTGGGTTGGACTTGCAAACTATCAAAAAGCTTTAACAGATACGGAGCTTCTTCAATCGATATGGAACACTTTTCTATATACTATTATAACTGTGCCGATTGGAACCGCTTTATCATTAGTGACAGCTGTTTTTCTTAACACAAATATTAGATTTAAATCTGGTTTTAGATTGCTCTTCTTTATCCCAGTTGTTTCTGCACCTGCGGCTGTAGCTATGGTATGGAGATGGTTATATAATTCTGAATTTGGGCTTTTTAATTATATCCTATCTATTTTTGGGATAGATGGACCAAACTGGATAGGAGATGATAATTTTGTATTGCTTTCCATTATGATTGTGGGGATTTGGTCAACCCTTGGCTACAATATGATTATCCTTTTAGGCGGTCTTCAAGATATACCACAAATCTATTATGAAGCTGCGGAAATGGATGGCTCTGGTCCTATTCGTAAATTTTTTCATATTACCATACCAATGTTGTCTCCAACATTATTTTTTGTAATTACTACCTCTTTTTTAGGTGCTTTACAAATTTTTGACTTAATCTTTATGATGGTTGACAAAACAAACCCTGCATTAAAATCTGCTGAATCCATTGTGTACCTATTTTATCGTCAGACATTTGAAGCTAATAATAAAGGATATGGAGCTGCTATAGCCGTCATTCTTCTAATTCTGATATTTATAGGAACTGCAATACAAATGAAGCTTCAGAAAAAATGGGTTCACTATAAATAAAAAAGCTGATAAAGGAGGTTAAGGCATGGAAATAGTAAAGGGACGAGCTGAGAAGACAGCATCATCAGTGTTAAATAAAAATCCCAAAAAGCAAAGTCGAATAAAGGATGGCCGTATTTTTATCTACATTTCATTAATAGTAGGTTCAGTGTTTATGATTTTTCCTTTCATATGGAGTATTCTAACTTCCTTTATGACTCTATCTGAATCACTGCAATTTCCCCCTACCATTTTTCCGAATAGCTGGAAATTGACAAACTATACGGATGTTTGGAATGCGTTGCCATTTGGGAGCTTTTTTATAAATACAGGGATTATGATTATTGTTCGTGTAGTATTTTCTGTTTTATTCAGTGCCATGGCGGGATATGCTTTTGCGAGAATTAAAATAAGAGGAATGAATTTACTGTTTTTGATTGTTCTTTTGCCGATGATGGTGCCCAGTCAAATTTTTATTCTTCCCCAATACTTGTTAATGTCTAAGTTAGGATTAACAAATACGGTAACTGCTCTTATCATCCCTGGGATTGCCAGTACATTTGGAACTTTTTTAATGAGGCAATTTTTTATGAGTGTACCAGAAGAGATAGAAGAAGCAGCGATTTTAGATGGATGTAATTATGGGAAAATGTTTATTAAAGTCATGCTTCCTTTAGCAAAAGTACCAATGATTTCTGTTGCCATATTCACAGCCTTATTTGCATGGAAGGATTTGATGTGGCCATTAATAATCAATATGTCACCAGATAAAATGCCATTATCATCTGGTTTGGCACTTTTGCAGGGGCAATTTACAACTAATTATCCACAATTAATGGCAGGATCTATCATTGCAACTGTTCCAATGCTTATTTTGTATTTTATTTTCCAAAAACAATTTATACAAGGAATTGCTTCCACAGGATCAAAAGAATAAGGAGGAGGAAAAAATGCCTATCATTTATAATGCAGAAAAGAAACAATTTCATCTCTATAATGATTCTATCAGTTATATTATGGAGTTATTTAATAATGAGTTTTTAGTACATGTGTATTTTGGGAAAAGAATAAATAGTTTTCTTCAGGAGAATCCTTATCCATTGAAGGATCGATCCTCTTTTTCACCAAATCCAAAAGGATGGCCGAATCGCGATTTTTCCTTAGATAATACTCCGCAAGAATTTCCGGGATATGACACGGGTGACTATCGTGAATCAATTTGTGAAATTACTTTTCCAGATGGGACAAAAGCGGTTGGATTTAAATATGAAAGTCATAGTGTTTATTCAGTCAAAAAGAAATTAGAGGGTTTACCCGCTACTTATACTGTAGAAGATTCTGAGGCGGATACACTTGAAATTACAATGATTGATTCTTCTAGAAAAATAAAAGCAATATTATCTTACACGATTTATAAGGATCGATCAGTCATTACTAAGTCAGTGCAATATAAGAATATAGGAGAACAGACGATTTATTTAAATAAGGCATTAAGTAGTTGTATTGATTTTCAAGATGCAGATTTTGATTTATTACAACTACCAGGATCATGGGCCAATGAAAAACAGATAAAAAGAGATAGGTTAACGATGGGGATTCATACGTTGGATAGTAAACGGGGAGCAAGTAGTGTTGCGCAGCAACCATTTATTGCGTTATTACGTCCTAATACAAATGAATTTAATGGTGAAGTATATGGTTTCCATTTTGTCTATAGTGGGAATTTTGTTATAAAGACAGAAGTAGATTACTTTGAACAAACACGAGTTTTAGTAGGAATAAATACTTATAATTTCACTTGGAAATTAGAACCGGATGAAGTTTTCCAAACACCTGAAGTTGTATGTGTATACTCCAATAATGGTCTAAATGGAATGTCGCAAACTTTTCATAAGCTCTATATGCAAAGGTTAGCGAGAGGGAAATTTCAATTGAAGGAAAGACCAATCCTAATAAATAACTGGGAGTCTACCTATTTTGACTTTAACGAGAAAAAGTTACTGGATTTCACCAACAAGGCAAAAGAATTAGGAGTAGAACTCTTTGTACTTGATGATGGCTGGTTTAAAGATAGAAATTCAGACACAACTTCATTAGGTGATTGGATTGTTGATAATAAAAAGTTACCAAATGGACTACAGCATTTAGCTAAACAGGTGAAAGATACTGGATTGAAATTTGGACTTTGGTTTGAGCCGGAAATGATTTCAGAAGACAGTGATTTGTTTAGGAAGCATCCAGATTGGCACATTCAAGTTGAAAATTATCCACTTTCACAAGGACGTAATCAACTTATTCTTGACTTTAGCAAGGAAGAAGTTAGGGATAATATCTATAATCAATTGGTAGACATTCTAGATCATGTTCCTATTGACTATATTAAATGGGATATGAACCGCAATATGACTGAAACGGGATCCATTCACCGCAGTCCTGATCAGCAAATGGAGACGATGCATCGTTATATCTTAGGATTATATGAACTACTAGAAAAATTGACATCACGTTACCCAAATATTCTCTTCGAAAACTGCTCTGGTGGTGGAGGAAGATTTGATCCAGGAATGGTATACTATATGCCTCAGAGTTGGACAAGTGACAATACAGATGCTATTGAGCGATTGAAAATTCAGCATGGAACGAGCTTGATTTTCCCACCAATAATGGCATGTGCTCATTTATCAGCAGTCCCTAATCATCAAGTTGGCCGCGTGACAGATGTGAAAACAAGAGCCGCAGTTGCTATGGCTGCTAACTTTGGCTTAATGATTGATTTAGAAAAAGAAACTAGTAAGGATATTGAGCAAATTCAAGAGTCTATTAATTGGTACAAAAACAATCGTGCCCTTATTCAATTTGGTGATTTTTATCGATTATTAAGTCCTTATGAAACGAACTATGCTGCATGGATGCTTATCACATCCTCAAAAGAAAGTGGAGTACTATTTTTCTTTGAAATATTAGCTAACGCGAATAAGCCATATAAAAAAGTAAAACTTGTTGGTCTTGAACCAAATGCTATTTATGAAGTAGAAAATCAACATTTAACTGGAGAAGAGTTAATGGAGTATGGTTTCTATTTGAATCATACCCTTATGGGAGATTTCCAAAGTAAAGTAGTAGAATTTAAAAAAGTAGGACTTGTTGATTAAAATTGGTTTTATTATCGTAGTATGTCTTTTAGAAATAAAAATCCAGAAAATTAGCCTTATATTTTCTGGATTTTTATTTTCTAATTACCTCGATGATAAAATAGTCAAACCAAGAAATAATCGGAATTAATAATGGTAGTACAAAGAAAGAAGTATGTCCCAGACCGAATAATTTAGCTTCTTCATTAAATAAATAAAAAATCCACGTAGATCCCACTAAAAAGACTGAATTCCAACAAAAAGCAACCAATAATGCTACCCATTTATTTTTTGTTTTTGTAAAAGTAAGAATAGATAGGATAGCAGAAAGGAAGAAGGATATAAAAATTAAGGTACTAACCAATAGATTCCCTCCAAATCTTTCATATTAGATGTATTTTAACATAAGTTACTTTTGATGATAGGTGAAAAATTTACATTACTTTACCAAAAATATAAAAAAGATTAAAAGTGAATGAATAGTAAAGCTGTATACTAAAGATATTACGATTAGAATTGTCCTTTTATTGTTTAATATAGAGCAAGTTTGGTCTCTAATCTTTTACATAAGGAGATTGTTAGAATGAATATCACAGTGGCAGGTACAGGATATGTTGGGTTAGTGACAGGCGTTTGTTTCGCCGAAGTTGGTCACCAAGTTACGTGTGTGGATCAGTCCCAAGAGAAAATCGTTCTTCTAAACTTAGGGATTTCGCCGATTTATGAGCCGGAATTAGATGGATTAATAAAAAAAAATTCAAATGCCGGGAAATTAGCATTTACGACAGATTATGAACAGGCATATGCTCAATCAGATGTTATTTTCATTGGAGTGGGAACGCCAGAGAATGAAGATGGGTCAGCTAATTTAAATTATGTATTTCAAGTTGCAAAGCAAATTGCCGAAAGTATAACTCGTGATTGTTTAATTGTCATTAAATCAACGGTTCCAATTGGAACAAATGACCGTGTGGAAACCTATATTAAAAATCATTTAAAACATAAAGTTGCTGTTGAGGTTGCGTCTAATCCAGAATTTCTTGCACAGGGAAGTGCGATTAAAGATACATTACATGCCTCTCGGATAGTAATTGGGGTAGAGAGTGAGCGGGCAAAAGACATATTAACTTCTATTTATGAACCGTTTAAACAACCAATTTTAACGATGAATCGTCGCAGTGCTGAAATGGTTAAATATGCATCGAATGATTTCCTTGCTCTAAAGATTTCTTTCGTCAATGATATTGCCAATTTATGTGAGGCAGTTGGAGCAAATATTGAGGATGTTACAAGCGGGATGAGCTATGATGGACGTATTGGAAAAAAATTCTTGAATCCTGGTATTGGATACGGTGGTTCTTGTTTTCCAAAGGATACAAAAGCTTTACATTGGCTCGCTGAAGAGGAAGGCTATGTTTTACGTACGGTGAAGGCAGCGATAGAGGTAAATGAAAAGCAAAAATTCAAGCTGATTTCAAAAGCGCGAAATGAATTTTCATCATTCCATGGGCTGAAAGTGGCTGTGCTAGGACTTACTTTTAAGCCTGGAACAGATGATTTACGAGAAGCTCCTTCTATTCCCAATGTGCGTTTATTATTAAATGAAGGAGCAAGGGTACATGTATATGATCCAGTTGGAGCAGAGAACTTTGAAAAACTCTTCCCTACTGAAGTAGTTTACGAAAAAATACCAGATAAAGCACTGGAAGGGGCAGATATTTGCTTCATTTTTACCGAATGGGAGGAAATTAAGGCGATTGATTTAACCCTCTTTAAGGAGAAGATGAAAGAACCGTTTGTTTTTGATGGGCGTAATTGTTTTCCACTTGAGGAGGCAAGAACGGCAGGTGTTAATTATTTCTCCATCGGGCGACCAGATGTAAAAGTGATGGAGGTTGGAGGCAGAGATGGGGATGGCTTCCTTGTTTCATAGTCTACTTGATAGGTATAAACAAATTTGAACGTAGAATATAGTAAATAAGCAGGGGATTCTCGTATTAATAGAGTGTCCTTTTTTTTCGGCCTTTTTTACCTTTAGAATTGCTTAACGGCAAGTTGTAAAGATCCTATCTATCGTCCTAGGAACGGATGAAAGTGTTTTTCATAAAATAAATCATACACCAAAATAGGGAGTGAAGAAGAATGGTGAAAATCTTTATCGATGCAGGACATGGTGGGACGGATACAGGAGCAGTAGGTAATGGGTTACAAGAAAAAGCATTAACATTAACTATTGCTAAAAAAATAGAAGCAATATTAAAAAGTTATGAAAACGTTAGTGTAAGAATGAGTCGCACTAGTGATACCACTTTATCATTAACGCAACGTACGAATGCAGCAAATGCGTGGGGAGCAGACTTCTTTCTATCCGTTCATATTAATGCTGGAGGAGGTTCTGGCTACGAGGATTACCGTTATAATACTTTGTCTGCAACCAGCAATACTGGGAAAATCCAAGCAGCTATCCATACAGCGGTAATGAATGAACTAAAAGTTTTTGGTGTCTTTGATCGTGGGGCTAAATCAGCAAATTTCCATGTGTTAAGAGAGAGTAATATGAACGCTGTGCTAACGGAAAATCTCTTTGTTGATACGAAGGCGGATGCTGATTTGATTAAAAGAAATGATGTGTTAGACGCTATTGCCCGTGGACATGTAACAGGTATTGCAAAAGCATTTAATCTTAAAGTGAAAACGACTCAACCAACTCAAAAACCTGCCACTACTACCACTGCTTCGTCTGCCCCATCCATTATGTATGATGCACATATACAAGGCATCGGCTGGCAAGGATGGAAAAGAGATGGTCAAACAGCTGGAACCACTGGAGAATCGAAAAGACTAGAAGCGTTAACCGTTAGATTGAAAAATCCAAATGCTGAATTAGAAATGCAAGGACATGTACAAGGGAAAGGCTGGACAACGTTAAGAGGAAATGGTGAAGTAATTGGAACAATCGGTTTGGGATTGCGCATGGAAGCTATTCGGTTAAAAGTCACAGGTTTAAATGTTCAATACAGAGTTCATGTGGAATACGACGGCTGGACAGAGTGGAAAAGAAATGGAGAGGAAGCAGGTACGACAGGACAGAGTAAACGAATTGAGGCAATAGAAATCAAGTTTGTTTAAGCAAGTCACAATAACAATCGTTTGAATAGGACCTTACAAATGAATTAAGGATAAAAAACCCTAGAAAAATAGTTTCATCCATTTTCTAGGGTGCATTTAGAATGATTAATAATTACTTAGTAAAATGTTTTTGGTAGAGAAATGGTAAATGTTGTGCCAACATCAACTTCGCTAGTTACACGAATGGTTCCTTGATGACTTTCAATTATTTGAAAGCTAATCATAAGACCAATACCCGTTCCTTTTGCTTTGGTTGTATAAAAGGGTTCCCCGATTTTATTTAATACCTCTTTTGAAATTCCTTTTCCTTGGTCAACTATTTCTATTTGTATATAATCTTTCGTTTCATTGATTCTAATAAATATCTCTCCACCATTATTCATGGCATCGATTGCATTTTTAATAAGATTGATAAAGACTTGCTTTATTTTGTTCTTATCACAATTTATGATCATTTTATCTTTATTTTTCTCAATAATGATTTCAATATTGTTCATATTTGTTTGGGAAGTAAGTAATAGTTTCACTTCTTCCACAAGCTGAATAAGATTGTAGTTTTTTCGATTATCAGAATGGGGCTTCGCTAATGTTAGAAGCTCACTTGCAATTTGCTCTATTCGCGAAAGTTCATCATCGATTACGGTAAAATATAAGTCTTTTTTCTCGTTTGTATTTTTTAAAATATGAAAAAAACCTTTAACAGCTGTTAGGGGGTTTCGTAATTCGTGAGCAATACTAGCTGCAAGCTCTCCGGCAATTGTCTTTTTCTCCGAACGAATCATTAATTTTTCGTTATCTTTTTGCTGGGTAATATCTACAAATGGATGTAATTTTGCTGTCCCTTCTCCATAGATTAAATCAATGGAATAAACTAAATAGTATCGTTTAGGGTTATTTAATATAAATAATTGGTCTAATACTTGTCGATTAACAAACTTATTTTCGTTCTCTTTCAAAAAGGATTTGAGTAGACTAACTTGATTGGAATTGAGTAGCATTTGTTTGGCTTCATTATTGTAAAAAAGAATTTCCTTCTTTTTTCTGATAATAATGGGAATGGGTAACTCATTTATAATGGTCAGCAATTTTTGCTCACTTTGTTTGATTGTATCGTTCTTTAACTTCACTAACTTATTTTCAATAGCCAACTGGTTATTCATTTCTAAAAGGCATTGATAGTGTTGTTCAATTCGATGAAGTTTTTCTAGCTCCCTTTCAGATAAAACTTTATGATTCATTTGATTGTAAAATGGAGAATTGCTGTATGTATCATCCGTCATTATGTGGGTATGTGTCTTTAATAATTCATTTTGAACGTAGGACGGGGTAATTAAGGCATTATATGTACATACGGAAATCACTTTTTCACTCGAAATAAAATGATCACAATCACATTCATATTGTCTAATATTCTCTAGCATTGCTTCATTGCTAGGCAAAGGCACATTTCCCCAAGTGCGAATGGAAGCACCTTTCTTTAAATAAGGGTGTAATAAAATAGTTAGCTTTTCAGCATCCAGTTCACTATTTATTACGTAAAAGTCTTTAGCGTTTATATAGATAAAATTATTCTCTTTATTATGATAGTCTTGTAAATCGCTATGCTGCAAACGATTTTTTATAGTAGTAATGATTTCTTCTGATTCCATAAATACCACAATGGAATCGTTCATTAGCCCCTTATAAATATACTCATAAGCAGTTTCTATGTATTTTTCCAATTCATTATACATGTAGAGTATATGGGCTCCATTTTTCATAGCTGTAGGTGTGTTTAACCATTCGTTTATTGGATGACTAGTCTGCTGCATAAAGCCCCCTCCTGCTATTCCATTTATATAATTCTCTTAATATTCTAATAGTATCATATTGTAAGTGGAGATGTGAGTTTGTTGAACAGATTAATTAGATAGATTAAGACGCTTTATGTGCTTGTCATTCGTTTATTTAAAATGCTATTCCTTTAAATTTACAGGTTGACTATCCCTCTTATTATAAGATAATGAGGATAGTCGGAATTTTAGAAATTATCTTACAAGGAGGTATTTTATGTTCTGGACAGAGAAAAAATTAGAGGCAAGAATAAAGGAACTAGAAAAATATCGTTATCGAGATTCCATTTTCTTAGAATCCTTTCATATGCAATTAGATGAAGAAGGAGAAATTGGTGCAAGACCACCCGAAGATGGAAAATGGACAACCATTAACGTGGGAGCTAATTGGGCAGGAAGGGATCAGTATGCTTGGTTAAAGACAGAAGTTGTGATTCCTGCAAGCTGGAAGGATAGACAAGTACTAGGATATTTTGACTTTGGAATAACGGATGGAGGGACAAATTCAGGATTTGAATCATTGTTATATGTGAATCAGGAGACGTATCAAGGGGTAGATGCTAACCATCGAGAAGTTTTTCTGAAGGAAACGCATTGTGGAACAAATGTAAGCTTGGTTTTTCGCCTATGGTCCGGCCTAGAAGGAGGCGGAGTTCCACAAGTTCAAGAACATAAGATCAAGACTGCCAAGATTGGATGGCTTGATGAAGCAACGGATGATTTATATTATACGGCAAACGCAATAATCCAAACGATACATATTTTAGATAAAAACCGTCCGGAATACCAAGCTCTTCTTACGGCATTAAATCATGCTTTTATTGAAATAGACTGGGTGGATCCAGGTTCTGCTGTATTCTATGAATCTATCAGCATAGCAAATAACTATTTGAATAATGCATTGGATAAAATGGAAAAGCAATCTGCTGTAACGATACATGCCATTGGCCACACGCATATTGATCTTGCATGGTTATGGCGATTGAAGCATACACGAGAAAAAGCAGCGCGCTCTTTCTCAACAGTATTGCGCTTAATGGAGAAATATCCAGAATACTTATTTATGCAATCACAGCCACAGCTTTATGCCTATATCAAAGAGGACTATCCAGAAATTTATGCTCAATTGAAGGAAAGAGTGGCAGAAGGCAGATGGGAGCCAGAAGGAGGGATGTGGCTCGAGCCTGACTGTAATTTGCCATCTGGGGAATCCTTCGTCCGTCAATTATTACACGGAACAAGGTTTTTAAAAGAAGAGTTTGGTGTGACGAGCAAGTATCTATGGTTGCCCGATGTCTTTGGCTATAGCTGGTCATTGCCGCAGATATTGAAGCAATCAGGTATTGAGACTTTTATGACGACAAAGATTAGCTGGAATCAGTATAATCGGATGCCACATGATACATTTCAATGGCGAGGCATCGATGGGACGGAAATTTTAACTCATTTTGTTACAACTCCCTATCCGAACAGTAGGGGATGGGCTTATGATTATAATGGAGAAATGCAGGCAGATGTCGTTCAAGGTGCCTGGGATAACTATAAAGACAAAAATATTACGCAGGATTTACTGATGTCCTATGGCTATGGAGATGGTGGGGGCGGAGTAAACCGAGACATGCTGGAAATGCGGAGAAGATTTGATCGAATTCCTGGTCTTCCTGCTGTGAAATCAACAAAAGCAGGCGATTATTTTGAAGCACTTCATGAAAAAGTGAATAGCACAGAGGAGTATGTCCATACATGGGACGGAGAGCTTTATTTAGAATTTCACCGAGGAACTTATACAAGCCAAGCCTATAATAAAAGAAGTAATCGAAAAAAGGAATTATTGTATCGGGAAACAGAGTTACTAAGTGTTTTAGCAAGTGTATTTGCTGAGGATTGGTCTTCTTATCCACAGGAAGCTCTTCATAAAGGCTGGACGATTTTATTACGAAATCAATTCCATGATATCATTCCTGGCTCATCCATTCGGGAAGTATATGAGGATAGTGTTCTAGAATATGAAGAAGCAGAAGCACTGGCATATGAAGCCCAAGGTAAAGTTTCAAACAGCTTAGTAGATAAGAATGCCTTCCAATATACAGTGATCAATGATTCCTCTTGGACACGTTCTGGAATAATAGAAATTCCAGTTAAGCAGGGATTGGAAGAGGGACAATGGGTATCAGAAAAGGAAAAAGTACTTCAAGCTGAAAAAGTGAATGGGAAATGGCTTGTACAAATGGAAGACGTCCCATCCCATGGATTAGCTAATCTCTCCTTTATATCAGCTAATAATGGAGAACAGGATAAACAATCCTCCTTTGTGATGAATGAATCTGGAATTGAAACACCTTTTTATAAAATTATCTGGAATGATAAAGGGCAATTAATCCGTATTTTTGATAAAAAAGCACAAAGAGAGGTCTTAAAAGAAAAGCAAGCAGGAAATGTACTTCAAGTATTTGAAGACAAACCTTTGAGATGGGAAGCTTGGGATATCGATATTTTCTATCAAGAAAAGCATCAAGAGATTTCAGCCCTTGAAAATATTGAAATTGTAGAAAATAATGCCTTACGTGCAGTAGTACGGTTTGCATGGACGTATCATCATTCTAAAATAGTGCAGGAGCTTATTCTTTATTCAGATAACCCGAGAATTGACTTTAAGACAGAGGTTGATTGGCATGAACAGCATCAGTTATTAAAAGTAGCATTTCCAGTTGAGATTCGCACAACTCAAGCAACCTATGATATTCAATTTGGAAATGTGCAAAGACCGACTCATTGGAATACAAGCTGGGATTATGCAAAGTTTGAAACAGTTGGACATCAATGGGCTGATTTATCAGAACATGGCTATGGAATTAGTCTTTTAAACGATTGTAAATATGGCTATGACATTAAAGATTCAACGATGCGTCTTTCCTTAATTAAATCTGGAACCTATCCAGATTATCTACAGGACCAAGGAGCTCATACTTTTACTTATTCCATTTTGCCCCATGAAGGCGACTGGAGAGAAGGTAAAACCGTCCAAGAAGCATGGGATTTGAATCAGCCGTTAAAAGGATTGGAAGGAAAGTTAAAAACCAATGATTTCTCTTTATTCAAGGTAGCGTCCAATCATTGTCTAATTGATGCGGTCAAAAAAGCAGAGGATGAAAATAAAATCATTGTTCGTTTACATGAATTTATGGGGAAAAGAGGCAAGGTAGAGCTAACATCAGATGCCCTCATTCAATCTTGGCAAGAATGCAATCTTATGGAGCAACCAATTGGCGATAAACAGGAAAATGCAAAGCTAGCATTTGAACTAAAGCCATATGAAATTAAGACGTTTTTAGTGGAAATCTAAATTTTCTAGGCAGACTCTAAAGTGTTATAACAACTTTAAGGTCTGCCTATTGCATGTTTTAATAGGAGGAAGCTTATACTAAAGTAGTAAAAATCAGTTATAGTGAGGACTTAGTATGAACACAAATAGATGGAATGAACAGGCAATCTTAGTCATAAAAATAGCAATTGGATCTGCCATCGCTTACCAAGTATCTAAACTTCTAGGCTTAAGCCATTCTTATTTAGCACCGCTATCGCTTATTTTATGCTTACAGCCATCGCTAAATCAGTCAGTCCAATTTTCTTTCCGCAGAGTAGTGGGAACCATCCTTGGTGTGCTAATGACAACTTTTATCCTACAATACGTTCCAATGACTAGCTGGATGTTGGGAATATTACTTCTGGTAGGAACAGGGATTGCTATGACCTTCCAATTAAATGCCGTTATTCTCCATCAAGTTGCGTTATCCATTTTACTAGTCTTTGCCTTAGAAAAAAATGCTGATGATTATGTATTGGATCGGATTACAGGCACGTTAATCGGATCGATAATCGCTATCGTATTTCAATTATTTATTTTTCCACCGAATTCTCTGAAAAAGGTAGTAAGAAATTACGAAACGCTTACGGAAAAATACTCTGATTTATTACTTCATATTTCAGCTTGGATAGAATCTGATTTAGGAAAAGAAAAAGCTGGAGAAATAGATAGATTGAAAAAGAATCTGCTTCAAGCAATAGAGAATACGCAGAAGGATTTTCAATCAGCAACGAAAAATATAAAGTACACAATATATAATAGAAGAAACTACAAAAAAATAATCTATGCGGATACAAAAAGAATAGAGGATATGAAGGAAGCCTATTCCTATTTAACGAATATAATCGCTATTTTAAAAGACTGGCATAAAGTAGGTGCAATATCACTACCCGAAAAGCAGCAGCTAATAAAACAATTAGATATATTGGAAAAAGTATTTCGTGCCCAGTATATCGGGACAAAGAGAGAAAAAGGAATGACAAAGGATAAAGCATTTATCCTCCAAAATCCATTTCCATTAGAAATACAATACTACAGAGGTGCAATATATGTAGAAATGAAAAAACTTGTAGATGTAACCACTAAAAGAATGAAGATATGATTTGGAACTGAAGGCGATATGCTTGAAAAATCAAATATATGCTCCAAAAATCAGATATATGATCCAAAGGAAAGCAGATATGCTCCAAAAATCAGATATATGATCCAAAGGGAAGCAGGTATGCTCCAAAAATCAAATATATGCTCGAAAACCCAATATATGCTAATCCTCCCCAATTTTCAAAACAAACACCGGGCTGCCAATATTGACAGCCCAGACTAATTATCCATTAATCAATTAACCCGCTTCTAAACAACCTCTTTAATCGCCTTTTTCTTCCTTAATGGCCAAGCTTCTACTCCTTTAAGCCCCTTGATATCATTTCGGTAGAAAACAGGTTCTTTTCCTAGCTTTCGTTGCTTCATATAATGATCGAGTGCTTTAAAGGCAATTGGCCCGAGAATGGCGATAGCAGCTAAGTTAACAAGTGCCATTATTGCCATCGTAAAGTCAGCTAGATCCCATACGATTTGTAGATTAGCTACTGCGCCAAACATTACCATTCCAAGTGCTAATACTCGATAAAAATTTAAGAAAGTTTTACTTTTACTAATAAACGGTAAGTTTGCTTCGCCGTAGTAATAGCATCCGATGATGGAAGTGAAGGCGAATAGGAATATTGCAACACCTAAGAATAATCCACCCCATGTGCCAAAGTGCTCTGCCATCGCTGCTTGTGATAGCTCAATACCTGTTAAGCCAGAACCATATGCTTCAGATGTTAGGATGATAAAGGCAGTAGCAGAACAAACGAGCAAAGTATCAAAGAATACACCGAGGGCCTGAATAAATCCTTGTTTTGCTGGATGAGATACTGATGCAGTCGCGGCAGCAATAGGATCTCCTCCAATCCCAGCTCCATTGGAGAATAGACCTCTTTTAACTCCATTCATAATAGCCGCAGCAATTCCGCCGCCAACTACTTGTTCCATACCGAAGGCACTTTTAAAAATTAATGCTAAAACATGAGGAATCTCTGTAATATTGGTGATTACTACAAAGAATGCAAGGAGAATATAGCCTAAGGCCATAAAGGGAACGATAAGAGATGAAATATCAGCAATACGTTTAATACCGCCAAAAACAACTAAACTAGTAAGAATGACTAAGGCAATTCCAGCGATAATGGGACTAATGCCAAATGAGTTTTCTAATGCAACAGCAATCGTATTACTCTGTACTGCATTAAAGGTAGTACCATATGAAAGAATCATCATGACAGCAAAGAGGGCACTCATCCACTTTTTATTCAGCTGCTTTTTCATATAGTAGGCAGGACCACCTTTGAAGCGGCCATTGTCTTTTGCTTTATAGATTTGTGCCAAAGTATTTTCCACAAATGAGCTTGCACTGCCGAGAATAGCTACCATCCACATCCAAAATACTGCTCCAGGTCCTCCAATTGCTAAGGCAATGGCCACTCCTGCAAGATTGCCTGTACCAATTCGAGTACCTGCCCCTACGAAAAATGCTTGTAGAGAAGAAATTTGTTTTTTCTCCGTGTGTTCAGGTGGCTTCTCTTTCACTTTCAGTAAGCGAAACATTTCTTTTACATACCTGATTTGTGCAAATTTCGATCCAATGGTGAAGTAAATTCCAAGTCCGAGCAGGACGGCTATCAATACATACCCCCAAAGTACCGTATTTCCACTTGCGATTAACTTTTCAATAATATTCACGCAACCCCTCCCAAAAATTTATGGTTTCGATTATCTCGAAAAATGTTGCTTCTGTCAAATAATATTGGTCAATATTACTGTCGGAAAAAGCAGATGAATATTTTTGTAAGTGTCTGTATCCCTTATTATCATTGTGATTGACCAACTTAACGAAATAATTAAATTATTCAAAAATTTTTTTGGTGTAGTATGTGATATAAGCAATAAATCTTCCCTTTGGTGGACAGTATAGAATCTAATTTTATCTGTATGCAAGAATTTTTAATTTGTTAATAAAAATCAAGGGAACCTTAAATCAGTGGGAAACGAACCAATTGTTAATCCTCCTCAAATAGGAAAATTAAATCATCATCTTTGACAATTGTTACTTACTAATGATAAGTTAGTTCTTGTATACAATGAATTTAGATTTAATTGGAGGAAAAATATGTCACACTTAGAACGAGTTATGAAAGATCGTAAATCGGTTAGAGTTTATGATGTTGCTTACAAAATAGACAAAAAGGAATTAGAAGAAATCCTAGAATTAGCAACGAGTGCACCATCTTCTAGCAATTTGCAGTCTTGGAGATTTATTGTTATCCAAGATCAAGAAATCAAAAAAGAATTACGAGCAATTGGCAACAATCAGGCGCAAATTGAGGATTCTTCTGCTATTATTGCTGTTTTAGGAGATACAGAGGCTTACAAAAATGTAGAGGAAATCTATAAAAAAAATGTTTCCCTTGGATATATGGATCAGTCGATTGCAGATAGAACGATTAATAATACGCAAAGTTTATATCCAAATCTACCAAAACAAACATTAGCGCAAATTGCAAGCTATGATGCAGGATTAATATCGATGCAAATTCTATTATTAGCAAAAGAGCGCGGATATGATACAGTTACAATGGGAGGATTTGATAAAGTAGCATTTGCAAAACGTTTTGAGTTACCAGAAAATCAATTTCCTATTACCCTAATTGCAATCGGAAAAGCAGCGGCACCAGCGTTTAATACAAGCAGATTGCCAGTTGAAAAAATTACAACATTTTATTAATTTCAGATAATTATGCTAGTAAAAGGTAAGAGTGGGACATAAGTATTCCAACTTAGGATAAACCCGAACAATTATACGAAGATGCCAACGGAATGTTCGTATAATTGTTCGGGCTTTTTTAATTGGAAAAACATAATTTTTTAGGAAATACCTTTAAAAACGCAATGGAACGAATTGTTTTTTACACATGACTATATTTATAATCATAAATAGCAACTGTGAAAAGTAGCCTATATTTACATAGCTATATTAGAGATTGTTCGTCTTTACAGGTTGGCTATTTATTTTTGTCCCAGCCTCATTCCCATTTACTTTGTTCACAGTTAAGAACTTATAGGTTGACTTAGAACTGTTAGAAAGGATTTGTTCCTATTACAGTAGCTGTTTTTACATAGATTCTTGGATGTAATTTTAATTGAGAAACAATAAGCTCAGCGATGTCTTCTGGCTGCATGTACTTCTCTGCACTGCCTTTAATCAAATCTGTTTGAACAGCTAGCTCTGTCGCAACGGTGCTTGGTGTTAAGGAAGTAACGCGAATATTGTTTCTGCGTACCTCTTGTGCCAATGATTCTGTCATTCCAATTAGACCGAATTTAGAAGCACTATAAGCACTAGATGTTGCAGCACCATTTAAACCATTTGTAGACGAAATATTGATAATGTCTCCACCATTTTTTTCAATTAATTGTGGCAGAACTGCGCGCGTTACATAGTATGGACCCATTAGGTTTACATCGATGATTTTTTTCCACTCATTTGGACTCATTTCTAAAAGAGACTCGAATTTACCAATACCAGCATTATTAATTAAAATATCTGCTTTTCCAAGCTTGGTAGTTAAGGTAGAAATGGCTTGTTCTACCTCTTCTAAAGAAGATACGTCAACAGACGCATATGCAGCTTTGACACCAAGTGCTTCAACCTCATTAACTACTTCTTTTAGCGCTTCTTCTGTACGAGCAAGTAAGCCCACATTTACTCCTTCATTTGCTAATGCAATCGCTACAGCTTTCCCAATTCCTCTTCCTGCTCCAGTAATGAATGCAACTTTTCCTTTTAAAGCTTGTGCCATTATAAGCAACTCCTTTCAAGATAATGATCTTCTTCAGTTACTTTTATTATTTTATGATTTTCTGTAACTATAAGCAAGAAAGCCGCTTAGAGAAAAAGATTTGTTCCTTTTTCCGTTGTGTGGGAGAAGAAAAACAAGGATAATAAAATCAAAATGTTCCCACTAAAAAGGAGGTTTATATATGTCTTTTTCTTTGTCTCCTATTGGTTTTGTTCTTGCTATTGGACTACTTCTACCGAATATCCTGTTTATTATCTTTTTTTCACCAAAAAATATACCTTCTAAAACGAGAAGTACGCCATTTATCTTTATTTTTTTGGAAAGGATAGGACAAATAGGCTGTCTATTTCTATTATCTATCACTACTAATCCAGTAAAATTCATAGATGTTTGGTTGATTCTATCCTTTCTTTGTCTCCTCTTGTATTATCTTCTTTGGATAAGGTATGTAAGGAATGACCGAGACTACAGGTTTCTTACAAAGTCTTTTCTGTTTATGCCTATCCCATTAGCACTTTTGCCTTGCTGTATTTTTTTTGCAATAGCTATATGGGGGCATTCTATTTGGTTAGGAATTGCGGCTATTATTTTTGCAATTGGTCATTTGAAAGTAAGCTTAGATAGTGGTGAATAATAAGTAATTTGTCGACAATTGTTTTTGACATTCTTTATCCTCCTTCTTATTTATTTAAGAACACCATAATAGGATTGGAAGAGTATGATACCGAGTTTCAAAACAAATACGATGCTATATTCGCATTTGTACTAGATATGGATGAGATGCGAGAAATGGTCGATAAGATTATTCAAAAACGAATCTTTAAATAAGAAGAGGTATGTCTTTTTAGATATCCGAAGAAAGGTAATAAAGTTTACCCCACTTATATTCACCGTGATGAATTATTTAAAGGATTAGATACAGATTCAGAAGGGTATGTTGGGAAAAGTAAGATAAAATTTGCGCGAATGGTTGGATTGGATGGATATTTTTACTGTGATTGGTTTAAAGGAGGAAGAAAAAAACAAGGAAGAAACAGTTTCCTCAAAAGCAAGTCAGCGGGTAGATGATTACATTGAAAAGATCCCGGATGTTGAAAATGATTTAACAGATTCGCCGGAGCTATTAGCTTTTTACCAATCCCTAACACCTGGGTATCGGAAGGACTGGGCGCGGTATGTATATAGTGCAAAGCAAGAAGGCACTAGAGTAAAAAGGAAAGAGGAGATGAAGGTCATTCTAGCGTCTGGGTATAAGAGTAGGGATATATATAGAAGAGAGATGAAATGGGAATAAGGTTAGGAAGAATAGTAACTTTAAAACAAAAGGATTACTTAACTTTCTTCTGAAAAGGGAGAGTACGTAATCCTTTTATCTATGTTATTTTTTCATTTCATCATGTCAAGCTTATCAGTCTCCCCCCCATTGATTAAAGCGAAGGGTCCATAGTTGCAAACATAGTTGAAGAAGAAATAGGTCATCGGCGTCATTTAAAGATCGGCCAGTTAAGGTTTCGATTTTTTTTAAGCGATAAAGCAGTGACTGTCGGTGAAGCGAAAGTTCTCTTGCTGTTTGACTTACGTTCGAGTGTTTCTTTAAGTAAACAGCAAGTGTATGCAATAAATCAAGGCCTTTGTCTGAATCATAGCTAGCTACTTTCCCCATAATAGTATGCATCATTTCTGTTACTGTAGGATTGTCGTTTAACACAGAGAGGACACGTAATATTCCTGTATTAGCATAGGTGCTTCGCGTACCAGGTCCTTTGTAATTTCTGCCTATTTCTAGTGCTGTCATACTATCTTTGTATCCTTCATGAAAGGTGTAGAGACCTGCGTGATTTTCGCCAATTCCCCACGAAAATAAAGGAAGCGTTCCATTTTGGATATAAAAATCAATATGATCTAAAAATTCATTGGCAGATATGTTTGGATTGCTATTGACTACTTCCACAAATAAAATGAATCTCCCTTGTACAAAAGCGTGGATAATTTTTCTGTTTAGCTTTTTGGCAATATCAGAACTAATGTCGTAGAGAGTAATTATTAATTTTTCCCCATTTTCGTCTACTTTTTCCGGCTGACCAAGTATACATACATATGGAATATCCAATTCGTATTGCAAGGAAATTCCTTTTTCGAGCAGTTGCTCTTTGTTTTCCCAACTCCCGTTAATGAGTAACTGGACAAATTGTTCTTTTTCTTTTTTTCGATTGGAAAGAAGTGCTGCTTGTTTTTGAAACCATAGTTGAAGATTGGTAGCATGTTGTTGGATAAAGGACCATGGTTGAAGTGCACACGTATTTTGGATTTCTAATACTAAATAGCAGGGTTGCTTAGTGATTGTTAAAATCGGGAATATTTGGAACTTATATTGGTTGCCTTTATGAATAGTAGTAGGATTGGTTATGGATTGACTTTCAATAATTTTCCATATCTTGCTCGCTGGGGTAACAGGATTGGATACTACAGGCAAAATCAAATTCTTACCATAGAATAGCAAGATAGCTGTATCAAAGTGGTTACTCAACAATTGTAATGCTTCTTCTAGTGGCTGGTTGTTTAAGAATAATTGGAGGAGTTGTTTTTGTATATCATCATTTATACGAATTGCTTCTTCTTGCGAAAAATTTATTTGTCGGTAAATCATTTTAGTAATATCGGAAAAGCGTAATTCCCATGGTAAATGAATAATAGGAAAATCTTTCTCTTTGCCGAATGCAATTACTTCTGGTGGTATTTCTTGAACATGACGTCCAACAGCAATGGCAAGTGCTACGGCTCCTGATTTATAAATTTCCTCTACAAATGATAAAAAGAGGGAGTTGCTGCTTCCGCAGCCCATTGCAGTTGTTAACACTAGTTCTTTTTCTCGAACAAAGTCTTCTACAGGCATTTCAATGACAGAAACCGATTCAATGGAAAGTGAATTTATTTTGTTTTTTCCAGAAAGAAGCACTGCTCCCTGTAAGACTGGTTCGCTTAAAATATCTTTAATCGTATAAAGCAAGCTGATCACCTCGAAATGACTTTAAAGAGTAGTTAAGTACGGTTGAATTGCCTGTGCATGGTCAGCTAAACTGACATTACAGCCTGAAATAATGACTACAATGTTTTTATTTTCAAAAGTAAGATGATCGTCAAGGATGGCGCCAACTCCAATAGCTGCTGCTCCTTCTACAACTATATGATGGTGCTTGTAAAGATAAGCCATCCCTTTAGCGATACTACTTTCAGGAATAAGAGCTGAGTAATCAAGGTATTTTTTTATAAGGGGAAAAGTATATTGATTATTTTCGCCTAAACCACCTAGTAAGCTATCTGCTAAAGTATGATGTTCTGGAAGATTAACAGGATGTCCTGCTGTTAAGCTTGCATGCATAACAGCACCTTTTTCCATCGAAACACCATACACGTTAATAGAAGGATTTGTTTCTTTCATAACTAAACCGATTCCAGACATGAGTCCGCCTCCAGATAGCCCACCAATGACGCAATCAATAGTCGGTAAATCCTCTAATAGTTCTAGTCCAATTGTTCCCTGACCGGCAATTACGTCTAGATGATCAAATGGAGGAATTACCGTTAGTTGCTGCTCCTCTTGTAGCTGATAACATCTACTTTCTGCTTCATCTTGACTTTTTCCGTAAATTTCCAAGGAAGCCCCTAATGATCGAATCCGATTCAATTTTGCTTCTGGTACCCTATTAGATACACAAATAGTTGCTGGAATTCCTAGTTTTTTGGCAGTTAAGGCAAGGGCTAAGCCGTGATTACCAGTTGAAAAGGTTGCAACCCCCTTACTTTTTTGTTCTGTAGTTAATGAAAGCAGAGAATTGATAGCACCTCGAAGCTTAAAGGCTCCACTTTCATGTAAATGTTCATATTTAAGATAAATGTGATTATTTGTTTGTTCGGATAAAACCGGTGAATAATATAATGGTGTTCTCGAAAGCAGCTGGCTTATACGCTTTTTTGCTTTCCATACATCTTGTAATGTAATAGCTGCAGATTGATTTCTATCTTTATTTATTATCATCTTTCTTCCTCCTAAGAGAAAGTTTCATATAAACATGTTGTGATATAGTATGACACATTTTTATAGAAACTTCTATATTTTTTCAGAAAATTCCTTTTATTTAAAAATATCTTTTTATCACTAAAAATTCCATTGTAAAAAGTGTATGAAAAATATACTGAAATTTCTTACAAATTGAACAATAGTTTTCTTTTGAGGGTTGATAGTAGACTTTATGTTAAGAAAGATAACCTTATATGTAAATAAAAGCGTACGTTAGAGAGGAGTTTTAACATGTTGCATTTTGAATTAGGTGAATATCAAACAAGACTACAGAAAACAAAAAGCAAAATGATGGATTTAGGAATAGAAATATTAATTGTTACAGATCCAGCCAATATCAATTATTTATCAGGCTATGATGGTTGGTCCTTTTATGTACATCAAGTGTTAATTGTTATAGTAGATGAAGATCAGCCGTTTTGGATTGGAAGAGGGCAGGATGCGAACGGAGCAAAGGTGACTGCATGGATTGATGAAAATCATATTATTCCATATACCGATGATTATGTTCAATCAGTGAGTAAGCATCCCATGGATTTTGTAAGCAATATTTTAAAAGAAATTGGGCAAAGCAAGCGGACAATAGGTGTGGAAATGGATACCTATTATTTTACGGCGAAATGCTATAGTCAACTTCAAACCGGCCTTCCTCAATCCAAATTTGTAGATGCAACCAATCTAGTAAATCGTGTACGCATTATTAAATCTGATAAAGAAATTGCTTATATGAAAAATGCCGCTCGTATTGTTGAAAAGGCAATGCAAAAAGGAATCGATTCCATTCAAGAGGGAGTTAGAGAATGTGATGTCGTTGCAGAAATTTATCATGCACAAATTTCTGGAACAGATCAGTTCGGAGGAGACTATCCAGCAATTGTCCCTTTGTTACCTTCTGGAGAGAAAACATCTACGCCACATTTAACATGGACAGATGAGCTATATAAAGCAGGAGATCCAGTTATCTTGGAACTTGCTGGATGTTATCGTCGTTATCATTCTCCTTTAGCTAGAACAGTCTTTATTGGAGAACCTAATCCAAAGGTGAAATATTTAGCGGATGTTGTCGTAGAAGGTTTAAATGCGACATTAGATGCTATTAAACCTGGAATTACTTGTGAAGAAGTAGAGAGTGTTTGGCGCCAAACGATTGCTAAAAGTGGGTTTGAGAAGGAATCTCGGATTGGATATTCCATGGGACTTAACTATCCACCTGATTGGGGTGAGCATACAGCAAGTCTTCGTCAGGGAGATCAAACGATTCTTCAGCCAAATATGACATTTCATTTGATACCAGGAATTTGGCTTGATCAATATGGAATTGAAGTAAGTGAAGCCTTTAGAGTAACAGAAACAGGTTGTGAAGTATTCGCTGATTTTCCAAGAGAATTATTTATAAAACCAGAATTGAAGATCTATTAAAGGGTGCATTTTATGTTTGTATTTGAAGAGCAAGAAATAAGAAAATACATTTCTATTAATAGGGAAATCATTGTACAAATAGAAGGTGGTTTTACAAAACTTGCAAGAAAGGAAATAAATCTTCCACCTATTTTACGGATGGACTTTCCTACATATGACGGGGAAGTGGATGTGAAAACAGCTTACGTTCAAGGTATGGATTCTTTTGCAATTAAAATCTCTTCAGGTTTTTTTCAAAATCATATTCTAGGTCTTCCAAGTTTAAGTGGGATGATGGTCTTATTAAGCGCAAAGACAGGATTAACAGAAGCACTTTTATTAGATAACGGCTATTTAACTGAAGTTCGAACAGCAGCTGCTGGTGCAGTAGCTGCAAAGCATTTAGCTAAGGAACAGGTTGAAGTAGCAGGTGTTATCGGAACAGGCATGCAAGCAAGAGTGCAAATGGAAGCTTTGTATTTAGTAAGACCCTTCAAAACACTTCTAGTTTATGGAAGAAATAGAGAGAATGTGGAACGTTATAAAGAAGAAATGGAAAGTAAGCTCCCTGTAAAGATAATAATGGCAGAAAGTGTGGAAGAGGTAGTTCGTAAAAGTGATGTAGTTGTTACGACCACTCCATCAACAGTCCCACTCATACGAGCAGAATGGCTGCACCCGGGATTGCATATTACTGCGATGGGGTCAGATGCTGAACATAAGCAAGAAATCGATCCGCTTATTTTTCAAAAAGTGGATGTAGTGGTTTGTGATGTGAAGGAACAATCCTTTCGTTTAGGAGAATTGCATCATGTGAGAGATGAGCTAGACATGGATGGGGTTATAGAACTTGGGGAAATCACTTCATTGCAAAAAAATGGAAGAGTGAATGAGGAACAGGTTACGATTTGTGATTTAACCGGTACTGGAGTACAGGATACCATTTGTGCTTATTATGCTTATAACCTACTAAAGGATAAAAGTGTTTAATTAATAGAATCAAACTTCAGAGGAGGCGCGGAAAATATGACAAAAGAAAGAGAAGTAAATATTGGCACTAAAGCAGTTTGGGCTGGTGAAAAGGAAGTACTTGTTCATGGAGCAACACAAGTGCCGGTAGTAGTAAGTGTTGCCTATAACTATGATGATATGGATGAATGGTATGATGTTGCAGTTGGAAAAAAACAGGGACATATTTATGGACGTAATACTAATCCTACTGTGCAAGCTTTTGAAGATAAAGTGAAAATATTGGAAGGAGCAGAAGCAGCAACCAGTTTTTCAACAGGTATGGCTGCTATAAGTAATACGCTATATACTTTTTTAAGACCAGGAGATCGCATTGTTTCTATTAAAGATACGTATGGAGGAACAAATAAAATCTTCACTGAATTTTTACCAAATATGAATATAGAGGTTGCCTTATGTGCGACAGGTGATCATGATGCCATTGAATTAGAAGTTCAAAAAGGATGTAAGATTCTATACTTAGAAACGCCAACCAATCCAACGGTTAAGATTACAGATATTCGTCGAATGGCTGCAGTTGGAAAAGAAGTAGGGGCATTGGTTGTAGTAGATAATACCTTTGCAACACCAATTAATCAAAATCCACTAGAGCTTGGGGCAGACTTAGTTCTACACAGTGCAACAAAGTTTCTTGGAGGGCATGCAGATGCTTTAGGTGGAGTGGTCTGTGGCGCAAAAGAATTAGTAGAAAAAATCTATCATTATCGTGAAATAAATGGGGCTACACTAGATCCATGGGCAGCCTATTTATTACTAAGAGGAATGAAGACGTTGAAATTAAGAGTGGAGCAACAAACAAAAAATGCTCAAGGATTAGCTGAATATTTGGTAAAACAAGAATTAGTAGATCAAGTTTTTTATCCAGGATTAGAGGATCATATTCATCATGATATTGCAAAGGAACAGATGAAAGGCTATGGTGGAATGCTTAGTTTTTCATTAGAAGGTGGTATGGAGGCAGTTAAAGTGCTATTGCCCAAGCTAAAATATGCCAATCGAGCAGCAAACTTGGGAGCAGTCGAAACAACATATGGTCCAGCAAGAACAACTAGTCATGTGGAATGTTCGGCAGAAGAAAGAGCTGCAATGGGAATTCCAGATGGATTAGTTCGAATATCTGCTGGTATAGAGGATTTAGAGGATCTTATTGATGACTTAGAGAACGCTTTTGCTAGTTTAAAAGAATCACAAGCAGCACCTAGTTTATAAGAGAGAGGTGAATGGAATGCACGGTTGGATTAAGCGGGAGTCAGAAATACTTATGGATGAACTTATTGCCGTCCGTAGACAAATTCACCAATCTCCCGAATTGAGCTTCAAAGAATATCAAACGAAGGAAATAGTGATGGAAAAGCTCTCCCTCATTCCAGGAATGGAAATAAAAGAAATAGACTCGATTGAGACAGCTGTAGTAGGAATATTAACGAATGGGGAAGGGCCGCATATTGCAGTAAGAGCAGATATGGATGCTCTTCCCATTAAGGAAGAAGGTTGTCACTCCTATCGTTCAAAAAACGATGGAGTGATGCATGCATGTGGACACGACGCCCATACAAGCATTATTTTAGGTGTGGCAAAGCTCGTGGGAAAATTGATGAAACAGAAGGAATGGACAGGAACTGTTACATTTATTTTCCAGCCAGCAGAAGAGGCTGCAGATGAAAGGGGGAAAACAGGTGCACAATATTTAGTGGAAGCAGGTGTGCTAGAAGGCGTCGATATGGTACTTGCACTTCATATGAGTCCGGAGCAACAGGTAGGGAATGTTCTTATTCATGATGGCTATAGTATGGCGAATGTTGATGTATTTGAGGCAACTATTCAAGGAACAGGAGGACATGGGGCTTACCCACACTTAGGTACAGATCCGATATGGATGCTTGGCCCTGTACTGCAATCCATACATGGGATTGTAGCAAGACAGATTTCTCCTCTTGATCCAGCAGTAATCAGTATTGGTGAAGTAAAAGCAGGATCAGCTAGTAATATTATCCCATCGGAAGTTTATTTTCAAGGAACTTTACGAAGCTATAGCCCGATCGTAAGGGATGACCTAATGAAGAAGCTTGAAAGAGCAATATCTGTTGTTGAAGTACTTGGCGGAAACTATACCTTTAAAGCCAATAAGGGAGAGCCTGCCCTGTATAATAATGCGATAGTGAATGAACAAATAAGGAAAAGTGTACAAATTCTATATCCTGAAATAACCATTATGGATCAGCCGTTTGGATTAGGTGGGGAGGACTTCTCTCATATGACTCAGGCTGTGAAAGGCGCCATGTTTTTTCTAGGCTGCGGTATGGATGATGGAATAAAGAGAGAACTTCATACTTCGATTTTTGACATAGATGAAAGTTGCCTATCAATAGGAGTTGCCATTCTTACACAAACCATAATCTTGGGACTATCCTAATAAAACGGAGGTATGATGATGAAAAAATGGATGATGAGCTTATGCGGAATTATTTTTATTATCGTTTTATCAGCTTGTTCTTCTACATCTAGTGGGGAAAAGGATCAGACAACGTTTGAAAAAGTAAAGGAATCGGGGAAAATTACGGTTGGGTTTGCAAATGAAGTTCCTTATGCTTACACCACTCCAGATGGAGAATTAACGGGAGAAGCAGTGGAAGTGGCAAGAATCATTTTAAACAGACTTGGTATTGAAGAAATGGAAGGAGTATTAACAGAGTTTGGTTCACTAATCCCTGGGTTGAAGGCGAACCGTTTTGATTTAATTACAGCAGGTATGTATATCACACCTGAAAGAAGTAAAGAAGTGGATTTCGCCAACCCAGAATATAGCATAGGGGAAGCGATAGCTGTAAAAAGTGGGAATCCTCTCCAAATTAACAGTTATGAAGATATCAAGGAGAATAAAGACGTAAAAATTGCAGTAATGACGGGCGCGATACAATTTGATTACTTATCCAAAATGGGAATAAGTGAAGACCAGATTGTTATCGTACCAGATAATCCAAGTGCTGTTTCCGCTTTGAAATCTGGAAGAGTAGATGTAATTGGAATGACAGGTCCTTCTTTGCAGGCAGTTTTAGATACTGCTAATGATAGCAGTATAGAGAGAGTGATGGATTTTGAACAACCAGTTATTGATGGGAAAAATGTTAGAGGATACGGAGCAACAGTTTTCAGACAAGACGATGATGATTTTCGAGAAGCTTTTAATGAAGAACTAGAAAAGATGAAAGAATCTGGAGAACTTTTAGAAATCATTAGTGAATTTGGGTTTACGGAACAAGAATTACCTGGAGATGCTACAGCTGAATCGTTGTCTCAAGAATAATGGATTTAAGATTAATAACGAGTCATACGTCTACAGTTAGCAAAGAGAGGAGGATATGCGTATGTATACCACGATGGATCTAATAAAATCATTGATGAGTGGTGCAGGAATTACGATACAAGTATTGATTTATTCTGCCATACTTGCTGGAGTATTATCTTTTATTATAGGATTTATGAAACTAGCTAACTACCGATTGATTCGGTATATTGCCAATATTTATATTGAAATCTTTCGGGGAACCTCTCTATTAGTTCAATTATTTTGGTTATATTTCGCTCTTCCACTTCTCGGAGTTGAGTTAAGTGCAATGACTGCCGGAGTATTGGCGTTAGGGTTGAATTATGGTGCGTATGGAGCAGAAGTAGTAAGAAGTTCGATTCAAGCAGTACCAAAACAACAATTGGAAGCAGCAATTGCTTTAAATATGACAGTAAAGCAAAAATATCAGATTGTTATACTTCCACAAGCAATCCGTATGATGATACCAACATTCGGAAATCTCCTAATTGAATTATTAAAAGGAACAGCATTAGTTTCACTTGTAACTCTATCGGATTTAACCTTTCAAGCAATGACCCTAATTACTTCCACTATGCAGACAACTAAAATTTTTACCTTGCTTTTACTATTTTATTTTATAATCGCTTTTCCTTTAACTAGATTCATGAAATGGCTGGAACGAAAATATACGATAGGGAAGGTGTAAAAGATGATCTGGGATTGGGGATTTACGTTTTCAATAATTCCAAAAATAATAAATGCCATGTGGGTAACGATAGCAGCAACAATTATCGGGTTTATCATAGCAGCTATAGTAGGATTAATCTGGGTTTTAGGGTGTAGATCTTCTTTTAAGCCTCTTGCCCTACTCGTATCTTGTTTGATTGAATTTATTCGAAATACGCCATTGCTTGTACAACTATTTTTTCTTTTCTATGTCTTACCAGAAATAGGTGTATCATTATCGCCATTCGTTTGCGGTGTCATTGGGTTAGGCCTGCATTATAGTACGTATTTGTCTGAAGTATATCGTTCTGGAATTGAATCTATAGAAAAAGGGCAGTGGGAGGCAGGAATTGCGCTTAATTTTACCAAATTAGATATGTGGAAAAAAATTATTCTTCCTCAAGCTATAGCACCTGTTATACCAATGTTTGGAAATTATTTTATCGTAATGTTCAAAGAAACACCGTTGTTATCGGCTATTACATTAGTAGAAATGATGCAAGCGGCTAAACTCATAGGTTCTTCCTCTTTTCGCTATTTAGAAGCATTTACATTAGTAGGGATTCTTTTTTTATTGTTGAGTTATCCAGCTTCGTTAGCTGTTCGTTATGCCGAGCAAAAAATTAGTCGGAAATTTGGGAAAGTCGTTGTCTAGAGATAGGGAACTATTTTATAAAAATAATTAGTGCAGGGCGCTAGCGCTATTTTTAAAAGGAGGATGAATGATGTCAAGTGTATTATCCATGGTTTCCACAGAAAGAAATATCGAAAGTGATAAATTAACAGAAAAGTCTCTCGTAGAGTATCATAATATATGTAAAAGTTTTGGAGATGTGGAAATATTACGTGGTGTTGATCTTCAAGTACAGCCAGGAGAAAAAGTAGCGATTATTGGTCCGAGTGGATCAGGAAAAACAACTCTTGCTAGGATGCTAATGACCTTAGAGAAACCTACCTCAGGAACAATAAAAATTAACGGGGAGCATTTGTGGCATGAAGAAATAGATGGAAAGCTAATACCAGCTTCTGAAAAGCATTTTCGGAAAATGCGTGGTGATATTGGTATGGTTTTTCAACAATATAATTTATTTCCACATATGACTATATTGCAAAATGTGATGGAAGCGCAAATTTGTGTATTAAGAAGAGAAAAAAAGGAAGCGCGAGATCGAGCAATTGAGATGTTAACAAAGGTAGGTCTAGAAAATAAGCTAGAGGCTTATCCTGCTAATTTATCTGGTGGTCAGCAACAACGTGTAGCGATAGCAAGAGCCCTTGTTATGAAACCAAAAATTATGCTTTTTGATGAAGTAACGGCTGCACTTGATCCAGAATTAGTTGGAGAAGTATTGCAGGTTATTCGGGAGATTGCAAAAGAAGAGGATATGGCGATGCTTCTTATTACACATGAAATGGAGTTTGCTCGCCAAATCGCCGACCGCATTATATTTATGGCTGATGGAGTAATTGTGGAACAAGGTACACCAAACCAAATATTCTTGCACCCAAAACACGAAAGAACGATAGAGTTTCTTCAAAGATTTCGAGCAAGCAGCTTTTTTTAATAGGCTGTTTTTCGTAAAGTTTGTTGCTATTCCCCGCAGCCGGAATACACTTCGCTTTCCGTGGGGCTCGCGCTAAAGCCGCGGTCTGCTTCCGCCTGCAGGGTCTCAGGCTGTCTCGCTAATCCCACAGGAGTCTACGTGTATTCCGGCTGCTCCATTTTTTCAACTAATTTTATTCCTATAGAAAAAACAACAATCTTTTAGAAAACAGCCTTTTAATAAGAAGGCACTGTTATAACTGAATGTTAATTTTACTATGTTTAAAAGATAAACGGTAGAATTTCGTTTAAATTGCCAAAATATTCCTAATTCCTTAAAAATAAAGGAGGTTTTTCCGCTTATAGTATCCAAATCTTTGGATTTTGTCTTTTTTAGAGCAGTTAATCGGAATATCTCCGCCTATGAATTCACATACCTACAAGAAAATCAACAATAAATAATAACACTGCCAATAAGAAAAATAATAAAGTTTAAAAATGGAGTGAAAGACCTATTCATGTTAGGTTTTCACTCTATTTCACCGAAGGATTCCAATCAATTACTCGTTATTTCTCCACCTTAAAAAAGTATCTTCTATTAAATCGATAAGTACAAAAAGGATAAAACCTAATAAACTCAAGACGATAATTCCACTATACATATCTAGATAATTAATGCGCATCCAAGCGTCCATAATATAATATCCCATTCCATATTCCGTTCCATAAATTTCTGTGAAAAATAGGATGGAGATAGCTGTTCCTAAAGCAATGCGAATGGAACTCAGAATGGAGGAGAGCGCAGCCGGGAGAGTGATTTCTTTAAATTCTCTCCATTTACTGGCACCTAGACACCGAAGAATATAGTAGGTTTCTTTTGGTATATCCTTAACGCTATCGCGAACGGCTATAATTATTTGGAAAACGATGATTAAAACGATCATGATAATTTTCGATGATTCTTTTAAACCAAAAATTAACATAACTGCAGGCAGTAAGGAAATCTTGGGAATAGGGTAAGTAAAATAAATTATTGGATTTAATAACTTATTCCATTTTTTCGATTGTCCCATCAATACACCAAGTAATAGTCCGATGATTACAGAAATTGCTATTCCGGCAAAAATTCGGACAAGGCTATAGCCTAAATGAATATAAATTTCCTGCGATGCTAGAGACTGGAGATTAGCAAGTACTTTTATAGGTGATGGCAATATAGGCTTGTTGATAATGAGAGAAGCAGCATACCAAAGAAGAATGATGGAAATAAAACCGAATAAGAAATCTTTCCATTTATCAATGATTTTCATTTTTTCCATTCCTTTGTCATGATATTTCGAATGTTAGTTGCTATTTGTAAATGCTCCAAAGATGTTCGTTTATTCTCTATCTTGTGAACAGGATTATCTAAAATTGTGATTATCCTTCCTGGAGAAGGAGACATAATCACAATTTTAGTCCCCAAATAAATGGCCTCTTCTACACTATGGGTAATGAGAAGGGTGGTGATGTTTTGTTCTTTCCATATCTTTAAAAATAGCTCTTGAATATTTTCCCTCGTTAACGCATCCAATGCAGAGAATGGTTCGTCCATTAATAGAATATCAGGCTGTAAAACGAAAGCTCGAGCTATTGCAACGCGTTGCTTTTGTCCACCACTTAATTTATTTGGAAATTGATCTTTAAGCAACCTAATTTCGAGTTTTTCCATTATCTCATCAATGTTGGTTAAGGTGGTTTTGTCAATTTGACGACC
Organism: Niallia tiangongensis; assembly: GCF_044704065.1. NCBI lineage: Bacteria > Bacillati > Bacillota > Bacilli > Caryophanales > Bacillaceae > Niallia > Niallia tiangongensis. Next base: position 4,278,622 of record NZ_CP162613.1, on the reverse strand, counting down.
TTTTATGTTTAATGGGAGAAGGATGTTGTCGAAAACCGTTTTCCAAGTCAACAGTCCATAGTTTTGTGGAATAAGCCCGATTGTATGATGCTTAGCTGAAATCTTTTTCTTGTTTAGTAAAATCTCTCCTTTACTATATGGAGTTAAACCAGAAATGGCCTTTAGCAACGTCGATTTACCACAGCCTGAAGGACCAATAATAGCGTAAATTTCACCCGTTTTGATTTGCAAATTAATGTCTATTAAGACTTCAGATTGATTTTTGTCATAGAAGACATCTACATTTTTTATTTCTAACATAATAAACTCCTTTTATAAAAAATAGGGGGAGTTTCCCCCTAAAATTGGTTTATGCGAAATTTACTTAGTTGCTATATTGGATAACACATCTACCGGCTTTAACTCTTTTGTTAATAGCTTTTTGCTTTTTAACCAGTCAAAAGCAGAGGCAATATCTTCTTCTTTCGCAAGGCTATTTTTTCTGAATTCTGGCAGCTTAATTTGCTCTTTTAGCTCCTCAGGGTAACCAATTTTTTCAATAACAATATCCATGTATTCATCAATTGCATGCGTATTTAAATAATCAACTGCCTCATCATAAGCTTCATAAAAGGCAATAATTTCGGGACCTTTCTTCTCAATCGATTCTTGTGTAAATGCAGTAATAAAAGGATCAAGATGTAGTGCATCTGTGGATGTTAATGCGTTAAGACCTGCATGTAATCCCATGGTGACAAAAGGTTCAGGAAGAACAGCTGCATCTGCTTGGTTATTATTCAGCAACTCGAGTCTAGTGGGGATGGAAGGAACCTCTTCTTTTGTTATATCATCTGCAGTTAATCCTACTGATTCCAATGCTTTATCTAATGTGTATTCAATCGAAGTATTTTTGGAAACAATGACATTTTTCCCTTTTAAATCATGGATATCAGTAATGCTTGGATTGGAAAGAAATACGAAGCTCCCAGTTGTTGAGCCGGTGATTTTTACATCGAAGCCTGCTTCGTTATATAAACCAATGGCAATTAAATCGCTGATAATGCCGTCTAAATTTCCACCTTGGAATGCAGCATCTCTATCTTTAGCACTTTTAAATGACTGTAATTCTACCTCCACATTATGTTTTTGAAAGTAGCCCTGATCTTCAGCGATAATCATTGGAATGGCGTCAATCGAGCCAATTAAGCCAAACGTGATTTTATTGGAACTATTTTTGGCAGTTTCAGTAGTCTCTGAACAAGCCGTTACGGTCAAAAGAATCATTAGCATAAAGGGGATGAGTAAATATTTTTTTGCGAATTTCATTTTATTAGCTCCATTTCTTGAATAATGTATTTTCAATCTGTAAGGAATCTAGTATTTTACCAACCATAAAATCAATAATGTCGTTAAGCGTAGTTGGCTTACTATAAAATCCAGGCGAAGCTGGAAATATGGTTGCGCCCGCTTTTGTCAATGTCAGCATATTTTCTAAGTTAATGAGGTTTACTGGTGTTTCCCTTGCTAAAAGAATAAGTGGACGCCTTTCCTTTAAACAAACATCTGCTGCGCGATCAAGAAGATTGTCGGAAATACCATGTGCAATCTCAGCAAGCGTGCCCATGGAACATGGTGCTATAATCATTCCGTCAGTTTGATAGGAACCACTAGCAACGCTTGAGAAAAAATTAGCTGCGTCTTCAAGAACAACCCGATACCCCTTTTGTTGTAAATCTTCTAAAAAAGCTTCTAGATGGATATCTGTTTCAAAAGGAATGACTTGTTTAGCCGTATCTGTTGCAATAACGTGAACTAAATAATCCCGTTTTGCAAGCTCTTCGATAAGACGTAAACCGTAGATACTGCCGCTAGCTCCAGTGAGGCCAATAATAAAAGTCTTCATTTTAATCCTTCTTTCAAAAGAGTTCTATTTACATTGTGATTAATATCACAAATATATGTCAGCGATAGGAAAAAGAATAAATACAATGCTAACTACTTCATTAATACTGTAAGAAGCAATTTTTGCATGGTTCAGATTTGTCGGTTTTACAATAATGTGTTCAATTATTAAAAGGACTGTGATGATAAATACACCAATAAAATAAATCCATCCAAAACTTACGGTAATCAAGCCAACAAGATATAAAAACAAAACAGCAACGAAATGGAGGCAGGTAGAAATATGTAGTCCATTTTTAAGACCGAATTTTGCCGGAATCGAATGAATACCATTGGCACGATCAAATTCAATATCCTGTGAGCCGTATATAATATCAAATCCAGCCACCCAGCATGCATTAATTGCAGATAGGAGGAGTGGGACGAATATGGTATTATCGATTGTAAAGGCTGAAATAAAAGAATGAATCATATCTTGAAAAAATGGTCCTACTTGATGGAAATTTCCAAATAAAAAGGATTTAATCATATCTATAAAAGCCAAAAATGCTGGTGTAAATCCACCTAAATCTCCTGTTACCGCAATCCAAGCCCCCATCGGCGCAATGGCACAGGTGACTCCAAGAAAGAGATGGCATAGAAAGGTAAATCTTTTCGTATAAGAATAGGCGACCAGAAAGATGAGTGCGCCTGGTGACAGTAAGGCACATAATGGATTGATATAAAAAGCCGATATGACCATTACGATAAAACAAAACAAAGAAAAGAGGATGACTTCTTTCTTTGTTAAAAGCCCCTGTGGAAGCTGTCTATATGCTGTTCGTGGGTTCTTAGCATCAATCTCTGCATCTATTACTCTATTAATCGCATTTGCTCCTGTCCGTGCACTTAATAGAGAAATCAGGATTAAACAAATTTTCCAAGGTGACAAAAAGCTAGTTGCTGTAAGTTTGGCAGCAAGTGTCATGGATACCAGGCCAAAGGAAAGCGAAAAAATCGTATGCTGGAACATAACTAAGGTGCCATATTGTTTCACTTTATATAAGACATTAGTCAAGACCATATTCTTTCCATCTCCTTGATACAAACTCTTTCATTTCACTAGTCATTTCAATATCATCCGGCCACTCTCTTGTATGTCCTTCGCTAGACCATTTCTTTGTTGCATCGATACCAAGCCGATAGCCTAAATGGGACATGTTGGAAGCATGATCTAATGCATCAAGTGGTCCTTCACTTATGACTAGGTCACGTTTGGCATCAATATTATTGAAGACCTTCCAGGCAACTGTAGAGAGATCATGTGGATCAATGTTTTCATCTACTACAATAATCATTTTTGTATACATCATTTGGCCAATACCCCATAATGAATTCATGATTTTCTTGGCATGACCAGGAAAGCGTTTTTTAATCGAAACAATTACACAGTTATGAAACACTCCTTCGAGAGGAAAGTTATAGTCAACAATTTCAGGATATTGCATTTTTATAAGTGGAAGGAAAATTCGTTCTGTTGCTTTACCTAAATAGCAATCTTCCATCGGTGGTTTCCCTACAATAGTAGTTGGATAGATGGCATCTTTTTTATGTGTGATGCATTTTACATGAAAGGTCGGATAAAAGTCTGCTAATGAATAATAGCCAGTATGATCACCAAAAGGACCCTCGAGGCGAAGTTCTTCATTTACATCTACATAGCCTTCTAAAATGAATTCTGCATTTGTTGGAACATAAATATCATTTGTTTTACTTTTTACGAGTGTTACAGGGCGTTTCCGCAAAAATCCTGCAAACATCATCTCATCAATCATCTTAGGAAGTGGAGCGGTTGCAGCATAGGTTATTGCTGGATCACAGCCTAAAGCAACGGAAACAGGCATTTTTCCGCCGAGTTTTTTATACTTCTCATATATTTCTCTTCCATCTTTATGTAAATGCCAATGCATGCCAGTCGTATTTTTATCATAGACCTGCATGCGATACATCCCCGTATTTTGTTGACCAGTTTCAGGATCTTTCGTCATGATGAGTGGAAGTGTAATGAATTTCCCTCCATCATTCGGCCAACATTTTAAAATTGGTAAAGTGTTTAGATCAGGGTCCATCTCTACCACATCCTGACAAGCACCTTTAGGAACTTTTAAAGGAAAAACATTGACTAGTCGACTTAGCTTTGGAAGTGCTTTGAACTTATTCATAAGTCCTAAGTAGGTCGTCATGTCTATAAATTCACCAATTTGATTTCCAATGACGTCTAAGTCGTCTACTTCAAGCGCCATATTCATTCTTTTATAAGAACCCATCGCGTTTATTAGGAGTGGGAAATTTGATCCCTTAACTTGTTCGAATAATAGAGCAGGACCGTTTTGTTTGGAGATTCGATCGGTGATTTCGGTTATCTCTAGTTCTGAATCTACTTCGACTTGTATCCGTTTTAGCTCTTTTTCTTGCTCTAAAGCGGCGACAAAATCATGTAAATCTTTGTATGCCATTGTACAGTCTCCTTCTAAAAATTAGTATGTGATAAAAGTAACATAGATTATCGGCAATTTAAAGACGGTCTATTCAAGTAAGTGTGACAAATTAAGGACAGTCCCTCAACTTTCGTAAATGAAGCTGAGGGACTGTCCTTTTTAAGATAAGGCATGTTTTTAAAGCAGAAATCATAGTTTAGTATATATAGAAAATTCAGAAGGAGAGGGACAATATTGAGCATTGTTAGATTAGCAGATATTTTTTGGGATGGCATTACTTTGACTTTTGTAGACCATAAAGGAATCATTTATCCTTATTTAGCTTTTATGATTACAGCTTTTCTCTTTGAAATATTTCTTACAGTGTTAATAGTTGTATCTATTTATTTCTTTTATCAATCAGGGTATTCTCCAGACATTCTTTTTTACATCGGGTGTTGCGTTGTGTTTATGTTACTCGCCATGACAACGATTGCGATAAAATCAATTATTCTGAAGATTAAATGTGCATCAAACAACCATTAAATAATCTCCTTCTTCTTACGTAAATAGTAGTATAAGATGACACAGCAAATGGAGCAAAGTATGGATAATAATGCAATAAATCCATAGCCTGCCTGTTGTCCAATGACACCATTACTCGTATTAAACAAACGATTTATCCCATCTATAATGACGCCAATGAGCAGATTTCCGAGTACACTTGCAATTCCCATCAATGTAACTGTAAAGGTAATGGCAGTACCAGTTCCCTTTGGATATCTTTTTGCAAGTAATGCCATGACAGTCGGATAAATGGGGGCGATGCCAATTCCTGCAATCGCAAAAAGAATGGCCCCTTTTTCTCCAATGATAATGCCAGCAAAACTGCAAATACCCGAGAAACCAGCAAATATCATGATGGAAAGTGTGTAGCCGATTTTATCTGTTAACGGGCCAAGAAATAGTCTGGAAAGCATAAAAAATAAGAAAAACATTGATAACATACTAGAAGCTGTTTCTACATTCCAGGAATACGCTTTAATTAAAAAGTTAACTAACCAGCCTCCTACAGCTAGTTCAGACACTACGCCAAAGGAGAGAATCATTACAATGAGCCAAGCAACTGGATCGCGGAGTAAAAATCGATAAGATACATTCTCAGCATCGCTTCTTTCTTCCACTGGAAATTTGCCGAAGAAAGAAGGAATGATAGGCAAAAGGGCAAATAGTAATACAATAAAATACATTCCTCGCCAGCCTAATTCCTCTCCTGCGATTGTCCATTTCATCATCCAAGATGCAATGAGTGGTGCCACCATAGAGCTTAATCCATAGAAAAAGTGAGCAAGATTCATCATAAATCCAGTGTTTTTTGTAAAAATACGAGCAGCCATTATCCCGAGACCGATTTCAAGCATCCCGTTTCCAATATATAAAAGGAAATAGGAGGAAGAAAGGGTAAAATATTTTTCAGAGAGATAAAGACATATTCCAGAGACTGCCATAGATGCAAAAGCAACAATACCGGTCCATTTAATACCAATTTTATTAGCTAGGGCAGCGGTAAATGTACAGGCAATTAAATATCCGAGTGAATTAATTGCAAGCAAAAATCCAATTTGTGACTCACTTAAAAGGAAATCTGCCTGAATGATTGGAATGGCAGGTCCTTTGACATTCTCTGATAATCCGAAAATAAGGAACCCGCCAAAAATGATAATAAGGAGAAGATAGTAATTAAGCTTTGACAGTTCTTTACGAGAAGCGTTGATGTGATCCATAGGCATCCTTCCTTTTTTCCTAACTATGTGGCGTGAAAAATAGGCTGGGACAAAACAAAATAGCCAACCTGTAAAGACGAACAATCCTTAATTTAGCCCTTAAATAAAGGCTCCTTTTTCATGCTAGTTATTTATGATTTTAAATATAGTCAGTGTAAAAACTAATTCGTTTTTAAAGATTGTTTTTCTCTAAACTATTATGGAAATAGAAAAAATTAATTAATTGGAAAGACGGAGCACCCTGAATACACGTAGACTCCCTAAGGGAGCTACGAGAAAGTCCGAGACCCTGCAGGAGCGTGAGCTGTGAAGCGGCTCGGCGCTCGCCCCATGGAAAGCGAAGTGTATTCAGGCTGCGGATAATAACACCATCTTTACTGAAACAGCCTTTTATAAACCAATATAAACCCGAACAATCATATGGAACTACCGTATAGTTGTTCGGGTTTATCTATGGCTGGAATACTTATGTCCCAGCCTCATTATTTATGATAACGGGATTGACGAGATGGAAGATTTTCATTATTTTCTTCTGTAGGACTGTTATTGCTGTCTGATTGATTGGTTCTTTTATGAAGGAACTTTTTAAGTCCCTTAAAAGATAAGGTGATTACTAGATATATTCCGAAAAAAAGGAGAAAACCATTAATACCTGCAACAGCATCTGCAAACTCCATATTCCCCCGTCCAGTAATCCCCTGCTGAATTTCAATAGCAAATACTAATACTAGGATAAGCGTAAATGTATAGATAAAAGAAATACTCTTGATGCTCCAGGCTGCTAAGCGTTTAAAGATAAATTGCACAATAAAGAATGAAATAATTCCGATGATGCCGATAATCCATAAATGTAAATCTTTGTCTGTAGCTTGCCAGCCAAGAATAGAGGCAACTTCCATGATAATATCGTGAAAAATATTGACAATCTCAGCTATAATTTTAAAAAACTCTCCCATTTTATACCTCCCTATAAAAAGTTTCCTTTCATAAAATTATACTTGACGATTGGAAATAATAAAATAAGTAATCTATTATTATTCTATTCTTGAAATGCTCTTCAAGTTAAGGAATAAACATGTTATTTATAGGAGAAAAGGTGTTCATTACAACGAACTTTTGGGAATTATATATTAAGGGGCAATAACCATGCTGCTTTGGAATGGTAATAGACAAATAAGTTAGTATTAATCTCTGTATTATTTACTACTTACCAATTAGTAATTAATCATGATCCGTTTTTTACTATTGATTTTTTCCTATTTACGATATTAGCAGGGATTGTTGGCTGGAGGTATGATCTATCCAAATACTATGAAAAGAAAGCAAGGGATAGTGAAGAAAGCTATCGACTCCTTATGGATTCCTTGCCTGAATCCATTTTTATCCAATCGCAATCTGACAATAAATTGATTTATTCAATCATTCAGCTATAAGAATGATGGCAGTATCGAGTAGAGAAGACTTAATCAATAAATCCTTTGGAGATTTTGTATAGGCGGATTATATGGAGCGCTGGAGAACGAGAGTAAAGATGCGATGGAAAAAAAGAAGCCTCTCTCCCATATGGAATATAAAATGAAACGGATGGATGGAAGTATTTTTTTCTATGAAGCATCCTGTTTAGCGGTTAAGTTTAATGGGGAAAAAGCAGTATTGTCGATTGGAAAAGACGTTACAGTTAGTAAAGAGGAGACAATGAATTTACTGCAAAAGTCGGAAAAACTAGCGATTTTGGGAGAAATGTCTGCAGGGATTGCTCATGAAATTAGAAATCCACTAACTTCTATTAAAGGATTTATTCAGCTTGCTAAATCCGAAAATCCCCAACATAAGTATTTTGAGATTGTTTTATCAGAGATTGAAAGAATTAATAGCATTTTTGGAGAATTGCTTTTTCTAGCTAAGCCTACAGCTGATGTTTTCTTATTTAAAGATATTCGAATGATTATTGAAGATGTTGTTACTTTAATACATACTCAATTGAGCTTACATAACATTCAGATTAAAGAAGCGTATGAATGGGATATGCCGATGATTTTATCATTTTCCGACAGAAGACTCCCTCTTCCATTGTGTGCAGGGCTGTAGCCCAACGATAAGGGGGAGATGAATGTCGGTTGCGATAGCCAAAACACATCCTCTTATAATAAAACAAGAACATATATTCGTGTTAGAGGAGTGAGCGCGATGGTCGTTAATAAAGCATATAAGTTTCGTATCTGTCCCAATAAAAAACAAATGGAACTCATCAATAAAACGATTGGTTGTGTGAGGTTCACATTCCATTTCTTTCTAGGTAAGCAGAAAGACAAAGACGCTTATTGGTATATTGTTGCAGAAATGGTTCAAAATATTCAGCTTCCAACGAATAATTGGAAAGGAAAATGGTTGAACAAATATGAAACAGTAAAGGCAATTCCAGAATTAAAGAAACACTATTCTTTTCTGAAAGAAGTGGATAGTATTGCTTTGCAGAAATCGGTTGAAAACTTGGCTGATTCTTTTGAACGATACTACAAAAAACAAAATAAGTATCCACGCTTTAAATCGAAGAAGAATCCAGTGCAATCCTACACGACAAAGCATACAAACGGAAATATCGCTGTTGAAGGTAATTATATGAAGCTGCCTAAACTTGGTCTTGTTCGCTTTGCCAAAAGTCGTGAAGTTGAAGGCAAGATACGGAGTGCTACCATTAGACGTAATCCGTCAGGAAAGTACTTCCTTTCCATCGGGGCAGAAGTGGAAGTGATAGAGTTACCTAAAATAAATTCCGCTATTGGAGTAGATGTTGGGCTGAAAAATTTTGCTATTCTTTCAGATGGTACAACTTTCTCTAACCCTAAATTCTTTCGCACATTGGAAGAAAAGTTAGCTGCATTTCAACGAATCATGAGCAGACGAACCGTTGGTGGCTCAAACTGGTATAAAGTCAAACGAAAAGTTGCCTGCATTCACGAGAAAATGGCAAACGCAAGAAAGGATTACTTGCACAAAATCTCCACTGATATTGTCAAAAACCACGACATAATCGGGATGGAAGATTTGTGCGTATCAAGTATGTTGAAAAATCACAACCTTGCCAAAGCCATTAGTGAAGTATCATGGTCCTAATGATTTAATGATTACTCTATAGAAAAATCGAAAGACTTCTTCAACCCCAATTCTTTGGCGAGAAATACGAAAGTGATGGTGTAAGAGCCAGTTGGCAACTTTTCTACTGAAAACTCATACATAGCACTCCCACCAGGCTTCACGAAAACAGTAGAAGGAAGCTGTTTATAGCTTGAAGTTTTTAGCACCTTTACTAGTTCTCCGTCTGCTTTGCGAATAGTGTAGGCATATTGTTGCATTGTATCAAAATGAAAAGTAAAAGGATGCTTGGCATTATTTGTTACTTGAAAAACAAAATTCAGGCTATCTTCTTCTTGTGTATAAGAAATAGAAGCTTCCATCTTGCTTAAAACATTCTTATCCTCATCTTGAAAGTCGAAATCATCTTTTGTAGGAACAGTAGCAGCCATATCTTTGTCGCCTTTCTCTGATTCAGGTGTTTGCAATTCATTAGATAATTCTGTTTGTTCGGGGGAAGATTCATCTTGAGATTCCGTTGTTTTATCATCCGAGCAGGCAGTCAATAGTAGGATGATAAATAAAATAAGTCCCTTTTTATAGCACATTATTAAAGCTCCTTTTCATATTTATCGTTTTGTTTTTATAATAAATATAGGTAGAAAAGCACTTGCTGAATATTCCTAAATTGTCATTAATCTAGTATTACACAATATCAATATTATTATAATAATATTGTAATAGATGATAAGAAAAAATGAGAAAAAATAAGAATTTTAAAATAATTGTTAAAAAAACATTCTTTTTCCCTATCGTTTTTGCTATAGTAGTATTCAGACATCTCAGAATATTCCTATATGTATATCAATTATAATATAAAGTGGCAGATTACAAGGGGGGAACATGAAAAACTGTCATAAAAAAAATTGGGGGATTTGAAATGGTAAATTGGAAGAAAGTGATGGGAACTTCAGTATTATCCGCTAGTTTAGTTTTTACTTCTTTTGCTCCATTATTTGGAAATGTTGAAAATGTGGCAGCAAAGTCCAACCCTGTATTACATACTCAAGATGATTCTGCATTACCTTTTATGAGTAAACATGCAAGTGGTCCATTTGATATTGGCATGGTAAATGAAGAGAAGGTACTTGCAGCTTTAATGGAACAAGGAATCATTAGCAAAAATGCCTCGAAAGAAGAACAACAGAAGAAATTATTATCCTATTTAAAGAAGCGTGCAGATAAAGCGGAGGCATTGGTTGATGATCCGAAAGAAGTACGGACTGGTATTCAAAAGAAGGCAGGACTAGAGCCTGTGGCTGCAGGGACTCCGAAAGAGTCGAAAAAAGAAAAAATTGCAGCAAAAAAGACATCACCAGACTCGATTGTAGAGGAAAATTGGGATGGAGAAGTAATTACAGACGAAGTATTAGTATTACTTATTGATTTTCCAGATTATCTACATAGCAGTATCACACAAGAGGATAATCCAGTTCTCTTATACGATGACTATACAAAAGAGCATTATGAACAAATGGTATTCGGAGACTCAACTTATAAAGGTGGAAATGGCGAAGATTTCATTTCCATGAAAGCATTTTATGAAGAACAGTCAGGGGGAAGTTATACAATTGATGGAGTAGTCTCTGATTGGTACACTGCAAAACACCCAGCTGCTTATTATGGAGGAAACTATCCTACAGCAGATGGAAGTGACATTCGCCCAAGAGATTTAGTACAAGAAGCGTTAGAAGCTGCATCAAAAGATCCTAATATTGATTTGTCACAATTTGACCAAGAAGATCTTTATGATGTAGACGGAGATGGGAATTACCGGGAACCAGATGGCATCATTGATCATTTGATGATTGTACATGCGGGGACGGGAGAAGAAGCTGGTGGTGGCGCTATTGGTGCTGATGCTATTTGGTCACATAGCTGGAGTTTAGCAAGCCCTACTGTTATACCAGGTACAGAAGGTCTGGCAGAAGTCCCTTACTGGGGTGGAGGGTTAACAGCATATGACTATACGGTTCAGCCTGAAGATGGTGCAACAGGCGTTTTCGCCCATGAATTTGGACATGACTTAGGTTTACCTGATGAGTATGATACGAATTATACAGCTGGTGGTGTAGGTGCGCCTACAGATTACTGGACGATAATGGCTTCTGGAAGCTGGGCAGGTATCATTGGCGGTACAGAGCCTACTGGATTTAGTCCATACGATAAAGAGTACTTGCAAAATAAATGGCCAAATTCTAACTGGTTCAAACCAGTAGAATATAGCCTAGACGATATTATGGATGGGACGAAAACACTGAATATCGATCAAGCAAGTATGAAAGGGACAAACGCAGATGCCGTAAGAGTATCTCTTCCTAATAAGAAAACAGTTATTAACACGCCAACTAGTGGAGAATACGAGTATCATAGTGGAAGTGGGAATGATTTAAATAATGATCTCGTTACAACCGTTGATTTAACGAAAGGTACAGAAGCTGCATTAACTTTTAATGCTAATTATGATATTGAAGAAAATTGGGATTACGCTTCTGTACAAGTAGACGACGGTTCAGGATGGAAGGCAATTCCAGGTAATATTACAACCGATCAGGATCCAGAAGGATATGGACAAAATCCAGGACATGGTATTACTGGAACATCGAATGGATGGGTCAATGCTTCATTTGATTTATCTGCATATGCAGGGAAAGAAATTAAACTGAAAATAAATTACTGGACAGATAGTTATGTTGCAATGTCAGGTTTATATGTAGATGATCTAGTTGTTACTATTGATGGAGAAGAAGTTATTGTAGATGACGCAGAATCAGATGAATCCCCATTCACACTTGAAGGATTTGCAAAAAGTGATGGTTTAAAAGAGTCAGAGCATTATTATTTAGTAGAATGGAGAAACTGGGCAGCAGCGGATACAGCGTTAGGTAGAATAACTCGCGGTAACTCTGTATTAACACTGGATCCAGGAATGGTTGTTTGGTATGTGGACAATCTATATGACAATAACTGGGTAGGAGATCATCCAGGTGATGGATTTTTAGGAGTGGTAGATGCACATCAAGCAACTGCAGCATGGTCTGATGGAGAAGTAGCTTCTACTAGATACCAAATCCAAGATGCAGCATTTTCTTTAAACCCAACGGATAAAATGTTTATTGACTATTTAGCTGTTGATAATACAAGTATTACATTACCTTCTCAGCCAGCAGTTCCGACCTTTAATGATTACAAGGATTATTCTAATCCAGGTCAAATTTACTCTGGACGTAATGTGCCGAAATATGGGTTAAATATTAGTGTACTTTCACAAGCAGAGGACAATAGTTTAGCACAGATTCAATTATCTTATGATGATCATAATCCAAAAGTAGAAGTTAGTGGATTGAATCATACTTATTCAAGTAATGAAGGCTATAATACTCTTGATTTATCTGTCATCAGTGACGATGAAGCATTAGATCAAGATATTACTGTCACAGCAAAAGTAGTAAATAATAAGCAAGATACTGTTGTTTCTGCGGAACAAAAATATGTCTCTGATTTAGAAGAGAAAGAGTTAAACTTCCAGCTTACCCTTCCGGAAAAATTAGAATCTGGTGAATATACGCTAGAAGTCACCGTAGCAACAGCAGACGAGGTAATCGTCTCTAAAACAGATACATTTAATGTAGATAATGAAGCACCAATTCCAGATGTTGGAGAAAATAATGGTTCAACAGAGCCAATTAATCATGTTTCTGTAACAGTGAATATTCCAGACGCGAAGGAAGATACGCTAGAATACTTATGGTCTGAATCGAATGAGTTAGATTCTGTAGAATCTGTAACTGCTAAAGGGATGAAAAAAGCGGTAACGGAGATCGATGCATGGAAACCATTTAAAAATGGAGATACATTAACACTAGAAGGACACAGTGGAACATACTATCTACATGTTCGCGGGGAAGATGTATTAGGAAATGCTATTAAGTGGACTTCTAACGAATTTAATGTTGATACAGATGTACCTGCCATCACTTTAGATGGCGATAATCCATTAGTCATTCAAGCTGGTACTGAATATGTAGAACCAGGCTATACTGCAACGGATAATGTCGATGGCGATTTAACATCTTCTGTTGAAGTAAAAGGTCTAGAATCACTTGATGAAACGAAACCAGGAGAATATGTATTAACTTACACTGTAAGTGATGCAGCTGGAAATACAGTAGAAGTTCAAAGGAAAATTCATGTCGTCGATGAAGAAAAGCCTTATATTTCATTAACAGATGGTACGGTAGAAGTAGAAGCTGGAGATGAATACACAGAACCAGGCTATACTGCAATCGATAATGTCGATGGAGATATTACAGATAAAGTAGAGGTTGCTGGCGAAGTAGATACATTGAAACCAGGTGAATATACTCTAACCTATACAGCTACGGATTCCAGTGATAACAGCTATTCTGTTACTCGCCTAGTAAAGGTAATGGATACAACTGCACCAGACCTAGCTTTAAAGGGTGGAGAAAAAATCGTCATTGAAGGCGGGACAGAATATGTAGAACCAGGCTATACTGCTACGGATATTGTAGATGGAAATCTTACTGAAGCTGTTGCGGTATATGGAAGCGTAGATGTAACAAAAGTAGGAGAATACGAATTAAAATATCATGTAATCGACTCTAGTGGTAATGAAGCAATAGCGACTCGTACGGTTACGGTTCAAGATACTATAGCACCAGTAATTAAGCTTTCTGGTGAAGACACGATAACATTAGATTTAGGTCAAGCCTATTTAGAGCCTGGATTTACCGCTACTGATACGTTAGATGGCAATATTACCGATCAAGTAGTAGTATCTGGAACACTTCGCTTTGAAGTGGGAACTTATACAATTACGTATACAGTGACAGATGCTGCCGGAAATGAATCAACTGCTAAACGCACTGTTAAAGTCGTTGATAAAACGGCACCAAAGTTAACCTTAAAGGGCAGTCATTCAATCACTCTAACAAAGGGAGAGAAATATGAAGAGCCTGGTTACAAAGCAAGAGACAATGCAGATGGCGATTTAACAGATAAAGTAACCGTTTCTGGAAAAGTCGATACAAATAAAGTTGGAGCATATACACTGACTTATACTGTCGCTGACTCTTCTGGAAATAAAACATCTGTAGAAAGAATTATCATTGTGAATGAAGAACCTGGTACAGACAAAGATGATAATGACGGATCGAACAATGGTGACTCAGATAAAGATACTGATGGTCCATCCGATTCTACAGGCGGAACAGTAAATAACGGCAATTCAAATGGAACAAAAACTACTGGAAACACAAATAGCCATTCCGGTAGTAATCTACCAAATACGGCAACTTCCACTTATAATTGGATTTTAGCAGGAACAATTATAATAGTTGCTGGTATAAGTTTATTTATTATTCAAAGAAGAAGAAAAGCTTAATTAATGCATTATCTATACTGTACAGAAAAGAGGAATCATCTCTTTTCTGTACAGTATTTTATTTTAATGGTGACCATTTAGAAATATTAACGGTTTTGATGAAGCAGGTGGAGGGATTGTAGCAATTCTCCGTGTTATAATGACTACAATAATAGGAAATGGATGGTGGATATTGTGATTAACAATTTCGATGAAGTAGTAAATCGACGAAATACATATTCCGTTAAATGGGATGGTGGAAAGATGATTAAGGAGATGGGATTAACAGAGCGTTATGATGAGGAGACTATTCCGCTATTTACAGCAGATATGGATTTACCTGTACCACAAGCATTAGTTGATGCATTACATAAAACGGTTGATAATCGCATATATGGCTATTCCGTTTTTCCAGACGAATATTATGAAGCAATTCAGTACTGGTTCAAAAAAAGACATGATTGGAATATAGAGAGAGACTCTATTGTCTATAGTCCAGGAACGGTTCATGCGATTAATATGGCTGTTCGCGCTTTTACAGAAGCTGGCGATGGGGTAATTATTCAACGTCCGGTTTATCCGCCATTCACCTCAGCAATTGAAGAGAATGGAAGAGTAGTAAGAAATAATGCATTACTTAAAGACGAAGAAGGTTACTATACGATAGATTTTGCTGATTTTGAAGAAAAAGCAAAAGAAGAATCAACGAAGCTATTTATACTTTGCAATCCCCATAATCCAACTGGCCGTATTTTTACAGTTGCAGAACTTACTCGTATATATGAGATTTGTGTAAAACATAATGTGTTAATTATCGCAGACGAAATCCATGGCGATTTAATACGATGTAACCAGAAATTCACTCCAATTGCGATGGTTGCAGAAAATAATGACCATTTGATTACTTGTACGGCTATCAATAAAACATTTAATGTAGCAGGACTTCACTGTACAAATTTAATTATTCCGAATGTAAAGCTACGTAATAAATTTAAAAAGACAATGGGCCATCAATTAGCATCTCCTTTCACGATTTCGGCACTTATTGCAGTATATAAGGAAGGAGAAGAATGGCTCGAGGAACTAAAGGAATACATTGACGGAACAATGGAATGGGTGAAGGCATACATAGATGAACATATGCCAAAGGTCAAAGTAACAATTCCAGAAGGAACCTATATTATGTGGATGGATTTCGGAGGTTATGGAATTACGCCGGAAGAAGTACACGAACGTATTTATCATCGAGCAAATGTTTTACTGGAGGATGGCAGTATGTTTGGAGAAGAGGGAATTACTTATCAACGAATCTGCATCCCATCTCCAAGGTCAATTATTAAAGAAGCAATCGAAAGAATTGCGAGAGAATTTTCCGATTTGAAATAGAGAAACGTTTTGTATTAAGGGTCTGATACTAGAAGATACTTTTTTTATCTAGTGCAACAGGAAAAACTGTACACTTAGATGATAAGCTGTATCTTTTGCAATCAGATCCTTTTTTGAGCTGCCCATTTTTAATGTTTAGTTTTAATAAATAGGGGGAAAGGGGAGATGGGCAACTATTTAATGATTGGAACCGATACTTTTTTGATAGTTAAGAAAAAATTAAGTTTCTTTTTTTATCCTACAGATTAAGAAGAATTTTTAAGATTTATCATTTGCATACTAACGATTGAATATATTAGGTGTACAACTGTATAAAAAAATCAAAAGTGCTAATGATGTTACTAGGTATTTATCAAGTAGGTTAGTAGTAAAAGGAAGAAATTATGTTTTTAATTTTGTTTTATAGAAAGGGTTAGTTAAATGAAGAATATATTGATTAGAGCAGGCATGTCACCACTGGATATTTTTGATGCATCTTACATACTAAACAATAATTCGATAGGCGGGAATGTAGGAAACCTAATATATCAATATAGTGTTTTCCGTACATTAATGACAGAGGACACAATTATTACGCCAGATTACTATGATTATGAACTATCCAGAGCGGATGAAATTAATGAAAAATATGACTGTTATGTCATTCCATTGGCAGATGCATTTCGGAAAGAATTTGTTCCGATGTTACGAAAGTACACACAATTAATAAAAAAATTAAAGATTCCAGTTTATGTTATTGGTGTTGGACTTCGTGCTCCATTTGAACCAAAATTAAATGAGGGGTTTCCTTTTGATGAAGATGTAAAAGAGTTTATTAAGGCAGTATTAGAAAAATCAAATATAGTTGGATTACGAGGTGAGATTACCTCCAAGTATTTGACTGGTTTGGGCTTTAAGGAAGGAGTAGACCATACTGTAATTGGATGCCCTTCTATGTATACGTTTGGCAGAGAATTGAATGTTAGAGAAACGAATATTACGAAAGATTCTATGGTTTGTGTGAATTCTTCTCGATTATCTCCCAAAAATGTCCTTGACTTTATTACGAGAGGCATGCAGGAATATCCAAATCATTATTTTATTCCACAATGGCTTAAAGAATTAAGACTAGTACATTTAGGTGCACCAGCAATAGCGCCAGACAGCAACAATTATCCAGTTAAGATTTCTGACGCAGCATATGCAAATAATAGAGTTCGCTATCCATTGAATGCTCCAACTTGGTTTGATTTTATTGGTCAAGCCGATTTAAGCTTTGGAGCGAGATTACATGGAAATATTACTGCAACTATTTCTGGAACACCAAGCATCATTATTCCAAAGGATGCTCGGATGAGGGAGTTGGCAGAATATCATCAGCTAACACATGTGATGGCAAATGAAATTAATGAAAAAACAAGTTTATCTGACTTGATTGAAAAAGTAGATTTCCAACAGTCGACAAAACGTCAAGCTGAGAATTTTGATAACTATATTAATTTCCTGAATAAAAATAAAATCGATCATATTTATAAAGAAACGAATCACCCAGCTCGAATACCATTGGAAGAAAGATTGTCTAACGTTTCATTACTTCCATTAGAAGTACCAATTAGTGCTTGTAGTATTGAAGAAACGGTTACTAGATGGGAGAATTTCTATTCGGGAGAATCTCCACAAATTAGTGCATTGAAAAAGAAAGTAAAAGAAAAAGACAATAAGATTAAAAAGCTAGAAGGACAATTAAATCGAAAGTCTGTCAAACTAGTATTGAAAGCTGCAAATGTATTTAGCTAAAGCCTTTTTTCCGTAAAGGTTGATGCCGTTTAATGAAATACATTAGGATAATGCTCTTCATTTAAAGTACATCCTTTTAATAATTAGTTAATACAATCGAAGCAACAATCTTTAAGAAAATACTCAAGTAAAAAAAGATAAAGCACCCAAGTTAAACATTGTGGTGCTTATTTAAATAAGGATTCACTTTAAACGCTAGGTTTAAAAGCATTCTATCGTGTCAAAAATATAAAAATGCGTGTCTTATAAACACAGGCTAAACAGGACGAAGGTACGAAAAAAAATGTGGTGGGGAAGAAGCGAATATGAAAAAAATATTAATTAGAGCTGGTATGTCACCCTTAGAACCATTTGATGCTGCAAAAATGATGATTGATAATACCTTTGGTGGGAATATCGGAAACCTAATCTATCAATTCAGTGTGTTTCGGACTTTGATGACTGAAGATACTATAATTACACCAGATTATTATACATATGGCCCTGAGAGAGCAGATGAAATAAACGAAAATTATGATTGCTATGTTATCCCTTTAGCAGATGCTTTTCGTAATGAATTTATTCCATCACTTAGACGGTATACGAAGTTAATCAATAAGTTGGAAATTCCAGTTATTGTAATTGGTGTTGGATTAAGAGCTCCTTTTGAACCAAAGCTAAATGAAGGCTTTCCGTTCGATAAAGATGTGAAAAATTTTGTTCAAGCCGTTTTAAAGAAATCATCTATTATTGGCGTCCGTGGAGAAATTACAGCAAAATATCTAACCCGTTTAGGTTTTCGTGAAGGCATTGACCATGTAGTAATTGGCTGTCCTTCCATGTATACATTTGGAAGAGAATTACATATAAGAAACACACACATAACGAAAGAGTCAAAAATCTGCGTTAACTCTTCTCGCCGTTCCCAAAAGAAGGTACTAGATTTTATTGCTAGAGGGATGGAAGAGTATCCCAATCATTATTTTGTTCCACAATGGTTAAAAGAGTTGAAATTAACGTATTTAGGAGCACCATCCATAGCAGAAGTAAGCAAAAAATATCCAATTAAAATGTCAGATCCAGTATATATGAACAATAGAGTCCGATTTTTCTTAAATGTACCTACATGGTTGGACTTTATGAAAGATGCTGATTTGAGTTTTGGTGCAAGGCTGCATGGGAATATTGCAGCAACGATTGCTGGAACCCCAAGTTTAATCATTCCAAAGGATGCTCGGATGAGGGAATTGGCTGAGTATCACCAACTAACAAAAATAATGGCTAATAAAATAACGAGCCAGACAACCTTGTCTGGAATAATAGAGAAAAGTGATTTCCAAGCACCTACAAAGGTACAAGCTAAGAATTTTGATCACTTTATTGATTTTCTTAATATGAATAAATTAGAGCATATTTATAAAGATACAAATACACCATCGATTATTCCATTAGATCAAAGGCTGGCAGAAATTCAGCTTCAACCTCCTGTGCAACCATTAAGTGGATGTAGTCTAGAGGAAATGGTAGAGCGATGGGAGCGATATTATCCATTAGAAAATAGCCAAAAAAATGCAAGTTCACCATCCATTACAAAAGAACATTTAATGGCAATGTTTATCGAAATGATTACAACAAAAAAGGAGAAAGTCTTCAAAAGGTTTTCCAAGGTAGGCAGTAAGTAACAATAAACTTAGAGAAAAAGTAGATAGCTATTAGAAAGTATTTCGTTTTCCTTTCTAATAGTTATATTTAGTTATCCGCATCTTATAAAAAGATTTTTTATAAAACGCGACGTATTCTTTACCAATAGACAAAAGATAATATATAATAGAGAAGAAGGAATTCCACTTTTTTGTGGACTTGCTATATTTTTTTACTAAATTGAAAGGATGATTTTTATTGTTATTCAACAGGCAGTACAAACCGAATTAATTAAAAAGTATTGGGAAATGCATGAAAGTAAGAAAGAGAGGCCGTATCTTGTAAAGCCTTCGATGCCAGTTATGTATTTTGGTAATAGTAAGAAGTATTTTGAATCCCCTATCCGCATCATTACTGTAGGTCTAAATCCGTCTAGGCGCGATTTCCCTGACCCTGACCCTTTCCAAAGGTTTCAATCGATGAAACGAGACCATCACTATCAATTCAATCAACAATATATTACTGCACTTGACCAGTATTTTGAAAAAGACCCATATAAAGCATGGTATGAGCCTTCTTTTGAACCGATTTTGAATGGAATAAATGCGAGCTTTTATGGTAATAGAGAAAATACGGCATTGCATACAGATATTTGCTCACCGCTTGCAACGAATCCGACTTGGGATAGTTTAAGCAAAGAAGCAAAGAAAGACCTTCAAGCTAGTGGCGTGAAATTATGGCATGAGCTTATTGAATACTTACAACCAGATGTTATTCTTATTTCGGTTGCGGGAGAGCATCTATCAAAAATTAAATTTGAGACAGAAAGTGATTGGGAGACAGTTTATACGGTTCCTAATTCACGTTATTTAATTAATAGTAAGAAAGTAAAATTATCGAATAAAACAGCTGATGTTTACTATGGTAGATCGGCAGAAATTCCATTTGGCCAAGTTTCTCAAAGCAATAAGGTGAAGATTGGTGAATATATTAAGGTGATTACCGAGAAAACAGATCAGCCAATTGATTTTAGAGCCATTCATCATGCTGCTTTAGAATCGGAACAACATGATAATGAACTTTTTGGCTGGAGCCAGGAAGCGAACTAATGAAAAAGGAATCAGACATTTTTTGTTTGATTCCTTTTTGCAACCTACATTAAATGCATTTATTCTTAAGGGAAAATCATGGATTTAATGTTTTTTTTGAAGTTTACTATTAGATTCAACGAGACGATAAGAAGATACTTGGGAAGTTTGAATGGCTTCGAATCATTCGGTGCCAATGAAATCCGTCATATTCAGAAGTTGAATATTGAAGATCACAAAATCAGGTTTTATGTCTATATATTCTTGCATGATTTTAGCAAAACCACTAATTCCGTAAGCCCTCGTATGTCCATTTTCTAAACGCTCCTGTATTACAAAAATAATGTTTCATAACATTGTTAATCACCTTGCTGGTGCAATTTTTAATCTGTAATTTTTTCATTGCTCATATAAAGAATAAAGATAAAAGAAATTGCTAGTGGGACAAATGTCCATAAGAATGTACTACTGATAGAGTCTGATAGAGCTTGTGTTATTTGCTTTAAAATATCTGCTGGAATATGTGCACGAGCTTCTGGTGATAAAATATTTCTGCTATCATTTCCTATACATTACCTGTTACTAGGGAAAGGTTGCTTTTAATTGATAAAATGTTAGAAATTTTTCATCGAGCAAATTTTCCAGAAGATAAAATCTTTTTTACCGTAACTTATATCAATACGTATGTAACCTCCTATGGGCTGGATGAACAAAAACAGCAGAAGCTATTGGATGAAATGGGTGCGGAAGCAATTAGACAAAAATTTATTACTTCCGTTTCTGATATCTCAAAAGAAGAGGCGCCGTATATTCATCATCATTTTAAAAATCCTGATAGTGGATTAAAAAATAAAGAGAATTTTATGCTCGGCTTAAGGATCATTATTGTAGGTATACAGAGAGAGATTGGGGAATAGAGCTGAGTCTTTGGCGTATCGAAGGCCGATGAAAAGGATGTAGGGCTTTGAAAACGAAAAATAAAGTTTGAACTCTTCGCTTTTAATCACGACATATAGTTTGGTTTTAATACTCTTTTTTGTAAATAATAAGCAGAGAACTAAAATCATTATAGCCTATTACTATATATACCAATACGCAAGAATGAGAAATACAAGTTAAACTTTGTGAAAACAGGGTGCTTTTATGGTAATATATTGAAGTGATTTATAAAGATTGGAGTGCGACAACAGTGATAAAACAATATTGCGGATGGGTCTCATTCCTTAGTTGATTTTTCAAAGATCCTTTTAGAACAATCAAGTGTTGCAGAAGAAAATATTAGGAAAACGAGTGAAGTAGTTTCGATTATAAAAAAAGTGGCCGATCAGACGAATTTATTAGGATTAAATGCTGCTATTGAAGCAGCAAGAGCTGGGGAGAAGGGTAAAGGTTTTGAAGTAGTCGCAAATGAAATTCGTAAGTTCTCAAAAGAAACGGTCACCTTTACACAGACTATCGCCCAAACGATGGAACAAATTAAAAATACGACTAATTCGATCAATGAATCGATTGAAAAAATAGCAGCTATTGGTGAAAAACAAGCAGACTCGATTCAACATACTTCAGTCTTTATGGAACAAATTTTAGAAATGGCTAAAAAGCTAAATGACTATTCAAATAAATTGTAGTTATTTATGATTTAAAGAGGGAATACCCGTGACTTCAGTCGTGGGTATCCTCTCTTTTCTTTTTAATTTTTTTCAAAAAATAAAACTAGAAAATAGAAAACGTATGTCGTTTTGATGAAATAAGCTTAAGGGAGGTGGGGGATTTAGGAAAAACTGAGAAATGATTCGGAGTACAAAAAGAAATATTGAAGCTAAGAACAAGAAATGAATATTTGGCATTGCGTACATTAAGTCAATTGAGCAAGAATAGGTACAATGTTGGTTTGTATTCTGTTCGCCAACACTTTTTTTGAAACAAAAAATATCTATGCTTACACTCGTAACACAAATCAGATGGAGCCTTCTTGCTGAAAAGGATAAATCAAATTATTAATCGTCATGCTTATCGTTGCAATTTGGATGCGCAACCATCCATATGATATAGGCATTCCTGCATATGGAGCAAGTGAATTAACGAAACCATCTTCGCCAAAAAGTAATTCCTTCCTTGCGCCGATTCAAGCTCTGCTGTTCGCATAAAAAAAAGGTCCTTATGGATTTAGCGGGAACTTTCTTTTTTTACGGCTTCTCCACTAATGGATTAATTGGAACTCATTTAATATCTGCTGGTCATGACCATGGAATGCCACAAGTTACGGCAGCTGGCTTACTTGCTTTTATGGGCATTTTCAATTTGATTGGTACCACTTTTTCTGGATGGTTATCTGATCGTTATGATAATCCTAAATTGTTATTCTGGTATTATGATTTTAGGTAACTTTATCCAATCCTAAAGGCTATTAAAAGTAAAGTATTTTGTATGTACAACTAAAAATATTTTAGCTAGCTATAATTGTCAATAAATTTTCGGAAAAATAGTAATTATTTAGATGGTATAATAAAATATATGGAAATTTTTTCCCCTTTATAAAATTTTAGTTTTCATTTTAAAGAAAATCAGTTATAATCCATTATGTTGTCAAATAATCTAACAAAATAAACACTCGTATAATAGCAGGAATATGGCCTGCAAGTTTCTACCAGATGACCGTTAATCATCTGACTACGGGTAAGCGTATAAAATGGAGATATACTGATCTATGGCATAAGTAGAGCAGTTTATTTTGCTCGAAAAAGCACATTCGCTTACTCATAGAGTAAGCGAATGTGCTTTTTTGCGTATTAAGAAAGGACAGGAAAAGCACAAGAATAGTGAAACTGTCCTCTAAAAAAGGAGAGAGTCTAGTTAATGGATTTACTGAAGAAGAAAATTGGAGAAGAAGGTATTGTTTTAAGTGATCATGTATTAAAAGTAGATTCATTCATAAATCATCAAATGGACCCTCATCTTATGAAAGAAATAGGCCTAGAATTTGCTAGATTGTTTAAAGAAGCGGGAATTACTAGAATCTTAACAATAGAGTCATCTGGTATCGCACCAGCTATAATGGCTGGTCTAGCATTAGATGTTCCCGTCATTTTTGCAAGAAAAAGAAAATCCCTGACATTAACAAGTGATTTGTATACAGCAACGGTTTATTCCTTTACTAAACGAGAGTCAAATGAAATTACTGTTTCTAAAAAGTATATTCATCCAGATGACCATGTTCTAGTAATTGATGACTTTTTGGCTAATGGACAGGCTGCTCTTGGCTTAGCGAACATTGTCGAGCAAGCTGGTGCGACTGTAAGTGGGATTGGGATATTGATCGAAAAGTCATTCCAGCAAGGAGCAGAAGAGTTAATCGCAAAAGGCTATCGATTAGAGTCTTTAGCAAGAATTGCATCTTTAAAGGGTGGAAAAGTTACATTTGCTGAACAACGAATACACGAAGGCATATATGCAGGAGGATATTAAAATGGAAAAAATGACAGCAAAAACTTGGTCTGTAGGTCTACAACATGTACTAGCGATGTATGCAGGTGCTGTGCTCGTGCCTTTAATAGTTGGTGGAGCTCTTAAATTAACATCAGAACAATTAGCATACCTTATTTCAATTGATCTATTAACTTGTGGGATAGCGACATTGTTACAGGTTTGGAAAAACAAATTCTTTGGAATCGGTCTTCCTGTTATGTTAGGTTGTACATTTACAGCTGTTGGTCCAATGATTGCAATTGGCAGTAAGCATGGAATATCCGCTATTTATGGGGCAATTATTGTTTCTGGTATTATTGTCGTTCTTATTTCATCTATTTTCAGTAAACTAGTAAAATTCTTTCCACCAGTTGTTACTGGCTCTGTTGTTACAATCATAGGTCTTACTTTAATCCCTGTAGCTTTTAATGATATGGCTGGAGGAGAAGGTAGTGCAGATTTTGGTAACCTAAAAAATTTAATTCTTGCTTTTGGTGTGTTAGCAATCATTATTTTACTTAATAAATTTACAACTGGATTTATCAAAACAATCTCTATCTTACTAGGTATTATTATTGGAACCATTATTGCATCATTTATGGGGATGGTTCATTTTTCAGAGGTAGGAGAAGCAAAGTGGCTTCATGGAATTACTCCGTTTTATTTCGGGGCTCCAACCTTTGATCTTACTTCTATCATTACGATGACACTTGTTGCAATTGTGAGTTTAATTGAATCAACAGGCGTTTATTTAGCACTCGGGGATATTACAAACAAAGAGGTATCCGAAAAGGATTTAGCGAAGGGGTATCGTTCAGAAGGATTGGCATCTGTTATTGGCGGGGTTTTTAATTCATTCCCTTACACTGCGTATTCGCAAAATGTTGGGCTTGTTCAGCTAACAGGTGTAAAAACGAAAAATGTCATTTATGCAGCTGGTACGATTTTAATTATTTTAGGTTTTATTCCTAAAATCGCAGCTATTACAACATTGATTCCAACTCCAGTCCTTGGGGGAGCTTCTCTTGCAATGTTTGGAATGGTTGTATCCTATGGTATTAAAATGCTAGGTAAGGTTGACTTTAATCAACAAGGAAATTTATTAATTCTTGCATGTTCGATTGGGATGGGACTTGGTGTAACCGTCGTTCCTGATATTTTTATGAAATTCCCAGAAAGCATCCGTATTCTTTTCCAAAGTGGTATCGTGGCAGGTGGAATAACCGCGATTATTTTAAATATTTTGTTTAATATTATTCCAGGTTCTCGTGTAAAAACAACTCAAATGGGAGAAAAGACAGTAGCTTAACATATCCTAGAGCAAAGCTTTAAGAAGAAAGAGGCTGGGACAAAACAAAATAGCCAACCTGTAAAGACGAACAATCCTTAATTTAGCTCTTAAATAAAGGCTACTTTTTCATGCTAGTTATTTATGATTTTAAATATAGTCAGTGTAAAAACTATTATGGAAATAGAAAAAATTAATTAATTGGAAAGACGGAGTAGCCTGAATACACGTAGACTCCCTCCAGAAAAGTTGATATACCAACGTTTGTAGTAGATTTTTTGAGAAATAAAAAATTTTTTAAAAGTTATTTCAGACTCATTTCAGGTGGTGTTACCCATTTTTTTAAATAACTGGGAATCAAGAAGACGCTCCTATGGGAGCTGCGAGAAAGTCCGAGACCCTGCAGGAGCGTGAGCGACGAAGCGGCTCGGCGCTCGCCCCATGGAAAGCGAAGTGTATTCAGGATGCGGATAATAACACCATCTTTACTGAAACAGCCTTTATAAACCAATATAAACCCGAACAATCATATGGAAATATCGTATGGTTGTTCGGGTTTATTTATGGCTGGAATACTTATGTCCCAGCCTCTTTTTTTGGCAGAAAAATTACGGTGTTTTAGGGGGATATGAAAAAGTGTGTCAGATAATGTAACAAAATCCTTTTCAAAGCATCATCTTTCATATATTATGTAAACTACACGGTGTATAGTTAGAAAATTCCGAAAACGACCCTTTCCCTAATCCATTTCATCCACCACATTTTGCTTAATAAAACTCATCAATCAGAATAATTTTATGGAATTAATTTATAGAGGAGGTATGCACCATTACACATAAAGTTATATTAAACGATACTATTGCCTTTGGAGGCAAGGAACCCTTTGTTCTAATTGCTGGTCCCTGTGTTATGGAGGATGAGAAACTTGTCATGGAAACGGCTGAACAGCTAAAGGAGTTAACAACAAAGCTAAACATTCCTTTTATCTTCAAAGCTTCTTATGACAAAGCAAATCGCTCATCTATTCATTCCTTTCGAGGACCAGGCTTGGAGAAAGGTCTCGAAATCTTAGCTAAGGTAAAAGAGACATTTGAGGTTCCAGTTACATCTGATGTTCATGAGCGACCCCAAGCAATCGTTGCAGCAGAAGTATTGGATATTTTGCAAATTCCTGCTTTTTTATGCAGACAAACAGACTTATTGGTTGCCGCAGCAGAAACAGGAAAGATTGTGAATGTGAAAAAGGGACAATTTTTAGCACCGTGGGATATGAAAAATGTTGTTACTAAGTTAAGGGAGAGCGGAAATGAACAGATTTTATTAACAGAACGTGGTTCCACATTTGGCTATAATAATTTAGTTGTGGATATGCGATCCCTTATAACGATGCAGGAATTAGGGGTACCAATTGTTTTTGATGCAACACATAGTGTTCAAATACCAGGTGGCAATGGAACAACAACTGGTGGGAAAAGAGAATTTGTTCCATATTTATCGAGAGCTGCTGCTGCAGTAGGGATCTCTTCGATTTTTATGGAGGTTCATCCGAATCCTGATGAAGCAATGTCTGATGGGCCAAATATGGTGAAATTAGCCGAGCTAGAGGAAGTGTTAAAACCAATAGTGGAGATTGATGCACTGGTGAATAATCTGTAAGGATGGGAGTGATTTATATGCAAGAAATTAATTTGCCGAAATTCGATTATACAGATACATTAGCAACCGTATTAGAAAAAGAAGCACAGGCAATATTGGATTTAAGAGATATACTGGATGATTCAATAGAAGATGCCATTCATTTAATTTTATCCTGTAAAGGGAAGGTGGTGGTTACGGGGATAGGAAAGTCAGGCATTATTGGTAGAAAGATACAGGCGACTTTCTCCAGCACAGGAACACCATCATGCTATTTGCATCCATCTGAAGGGCTGCATGGAGATTTAGGGATGGTGACTTCAGATGATGTTGTGCTTGCTATTTCCAATAGTGGAGAAAGTGATGAAGTACTACGATTACTACCTTCCATTGAAACGATTGGAGCAAAGCTAATTGCTATTACTAAAAATGTGTTTTCTACTTTAGGAATGAAAGCAGATGTTACTTTATGCTTAGGGGAGTTTGAAGAAGCATGTCCGTTAGGGTTAGCACCAACAACAAGTACAACGGTAACCCTTGCCTTAGGAGATGCCATTGCTATTGCCTTATTAGAAGCACGAAAGTTTAGACCAGAGGATTTTGCTCTTTATCATCCAAATGGTTCTTTAGGAAGAAAATTATTATTAAAGGTGGATGATATTATTTTTCATACGAGGAAAAACCCCATTGTCCAAGAAGGAGACAAAGTGAAGGATGCTTTATTTGCGATGACGGATCAAGGGCTAGGAGCCGCCTCGATTGTTAATGAGAAAGATCAATTAATTGGTGTCCTTACAGATGGAGATATCCGCAGAGCCTTTGCACTCTCGATGGATGTCATGAATGAAAATGTCGAAAATTTAATCTCTGCTCCGTCCATTGTAATTGAAAAAGGTGCTTTAGCTGCTGAAGCCTTGCAATTAATGGAGGATAAAGAAATTACCGTACTGCCAATTGTGGATCCTCATAATAAACCAGTTGGAATGCTCCATCTCCATGATTTAATGAAGTTAGGTATATAAAGTAATACATGGCGATTAAGTTAATTGTATTAGACGTGGATGGGGTTCTGACAGATGGAAGACTATATATTGGTTCAGACGGAACGGAGTATAAGGCTTTTCATACTCAGGATGGTATGGGTATTAGCCTAGCTAAACAAGTAGGGATAAAGACTGCTATTATAACAGGCAGGAAGTCAAAAGCAGTTAGAAAAAGAGCAGAAGAATTGAAATTTGACTATGTTTTTGAAGGAATTCACGATAAGTTAAAAACACTTCAGAAGATAATCGATGAAATAGGAATAGGGTTTGAGGAAGTATGCTATATGGGTGATGATCTCAACGATATTCCTATTTTAACAAAGGTAGGATGGCCATGCGCTCCCCAAAATGCGATAGATTTTGTAAAAAATCATGTAGCATTTGTAGCAGATTCAAATGGAGGAGACGGCGCAGTTCGAGAAATGATCGATTCTCTTCTCCTGCAAAAATATAGTCAAGAAGAAATAGTTCAGCTATTTCTATCAAAAAAAGCAAAGATAACACAATAGTGAGAATTGGGAAAGTGCGATTGGAAAAACAGCACTTTCCCTTTTGTTATAAAAATATTATTCCGATAATTTTGATAAAAATTTGGTATTTTGTTATATTTGTATAATTTTTTGTATGGGAAGCTAGTGAATATTAAAGTAGTGAAGCATTTTTAGATATTTATTATAAAAAAATTGAAGTTGAGAACTCTGAGTTGATTGAAGCGGAGGCTCCCATTCCTCCCCGCGGAAGGCAATTGGCTGTAGCGGAAATCAACGGGTTTTATTTAAAATGAAACCAGAAATTCTAACCTGGATTTAATAATTTGTAAATAGATAAATATTTTATTAGAATATTTTTTTCTTTAGGAACAAAATTTATAAAAATAAAAAAACGATAAAAACACAGTTGACAATTTATTTATCTAGTTTTATAGTTGTTATCAAATCTTACAAAATTAAATAAAAACATTTTTCTTATCCAGAGAGACGGAGGGACAGGCCCTGAGAAGTCTCGGCAGCGGATTTATTATAAATACCGTGCCAATTCCTGCAAATGCTAATCTAGCATTTGAAAGATGAGAAAGAGTAGTTTCTTTGTCTTAAAAAGGCCCTGCTTTTTCTTTCTGGAAAGAAGAAGCAGGGCCTTTTTGTTTCTTCTAAAAGCCTGCTTCTTCTTTACAAGATACTTATGTTTTATAGGAGTTGAAGGGCAAATGATTGAATTTCAGAAAGTAGCCAAGACCTTTAAGCTTGGCAGTCGTGAAGTTAACGCAGTGAAGGATGTATCAATCTCCATCGCACAAGGAGAGATATTTGGCATTATTGGTTTTAGTGGGGCAGGAAAAAGTACGTTATTACGACTCGTTAACTTATTAGAAAAGCCAACATACGGAAATGTACAAGTACAAGGGGTTGATCTTGCTTCCCTATCACCAAAAGAGATTCGTAAGCTTCGCAGAAGAATCGGAATGATTTTTCAAAACTTTAATCTCTTTACATCTCGAACGGTAGCTGGAAATGTTGCTTATCCATTAAAGCTCGCAGGTCTACCGAATAAAGAAATTAAAGAAAGAGTGACAGAGCTTTTACAATTCGTTGGGTTATCTGATAAAGCAGACGATTATCCTGAACAATTATCAGGGGGACAAAAACAGCGGGTCGGTATTGCGCGTGCCCTTGCTACTTCTCCAGATATATTAATATGTGATGAGGCAACATCCGCACTCGATCCTGATACAACGGGTGAAATACTGCGTCTATTAAAAAAGGTAAATAAGGATCTAGGTATTACGATTCTATTAATCACGCACGAAATGCATGTTATTCAGGAAATATGTGATCGAGTTGGCAGTAATGGAGAATGGAGAAGTAATCGAGGATGGCTCTGTGTTTGAAGTATTCACTAATCCAAAGCATCCTACAACACAACGCTTTATCCAGTCAGTACAGCAGGATCGTCCTTCTGATACCCTGTTAGCAGAATGGAGGAATAAGGGCGGCAAACAATTATACAGGGTGATTTTTAAAGGAGAGATAGCAAGTGATCCTGTTCTTTCTAAGGTAACAAGAAAGTTTAATGTGGATGTAAATATCGTTTACGGTTCTGTTCGTGAGTTACAAGAAAAGTTTTACGGGAATCTTCTCGTATCCTTTGAAGGAAGTAAGGAAAATATATTATCCGTACTTCATGAATTAGAATCATTAGTAACCGTTGAGGAGGTGCTTGTTTAATGAAAGTCGATTGGAGTACTTTTTGGCCACGTATTGTGGAATCAACAGGAGAAACGATTTTAATGGTAATTATGACTCTTATCTTAGGCTCTATTTTAGGAATCACAATTGGTTTACTTCTTTTTGTGACAAGGAAAGGCAATATTTTGGAAAATAAATTAGTTTTCCGTTTGCTCAATATCCTAATTAATATTATCCGACCTATTCCATTTATTATCTTTCTCGTAGCAATTAGTCCGTTAACGAGAGCGATTGTTGGTACAACGATTGGGACATGGGCAGCGATATTTCCGATGACCATTGCAGCCTCCTTTGGAATTGCGAGAGTAGTAGAAAATAATTTAGTCAGCATAGATCCTGGTGTTATTGAAGCCGCTAAAGCGATGGGAGCAAGTCCTTTGCAAATCATTTTTACAGTGTTAATTCCTGAAGCATTAGGACCACTTATTCTAGGTTTAACCTTTGTAACCATCAGCCTAATCGATTTTTCTGCGATGGCTGGAACTGTTGGTGGTGGAGGACTGGGACATGTGGCGATGACATATGGTTACCAGCGCTTTGATGGCAGTGTCATGCTTGTTACCGTTATTATTCTTATCGTTCTTGTACAAATTGCCCAATGGATTGGGAATACATTATCAAGAAAAATAATGAGACGTTAAAGGATTATTGCTTTAACGAATGGATTGTTGCAGCTTTTCTAAGTTAAAATTATACATTTTTTACTGAAAAAGGAGAACGAGAGATGAAAAAATATTTTGCTATTTTACTATTATTAACAACAATTTGGGCGCTTGCTGCATGTGGGTCAGATAGTGCATCTAGTGCAGATAAAACAGTGAAGGTGAAAATAGGAGTGACTGGATCAGATGGAGAGGTTTGGCCAATTTTGAAAGAAAAAGCGAAAGCAGAAGGAATCGAAATTGAGCTAGTTGAGTTTTCTGACTATACATTACCAAATCAAGCTTTAGAAAATGGAGATATCGATATTAATTCGTTTCAGCATATTGCTTTTTTAAGTCAGTTTAATGAAGAAAACAAAACGGATTTAACACCAATTGGGGCAACAGTTATCGCTCCTATGGGGATTTATTCTGAAAAGGTGAAGGATGTAAGCGAAATTAAAGAAGGCGATAAAATTGCTATTCCAGACGATCCATCAAACCAAGCACGTGCTTTAAAATTACTAGAATCTGCAGGATTAATTACATTAGCTGATGACTTTGGATTATTTGGAGATCCGTCTAAGATCATTGAAAATCCGAAAAATCTTGATATCTTGCCAATTGTTGCGCAACAAACGCCAAGAGTATTACCAGATGTAGCGGCATCTGTTATTAATAATGGTGTTGCGGGTCAAGCTGGTTTTGATCCTGTAAAAGATCCAATTTACTTAGAAGATGCGAAGGATGAAAATACATTGCCGTATGTAAACATCTTTGCAGCACGCACGAAGGATGCAAATAATGAAACATATCAGAAAATTGTAGAGCTGTACCACGAAGCAGATGTTATTAAAGCAGTTGAAGCAGATACAAATGGTGGTTCCATTGTGGTAGACATTCCACAAGATGAGTTACAAAACCAATTTATAGGACTTTAAGGAGGAAAAGAAAATGAGCAGCACTTTATCAGGTCTTGATCTTATTCATGAATCCATTCAAGTAAATAAAGAACTTTATATTGATACGAGTCAATTAATTCACGCAAACCCTGAAATTGGCAATCAAGAATTTTTCGCAAGCAAAAAGCATGTAGATATTCTAACAAATGCAGGATTTAAAGTGGAAATTGCCGTTGCTGGTCACGAAACATCCTTTTATGCGGTAAAAGATAGCGGGATATCTGGTCCAACAATAGCCTTCCTTGCTGAGTATGATGCGCTTCCTGGTTTAGGTCATGCTTGTGGTCATAATATTATTGGAACAACGAGTGTTTCAGCCGGAATTGCCCTTTCCCAAATACTTTCTGAAACAGGTGGAAGAGTCGTTGTTTTAGGGACACCTGCAGAAGAGGGCGGTCCAAATGGAAGTGCAAAAGGAAGCTTTGTGAAACATGGTTATTTAAAGGATGTGGATGTCGCTTTAATGATTCATCCTTCTGGCCAAACATCGTTGACTAGTGAAACACTAGCTGTAGATCCACTTGATTTTCACTTTTATGGGAAATCGGCACATGCTTCTGGCTCACCGGAAAAAGGGATAAACGCTCTTGATGCGGTGATCCAATTGTTTGTCGGCATCAATGCGCTCAGACAACAGCTTCCAGATGATGTACGAATTCACGGGATTATCACCAACGGAGGAGATGCGCCAAATATCATTCCAGAATATGCGTCTGCACGATTCTATATTCGGGCAGAAACGTGGAAGAAAACAGAAGAGGTTGCTACAAAAGTTCGTGCAATTGCTGAAGGGGCTGCCCTTAGTACAGGTGCAACTGTTAAAGTGGAACGATTCCAGAATGAAGTGAAGGATTTTGTTTTAAATCCCATTTTAGATGAGGTATTAAAAGAGGAATTAGAGGCAGTTGGAGAGACGGTTGTAACAAAAAGATCTCGTGGAAAAGGTTCGACTGATGCTGGCAATATCAGTTATGAAGTGCCCACTGCACACCCTCATATTAAAATTGGGCCAGATGATTTGATTGCACATACGAATGAATTCAGAGAAGCAGCAAAATCTCCAATTGGGGATGCTGCCCTAATTAAGGGAGCAAAGGCACTTGCTGCAACTGGGTACCGTTTGCTTTCAGATAGTGTCCTTTTACACAGAGTTAATAAAGCATTTGAAGCTGCCAAGCGAGAAAAGGAAAATGCTAATTAAGGGGATAAAAAGTAGTCTATATAATAGGATAAAAGGAAGCAATTTTAGGGAATACTGTCTAAAATTGCTTTTTTTATTTCTGAGACTTTCGGAAGAGTATTTTGAATCGTAGGAATTAAATATATTTAGATAATTTTTTGAAAGGTTTAAATTTTACTAATTTAACCTGTAATTTAATTAAAGGATGACAATGGTCTAAATATAAGGTAATATCTAAAGCTGTATATCGTTTTTAATGTATTAACAATGTTTTTTGAAAACATATTAACTATATTAAAATAGTTTGGTGTGTCCGATAAAGGATTGTTATTGCTTCTTATTTAGGAGGAATTTTCTATGACAATATTAGTTGGGATATTAGGTATCATCGTGACGATAGCTATTGCCTTTTTATTATCAAATGATAAAAAAGGAATTAACTTTAAAGCTATTATCGTATTATTTGTGCTTGAGTTTATCGTTGCACTAATAATGTTTAAAACTACTGTAGGACTAAAAATAGTAGAAGCTACATCCAATGGAGTTTCTAAAGTGCTTAGCTATGGGAATGAAGGAGTTAGTTTCGTTACAGGGGGATTAGTCCCAGAAGGCGGAAGTGTGTTTTTTATAAATGTGCTAATGCTTATTATTTTTACTTCTACTTTATTATCTTTATTAACCCATATAAAAGTATTGCCACTAGCGATTAAATATATTGGTGGGGCATTGGCGAAAATTACTGGGTTATCAAAGGTAGTGACATTTAACAGCATTAACTCTATCTTTTTTGGTCAATCTGAATCACTGATTGCGATCAAAACACATTTAGATTCAATGAATGCAAATAAGCTATTCATTGTTTGTACATCTGCCATGGCTTCTGTATCTGCATCCATTATGGGAGCATATATGGAAATGATTCCTCCACAATATGTACTGGCTGCTATGATTTTAAATGCATTATCTGCATTAATTATTGCAACATTAGTTGCTCCCATTTCAAAAGATGAAGATGAGACAATTAACATTAAAGATGTTTCCAATACAAACTCTGTATTTGGAGCAATCTCAGCAGGTGCTTTAGATGGTGGACGCGTTGCTTTAATTGTTGCCGCTATGTTAGTTGCTTATGTAGGTTTACTTGCTTTAATTGACGGCTTCTTTACAAGTATTTTCGGCATCGGATTTACCGGATTATTAGGATATGTATTTGCACCGGTTGCTTGGATAATGGGGATACCTGTTAGTGAAATCGTAACTGCTGGATCTGTAATGGGTACGAAATTAGCAGCAAATGAATTTGTAGCAATGCTGCAATTCCAGCCATTGATTGGGGAGTTATCAGAGAAAACAGTAGGGATTGTATCTACATTCCTTGTATCTTTTGCAAACTTCTCTAGTATTGGAATTATTGCTGGATCGATTCAAGCGATTAATGCGAAAAAAGCTGATATTGTTGCAAAATTTGGTTTGAAAATGTTATTAACAGCAACACTAGCTTCTACTTTAACAGCGACAATCGTAGGGTTATTTCTATAATATTAAAAAAGGGACTGTCCGAAAGTCATGCAACTGACTTTTGGGAGTCCCTTTTTATCTATTGA
Source organism: Niallia tiangongensis (assembly GCF_044704065.1). Taxonomy (NCBI): domain Bacteria; kingdom Bacillati; phylum Bacillota; class Bacilli; order Caryophanales; family Bacillaceae; genus Niallia; species Niallia tiangongensis. Next base: position 4,244,052 of record NZ_CP162613.1, on the reverse strand, counting down.
AGCCACTTAGGATTATCTTGATCCTGCTCATTTATTTCGCTAAAAATATTGTTGTTATTTCTCATGGTTTGAGTAGAATTAGGATTTTGTATATACGGAAAATAAGTATGCATTATTTTTTGAAATTCTCCAACTGTTAGAGGCTTGGCGTTCTCCATATATTCGAATCCTAATTGTCCATTTGCTTCGATTGTTGCATTCTTAATTTCTTCTATTTTACTGATACCATGGTTTCTTAATCGCATTTCCAATTGATCTACTGTTAATCTTAATTTTTTCAGCTCTTTCATATTTAATTGTCCGTTATTAATCACTACTTTTGATTTACCTGTTATAAACTTTTCAAATCGATTCGATTTAAGCTGTAAGAACTCTAAAATGAGTATAGTAACAACAAAAATGCCGGCACTAATAATTGCTTTAAAAGTACTTTTTTCCACAATCGGTTGAACAATAATGGTTCCTAAAGAAATCATTATAACCGTTTGAGCCAGTGTCATTTGAGAAATTGATTTTCTTCCAGCCAAACGGAGTAGTAAAATTCCGCAAAGTATAAGTATCATTGACTGCCATATAAAAGACAAAAGAAACACCATCCTATTTTTATGATACAGATAGTTTAGCCATGACTTCAATGTTTATCCTGAAAATCTTTAATTAGGTTGTGTGCCTTCGTTCGGAAAGCTGAAGTATTCCAGCTGCTTCAGATAGAAATCAATATATTAGAAAAGCAAGTGAAGAAAAACAACTCCTTTTTCTTCACTTGCTTTATTTTAATGCTTTTCAAATAGCGTTTTTTTTACAATTTTTTATCTATATCCGTTGTATCCACTTTGTTACCAAACCATTCTGTAAGCTTTGTTCGTGCATTAGTTTTGATATCATCGTCAATATACATAGCCACTTGAAATAATGCGATTCCTAAGGCTCCTAAGTCATCTGTGTAGCCTATCCCAACTAGAAAATCAGGTATTAAATCAATTGGCAGGATAAAATAGCCTAAAGCTCCAATAATAGTCGCCTTTACTTTTTTAGGTACATTTGGTTTTTGTAAGGTATAATACAATAGTAAAACCGCATAAACGACAGAAGAACCTGCCTTTTTACCAAACCTTGCAAGTTTTTTCCAAAATTTCTCCTCGGAATAATGCTTTCCTGCTATCGTTATCTCTTGTTCTAATTTCTCTTTTGAATCTTCCATTATGAAAGCTCCTTTCTTAATGGTTTCCATGCCTATTCTAATCATGATTATATGCCCTTATTCTGCATAAGTAAAATATTTACCTATCGGTTAGATATACTTATCAATTAATGAAAAACAAATTCGGAGCAAACCAAAAAAAGAAAACCATAGAGGAATGCTTATGAATATGCCGAAAAATAAACCTTTTCCTATATTGCCAGGAGTTTCAGGTATAGGAGCACTATATTCCTTTACAATTAATGATTGTTTTATTAATAATTCATCATTGTTTTCTTGATTCAATTTACTAGGCCCCTTCATCTGAATCGTCGAAGGTGTATTCGGTAGCTGGCTGGCAAGAGCATGGAATGATTGGAAGGTATTCCTTCTTCCATTATACCCTGAAGCCCCTATAGCTTTGCGTCACCATTTTTCAATGATTTTGCCATTTCGTCGATTAGTTAAATTATATACTTAAGATTAGTACGAAGTAGTTCATCCTACCAGTATCTAAAGAACTATAGATGTTGGTTAACGGTAAAAAAATTTAATAAATAAGTAAATAAAGGTGAATGATATAGTAGAATGCTCTTTTGTATATTATCTCATTATGGAATAAATTAGGATGTTAGGGTATTACCCATTCTCGTCTTTCGTTTTTTTCTTTCCTTTTCTCCATTTAAGGATGGATTGTCCATTCATTAGGCACCAAATGATGATTGGGGACAATATATTAAATGCTAGAACAAAAATAACAATAATCCACAAAAGCCATTCTGTATTTATAACATTTTTATATAGCCATGTATGGTAAAAATTCAAAATATCTCCGCCTTTAAATATGCTTCTTGTCTCTTGTTTATACGAAAAATAAACATTTTATACCTTTTCCTGTTAAGCGAATAGGAATTCTTCTGGTTATTAATGGAAAATAATAGTAAAAAGTGAAGGTGGACGATATGGAAACAACAAGTAAAGACAAAAGGTTCACAACGGAATTAGAAAAAAATATAGCGGAAATTAGAAAGGAATTGGGAGATAGTGTCGACCTTGTCAAAAGGAATATTTTCTTTTTAGGGAATAGACAAGTTTCCTCTGTCCTTTTTTATATTGATGGGCTCGCTAGCATAGAGCATGTGGAAAAAGTAATAGATGCCATGATGTATGAAGGAAATGAATTTGTCAAAAGAAATCAATTAATGATTTCCGATCTTCAGACTTTGATTGAACAACATGTTTTAATGAATACTTCCTTTTCCATGATTGAAGAAGTGGAAAAGGCGCTTATAGCAATCCTTTCTGGAGACAGTATTCTTTTTGTAGATGGGTGTCACAAAGCTTTTCATATCCAAACAAAAGGATGGGACACAAGAAGTGTTGATGAGCCGCAAACAGAACAGGTTGTCCGTGGTTCAAGAGATGGCTTTACAGAAAATATACGTACTAATACTGCACTGGTTAGAAGAAGAATCCGTGATCCAGAGCTCAGATTAGAAACAATGAGTATTGGATTACGCACTAGAACGGATGTAAATATTGCATATATTAATGGAGTAGTTAAAAAGGGATTAGTAGATGAAGTAAAGAAGCGATTAAATAGTATTCAAATTGATGGGATTTTGGAAAGTGGATACATAGAGGAAATGATTGCCGATTCTCCTTTTTCCCCATTTACTACCGTAATGAGCACAGAAAGACCAGATAAAGTAGCTTCTGCATTGTTAGAGGGACGGGTAGCCATCTTTGTCGATAATACGCCATTTGTTTTAGTAGTTCCTACATATTTTTGGCAATTTTTGCAGGCAAGTGATGACTATTATATGGGATTTATGGCAGGGAGCTTTTTTCGAATCATTCGCTATATTGCCTTTATTATTAGTCTCACGCTTACTTCCATTTATGTCATGCTAGTAAGCTTTCATCAAGAGATGATTCCAACTCCATTAGCATTAACCATTGCATCTGGGAGAGAAATAGTCCCTTTTCCCGTCCTTTTGGAGGCTCTATTAATGGAGATAACCTTTGAATTAATGCGAGAAGCAGGACTCCGCATGCCAAAACCAGTTGGGCAGGCTGTAAGTATTGTAGGCTCTCTTGTTATTGGACAGGCAGCTGTTCAGGCAGGGATTGTTTCCCCATTTATGGTTATTGTAGTAGCGGTCACTGGGATATCATCCTTTGCCATACCAAATTATTCAGCCTCCTACTCAATACGGTTAATCCGCTTTCCTTTATTAATTGCTTCAGGAACACTAGGATTGCTTGGCTTTTCGGTTATGTTTGCTCTATTGGCAATTCATGCGCTAAGTATTCGTTCTTTTGGCGAATCATATTTAGCTCCAGCAACTCCTTTTCAACCAAATGATCAGAAGGATACGCTTATTCGCTTTCCTTGGTGGGGAATGAAAAAAAGACCTCAGCTTGCAGATGGTGACACGATAAAATTAGGTGCCCGCCAGAAACCAAAGCCACCAAATCAAGTGAAGAAGCCTTTAGAGATGTCTAAGGATAATCAATCAGAATCAGGAGAGGCAGAAAAACAATCACAAGGTGCTAAATCAAATAAACAAAGCCAAGATAATAGCGATATAACAGGATTGAGAAGATGGAAAAAGAAAACTGGGGGCAATAAAGGAGAGAAAAGAAAGGAATGAAGCGAGCCAAGTTTTTTATCTTAATAGTTATTAGTTCTTTATTATTAACTGCTTGTGCTGGCAAAAGAGAAATCAATGATCTTGCCTTAGTTATGGCGGTTGGGATTGATAAGGGGTCAAAGGATGGAACAGTAAAGATTACTGCACAAGTTTCTAGACCAGGAGATGCCAGGGGACAGACTGGTGCTCCTACAGGTCAATCAGGAGAAACGTCATGGAATGTAGAGGCAGAGGGAGAGACCATTTTTGCAGCGATTCGAAATTTGACCGGCATTTCGTCGCGAAGAGTATTTTGGGCACATAATTTTATTATTGTTATAAATGAAGAGGTAGCAAAAGAAGGTATTGGAGATATTATTGATTTTTTTACAAGAAATCCAGAACTTCGAATGAGAACATTGGTTGCCCTTACCCCAGATAAAGCAAGTGAAATTACATCTACGATAACAAGTTTAGAAGTAGTTCCTGGGGAAGCATTAAGTAAATTATTTCGATATACCAATATTTCAACGCTTGCACCCCATACGGAAATAAAAGACTTACTAGCAGCATATTTAAGTGAGTCTACAGAGCCAATACTTGCAAGGCTAACCCTTGAAGAAAGAAAAATTGATAGTCTTAAACCAGAGGAAGGGGCAAAAGTGAACCAAGTTGAGTTATCTGGAGCAGGGGTGTTTAGAAACGATAAATTAGTAGGGATATTACAAGCGGATGAATTGCAGGGAATTCTTCTTTTTAGAGATAAGATTGATTCGGGAGTAGTGGTTGTAGCTTGTCCAAAAGAACCAAAGAGTGAGATTAGTGTCGAGTTAAATAAGCAAAAATTTGATGTAGAACCAGCCTATAAAAATGATAAAGTTAGTTTTACTGCAAAGCTAGATGCTACTGTTACAGTAGTAGAAGCTGGCTGTCCGTTCTCCATAAGTGATAAAGATGTTGTGAAACAAGTAGAAGAGTCTGTGGAAGCTAAATTAAATGATGATATCAATGAGTCTATTGAGAAAATCCAAAAGGAATATAAATCCGATGTATTAGAATTAGGAAAAGTATTTCAAAATAAATACCCTTATGAGTGGAAGAAGATGAAAAATGATTGGGCAGATATATTTGCAGATGCAGAGATAAATCTTAACATTCATGCAAATGTAGAAAGTGGTTCATTATTATTCCAGCCTACAATATCTGGTAAAGAAAGGAAGGGGAAATAATGAAGGTGCAGATATCCAATGGGATGCTAATGGCATTAATTATCAATATGCTTTATGCAAAATCCATCGGCATGACACAAGGAATAATGGCACGTGAAGTGAAAGGAGATATTTGGATTTCAACTTTCTTCTCCACTTTTCAGGGACTTCTTCTAATTACACTAATCGTTATAGTAATGAGACGTATACCTGAGGGAGATTTAATTGATCAATTTCACCGTATTTTAGGGAAATTTCCCGGGAAACTTGTCGCTATATCTGTGTTTATATTTTTTGTGGGAGCATATGGGAGTATTATGGCAACATTCGTTTATCATTTAAAGGACTATTTCTTGCCGGAGGCTCCCACTATATTATTTGTTTTAGCTGCCTTCTTAATAGGTATTTATGCTATTCATTTTGGAATTGAAGTGGTAGCAAGAATGGCATTGATTGGAGTATTCTCTATAATTGCTTTAAATATCTTGTTAATGCTTGGATCTCTTAGTAATTTTGATATAAGAGAACTTCAGCCAGTTTTTCAATCTGGATTCAAAGAAACGGTATGGGCAAGCCGTCATCATAATACAGATTATGCTATGGCTGCTATGATGGTTTGTATGATTCTTCCCTTAGTAAAGGACAAGCAGACGTGGATAAAATCTTCAACAGCAGGCGTTTTTTATGGGGGAATGATCATTGTCATGTGGCCAATTCTGGAAACAGGAGTACTTACGGCAGACGTTGCAGCACAGTATATTGTTTCCTGTATGCAAATGGCAAGAAGTGCGGAAATCGGTTTGTTTATCCATCGTTATGAAATGATTATGATTGCGTTTTTTGCCTTATCGATTTTAACTCAAATTATTATGGCGTTTCTCTGTTCGTCCATTGCAGTTCAAAAGCTATTGGGATTAAAAGATTATCGTCCAGTTATTATTCCTGTAGGCCTCATTTTAAGTGGCTCTTGCTATTGGCTGGTAAAGGATCATCATCGAGCTATGCATTTTATTGAAGGTCCATGGGTTTATTTGAGTATTGGAACGGTTGGTGGATTAGTTGGTGTATTATGGCTTGCTGGGTTGGTTTTTCGTAAGAAATGGAAAACAAATTATGAGGTAAAGCAATAGTTGATTTGTTTTCTATAAAAGCAGGAAGAGGCTATAACCTTGCACCTTGATTGGGCGAATTGCATAGATTAATACATCAAAAAAGAAAGGAGAAAAATGATGTATTTTCAGCCGTATTATCCTTATAATGTTCAACAAGCTTCTCCACAACAACAAAATAGAATTATCATCTCGCCGATTGGTGGAGGAGCTGTTCCACATTTACCACCAATCGGAGGAGGCGTATTGCCATCATTTCCTGGAGGTGAAATGCCGCCAGCTGGTCCAGGGGGACACCAAGGTCATCCTGATGGACCAAATATTGGGGGTGGAGTAGATCACGGACCACCACCAACACCGCCGCCATCCTTTACACCACAATTAAATCAGTCGCATGTAAGTACTTTTACCGTTGATTCTGGGTCAATGAGACCTTGTCTGTTCCGTTTTACTTATGTTTGGCTAGAGAATGGTCGAGGATTTTGGTTCTATCCAACTTTTGTTGGCCGCCATTCCATTGCAGGATATCGTTGGCGAATGAATCGCTGGTCTTATTACGGCACAGATACTAATCGCATTCGTTCTTTTCAGTGTAATTAAGATAGAAAGGGAGGTGAACCTAGTAACGGTGCAGCTCCCTATTTTGATTGATTTTTATGGTGAAAAGTTTATGTGGTATATAATGGTATTTTTTTATAGGAAGAAGGGGAAAGGATGAGGAAATGGAAAAAGAGGGAAGGCTGGTGTTTGTAGTGAAAAATGAAAGCTGAAGTTTGGAAGAAGTATAGGGGAAGTGGTGTTCATACTTAAGATGAAAACCGAAACTCGTAGAAAGGAAAAGCAGCGTTCATGCCAAAGATGAAAGCTGAAAATTGGAAGGAGCAGAGGAAAGTCGCGTTCATGCCAAAAATGAAAGCTGAAATTCATAGAAAGCAAAGGGGGAAACCGGCGTTGATATCAAACATAAAAGCCGAATTTTCCCATTGAATATAAGGAAATCAGCGGAATTTACCCTTCTTCACTATTAATCCGCATATCTACCTAATAATATTCGCCTTACTATATAAAGAACAAAGGAAATTGCATCTTCCCTAGCAAAGTATTTCTCCAATATGGAATAAAGAATGATCGAAGCAAAGAAGCCGAATTATTTTACATCGGCAATTATTTGTTCTGTAACGTGCATCGTTTCCTCTTCTAAGTAAAAGGCTTTTATGGCAACTTCGATTGCTAATCGATTAGACGAATCCATAAAATTGCCACCTAGTATTCCTTCTAGCTTATCTATGCGGTGATAAAGAGTCTGGCGCACGATGAATAATCGCTCGGAAGCTTCCTTTTTATTGCCGCTACAATCTAAATAGATGGCGAGAGTTTTCAGGAGCTCGCTATTATTCAAGCGATCATACTCCATCACTTTTCCTAGGTGAATGTGGATATATTCTTTAATTATGCTCGTTTTTAATAAGGGAAGTACTAAATGATAGATTCCGATTTGCTCATAATGATGGCAATTAATTAATTTTTTTTGCTTTAGTAGGATGATTTGTTTTGCTTCTTCATAGGCAGTTTTTGCTTTTATTGGTTCTTGGTGGATAGAACTAATACCAAAAAAAGCTTGTGCAGGAAAGTAGGCTTCCGTAAGTTCTGTTAATTTTTCAGTGATTTGTTGCCAATTCACTTTTTTTATTTTTGGGGGATTCATATAAATCATTACTATTAATTCTTGATGTCGGTAGGAGATGATTGGATGAAATCCTATTTTTTTAAAAAAAGGACGTAATAAAGTTAAGAGGTAAAGTTTAAATTCATCTCCTTTTCTAGTAATCCCATGCTCTTCTTCTAGTAGTGGCCAGCAAATCAGTCGGAAAGAATGGGAAAAACAGTACATAGGTAAAATATTCTTTAGCTGATTACTTTCCAAGGTTTCTAAATTTAGGAGTGAATGGATAAGCTCTGCCTCGTCACTTTGCTTTCTTTCTTCTATCGTACGATTGCGAAGGAGAATATGAGAAATTGCAATAGATGCTCGATCTAACATAAGGGCAGTAAGCTCAGTAGATGGAAATTTGTTATTTTCTATAAGAAGATAGCCCCAAACTTGTTCGAATACTTGTACTGTATTCATGCTAAACGATTTATTATTTACACAAAATGTTGATAATGATTTTGGTTCATTCAAATGGTTATCTATAAATTCTCTTATGGAGGCTTCTGTTTCTCCTTGATTAGTAGGGTAATAGTATTTTTCATTGCTTGTAATGAAAAAGCAAGGACGTTGGAAATAAATTGAAAGCTCCTGAAGGATTTTTAATATTCCATTTGGTTGTAAGGAAAGCTTATTAAAATTCTGAGACAAGCGGTCAAGATCCAACATATTTTGATGATGTCGATTAATCAACAGTGAATGGAGATCTTGGGTTATATCAATAAATCTTACCGTTTTCTCAAAAATTATAATTGGATAATTATGTTGTTCTGCTAAAGATAAAAGGCTACTAGGAATTTCATGTAGGAAAGAGCCTAATTCAATGCATAATCCAGCTGTCTGCTTATTTATCAATGTATCTACATAGTTTCTTTGATTATCGGAGTCTAATAACCCGATGCCAGTAGTTAAAATTAATTCTCCTCCATTGATAAATAAATCGATATCCTTCACTTCTAATATATGACACCATTTAATTACCCTATTTAATCCATTTACACCTGTCAGTACTTTCGCGTGCTGGAACGTATGTCGTTTTAATGCTCCTTCAACCGTTAATTCGCCAAGAACCATTTTAAGTACCCTCCTAAATGTAAAATAAAAGATTAAAACATGTGACACCATGTAAAATGAAAATAGTAAGAATAATCTGTAAATTATATAGTATCTTAGTTAACAAGCATCGTCAATTAATTGTCCTTTCTTTTACGGCAATCAAAAAGTACGGATGCCTAACTTGTTTTTAAGGAGTGGTTCCATGGAAAAAACAAAGACAGAGTCATTAATTGAAAAGGATCAAAGTAATGTTTGGCATCATATCTCTCCATATGTTGAAGAAAACCCAGCTATGATTGCTGTAAAGGGGGAGGGATCTTGGCTTATCGATCATCATGGGAATCGCTATTTAGATGGAATGTCTGGACTTTGGTGTGTCAATATCGGGTATGGAAGAGAGGAATTGGCAAAAGCGGCTTATGAACAAATGAAAGAATTATGCTATATGCCGTTAACGCAAAGCCATATTCCAGCTATAAAGCTTGCAGAGAAAATCAATGAATGGTTAGAAGGAGAATATATGATTTTCTATTCAAATAGCGGTTCGGATGCGAATGAGGTAGCCTTTAAATTAATTCGTCAGTATCATCAGCAAAATGGAGAGCATGGTCGCTTTAAATTTATTTCCAGACATCGGGCCTATCATGGGAGCTCGATGGGGGCCTTGTCGGCAACGGGACAGGCATTGCGGAAATATAAATATGAGCCACTTGCAAGTGGATTTCTTCACATAACTCCTCCAGATTCCTATCGAAGACCAGAAAATATGTCAGTGGAAGCATATCATCTTATGTTGATGGAAGAATTGGAGAAAAAAATAATTTGGGAGCAAAAAGAGACAATCGCAGGGATAATTATGGAGCCATTAATTACGGGTGGTGGAGTATTAATACCACATCATGCTTATATGGAAAAGGTACAAGAGCTTTGTCAGAAATATAGCATCTTACTTATCTTGGATGAAGTGATTTGTGGGTTTGGAAGAACTGGTAAGAAATTTGGTCACCAACATTTTAATATCAAGCCAGATATCGTAACGATGGCCAAAGGGTTAACTAGTGCTTATTTACCTTTATCTGTAACAGCTGTAAAAAAAGAAATTTTTGAGAAGTTTAAAGGGTCAGACGAAAATGTCCATTTTCGTCATATCAATACATTTGGTGGGAATCCATCTTCCTGTGCTGTTGCATTGAAAAATCTGGAAATATTAGAAGAGGAAAATTTAGTAGAGAAATCTGCCCAGAGCGGGAAATATCTTTTAGACCAACTAAATAATGGCTTAAATAGCCATCCAAATGTGGGGGATATAAGAGGATTAGGACTAGTTTTAGGAATAGAGCTAGTCGATGGTAAGCATACCAAGGCGCCAGTTTCATCTAAATTTATTGCTAAGATTGTTACAGAATGTAAAAAAGAAGGGCTTATTATAGGGAAAAATGGGGACACAGTTGATGGATACAATAATATTTTAACACTTAGCCCGCCATTATCATCAACGGAAGAGGATCTAAATTTTATTGTTTCTGTCTTAATGAAAGTGCTACAAAATAATCAATTGACTCAGAAGGTTCTTTCCTAGATAAAAAATCTAAGTACCAATAGGGTTGTTTATGAAAGAAAATCTATCATATTTAGTAGTGTTTTTTAAGAAAATGGTAGAATATTGTTAATTTTCTATAAAAAACATTTACTAAATATGGATATCAGATTATAATAGGAAAATCTTATCCTATAAATGTTATGAAAACTAACATCATCATACTTAACTTCTCCGTCGTTTTAACATCAATAACAACTATTCTACTTATTCTTCAACATAACTTACTTAAACTCATGTAATACAATCAGGACTCCGACAAGGTACAGAATTCTTTTGCACGTTCAGTACAGTTATGGCTGTGATTGGTTTAATACTAAATAAGGATTGTGTCGTTCTAACAGAATCGTATGTTTTCTTATTCGCTAATAACCAATTAAAAGGAGGTCGATTATGAGAAAATCTAACGCTATGCTTTCTTATGAACAGTTATTGGCTAATTTCTCTGAAGTAGAAAAAGCACTTTCGAATCAGGAGGCATTAGAAGAAGCAAATCGTTGTCTATATTGTTATGATGCACCTTGTATTACTGCTTGTCCAACTGGTATTGATATTCCTAGCTTTATTAAAAAAATAGCTTCAGGAAACTTGAAGGGATCTGCGAAGACTATTATGTCAGCAAATCCTGTCGGGGCAAGTTGTTCTAGAGTTTGTCCAACAGAAGAATTGTGTGAGGGAGCTTGTGTGCTGAACAATTCAACAAAACCAATTATGATTGGAGACCTTCAGCGATATGCAACTGATTGGGCGAGGAATAACAACCAGGTACTATTTAAGCGAAATGTCCTTCAAACGAATAAAAGTATCGCAATTGTCGGCGGTGGTCCAGCAGGACTTTCAGCAGCAAGAGAACTGGCGCTACTCGGATATAATGTAACCATTTTTGAAGCAGAAAGTAATGCGGGAGGTTTAAATACATATGGGATTGTCTCCTTCCGTCTCCCAAAAGAAGTTTCTTATTGGGAAGTAGAACAAGTTAGAAATTTAGAAGTAGAAATCCGAACGAATACAAGGGTTGGAGAGGATATTTCTGTACAAGAGATTCTTGAAAACTATGATTCTGTATTGCTTGCGATTGGAATGGCGAATGTACCGAATATAGGTATTCCAGGTGAAGCGTTAACTGGCGTTTATGATGCGATTGAGTTTGTAAAAGAAACAAAGACCAAGCCATTATCGACAGATTTAATTGGAAAAAGGGTTGCTGTAATTGGCGCTGGAAATACAGCGATAGATGCTGCTACTTGTTCCATTCGCTTAGGAGCCGAGAATGTCAAAATAGTATATCGGCGAACTGAAGCAGAAATGACCGCTTATGATTTTGAGTACGAATTTGCTAAACAGGATGGCATTGAATTTAGATGGCTTACTGCTCCAAAAAAAATTATTGGGAATGAAAAGGGAGAGGTTGTTGGCTTAGAATGTGTCAAAATGATGCTTGGAGAACCAGATGAAGATGGTCGAAGAAGACCTATCAAAAGAGACAACTCAGAATTTATATTGGAAGTGGATGCTGTAATTAAGGCAATTGGTCAATCCAGATATATAGATTTAATCGAGCAATTCGGATTAGAACATGACCAAGGTATTGTCCAAATTCAAACTACAACATATCAAACTAGTAATAGTAAGGTATTTGCATGTGGTGATGTTATCTTTGGAAAAGGGCAAGGAGAGGCAATGGTTGTATCAGCGGCACAGCAAGGGAAAGAATGTGCCTATCGTATTCATCAATCTTTTCTTTCGAAAAAGATGGAAACCGCATAACAAAGGAGGAATAGCATGGCAGACTTGCGTGTTGATTTAGCAGGTATTAAATCACCAAATCCATTTTGGCTAGCTTCTGCTCCGCCAACGAATTCTGGTTATCAAGTGCAACGTGCCTTTGAAGCGGGATGGGGGGGTGCTGTGTGGAAAACACTAGGAGATCCGATTTTAAATGTATCCTCAAGGTTTGCAGCAGTAAGCTTTAATGGGCAAAGGGTTGCAGGTTTTAATAATATCGAATTAATTACCGACAGGCCATTAGATGTAAATTTAAAAGAAATATATGAAACAAAGAAAAGATTCCCGAATCATGCGGTAGTCGCTTCTTTAATGGTGGAACCAAAGCAGGAAAAATGGCATGAAATTGTTAAGAAGGTAGAGGCTGTAGGTGTTGATGGATTAGAACTTAATTTTGGCTGTCCACACGGGATGGCAGAAAGAGGAATGGGATCTGCATCTGGGCAAGTTCCGGAGCTAGTTGAAAAACAGACATATTGGGTGAAGGAAGTTGCACAGACACCTGTTATCGTAAAATTAACCCCTAATATAACGGATATAACCGCAACTGCAGAGGCAGCAGTGAATGGAGGAGCAGATTCCATTAGTATGATAAATACAATCAATAGTCTAGCAGGAGTAGATATTGATACTTGGGATACGATTCCCCATGTGGCTGGAAAAGGTGCCCATGGTGGCTATTGTGGACCAGCAGTAAAGCCGATCGCTTTGCATATGGTAGGAGAATGTGCGAGAAATCCCCTAATTAATGTTCCTATTTCAGGAATTGGCGGAATCTCTGATTGGCAAAATGCCGTGGAATTTATGCTAATGGGGGCAACAAATGTTCAAATCTGTACAGCTGCTATGCACCATGGTTTTCGAATCGTAGAAGATATGATAGATGGATTGAATAATTACTTAGATGATAAAAAGATTACATCTGTTATGGATTTAGTAGGGAAATCTGTACCGAAATATTCAGACTGGGGGGACCTCGATTTAAATTATCAAATTGTTGCACAAATCAATAATGACGTTTGCATCAATTGCAATAAATGTCATATTGCTTGTGAAGATACAAGTCATCAATGCATTGATATGCTAAAGGATAGTAGTGGAAAAAGCTATTTAAAGGTAAGGGAAGAGGATTGTGTAGGATGCAATCTTTGTTCCATTGTATGCCCGGTGGATGGAGCAATTGAAATGATAGAAGTCGTTCATTCCATGCCAGCGATGACATGGAATGAACGACAAGCAGCAATTGGAGCATTTCCCACTGCGTTAGGAATACGGGATAAGTAAATTTTTTCTAGATGAAAAAAGATATGTTCAGAAATCCTAAAAAAGTAAATGGAGGAATGGCAATGAAAAAAATAATTAAAAATGGTTGTATTGTAACGGCAACTGATACGTACGATGCAGATATTGCAATTGAAAATGGAGTAATTACACAAATTGCTCAGAACATAATAGATCTTCAGGCAGAAATCATTGATGCAAAAGGAATGTATGTTATTCCAGGAGGCATCGATCCACATACTCATTTAGATATGCCATTTGGAGGTACGATGACGAAAGATGATTTTGAAACAGGAACAATGGCTGCTGCGTTTGGAGGTACGACTTCTATTATTGATTTTTGTTTAACCACGAAAGGAAATAGCTTAAAAAGCGCAATCGAAACTTGGCATGCCAAAGCTGAAGATAGGGCAGTGATTGATTATGGATTTCATTTGCAAATAGTAGAAGTAACAGATCAGGTGCTCGAGGAATTGCCGGAAATGATAACGGAGGAAGGCGTCACTTCCTTAAAGGTTTTTATGGCTTACAAGAATCAATTTCAAGCGGACGACGAGACTTTGTTTAAGACGTTAATAGCAGCAAAGGAATTAGGCGCATTAGTAATGGTTCATGCCGAAAATGGGGATGTGATTGATTATTTGGTCAAAAAGGCAGTGGAAGAAGGAAATACAGACCCAATTTATCATGCATTAACAAGACCACCAGAAGCAGAAGGAGAGGCAACAGGTAGAGCTGCAACATTAACGCAGCTAGCCAATTCACAGCTTTATGTTGTCCATGTTTCCTGTGCAGAAGCAGTGAAACAATTAGAGGAAGCGAGAAAGAAGGGAGTAGATATTTGGGGAGAAACATGTCCTCAATATTTGGTATTAGATCAAACGTATTTGGAAAAGCCCAACTTTGAAGGGGCGAAGTATGTATGGTCTCCGCCATTAAGAGAAGCTTGGAATCAAGATGTATTATGGAATGCATTGAAAACTGGTCAACTGCAAATATTAGGATCAGATCAATGCTCGTTTGATTTTAAAGGACAAAAAGATTTAGGGAGAGGCGATTTTTCGAAAATACCGAATGGTGGACCAATTATTGAAGATAGAATGAGTATTTTATTTTCCGAAGGCGTGAAAAAAGGAAGAATTAGCTTAAATCAATTTGTAGAGATAACTTCCACTCGTGCTGCCAAGTTATTTGGGCTATATCCGAAAAAAGGAACGATTGCGATTGGTGCAGATGCTGATATCGTCATTTTTGATCCAGACGAAGAAAGAATAATCTCCGCTGAAACACATCATATGGCCGTTGATTATAATCCGTTTGAAGGCATGGAGATAATAGGGGAGCCAATTTCGGTATTTTCTAGAGGGGAATATGTAATTAAAAATAAAGTATTTGTAGGGAAAGCAGGTAAAGGTCAGTATTTAAAACGAGCAAAGTATGGAGAAGCATTATCTGTAAAAAGCAAATCACTAACAACGAAGTAATTTGTGGTTTTAGAATTCTTAATATTCTGAATAAATAAAAGGAAGGTGTTTTATATGTCCCAAAAAAGTAATTATTTAAAATCTCCTGATTTATTGCCAATTAGTCACGAGAAACGAAGTATTGGACCATTTGGTTTTGCGGTTATTTGGGTAGGGATGGCAATTGTACTTGCGGCATTTGCTATTGGTGGGGGAGGGATTATAAACCTTCCTTTAGGAATGGTAATCTTAGCAACTATCCTCGGTTCAGTAGCAATAGGAATATTAATGACGATTATTGGAGATATAGGGGTGGAGCATGGACTATCCTTTCCTGTTTATATGAGGGCACCATTTGGAACGATTGGGACACATATTCCTTCTATTGTAAGGGGAGTTACTGCCGCCTGCTGGTTTGGAATTAATACGTATTTTGGATCGACTGCCATTAACGCCATTCTAAATTTATTATTTGGCTTTGATAATTGGCTATTATGCTTCTTTTTCTTTGCTGGATTGCAATTATTAAATACTTCCTTAGGCATAAAATCAATTGAACGATTTGCTGATTTGGCAGCACCTATTATTATTCTAATCTCATGTTGGATGTATGTCGCATTATCCGATAAAGCTATTGCAGATGGAAAGGATGTATGGACTTGGGTGGAAAGCCCTGTAACAGGGGGAGCTGCTTTTACAGCATTTATGGTAATTGTCATGAGCAATATGGGATTTTGGGCAACATTAGCTGCTGATATGCCTTCCCTCTCCCGTTTTTTTAAAGCGCCGAAAGAAGAAAGAAATTGGTTTAAAAGAAATAAAACACAGCTATTAGGAAGTATTGTTGTAATGCCGATTGTGAATACATTTATGATTATTATTGGTGCAGTATCCTATATGGCTGTTTCTAACGCAGATCCTGTCGTTGCTTTACAAGAAGCAGCAAGTGGTTTCGCATTAGGAATCTTATTATTAATGATTGTTCTTGCCCAGTGGTCTACAAATACATCTGCTAATGTTATTCCCGCAGCCACTATTTTTTCAAATGTTGGTGGACCGAAGATGCCTTTTTGGGTGGGAGTCGTAATTGCAGGAATTATTGGTGTAATTGCACAGCCGTGGAGCTTATTTGAAGTATTAAACAGTGCGTTGCTTGTTATCGGCGGAATTTTAACCTCCATTGTAGGAATATTGTTTGCAGATTACTATCTTTTAAGAAAAAGAAGGGTAAATGTCATCGATTTATATGAACCAGATGGACAATATCGATATATGAAAGGAATAAATCTTGCTGGATTCATTGCTTGGATTGTCGGTGGAGTGCTTGCAAATCTTCTTTCTTCCTATTCCTCCATCGTTGGTTTTGTTGTAGGCTCAGGACTTTATTATGTATTGGCAAAATATTGGTGGTTCAAAAAATATCCACAAGCAGAAATAGAGGATCCTTGTGATGAAAAGTATTTAGGAATCACCGTAAGTCATGACTGGTATATTGATGGAGCAGAAGAGGAAGCTACAGAGATAGAGGATGCGATTGTGGAAAGAGTTTAGTTACAAGGATGTAAGGACGGTAGAAAAATATTTTAATAGCGACAGTGAAAGGAAGCGGAAGACTCCTGCAGAAAGCAAGTGTCTGAAGCAAAATGTAACGAACGAGTTTTTACGTTTAACTGTCTAAAGAATCAAGTTCAAGTGCGTCGAGAACGTCTTTTTAAAAAGGAGGAGTTAGATGTCGGACTATCAGAAATTCTTACATGAGCGTGACCAAATAGATTATTTAATTTCGGACGGGTATCGAATAAAAAATATAATAGAAGATTTAAATGGTGCGATGGTCCAATTAGAAAAACAGGATAGAAGTAATAGTTCAGTAGAACAACGAACACTACGAATCCATACTGCTGATGGGAGAAAATACTTTTCTGTGCTTTTACTAGAGCAATTAAAAATGCAGCATATTTCAAATAGTTAAAAAAGGGAGTGGATAAAAGATGGAGGGACAAAAACTATTAGTGAATGGAGACCGGTTAAAAGCTTCATTAGAAAAATTTGCTGACTTTGGTCAGACGGATAATAATGGCGTTACTAGACTTGCCTTGTCAAGAGAAGATGAGGAGGCCAGAAATTATTTTCGCAGCTGCTGTGAAAAACTGGGAATGGCTGTAAGTATTGATGATATGGGAAATATGTATGCCCTTTTGGAGGGGGAAACAGAGAATCCGCCAATTGTAATGGGATCACATTTGGATTCTGTGAAAAAGGGTGGCCGATTTGATGGAGTATTTGGTGTTGCGGCTGGTCTTGAGGTCATTAGAACGATTGTAGACAATAGCATTAAACCAAGGCTTCCGTTAATGCTTGTTAATTTCACAAATGAGGAAGGAGCAAGGTTTGAACCTTCCATGATGGCTTCGGGTGTTATAACAGGAAAATTCGAAAAAGAATTAATGATGCAAAAACAGGATGAAAATGGGATTACTTTTGAACAGGCATTAAAAATGATTGGCTATAATGGAGATAGTAGCAATCGGTTAAAAAATGCGACTGCTTTACTAGAAATGCATATTGAGCAAGGTCCTATTTTAGAAGCGGAAAATCTAACGATTGGTATTGTAGAATGCGTGGTTGGAATGGTTTGTTATGAAATAAATGTAAGTGGAGAATCGAATCATGCTGGAACGACGCCAATGTCAATGAGAAAAGATGCACTTTTTGCTGCTAATGATGTGATAGCGGAAATAAGAAAGAAGCTTGGGAAATTAGATAATGAATTAGTTTTTACGATAGGCAGAATGAATACATATCCTAATATTCATACTGTTATCCCAAATAAAGTGATTTTTACAGTCGAGGCACGTCATAAGGATCCACTTATTATGAAACAAGTGGAAAGTGTTTTGAAAGATTTAGATACTTCTGTTGAACTAGAAGATTGTAGCATGGCGGCGATAAAACTATGGGATAGAAATACCGTCTGGTTTGATGAAACGATTTTAGAGCATATAGAGGAGTCGGTAAAGTCCTTAGGCTACTCCTACAAGACAATGGCAAGTGGTGCGGGGCATGATGCTCAATTTATGGCAAGTATGGTACCTACAGCAATGATTTTTGTGCCAAGTATAAAGGGGAAAAGTCACTGTGAGGAGGAACTCACGCCATGGGAGGATTGTGAGAAAGGGGTAAACGTTTTATTAGAAACGGTATTAAGTTTGGGGAAGTAATGGTAAGAGAAGATGGATTGAAAGTGAAATATTGGGATTATTGATAGGCTGGCCTAAGCAATGGGCTAGCTTTTATTTTTGGAAATAAAGGTGACTACGAAGATAGGAACGTTCATATATACGTTGGTGGTGTTCATTATATTGAAGTTTTTTTCTAATGATACAAAAAGGTATTTGTTCTATAAAAGAAACGAAAAAGTGAAAAAATTAAGAAGAGTAATTGACTTATAGGTAGCTATAATGATAATATGTTCTTAAATAAGAACAAAAACTGTTTGGTTAAAGCACAAATTCATAAAATTATTTTTGTTCACTTGTTCTTTTTTAAGAACATTTTATATGCGGGCCCAGACAACCTGAAGAAGTCTAACATGGCATTATGAAGAAAATGAAAGTTGGTGGATTCATTGTCATTAGTAGTGGAAGAGGAAAAAGGAAGTATATCATTTTTTAGCATGCCTGGTGTAAAGAAATCGTATATGAAACCAAGAATAGTAGCATTAATTCCTGCTCACAATGAAGAAAAATCGATAAGAGATTGTTTAGCAGGGCTTAACGATCAATTGCTTCCAAAAGGAGTAGAGCTAGATGTTTATGTCATTGCAGATAACTGCACGGATCGTACCGAAGAAAAAGCAATAAAGGCAGGCGAAGAATTTGGTTTAAATCTAAAAGTGATTGTTACAGAAGGAAATAAACTTCGTAAGGTTGGTGCTTTAAACAGTGGATGGAAATTATTATATGGGGATATTATGGATTTCTATCATATACAGTTAACCGAATCACAAGAATTATATAAACAAAGTATTAAAGCGATTCTCGGGATGGATGCGGATAGTCGTTTAGCCCCTAACTGTTTAAAATATCTATGGGAAGGGTTGATGAGTGGTCGCAACATTGGCGGAGTAATGGCTAAATATACAATGCGTATGCCGAAAAAGAAGAGCTTATTAAGCAAACACGATGTCTATTATGAAGAAAAGATAGCTAGCGGTGAGTACGGTGGACCAATCAGTAGATGGTGGACACATCAGCAAAAACAAGATATGGCAAGCTGGCTGTTAGATCTTCAGTATCATGGTGGTAGTACATATGTGCTTGGAGGTCAAGCAACCTTATTCCGACCAGAAGCATTACAAGAAGTAGTAAACCATAATAAATTAGACGGACCTTGGCAAAATGATAGTGATGTAGAAGATATGCTGCTTACTTGGCAATTGCAGAAATCCGGATGGAAGACGCTTATAAGTCCAAAGGGACGCTGCTTTGTAGATGCAATGCGTTCGTACCATACTTTTAGGGAACAACGAAATAAGTGGAATTCTGGAACTGTTGAATTGCTCACAAATAAAGATTTAAGTATTCAGACACGACATAAGGGGAAAATTTGGCGAAATCAGTTAAAGTCATTTTCGGATTTAGTAATACGGGTACTCTTTGTCGTTTTATTAAGTGTTGCATTAGCGACAGATCAATTTCACTGGTCCTGGATATGGTTAACACCAATTGTATTAGCATCCATCCTTAATACCATTCTTGCCATCAAAACACCGATGCATCGGACAATAGATGTCATTTTTGCAGCATTATTAATTGCTCCAGAAATTTATTTATGGGTAAATTTAATGACATTTAGCCAAGTCTGGCTGCAAAAGCTATCTTCAAATAAGAAAGATGGATGGGCAAATCAGTATGCTGCGGAGGCTGGTAAAACACGGAGTAAGCTAACCCAAGGAATGCTGCTTGGAACTATAACGGTTTTAATTATCGGTTATGTATGCTTCTATTATCGAGATTTTCTAACGAGTGAGACTGTTCAACAATCGATTAATCCATATTTAATGGGTGGTTGGATAACATTGACTTACTTAACGATTTTAAAATCCTTAATGATGGCTCATCAAATTTGGACATTGCGTGGGAGACATACAGCTTAAGCTTTATTGGATAAAAATATTTAAGCGTTTTCATTACTAACTTATAGAAAAAATGGAGGATTCATTTTTTCTATAAGTTAGTAATTGGTTTAGACTCCTCAATACTATGGAAATAACATCTAAATAATAGGAAAAGAGAGTGATCCGCGAAAAATGATTGGTTAAAAATCGAGGAGGGGATCACCCGTTGTTTGAAGCTTTCCTTTATCATTAATAAGAATTTGTTTATTTCCAATTAAAGTAAGAATTCCTTTATCCGCAAACTTTGCAAGTTTTCGACTAATTGTTTCTCTTGTTAGACCTACATAGCTGGAAATCTCTTCTCTAGTAATAGGAAGATTAATCAAAATAGCATTTTGTCTTTCTGTCCCGAAAATCTCACAAAACTCTAGAAGCATATTGGCAATTCTAACTTCAGGGTCTTTCGTCGCTAACGTTCTCGCTAAGTCCTCTGTATGGGCTAAGCGCTTTGTGATTGTTTTTAAGAATTTGAAAGAGATATCGGGATTATTTGCCATAATTTGATCAAATTCCTGTTTCTTTAATAGGCATATCTTCGTATCTTCTACTGCATAGCCACTCAAGTTCATAACTGTATTCTCATGAAAGAGATTTTGTTCTCCAAAGAAATCACCAACTGTTAATAAATGGACAATTTGTTCTTTCCCATGAACAGTTAATTTAGATAATTTTATTTTTCCACTATGAATAATAAAGAGAGATGTTGATTTTTCCCCTTCTTCTATAATCCTTTCCCCTTTTTTAAAGAGCTTATGATGGACAACAGCAGTTATTTTTTGAATTTCTAGTTCGGATAAAGAATGGAAAATTGGCACACGTTTTGGACAGGGCTCACTCGCATGTTGTTGCATATAAACACCTCAGTAGAATTTGTGTATTTTTTCACAATTGACAATGTGAATATCTAAATAAATTATAACAATGATTGATATGTGATTTCAATCCTATTTTACTTTGCTTTTTTCTCCTATACTGAAGCTATTCTAATAAAGGAGAGTGTCAAAATGAGTACCATTTTTACAGAGGATACAAAAACAGGCGATATTATTATTAAGTTTCCAGCTGCTAGTAAGCTATTTAAAGAATATAAAATTGATTTTTGCTGTGGAGGGAATCGTCCAATAGGCGAAGTTATTAAATCCTTACAGCTTGAAGATAAGGATTTAATAAAAGTGCTCAATATCATGTACGAGCAAATGCAAGCAACGGAAGAAGTGGATTGGATGAATATGTCATTAACAGATTTAGTGAACCATATCATTCGCCATTATCATGCAAAAACAAGAGATTTACTAGAAGAATTATCTGCATTTGTGAGTAAAGTATACCGTGTGCATGGGGAAAGAGACACTCATTTGAAAGAAGTATATACCCAATTTTTCTTATTAAAAGATGAATTAGAGCAACATTTGCTTGGAGAAGAACAACGGATTTTTCCTAAGGTAAAGGAATATGATTCTAATAAATCACTAGAAATTCTTGAAGAAGCAAGAGCAGAAATTAGTATATTAGAAGAGGAGCATGAAGGGGCAGGCGATATACTGAAGAAAATCCGTCAAGCTACAGAGGATTATACAATTCCTGTTCATGCATGCAATACTTATCGATTAACTTATTTAAAATTGGAAGAATTGGAAAGCTTAACATTTGATCATATTCATTTAGAGAATAATATATTGTTTAGAAGGCTATAAAAATCTGAGAAAAAGAACTGAGAGAGGAGGGTTCCCGAAAGTAAAAATGGGGGGAAGCCTCTTTTTATTATATTTTAACCTAGCATATACCTTTTAAATACGTATTTTTATATGAAATATGGTAAAATGTGTATGAATATAGGATGGGAAGGACGGGATATTAGCATGAAAATTGGTTGGATTGGATTAGGAAATATGGGAATTCCGATGGCTTTAAAGTTAGTAAAGGCTGGTTTTGAATTAACATTTTATAATCGCACACCTGATAAAGGAGAGGAACTGGCTGCACTTGGTGCTAACCAGGCTTCTTCGTTAACAGAACTAGTTGATAAAAGTGATGTCATTTTTACTATGGTATCTGACGATAATGCTGTGAAAAGCATTTATATTGAAAACGGGATTTTATCCCATGCAGAAGCAGGAAAAGTATTTATTGATATGAGTACTATTTCCCCGCAAACGTCTCAATTAATATACAACACCGCTTTAGAAAATGGGGTAAAATATCTTGATGCTCCAGTTTCAGGAAGTGTTCAACCAGCAAAGGAAGGGAAACTACTCGTCTTAGTTGGTGGAGATGAAGAAGTGTATGAACAGGTTAAATCCGTATTTGAACCGATGAGTAAACTATCTATTTATCTCGGGAATTCTGGAGCTGGCAGTAATGCTAAATTAGCAATTAATCTTTTATTGGGGATTACTGTACAGGGAATTGCTGAATCTGTTCTTTTTGCGGAAAAACAAGGAATCAAGCAGGAAGACATGTTAACAATTATTAATGAGAGTGCGGTTGGAACAGCTATTTCCAAAATGAAAACACCGTCTATATTAAATAATGAATTTCCAGCAGCATTTGCACTAAAGCATATGGCGAAGGATTTGCGCTTAGCAAGTGAAACAATGGAATTACTGGCCATTGGGGCATCTGCAAATAAAACCTACCAGACTGCACTTGAAAAGGGGCTAGGGGAATTAGATGTGATGGCTGTATTAAAAGAGCTAAAAGGAGATGGCTCAACATCGCTTTAATGCGATGTTAGATTCATCTCCATTACAAGCTTTACACTTGTTTTATGCTAGTGAGACTTTCAAGTACCTTCATTGCTGCTATGACTTCATCCGCAGAATACGATCCCATCAGCTGAAGAGATTCTTTTGGATTAACAGCGTGTGCAGCAATCTTATGCAAGGCTTCTGTTTGATTGTCGACAATATTTAAATCTGCTAAATTGGTAGGGAAACCAAGCTTCTGATAATAGGATAATAATGCTTCGATTTCGTCTATGCGATTTTCTAAGGCGAGCTGAACTAAAATGCCATATGCTACCTTTTGTCCATGAAGAATTGTATGTGTTTCTTCGATAAAGCTTAGTCCGTTGTGAATGGCATGCGCGCCAGACATTCTGCCATATCTTCCTCCAAATCCACCTACTGTTCCTGCTAAAGCGATGACTGCTTCAATCGTTTTAGTAAAGCTTGGTGTCACAATACCTGCTTCGCTATTTTGAACTGCTTCAATGCTTTCCTTTAGCAAAATATCGCGGATGAAAACAGACTGGCTTAAAGCTGCTTGCACAAATAAAGATTGTGATCTGTCATCGTTCGCATTGCGAATGATAGCTTCTGCTTCGTACCACTTTGTTAATGTATCGCCAATACCGCTTTTTAAATAATCAATCGGTGCATGAATTAAAAAGGAAGGATCGACTAATGTTAAATAACTAGATCGACTATGATAAGCTACTCTTTCAAATACTCCTACGGGCGAATAAATCACGCTTAACGGAGTACTTGCAGCACAGGTTCCAGCAACGGTTGGAATTAATACCACTTCGATATTTAATTGATTTGCAATAGCTTTAGCCGTATCTAAAATAAGACCGCCACCCATTCCGACGATTACATCTGTATCTGTACACCTTTTAGAGATTTGATCCACTGCTTGTTGAGAACTATAGCCCGCATGTTGAATAATTTGCCAATCAAAAGGAATAGTATCGACATACTGTGAAAATGCTTGAAAAGACTTATAGCCTGTTATTATGGTAGGAGATTGAAAAGGAGACAGAAAACTACTTAATTCCTTTAGAATTCCTTCTTTACAAATATATTGATTAGGACCACTTCTAACGATATCCTCTGGTTGAATTTGCATTGTTTTTTTCCTCCTCACAATTATCCAATAGTAATAAATTCTATTATTCTAAAAATTATACAACTTTCGGGAAACGAAAAGTAGGTATTCTTTTCAAAAAAATCTATCATTTAGAAGAAAGTAATAAAAAGAATGCTTTATAAATTTGCTATAGTAAAGAGAAGAATTTTCTGTTTGGGGGAATCCTATGATTATTTGGATTAATGGAACATTTGGTTCAGGGAAAACGACAACAGCCTATGAGTTAGAGAAAAGAGTAGAAAAAGCATTTGTTTTTGATCCAGAAAGCTTTGGATTTGTATTGATGAAAAATATTCCTAAGTCATTACAAAAGGACGATTTTCAAGATTTTTCTATGTGGAGAGAAACGAACTATTCCTTATTAAAACAAATTGCCATAAATTATGAAGGAATCATTATTGTACCAATGACAATCACGAATGAAGAATACTTTCACGAAATTCTCTCTCGATTACGGAAGGATCAAATAAGTGTTAAGCATGTTACACTTATGGCATCGAAAGCTACGATTAAAAAAAGGTTGCGAAGCAGATTAGAAGGTGAAAATTCCTGGGCATTCAAACAAGCAGAAGCTCGATTACAGCAGCTACAAAGACCTTTATTTAAAGAACATGTGGATACAGATGGTTTAACTGTAGAGGAAGTCCTAGATAAAATTGCACAAGTTACAGGCTTAAAACTGAAAAAAGAGGAAAGAAATCTACTTAGAAAAAGAATGGATCGCTTCTTGATCAAGCTTAAGGAAATTAGCTTATTTAAGTAAAGATTAATAAATTAAATGAATTATGGTGGTACATATTGAAAGATATTATTTTTCGTCTATTAGATTTTATAAATAATTACAAAACAAAAGATACAAATTATTTCATTGCATTAGCTCTATTAAAGGATGTACATCGTATTGCTAATATGAATATCAGCATTTTGGCGGAATCCTGCTACACATCTCCTGCCGCAATTACGAGATTCTGTAAGAAAATTGGCTATGCCTCTTTTCAAGAATTTAAAGATATTGCTAAAAATGACAGGCTAGAAAATCCAGTGGATGAATATATTGATCAAGGATTACAAGTGAATGAAGTTGGTGCAGAGCTTCAAAAGCAGTTTTATCAAAAAATGGTAGATTGGCTTGAGACGATGGAAAAAGGGATGGATGTTGCGAATGTGAGAAAAATTTTAGACATTATCCATCATTCTAAGAAGGTTTCCTTTTTTGGAACCCAATTATCACAAGCAATGGCTCAAGACTTCCAATATCGCCTAGTAAAGTATGGGAAATTTGTTCATGCTTTTTCAGATATACAAGAGCAAATGGAGGATATAGCAGAATTAGACAAAGAATCTGTTGCAATTATCACAAGTCCTTCTGGAAGGTTTATAGAAGGAAATAGGGAGTTGATTCAATCCATACAAAAGAGTAAAGCGAAAATAATTATCATTACTCATAATGAAAAGGTTCCATTTATAGACTCAGCTGATATGGTATATCGTCTCCATGGAAAAACATATGATCGAACAGGTTTCTCCTCTGAGCGATTTGGTCTTATGTACTTTTTTGATTTTGCCATTGCATTTTATCAAAAGCTTTATTTAGTTAAGAGCGTAAATTAATTTCGGTATGTTAGAGAATTCTGTGTTATTACTATGATAATAGGGTAATTTCTTTGCTTTGACCTGCTATTTTTTAATTGGTACTATGAGTACGAGGTGACATAATGATGGAAAAAAATTTTCAAGCAGTCGTAGTTGATAATAAAGAGGGCAATTTTTCAGTAGAAACAAAGCATGTTTTTTTAGAAGATTTATCATCTGGTGAGGTAGTTATAAAGGTTCATTATTCTGGAGTTAATTATAAAGATGGACTTGCTAGTACACCTGATGGCAAAATTGTGCGCTCCTTTCCGCATATCCCAGGAATTGATTTGGCAGGTATTGTCGTTTCATCAGAAGATAGCCGTTTTAAAGAAGGGGATCCTGTCATTGCTACTAGCTATGAAATTGGTGTATCTCATTCTGGCGGTTATAGTGAATATGCCCGTATTCCAGCAGATTGGATCGTTCCGCTACCAACAGGATTAAGTCTGAAAGAAGCGATGATTATCGGGACAGCAGGATTTACGACAGCTCTTTCTGTGCAACGTTTATTGGATAATGGTATGAAACCAGAAAATGGACCTGTATTGGTTACAGGTGCCACAGGTGGTGTAGGTAGCTTCGGTGTAGCCATGCTTTCTAAATTAGGTTTTGAAGTCGTTGCAAGTTCAGGAAAGAAAGAGGCCGAGGACTATTTAACAAGCATCGGAGCATCAAGTGTCATCGGCAGAGAAGAAGTATATAACGGCAAGGTAAAAGCATTGGACAAGCAATTATGGGCTGGAGCAATTGATCCTGTCGGTGGAGAATCATTGGCTGCTATTATTAGTAAAATAACATATGGCGGATCAGTCGCAGTAAGTGGATTAACAGGTGGAGGAGCTGTGCCGACAAGTGTATTTCCATTTATCCTGCGGGGAGTAAACCTGCTTGGAATCGACTCCGTTTATTGTCCAATGGAGAAAAGACGAGCAATCTGGGAGAGAATCGCAAATGATTTAAAGCCAGAAAATCTATCTGCGTTCGTTTTCAAGGAAATATCTTTAAAGCAACTGCCGGAAGAATTGCCAACTATTTTGGAAGGCGGAATAACAGGAAGAATTATTGTTTCTGTTGAGTAAAAAAAGAGAGGCTGTTCTTCCGGAATGGCCTCTATAAAAGAAAGAAAGGTTGAGACAATTAGTATGCACTATAAATCTCGTACAGCATCTCCAGAAATCCTCGCTTTACAATCCTTGAATTTACGGCTGGAACTTAGTTCGAATGAAAAGCAGTATTTAGCTAATTTGCAAAAAGGCTTAGAAGGAGAAAAAAGGTTTGATAAAATAACGGAAAATCTTTTAGAGGACTGTTATATAATCAATGATTTGTTACTTCAAATAAACAACACTACCTTTCAAATAGACTCCACTATTATCAGTTCTAAAGGAATTCACCTTTTTGAAATAAAAAATTATGAAGGGGATTATTATTATCAGGATGAGCGCATCTATACGATGAATCATAAGGAAATCAGTAATCCAATCAATCAAATAAGGAGAAATGAAACACTATTTCAACAATTACTTCAAAAATATGGATGGGAAAATAAAACAATTACCTCCTCTGTTGTCTTTATTAATCCCGAGTTTACCCTCTACCAAGCATCCTTTACTTTACCATTTATTTTTCCAACTCAAATCCAGCGATATTTAAAAGGGATGGACCATCATTCCTCGAAGCTAAATAAGTTTCAGAAGCAACTGGCTGAAAAATTAACATCATTGCATATCAACATGTCCCCTTTTTCAAAATTACCACCCTATGAATATAAAGAATTACAGAAAGGTATTTTCTGCGAAGTGTGCAACTCATTCGAAGTAGCAGAAGCAGGAACGAATGTACTTTGCAAAGAATGTGGACATGAAGAAGCATTCGAAAAGGTGGTATTACGAAATGTAGAAGAACTTAAGATACTTTTCCCCAATGAAAAAATAACAACACCCCTATTATATGATTGGTGTAGAATTATTGCTTCGAAGAAAAGGATCCGAAAAATATTAGAAAAGCATTATAAGCTAATCGGAAACAATCGTTGGAGTTATTTTGAATAATGATTGAAAGAATGATTGAAAGAATGATTAAGTTTATTAATCTTGAGTGGGAAAGTAATAGAGACAGTCTGACCCCTAAAAAAAAGAGGATTGGAAGGTAATAGAGAGAGCGTCTCTGAGCTCTAAATCCAGCAAAAGAAGGTGTTAAGGTAACAGAGAGCGCCTCTCTGAGCCCGAAATCCAGCAAAAGAAGGTGTTAAGGTAACAGAGAACGCCTCTCTAAGCCCGAAAGCCGGAAAAAGGAGTGGCCAAGGTAACAGAGAGCGCCTCTCTGAGCCCGAAATCCAGCAAAAGAAGATGTTAAGGTAACAGAGAACGCCTCTCTAAGCCCGAAAGCCGGAAAAAGGAGTGGCTAAGGTAACAGAGAACGCCTCTCTAAGCCCGAAATCCGGAAAAAGGAGTGGCTAAGGTAACAGAGAACGCCTCTCTGAGCCCGAAAGCCGGAAAAAGGAGTGGCTAAGGTAACAGAGAGCGCCTCTCTGAGCCCGAAATCCAGCAAAAGAAGGTGTTAAGGTAACAGAGAACGCCTCTCTAAGCCCGAAAGCCGGAAAAAGGAGTGGCCAAAGTACCAGAGAGAGCGTCTCTGAGCCCGAAATCCAGCAAAAGAAGATGTTAAGGTAACAGAGAACGCCTCTCTAAGCCCGAAAGCCGGAAAAAGGAGTGGCTAAGGTAACAGAGAGAGCGTCTCTGAGCCCGAAATCCAGCAAAAGAAGGTGTTAAGGTAACAGAGAACGCCTCTCTGAGCCCGAAAGCCGGAAAAAGGAGTGGCCAAGGTAACAGAGCCCCCATCTCTAAGCCCGAAATCCGGAAAAAGGAGTGGCCAAGGTAACAGAGAACGCCTCTCTAAGCCCGAAAGCCGGAAAAAGCAGTAACCAAAGTAACAGAGCCCCCATCTCTAAGCCCACACACAACCAGAATAAACAGAAGGAAACGTAACAGAGAAGCCCCGACATCTCCCCACAATCTCCCCACAAATAAAATCCTGGAATAAAACACCAAATAAATGGATAATCTAATTAAAAAACAAAAAATGTAGGATGTTCTATGAGTAGAAGACAAATAGTTATTGATGGTTTATTTCTCACTTCTTTATTATCTATCGTTTATTTAACAATGTTTCCCAATATGTATTTAGGAACTGGTATCGCCAAAGGTGGACATAATTTTACTCCCTTTTTGATAATAAAGAAGATTTTCCTAGATGGTAGTGTATTTTCTGCTATTATAAATAATATTGGAAATATTGTTATGTTTATTCCATTTGGAGTATTCTATTCATTATCCTTTCCAAAAAGAAATGCCTTTCGAACTGTGCTATTAGCGGGGGCAGGGCTATCTTGCTCGATTGAAATGATGCAGTGGTTTATGGAAAATAGATGGAGTGATATAGACGATTTGATTTTAAATACATTTGGGACTGTTTTGGGGTACGGGATATTTCGAGGATTTAGAGAGATGAAGAAAAGAATTTCTATATTTCTTTGAAAAGTCTTGCAAAGTTGGTTTTTAAAAAAACAGCATGCCTGTATAATACAGGTATTAGCTGTTTTTTTATTTATCCATATTCAGGGGATAATTACTCTCCTAATTAGGAGAATGAAATGTTTTTTAGGAAAACGGACCATTAGAATCGATAATTATGCTGTTTTTTAATTGATATTACTTTAGCGTTTTTGTATACGATTTTTGATAAAATTTGCAGTAAATGCCTATTAGGGAGAAGAAGGGGGAGAGAATAATGGGAAAAAGCCTGATACAGCAGCAAATAGTAACTAGGGATAGTAAAGGTTTTTTTCTTACCGGTGAGGGTGCTGATACAATAGTCATTTCGCCTAACGTTGATGAAAGCTTCGTAAAAAAATATCTTAATCCCATTAGTACCTATCATATGCCGAGTGAATTAAAGAAAAGCGGTGATAAAGAAATAGACGCCTATCCGCCGCTATTTACAATGATTCAGCCTGAGTCAGGTGAATTCATTATAGGAAAATCTAATTTTGTACCTGCAGAAAGCTCTAAGCAAAAGAACCGTCTTTTTGTACATAATTATATTATTCCGGCAAATAGAAAAGAAGAATGGATCCTTCAGCCTTCCCAAATCTTTCATATTGAAGACTTTTATGGCTTGGAAGATATGGAAAATCTAAAGGGTGAACTAGAAGAAATCGAACATATAGCTTATAAAAAAGAAAATATATTTGCCAAAAAGCAAGAACTGTTTCATGTTTTACAGTTGGATGAAAAGAAATTTAAGGAGCTGCTGTGTGCGTGCATTACTGCAGTCGCTGAAAAGAAAAGAGTATATATATCGTTTCAGGCTCCACATCACATGCAACATAAATATGCCATGTGGCTATTGGAATTACTATTTCTTTATATGCCCTATGAAACAAGAAAATTGTTTGGAGCAACCACGTTTCATAGCGAACCGGAGATTATAGAAAATATCCATGTTATGTTTGTGGAACAAGGATCGATTCGTCTTCGGAACAGATCGGTGGAGAATCAATTTACTTTTGACTTAAGCCAGCATAAAAGCAATGGGTTGAACTTTAAGGAAGAAGAACATGATTATCTGCATTTCGCTTATGAGGCACTTCAAACTGCCACAGAGCTTGACGAATTTTTCATATACTGTGAGCGCGCCTTACAAGGGTTAGATCAGCAAAAGAAACTAACTATTCAAACATATGATGATTTATTTCTGTTGTTTTATATGGAAAAGCTAGATTACTATTTTTATGAAAAGGATAAAGTAGCCACTTTACAAATGCTGTTAACTTTTCTTCAAAAAAATCATCGGGAAAAAGGTGAACTGGTAAACATATTCACGCACTTGCTTCATAGAGAAGTAATAATGAAGGATGCTTCGATAGTACAGGACTATTTGAAATTGGTTTTGGAAATTCAAAAGGTAGTAGAGCATGTAAATGTGGTTGAATTTACAGTTAAAAGCCTTGCATACTATGAAGGAGAAGCCATCTGCCAATCGTTATGGGGTATTTTGGAAAAATATCCAGACACCTATCAGCAAGTTTTATCTTATATGAGTGATATTTTTTCTTATGCAGAGATTATGGAAGATTACTTAAAGGATAAATTCAGCTTTCAGCACTCCTTATCAGATGTATTGATTAATATAAAAAAATTATTGAATGTTAATGCCTCTTTCGAACATAATGCGGTATTCTTAAAATTGACGAAAAATAGATTGGTTTATGAAGTCAAAAAAAGTAGTCATCCTATTTCTGTCGTTTTTGAAGTAATTACGTACTTTGAAAGATCCATTCCATTTCAGTCGTATAAACGAATGGTACTGCCTGATGTAAAGGCACAGCTTTTGGTGCAATTACAGCTAGAAAAAGTAAATCTCGCAGACGTGAAGAATTTTGGAGAAATATTTTTACTAGATAAAGAGGAACGTAGCTTTGAGATTAAGGGCTGGGAGAAAGAAAAATTTGAAGTGCTAGAGCTGCTGTATACATACTTCTATCTACCTCTGGAACAAATCCAGCATGTTTTTCGTATGGCAAGTATGCCAATCAAAGCGAAAGCAAGTGATCTGGCACTGGAGATTATTAAAGACAATGGTCTATTTAAACCATATGAACGTTTCCTTCTTCTATTTCCTGGAGGAATGGAAGGGGTAGAGTATCGCCAAGTTTTTTCGTATATTGCCATTTACGGTTCAGAAGATGAAATGCTTGATTATATTGAATGGTCCCTGAAAAAATTTGGGACAAGTCCAAGATTTAGCCATGCTTTAAAGGATTATTTAATAGCAGATCGAAACTCCATTTGGAAGAAAAAAGACATGAAAAGAGAATTAACAAGTATCCGTTCACAATCATTGAAAAAGTTATTAAAAGATGTGCGTGAGCAAACTGCAAATCCAGGAGTAAGGTTTTTTCGAAAATATGGTGTACTATTAATCGTGCTTGTCATTTTAGGTATCGTAGGGTATTTTTATCCCACTCTTAAACTTCAGTAAGACTCTCCCTCTTTCTTAAGAGAATTCGAGGAAGCTAGCTGGGAGATCAACTGTCCGTATAGGTCCGATTGGTTCAACTATCCATTAGTGGGGGGAGGGGAAAACCACTACTGATGGAAGTTTCACCTATGTAAATTAAAAAAACGGAGTATCTTTTTATGAGATGCTCCGTTTTCTATAGAGGTAAATTTTTTATATAATCAGAAGTTTTTTTAAAATAAGATAGCAGGCTAATGAAGTGGATTTAAGTGAAAAATTTGCTATGATAAGGAAAAACAGACGAGAAAGGAGAATAGAAATGCAATACATTAATGGAGAATGGTGTCATGCAGCCTCAGGAGAAACCTATCCAGTCTATAATCCAGCTACCGGTGAGGTCATTGAACAGATAGCAAGAGGCGGAAAGGAAGAGGGAAATCTGGCAATCGAGGCAGCAAAGAATGCTTTACCCTCATGGTCCAAGAAAACAGCTAAAGAACGGGCTTTTTACTTGAAAACAGTATCGGAAAAGTTAAGGGAGAGAATAGATCATCTCGCAACAATTATTACGACTGAGATGGGAAAACCAATTGCAGAGGCGAAGGGAGAAGTGAACTTAGCTGCTGATTATTTGGAATGGTACGCCGAAGAAGGAAAACGAGTCTATGGGGATACAATTCCATCCAGTTCTGAAACAAAGCGAATCATTGTGCTAAGACAGCCAGTTGGTGTAGTTGGTGCCATTACGCCATGGAATTTTCCAATCGCTATGCTTGCTCGAAAAATTGCGCCGGCTCTTGCTGCTGGATGTACGGTTGTCTTAAAGCCGGCTGAATCCACTCCATTAACAGCGATTGAGGTAATGAAGATATTTCATGAAATAGGACTGCCAAAAGGTGTGTTAAATTTAGTCCATGGAGAAGCAGCTCCAATTGGCGATGCGATGATGGAAAGACAGGAAGTAAGAAAAATAACCTTTACAGGATCAACAAAGGTTGGTAAAGAGCTTGCAGCAAAAGCAGCGGCTACCATGAAAAAAATATCGATGGAGTTAGGTGGACATGCCCCCTTCATCATTTTTGAAGATGCCGATTTAGAAAAAGCAGGAGAAGGAGTTATTGCAAGTAAGTTTCGTAATGCAGGGCAGACATGCATATGCACAAATCGTATTTATGTCCAGAAAAGCATGGCAGAACGTTTCTCTGAAATATTGATAACAAAAATGGAGAAATTAGTAGTTGGAAATGGGCTACAGCCAGAAGTAACAATTGGACCGCTTATTAATGAAGCTGCGATAGCTAAAACAGAGGACCATATTTCTGATTCTATTAAAAAAGGCGCAAAAGTAGTATATGGAGGAAAGAAACCAGCAGGCGAACTTTATGAAAAAGGACATTTCTATGAACCGACCATTTTATTACATGCTACCCATGAGATGAAAATTGCTACAGAAGAAACATTCGGACCAGTAGCGCCAATTTTTGAGTTTGATACAGAAGAGGAAGCATTACGTCTAGCAAATGATACTTCTTATGGATTAGCAGCATATTTTTACACAAAGGATGTATCTCGTGTCTTTAGAATGTCCGAAAGACTACAATACGGAATAATCGGGATTAATGACCCGGTACCAACAACAGCACAAGCTCCATTTGGCGGAATAAAGGAATCTGGAGTTGGGCGTGAAGGTGGAAAATATGGCTTGGAGGAATACCTAGAGTATAAATTTCTTTCCCTAGAACTAGAGCTTTAATACGTTTTTTTTATAGGGGAAATTAATTATTCAGGTAGCGAGCATAGAAAATAAATTAGATGAAATCGATTTTTTTAAAAAATAGAGTAAGAAATTCTGACAAAAAGCAAGAAAGTCGTACAAAGATATGATATTATCCAATAAACAGAATATTCACTATTTTAAAAGTGGACAGATTACGTTTTGCTTGTATGATGTGAGCATTCGATAGACAAAGGAATCGTTCATTCATTCTGCTATATCTATTGGGGGTGATAATCATTTTAGTTGATCAACTACCAAGAACACTAGGAGAATTGAAGCAAAGCATCATGAGGGAAAACAATCTTGTGAATCAATTGATTTTCAAAGTTGGGCTTACCGAACAGCAGATTAGTTTCATGGATAATAAAATTATTATTATTGCTAAGCATAAGCGTATTCCTGTACTGGAAATAATAGAAAGTTCAAGTGATAACCTTGCGGAGATCATTGATCGTCTATTAATTGATAAATACAAGGAGCTGCTTTTGCGTAATTTAGAAGAAAAACTGCACTTTAATGTGCAGTTAATATTAAAGGATTATGATTCCATGAGAGAAATTAGTGGAACAATTATTTTGTTGGAAAAGAAAATTGAATCCTATTTGGCTGGTTAAATGAACTCTTTTTAAGAGAGCAGGAAAACCGTCAGAATTAGACTGAGCGATCACGTTCGGTAAATTCTGACGGTTTTTTTATTTGGAAAATGCAAGTGTATTTATCGTTGCAATTCAAAGGACAGAAGGGAGTTTGACTATGTATAAACTAGAAGTTCGCCAAACAAATAAAATTTTTAAAAAAGAAGGGAAGGAGGTTGTGGCCTTAAAGGATGCCAATTTAAAAATCGAACAAGGAAAATTTATCAGTTTAATTGGTCCGAGCGGCTGTGGAAAATCGACGTTATTTAATATTATTGCGGGTCTTATAAAACCAACTACAGGTGAAGTGCTTCTCGATGGCCAGAATATCGTCGGAAAAAATGGAAATGTAGGCTATATGCTTCAAAAAGATTTGCTACTACCCTGGAGAAGTATTTTGCAAAACGTGATATTAGGATTGGAAATCAAGGGAGTCAGCAAGAAAGTGGCGATAGAAAGAGCAATGCCCCTTCTGCAAAAATATGGATTAGGTGGGTTTGAATATCATTACCCAGATGAATTATCTGGGGGTATGAGACAAAGAGCTGCATTATTACGAACCCTTCTATACGATCAAGATATCATTTTGCTTGATGAACCATTTGGCGCTTTAGATGCACAGACTAGGTTGCTGATGCAAACATGGCTGCTCGATATTTGGACTGATTTTAAGAAAACGATTCTTTTTTTAACCCATGACATAGATGAAGCGATTTATTTGTCAGATGAAATTTATGTTCTATCGCCGAGACCTGGACGTATTAAGGAAAAAGTAGATGTACATTTATCAAGACCACGAAATGAACAAACGCTATTACAGCCAGCTTTCATTGATTTTAAACAGCATTTATTTGCTTTATTAAAGGAAGAAGCAGTCTTAAAAAAATAAATTTACATAAAGGAGGAGGAATAGATATGCGAGACAATCCAGAGCAAATCATATTGCCACATAAGGTGAAAGTGAAAGAGGTGGGAGAATCTTCCATTCTTATTGAGGATGAAGAGCTAAAGGAGAGAAGAAGGAAACGGATCACTTTTATTGGGCAGCTTTTAATCGGTATTCTTGTCTTCGTTTTATGGGAACTGTTAGCAAAGTGGAAAATCATTGATTCTTATTACTGGAGCAGTCCGACGATAATATGGGAAACAGGTCTTATTGCTTTTACGGAAGGGACATTATGGAGTGATCTCCTCTATACTTCAGGAGCAACGATTTTAGGATTTCTTTTAGGGACTTTTTTTGGCTCATTACTTGGACTATCTTTCTGGTGGTCCAACTTTTATTCGAGAATAGCGGAGCCTTATTTAATTGCTTTTAACGCTATTCCGAAATTAGCATTGGCCCCTGTACTAGTCATTCTTTTTGGAATTGGTTTTAGTTCTAAGGTCGTCTTGGCGTTTATGATGACTGTTATTGTCACAGCTATTGCGGCACATAGTGGGGTGAAAAGTGTTGATAAAGATTTAGAAAAGATGCTTTTTTCCTTAGGTGCCAAAAAATATCATATTTTTGCGAAAGTCGTTATCCCGTCCGCAATGCCATGGATTGTCAGTAGTTTAAAAATTAATATTGCGTTAGCTTTAGCTGGAACAATCGTAGGTGAATTTATTAGCTCTAGACAAGGAATCGGTCGAATGATTTTGTATGCGGGACAAATTATGAATATCAATTTAGTTTGGGTAGGTGTGGTTGTTTTATCCATTCTATCTGTATTTATGTATGTAGGCACTGTATGGCTAGAAAAACGTTTATTAAGAGGAAGAAGAATAAGGGAGTAACGATTATAGATTAATAAAAAGCATGTATAGAGGGAGAGAAAAGTAAATGAAAAAAAGTGTATACTCTAAAGCTGGAGTTTATCTGTTGATTCTTTTAATGATTTTAAGTGGATGTTCCTCTTCAGAAGGTACAAGTGGAGAAGAAAAGTCTGAAAATGGAACAAAAAAGCTAGTTATTGCAGAACCAGTTCACTTAATTGGTTATTTGCCATTATACGCAGCGATTCGAGAAGGCTTCTTTGAAGAAGAGGGGCTTGAGGTGGAAGTCATTACAGCAACAGGAGGAGCTCATGTTACTTCTGTAGTAAGTGGCGATGCATGGGGAAATATCGGTGGTCCAGAATCCAATCAGATGGCAAACACAGGTAACTCTGATCCGATTGTTTCTGTAGTAAATGTCGTAAATCGAGCCAATGTGTACTTAATGGCGGATACAGAACAAACAATAACAGATACTAGTAAAGAGAGCCTTGCTGACTATTTAAAAGGGAAAACAATTGCGGCAGGGCGTTTTGGCGGTAGTCCTAACCTATTAACTCGCTGGTTATTAATGGATGTAGGATTAGATCCTGAAAAAGATGTCAAACTAGAAGAACCAGCAGATGCTAGTGCTGTCGTCTCTTTAGTGGAATCTGGTCAGGCTGATATCGCAAATGGAGCGGAACCGCAAATTACA
This sequence comes from Niallia tiangongensis, assembly GCF_044704065.1. NCBI lineage: Bacteria > Bacillati > Bacillota > Bacilli > Caryophanales > Bacillaceae > Niallia > Niallia tiangongensis. The sequence continues at coordinate 4,207,457 of NZ_CP162613.1, read as the reverse complement.
GAAGGAATAAATAAAGATGTCTGGGCGGAACCATTTTACTGCTTTGCAAGTCTAGGGGATTATCCATATTCTGTTTTAAGTGTTAAGAAATCAACAATAGAAGAAGATCCAGAGACGGTAAAAAGCTTTGTAAGCGCCGTTATGAAAGGTTTAAAGTTGATTGATGAGGATCATGAATTGGCGCTGGAGATTTTAAAACAGGAGTTTCCTTCCACTTCAGAAGATAGCTTGCAGGCTTCACTCGATCGAGCTTATGCAGATAGCCTTTGGAGTAAGGATGGATTTATAACGGAAGAAGCACTTGCGAAACCAATGGAGGTTGTAGAAAAAACAGGCGTTTATACAAATGGCTATAGTTACGATGAGTTAATTGACATGCAGTTTGTAGAGGCACTTTCCAAATAAACGATAATTGCTAGAAATTCGGTAAAAGAGTAGAAATGAATTTGACTTGAAAGGATGAAACAGATGAAGTTGGAATGGAATCCACAACATAGTGCTTTACTTATTGTCGATGTTCAGAATGATTATTGTCATAAAGAAGGATGTTTGGCTCAACAGGATTTGGATGTTTCCATGGTGGAAGAAATGATGCCTAAACTAAAAAATATGATTTCATCTATGAAAGAAGTAAATGTTCCAATTATATATATCCAGACAATCCATGAGGATAGTACGGATTCAGAAACTTGGATTAAACGATTAAAAGGAAAAAATCAGACAAACTTATGTAGAAAGGATACTTGGGGAGCGCAATTTTATCAATTAGAACCAGATAAAGATGATGTTATTGTTATAAAACATCGATACAGTGCATTTATCAATACAAGATTGGATTCGGTACTTAGAGCCTTGAAGATCGAGACACTTTTAATGGCAGGGGTTAGTACAAATATATGTGTGGAATCAACGGCAAGAGATGGATTTATGCTTGATTATGATGTAATTTTCTTATCTGATTGTACAGCAGCTTTCTCAAGAGAGGCACACGATATGACCTTGCAAACAATCAATCAGTTTTTTGGTACAGTTGCTACTAGTAAAGAAGTAATTCAGTCTATTCAAGCTTTACCAGTAGGGAGTGAATGAATTAATTCGTTGCAAGTGAATCTTTGATTGATTTAGAAAGGAATGGAACTTTTATAGGAGAGAATGAATGAAGCGGCACTCTCCCATTTATGTCCGTTTATCCCACTCTAAACGGACAGTGAGACTCTCGCCTCTTACTAGGAGAATTCGAGGGATAGGTGGGAGATCAACTGTCCGTATAGGTCTGATTGGTTCAACTAACCATCAATGGGGGATGAAGGTACCCCCACTGATGGAAGTTTCACTTTATTAAAAATATATGCAGAGTTCAACACCATAAAGGATGATTCGAATGACCAAACACAAGATAAGTTATTTGGGGGCAAGGGATAGAACGGAAGCTGAGGACAAAAAGTACCAATCGATACTTCTATTGACATCTGTATGTACAGGTGCATTCTTATCCCATTTTTCTGCGGGTTTTGTCAATATTGCCTTAACCGATATTTCGATTGACTTTTCTGCAAAGCTATCTATTACACAATGGATTGTCAATGGCTACCTCTTATCGATAATGTTGTTTTTACCGTTAATGGGGAAACTGGCTGATCAGTTTGGAAAGAAACGTATACATAATCTTGGCTATCTTGTTTTTGCGGCAGGGGCATGTGGTTCTGCACTATCACCAAGTATCCCTATTTTAATTATGGCCAGAGTTATCCAAGGTAGTGGCGCTGCCATGTTACAGGCAGTTAATATGGCAATTGTAACAGATGCCTATCCTGAAAAACATCGTGGAAAGGCACTTGGCATAATCAGTACGTCTGTTGGAATTGGGGCGTTATTAGGTCCTTCCGTTGGTGGGTTCTTTATCGAAGCCTTTTCTTGGCATATGTTATTTTGGACCGTTGTGCCAATAAGCATCGGAGCCTATTTTTTAGCACAAAAATTTGTTCCGGCAGATAAAAGCTTTCAGGACTCTCGTTTTGATTATAAAGGGAGTATCTATTTTGGGGTAGGGATTGTTTCGTTTGTTTTTGTACTAAACTCTATAGGGGAGGGTGTTTATAAGATATATTTATTAGGAATAGCATGTGTTAGTGTTGCATGTTTTCTATTCTTTTTTTTCCATAGCAAGAAGGAAGAGAATCCCTTTATACAGCCATCGATTTTTTCTTCCCAAATCGTTAAAGCAGGTGGACTGATTTTAATGGCGAGCTATTGTGCAGCGTTTGCTTCTACTGTCATTATGCCGTTTTATTTACGAGGAGTATTAGGATTCTCGGCAGATCAATCAGGGTTTTTATTAATGTGTTATCCATTATTTCTTGCAGTGCTAGGTCCAATTAGTGGATCACTATCTGACCAGTTTGGCGGGGGAAAGGTTGTAGTAATTGGGTTAGGACTATTATGTATGACAATGCTCGGTCTCAGTTTTTTATCACCAGGAACATCTTTAGCTACATTAATCATTTTGTTTAGTCTATTAGGTTTTTCAATGGGGATTTTAACCTCACCTAATTACAGCATTATGATGCTTTATGTTCCCCTGCAATTTTTAGGAATGATGAGCAGTACCATTGCTCTGTTAAGAAATATAGGAATGGTTATCGGAACAGCACTTGCAATCACTTTTATGAATACATGGCTAGATGGTACAATAACAGATTGGATGAATGATACAAGGCGCTCAGAATTCGAGGCAGTAATGCTAGGGTTTCGTTATTTATTTCTGCTTTTGTTTGTCCTTTTAGTGTTGATTGGTATCTATTTTGTCTATACCCTTGTGCGAAGAAAAGGCCAGGAGGAAAGAGAGTTTTCATAAAGACTTTTGTAAAGCTGATTCTTGTAAATTTTGCTTCGAAAATAAATATTCTTAGCAAAAGCATTGGGATATGATCCAAAAGAAAGATAAATGAGCCAAACCCAAGCAAGCTAAATCCCCACAAAAAGAGGCTGGGACAAAACTAAATAGCCAACCTGTAAAGAAGAACAATCCTTAATTTAGCTCTAAAAAAGGCTGCTTTTTCATGCTAATTATTTATGAGTTTATATATAGTCAGTATAAAAACTAATTCATTTTTAAAGATTGTTTTCTATAAACTATTATGGAAATAGAAATAAATAATTAATTGGAAAGACGGAGCAGCCTGAATACACGTAGACTCCTATGGGAGCTGCGAGAAAGTCCGAGACCCTGCAGGAACTTAAGTGACGAAGCGGCTCGGCGCTCGCCCCATGGAAAGCGAAGTGTATTCAGGCTGCGGATAATAACACCATCTTTACTGAAACAGCCTTTTATAAACCAATATAAACCCGAACAATCATTTGGAACTATCTTATGGTTGTTCGGGTTTATCTATGGCTATTTAGTTTTGTCCCAGCCTCTCTTTCACATCTAATTTCAAATATCTTCTTTATGATTAAACTGCGATACAATATCCATTAATTCATCGGCCATACCAGATAAGGATTCAGCGGAAGCTTTAATCTCTTCCATGGATGCCATTTGTTCCTCTGTAGAAGCAGCAACCTCTTCTGTACCACTCCCATTTTCTTTAGAAAGAAGGGCAATCTCGTTAGCAACCTCTACCACATCTTTAATTTGTGTTGTAATCATAGCCACTGTTTGGGCAACCTCTTCTATTTCTGGAGCTACCTTTTGCGTGTTTGATACAATAGTGGAGAAGGATTCAACGGTATTTGTTGATATGTTTACTCCTATCTTCGCTCGATCCAATGTCTCATTCAACATGGTGACTGCTTCTGATGTATCCTGTTGAATTCCGTGCAAGGACTGTGAAATATCTTGTGCAGAAGCTTGTGATTGTTCCGCTAATTTACGGACTTCATCGGCAACGACTGCGAATCCTTTGCCATTTTCCCCTGCTCTAGCAGCCTCAATGGCAGCATTTAACGCTAATAGATTTGTTTGGTCAGCGATATTGCTTATTAATTCAATCATTTTTCCAATTTCATTTGATCGTTCGGCCAAGGCAGCAATTATTGAATTGGAACGTTGAACAGAGTCATAGATGAACTCCATTTGATTTAAATTATCATGAATTTGTTTCGTTTCTTTTTCTGCACTTGTAAAAGCAGCTTGTGATAATGCAGACACATGCAAGGAACGTTTCTTAATTGTCTCCACTCCGTCAAGAATCGAATCTAGTGCAAGTGTGTTATCAGATATTTTAGCAATCGTATGCTCATTGCTCTCGGCAATCGACTGAATAGAGGATGCGATTGCACTAGATGCACTACTGGATTGTTCTGCACTTGCATTTAATTGTTCTGCGGAGGCTGCTACAAGATTAGAGCTCTCCGTCATATTGGAAATCATGAGCGATAAATTGTTTTTCATTTGCTCAAAAGCTTCGTTTAATTGATAAATTTCATCTTTTGCTTTAATTGGAAATGTATCTGTATGTAAGTTCCCCTTAGCAACTTTCTGCATATTTGTTTTTAAATTTTGAATCGGCTTAGTAATAAGAGAAGATTGAAGGAAACCAATAGCTAAAGAAATAGCAGTGACTAAAACACTAAAAATCACAACTAACATCATTTTTTGCTCAGATTGTGTTTGAGCACTTTCAATTTCTGGATTCAGAATATCATTTGTCAGCAGAATATTTAAAGTCTCAGCCTGTTCAGATAAGCTGTCTGATAATGTAGTTATCTCATCTAAAGTAGCTTGAGAAGGGTTATTGCTATTCATCAGTGCGTTTGCCTTATGTGTAAGTTCTTTGTTTAAAGTCTTTAATTCATTTAATCGCTTTTCTATTTCTGCATCAGTAGAGATTTCAATACCGTTGTTAACGAAAGTATCGATATTACTGCTTGCTCCATTTACCCTGCTTTTGTAATCGGAGGTTCCATAGACAAAATAGCCCCTTACGTTGGAAATTTGTCTAGCTGCATTTGTGTTGATTTGTTCTGATATAGAGCGTAATTCTGTAACTGTTTCGATTATATAATCATATGTTTCTGTAGTTTCCTTTGTACTTCTATAAGAATAATAGGACAGAATCATAAATAAAATAGAAACAATCAGAAAACTTGCTAATAATTTATGCTTAATTGATTTTCTCATTTTATTCTCCTTTCTTTGTTGACGCATAAGTTGAAATGGTTTAATAAGGAATTCATAAGAATCTAGCAACATAATGTACTTCGATTTGTATCGACGTGAATTACCTTATTTTTAGTAGAAAAACAAAAGTCGGAATTGAAAGAAAAGCGGTAATAATTCAAAAGAATCAAGGGTGTTTAGTGATGCTAACTAAAGGAATGATTTAAGAAAATGACGGGTATACAGTAATATCAATAGATAAAGAGGTGTGCATCCATGGCTAATCCGGATATTACAATGTATTATTTCGAACAAAATAGATATATACCTAATCATCCTTATCTGCCTGCATTACATTATAAAAGGGCAATGGAGAATAAGGAGGAAAATATAGAAAAAGTTTTTCATTTTAATAATTGGAAAAATAGTTGGACCAATGGAGTTTTTCCATACCATCATTATCATAGCAATACACATGAAGTACTTGGTATTAAAAAAGGATCCGCTCTATTACAAATAGGTGGGGAAGGAGGATCGAAGCTTATTGTAAAGAATGGAGATATCTTATTGCTTCCAGCTGGAACAGGTCATAAAAAATTATCAGCTTCACCAGATTTTGAAGTGATCGGTGCATATCCTAATGGAGAGGCATATAATGTGAAAAAAGACGTGGAGGAGGACTTAAAAGGTGTACTGGAGGAGATAGAAAATGCAGTTTTCCCTGTAGCTGATCCAGTTTATGGGGAAAGTGGTCCTCTTGCGAAAATGTGGAGAAGAAAATAATTACAATGATAAGTCTAATTGGAACCCTTTTTTCATTTAGGTGAATAGTCCTGAAATGGGGGAAGGGTTCCGTGATAATGCTTTTTAAAAAATCTTTACTTATATACATATTTTAGGTAATGTTAAGTTAGATAGTCACATTAATTTAAAGGTGGGAGATCAGCGACAATGGTATATAAAGATATCGTAGAAAAGTGGACAAGTTTTGCAGGATTAGAAGCTAACTTAAAAGCACAACTAACAGATTTACAAACATCTGATAAGTTGCTGGAGGACAGTTTTTATAAGCATTTGGAATTCGGTACTGGTGGTATGCGTGGAGAATTAGGACCTGGTATTAACCGCATGAATATTTATACTGTTCGTAAAGCAGCAGAAGGATTAGGGAAATACATAGTAGAACAAGGCGAGGAAGCGATGAAACGCGGGGTAGCTGTTGCTTATGATTCCCGTCATCAGTCTCCAGAATTTGCTTTAGAGGTTGCGAAAGTAGTGGGTAAGCTTGGAGTTAAATCTTATGTATTTGAAGAGCTTCGTCCTACACCAGCATTATCTTTTGCTGTACGCTATCTAAATACATTTGCTGGAGTAGTGATTACCGCAAGTCACAATCCTCCTGAGTATAATGGATTTAAGGCATATGGAGAAGATGGTGGACAACTTCCTCCTGAGGCTGCAGATACAATTATTAAATATGTAAATGCAGTAGAAGATGAACTTACAATTGAAGTTCTAGAAGAAAAAGAATTATTAGAACAAGGGTTATTAACATATATTGGGGCAGATGTGGATGTTGCCTATGTAGAACAATTAAAGACAATCCAATTAAATCGTTTGCCAGAAGCAAAAGATTTAAAAATTGTTTATACTCCATTACATGGTACAGGAAACAAGCCAGTTCGTGAAGGATTAGAAGCATTTGGATTTGAAAATGTAACAATCGTGAAAGAACAGGAATTGCCTGATGCAAACTTTTCAACAGTAAAATCGCCAAATCCAGAAGAGCATGCCGCTTTTGAAATTGCGATTCGTTATGGAAAAGAAATCGATGCGGATATTCTTCTAGCAACAGATCCGGATGCAGACAGATTAGGAGTTGCGGTTAAAGATTTAAGTGGAGAATACACGGTTCTTACTGGAAATCAATTAGGTGCATTGATGATTGAATATCTATTATCAGAGAAGAAAGAGAAAGGTATTCTTCCTGAAAATGGTGTGATTATTAAAACGATTGTAACATCTGAAATTGGCCGTACAGTTGCCAAAGCCTATGGAATTCCTACAATCGATACATTAACAGGATTTAAATTTATTGGTGAAAAAATTAAAGAATTCGAACAAACACATGAGCATACATTCCTTTTTGGATATGAAGAAAGCTATGGCTATTTAGTTGGTGATTTTGTTCGTGATAAAGATGCTGTTCAATCTGCCATTTTTGCTGCAGAAGTTGCTGCATACTATAAAGCAAAAGGCTTAACGCTTTACGAAGGTTTACTAGAAATCTTTGAAAAGTACGGCTTCTATCAAGAAGGATTAGAGTCCTTAACATTGAAAGGGAAAGATGGAGCAGAACAAATTGCTTATATTATGGACACTTTCCGTAAAGCTCCAATCAAAGAAGTTAATGGCTTAAATGTTGTTTCAGTAGAAGACTATTTAACAAGTCAACGTCATGAAGGCTTAACAGAAACATTGATTGATTTACCAAAGTCCAATGTAATCAAATATTATCTAGAAGATGGTTCATGGTTCTGCTTACGCCCTTCTGGAACAGAGCCAAAAGCGAAGTTCTATTTTAGCGTAAATAGTTCTTCTTTGGAAGAAAGCACAAGTAAGCTCGAAGCATTGAAGGCAGGCGTAATGGAGCAAGTGAACGCTGTAATCGATGGATATAATAAGTAATAGCTAAATTGCGTAGAGTAATAACTAAAAGGAACTAATTTTAATAATCGAATCTCCTCTTAAGATGCTTATAACGCACCTTAAGAGGAGATTTTTTTGTGCTTTTGAAAAAATGCAAAATTTGAAATTTTGAGCCCTTTTATGTGCAAATTCTTAAAAATGGCCTAGGCGAAAATTGGGTATTTTATGGCGGATTTATGACAAAACTTGAAATTTCGACATTTTGCAATCTCCCTCATTAATAGTATGATTTAACTAATTTAAGACAGAAAGGAGGGAGAGGATGATTAATCAGGTTACTTTAGTAGGAAGGCTAACGAAGGATCCAGAGCTAAGAGTCACACAAGAGGGAACCTCTATAGTGACTGTTACTGTCGCAGTAAATAGAAACTATAAAAATCAAGCAGGCGATTATGATGCTGATTTTGTACAGTGTACGTTTTGGAATAAGGTAGCAGAGAATACGGCACAGTATTGTCATAAGGGCTCGTTAGTAGGAATTGTTGGTCGCATCCATACAAGAAACTATGAAAATCAGGATAGTAAAAGGATTTATGTAACAGAAGTTATAGCAGAATCCGTTCGGTTTTTAAGTAATAAAAAAGTAGAACATACTATTCCTTAAAGGAGGAAAGCTTCGTGAATAATGTACCAGATCTAATGGTTACATTAATAAAAATGCAAGCAAAGACAAATGAAAAATTAGAACAATGTAATGTAAGAATAAAACAATTAGAACATATTATTCACATGGAAAACATCTCTCGTACTTCCCCAACATCTTAAGACTTTCACCCTATACACTACTCACACCAATTAACTTTCCGTTTCAAAATTCTCTTTGAAACAATCAATCCTTATTAGAAAAAATCAATACACACTCCGATTAATTTCTTCCTTTTGAAAGTGCCCAATGAGGCGCTTTTTTTGTGAACAACTGATCGCTTAGGGTGAAGCTGGAGTAAGCATGAATGATAACGTAACAGAGAAAGGTTCTCCATGCTCGTTCGGGTTACAAGTAAGAGGAAAAGGTAACAGAGGAAGGGTCTCATTTGAATTTCCAATGCATCACTATATTTAATATTCCTATTCATTTTGCAAAATAAGCATTTACCTAAGATTATCTATAAGAGGAGTTTCCAATAAATTTTCAAATGAAAAACCAGCAAAAAAAGAAACAGAGGCTGGGACATAAGTATTCCAGCCATAGATAAACCCGAACAACCATGCGATAGTTCCATTTGATTGTTCGGGTTTATATTGGTTAATAAAAGGCTGTTTCCGTAAAGATGGTGTTATTATCCGCAGCCTGAATACACTTCGCTTTCCATGGGGCGAGCGCCAAGCCTCCTCGTCACTGCGTTTAGGCCACTGAAAAAGTGATTAATCTGAGAAAGTAATGTGGATTTCATCAATATATATACAATATGAAGAAGTTACCCACCTATATATAGTAGGGGATTAACTTCTTTTTCTCATTTCATGGACTTTTTCAGTGCCCTCACTGCGTTCCTGCGGGGGTCTCGGACTTTCTCGCAGCTCCCATAGGAGGGAGTCTACGTGTATTCAGACTGCTCAGTTCTTCCAAATAATTAGTTTTTTTCATAAAAAATTTTAGAAAAAACTTTAAAAACGAAGTAAAATGGAGCGGAGGACGCTCGACTCCTGCGGGAAATAGAGACGCTTTAGACCCCGCAGCGCAGCGAGTTATAATGAACGAAACTAGCCCCTTACACGTAAATTCGTAGGTTAATTTGGGAATATTGTTTAGTGAACCAAAACAAAAACCAAATCAGAGCTACATTACGGAAGGAGCTAGTTATATTATGAAGAATACCACAAAATATGTAGGTTTAGACGTATCAAAAGAAAAAATTGCAGTGGCAATTGCGGAGGAAGGAAGAGAAGAACCAAGATACTATGGGGTCATTCCTCATACACCAGAAGCGATTAGAAAACTAGTAAAAAAACTTGGACAACCTGAAACTATTAGAATGTGTTATGAAGCAGGTCCCACTGGATACCCTTTATATCGGTTATTATCTTCCTTACATGTTCATTGTGAAGTGATTGCCCCTACTTTAATTCCGACAAGACCTGGAGATCGAATTAAAACAGATCGAAGAGACTCCATTCGTCTCGCCCAGCTCTATCGCGCAAATGAATTATCTTCGATTTATGTTCCCACTCCAGATGATGAAGCACTTCGAGATTTAGTAAGAGCAAGGGAAGATGCCAAGGAGGATGAGCTAAGAGCGAAGCATCGGTTAAGTAAGTTTTTATTGCGTAATGATATCCACCCACCTAAAGGTGTTAATAAATGGACAAAAAAATATCGTGAATGGTTAAATACGTTGAAGTTTGAAAGTTCCACTTTACGATTAGTCTTTCAAGAATACTATCATCAATTGAAAGAATTAGAACAACGAGTAAAAAGATATGAAATGGAAATGAACATGCATGCCCAAGAAGGAGTTCATGCGCCTATCGTTCAAGCTTTACAAGGGCTGCGAGGGAGTGCCCTTGTCACCGCGACCAGTATTGCCGCAGAAATTGGTTTTTTTAGACGCTTTTCTACTCCTAAAGGACTGATGGGATACGTCGGTTTAATTCCAAGTGAATACTCAAGTGGGGAAAAAAGGCGGCAGGGGGCCATTACGAAAACAGGGAATCGTCATGTCCGCAGATTGTTAATAGAAGCCGCCTGGAGTTATTTGTATCAACCAGCAGTCAGGGGAGAATTAAAAAAGCGTTTAGAACACTTACCGCCAACGATTCACTCTATTTCTTGGGAAGCGCAGAACCGTCTTCATAAAAAGTACTTTCGATTAGTTTCTAAAGGAAAAGAAAAGAATAAAGCGATTGTCGCGGTAGCAAGAGAATTAGCAGGTTTTATTTGGGCAATTGGACAAGAAGTACAAGAAGTATAGAACTTTAGTTAGGGTTAGTTTTTGAAAAATATAGTCGGATAGGTAGGACGGGAAGAAAAATACTAGATACTTGAGAACAGGGCTCGGAGGCAAAAAAATACCGGGAAGGATAATCCACGTGCCTCCTCTGTGCTAGCCGAAATAGGTGAACGCACGCCGCGAGTTAGTGGCTAGGCCTTTATACGGAAAAATAAAATGTGTAAATCCACGAATATCAGAATGCTAAACCGCAGTCATTAGATTTTTGCCTTCGTGCCGTGTTCTTACTATCTATTCAAATAACCTTTATAGGAGGTGTCAGTTAATGGATTATTCCTTCCTTAGCTTTTAGCAGTGTCTCCTAACTTAGAATTACCGTCAAGGAAAGCACTTGACCGCAATTCTAAGTTAGGAAGTTAGGTTGGTAAGCTAAAGAAGGAGACTATTTAGCCAAATTTGGCTAAAACCCATACAAAAAAAGAAGCTCGAAAATTAGCTTCTTTACTTAAAGTTGCCTTAAAATACCTAAAAACGAATGGTGTAGTGGGAACCTTGACAGTTTCGTTCATATCAGGAGGCTCAGCTTCCTCCCCGGCGCATCGAGCGTCTGTAGCGCAATGGAACGACTTAGTTTTTGCAATGGACTATTTTTAAAAACTTTGATACCCCGTATGAGAAGGTAGCTTTATTTAAAAGCAAAATTAGAGATTGTTCGTCTTTACAGATTGGCTATTTAGTTTTGTTCCAGCTTCTAAAACGTTATCATTATGCAATATTCTGATAATTTTCAATCGCTATCTTCTAGTATGGTTAACAAGGCACGAACTTCATCTTGAGTAAAACCTTGTTTTTTTGCCTCCATTATGAGCGTTATCCATTCACTGTCCAAATTGCATTTAGTCAATACTTCGGTGGGAAACAAATTAATCATGATAATTAACCTCCTTATAGTATATAAGGTGGCCCAGCCATCATAGTATAAATAAATCTACCTTAGACCTGAAGCTTTGCGTCCCACCCTTTCAGATGGTTTGCCTTTATCTAGATAATTGTACAATTAGAATTTTATCACTAATATGAAAAATATAACAACTTTTTTATATACAATGTTTCGACATAATCCAACATACATATATTGATTACTTATCTCTAACTGAAAATAAAGGAGAAATTTAGGGAGAAAACTGCCCATAAAACCCCTATTGTTCGTAGTTTTACTTTATACAGTAATGATTGAGAGTAAATCAACACTAGCTTGAATTGTTTCTAGAAGACAATTTTTATATAATGGAAAGGGGCTTTTAAAAATTTCTCATTAGGGGATACATGATGGATAAGAAATGGTTAGGAAATATAAAGGTAAATGTTTTAAGCTCAAAAGAAGCTATTACTCATATAAAAGAAAAACTAGAGAAACGAGTATTATCCGATATTTTTTTTCTGAATGATCATGGATATAATATTGCGCAAAAGGATGCAGCATATCGTGATATGTTAAATCAGGCTGATTTATTGTTAAATGATGGTATTGGTATTGAAATAGGAGCGAAGCTTTTTGGATTTTCATTTAAGGAGAATTTAAATGGTACGGATTTTATTCCAGCGTTATTTCAATCTTTAAACGAAGAAACAGATAAACGATATCGTGTGTTTCTATTAGGTGCCAAACCAGGTGTCGCACAAAAGGCACAGGATCGTCTCCAAAAAAAATATAAGAATATCTTATTTATAGGTAATCAGGATGGATATTTTCCGAAAGAGAACACAAAGAAGGTTATTGAACAGATTAATAACAGTAAAACCGATATCCTTTTAGTAGGATTTGGAATGCCGCTACAAGAACAATGGATTAATGAACATCGTTCGAAGCTAGAGAGTACCATTACGATTGCTGTAGGCGCTTTTATAGATTTCTCCTCTGGAGATGTGGCAAGAGCTCCTAAAGTCTTTCGCAACCTTCGCCTAGAATGGCTATATCGAATGGGGAAAGAACCAAGAAGACTGTGGAAACGAAATGTAGTTGGTCATTTTTCCTTCTTCTACTCTATTTATAAGCAAAGAAAGATAAGATAAGATGAAAAGTACCTAGTATGGAAAAGTTCTTCCTTATCAGACACTTTTTACTTGTAATTGGCTGCAGCTTCTTCTTTTGAACATTAAAAATGATATTAACATACTGTTAAATAATATTTACAAAAAATGTGATAAAATAGGGGGGAGCATAAATACATAAATACGCTGATTAAAGGAGAGTTATTTATATGATTTTAGTAGTTGGTGGAGCTGGCTATATTGGTAGCCATCTAGTAAAAGAATTAGTGGAAAAGGAAGAAGTAATAGTATTAGATAATCTTGCTACCGGTCATGAGGAATCTATTGATTCCCGCGCGGTTTTTGTGAAAGGTGATTTAGGGAATGTTGAAGATTTAGAATCGATTTTTTCTAACTATCCAATTAAGGCAGTCATGCATTTTGCGGCATATAGTTTAGTTGGTGAATCTGTTCAAGATCCGTATAAATATTATGAGAACAACGTTGCTAATACATTAACATTATTAAATGTTATGTTAAAGCATAATGTGAAAAACTTTATTTTCTCTTCTACTGCAGCTACATATGGAATTCCAAAAGAGGAGATTATTCTAGAAAGTTCGGAAACATCGCCAATTAATCCTTATGGCAGATCGAAGCTAATGGTAGAACAGATTTTAGCTGATTTCCACACAGCTTATGGACTTCATTATGTTGTCTTACGCTATTTCAATGCAGCGGGTGCACATGTATCTGGTGAAATTGGGGAAAATCATGATCCAGAAACACATTTAATCCCTATTATCCTTCAACAATTATTAGGAGAGCGAGAGTCTATTTCCGTCTTTGGGACAGATTATCCTACAGAAGATGGAACATGTATCCGAGATTATATTCATGTAACAGACCTAGCAAATGCCCATATAGCAGCACTAGAAGCTTTGTTAAAGGAAACGAAATCTGCTGAAACGTATAATCTTGGCAATGGTGTAGGCTATTCTGTTAAGCAAGTAATTGAAATGTGTGAAAAGGTAACTGGCCGAAAAGCAAATGTAATTCTTAGTGATAGAAGAGCTGGAGATCCGGCAAGATTAGTAGCTTCTTCAGATAAAATCTACCATGAGCTTGGCTGGAAAGCAGAAAGAGGCTTAGAAACAATTATTCAAAGTGCTTGGAACTGGCATAATAAATAATATAAATGGCGAAGGAATCGATAAAATTTCTTCGCTTTTTTCTAGAGCAAAGGTTTATACGGTATTATTTTCCTACATAAGCTTGGTTATCTATTAAACAAAAGGAGTACATAAATGTTTAAGGTAAATCGCATTCATCATATCGCTATTATCTGCAGCAATTACGAAGTTTCTAAACAGTTTTATGTTAATCTATTAGGCTTTACACCATTAAAAGAAGTATATCGAGAAGGAAGAGATTCCTATAAGCTTGATCTTTTAGTAAATGATAGCTATCAAATTGAACTTTTTTCCTTTCCAAATCCAAAGAAAAGACCGAGTTATCCTGAGGCAGCTGGCTTACGTCATATTGCATTTGAAGTGAATGACGTAGAAGAAACTGTACAGTATTTACAATCGAATAATATTACAGTGGAAGAAGTCCGGATCGATCCAATTACAGCCAAAAAGTTTACTTTTTTTGCAGATCCAGATGGGTTGCCGATTGAATTATATGAGGCTTAATTAGCATGAGCTTTTCCCTTATATTGAGAAAGGGTACAAACAGTTTGTAAAATAAATTGCTTATCTTGAGAACTTAGTAATCTCCAGCTTCCAGCTTTTATTTTCATATGTATCATCCTTTCTACTATTTTTTATCTTGTAGTATATATATACCGCGTTTAATTTCATTGAAAACACCAAAATTATCAACAAATGTTGACAAGTATTTCCCGAGAAATGTCGGGAGATAAAAAAGGAGCCCTCTTAGCATGAATTGCTAAGGGGGCTTCTACTTAATTTAACTCATTAAAATTATTAATGATAAGTTGTTCAACTACACGTTCCGATGATTTACCATCTATGTCATCAAAGAAATATTTCACGAAAGGCTCGATTTTTTCCATTTTGAAATCTTCTTTTTGAATAATATCAATCATTCTTTCCGTTGTTTTTGCAAGTGGACCTGGAATAAAGGAATGATAGTCATAGTAGAAGTCACGTGTGCGCACATACTCTTCTACATCGTATGCAAAGAATATCATCGGTTTATTTAAAAGGGCATATTCAAAACATACAGATGAATAATCAGTAATTAAGATATCCGTAATGAATAATAAATCATTGATTTCCCGGTAAGAAGAAAAATCATAAAAGAAATCACTAAATTGATATGGAATACTAAATTCATTTTTAACAAATGGATGAATTTTAAATAGAAATACATACTCATCCTTCAATTCGTTATATAGCTTTTCTAAATTTAATACTTCCATTGGATAGTGGGCAGACATTTGTCCATTTCCACGGAAAGTAGGTGCAAACGTAATTACCTTTTTTCCTTTTAAAAATGGAAATTCTTCATTTAAGTTATTTCTTACTTCTTCTTGATAGGCTTTATCGAAAAAGACATCTGTTCTTGGAATACCTGTTGGAATTACATTTTCTAAATCAATTCCAAAACCTTCTGCATAATGCTTGGCAACATTTTGGGAGCTAACAATTGCTTTTGTATAATTTCGATGGTTTTTCGATTTTGGCGAAGGACCACCAGGTCGGCCTAAGCGGCTAAAGCCAAACGTTTTAAAAGCACCAACAGCATGCCATAATTGGATTAATTCTGCATTTTTTCTAATGGTCAGCGGATAGATCATTGGGTAAAAATCATCAAGAATAATAAACTTTGCTGTTGCCAAATGATAGGCTAAGCTGAATATTTCTCGATAATTCTTTTTTTCATCCACTCCTTTTTTTAGTAGGAGATGGTAGTCATAATTTAAATCTCTTCTAAGTAATTCATCATATACAAATTGGAAGTTTCCGCTCATTTCACTTCTGCTATCAGATGCAAAAATAATCTTTCTTGTTTGTAAAGGTAATAACTTGCAAAATTTGTAGGTTAGAGAGAAACACCATTTATAAACAATGCGATAAACTATTCCGCGTTGCTTTAAATCCGCATCTAATCCCATTAAAGAAGGATCTAAATCCTTTAGTTTGGATGATGTAATTTTTAATGTTTTTAATGGTAAATCATATGTAGCTAAAAGATTGTACTTCATTTCCTTCTTTGCTGTGAAATACTCCATTTTAGCTGAATGGAAGCCATTATCTAGAAAATGTTCAATATTTCCTAAAGGAAAGGACTTTTTATATACTTTATCGCCTAGTACATGTACGTCTAGTTCTAAGAATAGTCGATAGTCTTCCTCGGGAAGTGGTCTATTATGGGAAGTAATCGTTGCAAAGTTAACCTTTGAACGAAAGCCTGCCCAACTATATTTATTATCAATTGAATCTTTTGTTTTTATGTCTTTCACAAGAACATCTTGTAAAGGAATGGAAACCTTTAAGCCACTAGTACTTAATAATATCAAACGCTTTTTTACTAAATCTTCATTTGTCATCGGAACGTTCTCTAAGTAAAAATAGCCTTCGATTTCCATAATTGGTCCATTCCAGTTTAATTGTGTTATTTTACGATGTGGAATATGTTCTTCTATTTTACCAGCAATTTCGTTAAGCACAGGAAGGGATTCACTTATTTTTTCTTTTTGAATGATGATGCGATCTTCCGTAATTTGAACGGGCTTATCAATGCTAAATTCTAAATCATCACGGACAATCGATCCGGATGAATCAGAAGAAGCTTTTCTTCTTCTTAACTTTCGAACAATCTTTCTTAACATGCTTAAATCTCCTTAACTTCATAAAATGAAACCTTGTCAGTTGAATGGAATTTTACTGACAAGGTAGTAAATAGAATTTCTTCGCTCTCCATTCTATAGGTGGGAATTATCCACTTTTTGAAGGGGAGAGTAGATGGGAAACAATTCTTTTAGAAGCCTGCCCATCGGAATAATCAAAAAATCTATTTTTAAAGGCAGTCATTTTTTCCTCATCAAAGTTTCCGTAATTTATCCAATTAACAAGACTCTCTGTAGTTGAGAAAATGGGTCCTGGTACGAGTGAAACATAGTCATAATAAAAATCTCTTTCTAGCATGTACTCTTCTAAATCGTGAGCAAAGAATGCTGCAGATTTGTTTAATAAACTATAGTCAAAAATAATAGAAGAATAATCAGTAATAAGGACATTTGTAATCAAAAGTAATTCCTCGATTGTAAAGCCATCCGCAATATGAACGACAAAATCATTTAAATCTTCATCAACTTGAAAGTTGGAAGACATGTATGGATGTAAATGTACTAACACTAGTGAATCTTTCTCTAGCTGATCTTTAAGTAATCTAAAGCTGATCGGGCTAACAAATGGTCCTTGCTGATAGCTCTTTCCTCGAAAGGTTGGAGCATATAAAATCAATTGCTTATCTTCAATTGGTCCAAATTTACTTCTAAATTTATCAAGTACTTTATCTTTTCTATTTTGTTCAAAAAAATAATCTGTTCTAGGAACACCTAGTGGAAAAATTTTTGTTTCACTCATATTAAAAGCTTCTGAATAGTAAGGAATAACCTCGGAAGAACTAACATACACTCTTGAATAGTTAGAATGTATTTTAATCGTTTTTATATAGTCTTTACTCGGACCATAGCGTTTTCCAACTAGACTCATCCCAAATTTTTTAAATGCTCCGCAAGCATGCCAAAGTTGAATGATTTCTGTATTTTTACGAGGTTTTATAAGATAAATCAAGTAATGATAATCATCAATAATAAAGTATTTGGAAGTTGCTAAGTGATAACATTCCCTCATTATATGGGAAAAATAACGTAGCTTACTCAGAAGCGAGTTATTCAGTTTAAAAAAAGATTTAATTAATTTATAATCTGTATTCCTATTTTCTATTTCTTGATAAATGTACTTTAAATTACCATTTATTTCATTTGACCGTGTCGAAGCAAAAGTTATTTTTTTCGAATTCACTTTAAATATGATAGAAAAAAAGAAATAGGCAATTTTGATCATTACTTTGGTTAATACAGTAGGTAGTAATTTTATTTTTCTCAAATCAATCTACCTTTCTAACTTATTTAAAATAAATTCATTCACTTTATATTTTCCATTCCATAATTGTTTTCCCCCAAGAAGATGTTAAATCCTTTTCAAAAGCCTCAATAATGGATTGAATTGATGTGACTGTTTGGACTTCTCCAATGAGGGTAGAAAAGTAATCTACGATGTCTGGGTATTCTTTATATAAATCTACAGTATTCTGGAAATCAATACGTCCGCTTCTACTGCTACCAATCAGAATTATGCCTTTTTCTAAAATCATTCTTGTGTTAATTTCCACTGGATATTCAGAAACGCCAAGTATGGAAATAGAGCCCTCGGGTACGATTAAGTCAATGCTCTGGTTAATGGCATATTGGCTCCCTAATCCACCTACACATTCAAAGGCATGATCTATTTCTACTGACTCTGGAATATTATCAATTAAATAAGTTTCATCCACAAAAGAAAAGCGATCTAATTTATACTGTGTTTTTCCAAACGAAATCACTTTACTTTCCGGATATTTTTTCTTTAATATCAATGACATGATAAATCCTAAATTACCATCACCCCATACACCAAACGTATTACGACGTTTATGTGATCTTGATTCAAATCTTGTGATAGAATGCATAGCAATTGTGATAAGTTCTGTAAAAGCTGCAACATACGGATTCATCTCTTCAGGGATTTCGACTAAACGATCTCTTTTTAAAAAGACATAGTCTTGCATAAATCCATCGTAGCCACTAGAACGAAATCTACTTGAACGTAAGTAGTTTTCAGCAATAAATGAATCTTCCGCAGTAGGGTCATTAGGAACCATTACTACTTTTGTTCCATTAACGAATTCACCTTTAGGATCATAAACGACCTTTCCGATTCCTTCATGAATTAGCGCCATTGGCAGTTTTTTTGCCATCGCTTCTTTGCCTCGTGACCCAGTATAATAACGCTGATCAGCATTACATATAGAAAGATGGGTTGGTCGAACGACAATCATATCGGATTTTAAGGAGAAATCTTGGTACGTTACTTCAAATTGTCTTGGAGAAACAAGACGATAGACTTGATTAATCATGGTTAATTCGCTCCTGAATAATAGCATTGGCTACTTTTAAATCATATGGTGTAGTAATTTTAATATTAAATACTTCACCAGTAACGAGCTTCACTTTTTCTCCTTTTAAGACACAAATTTTACATGCATCAGAAAGAATCGCCTTTTGCTCGGAAGACAGGGAATAATAATGCTCTTTCAGCATTTTCATATTAAATGTTTGTGGTGTTTGTCCTTGGTACATAAAATCACGAACAGGGATATTAGAAATAGATTCGCCATCCTCTGATTCGACAATTGTATCAATAGCGGAAATAACGGTATCAACAGCACCAAATTCAAGACCATATTGAATATTTTCCTCTATAATACGATGTGTAATAAAAGGTCGAACGGAATCATGGGTTACGATGATATCATCATGGAATAAGCCAAATGTATCCTCTACATATTTAATACCATTCATAATGGTTCCATTTCTATCTTCTCCACCTTCTATTACTACTAAACGGTCACGATTATCAATATATTTATTAATAATATCATTCGTGTAATTAATCCATTCTCTCGGTGAAGCAATAATAATTTTTTCAAATTGATTATTTAATAAAAACTTTTCGATTGTATGAATAATGATAGGTTTCTCATTTAATGGAAGGAATTGTTTTGGCATACTTACATTTCCCATTCTAGTTCCTTTACCACCAGCAAGTATTTCAGCATATATCATAATTTAATACTCCTTTTACGTACTTAATACTTCTAACTTTTTATATTTTTTGTAATCAATAATTTACATAAATCAAACTAAATATACACTTCTTTTCGAGTCATTTCAACAAATAGCCTATGATTTAAAGGAAACGTAATAGTTAGGTTATTGAAAGCAGAATAATTGAAATTCAAGCACCTTAAAAGAGAAAAAATTTAGGTGATTTGAACTAGTACATTTCGAAAAAAAGAATGAAGATTTTGGAATTATATTATCTACTAAAAAAATAGAGGTGAAGGGCAAATATGCCCAACACCTTTTTATAAATCTAAATGCTCTTTAAGTTTATTTTGAATTTTTGTTTTCTCTGCATCGCTTACTATTAAATACCAAACTTTATTAATGGTTTGTCCAGAACCTTCAATGCTGAACTGTTCAATATCACCTGCAGCATTCTTATAGTTCTTTTGAATATCAACCATTTCATCAAAGGTAATATTCGTCTTTACATTTTTACCAAGAGCGTCAAAAATGTCATTAAAATTGGTTAAAGAATTCAGACTTGCACCTTCTTTAATAACAGCTTGAATAATTAATCTTTGGCGAAGCTGTCTACCAAAGTCTCCACGAGGATCTTCTTTTCTCATTCGTGAAAATTTAAGGGCATCTTCTCCATCTAACGTAATTTTACCTTCTGGGAAATGTACTCCACTATAAGTAAAGTCTAAATCATTATTGACAGTCACTCCACCAACTGCATCGACAATATCTTTAAAGCCTTCCATATTAATTTGCATATAATAATCAATTGGTATATCTAAGAAATTTTCAACCGTATCCATTGACATGGCAACCCCACCAAATGCATATGCGTGGTTAATTTTATCTGTTGTGCCATGACCAACAATTTCTGTGCGAGTATCTCTTGGGATGCTAAGCATTTTAACTGATTTTTTTTGCGGGTTTACAGTCAGAACAATCATTGTATCGGAGCGACCTCTGTCTCCTTCTCGTTCATCTACTCCCAGCATTAAAACAGAAAATGGTTCTTTTTTATTTAAATCTAAGAGATCAGTTCTCTTCTCGGTCACTCGATCAACTGGGACATGCATTGTATCTACTGCATTTGTTAAGGATTTATATACAGTGAATACATACACTAGAATGGCAATAATTAAAATTAATAAAACAAGGCCCGTTATACGTAACCATTTATTCTTTTTACGTTTTGGTTTATCAGATCTCATACTAAAGTAAAACCTCCATATCTTGACAAAAATTGATAAAGCTAATTTAAAGAATAGCAGAAAAAGAGGGGATTTAATATCATTATTTTCCCGAAATACGAGTAAATTTTAATGACTTTAAAGCTATTATTAATTAGTTTTCTAAAAAAATAAAAATATATTCTTCCCTGCAATTTTTGAAATTAATTTTAAATAAATTTCTTTAGGAAGAAGGGACTAAATATATAGACGAATATTTTGTTGAAAAGTTGCAGAAATTTATAATAACAGTGAATAAATATAGAAAATAATCGATGTCGAACCTTGAAATTAAGTGTATAATATGTTCTGTTAACTAAGGATATATTAAATAACTCAACTTTCGGAGTTGAATTTAACTTTTAAAGCCTTACGATTGATAGGGTAGACCCCATTTAATATCCATTTGCTTTTCTTTGTCTTTTGTGAAGATAAAAAGAAAAGACACCTGTTTCTTTGGTAAAATAACGGTGACTAAACCAATTACACAAAGAAAGGTGTCTACCATTATGTTATCGAAAAATTCGTCTTTTGTCCATCTCTCGCAAGCTATGAAACACAGCTTTTCGGAGTTAAATGTGGGAAGGCATTTACGGAATGCGGGTATTACCAAAAAACTTGGATTTTCATGCCTCACCATTTTTCAACTTTTGTTTCTTTTAGTATTTGAACATCGTACCTGGTATCAAGCTTGTTTGAGTAAAAAAGCAACCGTTCTTCCAGGTAAGGATGTCATTTATGACTTCTTAAAGGTGCCTACATTTAACTGGCGCAAGTTTTTATTATCCCTTTCATTTGAAGTTACACAGCGTTTTGAAAGGTTAACTTCATCAAAGAGGATTTCCGTTTTTATTTTGGATGACTCAGTTTTTTCACGTAACCGTAGTAAAAAAGTAGAGCTGTTAGCACGTGTTCATGACCATGTGACACATAAATTTGTTAAGGGGTTCTCCATGTTAACACTCGGTTGGTCTGACGGATTTTCGTTTGTACCAGTTGACTTTGCGCTCCTCAGTTCAACTAAAAAGGAGAACCGTTATTGTGAAATAGATTCTACTATTGATAAGCGAACTTCTGGATATAAGCGTCGTCTGGAAGCTATACAACCTAAACCTGAAATGGCCGCTACTCTTATCCAAAACTGCTTAGATAAAGGCATAGTGGCGGATTATGTGTTGATGGATACTTGGTTTACACATGCGCCTTTAATCGAATCGATTACAGAAAAAGGCTTATTCGTGATTGGCATGGTCAAACAAATGAAGCAACGCTACCTTTATAACGACAAACTATTGAAACTAGATGAGTTGTTTAAGGTAGTTAAGCCCAACCTTCAAAAAAAAGGTGTCTTGGGCTCTATTCAAGTATGCCTTCAAACGGATAAACAGACGTCTGTCAAAATTGTTTTTGTTAGAAATCGCAATAAGAAGAGTGAATGGTTAGCCATTTTAAGCACGTATACTGCCCTTTCAGATGAAGAAATTGTAAGGATTTATGGTATGCGTTGGGACATTGAAACATTCTTTAAATGCACAAAGTCAATGTTAAAGCTCGCAAAGGAATTTCAAGGTAGATCGTATGATTCCATGATCAGCCATACAACCTTAGTTTTCACACGCTATACTCTGCTTGAATGGAGCAGAAGAAATGAACAAGACCCAAAAACAATCGGAATACTCTTTTTCTTAATGTGCGAAGATGTAAAAGATTTGGATATGCTTACGGCTTTACAACAGTTACTAGAACTTTTCGAAACAATGTCAAAAGGTACTGTTTCTTTAAGCACGGAAACTTTAACGGGTCAATTAACACATTGGTTTGAATCCCTGCCAAGTTACATCAAGGGTTCATTGAGTTTTTCTATGTCCGAAAGTTGAGTAAATAAGTAAACGTTTAATTACTTTGTTAGGTGAATGCGGGTATATAGTACTATATTATATTATTCTTAAATAAGAAAGGGATGTAAAAGAGATTAATACGCGTAAATCAAAAGAATCAATGATAATTGAAAATATTCATATTGATGATGGTAGAAAGTTACTTTCCTTTACTGTACCACAAGTAAAGTTTGGAAATATAAGTAATATAGTATTTGTTGAAAGAAAAAATGGTTTTGAATGGTGTCCAAATGAGTACCTTGATTATCATTTAGGACGAGTTTCGATTGAACTTAAAGAATTTATAAATACATATTATAATCAAATCTCCAGATGGGATTTATATTTAGAGATTGTAGAAGATAATCATATAAAAAGGTATCGACTTCGTTTTTCTGATAAATTGGATGAAAAATTCAATCGATATTTTCAATCCATTACTACATTGGATGTAAATGTAGTAACACCCTATATAACCATTAATAATGGTCTTTCTATTGTAATTACTCAACCCAATTATTTAGCAACGGAAAAATCTAACTTAAAGTTTAGAATCTCTTCTTTTGTCATGGAAAAAAATAGGCTGTACTTTAAAATAAAAATAAACTGCCCAAAAACTAAAGGAAACTTTTTATTTCAGTCATTTATTTTAAAGTATAGAAGTAAGGTGGAAAATGTTGAGTATAGCTTCCCAATTAAATCTAATGTGTTAAAGGGGAATACTGTAATATTAACAATTGAATTAGATATTTCTAATTTAAAATTAGAAAAGTATTATTGGGATTTCTTTTTAGAGATTGTATATAAAGAAGAGAGATTCTTGGCAAGGATCAATAACCCTTCCGGAAGAATAAAAAAAGGATTAGGGAAAATTAAATCTCGGCAGTCCTATGAATATGGCGATGGCAATTGGGTTTATCCTTATTTAACGTTAGCTAATACAATTGCATTAGTATACAAAGAAAAGGAACTTCATGAAACAAATAACAATCAATGGAAAGAAAAAATTGCATGGATTGTTTCGGTGCTTTTTAAATGGTATTTTAACAAAAAAAATATTTGGTTAGTCTTTGAAAAGTTTTCTGACGGTGCTCAAGATAACGGATATTATTTCTTCAAATATAGTTATGAAAATAGTAAGAAAAAGAATCTTTACTATATTATAAAGCAAGATTCACCGGACTATAGCAATCTAAAAGCAATGAATGACAAAGTTATTCATTATATGAGCTTTAAATATATGGTCTATTTGTTTGCAGCCAAGCTTTTAATCTCATCAGAAGCAAAAGGACATGCTTATGACATAAGAGCATTAAGAGGAAGATTAAAAGACAGTTTAGAACAAAAAAGATATGTATTTCTTCAGCATGGGGTCATTGCTCTTAAAAGAGTGGATTCTATTTATAAAAAAAATAGTAGAAATGCTGCAGATTTATTTGTTGTATCATCCGAACAAGAAAAGGAGATAATTGTAAATAATTTTGGGTATCAAAAGGATGAAGTAATTGTTACCGGTTTAAGTAGATGGGATGTCCTAAAAGATAAATCGGGAAAAAATAATGAAAGAAATATAATGTTAATGCCCACATGGAGATCATGGATGGATGATATACCAGAAGAAAAATTTATCGAAACGGAATATTATAAAAATTATACATCATTAATGAGTTCAAATTCCCTACTCGAAATGATGGAAAACAATGATTTGTATCTCCAATTTTACATCCATCCAAAATTTAAAGAGTATATTGATCGATTTGAAAGTTCTAATAATCGAGTAAAAATCAATCAATATGGAGAAATCAAAGTAAATGAATTATTAATGAATTCAAAAATACTCATAACAGATTATTCTAGTGTTGCTTGGGATATGTATTTTCAAAAAAAGCCAATCCTTTTTTATCAGTTTGATCTTGAAAATTATCTTAAATATCAAGGAAGTTATATAGATATGGATAATGAGTTGTTTGGAGATCGTGCATTTACTTTAGAAGAATTAGAAAACAGCATCCAAAAGTATATAATGAATAATTTCCAAGAAGAAGAAAAATATGCTGAAATGAGAAAGAATCTATTAAGTTATACGGATAACAATAATTCAAAACGTATTTTTGATGAAATAATGAAGCATAAACAAGTTCTTAACAAGAGAAAGAAAAAGAAGCAAAGCTATAGAAATTCCGACTTTTTAAGACTGTGTTGGGATGTAGCTAAGAAAAACGCTTGGACATATAAAATAGCATTGAATATAAAAAATAAATTAATAGGTGATTAATCAATGACAGAGATTATATCAGAAAAAATTAAAAATATGAATAAGGTATATTTTAAAGATATTAATTGGAACGGGGATAATATTGCTATTTTGTTCGAAAGAGAGATAGCAAATTATCTCTATGAAAATAACATGGGGCTAAAAGTGGTTTTAAGGGGAAAAGCAGATATATATGATATTGAATTTAATCGAAATAAATTGATAGAAGAAAAGATAATAATTGTTAACGTGAAATCAATTTTTAAATTAATAAACATCGATTACTTAATGGATGGATTAAATAATAATATATTGGATTTATACCTATCTTTCGGTGATAAGAAGCTTAAACTTACAGCCAATAATTATATAGTTAATAATAAACAAACAAGATATTTTGAGCCAATATTTAATGTTGTGGATGAGTTGGCTGGTATTCCTTATCTTACACTTAAAAGTGAACTTTCGATTTTGGTTGGGCATAGAAAAAAACTATGGCTTTCTTATTGCGATATATATGATGGGTTTGTGAAATATGAAAAATTAGATATTAAAGAAGAGTGTGTAGCTGTTTATTTCCAAGATTTAAATTTAGATGACTATGATGAATATGACTTTTATCTAGAAACCAAAGATGGAAAAGATAAAGTTTTAGTAGAATATTTTCATTCAGATACTCAATCTGTAGATTTGAATTTATTAGGTATTCAATTAG
Organism: Niallia tiangongensis; assembly: GCF_044704065.1. Lineage (NCBI taxonomy): Bacteria > Bacillati > Bacillota > Bacilli > Caryophanales > Bacillaceae > Niallia > Niallia tiangongensis. The sequence goes on along the minus strand of NZ_CP162613.1, from coordinate 4,181,713 downwards.
AACAGAATATTAGTTATCAATTAGTTTTCGAGGGGAAGCTTGACAAAAATATTGTTCGCTTAAGAGTTAGACAACCGCATAAGGAGACAATACTATACTCTAAGGTAGTTTATAGTGAAGAAAATAGAAAAATAATTTTAAACAAAGATAACAATGAATTGAATTTTATCGCATTCGATAGAAATGAGCATATAATCTTACTGGACAGCAAGCTTGAGGTTAATGATGTGAGAATTATAGATGAGAATGTACATATTAAATTAAACGATAAAATTCTCATTGAAGTGGAAAAACTGCAAAAAGAAGGTGCTATTAAGGATATATATATATCACTTCATTGCAAAGAATACGAAATAAGAAGTGACTTTAATCTTAACGAAAAAAGTGAACTTGTCGTATCGCTATCTAATATAGATGAAATTAGTAATAATATAGAATCTATAAAGTGGAATATCTCTTTACAAGTTTCGTTATCTGATTTTAAAGTGGAATATTTTCTACAACAAGAGGCACTGAATAAAAATGATTATTCTAATTTAAAGCAGATAGTTAGTAATTGGTATGCTGTTAAATATATTAATCCAGAGGGATATTTACAGATTATTACTATGAATAATAGCGATATTTATAATACTTTAACACAGCCTATAATAAAAAATACAATAGAAATAAAAAATCTAAAGGTTAAAGAGAATAAATTAATATTTTCTATATTAAAAGGAGAAGAAGAGAATAAAAATAATCTCGAGTTTCTTGCAATAAACTTAACTACAAATGAGAGATACAAAATAAATGATGTAGTTATAAATGATTCCCAAATAGAGATCGACTTTAGAAATGATTTAGAGTATTTTTCTAAAAAAAATAGTGAATGGGAAATTTACTCAGTAGTCCATAGAAATTCATATATAGAATTAAATAACTTGATTTTAAATAACGGTACCATTATTCCAAAGTATAAAAAATATTTTGAGCGTTTATCATACAGAATAGACTATGATATTATACCGTTTCTAAATGATGAGAACAAACTAGGATTATCTATTGACAAGGAAGAAGCAATTAATCAAAAAAGAATACCTAATAAAATAACTAAAGGTAAATTAAATATAAAAAATATATCGATTCAAGAAAATAAATTTAACTTCACTATTAGTGATGGATTTCTTTCAGATAGGGTGCCAGGTAAAATAACATTTTATCTTGTAAATAGAAAAGACAAACAAAAGTATTATTTTGAGAATCAGAAAATTCAAGATGATAAATATGTTGAATTAGACTTTAGCACTTTTGCAAATGAATTTGCGGAGAAATATTCAAGATGGAATATGTTTGCGGAAGTAATTTTTGATGACTGTATTGAGGAGTGTCGAGTGGGTGATTATGATACTCAATTGAAAGGCAAATACCAAAAGTATTTTGAAAATTTGTCTGTGATTGACAATTTCGTTGTTGCCTCGTATTTAACCATTAAGGATGAAGTATCTATAGTAGTTAAAGATATAAAATTCTTTTACCCTGAAAAATATAATATTGAAACCTTTATACAAAAAATAAAATTGAAGGGGAAATATTTAACTGGTAGATTTACTGTTTCTGTTCCTTTTAAATTGAATATGGAAGTGAACGAATTAGTCCTAAAATTAAGGTCCAAAATTGAAGTTGAAGAACATTTAATAGAATTTTCTTCGAAAAAAATAGGAGCCTCCACAATACAAGTAGATTTCTGGTTAAATATAGAAAAGACAGAACTTAAGCAATTCTACTATGAGATATTCTTAACGCTTTCTATAAATGGGGAAAAGGTATTTAAACGATTAGAAAATGCATCAAAGAAATTACAAAGGAAAGTAAATCATTCTATTCTTTCTAACAGATATTTGACAGATAATCATAGTATCGTGTATCCATACATTACTCCCAAAAATGTTTTTTATCTAGCTTATAGACAAATGGATAGTAACGAATCGAGCAATGATGTAATAAATGAGTTAATTGCTTATCCGCTATATAAGCTGGCTAAGCCTTTCTTACACAAAAAAAATATCTGGTTAGTATATGAAAAAAATTCAGAAACTGCACAGGATAACTCTTATTATTTCTTTAAATATTGTTACGAAAATCATCACGATAAGAATATATATTACGTTATTAAAAGGAATGCAGCTGATAGGGTTAATTTGAAGGGGATGGAAGATAGAGTAATTTACTTTATGAGTATTAAGCATTTGATATATATGTGCGCTGCTAAATTACTTGTTGCTTCGGAAACAAGAGGGCACTTATATTTATGGAGACATCAAAAAGGTAAAATCAAAGATATCCTAAATAAGAAGAAATTCGTTTTTCTTCAACACGGAGTTACAGCATTTAAATTGAATGATAATGTTTTAAGGAGAGACTCTGATAGTGCAGTAAATTTATATGTAGTTACATCTGATTATGAGAGAGATATTATTAGTAATGGTTTAGGGTATGATCCTAAAGAAATTATTGTTACAGGCTTTACTAGATGGGATTATTTGGTTGATAAATCCCATCAAACGACGCCGAAAGAAATATTTTTAATGCCAACTTGGCGAGGTTGGTTAGATGAGGTTCCAGAGGATGACTTTGTCAATACACCATATTTTGAAAATTATATGGCCTTTTTAAATTCAGATAAGCTACATTCTTTACTAGAAAGAAAAAACTTAAAGTTGAATTTTTTTATTCATCCAAAATTCAAACAATATATCAGTAAATTTTCATCTGAAAGTCCATATATTCGTATTATTTCATTTGGAGAAGAAAAAGTTAACGAATTATTGATGAGAACATCATTATTAATTACTGATTATTCTAGTGTTGCTTGGGAAGTGTATTATTTGAAAAAACCAGTTATTTTCTTCCAGTTTGATCTAGATGAATATGAGCGATTAACAGGAAGTTATATAGATATGAATGAAGGTTTATTTGGAGATCGAGTATTTAATTCTGATGATTTAATAAATACAATTACTGATTATGTGCAGCAGAACTTTAAGGAAAAAGATATTTACGCGTCTCAAAGAGAAAGATACTTCAAGTATATTGATAATCACAATAGTGAACGAGTTTATAATGAAATAGTTAGTAGTAAGGTATTATTTGAAGGTGAAAGTAAAAGGAAGAAATTAAGATATGAAAAAATACGAAAAAATAAAATGGTGTCTTACTTTTGGAGTAAAGGTAATAAATATTCAAGAATAAATAAATTAGCAATGAAACTAAAAAATTACGTACGCAGAAGACTCTTGAATTAACTCGAATTTTGAAAGTGTGATTTAAGAATTCGTGCATATCAGGCTATAATAAAATGGAATAACCTGTAACCAATAAAGATATTACAGGTTATTCAGATATCATTCGAAATTAGTTGATTTTTTAATGAAGTAATAGAAAATACCTGTTAGGGAGAATAAATATGCCATATAAAATTGCGGTTATTGGGAGTTGTGTAAGTAGGGATGTATTTAATAGTAATATTATTCCTGATTATAAGGATTTATACGAAGTTGTTTCAACAGTTTGGCAAACTTCTATACCAAGTCTAGTTTCAAAAAAAGTAAAATTAACAGACGAAGACATGGAGTTATCAAAAGAACTTTCTAAACATAGATTGAACACTTTAAAAAGAGATATAAAGAAGAAGCATTTTAAGGAATTACTAGAGTCAGAGCCGGATTTTATTATTATCGATTTTTTTGCAGATATTAGATATGGGTATGTTAAACTTAACAGCTCAGAAAATTATTATTTGACTAATAATCCCAATGGATTTAGACATACCAGATTTTTCAAAGAGAAAAAATACGGTAAAACGTATAATGTCCATAAAAATAATAGGTTCTATGAATTTTTTTATAAATCATTTGACAAATTCTATCATATTCTTAAGGAGGAACTTCCTAATACAAAAATTTTGATTAACGGGTTTGTAGAAGCCTATGGATATATTGGTCCTGAAAAATATCCACTTAGTTACGACGAGGAAACACAAAGAGAGGTACTAGAAAATAACAAGGAATATCTAAGTATTTACAAACATATAGAAGGAAACTACTCTGATATAACTGTTATAGAGATGTCTAAAAAAATGTACTTTGGGGATCCTGAACATATGTTTGGTAATGCGCCATATCATATGACAAGAGAGTATTATAATGATTTATATAATAGCATCACTCAACAAGTATTAAAAATGGAACAAATTAAAAAGTAAACATAAAAAGACAGTACCTATTGTTTAATATTCTGGTACTGTCTTTTTATGCCTATACCCTATTTTTTATCAATCCATTCGATCATAAGATCTGCTAGATTGGAACTAGATTTACCGACAGAAAATGTGTTCCAATCTTGATGAAATGCTTGGATTTCATTTTCTTTAAACGTGTTACTTATTATAGTATTCACTATCTCTTCTGTTGAAAACACAACTGGTCCAGGTACCATACTTTCATACGGTTCCCACATGCCTCGTTTTTTAGTGTATTCTTCCAAATCATAAGGGAAAAATATCATAGGTTTCTGTAGAAAAGAGAATTCAAATGGAATAGAAGAGTAGTCAGTGATTAAATAATCTGTAATAAATAGTAGATCATTAACTTTTTGATAGTTTGATAAGTTTAATACAAAATCTTTATGTGTTTCTATATCTATGTTGTTTCTAATCGCTGGATGTAATTTTAAAATCAATAAGTAATCTTTACCTAGTTTCTCTTTCATTAGAGGAATATCGATAGGTAACTGATAATTATCGAGTTGGTCATCTCGAAAAGTAGGAGCATATAAGATAATTTTTTTCTCTTTAATTGAAGGATAAGTTATAGAAAAATTTTTGATAATTTTGCATTTCTTTTCTTCATCGAAAAAAATATCGGTTCTTGGGATTCCAGAATAAATAAATTGGGAAGCTGTAACCCCAAATGCCTTCATAAAGACGTACTCCATTTTTTTTGAACCTACTATAATATTGTCAAATTGGTTGTAAACAAGCTGAAAACGTTGATTTGCTCTATTGCTTCGATGCTTTATAGATGGGTCCTTTAAGCCGAATTTTTTTATTGCTCCTGCAGCATGCCATATCTGAACTTTTTTCACTTCTTTTCTGAATGTAATTGCAGAGAGAAAGCCAAAGTAATTATCCATTATAATAACTTTAGAAGTTGCAAGATGATAAATGGACATAAGGAATGAAAATAATTTCTTGGGTTTTAATAACAGGATTGTACCATTTTTGCTATTCTTACTAAAATAAGAAAAACAAGCATTGTTATCGTTAACTAATATGACATGTGCATGTGGTTTTTTTTTCATTAACTCTCTATAAATAAACTCTGCATTTTCTACAAAAGAGATGCAAAAAATAATTTTTTTTTGTACAGGAAAAAATTTAAAAATATTAAAGAAAAAGGAGAAAAACGCTAGATATAAGTTAATAGCAAATTCTCTAACCATTATTAACTCTAAATAGGTCCTTTTTAATCTTTGTCGTTGATATTCCGACTGTCCTAGGAAGATATATAACCTGGCAGTACTCATATAAAAAATCAAACTGACCTCTCCAATCGTCTCCCATAACAAAAATATCGATTTCATGGTCAATTACATCCTGTACCTTTTGTTCCCAACTGTTTTCTGGAATGACTTTATCTACATAGCGTATTGATTCTAAAATGGCTTTTCTATTTTCAAAACTGTGATAAGCTTCTTTGTTTTTTTGTTTATTAAATTCATCTGTTGAAATGGCTACGGTTAAATGATCTCCCAATTCTTTAGCACGCTTTAATAAATTGACATGGCCCCAATGAAGTAAATCAAAGGTACCATATGTGATTACTTTCTTCATTTTTTTCCTCCTAAAAGGATATCATGTATAATAATAAAAATTATATTTCATATAGCTAGCAATACTATTGTCTTAATATTATTGTCTGAATTAAATGAAATGAAATACATGGAAACATATTTCAATACAATACTGTTATTTTAAGGCTTTTATTTCTAAATAACAAGTTGATTGGGTATAATAGTTACTATAAGTTAATTATGTAGTTTTGTGTTAATTATTAATAACTCAACTTTCGCACCTTGAAAATTGACATTTGAGTAAGTCTATCAAAGCTTTAAGAACTATTAATTATGTTACTTGACGAGTGCTTTTAAACAGAAAAAGCACCTGCTTCTTTGGTATAGTGGAATTGACTAGAAACCATTACCACAAAGAAGAGGTGCCTTCTCCATGATAAAGGAAAAACACTTGAGTGAGCAACTACCAAATGAACTTTCTGCTGTATTCTCTGAATTGCAAGTGTCAAAACACCTGCGTCGCGCAGGTATTCGAAAAAGCTTTGGGTTTTCATGTGCCTATTTGTTTCAGCTTGTTTTTTGTCTGATTTTCCATCAAAAAAAATGGTTTGCCCTTGTCACATCCAAAAAGAATGATTGTTTTCCAGGCAAAGATACCGTCTATCGATTTTTAAATCACTCCAAGTTTGCTTGGAGGAAATTTCTTTTACACTTTAGTGCGGCTACCATTCAAAAAGTCAGTGTACTTACATCAAAGGACCGTCCAAAAGTGCTCATTATTGACGACTCTACGTTTGATCGTAATCGCAGTAAAAATGTTGAATTACTTGCCCGTTGTTTTGATCATGCTTCTTTGAAAATGCGATTTTATAAAGGATTTCGAATGCTTACATTAGGCTGGTCAGACGGGCATACTTTCATGCCAATTGACTTCTCTTTACTAAGCTCAAAAACATCTTCCATTAACGGAATCAATGAAGAAGTTGATAAGCGATGTTCTGGTTATAAACGCCGTACAGAAGCGTTACAGTCTGCACCTGACCAAATTCCGGCGATGATTGAACGAGCGTTATCCAAGGGAATTGAAGCGTCTTACGTATTAATGGACACATGGTTCACTCAACAACCTCTTATTAAAGCTATCGTTGAACAAGGGCTTGATGTGATTGGGATGGTGAAGAACGCCAAGCAACGCTACAACGTGAATGGACAAATGCTTTCCTTAAAACAACTCTATCGATCTGCGACGCCACTTCAAGGAAAGAAAGGGCTACTTCGTTCAATCACGACGACGATGGCAAATGGCGTACCCGTTAAAGTCGTGTTCGTTCAAAACCGTAATAAGAAGAGTGAGTGGCTTGCCATTTTAAGCACCGATTGCACACTATCTGAACAAGAAATTGTCCGTATTTACGGCATACGTTGGGATATTGAAGTGTTTTTTAAAACGACGAAGTCACTTCTTCGTTTACAAAAAGAGTTTCAAGGACGCTCGTATGACTTACTCATCAGCCATACAACGATCGTCTTTACTAGATACATTGTTCTCTCGTGGCAAAATCGTTGCCACACAGATGAACGTACATTAGGTGGTTTATTTTACGACCTGTGTGACGAAGTGAATGAACTTGATTGGGCTGTCGCATTACAGCAATTAATCGAGCTTCTTCAAGATGTCTTGAAGAAGACGAACAAACAAACACAACAATTACTCAAAAATCAACTATCACATTGGATTGCAGGTTTACCGAGCTACATCAGCGCTTACCTGCCTAATTTGGTCTGCGAAAGTTGAGTTAATAATAAAAAATGAAATAAAATTATTAGAGAGAACTATTGGGAGGATTCATATGGTTAAAGTAAAAAAGGCGATAATACCAGCTGCTGGTCTTGGAACAAGATTTCTTCCAGCTACTAAAGCAATGCCGAAAGAAATGCTTCCTATAGTGGATAAACCAACAATTCAATATATAGTCGAAGAAGCTATTGCATCTGGAATTGAAGATATAATTATTGTTACTGGAAAAGGAAAGAGAGCTATTGAAGATCATTTTGATAACGCTTTGGAATTAGAGGAAAATTTGATTTCAAAAGAAAAATTTGATTTGTTAGAAAAAGTGAAAGAATCTTCAAATGTAGAAATCCATTATATTAGGCAAAAGGAACCGAAAGGATTAGGACATGCTGTCTGGTGTGCTCGGAATTTTATCGGAAATGAGCCATTTGCTGTCTTACTAGGAGATGATATTGTAGACAGTGAAGAACCATGCCTTGGTCAATTAATAAAGGAATACAATAAAATCCTTTCGTCTGTTATTGGAGTTCAAACCGTACTTGATTCGGAAACACACCGATATGGAATCATTGATCCAATAAAAGGAGACGGAAGGAGACATCAAGTAAAAAGATTTGTTGAGAAACCAAAACAAGGAACGGCACCGTCTAAGTTAGCGATTATTGGTCGATACATTTTCACACCAGAAATTTTTCGATTTCTGGAAGAACAACGGATTGGTGCTGGTGGAGAAATACAGCTGACAGATGCAATCGAAAAATTAAATCAAATTCAGAGAGTTTTTGCATATGAGTTTGAAGGAACTCGGTATGATGTCGGAGAGCAACTTGGTTTTATACAGACCACTATTGAATTGGCTTTAAAAAGAAAAGATATTAAAGATGATTTAAAAGTATACTTAAAAGAATTAGTTGAAAGATTATAATAGTAGAGTAGTACAAGTAAAGGGTTGCCAAAATAATTGGTAACCCTGTTTTATCCTATTTATATTCCTTTTTTTTGGTTTGAAATCCCACCCTCTAACCGATATAATGTTTGTTAGATTAAAAAAGTCCATTTTATTGAAATAATAATTCGTTAATCACTTTTCATAGAATATAAGGGGAGAAAACATAATGAGTGAATTGGAAGTTAGTAATCATAAAGTAAAGGAGATAGAGATAAAGGAGAATAAGTTATATATCCAGTTTTATTTCGATGAGACTTTGCTTTCAGTTGAGCAGTGGTCACTTCTTTTCTATTCAAAGGATACAGATCAGTGTATTCACTTTTCGCTTGCACAAATCTCCTCTTTAGATGGACTTGGCTTGTTTGAAACAGTGGTTGATATAGAGGCATACAGCTGGGAGTTCTCTCAAAAGGTGAAATGGGAAATATACGTTCAGTCAGCTGATAATCCCAAAAAAAGGTTGCTTAGTAGTGAAAGGGTAACAGGATTACTATACTACTATTATGGAAAAGACAACCTTGTATTCTTCCCGTATACAACAAAAAGGGGAGAGCTTGCGTTTAAAGCATCTGAACCTTTTTTATTTGCAGCGATTGATAAGGCTATCATAAGAAAAGATGGATCTGTTTTTTTTACTGGTTATTATGACTATCCTGAATGGCATAAAAATGAGCCTTCCGAAATAAATGGAGCACTCATAATGGAAAACGATATAGATAATCAGCTTACTCCTTTTTCATTAGAAGAAAAGGCAATGGATAATTCTAAAAATCGTTTTTCTTCGTATAGAAGGTTTGAAACAAATATTGATTTAACAAAGGAAATTTCTAGTATAAAAAATATTCATTATTCATTTCATATTGAAATTAGTTATCGTGATGAAGAAGAGAAACGTATAGATTTAAAAAGTAATAAATTAGCTTATTTACCACCAAATGGGGAAAAATATAAGCAGAAAAAAATATGCACAATCTCACAATCAAAAAAAAGAGTCAAAGTAAGACCAAAATCAGTAAACAAATATTTATCCATTTCTGTTTCGCCTTATTATTATAAACAACAATTGTACGAGAGTACTAGCAAGCTATTGAAAAAGTGGAAAAATGCGAACAAGCTTTTATTCCTATATAAAGTATTATTTAAGGTAGTAGGATATTTTCCTGCTAAGAAGTACACGATTGTTTTTGAAAGTTACTTAGGAAAGCAATATAGCTGTAATCCGAGAGCAATCTATGAGTACATTCAAAATAACCATTCAGAGTTTAAAACATATTGGAGTGTAAATCCTAGATACTTAAAAAATTTCGAGGGGAAACATCTAAATGTTGTACCTAGATTTTCAATAAAATGGCTGTTTATCATGGCAAGGGCAGATTTTTGGGTGAGCAATAGCAGATTGCCACTTTGGATTCCTAAACCAAAGCATACAACGTATTTGCAAACATGGCATGGGACACCACTTAAGAAATTAGCAGCAGATATGGATGAAGTGCATATGCCTGAGACAAATACTAAAATGTATAAAAATAACTTTTTATATGAAGCGAAAAATTGGGATTATTTAATTTCTCCTAATGCGTATTCCTCGGAGATTTTTAAAAGTGCATTTCAATTTAATAAAAAAATGATTGAATCGGGATATCCAAGAAATGATATTTTGCATAAAAATCACTCGAAGGAAGAAATAGATAAGATGAAGGAGAAGTTTTCCATTCCTTTGGATAAAAAAGTGTTACTATATGCACCGACATGGAGAGATGATCAATTTTATAAAAAAGGAAAATACAAATTTGATTTGGAATTAGATTTACATAAATTAAGAAAAGAATTGGAAGATGAGTTTGTTGTCATTTTAAGAATGCATTATTTAGTGGCAGAAAACTTTGATCTTTCCCCATATAAAGGGTTTGCATATGATTTTTCTAATTATGAAGATATTAGGGAGTTGTATTTAATCTCTGAAATACTTATTACGGATTATTCTTCCGTTTTCTTTGATTATGGAAATTTAAAACGTCCGATGATTTTTTTCGTTTATGATATTGAATCTTATCGTGATAAATTGCGCGGCTTTTACTTTGATTTTGAGAAAACAGCACCTGGGCCTTTAGTCAAAACAACAGAAGAGGTAATCGCATCTGTACATGAATTAAAGGATAGCGTGTCTAGTCAAAAATTTAATGATTTTTATAATAAGTTTTGTTATTTAGAGGACGGCCATGCATCAAGCAGAGTTGTAAATGAAGTATTTTTAAAGTAAATTATAGAAGAAATAATGAATAATTAGAGATTCTGTCTTGTCTTATTTGAGACAGATAAATTATAGAAGGGCAAACAATATGATGAATTCAATGCTTAAAGTAATAAAAGAACAAATAGATAACTTTCATTTAATAAAAAGGCTGTCCATGTATGAGTTGAAAAGTTCGAATAGAAATAATTATTTAGGGATTCTTTGGGAGTTTATCAACCCAGCTATTCAAATTGCAATCTATTGGTTTGTTTTTGGCTTTGTACAGGATAGGGATACAGTTCCAGGACAACATGGAGATATTCCATTTTTTGTTTGGATGCTTTCTGGAATATTAATTTGGTTTTTTGTTTATCCAGCCATTACGCAAGGATCTAAATCCATATATTCTAGACTCCGAATGGTCTCAAGAATGAACTTTCCTTTGAGCGCAATCCCATCTTATGTAATATTATCCTTATTATATCCCCAATTATTATTAATGGGAATTATAATGATTATATTTCAATTTATTGGATATCCTATTTCGATCTATTACTTGCAAATACCTTATTTTTTATTTGCGGCTATTATATTTTTATTTGCGTTATCACTAATTACAACAACAATCTCTACTATTGTGCGAGATTTTCAGATGTTATTGCAATCGTTAATGCGTGTGCTTTTGTATATAACACCAATCTTATGGCCTGCGGGAAGATTCAGTGATTCTGGTACGTTTGGTAAGTTTTTTGATTATGTCATGCTATTAAACCCTTTCTATTATTTAGTTGAAGGCTATCGTTATGCCCTGTTAGGAGAGGGCTGGTTTATAACTGCCCATCCTACCATCACAATTTATTTTTGGGGATTGGTCCTCCTCCTATTATGTGTAGGATCATATATGCATGTGAAATTCAGAAGACATTTTATTGACTTTTTATAATGGAGGCTTCGTATGGAAAAGTCTGTGATAGTTAGAAATTTAACGAAGAGATATAAATTATATAAAAATAATTCGGAGAAACTAAAAGATATATTTCTGCCAAATAATTATGGAGAACCTTTTTTCGCCCTGAAAAATGTTAGTTTTGAAGCGGAAAAAGGGGATGTCATTGGATTTGTTGGTGTGAATGGATCTGGTAAATCAACCCTTTCCAATATTATTGCGGGGATTGTTCCACAAACGTCTGGAGAAGTGAAAATAGATGGACAAGCATCGCTTATTGCAGTATCTGCTGGGGTAAATGGGGAATTAACTGGGAGAGAGAATATTGAACTAAAGTGTTTAATGCTCGGATTTACTAAACAACAAATAAAAGAACTAGAACCGGAAATTATCGAGTTTTCAGAGCTGGGGAAATTTATAGATCAACCAGTGAAATCTTATTCCAGTGGTATGAAGTCTCGTCTTGGTTTTGCTATTTCTGTTAATACCGATCCCGATGTATTGATTATTGATGAGGCATTGTCAGTAGGAGATAAAGCATTTGCTGAAAAATGCTTGGAAAAAATGAATGAATTTAAAAAACGAGGAAAAACGATGTTCTTTGTCAGCCACTCGATTGGACAGATGAAACAATTTTGCGAAAAAGGCATCTGGCTAGAACATGGAGAAGTGAAGATGACCGGAAGTATTGAAGAAGTAATGCCGGCATATGAGAAATTTTTAGCAGCATATAAAAAAATGACTCCAAGAGAGAAAAAGGAATTTCAAGAGGCGGGGTTAAAAAGAAGAAGTGATCCTGCGTTTGTCGGTAAGGTCTAACGCGAGAAGCACATGTCTATTTTTTTACTTTGAAAGAACCGTTCTATAATTAGAGCGGTTTTATTTCTAATGGAGTAGGGAAGTAAGAAAAACTTTATTTGCTTTATGATGAAACTTTCCAAATTAGTACACGTCATATATAATAATAATCAAGTTATTTATAGAAAAGATTAAAAATTTGTAATACAAATGTAAAATAAGGATGTAATTTGTTAAGCCAAGCCAGTTGTGATTGTGTTATAATAAATTTCGATTATATGCAAGAATAGACAGATGCCTAAAAATGTACGTTATTAAAGGCATTAGGGAGGATCTCCATGATTTATATAATGCTCGTGGTATGTTTTATTGCTTCTATCTTACTGACTCCATTAGTGAAGAAGCTTGCATTTAAAGTTGGAGCAATGGATAAACCAGAAAAACGAAAAGTACATCATAAAATCATGCCGCGTATGGGCGGTTTAGCTATATATATCAGTTTTGTTATCGGTGCATTAGCGATCAATCCAGGTCAAGACTATCATTATCCGATACTGATTGGTAGTGTTATTATAATTGCAACGGGAATGTTAGATGATATTTATAATCTCAATGCAAAGATTAAGTTTGTTGCTCAAACAATTGCTGCGGTCATTGTAGTGGTTTGGGGTGGCGTACAAGTTGAATTTATCAACTTGCCATTTGGTGGACAATTAGAGTTTGGATTTTTGGATATACCAATAACAATTCTTTGGATTGTGGGCATCACGAATGCCATTAATTTAATTGATGGATTGGATGGTCTTGCCTCAGGGGTTTCCTGTATTGCTTTATTTACGATTACTGGTATGGCAATGATTATGGGGAATGGATATGTAATTGCGATTTCTTCCATTGTGTTAGCAAGTACCCTTGGATTTTTATTGTTTAACTTTTATCCGGCAAAGATTTTCCTTGGGGATACAGGAGCATTATTCCTCGGCTATATCATTGCAGTTATGTCATTATTAGGATTTAAAAATGTAACGTTAATCTCTTTTGTTATTCCAGTTATTATTTTAGGAGTTCCTATTTCTGATACATTCTTTGCCATTATTCGTCGCTTAGTGAATAAACAGCCATTAATGGCACCAGATAAGTCTCACTTACACCATTGTTTGTTAAATATAGGTTTTACCCACAGACAAACGGTTATTATTATCTATGCAATGGCCTCATTTTTTGGACTTGTTGCTGTGATTTTTTCCATGGCAAAAGTATGGGGAGCCATTCTCCTTATCGTAACAGTCTTGTTCATCATAGAATTAATTGTTGAAAAAATTGGATTGGTTGGGAAAAATTATAAGCCGATATTAAAGTTTATTAATGATATAAGATATTCGACTGATAAAAATCGATAAAAAAAAGCCCTCTTTATGAAGGGCTTTTTAGTATGTGAAATAATAGGATGGAAAAAGCTACTTTAAAATGAAATTAGATCCTATTACAAAAGCCTATGCTTCTCATCTAACTCTTCTTCATAAAAATCATCTTCAAATTCATTCCAAATGCTAGGTTCATGATCAGTAAAAAATGGTTTTTCGATAGCAGCATTTAAGAATGTTAGCATCTTTTTTAACATTTATAACACCTCATTATATCGTATTTCTTTTTTTATGTTTAGTATTGTCAAAGTAAATGAAATTTATTAAGAAATCCTTCATTTTAAATATATTTATTGTAATTTACCCCAATTCCTTTTTTTGGAAAGGTGTATGTGTTATAGAAAAAGAATCGTTAAAAAGAGGGTGGGACATAAGTATTCCAGCCATAGAAAAACCCGAACAACCATACGAGAGTATAGTTGTTCGGGTTTTTTATTAGTTTTATAAAAGGTTATTTCAGTAAAGTTGGTGTTATTGCCCGCAGCCTGAATGAACTTCGCTTTCCATGGTGCGAGCGTCGAGTCGCTTCAGGGTCTTGGACTTTCTCGCAGCGCCCATAGGAGTCGAGCGGTCGTCTCTCCGAACAAACTTATTAGTCTCTTTCAATGAACTTAATCATACTTAAATTTGATTACATATACTTTTTCAGTGCCATCCCGGCGAATGGAGTGTCTGTAGCGCAATGGAACGAATTAGTTTTTACACTTGACTATATATAAATAATCAGTATGAAAAAGTAGCCTTTAAATTAAGAGTTAAATTAGAAATTGTTCGTCTTTTCAGATTGGCTATTTAGTTTTGGCCCAGCCTCATACATCTGTATTTAGTTTATTTCACATTCTTCACATATTTTGCTGAGACATAGCCTGTTACTTTCCCATACTTGATTTTATACCATGAACCGCTTTTTGCATAAATCTTAACTTTCTTCTTATTAGGAACGGATCCGACTATTTTTGATGAAGTGGTTGGCTTCTGTCTAATATTAAGCTTTGTTGCTTTTACGGTTCCTGCTTTCACTTTATATAAAGGGAAATTTTTAGAAGATGTTTTCTTTAATTTACTCGTATTTACAGTTTCAACATATGCTTTATAGCTGCCATCGCTTGTTTTTCCAACACTCCAAGTGTAGGAATGAGTCCCTGCCTTTATTGACTTGTTGGAAGCAAGTGTTTTCACGACTTTATTTTTGCTGTTCATTATCTTTACAGTAGCTTTTGTTGATTGATTGACATGAAAACTCACCTTTATTTTGTTGCTAGTGGTATCATAGCTAGTTTTCACATCTTTAATGGTTGGAGCGGAAACTTTTTTTAAGGTGAATTTTTGTTTAACTGTTTTCTTTAAATTATTTGTATTTACACTTTCGACAGATATAGTGTAGCTTCCATCACTTGAGTTACCTACACTCCAAGTATAGGAATGAGTTCCTGCCTTTAGAGATTGATTGGAAGCAAGTGTCTTCACCACTTTATTTTTGCTGTCGATGATTTTTACCGTTGTTTTTGCTGATTGATTGACATGAAAGCTCGCTTTTATTTTGTTGCCAGCAGCATCATAGCTAGTTTTCACATCTTTAATAGTTGGTGCAGATACTTTTTTGATTGTGAATCTATGTTTAACTGTTTTTTCTTTGCCGATACTATTAATAGCATTAATATTTAGCGTATATGTTCCGTCGTTAACATTTCCTACATCCCAATTAAAAGAGGAAGAGCCTGCAGATAAAGATTTGCTGCTTGCTAATGTCTTCACGACTTTATTTTTACTATCTGAAATTGTCACTGACGCTTTTGTCGGTTGATTAACAGAGAAGGATGCTTGAACAGTATTTGTATTTGTATCAAAAGTTGTTTTAATGGAACTTATCGATGGTGCATCTAGTTTGGCAATTTTTACAGTTGCTGTGCTTGTTGCTTTATTGCTATTACTGTCTGTTGCGATGATTTCAGCAATATAATTACCGTCAGCCCAAGTTGATGCATTGGCAGTGTAAGTGTAGCTGCCAGCGTTCAACAATCCATTATTTAAAAGCGTTGTTTTGATTATACCTGTATTATCTTTTATTCTGACGATAGTACTAGCTGCTTTTGTAAGGGTAAATGACAAGTTAACCGCATTGTTTGAATTCGCAAAAGAAGCTTTCGTATCTTTTATTTCTGGAGCTGTAATTGCTACATTATATTCCGTTACTAGTTGCGTACCAGGGTAATAAAACGCCAAAATGGTTGTGTACTTTTGTCCTGCATTAGCACGGTTATTAGCCCCATATTGACTTAGACCAACTCCATGTCCATAGCCTCTTCCTGCAATACTATGTGTAGTAGTACTCGAAGCGCTTTTTGTCACAAGATAGCTTTTTACATAATTCAGACCAATCATGCCTCTAACTTTTGATGCAGCAACATTTGTTTGGTTTATTTCTTGTAATAATAGTTTGCCATTTGTGTCTTTGCTATCTTTCACATAAAACTGAATAGAGATTGAGCCCGTGCTGACTCTTTGTGTTGTAGAAGGATTATTAAAAGCTAAAACAGGGATAGAGACAATTTTAATATCTTTGTCTTTATATCCATTATCCTTTAACCATGTTTTTAGATTAGTAACAATGGCGCTATCCTTTTCCGAAACATTGTTCCACCATGTATCTGGATTTTCCAGATTTTTATCTTCCATATCTATTTGCGTTTTTTGGACATCGAAGCTCCAAGTGTAGCTTGTATCATAGGAATCTGTTGCATTTTTTAGATAGGCAAAGTCATTGCCCCACACATTTTTAGCGGATTCCATTAAACCTCCATTACTTGCTGAGTAAACGGCGTCGATTAATGTATTGTTATATTTTAGAACTTGTCCAGTTGTAGTTTCGACTGCCTTATCAGAGTTAGGATGGGAACCACTTAGTCCGCCATAAACTTGATGGCTGATTGTATCTGTAATCGTCTTACCGCCATAATTCCATGAATAGGTACGTGCAGCAATCGCTTGTGCCTTTAAGGCTTCGATATTCCAAGATGCTGGCATTTCACTAGGTACGACCCCTTTAAGGTACTCTTCCATACCAATCGTATTTATCGGGCGGATATAGCTTGAACCATTTATCGTTTCTATAATAAATTCAAAGGATCCTTTGTATTTTCTATCATTAATCATTAAATAATCATCAGGATTGGATGGTGTTAAAGTAAAAGAACCTGATTCCAAAATAGTTGTACTTCCTTTATATAATTTAAGTTTAGATTGTTCTAACTTAAGGGTATAGGTAGTTGTATTATTTAAGGTGATTTTTCCATCTTCGGTTTTATATGTTCCAGATGGTGTGATAGAAATTTGCGTTTTATTCCCTAGATAATTTTTTAGCATAACATGTACTAGTGGTTCGCTGGCACTTGCATATGCACGCTGTTCATAAACTGGTAGGATTGAAATAACTAATAATAATGACAACAAAAATGATAGTGTTTTTTTCATTCTCGTTTCTCCTTTATTTAATTGTCCTATTTAAAAGGTAATTATTTGGAACATTTTTTATAGGAAGGGGATAGAAAGACTATTATTCTTTTATTAGTATGATTCTATCATACTTTTATACTATTAATTCGGGGTTAATACTGGTATTTTGAAAAGACTTTTGTCTGTCTAGAATGAAACAATTAGAGAAGAAACTAATAAAAATTTTTGAAAAAAAAAAGACATGCACGAATGGAAAAAGGTGCATGTCTGGTATATATGATTAGTTTAAAGTGGAAGAATCTGTTGTTGTATCTGTTTCTGTTGGTGTTTCAGTTGAACTGTCAGAGTCAGAAAAAAGATTGCTGCTTACACCTAAATGCTGCTGAAGAATGGATTTTGTTTCAGCTAAGGCTGTTTCATCTAATTGATAAATATATTTTCCATCAACTCGGCCGTCATAACCAGCTAATGTAAGTGTCTCAATTTGTAAACCATTGTCTGCTGTTGCATAGGCAATTAAGGATTGCATATCGCTGAATGACAGATCGGTTGTCATATTGCTTCCTACAGCTTCCATTACTTTTGAATATTTTGTAATTCCTTCAACTGATATAGCTTTTTGCATGATTGCTTGCATGATTAACTGTTGTCTTTTCCCACGCTCAATGTCGTTATCAATTTTTCTTGTTCTTGCAAGGGCAAGTGCTTCTTCTCCGTCCAATTCTTGATATCCTTCTTCAAGATGGATGGCACCTGCTTTATCTTTCGAATTTTGTTCTGTAAAAGTAACCGGAACATCGACATCAATACCACCTAAAGCATCAACCACATCCATAAAGGCATCAAAATTCATTTTTACATAATAATCAATCGGAATCTCAAGTAAATTTTCTACAGTATCTAAAGTAGAAGTAACACCGCCAAAATAATGAGCATGGGTAATTTTATCGTTATAGCCGCGTTCAGGAATATATACATAAGAATCACGTGGAATGCTTAGTAATTTAACGGATTTTTCTTTCTCGTTTAAAGTAGCAACCATTAAGGCATCGGAACGAGAACGAGTTGTTCCAGATTTACTTGATCTTTTTTCACTGTCATCTACTCCAATAAATAGAATAGAAACATCATCAATATTTGGATCTACTCTTGCTTCTCTTTTTGAATCACGATCAATTGGCTCGTAAGAATCATCTGCAACTGACTTTGCTTTTGAATAGAGGGTTGCTCCATAACCGATGCCTGCTAAAATAATGACAAGCAAGGGAACGAAAATAAAAAGTTTTATCTTCTTTCGTTTCTTATTCCTAGTTTCTTTTATATAAGTTTCTCTTGTATTTTTTGCCATATGTTTCTCCTTTGTAAAAAAAAAATAACGTAAAAAAGCATAGTACTTATATTACCGTTAAATATCGATTTCGTAAATTAACTCTTTATTTCTATTAGAGGTATATTTTTGTAATTGTAGTAAAAAATTCAAATAAATGACTCTGCATACAGAGATTCTTTTTCTGTAATAATACCTTGTCCATTCGTTAAGTCTGTTATCCAAGCTTTATAGGTCTCGACGTCATCGGAATCTACAAAGACTTCGATTTCGACATTCTCTAAATAGTGAATGTCTTTGATTTGATAGTTTGAGGAACGCAATTCATTTTCCATTTTTCCAAGTAAAGGATACTCGATGGATACGCTGAGTATTTGCTTTAACTTTCTTTCGATGATACCGATGCTTGCTAATCCTTCAGAGGTCGATTTTCCGTAAGCGCGAATTAGTCCTCCAGCACCAAGTTTAATACCTCCAAAATACCTTGTTACAACAACGGTAGTATCCTTTAGGCCTTTTTTCTTGAGCACTTCAAGGATTGGTACCCCTGCTGTTCCACTTGGTTCTCCGTCATCATTTGCCTTTTGAATTTGATCATGCTCTCCAATTAAGTAAGCAGAACAATTATGTGTTGCGTCTTTATGTTTTTTCTTCATTTCTCCTATGAAAGCCTGTGCAGCTTCTTCTGTTTCTGTTCGAGCAATATGTGCTATGAAACGTGATTTTTGAATAATTAGCTCGTATTCTCCGTAGCTAGGCACAGTAAGATAGGAAGGAAGCATAATATAGAGCTCCTTTCATTGTGTCTTTAATGATCGTTCATTGTTTTGTCTGCCATAGTTTTTTGTTCGTTATTAAGTGCGTATCGATTACTCTATTTTTGAAAAATAAGAAGAAATTCGATAATTAGTCTTATTTCATTATAATTCGACATTGTCTATTCTTCAATTATTGTTCTCTTTGTAATCAAATCTTAATATAGCGATTTTGCAAGCGTGATATAATAAGTAAAACTCCATGCTCGAAAAGACCCGCTACATATGGTATGGGCTATTCTTCATGGAGAGGCTTACGAGTCTTTTGTTTACAGGTTCTTTCTTATATGTATTTTCTTTTACTTTGATTTTTGTTTAGAATAGGATAAAATTATATAAGCGAATTTATACATACTTTTTCACAGCAATCCTTGATATTAATAGGTCTTGGGACATGGTTTTGAATAGGGGGAATATGTGTCTAAATAACGATTTTCATTTATTTTAGGATGAATTATACATATTATTAACTTTCAAGCTAAAATAAGAATGGATGTTGAAAGGGTTTTAGCTTTTTTGGAGGAATTATATATGTTAATAAGGAAATTTGACACAAAACCGTTAGATTATATTGTGGAGCAAATGATTCAGACCGTTGGTTCTAGCAAAGACGAAATTTTTCGTATTGGAGAACAATGTCGACAAGATTATGAAACCCTTACCGAAGAATTAAAAGAAATAAAAGTACTCGTGTTAGATACGATAGAAAAAGGAGACAAGCTAGAAATACAGTCTCGATTTGCTCGTAAACGTTTATCAGAAGTGAGTAAGCATTTTAATGAATACTCAGAGGCGGAAGTACGGGAAGCTTATGAAAGAGCACATACGCTGCAAATTGATTTAAGCATGAATCGTCACCTAGAAAAGCAATATCGAGAGCGAAGAGATGATCTGGAGCGCCGGTTGTTAGGACTCGACGAGACAATTGAGCGTGCAGAGCATCTGGTGACGCAAATTTCTGTCGTAATGAATTACTTAGTTAGTGATTTAAAACAGGTTGGCGAAGTAATAGAAGACGCCAAGCAAAAGCAGGATTTTGGACTGAAAATTATCGGTGCTCAGGAAGAAGAGAAAAAGAGACTTTCTCGGGAGATTCACGATGGTCCTGCACAAATGATGGCAAATGTAATGATGCGTTCTGATTTAGTGGAAAGAATATATAAAGAACGTGGTGCGACAGATGCTTTTGAAGAAATCAGAAATTTAAAAGCCATGGTACGAAGTGCCTTATATGAGGTAAGGCGAATTATTTATGATCTTCGTCCAATGGCTTTAGATGATCTAGGTCTTATTCCAACGTTGAAAAAATATCTGAAAACAATAGAGGAGTATCATGAATCGACAAAAATTGAGTTTGCCACAATGGGGAAAGAAATAAGACTTCCTAGTAAATACGAGGTTGCACTTTTTCGGTTAGTTCAAGAATCCATACAAAATGCTTTAAAGCACGCAGAAGCATCTAATATTACGGTAAAAGTAGAATTACGAAGAAATCAAATTATCGTCTTAGTTAAGGATAATGGAAAAGGATTCGATAAGAATCAGAAGAAGGAAGAATCCTTTGGCTTAATTGGGATGAGAGAAAGAGTCCAACTCCTTGATGGGGAATTAACCATTGATTCAAAACTCGGGGTTGGAACGATTATTATGATTAACGTTCCTATTAGATGATAAGAAAGACTGTTTTCGTGAAGTTTGTTGTTTTAACACAAATGAGGTTTAACATTCAAAAGTTGATTGGAGTGGAGGACACTTGACTCCTACGGGAAGTGAGGGAAGTGGAAAACCCCACAGGCTCAGCCGAGGAGCGTCATCCCTCCCCGTAGAAAGCAAGTGGCTGGAGCGGAAATCAACGGACTTCATCTATAAGCAAAAAATAACATTGTTTCGAAAAGAGCCTAAAGAAAAAAGGGAGGCGGAGCAGTTGACTACAAAGATAGTTATTATTGACGATCACCAATTGTTTAGAGAAGGGGTAAAAAGAATTCTCGATTTCGAATCGAGTTTCGAGATTGTAGCTGAAGGGGATGATGGTACACAAGCCATTCAGCTAATTGAAGAATACCAACCAGACGTAACCATTATGGATATAAACATGCCTACTATTAATGGAGTAGAGGCAACAAGACAATTGTTAGAGAAATTTCCTGAAACAAAGGTAATTATTCTATCTATTCATGATGATGAAAACTACGTAACCCATGCATTAAAAACAGGAGCAAGCGGTTATCTGTTAAAAGAAATGGATGCAGATGCACTAATTGAAGCTGTTAAAGTAGTAGCAGATGGCGGTTCCTATTTACATCCGAAAGTAACCCACAATCTAGTAAATGAATATCGTCGTTTAGCATTAGAAAATGCCAATTCTGATGAACATCATGTACCAGTGGTGGAAATTAGAAGACCGTTACATTTATTAACAAGACGTGAATGTGAAGTCTTACAGCTTCTTGCAGATGGAAAAAGTAACAGAGGAATCGGAGAGGCGCTATTTATTAGTGAAAAAACAGTTAAAAACCATGTAAGTAATATTTTACAAAAAATGAATGTAAATGACCGTACACAAGCAGTTGTTTTTGCTATTAAAAACGGTTGGGTAGAAGTTCATTAATAAGAAAGGAGTTACCTGAATCACTAGATGGTTTGAGGAGCTCCTTTTTATTTTTATATGGAGACCAAATGGAGAAAATTTCCTTATTGTTCCATGTTTATCCAGTAATTTGTTAGGGATTTGTCATAAAAATCTGTTGGAACTAGGTGTTTTTACCTATATTTTGTAGTGATTCTTGATAAAATATGTATAAATACCTTAGTTGATAGGAGAATTCCTAATGAATGGAATAAACAAAATTTCGGATCCAATCCTATTAAAAGCATATACAGACGCTGTAAAATTAGAGCTAGCGGAAGAGTTCATCATGATCCTCCTTGCTGAACTAAAAAGAAGAAATATTCCAGTTCCTCCTTCCTCTCAAAAATGAAATCTATTGTTATATTTACCCTGCCTTTTAAAATTCGATATTAATTCCTCTTTTTGTGCATTATAATAGAGTTAATTAATAATGCAAATAAACTCTTTTTTAGTTAAAATGATAGACAAACGAATAGATAAGGAAGGTAATTAATTGGATGAAAACAGCTATTGTTACAGATAGTACGGCTTATATTCCTCAAGAAATGAGGGAAAAGTATGATATACATATGATTCCGTTGACGGTCATTCTCGGTACAGAAGTGTATGAGGAAGAAAGAGATTTAACAGCTGCCGATTTTTATGAAGAAATTAAAACGAAGGAGCTGCCAACTACCTCTCAACCACCAATTGGAAAGTTTGTGGAGCTATTTGAACAGCTAGCCGAAACTTATGATGAAGTAATCAGCATACACTTATCAAGTGGCATAAGCGGTACTTACCAAGGCGCAATTTCTGCTGGAGACATGGTGGAAGGAATTGAAGTATTTGGTTTTGATACAGAAGTGAGTTGTATGGTTCAAGGCTTTTATGCAATTGAAGCAGCAAAGTTGGTCCAGCAAGGGAAATCAGCAGCAGAAATAATCCCAATTCTAGATGAATTGAAAGAAACAAGCCATGCTTACTTTATGGTAGACGATTTGTCTAATCTTCAACGAGGCGGACGCCTATCAAGCGCCCAAGCAATAATAGGTAGCCTCCTTCAAGTAAAACCGTTGCTTCATTTCGAAGATAAACTAATCGTCCCATTTGAAAAAATCCGCACAAAAAAAAGAGCAATGAAGCGCATTGTAGAGCTTTTGCGAGAAGCGACAAATGGCGACAGTTACTACGCAGTCATTATCCATGCTAATCGGCAAGAAGAAGCAAAAGAATGGAAAGCGGAGTTAGAGCAAGAATTCCCAAATATTGAATTCTCTTTAAGCTACTTTGGTGCTGTAATTGGAACACACTTAGGTGAAGGATCTATGGGGCTTGGCTGGATGAAGAAAAGATAATAGAGTTGTGTGTGATCCCGGTTCTTGGTGAGAATCGGGGTTTTTGTGTGCCGGGCATGTTCACTAGCTTGGTGGTGAAAGTCCACTATGGGCGTTGGGATATGCGAACCATTAGTCGAAGGCAAGGGTGTCCGTGGTGACGCGGAATCTGAAGGAAGCCCTAGACAAATCCTCGGTCTGAGGTACACGAATCACATTTGAGGTTTCCATTTCAGGATGAGTTTGCAAAACAAAACAAAGTCCAAAATATCCACAGATGAAATGGGAATAAATGTGGCAGATATATGAGGAGAAAGCGAGTGAACTTACCCCGGGAGATCTCTTGAAAACCCTACTAGGAACCTATCTAGCGATAGATAGCTGAATCAAGAGAAGTCAGCAGAAGTCATAGTATCAAATTTTCGAATTTGAGAAGGACGGAACGAAAGGAGAGACCGTGTTAGAGTTATTTATAAGGAAACAAGGAAACAGCCAACATAATGACTATATGGGAAAGAAGGCTCGGAAAGCTGGTGAGTTCCATATAGAGTGTAGTTATCCTTATGCAATCTCCAAAACACGGAAACAATATGAAATCAAATTCAGATATAAGTTTAATGGAAAAAATAGTAGAACTAGATAATCTAAATAAAGCTTTCAAGAAGGTCAAAAGTAACAAAGGAGCAGCAGGAGTCGATGCGAAAGATGTAGAAGCTACTCACCTTCACTTGAAAGAAGAAGGTCAAAAGATTATCGGACTTATGAAGGAAGGAAAATATAAACCGCAAGCAGTAAGAAGGGTTGATATTCCCAAACCAAATGGAGGGAAACGGAAGCTAGGAATCCCTACAGTGACAGACAGAGTAATCCAACAAGCCCTTGTACAGAAGCTTACCCCTATTTTTGAAAGACAGTTTAGTCCTTATAGTTACGGATTTAGACCAAATAAAAGTGCTCATCAAGCGATAGAACAAGCAAGGCAATTTATCGAAGATGGATACAACTTCGTAGTAGACATAGACCTAGAGAAATTTTTCGACCGAGTTAACCATGATAAACTCATGTCTCTAATAGCTAAGACCATAACAGACAAACCTACCTTGAAATTAATCAGAAGATATCTTCAAGCAGGAGTTATGGAGAACGGACTAGTTAAACCGAATACAGAAGGGACACCTCAAGGAGGCCCGCTAAGTCCGTTACTAAGCAATATCATGCTTAATGAACTAGATAAAGAACTGGAAAAGCGAGGACACAAATTCGTGAGATACGCAGATGACTGCAACATCTTTGTCAAAAGTATGAAATCAGGAGAACGAGTAAAAGAAGGTATTACTCAATTCATCGAAAGAAAATTAAAACTGAAGGTGAATGAGGAGAAAAGCGCTGTGGGAAAGCCGATAGCACGGATATTTTTAGGGGTAAGTTTTTACCAGAATAGAAGCAAGACTAGAGTATTCGTGCCAAAAGAGAGAAAGAAAAGGTTTGAAGAAAAACTAAAGAAACTAACGAACCGAAACTGGGGAGTAAGTATGGAATTACGTATCGCGAAAATAAACCAACTAATACAAGGCTGGGGAAACTACTTTAAAATTGCGGACATCAAGAAATATGCCCGTGAAACAGACAGTCATATTAGGAGAAGATTAAGAGCTTGTAGATGGAAAGAGTGGAAAAAGGTCAAAACGAAATACAAAAACCTGAGAAAGCTTGGAATATCCATCGATGAAGCAAGAAGAAACGCCAACTCCCGAAAGGGATATTGGCGCCTATCATACAATCCTATCTTACATCTTGCCCTAAATAATCAATATTGGCAAGAGCGAGGTTTAAAATCCTTAATGAAGGTGATTTCATAAACTTTCGAACCGCCGTATACCGAACGGTACGTACGGTGGTGTGAGAGGTCGGCACGGTAACGTGCCTCCTACTCGATTGGTGTTGGTGGATCGGGGTGTGGAGAGGAGTCGCAAGGAAGGGAGGGGGAGTCGCAAGGAAGGGAGGGGGAGTCGCAAGTAAAGGAGGGGAAGTTGCAAGTAAGGGAGGGAAAGTCGCAAGTAAAAGTGGGGAAGTTGCAAGTAAGCTGAAGCGTTGCAAGTAAAAGAGGGAGAGTCGCAAGTAGAAGTGAGAAGTTGCAAGTAAGGTGAAGCGTTGCAAGTAAAGGTGAGAAAGTCGCAAGTAAGGGGAAAGGAGTCGCAAGTAAGAGTGGAGAAGCTGCAAGTAAGGTGAAGAGTTGCAAGTAAAAGAGAGGAAGTCGCAAGTAAGGGGGAAGGAGCCGCAAGTAAAAGTGGAGAAGCTGCAAGTAAAGGTGAGAAAGTCGCAAGTAAATGAAAGTTGCAACTAAAAGAAAGTTGCAACTAAAACCACTTTCATTCTAATCATAGATGAACACAAAATAAATAATGCTTAAATAGACGCAATAATTTTCCAAAATAAGCAGGTATTTTAACTAAGTTCTAGAATAATGTTGTTATAAAAATGAAAGGAAGTGATTAATTGATTGTAAAACCAATTGAATATCCATATCGAGTGCTTCAATTAGAGTCTTTACTCTCTAGGATTAAAGTAAATCATCCTAATATTTCTTTGATTAATCAAGATTATCAATGGAAATTGGCGGGATACAGAGGAGAGAAAGCTGTAGACTTCCCACTTAGCTTTTTACCAGATGAGGAATACTTTATACTTCATGATTTACGGCTTTGAGATGGAAAGCATTTTTTCCAAATTGATGTATTAATCCTCCATGCAAAATATGCGTTAATCATCGAAGTGAAAAACATAATCGGTGAACTATACTTTGATACCGATTTGCACCAAATGATACGAATAAAAGGAGAAGAGAAAGAGGCCTTCCCTGATCCTATACTTCAAGTTAATAGGCTTAAGAGACAACTTAAGAGCTGGTTAGCGGTCAATCAATTCCCCGACATTCCGATTTATCCCCTCGTTGTGTTTAGTAATACCAAGTCGATTTTGCGCCTATCTCCGACTCAAACTCAAACCTTTAAAAATACTTTAATTCATAAAGAATATTTACCAGAATTAATTCCTAAACTTACTGCTTCTTACAAAACGACATTCCTTCCAACAGATGAAAGAAATTGATCAAATCGTTAAAAAGAAAGCATACTCCTTTAGATACTGAGATTTTGCATAAATATCAGGTTGATAAAAAAGATATTATTACTGGTATAAAATGTGAAGGCTGCAATCAATTTTTGATGAAAAAACATATGCAACACTGGTATTGTACCGGGTGTAAACACAAGGAAAGTCAATTATTGATACCTAATTTAAAAGACTACTACTTTCTTTTCGGGGAACAAATTACCAATTCTCAACTTAGGGAATTTCTACAAATAGAATCTATATACACATCATCAAGAATACTAGCAAAATTAAACCTGAAAGTGACTGGAACGGGTAAAAAGACTGTCCATCATTTATCCTTAAACCTTTTTAAATCAGAAATAGGAGGAAACTAATGCGGTTTTATTTAAAAGACAATCTGCTAATCCCCACTAAAACTAATCCCAAACACTCTTACCGAATATCAGATATTTCACTGACTCAAATCCATAAGCCACCTCTCAAAGAAAATGATCCATTCAACCCACATCTTCAATCTTCACTTCAAGGCAAGGCATTGCTACTTTATGAACTTTCCTTTTCCCAAGAAGAAATCCAAGCACATTATGAAAATGGATATTGTTCCTATCTGAAGGGGATTGATAAAAATGCTCGCAATAAATATATTTGCAAGCGATGTGGCAATGAGAATCAGCAGCTGTTTGCAAGTTTTCCCTGTGCAAGATGTAAAGAGAAATGCACATATTGTCGAAACTGCATCATGATGGGAAGAATTAGTGAATGCACCCCGTTAATTACTTGGAGTGGGCCGCAGCTAAATCAAGACACCTCAGAAATTACTTTACAATGGAGCGGAACACTTTCAGCTGGACAGCAAGAGGCATCAGATAAAATGGAAAACATAATTGAAAAACAATCCGAACTCTTAATTTGGGCAGTATGTGGAGCAGGGAAAACCGAGATACTTTTCAAAGGAATCGAAAAAGCATTGCAAAAAAATCAACGTGTTTGCATTGCAACTCCTCGCACTGACGTTGTCCTCGAATTAGCCCCTCGATTACAAGAGGTTTTTCCAAAAATAAAGGTTCTTCCTGTCTATGGAGGCAGTGAAGATCGCCATCATTATAGTCCCTTAACAATAAGCACGACCCACCAGCTCTTTCGTTTCCAACAGGCATTTGATCTTGTTATTTTGGATGAGATGGACGCCTTTCCTTATTCTGTCGACAAATCGCTTCAGTATGCTGTGCAAAAAGCGAGAAAAGAACATTCCACGCTCATCTACTTAACGGCAACGCCCGATAAAAACTGGCAAGAAAAATGCAGACAAAACAAGATTGACTATGTGACGATTCCGGCGCGTTTTCATCAATTTCCCTTGCCTGTACCAAACTTTCAGTGGTGTGGTAATTGGGAAAAGACATTGAAAAAGGATAAGCTCCCTGCGCCAGTTGTTAAGTGGATTCAGGACCGTATTCTGCTGAATAAGCCAATGCTTTTATTTGTCCCGAAAATTCATTATATGGAAAAAGTAAAAATGCTTCTGCAATCAATAGTAGGCAGTTTGGAAACGGTTCATGCAGAAGATCCAGAGAGAAAAGAAAAGGTGCAAAAAATGCGTGATAAAAAAGTGGACTTGCTTATCACGACAACGATTTTAGAAAGAGGTGTTACGTTTCCAAATGTAGATGTTGCTGTGTTAGGAGCAGAAAATCAAATTTTCACAGAAAGTGCTCTTGTGCAAATTGCGGGAAGGGTAGGGAGGAAAAAAGAATTTCCTGATGGAACGATTACTTTTTTTCACTATGGAAAAACAAATAATATGGTTTCCGCGCGAAAGCAAATAATGAGAAGTAATAAGGAGGCAAGGGAAAGGGGGATGCTTCTATAATGATTTGTGTGATTTGCTTGGCACCAGTTACCCCTGAATTTAACTGGACATATCTTTTATCAAATGAGCCAGAATGTTATTTATGCATGGGATGTAAGGAAAAGCTTAAAGTAATTAGGGGAGAAACATGCCAGATTTGTGGTCGTCCCCTTGATTTGCTTGATGCCGTTCATGTAGAAGGAGGAGTATGCCATGATTGCAGAAGATGGGGGGAATCAGCAGAGTGGAAAGGAATTTTGGAATCTAACCAGTCGTTATTTTTATATAATGATTTTTTGAAAGAAACAATCGCTCGATTTAAGTACCGAGGGGATTTTCGAATTGCAGCATCCTTTGTCTCCTTTTTACCGAAAGATTTTGCAAAAAACAAGGTGGTGGTTCCTATTCCATTAAGTGAGGAACGATTGTATGAGAGAGGATTTAATCAAGTGGAGGCTGTTCTTTTCTATGCCAAAATAGCTTATGTAAATGGTCTTGTTCGGTTACATAGTGAGAAACAATCGAAAAAAACAAGAAAAGAGCGATTGCAGATAGACAATATTTTTAAACTAGAACAGAAAGAGCACATAATGGCTCAAGATATTCTCCTCGTTGACGATATATATACTACAGGTTCGACGTTACGAAATGCGGCGAAAGTATTAAAGGAAGCGGGAGCAAAGTCCATCACTTCCTTTACGATTGCTAGATGAGGAGGAAACATGGATGGCAGAACTAGGGAATTGTCCACAATGTGGAGATATTTATGTGTTAAATAATATTCGCGATGTGTGTCTGAAATGCTATAAGCAAGAGGAAGCAGATTTCGAAAAGGTTTATCAATTTATTCGGAAAAAGCAGAATCGAACAGCGCAAATGGATGAAGTAGTGGAAGCAACGGGCGTAGAGAGAACGTTGATTTATAAATTTATCAAAAAAGGTAGAATTAAGCTTGTGCAATTTCCTAATCTTGGTTATCCATGTGCAAAGTGTGGAACGATTATTCGTGAAGGAAAGCTTTGTCAGTCTTGTTTAACAGGAATACAGAATGATTTGAAGTTAGTTGAAAAAGAGGGAAAAAGTAAAAGGGAAATTGAAGAAAGAAATAAATCAGCCTATCGTGTATTAGATAAAAGGTAGGAAAATTAAAAAGTTTAATAGAATGGGCATTCTATTAAACTTTTTTAATTAATTTTTACCATTTCCTTCGAATAAATAAAGTTAGGAAGCATTGGGCCGATATAGTAAGAAGAATGTATTTAACGGGAGTGTTATTATGCAAATATTTAATAAAACCCAACTATCCAATGTAACAACCAATGAAAAGCAATTAGAACTTTCGAAAAATGAAACATATAACGCACAAATAAAATCTCGTATGTCAGAAAGCGAAGCAGTTATTCAAATTAAAGGGAAAGATTTTAATGTTAAATTTGAGGATGCTGTTCCAAAAGAAAATAGAGTTTCTGTGCAAATTAGTGACATAGATGGAAGTAGAATTAAGGTCAAAACTATTTCTACTTCTAGTACTGATTCATCATCAAATTCAAATGCAACAGAAAAGATGATAGAAGATATGAATCTATCAGAAAAAAATAAAAATGAATTAAGAATGGCTACAACTATCGTAGGAAAAAAGACTTCAATTAATAGAGATACTTTGGTCAAATTAAATTCATTTTTTGAAAATGAAACTGGGACAATAGAAGAAAAATTGGTTTCATTACGTGCACTTGCAAATAAAAATCTTGAGGTATCATACTCTAATTTACGGTCTATTCATGCAGCAATCAATGGCGAATCCTTGGATAATGTTGTTTCAAAAATAGCAAATGCAATCGATCCTAATTTTCAAAATAATGTATCGAAAAAAGAGACAGAAATTAATTCTTCAATTTATAATCAAAAAAATGAAGTTATTTCCCAAGACCAAAAAAGTATTTCAAATAAATTAATTAGCGAATTTAGTTCCATTCTTGAAATGGAGAATGATATCCAAAAAGGAATAGAATTAATACGTTCGAAATTAAATGGTAATGCACAAATATCGAAAGAAAATATAAAAAATATTACACAGGCAATACAAGATACTGAAAAGCTACAAACAATAGCTAAAACAAGAATAATTGATGTGTTAAATGTCATAAAAACAGATGATTTACAAGAACTTACTATTGAAATAGATAAAATAAAAGACCAAGTAAACCAAGAGCCGAATCTACAAAAAGCTATCCAAACGGTAAAAGAAACAATCGTCAACAACCCGAAAATGCCGCAAGAAGTAGTAAACCAAGTAGAACAGGCAATAAGAGAAGCGACGATAAACCAGCGTTTAGGCCAAGAAAGTGCTGGCCGGGAGAAACTAGTACAAGCCATAACGCAGGCGGAAAAAAAGGTAGAAACGCAGTTGAAACCAGTCCCATCTCAGGATCAAGGAAAAGCGGTTCAAGACCAATTAGCCCAAACAAAAGACCGAGTAAACCAAGAGCCGAATCTACAAAAAGCTATCCAAACGGTAAAAGAAACAATCGTCAACAACCCAAAAATGCCGCAAGAAGTAGTAAAACAAGTAGAACAGGCAATAAGAGAAGCAACGGTAAACCAGCGATTGGGTCAAGAAAGTGCAGGCCGGGAGAAACTAGTACAAGCCATAACGCAGGCAGAAAAAGAAGTAACGAATCAACAAATAAAGCCCGTACCCACAGAGCAAGGAAAAGCGGTTCAAGACCAATTAGCCCAAACGAAAGACCGAGTAAACCAAGAGCCGAATCTACAAAAAGCTATCCAAACGGTAAAAGAAACAATCGTCAATAACCCAAAAATGCCGCAAGAAGTAGTAAAACAAGTAGAACAGGCAATAAGAGAAGCAACGATAAACGAGCGATTGGGTCAAGAAAGTGCAGGCCGGGAGAACCTAGTACAAGCCATAACGCAGGCGGAAAAAAAGGTAGAAACGCAGTTGAAACCAGTCCCATCTCAGGATCAAGGAAAAGCGGTTCAAGACCAATTAGCGCAAACAAAAGACCGAGTAAACCAAGAGCCGAATCTACAAAAAGCTATCCAAACGGTAAAAGAAACAATCGTCAATAACCCGAAAATGCCGCAAGAAGTAGTAAAACAAGTAGAACAGGCAATAAGAGAAGCGACGATAAACCAGCGTTTAGGCCAAGAAAGTGCAGGCCGAGAGAAACTAGTACAAGCCATAACGCAGGCAGAAAAAGAAGTAACGAATCAACAAATAAAGCCCGTACCCACAGAGCAAGGAAAAGCGGTTCAAGACCAATTAGCCCAAACGAAAGACCAGGTAAACCAAGAGCCGAATCTACAAAAAGCCATCCAAACGGTAAAAGAAACAATCGTCAACAACCCGAAAATGCCGCAAGAAGTAGTAAAACAAGTAGAACAGGCAATAAGAGAAGCGACGATAAACGAGCGATTGGGCCAAGAAAGTGCAGGCCGGGAGAAACTAGTACAAGCCATAACGCAGGCGGAAAAAGAAGTAACGAATCAACAAATAAAGCCCGTACCCACAGATCAAGGAAAAGCGGTCCAAGACCAATTAGCCCAAACGAAAGACCAGGTAAACCAAGAGCCGAATCTACAAAAAGCTATCCAAACGGTAAAAGAAACAATCGTCAATAATCCGAAAATGCCGCAAGAAGTAGTAAAACAAGTAGAACAGGCAATAAGAGAAGCAACGATAAACCAGCGTTTAGGCCAAGAAAGTGCAGGCCGGGAGAAACTAGTACAAGCCATAACGCAGGCAGAAAAAACGGTAGAAACGCAGTTTAAACCAGTCCCATCTCAGGATCAAGGAAAAGCGGTCCAAGACCAATTAGCGCAAACAAAAGACCAAGTAAACCAAGAGCCGAATCTACAAAAAGCAATTCAAACGGTAAAAGAAACAATCATCAACAACCCGAAAATGCCGCAAGAAGTAGTAAAACAAGTAGAACAGGCAATAAGAGAAGCGACGATAAACGAGCGATTGGGTCAAGAAAGTGCAGGCCGAGAGAAACTAGTGCAAGCCATAACGCAGGCGGAAAAAAAGGTAGAAACGCAGTTGAAACCAGTCCCATCTCAGGATCAAGGAAAAGCGGTTCAAGACCAATTAGCACAAACAAAAGACCGAGTAAACCAAGAGCCGAATCTACAAAAAGCAATTCAAACGGTAAAAGAAACAATCGTCAACAACCCAAGAATGCCGCAAGAAGTAGTAAAACAAGTAGAACAGGCAATAAGAGAAGCAACGATAAACGAGCGATTGGGTCAAGAAAGTGCAGGCCGGGAGAAACTAGTACAAGCCATAACGCAGGCGGAAAAAAAGGTAGAAACGCAGTTGAAACCAGTCCCATCTCAGGATCAAGGAAAAGCGGTTCAAGACCAATTAGCGCAAACAAAAGACCGAGTAAACCAAGAGCCGAATCTACAAAAAGCTATCCAAACGGTAAAAGAAACAATCGTCAACAACCCAAGAATGCCGCAAGAAGTAGTAAAACAAGTAGAACAGGCAATAAGAGAAGCAACGATAAACGAGCGATTGGGTCAAGAAAGTGCAGGCCGGGAGAAACTAGTACAAG
Source organism: Niallia tiangongensis (assembly GCF_044704065.1). Taxonomy (NCBI): domain Bacteria; kingdom Bacillati; phylum Bacillota; class Bacilli; order Caryophanales; family Bacillaceae; genus Niallia; species Niallia tiangongensis. Next base: position 4,148,650 of record NZ_CP162613.1, on the reverse strand, counting down.
CCATAACGCAGGCGGAAAAAAAGGTAGAAACGCAGTTGAAACCAGTCCCATCTCAGGATCAAGGAAAAGCGGTTCAAGACCAATTAGCGCAAACAAAAGACCGAGTAAACCAAGAGCCGAATCTACAAAAAGCTATCCAAACGGTAAAAGAAACAATCGTCAACAACCCAAAAATGCCGCAAGAAGTAGTAAAACAAGTAGAACAGGCAATAAGAGAAGCAACGATAAACGAGCGATTGGGTCAAGAAAGTGCAGGCCGGGAGAAACTAGTGCAAGCCATAACGCAGGCGGAAAAAAAGGTAGAAACGCAGTTTAAACCAGTCCCATCTCAGGATCAAGGAAAAGCGGTTCAAGACCAATTAGCACAAACAAAAGACCGAGTAAACCAAGAGCCGAATCTACAAAAAGCTATCCAAACGGTAAAAGAAACAATCGTCAACAACCCAAAAATGCCGCAAGAAGTAGTAAAACAAGTAGAACAGGCAATAAGAGAAGCGACGATAAACCAGCGTTTAGGCCAAGAAAGTGCAGGCCGGGAGAAACTAGTGCAAGCCATAACGCAGGCGGAAAAAAAGGTAGAAACGCAGTTGAAACCAGTCCCATCTCAGGATCAAGGAAAAGCGGTTCAAGACCAATTAGCGCAAACAAAAGACCGAGTAAACCAAGAGCCGAATCTACAAAAAGCTATCCAAACGGTAAAAGAAACAATCGTCAACAACCCAAAAATGCCGCAAGAAGTAGTAAAACAAGTAGAACAGGCAATAAGAGAAGCGACGATAAACCAGCGTTTAGGCCAAGAAAGTGCAGGCCGAGAGAAACTAGTGCAAGCCATAACGCAGGCGGAAAAAACGGTAGAAACGCAGTTGAAACCAGTCTCATCTCAGGATCAAGGAAAAGCGGTCCAAGACCAATTAGCGCAAACAAAAGACCGAGTAAACCAAGAGCCGAATCTACAAAAAGCTATCCAAACGGTAAAAGAAACAATCGTCAACAACCCGAAAATGCCGCAAGAAGTAGTAAAACAAGTAGAACAGGCAATAAGAGAAGCAACGATAAACGAGCGATTGGGTCAAGAAAGTGCAGGCCGGGAGAAACTAGTGCAAGCCATAACGCAGGCGGAAAAAAAGGTAGAAACGCAGTTTAAACCAGTCCCATCTCAGGATCAAGGAAAAGCGGTTCAAGACCAATTAGCACAAACAAAAGACCGAGTAAACCAAGAGCCGAATCTACAAAAAGCTATCCAAACGGTAAAAGAAACAATCGTCAACAACCCAAAAATGCCGCAAGAAGTAGTAAAACAAGTAGAACAGGCAATAAGAGAAGCGACGATAAACCAGCGTTTAGGCCAAGAAAGTGCAGGCCGGGAGAAACTAGTGCAAGCCATAACGCAGGCGGAAAAAAAGGTAGAAACGCAGTTGAAACCAGTCCCATCTCAGGATCAAGGAAAAGCGGTTCAAGACCAATTAGCGCAAACAAAAGACCGAGTAAACCAAGAGCCGAATCTACAAAAAGCTATCCAAACGGTAAAAGAAACAATCGTCAACAACCCAAAAATGCCGCAAGAAGTAGTAAAACAAGTAGAACAGGCAATAAGAGAAGCGACGATAAACCAGCGTTTAGGCCAAGAAAGTGCAGGCCGAGAGAAACTAGTGCAAGCCATAACGCAGGCGGAAAAAACGGTAGAAACGCAGTTGAAACCAGTCTCATCTCAGGATCAAGGAAAAGCGGTCCAAGACCAATTAGCGCAAACAAAAGACCGAGTAAACCAAGAGCCGAATCTACAAAAAGCTATCCAAACGGTAAAAGAAACAATCGTCAACAACCCAAAAATGCCGCAAGAAGTAGTAAAACAAGTAGAACAGGCAATAAGAGAAGCGACGATAAACCAGCGTTTAGGCCAAGAAAGTGCAGGCCGAGAGAAACTAGTGCAAGCCATAACGCAGGCGGAAAAAACGGTAGAAACGCAGTTGAAACCAGTCTCATCTCAGGATCAAGGAAAAGCGGTCCAAGACCAATTAGCGCAAACAAAAGACCGAGTAAACCAAGAGCCGAATCTACAAAAAGCTATCCAAACGGTAAAAGAAACAATCGTCAACAACCCGAAAATGCCGCAAGAAGTAGTAAAACAAGTAGAACAGGCTATCAAGGAAGCTAGTATTTTAAAAATGATGGGAAAAGAACAGCTTGGTTTAAATAAAATAAATCACGTTTTACAACAAGCCAGTGAATCTACCAATAATAATGATTTACTACCATCTCAACAAACAAAAGAAGAAATAGGACAATTAATAAATAATATTAAAAATAATTCCTCTATAACCAATGTCCTAAACGAAGTAAAAGAATTGGTAGCAAATAATAAAACTATTAGCCCACAGAATGTTAAACAGTTAGAGCAGGTTATTAGCCAAGCAGAACAACTAAATGGAGCATCAAAAGAGCGTTTAAAAACAGCTCTTAATCAATCCAGAGATATGGATAGCCAAACAACTTCCAAAGATAATAGTCAATTGAAGCAAGTGGAAAATAATAAGGAAATAGCAAAGTCGAACGCAACAACACAATTACAGATGGATAGCATTAAAAAAGCTACCAAACAAATACAAAAAGAACCAATTTTAGAAAAAGCACTAAATGAATTAAAAACAGAGATTGTTAAAAATGAACACCTTAGTCCAGATAAAAAAGAAAAAATTGAAAAAGCAATTAATACATCATTAGAGCTAAATAGCAAAGGAAGAGAAATGGCATCTAGACAATCCATTGCTGATGCTTTAAAGGAAGTAGAAACTGCAATTCAACAGGAAAATACAGATTATGTAGAAGATGGATCTCAAAAACAAGTAGAGATGGATGAGAAACGATGGGATAGTCAGTTGCAAGCTATGGGAATAGCTTCAAAGGATATAATGGTAACAAAAATATCTCAAAAATTAGCAGAGGCAACACATGAATTTAGAGATATAAAGAGAGAGATTTATCGAAATTTAGATAATGCTCAAAAATTAATGGAAAAATATAAAGATGCAAGTATCCCACAAGTATCCAAAATGATTGAAAGCACAATCAATAAGTTAGATCAAACCATTTTAAAAAGTGATTTAATGTTATATGCAGACATGCGTACAGAAAAGCGATTGCTTCAAGCGAGCTCTCAATTAGCAGAGGCGAAAAAACAGCTAGCAAATGGAAATACTGCAAAAGCAACAGAAATTGTTTCAGAGGTAAAAAAGATGGTTGATAGTATTCAATACAAACCATCTGAACAAAAAATTGTTCATTATGTTGCAAAAAATAGTGCGTTATTAGAAGAAGTTTCTCCATTAAAAAGCTTAGTAAAACAAGCTGAAGATATTGGTAGAAACTATATATTAGAAGGCGAACAGCCTTCTTCACGACATATGTATGAAAAAATACGATCGCTTGGTTTAAATCGAGAAAGCGATGTGGCAAACAGTCTTGTGTCAGCACATGTACCGAACAAAGAGCAGGAAGAGAATTTAAAGTCTACATTATTGAAATTGTTAAGCTCTGAAAATCTAGGGGATGAAAAACTTATTAGGCAGGCGGAACAAGCATTAAACAATATTTCTGGTCAGCAATTACTGAATAAGCAAGATTCAGCTAGTCAATTGCAAAGTATGTTCTTTAATTTGCCAATGTTATTAGGAGAGAAAAACGAGAATATACAAGTGTTTATTAATTCAAAATCAAAAGGAGAGCAAGTAGATTGGGAGAATTGTAATCTGTATTTTCTTTTAGAGACAAAAAAATTGGGGGATGTTGGGATTTTATTAAATGCAACCGATCGGAATCTATCAATCACAGTAAAAAATGATACTGCAGACTTTGAAACGAAAATGTCACCCCTTTCTAAAATTGCTGTAGATCGTTTACAGGAGATTGGTTATCAAGTTCAAAATATCCAATTTACTCATCTGATAAGTCCTTCTTCTGAAAGAATAAAGAAGACAGACAATGAAAAAATTGCTAATATTAATAACTTTTTACAAGAGAAAGGAGTAAACTTACAAATATGAGCATGACAAGATATTATAATCAAAAAAATCGCTTTGAAAGAAATGGTTCCGTTGCTGCAGTTTTAAAATATGATGATAAAAGTACTGCTCCTACAGTTGTTGCCCAAGGAAAGGGAGCGGTTGCTCAACAGATAATGGAATTAGCTCAAAAAAATAATATTCATATGCAAGAAGACTCCTCACTTGTAGCAAACTTATTAGATATGGATTTAGGGGATAGTATACCTCCCCAATTATATTCGGTAATAGCAGAAATCCTTCTTTTAATTGAAGAAATGGATAAAAAATATTAAAGATATTAGGAGATGTTCCGATAAAAAAAACAGGAGCATTTGGGGGTGGGAAAATCATGGCTAACCTTATTTCTGAAGAAGCAATCTATCAAAAATCTCCACAAGAAATTACGGCGTTATTGTATGAAGCATGTCTCAATAACTTAGATGAAGCAATTGAAAATATAGCAAACAAGGATTATATCCTAGCTAATGTAAAATTAAAAAAAGCAAATGACATTGTCTGGAGACTTGGTGCTGGAATTAATTATGAAGCAGGAATTATCGCCGATCAATTAGACATGTTATATAACTATATAGCAGGAAAACTTATTGATGCCAATTTAAAAAAAGATATATCTATTATCCAAGAAGTTAAATCGATAATCGAAGAATTACTCTCAGCTTGGACTGTAAGCATGAAACAAAAAATACAACAAATTAATACTGGTCTTCGTCAAAAAACACTGGCATACGAAAAAAATATCATGACGTATGACGGTAATTAAAATAAAAGGAGCATATAAAAAATGAAAATTAATCATAATATTCAGGCGCAAAATGCTTATCGTAATCTATATCAAAACCAATTCAATACTTCCAAAAACTTAGAAAGATTGTCATCTGGTTTAAGAATTAACCGTGCAGCTGATGATGCAGCAGGACTAGCAATTTCTGAAAAAATGCGTTCACAAATTAAAGGTTTGTCAATGGCAGAACGAAACTCACTAGACGGTGTATCTTTAATGCAAGTAGCAGAAGGGGCAATGAACGAAGTACATTCCATGCTTCAACGTATGCGTGAATTATCTGTTCAAGCTGCAAATGATACAAATACAGACTCTGATCGTGAATCGATTCAATTGGAAATTGATCAATTATTAAAAGAGATTGATAGTGTTGCAGCTAAAACGGAGTTTAATACTCGTAAACTATTAGATGGTTCTAGTGCAGTTGACACACAATATATAATTGGTGAAAGTGAAAAAACCAATATAAAAAAAGTTCCAACGGTAGTTGATCCAACTATTGCGACGGGAAGATATCAAATAGGCATAGAGTCAAATCCAGAGTTAACATATAAATTAAACCAGCCAGGTGCTGGCATAAGTGAAGCTGGTGTTTTGGAAATTGGAATTGTTGGAAAGTTAGAAGCTGGTGGAAATAATATCGGTGCGGCACCTATTGTAACAGATCCACTTTTAAAAACTGAAAATGGTTCATATCAGGTAACGGTTGAGGAGAGAACTGAAGTAATAGATCCAGCTGCTACACCCCCAACTACTGCAACGTATAAGGATATGACTGTTGCAAAGAAAAATGAAGATGGCACATACACTGATTTAGGTACACAAACTGATATAGAATCAACAGATGGAAAAATTAATATTGCTGGTTTTGAATTCGACTTTGATCCTGCAGCAGTTAGTGTGGGAACGAGTAATTTTGATGTAACGGCAAGTGATTTACAATTAGGTGAATATTCTTTAGTAGCTTCAGATATTCAAGTAGACTCTTCTGGAGTTCAAAGTGCTACAATTGAAATTTTTGATCCAAATGGTTTTTCAATAGGTAAACTCGCATCAGAGATTGGTACTGATGGGGCTATAAAATCAATTGGTACAGATACTGGAAAAAGTATCCTTGTTGATACAAGTAAAATCACACAAGCCGGAACTGCAAAAGTTCAAATCGAAAGTAAAATGGAAGTTTCTGTATCTAAAGTTAATGAGGATGGTTCAACAACTCCTATTACTTATTCAAAAGAGTTGTCTACTAGAAACGGTAAAATTACACATGGTGGCTTAGAACTAGAATTTGGTGCTAATGCAAGACCTGGTGAGTCTGAATTTGACTTAACGAATAAAGCACTTACTTTCCAAATTGGTGCAAATACAAATCAAAATGTCCAAATTGATGTACCGCAATTGAGTACAGTAAAACTTGGAATTGATGGGGTTAATGTACTTTCTAATGAAAGTGCAAGTACTGCTATCTTCAATATCGATAATGCAATCAATCAAATTTCTGCAACTCGTGCAAAATTAGGTGCGACACAAAACCGTCTAGAGCACACCATTAGCAACCTACAAGTAACAAATGAAAACTTAACTTCTGCAGAATCTCGTATCCGTGATACAGATATGGCTCAAGAAATGACCGAGTTTACAAAAAATAATATCTTGAATCAATCTGCACAAGCGATGTTGGCTCAAGCAAATCAATTACCAAATGGAGTGCTACAGCTTCTACAATCGTAATATGAAATACAAGCTAGTCCTGGGAAAAGATGGACTAGCTGTTTTCTTTTTATTTTATGATAATATAGATGGATAGATTGTATGCCTATTTTAGATAATAAAAATAAATATAATTACCAATATTCTCTGGCAAACCAAATATTTCATTAAAAGGGAGGTATACTTTTGGAAGTTCAAAGAGTGTCGAGAACAAATACTGATAAAATAAAAAATAAAGATAGTTCTCCAACAGAAAGCATTTCCTTTCAAGAAGTTATTTCCAAAAATCGTCAACAAGCTGTTTATGAAAAATTATCAAAAATGGTTGAAGAAATTGAAGGACAAGGAAAAAAGTTATCTGAACATCGTACGGTAGATGATTTGCGGAAATATAAGAAAATGGTAAAAGACTTTATGGATGAAGCGGTAAACAATGCTCTTAAAATAGAGGAACAAAGTGGCTTTAACCGCAGAGGAAGAACGAAAATTTATAAAATAGTAAAAGAAGTTGATAAAAAGTTGTTGGAATTAACCAATACATTATTGGATAAAGAAAAAAACGGTTTAGATATTTTACAATCAGTTGGTGAAATTCAAGGTCTTTTAATAAACATTTATACCTAAACATGAGGATATAAGACTATGGCAACATATGAATTCTATGGATTCTATGTTGCTATTTTATTATAATGGGAAATTCATCTAAATAAAACATGAAAAATGGGTAGGATGGTTAGACTGTTAATAGGAATATCAGGCTAATTTTTATAAAAACAAGTTTTGGTCTTAAAAAGGAAAAATTTTGACCGATATAGAAGATAGAGAATACGAACTGAAAGAGGATTATAGCAAATTTTAATATATGAAACGGAAGGTTAAATTTTTAGTAGAGGTGTGTAAATATGAAAATTAACAATTTTAATCCAGTAAATATGAACCCTTATAAAAAACAAATTGAAAAGAATGAAGCTACACAAAATATTAGAAAAGAAGATAAAGTAGAAATTTCAAAAGCAGCTTTAGAACTTCAAGGTACTCAAGATGACGTAAGATTGGAAAAAATTCAAGAACTAAAAAAACAAATTAGTAATGGAACATATCAAGTCGATTCAAAAGAAGTGGCAGAAAAAATCTTATCTTTTTGGAAAAAGGCCTAAATGAAGGCAGGAGGAAATTCTCATGCAGATCGAAATGATTAATGCTTCATTAAGTGACTTACTTTCCTTCCATGAAAATCTGTTGAAACTTTCTTTTGAAAAAAAAGAAGTGCTAATAAAAGGGGATACAGATCAATTACGAACAATAACAGGGAAAGAACAAAAGCTAATTAAAGCCATTCAAAAAAAAGATCATGAGTTGCAATTAAATTGTAATGGCTTTTTGGGTAGTGAACAAAAGCAAACATTAAATGATGTTATAAATAAGGTTGATGATCAAACGAAAGATGTATTAATCGAAATAAAACAGCAGCTGGAAGAAGTCCTGAGTTTAATAAGAACACAAAATGATACTAACCAACAACTTATTAAACAGTCCTTACAATTTATAGAGATTTCGATTGATTTATTAAATCCGGATATAGACTCATATAATTACAATCGTTCAGAATCGAAAAATCCTTATGAAAAAGAAGGATATTCCATATTTGAATCAAAGATTTAGGAGGAGAACCAATGGTTTCAACCTTTCATAGCTTAGAAACTGCTAAGCGCGCTTTAACCACTCAACAAACAGCTATTGCTACAACTGGACATAATATTGCTAATGCGAATACTTTAGGTTATACAAGACAAAGGGTGAGCATAGCTCCAACAGAAGCATACCCTGCAGTAGGACAGAATAGTCCGATGATGCCAGGGCAATTGGGGACAGGTGTAAAAGCTGATCAAATTGAGCGTATTAGAGATAGTTTTGTTGATATGCAATATCGTAAAGAATCCAGTAAATTGGGTTATTGGGATTCTAAGGCACAAATGCTATCCCAAATGGAAAACGTTATGGATGAATTATCTGGTACAGGAATTTCTAACAGTTTGGATCAATTTTGGAATTCCTTGCAGGATTTGGGAACCGAACCAGAAAATGAAGGGGCAAGAAGAGTGGTTAGAGAACGTGGGTCCGCTTTAGTTGATACGTTTAATTATATGTATTCTTCTTTAAAAGCAATCCAAAAAGATAATAGAAATGAACTAGAAAATACAGAGGATAATATTAATAGCATTTTAAAACAAATAAATCAATTGAATAAGCAGATTGGTGCAGTAGAGCCTAATGGTTATTTACCAAATGATTTATATGATGAACGAGATAGACTGCTTGATTCCCTTTCTACCATGATGAATATTAAAGTAGAAACAAAGTCTAGTGGAGGATTAGCACGAGCTAGTGCCGAAGGAATATATGATATATATATGGCGACACCTGAGGGGGATATATTAACAGACTCGAATGGACAACCTATTAAACTAATAGATGCATCAACAAAAACAGCAAATGGAATTCATATTCAATTTGATAGCAGGGATGAATTAGATAGTCCAGTTACTTCTATTAAATTTTTTAAACTAAATGATGATCCTACAGCCCCGACTAAATTTGAAGGACTATCTACAGATTCAGATGCGGATGCTGCAAATGGACTATATACTTTAAGTGATTTTAAAGCTTTAAATACTCAAGGTAAGCTAAAAGGAGTAATCGAAGGCTACGGATATATGGAAGGGGGAGAATTAAAAGGTATTTATAATACTATGTTTGCAGATTTAGATGAAATGGTATATACCTTTGCAATTGCCTTCAATGAAGTTCACCGAAGTGGATATAGTTTAAATGAAATACAAGATGGAGTAGCAAGAGATATTGATTTCTTTTCTTTTACAGATAGTAGCGTAACAGCTGGTAATCCTAAAGGAGCAGCAGCAAGTATCGCATTGTCTCAAGAAATTTTGGAAGATGTAGAAAATATTGCAGCTGCTACAGAACCTTCCACTGGAAATGGAACAAATGCGTTAAATCTTGCTAAAGTAAAAGATTCTATTCTAGATTACGGCGGTAATAAGACAAATGTACAATCCTTTTATCAAGGGATTATTGGAAAACTAGGGGAACAAGCATCTGAAGCAAATCGTATGGAACGAACTTCAGGTATATTAAAAGATTCTGTCGAGCAAACACGAATGTCTGTAAGCAGTGTATCCATTGATGAAGAAATGATCGACTTAATTAAATATCAGCAGGCATATAATTCTGCGGCAAGAATGATTACGATTGTAGATGAGATGCTTGATAAGGTTATTAACGGAATGGGTGTAGGCGGAAGATAACATTTCTATAAAAATAACTAAATAGAAATAGGAGTGTAATTGGAAAATGAGAGTAACACAATCTATGCTTACGAATAATAATTTAAAATACATTAGTAACAGCTATTCAGATTTACAAAAACTTTCTGATCAAATTACAACTGGAAAAAAAATCACAAAGCCTTCAGATGACCCAGTTGTTGCCATGAAAGGGATGCGATATCGTACACAAGTAGCAGAAATTGAGCAATATCAGCGAAACCTAAATGAAGGATATAATTGGATGGAAAATGCTGATACTACACTAGATAGTGCGAATCAAATTTTACAAAAAATAAGAGAATTAACTGTTCAGGCATCAAATGATACGTATGATCCAATCTCACGAAAAAATATTGTTAATGAAATGACAACATTACAAGAACAGTTAGTTACTTTAGCAGAAACAAAAGTGGGAGAAAAATACATTTTTAATGGTACTAATACAGCTTCGTCTCCTATAAACCTTAATCAAATAGATATGGAATTTAGTGCATTTCAAATGGGTTTATCAGATGGATCTATTAATCCTTCTGAATATGTAGTTAATTATCAAGGAAATAAATATACCTATGATAGTACTGATAACCTATTTAAGGATAATAATGGTTCTTCCATTGAAATCGACACAAGCACCGGTGAAATAACATATACCTATCAAGAAGAATTAGCGTATAAAGATGGGGAAACAGTTGCCGCCCAAAAAAAATTAGATAGTGGCAGTATTGTTATTTCAAATACATCTGCCGTTTCTACAAATTCTAATCGTGTATTATTAGAAGTTTCAAAAGGAGTATCTATTCCTGTTAATGTAGTTTCTAGTGAAGCTTTTTCATTAGATATGTTTGGTGGTATTGAAGCAATAAAGAAAATGATTTCTGATCCAGATGCAACAGGTAAAGAAATTACAAAAACATTAGATTCAATTGATGGATATATAAATAGTGTTGTTTCGACCCGCTCCCAATTAGGAGCACAAATGAACCGTGCTGAAATGGTAGAAAGTAGATTAATGCAGCAAGAAGTTGTTGCAAATAAAACACTTTCTGAAAATGAAGATATTGATTTTGAAGAAGCGGTAACAAAATACTTGACTCAACAAATGGTGCATAATGCTGCGCTTCAAGTGGGGGCACAAATTATTCAAAAATCATTGTTAGACTTTTTAAGATAAGCTGTCCGATTGGATAGCTTATTTCGTTTATAATAAAATAAATAATAGAATTTTTTGACTCTAAGTTGTGAACAATAATATAAAGTAGAATGGTGGTTATATAGTGGAAATAAATACAAAATTTCATGGAAATGTGGAAATAGATAGTGATAAAATTGTTCGCTTTGAACAAGGATTACCTGGTTTTGAAGAGGAGAAAGAATTTTATATTTTGCTTTTAGAAGAGGGAGCTGATTTTTTCGTTCTCCAATCTGTTGAAACCCCCATACTAGCCTTTGTAATGATCGATCCATTTTTATATTTTAAAGAATATGCAGTAGAAATTTCTGACGATGTAAAAGAACTATTAAAAATTCAAGAAACGAATGAAGTAGTTATCTTTTCTCTATTAACAATTAAAGAAGAATTGAAAAGTGTTACAGCTAATCTCCAAGGTCCAATAGTTATAAATGATAGGTTGAAAAAAGGAAAACAAGTTATCTTAGTAGATTCGGATTATAAAACGAAACATGAACTACTTCTTTTCAAGGAACAAAAGGAGGGTTCTAAATAATGCTTGTACTAAAACGGAAAGTAAATCAATCGATTAAAATAGCAAGTAATATTGAAATTACTGTACTTGCAATCGAAGGAGAACAAATAAAAATTGGAATCGAAGCGCCAAAACATATTGAAATACATAGAAAAGAAGTCTATGTTGCTATTCAAAATGAAAATAATGAAGCTGGAGATTCTTCGGTAGAAATAATAAAAAATCTTACAAATCAATTAGGCAAAAATATTTAGAGTTTTATTGTTAATATACTAAACATAAATGATTCCTTGACGATATATTTAATAGAACGGCATTTCAAGAAGGCGGCCGACTTTTTGAAATTACCGGCTAACCACATGGATGTGGAACTATTTATATTCAGGGAGGAAAACTAACAATGATTATCAATCATAACTTATCAGCGATGAATACTTATCGCCAAATGGGTACAAACCAAGCAAATGCTGCTAAATCTATGGAGAAATTATCTTCTGGTCTACGTATTAACCGTGCAGGAGACGATGCTGCAGGTCTAGCAATTTCTGAGAAAATGCGCGGACAAATCAGCGGTTTAAACCAAGCACAACGTAATGCTCAAGATGGTATCTCAATGATCCAAACAGCTGAAGGTGCTTTAAACGAAACTCATTCTATTCTACAACGTATGCGTGAACTTGCTACACAAGCATCAAACGATACAAATACAGATCAAGACCGTCAAGAGTTACAAAAAGAATTAAACCAATTAACTTCTGAAATCAACCGTATTGGTAACAACACTGAGTTCAACCAAAAGAAATTATTGAATGGTTCACAAGAACTTTCTGGTGCTGGAGCTGCAGATGGTAAATATACTTCTGCTGCTGGTAATTTCAGTGGTGGTGGTATTAAGCTACAAATTGGTGCTAACTCACTTCAAAACTTCACTATCGACATTTTTGATATGCGTGCAGAAGCTCTTGGAGTAGCAGGTACTGAAAAAACTGCTGCTAAACTAAGTGGTACATCAAGTTTCAAAACTGTTGCTACAGCAAATTCTAGCGAAACATTCTTCAATGCTAGTGGTGCTAGTACTACAGGACCAAGCATTAAAACAGATAATGGAACAGTTATCTCTGCTGAATTAGTAAATAAATCAGAAAATGCTATCTTTGCTTCTGGTAGCCAAAATAAACTAACAGATGTTGGTAACAAAGATGCATCACAAACATATGCATTAGATATTCGTTCACATAAAACAGCAACAGCATCAATCTCTGTAATTGATGCGGCAATCAGCCAAGTTTCTGCTGAACGTTCTAAGCTTGGTGCATTCCAAAACCGTTTAGAGCATACAATCAGTAACTTAGGTAACTCTGCTGAGAACCTACAATCTGCTGAATCTCGTGTACGTGACGTAGATATGGCGAAAGAAATGATGGAAATGACGAAGTCTAACATCCTTTCTCAAGCATCTCAATCTATGCTTGCTCAAGCTAACCAACGTCCACAATCAGTATTACAATTATTAGGTTAATAATGATAAATGACTACCGAGTTTTCGGTAGTCATTTTTTTGCTCTGATTATTCCTCTATATATATTCTTCCAGTATTTATCTTCTTTTTGTTATTCAATTTTTTGCAATAATACCGATATAGTATATAGAATATGCTTTTGGGAGGTCTACTAAATGGAATTGCATTTATCCAATGAAATACTTATCTATGAAAATAGTGTCGAAAATATAGATATACTTATCCAAAAAATTAACGAGGACTTAGAAAACAATAAATTATTTTTTAGTCATTTAATTATTAATGGAAAAGATGCTTATAGTGATTTTGAAGATAAGCTTATGGAACAAATCAATACGATTGAAAAGATAGAATTGGTAACAAAAACAATTAATGAATTTATTAACGACCTAACAGTTTCACTAAACGAATACAGTATACGTGCCATTCCTAGTATTAAACAGCTTACAGAGCAATTTTATCAATCTCCAACGGAAGAATCATGGGGAATGCTTCAAGATTTATTAGAAGGGTTAAACTGGGTGTATAGTACGATAAAAAGTATGTGTAATATGGAATTAGATGAGTATAAAGAAAATCTTTTGATAATAGCAAATCATTTAGAAGTAGAATTGCCAAACTTGCTAGATGCAATGGAGAGTAATGATTTTATCTTAATTGGGGATATTATTTCCTATGAAATTCTTCCACAATTTGAAGCAATTGTATCGATTACGGAAAAGACATTTCAATTTATAAATAAATAGAAAAGAGTTAATAAAATGGATAATAATCTATACTTTAATAAAAAGATTTTGATTATTGGCGGAACAGGAACAATAGGCAAACAGCTTATGATGGAGTTACTAAAATGTGAACCGGAAGTTGTTCGGATATTTAGCAGAGATGAATATAAACAATTTGAACTGCAACAAGAGATGGGGAATCTATCGAACATTAGATACTTAATTGGTGATGTAAGAGATCAGCAGAGATTATTAATGGCAATGGAAGATATTGATTTTGTTTTTCATTTGGCTGCTATGAAACACGTTCCTGCTTGTGAATATAATCCATTTGAAGCAGTGAAGACAAATGTCATTGGGACACAGAATGTCATTCAAGCAGCATTAGATGCTGGTGTGGAAAGAGTCTTGTTTACAAGTACAGATAAAGCAATAGCTCCTACCAATGCTTACGGTGCAACGAAACTAACAGCAGAACGACTAATTTCCGCTGCGAATTATCAAAAAGGACCAAAAAACACTATTTTTAGTTCCGTTCGATTTGGGAATGTCATGGGGTCGAGAGGATCTGTTATCCCATTATTTAAAAAACAAATTATGGAAAAAGGGTATGTGACTGTCACAAATAAAGAGATGCTTCGTTATATGATGACACCAACGCAAGCAATATCATTAATGCTAAAAGCGAATGCTATCGCATACGGCGGTGAAGTTTTTGTTTTGAAAATGCCGGTCATACGCTTGCAAGATTTAGTGGAAATCATTGTGGAAGAAATGGAGAACCAAAATAGCTCCAATAATAAAGTGGATATTAAAGAGATTGGATTGCGTCCTGGTGAAAAGATGTACGAGGAATTAATGACCGAAGATGAAGGACGAATGGCATTAGAAACAGATGACATGTATATAATCAGACCTTCATACGGTGCGACAGGAGAAGAATATCCTAACCTAATGACTCCTACATACCAAAAAGTGCATCCACATGAAGAAGCAGTGATACCAAAGGAAATATTAAAAACATGGATACTAGAAGAAAATCTACTTTAATATAAGAATTGATTGGAGGGACTCATATGACAGGAGATAAACTAGCTGTCCTCATGAATATGTTTCCTTATTTGCACAGTTCCTTAAGTGCTTTGAAAAATGAGACGGATGAAAATAAAATCGAAATTCTAAAATCAAAAATTGAAAATGCACCTACACTATCTGTAACGATGGAAAATCGATCATACTATCTTCACAGTAAATACGATCCTAATAAAGAAGCAGAAGTTCTAATAGATCGTTATAGGGATGAATTGGATAAGTATGATCATGTTCTATTTTATGGTGTAGGACTAGGATATCATGTAGAAACATTAGTAAAGAGATATCCTAATATGAATTATTCCCTGTTTGAACCAGCACCTAACGTATTTAAACATTTTCTTGAATCAAATAGATTAGATACTTTGGATTTAAGTCGTTTGAAAAATGTCTATATTGATACCGAACAAGATGATGCGAAAGATTTTTTAATAAATATAACAGGAAACATGCAAGAGAGAATCATGCTCATAGCATTACCAAGCTATGAGAGAATTTTTGAACAAAAGTATAAAAAGTTTACGGAAGATTTTAAAGCTGCTGTCACAGCAAAGTATGAAAGTAATTATATTGACAATAAATTTAGTGCTCGATGGACGTTGAACAGCTTGCTAAATTTGCCAGTTACCTTAACTAGCCCCAATATCTTAAGTGGCTTTGAATCGGTATTCAAGGATAAACCACTAATTATTGTTTCTGCTGGACCTTCATTAGAAGAGGAATACGAAAATTTAAGGGCAATAAAAGAACAAAAGACAGCATTTATTTTTGCAGTAGGATCAGCCAATAAAGCACTCATTGCAAATGGTATTATTCCCGATGCTGTTTGTACATATGATCCTCAAGACATAAACTATTCGGTATTTACAAAAATGCTTGAAAATGATGTGATTAATGTCCCGATGATTTATGGGACGAGTGTAGGTTTTGAAACGCTTAAGCATTATCCGGGTCCTAAGCTTCATATGATAACGTCTCAAGATACTGTTACACCATATTATATGGGAGATTCAGCTCAATACTTAAAGCAAATTAACGATGCACCAACTATTGCTGCAGTTACATTGCAACTTGCTTGCGAATTAGAATGCAATCCTGTCCTTTTGGTTGGGCAAAATTTAGCATTAAAAGGGGAACAACGTTATTCTAGTGAAATTGAGAATGAAAAGGAAAAAAACGAAGAGAATCATGAAAACTTTGTAATGGTAAAAGATGTACATGGCAACTTAATAAAGTCTACTAAAGGATTTATTAATATGAAGACTTATTTAGAGCAATATATATCTTCTTATAGAAATATTGAAGTAATAAATACTACAAATGGTGGAGCAGCTATCGATGGAACTATATATCAGTCATTAAGCGCAATTATGCAAGAAAGATTGATGAAAGAAGTAGTACCAGAAGACTGGCATAAGAAACAATTAGTTACTGAAGATAAAATGGATAAAAACCTTTATAGGCTAGGCAAAATGGAAGATTCGATAGTACAATATTTGAAATTACAGGAAAGGGTTATAAAAAATTTCTCGGAAATCGAAGAGTTAGCTGAGAAAAAGCAAGTAAGAAAGCTAGATAAAGCTATTAATCAATTGAATAGTAACATGCAAAAATTAACTAATAATGATTTTTATAATGTATATATTCTTCCTATAAATAGAACACAATATCAAGCATTGATTATAAGAGCTACTGAAATTAGAAAAACGGGGGATATTTATCAGAAGGCTAAATTAGTGATAAATGCATTTCTTCCGTATGTTATGCAATGTAAACAAATAATCAATCAAATTATTGGAAGTATCTATAATGTACATTTACTACTTGAAACAAGTGCAAAACAGCAAGATTATAAGTTTTATGCAAGTGATTGTGGTGTCTTTCATTTTCAAGGAGATTGGAAAAAGGAAAATTATGCACCGAGCACTACAATTGATTATCCTGTGAAACAAATGGTATCTAAAGGGAATTCTCTCATAGAATTTAAGTTTACAGGAACAACATTTAAGGTTTTTGGATCAAAAGGTAAACTCGGTTCAAAAAATATTGAAATAACAATAGATGGAAATATTAAAAAGTTCTCATCTAGCATAAGTAATAACGATAATCTTTATGTAAAGAAAATAAATGAAATGCTTTTCCAAGAATCAAATTTGGAAAATAAAGAACACCATGTGGCTATAAAAGTGATTGAAGGTAATCACTTTTATTTTACTGGGGTGGAGATAGAGCGAACAGGAAGATTATTTCATATTAATGAAGTTACTGATATAAATACAATAAAAATTGGTGAAAGAATTCGCTGTCATTATGCTGCTAAATATAACAAGGTAGGGCTATTTGAGGGATTAGGCGAAGAAACAGGATTATTCCTTCCGCCAGAAGCCTCTGCATATCCGGATGGTGATTTTTATTTTATTATGGTGGATGAAATAGATGGCAAGAAAAAGTTGATTGCTGATCGGAATGTGCAACATAGTATTTCATGGTCTGAGCTTGTTAATTCTTTGAGTGATAATAATTTGTTAACAACTTCCTTTAATGGTTCTGTAAGATTAGTGACTGGAGGAACTTATGAAAAAGATATAAATAGTGAATGGGTAAAATATATAGGTAATTGTGATAAAAGTAGTGAGCATAATTGGAATATAATAGATGGCTTAGTAACGGTATGTAGTAAAAGTCTTTCTAGTCATGATTCAGAGTATATTACTAGAGGAAGATTTAAGAGAAATAATAAGTGGGTCGGCGAAAATGGTAATGCATTTGATCTAGCGAATATTGAGAAGTATCAAAATTTCAATTATCCAACTAATGGGTTTAGACCGTTAATAAATAGGTAGTAAATAAAGCCATTTAATCTATTATTAAGTTAATTTATAAAAAGGGGTTTAAAGAAATGAAAAAAAAAGTGATACTTTTTGGTGCTTCCAAATTAGGTCAAATAGCAAAAGAGTTATTAAGTAGCCAGTATGAAGTTATTTATTTCTGTGACAATAATCAAAGTTTACATCAAACTTATATAGATGATATAGAAATTATTAGTCCAGATCAATTAAGAAGTCTCTCTTTTGATGAGATTATTATTAGTAGCACTTACCATAATGAAATAAGTGACCAATTAATCGTTATGGAAATTTATAATTTTCAAATTTTTAATTATACTGTTTCAAAGAATATAAAAGCAATTAATGCTAAGTCGATGAAAAACTTATCGGAGAAAGAGGATAATGATATTAAAGAATATTATGATTTAATGTCAGACTATGTGAATCAGTATCATATTATGGGAAACCAAAGACTTGATTATATAAAAAAGAGATTAAATTATTTAGTGAAACCGGGTTTTGGAGTTTTGGATTTAGGTTGTGGAAATGGGATTACAACAGATTATATTAGTAAATTAGGGGCTACTAATGTAATAGGTATTGATTTATCCGATAAGATGATACAAAGTGCTAAAGAAAAATATGAAAAACTTGATTTTCGAGTAGGAGATATAACTGAAATTAATTTGGGAGCAAAATTTGATTTAATAACTCTTTTTGATGTTATGGAACATATACCTCGTTCTAAGTATAATAATTTATTTAAAAGTGCAAAAAAACACTTGAAAGATAATGGCACGATCTTTATTTCTATTCCAGATCCAGTGTTTCTTGATTACTTAAGAATAAAATCACCAGAAGAGCTTCAAATTATTGATAATAGTATTGAAATGAATGAATTATACGAATTGTGTCATTTAAATGGTTTAGAAATAGTAATGTTTAAACAATACAAAATCGGTGATTCTGATTATAACGAATATACGATAGTAAATAAGAAGGAATGGATTTAATGGAAAAGTTAATATTATTTGGTGCTTCTCAACTCGGACAAAGTGCATACTATTTTTTAAAATCTAAATACCAAATCATTGGTTTTGTTGATAATGATAAATCAAAATGGGGAAGAGTATTTGAATCTTTGCCTGTTTTTTCTCCAGATAAGTTATTAGAATTTAAAGATGTTCAAACTATAATTACAAGTTATTATGTTAAACAAATTAGTGAACAGTTAAGAGCAATGGGAATTAAAAATTATTGGATTTTTAATCCAGTAGTGGAAAACACTAATTTAAAAAACAGTAGATTATTATCTGATAAATTTCCAAAAGTTAATTTGGGTAAGTTTATTGAATCAATTAATCAACCTATAACTATTAAAGACCTATCCTTTTTGTCGGGAGGATCAACTCTGCTAGATTACTTTTTTTTAAAAGCACTGATGTTGAGATTAGACTTAAATGTTTATTTAGAGATAGGAACCTGGACAGGGGAAAGTATATCGGCAATCTCTGAAATTGCGGAGCACTGCTATAGTGTCTCATTACCTGATAATGATGAGAGATTGATTAATGTCTTTGATAAATACTGTAATAAGAATAACTTTAGCCGTTTTTTTTCAAAAAATATAAACAATGTTACTCACTTTGAAGGAGACTCTGCTATTTTTAATTATTCCGATAATATCAAAAAGAAAGTGGATCTAGTTTTTATTGACGGAGATCATTCATACCAAGGTGTTTATATAGATACGAAGAAAATTTTTGAATTCACGGGTTATGAAGACACATTAGTTGTTTGGCATGATTTCCGAACAAACAGGAATAAAATTGTAGAGACTACTGTAGAAGCAATCTTAGATGTATTACCTAAACAGTATCATAGTAATTTATATTCTGTTGATAATAATTATTGTGGTATCTATATACCAGAAAAATATAAGCCGTTATTTTCTTTTAGTGAAGATCCTAATGAAGTATACTCTTACGAAGTGAATCTCTTTCCAAAGATCAATAGATTGAAAAATATCAAATGATGGATAAAATAAATCTAGTCTTTTCGGTAGATAATCAGTATAGTCAGCATTTTGCAGCAGCTTTAACTTCATTGTTAGTAAATAATGTAGAGTCATCTAGACTAAATATTGTTGTAATTGATGGTGGAATAGAGGAAACTAAGAAGAAACTTATTACTGAAATAGTAGAAAAATATAACGGAGTAATTTCTTTTAAAAAAATCAATAGAAACGAGTTTAATGGTGCAAACCTCGAAGGTCATATTTCGGAAGCAACCTATTATAGATTAATGATTCCAGAATTATTTTCTGAGGATATAAAAAAGGTTATATATTTAGACTGTGATATTCTTGTTCGAAATGACATTACGGAATTATGGAATACAAACATCGGAGATTTTGTTGTTGGGGCAATAAAATTTAATGAGTATGATGGCTACGATAAAATTGATATTCCGAAAGGTGCACCTTATTTTAATGCTGGTGTATTAGTTATAAATTTAGATAAATGGAGAAAAGAACAAATTACTAGAAAATCATTTGAATATATAAAGAATTATCCAGAAAAATTAATAGCACATGATCAGAGTATATTGAATTTTCTTCTATATGATAAATGGTTTCAAATTAATTATAAATGGAATTTAAGAACACAGTTATTTTCTTTAGATTATAAAACTGCTGGGTTTGATAACAAAAGAGTATTTGAACAAATAATAAAAAATCCTGCTATTCTTCATTTTACAACTGCTTCAAAACCGTGGCACTATTTAAATAATCACCCTTTTAAAAAGGAGTATTTTTACTATCTAGACAAGAGTGCTTTTCCATATGTAAAGTATCCTGAATTAGATTCTTTCCTTTCAAAAGAAATAGTTATTTTTGGCACAGGTGAAAAGTCAAAAGTAACTACTAACTTACTTGAAAAATTTGAGCTTGAGGTTTCTTTTTATCTTGATAATGATGAGAAGAAGTGGGAACAGTTGTTTTTAGGGAAACATATTTTACCACCTTTCACTATTGTCGATAAACCGAATGAAAATAATAGGATAATTATTATTGCTAGTCATTTTTCTGATGATATAAGCGAGCAACTTATAGAAATGGGATTTGAAAATAATATAGATTTTATTATGGATATTTCTACAATTTACACATTAATTTAGAACTATTCTATATTAATTCAGTTTTCTATTCTTGTAGTTAAGTTTTTAGGATACCATTTTTTATCTTTTATTAATGTGAATTAAAAAGGAAGTGTGATATGAATACTCCAAAGGTCAGTGTTATAATGCCCTCATATAATTGTGCTTTATATATTACTGAAGCAATTGACAGTGTATTAAGTCAGACATTTAAAAATTTTGAACTTATAATTGTAGATGATGGATCTACGGATAATACCATAGAATTAATCGAAAACTATAATGATAAAAGAATCATATTAATAAAGAATGAAATGAATCGAGGAGTAGCAACTACAAGGAATATAGGTTATAAAGCTTCAAAAGGGGAATATATAGTTATTTCTGATTCAGATGATATTAACTTGCCGATGAAGTTTGAAGAACAAGTGAATTATTTAGATAATCATGAAGATATAGATATAGTAGGGTGTCATTATCAGCATTTTTCTGAATTGAAATACTTACAGAAATGGGCGTTTTCAGATGAAAACGAGTATATAAAAAGTATGAGGCTTTTCTGGAATGAACAAGCCCCAGCCTCGATGTTCAGAAAAAAGAAAATCGAGAGTTTAGGATTATTATATCATGATGAAAGTTATCAAGCGGCAGTAGATTCCGAATGGTTCAGCAAGATGCCTAAAGAAATTAGATTCACTAATATACAAAAAGTGCTTTATTTGTACCGTAGACATACTAATCAAATGACTCAAGAGGGAGTTCAAAATACTCAATCAAAATTTGTTGATAAAATTAGAGAAAATATGATTGTTAATACGGGGATAGTTCCTTCACAATTTGAAAAAATAATTCATTTTACATTATGTGATTATACTAGTGTGGAACGATACCCAGATTTACCCTTTATTGAAATCAGAAATTGGGCTGAGAAATTAATCATTGCAAATGAAGAGAGTAAATTTAATGAAATAAATATTTTTTCAAAATTAGTTGCTAGAAGATTCTTTGAACTATGTAATCACTTTTCCTATCAAGGAAACAAGGTCTGGAATGCTTGGGAGGAATTTAAATATAAACATCTGTTAGATGAGGAAGTTAAGTTAATACCAGATGAAGTTATTTTGAAACTATTAAAAAATAAATCAGTAGCTATTTTTGGAACATTACGAAGTGCTTATATTCTTTTATACAGATTGCAAAGATTAAATTTAAATATTTCCTATTTAATCGATAATAATTTGGAAAGCAGTATAACAGAGATAGATGGATATTCAGTTTATAGAATAGATGAATTAAATAGGAAACCTGTTGATATTGTAATTATGACAGTTCAGTCTAATAATAGATATTTGTTAAAGTCATATATTCAGACCAATCATAAAAAAATTAAAACATTATTAATTGAGGATTTTATTTAAAAAGATAATGATTTAATAAATGAGTTAATTTCATAATTCGAGCTTTTAAAGAAACACAGACTTACAGAATTTTATCTCCTATAAAATTTTTAAGCTGCTTGTTGCTTACTTAACTTACGGTTAATCCTATCTGCTCCTAACTTGGAAGCATTGTAAACAAGCGTTACGAGATCAAAATGGACTTTCGCTCTTTTCCCAGTACGATAACGAACATTATTGAGCTGGAAATAACCTTTAAGATAGGCATTTACTCGCTCAACCGCTGTACGTCGTTTAAAGATGGTTTTCCAAGTTTTTGATCCACGGGCTGGTGCGGTATATCTTCTAAGATCGGTTGTGATTTTTACTTTGTATACTTTCTGGCAAGACCATCATTCGCTAACGGACAGTCTTTACACTCTTTTGGACGTGTATATTTTAATGTTTCATACTGATGATCAAAGCTATCGTAACGGTAAGAATGCTCTCGAACACATGTAGGGGCGAAGTGCTTATCAAATCCAATAGGTTCGGGTTCATTCCGCTTATTATAAGCAATCACAGATTGATGCCCCATTCGATGAATTTGGGTATAAATCGCTTCAAAATCATAACCTGCATCCATTGTTTGATAACGCATGGAAGGAAACAAAACGTGTTCGTGAAGTCCTTTTAATAAAGGGATTGCAGCTTTTCCATCATTTAAATTAGCGGAAGATAGAAGAGATTGAAAGATATACTGACTCTTTGTCCCTACAGCTAAATGAGCTTTGTAGCCATACCAAAAAACATTTTTTCCTTGGCTGTTTTTCTTGATTCCCCATTGAGGATCTTGAGGAATTTCAGCTCGAAGTTCATCCAGAGGAATATCTAGTTGTTCTTCTATTTTCTTGTCATAAAGTGGAAGGTTGGCTTCCTGTTCTGCTTTTTCGATAAGCCATTGTTCACGCTCTTCTTTTGATTTACGTCCACGTTTTTTCGGTTCCGATTTTGGCTGTTCTTCCTTTGGAGGTGCTGCATCTTTGGCTAGAACATGAGTGGCATCAATGGCAACCGTGTCATCCTCCACAAAGCCCTCTGAAATGGCTTGATGGAGCAGTGTTCCTTGCACATTTTCAAGAACATCGGATTCACAAAGAACAGTAATCATTCTAGAATAAGCTGCTTCTGAGGGGATAGAGTCTGAAACTAAAAACCCACAGTCGAGACGAAAGATCATGTCATATTTTAACCGTTTCACTAAATCCTTAATAAACGGAATTCGCTCCGTAATTCTAGCGATGAGCGAATAAATCATCGCTGCATAGTTTAGCCCAACAGGCCTTCCAAAACGCGATTTCTTCGTTACCACAGCGAAGATCGGTTCGATGTCAATGGTAGAAAAAACAGCTTCAAACCGTTGGGTAGGTTCTAAATGATATAATTCTTGTAGGTCAAATAGGCTTCCTTGTCGTATAATAGTCATAGGGAGTCTTCCTCCAGTCTTATTAGTTTGTGTAGTGCTTACTAAATTCGACATTTTGGGGAGGTACTCCTTTTTTTGTGTCTCTGAGACCTTGAGACTCTAAGCGTTAAATTTATGAAATTGATTCAAATACAATAAAAATGTATTATTTTTTACAGAAAGGATGAAAAGTGATTAAAGATTTATGGAGAAAAGATGAAAGTTTAAGTAAATTAGAACATGTATTAAAGGATGCTGATGCTGTTTCATTTGATATATTCGATACATTGCTCTTAAGAACTGTATCTGATCCTACTGATTTATTTATAGAACTAGGGAAAATATCAAAAGAAAAGGGATATTTTAAGAAGGATACAACAGAATTTGAATTTCAACAGATTCGAATATTATCTGAACAGCTAGCACGAAAGAAGAAACGAAATAATTCTAAAGATGCAGAAGAAGTTTCTATTGATGATATATATGAGTTAATACCAGATAATATGTTTATTAAAGATGATATAAAAAGATTAGAGATTGAATTGGAAAAGCAGGTATGTTATGTAAATCCTGTAATTAATAGTTTTGTAAATTATTGCGTAGAAAAAAATAAAAAAATCTATTTAATATCTGATATGTATTTATCACATAATCAAATACAGGACATCCTCTTATTTAATAATTTTGATATAAAAAAAATAAATAAGATTTATGTTTCATCAGAATATTTGGTAACTAAACACGAAGGAGCTTTATTTAAAATAATCAGCTCAGAACAATATTTGTCATACGATAAATGGATACATATTGGAGATAATGAAATCGCTGATGTTAAACAGCCTAAAAAGTTGGGAATTAGGGGATATATTTACAACTCAAAAATAAGAAATGGTTTATTTCAATATGAAAAGATAATGTATGGGAACATTTTACCGGAAATTTTCAGTTTAAGGAAAGTTATCAATAATTTAAAAATAGATATCAATGAAAATGAAAAGTTTTGGTATAAATTAGGAACGGGTGTTCTGGGCCCGTTTCTAAGTTTATTTGCAGAGTGGATTCTAGATATAGCAGAGAGAGAAAATATTCAACAAATTAGACCTTTTATGAGAGAGGGAATCTTGTTAGAAAAAGTGTTGAAACAAGCGGCATTTAAAAGAGAGTTAAAAGTAGATATTTCTTGTTTATTTGTCTCAAGAGAAGCAACGACTTTTCCAAAAACTTATGATATAGAGAAGGAATATGTAGATAGTTTCTTTGATAACAATAGAAGAGGGATTACTGTTAAGGATTTTTTAGAAAAGTTTAATCTTGGAAACTGGGAAGATGAATATAAAGAATATATGGAAATAGAATTGCATGAAACAGAAAAGATTAAGAAAAATAAACTAAACTTAAAAGAAGAGCTAATACTGTTATTAACAGATAAAGAATCAGCAAAAATTTCTTCTGATTTGCAAAGAAGAAAAGAGAATTTTGGTAAATATTTAGAGCAAGAAATTGATTTATCTAAACCTTTTATAACAGTTGACTTGGGTTTCAGAGGTACAATCCAAGAAAATATAGAGACTATGTTGGTGGGAAATAAGACAAAACACCAAAGTATACATCTGATTGCTATGGGTTCTGAAGAGGTTAAATATAAACTTCAAAATGGAATTGACATTAGGGGATTTATTGCAAATGCTGGATATAATTTAAGTTACGTAAAGCCAATATTAAGAGAACCTAGTATAATAGAACAATTGCATATGAATGAAACTGGTTCAACATTATATTATGAGACACAAAATGAGAAAATTGTTCCTGTTCTTGATAATAACCGTATCCCAATGGATGAAATAAAGAAGAAAAAAATGTGTCAAAATGGAGTTTTAGAATTTAATAAATGTTTCTTAGAATTATTATATTCTAAGAAACATCTAAAACAAAGATTATTAGAGAAAAGAGAACAAATAGGGCAATTAATATCAAGGATATATAATTTACCTACTCATGAAGAAGCATTCAATTTAATGAACTTACATCATGACGACAATTATGGGTCAAAGCGTGTAAGTACCTTATATAATGAAGAATTACTGCAACAATTAGACTTATTGGGTATTGAAGGATTTCTAAATAGTAGAAGATTTAAGCATATACCTTGGCCAGAGGCAATAGTAACACTAAAATATCCTAATAAATTATTTGTTAACACGGTGCTAAAAAGTAGTCATGTACCTCCATATACATTAGAAACCTTGGAGGTTGCAAAAAAATTAGATTTTCAAAATATAAAAGAGGTAATTATTTATGGGGCTGGGGAAGTAGGTCATAGATTGATTGAGTCTTTGAGATTCTTTAATATTAGTGTGCTTGCTTTTATTGATAAAAATGAACTTTTATGGGGCGACGTTATAGATGATGTTAAAATTATATCTATTGAAGATGCAAAGGAAATTAAATGCCAATCAATAATAATAGCATCATTTGTATTTGTAGATGAAATAAAGCAACGGATAAGTGAGAATTTTAGAGGCGCAGATATATATACAATCGATATATTATAAGTAAGATCTTGTATCAAGTTAATATTATGGGACAAGCAGATAAAGGGCTAAAATTTTGCAAAATAAAATAAAATAAAAAGGAGAAATATTTTGAGTAAAGCAATAGCAATTGTGATTTGTAATTGGAATAAAAAGGATGATGTTTTGCTTTGTATTGAATCGGTACTCAACTCTTCCTATCAAGATTATGATTTATATGTAGTTGATAACGCCTCAACGGATGGTTCTGTTCAAGCAATTGAAGAAGAGTATTCAAATCGAGTAAATATAATAGTAAATGATGGAAATTTGGGAGGTTCAGGTGGATTTAATACAGGAATAAAACATGTATTACAGAGAGGATATAAGTATATACAATTACTAGATAATGATGTAATTATTGATAAAGAAGCTATCAATGAAGCCTATCTAGTTATGGAAAAACATGAAGAGATTGGTGCAGTTGGTGCTGAAATTTATTTGCAAAAAAATCCAAACAAAGTATTTGAATTTGGATCAATCATAGATTGGATGAAATATGATATAGATATTTTGCCTAATAGGGAGAATAAAAACGTAGGTGTTTATGGAAGGGATATAAGTGAATGCGATTATGTACCTGCTTGTTTCGCAATGATCAGGACGAAAGTTATTCAAGACATAGGAGTTATGGATGAAAGTTGTTTTATATATTGGGATGATATTGAATGGTTTTTTCGAATACAAAGAAAAGAATATAAAGTAGTTTGTAATTCTAAATCTAAAGTATGGCATAAAGCGGGTGCAAGTGAAATTGTAAATACGTTTGCAATATACTATTTTTGGAGAAATAGAATAAACTTTTTCTTAAGAACTATTGATGATAATAAATTAATATTATTTACAGACCATTTAATAAAAGAAATCAGTCAAGCTGTGTTTATGAGTAATTTAAATGAACAGCCTAGTATTGGCAGAACTATTTTATTTGCTTTGGAAGATGCAATTAGTAAGAAAAGAGGGAGAGCTCCAAACGGTAGGATTGTTGAAAGAGAGTTAAGAAAAGATAAACTTGTGTCACACTTACAAGATAAGCACAAGATTATTATTAAATCTAATGGCGAAATGAATCTTTTAAGATCTATTTTAGAAAAAATAAAATCGATTAGTTGTGATATAGAAGTAAATATGTATTCTCAGGATAAACTGGCAAAGAGTATAAAAAAGGAATATCCAAAAATAAAATTAATTGATGTCGAAGATTTAGCATTATTTCAAATATCTTTGGTTAGCCATATATTGGAAATAGATAAGAAGAAGTCGTCAAATTTATATATTGATCGATATCAACATGTAATTTCCGAATTTGAAATTTATTCAATCGAAAAAGAATATAATAAATATACAGAAATCATGAAATCCATATATAAACCAGTATTATTACAGCGCTTCAAAGATTGGAGAGTTAACCATTCGTTACAATTAAAAGGTATGGTTAACAAATGAACCCACTAGTATCAATAGTCATGCTCTCTTGGAATAGAAAAGACGATGTGAGAGAAAGCTTAACTAGAATTCAGGAAATTAATTATGATTCCTTAGAAGTTATTGTAGTCGATAATGCTTCCACAGATGGTACACAGAAAATGCTAGAGATAGATTTTCCTCATGTTCATCTACTGAGAATGTATAAAAATGTAGGAATAGAAGCATATAATATTGGTTTTGAAAATGCAAACGGAGAGTTTATCGTCATTATTGATGATGACTCTTTTCCTGAGCAAAATTCCATACAACGAATGGTAGACCGCTTCAATGAGGACTCCGAACTTGGAGTGGTAGCTTTTGATGTCCGGAACTTTTATCAATATGATGAAACAGAAAATACTGTAGGGTCTACAGATAAAATAGAGGGAAATCATTACATAATGAGCTTTAATGGTGCTGGGGCTGGTGTAAGAAAATCAGTTTTTAAACAAGCTGGCTATTATCCAGAAGAATTCTTTCTCTATCATAATGAGTTAGATGTTGCTTATCGAATTTGGAATAATGGATATAAAATCCAATCTTTTTCAGATATTGTTTCTTATCATAAATATTCACCAGTAAATCGTAGTTCGTGGAGAGCACCATTTTATTATACAAGAAATGCCTTTTGGATTATGTGGAAAAACTACCCAATAGAAATTGCTATTCGAGAAACGTTGTTTTTCTTGCAGAAGTGTATTTATTATTCACTTGAGCAATCAACGACTATTTACCTGAAAGCTTTTCTATCTGCAATTTTTGGCATTAATCAAATAAAAGATAAACGGAATCCAATTAAAAAGGAAATAGTACAAAAAATGCGAGCTTCTTTAGATTTAGCCTTTACTTTTTATCGATAGAAAGGATTTAAGATGAAAAAATTATTGATTATTCGCTCTGTTCCAATCCAGCAGCTAGATAATAATCTGCCAGAAATAATAAAAGAATTTCCAGACCATGAAATAACACTTTTAACACATGAACACGGTATTAAGTTGGCTGAAAAATATAATACATTGGATAACATTATGGTTTATCCTTTTAAGGCTAAATTTTCTCCACGTATCAAATGGAATGAATTAGATAGTATGTCTTTTGATATTGTTATTGTTCCTGTTGCTAATTTAACAGGAGCTGGTTTCTTCAATGTCATGTTATTTAGTTTGAAAATTAAAGCAAAACAAATTTATATGTGTAATTTAGTTTCAAATATTGTAAAAATAAATAAATCGAAGTTAATTCTTAAATCTATTTTCCATGGATTTTGGATGTTTCTTTCATCTATTGTAACGATAGTATTATCCATCCCATTGACACTTATATTGCCACTTATTTTGAAAAGATTAGAGAAGAATAGTTGAGGTTGTGAGAATATTGTTTGATTATATTGTAATTGGAGCAGGTTTTGCAGGAACTGTAATAGCGGAAAGAATAGCAAGAATAAATAATAAAAAGGTACTTGTAATTGAAAAGAGAAACCATATCGGCGGAAATGCCTATGATACTTATGATCATTCTGGCGTATTAGTTCATCAATATGGCCCACACATCTTTCATACTAAGTTGAAAGAGGTATGGGAGTATTTGTCTGAACATACAGAATGGTATCTTTATCACCATAAGGTATTAGGGAAAATAGATGGAAAAGAAGTTCCTATTCCATTTAATTTAGATTCTCTAGATCAATTATTTCCAAGTGACATGGCGAAAAGGTTAGAGAAAAAATTAATAGAAAACTTCGGTTTTAATGTAAAGGTGCCTATTCTAAAATTAAAAGATACACAGGATGAAGATCTTCAATTTTTGGCTAATTATATTTACGAAAAGGTATTTTTAAACTATACAATGAAGCAATGGGGAATGAAACCAGATGAAATTGATCCATATGTTACAGGTAGAGTGCCTGTATACATTTCAAGGGATGATCGTTACTTTCAAGATCCTTTTCAAGGAGTACCTAAATATGGCTATACCAAATTATTTGAAAGCTTATTAAGTCATCCGAATATCAAATTGATGTTAAATACAGATTATAAAGAATTAATAAATATAAATATGGAAGAAAAGAAGATATATTTCGGTGAAAAGGAGTATACTGGGAAAGTTATTTTTACTGGAAAGATTGATGAATTCTTTCAATATAAATATGGTGAGTTACCTTATCGATCTTTACAATTTCAATTTGATACCATTCAAGAGGAACGTTATCAAAAGGTTGGTACTTTAAATTATCCGAATGATTATGATTTTACAAGAATAACGGAGTTCAAAAAATTAACTGGGCAAAATCATCCACATACAACCATTGTCCGTGAGTATCCAGTTAGCTATGATAAAGAAGTAGAAGGTCAAAATATACCTTATTATCCGATACCCAAAGAAGAAAATCATTTAATATATAAGCAATATAAAAAAGAAGGTTCTTTGTATGAAAATGTTTATTTTCTAGGAAGATTAGCTGAATACACATATTATGATATGGATGCCGTTGTTGCAAAAGCTTTAAAAGTATTCAGAGATAAATTAAGTTGTGAATAAAAAGACTTGAATATTCAAGTCTTTTTTTGTTTAATAAACCCTAAAGTTTTCCGATAATAATAGTGATAACAGAACGGTAAAAAGGAAGTTATAAAATGTTTAATCATAAAGCCTATATATTTGATTTGGATGATACTTTGTATTGTGAGCATGATTATGTAAAATCAGGATTTTACAGTGTTGCATCTTTTCTAGCAAAAACGTATTCTTTTCTACATGTGGAAGAATTAACGCGCCAATTCATAGAGGCGTGGGAACATTATGGAAGGGGAAAAGTCTTTAATCATGTTTGTAACAAGTTTGGAATCCAAACTGACATAAAGCAATTAGTAAACGTATATCGAAATCATGAACCTTCTATACATTTATATGAGGATGCTGTTTTTTGCCTAAAGGGACTAATGGAAGCTAATATCCCTATTGGTATTATTACAGACGGAAATTCGAGCATGCAATGGAATAAATTAAGAGCGTTAGGATTAGATAAGCAAATCTCCTGCATTATTGTTACAGATGATCTAGGTGGATCCGAGTTTTGGAAGCCTCATCCCCTCGCTTTTCAAAGGATGAGCGATTGTTTAAAAGTGAATATGGAAGATTGCGTATATATAGGGGATAATCCAAACAAGGATTTCATTACGGCAAAAAAACTAGGTCTCCATACGATCCGTATCGTAAGAGAAATTGGAGATCATATGCAGACAAACCTTGATCAAGGATATGAAGCAGATAAAAAGATTTATTCATTAATGGAAATAAGATAAGAAACAGGTGAAAGCATGAAAGTTATCGCTATACTCCAAGCACGTATGGGTTCGACAAGATTGCCTGGCAAGGTGTTATTACCATTTGGACGTACGAACGTGTTAGATTATGCCGTTTCAAGATGCCAGGCGGCAAAAGGAATTGACCAAGTGATTGTGGCAACTTCTGAGAAAGAAGCAGATAGCCAAATTGTAGAATGGTGTAATAGAAATGGTATTGAGGTATTTCAAGGTTCGGAAGAAGATGTGCTATCTAGATATTTCGAATGTGCAAAACAATATAAAGCTGACTATGTGATAAGGGCACTAGGCGACTGTCCATTCTTTCATTATGAACTAGCTGATGCAGTTATTGAGCATACAACTAGAGTGCAAGGCGATATTGCTATATACAGTGAGCCTATTCCATTGGGATTAGGAGTTGAAATTATTTCTTCATCAGCACTATCTTATATCTACAGCCATGGAATGGAAGATTATCATCGAGAGCATGTTACCTACTATGCTTATGAAAATAGAGAATTATTTCAATCGGTAAACGTGGAGACCACCGAGTATGTATTAGACAAAGATGTAAGATTAACATTAGATACACAAGAGGATTATCAACTCTTATCTCTTATTGCAAATCATTTTGCAGAAAATAAAATAATATCTACACCCGCTATTCTCAATTATTTAGAAGAAAATAAAGGATTAACGAGTATAAATGAACATATTGAACAAAAAAAGGTGAAATAAATGAATAGCACGCAAAAGAAATTAGCCTTAGGGACGGTTCAGCTAGGGCAGGCATATGGTATTGCAAACCGAATTGGTCAACCTGATAAGCAAAAAGCAGCAGAAATCTTAAAGTATGCTGTGGAAAATGGAGTTACAACATTTGATACTGCCCCCGGATATGGGCAAAGTGAGGAAGTAATAGGATCCTTTTTAAAACAAGAAATGGTTGAATCCTTAAACATTATTACTAAAATCCCATCCATGCAAGAAAATAATATAGAGGACATAGAGAACTCCATTAGAGCATCACAAAAAAAATTAGGGATAGAAAAGCTATACGGTGTGTTATTTCATGATGCAAGTGTTTTGGACAAATTAACGAAAGAAGATAGTGAATGGATTGACAGGCTGAAAGCGAAGTATCGCGTTAATAAAATGGGTATCTCCGTTTATTCACCTGAACATGTAAAAAGAGTTTTAGAATTAGGGATTTTTGATATCATTCAAGTGCCAATGAATGTTTTTGATGCTCGTTTAATAAACAATGGGCTTCTTAAAGACCTAAATAGTGCTAAAATAGAAATCCATGTTAGAAGTGTGTACTTACAAGGACTTTTATTTTTAGAGGAAAGAGATCTCCTTCCGTCATTAATAGAAGCTTTGCCATATTTAAAAAGATTAAAAGAAATTGCGGCAAGGGAGAAATTGACGATTAGTGAGCTAGCTTTTCTCTTTATCCGAGATAATTTTTATGTAGATAAAATGATTGTTGGATGTGAATCTTTGGAACAATTGAAAGAAAACATACGCATGAATGAATTGCCTAAACTCTCCTCTTCAATTATGGATGAAATGAATATATCCTTTAGAGATATTCCCGAAAAAATAATAAATCCATCAAAATGGAGGGATTAGTATTGAAATCGTTGCAGGAATTATTCTCCTTGGAAAATAAAGTTGCTTTTATATCTGGTGCCAGCGGACATTTGGGATCAGCAATTTCCGAAAGCCTTGCAGAATGTGGAGCGAATGTAGTATTAGCTGGTAGAAACCAAGAAAATAATAAGCGGCTAGCGGAAAAATTAGCGAATCAATTTGGCGTTATTTGCCTACCTGTCTATTTAGATATTTCAAGTAGAGACTCTATTACTAACTGTGTCGAACTAGCTTTGAAGGAATTTGAAAAAGTTGATATCCTGATTAATAATGCTTCATACGGATCAACAGGGAAGATTGAATCGATGTCAGATAAGGATTGGGAGATAGGAATCGATGGAACGATTAATCAGACCTTTCGCCTGACGAATAGTATATTGCCCTATATGGTCACACAAGGATCTGGAAATATTATTAATATTTCGTCTATGTATGGGGTAGTTTCTCCAAATCCTGAAATTTATGGGGATAGCGGGCAAAATAATCCGCCTAACTATGGTGTTGGCAAAGCAGCTATTATCCAATTTACTAAATATATAGCTTGCCATTATGGCAAGGAAGGAATAAGGGCTAATTGCCTTTCTCCTGGTCCCTTTCCGAAACCAGAGGTACTGGAGAATGGTGAATTTATAAATCAGCTAGCATGTAAGAACCCATTAGGAAGAGTAGGAAGGCCAGAAGAATTAAAAGGTGCAATTGCTTATCTTGCATCCGATGCTTCTTCGTTTGTAACAGGGCACAATCTAAGTGTAGATGGTGGTTGGACAGCATGGTAAAGAAATCGTATCAATATAAGTGTTTAAATGAAAATATTTTAGAGGAGAATAACTATCATATAGAGCCACTAAGACAAGAAGATATGTTGAAGATAAAAGAATATAGGAATAAACAAATGGATGTACTAAGGCAAAAACAGCCATTAACAGATGAAGGACAGATATTGTATTACCAAAAAGTAGTCATACCTCTTTTTAAAGAAGAAGAACCTAAACAATTGCTTTTTAGTTATTTTTATAAACAAGAATTTATCGGGTATGGAGGATTGACGAATATCGACTGGGAAGCTAAACGAGCGGAAGTATCCTTCTTAGTTGATCCAAGCCGGGTAAAAAACAATCTACTTTACGAAAAAGATTTTCAGCATTTCTTAGCCTTTTTAAAAAGAATAGCGAAAACACAATTGAAATTTAATCGTTTATTCACAGAGACGTATGATATACGGCCATTTCATGTCGGAATTTTAGAGGCAAATGGATTTGAATATGAGGGAAGAATGAAGGAACATGTTGTTATTAAAAATGAATTTGTAGATTCATTACTACATGGATGTTTATTAAGGAGTGTTAATCATGCTTAAAGGCAAGCGCGTTTTTGTTAGCGGCGGTGCAGGAGTTATCGGAAGAGAATTAGTTTCTAAGCTTCACGAGTTAGGTGCTGAAATTTTGGTAGGGGATTTAAAATCCAAGCCAGCAGGATGGTCGCAACAGATTAGATATTGGCAAGGAGATTTAAATTACATAACAAAAAAAGAATTGGAAGCTTTTGATCCGGAGTATTTTTTTCATTTGGCGGCAACGTTTGAAAGATCTGTGGAAACATATGAATTTTGGAGTGAGAATGATCAGCATAATGTAAAATTAGGACATCATTTAATGGATTGTTTGAAAGATAATCCTAATCTAAAAAGAGTAGTTTTTGCTTCAAGTTACCTTATTTATAATCCAGACCTGTATCAATTCAGCCAGCCGGCAACTGTGGCAACATCATTGAAAGAAAGTGACCCCATCTATCCACGGAACCTGACAGGTGTGGCTAAATTAATGCATGAAATTGAATTGCGCTTTTTAGAAGGATTCAAACAGGTTTCTTTTAGTTCTGTCAATGCTCGAATTTACCGGGTTTATGGAAAGAACTCCCGTGATATTATATCGCGATGGATAAGAGCTTTATTAAATAGGGAGCCAATTAAAGTATATCGTAAAGAAGGCATGTTTGATTATATTTATGCAGGAGAAGTGGCAGAAGGACTTTTAAGGCTTGCTGTTAGCGATGCAAATGGTATAGTGAATCTTGGTAATGGAAAAGCACGAAGAGTGTCAGAAGTAGTGTCTGTTTTAAAACAGCATTTTCCTGATATGAATCATACGGAAGAAGAAAGTGATATTCTTTTTGAAGCATCCCAAGCAGACTTAACAAAGCTGCAAAAGTATACTGGATGGATTCCAGAAAAACAAGTAGAAGATATGATTCCTGAATTAATTGACTTTGAAAAGAAACAAGCAAAGAAACAGGTAGAAGAGGCTGAAACATTTGGAAATATTTTAATTACAAGTGCCTCAAAAAAAGTTCCTTTAATAGAATCGGTTCGGAAAGCTGTTCAAAAGTTAGGATGGGATAGCAAAATAATAGGTGCTGATGTTAATGAAAACAGTATTGCAGCATCTTTTACAGATGATTTCTGGCATATGCCTCTACTGTCCGATTTAACTGTCGAGAGGCTGTTAGACTATTGTAAGGAAAATACTATTAAATATATTATTCCTACACGTGATGGAGAATTACTTTGGTTTGCCAGAAATAAAGAACGATTAGCGAAAGCTGGCATTACTATTATGGTATCGGATGAAAAGGGAATCGCTGCTTCTTTAGATAAATTAACTTTTGCTACAGAGTTAGAGTCCTTAGGTTTACCTGGAATTCCAACTTCCTTGTCGATTGACCAAATTACCGCGAGTTCTTATGTAGTGAAAGAAAGATTTGGTGCAGGCTCGCAAAATATTGGATTAAAATTAAACCAAGAGGACGCTCAAAGTCATGCTAGAAAACTAATAGAGCCAATCTATCAACCGTTTATTGAAGGTAAAGAAATAAGCGTAGATTTATATGTGGATAAAAAAGGGAAAGCTAAAGGTGTCATATGTAGAACCCGTGACTTGGTAGTAAATGGGGAATCTCAAATAACAATAACCATTAAAGATCATCAGCTAGAAGAGTTAGCAAAAGTATTAGTCGAAAAATTGGGCTTATATGGACATGTGGTTTTGCAGGTTATTAAGGATGCGAAAGAAAATTATCACATAATAGAGTGCAATGCTAGGTTTGGCGGAGCTAGTACGCTAAGTGTAAATGCGGGATTAGACAGTTTCCGTTGGTTTTTATTAGAGTCTAAGGGAATAAACATTAACGATTATGCTTTTGTTCCAGCAAAAGCAGGATTAAAAATGATCCGTTTTGCTAGTGATCGATTTGTTAATTAGTCCTATTCATAACTGAAATGAAATTTACTAAGAAAAATGAATAATTTAGGTAGGATTCCCGGCAATAATGATAAAATGTTAACCAGTAAGATATAGATTAAATGGTCATGGGCATTTATTAAGTAAAAGCTAAGTATAACCAAAGTCTATGGGGAATACAGCATAGAAAGCAATCTATAATAAAATTATAAAAGAGGGTACAAATGAAAGAGATAAGTATTGGAAACCGATTAATTGGAGAAAACCATCCTCCCTTTATTATTGCGGAGATGTCTGGTAATCATAATCAATCATTAGAAAGAGCGTTGCAAATTGTCGAAAAAGCTGCTGAATCAGGCGTCGATGCCATTAAGCTGCAAACATACACAGCAGATACAATGACATTGGATATTGATGAAGGCGAATTTTTTATTGAGAACGACAATAATTTATGGAAGGGAAGTTCGCTCTATAAATTATATAAAGAAGCGTATACTCCCTGGGAATGGCATGAACAAATCTTTAAGAGATGTGAGGAATTAGGAATATTGGCCTTTAGTTCTCCTTTTGACGAAAGTGCGGTTGATTTCTTAGAAACATTGAATGTTCCTGCATATAAAATTGCGTCTTTTGAAAATGTGGACATTCCCCTTATTCAGAAAGTAGCATCAACAGGCAAACCAGTTATTATCTCTACTGGTATGGCTAGTATTGCTGAAATTGATGAGGCAGT
Organism: Niallia tiangongensis; assembly: GCF_044704065.1. Lineage (NCBI taxonomy): Bacteria > Bacillati > Bacillota > Bacilli > Caryophanales > Bacillaceae > Niallia > Niallia tiangongensis. Next base: position 4,111,920 of record NZ_CP162613.1, on the reverse strand, counting down.
TCGCGCAGCAAGAGAGGCAGGGTGTGAGGATTTAATACTATTGAAGTGTACTAGTACTTATCCTTCTTCACCAGAAAACACCAATATTAGGACTATTCCACATATGAAAGAGCTTTTTCAATGTGAGGTTGGTTTGTCAGACCATACATTAGGTGTTGGTGTCTCTGTAGCAAGTGTTGCTTTAGGAGCTACCGTTATTGAAAAGCATTTTACTACATTACGTTCTGATGGCGGAGTGGATTCGGCGTTTTCAATGGAGCCATCAGAAATGAAAATATTGGTGGAAGATAGTAAGCGAGCATGGCAAAGTCTTGGTAAAATTACTTATGGAACGACCAAGGATGAAGCTGCATCCTTAGAACATAGACGCTCCCTTTATATCGTAAAAGATGTAGAAGAAGGAGAGATACTAACAACTGAAAACGTTCGATCTATCCGTCCAGGTAAAGGATTGTCGCCTAAATATTTTGATCAGGCAATAGGGATGAAATTTCAGAAGTCTTTTAAAAAGGGTACACCATTATCCTGGGATTGTTTTAAATAAAATAATAAGGTGCTGATGGATTGGAAACAGTTAATAAGACTATTGTAATTTTTTTAGGTCATAGTCAATATAATTCGATGCGTAATATGTCAGAAGAAATTGGCCTAGCGTTTGTAAAATTAGGCTTTCAAGTAATAATAATTGATTTATTAGAAAAGGACTGGGTTACTAAATTAGAAACTACTATTAAAGCAGGTAATGTTTCCTTTTTCTTTGGGATGAATGGTTGGGGAGCTGATATTAAGTCGGGAGAGAATTCCATTTATGATGTAATTAATATCCCGTTATTTGCCTTTTTTGTCGATCATCCTTTATATCATATAGATAGATTAAAACTTACGATAAAAAATCTTGTTGTTTCTTTTGTAGATAAGAGTCATCTAGAAGATATAAATTACTTTGTGGGAAGTGTGGCAACTAAAGTCTTTATTCCACATGGTACAGATCATACAAATGAAATACGTAAGCCTATTTCTGAAAGAAAAATTGATATACTCTTTACAGGAAGTGGAGTGAATCCAGATCAAGTTTTAAATGGGTGGACACATCTTCCTTCTGGTATGCGAAAAGTAATGATGGATACATCGGAAAAATTGTTAAATGGTACGAACAAAAATCTTCAGACAGCTTTCTTTGAAACATTAGAACAAATGGATATAAAGATTGATACGATTTATTCGAACAGTGTTGGAAAAATATTATACGAAATTGACCGATACACTCGCTTTTATCGAAGAAGAAAGCTTATAGAGGGATTGCTTGATTGTCCAATTTCAATTTATGGAAGTGGATGGGATTTTTTGTTGCATCAGAAAAATATACAGGCGAAAGTATACTCATCAGTAGATGCTACCACGATGAAGGAGTTATTAAAGGAAACGAAGATAGCACTTAATATTTTTCCTAACTTTCCAAATGGAACGCATGAAAGAATTTTTGATTGTATGATGATGGGAGCAGCCTGTTTAACAGATGAAAATAGCTATGTAAGTAAAAGGTATACCCATAACAATGACATTATCTATTATCAGCATAATGATCCATTGCTATCTGAAAAAATAAAAGGTTATTTAGAGAATGAAGAATTATTACAGAATATAGCGAATAACGGATTGGAACAAACCAATCAAAATCATACATGGATTAATAGAGCATCGAAAATAGTAGAAAGTATTGATATCCATCATGGTATAAGAGCAATTCAGTAGGAGGATTAGACTTGAAGAATATTCTATTAACAGGTGGAGCAGGCTTTATTGGAAGAGCTGTGGCTAAGAAGTTGCTTGCAGATGGACATAAAGTCTGGATATTAGATGATTTATCTAATGGCAGTGCAGAAAATATTGAGGAATTTAAAGGCGAACTTGAGGAATTCATTATTGGAGATATTAAAGATGAAGGATTGCTAGCGAAACTGTTTACGAAAACTTCCTTTGATATTTGTTATCATTTAGGAGCATCTATTAATGTTCAGGATTCGATTGATGATCCAAGAACTACTTTTAATAATGACACTATTGGCACTTTCTATGTACTGGAACAGTGCAGAAAAACCAACACGAAGGTTGTATTTATGAGTACCTGTATGGTATATGATCAATGTACAGATGAAACAGGGATAACTGAACAACATCCTATTAAACCAGCATCTCCGTATGCAGGAAGTAAAATTGCTGCGGAAAATATGGTATTGTCCTATTATCATGCTTATGGTTTGCCAACTGTCGTAATCCGTCCGTTTAATACATATGGACCTTTTCAAAAAACAGGAGGCGAAGGAGGCGTTGTGGCTATATTTTTGAAGAAAAAATTAGCTGGAGAGACTCTTCATATTTATGGTGAGGGAACACAAACAAGAGATTTATTATATGTAGAGGATTGTGCGGAATTCGTTGTACAAGCAGGGTATTCGGATGCTGTAAATGGCGAAATTGTGAATGCTGGTTTAGGGAGAGATGTTTCCGTTAATGAACTAGCACTTAAAATTGTTGAAGATTCAGCCCGCATTAATCATATTGAACATATTCATCCACAAAGTGAGATTCAAAAGCTTTTATGCAATTATGATAAAGCGAAAAATTTATTAAACTGGAGTCCGAAGTATACATTAGAAGAAGGTTTAAAAGAAACGGAAGAATGGATTAAAAGTCACCTGATCTAAGGTGGCTTTTTTCCGAAGGAGGAAATAAAAATGACATTAGCATTATATGGAAATCAACCAGTAAGAAAGAATTTTCTGTCATATGGCCAACAATGGATTACGGAAGAAGATATTCAGGCAGTCGTTGAAACGCTGCAAAGTCCTTATTTGACACAAGGACCGAAGATTGATCAATTTGAACAAGCCATAGCAGAATATGTCGGCGCAAAATATGCTGTTGCTTTTATAAATGGAACGGCTGCATTGCATGGAGCTTGTTATGCTGCAGGTATAGGTAAAGGGGATGAAGTTATTACAACTCCAATGACATTTGCGGCGTCTGCCAACTGTGTTCTTTACATGGGAGGAAAACCTGTTTTTGCAGATATTGATAATAAAACGTATAATATTGATCCCAAAAGTATAGAGAAACTAATTACATCTAAAACGAAGGCTGTTATTGCTGTCGACTATACAGGGCAACCTGCAAATCTGGATGAAATTAAATTGTTGTGTAAAAAGCATAATTTAGTTTTTATAGAAGATGGTGCGCATTCGATTGGTGCCTCATATAAAGGGGAAAAAGTTGGTTCACAAGCAGATATGACGATGTTTAGTTTTCACCCTGTTAAGCATATAACAACAGGAGAAGGTGGAATTATTACAACCAATTCTGAAGAATATGCAAAAAAACTTCGATTATTTCGCTCACATGGCATCACAAAGGAAACTCTAACAGGAGATGAGGGACCATGGTATTATGAAATGATTGACCTAGGAATGAACTACAGAATGACGGATATTCAGGCAAGCCTAGGTTGTTCCCAACTAAAAAGACTGGATAGTTTTGTGAAAAGGCGTAGAGAAATTTCTAATCAATATACAAATGCTTTTAATAACATTCCTAATGTAGTGGTACCTTTCCAAGATCCAGATGGTGAATCTAGCTGGCATTTATACATGCTTCGATTGCGATTAGAAAACTTAAGTGTAGATAGGAAGAAAGTTTTTGAAGCGTTACGTGCTGAAAATATAGGCGTTCATGTCCATTACATACCAGTCCATACGCTATCTTATTATCAGAGTCTCGGTTATATGAAAGGCATTTGCCCTAATGCTGAAACATATTATGAAGAAGCTCTTACACTTCCTTTATTTCCAAAAATGACAGAAGATGATGTCCAATCTGTAATTACAGCTGTAGAGAAAGTAATAGATTATTTTTCAAAAAAAGGATAATCGAATTTCCCCTTTTTATTAATAAATACGGATAGTGTCCGATATAAAAATTAAAGGATCTGATAGAGGGGCTGTTAATTGGATGAAATTGGAGATGAATCAACAACAATCGACTATATCTAACTTAGTGAACTCAACCAGAATGGACAATGAAATAAGCAATATTTCCAATGGAGATACAAAATTATTGGATAGGTTTTCTGAGGAACAATCAGCTAATATTCTTCCAAAAGAGAAGGCGGAGGAATTAGTAACAAGCATCAACGAATTTTTAAAGCCACATTATACTTCTATAAGTTTTAAGGTGCACGATGAAACAGACCGATACTATATTGAAGTCGTTGATAAAGATACGGAAAAAGTAATTAGAGAAATTCCTTCCAAAGAACTTTTAGATATATATGCAAAGATGACAGAATTTATCGGAATATTTATAGATAAAAAATTTTAAATATTAGGAGGTTAATATGAGTGTAAATTCCATAAAGTTTACTGGACTTGCCAGTGGACTTGACACACAATCGATTGTAGATTCATTAATGTCCGTGCAGCGTTTGCCCCTTAATAAACTTAATCAAAAAAAGCAAATTTTAGAATGGCAACGTGATAATTATCGGACGATGAATGCTAAATTAAAAGAGTTTGACACTTTCATATTTGAGGGCATTTCTAAACAAGCAAATATGATGAAAAGAACAGCAGTTTCTTCCAATAAGGACATAGTATCGGTAAGTGCAAATGCGAATGCTGGTACCGTTTCTTATAATATATCCGGTGTTACGATGGCAACTGCTGCTAAAATACAAAGTGCTGATAAAATTAGTAATAGTACCATTGATCCTACAAAGAGTTTACTTTCACAGCAAAGTAAACTTAGTGATCAAACAGGAATTAGCTGGAAAGGGGAAGATTTTTCTCAGACTTTAATAGGAAAGGGAGATGAAATTACTCTCAACGCGACTTCATTGTCTGGATTTCCTGATGAAATTACTGTAACAGGTGGAACTAATAAAACATTTAAAGTTCAGATAATAGAAGGAGATGCTCCTGACGAAGCAAATAGAGACAAAGTAACACCAACAGTATATGTAAATCCTGCTACGGGTAAAATGACGTTTAGCGAAAGTCTTGCTGAAAATACTACTGTAACTGTAGAAAATCTTAAGAAAAACAGTTACATCGAATTCGATATTCAAACAACAAACGAAGACGGCACAAATAACAAGCAAAGTTTTAAAATTGATGGCTCCTCTTCATTGAATACGATGTTTAGTAAAATTAATAGTTCGAATGTTGGTGTCAGTATGTTTTATGATACTGGTACTGATAAAGTAGTCGCACAACGAACAGCTACAGGGAATTTAAATAATGGCGATGAAATAGAATTTTCTGGGACTGATGCGAACTTTTTTACTGATGCATTAAAGTTATCAGTAAAAACTGCAGGTACAGATGCGGAATTCACAATCAATGGTTTAAAAACATCTAGAAAATCCAACACATTTACCATGAATGATGTTACCTTCAACCTAAATAAAAATACGACTGTGGGTGAAAGTGTGAATGTAAATATTCAAACGGACACAAACAGTATTTTTGATACGATAAAATCTTTTGTCGATAAATATAACGAAACAATCGGTGCTGTTAATACAGAATTAACTGCTGAACGTTTTTCGGGTTTTCAGCCACTTACAGATGAACAGAAAGCTTCTATGAGTGAAAAAGAAATCGAACAGTGGGAAGAGAAAGCAAAGAGTGGTTTACTTAAACGAGATTCCATTTTAACAACTGGTTTAGATAAAATGAGAAACTCCTTATATGCGTCTGTAACAGTAAACGATACGACAAAAACGATTGAAAAATATAATCAATTAGCTGAAATTGGGATTACTACTTCGAGAGACTACCTAGAACGAGGCAAGTTAGAAATTGATGAAGACAAATTAAAGGCGGCAATCGAGGATAATCCAGAGGCTGTATACCAATTATTTATGGCAGATGGTCCGACATCTGATCAACAAGGGTTAGCAAGAAGGTTAAGAACTAATGTATCGGATACAATGAAACAGATTGAAGAAAAAGCGGGTAATACGTTTAAAACCCAATATAACTATACTATTGGAAAAGATATGCTAAGAATTGATGATGATATTGAATCACTTGAATATCGATTAAAGCAAATAGAGGATCGTTATTGGGCACAATATAACGCAATGGAGAAAGCTATTCAGAATTTAAATAACCAATCTTCTCAATTATCTAGCTACTTTGCGCAAAATTCATAATTAATAAGAGGTGAATAAATAGATGGCGATTAATCAACCATATCAAACCTATAAACAAAACGCAGTAAATACGTCATCTCCAGGGGATTTGACTCTCATGCTGTATAATGGTTGTTTGAAATTTATCACTTTAGCTAAAAGAGCTATTGAGGATAAAAATATTGAAAAACGAAATGAAAATCTTGGTAAAGCACAGAATATCATTAATGAATTGATGATTACACTTAATTTAGATGTTGAAATTTCTAAATATATGCTACAAATGTATGATTATATATATAGAAGATTAGTTGAAGCAAATACTAAAAATGATATAAATATTTTAAATGAAGTAGAAGGTTACGTTATGGAATTTCGTGATACTTGGAAAGAAGTTATGAAATTAGCGAAAAAAGATAATGGACCATCTAATGGATTAGTATAATGAGTCTGTTCATTGACTACAAAAACTGTACGAAAAAATTGCTGGAACTTCTTACAATACAGGATGCAGCGATAGATAATCGAGAAGTAATTATTGGTGAAGTAAATGATTTACTAGAGAAGAGACAAAAACTATTAGATCAGCTTCCCTCATGGCCTAGTATTAGTGAAGTGGATAAAAAAGAAATGATATCTGCAGAGAAACTCCTCAAGGAAAAGCTAGTTTCTCTGCAAGATAACGTAAAAGCAGACTTAAAAAAGCAACAAGTGAGAAAGAAAAGAATTAATCAATATAATGATCCATACGGTGGAAATCTTTCTACAGATGGCATGTTTTACGATAAACGGAAATAGTGGGACAAGGGGTCAGGTTCCTTGTCCCACATTGTCATTTATATTATCTTTTCCTCCTTAAGTTAGAAACTCCTCTGTTTATTCTTCCTTTTCATATGTTTAATCTTTCCTCAATCCATTTCCTTTAAAACGAACTAAATTTTCTCCAAAGTAAATATTTATTAGAGGTGGTGCTTATTGACAAGAAATCCAAGGAAAAAGAGTATTAATGGCATTTATCACATTATTATAAGAGGTATTAATAGACAAATTATTTTTGAGGATAACGAAGACAAATTTCCAATACTTAAAAACATTAAAAAGATATAAGGAGATTTGTAAGTATAAGTTATATGGTTATTGTTTAATGGATAATCATATCCATCTTTTATGCAAGGAAACGGATGAATCGATTTCAGATGTAGTGAAGAGAATTAGCTCTAGCTATGTCCATTGGTATAATACCAAATATGAAAGAAGCGGCCATTTGTTTGAAGGTCGATTTAAAAGTGAGAACGTTGAAGATGTGAGATATTTTTTAACGGTGCTTCGATATATTCATCAAAATCCACTAAAAGCTGGTGTATCAAAGAATGTTCTGAATTGTAAATGGACTAGCATAAGCGAGTATCTTGATAAACCTAATTTGGTTGATACAGAGCTGGCTCTTCAACTCTTCTCACACGATGAAAAGAAAGCATTAGAATTATTTAAAGCATATTCTTGTGAGATTAATGAAGATAACTGTTTAGAGGCGAATAACTCTGTTAAAATTGCCGATGAAGAAGTTTTAAAGATAATGAGAAGTTTAGGAATACCAAATAATTCTACCCTACAGCAAATGAATAAAAAAGATAGAGATAAATTTTTAAAGAAGCTGAAAGAAATAGAAGGAGTAACAATTAGACAAATCGCAAGAATTACTGGCATATCCAAAAGCGTTGTTCAGCGTGCAAAGTAAGAAGAAGGAGATGAAAACAGAAGAAAGGGAGCGAATATCCAATAATGTGGATATTTGCTCCCTTTTCCATTTAAAGTTAGACTGGGACAAGGAACCTGACCCCGTTGTCCCACTGAGAACTGGGACAAGGAACCTGACCCCACTGTCCCACCAGTTAAATCACTCTCGACAACCCAACCCGTGTATGTTTATTCTCAATACTCTCCCCAATCAACACAATCTCCGAATCTGCATCCTCAGGAGCAATGATACTGTGATCTTCAACAGTCACCTTACAAGCAGTAACACTTTTTTCGATTACCACATTTTCACCGATAACGGTTCCAGGAAGGAGTACAGAATCTTTAACGATTGATCCTTTTCCGATAATGACATCATTGAAAATGACGGAGTTTTCTACTGTTCCATAAATTTCGCAGCCTTCACTTATAATGGAGCGATTTACGGTAGCGGAAGATTCAATATAGGATGGGGCAAAGCACTGTTCGTGGGTAAATACGGTCCAGTCTTTGTCATTAAGAAAGATATTGCTTTCCTTCGATAATAAATCCATATTTGCTTCCCAGAAGCTGTCGATTGTCCCTACGTCCTTCCAGTAACCCTTAAACGTATAAGCGTGTAGTTTGCGATTATCTAAAAGCATAGCAGGAATAATATCTTTCCCGAAATCTTTTGATGATAATTCATTTTTTTCTTCTTTTTGTAAATAGTTTTTAAGCGTTTTCCATTTGAAAATATAAACACCCATTGAAGCAAGGTTAGACTGCGGGTTAGCAGGCTTCTCTTCGAAATCAATAATGCGGTTGTTAGTGGCATCTGTATTCATGATGCCGAAGCGGCTTGCTTCCTCCCAAGGAACCTCCGTAACAGAAATCGTTGCATCTGCACCAGTTTTTATATGCTGTTGTAACATCAAATTGTAATCCATTTTATAAATATGGTCACCAGAAATAACGAGAACGTATTCCGGGTTATACTGGTCGATATAGGATATATTTTGATAGATAGCATGGGCTGTACCATCATACCAGCGCTCTTCTGTACCACATTGGTATGGAGGGAGGATGCTAAGTCCACCATCTCTGCTGTCCAAATCCCAATCTTTCCCGTCTTTAATGTAATTTTGCAGTACATGCGGCTGGTATTGTGTTAATACACCAACAGTATCTATTCCTGAATTACGGCAATTGCTTAAAGTGAAATCAACGATACGATATTTTCCTCCAAATGGTACCGCTGGTTTCGCTAATTCTTCTGTTAGTTTTTTTAGTCTTGTCCCTCTTCCACCAGCTAAAAGCATTGCAATACATTTTTTATTCAAAATAGATTCCTCCAGTATACGTTGTCAAAGTTCATTTGTTAGAAATTCAAGAGAAAGCAAGATATTACTTATTTTTCCATGTTGTTTTCAAATTTTAAGAACATCTCTTAAAAAGCAAATGTTCCTCACGTTTCTATCAATAAGTAGAGATCTATTTCGGTTATAAACGATCGTCTTCCCATAGCTTATAAAAGTACTCTTCCTCTTCTAATTCTTTTAATTCTAATTCATGCTGATTTTGTAAAATCTTTTCACTCATTCTTTTACCTCCAAGTTAATTTCTTAATGTGTTCATTGTAGCAAATATAAAACAGCAAATTGTAAAAATATTTAGATTAATTTCGATAAATCTCGACACAAAGCTGACAAGTGGCACTCACAATTCCATCTATTGTTAGGAATATAGGCTGCTTCTCATAGATTATGTCGAAATGTTTTTAAATAGAGTAAGTAAATGTATAGATGTTTAAAAATAATAAGATTAACTTTTGATAGAAAAAATGCTAGTTTTGCTTACCCTTTGCCTATCCGATTTTTTCAAAGAACTAGTTCTTTTAGTAGGGAATCGGCCACTTTGTTTTCATATGGAACTATAGGTTTTAATTATGCTGTATATATATCCTCTCCTCATTCATTTGAAACATTTTCTGACATGAAAAATTTGTTGAAATATTTTCCAAGGAATAATAAAAAGTAGATTATATTTTAAAAAAAGTTCACAATTTTGTCGAAATTTCTTATCGTTTTAGCAGGATTTTGAGAAGGGATGCTAGAAATATATAGTATAGTCAAAATGATTCCTTATTGGTATATTTCTATTTACCATTAGGGGAAAATAAGACTTGCACTGGAAATTATAAAGGAGGAGTAACTTATGAACTTCAACATTAGAGGAGAAAACATTGAGGTAACTCCAGCAATTAGAGAGTATGTCGAAAAGAAAATATCCAAATTAGAAAGATATTTTTCTGAAACACCTGATGCAAAAGTAAATGTAAATTTAAAAACGTATAATGACAAAACTTCTAAGGTCGAGGTTACGATTCCAATGTCTCAGCTGCTGTTACGTGCAGAAGAAGACCATATGGACATGTATGCAGCAATTGATTTAATCTCTGATAAATTAGAAAGACAAATAAGAAAACATAAAACAAAAGTAAATCGTAAGCAAAGAGAAAAAGGAAATCTAAATGAACTATTCGGTTCTTACGAAAACGCAGCAAACGCTGAGGAAGAAGAGCAGGATCTAGAGATTGTCCGCCAAAAACGCTTTAATCTAAAACCAATGGACAGCGAAGAAGCAATCCTACAAATGGATTTATTAGGCCATAATTTCTTCATCTACACAGACGCTGAAACAAACAACACCAACATCGTCTACAAACGAAAAGACGGAAAATACGGATTGATCGAAGCACAATAATAGACAAACCTGCAGTGAAAAGCTGCAGGTTTTATTCATTAGCGTGCCCAGCAAGCCGTTAATTGCTAATTGGTGAAGGTCCAATATGAGTAAGTGCCAAAAAGCTCAGTAGCTGACAGGCAACTGGTGGAGAAATCCTAAGGTTGAAGCCCTGTGACAATGTTACTCTTCTAAAGAGTGCTAGCAAACTAATAGGTTGTAACATAAAGTGAATCTTGCCGTCTCGTCAATTACAACCCTCATAGAGGATAATAGGGAAGTTGAGCCCCGTGATGATGGGCGAAAACCATGGAAGGTGTGAAGAACTTGAAAGAACAGCACCGAAGAATCCCTCGGGGTATGGAGAGCGACATGTAAGGAAAGTAGTTAACGGCACTGGGGATACCCTCCTCGTCACTTTCTTTACAAAAGTAAAGAAGATAGCCGACAGCTATCTTCTAGAATTCAGTTCTCTACTCTACATAAAAAGTTGAAAGGAAGATATAGTGAAATATAAAAATAACGATAAACATACTTTATCCTGAATTATTGATACTTCGAAGTTAAGACATAGCTAAAGCCAAAATCATGAAAGTCGCACCCTTTAAAATGAAATCATAGTAATTTGATTTCATTCAGATGTGATTTTAAAAGTATTTCTTGAATATGTCCCGTTTTTAGGCAGACTACTCCCTTGGTCTGGTATCCAGCGTTTAAAAAATTGGTTACTAGCTAATTTTCACTCTAATTTCAGTCTTTGAACTTGCTGAAGTACTTTCCAAAAGAATTCTTGGTATACGAAACTGGAAGCGAGTTTAAAGTATAAGGATCGTCCTGACTTTACTAATTTACTGGCAACTTTAATAATTCGTTTCCGTATCGTTTCCATTTGCATCGTCTTTTGTTCTTTTGGAAAACAAAGCGTACGTAGCCAATTCGTTAAGTTATACGCCAATAAACTCAACATCATTTTTACTTCGTTTACTTGGTAGGAATGGCTATTCATTTTATCAAAACCGAATCCATTCTTAGCCTCTTTGATGTAATTCTCCATCGTTCCTCTTTTTTGATAACTAAGAACGATCGCTTTAGGCGAAAAGGCATCCACTAAATTTGTCACAAAGAAGGAGTGAGTAAACAGTAGTTCACCAGCTGGACGTACTGACTTGATAATCACTTTTCTAGGCTTCGACCAAGAATTTGCTTGATAGATGGTTTCTTCGTAATACATTTCCATCTTTGAAACATCGGAAATGATAGTCGAAAGATGGAGTTCATCCGCGATTCGTTGTAAATTCGCATTTGATTTCAGGCCGAATTACGTAATAGACGCTTTCTTTTTCGCACAACTCATACAAAGCTGGGACTGCAAATCCACTATCCCCACGAAGAAATGGTGTTGTCTCTGGAAACTTTTCGTGGTAATGCTCAATGAGTGGTTCAATAAAATCGACTACACCATTTGAAGTATACACATTTCCAGGTCGTAGCTTTGCTTTAAGGAAATCACCTGTTACGCCATCAAAGGCTACTAATGGATAAAAAAACTGACCGTACCATAATGGGTGTTGAAAGCTGCAGCTTCTTGGTCTCCATAGGTATCTGAATGGGTAGAATCTAAATCAAAGATAAGCGCCTTTGAATCTCTGTATTGATGTACTTTGTCAAGAAGCTCTTGGTTGGCCTGATTTAACGCTTCCATCGATTGGTTATCAAAACGTCTAAAAAAACGAGATAAACTCGGCTGAGAAGCTAACGCATGTGTATCAATAATTTGGGTAAACACAGGATTTTTCGTCAATCGGTCAGCTGCATCATCTTCCGTATAACCAGCAATGATTTGATAAATCTTTTGACGAAGTAAGTTTTCATTTGAATGAATAGAGTATCGCCTAGTGTCTTGCAGCTTTAAATGTTGAGCTAACGTTTTAAAGAAACCCATTTTTTCATCAAATTCTCTAAAGAGGAATTCTCCCGTATCGGACGAAAGTTCTCCGCCGTCGTTGGATAATTTAATTTCCCGATTGAACTCAAGTGTTATTTGCAGTAAAGTAGGCATTATAAGAATCCTTTCTGATGGTTATTTCGTAGTTGCTTTAACCATATCAGAAATGGATTCTTTTTTCATTTATTTCATGCATGTAATTTCAACGATAAGGCTGATTACATAGGCGTCATTTGCCTATTTAAGAAATAGTGTGAATAATTTAGGTTTATAGAGGTAAATAAAATGTTTCAATGAAAATAGGTTTTTAAGAGATTTGAAAGCCAATATTTCATTAGTTTGGAGAGGCGACCACTCGACTCCTATTATGGGATTACCGAGAAAGACATGACCCTGCAGGCGCAGCCTCGGAAAACAAACAGCAAATTAAATTCTAAACTAGGTATTTTTCATTACCTCCTACTAAAACCAAAATAAGTCAATATACAAACTCACCAAACAAATTTGTAATCCACACCAGAAAGTTTGAAAATTCTAAAAAATACTTCCTAATTTCTAAAGTAAAGGCTATAATGAGACATAATTTAAAACAGAAGATGCGTGGTGGTTAAATGAAAGTAGATGAAACAGATAAAAGGATATTAGAATTGCTGACAGCAAATGGCAGGCTGTCCTATGTAGAGATTGGAAAAGAATTAAATTTATCACGAGTGGCAATCCGAGAAAGAGTCAGCCAATTAATCGAAAATGGAATCATTGAAAAATTTAGTGCTGTCATCAATTCCGAAAAAGTAGGCAAGACGGTTTCTGCCTTTTTTGAAGTTGACTGTGAGCCAGCTTCCCTTATTCAAGTAGCGCAAACATTGGCGGAAAATCCAATGGTAGCAAGCTGCTATCAAATGACAGGGCCAAGTACCTTGCATATGCACGTCCTAGTGGAAGACTTTGAAGCATTAGAAAGCTTCACAAACAATGAACTATATTCCTTAGAAGGCATTACACGAGTAGAAAGCCATATCCTTCTAAGAAGATTTAAAAGTAGAAATGGCTTAAAAATTTGATACATAACAAAGAAAATCAAATCAATTCGGTTTGATTTTTTTTTATTTTTTAATAGAATTTTGTACAGAACGTATTCAGAAGTTTTTATAGTATATTACTCAACTTTCGCACCTTGAAAATTGACATTTGAGTAAGTCTATCAAAGCTTTAAGAACTATTAATTATGTTACTTGACGAGTGCTTTTAAACAGAAAAAGCACCTGCTTCTTTGGTATAGTGGAATTGACTAGAAACCATTACCACAAAGAAGAGGTGCCTTCTCCATGATAAAGGAAAAACACTTGAGTGAGCAACTACCAAATGAACTTTCTGCTGTATTCTCTGAATTGCAAGTGTCAAAACACCTGCGTCGCGCAGGTATTCGAAAAAGCTTTGGGTTTTCATGTGCCTATTTGTTTCAGCTTGTTTTTTGTCTGATTTTCCATCAAAAAAATTGGTTTGCCCTTGTCACATCCAAAAAGAATGATTGTTTTCCAGGCAAAGATACCGTCTATCGATTTTTAAATCACTCCAAGTTTGCTTGGAGGAAATTTCTTTTACACTTTAGTGCGGCTACCATTCAAAAAGTCAGTGTACTTACATCAAAGGACCGTCCAAAAGTGCTCATTATTGACGACTCTACGTTTGATCGTAATCGCAGTAAAAATGTTGAATTACTTGCCCGTTGTTTTGATCATGCTTCTTTGAAAATGCGATTTTATAAAGGATTTCGAATGCTTACATTAGGCTGGTCAGACGGGCATACTTTCATGCCAATTGACTTCTCTTTACTAAGCTCAAAAACATCTTCCATTAACGGAATCAATGAAGAAGTTGATAAGCGATGTTCTGGTTATAAACGCCGTACAGAAGCGTTACAGTCTGCACCTGACCAAATTCCGGCGATGATTGAACGAGCGTTATCCAAGGGAATTGAAGCGTCTTACGTATTAATGGACACATGGTTCACTCAACAACCTCTTATTAAAGCTATCGTTGAACAAGGGCTTGATGTGATTGGGATGGTGAAGAACGCCAAGCAACGCTACAACGTGAATGGACAAATGCTTTCCTTAAAACAACTCTATCGATCTGCGACGCCACTTCAAGGAAAGAAAGGGCTACTTCGTTCAATCACGACGACGATGGCAAATGGCGTACCCGTTAAAGTCGTGTTCGTTCAAAACCGTAATAAGAAGAGTGAGTGGCTTGCCATTTTAAGCACCGATTGCACACTATCTGAACAAGAAATTGTCCGTATTTACGGCATACGTTGGGATATTGAAGTGTTTTTTAAAACGACGAAGTCACTTCTTCGTTTACAAAAAGAGTTTCAAGGACGCTCGTATGACTTACTCATCAGCCATACAACGATCGTCTTTACTAGATACATTGTTCTCTCGTGGCAAAATCGTTGCCACACAGATGAACGTACATTAGGTGGTTTATTTTACGACCTGTGTGACGAAGTGAATGAACTTGATTGGGCTGTCGCATTACAGCAATTAATCGAGCTTCTTCAAGATGTCTTGAAGAAGACGAACAAACAAACACAACAATTACTCAAAAATCAACTATCACATTGGATTGCAGGTTTACCGAGCTACATCAGCGCTTACCTGCCTAATTTGGTCTGCGAAAGTTGAGTATATTATAAAAAAAGGAAATATCATCCTATAACCAGTTATTTCTTTGCAAAATTCTACAAATTTTTTCAAGAAAATCAAAATCCAAATGATGGAATTTTTTGTTTTTTTGGAATAGTAATTCCCTTCTTTATTCCAAATCAAAAGAGCATTTCTTTTAAAAGGTAATCCTCCCTTCACTTAATAAATGTATAAAAATACCCATTTTTGTATGAAAATTAGAAGGTTGGTTCTCCAATTCTTACTTTTCCACTTCATTAGCTTTCTCTTGTGAAAAATATATTATTATTTCGAAAAACTAAATACTAGAGAAGCGAAAAGGTTTACAAGAATTCTATAAATATAGAATAAATAAAATTGTTAAATTTTTTTGAAAAATCACTAGAATTCTTACAATAACTGTCTTATAATCATGAATATTAAATATTTGCTTTCGTTTGTTAATTAAATAAAGAGATTTAATTTACTTTTGAAAGCTAAAATTGGTTATTTTTACAAAGAGAGGAAGGTGAGACGGTTGATTTCGATGATAATTAGAAGACTATTTCAACTTGTACTTTTATTAATTGGAATATCTTTCTTGGTTTTTGCTAGTATGCATTTGGCGCCAGGTGATCCAGCATCTATCATAGCAGGACCAACAGCATCTTCTTCTGATATCGATGCGATTAAAGAAAGCTTAGGATTGAACAAACCTTTTCTCGTACAGTATTGGGATTATTTGAAAAATGTCTTACAGGGTGACCTAGGTTATTCTTATCAGACTAAACAATCCGTATCAGAAGCTATCGCTATTAGATTTCCGAATACTTTGAATTTAGCGATAGCAAGTATCATTGTAGCAATTGTCATTGGGTTGGTTGCTGGTATTATTTCCGCACTTAAACAAAATTCATGGCTGGATGTATTTAGCACTGTATTTTCTTTAGGTGGGATATCGATTCCTAACTTTTGGCTAGGCTCCATCTTAATCCTAGTCTTTGCAGTGAATTTGCAAATATTTCCGGTCGGAGGATTAGATGCTCCGTTTTGGACGATAGAAGGAATGCAGCAGTTAATTCTGCCTGCTATTACATTAGGAACAGGATCAGCCGCAATGATTGCAAGGATGAGTCGATCTTCGATGCTAGAAGTCATTCAAGCTGATTATGTACGAACAGCAAGAGCAAAAGGGGTAAAAGAAAGTTCCATTATTGGTGTCCACGCATTAAAAAATGCAATGATTCCAGTCATTACCGTAATCGGCGTTAACTTTGGAGCATTATTAGGGGGAACGATTATTACGGAACAAGTTTTTGCGATAAACGGAGTTGGAAGATTGATGATTGATGCGATTGCTTCAAGAGATTTTCCAATGGTTCAGGGTTCTGTATTATTGGTAGCTTCTCTCTTTGTTTTAGTCAATTTAATCGTCGACATAATTTATGTGTTTATAGATCCGAGAATTAGCTATGACAATTAGGAAAGGAGGAAACCTATGGAAACTGTAACAAACCCTCAAGTGTCATCAGTTGTCAAGAAGATGAAAAAAGATTCCTTTCTCTTATCTACTTGGAAAAAATTGATAAGAAATCGCTTAGCAGTTATTGGGCTGATCATCATTTTTTTACAGGTGGCAATCGCAATTGCAGCACCTCTTATAACTAGTTATGATCCTGCTCGCCAAAACTTAGAGGCAACGGAATTACCGATGTTCACTGAAGGGCATTGGCTCGGTACAGATAATTATGGGCGTGATATGTGGAGCAGAATTGCTTATGGAGCAAGAATTTCTCTTGTAGTAGGTAGTATTGCTGTGACTCTTGGATTAGTAGGCGGCATTACATTAGGTTTACTGGCAGGCTATTACCGTAAATTAGATGGAATAATCATGAGAATCGTAGATTTATTATTTTCTTTCCCAGGTATTTTACTTGCAATGCTTATTATTGCAGTACTTGGAACTAGTTTAGTAAATGTGGCGATTGCAATCAGTATCTGGTCCATTCCTTCTTGTGCGAGGATTGTCAGAGGTTCTGTTTTATCCGTGAAAAAGCAAGAATATGTCTTGGCAATGAAATCACTAGGAGCAAGCGATTTACGCATTATGTTTAAGCATATTTTGCCAAACTGTACAGCACCTATCATTGTATTTGCGACCATGCGTATGGCAACTGCTATTTTATCTACTGCCTCACTTAGTTATTTAGGATTAGGTGCTCAGCCGCCAACACCTGAATGGGGAGCAATGATTTCGCAAGGACAGGCATATATGTGGACATCTCCACACATGACAATTATTCCTGGGATTGCCATTATGCTAACTGTATTTGCTTTTAATGTAGTAGGAGATGGATTGAGAGATGCACTCGATCCGAATATGAAAGTCAATCAATAACAATAAAATAGATAAAGGGGAGTTAGTTATGAAAAAGATTATTTTTGCCATGATGGCATTATTGCTGCTAGTTGCAGCAGGTTGTTCGAATAGTTCTAGTGGAGGATCAAGCTCAGATGGGGGAAGTGTAGCACAGGAAATAACGTACGCGACAACTTCTGATGTGGTAGGATTATCCCCAATTTTAACCAATGATTCCGTTTCTTCTTCCGTCAATGAGCAAGTGTATGAAACATTGTTTACACGTAATTCAGAAACAATGGAAATCGAACCACTTTTAGCAGAATCCTATGAAAATCCAGATGAATTAACATGGATAATCAAGTTAAAAGAAGGAATTAAGTTCCAAGATGGGACAGACTTTAATGCAGAAGCAGTAAAGTATACCTTTGATAAATTCCGTGATCCAGCAACTGCAGCCCCACGTGCTTCACTGCTTGAACCAATTGAATCGATCAATGTACAAGATGAATATACAGTAGAGATTAAAACTAAGTATGCATACGGTGCATTACTTGCAGCACTTTCTCATTCTAATGCTGCTATTGTTAGTCCAGAAGCTGATCAAAATGGAGATCTAATGAAAAATCCTGTCGGTACTGGTCCATTTAAATTTGTAAGCTGGACACCAGGTGAATCAGTTGTATTGGAAAAATATCCAGATTATTGGCAAGGTGAGGCAAAACTAGACAAAATTACTTTTAAAGTAGTACCTGAAGTAACAACTGCAATTTCAATGCTACAAGCAGGAGATGTTCAATTTATTGATGGAATTCCAACCGAGCAATTATCTCGTGTAGAAGGTCTTAAAAATGTAGAAGTACAGAAAAAAGAAGGTACACCTGTTTATTGGTACGGATTTAATATGGAAAAGGAACCGATGAACAATCTTGAATTCCGTCAAGCAGTAGCATATGCATTAAATCGAGATGCTTATGTTAAACAACTTAATGGCTTAGGGGTAGCTGGTAATAGCATTATCGGACCAAAAGTATTCGGCTATGATGAAGCAAGCAATGATGCTGGCTATGATTTTAACTTAGAAAAAGCAAAAGAATTAGTTGAGAAAAATGGCTTTGGCGACAAAGAGTATACATTACTTGTGGCAAACAGAGCGAACTATATGAAAATGGCAGAAATCAGCCAATCTCAATTACAAGAGGCAGGCTTCAAAATCAAAATTGAAACAATGGAGTGGGGGGCATTCTTAGATGCAAGTCGTAATGGCGACTATGAAATGAACTTCTTAAGCTGGTCTAACTCAACAGCTGATGGAAGTGAATTACTATATCCTAATTTCCATTCCGATAATGTTGGCTCTTCTAATATGGTGAGATACAGCAATGAAACGTTTGATAAATTAGTAGAAGAAAGTCGTGAAAGTGTAGACCAAGATGAGCGTAAAGCAAAACTGAAAGAAGCAAATGAGTTTCTTGTAAAAGACGCACCAGCCATTGTTATGAATCATGGAGTAGTAACACTAGCATACGATAAATCCGTTAAAGGATTAGACATTGATCCAACAGGAACTTGGTCACTATATAAAGTTTACAGAGAGTAGGGATTAATATGGAAAAGAAGCTATTATCTGTAAAAGACTTACGGACAAATTTTCGTACAGCTGATGGAGATCTATCAGCTGTACGAGGAATTTCTTTTGATTTAGATAAGGGAGAAACATTATGCATTGTCGGAGAATCCGGTTGTGGGAAAAGTATTACCTCCCTTTCTCTCATGGGGCTTCTTCCGAGTAATGGTTATATTAATAAAGAGTCTTCGATTGATTTTAATGGAACAGATCTATCCAAGCTCTCTAAAGAACAACTGCGTTCTATTAGAGGACGAGATATTTCAATGATTTTCCAGGAGCCAATGACTGCTTTAAATCCAGTTTTAACAATAGGATATCAACTTAGAGAACCGCTGATGCTTCATCAACAATTATCAAAGCAAAAGGCTCATACTAAAGGAATAGAACTTTTAAAACAGGTAGGAATTCCATACCCTGAAAAAAGAATGAAGCAATATCCACATGAATTAAGTGGTGGAATGAGACAACGTGTCATGATTGCGATTGCGTTATCATGCCGTCCACAATTATTGATTGCAGATGAACCAACCACTGCTTTAGATGTAACGATTCAGGCACAAATATTAGATTTGATGGACGATTTAAAGAACCAGCTCGGCATGGGAGTGATTATGGTTACCCACGATATGGGAGTAGTAGCTGAAATTGCTGATCGAGTAATGGTTATGTACGCTGGGGAGAAGGTAGAAGAAGGCGATGTGGAGAGCATATTTACGAATCCGCAGCATCCGTATACAAGAGGTCTTCTCCATTCTGTACCAAATATTGATGATCCGTCCTTTGAACTGGAAGCAATCCCAGGTTCATTGCCTAATTTAAATGAAGAAATCAGTGGATGTCGTTTTCATCCGCGCTGTCCATTTGCTACAGATAGATGCAAAGCAGAATCACCCAAGGAATATGAGGTTCATTCCGCTCATCGCGTAAAATGCTGGTTGCAGGAGGAGGTGGAAATACATGCAGACGATCGAGAAACAATCCCTTCTTAAATTAGAAGGGGTTAAAAAGTACTTTCCTATTAAAGGCGGTTTGTTACAAAGGGTTCAAGGTCATGTGAAAGCTGTCGAGAATGTTAGTTTAGAAGTTTTTGAAGGAGAAAGTGTTGGAGTAGTAGGTGAATCTGGGTGTGGAAAATCCACGCTCGGCCGAACCGTCCTTGGTTTAGAGGAAATAACCGATGGAAAGGTGTATTTCCAAAGCCAAGATACACAGGAGCTTTCCAGTAAAGAAAGAAAAGCGATTAAAAAAGATATGCAGATGATTTTCCAGGATCCTTATGCTTCACTAAATCCTCGTCAAAAAATTGGCAATGCATTAGAAGAAGCATTTGTTATTCACACGAATCTATCAAAAGAAGAAAGAAAGCGAAGAGTAATAGAGCTTTTACAAGAAGTAGGGCTAAAGGAAGAACATTATGATCGCTATCCCCATGAATTTAGTGGTGGACAGCGTCAGCGTATCGGGATTGCTCGTGCGATTGCCCTTAATCCTTCCCTTATTATTTGTGATGAAGCAGTATCTGCTTTAGATGTATCGGTTCAGGCACAGGTTTTAAAATTAATGAAGGGCTTAAAAGATAAGTATCAATTAACCTATTTATTTATCTCCCATGATTTAGGTGTAGTTCGCTATTTCTGCGATCGAGTATTGGTTATGTACTTAGGGAATACGATGGAGCTAGCTTCCTCGGAAAAATTATATGAAAATCCACTTCATCCTTATACAAAAGCGTTGTTATCTTCGATTCCACGCCCTAAAATTGGTGCAAAGGGTGAACGCATTCGCTTACAGGGGGAGATTCCGAATCCTGCGAACCCGCCCTCTGGCTGTCCATTCCACACACGCTGTCCGATTGCAACTGACTTATGTAAACAATCGAAACCAGAGTGGAAAGAAGCAGAGCCGAATCATTTTGTCGCCTGTCATTATGTCGGAAAGGAATTGAATTAATATGAAATTAGATTACTTATATAATCCTTATCCATCTCAGCGCAATACTGTTTTCGCCAAGAAAGGAATGGTAGCTACTTCTCAGCCTTTAGCGGCTCAAGCTGGACTGGAGATTTTGCAAAAGGGGGGAAATGCCATTGATGCAGCGATTGCTACAGCAGCGGCATTAACGGTAGTAGAACCCACTTCTAATGGAATCGGTGGAGATGCGTTTGCTCTTGTATGGGTAAAAGACAAACTTCATGGATTAAACGCAAGTGGTCCTGCACCAAGCTCTATTTCCATTGATGAATTAAAAGAGAAAGGCTTGGAGAAGATGCCAACCCATGGTGTCATCCCAGTTACTGTACCAGGAGTTCCATCTGCTTGGGCAGCTCTTTCTGCGAAATTTGGGAAATTACCATTAAAAGAAACATTGGCACCCGCTATTCGTCTTGCAGAAGAGGGGTATCCAATTAGTCCGATTTTAGGAAAGTATTGGAACCTTGCGTATAATCGTTTTAAAGAGATTTTTCAAGGAGAAGAGTATAAGCCTTGGTTTGATACATTTGCACCAAAGGGAAAAGCACCAGAAATTGGTGAGATTTGGTCTTCAGAAGGCCATGCAGCTACTTTGCGCTCGATTGCAGAAACGAATGCAGAAAGCTTTTACCGTGGAGATTTGGCAGACAAAATAACTCAGTTTATGGAGGAGCATGGAGGATATCTTCGTAAAGAGGATTTAGCTCGCTTTTATCCAGAATGGGTAGACCCAATTTCTGTTTCTTATAAAGGTTATGATGTTTGGGAAATTCCACCAAACGGGCAAGGCTTAGTGGCGTTAATGGCACTAAATATTGCAAAAGGCTTTGATTTAACCGAGAAGGATTCTGTTGATACATACCATAAACATATAGAAGCAATGAAACTTGCCTTTACAGATGGGAAAGCCTTTATTACGGAAGAAAAAGAGATGCCTCATACGGTGAGCGAGTTATTAAGTGAAGAATATGCGGCGTTAAGAAGAGAAAAAATTGGAGAGGATGCGATCACTCCTGAACCTTTATCCCCTCCAAAGGGCGGAACGGTTTACTTAGCAGCAGCAGATGAAGAAGGAAATATGATTTCGTATATCCAAAGTAACTATATGGGCTTTGGTTCAGGGATTGTTATTCCAGGAACAGGGATTGGTCTGCAAAATCGTGGGCATGATTTCTCACTAGATCCAACCCATCCCAATGCATTAAAACCGGGAAAACGAACGTATCATACAATTATTCCTGGATTCCTTACAAAAGATAATAAACCAGTCGGTCCTTTTGGGGTAATGGGTGGTTATATGCAGCCACAAGGACATTTCCAGGTAGTGACAAATACAATAGATTTCCACTTGAACCCACAAGCAGCTTTAGATGCACCGAGATGGCAGTGGATGGAAGGCAAGAAAATTTTAGTAGAGCCTCATTTTCCAAACTATCTCGCTCAAGCACTGGCAAGACGAGGGCATGAGATTCAAACGGCTACAGACTACGGTCATTTCGGCAGAGGACAAATTATCTGGCGAGACGAAGAAACAGGTGCATTAATTGGAGGAACTGAATCAAGAACAGATGGAGCGATTGCATCCTGGTAAGACTTCAGAAAGGTTGTTGATTTTATGACACATTGGCATCTATTTCTTGCTTTTTTCCGAGTAGGGATATTAGGATATGGCGGCGGTCCATCATCTATCCCTCTTGTGAAAAAAGAAGTAGTGGATAAATATAAATGGATGACAGATGATGAGTTTTCCGATGTTTTAGCATTAGGAAATGCTTTACCTGGTCCGATTGCTACAAAAATGGCAGGCTACATTGGCTGGCAAGTAAAGGGAGTCTTTGGGATGATAAACGCCATTATTGCGACTGTTGTTCCTACTATTCTATTAATGATTGTTCTCCTAACCTTCTTAAATTCCTTCAAGGATAAGCCTTGGGTATTAGGAATGACAAAGGCAGTAGTTCCAGTAGTTGGTGTGATGCTAGGGGTATTGACGGTGGACTTTCTAAAGAAAGTAAATACTAGCTTTGGCGTGAAGCTAACGATTGGGTTAGTGGTAGCAAGTATCATTCTTTTAGTTCTTCTGAATATCCATCCTGCGATTGTGATTGGCGTCGTCATTGTCGTTTCACTTCTTAGTAAGAAGGAGAAGCAGGAAGTAAAAGAGGTGAAGGCTTCGTGATTTATTGGCACATCTTTTGGGCATTTTTTCTACCTGGAATTCTTGGCTATGGAGGCGGCCCAGCTTCGATTCCTTTAGTGGAAAAAGAAGTGGTCGATCGGTATGAATGGGTAACAGAAAATGAATTTAGTGAAATGCTGGCAATGGGAAATGCATTGCCTGGACCAATTGCGACAAAAATGGCAGGCTATATCGGATTTCAAGAGGGTGGAGTACTTGGCGCAATCATTGGTATATTTGCAACAGTTGCCCCATCCTTAATTTTAATGATTGTCCTATTACGTTTGTTAATGAAATTTAAAGATTCTCCTAAAGTGAATTTACTGACAAACTTAGTTAGACCAGTGATTGCTGTTTTACTGGCAATGATGACGATAAGTTTTTTCCAGAATTCTTATAATGGAATCGGAATCCTGCAGACAGCATTCATTGGCATCATAAGTTTACTTTTATTAGAAAAAGTAAAAGTTCATCCTGCTTATGTGATAGCAGGTTCTCTTGTGTATGGGGCAATTTTCTTAGCTTAAAGAATAAGGAGGCAAGAATATGACATTTTCTATTGTCGGGTATGATCCTCAGGAAAAAGAATGGGGCATTGCTGTCCAATCGAAATTTCTTGGCGTTGGAGCAGTTGTTCCGTGGGCAAAGGCAGGAGTTGGAGCCGTTGCAACCCAGTCTAATGCAAATACGTCCTTTGGTCCAGAAGGCTTACGCTTAATGGAAGAGGGGAAATCAGCAGAAGAAGCCTTGCATGCGTTATTAGATAAGGACCTAGGACGAGAACAAAGACAAGTTGGCTTTATTGATGCTAACGGCAATGCAGCAACTTTCACAGGGAAAGAATGCTATAACTGGGCTGGAGGAGTAACAGGGACTCATTTTGCAGCACAGGGAAATATTCTAGTGGACGAAAATACGGTAAAAGCGATGGCTGACACTTTTCAAAAATCAGCAGGAAGCCTGGCTGAACGATTACTTGCCGCATTGCAAGCAGGACAGAATGCGGGCGGCGATAGTAGAGGGCAGCAATCAGCAGCTCTGCTTGTTGTAAAGGATAGAGGTGGATATGGCGGCTTTAATGATCGCTATATTGATTTGCGTGTAGAAGATCATGAAGAGCCAATAAAAGAACTGGACCGCATCTATCAATTACAGCAACTATATTTCGCTCCATCAAAGCCAGAGAATATTATTTCAATTGAAGGAAGTACGTTAGAAGAATTAACGACTCACCTACAAAGATTGGGCTATCTAAACGAAACAATCACTGAAATACCCGAAGCACTTACAACCTATATCCATACCGAGAACTTTGAAGAAAGAGAACAAAAAGAAGGCTTGATTGATTTAGAAGTACTCGAGTATATGAAAAAACAAAAATAATTTGTTTAAGAAACTTCCTATTTACGAACTAAGTAATTTGGTGGAACAAGTTGTTCTAAAGTAATCATTTCTAATTGATCTCTTGTATGGAATAATGTTTGGAAAGCATGATCACACATTAAAAAAACTATCTACCAATATTTAAGGTTTAGGCTTTAGCCGAGAACCCTCGTGACTTCAGTCGTGAGTTGTTGACGGTATTAGAATTCTAGATTAACTTGGTAAAAGAATGTTGAAATCAAAATTCCCGTTAGAAGGCAATAAAAAACTGTAAACAAGCCTCAAAATTCAAGGAGTTTGTCTACATTCTGAAGAGGCTGGGACAAAACTAAATAGCCAACCTGTAGAGACGAACAATCCTTAATTTAGTTCTTAAATAAAGGCTACTTTTTCATGCTAGTTATTTATGATTTTAAATATAGTCAGTGTAAAAACTAATTCGTTTTTAAAGATTGTTTTTCTATAAACTATTATGGAAATAGAAAAAATTAATTAATTGGAAAGACGGAGCAACCTGAATACACGTAGACTCCTATGGGAGCTGCGAGAAAGTCCGAGACCCCGCAGGAACTTAAGTGACGAAGCGGCTCGGCGCTCGCCCCATGGAAAGCGAAGTGTATTCAGCCTGCGGATAATAACACCATCTTTACTGAAACAGCCTTTTATAAACCAATATAAACCCGAACGATTATATGGAACTATCGTATGGTTGTTCGGGTTTATCTATGGCTGGAATACTTATGTCCCAGCCTCTTTTTTATGGAGGATTTCTTTATAACTAAATTTTGACTCTGCAATCACCTGGTAGGTAGTAAAGTAGACATATTAATTTACTCGACGGCCTCCCTTAGATGACAATTAATCCTGTATTCAAGTTCCGAAATATTCCTATTATCCCGCATTCGCAAAAGTTAAATAATCCGAAATAAACAATTAATCAAATAAAAAGGATTGAAATTCCAGATGAGAACTTCTATAATGAAAGTGCGTACTACCATACTAGTGTAATTAGAATGCCAAGAAAAAGGTGAGCATAATAGTTTCGATTAGAAAAAGGGAAAATATTTCCACACGAGATTTTGTTTATGAAACATTAAAAAATAGAATAACAGAATTAGAGTTAAAACCTGGGCTTAAGATTTCTGAACAAGAAATCGCAAGTGAGTTAAACGTAAGTCGCACTCCGGTAAGAGAAGCTTTCTTAAAGCTTTCCCAAGAAGATTTGCTTGGAATATATCCGCAAATTGGTACGATTGTTTCCTTGATTGATTTAGATCTTGTGGAAGAAGCAAGATTTATTCGAGAAAATATGGAGAAAGCAGTTGTGAAAGAAGCTTGTCAGGTTTTTGAACAAGAGCAGTTATTTAAATTGGAATCCAATATTGCCATGCAGGAATTATGTTTAAAAAATGAATCCTACCAACAATTATTGGAATTAGATGATCAGTTTCATCGTTTATTATTTGAGGGATGTAATAAACTTAGAACCTGGAAGATGATTAGACAAATGAACAGCCACTTTGATCGGTTGCGTGTTCTTCGATTAGAATCAAATCTGGAATGGGATATGCTTGTTTCTCAGCATAAAGATATCTTTCAGTTTATCAAGGAAAAGAAAGCAAACGATGCAGAAAAATTAATAGGGATACATTTAAACTTAGTTAACTTTGAGAAAAAGGAACTAAAGAATACGTATCCTGATTATTTTAGTTAAAATTAGTAGGATCTTATCATAGCTTTTTCACAGAATTTTAATCAAGCTTTATAGGTTAATTATAGGAGGATTAAGCAAATGGAAAAAATGATGGATATAGAAAATCAACGATTCGTAACCAATAGTTATCACTGTTGGTTGCAGTATCGTAAAATCGAAAATGCTAATCAATACAGCGACATCCCCTCTTCTATTGGAGTGGCAGGAAATACAGCAATTATTGATTCCGCTGCGAGAGAACTCCAGTATGCACTTAAATCCATGCTAGATGTTGATTCAACTGTTCAACCGTATACTTCAAATGAAAGCTCTATTGTTTTGGGTACATATGAAAGCGTTAACTTAAATAATTATGGAATTTCACCAAAATTATTTGATGACTTAAATGAGGAAGGCTATTTATTAAAAACAACCGAAGATAATAGACAGGTGCTATTAATTGGAAAAACGGATAGAGGAGCCTTATATGCGGCTTTCCACTTCCTCAGAATTTTACAACAAGAAGAGTCTCTTTTGGGCTTAGAAATAGTGGAAGCCCCAAAAAATCAGTTGAGAATGATGAATCAATGGGATAACATGAACGGATCGATTGAACGTGGTTATTCTGGAAAATCCATCTTTTTTAATGGTAACGATTTCAGTAAGGATGTAACAAGGATAAAAGATTATGCTCGTCTCTTATCATCTGTAGGTGTCAATGCTATTTCAATTAATAATGTAAATGTGTGGGATGTAGAAACGAAATTGCTTACAGAGGAGTTTTTACCTAAAGTAAAAGAAGTGGCAAATATTTTAAGGTCTTATGGGATTACTACCTATTTAAGTATAAACTATGCTAGCCCAATAGAATTAGGGAATCTGCCAACTGCTGATCCACTTGATAAAGAAGTAGGAAAATGGTGGGCGAGAAAGGCAGAAGAAATTTATAGCTATATCCCTGATTTCGGTGGTTTCGTGGTGAAAGCAGACTCAGAGGGTAGACCTGGACCATTCACATATGGCAGAGGCCATGTCGAGGGGGCCAATGTTTTAGCACGAGCATTACAGCCTTTTAATGGAAAAGTAGTATGGCGTTGCTTTGTTTACAATTGCTTGCAGGATTGGCGTGATAGAAAAACAGATCGGGCAAGAGCAGCCTACGACAATTTTAAGCCACTTGATGGACGATTCCTTGATAATGTCATTTTACAAATTAAAAATGGGCCAATGGATTTCCAAGTACGTGAACCAATATCTCCACTAGTAGGCGCAATGAAAGAAACGAATCAGGTAGTGGAATTTCAAATTGCACAGGAATATACCGGTCAACAGAAAGATGTTTGCTATTTAGTACCACAATGGAAAGAGGTGCTAGATTTTGATACCTATTCTGATGGAGAAGGATCGACCGTGAAATCAATAGTAGATGGTTCACGCTATAACTATAGCCATAGCGGTATTGCTGCTGTATCCAATATTGGCAATGATATAAATTGGACTGGAAATACATTAGCACAGGCCAATCTTTATGGATTTGGCAGATTAACCTGGAACCCTGACTTATCGACAGAAACGATCACAAATGAATGGATTCAATTCACCTTTGGTAGTGATCCGACGGTTGCTGGCGCAGTTGAAGATATTCTGCTCCAATCATGGAGAACATATGAAAATTATACGGCACCACTTGGCGTTGGCTGGATGGTTAATCCAGACCATCATTATGGTCCAAATGTTGAAGGATATGAGTACTCAAAATGGGGAACGTATCACTTTGCAGATCGTGATGGGATTGGTGTAGATCGGACAATAGAAACGGGAACTGGCTATGCGGGACAATACTTTGGATCAAATGCAGAACGATACAACTCATTAGAAGATTGTCCAGATGAACTGCTTCTATTTTTCCATCATGTACCATACTCACATAAACTTCATTCCGGAGTAACAGTCATCCAGCATATTTATAATACACATTTTCAAGGTGTAGAAGAAGTGGAGACGTTTATTAAGAGCTGGAATGAATTAGAAGGAAAAGTAGAGAATTGGGTATTTGAAAATGTGAAAGAACGTTTACAGTTACAGTTAGAAAATGCTAAAGAATGGCGTGATCGCATTAATACGTATTTCTATAGAAAATCAGGAATCGCAGACGAAAAAAATAGAACGATATATTAATTAGTACCTCATTTATCCCGCATTATGGCCAGTAAAGTAGCCTTTCCACTTCAAAAGAAATCCAGGTGGCGGGGCAGAACGGAGCTGCGCGTAAACGACCGATTGGTTCAACTGTCAATTAGTGGGGCTTTTAAAAAACTCCACTGATTGAAGTTGTTTTATGGAAGAAGGTAAATCATGAGATATAGGATTTAGCCTGAAAAACTCAATCATCAAAAGAACCTATCCTTTTAGAATAAAACCTATTCATTTATAGTCATTATTAAACAAATACATTTCAGTAAATTCATCATTGTCCACACAAATGCAAGAAAGGGAAAACAGAACCTTTCAAAATAGAATAATAAATTTTAGGAATAAATCAGACTAGATTTCCTTAAAACCTCTCATTGTACAACAACAGGGTCAGTCGTTATTTAAGATATAGTGTAAGCGTTTTATAATCTCGAAGAATAGTACTTATTTTCTATGATAAGAAATTTCTAAATAACCTATAAGAAGAATAAATATATAAAGGAAAGGTAGAGGGTTTTGTGTTAAAAGTAGCTATTATCGGTGCAGGAGCAATTTCATCCGCTCATATTGAAGCATATTTGCAATTTCCAGATCGGTGCCAAATTGTTGCGTTATGTGATATTTATCCGGAGAAGGCAGAAAAGAAGGTGACAGAATATAAGCTTGATGCAGCTGTTTATGATGACCATACAAAAATGCTAGAACGAGGAGATATTGATTTAGTATCTGTTTGTACTCCACCTTATACACACTCAGAAATTACGATAAATTTTCTAGATTCCGGTAAGAATGTATTAGTTGAAAAACCGATGGCATCTTCACTAGAGGAATGTGATGCCATGAATGCAGCTGCTGAAAGTAATAATAAAATGCTTTCTGTCATTTCACAAAATCGTTTTCGTACCCCAATGATGAAGTTGAAAAGTGTGCTAGATACTAAACTTATGGGACCTATTGTCCATACCCAGGTTGATTCCTTCTGGTGGCGTGGGCACAGCTATTATGATTTATGGTGGCGGGGTACTTGGGAAAAAGAAGGTGGCGGCTGTACACTAAATCACGCTGTGCACCATATTGATATTTTCAAATGGATGAACGGGATGCCATCCGAAGTTACTGCATTAATGAGTAATGCTTCTCATGAAAATGCAGAGGTAGAGGATATTTCTGTCGCTATTTGCCGATATAATGATGGAAGCCTTGCTCAAATAACTAGCTCTGTCATTCATCACGGGGAGGAACAACAATTAATTTTTCAAGGGAAAAATGCTAGAGTTTCCGTGCCATGGAAGGTGAAGGCTTCTAAATCGAAGGGAAATGGATTCCCAGAAGAGGATCCAGAGTTGGAAGAAAAAATTCAGCACTATTATGATGAATTGGAAGAAGTACAGTATGAGGGGCATACTGGTCAAATTGATGATGTATTAACTGCGTTGGAACATGGAATCCCTGTTTTAATTGATGGGAAACAAGGAAGACAGACATTGGAATTGATTTCTGCTATCTATGAATCTGCAAGCACAGGTAAAACAATTAAACTTCCATTAACGAAGGATAGCCTATTTTACACAATGGAAGGCACACAAAAAAATGCCATCCATTTTTATGAAAAGAAAACAGCGATAGAAAACTTTGAAGATAATGACATTACCGTAGGCGGAAAATACGAATAATTAAAAGGAGGAGAAAGTGTTGAATAAAAATGATGGCATGAATTATGCTCCAAAAGGAAAAGTAAGCAAAGTAGTGGAAGAAGGGGAATTCAGATTTGCAGCGATTGGCTTAGATCATGGGCATATTTATGGAATGTGTAATGGTCTGGTAGAAGCAGGAGGAACTTTAGTTTCCGTTTATGACCCAGGTGTGACACGTTTCTAACGGAAAAGGTTAGGCATTAGGGAGTATTTAGTACCCTCTAAGAGAACTAATTTCTCGATAGGCGGAATGAGGAGGTAACGCTCTGAAACGCTTACTCTGATACTCCGACATGCTTATTCTAGGGTTAAATAGAATGGTGTGAAGCTCGGTGAAGTCGGCAGAGAGATACCGTAAGTTGATAAAGTGAAAATTTTTCACAGTCAATCACGAAAGCTGTCTAGTGGTAGACGGTGTATCCCATATGCCGGGAGTCCATAAAGTATCTATGGTTAGAATGTGTAGCATACACTGACGAATCTCCGAATGTACGGTTCTAGACATAAATGCTGTAGAAATGCAGCAGGTGGCAAGTACGTCACTCGTATGTGTGGGTAAGTAAAAATCTGGCGTTATGAAAACCCATAGCTTGTTACAGGCAAGTTCAAGCATACAGGACCATAGGAGAAACCTAAGGATATATGGAAGGATAGAGAAATTGGAACGTGGAAATCGAAGGATGTGGAGGTATTAACCAGCCGAAGAAGCAGTTCAGTATATAAAGGGAATTAACCTATTAAAACTGATTAACCGTTCGAGAGAGTGGAGTCACAGTACTTATGAAACCAAGATAATAATTGGTGGAGGGATAGACTCTAGTCGAAAATTTCAAAAGCTGAATATAATAGTCGTCATTTAAATAGGACTAATAAATTATTACTAAAAAAACAATTTCCTGAGCAGTAGTCCTTATGCATATACATACATGTTAATCCGTCTATTGATTCGTTTTGGAATTTTTCGATGGAACGCCGTGTGAGGTGAAAGTCTCATGCACGGTGTGAAGTGGGGGAAAGGCTAGCGATAGTATCAAAGGCTTACCTATCACTATACCCTGAAAAAGTAAAGAAGTTTATGGAAGCGTATCCCAATGTTAGTGCAGCAGCATCGGAAGAAGAAATTCTTCAAGATGCAACGATTGATCTAGTAGCAAGTGCAAATATCCCAGTGCAGCGTGGTCCGTTAGGATTACGTGTATTAGATGCAGGAAAGCACTATTTTGTTGATAAACCTGCTTTTACAGCGTTAGAGCAAATTGAACAAGCAAAGCAAAAAGTGGAAGAGACTGGTCTTAAATGGGGAATTTATTATAGTGAGCGGTTGCATGTGGAAAGTGCCGTTTTTGCTGGGCAGTTAATTGAAGAAGGAGCGATTGGCCGAGTAATATCTGTGATGGGAACAGGACCCCATCGTGCAAATGCAAACAGCAGACCTGAATGGTTTTTTGACCCAGAGCAATATGGCGGGATTCTTACGGATATCGGAAGTCATCAAATTGAGCAATTTTTACATTATACTAATGCTAAAAGTGCAAAAGTTCTCCATAGTAAGGTTGCCAACTATAATTTTAAGCAATACCCAGCGTTTCAGGATTATGGGGATGCGACGTTGGTTGCAGATAATGGTGCTACTTTCTATTTCCGTGTCGATTGGTTTACTCCAGATGGGCTAGGAACTTGGGGAGATGGACGTGTTACGATCCTCGGAACAGAAGGGTATATTGAAGTCCGTAAATACATTGACATTGCTCGCAGCAACGAAGGCAACCATTTGTATTTAGTGAATGGAGAAGGGGAGACGCATTTTCAATTAACGGGAAAAGTAGGCTACCCATTCTTCGGAGAATTCATTTTAGACTGCTTAAATGGAACAGAAAATGCCATGACCCAGGAACATGCATTTACTGCTGCCGCTCTCTGTGTCGAAGCACAGGAAAAAGCGATAAAAATTGAATAAGCCTAGCCTATATTATGGGTTCATATATAAACGTTAAGTAGAAGGCTAATAAAAGACTTATCCATTCATTAATAAATAATGAAAAACGAGTCATACAGGAGAAGGTTGCAAATAGAAACTTCCTATTAAATATAGGGAGTTTTTTTGCTGAACTTGATAGAATGAAGGCTTCTGTCAAGGTATAAGTTGTCACGCTATTGTGGAAATGGTAAGATGTATAGATGATACTAGTTTGAATTTAAGGGGAAATGGGTATTTAGCAATCATTTTTCTTCTATAATATATAGTATACAATTTAGTATAAGTATACGTTTAAAGATAACTGGTCTTAAAAATTGATTTTTATGGATGGAATCCTGTAAATGTTAACAAAGAAGACAATTATTTTTCATCTTTTTTTAATGAAAAAGAGATAGTCTTCCCAATATCTACTGCGATTTCTCATTACAATAGAAAAAGGAGCGTTTTTTAATGCTTGGAATTTTAAATAAAGTATTTGATCAAAACAAACGCGATATAAAAAAATTAGCTAAGATTGCTGATAAGGTTGAATTGCTTGCAGATGAAACAGCAGCACTGTCAGACGAGCAATTAAAAGGAAAAACAGAAGAATTCAAAGCTCGTTTCCAAAAAGGAGAAACATTAGACGACTTATTGGTAGAAGCTTTTGCAGTCGTTCGTGAAGCGGCAAAGCGTGTACTTGGACTTTATCCATATCCAGTGCAGTTAATGGGGGGAGCTTCCCTTCATGATGGGAATATTTCCGAAATGAAAACAGGGGAAGGTAAAACGTTAACTGCGACAATGCCTGTGTATTTAAATGCATTATCTGGTAAAGGTGTACACGTTGTTACAGTCAACGAATATCTTGCTGCTCGTGATGCTGCAGAAATGGGGCAATTATATAATTTCCTTGGTCTAACAGTAGGTCTTAACTTAAACGGTCTATCTAGAGAAGACAAGCAGGCTGCCTATAATGCAGATATAACTTATGGAACAAATAATGAATTCGGTTTTGACTATTTACGTGATAACATGGTTCTTTATAACGAGCAAAAGGTACAAAAACCATTGTATTATGCAGTAATCGATGAAGTGGACTCCATTTTAATCGATGAAGCACGTACACCACTTATCATTTCTGGTTCTGCTCAAAAATCAACACAGCTTTATGTTCGTGCCAATATTTTTGTTAGCAGCTTAAAAGTAGATAAAGATTATACGTATGATGAAAAAACAAAAGGCGTTCAATTAACAGAAGAAGGAATGTCAAAAGCAGAGCGTGTTTTCCAAATTGAAAACCTATTTGACGTTTCCAATGTTGCCATTAACCATCATATTACCCAAGCATTAAAAGCCCATGCTAGTATGCATAAGGATGTAGATTATGTTGTTCAAGATGGCGAAATTGTCATTGTTGACCAATTTACAGGCCGCCTAATGAAAGGCCGCCGATATAGCGATGGCTTGCATCAAGCAATTGAAGCAAAAGAAAACTTAGAAATTCAAAATGAAAGCATGACCCTTGCAACCATCACATTCCAAAACTATTTCCGTATGTACGAAAAACTTGCGGGGATGACTGGTACAGCGAAAACGGAGGAAGAGGAATTTCGAAACATTTATAATATGAATGTTGTTGTGATCCCGACAAACCGTGATATTGTTCGTGATGACCGCCCTGATTTAATCTATGCTTCTATGGACGGGAAATTCAGAGCAGTAGGAGAAGATATTGCAGAGCGCCACAAAAAGGGACAACCAGTACTTGTTGGTACAGTTGCAATTGAAACATCTGAAATCATTTCGAAGTACTTATCGAAAAAAGGTATACCACATAATATCTTGAACGCGAAAAACCATGAAAGAGAAGCGGAAATTATTGCAACTGCCGGAGAAAAAGGTTCCGTTACGATTGCAACAAATATGGCAGGGCGTGGTACAGATATTAAACTTGGCGAAGGTGTAAAAGAATTAGGTGGTTTAGCAGTTATCGGTACAGAGCGTCATGAGAGTAGACGTATCGATAATCAGCTTCGCGGTCGTTCTGGTCGTCAAGGAGATCCAGGGGTAACGCAATTCTATTTATCCATGGAAGATGAATTAATGCGCCGTTTCGGCTCTGATAATATGAAAAATATGATGTCGAGATTAGGAATGGATGACTCCCAGCCTATTCAAAGCAAAATGGTATCTCGTGCTGTAGAATCTGCACAAAAACGTGTAGAAGGAAATAACTTTGATTCACGTAAGCAATTACTACAATATGATGATGTGCTTCGTCAGCAACGGGAAATTATCTACTCACAGCGTAATGAAGTATTAACTTCTGAAAATCTTCGCTCCATTGTGGAAAATATGATTAAATCATCATTAGAGAGAAATGTCCAAGCTCATACTCCTGAAAATGGCGACAGAGAAAGCTGGGATCTTCAAACGATTGTGGATTATGTTAATGGAAATCTTCTTAATGAGGGCGATGTACAAGCAAGCGATCTTCGTGGAAAAGAAAGCGATGAAATCGTTGAATTCATTTTTGCGAAAGTACTACAAAGCTATGATGAAAAAGAAGAGAAGCTTTCTCCTGAGCAAATGCGTGAATTCGAAAAAGTTATCGTTCTTCGTGCAGTAGATAGTAAGTGGATTGACCATATTGACCAAATGGATCAATTACGCCAAGGGATTCACCTTCGTGCATATGGACAAATCGATCCCCTTCGTGAATACCAATCAGAAGGCTTTGCCATGTTTGAAGCAATGGTCATTGCCATTGAAGAAGACGTCGCAAAATACATTATGAAAGCAGAAATCCGCAATAATCTAGAAAGGGAAGAAGTGGCAAAAGGCCAAGCTGTAAACCCTAAAGAAGAAGGCGGAGAGAAGAAACCAAAGAAAAAGCCTGCAGTTAAACAACTAGACATCGGCCGTAATGCGCCATGCTTCTGTGGAAGCGGAAAGAAATATAAAAATTGCCATGGAGCAAATCTTTAATAAATTTAGTGAGGAGTCTATCTTTTCCATTTTGGAAGAGATAGGCTTTTTTTTATTGGTTGGTGGATGGTGGATTGGAAAAGGGGGAGCAAGAAGGGCTGCGAGAGTCGCAAGTAAGAGTGAAGAAGTCGCAAGTAAGAGTGGAAAAGTTGCAAGTAAGAGTGGGAAAGTCGCAAGTAAGAGTGGGGAAGTTGCAAGTAAAAGTGGAGAAGTCGCAAGTAAAAGTAGGAAAGTCGCAAGTAAGAGTGTGAAAGCCGCAAATAAGAGTGAGGAAGTCACAAGTAAGGTGGAAAGTTGCAAGTAAAAGTAGGAAAGTTGCAAGTAAGAGTACGAAAGTCGCAAGTCAGAGTGAAGAAGTCGCAAGTAAAAGTACGAAAGCCGCAAGTAAGAGTAAGAAAGTCGCAAGTAAAAGTGCCAAACTCGCAAGTAAACCCATCAAATCCACAGTCAAATTCCCTCCTCACTATTAAATTAACAGGAAAACATGCATTTTTTTTCAAAAAGCCATATAATACATAAAGGAAGTAGAAAACTACTTAGAACTATAATTTATATAAAGGGTGACATTAATGGAATTAGCAGATATTCGTAATGAGTTAGAGAAGATAAATGTAACACTAGAAAACTTTAGGGGGTCTCTTTGACTTAGAAAACAAAGAGGCTCGTATTGCTGGATTAGAAGATGATATGCTTCATCCTGATTTTTGGAATGATCAGCAGGCAGCTCAAGCAGTCATTTCAGAAAGCAATGCATTAAAGGACCAGGTTCATGAGTTCTATAAATTAGTGGAAACATTTGAAAATCTTGAATTAACATATGAACTGGTAAAAGAAGAAGATGATGCTGAGCTTCGCGCGGAGTTAGAAGAAGAGCTTTCAGAATTAGTCGATCGTTTAAGCCAGTTCGAATTAAATTTATTATTAAGTGGACCATATGATAAAAACAATGCAATCCTGGAACTTCATCCAGGTGCAGGTGGGACAGAGTCACAGGACTGGGGCAGCATGCTTCTACGTATGTATACTAGATATGCGGAGAAAAAAGGATTTAAAGTGGAAACCTTGGACTATTTACCAGGGGACGAAGCTGGGATTAAGAGTGTAACGCTAGCGATTAAAGGACATAACGCATACGGATACTTAAAAGCAGAAAAAGGGGTTCATCGTTTAGTACGTATTTCCCCATTCGATTCTTCTGGCCGTAGACATACAAGTTTCGTTTCTTGTGATGTAATGCCTGAGTTTAACGATGAAATCGAAATCGAAGTGCGCACAGAAGACTTGAAAATTGATACGTATCGTGCAAGTGGAGCCGGTGGACAGCATATTAATACCACTGATTCTGCCGTTCGTATTACACATATACCAACTGGCG
The DNA here is from genome assembly GCF_044704065.1 of Niallia tiangongensis. Classification (NCBI taxonomy): domain Bacteria; kingdom Bacillati; phylum Bacillota; class Bacilli; order Caryophanales; family Bacillaceae; genus Niallia; species Niallia tiangongensis. Next base: position 4,075,233 of record NZ_CP162613.1, on the reverse strand, counting down.
TTGTTGTTTCCTGTCAAACAGAACGTTCACAAATTAAAAACAGAGAAACAGCAATGAAGATGTTAAAAGCGAAATTATACCAACGCAAAATTGAAGAACAAGAAGAAAAGCTTGCAGAAATTCGTGGAGAACAAAAGGAAATCGGCTGGGGAAGCCAAATCCGCTCATACGTTTTCCATCCATATTCCATGGTAAAGGATCATCGCACCAATACAGAGGTAGGGAATACACAATCCGTTATGGATGGTGACCTTGATATCTTTGTTAATGCTTATCTTCGTTCAAAAATTAATAATGCTTAATGAATAAATGTAGTCATCACTTTGTGGTGGCTATTTTTATTTTGATAAATTGTTCGGTCTATATTCCCTATTAAATAATATATTTAAAAAGGACAGGCGTTTTAATGGACGGGGCTAATGGATGAATTCACTAAGTAAAAGAATGATATGCTGATTAACATATTTTTTCTAACAAGAATTTTTCTAAAAGGAGGAATTTTATGGAAATTATCATTGCTATTATATTAGGAATAGTAGAAGGATTAACAGAGTTTGCTCCAGTTTCCTCAACTGGACATCTTATTTTAGTAGCCCATTTGCTGGAATTTACAGGCGAAAAAGCAAAGACATTTGAAATTATCATTCAATTGGGAAGTATTCTTGCGGTCGTTTTTGTGTTTTGGAGACGAATTTTAAGCATTATCGGAATCAATAAATGGCAAAAAGAAGAGGACATAGGAACGTTAAGCATATTTCATATTGCCATTGGAATGATGCCTTTTGGAATAGGTGGCGTCTTATTTTATGATTTCATAAAGGAAGTTCTTTTTCGATCAGGAACGGTCGTCGTTACCCTTATCATTGGAGGGCTGCTGATGCTTGCAGCAGAGCGATGGAAGCCACAAAAGCCAACAGCAGAAACGTTAGATCAGGTTACCTATAGACAAGCTTTTGCAGTAGGAATGTTTCAATGCTTTGCGTTAGTTCCAGGATTTTCTCGCTCTGGAGCCACTTTATCTGGAGGCTTGCTTGCTGGGCTGAGCCATAAAACAGCATCAGAATTCACTTTTATTATGGCGATTCCTATCATGGCAGCGGCAACCGGAAAGGACTTAATTGAAAGCTGGAACTATTTATCTCCTGATGATCTTCCTCTTTTTTTGACTGGCTTTTTCACAGCCTTTATCGTTGCATTAATAGCTATTAATTTTTTCTTACAGCTGATTAATAAAATTAAACTAGCTCCCTTTGCTTATTATCGTTTCGGACTTGCCATCCTCTTTTGGATTTTTATTTTATAAGCAATAAAGACCTTGCAATTTTTAGCGAGGTCTAAACCTGCTGTTTCACCGCTTTACCACGCTAATTTGCCACCATTTACACTTCAAATATAAGATGATATACTCTCTGCTTGGGAAGAATCAGTTCGTTTTTTATGGAATTATTTATTAATGTCAAAAATGTGAGGGAATGAAAATCTATCCCTCTATTTCATTTGTTTTTTCTATAAAAAAATTTGCTGAATATGAAAATGATGTCATATTTTAGAGTACGCTCTTTGCGATTATTACATAATAAAAAAGATTGTCGAATAAGAACGTCAAAGGAATGTGACAGAAACTGAATAGGAGTGTAAAAGAATGAAGCTGCGCGAATATATATACGTGCTAATAGGGTCGGCAATTGTCGCTTTATCCTTTAATTTGTTTTTATTGCCTAATAATATTGCATCTGGTGGAGTAAGTGGGATAAGTACAATTACTAAGTCTGTGTTTCAGTGGGAACCAGCTTACGTACAATGGGCATTTAATATTCCGTTATTTATTCTAGGTGTCCTATTATTAGGGAAAAACTTTGGAGCAAAAACGTTGGTAGGCACTGTATTTCTACCATTTGTTGTTTACCTCTCAAGAGGATTAGAACCATGGACAAATGAACCATTATTAGCAGCTCTTTATGGTGGGATTGGAATTGGTCTTGGAATTGGAATTGTATTTAGAGGAAAAGCATCTACAGGTGGCACCGATTTAGCCGCACAGATTATAAACAAATACACGGGTATTTCGTTAGGAAAATGTGTGGCATTAATTGACGGGGTTATCGTTATTACAGCTTCTATCGTGTTTAGTATAGAACAAGGTTTATATGCATTGATTGCATTATTTGTAACTAGCAAAACAATTGACCTTATCCAAGTAGGCTTTGGCAGCTCGAAAATGGCGCTAATTATTACAGATAAGCAAGATGAAGTAAGGGAAGGAATCTTAAATAAAATTGATCGTGGGGTAACTAGACTAACCGCTCACGGTGGATATACAGATTCAGAAAGACCAATTTTAATGTGTGTGGTAGACCAATCGCAATTTATGAAGCTGAAGCAACTAGTAAAATCAATCGATGAAGCAGCATTTGTTGTTGTAACAGACGCTTCAGAGGTATTAGGCAGAGGTTTTAAATAAGCAGGCTTATAAAAGGGAGAGTATCTGTTTAGTGTTGATTCATTTAATTTTTAAGTGAATGAATACTAAAAGCAGATATTCTCTTTTTTATTTTGAGAGATAAGGAGCTTTTTGTAAAATCTTTGTCGAAATTTCTTTATAGATAGCGATTAGATTTTGTGAATTTTTTGTGTCTGACCAAAACAGCTTTTGATTATGTAAATAATTCCAATAATATTTTTAAGTTTTAGGTACATACTACTATTTATCGTAAAACATTAAGAAAAAAAAGGGGAATTAGGGCGATTTGTAGTACTATATTAATAGAAAATGTTGGGGGTAAATGAAATCAATAGTACTTTATGTTATTTTTGAAAAGAAAATGTAATAATTTTTTACGTTAATTTGCCGGATTATGATGATATAATAGCTTAAGTAGGTTAAGGGACAGGCTGTGCATAATCACAGTTGTCACTTTTAGTCGGTTGAAAGTTGTCGAATTTTGGTTTTTGAATCATATGGAAAATAGAAGGAATAGTTTAGGGGAAATTAAACTTATTGCCAGAGGATAAATTATTCATGAACCAAATCACTTCCAAATATCACTTCTGTGATTCGTTTATGTTTTCAAACTTAAATGTAACTTCTTCGCTTTTTCCATAATCCATACAAAAAATAATTCAGGTGTGATAATTAGATGATAGAAATGAAGAATGTAATGAAGAAGTATGCTAACGGTGTAATAGCCGCTAATGGAATAAATGTTAGGATTAATCAAGGAGAATTTGTCTATGTTGTAGGACCGAGTGGTGCAGGTAAATCTACCTTTATTAAGATGATGTATCGTGAAGAAAAGCCTACACAAGGAAGTATTCGAATTAACGGCATCAATTTAGAAAAATTAAGAGACAAAAAGGTTCCTTTATTAAGAAGAAACATGGGAATTGTCTTTCAGGATTTTAAGCTCCTTCCCACGTTAACTGTTTTTGAAAATGTTGCCTTTGCATTAGAGGTTATTGAAGAAAACCCTAAATATATAAAGAAAAAAGTCATGGAGACATTAGAATTAGTTGGACTAAAGCATAAAGCAAAGATGCTTCCAACAGAATTATCAGGAGGAGAGCAACAACGTGTATCGCTCGCGCGTTCGATTGTCAATTCCCCTAAATTAGTGATTGCTGATGAGCCAACAGGTAATTTAGATCCTGAGACGTCATGGGAAATCATGAATATTTTTGAAACAATAAATAATAGAGGTACAACGATAGTAATGGCAACACATAATCGTGAAATCGTAAATACGATTAAGCATCGCGTTATCGCCATTGAAGGCGGCAGAATTGTACGTGATGAAACGAGAGGTGAATACGGATATGAAGGCTAGAACAGTGGCTAGACATACAAGAGAAAGTTTTAAAAGCCTTCTTCGTAACGGTTGGATGACATTTGCCTCTATTAGTGCGGTAACTATTACTTTGATTCTTGTTGGTGTATTTTTCGTTATTATGATGAATCTAAATCATGTAGCGACTTCCATTGAAGAAAATGTTGAAATTAGAGTCCATATTGATGTAGCAGCAACAGAGGAAGAAAGAAATGCCTTAGAAGAAGAAATAAAGGCAATACCAGAAGTGGGTAGTGTTACATTTTCTCCTAAAGGGGAAGAATTAGATAATTTAATTAGTAGTCTTGGGGAAGATGGAGATGCATTTAAACTATTCGAACAGGATAATCCACTAAATGATGTCTTTGTTGTAAAGACTAAGGATCCAGAGGATACACTAACTGTAGTAGATAAAATTGAGAAATTTGAACATGCTGCGAAGGTAAGGTATGGACAAGGAACGGTTGAAAAACTTTTTAGTGCAATTGATTTGAGTAGAAATGTGGGAATTGCACTAATTATTGGATTGCTATTTACAGCAATGTTCCTTATTTCCAATACGATTAAAATTACGATTGTAGCAAGAAGAAAAGAAATTGAAATCATGCGTTTAGTAGGTGCAACTAACTGGTTTATCCGTTGGCCATTTTTTCTAGAAGGTATGTGGCTGGGAATAATCGGCGCCATCATTCCGATAGCAGCAGTTAGCGCAATTTATTATTATGCCTATCAGTTTTTAGTTGCGAAGCTAGCAGGAAGTTATATTAAAATTTTAGATTTTACTCCTTTTGTATACCAAGTTGGTGGATTACTTCTTCTGATGGGAGCAGTAATTGGGATTTGGGGTTCTGTAATGAGTATTCGCAAGTTTTTAAAAGTGTAAGTTAGTCGTCGATAAATAAAATTAGTCTTATGGTCAATAGCTTGGAGAACGAGAATTATAGTGCTTCAAGCTATTCCATTTGGAAAAAAAAGAGAGAAAGCAATAAAATTACCAAGTTTACTTATTGGTATACGGGGAAGGAGCTTCTACTAGATGAAAAAGAAAGTAGCAAAATTAACACTTGTATCTGCATTAAGTATAAGCAGTATCGTAGCTTATACAGCCACTACTACATCACCTGCATATGCTCAAACTTCACTTAATGAGTTGAATAAGGCAAAAAGTGATATTGAGAATAAGCAAAATGACGTAAAGTCAAAACTAAATGATTCTAGTAGCAAATTAAGTGATATTCATTCAGAGCAAGATTCAGTAGAATTAGAGATTCAAAGATTAAACACTTCTATCTCAAGTACTCAAGTGAAAATCACCGAGAAAAAAGAACAAATCTCTACTACAAAAGAAGAAGTAAAAAAATTAGAGAAGCAGATTAAAGAAGTGACAGCAAGAATTGAAAAACGAAATGAATTATTGAAGGAGCGTGCGCGATCTTATCAGCAAACTGGTGGGATGGTTAATTACCTGGATGTGTTAATGGGGTCACAAAGCTTCAGTGATTTTATTGATAGAGTTGGTGCTGTTGCAACAATTGTAGAAGCGGATCAATCAATAATTAAAGAGCAAGAAGCGGATAAAAAGTTATTGGAACAATCACAAGCAGAGCTAAAGTCGAAATTAAGCTCCCTTGAAACAATGCTCGCTGACCTAGAATCGTTAAATTCTCAATTGAATTCAGAGAAAAATGAAAAAGATAAATTAATGGCTCAATTGAAGGAAGAGGAAAATTACGTCCATGCAGAAATGCTTTCCTTAGAAGAGGAAGAACAGCTGCTTAAAGATCAACAAGTAGCAATGGAAAAAGCGATACAATTAGAAAAGGAAAGACAAGCTGAATTAGCAAGACAAGCAGCAGAAGCAGAAAAACAACGCAAAGAAGCAGAAGCTGCTGCTGAAAGAGCTGCTGCACAAAAAGCATCAAGTGCTAAATCTTCTAGTTCGAATACGGCAACTTCAACTGGCTCATCTAGCGGAAGTTCTTCCGAAAGTGTATCTAAGCCATCTACTTCTGTATCATCTGGCAATTTCACCCGTCCAGCAGGAGCAGGCTACTTATCTTCAGGACTTGGACACCGTTGGGGTACTTTCCATGCAGGTGTTGATATTGCAGCTACTGGTGCGGTACCTATTTACGCAGCTGCAGATGGTGTTGTCTTTAGTTCTTATCCTTCAGATAGTTATGGACAAGTTATTTTTATTAGTCATTACATTGACGGACAGGAATATACAACAGTCTATGCTCATATGAGAAAGGGTAGCCGTCTTGTAAACGCTGGTGATACTGTTTCAAAAGGACAGCGTATCGGTACAATGGGTAATACTGGTGATTCTACAGGTCAGCATTTGCATTTTGAATTGCATAAAGGGCCATGGAATCAAGCAAAATCAAATGCTATTAATCCAGTTGGTATTGTTCCATTGTAAAAGAATATGATAGTAATAGTTTATCCGAAATATGGAGAATTAAACATGAAATGAGAGGTATCATCTTCCACAGGAAGACTCTCCTTTTTCTCCTAAACCCGAGTTATGGCGTTCATTTTTAATGAGCGCCATTATTTTTTGTGTCAAGAGTGGCGGAAATCGAGAAATCGAGTTACTACAGAAAGCAATAATTTGTATGCTATAATAGGTGGAAAGGTCTGTAATAATAAAGGGGTAAGAATATAGATGAGCGAATTGAATGATAAAAAGGAATCAATAGATCCAATCGATAAAAATAAACTTGAGTTGGATGAAGAAACACTGTATATTGTTTCTCAAACGTTTAAAGCACTTTCTGACCCTACAAGGATAAAAATTCTTCATTTATTGTCAAAAAAGCAGCATTCCGTAAATGAAATTGCAGAAAGTCTGAACATGCTCCAATCCACTGTTTCTCATCAGCTTCGATTTTTAAAGAACTTACGCTTAGTAAAATATAAGCGAGAAGGAACAACAATGATTTATTCTTGTGATGATGAACACGTAATGGACGTATTAAAGCAAATGATTGACCATGCAAGACATCATTAATTTGCATGTAATGTGGTTTAAAGTGATTTTTTATGAATTCAACCATTAGTCTTTAAAAGGAATAAGGATAGTTGAAAAAAATGAATCACAATAGAAGAGATTGGGACATAAGCCTTTCAACTAACGAATATACACGAACCTTTGTACAATTAATGCTCATGAATAATATTTGTTTTTATTGTTTTAGAAAAAGGTTTAAAAACGAAGTGAAATGGAGCGGAGGACGCTCGACTCCTGCGGGAAATAGAGGACGCTTTAGACCCCGCAGCGCATGCGAGTTATAATGAACGAAACTAGCCCCTTACACGTAAATTCGTAGGTTAATTTGGGAATATTGTTTAGTGAACCAAAACAAAAACCAAATCAGAGCTACATTACGGAAGGAGCTAGTTATATTATGAAGAATACCACAAAATATGTAGGTTTAGACGTATCAAAAGAAAAAATTGCAGTGGCAATTGCGGAGGAAGGAAGAGAAGAACCAAGATACTATGGGGTCATTCCTCATACACCAGAAGCGATTAGAAAACTAGTAAAAAAACTTGGACAACCTGAAACTATTAGAATGTGTTATGAAGCAGGTCCCACTGGATACCCTTTATATCGGTTATTATCTTCCTTACATGTTCATTGTGAAGTGATTGCCCCTACTTTAATTCCGACAAGACCTGGAGATCGAATTAAAACAGATCGAAGAGACTCCATTCGTCTCGCCCAGCTCTATCGCGCAAATGAATTATCTTCGATTTATGTTCCCACTCCAGATGATGAAGCACTTCGAGATTTAGTAAGAGCAAGGGAAGATGCCAAGGAGGATGAGCTAAGAGCGAAGCATCGGTTAAGTAAGTTTTTATTGCGTAATGATATCCACCCACCTAAAGGTGTTAATAAATGGACAAAAAAATATCGTGAATGGTTAAATACGTTGAAGTTTGAAAGTTCCACTTTACGATTAGTCTTTCAAGAATACTATCATCAATTGAAAGAATTAGAACAACGAGTAAAAAGATATGAAATGGAAATGAACATGCATGCCCAAGAAGGAGTTCATGCGCCTATCGTTCAAACTTTACAAGGGCTGCGAGGGATTGCCCTTGTCACCGCGACCAGTATTGCCGCAGAAATTGGTTCTTTTAGACGCTTTTCTACTCCTAAAGGACTGATGGGATACGTCGGTTTAATTCCAAGTGAATACTCAAGTGGGGAAAAAAGGCGGCAGGGGGCCATTACGAAAACAGGGAATCGTCATGTCCGCAGATTGTTAATAGAAGCCGCCTGGAGTTATTTGTATCAACCAGCAGTCAGGGGAGAATTAAAAAAGCGTTTAGAACACTTACCGCCAACGATTCACTCTATTTCTTGGGAAGCGCAGAACCGTCTTCATAAAAAGTACTTTCGATTAGTTTCTAAAGGAAAAGAAAAGAATAAAGCGATTGTCGCGGTAGCAAGAGAATTAGCAGGTTTTATTTGGGCAATTGGACAAGAAGTACAAGAAGTATAGAACTTTAGTTAGGGTTAGTTTTTGAAAAATATAGTCGGATAGGTAGGACGGGAAGAAAAATACTAGATACTTGAGAACAGGGCTCGGAGGCAAAAAAAATACCGGGAAGGATAATCCACGTGCCTCCTCTGTGCTAGCCGAAATAGGTGAACGCACGCCGCGAGTTAGTGGCTAGGCCTTTATACGGAAAAATAAAATGTGTAAATCCACGAATATCAGAATGCTAAACCGCAGTCATTAGATTTTTGCCTTCGTGCCGTGTTCTTACTATCTATTCAAATAACCTTTATAGGAGGTGTCAGTTAATGGATTATTCCTTCCTTAGCTTTTAGCAGTGTCTCCTAACTTAGAATTACCGTCAAGGAAAGCACTTGACCGCAATTCTAAGTTAGGAAGTTAGGTTGGTAAGCTAAAGAAGGAGACTATTTAGCCAAATTTGGCTAAAACCCATACAAAAAAAGAAGCTCGAAAATTAGCTTCTTTACTTAAAGTTGCCTTAAAATACCTAAAAACGAATGGTGTAGTGGGAACCTTGACAGTTTCATTCATATCAGGAGGCTCAGCTTCCTCCCCGGCGCATCGAGCGTCTGTAGCGCAATGGAACGACTTAGTTTTTACACGTGACTATATTTAAAACATAGACAACCAACATGAGAAAGTAGCTTTATTTAAGAGCAAAATTGGAGATTGTTCGTCTTTAAAGATAGTTATTTATTTTTGTCCCAGCCTCTTCTTTTTTACATAAAAATCAGAATAGGGATTGACACTTTTATTACATTATTCATATAATAAGAATATGAATATATGAATAATTGCTCATATATTGAAACGAGTAAATAATTCATTGATTAATAGATGAATGAAGTGAAAGAAGGGATAAGATGAGTGAAGAGAAGCAGCTACTAAAAAAAGAATTTACATTGGAAGGCTTGGATTGTGCTAATTGTGCTATGAAAATTGAAAATGGAATTGCCTCCATTAATGGAGTTAGTGAATGTAATGTTAATTTCGCCACGCAAACGTTAAGTTTACAGTTAAATGAAACAGAACGAGACAGTATTTTAGCAAAAGCAGAAAAAACAATTACAAGACTAGAACCACATGTGAGAATGGTGGAAAAAGGAAATAAAATTACAGTCTCGGTCCCACATAATCATGCACATGCTCATCATGAAGAACATGATCATGAAACACATAGCCATACACATGAACATGGAGCGGAAAATACAAAGAAATTAATTGGTAGATTAGTAGCTGGAACGATTGTTGCAGTAGGTGGATTTTTTGCTCCTTTGACTGGAGTGGCGGAATTTTCCCTTTTCTTTCTGGCATATTTAATCGTCGGTGGAGACATTTTATACCGAGCCATAAAAAATATTTTACGCGGGCAAGTATTTGATGAGCACTTTCTTATGGCGATCGCCACATTAGGAGCATTTGCGATTCAAGAATACCCTGAGGGAGTAGCAGTTATGCTCTTCTATCAAATAGGGGAGCTATTTCAAGGGATAGCAGTGAATCGTTCTAGAAAATCAATTACAAGTTTAATGGATATTCGCCCTGACTATGCAAATGTAAAGGATGGTGATCAATTTAAAAAAATAAGTCCTGAGCAAGTGAAAATAGGAGATATTATTTTCGTAAAACCTGGAGAAAAAATTCCTCTAGATGGGCGGGTAATAGAAGGAAGTTCCTCTGTTGATACATCAGCATTAACTGGAGAATCCATGCCTCGTGATATCAAAATTGGCAATGAAGTACTCTCTGGATTCATTAATAATAATGGAGTATTAACAATAGAAGTAACAAAGGATTTTGGAGAATCCACAGTAACGAAAATATTAGAGCTTGTCCAAAATGCTAGCAGCAAAAAAGCTCCTACCGAAAATTTTATTACCAAATTTGCAAGATACTATACACCTGTAGTAGTAATTACCGCGGCTTTATTAGCTATCTTACCACCACTAATAATAAGTGGTGCAACATTTTCAGACTGGCTATATCGTGCTCTTGTGTTCCTTGTTATTTCTTGCCCTTGTGCCCTTGTAGTTTCCATTCCGTTAGGCTTCTTTGGTGGGATAGGTGCAGCCTCGAAAAAAGGGATATTGGTCAAAGGAAGTAATTATTTAGAAGCTTTAAATGCTGTTAAATATGTTGTTTTTGATAAAACAGGTACGTTGACCAAAGGCGTATTTGAAGTGAATTCCATCCATGCAGCTCCTGGATTTTCAGAAGAGGAAGTTCTTGAATATGCTGCTTATGCAGAAGTACATTCTAATCATCCTATTGCGGACTCCATCAGAAAGGCATTTCCTGGGAAAATATTAGAAGAACGTATTAAGGAGTATCAGGAAATATCTGGTCATGGAATTAGTGTGAAGCTTGATGGTAGAAATGTTTTAGCGGGAAATAAAAAATTGATGGTAAAAGAAAACATAGAATACGTACAAAACGAAGAGATTGGCACGGTTATTTATGTAGCAGTAAATCAAGAATTTATCGGTTCTATCGTTATTTCAGATCAAATAAAAGACGATGCAAAGAAAGCGATTCAGCTTTTAAAAGAACAAGGTATTAAGAAAACCGTAATGTTAACAGGTGATGCAAAAAAGGTTGGCGATAAGATTGGTGCTCTTCTGCAATTAGATGAAGTACATGCAGATCTATTGCCACAGCATAAAGTAGAGGAAATCGAGAAACTTGATGAACAAAAACAGCCAAAAGATAAAATTCTATTTGTTGGAGACGGGATTAATGATACGCCTGTTCTAGCCAGAGCTGATGTCGGAATGGCGATGGGCGGATTAGGAGCAGATGCAGCGATTGAAGCAGCTGACATAGTGATTATGACAGATGAGCCTTCAAAAATAGCGACAGCTCTATCTATTGCAAAGCGAACAAGACGAATTGTCTGGCAGAATATTATTTTTGCTTTAGGAATAAAAGCCATCTTTTTACTGCTAGGAGCCTTTGGAATTGCGACAATGTGGGAAGCTGTTTTCTCAGATGTAGGTGTTACAGTATTAGCAGTTCTAAATGCAATGCGGGTATTGCGGGTAAAAGGATTATAGTGAATGAAAACGGTGCACGAGGTCTTTTACCTTTGCACCGTTTTTCTATAAAATAAAACTTATTTAACATTTGGGGGAGTATCATGCTCAGCTGGAGGGGCTGGTTTTAATTTTGGAGCAGGACCAAATGGAGGAACATCTTTTACATATTGGAAAGTTCCCATGCCGTCCATGCTCGGTCCAGATGCCCATCTTCCTTTGCTGCTTTCGTCTCCCATCGAATGATTAAGGAAAAGATAGGATACATCTGTTTTTTCTAAATGCTTAGGGAAAGTGCTTGGTACAACAACACCTTCTTGTTGTTCTAGTTCATAAATAGCAGCAAGCCATTGGTTTTGATGCATCGTGTCACGTGCGATTAAAAACGACAGCATATCCTTAATTCCTCTATCGTCAGTTTGTTCATATAAGCGTACTGCTTGAAGTCGCCCCTGTGATTCCGCATTTAAATTAGCACGCATATCAGCTAGTAAATTGCCGCTTGCTGCGACATATCCTGCATTCCAAGGAACCCCCATACTATCCTTTGGCATTGCTCCAAGTCCTGAGACAATAGCATGCTGTGGGTTCATACCACCAATAATAGCAGCCATTGCCGGATTGCTTGCTGCTGCTGTTTCTAGTTCCGTAACGGGTGCATCATCTAGTAATCTTGCAACCATTGTTGCCAGTAATTCAATATGTCCAATTTCCTCTGTTCCAGTATCTAATAATAAATCACGATATTTATCATGTTTTCTAGTACCCCAAGCTTGAAATAAGTATTGATTCATTACCGACATTTCCCCGAATTGTCCACCGATGAGTTCCTGTATTTTTTTAGCGAATACAGGATCTGGCCTTTCGGGTTTTGCTTGGTAAGCTAGTTCTTTAATATGATAAAACATTCTTTCCCCTCCTCATAAAATCCTTTATATACTATGCATTTGCCTGTATTAGGTTCGTGTCCAATGGATAAAAGGTAGATTCATTCATAAGTTGTCCGAGCTTATCATATACATAGAAACAGGATAAAACACATCGTGTGCGATAGAAGGGACGGATGAAATGAATCGAAAATGGCTGGCTGTTTACATAGCAGGCTCCTTAATAGCGGGGTCAGGAATGACATATATGGGAATAACCGTTTTAGAAAAAAGACAGGAGAAGCATGCAATTGGTCATACAATGGAGACAAATTCTCTTTATAAATTAGATAAAGCCTATCAGTTAATCCTTCAAAATTATGTGGAAAATGTAGACAAGCAGAAATTGGAAGACGGAGCGATTAGAGGGATGCTGGCTACTTTAGAGGATCCATATTCTGTCTATATGGACCAAGAGGCTGCCAAGCAATTTGAACAAGCGTTAGGTTCGTCATTTGAAGGAATAGGCGCAGAAATCAGTATAGAAGACGATAAAATGATTATTGTATCGCCGATAAAAGGTTCTCCAGCAGAGAAAGCAGGCATCAAACCGCAGGATCAAATTATTTCCGTGGATGGCGAAACCGTCGAAGGAAAGGATTTAAATGATGTTATCGGCAAGATTCGAGGCGAAAAAGGGACAAAGGTAGAACTAGAGATTAAACGAACAACAGTAGATAAGCCGCTAAAGGTAAAGATTGTTCGAGATGAAGTTCCCCAAATTACTGTTTATTCAGATATCAAAAAAGATGGTGGAGAAAAGATAGGCTACATCGAAGTTACGTCTTTCTCTAAAGATACCGCAAGTGAGTTTGACAAAGCGCTGAGTAGTTTAGAGAAAAAAGGAATATCTGGCCTTATCTTGGATGTCCGCGGTAACCCAGGTGGATTACTTACTAGCGTGAACGCAATAGTGGAGCAATTTTTAACAGACAGTAAACCATATGTACAAATAGAGAATCGAAATGGTAATCGTGAACAGTTTTATTCCGATTTATCGAAGGAAAAAGCATATCCAGTTGTCGTGTTAATTGATAATGGAAGTGCTTCTGCATCAGAAATTTTAGCTGCTGCATTGAAAGAGGGAGCAGATTATCCGCTAATTGGCGAGAATTCATTCGGAAAAGGGACAGTCCAGCAGCCAATTGATATGGATGATGGAAGCGAAATTAAATTAACTGTTTCTAAATGGCTAACCCCTGATGGGAATTGGATTCATAAACAAGGAATAAAGCCTACGATTGAAGTAAAGCAAACAGACTTGTATCATACACATCCTCTTCAGATTGTAGATTCGTTAAAGATGGAAGATAATGATGAACAAGTCCAATATGCACAAGAAATTCTGACAAGCTTAGGGTTCACAACTGATAGACAGGATGGCTATTTTAGCCCGCAAACAGAAGTGGCTGTCCGAGCATTTCAAGAAAAAAATGCATTAGAGGTTACAGGTGTGATTGATCAAAAAACTGCAGCCAAGATGGAAGAATCAGTAAGGCTAGAAAAACAGAAGGATGAAAATGATATACAGCTGCAAACAGCGATAAGATATATCGTTCATTAAAAAAATTATATAAATAAAATGAGGCTGGGACATAAGTAATCCAGCTAGTGATAAACACGAACAATCATACAAAAATCACGGTATAATTGTTCGTGTTTTTAGTTTTGGAAAGAAGGTTTCAGTAAAGTCTGTTGTTATTACCCGCAGCCTGCCCTTGGCCTGCAGGGTCTCAGCTGTCTCGCTAATCTCACAGTCTACGTGTATTCAGGCTGCTCAGTTGTTCCAAATAATTAATTTTTTCTATTAATAAACATTTTTTAGAAAAACAATCTTTAAAAACGAAGTGGAATGGAGCGGAGGACACTCGACTCCTGCGGGAAATAGAGGAAAGGCTGAGACCCAGCAGTGCAGGAGGCTCAGCTTCCTCCCCGACGCAGAGGCAACTGAAATACTGTTAGCTATTGATGATTGAAAGTAACCTCTTTAATTGTTTTCCGAGGTGACCGCATGACTCACTGGGGCGAGCGCCAAGCCTCCTCGCTGCACTGCGGGGTCTCGGGCTTTCTCGCAGCTCCCATAGGAGTCGAGCGGTCACCTCTCCAAACCAACATATTTTCGCTTTCAAAGCTCAAAATCCTAGTTGAATTTAGATTAAACATACTTTTTCAGTGGCCTCCCGGCGCATCGTGTGTCTGTAGCGCAATGGAACGAACTAGTTCTTACACTTAACTATATTTAAAAACACAAATAACCAAGTATATGATAGCACAACGGTTATTTAATAGTAATTTAGGGATTGTTCGCCTTTATAAATCTTCTATTTTGTTATGTCCCAGCCTTTTGTGTAAGAGGCTATTGATTTAACACACTATCTTCTAAAACTAAGCTTTTATCTCCGTAAATTTTGGTTATATGTGTATCTCCCCAAAGGCAAAGAGCGTTTAATATATGCTCTAAGCTTTTCCCGTAATCACTAAGTTCATATTCTACTTTTGGTGGAATTTGTTGATAGATGATTCGGTTGATTACGCCATCTTCTTCTAATTCTCTTAATTGTTGTGTTAGCATTTTTTGGGTAATATTCGGCATTAATCGTTTTAGTTCACTCGTTCTTTTTTTGCCATGGGTTAAGTGGCATAATATTACACACTTCCATTTGCCCCCGATTACTTCTAAAGTGGCTTCAACAGATATATTATATTTTTTATTTTCCATCCTCTATCCTCCAGCTATTTTATAGGCACTTTTTTGTACCTATAATACTTTTTAGTTCCTACATTACAAAAAAGTACGTACTTTTCTATTTATCTTATATGATTCATAATAACACTTGCCGGTTAAAATGCAAGACTAGTAAAAAGCTACCGCTAGTGGTTAACGATATATTTAATAGGAGGAAATGGAAATTGAAGCAAAAAAAGAATACTCTCGCTTTAATGGCATTAGCTATTAGTGCTTTTGCGATCGGGACAACGGAATTCATAAGTGTTGGGTTACTCCCATTAATTGCTGATGATTTTCACGTAGGCATTACAACAGCGGGATTAACTGTTTCTATTTATGCATTAGGTGTCACAATAGGAGCACCAGTTTTAACAGCTATTACATCTAATATTTCACGAAAATCACTATTATTGTGGATTATGATTGTGTTTATTATAGGAAATAGTTTGGCTGCAATCGCACCAAATATCACTATTTTACTTATTGCACGCATCATATCTGCTTTTGCACATGGAATATTTATGTCCATTGGATCAACGATAGCAGCAGATTTAGTAACGAAAGAAAAAAGAGCTAGTGCTATCTCTATAATGTTCTCCGGATTAACCGTTGCAACAGTAACTGGAGTTCCCTTTGGAACATTTATTGGCCAACACTTTGGATGGAGATTAGCATTTATTGCGATAGTCATTATCGGTCTTATTGCGTTTATCGCAAATTTTATTCTCGTACCAGGCAATTTATCGAAGGGGAGCCGTGCTACCTTAAAAGATCAATTACGATTAGTCACAAACGGACGACTTTTATTGCTATTTTTAATTACGGCACTAGGATATGGTGGTACATTTGTTGTTTTCACTTATCTTTCCCCGTTATTGCATGAAGTAACAGGGTTTCAGCAAAATACAGTAGCAGGAATTTTATTATTGTATGGGGTAGCAATTGCGATTGGTAATATGATCGGTGGCAGGCTATCCAACAAAAATCCACTTCAGGCTTTATTTTATATGTTCATAGTCCAAGCTATAGTACTGTTTATATTATCCTTGACACTTCCATTTAAGGTCATTGGCTTAATAAGCATTCTGTTTATGGGATTATTGGCCTTTATGAATGTGCCGGGATTACAGGTTTATGTAGTCATATTAGCAGAACGATACGTGCCAAGTGCAGTGGATGTTGCTTCTGCTGTTAATATTGCCGCCTTCAATGCAGGAATAGCAATTGGTTCTTATTTAGGAGGAATCGTAACTAATTCGCTCGGATTAATTCATACTTCTTGGGTTGGGGGAGTAATGGTTGTAGCTGCAATCTTCCTTACAGGTTTTAGTTTAGTTTTAGAAAAAAATTCATTAGAAAAAGGAGTTTTAGCACGATGAAAAACTTACAAGATACTGTCAACTTATCAAACGGAGTAAAGATGCCTTGGTTAGGACTAGGCGTATTTAAGGTCGAAGAAGGCCAAGTGCTGGTAGACGCTGTAAGCTCTGCTATTAAAAATGGTTACCGTAGCATTGACACAGCTGCTATTTATGCGAATGAAGCTGGTGTTGGTGAGGGGATTAAAAAAGGAATGCAAGAAACAGGAATTGCTCGAGAAGATTTATTTATTACTTCAAAAGTATGGACAGAAGATTTAGGGTATGAAGAAACAATAAAAGCATATGAAGTAAGTCTAGAAAAATTAGGACTAGAGTATTTAGATTTATATCTTATTCATTGGCCAAAAGAAGGAAAGTATAAAGAAGCATGGAGAGCTTTAGAAACATTATATAAAGAAGGAAAAGTAAAAACAATTGGTGTAAGTAATTTTCAAATTCATCATTTAGAAGAATTAATGAAAGATGCTGAAATACAACCAATGATTAATCAAATTGAATTGCATCCAAGACTTACACAAAAAGAACTAATAGTTTATTGCCAAGAGAAAGGCATTCAAGTTGAAGCATGGTCTCCATTGATGCAAGGTCAACTATTAGATCAACCTGAATTAGTGGAAATCGCATCGAAATATCAAAAATCAGTAGCTCAAGTTATCATTCGATGGGATCTGCAAAATGGAATTGTCACTATTCCAAAATCCGTAAAAGAGCATCGCATTATCGAAAATGGAAATGTTTTTGATTTTGCATTAACAAAAGAAGAAATGGATAAAATCGATGCATTAAACTTGGATCAACGTGTTGGTCCAGATCCTGATAATTTTGATTTTTAATTGATGCTTTATCTTATTGCAAAAGAATGGGAATGGAGAAGGGGCTCCATTCCTTTTTCCTTTTCCAATAATTAATGAATGAACAAGTAAATCGAAATATGAAAAAATTATAAATTTTACCTGAAACCGAATACAAATCCTTGCTTTTATGTTAGAATACATCTGAAAAAGAAGCATCTTAACTAGGAAGGATGAGCTTATGAAAATAGCAATAGCTAGTGATCATGGCGGATATCAGCTAAAAGAAGCAATAAAAGCACATCTACTTAAATCTGATGTGGAAGTAGTAGACTTTGGTTGTCATAGTAGGGAAAGTGTTGATTTTCCAGATTACGCAAAGCTTGTTGGGGAATCCATTGTAAATGGAGAGAATCAATTAGGTATTTTGTGTTGCGGAACAGGAATTGGCATGAGTATAGCTGCCAATAAAATCACTGGAATACGTGCAGCAGTAGTGGGTGACGTGTTCTCTGCTAAAGCAACAAGAGAACATAATGATAGTAATATCCTTTGTTTAGGTGAAAGAGTTACTGGTGAAGGATTGGCATGTTTAATTGTCGATACATGGTTAAGCGCAGAATTTTTAGGTGGCAGACATGCTAACAGAATCAATGGAATCAAAGAATTAGAATCATATTATTGTTAATAGTAGGGCTAATTAACATCAAAATTATCAAATGAAACACATTATAACTTGTACGTACCATTAATAGGTTATACTAAATATGTATGGTTTATTCTTGGGAAGTTGTATGGTATAATGGTTTTGGAAAAATATATCATAAAGAAGAAAAGGTGAAAAAATACTTTTTCTTCCAATAGTATGTGCGTTTTTTCTGTATATTTTTTATTATTACCATTTTTACTTGCAGCTCAATAATAGTTAGGGGGTAAGGTGTTGAAGGTTGGAGTGATTGTCTTAGGTTGTTTGCCTTCGGGGGTAAAACAAATTCTACATCGTATATATGAGAATTTATCTCCTACGCATCAACTTTTTGGACTTGAAATAGACAGAGAGTCCGGTGAAATCACTTATACAGAAGTAAAAGAAATTAGTGATGCACCATATGTAAGCCATTCTATCTTAAAGGTAAGCGCTACACCGTCAGATTATCAGTGGGATCAAGCATTTGCTCCAATGGATATGACAGTTGTAATTGGAGATGCGGATGCAAAAGAACTATGGAAAACTTCTATTGCAACGAAAGAAGCCATTCGGACATTATTTGTGCCAGTTTCCATTTATAATAATATTCGAGGAAATGATTGGACTTTAGGGTATGATACAGCTCTTAACAGTATTACTCAGAATGTGTTAAAGGTTCAGGATACCATTCAATCTCTAAAATATGACAAACCAAGATTATTTGGTTTTTCAATAGAGGGGAATCCTTCGACCAACATGCTGCAGGATATTTCCCTTGCAGTAGATGGGAACTATTTAGCCGTTGATTACGAGCAAGAAGAAATTACCGCTTTATGTGACGCGATAACAAAGAGCTATACATATACAAAAACATCTAATGTCTTAATATATAGCGAGTCTTTAAAAGCAGTTGTTCAAGATTCTGTAATCAGCGAGCTTGATGTAGATTGGAAATATACAGAAATTAATGAAGCACTTTGTATGGGAACAAACCCGACAGCCCTTGATCGTATTCTTGCTAATGAACTAGCGGATGAAGTATTAAGATGGATAAAAAATAATTGTTTGACCGGTGAGCTTGTCGTTCATAAAGACGGAATTCAATTTAAATAAAGGCTAAGACAAATAAAGGTAAAGGTATTGCTTTCTAAGAAAGTTAGCACATCATTATGCTTTTGTTTAGCATTAAATAAATAATAAAGGATGAGGAAAATGAGTAATCAAGTAAAAACAAACATTGAGCAATTAGCAGTTAATACGATTCGTACATTATCAATTGATGCTATTGAAAAATCAAATTCAGGTCACCCAGGAATGCCAATGGGTGCAGCACCTATGGCATATACACTATGGGCAAAAGAAATGAATCATAATCCAGCTAATCCTAACTGGTTCAATCGTGATCGTTTTGTTTTATCAGCAGGACATGGTTCTATGCTTCTTTATAGTTTGTTACATCTATTTAATTATGGAGTAACAGTTGATGACTTAAAGAACTTCCGTCAATGGGGAAGCAAAACTCCAGGTCATCCAGAATTTGGACACACACCAGGTGTTGAAGCTACTACTGGTCCACTAGGACAAGGTATTGCAATGGCAGTTGGGATGGCAATGGCAGAGAGACATTTAGCAGAAACATATAATAAAGATAATTATCCAGTTGTTGACCATTATACGTATAGCATCTGTGGTGATGGTGATTTAATGGAAGGTGTATCTGCAGAAGCAGCATCTCTTGCAGGGCATTTAAAACTAGGAAGATTAGTAGTATTATATGATTCAAATGATATTTCCTTAGATGGTGATTTACATCTATCATTCTCAGAAAGTGTTCAAAAGCGTTTTGAAGCATATGGTTGGGAAGTAATTCGAGTAGAAGATGGCAATGACTTAACAGAAATTCAAGCAGCTATTGCACAAGCAAAAAAATCAGATGTACCAACATTAATCGAAGTGAAAACAGTTATTGGTTACGGTTCTCCAAACAAAGGTGGAAAATCAGCATCACATGGTGCACCACTAGGAGCTTCTGAAACACAATTAGCTAAACAAACGTATGGTTGGTCTTACGAAGAAGCATTCCATGTTCCAACAGAGGTTTCTGAGCACTATGCAGCATTAGCACAAGTGGGAGTAGAAAAAGAACAAGCTTGGAATGAACTATTTGAAGGCTATAAAGCAACTCATCCAGAATTAGCAACTCAACTAGAAGCAGCTATCAATGGCGAATTACCAGCTGATTTGCAAGAAATCCTACCTGAATTTAATGCAGGAGATTCTATGGCAACAAGAGATTCTTCTGGTAAAACTATTCAAGCAATTGCTAGTGCTGTGCCTGCATTCTTCGGTGGTTCTGCAGACCTTGCTGGTTCAAACAAAACATTAATGACAGCTGAGAAAAACTTTGCAATCGACGGTTATGCTGGCAGAAATATTTGGTTTGGTGTACGTGAATTCGCAATGGGTGCAGCGTTAAACGGCTTAGCATTACATGGTGGAGTGAAAGTATTCGGAGCAACCTTCTTCGTATTCTCTGATTATTTACGTCCAGCAATCCGCTTAGCAGCATTAATGAAATTGCCTGTGACTTATGTATTCACACATGACAGTATCGCAGTTGGTGAAGACGGTCCAACACATGAGCCAGTTGAACAACTTGCTTCATTGCGTGCAATGCCAGGACTTTCTATCATTCGTCCAGCAGATGCAAAAGAAACAGCTGCTGCATGGCAACTTGCTGTAGAAAGCACAGATACACCAACAGCGCTAGTGTTGACTCGTCAAAACTTGCCGACAATAGATTTAACAAAGGCTGAAGCATACGAAGGCGTGAAAAAAGGTGCTTACACCGTTTCAACTGGTAAAGAAGCGGCTCAAGCTTTAATCTTAGCATCTGGTTCAGAAGTGTCTCTTGCAATGAAAGCACAAGCAGCATTAGCAGAAGAAGGAATTTCTGTAAATGTGGTAAGTATGCCAAGCTGGGATCGCTTTGAACAACAATCAGCTGAGTATAAAGAGAGCGTATTACCAGAAAGTGTTCAAGCACGTGTTGGTATTGAAGCTGGTGCATCTCTAGGATGGAGAGAATATATCGGATCTAAAGGGGAGCATATCACGATTGATCATTTCGGAGCATCTGCACCTGCCGATAAACTTTTCCAAGAGTATGGATTTACAGTAGAAAATGTAGTAGCGAAAGTAAAATCTTCTATTGCTAAAACAAAATAAAAAGTTAAAATAAGCCAATGACCTAATTAGGTTGTTGGCTTTATTTATGGAACATGAAAAATTAAAGAGCAAATCTCTTCAATAGCTCCAAAAAGAGATAATATTTCTTCCACATAGTCTTTCTATTACCATATTAGTAGAATATAATAGATTTATACTATAAAAGATTAAGTTCCTTAAAATAAAGGAATAAATAGATGGAAAGCTTATTGTTAGGATGGGGGAAGTTTTATGTGGCAAGATTGGTTGCTCGAGCTTTTAAAAGGATTTGGTAAACTATTTTTGAATCCTGTTTTCTATTTATCGTTTTTATTTGCTGCTTATTTAGGGGTTGCTAGAGTAAAAAAAGAAAGAAGACATTTCACAGTAAGAGCACAGAACGCTTATTTTGAACTGAAACAATTGCTGCCAATCGGGATTATCATTGGACTTTGTATATCGGTTCTCTCCATCGGACTTGTCTTAGTAGTTCCAATGGAATTTGTTGTTTTTACAGGGATTATTACAATCGTATTAGCGTTAATTGGAAAAACGAGAATGTTATCGCCTGTATACTCAGTTGGATTAGGGATAGTTGTTAGTAGTGTTTCTCTTTTCCTTGGATGGGATTATCTCTTGTTTTCGAAAAGTAATCTGAATTCATCCGAATATATTTTTCCAACGGCTGTTATTTTATTAGGACTATTAATTATTTCCGAGGGAATATTTGTTCGTCAAAATGGAATTGAAGGAACCTCTCCACGGTTGAAGAAAAGTAAACGTGGTCAAGCTATAGGGATTCATTTACTAGAGAGAACGTGGATCCTACCAGTATTTTTGTTTATCCCTACAGGAGTTTTAACGATCCCGTTTCAATGGTGGCCGATGTTTACTGTAGGAGATCAAACGTATTCTCTCCTCTTGGTCCCTTTCTTGATTGGAGCTAAAATAGTAGTTCAAGGAGAACACCCGATTATTTCCATTCGGAATATAGGGAGAAATATTATTATTCTTGGCTCTATTGTAATAGTAGCTGGATCTGCTGCTTATTTCTTCCCAATTGCTTCACTTGGTCTCGTCATAGTAGCAATGATTGGTCGTGAGTGGATTACAAGAAAGCAGATAAACAAAGAAAAGAATAAATCTTTCTATTTTTCTAGAAAAAATAATGGGGTAGTAATATTAGGAATTGTGCCAGATTCTCCAGCTGATAAAATGGGCTTGGAAATTGGAGAAATGATTTCGAAGGTTAATAGTATTCCGGTTCAAGATAAAAACCAGTTATATAAAGCCTTACAAAAAAATTCAGCCCATTGTAAACTGGAAGTGTTTGATGCTAATGGTGAAATTCGTTTCGTGCAAAGGGCTTTATATGAAGGCGATCATCATGAATTAGGGTTGCTATTGATTCCTGACGAGAATGTTCATGGGAATGAAGCGGTCTAAAGAATAAACGCATAACCAATAAAAGACGCTGGGACATAAGTATTCCAGCCAGAAACAAACCCGAACAACCATATGATATTTGATATGCTCCCAATAAAGTAGACAGATGAAATAGTAAAAAATCTGTTTAACTTTATTGGGGGCTTTTTCATGGCGAAAAATGCATATTCAGCGCAAGAGAAATTTGAAATAATTATGGCTTATGTGGACAGACAAACTTCAATTTCAGACTTCTGTCAACAATATGGCATTTCAACAAGAGCTCTACACGATTGGCTTTATCTATTTCAGACCTATGGAACGTCTGGACTTCAAGCTTCTAGTGGATGGAAACGGTATACCAAAGAGGTAAAAACTGCTGCAGTACTTGATTATCTTTCAGGGGGCTATTCTCTGATTGAGATTACACATAAATATGAAATATCCAGTCGTTCGGTGTTGAAAGATTGGATAAAGAAGTATAATGATCATAGAGAATTAAAAGAGACGAAAAGGATGAACAACTCTATGATTAAAGGTCGGTCTACCACACAAGAAGAGCGTTTGGAAATCGTTATGTACAGCTTACAGAACGGCAAAAATTATCAACAGACATCGACACAGTTCAATGTTTCCTATCAACAGGTTTATCAATGGGTGAGAAAGTATGAGGAACACGGAGAAGAAGGTCTAATAGATAAGAGAGGCCAACGTAAGTCAGAACCAGAGTTAACTCCAGAAGAGAAGATCCAGCGTGAAATGAAACGGTTGGAGAGAGAGAATGAGCGCCTTCGGGCTGAGAATGCATTCTTAAAAAAGTTGGAGGAACTCGAAAGGAGGCGTTTAAAGAAACGTCCTTAAGCCAAATTCGATTGACCGATAAATATGTAGTCATTCAGGAACTTCATGAGAAAGAGAAATTCTCCATTGTGCTATTATGCGAAATTGGGAAAATTCAACGTTCTTCCTATTATAAATGGCTTAATCGTACCCCTTCCGAGAATGAAAAGTTGAATGAGCAAATTCTAGAGGAGATAAAGAATCTTTATGCGAAGGTGGACGGTATATATGGATATCGCCGCATTACGATGAACCTAAACCGTACCTTATCAAAGCCTATAAATCATAAACGTGTATACCGATTGATGGGAATCGCTGGAATTCACTCGGTAATTCGACGTAAAGGTAAAAAGTATAAGCCAAGCACACCACAACATATGGTTGAGAACATTTTGAACAGAGAATTCAACGCAGATGAGCCAAATGAAAAATGGCTAACAGATGTGACTGAAATGAAGTATGGAGCCTCACAAAAGGCTTATTTGAGTGCGATTTTAGATTTGTACGATGGCTCCATTGTAAGCTATATGTTAGGCAATTTTAATAATAATCCGCTGGTATTTAAAACATTCGATTTAGCGTTAGAAGTTAACCCAGGAGCAAAACCCCTCTTCCATAGTGATCGAGGATTTCAATACACCTCCCGAGCTTTTAAAAGGAAAATTGATAAAGCAGAAATGGTCCAAAGTATGTCAAGGGTAGGAAGGTGTATCGATAATGGACCGATGGAGGCTTTTTGGGGAACATTGAAAAGTGAAAAGTATTATCTGAACAAGTACAGTACTTTTGAAGAGTTGAAGCAAGACATTGAAGAGTACATACGATTTTATAATCATGAACGATTACAAAAAAGACTAAACGGCCTTAGCCCCTTAGAATACAGGGCTAAAGCCGCTTAGAATATTTTATTTATTTCCGCTGTCTACTTGACGGGGGGCAGTTCAATTTCCATATGATTGTTCGGGTTTGTTTCTGTTTATAAAAGGCTGTTTCAGTAAAGATGGTGTTATTATCCGCAGCCTGAATACACTTCGCTTTCCATGGGGCGAGCGCCAAGCCTCCTCACAACTCACGTTTAGGCCACTGAAAAAGTGATTAATCTGAGAAAGTAATGTGGATTTCATCAATATATATACAATATGAAGAAGTTACCCACCTATATATAGTAGGTGATTAACTTCTTTTTCTCATTTCATGGACTTTTTCAGTGGCCTCACTCACGTTCCTGCGGGGTCTCGGACTTTCTCGCAGCTCCCATAGGAGGGAGTCTACGTGTATTCAGGCTGCTCGGTCTTTCCAATTAATTAATTTTTTCTATTTCCATAATAGTTTATAGAAAAACAATCTTTAAAAACGAATTAGTTTTTACACTGACTATATTTTAAATCATAAATAACTAGTATGAAAAAGTAGCCTTTATTTAAGAGCTAAATTAAGGATTGTTCGTCTTTACAGATTGGCTATTTAGTTTTGTCCCAGCCTCTTTATTTGGGAATCATCCCTTTTCGGGGAGAATCTTTCAAGCTAGAATGAATAATGGGATGCATTGTGGACATTGGACAAACGTTTTCCATCATACTCTAAATGCTAAGGGGAGTTGGGGGAAATGAATAAAGAGAATAAAAAACAAATAATTATTGTAGTAATTGAAATTTCGAAAATGAAGCGATTTGTCATGATGGATATGGGAATTGGTACTTTATCTTATTACTTAATTAAACTGATTAATGGAAATATTGTTATCGATCTAATGGAAGCACGATTATTACAGAAGGTGTAAAAAGAGTGTATAAGGGGATGAATAATAGAAGAAAAAAGACTATTACATAGGATTCTTTTAACTTCACTTAAGAAATAAATAAAATGGTGTAAAGAAATTAACCATTTTACGTATAATTAAAAAGACGGTCTTAATAATTCACCAAAGGTAGTATTTGTGTGCTGCTTTTTGACTACAGATATAATCAATATATAAACGGATTGACGAATATTTAGAAATTGGTTAAAATTTTTCTTGAGAGAAACATTTTTAAACGAAGATATAATTTTTATATATACGAAAAAGCCTAGGAATAATACAGAGAAATAAGGGGGATTTATATGCCCGAAAATTTATTGTTTGCATTTGGTTTGACATTATTAGCAGGTTTGGCTACTGGGATAGGAAGCGTGCTTGCCTTTTTCACATCAACAACGAATACAAAGTTTCTATCTTGGATGCTCGGTTTTTCTGCCGGAGTGATGATTTATGTATCGATGATTGAGATTTTTGTTAAATCAAAAGACGCATTAGTCGGATCATTAGGAGTGCAATCAGGTAACTGGCTTACTGTTGCAGGATTCTTTGGTGGAATATTGTTAATTGCTTTAATAGATAAATTTGTTCCAGAGCAAGGAAATCCACATGAGTTGAAAAAAGTAGAAGATATCAATAAATCAAATGTCAAGAAAACAGATCATTCTCTACTGAAAATGGGGAGTTTTACAGCACTTGCTATCGCTATTCATAACTTTCCAGAAGGAATTGCTACCTTTACTGCAGCACTTCAGGATCCGGGACTGGGTGTAGCGATTACAGTTGCGATAGCGATACATAATATTCCAGAGGGAATCGCAGTTGCAGTACCAGTTTATTTTGCGACAGGTGATCGAAAAAAAGCATTTAAACTTTCCTTTTTATCAGGATTAGCAGAGCCAGTCGGTGCCATTGTTGCTTTCCTCATTTTAATGCCATTTCTAAATGATGTAATGTTCGGCCTAATCTTTGCAGCAGTAGCAGGCATCATGGTCTTTATATCACTAGATGAATTATTACCAGCCGCAAAAAAATATGACGAAGGTCACCTATCCATATACGGCTTAATAGCAGGAATGGCTGTTATGGCAGTAAGTCTGTTATTGTTTATTTAAAGATAGGTTGACTTATTATTGAATGGAATGGTTAATTGCCTTGTTGTTTTTGTAAAATGGAAAAGTTATTAGTTATTTTAATCTGTAGCATTCTTAGGACTTCTATGAATCCATAAAGAGGCTGGGACATAAGTATTCCAGTTATAGATAAACACGAATAATCACATGGGAGTTACATATGATTATTCGTGTTTATTGTTAATTTTATAAAAGGCTGTTTCAGTAAAATTTGGTGGTATTGCCCGCAGCCTGAATACACTTCGCTTTCCATGGGGCGAGCGGTGAGCCTCCTCAGCTTCGCCTCCGGGGTCTCACTTTTCTCGCAGCTCCCATAGGAGTCTACGTGTATTCAGGCAGCTCCGTTTTTCCTATTAATTAATTTTTTTCTATTTCGATATTAGTTTTTACACTTGACTATATTTAAAAGCTGAATTAGAGATTGTTCGTCTTTACAGATTTGCTATTTAGTTTTGTCCCAGCCTCTTTTCCTTCAAGAAATGCACAGTCATAAAATCACTTCTTCTCCAATAAATCATTTTCCTTCTCCATTTTATCCACTTCTAATTTCAATTTATTCGTTTCTAGTAAAAAATTTTCATGCTTTAATCTTTCAAGCTCCAATTGATCTTTTAGCATAGCATGATTTAATTTTGTCTGTTTTTCTAAATGGGTAGTTATGATCCCAGCTAGGGGGATAGAGAATACAATTAAAACAATAATGACAGTAATCATTTTTTAAAATTCCCTTTTTATTTTTATTAGAGAATACGGCAATAGAAAGCAAAAGTTTCAATTATTTGAAGCAAGACGCTCCTACTTTACACTTGGATTTTTTTTACTGAATAACAATAGAAGTTAATGAAATGATATAAGAGTAACAAAAAATTTAAGGATGGTGGCAGCTCATATGACCGTAATTACAAACGTAAAACAAACAATCGCTGGGCTAAAAAGTGCTCAAGCAAGTTTAGAAATCTTTGCTTTATCCACAGATAACCAATCGGCAAAGCAAACATATCAAACTGCTGCACAACAAACCCAACAAATCATTGATTCCTTAAATCCAAGGTTACAAGAGATAGAACAAGAAGAACCACAATATGCACAACAATAAAACATGCTGAAAAAATCGAGAAGCCGTTTCTAGGAGAATTGACTTCCCTTCTATATAAACGGCTTCTCTTTTATTGGAGGAAGAAAATATGACTGTTGCATCAAATGTGAAGCAGACATTAGCGAGTTTAAAAGGTATTGAATCCCAGCTATCTGCCTTTGCTCTCCATTCCATGGAGGAAGAGGCCCAAAAGGCTTTTCACGAAGCAATGGTATTAGTTGGAGAGATTAAAAACGATATTCAGTTGAGGGTATATCAATTGGAGAGAGAAGAAAAGGAATATAGTTCTTCTTAAAAGGAATGGTGAAAACATGTTAACAGTAGTTTTACGTGCCTTGCTTTTTGTTATTGTTTTATTTATTACCACTAAGCTATTAGGAAAAAAGCATATTTCTCAGCTGTCACTCTTTGAATACATAGCGGGTATTACTCTGGGAGATATCGCAGGAGAGGTTATCCTAAACTCCAGTCTTAGTGTTATGCATGGAATACTCGGGATATTCGTCTTTGCAATCATCTCGTATTTAGCTGATGTGATTTCATTAAAAAGTAAGACATTGCGTAATGTAATTGAAGGTACTGGAACGGTATTGGTGGAAGATGGAAAGTTGCTTGAAGATAATTTGAAAAAAGAGCATTATACCATTGACGATTTTTCTACGCTTTTGCGACAAAAAGATGTTTTTAGCTTATCTGAAATTGAATATGCTGTACTTGAGCCAAAGGGGATGCTTAGTGTTTTACTGAAAAAGAAAAATAGACCACTCACTCCTAAAGATTTAAACCTGAAAGTACCAAGCGAAAAGGCGCCTCAAACTATAATTATGGATGGGAATATCGTATATGAGTCTTTAACAAAAGCGGGAAAAACACCAGCTTGGTTGCACATGGAATTAGAGAAATTAGGTGTAACACTAGATAATGTATTTCTAGGACAGGTTAATTCATATGGCGAGCTTACGATTGATATATTTGATGATAAAATCAAGCTAGCAGAGGCACAGGAAAGACCACTATTATTAGCAACGATTAAAAAAGTACAAGCAGATTTAGAAATGTTTTCGTTGCAAACAGACAACAAAGATGCAAAAGCAATGTATAGAAGAAACGCGGATAAAATGGAGCAAGTAAAAAATAAAGTGAAAATGTATTTAGGAGAAAATTTTTAATGAAAAAAAGATGAAAGAGAAGGATATATCATCTATTATAGAAGGGAGGATAACTATTTGCATAATGACAAAATAAGTGTGTAGGTGAACAGGATGGATAGACAGGATGAAAAAGCATTAGTAGGAGAAACAGCGGCAATTCAATATGTAAAAGATGGAATGACCGTTGGACTAGGAACAGGATCAACTGCATTTTATGTGATTAAAAAAATGGGCGAAATGATCAAGGCAGGAATGAAATTAAAAGGGGTTGCGACGTCAAAAGCTACTGAAAAATTAGCAAGCGAATATGGAATACAACTGGTTGATATAAATGAAGTGGAAGCATTAGATATTGCAATTGATGGTGCGGATGAAATTGATGCTAATTTCTGTGCCGTAAAAGGAGGAGGTGGAGCATTATTGCGAGAAAAAATAATCGCTAGTGCTGCCAAAACCTTTATTGTTGTTGCGGATGGGAGTAAGAAAGTCCAATCCTTAGGGCGATTTCCTTTGCCTGTAGAAGTAGTTCCATTTGGGTATAAACAAACAGAGAGAGCCATTCGAAAATTAGGCTGTAAAACAGAGTTGCGGATGAAGGATGAGGCGCTTTATGTAACAGATAATGGCAATTATATTGTTGATTGTTCTTTTCCTAGTATCCAAAATCCCAGTCAATTACATCAAACACTGAATAATATAGTAGGAGTAGTAGAAAATGGTCTCTTTATTCATATGGTTGATGTATTAATTTCCGTTAATATGCAGAACGCAATTAGTGTTGATTTAGCTAAAAAAGAATAATAGTGGAAACCGAACGATCGTATATTTAAAAGCAATGCTAATTTATTTCAGATTACCTTGCAGTTAGACCCTCACCTCAGAAATGGTTAGGTGGGGAGAACTGCATAAAATCCCGATTGGTTATACAAAAATCAATGTAGAAAAAACGTCTGATGATGCTTACTTTTTTTTAGATAGTTAGTATTTTTTTGAAAGCGTTTTTTTATGTTTTTCGATCTATCATTTTAGGTAAGAAAAATTCCTATACTAGAAAAATGCCCCAATAGAAAGAAGCAATTGTATTAGAGGGAAATTGCGCTAATAAGGGAGAGATAAAATGTCTTTACGAGAAGAAGCTTTACATATGCATCAGGTCAACCAAGGGAAATTAGAAATCCATGCAAAGGTAGAAGTGAAAAATGCCCAGGATTTAAGTTTAGCCTATTCTCCAGGAGTGGCCGAACCGTGTAAAGAAATTTTTGGAAATCCGGAAGCTGTATATGATTTTACGATGAAAGGCAATATGGTGGGCCTTGTAACAAACGGTACCTCTGTACTTGGTTTGGGGAATATTGGGGCAGCGGCATCTCTTCCTGTTATGGAGGGAAAAGCAATTTTATTAAAAAGCTTTGCTGGAGTAGATGCCTTTCCGATTGCTTTAAATACAGCAGATGAAGATAAGATAGTGGAAACTGTGAAATTGATGGCTCCTACTTTTGGTGCGATACATCTAGAAGACATTGCTGCACCCTATTGTTTTGAGATAGAAGAACGATTAAAGCAAGAATTAGATATCCCTGTATTTCATGATGATCAGCATGGTACTGCGATTGTAACCTTGGCTGGACTTGTCAATGCGCTTAAACTTGTAAACAAAGAAATGAAGGATTTAAAAATTGTTATAAATGGGGCTGGTGCTTCAGGGATAGCTGTTGCGAAACTTCTCTTTTCTTCCGGTGTAATCAATATGATTTTATGTGATACAAAAGGAGCAATTTATACTGGTAGACCAGTTGGCATGAATCCAACAAAAGAGTCTGTAGCAACATTCACAAATGGAGAGAATGAAAAAGGTTCTTTGCGCGATGCTATTAGAGGAGCGGACGTATTTATCGGAGTTTCTGTCGCAGATACCTTAACAAAAGAGATGGTACAAACGATGAATAAGGATGCGATTATTTTTGCGCTGGCAAATCCAGTGCCAGAAATAAGTCCGGCTGAAGCGAAAGAGGCAGGTGCTATGATTGTCGGAACAGGAAGATCTGATTTTCCGAACCAAGTAAATAATGTATTGGCATTCCCAGGTGTTTTTCGTGGCGCTTTAGACGTTCGAGCAATGACTATTAATGAAGCGATGAAAAAAGCTGCGGCTGAAGCAATTGCAGGATTAATTGCGGAATCAGAGCTGAATGAGGAGTATATCATTCCAAGTCCCTTTGATCAAAGAGTAGCTCCAGCCGTTGCTGCCGCCGTTGCGAGAACAGCAATGGAAACAAATGTAGCGAGAATTCAGGTCGATCCAGAGCAGGTAAGAATGAAAACGATGAAACTGGCAACGATAAGAAATTAATAAAGGTAAAGAGAAAAGAGGTCGGTTCATTGAAGAACAGCCTCTTTTCTCATTAAAGTGTATGTGTTTCGCTTACTTCCTGTGTAGGGAGAATAGAAGTATTAGTGTTTTGTTTAATTGTTTTTACCCTAAAAAGAAGATTTAACAGGATAGCTGCTATGCTTCCAGTAATAATTCCATCACTGACAATGATACGTAGTGCAGAAGGGAGTTGATCAAATAAAGTAGGAACTGCAGTAGCTCCTAAACCGATGGAAATGGAGCACGCCATAATCAATAAGTTAGCTTGATCAGTAAAATCTACTTTACTAAGCATTCTGATTCCAGAAGCTACAACCATCCCAAACATAACAACCGTTGCTCCACCTAATATAGGTGTTGGAATAATGGTAGCGAATGCTGCAACTTTGGGAATGAGTCCTAGGAAGACTAAGATTCCTCCGGCAGCGACAACAACATTGACGGTTTTCACTTTGGAAAGCTGTACAAGACCAACGTTTTGTGCGAAGGTGTTATATGGAAATGCATTGAATAATCCACCTAAAGTAATGGCAACCCCTTCTGCTCTATATCCTCTTGTTAAATCCTTTTCACTTAAAGGTGTTTCAGTAATCTTGCTTAGTGCAAAGAAAACACCAGTTGATTCAATGACAATGACCAAACCAACAATTAACATCGTAAGGATCGGACCAATTTCAAAACTAGGAGTCCCAAAATAAAATAGTTCAGGAAAATGGAACCAACTCGCCTCCTTTACTGGGGATAGATTAACTTTTCCAAGAAAGGCAGCAGCAACAGTGCCGGCGATAATTCCAATTAAAACAGACAATGATTGCATAAATCCTTTTGTGAAGCGATTTAACAATAGAATAAATAATAATACCCCAAATGAAAGAATCAGATTTTCAATGGAACCAAAATCTTCACTTGTTGCTCCTCCTCCCATATTTTTAATGCCTGATGGAATGAGAGATAAACCAATAATAGTGACGACTGTTCCAATCACGACAGGAGGGAAAAGTTTTGTTATTTTACTGAAAAAAGGAGCGCAAATAATCATGAAAAGTCCAGTAACAATGATGGCTCCATAAATAGCAGTCACTCCATAGTTTGTTCCAATGGAAATCATCGGCGTAACAGCAACAAAGGAGCTACCAAGAACAACGGGTAATCCAATTCCTAAATATTTATTTTTCCAAGCTTGAAGCAAGGTGGCAATTCCACATGTTAATAAATCAATTGCAACAAGATAAGCAAGTTGTTCAGTTGTTAAATTTAATGCTCTTCCGACTAATAACGGTACGAGTATAGCACCTGCATACATGGCAAGCACATGCTGTAGTCCTAAAGAAAAAATTTTCAAACCCTTTTCTTTGTTTTGAGCCATTCGTTACACTCCTTTTTCTTGAATGTTAATAAAGTTAACATTGTTCGTTA
Organism: Niallia tiangongensis; assembly: GCF_044704065.1. Classification (NCBI taxonomy): domain Bacteria; kingdom Bacillati; phylum Bacillota; class Bacilli; order Caryophanales; family Bacillaceae; genus Niallia; species Niallia tiangongensis. Next base: position 4,042,893 of record NZ_CP162613.1, on the reverse strand, counting down.
TGATAATTAACATCATAATGAGCGAGAAGAAAGAAGTCATTGGTTATATTGTACAAAATATTTAGAAAATATAGATTATATATCTAAGAAGACTCCATTATATTTGAATTTGTTTTTTTCCTTCAGTCGTTTTTAAAATCGACTTTATCCGGAAAGCAAACCGAAGATGGAAGGTAGTTTCTGGATCTTTAAGGCTTTTTCCTAAAAGTTCTTCACATTTTTCTAAACGATAGATTACTGTGTTGCGGTGAACATAAAGGCGTTTTGCCGTTTCAGAAATTTGGCAATGAGTTTCTAAGTATACAGATAATGTGTTGAGTAGTATTTGTTCCTCTTCCTGCTGCTGATTGTTTATGAATGATTGAAAGATATAATCGTAAAATTCCTGAAGATCCTTTGTCGGAATAATTCTTAACATCTCAAACACATCTTTTGGCCGGTGAATCTGGATAAAGGGAATATTTCCAGAAAGCTGTCCAATATGTAAGGCGCTATGTGCTTCTTTATATGCATTAGGTATATTTAATAGGCGTTGAAAAACATTGCTAATACCAAATGACATAGACCTTTTAAAGGTATTTCCGATATATTCTTGAATATTTTGCAAATAAGGAAGAATCGAATGGTCTAAATCATACGATGAATGGGCGACTTCCATAATAATAATACAGTGATCATCTTTTATAAAAAGCTGGGAGGCAAAAGGCGCTTTTTTTATTTCCGTTTCCAAATATTCGTATATATAATCTACCTCAACAGAATGCTGTGTAAAGGACATGTATTGATCACTGTTATCCATTTTTCCAATGATTGCAATCGAAGCGTGTTCCCTTTTTATAGAAAATTCTTTTGCTCGACTTTCAATTTCCTCAGCAAAGGTAAATTTTCCTTCCACAAAATGAGTGAAGAAATCATTTCGTGCCCTTCTTGAATATTGCTTTACTGTATTTTCTCTCATTAGCTCAAAAGATAAAACGTTGGTAGCTTGTTCAATGGTAAGCAATAAACTCTTGTCTTCAATCGAGATTTCTCCAAGTACAACTAGAAATGCTGGCTTCCTCATATGCGTATAGATTGGAAAAATAGTAAAAACCTCTTCTGTATTTCTGCTTGAAAAACAAGAATAGGGCGAGCTTGCTAATAAAAATTCAAATCCTTTTGCATGAAGGGAGCTAAAGTAGTTTTCAATCGAATTTCTAGTATGAGAAGAGGTATGCATTTGAAAATGTGCATCAAGTAAAACAATTCGCTTATTAATCATTTGCGATAAGTCGTCGACAAGCCTTTTTATGCCTTTTCCTTTTAATATATGCTGTGTGAATTTCCGGTGGGTTTCAAAGGCGGTAGTTAACTCTGCTGTTCTCTGACTCAGCATGTAATTTAAAGAGCCATTAACAATTTCGCCAAGTGATGTTTCTAAAGGAATTTCTAAAAGTGGAAAGCCTTTATCATTTGCAAATTGAATTGCTTCTTGTGGAATATGTCCTAAGAATCTTTTTGCTTTAATACCTAGAGCAGTGCAATCTTTTTCTTGCATACTTTTTATTAAGGAAAGCAAAACATCAGGCTTATCTTTAAGATGGTAAGCGGTAGTAACTAATAAATCGTTAGGATGTAAATATTCAACAATATCAGGCGCATCCATCATTGTAATATTCTTTATTTCTTTATTTAATCCAGTGTGACCTGCAATGACTTCCACAGCATCAAAAACCGGTTTTTGCAGTATTTCTTCTAGTTTCATTTTATCCCCTCCTATAAGCATACTATTTTACAAGGTGTCTCCGCATATCAGTTTTAGTTATTTTATACAAAGTATTTAGATGATTCTAACACTTTATCTAATGTATTGCCAGTGAGTGCTTATTAAAATAATGGTTACATAATAAAAGTGCGTAGTTAAAATTGTTATTTTATTCCATGAAAAAGGTATGGAAATATATCAAAATGAATTAGCCTGTTCCTTCATTTTTGAATAGGTTGAAGCAATTGGAAACATCACCCGAGAGGAGCGATAGAAATGAAGACATCTATTGAATTAGATACAAAAGAGGTGGGTAAGTGGATGGAATGGCTGGCTGCATTTGGGGCTACCGAAAATGGTGGAGTTACACGACTTCTCTATGATGAAAATTGGCGGTTAGCACAGCATTCTCTTTTACAAAAAATGAATGAGGCTGGTTTAAGTACGTATTTTGATGGTGTAGGTAATCTGTTTGGCAGGCTAGAAGGGTCGCTTGTAAAGGAGAAAACAATTCTGACAGGTTCCCATATTGATACAGTAATAGATGGTGGAAAATATGATGGTGCGTATGGAATCATAGCTAGTCTGCTTGCTTTGGATTATTTAAAGAGACATTATGGAATCCCCAAAAAAACAATAGAAGTCGTATCATTATGCGAGGAAGAAGGGAGTCGATTTCCTTTAGCTTTCTGGGGGTCAGGTTCAATAACAGGAAAATATATGAGGGGTGATTGCAAAGGATTATACGATGCGAGAAATATTTCCTTTTCTCATGCGATGTCATCGATGGGCTTGCAATCAGATAGAGAACAAGTAAAAAGAGCAGATATTGATTGTTTCATAGAAATACATATCGAACAAGGTGCAGTATTGGAGAAAGAGCAGGAGTCCATTGGCGTCGTTTCTCATATTGTTGGGCAAAGACGATTTACTGTCAAAGTAACAGGAGAGAGCAATCATGCAGGTACGACTCCAATGTGTTATCGAAAGGATAGTATGCATTTAGCTGCTGAATTAATTACCTATGCTATAAACCAAGTTACAGATATTGATTCTCAGTTAGTAGCAACAGTCGGGAAAATAGTAGCCTCGCCAAATGTTCCGAATGTGATTGCGAAAGAAGTGACGTTTTCATTAGATGTCAGGCATCATCAAGAAGAAGTGCTAGATAATTTTTGCAAGAAAATTTTTGCTTATTTTAAGCAGAAAAGCATAGAAGCGAGCATGAATGTTGAGTGGGAACAATGGATGGACATTAAGGCTGTTGAAATGGATGCAGATTTGAGAGAACTAGCCCATTCCATCGTTCAAGAAATGGATATTCCAAACCGAAAAATGATCAGTGGGGCAGGGCATGATGCGCAGGTGTTTGGAACATACTGTCCGTCAGCCTTACTATTTGTTCCAAGCGTAGCTGGAGTCAGCCATTCTCCAGAAGAACACACAAATCTAGAAGATTTAAAAAGAGGGATTATTGTTCTTATTAAATTATTGCACCGCTTGGCTTATTAAGTAATGTGCTTATTTTTATAGAAGGAAAAAGAGCGTTTATTTGGAGCAAGAGAACCGAAAAGCAGAAGAGAAAAAAGGAAAGGACGTAACCAATGACTTTTTCAGAATTAAACACACCTATAAGAACAATTATGACACCAGGTCCAGTTGAAGTGGATCCACGAGTATTAAGAGCATTAAGCACTCCGATTTTAGGGCAATTCGATCCAGCATTTACAGCTATCATGAATAATGTGATGGTGATGATCCAACAAGTTTTCCAAACAAAAAACCAGTGGGCATATCCGATAGATGGAACCTCGAGATCTGGACTTGAAGCTGTATTGGCCAGTATTATTGAGCCGGGAGATAAAGTACTAATACCGATTTACGGAAGATTTGGACACTTGTTAACAGAAATCGCTGAAAGATATGGGGCAGATATTCATTTACTTCATTGTGAATGGGGCGAAGTCTTTGATCCGGAAGAAATCATTGCAGAAATGAAGAAAGTGAAACCAAAAATTGTTGCCCTTGTTCATGGAGAAACATCAACTGGGTGTATGCAGCCATTAGAAGAGGTTGGTAGGGCATGCCGTGAACAAGATATTCTATTTATCGTCGACGCTGTGGCAACGATTGGCGGAGTAGATGTTCAAACAGATAATTGGCATATAGATGCAGTTATTGGGGGAAACCAAAAGTGCTTATCAGTGCCATCGGGCAATGCTCCTATTACGTATAATGACCGAGTGGAAAAAGTATTGATTGCGCGGAAAAAGGTAGAAAGAGGGATAGCAACAGACAGTGAGTTAGCAGAGAAAAAAGCCCATGCTCCGATTCGCTCCAATTATTTAGACTTAGCACAATTACAGGATTATTGGAGTCCAAGAAGATTAAATCATCATACAGAAGCAACTTCTATGTTATACGCACTACATGAGGGATTAAGAATTGTTTTAGAGGAAGGACTGGAAAATAGATTCGCCAGACATCAATACCATGAACAAGCATTAATGGAAGGAATTAAAGGAATGGGGCTAGAGCTATTTAGTGATAGAAGGTGGAAACTCCCAACTGTTACTTGCATTAAAGTGCCAGAAGGAATCGATGCAGAGTCGGTCCGAAGTATGATGCTCCAGCAATTTGGCGTAGAAATTGCAAGCTCCTTTGGCTCTTTGAATGGAAAAATATGGAGAATTGGAACGATGGGCTATAGCTGCCGAAAAGAAAATGTCTTATTCGTACTTGCCAGTCTAGAAGCCTGCCTTATTAGACATGGAGTAAAACTGCCTGCTGGTCAAGCACTTCAAGCGACATTGGATTTTTATTCAAATGATTAATATAAAAGGTAACAGAGAAACTTACTCTGTTTACTCTGTGCCCGCGAGCGAGAGAAAAAGGAAGAGCAGGTAACAGAGAAGCGCTCTCTGTGCCCGAGAGCAAGAGAATCAGCAAGAGCAGGTAACAGAGAAGCGCTCTCTGTGCCCGCGAGCGAGAAAATCAGCAAGAGCAGGTAACAGAGAAGCGCTCTCTATGCCCGAGAGGAAGAGAAAAAGGAAGAGCAGGTAACAGAGAAGCGTCCTCTGTGCCCGAGAGCAAGAGAATCAGCAAGAGCAGGTAACAGAGAAGCGCTCTCTGTGCCCGCGAGCGAGAGAATCAGCAAGAGCAGGTAACAGAGAAGCGTCCTCTGTGCCCGAGAGCGAGAGAATCAGCAAGAGCAGGTAACAGAGAAGCGCTCTCTATGCCCGAGAGGAAGAGAAAAAGGAAGAGCAGGTAACAGAGAAGCGCCCTCTGTGCCCGAGAGCGAGAGAATCAGCAAGAGCAGGTAACAGAGAAGCGCCCTCTGTGCCCGCGAGCGAGAGAATCAGCAAGAGCAGGTAACAGAGAAGCGTCCTCTGTGCCCGAGAGCAAGAGAATCAGCAAGAGCAGGTAACAGAGAAGCACCCTCTATGCCCGCGAGCAAGAGAAATAGCAAGAAAAGGTAACAGAGAAGTCCACTCATTGCCCGTCCCACTTTCAAAAAGGAGAAAAGGTAACAAACTATTGCCTATCCATTATAAAATGAATAAAAAAATCCATATTGACAATAATGATTCTATCCGATATGATTTTTCACAAAGAAATGAATAAAGAAACTATAAAAAGGAATAGTATACAGCCATGTCTATTAGAAGAGAGGGTTTAATTGCTGAAAGGACCTATAGGCTATCTGTGGAACCTGCCTTTTTCGTTCTGTATCGAATAGACATTGTTTAGAAAGATTCAGCGGTTCAATACCGTTACCATGGATGAGTGTAAAGCTTTGCTTTGAATTAGGGTGGTACCGCCATTTTTATGGTCCCTAATAAAAGGCAAAGCTTTTTTAATGGCTATTTTTAATAAAAAGGGCTTTTAAAAAAACTGGGTTACACGTAGATTAGCGAGTAAATACCATCCTGGCTCCACGGAGCAAGCTAACTCGCCCCGTGGAAAACAGGTTTAATTTGTACTCCCTCGCAAGAGCAATCCTTAGAAGAACTTTACAAGGTGAAATAGTTTAATTAATGACAGATATTACAATATTGAAAATAGGAGGCCCCTAAAATGGCAAAGGATTTTGTAAAAAGCATTACTAGTATGGAAGAAGATTTTGCTCAATGGTATACAGATGTTGTTACAAAAGCAGAACTAATCGATTATTCAAGTGTAAGAGGGTCCATGATTATTCGACCATATGGAACAGCAATCTGGGAGAATATTAAAGATGCTTTAGACAAACGTATTAAAGAAACAGGACATGAAAATGTTTATATGCCACTGTTTATTCCAGAAAGTCTATTGCAAAGGGAAAAGGATCATATCGAGGGATTTGCTCCAGAAGTAGCATGGGTTACGCATGGAGGAGATGAGGAATTAGCAGAAAGACTTTGTGTGCGCCCAACCTCTGAAGTTCTTTTTGCAGAGCATTATAAAAATATTATCCATTCCTATCGCGATCTTCCAAAGCTATATAATCAGTGGGCAAATGTAGTGCGTTGGGAAAAGACTACTCGTCCATTTTTACGTACATTAGAATTTTTATGGCAAGAAGGGCATACGTGTCATGAAACAGAAGAAGATGCAGATCGAGAAACTATTCAAATGCTTGAAGTCTATGCGGAAATTTGTGAAAAATACTTAGCACTTCCTGTTATCAAAGGGAGAAAAACAGAAAAAGAAAAGTTTGCTGGTGCTAAATATACGTATACGATTGAAAGTTTGATGCATGATGGAAAAGCATTACAATCAGGAACGTCTCATAATCTAGGTGATGGCTTTGCAAAATCATTTGGAATTCAGTTCTCTGATAGGGACGGAAACCTCCAGCATGTTCACCAAACATCATGGGGCTTTACTACTCGAATTATTGGTGCCATGATTATGGTTCACGGAGATGACCGTGGCTTAGTAGTACCGCCAATGATTGCGCCAACTCAAGTAATGATCGTACCAATTGCCCAGCATAAAGAAGGGGTTTTGGATTTTGCCTATGATTTGCAGAAGAAACTAAACAGTTCCATTCGAGTGGGCATTGATGGAAGTGATAAAAAGCCAGGCTGGAAATTTAATGAGTATGAAATGAAGGGAATTCCTTTACGTCTAGAAGTAGGACCAAAGGATATCGAGAAAAATCAAGTTGTGCTCGTTCGCAGAGATACTGGAGAAAAGCAATTTGTATCAATGGATGGACTAGAGGATACAATTGCCCAATTGTTAAAGGATATCCAAGATAATTTACTACAGAAAGCTATCGATCATAGAGAAGAAAATACTCATATTGCTTTAAGCTTCAATGAATTTAAACAATGGATAACAAAAGAAAAGCCAGGATTCATTAAAGCAATGTGGTGTGAAGATCAAGCATGCGAAGATAAAATTAAGGAAGAAACAAGTGCAACATCTAGATGCATGCCTTTTGAACAGGAGGTAATTGCAGATACTTGTGTATGCTGTGGGAAGAAAGCAAGTAAATTAGTGTATTGGGCCAAGGCATATTAATACTTTAGCCGGATTATCTAGTTGCAAAAAAACGAAGGGATAAAATGGTGGGTACCCCCAAAGGTTAGATTTTTGCACTCTAACTTTTGGGGGGGCATTACCAATATCCAGTCGTTTTTATTTTTCTTCGTCTGGTTCTATATGCACATGTACCTCTAACACATTAAACTCATCTATTAAAGCATTCTCAACTGCGGATGAAATATCATGGGCATGAGTAACATCTAGCTGCTGGTTAACTGTAATGACTACATCGACAACTGGGTTGTTTCCGTAGTTTCTTGCTTTAATTTCTTTTACAGCCTTTACACCTTCCGTACGCAAAATAGTTTTTTTGAATTGATCAATTAATAAAACATCAAACCCATCTGTTAAATAGTGGGTTGTTTCTCGGAAAATGCCCCAGGCTGTTTTACAAATTAATAGCCCAACAATGCAGGCAGCAAGGGGATCTAAAAAGGTTAGTTTTAGTTGAGCGCCAAAAATACCAACGGCCGTTCCAAAGCTAACGATTGAATCTGAGAAGTTATCCTTTGCAGCAGCTTTAACAGCTTGGCTATTAATTTTGTTGCCTAAACGTAAATTAATGCGATAAACGCAAAACATTACAGCACCACAAGCGATGGCTGTATAGGCAGCTACTAAATCAGGTGCTTGTCTTGTATGGCTAAAGAAGGAAGAAACGGCTTGGAATAATACTTGCAATCCCACGCTCATCATTATGAAGGAAGCAATTAAAGAAGCAACTGTTTCTGCCTTCCAATGACCATAAGGATGATCTTTGTCCGCTGGTTTTTGGGAAAGACGCAAGCCAATTAATACAGCAACAGAAGCAATAATATCCGTAAAATTATTCCAACCATCAGCTTTTAAGGCTTGCGAACCAGTGCTGTTCCCAATAAATAATTTCACAGAAGCTAATATAATATATGTAAAAATGCTCAATATCGCAGCCCGTTCTCCGAGCTTTAAGTCTGCATATTTTTTATCCATTACAAATGCCCCCTTAACTAACCCACTTATCATATCAATTCCTTATAGGGTGGGTCTAGAGCAACGTTTTTATACATATCAACAAAAGTGTTAGAAAGATAAAATAGTTAGCCAAAGGAAAAAAATCATCAATATAAATTAACTTAGTAAAGTAGAATAATGCACCTAAATCTAGGGGGGATGTTTACTTAAGATGGAAATGTTTTGGATGAGATAAAAAATCCCCAAGGCTTATTTAAAGACAAACCTTGGAGGAGAGTAATCCTTTATTCCTTTCCTTTTACATGTATTTTCTTGCTGGGCCAAAGGGCAGCATTTCCTAATAGAGAAGTAATTGCCGGTACTAAAAACGGTCTTACGATAAATGTATCTAACACAATCCCGATAGCCGTTATCGTTCCAAAATGGACAAGCACTTCCATAGGTAGAGTAGTCAACACCATAAAGGTAGCTGCTAAAATGACTCCTGCAGAAGTAATAACCCCACCTGATTCTGCAACTCCCTCTTTTACTGCTTGTAAGAGAGGCATCTCTTTCTGTTTTTTCCAAATGCTTGATATCATGAAAATATTATAGTCTTCTCCTAAAGCAACAATAAAGACGAAGGAGTACAAGGGGATTAATCCTTGAATTGCTTCTACTCCAAATCCATAATGAAGAATGCCCCACCCTAAGCCTAGAGCACTAAAGTAAGAAAGAAGTACAGATGCTATTAAATAGAATGTTGCTGTAATGGATCTTAGATAAACAAGTAACAAGATAGCAATCATGATTAAAATAATTGGAATAATTAATTTTGCATCTTGATTTGTCAATTCTTTTGTATCATATTGTTCTGCAGTTATTCCAGCAAGCCAAATATTATCATTTGGATCCTTTATGCCATTTTCACGAAGTATCTCTTCTAAGGTATCACGAATAATAGGTAGTTCATCCATCGCTTGATTTGAATAAGGATTTGTTTCTAATTCAATCGAATATTTTACTAAATTAGGATTGTTTATTCCTGATTCTTCCTCTGAAACCGTTGCAATGAAATCTAATTGTTTTAATTCTTCTCCGACCTTAAATTTTTCTCCTTCTGTATCAATAATGACAGATACCGGAGCGAGTTCGCCCGCATTAAAGTGTTCTTCGATTAAAGTAAATCCTTCTTTTGATGGCATATCATCTGGAAAGGAGGACAATAAATCATACGTATATACTGTTTTAAGGGAAAATGCAGCAAAAATACCAAGAAATAATGTCGTCAGAATAGTCACTTTCCATGGATGTTTGGTTACTACATTTCCGATTGTTTTACCTAGCGTATTTCTTTTTCTGGCCAACTTTTTTATACTACCCTGCATTATTTGTTCGTCTAATTTCGGAACAAATGGATAAAAAGATAGTCTTCCAATAATAGCTAGAATGGCTGGAACAAGACTAAGACTGGCTATCATCATAATAAATATAGCTAAGCTAAATGGGATTGCAAATCGTTGAACGGCACCATACTGGGCGAACAATAGGACAAGTAGAGAAAATACTACTGTTAATCCACTCATAGCCACGGCTCCACCGGATCGATGCAATGCTTTTTGCATAGCAATTTCTTTAATCGATTCTTTGGTTAAATACGTTCGATATCTACTAATAATAAATAAGCAATAATCAGTACCTGCTCCAAAAAGTAATACAGTCATAATAGCAATACTTTGAGAATCGAATTCAATCCACTGATGTTCTCCCATGAAACCAAGCAAAGGACTGATAACTCCATAGGCAATACCTACTCCAATTAAAGGAATTAACGCTAAAATAGGAGAACGGTAGATGACAAGTAAACAAATAAGCACAATAATAACGGTGCCAATGAGTAAGGATAAGTCCCCTTGGCTAAATAGCTCAGTAGCATCTATGGAGATCCCAACAGGGCCAGTAGTTCTCGCATGTAATTTCGTCTCATCCTGTAATGTAGTGTTAAAAGGATCTTTGTCAAATATCTCATTTGCAACAGTTTCTAGGTTTTGAATACTGTCTTTTAATTCACTAGTAGCTAAATTGTTCGCAAATAAAATAGGGAGAACTAAAGTTGTTCCATCTTCTGAAATTTGTTGTCTGACTACCTCAATAGGTAGTTGATGATAAGGAATAATTACTGCTTGATTAGCAAGTGGAGCATTTGTTAATTGGTTCGTAAGTTCTTGGATTTGCTCTACATCCCTATCAGATAAGCCGGTTGAGCGAAACCATGTAATTAAGGCAGGAGTTCCTTGGTCATCAGAAAATTCCTCCTTCATTTTTTCTTCGGCCTGCTGTGATAAAGCAATTGTTGGAACATTGCTAGCTAAGTCGTTTTTTTGTGAACTAGCTTGAGGGAAGAGCACACTTAAGATTCCAACAAGGAGAATCCAAGCAATTAAGGTTATCCATTTTCCTTTTTTACTAGTAACAGCGGCAAAATAAAGATGAATATACTGTTTCATTTTTTTTCACTCCTTAAATACACATTGCTTATCATTTGATAAATTGTGTGTGGAAAGGAACTTATCAAGTGATAAGGTGAGTATATATTTATTTTTGAAAGAAAGGAAGTATTTTTTTGAAAATTATTATCTATCTACTATTCCAAATAAAAATAGATGAACGACTAATTTTGCTTTACGCCGGATTTCCTTTGTTTGTTCTGCATTAGAAAGTTTTTTCATATGAGAAGGATGCATGGCGGTTTGAATATATTGTAGAAACGTGAAGGCTATTTCTTCGCTATTACTTTCTATTTTTTGGAAAGAAATATTATTCTCTTTTTCGGCCATATCAAACACATGTTTAATCGGTTTGAAAAATCCCTCTTGCCAGCGAATTCTTAGTTGGGTTTGTATATCAATTGGCATCTCATGTTGTAAGTCATGGAACATTTGCATGAGATCCTCTTGATAATGTTCTAAAAAGTAAAGAGCAATATGGTAAAGACATTCTTGAAGGGTCTGATATTCTTTCGTAATTTTTAATAAAGCATTTTCAGTCTGTTGAATAGAAGTAATAATTACTTCTTTATAAATATCTTGTTTATTCTTAAAGTGATGGTATAAGGCTGGCTGTGTAATTCCACAACGCTCTGCAATCATCCTTGTGCTGACCTTACGAAATCCCAATTCCATAAACAACTGATAGGAGACACGGATTATAAATTGATAGGTATCATGATCCGTGTTAGTTCTTTCCGATTTTTCATCCATATTGTAAACCCTTTCATTGTTGATTTTATCACATTTTATATTATAGGTAAAACAAGGATTTATTTCAAATTTGTATAAAATGTGAACAACATTGTGAAAAACTGAACAATTTTTAATGAATAGGCTTGAAGGTTTTGGCATGTCGTTATATGATAAGCATGTAAAGAAAAACAACAAGAAATTACGAAAAGATGCAATAAGATTGTAGGAAGTTAGTAGGCAAAATAAACTACTATATTAGTAGTTTTTCTTTAAAGAATCTTTTGTGAAAACATTCACAAATTAACTGCTTTATAAAGTGGTTTTTTCTTTAAAGTTACTTGTGAATTATTTCACATTATTATTCTCTATATTGGAGGGATCTACGATGTCAGTTGTTGAAAAAGAAGTAAAAGCGAAAAATGAGCAAGTTGATGTGCAAACAGTTATTAATGAAATGGCAGCAAAAGGAAAAAAGGCACTGGAAGAATTTATGTCTTTAGATCAAGAGCAAGTAGATAAGATTGTAAAGGCTATGGCTCTTGCTGGTCTAGATAAACATATGTATTTGGCTAAACTAGCAGTTGAAGAAACTGGCAGAGGCATTTATGAAGATAAAATTACAAAAAATATATTCTCTACTGAATATATCTACCATAATATTAAGTATGATCGTACAGTTGGGGTAATAAGTGAAGACCAACAAACAGGAATTGTTGAAATTGCCGATCCAGTAGGTGTAGTAGCAGGGGTAACACCTGTTACGAACCCAACATCTACAACAATGTTTAAAGCTATTATTGCGATAAAAACACGTAATCCAATTATATTTGCTTTCCATCCATCTGCACAAAAATGTAGCAGTGAAGCAGCAAGAATTTTAAGAGATGCAGCAGTTAAAGCTGGAGCACCAGAAAACTGTATTCAATGGGTAGAAAAACCTTCTATTGAAACAACAAAAGCGTTAATGAATCATAATGATATTGCATTAATTCTTGCAACTGGCGGACCAGGAATGGTTAAATCTGCATATAGCTGTGGAAAACCTGCACTTGGCGTTGGCGCTGGTAATGTACCTTGTTATATCGAAAAATCAGCTAAAGTAAAAAGAGCAGTGAATGATTTGATTCTATCTAAAACATTTGATAATGGAATGATTTGTGCATCTGAACAAGCGGTAATCATAGATAAAGAAATCTACGATGAAGTAAAAAATCAATTGATTCGCAATAGCTGCTACTTCTTAAATGAAGAAGAGTTGGCAAAAGTAGAAAAATTAGTAATCAATGAAAATACATGTGCGGTAAATCCGGATATAGTTGGAAAATCTGCACATTATATCGCTGGTTTAGCAGGAGTAAAAGTTCCGGAAGATACAAAAATTCTTCTTGCTGAATTAGAAGGTGTTGGACCAAATTATCCACTATCCAGAGAAAAATTAAGCCCAGTGCTTGCGTGCTATAAAGTGGAATCAACAGAAGAAGGAATCAAACGTGCAGAAGAAATGCTAGAATTCGGGGGATTAGGACACTCAGCAGTTATTCACTCTGAAGATCCAAAAGTAGTGGAAAGCTTTGCGTTAAGAATGAAAGCATGCCGTATTATCAATAATGCACCATCTTCTCAAGGAGCAATCGGTGACATCTACAATGCATTCATGCCATCTTTAACGCTTGGCTGCGGATCTTATGGTAAAAACTCAGTATCTACTAACGTAACAGATATTCATCTATTAAATGTTAAAAAACTGGCTAAAAGGAATGTAAATATGCAATGGTTTAAAGTTCCATCAAAAATTTATTTTGAGAAAAACTCTGTACAATATTTACAAAAAATGAAGGATATCTCTAGAGTGTTTATCGTAACAGATCCATACATGGTTAAATTCGGATATGTGGATAAATTACTTTATAACTTAAGAAAACGTTCAAACCTTGTGCAAGTTGAAGTGTTTTCAGATGTAGAACCAGATCCATCTATTGAAACTGTTGTTAGAGGAACAGAGATGATGGCTAAATTCCAACCAGACTGCATTATCGCACTTGGTGGGGGATCTCCGATGGATGCAGCAAAAGGGATGTGGTTATTCTACGAACATCCAGATGAAGAGTTCTTTGGATTAAAGCAAAAATTCTTAGATATCCGTAAAAGAGTTTATAAATATCCATCTTTAGGTGGAAAAGCTAAATTTGTAGCAATTCCAACTACTTCTGGTACTGGATCTGAAGTAACATCTTTCGCGGTAATCACAGATAAAGAACAAAACATTAAATATCCTTTAGCAGATTATGAATTAACACCAGATGTGGCAATCATCGATCCGCAATTTGTTATGACAGTACCACCTGCAGTTACAGCAGATACAGGAATGGATGTATTAACACATGCTGTTGAAGCGTATGTATCTAATATGGCAAATGACTATACAGATGCATTAGCCGTCAAAGCAGTTCAATTGATCTTTGAATATTTACCAAGAGCGTATCGTAATGGAAATGATGAAGAAGCACGCGAAAAAGTGCATAATGCTTCTACAATTGCTGGTATGGCATTCGCAAATGCTTTCTTAGGAATTAACCATAGCTTGGCACATAAATTAGGTGCAGAATTCCATATTGCGCATGGACGTTCAAATGCTATCTTATTGCCACATGTAATTCGCTATAATGCAGAGAAACCGAAAAAATTCATGGCATTCCCTAAATACGAATACTTTAAAGCAGATGAACGTTATGCAGAGCTTGCAAGAATTCTAGGATTGCCAGCTAATACAGTGGAACAAGGGGTAGACAGCTTTGTTAAAGCAGTAATCAGACTTGGAAAAGAGTTAAATATCCCAATGAGTATTGCAGCACAAGGTGTAGATCCAAAAGAATTTGAAGCAAAAGTGGATTATTTAGCAGATCGTGCCTTTGAAGATCAATGTACAACAGCGAACCCTAAATTACCATTAGTAACAGAGTTGGCAGACATTTATCGAAAAGCATATAAAGGGGTTTAAAATCTTTCCGTAGAGCATAGCATTATGGCCAAATCATTTTTGATTTGGCCATTTCTTTTATATATTCAATTGGCTATGCCAGCAATTTTCAAAGATGTCTTACGTAAATCAATATAGAAATCCTTTTGACGAACAAGCGGGAGATGTGGTTCGTTTTGATGGATAAAGATGATTTCCGCCGTTTCACTATTAGATAAGGTGACCTTTTTAAAGAGTTGCTTTCTCATAATAAAATTAGTAAATGGAATGACAATGGCAGGGTTTAATGCATTTCCATATGCTTCATTCACTAATTCATTGATTGCTTCAAAGTAGGTTTTCTTTTCTTTATAGGTGTGTGAACTACACATGCTATTAAACATGTCTGCTACCGAAACAATTTGAATTAAAAATGGAATATCTTTTTCCGTTCGGTGAGAGGGATAGCCTTTTCCATTAATTTTTTCGTGATGCAATAGGGCAGTTCGTGATATTAATATATCTAATTGAGAAACCTGAAATAAAATGCTTTTTCCATAGGTTGTATGTTTTTGGATTTCCTTATAATCTTTTTGCGTTAAGCGGTCTTGTGCTTGTAAAATAGATGGGTCAATTTTGAGCATGCCGATATCATGGAATAAACCCATTTGACTTAGTAGATGACATTCCGTTCTAGATAACCCTAATATTTTTCCTATGATTGCTGAAATGATGCCGACATTGATACTATGTTGATAAATATAATTCATTGGTGCTACTTCTTCATGGATAATATCTAAAATTGCTAATTCTTGAAGGGAAAAATCAATTACTTTTTCATAGGTATGAAGAAGTCTATCTACATTGTAATTTTCCTTTTCTATCATGCAATGAAAGGTTTCTTTCACTACATCTATTAATTCAGTAAATTCATTATTGACGGAGGAAGGAGGGGCTTCTTCTGTAGAACTAATTACATCAAATGGATTTACCTGATGCTTTGTTAGTAAATCTACATGTTTTTTCGTAAGAATGGAGCCCTTTTTTAGTAGAAATAAACCTTCAATG
The DNA here is from genome assembly GCF_044704065.1 of Niallia tiangongensis. Taxonomy (NCBI): domain Bacteria; kingdom Bacillati; phylum Bacillota; class Bacilli; order Caryophanales; family Bacillaceae; genus Niallia; species Niallia tiangongensis. The sequence continues at coordinate 4,027,418 of NZ_CP162613.1, read as the reverse complement.
GAGTTAGAATATACATCTTCTTTTATACGAAATCCGGTAATATCAGCAGTTACTTTTTCCATATCATTTGTCTCCTTTATGTAATAGCTATTTTGCTACGTCACATCCCCTTATTAGTAAATATTACCTTACCTCAACAATGGATAAAACAGACTTTATAACCAGTTGGAATAATCCTAAATACCTATTTTAGTAGAAGTTACTAAGGACTAAGGTCTTCCGCAATGTTTACCTATTATAATAATCATATATTTACCCGAAAAAAATCGAAGGAATTGATCTTTTTTTAGCAGATTCAAAGATACTTTTAGAGAGGGGAATACACAAATGGATAAAAATCAGCTGAAAAAAAATACTACTTTATATGTACATAAGGAAAAGGAATATCAAAACCATTTAGAAATTATTCATCATGAATTGATGAAATTTCGTACCATAAATATACCTAATCAAAATATAGTGATTGAAAACCAGGATTTGGAAGACTGGATAGTAGAAAAACTAAGCCCTGAGGAAATCACAGAAATTATCTTTTTGTTAGAAAACGCCAAAAAGAGAGCTTCCTCTCTGGAATCCATTTTTCAAGTAATTGCAATAAGTTTATTAAAAAATACATAGGAATATCTTCTAATCTGCTCTTACTATCAAAGGCTTCTCACTTGTTTCACTATGGTGACAAATATATGATAGTATATATTTATCCATAATTACCTAGAGTAGAATCCAAAAAATAAGTAGGAATGAACATAGACAGTTGTGGATGCTTCAATTATTCTACATCGAGAAATTGTTATGATAGAAGGCTGTTTTTCTAAAAGATTGTTGCTTTTTCAATAGAAAAAATAAATTAATTAGAAAAACTGAGCAGCCTGAATACACGTAGACTGTGGGATTAGCGAGGGAGGGCACTGGAAAACTGCTAGCTTTTGAAGATTGGTAGTAATCACTTTTTAAAACTTAGATGTGGAAATTCTTTTCCGAGGCGACCTATTATTTCGCTTTCAAAGAACTGAATCCTCATTTAACTTGGATAACTATATTTTTTCAGTGGCCTCATTAGCGAGACAGGTGAGACCCCGGTGGCGAAGCTGAGGAAGCTTAAGCGTAGCCCCGTGGAAAGCGAAGTGTATTCAGGCTGCGGGTCATAGCAACAAACTTTACGAAAACAAACTTTATAAACAGTCTAATAGAAAAAGGGATGAAGGTTTGTTTCTTGTATTAGGAGGAGAAATAGTTGGAACCATGTATGCAAAGCCTATACACCTATTTAAATAATCAACTTGTAGATATGCGAAAGGATTGGCTAAACACGATAGAAAATAGCTCATCTAATTTTTATTCTATTAATAAATCAACTGAAAATTTGGATGAATTAGTTACAGCTCATAAAGTACTTTTAGAAAATGTAATTAAGGTATTTATTGAGGATGAAGCAGTATATACAGCAAATATTTCTAAATGGGCTGTGAGAGTTGCGGAAAAGCGTGCAAAAGACTTGGTTCCTATCTTGGAATCAATTGAACAGCTTAACACTATTAAGGCAATTCTTGTATCATACGTTGAAAAGTTTTCTAAGGAATCAACTGATCAGTTAACTGTTACTACACTGTTTGAATGGATACGATTAATCCACTATGCATTTGATTTATTTGGAAATATATTTATTGGGTCTTATGATGAATACAAATTTCAGCAATTAATAGCGCAGCAAGAAATAATCTATGAATTAAGCAGTCCGGTTATCCCAATTACGAAGGGGATTGGTGTTCTTCCATTAATTGGAGATATAGACACGAAGAGGGCACAATTAATCATGGAAAATACTTTGAAGGAATGCAATGAAAAACGATTTAATCAGTTATTTATTGATCTATCAGGAGTGCCACTAATCGATACAATGGTGGCGCATCAAATCTTTCAGGTTATTCATGCTCTGCGTTTAATTGGTGTAAAAGGATATCTTTCTGGATTAAGACCAGAGGTGGCGCAAACAGCAATTCAACTAGGTGTGGATTTTAGCCAAATTCCGATTTTTAATAATTTAGCAAGCGCTCTTGAAAGAATTGGGTTAATGGTTGACGAAGCGAAATATGTTTAAATAGAGGTGTATGTAGATGGGGAAGTATCTAGCTGCACTATTTTTTCCATGCTTATTAGTAGTACTCTTTTCAAAAGCTACCTATTATCCAATTATTGGGTTAATCTTAACTGTCGCATTGATTGCTGCTTCAGTGTATAAAGGATATACTGACACATTTTTATTAATAGTAGTGGATGCTTTTTCCATGACGATTGGATATATGATTAGCAGGAAATGGAAAGAGAAAGTAGCGAATAAATAATGTTTAGGCTATATTTCAAAAAGTAATGAAAAAGAATAGAGAAGAAGAATGACTAAACGATTTTACGTCGATAAAGATGATAGGTATTTTCGTATAGTCATTTTTTTTGGTTTTTTTTTCACATAGATAAAACAATTCTAAAATAAATAGAATGTTTGTTCTCTTTTTGTGGTTTGAAATGGATGGTTTGTGGTAGAATGGTGATATGTTGATTACATAGGTAGGAATTTATAATAAAAGAACGGTTAAACAACCGCCTTTTTAAATTTTTTTGTTTAAATAAAAAATTGCTTTCGATTATTCTGCAAAAAAAATGGGAGTGTTAATCGAATGGAATACACTCGGATCCTGCGGGAAAAAAGAAGAATGCAAGTATCTGAAGCAAAATGTAACGTGCAAGTTTTTACATTTGCCTCTATAAACAATAAAGTATACGAAAATAGTTTGTAATATATAGGAAACACCATAAACAAAAAGTATCAACGGAGCATATGAATAAGCAGAAATGCTTATAGATCGGAGGATGGTTTAGTGAATCATGATTTTGAATTAGTTTCAAAGTATACTCCTCAAGGAGATCAGCCAGGAGCAATAAAAAAATTAGTATCAGGAATTAGGGAAGGCGAAAAAATTCAAACCTTGCTAGGGGCAACTGGAACTGGTAAAACCTTTACAATCAGCAATGTTATTAAGGAAGTGAAGAAGCCAACGTTAATTATTGCTCACAATAAAACACTAGCTGGCCAATTATATAGTGAATTTAAGGAGTTTTTCCCTAATAATGCAGTGGAGTATTTTGTCAGCTATTATGATTACTACCAACCAGAAGCATATGTCCCGCAAACGGATACGTTTATCGAAAAGGATGCGAGCATCAACGATGAAATTGATAAGCTTCGCCATTCTGCAACATCCTCCTTATTTGAAAGAGATGACGTTATTATCATCGCCAGTGTTTCCTGTATTTATGGTTTAGGTTCCCCAGAAGAATATCGAGAAATGGTTGTTTCATTAAGGACTGGTATGGAATTAGAAAGAAATCAATTGCTACGTAAGCTAGTTGATATCCAGTATGATCGAAATGATATTGATTTTAAACGAGGGACTTTCCGAGTACGTGGAGATGTAGTAGAAATTTTCCCAGCTTCTCGCGATGAACACTGTATTAGAGTAGAATTTTTTGGTGATGAAATTGATCGAATTCGTGAAGTAGATGCATTAACTGGCGAAATATTAGGAGAACGAAATCATATTGCAATCTTTCCTGCTTCTCACTTCGTAACAAGAGAAGAGAAAATGAAAATAGCGATTGAGAACATTGAAAAGGAATTAGAAGAACGATTAGAAAAACTGCGAGAGAATAATAAATTATTAGAGGCTCAGCGTCTAGAACAGCGCTCACGCTATGATCTTGAGATGATGCGAGAGATGGGGTTCTGTTCGGGAATAGAAAACTACTCAAGACATTTAACATTAAGACCTCCTGGATCTACACCTTACACTTTATTAGATTATTTTCCAAAAGACTTTCTTCTTGTCATTGACGAATCGCATGTTACACTACCGCAAATAAGAGGAATGTATAATGGGGACCAGGCAAGGAAAAATGTGCTAGTAGAGCATGGTTTTCGCTTGCCGTCAGCACTTGATAACCGCCCATTAACCTTTGGAGAATTTGAAAAGCATATAAATCAAATGATTTGTGTTTCGGCAACTCCTGGTCCGTATGAAATCGAGCATACGCCAGTTATGATTGAACAAATCATTCGTCCAACTGGATTACTTGATCCGACCATTGACGTTCGTCCGATTGAAGGGCAGATTGATGACCTAATTGCTGAGATTCATGAAAGAATTAAACGAAATGAGCGGGTATTGGTGACGACGCTTACGAAAAAAATGTCAGAGGATTTAACAGATTATCTGAAAGAAATAGGAATTAAAGTCCAGTATTTACATTCCGAAGTAAAAACATTAGATCGGATTGAAATCATACGGGAATTACGTCTTGGCAAATATGATGTGCTTGTAGGAATTAACCTATTGCGGGAAGGCTTGGATATTCCAGAAGTATCACTAGTCACTATTTTAGATGCTGATAAGGAAGGGTTCCTTCGTTCGGAACGCTCTTTAATTCAAACAATTGGACGTGCAGCAAGAAATTCGAATGGGCATGTCATTATGTATGCAGATAAGATGACTCATTCGATGGAAGTTGCAATAAGTGAAACGAAAAGACGAAGAGAAATCCAAGAGAAATACAATGAAGAACATGGAATTACTCCACAAACGATTCAAAAAGGTATTCGAGATTCTATTCGTGCTACGCAAGCAGCAGAAGAACCAGAAGAATATGCAACATCTGTTAAACTTGATAAATTGACGAAAAAGGAAAAAGAGGCAATAATCGCCCAAATGGAAAACGAAATGAAGGAAGCAGCAAAAGCTCTGAATTTCGAAAGAGCAGCAGAGCTTCGCGATTTATTGCTTGAATTAAAGGCTGAGGGGTGAGCAAACAATGGCAAAGGATAAACTTATTGTAAAAGGCGCAAGAGCAAATAATTTAAAAAATATTGATATAACAATTCCAAGAGATCAATTAGTAGTCATAACCGGTTTATCTGGTTCCGGGAAATCTTCCCTCGCTTTTGATACCATTTATGCAGAAGGACAAAGAAGATATGTGGAATCTTTATCCGCATATGCCCGCCAGTTTTTAGGACAAATGGATAAGCCGGATGTTGATTCGATTGAAGGGCTATCTCCTGCTATTTCTATAGATCAGAAAACAACTAGTCGAAATCCGCGCTCTACTGTTGGTACAGTAACCGAAATTTATGATTATTTAAGATTATTATTTGCAAGGGTAGGAAGACCAACTTGCCCTGAGCATGGAATCGAAATATCTTCCCAAACAATTGAGCAGATGGTTGACCGTATTCTAGAATATCCTGAAAGAACAAGACTTCAAGTGCTTGCACCGGTTGTATCTGGGCGCAAGGGATCCCATGTAAAAGTGCTGGAAGATGTGAAAAAGCAGGGATATGTTCGATTGCGAATCGATGGCGAAATGTTTGAAATTGGTGATGATATTTCCTTAGATAAAAATAAGAAACATAATATTGAAGTTGTAATTGATCGACTTGTTGTAAAAGAAGGGGTTGCTGCAAGAATGGCAGATTCCCTTGAATCTGCTTTACAATTTGGGAATGGAAAAGTGATTATCGATGTTATTGGACAGGAAGAATTGCTTTTTAGCGAGCATCATGCTTGTCCGATTTGTGGATTCTCTATTGGCGAATTAGAACCAAGACTATTTTCCTTCAATAGTCCATTTGGAGCATGTCCTGATTGTGATGGTCTCGGAAATAAACTAGTAGTAGATGTTGATTTAGTCATTCCTAATTGGGATTTGACTTTAAAAGAAAATGCGATTGCTCCATGGGAATCTATTAGTTCTCAATACTATCCTCAGCTCCTTGAAAGTGTATGTAACCATTTTGGCATTGATATGAATATACCGGTAAAGGATATTCCCCAAAATCTAATGGACAAGATTCTTTATGGGTCAGGTAAAGAATATATTCACTTTCGATATGAAAATGACTTTGGTCAAGTTAGGGAAAATGATATTCAATTTGAAGGTGTTATAAAAAATATTGAAAGAAGATTTAAGGAAACAAGCTCTGATTATATCCGAGAGCAAATGCAAAAATACATGGCTGAACAGCCTTGTCGTACATGTAAAGGCTATCGTTTAAAGAAAGAAGCGTTAGCAGTATTAATTAATGGCCAACATATTGGAAAAATCACGGAAAAATCAGTTGTTGAATGTTATCAATTTATGGAGCAGGTTGATCTAACTGAAAAGGAAAAACAAATTGCTAACTTGATTCTTAGAGAAATAAAAGAGAGAGTCGGATTTTTAATAAATGTTGGTTTAGATTATTTGACTTTAAGTAGAGCAGCAGGAACCCTATCTGGAGGGGAAGCGCAAAGAATTCGTTTGGCAACACAAATTGGCTCAAGACTTACCGGCGTACTCTACATTCTAGATGAACCTTCTATCGGTCTTCATCAAAGAGACAATGATAAATTAATTGATACATTAAGACAAATGAGAGACATCGGAAATACATTGATTGTTGTAGAGCATGACGAAGATACAATGATGGCAGCAGATTATTTAATCGATGTTGGTCCTGGTGCAGGCGTACATGGAGGAGAAATTATTTCAGTTGGAACACCAGATGAAGTAATGAATGATCCACTATCAATTACAGGTCAATATTTATCAGGAAAAAAATTCATTCCACTTCCATTAGAGAGAAAACAAAGTGATGGTAGGTTTATTGAAATAACTGGCGCAAAAGAAAATAATTTAAAAAATGTAAATGTAAAAATACCGCTTGGAATGTTTATCGCCGTCACAGGTGTTTCAGGGTCTGGAAAAAGTACGTTAATTAACGAGATTCTTCATAAAGGCTTAGCACAAAAACTGAACCGTGCAAAAGCAAAGCCAGGACAGCATAAAGAAATTAAAGGAATCGACCAATTAGAAAAAGTTATTGATATAGATCAGTCTCCAATTGGACGAACGCCAAGATCAAATCCTGCAACTTACACCGGAGTGTTTGATGATATTCGGGATGTTTTTGCGACGACTAACGAAGCAAAAGTACGTGGATATAAAAAAGGACGCTTTAGTTTTAATGTAAAAGGCGGAAGATGTGAGGCTTGCCGTGGAGATGGAATCATAAAAATCGAAATGCATTTCCTTCCAGATGTGTATGTTCCATGTGAAGTATGTCATGGAAAACGATACAATAGAGAAACATTGGAAGTGAAATATAAAGGGAAAAACATTTCAGATGTATTGGAAATGACCGTAGAAGATGGAGTAGCTTTCTTTGAAAATATCCCCAAGATTCATCGCAAGCTCCAAACCATTGTTGATGTTGGCTTGGGTTATATTAAACTAGGACAGCCGGCAACTACTTTATCAGGTGGGGAAGCGCAAAGGGTGAAATTAGCATCTGAATTACACCGCCGTTCCACTGGGAAGTCCTTTTATATTTTAGATGAGCCGACGACAGGCTTACATGTTGATGATATTTCAAGATTATTGACGGTGCTGCAAAGATTAGTCGAAAATGGCGATACAGTACTCGTTATTGAACATAATCTGGATGTAATAAAGACTGCAGATTATATTATCGACTTAGGTCCAGAAGGTGGAGATAAAGGTGGTACAATTTTAGGAACAGGTACTCCAGAAGACATTGCAAATCTTAAAGGATCTTATACTGGGAAATATTTGAAGCCGATTTTGGAGAGAGATCGACTAAGAATGAAGAATCATATAGAAGAAGCAGAAAAGATTGCTACAACTTAATAAAGAAAAAAGGGATGGGGACAGTAGAAGAGTCGGTTAGTTTATAGTAGATGCCGACTTCTTATAAAATGACCTTGTCCCATTTTTTTCTTCAGCAGAATTCTTCTGAAATGAAAAATAATGACATAAAATAAAAAAGATTCTTAAATTAAGTATATAGAGAAATAAAAGTATTGAAACTTTCCGGAGGGATAATTCGTACTAGAATGAAGAAACGATAATTTTGAATTCTAATGGTTGATATCCTGAATTGATTGGAGTTGAAATGCAGCCAATCATTTAATTTATTCACAGAGTTTCATTAATGCATTTCTTTTATGTAGTTTATGTCTAATCATTAGCATATTAATTTAAAATGTTGATAACAGAATAAAACAGTTTATTTTTGAGGAGGAGTTAAAGTGGCTGACGAGAAAAAGCGGATTTTAGAATTAGTTGAAAGTGGTAAATTGACAGTGGATGAAGCATTAAAGCTAATGGAAAAGGTTGATGAAGTGAGTGAGAAGAAATTACTAAATGAAGAAGAAAAGAAAATATTAGAAGATTTTCAAGATGAAGCAAAGTTCCATGAAAAGAAGAAAGAAACAAATTCAAATTATGGATTTAACTTTCAAGCAGCAAAAGATAAGCTTTTTGACTTTGTTGATACAACCATAAAGAAGGTAAAAGAAGTAGACCTTGATTTGAACTTTGGTCATTTTGAAGAAGTTTCTCACATTTTTCAATACAATAATATTTCACCAAAAAAACTGGATATTGATATTCCAAATGGAGAAGTGGAGCTTATTCCATGGGATCAAGAAGAAGTTAGTATTGAGTGTAAAGCAAAGGTATATCGAGTAAATTCTTTGGAAGAAGCAAAAAAAGTGTTTTTAAAGGAAATACAAGTGATTGTAGATGATGAACAATTAGTAGTCAAAACAAATCATAAATGGATGAAGGTAAAAACTCAAGTTTACGTACCGCAAACGTCTTATGAATCGGCAATCATTCGCTTATTTAATGGACCGATTACAACATTTGATATAAAGGCGGAAAAATTGTATGCTAAAACAGCTAATGGTAAAATAACGCTAAATGCAGGTGAAAATACAAAGGTAGAAGCGGATGCAGCGAATGGCAGTATTAAAGTAGACAAAGGAAACATCCAGAAACTTGATGCAGAAACGATTAATGGTTCCATAACAGTTGATGGGTACTTTAATAAAGTGGATTTACAATCCTTTAATGGCAGCATTTCGTGTACAAATCATGCTGAAAATTGCGAAGTGTTAGAGTTCCAAGGGACTACAGGGAGTATTGAGGTAAGTTTGCCAGAAGCTTTAGCTGTTAGTGGTGAATTAAAAACGAATTTTGGCGGGTTCAATGTAGAGTTAGAGGGTATTCAAATAATTGAAGAAAAAAGTGAAGTACTTCAAAAAACGTTACAATTTAAATCGATACAATCAAGTGATCATCATACAAAAATTGAAGCAAACACTAAAACTGGATCGATAAAGGTAAAAAAAATTGAAAAAGTAGGCAATTAATTTATAGAAGAAACCGATAATAAAATAATCGATAGATGGCGTGGAGAATAAATGATTGTACGAATGCTAATTAAATCTCTTATCGTATTTATCCCACTCTTAACGGACAGTAAGACTCTCACCTCTTGCTAACGAATTTCGAGAAAGATAGGTGGGAGATTAACTGTCCGTAAAGGTCCGATTGGTTCAACTAACCAACAGTGGGGATGAAGGCCCCCACTGTTGGAAGTTTCACTTTATCGGTTTCTACTATGCAAAATGAGGAGCAATTTGGATGAGATGGATAATAGGGATACTGATTAATGCTATTTTCTTTGTGGCATTAGCCGGCTTATTTCAGGATTACTTTTATTTATCAGGGTTCGGTGCTGCAATTGGAGCAAGTGCCGTTTTATCTCTGCTAAATATTATTGTAAAACCAATATTAATATTATTAACATTACCTGTGACGATACTATCGCTAGGGCTATTTTTATTTGTCATTAATGCAATCACCTTGTCGTTAACAGACAGATTGATGGGGAGCAGTTTTGAAATATCAAGTTTTGGTATGTCCTTACTTTTTAGCATTTTACTTTCGCTTTGTAATATAATTGTTCAAAATACAGTTCTTCGTGGAGAAAAAAGATAAAGTGCTGCTAAATAAGGGGCTGGTTCATAAGTAATCCAGCCAAAGATAGAGCCAAACAATCACAAAGTTTCGTTTGATTGTTTGGCCTTTTTATTCGCTTTTAAAAAGGCTATTTTAGAAAATAACCTTAAAAAACGAATTGGAATGGCGCAGAGGCCACTGAAAAACTGTTAGCTATTGATGATTGAAAGTAACCTCTTTCTAAACTTAGATGTGGGAATTGTTTTCCGAGGTGACTGCTCGCTTTCCATGGGGAGAGCGCCATGCCTCCTTGTCACTTAAGTTCCTGCGGGGTTCTCGGACTTTCTCGCAGCTCCCATAGGAGGGAGTCGAGCGGTCACCTCTCTAAACCAACATATTTTCGCTTTCAAAGCTCAAAATCCTAGTTGAACTTAGATTAAACATACTTTTTCAGTGGCCTCCCGGCGTATAGAGTGTCCGTAGCGCAATGGAACGAATTAGTTTATACACTCAAATATATTCAAAAACTTAAATAACCAGTAAAAAGAGTAGCCTTATTTTAAGAGCTAAATTAGAGAATGTTCGTCTTTATAGATTGGCTATTTAGTTTTGTCTCAGCTTTATATTGGCAGTTTTTTTATGTTCAAAATTAATGGAAAACAAGTGTAAATGGTTAAATGAAAAGGATATTATTTCCATTGTTAATAGCGTAATTTTAATACGCTCCACCTATTGCCATTACCGGTATGTAAACAATTACTTCTAAGTAGTCATGTTTTCCTAATATTTTGATTGAATTCTGGCATATATTTATCTTTTAATGCTAAAATAAGGTGAATATGGAATTCTAAATAATGACTAAAATTAAACAGTTTTCTTCTGTTTAAAAACTAACAGCATTGACCTTTAAAGGAGGAGCTTCATGGCGGCAAAAGTATTAATAAAAGATGTTATTGAAGAGTTTGATTTAGAAATTGTAAGTGGAGAAGAAGGAATTAATCGACCGATTACGGTTAGTGATATATCAAGACCAGGCTTAGAAATGGCTGGCTATTTTAACTACTACCCAGCTGAGCGTGTTCAGCTGTTAGGAAAGACCGAGCTCTCTTTTGCTGAACGTTTAAGTGATGAAGATCGAGCAAATCGATTAACGAAATTATGTAGTGATACAACTCCAGGGATTATCATTACTCGTAATATGGAAGTGCCTCCACAATTAATTGAGGCATCTGAAGAGCTCGCTGTACCAGTATTGCGATCAAAGCATAAAACATCGCTTTTTTCTAGTAGACTTACAAATTTCTTGGAAAGAAAACTTGCACCTACTACTGCTGTTCATGGTGTCCTAGTTGACATTTATGGTGTAGGGGTTTTAATTACGGGAAAAAGTGGTGTTGGTAAAAGTGAAACAGCACTTGAGCTTGTTAAGCGTGGTCATCGATTAGTTGCTGATGATTGCGTTGAGATTCGTCAAGAGGATGAGAATCTAATTGTCGGAAGTTCGCCAGAGCTAATTGAGCATCTATTGGAAATTCGCGGATTAGGAATTATAAATGTCATGACTCTATTTGGAGCTGGTGCTGTACGTACTCATAAGAAAATTTCCTTGGTTATGTCTTTGGAATTATGGGAGCAGAACAAGCAATATGACCGTTTGGGGCTAGACGAAGAAAAAATGAAAATAATTGATACGGAAGTAACGAAGCTTACGATTCCAGTTCGTCCTGGCCGAAACTTAGCTGTCATTATTGAAGTAGCAGCAATGAATTTCCGCTTAAAACGAATGGGTGTAAATGCAGCTGAACAATTCACCAATAAATTGAATAATGTTATTTCTGATGATAAAAATTAAAGAGGTCCAAAAAATGGGGAACTAAAGGTGATATAGAAATACCCCATTTATTAAGCCTTTAAAAGAGACACTAGGGAAATAGGAGGAAATCTGATGGAAGATATACGACCAATCGATCCAATTGCATTTTCATTAGGACCAATTGATGTCAGATGGTATGGACTTATTATCGGTTCTGGATTAATTCTTGCTCTTATTATTGCAATGAGAGAAGGAAATAGAAGAGGACTAGGAAAGGATGACTTTCCAGATTTAATGTTATGGGCTATTCCAATCTCTATTATATGCGCGAGAATTTATTATGTTATCTTTGAATGGGGCTATTATAAAGATCACCTTGGTGATATTCCGAAAATTTGGAATGGTGGTATCGCTATTCATGGTGCCTTAATTGGTGCTGTTGTCACTACCTATATTTTTACAAAGAAAAAGGGAATTCCCTTCTGGAAAATAATTGATATAGCAGCGCCAAGTCTTATCCTAGGACAAGCAATTGGCCGCTGGGGCAACTTTATGAATCAAGAAGCACATGGTGGGGAAGTAACACGTTCCTTTTTAGAAGGGCTTCATTTGCCAACCTTTATTATTGATCAGATGTATATTAACGGAACTTACTACCATCCTACTTTTTTATATGAATCATTATGGAATATTATTGGATTCGTGATTTTGCTAGCTTTACGAAAAGTAAACTTACGTAGAGGTGAAATATTCTTATCCTATGTCATCTGGTATTCGATTGGGAGATTCTTTATAGAGGGTATGAGAACAGATAGCTTAATGATTGGTGATTTGCGAATGGCTCAATTAATTTCTTTAGTTTTAATAGTGTTTTCAGTTGTCGCAATCACTTACAGAAGAAAAGCCGGATTTGCGAGTGAGCGTTATTTAGATACAAATGGTTAATGATAGAAAGGGATGTTTGGGTTGACTGGAAAAATTAATACTGCATTATTTGATTTAGATGGAACGCTAATTAATACAAATGAATTAATTATTTCCTCTTATTTACATACGCTAAATCATTATTACCCAGGAAAATATAGTAGAGAAGATGTAATTCCATTTATGGGTCCACCGTTATTGGAAACATTTGAATCCATTGATAAATTGCGGGCACAGGAAATGATGACAATGTATCGTGCCTATAATATTGAGAACCATGATAATATTGTTACAATATTTGATGGGGTGTATGAGGCAATCAAAGAATTAAAGGAAAAAGGCTTTAAACTTGCGATTGTATCAACAAAGCTTTCTGATGTGGTAGAAATGGGCTTGAAATTAACGAAATTAGATGAGTTTTTTGAGGTAGTGGTTGCGTTGGATCATGTAACAAAGGCAAAGCCAGATCCGGAGCCAGTTCTGCTTGCTCTCGAGAAATTGAAGGCATCTCCAGCAGAAGCAATTATGGTTGGAGATAATAAACATGATATTTTGTCAGGAAAAAATGCAGGTACCTTAACTGCGGGGGTTGCATGGACATTAAAGGGAAAGGCATTCTTGCAGGAATATAATCCTGACTATATTTTTGATAATATGAAGGATATCCTTTCTATTCCAGAAGTCCAAACATCATGAGAAAGACCACAAGATATCCAGTTAGCGGTCCGAATTCTTTGTGGCATGTATATAAAACCGTTCCTTTTTTAAAGGTAGTAAAGAATTTTATCGTTATCCAAATAGCAAGATATATGCCCTTTTTGAAAGGGAAGAACTGGATGTACCGTAAGCTTTTGAAAATGAAAGTAGGAGAACATACTTCCTTTGCTTTGATGGTAATGCTTGATATTATGTTTCCTGAAAAAATTAAGGTTGGAAAGAATAGTGTGATAGGATACAATACAACGATTCTTGCCCATGAATATTTAATCGATGAATACAGGCTGGGAGAGATTGAAATTGGAGATGAAGTAATGATTGGTGCGAATTCAACGATTCTCCCCGGCGTGAAAATTGGAGATCAGGCGATTGTATCCGCAGGCACACTCGTACATAAGGATGTCCCCGCTGGATGCTTTGTTGGCGGAAATCCAATGAAAGTCATTTATACAGCAGAACAAATGGAAGAGCGCAGAAAAAAAGAACCTTCTTATGTATTAGATGAATAAATAGAAGAAAGCCTATCTGTCCGTTATTCCAAGATTCATGATCTTTGGAGTAACGGATAGATAGGTTTTTTTGAAAATATCAGAATTAATAAAAAAAGAAAGGTTAAGCGAATTTTCTTTTAAATGAAATTTTTCCCTTGACCTAAGATACGACGAAGGGTAAACTGAAAATAATACTTTAATTTGGTAGTATATTAGCGAACTAAAGCATTCGGAATTTTAAAACATGAGGTGTAGTGATGAGTAGCTTATTTATGTTTGAAAAGCCATTAGGTATGAGAGATACATTACCAGCCATATATGAAAGAAAATATAAAGTAAAACAGAAAATGGACACAGAAATAAAGAAGTGGGGATACCAATTTATTGAAACCCCAACATTGGAATATTATGAAACAGTTGGAACGGCATCTGCTATTTTAGATCAGCAGCTTTTTAAATTACTAGATCAGCAAGGACATACACTAGTTCTTCGTCCAGATATGACAGCTCCAATTGCGAGGGTAGCAGCTTCTAAACTTCTAACAGAAGAACTGCCATTGCGACTTGCCTATAATGCATCTGTTTTTCGTGCACAGCAGCGAGAGGGTGGGAGACCAGCTGAATTTGAGCAAATAGGGGTTGAATATATTGGCGATAAAACAATTAGTGCCGATGGAGAAGGGATTTCTTTACTCGTTTCCACGCTTCAACAAGCAGGAGTGAAGGATTATCAAGTATCAGTAGGACATATTGGTTTTGTGCAGGCCTTTTTCCAGCAAATCCTTGGAACGAAAGAAAGAGCAGAGAGTCTAACGAAATATTTATATGAAAAAAATTATGTGGGGTATCGCCAGCATGTGGAACAGCTTTCTTTATCAAGCATTGATAAACAGCGATTAAATGATTTCTTGCAGCTTAGAGGCGGAGAAGAAGTAATTGGGCTTGCTTATCAACTGATTGAAGGAGATCAAGGTACGAAAGCAATTGACGACTTAAAGCAGCTTTGGGAAATCCTTGTTGATTATGAAGTGGCAGATAGAGTGACATTTGATTTATCCCTTGTTAGTCATATGAGTTACTATACCGGAATTGTGTATGAGGTATACGCAGAGGGTGTTGGTTTTCATATTGGGAGCGGTGGTCGCTATGACTTATTATTAGAGAAATTCGGAAAAAGAACGGGAGCAACTGGTTTTGCTATTCGAGTTGATCGATTATTAGAGGCGCTAGGTAATGTGGAAAAAACAGCAACTATAGAGTGTATTTTATTTAGTAATGAGCGCAGGAAAGAAGCATTCCAATTGGCTCAGGAGAAAAGGCAAGCAGGAATCCATGTCATTACGCAAGATATTAATGGCGTAAAAGATGTGGATGCTTGTACGAAGCAATACAGTGAAATTACGCTATTAGTTGGAAAAAAAGGAATGGAGGTTGTCAAATGAACGATATGCTAACTATTGCCATGCCAAAGGGAAGAATTTTCGAAGAGGCAGCTGACTTATTAAGAGATGCAGGCTTTCGTTTACCAGCTGAATTTGATGACTCCCGGAAATTAATCATTGATGTCGAAGAAGAAAATTTTCGCTTTATCTTGGCAAAACCAATGGATGTACCAACATATGTGGAGCATGGCGTAGCGGATTTAGGAATTGCTGGAAAAGATGTGATGCTGGAAGAAGAAAGAGATGTTTATGAACTGCTAGACCTACATATCAGTGCTTGTTATTTGGCAGTGGCAGGTCTTCCAAATACAGAGCTTAATGAAATTGCACCAAGGATTGCAACGAAGTATCCGAATGTAGCAGCAGCCTATTTTCGAGAGCAAGGGTCTCAAGTAGAAATCATTAAGCTGAATGGTTCTATTGAGCTTGCGCCTATTATTGGGTTGACGGATCGGATTGTAGATATTGTTTCAACAGGAAAAACTTTGGTCGAAAATGGACTCGTAGAATATGAAAGAATAGTAGATATCACTTCAAGATTAATCGTAAATCCTGCAAGCTACCGATTGAAGGATAGACGAATCAGTGAATTAGTAGAAAGGCTTCAACTAGTCGTAAAGACGAAGCTGCCATCTAAATAAAGAGAAAGGGGATTTCGAGATGAGGATTGTGACAGAGATAGAGAATATTAGCTTAAAACGTTCTGTTGATGCTGGAACAGAAGAACAGCGAAAATCCGTAATTGATATAATAAAAAACGTAAAAAGAAATGGTGATCAAGCATTAATAGAATATACAAAAAAATGGGATGGAGCAAATCTTTCAAGTCTTCTTGTAAGGGAAGACGAGATAGCTGCTGCCTATGATAATGTAGAAAAAGACATGATTTCCATTATCAAAGAGGCAGCTGCAAACATTAAAGAATACCATCAAAAGCAGCTGAAAACTTCATGGGATTTCACACAAGAAAATGGATCAATCCTTGGTCAAAGAATTCTGCCTTTAGATTCAGTTGGAGTTTATGTGCCAGGTGGAACAGCAGCCTATCCTTCATCAGTATTAATGAATGTTATTCCAGCGATAGTGGCAGGAGTCGATCGAATTGTTATGGTATCACCACCAAGCGAAAACGGAACGCTACCTCATGCAGTATTGGTAGCAGCAGATATTGCTGGAGTAAAGGAAATTTATAAAGTTGGCGGAGCACAGGCGATTGCTGCCTTAGCGTACGGAACAGAATCTATTGAGAATGTCGATAAGATTGTTGGTCCTGGAAATATCTTTGTTGCTCTTGCAAAACGAGAAGTTTTTGGAGATGTTGCTATTGATATGATTGCTGGTCCGAGCGAAATCGCGATTATAGCGGATGAAACTGCCATTGCAAAAGAAATAGCAGCAGATTTATTATCACAAGCGGAGCATGATGAAAGAGCTTCATCTGTTCTTGTGACTACTTCTCGAAAATTAGCAGAAGAGGTTTCGAATGAAGTAGAGATACAGTTACGTGATTTGCCACGAAAAGAAATAGCTAAAAAATCAGTGGATCAATATGGATTAATTGTCGTAGTAAAAACACTTGAAGAGGCTGTGGCAGTCATTAATACAATTGCCCCAGAACATTTAGAAATAATCACCGAAAATCCGTCTGATATTCTGGGAAATATTCGACATGCAGGGTCCATCTTTTTAGGAAGATATAGCTCAGAACCAGTCGGAGATTATTTTGCTGGAACTAACCATGTATTGCCGACAAATGGTACAGCAAGATTCTCTAATCCCTTAAACGTAGATGATTTTCAAAAAAAATCCAGTGTCATCCAATACAGTGAAGCGGCATTTCGAGAAAATGCCCACAAAATTGCCAAGTTCGCCCGATTAGAAGGACTAGAGGCCCATGCAAGAGCGATAGAAGCACGAGATTTGTAAAAAAAGTATCGTCGCCTCAGTTGATTGGAGCAGAATGGAAATCAACGGGTTTTATTTAAATGCTGAAACTATAAATCAAAAATAAAATAAAGAATCTTAATGATTTTGGCTGTTTATTAATGGATTGTTGCTTTTTCAATAGCAACAATCAATTAATGAGAAAAACTGAGCAGCCTGAATACACGTAGACTCCTATGGGATTAGCGAGAAAGGTGAGACCCCACAGGCAAAGCCGAGGAGGCTTAAGCGTAGCCCATGGAAAGCGAAGTGTATTCAGGCTGCGGGTCATAGCAACATACTTTACGAAACAGCCATAATTTTTAATGAACCTACATAAAAGGAGGAAGAAAAAATGGGAAGAACCGCTGCAATCAATAGAAAAACAGGAGAAACAAACATTCAGTTATCTTTAAATGTAGACGGAGAAGGAGTTTCCGAAATCGATACTGGCGTACCATTTATGAATCACATGCTAGATTTATTTACAAAACACGGTCAATTTAATTTGACGGTACAAGCAAATGGCGATATTGAAGTAGATGATCACCATACAACAGAAGATATTGGAATATGTCTTGGAATGGCGCTGAAAGATGCTCTTGGTGATAAAAAAGGCATTAAACGATATGGAAATAGCTTTGTGCCAATGGATGATACATTAGCGCAAGTTGTAATAGATTTAAGTAATAGACCACATCTAGAATTTCGTGCTGAATTTCCAAGTGATAAAGTAGGGACCTTTGATACCGAACTTGTCCATGAATTTCTATGGAAATTTGCATTAGAAGCTAGAATGAATCTTCATGTTATTTTACACTACGGACAAAATACTCATCATATGATTGAAGCGATTTTTAAAGCGATGGCTCGTGCTCTAGATGAAGCAACGACAATTGACCCTAGAATCAAGGGGATTCCTTCGACGAAAGGGATGCTGTAAATGATCGGGATTATTGATTATGGAATGGGAAATCTGTTCAGTGTCAGTAAAGCATTGGAACGATTAAATGCTCCTTATTTTATTTCAGAGGACAAAGAAGCATTGTTAAAAGCAGATGCGTTAATTCTTCCTGGAGTAGGTGCATTTAAAGATGCGATGGCAAAGCTAAAGGAGACTGGCTTAGCGGAGATGATTGACTCATTTGTTGACAGCGGCAAGCCTTTATTAGGAATATGTCTTGGAATGCAGCTATTGTTTGAGTCGAGTGAGGAGCATGGCTATAGTGAAGGATTGAAATTATTGCCTGGAAAAGTAGTCCGTTTTCCTGGAATCACAGAAGATGGTTCAGCTTATAAGGTACCTCATATGGGCTGGAATAAGCTTCATTTTAAGAAGAATTCATCGATAACGCCAAATATGGATGATGATTTTGTTTATTTTGTACACTCCTATTATGCAGATACAAAAGACGAAGTAATCATTGCGAGCTGTTCCTATGATAAAAAGGTACCAGCAGTGGTAGGAAGAAACAATGTATATGGCATGCAGTTTCATCCGGAGAAAAGTAGTAAATTGGGTATGCATTTATTAAGCAACTTTGCTAATTTAATACAGGAAGGATGAACTTACATGATCTTTACCTTATATCCTGCTATTGATATGCGGGGCGGAAAATGTGTCCGTTTGCTTCAAGGGGACTATGATAAAGAAACAATCTATGGAGATTCTCCGTTTGATATGGCCAAAAGCTTTGTTGAGCAGGGTGCTAAATGGATACATATGGTTGATTTAGATGGTGCAAAAGATGGCATGAGAGTAAACGATCAATATGTTATTGATGCAGCTAAAAAATTAGGTGTGCAAGTGCAAATTGGAGGGGGCATTAGGCAAGAGGAAGATATTGTTCACTATTTAGAAAATGGTGTAACGAGAGTAATAATTGGCAGTATTGCCGTTTCTAATCCAGACTTTGCGATGGAGATGATTCGTAAATATGGAAAGGGAATTGCCATTGGAATCGATGCGAAAAATGGGTTTGTAGCGACACATGGATGGCTGTCGACTTCTGAGGTGAAAGCTGTGGAGCTGGGGAAACGCTTTGCAGAAGCAGGAGCCGAGACCTTTATTTTTACGGATATTGCAACAGATGGCATGTTGAGTGGCCCAAATGTAGAGGCAATTGAAGAAATGGCTATGGTAACAAAAAAAGAAGTGATTGCATCCGGTGGAGTAAGTAGTATACAGGATCTTAAGCGACTTAAGGAAATACACTTTAAAGGTGTTGGCGGTGCGATTATAGGTAAGGCGTTATATGAAGGAAGGTTTACACTAGAAGAAGCTTTTGGGAAAATGTATTAGCGGAAGAAACTTTTCAACAAGCTCATTGTGAGAGGGGTTTTAAAATGTTAACCAAGCGAATTATTCCATGTTTGGATGTAAAAGATGGCCGTGTTGTAAAAGGAATCCAATTTGTTCAATTAAGAGATGCAGGAGACCCAGTTGAATTAGCGCGCTTTTATGATGAACAAGGAGCAGATGAATTGGTATTTCTCGATATTTCTGCTTCCCATGAAGGAAGAAAAACGATGGTAGAGGTAGTCATGGAAGTTGCATCCCAGCTTGCTATTCCTTTTACGGTGGGGGGAGGCATTCATTCGTTAGAGGATATGAAAAAAATTCTGCGTGCAGGTGCGGATAAGGTATCATTAAATACAGCAGCAGTGCTAAATCCATCTTTGATTGAAGAAGGGGCAAGTTTTTTCGGTTCTCAATGCATTGTAGTTGCGATTGATGCAAAATACGATTCGAAACTTGGGTCATGGCGGGTGTACACACATGGCGGAAGAAATCCAGTAGATAAAGACGTTATTACGTGGGCAAAAGAAGTTGTAGCACTTGGAGCAGGTGAAATCCTATTAACAAGCATGGATTCGGATGGTGAGAAAAATGGCTTTAATCTAACATTAACAAAAGCAGTGAGTGAGGCTGTTTCTGTTCCGGTTATTGCTTCAGGAGGAGCTGGAAATGCTGTGCATTTTGAAGAAGCGTTTAAAGAGGGAAAAGCAGATGCTGCGCTGGCTGCCTCTATTTTTCACTATAAAGAAACATCAGTTCATGAAGTAAAGGAATATTTGAAGGAAAAGGGAGTGCTTGTCAGATGAATGTAGAGGAATTGAAATTTGATGAAAAAGGATTAATTCCTGCTATTGTACAGGATGATACTACGAAAGAAGTGTTAACACTTGCTTATATGAACAAACAATCCTTAGAAAAATCCTTGCAAACAGGCGAGACTTGGTTTTATAGCCGTTCTAGACAAGAACTTTGGCATAAAGGGGCAACAAGTGGAAATACACAGCAAATTGTAGAGATTAAATATGACTGCGATCAAGATGCATTAGTGGTACTCACTAATCCAGCTGGTCCTGCTTGCCATAATGGAACAACAAGCTGTTTTGTAGAGAGCATTTATCAAAACAAAGAAGCGGTTAAAAAAACATCTGCAGATTATCAGATTCTGGCTAATTTAGAGAAGGTTA
Source organism: Niallia tiangongensis (assembly GCF_044704065.1). Taxonomy (NCBI): domain Bacteria; kingdom Bacillati; phylum Bacillota; class Bacilli; order Caryophanales; family Bacillaceae; genus Niallia; species Niallia tiangongensis. The sequence goes on along the minus strand of NZ_CP162613.1, from coordinate 4,006,767 downwards.
TTGAAGAAAGAGATATTAATCGCCCTGAAGGTACATATACGACGTATTTATTTGAAAAAGGGGTAGATAAGATTCTGAAGAAAGTCGGAGAAGAAGCAGCAGAAGTTATTATTGCTGCAAAAAATCGCGATGCAGAGGAATTGAAGTGGGAAGCATCCGATCTTCTTTATCACTTATTCGTCCTATTAAGAGAGCAAAAACTTCCATTCACCGAAATTTTAAATGTATTGGAAGCACGTCATGAAGAGAAGCAAGGTAAGTAAAGAGATAGAAAAAGAGGTTGGGACAAAACTAATAGCAAATCTGTAAAAACGAATAATCTCTAAGTTAGCTCTTAAATAAAGGGTACTTTTTCCTGCTAGTTATTTATGATTTTAAATATAGTCAGTCTAAAAACTAATTCGTTTCATTGCGCTGCGGAAACTCTATGCGACGGGGAGGAAGCTGAGCCTACTCGGCGTGCCTGCGGGGTCTAAAGCGTCTCTACTTCCCGCAGGAGTTGAGTGTCCTCCGCTCCATTCCACTCCGTTTTTAAAGATTGATTTTCTATTAACTATTTTGGGAATAGAAAAACATAATTATATGGAAGAACTGAGCAGTCTGAATACACGTAGACTCCTATGGGAGCTGCGAGAAAGTCCGAGACCCTGCAGGAACTTAAGTGACGAAGCGGCTCGGCGCTCGCCCCATGGAAAGCGAAGTGTATTCAGACTGCGGGTAATAACCACAGACTTTTTTGAAACCTTCTTTCAGAACGCGAACATTTGTACGGTAATATTGTATAAACATTCGTCTTCATTGCTAGCTGAAATGTTTTTGTTCCAGCCTCTTTTACTTTTTGCTTCTACGTGAATGGCTTCATCGAAAAGTTATTTCGTTTATCCCCTTTTTCCTATCAATAAATTTCCGCTTTTAATTCATACACTTTTTTTCCAAAATAGGATTGACTCTTCTCCGAAATGAACTTAATATGGTATAATTGTTTAGTTAACAAGAACCATTTATTTTAGCATGCTATTTACCTCTTGCTTTATAAGGGAACATATATATATTGGAGGATTTATGAATAAAAACTCAAGTAGAGTACAACCAGTGGGTAAACTTATTACATTTAATCCTACAGGCGAATTTTATTTTAATAAAGGAATTAAAGCATATCATCAAAGAGATTATTATAAATCCCTTAAATATTTGCAAAGAGCACTGGCATTGGAGCCAGGAGAACCAATGATTGCATGTCAGCTTGCAGTCGTTTATGCAGATATTGGAGAATATCAAAAATCAAATGAACTTCTCCATGTTATTATTGAAGAACTAGATGAGGGTATGGTTGAGTGTTATTATTTCCTAGCGAATAATTATGCCCATTTAGGATTTTTTAAAGATGCATATTATCATGCAAAACTCTATTTAAGTCTGGATAAAGATGGGGAGTTTGTAGAGGATACGGAAGACCTAATGGAGGTTCTATCTTTGGAATCGGATGAGCTCGAGGAAGATGAAGCCTACGAGGAAGAAGATCTTATCACAAGACAAGAGCAGGCAAGAGCATTGCTTGAGTCTGGTAACTTTGCAAAAGCTGTAGAAGTGCTGACGAAAGTGATTCAAGATTATCCAGAGTATTGGTCGGCCTATAATAATTTAGCTTTAGCTCATTTCTATCTTGGTCAATCGGAAAAGGCTAGCGAAATTTTAGAGCATGTATTAACCCAGAATATAGGAAACTTACATGCTTTGTGTAATAAGCTAGTATTTGCCTATTATCAAAATAACGATGCTCACGTTGCGGAATTGGCAGCCGTTTTAAGAAAAATCAATCCTATTTCTATTGATCATCAATTCAAACTAGGCACTACTTTCGCACTTATTGGCGAGTATGATACTGCTTATTTTTGGTTGAAAAAGATTTATAAACAAGGATTCCAAGGAGACGGTTCTTTTTATTATTGGTTATCGTATTCTGCGTATAACACGGGAAATAAGCAAACGGCAAAAAAAGCATGGAAAAAGGTATTGGATCATCATCCAGAAAAAGAAGGACAAGAGCCATGGAACAACTTGGAATATAAGATTAGTGGATTTGAGGAGCATCTTAGCTCTATTCTAAAAAGATTTGAAAGCAATCATGTAGAGGAACGATTGTTTGCGACATTCTTAACGTCTGTATCTAGCCAAAAGGAAAAAATCCTTTCTTCTTCTGCTATTCAGCAAACGAAGAGCTCTACGAAAATAGAACAAGATTATTTAGCTTATGTGAAGACTGGTATTGAAATAGAGGATCCATTTCTATATGTTGCGCATCATACCGCAGAGCAAATTTATACGAACTATCATCCAATTGGAACAGAAGAAACTAGCTTATATCTATTATGGTTTTCAGCTATCATGGAAATGCAAAGGGCCGGTTCTTTATATAAAAATTGCATTGCCAGTGCAGCAGCTATCGATTATTTATGGAATCAAACTCGTGAAACAAAGAAAACCCAGCAAGAAATTGCCGATCAGTATGGACTTTCTACTTCAACATTGCAGAAATATATAAAGTCGATGAAGGGTTATATGCAGCCTATCTATAGTTAATATTCATCATTCATGATTTTTTATGCATTTAGTGAAAAAATAATTCCTAAAGAAGCAGTTTAATTCGGATAGAATTTAGCTGCTTCTTTTTTGGGTTGCTTCAGGGATGTAATTTAATAGCAAATGGAATGGATTAAATGATTAAATAGATGATAAAAAGAGTTATAATTAATCTAATAATATGGTGAATGATGTTTATTTTTCTATAAAGGTAAAAGCCATTTGTGATGGCAAGAATGCTAATGAAAACGAAACAAGTAATTTGTAAAGTCAGGACTTGTATATTCATAAGGGCTAAGGTGGAACTAATACATATGGCGATTCCGAATAAAATCATCCCATAAGCAGACCAAGTCGGTATATCTTTCGATTTTATTTGTAGCATTCCGCTTAAACTTGTTAATATCCCATAAACATAAGCCAATATCGCTCCAATTAGTAAGCTCAAAGACATATTATCTCCTCCGTAATAGTGAAATTTTTAATAAATTTAGGATTCATTTTAAAAAACTGTTATCTAAAACATCCAACCTGTTACAAAATCAACCTAGATTAATTTAAAGTGATGGGGTTAACCCCATGTCAATAGTTATCTTTACAAAAGGAGAGTTAGAAATGAAAATAGGGGAGTTTGTAACGCTACTAAATACGACAAAAGATACTGTTAGGCATTATGAAGAATTAAACTTATTGACACCTAGTTGGCAAAATAATAAAAAAGAATATAGTGAAAAAGAAATTCTCGATTTTCAGGTTGTGAAAGAGTTAAAGGAATATGGTTTTACCTTAAAAGACATACAATTAATCTTTTCTTTAAAGCAGGCTTTGGGTTGTGGAGATAAACAATTGATTGGACAGGTCTACCAGGTTTTAACTAGTCAATTAGACAAACTATTGCAGGAAGAAGAAGAATTGCGGGAGCGTAGATTAATTTTAGAAAATGAGGTCAAGAAATTAAAGGATTTGATATAGAGCTTTTAGGGATTACATAATAAAAAAGATTTACAAAAAATGGGACACTACAGAAATTTCATTTTGAATGAAAAAAATCCTATACCTGATTACAGCCTATCCATATAATTCAGCACTATTTGAAAATTTTTCAAGTTTGAGCAGATTTTTGGACGGATAGGGGATTGGTTTTATAGGATAGTAATAGATAATCATACTTATAATAAGAAATGGAAATTAATTTAAGCATGGATTCTTTTATCTAAGCGTTAATTTAGTATAATAAATGCGTTAGTTAATGGGAAAAGGAGTTTTTGAAAATGACAGAAGAAAAAATTTATGATGTTATTATTATTGGGGCAGGCCCAGCTGGAATGACAGCTGCTGTTTATACATCTCGTGCTAATCTTTCTACTTTAATGATTGAAAGAGGAATACCTGGCGGACAGATGGCGAATACAGAGGAAGTTGAAAATTTTCCTGGATTTGAAAGTATCTTAGGCCCAGATCTATCCAATAAAATGTTTAATCACGCGAAAAAATTCGGTGCTGAATATGCTTATGGTGATATTAAAGAAATAGTGGATGGAAAAGAATATAAAACAGTGAAAGCTGGTTCAAAAGAATTTAAAGCAAGATCTATTATTATTTCTACAGGTGCAGAATATAAAAAGATTGGAGTACCAGGTGAAAAAGAATTAGGCGGTCGCGGTGTATCTTACTGTGCTGTATGTGATGGTGCGTTCTTTAAGAATAAGCGTCTATTCGTAATCGGTGGAGGAGATTCAGCAGTTGAAGAAGGTGTATACTTAACTCGTTTTGCATCACAAGTGACGATTGTACACAGACGTGACGAATTAAGAGCACAGAAAATCCTTCAAAAAAGAGCATTTGATAATGAAAAAGTGGACTTTATTTGGAATCATACAATTAAAGCCATCAATGAAAAGGATGGGAAAGTGGGCAGTGTGACACTTGTTTCCACTGTAGATCAAACAGAGCAAGAGCTAGAGGCTGACGGCGTGTTTATTTACATTGGCATGGTTCCATTATCCAAACCATTTGAAAGCTTAGGAATTACCAATGAAAATGGCTATATTGAAACAGACGATCAAATGGAAACGAAAGTACCAGGCATATTTGCGGCTGGTGATATTCGTGAAAAAACACTTCGTCAAATTGTTACTGCAACTGGTGACGGAAGTATCGCTGCCCAAAGTGCCCAGCACTATGTGGAAGAGTTAGCGGAAGCATTAAAACAACAAGCGTAAACACGTCTTGAAAGTGTCATTCCGTTTTAATTGGAATGTAACAGTAGTGAAATATATTTGGGGTATCATATAAGTAGAAATTGACCCCCTTTTAAGATATATTTTTTTAGCATAGGCTTGGTTTATAGAGCCTATGCCTTTTTTTGTGGGATGGATTTTGGGTTTAGATGATAAATAGTAATTTTCGGCAAAATATCACGTTGAATTACACAAATACTGTTAATTCATTCAAAGAAATCCTTTCGTCGGGTAATAATTCCCCCTCCATTTTACCTGTTTAAGATACTTCTACCTGTTTTTAACAAAATTAACATACAAGAAATTATAGATTATTTTCTATTATTATATAAGCATTCTCCGTAATGAATAAGGAACGCTTCCTAATTGGAAAAGGCAATTTATTGTGAGGGCATGACAATAATAGTATAATAAAAGGAATGGATAAACGAAGTGCCTACATACAGAGAAAATTGGGGTGAATAATTTGCAACGTGTGACGAATTGTTTGTTACTTAAAGATAATAAGGTTTTGCTATTACAAAAGCCAAGACGCGGTTGGTGGGTAGCGCCAGGTGGTAAAATGGAGCCTGGGGAGTCTGTGCGAGATTCCTGTATTCGTGAATATAGAGAAGAAACAGGTATTTATTTAAGAAATCCAAACATTAAAGGGATTTTTACCTTTATTATTAAAGATGGAGATAAAATTGTATCGGAGTGGATGATGTTCACCTTTTTCTCTACGAACGCTGATGGTGTCAATGTAGATGAATCAGCTGAAGGGAAAATTGTCTGGCACGATTTAGATGATGTGAAAAACTTGCCAATGGCTGAAGGCGATTATCATATATTAGACTACATGATCCATGGTAATGGAATTATCTATGGGACATTTACTTATACACCTGATTTTGAATTAATTAGTTACCGATTAGATCCAAGCTAAAGATTTAAAGGGGGAAAAAAAATGAGTGCAAGTGAGCCACAAATCGTAATCATCACAGGAATGTCAGGAGCAGGAAAGACAGTTGTTATCCAAAGCTTTGAAGATTTAGGATTTTTTTGTGTAGATAACCTACCTCCTACACTTTTACCTAAGTTTCTTGAACTTATGAAAGAGTCTGAGAATAAGATGAATAAGGTTGCTCTTGGGATGGATTTAAGAGGCAGAGAATTTTTTGATGATTTATTCACTGCGCTAGACGATTTAGCAAATTCCTGGGCTGTACCGAAAATCCTTTTTCTAGATGCTGATGACAGCGCACTAGTTAGAAGATATAAGGAGACTAGAAGAGTTCATCCACTTGCACCGTCTGGACTTCCTTTAGAAGGAATTAAATTGGAAAGAGAAATGTTAGAAGAGTTAAAAGGGAGAGCTCAAATTATTTATAATACATCGCAAAGCTCTCCTAGAGAACTTCGTGAAAAGATTTTAAAAGAGTTCTCTATTAATAAACAATCCATCTTTACTGTAAATGTAATGAGTTTTGGATTTAAGCATGGACTTCCTATTGATGCAGATTTAGTATTTGATGTGCGTTTTTTACCAAACCCTCATTACGTGGAGCATATGAGACCGAAAACTGGTTTAGATGTAGAGGTATCTAGTTATGTGTTGAAATGGACAGAGACAGGTCAATTTTTAGAAAAAATAATTGATTTGTTAACGTTTATGCTACCCCAATATAAGAGAGAAGGAAAATCGCAGCTAGTTATTGCGATTGGCTGCACTGGGGGTCAGCACCGGTCTGTTGCATTAGCAGAATATATTGGACATCATTTTGAAAAGGAATATAATATTGCTATTGCTCACCGTGATATGGAGAGGAGAAAGGACCAACAGGCATGAGTGAAAAGGAACAGCCAAGAATAGTAATCATTGGGGGAGGAACAGGCCTTTCTGTACTTTTGCGAGGATTGAAAAAATATCCCGTAGATATAACAGCAATCGTAACAGTAGCCGATGATGGAGGAAGCTCTGGAAGACTTAGAGAGGATCTTGATATCCCTGCTCCAGGAGATATTCGCAATGTATTAGCAGCATTATCAGATGTGGAGCCGTTAGTGGAGGAAATGTTTCAGCATCGATTCACCAATAGTAAAGATTTAGACGGGCATTCATTAGGCAATTTAATATTAGCTGCAATGACTTCCATTACTGGTAATTTTACCTATGCGATTCAAGAAATGAGCAAAGTGCTTAATGTTCGTGGTAAAGTATTACCTGCAACAAGTCATAGTGTTATCTTAAATGCATTAATGGAAGATGGGACCGTTGTTGTGGGAGAATCCAGCATTCCGAAGGCTGGGAAAAAAATAAAGAGAGTATTTCTAACTCCAGAAGATTCTGCACCTCTTCCTGAAACCATTCATGCTATCCAGCAAGCAGATCTAATTGTGATTGGTCCTGGAAGCTTATATACAAGTATCTTGCCGAATTTGGTTGTCACAGAAATTAAAGAAGCAGTGCTAGAAACGAAAGCGAAAAAAGTATATATATGCAATATAATGACACAAGCAGGAGAAACGTTAGATTATACCGCAAGTAATCATGTGAAGGCGTTATATGAACATGTTGAAAAACCGTTTATCGACACGATTATCGTGAACAAAACGAATATCCCTGCAAGTGTGCAACAAAGATATGATGAAGAGAAAGCAAAGCCTGTGGTTTTTGATGTAAATCGGCTTGAACGGATGGACCTGGATGTGATAGCTGGCGATATCATCAAGCTTGATCAAGGTGTTATTCGCCATAATACAGTAGAAGTGGCGAAAATTCTTTATTCAATAATTGAAAAAATGGATTAAATAACATCTGCTTTTTTCTAATAAGGGGGGAAGGACATGTCTTTTGCGTCAGAAACAAAAAAAGAATTGACAACAATCGAAGCCAAGAATTGCTGTGGAAAAGCAGAATTATCAGCACTGATACAAATGAACGGCACACTTTCCTTTTCTAACCAGAGGCTAGTAGTAAATATACAGACAGAGAATGCGGCAATAGCTAGAAGGATATATACCTTGATAAAAAGGTATTTTGACATCCCAGTTGAGTTACTAGTTCGTAAAAAAATGCGCTTGAAAAAGAACAATGTTTATATTGTGCGGATTTCTAATCATGGTAAAGAAGTGCTGGAGGAATTAAGTATTCTTAAAGAAGGCTTTGTGTTTACTCATGAAATCTCCCCAGAGCTAATTAAGAAGAAATGCTGTAAACGATCTTACTTAAGAGGGGCCTTTTTAGCAGGAGGCTCTGTAAATAATCCAGAAACATCTTCCTATCATCTAGAAATCGCATCCTTGTATAAGGAGCATATAATTGCCCTTAGTGATTTAATGAATACTTTTGGATTAAAAAGTAAGACATTAGAAAGAAAAAAAGGATTTATTGCTTATTTAAAGGAAGCGGAAAAAATAACGGAATTTCTTAATATTATAGGTGCACATGGAGCACTTCTACGCTTTGAAGACATACGAATTGTTAGAGATATGAGAAATTCCGTTAATCGATTGGTCAATTGTGAAACAGCCAATTTAAATAAGACAATTGGGGCTGCATTAAGACAAGTCGAGAATATTCGTTTTATTGATAAAACAGTTGGGCTGCAAATTCTTCCTGATAAGCTTAGAGAAATTGCAGAGCTGCGAGTTGCATATCAAGATGTAACCTTAAAAGAATTAGGGGAAATGGTATCTTCCGGTAATATAAGTAAATCTGGCATCAATCATCGATTAAGAAAAATTGATGAAATTGCAGATGCACTTCGTCGTGGAGAAGCAGTGAAATAAAAGAAATGGATAATATATCAAGACAGGGATATATATTATCCATTTTTTTGTGCCAAACATTATTATCAGAAAAATTTCTTTAAACTGAATATTATTTCCCTTGGATAGAGCAAAAAACTTATTTTCCTTGTATAATAGATATATTACTACTTTGTTAAAGGGGAGGAAGTTCGATGGTGGAACAAGAAATTACAGTTGGCCTAAAAGCGGGACTTCAAGCGAGACCTGCTGCTTTATTTGTACAGGAGGCAAGTAATTATTTATCAGAAGTATTTATTGAAAAAGATGGAAGGAAGGTCAATGCAAAGAGCATTATGGGAATAATGGGCTTAGCAATAAATTCTGGGGCGACAATTAAACTTATTGTTGAGGGCAGCGACGAAGTGGAAGCGCTTCAGAATCTGAGGGAATTGCTAAAGTAATTCTTTTGAGAAATAAAAAACTCTCCTTATATAAAAGATGTCACTGAAAAACTGTTAGCTATTGATGATTGAAAGTAACCTCTTTCTAAACTTAGATGTGGGAATTGTTTTCCGAGGTGACCGCATGACTCACTGGGGCGAGCGCCAAGCCTCCTTACAACTCACGTTTAGGCCACTGAAAAAGTGATTAATCTGAGAAAGTAATGTGGATTTCATCAATATATATACAATATGAAGAAGTTACCCACCTGTATATAGTAGGTGATTAACTTCTTTTTCTCATTTCATGAACTTTTTCAGTGCCCTCATATAAAAAAGGCTGTTCCATACATTGGAACAGCCTTTTTATTGAGTATATTTTAGCTAATAATTGTTTATTTATTTTTTTTGTCTTCAAGAGGATTACGGCTGATAACATGGTCTACTAAACCATATTCTTTTGCTCTATCTGCAGTCATAAAGTTGTCGCGTTCTGTATCTCTTGCAATGATGTCAATAGGTTGACCAGTACGCTCAGATAAAATACCGTTTAACTTATCTCTTAAGAATAAAATACGTTTAGCAGCAATCTCGATTTCCGTTGCTTGGCCTTGAGCTCCACCAAGTGGTTGGTGAATCATTACTTCACTGTTTGGAAGGGCATAACGCTTGCCTTTTGTACCAGCAGCAAGTAAGAATGCACCCATAGAAGCAGCCATACCAATACAAATAGTTTGAACATCTGGTTTAATATATTGCATTGTATCATAAATTGCCATACCAGCAGTGATGCTTCCGCCTGGACTATTAATATAGATTGATACATCTTTTTCAGGATTTTCGGTTTCTAAGAATAAAAGCTGTGATACGATAGAGTTAGCTACATTATCATCAATAGCACTACCAAGCATAATAATACGGTCTTTTAATAAACGAGAGTAAATATCGTAGGCACGTTCTCCTCTGTTTGTTTGCTCAATAACTGTAGGAATTAAGTTCATTTAAAATCCTCCTTTATAATGTCTGTTCGAAAACCATAAGTATTTGTTTCTTCAGTAAGATGAAAAACATCAAAACTGTATGTAATCCTAATGATACACGGATGGTCAATTAAGGTCAAACATTAAAGCCTAAATACCCAAAAATATCATTCGACATCTTTTTTATGGCTGTTTTCCTAAAGTTGGTTTTTAATTTTAAGTTCTGTTATAACGGAATGTTAATTGTGCCGTGTTTGAAAAATTAACGGTATAATTCCGTTTAAATGGGGAAATACGCATATTTCCTTAAATATAAAGGAGTTTTTTCCGTTTATTGTATCCAATTCTTTGGATTTTGTCTTATTTACAGCAGATAATCGGAATATCTCCGCTTATATCTTCTACTTATGTTCACTCTATATACTTTAGCCGGAAATTCTCCGCCTATGAATACACATACTACTAAAATCAACAATGATTAATAACAGAGCCTAATTTTAAAAGCAATCTTTTAGAAAATAGCCTTTATAATTCGGAAGTCGATACTTAAAGGTATAATTGATTCCATCCTTTTATTTCGTCTACAATCCTTTCTCCATGATACCCATTGCTCCTATTTTTAAACATCATCTATTGCATAAAATAGTAACTTCGCTTATAATATGAAGGCGTAACTTTAATGGTACGTAAGTTATACACTATGCCCTCGTGGTGCAACGGATAGCACGTAAGATTCCGGTTCTTAAAATGGGGGTTCGATTCCCTCCGAGGGCGCTAATGAATGATAAAAAGGTTTTTCTGAAGTTTCGAACATTATTCGATTCTTTAGAAAAACCTTTTTATTTTGAACTATATTAGTGTCTAATAATAATTAAGTTTGCTAATTCAGATTTATTCATGCTTTTCCTTTATTGTGGGAACTCTTGAAGGAACGGGAAAATATGATTACTAAGTAATGAATCTAATGTTTATTATCTCGATTTTCCTTTGTGAAAAGCTTTGCGTTTAACTTCCTACCTTATTATCCTTCAATAAAGACTCACTATTTAAGAAAGCTTTTCATGTAAAGTTTTCATATATCAAACCTCCTCCTTACTTACTAATGCTCTCGTAAGATAGTCATTTAAAAACCATTTTTCTATTTCAAAAAAATAATTAAAAATTAGGAGGATAATAATTGATTTTTTCCAAATAGTAAGAAAAGAAGGAACGACACTTTTTCGTCAAATTTTACAAAAAATAGATACATATCAGTTGAATTCATACTATACTGGTGTTAGAATTGTTCTTGTAGTAGGGAAGTTATTTTTTTTGTAGTATCCGGGACGCAAAATGTCTATGCGGGACTTCTGACGACCACTGTAAGTGAAGGAGCGCATCAAGCATGGTTTCATTTATTGAGATTCAAAAAAGATTATTACCTGATTTACTTACAGTTATGCAAAAAAGGTACTATATTCTGCAATACATTAAGAATATGCAGCCTGTCGGAAGAAGAAGTCTGGCAGTGAGCCTAGGACTGACCGAAAGAGTCTTGAGAAGTGAAGTCGAGTTTTTAAAAGATCAGCAGCTTATACATATTTCAAACATCGGCATGACAGTCACTTCGATAGGGGAAGAAGTTTTGGAAAGTCTTTCTAGTGTAATGAGAGAAGTAACGGGTATTAACGAAATGGAGCAGCTACTGCAAAGAAAACTTGGCATTAACCAAGTGATTATTGTAGCTGGAGACAGTGATCATTCTCCATGGGTAAAAAAAGAATTAGGACTTGCGACAGCAAATTGTATGAAATCTCTCCTAAAGGGAAATAATATCATCGCAGTTACTGGTGGGACTACTATGTCTTCTGTTGCTGAGGCGCTAACACCAAGTGTTGCAGATGGCGAATTATTATTTGTTCCTGCTCGTGGTGGAATAGGAGAAGATGTCAAAAATCAGGCAAATACAATTTGTTCCATGATGGCAGACCATACTGCATCAAAACATCGAGTTTTATATGCTCCAGATGAGGTCAGTGAAGAGATGTATAAAAGCATTTCCAACGATCCTCGTATAAGTGAAGTATTAAAACTTATACGTTCAGCAAACCTTTTAGTTCACGGTATAGGCGAGGCGCTTACGATGGCGAATCGTAGAAGTACAAGTAAAAGGGATTTAGAAAAGATTAAGAATGCAGAAGCTGTTGGCGAGGCATTTGGGTATTACTTCAATGAAGAGGGAGAGGTTGTTCATAAGGTCCAAACAATTGGCCTTAGACTAGAAGACTTATCTTCCGTACCTAATATTATTGCCGTAGCTGGTGGAGCATCTAAATCAAAGGCTATACGTGCTTATTTAAAAGAAGCGCCAACTTCAACTATTTTAATAACAGATGAAGGCGCCGCAAAAAAGTTGATATAATGGGAAATCCCTTTATATATTTAATACTCTTAAAATTAGAGGAGGAAATTTACAATGACAGTAAAAGTAGGTATTAACGGTTTTGGACGTATCGGACGTTTAGCATTCAGAAAAATCATGGAAAACCCAGAATTAGAAGTGGTTGCAATCAATGATTTAACTGATACTAAAATGCTAGCACATCTTTTAAAATATGATTCATCTCAAGGAACTTTCCAAGGTGAGATTGAGGTTCACGAAGGTTATTTCTTAGTAAACGGTCAAAAAGTAGTTACAACTGCTGAAAGAAACCCAGCTGACCTTAAATGGGGAGAACTTGGTGTAGATACAGTTATCGAATCTACTGGTTTCTTCACAACAAAAGAAAGTGCGGAAGCTCACATTCAAGCAGGTGCTAAAAATGTAGTAATCTCTGCTCCAGCTACTGGCGAAATGAAAACAGTTGTTTACAATGTAAACCATGAAATTCTTGATGGAACTGAAACAGTTATCTCTGGTGCTTCTTGTACTACTAACTGTCTTGCTCCAATGGCACAAGTTCTTCAAAACAAATATGGTATCGTATCTGGTTTAATGACTACAATTCATGCTTACACTGGCGACCAAAATACTTTAGATGCTCCACATCCAAAAGGTGACTTCCGTCGTGCACGTGCAGCTGCTGAAAACATTATTCCAAACTCAACTGGTGCAGCTAAAGCAATCGGTTTAGTATTACCTGAACTTCAAGGTAAATTAGATGGTGCAGCTCAACGTGTTCCAGTTAAAACTGGTTCTTTAACTGAGCTTGTTACTGTTCTTGATAAAAAGGTAACAGTTGAAGAAGTTAATGCTGCAATGAAAGAAGCTGCTAACGAATCTTTCGGTTATACGGAAGATGAGCTTGTTTCTTCTGACATTATCGGAATTAGCTACGGTTCATTATTTGATGCAACACAAACAAAAGTTATCACAGTTGGTGATCAACAACTTGTTAAAACAGTTGCTTGGTATGACAACGAAATGTCTTACACTAACCAATTAGTTAGAACTGTTAAGCACTTTGCACAACTTGCAACAAAATAATTTCCCTTTTCAAATGGAAATATGTGCGAGTTAATAAGCACCCCCTTTAATCTAACAGCGGAAACAACTTTGTTTCCGCTATTTTAAAAATATGCAGTGGAGGGTACCTTTAATGAACAAGAAAACAATTCGTGATATCGATTTAAAAGGGAAAAAAGCTTTCGTTCGCGTTGACTTTAACGTACCAATGAAGGATCAACAAATCACTGACGAAACAAGAATTCAAGCTGCGCTTCCAACCATTAAAGAATTAATGGAAAATGGTGCAATTGTTATTCTTGCAAGCCACTTAGGACGTCCAAACGGCGAAGTAGTAGAAGAGTTACGTTTAACTCCTGTAGCAAAACGTCTTTCTGAATTACTAGGCAAAGAAGTTGCTAAAGCAGATGAGTCATATGGTGAAGCTGTTAAAGCACAAATCAGCAAGTTATCAGAAGGAGATGTAATCCTTCTTGAAAACGTACGTTTCAATGCTGGTGAAGAAAAAAATGATGCAGAATTAGCAAAACAATATGCAGAGCTTGCAGATGTATTTGTAAATGATGCATTTGGTGCTGCACACCGTGCACACGCTTCAACAGAAGGAATTGCTCATCGTATTCCAGCAGTATCTGGTTTATTAATGCAAAAAGAATTAGATGTTCTCGGCAAAGCTTTATCAAATCCTGATCGCCCATTCACCGCTATTATTGGTGGAGCAAAAGTTAAGGATAAAATTGGCGTAATCGAAAACCTTCTTGATAAAGTTGATAACTTAATCATTGGCGGAGGCTTAGCTTATACTTTCGTTAAAGCACTTGGTCATGAAGTCGGTCAATCCTTATTAGAAGAAGATAAAATTGATCTTGCTAAATCTTATATGGAAAAAGCAAAAGAAAAAGGCGTTAAGTTCTATATGCCTGTTGATGTTACAGTTGCAGATGATTTCTCTAACGATGCTAACATCAAAACAGTTTCTATTGAAGAAATCCCAGCAGATTGGGAAGCATTAGATATTGGTCCTAAAACATGTGAAATCTATGCAGATGTTATTAAGAGTTCTAAATTAGTAATTTGGAACGGACCAATGGGTGTTTTTGAATTAGATGAATTCGCTAAAGGTACAAAAGCAGTAGCAGAAGCGCTTGCTGAATCTCAAGATACATATTCCGTAATCGGTGGTGGAGATTCTGCAGCAGCAGTTGAAAAATTCGATTTAGCTGATAAAATGAGTCATATTTCTACTGGCGGCGGTGCTTCATTAGAATTTATGGAAGGTAAAGAACTTCCAGGTGTAGTGGCTTTAAACGACAAATAATATCTTTATAGATATGCATGAAAGGATGTAAACAATGCGCAAGCCAATTATTGCGGGTAACTGGAAAATGAACAAAACGCTTCCTGAAGCGACTGAGTTCATTCAAGAAGTAAAAGCTTCTGTTCCATCAAGTGAAAAAGTGGATACAGTTGTATGTGCTCCTGCGTTGTTTTTAGGACAATTAGTAGAATTAACTGATGGCACAGATGTGAAAATCGGAGCTCAAAACATGCATTTCGAAAAAAATGGTGCATTCACTGGCGAAATCAGCCCAGTTGCATTAGAAAATATCGGTGCTAAATATGTAGTGCTTGGTCATTCTGAACGTCGTGAGTTCTTTAACGAAACAGATAAGTCTGTTAACAAAAAGACACTTGCTGCTTTTGAAAATGGCTTAACTCCAATCGTTTGCTGTGGTGAAACACTTGAGCAAAGAGAAAACGGCGAAACAAATGATTTCGTTGCATCTCAAGTAACAAAAGCACTTAACGGTTTAACACCAGATCAAGCGAAAGCAACAGTTGTTGCATATGAGCCAATCTGGGCAATCGGAACTGGCAAATCTTCTACTTCTGCTGATGCGAACGAAGTATGTGCACATATTCGTAAGGTAGTAAGTGAACAATTCTCTCCAGAAGTTGCTGAACACATCCGCATTCAATACGGCGGTAGCGTAAAGCCTGAAAACATTAAAGAATATATGGCACAGCCAGATATTGATGGAGCATTAGTAGGTGGAGCTAGCCTAGAAGCTCAAAGCTTTTTAGCTTTATTGGAGGCAGGTAAGAATGAGTAAATCTCCAGTAGCTTTAATCATTTTAGATGGTTTTGCTTTAAGAAGCGAACGCATGGGAAATGCAGTAGCACAAGCAAATAAGCCTAATTTCGATAAATATTGGAACTCTTACCCTCATGCTACTTTAGTGGCTAGTGGTGAAGCTGTTGGTCTTCCAGAAGGACAAATGGGTAACTCTGAAGTTGGACATTTGAATATCGGTGCCGGCCGGATCGTATATCAAAGTTTAACAAGAGTAAATGTTTCGATTAGAGAAGGCGAATTTAACAAAAATGAAACCTTCGTTAATGCAATGAAGCATGTAAAAGAAAAAGGCAAAAATCTACATTTATTTGGATTATTATCCGATGGTGGAGTTCATAGCCATATTGAACATATGTATGCACTTCTTCGTCTAGCAAAAGAAGAAGGAATTGAAAATGTATATATTCACGGTATCTTAGATGGTCGAGACGTCGGTCAAAAGACTGCTGAAAAATACATTAAAGCTACACAAGAAAAAATGGCTGAATACGGTGTTGGTGAATTTGCTACCATTTCTGGACGTTACTATTCAATGGATAGAGACAAACGTTGGGATCGTGTAGAAAAATCTTACCGTGCTATGGTATATGGCGATGGACCAGCATACTCTGATCCATTACAAGTAGTAGAGGATAATTACAATAACGGAATCTTTGATGAGTTCGTACTTCCATCTGTTATCACAAAAGAGAACGGTGAGCCAGTTGCGACAATTAAAGATGAAGATGCTGTTATTTTCTATAATTTCCGCCCTGACCGTGCAATTCAAATATCTAATACGTTCACGAATGAGGACTTCCGTTCATTTGATCGTGGAGAAAAACATCCAAAAAATCTTTACTTTGTATGTTTAACTCATTTTAGTGAAACAGTAAATGGGTATGTTGCATTCAAGCCAACAAACTTGGATAACACATTAGGTGAAGTTCTTTCACAAAAAGGATTAACGCAGCTTCGCATAGCTGAAACAGAAAAGTATCCACATGTTACTTTCTTTATGAGCGGTGGTCGTGAAGCAGAGTTCCCTGGTGAAAAGCGTATCTTAATCAATTCACCAAAAGTGGCAACCTATGATTTACAACCTGAAATGAGTGCATATGAAGTAACAGATGCACTATTGAAGGAAATTGAAGCAGATAATTTTGATGCAATTATTCTAAACTTCGCTAACCCTGATATGGTTGGGCACTCGGGAATGCTTGAACCAACGATCAAAGCGATTGAAACAGTGGATGAATGTTTAGGGAAAATTATCACTTTAATTGAACAAAAAGGTGGTAAAGCAATTATTACAGCTGACCATGGTAATTCTGATGAAGTGGTAACACTTGATGGAACACCAATGACAGCACATACAACAAATCCAGTTCCTGTAATCGTAACAGATAAGAACGCTGAGTTACGTACAGATGGTATTTTAGGAGATCTTGCTCCTACTATGTTAGATTTATTAGGAATTGATAAACCAGCAGAAATGACTGGAATATCTATTATTAAAAAATAAGTTTTTAAATTAAAAGGAGAGAATAATTATGCCTTATATTCAACAAGTTTATGCTCGTGAAGTATTAGACTCACGCGGTAACCCAACAGTAGAAGTAGAAGTATTAACTGAATCAGGTTTCTTCGGTCGTGCACTAGTTCCATCTGGTGCTTCAACTGGTGAATACGAAGCAGTTGAATTACGTGATGGTGACAAATCTCGTTACCTTGGTAAAGGTGTTCTTAAAGCAGTAGAAAACGTTAACGAAGTAATTGCTGAAGCAATTATCGGTATGGACGTTACTGATCAAGTTGGAATCGATAGAGCGATGATCGAACTTGATGGTACTGAAAACAAAGGTAAATTAGGTGCTAACGCAATCCTTGGTGTATCTATGGCTGCTGCACATGCTGCTGCTGAAGTAGTAGGTTTACCATTATACCGTTACCTTGGTGGATTCAATGCAAAACAATTACCAACTCCAATGATGAACATCATCAACGGTGGTTCACATGCTGATAACAATGTGGATTTCCAAGAATTCATGATCTTACCAGTAGGAGCTCCAACTTTCAAAGAAGCTCTACGTATGGGTGCTGAAGTATTCCATGCATTAAAAGCTGTTTTACATGCAAAAGGTTTAAACACTGCTGTAGGTGATGAAGGTGGATTCGCTCCAAACCTTGGTTCTAACCGTGAAGCATTAGAAGTAATCATCGAAGCAATCAAAAAAGCTGGTTATGAGCCAGGTAAAGATGTATTCTTAGGAATGGACGTTGCTTCTTCTGAATTCTTTAACAAAGAAACTGGAAAATATGATCTTGCTGGAGAAGGCCGTAATGGTTTAACTTCTGAAGAACTAGTATCTTTCTACGAAGAGTTAGTTAACGAATTCCCAATCCTATCTATTGAAGATGGATTAGATGAAAACGACTGGGAAGGCCACAAATTATTAACTGACCGTATCGGTTCTAAAGTACAATTAGTTGGTGATGATTTATTCGTTACAAACACTAAAAAATTAGCTGAAGGTATCGAAAAAGGTATTGCTAACTCAATCCTTATCAAAGTTAACCAAATTGGTACTTTAACTGAAACTTTCGAAGCTATCGAAATGGCTAAACGTGCTGGTTACACAGCTGTAGTTTCTCACCGTTCTGGTGAAACAGAAGATGCTACAATCGCTGACATCGCTGTTGCTACAAACGCTGGTCAAATCAAAACTGGTTCTATGTCACGTACAGACCGTATTGCAAAATACAACCAACTTCTTCGCATCGAAGACGAGCTTGGCGAGTTAGCAGTATACGATGGTCTTAAATCTTTCTACAATCTTAAGAAATAATTGAAGTTAAGTTTGCCTTAACTTGATAAGCACTCTAGCATTAGGAGCTTTCCTATAAGCTAGGGTGCTTTTTTATTTTGAAAGATGGAAGGGAGAATAAGGTGGGACTTTTCAAACTAAAGCAATATGAGAGAAAGAATGGTAGCAGAGAATTTGTGTTAGAAGTCAGTGCCCCCCCTTGTAAGAGGAAAAGCGGGAAAAAGTAACAGAGAGACTTTCTCTGTGACCAGGAGGAAGAAAAAAAGGAAGCAAAGGTAACAGAGAAGCGTTCTCTGTGCCCGAGAGGAAGAAAAAAAGCGAGTGAAGGTAACAGAGGAGCGTTCTCTGTGCCCTAGAGGAAGAAAAAAAGCGAGCGAAGGTAACAGAGGAGCGTTCTCTGTGCCCAAGAGGAGGAAAAAAAGGAAGCGAAGGTAATAGAGAAGCGTTCTCTGTGCCCGAGAGGAAGAAAAAAAGCGAGCAAAGGTAATAGAGAAGCGTTCTCTGTGCCCGAGAGGAGGAAAAAAAGCGAGCAAAGGTAATAGAGAAGCGTTCTCTGTGCCCGAGAGGAAGAAAAAAAGGAAGCAAAGGTAACAGAGAAGCGCTCTCTGTGCCCGAGAGGAGGAAAAAAAGCGAGCGAAGGTAATAGAGAAGCGTTCTCTGTGCCCGAGAGGAGGAAAAAAAGGAAGCGAAGGTAACAGAGAAGCGCTGTCTGTGCCCGAGAGGAAGAAAAAAAGGAAGCGAAGGTAACAGAGGAGCGTTCTCTGTGCCCAAGAGGAGGAAAAAAAGCGAGCAAAGGTAATAGAGAAGCGTTCTCTGTGCCCGAGAGGAGGAAAAAAAGGAAGCGAAGGTAACAGAGAAGCGCTGTCTGTGCCCGAGAGGAAGAAAAAAAGGAAGCGAAGGTAATAGAGAAGCGTTCTCTGTGCCCGAGAGGAGGAAAAAAAGGAAGCGAAGGTAACAGAGAAGCGCTGTCTGTGCCCGAGAGGAAGAAAAAAAGGAAGCGAAGGTAACAGAGGAGCGTTCTTTGTGCCCGAGAGGAGGAAAAAAGGGAGCAAAGGTAACAGAGAAGCGTTCTCTGTGCCCGAGAGGAGGAAAAAAGGAAGCAAAGGTAATAGAGAAGCGTTCTCTGTGCCCGCCATTAACAGAGGAAGCAAGAAAAGATAACAGATCTGCTTTATCATCATTCCCACATAACCAGACAAAAAACGATCAAAATTATCCCTTCATTAAGAAAGTCCTCTCATATTCCACCATCAAAATATGTATTCTACTAATTATTATGACAAAGACGCGACATACTATTGTGACAAAACATAAAATATGATACATTTAAACTAATGTAGGTTGGTTTTAATGGAGGTGTTTGATATGATACACACAGTTTTGATTACTTTATTGATTATCGTTGCGATTGCATTAATCGTAGTAGTACTTCTTCAAAATGGTAAGAGTGCTGGACTATCTGGAGCCATTTCTGGTGGTGCAGAGCAGTTATTTGGTAAGCAAAAAGCACGTGGTTTAGAATTAATCCTTCACAATGCAACAATCGTTTTAGCAATCCTATTCTTTGTTTTAACGATTGCAGTTAGTTATTTTGATCTATAATAACGAAGTTCGGTATAGATAAAAAAACCTGGCCAAGAAAGGTCAGGTTTTTTTTCGGAAAACAAGTTGGTTCATACATAAGTGTTGATAAAAAAGAAGGAACGACCATTAATAAAGGTTAATCATATTACTGGATTCTTCCATTTCTTTTTTACTACAATAGATGAATAGTACTTTTTCTAACAAACATCGTAATTTTAATTATATATAAGGATGAAGGAGAAAATAATAAGGCAAAGGAGCGCTATCAAATGAAAATAGTAGAACAGAAACCATTAACCTTTAAAGGAGATAATAATCGTGCTGTGCTGTTATTGCATGGCTTTACAGGGAATACATCTGATGTGCGTTTGCTAGGTAGATATTTAAATACAAAGGGGTATACATGTTATGTTCCTTTATATAAAGGTCATGGTGTTCCGCCAGAGGAATTAGTCGAATCTGGACCGAAAGATTGGTGGAAGGATGTAACGGAAGCTTATCAGCATTTAAAAGATATGGGATATGAAGAAATTGCCGTTGGAGGACTGTCCTTAGGAGGGGTATTTTCCCTTAAATTAGGTTACACTGTACCTGTAAAGGGTATCGTAACAATGTGCGCTCCGATGTATATTAAGAGTGAAGAAGTAATGTATGAAGGAGTGCTCGAATACGCCCGCAGTTATAAGCAACGTGAGAAGAAATCAGAAGAAGTAATTGAGCAGGAAATGGCTCAATTTAAACCAATGCATACATTGAAAGAATTACAAAATCTTATAAAAGAAGTAAGAGAATCTGTTGACCTTATTTATTCACCAGTTTTTGTTATCCAAGCAAGACATGATCAAATGATTGATACAAATAGTGCTAATATTATTTATGAAGAAGTGGAATCGATTCACAAAGACATCAAATGGTATGAAAACTCAACTCATGTTATTACACATGATAAAGAGAAGGAACAGGTTTTTGAAGATTTCTATCAGTTTTTAGAAAAACTAGATTGGAAAGAATGAGAAGCAAAGGAGGTTTTTTGTTTGGAAGATATAATCAAGGAAAATGTCGAGAAGTTATTAACCTATATGAAAGATGAAGCCTATAAACCATTAACAGTACAAGAATTAGAAGAGGCTTTTGGAATAGAGGATTCTTCTCACTTT
This sequence comes from Niallia tiangongensis, assembly GCF_044704065.1. NCBI lineage: Bacteria > Bacillati > Bacillota > Bacilli > Caryophanales > Bacillaceae > Niallia > Niallia tiangongensis. Next base: position 3,985,664 of record NZ_CP162613.1, on the reverse strand, counting down.
AAAGACTTCGTGAAGGCGCTTGTTCAGATGGAAGAGAAGGGACTTGTTGTTCGTACAAGAAGCAATCGTTACGGTTTACCGGAAAAAATGAATCTTATTCGAGGAAAACTTGCAGGTCATGCAAAAGGGTTTGCGTTTGTTATTCCAGAAGAACAAGGCATGGATGATATCTTTATTCCCCCAAATGAAGTAAAAACAGCGTTAAATGGAGATATTGTTTTAGCACGGGTAACTTCTGAGAGCTCTGGTCAAAGAAGAGAAGGTACAATCGTCCGGATTATTGAAAGAGGCGTACAGCAAATAGTTGGTACCTATTCGGAAAGTAAGCATTTTGGCTTTGTGATACCTGATGATAAAAAGATCGCAACCGATATTTTTATCCCAAGAGGCAGTACAAAAGGGGCTATCGAAGGGCATAAAGTAGTTGTTAAACTAACTTCCTATCCAGAAGGCAGAAAGAATGCAGAAGGGGAAGTTATCAAAATACTAGGACATAAGAATGACCCAGGTGTTGATATTTTATCGGTAATACATAAGCATGGATTACCACTAGCTTTCCCGGAAAATGTACTAGATCAAGCGAATAATGCTCCAGATACGATAGATGAAAAGGAAATTGCAAACAGACGAGATTTGCGTAATGAAACAATTGTCACTATTGATGGTGCAGACGCAAAAGATTTGGATGATGCGGTTACTGTTACTATTTTAGAAAACGGTCATTATAAACTAGGGGTTCATATTGCAGATGTTACTTACTATGTAACAGAAAATACTCCTATTGATGTAGAAGCAGAGGAGAGAGGAACGAGTGTTTACTTAGTAGACCGAGTGATTCCAATGATTCCACATCGTTTATCTAATGGAATATGTTCCTTAAATCCTAAAGTAGATCGCTTGACTCTTTCCTGTGAGATGGAAATTACGCCAGATGGTGAAGTAGTGAAGCATGAAATTTTTCAAAGTGTTATTAAGACAACAGAGCGCATGACTTATGCAGATGTGAATTCCATATTACATGAAAAAGATGAAGAATTGAGAGCCAAATATGAAGGACTTGTGCCAATGTTTGAGCGTATGGAAGAGCTTGCGGCAATCCTTCGTAAAAAACGTATGACCCGTGGTGCCATTGACTTTGACTTTAAAGAATCAAAGGTCCTTGTGGATGAGGATGGAAAGCCACAGGATGTTATTTTACGAGAACGTTCTGTTGCGGAAAAACTGATAGAAGAGTTTATGCTAGTTGCTAATGAAACAGTTGCAGAACATTTCCATTGGATGCAGGTTCCGTTTATCTACCGTATTCACGAAGATCCAAAAGAAGAAAAACTAAGAAGATTCTTCGAGTTTATTACAAACTTTGGCTATATTGTAAAGGGGACTGCAAATTCTGTACATCCTAGAGCGTTACAAGAAATAATTGAAGAAGTTCAGGGGACCCCTGAAGAGATGGTTATTTCTACGGTAATGCTGCGTTCCATGCAACAGGCGAAGTACTACCCTGAGAGCCTAGGGCATTTTGGTCTATCAACGGAATTCTATACGCATTTTACTTCACCTATTAGACGCTATCCAGATTTAATCGTACACCGTTTGATTCGTACGTATTTAATTGAAGGAGATATCAGTTCCACGACACAAGAAAAATGGAATAGCCGCTTAACAGAAATAGCAGAGCACTCTTCTAGTATGGAAAGAAGATCGGTAGAAGCTGAGCGTGAAACAGATGAGTTGAAGAAATCAGAGTACATGCTTGATAAAATTGGTGAGGAATATGATGGTATTATTAGCTCCGTTACGAATTTTGGAATGTTTGTAGAGCTTACAAATACAATCGAAGGACTTGTCCATGTCAGCTATATGACCGATGACTACTATCGTTATGATGAACGTCATTTTGCAATGATTGGCGAAAGAACCGGAAAAGTCTTCCGTATTGGAGACGAAATTACGGTGCGTGTCGTAAATGTAAATAAAGATGAACGTGCAATCGACTTTGAAATTGTCGGCATGAAGGGAACACGCCGCAGAGATCCAAAGAAAGACGGCAAGGTATTCTCCACTGGTAGTGTCTCTCGTGCACCGCGCAAAGGTAAATCAGATAGAGATAGAGATACGGATCGTAAAGGAAAACCTGGAGAATCCCGACGAAAAGGAAAGAATGATAGAAAACACTTCGAGAATGCACCAAAAGCAAAGAGAAAGAAAAAGAAGCGTTAACGGCTAAATAGGTACATTTTATGCATGTGGTTCCTTTTAAAAAAGAAACCACATGCAGGGGATGTTTGAATAATAGACATTCTTTTGTTAAAATTATTGGCAGAGTAGGGGGAAGAGACATGCCAAAAGGTGAAGGGAAATTAGTTGCACAGAATAAAAAAGCAAATCATGATTACTTTATCGAGGAGACTTACGAGGCAGGGATTGTTCTTCAAGGAACAGAAATCAAAGCAATTCGTGCTGGTAGAGTAAACTTAAAGGAATCATATGCGCGCATTATTAATGGAGAAGTATTCCTGCTAGGTATGCATATTAGTCCATATGAGCAAGGAAATCGTTATAATCATGATCCTTTAAGAACAAGAAAGCTTCTATTACATCGAAAGCAAATTAATAAATTAATTGGTGATACAAAAGAAGTAGGTTATGCTTTAGTCCCATTAAAGATTTATTTTAAAAATGGTTTTGCAAAGGTTTTGATTGGTTTAGGTAAGGGTAAAAAGAACTATGACAAGCGTGAAACCTTGAAACGTAAAGAAGCAAATCGCAGCATCGAACGTGCTTTACGTGAAAGGCAAAAAATGTAATCCAAAACTTTACAATTGAAATACGCTATAGTTATGTTATAATAAGTTATGTCGATAAGACAACATAACTTTAAGCTCCTATTTCAGAGCTTCCGAAACGTTACGCTTTTCTATTAAAGCGGGAATCTTGTAATGTAACTATTACTTGATTTTATTCCTTATATGGGGACGCTACGGATTCGACAGGGATAGTTCGAGCTTAGGTTGCGAGTCGAGGGGATCGGCCTCGTTAAAACGTCAAAGCCTATAACTGGCAAACAACAAAACAACTTCGCTTTAGCTGCTTAATAGCGCTTAGCGGTTCCTCCCTCCATCGCCCATGTGGTAGGGTCAGGGACTCAAACTGAGTGGGCTACTCCGGATTCCACCGTCTGAGGAAGAAGGAAGAGAACAACCAGACTAGCTTATCGGGCGCCTGTCAACAGGCAGAAGAATAAGCGAAATGCGAATATGTTGACTACACTCGTAGAAGCTTAAGTGCCGATGTTTCTGGACGTGGGTTCGACTCCCACCGTCTCCATACATAGAAATCCCCTGGATTTCACTGAGTGTCATAAACGTTGATATAACAACGCTTGTGGCACTTTTTTATTGCCTTTGAGTTGTACTGAATTGCATTGAATCCTTATTAAAAACCTTATTAACCTTTGTTAATCCTTTGTTAGAATTTAATCGGATTCATCATTTAGAAAGGCAGTGAATTTATCAATTGTTCCGGCTTTCGCTTTTCGAGTAACGTGTGCATAAATTTCGAGTGTTGTTTTGACATCGTTATGACCTAATCGATACTGCACTTCTTTAATGGATGCTCCGGCTTCGAATAGTAAGGAGCAATGAGTGTGTCGAAGGCCATGCGTTGTAATGGGTTCTAGCTGATGTTTTTTAATGAAACTAGAAAGCCACTGAACGGTCTTGTTTGGATCCTGCAAAACGTTAAAAGTATTAGAGAACACTAATTGTTGCTTCGTTTTCGTATTGATTTTTTTCGCTGAAAAGATGTTATCTTGTTCAGTGCGCCACTTTTTTAAAAAATCGACTGTTTCTGGATCCAATTTAATTGTGCGAGGTTTACCGTTTTTAGTTGTACCAAGATAAAGCCCGTTTTCTCCACGTTTCACAGCCTTTGTAATACGGATTTCCAACGTATCAAAGTCGATATCCTTCCATTTCAAGGCAAAAACTTCTCCTTTACGCATTCCAGAAAAGGCTAATAATCGAAATACGACCTGTTTCTTCAAGTTAGTTTCTTGCTGTAAACAATTTAAAAAATGGACTAATTGCTCTCGGGAATAAAAGTTTTCAAATTCATCATCATCATCTTCAAGAGAAATCGTCTTTTTGATGATAGGCAGTTCAACTAAATCAAAAGGGTTTTTATCAATGATGCTATGTTTAATAGCAAACTTCATAACAAGAGCAGCGTAGTTTTTCACCATCTTAAAACGCTTTAACTTTTTGGCCCATTGATTAACGTGTTTTTGGCAAATCGCTGCATCGATCTTGGCAATACGATATGACCCAAAGGTAGGCAAAATATGATTTTGAAAAATACGTTTGGTTTTTAAGAGAGTGCTATCCTCAACAGTATTTTCGTAGTGTTCCATCCACAGCTCGTAAACCTCTTGGTATGTGTCTTTAGAAACCTTGCCAAACGTGCCATTCTTGATTTCTTGTTGCAGCTCATAATAAGCCTCTTTTGCTTCTTTTTTGGTTTTAAATCCGCTGCGAGTCGTTGTTTTTTCTTTGCCTGTCAATGGATCTGTACCGATGTAAATGTGGAATTTATATCGGATTGCATCATTTTGTAGCTTGTAGGTTTTAATATTTACCATGTTTTCCTCCAGTTCTTGCTTACGGAGACTAAAGGAAGTAGTATCTTGTACTACACTTTTAGTTTAGTGAATAAGAAGGACTTTAGCAAATTAGAAAACAAAAGACGTAACAGAGTTATTAAACTCTATTACGTCTGAAAACCGTTATTCAATCAAGTACGGTGGCGTATAGTCTTGCAAATCATCGAAGGAAGTAAATTCTTTAGCGAGATATTCGTCGTAACATAACATCAAAATTTGTTCCTCTGTAACTTGTCGACGAAAATCCTCATGGAAAACTTTATTGTAGATTTCAACTGCTGAAATATGATTGTAAAAATGCATTTCATCTTCATTTGTAAAAAAAGATGTCCATACGAAATGATTGTCATGATCAAAGTAAATACGAGCGATATCATAATAACTATTGAAATTTTTCACTGCATTAGCTAAGCCAAAAACTTTAAATTCACCAAGATTCTGAATAGGTGTTTCTTGATTACTAATAACGATCCAAGTTCCATCAATATTTACAGCGTTAATTGTATCGTTCATACACCACTTGCGTACTGTACGTTCTGTAACATTCCATTTTTCTGCAGCTTCTTTTAATGACATTAAGTGATCCATTTATAATTTCCTCCTGTTTATTCGATATCAAACTCTTTATAGTAATCTAGTAGACATTGCAGTGTATTTAACTTAATTTTCATAGTTGCATGAGAATAAAATTTATGAGTTGCAGTATTTTTAATTAAATGCCCCACACGATTCTGAATACCAAAAAAATCTGCACTAGCTTCAACCAAGTGTGTTACATGTGTATGACGTAAGCCGTGTACTGTAATGTATTTAATATTCGCTTTTTGGATAGCTTCATTTAAATAATCATTAGGGTAACTTGATTTTAGAAGATTGTTTACCGAGTTATTGAAAATAAATTGTTCATTATCGGTCTTACGTGTTAAACCTAATTGAGTTAATTGTTGTTTTTGGACTTCCTTCCATTCTTTAAGCATATTCATAGTTGTCGGATCTAAAGGAATAATGTGACTAAGTTTTCCTTTAGTTAGACCGATGTTTTGCCCTTCGTTATATTTGGAATATGAATATGCAGCATGGATAGAAAGTAACTTATGATCGAAATCTACATCTGACCAGGTTAACACCAATAGTTCCCCTTTACGCATTCCAGTGAACATAAGGAGCCGTAATAAACATTGCTTTTTTAATTCTAACTCAGGTAAAACGTGTAACAATTTTTTGAAATCTTCTACTTCAAGATAATTATCATTTTGTTGATGTGGAGCTTCTTTTGGAATTGATGCTAATTTGAATGGATTTGAATGAATATATCCCAAACAAACAGCCTTATCCATTACATCCGAAGCGTAATTAATAATGTGATGAAAGTACTTTAATTTTTTCGAAAGTCCGAATGCGAATTGCTCACACATTGCAACGTTAATTTTTGCTAATTTCTTTTCACCAAAGAAAGGTAAAATATGATTTTCAAAATAACTTTCTGTCTTTGAAAAAGTACTCATAACGATACCTGAAACCTGATATGATTTGATCCATTGCTCATAAGCCTGGTTATATGTTTTTAGCATTTTAGCTGGATTTAAACCATTGCTAAATTCAAACTTTAGTTTTTCAATGGCTAGCTCTGCTTGTTTAACCGTTTTAAATTTACTGCGAGTCACAGTTTCTTCTTTTCCTGTTAGTGGATTTATTCCAAGATAAATCGTGAATCGGAATAATGTTGTCCCATTTTTTAATTGATAAGGTTTAATTTGTTGATACTTCTTTGAAGTGTTTTGCATATGAAATGCCCTCCTGAAATTTAATTTTTAGTGATGGAGAGGATTATCTTTAAAAATAAGAGAACCTCTCATTGATCTTTTTAAAAACTATATTGCTTCATGAATTCGTCTAATGCCGTTTTCTATACGCGTTTAATACGACCAATTTCTGCTACCTCGAGGCCCATTGCTCGAAAGCTCCTCAGCGACTTATATGACACATTTAAATACTTTGCAGCCGTTTTTAAATCCATCCATTGCTCATTTTCTTCTAAATCATTTGATTGCATCTGAAGTTCCTCCTTTCTCCTGCTAGAACATTAATTATCTAGCCATGTTGTTTAAAAGCTGGAAGTATAATAACAGCCGTTTTCTCATATTCGAATAGCTATTTAAAAATTTATTGATTTTTTTTTACAAAAGGGGATAAGATAATAAATTCTTGTCGACCTGATTTACCGCCATATTCAAATTGTATAAAGCCACGCTCTTCTAAAATTTTTAATGCTAATTTAAAAGGTGGAGCAGTAGTAAAAATTTTTTTTGTTTTTTGCCATAAATCTTGCTTAGCGACTTTTCGCACTTTTTTTTCTTCTGTTAGCAGTTCTAACTTATATAATAAATATTGAGCCATATCATTAGATTCTTTATTAAACATAGTTCCAAAAGCATTGATAATTTGAGAATCAAAATATCCCTTTAAATTAAGTGCATTATTTAATGTTTCTATATTAATTGTGGTAGGGATATCTGCTTTTCCATCGGCTTTTTCGGTATATTTAGCAACATGTAATAATCCTGTAAGGCGCAATAAATTGCCAATGATTTTCCCACCCCAACTTTTCAAGGAGTCTGAATACAACTGTTCAGGTAAAAATAATGTTTCCACATGTTGTTCGAATTTCTTCAAGACATCGTATGCCTCTGAAGAAAGTTGGAGTGCAACCGAATTTTTATCTTCAAAACTTAGGAGTTTAGAAATTAAATTGCTATATAAATCTTTAGTTTCGAAATCCACTGGTTCAGCATTGTATACGTCGCGTTTACCTAATAAGTCACTAGGCATAGAGATTAAAAAACGAGGAATTAAGCCGCGATCAATGATTTTTTGAGGCATATCCTCAATAACTGCTGGTTGGGCTGATATACAAATTGTCACCAAAGGCTCTTCTAAACGTTCAGTATCCCTCGAGATTCGGTCAGTTCGTAAAGGATCACCTGAATACCCTTTTAGGTAAACATCTAGCTTACTTGCGTCTAATTTAATAGAAGATTTTAACCGTTCAAATAAATCTCCTTCGGAAGAGGCAATAGCTATTCGTTCGGAATTTTGAAAAAGTTTTGAGATGATTGCTTCCTCAGTTGAATTATCTAAAATGAATGTGGGAGCAGGCTGTGGTTTTAATTTTTCTTTTAAGGCCCACAATTCTTCCAATGCTCCTTGTAGTTCAATATCACCTGATTTGGCATATTCATTTTCTAGTTTATCGATACGCTTATTTACTAGAGACAGTTGTTTTTCATTCTTTTTCTGTTGCTCTTGATGCGATTTAATAAGATCCGATTCATAATTGAATATTGGTCCTGTCATTAATCCAAACACCGAAGATTTACGATTAGATGCTTGCAATAGCACTGCTGTATATGTGTTCAAAGGTTCTTTCCAGCCAACGACTGGTTCAACATGAAACTTTTTTTGTAAAGTTGTTGATAGCACACCAATCAAACAAATTGCAGCTAAATCTACTGGTGTTTGTGTAAAGCGACTTACTGATAAAACCATATTTTTCAAAGTATCAGGAAAAATATTGACATCAAATTCCTTTAGAGATGGTTTTTCAAAGGTTACCGGTGGTTGCCATTCAAAACCGTATTCATCTAAGCTATTAATACTTTCCTGCAACTCTTTAAACAAAGCATCAATTGATTCTTGTCCACGAATTTTTGCATTGGACAATTCTTCTTCAGCATGTTTTCCTTCAGCTATTATTAACTTAGATTCAGCTAATTTTAGTTCTGAAAAACTAGTTTCTACTTCTTTACTTTCTTTTTCTTTGAATTCATTACGCTCTTGTTTATCCTGCATGTTGAATTTTCCTCCGTTATTGATAATTTTGAAACCTAGGTACCTAATCGCTATAAAAACATATTTACAACAACCTTTCCGGCTAGGGTGCTGTGGAATCCTTAGAGAGACTAAAAAGCGTGTCCCTTCGAAATTTGAAGTATTCTAACAGAGTATTTAAAGCATTCGAATAGCTTCGAACGCTATTTTTCCTTTTATTTTTTTGAAAAAGTAATAGGAATGTTAAACCTCAATGAATTGTTTCAAATTCGCAAATCAGTATATCGATAGGTCATGTGTATTCTTATGGGTCTAAAGTACCTTTTTAAGAGACGGAAATAAAAAAGCGAAAAGGGGGTGGCACAGGGACAACTCTTTTCGCTTTTCGTAACTTGTTTGCTTTTATTTTTCTGTTGTTAACTTAGCTAGAAGTACCCTTATTCAAGAGGAATTTCTAAGTGGGAATGTTCAGTGTTTTTTGATTGACCATTAATTTTGATGTCTAGGTACCTTAGGCTAAGGTTTTCGGTGCATATTTTATATGCTTGAGCAAATGTAAGTAAATAAGGCGTAGTGAAGAAGTGTGTTTTTTGGTAATGCTGGTTTCAATTGCTCTAAGATTCGAAAGGCTTCAATTGATTTAGCTAAATTAACCGTGTAATAGATTAAGTTCTTATATTAAAGTTTGTTTTAGGTAACTTTAGTACGTCTGTAGGTACTCTAATTCTCCTAGTTGTTTTTGAAAAGATAGCTAGAAAAAATGTATTCTCTATTGAAAGCAGCTACGGGAGACGCCTATTAAATTTGCCTAAAAAGGGAACCAGAAATAGGTAGCAGCAAATTAGCATATTCTAAAGAGGGAAATAAAAAATTAATGATAGTAATCTTATTTAATAGATAATTTCTGTCGTGGGAAATATTCCCTATACAGAAAAGCAAGATGCTATAATAATAGAAACTACTTAAAGAGAAAGGTTGTGTTATTAGATGGAGCAATACACAGTCTTACGTAAAGATTTAATTCATGAGTTAGAAACATATTTAATTGGTCCACGTATGGAAGATGAAATACTTGGTACAAATATTAGACCGATGCAGTTCTATTTAACGGGGAAATTAGTTCCATTTGGTTCTACATCAGATGTTGTAAATGAACGTGATAATGCAATAGAAACACATGTACAAGCAAGCGAAGAAGAAATAAATGAACAGCTTACAATAAAAAAACTTTTTCGTCCTTCTACCATGGGAATTAGTTTTAAACTGCAAGAATTAACAACTATTGTAATTGAAGCTTCTTGGGCTATTTATGAGGATAAAGAACATAAGCGTATGCCACAAGCGGAAAGATGGGAAATTAATCTTTCGGATAAGAGAACGGATACGTTAGAAAATTTAAATGACTCGAAGCATGGGAAAGTACGTTATACCGTTACTTACCGAAATAACTTATATCACGTAAATGTTTTTCTAATGAATAGTTTGAAGAGAGAAAATCAATATCCAGAACAAGATGAAGTTATGTTTCAAAGCTCTTTAAAGGTACATATACCTACAATTCATGTAGCTAAATTTACATCTAAAGCTGATCAATATCATGTCCAAAATGAACTTCTTTATCGTGATAAAGAAGAATTAGCAATTGGTCATGGCGTGGGGGTTGATTGGGAAACCGATGGAAACAGTACAACGATTTATTCAACATGGATGCCACGTTATGAATTGCCGAATGTGGAGCATTGTAAAATCGAAAATCAGTCATTTAAGATGAAGGATTTAAGTGAATATCCTGTAGCCATCTTAAAGGAAAAATTAAGTGTTATACCAGCAGCCTATAAATTGTGGCTGAATCATGAAACGAAAATAGTAAATGAGCTACCTGATTATTTAAAGAGTGAAGCGGAACAAAATATTTTAAAAGTAAAAAGTATCATCGAACGTCTAGAAGAAGGAATTTCATTAGTAACAGAAAGTAATAATTCCTTATGTTATTTAGCGTTTCAATTTGCAAACCGTGCGATGCTATTGCAACGAGCGCAATCAGGCGTGGCTCAAACGTATCGTACTACCGGAGAGAGAATAAAACCTACATTAGATGGAGAATGGCGTTTATTCCAATTAATATTTTTACTTATGAATGTTGCCGGTGCATCTGATGAACAGCATATAGACAGAGAAATTGTTGATTTAATTTGGTTCCCAACTGGGGGCGGTAAGACAGAGGCTTATTTAGGTGTGGCGGCTTATGTCATGGCATATCGCCGATTATTAGCGCCAAAACAAGTAGACAAGTATGCTGGAGTTACAGTTTTTATGCGTTATACATTGCGTTTGTTAACAACACAACAATTCCAACGAGCTGCAGCTTTAATTTGTGCTGCAGAAGTTCTGCGTAAACCAAATGCAAATTTATTTGGAGAAGAGCCATTTAGTATAGGGCTTTGGATTGGACAGGATTCATCTCCTAATAAATTTGTAGATGCAATGGATAAGCTTGAACAATTACGAGATGGTAAAGAAGTTAAGACTGGCAATCCTATTCAACTAATAAACTGTCCGTGGTGTGGGTCGGAACTAGGGCCGGAGCAGTATGAAATTAACACGAATTCACAGAAAATTTGTTGTTCTAATAAAGCGTGTGCATTTAAACACGGAATTCCTGTTTATACAGTTGATGAGGCAATTTATCTGAAGTTACCAACATTGTTAATTGGTACGGTAGATAAAATTGCTCAGTTACCTTGGAAACAAGATATGCATGAACTATTTGGTAATAAAAACGTGTATCATCGTGAGTTAGGATTTAAATATAGTGATTCTACCCCAAGGGGATACAGTCGTATTAATCGTTTGAAACCACCTGAATTAATTATTCAAGATGAGCTTCATTTGATTTCAGGACCATTAGGCTCTTTAACAGGTTTATATGAGGTAGCAATTGATCTATTAACAAGAAATAACGGAAGACCAGCTAAAGTAATTGCTTCAACAGCAACAATTAGTGGTGCGGACGAGCAAATTCGAGCGTTATACGGTCGGGAAATGCAGCAGTTCCCATTAGCTGTGCAAAAAGCAAATGATAATTTCGTTTCAAAAGAGGTGCCGACTTCTGAAAAGCCAGGCCGATGCTATGTAGGAATCTGTGCGCCAGGAGTCAGTAATAAAATTCAAGCGATTCAAACATATAGTGCATATGCAACGATAACAAGAAGTGAGCCAAAGTTTAAAGTAGATCCATATTATACAATGCTAGGCTATTTTAATACGGTTAAAGAATTGGCAGGTATGGTTACTACTTTTAAAGATGAAGTAAACTCACGATTAAATATGCTAGATCCAACAAATAAATTTGAACATGATCTATCCGTTGAAGAATTAACGAGCCGGAAAAAGGCACAAGAAATTCCACAGCTACTAACACAAATGGAGAAAACTTTAGATGAAGCAGGTGTTCTTGATGCCGTCCTTGCAACGAATATGATTTCAGTAGGTGTCGATGTGGACCGACTTGGAACAATGTTTGTACAAGGGCAACCGAAAACGACTTCTGAATATATTCAAGCGACGAGCCGTGTTGGGCGTAAATATCCAGGAGTTGTATTTGTTCTGCTTAATTCACTACGGTCTAGAGATTTATCGCATTTTGAACGTTTTAAAGCATACCATCAAGCACTCTATCGTCATGTAGAAACGATGAGTGTAACACCTTTCGCAAAAGGTGCTTTATATAAAGGGTTAACAGGTACGTTTGTTGGATTTATGCGTCAAACGATTATGGAAATCAACTCTGAGCAAAGTCCGAAAAAAATAGTACAACTACAAAATAAAGTAGATACAGCAACCGTTCAATTTTTAGAAAGAGTTCAAAATGCTTATGGTGCAACCATTGAAAACGAAGTAAAGGGTTTATTAGAATGGTGGCGAGAATTAGCGTTGAAGCACGCTGAAGATACTTTAGCTTACAAAGAATCTAAATATGTAAAAGCTTACTTATTAAAAAACTTTAATGAAGAAGTGAAGGTAAAAGATGCTCGTCCAGCTATGATGTCATTAAGAAATGTAGAAGCAGCCATTGAAATTGAGGTGTTAAAATCGTGAATCAACAAAATGAGACAATTAGGCCTTCCCAACTAATATATCAATCAGGGCCAGGAGCAATCGTTGAACTTTTATATCAAAGCGTCATCGTGAAATCAGCAGATCAGTGGCAAACAAGAAGGGCGCCTCAAGAAAAAGATGTACGAATTACATCGTTTTTAGGAGTTGACCACGTACGCATTTTAAATGAAAATCCTGATAAACAAAAAATTAAAGCGGTTGAGTTTCCTAAATGGAAAATCTGTCCGAAGTGCCATAATATGACGAATTATGATAATACTAATTGTTATTATTGTGCGCGGAAAAATGAAGATGACATTCAGGAGCTTTATGCAAGCCGCTTTGTATTAGCATGTGAAAATGGTCATTTGTCAGATTTTCCTTATGAAGAATGGGTACATCGAAATAAGCCTTGTACAGAACAATCTAAAGATCCACGATTAATGCTAAAAACCCGTGGCTCAAGTGGATCTTTATCTGATTTACACGTGATTTGCTTGCACTGTAAGCATAGTGAAAGTTTAGGGAGTATTATGAAGCCTGAAGAAAGAGAGAATCATAGTTTATTTGATTGTCATGGGGAACGACCGTGGATTAGTAATACTGCCAAACAGAAATGTAATTGTAAAATGAAAACGACGTTGCGTGGCGCATCTAATGTTTATTCACCTTCTGTTATGAGTTTTTTACAAGTTCCTTTAACAGCATCTAGCTCAGAATTTGAGGTTCTATATTTAGTAGAAAAAGATAAAGAAAATTTTAGTAAAGCATATCTAGGTATGGGTGAAGCAGGTCTTGAAATGGCATGTAATTTTAAAAATATCCCTTCTTCTTTTATACCTGCTATTAAGCAGTATTTAGATGGTTCAATAACGCTTGCAGAAAGTTCTACCTATGAATCGATTAAAAAGCAGGAGTGGAACACGCTAATACAGGAGGAAATAAACGAAGAGCGTTTTTCATCTAAGAAAGTTGATATTGCGCCAACGTTAGTGCCGTATTTTGATGGGATTTTCCGTGTGGATTCTGTACCTGAAGTACAAGTTTTAAAAGAATTTACTCGATTAGACTATATTGACCGATTTACAGATGAAGAAGCGAAAACACAGCCAGTTGTTATAACAAGCGATTTGAAATGGTTACCAGCTGTGCGAAATTACGGTGAAGGTATTTTCTTTCAATTTAATTTAGAAAAATTGCTCCAGTGGGAACAAACTGAGCAAATTACGAGTGCTATTGTAAGGGCATATAATACCCAGCGCGAAGAATTTAAAAAGTCACCATTAGATATTCTGCCACGCCAAATTTTGTTGCATACGTTTAGCCATGCTTTGTTGCAGGAACTAGCTGCACATTGCGGCTATACAATGACGTCTTTAAAAGAACGTATTTATGCAAATGATGACATGTATGGTGTGTTTATATACACTGCCTCTGGAGATTCAGAAGGAAGTTTAGGTGGATTAACAAACTTGGCTCAAAGCGAAAAGTTATTACCTATAATTATTCGTGCATTAGAAAAGATGAGTTATTGTTCATCTGATCCAATCTGTTCAGATGGGGAATTCGAATATCATACGTCAGCAAATGGCGCGGCCTGTCATGCATGTACATTTGTTTCCGAAACTTCTTGTGAATGGGGAAATTTATTGCTAGATCGTCGAACATTAATCAACATTAATCCGAATGAGAAAGACGGTTACTTTGATCAATTATTAGAAATGTAATGTAAGAGGTGTTTAGTTGTGAAAGTAGATTTAGTCGATAATAAAGGGAATAACACACTCGTTCAAGTGATGAAAGATGAAATAAAAAAAGGCTCGAAAATTGCAGTGGCCTCTGCAAAATTGAGTATGAATATTTTTCAAGAATTAAAAAAAGCGTTAGCGAAAGGGGAATCTTTTCGCTTTCTCTTTACAGAGCCAACCTTTTATCAACAAGAAATTGATGATAATCATCAATTTAAATTAGTAGAAAGAAAAGGCCAACAGCTCGATTTAGAAGGAAACCAGTTTGAAATTCCATTACGGAATCAAATGCAGTCCAAACAAATTGCAAGAGAATTATCAGAATGGATTAATCAACACGCCCAGTTTAAAACGATTTTAGGTGAAGTCTCGTATCCTAAGCAAATGATGATTAAAAACAAAACGGATGAGGACATTTTTATTCAATCGGAAATTGAGTTTACAGCGGATGGATTAGGTATCACACCTTCAAATCGCCAAGCTAGCTATACCGTCATGAAAGAAACGATGGGTGTTACGCAAAACATGCTTGCAGAGTTTGATAGACTTTGGCAAGACGAAACAAAGTCGAAAGAAATTACAGCAGAAGTATTGCAACAGCTTGATGCATTTCAAAAAGAAAATGCACCTGAATGGCTCTATTTTGTAACGTTGTATAATATCTTTTCTGAAAATCTTGAAGGTCTCTCAGAGGATAATATTATTAAAGAAGGCACGAACTTTAAAGATACGGTTATTTGGAATAAGCTGTACCCGTTCCAACGCGATGGTGTACTCGGCATGATCGACAAAATGGAGAAGTATAATGGCTGCATTTTAGCGGATAGTGTGGGGTTAGGGAAAACATTTTCGGCACTCGCGGTCATCAAATACTATGAGCTACGAAATGACCGTGTATTAGTTTTATGTCCGAAAAAGCTGCGAGATAACTGGGCGGTTTATACGCAAAATGATAAACGAAATGTGTTAAATGAAGACCGCTTTAACTATGATGTGTTAAATCATACCGATTTAAATCGCGAAAGTGGCATGTCGGGTGAAATTCGTCTCGATACAATCAATTGGTCAAATTATGATCTAGTAGTAATCGATGAATCGCACAATTTCCGAAATAACAATGCGCATAAGGGCCGATTAACACGCTATCAAAAGCTTATGCAGGAAATCATTAAAAAAGGTGTAAAAACGAAGGTGCTATTATTATCGGCTACACCCGTAAATAATAAAATGAATGATATCAAAAATCAAATTGCCTTTATAACGGAAGATAACGATCAGGCACTTAAAAAAGAAGGTATAGATAGCATTGAGCAAACGTTACGCGCGGCACAAGCGTCGTTCAATCGTTGGACAGCTTTGCCAGCACCGAAGCGAACGACAGAAGAGTTTTTAAATATGGTTGAGCAAGACTACTTCCAATTGCTTGATTTACTAACCATTGCTCGAAGTCGTAAGCATATTGAGAAATATTATAATGTCAAAGATATTGGTAGTTTCCCAACTCGATTAAAGCCGCTTTCAATTAAAGCCGATGTTGATACAGAACAACGATTTGTTAATATGAACGAAGTCAATGAGCGTTTAGAGTCATTGAGCTTTAGTATTTATCAGCCAATGAAATACGTTTTACCTCATAAACGAAAGTATTATGAAGAGTTGTATGATACTAGAGTAAAGGGTGGTCAATCGACGTTTAAACAAACAGACCGTGAGTTTGCAGTAGCCGCTTTAATGAAGGTGAACTTGTTCAAGCGTTTAGAAAGTTCTATTCATTCATTTAGACTGACGCTTGAAAAATTAGTTGGACGAATTGAAGGTACACTCCAAACATTACAGCTGCAAAATCAGCAAGCATATTCGGAACAATTTGATGACACTGAGCTAGATGATGAACAGCTTGAAGCGATTACAGTAGGTAGTGACAAAGTACAAATTCAATTAAATGATATTGATGCGTTGAAATGGGCAGGAGATTTACGTGCCGATTTAGCCACATTACAGGACCTATTACAACAAGCAACACAGATTTCAACTGTACGTGATGCCAAGCTTGAACAATTAGTCAATTTAATAAAAGAAAAAATTGAAAATCCAATTAATCCAGGCAATAAAAAGGTTATTATTTTCTCAGCGTTCGCTGACACTGCTAAGTACTTGTACGATAATCTTTCAGAGCGTTTACTTAATAAACAACTTTATTCTGCGTTAGTTGTCGGAAGTGGAGCGAATAAATGTACCTTAAAAGGCGTTCGTGTCAAAGACATTAATGATATTTTAATGAACTTTTCACCAAAATCGAAGGAACGCTACAAGGTGGATAGTAAACGTACAGATGAAATTGATATACTTTTTGCGACCGACTGTATTTCAGAAGGACAAAACTTACAGGACTGCGATTACTTAATAAACTACGATATTCATTGGAATCCAGTACGTGTCATCCAACGATTTGGACGTATTGATCGTATCGGTTCGACTAATACAGAAATTCAACTCGTCAACTTTTGGCCAAATATGGAATTAGATGAATATATCAATTTAGAAGAACGTGTTAAAGGACGTATGAAAATATTAAATACTTCTGCCTCTGGGGAGGAAGATATTTTAGATACGTCATCGAAAGAAATGAATGATTTAGAATATCGTCGCAATCAACTAAAAGCATTACAAAATGATGTGTTAAACTTAGAGGATGTTTCAGGTGCGATATCTATTACTGACTTAACATACACCGATTTCAAAAGTGATTTAAGTGCCGCATTAAAATTGTATAAAAAAGAGCTTGCAGTTGCTCCAAAAGGTTTGTATGCGGTTATAAGTAATGCAGATTTGCCTGAAGCAAAACCAGGTGTGATTTTTTGTTTCAAACAGCATAAAGAAGTAGCTGTTGAAAGCAATAGCCTAGCACCATACATTTTATTGTATGTGACAGATGAAGGAGAAGCGTTTATACATTACACACATGCGAAGAAAATATTAGATGCTTACCGTAAATTAACACTTGGCAAACAACAGCCAGAATTAAATTCAGTCGAGTGGTTTAATAAGCAAACAAACGATGCAGCGGATATGGAGCATTATCAAGACTTATTGAAGCAATCAATTGATATTATTAAAGATAAACAAGAAGAAGTAGGCTTTGAAAGCTTGTTTAGCTTCGGTTCAAATACATTACAAGGACAGTTGGACTTAGGTGACGATGAAATTGAACTCATTTCATTTTTAGTTGTAAAGGATGAAGCATGATGAATGAAGCGCAGTTATTAAAGGCGATTGGATTTCCAAAAGCAACGCAAATCATGAAGACGTTGCCGTATAATCAAATGGAAAACAAGTTAACACCCGCTCAGAAAAAAATCATTTCTGAACATGTAGTTTCGAGAGGTATTCGTATCTTAGCTACAATTCAAACTAATAATACGAATATTGAAGTGTATGAGAATGAAACAGAGCGTTATGATTCAATCGTTTTTTTAGCTATAAACGTAAAGGATTTAAAAAAGGCAGTGCAAATTTATAAGGTGTTTATGAGTATTATGCCGAATCCTATAGTAATTATATTCTTTGATGGTTCATATACGAAATGGGTATTCTCTACACACATTAAGAAAAAAGATGGATACTTAGTAAGTGATACTATCTATGAAATAAAAGAAGTCGTAATGCTGCAACAGGTTGAACAACAATTAAAATTTGAAAACCTTAGTAAAACAAATTTAAAAATGTTTTATGAATCGTGGCTTGAGCGTTTGCTACAATTAGAATTACAATCTCGATACAACATTTATACACCGATTTCTTTAAAAAATAATTTGCTGGAGAAACTCGTCGTGATGGACGCACAAATTGACGATTATGTAAGGCGGGCTAAAAAAGAAACGCAATTGAACATGCGGGTTGAATTACAACAAGAAGCAAATAAAGTAAAGCTTGCGAAACAAGCATTAATAGAAAAGGAGCAAGATAATGGTTAATAAAATGAATGGGGGATCGTTAGATATAACTGCACAAAATATTGCACGTTTAAAAGAGCTATTCCCAGAAATCTTAACTGATGGTGAAAAAATTGATTTTGATATGCTGAAAACGGTATTAGGGGAAGCCGTAGAAACAGAGCAAGAACGCTATCAGTTTACATGGCATGGCAAACAGAAAATGATTGCAGGATCACAACAGCCATCAAAAGGAACATTACGTCCAGTCCCAGAGAAAAGTAAAAACTTCTATACGACAGAAAATCTTTATATCGAAGGGGATAATTTGGAAGTATTGAAAATTTTACAAAAATCTTATAATGGCAAGGTGAAAATTATTTATATTGATCCACCTTATAATACAGGGAAGGATTTTGTCTATAAAGATAACTTTAAAGATGGAGTTCAGAATTATTTAGAACAAACAGGACAAGTTGATGCTGAAGGTAATCGTTTGTCAACTAATACAGAGAGTAACGGTCGTTTCCATACGGATTGGTTGAATATGATTTATGCACGATTAAAGTTAGCAAGGAATTTACTGACAGATGATGGTGTGATTTTTATTAGTATTGATGATGGAGAAAATGCAAATTTAATTAAAGTATGTAATGAAATATTTGGAGAAAATTGTTTTGTATCTTCAGCAATTTGGCGATCTTCAGATAATAGTAATAATGATGCCAAACAATTTTCAAGTGACCATAATTATACCTTGATTTATTCAAAAAAACCATTGTGGCAACCCAAAAAACAATTTGATAGTGATAAACAGCAACATTTTAAAAATCCTGATAATGACCCTAATGGCCCATATTTTGATGGTAATCCTTTAAATTCTCCAAATTATCGAGAAAACTTAATCTATGATGTTATTTCGCCAACAGGTTATAGTATTAAGCCTCCTAAAAATGGTTGGAGATGGTCAAAAGAAACACTAAATAAAAAAATAGAAACAGGAGAAATAAAATTTACAAACGATGGTAAAAAATTCAAAAGAAGAACATATTTGAAGGATATGAAGGGGTTACCACCATCTTCTCTGTGGATTAATTTAGATAAAACAGGACATAATAGACAAGCTAAATACGAATTACTTCAAATTTTACCTGAAAATGTGTTTGATACACCTAAGCCAACTAAACTTATTAAATATATTATTGGTTTAGTTGAATCAAATGAAGATGCAATTATTTTAGATTTTTTTGGTGGGTCAGGGACTACCGCAGATGCTATTATGCAAATGAATGCTGAAGACGGGGGAAGAAGGAAGTTTATATTAGTTCAACTCCCGGAGGATTTAGATGAGAGTTCTCAAAAAGCTGCAAACGATAAAAAGGTTATTCTTGAAAATGCAATTCGTTTATGTGATGGATTAAATGTAGAACATAAACTATCTGAAATAGCTAGAGAAAGAATTAATCGTGCAGGGGAAAAAGTTAAGGCTGAATTAAAAGAAAAGCATCAACAGGTCGGGTTGCTTGATGAAAATACAGTAGATCCTGATTCATTAGATATTGGCTTTAAAGTGTTGAAGTTGGATTCTTCAAACATTCGTGAATGGAATGTGGATTTTGAAAACCTAGAAGACACGTTAGATTTATATGAAACCCCATTTGTAGAAGGTCGCTCAGAGATGGATATCGTGTATGAAATTATGTTAAAGCAAGGTATAGAGCTAACATATCCAATTGACACGTTTGAAGTAAATGGTCAAACGATTTATGACATTGCTTTTGGAAGTTTATTTATTTGCTTATCAAAAGAAATTACACCAGATATTGCAAAAGCAATAATTGTACGCCGTGAGGAGCATGGAACAGAAACAAGCAGCGTTATATTCAGCGATGCGGGTTTTGGAGATGATTCAGATAAATTGAACTGTATTGAAATTCTAAAAGATGCAGGTTATCCAGAAGATAACTTGTTGACGATTTAGAGGTGACAGTAATGAAAATTCAATTTGATGAATTAACGTATCAGGCAGAGGCGATAAATGCCATATTAGGAGTATTTGAAGGGCAACAAATTCGTAAATCAGAATTTACGATTATGGATCAAGATATACAGGGAAAGCTATTTGGTGAAAAAGGTGTCGGTAATAAAATTGATGTATCAGAAAGTAAACTGCTACAAAATGTCCAACAGCTTCAAGTTAAGCAAGGTATTCCAATTGCCCAATCAATTTCATCACCTTTTCCACAGTTCAATATCGAAATGGAAACAGGAACAGGGAAAACCTTCGTTTATTTAAAATCGATTCTGGAAATGAACCGAAAATATGGCTTTACGAAATTTATTATTGTCGTACCTTCTGTAGCGATTAAAGAAGGTGTCATGAAGACGTTGCAAATGACAAAGGATTATTTCAAAACACAAATGCAAGGGATTTTATATCGTGCATTTATGTATGATAGTTCTAAGTTAAATAATATCCAAGCATTTGCTTCAAACGAAAATGTCGAAATTATGGTTATTAACATTCAAGCGTTCAATAGTGAAGATAATATTTTTAACCGTAATGATCGTGATAGTTTATATGGTATCTCTCCTAAAGATTATATTGCGGAAACGAATCCAATTGTCGTGATTGATGAGCCACAAAGCGTAGATACTACAGAGAATGCAAAGGCTGCAATTGCTACTTTAAATCCGTCGTTTGTTTTCCGTTTCTCTGCAACACATAAAGAAGAAGGATATCCTTTACTTTATAAATTAGGACCTGTTGAAGCGTATCAGAACAAGCTTGTAAAGCAAATAGAGGTGGCTGGCGTTAAACGTACAATTGATGGTAATGTGGCTCACTTACGATTATTAGGTATTAAAGCGACAAAAACTTCTGTTACGGCATCTGTAGAGGTTTTTGAGAAAAAGAAAACCGGCATTGAGAAAAAGATTATTTCCTTAAAGAAAAATGATGACTTAGTGAAAAAGACCAAGTTAACGGCGTATGAAGAGATTGGTTATGTTCGCGATATATCGGCTGAAAAAGGTAATGAGTACATTGAGTTTTCAGGCGAGCCATCTACGATTTATTTAAGTCAGGCACACTACGCCGACTTAGAGGTAAAGCGCGGTCAAATTCGTAAAACAATTGAGGAACACTTAAATAAAGAGCTAAAGCTAAATGCTTTAGGAATTAAAGTTTTAAGTCTTTTCTTTATCGATAATGTAGCTAAATACCGGAAATACGATGAGGATGGTAAGCATTATTTAGGGGAATACGGTCAAATTTTTGAAGAAGAGTATAAGGACGTATTAAAATCTCCTAAATATAGAAAGCTTCGTGATTATCACGTTCCTGTTGAAGAAGTACATAATGGATACTTCTCAATTGATAAAAAAGGTAATTTTAAAAATGGTGGGGAAAAGGATGAAAGTGCTTTCCAGATCATCATGAAAGATAAAGAAGATTTACTGACAATGTATGATGAAGAAAAAAGGAAGACAAAAACTGCTCATAAACTACGTTTTATTTTCTCGCATTCAGCGTTAAAGGAAGGTTGGGATAACCCAAATGTCTTCCAAATTTGTACGTTAATTGACTCGAAAGATGAACTAACGAAGCGCCAAAAAATCGGTCGAGGTCTGCGCATAGCTGTTAATCAAAATGGTGAACGTGTACATGGATTCGAAGTCAATACGTTAACTGTAATGGCAAATGAAAGCTACGAAGAATTTGCTACTGGCTTACAGCATGAGTATGAAAAAGATGGTATAGAATTCGGTATTTTTAAGAATGAAACATTTAGTTCACTTGTGTTAGAGGAAGATGAACTGACAGGATATCAAAAACCTTTAGGACATGAGTATTCAAAAAAGCTTGTTGAATACTTATTTGAGCAAAAATACATTGATGCAAAAGGGAAGGGAACTGTTGCCTTAGCTGAAGCGATTAAAGATCAAGTATTTGAGTTGCCTGAAGAATATACTGTTCTAGCTCCAAATATGACGGAGAAGGTAATTGCTGCAATTGAACAGAAGTTTAATACAGAAAAAATTGAAATTAAGGATCATGCAAAGAAAGAAACGGTTCGTTTAAATAAAGAAGCGTTATCTGGACCATTCATTGAGCTGTGGGAGCGCATTAAATATAAAACAACTTATTCAATTCAATTTAATAGCGAGCAGTTCATCAGCGATGCGGCAAAAAAATTAAAGGATGAATTGTTAGTACGTATTCAAAAATTAGAATACGAGCGTAAGCAGTTAAGTATTGAAGAAAGTGGTATTGAAGGAAAAACGACAGCAAAAACAAGCTTCAGCACTGTTCAACGCGAATATACAAAAGCACCTGATATTTTAACGGAGTTACAGCAAGATACAAAACTAACTCGTAAAACATTAATTGCTATTTTGAAGCAAAGTGATACGCTACATGACTTTAAAGTGAATCCACAAATGTATATGCTAGAAGCCGCGCGCATTATTAATGCAGCTAAACGTTTAGCGATGGTTGATGGCGTTAAATATGAGAAACTGGAAACAGAAGAAGTATACGATCAAAGCTTATTCAAACAAGAAGAAATTGAATCGTATGAAGATAGCATTGTGAAAGTTTCAGACAATCGTTCTCCTTATGACCATGTTATTGTAGATTCTAAAATTGAAAGAGATTTCGCCGAAGCATGTGAAAAAGATCCAAATGTAAAGTTTTATATTAAATTGCCAGCCGACTTTAAAATCAAAACACCGCTTGGAAACTATAATCCTGACTGGGCATTATCTGTTGAAGAAGACGGCAAAGAGAAGTTGTACTTTATTGTAGAGACAAAAGGAAGTACCGCTGCAGAAGATTTACGTAAAACTGAATTAGAAAAAATTCGTTGTGGAGAAAAGCACTTTGCTGCGATCAATACAGGTATTACATTCAAGCGAGCAGTTGAACTAGAGCAAGTTTATTAAATGTCAGGAGGCTTTTTAAATGGCAGAAATCAAATATGAAGTTGTTGAACACATCGGTGTACTATCTGAATCCGCAAAAGGTTGGAAGAAAGAATTAAACCTTATTAGTTGGAATGGAAATGCCCCGAAATATGATATCCGCGAATGGGCGCCTAATCGTGAAAAGATGGGTAAGGGAGTTACGTTGTCGGAAGAAGAATTTGAAACGTTAAAGGGCTTTTTGAATCAATTATAACAATGAGAAAGCGTATCATGTTTTTATACTGATACGCTTTCATTTTAAATATAATAGAGTGATTATATATAAATCAGGGGGTAGGTGTGAAATAGTGTCGCAAAAGTTACAAGAAATTTTATTTGGGGTTAATCCAAATTTAGCTGAGTTAACGCAAGAAATAGAAAAGCTTATTTTTATTTCACCACGTGCAGCGATGCAAACAACACGAACTATGGCAGAAACATTAGTACGTCAAGTTGCACAATTGGAAGGTCTAGAGCATAGTGAGTTGAACTTCGGTGAATTACAAATGAAGTTAAAAAATGAAGGCATCATTACGCCGACAACGGATAATGCGATTCACTTTGTTCGCCGTCAAGGAAACACAGCAAGTCATGATGGTACGCGTAAAATGTTAATTCGAGAAGCATTAACTTGTTGGGAGTATCAGCATTTGATTTTGACATGGTTTATTGAAACATATGCATCACCTGATATCGAGGTGCCAGAGTATATTGAGCCAGTTCCTGAGAAAAGCGCAGCTGATAGTGAATATTTAATTGAACATATTGAAGCATTAATGCAGACATTTGTGCAAAAACAGCCAATTTCACAAAATGTGATAGCTGAACAAAAAGTTAGTCGCAAAATTTATTATAAAAATCAATTTGTTGAGATACCTGATTTTTTACGTGATGCTTTTTTATTACCACAACGTTTCCCAAAATCTACAACGTTTTTAATACGTTTGAATGGCGAACAGCAAGCACGAATTATGAGTGAACTGCCATATCAATTAGATGGTATGCACCAGCATGTAAAGCGTTTTAAAGAAGCTAATGATGAATGTTTCTTTGAAGAATTAAGATTATTCGTTGAAGAAGAACAAAAACGCAAAATATTGATGGAGCAATATCGCGGGGAAGTCTTGTTGTTTTACAAATCTGAATTTATTATTTTAACTGAAGCATTAGGAAATGTTGCATTAACAAAGGAAAACTTCCCTGGACAAACAAGCTTGCTGAACTCGTTACAAGAGCAAGGATTCTTACATGTTAAAGATTTTCCAAAAGAGATAGTACTATTAGGCAAGTACCGAAATGTCGGTGAGACAGCATTAGCGAATTTATTTAATCAGTTGAAGGTGAAGGGAATGGAGTTTACAAAGGTTGAAATATAATGTTAGCGACATGCTCTACAACCAATTATTCTAAGGCAAGCAATCTAGTTAAGTATCATACATAATACATACACATTAAGAATATGGTTAGAAAATCATAAAGGATCTATATTACTGTTGTACCAAGAAATTGCAGCTCGACAGGAAGTTCCTGATATATGTGTTGTAGACCTCGCTTTGTTAAATTTTAAATAGGTATTTTAAGATTTTAATAATCTATCCAAGAAGAACTACACTAAAGTTAGCGTTAACGTCAGAGGTGTAGTTCTTCTTTATTTAATTAGTTCTTAAATATTGTTGTTGAAAAATTTGCGGATTTAGTGTTATAAACTGTTTCCGACCAGAGACACCCGCATATTGAAGATCCAAATAGCCTTTTTCCTGTAAAAAGCAAAGCAGCTTATTTAAATTGGCTGCATTTTTGGTAATATGACGTGAGTTTTTATAGACACTTTCTCGTGGAACCACAATCATTTTTTCTTCTCGTGCTAAAAACTGCATAACAAGTAATAAACCAATTGCCTTATCACTTAACTCTTCTTCTTGAAAAAATGGCTGTAAGGTTGGCCATGAATCGCTAGTAGTTTGTAGTTTCTGCTCATTGTCGAAATAAAAGAAATGCTGATGGCTCATACACAATGAAGTAGCGTTAAAAATTAATAATGTGTTATTCATGTAAATCATCTCCAGAATTTTAAACATTCTATACTATGAATCCTCGTTTTCGAATAGCAAATCGGGTATTTTTTATTTTATGAAAAAGCCCTAAGAATATCGGAAGTAAGAAGTTAGAATGTTAAAAAGCAGAAAAGGAGATGATTGCGATGCGCGAAAACGGGCATTTAAATCAGGGAAAATTAAATGATGGATCAGAGGTTATGCAGAATCAAGATCTAGTTCAGGTTGAATTGCCTGAAGTGAAGCAAGAGAAGAACTTTATGACGATCAAAGAAGTTGTGGCACTATTAAATGACAATGAGACAATTGAAAGTATCTCACGAAAATTGGAAATGCGTGTAAGTGTATTAGAAGCAAAATTAGCAAATGCAGCAGTTGTCGTAAATCATGATGGTGAATGGAGATATGATGGTGAAAATGAAATTGATTCATTGTCTCGTAATATTTTTTCGAAAATTTATGTGAAGCCATACGATAAGAAAATTGTTGAATCGTCTAATGGAGTTGCTAGTAATACTGATGAAGTAGTAACTAATTTAGATTATGAATTGTATAAAAATACCCTAAATATAAAGAACACCATTGATAAAAAATCAGTGTTGTTTGAAGAAGGCCTTTACGAAGAATTGAAAGAATTAAGTAAACAAAAATCGATCAAAATGAGTAATCTTATAAATGCATTGATCTTTAAAGGGTTGGAATATTATCATCTAAAATAATAGAAAATAGCCTCCTTGCAGTTTGTAAGGGGGCTTTTTAATGCTATTTTTGGGGTGAAACAAATAGCAAACTATTATTTGATAAAAATAATTTCAATACAGAATGTTATAGTGTTTTCAGAGTAGTATCATTAAAAAGTTTAAGCAACTAATGCGTTTAAGAGATGAAATTTTAATATCTATGATGGCATGTAGATAAGACTAATATAAGTGAGGATTTAACTAAAAAGGTATGACACGCTCTATTAAAATGTTAAACGTTAATTATAGATTAGTATAAATATAATAGTGGCAACATTCTCGTTATCTTTAATCTAGTGGAATTCTTACGCCTTCAAGGGCTTGGAGGTTTTGAAGTATACTTATAGAGTGTGTAACCTGTTAGTGCTATTTTGATACCTTATTTTTATTGATTTACTTTGAATTTTAGTGTGTTATCCAACTTCCCCTGAGACGCCGTTTCACTGTACATGGTTAATATGAAAAAGACGGCTCATAGAAGAACCGCCTCAGCCGCTCAAGTTTCGAAAATCATACTGTATGGAATGCGTTTTTTACTTTCGTTGAATAATTTTGGGATGTCATATAGGCTGATGAAATTTGTCATATAAATGAACAGCATATTAGAAGTGTCCATTGCGGAATCATCCTTCGAATTCTTTTTGTTTTTTCGAATAACATCATAACCTAATTCTGATGCATCTGGATATATAACTAAGATTTTTGTTAAAGCGCCTCCATAATAACCATGACTTAGACTATCTGCCAGCTCGGCCAATTGCTCAGTTATTTTAACATTCCCTTCCTCCATGAAGAAGGGAACAATCAAT
Organism: Niallia tiangongensis; assembly: GCF_044704065.1. NCBI lineage: Bacteria > Bacillati > Bacillota > Bacilli > Caryophanales > Bacillaceae > Niallia > Niallia tiangongensis. The sequence goes on along the minus strand of NZ_CP162613.1, from coordinate 3,958,827 downwards.
TGAAACACCTTATTTTTAGGTTGTATATATGCAAATATTTTTTCAGGAATATAATTAAGAATAGTAAATGACTGTATTTCTTGTATAGTATCTTTTTCTAAGAACCGAAATTCCCAATCGGAAAATTGTAATGCTTCTTTCTGAAAAAAAACATCAATTAGTTGATTAATTAGGCTGCCTTTATCCGCTGCTAGTTCTGCAATTTTCCTGAAAAAATTCTGTAAAAAACCTTTAGTACGACTGAAACGAATCACATACATTTCGAACTGCCATTCAGTAAAATTCGCAAAGCGAGCCATTTCTTGCTTTACGTTAGCAATACGTGTAACTCTTGAAGGATGTAGTTGTGTTAAAACGGCATCCTTTCGATTATCGACCATTATAAACAATACATGATAAGTTGATGGATCCATCGCTTTCTTTTCAAGTTGCGGTTGCAAACGTGAAAGTTTTCCTTCGAAGGAAGTATCATGTCCACTTTTCGATTTTCGAATTTGTTCATTTCCGCAATCGACCTCAATGTGTAGATATTGACCTTGTACTTCAAATAGCCAATCTGCAATAACCTCTGTATATTCGTCCTTTTCTTTATAAGGGTTAATTGATGTTAATAAGGTATTCTTGTATTTTTGAAGAGTGCCATCATATTTTTTAAAGTGACTTAGACGATCTTCCCCAAGCTTTTTGGTTTTATAAATTAAAACCGGCTCTGTTAAGGTATTGAAAAATACATTAGGTTTAATACCAACATAATACAAACCTTTAGCATAATAAATTTGTGCATTAGTGATCTTACGATGATTATATAAAACATCAAGTGCAGTTTGTCGAATTGCTAATGAATGATCAATATTACTAAAGCTAGGTGCCTTTACTCGAATATTTTCTTTTATATAACCTAATTTTTTCAACACTGTCAAACCAGCGCCTGCTAGTGAAATAATTACTACAGAATGTCCATTTTGAATCGAGGTGGCTTTCTTTTTAATTAAACCAGCTTCAAGCCATTTGCTCGTTTTTTTGCGAAATGTAGCTGGATGTGCTGCCTGAACGAATGAATAAAATTCTAGTAATTGTGGTTGTGATAAAAAGCTATGTTCATATAGAAAGAGAAGGGTTTGAATTTCAGCATAACCCAGTTCTACCCGTTGACCTTTGTTGTTGTAAATAAAGTGTACTTTGAATTCCTTTGTATTCATGACGATTTCCTCCGTTTTAGTGTAAAGTTTGATAAACAGTTTTAAGGACATTCATTCGTTAGTTAAATAGCATGAATGGTGTACTTGAAGTTTGTTCCTTTGAATTTTTGCTTTACACATTATAGCCGCTTGAAAATCATATTCTTAGTACCTTATGAAAAAAGAAAATTAAGCTCGTAATCAAACAACACATATAAAACTACCAAGCCGGTAGCAGTATTTAATTAGAGAAGTGTCATCATATGCCAACAATAAAATAACGATTGATCACCTATTAAACTTGAACTGATTCCAAGGATAATATCTGGATTAAGTTCACAAGACTAATCTAAAACATGTTATATAATAAAGGTTGTTACAGCAAAAATTAATTTATTCAATGGCATAGAGGGGTTCATTAGCTACATTCTTAACGAATTTTAATGATTTTTAAGGTTTTATTTTTTCAAGGATTTCTGATGAAAGTATTATCCATGTAATTTATAAAAATTTGAATATTGAATTAATTTTATTATTCTTATATAATTTCTGTATTAATCATTGAGTGGAGTGATTGTATGATGAATCATAGTTTACCTGAATATCGATACGGAAAGGATGAACTTGATAAAATTGTAGAAAAAAAGAAAGTTTATTACTTTTATGAAATTTCTATTTATAATAAAGAATTGCAATCAAAATTAAATCTAAATGGATCTAATTTAGATTATCATCTATATAATTTACTGAATATTGAAGAAATTGAATCGATTTTTGGTTATCACTGGACACAAGAACATGATCGTATTGATAAGTTATATGGGAAAATTTATGTATGTGATATTCAAGATATTTATTCAAAATTTGTAGAATTTTATCAAGTAATTGTTTGTAAATTAGAAAGTATGGGGTTTGAATTAGGTTCTGATTACAAATTTATAGAGTTGCGTTATGTGAAATTTGTTTTTGGTGGTTCCAATGAATATATTTATGTAATTAATAACTCTAAAAGTTATGATACTCGAATCACCGATACAGGTACAAATAGGTCTTATTCTGATATAGCGCATGAGGAGCTTATGCAACGAAGAAAGAAGAAGTTTGAAAATTTAGGAAAAAAATTCAATGGAAATTACTACGATGATTTATTTGAAGAGTTAATGAGCTATCTGGATGAAGATGATGACTTGTGATTTCAAATGAAATTTTGAGAAAAGTTAGGTTATATAGCTTTAATATAGGACGGAGTTATCGATTAAATTAGATAAATATTTATTGATTTTTATTACGGAAAATTTCGAAGATTCCCGGACGAAACACGGGATATATAGCCATTATACTAAAAAAGCCAATAACAGTTTGAGAAATTCTGAAAAGTAGGTTGGTTTTTATGGGAATGTTGATATAGCGGCGTTTGTGTTTAGGAACTTCTGTCCTAGACATACTTTAAAAATGGTATTCTAATTCGGATTATCATCCATTATTATATACTTTGACATAATGAAAAAAGCGTAGAAACTTCTTGGTGTCTCTACGCTTTTCAAGCTAATTTGATTTCATTTCATCATCAACTCGAAGTATGGGTTAATGTTGATTTGTGATGGCTTTTTGTAAGTCGATTTCATTATAGAGTTCTTTTGCGCATGCATAAGCATCTTCTACATTTTCAAATACACCTGTAAATACTGTTGTAGTAGGGTCTACAGTTTGATCTACGGTAGTTAAAATAGTTTCCAAAGACATCTCCCACTCCGCCACGTTTAAGAAAGTTTCAATTTCAAGTACATATTTTGTATGAAGCTGGTTAGATGGATCCTTAAATACGGCTCGGTCAATACAAATATTTCGAAATTCAACGTAATTTTCATCATTTATCAATTCAAAAGGCCAATATGCTAACTCTTCTAAATCAACCAAATCGTACTGATTATCAAGGATTTTAAAATTATCACTATTTCTGGGAATCCAACTTTTTAACTGAAGTATACACGGTAATTCTTGTTTCTTGAACACTCTCCATATTCCATCGGAACCCACTGTTTTTAACAACCTAGCTTCACATAATTTAATAACAACTGTTTCAGGTACTTTTAACAATGTTGCTGCCACTTTTAATGAAATTGTTTCTTCTAATGTAACTTTTAAGTTTTCATCTTGCATTTGCATTTCCTCCTTTACAAAGCAAAAACCCCCAACTCATAAAGTAAAGCGACATTAAAATCACTTTACTTTATGAGTTGGGGGTTTCCCTTGTTAATATTTATTTTATTAGATTATAAAACAATTGTTCGTGCTTGTAAATATAAAAAGAATATTCTGTTTACAATTATAATTCATTCTATTATATACTTACAAATTAGGTGTATTATGGTATTTTTAATTCAATAAGTGCAAAGTTGGAAGTTGTTATCACATAGTTATCGTTCTTTTGAATTTAATATTAGGTGCCAGGCACAATAATAATACTGACAAATTTACAAATTGTTATATATTGCGTGCCTAGCACTTATAATTAATTAAATTTTTCTTCTATTAACGCAAAAAAAGTATCATGTATTGCCTGCGAGATAAATTCACCTTCTAGTACGAGATGTCTTAGTTGAGTTAAAAAATCTTCTTCGTTCTTATTTAATTGAATATATTGGTTCAACACGGCCTCACAGAACCAATCAATTAACCCTTCCTCAATATGAAAAGGGGATTCCATTCTATTAATTACGAGATTTTGATAATGCTTTATACCCTTTTTCAATATTTGTTGTTCCTCACGCTCAATAAATACATGAGTAGTATAGTAATCATCAACCCAACCAATTTCAAATAAATTAAATTCAGATAAATATAAGGCAACATTTGAATTAAGATCTTTATTATTAACGATTGGTAAAACATTATTTTCAATTGTAAATGGGTGAGTATACTTACGATAAAACGTTTTTTTATCCAAAAAACCGCATTTCTCCAAGAGAACTAGATAGCTGTGAATTATTGTAGCAACTTCTTTACTGTCCCTAACATCATATCTGATTTGGTCCTTTATATCTTGAAATAAATACTTTGAATAGATTAATTGTTTCTTACTGTAATTGTGCTTTATAGCTTTATGAAAAACGAGTAATTGCCATAAAGGATAAGGCGTGTGAACAAATTTATAATTTTCCATTTGTATATTGAATATGCCAGGGAAATTTGTATCGGTTAAACCGTATTCTTTTACTAATCTTTTAAATAGAACTTGTTCTCTGGGTGACAAACGGTGATATACTTTTTCAATACTAAAGTTATTCAAGTACCGTTTATATAATTGGAATTTCTTTTGCTGCTCTTTTTTTTGATGGATTCTTTGCATTCTTAGGGCGTGTTCCTTTTTACGTTCCCGCCAAATTTCTGCAGCTTTCTTACTTCTATTTGTAAAATATTCTTGAAGCTTTTTGAATGAAGTTTCATTTCCTAAAACGTATTTACAAGGAGATGGTACTTTAAAAATTTTCATTTCATTAATAGTGAGTTCTTGCAACTTTACTGAAGCTCTTGTTTCTGTCCGATAAGTAATACCAAAAAATTGTCCGATATGTTTTACGAGATTGTTTTTTGTATCAATAAAATAAACACTACGTTCTTTTTTATTAACCGTTTGCTGTAAGTACTTTAATCGGATAACCAATTCGTCCTCACCTATATCATCAGTATTAATTTCTTTATAATAATTAGCACCGAAAAGCCAGATGTCTTTTATGCCTGCTATTGCGTATAGTTTACGCCGTTCTAACCACTTTTCTGTTGTTAACTCCGCGCACTGTACTTCAAATGCAAATCTTTGATCATTACCAAAATCAGCATAAACATCTGCAATTTGATTCGTCTTACTAATTCGTTTTTCTAATGCGACATAAGCATTCGGATATTTCTCTTTCAACCAATTATAAATTGCTAATTTACCACCAAGATGTTCCTGTGTTTCAGGCTCCCCCAAAAAACTACATTCAACATGGGTTTCATGATAAAAGTGGTGTATGCGTTTTGGTCCACCACGAAAGAAAACTTTCTTCTGACAGTTAGGACAATAAAGTTCTTTTGCATCAGATAATGATCTTAACCGTATCTTATCTTCATGAAATGCAAACTGTTTCTCTCCGTTTCGATTGATAGCTACAAACATTTTCTCACCTCATTTAGTTAGAAAAGTACTTATTTTACAACTTTATAATGCAATACTATTTTATTTTAAAATTTACATATATTGTTATTATAAGAAAATCTTTGTTGGTTACAAGCGCCATTTTCAGATGTTTTATAAATTAGGGATTCGTTGTTAATTATTAATGTTTGTTCGCAGATATGAAGTTGATAGGATATACATATAAAAAAATTAGCTTATTACTAATGTGTAATTTGTAGTGAAATATACTTATTTTGCAACCCCAAACTCAATAAAGTGACGCATTAGTCATTTTGTGAGTTGGGGGGTTCCCTCAACATTTGTTCGTATCTATAAAGTTTAATATCTAAATATTTAAATTATTAAGGTTGATTTACATGTTATTATATAATTATAAAGGAGGAATATTATGGTATTTTTTGAGGCAGGTAGTGCAAATATTATTGGTAATAGTAAGTTATATCAAGCTCAATTAGATGCTTACAACGCGGTTACAAGATATTATGAGCAGTTTCCAGAGTTCGAAAAAAGAGAAGTATTAGTCGTTATGCCTACTGGGTCAGGTAAAACCGGTTTAATGTCGATACTTCCTTTTACTAATTGTAAAGGCAAAGTACTATTAATAACTCCAGGTAAGGTTGTCAGAAGAACAGTATTTGAAGAATTTGATACTTTATTTAATCCTCAAAATTCATTTTTATATAAGCATAACGTGATATTAAAAGCAGTGGATTTACCTAAAACATTATTATATCAAGGGTTTAGGAAAGATAGTGAGCAGGAAAAGGCCATCGCCATTAGTAAGTTAAAGGAAGCAGATATTGTAATTACTAATATTCATCGAATTAATAGTAGCGGTGAAGAAGTAAATTTAATGAATCTAGTGGATCAAGGTTTTTTCGACATGATTATTATCGATGAAGCCCATCACGTAGCAGCTCCGATGTGGCAAGAAGCTATAGCTTATTTTAAAGCTTCAAAAGTAATTAAATTAACAGCAACTCCATTTAGAGCAGATAAACTTGAAATTACAAGCAATCCATTGGACCCTATTTACGAATATACATTAGGTGAAGCAATTAAAGATGGCTTATTAAAGGATGTAATCAAAGAAGTTGAAATCCCTGGAGAATTAGAGTTTATTCATAATGAAACAGGTCAAAGGCTCACTTTAGAGGAAGCAAAGCAAAAGTTAAATAATGATTGGATAAACAAATCCGTTGCTCTTTCTGAAGTATGTTCAAAGCAAATTATTGAACAAACGAAACAAGTTTTAATGGATAAACGAAAAAGCTACCCAAATCATCGAGTTCTAGCAATTACATGTAACGATGAACATGCTCAGTCTATATGTAAATGGTTTAATGATGCTGGAATGAGTGCGACTTATGTTAGTACAAACTCAAATAACGAAAGAGAAAATGAAGTTCGTTTAAGTGATTTTGCACAAGGCAAATATGACGTGATGGTAAGCATTCAAATGCTAGGGGAAGGTTACAATAATCCTGATATTTCGATTATCTCTATATTTAGACCATTTAAATCATTAACACCATATGCACAAGCAATAGGAAGAGGATTGAGAAAAATTCCTAATGCTAATTCAGATTTAGATAATTTCTGTAATGTCATTTACCATAAAGAACTAGGGCTTGAAAAACTGTGGGATTATTATAAACAACAGAAATCTTTTTCGGAAGTAATTAAATCCCAAAGAGAAAGTTTAAGCGAACAAATCAATATGCTTGAAGAACTAGGGTTTGTAGAATCTAGACCTGGTAAAAAGAAACCCAAAGTTGATATTGAAGAAGATGTTCTTGTTATTGCTCCTCAACAATTAGGAAGCGTGACCAAATATTCATCGAAAGGCATTGGAAACGAAGATTCATTTTCACCTGATGGATTTGATCGATATTTAGCGGCTAAAAAAGCAGCAAATGATGCAGTAGTGAGCAATTTAAAAGCTGAAAATGAACGTATTAAACAGTTGGGAGAGGCAGGCGTAATTTCTAAAGAAGAAGCCCAAGCATTAATCGAATTAAAAGAAACACAAGCTAATGAAACGATTAAGTTGAATATTTCAGATGGCGAAGATTATCTAAAAGCTCAAGGTTTACGAAAAGAGTATATAACGTGGTTAAACTTAAAAATTGAAGATTTCTTTGTTCAAAGTAAGTTGGATAAGAAAGGAATGGAACTACCTATTCGTTACGATTTTCAACTAGATAGCGATGTTGATAATATAGGATGGCTAACGAGAAATATTCATCAGTCCATTTATCAGGTGTTGAAAAAAAGGGTAGGGGAATTTAGTACGAGTGATTATGGGGTTGCTAAAAAAATTGTGGTTGAAAAATTAGAGTTTTATTTAAAAGATTAATAGAGGTAGAATTGATTTTTATTGGATAAAATGGGATAATTTGATTGTTCTGTGAAAATAGTTGCGGAAGTGTTAAGTTTCACGCTTGTCAAGGTTATAAATATTTAGAACCTCAACAAGCAACCTAGTGATTTCTGTTAAGAACAGCACAAGCTGGACTTCTGAATAGCTAGACAAACTTAGCAACATTGTAATTACCTCCATAGGGTAAGTATAGTGTATTGTTTTAAGAGTAACAAAGCCGTTTCATACGGAGCGCGTGGTCAGCAGAGCATCTATCTTTGATAGATGACACCAAATTAGGCTAGGAGGTTTTCCGGTTATGAACCAGGGTAATGGACCACATCAATTACATAACCTCTCTAGCTCTTCTAATATTAATTGGAAGAAGTATAGAACAAAAGGTTATCTACATTTTGATGAACGAATACAAATTGGGCATATGAAAGCGAATCTTTTAAATAAGGATTTCGTAGCTTCATATGCTTTTTTACCATTTATACATTTTGAAATGAGCTTTAAGAGGTTTGTGACGGTTAAAGAAATTGATGAACTAGGCAATGTCATTAAAAGAAAAGAACCTGGGAAACCAAAGACTCGTCAAATTTTTTATGCTGCACACAAAGATAGCTTTATATATAAATATTATGGTGATTTGTTAAATAATGCTTATAACGATTATTCTGCTGATAATGAAATTGATGAAAACGTTATTGCATATCGTAATAACAAGTTTGGTAAAAATAATATCGATTTTGCGTTTGAAGTGTTTGAGCATTTATTTAAATTTGAGAACGCTGTTGTAATAGCTAGTGATTTTTCGAAGTATTTTGATAATATTTCACATCATACATTGAAAGAAAACATGAAAAGAGTTCTGGGAGTAACTACTCTAGATAAAGACTGGTATCAAGTATTTAAAAATTTGACGAAATTTACATACGTGAATAGAGAAAATATTGATAGCTTTTTAGAAGAAAAGTTTGGAGGGAAATTGAACCGAAAAATTAAAACACATCAAATTAGTAGAATCATGGAGCCAACTGAATTTAGAGAGTTTAAGAAAATTCATTTAAAGAAAAATCCTAATCCGGGGCCTTTCGGTATCCCTCAAGGTTCAAGTGTGAGTGCAGTTTGTTCTAATGTACATTTAATTGATTTTGATAAAGAAATTAGACAATGGTGTAAGAAAAAGAATGCTAATTCTATGTATAGAAGATACTGTGATGATTTGATTGTAATCATACCAATTGATAGCGAAAGTTATGGTGAGTTTAATGAAATTCGAGATGAATTATTTACAATTATAGAAAAATACAAACCTGATGGATTAATTGTGCAACCAGAAAAAACTGAAATAAGGTTATGGAATGGTACAGAAATTCTTGATGAACAATTAAAACCTTCTAAAATAGATTATTTGGGGTTTGTAACAAATGGACACATGATTCAACTGAGAGAAAAGAGTTTATTTAATTATTACACTAGGGCGTATAGAAAAGTTAAAACTGTAAAACGTATTGAATATGCGACAAAACGACCTGGTCCGAAACGATCGCTCTATGATCTGTATACACACTTAGGCTTCGATTATAAAGATCGTGGGAATTTTATTACTTATGCTTATAAAGCGCATAACAAAATGTGTAGATTACATGTTAATTGCATTATTAAGAAGCAGGTGAAGAGGCATTGGGGAAGGATACATAGAAAAATTAGGCTTTAATAAAAATATAAGGGGATATTAAATGGGAAATAGTGAGTTAATGTTGATAGAGAATAATTATGAAAAATATAAAAATGATATAGATAAGTTAATAAATAATATAAAAGAAAAGGTTAAAAAATCTAATCCACTTGAACTTCTAAATTATTTATTTGAAAGGAATATCTTAAATTTTATTAATCTAACTTCAGAGATTCAAAGTAGCCTAGAAGAAATTTATTCTCAAAGAGCTATTGAATATATTCAGTCAATTTTAGTTTCTCAAGAAAATACGTATTTGGATGGTGGGCAAGAGAGTGAATTTGATGACTATGAAGATATAATAATTGATGTTATCAAATTGTATTATTCTTTAAATAATTATTATTACTACTGGTCTGAAAAAAAAATAAAAGATGATCCAGAGGTTAATAGAGAAGAACTTGCGTATATAATTGAATCTGAATTTTCAAGAGTTGTACGTGGAGATAGATACCAGTGTTATCAAATTGAACATTTTAGAGAAATACTTTCTCCACATAAGCAAATATTTGAAGAAACATTTAAACTTAATGTAGAAAATTTTATTAGAGGGTTGAAAAAGTTAGAATATATTCTTACGCAAGGAAGAATGGATGAAATGAAGAAAATGGCTGATAGTTTGACTGAGTTTTTCAGCCAAGATATTCAAGTTGATAATGTTACTGATATTAATCAAAAGTATAAAGAATTATTAGATATATCTGAAGGAATTCAAAAATTAGATATAATTAAGCTACATGGGATTAAGGAGATAACAGGGTGGTCTGATGAATTTATCGATATACTAAGTTATGGAATTAATGAATATGGAGCTTTCTTTAATGATGATAATTATTATTCTGGATGGCCGAATTTAGACTTGCCTATTCAAAAAAGACCTTTTATTAAAATAAATAATATTGCATACGGTTTTGACTATTACTCTATTTTCGATAATTTATATAGAGCTATTCAAAAAAATTTAATAAGTGCATGTCCGAGTTATAAAGAAACATGGGCAATTATCCAGCAAGAAACAACTGAAAAAATGGTAGAAAATTTATTTAAAAAAATACTTCCCGGCTGTAATACGCTTAGAGACAATTATTATCCTAGAAAAAAATCATTGAAAGATTGTGCAGAAAATGATTTACTCATAACTTTTAATGATGTCATGTTAATAGTAGAAGTTAAAGCGGGATCATTTATTTATACTTCTGCTTTAACGGATTATAAAGGACATATAAATTCTTTTAAAGCATTGATTGAAAAGGCAGATCATCAATGTGATAGAACGAAGGAATATATAGAGAAAAGTACACTTTCAAAAATTTATACGAAGGAAAAAGATTTGAAAGTGGAATTAGACATGCGAAATTATCCTGAAATTTATTGCCTTTGTGTGACGGTAGATAATTTTAATACCTTTACGGCCAAAGCAGAAAAAATCAATTTTATAAAATTGAAGAGTAATTCAATATCATTATCGATAGATGATTTAAGAATATATCGGGATATATTTGATAATCCGTTACAATTTCTACATTACTTAAAAGAACGTAGGAAAGCTATTGAATGTGAGAGTTTAGCTTTGAATGACGAGTTAGATCATTTAGGGATGTATTTAGAACGAAACTTATATACTTGGGATGCTAAAGAAGTAGAGAGTGGGACTAGACTAAGTGGGATAGGTTACAGACAGGAACTAGATAATTACTTTTCGTTGTTGCATCATAATATTGAGGTTAATAAGCCGACACAAAATATGGCATCTCAGTTTAAAGAAATTCTAGATTTGTTAAATAAAATAGGGAGTGTAGAAAAAATTAGGTTTTCTATTTTCTTATTAGATTTTGATTTTGAATCCAGGGATAATTTCGTAAATCAATTAGAGTCAATTTTATTAAGGCAAAAACAAATTGGTTATATGATTCAAACGTTTGCACCAGGTGAAATGCCATACGCTATATTTGTTTATGCTCCTGATTTTAAAGCACTTACAGATAATGATAAGGTTAATTATATTTATGCAAATTTAAAGATTACTGGTAATAAAGAATGCCTAGTATATGACTTTTACTATGATAGACATGATCGATTAAGAGATATAAAAATTTGTTCACTAAAACTGAGCAACCTTCAAGACCTTAATCAAATACAAGACGTTGAAAAAGTGGTTGAATTTATTTCAAAGCAAAGAATAGAAAAATATAGAGAAGTTAATGGTAAAATTGGGAGGAATGATAATTGTCCCTGTGGAAGAAATAAAAAATATAAGAAATGCTGTGAAATAAAGAAATACTAGTCTCCGTAAGCATAGTTTAGCAAACCTTATTAATTCCTTTGTAAGAGCCATTTTTGACGGTCGAAAAAGCCCTTCAAACGTTGATATAATAAGGTTTGTAGATTTTTGTGGTAGAATACCCACCGTCTCCACCAAATACATATTTGGTGGTTTTTAATTTATCTATATAATGTAAAGCATAAATTTTCTTTTGGAAATTTTATGCTTTTTTTTATGTGAAATTTTAGTTCCTAAAATAGAAAAGAGAAGTTTGTGGGCTATTTCTAAAGTCCATTCTCAGTAAGTCCTTTAGTACTGATTAACCTGTAAATACTGTATTTAAGAACTAAAAGTTTGGTAGGTCTAGAGGCTTTGTCTTTATCTTTAAGTATAAATTTAAAATATATAGTTAAAAGAGTATACCACTAAGTCATTCTTTATTTTTTTATTGACAATAAATATATCCTAATGTTAGGATAAAAAAGTCCTAATTATAGGATAAATAATTTTAGGATAAAGGGAGAGCAATAAAATGACGGTATTATCAATTATTCTACAAGTTATATTAGGGTTAGGATTCCTAATGTTTGGATTTATGAAGTTGGGCTCTAAACAAATGGTTGAAGGGTTTAAGCATTATGGGTATCCAGGATGGTTTAGGGTGTTTACTGGTTTAGTCGAGATTATTTCAGCAGTTTTCATTATTATAGGTATTTGGCATGAAACATTAGCTGCTTGGGGTGGGTTATTAATTGTTTTTACAATGATTGGAGCAATTATTACACATATTAAAATTAAAGATGCGGTTAAAAGTATGATGATGCCAATCATTTTATTACTATTAGGGTTCATTGTATTCTTTATTAATTTTGAATCATTGCTTTAAGTCTAGTAAGATAAAGAGTGAATTCAATGAATGAGTAAATTTCAGGAAATATTAGGAGTTTGGTAATAGTAGAAAGGAAGAAAACAATCAGCTTTCGTTGAATCTAAAGGAAAACTTCAAATGCCAATAGCGATTCCAACTGAAGTTAATTATCCTTTATATAGATAAATAAAATGCCTTAATTATTTAAAGGAGGTTAAGTCGTGGAAAATCAAAATAATCTGGATTTGAGATTGTTTCGCATATGGTTGAAGGCTTCCAAGGCTGTTATTACAAATATAAAGAACGATATAGAAAGTCATAAAATCAATAGTGAAAATTTTATGATTCTTGAATTGCTTTACAGTAAAGGACCACATCCTGTTCAAAAGATTAGTGAGGTTTTTTCTATTCCTAGTGGAAGTATTACCTATGTAGTAGACAAGCTAGAAAAGAAAGGGCTAGTAGAAAGACAGCCCAACCCCAATGATAGAAGAGCCTCTAACGTCGTCCTGACAAAGGAAGGACGGGCGTTGTTTGATGAGATTTTCCCTAAACATGTTGCAACCATTTCAGAAAATTTATCCTTTATCTCAAAGGAAGAAAAAGAGCTGCTTATTGATCTATTAAAGAAAATTGGAATAGGTGCAGAAGGTTTGGGATAATAGATAATCTGGGTAATATTAAACGAATTTGTGTCAAATTTCAAAGTGATAATGTAAATTTTAATTTAATATTTAAGAGTAATTAAGAATAGCAGATGCTACCTAAAGTAGTATTTGCTATTCTTTTTTTTGAATGTGGGAAAAATTACAAAGCTAATTGTGTTTTCCTACTTTATAAAAGAGGAATAATTATAAAGTCATTAGTGAAATAGTTTGTAAATACGTTTCTCTATCTAAATGGATTAGGAAGAATCATCTAATTTCAATATACTCACCGTATATACTGTATTAACCTAATTCATACTAATTATGTTAAGGAAGAATCGAAAAGGAGGATTCAGATTATGCCAAATGAACCCATAACAATACATGCTATTATCAATGGAGAGAAAGTACCAACGGAAAAACAAGCTCCTCGTGAAAATCCCACGCATCCTGATGAGATTGTAGGATATGCTCCTCTTAATACGAAAGACGAAACGGTACATGCGATAGAGGCAGCGTATGATGCTTTAAAAAGCTGGGCATGGACGGAAGTGGAGGATCGGATTGAAAGAATGGAGCGAGCTATCCAAAAAATAAAGGACGCAACACCTGAAATAGCTACCTTATTATCTAGAGAACACGGGAAAGCATTATATGATTCTAAAGGAGAAATCGCTATTTCTATCATGTGGATGGAATTTGCTTGCATGAATGTGAAGAAAGTCGTTAGTCCACAGGAAAAAGTACATGAAAATGGGAGAACTATTATTACATTTGATCCAGTAGGGGTTGTTTCTGCCATTTCACCATGGAATTATCCTATTTCTTTATCCACCATTAAAATAGCCCCAGCATTATTGACTGGAAATACTATGGTTGTTAAACCAAGTCCATATGCTCCTTTAGCTGTTAGCAAAGTGGTTGAAATCATTGCAAATGAATTTCCCCCTGGTGTACTCAATCTTGTACATGGGGATGCAGAAGTGGGAGTAGAACTAACCTCTAATCCTAAAGTTGCAAAAATTGCCTTTACTGGTGGAACAAAAACTGCCAAAAGTATTATGAAAGCTGCATCAGAAACAATCAAAAAGATGACCTTGGAGCTAGGTGGAAATGATGCTGCAATTGTCTTAGAGGATTTTAATGTTAACGACGAAAGAGCTATGAGAAGAATGGTCATTTCAAACTTTTTAACATCAGGACAAATTTGTATGATTGCTAAACGGATATATGTCCATCGTTCCATCTATGATGCCTTTGTAGAAAAATATATCGAAGCAGCAAATAAATGGATAAGAGTTGGGGAGCCTTTTCATCCAGATGTGACAGTAGGTCCTGTAAATAATAAAAACCAGGTGAAATATGTACGTAGCCTTGTAGAGGATGCTAAAAGTAAAGGTGCAAAAGTGATTCCATTAGGGAAAATACTAAATCCAGAACTAATGGATAACGGTTATTTTCTCCAGCCAACTGTAGTTACTGTACCAATCTTGCCATTTGATGATGAAGAACAAGTAATCGAATTACATAATGAAAGTATTTACGGTTTAACAAGCTCTGTTTGGGGGGAGGAAGAGCATGCCGTGAGAGTAGCACGCAGAATGGAAGCTGGTACAACGATGATTAATACAGCGGCTGTTCAAGGTTTGGACGTTCAGTTCCCATTTGGTGGGGTGAAGCAGTCGGGTGTTGGAAGAGAATACGGTGAAGAAGGATTAAAATCTTATGTAGAGACACATGTAATCAATCTTCCAAAAACCCTTGAGTTACCATATATTCCTGAGTAAAGGCGGGCAATTTAGTATTCCTTTTTCCTAATTGATTAACTAAAAAAATGAATTAACCGGAATTAAATCGACATAAATAGGGACTATTTCCTTTACTTAGGAAGTAGTCCCCATTTTAGTTGCTTGTGAAATAATTCATATTTTCCGAGGTCTAGCTAGTTCTGTTACTTCTTCGTTTTTTTCCCAATTTGAATATCTTCCCCATCTACATCATCAATTACGGCACCAATTTCCCCTTCTGTATATGTATCTGTAGCTTGTTCATGAGTTGTTGCCAAGCCTGATGAAAGTTGATTTTTTTTTTCATAATCACTTGGATCAAAAACACGTCCCGCAACTTCCGTATTTTGATCAGCATTCTTTTTTTTCAATGTGAACACTCCTTTTTGTAATAACTTCTACAGATGTATTTTCTTCTAAATATTAAAAAATTACTCATGTAATTTTTGATTTCATGAAAAAGTTACTCCTGCTAATTTAGGAAATAGAAACATTTCCTTTTTCCTTTGTTTTCTGAAAAACTTTTCGGCATGGTATAAAACGGATTATTTCCAAAAGATGTGTGGTCAAATTTTAACTGTGCATGATGAATATTACAATAAATCTTGCCTATATAAATTCTTTTTATCGCCAGAACTCTAATAAGGATAATTTTAGTAAAACTGATATTTATTTCTGATAGTAGATAAAACAAGTAAGGGGTGGAAAAAAATATAATTAACAAAAATGTTCATTATATACGTACATTTTTTTGCAAAAAATAAAAAAGTGCGTATAAAAAAGTGAACATAAAAATTTGTAAATGGTAATATACCTAATGATGAAAGCGTTTTAATTACAGGAGGTGATCTTGTTAATCAATATAAAGTACATGTAAATACTTGAATTTTGAATTTCAAAAATCGAATGGGGGCAAATTTCATGAGGTTACCCAAAAAAGGCTTTTCCTATTTTGTTGTTCTTTTGATGGCTGTTTTAGTTGTTGGATGTTCGAATTCCTCTAGTGGAAATGGAAAAAACACAGAAGAGGTAGAATCTGAGGTTACTACAGTAGGCCCAGAAGATGGTGCGAAAATGGACATGTGGTTGTTCGTTGATTTACATCAAAAGTTCTATACTGAAATGTTGAATAAATGGAATGAGGAGAATCCGGATAAGCAAATTCAAATTAAGTTTACCGTATATCCTTATGCAGATATGCATACGAAGCTAACTTTATCAGTCCAATCTGGTGAAGGAATTCCCGATTTAGCGGATGTAGAAATTGGCCAATTTCCAAACTATTTAGACGGAGAAGTACCATGGTTGGCATTGAACAGTTATGTAGAGCCGTATAAAGCCGATTTGGTAACATCCCGATTAGATGCTTATGAAAAAGATGGTAACTACTATGGTGTACCAACACATGTTGGAGCTACTGTGATGTATTATAATACGGAAATCCTAGAGAAATACGGTATTGATTATGCCCAAATTCAAACATGGGATGACTTTACAGCAGCTGGTGAAAAATTAAAAGAGGCTTCAAATGGAGAAGTTTATATGACTTCAGTTGATACAGGCGGTGCTGACTGGTTAACTTTAGCTATGTCTGAACATGGAGAATCTTGGGTAGAAGATCCTGAAAATGCAAACGTGGAATTAGATTCTTTAAATAATTTGCTAACAATGCAAAAAGGTTGGTTGGAAAGTGGTATTGCAGAAGTAACTCCAGGGGGACAAATTGATACAGAGCAAGGTTATGCTACAGTTGCAAAAGGTGAAGTAGCTGCTTTCCCTAAAGCGATTTGGTATATGTCTCGATTTACAGATTATATGCCAGAGATGTCTGGTAAATTTGCAATTGCGCCAGCCCCCGTGTTTGAAGAAGGGCAAAAACGTTCGAATGGTGCAGGTGGTACAGGAACAGTAGTATATAAAGACTCTGAAAATGCTGATCTAGCAGCTGAATTTATGACTTGGGCAAAATTGACGGAAGAAGGCGGGGAACAAATTTGGAATATCCTTGGTTTTGATCCAGTCAATACGAAGGTGTGGACAAATAAAGAAATTACCCATAATCAAGAGAACGAATATGTGAAATATTTTGTTAATAATCCATTTGATACATTATTAGAAATTCAAGATGAAGTAAATTTAATTAAAACAGTGCCAATTACTACTACAATTAATGAGGTCTTTAATTTAACCACCTTAAATGAAGTTCTAGAAAATGGTGCGGATGTAAAGCAAGCTCTTGAAGATGCGCAGGCAGAGGTAGATTTTGAGCAAGAATAAGTTTGGTCTTTAAGATTGCCTCATAAGGCAATCTTAAAGACTCTTGATAGAAAAGGAGAGGAACGAATTTGAAGAAGATCCAAGCTTTTTTATTCTCTCAGAAAATTGCACCTTATGTGTTTATATTGCCGTTTGTTGTTAGCTTGTCATTCTTCTGGATATATCCAATGTATTCGACCATAAATATGAGTTTTTATAATATTGGAAATGGATACAGTGAATATATTGGGCTTGCAAATTATGAAAAACTGTTAGGTGATAAGGTATTTCATATCGCCGTTAGAAATAGTGTCATCTACACAATATTTACGTTAATTATATTGATTCCTATTCCAATGCTTTGCGCATTTTTATTAAATTCGAAAAGTGTTGTTGGGAAGAGAATTTATAAATCGATTATTTATTTGCCAGCATTGGTTTCAGTGGTAGTTGCAGGTATTTTATTTCGATATATGTTTAGTGAAATGGATTCTGGTCTTATGAATCAAATCCTGCATTTTTTTGGCCTTGAGTCAAAACAGTGGCTGAAAAATTGGGGAACAGGAATGTTTGCACTACTTTTATTAGCAACATGGAGATGGACTGGAGTTAACACTTTGTATTTTGAGGCTGGCTTAAGCTCTATTGATGAGGTGCTTTATGAATCGGCAAAAGTCGATGGTGCAAATGCATGGCAAAGGTTTTGGCATATCACTTTGCCGTTACTTAAACCAACAAGAATTTATGTTACAACCATCAGTATATATGCTGGATTAGCAATGTTTCTTGAAAGCTTTATGATATATGGAAGCAATAATTCTCCAAAAAATATTGGGTTAACGATAGTTGGTTATTTGTATAGACGAGGCATTGAAAAGAATGATTTAGGATATGCATCTGCGGTTGGCTTAGTATTATTGATTGTTGCTTTATCCATTAGCATGGTGTACCTGCTCTCAAGCGGCATGTTTAAAAAGGAGGACAAATAGTATGAGCAAGAATAATACGAATCCCAATAAAAGTCCTTTATCTAGCTCATCACTAGAAGGAATTAGAAATATTAAAGGGAAAAAAACTGGCAAAAATCCTTTGGTGAAAGCTTTGATAAACGGCTTTTTTATCCTTATGTGTGCTAGTGTAGCCGTTCCCTTTCTCTCAGGATTATTTGCATCTTTCCGTCCAGGTCAAATGTTAATAAGAAACGGCTTAAATTTAAACTTGGATTTTGAAAATTGGTCATTAATCAATTATAGCTATCTTTTTGATGGAAGTACTGGCTATCTGGATTGGTATAAGAATAGTCTGATTATTACCATTGTTTCTGTGATTTTGACGTTAATTATCTGTTATTTTGTTGCCTATGGCTTTGCAATGTATCATTTTAAGTTTAAAAACCTATTGTTTTTCCTAGTTATTGCGACAATGATGGTTCCGTTTGAAATATTGATGTTGCCATTATATAAGGAAATGATAAGTTTTGGACTAATAGATACCTATGCTGGGGTTATCCTTCCAGGTTTAGTACATGCTTCCACCATTTTTTTCTTTAGGCAGTATCTTTCAGGCATACCAAAGGAATTATTGGATGCAGGAAGAATTGATGGCAGTAGTGAGTATGGAATTTGTGTGAGAATTGTTATGCCCATTTCTAAACCTGCGTTCTCAGCAATGGCAATTCTGAGTTCAATGGGGGCATGGAATAGTATGCTGTGGCCATTAATTGTTTTACGATCAGCAGAAAAATTCACATTGCCTATAGGATTAAATACGTTATTAACACCTTATGGAAACAATTATGATGTCCTAGTTGCCGGATCCATCTTCTCCATTCTTCCTTTATTCATTTTGTACTTAATATTCAATAAGTACTTTGTAGAGGGTATGACAGCTGGAGCAGTAAAAGGATAAAGCTTGGAGAAAATGACTGAAAAAGTTGATAAAGAGGCGGGGTGAACAATGAAAATAAGATACGATTCTCCATTTTGGGAACGGATGGGAAAACTCTATTACATTATTGTTTTAAATTTCTTGTGGGTATTGTTTAGTCTACCATTAATTACAATTGGTCCATCTACTGTTGCACTCCATCATTGTATGTTTCATTTGATTAATGGGAAAGAAATGAATATTTTTACCGAATTTTACCAATCATTTAAGTGGAATTTTGTTAGAAATATGATGACTGGTATTATTGTTGTCGGTTTTGGCATATTGTTACTATCTTCTCGAAATTTTTATTTTGAAATTGCAGCAAATACTTCACTGAGTATTTACTATTTCTATATCTTTCTAGTTTTTCTTTTTGCTTTGTTCTTCGTTACAATCTTTCCAGTTTTAGTAAATTTTCATGGTCCGGTATTAGATTTATTAAGAACCTCTCTATTTTTAGCTATTAAAAATTTACCAATGAGCATCTTGATGGTGGTAATAGACTACTTGATCATTTACTTTTGTCAAATGTTGATTCCATTAGCCTTAATAGGAGTTGCTCTTATAGTATTCATAAACAGCCGTATTTATCTTAGAAAAGTCACTAATAGTTTGGTTATCGAATGAGAAGATTTTTGATGAAATTGGATAATAGACTGTATCTAAATAGTAGTTTTTATCTGAAAAAACAATTCAATTATGCAAATCAAAATACAATGGAAAAGGAATGAGAGAAGTATGTCTGAAAATATCAAAACTGCAAAAATGATCATCGATAAATCTTTTAAAATATCAGAAATTGATTCCCGTATTTATGGTTCATTTATTGAGCATTTAGGACGTGCGGTTTATGGAGGTATTTATGAGCCCGGGCATCCTTCGGCGGATAATAATGGATTTCGTCAAGATGTAATGGAGTTAGTTAAACAATTACAAGTTCCTATCGTTCGTTATCCTGGAGGAAATATGGTATCTGCTTATAATTGGGAAGATGGCGTAGGACCAAAGGAGAAACGACCAAAGAAATTGGAACTAGCATGGAATTCCATCGAAACAAATGAAGTAGGCACAAATGAATTTTTTGAATGGGCAAAACAAGTGAATTCAGAAGTAATGATGGCTGTAAATCTTGGAACGCGTGGAATTGATGCAGCCCGTAACCTTTTGGAATATTGCAATCTACCAGGAGGTACATATTGGAGTGACTTAAGAAAACAACATGGCTATAAAGACCCGCATAATATTAAAGTTTGGTGCTTAGGTAACGAAATGGATGGCCCATGGCAAATTGGTCATAAAACCGCCTATGAATATGGAAGACTAGCTGCAGAAACAGCAAAGGCAATGAAAATTGTGGATCCAAGAATTGAACTCGTCAGTTGCGGAAGCTCCAATACAGCGATGCCAACATTCCCTGAGTGGGAAGCAACCTCATTGGATCAGACCTATGATTACGTCGATTATGTATCACTTCACACCTATTATGGTAACCGAGATAATGATACAACCAATTTCCTCGCAAAATCATTGGATATGGATGATTTTATCAAAACGGTTATTGCAACTTGTGACTATATTAAGGCAAAGAAGAGAAGCAAGAAAAAACTTCATTTAAGCTTTGATGAATGGAATGTATGGTTTCACTCTAATAATCAAGATAAACAAATAGAACCTTGGAGTGTGGCACCTCCACTTTTAGAGGATGTTTATAATTTTGAAGATGCATTGCTTGTTGGTAGTTTGCTAAATTCTTTAATAAATCACTCAGATAGAGTTAAAATAGCTTGTCTTGCCCAATTAGTAAATGTCATTGCACCAATAATGACAGAAACAGGTGGGGCTTCTTGGAAACAGACCATTTTCTATCCATACTATTATACATCTGTATATGGTCGTGGAACGGCAATCCAAGCGATAGTAGATTCACCAAAATATGATTCAAAGGATTTTACGGATGTACCATACTTAGATCAATCGATTGTCTATAATGAGGAGAAAGAGGAACTTGTTATTTTTGCTGTTAATAGAAGCTTAGACAATCCATTACATGTTGATGTGGATATTCGATCATTTGAAGGATATTCCATTGAGGAGCATATTGTGCTTGCAAACGATGATCCTAAGGCAATTAACACACTTCAACATGAAGCAGTAAAACCTGTTGCCTCTAAGGAATCTTATATGGAAAATGGCAAATTAGTACTTGTACTGCCAAAAATGTCTTGGAATGTTATTCGATTGAGAAGAAAGTAGTCCTTCATTCTTATTTAGAAGAGCTTGAGAATAACCTCAAGCTCTTCTACTTTACAATTACTTCAAATTCCGACTCAAAAAAGCCTGTGTACGCACGGATTGAGGGTTTGTAAAGATCTTATTTGGTGGTCCTGACTCTTCGATTACTCCATTGTCCATAAAGATAACGTTGTTGGCTACTTCCTTGGCAAAGCCCATTTCATGGGTAACGACAATCATTGTCATTTTTTCTTCTGCTAAGTCTTTCATTACTTCTAACACTTCACCAGTCAGTTCTGGATCTAAGGCAGAGGTTGGTTCATCAAACAGCAATATTTCTGGTTCCATCATTAAAGCGCGGGCGATGGCAACACGTTGTTTTTGTCCGCCAGATAGTTTGGCTGGGTATGTGTTTGTAAAATTGGAAAGTCCGATTTTCTCTAAGATTTTCATGCTTCTTTTCTGAATGTCAGCAGCTGCCTCTTTCTTGACCAATTTCGGTGCAAGTTCAATATTTTCTTTTACAGTAAGGTGAGGAAATAGATTGAAATGCTGAAAAACCATTCCCATCTTTGTCGTAATCTGTTTAATTTTTGGGGGCGGTGAATAGATTCCGTCTTTTACTAAATCTTCCCCACAAACACGAATATTTCCTCCATCTATTTTTTCTAAATCGACAAGGCAACGGAGCATCGTACTTTTTCCAGAACCAGATGGACCAATAACCGCAACGACATCATTGTTATTGACATCAAAGGTAATCTGCTTTAACACATCAACCTTGTCGTATGATTTTTTGATATTCTCTATTTCGATGATTGCCATAAAAATCCGTCCTTCTTATTCAAATTTGAATCTACGCTCTAGCCATTTAAAAAATGCTGTTAATAGTAGGGTCATGATTAAATAAATAATCCCCGCGATGAAAAATGGTACAATCGTAAAATCGCGGTTTACAGCAGTTTGAGCAAAATGCAGTAATTCTGGGACAGCAACAGCATAAAGTAGGGCCGTATCCTTCACTAATGTAACCGATTCGTTTGCAACAGCAGGAAGGGCAATGCGAAACATTTGTGGCAACACAACACGTGTTGTTGTTTGCCATTTATTTAAGCCGAGAACTTGAGAGGCTTCATACTGACCTTTATCGATAGCGAGTAGACCTCCACGGAAAATTTCCGCAAAATAAGCTGCATAATTCAAAATAAAACCTAAAGCGGCAGCGACAAAACGATCTAACACCAAATATTCTCCGATTCCTGGAATCATCGGCAAACCAAAACAGATAAACAATAATTGCAGCAATAGTGGAGTACCACGCATAATATAAACATAACAGCTTGCCAGCCAAGCAAGTGGTTTGATACTAGACCTTATAGCAAGAGTTAAAAGAAAACCTAGTGGAACAGACAACACAATAGCGATAATAAATAAAAGAACGGTTGATTGTGCTCCTTCTAACATCGGTTTTAGTATCGACATAATATAATCAAACGACATTTTTATTCCTCCAACAAAACAAAACAGGGTTTCGTAAAGAAATCCTGTTTTGTTTACGATTCATTTGCGAGTTTACTTTAATACTTTATTTTCTCCAAACCATTTTTCCGAAACTTTAGCGGATGTTCCATCTTCATTCATCTCATCAAGTGCTTTTTGAAGCTTCTCTAATAAAGCATCGTTATCTTTTTTAACACCAATTCCGTATTCTTCAGGAGCAAGTGATTCATCCAGCACTTTAAAGGAATCTTGTTCTTTCGTCATATAATAATCAATAACAATCTCGTCAATAACAACAGCATCTAAACGGCCAGATTTTAAATCATTTAAAGCTAATACGTTATCGGAAAACTCGGTAACTTCTTTAATTTTTGATTTAATAGGACTATTATTTAATGCATCGGATGCAGAAGAAAGAGATTGAAGACCAACGACTTTTCCTTCCAAATCATCTAATTTTGTTATCTTCGAATCAGCTAATGTTACGACCACTTGTGCATTTTTTAAATAAGGCTTCGTGAAAAGAACTTTTTCTTTCCGTTCATCCGTAATAGTATAGCCATTCCAAATTAGGTCAATTCGACCACTGCTTAATTCGGATTCCTTTGTTTTCCAATCGATTGGTTGGAATTCTACTGACATATCCATTTTTTCAGCAGCCGCTTTTGCATAATCAATATCAAAACCAACGATTTCATTATTTTCATCTCTAAATCCCATTGGAGCGAATTTATCATCAATTCCAATTACTAATGTATCTTCCTTTTTATCGGATGAATTGTTTGAACAAGCTGTAAAAATGAAAAATACAGCTGCTAAGATAAGTAAATTACTTGCTAAACGTTTCATGTTGTAAAAAGCCACCTTTATGAATTAAAGTTTGTATTTTTTAAGATAAATCTATTAAAAATAAGGCTATCACTAAAATCCTTTAGTTCGATAATATAGTAGAGTGATAAACCAATGAATAGAATTTACCATATTAAAAAAGTAATTGTCAATAAAATATTTTAGTGTATTAGTAGAGTAAAGGATTTATTGGGTAAATAATCCAAAGGAATACTCTTTCATATTAGTGGATGATGCATAAAGAAGTATTATGATGTATGAATTATAATGGGAAGGAAGTACGAAATTTGAGTTGATTGGTGCGGCAGATAGTTGACTTCTAATTAGGATTGGGAAGCGGGAGATTACATAGACGAAAAGTTTAGAAGGAAAAACAACTAACCAGAGATCCTTATTCTCTAGTTAGTTGGTGATATGGTTATAACGGGAATGTTGAGAAAAGGTTCTGGCAAAGGGCTAGCGAATATTTTTCCACTTTAGAGAACCGCATCCATTATGAGGGTGGGTATAAGGGAAGTCTTTATTAAGTTTCTCATTTAACTCTGCTATGGATAAATGCTCCAACATTTCAGAGGATAAGCCGCTATTACAAACAATCTTTTGAATAAGAATATTTTTAATGGATTTCGTTTTATCGTAATAAACCATTGTACTTCCCCCTTAATTTAATCAATTTCATTTCTTCGAAGACATCAAATAAGTAGTGATAATTTCATTATAACTTATCAAATTGACTATTCCAAGTTGTTAAGGTGGATTTATTTCATGGTTAATGATTATGTTTTGATTTGTTCCATAATTGCTTATTGTGGCAAAATGCCAAATTCGTTATAATGGGCAAAAAGATAAGTGACTGAAGATTAAGATTTATTTATTCGTAAAAGGGGTGGGGGCATGTGTAAGTACAAAGTCATATTATTTGATTTAGATGGAACAATTTCAGATCCTAAAGAAGGAATCACGAAATCTGTTCAATATGCATTGCAAAAGCTTGGGAAAGAAGTACTTGATTTAGATAAGTTAGAAAGATTTATTGGTCCGCCACTACAAGAATCTTTTCCAAAATATTATGGTTACAACGATGAAATGACGAATCAGGCCATAGCACTATATAGAAAGCGATTTACGCAAAGCGGAATGTTTGAAAATGAATTATATCCAAGTATATCGATGCTACTCGACTTATTACAAAAAGAGGACAGGATTTTAATTGTTGCCACCTCCAAACCAACGATTTTTGCGGAGACGATTTTGAAATATTTTCAAATCGAGCAATATTTTACGCAAATCATTGGCAGTAATCTCGATGGGAGTAGAACTTCAAAAACAGAAATTATTCAATATATAGTAGATTTATATCCGTCTTATCAGCTGAGTGACTTTGTGATGATAGGGGATCGGGAGCATGATATCATTGGAGCAAATAATGTAGCTATTGATTCGATAGGAGTTACATATGGCTATGGCTCATATGAAGAGCTACACAAGGCAAATGCAACCTTTATTGTGGAGAGTATCGATCAATTAACAGGTATTTTAATAGGGAGAAAGAATGAGAAAAAACAGCAAATAAATCTTGTGACAGAGGATGAGGCTCCTCTTGTCCATAGGCTAATGCTAGAGGCGTTTGAAGATTATCGATATATGAAGGTGCCCTCAAGTGCACTGAATGAACCAATAGACAAATTAATTGATGCACTCAAAAATGGAACGGAGCAAGCAATTCTTTATCGATTAAATGATATCCCCCTTGGTTCCTCCCGTTTACAGCTAAAAGGGGATTCTCTTTATTTTTCGAGACTTTCCGTTACTCCATCGGCAAGAGGTAAAGGAATTGCGCAAGGGATGTTAGCATGGATGGAAGAATATGCATTATTAAACGGAAAGCAGAAAATGGAATGTAAAGTCAGAGCAAATGTACCAAAGAATATAAGTTTATACGAAAAATTAGGATTTGTCATAACAAAAGAAGAAGAGGCAAACAATCCCAATGGAAAATTAGTGAAAACAGTTAATATGGAAAAGCTGATAAAAAGGAAAATTCCATCTACAATACAAATCGGTTGAATGTAAAAGCCATCTCTTTTTTGTGAATGGATTTTCTACTATTTGCTGAATCGCCAAATTTTAGTTGCTCCTTATCCGGGTTTATGGTTAGAATCAAACGAATATCCATTCCAAAATAATAAAATCTTTATACCCAAGAGCGATATGATAATCTATAATGAATGAATATACTGAAAATTCTGCTCCGGATAGTGTAGAAGGGGAAAAGACATAAGGAGGAAAAAGCATAATGAATTACAAATTTGCCAATCGAATAGAACGAGTAAAACCATCAGCTATCAGAGAACTACTAAAACTGGGGGCGGATCCTTCTATTATTTCATTTGGAGGTGGATATCCAGATCCAGAGATTTTTCCAATTGAAAAATTAAGAAAAGTATACGATCAGGTACTACTAGAAGAGGGAAAATTGGCGCTGCAATATACAGGAACAGAAGGGTTAATGGCATTAAGGGAAAAGCTTGTGAATCGAGTGAAGAAAATTGGCATAAGCTGTGACGTGGATAATCTTTTTATTATTCAAGGCGGACAGCAAGGATTAGATCTTGCAGCCAAAGCTTTTATTGATTATGGAGATATTATTATAACGGAGAATCCAACTTTTCTAGGAGCGCTTGCTGCATTTAATCCATATGAACCAGAATACATTGGCGTATCAATGGATGAAAATGGTATGCGAATGGACGAGCTTGAGGCAGTATTACAGAAGCATCCAAATGCGAAGCTTATCTATACGGTTCCTGAATTTCAGAATCCTACAGGAGTGACGATGAGTTTAGAGAGAAGAAAGACTTTAGTAGACTTAGCAAATAAATATAATGTCGTCATTGTAGAGGATAGTCCGTATCGTGAAATACGGTATGAAGGGGAAGATCTGCCATCTATTAAAAGTTTTGACACAGAGGGAAGAGTTATTCATATAGGAAGCTTTTCGAAAATTCTTAGTCCGGGATTACGTCTTGGCTGGTTAATTGCAGATAGTGTATTAGCTGAGAAACTAAGCTTATTAAAGATGGCTTCCGATACGCAAAATTCAACTTTAAATATGTATGCAGTGAACCGATTTATGGATAGGTATGATTTGGATGAGCATATCGCACATATCAGAGAAACGTATAAACATAAGAAAGAACTGATGTTTCAAACTTTACACGAGGCTTTTCCGAAAAGTGTTACCTATACAAATCCTCAAGGTGGGTTGTTTACATGGCTTACTTTTCCACAGCATATTGATACAAAGATTCTTATGCAGGAACGTAGTTTGCCAATCGCGAAAGTAGCTTATGTTCCAGGTGAAAGCTTTTTCCCTAACATGCAAGAGAAAAACCATTGCCGAATTAATTATTCGTATATGTCAGAAGAGAATATCATTAAAGGTATTACAAATTTAGGAAAAATAGTCAAGGAAATGTGTTAGGAAGCTTCTTTTTGATTACGAAAAATATAAGTAGGTTACTTATAATAACTTTTTTATAATAAGTAAGTGTTTTTGTTTGCAATTAAATAATCTCAGTATTAGGATAAAAAAGTAATATGACTTTTTAAAAAATACGGAGGTTAAAATCATGAAAATTGGAATTATCTTAGGTAGTACACGTCAAGGAAGAGTGAGTCCACAAGTTGGAGCATGGGTGAAAGAAATTGCTGACAAGCGAGGAGATGCTGAATACGAAATCGTGGATATTGCAGAGTTTAACTTACCATTTTTAGGTGCAGCAGAAGGCCAAGAAAATGTTGCAGCTTGGAATGAAAAGCTAGCTAGTCTTGATGGGTTCGTATTTGTTGCAGCAGAATATAATCACAGTATAACTGGTGCTTTAAAAAATGCTTTAGATTCTGCAAGAGAAGCTTGGAACAATAAAGCAGCTGGAATTGTAAGCTATGGTTCAACAGGTGGAGCTCGTGCAGCAGAGCATTTACGAGGAATTTTAGGCGAATTGCAAATTGCTGATGTTCGAGTTCATCCAACACTTTCTTTATTTACTGATTTTGAGAACTTCACAACATTTAAACCATCTTCTCTTCATTTAGAGAACATGAATGCAATGCTTGATCAAGTAGTAGCTTGGAGCACAGCATTAAAAACAATTCGTGGATAATTTGTATACATAGAGTAGGGCGTATGAAGCTTTACTCTTTTTTTTATAGTGAAAAGAAATTAATTAGAAATACTGAGCAGCCTGAATACACGTGGACTCCTTTGGGCTCACCACTCGCCCCATGGAAAGCGAAGTGTATTTTTATAAAAGGATTTCCAGTCGAAGAATTTTAGAAAAGATATTTTAATAATAAGACAAATGGGTAATATAAATAAGAAAAAAATTTTCGACTGGAGGAGAAAAATGACTGCATTTTTAGAAGCGATTAAAAACCGCCGTTCGTATTATGGCATTAGTAAAGAACAAATAGTGTCTGATGAAAAAATCCAAGAAATAGTGAATGAAGCAGTGCTACATACACCATCTTCTTTCAACTCCCAAAGTACAAGAGTAGTGGTTTTATTAAACGAACACCATGATAAACTTTGGAATCTCACTGCAAGTGAATTACAAAAAATTGTTCCCGAGGAGAATTTTTCTTCCACGAAAGAAAAATTAAATTCCTTTAAAGCAGGATATGGAACGATTTTATTTTTTGAAGATCAAGAAGTAGTAGAAGGATTACAAAAGCAGTTTGCGTTATATGCAGAGAATTTTCCAGTTTGGGCAAATCAAACGAACGCCATGCATCAATTGGTCATTTGGACTGCTTTGGAAGAAGTAGGCTATGGAGCTTCTTTGCAGCATTACAACCCACTTATTGATGAGACGGTACAAGCAAAATGGAAAATTCCTTCTACATGGAAGCTTGTTGCACAAATGCCATTTGGTAAACCAACAGTAGAACCAGGACAAAAAGAATTTAAGCCTCTAGAGGATCGCGTAAAGGTATTTAAATAAGGCTGATTTTAAGAAAGGCTCCTATAATAGGAGTTTTTCTATTTGGTTTAAATGGCCGTTGACTTGGAGCAAAATCGAAGTAAAATCCCTGCTATTGTGATAGGATGATAGCATCACTATAAAGAAGGTGGAAAAATGAAAATTGAAGTATGGTCAGACTTTGTTTGCCCATTTTGCTATATTGGCAAACGTCGTTTAGAGATTGCGTTAGAACAATTTCCTTTTAAAGACCAAGTTGAGGTTGAATTTAAGAGCTTTGAATTAGATCCTAATGCGGAAGCTTACTCTGGGAAAAGTATCCATGAAGTACTTGCTGGTAAATATAGAATGAGTATCGAGGAAGCGAAAAATGCGAATGAAAATGTTGGTAATCAAGCTGCAAGCACAGGATTGAGCTATGATTTTGATAACATGAAACCAACGAACACATTTGACGCCCATCGGTTAACAAAATATGCGAAAACGGTTGGAAAAGAAAAAGAGCTAACAGAGAAATTATTGCATGCTTATTTCACAGAAGGAAAACTAATAAGTGATCCTCAGGTATTGGTGGAAATCGGAAAATCAGTAGGGCTGGAAGAAGCAGAGCAACGAAAAGTATTAGCTGATGCCACTAGCTTTGCAAATGATGTCAGAATTGATGAAGCACTTGCTGGGCAAATTGGCGTGACAGGCGTTCCATTCTTTGTTATCAATCAAAAATATTCTGTTTCTGGAGCCCAACCTACTGAAACCTTTAAACGTGTTCTCGAACAAGTATGGCAGGAAGACCATCCAGCCCCTAAATTTCAAGACCTTTCCGGAACAGGTGCTGTTTGTACAGACGAAGGCTGCGAAGTTCCTAAGAAATAATTATGGAGAATTTAAGCGAATAAAGGAAAAGAGATAGTCTAAACAATGGCTATCTCTTTTTTCTATTTAAATCAATCGGAATAAAACATGATTGAAAGCGTTTCAAAAAAGGGTATACGATTTACAAAGAAATGTACTATACTATAAATAGACATACTAAGCGTAAGTTTTTAAAGTGTAGACTTTTAAATTCAAATGCTTATAATTAAAATATCATTATCTATTGATTAAAGATTAAAGGATATTGCAAACATAATTTATAGAATTATTTTTTCTAATTAAGGTGGCTCGTTTATGAATAAGTATGAAGCGATAGCAATTGAAGTTAAACGTCGAATTAAAGAAAACTTTTATCCATTGGATCATCCGATACCTGATGAGATATCATTGTCTAAAGAGTTTTCCTGCAGCAGAATGACAATGAAAAGAGCATTGGATAAACTAGTGATGGAAGGACTTCTCTATCGAAAAAGAGGGCATGGCACCTTCATCGTTCAATCTGCACTACATGACAGCCGAGTAAATGTTTTGTCAAATGAAATTATGGGATTGTCCAAGCTATTAGATGGCGAGAAAATAGAGAGCAAAATCATTAAATTTGAAGTTCATTTTCCCAATGAAGAGGTTGCAGCACATTTGGCAATTGATGTGAAAACACCAGTGTATTATTTAATTAGATTGAGATCAGTGAAAGGCGAACCGTATGTCTTAGAAATTACTTATATGCCAACAACAATCATAACAGGTCTAAATGATGATGTCTTATACGGTTCTATTTATGAGCATATTACGAAAACATTAGGATTAACGATTGCTGGATCTCATCGGAAAATTAGAGCATGTAAATCCACAGAGCTAGATCATGAACATCTTGCATGTGAATTAGATGATCCTATTCTTGAAGTAGAACATGTGGGCTATTTAAATAATGGCATGCCATTTGAATATTCTTTTTCCCGCCACCGATATGATAAATTTGAGGTAACAAGCGTAAATTTAAAACGTTAAGAGGAAGAGCTTTTATTTCAAAGAAATGAAAAATAGAGTAGCTATCATGAAGGCGAATTCTTTGTGATGGCTGCTTTTTTGATAATGGCCTTTTTTTTTCGGGGAAATTACATATAGAAATACTGAGTAGCGTTAGGAAAATAGCCTTGATAATAAAAGATTAAAAAATATATAGAAAAACTATTTACATTTACGTTGCGTCAATGTTTACGATGGAAGAGTCAGGAGGTGAACAGATGGAATACACCGTACATGCATTAGGGAAGTTAGCGGGAGTAAGTACAAGAACATTGCGATATTATGATGAAATAGGAATTCTCAAGCCGGCGAGAATCAATTCATCAGGATATCGTATCTATGGACAAAATGAGGTAGACAGATTACAGCAAATTCTGTTTTACCGTGAGCTAGATGTACCATTAGAGACTATTAAGAATATGATGGCTTCCCCTTCTTTTGAAGTCAAAGAGGCATTAAAGGAACATCACGAAAAACTCCTGGCTAAAAAAGAACAGCTACATCAGTTAATTGAGAATGTAGAAAAAACGATGGAAACAATAGAAGGGAGCAGGACGATGTCTGATCAAGAAAAATTTGCAGGTTTTAAAAAGAAAATGATAGAAGATAACGAGGCGAAGTATGGCAAAGAAATAAGAGAAAAGTATGGAGAAGAGATTATTGATCAATCCAATGCTAAACTAATGAATATGTCAGAAAATGATTATCGAAGCATGGTTGAAGTGGAGAAAACACTATTTTCCAGCTTGCAAGAAGCATTAAAGGAAGGGAATCCCGCTGGGCAGGCTGGGCAAAAAACAGCGGATTTGCACAAGCAATGGCTTTCTTTCACATGGCCGGAATATACAAAGGAGGCACATGCAGGACTTGCAGAAATGTATGTTGCTGATGATCGTTTTACCTCTTATTATGACAAAGTACAAGTTGGCGCAACAGCCTTTTTACGCGATGCCATATTAATCTATACAGGCATGTCTTCTGAAAGTTAGCGTTAGCTAAATGAGGCTGGGACAAAACTAAATAGCCACTCTGTAAAGACGACCAATCTCTAATTTAGCTCTTAAATAAAGGCTAGTTTTTCATACTAGAAAGCGAAGTGTATTCAGGCTGCGGGTGATAACAACTGAAACAGCTTTTTTACAAGCTAATTAAAAAGCCAAACAATCATACGAAATTGATATGCTCCCAATAAAGTAGACAGATGAAATAGTAAAAAATCTGTTTAACTTTATTGGGGGCTTTTTCATGGCGAAAAATGCATATTCAGCGCAAGAGAAATTTGAAATAATTATGGCTTATGTGGACAGACAAACTTCAATTTCAGACTTCTGTCAACAATATGGCATTTCAACAAGA
Source organism: Niallia tiangongensis (assembly GCF_044704065.1). Classification (NCBI taxonomy): domain Bacteria; kingdom Bacillati; phylum Bacillota; class Bacilli; order Caryophanales; family Bacillaceae; genus Niallia; species Niallia tiangongensis. Next base: position 3,926,792 of record NZ_CP162613.1, on the reverse strand, counting down.
GCTCTACACGATTGGCTTTATCTATTTCAGACCTATGGAACGTCTGGACTTCAAGCTTCTAGTGGATGGAAAAGGTATACCAAAGAGGTAAAAACTGCTGCAGTACTTGATTATCTTTCAGGGGGCTATTCTCTGATTGAGATTACACATAAATATGAAATATCCAGTCGTTCGGTGTTGAAAGATTGGATAAAGAAGTATAATGATCATAGAGAATTAAAAGAGACGAAAAGGATGAACAACTCTATGATTAAAGGTCGGTCTACCACACAAGAAGAGCGTTTGGAAATCGTTATGTACAGCTTACAGAACGGCAAAAATTATCAACAGACATCGACACAGTTCAATGTTTCCTATCAACAGGTTTATCAATGGGTGAGAAAGTATGAGGAACACGGAGAAGAAGGTCTAATAGATAAGAGAGGCCAACGTAAGTCAGAACCAGAGTTAACTCCAGAAGAGAAGATCCAGCGTGAAATGAAACGGTTGGAGAGAGAGAATGAGCGCCTTCGGGCTGAGAATGCATTCTTAAAAAAGTTGGAGGAACTCGAAAGGAGGCGTTTAAAGAAACGTCCTTAAGCCAAATTCGATTGACCGATAAATATGTAGTCATTCAGGAACTTCATGAGAAAGAGAAATTCTCCATTGTGCTATTATGCGAAATTGGGAAAATTCAACGTTCTTCCTATTATAAATGGCTTAATCGTACCCCTTCCGAGAATGAAAAGTTGAATGAGCAAATTCTAGAGGAGATAAAGAATCTTTATGCGAAGGTGGACGGTATATATGGATATCGCCGCATTACGATGAACCTAAACCGTACCTTATCAAAGCCTATAAATCATAAACGTGTATACCGATTGATGGGAATCGCTGGAATTCACTCGGTAATTCGACGTAAAGGTAAAAAGTATAAGCCAAGCACACCACAACATATGGTTGAGAACATTTTGAACAGAGAATTCAACGCAGATGAGCCAAATGAAAAATGGCTAACAGATGTGACTGAAATGAAGTATGGAGCCTCACAAAAGGCTTATTTGAGTGCGATTTTAGATTTGTACGATGGCTCCATTGTAAGCTATATGTTAGGCAATTTTAATAATAATCCGCTGGTATTTAAAACATTCGATTTAGCGTTAGAAGTTAACCCAGGAGCAAAACCCCTCTTCCATAGTGATCGAGGATTTCAATACACCTCCCGAGCTTTTAAAAGGAAAATTGATAAAGCAGAAATGGTCCAAAGTATGTCAAGGGTAGGAAGGTGTATCGATAATGGACCGATGGAGGCTTTTTGGGGAACATTGAAAAGTGAAAAGTATTATCTGAACAAGTACAGTACTTTTGAAGAGTTGAAGCAAGACATTGAAGAGTACATACGATTTTATAATCATGAACGATTACAAAAAAGACTAAACGGCCTTAGCCCCTTAGAATACAGGGCTAAAGCCGCTTAGAATATTTTATTTATTTCCGCTGTCTACTTGACGGGGGGCAGTTCAAATTTCGTGTAATTGTTTGGCTTTAACTTGGGCTGGAATACTTATGTCCCAGCCTCTTTGGTTAATCACTAAATCAAGAAGCATTTCTGACTTTTTTCGCTTCTATTTTGCGAGAAGTCGCATATCTCCATCCTGTAAGAAGCAGGCCAACAAAACAAAGACTGCTGGAAACGAGAAATACTACATGCATCCCACTAAGAAAAATATCAGGTCTACCAGGGATGAGGGCAGTTACTCGATAGCCTGCTTTCATGCTCATAACAGAGAATAATATGCTCGTTGCAAGGGAAATTCCGACTACCATTCCTAAATTACGAACGAGTGAATTAATGCTGCCTGCGATTCCTAGTTGTTTCCGCTCCACAGTCGACATAATTAAAGAATTATTAGGGGACTGGAAGAGACCAGTACTTGCACCAAGCATAATAATCCATAAAGCTAAACTTGTGAGTGTGCTTCCTTCATGAAGAAAAGTTAAACCGATTTGTGCGACAATCATTACTAGTAGTCCTGCAAAGGTAATAGCTTGTCCGCTTATTTTATCGGATAATGCTCCACTTAAAGGTGCAACAACCGCCATGGTAATTGGAAAGAGCATAAGAATATAACCTGAATGTAACGCTGACAACCCAAGAATATCCTGTGTGTAAAAGGGAGACAGGATATTAAAACAAAAATTTGCGATAAAGACAATAAACGCACAGAAGATACTTATTGAAAAAAGTGGATTTTTAAAGATAGAGAGCTCTAGCATTGGACTGTCTCTGCGATATTCCACGATGATAAAACTGATAAATATAATTATTCCTATAAGGATGGAAGAGATAATCATCCAGTTAGCATATCCAAATTGCTGACCAAGTAATAAACCGCCGATAAGAAGAATAATGGCAAAGCTGAATAATAAGCTTCCTGCTACATCTATCTTAGTCTTTGTTAACGTTACATCTTTAGGAAGTATTTTCCATGCTAATGAAATAGCAATAATCCCAATTGGAATGTTAATCCAGAATATGTATTCCCACCCTAAACTTGAGATAATAATGCCACCTAAGCTTGGTCCAGTGATACTCCCTAAGGAGACAAACGTTCCAATTAAGCCCAATGCTTTTCCTCTTTCTTTTGCTGGGAAAATTTCTGTGACTATTCCTTGGCTATTTGCCATCGTCATTGATGCGCCGATCGCTTGGATAATCCGAGAAATGACTAGAAAGGAAAGAGAATTACTTAATCCACAAAGGAAAGAGCCAATGATAAATAGAACCGATCCCCATTTAAAGACTCTAATTTTTCCAAACATATCCCCCAATTTTCCAAAGAATAGGATAACGGTACAGATTGTTAGTAAATAACTAATAACAACCCATTGCGAGCTTGCAAAAGCGAGACCTAATTGTTTAGAAATAGTCGGTAGCGCAATATTCACAATACTTGCATCGAGAGTGGACATAAACGTAAATATATTTAAAACGGTAAAAATGAGCCATCTACGTTGATGAACTTCGTTGTTGTTTTCTTTTACGGAAGGATGCAAATAATCACCTCTTTTATTTAGTTGCATAAGCAACTATTCTTGCTTCATTTTAAAATAAGTTAGTTGCATAAGCAACTATTTTTTTGTATGCTACAATCAGTGAAATTAGTCTCTGCATTCTTATGTGAAACTATCCGAGGGGGAAAACAATATGAATGAAATGCCAATTGGAAGGATTGTATCGATGATTCATCGGCAGAATCAGAAATTCCTTTCGAAGGAATTAAAGCCATTCGAATTAGGGAATGGTGGGAAGCACGCTTTTTTAAAAACGATTATTGCCAAGCCGGGGATTAACCAAGATGAACTTTCCTCTCTTTTAAAGTTTGATAAAGCAACAACAGCAAGAGCTGTAAAGCATTTAGAAAACGTCGGATATATTGATAGACAAACCGATAACAATGATCGACGTTCTAATAATTTATATCCAACAGCCAAAGCACAAAACATTTTTCCACATATACAAGATGTGTTAGAAAGGCTAAACGAAGAAATTACTAGAAATTTGACTGCTGAAGAAGAGCGTCAATTGCTTCAATTATTAACAAAGATTTATCCCACTCTTAACGGACAGTAAGACTCTCACCTCTTGTTTGTGAGAATTCGAGGAAGAGATCAACTGTCTGTGAAGGTCCGAATGGTTCAACTAACCATCATTGGGGGATGAAGGAAAACCCCCAATGATGGTTAGTTTCACTTTATCCTGAATTAATGAGTGGCAGTATAGCAGAGGATAAGAAAAATAGAGAATAAGTGGGGGGAATATCCCCACTTGAGAGTAAGAATGGTGAATCATCTTATTTTTTAGTTAAATATTCAGCCAAGCTTAGCCAATTATTTTCGATCAATGTTGGAAGCTGGCTCTTGTTCCCGTTAGATATACACGCAATAATTTCCTGATGCTGTTCAATCGATTTTTGCCCATCCAAGGCATTAAATTTTAATAACTCAAGTCGACGGATTTTAGGAAGAAGACGATCTAAAGCTATAACTATTTCAGGATTTTGAGATGCTTCTAAAATAATTGCATGGAATTGGTCATCCTTTTGGATTGCTCTAAACCGATCCGCTACTTTTAGTGCCGCAGCAAATTCGTTATTTATTGCCGTCATTTGTTCGACATGACTAATAGACAAAGTGGCTAGAGCTATTTTAGCAGCTAATGCATGGAGGGAAGCAACAACTGTAAAGGCATGCATTGCTTGTTCTACTTCAATTAGGCTAACAATTGTTTCGGAACCTGGAGAAGTTACAATTAATCCTTGATCCTCCAATTTTTTGAGTGCTTCTCGTACCGGAGTTCTACTTACACCAAATTGTTCAGCCAATGCTTTATCGTTAATTCTTTCACCAGGCTTTAATTCAAGATGAATGATTGCTGATCTTAACCGTTCATATACTTGTTCTCTTAATGATAGACGAGGAATTTGTTTAATATTTTTCATAGCATTAATATATCATATTTCGGTTATATTAGTGGAAAAGAGTAAGTTCGTAGAATCATTCACAAAATTGTCAAATCATTTCATTTTACATTTATACCATACTTGGGTATGATATAAATATACGATATCTATGGGAGGTGGAATTTTATTGGAACATAACGAACAAGAAATGGAAAATTGCCATGTTACTAGTGACAGAAAAAGTCATCATTCAGACAAAGTAAAGCAAAATTTAGTCACCAGATTAAATCGTATTGAAGGCCAGATTAGAGGGTTAAAAGGTTTAATCGAAAAAGATACGTACTGCGATGACGTTATTACACAAATTTCTGCTACACAATCTGCCTTAAATAGTGTAGCAAAGATTTTGTTAGAAGGACATTTAAAAAACTGTGTTGTTGAGCGTATTCAAGAAGGAGACATGGAAGTTGTGGATGAGGTTTTAACCACAATTCAAAAATTAATGAAAAAATAAGGAGTGTTTTAAATGGAAAACGTAACATTGAAAGTAGAAGGTATGTCTTGTAATCATTGCGTGAAAGCAGTAGAAGGAAGTGTTGGCGAGCTTGCTGGAGTTTCAGCTGTTAAAGTAAACCTAAAAGAAGGATTAGTTGATGTTGCTTTTAATGCTAGTGAAGTTGATCTTGAAACGATTAAAGAAACAATCGATGAGCAAGGCTATGATGTAAAGTAATACAATGATAAAATGTGCATTTGTCAGCACATTTTTATTTTCAATAATATATACCCTGTATAGGTATAAGGAGTTTTGTGATATGGCCGAACAAAGTGTTATGAAAAGTAAGGGGAAAATAAAGGAACAGACCTTTGAGATTACGGGAATGACTTGTGCTGCTTGTGCAACTCGTATTGAAAAAGGTCTTAATAAAATGCAAGGCGTAGAAACTGCAACAGTCAATTTGGCACTCGAAAAGGCAACGGTTAAGTATAGAGAAGAGGAACTTTCAACAAATGAAATTAAAGAAAAAGTTGAAGGATTAGGATATGGAGTAACAACAGAAAAACTCGAATTAGATATCTCAGGAATGACTTGTGCTGCCTGTGCAACTCGTATTGAAAAAGGGTTAAATAAAATGTCCGGTGTTCATGATGCAACCGTTAATCTTGCCTTAGAAAATGCAACAATTGAGTATAATCCGGCAAGTGTTGCTACGGATGAATTAATTGGAAAAATAAATAAGCTTGGCTATGGGGCAACGAAGAAGGAGTCTAAGCAAGCAACCATAAACAAAAAGGAAGAAGCATTTCAAAGACAAAAACGGAAATTTATATTCTCCATGATTTTATCTCTTCCTCTCTTATGGGCGATGGTTGGTCACTTTACATTTACTTCTTTTCTCTATGTCCCAGAGATGCTCATGAATCCATGGATACAAATGGCTCTGGCAACCCCTGTTCAATTTTTAGTGGGTAAGCAGTTTTATATAGGCGCCTATAAAGCATTAAAAAATAAGAGTGCTAATATGGATGTTCTCGTCGCATTAGGAACTTCTGCTGCTTATTTTTATAGTGTCTATCTATCCTTCCAGACATTAGGGAATTTAGGTCATCCTGTTGGTCTATATTTTGAAACAAGTGCTATTCTTATTACGTTAATTATTCTTGGCAAGTTATTTGAAACGAAAGCAAAGGGACGATCTTCAGAAGCAATAAAAAAACTAATGGGATTACAGGCGAAAACTGCCATTGTTATTCGAAATGGCGAGCAAAGGGAAATTCCTCTTGAAGAGGTTTTAGTAGGAGATACACTCCTTGTAAAACCAGGAGAAAAAATTCCTGTAGATGGAGAAATCATCGAAGGACAGTCAGCGATTGACGAATCGATGCTTACTGGTGAAAGTATTCCAGTCGATAAACAAGCGGGAGATTCAGTCATTGGCGCCACCATTAATAAAAATGGCTTCTTAAAAATGAAGGCTACAAAGGTCGGTAAAGAGACAGCACTTGCGCAAATTATAAAAGTAGTTGAAGAAGCTCAAGGTTCTAAGGCACCAATTCAACGTTTGGCAGATCATATTTCAGGTATTTTTGTTCCAATTGTAGTAAGTATTGCACTTATTACGTTCCTTTTATGGTATTTCTTCATTACACCTGGAGATTTTGCAGAAAGCCTAGAGAAGTTAATCGCAGTACTAGTTATTGCTTGCCCTTGTGCGCTGGGGCTTGCTACTCCGACCTCTATTATGGCTGGATCAGGCAGAGCTGCAGAATATGGGATTTTATTCAAAGGCGGAGAACACCTGGAAATGACGCATAAAATTGACACCATTTTATTAGATAAAACAGGAACGGTCACAAATGGGAAGCCTGTTTTAACAGATGTAGTAACAGAATGGAAAGAAGAAGAACTATTATCCTTAGTTGGGGCAGCAGAAAGTAAATCAGAGCATCCCCTTGCAGAGGCGATTGTCAAAGGAATAACGGATCGAGGGATTCTACTTCCAGATACAGTTCAATTTGAAGCGATTCCAGGATTTGGAATTCGTGCAAATGTAGATGGTAATGAAGTATTAGTCGGAACACGCCGGTTGATGGATCGTTATCGCATAAATGTTGGGAAAATTCTTCCCCACATGAAAGAGCTTGAATCCCAAGGGAAAACAGCAATGCTTATAAGCGTAAATGGTAATTATGCTGGTCTTCTCGCAGTTGCAGATACGATTAAACAAACGTCAAAAGCGGCAATTAAACGATTGAAACAGATGAACATAGAAGTCATGATGATTACTGGAGATAACCAGCAAACAGCAGAAGCGATTGGGAGACAAGCTGGGATTGAGCATATAATTGCTGAGGTACTCCCAGATGGGAAGGCGGAGGCTGTCAAAAAACTGCAGCAACAAGGTAAAAAAGTAGCCATGGTCGGGGATGGAATAAATGATGCTCCAGCACTTGCCCTAGCAGATATAGGAATGGCAATTGGGACTGGTACGGATATAGCAATGGAAGCAGCTGATATTACACTCATTCGCGGGGATTTACAAGCAATTGCAGACAGTATTTTAATAAGCAGAAAGACCCTTACCAATATTAAGCAAAATTTATTCTGGGCATTCGGTTATAATACACTCGGTATACCGATTGCGGCAATCGGATTGTTAGCACCTTGGCTTGCTGGTGCGGCTATGGCATTTAGCTCTATATCTGTCGTATTAAATGCCCTTCGTTTGCAACGTTTAAAGCTTTAAGATTATTGGTTTATAAAAAGTTTTTCGGTCGGGTTCATAATCTTAGCAACTTTATCTCATACTAGAATTGTACGTCTATAACTACTAGCAGGAGGTAACGAATAATGGCGAAACAGAAAAAATCTGAAGTAAATAACCAATGGGCAACTGCAAATACAGAAGTTACAAGCAAAAAACAGCATAAGACAGCGACAGATAATCAATGGGCTTCTACTAATAAGAAACAGTAAATTAATTGGATAGGGTTTTTGTGCGAAAAGCATACCAACAGACGAGTTGGTATGCTTTTAATTTTGTTTATAAAATTACTTTGCTGCTTCTTGCATTGCTTTAAACCGTTCGATATCATCCGGATTTCCGAAGCTTCGTCGATTCGTATCTAAGGAAGCAATCGTTTTAATATCGTCTGCATCGAGTGTAAAGTCAAATAAATCAGCGTTTTCAATAATACGATGCTCATGTACAGATTTAGGAATAATAATGGTATCTCGTTCTAAATGCCAGCGTAAAATAACTTGTGCAACTGTTTTATTATGCTTTTTGGCAATGGCTGCTAAAGCTGGCAAATCGAATAATCCATTTTTTCCTTGACCGAGCGGGGCCCAAGCTTCATGTGCGATATTATGCTGTGCCATATAATTTCTTAATTCTACCTGTTGGAAAAGGGGATGTGTTTCTACTTGGTTTAACATTGGCGTTATTCTTGCTGTTTCAGCCAATTTCTCAAAATGGTGAATTTGGAAATTACATACGCCAATAGCACGGACTAAGCCTTCTTCATAAAGATCCTCTAATGCTCTCCATGTCTCTTCAAAGCCAGGTGCTGCCCAATGAATGAGATAAAGATCTAAATAATCAAGCTGCAATTTTTTTAAGGATTCGTGAAAAGCTTTTTTTGTTTCTTCATAGCCGAAGTCGGTTACCCAAACCTTTGTTGTAATAAATAATTCCTCACGAGGTACACCAGCCGATTTAATTGCATTGCCTACAAATTCTTCGTTTTCATACCTTGTAGCTGTATCAATGGACTGATATCCGTTTTTAATTGCAGCAAGGACACTTTGTTCACATTCTGTTGGATCGTTAACTAAAAAAACACCAAAGCCCAAATTGGGTATTTCTACTCCATTGCTTAGTTTTTTTGTGGTATTAATTGATAACTCCATTATTTCACCTCATTATAATAGTTTTTACTATCCTAAGAGTATCGGTTTCTGGTTGATTTTTCAAATGATTGAGATGGGGAGAGCCGCAAGTAAAGGAGGAAAGTTGCAAGTAAAAGGAGAAAGTTGCAAGTAAAAGGAGAGAAGTCGCAAGTAAAAGGAGAGAAGTCGCAAGTAAAAGGCAGTAAGTTGCAAGTAAAGGATGGGAGTCGCAAGTAAAAGGAAGAAAGCTGCAAGTAAAAGGCAGTAAGTTGCAAGTAAAGGGTGGGAGTCGCAAGTAAAAGGAGGAAAGCTGCAAGTAAAAGGCAGTAAGTTGCAAGTAAAAGGAAGAAAGCTGCAAGTAAAAGGCAGTAAGTTGCAAGTAAAAGGAGGAAAGCTGCAAGTAAAAGGTGGGAGTCGCAAGTAAATCCCAGTAAGTTGCAAGTAAAAGGAGAAAAGCTGCAAGCATCCACCTACAAATCGCCATGAAGTCTTGCTAAAAAGGGTAATTTACTAACAAACCAAGGTTTTAGAGCTTGAGTGAACCCTTCCTTTAAATAGAAAGAAAAAGCCCTCCATGATAGAGGGCTTTTCAACAAAACGTTATTATTTTACTGTCTCTGGTACACTTAAGCCTAAACCTTCAGCAACTTTTGTGCCGTATTCAGGATCTGCTTTGTAGAAGTGACCAATTTGACGAAGTTTGATTTCTTCTAATTCTACAGGTTTCATTGCGCCAACAATGTTTGCAACTAATCTTTCGCGTTCTTCTGTAGACATTAAGCGATATAGATCCCCAGCTTGCGTGTAATGATCGTTATGATCATATGCAACACTTTCTGCTACTCCAGATACCGCAAATGGTGTTGTTTTATTTTCAGGAGTTTCTTTTGGACCGCTAAAGCTATTTGGCTCGTAATAAACAGAACCGCCACCATTGCCGTCAAAGCGCATTTGGCCATCGCGTTGATAGTTATTTACTTCATTGCGAGGGCGGTTAATTGGAAGTGCATTATGGTTTGCACCTACGCGATAACGATGTGCATCACTATAAGCAAATAAACGACCTTGTAGCATTTTGTCTGGTGAAACTTCTACACCCGGTACTAATGTTCCAGGAGAGAAAGTTGCTTGCTCTACTTCTGCAAAGTAGTTTTCTGGATTACGATCAAGTACCATACGACCAACTTCGATTAAAGGATAATCTTTTTGTGACCATACTTTTGTTACATCGAATGGATCAAAACGATACGTTTCTGCATCTTCTAATGGCATGATTTGAACATAAAGTGTCCAAGCAGGAAAATCTCCTTTTTCAATCGCATTAAATAAATCTTCTGTATGATAATCAGGATTTTCCCCAGCAAGTTTAGCTGCTAGATTTACATCAAGGTTTTTAACCCCTTGTTCTGTTTTGAAATGATATTTAACCCAAACGCCTTCTCCGTCTTCGTTCACCCATTTAAAGGTATGGCTTCCGAATCCATGCATATGACGAAGTGTTGCAGGAATACCACGGTCTGACATAAGAATTGATACTTGGTGTAAAGATTCAGGTGAATGAGACCAGAAATCCCATACAGCTGTTGGATTTTTTAAGTGTGTTTTTGGATCTCTTTTTTGTGTATGAATGAAGTCAGGGAATTTAATCGCATCGCGAATAAAGAATACAGGTGTATTGTTACCAACGATGTCATAATTTCCGTCTTCTGTATAAAATTTCACTGCAAATCCACGTGGATCACGAACCGTATCAGCAGAACCTAGTTCCCCAGCAACTGTTGAAAAGCGAATGAACATTGGTGTTCTTTTGCCTACTTCAGATAGGAAGTTAGCTTTTGTGTATTTTGTTAAGTCATTCGTAACTTCGAAATATCCATGAGCTCCAGCCCCTTTAGCATGAACAACACGCTCAGGTACACGTTCTCTATTAAAATGAGCTAATTTTTCAAGTAAATGTACATCTTGTATTAAAGTAGGTCCACGATGTCCAGCGGTTATGGAATTTTGGTTGTCCCCAACTGGTGCTCCCCAGCTAGTAGTTAATCGATTATTTGACATATAAAAAATCACCTCATAATTTAGTTCTTTAGCATATGTATATTATAATATCATCTATAAATAAAAAATCAATATAATTTTATAATAATTATAAATAAGTTTTCCGGGGGATATAATTTGAAAGGGTTTTACATACTAATGAATACTTAATACTTGACAAAGTATAAGATTTTATAAATAGGACTAATAGAGAACAGAAATACATGAATGAGAATTAAGGAAGCATGAATGAAGATTATTTATTTGTGGAATAGAAAATAGTTATATCCGTACACTTTATGAATGGAGTATCCGATTTATTCCTCATAATCTGCTAGGATAAAGACTGTATTTCCCTTATAATGAAAGAAAGATTTTCGTCGGAATAGAATATAGGGGGCTTTACTTCATGTTGCAAAAGGAATCAGCAAAAGAGAAAAGTATTATATTAATTGGGTTTATGGGGGTAGGGAAAACAACAATTGGAAATGCGTTAGCAAATAAACTCCAACGAGATTTTGTAGATGTTGATCATCAATTAGAAAGAGAATATAACATGTCGGTTTCCGAAATTTTCCACCATCACGGAGAGGCGTTCTTTCGAAATAAGGAGAAAGAGATGATTAGAGCTTTATCCAAACAGACGCAAAAAGTTATATCCCTTGGGGGAGGAGCTTTTTTACAAGAAGACATTCGGGAAAGCTGTCTTGAAAATGGTATCGTCATATATTTGGACATGTCCTTTAAAGCATGGAAGCAAAGAATTCCATTTATTATCGATAGCAGGCCAGTATTACAAGGGAAATCAGAGGAAGAAATAAAGAATTTATTTAATGAGAGAAAGGCAATCTATGTAAACCATCATTTGAAGGTGAAAATGGATGGGAAAGAGCTAGAGGAAATAGTAGAATCCGTAATAGATTCCTTGGATCTTGCTTAAATAATAGAGAAATGGGTTATTGGAGGGAAAAAGGTGAGTAAAAGCGTTAAGGTAAGAGATGTTTTCATTGGTGAAGGACTGCCGAAAATATGTGTTTCCCTTATTGGGAGAACAAGTCTAGAGCTAAGGGAAGAGGCAGCATTACTTAAGGAGCTTCCAATCGATATAATAGAATGGCGAGGGGATTATTTTTCAGAAGTAGATGAGATAGGCAGTGTGATAGATGCCCTTCACGTAATAAGAAATACGATTGGAAATATTCCTTTACTATTTACTTTTCGAACAGCTGATGAGGGTGGAGAAAGACAGATAGAGAAGGAAGCTTATTTTCTTTTAAATAAAAGGGTGGTAGAAACAGGGCTGGTTGATTTACTAGATATGGAATTATTTACCGACGAAGAAGCAATGAAGGAAGTTATTAAGCTGGCGCATGGACAGCAAATCAAAGTCGTGCTATCTAATCATGACTTTGAAATAACACCATCGAAGGAGGAAATTCTTTCTCGATTACAGAAAGCACAACAATTGGGTGCGGATATTCCGAAAATTGCAGTCATGCCTCAATCTGTTAAAGATGTTTTAACATTGTTAGATGCAACGGCAACGATGAAGGAAATTGCTGCAGATCTACCAATTGTAACAATGGCCATGGGAGGAAAAGGGGCTGTGAGTAGAATGGCAGGAGAAATATTTGGCTCAGCTATCACGTTTGCAGCAGCAAAAAAGGCATCAGCACCAGGGCAAATTCCAATTGAAGAATTAAGGAATATCTTAAATATTTTACATAAAAGTTTATCCCACTCTTAACGGACAGTAAGACTCTCCCCCTTGTTAATGGAAATTCGAGAAAGCTAGGAGGGAGAGCAACTGTCCGTAAAGGTCCGATTGGTTCAACTAACCATCAGTGGTGGAGAAGGAACCCCCACTGAAGGAAGTTTCCCTTTATGACAAGGATTTCGCAAAAGAACGAATCTTATTTCTTTCTTTTGCGAAATCCTTTTTCATCCAATTAAATAAAACGGACTAGCTAGTTAAAAGATTGTTCCCGATTAAAGAGAATCGTCTATAAAACTTGCTTAAAGAAAGAAAAAGTTGGTACACTCAAACTTAAACGATACTCATTAACGGAGCTGTTGAAATTGAACGTAGACGAAAGATTAGCACAGACAAAAACATTTTTCGCATCCCAAAAAACATTGCTCTATACATTCCGGCTGCAGCAGCTGGAAAAATTGAAAAATGCTATTTTAGAAAATGAACAAAGATTAATAGAAGCCCTTCAGAAAGACTTAGGAAAGCATCCTTTTGAGTCCTATACATCGGAAATAGGCTTTGTGCTTAATAGCATACGTCATGCAATGAAATATCTAAAAAGATGGATGAAGCCTAAAAAAGTAAAAAGTACATGGAGCCTATTTCCTTCCAAGGGAGAGATTCTTTCCGAGCCATATGGGACGGTTCTTATTATTGGTCCCTTTAATTATCCATTTCAATTATTGATTGAACCATTAATTGGAGCAATTGCTGCAGGGAATTGCGCAATATTAAAGCCTTCCGAGCTTGTGCCAACTGTTTCAGCTGTGGTAACGGATATGGTTAATACTATTTTTGAACCTTCCTATATATGTTCTGTAGAAGGAGGAGTGGATACAAATCAATTGTTACTACATGCTAACTTTGATTATATTTTCTTTACAGGCAGCACAAAGGTTGGAAAAATCGTAATGGAAGCAGCTTCCAAGCATTTAACGCCTGTTACGTTGGAGCTTGGTGGAAAAAGTCCAGTTGTTATTGATGAAACAGCAAATTTGAAGATAGCGGCCAAGCGCATTATATGGGGAAAGACATTAAATGCCGGTCAAACTTGTGTCGCTCCAGATTATATTATGGTTCATGAATCTGTCAAAGAGCCATTAATCGCTGAGTTGAAAAATACACTAATGAATTATTTTGGAGAAAAGATTGAAGATAGGAAGGATTTCGGCAGAATTGTGAGCGAGCGACAGTTTCTTCGCTTACGAGAAATGCTAGAAGCGGACCGGGAAGGGATTTTATTTGGAGGGAATAGTAATATCGAAACAAGATTTATTGAACCAACTATACTGGATGCTACATGGGCATCAGCTTCTATGCAAGAAGAAATCTTCGGTCCGATTTTACCTGTCTTATCGTATACAAAATTAGACGAAGCAGTCGAAGCGATGAAAAAGCTAGATAAACCTCTAGCTCTTTATCTTTTTACAAATAGCAAAGAGACGGAAGAAAAGGTGATCCATGCTATATCATCTGGGGGAGTTTCTATAAATGATGTACTAACACATATTGTTCCGCCAAATTTGCCTTTCGGTGGAGTAGGCGCATCTGGCATGGGAGCTTATCATGGCGAATATAGCTTTACAACCTTTTCGCATCAAAGAAGTGTGCTCAGAAAAAGTGTTAGAGTAGATATCCCGATTCTTTTCCCACCGTATACAGAAAAAAAGGAAAAAATTATTCGTAAAGTGCTAAAATAATTAGCATTAGGAGGCTGATTTATTGATTAATACACTGCTAGAAGAAGCAAAAACGTTCATTGAGACGGCATATAAGGAACTGAATAAGTCTGGAGAAGAGATAGAAAAAAGAGTTTTACAAGTGAAGAAAGCCATCTATGAAAAGGGATATTATGAGCATACAGAGGAAGAATTAATATATGGCGCTAAAATGGCTTGGCGCAACAGTAATCGCTGTATCGGTCGATTGTTTTGGGAAAATCTTCATGTACTAGACAAACGGCATACTAGAACAGAAGAAGAAATAAAAGAAGCCTTGTTCCAGCATATTACCTATGCAACAAATGGAGGGAAAATAAAGCCAACGATTACTATTTTTCAGCAAGAAACGAGAAATTCCTCTATCCGAATATGGAATCACCAGCTTATTCGTTATGCTGGGTATGAAACAGAGCATGGTGTTATTGGGGATCCTGACTCCATTGCTTTTACAAAGGAGTGCATAAAGCTAGGCTGGACTGGAGAACAAACAAATTATGATATCCTTCCACTTGTTATTCAAATGAATGAGCAAAAGCCGAAGCTATATGAAATCCCGAAAGAAATTATTTTAGAAGTACCTATTCAACATCCAGAATATCCATGGTTTGAAGAATTAGGCTTACAGTGGTATGCTGTGCCAATTATTTCTAGTATGCGCCTTGAAATTGGTGGTATTTCTTATACGGCAGCACCATTTAACGGCTGGTATATGGGTACAGAGATTGGAGCAAGAAATTTAGCGGATGAAAATCGCTATAATATGCTACCAACCATCGGGGAATGGCTTGGTCTCAACCTGAAAAGGAACGCTACTCTTTGGAAAGAAAAAGCCTTGGTGGAATTAAATATTGCTGTATTGGACTCTTTTCAAAAAGCAGGTGTAACAATTGTTGATCACCATACCGCTGCACAGCAATTTAAGACATTTGAAAATAAAGAGGCAGAAAAAGGGAGAGATATTACTGGCAATTGGGCATGGCTAATTCCGCCGCTGTCTCCTGCAACTACCCATATTTTTCATAAACGCTACAATAATGAAGGCAAAAAACCAAATTACTTTAATCAAAAATATCCATTTAACTAAAAATTTAGAGTGGAACGAAGATATGGCTTAGTTCCCTCTAAATTCAGTAATACCAAATGTTTGATTATAGTCATAGCCATTAAAATAAATATCTAAATCATGAAAATATCGATGCAGATTTCGCATAGAGGCACGATCATCCTTTTCCGCCACAATCTGAGCATTTGCAGCGATATCTTTGATGTCTTGTGCAATTTCTTGATCGGAGACCTTTATATCCTTTATCTCATTAAGAATGGAAAGTGCTGCTTCTTTTTGTTTTTCATAGCTTGTTGTTTCCAATCTCCCCCAGCCTAATGTTTCATTATAAAAATCATGCCAAGTAGAAATAAAATTGTGTCCGCTCGTCCCATCTGCTAAAGTGACAACTTCCTCATTGACAGGAGTATTAACTTTTTCCGTATCAAAAGATTCTTCTACTGCATTGGAAGTTTCCTTTACGACAGACCGCTCATTGTTTGTTTGTAAGGGCGATTTACTGTCAAATAGTGTTTGTATGACAAAAAAGGAAGAAACGCCAATAGCAGTAACTGTTAGTAGGATGGTAATAGTCCAAGTCCAAAATTTCATCTGTAAAATATTTCCTCCTTTTAAAATGCTCAACTATTAGTCTATCACTTGTAAAATATGAATTCAATGATTCAAAATGCATCAGCGTACAGGAATCAGCAAGCTAATAAACAAATTTCTCTACCTGCTTGCATAAATTCACTAAGCTTGGACAAGGTAACAAAAAAGGAGTGTTCGTATGGAAGGAGAAAGACATTTACCTATAGAATTTAGTAATCATATGCACGATTCGTTGACCCATTTACAAGAGAAAATTGGGGAACTCAAGCGTACGATGGATGAAAAAGATTGCTGTATCTTAAATGACTTTGAAGAAGTAAATAAACAATTTAAAAGTATTCATCATAGTGCTGCTACCTTCTATTTGCAATTATATTTAGAGCCTTATACAAAGGATTTAGAAATTCTTACAGCATGCGCCCAAGCTTTATCGGAGAAGCGTCAT
Organism: Niallia tiangongensis; assembly: GCF_044704065.1. NCBI lineage: Bacteria > Bacillati > Bacillota > Bacilli > Caryophanales > Bacillaceae > Niallia > Niallia tiangongensis. The sequence continues at coordinate 3,910,347 of NZ_CP162613.1, read as the reverse complement.
GGTGCACTAATCGCCATTAAGCGCAATGATGGATTAGCAACACTTGTCCATTCCGGAATTCCTTTGCATGCAAAATTATCTCCGTCTCTATTAGAAGCAATTTTCTACCCAGGCAATCCTTTGCACGATGGTGGGGTGCTGATTGAGGAGAATTCAATTGTTTCAGCTGGAAATATTTTTCCTTCCTCTGTTCATTACAATGGTAAGGAAAAATTAGGGACAAGACACCGTGCAGCCATTGGTTTAAGTGAGATATCTGATGCATTAGTTATTGTCGTTTCCGAGGAAACAGGCAGAATATCGTTCGCCTTGGAGGGAGTTTTATATCCTATCCAACCTGGGGGAATAACCAGCTAGGATATTACCATCTTAAGCAAGAGGAATCAAAATATATATCCGTAAAAAGAAGTATATTGCCAAAAACGGGATTTAAATGCTTTTTGACTGATCCCCTTTTGGCTTTAAACTGAAAAAAGACCTAATAATGGTCTTTTTAATTAAAGCTATAGGATATTCTTCAAGGTTTCTTGCAGCGTACCTCGTGTTTCTGCATTTTTTTCGAAATGCATGCCAACATGCACCATTTTTTTCACTAACTCTGGCCTTAATCCAGTCAGAATCGCTTTGCAACCCATCATTGAAATCCCTGCTAATATTTTTTCGAAATAATCAATTACATCCATTTCCATTATGGCTATACCAGAAAGGTCTATAACTAATATTTGGATTTTGGAATCTCCTATATCATTAAGTACCTTTTCCTCAATTACTTTAATTCTGTACGAATCAATATAACCGATTAACGGTAAAACGGAAATAGATTGTTTTATTGGAATAATTGGGACGGATAAATGTTCAACCATTTCTCTTTGTTTATGTAGCATCTCATCCTTGTAATGAGAATAGCTCAGAAAAAAGGTATTTAAAAATTGATCTATTTTTTCATTGAATATTTTTTCCATACTGTAATAATCATCACGATTTTTCATTATGTCTTTTTCTTCATCAATCATCCGTATAAAGTGCCATAGCGTTCTTCTTATAGCTTGCACCCATTCAAGCTTTAATTCAAGTGTTAAAGAGTGTTTTGCCCAAGCAATTCCTTCTACTTTCGCAAAAGAGATTAATTCTTCTTCCTGCTGATCGACTGTATAAAAAATTAATTTTTTGGCGTTTTTTAATAAATCGATGTTTCCTTTGTTTAATATTTCTGTAATCTTTGTTGATACATTTATTGCTTCAGTAAGAAGTTTTTGATTGAATGGAATTTCATTTTCATTAATGAAAGTTTTTAATTCTTCCTTTATGTAAGCTATTGTATTCATTTTCCGATACTCCCGTTTATTAATTGAAATAGAAAACACTATTTTTCCGCTAGTAATTTTTTTTAATAGGTGGTATTTACCCAATTGTTTAGAAGTCAAAACCTTAAAAATTTATTTTCTTTAAGAAAATAAAGAGAGGGGAATGTAGTAAAGAATCTTAGGACTAACTTAATAGATAAATCTTCCTTTTACCATGCTGTTTATACTATGTAAAGGTTTTCAAAAGTAAGGTACAATAGATTAAAAAAGGAAGGGAGATGGGATATTGGTACATAGTTTAACAAATGGTGTCTATCGTTTTTGTGAATGGGTAATGCGATTGGCTTATTTAAATATCCTTTGGGGAATTTTTACTGTTTTAGGACTTGGTTTATTTGGGTGGATGCCAGCAAGTATAGCGATGTTTTCTGTTACAAAAAAATGGGTCAATAGAGAGACGGATATTTCTATATTCCCAGTATTTTGGAATAGCTACAAGGAAAATTGGCGGAAAGGGAATATCCTTGGGATGATTTGTACAATGATTTTCCTTTTATTTTACATTGATTTTCGGATTATCAGCGATTTGGGTCAAACGTTACCTATTATTCTCTTTCTTGGTTTATTTCTATACTTTATGACTACTTTCTTTTATCTTCTACCAATCTTCACCTATTATGAACTTAGATTATTTGAGTATCTAAAATATGCGTTTTTCATCGGGTTTTTACGTCCACTTCATACATTAGGCATTTTTTTAGCCGTGTTTTGCGTTACGTTAATTGCTTCACTCCATATTACGCTTCTATTGTTCTTCAGTGTTAGTTCCATTGCATTTGTTATTACATGGATTGCTGGGAAAGCGTTTGTCAGTATAGATAATCGTTTGCAAAAGCTCAACCAGGATCGAACTATTTGAAGCAAAGAGGAGCTCAGCTATGAAAAACTGGTTTATTTCTATTCTCAATAAATATAAGCAGTTGAAAATCAAAAACAAGCTCATTCTAACGATTTTATTGATCATGATAGGTTCTTTATCCTTTATCTTAGTTGGATTCCAATATGCATTTCATGTATACGATCAACAATATTATCAAAAAACGACTGAAGTATTACATATGTCCTCCAACCAATTAGAAAAAGAATTAAAGAATATTGAAGAGATTTCGTTTTCTGTTATGACAGATAATAAGATTCAAAGAATTTTGTCGGAAGTAAAAAAGAATGATAATCCATACGAGCGCTATCAGCTAGAAAATGAACTTTGGGATTTATTGACTGATTATGTTGGGTCTTCTAAGTATATTCATTCTATTCATTTGCTAGATGTAAATGGAGTAGAGTACCGGGCTGGAGGATTTTCTTCGCCGATAATTTCTAATCAGAAGGAGAAATGGATAGAGATTGCAGAGGAAAATAACGGGGCGAACCAATGGGTAACAGAAACAGATAGTAACAAAATCTTTGTGATACGTAAAATAAGAGCACATAAAAATTTAAGTTTAGACAACTTAGGTACGCTCCTAATTCAAGTGAATCTAGACAGAATTGTGGAAGATAGCATATCTGAAGAAAATAAAAAGACAAATAATATGATGATTAGTAGTGACACAAATCAGTTTTTTTACAAAGGTTCCTCAATAGAGCTTGAGAAAATCCCTTATTTACCGAAAACGAAAGTGGGTTATCAAATCACAACCATTAAAAGCAAGAAATACTTTATTACGCATTCTACGAGTTCTCACGTTAACTGGGTATACTGGAACATTGTCTCATTTAATTCTATTATTTCGAAAGTGAAAACAACTAAATACGTCATGGTAGGTATTTTCCTGCTTTTGAATTGCCTCGTTTTATTGATGGCAATTGTTTTCTCCGGTAAATTGACCAAACCAATTGAACAACTTGTGTTGGCAATGAAAAATGTTCAAAATGGGAACTTATCCATTACTAATGTGTTAAAGCCAGCAGAATCAAAGGATGAAGTTGGTATTCTTACAAATCACTTTATTTTGATGATTAACCGTATAGACAGACTGATTAAAGAAAATTATGAGAAACAGCTTTTGATTAAAGATACAGAATTTAAGGCATTGCAGGCACAAATTAATCCCCACTTTTTATACAATACCTTGGAGACTATTAATTGGCAGGCAAAAATAAATGGGCAAACGGATATTTCAAGTATGGTGGAGTCTTTAGGCTATCTAATGCGAAATGCCATGAAGATGAAAAATGATGTTGTGCCACTTGAAGAAGAAATTTTCATCGTTTCCCATTATATAAGAATTCAAAAATATCGTTTTGGCGATCGATTAGTTTTTCGTGAAGAAATTTCGCCAAATACAAAAAATTGCTATATTCCTAAATTTATGATTCAGCCACTTGTGGAAAATGCGGTTCATTATGCCCTTGAAAGAATGATGGAGACATGTGAAATAAGTGTGTGTGCCTTTTTACGGGAGAACATCCTTCATATTATTGTAGAAGATAATGGCCCTGGAATGGAGGATACATTATTAGAACAGGTTCTGAAACAGGAAGGGAAAACAAAAGGAAATGGAATTGGATTATCAAATATCGATGCTAGAATCAAGCTTTTATATGGAGATGCATTTGGCTTAACGATCAAAAGCAAAGCAGGAGTGGGAACGAAGGTATGTCTAAGCATTCCAAATGAATGGCGGTGACGGTTTGTATAAAGTTATTTTAGTGGACGATGAAAGAATCATATTAGACGGTATTGCAAACATTATTAACTGGGAAATGCTCGAAACTACGTTAGTAGGAAAAGCTGCTAATGGGATGGATGCTTATCAATTAATTACTGATTTACAGCCTCATATTGTAATATGTGATATTAAAATGCCTGGCATGAATGGAATTGAATTAGTTTCGAAAATATCCGTAAAATTCCCTTCTATTCATTTTATCCTTTTATCGGGATTTTCGGAGTTTCATTATGCCAAAAAGGCAATGGAGTATGGGGTGAAGCATTATTTACTAAAGCCTTGTAATGAGAATCAAATTATGGAAGCGATTGAACAGACTATTAAAGAGATTCATATCACAGAAAAAAGAGAGTCTCATTTAAAAGAATTGAAAACGAAGATGGATACTGTTCAGCCCTTTGTAAAAAAGCAATTATTGACAGAACTTGTTACAAGTAAGAAGTCTGAGAAAAAGACTTTAGCTTATTATGAAAGGCTTTTTCATATTAATTTAGAGAATAAGCAAATTTGTGTTGTGTTATTTCATTTAGAGGGAGAATTCTCCTATGAACATTTATTTATGCTGGAGAATATCGGAAACGATATTTTTGAGAACCCGATTCTTTCATCCAATATCGGAGAATATATTTTGTTCTTGTTAGATCAAAGTAACAACCAAGAAGATCTACAAGAAAGAATGGAGCAAATTCGAAAAAATTTTTATGCTGTCTATGAAATGGATATGACCATCGCTGTCAGCAGCATTGGACCTATTACACAAACAAAAAAGCTTTATCAAGAAGCATTAGAATGTCTCAGTTATCGATTTTATTTAGAAGAAGGCAGTATTATCACAAAAGAAGATATTCAGGAAGACCAAGAAACCGATAGTTTTGATTTTGATGAATTACAACTGTTTTTACAAATAAAGTCAGGGAATTGGGACAAGGTAGAAAAGGAAATGGACGAGGTATTCTATCAGCTTGCAGTTAAACGTGATCCAATTCATTTGACAAGAACCTATGTCATCCAGCTTTTCCTTGCCATCATTCAAACATGCTACGGCAAAAAACTCCCCGAATATATGGGGGAAATTCCTTATTTGCTGGAAGCGAAGTCTATTCAGGAGATGAAGGATTTTCTTCTTCGCCATACAAAAGATATCACCATCTCTTATTATGATAAACATAAGTCTTCACAGACCTTTTTAATGGAGAAAATAAAGGAAATGGTTGAGCTGGAAATAAGTAATCCTGCTCTTTCTTTGAAATGGGTAGCAAAACAAGTCTATATGAATGCAGATTATTTAGGAAAGCTCTTTAAACAAGAAACGGGAGAAAAGTTTTCGAGTTATGTGACGAGAATAAGAGTAAACAGAGCCATTGATGAAATAAAAAACACGGATGATGTCAAAATTTTTGCACTTGCAGAAATGATTGGATTTGGCGATAATCCTCAATACTTTAGTCAAGTTTTTAAAAAGCATACTGGATATACTCCATCTGAATTTAAAAATACAAATTAAAAAAGCACTCCTAATCAATTTATAGAGAATGGATTAGGAGCTTTTTTTTGGAAACCTCTATTTTTTAAACAAGAAATCTCTGCTTTTTCCATTCCATGAAAGATTGATAACGCGTAAAATCTTAATAAAAGCACTTACAAAACGAAAAAGAAGAGGGGGATTGGATGAAGAAGATTCTCGTTTTAGCATTAAGTTTGTTTATGGTCACGGCATTTAGCGGTTGTAGTTCAACGAGCAGTAATGATTCAGGAGGAGAAGATGGCAATGAAAAAGTTACCCTTCGATTTGCATGGTGGGGTGGGCAGCCGCGTCATGATTATACGACGAAAGTCATTGAAATGTATGAAAAGGAAAATCCCAATGTCAATATTGAGCCAGAATTTGCAAACTGGGATGACTATTGGAAAAAGCTAGCTCCTCAAGCAGCTGCCAACCAATTACCTGATATTATTCAAATGGATATGGCCTATTTATCCCAATATGGAGAAAAAGGTCAGTTAGAAGATTTAACACCATATTTAGAAAAGGGGACAATAGATACTTCTTCGATTCCAGATAATAATATTTCCGGAGGGAAAATCAAAGATCAGCTTTACGGATTGCCAGCTGGCATGAACGTATTGTCAGTAATTTCTAATGATCAGCTTTTGAAAGAAGCGGGGATTGAGATTAATAGCCAAACATGGTCATGGGAGGATTATGAAAAAGTAGCATTGCAGTTACAAGAAAAACTAGGGATATATGGATCGAACGGGATGCATCCCCCAGATGTGTTCTTCCCGTACTATTTAAGAACACAGGGAGAACGTTTTTATAAGGAAGATGGTACAGGATTAGCTTATACGGATGATCAATTATTTGTTGATTATTTTGAAAGACAATTGCGCTTAATTAATGGAAAGGCATCGCCAACGCCTGATGAACAAGCACAAATTAAAGGGATGGAAGATGACTTTATAGTAAAAGGTGCAACTGGATTTACATGGAACTGGTCTAACCAATACTTAGCGTTCTCGCAATTAACTGAAGCGCCATTAACAATCAACTTACCGCCAGAACAGGAAAAGGAAAGTGCTTTATTCTTAAAGCCTAGTATGCTGTTTTCGATTCCAAAAAGTTCAAAGGTAAAAGATGAAGCTGCTAAGTTTATAGATTACTTTGTGAATAACATTGGAGCAAATAAAATCATTAAAGGAGAAAGAGGAGTCCCTGTTTCAACGGAAGTATCAGATGCCATTAAGTCAGAGCTTAACGAATCGGAGACGAAAATTGTGGAATACGTAGAATCTGCAGCACAGCATGCAAGCCAAGCAGATCCACCTGATCCGATTGGCAGTGCGGAAGTAATGAAAGCATTAAAGGATGTTTCCGATCAAATCCTCTTTAAACAAATCAAACCAGAAGAAGGCGCAAAGAAATTTAGAGAACAAGCAAATGAAATTTTAGGGAGAAATAAATAGAGATTACCCATTCATTTACACTGCAAGATTTGAGGGAGGGGAACCTTCTGAGATTTCCCACTTCCCTCATCTGCCTTAGGAGTCAGGTGTCCCAAGCTAGAATCAACTCAAAATATCGAATGATGTTCGAAAACTAACCATTTATTTGAATAAGGATTAATAGAAAAAGCTAATAAAAATTCCTCGTTTGTATACAAAATGCACGAAAAGTTCATCTTGAATTGATTCGTGCACTATTTCTAATCGAGAAAGGAGTTGTGTTTGGAATGAAGTCTCGTGCATTTAAAGACAATTTGTCAGGATATGCATTTATCTCGCCATTTATTATTGGGTTTACTGCCTTTACCGTTGTGCCAATGCTAATTTCCTTATATTTATCCTTCACGAATTATGATCTATTTACAACTCCAAAATGGATAGGACTTGCCAACTACAAAGAAATGTTCTTTGGAGATGAAAAGTTTTGGAAGTCCTTAAGTGTAACTTTTTATTATGTCCTAGCGGGCGTTCCCCTTCGTCTTATGTTTGCTCTTTTTGTTGCGATGCTCTTAAATCAAAGCAGAAAAGGAATAGGGATTTACCGTGTGCTCTTTTACTTGCCGTCCATCATCGGCGGCAGTGTGGCAGTTGCTATTATGTGGCGTAATATTTTTGGCAATGATGGAGTGATAAACGCTTTATTATTCTTTATGGGCATTGATAAAAAAATACTCTGGTATCAAGATCCGACTAGTGCATTATGGACATTGATTTTGCTTGCAGTATGGCAGTTTGGCTCATCGATGCTTATTTTCCTTGCAGGATTAAAGAATATTCCACCAACTTTCTATGAAGCTGCTAGCGTTGATGGAGCAAGTGCTGCACATAAGTTCTTTAAAATTACGCTTCCGCTGTTAAGTCCTATTATCTTCTTTAATCTTGTCATGCAAACAATTTCTGCATTTATGACTTTTACACCTGCCTATATTATTTCGAAAGGGGAAGGCGGTCCTCTAGATGGAACCTTGCTTTACCCATTATATTTATTCCAAAAAGCATTTAACTTTTTTCAAATGGGATATGCATCTGCAATGGCATGGGTCATGCTGATTATTGTAGGATTAACGACTCTCATTTTATTTAAGACTTCATCCTTATGGGTTTATTATGAATCGAAGGAGGATTGACGAAATTGGAGACATATAAACAAACAACTACAAATATAATCGAGCCAAACATAGAGAAGAAAAACAAAAGACTAAAACCAAAAAAATTTCTATTTCATATTGTGACAAGTGCTATTGCATTAATCATGCTTTATCCGGTCATTTGGCTAATCGTGAGTTCCTTTAAGGAAAGTTCTTCCATCTTTGTGACCGCTCATTCCCTTATTCCGGAAAAATTTATATGGACGAATTATGCTGATGGCTGGAAGGGGATTGCGGGGCAATCCTTTGGTACCTTTATTAAAAATTCGTTGATTATTGTTGGACTTTCCACAATAGGAGCAGTCGTGTCCTCGTCATTAATTGCTTATGGATTTGCAAGAATACAATTTAAAGGAAAAAGCTTTTGGTTTGCATGCATGATGGTAACGATGATGCTTCCACATGAAGTGTTAATGATTCCTCAATATATTATTTTTGCTAAAATTGGCTGGATTAATAGCTTTAAACCAATTATTGTTCCCCAATTTTTTGGGCATGCCTTTTTTATCTTTTTAATTGTCCAGTTTATTCGGACGATACCTGTCGAGCTAGATGAAGCAGCTAGAATAGATGGCTGTGGTCGCTTTAGCATATTCTTTCGGATTATTTTGCCTTTAATCACTCCAGCCTTAGCTACTTCCGCTATTTTCTCATTTTATTGGAAATGGGAAGACTTAATTAATCCAGTTTTATATTTAAACAAGGCAGAGTTATACCCTGTTTCGTTAGCGTTAAAGCTATTTCTAGATACTGAATCTGCTTCAAACTGGGGAGCAATGTTTGCTATGTCAGTTGTTTCCTTAGTACCTGTCATTTTAGTATTCTTCCTTTTTCAGAAATATATTGTGGAAGGTATTAGTACGAGTGGCTTGAAATAGAGTGAATGGGCGTTTCGGAATAAAATCTATTAGATAACCAAGTTTTTTAAGGAGGGAATAGAAATGGTTGATACTAAAAGAATAGTGGATAAACAAGATGTGATTGCTTATATAAATAAACTTATGGGAAATCTGGCAAGTATTAAGGATCAAACTGGTGAGTATTTGCTGCACTTTGATGGAGTCGTTGTAGATGATAAGAGCTGGGAGGTATGGAATTGGCCCCAAGGTGTAGGTCTATATGGAATTTATAACTATTGGAAATTATCAAATGATTCAAATGCAAAGCAAATAATGACAGACTGGTATACAAAGCGATTAGAAGAAGGGGCTCCACCGAAAAATGTCAATACGATGGCGCCGCTACTTACATTAGCCTATTTATATGAAGAAACAACAGATCAAACATACATGCCTTATTTAAATGCATGGGCTGACTGGGTTTTATATGATATGCCAAGAACAAGAGAAGATGGTTTACAGCATATGACGTACGGGCCAGAAAATAAAAATCAGCTATGGGACGATACCTTAATGATGACTGTCTTGCCTGTCGCAAAAATCGGTAAACTCCTTCATAACCAAGCATATATAGAAGAGGCAAAAAAGCAATTTCTTATTCATATCAAATATCTTTCTGATAGAAAAACAGGTCTATGGTATCATGGCTGGACGTTTGAAGGGGATCACCATTTTGCAGAAGCATTGTGGGCAAGAGGAAATTGCTGGATTACAATTGCCATCCCAGAAATAATTGACATGCTGGATTTGCCAGAGGGTGATTTTTTTCGCGAATATTTGCTAGAAACATTAACTAGACAGATAGAGTCATTGAAAGAGTATCAACATGAATCTGGGATGTGGCATACCTTAATAAACGACCGTACCTCTTATTTAGAAGCCTCTGCAACAGCAGGTTTTGCTTATGGAATCCTAAAGTCTGTTCACAAACGATATATTGGAGCAGAATATAAAGAGGTTGCGTTAAAAGCTGTGCATGCAATCATGGAAGAAATAAATGAACAAGGAGCATTACAAAAAGTTTCAGTTGGGACTGGAATGGGAGATACACTTGATTTTTATCGCCAAATTCCGATGACTACGATGCCATACGGACAATCCTTGGCAATTTTATGTTTATCTGAATTTTTATATAGCTATTGCTAACATTATTTTGTTATAAAAGGAGGAGATAGGACTTGCAAAAGTTATATCATGGTGCAGCATTTTACCCTGAATTATGGGGAACAGAGATTGTGGAAGAAGACATTCTTCATATGCAAAAAATCGGCTTAAATGTAGTGCGGATAGGGGAATTTATTTGGTCTTATATCGAACCAAATAAAGGAGAAATTGATATTTCATTTTTGGTCGATATTATTAATCGATTAAAAGATCATGGAATTGATACGGTAATGTGTACGCCGACAGCAACTCCGCCAATCTGGATGTCTTATCAACATCCTGAACGAATGCATGTAGATAAAGAAGGAACGGTTATGAGTCACGGAGCAAGACAGCATATTTGCACAAATAATGCCTATTTCAGAAAGAGATCAGCAATCATAACAGAGGCACTTGCAGAAGGATTAGGGAAATTGCCTGGTATCATTGGCTGGCAGCTAGATAATGAATTTAAATGTCATGTAGGGGAGTGCTATTGTGAGACCTGTAAAGCTGAATGGCATTCCTTTCTAAAACAAAAATATCAAACAATTGAACAGTTAAACACTGCGTGGGGTACACAAATATGGAGCCAGTATTATCAAAGCTTTGAACAAATTCCTCAGCCCACTGCGACACCTTTCTTGCACAATGCTTCTTTGTCAACAATGTATAAACTGTTTACACATGAGAAAATTACAGAATTTGCAAACGAACAAGCCGCCATTATTCGCCAATATTCAGACGCCCCTATTACACATAATGCGACAGTCTTTTTTGATTTAAATCAATCACTGCTATTTGAAAATCTTGATTTTGCATCGTTTGATACATATGCAGTTAAAGAAAATATCAGTTCTTTTTTTATGCTATGTGATCTATATAGGAATATAAAGAAAGACACTCCATTTTGGCTGATGGAAACAAGTACTTCCTTTAGTGCATCTCTTGAAAGATATGCAAGTCCACATCCAGATGGATATTTACAAGCAGAGGCTACGTATGCATACGCGGCTGGGGCAGAAGGCTTTTGCTACTGGCTTTGGAGACAGCAGCGCACCGGCTGTGAGATTACGCATGGTTCTGTTGTTAGTGCTTGGGGGCAACCAACCATTGGATATACTAATGTTTTGGAGGTGGAAAGAATTCGAAAAGAACTAGAACCATTCCTTCTTTCCACCAAGCCTATGCAAGCTGAGGTAGCAGTTTGCTATTCAGATCGTGCAAAAGCATATTTTCAAACAGAACCATTCAACGGTATTCAATATAAACAAATTGTAACCAGCTTCTATGAACGATTTATTTCATTAGGTATCCATCGAGACTTAATCATGGAACAAGCGGATTTAGATGGTTATAAGTTATTGTTTACGCCGTTTATCCCTTATCTTTCCTCTGAATATATACAGAGGGCAATAGAGTTTGTAGAAAAGGGTGGTATATGGATAGTTGGTCCTCTTGCTGGTGGCCGCACGATAAACCATACAAATCATACAGACTGTGCGCTTGGTGAACTAGAGAAGCAAGTTGGTGTCCATGCCTTATTTACGAATCCATTAGATGGAACAAATACTTACGGGGAAGCATTTGGAATAACAGCTGAATTAGGACTATGGAGTACAATCTTTGATACAGAGAACGGAGAGAATATAGGGCTAATCAAAGAAGGCTTAGGTGCTGGAAAAGCTTTTATAAAAGAAACAAAAAAAGGGAAAGGGAAGATTATCATGCTTGGCAGCTTGCCGGTGGGACAACAGGGAGAAAAAATGATAGAAGCATTAATCCAACATTATGTAAGGCAAGCCGCAATTAAAATGGAAATAAAAACTACTCCAGGCACTGCTATGATTCCAAGAGTAGATAAGGATGCCTCTTATTATGTCATTGTAAATATGGATGGAAAAACTAGTAAGGTAACATTTCCGAAAAAGAGTATGGTGTGGAAAAGTAATCAAATACTCGAAAGTGGGTCATATGAAATTCCTGCATATAGCTATAGAGTAATAAAGTATGGTTTTTAGATTTTAAAGACTCCTATTAAACTGTAGGAAAATACAGGTTGTTAGGGGTTTTTGTATTTGCTTTGAACAGGTTATTATTTCTATTTATAAAGGTAGTACAAAGTTACTAATTTATTAAGTAAGACAAATAACAAAATAGAAAGCTTGAAAATGATGGTTGCTATTTAATGGAACATATCTTATAATCAAAATTAACAACGTTGTTATTTTTCAATTCTTTTTTTATTCACTATTGAAACCGCTTTATAATTATCGGTTTTACCTCGTTTTATTATTTCAATTCATCTTGGCTATAACATTATTAAACTGTAAAAAGTATATTCCTTTAAAATGAAATCGTTTACTAACAGAATGAGCTTACTATCATTATCAAGGTTTTATCGTTTTGACACTCTTTCCTTATTCAAAAGGGTATTTTAAATTTTTGTCAAAAAGGGGGAATTTATATGAAAAAAAGCTTTACTTGGATTTTATTAGTCATGTCTGCTTTACTCGTCTTTACTGGATGCTCAAATCAATCAAGCTCTTCTAGTAAATCTAGTGGTGCGGATGGAGACAAAATTGAACTTCGATTCACATGGTGGGGTGGTCAAGAAAGATCACAAAAGACACAAGAAGTTATTAAACTATATGAAAAATTACATCCAGATGTGAAAATTGTGCCTGAATTTTCTGGTCTTGAAGGATACTTTGAAAAATTAGATACACAGTTAGCTTCTGGAAATGCTCCTGATATCATTCAATTTGGTGGAAATTTAAATGACTATGTCCTTAAAGGAGTAGTCTTGCCTCTAGATGAATACATAGGGAAGGAACTTGAATTAAGTAAACACCCTGAAAACATGATTAGGGCTGCTACTTATGATGACAAATTTTACGGGGTAGTTCTTGGTGTGAATGCTGGTGGTTTAGTGATGAATAAGACAGCATTTGAGGAAGCGAATGTGCCGATACCTGCTGATGATTGGACATGGGAAGATTTAGAGAAAACGCCAAAAGAGATTACGACGGCATTAGACAAGAAGTATGGTGTCCTAGACTTTGATGAAGACGGCTTTGGTATGTTCTTGGCACAAAGAGATAAGGTTGCTTATGATAATGGAAAAGTTGGATTTGAAGAGCAGGATGCAAAGGAATGGTTCCAGCTATGGCAAGATATGAGAGAGAACGGAGCAGCAGCACCTGCTGAATTACAAACACAAAACCAAGATGATCCTGCACAATCGTTAATTGTTAGAGGGGATGTTGCAATGCAATTTATTTTCTCGAACCAGTATTCTGCTTATAACAGTGCAACAAAGGATGAGTTGACATTCCATATTCCTCCATATGATGGCGAAACAGGCAAAAATGGAGTAACGCTATTGCCAAGCCAATTTTTAGCTGGAAATGCAAAAACGGAGCATCCGAAAGAAGTTGCTGAGTTTCTTGATTTCTTTGTTAATAATATCGAAGCAGGAGAAGTTTTAGGGATGGATAGAGGTATTCCAGTTAATTCTGAGGTTCGTGAACAAGTAAGCGCATCTGCTGCAGATGAAGATAAAGTTGTCTTAGATTATATTGATCTTGTCACAAAAACGTCAGATGCGGAATATACACCGCTTTACCCAGGATATGTAGAGGAACAAAAGCTTTATAAGCAAACAGTGGAAACCATCGCATTTGAAAAGGATTCTGTCGATAATGCTTCTGAAAGATACTTTAAAGAATTAAATAAGATAATCGAGAGACATTCGAAGTAACGGTATGGGAAAGAAGATCGGTAATATACCGATCTTCTTGAACTAGATTAATAGAGGGGGATAGGGATGTCATTACGAGCGAAAACGAAAAATAGTCTGATTGCATACGGTTTTTTAACACCCTGGCTCATCGGTTTTTTCGGTTTGGTATTAGGTCCGATGATTGCGTCATTGTATTTATCTTTTACCCATTATAATTTGTTAAATGCACCAGAATGGATTGGTTTAGAAAACTATAAAAATATGTTTTTTGATGATGATAATTTTTGGGATTCTGTACACGTAACAGCTAAATTTGTTGTGTTATCTGTCCCGACCCAATTACTTTCTGCTCTATTGGTAGCACTTTTACTGAAAAAGGGTTTAAAGGGAATTGGTATTTATCGAACTATTTACTATTTGCCTTCTTTATTAGGCGGAAGTGTTGCAATTGCGATTCTTTGGCGTAATATGTTCGATTCCAATGGTTTAGTTAATACTTTTTTATCTCTCTTTGGTATACAAGGAAAGGCTTGGATTTCCCATCCGGATTATGCCTTGTACACTTTGGTTATTCTATCTATTTGGCAGTTTGGTGCTTCGATGATTATTTTCCTTGCTGGCCTAAAGCAAATACCGGAAAACCTATATGAAGCGGCAGAAATAGACGGGGCTAATAAATTCCAGTCCTTTATCCATATTACGATGCCAATGCTATCACCAGTTATCTTCTTCAACCTCGTTATGGAAGTCATTAAGTCACTGCAAGCCTTCACGTCTGCTTATATTATTAGCGGAGGAACTGGCGGACCGATTAATTCTACTTTATTTTATACGCTTTACCTATATCAAAACGGCTTCTCCTTTTTCAATATGGGCTATGCTGCTGCAATGGCGTGGATACTTGTACTTGTATTAGCGATCATTACAGGAATCTTATTTATCACCTCTAGATATTGGGTGTATTACGAAGATGCAGGGGGGAAATAGCAGATGAATGTAAAAAGAAGAATACAAAGAGCTTTTGTTTATCTAGTTGTTAGTTTCATCGGAATTCTAATGCTATATCCTGTCTTATGGCTGCTTTCCAGTTCATTGAAGCCAGAAGCTCTCATCTTTAGCCAGCAAGGACTATGGCCAAAGGAATTCACACTCGAAAACTATGCTAAAGGCTGGTACGTTATCCAGGATTTAAGCTTTGGCACATTTTTTAAAAATTCCTTATTTCTAAGTAGCATAAATGTTGTCGCAAATCTTATCTCCTGTTCGATGGTTGCTTATGCATTTGCTAGGCTGCAATTCCCGTTAAAAAAATTATGGTTTATTTGCATGCTTACAACTTTAATGCTTCCGGTTCATGTTACCTTGGTACCACAATATGCCATCTTCCACTATCTTGATTGGATCGATACTTTTTTACCGTTAACGGTTCCTAAGTTTTTTGCAACAGAAGCCTTTTTTATCTTTTTAATGGTGCAGTTTATTCGTGGGATTCCAAGAGATCTAGATGAAAGTGCAATTATGGATGGATGTGGAATTGTCCGTATATATTTGCGGATTATTCTCCCATTAGCAACACCGGTTCTTATTACAACGGCTATTTTCTCTTTTATATGGACATGGGATGACTTCTTTAGTCAAATGCTTTACTTAAATACTACATCGAATTATACGGTGACATTAGGACTTAAACTTTTCTTAGATTCACAAGGGCAATCTGCTTGGGGACCGATGTTTGCGATGTCCATTCTTTCTATTTTACCAATTACGATTATTTTCTTTATCTTTCAAAAATATATTGTGGAAGGTATTGCGACTACTGGTATAAAAGGATAAGTTGGACTCCCTACAATTTTTAAAGAGGTGCTATTCATATGATTAATCGTAAGGCTGTGGTAACAAGGCATCATCCTAAATATAAACGAGTAGAAAACCTAGCGCCATTATCCGTTGGGAATGGAAGCTTTGCCTTTTCGGCAGATATAACAGGGCTGCAATCCTTCCCGAAAGAATATCAGGTACCACTTGGAACACAATCCGAATGGGGATGGCATTCCTCTGGTGGAAGAGATTTGTATAGGAAAGAACAGCTTACTCAGCAAAGGTTGGATACATATGGCCGAGTGGTAGAATATCCATTGTTTCCTAAGGAGCAAGAGGAAGAAGCCTATCATTGGCTGAGGCAGAATCCGCATCGTGTCCATCTTGGTATCATTGGCTTTCGTTTATTAAAGGAAGATAACCAGGAAGCGAAGATGAACGATATTTACAATATTGACCAAGAGTTAAATTTATGGGAAGGGACTTTATTAAGCACCTTTTATTTAGAAAATAAACCTGTTTCTGTTGTAACGATTTGTCATCCTGAATCAGATGAAATTGGTGTTCATATATGTTCTCCTTTGATTTCACTTAGTCAATTACAAATAACCTTGTCATTCCCCTCTCCAGAAATGACATCGGTGAAATGGGAAGAATCAATTTTTCCAAAGGAATATTCCTTAAATCAAATAGAGGTGCTGAGACAAACGGAGTCATCTGTTTTTTTCCGTAGACATATGGATGAAGATAGTTATGAGGTAGGCTGGACATGGTCGGGTGGGCAATTAACCAAAGATAGCAATAAGCGATATGTGCTTATTCCTGATAATAAGACAGCGGAATTTTCCTTTTCGATGAGCTTTGCTGAACACGCACCAACAAATCACTCCTATGATCGAATTTTTTCCGCTAGTAAGAATCATTGGGAAGAATTTTGGAATAGCGGTGGAGCGATTGATTTTTCTGGAAGTACTGATTCGAGAGCGAATGAATTAGAGCGTAGAGTGGTCTTATCGCAATTTTTAACTGCCATTCATGATAGTGGAACTGCACCACCACAGGAAACGGGTTATATGTATAATAGCTGGTTTGGAAAGTTCCATTTGGAAATGCATTGGTGGCATGTCGCCCATTTTGCATTATGGGGACGTGAATCAATCGTTGAAAAAGCGATGGATTGGTATGTATCACATCTTTCTATTGCAAAAGACTTAGCTAAAGAGCAAGGCTATGAAGGGGCGCGATGGCCAAAAATGATTGGAGTGGATGGCAAACAAAGTCCATCACCAATTGCACCTCTTTTGATTTGGCAGCAACCACATCCGATCGCCTTAGCTGAATTATGCTATCAAGCTAATCCAAAGGAAGAGCTATTAGTAAAATGGGAAGAAATTATTATAGAAACAGCTGACTTTATGGCATCTTTTGCAGTATGGGATAAAGACAAAGAGGCATATATATTAGGACCTCCATTAATTCCAGCGCAGGAGTGTCATGATCCAGCAATAAGTTTAAATCCACCATATGAATTAGAGTATTGGAAATATGGTTTAGAAGTTGCCACTGAATGGGTGGAGAGGTTAGGAAGAAAAGCTAACCCTAAATGGCTAGAGGTAGCGAGAGCAGTAGCAAAACCACCTCAAATAAATGGAGTATATTTAGCCCATGAAAATTGCGTGGATACCTTTACACAGTGTAATCACGATCATCCATCCATGGTGGCAGCACTTGGAATACTAGAAGGCACCTTAATTGATCCTCTAGTAATGAAACAAACACTAGAACGTGTAGAAAAAGAATGGCAATGGGAAACTGCCTGGGGATGGGACTTTCCTATGTGTGCAATGACAGCAGCACGCCTTGGTGATAGTGAAAGAGCAGTTGATTTTCTATTAATGGATCAAGTGAAAAATATGTATTTACCAAATGGGCATAACTATCAAAATAGTAGTTTATCTTGTTATTTACCGGGAAATGGTGGGCTATTAACTGCTGTAGCTATGATGGCATGTGGGTGGCGTGGAAATGAAGATCAACATATAAAAGGATTTCCGCAAGATGGAACATGGCAAGTAAAGTGGGAAGGGCTACATCCTATTTTATAAGTTTACTTAGAATGGTGGGAAAAAGCATGGTAAAAACACAAGATATCCAAATACGTGATCCGTTTATATTTCCAGATCAAAAGTCAGGAAATTATTATTTATTTGGCAGTACGGATAAAAATATTTGGGGAAAAGGAACAGGCTTTGATGTTTATGTAAGTCCTGATTTAGATAATTGGGAAGGACCTTATCCAGTATTTCGTCCAGAGGAAGACTTTTATTCGGAAGAAAATTTTTGGGCGCCAGAAGTACATGAATATAAAGGAAAATACTATATGTTTGCAACCTTTCTTAGAAAAGATAATGGTTGTAGAGGAACAGGTGTCCTCGTATCGAATCAGCTTATGGGACCGTTTAAACCCCATAGCACTTCACCTTTAACACCTGAAAATTGGTATTCATTAGATGGGACATTATTTATCGATAAGAATGGAAAACCTTGGCTAGTGTTTTGCCATGAATGGGTTCAGGTTAGTGATGGGCAAATTTGTGCCGTGCAGCTTCAAGATAATTTAGTGGATGTGATTGGAGATCCTATTATTCTATTCCGTGCTTCGGAAGCAAGATGGCCAACTTCTTTTCAACACAAAAGATTTCCAGGGCGAAACAATTATGTGACAGATGGTCCGTTTGTCATCACACTTCCTAACGGAGAATTAGGAATGCTATGGGCGAGTTTTATCAATAATGTCTATGCACAAGGTATTTCACGGTCTAGGACTGGTACTATTCAAGGACCATGGGAGCATGATTCCGAAGCAATCTATCAGAATAATGGTGGGCATGGAATGATTTTTCAAACCTTTGAAGGAGATTTCAAGTTAACCCTACATGCTCCTAATGACACACCGAATGAACGTCCACTGTTCTTAGACATAGAAATTAATGATAATGGAAGAATCAAAGTGATGGGTGAGAGTGAGTGTAAGTTTAACAAAAGATAGATTTAGGAGGATGATGAAACATGACTAAAAAAACATATGCATTAGTAGGAACTGGAGGAAGAGCAGAGTTTTTTTATGGTGCAATTGCCCGTGATTTTAGAGAAACAGCTGATTTAGTAGGCTTTTGTGATTTGAATCAAACGAGAATGGATTATGCGAATCATTTATTAGCAACGAAGTATGATTATAAAGCTGTTCCAACGTATAAAGCAGACAAATTTGAAGAAATGCTGAAAGAACTAAAACCAGATTATTGTATCGTTACTACGATGGATCGGACGCATCATACATATATTATAAAGGCAATGGAAATGGGATGTGATGTCATTACTGAGAAGCCTTTAACGATTGATGAAGAAAAAGCGCAATCTATTTTAGAGGCGGTTGAACGTACAAACAGAAAGCTACGTGTAACATTTAACTATCGGTATGCCCCGCATAATACGAAAATAAGAGAGTTAATTGAAGATGGTGTCATTGGGGATGTTCATGCAGTACATTTTGAATGGCTTCTTAATACAGAGCATGGAGCGGATTATTTTAGAAGATGGCATCGTGACAAACGAAATAGTGGGGGGTTACTTGTTCATAAATCGACCCATCATTTCGATCTCGTCAATTTCTGGTTGCAGTCTTATCCAGATACTGTTTTAGCAATGGGTGACTTAATGTTTTACGGAAGAGAAAATGCCGAAAAGAGAGGGGAGACCCATTTCTATCAAAGGGCATATGGAAGTGAATATGCAAAATCAGATCATTTTGCTTTGCATTTAGAGGAAAATGAGCATTTAAAGGAAATGTATCTGCATGCTGAAAAGGAAGATGGATATCAGCGCGATCAAAGCGTTTTTGGAGATGGAATTAGCACAGAAGACACTTTAGGTTTAATCGCTAAGTATAAAAATAAAGCGATTCTTACTTATTCCTTACATGCTTATGCACCTTGGGAAGGCTTTAATGTTGCCTTTAATGGAACAAAGGGCAGAATAGAAGTAAATGTAGTAGAAAAATCATATGTCAATTCTGGTGGAAATAAAGAAGAAGAAGGGGCATTATCCTCAAAATCTATTACGGTTCACCCAATGCTAGGAAAGCCTTATGAAGTGGAGATAGAAGAAGGAGAAGGAGGACACGGTGGGGGAGATCCAGTATTACTTCGCGATATATTTGGTGAGCCAGTCGAGGATCGATTTAATCGTGCAGCCACACATATTGATGGTGTGAAATCCATCCTAACAGGAATTGCAGGAAATATTTCCATTAAAACTGGAAAGCCTGTTAAATTAGATTCCTTAGTGAAATTTTAGTTTAATCATGTTGATTACTAGTTTAAAATAGTGCTAGCTTTATTGGATGGTTGAAGGGAGATGCTAAAAAGTGAGCGGATTTGCCAATAGTATTTATCGTGGGTCAGATATGATTATGAAATTAGCCTATTTAAATCTTTTATGGATTGGATTTTCATTGTTAGGTGGCATTATTTTAGGCGTGTTTCCTGCAACAGTAGCACTATTTACTGTCATAAGGAAATGGATAATGGGAAATAAGGATATTTCTATCTTTCAAACATTTTGGCAATGCTATAAGCGCGATTTTGTCGGCATAAATGTCATCGGTCTTGTGCTAGGAATAATTGGCTTTGTTTTAGCTGTAGATATCTATTATTTCAGTTCCATCAATTCTCTCCTTTCTAAAAGCATCCTAATCATTTTTGGTATTTTAAGTCTTTTTTACTTAATCACTATTCTATATCTGATTCCGACCTATGTTCATTTCGAGCTCAAAGGCTTTCAATATGTGAAGTATGCTCTGATATTAGGGATAACCAATATTGGAGGAACAATAGTAATCATTTTAGGCTGTGTTGCTGTTACCTTTGTATATATGAAGATTCCGGCGACTTTACTATTTTTTAGTATGAGTGTAATTGGCGTAATTGTCATGTGGCCTGCATATAGAGGGTTTTTAAAAATAAATAATCAGGGACAAATGGATTTAGTAAAAGCGAATAAGTAGCTACAAGAAAAAACGAGGAAACTAACATGGCTCCTCGTTTTTTTTGTAGAATCATTCATTTTAAAGGATTTGAACAAGAAGTAGTTATTCTTAATTCTGGTTCAAGAAAAATGGTGGTTTCAATTTCTTTGCCACTTATAACATTCATTAATACTTCAATTATCTTATCACTTATTTTATCTAATGGCACTCCTACGGTAGACAATGGAGTATCGAAACGGTCTATTGCTGTAATATTATCATAACTAATAATAGAAATATCATTTGGGATGGAGAGCTTCTTTTCGTAAATTGCTTGAAGGGCACCTCGAGCAAGATCATGACTACCAGTGAGAATAGCGGTTGGTAGTTTAGTGGTAGCAAGTAATTGTTTAGTAGCCTCGTAGCCATCGTATTGGTCAAAATCTTGTACCTTCACTATTTGATCTGGAAAAGATGGTAATCCTAGATTGGAGATAGCTTGAGTAAAGCCTTCTACCTTTTCTCTTTGTAGCTCTTCGTTTTCAACTTCCCCAATATAGCTAATGTAACGATGCCCGATATTGTGAAGGTGTTGTACAGCAATGTAAGTAGATTTTAGACGATTCACATCAATGATGGGATAGACTGTTTCTTTGTTTGCTAGTCCATAAGTGACAATAGGAACATCTGATGTATAGGAATCGATGGATTGACTGGAATCAAATACTAATATGGCATCCACTTGATAACGATTAAAGATTTTTAAAGCTGACTCTACTTCATTAATCGATATTAATGTCGTATAAGAAAGCTGCTCCAGTTTCTTGTTAATTGTTGTAATAAGTGTAGAAAGAACGGTTTGTTCAATGGTTGGCCATACAACGCCAATTGTAAATGATCTTTTTGATACAAGACTTCTAGCGGCCACATTTGGCTGATAGCCTAATTCATTGGCCACTGCTATAATTCGATCTTTCGTAGGCTTTTTTACTAATGGGCTATCTCGAAGTGCCTTTGATACTGTAGAATAACTTACACCAGCAGTTTTAGCGATATCTTTAATTGTGACACTCATTTTTCATTCCCCCGATTTACTAAACGAAAAATAACAACGTTGTTATCATCATATTATATCGAGTTTTTATTTTTTTAACAAGGAGGATTTTCTTCTAAAAGGTTGGAATCATGCTTAAATTATTAAAGGAAAAATGCTACGATTCCAATATTACTGATTTTTCTTATTAATTCTCTTGTGTGAGATGTTTTAAAAAGATATAATAAAACTAACTTATAAAAGAAAAGAGGTGGGAAGGATGTTAAGTTCAACTGTTTTAGTGCAAGGTTATATGATAGAAAGTCTATATATTAACCGTGCAAAATTTGCGATTGTAGTTGTTAACGGGATAAGTGTGCCCTTTTTTAAACAACTAAATAGCAAACTAAAACAGTGAAAACATCTCTTACCCACATCTATATGGACGGTTAAAGGAGTGCATTTTCATGCGCTCTTTTTTTAATGGCTTTACCAAAGCAGAATGGAATGTCATTTATTAATAGAAAGGAGCCAGTACGCAACTATATATGGCTCTTTCTAAAAGTACATTTAGAGGTATTTATATTTAAGTAAAAAGTGTACCTATCTTTTTCCTTAAATAAAGCCATGGAGAACTTTGTTTTTCCATGGCTTTTTTGCGTTGCTAAAAAGTGGACTAAACCGTCCATGAAAGAGTCAGGGAAAAGAGATAATCATAGAAAAAGGAGCGAGCGGTATTATGATTATTTGCAGTGTCAATCATGTAGCGAAGATGTACGGAGGAAATACAATATTTGAAGACATATCATTAGAAATAAAGGAAAAAGAAAGAGTTGGTCTTGTTGGAAGAAATGGGAGCGGAAAGACCACATTATTTCGATTACTTGCAGGAAAGGAAACCCCCGATGCTGGACAAATCCATTGGAAGAAAGGATTAAAGATTGGATATTTAGAACAAATTCCGGAGTATGAACAATCTATGAAGGTGAAGGAAGTATTAAAAAAGGCATTTTCTGACCTCGAAACGATAGAAGGGAAGATGAAACAGATGGAACAGGAAATGGCGAGGAATATCAATCCAGAACAGCTATTGCTATTAATGGAGGAGTATGGAAAATTGCAGGAGTATTTTACGAATGCTGGTGGATATGAAATGGAAGCAAAAATAGAGAAAATGGTTAATGGGCTAAAAATCGAGCAGTTAGTCATGAAAGAATATGGAGCCTTAAGTGGAGGGGAAAAAACAAAGGTTGGTTTAGCGATGCTACTCCTCCAAGAACCTGATTTTCTTTTATTGGATGAACCGACGAACCATTTGGATTTAATGGCAGTCGAGTGGCTTGGGAAATTTCTTCAGGATTATAATGGTACCATTTTAGTGGTTTCCCATGATCGCTACTTTTTAGATGAAGTGATTCAAAAGGTGGTAGATTTAGAAGATGGAGAAGTAACAACCTATCATACTAATTTCACAAATTTCACAAAGGAAAAGGAGGAAAAACTTTTAAGAGAGTTTCAGGCATATGAGGAACAGCAAAAGAAAATCAAGAAAATGAGAGAAGCAATCAAACGACTTCGTGAATGGGCGAATCGGGCAAATCCGCCTAATGAAGGGTTGCATAAGCGAGCGAGAAATATGGAAAGGGCTATTGAAAGAATGGAAAAACTAGCTCGCCCTATTATAAATAGAAAGAAAATGAATTTCGATATGGAAGCAAGTGACCGAAGTGGGAAGGATGTTATTCAGCTGAAGAATGTATCAAAAAGCTTTGGCGACCAGCTATTGTTTCAGCAAGTTCAAATGCAAATAAGCTATAAAGAAAGAGCGGCAATAATTGGAGAGAATGGATCGGGAAAATCAACTTTGTTGAAGATGATACTTCAACAATTAGAGTCAGATAAAGGTGAAGTTAAGATTGGAAGTAACGTGAAAATTGGCTATCTTTCTCAGCATGTATTAATGGAAATGGAAGGGGAAACAGTGATCGAAGCTTTTCGAAATGAAGTGCATGTGACAGAGGGAGAGGCACGGCATATTTTAGCTCAATTCCTCTTTTATGGTTATTC
Source organism: Niallia tiangongensis (assembly GCF_044704065.1). Classification (NCBI taxonomy): domain Bacteria; kingdom Bacillati; phylum Bacillota; class Bacilli; order Caryophanales; family Bacillaceae; genus Niallia; species Niallia tiangongensis. The sequence continues at coordinate 3,886,429 of NZ_CP162613.1, read as the reverse complement.
TGTTTTTCGAAAGGTAAGCAATTTAAGTGGAGGAGAAAGAATGAGGCTTCGCTTAGCCCAGCTTATGTATCAAGAAATCAATCTATTAATTCTAGATGAGCCAACGAATCATTTAGATATAGAGTCCCGTGAAGTATTAGAAGAGGCTTTAGAAGATTTTGATGGCACGATTCTTGCGGTTTCCCATGATCGCTATTTTCTAAATAAGCTATTTCAAAAGATTTATTGGATTCAAGAAAAGGGAGTTCATTGTTATGAGGGGAACTATACGTATGCAAGAGAAAAGTCAAAGGAAAGAGAAAAGTCAAAGGAAAGAGAAAAGTCAAAGGAAAGAGAAACGTCAAAGAATCTACTAAGTAATTCCGTAAGATCAAAAAAAGAGAAAGCACCGATTAAGGAAAAACAGGAGAGGGAAGCTTCTTTTAATCAAATTTATTTGGAAAAGGAAGTAGAAGGAGTGGAAAGAGAGATTGCAGAATTAGAGAAAAGAATGGAAATAGAAACGGATTGGGGTAAATTGGAGCAATTGTTTTCTGAAAAGGAGGAGCTTGAAAGGCAGTGGGAGGAACTATATGGGCTTATGAATCGTAAGTAAAAAGGAGAAAGGCTGTCAATCATTCAGCCTTTCTCCTTTTTTATAAATTATCTGTACAACGTTTACGAATATACCCTTTATCTTTATGATAAAGAACTAATGCGACGATGAGAATAATTGCCGATACCCATATGGCTTTATTGCCAAATTGAGTGGTTGTAAAGGTTCCTAGTAATGCCCCGAATAAAAAGGAGCCGATAATAATGGAAAACTCTTTAAATTGGACCTTCGCCTCGTGACTTTGTTTTGTAAAAGCAGCATAAGCAGCTTGAGTAGCAGTTCTTAGGTTCCCAGTAGTCATTGTTGAATTATATGCCCATTTATCTAATTTGTTGAATGTCGATATTTGTAAAGAAGATACAAAAGAGATGCTGGTTGTAACAATGATATTCGGAACAGATGTTGGCAAAAATCCGACTATAATTAAGACGATACATTCTAAAATAAGGATCGATCGTCTATAGCTATATAGGATTTCCCTTAGAGATGGTATTTTGACAATTTCAGAAACCAAGACTCCTAAGACAAAGGCTATTAATGGCGGGATATAATGGAGGGATTCCGCCCATTCACCTGTTGCAGCGTTGACCGCGAATAAAACGATATTCCCTGTTTGTGCATTGGCAAATACCCCATCTCTACTAATAAATGTATAAGCATCTAAAAAACCACCAACCATTCCTAATAGAGCAGCTAAGAATACGGAATTCGAAGATAAGGAAGGTATTGGTTTGATTTTATCAATCATGAATAATTACGCTCCTTGCAGGATAATTCTTTCCAGTAAAAATGTTTAGGAAAAACATTATAATCTTACCATAAATCATGGAATATTTATTTGAACAAAAACCGAATTTTTTATTGTTGGTGTAAAATAATAGAAAAGAATAAAAAGGGAGGAGAGGGTACTTTAGAGGATATGATATCGTTAAATCTAAATCAAGGTGTATATATGTAGTTGTCTATCATTTTTAGTCAATATGTTTATAAATAAACTAACAGTTACTATTCAAAAAAACTCCTAAATTTAGGAGTTGGAAGTTGGAAGATTAATCGATAGTTTATTAATTTTTTCTGAGATAAATTTTTTGTGTGTTTCATTACCTTGGAGTTCGAATATGGTGATTGCCTTATGATAGTATGCAAAGCATTTTTCCATATCTTCTGTTTGAACTTCATAGTTATAGCCAATATGGTAAGTCAACTCTCCTAAAAGATACATAAGGTTTTCTTCCTTACAATAGTCAATCCCCTTTTTGCATAGTTTAATAGAATTTTCCTTATCTCCTAATCTCGTTTTTACTTTCGCAAGATTATAAATAACCCGAATATAGATGGTTGGATCCTTTAATGTCCATTTTCTATTCAATACATTCCATGCATCCATATAGTACTCATGTGCTTTTTCAAACATTTCTTTTTCCGCATGTACGACAGCTAATGTATTTATAATCTCAAGTTCTCTCTCTGAAAGTAAGAAGTTCTCGTAACTTTTCCTACTGATAGCTAAAGATTGATTTAATAAATCAACAGCATGCTGAAAATTTTGGTATACATAATAAGAGACCATTCCTTTATGCCAAAGAATAACCTGCTGTAATTCAGGTTGTTTAAATACGGGGTGGTGTTCTTCTTTAGTAATTAGCTTTTCCACGTTCTTATAATCATTCTTTTGCACAGCTTTTCGCAATAATTGATAAAAATGATGAACATAGTCAGGTTTGGGGATTTTTGAAAATCGGAAGAAATGTTCCATTTCTACATCAAGTTTTTTGGATAGTTGATATAAAATAGATGCAGAGGGATAAGTTTCTCCCTTTTCAATTTTACTAATCATCGATTGGTCACATATGTCTTCGCTTAAGGATGCTTGCGTTATACTTAGTGATTTTCTTAATCTTCTAATTTCCTGGCCAACTTTATTATCCATATATCTATCATTCCTTCAAAAATATTCCTATCTTCATATTGTACAACAAAAATAGGGGGAAATACTTAAATATTGTACTTTATTGGTGAAAATTCAGTGAATTTGTAAAATACAGTGTTTTTAATTATGCCCTAAAATTAGGATTTGAAATATACAGAAAGGAATAGAAAAAATGAAGAAAATAATAAAAAGTCTTTTTACTGTGGGTTTAGTTTTTACACTATTTTACACAAATAATACTAATGTACAGATAGAATTTTCTTCTGAAAATACAATTACAGTCACAGAACTTCCATATGCAAATTAATAAAATTCAAAGCAATTATTTTAAAATAATATTAAATGATTATGAGGTTTATTTCTAGAAACAATATTTTTACTTTCATTTTCGCTAGCAATCTGCCATACAGGTCACTGATAGATTCTAAATAATAATTATTAAAGAGGAGAATTTTAAATGAGAAAAAAACTAATTTCTTTTGCTTTTATTTTCGCAACTGCTCTAACTATTTTAACACCTTCTGCATTTGCAGCGAAAAAAAATTATTCTTTTAGTGTAACTCCTTCTGCAAATGATGGTGTAGCATTTTCTGCTCCAAATCCCAAAGATGATAATGAGCAAAATGCATATATCTATACAACGAGTCACAATATTATTAGTACTGATCAATTTTATTATAGAGTGAAACGTAGTGCGAGTATTTCTTCTACATCGTATACTAACTTTATTCGAGTAACTCCAAATAATGCATCTAAAATTGTGAATAGTTATCACACATATGCTGGAAAAGGTACATCATTAGTTCTTCAAGCTGATACTGATCAATATTCAGTATATGCAGAAGGATATTGGTACTCTTAATATTTTGAGCACTTAGCTTAAAATCGTAGATCGTTTACCTGTGACGATCTATTTTTTAAATATTCCTAGAGTGGAGGTTTCATAGTGAAAAAGATATTAGTCTTATTATTCTTCTGTTTATCACCTTTCATTCTGACTGCTTGCTTTCCAGACGGAGAACAGAATAATAATTCATCCGAAGAGATAAAACTTGATCAGAAGGATAAAGCTACACCTGAATTTATTGAAGAAAAAATAGAAGACAATTTAGTTATTAAAGCAAGAGTAGTCGGCTTTGACAATACTAACTTAAAAAGAAGTTCCATTTCATTAAAAGAATTTGATGAGGATAAAGTAAAGGATACATTTCTAGTAAATAATAAAATAGTAGAGACAAATGAAGTACAGAATGCTTTCTTTCCTGAGTATATAGATAAGTACTATGATCTTTCGGATGATTCTTCTCTAAGTATAGAGTTAGGTTCTGTTACATATAGAACACCATTTTATATGAATCGTGAATACGACAGTGTTATTTCGGATACTACCTATTTTGTTCGTGATGATTTAGAAAATGTGTTTAAAGCAACTTCTCTTGAGCATATATCGAAAGAGGATGCGATTAATCAAGTAAAGCAAACTGCAGAGAAATTGGGAATTAAACAATTAGGTAACCCACAGGTTATTGCTTTTGATTTGAAAACGCTAGAACAGGAGTGGGAAGACTATGAAACGAAAGATGGCAGTCATCCTCGCCACTGGGAGAAAGACGATGAAGCGTATGCTGTCATATTTCCAATTAGCTATGAAAATATAAATATTACGAATAAAGGCTATTTTTCGTTGAATAGCAGTAGCGGTATTCCTGTGATTGGGAGTCGTATACTAGGTATTGTAAACAAGGGTGGCTTAATTTATATGACAGCAAATGGAATATATGATATTGGTGAAACCGTTAAGGAAAAGATAAAGCCAATTTCCATCGAAAATGCACTTACTAAATTAAAAGACAAATATGAGAATACATTATTAACGGATCTGGTAACTATTTCGAAAATTTCCTTAGAATATGTGCCAGTAATAGCTGAAAATAAAGGAATAGAATATGAGCTTGTTCCTTGTTGGGTGTTTACAGCAAATCAAGAAATAACGGTAACAGATAGTAAGGGGACATCTCAGAGTTCATCTGAATTCTCTATCATTTTTAATGCAGAGACTGGTGAAGAAATCCTTATAGGGGGAGAATACTGATGATGAAGAGAAGAGCTTTATCAATGTCTTTCATGCAAGTATATACCTCGAAAGTTTTTTATCTTGCTATTATTGGAGTTACTGTACTATGTTTTATTAGTGTATGGGATTCTTTAAAAATGCCAGGGGTTTCGGTTAGTTATTTGATCGAGATATTTATTGGGCTGGCCATGTTTAAAAAAATTGTCGTCCTATTTGCGGCAATTCCTTTTGTTTCAAGTTTTTGTTCTGATTGGAAATGTCAGTATATTAAGCCAGTTATTATTCGTTCTGGAATAAATAAATATATAAGGGCTAAAATCATTACTTGTTTTGTAACGGGGCTAATAACAGTATTTTTAGGATTACTATTATTCATTTTATTATTGTCTTTCAGAATGCCGATCTTTCCTATTGAAAATTTCGGAAATATAGTATATCTTCCATTTTCACCGCTAGCAACAAGTAATTTTCCTATTAGTTATCTCATTGCAAGATGCTTTGTGTTTAGTCTATCTGCAGCTTTATGGAGTGTTGTTGGTTTAACTGTATCTGCCTTTATTCCCATTCACTTTGTAGCGATTGCTTCAACCGTTATTGCAAGTTATTTTTTGGAGCAAATAACGTATTTTTATCTACCAGATTGGTTAAATCTTTACAAATTGACAGGAAGTGAAGATGTCATTCATCAAGGTCCTTACATAAGTTTATTCTATTTTATATTTGTATTTGTATCATTTTCAGCATTGGCAGGATTGTTGTTTCAATATCAAGTAAAGAGGCGAATAAATAATGAAGTTGTTTAATGTAGCAAGCTATGTTTGTTTGCAAAACTTTCGTAAATGGCTAGTAGATTATCGAGTATGGATTATTGCCATTTTACTTTTCATGTTTACTCAAATATTCACAAAAGAAATTATTGAATTTTCTAAAGCAATCAATATAGAGGTCACTCCATGGATTTTTCCATTTTTATTTACACAAAAATTTGTTAAGCTATTATTTTTCTTTCCATTGATCTTGCTTTTTTGTGATGCACCATTTATTGATGATAACCAAGCATATGTAATCGTACGGAGTGGTCGGATTCCATGGAGTCTTGGGCAAATTGCGTATATTATAATTGCCTCTGGTATATACTTTCTATTTCTCCTGTTCTTAACTATTATTATTAATATTTCTCATATACAATTTACAAGTAGTTGGGGGAAAGTACTAGGAACACTTGCTAATACGAATGCTTCTTCGGTAATAGGACTCAAAACATTTGTGTCAAGAAATATTATATATTATTTCACTCCTCTACAAGCAATGTGGTTTACATTTTTTCTGTCTTGGTTAGTAGGTGTTGTTTTGGGATTAGTAATCTATGTCATTAATTCATTATCAAATACGAGGATGTGGGGGGTATTAATAGCTTCTTTTTTACTTGTACTCGATGCTGCAGTAACTGGGTATTCCTCCATCTATCAATTTTCACCTGTTTCATGGAGCAATTTAGATAGAATCGACATTAACGGGACAACCCAGATGCCATCTATTTCGTATATTTATATTGGTCTAGCTATTCTTATTATTGGCTTAATTATTTCAGCCATAACGGTAAATCGAAAACAATCCATCCATGTATTACCACCTATTTAAAAGAGAGGAGTAAACAAATGCAACAAGTAGCAATAGAGATAAATAATATAAGTAAAAAATTTGGCGAAACAACGGTTCTAGATGGAGTTACTTTATCATTAGAAAAAAATAAGATTCATGGATTAATAGGAAGAAATGGATCAGGAAAGACAATGCTTTTAAAGTGTATTTGTGGGTTTGTTATTCCAACGACTGGTTCCATTAAAGTAAGCGATCAACAAATAGGAAAAGATTGTGATGTACCAGATAATGTAGGCATCATTATTGAAGCACCAGGATTTCTTCCAAATTATGATGGATATACTAATTTGAAATTTTTAGCAGCAATAAAAAGGAAAATCTCCAAAGAACAAATTCTTGCTACAATTGATAAAGTTGGACTCGATTCTAAAAGCAAGAAAAAGGTTGGGAAATATTCATTAGGGATGAGACAACGGTTAGGATTAGCGCAAGCACTTATGGAAGAACCTGGTATTCTTATTTTAGACGAACCAATGAATGGACTAGATAATCAAGGAGTTGCAGATATTCGCAAACTTCTTTTAGAGTTAAAAAAAGAAGGGAAAACAATCATCCTTGCTAGTCATGGAAAAGAAGATATCGAAATCCTTTGTGATACAGTTCATGAAATGGATCATGGAAAGGTTATTAACTCCATAATAAAATAATAATTCATAGAGGAGGGACATTAGTTGCCATCCTCTATTTTTACGTATTACCCCCCTTATTATTTTCTTCTCATAAATTAATCTCCTATTGAATGATAGAAATAAAAATGTCAACTAATCTTTTGAAATCAGAATGTAAATTTTTCGTAAATAAATATTAATTTCATGTAAATAATATTCTGGAATAGTGTAAATTCTTGTCGGATGTTGTTATGATAACTTGGTATATGTCTTAAAAGAATTAGGTTTTAGGGGGACAATCTTTTGGAAATAAATTATCAAGAAATGATCTTTCAGTTTCTCGGAGGATTAGGGATATTTCTTTTTGGTATTAAATATATGGGAGACGGCTTGCAGAATGCTGCAGGGGATCGTCTGCAAGAAATCTTAGATCGATTTACGACAAACCCTTTTATGGGCGTATTAGCCGGGATATTTGTAACGGTATTAATCCAATCAAGTTCTGGGACTACTGCGTTAACAGTAGGATTAGTAAGTGCTGGATTTATGACTTTACGACAAGCGATTGGTGTTATAATGGGGGCGAATATCGGAACAACGGTTACTGCCTTTATCATTGGAATTGATATTGGGGCATATGCTTTACCAATCATTGCAGCAGGTGCTGTTCTTTTATTCTTCTTTAAAAATCCGAAAATTACTGCTTTTGGACAAGTTGTATTTGGATTCGGAACATTGTTTTATGGGTTAGAATTAATGAGTGAAGGTATGAAGCCGTTACGTTCATTAGAAGCATTTCAAGAGTTAACATTGAATATGAGTAGCAATCCGTTTTTAGGGGTTGTAGTTGGAACAGTTTTAACTTTAATTGTCCAAAGCTCTAGTGCAACAATTGGGATTTTACAAGAGTTGTTCTCAACAGATGCTATCTCTTTAAATGCCTCTTTACCCGTGTTATTTGGAGATAATATTGGTACGACAATAACGGCGGTTCTTGCTGCAATTGGTGCTTCTGTGGCAGCAAGGAGAGCGGCATTGGTACATGTTCTCTTTAACATTATTGGAACAGTGATATTTGTTATTATTTTAGTGCCATTTACTAATCTTATTACGTACTTGCAAGGTGTTCTAGGATTAAACGAACCGATGACCATTGCATTTGCCCATGGGATTTTTAATGTATCTAATACGATTATTCAATTCCCATTTATTTTTGCATTAGCATGGCTTGTGACAAAGCTAATTCCAGGAGAAGATGGAGCAATAATAACAAAGCCGCAGCACTTAAATACAACCTTTATTGAACATTCTCCTTCCATCGCTTTAGGGCAAGCAAAGGAAGAATTGGAAAGAATGAAAGATTTCTCGATTAAAGGCTTAGAAGAAGCATTTATGTACTTACAAACTGGAGAAAAAAAGCATAAAGAAAAAGCATTGCAATATGAGCAAGGGATTAATAATTTAGATAAAGAAATTACGAGCTATTTAGTAGAGCTTTCATCCAAAGCTCTTACGCCACATGAAAGTGAAGAGTTTTCCATCTTAGTTGATTCTATCAGAGATATTGAAAGAATCGGAGATCATATGGAAAACATAGTGGAGCTTGTAGAATATAAAATCAATAAAAAAGTAGAGTTCTCCACAGATGCGAAAAATGAATTAGAAGAAATGTATCGTTTTACAGTGGATACGTTAAAAACTTCTTATGAAAGCTTTTTTGCTAAAAATGTTGAACTTGCTCAAAAGGCAATTACAAATGAAGAAGAAATTGATAAAATGGAAAAACAATATCGTAAAAAGCACATCAGCCGCTTAAATGAACGAAAATGTAGTGGAGATGCAGGAATTGTTTTTGTAGATATTATCAGTAATTTAGAACGAGTAGGCGATCATGCTGCCAATATTGCAGAGGCAATTGCAATCGCTAAATAAATCATAGGACCACATGAGTCATTCTCATGTGGTCTCTTTTATGTTCTTCTACTATCGTTCAAGCGTTGGAATATGGAATGGCTTATTTGGATATTGATTTTACTATTGACCCAGCAAGAAAGGATTTTTCTGAAAAACAGCGGAGAAGATGGAGAAGAAGATCAAGGAGAGAATCCAGAAACTCCAGATAACATAAACGGTGAATCCGATAATGAAACAGAAACCTCATTGGATGACAAGAAGGATACAGTAAATCAGCAAGAGAAGGGAAAGGGAAATCTATTGCCAAATACAGCGACAATGACTTACAATTTAATCATCGTAGGGTTTATTATTGTTTGTGAGAGGGTTTGTTGTTTTCTATAAAAATAATAGAAGAAAGGTATAAGATAAACATGAAATGGACGAAATGGTTATCGCTTCTACTTATAGTAGGAGGAGTACTTTTTATTGGTTATGGAGTCTTTAATATTATGGACACAAAAGCACAAACAGAGAATTCTTTATCAGAAGCGAAAGCAGCCATTAACAAGGGGAATAAAAAATGGGTAGAAAAACACAGCGAACGCTTTGTTCCATCTATTGGTGATGCAGTGGGACTATTGGAAATCGATAAGATTGATGGAGTATTACCGATTGTAGAAGGTACCGATCCAGATGATCTGGATAAAGGAGTCGGCCATTATAAAGGCAGCTTCTACCCAGATGAAAATGGACAAATTGTCTTGTCAGGTCATCGAGATACAGTATTTAGGAGAGCGGGAGAATTAGAAATTGGGGACGAACTTAAAATTGTGTTACCATATGGAGAATTCTCTTATCAAATAACTTCGACAAAAATAGTCGAGGCAGATGATCGTTCGATTATTACTCTAGATGATTCAAAAGAAGAGCTTATCTTAACTACATGTTATCCATTCCGATTTGTAGGAAATGCACCGCAGCGATATATTATTTATGCAGAAAGAATGTAAATATAAGATAGATAAATAATTTGGTACATCACTCTACGTTAGTGGTGTACCTTTTTTTAGTAGGAGCTCTTATCATGGCTAAATATTAAAAAATTGTAAAGATGGAACTTTAATCTGATCCCGATTTACGAGGGTTCTTTGAGTGGGTGTATACAGAGCTTTTTCTGATCAGAAAAGAGAATATCTATTTATATAAGGGCTTTTTCCGGTGAATCCAACTGTTATTGAGGACTTTAAAAATTTATCAGAAGAAGAACTGCTTGATCTATATTTTAAAAGTGACACGAAATACTTAAATACTGTACTCGCGCTTATCGCATCTATGAAAAAAACAGTAAGGAAAGTAAGGGATTATCAAAAAAGCGTCATATATGACAAAATGGAGAAAAGTAAAAGAGAACAAAAATTTAACTCTATGGTTGTTCCTTTTTTATCCGTTTCTTATTTTCATTATGAGGAATTTGCAAGTTATTTAAAAGTAGGAAGTGATAGTTCTGCAAGTTGCACCAGCTGTGGCTCTGGCTCTTCTTGTTCGTCCCATAGCTCCTGTTCATCCGATAGCTCTTGTTCAAGCTGTGGTGGGGGTTCGGATTAATAAGGATAAAGGACAGAAAAAGCATTTTTCAAGAGCTTTTTCTGTCCTTTATTTGAAAAATCTTATTCCAAATTAGCATGTTTTCCATACATCTTATTGGAATCTAATTCTTTTATTTCCATGTATTTTAAAATCACACTATCCAAGACAATTAAGAGTAATTGTTCAAACAAGGAACCCATTGGTTGAATGCTTTTGGCTTCTTCGTTTCCTCTATCTTTTGGTGAACCAGGCATTTTAACAACTTGATCAGCTAATTTACCAACAGTAGAAACAGGAGAGATAGTAAGAGCGGTAATATTTCCACCAATACTTTTTGCTTTTTCCACTATAGTAATGATGCTTTTCGTTTCGCCAGACCCAGTTCCTACGATAAGTAGATCGTCCTTTTCATAGGTAGCAGTAACGGTTTCACCTACCACATAAGCGTCAATTCCCATATGCATCATTCGCATCGCAAATGACTTAAGCATAAATCCAGAACGACCAGCGCCATAGACAAAAACTTTATTTGCTTGAAGAATACGCTCAACAAGCTTTTCTAAATCCTCATTAGCAATGAGTGTCCCAGCCTGAGACAGCTCCTGGATAACACGGTCAAGATAATCACTTGTTTTCATTGATTTATCCTTGAGCAATTAGCTCTTTAAATTTAGAGGCAGCTTCACTTAGGTTTTCTTGGCTAGTAATTCCTCCACCAACTATAACTAAATCAGGTTGTGCAGCAATAACTTCAGGCAATGTTTCTAATTTAATTCCACCCGCTACAGCAGTTTTTGCTTTTTTCACAACACTTTTAATTGCTTTTAAATCTTCAAAAGAGTTTTTCCCAACTGCTTGTAAATCATAACCAGTATGAACACAAATGTAATCAACACCGAGTTCATCAAGTTGTTGTGCACGTGTTTTAATATCTTTAACTGAAATCATATCAACAAGAATTTCTTTGCCAAGTTTTTTTGCCTCAGCAACTGCACCTTTAATAGATTCATCTTCAGCAACTGCTAAAATAGTGACAATGTCAGCACCTGCATTAACTGCTTGGCTAACTTCATATCCAGCTGCATCCATAATTTTTAAGTCTGCTAAAACGGAAACGTTTGGAAAAGCTTCTTTTACTTGTTTTACTGCATGAAGTCCTTCATTTATGACAACAGGTGTTCCAATTTCGACGATATCAACGTATTGTTCAACCTGTTTTACAACCTCAATTGCTTGTGGGATATTAACTAGATCTAATGCTAATTGTAATTTCATTTTGATTTGCTCCTTTTACATTTTTTTCGTTATATATTGTGCTAAGCTGTGTTGAAATATGTTTAATTTCTGTACAATCTTTATTATACGTTTTATAATCCATGTAAGTAAGTACGCACTTTATTTTTATATAGTGCCTAAAAGTATACTAAGTGTATTTTTGATGAAGGAGGTTTTTTGATGGAACGAATGGCAGGAAAGGAATTTAATTGTGAGAAAGAGTTAACTTTAAGTATTATTGGTGGAAAATGGAAAATGTTAATTCTTTGGCATTTAGGAAAAGAAGGAACAAAACGATTTGGAGAATTAAAGACATTGATTCCTGGTATAACGCAACGTATGCTTGTAAATCAATTGCGTGAATTAGAAAATGACTATATTATAAAAAGAGTTGTTTACCCTGTTGTGCCACCAAAAGTGGAGTACTCCTTAACAAAGGAGGGGGAATCCCTTATGCCTATTTTAGATGCTATGTATAGCTGGGGAAGAAATTATATGGACACTGTTCTAGAGAATCCTCCAGTTATAAAGGAACTTGAGTCATTGGATAAATAATTTTATATATACAATTAGATTCAGCCCTCCTTGTGAGGGTTTTTTCTTTGATAGATGGGAAATTAAAGCTGATCTTGTAAGAGCGTAATGGGAAATATTATAGTGGATTGTCTCAAAGTCCAATTCGACAACAAAGCTCTCCGAAAGGTAACAGAGGAGCGTTCTCTGTGCCCGCAAGGCGAAAAATAAAGAAGAAAAGGTAACAGAGAAGCGTTCTCTGTGCCCGCAAGGCGAAAAATAAAGAAGAAAAGGTAACAGAGAGGCGTTCTCTGTGCCCGCAAGGCGAAAAATAAAGAAGAAAAGGTAACAGAGAAGCGTTCTCTGTGCCCGCAAGGCGAAAAATAAAGAAGAAAAGGTAACAGAGAGGCGTTCTCTGTGCCCGCAAGGCGAAAAATAAAGAAGAAAAGGTAACAGAGAAGCGTTCTCTGTGCCCGCAAGGCGAAAATAAAGAAGAAAAGGTAACAGAGGAGCGTTCTCTGTGCCCGCAAGGCGAAAAATAAAGAAGAAAAGGTAACAGAGAAGCGTTCTCTGTGCCCGAAATGCAAAAAATAGAGAAGAATAAGTAACAGAGGAGTCGTGTCAAAGCCCAATTCGACAAAAAAAGTCTCCGAAAGTTAACAGAGGTGGCCTTGCAAAACCTCCTTTTTAAAAGCATCAATTCCTCCAAATGTAATTTTTTATTGATATAAAACATTTCCTATGGTATATTCTACATATGTTAGTGCAATCGTTTGCATGACGAATGATAGTGATCATGTGATTTATATAATATAAAATGATAGCGTTTACCATAATGGTGCAAATGATAATGGAGGTACAAGTATGGCGGTAACCATAAAAGATGTTGGTAAATTAGCAAATGTTTCTCCCTCTACCGTTTCAAGAGTACTTGCTAATCATCCTAAAATAAGTGATGAAACCAAGCGTAAAGTTCGAGAAGCAATGGCGGAATTAGGATATCATCCGAATCTCCAGGCAAGAAGTTTAGTAGTAAAGAGCACAAAAACAATCGGGATTGTTATGCCGAATTCGACTGAAAGGGTGTTGGAAAACCCGTTTTTTCCAGAAGTATTGAGAGGCATTTGTTTAGAGGCAAGAAAAAGCCAGTTTGGCATTTATTTGACAACTGGCGCAACAGAAGAGGAAATATTACAAGAAGTAATAGAGATGGTTCATGGAAAAAGAGTAGATGGAATCATTCTTTTATATAGTAAAACAAATGATCAGATCATGGATTACCTTTTACAAAATAAATTTCCGTTTACTGTCATTGGTAGACCATATCAAAATGCTGAAAGAATAACGTTTGTAGATAATGATAATGTATTTATTACAAAACAAATTACGGAGCATTTAATCCAATTAGGGCATAAAAAAATCGCCTTTATTGGCGCGAATATGGAAATGGTTTTTACAATTGACCGATTAAAAGGATTTAAACAAGCATTAAAGGAAAATGGAATTGCTTATCAAAAGGAATTAATTATATATGATAAGGAATTAGCTGGGAAAACGAAAGAAAAGCTTTCTGAAATATTAAATATGGAGAGTCGACCGACAGCATTTGTTGTCTCTGATGATTTTATTGCCATTGAATTAATAAGCTATGCAGAGGGACTTTCTATATCTATTCCAGAAGATTTATCGATTGTTGCCTTTAATAATATTTCAACCGGTAAGTACATGAAGCCCTCATTGACAAGTGTTGATATCAATATTTTTCAACTGGGCGTCGAAGCTACGAAATGTTTACTTGATGATATTACGTATCCCAATACAGTAACGAAGCGAATAATAGTGCCAGCGAAAATGGTGGAAAGAAACTCTTGTTGTAAAGTAGCGGAGTAATACAAGCTTTAAAGTGGTAATAAGACAGAAACTAGATGTAGAAAGGGAGTTAAAACAGTGACGCAAAAGTGGTGGAAAGAAGCAGTAGCATACCAGATTTATCCTAGAAGTTTCATGGATTCAAATGGAGACGGGATAGGGGATCTAAAGGGGATTATTACAAAATTAGATTATTTAAAAGAATTAGGTATTGATTGCATATGGATTTGCCCAATGTACAAATCACCAAATGATGATAACGGCTATGATATTAGCGATTATCAGGATATTATGGATGAGTTTGGAACAATGGCTGACTTTGATTTACTTCTCTATGAAGTTCATCAACGTGGAATGAAGCTAATCATTGATTTAGTTATTAATCATACAAGCGATGAGCATAAATGGTTTTTGGAATCCCAATCGTCTCTGAATAACCCAAAAAGAGATTGGTATATTTGGAGAGATGGAGTAGACGGGAAAGAGCCTAATAACTGGGAAAGTATATTTGGAGGCTCTGCCTGGAAGCTTGATGAGACAACAGGACAGTATTTTATGCATATTTTCTCGACGAGACAACCGGATTTAAACTGGGAAAATGAAGACGTAAGAAAAGCTTTATACGATATGATTAATTGGTGGCTTGATAAAGGAATTGATGGTTTCCGAATTGATGCGATTAGCCATATTAAAAAAGAAGAGGGATTAAAGGACATGGATAATCCTTTAGATTTAGACTATGTTCCTTCCTTTGATAAACATATGAACGTAGAAGGAATTCAAACTTATTTAGATGAATTAAAAAATGAGACATTTGCTAAATATGATATTATGACGGTTGGGGAAGCAAATGGGGTTAAAGTGGAAGAAGCAGAGCTTTGGGTTGGAGAAACAAAAGGGAAATTTAATATGGTCTTTCAATTTGAGCATCTCGATTTATGGGATAATGAAAAAAAATATGGCATAGACATTATGGAATTGAAGCTAGTATTAAATAAATGGCAAAAAGGTTTAGAGAATAAAGGCTGGAATGCGCTATTTATCGAAAACCATGATAAAGCGAGATCTGTATCTACATGGGGAAATGATAAGGAATATTGGAAAGAAAGTGCTAAGGCTTTTGGCATGATGTATTTCTTTATGCAAGGAACACCATTTATCTATCAAGGTCAAGAAATAGGCATGACAAATGTTCAGTTTCCAACAATTGAGGAATATGATGATGTGGCAACGAAAAATCTATATAATTTGAAAAGAGAAGAAGGAGTTAGCCATAAGGATATAATGGAAATTATTTGGTCTTCAAGTCGTGATAATTCTAGAACCCCAATGCAATGGTCAAGCGAAGCTTATGCAGGTTTCTCTGAACATACTCCTTGGATGGGGATTAATCCTAACTATTTAGATATTAATGTAGAAAAACAAAAGAAAGATCCAGATTCTATTTTTCATTTTTACAAGAAGATGATAGAGTTGAAAAAATCAGGTCCAATTTTAACCTATGGAACGTTTGATTTAGTAGATGAGGATAATAATCAAGTATTTGCTTATACGCGAACACTAGAGGATAAAAAAATGGTTATTATAACTAATTTATCAGCAGAAGAGGCAGTATTTGAAAATCGTGTGGTAGAGTTAGAGCAAGAAAATCTATTGTTAGCGAACTATCCAGTGGAAGAGCATGAGCCAACTACTTCGATTTCATTGAAGCCGTATGAAGCAAGATTGTATACGTGTAAGTTACATTTAGTTTAATGGCAAAAGTGCATCTAAAAGTCAGATTAACTGGCATTTTGGATGCGCTTTATTGTGTGTTAAGTGAAATGAATCAGTAATTTACTAGAGCAGGATATCAGCCAAAAAGGAAATATATCAGCCAAACTAAAGAATCAATTTTCTAAACAAATTATTGCTAACGTACAACGTGAGATGCAAATTAGTTCCTCTTTCTCATTCACTATTTTTATTTCGTAAACCATGCTAGATTTTCCTTGATGTATAACTGAAGCAGTTGCAGTTACAATCCCTTCTTTTACCGACCGAATATGATTTGCGTTTATTTCTTGCCCAAACACTGCTTGTTTTTGCCCATCAACAAGACTTGCTGCTCCAATGCTAGCAGCCGTTTCTGCTAAGGCTACGGAAGCCCCGCCATGAAGGTAGCCAAAGGGTTGTTTTGTTCTTTCATCTACTGGCATTGTCGCAATGCATCCCCCATTTTTCACTGTCACTATTTTAATTCCTAAGCTTTCCATAAGCGTATTTTTCATTGAATTTTTTGGAAACATAATCTTATTCTCCGTTCATTTTTTTCCTTATTATAGCATAGGCACCTTAAAATTTAGCTTATCACTACGTTCGTTCCTTTAGATGTGCTATAAAAGAAAATGCAATCCCTTTTACCCCACTCTAAAACTCCAATAAGACGCTCACCTCATGCTGAGGAGAATTCGAGGAAGGAGGGAGAATAACTGTCCGTAAAGGTCCGAATGAACAGTTTTTCTTTATCTTTTTGGAATGAAAAATTTTTTGTTGACATAAAAATAGCAATGAAGTTAAAATGTTTAATAGTTAAGTTGTTTAACTAAAAGGATAAGAGGTGACGGTTATTAATCGAACAGATATAAATCACATTATTGACCGATATGTCAGTATAAATTTTTCAGTTAATCGTAAATTTGATCAGCTAATTAGACAAGAAATTGGAGATGTTCTTACAACAGAGCAGCATTTTACGATGCGTCATATAAACAATGTCAATGTATGTACTTCTACAGAGCTTGCGATTGTTTTCGGTGTAAAGAAAAGCGCCATTACGCCCATTATCAATCGCCTAGTTGAAAAGGGATGGGTGGAAAGAACAAGAGACGAAAAGGATAGGCGCGTCATTTATTTAACTTTAACCCCTGAAGGAAAAGTGATTTTTGGCGAAATGGAGAAAAAAATCCAAAGTGTGATTGAATCTGTCATCTCGAAATTTGATCAAACTGAAATTCAAAATTTCTTAGATACTTATGCAAAATTAGATGGACTGATTGAGGGAAATAAGGACTAAAGGTTGGAGGGAAGAAAGTGAATGCTATTTTAAAAGGAAAATGGTTTATTCTTGGAGCATGGATTATAGCTATAGTCGCTTTATTTATAATAGCTCCAAATATGGGAGATCTAGTTAAGGAAAAAGGGCAGATTAGTATACCTGATGAGTATTCCTCTTCCCAAGCAGGAAAGATTCTGGATGAAATTCAAAATCAGAAAAATGTAGGGGAGCAGTCAACGGTTGCACTAGTCTTCCATAATGATAAGAAGTTATCTGATAATAATTTAACGGAAGCAAAAAAAGCAGTTGATGCATTAGAAGCAAACAAGGAAGAGCTTGGAATTACAGATATTCTTTCTTCTTTTAAAAATGAAGATCTCAAAGATCAATTGGTTTCAGAAGATGGAAAAACCATTCTCACTTCATTAACGATTAGCTGGAATGGCCGAGAAGCAGAGGAAGTAAGTGATGCATTATATAAAACGATAGAAAAATACGATGTGGATCACTTTTATACGAGCAATTGGATGATTGATCAAGATTTAGTAAATAGCTCACAAGAGGGGTTAAAGAAGACGGAAGGGATAACGGTTGTCTTTATTCTTGCTGTGCTATTAATTGTATTTAGATCAGTTATTGCACCGTTTATTCCATTAATCACAGTAGGTGTTACCTACCTAGCATCTCAATCTATCGTATCGATTCTAGTGGATAAATTTGATTTCCCGATTTCCACCTATACGCAAATCTTCTTAGTAGCTGTTCTCTTTGGGATAGGGACAGATTACTGTATCCTTCTATTAAGCCGATTTAAAGAAGAAATGATGCATAATGAAAGTATTTGGGAATCAGTAGTGGAAACGTACAAAAATGCAGGACGAACCGTCTTTTTTAGTGGTGTTGCTGTAATGATTGGTTTCGCTGCAATTGGATTCTCTAAATTTGTGCTTTATCAATCTGCTTCAGCTGTAGCAGTAGGGGTAGCTATACTTTTGATTGCATTATTTACAGTAGTTCCAATTTGCATGCTCTTATTAGGCAATAAATTATTCTGGCCATCAAAAGGATCAGCAGAACATGCGGATAGCAGGATTTGGGAAAAGGCAGGTAATTTCTCTTTAAAAAGACCATTGCTTTCCCTATTAGTTGTTGCATGTATTTGTGTGCCTTTCCTTGTCACATATGATGGGGATCTTTCTTTTAATTCCTTAGAAGAAATTAGTGATGATTATCCGTCTATTAAAGCATTTAATGCAATTGCTGACAGCTTTGGACCAGGCGAATCGATGGCAACAACTGTTATCATTAAAAATGATGATGAATTAGATACGATTGAATATCTATCGTTAGCAGACTCGGTTACAACGGAATTAGCTAAAGTAGATTTAGTCGATAAAGTTCGTTCTATAACGAGACCAATGGGGGAACCGATTGAGGATCTATATATTTCTAATCAGGCGAAGACGTTAGAAGAGGGATTGGATCAAGGAAAAGAAGGAATCAATCAAATAAGCGAGGGACTTCAAAGTGCTGGAGATGAGTTGCAAAATTCTGAACCACAGCTAAATGAAGCAGCCGATGGGATTGACGGACTTATTAAAGGAACCAATGATGTAAAAGCTGGTTTAGGAGAAATTCAAACCAATTTAGAAAAAATTGAACAAGGTATCCGTCAAGGCTCCGCTGGCTCTGATCAAATAAAAGCTGGATTACTAGAAGCAAAAACAGGAGCAGAAGCATTATTGGCTGCACATAAAGATTTACAAAGCGGCTATAAAAAAGTGGAAACTAATTTAGCCACTGTTCTTGGAGAATATCAAAAAATTGGTTCAGGTATAGAGGAATTAGCTAATGGTCTAAATCAAGTTCCAAAAGAAACGTTTGGCTATTTAGAAAATAAATATGCTGGATTAGCTGAAGAGGAAGGATATCTTGGTATAAGAGAAGGATTTCTAGGAGCTCAACAACAATTACCTGCCATTAGCAATGGTATAAGTCAATTAAATGCAGGACTTGCAGAATTACAAACTGGAGTTAGTGCAGCAAATGAAGGCTATGCAGAGATCTTAAAAAATCAAAGCAATATTTCGACTGGACTACAGCAATTAATTACTGGAATTGACCAACAGCAAAAAGGGTTAGATCAATTAGCAGATGGTCAAGGACAAATTGTTAAAAATATGCCTAAATTAACGAACGGCTTAAGTAGTATAAATGATGGACAAAAGCAATTATTGGATGGTTTTAGTGATATTGGCGGACAGCTTGGCCAATTAACCGATGGACTAACACAAAGTGCAGAAGGATTAGATCAAGTTTCCGATGGATTAGGTTCCGCTACAGACTATTTATCTGGTTTATCTAAGAATGAAACAAATAGTTTCTATATTCCGGAAGAAGTATTAAAGAGTGATGAATTTAAGGACGCATTAGATACGTATTTATCCCCTAATAGCAAAATTATGACTTTTGATGTTATATTCGCAGATAATCCTTATTCTAATGATGCCATCGATCAAATCGATGCGATAAAGGATAGTGTGGAGCGTGTTACAAAAGGGACGAAGCTAGAAAACGCAGAAGTTGCTGTTTCGGGAATTACAAGTACCAACGCAGACCTTCGAACGATGTCAAATGCAGATTACACGAATACCGTTATTTGGATGATGATTGGAATTTCAATTGTATTAATCTTTTTATTCCGTTCCATTATTATGCCAGCCTATATAATTGGATCATTGATTTTAACATTCTACACAGCGCTTGGAATAAATGAAGCAATCTATGTCAATATGCTTGGCTATACGGGAATCAGCTGGGCAGTACCATTCTTTGGCTTTGTTATTTTAGTGGCTTTAGGCGTGGATTATAGTATTTTCCTTATGGATCGCTTTAATGAGTATAAGGAGTTAACAATAAAAGATGCTATGCTAGAAGCAATGAAGAAGATGGGAACTGTCATTATATCAGCCGCGATTATTTTAGGTGGAACATTCGCAGCGATGATGCCATCAGGAATGCTTTCCTTATTGCAAATAGCTAGTATAGTATTGGTTGGATTGTTTTTATACGCGTTTATTATCTTGCCACTGCTTATTCCTGTACTTGTTAAGAATTTTGGAGAAGCAAACTGGTGGCCGTTTAAACGAGTGAAAGACTAAATAAGAAAGAGGAAGATCTTTAAGTTATAACCTTAAAGTCTTCCTCTTTTCATTATTGAATAGATTTTTCATTGGAATCATTTAATTTACTATGCTTATAACCATATGCAATATAAATAATTAATCCGATTACTAGCCAAACGACGAATCCCTTCCAAGTGAAGGTGCTTAGCTGAAGCATTAAATAAACGCAAAAGATGACAGCTAATCCTGGGATAAATGGTACGAAAGGTGTTTTAAATCCACGTTGAAGGTCTGGCTGTGTGTAACGTAAGACAACTACACCAAGGGAAACCATTGTAAATGCAAATAATGTCCCGATATTTGTTAGCTCTGCTAATCGATCTAATGGCACAAAACCTGCAAATATCGCTACTAAAGCTGATGTTATCCATGTGCTGACAATAGGAACTTGGGTTTTCTTGCTAACCTTTTGCATAGATTTTGGAAGTAAACCATCTTTACTAATCGCGTAAAAAAGGCGAGTTTGTCCAAACATCATTACCATTAAGACGGTCGTGATCCCGATAATTGCACCAAGAGAAACAAAGCCGGCTATCCAATTTTGATTAATATAGCTAAGAGCAAAGGCAACAGGATCTTTTACATTTAATTGATGATAAGGAACAATTCCTGTTAGAATTAACGATACAATAATGTAGAGTACGGTACAAATAGCTAAAGCTGAAATAATCCCAATAGGCAGATTTCTTTGTGGGTTTTTCACTTCTTCTGCGGCTGTGGAAACAGCATCAAAGCCGAAATAAGCAAAAATAACAACAGCTGCACCTGTAGTGATACCAGAAAAACCAAATGGTGTAAATGGTACCCAATTATCTGGTTTTACATACCAAACACCAACAAATATAAAGAGTAAAACGACTGCTAATTTAATAAATACCATAATGATATTCCATTTAGAGGACTCCTGAATTCCTCTCGTTAATAAAAGCGTAATAATAAAGACGATAATAATAGCAGGAACATCGATAAATGTACCGTTAGCAGGGTTAAAGGCACTTGTCATAAAGGTAGGCAAGTGGATACCAAATCCTGATAACAGGCTTTGGAAATAGCCTGACCAGCCACTGGCAACAGCTGCGGAAGCAAGTCCATATTCCAATACTAAATCCCATCCTAAAATCCAAGCGATTACTTCTCCAAATGCTACATAGCTATAAGTATAGGCACTACCCGACTGCGGAATCATCGAAGCAAACTCCGAATAGCATAACGCCGCAAATGTACAGGCAAGGCCGGCAATTATAAATGAAAGAATAAGAGCAGGTCCCGCATATTTAGCAGCGGCAACACCTGTCAATACAAAAATACCAGTCCCAACAATTGCACCGACTCCTAACATCGTTAAATCAAATGCGCCGAGTACACGATTTAGCGAGGTGCTTGTGCTTGACGTTACTGCTTTTTTTCTAAAGATACTCATGTAAACCTCCTGATGATAAAAAATTGCGAAAATTATATAAAAATGTCGACCGAATTTAAAAACGACTTTCCTATTTTACTAATTATCATATAGACTGTAAAGAAAGATTTTTCTAAAAAAAATAGAAAATTGCTCCTCTTTGTTACAATTTCGCGAAAATGAAATGATGATATATAGTGGTAACTTCGATACTTAAAGAGAAAGTATGTAATAAAAAATTCAATCGTTTTTTTTCTTGTTATTTTTCATTATTGGATTGATAATAAGTTATAAAGTAAAAAAAATTCATATTTGTTAGGTATTTTAAATCGTCAGGGGTCTTTCGCATGGAACTATTGCTTCACTTTTTTCAAAAAAAAGGGGTAAAAAGATTTTTTATTTTATTTATAATTGGTTTGTGCCTGTATTATGTACGAAGTATGATAAATCTGATTTTATTTACATTTATTTTTTCCTATTTAATGGATAGACTTGTTCAGTTCTTTACAAGTAAGTTTGCGATAAAACGGACGATTGCTGTTATCTTACTCTATTTTTCGGTTTTATCGTTACTTATATACGGGATTTCCACCTATTTGCCTGTTGTCATTCAGCAAATATCTGTATTAGTTATTCAAATTACAGATTTTTATATGCAGCCACATGATAATGCCGTATTAAATTTTATAGTAAACATAATTAATAATTTTAGTATAACGACTTATCTGCATCAGGGCTTTACCTTTATTTTTAAGTATTTTACAAATATATGGGGTAATCTTCTTCAAGTTTTTATGGCGATTGTGCTTAGTCTATTTTTCCTGTTAGAAAAGGATCGATTGCGATTGTTTGCGACTCGTTTCCATACGAGTAAAATAGCACCGATATACTTTGAATGTATGTATTTTGGAGAGAAATTTGTTGGTACATTTGGAAAAGTAATAGAAGCGCAATTTATTATTGCGATAATTAATTGTCTTTTAACAACCACATCTTTGTATTTCCTAGGCTTTCCGCAATTATTTGGCTTAGGCATTATGATTTTTTTACTTGGGCTTATACCAGTTGCTGGTGTTATCATATCTTTCATCCCATTGTGTATTATTGGATACACGGTTGGTGGAATAACCCATGTCATTTCAGTCATTGTCTTAATCATGATCATCCATGCGATAGAGGCATATATTTTAAATCCAAAACTCATGTCTTCCAAGACTGATTTACCAGTATTTTTCACCTTCATTGTCCTAATATTCTCTGAACACTTCTTTGGCGTATGGGGCTTAATTGTAGGAATCCCAATTTTCATATTCCTGCTTGATATATTAGAAGTAAAAAGTGACAAAAGGCGATTGAAGAAGGGATAAGTAAGAAAAGCAACAGCCAAAAAAAGTCATCTCAACATGAGATGACTTTATACGTTACTGATTGTACTCTAAACGATTCTTATAAGAATACAACGATAATAATAATGGCGATAATGATACGATAAATTGCAAATGGTGTTAATTTAATTCGATCAATTAGCTTTAAGAAGAATCGAATGGAAATTAATGCGAAAATAAACGCACTGATAAATCCAACAATAAAGAATGGAAGGGCAGCAGATGTGATATATTCCCAATTGTTTAATAAAGAAATAAAGCTTGCTCCAGCCATAATCGGAACAGCCATGATAAATGTAAAATCAGCTGCAACACGATGACTTAGTCCCATAAGTACTCCACCAGATATCGTTGATCCAGACCTTGAAAAGCCTGGCCATAAGGCAATACATTGAAATAGACCAATGAAAAATGCTTGCTTATTTGTAATTTGATCCAAGGAAGTCGTGGTTGGTTTCTTTTTCTTTTGTGTATAGTCTGCGATAATCATCAGAATAGCTCCAACAATTAAAGCATACACAACTGTTTCAAAATTAAATAGATGCTCATCTATGTAATCATCAAAAAGGAGTCCTAAAACACCAGCTGGGATTAATCCGATAAGAACTTGTACAAGGCTCAATTTATGCCCCGTTACTTTTTCACCATTAATCGTTTTTTTCAAACCTAGAATATTTAGGAAGCGATCTTTGAAGATAATGACTACTGCTAAAATCGATCCTAATTGAATCACTACTTTAAAGGTATTTGCTACTTCAGGTGAAAAAATTTCTCCTGATTTTAACCATAAATCATCAACAAGTATCATATGTCCTGTTGACGAAACAGGTGCAAATTCAGTTAAACCTTCTACTATGCCTAAAATAAAGGCAACAATTAATTCCCATAATTTATCCAAGCCTTGTTCACTCCTATTTATCAATTAATATAAAAAATATATTTTTTTCAAAAAACATACACCCAACTATCATATCAAATATTTAGCAAAAGCTGAATGCTATGTGATGTAAAATTTTCTGCTATTAAAATTTTCACATAGAGTATAACGTAGAAATAGATTCGTAAGTTTCATTAATTTTACCAAACTTCATTCGGGTTAAAATGCTTAATAAGATGAATGAAGGTATACTTAGGATAGTAAAGATAGAGGGGGAGAGAATGATATGGCTCGAAAAGGAATTCTATCTCTTGGTGATGCGTTTATTGATTTTGTTTCACGAACAAGTGATAATAACAGCTTTGATAGAAATTTAGGTGGAGCTTCTGTTAATGTTGCTGTACATGTAAGTAGATTTGCTATTCCGAGCTTTTATATAACAAAGTTAGGAATCGAAGAAGATAGCAAATTTGTGGAAGGTGAGATGCAAAAGGAACAAATAAATTTGGATGATAGTGTTCGTACACCAATAAAGAAAATTTCTAAGGTTTTTGTCCATCTCGATGACTTTGGTGAAAGGCACTTTCATAACTATGAAAATGAAACCCCAGATGAAGTTGTATTGGAAACAGATATTAAAGGACAATCATTTGAAAATAAATCTATATTCTATTTTGGATCTGGTACACTTTTTCATCCACATGCAAGAGCAGCAACAAAAAAAGCAATAAGCTTAGCAAAGGAAAGAGGGGTGTTAATTGCTTTTGATGCAAATATTCGCTTGAAAAGATGGAATAGTGAAGAGGAATGCAGACAGGTGATTAGGGAGCTATTGCCTTTTGTTGATGTTCTAAAGTTATCAGAAGAAGAGCTTTATTTTCTAATGGAGGTAGATACGGTGGAGAAAGGGATGGAAGAGCTGGCAAATTTCCATGTCCTATTTCAGCTTGTTACACTCGGAGAAAAAGGAGCTATTGGACGATTGTTTGAGCAAAAGGAAAAAGTGCATGTGCCTGCCGAGGCAGTGAAAGTTTTAGATACCAATGGCTCAGGCGACGCATTTATGGCAACGATTCTATATTATATACACGAAAGGGGATTTCCTAATACGAAAGAAGAGATGGTGAATTATATGGGTCGTGCGAATAAGCTAGGTGCAATGGTAGCAACTAAAAAGGGCTCACTACCTCTCCTGTTTAATTATCAGACACTAGTCCTTTAAGAAAAAAACACATTAATGATTAAAAGCATGCTTACATAGAAGGAACAATCGTCATGATGGCAGAATTCTAATGTAAGGATGCTTTTTTGTAACTTTTTAAGGCTAAAGACGTAGATAAAAATAATCCAAGAGTTTGTTTCAAGTCTTAGATAATTTCTATATGATAGAAAAGAGGAATAGAAAAAGTTTTTTGAGTAAAGGTTGTTCGTTGAAAAACTAACTAATGATATGGAACTGTGAGTGAAAATCATCTCAGAAAAAATTATTTACCTACAATCAAGATGCTAAAACGATTTCAAAAGATTGAAAATTATGAATTTATAAAGGAGGGATGTTGGTGTGTCTGAAAAAAAAGTATATATTATTTTAACGGATACAGGGACTTTATTCACTCGTTGTATTAAATTCTTTACAAGAAAGCCCCATAATCATGCATCTATTTCCTTTGATCCACAATTAAAGGAAGTGTATAGTTTTGGCAGAAGAAAACCCAGCAATCCCTTTGTCGGCGGTTTTGTGAAAGAAAATGTACAACATGATTTTTTTCGAAAAAGTCGTTGCATCATTTATTCCATCTCCGTGACGGAGACACAATATGAAAAAATGAAATGTAAGGTTGATCAAATGGAGAGAGAGCACAGAAATTATCGCTATAATCTTCTTGGCTTATTATTTATTTTGTTTAAAATTCCATATAATCGGAAAAATGCTTATTTTTGTTCTCAGTTTGTTGCATCAATCTTACATGAAAGCGGTGCATTATTTTTTACGAAGCCACCATGTTTAATAACCCCCTATGATTTATTAGACGAATACAATATGCAAAGGGTATATGAAGGGGAATTACAACTATATCCACTTGTGTTTACGAAAACAGCAGCATAAAGCTATTATATTTTATCATACCTACACAACAATAAATTTTATTTTGCCCAATTAGTAAGCTCGTTGGGGAAAAACGATTAATTAAAATCTTTATTATTGAGATTCTTTATATAAATGGAAAAAAGTGACCGTTTAAATGGTCGCTTTTTTTGGTATCAAATGGATATATCACTAATGGTTAATGACAGAAATTTTGGTGAAAATAAAAGTTAGAAGGAAAGCTTTGACAAAGGTAATCCCATATAATATGATAGCAATTGCTGACAAGCCTTATCGGAATTAGGAGGATTAATATGAAAAAATTAAGTATATTGTTTAGTTTATTACTAAGTCTTACCATAGTTCTATCTGCATGTGGTAGTGAATCAAAAAATGAATCAAATGATTCTGCAGATAAAAATGCTGATAACAAAACAGATTTATTAGCGCAAATTAAAGAAAATGGAAAATTAGTGGTTGGTACGGAAGGTACATATCCTCCCTTCACTTTTCATGATAATACTGGGAAATTAACTGGTTTTGATGTTGAAATCGCACAAGAAGTCGCAAAACGTTTAGGCGTGGAAGCTGAATTCATGGAAACACAATGGGATGCGATGTTTGCTGGTCTTGATGCAAAGCGATTTGATATGGTTGCAAACCAAGTTGGGATAAGAGATGATCGTAAAGAGAAGTACTCTTTCTCTGATCCGTATATTTCATCTGCTGCTGTTCTTATTACAAGAGGAGATTCAGATGTAAAAAGTTTTGAGGATATTAAAGGCTTAAAGTCAGCACAGTCATTAACAAGTAATTACGCAGAAATTGCAAAGTCTAACGGTGCAGAGATAGTTGGGGTTGATGGATTTAATCAAGCGATTGAACTGTTGAACGCAAAACGTGTAGATATAACGATTAATGATAAATTATCTTTCTTAGACTTTAAAAAGCAAAAGCCTGATACGAAAGTTGTGATTGCAGATACTGCTGAAGATGTGTCTCAAAGTGGATTAATGTTTAGACAAGGAAATGATACGTTAGTAGAAGCGGTAAATAAAGCATTACAAGAAATGATTGATGATGGTACGTATAAATCAATATCAGAGAAATGGTTCGGAGAAGATGTACTTAAATAATATCTTTACAGACCCAGAAGCATTTCAGCGATATTATGATATTGCAGTTAGTTCCCTTCTCCCTTTGGTGAAGGGGGCTATTTTATATACGATACCACTATCAATTATTTCCTTTATCATTGGGTTAATCTTAGCTGTATTAACCGCTTTAGCTAGATTATCAAGTGTTAAAATTTTGCAAATTATTGCAGGGATCTATGTTTCCGTTATTCGGGGAACACCATTGCTCGTACAGCTTTTCATTATTTTTTATGGGCTTCCGAATATTGGAATTACCCTTGAACCATTTATAGCAGCAATCATTGGTTTTTCCTTAAGTGTTGGGGCGTATGGATCAGAAATAGTCAGAGGTTCCATATTGAGTATTCCTAAAGGTCAATGGGAAGCTGGATATTCGATTGGAATGAGCTATGTACAAAATTTAAAAAGAATTATTTTGCCACAGGCTGCGCGTGTGTCGATTCCACCATTGTCGAATACATTTATAAGTTTAATTAAGGATTCATCCCTAGCTGCTTTAATTCTAGTGTCAGAAATGTTTCGAAAGGCACAGGAAATAGCAAGCACGAACTATGAATTTTTACTGCTATATTCAGAGGTTGCTCTTTTGTATTGGCTTATTTGCTTCCCTCTATCTATTATTCAGCAGAGTCTGGAAAATCGATTCGGACGTCACTTGAATAAATAAAATGAAGCTTCCAATTAGAAGATAAATAATCGATAGAGAAAGGAGGGAATAGCATGATTTCGATCAAGGGGTTGTCTAAGCATTTTGGTGATTTACAAGTACTAAAGGACATAAATCTAAAAGTGGGAAAAGGCAAAGTAATTGTCGTTATTGGACCGTCTGGATCTGGAAAAACGACGATGCTGCGCTGTTTAAACATATTGGAGATACCAACGAATGGTCATATTACGATTGAAAATAAACAATTGGACTTCTCGAAAAAGGTTACGAAAAAGGTTACGAAAAAGGCTATAATCGATTTTCGAAAATTAACAGGAATGGTTTTTCAAAACTATAATCTTTTTCCACATAAAACTGCCTTGGAAAATGTGATGGAAGGTCCTATTACGGTGAAAAAGCAATCAAAGGAAAAAGCAAGGAATAAAGCTGCTGAATTATTAAATAAAGTTGGGCTCGGCGATAAAATCGATTACTATCCATTCCAACTGTCAGGTGGGCAGCAACAGCGTGTTGGTATTGCGAGAGCACTGGCGATGGAACCCGAAGTGATGTTGTTTGATGAACCGACTTCAGCGTTAGATCCAGAGCTTGTTGGTGAAGTGTTAAAGGTAATAAAAGAACTTGCTAATGAGGGAATGACGATGATTGTTGTTACACATGAAATGAAATTCGCACGTGAGGTGGCAGATGAAGTTATCTTTATGGATGGTGGATATATAGTGGAAAAAGGAAATCCACAGGATATCTTTACTGTGCCTAAAGAAGCAAGAACAAAGCAATTCCTACAATTAATTCAATAAAAAATGAGTTGTTAAGGAATCTCGGATAAGGAGATTTGGCTCCATAACAACTCTAAAACAAAAGGGGGAATTACACTTTGTAGTATCATTGTGGACCCCTTTTTCTTTTTTTATACATATAAAGATAACTTTTTTAAAATCTACATGCTTTTTTGAAAAAGCAAGTTATTGTTCATCATGAATTTTCTTATGAATGACTTCCTCTTCTAATAAACTAAAGAAAGCAACAATGATTCCAGAAATCACCGCTGCAATGGTGTAAACCGATAAACCAGTCATAGCATAGAAAAGAAACGTTGTGATGATAGTCAACAAACAGCAATAGATAATCGTGTTTACATATACAGGATTTTTCATTTCGAACCTTCTTTCAGCTATTCATATATCTTAGTATATGTGGAGAATAATAAATATACTACCGTTAAAGATAATTGCCCTTTTTTATGGATAAAGGGGATAAGCCCTCACTGATTTTACAAAAAAGCATATTTAATAAGTATAAGGAATAGCTTGTATCACCTTCTTTAGAAGCTGAATACACAGTCATATTCCTTATACCGTAACCCCATAACCTCCTCTCACTTAAGGTATAGCCGTTCGTTTGGCTATACCTCTTTTTTGTTTATTACGATTGCTTAAAATTGCTTAAAATAATGAATTTTTGTAAAATAGGTATAAACCACTATTTGTTATTCGTTTTTCACTTCTTTTGTCCTGCTAACGAAACTGTTGTAAACAAAAATAGTTGGATGATCATGATAATCACTGAGTATTAAGAACTATAAAGAAGTCAGGAAGGTATATCTATATGAAGAACAGAACCATTTTTCGTAGTTTAAGAACAAAAATAATTGTCATAATATTTTTTGCTACATTATTTAGTACCATGATTTCATTTAAAATTCATGAAATAATTCGTGACGCTGGTGTTTTTCCAGAGGCATTTAGCATTTTTGTAAATACGATTATTAATCTAGTTTTTGTAACAGTTATTGTCGCCCTATTTACACGACGAATAATCATCTCGCCAATAAAAAAATTATTGAATTCTACTAAGAGAATTACTGAAGGCGATTTAGATATTGAAATAAAAAAGTCTTCGAATGATGAAATTGGTCAATTGACAGATGAATTTATTTTAATGAAAGAATTTATCAGAAACTTAGTTCTGAAAGTAAATGAAACATCTGAGCATATTACCTTATCTGCTGAAAAGCTAACGGCTAACACAGTGGAAACAAGCTATGTATCAGAGCAAATTTCTTCCGCAATTCAAAGTGTTGCTGCAGGTTCTGAAGAGCAAACAAAAGGAATGGAATTCATTGTGGAGTCAGTAGCGGTTGTTAATAACGAAATTAAAGATATTGCTAAAAATACAGAAGAAATGGTGAAAAGCACCAATAATACTGTTCTGAAGGCAAAAGAAGGACAAGAAGTTGTTGATAGTACGGTTACGCAAATGAGCTTAATCCAAAATTCAGTGAAGGAATCCAATGAGTCCATCGTATTATTACAGGAGCGATCACAAGAGATTGGTCAATTTTTAAATGTTATAACCGAAATTGCTGATCAGACCAATTTATTGGCATTAAATGCAGCTATTGAGGCCGCAAGAGCTGGAGAGGCAGGAAAAGGTTTTGCAGTAGTGGCTGAAGAAGTAAGAAAGCTTGCTGAACAATCTAATCAATCTGCTAAGCAAATTGCTGTATTAGTAAATGAAATACAAAACGATACCCTCTCTTCTGTAAAAACAATGAAAAGAGTGACAGAGGAAGTAAAGGATGGAATTAATATTACAAATGATACAAAGGAAAAATTTACTATCATTTCAAATTCCATGTTATCGATGAGCAGTCAAATGGAAAATATTTTGGAGGCGGCCACTAAGATTTCTACAAATATTGTTGAGGTTGCAGGATCTGTGGATCAAGTTACAGGCATTGCGAAGGAGAATAGTCACAATTCAATGAACGTATCGGAAGCATCTCAAGAGCAACTGGCAGCAATCGAAGAGATTACTTCTTCCACTAAATCTTTAGCAAAAATTGCCGATGATCTAGTGGAGTTAACAAAAACAATCCGTGTAAATTAATTTAAATGAAAAGCTAAAATATAGGATGATCAAAAGATAGTTAACATCTCCAGAAAATTCCACTGGAAGATGAACACTTTTGATCATTCTCTTTTTTTTGGGGGAAAATAAAAGGAAGTAATCGTTGTATGACATTTTAAACAGGTTTGATGCAATTTGGTTAAAGTTAGGAATCAAAATAATAAATTTTACGAAAATGATTGTCGAAAGTTGTTATTTCATGCAAATACAAATATAATGGAGAATTGTAAATGTGTAAATTTCTCTGTTCGTTTAGGGATAAATATAAATGATTTAAAATAATATTTTTTAGGGTGAGAGGATTTATACCCACTGTTAAAAGTTTTACTGAACAAGGAGCAATGACAATATGTCCCCAAAAAATTCATCAAAAATAGATTATACACTTGTTCTAATATTAATGCTTTTATGTTTAACAAGTCTTACTGCTATATATGGAGCAAATTCTGCTTATGTGTTAAAGCAGGTTTTATATTATGCAGTTGGTATAGGAATTATTATTGGAGTGATTCGGTTAGATTCGGATCAGTTGAAAAAATTAACTTGGTATTTATATGGTTTTGGTCTTTTATTATTAGTCTTGCTTATTCTTGCGCCGGAAAGCATTGCAAGAGAAATTAATGGCGCGAAAAGTTGGTTTACTCTTCCTGGTTTTTCCTTGCAACCTTCTGAATTCGTCAAAGTGTTTTTAGTATTAGCGCTATCTCGATTAATTGTGGAACATCAAGAAAAATATATTGTGAAAACATTACAAAGTGACTTTTTGTTATTATTTAAAATAGGAGGTGTAACGGCACTTCCACTATTTCTAGTTATGCTGCAGCCTGACTTGGGCACATCTTTAGTATTCCTTGCTATTATGCTAGGCATGGTTTTTATCTCTGGTATCTCGTGGAAGATATTAACGCCTATTTTCTCCAGTTTTGGAGTTATTGCAACGGCGATACTATATCTTGTTATTTGGCATTCGGATTGGATTACAACGTATTTTGGAGTAAAGGAATATCAAATGGGAAGAATCTATTCTTGGTTGGATCCATATACGTATCAAAGCACAACTGGTTATCATTTAACACAATCCTTACTTGCGATAGGTTCTGGACAAACGACAGGGAAGGGTATTGGCACTAGTGAAGTAGTGCTTCCTGAAAATCATACCGATTTTATTTTTAGTGTGGTTGGAGAGGAATTTGGCTTTATTGGTGCTAGCATTATAATTAGTTTGTTTTTCTTGCTTATATACCACATTACAAAAGTAGCGTTGGAAACAAAAAATACTTTTTATACTTGTATGAGTGTAGGAATTATTAGTATGCTTTGTTTTCATGTTTTCCAAAATATTGGGATGACAGTTGGTATCCTCCCAATCACAGGAATTCCACTCCCATTTATTAGTTATGGTGGTAGTTCTTTAATGGGGAATATGCTTTCTATGGGATTAATTTTTTCGATTAGATATCATTATAAAAAGTATATGTTTTCCAGTGATGAGTAACGATTTTTTATTTGAAATAACAAAAAGAGGCTGACAGGGTGCAGCCTCTTTTCGTTTATTCTTTCTCGATTCTTTAATGAGGGGGAAGAAAAGGAAAGAATATCAATCATTATGGGAAGTTAATGATATTGATAATCATTATCATTAGATGTAATCTAATAATAGAACAATTTATTTTAGTTGTCAACGCATATACGAGGAGGAATAAAAAAATGAATAAAAATTTCCGAGAAGAATTTGAAGCATTATTAAGCAATTATACGGAATTGCTACTTGGAGAAGAAAATAAGGAGCTAAATGAAAAAGTACAAGTATGGATGCTTTATTCATTTATGTCGAAAAACATGCCAAGCTTGGTAAAGCATTGGAATGTTAAATTTCCAGATGGCAAACAAACGATTATAGAAATAATATCCGAAATAAAAAAAATGAATGAGATAAGAAAACAAAATCAGAAATAAAACATATGCTATATAGAAAGCTGGACAAAGTACAAAAACGAGGCTGGGACAGAAGTATTCCACACTTAGTATAAACACAAACGATTATACAAATATCATGTATGTATCATTTTTCGTGTTTTAGACTTAGAAAATGTTTCATTGAAGTCTGCTGTTATTACCCGCAGCCTGAATACACTTCGCTTTCCATGGGGCGAGCGCCGAGCCGCTTCGTCACTTAAGTTCCTGCAGAGTCTCGGACTTTCTCGCAGCTCCCATAGGAGTCTACGTGTATTCAGGCTGCTCCATTTTCCAACTAATTCATTATTTCTTGTAAAAACAAATTTTTAAGTAAACAATCTCTAAAAACGAATCGGTTTTTACCCTTTCTATATATGAAAAGAAGCCTTTATTTAAGCGTTAAATTAGAGATTGTTCGTCTTTACACTTGTCTATTTAGTTTTGTCCCAGCATCGAATCAATATGATTACTGAATAGTAGTATTTCCGTAAGGGAACTGGTTACTATAGCCTTTAAATTGCTGATAGGATTGTTGAAGCTTTTGCTGTTCAGCAGCTTCAAGCTTATACCAACCTTTTTGAAACATTAAATCATATAATTCTCTTTGCATATTTTGTGTTTCAGTAAAAATCGACAATAAATCTTGATATAGTGGTTCATTACTTGCCTCATTTAAAGCTGTTGAATAAGAGTCAGTTAGATATTTTTCTGTTGAAAGCATATCGTTAGTGAAATCACGATCATTCATTTGTGGCGTTTTTGGTACCTGCGCTTCAGGATTTTGAATAGTTTTTTGTTGGTTCATTTTCTTTGTCCTTCCTCACAAGAATATAATTTCATCTGTTTGATTGCTGATTCATCCTATTCTCTTTTGTGAGAAGCTACTCATTCTGCCAAAGACAAGGTCAAAATTAGGTTTTGGCATTCTCTTTAGCAGAATGAGCAGTATGAATCAACAATCGCTGCTATTTCATAAGTAATTATTGTGGTTGTTGAGACATGGGCTGACTGTTAGCATTTAGGTGATTCAGTATTCTTTCATAATGACGCTGATGCATTTGTCCACATTTTTCAAGCTGTGATTTAATAGCCGGCTCTTGGGCACTTTGAGCAAAAAAATGTGCTTTTTTCATTGCTAATAAATTCCAAGAAAGCATATCTGTTAAGTAAAGGGAATCTTTGACTGTTACCATAACGGGTGGTTTCATCATCATCCCGTTTGGCTGAGTCATATTATTGGGTTGTTGTTGCATGTAAATTTGACCTCCTAAAAACTATCGCTTTTTATATTGATTATTTTGACTGTTAACTTTTCCACCACCATCTGTTTCAACGGTTGGACCAGCATTGCCTTTCACACTAGCCGCACTAACACCTGCTTTAGAAGGATTTTTTTTTAGACGGGCCATCTTTCTATTCACCTCCCTTTCTTGTTTCATTTTTAGCATTTCCTATTTTTCTTATTTAATGAGCACATAGCTTGGAGATTAACTATGCCCAATCCTTCGTACAAAATCATATAGACATAAAGACAAAAGGTTATTAGTTAATAAGTGACCATCTAAACAAAAACAAACAAACCAATCAAAACTTCAAGGAGGAAGTAAGGTGAAAGAGATAAAATCAGCTGCGGTTATTGGTTCAGGAGTAATGGGTGCAGCGATTGCGGCACAGTTTCTTAACGCAGGAATTTCTACAGTTCTTCTGGATATTGTGCCAAATGAGTTAACAGAAGAAGAGAAACAAAAAGGATTATCGAAAAAGGATAGGATGGTAAGAAATCGATACGGACTGCTTGCCATTGAAAAAATGAAAACAGATTCTCCTAGTCCGCTTACCTCTTTTGATAATTTATCGCATTTAACAATAGGGAATTTAGAGGATGATTTATCTTTGTTGAAGGAAGTGGATTGGATAGTTGAAGCGATAATTGAAGATGTTCAAATAAAAAAGGAATTATTTAAAAAGGTAGATCAATATAGAAAAAAAGAATCAATTGTAAGCAGTAATACTTCTGGTATATCTATAAATAAGATGAAAGAAACGCTATCTGCAGATTTCCAAGCTCATTTTTTAGGCACACACTTTTTTAATCCGCCTCGCTATATTAAACTACTTGAAATAATTCCTACAAAAGAAACTGCCCCAGAAGTTGTGAAAATCGTAAGTGCTTTTGCTGAAGAGACATTAGGAAAAGTGGTAGTAAAAGCTAGTGATACTCCTAATTTCATTGCGAATCGAATTGGTGCATATGCATTTTTAAACATTGTGAAAGAAATGATAAAGGCTGATTTAACAATCGATGAAGTGGATCAATTAACTGGTAAGTTAATTGGCCGCCCGAAAAGCGCCACCTTTCAAACATTAGATATGGTTGGGTTAGATACTTTTTATCAGGTCATTCAAAACATGCAGGGAAACATGAAAATGGCAGAAGAAATAGAAATGTACGAAATCCCTGCTTTGCTAGAAGAAATGCTTAAGAAGAAAATGCTCGGTAGAAAGGTTGGAAAAGGTTTTTATAGAAAAACAGAGAAAGGATTAAAAGTTCTAGATTATCATACGTTCACATACAAGGATTTAAGCGTAGCGAAAGAACAGGTGATGAATAAATCACTTTCATTGTTTTTACAGGAGAAAAATAAAAAAGCACATTTTTTATGGAATGGGATTGCCCCATTTTTACTTTACTCCGCAAAAATGGTTGGTGAGATAACAGATTCCATTTATGAGCTAGATCAAGCTGTTCAGTCTGGATTCAACTGGAAAAATGGTCCGTTCCGTTTATGGGATGAATTGTCTCTAAAAGACACGATCGAGCGAATGGAAGAAGAATTAATGGATATTCCTTTATGGATTAAAGAAATGATTAATCATGGATTTGACCAATTTTATAAAGAAATTAATGGTGTGAATCATTATTATCATCAAGGACAATATTTGCCCATTCCAAAAAGTATGGATCAAATAAGCATTCAAGAAAGCAAAAAGCAAAGAGATTCCCTTCTCTCCAATGATGGTGCAAGTCTAATAGATATAGGGGATGGCGTCTTATTGCTTGAATTACACAGCAGAAATATGAGTATTGGTGTCGATATTCTTTCCATGATTGAGCAATCGATAGCACTGGTAGAGGTGCAGGAATTTAAAGGATTAATTATAGGTAGTGAAAAAAAGAGTTTTAGTCTCGGGGCAAATTTAGCATTGATGCTTATAGAAGCCCAAAACGAAGATGTTGTAGAGCTAGAGCTAGCCGTCCGCCGTTTTCAGCAAGCAATGAAGCGCATAAAATATTGCAAAAAGCCAGTTATAGCAGCTCCTTATCAAAGAACATTAGGGGGAGGCGCAGAAATTTGTCTGGCGGCAAGCAGGGTGCAAGCTTCCCTAGAAACTTATATTGGTCTTGTGGAAACAGGGGTTGGGCTTATTCCAGGTGGTGGAGGAACAACAGCATTATATTGTAATAAGTGGAAGCAAAAGCAAATTTCATCAACTGAGGATGTACTAAAGCTTTCGGAAGAGGTATTTCAGACGATTTTAACAGCTAGGGTTGCTACTTCTGCGGCCAATGCAAAGGAATTGGGATTTTTTACGGAGATGGATGGGATAACCAATAATGAACGATTTATATTAAGGGATGCCAAAAAAGCAGTCCTGCAATTAGCTAATGAAGATTATCTATCCCCGAAAAAAGAAAAAATTGTTGTGGCAGGCAGAGCTGGATATCAATTCTTAATGAAAGAAATAGTAAAACTACAAAAAATCGGTTTTATATCAGAGTATGATGCCTTTATCGCAAGTAATCTTGCAACAGTTCTTACAGGAGGCGATGTAGATTGTGGAGCATTGGTAGAGGAGGACTACCTATTAGACCTAGAAAGAGAAGCTTTTATTCGTTTGATTAGGAAACAAGAGACACAGCAAAGAATGCTGCATTTATTACAAACAGGGAAGCCATCGACAGCGAAATAAAGATGAAAAACCTTAGTTGACGATAGAAAGGAAGGAAAGAATTATTATGCAAAAGGGTGGAAGTTTTTTAACAGAACAAATCACCAAAGACGCTATTTTTACACCAGAGGATTTTACAGAAGAGCATCAAATGATTGCAGAAATGACAAGTGAATTTGTACAGAAAAAAGTGTTGCCACATTTGGCAGAAATGGAAAATCATCAATTTACAATTACGAAACAATTGATGGAAGAGGCAGGTGAGCTAGGACTCTTAAGCTCAGATATTCCAGAAGCATATGGCGGTTTGGGATTAGATAAGATTAGTACTGCAGTTATCTCGGAAATGATGTCTGTTGCAGGGGGGTTCTCTGTTACTCACGGTGCTCATATAGGAATTGGCTCATTGCCGATTGTTTTATTTGGAAATAAAGCGCAGAAAGAAAAGTATTTACCAGATTTAGCTAGCGGTAAAAAAATAGCATCCTACGCATTAACAGAACCTACGGTCGGATCGGATGCACTTAGTGTAAAAACAAAGGCTGTTTTAAATGAAGCAGGCACACATTATCGTTTAACAGGAGAAAAGCAGTGGATTACGAATTCAGGAATTGCGGATATCTTTATTGTATATGCAAAAGTCGATCAAGAGCATTTTACTGCCTTTATCGTTGAAAAGGGATTCTCTGGTGTGTCAGTGGGAAAAGAAGAAAATAAATTAGGAATCAAGAGCTCATCTACTTGCGCGGTCCGTTTTGATCAGGTAGAAGTACCAATTGAAAATGTGTTGGGAGAGGTAGGAAAAGGTCATTTAATTGCATTAAATATCTTAAACATCGGGCGCTATAAACTAGGCCTTGGAGCTATTGGCGCTAGCAAGGAAGCACTTAAAAAGACGATTGCCTATACAGACCAACGAATCCAATTCTCCACCCCAATATCTCATTTTCCTCTAACACTTGAAAAGTATGCGACGATGGCTTCTTATATTTATGCGGCAGAAAGCACTGTTTATCGAACAGCTGGAATGCTTTCAGAAGCGATGGATGGACTATCAGATGACGTAGAATTGAAAGAGATGGCGAAAATTATTAATGAGTACGTAATAGAGTGTTGTTTAAACAAAATTTTTGCTTCAGAAGTATTGGATATGGTTGTAGATGAATGTGTTCAACTGCATGGTGGTAATGGTTTTATGGAAGACTACGAAATTGTTAGAATGTACCGCGATTCAAGAATCAATCGAATCTTTGAAGGAACAAATGAAATAAATCGATTAATGATACCTCCTACCTTGGCAAAAAAGAGCTTAAAAGGCGAGCTTCCATTGTTGTCTCTAGCAGCAATGACAGAAAAAGAAATGCTTTCCTATCTTCCAGATGAACCAGATGAAAAACCGTTATCACAAGAAAAGATGCTCCTTTCTAATGCAAGAAAAATTACCTATCTCTTATTTGGAATGATGCTTAAACACTATAAGCAGCGATTAGAAGAACAGCAGGAAATTATGGTAAATATTGCAAATATTATCAATGTAGTATTGGCAATGGATTCTTGTATTGTAAGAACGGAAAAGGCAATGGCAAAGAGGGATCAAGAAGAACAGCAAAAATTATTATATACGGAAATATATTGCCAAGAAGCCTTTCAACAAGTGATTTTAGAGGCAACAGATACATTAGCATATATGCATAGCGGCGATGAATTAAGATTAGCCCTATCTGTATTGAAGAAATATACTAGATATACACCAAAGCCGATTATTAGAAGTAAGAGAGAGGCTGCTAAACGTATATTAAAGGCTGGAGGATATCAGGTATAATTATTAAATTATTATGATTCAAGGTTCTTCAGGCAGTGCTGGTTAAGACTAATGAACTGACATGGAGAACCTTTCTCTAGAATTCTAATCCATATACATTATGAATTTTTCCCTTATCAAAAGAGAAGAAGTTCCCTTTTGCATAACGAAGAAAAGAATGGAGAAATCTAGTTGGGTAAAAAGTTCCGTAGATGGTCTTCTTGATTGAAGTTTCACTTTATATAAAATTGTGATAATATTTAGTTGGATGTTATAAAATACATAGATTATGGGTGATGGAATGAAAGTTACTTTTTATTGGTATCCAAAATGCTCAACTTGTCGTAAGGCAAAAAAGTGGCTGGATGAAAATCATATGTCATATGAAGAAGAACATATTGTGGATAATCCTCCTTCTCGCGAATTATTAGAGGATTTGTATAAAAAAAGTGGTCTGGAATTAAAGAAATTCTTCAATACCTCTGGTCAGAAATACAGAGATCTAGGATTAAAGGACAAAGTGAAAGAGGCATCAGATGATGAACTGCTTGATTTACTTGCTTCTGATGGCATGTTAATTAAAAGACCTTTAACGACAGATGGAAATAAAGTTACATTAGGCTTTAAAGAAGAAATGTTTAAAGAAAGCTGGGCATAAAATAACCTGCTTTTTTTAATAGGTGGCTCTAAGATAGAGAGCAAATATGATTTTACGGAGGGGTTAATAATGGCGGTACCAAAGGATTTACGATATTCAAAAGAACATGAATGGGTAA
Source organism: Niallia tiangongensis (assembly GCF_044704065.1). Lineage (NCBI taxonomy): Bacteria > Bacillati > Bacillota > Bacilli > Caryophanales > Bacillaceae > Niallia > Niallia tiangongensis. The sequence continues at coordinate 3,847,230 of NZ_CP162613.1, read as the reverse complement.
AAGTTGAAGGAGATAATGCTCGTGTAGGAATTACACACTTTGCACAATCCGAATTAGGTGATATCGTATTTGTTGAACTACCAGAAGTAGGCGATGAAGTAACTGCAAATGAGCCTTTTGGAAGTGTAGAATCTGTTAAAACAGTTTCTGAATTATATGCGCCAATCAGCGGGAAAGTAGTAGAAGTAAATGAAGATCTTAGTGATAATCCAGAGTATGTTAACGAATCTCCTTATGAAAAAGCATGGATGGTTATTATCGAACCAAGCGATAAAGCAGACATCGAAACACTTATGACTGCAGAGCAATATGAAGAAATGACGAATGAAGGATAATTCAGGTAACGATGACATCGGTAATTTGCCGATGTCTTTTCTTCATTTGAGTGCCTAATTATATAGTTATGAATACTAAAGTATGAATATGCATAAAGTGCCTAGTACAGAGTATTTAATTTGAAAATTGTGCTATTAACCTACTTCTTTCTCTTCTAGTTTGGATATGTTAAAGTAAATCAAATAACTCCTTTAGGTGATAAAAATGAAAAAAGTAATCATTGTTGAAGGCAAATCGGATAAAAGAAAAGTAGAAAAAATTGTATGCGAACCGGTGGATATTATATGCACAAATGGAACAATTGGCGTTTCGAAGCTGGATGAATTACTAGAAGAACTAATGGATAAAGATGTGTATATTCTAGTGGATGCAGATAAATCTGGAGACAAGATAAGAAAGCAGTTTAAAAGAGAGCTTCCAGAAGCAGAATTTCTTTATATTGATCGGAAATACAAAGAAGTTGCTGCCTCTCCTGAACATCATTTAGCAACACTATTATTACAGGCAAACATCGAGATTGAAGCAAAATATTTAGATGCAAGGATGAATGGATTATGATAGATTGGAAGATCGACCAATGGGAGAAACAAATCAAGGATGTTCCTCTTGTATTTCTTTATTTGTATACTCCCCTTTGCGGAACATGTATGGTTGCTTCTAAAATGCTGACGATATTACATACAATGAAGCCTGATTTACATTTAGGAAAAATGGATTTGAACTATGCACCAGAATTGGCGATGAAGTACGAAGTCGAAAGTGTTCCATGCCTAGTTAGTGTGGAAGATGGACAGCTAAAGGAGAAATTATATAGATTTGAATCGGTTCCTCATTTAGTGGAAGTTATCAATAAATATACGAAGTAGAAAGACTCTTTCCTCAAGAAGGAAAGGGTCTTTCTTTTAGGCTGTTTTCTAAAGATTGTTGTTTTTTCAATAGGAAAAAAGAATTAGTTGGAAAAATAGAGCAGCCGGAATACACGTAAACTCCTGTGGGATTAGCGAGACAGTCTTAAGACCCTGCAGGAGCGTAGTGACGAAACGGCTCAGCGTGAGCCACGCGGAAAGCGAAGTGTATTCCGGCTGCGGGCGATAGTAACAAACTTTACGAAAAAAGCCTTCTTTTATGTTTGATAGATAAAAGGCAGTGGCTTATTCAATGAAGGCAGATTTGTTTTGAGCTGGGTGAAGAAGGTAACAGAGAAGTTCCATCAAAGCCCGTATATCCACAAGAGAACAAAAAGGTAACGGATCCCTCTTCTCCTCAAAGACTCTATCCTCGGAAATTCAAAGGCATACAAATACTGACTCTATTCCCAAATGGATACTTAAAAAGATTGTTCCATATAAAGCAGGTTTTTTTCTGCTATTGCAAGAATAAGTAATAGAAGATTGTTCGGCAGAAAGTAGGAGATGCTTTTGCAGGAATGGATGACAAGTTTTGTAGATAAGTTGAACCATAAAGAGTCTTTAAAACCATTATTTCGAAACACTTCGTTTTCATTAGCAATATCATGCCAAAAGGATGCCTATTTAATGGAGGTAAGAAACCATCATTTTTCATGGAGAAGGATGAAAGAGGAGAATCCAGATGTATGGTTAATGGGGGAAAGAGAAAGTATTTACTCCATTGCAAGTGGAGAGATTCTTCTGAGAGAAGCAAAAAAGAACGGATTGATTCAATTAGATGGATCTTTAAGAAAAATCCTTTTGTTAGAATCCTTGCTTTTCTTATGCAATTCACAGCCTGTAAAACGAATCAGCTAAGTAGGGACCATCCTAAATAAATAGTTCTTTCCTATTTCCTGAAATCCACCTTTTCTTACAGAAAGAGAAAGAGATTTCAGGTTATTTTTTTGATAAGCTTTTGTATAATCCCTTTTAAATCCAATTTTTCTTATCGAATTAATTATGTCAGAAAATCTTACCTATTTTAATTGAAAATTCAGAAAAAATGTTATATTAAAAAATGTGTTGACACTAATATCAGTAAGTGGTAAATTACATCTATCATATAAACGAATTTTAAATTTCATATAGATAATGAAACTCTTATCAAGAGAGGTGGAGGGATGTGCCCTATGAAACCCGGCAACCGTCAGTATACTGAAACGGTGCCAATTCACACAAAGCTTTTAGCTTTGATAGATGAGAGAAAGGGATATTATTAATAATAAAAACCTTTCTGCTCATCTTGCAGAAAGGTTTTTATATTATGTGGAATGATATGATGTACTTTGTTAAAAACTATTCTACAATAGTTATCGATAAAGTGGAATTTTAGATAGAAGTAGGTGAACAATATGATTAATGTTAACGCAGTTAAAAAAATATATTCCTCAAGAAGCGGGAAGGTCACTGCGGTAGATCACGTAGACTTAACCATTCATTCAGGAGAGATATTTGGAATAATCGGATATAGTGGTGCAGGAAAAAGTACATTAATCAGAATGCTGAACGGATTGGAGCTTCCTACTGAAGGGAGTGTTTCGGTTGCAGGACACGAGGTTTCTAAAATCAAAGGTAGCAAGCTTCGTAAGGCGAGACAAGAAATCAGTATGATATTTCAACATTTTAATCTGCTGTGGTCAAGAACAGTAAAAGAAAACATCGCTTTTCCTTTAGAAATAGCAGGCGTAAAAAAATCAGCAAGAGAAAAGAAAGTGCTCGAGTTAATCAAGCTAGTTGGATTAGAAGGACGAGAGGATGCATATCCTTCACAATTGAGCGGTGGTCAAAAACAGCGTGTTGGCATCGCAAGAGCACTTGCGAGTGATCCGAAAGTACTGCTTTGTGATGAAGCAACGTCTGCGTTGGATCCGCAAACAACAGATGCTATCTTAGACCTGTTAGTAGATATTAATAAGCGTCTTGGTCTTACGATTGTTCTTATTACACACGAAATGCATGTTATTCGAAAGATTTGTCATCGAGTTGCTGTAATGGAAGAGGGGAAAGTAGTAGAAACAGGACCTGTAATTGATGTATTCAAAAAGCCGGAGAAAGAGATTACTAAACGTTTTGTTCAACAAGTTATTGAGCCAGAAGAAGCGAAGGACACAATTGATCATTTAATAGCACATTACAAAACAGGAAGCTTGGTAATGCTTGGATTTGTTGGGGAAAGTGCAGAACAGCCAGTTATCACAAATCTAATACGATCTTTTTCCGTTTCGGTGAATATCATTCAAGGGAAAATTTCTCCGACTCAAAATGGATCGTATGGAACCTTGTATATTCATTTGGATGGAGAGAACGTAGAAATAGAGAAAGCTATTCAATACCTTCATTCACAAGAAATTAGTGTGGAGGTGATCGACGGATGATCGAAAGTTTATTGCCAAATGTAAATTGGGAAATAATGTGGAAAGCCACAGTAGAAACCCTTTTTATGACTGGATTCTCGATTATTTTTACCTTTATACTAGGAATTATTCTGGGGATTACTTTATTCTTAACAGCTAAAGGGAATATGTGGAATAATGCTTTGATTAACAAAGTGATTAGTGCAATTGTTAATATTTTCCGATCCATCCCTTTCATTATTTTATTGGTTTTATTAATCCCACTAACAACTTTCTTAATCGGGACAATGATTGGACCGAAAGCAGCTTTACCTTCCCTTATTATTGGGGCCGCTCCGTTTTATGCACGACTTGTGGAAATTGGACTTCGAGAAGTGGATAAAGGCGTTATTGAAGCTGCAAAATCAATGGGAGCAAAACCGACAACTATTATTTTTAAGGTTCTGTTACCAGAGTCGATGCCAGCTCTTGTTTCAGGAATTACGGTAACTACGATTGCGCTAGTTGGATCGACTGCAATGGCCGGAATCATTGGTGCCGGAGGGCTTGGGAATTTAGCTTATTTACAAGGTTTCCAAAGAGGCAATGGGGATGTAACGCTAGTGTCAACCATTATTGTATTAATCATTGTATTTATCATCCAATTTATTGGAGATTATATAACAAAAAAATTAGATAAAAGATAAGGAGAATAAAAATGAAAAAATTATGGTCATTACTAATTGCACTATCATTTGTTTTCGTTCTTGCTGCTTGCGGAACGTCTGAGGATAAAAATGAAAATGGAGCTTCTAACGAAGAGAAAGAAACAACTAAATTAGTAGTAGGAGCTTCTAACGTACCACACGCTGAAATTTTAGAAGAAGCTAAGCCTCTTCTTAAAGAAAAAGGAATTGATTTAGAAATTGTTACTTTCCAAGATTATGTATTGCCAAACAAAGCGTTAGAGTCAAAAGAATTAGATGCTAACTATTTTCAACATATTCCTTACTTGAATCAACAAATTAAAGATAATGGATATGACTTTGTAAATGCTGGTGGAATCCACATTGAACCTATGGGTGTATTCTCTAAAAAATATAAAAGCTTAGATGAGCTTCCAGATGGAGCGACAATCATTCTAAGTAACTCCGTTGCTGAACATGGTCGCGTGCTTTCTCTTTTAGAAAAAGGTGGATTAATTAAACTAAAAGATGGTATTGATAAAGTAAATGCAACAGTCGAAGATATTATAGAAAATCCAAAAAATGTTAAGTTGAAAGCAGATTATGAGCCAGCATTACTTCCTCAAATTTTCAATAATAATGAGGGCGACGCTGTTGTTATCAATGCAAACTATGCATTAGATGCAGGCTTAAACCCAGTAGAAGATGCGATTGAAATTGAAGGAAGTGAATCTCCATATGCGAATATCATTACCGTTCGCAAAGGAGATGAAAGCAAAGAATCCATTAAGACATTGGTAGAAGTGCTTCATTCTAAAGAAATTCAAGATTTCATCAACACTAAATATAAAGGTGCAGTTGTACCTGTTAATGAATAAGAATTAAGGGGATGTCCCTATAAAAGACCAAAACACAAAGCAAATATCCAATTGAGAATGAAGTCATTTCTATCAATAATGGATATAGCTTGTGTAGCGGTCTTTATAGGGGCATTTTTTATTTTATATAGTGCTGTTTCAAAGTTAAATTATTTCGGAATATAGAAATTCTTGTTTTGAAGGGAGATTCCATTTCCAATAAGTACTAGGGCTAAATTCAATACGTGTATAAATACTAAAACGAAGCTCTCGATGGTAAAGAATTTGACAGATAGTAATAAATAATTTAAAGTACCTATCATTTATACTAGTGAAATGCAATGTATTATAATAAGGAAAGAAAGCGTTTCCAAACCGAAAAATAAATACCTATTTATGAGCGAATGAAGCGTATTGATTTGTTTAATGCGAATTTTCCTTATAGAACAGGAAGCAATAGGTTGCTATCAGTTTTTATTTGTTATAAGATTAGAATGATAATAAATTGATAATGAAGTTTCGACAATTTTGTGAACAAAACTTCTTTTTACTATGGAGGTATATAATATGAGTCAACCCAAATTAGTCATTAATGATTTACATGTTTCAATCGAAGAAAAAGAAATTATTAAAGGTCTTAACTTAGAAATAAAAGGTGGAGAAATTCACGCAATCATGGGACCAAACGGAACTGGTAAATCTACTTTATCTTCAGCTATCATGGGTCACCCAAAATATGAAGTAACTAGCGGTGAAGTAAGTCTTGATGATGAAGATGTATTAGAAATGGAAGTAGATGAGCGTGCGCGTGCAGGTCTATTTTTAGCAATGCAATATCCAAGCGAAATTAGCGGTGTAACAAATGCTGACTTCTTACGTTCTGCTTTAAACAGCCGTTTAGGCGAAGGGAATGAAATTTCATTAATGAAGTTTATTCGCAAAATGGATGAAAACATGGACTATCTAGAAATGGATCCAGATATGGCACAACGTTATTTAAATGAAGGTTTCTCTGGTGGGGAGAAAAAACGTAATGAAATTCTTCAATTAATGATGTTAAATCCTAAAATTGCGATTTTAGATGAAATTGATTCTGGTTTGGATATCGATGCATTGAAAGTTGTTTCTAAAGGAATCAACAAAATGCGTGAAGAGCGTAAAGAAGAGTTTGGTTGCTTAATTATTACTCACTACCAACGTTTATTAAACTACATCACTCCTGATTACGTTCACGTAATGATGCAAGGTCGTGTTGTTAAATCGGGCGGTCCTGAGCTTGCACAACGCTTAGAAGCAGAAGGATATGATTGGATTAAAAAAGAGCTAGGTATTGAAGACGAAACTGTTGAACAAGAAGCGTAATCGTTAGGAGGATTGACCATGACAACGGATATTAAATTACCATTTGACCAAGAATATCTTTCCTCTTTTTCGAAAGATATGAATGAACCTTCTTGGCTAACGGAGCTGCGTGTTAATGCTTTAGAACAAGCAGATTCTCTTCCAATGCCAAGACCGGATAAAACAAATATTAAAAACTGGAACTTTACCCAATTCGAAAAACACATCGTAAGCAGTGAAGATTTTTCGGATGTAAATGATTTACCAGAACAAGTAAAAGCACTTATTGATTTGGAAAAAAATAAAACACTATATATTCAAAGAAATAATCGCCCAACTTTCTTAGCTGTTTCCAATGAATTAAAAGAAAATGGCGTGATTTTCACTGATATTTTCACAGCTGCTAGAGAGTATAGTGATTTATTACAAAAATACTTTATGAAAGATGCTGTTAAAGTAGATGAGCATAAATTAACTGCTTTACATGCGGCTCTTTTAAATGGTGGAGTATTCTTATATGTTCCTAAAAATGTAATAGTGGAAGAACCAATTCAATCTATTTTCTTACATGATGACAAAGAAGCGAATCTTTTTAACCATGTTATTGTAGTGGCAGAAGATAATAGCTCTGTTGTTTATGTAGAAAACTATGTTTCTACTGTTGATCCTGAAGAAGCAGTGTTCAATATTGTTACAGAAGTAATTGCTAACGCAAATGCAAAAGTTCAATATGGTGCTGTAGATAATTTAGCGCATGGTGTTACTACGTATGTAAATCGCCGTGGTGTTGCAGGTCGCGATGCTAAAATTGAATGGGCATTAGGCTTCATGAATGACGGTAATACGATTTCTGATAATACAACATACCTAATGGGTGATGGCTCATATGGTGATACAAAGTCTGTAGTAGTTGGTCGCGGAGATCAAAAACAAAACTTTACAACCAAAGTAGTTCATTATGGTAAGAGCTCTGAAGGCTATATCTTAAAGCATGGTGTAATGAAAGATAAAGCTTCTTCTATCTTCAATGGTATTGGAAAAATTGAGCATGGTGCAACGAAAGCAAATGCTGAGCAAGAATCTCGTGTTCTTATGTTAAGCGAAAAAGCAAGAGGCGATGCAAACCCAATTCTATTAATTGACGAAGATGATGTAACGGCAGGTCATGCTGCATCTGTTGGTAGAGTAGATCCTTTACAATTGTATTACTTAATGAGCCGTGGTATTCCACAACACGAAGCAGAAAGATTAGTAATTCATGGTTTCCTTGCTCCAGTTGTAGAACAATTGCCAATTGAAGGTGTAAAAAAGCAATTAGTTGAGGTAATTGAAAGGAAAGTTAGATAATGGATAGCAAACATATTCGCTCTTACTTTCCGATTTTAAACCAAGAAGTCAACGGACATCCTTTGGTTTATCTTGATAGTGCAGCTACTTCTCAAAAGCCTGTTCAGGTAATTGAAACATTAGAAAAATACTATCGAGAGTATAATTCCAATGTTCACCGTGGTGTTCACACCCTAGGGACTAGAGCAACGGATGCTTACGAAGGAGCAAGAGAAAAGGTAAGAAAGTTCATTTCTGCTTCTTCTACAGAAGAAATTATCTTTACTCGTGGTACTACAACAGCACTTAATACAGTTGCTCAAAGCTATGCGATGGAAAATATGAAAGAGGGGGATGAAATAGTCATCACCCCGATGGAACATCATAGTAATATCATTCCATGGCAGCAAGTTGCAAAAAAAACGGGAGCAACACTAAAATATTTGCCACTTCAAGCAGATGGCACGGTAGCGATTGCAGATGTGGAAGAAACAGTTACTCCGGCAACAAAGTTAGTTTCTATTGCTTATGTTTCTAATGTTCTGGGAGTTATTAATCCAATAAAAGAAATAGCTGCCATTGCTCATAAAAATGGAGCTGTTCTTGTAGTAGACGCTGCACAAGGAGCTCCACATGTGAAAATTGATGTGCAAGATTTGGATTGTGATTTTCTTGGATTCTCTGCCCATAAAATGTGTGGTCCAACAGGAATTGGGGTACTTTATGGAAAGAAACATCTTTTAGAAAATATGGAGCCAATTGAATTTGGCGGTGAAATGATTGATTTTGTCGGGTTATATGAATCTACTTGGAAAGAACTTCCTTGGAAGTTTGAAGCAGGAACGCCAATCATTGCAGGTGCTATTGGTTTAGGCGCAGCAATCGATTTTCTGGATGAAATCGGCTTAGAGAATATAACCGAACATGAGCATAAATTAGCAGCTTATGCGATCGAGAAAATGTCTTCTATAAACGGTTTAACAATTTATGGTCCACAAAGTGCAAACAATCGGGCTGGCGTTATCACCTTTAATATTGAAGATGTCCACCCTCATGATGTTGCAACAGTGCTGGATGCTGAAGGAATTGCCGTACGTGCAGGACACCATTGTGCACAACCATTAATGAAATGGCTAAATGTTTCTGCAACCGCTCGTGCAAGTTTTTATCTATATAATTCGGAAGAAGATATTGATAAGCTTGTAGAAGGGATTGGCAAAACAAAGGAGTATTTTAGCGATGTCTTTTAATAACTTAGATTCACTTTATAGAAGTGTTATTATGGATCATTATAAAAATCCTCGGAACAAAGGGATTCTTGAAGGTAGCTTGACTGTTAATATGAATAATCCAACTTGTGGGGACCGCATTCTTCTTACAATGAAAGTTGAAGATGGTGTTGTCGTCGATACGAAGTTTGACGGAGAAGGATGCTCTATTAGCATGTCTTCTGCATCCATGATGACGCAAGCGATTAAAGGAAAAACAGTCGAGCAAGCGTTGAAAATGTCTGAGTCATTCTCTGAGATGGTTCAGGGAAAAGACTACGCGGATGATATGGACTTGGGGGATATTGAAGCACTTCAAGGAGTTAGTAAATTTCCCGCAAGAATTAAATGTGCAACATTAGCTTGGAAGGCAATGGAAAAAGGGGTAAACGAAGGGTTAAATTCGTAATTTACCACCAAGGTTGCATGTAGAATGGAGGAAAATGAAATGGCAAAAAAGATGCCCGAAATTGGGGATTATAAATATGGATTTTCAGACAAAGACGTTTCTATCTTTCGTTCTAAACGTGGATTAACGAAAGAAATCGTTGAAGAGATTTCAAAAATGAAGGCTGAACCACAATGGATGTTAGACTTCCGCTTGAAATCATTAGAGCATTTTTACAAAATGCCAATGCCACAATGGGGTGGCGATCTCTCTGCTTTAAACTTTGATGAAATTACGTATTATGTAAAACCATCAGAGAAAACAGAAAGATCTTGGGATGAAGTACCAGATGAAATTAAACAAACTTTTGATAAGCTTGGTATTCCAGAAGCTGAACAAAAATACTTAGCAGGTGTTTCTGCTCAGTACGAATCTGAGGTTGTTTATCATAATATGCAGGAAGATTTAGAAAATATGGGAATTGTTTTCAAAGATACGGATTCTGCATTAAGAGAAAATGAAGATATTTTCCGTAAGCATTGGGCAACAGTTATCCCACCTACTGATAATAAGTTTGCTGCATTAAACTCAGCTGTATGGTCTGGTGGATCTTTCATTTATGTTCCAAAAGGAATTAAAGTGGATACGCCATTACAAGCGTACTTCCGTATTAACTCTGAAAATATGGGGCAATTTGAAAGAACGTTAATCATCGTGGATGAGGGTGCAAGTGTGCATTATGTTGAAGGATGTACAGCACCAGTATACACAACGAACTCTCTGCATAGTGCGGTAGTTGAAATCATTATTAAAAAGGATGCATATTGCCGTTATACTACGATTCAAAACTGGGCAAACAATGTATACAATCTAGTTACAAAGCGTGCTGTTTGTGATGCGAATGCTACAATGGAATGGATCGATGGTAATATTGGATCTAAATTAACGATGAAATACCCTGCTGTCATTTTAAGAGGTGAAGGCGCAAGAGGAATGACTCTATCTATCGCCCTTGCTGGTAAAGGACAACACCAAGATGCTGGAGCAAAAATGCTTCACTTAGCTCCGAATACATCTTCTACCATTGTTTCTAAATCTATTTCGAAACAAGGCGGAAAAGTAACGTACCGTGGGATTGTTCACTTTGGACGTAAAGCCGATGGTGCTCGTTCCAATATCGAATGTGACACATTAATTATGGATAATAAATCTACTTCTGATACAATTCCTTATAATGAAATTTTAAATGACAATATTTCATTAGAGCATGAAGCAAAAGTTTCAAAAGTATCCGAAGAGCAATTATTCTACTTAATGAGTAGAGGTATTTCCGAAGAAGAAGCAACAGAAATGATCGTAATGGGCTTTATTGAGCCATTCACAAAAGAATTACCGATGGAATATGCAGTTGAAATGAACCGTCTGATCAAGTTCGAGATGGAAGGTTCTATCGGATAATGAAGAAAAAACCCCGTTATATCGGGGTTTTTCTTATATTTGGCTCGTGCCAAGTTTACCTTTTAGCCAAGTTTTGCCCTATACTTTTTTAAACCGTTCACATACTACTAATATGTTTTAAAAAATTTTCTGTGGTGGAAGAGCGATTACTAATCCAGGAGTAAACATAGGGAATAATATGGTTATTACATCCGGTGCGGTTGTAACAAAAGATATACCGGACAATGTAGTGGTAGGAGGAAATCCAGCAAGAATTCTTAAATATTTGGTTAGACTACTTTTATTTTATACACTTTTCATATATAATTTCTTTATTGGAAAAGAGGGTGTATGATGGAGAAAACAAAACCATATGGAACGGTCCTATTAAGGGCTGCAAAAATTATGGATTATCTTTCGGAAAATCCAAATCAAACTTTGCAAAGCATTGCTCGCAACACGGAGATGACCACTTCTACAACCTTAAAAATATTGGACACTTTATTGTTAATTGGATTTGTTAGCAGAGATAAAAATAAAAATTATCGACTAGGATCCAAACTTATTCGGTATGCCAATCAAGGAGTGGATCAACTGGACTTAGTAGAGCTAACATTACCATATTTAGAAAAACTGCAAAAGTTAATCGATGAAACCATTCATTTAGGTGTTCTCACAGACAATGAAATTTTATATGTAAACAAGTTAGAGGCTAAACATCAGACAATAAGAATGTCATCAAGGGTAGGTATAACAAGACCTTTATACAGTTCAGCAATGGGGAAAGCGGTTCTTGCAGAATTGGAAGAAGAGGATTATTTAAATTATGTAAAAGCAACTCCATTAGTTCCATTTACAGAGCATACAATAACTAACTCATTAAAATTGGTTTCGGAACTGCAGAAAGTGAGAGAGACAGGTATTGCCTTTGATGATGAAGAAATGGAGAAAGATATTTTCTGTATTGGAGCGTCCTTAAAGAAAGATGGGAAAATCATTGGGGCATTTAGTGTAAGTATGCCGAAATATAGGCTCACAGAAGATTTTAAAAGGCAAATAATTAAGGCTATCGTCGAAACAAAAAATGAGGTAACACAAGCTGTGACTCATTAAATCGTTTCGGCGATTTTTTTTATTTTATGATTAGCGTTTACATTTTTCGAAAAAATATGTATAATTAAGGTGAATTTTCTTAATAATAAATGTTGATTTCCAAATAAGAAAAGAGTGGTCAAATTGAAACGAGTTGAAACGTTACAACGCTTAAAGAGTGCTGGTGTAATCGCGGTAGTTCGCGGTAATAGCAAGGAAGAGGCTATGAAGGCAAGTAGTGCAGTAGTTCAGGGTGGCATGAAGGGAATCGAATTAACTTTTACTGTTCCTAATGCGGATAAAGCGATTAGTGAATTAGTAGAGATGTATAAGGATGATTCTGAAATTGTAATTGGTGCAGGTACTGTATTGGATGTAGTAACTGCTCGTTTAGCTATCATGGAAGGGGCAGAATATATTGTTAGCCCAAACTTTGATAAAGAAACAGCAGAATTATGTAATCTTTATCAAACACCATATCTACCAGGATGCTTAACCATTACGGAGATGAAAGAGGCATTAAAGGTAGGGGTAGATATTATCAAGCTGTTTCCAGGTAGCGCGTATGGTCCAAGTATTGTATCGGCTATTAAAACACCTATGCCTCAAGTAAATATTATGCCAACAGGTGGAGTAAGTTTGGAAAATATGGAAGAGTGGTTTAAAGCAGGGGTAGTCGCAGTTGGAGTTGGGGGAAATTTATTAGCACCTGTGGCAAACGGAGACTTTGACAAAGTTACTGAGATTGCTAGTCAGTATATGGATAAATTTCATCAAATTAAAGGAGCATAAATATGGGGAAAGTAGTCACATTAGGTGAAATCATGCTTCGTCTTTCTACTGATTCTGGAGTTCGCATCGCACAGACTGAAAATCTTCATGCTCACTATGGTGGTGGAGAAGCAAATGTTGCTATTTCACTTGCCAATTTTGGTCACGAAGTTTATTTTGCTAGTAAAATCCCAGACAACGGTGTAGGAGAAGGAGTGAAAAAGCATTTAAGTCGTTATGGTGTCCGTACTGACTTTCTTTTAACCGGGGGCTCTAGGTTAGGGACTTATTATATGGAAGCTGGAATTGGTGAAAGAGCTGCGAATGTCATTTATGATCGAGCAAGATCAAGTTTTGCCGAAATGACAGAAAGTGAATGGAAAAAGGAAGAACTATTTAAAAATGTCGATATCTTTCATATTTCAGGAATTACTCCTGCATTATCCTCGTATTGGAAAAAAACAACGATTGCGCTTATAAAAGCAGCAAAAGATGCTGGCTCCAAAATTAGCTTTGATATTAACTATCGAGGAAAATTATGGTCACAAAAAGAAGCAGGAGAGACAATTTCAGAAATTTTGCCGCTTGTAGACTATTGTTCAGCAGGCAAACTTGATGCTATCTATCTACTAGGAATTCCAGATTATACAGGTGATGACAATGAATTAGTTTACTACTACCAAGAAATACAGAAGAAGTTTCCTAATATTACTATTTTATATTCAACGAAAAGAAAAGTAATTTCTGCTAGTAGTAATGAGTTAATAGGAACACTCTGGATCAATCAAAATTACTATGAATCTCAGAATCATGTAATAAATCCAATTGTTGATCGAGTGGGAGCAGGTGATGCATTTTCTGGAGGCGTGCTTCACAGTATATTAGTTCAGACTCCTCCTCAGGAGATTATCAACTTTGCTACAGCAGCATCTGCCTTGAAACATACTGTTTATGGCGATTGTAATCAATTTAGCGAACCAGAAGTAATAAGCTTTTTATTAGCTGGCTCTGGAAAAATAAATCGATAGGAGTGTATTAAAATGCAAAAAATAGAAACTCGTTATACACATAGCCCAGAGGATATTCGTCACTACTCTACAGAACAATTGCGGAAAGAGTTTTTAGTAGAAAAAGTGTTTGTACCTGGAGAAATTAGTTTAACTTATACGCATAATGACCGCATGATTTTCGGTGGGGTTACCCCAACAGAAAACTCCTTAGAAATCATTTTAGATAAGCAATTGGGTGTTGATTATTTCTTGGAACGCCGTGAGCTAGGGGTTATTAATATCGGTGGACCTGGTTATATCGAAATCGACGGAGAAAAAGAAGAAATGAAAAAACAGGATGGATATTATATTGGAAAGGAAACACGTCATGTGGTCTTTTCTTCAGAGGATCCAAACAATCCGGCTAAATTTTACATTAGTTCTGTACCGGCACATCACAAATATCCAAATGTCAAAATTAGCATTGATAATATTAAGCCGATGGAAACCGGGGAAGCCTTAACATTAAATCAACGTAAAATTTATCAATATATACATCCAAATGTATGTGAAAGCTGTCAATTGCAAATGGGTTATACCATTTTAGAGCCAGGCAGTGCATGGAATACAATGCCTTCCCATACACATGAAAGACGAATGGAAGCCTATGTGTATTTTGATATGGAAGAGGATACGCGAATTTTCCACATGATGGGTAAACCGGATGAAACAAAGCATTTAGTCATGAGCAGTGAACAAGCAGCGATTTCACCGAGCTGGTCTATTCATTCTGGAGTTGGTACAAGTAATTATTCCTTTATTTGGGCAATGTGTGGAGAAAATATTACGTATACGGATATGGATATGATTCCAATGGATAAATTAAAATAAGAGGAGAGAAAGTAATGACATTTACAATGGATAAATTCCGCATCGACGGAAAAGTAGCGTTGGTTACAGGAGCGGTTTACGGAATAGGATTTGAAATTGCGAGCGCTCTATCAAAAGCGGGAGCAAAAATTGTATTTAATTCCTTAAATGAAGAGTCTGTTGAGCAAGCACTTCAAAGTTATCAAGAAGCTGGAATCGAAGCAAAAGGCTATGTTTTTGATGTTACAGATGAAAAAGCGGTACAAGCAGCGGTTGTACAGATTAAAGAAGAGGTTGGTCCGATTGATATTCTAGTAAACAATGCTGGGATAATCAAGCGTATACCAATGGTAGAAATGACCGCAGAAGATTTCCGTCAAGTAGTTGATGTAGATTTGAATGGGCCGTTTATCGTTTCAAAAGCAGTTATTCCCGATATGATTCAAAATGGTGGCGGTAAAATCATTAACATCTGCTCTATGATGAGTGAACTTGGCAGGGAAACAGTTAGTGCATATGCTGCTGCTAAAGGTGGATTAAAGATGTTGACAAAGAATATTGCCTCAGAATATGGCGAATTTAATATTCAATGTAATGGTATTGGTCCTGGTTATATCGCTACACCACAAACTGCACCATTACGTGAAAAACAAGCAGATGGATCCCGCCATCCTTTTGATCAGTTTATTATAGGAAAAACACCTGCAGCTCGTTGGGGGAATACTGAGGACCTAGCTGGTTCAGCCGTATTTTTAGCATCTGAAGCATCGAACTTTGTTAATGGACATATTCTCTATGTTGATGGAGGGATATTAGCCTATATTGGGAAACAGCCTTAAATAATAAAAGAGATATAAGGGATATCCTTGTATCTCTTTTTAATTATACAACAACAAAGGAGTATCGACAAAAAAAGTATTTATTGAATGTGTCGAGCTTTTG
Organism: Niallia tiangongensis; assembly: GCF_044704065.1. Classification (NCBI taxonomy): domain Bacteria; kingdom Bacillati; phylum Bacillota; class Bacilli; order Caryophanales; family Bacillaceae; genus Niallia; species Niallia tiangongensis. The sequence continues at coordinate 3,831,644 of NZ_CP162613.1, read as the reverse complement.
AGTATAATAAATTTATGGAGGCGGTTACATGTCGAAAAAAGTAGTCTTTAAAGCATTGACTTTTGGCACGGAACAAATGCAAGGTATTGAACCATTTGAAATTTTGACTACAGAAGGAATTTCCGAGCAAATAGGTATTCAACGAAATACTACAAGTCAGTATTTAAATGAATTGGTAAAGGAAAGTAAGGCGATTAAAATTAAGTCACGACCAGCTTATTTTTTCGAGAGAGAGACTTTTACGAAAAAGTTTTTTAAAGCTGACAAGGATATTTACGATAATTTTCAATCAATATCAGATGAGCTTCAAAAGAAGCGTTTAGAAGAAACTCCCGATCCTTTTGATTCTTTTATTGGTACATCCACAAGTTTGAAAGAGGCAATTGATCAAATCAAATCATCCGTTTATTACCCTGGTATTGGTCTTCCCTTTATGTTATACGGAGAAACGGGAGTAGGAAAAAGCCTATTAGCTAAAATGACGTATGAATTTTGTCAGCAAAAAGGGTTAATCGATGAAAAAGCCCCATTATTGGAATTGAATTGCGCCCAATACTATCATAATCAAGAGCTACTGAGCAGTATACTTTTTGGGTACAGTAAAGGAGCATTTACTGGTGCGGATAAAGATCATGTTGGATTGTTAGAAGCGGCAAATGGTGGAATTTTATTTCTGGATGAATGTCACAGATTGGGTCCTGAGAGTCAGGAGAAATTGTTTAATTTTATAGATAAGGGGACATTTCAAAGAATTGGCGATAATAACAAGAATCGTTCTTCAAAAGTCCGGTTAATATTCGCAACAACAGAGAATATTCAAGAAAATTTTTTGAGAACTTTTTTACGTAGAATCCCAATTACAATAAATATTCCTAATCTTGATCATCGTACGAAACAGGAGCTTGCTGAATTTATTTATACGTTCTTAATTAATGAAAGTAAAAAGCTTAATAAGACATTGATTGTAACACCTTGGATAATGAATCGATTTTTGTCTCTATCCTATCAAGATAATGTTGGTGAATTAAAAAATATGATTAAATTAATTTGTGCCAGCGGTTATAGTAAAAGCACAAATAAGAACGCTATTTTAATTAATTCTGATACTTTAGAAAATAACCTTTTATCTAAATTTCTAAGTATTAAAGAGATTGATACAGTGGAAAATAAAGAAATTACAATCACTCCGACAAGTAAAGTTAGTGATTTTATTGGTCATAATAGTAGTAACACTCGTTTGATTCGCAGTATATTTAAAGTATTTATCCGCTTGTTTGAAGACTATGAAAATGGAAAGTTTAAAGAGGATTTCCTGATTCATCAATTATCAAGAGAGGCTAATACTGTAATTGAATTATTTGTTACGAAGGACCAGAAGGATCAAAATTCATCTCTTCACTTTTTAACGAATACAATAAAGGAATTAGTTAATTATCTGGAAAATAATCATTTTGTGAAAATAAAAGGAAATTCAATAATAGCATTATCTAATTATATTTATAGGAGAAGTAGTTTTTCTATAGAATTTCCAATCATGGATAAAAAAATAAGTAGCAAACTATATCAGTTTGCTACAAAAAAATTTTTAATAGAAACAAAGCTATTAAATGCTTTATTAGAATTAATAGAAACAAAGTTAGATGTAACATTGGAAGAAGAAGAAAAAATTCTCTTAGTCTTTTATTTAAAGAGTTTAAATTTAGAAATGAAGCAGCCGGATATGCATGGAGTAATTTTGGCACATGGTTTCTCAACAGCCAGTAGTATCGCTGATGTTGTAAACCATTTCTTAGATGAACATGTTTTTGATGCATTTGATATGCCGTTTAATGTATCTGTAGATAAAGTTAAAACATATATGGAGAAATATTTAAGCACGCATGATTGTAGTAGTGGATTGGTTGTATTGGTAGATATGGGTTCTTTAATGGTATTAGCTAAAACGCTTGTTGAACATAGTAATGGCCCAGTCTTAATGATTAATAATGTGACAACACAACAAGCTCTATTAGTAGGTGAAATGCTCCGCAAAGGTTCAGATATTGAGATGATTGGGGAAAAAATCACATCCAATTTACCTATGTCTTACGAAATTGCTTATCCTGTAATAGAGAAACAGCCAATGATTATCACCGTTTGTCACACTGGTTTAGGTGCAGCTCAACAACTGAAAGAATTTTTACAATCAAGCTTACCAGTAGAAGTTCCATTTCAGGTAGAAGCGGTTGATTTTAATTATATAAAAAAATATGGTAAGGAAAATTCCTTATTTAAACAATATGATGTACAAGCTATTATTGGAACTGCAAACCCAGAAGTTGAGGGGGTTAGGTACATTGCTTTAGAAGAACTGATATCAGGACATGGAGAAAGTCAGATTAATGAAGTGTTTTCCATGATTGAAGATCAGACTATCAGAAAAGAAATCAATGATTCGCTTGTTCGAAATTTATCAATTGAACGTTTAGTTTCTGCCATAACAATTTTGGATGTAAAACGGGTGATTGCTTATATTGATAACGTAATGGATGATATGGAGAGAAGATTACGAATTAATTTATCTAATAGCAAAAAAGCGATTTTATATGTCCATATTGCAGGATTAGTTGAACGATCCATTAGAAATTCAAATTTTCTTGAGTATAAAGTTAAACAGTCAGATAAAATTCGTGCTACAAATATTAAGATTATTTCACAGGCAATAGAGCCAATTGAAATGGCATACAATATAAAGATTAGCGAGGATGAATTAAATTATTTATATGATATTATTTTTGATGAGTAGAGAAGACATTCTTCTCTACTTTTTTTCGACTCTTCTTGGCATGAAAGTTGCTTGTAAAATAGTAAATATGTCAGTTGGCAGATAACGGAGGATATAATGAAACTAGTAGCTATAGATTTAGATGGAACTCTTTTGAATCAAGAGAATCAAATAACAGATTTAAATAAAAAGACTCTGCAACAGTTAAATCAAAATGGTGTGAAAGTAGTAATCGCGACTGGAAGGAGTTTAATATCAGCAAGGGAGATATTTCAATCATTAGATATTGATGGATATTTACTTACATTAAATGGTGCACTAATAAAGGAAGGAAAATCTAATAAAACAATCTTTTCTAAACAGCTTCCAAAAGATGCTTTGATTAAGACATTAGAGATAGGATTTCAAGAAGAAGTAACAGTCTTTTTTAATACAGAAGAAAAGAATTATCGAATTCCCTTTACTGGAAGTGGAGAGATGGTACAAGAGTTCCAAAAGATGCGGGGGGACGTAGAGGAACTAACATTCGAAAAAATGCGTGAAATTCTTGAGAGTAATACTCCCAAAGTGTTGAAGGCAGCATTTACTAGTGAAAATAGACAGCAATTAAGAAGGATTCAAGGGATAATGAATCAGTCAAATTACTTTCCGGTTTTTTCCGATAAACATTATATAGAAATGATGGCTCAAGGGATAAATAAAGGATCCTCTCTAAAAAGATTATGTGATTATTTAGACATTCAAGCAAAAGATGTTGTTGCATTTGGTGATCAAGAAAATGATATGCAAATGATTGAATTTGCAGGTCTTGGTATTGCTATGGAGAATGCAACTGATAAGTTAAAAAGTGTAGCAGATGAAATAGTGGAATCAAATGAAGATTCAGGAGTGGGTAAGAGACTAATGTCACTTCTATCGACAAAAAGTAGAAACCAGTAGGAATGTTCAGAATGGCCTATGTTGAACTAAAAAACTAGCATATTTTAATACCACTAGGTGATACATATAGAAAGGAGAAAGAAATGATACAAAAAATAGGGGAATATCTATTTGGGGATATGTATATTTGTTATTTTACAGCAGATAATTTTAACAACGTAGAATGGATTGTTCTACCTAGCAAACTATCAAATAAAATCAATTTGCCTAAGAGGAATAAATTTGATTCTCTGATACAAATAAAGCTTGTTGGAGATGATTATCCTAAAGGATTTGTGACAGGTAAAACCATGCGAAATAGTCAAACAACCAAAGAATTACAATATTGTAGGCAAGAAAAAGTTGAAACAGAAGTAGAAATCATCGTAAAAACTTACCTTAAAGATAGTTATGGGGATAGCGTTATTCACTATGCTATATATGATAGACGATTTGATGTTATTGAAAGCTTTACAGAATTTATTAATCTATCTAATTGTGAGAAAGAAATTGAATTATTATCTAGTTTTTCATTAAGTTGTTTGTCACCATTAAATACCAAAAATAAAGTAGGTAACCTCTTTTTACATAGATATCGGAGTAAATGGGGAATGGAGGTCAGACATGAACGACAGCCTATTGAATATTATCAGTTAGAACCCTCATGGAAGCCATCTGGTGTAGGAATTGAAAAATATGGTCAAGTAGGCTCCATGCCAGTTCGTGGCTTTTTTCTTTATATTTGTATAGAGGATGAGGAAAATCAAGTTGCTTGGGCAGCACAAATTGGACATCCTGGTTCATGGCAGATTGAGGCATATCGACTTGATGAGGATTTGTGTGTTTCTGGAGGAATAGCGGATAGAGACTTTGGAGATTGGAAAATACTTGTTCGAATGAATGAGAAATTTCGTTCACCTTCTGCATATTTGACAGTTTCAGTGGATGGAGAGGTAGGGGCTACTCAGCGACTTACTGATTATCAAAATCGTGCTTTACTTAGCCAAGAAAAGGTAATTGAACAGCATTTACCAATACAGTTTAATGAGTTTTGTTCCACTTGGGGAAAGCCATCAGAGCAATCAATCCGTCAAGATATTGAGCGATTAAAGGGGAAGGGAATTCAGTACTATGTGATTGATGCTGGCTGGTATGCAGATTCCAAGGTAGGATGGGAAAAAAATATGGGAGACTGGATTATTAATCCTAACCAATTTCCGAATGGTTTAAAAGATTCAGTACACCTAATAAAGGAGAATGGTATGACTCCTGGCATATGGTTTGAAATCGAAACAGTAGGAAGAGAAGCTACAGTCTTTAATCTAGTAAATCACTTATTGCAAAAAGATAATGTTCCCATAACGACAGGAGATAGACGTTTTTGGGACATGCGAGATAGATGGGTACAACAATATTTGAAAGAAAAAGTAATAAATTTTTTAAAGGAATATGAATTTGGCTATTTAAAAATTGACTACAATGATAATTTCGGTGCAGGTTTCTCACATCCAGAGTCTTTAGGTGAGGGGAACAGAGTTCAACTATTGGCAACACAAAAGTTTATTAAAGATATTAAAGAAGCTTTGCCAGATTTGGTTATCGAAAATTGCTCTTCTGGTGGACATCGCTTGGAACCAACGATGATTGGGTTAACGGATGTATCCTCTTTTTCCGATGCTCATGAAGATGTTGCAATTCCTATTATTGCTGCTAATCTACATTCCTTATTATTACCTAGACAAAGTTTGATTTGGGCTGTTATTCGGAAAAATGATTCTATTAAAAGAATCCATTATTCCATGATCAATACATTTTTGGGAAGAATGTGTCTATCTGGAGATATTCATAATTTGTCAAAAGAACAATGGGAAGCTATTGATAAAGGAATAGAATTTTATAAAAAAATAGCAAGTATCTTAAAAAATGGAAAGAGCTATCGATATGGAAATGATACTCTTTCTTACAGAGAACTGTAAACAGTCACTTTATATCCTCTCAAATACCGTTGGAATTTTCAAATTCCTCCGGAATTGTTTATATACTTCTCTAGAATAATGTGCTAAATTTTTTGCATATTAGAAGGGGGAGTTTTTTTATGATCAAATTTCATGATTTTGGTATCAGCTTAGTGGAGTATGAAAAAAGAGGAAAAAAGAATGAATTTCCTTTGTTTGATGTATGTCCAAACTGCAAATGTCATGCCCATGGGAATCTTCATCGTAACGGCTATTACTGGCGATATGGAATAACTGATGAGACAACCGTACGTATCCCAATTTGTCGCCTAAGATGTTTACAGTGTGGAGTGAATATCTCTATCCTTCCAGACTTTCTTATCCCTTATTTTCAACATACTATTCATACAATTATAGAAAGAGTGATGAAAATTCTTCAAAGGAAAAAAGCGAAAGGCAGCCGACAATTATTGAGGTTCCATCTTAATCGTTACTTAAAATGTATTAATTGGATTCACAGCTTCTTTATCAGCTTGGGGAAGAAAAGTGGCATGTCAGAGGATATAAATAGAGAAGCCACAAAATATATGAAAATGATCCTTGATTTTGGCGAATCACCCTTCTTACGAAGGTCACGGGGTCACTTATCAAAATACTTTATGGCAAATTAATTCTATCATATTTGGGTGAATTTAAAAATGTTCTTTGTCCCACATACCTTTTTCATAGTCAGAAAATATCGAAAAAAGTAGAATAATAACCATGGATGACCGGTCATCCTTCTATGAAAAAGGAGGAAGATTCCATGAATGAAAAAGAGCGTGAAAAAGTGGCCTTATTTCGGTATGGCTTAATAGCCCCCCTCTTGAATGGACAAGTTGACCCGAAAGAATATTTAAAAGGATTAGAGGGTAAGGTTCATTCTGTCCCTCATTATGGAGAAAGGAAAATTGCAGAGAAAACAATGAAAGAGTGGCTGCTTCATTATCGAAGAAATGGGTTTGAGGCACTAAAGCCGAAAAAGCGCATGGATAGAGGGAATTCTCGACGGCTGTCCCCTGATGACCAAGATCTTGTTCTTGAAATACGAAAAAAATCTCCCCATATGCCGGTTAGTGTTTTCTACGAACAACTAATCGAGCGTGGAGAGATACAAAAAAATCAAATATCTTACTCTACTATAATTCGATTATTAAAAAAACACAACCTTGTAGGAAAGCAAATTTTAGCGACTCCAGAAAGAAAACGTTTCGCTCACGACAAGGTGAACGTATTGTGGCAGGCCGATTTATCTCATGGGCCATTTGTGCCCATCAATGGAAAAAAGACAAAGACCTTTTTAATTGCCTACATTGACGATTGTTCTCGCCTTGTGCCGTACGCGCAATTCTTTTCGTCAGAGAAGTTTGATGGATTAAGAGAAGTCACGAAAGAAGCTTTAATTCGAAGGGGAAAGCCGACCATCATTTATGCGGATAATGGCAAGATTTATAGATCTGAAACGCTTCAATATGCTTGTGCTCAGCTTGGGATTACCTTAGCTCATACGCAGCCGTATGATCCCCGTGCGAAAGGGAAAATAGAAAGGCTATTTAAAACGATTCAAACACGGTTTTATCCATTATTACAAGCGGAGCCAGCCAAGTCATTAGAAGAGCTGAATGAGAGGTTTTGGCGATGGCTTGAGGAAAATTATCATCGAAGAGTTCATGCCTCTTTAGAGGGTAAAACGCCTCATGAGGTGTTCCACTCTCAACTAAAGGATATAACATTTTTGGAGGATTTGTCTATTCTTGAAACAATCTTTTTGAAAAGAGAGCAACGGAAGGTAAAGGCTGATAGTACGATAACCTTAAATAAGCAACTCTACGAGGTACCTTCACGTTTTATCGGTTATTCCATCGATGTGAGGCTAGACGAAAAAGGTGTCTATATCTTTGAGAATGATAAGAAAGTGGCTGAAGCAGTTCCGGTATCCATGAAGGATAATGCGCATGTAAAACGGGCTCGCTCTCCATTTTCATTATCTCAAACAGCTGAATTGAAAGGGGAACAAGATCATGTATAAATCTTTTTACTCTTTAGCTCAAGCACCATTTTCGAAGGATATACGGCCAGCGGATGCGTTTCCCTCCACTGATTATCAAGGGGCTTTAAATGCATTAAATTATTTACAAAAATCAAAGGGAATGGGTCTCCTTATTGGGGATCCAGGCGCAGGCAAAACCTTTACCTTGCGGTCCTTCAAGGAGTCATTAAACCCTTCTTTATATCATCTAATCTATTTTCCCCTTTCAACTGGTGGTGTCATGGATTTTTACCGGGGGTTAGTATACGGCTTAGGGGAGGAACCGAAGTTCCGTAAAGTTGATCTTTTTAGGCAAATTCAACATGGAATCGAGCGAATGGCTGGGGAACGGAAGATCACACCCGTTTTCATTTTAGATGAAATGCATATGGCCAAAGATGCCTTTTTGCAGGATATCGCACTATTATTTAACTTTCAAATGGACTCAACTAATCCGTTTATCCTGGTTTTAGCTGGCCTACCGCACTTAAAGACTCGCTTAGCGTTAAATCATCATCGGCCACTATCACAGAGAATGATTATGAAATATGAGATTCAACCATTATCGAAAGAGGAAGTATCCAATTATATACATCATCATATGAAGCTAGCAGGATCGAAAATGCCTATCTTTACAGAAACCGCTATAGAAGCTATTGCTTTACGTTCTCAGGGTTGGCCGCGTGTTATTAATACATTAACGATTAATAGTTTATTATTTGGATCTCAGCTTAATAAGGAACAGATTGATGAGGAAATTGTTAGGTTAGCTATAGAGGATAATGGCTTGTCATGAAGCGTGGGATATTAGTATTTGACCATTATCAGCAAGAATGGAGAGCGTGGTTAGGACAACAGTCCTTTTGGGTAGAGCAAGGCCAGTCATTTGAACTGAGAATCCAAACCAGATATTTAAAGGCAACCTTGGAAAAGGACTTTGATTGGTTCATAACTCTTGAAAGTGAAGTAAGGTTCGTTCTCCACACTCACGAGGTGTATAAAATCCGGATAAAAAGACAGGATTATATGCCAGTTCATGCCCCTTTTTAGGGGTTTTCTTTTACCAAATTTAAGCTGAAATTAGTTGAAAAAGATTTTGCACATTCCGAAATATAGTGAAAAAAATAGCACATTATTTCAGATTTTCTCCCGGATTAAAGTGGAAAAGAGTATCTGGAATATTATGCTCGTTTACAAGAGAACCAAGTGGACAGCAAGCTGTCGTTCGTTATGAGAACAACAGAAAAGAAGCTTTAATTGTTGCCCATAGTTTTATAGAACCGAAAGCCATTCATATCCCCATAAATAGTAAATTCGTAGTGGAAGATATATATGGAGAGCAATTACCCGTAAAGACAGAATCAGATGGGAAAGAGTTGGTAATCGATTTCACGGAGAATTTCCAAGCAATTGCATTTTTACTAAAAGTTGAGGAATAGGATCATCTGAAATAATAGACCTGCTATGAATAAAAGCTTATGACACTATTTTCGACACAAAGTTGGTTATCAAACAAATCGTATATACCAAAAAAAGTCCATATATAGAAAGTTTTATACTGATAGTATCTCGACAAAAGATGGCACGGAATTTGCTAGATTTAAGATAAGTACTTTTTTAATAAATAAGTAAGGTGGAGAACTGAATGGTAAATAACGATATAAAACAATGGGCAAATGAAATTTTTGAAAAGCTTGATTATAAATTAAGTATTCAAGCGACACGCTTAGGCGATTTGATTCCGTATGTTCCAAGCGATGGAAAGTATCTAGATATGGGTGAGAAAGATATTGTGTGGTGGACCAATGGATTTTGGTCAGGAATAATGTGGCAGATGTATCATGCGACGAAAAAAGAAGTTTATAAAAAAACAGCTGAATCAAACGAAGATCGATTAGATGCTGCCTTTGATAAATATACAGGTTTGCATCATGATGTTGGTTTTATGTGGTTACATACAGCGGTGGCAAACTATCGATTAACTGGGAATGAACGGTCAAAAGCAAGAGGGTTACATGCTGCACATCTATTAGCAGGTAGATATAATCCAAGGGGCAAGTTTATTCGTTCTTGGAATAGAGATCGGTCCGGTTGGGTTATTATTGATAGTATGTTGAATATACCTTTGCTTTATTGGGCCGAAGAAACTTTAGATGATCCACGCTTCCGATTTATTGCAGAAGACCACGCAGATACAGTTATGAATAATATTGTACGTCAAGATGGTTCTGTTCATCATATTGGTGTTTTTGATCCTTCTACAGGCAAACTATTGGAAACTCCTGGAGGGCAAGGGTATGAATCTGGTTCGTCTTGGTCACGTGGTCAGGCGTGGGCAATATATGGTTTTGCTCTAAGCTATGTCCATACAGAAAAAAAGGAATATTTAGAAACGGCCAAAAAGGTTGCTAATTATTTTATTGCTAATGTTGAAAAGACTGGGTATATTCCTTTAGTTGATTTTCGAGCACCAGAGAATCCTGTTATGTGGGATACATCTGCAGGAGTATGTGCAGCTTGTGGTTTCTTAGAAATAGCCAAACATGTTGGAACATATGAGAAAAAACTTTATATAGATACAGCAATTAACATTTTGAAAGCAACGGAAGAAAAATATGCTAATTGGAATGTAGAAGAAGATAGTATTATTGATTTTGCTACAGGCTCTTACCATGATGAAGTAAATACAGAAGTTCCTATTATTTACTCAGATTATTATTTTGTCGAAGCAATTTTAAGATTACAAGAATCAGACTTTTTAATCTGGTAATGAAAAGGGCTATTCGTAGAATAGCCCTTTTCATTTAAGAGTGAGTAAGGAGAGAAACTTATGATTGAGTACATAGGAGAGAATAAACAATTTAATCTTTATACAAAAAGTAATCAACTTTCATTAAGTGTTTTACCTAGTGGTCATCTTACCTTATTATATTTTGGCAAAAGAGTTTCTAGTGAATCTCTTCATTATATTGTAGGAGAAATTAAGCGTGCTAGTTACATAGCTGATACAGATAGTACGAAAGATTTTAAACTAGAACAGCTACCTCTTGCTTATCCAGATTATGGAAATCCAGATATGAGAACACCGGCCTTTCAGTTTACTTATGAAAATGGTAGCAGAATTTCTGATTTTCGTTATAAAACACATTATATCTTCGAAGGAAAAAAAGGTATACCAGGACTTCCTAGTGCGTCAGCGAAAGAAAATGTATCATCTCTAGAAATAGTATTAATAGATAAATTGACAAGTAATGAAATTACCTTGTCAATCAGTTGCTTTGAAGAATACGATGTTTTCACACAACATGTGGAAGTTTTTAATTATTCAGAAGAAGTATTAAAAATCAATCGATTAATGTCCACCAATATAGACTTTTTAACAGATACATTTGAATTGATTTCTTTAAATGGAGCATGGGGAAGAGAAACGCATATTCAACGTAATAGAGTCCGCCAAGGCTATCAAGGGGTGGATAGTAAAAGGGGAGCTAGTGGACATGGCCAAAATCCCTTTATTGCACTTGTTGATCAATCTGCTGATGAATATCATGGGAATGTATATAGCATGAATCTTATATATAGTGGGAACTTTATCGCAAATGTAGAAGTAGATATGCATCAAAATACACGAATGCAAATAGGAATTAATCCCTTTGATTTTGAATGGGTATTGTTACCGAATAAATCCTTTTATACTCCAGAGGTTGTATTAGTATATTCTGATCAAGGTTTTAACCGAATGAGTCAACTTTATCATCAATTTTATTTAGAGTGCTTAATGCAAAGTAGTTATTCCAAAAAGCTACGTCCAATTTTGATTAATAATTGGGAAGCAACTTATTTTGACTTTGATCGAGAAAAAATATTGAAACTAGCAAAAGAAGCAAGTCAATTGGGAATAGAGTTGTTTGTATTAGACGATGGCTGGTTTGGGCAAAGGAATAGCGATGATACGTCACTAGGTGATTGGAAAGCGAATGAGATGAAACTTGGCGGTCCACTCAAAAGTTTAATTAATGAAATAAACCATTTAGGAATGGATTTTGGGATATGGATTGAACCGGAAATGATCTCTAGAAAAAGTGAATTATTTAATAAACATCCTGATTGGATTATTAAAGTTCCGAATCGTGTACCACAACAAGTTCGTAACCAGTATGTTTTAGATTTGAGTCGAAGAGAAGTACAAGACTTTTTAATAGAAACGATTGACAGTTTGCTGTCGGAAAATAAAATTTCTTATCTTAAATGGGATATGAATAGAAACCTAACGGATATGGGGAGTCACGTATTACCTAATGATCGTCAGAGAGAAGTAGGACATCGGTATATTTTGGGATTGTATCGGGTTTTAGATGTTATTGTAACAAAACACCCGGATGTTCTTATTGAAAGTTGTGCAGGCGGTGGTGGTAGATTTGATCCTGGTATGCTCTACTATACCCCACAAATATGGACAAGCGATGATACGGATGCGATTGAGCGCCTTTTAATTCAAGAGGGAAATTCTTTCGTTTATCCTTCGGTATCAATGAGTTGCCATGTTTCAGCTGTACCAAATCATCAGGTCGGAAGAATAACATCTCTGAAAACAAGAGGGATTGTTGCCCAACAAGGAAACTTTGGCTATGAGATCAATTTGCTTGATATAACGGAAGAAGAGAAGATGCAAATAAAAAAGCAGATTGATTTTTATAAGCAACATAGAGAAACGTTACAATTAGGTAAACATATACGACTAGCTGTATATGATGAACAAAATGAAGTAGCGTGGATGAAAAGTGATGAGGATAAAGTGATTGTTAGCCATATATATCGATTAGCCAAAGCAAATACAGTTCCGAAACGACTTAAACTCAGTCAGTTAGATGAAAATGCAGTATACAATTTGGCAGGAACAAACCGACTGTTTAGCGGCAGTGAACTTATGGAAATCGGTATCGCTTTAGAGCGACCTACATATGACTTTTATGGTACTCAATGGATTTTAACGAAACAAAATAAAAAGGAGAGGGACGCATGCTGATACTAAAATTGAAAAACAAAGAAGGACAAGTCATTTGTGAACGTTCGCACCAATCAGAGACATATTTGGCATTTAAAGAATATGAATATCAACTAGGAGATTATATAGAATTGATGGTAGAGAATGCACCAACGTTTTTATGGGTACAGGTCGATGAGGGGCTCGCTCCAAGTCTGATTTACTTAACAGAGAAGATATGGAAGTATGAAGTGGTGATAGATAAAACGTTAAAAAGAGCATTTTCACCTAAAAATTTTAATGGTGATCGTCATTATATGATGGCAAAAATTGCGACCGCACAAGATGTAGGAGCATATCGAAATTTAGCATTAAATCCTCATGACCAAAAAGAATGGTCTGGTGCATTTCCCCATGCTTATGCAAATGTAGAGACGAGAAATGATTCCACATTCTTTGCAAGAAATGCAATAGATGGAATGATTGCAAATGAAAATCATGGTTCATTTCCTTATCAATCATGGGGAATCAATCAAAAAGAGGATGCACAGATTACTATTGATTTTGGAAGGTTAGTAAGAATTGATAAAATTGCCCTCGTTTTAAGGGGGGACTATCCACATGATAGTTATTGGACGCAAATGACTATCGCATTTATTACAGGTGAAGAATTAACTATTTATCCAACAAATAAATTAGATCGTCAATTTTTTCATTTTAAAGAAGTAGAAACAAGTTCGATTACTTTAAAAAATTTAATCAAACATGAGGATGAATCGCCATTTCCTGCACTTACGCAAGTTGAAGTTTTTGGAAGGGAAATTGCTGATTAATTAGGGGGATATCCCAAATTGTTGTATTGTCAAAAAGATTAACTTTCTATAAAAAAGTGAAATTAAGATAGTGAGGTAAATTAAATGATAAAAAACCCCATTTTAAAAGGCTTTAATCCAGATGCAAGTGTAGTGAAAGTAGATAAAGATTATTATCTTGCAACCTCTACTTTTGAATGGTGGCCAGGTGTAGAAATCTACCATTCAACTAATTTAGTCAATTGGGATTTAGTAGCCCAGCCATTAAGCAGAACAAGCCAAGTGAATTTAGTCGGAAATTATAATTCTGGTAGTATTTGGGCTCCACATCTTAGTTATTCGGAAGGAAAGTTTTGGCTTCTTTATACAGATGTTAAAACAGGAACGGCATTTAAGGATACATTAAATTATGTTATTTCATGTGAAACGATCGATGGAGAATGGGGTGAACCTACTTTTGTCACTGCAAGTGGGTTTGATCCTGCCTTTTTCCATGATGATGACGGGCGCCACTATATAATGAGTATGCTCTTTGACCATCGGCTAGATAAACCGAACTTTTATGGATTACTTATTCAAGAATATGATTTGAAGGAACTGAAGTTAATTGGGGAAAGAAATCACTTTTTCAAAGGTACAGATTTAGGTGTCTGTGAAGGTCCACAGATTTTGAAAAAGGATGGGTGGTACTATTTACTATGTGCAGCAGGGGGAACTGGGTATAGTCATGCCTCCACTATTCATCGTAGCAAAGATGTTATGGGACCATATGAGTTGTCGCCATATCATCCTTTTATTACAACAAAAACGGATCCAACCAATCCTTTACAAAAAAGTGGTCATGCTTCATTTGTTCCGGTATCAGAGAATGAATGGTACATTGTACATATATGTTCACGACCATTAATAGAGCGCGGGAATTGCACTTTAGGAAGAGAAACAGCTTTACAAAAGATTGAATGGATAGAAGGGTGGCCAAGGTTAGCAAATGGGACACAGTATCCAGAATTAGAAGTAGAAGCACCTAATATAGCAGAAGGAATAATACAAACTGCAGACCATTCAACCTTTTGCGATTTTACAGAAACGACGTTGCCAACTTATTTTAAAACCTTAAGACGCCCTTTAGGAAATAAACTTTCTTTCACTGAACGGCCAGGATATATACGCTTATATGGAGAACAAAGTTTATCTAGCCTCCATCAACAAAGTCTAGTTGCAAGAAGATGGCAAAGCTTTACGTTCCGTGCGGAAACTGAGATGGAGTTTTCTCCAAAAAGCTTCCAGCAACTTGCAGGATTAGTTCTTTTTTATGATACAGATAACTGGCAATATCTCTATGTTTCGTATGATGAGGAAGCGAAAAAGAGATATATTCAAGTGGAAACGGCTGATATTAATCAATTTAGCTATCAATCTGAGCGAATATTTATTGAAAATGAACAGAAAGAGATTAAACTAGCTGTTGAAGTAAAGCGGGATAAAGGCCAATTCTATTATTCTTTTGGAACTACTTGGGAAACAATTGGGGAACTGACGCCAGCAGATCATTTAAGTGATGACTATATTAAAGTGAATGGTAAACTAGCTTTTACTGGGGCAATGGTTGGAATTTGTGCTCAAGACTTTGATGACCATAGCTCCTATGCTGATTTTAAGTATTTTAATTATCAAGAAAAATAATAGCAATAAGAAGCAATTCTTTGTCTATTTTGGTTGACCTAATCGACTAATATTGGCATGGGATTTGCTTCTTTTATTGTGAACGTGGTATGCGTTTACAATAAGAGAGGGAGGGTAATTCGGATTAAGCAGTTTAATACATGGAATGATTATGGAAGGGAGAAAACAAATGGTAAGAAAAAAGTTTATATTCTTGTTCTTGTTATCTGTGGTTAGTATAAGTCTATTAATAGAAAAGAATGCTTTTGCAGAAGAAAATGTAAACGGTATCAGTGAAGAGGTGGAATTACTGATCGAGGAGAATGATGGATTTGTACATCCGGGTATAAGTGTTGATCCATTAAAATTAGAGAATACAAGAAAAGAATTGATAGATGGAAATGATCCTTGGAAAAGCTTTTACGAAGCTATGAAAGAAACAAAATATGCTTCCTTATTATTTCAGTCAACCAATTTAAAAGCTGGAACAATTGATGAGCCCAAAGATCCTACTTTTAAAAAATCCTCGATGAATGTGAATTTAAGCAATGATGGATTTAGAGCATATACACAGGCTATACTGTATTATTTTACTGGAGATAGTCAATATCGATATAATGCATTACGACTTGTGAGAATTTGGGAAAATATGGACCCGGATGAATTTGAATACTATGCAGACTCTCATATCCATGTAGGAACCCCATTTTATTATATGATTAGTGCTGCTGAATTACTGCGTTACACTACTGTAATAGATAAGGAATATAATGATGAGCAAAATAAAATTTCAAAATATAATCTTGTTTGGACAGAAGATGATACAACGAAACTGACAAAAAATTTAATAAATCCTGTGATTAGTACTTTTCTGTATACGAATAATAGGTATTTAAATCAGCATGTATATCCTGTTATTGGAGCGATGGCAGGTTATATATTTAAAGAGGATAAAGAGAGATTTCATGAAGCAGTAGAATGGGCAATGGTTAATTCAACTACGGATAAACCAGAAATAAATGGAGCATTACAAAATCAATTTCATTTGATAGATAGTGATCATCCCAAAAATCCTATAGGTAAATCATATATACAACATTTAGAAATGGGGCGAGATCAAGCGCATGGATCTGGCGATGTGCTTAATTTTACAGGAATAGCAAGAATACTAACACAACAAAAAATAAAACTTGATCCAGTAAAAGGAACGGTCTCTAATGATTTAAATGCCGTGACACCTTACAATTTTTTAAATCGTCGAATATTAGCTGGATCTGAGAACCTTTATAGATATATGGGAGGATATACAATTCCGTGGACAGAACTGGGATATCAGGATTATGGAGGGAAAGTCTCTGAGGCTTATAGGGGAAGAACTGGATTATACTTTAATATGAGTGAGCTTTATGATGCATACAGGTATATAGAAGGAATGACAAAAGAAGAACTTGAACAACGGGCACCTCAAATTTCCTATATGGCGAAAAACCTTACCTCACCTATTTTTTATAATGGCACCGTTAAAACTAATTATTGGGGAAGTTTTAGTGATAATAAAATGACAGAAATAGGCTGTGAATATTGGTTATCTCTCCCAGCAGAACGTAATTTAGATCTAGAACTTGCTATTCCAGCACAAATTAAGAATAGCTCTGCTGTTTTCTTTGAGGAAAGAGCGGCAATTTTAGATGAAAATTTAGCAATGATTAAGAGTGAGGAAGAAACAACCTATATTCGTGTAAGGTCTGCAAAAAGCAAAAATGACATTATAGAGACGCAATATAACACTCAATATCCTAACGATAAAAAAACAATACGTGGTGGAAGTCAACTTGCTTTACCATCTTTAATTAAAAGTAGACAAGATGGTAGTGAATATATTTCACTCCGAATACGATCTACTGGAAATGCCAAGTTATTAATCAGTGGCAATAATTATTATAGTGAATCTTTTCAATCGGTTAGTATTCCTGATACAAATGGTAAATGGAAAAATATTGTATATACGGTAAATGCGAAAGAGCAAATATCCAGAACTGCTAGACAGTTAGAAAATCTGGATTATTATGCTGTTATAGCTGACAATAATGTTACTGTTGATTTTGATCAACTCCAATATATTAATATGGAAGGTGGACTACAAACGGACGTACCGTCATTTAAGGAAGAAAAAAATCCAACATACTATTTACTTAAGGGCATTCCATTTGAAAAACAAATAAGTGTGGAGAATAATACCGATGTTACATTGAGCCTTGTAAATTCACCTAATGGAATGACTATTAATCAAAATGGAACCCTCAAATGGGTACCAAATAAAAAGACAAAAGATCCAATTGAGGTAACCGTTATAGCTGCTAATGGGAAAGTTATAAACACTATTACCATAAAGATGAATGTCGCAAATAATAAAAAACAAGCATACAAAGAAGTGTTGGCTACACTTAATCAGGATCAGACTTATACAACGAAGAGTTATCAGCAGTTTTTAATAAATAAAAACGAGGTAGAAAAATTGCTGAAAGGAAAAGCGGATGATGCTAAATTCTTAGAAACGTTGAGAATGTTGGTAGAAAGCATTAATGAATTAGAGCTGTTAAATCCAAAATTAGAAGATGGAACATTTAATTATTTTGCTTACGATTCTATCATTTCTTCTGTAACGACAATGAACAAAGATAATCTGAAAAATTTGATGGATAACGATACAGCTACGCACAGTGGCGATGTTAAGCAACCAATTGTATTTGATTTCGGGTCTGACTATCAAATGAAAGTAAATGCTTTTTCCTTCCAAGCAAGAAGAGGGTTTCCGAATCGATCAGAAGGAACGAATGTATATGGTTCCAATGATGGTGTGAATTGGATGTTATTAACAGAGGCTCATACATCGAATACAGAAGAAATAGAAAGAGTTCAAGTAAAAGAATCATTGACAGAGGAAGGATTTAGATACTTGAAATTTCAAGTTGATTATCCTGGGGTCCCTACAGATCCTGCTTATCCTGGAATTATTTCTTATGCTGAGATAAGGATAGAGGGTATTAGACAGGAAATAAATAATTAATAACATGAATTAAAATAATGTGTAACTTGGATAGTAGCGAACTTTAGGTAACTATCCAGTATGGCAATAATTAATTTAGTGAGTAATATTTTAAAGTGGTAAACAGAGTAAACAGCCGCAAATTGTTTAAAGCGGCTGTTTTATTTATATTAATCTAGTGCGGATTTCGACAAAAACTATATATGCACAATATAATTGTTTATGTGTCGAAAAAAACAAAAAATTAATTAAAGAGTATAGAGAATAACAGGTTAATCATTTTAATCATTACGACAGAAAGTTGGCACGAAAATTGCTATATATAGATTGAAACAATAAAAAAGGGAGACTGTAGAGAATGACAAAGAAAGTTTTTTTAGTTTCACACAGTAAATTCGCTGAGGGAATAAAAGGTGCAGTAGAAATGATTGCTGGAAAACAAGATAATCTCCATGCCTTTTGTTTAATGGAGAACAATTCGCCGAACAAATTAATTGAAAAAATTAGAGATGAAATTGCAGAAGAGGACCAAGTCATTTTGTTGGCGGATATTACTGGGGGAAGTATGTACAATGAAGCAATGTCTCTATTGGTTCTTCCGAATGTTAGAGTGATTGGAGGGATGAATTTATCATTGTTACTCAATATTGTGCTTGCTGATAATATCTCGGATAATGAGATGGATAAAATGATTCAAGATGCACGAGATGGAATAACTCGAGCACAATTACAAAAAACAATTCAACTAGATGACTTTTTTATTTAAGGAGGATACATGATGAACAAAATGATAAGAATCGATGAGAGATTAATTCATGGGCAAGTCGCATATTTATGGACGAAACATTTGAATTTGGACAGAATACTAGTAGCCAACGATAGTGTCGCAAACAATGAAATTCAAAAAACATCATTAGTAATGGCAGCGGGAGACAGAGTAAAAGCTAGTATTGTAGAAGTAAAAGATGCAATCGACATTTTAAATGATGAAAGAATTAATAATTTAAAAGTATTGGTACTAGTTAATAATCCACAAGACGCACTATATATTTGTCAAAATGTTACGGACATTCCAAAGGTGAATGTTGGAAATTATGGAAGAGTTAATGGGAAAATAAGTGAGAAGAAGACAATAACTGATAACTTGTACGTAAATGAAGAGGATAGCGGTATCTTTAAAAAGATAATCGATTTAAAGATACCCTTAGAATATCAATTAGTACCTGATAATACGCCAGCAAACTTAAAAAATAAATTTTAACCATTTATTACATGAAGGGGGAGTATGATTATGTTAGTTGAAGCATTGCTGATTGCATTAGTAACATATATTGCAAAGTTTTTCTCTTTAAGTTTTGCAAACATTCAAATGCGTCCAATTATTCTTGGTCCATTAGTAGGTTTGGTATTAGGTGATATTGAACAAGGAGTAATAATGGGGGCTGCTTTGGAGGCTGTCTTCCTTGGAGTCTTTGGAGTCGGAGGATCATTGCCATCTGATACAGAAATGGGGGCAGTAATCGGAACGTCATTTGCAATCTTAATGGAAAAAGACGTGGGTACAGCAGTAGCATTAGCAGTTCCAGTTGGCCTAATTTCTGTGTTTATATATCAATTAATTAAAATTGTATGGCATAACGCTGTGGTATCCATAGTAGATAAAAGCATTGAAAATAAAAATGATAAAGCCTTTGAAAGAATTCATATAATTGCAATGGTGGCTTTTGGGGTTCCATATGCAATAATATCATTTGTTTCTATCTTAATTGGAGTTGAACCTATAAATAATCTGATGAATAATCTTCCACAAGTTGTTAATGACTTTTTAACAATTGCTTCAAGATTGTTACCTGCATTAGGGTTTGGTTTGTTGTTAAAATCTTTATGGGACAAAGAGATTATCCCTTTCTACTTTTTAGGATTTGGATTAGCTGCTTATTTAAGTTTAGATACAATGGGAATCGCTATATTTGGAACAATTGCAGCAGTAGTTTATGCAGCAAATTATTTTAAAAAACAGAAACTGGAGCAGAAGCTATTATTCGCTGGTAATAACAACTCTATTTCTATAAATGAAAGCGGTAAACAGAATCCGAAAGATGACTTCTTTAATTAAAATGGGGGAGAATAGAATGGCTAAAACTAAACAAAAAAAATATAATATTTCTTCAGAAGAAAAGAAAGTATTAAAAAAAGTATTTTGGCGTTCTTTAACTCAATCTGCTGAAATGAACTATGTAAAAATGCAAGGGATTGGTTATGGATATGCAAGCATGCCCTTTCTAAAGGAAGTTTATAAAAATGATAAGGAAGAGTATTATAATGCATTAGAAAGAAGTGCTTCCTATTTTAATACTTATCCAGGTTTTGTTCCATTTATTATGGGAGTAACATTATCGATGGAAAAGGAAAACTCTATAAAAAAAATTGATAATATGGATGAAACGGTAAACGGTATTAAAGTGGGGTTAATGGGACCTCTTGCAGGACTTGGAGACTCCTTCTTTATGGGAACTTTACGTGTTATTGTTACAGGAATCTCATTAAGCCTAGCGACAGCAGGAAATTTACTAGGACCAATTTTATTCTTTTTACTATTCCATATTCCTTTCTTTTTTGTAAGATATTTTGGTACATTTGTTGGTTATTCAATGGGTGCAAGTTATATTAAAACTGCTACTGAAAGTGGATTGTTGAAAGCGGTAACGAAAGGTGCTACTATTTTAGGTTTAGTTATGGTAGGAGCTATGACATTCTTAAATGTTCCCTTTGAACTTACTTTTAAAACTACTATATCCGGACAAGAATTTGTATTGCAAGATATTTTAGATAAAATTATGAAAGGTTTATTACCTCTTGCACTAGTTTGGTTCAGTGCGCATTTATTAAGAAAAGGAAAAAGTGGAAATTTCGTATTATTATTTATCGTTCTGTTATCTGCATTGTTAGCTGTATTAGGAATTGCTGTATAGGGAGACGATAAAATGAATAGAAATGGACAAAAATGGTATACGAAATCTGGGAATCCAATTCAGGCTCATGGTGGCATGATTCTTAAATATGAAGAGAAATATTATTGGTATGGAGAAAACAAAGGTGCACCAAATGTAGAAGGATTAACCAGGGTAGATTTTATTGGAATTTCCTGCTATGTTTCGGATAATTTATTTGATTGGGAGTACCTAGGATTGGCATTGGAAGCAGAAGCAGATAAAAATAGTTATTTGCATCCATCTCGTGTTATAGAGCGGCCAAAGGTTCTTTATAATAAGAAGACAAAGAAATTTGTTATGTGGTTTCATTATGATACAGCAGATTATCTATATGCAGGAGCTGGTGTGGCTGTCTCTGATACACCACAAGGTTCATTCCAGTTAGTGAAAGTAATCAAACCAAACAGAAAAGACTGTAGGGATATGACGCTGTTTGAAGAAAATGGAAAAGGTTATTTGATACACAGTAGTGATTTTAACAAAACCCTTTATATTTCTGAACTGACAGAGGATTATCAAGATGTAACTGGTTTATATACGAAAATTTTAATTGATCAGGAAAGGGAAGCACCAACAATCTTTAAAGCAAATAACTATTATTTTATGATTACATCGGGATGTAGTGGCTGGTCTCCCAATGCTGCTCTTTATTCAAGGACATCCCATTTATTTTCGCCTGCGAAATTAATTGATAATCCTTGCGAAGGCCCAAATTATCGAAAAACATATAATGGACAGAGCACATTTGTATTTGAGCGTAATGGGGATTTCTATTTAATGTTAGATCACTGGGTACCTAATAACCTACAAGAATCAGGATATAGCATTCTACCAGTTTCAGTGAATAATCGAGAAATTACAGTAAGTTGGACTGAATTTCCCTTTACTAAAAACTAATTACAGAAGTTATTTTTAAAATGTATAGGATACAGGAAGGGGCTGATATATACATCAGTCCCTTATCGGAAATTACTAGCAAGAAAATAATAACAGAATAAAATCTGATGAAACAATAAAAACTATAATGAAAGGAGCTTACTTTATGCGTATTGAGCTGAACTTTGATCAGAATCAAAAACAAAAACAAAGACTTATATTGACACAGTCCATACAGCAATCCATCCAAATTCTTCGTTATGATAATGAAGAATTAAGAAATTTTCTTCAGGATAAGTCTTTGGAAAATCCATTATTAAAAGTAAATATAATGGATGATTTTGAAATAACTCCAGTTCGTCGTTCATCTCAATCCAATATTAATGGTAGAGAAGCTCCTGATATCAATCATTTAATAGATAATAGCTTTTCGTTACTTGATTCTTTGTACCAACAGATTCATTTAAATTATGATGATACATATATAAGAAAATTGCTGATTTTTTTAGTATTAAATATTGATACAAATGGATTTTTAGATATATCAATAGAAGAAGCTCAACGAGAAACTGGTGCTAAGCATCAAGAGGTTAAAGAAGCACTGAATTTATTGCAGCAATTAGATCCTCCTGGAGTAGGAGCGAGAAACTTACAGGAATGCTTGATGATACAAGTTCTGAGGGATAGTAGTTCGCCAACTTACACATATGAAATACTAAGAGAAGATTTTGAATTGTTTATTCAAAGAAAATGGCAACAAATATCGGAGAAATATAAAATAGAATTAAGGGAAATACAAAAGATTGCAGATTATATAAAAAAATATTCACCTCATCCAAATGGTGATTATGAAGATATTAGGAAAAATTATATTGTTCCAGATATAGTTATAAATGTTATTGATAATAATATAAGTATTTCTTCCAATATATCGAGCTCCAGCTTATTAACTTTTAGACAGAAATACTTTAATAAGCTATGTGAGGTAAAGGATAAAGAAGTTCAAAAATATCTAAAAGAAAAGAAAGAAGAATTTGAAGTTTTGCAAAAGAGTGTTATTCAAAGAGGAGATACGATTCTTCGCGTGGCTACTGAAATAGTAAACTATCAAAGAGATTTTTTCCTTGATTTTAATAAGCCTTTAAAACCATTAGGATTAAAAACAATAGCACAGAAACTAAATATTCATGAATCGACAGTAAGTAGGGCAGTGAATGGGAAATACCTAAAAACCAATTCGGGCGTATATGAGCTAAAATCTTTTTTTTCTAATGGATTAGAACAGAAAGATAATAGTGAAAATGTCTCAGCAATATCAGTGAAAATAAAAATTAAAGAAATAGTAGAAGCTGAGAATAAGAAAAAACCACTGTCTGATCAAAAAATATCGGATATAATAAAGAAAGATGGCATTGTAATATCTAGAAGGGCGATTGCTAAATATCGAGAAGAATTGAAAATTCCTTCTTCTATGGAGAGGAAAAGATATGATTAACTCAACTTTCGGACATAGAAAAACTCAATGAACCCTTGATGTAACTTGGCAGGGATTCAAACCAATGTGTTAATTGACCCGTTAAAGTTTCCGTGCTTAAAGAAACAGTACCTTTTGACATTGTTTCGAAAAGTTCTAGTAACTGTTGTAAAGCCGTAAGCATATCCAAATCTTTTACATCTTCGCACATTAAGAAAAAGAGTATTCCGATTGTTTTTGGGTCTTGTTCATTTCTTCTGCTCCATTCAAGCAGAGTATAGCGTGTCAAAACTAAGGTTGTATGGCTGATCATGGAATCATACGATCTACCTTGAAATTCCTTTGCGAGCTTTAACATTGACTTTGTGCATTTAAAGAATGTTTCAATGTCCCAACGCATACCATAAATCCTTACAATTTCTTCATCTGAAAGGGCAGTATCCGTGCTTAAAATGGCTAACCATTCACTCTTCTTATTGCGATTTCTAACAAAAACAATTTTGACAGACGTCTGTTTATCCGTTTGAAGGCATACTTGAATAGAGCCCAAGACACCTTTTTTTTGAAGGTTGGGCTTAACTACCTTAAACAACTCATCTAGTTTCAATAGTTTGTCGTTATAAAGGTAGCGTTGCTTCATTTGTTTGACCATGCCAATCACGAATAAGCCTTTTTCTGTAATCGATTCGATTAAAGGCGCATGTGTAAACCAAGTATCCATCAACACATAATCCGCCACTATGCCTTTATCTAAGCAGTTTTGGATAAGAGTAGCGGCCATTTCAGGTTTAGGTTGTATAGCTTCCAGACGACGCTTATATCCAGAAGTTCGCTTATCAATAGTAGAATCTATTTCACAATAACGGTTCTCCTTTTTAGTTGAACTGAGGAGCGCAAAGTCAACTGGTACAAACGAAAATCCGTCAGACCAACCGAGTGTTAACATGGAGAACCCCTTAACAAATTTATGTGTCACATGGTCATGAACACGTGCTAACAGCTCTACTTTTTTACTACGGTTACGTGAAAAAACTGAGTCATCCAAAATAAAAACGGAAATCCTCTTTGATGAAGTTAACCTTTCAAAACGCTGTGTAACTTCAAATGAAAGGGATAATAAAAACTTGCGCCAGTTAAATGTAGGCACCTTTAAGAAGTCATAAATGACATCCTTACCTGGAAGAACGGTTGCTTTTTTACTCAAACAAGCTTGATACCAGGTACGATGTTCAAATACTAAAAGAAACAAAAGTTGAAAAATGGTGAGGCATGAAAATCCAAGTTTTTTGGTAATACCCGCATTCCGTAAATGCCTTCCCACATTTAACTCCGAAAAGCTGTGTTTCATAGCTTGCGAGAGATGGACAAAAGACGAATTTTTCGATAACATAATGGTAGACACCTTTCTTTGTGTAATTGGTTTAGTCACCGTTATTTTACCAAAGAAACAGGTGTCTTTTCTTTTTATCTTCACAAAAGACAAAGAAAAGCAAATGGATATTAAATGGGGTCTACCCTATCAATCGTAAGGCTTTAAAAGTTAAATTCAACTCCGAAAGTTGAGTGATTAATAAATTAATTATTAGTATAGTGTCTGCCATCTTTTTCTTTTTTGATAATATTTTTGTGTGTTACCTTGATTTTATCAGAAGTGTTACTGCTCTAATTAAATAAGGTCAGTTGAATTTTGCGGCGAGTAAAATTCAACTGGCCTTACTCTGTACATAAGATTTTTTTATTTTAAATAAATATGTCTATCTTTTGAAAAGAATATACTCCTTCACACTTATCCTTTGTTCTTGACGGAATAATCTTGTTAAATAATTTGGATTCATTTCAAACTGATCTGCAAATTGTTTCACAGTAATATCTTGTGATAAGTGAACTTTAATCCACTCAGCGATATATTCTGTTCTCATTGCTTAGTGAGCAAAGAATTAAACTTGTAAAAAAATCATTACTACGTTCAGAGTACATGTAAGTTTTCATTGATGTAAGTAGTTGTCTGAATAATAAACGGTGGGATTTTGGATTCTGCATTTGAAAATATCAGGCAATAGAACGGTATTGTTAATACTAGTAGCAATTTGTTGTCGAGACATCACTTCAAATGCGCTTTTAAAAGAAGAATCAAAGATTTCTACTTTTTCCCAATCAGCTAAGAAGTAAAGCAATGGAAAGAGACGCTTTAATCTGTTGTTATCTTGCTGGATATTCTTGAATAAAGAGAGACAATCAGACATTTGTCTTGTTGAACAATTTATTGTTTCTCATTCTAATAAGTTAAATTCTCTTGTAGTAGGCAAAAATATTTGAAACTCTACAGAATTTTCTCGAGTTTTATGCTTCGGGAATGTTCCCCCATCATTGATGTATTCCCCAACCCACACCATAAAAAAATAAGCTTTTCTAAAGAAATTCTATACATAACTCCTCCAATACCAATGTCAGATTTTACACACTTATTATGTGGTTTCAACAGTTATATAAATATACAAACCTTATTATACTTGCGATTTCTCGTTAACTTAAATAAGGTAGCGCAAGTAGACTTTTTGTTTGGTTGGTTTCAACATGGAGCCCATTAAGGATGATTAAATTCAATAATATTGGGGCAAGAAGAAAGCTTTTTTTGTTTGCATTTTTTATTGAAATAAGTTTTACGGAGAAAAACAAACCGAATGTATCCTTAGGGCACGCTAGGTATTAAAGAATACAGTTATGTCCTTTTGCTTTTTGTTAGTCATTTAAGGTAATTATGATATGATATTTAGTATGGAAGATTAAATAATATTGTTTTGATATTAAAGGTAGCTATGTCTTTCTCAATGTATATTTCTCATCGAGAAAGACTCATATAGAGGTGATTTAATTGATTCATATTGGTTTAACCGGCTGGGGAGACCATAT
Source organism: Niallia tiangongensis (assembly GCF_044704065.1). Classification (NCBI taxonomy): domain Bacteria; kingdom Bacillati; phylum Bacillota; class Bacilli; order Caryophanales; family Bacillaceae; genus Niallia; species Niallia tiangongensis. The sequence goes on along the minus strand of NZ_CP162613.1, from coordinate 3,805,182 downwards.
AAGTCTTTATGGAAAAAATACTTCATCCCAAAATAAACTAGTGGAGTATGCCGGTTACTTTCCCACGGTAGAAGTAGATGCTTCTTTTTATGCCGTGCAACCAGTGCGGAACGCGGAAACTTGGGTACGGAAAACACCAAACTCGTTTCAATTTATAGTAAAGGCATATCAGGGAATGACAGGACATAACCGGGGAGACATTCCATTTTCTTCTCATGAAGAAATGTTTTTTGCATTTATAGACTCCTTAGTTCCGTATATAAAAGCAGGAAAACTTGCCATGGTATTATTTCAATTTCCGCCTTGGTTTGATTGTACAAAGGAAAATGTCCAATACTTAAGAGCATGCAAAAGAAAGATGGGCGATATACCTTGTGCCCTTGAATTTCGACATCAATCATGGTTTGACTCAAAGTATCGGGAAAGCACGCTTCAGTTTATGCGAGAAGAGAATTGGATTCATAGTATTTGTGATGAACCACAAGTAATGCCAGGGTCTGTTCCTACTGTGCTAGAAGCTGTTGACGAAGAAAAAGTGCTAATTCGTCTCCATGGTAGAAATTATTATGGGTGGCAACAAAATAACAATCCAAATTGGCGAGAGGTACGCTATTTATATCGCTATAATAAGGTTGAATTAAAAGAGTGGGTCGCAAATATCAGCCACCTTGAAAAGGAATGTAAAAATATTTATGTTCTTTTTAATAATAACTCTGGTGGAGACGCTGCCGATAACGCCAAAGAGCTTATTGAATTACTGAATATAGAATATATGGATTTAGCTCCAAGACAATTAGATTTATTTTAAAATATTGGAGAAAAAGTAAGAAGGAGAAGAATAATCTCCTTGGATAAATAATTGCCTAAAAAAATAGAGAAAATTCAAAACAAGGAAGGCGAGAAGATGGAAGTCATCCACATATATCATACCAATGATTTACATAGCCATTTTGAAAATTGGCCAAGAATTTATGAATTGCTGCGTGAAAGAAAAAAATGGCATGACGAGGCTGGCGAAGCTGTTTATTTATTTGATATAGGCGACCATTTGGATTTGTCTCATCCTTATACAGAAGCGACTAAAGGTAGAATTAATACGGAGCTATTAAATAAAGAACGCTATGATGCTGTGACAATAGGGAACAATGAAGGGATTACCTTACCATATGAAGCACTAGATCACTTATATGATGATGCCTTATTCGATGTGATTGTTGCGAACCTTTATAAGAACAACGGAGAACGACCTGCATGGGCAATTCCTCATCAAATTTATAAAACGGCAAAAGGAACAAAAGTTGGTGTAATTGGCATTACCGCATATTTTGAACAATTATATGAACTTTTAGGCTGGAAATTGACAGAACCGATGCAAGAATTATCTAAGCAAATAGAAGAGCTTAGAGGACAGGTAGATATCATTATATTATTATCCCATTTAGGAATAAATGATGATGAGATGATTGCAACTAACCATCCAGAAATAGATGTGATTTTAGGTGCACATACGCATCATATTTTTCATCAAGGAAAAATAATTAATAATAATCTTCAAGGGGCTGCTGGAAAGTATGGCTATTATGTAGGCCATATTGAATTAAAGGTTGATGATTTAAAGGAAGTAATCGATAAAAAGGCGATATTATATGAAACAAGTAAATTGCCGATAGCGAATGAGGAAGAAGCAGTCATCGAAAATTATTATTTGCAAGGTAAACAGGCTTTATCAGAAAAAGTAGTTACTATTGATGAATACTATGCTCGAGAAGTTCTTGCGAAAATGCTCTGTGAAAAATTAGTCTCTTGGTGTCATTCTGATTGTGCCATCCTAAATGAAGGGTTAATACTAAATGGCTTACAAGCAGGGGATGTCACTTTCTTTGATTTATTATCGATTTGTCCACATCCAATTAATCCATGTAATGTTACCTTAACAGGAGCTGAATTAAAGGAAATCTTGCTTGATATGAAAGCAGAAAAATGGGAGACGATGCAGGTTAAGGGTCTTGGTTTTCGAGGGACTTTAATGGGGAAAATGATTTCAGCGGGAATTACACAAGAGAAAAGTGGAGAAAGAGATAGATATTATATACAATCAAAAGAAATAAAAGCAAATCATAGTTATGTCGTAACAGTACCTGATATGTTGACGTTTGGTAATTTTTTTCCGTCTATTTATCGTGCAGCAAAGAAAGACTATTTTCTTCCTGAATTTATGCGCAATATTCTTGCAGTTACTTTGAGAAAAGAAACAGGATAAAAGCATAAAGATCGTGTGTCTATATTTTGGATATTGATAAACTAAGAATTTAACACAGATTCCTCCTCTTCTGAATATAATTACCATGAAGGTAAAGAGAGGAGTGAGCACGAAGTATTATGATTGATGTGTATCCTGTAGAGATCAATGGACATACTTTTATCGCGGTCTCAGTACTATTGCCTAAAACTACCTTGCTTGCTGTTAAAAATGATAAGGGGTATATCATGTGCGGAGCGCTAGATGTAGGATTGTTAAATGATAAGCTAAAGGACCGAAAAATAATTGCTGGCAGAGCGGTTGGCGTTAGAACGATTGAGCAATTGTTAGAGGCACCTTTAGAATCAGTTACAATCGAGGCTGAAGCATATGGAATTCATAAAGGCATGATTGGAAAAGAAGCATTGTTGAAAATGATTTAAATCAGAGTGAAGTCTAGAAGGGTTAACGATTGATAGGATATCCTTTTTCGTTAATCCTTCTATTTATAAGGGGATTTTTTCATTTTCTTTTCTGTAGGTCTAAAGAAACGGTGCTGAAAGTACGATATAATATTTATATATAAATTATTAGGAGCAAATAAAGCATGAGATTAGTTGGGACGAAAAATGTAAAAGAAGGTGCAATCTTAGCTAAGCCCATATTAAATGATCGTGGAAAAGTGTTGGTGAATAGTGGGATGCGTTTAGAACAAAGGGTTATTAAAAGGCTGCTTGATTTTGGCGTCAGCTACGTATACTTAGAGGATAGGCATACAAAGGATATCAAAGTGAATCCTGCTATTTCAGAGCAGATAAAGATGGAAGCGATGCAAACCATTGAGAAAAGTTTCCAGGCAATAAAACAGACGGATTCTTCGAATATTTCGATGGTGATGGAAAAAAACACTCCTATTTTTAAAAAACTAGTTGGAAAAGTGCTAGCAGAGTTAAAGAATCATGAAGATCTTTATTCTATTATGTCAGATGTATATTTGTATGATAATTATATTTTTTTACATAGCTTAAATGTTACCATTTATACATTGGCGTTAGGATTAGAATTAAAACTTTCTCCTAAACAGATGGAAATTATAGGATTAGGTGCTATTTTGCATGATATTGGCAAAATGAATATTCCATTAGAGATTCTAATGAAACCAGGAAAATTGACAGAAGAAGAATATGAGATAGTAAAGAACCATGCAGAAGCAGGATTTGAAATCCTAAGAAATGTACAATCCCTGCCTTTGTTAGTGGCACATTGTGCTTTTCAGCATCATGAGCGGTTGAATGGATCTGGTTATCCTAGAGGTTTGATAGAAGAAGAAATACACTTATTTGGGAAGCTAATTGCTGTTGCAGATGTTTTTGATGCAATAACCTCTAATCGTGTTTATCATAATGCTCTATTACCACATGAAGCGTTAGAAATTTTATATACCGGTTCTGGTCGCCTATATGATGCGAAAATTGTCGAAGCTTTTAGAAGAGCCATTGTCCTTTATCCTAATGGTTTAAGTGTAAAGCTAAGTAATGGAGATAAAGGAATTGTCTGCAAACAAAATAAAGGAATGAATGAAAGACCGATTATTCGAATAATTGAACAAGATGGTAAAGAAATTCCTCCTTATGATTTGGATTTAAAAGAAGATTTCTCTATTCTCATAACGGAATGTGATACGATTTATAATCCATTATAGAATGCTCTATTTATGGCGATAAGAATGAGCAATTTCATCTTATCGCCAAGGAACTTAACGAAAGTTTTATTTTTTACTTTGTGGTTTTATCCGTTCTTGTCTTTCCCATAATCTTAAGTGTGCATACGGATCATAAGACCATTCTGTATATCCATTATCTTTATAGATTCCATAATGCAGATGTGGCGGGAATTTCCCAGACGTTCCTGGTGGTCCATATCCCGAACTCCCAACCCCTCCAATGAGCATACCTGGTTCCACTATCATACCTGCTTTAATATCTTTAGAAAATCCACTTAAATGTGCAAAATAATGATAGTTATTATTAATATCTCTTATACCAATTCGCCATCCTCCATAATTATTCCACCCCTTCATTTCCACAATACCATAGGAAGTCGCTTTTACAGGGACACCATAGTCTGCAAAAATGTCGGTTCCTTCATGGATACGTTTACCCCCCCACCCACGTGCATCTCCCCAAGTACTGCGATAGCTATGGTTACTTCTTAGCGGAAGAGGGAAGGCATGGTCATCTAAATTTAATCTTCCAAAGTGTTTATATATTGCCGCTTTTCCCATTATGATACTTACTGTTTTATCTCTTTTATAGTAATTCCATAGACCGATTCTAAAGTTATCCTCATCCACTCCATATTGGCTTATATAATTTGAGAATGCGGAGAGGATATCTTCATTATTAAATCGATCCGCTTTTCCATCTCCATTACCATCTGCTCCAAGTCCTCCAAATAAAGGAATGGTTAAAGGGCTGGTATCCTCGGAATCTGGATTGATAATGCCGGCCCATTTTTCTTTTGTAAAATAAATCCCAGTAAGTCCTTCTGCTTTTGGGATATCTTTTCTTGCGGAGCGAATATTTCTCTCATATTGATCGACAGCCGCTATATAATACCAGGGTATTTGATACAACGCTTCGACTTTGTTATATAGTTCCATTCGTTTCGTATAAAGATCATTCGTGTTTTGAGTAGCATATGTGACAGTGTTAGGTAGTAAAAACATAAGTATAATGATTAAAAACATTAACCTGCGCAAAAGATAATCCCCCCCTTCTTATTCTGTCGTTATATTTTGTGAAGTAAAATGAAAAAAATGATTATCAATTAATGGTAATCTTTAAAATCAATAACTTGTAGAGGCATTTGCATTATGTTAAAGTGACAAATGAAGTGGGGCAATCCTTCTATTGTGTGTAACATTACAAAGTTTTCTAATTGAAGATTGTTATACAATACTTTTTTTAGGTAAAAATGATGAAAATTATTTTACTAGGAGATGAATATGGTGTCAGAGAAAAAACAAGATTATTTACGCAAACCTGAATGGTTGAAAATTAAATTGAATACGAATGAAAATTATACAGGTTTGAAAAAAATGATGAAGGAAAAACAACTACATACAGTTTGTGAGGAAGCAAAATGTCCCAATATACATGAATGTTGGGCTGTAAGAAGAACGGCCACATTTATGATTTTAGGAGATACTTGCACAAGAGCTTGTCGTTTTTGTGCAGTAAAAACAGGTTTACCGACAGAACTGGATTGGCAAGAGCCAGAAAGAGTTGCTGATTCTGTTTATGCGATGAATTTAAAGCATGTCGTTATTACTGCTGTTGCAAGAGATGATTTAAAAGACGGTGGCGCTGCAGTATTTGCAGAAACGGTTCGTGCAATTCGCAGAAAAAATCCATTCACCAGCATTGAAGTATTACCTTCCGATATGGGAGGCATAGAAGAAAACCTACGTATATTAATGGATGCTAAGCCTGATATCTTAAACCATAATATTGAAACAGTAGAAAGATTGACCCCTAGAGTACGTGCAAGAGCAAAATACCATCGTTCCCTTGAATTTTTGCGTAGAGCAAAAGAAATGCAGCCCAAGATACCGACTAAGTCTAGTCTTATGATTGGATTAGGAGAAACGAAAGAAGAAATTATCGCTACGATGGATGATCTTAGAGAAAATAACGTTGATATTATGACAATTGGTCAGTACTTACAGCCAACTGCAAAGCATTTAAAAGTGCAAAAATATTATCATCCAGATGAGTTTAAAGAGCTGAAAGAAATTGCATTGAGTAAAGGATTTAGCCATTGTGAAGCAGGACCATTAGTACGCTCTTCCTATCACGCAGATGAGCAAGTTAATGAAGCAAAAAAGAATCAACAAATGGCTGAACATGCAAAAGAAGCTTAAAAAAGATCCCTTCTGGGGATTTTTTTTTGTTTATCCATGTCGAAAAACTCAGAAATTTTCAATGCAGATTAAGTGTTTTCCCATAATTAATCGAACTATTATACTACCTGCAGCCTGATTTCACTAAAATTATTTAACAGTAAAAAATAAAAAATTCTGTTTTTTTAGGAGGATTTTATTGTTATTGCTATGTAAATATCCTTCCTAAGGTTATAATGATAGGGAGTAATGTTATGATTGGACTATTTATATGAAATCCATACAGGTTTTGAGGTGATACGATTGGTTTGTATTAATAACAATTGTTATGAACTGATTGAAGAAAGAAAATCAGGTTTTAATGAAGAAGCATTTAAAAATAGATTTAGTGATATATTATCGAAATACGATTATATTGTCGGAGATTGGGGCTATGGACAATTAAGACTACGTGGTTTTTTTGATGACAATAATCAAAAATCAAGCTTTGACACAAAAATAAGTACATTAACAGAGTACTTGTATGAATATTGTAATTTTGGCTGTGCATATTTTGTAGTGAAAAAAACGAAATAGCAATTAGCCAATCCTTCCTATTGTTCTTGATGAAGGAGCTTCCATTCTGAAAGGAAACGAGAAATGGGTCTGTTTAGAAGCGATAGAACTGTTTCTTTAGATGATTAGCTTAAATGTATTGTGACTTGGCGAAAGCTATTTAAAAAAGTTTAGGTAGATCTAAAAGTCATTTCCTTGCAGTAAGCAAGACCATTAAATTTTTTCTATTCTACATTTTAAAAATTCCCCAGTGCTGTTTTTTGCAAGTGATTGTTAGATGTGTAGCACTAGAAGTAAAGGGAAAGTCCATCGATAGAGATATAAAGGCTTATTTGTAAAAGGAAAAGTTGGCTTTTTGAGAGGAATGGAGCTATGAAATATCAAGAAAATGTATATTCAAGGTTATTCAATTGGGGGAAGTTATTGCTTCCGGTAAAATTTATAAAGTATTTTCCTCCCTCATTTGTTTTACGAGACCCTATTATTCATCAAGTAGAGAAAGCAATGAAGAATGGATATGAGGTGACCGTTGTTGTAATTGATATAACAAATTTACATAGAATCAAGCAGCAATTAGAGGCGCAGGATTTTTTAGATTATATTCGGTTTCTAAAAAAGTCATTTCGTGCAGCGATACAATCATTAGATGTTTCAAATGAATTTATGGCTATTCATGATTACAGTCCAAACAGCCTAACGATGTTTATTAAATGGCAGCAAGGAACAGAGTGCCTGTCACTTCTGGATGGTCTAATAAAAAGTATTATACATAATGTTGAAAGAGTTTTTCGGGAAACAGGGAGAGTTCAGCCTGTATTTAATCCTGGGTACATGTTTATCGAGAAAAAATATACTTATCTTCAGGATGCCATTCAAATGGCTTATGAATTAGCGCTTGCTATGGCACATAAAAGGTCAGATACAGAATTTAATAAATTAGTCCATGTATTAAGTGATATTGTTGCCAATAAGCGCATCTGTTTATTAGCTCAACCAATTATGAATGTAGCAACAAATAAAATTCATGCTTGTGAAATGCTGACAAGAGGACCAAAAGGAACAGCGTTAGAAAATCCTCTTCAGCTGTTCTCCTTAGCAAGGCAGACGAAGTTCTTGTATGATCTTGAAATGATTGTTCTGGAAAAAGCATTTGAACAAATCCAGCAAACGAGATGGAGGCACAATATCTTTATTAACTTTACACCTGTAACAATAGGCAATCCAAGATTTATTAAAGATATTAAAAATGTTATCCGTCGATTTAAAGGGATTTCCCCGAAAAAAATAACTATCGAAATTACGGAAAGAGATTCATTTGAAGGCTTAGAGCACTTTACTAATAATCTGAAAGTATTAAGAATGCTTGGATTTTTAATCGCAGTAGATGATACAGGAGCAGGCTATGCAAGCCTGAATTCTATAAGTGAAATTATGCCAGATATTATTAAAATTGACCGGTCTGTTATCCAGAATATTGATAAAAATTCAGTTAAGGAATCGATGTTAAAAGGACTGCTTCTTATTGCTAAAGAAGTGGGATCGGTTGTGGTTGCGGAAGGAATCGAATGTGCAGAGGAAGCCTCTGTTTTATCTAAGAATAAAGTTGATTTAGCTCAAGGATATTTCTATGCCAGGCCAACTAGCTTAAGTGATCACTTACAAATCTCATAAGGCACGGAAGGAGAAATCAAAATTATGTATTTTGTGGACCGAGAAAAAATAGAAGAACAATTACGCTATTACCAAGAACTTATCTGTCAATTTGAAAATCAGGATACTTGGAACACTTTTATGGAAAAAGTGGCATTGGAAAGAATAACACATTTGATGATTGAGGTTATTTTAGATGTGGGAAATAGTATGATTGACGGTTTTATTATGAGAGACCCTGGAAGCTATGATGACATTGTAGATATACTAACAGATGAAAAAGTAATTACCCTAGGCACAGCACAAGATATTAAAGAACTTATTCTTTGGAGAAAACAGCTTGTTCATCATTATACAGATATTGATCATCAGAAATTGGCTGCTTCATTTGCACAAAAAATGAATTCAATAAAATCGTTTATCCCGTCTGTGAAAGATTACTTAATTCATGAACTCGGTCCTGTATCTGCATTTAAAAAATAATGTATAAGAAGTTGAAACATTAGAAAGGATTTTTGTTAAATGAAAGCTTATAAAGGATATCTAATCGATTTAGATGGCACGATGTATCGTGGAACAGAAGTGATTGCTGAGGCTGCTGGATTTGTAAAACGATTAATGGCTTTAAAAATCCCTTATTTATACGTCACAAACAATTCAACCAAAACGCCAGAACAGGTAGCACAAAAGCTACGAGAATTCAATATACCAGCAAAAGCAAGTGAGGTATTTACTTCTGCAATGGCATCAGCAAATTATATTTCTGAAAGATCCCCGGGAGCCAGTGTATTTATGATTGGAGAAGAAGGGCTTCAACAAGCTTTAGTTGAACAAGGCTTAAAGCTTGTTGAAGTTTCTGAAAATGTCGATTATGTGGTTGCTGGTCTTGACCAGCAGATTACCTATGAAAAAATGACAATAGCTTGTCTTGCTGTGCGTAATGGAGCGGATTTTGTGATTACAAATGGTGATACTGCTTTGCCAAGTGAACGGGGATTATTGCCAGGTAACGGTGCTGTTGCATCTGTTATCACAGTAAGTACACAACAACAGCCAGTCGTTATAGGAAAACCAGAATCCATTATAGTAAACCAAGCAATCAAATTATTGAGCTTGCCTAAAGAAGATGTTTTGATGGTAGGAGATAATTATCAAACAGATATTATGGCAGGAATTAATGCAAATATGGATACCCTTTTAGTCCATACAGGCGTAACGACGAAAGAGCAATTAGGTGACTACTCCACTCAGCCAACTTATACAGTAGATAGCTTAATGGATTGGGTTATAAAAGAATAATCATGATAAAAAGAGGACGTTTCGCAAACAAGTATACTTTTTGTTTACTTGTTCCGAAATGTCCTTTTTATGCTATCTTAGCTTTAAGCCTTATTCTTCCCCTTTAGAACGGTGAGCTAGTCTACTAGAAGCGGCTGCTGCGATGGCGCCAACAATGTCATCTAAAAAAGTATGACACTCTCCAGAACTCTTGTCATTTAGCCTTTGTAAGATACCCGGCTTTAATTTATCCACATATCCATAATTCGTAAAGCCAATAGATCCATAAACATTTACAATAGAAAATGCAAGCACTTCATCTACTCCATAAAGTCCTTCATCTGTTTCTACAATTTCTTGAAGAGGGGATTCTAATAGCTTCTTTTCTGCTAACATATCTAATTGTATCCCTGTAATAATAGCGTTTTGGACCTCGCGCTTTGACAGGACCCGCTCCACATTATGAATACAGTCTTCCATTTTTAAATCATTATGATATTTCTCTTGTAATATATATACAAGCTTCGCAATGTCCTCTATGTTAACTCCACGTTCATGTAACCACTTTCTGGCTGTTTTTTCTGTTAGGTCTTTTAATGACATGAACTTCACCTTTTCTTTTGTTTATTCACTATGTAGTCACAGTGTTTATTATTATATGCACGAAAGCCGAAAATGTTCCTATGCTCCCTTATTGTTTCCATAAAGTCGGATATTCATTAATTTAATCCACTTAACAAGTTTTTACAAACAGCATCATATACTCCTAAAAGAGAGGATAGGAGGGGGAAAAATGATTCGTAATATTTTGTCTGCAAAATATGGGATTGAAGTAGAAGAAGAAACGAGAATTGGACATTATGAAGCATGTATTAACGAAGGAAAGCTATATACACTCGTTCCAGTTGGAAGGATAGAGGAAGAAGAGCTTGTAGAAAGAGACCAAATAGCGACACATATTTATCAGACTGGCGATCATCATGTTAGCATGCTTTTAGAGTCAAAAGAAGGAGCTAAATATACAGAGATAGATGAACAGCATTATTGTGTAATAATGAATGATCGGTTACGACCTTTTCGTTCTCGACAGCTAGGAAGAAAGCTCGGAAAGTTTCATTTTAGAGGGAGAACGGTTCAATTTGGTGTGCAAAATATTAGCAGGATGGGACAATGGAAGAGCATGTGGGAACAGAGATTGGATCAGATGGAAGGTTTTTGGAACGGTATGTTATATAAAGAACCGGAAAGTGAATTTGATAAGCTGTTTTTAGAATCTTTTCCATATTATATGGGAATTGCTGAGAATGCAATCCAGTATCTTGTCGATACGGAGCTAGATGATGATCCAAATGCAGTTGATAGTGGAACGATTTGCTATAATCGTTTTACCAAGGATACATGGGCTGGGGAATATTATATTAAAAATCCATTTGATTGGGTTTTTGATCATTGTGGAAGAGATCTTGCAGAATGGACAAGAGACCGTTATTTTAGAAATATTAAAACGTATCATAGAGAAGTGAAAACATTTTATGAGGAATATCAAAGTGTTATGCCACTAAGCTCTTTTGCATGGAGATTAATATATGCAAGATTGTTATTTCCCATTCATTATGTAGAATGTGTGGAAAATTACTATTCTGCTACACATGAAGCAGATCGATTATTTCTTGAAGAACGGTTAAAGAAAATGCTTAATCAATCAAGGGATTTAGAAAATTTTCTCAAGGAATTTTATCAAAATACGGAAGTTCCAGTTAAAACAATGAAGATACCGATTGTTACTTGGCTGTAAATAAACAATATGGATAAAAAGACCTTGTTAACGTGGCTGTATGCTACATTTGTTTAATGAGGTCTTTTTAAAGTGTGAATATCTTATCGAGAAATAGTAGCTCAGAGCCCGCTTTGTCCGAAAAAGAGGAGCAAAGGTAACAGAAGTGCATTCTCATGTCTACTTATCGAAAAAGAAATAAAGCTGACAGAGAGCAACTAAATTAATCAGGTTCTGTCTCGTCTACGAAATAGGACGAACAGATTAAATTCTATCATTGAAAATTTAATCCTGTAACAGAAATCTAAAAATACATAAAATTTATAATTTTCCTTTTAGTATTGTATTATCTTCCTTTATAATAGATTCAATAAGTAAACGAGCAGTTGCTTCTTTTTAGGGCGGAAATGTGTTTAAACATTCTTTATAAAATATAAATTTTCAAAAGAATGTTTAAACACCCCTTGTAAAAAAAGGAATCAAACACTATAATGTCTACTATACAAAGACAGTTGTTCTCGTAAAAAGAACATCAACGGGAGGAAAGCAGATGGAGACAATCTCAATTGGACTACTCGGATTAGGAACTGTTGGATCGGGCGTTGTGAAAATTATTGAAAATCATCAGGATAAAATTATGCACCAGGTTGGCTGTCCGGTGAAAGTAAAAAAAATTCTGGTCAAAAATATCAATAAGGAGAGAGATGTAGAGGTAAAAGACATTCTCCTAACAGTTGAAGCAAATGATATTTTGGATGATCCTGAAATAGATGTGGTAATTGAAGTAATGGGTGGGATTGAAGATACAAAGAACATCTTGCTCAAGGCGCTAAAAAATAAAAAGCAAGTAGTTACAGCAAATAAGGATTTAATGGCTGTGCATGGAGCAGAGCTTTTGCAGGCAGCTTCCCAAAATAATTGTGATTTATTTTATGAAGCCAGTGTCGCTGGGGGAATTCCTATACTAAGGGGATTAGTTGATGGATTAGCTTCTGATCGAATCATCAAATTGATGGGAATCGTGAACGGTACAACTAATTTTATTCTAACGAAGATGAGCCAACAGCAAAGACCATATGAAGATGTCTTATTAGAAGCACAAGAATTAGGTTTCGCAGAAAGTGATCCATCCTCAGATGTAGAAGGATTGGACGCTGCTAGAAAAATGACGATTTTGGCGACACTGGGCTTTTCCATGAATATAGGATTAGAAGATGTGAAGGTAGAAGGAATTACAAATGTAACAGATGAAGATATTCAGTATGGAAAGCAGCTGGGATACACAATGAAGCTCATTGGTATCGCTCAAAGGCAGGAAGAAAAAGTAGAGGTAAGTGTGCAGCCGACCTTTATCGTCGACAGCCACCCATTAGCATCTGTTAATAATGAATATAATGCTGTATATGTTTATGGAGAAGCTGTAGGAGAAACGATGTTCTATGGTCCAGGTGCTGGAAGCTTACCTACTGCAACAGCAGTTGTTTCGGATTTAGTAAATGTCTTAAAAAATATGAGATTGGGTGTTAATGGAAAAGGAGCAATTGCCCCACAATTTAAAAAGAAGCTAAAAGAACCAGATGAAAGGTTTTCAAAATATTTCTTGCGTCTGCAAGTAGAGGATGAGGTTGGAGTATTTGCAGAAATTACCTCTATCTTCTCGCAACATGGGGTCAGCTTTGAGAAGATTCTCCAATTACCAGTGAAGGAAAAAGGACTGGCGGAAATCGTTTTAGTTACACATCATGCATCTTTATTAAACTATGAAAATATTTTATTAGAATTAAGGGATTTAGCATCTGTTCGAACAGTCAAAAGTTCATACCGAGTTGAGGGAGGTACAAAGTAATGAGATGGAAGGGCCTTTTAGAAGAATATAAAGAATATTTGCCAATAAATGAATCAACACCGATGTTAACACTAAATGAAGGGAATACGCCATTAGTAAAGCTAGATAAGTTATCGGAAGAGTGGGGCGTAGAGCTTTATGTCAAAACAGAAGGAACAAATCCTACTGGATCTTTTAAAGATAGAGGAATGGTAATGGCTGTTGCTAAAGCCAAGGAAGAAGGAAACTCAACCGTAATCTGTGCTTCTACTGGTAATACATCTGCAGCAGCAGCAGCATATGCTACTCGAGCAGGAATGCGTTGTATTGTAGTTATTCCTGAAGGGAAAATCGCGATGGGAAAACTTGCGCAAGCTGTAATGTATGGTGCAGAGATTATCGCCATTGAAGGGAATTTTGATCAAGCCCTACAAATGGTTCGGAAAATTAGCGAAACCGAACCGGTTGCCCTTGTAAATTCTGTGAATCCTTATCGTTTAGAAGGCCAAAAGACGGCAGCCTTTGAAGTATGTGATCAGTTGGGAGGAGCTCCAGATATATTGGCAATTCCAGTTGGAAATGCAGGGAATATTAGTGCTTATTGGAAAGGATTTAAAGAATATCATCAAGTAAAGCAAACAGGACTTCCAAAAATTCATGGCTTTGAGGCAGCAGGAGCAGCAGCAATTGTTCATAACCGTGTTTTTGAAAATCCAGAAACAATTGCGACAGCGATACGTATTGGTAATCCAGCAAGCTGGAAGTTAGCTGTTCAAGCACAACAAGAGTCAAATGGTATCATTGATGAGGTAACAGATGAAGAGATAGTAGCTGCTTATCGTACAATTGCTGCTACAGAAGGTATATTTGCGGAGCCAGGATCCTGTGCATCCATTGCAGGTGTGTATAAGCATATCCAAAGCGGAAAAATTCCAAAAGGAAGCAAGATTGTAGCTATTCTTACAGGAAATGGCTTAAAGGATCCAAATACAGCTATTGATGTTAGTCCAATAAAGCCAGTAGTTCTGCCTAATGATGAAAAGGCTGTTGCGAACCATATCAAAGGAGTCGTTCATATATGAACGAAGGCGAAATGCTACTTATTAAAGTGCCAGCAAGCACTGCTAACTTAGGGCCAGGCTTTGATAGTATTGGATTAGCGTTAAATTTATATCTAACGTTAGAAGTGGTTCTAAGTGATCGTTGGGAGGTTATTCCGTTAACGGATGAACTAAAGGAATTCCCTAATGATGAAAAAAATTTCATCGTTAAAACGGCTATCGAGGTTGCAAAATCATTTCAAACCTTGCTATCACCTTGCCAGATTAAAGTTGCTAGCAATATCCCTTTAGCAAGAGGGCTAGGATCGAGTGCATCTGCCATTGTGGCGGGAATTGAACTTGCGGATCAAGTTGGAGACTTACGCTTGACGAAACACCAAAAGTTTGAAATTGCATCCAAAATGGAAGGACACCCAGATAATGTAGGAGCAAGTCTTTTTGGCGGTCTAGTTATAGGCTGTCAATTAGGGGAAGAAGTGGATGCAGAAATTATCCATTCCATCGATTTGGAAGTGTTGGCGGTTATTCCAGAGGAAGAACTGCTAACAAAATCCTCGCGGGGAGTATTGCCAAGCTCTCTATCCTTTGGTGAAGCTGTTTCTGCAGGGGCAATATCCAATTTACTAGTTGCCGCCCTGTTATCAGGTAATATAGAGCTTGCAGGTAAGATGATGAAAAAGGACAAGTACCATCAGCCTTACAGAAAAGAACTTGTTCCACATTTGCAAATAATGGAGGATCAAGCTTATGAGCTTGGTGCTTACGGTGTTGCTCTAAGCGGGGCAGGGCCAACTGTGTTATGCTTTGTAAGACCTGGAGAAATGAATGCGTTAATGGAGGGGTTAACCCCGTTATTACCTGAAATGTGCTTTCTGCCCTTGGAAATAGACAAGGAAGGTAGCCTTTGTTCCGGAGCTATTGTAACAAAGGCTCAATAGAATAATGTAAGCAAAAGCAAGAGGATGCAGAAGTTGCATCCTCTTGCTACTTTCCCATATTGAAAAGATTAAAATACTTGCTCTACTTCATAAACTCCTGGTACTTCTTCTAATAAAGCACGTTCAATACCAGCTTTTAAAGTGATGGTAGAGCTTGGGCAGCTTCCGCAAGCACCAAGTAAGCGCAGCTTAACAATGCCATCCTCTACATCAACTAATTCACAGTCTCCGCCATCTCTTAAAAGGAATGGACGTAATTTATCGAGTACTTCTTGTACTTGTTCTTTCATTTCTAATTCTTGCATACATATCGACTCCTTTCCTATTATTTATTATAATCACATTAGGATGAAAAATCTATAATCAAGAAACATGAATTGCATAAACAAAAAATGGATTTATATAAAAACATTATTTAAACAGTAAAAATAAGAAATAGACAGTTAAGGAGGAAATTCTTTGAAAAAAGAGATTGAAGTGAGTATATATGGTGCAGATCAAATTTGTGCAAGCTGTGTCAATCTGCCATCCTCTAAAGACACATATGAGTGGCTTCAAGCAGCGTTGAGCAGAAAGTTTCCTGAGCAAACCTTTCAAATTAATTATTATGATATATTTCAAGCAAATTATGAAGAAGAAAAAAATGAATTTTGTCGGAAGATAATAGAGGAAGACTTATTTTATCCAGTAGTAGTCATTGAGGGAGAAATAGTTGGAGAAGGAAATCCAAAATTAAAGACAATTTATGGGGAATTCGAGAAATATGGATATACGAGCATGTAGACGAAAGGGAAGGAGAGTCGGTTTTGAACTGTCGATAAAGAATAAATTGTATCGTTCAAAAACGGCTCTCCTTTATTAATCTGTGATTTTGCTTTTTTTATTTTTATCTTTCCAAAGGACACCATGCTTTATTAAACGTGGAATCCTCCCGGTTAGAGCGGTTTTGGCGATAAGTCCAAAGCCGTCTTTTTTTCCTAATGATCCTAGTACTCCTTTTAGCTTGATGGGAGGCATATGATACGGAAGCACTTTACCTTGCCATTTAGAAATGAGAACAAAAGCTATTTGTTCTGCCTGTCCTTCAGCAAGCTGCGCACTTGGAGGATGATTTAAACTAGCACAGTCTCCAATAACAAACACATGTTCATTACTTGGAAGGTGATGATATTTGGATAGGAGAATTCTTCCTTTCTTATCTTTTTCTACATCTAGTGCACGTACAATTTTATTTGGCTGAATCCCAGCAGTCCATACGATACAGTCAAAAGACAGGGGGTTTCCATGATTATAAACAATATTCTCTTCGATACGAGTAATTTCACTGTTTTTATAAACGATAACTTTTTTAGTCTCAAACCATCGTTCAACATAATTTCTTACCTTTTTAGGATAAGCGGATAAAATGGCATCTCCTCGATCGAATAGTGCTATTTGGAACCTTCTGCTTTCGGTTAGTTCGGCAGCTAATTCAACACCACTTAAACCACCGCCAATAATAGCCACTTTTCCATTATCAGGTAAGCTTTGAAGATGCTTATGTGTATGTTTTGACTTGCTAATTGTTTGAATACTATGTGTGTATTTATCTGCCCCATCCACTTGATGATAATTATCTTCACAGCCAAGTCCAATAATTAGATCATCATATTCGATTGGATTTCTATCAGCTATCCATACCTTATTATTTTCCAAATCAATTTTTTCTACTTCCGCATGTATAAGACTGACTTGAGGGTGTTTAGGAAAAGGAAATTGAAGGCTTTGATCCTGAACGGTTCCAGCTGCAAGAGCGTAATATTCCGTTTTAAGAAAGTGAAAAGGAACTTTATCTATTAATATGACCATTAGATTATATGGTAAATGGGGAATTATGGAGGATAAAAGTCGCATTCCACCATACCCACCGCCTAATATTACTAAATTTTTCATTCTTTCCCCCCTTTTGCATTATAGGTATCTATCGTTATGAAAATAGTTCATTAAAGTCAGTTCTGTCTCCTTATAGAGTATATTAAAGGGTTAGGACGGTTTATTCATATTTAGAGAAGGAAAATGACTTTTCTCTTGGCGATTCATAAAGTTTGATGCAATTACTAGCAGAGTGAATACACTTCTCTTTCCGTCGTGCCTCTCCTGCCTCGCTAAATCCCCGTATTTAGTCTATAAGTATTCATGTGGAACCATATTTCTAAAAAAATTTTTTCTTATTGGAAAATTGGACATTCTTTGCTTTAGCTACAAGAAAACCTAGTATAATTGTAAGAAAGAGGTGAGATATTTTGTTTAAACCACTAATTGAATTCTGCCTTAGCAATCTGGCATCTGGGTCATACAAAGCAAAGGAAATTCTAGAGCTGGATGATGCGTTAGATGTTATGGATTATGGCTGCTTAAGTTATTGTGGTCAATGTGGGGTATCGTTCTTTGCATTGGTAGATGGGGAAGTAATAAAAGGGGAAGATCCACAAGGTCTTGTGAAAAATGTATATCAGTATTTAAAGGATAATCCAATTTCATAAAAAAATCTATCAGTGCGTTAAAAGGAGATTGAGATTGATTGCACTGATAGATGCGATTTCATATTAAGTTTTTTGGGCTG
This sequence comes from Niallia tiangongensis, assembly GCF_044704065.1. Lineage (NCBI taxonomy): Bacteria > Bacillati > Bacillota > Bacilli > Caryophanales > Bacillaceae > Niallia > Niallia tiangongensis. The sequence continues at coordinate 3,787,356 of NZ_CP162613.1, read as the reverse complement.
TCACGCATTTCCTGCCAGCTTTCTTTAGCTAGCTTAACAATTTGTGTTTCCACTGTTCTACTCTGTTGCTCGATTACTTTCGAATAAAACTTAGTAGCTTTCTCTAAATTATTTGTCCGCTTTGAAAGATCTGCGATTAAATAAATCGTTCTCAGTTCAGATATTTGGGTTCCTTGGTAATCACCAATGGAATAGGAAGTTTCATATTCTGATAATGCAAGGGCTATAAAACGGATTTCTTGTTCTGAATTATTTAACATGCGATAATGCCATGCAATCCGGAGATATAGGCCAGCAAGGGTAATATGTTTTTCCTTTCGTAAAGAAGCGCAATAAGCAGCTAACTTATATGTTTTAATACTATCCTCTATACTTCGTTCCTGACCGAATGATTGTGGTATCCACTGTGAACATACTTTTTCGACTAGCGTCATTTTACTCTCTGAAGAAAAATAAGGGATTGTATCATCGCTGTAAGAAAAACCACAAGAAGGGCAAACATTTATGTAATAAAGGAGTGGATTATGCTCTGCATAGACAGGAAAAAAATCTGTATCCAATTTAATTAATTTAACAAACCTTGAACGCAATTTCTTGGAAGTAAATTTAGTATGGCAAAGTAAACAAGTACATTGTTTGTCAAATAATGGTTCGATTTTATTCAAGCTTCTCCCTCCTTAATTAATAGGTATAATTTCATGTTATTCATACTCTAATTATACATCTTTTTGAGTAATTTTACCTATTAAAATATTATTAATAGGTAAATAATCCTTGTTTGTATTTGCTAGTATTGATCAAGGGAAGCAAATAAAGTAGAAATGATGTCATTACCAATCTTTTACTCAGTTCCATTCAGTTGAGTAGTTTCAAATGGAGGTATATAATAGGTAATAATAATAGGACGAAAGGAGAATGAACGGTGACAGAAGAAATTGTGCACATAACAGAAGCGGCAGCTCTTCAAATAAAAGAAATGATGAAAGAAAATAACGAAGAGAATGCTTACTTAAGAGTAGCGGTAAAAGGTGGAGGATGCAGTGGTTTGTCTTATGGAATGGGCTTCTCACCTGAAAAAGAAGAAAATGACCAATTGTTTGAGCAATTTGGCATTCGTGTATTAGTAGATCAAAATGATGGTCCAATTCTAAAAGGAACAAAAATTGATTTCAAACAATCCCTAATGGGTGGAGGCTTTACCATCGACAATCCAAATGCAATTGCATCATGTGGTTGTGGCTCGTCTTTCCGTACGGCGAAAGTGGCTGGAACACCTGAGGAGTGCTAACATAAAATAAAAAAACATCGCTATATCAGGAATGAAAACCTCATTTTGAGGGATCATGAATGATTAGTGGTGTTTTTTTATTAATTTCTAGATATATAAACAAAAGACTGAGTGTAATCACATTCCCTTTCAGAAAGGAAACGATTATCATCAGTCTTGAAAATATCTTCTTTTTACTTAAATAATGAAGTACTATGAAGCGGCTGTACTCGAGCTTTTGGATCCATATATGTTTTCGCATTATTGACAGCTGTAGGTGCTTCGCCAAATCCAGTAGCGATTAATTTAACCTTTCCATCATATGTGCAGATGTCACCAGCTGCATAGATCCCTGGAATATTCGTTTCCATTTTGCTGTTAACAACAATGGAATTCTTTTGAATGTCAAAGCCCCATTCTTTAATTGGGCCTAGTGAGGAAACAAATCCGTAGTTTACGATGACTGCATCTACATCAATAATTTCTTTTTCTTGTGTTGTTACATTCTCAAGAATAACTTGTTTTATCTCCTCATCTCCAACTAATTCAGAAGGAATGTAAGGTGTTTTAATGTTTACTTTTGAATTTTTAAGGTTTTCTACACTATGCTCATGTGCACGGAATTTATCTCGTCTATGTGCTAAGTAAACGGTATCTGCAATTGGTTCTAGCATTAATGCCCAGTCTACAGCAGAATCTCCGCCGCCAAATACCATTACTTTTTTTCCAGCGAATTGATTTAAGTCATTGATAAAGTAATAAAGGTTTTTGCCTTCAAATTCTTTCGCTTGCTCCAATTCTAATTTACGAGGTTGGAAAGCTCCGTTTCCAGCTGTTATAATAATTGCTTTTGAATAATGTACTTCTTTATCTGTGGTGATTTTGAAGACACCATCCCCTTGCTTTTCAACCGTTTGAACAGCTTGTTCCAACACAATGGACTGTTCAAATTTTTTCATTTGCTCTTCTAAGTTATCGACTAACTCTTGAGCACGAATTTTCGGGAATCCAGCAATATCATATATATATTTTTCAGGATAGAGCGCTGTAAGCTGACCGCCAAGAGCAGGGAGACTTTCGATGATCTTAACGCTTGCTTGTCTCATCCCTCCATAGAAAGCAGTGAACATTCCAACAGGTCCACCACCAATTACTGTTATATCAAAAATGGTTTGATTCTCTTCCAATTTTCTAAAACCCTCCTACAAAAAGATTCAATTCTACAAGCTATCATATCATAATGATAATGATTTCTCACTTTTTTAATCTTAGTTTTTTTAAGTAATGTAGGTCCACACACCTACATTTAACTAATAGATAAATTACTATTTGGCCGTTTTATTCCATAACGCTCTATTAATTTTGATTAGTTGAACAAATAAAAGAAAGTCTATTGATTGTAGTAAATCAATCGGTTTTTTGGAATTTTTTGCTATTTTACTAAGGGGAAAGTTCCTCTTTTTAACTATTTATGAATAAATTCTTTGAATATGGGAAATGAATAGTTTTGGGAGGAGTGAAAAATATGATTTTTTATAAAAAGTTTTTTAGAAGAGTAGGAATGGCTCTACTTTTTATGGCAGCATTACTAACTACATTTCAGTCGATTTCAGGAGTTAAGGCAAGTTCGATAAATTTTAGTAATTATGAACAATCAGGGGCAAGCGAAACGAACGATCAGTTTGATCATACAATAAAGCAAATTGGTGTAGCATTAAAGAGCTTTAAAAAAGCATTGGTGGAAAAAACACAAATCTCATCAAGTAAAGAGGTTGCAGGAAAGCCGCCTTTGTTGGAAAATATGAAAGATTGGTCACAATATCCAACAAAAAGAGTAGTAGCGACTGGTTATACAGCAGGGTATGAATCAACTGGGAAAAACCCAGGTCATCCCTCTTTTGGAATTACCTATTCAGGGGTCAAAGTAAAGAGAGATTTATATAGTACAATTGCTGCTGATACTAGTGTATTTCCAATTGGGACAATTCTTTTCATCCCTGATTATGGATTTGGAGTAGTTGCCGATACTGGTTCAGCAATTAACGGAAATAAATTAGATTTATATTATGAAACCGTACAAGATGTCTATAGTCAATGGGGAAAGAAAACAGTAGATGTATACATAGTGGAAATGGGTAAAGGAAAATTAACGGAAAAAACATTAAGTGCATTAAATGAAGACGAATCGATGCAAGTATTCCGTCAACAGTATACGAAAGCTGAAAATAAATAAGCAGATTATATATCACATAAATCTAAAAAGGATGTCCTAAAGACTGTATTCTTAACAAGAATCAAACATAATTTGTTTGAAATACTATCTCAAGGACATCCCTTTTTGTGCTTATATTACTTTAATAAGTAGTAGCTGTTAATAAATAAGCATATGTAAAAGCAGGGTTAATAAGATGCCCGTTAATCCTCCAAAAAACACCTCTATAGGTTTATGTCCCAATAATTCTTTTAATTCTTTTCTTTTCTCTTGTTCTGGTTTGTTTTGCCATCCCTTTGCTTCATTTAAGAATTTATTAAAATCGTTGACTAAACGATTTAAAACGATTGCTTGTTCCCCTGCTTGCCTTCTAACTCCTGTAGCATCAAACATGGTAATAATTGCAAAGATAGCCGCAACCGCAAAAATAGGTGAATCCATGCCTGTTTGAAGTGCAACAGCAGTTGAAAGGGCAGTTACAGCAGCTGAATGAGAGCTCGGCATGCCTCCAGTACTAGTTAACAGAGACCAATCAATTTTTTTTGTAACAAAAAAAGTAATCGGTACTTTGACAAATTGTGCGAAAAAAATTGCAATTAGGCTCGCAAATAAAGGAAAGTTAGCTAGTAATTCCATAAAAAACACCTCATCATTTCTGTTGTAAAATCTGTACTTTTAGTATGTATACCTTATTTAACGCATTACTAATCTTTCATATAAGGAATATTAATGGAAATAAGGAGGTAGACAGTGGAGTTTAGAAAATAGAGTGAAAATGATTTTTCTCTATGTATTTTATTTTTCAGAGCGATTGAGAGTAGAAAATGCAATTCCGTTTTTAAACTTCTTGAGGACAGCATTATCCTTGCTTCTAAATGACTGTTTCCACTTACCTTATTATAACATAACCAAATATCGTGCTTTCTACTTAAAATCGAAAAAATCTGTTTATATTTTAAAGTATTGAAGATAGAAAAGTAATTAGGTATACGAAATGTTGAATAAATTTTGCTATAATAAAGGAAGAAATAGAATGGAGGAATGGATATATGTTTTCTTATCAAGCAGAATGGAAATTTCAAAATAACCATGAAAGTATTATTGTAGGCTTATTTGACAAATCTATTAAATTAGAAGGACAGCTTCAACAATTAGATGAACTTTTTGATGGAGAGTTAACCAATCTAGTAAAAGATGGAGATATTTCAGCAAAGAAAAAATCCATTACAGTTATACATACTTTTGGAAAAATTGGATCAAAACGAATTGTTTTTGTTGGTTTAGGAAAAGAAAAAGAGCTTTCTTTTGATGATCTCAAAGAAATATTTGGAGCAACCTTTAAACGTATTACAAAAGAAAAATGGGTGGAAACGGCTATTTATTTAGATTCCTTTGTTACAGAGGAGAACGAAGCAGAGGATGTTGCTCATGCATCCAGTGAGGCATTTGGTCTTGCAACCTATGAATTTGTTGGCTTTAAACAAAGGTCTAATGAGCCAGAAAAGAAGGTAACGGAAATAACGGTATATAGCAATGCTGAAGAAGAGGCAGTTACTGCTGCACTTACGGTCGGCTATGTGTATGGACAGGCGACAAACTCAGCACGTACACTCGTTAATCTGCCAGGAAATATGTTAAAAGCAACAGATTTAGCTAATTATGCATTAGAATTAGCAGGGAAATTTGGATTTGAAGCAGAAATTTTAGAAAAAGAAGATATGCTAAAGCTCGGCATGGGTGCGCTGCTTGCCGTTAACCAAGGTTCTACAGAGCCACCTAAAATGATTGTCCTGAAATACCAAGGTAAAGAAAACTGGGAAGACGTAATAGGCTTAGTAGGAAAAGGGATTACATTTGATACAGGCGGCTATTCTATTAAGACAAAAACAGGTATTGTCGGCATGAAAACAGATATGGGTGGAGCAGCAGCTGTGCTTGGCGCAATGGAAGTTATTGGTGAACTAAGACCAGAACAAAATGTGGTTGCAGTTATTCCATCGACTGACAATATGATAAGCGGCCATGCATTTAAACCAGATGATGTCATTACATCGATGAGTGGAAAAACAATTGAAGTATTAAATACAGATGCAGAAGGACGCTTAGTTTTAGCAGATGCGGTAACCTATGCGAAACATCATGGCGCTAACTATCTTGTTGATGTTGCAACCCTTACTGGAGGTGTAATTACTGCACTAGGTATGGAAACAACGGGTGCAATGACGAACGACGAATCTTTATTTGAACAAGTGTTAGAAGCTTCTTATGAAGCTGGAGAGCAAATGTGGAGACTGCCTATTTTTGAAAGTCACAAAAAATTGGTACGTAATAGTCCAATAGCTGATTTAAATAATTCACCAGGTGGTGCAGGTCATGCAATTATGGGTGGTGCATTTATTGGTGAATTCGCAGAGGAAACGCCATGGGTACATTTAGATATTGCTGGAACTTCTACACAAAGTAAAGCAACAGATTTAGGACAGCCAGGTGCAACGGGTGCAATGACAAGGACACTAGCACTATTTGTGGAAAGATTTGAAAGCAGGAAATAACTATATACGTAATCAGCCAGAACCCCGTCCATTTTTTAGTGATGGGGTTCTGGCTTGTATTTAAATGGGAGTACTATGAGTTCTCAGCCAAGTTTCCATTGGTTCTGGCATATGTGTATTTGCAACGAGACCAGCATGCCCTCCTTCAAATAAAACAAAGGATTTATCTTTGCTTGAAACAAAATCCATGATTGGTTCACAAAGCGAACTTGGAACAAGGGGATCATTCTTCGTAGAAAATACGAGGAGATTGGATTCGATTTTTGATAAATCAGCTTCCTCTCCATTAATAGCTAATCCACCCTCAATCATTTTATTTTCCCTTACAAAGTCATTCATGAGTTGCTTAAGTGTTGCTCCGGCAACGGGAATGTGATCAAGTGTCCACTTATTCATCCTTGCCCATTTTTCTGTGTAATTTTTTTCTCCAGAGCGATTTAGAAGTGCTAAATAATGACTAAAGGACAATGGTGCAACAAGCAATCTTGTTCCATATTTTACCGATTCTGGAGGAATAATACCCATTTTATCAATAAGTTCATCAAAATGTAATTCCTCTTCGCGAAGTGCATTTAGCCAATTATCGTAATCAGGAAAAGCAGAAAAATCGATTGGTGAAACGGCAAGGACGAGATTTTTAATATTAGAATTATCTAGTGCTGAGAATATGGTAGCAAGTGTACCTCCTAGACAAAAGCCAATGACGGTAAAGGAATCTGAGTTTGCATGTCGCATTGCCCTTTTAAATCCTGGTTGAATATACTTTGTTATATAATCATCAATTGTTAAATGACGATCTTCATAGGCCGGTATACCAAAATCGATTAAATATGCATCATATCCTGCATTATTAAATGCCTCAATTAAACTCATGGAAGGACCTAAGTCGAGGATATATGGCTTATTGACAATAGAATAAATAAGATAGATAGATTCTTTGAATTTTCTTTTTTTGGAAGGGTAGTACCATAGAGTCGCTTTATTTTTTCTCCATATTGCGTACCTTTCTGATTGTCCAACAACTGGGTCGTATGACAATGTATGAATAAAATTTGCTAGATTTTTTTTAGCCATAATTATATCGCCTGATTAGGAAAAGTGGAATGGTTGAATCCTTCTTTTTGTATTTCTAATTGTTGTTTTGCTTGTGATAATTCATATTGCAGAGCGGAAATTCTTTGTTCTTGCTCTGTCATTTTATTCGATAACTGTAAGGAATAATCATCGGAAGGGTTCAAGCTTAATTGTTCCATTAATTGTTTTACTTCTCTCATCATATTAGTCAATTTATACAATTGGTCATCAAGATTATCAATTTTCTCTTCTGATTGAAGAATTAATTGGGTGGCATTTGCTAAATCTGTTTTGGTTGGAAGATTGATATAATTACTTAATTGTTCTGAGTAGCTTTGAATCTGATCCAACTTGTTTGTCAATGGGTTTGTTTTTTTACTTGTAAAATCAATGATAGACATTTGATTTAAACTATTTTTAATTCGGTTATTTATCCGATATTGCAGTAAGTTACCACCTTTTTTTAATAACTCATAAAAGTCGATTGTAACATGAGCCATTTTCTGATCCCTCTTTCTTTTCTTTTTTTAATGAACATTCTACAGAAGCTTTTAAAGTATGGAAGAAAGTCCACCATCAATAGCAATAATTTGTCCAGTGATGTAATTAGATGCTTCTCCTGATAAAAGAAGAATAATACCGTCTAAATCACTTAGTTCACCTAAACGTCCTGCTGGAATTCTTGCGCTAATTTGTTTTTTATAATTTTCGAATACTGTCGTTATTTTAGTTGGGAAAAATCCTGGGGCAATCGCATTTACTTGAATATTGTATGGAGCTAATTTAATTGCTAATTCCTTTGTTAACGTAATCAGAGCCCCTTTACTTGTGTTATATGCTATAGCGTCTAATAGCTGTGGTGATGTCCCGCTAAATCCAGTAACAGAGGAAATATTAATAATTTTGCCGTGTTTTTGTTCTACCATTTTTTTAGCGACTGCCTGTGAAAATAAAAAAGAACCTTTTACGTTTACATCGAGTACTTTGTCCCATTTGTCTTCAGGGTAATCTAAAAAAGGTGCAATCCAGGAAGTTCCGCTGTTATTAATTAAGATATCTATTGTTCCGAATTTCTCGATTGTTTTACTAATAACATGTTCAATATCCTCTTTTTTGGAAACATCGCAAGAAAGGGCTAACACACTAATTCCTTTATCCTGTAATTTAGCAGCTGTTTTTACACATTGCTCTACATTTCTGGAACAAATGACGATATTTGCACCTGCTTTTCCTAACGTTGTTGCCATTTGTTCTCCTAACCCACGACTACCTCCAGTAATGATTGCTGTTTGATTAGTCAAATCAAATAGTGAATTCATTTTATTTACCATTCCTCCTGCTACATCTATTCCATATAGTATAGACAAGCAATGTCCTAAGGGTGAATAAATTGATGGATTCACCTATGCCTAACCTGTATTTCATTGTAAATGTTCGCATACAGTGTATTGCGCCGATGCCAGCCGTCTAATGGTTTAGCTAAATTAGAGATTATTCATCTTTAAAGATTATATTTGTAGTTATATCCTGCTTCTTCCTATTAGAAATTTAGCTATTAAAGGCGATAGCCCAGTCCAAAAAGGGGACATTCGCATAGAAAATAGAGTAGAGAGAAAAAAGTATAAAAGAGAGTGGAGGTAATTGCGAATGATACATGGTTACCCATATCAGTATCAATATCCGCACCAAGATTCAAGAGTTTGGTTTGCAGCACCTTTTGTGGGTGGTTTATTAGGAGGAGTTATAGGAGGAGCTTTAGTCAGACCTAGACCATTTTATGGTCCAGCGCCATATGGTCCCGTTCCGTATGGTCCAGTGCCATATGGACCGTATCCTTATTACTAAAAACTATCTTGAAAATTTCATAAATGTTTGTAAAGATTATAAAGTAGAACAAGTTTTTCTGATTCTTTCAGCCTGCACTTATAAGCAGTCTGAAAGAATCCATTATAAACAAACGTAAAAATTTTATCGCCATCTTAATTGAACAGATAAATAACAGCAATGGGGAGGCTTATTCTTGTGGTCAAAGTTTAATGTTATACCATCTGGATTATAGGATATTTTAGGTGTTTCCTTTACCCCAATGGATTTAATTAATTGTTCAATTGTTTCTGTTTTAGATAATTGAGCTGCATTCATTACGTTTTTAGAGAATTCATAGGAATTAGCTAACTGCTTTAAACATGCTTCAACGTCTGATAAAAGATTTAATGTATCTTTGGCAGAATTAATAAACTTAGAAGGATTTACTTCAGGAAATTCACGAAAATAGATAGGATAATGAAGATATGGATGGAATGCTGCTGGAGTAGGAGTATTACGATGAGAAAAAAGGCCTTGGTTCATAGTGGACATTCCTTTCTTACATAATAATCTAACTTCTTAAATCCTATTCTTAATAGGTGCAAAATATGAATAGAGAGAAAAATAAAGACTTGAGATCATTTACAGGTTGGACTAACCTTTCATGATTTCAAGTCTTTAAATAGTTTAGACAATCAAGGAGCTTTTGATGTGATTCACGCTCGTTACCTACGATGAGTCAACATCGGTTCATTGACGTTCCCTGTGTTTCCTATACCTCAGGAAAGATCGCTCCACTCTATATTCACCTAAACATGGTGCCCTTCGCATTACTTATAACTTGTGGCGGTGTTCGATTAGGTCAATTGTTCCTAGCACGATGTGGGCTAGTCCGAAACCGAACACGGTATTGGAGATCATTGAGTCTATTTTTCGATTTTGCTTCATGACCATTCCGGCAGTTGTAACAGCTGTTCCTAGGACAGTAGGGATTAATCCTTCACGAATATTCTTCATTTTGTGACACTCCTGTAATGGATTTGGTCCTAAGAAAGGACTTGATTATTATTCGCTATTAATCAATTGTTTAACCTACCCTAAGCAATGGTTAATAAGGGAAATAATGGACTCATTTATCTCTTGCGGCTGCTTCTTTTGCCTGTTTTAAATCATCTCTTATCGTCACATCTGCCATTGGAACTTTACTATTATAAGCAGAGCGAATAATAAGCTGTCCTGCTACTGGAGAGGTTAAGAAAATAAATGCAATCGCAAGAATTAAGCGAGAATTAAAAATTTGTTCTGCTTGGAAAAAATAAAGACATACACCTAGAAGGATACACATTACACCTAGTGTGGCTGATTTGGAAGCAGCGTGGCTTCGTGTGTAAACATCTGGAAGTCGCAATACCCCAATGCTTGCAACAAGGCTTAACAGGGCGCCAAGGAGAATAAGGATAGCGATAATAATGTTAATAATCGTCTCGGTCATTTTCGATAATTTCTCCTTTCTCCAGATATTTAGAAAAAGCTACTGTCCCAATAAAAGCTAAAATACCGATGAGAAGAATAACTTCCAAAAAGGCTGAAGTTTTTAACACTACTGATAAAATAGCAGTAATAGCAACTAGGTTAATTCCGATTGCATCAAGAGCAACCACTCTATCAGGAGTGGTTGGTCCCTTTACAACCCGATAAATAAATAAAATGGTTGAGATAGAGACGATAAATAAGGATATGTTCATGATAGTTTGGAACATCAAATACTCACCTCTTGTATGGCTTTTTCAAAGTTATGTTTGATACTATAAATTGTTGCCTCTTTATCACTAATATCCATGGCATGAATATAGAGAATTTTATTGTCCTCTGAAATATCCACTACAAGTGTTCCAGGTGTAAGGGTAATTAGATTACAAAGTACAGTTATTTCCCAGTCCTTTGTTAAATCTGTTTCCAATGCAAAAATTCCAGGTGTCACTTTCAGCTTGGGTCGAAGAATGACCTTTAATACCTCGATATTAGAAAGGATCAACTCTCTTAGGAAGATGCCTAAAAGCTTTAAAATGGATACAACTCGGTATAAATAAAACTTATCTGAGAAAAATCTCCTTGTTATATAGATAAGAATCAATCCGATAATGAATCCGATTAGAAATGTATCTGGAGCGAAGGAGCCTTTCAGAAACATCCAAATAAAACTGATTAGAAAATTTAATAATAATTGAAATGCCATCGTCATCACTCCTTTAATACGGCATGTATATAGTTTTCAGGTTGAAGCAAATTCTCAGCAGCTAGAGAAATATAGGGTGAAAGCACCTCTGCTCCAATTCCGATAAGGAAGGAAAGAAGAACTAGTATACAGCCAGGTAATAAAAGTGCTTTTACAGGCTTTTTCGTCACATTATCTGATTCCTCACCCCAAAAACCTTTAACAAATATCTTTATAACGGAAAGTAATACAAAGAGACTGGATAAAACTACAATAAAACTTCCAATATAATTACTTTCTTCAAATGCTCCTTGAATAATAAGTAATTTTCCGACAAACCCACTTAGTGGTGGAATCCCCGCTAAACCAAGTGCTGCAATGAAAAAGGTCCAAGCAAGGAGAGGATATTGCTTCATTAATCCGCTCATGTATTTTAAATTGCTAGTACCTGTAATATAAATCATGACTCCAATTAATAAGAATAGCGCACCTTTTATAATCATGTCATGCAAAAGGTAAAAAATGGATCCGCTTAGGGAAACTGCATTAAAGGTGGAGAATCCAAACAAGATTACCCCAATTGCAGTAACGATATTATAGATAATAATTTTTTTTACGTCGTTATAAGCAATAGATCCGATTGCCCCTAAAATAATGGTTATAAGGGCAAGAATGCCTAATAGCGAAAAGACATAAGAATCCTCGTAAAAGAATAAGGAGTAAGTTCTGGCTATGGAATAGACCCCTACCTTCGTTAATAACGCTCCGAATAATGCAAGTATAGGAATTGGCGCTGCGTTATAAGAGCCTGGAAGCCAGAAAAATAATGGGAAGATAGCTCCTTTTAATCCGAATACGATTAAGAAGAGGACAGCAATGACTGTTAATATTCCCGCTCCTCCTACTTCGCTAATTCGCTCTGAGATTAAGGCCATATTTAATGTACCGACAACAGAATAAATATAGGCAACAGCAATAACAAAGAGTGCAGATGCAACAACATTTACAATAATATATTTTACTGTTTCTCTTAATTGGATTTTTGTATTTCCAAGAACAAGTAGTACATAGGAAGCCATTAACATTACTTCAAAGAATACAAACAGGTTAAAGATATCGCCAGTTGAAAACGCACCAGTAACACCAACTAAAAGAAATTGAATGATCGAGTAATAAAAGTAAGTTTCTCTTTCTCTTTCCATTCCTTTAAAGGAATAAATGATGCAACAAAATGCAATAATGTTTGTAGTTAACACAAGTAGTGCGGATACCATATCTGAAACAATTGTTATTCCAAAAGGAGCATCCCAATTACTCAAATTTACTGTTTGAATGCCTTCATTTTTGATTTGTTCAATCATAAATAGTGTAATAATAATGGAAGCACTGATGCTCAATAAGGAAAAAATACGTTGTAAAATGATTTTCTTATAGAAGAAAATCAAAATAATTCCCGTTAATAAAGGAATTAAAATTGGAAATAGAATTAGATTAGTCATACTTTTTCCCTCTCAATTTCTCCATATTATCTGTCCCCAATTCTTGATAAGTTCTGTAAGCAAGCACTAATAAGAAGGATGTAACACCAAAGCTAATAACAATAGCTGTTAATATTAACGCTTGAGGTAAGGGATCAGAATAATTTTCTGCGTGCTGTCCCAAGAGAGGGGCAGCACCTTTCTTAAGACCGCCCATCGTTAATACTAATAAATGAACCCCATGGCTAAGAAGTCCTGTTCCGATAATAATGCGTAATAGGCTTTTAGAAAGAATTAAATACGTCGCACACATAAACAGAATACCGATAATGAATGCCATTAAGAATTCCATTAGTCATCCTCTCCAATCGTTTGAATAATGGTCATTGTAACGCCCACTACTACTAAGAAAACACCAAGATCAAATAATGCCGCAGTGTGAAGAGACGTTTCTCCTAATAAAGGCAAGTGCACATGTTTATTAAAAAAATGCGTTAAAAATGGTTTATTAGAAAATACTGCGATCATTCCTGTTAAGGTACTTATTAACAGACCTATTGCAGTAACATAGATAAAATTAACAGGGAAGATTTTCTTCACTAATTTTATATCATAAGCAATAAGCAATAGAACAATTGCTCCACTTGCCATCAATCCACCAATAAATCCTCCGCCTGGTGTATAGTGGCCAGCAAAAAAGAGATCAACAGCGTATAGAAGTATCAGAAAGACAATGACTTTTGTGATGGTTTGTAAAACTAAATTATTTATTTTCATTTTTCTTTCCCCCCATTCTCAAGGTAATCATGGAATAAATACCAATCGCAGCAATGGAAAGCACAGCAATTTCAAAGAGCGTATCAAATCCCCTGAAATCAACTAAGATAACATTTACCATATTTTCTCCTGCCGCTTTTAAATACGTATTATCCACATAATATTGAGAAATGGAATCGAACAGTTTTGTGCTATAGGAAGCAATAGCAATTAGCATAACAACGAGTCCTACTAACACAGAAATTACTGCATTTGATAATTTAAAAGGTATACTTTCTTTTTTCCTAGCGTTTCTTGGTAAATGATAAAAACATAGTAAGAATAAAGCTACTGAAACAGTTTCAATTACCAATTGAGTTAATGCAAGGTCAGGTGCTCGAAAAACTACATAGAATAAGGATACTGTATAACCAACTGCGCCTAAAAGGATAATGGAGGTTAAACGTGATTTAGAGAACAAAATGGCAATAGTCGAAATCACAAGAACGATTGATAGAACTACTTCATAGCCTCCAATTGGCGCTAGCCGGGAAGAGTCGATTGTAAATCCATCCTTTGCAAATAAAGTATAAGAAAGAATTAGGATAAAGAATGAAAAGATATAAATCAAATAGGTTCTAAGGGAACCGGTCATATATCTGTTTGTAAGCTGGTTAAATAAATTTTCTGTTTTTCCAAATAACCAATCATATATTCTATTCCAAATAACAGGAATTACTTGATAAATAACAGTCCATTTCTTCAATGTCAAATAAAGGATTATACCAAAAACAATGACTCCAATCGTCATAAACAACTCTGGTTCGAAACCATGCCAATGATAGATATGAAGATCATAAACACCTCCACCATAAATAGATGTAATGGCAGGGGATAGAATGGTATTTGATATTAACCCTGGGAATAATCCAAATATTACGACAAGAGATACTAATAGAATTGGTGAAATTAGCATACCCATTGGTGCTTCATGTGGCTTAGTAGATAATTTTTCAGGTTGATATTTTCCTGTAAAAGTTTTAAAGACAAGAATCATACTATATACAAAGGTAAAGATACTACCAACCCAAGCGACGATAGGTAATAGAACTCCCCAAGTATCTAAATGAAACATATTGAATTCACGAATGTTCAACATGCTCGCAAAGAACATCTCCTTGCTAAGGAAGCCGTTAAATGGCGGGATACCAGCCATAGAAAGTGAGCCAATCAATGCAATTGCAAATGTGATCGGCATAATTTTCATCAATCCACCTAAACGACGAATATCTCTTGTCCCAGTTTCATGATCAACAATCCCAACCATCATAAACAAGCTACCTTTAAAGGTGGCATGGTTGATAAGATGGAAGACTGCAGCCGCTGTTGCAATATAATAAACACTCTCATTATCATAATGGACACCAGCAGCACCAATGCCTAGTAAAGACATAATCATTCCAAGCTGACTTATGGTTGAATAGGCTAGAAGTCCTTTTAAATCGACTTGTCTCACAGCAAAAAATGAGCCGTACAACAGAGTGATAATTCCGACAAGTGATACAATCCAGAGCCAATAACCAGAAACGGCAAATACAGGGCTTAAACGGGCAACAAGATAAATCCCAGCCTTAACCATTGTAGCCGAATGCAAATAACTGCTGACTGGAGTTGGAGCTTCCATTGCGTCTGGTAGCCAAATATGAAATGGGAATTGTGCAGATTTTGTAAATGCTCCAATTAAGATACAAATCATTCCCAGAATAAATAGCGGATGGGAAATAATTGATTCTTGTTGAACTAAAGTAATAATTTCTGAGATGTTAAATGATCCAGTCATTAAATAAAGCAGGATTATGCCAGCTAATAAGGAAAGCCCTCCAAAAACCGTAATAACCATTGATTTAATTGCACCATATCGAGAATTACTTCGATTATTCCAAAAACCGATTAGAAGAAAAGAAGAGATACTTGTAATCTCCCAGAACATATATAGAACAATTAAATTATCAGATAATACAACTCCTAGCATTGCTCCCATAAATAATAGAAGATATACATAGAATTGATTAATCTTTTCTTTGTTTTTATCCAAATAATAGATGGAATAAAGAATGACAAGTGCGCCGATTCCAGATATTAAAAGAGAAAATAGCATTCCAAGACCATCTAATTTTACTGAAAAATCAATACCTAATGATGGAATCCAAGCAATCGATTCTGCTTTTGCCTGCAAATTGGACGTTGCTCCGATATTACTGCAAAAATAAATAAACAGTAATATTGGCAGTGGTAATACAAACCATCCCGTATGTACTCTTTTCATCAATTTATATGCAATAGGAATCAATAGGGTGTATAAAAATGGTGAAAGTACAACCCAGTGAAGAATAGACAAATTAAACCCTCCTTAAACAAAATCTAAATGAAATGTCATTGAAAATGAATGAACATATTAAAGTATAACGCAAAAAAAACCGCTGTGCACATAGGAAACATGAAAATTATTGGACAATATACTCTTCTATTAAATAAGAAGGAACCGGTTTAAAACAGAAAAATTTTTTTGTTTTTTTTGTGTAAAAAACCCACCTTTTTGCTCAAACTAATGGGGAGGTGGTTATATACATGAATATTAAATCAAAGATATGTATTTCCATTTGTTTATTCTCTTTTTGTCTTTTAGTTGGAACTTTCTTAAATAGCTTTCAAAAAAGAGAGTTCTATTCATTAGCTGAGCTCTTAGTAATAGAAGAGGATGCCTCTCTATTTCTAGAAGAAACGATGATCCCATTTCAACCAAGAGAATATATTCGTAAGATGGCAGTGGAATAAAGGTTCAAAAAAAGAGAGGCAGCCTTTAGGGTTTGTCTCTTTTTTTATGTTTTACCGCGGATGAAAAAATATGTGTCGGAAGAATATTTTTTTAAAGTAGGCTTATTCGAAAACTTTACTGCTTTTAACAACTAGCACAGTGAATTGATTTTGCAGTAATAAACAGGCTTCATAAATATGCAAATACACCAATTTTTGAGAAAAGGCATTCTGCTTCTTAAAATCCTCATCAAAAATCTCGGTAAAAAATACAGAAAATTAAAAAGGTTAAGTGATATTCTGTTATAATATAGGTAGATAAATAGAAGGAACCTAGCATAGATATAGCCAAAGTCCGGGAATGCACTTCATAAGGTAAGAATTACTTTGACTCATGATTCATGTGAAATATCGATGAAAAAGAAGGTGAAAGAATGGAAAAGCAACAGTATTTATTTATTGACTTTGAATTCACCATGCCAGAGAAAAGTATTAAGTTTAAGGGGTTTTATCCAGAAATTATTGAGGTTGGTATCGTAGCCGTTGTAGATGATTCAATAAGGGAACATTTTTCTTCTTATGTTGTACCCCGTAAGTTTTCAACACTCTCAAGGAGATGCAAATCTTTTCTACATATTTCACAGGAACAAGTAAATAAGGGGATATCTTTTTATGATTTAATGAAAAAGCTTGAGACAATTAGCAGAGGCTATCAAAATACCGTTGTTACATGGGGAAACATGGATATGAAAGTGCTTAAGGATAATTGTCAAAAGGCGCAAATACCATTTACTTTTCATTGTAAAGAAGTGGATTTGTCAATGGAATATAAGCGTTTTTTTGGTGATAAAAACCAAACAGGCTTATGGAAGGCAGTTAGAGAATACGGAAGAGAAGGCACAGGAAAACATCATCGAGCCCTAGATGATGCTTTGACCACTTATCATATTTTCAAACTCGTTGAACAAGACAAGAAATACATGGGGAAATCAAATCCACCGACAATTGGAGATTTAATTGACATGTCTAAACTACTAAATAAGTTTGCTTAAAAAAGACGAAGATACCATTCCTCGTCTTTTTTATTTGTTTTCAAGATTTAATTTTTCCTTCGGTTGAAGTCTGTTGATTTTCTTCTTATTAATAATCCTTCACGTGAGGAATTTCATCATCTTTTAGTTCTGAAGTAAGTGTTAAACATAGACTTCCATTTAAGATAACTTATAATATTCCGCATCAAGTATTTCTAAGTTTTTCAAACTTTGAGCAGCGAATGCAGAATCGTCTTCTTGAAGGTCCTGACGCATTTTTTCTAAGGCAGCTTGCAAGGATTCGTTATATGATGGAATTGATTCCTCCTTGTACAGCTTGACCATTTTCTTTGGAGCATTCATTTGTTCCCGATAGGAAAGTGCTTTTCGTTCATGGAAAATTTCAACCATAGCCTCTTTCGGCTGATGCAAATCGCCTTGCATTGGATGTTTTAATACTGCAAGTACACGCACTAAATAACTTTGAGGACGTATATCTGTTATTTCCCCTATGTATTTTCCTGTTTTATAAAAGGCAGTTACGATAGAACCAATAGATAGATCTGACAATATAATCCCTCCAAGTATTATTTCCTTTTATAGTATCACAAATATACATTATTTGATAAACGAGATTAACTGCATATAAATGAAGAGTTTTTCAAATACTAATACCAAACCGTCTATGGAGGAAAAACGATGAAAAAACTGTGCTTATTGGCGATTATACTCCTTTTCCTAACCGGTTGTGCCGCAGGTGAAGTAACCAAAGTGGAAGTGGAAATGCATAATGATGTAGGGGATTTATTAGGGACAATAGAACTGCAAGAACAGTCTGAGGGAGTTAAGTTATCGTTAGATTTAAAAGGGCTGACTCCAGGGATTCACGGAATTCATATTCATGAGACAAATAAATGTGATGCTCCTGATTTTCAAGCAGCAGGTAATCACTTTAATCCAGATAATAAAGAACATGGATTGCTTCATCCAGAAGGCGCCCATGCAGGTGATTTACCAAATATTCTTGTGAAAGAGGATGGTACTGTGAAAGCGGAGTTAATGGCACCTCAGGTAACACTTAGAGATGGAAAAACATCGTTATTTACGAAGGATGGAACCTCGATTGTAATTACGGAACAACAAGATGATGGGATGACACAACCTGCCGGAGATTCAGGGGAAAGAATTGCATGTGGTGCAATTAAGAAGAAATAGGTAGAGAAAAAGACCGGAGAACAGGATTCCGGTCTTTTAAGATTTTCTATTACAGAAAAGTTTGGATGAGAATAAAAATATTCAATGCAACAATTATAGTAGCCATTATCCATGATAGAACAGTAATCCATTTTGTATTTACTAAACTTCTCATTATCCGTTTGGAACTAGTAAACATAATTAAAGGAATAAGAGCAAATCCGATTCCAAATGATAAAATTACTTGACTTGCAACAAGTGCAGTGGTTGGGTTAATCCCAATGGCGATAATGACGATTGGTGGAACCATTGTAATCACCCTTCTTACATAGATAGGAATACGGAAATGGATAAACCCTTGCATGATTACATCACCAGACATGGTTCCAACAGAGGAGCTGGATAAGCCTGCGATTAATAAGCCTAGCCCGAATAATGTGGCAGAGATAGGATTAACCAACTCTCCAAAGTAATGAAAGGCTACATCTAAATCCTCGACAAATAGTCCGTTTTTATGGAATAAGGCACTTGAGACAATAAGCATTGCTCCATTAATAAATCCTGCAATTAACATGGCAATGAGAATATCGATGAATTCAAAACGGAAAATTTGTTTTTTCTCTCTATCTGTCTCCCCAACAATTCTTTTTTGCGTTAAGGCAGAATGTAAATAAATTGCATGTGGCATCACTGTGGCACCAAGTATCCCCGCTGCTAAAACGACACTATCTAATCCATCAAATTGAGGGGTAAATAACCCGCTGATTAAAGATGGAACATCTGGCTTCGCAAAGAACATTTGCACAACAAAAGAAAGGACAACAATAAATAACATACCAGTAATTCCCGCTTCTAAGGAACGATAACCTCGTCTTTGTAATTCAAGAATAGCAAAAGATCCGACAGCGGCAATAAGACTAGCTTCCAATAACGGAATGCCAAAAAGAAGATAGATACCAAGCGCAGCACCGATAAACTCTGCTAAGTCAGTTGCCATGATAACAAGTTCACCTTGAATCCATAGTCCGATAGAAACTGGTTTTGGAAATTCTTCTCTAGCTACTTCAGCTAAGTTTTTTCCAGTAGCAATTCCTAATTTTGCTGATAAGGATTGAATGATTAATGCCATGATGTTGGAGAAAAGAATAACCCATAATAATAGATATCCATATTTTGATCCAGCAGCAATATTTGTCGCAAAATTTCCTGGATCAATATATGCAATCGCAGCAATGAAAGCAGGACCTAAAAAAGGGAGTATTCTTTTTAAGCCTTTAACATCCTCATTTAAAATACTTTGTGCTGATTTAGAATGTATTTGTTCTATTGATTGACTTTTTTTCATTTTTTTCACCTGATTTTCCTTTGGTTTAAAAAGTTTCACTGGTGCAACTTTTATATAAAAGATATTCCTAAATCAGTATATTGTCAATCTATTTATGTTATTTTTTTTAGGGAATTTTGTAAACTTAATGGAAGGGTTATTTAAATAGGAAGTAATCTATTTAAAAGTAACTGTTTAGTTCCTTGGTGGTTGAAGCGGGAAATTGAAAAACTGTTTAGGTAAACAAAGGTGCTGGGTCAAAATGGCTGCGGGTATTAACAACAGATTTTACTGAGACCTTCTTTTTAAAACTAAAAAAAACGAACAATTATACATATTTTGTATAATTGTTCGTTTTTTGATGCTAGCTGGAATACTTATGTCCCAGCCTCTTTAAAGAATATTTATTGTACTTCTTGCTCACCGGTTACTTCTCCATCAATTACAGCAGATGATTTGAATTCATCACTTTTATAGTAAACATTTCCATCTACTTTTGCTGTAGTGTCCACGGTGAATCCATTAGCTTCTACATAAACATCTCCAGCAAATGTACCACCTTGGATTTTGAAGTTTTCACTTTGAACTGTCATTTTAGGAGCAGTTAAAGTGAAAGAATCAATGATGTTATGATCTTCGTCTTGTGTATAAAGGCCAAGTTTACGATAAATTGGATTTGCAGCATCGCCTTTATCGTGGAACTCACCTGCAACTACGATATCACTGTCTACTGTTAAATCTTGAAGTGTTGCAACAATCCAAGTACCGTTTTCACCTAATGCATTTACTAATGCATCTGCTTCATTAACGATGGAAGCTGTTGTTACTACATCAGCTGACTCTTCTGCTTTATTTTCTTCTTTTTTTGGTTCTGTGTCTGTATTTCCACAAGCTGTTAAAAGCGCTCCTGCTAAAATGGAAGCAAGTAAAACTTTTGGTGTAGTTTTCATGATTGGTTCCCCCTATATTGTCTTTTGGTTTTATGTGAATGGATTCACAATACAACATTATATTAACACACACTTTGTAGTTGTAGAGAGAGGATGTGTGTCCAATTTGTGAAAGAAATAAGGTGAAAATGTGACTTTGTTTTAATAATCAGAAAATTAATACAGAGGATCTAAATAGTTATTGTCTTGTAAATGGGTGTAAAAACAATCAAGGGAGCTGCGAGGATGAATAATTTCCACCGCGTAGCTCCCTTGATTTATTGTATTATATTTCAGTCACAGTCATTTATTTAATTCATCCACTCAGGCTTTCCAAAGCCTTCAAATTCTTCATCAATTACTTTCTCGAATTCAGCTGATTCCACAGCTGCTTTAATATCTTTAGCAAATGGAGCATCTAAGTCTTTTGTATTAACAACGACACGGTTACGGTATTGATCTAACATATTTTCTAATTGAAGAGCATCTAATAGGTTCATTTTTGCTGCTAGTGCAAAGTTACCTGGAACCGCTGATAAATCTACACTATCAACAGCACGAGGTAATTGTGCTGCTTCAATTGTTTCAAACTTTAAGTTTTTAATGTTTTTCGTTACATCTTTATCAGAGACAGTTAGTGGGTCAGCAGCTGGATCAATTTCAATTAAATCTGCCTCCTCTAAAATTAAGAAGGCACGAGCCGCATTGGTAGGATCATTAGGTATTGCAATTGTTGCACCATCTGTGATGTCTTCTAAGCTGTCAAATTTATGTGAATATATGCCCATTGGTGCAGTCGGAACTGAAATAAGTTCAGATAACTCTAAGTTATTTTGCTCGGCAAAGGATTCCATATAAATTTTGTGTTGGAACAGATTCGCATCAATGCTTCCTTCTGCTAATGCTTTATTAGGTTGTACATAGTCTGTAAACTCTGTAACTTCTACTTTATAGCCTTTATCTTCAAGGATTGGTTTAATTGCTTTTTTTACCATGTCCGCATAAGGGCCGGAAGTTGCACCAATATTAATCTCTTTCTTCTCGCCTGATTCGGCATTGTTTTTTTCTTCCCCACATGCACTAAGCACACTAAATGAAACTAGTAAAAGAATTCCTATAAGTATTTTTTTCATTTGTTTATTCCTCCTAAAAGTCTTTATGTTGAGTTAACGTTTATCCAATGTTTTTGAAATTTTATCGCCAAAAAATTGAATGATTTGGACTAAACAGACGAGAACAACGACGGTTGTAATCATTACTGTATTATCATAACGATAATAGCCATACTGAATTGCAAGATCACCGACCCCGCCACCGCCAACAATTCCAGCCATGGCTGAATAAGCGATTAAATTGATAATGGTGATAGTAATACCTTGAATAATACCTGGTCTTGCTTCTGGAATTAAAACTTGCCAAATAATCATCCAGGGGGATGCTCCAATCGCAACTGAGGCTTCAATTACCCCTTTATCAATTTCACGAAAAGCTTGTTCCACTATTCTTGCAAAAAAAGGAATAGCAGCAACTGATAGAGAAACGGAAGCAGCTGTAGGACCGATTGTTGTGTTGGTAATCCATTTTGCTAAAGGTAATAGGGCAATTAATAGGATAATAAAAGGAATGGAGCGAACCATATTAACAACAAAACCTACAATGTTTTTAAGAAATGTATTTTCTAAAAACAGTCCTTTATCTGTAACAAATAAAAGAATTCCTATCGGTAAACCCACAATAATAGCCACAACAATAGAGATACCAACCATGTATAAGGTTTCAAAAAAAGCAGAATTTAAATCAGGAAGTAATTCAATAATATAATTCCAATCAACGCTAAGAGGCATGATGTATCACCTCCACCTTTTTGGTGCGATCTTTAATATACTGAATCGCTTTCGTAATCTCAGCATCATCACCTGTTAATTCCATTATAAAAATACCAAGTGGATTGTTTTGAATGTATTCGATCTTCCCATGCAGAATATTGCCTTTTACTTGATAGTGCTGAAATGCATCAGAGATAATTCCTTCTTCTGCAATTGCACCTTGAAAGGTAACTTTAATAATTGTCCCTTTTCTCTCTTCTAGGAGATGGTTAGGCAATTCAAATTGAAGAATGCTGTTAACAAAATTTTTAGTAAGCTCCTGCTTTGGATTAGCAAACATATCGTATACTGCTCCTTCTTCAATGACCTTTCCTGCTTCCATAACTGCCATACGATCGCAAATATCTTTCACGACTTCCATCTCATGGGTGATTAGAACGATGGTTAATCCTAGTTCCTTATTAATTTTTTTTAATAAAGCAAGAATGGATTTCGTTGTCGTTGGATCAAGAGCAGAAGTTGCTTCATCACAAAGTAGTACCGTTGGATTATTAGCTAGCGCTCTAGCAATGCCAACCCGTTGTTTTTGACCACCACTTAATTGTGCTGGAAAGACATCTTTTTTATCTGTTAACCCTACCATGTCGAGCAAATCTAATACACGTTTATGTATTTGCTTTGAGGGTAAATTTGCTGCTTTAAGAGCAAAAGCGATATTTTCATAAACGGTTTTACTACTGACAAGATAGAAATGTTGGAAAATCATCCCTATTTTTAAACGAGCAGCTCTTAATTGCCTTTGATTTAACGAAGTTAAGGAAATATTATCGATAATAATTTCACCACTTGTAGGTTTTTCCAATAAATTGAGACATCGAATAAGGGAGCTTTTACCAGCACCGCTATAGCCTACAATTCCGAATATTTCTC
Source organism: Niallia tiangongensis (assembly GCF_044704065.1). Taxonomy (NCBI): domain Bacteria; kingdom Bacillati; phylum Bacillota; class Bacilli; order Caryophanales; family Bacillaceae; genus Niallia; species Niallia tiangongensis. Next base: position 3,763,948 of record NZ_CP162613.1, on the reverse strand, counting down.
CTTTTTGTATAGAGAGAGAAACATGATCCACTCCTACAACTTGTTCTTTTTTCGTTTTGAATACTTTCACTAAATCGTTAATTTGTATCATTCGAGCTTTATCCCCCTTTGCATGAAAATCATTTGTCTTTTAGAGATTGTTATTAGATACAGATTATGAGAACCACTGCACATAAAAAAAACTTCTTTCATCTGGAAAGAAGTATCGTATACATATAGCGATCTTATCTTTCAGAATAAGTCATTCTGCAGGAGTTAGCACCTTCCTTTAGGAAAGGAGGTTGCTGGATGTCATCGGGCCTGTTCCCTCAATCTCTCTTGATAAGTAAATATGAAATTTTCAATAAATGAATAATATAGCTAAAATACTGAATTGTCAATATAAAACTACAATTTAAGTCATCGAATAGCTTTAAATATCGACTTCTTTTTCGACTATGCCCTTTTGTAAGGTTATATGATAGAATAGTTTCAGCCAAAAATGGAACAAGGGAGACCGCAATATGAATAATCAAGAAATGACTTTAGAATTTGTACGTATATTAAATGGATGGGATCCTTTCTCCATTGGAGAGGGAAATTATGATACGGAAATTGCGGATATTCTTCAAGCGTTGCATGATTTAGATGAAGAGGAAGAACTAGCAAATGCAATGCAAGCTATTTATGAATTTTCATTTGAGGAAGTTCTTCCTTTAGAGAATTGCTTAGCAATTTCAAAGAAGCTTATGATTATAAAAAGAAGCGGCATCTGTTCTCTTTAATGGCAGGACAGATTAGTTTCACAGGAGTTATCTGATTAATGCTGTTGGCGAAGTTTACGCTTCGCCTTCGGGTTGATTCGTATCGTTAATTCAATATAAGTATGTTTTTTACGCAACTCTTTTAGAAGTAATTTAGATTAACCCAATTTAAAAATTGAAGCCCAAAATGAAAAATGTACGAAAAATTTAGTGATAATTTGGTATAATGAGAATATTTCAGGCGAGCAGGAGGATGAACATGAGATTAACAGATAAGGAAATTGAAATTGCAGAGATTCTGGAAAAAGATGCGAGGATATCTGACGAAGATATAGCAAAAATGATTGGTGAAGAGTTAGAGAACACAAAAGTAATGATTGCTAAATTAGAAGAAGTAAATGTAGTTGTCCGTTATACATCTATTGTGGATTGGTCAAAAGTGGAAGGTCATGAAGGAGTTACTGCAATGATCGATGTCAAAGTAACTCCTAAAAGAGGGGTTGGCTTTGATGAAGTTGCTCAAAGGATTTATCGATTTAAGGAAGTTAAGTCTCTCTATTTAATGTCTGGGGCATATGATTTATCGGTAATTATTGAAGGGAAATCCATGAATGAAGTGGCAAGATTTGTTTCGGAAAAGCTTTCAACCCTTGATTCTGTAATTTCTACCACTACTCATTTTATTTTGAAACAATATAAACATGATGGAACGATATTTGAACCGTCAGATGATGATAAAAGAATTGTGGTGTCACCATAATGAAGCAAACCAAAAGCTATATTGCACAGAAAGTAGAGGAAATGCAGCCATCTGGAATACGCAGATTCTTTGATTTAGCATCCAGTATGGAAGGAGTTGTTTCTCTCGGTGTAGGAGAACCAGACTTTGTTACTTCTTGGTCAACAAGAGAGGCGGCAATTTTATCACTAGAACAAGGATATACATCTTATACTGCGAATCCTGGACTTTTAGAGCTTCGAGAAGAAATTAGTCATTATATGAAAAAAAGATTTTTAGTTTCTTACGAGCCGACTTCTGAAATAATTGTTACTGTTGGTGCTAGTCAGGCGATCGATATTGCTTTAAGAGCTATACTGAACCAAGGGGAAGAAGTCATTGTGGTGGAACCATGTTTTGTTTCCTATGCACCGTTAGTAATGCTTGCAGGTGGAGTGCCAATTTCTGTGCAAAGTTTAAAGGAAAATGATTTTAAAATCCAGCCACAGCAATTGGAAGAAGTCATTACAGAACGGACAAAAGCAATTATGATTTGTTCACCCAATAATCCTACTGGAACTACCCTTTTAAAAGAGGAATTATCAGCAATCGTATCAGTAGCAGAAAAGCATGATTTGCTTATTCTTTCCGATGAAATATATGCAGAACTTAGCTATGACGAAGAATACACAAGCACAGCTGCTATTGAGGGAGCTTGGAAGCGGACAATTCTTCTCTCTGGTTTTTCAAAGGGTTTTGCGATGACAGGATGGAGATTAGGGTTTGTGTGTGGACCAGAGGAATTAATTCAAGCGATGCTAAAAATTCACCAGTACAGTTTAATGTGTGCACCTACGATGGCCCAATATGCAGGACTAGAGGCATTGAGAAGCGGGCAAAATGATGTAGAAGAAATGAAAAAGAGTTATCGACGGAGAAGGAATTTTATCGTTCAGTCATTAAACGATATGGGATTAACATGTCATGTACCTGGAGGAGCCTTTTACGCGTTTCCTAATATAACATCAACAAAAATGACTTCTGAGATGTTTGCAGAAAAACTATTGATGGAAGAAAAAGTGGCAGTTGTACCTGGCAATGTGTTTGGGGAAAGTGGAGAAGGCCATATCCGCTGTTCCTATGCTTCGTCGTTACAACAATTACAAGAAGCAATGAAGCGAATGAAGCGTTTTGTTGATAAATATTCTTATTAATATAGAGGCTCGGAAATTAAATGACTGATTCTGGGTCTTAAGGGGGATGATAGCTAAATTTTGGAGGATAAATTGGAATTTTCAAAGTCGTTTTTAAAAAAGTGCATATCAAATAAACCACCTATAGTGGATTTTTTTAAAAATGTATTTTAAGATGACTTTATAAGGACAAAAGAGATTTAATTAATGTGTTAAGATTTGCAAAATGATTCTTTTTTGCCTCCTTTAACCACGCATCGGCATGCTGGCACATGCCGATGATATAGGTTCGAATATTCCAATGCCTTGAACTACGTCCTCTTGAATCCTCTAAATGATAATCAATCTTTTGCCGTTTAATACAGCGCTCAATCCCAGTACGCAAGGAATAACGCTTATACCATTCCTTACTGTCACGTTTGACACGTGGAAATAGACGAGGATTATCCTTTGTCGATGTATAAAAAGTTCGTCCATATGTAGAGGTAGAACATGGGTTTGGGCACTTCCATTTTCCAACTACAGCTGGGCATCGCCATTTACGACGGTAACGTTTTTTATCCGCTCCCCAATCAAGCATTTTGCGACCAATTGGGCAAATCGGAACACCGTCTAAATTAATATCCATTTCATTGTAAATAAACTGCTTAGAACGCCTAGGATTGAGGTCAATGATGGCTGAAACATCATAGTGTTCTAACATTTTATAAATGGGATAAGCGTCTAAGGCTGAATCTAAGATGACTTCCCTAAATTTCCAATCAGGATACCAATGTAAAAGTTCATGATATGTACTTACAAACAGAACAGAATCGTGTTTACTAGCTCGATACATTCTTGGGTAGATTGGCAAATTATACGGACTATCTGAGGCACCTATCATAAAGAGATTTCGTCCATAATAGTACTTTTCTCTAGAGCTATCCCAGCCATAATCAGCATCAGGATCTGAAAATTGTCGTTTACATTGGCACTTCCAAATTCCTTGTTTTCGACAATCACAAAGGAATTTCCCATATGACCGACCTCCCGTTACAACAGGAGTTCCGTCAGCCAAAATGCTGAGTGACTGCGTATTTCCTAATAATCCATCTGATGCCGATTTATTTACGAATAGTGATTGAAATAGGAGTTGGAGTTGATCGTGTGCCTTTTGTTTATAATGAACTTTCTTGTTTTTTAGTGCACGGTTAACTAGCTTCTCCACAATTTTTGGATTTTTAGGTTCAAGTTTTTGATTCTTTTTGCCTTTCTTTCTTGGCTTTTTCAACCTTCTCTTCTTTCGATTGGATAGATGAGGAGTTGATGTAAGCCAAAGGCGTTTGAAAAAGTCATAAAACGTACCAACTCCAGGAACGTTGTCTGGAGAAAAGCCACTAAGAATGGCGAATATGGGAGTTGTTTTTAAGATAAAAACCCAGTGATCCACACTGGTTTCCTTTTGATAATGCATAAGCATTAAGCTTCGAAGCATATCACAAGGATTCCGTGGTTTTCTTCCTCTTGGATTAGAGGAATACCGTTGTTTCAGTAATTCTGTGGTGTCAGTTAGATCGATTAAAGAACACCAAATGATTGGTTCGAAGTAGAAATCTTTTAAAAACTTTTTATTGTAGTGTATGTCTAGCTGCTCTACAACAAAGTGTAGATAGGATTCATGAGAACGAATATCTGTAAGCATAAGTTTTCCCCCGTTTAAGTGATTAAAAAAATACCGTCACTTAATTATTTAGGGAACGTATGTTTGTCAAGAGGAAAGTTTGTTCGCATCTCCGTTTTGGGGGTGTCACAATAAAAAAGCCCTAGTCAAAAGACTAGAGCTTATGCGGAAAATTTAATTCCGAGAATCTATTTAATCTAAAAAGAGGTGTTTTTATGGTTAAGCATCACAATTCATGAAATTGTGGTCTTCCTTTGGAACACCTCTTTTCTTATGAAATCAATTTCAGATGTCGTTGATTTGCTCCATTGCTTTCATGCGGGGGAAAATCGTGCCTGTAAGGACTCCAGCATACTATTCTAAGTGGGAGGAAAGTATATACTTACAAGGCTAAGATCGTTCCATTAATAGACATAGTTTACACAAATGATAAAAGGGAATTATAACACTGTAAATAAATCCTTTTGTATAAATGTCATATATGTGATATAATCTTATAATGCGTATAAAAGGAAATATTAATATAAACAATTAGGAGTGTTCTCATGTCAGATAAAATCGAAGTTGGAAGTGTTATTACAGGAAAGGTTACAGGTATTCAGCCTTACGGAGCGTTTGTTTCTTTGGATGAAAATACACAAGGTTTAGTTCATATCTCTGAAGTAACACATGGTTACGTAAAAGATATTAACGAGTTTTTAAAAGTTGGAGATGAAGTGAACGTTAAAGTTCTTTCTATTGATGAAAATGCTGGTAAAATTGGTCTTTCTATCCGTGCTACAGAAGAAGCACCTGCACAACCAGAAGCTGCTAAAGCAAAAAAACCTCGTCCTAAACGTCAAACAGCTGCTGCTGTAGTTGAAACAGAAAACGTACAAGGTTTCAATACATTAAAAGATAAATTACAAGAGTGGATTGAACAATCTAATCGTAATGATTTAATTAAAAAATAATTAATTTTATAAAATGGCTGTCTAACAAAGCTATTGCTTCCTTTATTTCATGGAGTGCTGCTGCTTTTGGGCAGTCTTTTTTTTGCCTTTTTTAAGTTTTTTACTTACCTTTGAACATCATAGTAAACCATAATAAAATCAAAAAACAAATTTTTAGAAAATAATGATAATAAATTCTATCCTTCTTTTGTAAAATCAGCTAAAGTTAATATATAGTTCTTTACATTTATATAACAATATTGGAAGGATGATTGGATGGTACAAGAATTTAAATCTATTTCACTAATAGAACAGTCAGAGAAATATGGAGCAAAAAATTATAATCCATTGCCAATAGTGATTTCCGAAGCAGAAGGTGTTTGGATTGCTGATCCAGAAGGAAATAAATATATGGATATGTTAAGTGCTTATTCTGCTTTAAATCAAGGCCATCGTCATCCGAAAATAATTGAAGCGTTAAAGAGACAGGCAGATCGTGTTACTTTAACATCACGGGCTTTTCATCATGATCAATTAGGTCCTTGGTATGAAAAAATAAGTACACTAACGAACAAAGAAATGGTTCTACCGATGAATACTGGAGCAGAAGCGTTAGAAACGGCTATTAAAGCTGCCAGAAGATGGGCTTATGATTGTAAAGGGGTGGAAAAAGAGAAGGCAGAATTAATTGTGTGTGAGGGGAATTTTCACGGAAGAACAATGGGAGCTGTATCCCTATCCTCTGATGAGGAGTATAAGAGGGGATTTGGACCGATGCTGCCAGGTATTAGGATTATCCCTTATGGTGATATAAATCGATTGAAAGAAGCTATTACAGAGCATACAGCAGCATTCATTGTTGAACCAATTCAAGGTGAGGCTGGAATCATCATTCCTCCGGAGGGTTTCATGGAAGCGGCATTTCAGTTATGCAAGGAAAATAATGTTCTCTTTATTGCAGATGAAATTCAAACAGGTCTATCGAGAACAGGTAAATTATTTGCGAGTGAATGGTACGGGATTGAACCAGATATGTATATATTAGGAAAAGCGCTTGGAGCTGGTGTGTTTCCTATCTCCTGTGTAGTTGCGGATGGGGACATATTAGGAGTATTTAATCCAGGTTCCCACGGATCAACGTTTGGAGGGAATCCAATGGCATGCGCTGTATCGATTGCTGCGCTAGATGTAATTATAGAAGAGAATTTAACCGACCGTTCTGCAAATTTAGGGAATTATTTTCTGCAAAAATTAACGGAAATTAAGAATCCGATTATTAAGGATATTAGAGGAAGAGGATTATTTATAGGAGTAGAATTAATGGTAGAAGCCAGACCATATTGTGAAAAGCTAAAAGAAGTAGGCTTATTATGTAAAGAAACACATGAAACAGTCATCCGTTTTGCACCTCCGTTAACGATTACAAAGGAAGAGTTGGATTGGGCTATTGAGCGGATTAAGCAAGTATTAAATGTGAACAATCAATAAAATATATGTAGTTAAAAGCTGGCTGGAAGGTCAGCTTTATTTAGTTAGATGAATAAAATGATAGATACAAAAATAAGGAAACTTCTCATTATTTGGGGCAAACTGTCCTTAATATGGGATAAGTGACCAAAAGGATACATATACTATTTGTCGGCTGCTTAAGCTTAATCTTTTGATTTTCATAGAAGTTTGTTTAATAATAAGTCATACACTAGGTTTTACATTAATAATTCTTAAAAAAGGAATGGGAGGCATTTATTTGGAAAACTTTGTTTTTTATAATCCGACAAAACTTATTTTTGGTAAAGGTCAATTAGAACAATTAAAAGATCAATTAGCCTCGTTTGGGAAGAAAATCCTCTTAGTATACGGTGGGGGAAGTATTAAGAAAAATGGTCTATACGATAAAGTAATGACTATTTTAAATGAAAATGGCAAAGAAGTATTTGAATTATCTGGTGTAGAGCCCAATCCCCGATTGACTACTGTACAGCGTGGAGTTGATATCTGTAAAACAGAAGGAATCGATTTTATATTAGCCGTTGGTGGAGGAAGTGTTATTGACTGTACAAAGGCAATTGCAGCCGGTGCAAAATTCGATGGCAACCCATGGGAGTTTATTACGAAAAAAGCAGCCCCAAAAGCAGCTTTACCGTTTGGAACAGTTCTAACACTCGCTGCAACTGGATCAGAAATGAATGCAGGTTCTGTTATTACAAATTGGGAAACGCAAGAAAAAGTTGGCTGGGGAAGTCCATTTACATTCCCCGTGTTTTCAATCCTAGATCCGGAAAATACATATACAGTTCCTAAAGATCAAACGATTTATGGAATCGTGGATATGATGTCTCATGTCTTTGAACATTATTTCCACTTAGAAGAGCATACAGAACTTCAAGATTATATGTGTGAATCTGTATTGAAAACGGTCATAGAGTTTGGTCCGAAGCTTGTTAATGACTTAGAAAATTATGAATATCGAGCTGCTATTTTATATTGTGGAACGATGGCTCTTAATGGAATGCTTAATATGGGATACCGTGGCGATTGGGCTTCACATAATATTGAGCATGCTGTTTCAGCCGTATATGATATACCTCATGGTGGAGGTCTTGCAATCCTATTCCCTAATTGGATGAAGCATAACTTATCTGTAAAACCAGAACGATTCAAACAATTAGCTGGTCGCGTATTTGGGGTGGATCTTGAAGGGAAAACAGCAGAAGAAGCTGGGCTTGAGGGAATTGAAAAGCTTCGTGCGTTTTGGAATGACTTAGGAGCTCCTTCTCGTTTGGCTGATTATGACATTGATAATAGTAAGCTTGATTTAATGGTCCAAAAAGCAATGGCGAATGGCGGATTTGGTAATTTTAAAGTGTTAAATGATAAAGATGTTTTAGAAATTTATAAAGCATCTCTATAAAAGAATAGACGAAAAAAACATACAAACAATTTATGCTATTTGTTTGTATGTTTTTATCTGAGTTAATTCTATTCCTTTTCTTATGGTTGAAAAAGTAGAATTAAAATTGAAAAATTGGTGAAAAATGAAAAAAAAAGACATTGTATCCGTTTTCAATACGAGTTCTTTCTTGATTCCTTTTTCTACTTCCGATAAAGTGGAAGAGGAGTATAAATAAATATTATAATTGGAGGATCATTTATGACACACGTTCGTTTTGATTACTCAAAGGCATTAAGTTTCTTTGGAGAACACGAAATTACATATTTAGAAGATGCAGTGAAAGTTGCCCATCATTCCTTACATGAAAAAACCGGACAAGGAAGCGATTTTTTAGGATGGATAGATCTTCCTGTAGATTATGATAAAGAAGAATTTGCGCGCATTCAAAAAGCGGCAGAAAAAATTAAAAGTGACTCAGAAGTTTTGCTTGTAATCGGTATCGGAGGTTCCTACCTTGGAGCACGTGCTGCGATTGAAATGCTAAATCACAGTTTCTATAATTCTTTATCAAAAGAAAAAAGAAACACACCGCAAATTATCTTTATTGGGAAAGATATTAGCTCCACCTATATGAGTGATGTCATTGATTTCCTTGGTGATAAAGATTTCTCTATTAATGTTATTTCTAAATCTGGAACAACTACAGAACCAGCTATTGCATTCCGTATTTTCCGTAAATTATTAGAACAAAAATATGGAGTAGAAGAAGCTAGAACAAGAATTTATGCTACTACTGATAAAGCAAGAGGCGCGTTAAAAACATTAGCGACAGAAGAAGGATATGAATCATTTATTATTCCTGATGATGTTGGCGGACGTTATTCTGTTTTAACACCAGTTGGTTTATTGCCAATCGCTGTTAGCGGTGCTGATATTACAGCAATGATGGAAGGTGCAGCAGCAGCTAGAACTGATTTCGGAACATCAGAATTGAAAAACAACATTGCATATCAATACGCAGCAGTTCGTAATGTCCTTTATAACAAAGGAAAAACAATTGAAATGTTAATTAACTACGAACCAGGATTACAATATTTCTCCGAATGGTGGAAGCAGTTGTTTGGAGAAAGTGAAGGAAAAGATCAAAAAGGTATTTATCCTTCTTCTGCAAACTTCTCAACTGACCTACATTCATTAGGACAATATGTTCAAGAAGGTCGTCGTGACATTTTTGAAACAATTGTAAAAGTGGACAAGCCTCGTCATGAGCTTGTTATTGAGGCAGAAGAAAATGATTTAGATGGTTTAAATTATCTTGCTGGACAAACTATTGACTTTGTTAACAATAAAGCGTTTGAAGGAACACTTCTTGCACATACAGATGGAGGAGTACCAAACCTAATTGTTAGCATTCCGGAAATGAATGAATATACGTTTGGATATCTAGTATACTTCTTTGAAAAAGCTTGTGCGATCAGTGGTTATTTACTAGGGGTGAACCCATTTGATCAACCAGGAGTTGAAGCATACAAAGTAAATATGTTTGCTTTACTTGGTAAACCAGGATTTGAAGAGAAAAAAGCAGAACTAGAAAGTCGTTTATAAGCTATAGTAATTGAGCTATCGGTGCACTCAGAAATTTTGAGAGCACCGATAGCTTTTTTGTTTTTTTATTTCCATTAACCTCTATTTTTGCTCCCAAATGTTTAAAGGTTTTTTGAAAGGTTAAATAAATAGAAATGGGTAATAGAAGGAGGAGAAAGCTATGCTTATTGAAAAAGAACAATTGCTGATAAAATCCTTGCAGGAATGTATGATAGTTTGTAACCACTGCCTAAATGAATGCTTAGCAGTAGAAAATGTTACACCAATGATTGATTGCATTCATACGAATAGGGAATGTATTCAATTTTGTAGTTATTTAGAACAAGCTATTATCAGAAAATCTCCATATGCTAAAGAGTTTGCAGAAATCTGTCTTTCTGTTTGTCAGGATTGTGCCCGTGAATGTGAGAAGCATGATCATCGACACTGTCAATACTGCGCAGATATTTGTAGGGAATGTGCAAATGCTTGTAAAACATTTTTAGAAGCTTAAAGTTAGATTGTTGATGGAAGGGATAGTGTCTTATTGATGGAAGAACGAAATCCTTGAAACGAGGGATATTTTTTGAGACCTGGATAAAGGGGTTTATATTCCTTTTCCGTGGCTTGCTGCTAGCTTTAGAAAGGGTGAACAGCAAGCCACGGGAAATATATTTAAGTAATAATAATTAATTCATCCCCATCTTCAAAAACAAAGGAAGGATTGGGATTCAGATAACTAGCTCCCCCTCTTTTCACTCCTAACAATAATTTTCCATTAGCTAATAAATAATTGTTTAATGTCAAATAATCTACTAATTCTTCATTAATATTTTTTAGAGGAATAAATTGGAGTTTCTTATCCTTTAACTGATTTAAAAGCTCTAGAAATGCAATCATCGTATCTTGTGAATTTAAGCTATTGTGCATAACGAAGCTCGTTAGACTATTTGTTTCAATAATTTCATCAGCTCCAGCTCTTTTAGCATTCTGTACTTGTTCAGCAGTAAGTATTTCAACGATACATGGTATATTCGCATTCAGACCTTTAATCGCGAGTAAAGTCAAAATCGAATGCATATCAGCTTGCAGCTCTTCTTTGTTTTGGTCAGCAGTTATTATCACCTTATTTGCAGTCAATATATTAGCCTTTAGTAAAACATTGTCTAAATTAGAATTCCCTTTGACAAAATGTATCTTTTCAGGTACTGGATTAGTTGCTAAGGACTCGTCAATTAATGTAACCGGAATATTCTCCCGATCTTTAATGATAGAATGAATCATTAGCTTTGACCGTTCATTCCAACCAATAATAATCAAGTGGTTTTGTCCTTTATAGGTTGATTTTCCTTCTAAATAGGCATTTTGTTTAGCTACAGCCGCAGTAGCTAATGTCACTAAATAGGTAGAAAGGAACCCTACCCCCGTTAATATTAATGTCATGCCAGTTATTCTTCCAAGAATCGTTGTGGGAGCATAGTCACCATAGCCAACTGTGGAGGTTGTAATAATTGCCCACCAGATTCCTTCAAAAAAAGTGGGAAATGTTTCTGGCTCAATCAAGGTGATAAAGAACCCAAATAGGATAATAATAGTTAAAGAAATCGTTAATACACGGATACTTAACGGCAATCTTAAAAATCTTGAAAGTACGGAATTAGGCAAAGTAGACACCTCTTAAAGTTGTTCTCCTTTGCATTATTGACCAATAAAAAAGCTTTCATAATCATATGAAAGCTTTTTTATCCAGTATTCTTAAAGTGCAATATGATAAAAATCAGCAATGGTTTTTTGTTCTTCTTTAAGATCTTCATAATTATTCAAGTTAGACAGCATTCCTTTGATAATAGGAATCCTAGGCTTATCGGCATCAATTTCTGTCATCAACACTTCCATTGTTACTTCGATCTCTTGTTTATTTGAAAGATGCTCGATTTTACTAAGGATCGAGTTAACAGCATTTATAATGTGCTGGTGGCTATCTTCCATAAAGTTTATTTTAGGTTTTTTTATAATATATTTTATAAAATCATTCGAAAATAGTGGGGGCTCGTTATTTGCATCCATATCCGATATAATGGAATCTAATCTTTTTAAAAGATAATTGGAAATATCCTTGGTCGAAACATTGCTTGATTCAAGGATTACAATTTTTAAAAAGGAATGGACAAGCCCTTCTTGTATCATTAGGAGGTCTAGAAGGTATTGTTTCTTCTCTTCACCATATATAGCATGGAGACCTTTTAGATTATAATTTTGCATTTCTGATTGCATTCGTAGTAATAAATCTTTAATAGAGCTATTTAATGGGATTGCCTGTTCTTTTGACTGCATGATAATAAATTCTTTATGCTTTAAGGCGTGATTGAACATAAAGGTAAGCTGATCCATGTATTTGTCTCTAGCTGGGATTGATTTTAGGCTGATTTCCTCAAAGGTTTTAATCAGTTCATCGTAATAATATTGCAAGATTTTATAAAGAAGAGATTCCTTTGATTTAAAATATAAATAAAAGGCGCCTTTTGATATTCCACAATCACTTGCAATTTCTTGTACAGATGTTGAAGAAAATCCCTTTTGAGCAAAAAACTTTATTGCTGAATCAATAATTATTTTTTCTTTTTCTTTCACGTATTTTCCTCCTATGCTTATAGGAAGCAATGTAATGACTAGTTGGTCATATTATTTTGAATTCATGACTAGGTAGTCAAATTATAAAGTATATAACGGGCGAAATCAATGAATTGGGCTCTCTAAGTAGTGGTTGTAAGAATACAGAGGAGTTTTGAATTGTACGAATAAAGAATTTGCTATATGCTAATAGTTATCAGTAAGCTTTCGAGTAGAAACTGTAGAGTAATCCAATGGGTTTAAATTATTTGAGTGCTATTTACTTGACGATGTATCCTTATGATTATAAACTTGCTTACATATAGTAAGTGAAAAGAGGCTTAAAAATTTAAAGTTCATTTTACTGGCTATTTAATTGAAGAATATTTTACATGATATATTTATATTGCTATTACAGAATAAAGAATACAACAGACAATAAAGGAGATTTTCGGATGGATCAAAATATTATCAATCTTCTTCAAAATAAAATGGAAATAATTGCATTTAATGAAGAGCGGAATTTAAGTTTAGTTGGACCAGTAAAATTGCCAGTTCAATTGGACGACCAAGTGGAAACCTTTCAGTGGTATACATGGTTACCAATAAATAAAAACCAAACGAAAGAAGAAGTTCTATGTTCATTACCATCTCTAAACTTAGCTGAATATCAGCAATCATCTGTTTTAGTATATGGTGACTTCGCTAATGACGAAAATGCTTTAATACGTATGCATAGTATATGTCATACTGGTGACATTTTTGGAAGTAAGAGATGTGATTGTGGATATCAATTAAAAGAGTCGATGCGCATGATGGTTGAGAATGGAAGTGGTGCACTCTTCTATTTGGCTAATCATGAAGGCAGGGGGATTGGACTATTTACAAAATCCCTTGCGTATATTTTGCAAGAAAATGGGTTAGATACAGTCGAGGCAAATCTTGCACTTGATTTTCCAGATGATATGAGAAGTTATGAAGCGCCGATAAAAGTACTTCAATTTCTTCGACAAAAACCAGTGAAATTAATTACGAATAATCCTAAAAAATTAGAGGCACTTAAGAAGCTTGGGCTTACAGCAGAGGAAAATGTTCCATTATGGGGAGATGTTTCACCCTTTAATGAGAATTATTTAAAGACGAAAGTGAATAAATCTGGTCATATTCCCTTGAAAAATACAGTGACCATTTAAGGAGCATAGGTATGAAGCATGATCAAGATTATATGAAAATGGCATTGGAGCTTGCAGAATCAGCATTAGGAAAGACGAATCCCAATCCAGTAGTAGGTGCTGTGATTGTAAAGGATGGAGTAATTGTCGGCACAGGCCTTCATCGTAAAGCTGGGGAGCCACATGCTGAGGTCCATGCTTTTAACATGGCAGGTGACCATGCAAAAGATGCAACGCTATATGTAACCTTGGAGCCTTGCTCGCATTTTGGTAAAACACCCCCATGTGCACTGCTGGTTAAAAATTCAGGAGTAAAGAGAGTGGTTGTTGCAACAGAAGATTCTAATCCTCAAGTTGCTGGTCGGGGGATTAGCATCTTAAGAGAAGCAGGAATTGAAGTGGAAGTTGGTATTTTAAAAAAAGAGGCACAGCAATTAAATGAGCGTTTTATTCATAATATGATACATGAAACGCCTTTTGTTATTTCGAAAGTTGCAATGACCTTGGATGGTAAAATTGCCACACATACTGGACATAGTCAATGGATTACCGGGGAAGCAGCAAGAAAAGAAGTGCATCATTTAAGAAACAAAGTAGATGGTATTTTAATTGGTGTTGGAACAGTATTAGCAGACAATCCAAAATTGACAACCCGCTTAGAGGGACCATCAAAGAATCCCATTCGAATTATTTTGGACACAAATTTACGAACACCGTTAAATGCACACATAACAGATTGCACAGAGGCACAAACGATCATTGTTACTGCTTCAAATATTGATTCAGAGAAAGCGAAGGCATTGAAGGGAAAGGGAGTAGATTTGTTAGCTGTCCCTTCCAATAATGGGAAATTAGATTTAAAAAATGCGTTACAACAATTATACAAGATAGGAATTACTGATATTCTTCTCGAAGGTGGAAGTGAAGTAAATGCAAGCTTTATGCGCGAGGGGCTTATTCAAAAGTATCTAGTATATATTGCTCCTAAAATAGCAGGAGGGGTTAATTCCTATACGCCATTTAGAGGAGAAGATATTGAAAAAGTGGATGAGGCTGTTCCATTACGTTTTGAAAAGACTGAGTGGATAGGAGAAGATATTAAAATAACTGCTTATCCTAATAAGAATGCATAGTATTTATGTGGAGGAAATAAATGAAGTTCGGATTTGATATAGATGATACACTGATCAATTTAAGACAGCATGCTTTTAATCTTTATAATAAAAAGCTTAAAAAGAATATTCCATTAGCAAGCTTTCATGCGTTAAAAACGGTGGAAATTCACGAGCCATTTGGATTGAATGCTATCGAAGGAAAGCAACTATGGGATTCACTTCGAGAAGAAATCTATTTTACAAATTGTACGCCTTTTCCTGGAGCAGTTGAAGCTTTAAATGAACTTGTTAATAATGATCATCAAGTTTATTATATTACAGCAAGAAAAAAACAATTTGCTGCAAAAACGAAAGAGTGGATGAAGGAGATAGGTTTTCCTATTGTGGATAGTCACTTTTATTGTGGAATGGAAGATCATGAGAAAATAAGGATTATTCAAGGTCTAAAGTTAGACTACTACTTTGACGATAAGCCCGCGGTCCTAGAAACACTCATAGATCATTCTACGCAGCTTTATGTGAAAGATCATCTTTATAATAAGCATCTTGAGTTGAACAGAATAGAGGATTGGAAAGAACTAAAACAATTATATTAGTTTCTTATCCTAGGAATAAATAACAGCCTGTTTAGATGCTTTCAGGCTGTTATTCAGCATTTATTTCTAGTCTTCATCCGAACCTTATAGCTTCATTCCGATTCTGCTCTTATATCGTTTAATAAGTATTTGGCAGTCTACACTCACAACTCCTTTTGTTGCATAAAGCTTATTCGTTAAAAATGACTCCATCTCTTGGTTATCGATAAATATGCCATGCATATGTAATTTACTTGGACCAGTCATATGATATAGACTTGTGACAGCAGAATCCTCTGCGAGAGTTATAGCAACTGCCTCTAAGTATTGTGGTTCCACATCTACATTAAAAAAAGCAGATACCGTTTTCCCGACTTTGGAGGGATTAATGACAGTTGTGAATTGCTCAATAATTCCATTTTCAAAGAGAGTATTCACTCTTGTTTGAACAGCTACTCTTGAAATCCCGATTTCTTTTCCAATATCGGTATAAGAGATGCGGCTGTTCTCGTGTAGTAGTGACAATATATGTCGATCTATTTTATCTAGCTTGATATTAGGAACATAAAAATTTTTATCCATAAAAAACCCCCAACTAATGATTCATCAGCTTTCCATTATCTAAGTTTAGCTCAAGTGCGGAACAACAAGTCCTCCATAAAGAAAGGCAAGAACAATAACTATTGCTGGGTGCACTTTCCATTTTTGCAACAATAAAAAAGCGATTAATGCAATTGCTGCAGATTGAATGAACCCAATGGAATGATAGGAATCCTGAAACATCTCAAACGTCAATACCACCATTAATGCAGTAATGACAGGTTGTACGAGTAGGGTCATACCTTTAACAATCATCGAGTCCTTATGTTTCCTCATTAGTTTTAATAAAAAGATCAGTCCTATAGCTGAAGGTAGAATCGTTGCTAGTAATGCAACAACAAATCCTCCCCATCCTCCTACTCCATAGCCTACATAGGCAGCAATCTTTGTAGCCACTGGCCCTGGTAATGCATTAGCAAATGCCAACATATTGGAAAATTCGGTGTTGGATAGCCAATTGTATCGATTAACTATTTCTTCATACATTAAAGGGATAGAAGCTGGGCCACCACCATATCCTAATAAATTAGCTACAAGGAAACTGAGAAAAATACTGACAAAAATCATATTCACATGCCTCTTTCTTTTTTATGTATGAATTTATGTTTTAATTTAAAATGGAATGCTCCATAGGTAAGAAAAATAAGTACGACAATACCAGGGTGAATCGAAAATGTTTGCAATAGGAAGAGACAGAGAATTGTTAAGCCGATTCCAGCATAGATTCCTAGTCCCTTCACTGCTTTTTCTCCAAATTCATACGCCATTAAGCCAAGCATTACCGCAATTACAGGTACAACAGCCGAGACCATGCTTGTTATTATTGGTGAATGACTAAGAAAAGATATAAATGAAAATAAAAATACCATAGATAAACAAGTCGGCAATATGTGAGCTAAGACACTAACAATTGCTCCGACAGTACCCTTTTGACGATAACCTAAATAAGCGGCAATTTTTGTTGCAATTGGTCCAGGGAGCGTGTTTGCAATGGCTAATACGTCCCCAAATTCTTCATTATCCATCCACTTATACTTGGTTACTGCTTCGTGACGAAATAATGGGATTACAGAAGGACCTCCACCAAATCCAAAAATACCTGATCGTAGCATTGCTAGAATTAAATCTTTATACATGTAAATTATTTCTCCTTTCTTAACAAGTGTAACGATAGAGGGAATCATCATTACGATACGTAATTATAATACCACTGATACTCGATAATGTGTTTAAATAATATGTAAAAACAATACTAATGGGAAGTAAAGCCGCTGTGGAAAGTGCATTGAAAAATAAATCAACATATAATAAAATAATAAAAATATATTTATAGTTAGAGTTATCTTTCTCTATCTTTCGTAAATAACTATTCATTATACCATTCCTTAGTGCTATGAAATGAATTTTTAAGGTAATCATAGTTTTATTTTATTGCAGAAAAACGATGTGTTTACAAGAAACAATTTATGCAAAAGTAGCCTTCCTAAAGTAGGTTAATTGTATCACTTTGTAAAGTTTGAATATTCGTAATTAATAAAGGGGGTACTTGTTCTTGAGAGATAAATTGGAAAAAAGAATTAGAGTTTCTGCGAAAAAAGAACTTGCTGATATCGTAATTACCAACGCAAAAATTGTTAATGTCTTTACTGGCGAAATAATGATAGGTGACGTAGCAATTGCAGATGATAGAATCGCTGGGATTGGTAGCTATAAAGGAAAACGAATGATTGATGCGAAAGGAAAATATTTAGTTCCTGGATTCATTGATGGTCATGTACATATTGAAAGTAGTATGCTTACACCTCAGGAATTTGCGAAAATACTATTGTTGCACGGTGTAACCACAGTAATAACTGATCCACATGAAATTGCAAATGTTGCTGGTGCTGAAGGCATCCAGTATATGTTAGATAAATCTGAAGATCTACCGTTAGATATTCGTGTGATGTTGCCATCGTGTGTACCTGCTGTTCCAGATGATTCAAATGGGGCAACATTATATGCAAAAGATTTAGAGCCTTTTTATTCACACGAAAGAGTATTGGGATTGGCAGAAGTAATGGATTTTCCATCTGTATTTGAAACGAATTTGAATATGGTCGATAAATTAATGCTGACAAAGAAGCATAATCGTGTAATAGATGGTCATGCGGCAGGTATTGAAAGAGAAAAATTAAATGTTTATAGTGCTGCAGGTATCGGGAATGACCATGAAGCGACAACACTACAAGAAGCAAAAGACCGGTTAGATTTAGGAATGTACCTGATGATAAGAGAAGGTACCGTTGCGAAAGATATGAATGCTTTATTACCAGCTGTAACGACAAGAAATTCGCGAAGATGTTTATTTGTAACAGACGATAAATTAGTAGATGATTTAGTGGAAGAAGGTAGTGTGGATCATAGTGTGCGCTTAGCGATAGAGCTAGGGTTAGATCCGATTATCGCCATTCAAATGGTGACCATTAACGTTGCTGAATGTTTTCGTTTAGAGTCGATTGGAGCAGTATCTCCAGGCTATCAAGCTGATTTTTTGCTTGTGGATAATCTTGAGAAATTAACTATTCACAGTGTATTTAAAAATGGTCAATGTGTTGTAGAAGATGGAAAATTAATAGAAGAGAAGTTAATTAAACATTCTTATTTGGATACTAATTTACCGGCGATAAATTGTGCGAAAGTAGCTTTAGATGATTTAAAGCTCCCCTTATCATCTGATTTATGCCATATCATCGAAATTATTCCGAATAGTATCGTTACAAATGAAGTAATTGAAAAGGTAATAGTCGAAAATGGATATTTTCAATCGTCTTTGAAAGAAGATCAACTAAAACTAGTAGTTGCGGAGCGACATCGCCAAACTGGAAATGTAGGAAAAGCAATTGTAAAAGGATTTGGATTTAAAAATGGTGCAATAGCGACAACTATTTCTCATGATTCCCATAATATCGTTGCAGTCGGAACAAATGATGAAGACTTATTGCTGGCAATTAATGAGTTGCAAAATATAAATGGGGGAATAGTGGTTGTATCCGAAGAAGAAGTAGTTGCCACGCTCCCATTACCGATAGCTGGGTTGATTTCAGATCAAGATTATTTAACCCTGTATGAACAGCTAAAGACATTAAATCAAAAAGTAGAAATTTTACAAGGAAATGATACATTTAATCCTTTTTTAACCTTATCTTTCCTATCATTAACAGTAATTCCTACCTTAAAGTTAACGGATAAAGGATTATTTGACTTTCATTCTTTTTCTTATAAAGATATAGCAGTTGCTAGATAATAGATTTTTTTATTTTTTAATCTTTTGTTCATTATTTGTTCATAATTATTCGATATTCTATAAATAGGTTGAGAGTTTCCCCTCTTAAAATATATTCGACCCGAAAGAATTTTCGGGTTTTTTCTTTTTCAAGTCCATATTGTCGTTAATTATATAGAAAATTTTAGTGAATAATAGGAAAAGTATGTTTAAGGTTGCTGAAGAAAGTGAATACTTTTATAGAAGTATTCAAATTAACCAATATAAACATATAACTTATAATAAAATTAGTAATAATGAAAGCGTTTTCTGATATAATAAATGTATAGATCATCTACTTACTAATGAGGAGTGGATAATGATGGAAGAACAAACGAATTTTTTTAACGGATTAAAATGGGGAGTAATTATTAGTATACCTTTGTGGATTTCGTTTTTTGGCTGGATAAAGCTAATTATTAATATGGCATAAAAGTGTGGAAGTCTTCTTGGGATGTTTTTATATAAGCATGTAGAGTTCTAATGAAAAGGCATCGAAAGATAACTCTTTCGATGCCTTTTTTTGATGGTTTCGAAAACCCCTGGCTATGCCGGGGGTTCCGGAGAGCTTATAGCGAGGTAACAAAAAAACCTCCTTTCATGGTAGGATAAAGTTGGTTTCCCGACCACTTTATCTCACGCAAGAAGGAGGTATGCCCTTATGAAGGACATGAACAGTTTAGCACATACAACATGGAATTGTAAGTACCACATAGTCTTTGCCCCAAAATACAGAAGGCAAATTATATATGGCAAATACAAAAAGAGTATTGGACAAATCATAAGAGAGCTATGTGAAAGAAAAGGTGTTATCATACATGAAGCAAATGCCTGTCCGGATCATATCCATATGTTGGTTAGTATCCCACCAAAATTAAGTGTATCGCAGTTCATGGGTTACTTAAAAGGAAAAAGTAGCCTGATGATATTTGATCGACATGCGAATTTGAAATATCGCTATGGGAATCGGAAATTTTGGTGTCGTGGTTTCTACGTTGATACCGTGGGGAGAAATAAGAAACAAATACAAGAATATATAAGAAATCAGCTGAAAGAAGATTATATGGCTGATCAGCTAACGTTGTTCGAAGAATTCGATCCGTTCACGGGTGAGAAAAATCGGAAGTAAATAAAGAAATTCTTTAGAATTGGTGAGTGAATGTGGTGCAGAAGGGAAACCTTTTCAGTGGGCCTTTAAGGCCGAGGCCGGTAAGAGAGGCTTTTAGCCGCAGAGCAAACCACCAGTTCACACTGGTGGTTTTGATTGTATTAAGCTTGTGGGATTGGAGGATCTATTCCTAGCACTTTCACTCCATCTACTGTTAACCAGATATAGTAATGATCAATTTCTTTACCAATAATCTTTTCAATTTTTGCAATTAATTTTTCTTGAACATCAAAAGAAATTTTTGCAGTTTGTTCACCTAGTGGTACATTTTTAAGACCGAGTGTATCGGCAATTTGTCTTGCTTGATCATACGATACCTCGATGTATTTGTCATACTCTGGTAAGTAAGCAGCTTCTGCTGGCTTTACTTGGAATGACACAATTAATACTACGGCTAGTAAACTCCATACTAACTTTTTCATAAAATCTCTCCCTTTTTAATTTAATATTTTTTCTTTTAGTGCTATAAAAGTATCGACCACTAAGGGGTGATACATAGTACCCCGGTTATTTAAAATCTCTTGGAAAGCTTCTTCGACTGATTTGCCTTTTTTATATACTCTGTCTGTTGTCATTGCATCGAAGGAATCGACAACAGAAATAATAGAAGCCTCAATGTTAATTTCATCTCTTTCAAGACCTTTTGGATAGCCTTTCCCATCGTACCTTTCGTGATGTTGTTCAACAATTAACGCAATCTCATTTAATAGAGGGATGTTTGTCTCTTCCAAAAGTTGTCTGCCGAATGTAGTGTGATTTTTCATAATTTCCCATTCGTCACTTGTTAACTTGCTAGGTTTTTGAAGGATTTCTAAAGGAACTCTTACTTTTCCAACATCATGAAAAAAAGAGGCGAGATTTAAGAGTGTAATTTGTTTAGTTGTCAGTTCTAAAGCCTGTCCAACCAACATTGAATAATGTTTAATTCTTTCGCAGTGATCAACCGTATAGCCGTCTTTCTCTTCTATCGAAATTGCTAATTCCATTAAATCTCTTGATAGTTTACTATAATTGTGAAAAACTGGTTGACTTGTTACATATATAAACTCAGATACACCTTGTGAATGAAAATTAGTGAATTTTTTTATTGGACTTTCACAAAATGATTGACCTGGATTTAATTCTATTGTTTTTTCATCAGTATGATAAAGTAATTTTCCAGAGAGTATATATATATATTCTAGACCATTCCAATTTTCTTCTGGACCAAGTGCCCAGCTAGAACCAGGTTGTAATTTATGATAGATTACTTCGGTCCCATCTCCAGCAGCCATTAACGAAATTTGGGTGCCTTTAAAATAAACGGTTTCTATAAACTCACCTGCATTAATGATGCCCACAATTTACTCCCTCTCTCTTTATACAATAAAAATAGATTGATATAATCTATATAATTTCAATTATAGTTATTTTAAATCATAAATAATATAATTTTAATAGGTATTATTAATTATATTATACTGTATTGTTAAAAGGGAGGATATTATCGAAATATGTAAAACTTAACAAAAATATTGTATCAAAAGTTACATGGAATTAATAGCTTTAATTGTAAATACTATTAATTAAGATAAAAAGTTAAATTTATAAGATTAAGTGTTAATAGAATTATATACGAGTAGCTGTGAAACAGTAGAAATATTGGTAGTTAAAAACAAAATCAAAGCTTTGAATTACTTCGGCTGATAATGTATGATAGGAAGTAAATAATAATATGAAAAAGGAACCAACCGTCGCAAAGAGTCACTCTTTGCGACGGTTAGCCCCTTAATCGTGATAGTTGATTATTATATTTTACTATATTCCTTTTTGGGTGGAATATCTTCCTCGTTATTCAACATAAACTATATCAGAATAATGGATATGTCGGTATCCATTAATCATTATCGTTACGAGAATTTCCGCCTTTACGGCCAATTTCTTGGTAGAATTCTTTATCGTGGTTATCAGAAGTTGCCTGTCCACCTTTTTTACCGATTTCTTGGTAAAATTCCTTGTCGTGGTTATCAGATGTAGCTTCTCCACCTTTTTTACCGATTTCTTGGTAGAATTCCTTGTCGTGGTTATCAGATGTAGTTTCTCCACCTTTTTTACCGATTTCTTGATAGAATTCCTTGTCGTGGTTATTAGAAGTAGCTTCTCCACCCTTTTGTCCAATGTCTTGGTAAAAATCCTTGTTGTGATTTTTAGAAGTAGCTTCTCCGCCTTTTCTTCCTGCTTCTTCTCTGCTCATTTTGTTGTTGTCTGCCATTTCTATCACTCCTATTAAAGATTTTTAATTAACGTTACATAGGTTATATAGCCGAATTTGAAGAAGATAAACGTAAACATATTGTTTTAAAGTATAGTAAATATTGGTAAAGGGGGAAAATAGGTATGATGATTTCAAGAGAAAAATTTATGAAAGTAGTAAGTTTTGCAGAGGATTTGGGCTGTAAGGTTGTATATGATTCGACAAAGAAAATAAGTTTTAATACGAAAATGTATATTACAGTTCCTTATCAGTTTTCTTTGGAAAATACTTATGCACTTGCACATGAGATTGGTCATGTTATTGATTATGTGAATGGAGAATTAAATCATGATAAATGGTTGCATGATTGGTCCTATCGTGTAAATGCGGAGACGAGTGCATGGGTTCATGCATATAAATTATTAGAGAAGCTGGAAATTCCCTTGCATCATTGGCAAACACATGTGAATGATAAGCTAGCTAATTATTTTATTCTTCCAGAAGTAATTTAAGGGGAAGCAAACTAGCTCCTAAAGAGTTGGAATGTCAACACTAAACTGGACAAAAAATTAAAGGGCTTGCTTTCTAAATTCTACAGGTGTTACATATCCAAGTGTTCCGTGAATTCGAATGTTGTTGAACCAATGAACATAGTCATCAAGTTCAAGGGCGAGTTGTTCAAGGGAAGAAAAATGAGCTCCATTAGCGAATTCTGTTTTAAATACCTTAAACATTGCTTCGGCAACGGCATTGTCATAAGGACAGCCCTTCATACTTAAGGATCTCTGAATCCCGAATGTTTCTAGTGCTTCTGAAACTAGTTTATTATCAAACTCTTTTCCGCGGTCAGTATGAAACATGTTGACATCATTTAAATTCGCTTGAATGCGCGCGATTGCCTGGTATACAAGTTCTGCGGTCTTATTTGAACCAGCACTATGGCCAATGATTTCACGATTGAAAAGGTCAACAAATAAGCATACATAATGCCACCTTTTTCCGACACGAACGTATGTTAAATCACTTACAATAACGGCTAAATACTCCTCTTGTTTAAATTGACGCTGTAATTCGTTTTTCACTGGTGCCTCATTACAGGTTGACTTATGAGGTTTATACTGCGCAACTGTATAGTTTGAGACAAGGCCCATTTCGTTCATTAACCGGCCAATTCTCCGACGAGATACCTGCTTTGGATCTGGCAACTTAGCTAATTCTTTTTTTATTTTACGTGTCCCATAGTTATTACGACTTTCTTTAAAGATACGGGCAATTTCCTTGGAAAGCTCTTTATCTTCAGCTTTCTGTGCACGTTTACCTGTTACATCGGCATGATAGTAATACGTACTTTTGGGGATATCGAGGACGTCGCACATTGCTGATACCGAATATTTGTGAGCGTTATTACAAATCACATTTATTTTCGTCCCATGATCAGCGCGGCTTGCTTTAAAATGTCGTTCTCCATAAGTAAACGCTGATTTTCTTTGCGAAGGCGCATCAACTCAGATTCTTTTTCTGAACGATTATCCTTCGCAGCGAAGGAACCTGTTTCTTGATGATTCTTAATCCAACGATCTAGCGCAGATGGAGTAATATCATATTCTCTAGCAATATCCGCACGCGATTTGCCATTTTCATATAGCTTCACTAATTGGAGTTTAAATTCGGGAGTAAAAGTTCGACGTTGACGTGTCATTTTAGCACGCTCCTTTTATTCATTAGTCTAAGTTTACATCCCCTTATTTTATCTGTCCAACTTAGTGTAGCCTATCCAAGTTTATAATAATAAAAATAGGCAGCTATCCGGTCGGTAGAAAGGATAGCTGCCTATTTTGTTAAGAAAATAAAAAATATAGATGTTAAGGATAACTTAAGGAGTTATTATTAAAATAGAAAGAAGAAAAGATTTCAGAAAAGAATGGGATAAAAGTAAGGAGAACCTTAAATGAAATTATTAGTCGTAGAAGATAATAAACTATTACTGGATTCTTTAAAAACAATTCTGGAAACAGAATATACAGTAGATATTGCAGATAATGGAGAAGATGGAATGTTCTTTGCAGGGCAGAATATATATGACTTGATTATCTTGGACGTGATGCTTCCATATGTAAATGGTTTCGATATTGTTAAACATATTAGGAAAGAGAAAATTAAAACACCAGTATTATTTCTAACTGCGAAGGATTCACTTGAAGATAGAGTAAAAGGCTTGGAATTTGGAGGAGATGATTATCTCGTTAAGCCATTTCAAACACCGGAACTTCAGGCAAGAATTAAAGCATTATTAAGAAGGAGTGGCGCTCTTGACTTGGATGAAGGCATCAAGTATAAGGGAATCATTCTAACAGGGAAAGAAAATGATGTTTTAGTGAACGATACTCCTATCAAGTTAACCATTAAGCAATATGAATTATTGGAATACCTTATTCAAAATAATGGGAAAATAGTAACGAAGGAACAAATTTTCGATCGTATTTGGGGATTTGATTCGGATACAACGATTGCAATTGTGGAAGTCTTTATTCATCAGATTCGAAAGAAATTAGAACCATTTGATTATCATAAAGATATTCAAACAGTCCGAGGTGTCGGCTATATTTTGAAGGATTACTAAGGGGTAAAGTATGTACATGTTTCGTAAAACAAGAATTAATCTAACCATATTAAATTCGATTGTCTTTATTCTGCTAATGGTTATTATGGGTTATACCATTTATCTATATACGGAAAAGCAAACCTATCGTGAGGTTAATATGTCTCTTTTTAATGGAATTGAAGAACTGAAGCGAATGGGTGAAAGAGATGGTCGCGGACCTATTCCAATAGTAGGTCCTAAATTAATGCTTATTCAGTGGGGGAGTACTGGAAAAATCGAAGGAATCTCGGAAAATTCAATCATTGATTATTCGAAGGAAGAGAAATATTTAAAACCGAATTCTACCAATAGTTTAGAAAAGAAAACTTCTTCTGAAGGATATCAGTTTCAAACCATTTCCACTAAGATAGAGATTAATGGAGAAACAAAGACGATTCAAATAGTCAGGAATATTGATTCTGAGGAAAGTATGTTAGATCAGCTAATAATCATTATGACAGTTGGTATAAGTATTGGCAGCATATTTGCTGTAATTGCTGGTTATTTTTTGGCGGGAAGAGCTTTAATCCCTATCCAGCGATCATGGGAGGCACAGCAACAATTTGTCTCCGATGCTTCACATGAATTAAGAACACCTTTAGCTGTTATCCAGTCACGTGCAGATGTGCTTTTTCAAAAACCTGAAGCAACTATTCAAGAAAGAGCATTGGATATCTCGGTTATTTCAAAAGAAACAAGAAGATTGAGTAAACTTGTAACGAATTTACTCACTTTGGCTCGATCGGATTCAAATCAAGTAGAAATAGTGAAAACACAATTTGCTTTAGAGGAAGTAATCCACGATGTTGTTAATCAATATGCAGATATTGCTGATTTTCAAGGGAAAAAAATTTATGCCACTGTAAAAAATAAGATCTCGTTTATTGGAGATAAGGAACGAATCCATCAATTGCTTGTTATTCTTGTGGATAATAGCATGAAGTATACGATGGAAGGGGGAGAGATTCAACTACTTGTGATGGAAAAGGCTAATTCGGTTATAATTCAAGTAAAGGATACGGGGATTGGTATTCCTAAAGAAGAAACTTCGAAAATCTTTAACCGTTTTTATCAAGTGGAGCAATCACGAACGAATCGAGAGGGGACAGGTTTAGGTCTTTCTATTGCAAAATGGATTGTTGAAAAACATAATGGTACGATAAAGGTAGATAGTACGTTAGAAGTTGGGACGACGTTTGAAATTAATTTTCCTAAATAGATAAAAATGGCTTGTTTCATATCATCTTTGAAACAAGCCATTTATATGTTAAATTATTATTTTTACTCTTGCATATCTTTAGAGAGGAAGCCTTGTTGTTTGATCATTTTTGCGTTACTTGGATAATAGGATTTATCGTAAAAATCAGCAATTCGATTTGTCCATCCTACTGGGGCTTCTCCTCTATCTTTTAAATATTCTTTAAAAGTAGCATTGTATTCTTCAATAATAGCTTGCTGGTTTTCATTGTATTTTTCTTCTTGAAGAACACTTTGTAAAGGTAATCTTGGTTTTAAGCCTGGGTCACCATCTGGATAACCTACGCAAAGTCCTGCGATAGGAATGACATATGTAGGAAGTTCTAAAAATTCAATTACATCTAAAGCGTTGCGGCGAATACCGCCTATTGGAACAGTTCCTAAGCCAAGTGATTCAGCAGCCGTAATTGCATTTTGCATGGCAAGCCCAACATCAGTAGCGCCAATTAAAAGGGTATCCACATCTTCAATTGCTTTAAATTCCTTTCCTTCTATTTCACTGGCTAGTTTAGCTCGATGGAAATCGGCACAAAAAACAAGGAAGGCTGGAGCATTCTCTACATGTTTTTGATTACCACATAATTCTGCTAATTTTTTCTTTCTAGCTTCATCACGAATAAGGATAGCTGTAACGTGCTGTCCATTTGTCCAAGAAGGAGCACTTTGTGCTGCTTCCATCATCAATTGTAGTGTTTCTAAGTTTACTTCCTTATCTTGATACTTACGATAAGAACGGTGATTTTTTAATAGGTGTATGGTTTCATTCATCTAATGATACTCCTTTTGCTATATTTCTTCCTATTTTAGCATAGGACAAAGAAGGAATCTCTTTTTGACTACTCAATGATATTATGATGAGAAGAGGGAGAAGACCAAATGTGCTCATTTACCCGAATGAAAGAGGCTGGGTCATAACAAAATAGAAGATCTGCAAAGGCGAACAATCCCTAATTTACTATTAAATAACCGTTGTGCTATCATATTCTTTGTTATTTGTGTTTTTAAATATAGTTAAGTATAAGTACTAGTTCGTTCGATTGCGCTACAAACACTCGACTCCATTCCACTTCGTTTTTAAAGATTGTTTTTCTAAAAAATGTTTTTTAATAGAAAAAATTAATTATTTGGAAGAACTGAGCTGCCTGAATACACGTCTCCTGTGGGATTAGGAGGCCACTGAAAAACTGTTAGCTATTGATGATTGAAAGTAACCTCTTTCTAAACTTAGATGTGGGAATTGTTTTCCGAGGTGACCGCATGACTCACTGGGGCGAGCGCCAAGCCTCCTCACAACGTTCCTGCGGGGTCTCAGACTTTCTCGCAGCTCCCATAGGAGTCGAGCGGTCACCTCTCCAAACCAATTAGCTTTCAAAGCTCAAAATCCTAGTTGAATTTAGATTAAACATACTTTTTCAGTGGCCTCAGGATTAGCGAGATAGCTGAGATCCTGCAGGCCAAGGGCATACCGCGGCTTTAGCGCGAGCCCCACGGAAAGCGAAGTGTATTATACCGTTATTTTTGTATGATTGTTCGTGTTTTTCACTAGCTGGAATACTTATGCCCCAGCCTCTTTTACGTTCCTATAAAAGAGACTCTGCACCATCAATATAAATTTCTGTGCCAGTAATATGATTGGATAAATCAGAGCTTAAAAAATAAACTAAATCAGCAACTTGCTGTGCACTACCTGATTCCTTGGATAGTGGTTGATTCCCTTCAGGATATTCAACAGGAATGGTTATCTCTTTTAAGTGTTTCTCATCTTTAAATGTATTTTTTTCAATATTCGTATCAATCGCGCCAGGACAAATCATATTTACTCTTATTTTGAATGGTGCTAATTCAAGTGCTGCCATTTTTCCGAAAGCAACTTGGCCAGCTTTTGAAGTACTGTAAGCAGACATTCCAAAGTTTTTAAAAATACGATTCCCATTAATACTGCTTGTAATAATAATACTTCCGCCGTTCGTTTTCATATAAGGAATACTATATTTAATTGTTAAAAATGTGCTTTTTAGATTTGTGTCAATCGTTTTATCCCATTCGGATGGTGTAAGATCTTCAATGGAGGAAACAGCACCGTTAATTCCAGCATTAATAAAAGCAGTATCTAACTTATTCCATTTCTTAACCGTTTCATCAATAGCTCGTTGAATAGAAGGAGGCTCAGCAACATTTGCTTCTAATGATATAGCTTCTTGCCCTTTATCATTAATAGATTTCTTTACTTCTTCTAGATCGTCAGCGTTTAAGTCCACTAATGCGACTTTCATCCCTTTATTTGCAAGGGAGATTGCTGCTGCCTTTCCAATACCTGAGGCTGCTCCAGTAATGAGTGCTACTTTATTTTCGAGGTCATTCATTTTAGTATCCTCCTTGAAAAATTTCAATCACGATATTGTTAATATGATAACGATAAGATACTAATATCCATTTTTTTCGAAATAGAAACTTTTTTACTCCAAGTAGTAGAAAAAAGAGGAGGACAATCCTAAATTTTCGAATAAATTCAACAAATTAGGTAATATGAAGATAAAGGAGATGATTAAGATGAAAGCAATGATAATAGAAACATTTGGTGAGTCATCAGTATTTAAATTAAAGGAATTAGATAAAAGGAAGCTATTGCCTGGCCAAGTACGAATAAGAGTAAAAGCAACAAGTGTAAATCCAATTGATATTAAAGTTCGAATTGGTGCTGTACGAGGAGTTTCTCCATCCTTTCCAGCGGTTTTGCATGGAGATGTAGCAGGGGTGATTGAGGAAGTAGGCGGGGGAGTAGAGTCATTTCATGTAGGGGATGAAGTATATGGATGTGCTGGCGGTTTCAAAGGATTAGATGGAGCATTGGCAGAGTATATGATTGCTGATTCCGCGGTTTTAGCACATAAACCTCGAAATATTACTATGGAAGAAGCGGCGGCACTCCCTCTTGTTGGAATCACTGCATGGGAGTCTTTATTTACAAAAGGTGATTTAAAAAAAGGAGATAATATCCTTATCCATGGTGGAGCAGGAGGTGTTGGCCATATTGCGATACAGTTAGCTAAATGGATTGGAGCAACTGTTTTTACAACTGTTTCATCCATTGAAAAACAAACAATCGCCCGAGAATTAGGAGCTGATCATGTCATTCCTTATCGAGAATCTTCTGTCAAAGAGTATGTTGAAAAGTATACAAGGGGAAAAGGATTTCCATTTGTTTTTGATACAGTAGGTGGGAACAATCTGGATCGTTCTTTTGAAGCAGCAGCCTTAAATGGTACGGTTTTAACTATTGCTGCCAGATCCACACATGACTTGACTTCTTTACACTCGAAAGGACTTTCGTTACATGTTACCTTTATGCTTCTTAAACTGCTTGATGAGATGAAGCGTTCCGAACAGGGAGATATCCTGCGAAATATCTCTAAAGTGATAGAAGAAAATCGTTTAAAGCCACTACTTGATAAAAAGACCTTCTCTTTTGAGGAAGTAGGAGAAGCACATGATTATTTAGAATCGGGTAAGGTAGTAGGAAAAGTTATTCTTGTGAATAAATGGTAGTATGCATTAAAGGTGTAGCTTTGTATAAAAAATCAGATAGACATCCAAAATACATACGTAGCATATTATTAAGGAGGAATAAAAAAGAGCTTTCAAAAGCCAAATCCCGATGATCGTTCTGATAATGTAGAAAAATTGCAGGACATGGTCCAAAACACAATGGAAAATATCGATAAAGCAGAAGAAACAATAGTGAATGCTAGTTCGGGGGAAAAGGAAATCATTCAACAGAAAAACAAACGAAGAGAAGCAGCGATACAGTCATTTAGAGAAGAAATTCAAGACGAAGCATCTGATAGAGAAAATGGTTATCATTAATTAGAAAAAGAATATTTTTGTTATTATTATTAAGAGGCTGCCCGAAAGATTATAACTCCATAAGTAATTATGCGCAAGCTAATTCTTTTGAACTTTAAGGAATTAGCCGATAATTAACTTGTGAGTTGGAATTTATTCTTTGGTGCAGCCTTATTGTTTGTTTATGGCAATTTGGACATTTTCTCTTATTTTACTGATGTAAATCGATTTTCATAGTAAAATATATATTAGTAATGAATCACATATATAGGAGAAGTAAATATGAAGTCAGTTATCACCGGAATGGGAATTATTGGACCTGGTTTTTCGAATATAAATGAGTATGTCAATGTGTTAGAGAATACTACTTGTATGTTGAAACAAGAATCATATGAAGGAGTATATATTTATACTGGCAGAGTTCGTAAAGAACAAATAAACCAATTGGATAGGAAGCGAGAAAAAATGTCTAAACCTATTCAAATGATTCTACAAGCATGTATAGAAGCAATCGATAGTGCGAATATAAGGATGAGAGATTATCGAACAGCAGTAATTGTTGGGTCATCAGGTGGAGGGATAGCAGAAATAAGTAATGCTGCTATTACATTGGAAAAAGGGGGGAGAATTTCTCCATATACGCTTGGAAATATGAATGCTAATTCGCTTTCGTCTAGTATTAGTTCTTATTTTCATTTAAACGGTATGTCATTGTCGTTAGCAAATAGTTGTACTTCTGGGATAGATGCACTACATTTGGCAAAAATACTGATTGAATCTAATCAAGTGGATGTATGTATAGTTGGAGCTAGCGAGGCGACGATTTGTGATACCGTATTAAAAGGTTTTTTACCACTTCAGTCATTGCAAACTGGAGACAAGGAGCTTCCAATGTATGGACCTTTTTCGGGAGGAAAAGGTTTTTCCATGTCGGAAGGTGCTGGGGTGTTGATTGTAGAAAAGGAACCAACTGCCTTGCAACGTAATGTTCCGATACTTGGAGTGGTTGAAGCTACAAGTATATATCAGGATGCTGTTTCCCCTTATCAGTCGGATTCTACAGGAGCAATAATGAAACAGGCGGTTGCTGATTGTTTAAAAGGGAAAATGCCAACCTATATAAATAGTCAGGCGTTAGGTATTATGGAAAATGATCATATTGAAGTAGGAGTTTATCAAGGGTTGTTTGAAGAATCTAAGATTCCTATTACTTCGATTAAGGGATTGGTAGGACACGCAATGGGGACTTCGCCAATCTTTCAAATAGTCTCAGCGCTAATAAGCCTAAGAAAAAACTTTATTCCAGCAACGATTAGCCCTGAAATAAATGACTATTATTTACAATATCCAATAGTAAAGTCAGTGATGAAACAAAAGATTGATCGTGTTTTAATAACGGCACATGGATATGGAGGAAATAATGGGTGTGCGATGATAGCAAAAGGAGGAGCATAATGTGGAAGCTATATTATTACTGATGGTTTCATTAGTTCCACTTATTATTGCTGTGACTATTATTTTTTATTCACAGTCACAGTTAACGAAGGCCCTATCTCTTTTCTTATGCATGCTATCTTTCTGGCAAATGGATATCGCTGTACTATATGCAGAAGATTTTATGAGACAGGAGGCAATTGAGCTCTTATTTAAAATATTTCGAATAGGAACTATTTGCATAATGCCAGTTATGTATTATTTTTCTTATTATTTAGTAAGTGAAAATAAAGAGTTTAAACGATTTAGAGTCTTATTCAATAAGCCGTTTTTATACATATTAATTTTCTATAGTTTATTTGCATATATAATTAATTTCACAAGCCTTGGCATTAAAGACTTTGTTGTAATGGAGGGGAATTCACTCTCTTCTGATTATATTCTTCCGATTTACGGTAAATGGAACTTTCTGTTTATATTTAATATTTTCTTATTATATTTAAATACCGTCATTTTATTGATTATTTCGTTTAAAATAAGGGATCCAATTTATAAAAGTTTTTACATGAAATTTGTTATCGCAGTTTTAATTATCTATATAAATGGTGTATTTAGTGGGTTTATTTTTATTCCACTGTTTTTTTCAAGTTTTAATTCTTTGATAGCAGCAGTCATTTTATTCTTGAGCTTTTTCCAAATGCAATCAACAAATATGAATAATATGAATGAAGAGCTCTCGCGGCAAAGTGAATTGTTAGAAGCAATCATGGATATAAATCCTAATTATTTATTAGTTAAGAATGGGAAAGAACAGATAGTAAAAATGAATCCTTCATTCTTACATTTATTATCGTTAGAAAAAAATAATTGGTTAGGTCGAAAGTTTTCCTATATTTCAGAGCGTATCAATATGGAGACGGAAAAACCACGTCGCTTCGTCGACAGTAAAGGGAAAAATTATTTTATTATTTGGGGGAAAAAAGAGCTTATACATAGTACTGGAGAAGAATATCATATCTATTTCGGCCATGATATAACCGAACAGAAGCATAATGAACAATTAATGATTTCTTCCGAGAAATTAAAAGTATTAGGGGAGATGGCTGCTAGTGTTGCCCATGAAATCCGAAATCCATTGACTACAATTAGAGGCTTTATTCAGCTTCTCAAGGAAAAACGTGATGCTTCTGGTTATGAAACGATTTTACTGGACGAAATCGACCGGATAAATGAAGTCTTAAAAGAATTACTTATTCTGAGTAAGCCTGAGGCTAGAGAAAACGAAAGTAATGTGCTTCCTATTACAAATGCATTTATAGAATTGAAAAATATTAAAGTATTATTCCAGGCAGTGGCTAATGAACAAAATAAGGAGATTATTGTTGAAAATAGAGAGGAGAAAGAAATAATAGCTTCTATTGATAATTCTCAATTTAAACAGGTACTATTAAATATTTTAAAAAATAGTATTGAAGCTATTTCGGCACAAACTGGTACGGTAAAAGTGATCCTTGATCGAAAGGAAGATGTTTGTAGAATTAGAATTATTGATAATGGAGACGGAATAAGCAAAGAGAGACTAGTTCGAATTGGGGAACCGTATTATACAAGCAAAGAAAAAGGAACGGGAATAGGCTTAACAATATGTCTAAAGCTTCTTAAGCAAAATAACGGAGATATGGTTGTAAAGAGTAAAGAAGGATGGGGGACAGCGGTAACGATTATATTGCCGTGCGCCTACTAGCTCACTAAAAATGACTAACCGTTTATAATATGGAAGTATGAAGAGAAGATAAAATAATAAAAAGCGGAGATTTAAAGGGAGAAGATCCTTTTAAACATCCGCTTTTTCTTTTGAATTATTTATTAAGATAATCGATTACTGTAATCTTCAAAGACAAATTGGCGAACAACTTTTAATCCTTCTTCTTCATTATAAGAAGCAATAGAAGGTAAGTTAACACCGTTAAACATATGGTTTTTTACCATTGTGTAGTGAGCCATGTCACAGAATACAATTTTATCGCCAGGCTTTAGTGGCTCCTTGAAGGAATAATCACCAATGACATCTCCGGCTAAACATGTCATCCCGCCAAGTCTATAGGTATATTCATTTTCACCAGGAGTTCCAGCATCAATAATATTTGGTCGATAAGGCATTTCAAGCACATCTGGCATATGACATGTTGCTGATGTATCAAGAATAGCAATATCCATTCCATTATGAACAATATCAAGGACAGTGGATACTAAGTAACCTGTATTTAATGCGATAGCTTCACCTGGCTCTAAATAAACATCTACATTATATTTATCTTTTATAAATAATATAGATTCAACTAAAGTTTCAATATCATAATCTGGACGTGTAATATGATGTCCTCCACCAAAGTTGATCCACTTCATTTTCTTTATATATTCTCCGAACTTTTCATCAACTACTTTTATCGTCCGTTTTAATGTATCTGAATTTTGTTCACACATAGTATGAAAATGAAGCCCGTCTATTCCATCTAATTCTTCTGGATTAAAGTTATCCAATGTAATACCAAATCTAGAGTAAGGAGCACATGGATTATAAAGCTGTGTTTCTATTTCTGAGTACTCAGGATTAATTCGAAGACCTACATCAATATTCTTTCCAGCGTTTTGAACCTTATCTTTAAATCGATTCCATTGGCTGTGTGAATTAAAGACGATATGGTCTGTATATTGAAGTAATTCATCGAACTCACTGTCAGCATATGCAGGTGCATACGCATGTACTTCTTTGCCCATTTTCTCATACCCAAGTCTAGCTTCAAATAATGAACTTGATGTTACCCCTGCTAAGTATTTACCCACTAGAGGAAATACAGAGTGCATGGAAAAGCCTTTTAATGCAAGTAGAATTTTTGCGCCTGTACGTTCTTGTACAGACTGCAAAATTTCTAAGTTTCTCGTTAAAAGACGCTCGTCCACTACGTAACTTGGTGATGGAGCTTGTGTAAAGTCAATCTTTTTCATTTTATTCCTCTCAATCTATAAGAGTTGGAGAGAAGTTCTCCTGCCATGGTAATCCGTATTTATTCAATGCATCCATGAATGGATCTGGATCAAATTCCTCTACATTGTATACTCCTGGTCGTTTCCATTGGCCTTTCATGATAAGCATTGCGCCAATCATTGCTGGAACACCAGTTGTATAAGAAATAGCTTGAGATCCTACTTCACGATAACATTCTTGGTGATCACAAATATTATATACATAATATGTTTTTGGCTTGCCATCTTTTGTTCCTTGAATGATACAGCCGATATTTGTTTTCCCTTTTGTTCTAGGTCCAAGTGATGCTGGATCAGGAAGAATTTCTTTTAAGAACTGTAAAGGAATAATCTCTTTTCCTTCATAATTAATTGGTTCAATAGATGTCATCCCAACATTTTCAAGAACCTTCAAGTGGTTTAGATAATTATCAGAGAAAGTCATCCAGAAACGGATTCTCTTAAGTCCCTTAATGTTTACTGCTAATGATTCAAGTTCTTCATGGTATAAAAGATAAATGTTTTTAGGACCAATTTGATCTAAGTCATATTCTCTTTTTTCGGAAAGAGGTGGTGTCTCAACCCACTGATTATTTTCCCAATATCTTCCATTTGCTGTAATTTCGCGAATGTTGATTTCTGGATTAAAGTTTGTTGCGAATGGATAACCGTGATCTCCGCCATTAGCATCGACAATATCAATATAATTGATTTCATCGAAATGATGCTTTTGTGCATAAGCCGTGAAAACGCCTGTTACCCCTGGATCAAATCCACTTCCGAGTAAAGCAGTTAAGCCAGCTTCTTCAAACTTTTGCTTATATTCCCATTGCCATTTATATTCAAATTTAGCTGTTTCAGGTGGTTCATAGTTTGCAGTATCTAAGTAATGTACACCAGTAGCAAGACAAGCATCCATAATAGTCAAGTCTTGATATGGTAATGCAACATTGATTACTATTTCTGGCTTAAAGCTATTGATTAACTCAATTACTTCTTCTGTATTATCAGCATCGACCTGAGCAACTGAAACCTTTGTTTTGCCACCGTCAATTTTATCTTTAATTGCTTCACACTTTGAAAGTGTTCTGCTTGCAATACAAATTTCCTCGAATACATCCGGTACTTGACAGCATTTATGTGCAACAACACTTGCTACTCCGCCAGCACCAATAATTAATGCTTTTCCCAACATGAATTACCTCCTTTAATACTACCTAAAAAAATTCAATAAGGCTGATTATACATAATGTGCGTAAAATAATCTATATAATCCAGTAAAATATAAAAATTTTTTAATGAAAATTAATGGATAGGAAATACAATTGTAAAAATAGGGAAGATTAGGAGGTTGTAACTCCTAAATCAATGACCAATTTCGGGAGAATGTGAAGGGGAAGTTCCATTAATTAAACTTACTTTGTCAAAAGACATAAAAAAAACGACTATGATAGCCGTATATTTAAAAAAGAATGGTGGAGACTATCGGGATCGAACCGACGACCTCTTGCATGCCATGCAAGCGCTCTCCCAGCTGAGCTAAGCCCCCAATTAAAATGTTAAGATACATTTATTATACAAAAATAGGCAGAAACTTCAAGTCTAATGTTTAAACTTTACCTAATTGATATGGCCTGCCTTAAGTTAACCTGATTAGATAGTAATAATTAGAGGCTGGGACATAAGTATTCCAGCCATAGATAAACCCGAACAACTATACGGTGGTTCCATATGATTGTTCGGGTTTATATTGGTTTATAAAAGGCTGTTTCAGTAAAGATGGTGTTATGATCCGCAGCCTGAATACACTTCGCTTTCCATGGGGCGAGCGCCGAGCCGCTTCGTCGCTCACGCTCCTGCAGGGTCTCGGACTTTCTCGCAGCTCCCATAGGAGTCTACGTGTATTCAGGCTGCTCCGTCTTTCCAATTAATTAATTTTTTCTATTTACATAATAGTTTATAGAAAAACAATCTGTTAAAACGAATTAGTTTTTACATTGACTATATTTAAAATCATAAATAACTAGCATGAAAAAATAGCCTTTTTTAAGAGCTAAATTAAGGATGGTTCGTCTTTACAGATTGGCTACTTAGTTTTGTCCCGGCCTCTTATCTTTAGCTGGAATACTTATATCCCAACCTCTTTTTTAGTATTAAACTAAGTAGTTGGGTATTAATTTAAGCTTTCAATCTCAATCTCTTTTACTCCATTTATTTCTGAAATCTCTCTATAAACTTCGGTCACTTCTCTTTTTTGATCAACAATTAATATAAGGTGGATAGAATGCTCACCAGTTTCTAAATCTTTTATACGTAAATGCTTTATTCCTGTTTTTAAACTTTGGATTGCTTTTATAATAGTAGATACATTTTCTTTTTGATGTGCTTTTAATTTTACCTTAATTTCTTTTTCTCTTAGTTGGCGAGGACCAATCGTACTCATAAAGATGGGTACGAATTTAACGCTGATTAATAGAAGAGTAACTCCAATAAGAGCTTCTATATAATATCCTGCTCCAACTGCGATTCCAATTCCGCCTGCTCCCCAAATTAAAGCGGCGGTCGTTAAACCGGAAATACTATCATTTCCTCTTCTTAGGATGACGCCTGCACCTAAAAATCCAATTCCGGAAACAATTTGAGCTGGCAAACGCAAAGGATCCATTTGGATATTAACTTGATCGCTCCCTGGGAATTTATAAGCTGCTTCAATAGAAATAATAGTTAATAAGCAGCTTACGATACTTATAACAAGACTCGTCTTTAGACCAACTGGTTTACGTTTGATTTCTCTTTCTAATCCAATGATTAATCCAAGACCAGCGGAAATGCCAATTTTTAATAAAAAATCTATATTGATATCCATTATCGTTCCATCTCCTGCTAGTAGTTAGTATAGTAAGCTAGTTATTACCGAATAAGTAAAATGGATGAAATTTTTAAAAGGAACAGGAAATAAAACAAAGTGAAATCTTTTAAAGAGATATAGAAGTAAAAGCTATTAGAAAAAATCCTAAAGTATAATATCCTTAAAGTGTACTTAGTAAACACCCAATAATACTAATTAAGTGTATGTTATAAAGGGAAAAAAATTCTTCGTGATGAAGGATAATCCTGCTTTTTTAATAATTTTAAAAAAAAATAAAAAAAGTATTGACCTCTATATTGGAATAATGTTATATTTATATCCGTCGCCGAAACAACACGAAATGTTGAAGTGAACGTCGGAAAAGATTTTTAAAAAACTATTGACAGGGAATGTTGATAGATGGTATATTAGAAAAGTCGCTTCTTGAGTGACTAACTAAATTGCTCTTTGAAAACTGAACAAACAAACGTCAACAATAATCGTTTTATAACTAACGTTATAGAATGAAAACAACAAGTAATAAAAAGCTAGAGTTTAGCAATGAGCTAATCAACTCTTTATTGGAGAGTTTGATCCTGGCTCAGGACGAACGCTGGCGGCGTGCCTAATACATGCAAGTCGAGCGGACTTTAAAAGCTTGCTTTTAAAGTTAGCGGCGGACGGGTGAGTAACACGTGGGCAACCTGCCTGTAAGACTGGGATAACTTCGGGAAACCGGAGCTAATACCGGATAATCCTTTTCTACTCATGTAGGAAAGCTGAAAGACGGTTTACGCTGTCACTTACAGATGGGCCCGCGGCGCATTAGCTAGTTGGTGAGGTAACGGCTCACCAAGGCAACGATGCGTAGCCGACCTGAGAGGGTGATCGGCCACACTGGGACTGAGACACGGCCCAGACTCCTACGGGAGGCAGCAGTAGGGAATCTTCCGCAATGGACGAAAGTCTGACGGAGCAACGCCGCGTGAGTGATGAAGGTTTTCGGATCGTAAAACTCTGTTGTTAGGGAAGAACAAGTACAAGAGTAACTGCTTGTACCTTGACGGTACCTAACCAGAAAGCCACGGCTAACTACGTGCCAGCAGCCGCGGTAATACGTAGGTGGCAAGCGTTGTCCGGAATTATTGGGCGTAAAGCGCGCGCAGGCGGTCCTTTAAGTCTGATGTGAAAGCCCACGGCTCAACCGTGGAGGGTCATTGGAAACTGGGGGACTTGAGTGCAGAAGAGAAGAGTGGAATTCCACGTGTAGCGGTGAAATGCGTAGAGATGTGGAGGAACACCAGTGGCGAAGGCGACTCTTTGGTCTGTAACTGACGCTGAGGCGCGAAAGCGTGGGGAGCAAACAGGATTAGATACCCTGGTAGTCCACGCCGTAAACGATGAGTGCTAAGTGTTAGAGGGTTTCCGCCCTTTAGTGCTGCAGCAAACGCATTAAGCACTCCGCCTGGGGAGTACGGCCGCAAGGCTGAAACTCAAAGGAATTGACGGGGGCCCGCACAAGCGGTGGAGCATGTGGTTTAATTCGAAGCAACGCGAAGAACCTTACCAGGTCTTGACATCCTCTGACACTCCTAGAGATAGGACGTTCCCCTTCGGGGGACAGAGTGACAGGTGGTGCATGGTTGTCGTCAGCTCGTGTCGTGAGATGTTGGGTTAAGTCCCGCAACGAGCGCAACCCTTGATCTTAGTTGCCAGCATTTAGTTGGGCACTCTAAGGTGACTGCCGGTGACAAACCGGAGGAAGGTGGGGATGACGTCAAATCATCATGCCCCTTATGACCTGGGCTACACACGTGCTACAATGGATGGTACAAAGGGCAGCAAAGCGGTGACGCCTAGCAAATCCCATAAAACCATTCTCAGTTCGGATTGTAGGCTGCAACTCGCCTACATGAAGCTGGAATCGCTAGTAATCGCGGATCAGCATGCCGCGGTGAATACGTTCCCGGGCCTTGTACACACCGCCCGTCACACCACGAGAGTTTGTAACACCCGAAGTCGGTGGGGTAACCGTAAGGAGCCAACCGCCTAAGGTGGGATAGATGATTGGGGTGAAGTCGTAACAAGGTAGCCGTATCGGAAGGTGCGGCTGGATCACCTCCTTTCTAAGGAAAATGGAATTTGCATTCCATCAAAGATTGTTGACGATTTGTTGTTCAGTTTTGAGGGAGCAATTAATTCCTCAAAACAGTAATAAGTTTGAGGGTAAAGAGAAACGAGTAGATCAAGGAAGCAAATGCGTGAGCAACGGAGCGTACGACAGTACGTGAGGAGCAGAGCGAAGAAGCTGACGAAGAGATGCGAAGTTTATCTTTAGCCGAAATTGTTCCTTGAAAACTAGATTATGAATAGTAAAACAAGAAAGAAACCGAGTAATCGCCATCTTAGATTCTCTATTTTAGAGAATTACTTCTTTGAAAAGTAATCGTATCAATCGAATACTCATTCAAAGATTTGAGAGCAAAGAGAAGCAAGTAGGTCAAGGAAGTGACCGAACGAGCACCGGAGCGTACGTCAGTACGTGAAGAGCAGAGTGAGAGAGCTGACGAAGAGATACGCCGCTTATCTTTGGTCGAAACTAAGTTAAGTTAGAAAGGGCGCACGGTGGATGCCTTGGCACTAGGAGCCGATGAAGGACGGGATTAACACCGATATGCTTTGGGGAGCTGTAAGTAAGCTTTGATCCAGAGATTTCCGAATGGGGAAACCCTCTATCCGTAATGGGATAGAATCTTTACCTGAATACATAGGGTACTGAAGGCAGACCCGGGGAACTGAAACATCTAAGTACCCGGAGGAAGAGAAAGCAAACGCGATTCCCTGAGTAGCGGCGAGCGAAACGGGATTAGCCCAAACCAAGAGGCTTGCCTCTTGGGGTTGTAGGACACTCTATATGGAGTTACAAAGGAACGGGGTAGACGAATCGATCTGGAAAGGTCAGTCGTAGAAGGTAAAAACCCTGTAGTCGAAACTTCGTTCCCTCTTGAGTGTATCCTGAGTACGGCGGGACACGAGAAATCCCGTCGGAAGCAGGGAGGACCATCTCCCAAGGCTAAATACTCCCTAGTGACCGATAGTGAACCAGTACCGTGAGGGAAAGGTGAAAAGCACCCCGGAAGGGGAGTGAAATAGATCCTGAAACCGTGTGCCTACAAGTAGTTAGAGCGCATTTTTAGCGTGATAGCGTGCCTTTTGTAGAATGAACCGGCGAGTTACGATTACATGCGAGGTTAAGTTGATAAGACGGAGCCGCAGCGAAAGCGAGTCTGAATAGGGCGAAATAGTATGTGGTTGTAGACCCGAAACCAGGTGATCTACCCATGTCCAGGGTGAAGTCCAGGTAACACTGGATGGAGGCCCGAACCCACGCACGTTGAAAAGTGCGGGGATGAGGTGTGGGTAGCGGAGAAATTCCAATCGAACTTGGAGATAGCTGGTTCTCTCCGAAATAGCTTTAGGGCTAGCCTCAAGATTTAGAGTATTGGAGGTAGAGCACTGTTTGGACTAGGGGCCCCCATCGGGTTACCGAATTCAGACAAACTCCGAATGCCAAATACTTATTCTTGGGAGTCAGACTACGAGTGATAAGATCCGTGGTCAAGAGGGAAACAGCCCAGACCACCAGCTAAGGTCCCAAAGTATACGTTAAGTGGAAAAGGATGTGGAGTTGCTTAGACAACCAGGATGTTGGCTTAGAAGCAGCCACCATTTAAAGAGTGCGTAATAGCTCACTGGTCGAGTGACTCTGCGCCGAAAATGTACCGGGGCTAAACGTATCACCGAAGCTGTGGATTGACATCTACGATGTCAGTGGTAGGAGAGCGTTCTAAGTGCGTCGAAGCTAGACCGTAAGGACTGGTGGAGCGCTTAGAAGTGAGAATGCCGGTATGAGTAGCGAAAGATGAGTGAGAATCTCATCCACCGAATGCCTAAGGTTTCCTGAGGAAGGCTCGTCCGCTCAGGGTTAGTCGGGACCTAAGCCGAGGCTGAAAAGCGTAGGCGATGGACAACAGGTTGATATTCCTGTACCACCTTTAAATCGTTTGAGCAATGGGGGGACGCAGGAGGATAGGGTAAGCGTGCTGTTGGATTAGCACGTCCAAGCAGTTAGGCTGGTAATGAGGTAAATCCCATTACCACAAAAGCGGAGCTGTGACGGCGAGGGAAATATAGTACCGAAGTTCCTGATTCCACACTGCCAAGAAAAGCCTCTAGCGAGATTTATGGTGCCCGTACCGCAAACCGACACAGGTAGGCGAGGAGAGAATCCTAAGGTGAGCGAGAGAACTCTCGTTAAGGAACTCGGCAAAATGACCCCGTAACTTCGGGAGAAGGGGTGCTCTTTTGGGTGTTAAAGCCCGAGAGAGCCGCAGTGAATAGGCCCAGGCGACTGTTTAGCAAAAACACAGGTCTCTGCGAAGCCGCAAGGCGAAGTATAGGGGCTGACACCTGCCCGGTGCTGGAAGGTTAAGAGGAGGGGTTAGCACGTTAAGTGCGAAGCTCTGAATTGAAGCCCCAGTAAACGGCGGCCGTAACTATAACGGTCCTAAGGTAGCGAAATTCCTTGTCGGGTAAGTTCCGACCCGCACGAAAGGTGTAACGATCTGGGCACTGTCTCAACGAGAGACTCGGTGAAATTATAGTACCTGTGAAGATGCAGGTTACCCGCGACAGGACGGAAAGACCCCGTGGAGCTTTACTGCAGCCTGATATTGAATTTTGGTACAGCTTGTACAGGATAGGTAGGAGCCTTGGAAGCCGGAGCGCTAGCTTCGGTGGAGGCATTGGTGGGATACTACCCTGGCTGTATTGACATTCTAACCCGCACCCCTTATCGGGGTGGGAGACAGTGTCAGGTGGGCAGTTTGACTGGGGCGGTCGCCTCCTAAAAAGTAACGGAGGCGCCCAAAGGTTCCCTCAGAATGGTTGGAAATCATTCGTAGAGTGTAAAGGCACAAGGGAGCTTGACTGCGAGACCTACAAGTCGAGCAGGGACGAAAGTCGGGCTTAGTGATCCGG
Source organism: Niallia tiangongensis (assembly GCF_044704065.1). NCBI lineage: Bacteria > Bacillati > Bacillota > Bacilli > Caryophanales > Bacillaceae > Niallia > Niallia tiangongensis. Next base: position 3,721,361 of record NZ_CP162613.1, on the reverse strand, counting down.
TGGTTCCGCATGGAAGGGCCATCGCTCAACGGATAAAAGCTACCCCGGGGATAACAGGCTTATCTCCCCCAAGAGTCCACATCGACGGGGAGGTTTGGCACCTCGATGTCGGCTCATCGCATCCTGGGGCTGTAGTCGGTCCCAAGGGTTGGGCTGTTCGCCCATTAAAGCGGTACGCGAGCTGGGTTCAGAACGTCGTGAGACAGTTCGGTCCCTATCCGTCGTGGGCGTAGGAAATTTGAGAGGAGCTGTCCTTAGTACGAGAGGACCGGGATGGACGCACCGCTGGTGTACCAGTTGTCTTGCCAAAGGCATCGCTGGGTAGCTATGTGCGGAAGGGATAAGTGCTGAAAGCATCTAAGCATGAAGCCCCCCTCAAGATGAGATTTCCCGTAGCGCAAGCTAGTAAGATCCCTGAAAGATGATCAGGTTGATAGGTCAGAGGTGGAAGCGTGGCGACATGTGGAGCTGACTGATACTAATAGATCGAGGACTTAACTAAAAACTCTTAGCGTAAGCTAAGAAAGATTACTCAATTCTTATCTTTACTTCATAATCTAGTTTTCAGGGAATAATTTTTCAAAATTATACTTGAAAAAATCTCAAAAACATGTATAATAAAATATGTCTTGAGAAAAAGTCTGGTGGCAATAGCGAGAAGGTCACACCCGTTCCCATACCGAACACGGAAGTTAAGCTTCTAAAGCGCCGATGGTAGTTGGGGGTTCTCCCCCTGTGAGAGTAGGACGTCGCCAGGCTTTATATATGGAGGATTAGCTCAGCTGGGAGAGCATCTGCCTTACAAGCAGAGGGTCGGCGGTTCGATCCCGTCATCCTCCACCATTATTATTGGACAAACTATTATATGCCGGTTTAGCTCAATTGGTAGAGCAACTGACTTGTAATCAGTAGGTTGGGGGTTCAAGTCCTCTAGCCGGCACCACTTTTTGAGCCATTAGCTCAGTCGGTAGAGCATCTGACTTTTAATCAGAGGGTCGGAGGTTCGAATCCTCCATGGCTCACCATATAGTAAATATTGGTTTTATTAAGCGGGTGTGGCGGAATTGGCAGACGCACTAGACTTAGGATCTAGCGCCGCAAGGCGTGGGGGTTCGACTCCCTTCACCCGCACCAATTAATTAAATATATGCGGAAGTAGTTCAGTGGTAGAACACCACCTTGCCAAGGTGGGGGTCGCGGGTTCGAATCCCGTCTTCCGCTCCAAAAAACAATGCCGGGGTGGCGGAACTGGCAGACGCACAGGACTTAAAATCCTGCGGTAGGTGACTACCGTACCGGTTCGATTCCGGTCCTCGGCACCATTGTTTTGAAATTAATGCGCCCGTAGCTCAATTGGATAGAGCGTCTGACTACGGATCAGAAGGTTATGGGTTCGACTCCTTTCGGGCGCGCCATTATATTTCGGGAAGTAGCTCAGCTTGGTAGAGCACTTGGTTTGGGACCAAGGGGTCGCAGGTTCGAATCCTGTCTTCCCGACCAGCGAAACATTTCGGGGCCTTAGCTCAGCTGGGAGAGCGCCTGCCTTGCACGCAGGAGGTCAGCGGTTCGATCCCGCTAGGCTCCACCAATATTTACATTTATTAATATGATGGCGGCGTAGCTCAGCTGGCTAGAGCGTACGGTTCATACCCGTGAGGTCGGGGGTTCGATCCCCTCTGCCGCTACCATAAAAAAAATTGGACCTTTAGCTCAGTTGGTTAGAGCAGACGGCTCATAACCGTCCGGTCGTAGGTTCGAGTCCTACAAGGTCCACCATATCATTGAGGAGGAATACCCAAGTCCGGCTGAAGGGATCGGTCTTGAAAACCGACAGGCGGGTCAAACCGCGCGGGGGTTCGAATCCCCCTTCCTCCTCCATTAGATTTACTTATATTATTATCGCGGGGTGGAGCAGTCTGGTAGCTCGTCGGGCTCATAACCCGAAGGTCGCAGGTTCAAATCCTGTCCCCGCAATCTGGTCCGGTAGTTCAGTTGGTTAGAATGCCTGCCTGTCACGCAGGAGGTCGCGGGTTCGAGTCCCGTCCGGACCGCCATTTAAATTGGCTCAGTAGCTCAGTCGGTAGAGCAAAGGACTGAAAATCCTTGTGTCGGCGGTTCGATTCCGTCCTGAGCCACCATTTTAGATTTTCTAAAATGTAGACTTTAATACAGTGGCGGCTATGGCGAAGTGGTTAACGCATCGGATTGTGGCTCCGACACTCGTGGGTTCGATTCCCATTAGTCGCCCCATTATAAAAATTAAATATGCGGGTGTAGTTTAATGGTAAAACCTCAGCCTTCCAAGCTGATGTCGTGGGTTCGATTCCCATCACCCGCTCCATATTTAGGGCCTATAGCTCAGCTGGTTAGAGCGCACGCCTGATAAGCGTGAGGTCGATGGTTCGAGTCCATTTAGGCCCACCATAAAAAAATATTCCGCAGTAGCTCAGTGGTAGAGCATTCGGCTGTTAACCGAACGGTCGTAGGTTCGAGTCCTACCTGCGGAGCCATTTTTTTTGGGGAAGTACTCAAGAGGCTGAAGAGGCGCCCCTGCTAAGGGTGTAGGTCGCGTAAGCGGCGCGAGGGTTCAAATCCCTCCTTCTCCGCCATTATTGGCCCGTTGGTCAAGCGGTTAAGACACCGCCCTTTCACGGCGGTAACACGGGTTCGAATCCCGTACGGGTCATAAAAAAACTGATAGCATATGCTATCAGTTTTTTTTTGATTTAAGCAAGTTTGCCGTTGATCATTGAAGTGATAAAAATGAGAAATTTTAGTTTTTATTAAAATTTCCCCCGTCTTAAATTTTCTTCCCATTTATCCTCACTTGTAAATAATTTGTTGCCAGGATTATTTAAATCAAAATCGGAAAGGAATCCGGTATATGGACCCCTAAACATATCAACAGCAAGTATTTTTTGGTCTGAGGCTTCAAAGAATGGATTGTATTTTTTTGGTGTTTGTTCATTAAGATATTCCTCTTCACTTTTACTCATAATAGATTACCTTCCTTATTTTTAGAAATCCTTCTTAGTATTCCGTATCATTCAAAATCTATGATAAAAATTCACAATCTAAATTAGTCAATTAAACATAAAAAGTTTTATAATATCATAAAATTTTAAAAACAAAAAAGGATTTACACTTTATTGATAGAATATTAAAATTAATCGAATTTAATTCTATTTACAATTTTTGCAACGATTGTTGTAATTTGTTTTGGAAACTGAAAAAAAGGGAATTATCATGTACAAAGTGTAAAATTTAGTCAATTAATATTATATGTAATAGAAAGTAGGATGACAGTGGAGACAGTATATCCAACAGAATTTCAACTACATTTATTTCACGAAGGTAACTTGTTTGAGAGTTATAGATTATTTGGATCCCATGTTCATGATAAAAATGGAGAGGGTTACACGAGTTTTTGTGTATGGGCTCCCAATGCTCTAAGTGTTCAATTGGTTGGGGATTTTAATAATTGGAATGGCGAAGGTTATTCACTTGAACGAATTAATAACGAAGGTGTGTGGCTTGTAAATGTAAATAAGGATTTAACAGGTGAAATGTATAAATATAAATTAACATCACCTGATGGAAAAGTGCTTCTTAAGGCTGACCCATATGCTTTTTTCTCCGAAGTAAGGCCCCATACAGCTTCTATTGTTTATTCATTGGAAGGCTATAAGTGGAATGATTCAAAATGGAAACAGAAAAAGTCAAAAAAGAATTACTTAAATGAACCACTAGCTATATATGAAGTTCATTTAGGATCTTGGAGAATTCATGACAATGGGGATCTTTATTCCTATAGAGAACTTGCAGGTGAATTAATCCCTTATGTGATAGAGCAAGGATTTACTCATATTGAGGTGCTGCCTTTAGTAGAACATCCACTTGATATATCTTGGGGATACCAAGGAACAGGCTATTATGCTGCAACAAGCAGATTTGGAGAGCCTAAGGATTTAATGTATTTTATCGACCAATGTCATCAGCACGGTCTAGGAGTTATTTTAGACTGGGTTCCAGGACATTTCTGTAAGGATGCTCACGGATTATATCAATTTGACGGAACGAGTCAATTTGATTATGCCAATCCAGTTGATCGAGAGAATTATGTTTGGGGAACTGCAAATTTTGATTTAGGAAAAAAAGAAGTTCAGAGCTTCCTTATTTCAAACGCTATTTTTTGGATGGAATATTTTCATGTCGATGGATTTAGAGTAGATGCTGTCTCCAATATAATTTATTGGCCAAATTCCAATGAAAACACTGTGAATCAATATGGAATCGATTTCCTCCAAAAACTGAATCAAACAGTAGGTCAATATGATCCATCAGTCTTGATGTTTGCTGAGGATTCCACTGATTGGCCACAAGTAACTGCCCCAGTCCATTATGGTGGTATTGGATTCCACTATAAATGGAATATGGGATGGATGAATGATATTTTAACCTATATGGAAACTGATTCAGTTAATAGAAAGCATGTACATGATAAAGTCTCCTTTTCTCTGCATTATGCATTTTCCGAAAATTTTGTTTTGTCCTTTTCACATGATGAAGTTGTTCATGGGAAAAAATCGTTAGTAGATAAGATGGCAGGAGATTATTGGCAAAAGTTTGCTCAATTCCGTCTTCTTTTAGGATACATGATTGCACATCCAGGAAAAAAATTATTATTTATGGGAAATGAATTTGCACACTTTGCAGAATGGAAAGATAAGGAACAGTTAGATTGGATGTTGCTAGATTATGAGATGCACCAAAAAGCAAATGAGTACATAAAGGAATTATTAAAAATCTACAAAAGATCTAAGCCTCTGTATCAAATGGATCATGTTAACGATGGCTTTGATTGGATTGATGTAAATAATAGAGACCAATCTATATTCTCCTTTATACGCAAAGCTGAAAAAGAAGAGGATTATTTAGTCGTTATTTGTAATTTTACCTATCATACATATGAAAATTACAGGGTGGGTGTTCCTCTAAATAACTCTTTCCGAGAAATATTAAATAGTGACACTGATAGATTTGGTGGAGCTAATTATATAAATAAAAAAGTAATAAAAGCAGAAAACGTAGAATTTCATGGTAGACCTTTTTCTGTTCAACTAACAATACCAGCTTTTAGTATGATTGTTTTACGTCCAGTTCAACATCGAAAGGGGAGAAAAGGAAATGGGAAAGAAACGGTGCGTCGCAATGCTTCTAGCAGGAGGAAAGGGGAGTAGGCTATATTCATTAACCAAGAGTTTAGCAAAGCCAGCTATTCCTTTTGGAGGGAAATATCGAATTATTGACTTCACCTTAAGTAATTGCTCTAATTCTGGAATAGAAACAGTTGGTGTTTTAACACAGTATCAGCCACTAGTTTTAAACTCGTACATTGGAATAGGGAGTGCATGGGACTTAGATCGTGTTAATGGAGGTGTAACTGTTTTGCCTCCGTATAGTGAATCTTCCGAAGTGAAATGGTATACAGGAACAGCAAGTGCCATATATCAAAACCAGAACTATTTGTCTCAATATGATCCTGAATATGTTCTTATTTTATCTGGGGATCATATTTATAAAATGAATTACGAGGAGATGCTTGAATATCATATTAGCAAGCACGCAGATGCCTCTATCTCTGTTATTCAAGTAGGTTGGGAAGAAGCTAGTAGATTTGGAATTATGAATACAAATAAAGAAATGGACATCATTGAATTTGAGGAGAAGCCAAAACATCCAAAGAATAATTTAGCCTCTATGGGTATTTATATTTTTAAATGGAAAGTATTAAAAGAATTACTAGAAGAAGATAATTTAAATAAAAATTCATCACATGATTTTGGGAAAGATATCATTCCTTTATTAATAGAAAAGCAGAAGAAGGTTGTGGCCTACCCTTTTAAAGGCTATTGGAAAGATGTTGGAACTGTGCAAAGCCTTTGGGAAGCAAATATGGATTTATTGGATGATACTAGCAAATTAAATATAACTGATTATAATTGGAGAATTTATACTGTTAATCCAAATCATCCACCACAATATATTTCTAATGATGCACTGGTTAGAGAGTCCATGGTAAATGAAGGATGTATTATTAGCGGGAATTTAGAAAAATCAATAGTCTTTCAAGGTGTAACTGTAGGAAAAGGGACAATCATTCGCAGTTCTGTAATAATGCCTGATGCAAAGATTGGCAACAATGTTTATATTGAGAAGGCTATTGTCCCTTCTGACATTACAATTCCAGATGGAATGGTCATTAAACCAAATAAAGACGTAGATGAAGTTGTGCTAGTTACTGAAGAAATGGTTAATGAAATGATTTCCTAACAAACTAGATAGGAGGGAATAAGATGATAAGATCAATGCTGGGCATAATTGATGCAACAACACATATGGAAGATTTAGAAGAGTTAACTGCTCATCGCACACTTGCTGCACTTCCGATTGGTGGACGATATCGTTTAATCGATTTTGTTCTATCCAATATGGTGAACTCTGGAATAGGAAGTGTTGCTATTTTTCCAAAGTATCAGTATCGCTCTTTAATGGATCATTTAGGATCAGGGAAAAACTGGGACTTGGATAGAAAAAGAGATGGTTTATTTTTCTTCCCTGCATCAATGTCTGATACCAATACAGATGGAATAGGTTCTTTTAATCATTTTGCAGCAAATATGGATTATTTTAAAAGAAGCAAGCAGGAATATGCATTAGTTGCGAATTGCTTTACAGTGTTTAATATGAATTTTACTCCTGTATTAGAACGTCATCTCTCATCCGGCTGTGATATAACAGAAATTACCAATAATAGGAGTTCGTTAGAAATATATCTAATTAAGAAATCAAAGCTAATTGAATTAATAGATTCAAGGGATGATAAGGGTTATACATGTATGAAGGATGTTGTATTAGATATTAATAACCAGCTAAAAATATGTGAATACGAATATAACGGCTATGCCGAAAAAATAAATTCTATATCTAGTTACTATCGTGTAAGCAAAGATATCTTAAAATCAAATGTATGGAATCAGCTTTTTATAAAAGAGAGACCAATATTTACGAAAGTGAAAGATGAACCACCTACTCGGTATACAAGTACAGGTGAAGTAAAAAACTCTATGATAGCAAATGGATGTTTTATTGAAGGCGATATTACTAATAGTATTATTTCTAGAGCGGTTAAAGTTGGAAAAGGGTCTAGTTTGAAGAATTGTATTATTATGCAAAAATGCACAATTGGAGAAAATTGTAATTTAGACTCTGTTATTCTTGATAAGGATGTTACAGTTGAAAGTGGTACAGTGATGACGGGTACTGCTAGTTCTCCCTTTGTAGTAAGAAAAGGAACCGTGCAAGGAGCGTTGATGAATTCGTGAGAGTATTATTTGCAGTTTCAGAATGTGTACCATTTATAAAATCTGGAGGACTGGCAGATGTAGCTGGTTCTCTTCCAAAAGAATTAAAAAAACAAGGAACAGATGTAGCAGTAATTATGCCAAAATATCAAGATATCCCTGCCCATTTACTTGCGAACATAGAGAAGAAAAGATATTTCTACGTGCCGGTAGGCTGGCGAAATCAGTATTGCGGAATTGAGCAATTAGAAGTTGACGGTATCACTTTTTATTTTATTGATAATGAGTGGTATTTTAAGAGAAGTGGCTTATATGGCTATGGGGATGATGGGGAACGGTATGCATTCTTTAATCGAGCCGTATTAGAAAGTTTACCATATTTAGACGATTATCCAGATATCATTCATTGCCACGATTGGCATACAGCGATGATTCCTTTCTTATTGAATGTTGACTATAAATGGAAAAAAGAGTACAGCGATATTAAAACTGTATTTACCATACATAATCTTCAGTTTCAAGGAATATTACCAAGAGAGGTTCTTGGTGATTTATTTAATGTAAATGATTATTATTTCACATCAGAAAATTTAGAATTCTATGGCAATGTGAATTTAATGAAAGGAGGACTTATCTCCGCCGATAAAATTACAACAGTAAGTCCTACTTATAAAAACGAAATCCAAACAGAATATTATGGAGAGAAGCTGAATAATGTATTAAAGCAGAGAGAGTCTGATTTATACGGCATTATTAATGGTATTGACGAAGAAACATACAATCCGGAAACAGATCAAATGATAGCTGCTAACTATACGGTTACTTCTTTAGAGAAAAAGAAAGAAAATAAAAAATTTATTCAGCAGAAGTTTGGCTTAAAGGAAGATCCGGATATTCCAATTATTTGTATGATATCAAGATTAACTAGTCAAAAGGGATTAGAGCTAGTTAGACATGTATTTCATGAAATGATGAAAGAAGAAGTACAGTTTCTAGTATTAGGAACAGGCGATCCGGATTTTGAAAATTTTTTCCGTGAAATGGAATATACGTATTCAGACAAATGTAAAGCCTATATTGGATTTGATGAAGACTTAGCTCATCAAATGTATGCAGGGGCAGATTTATTTCTAATGCCTTCTAAGTTTGAACCTTGTGGCTTAGGTCAGTTAATTGCTTTGCGATATGGCAATATCCCAATTGTTAGAGAAACAGGTGGACTTAATGACACAGTACTCTCTTACAATGAATGGACTGAAGAGGGGAATGGATTTAGTTTCACCAATTTTAATGCACATGATATGCTTTACACAATTAGAAGAAGCATTCATTTTTATAAAGAGGATAAAGAACTATGGCATAAACTAATGAAGAATGCAATGTCAATGGATAATAGCTGGGCTCAATCTGCATTCAAATATAATCAATTATATGCAGAGCTTATCTCGAGGAGTGAATCCCATGTTTTCTAATAAGGAACGATTTAAAAGGTATTTTTTACAAAGGCTTGAGATGACTTATGGAAAAACCTTTGAAGATACAACAAGCAGTGATCATTTTCAAACATTAGGTCATATGATTAGAGAGTATGTAAGCTCGAATTGGATTCAGACAAATGAGCAAAGTCGGAAAAGTAGCGGGAAAGAGGTTTATTATCTTTCGATTGAATTTTTATTAGGAAGATTGCTTCATAATAACTTAATTAATTTAGGTATTGATCAAGTAGTAATAGACGGACTAGCAGATTTAGGTATTGATTTTTTTGAAGTCGAAGAAATAGAACATGATGCTGGTCTTGGAAATGGTGGTTTAGGAAGACTTGCTGCTTGTTTCTTGGATTCTCTAGCTACATTGAACTTGCCAGGACATGGTTGTGGAATTCGATATAAGCACGGATTATTCGAACAACGAATTGTCGATGGATATCAAATTGAGTTGCCAGAACAATGGCTAAAGCAAGGACAGGTTTGGGAAGTTAGAAAAGAAGATCTAGCAGTAGATATTTATTTCTGGGGAAATATTGATATGTATAAGAAGGACGGAAAGTTACAGTTTCGACATTTAAATGCCGAAACTGTAACAGCAGTTCCACATGATGTACCAGTAATAGGCTACCATACGACAACAGTAAATACCTTGAGGCTCTGGAATGCAGAACCGTCTTCTTTGATTGCAAAAGATGTAAAAGATATTATGCGTTATAAAAGGGAAACAGAATCGATTTCAGGCTTTTTATATCCAGATGATTCTAATGATGAAGGGAAAATTTTGCGATTAAAGCAACAATATTTTTTAGTATCTGCAAGCCTTCAATCCATTGTTAGAAATTATAAGCAGCAACATAAAAATATTAGTGAAATGCATCACTATATAAGTATCCATGTCAATGATACTCATCCAGTATTAGCAATCCCTGAGTTAATGAGAATATTAATGGATAATGAGGGATTAGGATGGGATGAAGCATGGAATATAACTACAAAAACAATCTCTTACACCAATCATACCACACTATCTGAAGCATTAGAGCAATGGCCAATCTATATTTTTCAGCCTTTACTACCAAGGATTTATATGATAATTGATGAAATAAATGAGCGTTTTTGTAAGAATTTATGGGATAAGTATCCTGGTGATTTTTCGAAAATTGAGAAAATGGCAATAATTGCAGGTGGTATGATTAAGATGGCTCATTTAGCTTTAGTGGGCAGCCATAGCGTAAATGGAGTAGCAGAAATTCACACAGAAATTTTAAAGAAACGAGAAATGGCAAATTTCTATGCTTTTTATCCAGAAAAGTTTAATAACAAAACGAATGGTATCACTCATAGAAGATGGTTAATAAAGTCAAATCCAAAGCTTGCCAATTTAATCTCTCAAACAATTGGCGATAAATGGATGGATGAGCCATCGGATTTAAGGGAATTACTTGCTTATCAGGAAGATGTAAATTTCAAAGAAAACCTTGCAGCGATAAAGCAAAGTAATAAGGAGATACTTGCCAAGATAATTAAGGACAAAAATGGTATACTTGTAGATCCTTCGTCTATTTTCGATGTTCAAGTAAAAAGATTGCATGCATATAAGAGGCAATTATTAAATATTCTGCACATCATGTCTCTTTATAATAAGCTGAGGGAAGATCCATCTATTGATATGGAGCCAAGAACATTTATATTCGGAGCAAAGGCTTCTCCTGGATATTATTATGCCAAAAAAATTATCAAGTTAATTAATTCTGTTGCTCAAAAGGTTAACAACGACAAAAGGATTCAAAATAAATTAAAGGTTGTTTTTCTGGAAAATTATCGGGTTTCTTTAGCCGAACATATTTTTCCTGCTGCAGATATTAGTGAACAAATATCAACAGCTAGTAAAGAGGCTTCAGGTACCGGTAATATGAAGTTCATGATGAATGGTGCGCTTACTGTTGGCACACTAGATGGAGCAAATATTGAAATGCATGATTTAGTAGGGGACGATAATATATTTATCTTTGGAATGAATCCCAATCAAGTATTAGAATTATATCAAAATGGTGGCTATAGCTCTCGGGAGTATTATTATCATGACGATAGAATCCATGAAGTGGTCAATCAATTGAAAGATGGTTTCTATGATCACCCATCTAATGAATTTGATCCGATCTTTGATTCCTTGCTTATAGAGAATGATCAGTTTTTTGTATTAAAAGATTTTCATTCGTATGCAAAAGTACATGAAGAGGTCAATCAAGCATTTAAGAATAAGCAAAATTGGCTACAAAAAAGTATTGTGAATATAGCAATGTCAGGACATTTTTCAAGTGATCGAACAATAAAACAATATGCAGATGAAATTTGGAATATAAAACCCTATTCATAATTTTTAAGAGGCTGGGACAAAACTGAATAGCCAATCTGTAAAGACGAACAATCCTTAATTTAGTTCTTAAATAAAGGCTACTTTTTCATGCTAGTTAGTTATGATTTTAAATATAGTCAGTGTAAAAACTAATTCATTTTTAAAGATTGTTTTTCTATAAACTATTATGGAAATAGAAAAAATTAATTAATTGGAAAGACGGAGCAGCCTGAATACACGTAGACTCCTATGGGAGCTGCGAGAAAGTCCGAGACCCCGCAGGAACGTGAGTTAGGCCACTGAAAAAGTGATTAATCTGAGAAAGTAATGTGGATTTCATCAATATATATATAATATGAAGAAGTTACCCACCTATATATAGTAGGTGATTAACTTCTTTTTCTCATTTCATGGACTTTTTCAGTGCCCTCAACGTGAGTTGTGAGGAGGCTTGGCGCTCGCCCCATGGAAAGCGAAGTGTATTCAGCCTGCGGATAATAACACCATCTTTACTGAAACAGCCTTTTATAAACCAATATAAACCCGAACAATCATATGGAACTTCGTATGGTTGTTCGGGTTTATTTATGGCTGGAATACTTATGTCCCAGCCTCTTATAGTTTCACCCAATTAATACGGATAAGGAGGAAAGGATTATTCCTCTTCTTCCTCCTTATCATCTGTGTATCCATCCGATTCGTGGTAGGGAACATCGCCAAAAGGAGCTTCAATTCCTTCGTCATCTAATGCTTGTTCATACTTTTCATGTACTTTAGTACGATAAACAGTGCGTTCCGATCCATCGATATTTGTAGCTACAAATGTTTCATAGTCCTCTGTAAAACCTTCGTCATCGCTTTCTCGATCATAAAGACTCCCATAATCTTCAAAATCTCCTCTTAAATCAGATGGAGTCTCAGAAGTGCCATAACGAGCTACTTCCTGAAAACTATCTTCATAGTCTCTGACAGCACCAGTATCATAGTGGCGATACTGATTCCCATGAGCTAATTCGAGCATATCTTCCTCGACTGGGCGATCAGAAGCAATAAATTGCTCGTGGCTATATTCCTTAAGAGTTAGTGCAGTTGGAATGGCTTCTAATCTTTCATAGGGAATCTCTTTGCCTGAAACCGTACAAGTTCCATATGATCCATCTTCAATTGCCCTTAAAGCATTATTTATTTTATCCAATTCAGATTGATCGTGCTGTTCAAGAGCAAAATCTTTTTCTCTCTCATATAACTCAGTTCCCATATCTGCCGGATGGTTATCATAATTCGATAATTCTCCAACAGATTCCCGTGCATTTTCCTCACTTACATATTCATCAATTCGATTTAAAATCTCCGCTTTTCTTTCTTCAAGCTCTCGTTTCAAATGATTTTTTTGTTCTGTTGATAACAAGTTAAACACATCCTTATCCATGCAATTGTAATAATGGTAGTATAAGCGTATTTAGCAAAATTAAACGGTAAGAAAAGTTGTTCATAAATTTCCCTATTTTCTCGATATCAAACCTAAACGCAATGTATAGGGCACTTTATAAAAATAATTAACTCAACTTTCGCAGACCAAATTAGGCAGGTAAGCGCTGATGTAGCTCGGTAAACCTGCAATCCAATGTGATAGTTGATTTTTGAGTAATTGTTGTGTTTGTTTGTTCGTCTTCTTCAAGACATCTTGAAGAAGCTCGATTAATTGCTGTAATGCGACAGCCCAATCAAGTTCATTCACTTCGTCACACAGGTCGTAAAATAAACCACCTAATGTACGTTCATCTGTGTGGCAACGATTTTGCCACGAGAGAACAATGTATCTAGTAAAGACGATCGTTGTATGGCTGATGAGTAAGTCATACGAGCGTCCTTGAAACTCTTTTTGTAAACGAAGAAGTGACTTCGTCGTTTTAAAAAACACTTCAATATCCCAACGTATGCCGTAAATACGGACAATTTCTTGTTCAGATAGTGTGCAATCGGTGCTTAAAATGGCAAGCCACTCACTCTTCTTATTACGGTTTTGAACGAACACGACTTTAACGGGTACGCCATTTGCCATCGTCGTCGTGATTGAACGAAGTAGCCCTTTCTTTCCTTGAAGTGGCGTCGCAGATCGATAGAGTTGTTTTAAGGAAAGCATTTGTCCATTCACGTTGTAGCGTTGCTTGGCGTTCTTCACCATCCCAATCACATCAAGCCCTTGTTCAACGATAGCTTTAATAAGAGGTTGTTGAGTGAACCATGTGTCCATTAATACGTAAGACGCTTCAATTCCCTTGGATAACGCTCGTTCAATCATCGCCGGAATTTGGTCAGGTGCAGACTGTAACGCTTCTGTACGGCGTTTATAACCAGAACATCGCTTATCAACTTCTTCATTGATTCCGTTAATGGAAGATGTTTTTGAGCTTAGTAAAGAGAAGTCAATTGGCATGAAAGTATGCCCGTCTGACCAGCCTAATGTAAGCATTCGAAATCCTTTATAAAATCGCATTTTCAAAGAAGCATGATCAAAACAACGGGCAAGTAATTCAACATTTTTACTGCGATTACGATCAAACGTAGAGTCGTCAATAATGAGCACTTTTGGACGGTCCTTTGATGTAAGTACACTGACTTTTTGAATGGTAGCCGCACTAAAGTGTAAAAGAAATTTCCTCCAAGCAAACTTGGAGTGATTTAAAAATCGATAGACGGTATCTTTGCCTGGAAAACAATCATTCTTTTTGGATGTGACAAGGGCAAACCAATTTTTTTGATGGAAAATCAGACAAAAAACAAGCTGAAACAAATAGGCACATGAAAACCCAAAGCTTTTTCGAATACCTGCGCGACGCAGGTGTTTTGACACTTGCAATTCAGAGAATACAGCAGAAAGTTCATTTGGTAGTTGCTCACTCAAGTGTTTTTCCTTTATCATGGAGAAGGCACCTCTTCTTTGTGGTAATGGTTTCTAGTCAATTCCACTATACCAAAGAAGCAGGTGCTTTTTCTGTTTAAAAGCACTCGTCAAGTAACATAATTAATAGTTCTTAAAGCTTTGATAGACTTACTCAAATGTCAATTTTCAAGGTGCGAAAGTTGAGTAATTAAAATTTGGAAATTACATTAAGAATTCACTATGATTGACATAATATAAAGGACAGGTGTATCGTAAAATATGCTAAAATAATGAATGAGCGTATATCTTTGAACCAATATAATCAAGAAGATAATTCTTGATTTGTTTTAGGGGGATTCACAAAGGGATGAAGGATAGCAGAGGAACAATGGTACAAACAAAAATAAGGGATAGTGTTTCTCCTACAATATTAGTAAGTGAAGTAATAATGGTAGAAGAAAGAATAGAAATTGTTGACTTTTTTTCTAAATTCCATACTTATAAAGGAAAACGTTTTTTTTGGAAGGATCCTTCTGGGAAAAACATGCTTGTAGGAATTGGCATTTGTGAAAAGATTGAATGTTCTTCAGGGGAAAGCTCTTATTCTTATGTAGAGAAGAGATGGAAGAGACTTTTAGAAAATGCAATTGTGTATAATGAATTCAATCATATTGGAATCGGCCCAGTCCTTTTAGGGGGCTTTTCCTTTGATCCATTAAAAGAAAAAACAGAACTGTGGGATGGCTTCTCAGAAGCTCATTTTTATGTGCCACAGTTTATGTTAAGTGAAATTGATGGAAACCAATTTATTACAACTAATATATTGATTCAATCAGATAAAATGGAATATGCAAAAGAAGCATTAAAGAAACAATCTTTTGCTTTTCATAAAAGCATAAAAGAATCTACTTCCCACACTTTACCTTCGATTCAGAAAGTAATAGAAGCTGATCGTGAAAAATGGAAAGTCACAGTTGATAAAGTAATAAGCAAGTTAGACGATACTCTAAAAAAAGTAGTATTAGCTCGAGCTAGTAAAGTGAATTTTACAAAAGAATTAGTTACAGAGTCTGTACTAAAAAATTTAATACAACAGCAAAGCAACGGGTATATTTTTGCTTTGGAAGCTCATGATAAATGCTTTACGGGAGCATCGCCTGAAAGATTGGTTAAAAAAGAAGGAGATACCGTTTTTTCTACATGTCTTGCTGGTTCTATTTCTAGAGGAAATAATAAGGAAGAAGACAATGCCTTGGCTGAAGAGTTGCTTACTGATTCGAAAAATAGAGAAGAACATAATTATGTTGTTAAAATGATTAAGAATGCCATGCAGGAAGTTTGTACCAGTGTGGAAATGCCGGCAAATCCGCAAATCATGAAAATGAGAGATATTCAACATCTTTATACGCCCGTTAGTGGGAAAGTGAAGGAAACAGAATCATTAATTTCATTAATTCGATTATTGCATCCAACTCCAGCACTCGGTGGTTTTCCACGTGATGTAGCTTTAGAGGTTATTAGAGAGGTGGAGGGATTGGATAGAGGGCTTTATGGTGCTCCGATTGGCTGGCTTGATTATGAGGGAAATGGTGAATTTGCTGTTAGTATCCGTTCAGGATTATTACATGGAAACAGTGCTACAATCTTTGCTGGATGTGGTATAGTTGCTGACTCTGATCCTGAATTAGAGTATATCGAAACAGCTATCAAATTTAAGCCAATGCTTACAGCGTTAGGAGGAAAATAAAATGAATCATCAGCAACAGTTAACAGCCTATTTGCACGCGCTTATATCTGAATTAGTAAAGAATGGTGTAGAACATGCTGTAATTAGTCCTGGTTCTCGATCTACTCCAATCAGTTTATTGCTTGCTGAACAGGAAGATATAAATCTGCATGTTCATGTTGATGAACGCTCTGCTGCTTTTTTTGCTTTAGGAATTGCAAAAGCATCCAAAAAACCTACTGTATTAGTATGTACATCTGGAACAGCTGCGGCTAATTATTTTCCTGCTATCGTAGAGGCGAAAATTTCTCGTATTCCGTTAATAGTACTTACAGCAGATCGCCCACATGAGTTAAGAGATGTAGGTGCACCTCAAGCGATTGATCAGTTAGATCTTTATGGGAAACATGTAAAATGGTTTATAGAAATGTCCATACCTGATAATAGTCCAGGAATGATTCGGTATGCTAAAACAGTAGGAGCTAGAGCAGTCTCGATGGCAAAGCAGCAACCAAGTGGTCCAGTACATGTGAATATACCATTACGTGAGCCGTTAATCCCTGATTTAGATAATTTAGAACGCTATCGCTTAGCTGAAAAAGAAAAGTCATCTATTCGAATGGAAATAGGTGAGTTTAGAATTAGTGATTCTTATTTTCTGGATTTAGCAGCTAGTCTTGATGGGAAAGGGATTATAATATGTGGTGAGATAGATAAAGAAGATTTTTCAGCAAAAATAATACAATTGGCTGAAAAGACTGGTTTTCCAATTATTGCTGATCCGCTCTCACAACTGCGAAGCAATAGTGCAGGAATAAATATCATTGTCGACACTTACGATACCTTTTTAAGAAATGAAAAGGTAAAATCTCTATTAAAGCCAGACGTGATAATTCGTTTTGGAAGTATGCCTATCTCTAAACCTCTAACTATTTTCTTACGCGAAAATGAAGAAGCGAAACAGATAGTTGTAGATGGCGGGAGCGGCTATCGAGATCCTAATCAGCTGACAACCGATATGGTTTATTGTGAAGAAGGGTATTTTTGTGAAAAGCTGACATCCGCTATATCTCATTGCTCAATAAATCACTATTTAAATAAATGGGTAACTATTAATGAGCTTACAAAAAAGGAATTAATGCAAACGACGGGGATTCAAGAAATAAGCGAAGCAAAGCTTTTTCATCGCTTAGGTGAAATGATTCCGAATGATGCGGTGTTATTTGTCGGAAATAGTATGCCTATTCGGGATTTAGATACTTTTTTTCATAAACAACATAAAAAAGTTACTATTATCGCAAATAGAGGAGCTAATGGAATCGATGGGACAATTTCTACGGCCCTTGGAGTTGGGGTCATTAAACAACCACTATTTTTAATTGTTGGGGATTTAACATTTTTCCATGATTTAAATGGTTTAATGCTATCTCAATTGTATAAGCTGCCGATAACCGTGCTGTTAATAAACAATAATGGAGGCGGAATCTTTTCGTTTTTACCACAGGTAGATCTTCCAAGACACTTTGAGCTACTTTTTGGGACTCCTTTAGATATTGATTTTAAGCATGCGGTTGAAATGTATAAGGGGCAGTACCAACTTATTGAAAGCTGGCAAGCATTAGAGACACTATTTCAGCATAATAATTTCAAAGAAGGCCTGAGAGTTTGGGAACTGCGAACAAATCGCGAAAAAAATCTAGTAGAGCATCGACAAATGACTGATAAGATTCAAAAGGTATTAGATCAACTAGGCTAAAAGGTGAAGCATATGTTTATCCAAATAAAGAACATAAATTATCATATAACAATCGATGGAGAGGGAGAACCTCTTTTATTATTACATGGATTTACTGGGGAGAGCGGAACATGGCTCCCGTTTATTCCGTTATGGAAGAAAAGATACAAGGTAATAACAGTAGATATTATTGGTCACGGAAAAACCGATTCACCGGAAGAAATAGAACAGTATGCAATGAAGGAAAGTGTTGCACATTTAAAATCTGTGATTGATTATCTTCGTCTAGCTCCCGTTCATTTATTAGGCTATTCAATGGGTGGACGGTTGGCATTGGCGTATTGTATCGAATATCCCAAAACAGTAAATAAGCTTATTCTTGAAAGTTCATCTCCAGGCTTACAAACGGAAATGGAGAGAAAACAAAGACGAATACAGGATGAAAAACTAGGAGACTCTATCCTTGAACAGGGGATTATCCATTTTGTGAATAAATGGGAGAAGATTACTTTGTTTAAAAGTCAGGAGCGACTAGATTCAACTGTTAAGCAGGCCATAAGGAATCAACGGCTTGCTAATAATCCAATTGGATTAGCTAATAGTTTAAAAGGAATGGGGACAGGAGCACAAAGCTCTTATTGGTCCCGAATTTCTAAGCTTTCGATCGATACACTTTTAATAACAGGAGAACTCGATCGAAAGTTTGAACAAATTGCTGAAGAAATGGTCAAAAGCAATAAAAAAATGCGCCATTTGAATGTAAATAATGCAGGTCATGCTATTCATGTGGAGAAACCTGAAATTTTTGGTACAATAGTAATGGAGTTTTTAAGGAGCTGATATAAAGATTCAGCCCTGCGAAAAGGAGGAAAAATGATGACAGTAGAATGGGTAGCTGGCAGACAGTATGAAGAAATCATGTATGAAACATATAATGGAATTGCCAAAATTACAATCAATAGACCACATGTACATAATGCTTTCACGCCAAGAACGGTAAGTGAACTAATTGATGCGTTTGCAATCGCAAGAGATGACAGCAATGTAGGCGTAATTATTTTAACAGGTGCAGGTGATAAAGCATTCTGTTCTGGTGGAGACCAAAAGGTAAGAGGACATGGTGGATATGTTGGGGAAGATCAAATACCACGCTTAAACGTGCTTGATTTACAACGTTTAATTAGAGTCATTCCAAAGCCTGTAATTGCAATGGTAAAAGGCTATGCGATTGGTGGAGGTCATGTGCTTCATATTGTATGTGATTTAACGATTGCGGCGGATAATGCAATTTTTGGACAGACTGGTCCAAAGGTAGGAAGCTTTGATGCTGGTTATGGTTCTGGCTATTTAGCAAGAATTGTTGGTCATAAAAAGGCTAGAGAAATTTGGTTCTTATGTCGTCAATACAATGCACAAGAAGCATTAGATATGGGATTAGTAAATACAGTTGTACCGTTAGAAAAAGTAGAAGAAGAAACGATTCAATGGTGTGAAGAGATTTTAGAAAAGAGTCCAACTGCACTTCGTTTCTTAAAAGCTGCCTTTAACGCAGATACAGATGGTTTAGCTGGTATTCAGCAATTTGCTGGAGATGCAACCCTTCTATACTATACAACAGATGAAGCAAAAGAAGGACGAGACTCCTTCAAGGAAAAACGCAATCCTGATTTTGGACAGTTCCCACGTTTTCCTTAATGGGAAAGGGTGAGTTAATAACAGGCTATCAATTGGATGAAATAGTTATTAATTTACAATCTATTTAAAAAATAACAAAGGGTGACACTCGTTTTTAGCAAATGTGATTTTAGGGACATGCTAATGATAGTGTCACCTTTGTTGTATAGAAAAGAGGTTTAATAAGGTAATGACAGAAGTACTTCCTAATTTTATTAAAAATAGAGCGCTTTTAACCCCTGATAGAGAGGCGATTGTTTATAAAAAGGAAAGACTAACGTTTAAAGAATTATATGAAAAGGCATATTACCGTGCAGGGATACTGACAGCCTTTGGAATAAAAGACACGGACTATGTAGGTTTTCTAGTAAAAAGTGATTTAGAAACCGTACTTCACTTATTTGCTATGCAAATTATTGGGGCAAAGGCAGTTCTTCTTAATAATCGATTAACAGCAAAAGAAATGGCTTTTCAATTAACTGATGCTAATGCAACCTTTTTAATAACAGAAGAAGATTTTCAAGAGAATGCGCTTTTATTAAAAAAAGAGCTGGAAATCTCCGTTTTTTATAAAGAGGGAATAGAAGATAGTTCATACATAGAACCAATTGAAAAAGAGCAGCTTGCATTAGATGAAGCATGCACAATCATGTATACATCTGGAACAACTGGTCTTCCAAAAGGAGTGATACAATCATACGGAAATCATTGGTGGAGTGCGATGGGAAATACGCTGAATGCTGGTTTATATGAAAAGGAAACGTGGTTATGTGCCGTTCCTTTATTCCATATTAGCGGCTTTTCTATTTTAATGAGAAGTATTATTTATGGAATGAAAATAGTTTTGCATGATGGCTTTAATGAACACAAAATTCTGCATGATTTATGGGAAGAAAGAGTCACAATCATGTCTGTAGTAACGACAATGCTAGAGCGAATAGAACAAGCCGCTAACGAAAGGTTTCCAACTTATTTCCGCTATATGCTTTTAGGTGGAGGACCTGCTACAGTTGAGTTGATTACAAGATGTATTAATAAAGGAATACGCGTCTATTACTCCTATGGAATGACGGAAACTTCTTCCCAAATCGTTACTTTATCACCTGAGGATAGTATTAGAAAAATAGGCTCTGCCGGAAAAGCGCTGTTCCCTGCTCAATTAAGGATTGTAAACGACTTAGGTGAGGTGTTAGGACAAAATGAGGTAGGAGAAATAAAAGTATGTGGACCAAATGTATCACGAGGCTATTTAAATAAAGAAAATCATTTAAAAGACGGCTGGTTTTTTACAGGTGACATTGGGTATATAGATTCTGAAGGATTTCTCTATGTGTTAGATAGAAGATCTGACTTAATAATTTCAGGTGGAGAAAATGTGTATCCCGCAGAAGTAGAAGCGGTATTGACTGAAATGGAAGGAATAAGAGAGGCTGCAGTGATTGGCGTTCCCGAAGAGCAATGGGGACAGGTTCCTGTTGCTTTTGTTGTGGCGGATGGAAGGGTATGCTCCGAGAAATCGATAATGGAAAACTGCGAAAAGTCATTAGCAAAATATAAAATTCCGCAAAGAGTATTTTTTGTTTCAGAGGTTCCGCGAAATGCCTCCGGAAAGATTGTTCGAAGAGACTTAAGAAAATGGGTAGAGGAGCAAAAGAATCTTTAATTGGAAAATAGGAGGAAAGAAGTGTTGTTTGTGAGCTTATATCATGGAGCATTATATTGGCCGACAACTATAAGGGATAAACCCGTTTATCCTAAACTGAATAAAGATATGTTATGTGATATTCTTATTATTGGGGCAGGTATGTCAGGTGCTTTGTTAACATATAAGCTAGCTAAGGAACCACTGGAAGTTATTCTAGTGGAGAAAGATCGTGTGGGTGAGGGGAGTACTTCTGCTAACACAGGCTTATTACAATATTCTAATGATAAAATGCTACATTCCTTTGCTGAAAGCATAGGAGAGAAAGATGCTGTTCGGTTTTACCGTTTATGCTTGAAAGGGATGGAGGAACTGAAAGAAATAGCGTCAATTCTACAGGAGGATATTCAATTTGAAAATAGACAAAGCTTATATTATGCAAGTACAGAAGCTGATGTCCTGTCCATTAAAAAAGAATATGAAATGCTCAAGCAATACGATTTCCCCGTAGAATTTCTAGATGAGGAAATGATTTATAAATCATATGGATTTAAAAAGCATGCGGCCATTCGAACAAGTGGTGACGCAGAAGTAAATCCTCAGAAGCTAGTTGTATCCTTAATAAAAGAGGCATCGAAAGGTAGTAATGTTCGAGTGTTCGAAAATACAGAAGCCGAAAAACTGCATTATCAAGATGGCTACTGGCTGTACAAAAGTGAAGATGCATGTATTCGAGCGAAGCATGTTGTTTATGCAACAGGTTATGAGTTGGATAACTATACACGGAATATGGCAACGAAATTAAACAGAACCTATGTGACTGTTACGAATCCAATTTCCTCGTTTCAACAATGGAAGGATAGGAGTCTAATTTGGGAAACGAAACGTCCATATTTCTATATGAGAACGACCTTTGATGGAAGAATTGTGGCTGGTGGATTAGATGAAGAAACAATGGAAGCGCCGAAAGATCCGAGGATATTAGAAGCATATGGCAACAAATTATTGGCTCGCGTGAAGGAACATTTTCCACAAATCCAACTACAAGCTGATTATGTATATGGTGCTACATTTGGCGAATCAAAGGATGGAATTCCTTTTATTGGGGAAGTTCCTAAAAGTAAAAACCTCTATTATTGCTTAGGATTTGGAGGGAATGGTACAGTTTATAGTTCCTTTGGTTCTACAATAATAAAGGATTTAATTACAAAAGGGGAACACCCTGATGCAGATTTGGTGCGATTGGATAGATAAAAAGGAATCCCATAAGAAGCGATAAGACTTCTAGGGATTCTTTTTTTGTATATTTAACTTAAACTTGTTTCAGGCTCAAAAGTTTTACAGTCTGTTTCATAGCTTGTATCCGCATGTTTCCCAACATTACTTACTACATAAATTTGATCAGCACCACAATGATTTCCTTTTTCCCAAAAAGTACAGTTACTTACTTCACAAAGTACATCTTTTGCCATAGGGAATCACTCCTTATTTTTAAGTTTTTTTCACTTAGTTGTGTAAAAATTTTACTACTAAAGATAAGTTGTTCATTTTTTGTTTTAACAAGGATTTCATTCCTATCCATGAGACAGATAAAGGTCTCACTATATATTAGTATTAGAAGGTTGGAGGAAATACATACGTAGAACAATTTTTAAGACAAGCCGGTATTTAAAGGAATAGAGTTTTCAAATTTGTATATTATACAAATTTTCATTACTATTAATAGAGAGAATCTTTCTCCTATTTTGAAAAAGTAGATGTCTTTATATTTCAATAATGAAATATTATTTTTAAGGAGTGCTTAAAATGAGTTTATTAGAAAATATTTTAGTGTACAACGAGGAGTTTGTTAGGGAACAAAGATATGAAAAATTCATTACGGGCAAATTTCCTAATAAAAAAATGGTCATTCTAACTTGTATGGATACCAGACTTTTAGAGCTTTTACCACAAGCATTAAACCTTTCTAATGGGGATGTAAAAATAATAAAAAATGCAGGTGCTGTAGTTGTTCATCCATTTGGTAGTATCATGCGCAGTATTTTGATTGCGGTGTATGAGCTACAAGCAGATGAAGTAGTGGTGATTGGACATCATGATTGTGGAATGAGTGCTCTTCACTCGGACAGTATGATGGAGAAAATGAAAGAAAGAGGCATCTCTGATGAAACGTTCGCTACATTGCAGCATTCTGGAATAAACCTTGAAAAATGGTTATCAGGATTTGATTCTGTAGAGGATAGTGTTGCACATAGTGTAGATATGATAAAAAAACATCCATTATTACCAAATGGTGTTCCAGTACACGGATTAGTTATTGATCCGAAAACTGGAAAATTGGATTTAATTGTAGATGGTTATTAATTATTTTCTTTTGGTGGATGGTTATGCTTTTTGCACTTCCATTCATCTGGTACGGGATCTAACCCACCGGGATGAAAAGGATGGCATTTAAGAATTCGTTTGATTGTTAAGTAACCTCCTTTAAAAGCGCCAAACTTTTGAATAGCTTCTAAACCATAGGAAGAGCATGTTGGATAGAAACGGCAAGTTGGCGGCTTTAAAGGAGAAATTACTTTTCTATAAAAGCCGATAATAAATAAAAAAACATGTTTCATTAGCTTCTTTCCCTCTCCTTCTTTGCAAGTAGTATAACATGAGGTAGAACACGAATAAAGTATTCTCTTTTAGTAATTGATTCAACGGTTTAAGAATGGAATATAAGCACTAATTAATACTGGAAAAATATTATATATATTAAGTTGATGAAATTACTCGGGTTTTTAGGTATAATAGAGATACATGAATAAAAGGAGATGTTTATATGCCTTCAGTTGAAAGCTTTGAATTAGATCATACCGCAGTAAAAGCCCCATATGTAAGACATTGTGGCGTACACAAAGTAGGTAGTGATGGAGTAGTAAATAAATATGATATTCGCTTCTGTCAGCCAAATAAGCAAGCAATGAAGCCAGACGTTATTCATACTTTAGAGCATTTATTAGCATTTAATTTACGTGCCCATGTAGAAAAATATAATCATTTCGATATTATTGATATTTCTCCAATGGGTTGCCAAACTGGCTATTATCTAGTTGTAAGTGGGGAACCGACTGTGGATGAAATTATTGATTTATTAGAGGCAACAATGAAAACAGCAATAGAAATTACCGAAATTCCTGCAGCTAATGAGACACAATGTGGTCAAGCGAAACTTCATGATCTCGAAGGCGCTAAAAGACTGATGAATTTTTGGTTAAGCAAGGATAAAGAGGAATTAAAACAAGTATTTGCATAAGCAAAAAGAGAGGCATCTGCCTCTCTTTTTTATTAGATGAACGTAAGCCTCTATAAAAGAGGGCTAAGGAGTCGTGAAAAGGATTCTTTGAAACGAATCCATAATGATCTTTTTGAATATTGTTCTGCTGTTAAATGGGTGGATAGCTCCATGTCTTCTAGGAAGTCATCTGTTAGTTCATTAGCGATCTGTTCACTATAAATAAAAGCATTTACTTCAAAATTAAGCCTAAAGCTTCTCATATCAATATTGGCTGTTCCAACAGAAGCGATTTTTCGATCAACTAAAATCGTTTTAGCATGAATAAATCCATTTTCGTATATATAAATCTTCGCTCCAGCTTTTAACATTTCACCGATATAAGAATAGGTTGCCCAATAGACAAACATATGATCTGGTTTGTTCGGAATCATGATTTTTACATCAATTCCAGAAAGAGCAGCAATTCTTAACGTATCAAGTAAGCTCGCATCAGGAATAAAATAGGGAGTTTGAATATAAACACTTTCTTTAGCAGAAGTGATCATCTTAATATAGCCATTTTTTATTTGCTCCCATTCTGAATCAGGTCCGCTTGAGACAATTTGCATGCCGATGTTTCCGATAATCTCATCAATTTTTCCAGGAAAATATTCAGGAGAATAATTAATTGCATGTAAATGTGAGGCTTGATTCCAGTCAAGAATAAATCTTGTTTGAATAGCATATACCGCTGTACCTACTATACGTAAGTGCGTATCTCTCCAATAGCCAAATTTCGGATGAAGCCCTAAATATTCATCTCCAACATTAAATCCACCGATATAGCCAATTTTTCCATCGATAATTCCCAGCTTTCTGTGATTCCGATAATTTAAACGTAAATTGATTAAATGAAATTTGCTAGGGAAAAATACTTCGACCAATCCACCTGCTGCTCGCAGTTCTTTGAAAACCTTCTTACGCAATGTTCTGGAACCAAGCTCATCATATAATAGACGAACTTCTACTCCTTCTTGGGCCTTTTCAACGAGTAAGCTGATAAGGTCAGAGCCAATACCATCATTTTTAAGAATATAGTATTGTAAATGGATCGACTTTTTGGCATTTTTGATATCAGTAAATAATTGTTTGAATTTCTGGTTTCCATCTGTAAAGATTTCTAAAGCATTGTTTTCTGTAAGAACTGCATCGTTGTTAAATAAATTCATGTAAATTAAATCTTGATTTTTTCGAATAACTTCATTGGTTGTACGCAATTGGTTAGAGCTTATTTGTAACAGTTGGGAAGCTAAAATCGGCTCAATTCCGAGTTTTTTTCGCTCATCCCACTGAAATAACTTTCTGTTTCGTAAATTTTGGCCGAAAAGTAAATATAAAATAAATCCAAGGATAGGGATAAAGGTAAGTACCATCAGCCATGCCCATGTTGCAATCGGATCTTTTCTTTCAAAGAAGATAACAAGAAAAGCTAAAATAATGTTAAGTAAAATAATAACACTTAAGACAATTGAATAGATGTGCATCGAATTCTTTTCCTTTCCCGCTAAAAACAGCAGCTATATGCGATACATAAAAGACCTTCGTATTATCGGTGAGGCTAATATTCGTGAATGCTCCTAAAGAAATATCCTGTACTATTATAGGGTATAAGCATAAAACTTGGTACTATTTTGATTTCTTTTTAAAAGAAGAATTTTCCTTTTCCCTTTATTGTGATAAAGTAAGACTAGGAAAGCTTATTCAATTTATAATGTTTGTTTAACAAAGCTGTTTTCGAAATGGGTTATTGCTTGTACCTTCATGACCTACTATGCTGTGGTATGAATTAGTTTATAGGTTAATCTTTACCTAATTGAAAATAGCCGTTAAGGTAAGGAGTTTTTTATGGAAGAATTACATCTTGGAATGCTGCTTTTTTTAATTGGCGCAGGATTTATTGCTGCATTTATTGATTCGGTTGTTGGTGGCGGCGGACTAATATCATTACCTGCTCTATTATTTACCGGATTGCCCCCACAAATTGCGTTAGGAACAAATAAGCTAGCATCGACAATGGGATCATTAACTAGTTCGATTTCTTTTATAAGGCATGGAAAAACGGATAAGAAATTGCTATTAAAACTCTTGCCTCTTTCCATTATTGGTTCCGCAATCGGAGTTTATGTAGTACAAAAAATACCATCAGAATCGCTTAAGCCATTAATCCTTGTTGTTTTAATCGTCGTAACTATTTATACGCTTACGAAAAAAGAATGGGGGATAAATTCTACGTATAATGGAATGACAAAAAAGAAGCTTTTGTTTGCTCTTTTAATTGTACCATTAATAGGATTCTATGATGGTTTTTTAGGGGGAGGGACTGGTTCGTTCTTTTTATTTTCTTTTCTTTTAATGGGTTTTGATTTTGTGGAATCGGCTGGCAATGCCAAGGTTCTTAATTTCGGAAGTAATCTGACGGCACTTATTGTTTTTTTATGTTATGATTCTGTGTACTATTTATATGGTTTAGTGATGGGAATTGCTATGATTTTAGGGGCATACATTGGTTCTCGAGTTGCTATTGCAAAAGGGTCCAATTATGTAAAAGTATTATTTGTACTTGTTTCTGCCACGTTGATTGGAAAAAATATTTATGATTATATAACAAATCGATAAATAAAAAGGCTGTTTGATAAATCAAGATTTTTCTGTGTGAGCCGATGTTTATCAACAGCCTTTTTATGAAAAGCACAGGACTAATCAGTGTAAATTTCGATGCGTAAAGATAGGGCTGTTGGGCTTTCGATAATCCTCACTTGCAAACTTTCCTTTTAAGCTTTCAATTAAATAAAGCCCCATTAAATCGTATAATTCTTGTTCATTTAATTCTTGGATAATATGTAATAAATCTTCTCTGCTCATTTCTTCTAAAAAAGCAAAGGCAAGCATGTCAATATCCTCTTCATCCCCAGTTAATTTATTTTTATATAAGTTGTATAGTTCATCAACAATTTTCATTATTTTGTCCTCCTACTTCAGTCTGTTATTAAATGTAACCGTTTTATTTAACCGTATTATATATGATAACGTGATTTTTTTGCTAGCTATAATGTGAACATTATGTTAAGAAAACGGAATGTTTCTTGGTTGTTTCTTGGTAGTATTGTATTCATCTCATTTCTATAGATTTATGAAATTCTTATTTATAAAAAATAATACCCTTTTTTAGATAAAAAACTCCAGTTTTATAGGTAGTATTTGCTATGATAATAATATATATCATAAAATCAGGTTAAAAGGCATGTATTTGCTTTAGTATGCAAGCTACTTATATTAATAATACATAATAATGGAGAAGGTATGGAAATATTTTATGATCAGAATAAGAATTTAGTGAAACTTTCTTTTAGAAAAAACGAATGGAACCAAGAAGCAAAGCATGTATTAGTTATTTGTCAGTATAAGAATCAATGGTTGTTAACGGTCCATAAGAAGAGAGGATTAGAGTTTCCAGGCGGTAAAAGAGAAGAAAATGAAACGATTATTCAAACAGTTTATAGAGAGGTAATGGAGGAAACAGGAGGTATCATTGATAGTCTGCAATGGGTTGCAGCCTATCAGGTATTTGGAGAAGAACCATTTGTGAAGGATGTATTTTTTGCAAGAATTAGTCAATTGGATCCAAAAGATGACTATCATGAGACTGCTGGTCCTGTTTTAATTAATGGCGATATAATGAAAATGCGTTGGGATGATTCATTTAGCTTTATTATGAAGGATGATGTCATTAAATATTGTGTTACTTCTATTCAAACCGAATTATTAAGCCAAAGGAAAGGGTAATATAGGAGAAAATAGCAAAGGAGCAAATGACATGAACAACGGTGATATAATAGAGAAAATACGATTTCCGTCTCCTAATCCTTCTATTGATCTTTTTTTAGTTACTTACTATGTCGATGGCTTGAAAGTGAAGGGAATGCTAGCTTCTCCAAATGATGGAGAAGTATATGATGGTTTTCTTTATTTAAGAGGTGGCATCAAAAATGTAGGGAAGGTACGTCCAGGGAGAATCATCCAATTTGCATCCGAGGGCTTTGTCGTTTTCGCACCTTTTTATCGTGGTAATCAAGGCGGGGATGGAAATGAAGACTTTGCAGGCGAAGATAAAAATGATGCCATAGCTGCATTTGCGTTATTAAAGAGTTTATCGAATGTGAACAATGTACATGTATTTGGTTTTTCAAGAGGTGGAGTGATGGCTTTATTTGTGGGAATTTATTGTCCTGTTCAATCAATTGTAACATGGGGCGGTGTCAGCGATATGTTCCTGACCTATGAAGAACGAAAGGATTTACGCAGGATGATGAAAAGAGTAATTGGAGGCACACCTTCTAAATATCCAGACAGATATGATGCAAGAACTCCACTTTATCAATTAGAAAAAATAAATGCCCCTACGCTAATCATTCATGGAAAGTTAGATAAAAATGTGTCGGTTGAACATAGTCTAAGGTTGGAAGAGAAATTAAAGCAGTTAGGAAAAGAAGTGGACACATGGTATTTTCCAGAGTTTACTCATTACTTTCCTCCAGCTACGAATCGGAAAGTTGTCACATCTTTATCTAGCTGGATGAAAAAAAAGTGAAAAAAATGGTAAACTAAAAGAAAAGATTTATAAATAGTGGACAACAAATAGAAAAAGAAAAGGGGAATGTAAAATGGGTATGCCCTTAGAATTAAATACAATGATCGTAACAAAAGGGAAAGAAATAAGACTAGAAGAAAATCTATTTCTTTTAGATAAAGAGGATTACCGTTTATATCCAATGAATATTCCGTTAGAGGTCAGAAAAACAAAAATGGCTGAGATATCTGGAGTGGCAACGATTGAAAAATTAGAATGGGAAAATGGAAAGACGTCCATTACTTATAAGCTTATTGCATTGAATTCAACAAATTAATTCAATCTAGTGAAAAATGATTGACATGCATTGTTAGATTGAGCTATCATTTTACCTTGAACG
Organism: Niallia tiangongensis; assembly: GCF_044704065.1. NCBI lineage: Bacteria > Bacillati > Bacillota > Bacilli > Caryophanales > Bacillaceae > Niallia > Niallia tiangongensis. The sequence continues at coordinate 3,692,207 of NZ_CP162613.1, read as the reverse complement.
GATACTCTCTTATCCTGAGCTGGTGGAGGGACTGGCCCGATGAAACCCAGCAACCTACTATGTGAAGAAAATTACTGAATTGTTTCGTGTATATGAAATGGATCAGACATTCTCTTAGGAAAGGTGCTAACCTGAAGCAAGGAATAATCCTTGAACGATAAGAGTGAAAGGTGCGAATTGATTTTACTAGGAGCCTTTTCACTATTGAAAAGGTTTTTTGTGTAAAATGAATTAATTATCTTTTATAAAAATGTATATTTTTAGATGTGTGTTTTTATTAGAAACAAAATACTTCGTTATATATATTATATTTACAGACATTTTATCTAGTGTTACATATAATAGAGCACGGAATTGACTTCGGATAAAAACGCCATTTTTACTTCATACTATCTAGGGAATGAGTACCGTATCAAGATAAGGTTAAGGAGTGCAGGAAATAGGCCTCGCTCTACTTTATTCTAAAATAAGGAGGAAATCAGATGTCAACAAAACGTCGCTTGTTTACTTCTGAATCGGTAACTGAAGGTCATCCAGATAAAATTTGTGATCAAATTTCAGATGCTATTTTGGACGCTATATTAGCTAAAGATGCTAATGCAAGAGTTGCTGCTGAAACATCTGTAACAACAGGATTAGTTCTAGTTGCAGGTGAAATAACGACTTCTACATATGTGGATATTCCGAAAATTGTCCGTGAAACAATTAAAGAAATAGGTTATACACGTGCGAAATATGGATTTGATGCAGAAACTAGTGCAGTCTTAACTTCAATTGACGAGCAATCCGCTGATATTGCATTAGGGGTAGACCAAGCTCTAGAAGCTCGTGAAGGTAAGATGACGGATGAGGAAATAGAAGCAACTGGTGCTGGAGATCAAGGATTAATGTTCGGATTTGCATGTAATGAAACAAAGGAATTAATGCCATTACCGATTTCATTAGCACATAAACTATCAAGAAGACTAGCAGAGGTAAGAAAAGAAGAAATCTTACCATACTTGCGTCCAGATGGAAAAACACAAGTAACAGTCGAATACGATGAAAATAATCAGCCAGTTCGTATTGATACAATCGTAATAAGCACACAGCATCACCCAGAGGTAACATTAGAGCAAATTCAACGTAATATTAAAGAATATGTGATCAAACCTGTTGTACCAGCTGAATTAATCGATGAAAATACAAAGTATTTCATCAATCCAACAGGACGCTTTGTTATTGGCGGACCACAAGGAGATGCTGGATTAACTGGTCGTAAAATCATCGTTGATACATATGGTGGATATGCTCGACATGGCGGTGGAGCGTTTTCTGGTAAGGATCCAACAAAAGTGGATCGCTCAGCGGCCTATGCAGCACGTTATGTGGCAAAAAATATTGTAGCGGCAGGATTAGCTGATAAAGTAGAAGTACAATTAGCTTATGCAATTGGAGTAGCGCAGCCAGTATCTATTTCTGTTGATACATTTGGAACAGGAATTGTTTCGGAAGATAAACTAGTAGACGCAGTGCGTGAAAACTTTGATCTTCGTCCAGCTGGAATTATTAAGATGCTTGACCTTCGTAGACCAATTTACAGACAAACAGCTGCTTATGGGCATTTTGGGCGTACTGATATTGATTTACCATGGGAACGTACCGATAGAGCAGAGTTAATAAAAAATGCAGTAGAAGCATAAAAAATCTTTTATTGATAGACTGAAATAAAGGAAATCAAAAAGAAAAGAAGTTGCATGAAAGTGTAACTTCTTTTCTTTTTTTTCGTCTAATACTTGGTGATGGACTACTGGTATCATTGACTGAAAAATCCGTTTATGTATTTGCTAGTAAGGCTTAAGTCGTTTCCATCCCTCTTACACTTAACGATCTTGTTTTTCCCGTTGCTATGAAAAATATAGAGGAGAAATGATAAAAGCTAATTATAAATTTTATACTATTTATGCTACAATAGAAAACTAAGTGAGGATTTTATAAACCTTATTACCTATTAACATATTTTCTTTTTAGAGGTATATTAAAATTTTAATTGTGGTTCTACTATTAGAATAATAAAAAACGGTTATGAATGTCCTAATATATGTAGGAAAAGAAATGGAGAAGGTGAGAGCAATATGTGTGGTTTTGTTGGCTGTGTACATGAAAAAGCACAAAACTTTCAAGAAGAACAAAAAGAATTATTTGCAGGAATGAATCGTGTTATAACACATAGAGGTCCTGATGATGAAGGATATTTTTACGATAGCCATATTCAGTTTGGTTTTCGTCGATTAAGTATCATAGACATTGAAAGTGGGCATCAGCCTTTAACATATGAAAATGAACGCTATTGGATAATCTTTAATGGGGAAGTTTATAACTATTTAGAAATTAGAGAAGAGCTAGTAAATGCAGGCTTAACCTTCCAAACAAATTCAGATACTGAAGTAATTATCGCCCTATATAGTCATGAAAAGGAAAAAGCGGTAGAAAAGCTTCGTGGTATGTTCTCTTTCATTATATGGGATAAGCAAGAAGAGACATTATATGGAGCACGCGATCCGTTTGGAATTAAACCTTTCTTCTATTTAGAAGATGGGGAAAAAACATACTTTGCTTCTGAGAAGAAAAGTATTACATTAGCATTAGAAAGTGATGTTATCAATTACAGTTCCTTGCAGCATTACTTAACCTATCAATTTGTCCCTGAACCTTATACGATGTCAGAGGGAATTAAAAAGCTAGAACCAGGTCATTATTTCACGAAAAAAATTGGTGAACCAATGGAAATTAAACGTTATTGGAGAGCATCCTTTAAGCCGGTTGTCAAACAAGAGAACGAGTTTACAAAAGAAATTAAAGATGTGCTGTTCGATAGTGTGAAAATGCATATGAGAAGTGATGTTCCTGTTGGATCCTTCCTGTCAGGTGGAATTGATTCATCTATTATTGCAAGTATTGCAAAGGAATTCCATCCTAGCATAAAAACTTTTTCTGTTGGCTTTGAGCATAATGGATTTAGTGAAATAGATGTAGCAAAAGAGACAGCTGATAAATTAGGACTAGAAAATATTAGTTATATAATTTCTCCACAGGAGTATATGAACGAGATTCCGCGAATTATGTGGCATATGGATGATCCTTTAGCAGATCCAGCTTGTGTACCTTTATATTTTGTTGCACGTGAAGCAAGAAAGCATGTAACGGTTGTCCTGTCTGGGGAAGGTGCAGATGAATTATTTGGAGGATATAATATTTATCGCGAACCACAATCTTTAGAAGTGTTTAATAAAATTCCGAATGTCGGGAAAAAATTGTTACGAGCTGTAGCAAATATTCTTCCAGAAGGCGTGAAAGGAAAAAGTTTTATTGAGCGTGGAGTCACTCCCATGGAAGAAAGATATATTGGCAACGCGAAAATGTTCTCTGAGTTAGAAAAGGAAAAATTACTTTCTGTCTATAATAAAGGTTTACATTATAGAGATATTACCAAGCCTCTATATGAAGAAAGTCTTGGATATGATCCTGTGGATCGTATGCAATTCATTGACATTCATACTTGGATGCGAGGAGATATTTTACTAAAAGCAGATAAAATGACGATGGCTCATTCATTAGAATTACGTGTGCCGTTCTTAGATAAAGAGGTCTTTAAAGTAGCATCTAAAATTCCGACCTCATTAAAAACAGCAGATGGTACAACAAAATATATTTTACGAAAAGCAGCCGAATCATTTGTACCGGAGCATGTGTTAAATCGCAAAAAGCTAGGCTTTCCTGTTCCGATTCGCCATTGGTTAAAGAATGAAATGAATGAATGGGCGAAAAATATTATTAAAGAGAGCGATACAGATCACTTATTAAATAAATCGGTTGTTCTCCAATTATTAGAAGACCATTGTCAAGGAAAAGCGGATAATAGCCGTAAAATTTGGACAGTTCTAATGTTCATGGTATGGCACAGCATTTATATCGAAAAAAAATATTCCTTCGAAAAGGAATATTTAAAAGAGGGAAAGGTAGCAATTAAGAATTAATCGTAATTGCTTGACTACCCATTTGCACCCAGGATTCTTCAAAATCCGTTATGGGTGCTTTTTTATTTTTTTCTTCAGTAAGGGGATCATTAAAGTAAATATACTTTTCATCATATCCTGTAATTAATACAGAATGCTCAGAATACGTAATCTTTACTGTTCCACTTGGAGTATGCCATGTACGAAATTCACTTTCTGGTAATTTCTTAAATGTTGAATTAGTAATTACCAACACCGGATGATTGCTGGATAGATGCTTTTTTATTTCTTTAAAATCAGATCCAGTAAAATCGACGATGGAACCAGGTAAATATTGCTCAGCTAATGCAGCTATCGGTTTATGATATACGCCTAATCCAGGACCATTTAAGGAGTACATATCTCCAATAAATCCGTCATTAGGATTTCCGTAATAGATTGTGCTATTTTCTCTAACATATGGTGTACTATCTTTTTTAATCTCCTTTGCTAGTGTCATTTTATCAACATCGACATCAGCATATTGAAGAAGCATCGCAAGGCTTGTTACTTCACAGCCTCTTGGGAGCTCTGGTAATTGATTAACAATAGGAGCATCCAATAAAACGGATTCCTTTAATAAATCAGTTTCCTCTTTTGTTGATAAGAGAGCTTTACGCGTGTTCTGTGTAGCAACTTCTTTTGCATAGACCATTGCTGGAATGTCATTTCTATTAATAAGCAAAAAACTAATAGCAATCATGGCGAATATCGTAAACAAATAGATGCTTTTAGCTAATGTGTTTAATTTTTTTCTTACCAATAAATATAATAAGAAAAATAATGTAATTAAAGATATGACTATTAATGTATTTGAATTCATTTTATTCTCACCTAATTACTATCTTTATTTAATTATATCGGTTTAAAGAAAAAGTACCTTTAGAAAAAGAAAGGAATAGTTATAACAAAATTTTTATATTCTTAGTTGTATACTTCTTTAAAAGATCATCATACATGATTCCCTTTCCCTAATATTCGACAAATAAAACCTCTTCCCAGTATACCATGATTTATTGGAGCATCGACGTTTGATTGCTTAATATAGTTACATTTCCAATATATTTGCTATAATTAAAGTAACTTTGGAAAATAATAATAATGCTGTACTTCTTCTACATGGTTTCACTCTTTAATGGTTAATTTATAAAACAAATCTTTATTTTTCCTTAATAATTATGTTTTGTTTAAAAATAATGTAAATTAATATTGATTTTGGATGGGATGGGGGAGCTTTTATGTGGAAATGGGAAGCTGAGGGAAACGCGAAGGCTGTCATTGTTATTGTTCATGGAGCGATGGAGCACCATGGAAGATATGGGTGGCTTATCGAAATGTTTCGGTTAGCTGGTTTTCATGTTGTAATGGGAGATCTTCCTGGACAGGGAATGACAACGAGATCGGATAGAGGGCATATTGACTCTTTTGATGAATATACAATAGAAATTAAAGATTGGATTCAAGCAGCATATCAATTTGATCTGCCTATTTTTTTATTGGGTCATAGTATGGGAGGCCTTGCCTCTATTAGATTACTCCAACAGGAAAAATTAAAAATAGCTGGGCTGATTTTATCTTCCCCTTGTTTAGGATTAATAAAATATCCTAATAAATTTATGAGTGTGGCGTCTCTTCTCTTAAATAAAGTGGTTCCAAAGCTTAGAATTAATTCTGGCTTAACGATTGATATGGCAACTCGCAATGCAGATGTTAGGGAAATTGATTCAAATGATACTTTATACATTACAAAAGTGTCAGTCAGATGGTACCGAGAATTGATTGTTGCAACAAAGCAAGCTTTTGAAGATATAGCAAAAACACAGGATATGCCTCTACTGGTTATGCAAGGAGGCGGCGATTTAGTTGTAGATAAAAAAATGGTAAAAACATGGTTCAATATGGTACCATTATCTGAAAAGCGATATAAGGAATGGCTAGAGTATTATCATGAAATATTTAATGAACCAGATAGAGAAGAAGTGTTTGAATACACGAAGGATTTTATCAATAGTCAATTGAAAGCAATTGGTTATATCGTATAAGCGAGGTTTTTTATATGTCAGTTCCAAAGATGCCATTAACATTAATGTCTAAGGTTTACTTAAAGGTTTTTCCAGTGGTCCATCAGGAATTAAATTATTGGACACAAAGAGCAAGGAATATTCCTAATCTAGAATTAAGGAAGCAAGCATTAGCTAGTATTGAGCATAAAACCTTTCATTGTGAAGGTGGGGCCATCATGGCGCTTATAGCTATGAGTAAATACAAAGAAGTAATTAAATTTATTGTTGCTTACCAAACAATAAGTGATTATTTAGATAATCTCTGTGACCGAAGCACCTCACTTGATCCGAATGATTTTTCAGCTTTGCATGAATCGATGGAACATGCCTTAACAGTAGGCGCTGAACCGAGTAACTACTATCGTTATCGAGAAGACCAAGATGATGGAGGCTATTTATATGATCTAGCCAAAACATGCAGGGATACACTGACTGAGCTGCAGCATTACGGGAGTATTAAAGAACAGCTACTTGAATTATGCCGATATTACTGTGATTTACAAATACATAAACATGTGATTATGGAAGAGCGAATTCCGAGATTAAAGTTTTGGTTTGAGAAAAATAAGAATCATGTGCCAAAAATGGAGTGGTATGAATTTTCTGCTTGCTCTGGTTCTACTTTAGGTATTTTTTGCTTAGTTTCTTATGCATTTCGTGATGACTTTGATCATTCATATGCAGCTTTAATTAGAGATGGATATTTTCCATACATTCAAGGGCTTCATATACTGTTAGACTATTTTATTGATCAAGAGGAAGATAAAATAGGAGGGGACTTAAACTTCTGCTTTTATTATAAAAATGATGAAGAATTATTTAGTCGGTTAAAGCATTTTGTAACAGAGGCAGATCGGCACACTAATAAATTACCACATCAAAAATTTCATAAATTGATTAATAGAGGTTTATTAGGTGTTTATTTATCAGATGAGAAGGTTTATAAACAGCGAAATATCCGAAAACTTGCAAAAAATATGATAAGAACCTCTGGACCAATTGGCTATTTTTTCTATTTGAACGGAAGAGCCTATAGAAAATTTCAAAAAGTAGTTCCTGCCATTGCATTAAGAGCATTTAGTAAATAAATTTGATTAGATTGTTAGACAAACTTCTTAATAAGAGGAGTTTGTCTAATTTTTTTGCTTTTATCCCAAATTTTTTCAATGAATGCTTCAAATTCGGAATATATGATTCAAAAACGTAATATATGATCCAAAAACGTACTTATATGATCCAAAGCAAAAAATACAGGGCAAGGGTTAACACCCAGCCCTGATTAGAATTTAAATAAAATTCCACTTTATTTTTTTTCAATAGCGATAATAAAAGGAGGATTATTTATTCCATTTATAAACTGATAGCGAAGTACATGGGCTTCCTGTTGATTAATATTTTCAACATAGGCAATAAGCTTATCTCGTTCAATAGCACCTTCAGGATGGCCGTGATAAATGACTAATACAATAATTCCTTCTTCAGACAGGATTTGTAGTAATTGTTCGATTGCTGCAATAGTTGTTTCAGCCTTCGTTACAATCGACTTATCCCCTCCAGGCAAATAGCCTAGATTAAAAATAGCACCTGAGACTTTACCATGATACATAGAAGGAACAACTTCCATTATATGCTCATGTCCGCACAAATGAAGAGAAGCAGCTGCTTCCAACTCTAGACTAGTTAGCTTGTCCTTTGTCGCTAGTAAAGCATCTTTTTGAATATCAAAGCTATAAACTTTTCCTTTATCGCCTACAAGGTTTGCAAGGAAGACCGTATCATGCCCATTTCCCATTGTAGCGTCGATAGCGATGTCGCCTTTAGAAACAGCTTTCTCCAATAATTGATGTGCAAAAGGAATAACTCTTTCAAGCTTCATTGTGTCACCTTCTTATTTGCCTGATAAAACTTTCCTTGCCAACTATTTCTGCTTTTTAATTCTGCATCAATTTTATTTAATACTTCCCATTTATTAACACTCCACATGGGTCCAACCATCAACTCAATTGGTCCATCACCAGTAATGCGGTGAATAATCATTTCTGGTGGTAATATTTCTAATTGGTCACAAACCAATGATATATATTGATCAAGTGCTAAAAATTCAAGCATTCCTTTTTCGTATTGCTTCACCATTGGTGTTCCTTTAAGTAAATGAAGCAAGTGGATTTTTATTCCTTGTACATCAAGTTCACTAACACTTTTGGCGGTTTCCATCATCATTTCATTTGTTTCCATTGGTAGTCCATTAATGATATGGGAGCAGATACGAATATTATGCTTTCTTAGTTTATTAACTCCTTCTACATAGGTCTGAAAATCATGGGCGCGATTAATAAGTGTTGCTGTTTTTTCATGAACAGTTTGTAATCCTAATTCTACCCATAAATAAGTACGATTGTTCAGCTCTGCAAGATACTCAACAACGTCATCAGGCAAGCAGTCTGGACGAGTTGCAATAGAAAGTCCAACAACGTTTTCTTGCTTTAAAACGACTTCGTATTTTTCTCGGAGTACGTCCACTGGTGCATGTGTATTCGTGTAGGCTTGGAAGTAGGCCATATATTTTCCGTCTTTCCATTTCGTATGCATCTTGTTTTTTATATCATGAAATTGTTTCTCAAGGCTGTCGGCGCGATTGCCGGCAAAATCTCCAGAACCAGCAGCACTGCAAAAAGTACATCCTCCGTGAGCTACTGTTCCATCTCGATTTGGGCAATCAAATCCTCCATCTAATGCAATTTTGAAAACTTTGTGTCCAAATTCGTTACGAAGATGATAATTCCAAGTATGGTATCTTTTATTATCTGAAGCATATGGGAATGGGTTATTCTGATTCATATCAGTAACCTCCTAAGCAATTTAGATTTATTTATTTTTATGATTTCCATAATTTCCACCTATGAATTTTAACATGTCTCTAGTCTTAATCCAACAGAATTTCATCATCAGTTAAGAAAAGGAAGTAATAGGATGAGCTTAATAAACAAATACTATGGAAGGAAGCAAAGCTGCTTCTAATTGTATAGATTGTTGGGAGGGTTATCATTTGGCTACTCGTCAATCCATGAATGATTTATTAGAACGATGCAATCAAGTAATCAATTATGCAGAACAGCAATATGAAACAGCAAGTCGTCAAGAGCATTACAATACAAATGAGTATTCAGATGCACAAATGCAGTTAGAAGAAATTTATAATGATTTGCATACGATGGACCACAGTGCCAATCAACAGCAAAGAGAAGAGCTGCATCGCATGAGATTGCTTGTCGAACAAATGCAAAATCAATTGACATTAGGATTGCATTAAGGAGGCATCATAATGGATAAACGTTCAAAGAAAAATAACCCTGAGCAAAAAACGCGCAATGGGATAAATAATCAGGATTTAGAGTTGGGGAAAGATGTCGATCTAGTAAAAGCAGCGAAAAAGAAATATGAGCAATCTGGTGGACAACCAGCTAAATCGAAAACAAGACAAGAATAGCTATAAAAAAAGAATGTCCCAACTGCATGAGACAGTTGGGACATTTAAATGTTAATTCGTCTTAGGAGCTAATTTAGCAGCTTCCTTTGTTGGATAATCATAGAAAAAGGCAGTAATTAAGCTAATAACCAGTAAGACCACTAAAACAGGTACAAGGAATGTCATTCCACTACTATCCACAAGCATTCCTCCAAGAAGCGGTCCAATCATTCTTCCCCCTGTAGCAGTACTGTTTACAATCCCTTGGAAAAAGCCTTCTTTCCCTTTAGGAGCTAGCTTGTCAGCGATGGTTGGGACCGCTGGCCAAATCAGCATTTCTCCAATTGTTAGAATAATCATTGCTGCAAGAAAACCGCTAAAGATTTCTGCTTTTCCAACAATTAGGAAGGAAACGATAAAAATTGCAATCCCAATAAGCATTTGTTTCTTGATGGATGTGCAAACTTTTTTAGTGAAAAAAGAAATAAGTGGTTGACCAAAAACGATAAGCCCGCCATTTACAGCCCATAATAAACTATATTGTGTTAAGGGAATACCTAGTTCCTGTGTATGGGTAGATATCGTTGCTTGCCATTGGACATAACAGATCCAGCATAATAAATAACCAAATCCTAAAATACCAAGAGAATACATAGCAGGGCTTCCTTTTAGTAAATGCTTTCCTTTTCTTCTAGAATTTTTATTATTTAAAGAAGGAAGGATATCATTTTTAACCTGAATGTTTTTATAGCTGAAAAAGGCAATAAGGAAAAATACCCCATACATTAAAGTGTTGGATAGAAAGATTAATTGAAATGAATAAGAGGCAATGAATCCGCCAATCGCTGACCCAAGTGCGACACCAACATTTTGGGCAACATAAATACTATTGAAGGCTTTTCTTCCTCCTTCTGGCCAAACATTTCCTGCCATCGCAAACATGCTTGGATAGATAATTCCTGATCCAAAACCAGATAAGGTGAAGAAGGTACAGTAAGCACCCCAATTATGAAAAAGAGTAAGCCCTAATAAAGAGAATGCGGTTAAGGATATTCCTAATAAGATAGAAAGATATCCACCTAATTTATCATAAAGAATGCCTCCGATTAAATTACCGATAACGCTTGCTCCAGAATTAAGCATTAGGATAAAACCTGCAACCGTTAGTGTTTTTCCTAAATGCTCATGAATGTAAATACTATTTAAAGGCCAGAGTAAGGAAGAACCTGTAACGTTTACAGCCATTCCAATAACTAAAAGCCAAAGAGAACGAGGCATAATGATGCTCCTTTGCAACTAAATTTCTAAATACCAGAAATAAGTGTAGATGCTTTTAGGGAAACCTGCAATAGAATAATACCCATTTATCCAAAGGCGGAATTTTCAGATAGAAGAAGATGTAAACAGAGGGATTAGTTAGTAAATAAGGGGAATTTTTTAGAATAGGAACCCTTTAATTTGTTTGAAAAATTAGTAATTTTCTAATAAAGTAGAAATAACACTAAAACGTATCATATGGTTACGTGGAAAGGATCAAATAGATGACAAAGATATGTTTAATAAGGCATGGAGAAACAGATTGGAATGTAAGGGGAAAGATTCAAGGGAAGACAGATATTCCTTTGAATGACAATGGAATAATGCAGGCAAAGCAATGCCGAGATTACTTAAATGATTCTGACTGGGATGTCATCGTCACGAGTCCTCTCAAAAGGGCAAAGCATACAGCGAAGATCATTAATGAAGCCTTGAAGCTGAAGGTGGTAGAAATGAATGAATTTATGGAGCGCAGCTTTGGAGAAGCAGAAGGAAAAACAAGAGAAGAAAGAGCAATTCTTTATCCAGACCATCAGTACCCAAACCAGGAATCGAGAGAGGATTTAATAACTAGAATCATGAATGGTCTTGAAAAAATACTTTCTCAGTTCCCGGAGCAAAAAGTTTTATTAGTGGCGCATGGTGCTGTTATACATACATTATTAACTGTTGTATCCGAAGATCAGCTTATGATTGAAAATTACTTATCGAATGCATGTATTAGCAATATTCATTATAAAGAGAAGAAATGGGAGGTAAAGGACTATAACCTAGTCAATCATTTAGTGTAAAAAAAAAGATAGAAAGATGGGGAGGAGTTTATAAAGATGCGTGATTATGGTGCATATATAGATGAAAATATTTCAGTTGAAGCTACAAAAAAAGGAAGCTTGGATGGGTTAACGTTTGCCGTGAAAGATGTATTTGCCATTAAAGATTATGCTTCTTCTGCTGGAAATCCAGATTGGCTCCAAACTCATGAGCCTGCAAAACAAACAGCACCCGCAATTGTTAATTTACTGGATAACGGTGCTACCCTAAAGGGAACGACGATTACAGATGAATTAATGTATAGCTTAAACGGAGAAAACTACCATTATGGGACTCCTGTTAATCCTAAGGATGCCAATCGCATTCCTGGAGGATCTTCTTGTGGTTCTGCAGTGACAGTCGCTGCTGATTTAACTGATTTCTCACTGGGTACAGATACAGGAGGATCAGTAAGGATACCTTCTTCGTATTGCGGAATATATGGATTCCGTCCTTCACATGATGCTGTTAATATAGATGGTGTCATTCCACTTGCGAAAAGTTTTGATACGGTTGGATGGATGGCACAGGATGCAAAAATCTTATATGAAGTAGGAAAAGTGCTTTTACCTGCTCAAAAGGATGGTTCCTTTAAACGATTTATGATAGGAAGTGATGCGTGGGCGTTAGCTGACCAGGAAGTTCAACATGCCTTTAGACCATTATTGAAAAAATTAGAGACTTCCGTACCGAGCTATTCCACTACTATTATTGCAGAAGATGGGCTACAGGAGTGGGCCGAGGTTTTTAGACAAATACAAGGAAGAGAAATTTGGCATGAGCATGGAGAATGGATTCAAAAGGTAAACCCTTCTTTTGGTCCAGGAATAGCGGAGAGATTTCAATGGGCAAGTACTTTAAATGACGAGGATTTATCACATTATAATAAGAAACGACGTATAATTCAGGAAAGAATGGAAAAACTGCTTGAAGATGACGGAATTTTAATTATTCCTACGGCACCTGGAAAAGCGCCACTTTTGAATCTGCCAGTGAAAGAATTAGAAGTAAAAAGAAGTCAAACCTTTCAGCTATGTTGCATTGCCGGTTTAACGGGTTTCCCCCAAGCGAATTTGCCATTAGCCACTCTAGAGGGTGCGCCAATTGGTCTTTCCTTTATTGCTGGTCGTAATCAGGATCGAAAGTTGCTTCGCTTAGTTGCCGAATGGGCAGAGAAATGGTGAAAAAGGAACATTAGATGGGTTGAGACATATAATAAACGAAATAAGCTATCGCCTGTTACCTTCTTAATCTGAAAACTACTTGCAACATGAATCAAAATACAATACAATAAAGACCATATAAGTGAACAACACAGATAAGGAATAGTAAAGATGCCTTTTTGAAAATAGAGAGCTGGCGGGTGGTGCAAGTCAGTCAAAAACATCTTGAACTCGCCTTTGAGTTGCAAGTGTGAACTTTTAGTAATGCTTGCCGTACACCTGCGTTAAAGGATAATGAAGCGAGTGATTTATTCACTAATTGTGGGTGGTACCGCGGGAGATTATACATAATGCCTCTCGTCCCTATTTGGGATGAGAGGCTTTTTATTTTGGTCAAAACAACTTTATAGGAGGATTTAAGATGAGCTTTAATCATCAGAAAATAGAACAAAAATGGCAAAAGTTTTGGGAAGAAAACAAAACTTTTAAAACAAGTGAAGAAAAAAGCAAGAAAAAGTTTTATGCACTAGATATGTTCCCATATCCATCTGGAGCGGGACTTCATGTTGGACATCCTGAAGGTTATACAGCAACAGATATCCTATCTCGTATGAAGAGAATGCAGGATTTTAATGTACTTCATCCAATGGGGTGGGATGCATTCGGTTTGCCAGCAGAGCAATATGCATTAGATACTGGCAACCATCCAGCAGAATTTACACAGAAAAACATTGATACATTCCGTCGCCAAATAAAATCACTTGGATTTTCCTATGATTGGGATCGTGAAATTAACACTACTGACCCAGAATATTATAAGTGGACACAATGGATTTTTCTAAAGCTATATGAAATGGGCTTAGCTTATGTTGATGAAGTGGCAGTTAACTGGTGCCCGGCATTAGGAACAGTTTTAGCAAACGAAGAAGTTATTGATGGAAAGAGTGAACGCGGCGGACATCCTGTTGAAAGACGTCCAATGCGCCAATGGGTATTAAGAATAACAGCATATGCAGATCGTCTATTAGAAGATTTAGATGAAGTAGATTGGCCAGAAAGCATTAAAGAAATGCAACGTAATTGGATTGGACGTTCTGAAGGAGCCGAAGTAACTTTCCAAATTGACAATCATGAGGAAAACTTTACTGTATTTACAACAAGACCTGATACATTATTTGGTGCTACTTATGCTGTACTTGCTCCAGAGCATGCCCTTGTAGAAAAAATTACAACTTCAGCGCAAAAAGCGGCTGTAGAAGCTTACTTAGAAAAGGTTAAAAGTAAGAGTGATTTAGAAAGAACAGACTTAGCAAAAGAGAAAACAGGTGTATTTACCGGAGCTTATGCCATTAATCCGGCTAACGGAGAAAAAATGCCAATTTGGATTGCTGATTATGTGCTTGTAAGCTATGGTACAGGAAGCATTATGGCTGTTCCTGCTCATGATGAAAGAGACTATGAGTTCGCAAAAACATTTGATTTGCCAATTAAAGAAGTAGTAGCAGGCGGAAATGTAGAAGCAGAAGCCTATACAGGTGATGGTGAACACGTAAACTCTGCTTTCTTAAATGGTTTAAATAAAGAAGAAGCGATAACAAAAATGATTAGCTGGTTAGAAGAGAAAGAAATTGGAACGAAGAAAATCACTTACAGACTTCGTGATTGGCTATTTAGCCGTCAACGTTACTGGGGTGAGCCAATTCCAATTATCCATTGGGAAGATGGCACAATGACTGGTGTACCGGAAGAAGAATTACCATTGACACTTCCAGAAACATCTGAAATAAAGCCATCTGGAACAGGAGAATCTCCGTTAGCGAATATATCAGAATGGGTAAACGTTGTAGACCCTGTAACTGGTAAAAAGGGTAGACGTGAAACAAACACAATGCCACAATGGGCAGGAAGCAGCTGGTATTATTTACGTTATATCGATCCGAAGAATAACGAGCAAATTGCAGATCCAGAAAAAATAAAAGAATGGCTTCCAGTAGATATGTACATTGGTGGTGTCGAACATGCTGTCTTGCATCTTCTATATGCACGTTTCTGGCATAAGGTACTTTATGATATAGGCGTTGTTCCAACAAAAGAACCATTCCAAAAATTATACAACCAAGGAATGATCCTAGGGGAAAATAATGAAAAAATGAGTAAGTCAAAAGGAAATGTCGTAAATCCTGATGAGATTGTAGCTAGCCATGGAGCAGATACGCTTCGTTTATATGAAATGTTCATGGGTCCATTAGATGCAGCTATCGCTTGGTCAACAAATGGTCTTGATGGATCAAGAAGATTCCTTGATCGTATTTGGAGATTGCTAGTAGATGATAATGGTGAGCTTTCTTCTAAGGTTCAAGGAATAGAAGAAATGAAGGGGTTAGATAAAATTTATCATCAAACTGTTAAAAAAGTAACAGAGGATTTTGAAGCCCTTCGCTTTAATACAGCTATTTCGCAAATGATGGTATTTATCAATGAATGCTATAAAGCGGATAGTATTCCGAAGAAATATGTAGAAGGTTTTGTAAAATTACTTTCTCCAATTTGCCCGCATATGACAGAAGAACTATGGCAAATCATTACTGGCTCTAACCAATCTATTGCATATGAAGCATGGCCAGCATATGATGAAGCAAAATTGGTAGACGATGAAGTGGAAATCGTTATTCAGATTAATGGAAAAGTAAAAGCAAAGCTAATGGTTCCAGCAGACGCAAATAAAGATGCATTGGAGCAAATTGCGATGGAAGACAGTCAAGTAAAAGAACAAATTGACGGGAAGCAAGTACGTAAAGTAATTGCTGTTCCAGGTAAATTAGTTAATATTGTTGCAAATTAAAGGGAAGAGGCTGGTCTATTTGACTAGCCTCCTCTTTACTAATGGGCAGACGAATTGCATATTCTAGTAAATTACTCTATATTACAATGAGATAATATTATACACACAGTATAAAAAGGTGTTAATGGAGGGATTAGAATGGATTTAATAAAAACCATTTCAACGGAAGAATTAGAAGAAAAGCTAAATAACAAGGAAACTCTAGAATTAGTAGATGTTCGTGAAGATGAAGAAGTAGCAGAAGGAATGATTCCTGGCGCTAAACATATTCCGATGAATAGCATCCCAGAAAATCTAGAGTACTTTTCAAAGGATAAAGAATACATCGTTATTTGCCGCTCAGGCAGACGAAGCGAAAACGTATGTTACTATCTACAAGACCAAGGATTCAAAGTAGTAAATATGGAAGGCGGCATGCTAGATTGGCATGGGAAAACAGTTTAAACGCTGGCAGTTAAAATAATCTAAAAAAGCTCAAAGAATGAAGGATGCTAATTTTCCTTATCTTTGAGCTTTTTATATAGAGGGATTCAAAAAGAAATTTAAAAATTATTAAATACAATTGATTGAATAGTAAGAATTTTGTCTATCCTTTAAATAAACCTACTAATTAATAGGGAGAGAAAAATTATGATTAAAGTAAAACTATTTGATCAAGAGCATGAGAAAGATCTCGAATTACAGATGAATAAATTTTTACAGAAAATAGATGAGAAAAAATTGATAGATATTAAGTATAATGTCGCTGCAATACAAGAAGATGAAGAGGATCAAATCTATTGCTTTTCCTCGATGATTATCTATAAATCATAAAAGGATAAGTAATAAGTGGCTGGGACAAAACTAATTAGATAATTTCTAATTTAGATCTTAGATAAAGATTATTTTCACATACTGATTATTTATGGTTTTAAATATAGTCATGTGTAAAAACTAATTCGTTCCATTGTGCTACAGACACTCGATGCGCCTGGGAGGAAGCTGAGACTCTGCAGGCGGAAGCAGACCGCGGCTGAGCGCGAGCCCCACGGAAAGCGAAGTGCATTCAGGCTGCGGGTACTAACAACTGAAACAGCTTTTTTACAAGCTAATTAAAAAGCCAAACAATCATACGAAATTTTCCGTGTAATTGTTTGGCTCTATCTTTGGCTGGAATACCTTATGTCTCACACTCTTTTTTTGTTAAACGCCTTTTGCAACTAGAGCTGCATTTACACCCGCCAATCTACCTGTTACAAACGCCGAAGTAATATTATATCCTCCAGTGTAGCCGTGAATATCTAGTATTTCACCACAGAAGAACAAGCCTTCCATCAATTTGGATTCCATTGTTTTGGGCGCAATCTCCTTAATAGAAACACCACCACCTGTTACAAACGCCTTTTCCAACGGTAATGTTCCATTTACATCAAAGGTAAATTCTTTACACAAACTAACAAATTGTCTAATTTTATCTTGGGAAACAGTTACACATGTAGCTGTTGGATCAATATTTGCTAATTCCAATAAAAATAGTAGATATCGTTCGATTAACAGACCCTTTAACGTATTTTTAATCGCTTTTTTCGGTTCGTTTTTAAGTAAAGCCATCGTGTCTTGAAAAAGCTTTTCTTCTTTTATACCAGGGAAAGAGTCAATGGAAACCTTCACTTCATCTAAATTCCATTTTTTCTTTGCTTTTACAACAAATTGACTGCAGCGTAATACAGCTGGTCCACTTATTCCAAAGTGAGTAAAGATCATATCCATCTGGTGGGTAATAATTGGTTTTCCTTTTGGATTAAGAACACTTAATCCCACATTTCTTAATGAAACCCCTTGTAAGTCTTTATTTTGAATGAATGCTTCTTTGGAGGTAACTGGTACTTCAGTTGGAAATAAGTCGGTGATAGTATGACCAGCTTTTTTTGCCCATGCATAGCCATCACCTGTAGAACCAGTATGTGGAACCGACTTCCCTCCTACTGCAATGATAAGCGATTTGCATGTTTTTGTTTCCCCGTTTTCTAAAATCACTGTCTTTGTATGATTTTCATGATAATTAACTGTCTTAACAGGGGAGTTTGTTTGAATAGTTACACCTAATCTATCTAGCTCTCCCAATAAGGCATCTACAACCGATTGTGCTTTATTGGAAATTGGGAACATTCTTCCATGGTCCTCTTCCTTTAAAGCGATTCCAAGGTTTTCGAAGAATGCAATAATATCTTCATTATTAAATTCGGAAAAACCACTATAGAGAAAACGTCCATTTCCTGGGATATGTTTAATGATTTCCTCGATTGGCAGCCTATTTGTGACATTACAGCGGCCACCTCCAGAAATAGCTAGCTTTCTGCCGAGTTTATTTCCCTTATCAATTAGCAATACCTTTGCCTTTTGGTCTGCTGCTCCAATGGCAGCCATTAATCCTGATGGTCCTCCGCCAATCACGATTACATCATATTGCATACTACATCCTACTTTCTTGAAGAAATTTCATAAATCTTACTTGTTTTTTCGTTTTAACTCGATATTTCTATAATAGTTCATGTTATTTAAGCTTTTTTTACAGATGGAATCATTCATCATGAAGAAAGCCGTTAGTAGGAACTTGTCCTTTTTTAAAAGTAGCGTTTCTTTTTAAGAAAGGGTAAACTACTAATAGTGTGTAAAAAAATGTTCATATTTACTTTTAATCGTATATATTTTATTGCCTGTTTTCGTGGTAAAATACATATTTATGCAACGTTAAAGAGAGCTTCGTTTAAGGAAGGGATTATATGTCATCAAAATTGCTTAAAGGCACATTTATTTTAACACTTGGGACGATTATATCCAAAGCGTTAGGATTATTTTATGTTATACCATTTAATATGATTGTTGGAAAACAAGGAACCGTGCTATATCAATATTCTTATGTAGCTTATACTATTGTAATAAGTATTGCAACAGCTGGTATTCCATTGGCTGTAAGTAAATTTATCTCGAAATATAATGCGATGGGAGAATATCAAGTAGGGAGAAAGCTATTTAAGTCAGGGTTAATGATTATGCTAGTAAGTGGAATTCTCTCCTTTATAGCTTTATATGCAGCTGCTCCCTTTTTAGCGGAACTTATTATATCAGACGAGGATTTAACTTCAACCGTAGGCCAGGTAACAACTGTTATTCGTGCAGTTAGCTTTGCGTTGATTGTCGTTCCGTTTATGAGTTTAATCAGAGGCTTTTTTCAGGGGCATGATGCAATGGCTCCTTCTGCCGTTTCACAAGTAATAGAGCAAATTGTTCGAATTGTTTTCTTGCTTGGTGGATCAGCAATTGTTCTATTCGTATTAAATGGAAAGTTGATTACAGCTGTCAGTATATCCGTTTTTGCTGCCTTTGTTGGAGCAATTGGAGGACTAGCTGTGCTTTTATTATATTGGAGAAAAAGCAAAGATGAGTATGATAGCCTTTTATTGTATGATAAAGGCACGCAAACAGATATTCGTTTACGTTCTATGTATAAAGAAATTCTTTTATCTGCTGCTCCATTTGTCTTTGTGGGAGTGGCTAATCCATTATTTCAAGCAGTTGATACCGTTACCTTTAACCATGCAATGAGTAGTATTGGACTTGGTTCCATTTCTGAAACCGCCTTAAACATATTTAATTACCAAACACATAAAATTATTATTATCCCAGTATCACTTGCAACTGGATTTTCGATGGCATTAATTCCAATGATTACAAGAGCTTTTATTAAAGAAGACCATTCAGATTTAACAACAAATCTAAATCAGACTTTCCAAGTACTTTTATTTATTACTTTACCTGCGTGTATTGGATTGTCTGTATTAGCTGAACCTGTTTATCGATTATTTTATGGGACAGAAGATATTATCTTGGGGGCTGAAGTATTAAAATTGTATGCGCCTGTTGCCATTTTATTTTCCCTTTATCCAGTAACAGCTTCTATCTTACAGGGGTTAAATGAGCAACGCTTCACTATCTTAAGTTTATTGGTGGGGATTTTAATTAAACTAAGCTTGAATATACCTTTTATTGAAAGATGGGAAACAAACGGTGCAATACTTGCAACTACATTAGGATATACTGTATCTATCTTGATTAATTTAGGGGTAATAAAAGCATACGCACAATATTCATTTAAGATAGTTATTCGAAGAAGCATTCTCATTTTCGGATTTTCGATTATTATGTATATCGTTACAACGATTGTATATAAAATACTCCGATTATTCTTATCTACAGAGTCCGTTTTAGCTTCCCTTTTAATGTTAGTAATTGTAGCAGCTTTTGGGATTCTTATATATGTTTATCTAGCTTTCCGCTCCAAATTGATTTATCGCATATTTGGGGATCAAGCACTTAGAATAAAACAAAAGCTAAGACTTCCTTTTTAATATAGTAGAGACAGTAGGAAGCAAGCTTTCAAATAATGTGAAAAAAAATAAGCAAGGAGCCTTTAAAAACTGAAATTATAGATAGAGGTTGAGTTTACATGCGAATTGACAAAATGCTCGCTAATTTGGGCTATGGGAGTAGAAAAGAAGTGAAAATGCTCCTGAAAAATAAGGCAGTGAAAGTAAATGATGAGATTATAAAAGATGCAAAATATCAAGTGGATCCAGAAAAGGATGAAGTATTCTTATACAACGAGTTAATAGAGTATAAGGAGTTTATCTATTTAATGATGAATAAACCTCCAGGGCTGATATCTGCAACAGAGGATACGAGGGAAGAAACGGTAATAGACATTCTGCAAATAGAGGACTCTGTATATAATCCATTTCCTGTTGGAAGATTGGATAAGGATACAGAAGGATTGCTTCTGCTAACGAATGATGGGAAATTGGCCCATCGATTGCTGTCTCCGAAAAAGCATGTCCCGAAAACCTATTTTGCCGTTATAAGAGGAGAAGTGGGAGAAGCGGATATTGAGGCATTTAAAAAAGGTGTTGTGCTAGATGATGGATATCTTACAAAACCAGGACACCTCGTTGTATTAAAATCTGGAGAAACCTCCGATATCGAGCTAACCATTTCAGAAGGGAAATTTCATCAAGTAAAAAGAATGTTTGAAAGTGTTGGGAAAAAGGTCATTTACTTAAAAAGGGTTTCGATGGGACCATTAGAACTTGACGAGACACTAGATTTAGGGGAATATCGGGAGTTAACGGAAGAAGAAATAGAACAATTGCAAAATTATCAAGTAAATGATTAATAAATAATTTGTGGAAATCATGAAATTTTCTTTCTTTGTAGACTAAGCATTAGAAGATTTAATCGAGCTTGGTATCAATATGAAAAGAATATATGCAGCAAAAACCTCACTTTGACAGTCAGTAAGAGCAATAGCTTTTCCTGGCAATTCATTGTGAGGTTTGCTTTATTATACAAGTTTAAAATCTCGGTTGTTTCATTCTTTTTTAGGATGTCATTTTCACTTTTTTTCTAGTTGTTGTCCATTTTCCACGACTTGGGCTTTGCACCAAGTCATTATAAGCTAACACATTCAAATCTCTTTGAATCGTTCGCGGAGTAATACCAAATTCCTCCACTAGCTCTTGTGTTGTGACAGTTCCACGCTTACTAATAAACATGTAGACGGATTTGATACGGTTTAACATCCGGTTAGTTGAAGGTTTCAATAAACCACTCCCTATCCTTTTTTCAAACCTTTGGCAAATTCCAGCGACCGACAGCTTATTTGAAGAACAATTTCTTCAAGCGTATGTAATTTTCTTTTCCACAGACAACCCCTTTTCAAATGGCTAAATAGTGACAAATTCAATAGAATGAAATTCTATATAAATATTGTACCCCTATTTACTAATATATTCTACATTATTTGCGTTAATTTACAAAATATTTGCTTTTTTATGTCTGTATTTACCACCCCCTGTAGGGTTTCCTTACATTCATCATATGGGATTTGCAATTATGATATGAATAAAAATGCAAAAAGTTTGTAATTAAATTTTTTCCCGAATTTTTAAATTGGTAAACATGATTTTTGAAAAGTTTTTTTAAAAATAGGGACTGCTCCTATAAACAGCGGCCTGTCATACACTTGCTTTTTGCAGGGTACGGCTTAAGGCTCTACGGCGCATTACTAGTGAAGTCTCACCTGTCTCGCTAATCGAGGCCACTGAAAAAGTATGTTTAATCTAAATAATTCAACTAGGATTTTGAGCTTTGAAAGCGAAAATATGTTGGTTTGGAGAGGTGACCGCTCGACTCCTATGGGAGCTGCGAGAAAGTCCGAGACCCCGCAGGAACGTTGAGTTGTGAGGAGGCTTGCGCTCGACCAGTGAGTCATGCGGTCACCTCGGAAAACAATTCCCACAACTAAGTTTAGAAAGAGGTTACTTTCAATCATCAATAGCTAACAGTTTTTCAGTGGCCGCCTCGTTAATCTCAAAGGAGTCTATTTGTATTCATCTCTTTAAAACTTTCATTCTTGAATTAAAAAGAAAAATGTTAACGCTCCTTTAAATTCTTTTAAAGTCCTCTATCATTCTGCGATGGCTGCCGACCATATTTTGTGGTAATTTGTGTATTGGGAAAAATCGAAGGCTGAATGCTTCTTCCTGGTCATTCTCGAGCATTCCTTCATATTTAGATGTATAATAGGCGGTTGTTACTGTGTAAAAAGGGTCCCCGTTCGCTGCAATCGCAAAATAGTCTTTTCCGGAATAAACGGATAATAACTGTAGATTTGTTACTTGGAGTCCTGTTTCTTCGAATACTTCACGTTTTGCTGTTTCCTCTGTGCTTTCTCCTAATTCCATAAGGCCACCAGGTAATCCCCAAACATTTTTTGGATGTTTTCTTTCTTGTAATAGAATGTTATTTTCCTTGTCTAACAGAATTACTACTGCACCAACAAGAATGATAGGCATTTTGCCAACTAGCTTTCTTACATCTTCAACATATCCCAATTAAATACATTCCTTCCATATGCTAGATAAAAATATAGTATAGCTTTGTTTTCGATAAAATGTATACTATACTTAATGATAATTTAGTGAAATATGGATTTAAAGGTTTTATTTTTCATATAAAGCGTTTTATGATATGTTTTTCCTATACTATATTTAAAAGCTTTCAAGGAGGAAACCATGAGTTCAATTGATTGGTTAAATGAAGTACATAATCGTAAAGACAGCTTACTTGAGGATTTACAAGGCCTTTTGCAAATTAAAAGTGTATTAGACGAAGAAAATGCAACAGATGATGCACCTTTTGGACAAGGTGTTAAAGAGGCATTAAGCTATATGCTAACTATTGGAGAAAAAGATGGTTTCGTCAGCAAGAATGTTCAAAACGTTGCTGGACATTTACTTTTTGGGGAAGGTACAGAAAGTGTCGGTATTCTCTGTCATGTGGATGTTGTTCCAGAGGGAGATGGATGGACAAGCGATCCTTACAAGGCAGAGATTCGCGATGGGAAGATTTACGCAAGAGGAGCATTAGACGATAAAGGTCCTACAATGGCTGCCTATTATGCAATGAAAATTGTGAAAGAATTGCATCTCCCTTTAACAAAAGAGGTAAGAATGATTATTGGAACAGATGAAGAGAGTGATTGGCGATGTGTGGATACTTATTTCCAGCAAGAAAGTATGCCTACTATTGGCTTTGCTCCAGATGCTGATTTTCCGATTATTTTTGCAGAAAAAGGGATTTCTGATTTTGATATCGTTCAGAAATATTCAAAAACATCAAGCGATACAGGAGTAGTAAAAATTCTAAGCTTTGCATCAGGCAGAAGGTATAATATGGTCCCGGATTTTGCCCGAGCAGTATTGGAAGTGAAAGAAGGCGAACAAACCGAGGTCATTCAGCGTTATCAGAATTATTTAAAACTAGAGAATGTACCTGGACGATATTTGGTTGATAATGGCGATTTAGTATTGGAATTAGAGGGTGTGTCCGCACATGGATTAGAGCCTAATAATGGGGTGAATGCAGGTTTGAAACTTGCTAACTTTCTTGTTGAATTAGAATTAGATGAAAAGGCTGCTCATTATTTTCAATTTGTGCGAAACTTCTTTGTGAATGATTCTAGAGGAAAAAAACTTGGTATTGATTATGAGGATGAGATTACAGGGGAACTTACCTTAAATGCTGGTATTTTGGAATATCATTTAGACAGTGGTGGGAAAATTGGTCAAACAGTACGATACCCTGTTACAAATGATATGGATAAGACGAAGGAGAAGTTAACGAAATTACTAACAGAACACGATTTTAGCTTGGAGAACTTCACAGATTCCAAACCACATTATGTAGAAAAGGACTCTGAATTAATTCAAACATTGAGCAGAATCTATCAGGAGCAAACAGGAGATAAAGCAAAACTATTATCAATAGGTGGCGGCACATATGCTAGGTCGCTAGAAAAAGGGGTAGCTTTTGGACCACTATTTCCAGGAAGAGAAGACATTGCTCATAAAAAAGACGAATATATGTATATTGAGGATTTAATGAAAGCAACTGCAATTTATGCACAAGCTATCTATGAATTAGCTAAATAAAGATATATTAAAGGAGAAGAGAAAATGAGTACGGTGTTAATGAATGGGGAATTTATACCAAGAGAAGAAGCAAAAGTAGATATAGAAGACAGAGGGTATCAGTTTGGCGATGGAATTTACGAAGTAATCCGTGTGTACAATGGTAAAATGTTTATGGCGAAAGAACATCTTGAGCGTTTATCTGCAAGTAGCGAGAAAATAGGCATAGCTATTTCTTATTCCATCTCAGAATTAACAAATTTATTAGAAGCGTTAATTGCGAAAAATTCATTAAGCACCGGTATCCTTTATATGCAATTCACAAGAGGAACAAGTCCAAGAAATCATGGTTTTCCAACAGATGATGTTACACCAACATTTGTGGCTTATACAAAATTATTGCAAAGACCATTAGAAAATCTAGAAAATGGTGTGTCTGTAATTACTGTTGAAGATATTAGATGGTCAAGATGTGATATTAAAAGTTTAAATTTGCTTGGAAATGTAATAGCAAAACAAAAAGCAGCAGAGGCAGGCTGCTATGAAAGCATTCAGTATAGAGAGTTATCTGTAACAGAAGGTAGTTCCTCTAATATTTGGATTGTGAATGGGGAAAAGATACAAACTCATGAGGCGAATCAATTCATTTTAAATGGAATTACAAGACAAAAAATTATTCAATTATGTAATGAAAATGGAATGGAACTAGAGGAAAAAGCATTTTCAATTGAAGATTTAATTGATGCAGATGAAGTATTCTTATCCAGTACAACTTCTGAAGTAACACCAATAACTTCTGTCAATAATGTTCCTGTAAAAGAAGGGAAAGTAGGAGAAGTAACGAAGAAATTACAAGGGTTGTTTGTTGATGCAATCATCGGAGAATGCGGACAGATAGCAAATTAATTTAAGTAAAGGAGAAAAAAATGGGGTTGTTTCAAACTAGTTATGATCAATAGCTGGACTTGAGACAGCTCCTTTCCTTTTTCAAAAGAAAATAGGGTATAGTTATCATATAGATTTTCTAAAACATAGGTACAGATACGGTTAAAATTAATTCGTTAGGTTATATAATAGAAATACAGTCAAAGATTAAGCGAATCATCGATACGGCAATAAATAAAGATTAAAGGAAAAAGTATATGAATACAAAACCACATTATTTTCTGGGAGTTAAGCCAGATAGTCAGGTTATAAGCAAATTAGAAAAGATCAGTAAAGAGTTACAGTTAAGGTTCCCTTTTAAAAAATGGGTACATCCTTTCGATTACCATATTACTCTTGCGTTTTTAGGAAGTGCTTCAGATGCAAAAAGAGAAAAGCTACAAATTCTTTTAGATGAATCGTTAATAGCTAGTGACGATTTTAAGCTACATATTGATCATATAGGTGTTTTTGGTCATTCCGAGAGTCCTAGAATTTTCTGGGCAGGGGTGGAAGAGGAGAATAAACTATTTGATCTTAGAAATCAAGTCTTTCATATTTGTAGTCAGGCTGATTTTCAGTTAGAAACTAGGCCATTTCATCCACATCTTACCTTAGCAAGAAAATGGGATTCCGAGGCTTTATTTTCGGAGCATCTGCTAAAAGAATTCCTTTTACCAAAGGATCTGGTTTTTAATGTTGACAGTATCCACCTATTTCAAACCAATATGGAGAGAATGCCTAAATATGAAATAATAAAAAGTTATGGCTTTAATGATCAATAGAAACATTGTAATTTAGGGGGAAAAAGCTTGGCGCAGTTAATAAAGTTGCAAGATTATGTTTCACGTTATGAGCAAAACATTGTCTTGTATCCATCACGTTTTGTTCGTTTAAAGAAACAAAAGTGGCTAGGATTAAAAAAAGCATTTGAAACAAAGGATCGAAGTCTATTTTACCCGGAGAACCCATTAGAAGAAGACTGGATAATGGATAAACCTTCTTTATTTGAACGAGTTAAGAAAACTATTTGGCATCGAAACAAGTTTGAAGAAGTAGAATTAGAAAATGTAAGCGAAAAGGTAATATTGGCGGAAGAAGATGATTTGAGTTTTGAATACGATGCAAAACAATACAGCAGTCCACAAACAGTTGATGAATTAAAACAGCAATTCCTCAATCAATTATTTGAATTTCAGCTGAAATGGGCTAGTTCAACGCTTACGGAAATGTCAAAAGTGAAAAAAACACTTTATTATGATGAACTACTAAAGTACTACTTACAAAGATTTCCGGATACTTTTTTGGTTCTTTATCAACCATTGTTTCAACTGAAAAATGCTCCCGTTGAATTGGACACCATTATGATTACACCTACAGATATCTGGTGTATTCATGTGTTAGAAGCAGAGAATTCAGCAGTTTATGTTGGTTCGAATGATAAATTTTGGGTTAAAAAAAAGGGGGATAAGGAGAAAAAGATACTTAGCCCTGTCCTATCTTTAAATAGAACAGAAAAAATAGTAAAAAGTATTTTAGATAAATATGATATTACATTACCTGTTCAAAAAGTAATCCTTACCCGAAATGGTTATATTGATTTTCCATCAGCGCCATATGATCTGAAAATTGTCGAAAAAAGAAACTATGAAGATTGGTTTCAAAAAATGAGAAGTCATCATTCACCAATTAAGGCGATTCAATTAAAAGCAGCAGAGAGCTTATTGCATTATGGTTTGACGAACTCAAAAAGAAGGTATGAATGGGATACAGAGGAATCATAAGAAATAATGGGGAAGATTAGAATAGATGCATTTTAAAAGAGATGAGGGAGTGAGGGATTTGATATCGATAAGAAGAAGTTTCTTTGCATATTTAGATGAAATGTCATTAATAACTGTTCTACTTCCCTATTCATATTTTAATGGGGAATCTACTGCCTTTATATTAAAGGGAGATAAACATCCTATTAATCTTGTGATTGAGTCGAAGGAAAAAATGCAGCATTTCGTAAAGTACAAATGTCGCTTATACGAAAGAATCCAAATCGGCCGAAAATATGAGGTAGAGGATGGAAATAAGGGAGTAACGGATTTGCAAATAGGTGCAATCATTAGAACGGCTTCATTTGATGAGGAATTTTATTATGATGGACCACTAGGTGTAAACTATTCATCCGAAAAAAGTATCTTCTATCTTTGGGCACCTACTGCACAACAAGTGAAATTAGTACTTAAATCATCTGATCCATCTATTGAGGAACGAAGAATTGTAGAGATGGAAAGACAGGAAAAAGGAGTTTGGAAAACAACCTATCTAGAAGATATGGAAGGCTGGTACTACAGCTATTTAATACTTATAAATTTAGAGTGGAAAGAAGCAATAGACCCATACGCTGTTGCAGTTTCTGTAAATGGAGAAACAGGGGTAATTGTAGATTTAAATAAAACAAAAAGGCATAAGCCGGTCTTGCCAGCACTAGAGCATGCTTTAGATAGTGTGATATATGAAGCGCATATTAGAGATTTAACGATTCATCCTGATAGTGGAATTCAACAAAAAGGAAAGTATTTAGGAGTAACAGAGTTAAATACAAAAACGAAAAAAAACGAGCTATCAGGTCTTTCCTATATAAAAGATTTAGGGGTTACACATATAGAGTTTCTCCCTGTTCATGACTTTGAAGAAATTGATGAGCTAGAGGTTCTGAAAAAATATAATTGGGGATACAATCCCTCCCATTATAACGTGCCTGAGGGCAGTTATTCGACAAATCCTATTGATCCTTATGTAAGAATTAACGAACTTAAAGAAATGATTCATGCAGTACAAGAGCAAGGTATTCGTGTCATATTGGATGTCGTATATAATCATATTTATAAAAAAGAAGATTCTTCTTTTGAAAAAATTGTTCCAGGTTATTTCTTCCGTTATGACAAGTATGGGATGCCATCAAACGGTACGGGAGTAGGTAATGACATAGCCTCTGAAAGATCGATGGTTAGGCGATTCATTGTTGATTCTGTCCGTTTTTGGATAAAAGAATATCAAATTGATGGATTGCGCTTTGATTTAATGGGGATTCTTGATTGCCAAACGATGAATGAAGTTCGTACTGTATGTGATAGTGTCGATAAGAGCATCTTAATTATTGGGGAAGGGTGGGATTTAGCAACCCCTTTAAACCAAGAGAAGAAGGCTATTATTGCAAACCAGCATTTGCTTCCGAGAATTGGACAGTTTAATGATCAATTTAGAGATAAACTAAAAGGAAGTACCTTTCAGTTATATGATCGAGGCTATGCGCTCGGAAATAAGCTCAATAAAGACGACATCCCTGATTTATTAGCTGGGAGTATCGGTATCTATAAGGAAAATGGAATGTTCCTTGAACCAGGTCAATCTGTGAATTATGTGGAGTCTCATGATAATCATACGCTATGGGATAAAATTGAAATATGTTTTTCAAATGAATCAGAAGAGTTGAAGCAAAAGAAACAACGACTTGCAAGTTCACTTGTCCTTCTTAGCCAGGGAATCCCTTTTATACATTCGGGTCAGGAATTTTTCCGCACGAAATATGGTGTGGAAAATAGTTATCAATCTCCCGATGAAATTAATCAGTTAGACTGGGATAGAAAGGATCAATTTATAAGCAATGTGGAATATATAAAAGGATTAATTTTCCTAAGAAGAAGAAACAAGGCTTTCCGATTACAATCAGCGGAAGCTATTCAAAAGCATCTCATAATTAATCAGCAATCGAATGATGTAATCCAATATATTTTACATGATTTAAAAGAAATTGGAGAATGGGAATCAATTATAGTATTTATAAATGTAAATGATTCTCCTGAAGAAGGATTTTATACAGAAGACAATTGGAACATTTTGGTGGATGACGATATGGTTTTTCAGAAGGATTATCCATCCATTCACGGTGACCGGATAACCGTTAAGCCAGTAAGTATAACAATAATTGCCAAATGATATGAATCGAAAGAAACATTGAAAAGATTTCCTAAAATATTCTAAATTTAGCAGTAATGTGCCCTAATGATGGAATCTGAAAAAAATTTGCCAGGAAATCATTATTTTAACTAGAGATTCACTTGACTAAAAA
Organism: Niallia tiangongensis; assembly: GCF_044704065.1. Classification (NCBI taxonomy): domain Bacteria; kingdom Bacillati; phylum Bacillota; class Bacilli; order Caryophanales; family Bacillaceae; genus Niallia; species Niallia tiangongensis. The sequence goes on along the minus strand of NZ_CP162613.1, from coordinate 3,662,958 downwards.
AAGAAATAAGAGATAATATTTAAATGAGAAACTTTCTATAAGAAATATGTATTTAGGTAAAATTTAATATAAAATGATTGGAAATCTAGGATACATAGTATAATGGTATGGATACTATGTCCTTTTCTTTTTTACAGCTAAGAAAGTATAAGTTTTCTAAAAGTCAATTTGGTGTCTAGCTCCAGCGCCTACTGCCTAGCAAACTTTAGGTCACCTTTTTTGCGTAAGTCAACACGAAAAAGCTATCGCTCTTCGTGTTTCCTTTTTCGAAAGAACATGCCTTCGGAGTTAATACGGCAGTGAATAAGGCGCTCGCGCTTTTCTTATATCATTAATTTTAGGCACATATGTGCTAGTTAAAGAATGATTGCTGTACGATGAGTATAAGTTTACTATAATGGATGAATAGCTAATAACCATTTTTGTTTGTTCTTCCTACCAAATTAGGACAAAAAAGACTCAAACAGGAATTTCTCATCTTTTTTTTGGAGCATAATATATAGTAGGTGAACAATTTTGGAACATTTATTAGGGCAAGATTGGGAAATAACCCCTGCAGGTGGAGAAACAGGCGAAGCCTTTTTTGCACAAAATAATGGACAGAAGCTTTTTTTAAAACGGAATTCTTCTCCGTTTTTAGCTGTGCTGTCAGCAGAAGGAATTGTCCCAAAACTTGTTTGGACAAAAAGATTTGAAAACGGAGATGTTTTTACTGCTCAGCAATGGCTCATAGGGAGGGAATTTGGTCATTCGGATATGACGGATGAAAGAGTGACAATGTTACTTAAAAAAATTCATACCTCTAAGCCGTTATTAGAGATGCTAAAAAGACTAGGTAAGACATCTTTTCATCCTGAGATGATATTGTCAGTCATAAAAGCAGAGATAGACGCTGAACTAAAAGAAAACGAGGATATCACTCGTTATATCCAATTTTTAGAAGATAATCTACCGTTTATAAAAACAACAGAACATGTGGTATGCCATTGTGATGTTAATCATAACAACTGGCTGCTTTCTGAAGACAACCAGTTGTATCTCATTGACTGGGATGGAGCGATGATAGCAGACCCAGCCATTGATTTAGGAATGCTGCTTTATTGGTATATTCCAAAGGAAGATTGGAAAAATTGGTTACACACGTATGGGTATGAACTCACAGATAATTTATCTTTGAGAATGAAATGGTATGTTATTGCTCAAACCATTAACTCCATCCGCTGGTACAAGAAAAAAGGTCGTTTTAGTGAAATGGAAAAATGGATGAAGTTTTTACATGATATTGAGTAACTCCCATTAGCAAAGTATATTTGATAAATTATGATAAATTGTTAATTCCATCTACCCACTGAGACAATTGATTTTGGTGTGTATGGATGTGTGTGTCTAAATTTGAGGCAGTGACACCTTCTTCGCTGTAACGGTGTATCTCCTCTAAAATTGGAAGGATATTTTGATCGATTTGCTCATTGGATCTTAAGGCCGTAATCAATCTCTCTATTTGCTCACATTCTGCTACAGATCCACAGCAGTCTGTTTGTTGATTACTGAGAATATCGGCTAGTAAAGCTAGTTGATGCTCATGATTTATAGGCATACATAGAACACCCTTTCTATAGGTTCTAGTATGAAAAGAGTAAAACAATTCTTTTCAAATACCAGTTAAGGAATTCACTTATAGGTTGTGAATTCTTTTTTTCTTTATACAATTGTTCCTAATGTAAATTTATCCTTCTATAAATTCAGGTTACCAAGAAAAGAGTATTGCATCCATGTATAATGCATGATATTGTTTGAAACGATAGTTATTAATAAGGAGTGTCCACATGCGATTAAGACATAAACCATGGGCGAAAGATAAATTAAGTGCATATCCGCAATATATTATCCAAAACCCTGTAGATTGGAAAGGAAAATGGGATCAGGCTTTTAGTCGAAAGGGGCCGATCCATATTGAAATTGGTACAGGCAAAGGTCGATTTATTACAGAAATGGCAAAAGCGAATCCTTCGATTAATTACATCGGCGTAGAACTTCAGGAAAGCGTCATTGTTTCTGCATTAGATCGCTTAATTGAGGCAGAGGTTCCTAACTTAAAGTTGATGAATATAAATGCAGAAAAACTAAAGGAATACTTTGAAAAGGGAGAAATTGCAAGAGTGTATTTGAATTTCTCAGACCCTTGGCCAAAAACAAGACATGAAAAGCGTAGACTTACTTATAAAACGTTCTTGGATTCTTATCAATCCGTTCTTGTAAATCAAGGAGAAGTACACTTTAAAACAGATAATCAAGGTTTATTTGAATACTCTCTAAAGAGTTTTTCGGAATATGGCATGCTTTTAAAATATGTGAGTCTTGATTTGCATAATAGTGATTATGAAGGCAATATCATGACAGAATATGAGGAAAAATTTTCGAATAGAGGAAATAGAATTTATCGTTGCGAAGTACAATTTAGATAATTTAAAAGAGCAATCTCTAAGTTAAAGGAGATCGCTCTTTTTTTAAGGGCTGATTACATATGTTTTTGAGCGTTACTAATCAGAGTAGGTACTAATATAGGACTCAGGTTAATTGATTAACATCAAGAATATTTCCTGTTTCACAATCTGAAACAAATTCAAACACTTCTTGTTTTTCTCCATTCATTCGAGTAATACCACCTCTATAGACTGTGAGTGATGATTCAGGAGTATGAAGTGTTTCTTTCTCCATATTGATCCAAGATCCATTAATCGGTCCCTTTTTTTTAAAGGCTGCTTTTGCTATATGTAAAACCTCATTACTTGATAAGTCATTGCTTTTCGTAATGGCTTCCTTAGCTATATAGCTTGCAGCTACACCAACAACAACGCCCCCTATAACATGTTTCCAATTCATAAATTAGCTCCTTATGGTTTATTCAGATATTTTTTTGCTTTTCAAAAGAGGATGTTTTATCAAAAAGAAAGCATCCTTTTATTAAACGAGATAATGTTATTATATCTAATTTATATGCTGGAAGAAATGATAAGGTAATATTCTTTCTGCAAACAGGTTGATGGAATGGAAATGGATTAATTGGCAATAGTTAAAGGAAAGTAGTGGTATGTGTTTAAATATTTCGGTACAATAAATATATTATCCCACTCTTAACGGACAGTAAGGCTTCTACCTGCAAGCTTTAAGAGAATACAAGGGAGCTAGGTGGGAGATCAACTGTCCGTAAAGGTCCGATTGGTTCAACTAACCATCAGTGGGGAGGAAGGGCCCCCACTGATGGAAATTTCACTTTATCAAAATACATAGTAATTAAAGGAGCTTTGCTATAATGGAACAACAAACTTTGGATTTGTTTAGAACTTTAACAGAACTTCCAGGTGTAGCTGGGAATGAACATCAAGTTCGAAATTTTATGAAAGAACAATTAAGTCTTTATACAAATGAGATAGTGCAAGATAATCTTGGCAGTATTTTTGGTGTGAAAAGAGGGCAAGAGGATGGTCCGACTGTAATGGTTGCTGGTCATATGGATGAAGTTGGATTTATGGTAACATCCATCACAGATAATGGAATGATTCGTTTTCAGCCAATAGGTGGATGGTGGAGTCAAGTGCTTCTAGCACAAAGAGTACAGATAATTACGAATAATGGTCCTGTTATAGGCGTTATTGGTTCTATTCCTCCACATCTATTGGATGAAGCATTAAGAAGTAAACCAATGGATATAAAAAATATGCTTATTGATATTGGTGCTGACGATAAAGAAGATGCCTTGAAAATTGGAATTAAACCAGGTCAGATGATTGTTCCAATTTGCCCATTTACTCCTCTTGCGAATGAAAAGAAAATTATGGCAAAAGCTTGGGATAATCGTTATGGCTGTGGGTTAGCAATTGATTTGTTAAAAAATCTTCAAGGAGAAGATATACCAAATATCTTATATTCTGGTGCTACCGTACAAGAGGAAGTAGGTCTTAGAGGGGCTAGAACAGCAGCTAATATGATTAAGCCCGATGTTTTCTATGCTTTAGATGCAAGTCCTGCAAATGATGCCTCAGGGGATAAAAATCAATTTGGACAGCTTGGTAAAGGTGCGTTACTCCGTATTTATGATCGTACAATGGTTATGCATAGAGGGATGAGAGAATTCATTTTAGATACTGCAGAGTCTAATAATATTGCGTATCAGTATTTTATTTCACCTGGGGGAACAGATGCAGGACAAGTTCATATTTCTAATCAAGGGGTTCCTAGTGCTGTTATTGGAATTTGTTCTCGATATATTCATACTAGTGCTTCGATTATTCATATCGATGATTATGCGGCTGCAAAGGAACTGCTTATTAAATTAGTGAAAACGACAGATAATACAACAATTGAAACACTGCGAGCTAATCAATAATTTTTAAAAGGATGTTCCTAAAAAAAGGTAATTGTTTTTGATACGTAAACTTATAGGAACAGGCTTACCATAAAATATATTTATAAAAGGTATCTCCAATACGAAAGGTATATGTTGAGATACCTTTTTCTGTAGAAATTTTTGGTAATATTAACTGGTTAGGAGAGAATGTAAGTGAAAGTGTGTATTGGAACAAATAATAAGGCAAAAGTAAAAGCTGTGAAAAATTGTCTGGAAAAAGATAAAGATATTGAGTTTGCTACGTTTAATGCTAGCTCTGGTGTAAGTGAACAGCCATTTTCAGATGAGGAAACCATTACTGGTGCGATAAATCGAGCAATAGCTGCCTTGCAAGAAGGAGACGGAGAGATAGGAATCGGATTGGAAGGAGGAGTACATCGAACAAACGATATACTCTTTTTAAATAATTGGGGTGCCCTTGTATTAAAGGACGGAACAATCTTTATAGCTAGCGGAGCAAGAATACCGTTACCTAAAGAAATTGAGACAGAGTTGGTTGCAGGAAGAGAATTAGGGCCAATTATGGATGAATATGCACAAAAAGAAAATGTTCGCCATAACGAAGGTGCTATAGGGATATTTACAAATGGGAGAATAAATAGAACATCGATGTTTCAACATGTTGTTGAATTACTCATTGGACAAATGGAATGTCAACAATATAATAATAAAGGGTAACATCACTTAGTAATTGTTCAGGCTTAGAAAAATTGAAGGGGGAGATGACCCAAGAATACCATCTCCTCTTTTATCCATAAACGGGATTTAAAAATGCCAATCTATATTTAAAGCAGTTTTTCATTTAAACCTTTTCATCGGAAGGATGTAGAGTGAATTGATTTACTTCACTATGTAGATCCAAGGCTATTTGCTGAAGAAGAGAAGCAGAATCATTTACTTTAATAATTGCCTCTAATTGAACTTCGCTAGAGGCTGAAACCTCCTGTGTCGAAGCAGCTGCTGTTTGAGAAACATTGTATACCTCATGGACATGATGCTTTAGGGATTGATTAGCTTCCTTAATCAGAGTAAATGCGTTGTTGATTGTAACTACTTTTACATTTATATTGGCAATGGACTCCACTATATTTTCAAAAACAAATTTTGTTGTATGGACCGATTCTTCCTGATTACTTCTGTATTCGTTTAACTGCTCAGCATTCTCCCTAAGCTGATTCATTTCCTCTGTCATTTCTGAAACTAAGGAGTGGATGTCTTCTGCTTCCTTTTTTGATTTTTCTGCTAGATTACGGACTTCTGTTGCGACGACAGTGAATCCTTTTCCGCTTTCCCCTGCTCTAGCAGCTTCAATTGCAGCATTTAAGGCAAGAAGATTTGTACTGTCTGCAATAGATTCAATGGTATCAACAATCGAAGCAATTTTTTTTGAATAATAGGTTACATGTACCACTTTTTGTGTTAGCGTTTGTGTTAATTGCAGAAAATATGTAGAGATATTTTCTAATTCCTTCACAGTCTGCAAGCCTGTTTTGCTTTCTTTTCTAGCCAAATGAACCTCTTTTGTGACCTCTTTCTCAAGTGTAACCGCCTGTTCAATTGCCTGCTCCACATCTTTAATATTTTGAAGGCTATTAAAAAGAAGATTAGCCTGTTCAGAAGCTCCGATAGCAATTTGCTGGATGCTTTGGTCCACTTCATTTGCTTGAGCGGCCGTCTCTTCTGAAATGGAGCTTAACTCTTGGGAGGAAACATGTAATTGATCCCCTGTAGTTGAGATAAAGAGTAAGCTATTTTGGACTTTTTCTGCCATCTGATTAAAAGCAGTTGCAAGAATACTCATTTCATCTTTTGTTGTAATAGGAACTCGATAATGAAAATTTCCATCACTAATTTTTTTTGATGCTGAAATGAGTAATTGAATCGATTTGTCAATCATTTTCAAAAGTAATAATCCAATGACAAATAGAAGTAAAATGATGAGAATACTGACTGAAATAATGATAGCGGTATACATTCTATTTTTTTGAAGCAACTCTGTATTCAATCTGTTTTGTTCACTAGCAAGGGCATTTTCGAGTTCTTGAATTTTTGTTTGGATGGATTGAGATTGTGAATCAAAGGTTGAGATAAATGCAGTACTTCCCTCATAAGAGCTGTTGATTTCCTTTAATGCATCAAAATAATTGTTAAAACTAGTTGAAATCGACTGCTTTTGCTCGGCTGAAAGGAAAGTATTTTTATCTAATCTATCTGCATAGCCTGATGAAATGTCGAGGAAGTTTTCATAAAATATCTTATTTTGAGTAGTAATATAATGTTCTTCATTCGTATGTAATTCCTCGAGTTCAGAAATGAGATTGCTATCGTTCGTATACTGTATAATCGATTGCAGTTCTTTAATAGAACTTTGAACGTCCCCCTTTAGTCCTTCATATGGCTCATAGCCAATCGTTTCATACTGAGAGGACAATGTATTAAATCCTTCTAAATAATTAGTTCCATCTGTAGCTATTTGTTTGAATTTTTGTTGTAGTTCTTTTGAAAGGGTTTTATCTTCACTGTATTGCTTAGCTAGGTGAACGATTTTGTTCCCCTCATCGTTTACACTTTCCGCTAATGCGTAGTTTGGTAATTGAAGATATTCGGCTTCGACATTTCTTGTTTCAAAAATCGCTGCTTTTATCTCTTTGCCAGCACTAATAATAGATAATAAATGTAGTTCTTGTTGTTTACTTTCTGTTTGAGCATTATTTAGAAATAATATAGTCCCTAATATAGAAATAAATCCACAAATTGCTAATCCTAAAATAAAATATAATTTCGATTTTATTGTTTTCATCTCATCACTCCTTTTTTGAAAATTCTTAAAAATTAAACATTAGATAATTATAGATGGAAATAAAAAATAGGACAATAGTCATTTTGAGGTTTTTATGAAATAGTTGAAATGACATGGAAAAAGAGAGAATGATGGTTGATAAAATCCAATCAATTGGAAAGCATATTAGTAGTTAGGAATAGAGAATTCTGATACTATTTAAAGAAAGTGCATGTATTATTTAAGGGGGCATTACAATGAAAGATTTACAAACAGTAGAGGAATTTACAGAGCTAAAAAATAGTCAAGAAAAGCATATTTTCCTTTTTTCAGCTGAATGGTGCGGAGACTGTAGATTTATTGAACCATTTATGCCAGAAGTAGAAGCTAAATATGAAAACTATACATTTGTACATGTGGATCGTGATAAATTTATTGATACATGCATCGAATTAGATGTATTTGGCATTCCAAGCTTTATTGCCTTTGAAGGCGGAAAAGAGCTAGGTAGATTTGTAAGCAAGGATCGAAAAACACAAGAAGAAATTGAAAAATTTATTGAGTCTTTGTAAAAGAAAGCTTGCGTAGCAAATTCCTTAAGTAAGTGAAAAACAGTTTAAGAAGAACCATTTGTTAAAAAGGTTGTCTCCTATAAAAAATGTAGCTTAGGAATGACGTAGTTCCCTGTTATATTTTTTATTAGAGATAACCTTTTTCTATTGACCAAAAATAAAATTCAACACTAAAAAAGATGAATATATAATGGATTAGAGTATAATAAATAGGACGAAATCCAATAGGACGGAAGTGAAGCCAGAATGAAAATGACAAGTAAAAAAATGAAGGACATGCTTAAACAACGAATAAATAACGAGGATCGAACTTTTACTTTTGATAGTAAAAAAGATCAAGTACGTATAGAAAGTAAACAAACAGGCAAAGGGGTTACTGTCTCCTTACCTGAAATAATTGCAAAATGGGAAACACAAAAAGAGAAAGCTGTAGATGAGATTGTTTATTATATAGAGCATGGATTAGGAGCGATTGAAAAAGATAGCAAAATAGAAGGGAAAGAGAAAAAAATATTTCCTGTAATACGTTCTACTTCTTTTCCACAACAATCAAATGAGGAAATTCCATTTATAACAGATGAGCATACAGCAGAAACAAGAATATACTATGCTTTGGATATGGGAAACACGTATCGTCTTATCGACGAGAAATTGATGGAAAAGGAAAAGTGGACAAAGACATCTATGAAAGAAATGGCACTTTTTAACGTAAGGTCTCTGCCAACTAATGTAAAGACAGACAGTGTTGCAGGTAATGTCTTTTATTTTTTAAACAGTAATGATGGATATGATGCAAGTAGGATATTAAACGATGCATTTCTAAAAGAAATGTCCGAACAGATGGAAGGAACAATGACTGTTGCTGTGCCACATCAGGATGTCCTTATCATTGGTGATATTCGAAATGAAACTGGGTACGATGTCCTTGCACAAATGACGATGAGCTTTTTTGCAAGTGGCCGAGTTCCAATTACAGCATTATCTTTTCTCTATGAACATGGGGAATTAGAGCCAGTCTTTATATTAGGGAAAAATAAAAAGCGCGAAAAATAAACGTATGAATGTAATCAAATCGATGCATAAATTACTTTTGAATGACATCTAATTGAAATCTTTTTATATTAAAATAACATTCATGTAGTTTTAAAAGATAGCATTAGAGAAGAGAAACACCAATCCTTTGATTGATACGGGAAGTATTCTTGAAAATGGTCCTGTATTACCCTAATTAAAAGAGAAATTAGATGAAAGAGCAATTTTAGGGCTAAATAAACTTTCAAACCGTTTCTCTTTTTTTATCTGCCTCCATTCATACTATTAATCGAAGGTGTATTTTTTTGTTTAGTATACTCCCAAAAAGGGAAAGGAAGAGATGTTAAAAAATAGTGCTCGAAATTCTGAACATAACTGTTAAAATAGTAATGAGATTTGAAAGAAAGAGTGATTAAGTGTGAATTGGTTCAAGAAAGTATTTAAACAGTTTGTTAGTGAAGAAGATGAGCTGAACCAAGTTGAAGAAACGGTAGAGGTATACGATCAACCAAACAAGGAATCTACAGCATGGAAAAAAGAGATGGATTCCAAAGTTATTTATCAATATCCGAAGGGAAACTTTCGCTTTCCGTTAATTCCAGATGGAGATGAAAATGACAGGAAGGAAATAGAAAGAAAAACGAGAAGAGAAAAAACAAGGCCATCCTTTGTGGATGAAAGGCAAGATGGTAATCAACCATTTAATCGGCAATTTACAGAAGAGCCTAAGAATATTCCGAGGGAAGAACAAACATCCAATACATATAGTTCTAATCGACCTTTTAAGCCGACAGAAATTGTTTCTCCAATATATGGATATAATCGTCCGGAAAGAAAAGAAACGGGTACTATGATACCACAACCAATAAGTAAAGAACATGTTGAGGCTCCGGTTGAATCGACTCCTATCCAGCTAGAAAAAAGTCTGAATGAAGAATTACTTGCATTGAATGAAATAGTGAATGATAAGATAGCTGTAGCACAGGAACAAACTGAGCCCACTAAGGATATAAGTGAGCCAAATAATGAGCCAGAGGAAATACTTTCTCTGTTTACAGAAGGATGGTTAGAAAGTGAGAAAAGCTTGCAACACAATGATAGTGGGGGTAGTTCATTAGAAGCGGAAGATATAGCTTCTTCTACTTTTCTTTCGAGTGAAATGGACGATGAAGTTAGTACACTAAATCAGAGTTTAGTAGACGAGCAAGAACAAAACGATCAATCGTTGTTGCAGCTGGAAGAAACGGAAATCTCAGAAGAAAAAATTCTCGAGCAAAATAGGGAAGAAATGATGGAAGCAATTAAGGAAGAAGAATCACAAGAAAAAGAGACAGAAAAAGCAACTTCTTCTAGGAAAGGTCCTTTGCCTTTTAATGTGTTAATGCTGAATAAAGATAGACAGTCCTTAGCTAATAAAAAAGTCGAAAAAAAAGCTTATGAGCCGCCGTCGCAGCCGAAGTTGGAAGAAGAAATCCCTTCTATGCTAGAGAAGGATTATGAGAACCATCATGATTTGCCTTATTACGTTTTTCCGGAAGAAAATTTATTACATCCCCCAATTTTGCAAATAGAAAAGGATGGATGGATTGAAGAGCAGACAATGCTTTTAAATAATACATTTACTAACTTTAATGTCCACGCAAAGGTAGTAAATGTAACACAAGGACCTTCTGTAACACGCTATGAGGTGCAGCCTGAGCCGGGAGTTAAGGTTAGCAAAATTACAAACCTATCAGATGATCTAAAATTAAGCTTAGCTGCTAAGGATATAAGAATTGAAGCGCCGATTCCTGGAAAGCATACTGTAGGAATAGAAGTGCCAAATCAAAGTAGTCGACCTGTGCTAATAAGAGAAATTTTAGAAAGCGATGAATTTAAAAATTCTTCATCTCCGTTAACTGTAGCTATGGGATTAGATATTTCCGGTAAACCAATTGTAACGGATTTACGAAAAATGCCACATGGCTTAATTGCAGGAGCAACTGGTTCTGGGAAAAGCGTATGTATAAATACGATGCTTGTTAGCTTGCTATATAAGGCAAAGCCGGAAGAATTAAAGCTATTGTTAGTGGATCCTAAAATGGTTGAGTTGGCACCTTATAATTATGTTCCCCATTTAGCGAGCCCTGTTATTACAGATGTAAAGACGGCAACTGCTGCATTAAAATGGGCTGTAGAAGAGATGGAAAGAAGATATGAGTTATTAGCACATGCAGGTGTTAGAGACATTACAAAATACAATCAACTAGCTGAAGAGCATAAAAGATACAGTGATAAATTGCCTTATTTAGTTATTGTAATTGATGAATTAGCGGATTTAATGATGATGGCACCAGCAGATGTAGAAGAAGCAATTAGCAGAATAGCTCAAAAAGCAAGAGCGTGTGGAATTCATCTTTTGATTGCCACACAGAGACCGTCAGTTGATGTTATTACAGGATTGATTAAGGCAAATGTGCCAACACGAATCGCCTTCTCTGTTTCCTCTCAAATCGATTCACGAACCGTAATTGATATTAGTGGTGCCGAGAAGCTTTTGGGTAAAGGCGATATGTTGTTTTTAGAAAATGGAACATCAAAGCCAGTACGATTACAAGGCACCTTTGTATCAGATGAAGAAATTGATCAGGTAGTGGCACATGTTAGAAGAGAAAGAAAACCAGAATATTTATTTGAACAAGAAGAGCTGTTAAAAAAGGTCCAAATGTCTGAAGAAGAAGATGAGCTATTTTACGAAGCATGTGAATTTATTATTGAACAAGGTGGTGCTTCAACATCCAGTCTTCAAAGGAACTTTAAAATAGGCTATAATCGGGCAGCAAGACTGATTGATATGATGGAAAAACAAGGGTATATATCAGAAGCAAGAGGAACGAAGCCAAGAGATGTATTAATTACAGAAAGTGAATTGACACAATTGCAGGACAGTGAATAAGGAAAACGCATTGTATTAAAAAAATGTCATTCATTGGAAATGCATTGTTGCATAGTTTTTCATCTTAAAAGATGGTATAATGAATAAATGTGAAATAAAAAAGGAAAAAAAAGTTAATGTTTAGCGATAACATGAATATACGCTGAATGAGAAAAAATAAAATAGAATCAAAATTGCATACATATAAATGCAATTAGCAAATTGAATGAGGATATCATATACTGTTAAAAGATATGCGTAGTTGGAGGTTCTTTATATGACTATTTACCACTTCGTAGGTATAAAAGGGTCGGGGATGAGTGCATTAGCACAAATTTTACATGATATGGGTTTAGAAGTACAAGGATCGGATGTGGAGAAAACATTTTTCACTCAGGTTGCTTTAGAACAAGCAGGAATAAAAATTCTTCCTTTTCAAAGAGAAAATATTAAACCAGGAATGAATGTTATTGTTGGGAATGCTTTTCCTGATACACATGAAGAAGTAGAGGAAGCAGTGAAGCTAGGACTTCCAGTTATTCGTTACCATCGTTTCCTTGGGGATTTTATGAAGCAGTTTACAAGTATAGCGGTAACGGGTGCGCATGGTAAAACTTCGACAACTGGGTTACTTTCACATGTAATGAAAGGTGCTAAGCCTACTGCGTATTTAATTGGTGACGGAACGGGTAAAGGGGTAGTTGGAGCAGAATATTTTGCTTTTGAAGCTTGTGAATACAGAAGACATTTTCTTTCGTATTTTCCTGATTATGCATTAATGACTAATATTGATTTTGATCACCCAGATTATTTTGCTAATGTGGATGATGTATTTTCTGCCTTTCAAGAAATGGCATGGCAAGTTAAAAAAGGAATTTTTGCTTGTGGAGATGATGAACATCTGCAAAAAATTCAAGCAAAAGTACCAGTTGTATTTTATGGATTTGGTGACGAGAATGACTTCCAAGCAAGAAATGTGGAGAAAACAACAGAAGGCACAACTTTTGAAGTCTATGTTCGTAATACGTATTACAACACATTCTCTATCCCAACGTTTGGTGACCATAATATCTTAAATGCTTTATCGGTTATTACGCTTAGCCATTATGAAGAATTGGATGCAGAAGTCGTGAAAGAACGATTAATGACATTTGAAGGTGTTAAGCGACGATTTACAGAAAAGACAATCGGTACACAAGTTATTATTGATGACTATGCCCACCATCCTACAGAAATTAAAGCGACGGTGGAAGCAGCACGTCAAAAATATCCTAATCGTGAAGTAGTTGCTGTATTCCAACCGCATACATTCTCGCGTACACAAGCGTTTCTTCAAGAATTTGCAGATAGTTTGAATTTAGCAGATTCTACTTATCTATGTGATATATTTGGTTCTGCCCGGGAAAACCATGGTAAGTTAAGCATAAAAGACTTGGCGGATAAAGTGCCAGGAAGCAGAATGATTTCCGAAGAAACGATTTCTTCATTAAAAGAACATAATGACAGTGTCATCTTGTTTATGGGCGCAGGCGATATTCAAAAATATCAAAGTGCGTATGAAAAAACATTAGGATAAACAATAGGACTCTTCAGCATTTGCTTAAGAGAAGAAAGAAAGGGATCAGAATTAACATTCTGATCTCTTTTTTGACAATTTATACGGATATTTTAAAGTCCAGATGTTTAGAATTTCAATATCATTATTTTAAATTCTCTGGATTCAATGCTTCTAATGCTGGAATGACAAACTTGCCATCTTTTCTGATGAGTACATCATCAAAGTAGATTTCTCCGCCACCATAATCAGGACGTTGAATATTTACCATATCCCAGTGGATATTGGAGTTATTGCCATTATAGGCGTTATCGTATGCTTGTCCTGGTGTAAAGTGGAAACTTCCATCGATTTTCTCATCAAATAAGATATCTTGCATCGGATGTAAAATATATGGGTTTACTCCAATAGCAAATTCTCCAATATAACGAGCTCCTTCATCTGTATCCAGAACTTTGTTCAATCTTTCTGTATCATTTGACGTTGCTTCTACAATTTTTCCATTTTCGAACTTTAGGCTTACATTTTCAAAGGTAAAGCCTTGATAAGGGGAAGGTGTATTATATGTTAGTACACCATTGATAGAATCACGTACAGGAGCTGTATATACTTCTCCATCTGGTATATTCATTTGTCCAGAGCATTTTATTGCCGGGATATCTTTAATAGAGAAGGTTAAGTCTGTACCAGGACCGGTTAAGCGAACTTTGTCTGTGCGATTCATTAACTCCACAAGGGCATCCATTGCTTTATCCATTTTCCCGTAATCTAGATTACATACATCGAAATAGAAATCTTCAAACGAATCTGTACTCATTCTCGCAAGCTGTGCCATAGATGGACTTGGATAACGAAGGACAACCCATCTAGTTTTTGGAACACGTATTTCTCTATGTACCTTTTTGCCAATTGTCGATCCCTCAATTTTCATTTGCTCTGCTGGAACGTCGGCAAGCTCATTAATGTTATCGCCAGCACGAAGCCCAATGTATGCATCCATATTACTCATTACATTTGCTTCGAATTGCGCCATCATTTCATATTGCTCTGTTTGAGCTCCTAAAAGCAAGGAACGATTAATATCATTATCTTTTAGGAAAACAAAAGGGTAACCACCAGCGGCGTATGCTTCACGGACAAGTGCTTTTACAAGCTCCTTTTGAAGTCCAAAGTTTTCAATAAGAACTTTTTCGCCTTTTTGTAAACGAATAGAATAATTAATTAAATTTTTTGCTAGTTGATCAATGCGTGGATCCTTCATATGTACCTCCAAATTTTAATAAATGTGATGACTTTCTTATTGTACCCGAAAAAATTTTTTCCTCAAATATAAACGGTAATAAAAAACATAAAATAAGAAAGATTCGTCCTTTTTCTATTGGTTTTCTCCACAAACTTGATCCATAGAAGATGAAAGGAAAGGAATCATTTGTTTCTGTAAGTTTTTCCAATTATAATAAAACTAAGGTTTTAGTCATAGCGAATGTGGGAAAAGACCAATAAAGTGGAGGTGCGATAAGGATGATAAATCTTTTATATTTAAGTGTAGCTTTAATAGCTATAGCATTTACGATTCTAGTCATTTATGTTGCAAGAACATTGAAATCATTACATATCACGCTTGATAGTGTTTCGAAAACACTTGTCGGGTTAGAAAGGCAACTAGATGGCGTAACAAGAGAAACAACTATTTTATTACAGAAAACGAATGATTTAGCTACAGATATTCAACAAAAATCTGAAAGTTTAAATTCAGTTGTAGATGCAGTCAAGGATGTAGGAACAAGCGTACAAGGCTTTAATCACTCTGTTCAAACGATTACGCAAAATGTAGAAAATACGCTTACGAAAAATCAAGATAAAATAGCTCAAATTGTTCAATATAGCAAAGTATTTATGAATATCAAAGATCAATGGCAAGCTAGGAAGGCAGAACAAAATCGAACGCGAGTAAGAAGTAATTAAAAGGAGGATGTTTAATAATGAAGCGAGAACAAGAAATAAACCATGCAAATGAAAACTCAAGTACGAAGGATTTTCTAGTCGGTGCCATTTTAGGTGGGGTTGTCGGAGCAGCTACAGCTTTATTTCTTGCTCCAAAGCCTGGTAAAGAATTGCTTCATGATTTGAACGGACAAGCAGGAGCGTGGAAGGAAAAAGGGATTGAATTAACGGATACAGTAAAAGAAAAAGGTACAGAGTTCATTTCCATTGCGAAAGATAAAACAGACCAGATAAGTGATGTAGTTACTAAAACTTCCGTTGATATTATGGATAAGGTAAAAAATACGAATGCACAAGATAATCCTGCTGACCATTTTGATGAACTGAAAGAAAAGGCATCTGATTTAAGTGCTAGTTTAAAAAGTTCGGAATTTGATGAGATTCAACAAAAATTAGAAGAAACAAAAAGAGCATTTGATGAGACAGAAAGTAAATACAATCATTGATAGTTACTATATTTGTATAAAATATAGTTAAGGTTTGCAGTCTATATACCATTTGCTTTCTGCGTTCAAAGAGAGCCAATCTTTTAGGATACAGGCAGGAAAGAAATACTGTATATAGGCTGTATTATTACATGCTATTTTAAGTGATTTTTTATATGTAAGATGCAGTTGAAGAGACTTCACTCTCTAATGGAAAGCGGTTATCATTCTATAATTATATATGTCATATAAAGGATGGTTATAAATGAAAAAAATAGACACAGTTGATAAATTTGAAGAGCTTGTTCAAAGCAAAGCTGTTTTTTTGTTGGTTAAGCACAGCTTGACATGTCCAATTAGTGCAAATGCTTTTGATGAATATAAACAATATGCGGAAGAAAAGAAAGAAATCGATACATACTATTTAGCTGTACAAGAGTCTAGAGCATTATCTAACTACATTGCTGAAAATTATCAAGTAAGGCATGAATCTCCTCAAGCGCTACTTTTTGAAAACAATCATATTGTTTGGCATGCATCGCATGGAAAAATAACTGTAGATTCTTTACAAAAAGCTGTGACCGAAAGATAAAGAAGGTAGTACATAAGTATTCAGCCTAAGATAAGCTAAAAACAATGATACAAAAACACAAATAACCGAGCTTGCGAAAGTAGCTTTTTTAAAGGTAAATATCTTTACAGATTATCTTTTCAGCTGTATTTCACACTCTTTCATTAATAGGTGCTATTTAGTATAAGGGGCAAGGTTTTGAATAGAATTTTCTGTAAAAAAAGGAAGTCGGAGATGGTGTTCTGACTTCCTTTTTTAATTTTAAATAACCTACATAATTTTATTTGCTTATAGTCGGACTTCCTGGTTTAACAGGCCAAACAATTGATAACTTATCGTCTTTTTTTATAGGGGTTAAAAAGGTTGCACGTTCTCCATTTCGTAAGAGCTGAAAAGTTCCTCCGCCATTTTGAGGCATATTAATATTCACGAAAGCGAATAGGTCTTGAAATAAAAAGCCTTCAAATGGTTTTTGCTCTATTCTAATGTCATCTCCGCTGTATAAAAGGTCATCCAGTTGAAGTATTTGTCCTTTTCTTTTTATTTGTGCTAATTGTTTTGTAAGGGTTATTTTTTGATCATTAAAATAGACAGGAAGTACTTGGTACATTAAAATTTGTTTTCTTTCTGTCAATTCTTGAACGGTTGGTGTTATTCTTTTTTCTAATATAATTTGATCATTGTGTTCAAAAAGCTGACTTAAACGGCAAGGCAACCCATTCTTTATGATTTTTCCAGAGAAAGCAGGAAGGATCGTTTCTTTTCCATTTATTAAGAGTTGGAATGGCTGAAGCTCATCAATAAGATGGGTTAAATGCAGTGATTTTAATGCCTCGTGAATCGTAGTATCTGCGTGATATACGATAATATCTTTATCTTCTATTTGGTAATCATTTGAAATGGCTACTCCATTGCAAATAATCTTTGAATGAATCGTATAGCTTTTATGATTAATAATAATATTTTTGTCTGATGCTGTATCAATTAAGTCCTTTATTTGAACAATTGCTTGTTCTCCATCTTTTCCACGGTAAACCGTTAATGATTCTCCATCCTCCACGGTATCTTCTAATGAGCAGGGCATTCCTTTTCTTAAAATAGTCGGTCCTTTGCCATGACTTCCTGGAATGGTTATTTTTTGTTTATTTATAGTCACAATCATTGCATTGCCTGGTTTTCCATATAGCTGGTTCATTTTTATGCCCGATGCCAAAATACAATCTCCAACGGTTAATTTATTTACTTCAAATAATCTGACAGGTTGTTCATTAATATAAACCGTTTTATATTGGACTGGTGATTTTTCAGCAGTGATAGCGATGCCGATAGGTGTTACAAGTTCTGGCCCAAAGTTGAAGGACTCTTCAAAGGTTAGTTGGGTGATAGCGTCGATTCCTCGAATCGCAACTCGATTAGCAGGCAAATTTAGCATTTCTGCAATTTTTAGCTGTAATGCCGGAGTTTGGCTTCCGCCGCCGACAAGCATTACTGCTTTCGGTGATTTGTGATTATTTAACGAAAGAATTTCCCTACAGATTGTATCAGCCAATTTATCTAGTGCTGGCTCAATTTCTTTAATGACCTCCTCTTTATGCAATTCAGTCGTAAATCCAAGGATATCTGAAATCGAAATATGATCATTTTGGGATAATTCTCTTTTTGCCTTCTCTGCCAGTGGAAAGTCTAATAAGTATGCATCACTTAGTGCCTCGGTTATTTCATCTCCAGCAACAGGGACCATTCCATAGGCAATTACCGTACCAGAATCAGTAATTGCGATATCGGATGTTCCAGCACCAATGTCTACTAAAGCAACATTTAACCTTCTCATAGAAGGGGGAATAAGTACATTGATGGCTGCAATTGGTTCTAGCGTTAAAGCTTGCATTTCTAAATTTGCTCGATGCAAGGCTGCTATCAGTGATTCCACAACAACCTTAGGTAAAAATGTAGCGATGATTTCTACCTTTGCAATTAAACCTTGCTGGTCGATTAAGTTACCCATCTCTTGATCATCTAGAGAATAGTGAAGAACCGAATAGCCAACACAGTAATAAAATTGACCTTTATCACGCTCGTTTTTTTCTGCGACAGAGCTTTGAGCTTGCTGGACTGCAGTTAATTCCATATGTAATATATCTTCTTTCGTAATTAGCGGTTTTCTTTCTATGTTCATTTCATAAGATGCACGTTCTGTCTTTAATGCTCTTCCAGCAGCTGCAACACTAACTTTTTCCAAAGGTCCATGTTTTATTTCTAATTGATTTTTTATCTCTTTAATAATTTTTGATACGGCTAATACGTCATGAATTTGACCATCCAACATTGCTCTTTCTGTATGTTCAATGGCTAAAAGGTCAGAAACATGATAATTATCCTCTTTTTTTTCTAAGATAATTCCCACAACGGAGCGAGTACCAATATCTAATGCAAATAGTTTTTCATTATTTTGCACAGAAAAACACCTTCTTTTTTATTTAAATATAGACCCTTGTTCAATGCCTAATCATTTATTAACTTATCAATTAAACGCTTTAACGCTTAAAAGCGTTTAATTATTAAAGAAAAATAGTGACAAGGCGATAAATATGATTTATAATTAATCCAATTAAGAGAAATGTAACATATTTTTATATTTGTATAAAGAATCTAGGCGAATTGTATAATTGAATTATACGGTTTTGGTCTTTTTTAATGAAGGGATGAGGATGATTGTGAGTAATAAGGAATTGGAAGAATTACGTAATCGTGTAGATGAGTTAAACTTAGAAATTTTAGAAAAAATTAATGAACGTGCAAGCCTTGTTCAAAAAATTGCGCAAACAAAAGTTACCCATGGTGCACATCGATATGATCCAGTACGTGAAAGAAAAATGCTTGATCATATTTTAAATAAAAATGATGGCCCATTTGATAATGCAACTATTTCTCATTTATTTAAGCAAATTTTTAAAATGGGCTTACAATTACAACAAGAAGATGATAGCAAAGCATTATTAGTATCCCGCAAGAAAAAGGCAGAGGATACAATTGTTGATATTAAAGGAACAAAAATTGGTGATGGTACGCCAAAATTTGTGTTTGGTCCTTGTTCAGTTGAGTCTTATGAGCAAGTGGCTCAAGTTGCTGCATCGGTTCAAGCAAAAGGGCTAAAGCTTCTTCGTGGAGGTGCGTTTAAGCCGAGAACATCTCCTTATGATTTCCAAGGTCTTGGCGTAGAAGGTTTGAAAATATTAAAAAGAGTCGCTGATGAATATGATCTAGCCGTAATAAGTGAGATTGTCAGTACGGAACATATTGAAACGGCATTAGAGTATATTGATGTCATTCAAATTGGTGCACGTAATATGCAAAACTTTGAATTATTAAAAGCTGCTGGAAGTGTGAAAAAACCGATTCTATTAAAACGTGGATTAGCAGCAACGATAGAAGAATTTATAAATGCTGCAGAATATATAATGTCCCAAGGAAATGACCAAATTATCCTTTGTGAACGTGGAATTCGTACGTATGAGCGTGCGACAAGAAATACATTAGATATTTCTGCTGTTCCTATTTTAAAACAGGAAACGCATCTACCAGTATTTGTTGATGTTACCCATTCGACAGGAAGAAAAGATCTATTATTACCATGTGCAAAGGCAGCTTTAGCAATTGGAGCAGATGGTGTAATGGCAGAGGTTCATCCTGATCCTGCTGTAGCGTTATCTGATTCCGCACAGCAAATGGACATCGGACAATTCGATGAATTTTACCGAGCAATACAATCTACACCATTTGTAAAAGCATAATATTTATATAAAAAGCTTCTATTTGGAACTGCCCCGTAAATGTTAGGCACTCTACTAACATTTACGGGGTTTTTTATATTAAAAATACAACATTATTTAATAAATTGTATCTTATACACTAATATGACAAATTCATTTATGTTTTTCTACGTTTTATGGTAAACTGAATGGAAGAATGCTCAAATTAGAGGTTTTTTAGCTTAATGATGAAAAAAAGTCGTTTTTTTGAAAAAAAATGAAAGCTTGTCATTGCAGCTTTTACGACGATATCGTATCATTAGTACATAATTAGACAAGATTAGCTAAAATGAAAATCGTTTATGATTAGGAAGTAGCTTCTTGCCGTAAAATAATAGAAAGAAATTAGATCGACTAAAAGGAGTGCAAAATAACAATGAATATAACAATATATGACGTTGCAAGAGAAGCGAGTGTTTCCATGGCAACCGTTTCCCGTGTTGTTAATGGAAACCCGAACGTAAAGCCAACAACAAGAAAAAAGGTTCTAGAAGTTATAGATCGATTAGGATATCGTCCTAATGCAGTAGCAAGAGGGCTTGCAAGTAAGAAAACAACAACTGTTGGAGTAATTATTCCAGATATATCAAGTACCTTCTATGCAGAATTAGCTAGAGGGATTGAGGATATTGCTACAATGTATAAATATAATATTATCTTAAGTAACTCCGACCAAAATAAAGATAAAGAGCTACACTTATTAAACACGATGTTAGGAAAACAAGTGGATGGTATTGTATTTATGGGTGGTAATATAACAGAGGAGCATGTTAATGAGTTTGAGAAGTCACCTGTGCCAATAGTTCTTGCTGCTAGTATAGAAGAGAGCAAAAAGATTTCTTCTGTTAACATTGATTATGCTCAGGCTGCATATGATGTGGTTACTAGCTTTGTTGAGAAAGGACATAAGTCAATCGCAATTGTCCTTGGGTTCTTAGAAGAGCCAATTAATAAAAATGAGAAATTAGGCGGTTATAAGAAGGCATTAGAGGCTGCTGGAATCGCTTATAATGAAGATTTAGTAATTGAAGGAGATTATACCTATGAATCTGGTATGGAATCTTTTGATAAATTAATGGAAATTGATAATAAACCAACCGCTATCTTTGTTGGTTCAGATGAAATGGCTTTAGGGGTTATTCATGGAGCAGAAGATAAGGGATATAAAGTTCCGGAAGATTTTGAAATTGTGACATCTGATAATACAAAATTAACATTAATGGTCCGTCCGCAACTAACAACTGTTGTACAGCCTTTATATGATATAGGGGCAGTAGCAATGAGATTGCTGACAAAATATATGAATAAAGAAACGGTAGAAGATCATATTGTAACGCTTCCACACCGTATTGAATCTCGTAAATCAACAAAATAATGATTTATTAAAAACCAAAGCTGGAGAAAATTCTAGCTTTGGTTTTTTGTATAGGAAAAAGATTAAGGTTTTGGGAAGGTGTTTGTAATAAGGCTAAAAAGAAGAGGCTGGGACAAAACTAAATAAAACTAATCTTTAAAGACGAACAATTTCTAATTTTGCTCTTAAATAAAGCTACTTTCTCATGATGGTTATCTATGTTTTTAAATATAGTCAAGTGTAAAACTAAGTCGTTCCATTGCGCTACAGACGCTCGATGCGCCGTGGAGGAAGCTGAGCCTCCTGATATGAACGAAACTGTCAAGGTTCCCACTACACCATTCGTTTTTAGGTATTTTAAGGCAACTTTAAGTAAAGAAGCTAATTTTCGAGCTTCTTTTTTTGTATGGGTTTTAGCCAAATTTGGCTAAATAGTCTCCTTCTTTAGCTTACCAACCTAACTTCCTAACTTAGAATTGCGGTCAAGTGCTTTCCTTGACGGTAATTCTAAGTTAGGAGACACTGCTAAAAGCTAAGGAAGGGATAATCCATTAACTGACACCTCCTATAAAGGTTATTTGAATAGATAGTAAGAACACGGCACGAAGGCAAAAATCTAATGACTGCGGTTTAGCATTCTGATATTCGTGGATTTACACATTTTATTTTTCCGTATAAAGGCCTAGCCACTAACTCGCGGCGTGCGTTCACCTATTTCGGCTAGCACAGAGGAGGCACGTGGATTATCCTTCCCGGTATTTTTTTGCCTCCGAGCCCTGTTCTCAAGTATCTAGTATTTTTCTTCCCGTCCTACCTATCCGACTATATTTTTCAAAAACTAACCCTAACTAAAGTTCTATACTTCTTGTACTTCTTGTCCAATTGCCCAAATAAAACCTGCTAATTCTCTTGCTACCGCGACAATCGCTTTATTCTTTTCTTTTCCTTTAGAAACTAATCGAAAGTACTTTTTATGAAGACGGTTCTGCGCTTCCCAAGAAATAGAGTGAATCGTTGGCGGTAAGTGTTCTAAACGCTTTTTTAATTCTCCCCTGACTGCTGGTTGATACAAATAACTCCAGGCGGCTTCTATTAACAATCTGCGGACATGACGATTCCCTGTTTTCGTAATGGCCCCCTGCCGCCTTTTTTCCCCACTTGAGTATTCACTTGGAATTAAACCGACGTATCCCATCAGTCCTTTAGGAGTAGAAAAGCGTCTAAAAGAACCAATTTCTGCGGCAATACTGGTCGCGGTGACAAGGGCAATCCCTCGCAGCCCTTGTAAAGTTTGAACGATAGGCGCATGAACTCCTTCTTGGGCATGCATGTTCATTTCCATTTCATATCTTTTTACTCGTTGTTCTAATTCTTTCAATTGATGATAGTATTCTTGAAAGACTAATCGTAAAGTGGAACTTTCAAACTTCAACGTATTTAACCATTCACGATATTTTTTTGTCCATTTATTAACACCTTTAGGTGGGTGGATATCATTACGCAATAAAAACTTACTTAACCGATGCTTCGCTCTTAGCTCATCCTCCTTGGCATCTTCCCTTGCTCTTACTAAATCTCGAAGTGCTTCATCATCTGGAGTGGGAACATAAATCGAAGATAATTCATTTGCGCGATAAAGCTGGGCGAGACGAATGGAGTCTCTTCGATCTGTTTTAATTCGATCTCCAGGTCTTGTCGGAATTAAAGTAGGGGCAATCACTTCACAATGAACATGTAAGGAAGATAATAACCGATATAAAGGGTATCCAGTGGGACCTGCTTCATAACACATTCTAATAGTTTCAGGTTGTCCAAGTTTTTTTACTAGTTTTCTAATCGCTTCTGGTGTATGAGGAATGACCCCATAGTATCTTGGTTCTTCTCTTCCTTCCTCCGCAATTGCCACTGCAATTTTTTCTTTTGATACGTCTAAACCTACATATTTTGTGGTATTCTTCATAATATAACTAGCTCCTTCCGTAATGTAGCTCTGATTTGGTTTTTGTTTTGGTTCACTAAACAATATTCCCAAATTAACCTACGAATTTACGTGTAAGGGGCTAGTTTCGTTCATTATAACTCGCTGCGCTGCGGGGTCTAAAGCGTCTTCTATTTCCCGCAGAAGTCGAGTGTCCTCCGCTCCATTCCACTTCGTTTTTTAAAGTCTTTTCTAGAATTTTTTTAATAGAAAAATTTAATTATATGGAAGAACTGAGCAGTCTGAATACACGTAGACTCCTATGGGAGCTACGAGAAAGTCCGAGAACCTGCAGGAACGCAGTGACGAAGCGGCTCGGCGCTCGCCCCATGGAAAGCGAAGTCATTCAGACTGCGGGTAATAGGAACAGACTTTTTGAAACCTTCTTTTTAAGACAAAAACACGAACAAAAAATGGATCTGCGTCACATAAATGTTCGTGTTTATTATTAGTTGAAATGCTTATCTCCCAGCATCTTCAAATATGCTTTAATTATTCTCTTTCTCTAATTAGCCATCATCCTTGGTTTGTTCTGCATTGTTTTGTTGGTGCTCTTGTTTCGTTTTTTCTTCACTATTTTCTTTTTGATTGTCGGACTTTTCTTCTTGCACTTTTCCTATAACAATTTCATTTGATGCTTGTGATTCTTTCCCAGCGATATCAACAGCCTTGACGATAAAGGTTCCATTTCCTGCTTTAAAGCTCAATGTATTTTCTGCTTTTATGCTTTTTACTTTTTTCCCATCCTTATATACATGATAGCCAATAACATCTTTTTCATTATGTTTATTCCATGTAATCGTGTCGCCTTTATGACTTATTTTCAATGCACTAGGTATCTTACCGTTGTCTTCAATCTTATTATTTGGAATGATAAGATTCTTCAGCTTTGGATTATTTTCGCTTAGGATACTTGGATCACTAATGCGTATTCCAAATAATTTTTCAATGTAATCAGGATTTAGCATTAATCCTTCTTCGGAAAATTCACTTGGTGTTGAATCTAAGGCCATGTATTTTTTATTGTTAATTTGTACATACTTTCCTGCTACTAAGCTATCATCCCTTTTGGATGGAACTGTACCAGATTTAAATAAATCGGTAGTAACTAACCCAGCTTTTGAGCATCCCTCAGAAGGTAATAGTCCAGAAATGGAACACACAGATTGTCTTACGATTCCACCAGGCATTTTAAAGCTTTCTGAAGGATCTACAAGCTCAGGAGCAACATCATAAGCTGCGTTCAGTAAGTCTGCCCACAAATAGTTAGTTCGGTTACTATAAGAAGGCAGCGAACTAGTTTGTAAAGATTTTGGTGTATCATAACCAGTCCAAACCCCAAATGTTACATTTGGATTTGTCGCAACTAACCAAGAATCCTTAAAATCTTGCGCAGTTCCTGTCTTACCAGCCCAGTCAGAATTAAATTTTAGGCGGCTGTTAACAGAAGCAGCTGTTCCGCGATTCATGACATCTCTCATCATATCTAATGTTAAGTATGCAGTTTGTGGACTAAATACATCGACAGGTTTAACTTCATGTTGATAAATAACATTACCATTTTTATCTTCAATTTTCTCAATCATATAGGCATCAATAAATTTGCCATTATTAGCAAAGGTCGAATAAGCATTGGAATTTTCTTCAACTGTTACTCCAACCTCAATTCCGCCAATAGCCGCGGATCTGTTTGAATAGTCAGCGGGAGCTAATGAAGAAATACCCATTTTTTCTAAGAATTTCATTGGGTTTTGTGGCAGGATATCAACATATGCTTTTACTGCTGGGACATTATATGATTGTTGTAATGCATATCTTGCCGTTACTAAACCGTGAAATCTTGAATCATAGTTGTTTGGCCAAACATTCCCTGGAGCACTAGGGTTTAATTTTAATGGAACATCTGGTAAAACACTCCCAGGTGATAGTGTTCCAAGCTCAATAGCTGGAGCATATACTAATAGTGGTTTCATTGTTGAACCATTTGATCTTACACTATTTGTAGCATGGTTTGTTGCTTCTCTGGTATAATCACGCCCTCCAACAAAGCTTAAAATAGCAC
The DNA here is from genome assembly GCF_044704065.1 of Niallia tiangongensis. Classification (NCBI taxonomy): domain Bacteria; kingdom Bacillati; phylum Bacillota; class Bacilli; order Caryophanales; family Bacillaceae; genus Niallia; species Niallia tiangongensis. Next base: position 3,637,495 of record NZ_CP162613.1, on the reverse strand, counting down.
CAGTCTTGTTTTCTATCAGAATTGCTCCAGTTTCTACAGGTTCCATTATCGTAATCTTTTCCTTTGTTTCTGGATCAGTTACTTGTTGCGGCTTATCTGGCCCAAAAAGTGAATAATTTTTAACTGTCTTTTGTTGAATATCATAAATTTCTTTGTTGATGGTACTATGAATTTTATAGCCGTTTTGATGGATTTGACGGTCAGCAATTATATTGTACTGTTCTGCTAATATGTCATCTGCTTGTAAGTCTTCTTTTGTATATCCGTCTTCTTTTGCTAACAGCTCAGCAATAATTTCTATACTTCTTTGTTGTATCTCAATGGTTACTGCTGGATAGTCTTCAATCGGGCTTTTTTTAGGACCGATAAAATCTTTGGTTATATCATATGCTATTGCTGCCTCATAATCTTTTTTAGAGATTTTTTCTTGATCATACATTCTGTTCAAAACAGTTTTCATCCGGTTTAATCCAGGATCTAAGTCCTTTTTCAGCTTTCCTTCCTGGGTAAAAGGAGTATAACCAAATGGACTTTGCGGGAGTCCTGCAATAAATGCAGCCTGCGGCAAAGTTAAGTCTTTAGCCTCAACTCCAAAGATACCGTTAGCTGCTGATTGTACACCAGCAATATTTCTTCCAGAAGAATTTCTTCCAAAAGTTGAAACATTTAAGTATGCTTCTAATATTTCATCTTTTTCAAAAAATTTCTCTAGCCTCAGCGCAAGTAATATTTCCTTTGCTTTTCGTTCAAAAGACACTTCATTTGTTAAGATTTGATTTTTTATCAATTGTTGTGTTAACGTACTTCCTCCTGATTGAGTGGAAGTGTTAGCAACTTCTTGAAATAATGCACGGAAAATTGCTTTTGGGACTACTCCGTTATGTGTATAGAAATTTTCATCCTCTGTAGCAATAACGGCATCCTTTAAATATGGTGAAACATCTTCAATTTTTACTTCTTCCCTTTCAAGGTCAGTAGGAACCTTCCCTAGAAAATCATTGTTGGCAAAGTATAATTCGGATGTTTCTTCATAATTGTAGATTTCTTTTTGCATTGAGGCATAAGGACGGATTGGCTCATCCTTAACAAGTGATGCAAAGTAGCCTGCACCAATTCCGAGCCCAAAAGCACCACCTATCACGATAATAATGATAAATAGCAAGGTAACATTCCATGTTACCTCATAGGTTACACGTGCTCCTTTTAGTGTTCTTTTATTGGTGAAGAAGTTTGTAAAATGGTTTAATGCATTTTTCCACTTCGGCCTTTCATTCATGGTATCATTCCCCCTAAAATCACATACATTATAGCATAAAGAAGAGGGGAATATAGACAGAGTTCGATATTTTTCCTGTTTTTTCGAATAATTGTTTGACATTAACAGCTTTTTTATGGTAAAAATAAGCTAACTATATATTGATTCGTTATTGCTTTGAAGGGAAGAAGTAGTTCTTTTATCACTATTAACAGAGAGCCATTGGTCGGTGTAAAATGGTATAAATAAAAGGATGAATTACCTCCTGGAGCTTTCACTGGGAAAGTTATACTAATTAGTAGCAGTGAACGGCATGAACCGTTATTCTAAATGAAGTGGAGAATCTATTTTTCTCAAGTTTGGGTGGTACCGCGCTAATTTGGCGTCCCTGCATTTATATATGCGGGGACTTTTTTGCGTTTATTTTTAACCAATAACGAAAAAATATGATAAGAACACTACTATTATTAATGGAGGAATATAGATGAACTTATTAGAAGATCTTCAATGGAGAGGGATTATTTATCAACAGACAGATGAAGAAGGCTTGAAAGAACAATTAGCAAAAGGAATGACTAGTTTGTACTGTGGAGTAGATCCGACTGCTGACAGTATGCACATTGGACATTTATTGCCGTTTCTAACATTAAGACGTTTCCAAAATGCTGGTCATCGCCCGATTGTATTAGTGGGTGGTGCTACTGGTTTAATCGGGGACCCGAGTGGAAAAAGTGAAGAAAGAAAGCTGCAAACATTAGATGTAATCGGACATAATGTGAAATGCTTGCAAGCACAATTAGAAAGAATCTTTGATTTTGATGGAACGAATGGTGCAGTGATGGTGAATAACTATGACTGGGCAGGGAAAATGGATATTGTAACATTCCTGCGTGATTATGGAAAGCATATTGGTATTAATTATATGCTAGCAAAAGATACGATTGCGAATCGTTTAGAAACAGGAATTTCCTTTACGGAATTCACGTATACGATTTTACAAGCGTTAGACTTTTTACATTTATATGAAAAGCATGATTGTAAATTGCAAATCGGCGGCAGTGACCAATGGGGAAATATTACAACTGGATTAGAATTAATTAGAAAAAATATGCCAGAAGGTGCAAAAGCATATGGATTAACGATTCCTCTTGTAACAAAAGCAGATGGTACAAAGTTCGGGAAAACAGAAAGTGGGGCTGTTTGGTTAGATCCTGAAAAAACAACACCATATGAGTTTTATCAATTTTGGATTAACACAGCGGATGCAGATGTAATTAAATATCTAAAATTCTTTACTTTCCTTTCGAAGGAAGAAATTGAATCATTAGAAAACTCTGTACAAGAAGAAGCGCATCTGCGTAAAGCGCAAAAAACATTAGCAGAAGAAATGACAAAATTAATTCACGGCGAAGCAGCACTTGAACAGGCGCAAAAAATAACTGCAGCATTGTTTAGTGGAGATATTAAAAACTTAACAGCAGAAGAAATTAAGCAAGGCTTTAAAGATGTGCCAACCTATGAGCATACAGAAGGAGAAGCGCTTCTTGTTGATTTACTTGTTGCAGCAGGGATTGTATCCTCTAAAAGACAATCGCGCGAAGATATAACCAATGGTGCTGTCTATATCAATGGGGAACGGAAACAGGCATTAGATTGTGTTTTGACAGACGAAGATCGTATTGAAGGACAGTTTACTGTAATTCGACGCGGGAAGAAAAAATATTATTTAATTAAGTTTTAAAGGAGAATGCCCCAAAAGGAAGAAATTTGGGGCATTTTTTAATGAAAGAGAGGGTGCTGTATATTCAAGCTGAGGATGGAATGGTGAAGAAGCTTTCTTCGCGATTCCTTTTTTTTAATGGCAACATTTTGTTACAATATATTGTCTAAAATGTGAAAGAGTTATATTTTCTTCCAATTGCAATCTGTTTATCCTATAAAATGCTTTATACTTATAGACATAAACAAATAATTAAAGGAGGGAGAAACGGGAAGATGTAGAATAGACTTACTTCTCCTGTGAAATCCATGAAATTAAACAGTGAAGTATTAAATGTACCGTCTCCTTTTTTAGAGTATATAGTAATGCGGATGTTTATGATGAAGTATTATGAAAAAGATCATTACTCCATAGCTTTCCAGTACCCTTTAAGTCATTTTGATAGCAGTTATGTAATACCTGAATTTCAAATGCTTTTTGATAAAGTAAGATGGAAAAATAATGTTGTTACTCTAACCAATTTGCGCCAAGAAATATACGATCAAATAGTAACAAAAGTAAAACGTCGGGATATTCAGTCCTCTTATTTTGCGATAATAAATTATATAAATAAACAGATGAAAGTGGAGGATCGAATGGATGTCTTTCCGACAATCTTAACTGGTGATCTCGTTTCGCCAGAGTGGAGTCTGGGTGTTCAAAATGAGGGAGTCATAGAGTTATTCAAGAATCAAAGGGTTTTAGGAGATAGGGAGAGCTATACATCTGAAAAGAACGATTTGGAATTTCAAAAGATAATTTGTCAGGTAGTCCATGAATACTGGCTAGTGTATGAACAAAAGCGTGAAAAAACGGTTATTCAAATTAGTCTGCCAAACATTAAATATACAAGAGACTTAGAGATCAAAATAAAAGAATTGTTCTTTCCGTTTTTTCATCAAGTTCAAGTAGCAACATTTTTTTATGAGGAAGGACTTTATATTAATAATATCCTCGTGAGAAGACCGCGAAAAAAAGAGAAGATTGATTGGGGAGAACTGCTTTTTCCATTGGGAGAAGAAAGAGACTTTTAATAAAAGAGTAGGATAAAAAGATTAAAAGGATCTTTTTCAGCATCTTCGCTAATAATAACCCTTGATTCCATAAGGAAATCTGAGCAGATTAGGTATTAATCTGCTTTCTTTAGTGATGAAGATAATATCATGAAAAAGTGGATAATGATATTAATTTTCGTACTTTCGATTGTTTTAAGTTGATACAGAGCAATCATTCTTAAAGAAGATTGCTCTAAGGTAAAAATGATTAATTAGGCTCCACTATTACTTCACCATTCTCGTCTAATAAAGGTGTAAGAGTGCATCCTTGCGCACTCCATGTGTATAAATAGTTAACACCTGTTTGACGATCAACCCATATGGATATTAGACTACCCTGCTGATAATTTTGTATCAATTTTTCATCAAAACGTTTATCATCTTTTTTACTAAACATCATTTATCACTCCTTATGAAAACTTTTTAAACTATTTAAAATCTAATTTCTCCTACAATTAATAAATAATTCTACTGGCCCATTCATTTCTACCTATTAGAATTAAATAATGTATTTTCGATTTTTTACTTACAGTGTTAACTATCTAATCCATTTTTCTTGTAAGCATAAACAAAGATAACGAAAGAAATAATGAACCAACCGAAGAGAACACTAATATCAGTTAGATTCCATTGATATCCAGTCTCAGAATATATGCTGTTTGCAAAGTTTGTTAACACACCTGTATAACTGTAGTCTAGAATTGCGGACAAATCCTCTTGAAACTGTTTTATTGCAGGTACTGATGTTAAAAGTAATGTAATAGGCAGTGTATATAAAGATGTTTGTGTTTGGTTTTTCGTAAGGATTCCAATAATATATCCAATTATAAGACTGATCAAGCTAGCTATTGTTGTCATTAACAAGTAACTTCCAAATTGAACCTCTCCAAAAGAGGAACCACTTACAGGAATCATGAGAATATTCACTAGAATCAGGATAAATAATGGAGGCAGAAGAGACCCAATCAAGTACTCTAAGCCGTTTACGGAAGATGTCATTAGAACTCTTAAAGTGTTTTTTTCCTTTTCTTCTGCTAAAGGGCCACTGCTCATTGAAATACCAGCTATTGCGATGTTAAAAACAATCCCGAAGCTAAGGACAAATGCATTCGTAGAAAAACTAATTCCTTCCTCATTTACATCTAAATCTGGCATTATTTTTTTATAGCAAATACAAACCCTAATGCAAGAATGGGGCCTAATATCACACCGGTATTACTTAATAACGTCTGAAACTTCATTCCTACGATTGCTTTTATCTTTCTTAATGAAATTTTCAAAGTAATTCCCTCCCCGTCAATTCTATGAAGACTTTTTCTAATGTCGGTTCATTTGAATGAATCATTACAAGTTCATCACTAGCAATCCACTGATTTATTTTTTTCCTGTTTCATCAGAGTGAGGCAGTGTGAACTCTTTTTCATTTTTTAATAATATCTGATAGCTTTTGTTCTGATTGTACTTGTGGCTTAAAGCTTTAGGAGTTCCGTGCTCCACGATGATGCCCTCATTTAGAAGGGAAACATGATCACAAAGTTTCGTCGCCTCGTCCATATTATGGGTCGTAAGGAAAATCGCTGTCCCACTCTCTTTTAGTTCAGTAAGTAGTTCATGAATGGCTAAAGCTGTACTGGGGTCTAATCCGCTAGTAGGTTCATCTAAAAAAAGTACCTCGGCTTATGCAAAAGAGATCTTGCTAGGACTAATCGTTGGGTCATTCCCTTCGATAATTTATTGGCAATTTTGTCTTTGTGTACAAATAAACCAACTCTAGTTAGAAGGAAATCAATTCGATCTTTCCCAACACCTAAAATGTTTGCGAAAAATTTCATATTGCTGTACACGGTCAGCCTTTCATATATTCCGCTATTGTCTGTAACAATTCCCTGCTCATAAATACTTTCACTAATTTGTTTAACGGGTTTTCCTAAAACCACTGCGCTTCCCGAGGTTTGTGCTAATTGTCCAGTCAATATTTTAATAGTCGTTGTTTTTCCTGAACCAGAGGGTCCTAGAAATCCAAATATTCCTCCAGATCGAACTGAAAAGTTAAAATCTTTTAGGGCAGAATCATTATTGAACTATTTAGATAAATGTTCAACGTAGATCACTATTTGCTTTTTCATTTGTTTTCTCTCCTTTATTAATAATGAATGTTTAGTTGGACTCAAAAAGTTTGTCTAAATGCCAATGTAACTTTATGTTTCCCATCTATTCTTAGTTTAGAGAAAACCAGTAGAAAAGTCGTAAATATCCGGTGAACAGTACCAAAAAAAGCCCAAATGTGAAAAAAGAGGTTGAAATGGACTCATTTCAACCTCAACTGTACCTTAAAACCCTATTAATTGTTTCAATTCCTCCAAACGATTTCGAGAAAGGGGGAGTTTCACATTAGGTTTACCTCTCAAAATTAATGTATAACTATTCTTAGAATAACTAATCAATTCAGAAACATGTTGCAAATTAACTAAATAAGAACGGTGACACCGGAAGAAACCAAATTTTAGTAATTTATCTTCTAGTTCATTCATCGTTAAGTCTGTTGGAAAATATTCATCATCTATGCGTATATTACTCACACTGTTAATACTCTCAATATAATCAATTTCATCAGGACTAAAATAATTGTCTTATCAGCTAGCTTACAAGTCACTTTAAAGACATTGTTTGGCATGAAATTTTCACTCTTATCTTTTTCCTCTGAGATAGAATCCGCATCATTAGTAAGATACGTTTTTTCTAGTCCACTCAATCGGTTATAGCGATATATCTCGCTGCTAAAAAGCAATAAATCTTCTATAGAATTAGACGTGAATAGTGTGGCAATTTTATTGGTATGAAGATGCTCTAATGCTTTTAAATAAAGTTCAATGCCTTCGCCTGTTAAATTATTGAGTGGGTTTTCAATTAAAAGAACCTTTGGAGAAAATAGAGATATTCGGAATAAACTAACCCTTTTTTTCTGATCGTCTGTCAAATTCTTATTTTTGGTTAGCCAAACATCCACAAGAGAAAACGTTGTAATGCATTTTTCTAAAGGGTGAGGAAAACATGCAATCTTTAAAAAATATTCTAATAGCCTTGAACAGTTAAATTGTCATATAAGCCATCATCTTTATATTCTGTTACTATCGATTTTGTTTCTCTTTCGATATAACCACTTGAAGGCAGTAGTTCCCCTGATATGAGCTTAAACAGCGATGCACTTTCTTCACTAGACATTTTTATCCCAATACGGGAAGTATTTTCAATAACTAAATTTATATTCTTCAAAACACTACGATTCTCTTCTTGTTTCATCACTTTTTCTAGTGAAATTAATGTCATTCCGCACACCTTTCTTTATATTATTAAAGTACATTATACAATGTAAGAATCTGTAAGAAAAGACACTGAATTTATTTGTAATTTTCTTCATCCTTTCTAACTATTTCTAAATTCCATTATAAGGATATTACCTCTCCTTATTCGGAACCTCAAACAACCAATGTTGAATCTGGATAGATCCTAGTGTGCTAAAGGATACCCTTCTACCAATTCACTAAAAAGTGAAAACTCTTGCTGCACTGTATTTAGTCTGCTACGCAATATAAGAGTTGCTCTACAATAGGGTTTGTTTGTGGAAAACTTACTTACCTTATTTGAAATCAATCCTATTTGTATACCACTTTAACCTTTTTGATTCCACAACTATGTCAAGGATGGTACATATCACTAGTTGTAATCAAAAAATTGATGCACCACTACATCAATTTTTCAATAGTCAGCCAACAACACATGGCGTATACTGCTATTTTCTTTTAAATCCATTCAACCATGCATGTCAATTTATTTGGTCCCATTTGGCTCTAATTTAGTGTATTATCCTGCGTCATTTTGTAAAGTAGATAAAAATAAAAAATCCCCTAAAACGTTGATGTAACAACATTTCAAGGGATTTTTGTGCATTGCTCTGCAAACTAAAGGGATTAACGAGAGTAGAACTCAACGATAAGAGCTTCGTTAATTTCAGCTGGTAATTCAGAACGTTCTGGTAAACGAGTGAATGTACCTTCTAATTTATCTGCATCGAAAGTTAAGAAATCAGGTACGAAGTTATTTACTTCTACAGCTTCTTTAACAACTTCAAGGTTGCGAGATTTTTCACGTAAAGTGATAGTTTGACCAGCTTTAACGCGGTATGATGGGATATCAAGACGTTTGCCATCAACTAAGATGTGACCGTGGTTAACTAATTGACGTGCTTGACGACGAGTGCGAGCTAAACCTAAACGGTAAACAACGTTATCTAGGCGAGTTTCTAATAAGATCATGAAGTTTTCACCATGCTTACCAGTCATTTTGCCTGCGATATCAAAAAGATTACGGAATTGACGTTCGTTCACACCATACATGTGACGAAGTTTTTGTTTTTCTTGTAATTGTAATCCGTATTCTGATAATTTTTTGCGTTGGTTTGGACCATGTTGTCCTGGAGCGTAAGGGCGTTTGTCTAACTCCTTACCTGTACCACTTAAAGAAATACCAAGACGACGAGAAAGTTTCCAGCTTGGACCTGTATAACGAGCCATAATTGACTCCTCCTTCATGTTTTTATTTGGTAAAATAAAAACAGATGTAACATGTCTTCTTATTTATTTTGTCTTCCTGTACCTTCGCCCTAGCAGCCAAGGGTTACACAATACACCATCAGAAATAATCCTGAGGAACAAAATAGAACAAAAAGTGTTTACATATGCTGCGCTATTTTACACAAATAATATTATATGATTTTTATAGGTGAAAAGTCAAGTAGAGTTTTCTATTGATTTGAATAGTTGAAAACGTAATGACATAACCTTTAGAACGTGGGAAATGTTAACAAGAGCTAAAAATATTATTGTCTAACCTATTTATTGCCAATATGATATAATTAGTATAATTTAACTTACATACATTGTAATACTTAAGCCTGTTTTATGGTAATATTTAGTTGTTATGTGGTGAGATTCCTCCTGTTTGTATTGCGAACAGATAAGTAATTAGTACTGTTTTTAAATACCTTGATATTTTAGAATCAATTGTTTTACATCCTCAAAGAAAATTAATTCCCGTTAATCTATTATGTGGTTGTTTCTTACAGGTTGTTGTTTTGAACAACCATTCTAAAGGAGCATCTATTTATAAATAAGCAGAAAAGGTATTATAATTACGGTATCATTAAAAATAACAAAACGAATAGTAAAAGAAAATGGTTCGTATGTTTCTAGGATAGAGTGTTTCGATTTATATTTAATCTTTTTTTATTTACTTCGTAATGATATGTAGAAATAGGATTTAATATATCAAAGAATGAATAGTTAGGTGAATTAGGTGATAAATACATGGACTTACTTGGCCACCAAAAAATATTAATATTAAAAAGTCGTTTTTTTGAATTGTATGATATTAAATTAATAAATCAGGAATATGACATAATTATCCAAGAAGCGCTCCAAGCGATAAAAGAAGTATTTGGGGCTGTTCAGGTTACTCTATATACCAGTGAAGAATGGGATGTGAATTGGACAATCGTATCCTCCACTGCTAAAAGGGATTATTTAGGAAAGACGACCTGTATAAAGGAAAATTTATCATTGGCATGTGAATATAAATTTTATCGAGCGCCTATTAAGGAAGATACATTACATGATTATATGATGTTAGCTCTAAAAAGTAAGGAGAAAGTTGACCATATTTTAGCGATAAAGATTAAGAAGGAATTATTATTGGATGATCCAAATGGGGAGATGGAGATTTCTTTATTTGATATGGTAGCAAAGGAAGTCGAAATATTATTTAGAAATATGCAAGATATGATGAATATTAATAGAGATAAAAAGAAATATAAGCAGTTGTTTAAAGTGACAGAAAAATTTCATTCATCAATGAAGATGGAAGACGTGTTAAGAGAGGTAATTTCCACCTTAAAAGAAGTGTATCCATCGTATCGTTATTACCTTTTGCTGTCACATGATAATAACAGTCCAATGGATTTGCCAGTAAAGGACTTAGAGTATGACAGTGAAAACACGGCTGCTATGGAAGCCTATGTTACTGGTGAATTGCAATTTGAAAACTTGAAAGAAGTAAAAAGTTCTGTTATCTATGCTCCATTAAAAGGAAAACAGGGAGTATACGGTGTTCTACAAATTATTGTTCCAGATGTTATCTCTTTTCCGAAAAATGAAGTGGAATTTATTTCTTTATTAGCCAATACGGCAGGAGGAGCGTTGGAAAATGCTCAGTTGTATCAGCAATCAAAAAAATTGGTTACCGATTTGCAGTTAATTAATGAGGCGTCTGATCAATTGAATTCTAATTTACGTTTAAATGAAATGATGACCTATATTTGTGAAAGAATTTCTGCAAGTTTTAATGCAAAGGAAGTAGGATTTATCCTGTTTTCCCTTGAAAATGATTCAACAAAAGTACTGTTAGGAAGCTCTTCTTTCTTTTTTGAGCCGGAATCTAAGAAATACATTGATTATTTTAAAGAGAAAATTCAAATCGAGAAAGATTCCCTTTTTTTAGGGGATTTCAGTATGCAGATTGAGGATGTACGGTATAAGTCTATAATGGCTGTACCAATGATGCAAACAGGGGTATTAAAGGGTTTTGCTATAGTAATGCATCCAGAGGCATACCATTTTCCATTTGATACATTTAAACTGTTACAATCTTTGATTCATCATTCTACCCTTGCCTTAACTAATTCCTTGTTAAGAGAGGAGTTGGAAAAAATGGTCGTAACAGATCATTTAACGAAACTATATTCACGAAGTTATTTGGATGAAAAGATTCAGAGGTCCTTATTAGAGGATGTGGAAGGAACTTTTATTTTAATTGATATTGATGATTTTAAATTAATTAATGACACATATGGACATCAAATTGGCGATGATATTATCATTCAAGTGGCGAATATTATTAAAGAAAATATTCGAAGTTCAGATGTTGGTTCCAGATGGGGTGGGGAAGAGTTAGCTATTTATTTACCAAAAGTACCTCTTTCTTTCGGCGTTACAATTGCTGAAAGATTAGTGAAAAAGGTAAAGGATAATTCTAAACCATCTGTTACGATATCATGTGGAGTTTCTTATTGGAATAAGCAAAGTAATGACACGTATAATACGCTTTTTAAGCGTGCAGATAAAGCATTATATATAGCGAAAGAAACAGGAAAAGACAAGGTAGTTATCCAAAATACTTTTCTTGTTAGCGAATAAAAAGGTGTTCTGCCTCTCTTTTGAAGAAGGGCAGAACACCTTTTTTATATTAGGAAGTACATCCTGATTATTTTAGAAACTTAACTAATGTGTTTACAAAAATCTCTAAATAATTTTGATCTAATTCATCAAATCTATTCTTTTCTGGAGAGTCAATATCGAGGACGCCAATTAAAGTCCCGTCTTCCATTATTAATGGTATGACGATTTCTGATTGAGAGGCTGCGTCACAGGCAATATGACCAGGAAATTGATGAACATCTTCTACTCTTACTGTTTCTTTATTAAGGGCTGCCGTCCCACAAACACCTTTGCCAAATGGAATGCGTACACAGGCAGGTAAGCCTTGGAATGGTCCAAGAACAAGCTCGTTGTCTTCAACTAGATAGAAGCCCACCCAGTTGGTTTTTTCTAGAAATTGATTTAATAATGCTGATGCATTAGAAAGATTTGCAATTGTATTATGTTCTCCTTCTAATAAAGCACGTAATTGTTTTTCAACTAATTGGTACTGTTCTTCCCGTTTACCTTTATATGTTTCGACGCTAAACATGCATATCACCGATCTTTCTCATTTTTTATGTTGTTTTTTGACGATAAATATAGAAGGACCCCATACTTTGTCGGTATTCTATTAAAGGATTCTCCCTATTTATAAAGAAGTGTAATGAATAGAATATTTGTAACTTTTAATGGCTGTTTATAAAAAATACTGGTATTGAAATTACACACTCTTCCTTGAAAAAACAGTCTTTCTAATGAATAGAAGTTTTTAATAATTCAACCATACTTTTTTAGGATTCGCAACAGAAAAGGGGTAAGGCTAGATGAAAGAAATTTCAACAAGGGATGCCATTGTAGAAGCCGCCATTTCTTTATTTAATCAGAAAGGCTATCATGGTACTTCTATCCGGGATATAGCTGGGCTGGCAAAAGTGAATACAGCGAATATTTCCTATTATTTTAATGGTAAACAAGGATTGTTAGAGTATTGTTATATGAAATTTTTTGAAAGCTATTTAGAATTGTTAGAACAAGTGTTTTTACAATCCTGCAGTCCAACAGAAAAATTAAAAAAATTAGTAGACTGTATTATCACATATCAATGCAAAAATCCGCAACTAACTAGATTTATTTTAAGAGAAGTTACGATTGATTCACAAGTTGTTAGAGAAATAATGTCGACTTATTATGTGAAAGAAAGATATATCTTTACACAAATTTTTGAAAAAGGAATAGAGAGGAAAGAATTTAGGAAACAGTCTATTTCCTATAGTATCATTCAATTAAAAGGACTACTCTCCATGCCTTTTATTCATTCGTTCTATGTTACCGAGGTTCTTCATGTTTTCGTAAATGAAGATTATTTCAAAAGAAAATACTTAGAAGAGATCCATCGATGGATTCATGATGTTGTTTGTCTGAATGAAAAAGAATTATCGATTATTCCATAGCATGACGTTCCGGCCTTGTCCTAAATCTTTTGCCTGATGAGCATCAGAACCATATACTAAAGGGATATTACGTTTTATCGCTTCTTCAACGATCCACTTTGAAGGATATGGTTCTTTGCAAAATGGCTTATTTACACCTGCTCCGTTATAATCCAGTTCATAACCTTTATTTTTTACCTCGTTTAAAATTGTGAATATAATCGTTTGAAAGTCTTGATCAACAGGATACAAATCTTGGAATTTATGTATCAGTGTCATATGACCTATTCGTTTTGGTTTGGCTGGACCTAAGTCTGCTTGAATTGATTTCAAAAGTGTTTGGTAATAAGAATTATAAACGTTTGAAATCCCTCCGTACTGTTTGACGATTTGTCCAAAAAGCTCAGGGCTGTAATCGACACAATCATAGTGATTGTTCATAGGATTTTTCAAGAAGTGTACACTTAAAATGCTGTCGTCTAATAAATGACCCCAATCAGCTAGAAAGTTTCTTATTTCTAGCTCAAATCCCTCAATATAATCAATTTCTAGTCCTACATTTATCTTGATTATCTCTTCATATTCTTTTTTGAGACTTTGTATTTCTTTTAAATAAATAGGTAAAGTTTCGAAAGTTATACTGCTGTCTTGCGTTGGTGTTGTATCGATGAACCCTTTTGGTAAGGGGGCGTGCTCTGTAAATGTCATTTCTGTGAAACCAAGAGCTAGTGCTTGTTCTACGTATTGCTTAAGAGAATCTTTTGTACCGTGTGGACAAAATGGTGTATGGATATGTCCGTCTTTTGGCATGGAAATAATCACCCTTTCTATTCCTGCTATTATTGATATATACCTAATATAGCAGGAAGACCAATAAAGAAGTAGTTATACGTGTTATTTTGGAAAAATACTTATATAATTTAAGTTATCTATCGAACTTTGAAAAAAGTAAACGAAATTATGAAAAAAACATAAAATAATAGTCAAAAATTGTCGTTTACATGTTATCATAAATACAAAGAAATTAACCTTCATAAAGGGAGATATCTATTATTGCTTAAACATTGCATTTTTGATTGGATTTTGTGAAAGCAATCATTTTTTTCGGCAGTTATCCCTATGCCTTTTGGGATTCCTGCTCCTTACTATTGGATAAATATTAGTTAAAATAGATACGGAATTATGGCCGGTGTATGAACAGGGGGCTTCAAATGAATTACATAATTGGAGGAATAGGTATAGTTATCTGCCTATTCGTAGCGGGATATTTTATTAAAAGAAAATATTATAACGGTGTCGATGAATTAGAAAATTGGAAAATAAACATGATGAATCGTCCAGTTTTAGAAGAGCTTGCAAAGGTTAAACAATTGAACATGATTGGACAAACCGAAGAGTTATTTGAAAGATGGAGAAAAGAATGGGATGACATTGTTACTACCGAATTGCCTAATATTGAGGAATTGCTTTTTGATACAGAAAGTTATATTGATAAATATAACTTTCCGAAAGCGAAGAAGACACAAGATACTATTCGCTTTAAAATGGAAAGTGTAGATAAAAGGATTGATACTATATTAGAGGAACTTAATAATCTTGTTGGTAGTGAAGAAAAGAACAGATCGGAAATGGAAGAACTTAAAGAATCCTATCGTGTCAGCAAAAAAAATCTTTTAGCACATCGTCATACATATGGAGAGACAGAGAAAAAGATTGAAACAATGCTTCAAGAAATTGCGGGATTATTTATAACTTATGATGAAAAAACAAATAATGGGGATTATTTGGAAGCAAGAGAGATTGTTTATAATATGCAAGAGCGTTTAACAACGATTACTTATCTTATGGAAAAAATTCCTCCATTACTTATTGAATATCAGACAAAATTGCCAGAACAACTTGATGAGTTAAAAGATGGCTATGTAGATATGTTGGAGCAAGGATATATTTTGGAACATTTACAAATGGCAGAAGAGATAGAAAACTTAATGAATGAACTTGCTTCGACTGAAAATGATTTGAAGGAAGGAAATGTTGAGGCAGTAGAAAAGGTTATTACTGAAATACAGGAAAAGCTGGATTTACTTTATGATTTATTAGAAAAAGAAGTGCTTGCAAAAAATTATTGTAGTAATAATATCAACGCAACGAAGGAAATCTTAGAAGATGTTCAGCAAGGAAACGCGCAGCTGCAAGTAGAAGTCCGATTATTGCAGACTAACTATAATCTGGATAATGAAGATATTGAGCTGCAATTTAAGCTTGAGAAGAAATTAAATCATCTATATAAACAATATGAAGTATTAGAACATAAGCTTTTGACAGAATCAGCAGCACATACTCTTTTGGGAGAAGAACTAAAGGAACTGAAAGGGCAATTAGAAAATGCTTCTTTAGAACAAAAAGCTTTATTTGATAAGCTGCATGCTCTACGTAAAGATGAAGTTTCTGCTCATGATCGCATGAGAGAATTAAGTAAACAAGTGGCGGAAGCTATTAGAAGAGTTACTAATAGTAATTTGCCAGGTGTGACTGATGAATATAATGAGCTAGTGCAAGAAGCAAAAGAAAGTATTGATGAAGTAAAAAAAATGTTAGAACGAACACCATTAAATATGGTTGAAGTGAAGCAAATAATTGAAGTAACAGAAGAAAAAGTGACGGTGCTAGTTAACGCAACAATTGAATTAGTAGAAACAGTTTATTTAGCAGAGAAAATCATTCAATATGGAAACAGATATCGTCGCCAATATCAAAAAGTCCATCAAGGCTTACTAGAAGCAGAAGCACATTTTAGAAACTATCGTTATAAAGAAGCATTACAGTATGCTGCAACAACAATTGAAGAAATAGAGCCTGGAAGTACAAATAAAATCCAAGCTTGGTCACATGAATGGACAGAAAATGAAAAGTAATGAGCAACACCTAATTCCATCATTAGTAGAAAAAGTCTGAGAGAAATACTCAGACTTTTTTCTGTGGAAAGCGATAAGTTTCTAAATAATGTAAAGAGATAAAATCTTATTTCCGGTAAGTAATAGACAAAAAAATTTTTTATACTAATGTTTTTGAAGCTTATTCTTTTATTTGAAAAAGTTTTTTGGTAGCATAATAAAGTGAAACTTCAATTAGTGCATAGTATTTCCCCCTGGATTAGAGACGTATCTATTCAAAGCGTTTCGTATATAGACTATTAATGAAAAAGAAAGGCGTTAAAGGAAAAAGTAGAATAACGAATTTTTATAATGGAAAGGAAATTCCAATGTAATGATATATTTAGATAATAGTGCAACAACCAAGCCTTTTCCAGAGGTTATTGAATCTTTTACGACTGTATCCCAAAAATATTTTGGAAATCCATCCTCGATCCATCGAATTGGGATGAAATCAGAGAAGCTGTTAATACAGGCAAGAGAACAAATCGCGGGACTTTTAGAAGTGAAAAGCAAGGAAGTATTTTTTACCTCAGGTGGTACAGAAGGAAATAACACCGTTTTAAAAGGAATTGCTCGTACTTATAAAGGTAGAGGAAATCATATTATTACCACAGCGGTTGAACATGATTCCATTCATAAAGTAATGGAGCAATTAGAAGATGACGGTTTTTCTATTTCCTATGTTCCTGTCAATAAATTTGGACAAGTATCAATCGAGGATATAATCAAAAATTTACGCAAAGAAACCATCCTAGTTTCTATTATGCATGTAAATAATGAAATAGGATCCATACAGCCAGTTGAGGAAATCGGTAAGCTATTATCCAATTATCCAAATATATTTTTTCATGTAGATGGTGTTCAAGGAATTGGAAAACAAGCTATCTCCATTAATAAGGAAAATATAGATGCTTATACCATTTCTGCCCATAAATTCCATGGGTTAAAAGGAAATGGAGTTTTATATATAAAAGAAGGAAAAAGAATGGAGCCTTTATTAGCAGGTGGCGGGCAAGAGAATACTTTTCGCAGTGGAACAGAGGATGTTGCTGGTGCGGTTGCTACAGCCAAGGCATTACGGATGCAGCTGCAAAATCAAAAGGAGAAGCTGCCTATTCTGAAGCAGGTGAATGTTTATTTACGTGAGCAATTAGCCAAGATAGAAGGTATCTCTATTCATTCGCCAGCACTAGAAAAAAGTGTACCTCATATTCTTAATTTCTCCATCGAAGGAGTAAAAGCAGAAGTATTTGTTCATGCATTAGAGGAACGTGATATTTATATATCCACTACGAGTGCATGTTCATCGAAAACAAATAAAATTAGTAAAACATTATTAGGAATGGGTGTACCAGAACAGCTTGCAGAAAGCTCATTCCGAATTAGCTTATCCTATGAAAATACAATGGAAGAAATGGAAAAAGTAATTACAGCTATAAAAGATATTCAGGAATGGTTGAGAGGGGTAATGAAGTGAAATATGATCGTATTTTAATACGTTATGGAGAGCTATCTACGAAGGGGAGAAACAGAAAACAATTCGTAGATAAATTAAAACGAACAATAGCAAAGACTCTTGAGGGCTTTCCATCTGTTTCAATTGAAGCAAAAAGAGAAAGAATGTATATAATGTTAAATGGTGAAAAGGAAGAGGAAATTTCTAAAGTACTTAAGAATATCTTTGGTATTCAATCCTTTAGCCCAGCAGTAAAGATTGATAGGGATATAGAGAAAGTAAATGCAGCTGCTTTGGATATTGTTTCTTCTTTATATAAAGATGGATGTACCTTTAAAATAAGTGCGAGACGAGCTGATAAAGAATTCGAACTGGATACAAATGAAATTAATCAGACGATTGGTGGGCATTTACTAAAAAATATCTCTGGTTTAAAAGTAGACGTCAAAAATCCTGATATAAATGTTCAAATTGAAGTTAGAACAGAAGCAATTTATCTTTCCTGTGAAAATATTCCAGGAGCAGGGGGGCTTCCTTCAGGAACGAGTGGGAAAGCGATGCTTATGTTATCTGGTGGATTAGACAGCCCAGTAGCAGGATATTTATCCATGAAAAGAGGATTAGAATTAGAAGGGGTTCATTTCTTTAGTCCTCCGTTTACAAGCGAGAGAGCAAAACAAAAGGTAATTGATATTTCGGAAAAGCTTGCAAATTTTAATGGTCATTTTGTATTACATGTTGTTCCATTTACGACAATTCAGCAGTTAATTCATAAGCAAATACCAGAAAACTATACAATGACTGCAACAAGAAGAATTATGCTAAAAATAACGGATGAAATTCGCAGAAGAAAAGAAGCACTGGCGATTATCACGGGTGAAAGCTTAGGGCAAGTTGCTAGTCAAACATTAGAAAGTATGTATGCGATCAATGATGTAACAAATACACCTATTTTGAGACCTTTAATAACTACAGATAAAACAGAAATAATCGAATGGGCAAAGAAAATTGATACACATGATATCTCTATTCGACCATATGAGGATTGCTGTACGGTATTTGTACCAGCCTCGCCTAAAACCAAACCCAAAAAAGAAAAAATACGATATTATGAAAGCTTTACTGATTTTGAACCATTGATTGATGAAGCAGTTAATCATGTTGAAACGATTATCCTTAAAAGGGAAGAGAAAAAGATGGAGCCGGAAATGGATTCTCTTTTTTAAAGTCGTTTGCGTGACCTCATAAAGGGAGACATGTTTTAATACAAAAATTCCCTGCTTTTTTTGTGAACAATTACCAGTAATGAAAACGAATGAACGCCATGTGTATTACACATTCTATTATCACAAGGAGGTGATACACATGGCAAGCAGCAACAATTCAAATCAATTATTAGTACCTGGAGTTTCTCAAGCTCTAGATCAAATGAAATATGAAATTGCTACTGAGTTTGGTGTAAACTTAGGTGCTGAAACAACTTCTCGTGCTAACGGTTCTGTTGGTGGTGAGATCACAAAACGTTTAGTGCAAATGGCTGAACAACAATTAGGCGGCGGTTTCTCTAAATAATTGAATAGTAATGGCTACAAGAAGCAAGGTATCATGCCTTGCTTCTTTTTCGTGCTTTTCCTCAAGACGGGTATAGGTTTTTTATGCTATTTTAGAAAAAGGATTGGCTTCTAAAAATAGGCTATAAAAGGAATGAAATTTAATTAATTCAAAAAATGAAGATAGGGTAGTATAATGGGTTAAGTATTTACTTTTAGAAACAGGAGGAGACTAATTATGCGAACGGAGGATTTAATTGCTCCAGAACAATATAATTTTGTTTCGGAGATTGAAAAATTTGCCCAAAATCCAGATAGACTTGCTTTAAAATGGGAGAATGAAGATGGCGAAACAAAAGAAGTTACTTATTCCTCCTTAATGAAAGCAGCAAATAGAATAGGAAATGTTTTCAAAGAAGAGGGCTTGCAAAAAGGAGATGTTGTCCTTGTCATTGTTCCAAGGATAATGGAAGCCTATCAGGTATACTTAGCAGCTTTAAAACTAGGAATAACTGTCCTTCCAAGCTCAGAAATGCTTCGTGCAAAAGATTTACAATATCGCATTAAGCATGGAGAGGTAAAAGGGGTTATTAGCTATTATCCATTTTTAGAGGAATTAGAATTAGTGGAAGAAATACATACTATTAAACGTTTTGTGCTAGGTGGAGTAAAAGAAGGATGGATGCTTTTAGATGACCGGGTACTTGAGGTTTCAGATGAACTGGAAATGGTAAGTACACTTAAGTCAGATACAGCATTCATTTCCTACACATCAGGAACAACGGGTAATCCAAAAGGTGTCGTACATACTCACGGTTGGGCCTATGCTCATCTCAGAACGGCAGCACCAAATTGGCTGAATATTGAAGAAGGTGATCTTGTTTGGGCAACTGCAGGTCCAGGATGGCAGAAATGGGTTTGGAGCCCTCTATTATCTGTTTTAGGCTCTGGTGCTATTGGACTTGTTTATCACGGCAGATTTAACCCGGAAAAATATCTGCAGCTTTTAGAGAAATATGAAGTGAATGTTTTTTGCTGCACACCAACGGAGTATCGCTTAATGGCAAAAGTGGAAGATATTAAAAAGTATCATTTAGATCAATTACGAAGTGCTGTTTCTGCTGGAGAACCACTAAACAGAGAAGTGATTGATGTATTTAAAGAGAATTTCCAACTGGATGTACGTGACGGATATGGACAAACTGAAAATACGTTACTAGTTGGGATAACAAAGGGAGTAGAATTACGACCTGGATCTATGGGGAAACCAACTCCGGGAAATATCGTAGAAATCGTCAATGAGGATGGAGAAATTTGTTCTATAGGGGAAGTTGGAGATATTGCTGTACACAAAGATACACCAGCATTATTTAAGGAATATTTAAAAGAACCAGAAAGAACGAAAAATCAATTCCGTGGAGATTACTATATCACTGGTGACCGTGCCAAGAAAGATGAGGATGGTTACTTTTGGTTCGAAGGCAGAAGAGATGATATTATCATTAGCTCAGGCTATACGATTGGACCTTTTGAAGTAGAAGATGCGTTAGTTAAGCATAAAGCTGTTAAAGAATGTGCGGTAGTTGCTAGTCCAGACCCAATAAGAGGAAATGTTGTTAAGGCATTTATTGTTCTTCGAGATGGGATCGAAGGAACAGTAGAATTAATAAAAGAGCTGCAAGCACATGTGAAAAAATTAACTGCTCCATATAAGTATCCGCGTAAAATCGAATTTATGGAAGAATTGCCTAAGACAACTTCAGGAAAAATTAGAAGAGTGGAATTACGAGAGAAAGAACAACATAACAACTAAAGAAGAAAAAATACGCTTCTCGTTCTTCAACAGGAGTGCGAAAGCTATTAAAAAGGGCACTAAAGTTAGTGTCCTTTTTAATAAAACATGGCTGATTTATATAGGGAAACTTCCATCAGTGGGGGGGCTTTCATCCCCCACTGATGGTTAGTTGGACCAATCGGGCCTATACAGGCAGTGGATCTCCCACCTATCTTCCTCGAATTTTCATTAGCTTGAGGTGAGAGTTTTACTATCCGTTAAGAGTGGGATAAATATTATTGTTATTCAATCGGAAATATATATTTAGAATAATAGGGGGATCTGTATGGGGAAATTGATTTATGGTGGGAAGATATATACGCTTAAAGAGGAAGGACATGTAGTTGAAGCTATTTTTACAGACGAGCAATATATCGTGGATTTCGGCCATAAAAAATACTTGGAAGAAAAATACGAAGGAAGTATACAAGAAAAAATAGACTTAGAAGATGAAGTTCTTCTTCCAGGGTTTGTAGATAGTCATATGCATCTAGTTGGTCATGGAGAAAAATTATTAAGATTAAATTTATCCACTTGCACATCAAAAGAGGAAGCTCTACAATTGCTCGCAAATTATGCAGAGAATGTGGAAGAAGGGCAATGGATTATTGGAGATGGATGGAATGAAAACATGTGGCGAGAGCAACAGGTACTGACTTCAAAGGATATTGATCAGCACGTTCCAAACCATCCAGTCCTCCTAAATCGAATATGTAAGCATGCAATCGCAGTAAATTCATACGCTTTGAAAATTGCTAATATTACAAATGATGCTGTATCTCCATTTGGTGGAGTTATTGAGAAGGATGAGGAAGGCACTATTATTGGGGTATTTAAAGATCAAGCGCAAGATTTAATAACCAGAGTATTGCCTAAAGTAACCGGTGAATATGTGGAAAGAGCATTGCGAGCAGGTATTAAAGATGCCTATCAATTAGGACTAACTGGAGCTCATACTGAAGACTTACATTATTATGATGGCTATGAAGGAACATATCGTTCCTATAAAAAAATAATCGAAGAAGAAGGAAATCATTTTAGAGCCCATTTGCTTGTGCACCATGAAGTATTTGAAGAGATGATAAATGACGGCGGGAAATACTTAGGTGGTTCCGAATGGGTTGAACTTGGTAGTATGAAAATATTTGCTGACGGTGCTTTTGGGGGGAGAACGGCTCTTTTAAGTAGACCTTACGTTGATGATCCTTCAACAGTGGGAGTAAGCATTTTTTCACAAGGGCAACTAAATGAATTAGTAGCAAAGGCAAGGAAGAGAGAAGTTCCGATTGCCGTACATGCGATTGGCGATGCAGCTTTTGAAATGGTTTTACAAGCTATTGAACAACATCCTTTACAAGGATTTGGAAGAGATCGTCTTATTCATGCAACGATGCTGCGCAAGGATTTAATCGAACGTATGAAAGACTTGCCGTTAATATTAGATATCCAGCCTAGCTTTGTAACTTCAGATTTTCCCTGGGTAATGGATAGACTGGGTAAAGAAAATCTTACCTATTGTTATGCATGGAAAACATTATTAAAAGAGGGGTTACATTGTGCAGGCGGTTCTGATGCCCCAATTGAAAGTGCAAATCCATTAGTGGGGATTCAAGCAGCTATTACAAGATCTAATGCAGAGGATATAGACGGAAACGGATACCTTCCGGAAGAGGCGTTAACTGTATATGAAGCAGTGAGTCTTTATACGAAGGGAAGTGCTTATGCAATTTGCCATGAAGAAGATCGAGGTAAAATTGAAAAAGGCTATTTAGCAGATTTCACTGTATTGAATAAAGATATTTTTGAAGTAAGTCCACATGATATTGATAAAATAGAAGTAACAAAGACAATTGTTGGCAATGAAATTATGTATGAGCGATTAAAGAGTAATAACAAATGAAAAAGATTAGGTGTTAATTCCTAATCTTTTTGCCTGTATTTGACAAACATTTCTAAAAAGATTGCCAGTTACCAAAAAAATATATATAATATGGAATATTTCGAATATAGAAAGAAGCGATGAAAATGGAGAAAAACAATGTTAGAAATGGGGTAATATTTGCTGGTGTTTCTTACTTAATATGGGGTCTGTTTCCAATATATTGGAAGCATCTGCAAGGAGTAGGAGCAGATGAAATTCTCGCAAATCGAATTTTTTGGTCGTTTATTTTTATGTGCATTTTACTAACTTTTACTCGTAAATGGAAATTATTTTATCACACACTACGTTCATTTAAGCATCAGAAAAAGCAGGGTATCATGCTGTTTATTGCCTCTATATTAGTAAGCTGTAATTGGTTTATCTACATTTGGGCTGTAAATGCTAATAAAATAATCGAAACGAGTCTAGGGTATTATATAAATCCATTAGTAAGTGTATTATTGGGAATTTTTGTAATGAAAGAGAAATTATCTAAAATTCAGTATGTTTCTGTAGGATTAGCTGCAATGGGAGTTTGCATTATTACATTTGCTCATGGAGCATTTCCATGGATTGCAATTTCATTAGCACTAACATTTGGCTTATATGGATTAACAAAAAAATTAATCAAAATTAATTCGGATGTAGGGTTAACCTTGGAAACAATGTTTATTACTCCATTTGCCTTATTGTATATTGGCTATTTATTTGTAAAAGGGAATCATGCATTTTTAGCTGTTTCTACTAGTTTAGATTTCTTATTAATTATTTCTGGTGTGTTAACAGCAGTGCCATTGTTGTTTTTTGCAAAGGGAGCGCAACGAATTCCGCTATCCATGCTCGGGTTCATTCAATATTTAACACCTACATTAACACTGATACTTGGGGTATTCGTTTATCATGAACCATTTACAACAGCTCATTTATTGGCATTTATATTTATTTGGTCAGCATTATCCATTTATTCTCTATCACAAACAAAACTATTTTCTAATTCAAAAAAACAGCAACAAGCAAAAGGAATAGCGTAAATCGCGAAAAGAATATATTTAAGTAATCCGACATTTTCCTGAAACAATCTCGGTACTACTGCGTATAAGAAACAGAAAGAAATAATAGGGGGTTATAAGTAATGAGTGGAAAACGTTGGGCAGCTTTAGGGATAGCTGGTATTATTTTTGTCTTTTCCATTATAACCAGTATGGTATCTGTAGCATTCACAACGGATGTCGAAGATTTATTTGGACAATTTCTTAGTGAAGGGGAAGGACCATATGTAGAAGAATATATAGAGGATGGAGATTTCTCTGAGAAGATAGTTGTACTAGAAGTATCTGGAACCATTCAAGATACAGGAGATGCCGAATCTCTTTTTTCGACAGTAGGTTATAATCATACTTCGTTTATCGAAAAATTAGATTACATAAAAGAGGATCCTAGTGTAAAAGGGGTTATTTTGAAAGTGAATTCTCCTGGTGGAGGAGTTGTAGAAAGTGCACAAATCCATGATAAATTAGTAGAAATTCAAAAAGAATCGAAAAAACCAATATACGTATCAATGGGATCTATGGCAGCGTCTGGAGGGTACTACATTTCTGCACCTGCTGATAAAATCTTTGCAAGTCCGGAAACATTAACAGGTTCACTCGGAGTTATTATGAGTGGATATAATTTCGAAGGGCTTGCTGAAAAGTATGGAGTAGAGTTTGTTACGATTAAGAGTGGAAAATATAAGGATATCATGAGTTCTACAAGAGAAATGACAGGGGATGAAAGAGAGATTCTACAAAGATTAATTGATAATTCGTATGCCGGCTTTGTTAAGGTCATTGCCGATGGCCGAGGTATGACAGAGGCAGAAGTAAAGAAAATCGCTGATGGACGAATTTACGATGGTAGACAGGCGAAGGAATTAAATTTAATCGATGATTTTGGCTATTTTGATGATGTAGTAGAACAGATGAAGAAAGATTATGATTTAAAGGACGCAGCTGTCGTTACCTATACTGACAACACTGGTTTTGCTTCCCTATTTGGAATGACTGCCAAAAAGTTAATAACAAGTGAGGATAAAGAATTAGCAAATATATTAAAGATTGTCACCAATGCTAACTCACCTCGACTAATGTATTTATATGCAGAATAGGAGGGGAACAAATGAGTAATGACCGTGAAAATATAAAATCAGAAGCTTCACTGAAGGAAGATGAAATGTCCGAAACAACGGTTTCGTTAAATGAAACCGTTGATTGGGAGGACCAAACTCCGAATGCAGAAGATAGTAAGATAGATCCTATAGGAGAAGTTTCATATGTATATGCTGGCTTTTGGATGCGCTTTTGGGCTTATTTAGCAGATATAATTATTGTGTCGAGCGTTAATCGTATTCTAATCTATCCCATATTAAGAATACTAGATGTGCCATTGCATGAATCGAGTATTTTTTCTACAGTAAATATTTGTACCGCCATTACATTTTATTTATATTTTGTTTTAATGACACTGTTTTTAAAACAAACGTTAGGAAAGATGATTTTTGGCTTGAAGGTTGTACCGATAAACAAAGAAAGATTAACATGGGATACTATCCTTTTCCGGGAATGGATTGGTCGATTTATCTCTGGAAGCTTTATTATTTTATACGCGTTAGTTGCCTTCTTGCCGAAGAAACAAGGTATTCATGATTTATTTGCTGATACAGCAGTTATTCATGAACGATAATATTAAAACGGTTGATAACAACGAAAAAGGATGTTGTTATCGGCCGTTTTTTTATTTTTGAAAAGAATAATGATAGCTTTCCCACAGCGTAGAAAAGAGTCAGGATGAAATAGGTTTATTTTTTCAAATTTTATCCAATAATAATAAGCTGAAGGGAAGTGTTGCCAAAGTGAAAGTTCTTTCCATAATTGGTATTATTATTGGTGCTTTTTTTTTAGTGCTTATTTTTCTATGCTTTTTAAAACTAACGATACATATACGCTATTATCATAAGAAAGATAATGATGATTTAAAGATAGAGATTCGAGCACTGTTCGGAATCATAAAATACAAAAAAACAATCCCTCTGATAAAAATAGATGATGACTCTCCAACATTGGTGATGAAAGAGGAGTCTGAATTAAATGGTAAAAAGGAAACCGAAGAGGAAACGAAGCAATTTTCCGCATCTGATTTATTAAATTTCTTATCTAATTCAAAAGAAGTAGTAACCCATGTTGTACAATTTCATCGCATAGTAAGGACATTTTTAGCAAAACTAACAATAAAGCATATCGAATGGAGCTCTATTGTTGGACTAGGAGATGCAGCACATACTGGAATGATTTCTGGTGCTATTTGGGCTGTTAAAGGAAGTATTATTGGAATTATTAGTAACTATATGAAGCTTAAGGATATGCCCAAAATCAACATATATCCACAATTTCAGGGAGTGGCTTCTGAAACATTATTTTCTTGTATGATTCAATTTCGGATAGGGCATGCTATGATGGCAGGAATTAAACTGGTGAAATATTGGAAAGATGGTTTTCCTAAGTTTAAAACAAACGAAACGTCTATTCCAAGTAAACAATAGAACAATGGAGGAATGGGAAAATGTCAGATCATCCAATTCAAGGCTTAATGACAACCGCAATGGAAAACTTAAAAGAAATGATTGATGTCAATACGATTATTGGCGATCCAGTCGAAACACCTGATGGCAGCGTCATTTTAACCGTATCTAAAGTGGGATTTGGATTTGCTGCTGGTGGTAGTGAATTCACGCTTGAAAATCATTCGTTAAATGATCCATTGACTAAACATCCTTTTGGTGGGGGGAGTGGTGGAGGAGTAAGTATCACTCCCATTGCTTTTCTTATTGTAAATGCCGAGGGAGTAAAAATGGTGCATTTAGATGAAAGTACCCATCTTTACGAAAAAATATTGGATATTGCCCCACAAGCTGTTGATAAAATTCAGCAAATGTTTGCAAAAAAAGATTCATCATCTGATTCAAGCAATAACGCTCAAACACAGCAAACGAAAGAAGATATTGAGTTTTAAATCAACCTTAAAGATGGATGTACAGGCGAGTTCACACAAGATAGTGGGCTCGTTTCCTTCTGTTTACAAAACAAAGCAATTATATTTATAGGGAAAGTTCGTATTTTTTGCAAATAAAAGCAACTATCGATATGATGGTAGTAATTACATATAATTAAATCAAAAATGGAGGAGAACTAATGGCAAATATAACGTTTAAACATAATCCAGTAACATTGATTGGAAATGAAGTGAAAGTTGGAGACAAAGCTCCAGATTTCACTGTATTAGGAAATGATCTGTCAGAAGTAAAGTTAGCAAGCTCAAAGGGAAAGGTTCGCCTTTTTAGTGTAATCCCTTCTATTGATACAGGTGTTTGTGACACTCAAACAAGAAAATTTAATGAGGAAGCGGCTAGTCTTAAGAATGTGGAGATAATAACGGTAAGTGCGGATTTACCTTTCGCTCAAAGAAGATGGTGTGCAGCAAGCGGTTTGGACAATGTTATTACTGTATCTGACCATAGAGATTTATCCTTTGGAGAAGCATACGGTGTGGCTATGAAAGAATTGCGATTGTTAGCACGTGCCATTTTTGTTGTTGATACAAATGATATCGTAACTTACGTAGAATATGTCAGTGAGGGCAGCAACCATCCGAACTATGAGGCAGCGATAGCAGCAGTGAAAGCAGCGAATTAACGATAATAAATTGCAGGTAATACAATCGATTATCTGGTTAAATTTTTAACCGTATGATAAGCTAGAGTTTGGCCTTCTATATAAAGGACAGGCTCTTTTTATTTGGCTGTATTATATTAAAATATATCCTATTCTGCAAAATTTGGAGATAGGATATTTAACGGAAATTTTAAGCATAGAAATCTACAATAAATTAGGTGATGATAGATGAACATTTCTCCAGTAGAAGAATTATTTACAGTATTTAATGAAACAGCATTGATTATTCAAGAAGAATTGGAATATACGTATTTAGAATCATTAGCTTTAACAGGAGAGAATATCTTTCAAGAAGCTATATTACAGGAAGAATTAAGTGAATTAAGTAAGAAAAGGTTAAGAAAATCATATGAAGAAATCAAATTGGCTAAATACACAAAAGAAGAAATTCGTAAAGCTTTTCAACTTGTGATTTTAAAAGGGATGAAAGAAAATACACAGCCAAATCATCAAATGACACCTGATTCTATCGGCATTCTTTTTGGCTATTTCGTGCAAAAGTTTTGTACGAAAGAGGAACTGCGCTTGTTAGATTTAGCGGTTGGAACAGGTAATTTATTAACAACTGTTATGAATCATCAGCAAGGGAAGAATATAGCCGCCTACGGTGTAGATATTGATGACTTGCTATTACAGCTAGCGCTCGTAAATGCAAATTTACAGGAACAGCCGATTGAATTTTTTAACCAGGATAGTTTAGAGCATTTATTTATTGATCCAGTAGATGTAGTCGTGAGTGATTTACCAGTAGGCTATTATCCGAATGATGTTCGCTCTAATGAATTTAAAGTCAAATCAGATAATGGGCATACATATGCACATCATTTATTTATTGAACAAAGCATGAATTATGTAAAACCAGGTGGCTATGCATTCTTCGTTATACCAAATAATTTATTTGAATCAGAACAAGCAGCCAATCTTCATGATTATATTAAAGAAGAAATACACATACAGGGGATTTTGCAATTGCCGGAAACGCTTTTCAAAAATAAACAGTCGGCAAAAAGTATATTGATTCTGCAGAAAAAGGGGAATAATATAGTAGCACCGAAACAAGTATTACTTGCAAAAGTGCCTAGCTTCTCCAATATGCGTGGAATGGAACAGGTTTTAAGCGAATTGGACACATGGATTCGAGCAAATAAAAAAGGATAACAACATAAATTTCTGAATAAGTGTTATAACACAGAATCATTCTATTATATAGAAGAAAATCGACGTAAATTTGTCTTTTTTTCGAAAAATCGACGAAAATCCAAAAAAAAATGAATAACTGGGCATAATGTGCTTGAAATGTTTCTAGTAGAATGTTTTAATGAAAAACTGAAAGAGGTAAATCTTGTCTGTTGTATGATTCGATCTGTTCAATGTCAGACAAAGTAAATAAAAAGTTGTTATACAAAAGGGGAGTAAAACATTTTATGGCAAAAATTATTGCGATTAATGCTGGTAGTTCTTCATTGAAGTTTCAATTATTCGAAATGCCAAGTGAAGAAGTAATTACAAAAGGTTTAATAGAGCGCATTGGATTAAATGATGCTGTTTTTAATATTTCCGTTAATGGTGAAAAAATCCAAGAAATTACAGAAATTCCTGATCATGATGTTGCAGTTAAAATCCTTTTAGGAAAGTTAACAGAGCTAGGTATAATTGCATCATTGGATGAAATCGAAGGTATTGGTCATCGTGTCGTCCATGGTGGGGAAGAATTTGCTGATTCATCATTAATTACAGATGAAGTTATTGCTAAAATTGATACTTTATCTGAATTAGCACCTTTACACAATCCAGCTAACTTAACTGGTATTAGTGCATTCCAACATGTATTGCCAAATGTTCCAGCTGTAGCAGTATTTGATACAGCGTTCCATCAAACAATGCCTGAAAAATCTTATTTATACAGCCTTCCATATGAATATTATGAGCAATATGGAATTCGTAAATATGGTTTCCACGGGACAAGCCATAAGTACGTTTCTCAACGTGCGGCTGAATTATTAGGTCGTCCTATTGACCAATTACGTTTAATTTCATGTCACTTAGGAAATGGTGCAAGTATTGCTGCTATTGAAGGCGGGAAGTCCATGGATACTTCTATGGGATTCACTCCTCTTGCTGGTGTTACCATGGGAACTCGTTCTGGTAATATTGACCCTGCGTTAATTCCATTCATCATGGAAAAAACAGATCAATCTGCTGACGAAGTGTTACAAGTGTTAAATAAGAAGAGTGGTCTTTTAGGAATCTCTGGTTTCTCAAGTGATTTACGTGATATCACAGAGCAAGCAAAAGAAGGAAATGATCGTGCGGAGCTTGCATTACAAATATTTGCGGATAACATCCATAAATATATTGGATCATACGCATCTGGTATGAATGGTGTAGATGCAATTATCTTCACAGCTGGTATTGGAGAAAATAGTGAAATAGTTCGTGCTAGAGTACTACAAGGTCTTGAATTCATGGGCGTTTACTGGGATCCAACACTAAATAAAATTTCTGGAGAAGAGTCATTTATTAACTATCCACACTCTCCAGTAAAAGTAATGGTAATTCCAACAAATGAAGAAGTAATGATTGCAAGAGACGTTTGCAGAATGGCTGGAATCTAAGTTAACTATAGAAATGTCAGGTTTGTAACCATTATCTAATAAAAAAGACAATCTTTTTCGTAGAACAGCATACGAGGAAGGTTGTCTTTTTTCTAAGTTGTTTTCAATAATTGCTCTTTTTAGGGGAAAAAATAATTATTCAGTCTGCGGGTTTAGCGACAAACTTTACGAAAGGGTCCTTTTACGATAAGAAAAAAGGAATATCTTTTCAAACGACAAATATATTGTCTTTCTTTATGTTCTTTTAGTAAAATAAGGAATGATTCGGTATGAAATAGGGGGGATTGCATGCTTTCGATAGCAGAAAACTATTATATGGAAAAGTTAGAGAAATGGGAAGATGAATTAAGAAATGGTCGACCAAATAAAATCCTCCATCTTTATTCTGATTCCATAGACAGTCTTTTATCCTTTATACCCGATATGCAAAAACAGAAAATATTACGATCATTTGATAACATCTTATTTCATCTTCATGCCATCTTATTTAATTCCACCCTTCAACGAAATACCGCACAAAAATTAATGCATCATGCAAGAATACATAATGAATCCATCTTCCCTTTAAATGACATGAAAAAATTGAATATTGACCAATTACAAGCAATCGCAGATAAACAAATGGCACATTACAGAATGAATGTCACAAAAAAGCTATTTATTAAGTAAACGGGAAGAGAATTGATAAAGGGAGAAAGGAAAAAACATGGAAGATTACTCATTAGATGAACTGGAACAGGAAAAAAGCAGACTTGAATACACAAAAAATTACATGAATGTCGTTTTGAAAGAGGCTCAAATAAATCAAGGAGCATTACAGGAAAACGTAAGAGATGCTATTAGCAATGATGAAGCTCTTGACAGTAGTTTAAGTTATATCAATTATTTAACAAATAGTAAGTTTTTGCAGCTGGCGACGACTGAGTTAAATATTCTGAAACGAATATTAGATGCACCTTATTTTGCACGGATTGATTATCAAATGAAAGGCAAATCACAAAATGATGTTTATTATTTAGGGAAGACCTCTTTATACGAAAAGGATACGCAAAAACCAATTATAGTAGACTGGCGTTCCCCTATTGCGAATGTTTATTATGATGGTCGTTTAGGAGAAGTTGCTTACGAAGTTAATGAAGAAACTATTGAAGGTTATTTATCCTTAAAAAGACAGTTTAAAATCGAAAAAGGAAAATTGCTTCATTATCAGGATATTGATTTAACAACGACTGATGAGTTATTACAGCAATCACTTGCCGGTAAGGCCGATCAGCGTCTAACGGAAATCATATCAACAATCCAGGCAGAACAAAATGAAATCATTCGGGCAGACTTAAACCGACCGATTATTGTGCAGGGGGCTGCAGGAAGTGGGAAAACCACTATTGCCTTACACCGAATATCTTACTTTATTTATAACTATGCGAGATATTTTCAGCCAGAGCAGCTAATGATTATTGCGCCAAATAATATGTTTATAGGATACATTGCAGAGGCATTGCCAGACTTAGGCGTAGAGAAGATACGACAAACGACATTTCTGGACTATGTCCTATTATGCATTGGAAAAAAAATGAAAGTAATCCAGTCTAATAAAAAACTCCTATCATTTATAAATCATGAGAATAAACAAGAAGAAATGATCAAGTGGCTTTCGCGTTATAAAGGTTCTTTCGCTTATAAAAAGGTAATGGATAATTATCTGATTGATATTTGCAAGGAGATGAGCCCGAAGCAAGATTTTCGTGTGGAAAAATTCCCTTTATATGGAGCGAAGAAATTAGAACGATTATTTAAGAAGGAATATGACTACCTTCCTTTAATCAAACGGAAAGAGAAGATAAAGGGGATATTGCAAGCAGATTTGAAGCGAAAAAAGAAGGTGATTTTAAGTAAGTTAGAAGATAAATACGAGGAAGCGCTGGATCGTGCTTTACGAATAAAAGAGGATGATAAGCGAAAAGAAAAGGTTGTCTACTTTTTGGATACAAAGCAAGAACGATTAGCCAATGTCAAAAAAGAAGCTTCGACTGCTGTTAGAAACTATATGAAAACGATGCAAACAAATGATTTGTATGGATACTATTCCCGATTATTTGAGGATAAAGAGCTCCTTCGAAAATATACAGAGGATTCCTTAACAGAAAAGCAATTGGAATATATGATTACCTTTCAGCAGAGGATATTGAAGCAAAAGAGAGTAGAAATCGAGGATCTAGGGGCATTATTTTATTTGCAATATAAAATCTTTGGAATTGATAAAGAATATCGTGCTAAGAATATCGTGATAGATGAAGTGCAGGATTATAGTGAATTTCAGTTATATGCACTAAAAGCGGGATTGGAGACAGATATGTTTACCCTCGTTGGGGATTTAGCACAAGGCATTCATTCGTATCGAGGGCTACAAAACTGGGAGACATTGCAGCAAACTGTATTTCCACGAGCCAATTATATGACCTTGCAAAAAAGCTACCGTACTACAATAGAAATTATGTTTTTAGCAAATGAAATTCTGCATTTACTAGATGAAGATTTACCAAAGGTGAAACCAGTTGTACGTCATGGAGAAAAACCAACTGTTCATTTGTATGAGCAAAAAGAAGTGTTAGTAGATAAAATAGTTCAATTAGCAGAGGGGTTACAGGAAGAAGGTTTTCACTCTATTGCTATCATTGGCAAAACAGAAGAAGAGTGTAAGTCTATATTTAAGGAAATGCAAAAAAGAAAAATTCCAAATGTTCAATTCTTACAAGAAAATGAAGAGTTAGAAAAAAATTATTTGATAATTGTACCAAGCTATCTTTCAAAAGGATTGGAATTTGATGCAGTGTTCCTTTTTACCCTAAGCGAGTGTTTTACACGAGAAGAAATAGATTTAAAGCTATTATATGTAGCGATGACAAGACCAATGCACCGGCTTCATTTATTTACTAGGGAAAAATCAGATCTATTATTGGATAAAGTGGATGAGCAGCATTATACAGTAGAGACAGAAAAATAGAACTAAACGGAGGAAGGTATGAATAAATCAACGCATATCAGCGATCATTATTTGCAAGTAGGCTGTAAAGTGATAACAGTTAGTGATACAAGAACAACCGAAAACGATAAGAGTGGTAAACTGATGATTGAATTATTAGAACAAAATAATCACTCTATACAAGACTACATCATTATTAAAGATGATAAACAACGAATTCAACAGGAAATAGTTAAAGGAATACAATCAGAGAAAATTGCTTGTATTCTCCTCAACGGAGGTACTGGCATTTCTCCAAGGGATGTGACAATTGAAGCGATAAAGCCACTTCTGACAAAAGAATTGTATGGATTTGGAGAACTTTTTCGTATGCTAAGCTACACAGAAGATATTGGATCTAGTGCCATTTTATCAAGAGCGATTGCTGGCACCATTAATAACAAGGTCGTTTTTTCAACTCCAGGATCCACAGGGGCAGTTCGACTTGCGATGAAGAAGCTAGTTCTCCCAGAATTAAGCCATGTAGTAAGTGAATTACATAAATAGTGGATGAGTATGGTCAACAGCTTCTTAAAATAAGAGCATTTGTTGACCTTTTTTTGTTTGAATAAAGACGTATCTTTCATCCTATAAATAAAATTACCTATACTTCAAATGAAAAATGTATAAATTTATGCATAAATAATAGAATTGGAGATAAAGGAATATAAAATAATTCAGCAATTAAAAGGGAAGAGAAAGAATGTTATAGAAATATTCGTGCATAAAAATTAAATAATTTATATTTTTATAAAATTTCTATTGAAATTATTAGAAAAAGTTGTTAAAGTGATATATATAGTTTTTGAATAAAAATATAAATAAATGAATATTTATTCGCATATAGGAGGAATTAGGTAATGGCAAATCCAAAAGTAGTATTAGCATATTCAGGTGGATTAGATACATCTGTAGCAATTAAATGGTTACAGGATCAAGGTTTTGATGTAGTCGCTTGCTGCTTAGATGTTGGCGAAGGAAAAGACTTGAACTTTATTCAACAGAAAGCTTTGTCCGTTGGAGCTGTTCAATCTTATGTAATTGATGCAAAACAAGAATTCGCACAGGATTTTGCACTTACTGCTATGCAGGCACATACACTTTATGAAGGAAAATATCCTCTAGTATCTGCATTATCAAGACCTTTAATTTCTAAAAAATTGGTAGAAGTGGCAGAAAAGGAAAATGCAGTTGCTGTCGCACATGGATGTACGGGAAAAGGAAATGACCAAGTGCGTTTTGAAGTATCTATTCAAGCCTTAAATCCAAATTTAAAAGTATTAGCACCTGTTCGTGAATGGGGATGGTCTCGTGAAGAAGAAATTGCTTATGCAAAAGAAAAAAATATTCCGATTCCTGTAAACTTAGATAGTCCGTTTTCTATTGACCAAAACTTATGGGGAAGAAGCAATGAATGTGGTATTTTAGAAGATCCTTGGGCTGCTCCTCCAGAAGAAGCATATGACTTAACAGTAAGTCTTGAAAATGCACCTGATCAAGCAGATATTATCGAAATTGAATTTAAAGAGGGAGTTCCAGTTAGCATTGATGGTATTTCTTATTCTTTATCGGAATTAATTCTTGAGTTAAATAAAATAGCTGGAAAACATGGTGTTGGTAGAATTGACCATGTAGAAAATAGATTAGTAGGAATTAAATCAAGAGAAGTGTATGAATGTCCAGGTGCTTTAACACTTATTAAAGCACATAAAGAATTAGAGGATATTACATTGGTTAAAGAAGTTGCACACTTCAAACCAGTTATCGAAAAGAAAATTACAGAAGTTATTTATGAAGGGCTTTGGTTTTCTCCAATTACGAAAGCATTACAAGCATTTTTACAAGAAACACAAAAAAATGTCACAGGTACTGTTCGCGTAAAATTATTTAAAGGGCATGCCATTGTGGAAGGAAGAAAATCACCTAATTCTTTATATGATGAAAAGCTTGCTACTTACACATCAGATGATGAGTTTGATCATGCAGCAGCGGTTGGCTTCATTAAGCTGTGGGGGCTTCCAACAAAGGTTCAAAGTATTGTGGAAAATGGCAAGAAGGTGACTGTGTGAAGAAATTATGGGGAGGCAGATTTACAAAATCTGCAGAGGAATGGGTGGACGAATTTGGTGCATCCATTTCCTTTGATCAAGAACTAGTATTAGAAGATATCGAAGGGAGCATGGCCCATGTGGCAATGCTCTCTAAAACAGGAATATTGTCCGTTGAAGATGCTGAAAAAATTAAAGCTGGTTTGCTAACTCTAAAAAAACAAGCAGAAAATGACGGATTAACGTTTTCTGTAAAACTAGAAGATATTCATCTTAATTTAGAAAGTAAGTTAACCGATTTAATTGGTCCTGTTGGTGGGAAGCTTCATACGGGAAGAAGTAGAAATGATCAGGTTGCTACGGATATGCATCTTTACTTAAGAAGACAGGTGAAGTTAATCATTCAATTACTGAATGAATTGCAAATCGTATTGTTGGAGAAGGCTGAAAGCCATATTGAAACAGTGATGCCTGGATATACTCATCTTCAACGTGCCCAGCCTATTTCTTTTGCACATCATCTTATGGCATATTTTTGGATGTTTGAAAGAGATAAACAAAGATATCAGGAAAATTTGGCAAGAATTAATGTATCACCACTTGGTGCAGGTGCATTGGCAGGGACCACTTTTCCTATTGATCGTGCCTATAGTGCTGATTTGCTTGCATTTGATTCCATTTATGAAAATAGTATGGATGCAGTAAGTGATCGTGACTTTATCCTAGAATTTCTATCGACTAGTTCTATTTTAATGATGCATCTTTCCCGTTTTAGTGAAGAAATTATCCTTTGGTCTTCTCAAGAATTTAAATTTATTGAATTAGACGATAGTTTTTCAACTGGAAGTAGTATCATGCCTCAAAAGAAAAATCCGGATATGGCTGAATTAATCAGAGGAAAAACGGGACGGGTTTATGGTAACTTAATGGGATTATTAACTGTTTTAAAAGGTCTACCTCTCTCCTATAACAAAGACATGCAGGAAGACAAAGAGGGGATGTTTGATACAGTAAAAACAGTTGTTGGCTCCTTGCGCATCTTTGCAGGGATGATTCAAACAATGAAGGTTAATGAACAAGGAATGGAAAAGGCAACAAAAAATGACTTTTCTAATGCAACGGAACTAGCTGATTATTTATCAGATAAAGGGATGCCATTTAGAGAAGCACATGAAGTAGTGGGGAAATTGGTTTTATATTGTGTGAATAAAAATTGTTATTTACAGGATTTAAGTATAAAAGAGTTAAAAGAGGCAAGCAGCTTATTTGAGGATGATATTTATCATGTCTTAAATCCAAGAACAGCAGTAGAAAGACGAAATAGTGCTGGCGGAACTGGATTTAAACAAATCGAGAATGCAATCGAAAAGGCAAAGCTTTGTGTTTTAGAAAAAGAAGAAGTGAAATAATAACTCAACTTTCGCACCTTGAAAATTGACATTTGAGTAAGTCTATCAAAGCTTTAAGAACTATTAATTATGTTACTTGACGAGTGCTTTTAAACAGAAAAAGCACCTGCTTCTTTGGTATAGTGGAATTGACTAGAAACCATTACCACAAAGAAGAGGTGCCTTCTCCATGATAAAGGAAAAACACTTGAGTGAGCAACTACCAAATGAACTTTCTGCTGTATTCTCTGAATTGCAAGTGTCAAAACACCTGCGTCGCGCAGGTATTCGAAAAAGCTTTGGGTTTTCATGTGCCTATTTGTTTCAGCTTGTTTTTTGTCTGATTTTCCATCAAAAAAATTGGTTTGCCCTTGTCACATCCAAAAAGAATGATTGTTTTCCAGGCAAAGATACCGTCTATCGATTTTTAAATCACTCCAAGTTTGCTTGGAGGAAATTTCTTTTACACTTTAGTGCGGCTACCATTCAAAAAGTCAGTGTACTTACATCAAAGGACCGTCCAAAAGTGCTCATTATTGACGACTCTACGTTTGATCGTAATCGCAGTAAAAATGTTGAATTACTTGCCCGTTGTTTTGATCATGCTTCTTTGAAAATGCGATTTTATAAAGGATTTCGAATGCTTACATTAGGCTGGTCAGACGGGCATACTTTCATGCCAATTGACTTCTCTTTACTAAGCTCAAAAACATCTTCCATTAACGGAATCAATGAAGAAGTTGATAAGCGATGTTCTGGTTATAAACGCCGTACAGAAGCGTTACAGTCTGCACCTGACCAAATTCCGGCGATGATTGAACGAGCGTTATCCAAGGGAATTGAAGCGTCTTACGTATTAATGGACACATGGTTCACTCAACAACCTCTTATTAAAGCTATCGTTGAACAAGGGCTTGATGTGATTGGGATGGTGAAGAACGCCAAGCAACGCTACAACGTGAATGGACAAATGCTTTCCTTAAAACAACTCTATCGATCTGCGACGCCACTTCAAGGAAAGAAAGGGCTACTTCGTTCAATCACGACGACGATGGCAAATGGCGTACCCGTTAAAGTCGTGTTCGTTCAAAACCGTAATAAGAAGAGTGAGTGGCTTGCCATTTTAAGCACCGATTGCACACTATCTGAACAAGAAATTGTCCGT
The DNA here is from genome assembly GCF_044704065.1 of Niallia tiangongensis. Lineage (NCBI taxonomy): Bacteria > Bacillati > Bacillota > Bacilli > Caryophanales > Bacillaceae > Niallia > Niallia tiangongensis. The sequence goes on along the minus strand of NZ_CP162613.1, from coordinate 3,600,045 downwards.
ATTTACGGCATACGTTGGGATATTGAAGTGTTTTTTAAAACGACGAAGTCACTTCTTCGTTTACAAAAAGAGTTTCAAGGACGCTCGTATGACTTACTCATCAGCCATACAACGATCGTCTTTACTAGATACATTGTTCTCTCGTGGCAAAATCGTTGCCACACAGATGAACGTACATTAGGTGGTTTATTTTACGACCTGTGTGACGAAGTGAATGAACTTGATTGGGCTGTCGCATTACAGCAATTAATCGAGCTTCTTCAAGATGTCTTGAAGAAGACGAACAAACAAACACAACAATTACTCAAAAATCAACTATCACATTGGATTGCAGGTTTACCGAGCTACATCAGCGCTTACCTGCCTAATTTGGTCTGCGAAAGTTGAGTAATAAGTAATAAGTTTTTTCGCAAAAAGAAGAATATTCTATTTGAAAGCAACTTTGCAATCGAATAGAATATTCTTTTTTTACAGTTACGAAAAGATAAGTTTTTTGAAGGTCATTTGATGTCTAGCGCAGGGCACCCAGGAGCTGAAGTGCTTCCAATCCATTTCCTACGATAAGTCAACATCGGTTCCATGATCGTTCCCCGTGTTTCCTTATGCCAGGGAGGGCAGTCCAGTCCTACGCTCTTAAACGGCGTGTCTTGCGCTTTTCTATTTGTTTAGACATAACTATTTTCTTACAATTAGCACATCACAAGGTGCATTTCTTGTTATTCCTTCAGAAACACTTCCAATGATAAATCTCTCTACAGCATTTAATCCAGTTGCTCCACAAACAATTAAATCTGCTGCGTACTTTTTGGCAACCTCTCGTGGAACTACTGCTCTTGGTGATCCGAATTCAATTGCTTTTACTACATTTTGAATTCCTACAGCTGTTGCTTCGGTTACATATTTATCTAATAACTCATTTGCGAATTCATCTGATTTAGCTGCAATGGACTGATCATATGCAGCCACTGTTGCGAACGATCTTGTATCAATAACGTGAGTAATGACAAGCCTAGAATTATTTTCTTTTGCGATTGAAATCGCTTTCTTCATTGCTTTATCTGCTTCTTCTGAACCATCTACTGCAACAATAATGTTTTGATAGTTTACGTTCATAAGCGTTCACTCCTTTATTTTATCTACTTCTATTATATACCCAATTCATGCATAAGTTTAACTTTTCATTCAGATAATAGAGAAGAATTTAAGGAAAGAAGGAATAGAAAATGGACAAACAAAATGAAAGTACGCACAATGATTTTCAATTTGATGAAAAAGGAAGAGAAGAAGTAACAGCACAAGTAATGGAATCCTATAATGATGGTGCAATTGATGCTATCTTGGATAATGAAAAGAAACAGTTTAGAAAATAAACTTCCATAAGTGCAGTGAAAGAACAAATGGACTGAACAAAAGGGTTATTCTTTTGTTCAGTCCATTTTATTGCTATGATGTAAATTCCTACGATTAATCAGATGTAATGGAGTAGAAGAAATTGCACTGATTTAATCACCGGTTTAAAGTTACTTATTAATAATATATTGGGAGTTGATAAGGATGTTGGTAAGTTGGCTGTGGAGGATAAGGGTTAGCTGAATAATTTTGTCTTTGACTAGTTCTGCTTATCGATGGACCGAGAATTGTTGTTTGATGAATAGGAGAGATAGTAGATTTCCACTTATTTACGTCCATGGAATAAGTGTGAGCCATTAACTCGGGAGGAGTTAGACGAAGTAAATCAGAGCCAAAGATTGCTTCGGGTGTAGGTGCATCAAATATAGCTAATAAATGAGTATTATTAGTATTCGCTATCTCATAATGCCACCACCCTTGAGGAACATTCGCTACTTGACCTGCAGTAATCGTATAGTTTTGGATTTTTTTCGAAAAAGGATTTAATAGCGACACCGTAGCAGAACCAGAAATACAATAAACGAGTTCAGCAGCATTTTGATGTACATGTGGCTCCACTACTATATCTTTACTTAAATAAATATCCAGTAATGATACATTTTCCAATGAATTTAACTGTTGTTCTCCTAAAACATTAATATAGTTGTGATTATCTCTTTTGAAAAATTTGCTTTTATTTACATCAAAAGTGTAAGTTATTTTTGGATCGGTGTAATCTACATATTTAACCATTCTTTTTACCCTTCTTCCCCTTAAAGTCTAGGTATTTTATGACGTATTTTTAATTAGGTGCAAGTACAGCATATTAAGGGAGAAATAGATTAGAAAAATTACGTATAATTGAAGAGTAAAGATGAAGTAAAATGAAATTAATAGAGTTTGAAAGTTAAAGAAGGAGAAAAGAAGGTATCATAAAACAATTTGATGGCTTCTTTTCTCCTTCTGTTTAGAGTAGGTGTTTCTATAAGGAAAGTGATTAGCTATCCTTATTTTAATATTTTTAAAATGAATGAATGTTTGTATATTAATTATCAGATTTCTTGATTACCGGATACTTTCCACTTCCACGTTTTACAGGCACCTTTTTAACATAGCTTTATGAGATGATTTGAAGCTCTTTAGGAAATTTCGTTAATATCTCTACACCTTCTTTTGTAACGTAGACATCATCTTCAATACGAACTCCTGCAACATTGGGAACGTATATTCCAGGCTCGATTGTATATACCATGCCTTCTTGCAGTAACAAGGTATTTGTTTCTGTTAATGAAGGGAATTCGTGCACACTAATACCTAAGCCGTGGCCTAAACGATGTGGGAAAAATTCTCCGTAACCCGCATTTCTTATTGTGTTACGTGCAGCTTGGTCAACAGTTGCACATGAAACTCCTGCCTTAGATGCTTCAATTGCTGCAAGCTGTGCTTTTAAAACAGTGTCATAAATGTCCTTTTGTTTCTCGTTAATATCTCCAAATGCCACTGTTCTAGTAATGTCTGAGCAGTAACCATCAACAACTACTCCTAAGTCAAATAAAACTAGATCTCCTTTTTTTATTTTTGATTCACCAGGATTACCATGGGGAGAAGCGCCGTTAACACCGGTAAGTACCATAGTAGAAAAGGACATTTTGCCGATACCCTTTTTCTTTAACTCATATTCAATGCTTGCGAGGATCTCCATTTCTGATTTACCTTCTGCAATTTCATTACAGCCAACTTCTATAGCGAAATCGGCCCATTTACAAGCCTCTTTTATTTTTGCTAGTTCATCAGCAGTTTTAATCATACGTAAAGTATTAATTTTTTCCTCAGCAGAAACATATGATTTGATAGTAGGGAAAGAAGTCTGTAGTGCATGATATCTAGCAACATTCATATGATCCATTTCAAGAGCTACTTTATTTGTACTACTAGTACGAGCTCCAACCATACTTTGAATGGTATCCCAAGGGTTTTCTGTATCGCTATATCCGATGATGTCATGATTCCAGCCAGCATTTTTCGCATCGTTTTTTTCCATAGATGGACAAACCAATATTGGATCCTTATCTGGAAATACAATCAAAGCTAATAATCTTTCATGTGGATCACTATAAAATCCACTAAAATAGAAAATATTATCTGTTGATGTTAGAAATGTGAAATCAATTTCTTCTTGCTCCATCCAATTTGCTAGAGACTCTAATTTTTTTTCCAATTAAACCAACCTCCGTGTTTCTTAAAAATATAGGCTGTTCTCGTAAAGTTTGTTGCTATTCCCCGCAGCCGGAATACACTTCACTTTCCGTGGGGATCGCGCTAAAGCCGCGGTCTGCTTCCGCCTGCAGGGTCTCAGGCAGTCTCGCTAATCCCACAGGAGTCTACGTGTATTCCGGCTGCTCTATTTTTTCAACTAATTTTATTCCTTTAGAAAAAACAACAATCTTTTAGAAAACAGCCAAAATATATGATTCTTTTCTCTTACGTTTTTCCGTAGGACTAGTTGAATGCATTTCTTATCTTATAAGATTAACAACTAAAATCAAGCATGTAAATATTTAGCTTTCCTAAATTTTTTTTTCAGATATTTAAGATAATGATAGCTAGTATAATAATTAGCTGATTTTTAACTACTTTTTTTACCCTTGTCCGCATAATATGGAAACAAGGAGGTTTTACGACTATGAATAAGAATAGATATTTATTATGTATCTTATTATGTGGAGTCCTTTTATACTATGGCGTGCCAAGGCTTTCCCCATTTTCCGAAGGAGCTGAAGGGATATTCGCGATTACCTGGCTAGCATTTGCACTGGTGGTGATAGCAGGAAATTTAACGGCATTACTATATACTCCCAAAAAATCAAAAATAGCAAAAAAATCATATAATAAGGTACAGAAAAAGAAAAAAATATATTATTATCAATAAGGTGAAAATAGCTAGTATGGTGATCTTCATACTAGCTTAAAGCTTGTGAAAAAGTTGTTGATTTAAAATATAATTTTAGATAGATTAGAAAAAGCTTCAAAATACCCACCAATTTCCTTTAACCTCCTTAAACAAATGATGGCTAGTAATGAAAATGGTGGAATGTTTTATAGTGATTAGCCGAGAAGTCATTGAATACCCTAGTAGTTCACTCTATAATAAAGATATGTAAGATTTTCAATAGTTGAAGGGTGAAAATTTCAAATAAATAGAAAAATGGTATAAAATGTCTAGTGCAAGCAGTTCTCGCCTAGCGTAAACTTCAAGACGTTTCCTTTTGCTTAAGACAACAATGGTTCTGATGGTTCCGCATGTTTCTTTTATCGGAAGAATAGGTCTTTTTAAAGTTTGTATGCGATGAGCAATGCGCTTTTCTTAAAAGAGGGTGGTAATTTGGCTACAAAACATGAGCAAATACTAAATTATATTGATGAATTACAGGTAGGAGAGAAAATTTCTGTCCGTCAAATCGCAAAAGCATTAAATGTAAGTGAAGGAACTGCCTATAGAGCAATTAAGGAGGCAGAAAATAAAGGATATGTAAGTACGATTGAAAGAGTTGGCACGATTAGAATTGAACGAAAAAAGAAAGAGAATATTGAGAAATTAACATACGCTGAAGTAGTTAATATTGTAGATGGACAAGTTCTTGGCGGAAGAGCTGGTTTACATAAAACATTAAATCGTTTTGTTATCGGAGCGATGAAATTAGATGCAATGATGCGTTATACAGGTGCTGGCAATCTTTTAATTATTGGGAATCGAGTACGGGCACATGAGCATGTTTTAAAAGCAGGTGCAGCGGTTTTAATAACTGGCGGATTTGATACAGAGGATCATGTGAAAAGATTAGCAGATGAATTGCAGCTTCCCATTATTTCAACAAGCTATGATACATTTACTGTTGCAACAATGATAAATCGGGCAATTTATGATCAATTAATTAAAAAAGAGATTGTTTTAGTGGAAGATATTTTAACGCCACTTAAAGATACAATCTATATAAAGACAACAGATAATGTCGCTTTGTGGCATCAATATAATAAAGACACTTTGCATGGGCGCTTTCCAGTGGTTGATCAAGGCTTAAAGGTGCAAGGGATGATTACTTCCAAAGATATTATCGGAAAATCGATGGATATGACCATTGATAAAGTCATGACAAAGCATCCAATGACTGTTAGCGGGAAGACAAGTGTTGCTTCTTGTTCTCATATGATGGTATGGGAAGGTATCGAAGTCCTGCCTGTTGTAGATGAAGCAAATAAATTAGAAGGAATCATAAGTAGACAAGATGTATTAAAGGCGTTGCAAATGAACCAAAGGCAGCCTCAAATTGGCGAAACAATTGATGATATTGTAACAAAGCATGTATTGTTGACAAAAGGAAAAAATAAGGGAGAAACCACTTTTTCCTGTGAAGTCACACCGCAAATGACCAATCATTTAGGAACTATATCATATGGGGTTTTTACTACAATTGTATCGGAAGCTGCGAATAGAATACTAAGAGGTTTTAAAAAAGGTGATTTAGTTGTAGAAAATATGACTATCTATTTTATAAAGCCTGTACAAATGGATAGTGTTATTGAAATTTCGCCCAAAATTTTGGAGGTAGGACGAAAATTTGGGAAGGTAGATGTCGAAGTGTTTAACCAGGGTGTTCTTGTAGGAAAAGCGATGATGATGTGTCAATTAATTGACCGTCATTAAGGAAGGGAGAAATAAATGAAACAGCAAATACTAGATGCAATTAAAGCGTTTGATACGATCATTATTCATAGACATGTGCGTCCGGATCCTGATGCATATGGATCGCAAGGGGGATTAGCTGAAATCATTAAAGCTTCCTTCCCTGAAAAAAACGTGTACACCGTAGGGAAAGAAGAAATCTCATTAAACTTTCTCAGAAGACTAGATGAGATTGAAGATAGTACATATAAAGATGCTTTAGTAATTGTATGTGATACAGCTAATCAAGAAAGAGTTTGTGATCAGCGTTATCAAACAGGTAAAATGCTGATTAAGATTGATCATCATCCAAATGATGATGCGTATGGGGATATTTCTTGGGTAGAGACTACTGCTAGTTCAACTAGTGAATTGATTTATGAGTTTTATTTGTTTGGAAAAGACCAAGGACTAAAGATGAGTGACGAAGCTGCTAGGCTGCTATATGCTGGAATTGTTGGAGATACAGGGAGATTTTTATATCCAAGCACATCAGAAAAAACATTTCATTATGCTGGAGAATTAATCAAGTATTCATTTTCACGCACAGAAATGTACGACCAAATGTATGAACTTGATCCTCCAATTGTAAAGCTGAGTGGATTTGTGTTCCAGAATTTTAACGTTCATGAAAATGGTGTTGCAAGCATGATGCTTAATAAGGAGATACTAGATCAATTTCAAGCAACTCCTGCACAGGCATCTTTACTTGTTAGCAGTCTTGGAAGCGTAAAAGGGTTAAAAGCTTGGGTCTTTTTCATAGAGGAATCAGATCAAATTCGAGTAAGGCTGCGTTCGAAAGGACCAGTTATTAATGGTATTGCAAAGAAGTATAATGGCGGAGGGCATCCTTTAGCTTCAGGTGCAACAATATATCATTGGGATGAAGTGAGTACAGTAATAAAAGATTTAGAGGAAGTTTGTAAATAAATAAGTAGAGAAGAGGTGCTGTCTCATTCCCATTGAGCAGCACCTTATTTCAATAGTTAAGTAAGTATAAGTTTTATGAAAGGGAATCAGCACCAGTCACCCAGGAGCTGATTCCCTTCATGACCGTTAAGAAATTTCGTTCCACGGCAAAAGCCTAAAACGGATGCCTTGCGCTTATCTTATTAATCTGCAAAGGTAACGCTTAATTCGACATGAACAGTTGTATAGATAATCAACTCTGTTACCTTAAATTTGTAACGCTTCTTATCTGATTCTACTACTTTGTTTTCGATTGATTTTTTCAGTAATGCTCGACTTTTATATACCGTATCAAGGTCTTTAGCAATGATGGTGGATAAGTCTTCTTTAATCGCATCTTCCATCTCAAGGACATTGAATGGCTTAATGTCATATTTTTCTTTATCCGTATTGTTTATTTTTACGACAATGCCTTCGACTGTCAGCTTTTCTTCTGTTGTTTTGTTTTGTGCAGCAAACTCCTCTTGCCAAATTTTCTTCTCTCTTTCTAAATCTTCAATGGTAGCTTTTTGCGTTTTAATTTCTGAACTATATCTTTCCTGCCATACGCCAAAAATAAAGACAAAAATACACCAACTGATGACCCCACCGATAACCATCCCGGCAAAAAAACGCTGCACTGCCTGATTTTTATAATATGGTGGAATTCTCATTTTAAATATACTCCTGTGTTATCCATTTTATAATCGTTATTCCAGTATGTGCCCCGCCGAAAGCAGAGACAATTAGTAAAATTTGCTTAAATAAATCCTTTGTTCCGGCATCATAGATTCCCTTTTCAATCGTATCGATTGCATCAAATGTACCACCAATTGCAGTGACAATTGCCCAGATTTTTATTATTCCGGATATACGGATGATTTCTGTGATGAGTGGTTTTCCTGTTAGAAATGCCGCAAGACCGCCTAATAGTGCTCCTCCTAGTATAACGCCTAATGCGATAAAGTAACTTTCAATGAAGGTAGGGAAGAATGGCTGTTGATTCATACGTTTACCTCTCTATCTTGTTTAGTTTTGTCCACTACTGAAAAAGACGACATAGTCATTAGTAAGACTAAAAGATTGCTTGTTGTCTTCATATTGCTTTTAGCTGTACTTTTTTGAAAATGGTTAAACAGTTATCTAGTAAACTTCTATTCTTATTACTATGGACAAACTATTGATTTTATGATTGATTTTAACGACTCTCTTTTATATGTTTTGAAAAGATCTTTTTTTGTAATGGTAGTTCCTTATGATTAATCAAGTTCTCCATAATCCTTATCATTTTGAATAGAAGAATGTTCCCTATTAAATAAGGAATAGGAATTTACCTGCATACTCGGAAACATACATAAAGAGAACATATTTTCTTTTTTTGCTGTGAACAACTATAATGAAAGGAAAAAGGTTTTATTTCCCTAGACTTTTTTTAAGGAGTTTAAGGGGACTGAATAATGATATTTTTTTTGATAAGTTGCCCCTTAAGGACGGTAAACGAAGAGCTTCGTTTAAAAAAATCGACATTCTAAAAGGAATAGAGTTTTAACAATATATTCTCCTGTTAACAGGAAATAAAAAAACATGAAAAGTGGTGAATTTATGTCTTTTGTACATCTTCAAGTTTCTAGTGCATATAGTCTTTTATCTAGTACTCTTTCGATAAAAGAGCTAGTCAGCAATGCTAAAATACAAGGCTATCATTCCATCGCATTAACCGATCGTAATGTTATGTATGGTGCAGCTTCTTTTTATAAAGAAGCATTGAAGCAAGGAATAAAACCGATTATCGGGCTAACAGTAGATGTAATAAGTGAATGGGAAAAAGAAAATGCCTATCCATTAGTCTTATTAGCTAGAAATAGTCTTGGATTTAAAAATTTATTAAAAATTACAAGTGCCATTCAAACAAAAAATCCACAGGGAATTCCTGTGAAGTGGCTAAAGCATTACGCAAAAGGCTTGATAGCAATTTCACCTGGATCCGAGGGAGAGATTGAACAAAATTTTCTGAAGGGTGACACTGAATCAGCACGAAATACATTATTGTTATGGAAGTCCATTTTTGAACCAGGCCAATGCTTCTTATCTATTCAAAGACATGGTTTGTCCTTAGAGAAAACGCTAAATGAACAGTTAAGGAAATTAGCTATCGAAGAAGAAGTGAAGCTGGTAGCAACGAATAATGTATTTTACCTCAAGGAAGAGGATCATTTTGCTTTTGAATGCTTAAAGGCAATCAAAAACGGCGAAAAGCTATCAGATTTAGAGCAAAATGAATGGAATTCCAATCAACATTATTTAAAAAATAAAGAGGAAATGATAGAACTCTTAAATGATGTTCCAGATATTCTTGAGAATACTTGGAATGTAGGAGAATCTTGCCAAATAGAGATGGACGGTATGCTTGCTACTTTGCCCAAATATACTGTACCTGCAGGCAAAAATGCACTAAGCTATTTGAAAGAATTATGTATTGCTGGATTATATGAAAGATATTCAGATCCTTCTCCAGAACATAAAGCACGGTTGGAATACGAACTTGAGATCATTGGCAAAATGAATTACAGTGACTATTTCTTAATTGTTTGGGATTTTATGAAGTATGCACGAGAAAATGGTGTTCTAACAGGTCCTGGTAGGGGATCGGCTGCTGGATCGATTGTTGCCTATGTTTTACATATTACAGATGTAGATCCTATTAAGTATCAATTGCTTTTTGAAAGATTTTTGAATCCAGAGAGAATTTCGATGCCGGATATCGATATTGATTTTCCAGATAATAAGCGGGAAAAAATTATTTCATACGTGAAAAATAAATATGGAGAGCTTCATGTTGCGCAGATAATTACCTTTGGGACGCTTGCTGCTAAAGCTGCCTTGCGAGATGTTGGCCGAGCGTTTGGTTTATCTGTAAAAGAGTTGGATGAACTTTCAAGGATGATTCCATCCAAACTAGGAATCAATCTTAAACAAAGCTATCAAGAATCAATACGTTTACAGCAATTTATTGCATCATCTCCTCGTAATAAAAAACTATTTGATACCGCTTGTAAAATCGAAGGGCTTCCAAGGCACACATCTACTCATGCTGCAGGCGTAGTCCTTAGTCAACAACCGCTTGTTGAAATTATTCCGATTCAAAGTGGGCATGAAGATATTTACTTAACACAGTATAGCATGGAATATTTAGAAGAACTTGGTTTATTAAAAATGGACTTCCTTGGATTAAGAAATCTTTCTTTTATGGAATCGATTCTTGATATGATTTACAAAGCAGCAAAAAAAAGGATTGATATAAGAAAAATACCGGTTGATGATCCAGCTGTGTTCAAGCTTTTAAGTAAAGGGGAGACAACTGGGATATTCCAGTTGGAGTCAGAAGGAATGCGTAACGTGTTAAAAAGGTTACAGCCAACTGATTTTGAAGACATTGTAGCCGTTAATGCACTTTACCGCCCAGGACCAATGGAGAATATACCTCATTACATCAATAGAAAACATGGCAAAGAGTCGATTAACTATTATCATCCTGATTTAGAAGAAATATTAAGCAGCACATATGGAGTTATTGTTTATCAAGAGCAAATTATGCAAATCGCTTCAAGAATGGCTGGTTTTTCGCTAGGAGAGGCGGATTTGTTAAGAAGAGCTGTGAGCAAGAAACAAAAAGATATTCTGGAACAAGAAAAGATTCATTTCGTAAAAGGTGCCGAAAGAAAAGGATATCACGAGAAAACAGCGAATGAAATATATGAGTTAATAGTACGATTTGCTAATTATGGTTTTAATAGAAGCCATGCAGTAGCATATAGTATGATTGCTTATCAGCTTGCTTATTTAAAAGCTAATTATCCACTATATTTTATGGCTGCATTATTGACATCGTCTATTGGGAATACAGGGAAAATACTTCAATATATTCAAGAATTAAAACAGATGAATATCGAAGTGTCTCCACCATCCATTAACCAAAGTAATTACTTTTTCCGTGTCGAAAAGAACAAAATTCGTTATAGTTTAGTAGCGATAAAAGGTATTGGCGGAAATGTAATGAAAGAAATATTAAAGGCAAGAAAACAGAAAAAATTTGAGGATTTATTTGATTTTTGTATTCGTGTCTCTCCTAAGACGATTAATAGAAAAGTGATGGAAATGCTAATCTATTCAGGAAGCTTTGATGAATTTGGCCAAGACCGTGCTACACTGCTTGCTACCATTGATGTGGCGATTCAGCATGCACAGTTAGTTCACCCAGAGGACGCAGAGCAGAACGATTTATTTAGTGAGGACGATTTCTTTTTCAAGCCGAAATATGTAGAAGTGGAACCACTTAAAGTCGAGGATAAATTAGCATTAGAAAAAGATGCGTTGGGTTTTTACTTATCAGACCACCCAGTATCTATTTATAAGCAGTATTATGCCGCTTTACAAACTACTCCTATTAATGAAATAGAAACAGGCAAGAAACTAAGATGTATTGTATATATAACAGAATTAAATGCTATACGCACAAAAAAAGGTGAACCCATGGCATTTATACAGTTAAGTGACCAAAGTGGAGACATTCAAGGAGTAATTTTTCCTCTAGTCTTTAAAAAATATCAAGAACTGCTAAAAATAGGTGAGACGATCTATATGGAAGGAAAATGTGAAGACAGAAATGGAACGAAACAATTAGTTATTCAAATAGTTCAATCGATGGGAAAGATAGTCCAATCACTTCCTAAAAAAGATCATAAGTTATTTATTAAAGTTATGAATGAGGAAAAAATGATGAACCAAAAAGCTGAGCTTCTGGCTATTATTAGAAAATTCCCAGGAGCCACACCGGTTATTATTCATTATGAAGAAACAGGAAAAAATATTGTTTTAAAAGAAGAATATAAAATTTCTCCAAGTAAGGAATGCATCGCTGAATTATCTGCTCTGCTTGGTGCTAATCAAGTTATCTTAGCCGAATAAAACTTTACAACTTTTAAAAGATAGTATATTGTTTAATAAGCTAACTGGTCAGACCACTTAGCGGAATTTTTTGAATTGGATTATTTTGTACTTATACTTTATTTATTTTCTAATAACTATTGCCTTATTAGGGCAAGAAAGAAGTGAGTGATGACATAAGGTGAATGAATCATCTTCAAAGGAATCCAAGTTATATGTGGATATCGTAAATAATTTACGAGAAATGATTGATCAGAATGGTCTAAAGCCTGGGGACAAGCTTCCATCTGAGCGGGTATTAAGTGAAACCCTTCGAGCAGGAAGGTCGTCCATTAGGGAAGCCTTAAGAGCATTAGAGCTACTTGGACTTATTGAAACAAGAAAAGGCGAAGGAACCTTTCTTCGTGATTTTCAAGGTCATAAATTAGTAGAATTGATCAGTACATTTATATTGCAGAATGATAAAGCTAAGCAAGACGTTTTGGAGACGAAAAATTATATTCAATTAAACGCTCTATATATTGCGATGGAAAAAATAGCAGAAGATGAAATAAAACATTTAAAACGTTGGGTTAACGAACAAGAAGTATCAGAGAGTGAATTTTTTTTTCAAATAATTAAAATGGCCGATAATTTCTTGGTCCATCGTTTATGGATGATTTTGAATGACTATTATCACTCATTAGCGATTCCTACAAAAGAATGGGAGAGGGAGGATTACCTCCATCTTTTAGATGCATTAAACAATAGGGATCAAATGAAATTATGGAGTGTGTATAGTAAGTACAATAACTTTAAATGAATAATGGTGCATGGAAATGACAGGAATCCGATTCAAATCTAAATTGTTACTTATGGGGAGGTTTCCATATTGATTAAGGGGATATTTTCGAAATCAAAAAAGCTTAAATATGCAACGTTGCCTTCAGAATTATCAAAAAATGAAGTGCCAGAAGGTATAATGACAAAATGTTCTAATTGTAAGAAAATAATGTATACACGTGAGTTACAGAAGAATCTAAAGGTTTGCCTGAACTGTGGTTTTCATTTACCAATGAAAGCTTTTGAAAGAATGAATAGTGTCCTTGATGAAGTAACTTTTATGGAGTTAAATGAGGATATGAAAACAGGCAATCCTTTACATTTTCCTGGCTATGAGGATAAGATTGCTGGAGATATTCAGAAAACGAATATGAATGAAGCGGTTGTTACTGGTACTGGCGAAATAAATGGAAATAAAGTAGTGATAGCAGTAATGGATTCTTCTTTCCGAATGGGAAGTATGGGATCAGTAGTTGGAGAAAAAATAACCCTTGCTATCGAAAAGGCAGACCAGCTTTCTATACCGTTTATCATTTTTACTGCTTCAGGTGGAGCAAGAATGCAGGAAGGCGTCCTAAGTCTGATGCAAATGGCTAAAACGAGTACGGCATTAAAACGATTTAGTGATAATGGCGGTTTATATATTACGATAATGACACACCCAACCACAGGAGGTGTTTCAGCAAGCTTCGCCTCACTTGGAGACTATAATTTTGCTGAACCTGGTGCGTTAATTGGCTTTGCGGGACGTCGGATTATTGAACAAACGATTGGGGAGGAGCTTCCTGAGGACTTCCAAACGGCAGAATTTTTACTAAAACATGGTCAATTAGATGCAGTAATACCTAGATTAGAATTAAAAGAAAAGCTTAGCTTAGTGCTTGAAATGCATCAAACTGGTGGTGACTTACAGTGGTAGGATTAGATTTTGATAAGCCAATAAATGAATTGAAAGATAAGATTAAAGAGTTGAAGGATTTTTCAGAGCATGCGAATGTTGATTTAAGCACGGAGATTGAAAAATTGGAAATTCGTTTGAAAAAACTTGAAAAAGATGTCTATGATAATATGAAACCTTGGGATAGGGTTCAAATTGCTAGACACCCTAATAGACCGACGACCCTTGATTATATTTCTTGTTTATTTACAGATTTTATCGAGTTGCATGGAGATAGAGGCTTTGGAGATGATGAGGCAATCGTAGGTGGAATTGCAAAATACAAAGGATTACCCGTTACAATTGTCGGTCATCAAAGAGGCAAAGACACTAAGGAGAATATTCGCAGGAATTTTGGAATGCCGCATCCAGAGGGGTATCGAAAAGCGCTTCGTTTAATGAAGCAAGCAGATAAGTTTAATCGTCCAATTATTTGTTTCATTGATACAAAAGGTGCATATCCTGGTAAAGCTGCTGAAGAAAGAGGACAAAGTGAAGCAATTGCCAAAAATTTATTTGAAATGGCATCGATGCAAGTTCCTATTGTCTGTATAGTAATTGGAGAAGGTGGTAGTGGTGGAGCCTTAGCTCTTGGTGTTGGTAACCATATCCATATGCTGGAGAATTCCACATACTCGGTTATTACTCCTGAAGGAGCGGCATCTATTTTATGGAAAGATGCTGGACAGGCAAAACAAGCTGCTGAAAAAATGAAGATTACTGCCCCAGACTTAAAAGAATTAGGTATCATTGATTCTATTATTAAAGAAGTCAAAGGTGGAGCACATCATGATATAAAAGAACAAGCGGAGCAAATCGATGAGGTTTTATATACCTCTCTTAAAGAATTAAAAGGGATGACAAAGGAAGAACTTGTGAATCATCGCTATGCTAAGTTCAAAAATATCGGAGCATATAAAAACAGTTAATAACACCCTATAACAAGAGATTTAAACTGTAGACATAGAAAAAATGGTCTACAGTTTTTTTGATGGAATTACTTGAAAAACTTTTTGGGTTTTATACTATCTTTGGAAGGAAGTATAAAATAACTGTTAAAAGGTAAAAATTAACTTTACATTAATATGCCGAAAACTTTATACATAAAAAAGAGTGAAATGTTCATAATAAAATTGTTAAAATGATTTTTTTTGGTACTGTTTATCAAATAGTAGTTAAATGGTTTAAAGTTTTAAATATAGGGAAAAACCTAAAAAACGGATCATAATAAAACGGTTTCATTTTGCTGATTATTCCGTCTTTTATTTTTTTCTCAGATTAAGTTGAGATGCGCGATCCTTCATGATATGGTAGAATTGTTTAATGGATAATTGGGTAAAAGTAAGGGGAATTAATAGAGAATAAGTAATTTCTAGATTAATTTACAAAAGTTAGCATTACATAGATTATATATGTAAATTTTGTGAAAAATGTTGCAGACAGATAATTTGTTATATAATAGTATATGTATGTTATGCTACATAATTTATTTGTTAATGAAATTATGAGGTGAGGAAATGACAGTTAAAAGAATTGGTGTATTAACAAGTGGCGGTGACGCACCTGGAATGAATGCGGCCGTTAGAGCGGTAGTTCGGAAAGCGATTTTTCATGGAGTAGAAGTATATGGAGTTATAGGTGGTTATGCTGGACTAATTAGCGGCAACTTCAGAAAGCTAGAAGTTGGTTCTGTTGGTGATATAATCCATCGTGGTGGAACATTCCTTTTTTCTGCACGTTGTGAAGAATTCAAAACAAAAGAGGGACAACAAAAAGGAATTGAGCAATTAAAAAAACATAATATTGATGGTCTTGTTGTTATTGGCGGAGACGGATCTTATATGGGTGCGAAGGCGCTTACAGAACAAGGCTATCCTTGCGTTGGCGTTCCTGGTACAATTGATAATGATATACCAGGCACAGAATTTACAATTGGCTTTGATACTGCATTAAACACAGTTATTGATGCAATTGATAAAATCCGTGATACTGCAACTTCTCATGAAAGAACATTTATTATTGAAGTTATGGGAAGAAATGCTGGCGATATCGCATTATGGGCTGGTTTAGCTGGTGGTGCTGAAACAATTCTTATCCCTGAAGAAGGCTTTAATTTAGAAGAAATTGTTGGCAGATTGAAAAAAGGCCAAGAACGCGGCAAAAAACATAGTATTATTGTCGTAGCTGAAGGTGTTGCAAGTGGTGTTGAAATTGGTAAATTAATCGAAGAAAACACCGACTTTGATACACGTGTATCTGTATTAGGTCATATGCAGCGTGGTGGTTCACCTACTGCTCAAGACCGTGTATTAGCGAGCCGCCTAGGGGCTTATGCAGTTGAGCTTCTTGTAGAAGGTAAAGGTGGAAGAGCTGTAGGTATCGAGAAAAATCAACTGGTTGATTATGATATCATTGAAGCTTTAGCGCGTAAACATACGATTGATAATAATTTATATCACTTATCAAAAGAATTATCTATTTAATAAATCGATAGGGATTTATGATTATTTAGTACATTCTATGGTACAGATAACTCATAAATTCCTAAAATGCTGTGAAGTTAGCTATTATTTTTTTACTAATATTTATCGGAGGTATTATTAATGCGTAAAACGAAGATTGTATGTACTATTGGTCCTGCAAGTGAAAGTGTGGAAAAATTAACGCAATTAATGGAAGCTGGAATGAATGTTGCTCGCCTTAACTTTTCTCATGGTGATTTTGAAGAGCATGGTGCTAGAATAAAAAATATTCGTGAAGCAGCAGAGATTACTGGAAACAATATTGCGATCCTTTTAGATACGAAAGGTCCAGAAATCAGAACAAACAACATGAAAGATGGCGCAATTGAATTAGTTGCAGGAAATGATATCATCGTTTCTATGACAGAAGTTGAAGGTACTACAGAAAAATTCTCTGTTACTTATGAAGGGTTAATTGATGATGTTGAATCAGGTAGTAAAATTCTATTGGATGATGGCTTAATTGGTCTAGAAGTAACGAAAGTAGACAAATCAGCTGGTGAAATACATACAAAAATTTTAAATTCAGGAACATTAAAAAATAAAAAAGGTGTAAACGTTCCTGGCGTAGCTGTAAAGCTTCCTGGTATGACTGAAAAAGATGCAAATGATATTCGTTTTGGTATTGAACAAGGAATTGATTTTATTGCAGCATCTTTCGTACGCCGTGCATCTGATGTTTTAGAAATCAAGCAATTATTAGAGGATAATAATGCATCTCATATCCACATTATTCCTAAGATTGAAAATCAAGAAGGTGTGGATAATATTGATGAGATTTTAGAGGTTTCTGATGGTTTAATGGTTGCTCGTGGTGATTTAGGGGTAGAAATTCCAGCTGAGGAAGTACCATTAGTGCAAAAATTATTAATTAAAAAATGTAATACTTTAGGAAAGCCTGTTATTACTGCAACTCAAATGCTAGATTCTATGCAACGTAATCCACGTCCTACTCGTGCAGAAGCAAGTGACGTAGCAAATGCAATCTTTGATGGTACAGATGCAATTATGCTTTCAGGTGAAACAGCAGCAGGATCATATCCAGTGGAAGCTGTACAAACGATGAACAATATTGCTTCAAGAGCAGAAGAAGCACTAAATTATAAAGAAATATTATCTAAACGCAGCAAGGATTCTGAGCATTCTATTACTGATTCAATCGGACAATCTGTTGCTCATACAGCATTAAATTTAGAAGTAAAAGCAGTAATCACCCCAACTGGTAGCGGTCACACTGCAAGAATGATTTCTAAATATCGCCCAGAAGCTCCAATTGTCGCTGTAACATATGATGCTAGAATTCAAAGACAATTAGCGCTAGTTTGGGGAGTATATCCACGCTTAAGCCAAAAATCAGAATCAACAGATGAAATGCTGGATGTAGCAGTTCAAGAAGGTGTTAACAGCTCTATTGTTACACATGGTGATTTAGTAGTTATTACAGCAGGTCTTCCTGTTGGAGAAGCAGGTACAACAAACATTATGAAAATTCATGTAATTGGCGATGTACTTGCTAAAGGACAAGGAATTGGCCGTAAAACAGCTTTCGGTAAAGCTGTAATTGCTACTAGTGCAAAAGAAGCACTAGATAAAGTTAAAGCTGGTTCGATTCTTGTTACAAACGCAACGGACCGCGATATGGTACCTGCATTAGAAAAGTGTAGTGCATTAATTGTCGAAGAAGGCGGTTTAACAAGCCATGCAGCTGTTGTAGGCTTAAACATTGGGATCCCTGTTGTCGTAGGAGTAGAAAATGCAACAAGTATCTTAAAAGATGGACTAGATATTACTGTTGATTCTCGCAGTGGTTACATTTATAGCGGACATGCTAGCGTACTATAATAATGAATTGATAAAATAAAATAGGAAGAATATCCTTGCTTGAATTTATTGCAATGGATATTCTTCTTTTTTTATGGTTGTTTTCGAATAAGAGAGACGAGTATTCTTATTGGTGCGAACATGTATCTATTAAAAGAGGAAATAACATTATTTAACAAGAGACAGAAAAGGGAAACATATGCTGTCTACTATCAGCTTTAATGGAAAAAAGGTATAATGAAAGAAATGCATTACAGATGAGGATGGTGACAACTTGCGGAATTTTATTATTTGCTTGCTACTAGTACCGCTTATTGAGCTGGTGATCTTTCTTTTAGCTGGAAATATTATTGGAATAGCAGAAACAATATTTATTGCAATAGGAACAGGAATTCTTGGCGGCATATTACTAAAGAAACAGGGATTAAAGGCGATTCGCAATGTTCAAGTTCAATTAAATCAGGGAATGATGCCAGGAGATGCAATTTTAGATAGTTTTTGTGTTCTAATTGGCGGATTTTTATTGTTGTTTCCTGGATTTATTACAGATATTATAGGTGCTGTTATCCTATTTCCTCCTACAAGAAAAATTGGTAAGAATCTACTAATGAGAGGAATACAAAGAAAGCTCCAAAAAAAAAATAGAGTTACCATTATTCATTAATATAGACTAAAAGGATTGGATGATAATAAAGTGAAACTTCCCATCAGTGAGGTTTTCCTTCATCCCCCATTTATCTTCCTCGAATTTTCATAAGCTTGCGGTTGTGTATTACTGAGTTTAAGGTTGGAATAAATAGGGATTGAGAGAAGAGTCTAAACTTCTTACAAAAGTAATTAGCTAGACTCTTTTTTTTCTTAGACGGCACAACTAACACAATAGGTTAGTTGTGCTCGTTCCATTTGCTCTCAATATTGAGTAAATATGCATTTGGGTCCTTTTTAAACCTTCTCTGTTTTGTGTGTTCAAGTATCCGGTTATTCCACTTATTAGCTTCGTTCTTATAGGTAGAATAGTCAGCTTTCCTTATCTTATTCAAACCGTCTCGTTCATCTGTAACACCTTCAACAAAAACAATGTTTTCACCATGACGAACAATATAACGATTCCAAGTTCGACTACCAGTTATTCGCCTATGCCTTACTTTTGTACGTCTAAAGAATAGTTCTAAATCATTGTTCGTCCTAGGTAAGAGAGGGAAATCGTATATAGTAAAAAGTCCTTTCCAAAAGCCATTACTATATCTTAAAAGATTATCCACAAACGCATGATCCTCTTCCCGATTAAGCTCTTTTTTAATATGATCTAGATACTGTTTTAGTCTATTTTCGACCCAAGAACTTGTTTTATTTTCAGATGGCTCCATAATAGTGGCAATCCGTTTAAAACGCAGGTCCCAACGTTTCACAAGTTGATAATCTGAGTTAAAGTTATCAACATTACTGACTATTCTGAATAGCTTTTCAAGTAAAAGAGTCCCCTTTTTTATCCAGGCATTTTTCAATCGAGTCTTTGATTGATTTTGTTCGTTCATAGACTCGAGTACCAGGTAATTCAAACGGGGGCTTACCATCTTCCAGTAATACGGAGCGAATGGCTGCCACATAATCACTTGCGATTTCATCTTCTAAGCTTTCTGAAGGGGATTCTTCTATTTTTCTCTCGATATCTCGAATTCCCCTTAGCTTCTTTTTAATATTTGTCTTTAACTTTCGGTCCTTTTCCACTAATGGTTTGGCAATATCCTTAAAGTAATGGAACTGACAATACTGATATGGAATGTTTGGTGCGACTTTCTCAATCGCTAAACGGATTGACTGTTGCCCATCACTAATAAACCCTTGAATTGGGTAACCCCAATTAATGATGGGTTGAATAATCCCAACCAATTCTTGAGATGCACTACTCTTTAGATTGTGTGCAGCTAGGACAGTTCCACTTAGTACCTCACGGATTACATAAAGTGTTTCGTTTCCTTTTTCAGGTTGAACGCCATCAATAGAAAGGATTAATCCGTCACTTTCTTCTACGACTTTCTCTAAAATTTCTTTCGTGTTCTCTTCGACAGATGACCTAAGTAGTAACGCGTAGCGTTCATAGAGTTTTTGAACCTGTCTTTCAGAGATTTTAATCTGCTTCTCCGTTAGTATGTCGGTAATTTCTAATCGTGTTTTATGTTCTTTAAAGCGTAAATGACCAATATGAGCAATGACATCCATTCCATATGTAATATGTTTCATACTGAGTTGTTCAGCCTCTGCAGAGCGATAAACGATATGATTATCACAGGAGTTATTTTCGCATCTGTAACCTAGATTGATTACTTTAAATTCACCTTTAAGAGTAGAGATGGTTTTCCGCCATACAGGATGACAGTATGTTAATTTGCCTTCACATTTAGGGCAATGTGTAATCTCAGGAGTATAGTAAATAGATTCAACTGGATTTAACCGATTTTTTGTACGCATAAATAAACACCAACTTAAATAATTTATAAGTCTATTATAACTCATAAACATGGTTGGTGTTATTTATTCCGCGTAAGTTTTTTTTGCATAAAGGGCTTGTTCTAAATTTTATATTGAAAATTATTTTAGGCTCCGTGTAATCCCACCAATTTTTATAAAATCTTAAAAAACAGTATGGAAATTTTGTTTATTTGTTAATGAATAAACAAAGTTGGTGATTTTTTGGTATAATAATGGTGCAAATAAAGAGAAGGGCGAAAAAAAGATGTTCAATTTATTAAGAAAATGGAATACATTAAGGAATCAAATTTTGTTTGTTTTTTTATCTGTTATGATAGTCGTTCTTTTATTTGTCAGTACATTAATATTTAATCAAGTGTCCTCTTTATTAGAAAATAATGCAGAAAAACAAATTCAGCAAGTAGCAATCGAAGCAAATGGTAGAATCGAAACCTTATATGAACAATTAAATATGGCATCGAAGCTAGTAGCCACGAATGACAAAGTACAAAACCTTTTAACTAGGGAATATGATCAAAGGCATGTAGCTTTTCAAGAAAAGCAAGAATTGATGGGAACAGTCAATACAATAACAGCTAATTCAGATGGTATCTTTTCCTTTCAATTATTTACTAGTAATCAAACACGGATTTTACCTCTGGATGATGCCAATTTAATGACTAGTCTTGATGCAAGTTGGGTAAAAAAGGCGGATGACGCAAAAGGAAGTCTTGTTTGGATTGGAGAGGATCCTAATGATAGCAATTATTTTCTTGCTATAAGAAGGGTAAATCTTATTAACCGAAGTTTTACAAATGGAGGATATCTACTTTTTAGTATTTATGATAATTATTTCAAGTTTGCAAATCAAGCGCTTACAGATGAAACGAATCAATATTTTATGCTTTTAGATGAAACAAATAAACCGATTATTACAAATTTTGAGCAATCAAGTGAGTCAATCGTGGAAAGTGATAAAAAAATTGTTCGAATAAATGAAAAGGATTACATGATTACCAAGAATTTTTCCTATGTCACTGGTTGGACAGTACTAATCCTAACTCCCTTCAATACGTTAACAGAAGGAATAACTGTGGTACGAACAAGCATCCTTTTAGCTGGATTAATTGGACTACTAATATATTTCGTCTGCTCTTTTTTTCTATCCAATATTATTACTAGACCAATTATTCGGTTAACAAATACGATGAGATTTGCAAGTGAAGGTTCCTTACCGCTGACACCAAATATCTCTTCTGTTAATGAAATAAATGAATTAAACAGTACATATAATCAGCTTGTAAAAGAAACCAATCATTTAATCACAATGGTATATCAAAAGGAAATTATTCGGAGCAGAAGTGAATTAAGAGCACTGCAAGCTCAGATCAATCCTCATTTTTTATTTAATACTTTAGATGCCCTTCATTGGACATTAGAAGAGAACGATGAGGAAGAGCTAGCTGAACTTGTTGTTACTATGTCTAATTTATTTCGATATACTATCTCTCGTTCCTCAGAGGAGGAGTGGGTACGTATAAAAGATGAAATCGAACATATAGAGGACTACATGGAAATAATGAAAATGCGATTTGGAGAGCAGTTGAAATGGCATATAAAGCTTCCTAAAGCATTTGAAGAAGTAAGAATTCCTAAATTTTTGATACAGCCATTAGTTGAAAATGCTGTATTACATGGAGCAGAGAATAAGCTTGGGCAATGTACAGTTGATGTTATTGTTGAGCAAGCAGAAGAGAATAACAGAATAAAGGTTAGTGTTTGTGATGATGGCATCGGAATCAATGCGTCTAAATTAAAAAGTATTAAGGAATCAATGGGAAAAGGAGGCATTACATCTACAGCAGGCAAGGGAATGGCTCTTTCCAATGTATATAAAAGACTTACACTCTATTATCAGGAAAGGCAACAAAAGGGACTAATTATTGAAAGTATCGAAAATAAAGGAACATTAATTTCTTTTGAAATTCCAAAAGATGGAGGGATGTAAGAATGAATACGAAAACAATATTGATTGTCGATGATGAGCCAAGATCAAGGGAAGGTATTAAAAAAACATTAGAGAACTGGTCTAACGGCCAATTTCAAATATTATTGGCAGCAAATGCGGAAGATGCAATTGACATCATAAAAAAACAAAAAGTAAACATCCTTATAACAGATATTCGTATGCCGAGAATAACTGGTATAACCATGTTAAAAACAATAAATGATCAAAAACAGCTACCAGTGGTTATTGTTATCTCTGCCTATTCTGAATTTGAGTATGCTCAAGAAGCTCTTCGTTTAGGTGTTATTAATTATTTACTTAAGCCAATAAGTAAAAAGAAATTAATAGAAGCAGTGGAAGATGCTATTACGATCGATAAAAATAGAGAAAGAGCCAATATTATTTCAAAAGTTGTTGATGATAAGTTAATTGATGCTACCGTAACGAATGAATCGGCTAGAGAACCAATACAGAAGGCTTTGCAATATATTGATAAGCATTTAAAAGAAGAATTAAATCAACGTGAGGTAGCTGACCTTGTTTATTTAAACCCGAGTTATTTTAGTGTGCTGTTCAAGGAAGAAATTCATTTAACGTTTAGTGAATATATAACGAGAAGGAGAATTCAGCATGCTAAAAATTTGCTTATCTCTACAAAGCTTTCCATTGCTGATATTGCGGAAGAATCAGGATACAAAACAGCTAAATATTTTATTAAAATCTTTAAAGAATTAGAAGGGACAACACCAAGTGCCTATCGAAAAGCAAATATTGAAAGGGCTTTCTAAAAAAAGTTGAACTTTATCTAATCGTTGTTACCTTTTTTGGGATATCCAATAATGTTAAACTTTATTTGTAAGAAAGAAATAAATAAATAGGATGTATAGGGGGTAGTTTTAATGTTTCATAGAAAAGCACTGTCAGCACTACTATCTGTTGCTTTATTGATGGTTTTAGTTTTAGCAGGATGTTCTTCATCCACTTCTTCTAACAATGAAAACGCTTCAAATGATGGAGATAAAACAGTTATTAAATTCATGCATTTGTGGCCAGAGGGAAGTTCAAAAGCTCAGTTCACAATTGTAAACGATATCATTAAGCAGTATGAAAAAGACCATCCGGATGTGAAAATCCAAACGGAGATTCTAGGAAACGAGCAATATAAAGATAAAATTAAAGTATTATCTGCTTCTAATGAGCTACCAGATGTTGGAGTGACATGGGCAGCAGGATACATGCAGCCATTTGTTAAGGGTGGAATGTTTGCATCATTAGATGATGTAGTTGATAGCAGTTTTAAAGATCAATTTATAGCAGGTACAACAGAAGCCTTTGCCATGGATGGTAAAACATATGGACTTCCACTTGAATTAAATATTACACCTGTTTATTACAATAAAGAAATCTTTGAAAAATATAATTTAGAAATTCCTGAGACATATGATGAGTTCTTAAATGTTGTTAAAACATTAGCTGATAATGGCGTTACTCCAATTACTTTAGGAAATAAAGACCGTTGGACTGGTTCTATGTGGTACATGTACCTTGCAGATAGAATTGGTGGACCAGAAGTATTAACAAATGCGATTAATCGTAGTGGAAGCTTTGAAGATCCAGCACTTGTTCAAGCAGCAGAAGAAATAAAAAAATTAGTTGATATGGGTGGATTTGTAAAAGGATTCAACGGTTTATCCAATGATGAGGCAAAAGGGTACTTTATGAATGAGCAAGCAGCTATGTATTTAATGGCTACCTGGGAATTGCCAAACTATACAACAAGCCCAGATGTTACGCAAGAATTTAAAGATAAAGTAGGATACTTTAAGTTCCCAACATATGAAGGTGGTAAAGGCGACATTAACAGTTATGTAGGTGGTCCTGGTGTTGGTCTGTTTGTTTCTGAAAAATCAAAAGTAAAAGAGGAAGCAAAAGATTTTGTTGCATATCTAGTACAAGAATGGGGCAAAAACTCTGTTAAAGATGCTGGCGTTATCCCAGCAACTGTTGTGGATACTTCCAATATCGATCTTGACCCAATGTATATCGATATTTTAAATGATCTAGGAGAAGCTTCCAACTTAACACTATATGCTGACGTTCAAATGAGCTCAAGTGTTGCTCAAGTACATTTAGATATGATTCAATCACTATTTGGTGGTCAGGCAACACCAAAAGAATTTACAGCAAAACAAGAACAAGCGTTAGCTGAGGAAGAATAACGAAGAAATGGAGTGGAATCTATCATAGTGAAACAGATAGATTCCACTATTTAAAATAATCATTTTGGTTTTTGATTATAATATTTACATTATTGATTTTAAGAGAAGGCTTTGTTAAACGATAATATTGGTTTGATAAAAAAATTTCATTAGAATAACCAATACTATCATTTGACAAAGCCCTTACAAATCAATAAGGAGGGAGAGCAGAATAATGAAAAATGTGATGTCGAACAAATGGGTAATCACTCTATATGTGCTCCCTGCACTGTTGCTCATTTTAATTTTGATCTATATTCCTATCGTATTAACAGGATATTATGGCTTAATGGATTGGGACGGTATAGGGGCTAAGACTTTTATTGGACTAGATAATTATATAGAGCTCATGAAAGATAAAATGTTCTGGACTAGTACGTATCATTCGGTGTTATTAGCTGTTTTTTCTGCAATAAGCCTAGTAGCGTATCTAGTAATCTCGTTAATATTAGCAAGTAAGATTAAAGGGGCAGGACTTCTACGGAAAATTTACTTAATTCCAATGTTATTATCTTCTGTGGCGATTGCCCAGTTATGGTTGAAAATTTTCGATCCAACAAATGGGATGTTGAACAAACTTTTAGAAATGTTTGGAGTGGTAAACACTCCAATCTGGCTTGCAGATCCGAATTTGGTGTTATATTCCATATTCATTCCTATAGTATGGCAATATGCAGGTTTTTATATCATTATTTATTATGCAGCCTTAAAAGGGGTGCCAGATGAAATTATTGAGGCAGCTAAAATCGACGGAGCTACGCCGTTACAAATTGCTTATAAAATTAAGCTTCCATTGATTGCTCCAGTAATAAAAGTAACGATAGTCTTAGCAATTGTAGGTTCTTTAAAATACTTTGATTTAATCTATGTAATGACTGGTGGCGGACCTAATGGTGCTAGTGAAGTAATGGCATCTTATATGTATAAGGAAGCATTTAAAACATATAATTTTGGCTACGGTAGTGCTATTGGATTTGCGTTATTAATAATCTGTCTAGTGATGACATGGGTGATACAAAAATTAACAGCATCAAAAGAAGATGCTCAGTACTAAAGGAGAGAGATAATCATGAGTGAAGTAGTAATGCAAAAAAATAATAAAACTGATTTATCCATATCTCCTAAAACAAAAGGATCAATTGGAAGTAAAATAGGATACGGATTTTTGTATCTAGTACTAGGGATAATTGCCATTTTTCAAATATATCCACTCGTTTGGTTATTCTTCTTTTCTTTAAAAACGAATCAAGAAGTGTTTGGCTTATCTCCATTTGCTCTTCCAAAAGATCCACAATGGGGGAACTATGTAAAAGTATGGACACAAGGGAACATAAGCCAATATTTCTTTAATAGCGTGTGGATTACTGTTATAGCGGTAGTCTTAACAGTAATCTTGGCAAGCTTTGTTACCTTTGCGATTACAAGAATGCATTGGAAACTAAGTAAACTTGTTCTTGGATTGTTTATGGTTGGAATCATGATTCCGTTGCATTCCACATTAATTCCATTATTTAGTTTCTTTAATCAATTGCAACTAATTGATAATCCGATTTCAATCATCTTATCGTATACAGCGTTTAATCTACCGCTAACAATCATGATTTTATTAGGATTCTATCAAGCATTGCCACGTGAACTAGAAGAAGCAGCTGTAATGGATGGTTGTTCGATTCATCGCATATTCTTTCAAATCACACTACCAATGACAACTCCTGTTATGGCAACAGTTGTCATTATCAATATGATTTATAACTGGAATGAATTTGTATTCGTTAATACGTTCATTAGTTCAGATAAATGGAAGACATTAACGGTCGGTGTTAATAACTTCGTAGGTCAATATTTAACAGATTGGGGAGCTATTGGAGCAACCTTGATGATAAGCATTATTCCGATTTTAATTGCTTTCATCGTATTAAGTAATAAGATTGTTGAAGGATTAGCTGCAGGGTCTGTAAAAGGATAATCAAAAGGAGGAAATAATAACGATGCCAAAAAATTCATTTTTTAATGCTCATCATTCCCCAATTGGAGCGTTCTCAAGCTTTACACTAGGATTTCCTGGTGCTAGTGGTGGATTAGATTTAGAGTTAGGTCGTTCTCCGAAGCAAAATATTTATATAGGTGCTGAAGCTTTAGATAAAGAAGGGACATATGAAGCTTTTCCTTTCTTTGCTTATCAAGATGATGATGAAAGTAAAAGATATGATATTGAAAATATGGATCCAGATCCAGATAAGCCTAATATCATTTATCCTATCTCTAAAGATAAAATAAAACGTAATTTTCAACTTGGAACGGATACATGGGAATCAGAGGATATATCTTTTACGATTTATTCCCAAGTGGAACCTGTTCCAGATCCTACAGCTGCGAATGAGGAAGAATTGAAAAGTACTATATTGCCAGCTGTCTTGGCTGAACTGACTGTAGATAATTCGAACGGAACAAGAAGTAGACGCGCTTTTTTCGGTTATCAGGGAAGTGATCCTTATTCATCGATGCGAAGAGTCGATGATACAATGGAGGGCTTTGCTGGTATTGGTCAAGGTAGATTGACTGCTATTGTATCCAATAATCCTGATGTTAAATCAGCAATGCACTTTAGCTTAGAAAACATTCTAACAACTCCTCAAAAAGAGAATTGGACATTTGGATTAGGTCCTTTAGGAGCATTAGTTGTGGATGTTCCAGCAGGAGAAAAAAGAACATACCAATTTGCCATCTGTTTTTATAGAGGGGGGATAGTAACGGCAGGAATGGATACTTCCTATTACTATACTAACTTCTTTAAAAATATTGAATCTGTTGCAGAATATGCTCTTGAAAACTTCGATACACTTGCAGAGCGAGCAAAAAATGCGAATGAAAAAATAGCTGGCACACAGCATTTATCGGAAGATCAAAAATTTATGTTGATTCACTCTATTCGCAGCTATTATGGCTCTACACAATTGTTAGATTATAATGGGGAACCCTTCTGGGTAGTGAATGAAGGGGAATATCGGATGATGAATACTTTTGATTTAACAGTGGATCAGATTTTCTTTGAGCTAAGAATGAACCCATGGACAGTAAAAAATGAATTAGATATGTTTGTCCAACGATTTAGTTATGAAGATACTGTTCGTTTTCCTAATGATGATACAGAATATCCTGGTGGAATAAGTTTTACACATGATATGGGAGTAGCAAATACAATTTCTCGTCCACAATACTCATCCTATGAGTTGTATGGCCTTGATGGTTGCTTTTCACATATGACACATGAACAGCTAGTAAACTGGGTATTATGTGCGGCCCTTTATGTTAGCCATACAGGGGATCAAAAGTGGTTAGATGCAAACCTTCAGATAGTGGAGCAATGCTTTGAAAGTATGCTAAACAGGGATCATCCAGAACCAGATAAGCGCAATGGTTTAATGGGTCTAGATTCTTCAAGGGTAATGGGTGGTGCGGAAATTACCACTTATGACAGTCTTGATGTGTCATTAGGGCAAGCACGCAACAATATTTATCTTGCGGGGAAAATATGGGCTTCCTATATTGCGCTTGAAAAAATATTTACAGAAAATGAAAGAACAGATTTGGCTAAGCTTGCTGGAGAGCAAGCAGAAAAGTGTGCAGCAACCATTGTGGAGCACGTAACGGAAGATGGATATATTCCAGCTGTGATTGGAGAAGGAAATGACTCAAAAATCATTCCAGCAATAGAAGGACTGATTTTCCCATACTTTACAAATTGTAAGGAAGCATTGGATGAGCATGGACGATATGGTGGCTATATTCAGGCATTAAAGACACATCTTGAAACAGTATTAATAGAAGGTGTTTGTCTATTTGAAGATGGAGGCTGGAAAATTTCCTCTACAAGTAATAACTCATGGCTAAGCAAAATTTATTTATGCCAATTTATCGCTCGAGAAATTCTAGACTGGAAATGGGATGAAAAAGGGGCAAAAGCAGATGCTGCTCATGTAGAATGGCTAACACATCCCGAGCTATCCGTTTGGAGCTGGAGTGATCAAATAATAGCAGGTGAAATCGCAGGAAGTAAATACTACCCAAGGGGAGTAACCAGCATCTTGTGGTTGGAGGAACAGCAGTAAAGCCTCTACTATCTACCTAGAAGTTAGTATATAGTAAGGAAAGTTATTTTCTTGATTGTAATCTTTATATTCTCAGCCTGAATACATTTGAAAGTGGTTGAATAAACCGCCGAAAGCTAAGGGGATTCAGGCTGCAGATTTAGGCTTTAGCTGAGAACCCTCGTGACTTCAGTCGTGAGATGAATCGGCTTTGGGCAAGGGTTAGCTTCTGCTAACTCAATTGTCCGACATTCTCTTTCTTTGCTAAAAGCAAAGAAGAACTATACTACTACTGCAAACAGTAGTGGTATAATAATACAAACGGGTTGCTTGGAGCCCAAACAGTATCTCTAGCTTGATTTGAAGGGCAAGATGTTGGTCTTGTTGTCCGCTGTAAATTCCAAAGGTTGCAAGACCTTACAAGCCCGTGACTTCAGTCGTGGGTTGTTGACGGGGAACAAATCAACAGATTTAATAGGAAAGAAGAAAGTAGAGGGGATAAGCATGTCAGCAAAACCAATGGGGAAATTATATACCATCTGTGAATGGATTATGAAGCTAGCTTATATTAATATACTGTGGGTATTGTTCACAGTAAGTGGCCTCGTCCTATTTGGTTTTATGCCAGCAACGGTTGCATTATTTACTGTTGTCCGAAAATGGTTTATGAAAGAAACGGATATACCCATTTGGAAGACATTTTTATCCGTCTATAAAAGTGAGGTATTTAAAAGCAATATCTATGGTTTAGTATTCGTACTGGCTGGAGCAATGCTTTATGCAGATTACTATCTAATCTTAAATCTTGATGGTCTAATCCGTATTGTTACCACTAGTATATTGCTACTTATTTCATGCTTATATGTTATTACACTTTTATTCTTCTTTCCTGTTTATGTACATTACCATTTAAAGTTCATCGATTACTTTAAATATTCCTTTTTTCTAGGAGTGTTGAATATCCATATATTGTTGCTAGTTATTCTTGGATTAGTAGCAGATACTTTTCTTCTACTCTATATTCCTGGACTGCTGCCTTTTTTCAGTGGTGTTTCTATTGCTTGCATATTAATGTCTAGTAGTATCCTTATTTTTCAGCGTATGCAAAAGCAAGAAACAAATAATGTAATCGTCGAATAAAAAATTAGTGAAAGTAAACACTTATTCTTCAGGTAGAAAATTTATAGAAATACTTGTAAAAAATATAGTTTGTATATTGAATGAACAAAGTATAACGTGGTATAATTTGATTAACTTGATGGGGGAGACAGAATGACAAGTATTCAGAGAATAATAGATAGGTTAATCGAGCCCGCAAGAGAATTTGGATCAACAACAGATGTATTAGTAAAAGGATCAGCAACTCTTAATGTGGAGGGAATTGTAATCGCATTCATGTTGACTCAGGAAGTATTAGAAAAAGCAATCTCTCTCAAAGCTAATTTAATCATTACCCATGAAGGACCTTTTTATAGTCATCAAAATTGGAAAGAAGCATATTCAAAAGATCCAATTTTTCTAGCAAAGCTTCAATTAATTGAAGAAGCTAATATTAGCATTTTTCGATTTCATGATTACTTTCACCGGTATGATCCTGACGGTATCATGGTAGGCTTGATTCGCAAGCTTGAATGGGAGAAATATACAGAAGAGTATCAGTCAACGGCAACTACTTTGACGATTCCAAAGCAATCTGTTACTGAAATTGCAAAGTATATTAAAGATAAACTTGGTGCCCCTTTCGTAAGAGTTGTGGGTGATCTATCGATGGACTGCCAAAGGATTGGATTGCTTGCAGGCTATCGAGGTGGAGGAGAATTGGTAATTCCTTTATTTCAGAACCAGAGTCTTGATTTAGTTATTGCAGGAGAAGGACCGGAATGGGAGTCACCAGAGTATGTTAGAGATGCTATCCACCAAGGGAAAAAGAAGGCACTTATCCTGATTGGTCATGCGGTTAGCGAAGAACCAGGAATGGAGTATTTGAAAGTTTTAATCGAAGCTGGTTTTCCACATATTCCAGTTTATTACATCAAAGAAAAGCCACTGTTTCATATTCTTTAAACAAAAGGAAGTATACTTTTAGGTATACTACCATACTAGTATATTTTGAAAATGAACAAAAATCTTCACATCCAGTAATTATAAATTCTTATCACCATTTATCACTTCATTTGTATCGTATATAACTCTCTTTAACAAACTCTCTTTTTACATCATTGCTACTAGAATTTTTTTAATAAGGGTTCTAACCTTTACCACTAAGCGCTTAAAAATTGTATATTTGCTATATCTTTGAAAGATGTAGCTTTATAATAGTCAGCTACTAAGCTATAAATCTCAGATTATGGTATTTTGAATAATCAGAAACGGGGGGTTCTTATGGAAACGGAAGTCGTTCATTCGGAAGTAAAAACTGTAAAAAAGCCAAAAAGAAGCAAGCTGAAAACAACATTAGCTGTTATACGGAAAGATTGGCAGCTATATACCTTGTTAATTCTACCCATTATCTATTTATTAATCTTTAAGTATGGTCCAATGCTTGGTAATGTTATCGCTTTCAGAAGGTATATGCCAGGCGGTAAAATTTATGGGGAACAATGGGTAGGTTTTTATTACTTTGAGATGTTCATAAACGACCCAGTTTTTTGGAATGTATTTAAAAACACCTTAATATTAGGCGGAATTACATTACTATTTTGTTTTCCTATGCCAATTATTTTTGCACTCCTATTAAATGAAGTAAAGTCAAAAAAATTCAAGAAATTTGTGCAAACAGCATCCTACTTACCGCATTTCCTATCTATTGTTATCATTGCCGGGATGATTTTGCAATTAACTGCACTAAACGGGTCAATCAATGGGATAGTGGAATTCTTTACAGGAGAGAAAATAAGCTTTATTCAAAGTCCAGAATGGTTTAGGACGATTTATGTAACTTCAGAAGTATGGCAAGGAATGGGATGGGGAGCAATTCTTTATTTGGCTGCTTTAACGACCATTGATGACTCCTTATATGAAGCAGCAAAAATAGATGGGGCCAATCGTTGGAAGCAAACCCTGCATATTACGATTCCTGGAATATTGCCGACAATCGTTACACTATTAATTTTGAATATCGGTAGCTTTCTCGCTATAGGTTTTGAAAAGATCTTATTGATTTATAATCCTTTAACCTATGAAACTTCAGATGTTATTTCAACTTATTTATACCGTGTTGGTCTAGAATCAAATAATTTCAGTTATGCAGCAGCTATTGGGTTATTTGAATCCATCATTGGATTAGTGCTTGTATTATCAGCAAATAGCATTTCGAGAAAATTAACAGATAGAAGTTTATGGTAGGGGGGAGAATAAATGAAAGAATCAAAGCAGTATAAAATCTTTAAAGTCTTTAATGTCTGTATTCTATTAATCATAATATTTTGTACGCTATATCCGTTTATCAATGTTGTCGCACAGTCTTTTAGTAGCGAGTCCTATATCAATTCAGGGCAGGTAAATTTATTTCCAAAGGGATTTAATGTGGAAACCTATCAAAAGGTCCTGTCTGACACGATGTTTTGGATAAATTATAAAAATACAGTTGTTTACACAGTAGTGGGGACAATAATCTCCATGTTTTTAACAACGATATTTGCTTACACTCTATCAAAAAGAAGGCTAGTAGGACGTCGATTTTTAACTGTGTTTGCAGTATTCACTATGTTCTTTAACGGCGGCTTAATTCCGAACTATGTTTTAATCAATGCTTTAGGATTTGCTAATTCTATGTGGGCGATTGTAATCCCAGGTGCGATTAGTATTTATAATATGCTAATAATGAAATCCTTTTTTGAAAATATGCCTGAAGAACTAGAAGAGGCAGCTTCAATCGATGGTTTAAACACATATGGTATTCTATTAAAGATCGTTTTACCTCTAAGTAAAGCTGTAATTGCCACAATGGTATTATTTTATGCCGTTGCCTATTGGAATTCTTGGTTTAGTGCTTTCATTTATTTAGATAAAAAAGAGCTATTCCCAGTTACGATTTACTTAAGAAATATGATTGCAGGAACTACTAGTGGAATGTCAGCCGGTGCAACATCAGCTGACAACTTAACACAAATCTCTGCAAATATTAAGTCAGTAACAATGGTATTAACCATTTTACCGATTTTAACGGTATACCCATTTGTGCAAAAATACTTTGTTTCTGGTGTAATGCTAGGCTCTGTTAAGTAAAAAAATGAGCCTTCCGGTTAACGGGAGTTCAGCGTAGTTGTTTTTCCTAAGGATTCCTTTCATATGCCTGCTATTAGCGAAAAATAACTTTACGCTTTTCCTATATATATATAAGGGGAGGAAATACTATGAAAGAAAGTTGTAAAAAGGTAGGGCTATTTCTAGGGCTATTCATGTTAGTATTACTTGCTGCAGCTTGTTCCAATGATGATACAGCAAGTAGTGACGTAGAAGTATCTACAAAAGGAGCGATGGAATCTTATAACGCAGGAGACACATTTAAAGCAACTGAACCATTTGATTTATCGATTTTATATATGGATCAGCCAACATATCCATATAAAGAAGACTGGCTTCTATGGGATAAGATTAAAGAAATCACAAATGTCACATTAAAGTCGACTATTGTACCAATGAGTGACTACACGCAAAAAAGAAGTTTGTTAATTAGTTCAGGAGATGCTCCAATCGTTATCCCTAA
Source organism: Niallia tiangongensis (assembly GCF_044704065.1). Classification (NCBI taxonomy): domain Bacteria; kingdom Bacillati; phylum Bacillota; class Bacilli; order Caryophanales; family Bacillaceae; genus Niallia; species Niallia tiangongensis. The sequence goes on along the minus strand of NZ_CP162613.1, from coordinate 3,566,411 downwards.
AACATACCCTGGGGAAGAAGCTGCTTTTGTTGCATCTGGCGCGGCACTTCCGGTAAGCGATTACATTGACAAAATGCCTCACTTTAAAGAAAAAGTTGAAAAATGGGATTTAGATCCTGAGTTAGATACTTTACGCCAAAATGATGGCAAATTCTATGTACTTCCAGGTTTACATGAAGAAGTTTGGCCAGATTATACATTAATTGTTAGAACAGATATCTTTGAAGAAAATAACATTGCTATTCCTACAACTTGGGATGAATTATATACAGCTATGAAGAAATTGAAAGAAATCTATCCTGATTCTATTCCTTTCTCTGATCGTTTTACTTTTAACAGTACATTAAATATTGCAGCAACAGGTTTTGGAACAAAAGCTGGTTGGGGATTCGGAAACGGATTATCTTATGATCAAGATGCAGATGAGTTTGTTTATGCAGCAACTACAGATGGATATAAAGAAATGCTTACTTACTTCCACAAATTAGTAGAAGAAGGATTATTAGATGAAGAGAGCTTTACACAAAGCGATGATCTAGCAGTGCAAAAATTTGTAACGGGTAAATCATTTATTATTAATGGAAACTCTCAAACTATTAACTTACATCGTGTCGATATGGATAAAACATTAGGAAAAGGAAATTATTCTATTTCAAAAATTACCGTTCCTGGTGGTCCTACTGGCCAATTAATGTCGGGTTCTAGATTAGAAAACGGTGTCATGATTACTTCGAAAATTAAGGAAAGTGAGAAATTCGAAGCAATTCTTCAGTTTATTGACTGGCTATATTACAGTGATGAAGGTCAAGAATTCACTAAATGGGGTGTAGAAGGAACAACATTTACGAAGGAAAATGGAGTAAGAAAATTAACAGATGATATTAATTACAATGGATTAAATCCAAATGGAACAAAGGATTTACGTGTTGATTATGGATTCTCTGGCGGAGTTTTTGCATACGGAGGAACAACAGATCTACTTCATTCCATGATGAGTGAAGAAGAAATTAAATTCCAAAATGATATGAAAGCAGTAAAAACACCAGTTCCAACAGATCCACTAATTCCTTATTCTATTGAAGATAGAGAAAAAGCAACATTACAAAGTACACCTTTAAAAGATTATACAAACCAAAACACATTAAAGTTTATTCTAGGTACACGTGATTTAAGTGAATTTGATGCATTTGTTAAAGAGCTAAAAAGTCAAGGCTTAGATCAATATGTAGAAACAGCAAATAAAACGTATCTAGAATATAAGAAAAATAACTAAGAATAGCGGAAGCTCCTGTTTATCGGTGTACAAACTGGAGAGTATCGACTGAGATAAAGGAAACACGGGGAACGTTAGTGAACCGATGTTGACTTATCATAGGGAGATACTCGGAAGTTTACTAACCGATAGGCGCTGGAGCTAGACACCAGATTGACTTCAAAAACTTATACTTTCTTAACTGCTAAAAAATGATGAGGTATCTTATAGTTTGCATATTAGTAGGATACCTCATCCAATCTATACTACGATATATTTTATTTGAAAGAAGGTGAAAAGCATGGAACAAAAAAAAGAGTTTGGTCAAGGAATCTTATTTACATTCAGTAATTATGTGTATTGGATTTTATTAACGAATATCTATTTTGTCGCAACAAATGCAATATTTATTTTCTTCTTCATGACATTAACACCATCGTTTTCTAATATCGGTTTGTATGCTCTTGCATTAATTCCATCTGGTCCTGCTATATCAGGACTGCTTTATTCAATGGAGAAATTAGTGAGAACGAAGGAGTTGTCGCCAACTGCTGACTTTTTCTATGGCTATCGATCAAATTTAAAAGGAACTTTTTTCATCTGGACAATAATCCTTGCAGTATACTTTGTCTTACTCATCGATTTACAATACCTCCGAATAACAGTAACTCCAGTCAATCAAATAATTTTTATCGTATTGCTTGTACTTACTCTTATCTGGACGATGTTAAGTATAAATATGTTAATGATTAACTCAAGGTTTACTTTTCGGATAAGAGACTTAATAAAGCTATCTGCGTATTATCAGTTTATTAAATTTAAAGAAACGATCGGCAATATGCTTATCCTATTTCTAGTGGGGTTTGCTACGGTAATTACCACTGATTTTTTAGTTGTTTTTATTGCTAGTTTAATTGCAATGAGTATGATGTTTAATTCTAGAGCCATGTTAAATCACATTGAAAGTAATTTTCTAAAGAAATCATCTTCCATTAATGAAGAAGAATCCTATAATACTAAACATGTACATGGTTCATAAATCAATTGAAGGAGAATGAAGATGCTAACTACAAAAGAAGTGAGGGTTTCTTCAAGGGATTACTCCTATAATATTTTGAAAGAGAAAATTATGGGATTGGAATTAGAACCAGGGACGAAAATATCCGAAAAAGAAATAGCAGATGAGCTTAATGTAAGTAGAACGCCTGTTAGAGAAGCATTTTTGAAGCTTGCACAAGAGGAATTGCTTGATATTATTCCTCAATATGGAACGATTGTATCAAGAATAAATTTAGAACATGTAGAAGAAGGTCGCTTTATTAGAGAAATGGTAGAAAAGGAAATTGTTGTTCTTGCTAGTGAGAATTTTCCAGAGTCATTTCGTTTTCGCCTAGAAGGCAATATAAGAATGCAAGAACTTTGTATGGAACAAAATAATTTCCAAAAAATATTTGAACTAGATGAGGAATTTCACCAGTTACTATTTGCTGCCTGTCGAAAAGAACGAACATGGAATATGCTTCAGCTTCTAAATAGTCATTTTAAGAGGTTAAGACTCCTCAGGTTGTCTAGTGATACAAACTGGGAAACAATCATTACTCAACATAAGCTCCTTTATAAGCTAATTTTGAATAAGGAAGGAAAAAAGGCGAGTGAAATAATGGAAAAACATCTTCAGCTAGCCGTTTTGGAACAGCATGTTTTAAAGGAAAAATATCCTCACTACTTTATTGGCTAAAAAATATTTAAGCTTTGTTTAGTCGGAAAAGAAAATTTTTTATTTTTATTTATATAGATAGTTGAGGATATATTTGCAGGACGAAAAATATGAATTATTCAAAGAAAATGGCACTAACTGTTTTCTTATATTGAAATTAGGAAAGGGGAAGAGTGTTGATGCAAGTAATAGAAGAAGATTTTTTATTACAAAATGAATCTGCAAAAATTCTATATCATGAATATAGTAAGTCAATGCCAATAATTGATTATCATTGCCACTTAAATCCAAAAGAAATAGCAGAAAACAAATCCTTCGATAATATTAGTAAGCTATGGCTAGCGGGAGATCATTATAAATGGAGAGCAATGCGATACTTCGGAATAAATGAAGATTATATAACAGGGAAGGCAAGTGATTATGAAAAGTTCCAAGTATGGGCAAAAGTTCTTCCTTACTGTATTGGAAATCCTTTATATCATTGGTCCCAATTAGAATTAAAGCGATATTTTCAGATTGACTCTGCATTAAATGAAGATACTTGCGATGAAATCTGGAATATTTGTAATGAGAAGCTTAAGCAAAAAGAATTTACTGCCCAAGGATTTATTGCTAAATCTAATGTCGCAATGATTGGGACAACAGATGATCCATTAGATGATTTAGAATATCATAGCATGATAAAAGAAAATAGGGAGATCAAAGCAATGGTTCTTCCATCCTTTCGTCCTGATTCTTTGCTTGAGATTAATCAAGAATCGTTCCTTTCTTATATAAGAGAGCTGGGGAAGAAAACAAATACTAGCATTACAGATTATGAGCTTTTTCTAGACGCTATTCGAAACCGCGTTGATTATTTTCATCAAAATGGATGCAGAATTGCTGATCATGGGTTGGAAGTATTACCTTATGAAGAATGCACGCTAGGAGAGGCAAGTCGCATCTTTCAAGCAAAGCTAGAAGGAGCATCCATTTCCAAACAAGAGGAAAATAAGTTTAAAACGTATACAGTCGTATATCTTGGACAGTTATATTCTTCCTTAAACTGGGTGATGCAACTGCATATTGGAGCAAAGCGAAATAATAATGATCGAATGTTTCGCTCATTGGGAGCAAACACAGGCCTTGATTCCATTAATGATTTTACATTAGCAAAACCACTTAATCAATTTTTAAATGAGTTGGATAAAGATAATCAGTTGCCAAAAACAATCCTTTATTCGTTGAACCCTAATCATGGTCCGATCATTACATCAGCGGCAGGTAACTTTCAAACAACTGGTGTGAAGGGGAAAATACAAAGTGGGGCTGCTTGGTGGTTTAATGATCATAAAGATGGAATGATTAATCAAATGAAAGATTTGGCGAATTTAGGGATTTTGTCAACCTTCATAGGAATGTTAACGGATTCTAGAAGTTTTCTATCCTATACACGGCATGAATATTTTAGAAGAATTCTTTGTAATATGTTAGGGAGTTGGATAGAAAGTGGAGAGGCCCCAAAAGACTATGCTTTTATTGGAAAATTAGTGCAGGATATCTCTTATTTTAATGCAAAAAATTACTTTGAGATCAATTGAGATATAGATAAAAGAGATGATTTCTTAGGAGGATTCATAAGTGAAGGTAGCATTTAGATGGTTTGGTAAAGAAGATGATAGTGTTTCTTTAGAGCATATTAGGCAAATACCTGGAATCGATGGGGTAGTAGGAGCGTTGTTTGATATCCCAGTGGGAGAAGTGTGGCCAGAAAATAGAATCATGGATTTAAAGGAAGATATCAATAGAAATGGTATGAGTTTAGAAGTTATTGAGAGTGTTAATATTCATGAAGACATTAAACTTGGACTCCCATCAAGAGAAAAATATATTGATAATTATAAGCAAACGATTCGTAATCTAGCGAAAGCTGGTGTGAAGGTTATCTGCTATAATTTTATGCCGATTTTTGATTGGACGCGTTCAGACCTAGCAAAGGAACTTCCTGATGGGTCGACTGTTTTAGCATATGAAAAGGGAAAAATAGAATCGATTGAACCAATGACTTTAATTGAGCAAATGGAGAATTTATCGAATGGGTACTCATTGCCAGGCTGGGAATCGGAAAGACTTACATCGATTAAGTATCTATTTCAATTATATAAAGAGGTAACAGAAGAAGATTTATTTAACCATCTTCAGTATTTCTTAGAACAAGTGATTCCAGTTGCAGAAGAATGTGATATAAAAATGGCTATCCACCCAGATGATCCGCCATGGTCTGTTTTCGGTTTGCCTAGGATTGTTCTTTCAAAGGAAAATTTAGAAAGAATTGTTAAGTTAGTTGATAGTCCATCTAATGGTTTAACAATATGCTCGGGGTCTTTAGGTGCAAATCCCAATAATGATATTTCTGATATATTACGACACTTTTTGAAAATGGATCGTGTACCATTTGTACATATTCGAAATATCAAAATTGCAGCAAATGGAGATTTTGAGGAAACTTCACATAGAAGTACCGAAAATGGGACGCTAGATCTATATGAAATAGTGAAGGCGCTTCACGATTATGATTTTAAAGGTTATTTCCGACCCGATCACGGCAGAATGATTTGGGGGGAAAAGGCAAGACCTGGTTATGGTCTTTACGATCGAGCTTTGGGAATTATGTATATATTAGGGATTTGGGATAGTTTGGAAAAGGCGGGGGAAACAAACTGAAAGGGGTAGAAAAAAATGTTGCCATTAATTGAAAATCTATCAGGGAAAGTTGCGGTTATTACTGGCGGTGGAGGAGTACTTTGTAGTTGTATGGCAAAGGAATTAGCTAGACAGGGAGTAAAAGTAGCTCTACTTAATCGTACGTATGAAAAAGCACAAAAGGTAGCAGAGGAAATAAATATCGCAGGTGGAACAGCCATCGCCATTGCATGTGATGTAGTCGATGTCCAAAGTGTAAAAAAAGCGGAGGAAATTGTGTATGAAACTTTTGGGAGCTGTGATATTTTAATCAATGGGGCAGGAGGAAATCATCCAAAGGGGATTACTTCAGAGGAAGTTCTTCGTATGGAGGATTTAGATAAAGAAGGAATTACGAGTTTCTTCGATTTAACAATTGAGGGATTCTCATTTGTGTTTAATCTAAATATAATCGGGACATTAATTCCGACACAAATATTTTCTAAGCAAATGCTTGGAAAAAGTGGAACTGTCATAAATATCTCCTCTATGAGTGCGCCAAGTCCAATGACAAAAGTACCTGCCTATAGTGCTGCAAAAGCAGGAATTGAAAACTTTACTAAATGGCTGGCTGTTCATATGGCGGAGACTGGAATTAGAGTAAATGCTATTGCTCCCGGCTTCTTTCTTACGAAGCAAAATGAAGCATTGCTAAAAAATTCTGATGGCTCTTATACAAAGCGTACGAAGAAAATATTGGCACATACACCTGTAAGAAGATTAGGAAAACCAGAAGATTTATTGGGCACCTTATTGTGGCTAGTTAATGAAGAAACAAGTGGCTTTGTTACTGGAATCAGTGTTCCAGTTGATGGAGGATTTATGGCTTACTCAGGTGTTTAACAGATAAAGCTCTTGAACAGTATTTCCTGGGGAATTTCGAAATTTACTAAAAGAGTTGAAACTACCCTGTAGAGTAAAAAATAATATTTTAAAAGATGGTATATTACTAGAATTCACTTCTGAAAACGTAATTGAACGGAAGAATAGGAGAGAAGGAAATGAAACCTATTATTGTAGCGGCAAAAGGAAAGGAGCAATTAAAAGAAAATTGGAAGTACTGTATCGGCACGGGACGGCTTGGGTTGGCGCTTCAGAAAGAATATCTTGATCATCTTAAAATAATCCAGGAGAAAATTGGCTTTAAATATATAAGAGGGCATGGGTTGCTTTCTGATGATGTTGGTATTTATCGGGAAATGAAGATAGGGGATGAAGTGAAGGTGTTTTATAATTTTACTTATATTGACCGTATCTTTGATTCTTTTCTTGATTTGAATCTACGCCCATTTATTGAATTTGGTTTTATGCCGGAATTACTGGCTTCTGGTGATCAAACAATCTTTTATTGGAAAGGAAATGTTACACCGCCGAAAGATTATCAAAAATGGAGCGATTTAGTTACAGTGGTTGTGAAGCACTTTATCGAAAGATATGGATTAGAGGAAGTAAAAAAATGGCCATTTGAGGTTTGGAATGAGCCTAACTTAGTGAATTTTTGGAAGGACGCAAATAAGCAAGAATATTTTAAGCTATATAAAGTAACGGCAACAGCAATTAAAGAGGTGAACCAGGATTTACAGGTTGGAGGTCCGGCAATATGTGGGGGAGCAGACGAGTGGATTGTTGATTTCTTGGGATTTTGTCATAAAGATAAAGTGCCAGTTGATTTTGTCAGCCGTCATGCATATACATCGCAAAGTCCTAAGAAAGTTACGCCCGATTACTATTATCAAGACCTGGTGGATAATACGGATATGCTTCACCAATTTGAGGCAGTGCGTGGTCTAATTAAAGAATCAGCCTTTTCTAATTTGCCATTCCATATTACAGAATACAATACTTCGTACAGTCCAATTAATCCGGTTCATGATACACCATTAAATGCCGCTTATCTTGCGCGAATATTGAGTGAGGGAGGAGATTATGTAGACTCTTTTTCCTATTGGACATTTAGTGATGTCTTTGAGGAGGCTGATGTACCGAAAGCTCCATTCCATGGAGGGTTTGGGTTAATGGCCCTTCATGCCATTCCAAAGCCTACCTTTCATTTATTTGCCTTTTTTAATAGGCTTGGAGAGGAAATGCTCTATCGTGATGCCCAAATGATTATCACACGAAAAGAAAATGGAGCCATTGCCCTTGTAGCTTGGAATGAGGTAATGGAAAAAGGGGAAGGTTTTGAAAAAGAAATATTGTTAAAGATACCTGTTAACAATGACCAATACTTTCTTAAGCGGCAGAGTGTAGATGATAACTATGCGAATCCTTGGAAAGTGTGGAAAGAAATGGGGAGACCTCGTTTTCCAGACAAACAGTCAGTTGAAACATTAAGAGAAGCTTCTATACCAAAGCTTACGACGGCAAAAATAAATAAAGAGGAAGATGGCTATTTAAAACTTCTTCTTACACTATCAAAAAATGAAGTGACGCTAATAGAACTAAGTGAAATGAAGGATGAAACAGAAACATATGAAGGAATAGATGATAGTCTGATAACTTCCTATTCGTCTTAAAAGAAAGGAGTGATTGTTTAAGTGAGTGGTGCATGTAATACAGGGAAATACCGGAATGTATTTAAAGAGTTGGGTTATACAGATAGTGCTATTCAGACAAAACTAGAGGATGCATGGACACAAATTTTTTATGGAGATGATGACACTAGAATTTATTTTCCTTCAAGTGATGGTGGTTACTTATTAGATACAGGTAATCTGGATGTTAGAACGGAAGGTATGTCCTATGGAATGATGATTGCTGTCCAGTTAGATAAAAAAGAGGAATTTGATCGAATATGGAATTGGACAAAGAAGCATATGTACATGCATACTGGAGAAAATGCTGGCTACTTTGCTTGGTCCTGCAATCCAGATGGATCAAAGCGAGCGTATGGGCCAGCACCAGATGGAGAAGAGTTTTTTGCTCTTGCCTTATTTTTTGCAGCACATCGATGGGGAGATGGAGAAGAACCTTTCAACTATGGTCAGCAAGCGAGAGATTTATTGCGAACTTGCTTGCATAAAGGGGAAAATGGAGACGGGAACCCAATGTGGAATTTAGACAATAAGTTAATTAAGTTTGTCCCCAATTGTGAATTTACCGATCCGTCCTATCATCTACCTCATTTCTATGAGCTTTTTGCTTGCTGGGCATATCCGGAAGATCGAGGATTTTGGAAGGATGCTGCAAAGGCGAGTCGTGAATATTTGAAACTTTCTTGTCATCCAGAAACAGGGCTCTCCCCTGAATATGCTTATTATGATGGTACACCAAATAATGAAAAGGGCTACGGTCATTTTTATAGTGATTCCTATAGAGTAGCTGGGAATATTGGTCTTGATTATGAATGGTTTAGAGGAAGTGAGTGGGAAAGAAAAACGGCTAATAAAATTCAGAACTTTTTCGCAGAGCTTGATCCTGAAGATTACAGGAGATATACGATTGATGGAGTTCCTTTTTCTGAGAAATCACTTCATCCAATTGGGTTAATTGCAACAAATGCAATGGCTTCTTTAGTAGCAGATGGTCCGAATGCGAAAAAAATGGTTGAATTATTTTGGAATACACCGATCCGAAAAGGGGATAGGCGTTATTATGATAATTGTTTATACTTCTTTAGTTTACTTGCTTTAAGTGGCAATTTCCGAATTTGGAAGCCCACGGAATAAGGACTATCGATTATTCATTGCATGCAAAAGGACTTTGATTAAATCCACTAATGCATTAATCAGGTTGCAGCATAAATCTCAGAAAGTTCTCTGTTGAAAAAGCAGCAGCCCCTAAAGCAGAAGAAGAAAAGTCGATATCAGAAAAATGGATAGCAAGTTCCGATTGATGAAAGGGTAAAGTATGATTACTTATCATTTTTTTCACGCGAGGCTCTATCCATTTTTTTGCTAAGGTTAGGCGATTGCCAATAATGATTTGTTCTGGATTAAAGGTATGAATGATATTAATTATTCCTGCACCTAAATGATCGCCAACTTCATTGAATAGATTGATTGCTAGCTTATTTCCTAGGTTGGCAAGCTCAATCAAGTCATTTAAATGGACTTGATCTTTATCCCCCAGCTTCCATTCGGAGGCTTTTGTTAATAAATATTGCTCCGATGCATATAGCTCCCAACAGCCTTTATTTCCACATCGACATTCCATTTCATCCTTTTGAATCGTCATATGGCCGATTTCTCCAGAATAACCAAGGCTTCCTTTATACAATCCTCCGTCAATAATAATTCCCGCGCCAATTCCAATTCCCGCGCTTACATAGATAAGATTTTGATAAGGCTGTCCTAGCCCGAGCCCGAATCTCTTCTCTCCATATGCTCCTGCGTTTGCTTCGTTTTCAACTAAGACTGGAAGATTAAATAATTCTTCTAAGGGATTCTTAAGGGAAACATTTTTCCATCCAAGATTTGGAGCAAGCAGAATATCGCCTTCCATGTTTATAATGCCAGGTGCTCCAATACCAATTCCGATTACACCATAAGGTGACTCAGGTGCATTGTTCATTAAAGTAGTAATTATATTTTTAATAATCTTTAGTGTATCTTCAAAAGTTAAATTCACATACTTTTCATTGATTCGATAGGAGATTTTTCCTTGTAAATCGGTTAAAATTCCTAATATGTAATTGACGCCTAGGTCAATACCAATCGAAAAACCAGCATGCTGGTTTAATAGTAGCATGACAGGTCGTCTGCCCCCACTTGATTCACCATGACCTGATTCATAAATTAATTGTTCGTCAATTAGCTCGGATACTAAAGAGGAAACGGTACCTTTTGTTAAACCTGTTTGTTGAGCAATTTCAGCCCGGGAAATAGGAGCATTGTTTTTAATTAAATACAAACAGAGTGATTTATTTTCTTTTTTTACTAATTGTTGATTCCAACTAACATGCATAGCTATTTATAATCTCCTTTTTATCCTAATTCTTGCCTATGTATTTTGAGTGTTTTTTGATGGTTTTCTTTTTTTCGATAGTCTCAAGTTTTATTTAGGTCATACTATTCTTTAATTGATTAATTATACTATATTTTGTCTATGAGCCAAACCGAAAGAGAGCATTGATTTGTATTTTTGGGGTAATTTCCAAAGAGATTGGACGATTTTAACTAAATTTGTACACATTTATCTAGAAGGAAGATGTACACAAATTGTAATTGTTTTTCTAAAGTTAGTTTATTTAATATACAAACTTATGGATGGTTGCTATAATTTCTATAAGAGCGCTTATTTGTTAGAAATAGAAGAAGCAAAGATTATTCAATGTACAGCCTATCTCTTCCTTTTTTAATAGATAGGGTTCTATAAAATACCCGTAAGTAGTCGTAGCTAATGGAGGTGCTCAAAAATTGAATTACAGAGATTTAGGAAACACAGGTCTAAAAATCAGTGAAGTAAGTTTTGGTACATGGGCTATTGGTGGTTCATGGGGAAAGGTTGATGACAGTGAAGCATTAAAGTCCCTAGATCAGGCGATTGAAAAAGGGGTAAACTTTTTTGACACAGCTGATGTATATGGTGATGGACATAGCGAAGAACTACTTGCTAAGGCAACGAAGGGAAAAGAGGATCAAATTCATATTGCGACTAAATTTTGTCGTGGAGGAGATATTTTTGCAAAGGAAACCTACTCTTTGGAAAGTGTTCGTACATATTGTGAAAATAGTTTGAAACGACTAAATAGAGAAGCAATTGATTTATATCAAATTCATTGTCCACCAACAGAAATTTTAAAAGATGGTCAGGTATTTGAAGTACTTGATAAATTGCAGCAAGAAGGAAAAATTCGCAATTATGGAGTCAGTGTTGAAACAGTAGAAGAAGGCCATATATGTTTGCGAAATCCTAATGTAAAAGCTCTACAAGTAATATTTAATATTTTCCGTCAAAAACCACTTGAGGTATTGATTCCTGAAGCTGAGAAAAAGGGTGTCGGAATTCTTGTGCGGCTTCCGTTGGCAAGTGGATTACTTACTGGGAAATTCACGAAAGCGCATACTTTTGATGAAGATGATCATCGAAAGTTTAATGAAAATGGAGAAGCTTTTAATGTTGGGGAAACATTTGCAGGTCTTGGCTTTGCAAAAGGTGTAGAATTAGCGGATGAGCTAACTTGGATTGCAAATGGTCGAAAGTCAATGGCTACAGCAGCATTACGATGGATATTGGATCAACAAGGTATCTCTTGTGTAATCCCTGGATTCAAAAATCGTCAACAAATAGTTGAAAACTTAAAGGCATTAGAGGAAAAACCATTTAATGCGGAAGAATTACAGACTTTAAGAACTTACTATGAGGAAAAGGTTAAAAATGCAATTAGAGGTCCTTACTAAATAACTAAAGACAGGTTTATAAAGGAAAGAGCAGTGAATGAGTAGAAATTCACTGCTCTTTTTTTTCATGTTTCTTTATTTTGGTATCTCACTTTCCCCTTTAATAAATCTCCATATGTCCTGAAATACATTGGCTCTATGTAAGGTAGTGATAATTACTAGGGACACAGGACCAACGATCAGGCCAATAAAACCAAAAAGCTTAAAACCAACAAACAATGAAATTAATGTTGCTAATGGATCTAGCCCAATGTTTGATGAAAGTATTTTTGGCTCCATAATTTGTCGCTGGACAAGTACGATGATATAAAGCACCGATAACCCAATTGCGAGCACAAATTGCCCAGTGATAATTTCATAGATAATCCAAGGGACAAATATTAATCCTGTACCTAGATAGGGGATAATATCCACTATTCCAGTTAATAGCGCTATTGTAATAGCGTAATCCACTCGGAGGATTAATAGGCCGATTAAAATAATGACCGTTGTAATCGAAACAAGGGTTAATTGTGCTTTTATAAATCCAAACAATGCTTTCTTTAATTCAAAGAATACAGTTTTTCCACTAGTCAGCCATTTAGAAGGAAAAAATTTTCCGAACTTTAAAGATAATCGAACCCAGTCCTTACTAATAAAAAATGTAGCTAATAAAGAAAATATTAAGACACTTGCTGCATTAGGAAACCAGGAAAGGATAATGGGAATATTGAGAAAAAATGATTGTAAAAAATCTCCCATAACATTCCCAACCTGTTCACCAACTTTATTTATATTTGACATGATGGTATCTTGTTGCCCTGTTCCGAGATTATCAAAGGTTTGCGATATTTTATTATATAATGGGATGATTTGAGCTGCGAATAAATCTTCTATATACCGAATGATGATATCAATATGTTTTGGTACTACCTCTCCTAGATATGCAGCACCTGCGACTATTTCGGCGATTAATAAAGAAACTAAACCAGCAAAAACGGATAAAATGAGCAGAATGCTTAAAATAACGGCTAAAGCTCTTGGAAATTTACACTTGAATTGCAGGAAATTTACGAGTGGATTCATTAAAAAAGCAATAAGAAATCCTATAATAAAAGGATAAGTGACTTTGGATAAATAAAAGATGCTTACAAATAATAGGATGGTAGCAGTAATTACTACCATAAACCGAATCGAACGATAAAGATAAGTAAAATTCAACGTTAATCCTCCCATTTTTAGTATAATAAATATTGGTCCATTTATTTATTGGAATAAGAATTGAAATATATTCCTTTTGTCATTCATATTTTCTATACTTATGCTTTTTTAATCGAAAATCCTGCTTTTTATTATAAATTAATAAGTCAGAAGGAAGATTTCAGCGTTAATGTTTTTCTAAAGGAGAGTTATCCATGATTTTATTTAGTCAACCATATTTATTTTTATATTTGCTTCTGGCAATTGCGTTTGTTGCCAAAAACAACTCTTTACTTATTGCCGTTCTTTTTTTGTTAGTATTGAAGCTGATTGGAATAGATAGTAAAATATTTTCTTTCATTCAATCAAAAGGAATTAATTGGGGAGTAACGATTATTACCATTGCTGTTCTCGTGCCAATTGCAACAGGGGATATTGGCTTTAAGGATCTTTCCGCTACATTTAAATCACCTTATGCTTGGATTGCGCTTATTTCTGGAATAATGGTAGCGTTACTAGCAAAAGGTGGAGTTAACTTATTAGCTGATTCTCCTGAGATTACAACAGCTCTTGTTCTGGGCACCATTTTGTCCGTCTCTGTCTTTAATGGGGTTGCTGTAGGACCGTTAATTGGAGCAGGTATAGCTTATGCTGCAATAAAAGTTGTAGAGTGGTTTACATAATCCACTCTGCAGGCAGACAGGTGATTTGAATTTATGGTATAATTTAATTATAGAAGAATATAGTGTAAGAGAGAATCAGAAAAAATTTTTTTTACTATATCTACAGTTTTTAAGTATAAAATATGAGACATTTTGAAGTTTTTTGTTTATAATGAATGTGTAGTTACAATTATCTCATCTATAAGTACCAAAATAGTTTATTTTTTTATTTGTAAATGTAAGCATTTTCAAATTAAGAATACTCACATTAATTTTTAACAAAAAAACTCCCCCATCTTTTTATAAATAAACCCGGATTACATTTTTAATTGATTTTTTGGTACATATTCAGTTAATCTAACAAAATAGTGAACATTTACTTTAGAGTGTATTCCATTGCTTTGGTTTTACAGATTTTCACAATATTGGTAACTACGGTAGGGACAATATGGGAGTTTGAAAGATTTGTACTAACTAAAAAGAAAAGGTGTAAAGGAGAGATATGTATGGCTGTTACAAAAGGGCTTGAGGGGATTATTGCTACAACATCTTCTATCAGTTCCATTATAGATGATTCACTTGCTTATGTTGGTTATGATATTGATGTGTTAGCAGAGAATTCCAGTTTTGAAGAAGTTGTATATTTATTATGGCATCAAAAGCTACCAAATGATAGCGAATTGGCAAAACTAAAACAAGAATTAGCAGACAATGCTGAATTACCTGCTTCTTTGATTGAACAAATGAAACTAATCCCGTTAGATAAAGTACATCCAATGGCTGTACTTCGCTCAAGTGTATCTTTATTAGGAGCGTATGATGAAAGCGCAGATAACATGGATTCTGAATCAAACTATTTAAAAGCTGTAAGGCTTCAAGCAAAAATTCCAACTATCGTAACTGCTTTTTCAAGATTAAGAAAAGGTCTTGATCCAATTTCACCAAGAAAGGATTTAGGATTTGCCGCTAATTTCCTTTATATGCTGGATGGAAAAGAGCCTGATTCAATTGCTATAGAGGCTTTTAATAAAGCGCTCGTTCTTCATGCAGATCATGAGTTAAATGCCTCTACTTTTACAGCTAGAGTATGTGTTGCGACTTTATCGGATATATACTCAGGGATTACGTCGGCAATAGGGGCGTTAAAAGGACCACTACATGGTGGCGCAAACGAAGCTGTTATGAAGATGCTATCAGAAATCGGAAGTATCGAAAATGTCGAGCCATATATTAGAGAAAAGATGGCGAAAAAAGAAAAGATAATGGGATTTGGACATCGAGTATATCGAAAGGGCGATCCTCGTGCCAAACATTTAAAGGAAATGGCAAGAAAATTAACAAAATTAACAGGGGAACCTCAGTTATATGATATGAGTATTAAAATTGAGAACCTGTTAAAGGAAGAGAAAAATCTAGTGCCAAATGTAGACTTCTTTTCTGCATCTGTCTATCATAGTCTAGGTATTGACCATGATTTATTTACACCAATTTTTGCTGTAAGCAGGGTGTCAGGTTGGCTTGCTCACATTCTGGAGCAGTATGAGAATAATCGTCTAATTCGACCAAGAGCAGATTATGTAGGTCCTGAACGTTTAGAATATGTACCAGTTCATCAACGCTAAAAAGGATATAATTTCCCATAGAGTAAAAGGATGATATATACTTAGTGTTGTAGAGTTTAATTATGAATTGGCGTTTTCTTATTTTTATTCGTCAGAATAGTAAATATAATCAGCTTTTATAAGCTTGTTATAATAAATTTCATTCATT
The DNA here is from genome assembly GCF_044704065.1 of Niallia tiangongensis. NCBI lineage: Bacteria > Bacillati > Bacillota > Bacilli > Caryophanales > Bacillaceae > Niallia > Niallia tiangongensis. The sequence goes on along the minus strand of NZ_CP162613.1, from coordinate 3,550,769 downwards.
CTTTTTCCAATGGATTGCATTGGAAAAGGAAAACTATTTTTTACGGAGGGATAGAAGCATGCAAGGAGAAAAAATTACAGTAGTAGATGGAGTATTAAATGTACCAGCAAATCCAATTGTTCCTTATATTGAAGGAGATGGAATTGGACCAGATATTTGGGCAGCGTCATCAAGAGTATTAGATGCTGCTGTTGAAAAAGCATACAATGGGGAAAAGAAAATCGTTTGGAAAGAAGTATTGGCTGGGGAAAAAGCATTTAATGAAACTGGGGAATGGTTACCTTCTGAGACATTAGATGTTATTAAAGAATATTTAATTGCGATTAAAGGACCATTAACTACACCAGTTGGCGGAGGTATTCGTTCATTAAACGTTGCTCTACGTCAAGAATTAGATCTTTTTGTTTGTTTACGCCCAGTAAGATGGTTTGAAGGAGTACCATCTCCTGTAAAAAGACCTCAAGATACAGATATGGTTATTTTCCGCGAAAATACAGAAGATATTTATGCTGGAATAGAGTATGAAAAAGGTTCAGAGGCTGTTTCTAAATTAATTAACTTTTTACAACAAGAGATGGGAGTTAATAAAATTAGATTTCCTGAAACATCTGGAATTGGAATTAAACCAGTATCAGAAGAAGGAACAAGCCGTTTAGTAAGAGCTGCCATTAATTATGCGATTAAAGAAGGTCGTAAATCTGTAACTCTAGTACATAAAGGTAATATTATGAAATATACAGAAGGTGCGTTTAAAAACTGGGGTTATGAATTAGCAGAAAAAGAATTTGGAGAAAAAGTATTTACATGGGCTCAATATGATCGCATCAAAGAAGAGCAAGGTTCTGATGCTGCTAATAAAGTACAGGCAGAGGCAGAAGCAGCAGGAAAGATTATTATCAAAGATTCAATTGCTGATATTTTCCTTCAACAAATTCTTACTCGACCAAAAGAGTTTGATGTAGTGGCGACAATGAATCTAAATGGGGATTATATTTCTGATGCTCTAGCGGCACAGGTTGGTGGAATCGGTATTGCACCAGGAGCAAACATAAATTATGAAACGGGCCATGCAATTTTTGAAGCAACACACGGAACAGCTCCAAAATATGCTGGTTTAGATAAAGTAAATCCATCTTCTGTTATTCTTTCAGGTGTTCTAATGCTTGAACATTTAGGATGGACAGAAGCAGCTCAATTAGTCATTCAATCCGTGGAAAATACAATTGCTTCTAAAGTTGTTACCTATGACTTTGCTCGTCTGATGGACGGTGCAACTGAAGTGAAATGCTCGGAATTCGGTGATGAATTAATTAAGAACATGGGTTAATAACAAATAGAAGAAGAGATAGTCTCATCTCTTCTTCCTTTTTGCCTAAAATAGCAGTTTTGCGGCATTGGATTAGAATGGGATAAGCTAGTATGGAATAGTGTTTCTAGATGGAGTAAAAGGGGACTCTGTCTAGTAAATTGCTTATTGGTGGCTCATACATTCTCGGTCTAATAAGGGGGATATTATATGGTTAAGCGCAAGAAGATTTCAATCATTGGTGGTGGATTTACTGGATCCACAACGGCATTTCTACTTGCTCAAAAAGAGCTTGGAGATATTGTTTTATTAGATGTTCCGCGAAATGAAAATTCAACAAAAGGTAAAGCATTAGATATGTTTGAAGCGAGTCCTGTACAAGGATTTGATGTAAATATTATTGGAACTTCTGATTATAAGGATACAGCAGATTCTGATATTGTCGTTATTACAGCTGGTATGGCAAGAAAGCCAGGTATGAGTAGAGATGACCTTGTACAGACAAATCAATCTATTATGAAATCAGTAACGAGGGAAATAGTTCAATATTCACCTAATTGTATCATTATTGTACTTACGAATCCTGTAGATGCAATGACTTATACAGTTTATAAAGAATCAGGTTTTCCGAAAAATAGAGTGATTGGTCAGTCGGGTGTCTTAGATACCGCACGCTTTCGAAGCTTTGTTGCAATGGAGCTAAACCTTTCTGTTAAAGATATTACAGGATTTGTATTAGGAGGACACGGAGATGATATGGTTCCGCTTATACGCTATTCGTATGCAGGTGGTATCCCATTAGAATCGCTCATTCCTAAACATAGATTGGAAGAGATTATCGAAAGAACAAGAAATGGCGGAGCTGAAATCGTAAATCTACTTGGCAATGGAAGCGCTTATTATGCTCCAGCAGCTTCTTTAGTTGATATGTGTGAGGCAATTATTAAAAGTCAAAGACGAATCCTTCCAACCATTGCATATTTAGAAGGAGAGTACGGTTATAACGATCTTTATCTAGGCGTACCAACTATTCTAGGCGGCAATGGAATCGAACAAATTGTCGAACTTGATTTAACAGAAGATGAAAAAACAGCATTAGACAAGTCAGTTCATTCGGTTCGTAATGTATTGACAGTATTGAATTAAAAAATTCGAAAAGTCGGCAACTCTATAAAAAGAGTTAGCCGATTTTTTTATTTCATTTTACTTATATAAAGAGAATATTTTTTTGAAATGTTTTTTAGTTTGTTAAACCGTTTAAAAATAGGTCCTAAAGGAAATTTAGCAGCTTGAATACTACGGGGATTAGCGAGACAGGTGAGCACCACGGACACGCCGAGGAGGTATGAGCATAGACCACTGAAAGCGAAGTGTATTTAAGCAGCTTAGTTAGTGGCATAAATATTTGCCAAAAAAACAGGGAGTGAAAACATATCAATCACCCTAATTAAAAAATCATTTCGCTTTTATAAATAGTAAATAAATGTTTTTTCCATTTTCAGCGAACAATATATTATAATGTAAATAGGTATAAGGGGACTTTAGGGGAATTAACATATTTGGAGGCTGTATATGAAGAAAAAGGTTTTAGTTGTAGATGATGAACAATCTATCGTAACTTTACTAAAGTATAATTTGCAACAGGCGGGGTATGATGTATTGACTGCCATGGATGGAGAAGAAGGATTGAATCTAGCGTTAACTGCTAATCCAGATGTTATCTTACTTGATTTAATGTTGCCAAAAAAAGATGGGATGGATGTTTGTAAAGAACTACGCCAACAGAAAGTGTTAACTCCTATATTAATGTTAACAGCAAAAGATGATGAATTTGATAAAGTATTAGGACTTGAACTTGGTGCAGATGATTATATGACCAAACCTTTTAGTCCGAGAGAGGTTATCGCCCGTATAAAAGCTGTTTTAAGACGAATTCAGATGCAAGTTCCAACATCTTCTGATGAAGTAGACACACATGAGGATGATGGAATTAAAATTGCAGAGTTAAAAGTACTTCCTAATTATTATGAGGCCTATTTTAAAGGGGAATTATTGGAGTTAACTCCTAAAGAATTTGAGCTATTACTTTATCTTGTTAAAAATAAAGGTAGAGTTTTAACAAGAGATCAGCTTTTAAGTGCAGTTTGGAACTATGACTTTGTAGGCGATACAAGAATTGTAGATGTACATATTAGTCATTTACGAGAAAAAATTGAAGAAAATACGAAAAAGCCTATATATATTAAAACAATACGTGGCTTAGGTTATAAATTAGAGGAACCAAAGTAAATGAAGAGCTTTAAATCCCGGTTAATGGCTAGCGTTTTATTTACTATTTTTATCGTGTTTTTATTTGTTGCTATTTTCATTGAATCTTATAATAAGAAAACCTTTATGGATTCTTTTGATAATCGTCTAGAACGAGAAAGTGCATTAATAGCAAATCAAATTATGAATAATGGTGGAATTTTAAAAATTAATGATCATTTAGTAAAGAAATATAGTGAAGCATTAGATATACAGATTACTATTATTAATGAATCCGGCAAGATTTTGTTTAATGAGGGAGAGCTGCAGACAGATAAAGAATATGAAAACCAAATGCAGACTTTACTATTAAATGAAAAAGTAAATGATGTTTCCATTGATGGGAATCCTAACTTTCATTTTTATCAACAGGGGCTTTCTGATGAAGAGGGTGGACAAGGTTATCTGTTAATAGGGGCAAAAGTGGAAGAGATAGAGAATGCATACCAACATATCAATTGGATTATTTTTTCTTCGTTTGTATTTTCATTTTTAGTAATTTATCTAATTGGCTATAAATTAATTTATCGTTATACGAGACCAATTGAGTCGGCTACCAAAGTAGCGGTTGATTTGGCAAATGGCAATTATCATGCTAGAACGTATGAAGATCGAGTAGATGAAACAGGGGTTCTTAGTTCTTCTCTTAATAAAGTAGCCAAAGATATGCAAGAAATGGTTAAAGCACAAGAAATACAAGAAGATCGCCTAGGTACTTTGATTGAGAGCATTAGTAGTGGTCTACTTTTAATTGATAGCAGAGGGTATATAAATTTAATCAATAAATCCTATAAAGATATTTTCTCTGTTCGTTCTGCTGACTATCTCTATAAACAATATTATAAAGTTATTCCTTATAGACAAGTTACAGATCTTGCCGAAGAAATTTTTATGACAGAACATAAAGTAATCCGAGAAATGGCGCTTGAAATTAAAAATGAGAAAAAAAGCTTTCAAGTTTATGGGGTTCCTATTATTGGGACAAACGATAGATGGATGGGGATTTTGCTCGTTTTTAATGATATAACGGAGTTGAAGAAGCTTGAACAAATTCGAAAGGACTTTGTTGCCAATGTGTCACATGAATTAAAAACGCCTATTACTTCTATTAAAGGATTTTCTGAAACACTTCTTGATGGGGCAATGGAAGATAAAGAGACGCTAGAAGAATTTTTGCGAATTATTTTAAAAGAGAGTCATAGACTACAGACGTTAATTCAAGATCTTCTAGACCTATCAAAATTAGAACAACATCACTTCGCTTTAAATAAAGAGGAGTTTAATTTGGTGGAAATTCTAAATAAAGCGACTAAAATGCTAGAAGGTCGAGCGGAGACAAAAAAAATCAAGCTAAAGTTTCCTCAATCGAATGAAATCATACAGATTCAAGGAGATAGAAGTAGGTTAACTCAAGTTTTTCTAAATCTAATCACAAATGCGGTAATTTATACTCCGAACGATGGAGAAATCAAGGTCTATGTTGTGGAGAAGAAAAAGAAAATTGAAGTTAGAATTCAAGATACAGGAATTGGAATCGATCAGGCAGAAATTCCAAGAATCTTTGAGCGTTTTTATCGTGTAGATAAAGCAAGAAGTAGAAATTCTGGCGGAACAGGGCTTGGTTTAGCAATTGTTAAGCATTTAGTAGAATTACATAGAGGAACGATTCAAGTGGAAAGTGAAATGGGAGTAGGAACTACCTTCACTGTTATTTTGCATAAGGAATTTCCATTTTAGGAATGGGGGATACTGATATCGGTGTCCTCTTTTTTGTCCAAATCCAGCAAATTCCCCCGTGGCACCAGCGCCAGATGAACTTCACGATTGTCTCTACGATAAGTCAACATCGATTCACTAGCGTTCCTCGTGTTTCCTTTATCTCGAGAAAATCGCTCCAGTTCACACGACGCTAAACGGTGACTTCCGCTTTTCTATGTCTAGCTCCGGTGCCTATCGGTTAGCAAACTTCCAACTATCTCCCTACGATAAGTCAACATCGACTTACTGTCGTTCCTCGTGTTTCCTTTATCTCAGTCGATAGTTTCCAGTTTGTACACCGATAATCAGGCCCCTCCGCTTTTCTATCTGTCTAGCTCCAGTCACCAGCGCCAGATGAACTTCACGATTGTCTCTACGATAAGTCAACATCGATTCACTAGCGTTCCTCGTGTTTCCTTTATCTCGAGAAAATCGCTCCAGTTCACACGACGCTAAACGGTGACTTCCGCTTTTCTATCTATTTACATTGTTTTTACATTTGGTTTATGGTGGGTTTACACTTTGTTGTTACAATTACTTGTGAAGTCCCCCTTATCCATTTGGTTAAGGACTTAAGCTGAAAGCTACCCCGCTTTTGGCTTCCCCTGTATAATAGTGGTCTTGGTAGGAGATGTTGACTCACTCGTTAGTAGAATCAATGGTATTTCCAATCTAAGTCCGTGTCAATATACCTAAAAATGTTTCTATTAAAGTTGTAAAAATAGCGGAGATAGTTGGTAAAAGGTGTGTGTTCCACGCTTATTTCGTTGATGAATGAAATAAGTAAGCGTAGGAAGAAACCTCTTTTTCCACAATCTCTGCTTTTTTACATTTACGAATATGTCATGTAAAATAAATAATATTGAGTCATGTAACAATCATCGTTTTTTTTTTTACGAGATAACATAACATAACACTATAAATAGGATGGAGGAGGATTTCTTGAAAAAGAAATTAATGTTAATAGACGGTAATAGTATTGCCTATCGCGCTTTTTTCGCTTTACCGCTTTTAAATAACGATAAAGGTGTACATACAAATGCTGTTTACGGTTTCACCATGATGCTAATGAAAATTTTAGAAGAGGAAAAGCCGACACATGCTTTAGTAGCCTTTGATGCAGGGAAAACAACTTTCCGCCATAAAACATTTAGTGAATACAAGGGAGGGCGCCAGAAGACACCACCAGAATTGTCAGAGCAATTTCCTTATATAAGAGAGCTATTGAAATCATATGGTATTCATCATTACGAATTAGAAAACTATGAAGCAGATGATATTATTGGAACCCTCTCTCTTCAAGGAGAAAAGGATGGGTTTGAAGTGGTTGTTATTTCTGGAGACAAAGATTTAACACAATTGAGCTCAGATAAGACAACCGTATATATCACAAGAAAAGGGATAACAGATATGGAGTCCTACACTCCTGAACATATTCAAGAAAAATATGGGCTGACTCCGGATCGAATTATTGATATGAAAGGTTTAATGGGAGATAGTTCAGATAATATTCCTGGTGTTCCTGGTGTAGGAGAAAAAACAGCAATTAAATTATTGAAGGAATTTGACTCATTAGAAAAATTGGTAGAGTCTATTGACCAAGTAAGTGGTAAGAAGCTGAAAGAAAAGCTAGAAGAATTTAAGGATCAAGCTTTGATGAGTAAAGAACTAGCTACTATTTTCCGGGAAGCTCCTTTAACGATAACATTGGAAGATACAGAATTTCCTGGAATGCAAATAGAAAAGCTAAAAGAAATGTTCAAAGAGCTTGGATTTAACTCTTTACTTGAAAAATTAGGAGAAACACCTGAACAAGAGGAACTAGTATTAGAAGATATAAATTTTAAAACAGTTGAAAATATCACAGAAGCTATTTTTTCTGATAGAAATATAATGTATGTCGAAGTATTGGAAGATAACTATCATTATGCACCAATTTTAGGAATCGCTTTGTTAAATGACAAAGGAGCATACTATCTACCGATTAATAAGGCTTTAGAATCGTCTGCTTTTAAAGCTTGGGCAGAAGATGAAAAGAAAGAAAAGATTGTTTATGATGCTAAAAGATCGGAAGTGTCCTTACGACATCAAGGCATCCATTTAAAAGGAATTACGTTTGATGTTCTTATTGCAGCGTATTTAGCAGATCCTTCTGCAACTATTGAAGATGTTGCTTCTGTTGCTAAAAAGTATGGCCACACTAATTTACAATCAGATGAAGCATTCTATGGAAAAGGGGCAAAAAGGAAGGTTCCAGAGCAAGAATTCTTATCTGATCACATAGTGCGAAAAGCATTCGCTATGCAGGCTATACAAGAGAAAATGGAAGATGAATTGAGAAAAAATGACCAAGAAGCACTATTTTATGATCTAGAAATGCCATTAAGCTTAGTGCTTGCTGATATGGAATCAACAGGCGTGAAGGTGGATGTTGATCGCTTGAAAGCAATGGGAGAAGAGCTTTCTGAAAGACTGAATGAAATTGAAGGGCAAATTTATGAGCTTGCAGGTGAAACATTTAATATTAATTCTCCGAAGCAGCTCGGTGTTATTTTATTTGAAAAGCTTGGCTTGCCAGTTGTGAAAAAAACAAAGACAGGCTATTCAACCTCTGCTGATGTTTTGGAACAGCTTGCTAGTTCGCATGAAGTAATTGGAGAAATCCTTAAATATAGACAGCTCGGTAAATTACAGTCAACCTATATAGAAGGCTTGCAAAAAGTGGTCCATAATGGAAGAATTCACACAAGATTTAACCAAGTGTTGACACAAACAGGTCGTTTAAGCTCGATTGACCCTAACCTTCAAAATATCCCAATTCGCTTAGAAGAAGGAAGAAAAATTAGACAAGCATTTGTACCGACAGAAGAGGATTGGGTTATTTTTGCTGCTGACTATAGCCAAATCGAGTTACGTGTTCTTGCCCATATTGCGAATGACGAGAAATTAATTGAAGCATTTAGAGAAGATCATGATATCCATACAGAAACAGCTATGTCCGTTTTTCATGTAGAAGCCGATGCAGTTACTTCCAATATGCGAAGACATGCAAAAGCTGTAAACTTTGGAATTGTATATGGTATTAGTGACTATGGGTTATCGCAAAGCTTGCACATTACGAGAAAAGAAGCAGCCAAGTTTATCGAACGTTATTTAGAAAGCTACCCTGGAGTAAGAAATTATATGGAAGAAATAGTGGCTGATGCAAAACAAAAAGGATATGTCGCAACTTTGCTTCATAGAAGAAGGTATTTAGCTGATATTACAAGCAGAAACTTTAATTTACGAAGCTTTGCAGAGAGAACAGCAATGAATACACCAATCCAAGGCAGTGCAGCTGACATTATAAAAAAAGCGATGATTGAAATGGCGAAACGTTTAGAAGTAGAAGGATTGAAAGCTAAATTGTTATTACAGGTTCACGATGAATTAATATTCGAGGCTCCAAAAGAAGAAATCGAGAAGCTGAAAGAAATAGTTCCTGATGTAATGGAGCATGCAGTTGAATTAAGTGTTCCTTTAAAGGTGGACTACTCTTATGGACCAACTTGGTATGATGCGAAGTAATGCTTATTCCAATGTCATTTGTTTTAAGTGATTGGTGAGATAAAAGAATTATGAGCGATTTTCACACGGAAATGAGGTATATAAGTGCCAGAATTACCAGAAGTTGAAACGGTACGTAAAACGTTGAAACAATTAACGCAAAATAAAGTAATAAAAGAAGTAGTTGTTTCTTGGGCGAAAATGATTAAAAGACCAGAAAATGCCGAAGAATTTTCTGATGCATTAGTCGGTCAAACAATTTTAGACGTAAAAAGACGGGGCAAATTTATATTAATTGAAACAAATGATTTTACGATTGTTTCGCATTTGCGAATGGAAGGCAGATACGGTGTGTTTCAAGCAGATGATCCCGTTGATAAACATACCCATGTTATTTTCTTTTTTGAAGATGGTTCTGAATTAAGATATAAGGATGTACGGAAATTTGGAACAATGCATTTATTTAAAAAGGGTGAAGAATTAAATGCCATGCCACTGTCTCAATTAGGTCCTGAACCATTTGACGCTGATTTTACAATTGCTAATTTTACAGAGCGATTAATAAAAACCAGCCGAAGCATTAAAACGGCATTATTGGATCAAAAAATTGTCGTTGGTCTAGGGAATATTTATGTAGATGAAGCATTATTCCGAAGCGATATTCACCCAGAGAGAATAGCAAATTCATTAAAATCAGCAGAAATCGAGAAACTATATAAAGAGATTATTGCTACTTTATCAGAAGCAGTTGAAAAGGGTGGCAGTACGATTCGTTCCTATGTAAACACACAAGGACAAATAGGAATGTTCCAGCTTGAACTATATGTATATGGTCGAAAAGGTCAAGAATGCAAAGTATGTGGACATACTTTAGAAAGAATTATTGTCGGTGGAAGAGGAACTGTTTTTTGTCCTAATTGTCAAAAAAAATAAAACAATAAACATGAATTAACATTGGATGGGCTCTTTCCATATAGTATATTACTATTGATTTGGAAGGAGCTTATCTTTATGGCCCAGGTGTTTTCTCTTTTATTATTAGCAATCGCTGTCAGCATCGATAGCTTTAGTGTTGGGTTTACTTATGGTCTACGAAAAATGAAAATGCCCTTAAATTCGATCCTTATTATCGCCTGTTGTTCCGGTCTGACACTGCTTACAGCAATGTTGGTAGGTCATGTTATTTCAAGGATATTCTCCCCATCGTTTGCAGAGAGTTTAGGTGGCATTATTCTAATAATATTGGGCGGATGGATTCTTTACCAATATTTTAAGCCAAGCAAGGAAAAGGAAGTATTAACAGAAGAGAAGAATATTATTAATTTTGAAATAAAATCTTTAGGAATTGTTATAAATATTTTAAAGAAACCTTTATCAGCTGATTTTGATAAATCAGGAACAATTACAGGACTAGAAGCAGTTGTGTTAGGTTTTGCTCTGTCTTTAGATGCATTCGGAGCAGGAATTGGTGCTTCTATGCTCGGATTACCCCCGCTATTTTTAACACTTGCTGTCATTTTTATGAGTACATCCTTTGTTTCTTTAGGGATATATCTAGGCAAATTTCTGTCAGAAAAAAGTTATATGGATAAATTTTCCTTTATACCAGGGGTTATTTTAATTATTATTGGGATATTTAAGCTCTAAATCGCTTTAACAAAATTAGCGAATAGGTTATTTTTTCTAAGGCGGTGCCCCTCCTTGGGGAATCGCCTTAGAAATTTCACCTTGCTTATATATTCACCAAAGTGTTTGTTAATTTAATTTTGTTGCATACTAAATTTAATAAGGCAGGTATTGTCATGACATTAACAGTAGGCTTAACCGGAGGGATTGCGAGTGGCAAATCGACAATATCCTCCTTTTATCAATCATTGAATATTCCGATAATCGACGCTGATATCGAGTCCAGATTAGCTGTTGAAATAGGAGAGCCGGCATATGTAGAAATTGTTGCTCATTTTGGTAAGGATATCCTCCATCAAGATGGTACTTTAAATCGGCAAAAGCTTGGGGAAATTATTTTTTCGAATGAAGCAGAACGGAATGTGCTTAATAGTATCGTTCATCCTGATGTAAGAAGAAGAATGGATGAGAAGCAAAGACAAGCCGTTAAGACAGGCGAAAAGATCGTGATTTTAGATATCCCCTTACTATTTGAAAATAAATTAGACACAATGGTTGAACGAACAATTTTAGTATATGTAGATCAAGATATCCAAATTGCAAGGTTAATGAATAGAAATGATTTAAGCCATGAGCAGGCAGTTAATAGAATAAATGCGCAAATGCCTTTGCTAGAAAAAAAAGCTCTTGCTGATGAAGTAATTAATAATAATGGATCCATCGAAAATTCATTACAGCAAGCGAAGAACATTTTGGAAGAGTGGCATGTTTTCTCTATCTGACATTAGGTTATAGGTGAAATTTAATATAATTACTTGTACAAGCCTTTAATTTTATATAATATGAAGATAAGTATATACATGGAACAATGAATTCGGAGCTGATATGAAATGAGATGTCCTACCTGTCAACATAATAACACCCGCGTTCTTGATTCACGACCAGTTGATGAGTACAAGTCGATTCGTAGAAGAAGAGAATGCGAAGCTTGTGGCAATCGATTTACAACTTTTGAAAAAGTAGAAGAGATTCCTTTGATTGTAGTGAAGAAAGAAGGAACACGTGAAGAATTTAGTAAGGATAAAATATTGCGTGGCTTAATTAGAGCATGTGAGAAAAGACCGGTTGCTTTAAAACAATTGGAGGAAATTACTGCAGAAGTAGAGAAAGAGCTTCGAAGTAATGTTGCTTCAGAGATAAAGAGTGAAACAATTGGAGAAATGGTAATGGACCGCTTGGCGAAAATTGACGAAGTGGCATATGTACGTTTCGCATCTGTTTATCGCCAGTTTAAAGATATAAATGTGTTTATTGACGAACTTAAAGAATTAATAAAAAAAGACTAACAGATTTTTTGTCTCATTCTTAACGGACAGTAAGACTCTCACCTATTGCTTATGGAAATTCGAGGAAGCTAGGTGAGATCCACTGTCCGTAAAGGTCCGATTGGTTCAACCAGCCATCAGTGGGGAGGAGGGAACTCCACTGATGGAAGTTTCACTTTATGGAAATGATTACTAAGGGAGCTAAAGATTTCTTTGGCTCTTTTTTGCCTTTCAACTCCTTTGATGGAAATAGAATGTAGAGAAGGGAGAGTTAATATGTCTCAGCATTGGCAAGACCTGCTTCCAGTCGACAGATATCGAGTAGCTGTGAATGGGCTCTTAAGTGATTATGATCGAAAGACAATCACCTTCTTGTATCAACCATTAATTGGGACACAGTGTTTAGCTTTATACATGACTTTATGGGCAGAAGTAGAAGAAAATCGCCTGTGGTCCATGACAAATACACATCATAGCATAATGAATTTCATGAGCTGTGGTTTAAATGATATATATGAAGCCAGACTAAAGCTAGAAGGAATTGGTCTTTTAAAAACGTATTTAAAGAAAGAGGATGGAAATCGTTCGTTTATTTATGAATTGCAGCCTCCTTTATCACCAGCACAATATTTTCTTGATGGAATGTTAAATGTTTATTTATATAGAAAAATTGGAAAAGCACAATATAGCAGATTGAAGAAATTCTTTTCCGATGAAAAAATTGCTGATCCAAGTTTTCAGCCAGTAACGAAAGGTTTTCAAGAGGTATTTAAGTCTGAACATGGTAGTGCCGTTCGGGCTATGCATGAATTAGACGAAGAAGAAGCGACTGATCAGACCTATATTGGAAGAGAAGAACAGACTGGAATTCAAATTACCAAGGAAGATTTTGATTTTGAACTTCTCTATGCAGGAATCCACGATTCTTTAATATCGAAAAAGGCCTTTACTAAAAAGGTGAAGGAAGCGATACAAAATCTTGCCTTTATCTATGGAATTGACCCAATTCAAATGAAGAATATCGTTATTAGTGCGATTAATCAACAGGATGAGATTGATATTGAAGAGTTGAGAATAGCTGCTCGTGATTGGTATCAATTTCAGCATAATGATTTGTTGCCGATGTTAGTTGATCGAAAGCAGCCGCAGAAGGACCATTCATCGAATGGTGCACCAAAATCAAAAGAGGAAGAATTAATCTATTATTTAGATCATGCTTCTCCTCGGGAAGTATTAAAAGATATTTCAGGAGGTGCTGAACCTTCTAAAACAGATTTGCAAATAATCGAAGAAATTATGTTCTCACAAAAGCTCTTACCTGGAGTAATAAATGTGCTTATTCAATATGTTATGCTGAAAACAGATATGAAATTGACAAAAGGCTATATAGAAAAGATAGCTGGTCAATGGGTAAGAAAGAATATTCGTACGGTTAAGGATGCAATGGATTTAGCGAAAAAGGAACATAAGCAATATATGGAATGGGCGCAAGGCAAAAAAAATCTACAAACAAAGTCAAGTCGTCGAAAAGCAATTCGCACAGAAAAAATTCCAGAATGGTTTGGACAACAAGATCAGGGGAACGAAGAAGCGAAAAAAACAGCGGAAAAGAATCCAGTTACAGCAGCAAGTGATAAAGACTTGGAGCAGAAGAAGAGAGAGCTGGAAGAACGCATAAAAAAATTAAAAAAATAGGTGGTGAATCAAACGGTGGAAAGGATTAATGATACTTTAAAGAAGTTTGGGACAGGTAATAATTTTCAGGAACGCTACCGTGCGATGAAACAGGAAGTACTTGCACACCCTGATGTGAGGGCTTTTTTACGTGAGCATGAGGATGAGTTGACTTCCAATGCGGTTGATGTAGGAATGATGAAATTATATGAATATGCTAATCAAAGTAAGGCTTGCAATAAGTGCCCAAGCCTTCAAGGCTGTGTGAATATGATGCAGGGGTATCATCCGAGCCTAGTTGTTATCAGAGGAAATATTGAGATCCAATATGACCGCTGTCCACGGAAACTTCAAGAGGATAACCAAAAGAAAAAAGAAAAATTAATCCAAAGTTTATACGTACCCAAGGACATTTTAGAAGCATCTTTTGATAGGTTGGACATAGAAGGAGAAAGAATGGAAGCAGTAGATGCCGCCATTCGATTTGTAGAGGAATATAAACCTGGCCAAAGACAAAAAGGAATATATTTTTACGGAGAATTTGGTGTTGGAAAATCGTATATTTTAGGGGCGATTGCAAATGAACTTTCTCAAAAGCAAATTTCTTCTATGATCGTATATGTTCCCGAATTATTTAGGGAAATGAAAAGCTCGATTGCTAATAGTACGCTAAATGACAAAATGGAAAGCATAAAAAGGGAGCCGATTTTAATGCTGGACGATATTGGTGCAGAAACGATGTCTAGCTGGATTCGAGATGAGGTATTAGGACCAATATTACAGTTTAGGATGCTAGAGAATTTACCGACTTTATTTACATCTAATTTTGACTTTAGTGGACTAGAGCATCATCTTACCTATTCTCAAAGAGGAGAAGAGGAAAAGATGAAAGCGATGAGAGTAATGGAGAGAATTCGTTATTTATCTACACCGATTCATGTGAAAGGTAATAATAAGCGACTTTAATATTTCATACTAGATGTTTATGAGAGTAAGGAGAAGGGTAAGTTGACGGAAATTTCGAATGCAGAAAAATTACTGGTAAAGCGATATAATCAATTCCTTTTATTTGTATCTATCACTATTTTGCTATTGTTAATCCCATTTTTTCTATCTTTTTATAGTCCGGGAATTTATAAAATAATCTTGGCATTATTGGTATTCGGATTAACTTATACCTATGTTACAAAAAATAGAAGGTTACTTGCATACGTAAGAAATCTTTGCGAAAAACGATCTATTTCTTTGCCAATGTTGTATATTAGATACATTATTTTGTATGTCATTATATTAGGAGTAATCGTATTCTTTTTGTGATTTGGATATTATTAATGTAGACAGACTAAATAAAGGTCTGTCTATTTTTTGTGAAAATGCAATTCCTCTATATTGTGTGCATATTCTCATAATGGACATACTCAGATGATTTTCCATATTTTATAGTCTATTTTCTCCCTATCCCCCATATATATGGAATCGAGGACTTCTTTATAAAGGGGGGATACGGTTGATTGAAATTCAGTTTCAAGATGAAAAAGATGCAAAGAAATTTTTGCGTTTGATAAATAAACAGATAAAGCTTGCTGAATCGATTGAAAGAATGAGCGATGACCATAATTGTATAGTCGTTAAAATAGATGGAAGCAGTCAGGGCGTGCAAAAATGCTTAACCGCTTTTATCTTGCATATAAAAACAGATGATTGGGCAAAAGAAATACTACAAAATCGTTATTTCTATATGGATGAATTAGAACAGCGGAGTATATTAGAAATTCTTCATAGTTTAATAGAAGAAGAGCGTGAAGGACTTGCAAACTTAACAAAAGATATAAATATAAAAACATGTCTTGCAGATAGTATGAATAATTTTATGGTTGAAATGCATCGTGAATTTTCTTTTGATTCCTTTGTGACCTTTCGATTAAAGGCTTTTTTTGAAAAGCTACTAAAATACATAGAATTATCGATTGATGAGTACAAAATGGAACAAGAATATCAGGTTTTTATTCATACATTACGAAATTCCCTTTCTAAAAAAGCTGCAAAAGTAAATCATATCCATGTTTTGATTGACTTAGAAATTCAGTTTTTTGATACGGAATATCGAGAAATTCCCCAACAGGAATTAATGATGCTGTATGAGCAAAGAAATTTAGCTTCTTCTCCCTATTATATCGACCCATTTTCCCTAGGACCTTTGCTTGCGCTTGCTCCGAAAACAATCTATTTATATACAGAAGATAGGGAGTTGCCTATTGTGCGAACGATTTTAAACATTTTTGAAGAACGAGTAAAGCTTCTTGAAAAGGACCATTTTTTCCTAAAAATAACACTCAAACAGAAATGAAATAAGATTCCCATTAATCCCCTTGATTTTATGTTTAGAAAAGCATATAATAACGTACATAAATTAACTATAACTTATACATGTATTGATAAGGACAATAGTTTTCTTGTACGGTTCAAAGAGAGGGAAGGATGCTGGGAACTTCCTAACACGATAAGATTACTTACCACCTTTAAACTTCAGTCTGGAACAGGGAACCTAAGTAATGACTGGCGGTCTCAGCAGCCGTTATCTGTTTAAACTAAAGCCAGACAATTAATTGTTTGGGAATTAGGGTGGAACCACGAGTTTACAATTTAAAAACTCGTCCCTTCGCATAGGGACGGGTTTTTTTGCGTTTAATCGGTTCTTATCGTACATGAAAAGCTTAATGGCGAAATATTAAGGAGGAAGTTTTATGTCAGAATTAATTAACATTACATTTCCAGACGGAGCGGTAAAGGAGTTTCCAGAAGGTACAACAACCGAAGATATTGCTGGTTCCATTAGCCCAGGCTTAAGAAAAAAAGCCCTTGCAGGAAAAATAAATGGTTCATTATATGATTTGAAAAGACCAATCTTAGAGGATGCCTCTTTTGAAATTGTTACACCTGATAGCCCGGATGCATTAGAAATCTTGCGTCATAGCTCTGCCCACTTAATGGCACAAGCAATTAAACGTATTTATGGAAATGTAAAACTTGGTGTAGGTCCCGTTATCGAAAATGGTTTTTACTATGATATTGATTTAGAGCAATCATTAACACCAGAAGATTTACCAGCTATTGAAAAAGAAATGAAGAAAATAATCAATGAAAATCTAGAAATTGTTCGTAAAGAAGTAAGCCGAGCGGAAGCGATTGAGCTTTTTAAAGAAATGGATGACGAATATAAGCTAGAATTAATTGATGCAATCCCTGAAGATGAAACGGTAACACTTTACCAGCAAGGTGAATTTGTTGATCTTTGTCGTGGTGTACACGTTCCTTCAACTGGAAAACTAAAAGAGTTTAAATTACTAAATATCGCTGGAGCTTATTGGAGAGGCAATAGTGATAATAAAATGCTTCAACGTATTTATGGAACAGCATTCTTTAAGAAAAATGAGTTAGAGGAGCACTTACGCTTTTTAGAAGAGGCGAAGGAAAGAGATCATCGTAAAATCGGGAAAGAATTAGATTTATTTATGACTTCTCAAAAAGTTGGACAAGGCTTACCACTATGGCTTCCAAAAGGTGCAACAATCAGACGTACTGTAGAGCGCTATATAGTAGACAAGGAAGAAAGATTAGGCTATAACCATGTATATACACCAATTATGGGTAGTGTAGACCTGTACAAGACTTCTGGTCACTGGGATCACTATCAAGAGGATATGTTCCCAGTAATGGAAATGGATAATGAACAGTTAGTGCTTCGTCCAATGAACTGTCCACACCATATGGTTGTCTATAAAAATGATATCCACAGCTACCGCGAATTGCCAATTCGTATCGCAGAGCTTGGAACAATGCATCGTTATGAAATGTCTGGTGCACTATCTGGATTACAGCGTGTTCGTGGAATGACATTAAATGATGCGCATATCTTTGTAAGACCAGACCAAATTAAAGATGAATTTAAACGTGTCGTAAACTTAGTATTAGAAGTATATAAAGATTTCGATATTACAGATTACTCGTTCCGACTATCTTATCGTGATCCAGCAGATACAGAGAAATATTTTGATGACGATGAAATGTGGGATAAAGCACAAAGCATGCTGAAAGAGGCAATGGATGACCTAGGTCTAGATTATTTTGAAGCAGAGGGAGAAGCAGCATTCTACGGTCCTAAATTGGATGTACAAGTGAAAACAGCTTTAGGAAAAGATGAAACATTATCTACTGTTCAATTGGACTTCTTATTACCTGAACGCTTTGATCTAACATATGTTGGAGAAGATGGAAAACAACATCGTCCGGTCGTTATCCATAGAGGAGTAGTTTCTACAATGGAGCGCTTTATTGCATTTCTTATTGAAGAATACAAAGGGGCATTCCCAACTTGGTTATCGCCAGTACAAGTACAAGTGATCCCAGTATCACCTTCTGTACACTTTGACTACGCAAAAGAAGTACAAGAAAACTTACAAAGACATGGATTCCGTGTAGAGCTTGATGAACGCGACGAGAAAATCGGCTACAAAATCCGTGAAGCACAAATGAAAAAAATTCCTTACATGCTAGTAGTTGGAGATAAAGAAGTAGAAGACAAAGCCGTAAATGTCCGCAAATACGGAGAACAAAAATCAGAAACAGTTTCTTACGTTGAGTTTTTAGAGAAATTAACACAAGAAGTGAAATTATCAAATTAAGTTAGATGTATTTTTTAGTATTATCATAAATTAAAATTAAGAATTCTGAGTTGATTGAAGCGGAGGACACTGGACTCCTACGGGAAATGAGAGACGCCACAGGCGAAGCCGAGGAGGCTTTCATCCCTCCCCGCGGAAAGCCAGTGTCTGGAGCGGAAATCAACGGGCTGCTTAATACGCGGAATAGTCTTTTTAATCTCCATTTTTTTAAAGAAACTATTAAAATACTGCTTTTTTTCAAGCTGGAAATTCTGATTTTCGTTCTATATTCCCAGCTTTTCAGAAATTATGCATAAAAAGTATTGCATTGAATCAATAATTTTGATAAAATTTTTCTCGTTGTGATATTTCTTTCGTTGACTTACAGATATCATTGTGATATAGTTACTAAGGTAAATTGAATACGAGTTTGAGGAAAAGAAGAAGCACCCGCTTCTCACCTGATTGACACAGATTCCAAGTAGTTAACAGGTATTACGTAAAACATTTTAGGTCTTACTATGTTATCGTAAGTGTGGGTGAATTGTTCATCCACACTTTTTTATTTGGATGATAAAGATTACAAAGCCTACGATGTCAACTTGGGAGTCAAGTGTCAATTAGTATCTAAACTAGAGAAGGTGACCTAGAATAGATTATTCTTGACCCGAACGTTGTATTCGTCATTAACCTTGGAGGTGTTTAACTATTAGCAAAGATATGATTTTAAATGAAGGCATTCGTGCTAGAGAAGTTCGTCTTATTGACCAAAATGGAGAACAGCTTGGGATTAAAACGAAATTTGAAGCTCTTGAAATTGCAACACGTGTAAATCTTGATGTTGTTCTTGTTGCTCCAAATGCAAAACCACCAGTAGCTCGTATTATGGACTACGGTAAATACAAGTTTGAACAGCAAAAGAAGGAAAAAGAAGCACGTAAAAATCAAAAAATCATTAATATTAAAGAGGTTCGCCTTAGTCCAACTATAGATGAGCATGACTTTAATACAAAGCTTCGTAATGCTATTAAGTTCCTAGAAAAAGGCGATAAAGTAAAAGCATCCATCCGTTTTAAGGGACGTGCTATTACACATAAGGAAATCGGTCAACGCGTACTTGTTCGTTTTGCAGAAGCTTGTGCAGAAGTTGCCACTGTGGAATCACATCCAAAAATGGACGGTCGAAGCATGTTCATGACTTTAGCGCCTAAAAACGACAAGTAAGAGGAGGAATACCAAATGCCAAAAATGAAAACTCACCGCGGAGCTGCTAAACGTTTCAAAAAGACAGGCTCTGGTAAATTAAAACGCTCAAAAGCTTATACTAGTCACTTATTTGCTAACAAATCTACTAAGCAAAAACGTAAACTTCGCAAAGGTGGATTAGTATCCAAAGGCGATTTCAAACGCATTCGTCATTTATTAGACAACATTAAGTAATTTTTTCAATATAGGAGGGAAATTATATGCCACGTGTTAAAGGCGGTACAGTTACACGCAAACGTCGTAAAAAAGTTCTTAAATTAGCTAAAGGTTATTATGGTTCAAAACATACATTATACAAAGTTGCAAACCAACAGGTAATGAAATCATTAATGTATGCTTACAGAGATCGTCGTCAAAAGAAACGTGATTTCCGTAAATTATGGATTACTCGTATCAATGCAGCTGCTCGTATCAACGGTCTTTCTTATAGCCGTTTAATGCACGGATTGAAGTTAGCAGGTATCGAAGTAAACCGCAAAATGCTTGCTGAACTTGCTGTAAGTGATGAAAAAGCATTTGCTGAATTAGCAACAGTCGCAAAACAAAACTTAAAATAAGTTTATATAAAAAAAGAAGGTATCAATAAACTGGCACCCATGTCAAGGACACAGTAAAAAAAGAGATTAAGCAGTGAGAAGATGATTCCTATATTGAATAGGGGTCATCTTTTTTAAGTTCCACTGATATCGATAATTGTTATAGTAAACCATGTAATGATTTATTTTTGCCTTTAGTTCTTTTAAGGTTTTACAAGATTGATAGTCCACATCATCTTTTAAATGACCAAAGAATGACTCTTGAGGGGCATTGTCCCAACAGTTTCCTCTTCTAGACATCGATTGGTCTAGACCATATTTTTTTAATAACCTTTGAAATTTTGGGCTCGTATAATGACTTCCTTGATCTGAATGAATAAAGGCATCTTTATGTATAATTACTTTCTTGTTGTTCATCAATTTCTGGATTGTCTTCGTTGCGATATCTAAGGTAATACGGTCAGAAACATGATAAGCTAGGAGTTCGTTTGTGGAAGCATCTTTTACGGTCGACAAATAAGCCATACTATTTCCGTTATATGGCAAATAAGTGATATCCGTTAATAAAACCTTTCCTGGTATACCCTGCTTAAACTCTCTGTTTAGCTTGTTTGGTACGACTTGATGTTCCTTTGTTGCTTTAGCGATTTTTTTATAAGGATTTACTTTTCTATGAGGACAGACTATACTATATTTCTTCATGATTCTTTGTATCTTTTTACGACTAAATATAATGTTATATTCATTCTCCAAGATCATTTTTATGGACCTGGAACCTTTCTTATATCCCCGTCGATTAAAGGCTTCTAGTATGATTTCTTTCGCTTCCAAGTCCAATTGTTCTCTCGCTTCTCGGATAGTATATGCTTGAAGGAAACTATAGTATCCAGAACGGGAAACCTCTAAAAGTTTGCAAAAATACTTAGTCATACGCTTAAAACCATTTTGTTCAATGGTCTCAGAAATTAATTGATATACTCTACTTGGTTCTAGTTTTTTTGTTTCGTTTAGCAGCCTCCTTTCTGTCACTTCTAGCTTTTTTAATAACTCTACCTGACCCTCCAATAGCTTAATTCTAGCTTCTTGCCTTTCAATCACTTCAGACGGCGTAAGTTCTCGCTTTAATGGTCTACCAGAACCGGCTTTTCTTGAGTCTGTGAGTCCGATTAACCCATCCTTTTCATAGGCTTTCTTCCACCTGTATGCGGATTGTTCAATTCGTTTAATTCCTATTACGTCCACATCAAAGTCGTTATCCATGAAGATTTGTCGAGGAAGTTTTCCACCTAGATACTCATCCATAAATCTATTTTTAAATGAATCCGTATAGGTAATAGCTCGCTCGCTGACACTTTGTACATTTGGATTCCTTTTAAGCATTTTTATCTCTTTAGTTGAAAATGTTATCTTACTCATGTTGTCCCCTAATCCCTTTTTAGTAATTTAAGTATATAAAAAAATACCTGTAGATAAAACACTCTTTTTTCAAGTGTCCTAACTACAGGTACCATTTTACAATATACCTTCTTTTTTTATATATTTTTATTTGCAAAAGGGAGAGAAACATGTGATACCATCACTATTCATCTATTTAGTTTTAATTAATATTCTTGGTTACTTATTCATGAGGATTGATAAAAAAAGAGCGATAAAGCACCAGTATCGAATCAGCGAGCGAACCCTTTGGACAATAGCCATCCTTTTTGGTGCTCTTGGTTTATACATTGGTATGAAAACCTTTCGTCATAAAACGAAGCATGCTACATTTAAATATGGTTTACCCGTTTTAACATTATTAGAATTAGGGATTGTACTTTATGGAATAAATGTTTAGGCATATTCTCGTCTCTTTTCTTATACACTTTAATAACATCATGATTCTTTAGAGCAGAAGGTGATAAGATGGAAGAGCAGTTATCAGTCCTATTTGTTATGGTAGAAGTTAGTGGCATATTAGCGCCGATTATATTTATTTTATTCCATACGCTACGGCAATTTTTGTTTATTCCTCCTATCCTAGTCTGTATTGCAGGAGGAGTTTTATTTGGAGTAACGCTTGGTACCATCTATTCTATTATCGGCTTAACAATTAATTGTCTCATTTTCTATGTGGTCATTCATCGCATGCCAAAGACACATCGGAAACTATCTAATCTTAAAAAAAGATGGTTTGGGGAATATCGTAATTTGACACTTGGACAAATCACAGTCTTACGTTTAATTCCAGTATTTCATTATCATTTATTAAATTTTTGCCTATTAGAGAAAAGAAAAAGCTTAAAAGAATATGGGAAAAGCTCATTTTTAAGCAATATACCTTTGGCATTCTTTTATACTATCTTTGGTCAGTTTATTAGTCAATTTTCGTTAACAATGGTTGTCATTATTATGTTTGCATTGGCAATACTTGTCTATATCTTAAGGGAAAAAATTACGATTATTAAATGGAGAGAATTTTTTAAAGAAGCACATGAGTAAAAAACTTCATGAATAAAAATGTAGAGTCTGGGACAAAACTAAATTGCCAATCTGTAAAGACGAACAATCTCTAATTTAGTGCTTAAATAAAGGCTACTTTTTCATGCTAGTTATTTATGATTTTAAATATAGTCAGTGTAAAAACTAAGTCGTTCCATTGCGCTACGGACACTCTATGCGCCGGGGAGGAAGCTTGAGCCTCCTCGGCGCGTGATATGCGGGGTCTAAAGCGTCTCTACTTCCCGCAGGAGTTGAGTGTCCTACGCTCCATTCCACTTCGTTTTTAAAGATTGTTTTTCTATAAACTATTATGGAAATAGAAAAAATTAATTAATTGGAAAGACGGAGCAGCCTGAATACACGTAGACTCCTATGGGAGCTGCGAGAAAGTCCGAAATCCTGCAGGAGCATGAGCATGAGCATGAGCATGAGCTGTGAAACGGCGTGGCGCTCGCCCCATGGAAAGCGAAGTGTATTCAGGCTGCGGGTAACAACACCCACTTTACTGAAACAGCTTTTTATAAACTAATAAAAATCCGAACAACCATATGGAACTTGTATGGTTGTTCGGGTTTATCAATGGCTGGAATACTTATGTCCGAACCTCTACGAATTTTTTTCTGCTTCTTTAAACCGTGTCCAATCGATTTTAGCCTTTGGGTATATAGACAATAGTGACTGTTCTATATAGGCTTTGTCTTGTTTTGACATCTTCGTATTATAAGGATTGGTAGGGAATAGTAAGATGTGATCAACTTCGTTTGCTGCTGCGTATTTTTCCCCTTCGAGTAAATGCCCTTTATAAGTTAGTAAGAGATTCATTCTTATATTATCCTTTTTATCGAGCAAATAAAAAGTTCCACGCTTTTGCGCTAATTTCAATCGTTGCTGTGGATTCATTAAGAAAGAAAGAGTTCGAAACAAACCATAAAGAAGAAATGCGAGCAGAACAATTAACAAAAGCCATTTCATAAAAGAGCCTCCAGTAACTTAATTTTTCAGGATTAACTAATAGAATACGATTGATAATGGAAAAGGTTTCATTAATTTAGAAAAAATATTTTAAAAAAAGAAGGCTCTTTACCAAAATGAGTACTTGACTAAGAGCCATATTGAATCAATTCTGCGTTGCACTCGATTAAAATCGTTACTTTGTAGTGCTGCGGGTTGCGTGTAAAAAAATGACGTCTTTGTAGGGATTTAATTAAATTATTTTTCCCTTCTACCGCCGCATTAGTGAAGCGTAATTGGTGATAATTACAGATTTCTTCTTGCCAATTTTTCATCGTAGAAAGACATGCTTGCACGGCTGGATGATTAATCGGATCCCCTACGTTTAGCAAACGCACAAAGCTTTTTTTCGCTAATTCATAGGTTGCACTACAGTCATACCACTCAATAAAGGTTTCTTTCCATCCATACACCTGCTGTAAAAGTAAATTGTAGGAAAGTAAACGGTGTAAAATTGTTCGTTCCTTCGATGTTAATTGATCATTTCGTTTTCCCAAAATGCGAAAATGCTTTTTCAATTCTTTTTTTGCACGTGATGGCAGTTCCTTTTGAACTGATTTTCGTACCGTTTGAAGCGCTTCGGTCACGTAACGATTTACATGATAACGGTCGGCAATACGGATCGCAGATGGTACATCGTTTTCGCGAACGTATGATAAGCCTTCGCTAAATCCATGACAATGGCGACTGGGTTTAATGAACAAAGCGTTGGTTGCGTATGGAAATAGCTCTGTAACTCTTCCATCGTTCGTCCAGCAATGATGTCTAAAAATGTGCCGTTGCGTAAGTCATGAAGCCCTGTATTATACGTATGCCCTTACGAATGGCGAAATCATCGATACCTAACACCAGTTTAGGGTGCGTGGCAGCTTGTGATTGACAGGCTTCTTGAATGCGTGCGGCTTCTTCGGTTTTCCAAGTATGAAGAACACGGCAATCGTAGTAGCTGGTGTATTCGTCACGCGTGCAGCATGGATAACCGTTGCGCCTACTACTTGTTTCGGCAAAGAATTTTCAAACGCTTTTGTGTAGCGCTTTTTCGGTGCGACACAATCATAGGACCAAACAAAATGAGCGCCACAAGACGTACAGGATAACCGAATTGCAGGTAAGTTTAAATAAACCACGCAGCCAAATGAATCGAGGTGACGTACTTTTCGAATGGAATTGACGCCACGACAAATCGTTTGCGTAGATGTACAAACAGGGTAAGACTGATGCGAGGCTACTGGTGCTGCATCAATAAAAATTTGCCCGTTAATTTTCTTAGTAGAAAGAACGAATAGTTCTGGTAAATCCAATAAATCCTTGATAGAATGAAAGTGCATCTGTATACCTCGCTGTGTTGTTTGGTCGTACTCTCAACTCTAGCGGATACAGATGTTTTTTTGTACTCTTTTTTAGGGAATAATTGGGTTCAAGAACTGATTTTTGTGTTGAGCCAAAAAGAAAAAAGATAAATAGAAGCCAAGATTTGATGCATAATATAAGCAAGGGTACTTTCTATACCCGCATGAGACGTGAAGTAAGCATCTTTTGATGAAAGTTTATTTTATTAGAAACTAATACTTTGTACTATATTTATTTTCTAGTATAATAATGAAGAATATATTATATTAAGGGAGTCGAAATAATGGCGAAATTAGATGAAACATTAATGATGCTTAAAGATCTTACTGATGCAAAAGGCATCCCAGGCAATGAAAGAGAACCAAGAGAAGTAATGAAAAAGTACATAACAGAATATGCTGATGAAGTGACAACAGATAATTTAGGAAGCTTAATTGCTAAGAAAGTTGGTCAGGAAAATGGACCAAAAATTATGGTTGCGGGTCATCTTGATGAAGTTGGATTTATGGTAACTCGCATTGACGATAAAGGGTTTCTATATTTTCAAACAGTAGGCGGCTGGTGGTCCCAAGTAATGCTGGCTCAAAGAGTAACGATTGTTACAAGTAAAGGCGAAATTACTGGGATTACAGGTTCTAAACCACCACATGTATTAAGTCCAGAAGCAAGAAAAAAACCAATTGATCTTAAGGATATCTTTATTGATATCGGTGCATCTTCTAAAGAAGAAGCAATGGAATGGGGAGTAAAACCAGGAGATATGATCGTTCCATATTTCGAATTTACAGTTATGAATAATGAAAAAATGCTGCTTGCAAAAGCATGGGATAATCGTATTGGCTGTGCTATTGCAATCGATGTATTAAAGAATTTAAAAGACAGCAACCATCCTAATATTGTATATGGTGTTGGGACAGTTCAAGAAGAAGTTGGTCTTCGTGGAGCGAAAACAGCAGCGAACTTAATTGAGCCGGATATTGGTTTCGGTGTGGATGTTGGAATTGCTGGAGATACACCAGGAGTAACAGAAAAAGAAGCACTAAGTAAAATGGGTAAGGGTCCACAAATTATTTTATATGATGCATCAATGGTTTCCCATAAAGGGCTGCGTGACCTTGTTACTGATACAGCGGAGGAGCTAAACATCCCTTATCAATTTGACAGTGTGCCAGGAGGCGGGACAGACTCAGGCTCTATTCATTTAACACATAAGGGAGTTCCGACGTTATCTATCACAATTGCAACTCGCTATATTCATTCACATGCTGCGATGCTTCATCGTGATGATTATGAAAATGCAGTCAAACTAATTGTGGAAGTTATTAAGAGATTAGATCGCGAAACAGTTGATTCATTGACATTTGCGTAAACAGCTAAAATAAAAAAAGGGAATTTGATTATTTAAAATCTAATTTCCTTTTTCTTATTATAAAGAAGTTTTATAAGAATGCCATACACGTTACTCTAGTGGGGAATCTGAGTATTTAATATGGCTGCTTTCCGTGCTTTAAGCAGACGATTAATATTGATTACAATCGTTTTGACAGCAGCATATGTTGGTACGGCAAGAATCATTCCTAATATACCCGCTAAATTACCTGCTACTAATAACAGAATAATAATTGTTGCTGGATGAGTATCCAATCTTTTTCCTAGAATTAATGGAGATAGTATATTTCCCTCAATCTGCTGAGCAATGGTAATGACAATAATAACTAGCAACGCTTGTGTTGGGGATGTAAAAAGGGCGATTATAACAGCCGGTGCACCACCAATTAAAGGACCAACATATGGAATGATGTTAGTAACTGCCACAATTAAAGCCATTACAAGTGCATAATCAAGACCAATTATCAAATAGCCAATTAAAGACAAGGTTCCTACAAATAGTGCCACAATGACTTGTCCTTGAATATAGGCCGCAATTGTTTCGCTTGTATCTTTAATAATTCTTAAGCCTTCTTTTCGATAAGAAGCAGGGAAGAATTTCGATAATGCTTCAGGGAATTTGCTGCCATCTTTAAAACAATAGAAAAGTAAAAAGGGAACCGTTACAATGGTAATGGTGATATTTGTCATTGTACTAATGACTTTGCCAATACCATTTGTTATATTGCTAGGAATGGTTTGAGCATAGGCTTTTAAGTTTTCAGTAATGTCCTCTATTTTTACATATTCTTGGTTCATAATCCATTTGTACTGTTTCGTATCATTTAAGTATTGGAAGTAACGAACCGAATCATCAGCATATTTAGGGATATTACTAAACAATTCACTAATCTGCTTGCTAATCATCGGCACAACACTGCCAATTGCTAAAATAATTATTCCAATCGCTGCAAGATAAAGAATAATAATCGCGAGCGTCTTAGGAATTTTATTTTTCTGCAAAAATTTAACGATTGGATTAAGTAAAAAATATAAAAAACCAGTAATGATAATTGGTACAAAAAGTGTGGAAAATAGCACTGCAACTGGTTTAAATAAAAACGTAATTTTTGTGCAAAGATAAATAATCGCAGCAATGATGAGAATCTGCAATAACCAATAATGAAACTTCTTCTTTGTCAAAATTTTTCACCTTTTTCATATTTTGTATAGCAAGTATAGCACACTCATTCAATTTCTTGTAAATATTGTGATGTGTTATTTAAAACGATTGTATCACACTTTAAATTTATAATGATATTAACGAGTTAGAGAAGGGAAAAGTTTCATGTATTATAAAGGAGATTGCATTTAAAGTAGATGAAAAGGAGGAAAACCAAACCAAAAAAATGAGGCTGGGACAAAACTAAATAGCCAATCTGTAAAGATGACCATCCTTAATTTAGCTCTTAAATAAAGGCTACTTTTTCATGCTAGTTATTTATGATTTTAGATATAGTCAGTGTAAAAACTAATTCGTTTTTAAAGATTGTTTTTCTATAAACAATTATGGAAATAGAAAAAATTAATTAATTGGAAAGACGGAGCAGCCTGAATACACGTAGACTATGGGAGCTGCGAGAAAGTCCGAGACCCTGCAGGAGCGTGAGCGACGAAGCGGCTAGGCGCTCGCCCCATGGAAAACGAAGTGTATTCAGGCTGCGGATAATAACACCATCTTTACTGAAACAGCCTTTTATAAACCAATATAAACCCGAACAATCATATGGGAGTATCGTATGGTTGTTCGGGTTTGTTTATGGCTGGAATACTTATGTCCCAGCCTCATTCTAGGAAGATTACGCAAAAATACTCCTTTAATCGGTATTTATAATTTTCAGATGGGAAATATTTAAGAAATTACGAATATTAAGAGCGGTTGCACCAAATAAAGATGCTTTTGAACCAAGACTTGAATTTTCAATGACAATGTCTTTATTAAAGGAGCTTTCCAGATTATCATTGGTTAATGAAAGTATCTCAGGGATTCTTCGAATGACAGAACTGTTCATGAATATAACCTTAGGAGCAAAAAAGGTCATAATATTGTTTACGCCCTTAGACAAATTATAGCAATGTTGTTGAATGATTTCTTGTACATCAGGGTCGTTAGCATAGTATAGTTCAGCTAATAAATCAGGAGTGACATCCGTTAACTGTTTTCTTTCTCTAAATTGCTCTAGAAGAACTTTATCAGAGCAGTACTGCTCTAAGCAGCCTTTATTCCCACAAGGACATGCTTTGCCGTTTGGATAAAGCACAGAATGACCAATTTCACCAGCTCTTCCATCTAAGCCTGTAAATAATTGACCATCGATGATAATCCCCGCACCAATCCCACTGTGAATACTTAAACTGATTAAGTTATTAAATTCAGTGGAAAAAGTAGACTCTCCTATTGCGGTTAAATTTGCTTCGTTCTCAATATGGATAGGATACTGGTATAGATTCGTTAATTCTTCATAAAGTGCTATTTTGTCTAAATCATAATAAGGTGTAAACGAGATAGTATTTTCATTTACAATACCGTGAATCGCTATTCCAATCCCGATAATGCCATAGGTTGTCAGATTGCTTATTTTTTCATATTTTTCAATAATATTAGAAACATGTGCAAGGACATTTTCTTTTGTAATAAATGTACCTCTTTCTTTATTATAAAAGACAACTTCTCCATCTAGATAAGTAACCATTGTGGAAATAAAGTCATAGCCCAGCTCAATAGCAATCGATAGACCTGCTTTATTATTTAGCTGCAAAAGAATTGGTTTTCTTCCCCCAGAATGACTACTTTCCCCAATGCCGATTTCTTCAATGAGTTTATCTTCGAGTAATTTCTTTGTTATATCAGAAACAGTTGCTTTATTTAAACCAATATTGGATGAGAGACTTGCCCGAGATATAGGTGCTTGTTGAACAATTTGCTCCAATACAAGAGAAGCATTTTGTTCCCTAATTACATATTTGTCTGTAACCATTATCTTCCTCCAAACTAAATTGATCCCCTATTAACTATATTTATATTGTTAGGTTACCATACTAATTAAAATACTTCTATCAAATTTACAAATAAAATTGAAAAAAAGACATTGTAAGCGGTTGACAAAATTCGAAGTTAGATTTATGATTAATTCAGTTAGTATATTGAACTAACAAATCAAATTTGGTTTAATAGAATAGTAGAGAAAATGCTACTTGTCAAAAAGTAAGTTAAGAGCAAGATCAAAAAATAATTTTTATAACAATTAGGAGGGAAATAACATGGAATTTTTTCCAATGATTAAAGAAGTAAAATATGAAGGACCAAAAACAGAAAATATTTTCGCTTACCGTCACTACAATCCAGAGGAAGTAGTTCTAGGAAAAACAATGAAAGAACATTTACGATTCAGCATGGCATGGTGGCATACATTAACGCAAGATGGATCTGATCCATTTGGTGCAGCTACAAATGTTCGTAGCTGGTTTGGAGAAACACCAATGGAAACAGCAAAAAATAGAGTAGAAGCAGGATTCGAATTAATGGAAAAAATGGGCTTTGAATTCTTCTGCTTCCATGATGTGGATATTGCTCCAGAAGGGGAAACATTACAAGAGTTCTTAGACAATTTAGATGTAATCACAGATTTGATTAAAGAAAAAATGGATCAAACAGGTATTAAATTACTTTGGAATACAGCTAATATGTTTACAAATCCCCGCTTTGTACACGGTGCTGCTTCTTCGTCAAATGCTGAAGTTTTTGCATATGCTGCAGCTCAAGTGAAAAAAGGTTTAGAAATCAGTAAAAAGCTTGGCGGCAAAAACTATGTATTCTGGGGCGGACGTGAAGGATATGAGTCTTTACTAAACACAGATTTACAATTAGAACAAGATAACATGGCTCGTCTTTTCCATATGGCAGTTGATTATGCAAAGGAATTAAATCATGAAGTTCAATTTTTAATTGAACCAAAACCAATGGAGCCATCAAAACACCAATATGATTTTGATGCTGCTACTACAATGGCTTTCTTACAAAAATACGATCTTGATAAGCACTTTAAACTAAACTTAGAAGCAAACCATGCTACATTAGCAGGACATACTTTTGAACATGAAATGGCAGTAGCAAGAAGCTATAATGCACTTGGATCTTTAGATGCGAACCAAGGAGATGTTATGCTTGGATGGGATACAGATGAGTTCCCAACTAATATCTATGACACAACTCTTGCAATGTATCAAGTGCTAGAAAACGGAGGGATTGCTCCTGGTGGTATCAACTTTGATGCAAAAGTACGCCGTTCTTCATTCTCTATGGAAGATTTAGTGCTTGCGCATATTGCTGGTATGGATACTTTTGCACGCGGTTTAAAATCAGCTGCAAAATTAAAAGAAGATGGCTTCTTTGACAAAGAAATTGAACGTAGATATAAGAGCTATACAACTGGAATTGGTAAGTCCATTGTAGAAGGAAAAGAAGATTTAAAAACATTAGCAGAATATGCATTACAACATGATCAAATCGAGAATGAGCCAAATCATCTAGAATTCTTTAAATCTCGTTTAAATGATTATTTAGTATAATACAAATATAAAAAATAAGTAGTATTACACCAATAAAGGGGTGTCTCAGGTAGAAGGAATTGGCATCACAAGTTTATTAGTAGTAGCTAATTGAAAATAATCTACTAGATATACTTGTGGAGGTCTAAATCTCTATGAATGAGGCAGCCCTTTATTTATCATTTGTCACATGTCTTATGAAGGGAGAGCGTAAAAATGTCATATGTAATAGGAATTGATTTAGGAACTAGTTCATTAAAAGGTTTGTTAGTTGATAAAGAAGGCAAGGTTCTTATAACAAAGAGCTCTGAATATGAGCTTTTGACTCCACAACCAAAATATAGTGAACAGAATCCAAATGTTTGGATTGAAGCATTGGATATTGTCTTAAAAGAAATAATTGCTGCATTTCCAGAAGCAGCATCTGAAACAGAGGGAATTAGTTTTTCTGGACAGATGCATAGTTTGGTTTTATTGGATGAAAATGGTAAAACCCTAAGAAACGCAATTTTATGGAATGATGTGAGAACAAGCAAGCAATGTCAGGAGATAATGGATAAAGCGGGACAAGAAGTTATTCAAATTACGAAGAACAAAGCGTTAGAAGGATTTACTTTGCCTAAATTACTGTGGGTGAAGGAAAATGAGCCGACAATATGGGAACAAGCAAAGCACTTTTTATTACCAAAAGATTATTTAGGATTCTATTTAACTGGCAATAAGCAAATGGAGTATTCAGATGCTGCTGGAACATTATTGCTAAATGTGGAAGAAAAGGTCTGGAGCGAGTCTGTTGCTGAATTATTTGATCTACCTCTATCCATTTTTCCTAAGCTTGTCGAATCCTCTGACAAAATAGGCGTAATGAAAAAAGAACTTGCGGAAATGTATGGCTTTACAAATGATATCGCTGTATTTTCTGGAGGAGCAGACAATGCATGTGCAGCAGTTGGGGCAGGGATTGTTCAAGAAGGTATGGGATTAGCGAGTATCGGAACATCTGGCGTGTTTCTTTCCTATGAGCAAGATGGGAAACAGGACTATGCAGGGAAAGTTCATTATTTCAATCATGCAATAAAGGACAGCTTTTATTCCATGGGTGTAACATTATCTGCTGGATATAGCTTAAATTGGTTTAAAAATACTTTTGCAGCAGATAAGAGCTATGATGAGCTTCTTTCTAATCTGGACAACGTGGCAATTGGTTCAGATGGTTTAATGTTTACTCCTTATATAATGGGAGAAAGAACACCATATACAGATAGTCAAATCAGAGGAAGTTTTATTGGCATGGATGCAAGGCATACATTAGATAACTTTGCACGCGCTGTTGTAGAAGGTATTACTTTTTCACTGAATGATAGTAAGATTCTAATGGAGGAAAATGCGAATAAGCAGTTTACACGCATTGTCTCTGTAGGCGGAGGAGCAAAAAACAGTAATTGGTTACAAATTCAAGCAGATATCTTTAATGCGCCAGTCGTTAATTTAACAGTTGAACAAGGACCGGGATTAGGAGCAGCGATGATTGCTGCTGTTGGATTAGGTTGGTTCCCAACGATGAATGAGTGTGTGGAGAAATTTGTTCATTATAAGGAAGAGTTTCAGCCAATTCCTGAAAATGTGAAGAAATATGAAAAGGTATATGATATTTATAAAGGTGTATATGCAGCAACGAAAGAAACTGCACATAAATTACATGCGTTAAATGAGTAGTTTATTTTAAAATGCTATACCAAAAGGCTGGGACAAAACTAAATAACTAACCTTTAAAGACGAATAATCTCTAATTTAGCTCTTAAATAAAGCTTCTTTCTCGTGATGGTTTATCTATGTTTTTAAAGATAGTCAAGTGTAAAAACTAAGTCGTTCTATTGCGCTAGAGACGCTCGCTTTCCGCGGGGAGGAAGCTGAGCCTCCCTCGCTGCGAGGCAACTGAAAAAGTGTATTACCTGGTGAATCGGTAGTTACCAAACCATTCTAACTTAGTGTAGGTTTTTGTTTTCCGAGGCTTACCGCTCGCTTTCCACGGGGCGAGCGCCGAGCCGCTTCACAGCTCACGCTCCTGCAGGGTCTCGGACTTTCTCGCTTCTCCCGTAGGAGTCGAGCGGACGCCTCTCCAAACCAACTTATTATTTGCTTTCAAATAAATAAAACCTCATTGAATTTTAAAATGTACCCTTTGTAAAGGACAAATTAAAAAAGCCTAGGCTGCGTTAAGAAGATGATCTCTGTATTGAACAGGGGTCATCTTTTTTAAATTCCACTGATATCTATAGTAATTGTAATAAATCATATATTGCTTAATTTCTTTTTTCAATTCTTCTAGTGTTGTACATGCTTTAATAGAGGCTTCATCTTTAAGATGGCCAAAGAAAGATTCTTGGGGGGCGTTATCCCAACAGTTTCCTCGTCTTGACATAGATTGGTGTAATCCTAACTTCTTTACTGCCTTTTGAAAGTCAGGATGTGTATAATGGACTCCTTGATCTGAATGGATTAGTGCATCTTTTACTTTCTTGAATTTTTTATTCTTCTTTAACTTCTTGAGCGTATCTGTAGCTAAATTTAAGGTCATTCGATCTAATACGTGATAGGCCAGGATTTCACCAGTTGAACCATCCTTAATTGCTGATAAATAAGCCCTCATTCCTTTTCCAAAATGAAGATAAGTGATATCAGTTAATAGCACTTTCCCTGGAATTCCTTGCTTGAATTGTCTATTTAAAAGGTTTGGTACAACGCTATGCTCCTGTGTGGCTTTCATCATTCTTTTATAAGGATTTGCTTTTCTAATGGGGCAGATTATACCGTATTTTTTCATAATTCGTCGTATACGTTTCAAATTGTAGACAATATTAAATTGACCCGCCAATGTCATTTTGATTTGACGTGCCCCTTTCTTGCGGTTTTTAAAGTTGAAAGCTTTTAAAATAATCTCCTTTACAACTTCCTCTTTTTTATCCTTTTGCATTCTTCGTCCAAATGATTTCTCAGTGAAATAATTATAATAACCACTTCTTGAGACGCCAGCTAGCTCACAAAGATAGCTCACCATATTTTTTAATTGATATTTTTCAATTACTGAACGAATTAAAAGATACTTTTGAGAGGGAGGAAGGACTATTTCTTCATCCCCCTTTCCGCGAATCGTATCTTTTTTAACAGTTCGTTTTCAGCCTTAAGTAAGTTGATTTGCGCTTCTAAACGAGCATTCTTCTCCTCAAAAGATAGTTCTTTTTCTCGGGGACGCCCTGAGTTACCAGCTCTAGTATCACGTAAACCGCTTATTCCATTCTTAATGTAGGCTGCTTTCCATCTTTTACTAGCTGAATGGATTCGTTGTTTCCCCAAAACATCTACATCAAATCCATATTCTTCAAATATATCTCTGGCAAACTTACCTTTTTCTTTCTCCGCTATAAAGATATGTTTAAACTCATCCGTATAAGTGATCCCTTTAGAACTAACAGATTTAACGTATTTAATAGTAGACAGCTGTTTGATCTCTTTTTCTGTAAATGTCTTTTTACTCATAAAATATTTCTCCAGTCCCTGTTGTAATTTCTCTAGTCGTGTTTCTTTATTATACAAAAAAGTACCCTATAGGTAGACTTTTTTTATGCGTCTACTCTATAGGGTACATTTTATTTGGAGAACTAGACTTTTTCAATGCCCTCCTCGCTTCGTTGCGGGGTCTCAGCCTTTCCTCTATTTCCCGCAGGAGTCGAGCATCCTCCGCTCCATTTCACTTCGTTTTTAAACCTTTTTCAAAAAAACACGAACGTTATGTAAGTTATTTACATTATAGTTCGTGTTTATTGTTGGTTGAAATGCTTATGTCCTAGCCTCTGGTTATTTTAGTCCATTTTCCAATGTTTGCAACATTTCAGTCTTATCTTCCTCCGAAGAATTTTTCCAAATCACTTCGAATAAAACGCCTAATCCTGGTAGCATTTTTTCTTCCCCATTTTGAATAGCATCCACGATAGTATCTTTTAATTCATCTTGAGAATTGCCAGAAACATTATCGATTATTGCATTTCGTAAATTTAAATTCATAATATGCACCCTTCTTTCCATTGTTATCTATCAACACCAACTCTAATAAATTGGAAATGATATTGAATAGACGTTTTGTAGAACACATCTATTTTTATCATTTCACTAATGCCGTTTATTATGTATTTTATTTACGCTATAATAGAAGGAATATGAGATCATTTGGTGATTATGAAGGAGAATAGTAAGTGAAACACATACTTTCAGTAAAAAATCCACAAATTAAAGAATGGAAAAAACGATTAACAAAAAAGGAAAGAGATAAAACTGGAACGTTTTTGGTGGAAGGATTTCACCTTGTAGAAGAAGCTTTTAAAGCAGATGCAATTATTGATTTGATTATATCTGAAGAAATAGATGTACCTTCTTGGGATTATGGAGAGATTCCTGTAACGATTGTTACGAAAGAAATTATTAAGGAGCTATCGGATACAGAAACGCCACAAGGGATTCTTGCATTATGCAGACAGCAAAATCAGCAAGATATTCTATCAACAGCACAAACCTTTATTGCGATTGATCAGGTTCAAGATCCTGGTAATATGGGAACCATTATCCGAACAGCAGATGCAGCAGGGATAGATGCTGTTATAATAGGAGAAGGAACAGTTGATATATACAATCCAAAAGTAGTCAGATCAGGTCAAGGTAGCCATTTTCACCTGCCAATCATAAAAACAAATTTACCGGCGTTTATTGATGAATTGAAAGAAAGAAAAATTCCCGTTTACGGTACTGCACTTGAAAATGGTAGAAATTACCGAGAAACAGAAAAAACAGACACATTTTGTTTAATTGTCGGGAATGAAGGCAATGGTGTAAGTAAAGAAGTATTAAGTAAGACAGATACCAATTTGTATATCCCCATTCATGGGAAAAGTGAATCCTTAAACGTTGCTGTAGCAGCAGGAATTTTGATGTATTATTTTAAATAGTCTATTTTCAAAAAGCTTTTTCAAAATGGTTAAATCCCGAGGCTAAAAAGGCATTTGAAAACTGACTAGATATATATTATAATTAAAAGCAAATTACATGAATAAAGACATTGATGGAGAAAAGTAATTGGTGATTTTTAATCAAGGGAGAAAATGCCGTAGACTGTAAGCATTTTTATTAAAAACATGAATGAAGTTCACCTCCTGAGTCGGCATCGGGACCATTTTTCTTTTTAGAAAAATGTAAAGATGTACCGGTATAGACTACCGTTATCCAAATGAAGTGAACTTGTTTTATTATACATACAAGTTAATTAGGGTGGTACCGCGACAATAACCTCGTCCCTTTTTTGGGGATGGGGTTTTTTTATGCCAATTTTCATGCAAAAACAACCAATATATAAGGAGGAAATGTAATGGAAGATAAATTAAAAGAACTGCAAGCTGAAGCACTATCACGTATTGAAAACAGCAACGATATGAAAGAATTAAATGAAATTCGTATCGCATATTTAGGTAAAAAAGGTCCAATTACAGAAGTGTTAAAAGGGATGGGAAAGCTATCTGCTGAAGAAAGACCCAAAATGGGTGCATTAGTAAACGTTATTCGTGACGAAATTACGAGCCACATTGATGCTAAACAAAAGTCTCTAGAAGAAGCACTTGTCTTAGAGAAAATTGCATCTGAAACGATTGATATTACTTTACCTGGGCGTCCAGTTTCTGTAGGAAATCATCATCCGCTTACAAGAGTAGTGGAAGAAATTGAAGATCTCTTTATTGGTATGGGTTATACCGTTGAAGAAGGGCCAGAAGTAGAAAATGATTACTATAATTTCGAAGCATTGAATCTTCCTAAAGATCACCCAGCACGAGATATGCAAGATTCATTCTATATAACAGAAGAAACATTACTTAGAACACAAACTTCTCCAATGCAAGCAAGAACACTTGAGAAGCATAAAGGGAAAGGGCCAGTGAAAATTATTTGTCCTGGTAAAGTATATCGCCGTGATAATGATGATGCGACACATTCCCACCAATTTATGCAGATTGAAGGGTTAGTTGTAGACGAAAACATTCGTATGAGTGATTTAATTGGAACACTTGAAGCTTTTGCAAAGAAAATGTTTGGGGAAGATAGAGAAATCCGCTTACGTCCAAGCTTTTTCCCATTTACAGAGCCTTCTGTTGAAGTAGATATCTCTTGCTTTATCTGTAAAGGTGCAGGATGTAGTGTATGTAAAAAAACAGGCTGGATCGAAATTTTAGGAGCTGGAATGGTTCATCCAAATGTATTGGAAATGTCGGGGTTTGACTCAAAGAAATATTCTGGGTTTGCCTTTGGAATGGGTCCAGAACGAATTGCGATGTTGAAATATGGAATTGATGATATTCGTCATTTCTACACAAACGATGTACGTTTCGTAAAACAATTTTCAGTACCGGAATATTAAGGGTGGAGGAGAAAAAATGTTAGTATCCTATAATTGGTTAAATGAATATGTAGATTTGAATGGCATTAATCCCGATGAATTAGCGGAAAAAATTACAAAAAGTGGGATCGAAGTAGAAGGTGTCGAAATTCTCGACGAAGGGATTAAAAATGTTGTTATCGGTTATGTAGTAGAGCGTGAACAACACCCAAATGCAGACAAATTAAATAAATGCTTAGTAGATGTAGGCGAGGGGGATCCAATTCAAATTATTTGTGGAGCTCCAAACGTTGATAAGGGACAAAAAGTAGCTGTTGCGAAAGTAGGAGCTGTACTTCCTGGCAATTTTAAGATTAAAAAGGCAAAGCTTCGCGGAGAAGAATCTAATGGAATGATTTGTTCTTTACAAGAGCTTGGGATTGAAGGGAAAATTGTTGCGAAAGATTATGCGCAAGGTATTTTTGTTTTTCCAAGTGATGTCGAAATAGGAAAAAATGCATTAGAATACTTACAACGAAATGATGCTGTCTTAGAACTAGGGTTAACTCCAAACCGTGCTGATTGCTTAAGTATGCTTGGTGTAGCGTATGAAGTTGCTGCAATCTTAGGAACAGAAGTT
This sequence comes from Niallia tiangongensis, assembly GCF_044704065.1. Taxonomy (NCBI): domain Bacteria; kingdom Bacillati; phylum Bacillota; class Bacilli; order Caryophanales; family Bacillaceae; genus Niallia; species Niallia tiangongensis. Next base: position 3,512,897 of record NZ_CP162613.1, on the reverse strand, counting down.
AAATTACCTGATACAGCGTATCCAACCATTAATGAGAAAGCATCTGATTATATTCAAGTATCTGTCGAAGAGAATGCAGATGCACCATTATATACGGCAAGAATGATTAAGAATATTAAAATTGCGCCATCTCCATTATGGATGCAAGGAAAATTAATGGCAGCAGGTATTCGTCCACATAACAATGTGGTAGATATTACAAACTATATTTTATTAGAATATGGTCAACCATTGCATGCTTTTGATTACGATAAAATCGGTTCAAAGGAAATTCTAGTTAGAAAAGCGCAAAGTGGAGAGAAGATTACAACACTTGATGAAACGGAAAGAACGTTATCAGTAGACAATTTACTTATTACCAACGGAAAAGAAGGAATTGCTGTTGCTGGAGTAATGGGTGGCGCTAATTCTGAAGTGAAATCTGATACAACCACTGTTTTATTAGAATCTGCTTATTTTGACAGTAAAGTAATTCGTCGATCATCAAAAGTGATTGGTTTAAGAAGTGAAGCAAGTGCAAGATATGAAAAAGGGATTGATCCAAATCGAGTTCGCTTAGCTGCAGATAGAGCTTGTCAATTATTGCATTTATATGCAAGCGGAGAGGTGCTTGAAGGAGAAGTTGCGGTTGATACATTAACAGCTGAACCAAAAGTGGTTTCGATTACGCTAAATAAAATTAATCAAACCCTAGGAACTTCATTAGAGTCTAAGGCAGTCACTGCTATATTTGACAGTCTTCAATTTACAACAAAAGTAGAGGGCGATACGTTCACAGTAACGGTTCCAACGAGAAGAAATGATATTGTCATTGAGGCAGATTTAATCGAGGAAGTTGCACGTCTTTATGGGTATGATAATTTACCAAAAACATTGCCTGTTGGTGCATCTACACCGGGTACCTTAACTCCATATCAGAAGAAGCGCCGTATGGCTCGCAGATATTTGGAATCAGCTGGTTTATATCAAGCGATTACGTATTCATTAACAAATGAAGCGAAAGTCCATAGCTTTGCTTTAGAAAAAAGAAATCCAATTAAACTTGCAATGCCAATGAGTGAAGAACGTGCATTATTACGTCAAAGTATTGTACCACAGCTTTTAGAAGTACTTAAATACAATGCTGCAAGACAAAATGAAAGCAGTGCCGTTTATGAAACAGGAGTTGTTTTCCTAGCGAATGAAGATCAGGAACTTCCAGAAGAAAAAGAGCATTTAGCTGGAGCTGTGACGGGAATTTGGAGCACTCATCCATGGCAGGGAGAAAAGAAAGCTGTTGATTTCTTTGTTGTAAAAGGTGTATTAGAAGGTCTATTCCAAAAGTTAGGTGTATCAGAGCAAATTACTTTTACAAGAGCGGAAATGGAAGGAATGCATCCAGGAAGAACGGCAGAAATCAAACTTAAAGGAGAAGTCATTGGGTTTGTAGGTCAAGTTCACCCACAAATGCAAAAGGAATTAGATTTAAAGGAAACATATTGCTTTGAATTAGACTTAAGCAAATTATTTGCGGTAGAAATAGAAGCTTTACATTATACTTCTATCCCTCGATTCCCTTATGTAACAAGAGATATAGCACTTGTTGTGGATAAACGAATTTTAGCAGGGAATCTTCAAGAAATCATCCGAGATGCTGGTGGAGAATTATTGAAAGATGTCCAAGTGTTTGATTTATATGAGGGAGAAAAAATGGAAGAAGGCAAAAAGTCGATTGCATTCTCCTTAACATATTTCGATCCTGAACAAACATTAACAGATGAAATAATCAGTAAAACTCACGAAAAAGTACTTGCAGCAGTGGAAGAACAAGCAGGAGCTACTTTAAGAGGCTAAGGAAATAGTAAAAAGCATCCCAGAGTTCCATTCTGGGATGTTTTTTACTTGAAGGGAATAGTAATTATTTCCCTTTATCACAAGTGTTGAGATAGAATCTATTCGAATGACTTCCCTAGCAAGAATAGTTCATGATATGATAGAAACTAGGATTCTTTAGAATGGAGGCATGGGCGTGTCAAATACCCCTAAAAATCGTACAAATGTTGATATATACGGAACACCATATACAATAATAGGGGAAGAACCTTCTAGTCATGTTAGGCTGGTTGCCTCCATAGTAGATGAAAAAATGCGTGAAATTCATGTCATGAATCCCTCACTTGATTTAAATAAACTAGCAGTCCTTACTGCTGTTAATATAGTAAACGACTATGTAAAGCTAGAAGACCGAGTGAAAGAACTGGAAGAAGAATTAAAAAGAGAAAAGGACTGACAATGTTCATGTTGGATATTATTTTGGTTATATTGCTGCTTTTTAGTCTTTTAAGAGGACTGAAAAGAGGATTTATTATGCAAATTATACACTTAACAGGATTTATTGTTGCGTTTATAGTTGCTAATAAATATTACATTCCACTATCGCAAAAATTAACACTATGGATTCCATATCCAAATACGGGAGAAAGCAGTTTGCTACATTCTTTTATTCAGACAGCGAATATAGAAGATGGTTTTTACAGAGGCTTCTCCTTTATTGTGATATTTTTTGTTGTGAAAATTATTTGGCAAATTCTTGGTAGTATGATAGATTTTGTTGCTAGTATTCCAATTTTAAAGCAGTTAAATACATGGGCTGGAGCTGTATTAGGATTTATCGAAACGTATTTGCTATTATTCCTTCTATTATATATTTCTATTTTAATCCCAATTGATTTTATACAAGCTCAATTAAACGAATCCTCTGTAGCAGCTTGGATGATAGAAAATACTCCTTATTTTTCAGAGAAAATGAAAGATTTATGGTTCGATTATATTGCTTCATAGAAATTAGGAAACTCTTCTAGCTTTGTATGTAGCTAGTGGAGTTTTTTGTGTGGTTAAACAATACGACTTCATTATTGAAATGTTGGAGTTCATGGTATGATATGTAGTGTAGGTATAGGTAGAATTTAGAAAATAGAAGGTTATTATATCCATGTAGGTGATGAAATGACAATAACAAACAAAGATATTATTCGATTATTAGAGCAAATAGCGATATATATGGAGCTTAAAGGAGAAAATCCTTTTAAAATTTCAGCTTTTCGAAAAGCTGCAAATACAATTGAAACAAGTGAATACAATTTAACCGAAATAACAGATTTAACAGAGCTGCCAGGAATCGGGAAGGGGACAGCGGCTGTTATTGAAGAATATATAAAAGAAGGAAAGTCTTCCGTATTGCAAGAATTGAAAGACGAAGTTCCGAAAGGGTTAATTCCATTGCTACAGCTACCAGGACTTGGCGGGAAAAAGATAGCGAGATTATATAAAGAGCTAACTGTTGAAAATGCTGATGATTTAAAAAATGCCTGTTTAGAAGAGAAAGTTCAAGCGTTAAAGGGATTTGGAAAAAAGACAGAGGAAAAAATACTAGAGTCGCTTCAAAATGTTGGTTCGAGACCCGATCGATTACCAATTGCCTTTATGATCCCAATTGCTGTTTCGATTGAAGAGGCATTATCGAAAATGGAGAATGTAGTCCGCTATTCAAGAGCAGGGAGCTTAAGAAGAGTGAGAGAGACCATTAAAGATTTAGATTTTATTATTGCAACAGAGAATCCAGAACAGGTGAAAACTCAGTTGCTTCAGCTTTCATCTATTAAAGAGGTAATTGGGGCAGGTTCAACAAAAGTAAGTGTTGTTCTTGGACTAGATTACGACGTCTCTATAGATTTTCGTTTAGTAAAGCCACATGAATTTGTAACAACGCTGCATCATTTCACAGGTTCAAAGGAACATAATGTGCGGATGAGACAGCTAGCAAAGGAACGTGGAGAAAAAATAAGCGAATATGGTGTGGAGAATAATGAAACAGGCGAAGTTAAAACCTTTGAATCAGAAGAAGCTTTCTATCATTATTTCGGACTACCATTCATTCCTCCTGAAATAAGAGAAGATGGAAAAGAAGTAGACAACTATTCAGAACATAGTGAGCTAATTTCCTTGGAAGATATGAAAGGAGATTTGCATATGCACACAACAGCAAGTGATGGTGCACATACATTAGAGGAAATGGTAGAAGCAAACCGTAATTTAGGCTATCAATATATGGCTATTACCGACCATTCTCAATATTTAAAGGTAGCAAATGGATTAACACCAGAAAGAGTACGAAAGCAAATACAAGAAATTAAAAGACTTAATGCAAAATATGATGATATAACTATTTTAGCTGGGGCAGAAATGGATATTCTTCCTGATGGGACCTTAGATTATGATGAAGATTTATTGAAAGAATTAGATATCGTTATTGCTTCTATTCATTCTGGATTTTCACAATCTAAGGAAAAGATTATGACACGTTTAAAAGCTGCAATGGAAAATAAGTATGTCGATATCATTGCCCACCCAACTGGTAGAAAAATTGGGAAAAGGGATGGATATGATGTCGATATGGACATGCTTATTCAATTAGCAAAAGAAACGAACACTGTTTTAGAGCTGAATAGTAATCCTAACCGTTTAGATTTAAATGCAACGTATATCAAAATGGCGCAGGATGCAGGTGTTAAGATTGTTATTAATACTGATGCTCATTATAAGCATGAGCTTAATAATATGGCAATAGGTGTTTCCACAGCGAAAAAAGGATGGATTAAAAAATCGACGGTCCTAAATGCGATGACAAAGGATGAACTATTGGCTTTTTTATATAAAGGCTAAATAAAGAAAAGAAAAAGTATTATGCAAGCAAATAGAAAAAACGAAAAACATCATTAACCCATAAGCGGGATAGCAAAGGAGATTACTCCATGCAGGAAAGAGTATTAAAAACATTAGAATTTGATAAAATTAAAGCTCAATTAATGGAGCATGTTTCTTCCTCTTTAGGCAGAAGCAAAGTAGCGGAACTAATTCCATCTACGGATTACAATGAGGTTGTAAGATGGCAGGATGAAACAGATGAAGCTGCTAAAGTATATCGAATGCGGGGAACGATTCCTCTTGATGGAATTTATGATATAGGTGCCCATGTGAAAAGGTCTTCTATCGGTGGAATGCTGAGTCCTATCGAATTAAATCATATTGCGAGTACGGTTCATGCTAGTAGACAAATGAAACGCTTCATTGAAGAATTTCATGAAGAAGAAGCTGTACCTATTCTTTTTACCTTAACAGATAGTATTACAGTACTTGCTGAAGTAGAAGAAGAAATAAAGATGGCAATTGATGAACAGGGTTCGGTTCTGGATAGTGCAAGTGATACACTCAGAACGTTGAGAAATCAATTGCGTAGAAACGAAGCAAAGGTACGAGAGAAGCTAGAAAGTATGATTCGCTCCTCTAATGCCCAAAAGATGCTTTCGGACAGTATTATTACAATAAGAAATGATCGTTATGTTATTCCAGTTAAACAAGAATATAGAGGGAACTTTGGTGGAATTGTTCATGATCAAAGTGCTTCCGGGCAGACTTTGTTTATTGAGCCACAGTCTGTAGTTACCTTAAATAATGAGCTGCAAGGAATTCGTGTTAAGGAACAGCAAGAGATAGACCGTATCTTGACCCAATTGACTGCACTTGTTGCACAAAACGAAGAGGAATTATTGCATATTGTTACGGTTTTAGCAGACATTGATTTTATGTTTGCAAAAGCAAAATATGCTCATCGCTTAAAAGCATCGAAACCAAAAATTAACGATGAGGGAAAAATTGTTCTTCTTAAGGCAAAGCATCCACTTATACCACCAGAAGTAGTAGTGGCAAATGACATTGTTCTTGGAGATACGTATACATCGATCGTTATTACAGGGCCAAATACAGGTGGTAAAACAGTAACCTTAAAAACGGTAGGACTATGTACTTTAATGGCGCAGGCCGGGCTGCAAATTCCAGTTTTAGATGGTTCTGAAATGGGTGTATTTAAATCCGTTTATGCAGATATTGGAGATGAGCAATCCATTGAACAATCGTTGAGTACATTCTCCTCCCATATGGTAAATATCGTAAGCATACTTGAGAAGGTTGACCATGAGAGCCTTGTCCTATTTGATGAGTTAGGAGCAGGTACAGATCCTCAGGAAGGTGCAGCACTTGCTATCTCTATTCTTGATGAAGTAAATAAAAAAGGAGCAAGGGTCATCGCAACCACTCACTATCCAGAGCTAAAGGCATATGGCTATAACCGAGAAAGTGTTGTAAATGCTAGTGTAGAGTTTGATATTGAAACACTAAGCCCAACCTATCGCTTACTAATCGGCGTACCAGGTAGAAGTAATGCCTTTGAAATTAGTAAACGACTGGGTTTAAAAGAGGATGTTATTGAAACTGCTCGTTCTCATGTCAGTGAAGACAGTAATAAAATCGAGAATATGATTGCTTCTTTAGAGGAAAGCCGTAGGCAGGCTGAAAGGGAACATGAAGATGCTAAAGATTTATTAAAACAAGCAGAAATGCTTCATCGAGATTTACAGAAACAGGTAATGGAATATTACGAAAAGAAAGAAACGCTGCAGGAAAAAGCCAAAAAAGAAGCAAAAGAAATTATTGAAGATGCAAAGAAAGAAGCAGAAGCTGTTATTGGTGATTTAAGAAAAATGCAGCTTGAAAAACGGGCTGAAATAAAGGAACATGAATTAATTGATGCAAGAAAACGGTTAGAGGATGCAACTCCACAGATAGAAATGAAAAAACAACAAACAGCATCCAATTCAAACCATATTTATCAGCCAGGTGATGAAGTAAAGGTCCTTACCTTTAATCAAAAGGGACAATTACTAGAAAAGGTTTCGGATAAAGAATGGCAAGTACAAATTGGAATTATGAAAATGAAAGTGAAAGAAAAGGATCTTGAATTCATAAAGGCACAAAAGGTAGTGGAAACAAAACCGCTTGCTACGATAAAAGGAAAAGATTATCATGTGAGCTTGGAATTAGATTTACGTGGCGAAAGATTTGAAAATGCTTTAGCAAGAGTAGAAAAATATATTGATGATAGCCTGCTTGCTGGCTACCCTCGTGTCTCGATTATTCATGGAAAAGGAACAGGCGCACTTCGCTCAGGTGTTCAAGAATACTTGAAAAATCACAGAGCAGTGAAGAAAATTCGTTTTGGGGATGCTGGGGAAGGTGGAAGCGGCGTAACTGTTGTGGAATTTAAATAGTCCCTTCTTTGGAAGAAAATCGTAGAGGAGAAACCATATGGAGCAATTTTGGGAAAATGAATATGTAAAAACGGCAGGAGATTATAGTGTTGTTATTTTAAGCCTTGTTGTATTTTTGGCCATTTTTGAACTAGTCACAAAATATAATAATTGGGATGAAATCAAAAACGGCAATATTGCCGTTGCATTGGCTACAGGAGGCAAAATCTTCGGTATTGCGAATATATTTAGACATTCGATTATGCATAATGACTCTCTATTGACGATGATAGTATGGGGTGTATATGGTTTTATACTATTGCTAATCGGCTATTTCATTTTTGAATTTTTAACACCAAAATTTAAAATTGATGAAGAAATAAAAAATGATAATCGAGCTGTCGGATTTATTTCAATGATTATATCCATCGGTTTATCTTTCGTAATAGGCGCAGGCATTTCTTAAAAAAGATCAAAAAAGGGGCTGTCACTTAGTGATGGTCCCTTATATTGGTTCCAGTTGTATAAGCCTATTTTTTCTATTCGATTAAAAATAGGCTTATACATAATCCAATTAAAGCTTTCTTCCATATAATAAGCTAGTACAATAATAGAATTTAATGGAGGAATTGTGTTGGAAACTGAGAAAAGATGGTTAAAACTTTATCCCGACCAAATAGCCAAAAATGTCTACTATCGGGCAGATACTCTCCCGCAATTATTGGAAAATGCCGCAAAAGAGTATGCAAAGCATAAAGCCATTCATTTTATGGGAAAAGAAATGACCTTTAAAACACTATTCAAAAAAACATTAAAATTAGCAGCATATCTACAAAATTTAGGTATAAAAAAAGGGGATAGGGTTGCTGTAATGCTTCCAAATATTCCTCAAACAGTTATTAGCTTTTATGCGATTTTGCAGGCGGGAGGCATTGTTGTTCCGGTAAATCCCTTGTATCAAGAAAGAGAAATAGAATTTATAATGAAAGATTCAGGTGCGAAAGTAGTTATTACATTAGATATGCTTTATAACAGAGTGGCGAAAGTGAAAGAGCAAACAGATTTAGAACATATTATCGTAACTTCCATTAAAGATTACCTTCCATTTCCGAAAAATATTGTCTATCCTTTCATTCAAGCAAGAGAGCAGGGAAAGCCACCAATTATTCCATCATCGAAATCCACTCATTTTTTCACCCAAACACTGAAGAAGAACAATCAGCTTAAAGAAGTACCGATTAGTTTTGAAGAAGATATAGCGATCTTGCAATATACAGGAGGAACGACAGGATTTCCTAAAGGCGTTATTCTAACCCATCAAAATTTAGTTGCTAATACCTCCATGTGTAGGCAATGGCTATATAAGATGGAAAAAGGCAAGGAAGCTATGCTTGCAGTTATGCCATTATTCCATGTGTATGGTCTAATGACAGTCCTTGTTCTATCTGTAATGGAAGTATATAAGATGATTCTTGTCCCAAGATTTGATGCAACAGGTCTACTAAAAACAATCCATAATCAAAAACCGACTGTCTTTCCAGGCGCCCCTACTATTTATATTGGATTAATGAATCATCCAGATATTATGAAATACGATCTTTCTTCGATTAAAGGAGCGATAAGCGGCTCTGCTCCGTTACCAATTGAGGTTATCGAAAAATTCGAGCAAAAGACAGGTGGGAAGATTGTAGAGGGATATGGATTAACAGAAACATCTCCCGTTACCCATGTGAATTTCCTTTGGGACAATGAAATTGTGAAAGGAAGCATTGGTGTGCCATGGCCTGGAACAGATGCAGCTATTTTTTCCATAGAAACAGAAGAAATGTTACCAGTAGGTGAAATTGGAGAACTTGGTATTAAGGGACCACAAGTAATGAAAGGATATTGGAACAATGAAGAAGAAACCCAGAAAGTTTTAAAAGATGGCTGGCTATTAACAGGCGATATCGCATATATGGATGAAAAAGGCTATTTTTATATCGTCGATCGAAAAAAGGATATTATCATTGCCAGTGGATTTAATATTTATCCTCGTGAAATTGAAGAAGTATTGTATGAGCATCCAGCTATTATGGAAGCATCTGTTGTTGGGGTAAAAGATTCTTATAGAGGAGAAACGGTTAAAGCATTTATCGTTTTACGAGAAGGCATGACCGTGACAGAAGAAGAATTGAATAAGTTTATGCGAAGCAAGCTGGCCTCGTTTAAAGTTCCTCGCATCTATGAATTTAGAGGAGAACTTCCAAAAACAGCAATTGGTAAAGTATTGAGAAGGCAATTAAAGAAAGAAAGTGAAGAAATAAATGAGTAATAAAGCATTGCATCTAGTAGTCTTATTATCGAGAACCGTTTCTCCTGAAGCTACTTTAGTGCTTGATTCTGGACAAGTATTTGTGGAAGAAAGTAACTTCATCATCAACCCACCAGATGCAATAAGTCTAGAAGAGGCGCTACAATTTAAGGAGAAATATCATGGCGAAATTACAGTGTTAATGATAAGTGGAAAAGAAGGGGAGAAACAATTAAGAGCTGCATTAGCTATGGGAGCAGATCGGGCTGTATTAATTGAATGCCACCCTTCAGAAGATGAGGTGCCTACCATAGCTAAAAAAATTGATGCATATTTACAAGATATTGACTTTGACATAATCTTAGCAGGAGATTTTTCTACAGATGGAGCATCTAGTCAAGTAGGACCTCGTGTTGCTGCTTTATTAGACATCCCCTATTTTACAAAAACAATCCGAATTGACAAAGAGGAAGAGTGCGCAATAGTAAAAAGGAATACGGATGGGGACATAGAAACATTTCGTGTTCCTTTTCCTTTCTTAGTCACCATTCCACAAGGATTACATGTCCCACGTCTGCCTTCACTTGCTGGAATTATGAAAGCTCAAAAGAAACCTCTATTGTATAAGCAGTCAGAAGAATTGGCATTACAAAAAAATTTGAAACAGTACTCATATCCTGACATGAAACGAAGACAGACAATGCTTCAAGGGGAAACACAAGAAAAGGTAATGGCGTTAGCAAAATTGTTAAAGTCATTACATGGATAAGTGGAGGAATTTGTAATGAAAGATAAAATTATTATTTTGGGAGAATATCAACAAGATAAGATTTCCTCCATTACCCTTGAGTGTATTTCAGCTGCAAAACAACTACAAGGCGAGGCGGAAATTATCCTTTTATTAATGGGAGAGGGTATAAAAAAAGATGCATCCGAATTTCAACAATACGATGTAGGTCAAATAATTATGGTGGAACATCCTTTCCTTTCTAGATTCTCGAATGAACCTTATGCGAAAGCAATTTTATCCATATGGGACCAACTTGATCCTGCCATCCTTCTGTGTGGACACACAGATATCGGCAGATCCATTTCTCCGTATTTAAGTGAAAAATTGGATATTCCTTTGTATTCAAATGTAGAGAGCATGGAATTTAATGAAAAAAAGTTATACTTGAATCGACCTGTTTATTCTGGAAAATTAATGGAGAAAATAGAAGTGAATACTTCCGTTTTTCTTGTGACAATTAAGCCTAAAAAGTGGAAAGCTTCACAGAAGAAACCGGATAGGAAATGCATGATTCGTTCCTTAGAAGTAAAAATCGATCAACCTATTTCGTCTTTAATTGCACTAGAACAAAAAAAGCACCAGACGGTTAATTTAGTGGATGCAAAGATTATTGTTGGTGCAGGCAGAGGAATTCAGAATGAAGAAGGGTTTGCTCTGATTACCAAATTAGCAAAAGTCATTGGCGGAACGGTAGGTGTATCAAGAGGAGCGGTGGAATTAGGTGTATGCGATGCATCGATGCAACTTGGTCAAACAGGCAAAACTGTAGCTCCCGATCTTTATATTGCTTGTGGTATTTCAGGAGCAATCCAACATCTAGTTGGGGTTACATCTGCCAAAACGATAATAGCCATTAACAAAGATCCTAATGCCCCTATTTTTGAAGTAGCGGATTATGGGATTGTAGGGGACCTCTTTGAAATAATCCCTGCCTTGATTAAGGAATGGGACAATGCAACAATCTAATTATCTTGAATGTATTATCAACTTGTAGGGGAAAATGATATTTGAAACATATTATTAGTATCATTTCTGAAAGCATGGTATACTTTCGATATTGTTAGTAATCAAATAAGGAGGCAAATAATAAATGGCAATTACACACGTAACAGATCAAACTTTCCAAGAAGAAACAGGTTCAGGTGTAGTACTAGTAGATTTCTGGGCACCATGGTGTGGACCTTGTAAAATGATTGCTCCTGTTCTAGAAGAACTTGATGGAGAAATCGGTGACAGTGTAAAAATCGTAAAAGTAGATGTAGATGAAAACCAAGGATCAGCATCTAAATTTGGCGTAATGAGCATTCCAACATTACTAGTTCTTAAAGACGGTGAAGTTGTAGATAAAGTAGTAGGTTTCCAACCTAAAGAAGCTCTTTCTGAATTATTAACTAAACATGTTTAATGAAGAATACGATCTTCTTTGAAGAGAAAAAACTGTAGACACACTCAAAAAATGAGGAAGTGTCTACAGTTTTTTTTATAGGCATAAGTTGGGGCTGAATATCAGCGTTTTGTTAGGAGATAAAGGATTTGCAGGAGTAAACAGATTAGAGAAGCAGATGAAAGGGGAATAGGGATGAGTGAAAGCAAAAAAGGGTACATAAATTAGATGAAAGCCAAAAAAATAATAAATGTAAGCCCTTCCTCGTTTGGTTACCATATACCGCCAATTCAAATAAAACGGTCTCATAAAAATATTTCCATCCTATACTTTTTCCTTGATGATTCGATGAAATTCTCTATAATTAGAGAAGATAGTATATATGTTCGTTTGTTTAGGTTTGCATGCTGGGAGGGAAAACATTGAACGATATCATTAAAAATAAATTAATGATCTTACCGGATCAGCCTGGCTGTTATTTAATGAAGGATCGACAAGGCACGATTATTTATGTTGGAAAAGCAAAAGTGCTGAAAAATCGGGTCCGTTCCTATTTTACAGGTTCTCACGATGGAAAGACATTAAGGCTAGTCAATGAAATAGAAGATTTTGAATATATCATAACCTCTTCCAATATCGAAGCGCTTATTTTAGAAATAAATCTGATTAAAAAGCATGATCCAAAATACAATATCATGTTAAAGGATGATAAAAGCTATCCGTTTATTAAATTAACGGCAGAAAGACATCCAAGGCTTATTACAACGCGAAATGTAAAGAAGGATAAAGGAAAGTACTTTGGTCCATATCCCAATGTACAAGCGGCAAATGAGACGAAGAAGCTTCTCGATCGAATCTATCCTTTACGAAAATGCAATGTATTACCAGATAGAGTATGTTTATATTACCATTTGGGGCAATGTCTGGCTCCGTGTGTGAATGAGGTCAATGAGCAGGAATATAAGAAGATGACGGATGATATTACGAAATTCCTAAATGGTGGGTATAAAGAAATAAAGAAAGACTTGTCTGAAAAAATGATGGCAGCATCAGGGGAATTAGATTTTGAACGGGCGAAGGAATACCGGGATCAAATTGCCCATATTGAAGCAACGATGGAAAAGCAGAAAATGATGATGACGGATTTAGTGGACAGAGATATTTTTGGCTATTCCTATGACAAAGGTTGGATGTGTGTCCAAGTATTTTTTGTTCGGCAAGGGAAGCTAATTGAACGAGATGTTAGCATGTTTCCTATTTATCAAGAGCCGGAAGAGGAAATGTTGACTTATTTAGGACAATTTTATGATAAAGCCAATCATTTTAAGCCAAAGGAAATATATCTTCCAGATGATATTCAAGGAGATATTGTCGAACAACTATTAAAGGTAAAAGTTTTAAAGCCGCAAAGGGGACAAAAAAAAGAACTTGTATTATTGGCAAATAAAAATGCGAAAAATGCCTTGAAAGAAAAGTTTGCCTTAATTGAAAGAGATGAAGAGCGAACAATAAAAGCGGTTGAAAACCTAGGGAAGCAAATGGGTATATATACTCCACTCCGAATTGAAGCATTTGATAATAGTAATATTCAAGGGACAGATCCTGTGTCTGCGATGATTGTCTTTATCGATGGAATACCGGCAAAACGAGAATATCGCAAGTATAAAATTAAGACTGTAAAAGGTCCAGATGACTATGAATCGATGCGTGAGGTAGTTCGTAGAAGGTATCAACGTGTTTTAAAAGAAGGATTACCGCTGCCGGACTTACTTTTAATTGATGGAGGGAAGGGGCACTTAGAAGCAGTTAGAGAGGTTCTGTTAGATGAATTGAGCTTAGATATTCCAGTAGCTGGTTTAGTGAAAGATGATAAGCACCGCACCTCTCAGCTTCTATTTGGAAATCCCTTAGAGATTATTCCGCTGGAGCGAAATAGTCAGGAATTCTATCTATTACAAAGAATCCAAGATGAAGTTCACCGTTTTGCGATTACGTTCCATCGTCAATTAAGAGGGAAGAACGCTTTTCAATCTTTATTAGACGATATTCCTGGAATTGGGGAAAAACGAAGAAAATTATTATTAAAGACTTTTGGTTCAGTCAAGAAAATGAAAGAAGCCTCGATGGAAGAGTTTTTAGAAATTGGGATTCCGACAAATGTGGCAGAACAACTACTTGATAAATTACAAGAATAAAAAATAATATTTGTCGGAATGAAAACACTGTGCTATAATGATGGCAACTTATAACTTAATAAGTGAAGGTAGAGGTGCGAACTTCAAGAGTAATAATTTGGAGAAGAATGAGCTTCAGAGAAGAATTATGAAAGGGATAGATCGCCGAAGTAAAGAGAGCTCTCATAGCTTTTTTACTGGTTTTGCATTGAATAAATGTAAGACTGTCAAAACAAGGAACTGTTTTGGAGAGCTATCTCACTGTTTGTGCGAATTAATACTATTATTGGACTGCACGGCAATGAGATATTTCTCATTGCTTTTTTTGTTTTTATCCCCCTTTTTTTCAAGACTATAAAGATACTCGGAGAAAAAAGGGAAATACATAAATAAAAAGCAATGAAAAAGGAAAAGAAACCTCTAAGATTACAAGAAGGTAGGGAATGACTTTGGGATTAGTTATACAAAAGTTTGGTGGAACATCAGTAGGTAGTGCAGAAAGAATTCTTCATGTAGCAGAAAGAGTAATCGAGGAAAAAAATCGAGGCAATGATGTAGTAGTTGTTGTGTCTGCAATGGGGAAAACAACGGATTCTCTTGTAACACTAGCAAATGAAATAAATCCAAAGCCGTCTAAACGGGAAATGGATGTATTACTCTCAACTGGGGAGCAGATTACAATCAGCTTACTAGCCATGGCGTTACAGGCAAAGGGCATTGATGCTATTTCTTATACTGGCTGGCAAGCAGGGATAGAAACAGAGGACGTTCATGGCAATGCCAGAATTTTAAACATTCAAACAGAAAAAGTTCAAGAGCGAATTCAACAAGGTAAAGTGGTTATTGTCGCAGGATTTCAAGGAGTTACAGAAGCTGGTGATATTACCACCCTTGGTCGCGGTGGATCAGATACAACAGCAGTTGCCATTGCTGCAGCGCTAAAAGCGGATAAATGTGACATCTATACAGATGTAACGGGTGTTTTCACAACAGATCCCCGTTTTGTTAAAAATGCTAGAAAGCTATTAGCTATTTCCTACGATGAAATGTTAGAATTAGCTAATTTAGGGGCAGGGGTGCTACATCCAAGAGCGGTAGAATATGCAAAAAACTATCAAGTTCCATTAGTAGTACGCTCTAGTATGGAACAAGAAGAAGGAACAATCATCGAGGAGGAAGTTTCAATGGAACAAAATTTAGTCGTACGTGGAGTTGCGTTTGAAGATAATATTACGAGTGTTACGGTATTTGGATTGAAAAATCCGTTAACAAGTCTTTCTACTATTTTCACAACACTTGCATCTCATCATATAAATGTAGATATTATTATCCAGAGTCTTACTAATGATCAGCTGACAAACCTATCTTTTTCCATTAAAGATAGTGATTTAGAAGAAACTTTAAAAGTATTAGAAGAAAATAAGGCTGAATTAGGATATGATAAAGTCAATTCTGAACAAGGCTTAGCGAAGGTATCTATTGTAGGTTCTGGAATGATTTCTAACCCTGGTGTTGCAGCAGATATGTTTAAAGTATTATCAGCTGAGGAAATTGTCATTAAAATGGTGAGTACATCAGAAATTAAAGTATCCACTGTTATCGAAAAAGAGAATATGGTCAAAGCAGTAGAAACACTGCATGATGCGTTTGAATTAAGTAAAATTACTGTGAATGCATAATATGTAAAACCCCTTATACTTAAGTACAATAAGCTTAAGTATAAGGGGTTTTTTGGGGGGAGGAGATAACACTATGTATATAAATTAGTTAAGTTATTAAGAAAAAAACAAACTTCTAAATGAAAACGTTTAACTAGTATGGTAAAATACGATAAAAGGAATATTTTACTATAAAGGAGGGTATATAGTGGAAAAAAAGTTAATGAAAAGGGAGAAAGGAACTAGGAATAAGTATTTAAAAGGAATAAACGTAACCTTAAAAACAAAAATGATTATTTCGTTTGCACTAATTTTAATTATCCCAAGTTTAATCATAAGTACCTTTTCTTATTTGAAAGCAAGAACGGAAATGGAAAACCAATTTTTAAGCACTTCCAATGAGAATGTGAAGATTGTTGATAAAATAATTAGAAATTCATTGGGAACAAGTATCTATCAAACCGTTATTTATTCAGAGAAGATTAAATTAGATGAGAAGTCTGAAGAAAGTAGCACGATGGTAAAGACCGAATTTGATAAATATATGGAAATGAATCCAGAAATTGATAGCGTTTTCTTTGGTTCGAGAGAAGGAACGCTTATCCAATCGCCAAATAGTCTTCAAGGCAATAGCGATGATCCTAGGAAAGATGCCTGGTACATAAATGGGATGGAAAAAGAAGGAGTAGTATACGTTTCGAGTCCCTACACCTCAAATGCAACTGGCAATTTAGTTGTTGCTATATCAAAACAGACAGAAGATAAAAAAGGGGTAGTAGGGATGGAAGTAAGCTTAGAACGAATAAAAAGCTTAGTTTCAGATGTAAAGATAGGGGATAAAGGATATATCATTATTATAAACCAAGACAAACAATATATCGTTCATCCAGAAAAAGAAGTTGGTACAGTAGCGAAAGAGTCTGTGTTTAATGGGATTTATAAGAAAGATGATGGTAGTATCGATATGAGTTATGACGGAAAAGAATATATTATGCAGTATATTACCAATGAAACGGTAGGATGGAAACTGGCGGGTTTAGTGGACAAGTCAGAAATCAACGATATGACATTCCCAATTCTCTATCAAACAGTTATTGTTATTGTTGTCTCACTTTTAGTCTGCGGGTTCTTTGTATTTCTGCTTATCCATTCCTTCATTAAACCATTAAATACATTAAAGGGATCTGCGGTAAAGGTAAGCCAAGGTGATTTAACAGAGGAAGTAGAGGTTCATACTAAAGATGAAATTGGCCAAGTTGCATTAGCATTTAAAAATATGGCAAAAAATTTGCATCAAATTATCAAAGACGTAAATGAAAAATCGGAACATGTTGCAGCTTCCTCCGAGCAATTGCTTGCAAGCTCGGAACAAGCTGCCTCTGCGTCAGAGTATGTGGCTGGGACATTGGAGAAAGTCGCAGCTAGGGCAGATATGCAAAAAAATAATTTAAGTGAAAATTCATTTGCTTTAAAGGATATAGGAGATCATATTTATAAAGTAGCTGAAAATGCAAAGATTGTATCGGAATTAACAAATGAGACAGTAATCCAAGCAAAAGAGGGAGAGAAAACCGTAAATAAAACGGTGAGCCAAATGAATGAAATATATCATTCGGTTGAAACTTCAAATACTCAAATACTTACCTTGCAGGAGCGCTCAAAGGAAATTGAATCAATTGTTGATGTAATTAGTGGAATCGCTAGTCAAACAAATTTACTTGCTTTAAATGCAGCAATAGAGGCAGCTAGAGCAGGAGAACATGGAAAAGGCTTTGCTGTTGTCGCTGCAGAAGTGGGAAAACTAGCCAAACAGTCAGAAGAATCAGCAAAAGAAATCGGCGGGATTCTTACAAATATTCTGGCAGATACACAAACAACGGTTTTAGGGATGGAAACTGTGACGAAAAGTGTACAAAATGGAATATTTGCTTCAAAGCAAACAACAGAAGCGTTTAATGGAATTATTCAGCGTGTAAGAAGCATTTCACCGCAAATGATAGAAGTGGCCAATCTTTCAAATCAAATTGCAGAGAAAGTAAAAGCTGTAACCGTTTCGGCTGATGAATTACTAGCGATTTCAAGTGAAACTGCCGCTTATTCGGTAGAAATGGCAAGTTCAACAGAAGAACAATTAGCTGCTATGCAGGAAATAAAAGCAGCTGCCAGCTCTTTAGCAAATGTAGCAGAAGAGCTTCAAGAAAGAATTAATATTTTTACCATTTAAAGTGAACTGATAACAGTAGGTGAGCTACTACCTTCCAAGATAGTGAACCAATTGAATTTGGACGGTTAGTTATCTCCCTGTATGTTGCATTGGTTCTATGTTTATCCGTTAAAGAAAAGAAAACTCCAAGTGAATAAAAGGAATTTAGTACTTAGCTAAAGTCCTCTTTTAATCACTTGGAGATATCTTTTTAATCCACTGAATCTTTACTATCCCATCGAACAGTAATAGTAACTTTATGATTTTTTCTTTTTGGATCTTCAAAGGCTTCAGCAATGACTTTTTTTGTTTGCTCATATTGTTGTGCTAAATATCCTGCTTCTAGTTGAAATGTGCATTTTCCTTTTTCCTTTAATCTTTTTTCAATGAGTTCACTTGATAAATGATAGGTAATTTCATTTTTTGTTTGTTTTACCACTTCTAAATTTCCCCATCCGACTTTTTGAAAAAAGACATAAGCTTCTTCTATTGCATTTAAAGGAAATAAGCGAGCAATACGTTTACCTGCCCAATATAAAAGGTCAGGAGTTTCTCGGCCTAATAATTCAGGGATAAGTATTTCTCGAATTAATTCATATCCATATGCGGGAACAGTAAGCGGATCAGCTTCCACCTGTATTTTTTCTTCTACGGATGTTAAATTACTCAATATGCTCTCCTCTTTCTACCATTCTATTATATTCACTTACTTAGAAGAATTAGTCTCCTTAAAAAGTAATCATATTAAGTCATGAAGGATTATTCCATACATTGGATTATGTAAAAAGTATGGATTCCCAATAAAATAGAATAAAATATATTGTTTAAATAGTATACTGTATAAATGAAAAAAAATCATAAGAAAAGGGAATGATTTTTAAATTTAGGAATGCAAAAAATTTTGTAAGTCCATTTAGTAGTTTATTACTATTTAATTTAGAGTTGAGAACGGCAGACCATCAAATTCCTGTAAGAAAGACGGAAAGAGGAGATCCTGCAGGCGAAAACGAGGAGTTGCAGTCCTCCGGCGTATAGCAAATGTCAGTTGCCGCAATCATAAATTTGTATTTGAAAAATATTTTCTAAATGGCTATGTTATTTATTCTATTATTTGATTTGCTTATTAAATTTATACGAATAATAGAAAGGAGGAAATTTTTACTTTTTTCCTCATATAGATAGAAAAAAAGGGGAAAGAAAATTTATTTAATGTATACGTTTTCTTGACCGCAATTTTTTTTAAGAGTACAATTAAATTGTCACTAAATTGTAAGAATTTTTGGTTTTGTTATCGCTTTATAGGCAAAGGGAGTATGTCATCAATTAGGGGGGAATTTTATGGCAGCAAATCGAGAGTTTTTATTCAGAAGGCTTCACTCTTTATTAGGGGTAATTCCCGTAGGAGTATTTTTAATCCAACATTTAGTTGTCAATTATTTTGCAACTAAAGGTCCAGAAGCTTTTAATAAGGCAGCTGGATTTATGGAGCATTTACCTTTTCGGTATTTTCTTGAAATTTTTGTAATATTTTTACCGATATTGTATCATGCAATTTATGGAATCTATATTGCGTTTACAGCCAAAAATAATACAAAAAATTACGGATACTTTCGAAATTGGATGTTCTATATCCAAAGGGTGACAGGAATTATCACGTTAATATTTATCGTTTGGCATGTATGGGAAACAAGAGTGGCTGCACAATTAGGGCAAGAAGTAAATTATGACATGATGAGTGAAAATTTAGCTAATCCATGGATGTTAGCATTTTATTTAGTAGGAGTTATCTCTACTATTTTCCACTTCTCTAATGGATTATGGTCCTTCTGTGTTAGTTGGGGAATTACGGTTTCACCAAAATCACAACGAATTAATACATATGTAACACTAGGAATTTTTGTTGCATTAGCAATTGTAGGTGTACGAGCAATTTTCGCATTTGTTTAATATTAGTAGATTAATAGAGCAATAGATGAGGGAGTGAACGTTTGTTATGAAGAAAGGGAAAGTTATCATCGTTGGCGGTGGCTTGGCAGGATTAATGGCAGCAATCAAAGTAGCAGAAACAGGGACTCCTTTAGAATTGTTTTCCCTTGTGCCTGTAAAGAGATCACATTCCGTTTGTGCTCAAGGCGGAATAAATGGAGCGGTAAATACGAAGGGGGAAGGAGATTCTCCTTGGGAACATTTTGACGATACAGTGTACGGTGGAGACTTCTTAGCAAACCAACCGCCAGTTAAAGCGATGGCTGAAGCAGCGCCCGGTATTATCCATTTGATGGATAGAATGGGTGTTATGTTTAACCGGACACCTGAAGGATTACTTGACTTCCGCCGTTTCGGAGGAACTCAATATCACCGAACAGCCTTTGCTGGAGCAACAACTGGTCAACAGTTGCTTTATGCGTTAGATGAACAAGTAAGAAGATATGAAGTCGATGGGCTTGTAGTAAAGTATGAAGGCTGGGAATTCCTTGGAATTATCACAGATGAAGAAGGGGTATGTAGAGGAATTAAGGCACAAGATTTGAAAACAATGGAAATTAAATCCTTCCCTGCAGATGCTGTTATTATGGCAACTGGCGGTCCTGGAATTATCTTCGGAAAATCTACGAACTCCATTATAAATACTGGCTCAGCAGCATCTGTTGTTTATCAGCAAGGAGCTTATTATGCAAATGGTGAATTTATCCAAATTCATCCAACTGCGATTCCAGGTGATGATAAACTACGTTTAATGAGTGAATCAGCTCGTGGGGAAGGCGGCCGAATCTGGACGTATAAAGATGGGAAGCCATGGTATTTCTTAGAAGAAAAGTATCCAGCTTATGGAAACCTTGTGCCAAGGGATATCGCAACACGTGAAATTTTCCATGTTTGTGTCGATCAAAAGCTCGGCATCAATGGGGAAAATATGGTGTATTTAGACCTATCCCATAAAAATCCGAAAGAGCTCGATATTAAGCTAGGTGGAATAATCGAGATTTACGAAAAATTCACTGGCGAAGATCCACGTAAGCTTCCAATGAAAATTTTCCCTGCTGTTCATTACTCCATGGGCGGATTATGGGTGGATTATGACCAAATGACGAATATTCCAGGATTATTTGCAGCCGGAGAATGCGATTATTCTCAACACGGAGCAAATCGCTTAGGAGCAAATAGCTTACTATCTGCGATTTATGGTGGAATGGTAGTAGGTCCGAATGCGGTTAAATATATCAGTGGATTAAGCAAAAGCGCAGCAGATTTATCGTCTTCTCTATATGATTCAGCGATAAAGCAGGAAGAATCTAAATGGCAGGATATTATGAAAATGGATGGAACAGAAAATGCCTACGTTCTTCATAAGGAATTAGGAGAATGGATGACAGATAATGTTACAGTTGTTCGTTACAACGATAAGCTGCTTGCCACAGATGATAAAATTCAAGAGCTATTAGAGCGATATAAAAATATTAATATAAATGATACAGCAAAATGGTCTAACCAAGGAGGCGTATTTACTCGTCAATTAGAAAATATGCTTCAGCTAGCACGTGTTATCACACTCGGTGCATACAACCGAAATGAGAGCCGTGGAGCACATTATAAGCCTGAATTCCCAGAAAGAAATGATGAAGATTTCTTAAAAACAACAATGGCTAAATTCGTTGGGGAAAACAAGGCGCCTGATTTCCATTATCAAGAAGTTGATACTTCATTAATCAAACCTAGAAAAAGAGATTATTCAAAGCAAAAAGAGGGAGTGAAATAAAATGGGGGAGCAAAAAACAGTTACGTTACAAATTGAAAGACAAGATGACCCTAATTCACCATCTTATGTAGAAGAATTCACTTTGCCATATCGTCCTAATATGAACATTATTTCTGCACTTATGGAAATTCGTAGAAATCCTGTAACAACCAAGGGGGAAAAAACAGCTCCAGTTGCTTGGGATATGAACTGTTTAGAAGAAGTTTGCGGAGCTTGTTCAATGGTCATTAATGGAAAACCACGCCAATCCTGTACAGCTCTAATTGATCAATTAGAACAGCCGATTCGTCTAGAACCAATGAGAACATTCCCTGTTGTGCGCGATCTTCAAGTGGATCGAAGCCGTATGTTTGATAGCTTAAAGAAAGTAAAAGCATGGATACCAATTGATGGTACGTATGATCTCGGACCTGGTCCAAGAATGCCAGAGAAAAAACGACAATGGGCATATGAATTATCGAAATGTATGACTTGTGGAGTTTGCTTAGAGGCATGTCCAAATGTGAATAGTAAATCAGATTTCATTGGACCAGCACCACTTTCTCAAGTTCGTCTCTTCAATTCTCATCCTACAGGAGAAATGAATAAAGAAGAGAGACTGCAAGAGATAATGGGAGATGGGGGACTAGCTAACTGTGGTAACTCACAAAACTGTGTGCAGTCTTGTCCAAAAGGAATTCCATTGACAACATCGATTGCGGCATTAAACCGTGAAGCAACTTTCCAAGCATTTAAAGATTTCTTTGGTAGTGACCATTAATCAAAAAAGACCGCCATTATGGTGGTCTTTTTCGATTAATATTTTTCTTTGAATTGATGGTAAGCGAAAATAAAATCAGTTGCTACTGATTTTTCTTCGCTAGCTAGTTCGCTGAAGTTATGCTCTAAATAATCAATAGTAGCTTCCAAAAGATGTAGATTTTCTATTAAGATTTGTTTGTCTTCCTCTTTTTTCAAATCAGCAATCTTTTGACCATAATCATACTCATACAATGTATCATATACTTCATTATTACTTGCAGCTAATGTAATTTTCCTTTGCAAGCATGGCAGACAAATTCCACATGGTAAAGCAATAGACGTTTTCCCTCTTCCCTTTATTCGCACACAGTCTACGGTATTTTTAATCTGCAGTTTATATTCCTTTGGCATCTCATTAATGACCATATGGAAAGGCTTATGTAATATAGGAGTTTGGATAGTCAAATTAAGATTAAGACTTGTATAGAGATCATTTAATAGTTTAAAAGTTTTCGGATGCGTAGATTTGAGCAATACATTTGAATCGATCGTAACATCCCTATTAATTTTACTATTTTTATAGACATAAATATTGTTTCCATTGTTAAAGTGCGTTTTTGCCGCTGCAATGGAAACGAGTAAACAATTTCTAACGGCTGAAGATTTTTTAGTGACTTTCTTATATATGCCGGAATTTAAAGCAATTATCTCCCCAGAATCAGATACATTCTCTCGCAGAAAAGCAGCTAATTTCTCTTTCTTTTCCCGCTCATTTCCCTTGTTTATTAGTCGAATATAATCGGAAGCAATGGGAAAAGTTGAGCAATTATTTTTCTCAACCCCAACAATTGAGTCCAGATCATCTAAAAATAATGTTACTGCATGATTATTTGGAAGACAAAAGGAAGGAAACATGACCTCCACATCAATCGGTTGGAATTGAAGATACACTGGTTCTTCTATTAGCCAATCAATAAGTTGTTCTAAGATATCTCTATTGTTTTCCCAAATACTCACATGGAAAACGGGGATGATTAAGCGGATATTTTTTCTCGCCTTTTTTGTTTGTTGTTCATAATAGAATAAGCCACCCATAATCGTTACGATATCAATAAATGGAGTGTCATTCTCTTCATAATCAAAGTACATATCCTGAAGCAGCTCTTTATGTAAGTTTGTAAGAAATTCTATGTTTAAGTCCATCTTTATCACCAAAACTTTCTTGATTGATAACAGAAATCTTCTACTACATATTGGTTTGTCCTTAAATTATATCATGTATTTTTAGGATGATTGGAAATAGGGTGGGGAAAATCCAATTTTTTTCACCAGACTATTTAGACATCAAAATTCCCCCTATTTATAACGAAGATTGTTAATAAATACTTAATTATCTTGTTGGACGATTGTAGTAAAAAAACGAAACATTAAAGATAGAAAAAACCTTTCCCAATTTCCATAAATCCAGTCACTCCAAGGTGTCATTTTACATAATATATTCAGACTATAACTATACCCATCCCAAAGTTCATAGCTGGCAAAGGCAAGGAGGGTTACACTACTTGAAGGAGAATGAATTTACTCACAAGCCATTATTAACCAAAAGAGAAAGAGAAGTATTTGAACTGTTAGTCCAAGACAAAACGACTAAGGAAATCGCCAGTGATTTATTCATCAGCGAAAAAACAGTTCGAAATCATATTTCTAATGCTATGCAGAAGCTGGGCGTGAAGGGGCGTTCACAGGCTGTTGTAGAACTCCTTAGAATGGGAGAACTAGAGCTATAATAAAGAAGATGATCTTGTATGAGCGGGAAGGTAATCCATTCCTTTTCCGCTTATATGGGTCATCTTCTTTTTAATGAGAACAAGGATTTTGCAATTAGCTATTACTCATCAAATTTTACATCTACATTAATGCTACATTAACTTTTCACCTTATACATTTACGAGGGGAGAATTGTAGATTATAATTATAGGTACTGATTAGTAGAAAAATGTCGGATATTCATTATATTTGTATATTTATATATGGGAGTTGGAATCATGATGACTGAAGAGAAAAACGCAAAGGAATACTTAGAGAATATAGCTACGATTGAAAAGGATATGCGATACATATCTGGTATCATCAAACAAAAGGGTAGAGAGATATTAAGTAATTATACGATGACTCCTCCCCAATTTGTTGCCTTACAATGGCTTTTTGAAGAGGGCGATATGACGATAGGGGAATTATCTAATAAAATGTTCCTTGCCTTTAGTACAACGACAGATTTAGTTGATCGAATGGAAAAAAATCAGTTAGTTCAACGAGTAAAGGATCCAAATGATCGCCGTGTGGTTCGTATTCATATGCTAGAAGAAGGAAAAAGATTAATTGACGAAGTAATTAAGAAGCGTCAGGGCTATCTTCAAGAGGTATTAAATGACTATACTACAGAAGATATTGAAGAATTAAAGAAAAATTTCATGCGTTTACATCAAGTAATGCGAGATAAATGAGGCGGTTTTTTGGAAAGAGCAATAGGGGTTATAGATTCTGGAGTTGGTGGATTAACAGTTGCGAAAGAGATTATGCGCCAGCTTCCTTTTGAAAATATCGTATACTTAGGGGATACGGCAAGGTGTCCATATGGACCAAGAACGGGAGAAGAGGTAAAGAAATTCACTTGGGAAATGACTAGGTTCCTGTTGGGGAAAAATATTAAAATGCTTGTCATTGCATGTAATACGGCTACTGCTGTAGCATTGGAAGAGATTCGTGAACAACTATCTATTCCTGTAATTGGCGTAATCATTCCAGGGGCACGAACAGCATTAAAGGTAACAAAAAATAATTATATAGGTATGATTGGCACAATTGGAACTGTTCGAAGTCGAGCATATGAAAAAGCACTAAAGAAGATTAATAATCGAGTAAGAACAGTTAGTTTGGCATGCCCAAAATTTGTTCCTTTGGTGGAGAGCGGCGAATATGATGGTCCGGTAGCAAGGAAAATCGTGAAAGAAACGCTTTGGCCTTTAAAGAATAAAGAGATAGATACACTAATACTTGGCTGTACCCATTATCCGTTGTTGGCAAAAGTAATACGAGAAGAGATGGGGAATAAGGTAAAGGTGATTAGTTCAGGAGCAGAAACGGCACGTGAAGTTAGTACGATTTTAAACCATAATGACCAACTTGCTTCAGGAGAAAATATAGTAGAACATCATTTTTATACTACTGGTTCGAAAGATATTTTTGCGAGGATAGCTTCAAACTGGCTAAATCAAAAAATAGATTCTGTTGAAACAATTAAACTGACATAAATAATCAAGACTGTCTTATAGGTGCATTTCCTATCATTGTTTGAGTAAATGGTGTGGGTGAAAACCGAAAGACAGTCTTTTTTTAAAAAAATCTCCTAAAGGCGGTCTAAAAATAATATAGGCTCGTATATATATTAGTACAAACTGTCTTAGGAGTGATGAAGATGTCTAAGAATAACAAATTGACCATAGTTTCAGCGGTTATAATATCATCTGTGTTGATCTCTGGTTGTAGCTTATTGGGAGATAAAGAAAAAGTAGACCCGCCTCAAAATACATCTTATGAAGATGATGCGGTTAAAGAAAATGCAGACCAAGAAACAACGGGTGAAGTTGCTACAGAGGATACAATGCCTATTGAATTATATTTAATGGACAAATTCGGTTACGTTGTTCCACAAACATTAAACTTGCCAAAAACAAACTCGATTGCAAAAGAAAGCCTTGAATATTTAGTCAAGGGTGGTAAAGTAACGGAAATGCTGCCTAATGACTTTCAGGCAGTTATTCCCCAAGATACAAAAATTAGTATTAATGTAGATGAAGATAAAGTGGCTACTGTTGATTTTTCAAATGAGTTTAAAGAGTATGAGGCTAAGGATGAAGAGAAAATCTTACAATCTATTACATGGACATTGACACAGTTTGATTCCATTGATTCTGTAAAGCTGTCTCTAAACGGTCATGAATTGACAGAAATGCCAGTAAATAAAACACCGATCCAAGATGCTTTGACAAGAGCAGATGGCATTAATGTTAATACAGATGACGTGACAGATATTACAAATACAAAACCATTGACTGTTTATTATATTGGTGGAGATTTAGACTCGTATTATTATGTTCCAGTAACAAAGCGTATTAGCAATGGGCAAGAAAATAATGTAGCAGCAGCAGTAGGGGAGCTGATAGAAGGACCAGGCATGGGTGCGTCACCATCATTAACAAGCTTACTACCTGATGATGTTAAGTTATTAGACGAACCAGTAGTAGAAGATGGAAAGGTCACGTTAAACTTTAATGAAAATATTTATTCAAGCGGACTTGATGGAGAAGAAAAAGTACTCGCAGATGAGGTATTAAATTCCTTAGTACTTTCTTTAACAGAACAAGAAGGCATTGAAAGTGTTGCTGTTACAGTTAATGGTGAGTCCGATTTAGTAAATGCAGAGGGAGAGAGCTTAACTAAACCAGTTACTCGTCCAGAAAAGGTGAATACGGGTAGTTTTTAAGGAATATCTATAATAATGTTATCAGCATTCAAAAGAAGCTTGGGTTATCCTAAGCTTCGTTTTTTTGCTAATCACGCTCCTTCGCTTCTCCTGTATTAGCCGAATCAATTGATCACGAAGTTTTCTTTCAGCTCCGACTTGATATGCACTGTAGTTCTCGAAAGGATAGTCTATCCGTAAAGTCCATTAACCATTCAAATTTCTTCGTCAATAGAAAGATGGACAAACCCAAATTCTGCTATAATTGATAGCTAACTTGTCATGACTTCATGTTGTTAACGGTTTTTTTGAACCGTTCACGTTTGTTCATCGTATTGAAACAAACTTCACAAAACCGACTTTTGAATTAAGCAAGAAAGGGTATATACTGTGTATGTAGACGTATTTATTTTAGCGTAGTAAACTAAGAATAAAGATTTTTTTATGTTTTAATAAAGGGAAAAGACATTTTTAGTTGATTAAGGAGATTTATTATGAAAGAGATTATAATTGCAACAAAGAATACTGGCAAGGCGAAAGAATTTGTTCAAATGTTTGCGCCACTTGGCTATGAAGTAAGAACGCTTATAGACTTTCCAGATGTGCCGGATGTAGAGGAAACGGGAAGTACATTTGAAGAAAATGCTCTTCTCAAAGCAGAAACGATTTCTAAACTACTAAATCGTGTCGTTATTTCTGATGATTCTGGTCTTGTGGTGGATGCTTTAAACGGAAGACCAGGAGTATACTCTGCTCGATATGCGGGAGAACAAAAAAACGATCAAGACAATATGGATAAGGTTTTACGTGAATTAGAGGGGATTCCATCTGAAGAGAGAACAGCACGCTTCTGTTGTGCATTAGCGGTTGCTATTCCAAATGAAGCTTCTCTAACATTTACTGGAACCTGTGAAGGGGTTATATTGGAGGAAAGAAGAGGAGAATATGGATTTGGCTATGATCCAATCTTTTATGTAGTGGAAGAGCAAAAGGCGATGGCTGAATTGCCGCCAGAAATAAAAAATAAAATTAGTCACCGTGCAAATGCGTTAAAAAAACTCAAAGAACAGTTACCTACTGTTTTTAAGGAAGGGAACTAGGATGAAGGTTTTGATTGTTAGTGACAGTCATGGAATGGTATCCGAATTAGGTGTTTTGAAGAAAAGGCATGAAAAAGAAGTCGACTTATTTCTACATTGTGGTGATTCAGAGTTAGCTGCAGGCGAAGCAGTGATGGATGGATATATTACCGTTCAAGGTAACTGTGATTATGAGGACAGGTATCCAACCGAAACAATTCAAGAAATCGCAGGCAAGAAGATCTTTTTAACTCATGGTCATCTATATGGTGTAAAGTCTTCTATTAATAACCTATTGTATAAAGCAAAGGAAGTACAAGCAGATATCGCTTGCTTTGGGCATTCTCACTTTTTAGGGATGGAATTAGTTGATGATGTTTTATTCATTAATCCGGGTAGTTTACGTCTGCCTAGAGGAAGAATGGAACAAACATATGTGATTTTAACGATTGAGAGTGATCGGTTAGTGACAGAGGTCTATGATTTTCATAAAGGTTTGCTTCCAGAATTAAAAAGTGAGTTTTCTCTTTAGGACGATTTTTCCTAATGAGGAGAAAAAAATTCCTCATTAGGAAAAAAACTTTAAGAAACTATTGACTTTGTGTTTCTATAGTCATATAATAATTATTGTCCTCATTAGGACCAACGTTAATACATAACATGTCCCAGTAGCTCAGCTGGATAGAGCAACGGCCTTCTAAGCCGTCGGTCGGGAGTTCGAATCTCTCCTGGGACGTATTTTATAAACTTAAATATTTTTAAGTATATTTTAATAGATTATTTTCAACATACTAACACTTGAATTATTAGCAGCCATCTGATTAATTATAAGAATTATAAAGAAAAGACTATGCTTATACAAAAGAATATGATATAATAGTTTAGGTAACTGTTTCGAAAATAATCAAATAAACGATACCATGTCCCAGTAGCTCAGCTGGATAGAGCAACGGCCTTCTAAGCCGTCGGTCGGGAGTTCGAATCTCTCCTGGGACGTCATAAAATAAGAAAAAAGCTTAAACCAAATTGGTTTAAGCTTTTTTCTTATTCCACTTTCTTTCGTTCCAACGTTGTATTCATTGTTTGAGATGGCATGACATCTACTTCATTATTATCGAAGTTTAATTTATTTAGCTTCTCTTCTTCCATTTCTTCCTCGTTATCTAAGAGAACAATGTATTTCCCTGCTTTTAATTCCTTTTCGTATGGGTCGATATCGGTATCAGAAAAAAATGTCTTTAATTGATCTAAAAAGGATGTTGGTTCTACTTCTTCCATTCCAGTCGCAGTATCTACATCTGTCTCTCGCTCGATTAATGCAGTTTGTTCGCTTCTTGTAATAACGGAAATATGATTTGGCGAATACCCTTTAGAGAGAAGTTCCTCAATAGCATTTACTGTAGCTTCAGGAGAATCATATATACCTACAACACTTTTTGTCATATTTCTATTCCTCCTTTAAACGATTAGTTCTTGCCTATTGTATATATTCCCATTAATAAGAGGGAATAAACAGTGGATTTTCTTTATCAAAGGAGCTTCTTTTTTTATGGATCGGCAAAGTTGATTTTTTCGTTAAATAGTAAAGATATATTTGTACCTTATATTAGAATAATGATGGGGAAATATCCTCTACTAAATCATATAGTAAATGTTTTATTGGTTATCTTTTTTTACAAACAATGTAAGACTTAGAAAGATTTATAGCGTGAGTTCCATTTTAATATTGGTCGTACTTGCTTTGCCTATATAACTGTTTACTCTTAGTCTGGATCTTCAGTAAGACTCAACGCAAGCTTATGAGAAGATAGGTGGGAGGAGATCGATTGTCCTCAAAGGTTTGTCTGGTTCAACTAACGCCAACTGATGGAAGTTACACTTTATTTCACCTTCAAAGGTATAATTAGGAACAAAATAGAGAATAATGGAAGTAAGAAAAATAATGTTCAGAAAATCACTTGTAACACTTGAAAACGCTTACTATTATTATGTATAATAGATTTAAGTAAAGTAAACAAGAAATGAAACAATGTGAATAGATGAACATAACTAATAATATGTAGAAGGAGACATACACCATGATTCTCAAGGAATTAGGAAGAAGCAGGCTAATTGTTATTAATTATTATAAGAATGGATTTTTAGAAACTTGTAAGGGGCAGGTTCAAAAGCTTAATCTAATAGATCAAACCATTGATTTAAAAGATGACAAAGAAAATACGTATCAAATTCGTTTATCATGGATTCAAGACATATGTGCGATATCTTAGTTTAGTTATTCTTAAATGCAATCGCTTTCTTTTTTTTGTGATTGCATTTTTTGTCTATAATTAAACTATATGAGACAAAAACAAAAAACAATGTAAGATTTTATGACATTTTAGTATCATATAAAGAATTATTTTATTATAATGAACTTCATAAGTGGGTTTTATAGAAGATTTTCAGTAAAAAAAGAATTTTTTAAAATTTTTTGTTAATTAAAAAAGTACATGCATTCTTTATATAGCAATATTGTAAGCGTTTTCTATAAGAGAGATTGTTGTTTAAATAATCAAATAATTCTTAAAAATACTGTTGACTCTTGTTTAAATTCAGCGTAAGATAACCTCAACAAATGAAAAAAACAAAATATTACTAGCTAAAAGCTTAACAAAAAGACATCATGTTTAGCGATTTTGTTTAACATAGTAAATATAGTAATTCGATGATGAGGATAAGTAGTTTTCTATTTTGGATTCCAAAGAGAGCCGGTGGTTGGTGTGAACCGGTGAACCGATAGGAAATGAACTCACCTCAGAGTGTTAGCTTGAAAGGTCATCCTAGTAGAGCTAACCGAGTGTTTCCACTCGTTACCAAAAGAGAACGAACCGTTCAATTAAGTGCATACACTTGTCTAGTGTATGAATGAGGGTGGTACCGTGGAAAGGAAATGCCTTTTCACCCCTTTGTTTACTAAAAACATTAGTAATCATTGGAGGTGAGAAGGCTTTTTTCATGGGTAAATCCCTTCTTTTGAGATACTAGCTAATTAAGTAAAAGGAAAGTAATTTAGGGAGGTTAAACAAATGTTACAGGAGACTGCCTTTGAAAAGACAAAGGCCCAAGTGAAACCGTTAACTGGTGCTGATCTCTTATTACAAGCTTTGGATAAGGAAAATGTTGAATTTATTTTCGGATATCCAGGTGGTGCTGTCTTACCAATATATGATAAGATATACGACTCTAAAATCTTTCACGTCCTACCAAGACACGAACAGGGAGGAATCCATGCGGCTGAAGGATATGCGAGAATCTCAGGAAAACCAGGAGTTGTAATAGCGACATCTGGTCCAGGGGCAACCAATATTGTAACAGGACTTGCTGATGCAATGATGGATTCTCTTCCGCTGGTTGTATTTACAGGTCAAGTAGCAACAAGTGTGATTGGAACAGATGCCTTTCAAGAAGCCGACATTTTAGGGATTACAACCCCGATAACAAAATATAATTGTCAGGTTCGAAATCTTGAAGATATACCGAGGATCATAAAAGAAGCGTTCTACATTGCAACAACTGGAAGACCAGGTCCTGTATTAATTGATTTCCCCAAAGATATTGCGGCGACAATTTCAAGTGTTCCTGATGAACAGGAAGTAGATCTTCCTGGCTACCAACCGACAACACAACCGAATTATTTGCAGATTCGAAAATTAACAGAAGCAGTAAGTGCAGCAAAAAAACCAGTAATCCTAGCAGGTGCAGGGGTCAATTTTGCTAAAGCTAGTGCAGAATTACTTGAATATGCGGAGCAACAACAAATACCAGTCGTACATACACTTCTTGGATTAGGAGGCTTTCCAGCTGATAACAAGTTATTTGTTGGAATGGGAGGGATGCACGGTTGTTATGCTGCCAATATGGCATTGTATGAATCAGACTTATTAATTAACGTTGGGGCGAGATTTGATGATCGTTTAACTGGAAACTTAGCACATTTTGCACCGAATGCTGTTAAAGCGCATATTGATATCGACCCAGCAGAAATTGGCAAGATTATTCCTACGAAAATCCCGATTGTAGCAGATGCGAAAGAAGCTTTAAGCATGTTGATTAAGCAGAAGGGTCTACAATCAGAGCATAAAGATTGGTTAGAAAAGATTGAAAATTGGAAAAATGAATATCCTTACTATTATAAAGAGTCTAATCTTCTTAAACCACAGCAAGTATTGGAGCTGCTTTTTGAAAAGACAAAAGGTGAAGCAATTGTAACGACTGATGTTGGGCAGCACCAAATGTGGGCTGCGCAATACTATCAATTTAAAGAGTCCAATCGTTGGGTAACTTCTGGTGGATTAGGAACAATGGGATTCGGGTTACCATCAAGTATTGGTGCTCAATTAGCAGATCCAAAAGCGACGGTTCTAGCTATTAGCGGCGATGGAGGCTTCCAAATGTGTAGCCAGGAGCTTGCATTAATTAGGGAATTGAATTTACCGATTAAGATAATTATTTTTAATAATCAGGCGCTAGGAATGGTAAGACAGTGGCAAGAATTTTTCTATGAGTCTCGTTTTTCACATAGTAAGGAATCTTTCCAGCCTTCCTTTGTCGCTTTAGCAGAAGCATATGGAATAAAAGGCTACCAAATATCTTCTGTTAAAGAAGCTGCAAGCATTCTGGACGAAGTGTTAGCGGTAAGAGAACCTGTATTATTGGATTTCCGTATTGATCCAAACGAGAATGTATATCCAATGATAGCACCAGGTAAAGGATTACATGAAATGGTAGGGATGAAGCCATGAAGAAAATAATTAGTTTGACTGTCTTGAACAAATCAGGTGTATTAAATCGCATCACGAATCTTTTTTCAAAAAGAAACTATAACATTGAAAGTATATCAGTAGGGCACACAGAGCATGAAGGGGTTTCTCGAATTACATGTGTTGTACATGTAGAGAGTGATGGCATCATTGAACAAATCACAAAACAGTTAAATAAGCAGATTGACATATTGAAGGTGGTAGACATCACCGATCAAGCAATTGTCGCAAGAGAGCTAGCTTTAATAAAAGTACTTGCTACACCGCAGACAAGGCATGAATTATACTCAGTAATTGAACCATTTAGAGCTTCTGTAATAGACGTAAGCAAAGAAAGTCTCGTTATCCAAATTACAGGTGAATCAACAAAAATTGAAGCTTTTATTGAACTGCTTAGACCTTATGGGATTAAAGAATTGGCCAGAACAGGCACAACTGCATTCCCTCGTGGATCTCAAAAAACAGCAACTCATAAAAGTAACTATTCTATCGTTTAATTCTAATATTAAATAAATCTAATTTTACAGACGAAAGGGAGAAGAAAAATGGCAAAAATGTATTATAACGGAGACGCGAATTTAGGATATTTTGAAGGAAAAACAGTTGCAGTAATTGGTTATGGATCACAAGGGCATGCACATGCTTTAAATATGAAGGATAGTGGAGTTAATGTTATTATCGGGTTAAGAAAAGGAAATTCATGGAATAAAGCAGTGGAAGACGGATTTGACGTTTTTCCGGTTGGAGAGGCGACAGCTAAGGCTGATATTGTAATGATTTTACTTCCAGATGAGTTACAAACAAAAGTATACAATGAAGAAATCAAACCAAATTTAACAAATCAAGCTTTAATGTTTGCACATGGATTTAACATTCATTTTAATCAAATTGTCCCTCCAAGTGAGAGTGATGTTCTATTAGTAGCACCAAAAGGTCCAGGTCATCTTGTAAGAAGAACATTTGAACAAGAAGCAGGGGTTCCAGCGTTGTTTGCAATCTATCAAGATGTAACTGGCGAAGCGAGAGAACTTGCCCTTGCATATGCAAAAGCAATTGGTGCATTACGTGCAGGTGCATTAGAAACGACATTTAAAGAAGAAACAGAAACAGATCTATTCGGTGAACAAGCGGTACTTTGTGGAGGTTTGACTGCGCTAGTAAAAGCAGGTTTTGAAACGTTGGTAGAGGCAGGATATCAGCCAGAACTAGCTTACTTTGAGTGTTTACATGAGTTGAAATTAATTGTTGACCTAATGTATGAAGATGGAATGGCTGGAATGAGATATTCCATTTCTGATACAGCGCAATGGGGTGACTTTGTAACAGGACCACGGATTGTAACAGAAGATGTGAAGAAAGAAATGAAAGCTGTTCTTACAGACATTCAAGAAGGAAAATTTGCTAAAGGTTGGATTTTAGAAAATCAAGCAAATAGACCAGTATTTAATGCGATTAATGATAGAGAAAGTGAACATTTAATTGAAAAGGTTGGAAAAGAATTGCGTGCAATGATGCCATTTGTTAAAAGCTCTAGAAAGAAAGAAGTGGTGGGTAGTGGCAAAAATTAAGATATTTGATACAACATTAAGAGATGGAGAGCAATCGCCAGGTGTCAATTTAAATTTGGCAGAGAAGCTGGTAATCGCTGAACAGTTAGAAAAGTTGAATGTAGATATTATAGAGGCAGGCTTTCCTGCTGCCTCTAAAGGTGATTTTCTATCTGTTCAACAAATTGCCCGAACTATCAAAAATAGCTCTGTTACTGGTCTAGCAAGGGCAGTAACATCGGATATTGATACTGCGTGGGAAGCTTTAAAAGATGGAGCGGAACCGAGAATCCATGTTTTTCTAGCGACGAGCCCCATTCATCGAGAATATAAGTTGAAACTATCAAAAGAACAAGTTGTGGAGCGGGCGGTAGCAGCTGTTCAATATGCTGCCAAAAGGTTTCCGATTATACAATGGAGTGCAGAGGATGCTTGTCGAACCGAGCTTCCATTTCTAGCAGAAATAATAGAGGAAGTTATTCAAGCTGGTGCACAAATAATAAATATACCAGACACTGTTGGGTATATTACGCCCAATGAGTATGGAGAAGTTTTTCAATATTTAAAAAATAATGTTCCGTCTATTGATAAAGTTTCACTATCAACCCATTGTCACGATGATTTAGGGATGGCAACAGCAAACTCACTGGCTGCGATTGAAAATGGAGCAACACAAGTAGAATGCACCATTAATGGCATAGGAGAGAGAGCGGGCAATGCTTCGATGGAAGAAATTGTGGTAGCGCTTCATATTAGAAATGATCATTATCAGGAAAGAACAAGAATTAATTTGAAAGAGATTAGTAGATCAAGTAGCTTGGTTAGTGAATTAACAGGTATGATGGTTCCAGGGAATAAAGCAATTGTTGGTCGCAACGCATTTGCGCATGAATCTGGTATTCACCAGGACGGTGTTCTTAAGGAGAAAACTACCTATGAAATTATTTCCCCAGAACTTGTTGGCTATGTAAACAACAATAATATGGTGTTAGGAAAGCATTCAGGTAGCCATGCATTTAAAACAAAGCTGAAAGAACTAGGGCTTCAGGTAAAGGAAGAGGATGTAAAAGATCTCTTTGTTGCATTTAAGGATTTGGCAGATCATAAAAAAGAAATTTCTGATGAGGACATTATTGCTATTGTGCTAGAGAACAAGCTTGCTAAAGAAGAGAAATACTATGAATTAGTTGAGGTTAAGGTTCAACATAAAAATGATAATGAAGCAGATGCAAGCGTGAAGCTTTCTGGACCGAAAAATGAATTAATCATTCAAAATGGCACAGGATCAGGAAGTGTAGAAGCGCTATATAACACTCTTGAAATGTCTATTTCTGGTCAAGTGACGCTAAATGATTATCGAATTCAATCCTTAGGTGCAGGAAGAGATGCCTTAGCTCAAGTATTTGTCAGAGTGCAATATGACCAAAAAGAAAGTACAGGAAGAGGATTGGATCAAGATGTATTAATAGCATCTGCTAAGGCATATATAAATGCCATTAATAGGGCTATTCTTGCAAAAGAACAATTTTTGGAAAAAGTGTAGGCTTTAAGGTCTGAAAATCAAGCCTTTGATATAGGGGAGCGAATAGAAATGAACAAAAGAATCGCTGTTTTACCAGGTGATGGAATTGGACCTGAAATAGTAGCTGGGGCAGTCAAAATTTTGCAAACAATTGGAACTTTATATAGCCATCAGTTCGAATTAACTTTTGCTGATATTGGCGGATGTGCGACAGATAAAACTGGTACTCCATTACCTAATGAAACGATTACAATATGTAAAAATAGTGATGCCATTTTATTAGGTGCAGTAGGAGGACCGCAATGGGATTCTCTTCCTGTTGAAAAACGTCCAGAGCAAGGACTATTAAAAATAAGAAAAGCATTGAACTTGTTTGCGAACCTCAGACCGACAACCTGCTATGAAAGTTTAGCGGTCGCGTCACCTCTCAAGAAGGATATTATCGAAGGGGTGGACTTGATTGTTGTGCGTGAGTTAACAGGAGGCATCTATTTTGGAACACCAAGCGAACGTACAGTAATAGATGGGAAGCCAGGTGCTGTTGATACACTGCAATATAAAAATGAAGAGATTGAGCGTGTCATCGAAAAAGCATTTGAAATCGCAAGAACGAGATCAAAAAAGGTTACTTCTGTTGATAAAGCAAATGTTTTAGAGACTAGTAGAGTATGGAGAGAGATTGCGAATCAAGTAGCAGAGAAATATCCAGATGTTTTGCTCGAACATATGCTTGTTGATAATGCTGCAATGCAACTTATTAGAAATCCAAAGCAATTTGATGTCATCGTTACCGAAAATATGTTTGGTGATATTTTAAGTGATGAAGCATCTGTCTTAACAGGTTCATTAGGAATGCTTGCATCAAGCAGTTTATCAGAAGCGGGGCCATATTTATATGAACCTATACATGGCTCTGCACCAGATATCGCAGGGGAAAATATCGCAAATCCATTAGCGACGATATTATCGGTAAGCATGATGCTGCGATTATCATTTCAGCTAGACAAAGAAGCAGCGATAATTGAAGAGGCGGTAAATAATGTCTTGAATAAAGGATATAGAACAAGAGACATTCTTTCACCAAATAGTACAATTGTTTCAACAACCGAAATGGTAGAATCTGTTAATAAAGAAATTTTCGAGTTAGTAGCATCGACCCATGCTTTATAAAAAAAGAGAAGATAAGCGGCAGTGATTGGATATAGGGGACTAACAATAGAAAGAAATTAAACGTTTATGGGCTTGTCAAAAGAATATTTTGACAGCCCTTTAATCTAAGGAAATAAGCAAATAAAAGAAAATGGATTGGAGGGCAAAGTAATGGGGAAATCCATTATCGATAAAATTTGGGAAAAACATATAGTGCACAAAGAAGAAGGGAAGCCAGATTTATTATATATTGATCTACATCTTGTTCATGAAGTTACTTCTCCACAGGCATTTTCCGGATTAAGAATGAAAAATCGGAAAGTAAGGAGACCAGATCGCACATTTGCAACGATGGATCATAATGTTCCTACACTTAACCGTTTTAAAATAGATGATGAAATCGCGTTAAACCAGATGACTACTCTGGAAAAAAACTGCTTGGAATTTAATATTCCATTAGCAGGTCTAGATAGTCCTGAACAAGGGATTGTCCATGTAATAGGGCCTGAGCTTGGATTAACACAGCCTGGAAAAACAATTGTTTGTGGAGATAGTCATACATCGACCCATGGAGCTTTTGGAGCCCTTGCTTTTGGGATAGGCACAAGTGAAGTGGAGCATGTACTTGCTACACAAACTTTATGGCAAACAAGACCCAAAACATTAAAAGTAGAGGTCAATGGAAAGCTTGCGTATGGCGTAAATGCGAAAGATGTCATTCTTTATATACTTTCTAAATATGGAGTTAACTTTGGAACGGGCCATGTTATTGAATATACAGGGGATGTTATTCGCAATCTTTCAATGGAAGAAAGATTGACGATTTGTAATATGTCAATTGAAGGTGGAGCTCGTGCAGGGTTAATTTGTCCAGATGAAACTACCTTCTCCTATTTAAAAGGAAGAAAATACGCACCAGAGAAGTGGGATAAAGCAGTACAGGAATGGCGTAGCTTAGTTTCAGACGAAGATGCTACTTACGATAAAGTTATTACGATTGATGGTCATGATATTGCGCCAATGGTGAGTTGGGGTACGAACCCTTCTATGACTGCTAAAGTAGATGAAAAAATACCTACACCAGAAATTTATCAAGATGAAACAGATCGTCGAGCCCTACATAGTGCGCTTCAGTATATGGGATTAAAAGAAGGAATGGCAATTACCGATATCGCGATTCAGCATGTGTTTATAGGTTCCTGTACGAATTCCAGAATAGAAGATTTAAGACAAGCAGCGAGTGTAATTAAAGGGGAGAAGGTATATCCAGGAGTAAGGGCACTAGTTGTCCCAGGTTCTCAGAAAGTAAAGAAACAGGCGGAGGAAGAAGGCCTGGATAAGCTATTTGTAGAAGCTGGTTTTGAATGGAGAGATGCAGGCTGCAGTATGTGTTTAAGTATGAATAATGACGTGGTTCCAAGTGGGGAACATTGTGCTTCTACCTCTAATCGTAATTTCGAAGGGCGGCAAGGAGCGGGTGCCAGAACCCATTTAGTTAGTCCGTCGATGGCTGCCGCTGCGGCATTAAATGGACGATTTGTTGATATTCGAAAAATGAATGCAGAATTACAAGCTACAACGTAAAGGAGGAAGCAGCTGTGAGTGGTTTTAAGAAGCTTTATGAAAAAGCAGTAGCAATGGATCGAGTAAATGTAGATACAGATCAAATTATTCCGAAGCAATTTTTAAAGCGCATCGAAAAGACGGGATTTGGCAGATTTGCTTTTTTTGACTGGCGTTATTTGAAAAATGGTGAGCCAAATCCAGACTTTGAGCTGAACTTTCCTGAAAACCAAGGAGCTTCTATATTAATCGCTAATAAAAACTTTGGTTGTGGATCATCCAGAGAGCATGCACCATGGGCTCTTCAGGATTTTGGGTTTTCTGTCGTTATTGCTCCATCCTTTGCAGATATTTTTTATCAAAATTGTTTAAAAAATGGAATGCTTCCTATTCCATTACCTACAGCAGAAGTAGAGTATCTTTTAAAGGCAGCCCAAAATCAACCCTATTTTCTCCATATTAATTTAGAAGAGGAAAAAGTAGAAGATGATCAGGGCTTTACTGCAACATTTACTATCCATCCATATTGGAAAAAAATGTTGACTAACGGCTGGGATGAAATTGAAATTACGCTCCAGTACAGTGATAAAATAGCAGATTATGAAAAGTCTGTTACACAAAATTAGCAGTTGACTTCTCTTAAATGACCTTTAGAAAACAGGTGCTTTCCTGCGCCTTTCTAAAGGTTTTTTGTCATTTGTGCCTATTTTATAGCTAAAATGATTACTATTACTTTCGGTATGAAATCAGATTTAACATTTTCATTATTATCAAGAGTTAATGAAAAGTATGAGTAAAATGTTTGTGGGAGAATAAATATCCTTTTTGTCTAGTTGGGGGACTCGTCCCCCAACTAGACAAAAAGGCCACCAAGCGAAAGCGCGGTAGCTGGAAAAAATTAAGCATTAAAAAAGAGAGCTTCCTTTTGTAAAGTAGAGTTTGCCTAAAACACTACGAAAAGGAGAGGCTCTCATGAATGAATGTAACATAAAATTACCATCATTAAAAGAATTGGAAAAAACTTTATTTCGAACGCTACAAAATACGTTTCAAGAAATCCTTGTTCAAACATTAGAAAATTGGGATCTAGAGATTGCCCAGCAACGAGATAAAAGAAGATTTGCTTTACGAGATAAACGAGATATACGATTAGAGACAGCTTTTGGAGCAGTGGAGCTGAAGCGTAATTATTATTTCGATCGTGTGACAAAAAAATATGTTTGTTTATTAGATCAATATTTACAATTTCAAGGGAATAAAGGATTTAGTCCTCTACTAGAAGAATGGGGGTTAGAATTAGCGACGAATGGTTCCTCCTATCGAAAGGCTGTGGAAACCTTAGAACAGTTTTTAGGCTATTCGGCGATGAGCCACGAAGCATTACGGCAACATCTTCTTCAAACAAACGTGCTTCCAGTTACGGAAAAACGTCCCTTTCAAAAGGTCTTGTTTGTCGAAGTAGATGGATTATATGTGAAGAGCCAAGAAAAGAAAAAGCGTGGATTTGAGTTGAAATTCGCCGCTGTACACGAGGGATGGAAAGGAAACGGAAAGCGAGTCAGGCTCCGAAATAAAAGGCATTTTCTCTATGAAGGAAAAGAGTAAGCCCCCAATCAAACAACGCATATAAACACGCAGTGCCTCCTGGTACGATGAATGTATCAATTTAAGGAGGTGCTTTTCATATGCCAAAACAAAAACTAACAATCGTCCCCGTTACATTACATTCCGAAAATAAGGTTTCATATTCATCCACGTCATCAGCAGCCTCTTCCAGTAACGCTTGCACGATCAAAACGGCAAGCATAGAAATCTCCTTCAACAACGGCGTGGATCAGCACATCATTCAAACGGTTATGAGGGAGCTGAAACATCTGTGAAACACGACTATACAAGTGTTAAAAATATATATATCATTTGTGGAAAAACTGACATGCGTAAAGGGATTGATGGATTAGCGACACTGATTCAAGATTCTTTTGAACTGGACCCATATGGTGATTCCATTTTCTTATTTTCAGGATGGAGTAAGGATCGGTATAAATGTTTGTATTTCGATGGTGATGGCTTCGCCATGCTTTATAAACGTTTGGATAAAGGCAAACTTCAATGGCCAAAAGACGAAGATGAGGTGCGAAAACTTTCCCAACAGGAGGTTAGGTGGCTGCTTGAGGGGTTATCGATTCAGCAACCAAACGCCATTCAAAAATCACAAAAAGGAGTATTCTAAACCTGCTGGAAATGTTGATTTAAAGCCATTCTCAAGTTTATTTTTCATGTTAAAAATGTTATAATATACCTATAACTTATGTGAACGAAAAGTGGTGAAATAAATGGTTAATGCTTCTTCCAATAACAATAATCCATATGAGAAATTAATTCGACTTCTCGAAGAACAATTGGCTCATTCAAATCAACAAAACAAAGATTTATCGAAAAAGCTAGATCGATCAACTAAACAGATTGAAGTGTTAACCGATCAAGTACGCCATTTAACTAAGCTTTTATATGGATCAAAAACCGAAAAATCGAAATATAACCTACCAGATGGGCAAGGCTCATTATTTGATGATGACCCGGATTTTAGCGAACCTGAGCACACAGAAGAACAAAGCCAGCAGACAATTTCTTATACTGTTGTACGAAAAGTTACATCAAAAAAACGAAATGATTCCTTGCATGATGGTATTGAAGTAGAAGCTATTCACCATTATCCGGAAAATACAATCTGTGACTGTTGCCAAGAGCAAATGATTGAAATTGGCAGTACAATCGTACGTGAAGAAGCAACATTTATTCCTGCCAAAATGATGAAAGTACAGCACGTTGAACATGCGTATGAATGTAAAGGCTGTAAAGTGGATTCATCACAGCCAGCACAAATTAAACGCGGGAAAGCACCTCAACCAGCGATTCAGCGTAGCATGGCAAGTCCTAGCGTACTTGCCAAAGTTATCTATGATAAATTTGTACAATACTTACCTCTTTACCGTCAGGTAAAAGAATGGGATCGCTATGGATTGGATACCAATGATAAAAATCTCTCGAATTGGGTTATCCGTGCAGCACACGATTGGCTCATACCTGTTTACGAACGAATGAAAGAGTTGATGATGTCTAAATCAGTTTTGCATGTCGATGAAACATATGGACAAATTATCAACCGATCGGATGGGAAATCAGGCCAAGCCAATGCCTATAATTGGGTGTTTCGAAGTGTGCCAAGCCAAGGGCCAACAATGACTCTCTTTCAAAGTGCATTATCTCGAGCTCGATCTGTCCTTGAAAGTTTCATTAAAGGCTTTTCTGGTACGATCATTTGCGATGGTTATTCCGCCTATGATAAGTTGGAAGGCGTTACCTTCGCAAATTGTTGGGCGCACGTTAGGCGTTACTGGCTTAAAGCAGACA
Source organism: Niallia tiangongensis (assembly GCF_044704065.1). Taxonomy (NCBI): domain Bacteria; kingdom Bacillati; phylum Bacillota; class Bacilli; order Caryophanales; family Bacillaceae; genus Niallia; species Niallia tiangongensis. The sequence goes on along the minus strand of NZ_CP162613.1, from coordinate 3,471,181 downwards.
GCAAAAATGGCCGAATCGGAGTGAGCTATTGCGACGAATTATATCGACTCGAAAGGAAATTTAAACATTTGTCTCCGAGTAAACGAAGGAAAAAACGCCAAAAATACTCAAAGCCAATTGTAGATAAATTTTTTAAGTGGGTTGAAACGTCACCATTCTACGGAAAAAATGCCTTGGCTAAAGCAGCTGAATACACATTGAACAGGGCAAATGGACTTAAAGCATTCCTGAATGATGGGCGAATTGAAATAGATAATAATCCGGCCGAGAACGCCATTCGTCCCAACGTTATAGGAAGAAAAAATTGGCTTTTTAGTGTAAGTGAAGCAGGTGCAAAAGCGAATGCCGTCTGTTTGAGTATCGCTGAAACTAGCAAAAGTAACGGCGTTGATTTCTATAAATATATAAAAAAACTTTTTACGGATCTGCCAAATCTCAGCATCCAACAAAACCCTGAGATATTAGATCAATACATGCCCTGGTCAAAAATAATTCAGGGAGAATGTAGCAAATAAATGAAATAGCCGTAATTCGATTAAAAAAATCAGAATTCACGGCTATTTGTAATGCGTACCGAAAAGGTGCGCTATTTTTATAATTCGGGCTTACGGAAAAGAAGCATTTTGGGAAGCTTTTGAAACATTCTTACAGAATCATTATGCGTATGATCCAACCCAAACCTTGCTTATTATTAATGGCGATGGAGCAGGCTGGATAACGGCATGTCGGGAGTATTTTCGGGAACGGGCCTTTTTCACTATGGATCGTTTTCATGTCGCTCGTTCGATGAAACAGCTAATGAAGAGCCATCCCCGATTCCGCTACATGAGAAGAGCATTAAAAAACTACCAGGTAGAAACATTACTTCTAGAGTTGAATAGTGCAGTAGGAACAATGGATACACCAGAAGAAGAAGAAAAACTAGCGCATTTCCTCGCCTTTTTAACGCATCATCAGGAAACCATAAAAGATTATCGTAGTTGGTTACAGGAGAAAGGCGTGGACACGACAGCGTATCGACCAATGGGAAGTGCAGAAGCAATGATGAATCAATCAATTAGCCAAACGATTAAAAAATGGAAGAGCATGGAGCAAAAAAGGCGTCATGAGCATGGCACGTTTGTGGATTGGGTTGAAGGATGATCTATCTATCCAAACGATATATGGAAAATGGGAAAAAGCCACGGAAAAATCAAAGAAAGAGCATCGACCGAAAAGAAAAATATCCACAAAATTAGTGACAGAAACCGTGCGTCAGAACATTCCATACTTAAATCAGGCGATTGGAAAACCCATTCACTTTGCCTTACAGGGATTAAAAGGTTTTTAAAAAATGAGAGAATCAACAGTTGGAAGAACAAAACCAATTGGAAAGCGGATACAAACTTAGAGGTTTTACTTTATAAAAAAGGGAGCTAAAAAAACTCCCACAAAAACTTGACTCAATCTAATGAAAAGTTCAGGTTGCATCCAAATAGAAAAAAAGCTACACTAGCAACAAAAAGAATGTATAGGCGGTTAAAAGGATGAAGAAACGGGAGCAGGAAAAAAAAGATAATATTATATTTTTTCCCGATTTAGATAAACGTTTATTACAAAAAGGATTAGATGCAATTCAAGATAAGCAATATAAAGAAGCTATTTCTTATTTAGAAGAAGCAAAAGAGAGAAATCCTTTTCATAGTGATATTAACATTGGGTTAATTCTGTCTTATTACGAAATGGGTTTATTGGAACAGGCAAAATATTTGGCGAAGGAAATGCTGACAGCGGGACAGGGTGACTATATACATGTGTTGGATTTATATATCATGATCCTTGTGCAGCTGCATGAATATGAAGAAATTGTTTCAACGATTGAAGTATTGTTAGAAGATCATCAAATTCCTGCCAATAAAATCGAGCACTTTTCAAAAATGCTTACTTTTAGTAGAAAAATGGCAGAGTCTTCTCCACTAACGGAAAAGGATGATTTAATAGAAGAAAGCACAGATGAAACAGGGAGATTAATGGAAATAGAAGATCCACAGGAACAAATGCTTCTTATTGCTAAAATGTCTAGTCAAAACATCCGAGCTTCTATTGAAGAAGTAAAACTGTTTCTTCAGGAGGATGAAAAAAATCCGTTTTTAAAAACGATGTTAATTAATATTTTGCGAGAGCAAGAATATGACCAAGAAGTAGTAATTCATAAATTTAATCGAACAATAACCGTAAAGCCAACCAATTTAAAGGATATTAAAGAGCAGGATCAATATAAAAAGATAATGACTATTCTTATCGATTATGTTGAAAGCAATGATCCTATTTTATTCGAAAATATTAAAATGTTAATGGATCGACAATTTTTTTTGCTTTATCCATTAGTGCTTGAAGATTATAGTGCTGAAACATGGGCAGCATCCTATCATGCTGTTGTAAATGAATATTTTGGCCAAGAAGATTCACAAGAAATTCTTGCATTATATGAAGTAAATGAGGATAATTTTGAACAAGCTAAAGCCTTCATTTATCGACTAGAGGAAATTTCTTATCCTAATATTTAGGCAAGGATGTTGAAACAACTAGAACCTATGATATAATGTAATGGTTGCATTTAGAAAATGCGAAAATGTTTATTTCTTATTAGATAACTTTTTGCAATTATTAGCTTGAAAGCTTTCGTTTGAACTAGCTTTTAAACAATAGTAAAGAAGTTTATCTATACATTAAGTAGAAGTAATGAAAAAGTAGAATAGATTCTTGGAGGGAAATTATAGTATGTCAGCTAAATGGGAAGTTTTAGAAGGGAACCGTGGCGTTCTTACAATTGAATTAGATGCAGAAAAATTAAACGAAGGTTTAGATTTAGCATTTAAAAAAGTAGTAAAGCAAGTAAATATTCCTGGATTCCGTAAAGGTAGAATTCCACGTGGAATGTTCGAACAACGTTTTGGTGTTGAATCTTTATACCAAGATGCAATTGATATTCTTTTACCAGAAGCTTATGCAAATGCAATTGAAGAAGCTGGAATTGAGCCAGTTGATCGTCCTGAAATTGATGTAGAACAAATCGAAAAAGGAAAAGCATTAATTTTCAAAGCAACTGTTACAGTGAAGCCTGAAGTAACATTAGGTGAGTACAAAGGATTAGAAGTACCTGCTGTTGAAACAACAGTTACAGATGAAGAAGTAGAAGCTGAAATTAAAGCATTGCAAGAAAAACAAGCTGAGTTAGTAGTAAAAGAAGAAGGTACTGCTGAATTAGGAGATACAGTTGTTATGGATTTCGAAGGATTCCAAGATGGAGTTGCTTTTGAAGGCGGAACGGCTGAGAACTTCTCATTAGAACTTGGTTCAGGTCAATTTATTCCTGGATTTGAAGAAAAATTAGTAGGTGTTGCTACTGGTGAATCAACAGAAGTAGAAGTTACTTTCCCAGAAGAATACCATGCTGAAGATTTAGCTGGAAAGCCTGCTACATTTAAAGTAACTATTCATGAAATCAAAGGAAAAGAACTTCCTGAATTAGATGATGAATTTGCAAAAGATGTAGATGAAGAAGCTGAAACATTAGCTGAATTAAAAGAAAAAATTAAAACTCGTTTAGAGAACGATAAGAAGCATCAAGCAGAGCATGCAGTTCGTGATACGGTTGTAGAAAAAGCTTCTGAGAATGCGACAATGGATATCCCATCTGCAATGATCGATACAGAAATTGATCGCATGATGAGCGAATTCGAGCAACGTCTTCAAATGCAAGGGATGAACCTTGAATTATACTTCCAATTCTCTGGACAAGATGAGGCTGCGTTAAAAGAGCAAATGCAAGAAGACGCTGGAAAACGTGTCCGTTCTAACTTGACTCTTGAAGCAATTGTTGCTGCAGAAAGTATTGAAGTAACAGACGAAGAAGTTAATGCTGAACTTGAAAATATGTCTCAAATGTACAATATGCCACTAGATGCTATTAAACAAGCACTTGGCGGTATAGAAAACTTACAAATGGACATAAAAATAAGAAAAGCAATCGATTTCCTTGTAGAAAACAGCAAAACTGTTGCATAATAGAAGTAAGTAAAAAAACTAAGGCGCGACTATTTCGTGCCTTAGTTTTATATTAGTGTTAAATAACATATAATATGGGTAACTATAATATAAGTTACTCTACCGTACAGGAATATACAGACAAATAAAGAGATAATATTTCCAGATTTAAAGAAGCAAAATCTGGTTATGCTTAAGAAAGTACATACATTTTACCGTTATTGGATGATAGAGGACTGACTACCTGAGCTGTATTATTTCCTGTACATTATCATCATGTGATACAATTCAATACATAACTGTTGAAAAAAGTAAGATTTGTTTCTAAACAAATAATATTCCGTAACGGTAAAAATATACAAAAGAAGTTTTAAGGGGTGAAGGCATGTTTAAATTTAATGACGAAAAAGGCCAGTTAAAGTGTTCATTCTGCGGAAAGACACAGGATCAAGTTCGTAAATTAGTTGCTGGTCCAGGTGTATACATTTGTGATGAATGTATAGAGCTATGTACAGAAATCGTGGAAGAAGAATTAGGTACAGAAGAAGAAGTAGAATTTAAAGATGTACCGAAACCAGCAGAAATTCGCGACATCCTTAATGAATATGTCATTGGTCAAGATCAAGCGAAAAAAGCTCTTTCTGTTGCAGTGTATAATCACTACAAGCGTATTAATTCGAATAGTAAAATTGATGATGTGGAATTATCAAAAAGTAATATTGCGTTAATTGGACCAACTGGTAGTGGTAAAACACTGCTTGCACAAACTTTGGCAAGAATATTAAATGTACCATTTGCTATTGCAGATGCCACTAGTCTAACGGAAGCTGGATATGTTGGGGAAGATGTAGAAAATATTCTCTTGAAATTAATCCAATCTGCAGATTATGATGTAGAAAAAGCTGAAAAAGGTATTATTTATATTGACGAAATTGATAAAGTAGCACGTAAATCGGAAAATCCTTCCATCACAAGAGACGTTTCTGGTGAAGGTGTTCAACAAGCGTTATTAAAAATTCTAGAAGGTACTGTAGCTAGTGTTCCGCCTCAGGGTGGTAGAAAGCATCCTCATCAAGAATTCATTCAAATTGATACAACGAATATTTTATTTATTTGTGGTGGTGCATTTGATGGTATCGAACCGATTATTAAAAGACGTTTAGGTCAGAAAGTAATTGGATTTGGTTCAGATGGTAAACAAGTAGAAGTGGAAGATAAAGATTTACTTGCTAAAGTATTACCAGAAGATTTATTACGCTTCGGGTTAATTCCAGAATTTATTGGTCGTCTTCCTGTTATTGCTAGTCTTGGACAATTAGACGAAGAGGCGTTAATTGAAATTTTAACGAAACCAAAAAATGCTTTAGTTAAGCAATTTAAGAAAATGCTGGAATTGGATGATGTCGAATTAGAATTCGAACAAGAGGCTCTAAAGGAAATTGCCAAAAAGGCAATTGAAAGAAAAACTGGGGCACGTGGATTGCGATCTATTATTGAAGGTATATTGTTAGATATTATGTTTGACTTACCTTCAAGAGACGATATTGTCAAATGTATTATTACAAAAGAAACAGTAACGGAAAATTCATCTCCAAAACTTGTTTTAGAAGATGGAACAGTAGTGGAGAAAGAAACAAAAACTTCTGCATAACAACAGTTATAAAAGAGAATCGTTTGGTGTAAATCACCAATGATTCTCTTTTTTTTATGAAATTTGAATCCCTCTCACACAACAGAATGATATCCCACTCTTAATAGATAAGTAAGACTCTCACTCCTTGCTAATGAGAATTCGAGGAAGATAGGTGGGAGATTAACTGACTGTTAATGTCCGATTGGTTCAACTAACCATTAGTGGGAATGAAGGAAAACCCTACTGATGGAAGTTTCACTTTATATTTCTACATTCTCCACACATTTTTTCCATGAAAACTTGTTTATTCCAACAAAGGGAAGGAGATACTATTTTTTAAAGACAGGGCACTATTAGGTATGTGGTCTTTAATTGGTGTCTACGCTTATTCGCAATGAGCATTTCATCAATCTTTGTATAATTCATTAAGATAGTAAACCAAAAATTCTTAATTGGTAAAGATGCCTTATTGACATGCTATCTCAGTTCTTATGTAAAGAGAAAAGGTACATACACGTATGCTTGACGAAGAGCCTACTCAAAAGAGTGAATGAAAGGTTTGACCCTATTTATGGATTTGTTATTGGGGCCATACATATGCGAGGTTCTAAAAACAACATGATTACAGGAGGTATTATTTATGAGTTGGGCGGAGATCGCTTTATTTGTACAATTATTCTTCGGGGTTATCATCGGACTTTATTTCTGGAACTTATTAAAGAGCCAGAGAACACAAAAGGTTTCGATTGACCGCGAATCTAAAAAAGAAATGGATCAGCTAAGAAAGATGCGTGCGATATCATTAACGGAGCCGCTTTCTGAAAAAGTACGTCCAACAAGCTTTGCTGATATTGTGGGACAAGAAGATGGAATTAAATCATTAAGAGCCGCACTCTGTGGTCCAAATCCACAGCATGTTATTATTTATGGACCTCCAGGGGTTGGGAAAACAGCGGCAGCAAGACTTGTATTAGAAGAAGCAAAGAAGAATCAGAAGTCACCCTTTAAGCCAAACTCCGTGTTTGTGGAATTAGATGCTACAACAGCTAGATTTGATGAGAGAGGTATTGCGGATCCGTTGATTGGATCAGTTCATGATCCGATTTATCAAGGGGCTGGAGCCATGGGACAAGCTGGTATCCCACAGCCGAAGCAAGGGGCAGTTACTAATGCTCATGGAGGGGTTCTGTTTATTGATGAGATTGGAGAACTACATCCTACTCAAATGAATAAGCTTTTAAAAGTATTAGAAGACCGAAAAGTTTATTTAGAAAGTGCTTATTATAATGAAGAGAATACACAAATTCCTTCCCATATACATGATATATTCAAAAACGGATTGCCAGCAGATTTCCGATTAATTGGAGCAACTACTCGAACACCCAACGAAATACCTCCAGCAATTCGTTCACGATGTATGGAAGTATTCTTTAGAGAATTAACAAAAGAAGAAGTTATTAAGATTGGAATAAAAGCTGCGGATAAAGTGAATATGTCAATAAGCGAGAAAGCCCTCGATACCCTTTCAGACTATGCAAGAAACGGAAGAGAAGCAGTTAATATGGTCCAGATTTCTGCTGGTCTTGCAATAGGCGAGGAACGGAGCTTTATTAAGGATGATGAGGTAGAATGGGTTATTAATTCAAGTCAGCTTTCTCCTAGAATGGAAAGAAAAATTAATACACACTCCACTATTGGAGCAGTTAACGGACTTGCGGTTTATGGATCCAATATTGGAGCTTTATTAGAGATTGAGGTAACTGTTATTCCAGCAAAGGATAGTAAGGGAAGCATTAATATTACCGGTATTGTTGAAGAAGAGAGTATTGGAGGACAAGGTAAATCGATTAGAAGAAAAAGCATGGCGAAGGGTTCCATAGAAAATGTTATTACGGTTTTACGTTCCATGGACGTTCCAGCAGACCAATTTGACATCCATGTCAATTTTCCAGGAGGTATTCCGATTGATGGGCCTTCAGCAGGTATTTCTATGGCAACCGGTATTTATTCTGCTATTTACAAGCAACCGGTAGATCGGAAAGTAGCGATGACAGGGGAAATAAGTATTCATGGAAAAGTGAAACCGATTGGAGGAGTAGTGGCGAAAGTGAAAGCGGCTAAAGCTGCGGGCGTGCAAAAAGTTATTATTCCCCAGGAAAATATGCAGGCTATATTAGAGGAAATAAAGGATATTATCATTGTTCCGGTTCAATCACTAAATGAAGTATTAGAACATGCTTTACTTAAGGGAGAATGGGAGGAAGATGCGATTCCAGCTTCTACGATTGCATTGACAAAGAAAGAAAGTATTTAATTCACTACATTACAAAAAGAATGCGTTCGGTAAAAGTATTTTCACTGTCGGCTAATTCGGTTAAGAAAGAGTTGGTCGGCAGTTTTTTGTGAAGTGGTATGTATCGAAGGATTTAGGGTAATAAAAGCAAATCTGTAGGAATAACCTATATTTTAATAAAAGGAAAGATTATTATATAATTAAATAGAAGAGAATGGGTGTTGATATTTTTTCTTTTTTGAATGGAAACCACTTAAATAAGCCACTTTATAAGGGAAGGCTTATTTTAAATGGATCTATTCATTATTTGGCTAAAGCCTTTCAAAAGCATTTCTTTCTCCTCGTCAAATTCTATCTTAAGTATACATAATACAGGTTAGGAAGAGTAAAAAAGGGGCATCGAAAAATTAGTTCTAATTTTTACGGCCTGTCTAATAACTCAAGTTAATAGACACATTTTCATAAATGAGATAGAATTGTACAAAGCATTAGAATGCAATGGATGCCTATTATCGATAGAAACATATCGAATTAGGCGATAAAAGGTAAGGGATTTTTTAAAGCTGGAGGTGCAACGTCATGGAGGAAAATAAAAAAACAATAGTCCCCCTCCTGCCGCTTCGAGGATTACTGGTTTATCCAACGATGGTGCTTCATTTAGATGTAGGTCGTGATAAATCAGTGCAAGCTCTCGAAAAAGCAATGGTAGAAGACCATTTAATTTTTCTAACAATGCAAAAAGATATGGATATAGACGAACCCGAAGAAGAGGATTTATATAAAATTGGAACATTAACAAAAGTAAAACAGATGTTAAAGTTACCAAATGGAACAATAAGAGTCCTTGTTGAAGGGGTACAAAGAGCAGAGTTGGAAGAATTAATGGAGGAAGATGGATATTTTGCAGCAAGTCTGCACCTTTATGAAGAGGAAACTTCAAAAGATGTAGAAGATGAAGCATTAATGAGAACAATGCTGCAGTATTTTGAGCAATACATAAAAATTTCTAAAAAAATATCACATGAAACATATGCAACGGTTTCCGATATGGAAGAGCCGGGCAGAATGGCGGATATTATTGCTTCTCATTTACCAATTAAATTAAAAGAAAAACAGCAGATTTTAGAAACATTAAATAATAAACAGAGAATGAATTATGTCATTGATATCATTCAAAACGAAAAAGAAGTATTAAACCTAGAGAAGAAAATTGGGCAGCGCGTAAAGAAATCAATGGAAAGAACACAGAAGGAATACTATTTACGTGAACAAATGAAAGCTATTCAAAAAGAGCTAGGCGATAAAGATGGGAAAACTGGTGAAGTAAGTACACTGCTTGAAAAAATCGAAGAATCTGGAATGCCTGATCATGTAAAAGCAACTGCTTTAAAGGAGTTAGATCGTTATGAAAAAATTCCTTCTACATCTGCAGAAAGCTCTGTAATCCGCAATTATATCGATTGGCTCTTAGCGTTACCATGGACGAATGCTACAGAAGATGACTTGGATCTTATTAAAGCGGAAAAAATCTTAAATGATGACCATCATGGTCTTGAAAAGGTGAAAGAAAGGGTATTAGAGTATTTAGCTGTACAAAAGCTTACAAACTCTTTAAAAGGTCCTATTCTTTGTCTAGCCGGCCCTCCTGGAGTCGGGAAAACAAGTCTTGCACGTTCCATAGCCCGCTCTTTAAACCGTAATTTTGTTCGCATCTCTTTAGGTGGCGTACGCGATGAATCAGAAATTAGAGGGCATAGACGTACTTATGTAGGAGCAATGCCAGGCAGAATTATTCAAGGGATGAAAAAAGCAGAGACAATTAATCCTGTATTTTTGTTAGATGAAATTGATAAAATGTCCAATGATTTTCGCGGGGATCCATCCTCTGCTATGCTAGAAGTTCTTGATCCTGAGCAAAACCATAATTTTAGTGATCATTATATTGAAGAAACTTATGATTTATCAAAGGTTATGTTTATTGCCACAGCCAATAATTTAGCTACCATTCCAGGGCCATTACGTGATAGAATGGAAATTATCTCTATTGCTGGATATACAGAAATAGAGAAAATTCATATTTCAAAAGATCATCTGTTGCCTAAACAAATAAAAGAACATGGATTATCTAAAGCTCAGCTTCAAATTAGAGAAGATGGCATCCAAAAAATTGTCCGTTTATATACAAGAGAAGCAGGAGTCCGTACTTTAGAAAGACAACTAGCATCCATTTGCCGCAAAACTGCAAGAATGATTGTAACAGGTGAAAAGAAAAAAGTAGTTATAACTGCTAAAAATGTTGAGGATTTCCTTGGTAAGCCAATTTTTCATTATGGTCAGGCAGAGGAAGAAGATCAAGTTGGTGTTGCAACTGGTCTTGCTTATACGACAGTTGGAGGAGATACCTTGCAAATTGAAGTCTCCTTGGCTCCGGGAAAAGGTAAATTAGTTTTGACCGGAAAATTAGGTGATGTCATGAAGGAATCTGCTCAAGCTGCATTTAGCTATATCCGTTCCAAATCAGAAGAGCTAGGAATCGATGCGAATTTCCATGAGAAATATGATATTCACATCCATGTCCCAGAAGGCGCAGTACCAAAAGATGGTCCATCTGCAGGGATTACAATGGTAACGGCTCTTGTTTCTGCTCTTTCAGGCAAACCAATTAAGAAAGAAGTAGGGATGACAGGAGAGGTAACGCTCCGAGGACGAGTTCTTCCAATTGGAGGATTAAAGGAAAAATCCCTTGGTGCTCACCGTGCCGGATTAAAGACCATTATCATACCAAAGGATAATGCGAAGGATATCGATGATGTTCCTGAAAGTGTAAGAGAAGAACTAGACTTTATTCTAGTTTCACATGTAGATGAAGTATTAAAACACGCGTTGAACGGAAGTGTAAATCTTTGAAAGTTAATCAAGCAGAAATAGTAATTAGTGCAGTAAAACCAAATCAATATCCAGAAGGAAATCTACCAGAGTTTGCTTTAGCTGGAAGATCGAATGTGGGGAAATCATCCTTTATTAATCGCATGCTTGGACGAAAAGCGTTAGCTCGCATTTCGTCTAAACCAGGGAAAACACAAACATTGAATTTTTATTTAATCAATGAAATCCTGCACTTTGTTGATGTACCTGGTTATGGTTATGCAAAAGTATCGAAGAAAGAAAGAGAAGCTTGGGGAAAAATGCTTGAAACGTATTTTACCTCAAGAGAACAATTAAAAGCAGTTGTTTTAATTACGGACCTTCGCCATCCGCCAACTGCAGACGATATTTTAATGTACGACTTCTTGAAGCATTATGGAATACCATGTGTAGTGATTGCTACAAAAGCAGATAAAATAGCAAAATCTCAATGGCAAAAACATTTAAAAGTAACAAAAGAAACCTTAGGACTAAGTGCAGATGATTACTTAATCCTATTCTCATCCGAAACAGGAGAAGGAAAAGATAAAGTTTGGTCTCTGCTAGAGCATTTAGCAAACAAATAAAAAATCGACTCACATCAGCTAGCTAGCATTAGTTAGTTGAAAAGTGAGTCGATTTTTTATTTGTGTATAGATGAAAAAAATATAGATTTAACTTACTGAGCAGCCTGAATACACGTAGACTCCTACGGGATGTAGTGATCAAAGACACCTTGTATTATGTATAAACACCTTTACTTCCTCTTTTTCGAAACTAAATAATATCCCCCGACGATAATGAATAAAATAGGTATCAAGTTATTTAAAGTATGTGGGCTAATCTTTAAGAATGTTAGCGAGCCAAGAATTTCTTGATAGAAAAGCAAAAGAACAGCTAATAAGAGAAAAAGAAGACCATTTAACATTCCCTGACCCATTTTCTGATTTTGAAGTATAAAGCCAAGAGCAATTATTAAAATAAATGTTCCTGTGTGATCCGGCCAAATTGCAAGCTTATTCACTAAGTGAAAGTGTAAGCCAAAGCCAGTTAAAATCACACCTGGTAAAATGACAGCATAATCCTTCCCGCCATAGCCTTGAAAAAGAAAGGCAATCCCAATAATAATTAACAGGGTTGGCCAAGTATATAGATTGGGTAGAATAGTAATATTAAATTCTTTTAAGATGAAATAAAATCCAAAACCAATTAATACGATACCGGAGAACCATTTTTGTGTTTTCATTATTTCCTCCACTTCCAAAAAACTAAACTTGAATACATAGAAGATTTTTGTTACTGTACAATGAGTAAAGTACTATATTGTACGAAAAAACTAAGATTATAACGATAATTTTATAAAAGAAGTATAAACTATTACTAGTAAATAACGTAAGTATAATTCTTTTACGGTTATCAATACTATATCTTACCATATGAATTCACAATTTGTTCACATTTTTAGGGCAAATTGTTTCCCATTTTTGAAATGATTTTGTTATAATAACTACATGTTAATAATTATTATAATTTAATCTGTTTATATAAATGGTTTAAAATGATCTTTATGAATAACTAGGTAAGAACTTACTTTTTGGGGGTGTCATTAGGTAAAATGCATATAGTAGCTGTCGGACTAAATTTTAAAACGGCCCCAGTAGAAATTCGTGAACGTTTAACATTTGATTCAGAGCAAATAGGGGAAGCTATGAATCAATTACAAAATAAAAAAAGTATATTAGAAAATGTTATTATTTCAACATGTAATCGTACGGAAATATATGCAGTCGTTGATCAGCTCCACACTGGTCGATTTTATATTAAGCAGTTTTTAGCAGAATGGTTTCAGTTGGAACAAGAGGAATTTGTTCCTTATTTATTTGTGTATGAACAAGATGGAGCTTTAAATCACTTATTCCAGGTTATCTGTGGTTTAAATTCCATGGTTGTCGGAGAAACACAGATTCTTGGACAGATTCGCTCAAGCTTTTTGACAGCACAATCAATTAATTCTACTGGTTCGGTTTTTAATCAGTTATTTAAGCAAGCTATTACTTTTGCAAAAAAAGCACACACAGAGACAGAGATTGGTGCGAACGCTGTGTCTGTAAGCTATGCAGCAGTAGAATTGGCGAAAAAAATATTTGGTACCTTGCAAAATAAGAATGTTCTCATTTTAGGTGCAGGAAAGATGGGCGAGCTTGCAATTCAGAATTTGTATAGCAACGGTGCTAAAAACGTAACTGTGATAAATCGCACATTTGAAAAAGCAGAAACACTTGCACATCGATTTGAAGGGCAAGCAAAACCAATGGATGAGCTGCAATGTGCATTAATTGATGCAGATATTGTCATTAGTTCTACTGGATCTAGTACATTCGTTATCACAAAGTCCATGATGAAGGCAGTTGAAAAAATCCGCAAAGGTAATCCGCTGTTTATGGTGGACATTGCGGTTCCACGTGATTTAGATCCTGAAATCGCTGAATTAGATAGTGTATTTCTTTATGATATTGACGATTTGGAAGGAATTGTAGAAGCAAACCTCCAAGAGCGTCAAAAAGAAGCAGAAAAGATTATGCTCATGATAGAAGCTGAAATTATCGAGTTTAATCAATGGCTTCACTTATTAGGTGTCGTACCAGTTATTTCTGCACTTCGTGAAAAGGCACTTGCTATTCAAAGCGAAACAATGAAAAGTCTAGAAAGAAAGCTCCCTCATCTAAGTGAGCGAGAAAGAAAGATTTTAAATAAGCATACGAAAAGTATTGTGAATCAAATGCTAAAAGACCCAATTCTTCAAGCGAAGGAACTTGCAGCTCTTCCGGATGCAGACCAATCAATGCAGCTGTTTATGAAAATCTTCAATGTAGAAGCTGATACATCAAAAGAATCGAATAATGTCGTAAAGGAAGAAGAGAAGGAAGCATTTTCTCCAATCGTTCAGCCATCCATTCAAGTGTGATCAATATAACTAAAACTAATTGAATGCTTTACTCCTTTGAACGGAAAGCTTGCTTTTTTATTTTACCATTCAAGAAAAATCTCTTCAGATGGTCGTTTCGCTTTCCTTTCCATAGGTTAAAATATAGTTGAGGATAGAAATAAGAGTATATTAAGTTATTAGAAGACTTGGTATTAGGATCTTTTATATTTGAAGGGGAAGCGTTGATGCAGGATATTTTTATGACTAGACTTCATGAATTCACGATTATTCTTTATGCGTTATCTGTGCTATTTTATTTTTTTGATTTTATGCATAATAACCAGAGAGCAAATCGAGTAGCTTTCTGGTTACTTTTATTTGTCTGGATATTGCAATCATCTTTTTTAAGTATCTATATAGTGGAGATGAATAGATTCCCAATTCTAACTATCATGGAAGGGCTTTACTTTTATTCCTGGGTATTGGTAACCTTTTCTTTGGTAATAAATAAGTGGTTGAAAATTGATTTTATTGTGTTTTTTACGAATGTCCTTGGATTTGTTATTATGGCAATACATACATTTGCTCCTGCTCGTGATTCCGCTGTTATACATGCCGAGCAGGTTGTATCGGAGTTGTTGTTTATACATGTAACAGCAGCTATTTTAGCGTATGGGATGTTTACTATTTCATTTATTTTTTCTGTCCTCTATTGTATCCAATATGATTTACTAAAACAGAAAAAATGGGGAAAACGAGTAATGAGGATAGCAGATTTAGCCAAATTAGAACATATATCTTACCTATTAAGCGTCTTTGGTGTACCATTATTATTAATTGGCTTAATTCTTGGAGTTCAATGGGCTATTATTCAAAGACCAGACTTTCTTTGGTATGATCCGAAAATTATCAGCTCGTTTATTGTGCTACTAGTCTATAGCAGTTTTTTGTATTTACGTGTTTCAAAAAAGTTAAGGGGGAAAAATGTGGCCCTCTTAAATATCGCGAGTTTTTTTATTATGCTTATTAATTTCTTTTTAGTAGGCAATTTTTCAACTTTTCATTATTAAATGGAAGGTACATAAAGGAATGAATGTTGGAGGTACTTTTAATGCGCAAAATAATTGTTGGATCAAGGAAAAGTAAGCTAGCCATTACGCAAACGAATTGGGTAATTAATCAGCTTAAAAAATTAGATTCTTCTTTTGACTTTGAAGTGAAGGAAGTTGTGACAAAGGGAGATGTTGTTCTTGATGTCACTTTATCTAAGGTTGGGGGAAAAGGGCTATTTGTTAAGGAAATAGAGCAAAGCATGCTTGATAAGGAAATTGATATTGCTGTACACAGCATGAAAGATATGCCTGCAATCCTTCCGAAAGGGTTAACAATTGGGTGTATTCCAGAGCGTGAGGATTATCGTGATGCTTTAATAAGTAAGAATCATATTCCTTTAAAGGATCTAAGAAAAGGTGCAATCGTTGGGACAAGCAGTTTGCGAAGAGGTGCACAACTACTTGCTGTTAGACCGGACCTTGAAATCAAATGGATTCGTGGAAATATCGATACACGTCTTAACAAGCTAGAGACAGAGGAATATGATGCCATCATATTAGCCGCTGCTGGATTAGCAAGAATGGGATGGACAAGCGATGTAGTAACAGAATTTTTAGAGCCTGAAGTATGTTTGCCTGCAGTGGGTCAAGGTGCACTTGCTATTGAATGCCGCGAAGATGACAAAGAAGTGTTAGAACTTCTAAGCAAGTTGTCGAACCAGGATACGACTCGTACCGTTTATGCGGAAAGAGCATTTTTGCAGCGTATGGAAGGAGGCTGCCAAGTGCCAATAGCTGGCTTTGCACAAGTGAAGGATGATGAAGTGGCATTAACAGCTTTAGTCATTTCACCTGATGGGAAACTGATTTATAAGGAAGAAGTGACAGGTAAAAACCCTGTAGAGGTAGGAGAACAAGCAGCTGCCATTTTAACAGAAAAGGGTGCGAAAGCATTAATTGATCAGTTAAAAGAGGAGAATATAATAGATGGCTAAACCCCTTCTAGGAAAAAAAATTCTCGTTCCCCGCTCTAAAAAACAAGCAAGTGTATTATCAAAGCGGATTAACGATTTAGGTGGAATTCCTGTTGAAGTGCCACTTATCGCTTTTCAAGAAAAACATCTTTCTGATGAAGTGATTGTTTCATTGAAATGCCAAGCATATGATTGGCTTGTCTTTACGAGCCGTAACGGTGTAGAGGCATTTTTTAAAGAGATCAAAAGAGTAGAATTAACAGTTGACTCTAAAATTGCTGTCATTGGCGAAAAGACGACAGCTGCTGTTTCTGAATATGGGTATCAAGCTGATTTCATTCCGTCACAATTTGTTGCAGAACAGTTTGCAAAAGAGTTTGTTGCCATTTCCGAAAAGAATCAACGGATTTTAATAGTAAAAGGAAATAAATCGAGAGAATTTCTAGCAGATGAATTAAGGGAAGCGGGTTTGCAAGTAGATGAAGCCATATTGTATGAAACGTATTTCCCGAAAGAGAGTGAAGAACTGCTTGTGGAAGAGGTAAAGAAGAATGGTTTAGAGGTATTGCTTTTTACCAGTTCCTCCACAGCACAACATTTTATGCAAGTGATTAAAAAAAATCAGTTAATGGATCGTCTGGAAAGCAGTATTGTTATTAGTATTGGGCCCATTACAACAGAAACATTGCAGTGCTATGGGTTACCTGTAACTGTTACAGCGGACCCCTATACAACAGATAGCATTCTAGAACATTTAGTGCAGTATTTAACAAATTAAGTTGGAGGCAAGAAACATGGTTGAATTCAAACGTCATCGCAGATTAAGACAATCTGCCAATATGAGAGCATTAGTAAGAGAGACATACGTACATATCGATGATTTAATTTATCCGATATTTATTACAGAAGAAGAAAATGTGAAGAGTGAGATTTCTTCCATGCCTGGCATTTATCAGTTTTCAATTGATCGTTTAAAGGAAGAAATGGATGAAGTACAGACGCTTGGAATTAAATCGGTGTTATTATTCGGAATCCCAAAGGAAAAAGACGAATGTGGAACACAAGCATTTCATGATCACGGTATTGTTCAAGAAGGAATTAAGTATATTAAAGCTAACTATCCAGAAATGATTGTTATTGCTGACACTTGCTTATGTGAATATACGAGCCACGGACATTGTGGCGTAATTGAAGCAGGAAGAGTATTAAATGATGAGTCCCTAGAATTGCTTGTGAAAGCAGCAGTTAGTCAAGCTGCTGCTGGAGCAGATATTATTGCGCCTTCTAATATGATGGATGGTTTTGTAGCTGCAATTAGAAAAGGCTTGGATGAAGCAGGATTCATTGATATTCCGATTATGAGCTATGGTGTGAAATATGCATCAGCATTTTATGGACCATTCCGAGAAGCAGCTGATAGTACACCTCAATTTGGAGATCGCAAAGCATACCAAATGGATCCTGCAAATCGTCTTGAAGCATTTAGAGAAGCGGAAAGTGATGTTGCAGAAGGAGCAGATTTTCTTATTGTAAAGCCAGGTCTTCCATATCTTGATATTGTTCGAGACATGAAAAATGAATGGAATTTGCCTATTGTTACCTATAATGTTAGTGGTGAATACAGCATGGTTAAAGCGGCAGCACAAAATGGCTGGATTGATGAAGAAAGAATAATTATGGAAACAATGATTAGCATGAAACGTGCTGGAGCAGATTTAATAATTACCTATTTTGCTAAAGATGTAGCACGTATGTTAAAAGAACAAGAAGGGAGGAAGTCATAATGCGTTCCTATCAAAAATCAGAAGCTGCATATAAAGAAGCAGTAGAATTAATGCCTGGTGGCGTAAATAGCCCTGTTCGTGCTTTTAAATCGGTTAAAAGAAATCCTGTATTCATGGAGTCTGGGAAAGGCTCTAAAATTTATGATATTGACGGCAATGAATACATTGATTATGTATTATCATGGGGACCTCTTATTTTAGGACATGCTGATGATCAAGTAGTGGAGGGAATTAAGAAGGTTGCAGAAAAAGGTACTAGCTTTGGGGCACCAACTTTAATTGAAAACAAGCTTGCTGCTCTTGTGAAAGAGCGTGTTCCTAGCATCGAAATCGTTCGCATGGTGTCTTCTGGTACAGAAGCTACAATGAGTGCCATTCGTTTAGCACGAGGCTATACAGGCAGAAATAAAATTCTGAAATTTGAAGGATGCTATCACGGACATGGGGATTCCTTGCTTATTAAAGCAGGTTCTGGTGTAGCAACACTTGGTTTACCAGATAGCCCTGGAGTTCCAGAAAGCATTGCTGCGAATACTATTACAGTTGCTTATAATGATTTAGAAAGTGTGAAATATGCGTTCTCTACTTATGGAGAAGACATTGCAGCAATTATTGCTGAGCCAGTTGCAGGAAATATGGGTGTTGTTCCACCGAAACCAGGATTTTTACAAGGCTTGCGTGATGTTACAACAGAATATGGTGCTTTACTTATTTTTGATGAAGTAATGACAGGTTTCCGAGTGGATTATGGTTGTGCACAAGGTTATTTTGGCATTACCCCAGATATTACTTGTTTAGGTAAAGTAATTGGCGGAGGCTTACCAGTTGGTGCATATGGCGGAAAAGCAGAAATTATGAATCAAATTGCCCCAAGCGGTCCTATTTATCAAGCAGGTACATTATCCGGTAACCCACTTGCAATGACAGCAGGGTTTGAGACATTATCTCAATTAACTAAAGATACGTATACAGAATTTATCCGAAAAGCAGATCGTTTAGAAGAAGGCTTAAAAGAAGCAGCTGCGAAATATGATATTCCGTTTACAGTAAATCGCGCGGGATCCATGATTGGTTTCTTCTTTACCAATGAAGATGTAAAAGATTATGAAAGTGCAAAAACATCTAATCTTGATTACTTTGCTAGCTTTTATAATAGCATGTTAGAACAAGGAGTCTTTCTACCACCTTCTCAATTTGAAGGGATGTTCTTATCAACTGCATTAACAGATGATGATATTGAGCATACCATTCACGCAGCAGAAAATGCCTTTTCTACTTTGAATGCTTAAAAACGAGGTTGTTTTAGAAGATTATTGTTTTTTAAAAGAAAAAATTAGAGCTTGGGACAAAACGAAATAGCAATCTGTGAGGACGAACAATCTCTAATTTAGCTCTTAAATTAAGCTACTTTCTCATGATAGTTATCTATGTTTTTAAATAAACTCACGTGTAAAAACTAAGTCGTTCTATTGCGCTACAGGCACACGATGCGCCGGGGAGGAAGCTGAGCCTGCGGGGTCTAAAGCGTCTCAATTTCCCGCAGGAGTCGAGCGTCCTCCGCTCCATTTCACTTCGTTTTTATACCATTTTCCAAAACAATAAACACGATTATTAATGAGCATAAATTGTGTAAAAAAGTTCGTGTTTATTGTTAGTTGAAATGCTTATGTCCCAACCTCTTTTCAATTGCTAATTTTGATTATATTTGAAGGGTATTTCTTCTTTATAAGCCTGCTCATATTTCTCCGTAATTTTCTGCTTTTCTTCATCATTATTTATTTTAATATCACCATAAACAGGGACTAATGTATTCCAATTTTCTTCGATCAAGTGTTTAGTCACAAATAAATATGATTGGCCATCTTCAAGCAATTGGTCATTTTCAACCAATATCAATTCCTTCTCTTTGTATCCGCCTTGTTGGTTTACAATTACTGTTCCGTTAAAATCACCTTTGATATTTTGCGTTACTTCCACTTTAAACTGGGTTTCTGGAATAACGTCCTTTGATTTAGTTCCTACCTGTTCTATTACTTTTCCGATAAATACATTGTCTGCCCAACCAACAAGTCTGCGAGCGTCTGATACATCAAAGGCGTGACTATATTCTAATGTCCTAATAACAGGGGTATCTGGAGGAGTATTTGTGAAAAATTTAGGACCAAAAATTCCTAAAATAAGCGAAGCGGCAATCACTGGTCCAATAATATAAGACCATTTTCGTTTTGGTTTTTGCATTTGTGATTTCGCTTTTGAAACACCCATTTTGCTTCTTTCACTTAGTTCTTTTGGAATTTCAATTCTGTTCATTTCTTGTCTAATTTTATTGCTCATATACACCATCTCCTTTCCAATTTTTACGGAGTTTGTCTAAGGCTCTATATAAAATTGTTTTTGCTGTCCCCAAAGGTTACAAATAATTGCCTGTTTTTCTCTTTTACCTCTTCCGCTAAGTCGATAACTGCTCGGATTTCCTTTTACGCTTGTGAATTTTTCTTGTGGGAGATCGTGCCATTAACAAACGGATTTCGCAAAAATTATACTGAATTATATGTTCCTTCTCATTCAAGAAGAAAGATACAGAACCGTACAAAAGGTCATTGTATCGTTTAGAAAATTTGCTGGGGTCTAATAAATCATATTGTTTTACTCGGTCAGCTATTTCCGAAGTTGTGACTGGAATTCGAACCACAACTACTTCTTCATTTTTTTCAACTAATCGTTTCATCCGAGCCAAATAAACCTCCCAATTCTTCTAATTCAAGTTGTTTGAGCAACCGCTTATTATTTCGCTTAATCATCACCTAGTTAACAAATTCTTTGTCGGTAAGTATGTTCTTTAGAATTTCATCAACTACTTCACTTTCGGTATATTCACTGTACTCAGAAAACGCAGCTATGATGTTCCTTGTCTGTTCTGATACAATCCAGTCAACCCGCTCTGAATTAAGTTTTTGGGCTTTATATAATGGAATTTCCTCCTTTAATCATCTCATTTCCTTTCTACAAAATATCAAGACTTTTAACATATTATTTGGCACTTTTTTTAGCATATCAATATTAGCAGTGGGACAACAGCCATTGTCCAGGCAAAATTTAGGGTGTTAATAGTATAGTTATTTCGATTTAAATGTTGATATAACAATAAAAAAGCAGACCATATCGCTATGCGAATTAGTCTGCTAATTTGTATTCCAATTCTGTTGTTTCTCTCCCTTATCGGAACCCGTTAACAATTATACGAATGTTTTTAACATCTCCGTAAAATTGTTTGGGCTTATATTTGGTTGGAATACTTATGTTCACAGTCTCTTTCATTTTTTTATGTTTAGAAATTAATTAAGCAAAAGACATTTTCTTATTTACTCCGAATTATCTAGAACTGTCGATTTTTTGCCACTGTATGAAGGTGATTAATATGATATGATATGATGCAACTAGTAATAAGCGATAAGAAGGGATGTTTCATGGATTCATTTGTAAAGATGCAGCACGTTAGTTTTACTTATGATAATAATACAATCTTAAAAAAGCTAAATTTGACTCTAGAAAAGAGTAAATCATATGCATTAATCGGTAAGTCAGGCGTCGGAAAAAGTACACTTCTCCACCTTTTAGCAGGTTTACTGATTCCAACCGAAGGAGAAGTGTTAATC
Organism: Niallia tiangongensis; assembly: GCF_044704065.1. NCBI lineage: Bacteria > Bacillati > Bacillota > Bacilli > Caryophanales > Bacillaceae > Niallia > Niallia tiangongensis. Next base: position 3,449,933 of record NZ_CP162613.1, on the reverse strand, counting down.
GAAGGGAACCGAATTCAGCAACCTAGCAAGGATATTGGTTTTATGTTTCAGGACTTAGGCCTTTTTCCTTGGCTAAAAGTTCATGATGCGGTTTCGATGCCGTTGAAATTAGATAAACGGAAAACGAAACAGGAAATCAAGGAAAGAGTAACAACACTAATAAGAGAAGTTGGATTAAGTGGAATGGAGCATAAATATCCGGCAGAGTTAAGTGGTGGACAAAAGCAAAGGGTGGCATTAGCAAGAACATTAATTAATGAGCCTGATTTGTTGCTAATGGATGAGCCGACATCTACATTAGATGAACTGACAAAAGAACAAATTCAACAGTTAATATTTGAGCAGATTAAAAAAAGACAAACGACATTACTTTTTGTAACTCATAATATAGAAGAAGCAGTACTTCTTGGCGAGTATATTCTATTGCTAAAGGGTAATGGAGACATCGAGACTATTTATAATCCGCTATTCGGGGTAAAAAAAGCGAAAGAAAATTTGTCTTTTTATAAAGCTTGTATTGAAGTTCGAAGAAAATTAGCGGCGGTACAATAATGAAGAAAATCATTCGGAAAGTCTTTAGAAATCAACTAATCGTAGGCTTTATAAGTGTCACTCTATTTTGGTATATTGTCTATTTTTTATTACAGTCACATACCATCCCATCACCCATTTTAACAGTTACTTATATATGGAACGAAAAATGGATGTTGCTTCTGCATGCTGGAGCGAGCTTACTGAGAATTACCATTGCTCTTTTTATTTCTTTGTTAATAGGAATTCCATTGGGGATTATTTTAGGGAAAAATAAGAAGATTAATATCTTATTATCACCTTTTCTGTATTATATATATCCAATACCCAAAGTAGCATTTTTACCTGTATTTATGATTTTGTATGGGTTGGGAAACCAATCTAAAATTACCCTAATTATTTGGATTATTGTTTTTCAAATCATTTTATCGGTTAGAGATGGTGTATTACAAATTCCAGCAAGTTATTATAAAGTGATGCACGGCTTTCGGTCACCAATTTACCAGCAATTAATCTACTTAATTTTCCCGAGCATACTTCCCTCCATATTTACAGGGATAAGAATTAGTATTGGTATTAGTTTAGCAACATTATTTTTTGCAGAAAACTATGCAACAATTTATGGAATTGGCTATTATATAATCAGTGCATGGACGAAAATGAATTATGAAGAAATGTTTGCAGGGATCGTCACCTTAGGATGTATCGGTTTATTGTTATTTATCATATTAGATAAATTGGAGTTAAAAGTTACCCCTTGGAATCATAAATAAAGAGGCTTGGACAAAACTAAATAACTAATCTTTAAAGACGAACAATCTCTAATTTAGCTCTTAAATAGATCTACTTTCTCATGATGGTTATCTATGTTTTTAAACATAGTCAAGTATAAAAACTAAGTCGTTCCATTGCGCTACAGACGCTCGATGCGCAGGGGAGGAAGCTGAGCCTCCTCAATGCGCTGCGGGGTCTCGGCCTTTCCTCTATTTCCCGCAGGAGTCGAGCGTCCTCCGCTCCATTTCACTTCGTTTTTAAACCTTTTTCTAAAAAAACAAAAATGAACATTTGTGTAATTTAACTACATTATAGTTCGTGTTTATTGTTGGTTGAAATGCTTATGTCACAGCCTCTTTTTTGTTTAATTCGGTAACAATGTGAAGTCTGTTAATTCTTCATAAGAATAGTTTTTCGTAATTTGCCCTTTATCTTTCGTCCACTGAACAATCGAATCAAAGGTATCTTTTGAAACTACACTTGCATAAGGAAAGCTATCTTTTGTTGATAAATAGTTGCTCATTGCATCTGGGAATTGATATTTAGTTAATATATCTCCATATTCTTCCGCCTTCGTATTATTCATATAGTCAATTGCTTGATTATACGCTTTATAAAAAGCTTTGATGTCCGCTGATTTGGATGAAATCATTTCATCTGAAAAAAGAATCGTCCCTCCTTTAATTCCTGCATCTGTTGAGCTACCTAAAAGGTGAGCTCCCTGGTTAACTAGCATACTAGCCTGTGGTTCTGTAAATACAACTCCATCTACTTTGTCTGCCATCAGCGCTTCTGCGCGACCAGAAAAAGAAGGGATTTCCACGATATCATAAGTGAAGTCTTCTTTAGCTGCGAAATCATCCATAATATATTCCAAGATAAAGTTCGGCACTAACGAAACATTTTTCCCATTTAAATCTTTCATCTCTGTAATTCCTGAATCAGGAGAGGAGAGGATTTTAAAATCTTCACTAATATCGGAAGTAATCTTCATGTTAATTCCATTTTCCATAAATGCTGCCGCTGTCATCACATCTGCGATTGTACCATCTAGTTCATTCGCTTGAATTGCAACATTTCGATCTGTTGGCGAAGAAAAGGATTTTATGGATACGTCTATTCCTTCTTCGTCAAAGTATCCATTTTCCTCTGCTAAAATAATAGGTATCGCCGATTCTGCCGGCAATATTCCGATGGATAGCTCTTCTCCAGATGTTTTTTCTGTGTTGCTGTTTTCGTTTTTATCTGTTTCGGTTGTAACAGTCTTTCCACAAGCAGCAGAAAGTAAAACAAATACGATTAATAAGGATAGCGTCATTATTTTTTTCATCTTTTTTCTCCTAATTTGTAATGATTTTTTTGAATGTCTCTAAGTCCATTAAAAAGGGAATAGCATTTCTTTTTAATAAAAGTGGGTCAGTTTTTCTATCATTGTGACCATTTTCACAAGTGAAGGCGAGTTCAAACGCTTTTTCTCTTAAAGTTAAAACATTAGATTCGTTAAATAATCCAAATGGATAGGCGAATACATTTTTATGCTCGATTAGTGAATGGATATTACATTCATCTAAGTCTTTAGCAAAGTCTTCTTTACTAGATGTCATTAATAAACTTTCTGTTTCACTTGTTCGGACATGCATACAATGAGTGTGGTTGGCATATTCAAATACATCAGCCATTTCCTTTAAATCGTTTATGGATAAGCAGACAGATTTTTCTTTTTCAAATTTATTTTTACTATCATGCAGCCACCCTGTTACAACAAAAGCTGTTGCATGAAATTGGTATTTTTTTAGAATTGGATACGCATATTCCTTTATGGATTGAAAGCAATCATCAAAAGTAAGTAATACAGATTTCTCCGGTAAAGGACCTCCTTCGTAATATGCTTTTACTTCATTTAGAGATAAAGGGTGAAAACCATTGACAAATAAATACTCCATTTGCTGTTCAAATTTTTCGAGTGTTATGAAAAGTGGAGAAGGCAAGAAATCTTTATAATCTTGCTTTACATCGATTGGATGCTGTTCGGTTGCATGAAAATCTTCTTCTTTTCTTATTTCGTGATACATTAGCACGGAAAAAGCCATAATAGATCCTCCTTTTTAGATACAAAATTTAAATTGGTCTACATTTCCAATTTAAATAATTTTGATAACTTGTAAAATCTGCTTTTATTATATAAAACCTTTACTAAAAAAAGGGCTAGAAAAAGCAATTAGTTTTAACAATTTGGTGTATGAATTCTGAAAAATAAGATTAATCAAGGGAAAGAGTCTATTTTCCTCTATTGTTAAGACAAACAAATGAAAGAAATATTCATAAAGTGTTACAGACAATCATAAGTTTTTAAAGACAATAGTGATATATACGTGAAAGGAATGAGAGGAGGAGTCGCTTTGTCTCAAGAAAATTCGTCTATTTTGCGGTTTTCGTTGGAAGAGTCCGTCTGGTTTCAAAAAGGACAGGAAGTAGAGGATCTGCTTTCCATTTCACTTGATCCCAATATAACAATCCAAGAGAACGATCAGTATATTATCATTCAAGGCTCTTTAGAGTTAAGTGGTGAATACAAGCGCTTTAATGAAGGGGAACAAGAAGAAGAGGAGGCTTTTAAGGCTCCTAAATTAATTCATTCAATAATGGAAAGAGAGGAAGGAGTGTGTGAATTTTTACACCATTTTCCGGTGGATATTACCATTCCCCTTTCGAGAGTCACAAGTCTTGAAGATGTTGAAATTGAGATTGATACTTTTGATTATGTCTTCCCGGAAAGAAGCTGTTTGAATTTGACAGCAGATTTAACTATTTCAGGTCTTGCTTCTGAAGAAGAAGAGAGTGTTGAAGAAGAGAATGTAGAAGAAGAACTAGAATTAGCTTGGCGAGGTTCAGCGGATGAGGATGATAATAGAAATGATTCAATAGAAGAACCTATTGAAATAGCTGTTAGTCCATTTCAAAATGTCAGTCCCCTTTTAGAAGAACAGCGTGAAGTGAAGGTAGAAGGGGATGATTTGTATTCCCCATTCGAACTTGAGGTTAGAAAGTCACCAGAAGAAGAGGATGATTGGGGTACGAATGAAAATGCTAAAGTACCTTATTTTTCTGAGGAAACTAGAGAAGAAGAGATTACCTCTTCAGAACCTGAGATGAAGGTTTCTTTATTCAGGAGTGAGGAAAATATCTATTCTGCAGAAGATGTATTTAAAAAGCCACAACAAGAATCTTCATCTGAATCGAAGCAGGAAGAACTTTTACTGGAAGAAGAGGAATTAGAAGAATCATCATCTTCTCCTCCTGAAGAACCGAAAAAGAAAAAAGGGCTATTTAGTAAAACAAAATCTCTAACCTTTACAGAATTTTTTGCTAGAAAAGAAGAAGAGAAGCATACAAAAGTGAAAGTTTGTATTGTTCAGCAAGGCGATACATTAGAAAAGTTAAGTAATCGTTATAATGTCAATATCCATACATTATTGAAAGAAAATAGAATGGAAGCAAATCAAGATGTTTATGAAGGGCAAGTTATATATATACCAGGAAATTTCGTAGAGAAATAAGAACAATAAACTGGAGCAGGCAGGAGATTTTCCTGCTTGACTGTTTTCTTTTTGCTTTTTTCAATCGTTTTTGGAGGGGGAAAACCGATTAAAGGGTTAAAGAGCAAATAGATTATTTTAAGAGCTTGGTAGCATTCTATCTTGACACTTTGGCAAATGCCCGATTTGTATAGCTAACCATCTATAGAAAATAGGAAAAGGATGGGAGTTTCACTTGATAAGAAAGTGTGGGCGGATATGAATGAAAAAAATATATTAAATAAATATTCACCTATCTTAAAATCATACGCAGTAGAACCAAATTTTGTTGAAGAATTTGGAAAAGTTGCCAAAATATATAGCAATAAAGGTATTTTTGCGTTAAAACGAATTGATCCTCATAATGGGGCTGATTTCACACGTCATATAAGAATGCTTTATCAAAAAGGGTATAATCGAATTGTGCCAATATATCCAGCGGTGGATGGAAGATATGCGATTCTTTATGACAATCAATTGTATTATTTAATGCCTTGGCTACCAAATGAAGAAAGAGAAACATATTTCAAAAAACATCAACAAATGTTTCGAGAGCTAGCAAGGCTCCATATTTTAAGTTCTAAAGAAGTAAAAATTGAAAAGGAAGATCGACAAGAGCATTTTGAGAATACACAATTAGAAATGGAGAAAGAACAAGAGTTTCTAGCTGGTTTTATTGAGCAATGTGAAAATAAAGAATATATGGCTCCGTTTGAGTTAATGTTTTGTATGTATTATCATGACATACGGCAGGCTTTGATTTATTCAGAAACTAAATTGAAGGAATGGTATGAGGAAACGAAAGAGGATGAAAAGGCAAGAGTCGCCATTATCCACGGGAAAATTTCACCAGAACATTTTCTTTATGATGATAGAGGGTATGGCTACTTTACTAATTTTGAGAATGCTAGATATGGATCGGCAAGCCATGATCTACTTCCGTTTCTGTCCCGTTCATTAAGGACAGCACCAAAGCAAAATGAGGACTGTATAGAGTGGCTTTATACGTATTTTAATCATAATCCTTTAAAATATGAGGAAATGCTTTTGTTTTTAAGTTATTTGGCTCATCCAGGACCAGTGCTTCGTATTTGTGAGAAATATATGAAAGCAGATAAGAAAGTCATCAATGAGCGCAAATATACACAAAAGCTACTTAAACAATATTGGCTTTTAAAAAATACGGAATATGTCGTGATGCGAGTGGATGAAATAGAAAGACAAAAGAAAGCGCAGCAAGAAGCGGCAGAACAAGCGGAACAAGCAGAGACTCAGGATTAAAATCTTGAGTCTATTATTGTATCCTAAATTTGTAACGATTGTTTTTCCATGCACATATATTAAAGATAAACAAAAAATAGATAGGAATAAAATGAAAAAAAATCGGCAATCCTTATTGACGAGAATAAGTTTTTTTCGGTAGTATAGCATATATAAATAAATTATTAAGGCAATGACAGGGAGTAGTACAATGTACGTTGTTTAAAGAGAGGAAATCATTTGCTGCGAGATTTCTATTCAACCCATTGGAAGGTAGCCCTCGAGCTTCTTTTGCGAACGGTTTGCTTATTAGTAAAAGACGGACAGTATCCGATATCATCTTTTAAAGAGCCAATACATTTCTTGTGTTGGAAAAAAGGTGGTACCGCGAACAAACTCCATTCGTCCTTTTAAGACGAGTGGAGTTTTTTTATTTGCTTTAAAAAGTACAAAGGACAGGATTAGGAGGAAATTAGGATGGAAATGAAAGAAATCTCCATGCCGACAAAGTATGATCCAGCAAGTATTGAAAAGGGTCGCTATGATTGGTGGTTAGAAGGTAAGTTTTTTGAGGCTAAGCCAGATGAAGAAAAACAGCCATATACAATTGTAATCCCACCACCCAATGTAACAGGTAAATTGCATTTAGGGCATGCATGGGATACAACATTACAAGATATTTTAACAAGAATGAAAAGAATGCAAGGCTACGATGTTCTTTGGCTTCCTGGAATGGACCATGCTGGTATCGCAACGCAAGCAAAGGTTGAACAAAAGCTTCGTGCCCAAAAGATTAGCAGATACGATCTTGGTCGTGAAAAGTTTGTAGAAGAAACATGGAAATGGAAAGAGGAATATGCGAGTCATATCCGTGCTCAATGGTCTAAATTAGGATTGGGCTTAGATTATTCTAGAGAAAGATTTACGTTGGATGAAGGTCTTTCTAAAGCAGTTCGTGAAGTTTTCGTATCTTTATACAATAAAGGACTTATCTACCGCGGCGAATATATTATTAACTGGGATCCAGCTACAAAAACAGCTCTTTCTGATATTGAGGTAATTTACAAGGATGTACAAGGTGCATTCTATCATATGAAATATCCTTTAGCAGATGGATCTGGCTATATTGAAGTAGCAACAACTCGTCCAGAAACAATGCTTGGGGATTCAGGTGTTGCTGTTCATCCGAAAGATGAAAGATACCAGCATTTAATTGGAAAAAAAGTAATTCTGCCGATCGTAGGAAGAGAGATTCCAATTGTTGCGGATGATTATGTGGAAATGGACTTTGGTTCAGGTGCTGTAAAAATGACTCCTGCCCATGATCCGAATGATTTTGAAGTTGGAAACCGTCATAATTTAGAAAGAATTCTTGTAATGAATGAAGACGGCACGATGAATGAGCGTGCTGGTAAGTATGAAGGAATGGATCGTTTCGAATGCCGTAAACAAATCGTAAAAGATTTACAGGAAATCGGCGTTCTATTCAAAATTGAAGAGCATATGCATTCCGTTGGACACTCAGAGCGAAGCGGTGCAGTAGTAGAACCATATTTATCTACCCAATGGTTTGTTAAAATGCAACCACTGGCTGATGAAGCAATTGGGTTACAAGGTAAAGAGGAAGAAAAAGTAAACTTTGTACCAAATCGATTTGAAAATACGTATATGCGTTGGATGGAAAATATCCGTGATTGGTGTATTTCTCGTCAGCTTTGGTGGGGCCATCGTATTCCTGCTTGGTATCATAAAGAAACAGGTGAAGTTTATGTAAACCATGAAGCGCCAGCAGATATTGAAAATTGGACGCAGGATACAGATGTATTAGATACGTGGTTCAGTTCAGCGTTATGGCCATTCTCTACATTAAATTGGCCAAATACAGAGGCAGAGGACTATAAGCGTTATTATCCTACTGCTGCATTAGTAACTGGATATGACATTATTTTCTTCTGGGTATCTCGTATGATTTTTCAAGGGATAGAATTTACTGGAGAGAGACCATTTAAAGATGTATTGATCCATGGACTTGTTCGTGATGAGCAAGGACGCAAGATGAGTAAATCTTTAGGAAATGGTGTAGATCCAATGGATGTTATTGCTAAGTACGGTGCAGACTCCTTACGCTATTTCTTATCAACAGGAAGCTCACCAGGTCAAGATTTGCGCTTCAGCATTGAAAAGGTTGAATCAACTTGGAACTTTGCAAATAAAATTTGGAATGCTTCACGCTTTGCATTAATGAATATGGATGGTTTAGCTTATGATGAAATTGATTTATCAGGCGAAAAATCAGTTGCAGATAAGTGGATCTTAACGAGATTAAATGAAACAATTGAAACAGTAACACGTCTATCTGATCGCTATGAGTTTGGAGAAGTTGGAAGAGTTCTTTATAACTTTATCTGGGATGATTTCTGTGACTGGTATATTGAGATGGCGAAGCTTCCATTATATGGTGAAGATGAAGCGGCTAAATTGACAACTCGCTCGATTTTAGCGTATGTTCTTGATAATACAATGCGCTTATTACATCCATTTATGCCATTCATCACAGAAGAAATCTGGCAAAACCTTCCACATGCTGGCGAATCGATTACCATTGCGAATTGGCCAGAGGTAAATCCTGCGTTTACAGACGAGAAGGCTGCTAATGATATGAAATTGCTTGTGGAGATTATCCGTTCTGTTCGTAATAGCCGTGCGGAAGTTAATACACCGATGAGTAAGAAAATCAGCATTTTATTAAAAGCGAAGGATGAAGTGGTTAAAGCAACGCTTCTTGAAAATAAATCTTTTATTGAGCGCTTCTGCAATCCAGAAACTTTAAGCGTTGGTACAGATATTGTAGTACCAAATAAGGCGATGACGGCTGTAGTAACTGGAGTGGAAATCATTCTTCCTTTAGAAGGATTAATTAATATGGAAGAAGAAATAGCTCGATTAAATAAAGAGTTGGAAAAATGGAATAAAGAAGTAGAACGTGTTCAAAAGAAATTAGGTAATGAGGGCTTTGTAAAAAAAGCGCCAGAAAAAGTAATTAACGAGGAAAAAGCAAAAGAAAAAGATTATCTAGAAAAACGTGTTGCGGTTGAAGCGCGTATTAATGAATTAAAAGGTTAATTTCATAGTAGAACGAAGGGTGTCTCCACTATCCAAACCTTTGAGGCACCCTTCTTCTATTGATGGAAGCTTTACTTTTAAAATGATACTAGATAAAGTTAATTATAGATGTACAATAACAATCATTATTCATAAAAGAGGGTGTAGCAATGTTTCATAGTTATGAAGAAGCACTAAATTGGATTCATTCTCGCTTACGTTTTGGTATAAAACCTGGGTTAACAAGAATGGAAATGATGATGGAGAAGCTAAATCATCCAGAAAAACAAATAAAAACGGTTCATATCGGTGGCACAAATGGAAAGGGGTCTACCGTTACTTACTTAAGAAACATTCTTCAACAAGCAGGATTAACGGTTGGAACTTTTACATCTCCTTACATAGAACAATTTAATGAGAGAATCAGCGTGAATGGAAAACCAATAAGCGATGAACACATACTCACATTAGCAAATAAATTGCATCCGATTGTAGAAGAAATGGACAAAATGGAGATTGGCGGTCCAACAGAATTCGAAATTATTACAGCAATGTCTTTCTACTATTTTGCTTTTATGCATAAAATGGATATCGTTATATATGAGGTGGGATTAGGAGGTCGATTTGATTCAACCAATATCATCTCCCCGCTACTTTCCATCATTACAAGTATCGGCTTAGACCATACAGCAATATTGGGCGACACTTATGAACAAATTGCATTTGAGAAAGCTGGAATTATAAAAAAGGAAACCCCTATTATTGCGGCTGTTAAACAAAAAGAGGCGCAAGCTGTCATTGTGAAACAGGCTAATAAGATGGAAGCACCAATTTACTTATTGGATAAAGATTTTACGATAGCTGGCTATCATTCGAAGTCTACAACGGAATCTTTTAACTTAATGTCTCCATTATTTAAATGGGAGGATTTGCAAATAACAATGTTTGGGAAGCATCAAATAGAAAATGCATCATTAGCAGTAATCGGTGCCGAGCTTTTACGTGACCAATTTGTTTCTATTAATGATGAAAGTATTAGAAAGGGCTTATTACTGTCTCAATGGCCAGGAAGATTTGAGATTATTTCAGAAGAACCCCTAGTTGTATTAGATGGTGCACATAATGAAGAAGGAATAGAGGCATTAGTGGATGTATTAGTAAATCGCTATAAAGGGAAGAAGAAAAAAATTATTTTTGCAGCACTCTCTGATAAAAAAACAGATAAAATGATCACTAAACTTGATCAAGTTGCTTCAACGATTACCTTTGTAACATTTGACTTTCCAAGAGCTGCAGATTGCCGCACATTATATAAAGAAAGTAACCATCCATTCAAGTACCAAAACACTGACTGGCAAAAAGCAATTCTTGAACATATGGAAAACATTGAAAAGGATGAGATGCTCCTTATAACTGGGTCCTTGTATTTTATTTCAGAAGTTAAGACATTTTGGAAAAATTTCAAGAAATAACTATATCAAAAAAAATATCTAGATTATTAGGAAAGAAAAGGGTAGTATATATTTATCAGGTTTGAAATGTGGGAATTTTAAGAATATGGTAAAATATTCTCTTTTTAACGATACATTATAACAAAATGAATAGCTATTATACTTGCAATACGAATATATTGGTTCAAAAGAAGGGGGGAAGAGAATGGTAAAACCAAGCTATAAAAAAATAATATGGGCAGTTTGGATATTCCTTCTCCCTTTTGGTCTATGGTTCTCTCATAATATCTATCCTCCGCAAATTCGGGGGAATGAATGGGAGATTCTTGCATTTCTAATATTTATGACAGTTGTTGCGAGTATGCCAATGATCATAAATGGTACGCCGGTATTTTTCTTACAGTGGGCGACATTATCTGTTTTTCTAATATTCGGATTATTTTTTGAGATTATCCTCGTTCAAATTGCGTTATTAGCAGTATTATATCAAGCAAAGTTAGATAAAAAGACACTTTTTCGCTTGCCTATGAATTCAATCATGTTTTTCCTTGTCTCCTTTTTTAGTGGAATTATCTACTATGGTCTTGGAGGGAAAAATGGATTCGATTTAGCCTTCGATCTCAAATCATTTGTTTTGATAAGTATCTATCTTGTTTCCTATCTGTTACTTAATACTTTGGGTATCTTTTTAATTGGTCGTTTTATCTATAAAAGAAAACAACGTTTCCTTACAAAGGATTTGATTTGGGAAATATTCACAACGGTTATTACTTATCCAGTCGGTATTGCGTTATATATTATGTATCAATATGTCGGTCTTGCTGCTTTAATCCTAATAGGTGTGCCTTTTATAAGCTTATCGCTTATATTAAAGCTGTATCATTCAAGTCAAACAGCCAATGATTATTTAAGAAAAACGGCGCAAATTGGTCACCAACTTTCTCAAAATTTGTATGTGAATGAGACGATAGATTTTTTTAATGAAAAGCTATATGAATTATTTAAAGTTGATTTTGTATTTATTCATCAAGTGAATTCAAAAAATCAATTAGAAATGATCTCACGCGTAGAGCAACAGGAAAAGCTACCAGTTTTTTCTGATATTATGTATGAAAATGAGGGGATAAGCGGTAGAGTGTTAGCCTCCAAAAAATTAAGTGTATTTCATTCCAAGCAAGATTGGCAGAATGTAAATAAGGGCTATATGCCTGAAGGTATTCAAAGTGTATTATGTATGCCTCTTATTAAAAATAAAAAAGTGATTGGTGTATTATTACTAGGAAGTAAACAAAAGAAGGCATTTGCCAACATAAAATTAATGGTATTAGATCTTTTATGCACCCAATTTGCAATTGCGTTAGAAAATGCAAAGTACTTTGAGCAAACGAAGGAACATAGTGAGAGATGTGCATTAACGAAGCTTTATAATTACCGTTATTTTGAAAAAATATTAAGTGACCAGTTCAAAGAGCTTAATGAAAAGAAATTGGACAACCTCGCACTAATCATGTTAGATATTGACCATTTTAAATCGGTAAATGATCAATATGGTCATCAGGCTGGAAATGAGATTTTAAAAGCTTTTGCAAAAAGAATTCAAAGTCTTATTGGTGTCCACGGAGTTGTTGCTAGATACGGAGGAGAAGAATTTGTGATTCTTCTGACCAATATTGCGAAGAAAGAAGCGCTCGATTTGGCTGAGTTTATCCGCAAGATGATTGCATCTAGACCTTTTGTTATTCAACAAAATATAGACGATCCTCAAAAAATAAAAAAAGTAAATATCACAGCTTCTTTAGGATTAGCTTATGCTCCTGAAGATGCCGATGAATCGTTGGCATTGATTCGGCATGCTGATAGAGCGTTATATGTAGGGGCGAAAAGAGCCGGGCGAAATCGTGTTGGCAGTTATGTGAAATGATAAAAAAGGAAGAATGGACGATCAAATTAAATCCATTCTTCCTTTTCTGTGTGTTTTATGCTTTTAAAACAATAGAGACTACCACAATTAATAATTATAATCTACATTAATTTTACTATCTTCAACTCGTAAATCATTGACGATGGATGGCATGTAAACTGTTTCTGGAGTATTAGTTCCTCCATTATTGCCATCTCCATCGGTAAAGCCACTATTACAATTCGTCGCAAAATTATTAGGATTCGTGTCAATTTTACTTCTATTGTTGTTACTAGTATTAGCTGAGATTGCTGAAGCATATACTTTGCCATTTCCGTTTAGATTAAAGTTTCCAGGTACACTTATAGTGCCTCTTACGCATATTTTGGAATCATTCCCCATGTTTATATTGTTAATTGTCCCATCACCGCCAATATAGATAGCTGTTTTTGATGGGTTATTTATAGCCGAAATGGTAGCATTCCCTAAAATACTAATTATACTATTATCTCCAGGATTATTAATATGATTGATAGTTGCTTTGCCTTTTATTGAAAGAACTGTATTACTAAAGGAACTATTGATATTATCGATCTCTGCAGTGCCCCCAATTGAAATAATGCTATCAGATGTATTATTCCAATTTTTGCTTTCTAAATCACCTTTTACTTCTAATTTGGTCTTTGTGAAGCTATTCCCATTCCTGAAGATAACTTTCCCACCGACATATATAGAGGAGTCAATTGTACTGATGTTTTCGAAAGTTCCGTCCCTTGCTACTTCAATAATTGAATTATTAACGGAACTGTTTAAATTATTAAATTTTGCCTCTCCTCCTACATGAATATTAATCGCGGAAATCCCATTTATATTTCCAGTGATATGGAAATCGTTAGTTGTGTAAATTGTTGAATTCGAAAACTGATTAATATTGGAGGACATTGTTAAAATACCATTAGTTTTTATAATTGCTCCATTTGTAATCGTTGTATTGTTTGTAATCGTTGTATTTTTGTTATATTGGCACTTGCTTGAAAATCGATCTGGAAATTTATCCTCACTCACGCAAGCCGCCAATGTCCCAGGATCCGGAATATCATTTCCAGTCAACCCTGTCTTTGCAATCGATTGGTCTTCTGATGAGCCATTATTCCCGCCATCGTTACTGTCTCCTGTTCCACTACTAGCATCTACCTCTAAAACAATGGGATTAAGTTTTATCGGAATCGTAATGACCGACGATAACGTGATTTCTTTATCCCCATTAATCCCTTTGCTATCAAATGTATAGGTGATCCCATCCTGATTACTAGATTGCTTTACGTTTGAAATAATAAAAGAGCTTCCCGCTGTAGTATCAACGGGAACAGTCACGTTTTGAAAAAAGGTATGATTTATAGATTCTAGTTCACTTTTAATTTTTTCCATATATTGATTGGAAGCAATTGCAGATAATTTACTAAAATAAGCAGCTTTATTAATTTCTGCTTCTGTAGATTCCTTATTATTAGCTGTAATTTTTCCGAATGTATTACTTATTTGTTTCGTAATTGTTTGATTGATACTATCCTTAAAAGAACTATTTGCTTTTACCTCGGTGCTTTTATTGTATAAGGCTGTTTTATAATAGGTGATTCCCATCTCGGCAATGGAAACGGCTTGTGCATTATCTTCTGTTATCGTGATCTGTTTAGAATTGGTTATCGATACACCAACAATTGAAATATAAAGAATACTAAAAACAGATATAAGCGCGAGAATAAGTACAAGTGTATTTCCTTTTTCATTTAAATAACGCAATGACAATTCCCTCCATTCTATTTTAATCTTGATAAGGTTGTAGTTGTTTGATAGGTTTGTTTTTCCTTATCATTGCTCGTAATTTTAATTGTTAGGATGACATCTTCTGTTAGTGGATTAACTGTAAACAAATTAGGAATATAGATTTTATTGGTTCTATTTCCTGAACTTTTCATCAGTTCATATCGGAATTTCTTATTCTGAAACGTAATTTTTTGCTTCCCATCTACCGTAATAAACGTCGCATTTGGATTTTGATCAAATGTAATAGAATAGGAATCGGAGGTTTGATGAATTTTTGTCATGCTTGAAACCATATAGTTCGCTTCTTGCTGTAATAATGTTTTATCGTTGACTACTTTCGAGAAGTGAATTCCTTGAAAAAAGAACTGATAGATAAGGACTAGCACAATCGAACCGAGTGCGATAGAAACTAGCAATTCAATTAAAGTAAGTCCTCTTTCGTTACGAATCATCATCTTTTTTCTCCCTTTATTTTTTCGTAATATATCCGTATATATTGCTGTTTAATTTATCTTGTTCATCGACAACATCGATCCGTATTTTATAAAGCGTATTTGCTCCCTTTAGTATTTCCTCACGATAATATAGATAAAGATGAATAAAATAGTTATTTTCTTTAAAGATTAATTCTATAGCATCTGAATTTCTATTTATATTTGTTAATAAAGGTAAATTGCCTGCATTAACCGAAGTAGATGGATTTTCTGTAAGATTAATCAATTGTTTATATAAAATACTCTCATTATTTTGTGCTTGAACTAACCAGTTTTTTGCTAGTGTAACGCTTGTTAATCTCTCATCAGTCTTCTGATTAAAGGAAGATACTTGTGGAAAGAAAGTGAGAAAGGATGTAATGAGAATACTTAATAAAACGATTGAAACTAAAATTTCTATTAGTGAAATACCTTTATCATTTTGTATGAAACGCTTAAAGGGCATGCTTTTGCCTCCACTCCTAGATGGAAATTTTAAATAGAAGGAAAAGGGAAATAATCAGATAAAACTATTTGCCTATTCTTTAAAAATAATTGATTCTATTATACAATACATATGATAAGAAAAACGAAAAAATGTAGGACTAAATGCATTGGAAAATAGATAAAGTCTAGTTTGTTCTTACTATTTGGAATAGTGGTGATTAAAATGCAAGTATTATTAATTTCTATCGTTTGTTTACTAATTATTACATTAATTTTTGTTGTTTTTCCTTCTAGTATGACGATTAAGGGAAGGTTAGCGGTTGTTGCGGTTGCTTTTGTTCTTTCGAATATCGGTTTTGCTCTTCAATATTTATATGAGAGCTTTATGATTAGTTTAGGAAGTCTATTGCTTTTGGTTTTGATGCTGCCTTTATTTATGCAAAAAAGCTCCCGTTATTTCTTTAAAGAAGAAATGCATAGTGAATACATAACAACGTTTACTGCTAAAGACATGAATAAGCAAAACATAGAGTTAGAAGAAAATAACCAGCTAATTAATGATAAAAGTAAGCCTTCATTAAAGAATGAGGATAAAATAACTTCTAATTCTATTGTGGAAAAAGTAGAACAAGAAGAATTGAAACCTATTCAGGAAGAAGATTTTCCACTCATTAAAGAGGAGGCAGGCTCGAAAGTAATGAGTGTTCCAGAAGAAACGGAGAATGTAAATAGGCAAGAGAAGGTAAGTGATTGGGTCAATGCTACATTAGATACAGCCGAATCCCATCCAAAAGAGGATTATTGGAAAAATGATAATGTGATTGTCAGGGAAAACTCAATTGAAGCTTTTTTAGAAGAAATAAATGCTAATAAAGATAATGATAAAGAGGAAGATCATTTAGAGGATATAGAAGAAAAACCAAACAGACGTTATTTAGAAAGGTTAGAAAAAATTAGAATATTAGATAATAGTGATTTACCAAAAGATAATGATTAAAAAGGTAGATCCTAACTTTTATTTTTATAAGTGCAAACAAAAGGATTCTCTAAAGCCGTTTTTTTTAGAAAGGTAGAACACAGAATGGATAAAAAAACTTTCACATTATTTATTAGGCTTTTTATCGCAACATTTTTCCTTTTTGGAGGCACCAGCTTAGGTGTTTATGCCTTTCAGAAGGCAGGTAAAGAAGAGCTGTATCCCATTAACACAAGTGTTGCGGGGATAAACATTGGCGGATTAACAGAATTAGAAGCAAAAAACACGCTTGGAAAACATCTTTATGGTTGGAAAGCCAATGCTGTATATGAGTTTCAGTATAAAGAAAAAACGGTTCAGATAAATAATGATATATTTGCCTTTGATATAGAACAAACACTAAAGAATATAACCGAAAATAATAAAAATGCTTTTGTCGTGGAAGTAAAGGAAGAAATTTTACAAACTGAATTAGAAAAGTATAATTCGTTTTCCATGGAAGATATCGACATTGATCTATTAAAATCAGCATTATTGGAAGCTGCAACAATTCTTCAAGTAGATGAAAAATTAATAGTAGAAGATTATTTTGCTTCCTATGTTTCCGGAAAAGATGTATTAAATACTGTCGAAATGACAGTGCCTGGTAATATAGAAGAACTAGAATCAGTTATTCCAGCTATTAAAGAAATAACTATTTTACCAAAAACTACTTTTTCTTTATTAGGACTATTAGAGGATGTAAATCAGAAAAGCGTAAAGGATGAAACGGTAAGTGTACTGGCTACAGGTATTTATCAATTAGTTCTTCAAACGAATTTTGACATAAGGGAGCGTACAATAAGCAAGCAGCTTCCTGATTATGTAGATGTTGGCTATGAAGCGAAAGCAAGCTTACGTGAACAATTAGATTTACGCTTTACTAATCCAAATGAGCATGCTTATATAATTGCACTTAAGATAGAGGAGAATCAATTAATCCTTCAATTAAAGGGGCAGGAATTTCCGAACAATTATGAGATTGTTATGGAAAAGAAGGAAGAATATGCACCGAAAACAATCGTCCAATTTGATTCTTTGCTTGAGGGAGATCAGGTACAGGTTAAACAGGAAGGGGAAAAGGGTATCTCTGTTGTCGTCATAAAAGAAGTATTGGATAAAAAGGGAGATCAGGTAAAAAGAGAAACAGTAGCTACTGATTATTATCCCCCTATTTATAGAGTAGAAGTTCGAGGACTTCTAAATGACATAGAGCCAACAGATAACAAGGAAGATGGCCAAGAGGCGCCTATAGAGGAAGATTTAGATGACAATACAATAGATGAGGAATCACCATCTGAAGAAGAGAATGATATAAATGAAGAAAATGATCAGAAAAAGGAAGATGCTGATACAAATGATTCGATAGATGAAAGCCAAATTATTGAAAAATAGCCGAGTAACATAAGTTAATGGAAATGTCGTTTTTCATGCATAGTACCCAATAGGTAAAGGAAGATGATAATGAAGAATACGCGCAAACGACTAGGGGATTTATTAATAGAGGCTAATCTGATTACCCAAGAACAATTAGATGAAACATTGAGTAGGAAAAACCATAATCAAAAACTTGGAGATGCTTTGCTTAATGAAGGATTAATAACAGAGCAGCAATTAATCGAGGTTCTGGAGTTTCAGCTTGGAATCCCACATATTAGTTTATATCGTTATCCTTTTGAGCAAAATCTTTTTTCCCTCGTACCAAAGGAAACGGCCAAAAGAAATATTTTAATTCCTTTAAAAATAGAGGGCGATAAATTATTTGTTGCGATGGCGGATCCAATGGATTATTTTGCAATAGACGACCTTCGCCTAACGACTGGATTTCAAATTGAGCCGGCGATTGCAACACGTGATGATATTGTTCGGGCAATTAATAAATATTATGATGTGGATGATGAATTTAAAGAATTGCTTTTCCCTGTGGAACAGGAGGAAGAAGTTGATTTAAATGTTGTCCAAGATTCTCCGATTATTAGGCTAGTCAATCAGTTAATAACGAATGCTATTCATGCAAAAGCAAGTGATATTCATATTGATCCCCATGAAACAAAGGTAACGATTCGTTATCGGATAGATGGAGTTCTTCGCACAGAAAGAATTTTGCCAAAGCATATGCAAAGTGTTTTGATTGCACGTATAAAAATACTGGCCAATCTGGATATTACGGAATATCGTCTGCCTCAAGATGGTAGAATTAAGTTTAATCTGGAATTACATCCTGTAGACTTGCGCATTTCCTCCATACCAACTGTATATGGCGAAAAAATTGTAATGCGGATACTTGACTTAGGTAGTGCTTTGAATGATATTACAAAGCTTGGATTTCATCCCTACAATCTCCAATTATTTAATAAAATGCTGCAAAAGCCGAATGGGATTGTATTAATAACCGGTCCAACAGGATCAGGTAAATCATCTACTTTATATGCAGCATTAAATCAGTTGAATAATGAGGAAGTCAATATTTTAACAATCGAAGATCCAGTAGAATTCCAATTGGAAGGAATCAATCAAATTCAAGTGAATTTAAATACAGGCATGGACTTTGCAGTTGGTTTACGTTCTATTTTAAGACAGGATCCAAATATCATCATGGTGGGAGAAATACGCGATAAGGATACAGTGGAAGTGGCAATCCGTGCTTCCTTAACTGGTCATTTAGTGCTTAGTACCCTTCATACGAATGATTCGATTGGAACGATTACCCGCTTAATTGATATGGGAGTAGAGCCATTTTTGGTAGCATCCTCTTTAAATGGAATCGTTGCACAGAGGTTAGTTAGAAAGGTTTGTCGAGATTGTAAAAGAGAAGAAGAAGCAACAAAAAGAGAAAGAGAGATTTTTGCAAGACGAGGAATGTCTATTGAGCATATTATTCGTGGAAAAGGCTGTTCTTCCTGTAATATGACAGGTTATCGTGGACGAATAGCGATTCACGAGGTCCTAGTTATGAAAGAAGAGATTAGAAAATTAATCATGAACGGTGAATCTTTTCTAAAGGTAAGAGAGCAAGCAGAAAAGGATAAAACCGTGTTTTTAATTGATGATGGGTTATTAAAAGTAAAACAGGGAATTACAACAACGGAAGAAGTATTAAGAGTCGTTCTTCCTGAATAGAGGGGAATATCTTGAGAGAGAAATTAGATGGAATTTTGAAGGCAGCTTATGAAAATCGAGCTTCTGACGTTCATTTAACGGTCGGGATACCACCTGTTATCCGCGTGAATGGCGTTTTGAGAAGGATTGGCGAAAATAGCTTGGTGAAAGCTGAAACTGAAGGAATCGCAAAGGAAATTGCCCCGGAAACATTATGGGAAACTTTTTTAGAAAAAGGGGAATTAGATTTTTCCTATGAAATAAAGGGTCTTTCTCGCTTCCGAGTCAATATATTTAAACAGCGTGGACAAGTTTCACTCGCCTTGAGAATTGTTCCAACAGTTATTCCAACTATCGAACAGCTTGGTATGCCGGTTATTTTACGTAAAATAGCTGAAAAGCAACAAGGCCTTGTCCTTGTAACTGGTCCTACGGGAAGTGGAAAATCGACCACTTTAGCAGCAATGATTCGGTATTTAAATGAATCTTTCCATAAGCATATTATTACCCTTGAAGATCCAATCGAATATTATCATTCACACGGAAAGTCGATTATTGATCAACGAGAAGTAGGCTTTGATACAAATAATTTTGCAAACGGGCTGCGTGCTGCATTACGGCAGGATCCAGATGTAATCTTAGTAGGGGAAATGCGAGATTTAGAAACGATTCAAACAGCAATTACTGCAGCTGAAACGGGTCATCTCGTATTAGGAACATTACACACCTCAGGAGCACCAGCAACAATAAATAGAATTATTGATGTGTTCCCACCAGAACAACAGCAACAAATTAGAATTCAATTAGCTTCTGTCTTAGTTTCTGTTGTGTCTCAACGCCTTTTTCCAACAGCCAATAAAAGAGGAAGAGTCGTTGCTTTGGAAATTCTCCTAAACAATTCAGCAGTGGCTAACTTAATTCGTAATGAGAAGATTCATCAAATCATGAATATTATGCAAACATCCAAATCACAGGGGATGGTAACATTGGAAAATAGCATTAAAGAGCTTGTTCAATGGGGTCATATACATCAAGACTTAGCTGCGCAATATTTACAGGAGTTGTCAATTAATGGCTCGATTTAAGTATACAGGGAGAACGGTTCACGGAAAAAGAGAGGGAAATATTAATGCTCCATCAAAACGGGAAGCATTATTTTCACTAAGAGATCAAGGTATTCGAGTTACAGAAATAATCGAAGTCAAAGAATCATTCTTTACAAAGGATATTGTCATTGGCAATCCTGTGAAATTGCAGGATATGGTTATTTATTTACGACAGTTCGCAACGCTTTTGTCTGCAGGTATCTCTATTATCGATTCAACAAGAATACTTGCAGAGCAAACCTCCAGTAAGGCACTGCGAAAGGTTTTAAAAGCAGTGGAAGAGGATCTAAGAGAAGGGAATCCGCTATCTAATGCGGCAGAAAAGCATCGAAAAGTATTTTCGCCGATGTTCATCAATATGATTCGAGCTGGAGAAGCGAGTGGTAATATGGATGAAACGCTCGAACGATTAGCTATTCATTATGAAAGACAGCATTTTACAAAACAAAAAATTATTTCCGCTCTTGCTTATCCGGCAGCTGTAGGATTACTTTCTATATTAGTTGTCATCTTTTTATTAATTTATGTTGTACCAATTTTTGTTGGAATGTTTGCTAGTTTAGGTGGCGAATTGCCGTTTATTACCCAATTTGTGCTAAATGCAAGTGCGTTTGTACAATCCTTTTGGTGGTTAATTGCATTTGTGGTGATACTATTTACGATTGTGTTTATGCTACTTCGAAATAATGAAACGTCTAAATATTATTTGGATTATGCGGTATTAAGGATGCCGATTATTGGGAAGCTACTACAGAAGGCGGAACTAGCAAAAATGACACGTACACTAAGCTCTTTATTTTCTAGTTCTGTACCAATATTGCAGGCATTAACCATTGTAGAATCAGTAGTAGAAAATAAAGTAATTGCAGAAGTGGTGAACAAATCCCATACTGCTTTGGAAAATGGCCAGTCGTTGATTGAGCCAATGAGAAAGCACTGGGCCTTTCCTCCTCTTATTACCCAAATGATTGCGATTGGGGAGGAGACAGGGTCCTTAGACCTGATGCTCGGAAAAGTTGCTGACTTTTACGAAAAAGAAGTGGAAGTTAGCACAGATCGGCTAAAAGCAATTCTTGAGCCATTGTTAATTGTTCTATTAGCAGGACTTGTCGGGATTATTGTTTCCGCGCTGATGATACCAATGTTTGAAATCTTTAATCAAGTTGATAATTATTAAGAAGCATACTTAATTTTTCAATAAAATAATTCTTCCTTTTAAAAAGAGAATCTGCTAAAGTACTATTTAGAATAGTGAAAAAGAACTAGGGAGGCCGTAAAATATGAAAAAAATAAAAAATCATATAAAAAATCAAAAAGGCTTAACGTTAATTGAGCTACTTGCTGTTGTTGTTATTCTTGGAATCATTGCAGCAATCGCTGTACCAAGTGTAGGGAAAATTATCGACAACACAAAGAAAGATGCTCATGTGGCAAACGCACAGCAGATGATTAATTCTGCTAAATTGGCTGTATCGGCTGATACTGGGTTATTGCCGAGTTCGGGTTCAAAGTATATAACAATGGAGTATTTAGAAGAACAAGGATATTTAGATACAGTGAAAGATCCAGATGGTGGAAGCTACGAAAAAGGAACTACTACTAGCCCTACTTCTGGTGGGAACTTCTCTTATGTAATAATTACAAAAGGTGAAGAAGGTAAATATAGTTATAAGGCTAGATTATTTGGAAGTGAACGAAAAATTAATGAAACACCTGAAGCAGAATTATCTAGGGAAAAAGTAGTATCTAAAACTGCTGAATAAGGATAAATAGACTATAATGCTATTCCTAATCTTCCTATACGGGCTTCTATTCGGCTCCTTCTTTAACGTAGTCGGACTAAGAATCCCTGTAAATCAGTCGATTGTTTCTCCGCGGTCAGCTTGTCCAAAATGTGGACATACATTAAGTTGGTATGAATTAATACCTGTATTATCTTATATTTTTCAAAAGGGAAAATGCAGTCAATGTAAGGCTGCAATTTCCCTAATTTACCCGATTGTCGAATTGATAACCGGTCTTTTGTTTATTTTGGCACCATTTACATTAGGGTGGTCAAGTGAACTTGTAGTTGCATGGACGCTCATCTCATTGTTGATGATTATACTTGTGTCCGATCTTGCTTATATGATTATTCCAGATAAAGTATTGGTTATCTTTACTATAATCTTTATTATAGTAAAAATAATTATTCCTCAAAACACTTGGATCTTCTCCATTTCAGGAGCTGCAGTTGGCTTTTTCTTATTGTTATTCCTTGCAGTTATTAGTAAAGGCGGCATGGGTGGTGGAGACATCAAGCTATTTACTGTCATCGGCTTTGTATTGGGACCAAAATTAGTTTTATTGGCTTTTTTCTTAGCTTCCTTATTTGGTGCCGTAATTGGTATAATAGGAATGTTATTAAAGCATTTTAAGAAGAGGGAGCCAATTCCGTTTGGCCCATATATTGTTTTAGGCACACTTATCGCCTATTTTTATGGATCAGATTTAATAGATTTTTACTTTCAACTTCTTAACATATAAGGAGATGTCATATGGGGTTGTTTCGAAATAAAAGAACTGTCCAACTCATTTTTAATGATCATTCCATTCGATATATGGAGATGAAACAAATAAATCCTCCTCAACCAATCAAATGGGGGGAACGGGTTTTGCCAGAAGGCATCATTAGAAATGGTAAAGTGGTCAATAAAGACAGCTTACAGTTAATATTAGAAGAATGTGCGGAAACTTGGAAAATAAAGAAAAGGGAAATTCAAATGGTCGTTCCAGATGCGTTAATTATTATTCGGAAAATATCAATTCCTGCAGATATTAAAGAAGATGAATTAAATGAGTATTTATACTTAGAAATTGGCACATCAATCCATCTCCCATTCGAAGAGCCAGTCTTTGACACAGTCGTTTTAAAAGAAGAAGAAAAAAAAGAAGTTCTTTTAATTGCTGCACAAGCAGAATTAGTGCAGGAATATGTGGATGCTTTAACCGAAGCAAAGCTATATCCAGTTGCTGCAGATATTTCCTCGTTAGCAGCCTTCCGTATATATGAACGGCTCTATGCAGCTGCTGAAGAGGAGAGACTATTATTTGTACATATGGATTTAGAAAATGTGAATATTACTATTTTTGAGCATGGATATCCGATTTTTGCCCACTTCTTGCCGTTTACCTTTATACGCGAGGATTGGGAAATTCGAGTAAATCGATCACAGCATTCAGAGCTTTCCTTTCAAGGGGATATCAAGGAGCTCATGATTGAATATGATAATATTTTTCGAGAAGTAAACCGATTAATGGATTTTTATCGTTACTCTATTCACCAAGGAAGAGAACAATTGATGAAAATTATTTTGACGGGCGACCACCCAATGCTACCAACCATGAAAGAAGAATTATCTACTCGTTTTGAGCTGCCTATTATTATGCCAGAAGTAGATAGCCTATTAACTGGATTTAAGCGATCTTTGCCAAGTGCCTTTCACCTTGTTTTAGGATTAGCTTTAAAAGAGGTGAAATAGATGTTAGTAGATATCAATTTATTGCCAAAAAGAGAAAAAAGAAGTAATAAATCCATTTATATTCTTTCCATCTTTGCTGGTGCGGCACTCCTTTGTTTAATTGCAATGCTTTTCATTGGTCTTTCCATTCAGAAAAAGAATGATGATTTGGCAAAACAAGTAAATGTAATTAAGGAACAAGTGGAAACATCACAAACGATGCTGACTACCTATGAAAATTCAAATGCTGCTGGAGAATTAGAAAAAGCAGTCATTTGGGCGGAGGACTATCCTTTAAAAACCGTTCCAGTGATAAGAGAGTTAACTTCCTACCTACCTGAGAGGGGGTTTATTCTATCTTTTCTTTATAATGAAGATGGAACAATCCAACTGGAGGCACAATTTGATACTACTAGAGAAGCTGCCTATTATTTAAAGAGACTAATGGATTCAGCATGGATTACCGATGTTACACTCTCTAAACTATCGACAACGACTATTACTACTTCCGTTGATGAAGGAGCTCTTTCTACAGAGCAAGATGTACAAAGATACATTGGTTCTTTTCAAATCTTCTTAAATAAAGAAACGATTAAAGAGGAGGAGCAAATGGATCAGGAAGAAAAGGAACAAGGAGATTCTAATTCATGAACCTTGAGAGGAATAGATTGCTTACCATAATTAGTACGCTGATTATAATCTGTATATTAGCAGGAATGTATTTCTTTTATTTGCAGCCTAAAATTCTTGAAAACAATAAAAAAAATAATCAGATAGAGACAGAGCAACAGCTTCTATCCGCGATAGAAACAAATATTCAAGAGAAGAAAGAATCTGGAGAAAAAAATACATTCGAATTGCAAAAAAGCATTCCGATAAAGCCGTTAACAGACCAACTATTAATCGATATCGAAAAAGCAGAGCTGCTTTCGGAAACGACGATACAGAATATGGTATTTAGTAATGGTGAGGTAAAAGTTAATTCTGCAGATGATGTCGGGATATTACAAGAACAATTTGATAAAAGCACTAGCCTGGAAACGGAGGAAGAGACAAAAGAGGCGGAGGATCCGGATGAAACGGAGCTTCCTGCTATAGAAATGCCTTCTGGGATGAAGGAGATGACTGCTACACTTGAAATACAAGCACAGGATTACTTTGCCTTGGAAAAGTTTATATCCGAAATTGAGAATAGTGAACGGATTGTGTTAGTGAGGAATATTAATTTCTCTGGAGAAGAAGAAAAAACAACTATTTCAGATGAAGAAAATCAGTTATTAACATTCTATGTTACTTTTTCCGTCTTCTATATGCCAGATCTAGTAGATTTACAAGAAAGTTTACCTAAACTAGATGTTCCGTTACCTGGTAATAAAATAAATCCTTTTGCTAACTAATGGCGAATAATTAAATAATTTGACGAAATCATTCTATAACAAGACGACAAAAGTCTTGTTATTTTTTTTTGCTAATATGATAGGATAAACAAAATAAATGAAAATGGGGGTAGGACGAGTGAACGAAAAACCGGAGAATCGCAAAACGATAACGATTAAAATCAACGGAAAAGACCGTCCATTCCAAAATAAGGATACAGATGAAACAGTGGAGCGGAATCAACCTTCTGTTTTTCATAAAGACCAAAATAACGAAAAAAAAGAAAAAGGTGTATTTAGCGAGGAGTCTGCAGCTGGACAAGAAGCAGAGCTAGAAGAAAGCTTTGATTGGATTCTGCCTGAACCAGAGGAAATGCCAGCAAAAAATAAAGAGAAAAGCGTGTTTACCTTTCAATCACCATTAAATAAAAAGGACAAGCCAACATCCTTTTCAAAGAGTACCAAAACAAAAGAAGGAAAGAAAAAGAGTTTGCCAAAGGAAATAGTCGCTTCTATTTTCTTTGCCGTTTTTTTTGCCGTCATATTAGGAACTAGCTTTGGATTTATTTTATTAAACATGGTAAGTAGTGATCAGACCAGCACGACAAATGGGAATATAACGGCTTCAGCCAATAATCCTCCTAATACTGATGGACAAGCTTCTTCGGCTACTGAAATTGCCACAAAAGCAGATATCAGCACCTATGTCCTTCAAGCTAATGTTTTCTCTAATGAAGAGCGGGCTAAAAATGATCAAAAAAAATTAACAGATGCAGGGACCGTAAGTCAAATTATTCCTATAGAAGAACAACAGTTCCTTCTGTTAGGGGTTACGAGTAATTTAGAAGATGCGAAAGCTTGGCAGAAGCAAGTAGAAGGAACCTATGCAAAAGAGATGATTTTTAATGGTAAAAAAGTAGAGAATGTTTCTAAGGAAGAGAAAGCTGTTATTGAAGGATCGTCAGCTATTTATTATTCTATTCTTCAAATAGTTACAAGCGCTCAATTTGATAAATCAATTTCTGCGGATGATAGAAGTAAGTTAGAGGAGGAGCTCTCTATAGTGGAAGAGAAGAAGATCTCTACTATTACAAATGAAAAAATTCAAAACATGGCGACACACCTAGCGAAGGGTGGAGAGCTTGCGATGAAATTAACAACAAATAGTAGTCAAAAAGAAATAGAGGCAGTACAACAGCAATTGTTAGACTACTTAGCCAATTATGTCGTGATATGATTTTTAAATAGAATTTTTGTAGGGAGCGTAGAAGCGTTATAAACGAAGTGCTCCCCTTTTTTTCTCTTAAAAGACAGAGTACCCATTTGTCGTATATATATCTTAGAGAGCAATGTGAAAGTAAAATATGACAATTGTCTACATGCTTAATCCAGTTATTATTATATACTCAACTTTCGCATCGAGAAATGTGCGATAAGTTCAACCAGCAGTAGTTGCCGCTGTCATTCAAGTACTATTATTGACACATAAAAATGCATGAAAAAACACCTATCCGTTTGGTATAGTTGATTTGTCGAGAATCAAACATTCCATACAGAAGAGGTGTCCTCTATATGATAGCGAATCATGACCAAACGAAGCACTACCAAATGAAATAAAATCTACCTTTAAAGAACTAAACGTATTGAAACATCTTAGAAAAGCTGGAATTACCAAATCTTTTGGCTTTACCTGTGCTTATTTATTTCAGCTCATTTTCTGTTTGATCTTTGAAAACAAAAACTGGTTTCGAACACTTGAAAGTAAGAAATCAACCGATATTCCAGCTAAAGACGCAGTCTATCGTTTCTTAAACCGTTCCACTTATTCATGGAGAAGGTTCCTCCTGTTATTAAGCGCACATTCGATTGAAAAAGTAAGTAAGCTTACGAATCATGAGCGGATCAACGTGCTGATTGTGGATGATTCTTCTTATGATAAAAATCGAAGTAAATCGGTTGAACTTCTTGCGCGTTGTTTTGACCACGATTCTCAAAAAATGCGCTTTTACAAAGGGTTTCGTATGCTTACATTGGGTTGGTCTGACGGTACAACGTTTATGCCTGTAGACTTTTCTTTATTGAGCTCTAAAAACAGTATCATCAATGGAATGTCACAGAACATTGACAAGCGCAGTTCTGGATACAAGCGCCGTTTAGAAGCTTTACAAACGGCACCTGAACAAATTCCAACGATGATTGGGCGGGCATTAAACACTGGTATCCAAGCCCCTTATGTGCTGATGGACACTTGGTTTACTGATCAACCACTTATTAAAGAGATCAAAGATCAAGGTCTTGATGTCATTGGCATGGTGAAAAACTTAAAGTAACGTTATCTTATCCAAGGAAAGAAGTTCGATCTAAAAGAACTGTATCACTTAGCCACCCCTATCCAGGGTAAGAAAGGAATCCTTCGTTCGATCCATACCACACAAGCGAATGAGGTTCCTGTCAAAATTGTATTTGTCCGCAATCGTAATAAAAAGAGTGAATGGTTAGCGATTTTAAGTACGGATTGCAGCTTAAGTGAACAAGAAATCATTCGGATCTACGGAATTCGTTGGGACATTGAAGTCTTTTTCAAAACAACCAAATCATTATTAAAGCTACAAAAGGAGTTTCAAGGTCGTTCGTATGACTCCTTAATTTGTCGTACCACCATCGTCTTTACGAGATACATTATCCTCTCCTGGCAGAATCGTTGTAGCACAGACCAACGGACATTAGGTGGTCTATTTTATGATCTTTGCGAGGAGATTAATGATCTCGATTGGGCTGTCGCACTCGTGCAGTTACTCGAGCTTCTTCAAGATGTCCTAAAAGAAAGTAACAAAAGAATTCAGAAGTTCATTCAAAGTCAACTACAACACTGGATTGCAGGATTACCTAATTACATCAAGGTCTACCTGCCTATTTCAGTGTGCGAAAGTTGAGTTATATAGAAATAATTATATAAATATTTCTTCAAATTTCGGCATATTACATTTTATTTACTATTCGATAAAAAATTACGTTTCAAAATTGTGTATCCTGTCATTCTTTGATAGGATTAATTTGTATCTCTCAATTTGAAAAGTAGGTAGGTGTAATGATGTTAAAGCAACCCCTCATATTGGCCTCTTCTTCTCCTCGACGAAAAGAGCTCCTTGAAGAACTCCAAATACCAATTGTTATATCCAGTAGTAATGTAGATGAAAGCTTTGATTCTTCTCTTTCTCCTGAAGAAATCGTCATGTACTTAGCGAGAAAAAAAGTCGAAGCAATATATTCCAATGACAAAGAATCATTTATACTTGGTGCCGATACGGTAGTATGTCTAGATGGTGTCATACTAGGAAAGCCTCGCTCAAGAGAAGAAGCATTTCAAATGCTGAGTCAGCTTTCAGGGAAAACGCATTCTGTCTATACTGGTGTCGCTATTATGGCAAATGGAATATGCTCTACATTCTATGAAAAAACGGACGTGCTATTTTGGGAATTAACAGAAGAAGAAATACACGATTACTTAGACACCGGGGAACCATTTGATAAAGCAGGTGCGTATGGAATTCAAGGAGTAGGCAGAATACTAGTGAAAGAAATGAAAGGAGATTATTTCACTGTAGTTGGTCTTCCGATTTCTCGAACAGTACGCGAATTAAAAGCAAAAGGCTTCAGTATGCCTTATTAAATCAAAGGTCCCCTATTCTATTCTTCCCAAAATCGACTGATAAGGGAGGAACAAATAAAAAATGGATTCTATGTTATTAAGAGACTTTCCACATGATGAACGACCGAGAGAACGCTTTATCAAACAGGGACCAGAGAGCTTGGCAAATCATGAATTGATTGCTTTATTGATTCAAACAGGTTCCAAAAATGAATCTGTATTAACGTTAGCGAATAAGCTTTTAATCCATTTTGATGGACTCCGTTTACTGAAGGATGCAAGTCTTGATGAGTTAAAAGCAATAAAAGGGATTGGAACAGCAAAAGCTATACAGCTGATGGCAGCAATCGAGTTAGGTCGACGTGTTTCCAATCTAGAATTCACAGACAGATATTGTATTCGTTCACCAGAAGATGCTGCCAAATATATGATGAATGAAATGAGATTTTTATCTCAAGAACATTTTGTTTGCTTATATTTAAATACGAAGAATCAAGTAATGCATAAGCAAGTGGTTTTTATTGGAAGTTTAAATGCGAGTATTGTCCATCCCCGGGAAGTATATAAGGAAGCATTTAGAAGATCTGCAGCATCGATTATCTGTCTTCATAATCATCCATCTGGTGTGCGCCTGCAAGGTGCGTAATTTTAGTGATTTTCTATGAAATCTAGAATTCCTTACAATGTTCTATGGTCAGCATCTTACCTTGAGGGGAAATCCACAGAGGGAACAGAGCATGATGTGAAAAGGAGAAAAGACGACAAAGTTATCTAACGTCGAGTCAGTTCTTCAGACCAAGTGATGTACGGTAAAAGCTATACTGCTTGAATCCTAGACGAATGAGCGATGGGTGCGCCATTGTCTACGATAGTTAACAGGCAATGAGGACAAAATGGGAGACATATCGCCGGAGCGTCTGTTGGAAATTTCTGCTTTCCTGTCCATAGTAAGGTTTGTTCTTCAATCCTCAACTAGAGGAAACCGTCGAAAGGGATACCTAACCATCACGCATCTAAAATTATGTCATAATGCAGGGATTACCTACGTGCAAGTGCACGCACATGGCTATTAGACATAGGTCTATGAATATTGCATATGGTAACGGAGTCTCCATACTACTCAACGTTTGCTTGTAATGAGTTTAGCAGGGGGAAGGGAGACAGGTTGATGTTAACGTTAACTAGAAAGGAGTCATGAATATGGCAACCAATCCATTTCGACAGTTAGACGTTATAAGAAGTGCTTCTCAAAAAGTAAACATCATTACGGATTGTTACCGTCTTATGTATAACAAAGAGTTGTGGATTAAAGCCTATGCAACACTATATCCGAATGCAGGGAATCTAACAAAGGGAACGTCTAATGAAACAATAGATGGTTTCAGTTTACAAAAAATAGATGACATCATCGAACAATTAAATGCTGGAACATTTCGCTTTGCACCTGTAAGAAGGGTTTATATCCCAAAATCCAATGGAAAAAAGAGACCACTTGGAGTTCCTAATTTCAAAGATAAGTTAGTACAGGAAGTTATGAGAATGATATTGGAGAATGTTTATGAGCCGAGATTCTCTGAAAACTCACATGGTTTTAGAGAAGGTAGAAGTTGTCATACAGCACTTTCTCAAATTAAAAACACATGGAAAGGACTAACATGGTGTATTGAAGGAGATATTAAGGGCTTCTTTGACCATATTGACAATAATGTACTATTAAAACTTATCTCCAAGAAAATAAATGATCACCGTTTCTTACTTTTGATTCATAATGCACTGACTAGTGGAGTTATGGAAAACTGGACGTATCATAAAACGTACAGTGGTACACCACAAGGCGGCATCATTTCTCCTATCTTAGCGAACATCTACCTTCATGAGTTTGACCTGTTTATGGAAAAACAAATGAAGGCATTTGATAAAGGCAAGGTTAGAAGAAGAAATGAGAAATACATCAAGCTTCGGTCAAAAATCAGCACGCTATCACGAAAGATTAAAAGACTTGATGAAAGAAATGGGCATAGTGATTGGGAAGGTAGGGAGGAGTTAGTCCTCCATATTCAGGAACTTAAAGTGAAACAAATAGAAGTTCCCTCTATAGACCCAATAGACAAAAACTATCAAAGAATGAAATATGTCCGATATGCCGACGACTTTGTGGTTGGAATTGCTGGGTCAAAACAGAGTGCTATGAAAATGAAGGAAACGATTAAGTATTTTCTTGAAAAGGAACTTCATCTTGAACTCAGTGACGAAAAAACACTTGTTACCCATCTAGAAAATCCAGTTCACTTTCTTGGATATCAATTTCACAGATGGAACGAGATTAAGGTTAAACCAGTCACGTATAAAAACCAAAAACATCCATTGAAAAAGAGAACTCTATCAGGTGCGATAAAGTTAGAGATTCCTAATAAGAAAATCAAAGAATTTGCAATTAAAAACGGATATGGTAATTTAGACAACTTTAAAATTACACACAGAGCAAAACTAATAAACAATTCGGAAATGGAAATTCTCCACACTTATAACGCTGAATTGCGAGGAATCGCAAATTACTACAAGTTAGCTAATAATTATCATCATTTAGATAAATTATTTTATTTAGCTGAAAGTAGTTTCATTAAAACAATCGCTAATAAACGAAGAAGTACATCTATGAAGGTTGCTTCTAGCATGCGAACCCATAAACAGGGCGTTTTATCCCTTTTTAGAAAAGACAAGCATGGTAATGAACAACTTCATCAGTTCGTAAAGTTGAAAGACCTACCAAAGCATAAAGGTGCAATCAAAGCGGATCTACCTGATATGGATATATTGGTTAATACATTGAAATATTCGGGAAGAACGGAATTTGAACAACGTCTATTAGCAAATAAATGTGAAGCGTGTGGTGCAACAGAAGGTCAGATGGAGGTCCATCACATAAGAAAGTTAAAGGACTTGAAAAAGAAACCAAACTTAAAATATCTGGACAAGATCATGATTGAACGGAATCGAAAAACCATTGTCCTATGCTACAAGTGCCATCATGACCACCATGAGAAGCAAATTCCGATTAGTCAACTGGCGAGCCGTATACGCTGAAAGGTGTACGTACGGTTCTGAGGGGGGGACTGTGAAACCTACTTTGGTGACAAAGTAAGGCGCATGCTCTCTACCCTACGATCCTTCGCCAAGCAGAGAAGATATTGAAGTTACAAAAAGGTTAGTCGAATGCGGGAAAATTATTGGAATTGATTTGCTAGATCATAGTGTGCGTTGTTCCTAGACAATCTGTATAGAAATATGCAATAAAACTAGGCAAAGACTATATATCTTTGAACTTTACACTTAAGTAGGTTGGTGAAATTCCAACTCATCGTTAAATGTTGGTAACGGTGCTCTGAAACTCCGACATGCATGGATGGTTAACTACTTTCATGTATGAAGCTCGGTAAAGGCGTTGAAAAACAGACCTGCGAAGTGGTTAGTGAAGTAAGCGGGAGGCTATAAAACTGTCATGCTGACTCGCCAGGAATCCTCGTACGTACGGCTCGTAAAGGTAGAGGGAAATAAAATGAAGTTTCTCGCTTCTGTAAAAGAAGTTTAATCGTGGGTTTTGTATTTGTGGTTGCAAAATCTGTACTACTCCTATAAAGGACTAGTGTCTTGCGTCCTACCAACAGTGGACAAAAAGATGATTAACGGGTCAAAGAGGACAGCTAAAACAGTCATGAAAAGCTAAAGTGTAAGGAACAGCGGAACCACAGAAGGTGATGGTAAGAGGAGTTAACCTCAAAGCATCTAAATTGGAGGAAATGACAATTGAATCTGTGGGGCAGCAGCCCGTAGTAGTATAGAAGTTTCTGTAATGGAAATGGAGTGAAGGGGCATAGTCAGTTTGATTATTTAGTTAAATCAACTTGTTAGGGAAGCCGTTTGAGCAAACCTGATTAAAACCTTGCATCCTCCCAAAGAGGGAAACGCAATGGAACAAAAATCTAACTATCTAAAATCAGAACAAGAATTAAGAGATAAACAGATATAAGAAGGCGACCAATAAAATTTCTCGGCTTTGAAATCAAGGCAATTAAAGGGAAAGCGAAGAATAAGCATATACTTGTCAGTAAACCAAATCAACAACGATTAGAAGAAAAAGTAAAAGAGATTCATAAAACGATTAAGAAAATCAAAGGTGCAACAAAGAAAGACGATTTGATTCACTGGATTAATCTCATCAACTCTAAAATTAGAGGGCTGATTCAATATTATGAATGTACAACAAAAGTAAATGTGTCCTTGCGTAAATATGCGGATAAACTTCATTATGCGGCATACCTTAAACTGCGGAAACACGGAGGATATAAGTTGCCTGCAAAACAAGTGGACAATCTACGGTCAGTGCATGAAAAATATAATACAAAAATACCAGTAGCTGAATATAATGGGCTGAAAATTGGTGTAACAAGATTGGATTTCTGTACTTGGCAAAAAGCCAAGAACAAAAGCCCAAGTGAAACACCATACACAGATTTGGGACGACAAATATATATGAAGCGAACTGGTAAAAAGCCTTTAAAAGCTAGAGCAGACGAACTTCTTAGTTTGAATTGGTCCAAGATAATAAAAATCGGTCATAAAGAAAAGCTATACAACTTTGAATATTTTATGAATCGCGCATACGCTTTTAATCGTGATAAGGGAAAATGCCGGGTATGTAAAGAGGTGTTACAAGGGGATGATATTCACATACATCATATCAACCCTAGACTACCACTTGTAGAAGTAAATCGCGTTCCTAATCTTGCTTCCATGCATGAAAAATGTCATCAAATGATTCATAGCTCGAAAGATTATTCAATGGTCGGAAAGAAAACATGGGAAAAGGTTCTGGGTTTTAGAGAAAAGTTGAGCTTAATTTAAATAGTTAGGTTGATGGAACGCCGTATGAGGTGAAAGTCTCACGTACGGTGTGAAGTGGGGGAAAAGAACTCCTAACGAGTAATGTCGAGGTTGTTTCTTACCTATCACTATTCATAATTGGGGAAAATAAATTTATCAGCTTAAAAGAAAAAGGCTATGTATGATACTGTTCTTTTTTGTAGATATAAGCTATAATATTATTTATGATTTTTTTGCTATTTATGTCTAATCATGACAAAATATAGATAAGTAACAATTTAGAAGATAATTACAAAGAGGAGAATATCTACCTACTTTATAATATTGCATTAGTTTCAGAAAGGGAGATACATTTATGCTAGGTTTTGGAACAAGAGATCTTGGAATTGATTTAGGAACAGCGAACACGCTAGTTTATGTAAAAGGAAAAGGAATTGTAGTAAGAGAGCCTTCTGTAGTTGCACTACAAACAGATACAAAGAGTATTGTAGCAGTTGGTAATGATGCGAAGAATATGATTGGTAGAACGCCAGGGAATGTTGTTGCATTACGTCCTATGAAAGATGGAGTAATTGCTGATTATGAAACAACTGCAACAATGATGAAATATTATATTAAGCAAGCAATTAAAAATAAGGGCTATTTCTCAGGCAAGCCTTATGTTATGGTTTGTGTACCCTCAGGAATTACAGCAGTTGAAGAGAGAGCTGTAATCGATGCAACACGCCAAGCTGGTGCAAGAGATGCATATACAATTGAAGAGCCATTTGCTGCTGCAATTGGGGCGAACCTTCCAGTATGGGAGCCAACAGGAAGCATGGTAGTTGATATTGGTGGTGGTACAACAGAAGTAGCCATTATTTCTCTTGGTGGTATTGTTACTAGTCAATCGATTCGAATTGCTGGTGATGAAATGGATGATGCAATCGTTAATTATATTCGTAAAACGTATAATTTAATGATTGGGGAAAGAACTTCAGAAAGTATTAAAATGGAAATCGGGAGTGCTGGAAATCTAGATCAAATTGAAAATATGGATATTCGTGGGAGAGATTTATTAACTGGACTTCCAAAAACGATCAAAATAACTGCAGATGAAATTGCAAAAGCATTAAAAGATACAGTAGCTGCTATTGTAGATGCAGTAAAAGTAACACTAGAAAAAACACCACCAGAATTAGCAGCTGATATTATGGATCGCGGAATTGTTCTAACAGGTGGTGGTGCATTGCTTCGGAATCTTGATAAAATTATCAGTGATGAAACAAAAATGCCTGTTGTAATAGCAGAGGATCCTTTAGATTGTGTTGCTATCGGAACTGGTAAAGCTTTAGATCATATTCATTTATTCAAAAATAAAGCAAAAGATTCACGATAATTTTACACGAGGTGTATAAGCATGCCACAGTTTTTTATGAATAAACGCCTGATTATTTTGCTTGTTAGCATCATTATTCTCGTGGCATTAATAGGGTTTTCTTTAAGTGACCGAAATAAATTAACCTGGCCGGAGCAATTCGTAAAAGATACAACCGGCTGGGTTCAAACCCTTGTTTCCAGACCTGCCCATTTTGTGGTGGGTTTTGTTGATAATGTCAAATCTTTACAGGATACATATGAAGAGAATAAGGAATTAAAGGCGAAGCTAGAGGAAAATGCTCAGCTTAAATACCAGGTTCAAGGTCTCAAAAAAGATGTCCAAGCATTGCAAGAAACATTAGAAGAAAAAGAATCCTTAAGCGATTATACGCTAATGAAAGCAACGGTAATTCGCAGAAATCCCTCCCAATGGACGGAGTTAGTTACCATTAATAGAGGAGAAAATGATGGCGTTGAGAAAAATATGGCTGTTATTACTGCTGCTGGATTAATAGGGAAAATAAAATCAGTCGCTCCAAATACAGCTACTGTGCAACTATTGAGCTCTGAAGATCCAGCTAATCGAATCTCCGCCTTTATTCAGCCGAAAGATGAGGAAAAGAATAAAGATAAAACCGAAGTTTTCGGCATTATTGCCGATTATGATAAAGAAACGAAGCAATTGATTATGACTTGGGAAGAAGTCCCGAATGGTTTGAAAGTGGAAAAAGGACAGCTTGTTACGACATCAGGAATGGGCGGCGTCTTTCCAAAAGACTTAGCAATTGGAACGGTAGAAAAAGTAGAGCCGGATGAAAATGGTCTGCAGAAGAAAGTATTTATCAATCCAGCAGCGGATTTCTATGATATTGAACATGTAATGGTAGTAGATAGGGCAGCTTTATCCCCTGAAGAGGATGAACAATGAGAAAAGTTTTAATTGGCTGCTTAATCTCATTTATGTTTATTTTAGAAAGTGTTTTTCTGGAATTATTACCAACAGACCCTTTTGGAAGAAATTGGATTTTTGTTCCGTATTTTCTGCTAATTACCATTCTTTTCTTTTCAATTTATGGAAATAGAAATGTTGGCGTAATCTATGGCTTTGTTTTTGGATTGCTTTTTGATATTGTCTATACAGAAATTTTAGGTATCTATTTTTTTGCTTTCCCTTTTATCATCTATATTTTTAATAAATTAATGAAAATTTTTCATAGTAATATTGTGGTTGTTTCCGTAATGTGTTTGCTTGCTGTTTCGGCGCTGGAAATGATTGTTTATCAAGTGATAAAAGTTATAAACCTTACAACGATAGATTTTGCGAGCTTCCTTCATTTAAGACTTTTTCCCTCTCTTGGGCTGAATCTTATTTTTATCGTAATTGTCGCATATCCATATAAACGTTTATTCGAGAAGTATGCAGCTGAGTTAAAAGAATGATATAGTTAGAATGGAAATAAATTTCAGGTTGGACATTCCGTTGTTTCGATCTGAAATTTATTTGATTGGAGAACTGTCTTCCGTTCAATAGTTAAGAAAGGATAGGTTTTCTGCAGTCTATTCAGTGTCTAGCGATGCAGCCTACCCTTAGGTGATTTTTTTTTCTAAGTCGTTAAGTCAACAAAAGCTACCGCTTTTCGTGTTTCCTTAATCGCAGTCGCGACAAGGCGCTATCGCATTTCTTATTTTTGAGAAATATATTTTGCTTGAAAAGGAATTTTAAAAACGTTTGTCGAATGATATTAAATAGGAATTAGAAACCATTGAATAGAGGTCTAAAGTCTTTAACATTTAATTTCGTGTGTTGATTAAGATAAGACGCTTGTTAAAAAAGGGAAAGAAGAAGTGAGAAAATATTTTTGCATGTAAAAAACGCATTTATGAAAAGAGTAAATGCTCTAGCTAAAGTGTCAACCATCTATCAAATGAAAATGTTAGATTGAATAGTGAGCGCAATATTTGTTCAGGTTCGATAACACTACATTATTTGATTAGGATGATTGCGCTTTTTTATGCAAAGTGAGATTTATAAGTATAAACGATATCGAGCATTTGCGTCTATTTGCCTAGTGTGGTTAAAACTATATCCTGTTTGAATAACAGCATAAACATAAACAGAAGTATTTATGTATTTAGTGGGTACGGGATGAAAGGGGACGCTTACGCTTTTCTTACAGAGGTGAACAACTTTAAATGAAAAAAAGGCAGCTAGTAACAATTAAAGGAACGAAGAATGGACTGGGTCTACATCTGAATGATAATTGTTCTTATGAAGAGTTATTAAGAGAACTCCAGTTTAAATTAAATGAGAGCTCCAGTCTGCATAATGAAAAACGAGATATAAAAGTGACAGTAGAGCTTGGAAATAGATATGTAACAGAAGAACAAAAGGAAGAGATTGTTCATTTAATTCAGGAAAAACAAAATCTATCCGTTCAATCCATTAATAGTAATTTAGTAACAAAGAAAGAAGCGGAAAATTGGCTAAGACAAAATGAAGTGAAATCGATTACCAGTATTGTGCGCTCAGGACAAATTCTAGAAGTTCCTGGTGATTTATTGCTAATCGGAGATGTAAATCCAGGTGGGAAAGTTATAGCCGGGGGCAATATCTATATTATGGGTCAGTTGAAAGGCATAGCTCATGCTGGATATAATGGAAATGATGATGCGGTTATTGCGGCATCTATTATGAAACCGACACAAATTCGGATTAGCCATTTTATCGAGAAAGAGGTAAAGAATTTGTCCTCTGAAAATACGAGAGAAATGGAATGTGCATATGTGAATGACAGTGTAATTAAGATAGATAGATTACAAGTATTACCACATTTAAGACCGAATTTGGTTAAATTGGAAGGAGGATATTAAGATGGGAGAGGCAATTGTTATAACATCAGGTAAAGGTGGAGTTGGAAAAACGACCACTTCTGCAAACATTGGAACAGCACTTGCGTTACAAGGAAAAAAAGTCTGTTTAGTAGATACAGATATTGGCTTACGAAATCTTGATGTCGTAATGGGGCTAG
The DNA here is from genome assembly GCF_044704065.1 of Niallia tiangongensis. NCBI lineage: Bacteria > Bacillati > Bacillota > Bacilli > Caryophanales > Bacillaceae > Niallia > Niallia tiangongensis. The sequence goes on along the minus strand of NZ_CP162613.1, from coordinate 3,411,582 downwards.
AAAATCGTATTATTTATGATTTAGTAGACGTGGTAGAGGAACGATGTAAAATTCATCAAGCGCTTGTTAAAGATAAAAGATTTGATGATCTGTTATATTTACTACCTGCCGCACAAACGAGTGATAAAACAGCTGTTCGACCAAACCAAATGAGAGAGTTAGTTCTCCGCTTAAAGCAAGATTATGATTATGTCATTATTGATTGTCCGGCAGGAATTGAACAAGGTTATCAAAATGCTGTGGCTGGTGCGGATAAAGCCATCGTAGTTACTACTCCTGAAGTATCTTCTGTAAGAGATGCAGATAGAGTAATTGGTTTACTAGAAAAAGAAGATCAAATGGAACCACCAATGCTTGTTATAAATAGAATTAGAAATCATATGGTGAAAAATGGGGACATGCTGGATATTGATGAAGTAACAAGTCATCTTTCTATTGATTTATTAGGGATCGTTGCAGATGATGATGATGTCATTAGAGCTTCTAACAATGGAGAGCCGATTGCTTTAAACCCAAATAGTAAGTCTGCAATTGCTTATCGGAATATCGCTAGAAGAATTTTAGGTGAAACGGTTCCGTTGCAACACTTGGAAGAAGAATCAAAAGGTGTCTTTGCTAAGATTAAGACATTCTTTGGCGCTAGATAGAATAGTAGGTGCAGCGATTTTTTTGCTATACGTACATAAAATAGGACGTATAAGAAGAGAGCTCCTCGATTTTAATTAATGAAGTAAGATTTAAATCATATAGATTTTAGACTCTATGCTCTGTTTTTGAATGTGCCTTGTAAAGCAATAGATTGGTTCGAAAGAATCATTCTATTGCTTTACAGGGCTTTTTGAATTATTCCTGTTTACTAAAGATGAATGACTCCAAGTCTTTTCGTTTATGCATTCACCCTGAATTAAAGGCATACTTTGTTTAATCCTTACATAAATATAGGATTAAAAGGACAAGTAGGTTAGGGGAGAGGAGTAAATGGGGTCAAGAAACGATGATGTTAGAAAAAAAATAGAAAAAAGAAGAAAAGAACGGGCGAGGATAGAAAAAAATATTGATAGTAGAGTGCTATGGTCAGATGAAGAGGAGAGTCATGACTATCGTTTTACAAACAAAGAGGAAAATTATCCAACAAAGGTTCACCCCTTATTTCGGAAAGATTTATTTATGTTAAAAATCTTAGGGGCAGCCATTCTTTTTCTTGCTGTTGCAATCATTGTAGACCACCCATCCGCAAAACTTGCGAAAGTAGAGAATTCGCTTAGACAGGTGATGTCGCAGGAATTTAATTTTATGGTTGTTACAGATTGGTATGAAGATAAATTTGGAAAACCATTAGCGTTTCTACCAGAGCAGAAAGAACAAGTGCAAGATACAGAGCAATTACAGCAATATGCCTTATCTGCATCCGGTAAAGTATTAGAGGAATTTCAAAAAAACGGGCAAAGAATTGCAATAGAAACAGGAACTGATACAACTGTGCAATCTTTTAATGAGGGACAAATAACCTTTATAGGAGAGAAAGAAGGCTTTGGGAAAACAGTTGTCATTAAGCATAGTGACCAAAGCGAATCATGGTATGGAAACTTAGAAGAAGTGGATGTAAAGTTATACGAAAATATTAAAAAAGGAACAAAAGTAGGAAGTGCCTCAAGGTATGAAGGAGATGAAGAACTCGGTTTATTCTTTTTTGCAATAAAGAAAAATGATGATTTTATCGATCCTTTACAGGTGATAGAAATTGAATAGGTTCCTTGGTGTTTTTAAGTGCCTACATATTCATCCACTATTATGGGTTGTCATTGCTATCGGGGTAATGACTGCCCATTTTTATGAATTATGTTTATTGTTTATGATCATCCTTATTCATGAATTAGGTCATGCATTTGCTGCTGCTTTTTTTTCGTGGAGAATAAAGAAAATATCTTTATTGCCATTCGGGGGAGTGGCGGAAATGGATGAACATGGAAATCGTCCGTTGCTAGAGGAGGCAATTGTCATTATTTCTGGACCCATACAGCATATTTGGCTAGTAGGGCTGGGCTTTCTTTTATGGCAAGGAGAGATTTTTACTGATTCCTTATATCAATCATTCATCCAATATAATATCATGATATTTTTCTTTAATTTACTTCCAATCTGGCCGCTGGACGGTGGTAAGCTATTGTTTCTTTTATTTTCCTTAAAAAAGTCCTTTCCCAAGTCTCATAAATTCACGCTATATTTTTCTATTTTCGGGGTTTCTATATTTCTATTAACTGTCATAATCAAGATGCCAACAAATTTAAATGCATGGATTATCATAAGTTTCTTACTTTTTTCTATTTTTTATGAATGGAAACAAAGAAGATTTTTATTTATGCGATTTTTACTCGAACGGTATTATGGAAAAACAAATGAATTTCGAAAATTACTTCCGTTAGAAGTACAGGAAGAGGATCATCTATTGGCCGTTTTAGAACGATTTCACCGAGGCTGCAAGCATCCGATTATTGTGAAGGCAAAGAGCGGAGACAATACGATGCTAGATGAAAATGAGCTATTATACGTCTATTTTAAAGAAAAGAATGTGACTGCGAAGATAAAGGATGTAATGGCTGTTTTATAGGTATACATAAAAAAGGCTGTTTGTAGATATTTCTGTTTTGATAACTGTGTTTAGATAAACTTAGATTTGAGCTGAAAGGAAGTTAGCATTATAAATATATCCTAAAGTTTACTAAAATATTTCATCTAAGCTAAAATAATAAGATAACCATAAAAAGAGGATGTATGATGTTGAACCAAGTAATCGTTAATATGAAAACAAGAGAAAATAGATTTGCTTATCTAATAAATGGAAAGGTAGAGAAAATCTATGTCCAGCAGCCACAATATAAAACGACCGTTGGAAATATTTATTTAGGACAAGTGACAAAGGTTATTGCAGGGATGAATGCAGCATTTGTTGAAATTGGAGAAGGAAAAGGTGCGTATTTACCGAGAGAAAAAATGGTTTCCTTTGTTCGGGATGAGGGAACTTTAGAAGAGAAAAAAAAGAAGAGTGTATCCTCTTACATAAAACAAGGGGAACGGGTGCTAGTTCAAGTCATAAAAGATGCTGCGGGACCCAAAGGAGCAAAAATAACGGGCATTATCGAGATATCTGGTGATAACCTAGTGTATATGCCTTATGGCAGATATGTTGCAGTATCTAAAAAAATAATTTCGATTGCTGCTCAAAAAAATTTGAGAAGCTTTGGAGATCACATAAAGTCAGAGAAGGAAGGGCTGATTTTTCGCACTTCAGCAGCGAATTGTTCCGAAGCGGACTTAATAGATGAACTGAAAATATTACGTCAGCAATACAGCGACTTGAAAAAGATGGCTATGCAAAAGAAGGTTATGCTTTTACAGGAGAATAATGAATTTAACAAACAGTTGTTCTATCTTTTTAAACAAATGAAAGAGGGAGAAGTGATTGTCGATAGGTTAGAAGAGCGGAAGCAATGGCAAGAGCTGTTTCCACATTTAATGTTTTCCTTCCATCAAGGAAATGAAGCCCTTTTCTCTCATTATCAGCTGGAAACGGAAATAGAGAAAGCTTTAAAAAGAATTGTTTGGCTAAGCAATGGTGCGTATTTGATTATTGATCAGGCAGAAGCAGCTACGATTATAGATGTAAATACAGGGAAATATGAAGGAAAGCAACAGCTAGAGCAAACAGTTTTTCAAACAAATATACTTGCGGCAAAAGAAGTAGCAAGACAAATTGTACTAAGAGATATTTCTGGGATTATTTTAATTGATTTTATTGATATGAAAGTAGCGGAAGAGAAGCAGATTATTGATATTATGCTTATGGAATTAAAAAGGGATAATAGACAATCAAAAGTAGTAGGATTTACAGAGCTTGGGATATTACAATTAACGCGGAAAAAAACGATGAAATCTTTATCTGAAACGATTCATAGTAAGTGTATGATTTGTGAAGGTACAGGGGTTGTAAAGAGTGCAGAAAGTATTGCTTTTCAACTAGAAAGAGAGCTCTGGGAATATCGAAATAAGGATATTGCGCTTGTGAAGATACAAGCAACGGAAGAAGTGACTAAGATATTTATTGGTGAAGGAAATATTCATAAAAAACGGCTAGAAGAAGTATTAGGTTTTTCGATTAAGGTAGAAGTAGCTTCATTTCCAAAGCCAGACTATTTTATCCGAATGGTTAAATGAATACTCAACAGGTATTAATTAGAATATGATTGACAGTATCTTTTAAACATGTTAGTATTTTAATGTTGTTTGTAGCACCCGTGCTCTACAACCGCGCATAGCAGGTAATTAAGCTTTTGCTTTTTGCGAAACGCCTGTCATTGGCGAGTCTTAGTCTATTAAGGAGGTGCAGTTTAATGTACGCAATTATTGAAACAGGCGGAAAACAAATCAAAGTTGAAGAAGGTCAAGCTATCTACATCGAGAAATTAAATGGTGAAGCTGGTGACACGGTTACTTTTGATAAAGTTCTTTTCGTTGGCGGAGAAAATGTAAAAGTAGGAAGCCCAGTTGTTGAAGGAGCTACTGTTACAGCTAAAGTTGAAAAACAAGGCCGTCAAAAGAAAATCATCGTTTTCAAATACAAAGCGAAGAAAAATTATCATAAAAAGCAAGGTCATCGTCAACCTTACACTAAAGTTGTTATCGAAAAGATTAACGCTTAAGGTTGAATTTGTATGATTGAAGTAACGATTGACAAATCAAACGATGGTCTCATTCATTCGTTTACAATTAGCGGTCATGCCCTTTTTGCAAATAGTGGGAATGATATAGTATGTGCAGGAGTATCGGCTGTTTCATTTGGAAGCATTAATGCCGTTATTTCACTTACTGGCATTACGCCTATTATTAAGCAAGGAAAAGATGGAGGTTTTATTTCTTGTACAATTCCAGAAAATATTTCGGAAGAAACAAGAGAAAAAATACAACTTCTTTTAGAAGGAATGGTTGTTTCATTACAAACAATTGAAAGAGACTATGGAAAATACGTAACTATCACTTATAATTAAATAGGAGGTGGAACGAAATGTTAAGATTAGATCTTCAGTTTTTTGCATCTAAAAAAGGGGTAGGTTCTACTAAAAACGGACGTGACTCCATTTCTAAACGTTTAGGAGCTAAACGTGCAGATGGTCAATTAGTAACTGGTGGAAGCATTCTTTACCGTCAACGCGGTACAAAAATCTATCCAGGAGTAAACGTTGGTCGTGGTGGCGATGATACACTATTCGCAAAAGTTGACGGAATCGTTAAGTTTGAGCGTCTTGGTCGTGATCGCAAACAAGTTAGTGTATACCCAGTAGCACAAGAAGCATAAGTTAATGATTAGTTAGGCTGGCTCGTATAGGGTCAGCCTATCTGTTTGTTAAGGGATAGAATTCTTGATCAAGAATGGATGTTGATACAAGATAAGTTGTGGATGATTTCAACACTTAGACAAAAAGTATGAGGGGATTTTTGTCTAAGTGTTGAAAAATAGAGAGGAATCACTTGCTTTTTCGTATGCTAACAAAGGATAAAGTTTGGCTCTTATGTATAGTTTGTTGTTACCACAGCCTTAATACACTTCGTTTTCAACATATCTTTATCAAATCAATCCTAAATAGTTCCCTGTATAATAAATGTTTAGTGCTTTTATGGAAGTTGTTTAGTTTTTCTTATTCCTATAGATTGAAAACCTTAAATTCATGCGGATGTTAATTGCAAAAGCTAGGGAGTTATCGTTTTTGTTCATAGATGATTCATTTTTTGTTATACTTACTTAAAGCAGTCTTCAAAGACTTAATAACCTTTTTAGGAGTACAAGAATGGATAAAGACTGGAATACGATAGATTTTTTAAGACATGTTCGCCATGATTGGCTAAATAAAATTCAATTAATTAAAGGGAATTTGGATTTAAATAAACCGGATCGAGTAAAAGAAATAATAAATGAGATTATTACAGAGACAAAACAAGAAGCTAAGCTATCTAATCTAAATATTCCGCAATTTGCTACAAAATTATTAATGGCAAACTGGGAAAATTATTATTTTCGATTAGAATATGAAGTATTGGCAGAAGAAAAATGTCAATTAACAGAAGACGAACCTCTCACCCAATGGATAGCCTTGTTTTTTCAGACATTGAATCAACATAGTAAACCTTTTGCAGACAATCACTTATTCATTTCCATTCATTCCATGGTGGAAGGACTTCGATTGTATGTTGATTTTAATGGACAACTATTAAATGCAGAGTCAATGATTCCATTTCTACAACAACAGTTTTCCAAGCAATTGACGTTGGAAAATATAGAATTTAGTGATAAAGAGCTGGTATTTGAAGTCTGGATGAATAGAGATAAAACAGGTAAATAATAAGAAGGACTTGTTGGCTAAAATCAATTAGGTTCGGTCATTTTGCTTTATAGAAAAATTGTGATTTTTAGAAAAATATTAGCTGTAAATGCCTGTAAGTTCGAAATTAGGATATCTTGTAAAATGAAATCAATGTACATTTATAAGTGTAAGATATCCTCATGTTCAATATTAGACAAGCAAGATGCTTATGTTTTTCTTAATAGGAGGAAATAAATTTATGTTTGTGGATCAGGTTAAGATTTATGTGAAGGGCGGAGACGGCGGAAATGGAATGGTAGCCTTTCGTCGAGAGAAATTTGTCCCTATGGGTGGCCCAGCAGGTGGAGATGGTGGTAAAGGAGCAAATGTAATATTTGAAGTGGAAGAAGGTTTACGGACTTTAATGGATTTCCGCTATCAACGTCATTTTAAGGCACCACGTGGCGAGCATGGAATGTCTAAAAATCAGCATGGCCGTAACTCAAAGGATATGATTGTGAAGGTTCCGCCTGGTACAATCGTTTCAGATGCGAATACGAAAGAAGTAATCGCTGATTTAACAGAACATGGCCAACAAGCAATTATTGCACGAGGTGGCCGTGGAGGAAGAGGGAATTCTCGTTTTGCTAGCCCATCTAACCCAGCTCCTGAATTATCAGAAAATGGAGAGCCAGGACAAGAAAGAGATATTATACTGGAGTTAAAAGTGTTAGCGGATGTTGGTTTAGTTGGTTTTCCTAGTGTAGGAAAATCTACATTACTTTCCGTTGTATCTGCAGCAAAACCAAAAATTGCGGATTATCATTTTACGACGATTGCACCCAATTTAGGAATGGTGGAAACGGAAGATAATAGAAGCTTTGTAATGGCAGATTTGCCAGGACTGATTGAAGGAGCACACTCTGGAGTTGGATTAGGACATCAATTCCTTCGTCATATTGAACGTACAAGAGTTATTGTCCATGTCATTGATATGGCTGCTACAGAAGGTAGAGATCCTTATGAGGACTATGTTACGATTAATAACGAGCTTCAAGAATACAATATGCGGTTATTAGAAAGACCGCAAATTATTGTTGCAAATAAAATGGACATGCCAGATGCAGAAGAAAACTTACAAGCGTTTAGAGAGAAATTGCAAGACGACTATCCGATATTCCCTATTTCAGCTATAACGAGATCAGGTTTACGTGAACTCCTTTATGCTATTGCTGATAAATTAGAGAATACATCAGAATTCCCATTAGAAGAAGTGGAAGAAGAAGCAGGGATTCATCGCGTTGTGTATAAGCATGAAGTCGATGAGAGACAATTCTATATTACAAGAGATCCAGATGGAAGCTTTATCCTATCTGGTGAAGGAATTGAAAAGCTCTTTAAGATGACAGATTTCTCCCGTGATGAGTCTGTTCGTAGATTCTCTCGTCAAATGCGCGGAATGGGTATTGATGAAGCATTGCGCCAACGTGGAGCGAAAGATGGCGATACAGTAAAATTAATGGAGTATGAATTTGAATTTATCGATTAATAAATCGAAATAAAGTTGGTAATAGAGGATCTTCCCTTTTGTCGAATAAAAAGACGGAAGGGGAGTTTTTCTACAGAACAGACTAATAATGAATGAATCTATTTGATTCTGTTTTATAATAATCGATAAAAATGAAATTTATATTAAACCATACATAATGAAGTTTCCGTTATGCCTTAAGGGGTGAGCAGATGAAACACAGTAAATTGGATCAGAAATTTTATTTAGTAAGAGAAGATGTACTTTCAGAAGCCATGCGAAAAACCTTGGATGCGAAAGAACTATTGGAAAGAGGAAAGGCAGAATCAGTGCATGATGCTGTAAAGCAAGTAGATTTAAGTCGCAGTGCATTTTATAAATATCGAGATACAATCTTTCCTTTTCATACAATCGTGAAAGAAAGATTAATTACATTATTTTTTTATATTGAAGATCGATCGGGAACATTATCCAAGCTACTAAGTGTTGTCGCTTCTGGAGGATGCAATGTACTTACGATTCATCAAACGATTCCGCTTCAAGGAAGAGCAAATGTGACATTATCTCTAAATACAGCAGAAATGGAAATTTCCATTGATATGTTGCTAGAGCGTTTGCGTATGCTTGAATTTGTGGAAAAAGTTGATGTATTAAGCTCAGGTGGATAAAGACTCTTTAAAGTGCAAGAATATCTCATCGTTCTTGTAGGAAGAAGGCTTATTTAAGTCATTCTTCTTTTGTATGTGATAAATTCAGAATAAATAATTATTTTTTGGAGGAGAAATAGGTGAAAGTAGGTTACTTAGGCCCAAAAGCAACATTTACAAATATGGCGGTAAATCAGCAATTTCCTGGGGTTGAATCAATCCCATTTCTTACGATTCCCAATTGCTTTGATGCTGTTATGGAAGACAAAGTTGATGTTGCTTTAGTACCGGTTGAGAATACATTAGAAGGTTCTGTTAATATCACTCTCGATTATTTAATTCATGAAGTATCTTTGCCTATTTGTGGTGAAGTGACGGTTCCGATTAAACAACATTTAATGGTTCATCCGCTCCGAAAAGATAAATGGAGAGACATTGAGGTTATCTATAGTCATTCCCATGCTATCGCTCAATGTCATAAATTTTTACATACAGAATTTAACGGGATTGCTTGTGAGTATATGACTTCAACAGCCGCTGCAGCTCAATTTGTTAAGGAAAACTCGAATATAAATGGTGCGGCAATAGGAAATTCGCTAACTGCCGAAGAATATGGGCTGGAAATTGTGCAGCATCATATCCATGATTCAAATAACAATCATACAAGATTTCTAATTCTTTCAAAGGATCCTTTAAGTTATACAGCACCGTCAAGTAATTTGGCAGGTCATAAAACAAGTCTAATGGTCACCTTGCCATCTGATCGTTCTGGTGCTTTACATCAAGTATTATCTGCATTTGCTTGGAGAAAATTAAACTTGGTGAAAATTGAATCGAGACCAACAAAAACCGGCTTAGGAAATTATTTTTTTCTTATTGATTTAGATAGAAAAATGGACGATGTGCTAATACCTGGAGCTATTGCAGAACTTGAAGCAATCGGCTGTGAAGTAAAGATACTCGGAAGTTATCCTTTTTATATTATGGAGAAGTAGAATGAATCCTATCGAACGCTGTGATTTAAATTTGAATAGGAGAAGGGCTAAATGAAAATCACTAAGGACGATTGAACACCTTAGTGATTTTTTGTAGCTTCTTTAAGCCTCTTCTTCTTTGATTAAAAAATGCGCCTTTCGTAAAGCCTCCTCTGCCCCGATTAAAGTGTCAATAGACGGAGCGGTAATAGTATGTAAATGGATACCAGAAGTTAATTCTGATAGATAGGCTGCGTTGGTATGCTTGATCTTCTTCATAAATTGCTTAACCTCTTTTCGATTAGAAACGAGAATCGAAGCCGTTAAATCCCCATAGACTGGATGTTCAATTTTAACATCTTTAACAGTTACGCCATTATCAACAAGGATATTTAACTCCTCCTCTGTTTTATCTGGAGGATGATTACAAGCAATAATTCTTTCATAAAGCGAGGGTTTTGATTCCTGTAAATATAAATAGCCTTGACTAGTCGCCAATATTGGTTCGTTTTTTGCTTTTAGAAGAGTGATGTCTCCGACGATGATTTGTCGGCTGACATTCGTCATTTTGGAAAGTTCGCTACCGGTAAATGGGCGATTATTTTCCTTTAATAAGGAAAGAATGTAAGCTCTTCTTTCTTCTCCAAGCATTTTCTTTAATTCTGTCATCTAATCTCTCCTTTAATGATTAATTCACCGAGTTGAAGGTTTTAAGTTTCCCCATCTGCTACAGTTATTGAAAAACAAGTTTCTAAATGATGGCTTTTGCAAGAGGAAAATAAATAATTTAGAAATAATAAGCAGAACTGAATACACAAGACGCCATGAATTAGCAAGAAAGGTGAACAAAGCTTACCCCATGGAAAATGAAATGAAGTATATTCAGGCTGCAGGTTATAACAATAGATGTTTGCGTAAAGAGCCTTTTTAATAATGGCAGTGTTAGGATTAATTACCTTTATATATTGGTGGATTTAGTATTTATATATTCTCTCCTCTCTATTTTACCAAAAGTATCTATAAATGAATAAAACAAATTTGTTTTTTGAAAGGCTATCGTTAGCAAACCAAAAGATGAAAAGAAGGACAAAGTATCTCCTATCTTTATGTGGCTAAAACACATAAATTGAAAAAAAAACGCATAGATTTTTGAGTAGAATGATAACCATTTTGCATTGTTAACATAGACTATATGGACATATGCATAGGAGGGAATCTATAGTGAAGATCCATATTGTTCAGAAAGGGGATACTCTTTGGAAAATTGCTAAAAAATATGGGGTGAATTTCGAAGAGTTAAAAGCATTAAATTCCCAATTGAGTAATACAGATATGATTATGCCCGGCATGAAAATTAAAGTCCCAACTTCAGGAGGAAATATAAAGAAAGAAGCTCCTATTATGGGAACGAAAAAAGAAATGCCGATAGCAATGGAGCCAATTGTAAAGGAAGCACCAAAAAAAGAAATGCCTATTAAAGAAATGCCGAAAAAAGAAATGCCAAAGGAAAAACCATACACTCCTAAAATGCCTACTCCAATCATTCCAGAAATTGACGTTACGAATTATTATTCCATGAATATGACGAATGTTGACGTAGATGTTGATATCGACATGGAAGAAAAAATAGTTTTGCCACCAAAGCCTGCACCAGTTTTACCTAAACAGGAGCCAGTAGTTCAACAAGAGGCGTGTCCGCCAATCGTTCCTTATCAACCATATTGCTATGAAGTATCTCCAATGATGCCAGGAAGCGGTTTTCCTCCAGGAGTATGCCCTCCAGCTGGAATACCAGTTGAACAACTAGCTTCACAAGCTACACCATTTCCAGGAGTAGAATATACAGAAAAGCATAAGTGGGAAGAGTCTTCATCCTCTTATTCTGCTTACACACACGGGCAAGTGCCGGTACATGGCAGTCATGTACCCCATGAATATTATCAACAGCCATTAGTGCAGTACGGGCAAATGCCGGTGGAACACCAGCACCATAAAAAAGATGAATCTTCAGAAGTAACTGGATTAGCATATCAGCCTTATGTCCCTACGCATGCAGCGCCAGTACTACCTTCCTATGATCTTCCTTATAAAGAGGATTGTGGATGTGGTGCTCCATCATTCCCGCAGCAACCGGCTTATCCAACAAGCGAAGGTTTTCAAGTAGAGGGAATGGGGCAAGGATATGCTCCTGGAATGGCACCAATGCCACAAGGATTCGGCCCAGAAATGGGAGCGATGGCAGGAGGGTATAACCCAGGAATGGGAATGGCATCAATGCCACAAGGATTCGGCCCAGAAATGGGAGCGATGGCAGGAGGGTATAACCCAGGAGTGGGAATGGCACCAATGCCACAAGGATTTGGTCCAGAAATGGGAGCGATGGCAGGAGGGTATAACCCAGGAATGGAAATGGGGCCAATGCCACAAGGATTCGGCCCAGAAATGGGAGCGATGGCAGGAGGGTATAACCCAGGAATGGGAATGGGGCCAATGCCACAAGGATTCGGCCCAGAAATGGGAGCGATGGCGGGAGGATATAACCCAGGAATGGGAATGGCACCAATGCCACAAGGATTTGGTCCAGAAATGGGAGCGATGGCAGGAGGGTATAACCCAGGGATGGAAATGGGACCAATGCCACAAGGATTCGGCCCAGAAATGGGAGCGATGGCAGGAGGATATAACCCAGGAATGGGAATGGCGCCAATGCCACAAGGATTTAGCCCAGAAATGGGAGCGATGGCAGGAGGATATAATCCAGGAATGGGAATGGTACCAATGCCACAAGGAATTGGCCAACAAATGGGACCAATGATGCAATCTCCTTACCCTCAAGGAATGGGTGGTAATACGCCAATGCCTTACCCGGGAGAATATACTAGTCCAGTTGCAGATGCTCCATCTTATGAAGCCAGTATTGGGCAGCCAGTTACTCCAGAAATGAATCCACCAGTGTATGGACCGGGAGGCAATGCGCCAGTATTTACACCACCATATAATCCTACTATGGGGCAGCCACCATTTATGAATCCATATGGCGTTAATCAAGGGACTCCATTTGGAATGCCAAGATACCAAGAGGACGAAAGCAGTGATTTATGATTTTTATCATAGAGGGGACGATACTTTTTATTATCGTCTCCTTTCTTTATTAGAAAAAAAAATTCCTGCAAAGATTTTAGAAATAAGCAGAATTAGGAATGAGGTATATTTAGTTAAGACCAATCAATTTTGGATGATTTTGAAAGGATATAATAGTTATCAAAAATTAAAAATTCAAGAGGCCTATACAAGAGCACTAAAACAGGAGGGCTTCACACATACGTACCAATTTTATGTGTTCAATGAGGAACCACTCATTATAGATAAGAAGGTTTTTGGCATGATTGAATACATTTCCCCTCATAAAGATTCCTTTACATACAGTAGTAAACGGAATAGAAGGGAAGCCATTCAATTATTAGAGCAATATTATACGGTTACAGAACGACTTGTAGAAATTTATAAGTATATTTTGCCTTCCTTTCATTTAATGAAAAAATTGGAACAAAGGCTAGAAGAATTTAGAAGTCATAAGTCAATTATTGAACATTATTTAAAAATAGAAATCGTTGAGGAAATTATGGAATGGGCTGAATTCTCTTTTTGTTATTTAAAAAACCACAATGAATATCTTCATACAAAATCAAATGTTATATTACATGGGGACGTAGCACACCATAATTTTATGCGTGACGCTAATAATAAACTATACCTAATTGATTTCGATTTAATTAGTATTGGTCCAAGAGTAGGAGATTATTTGCAGTTTGCTAATCGGATTTTACCCAATATAGGTTGGTCCATCCAACAATTACAAAAGATGAGTGGATACACCCAATTCTTTAAAGAGGAATGGTTTTTAATTGCTTTGATGTATCCAACAGACATTCTTAGAGAATGGAATAGAATAATCAGAAATCAAGATCTTTCAAATGAATTTTTATTAGAACAAGTGCTTTACTTAACAACAGATCAGTATCCAAAAAGAAAGAAATTTTACCAAAAGCTAAGACAAATTGTAAATATATAATCCGGTAATTATATAATGGCTAGACTTTACAGTATGATTCTCTCCAAAGAGCAGAAGATAAAAAGGAGCAACGTCTTGCTCTAGATTTAAATAAAGGGGAGAATACTACTGTGCATAAAAATAAATTAGTTGCTCCAGTTCTTTTAACGTTAACCTTTGGATTAGCCGGCTGTGGTGTGAACGATGACCAAACTGCAGATCAAAATCGCCTAGATAATGCTAGACCAATTGGATATTACTCCAATGAACAACATGATGTAAACAATAATAACAGTTTTACAACAGACAATGACGGACCAATGACGGAAATTATGGACCATACCTACGGAGATGAAGATAATAAAAATGGTGTTGGTGTCCAAAACGTGAACAATAAAAATGGTGTAAATGTTCGAAATGTAAACAATAGAAATGCTACTCGAGAAAATGGGAATATCGATGATCGAGATGATCGCGTTTCGTATGATACAGAGTTAGCCGAAAAAGTATCAAATGCTGCAGCTAAAATTGATAATGTTAAAAATGCACGTGCCGTTGTTTATGGAGATAACGTTTTAGTTGCACTTGAAGTAGCCAATACGAAGAATGTAGATCAGACAAAAGCAAAAGTAAAAGATAAATTAAATGATTCTCTTAATGGAAGAGATATTTCTGTAGTAACAGATAGAGGAATATTTACTAGCATTGAGGATATAAATCGTTCGATAAGAAATGGTCAACCGCAGCAAACCATTACCAATAATATTGGAAATATCTTTGATCGTTTAAATCCGACAAGCGAAAACAGATAATAAAAAACTAACTTCGAATAGGTCGAACCATTTCGAAGTTAGTTTTTTTTATTATTGTCTGTTCTTTATTAGAAACAAATAAGGTGGATTGATTTACTATAAATGAGGGATTTAAAAGAGGTTTCATTTGGTAGATAAAAGTTACTTTTAGAAAAATGTTCTATATAATGAATGTATTTGTTGAAATTACTATTGAAAAGAGTTATGCTTTATAATGGAATATGCATTCGTTATAAAGAACTAGTTGATGGTTTTTTTCATAGAAGCGAAAAATGCGGAGGGATTCAAAGTGAGAGTGTTAATCACAGGTGGACAAAAGAGTGAAATGGCATCTGCTCTAAAGGAACAACTTTCAAAAAATAATGTTTATTATATAGTAGCTAGAAAGCAACAGGGAAATAGTGTAATTTCAACTCTAGTACAAGATGATATATACACTTTTTTAAACGTGATGGAATTAGCTGACATACTGATGGAGAATCAGATAGATTGTGTTATCCATCTATCTAACAAACCCATAACATCCAACAGTATGAAGGATTCATTTGATCAGTCAGAAGAGAATATTGCTTGTACGATTGAAGTGCTCGAAGCATGTGTACAAGCCAATGTACATAAAATCATCTTTCCCTCCACGATTGCTGTTTATGGGGATGTAGACGGAGCTATAACGGAAGAAATGCTTTTACAACCTGTACTTTTTGAAGGACTTTCTAAGAAGTTAGAGGAGAAATATATACAAAATTACCACATCCTTTATGGTCTTTCTTATACAATTTTAAGATTTCCCATTGTTTATGGAGTATCTTCCGTACATAAGCTTAGAGAGAGTGTTATTGAATCAACGATTAAAAAAGTGATCGAAAATCGTCCACCTATCGTATTTGATAATGGGGAACAGAAGAAGCATTTTCTTTACATCAGCGACGCGGTTCAAGCAATTATCTCAAGTCTAAAAAATGGAGAGAATCAAGTATTTAATATTTGTCCTGAGGAAAAGTATTCTATGAAGGAAGTTGTATCTATTATTCAATCTTCTGTAAATGAAGAAGTCTTTCATTCTTTAGAAGAAGGAGAGAAAAGTAGAATTTCAACAAGGAAGGCACAAATTGATTTGAAATGGAATGCTCAAGTTCCATTTTCGAACGGTATTCGTTTAACGATCGAAAATATAAAACAAAATGATGATCAGATAAATAGAACATTAAAATAAGATTGCTATGAATTAGGAATGAAATAATTATTTATGGTGAGAATAATAGAGAGTTAGGTTGTTTTAAAACCAGACTTTAGATTGACAGTAACCTATTTCCTTGGAAATAACGAAGCTGTTTTGAGTAATGTGAAGAGGTGGTTATAATGAAAACCAGATTCCTTTTATTTTCAGCTGTTCTTCTTGTCAGTATAATAACAGTCATTTCATCAACTGGACAAGTTTATGGTAAGAGTGGAAGCACACTTTCTTTGAATGAAAATCCTAAGAAATTGGAAGTCGTATTGAAAAGGATTTATTTAGATGGAGAAGTGAGTGAAGAAACGGTAGAAGAAACAGTATGGTCGATGGAAGATTTCTGGTCAAAGTACGATAAATGGCAGTTGGTAGATATGACAAGTAAAGAGCTTGTATTTAAACAAGAAGTCGACGATATATCTCCACTGTTAAAGGCTAATGGATATTTCGGCATTAATGAAGAGGGAATATTAACCATTTATAATGGAAAACCTGCTGAGGAAAACATTATTCAGTCTTTTTTTCAAATTGATCTCAAAAAATTGGAATCAAAGCAGCATGAAGATTTACAAAAAGGGATTCCCATTAAATCTAGAGATCGATATGTAAAAGCACTTGAAACCTTTAAAAACTTAACAATAATGGAAACGCCAAATTAGGAAATTACCCTCAGTGAACAGAAGAAGCACAGAAAACAGTGTCCATTCTGATCACTGTTTTTTTGTTTTTTTAAAGAATATTATGAAAATCATCTATAATAGCAGTTCTACAAAATAGTATGATAAAATAAACTTTAGGATTTATCCCACACTTAACGCTCAGTAAGACCCCCACTAATGGAAGTGTTCTTTATAAGGGAGAGAATTTAATTTGTATGAATATATAAAAGGAAATGTAGAATTTGTTGGACCGGAATATATCGTAATCGAAAATAATGAAATTGGATATCAGATTAAAACACCTAATCCATTTTCATTTTCACCCTTTTCGGGTAATAAGATTACTGTTTATACCTACCATTATGTAAGAGAAGATAATATTAGTTTATACGGTTTTCGTTCTCAAGATGAAAAAGCTTTATTTACAAAGCTTCTTAACGTCTCTGGAATTGGTCCTAAAGGAGCTTTGGCTATTCTTGCATCTGGCGAACCAAGTCAGGTTATATCTGCTATTGAAGCGGAAGATGAAGCGTTTCTTGTGAAATTCCCAGGTGTTGGGAAGAAAACGGCAAGACAAATGATCCTGGACTTAAAAGGAAAGTTAGCCGATTTTTTGCCAGATTTCTCCCCAGATTTATTTACAGTAGAAAAGCATGTAGCCAAAGCAGAAATTGATTCAGCATTGGATGAGGCAATTCTTGCTTTAACTGCTCTTGGATATTCAGAAAAAGAGGTGAAGAAAATTACTCCTCATTTAAAAAAGGAACAGTTAACAACAGATGGTTATATCAAGCTGGCATTAAAGCTTCTGTTAAAAAGATAAGATGTATGCTGTTTTTTTAGATTCTTGTTTTTACATAGGGGAAATTAATATATAGAAATCAGGAGTAGCCTGAATACACCTAGATTAATGTGCGGATCTATCTTATGGAAGGGAGTGAATTGTTATGGATGATCGAATCATTTCAAGTGAAGCAGATACGCAGGATTTATCGTTTGAAAAAAGTCTGCGTCCTATTCAATTGCATGAGTATATTGGCCAAGATAAAATAAAAGACAATTTAAAGGTATTTATTGAAGCTGCTAAATATAGAGAAGAAGCACTTGACCATGTTTTATTATATGGACCTCCTGGACTTGGGAAAACCACGCTTGCGACGATTATTGCTAATGAAATGGGAGTTAATATTCGAACAACTGCAGGTCCAGCAATCGAAAGGCCTGGTGATTTAGCAGCAATATTAACTGCTTTAGAGCCAGGTGATGTGCTGTTTATTGATGAAATTCATCGTTTACCACGTGCGATAGAAGAAGTTTTATATCCAGCGATGGAAGATTACTGTTTGGATATTGTTATTGGGAAAGGACCTAGTGCTCGATCTGTTCGGCTTGATTTGCCCCCATTCACCCTTGTTGGTGCAACAACAAGAGCTGGTTCTGTTTCTGCACCGTTAAGAGATCGTTTTGGAGTTTTGTCTAGGTTAGAATATTATGAAGTAGAGCAGCTCAAAGATATTGTTGAGAGAACAGCAACTGTTCTACAAATTGGGATAGAAGAACTTGCTTCATGGGAAATAGCTAGACGTTCGAGAGGGACTCCGCGAATTGCCAATCGCCTTTTACGAAGAGTACGTGATTTTGCTCAAGTAAAGGGAGATGGGATGATTACAAAAGAATTGGCGGACAATTCACTTGAACTTCTACAGGTTGACCGTTTAGGGTTAGATCATATTGACCATAAATTATTACTAGGAATGATTCATAAATTTAAAGGTGGACCAGTCGGATTAGAAACGATTGCTGCAACTATTGGAGAAGAAGCTCATACAATTGAAGATGTTTATGAACCCTATTTGCTCCAGATTGGTTTCTTGCAACGAACCCCTAGAGGGAGAAGCGTTACCCATCTTGTTTATGACCATTTAAATATTAAACCAGAATAATTGGCTATATAATATTTTTCTAAAGATTAAGGAAGACAAATGAAATAAAGGAAGAGAATGATGAATGGAATTTCCAAATATATAATGATCACCGGCATAATTTTATTTCTTATCGGGCTTGTCATGCAATTTGTCCCGATTGGAAAGCTTCCTGGTGACATTCTGATAAAAAAAGAACATTCGACTATTTATTTTCCGATTACAACTTGTATTGTAATCAGTATTTTTTTATCGTTGGTTTTTTATTTTGTAGGGAAATTTCGTTAAAAAATTTAATTGCATGAAAGAAAGAATAGGTGACAGACATGAAAGTAGATTTATTTGATTTTCATTTACCAGAAGAATTAATCGCACAAACTCCTTTAGAGGATCGCACAAGTAGTAGATTAATGGTAGTAAATAAAGAAACTGGTGAATTAGCGCATCGCAAATTTAAAGATATATATGAGTATATTAATCCTGGTGATTGCCTAGTATTAAATGATACAAGAGTATTACCAGCAAGATTGCATGGAGAGAAAGAGGCTACTGGAGCGCATATCGAGGTGCTTTTATTAAAGCAGCAAGAGGAAGACAAATGGGAAACACTTGTCAAGCCTGCTAAAAGGGTAAAAGAAGGTACGATTATTACCTTTGGAAACGGTAAGTTAAAAGCGATATGTGTAAAAGAATTGGAGCACGGTGGTCGGATTCTTGATTTTCAGTATGAGGGCATTTTTTATGAGATTTTAGATCAACTTGGTGAGATGCCATTACCACCATATATAAAAGAAAAACTAGATGATCAAGATCGTTATCAAACCGTTTATGCAAAAGAAAGAGGATCTGCGGCAGCTCCGACAGCTGGTCTACATTTTACAAATGAATTATTAGAAGCTTTGAAAGAAAAGGGAGTACATATTGCTTTTATTACCCTTCATGTTGGCCTGGGTACCTTCCGTCCAGTTAATGTGGAAGATGTAGATAACCATGAGATGCACGCTGAATTTTATCAGATTAATGGAGAAACGGCATCTTTATTAAATAAAGTGCGAGCAGAAAGTGGGCGGATTCTTTCTGTAGGGACTACGTCTACTAGAACACTTGAAACAATTGCATCCGCCAATAATGGAAAATTTGTAGAGAGCAGTGGATGGACAAGCATTTTTATTTATCCTGGCTATGAGTTTAAAGGAATTGATGGAATGATTACGAATTTTCATTTACCGAAATCAACCTTAATTATGTTAGTTAGTGCCCTAGCTGGAAGAGAAAATATACTCCATGCCTATGAAACCGCAGTAAAAGAAAGATACCGCTTCTTTAGTTTTGGAGATGCCATGTTTATACAATAGATAAAGGAAGAAAGGTTCACGAATTACTTGAGTTTCGTGGTGATATTCATTAGAATATATAGTTGATTCTATTCTTTTGGTTAAAAAACATCATTATGTTAAAAACTGTAAGTAGATGATGAATCTATGGAAGTTTCACTTTATATGAAGGAGAAAATAATTTGACAGCAATACGTTATGAATTCATAAAAACTTGTAAGCAAACAGGTGCTAGATTAGGCATTGTACATACACCACATGGTTCTTTTGAGACACCAGCTTTTATGCCGGTTGGAACGTTAGCAACAGTGAAAACGATGGCTCCAGAAGATTTAAAATCAATGGGGGCCAATATCATTTTAAGTAATACCTACCATTTATGGCTACGACCAGGACATGAAATTGTGAAAGAAGCTGGCGGTCTTCATAAATTCATGAATTGGGATAAGGCGATCTTAACGGATTCTGGCGGGTTTCAAGTCTTTAGTTTAAGTGATTTCCGCAAAATTGAAGAAGAAGGAGTACACTTTAGAAATCATTTAAATGGTGATAAATTATTCCTTTCTCCTGAAAAAGCAATGGAAATCCAAAATGCTTTAGGGTCGGATATTATGATGGCATTCGATGAATGTCCTCCTTATCCAGCGGAATATGATTATATGAAGAAATCAGTGGAACGAACTTCACGTTGGGCAGAGCGTTGCTTAAAGGCACATAATCGTCCAGAGGATCAAGGATTATTCGGCATTATTCAAGGTGGAGAATATGAGGAACTTCGCAAACAAAGTGCAAGGGACCTAGTTTCTTTAGATTTACCTGGGTATGCAGTAGGAGGATTATCGGTTGGTGAGCCAAAGGACGTTATGAATCGTGTTCTTGAGTTTACCACACCTCTAATGCCGGATAACAAGCCACGTTATTTAATGGGGGTAGGTTCACCAGATTCTTTAATTGATGGTGCTATCCGCGGGATTGATATGTTTGACTGTGTATTGCCAACAAGAATCGCAAGAAATGGTACAGTGATGACAAGTGAAGGACGACTTGTCGTTAAAAACGCAAAATATGCAAGAGATTTTGGTCCTTTAGATTCAGAATGTGATTGCTATACTTGTAAAAATTACAGCCGTGCTTATATTCGTCATCTTATTCGATGTGACGAAACATTCGGAATAAGGCTTACATCTTACCATAATCTATATTTTCTGTTAAACTTAATGGAGAATGTCCGAAATGCGATCAGAAATGACCGTTTAGGAGATTTCAAAGAAGAGTTTTTCGAACGTTATGGATTTAATAAACCGAACGCTAAAAACTTTTAATAGAAGAACTTGAAAGGAGGGGAAATATAAATGGCACAACTTGCAAGTTTATTACCGTTTATTTTAATGTTTGTATTATTCTATTTCTTGCTAATTCGTCCACAGCAAAAGCGTCAAAAATCTGTACGTAATATGCAGAGCAGCTTGAAAAAAGGGGACAAGATTGTCACGATTGGCGGCATGCATGCTACAATCGATGCAATTGATGAAGGTACAGTTGTATTAAAAGTAAAAGATGGCTCACGTCTAACATTTGAGCGCAATGCAATTCGTGAAGTAGTGGAATCTTCTGCTACAGTAGCTAGCCCAACATTAGACAAAGTAGAAGAATAAGAGCAAAAAGTGCAGTCTTATAAGTTAAGATTGCACTTTTTTACTAGGGAAGAAAGTATAAGTTTTCTGAAGTCAATTTGATGTCTAGCTCCGGGCACCCAGGGGCTGATGGGCTTCACGCCCGTTCACCGTGCTTCTTTTATCTCTGGAGAGGCCGCTCCACCCCGCACGCCCCTAAACAGGTGCCACCACTTTTCTTATTTATCCTATAAGTTTTTAATTAATTATTTTTTGAAAGGTTTACTCCCAAAATTCCACCCATCATACAAATAAGCGTATAACATACATGATAAATTGTTTGTTCCATCGTAAATAGCTGGTCAGAGCCTAAAAAGGAAAATAAAAAAATAATGATAGAATAGATTAGCCCTGTGAGACCGCCTAGAAACCATCCTTTTTCTTTCCCTTTCCCCCCTGATATAAAACCACCTGCAAACAAAGTAATAAACGATACAGCAGTAATAATATATTGCAGAGATGATTCTTGAATAGACGTAAATCTTAATAATAGGGAAAAGAATAAACTACTAGTTATTAACATAATGAAAATGGCAATTAAACCGTATAAAACAGAACTGCCAACATGCTTACTCTCTTCGATTGTAAACCTCTCCTTTCCATCGCATCTAAAATCTTCTATAAAAGTATTCTAGTACAAGCATATTCAGTACGAATAAAAATAGAATTAAAAAATAGCTGAAATCGCATTTTTCTGATTAAGATGTGCCAAATTAAAGGTTTACCTCATTTAAGTGGTTAGCTGCATCGAGATTGCAGCCTTTTCTTCGTTAAGTGATTTTTGTGAAGAGCTAACATTGATTCTTTCTCGTATTATTTTTTTCGGTATGGAGCAGATTAAATAGGGAACATATTTGATCGGAGGAGATAATATGGAACAATATTTGATCATTTTGTTTAGAACGATTTTAATATATGCGCTTATCGTTCTTATTTTTCGATTAATGGGAAAAAGAGAAATAGGAGAATTAAGTATATTAGACTTAGTTGTATTCATCATGATTGCTGAAATTGCAGTTGTTGCAATAGAAGATTATCGAGACCCTATTTTGCCAACATTATTCCCAATGTTTATTCTTTTATCCATTCAAGTGCTGTTAGCCTTCTTATCCTTAAAAAGCAAAAAAATGCGCGATTTTATTGAGGGAGAACCAACCTTTATCATCAAAAATGGAGAAATTGATGAAACGGCAATGAAAAGTCAGCGATACAATTATGATGACTTATTAATTCAGCTTAGAGAAAAAAACATCCGCAATATTGCAGATGTAGAGTTTGCTATCTTGGAAACATCAGGTAAATTATCTGTATTTGAAAAAGAAAAAAATAAATTATCTATTACGATACCACTTATTATGGACGGGATTATTCAAGAAAGTAATTTAACGAAAATAGGTAAGACAAATTTATGGCTTAGGCAGCAATTAAGAGAAAAAGGCTATACCAATATTAAAAATATATCATTTTGCAGCTATCAAGATGGGGAATTTTATATTGATTTAATGGATCATTAAAAAGAGAACACGCCGAAGAGATATATCGTTCATGTTATAACAAAAGCAATCAGTGGATAATTTTTCATCAGCCGCTGATTGCTAGTAAAATAAGTATTTAAGAGAAAAAGCGCCCAATCCATGGGATTTTTGCTAAATCTTTTTTTGTCATTAAACCGAAAAGGAAAAGTAATAATACATAAAAGATACAGATGATGCTTGTAATACTAATTAATTGCAAAAGGATGGAAGGAAATGAAATAGTCTTGACTAAAAGCGTGCCTAAATATGCCGTTAAGGAAATACTAAGTAGCATTTTCAGATAATCTTTGACAATAATTGAAAAACTAATTGTTTTTAATATCGTTGCAAAATGAAGCATTGTTACTAAAACAAATCCGACTATTAACGCAATGGCTACCCCGTATATTCCGAATTCTGGCCTACTTGCGAGAAGTAAAATCAACGCTGTTTTTACACCGGCGCCAATAAAACTATTAATCATTGCTGCTCTGGCAAAATTCAAGGCTTGTAAAGCTGCTTGGAGTGGTCCTTGATAATAATTGAGAATAAAAAAAGGGGCCATTAGTTGAATGAAAGAGGTACCTCTTGTACTTCCATACATACTGGTCATTAAGGGCTCTGCCAATACATAGAGCACAATAATAGCGAGTCCGCCTGTCATAAAGGTAAATTTAAGTGCTTGTTGTAATAAATGCTCAATTAGCTTTAATTGATTATTTGCTTTTGCTTCACTAATTGCAGGAACAAGAGAAGTCGATAAAGATTGGGTAAAAAAGGATGGTAGCATCAAGAGTGGAAGCGCAAATCCAGTTAATACCCCATATTGTTTTGTTGCATTTATGGCAGATAGACCTGCTATAGATAAGCTGTGAGCAACAACAATTGGTTCAATAAACCATGCAATGCTACCAACCATACGGCTCCCTGTAGTAGGTAATGCAATAGTCATGAGCTCTTGAAAAGTATTTTTCCCATTATGTACGTATTGAAAGAACTTCTTCCGTAAACGGAATGTTTTTTTCCATTTAAAGGATGCTAGTAAATAAACCAGGGAAGCAAGTTCTCCAAGAACGGAAGCTAACATAGCGCCAGCAGCAGCATATTCAACACCAAGCGGTAAAAATGCTTTTGTTAAGGTTGCAATTAAAGCTATACGAATGACTTGTTCAATCACTTGAGAGGTTGCTGCAGGTTTCATGTTTTGTCTTCCTTGAAAATACCCTCTTAATACAGATGAAACAGCAATAATTGGTATGATTGGTGTAATCGCAAGAAGCGGCAAAAGTGTTCGTTCATCTGTAAACAGTGTTTGCGAAAGATAAGGAGCCAAAAGAAATAAAGCTGGTGTAAATAAGAGAGTTAAGCCTAAGGTTGTACTTAATGAAACAATTAATATACTCTTTACTTTGTGTAAATTACCCTCAGCTTCCGCCTCTGCCACATTTTTAGAGATGGCAACAGGTAGTCCAAGTTGAGTGATGGTAACAACTAAAATCATTGTTGGATATACCATCATATATAGCCCAACCCCATCATCTCCGATAAACCGTGCAATCACAATCCGATTTATAAAGCCTAATACTCTGGTAATAAATCCAGCTATAAGTAAAATCATTGTTCCTTTTAAAAACTTAGACATTCTATTCCCTGCCTTCTCAAATAGCGAATAATACTATACAATTATCTATATGCAACAATGTGGACAAAGCATGACAAGGTTTTTTAAAAGTAAACATGTTGATTGAAAAGAAGCTATTTTATAAAGGTTTGTTTTCAAAATATTGTTGCTTTGGTAACAGAGATTGCTCATGATTATAGATAAACATAAAATGACTGTAATGGAGTGAATAGGAATGTCGCCAACACATATATATGACCAGTATCGTTCACAAGTAAAGCCTGTATTAAATAGCAAGATTGAAGAGTTTCATTTACTTGGTTATGACACCATTAAGGAAGACGAACTATGGGTATTTTTAACGCAGAAAAAATGGAAAAAACCTTCTGAAGAAATTAGAATATCAGAATTAGTACAGAGTATATTGAATGTGAAGGTAGCAGATTACATGAACTACGCCACTATCGAGGCCTATAAAACAGCAGACTTTTTTTCCGTATTATCAGAAGTAGAGAAAAAAGAATTATTGAAATAAAGGAAGCTTCTGTCAAGGGGGCAATTTTAAAAAGCTTCCTCTTAATCTCTTTTTAGTTATTTTGAAAGTTTTAGTGATGGAAGAAAAGGTATGAACAAAAAGGGGTTAAAATTATGTGACAGGTAGAATAATTTTACTAGTATATTTTTCTTATACAAATTGACAGTCATGACAAACTGTTCCATAATGAGTTTATTCTAAATAATTTGAAGTACTTGTTATTGTTAAGTTACTTGAAAGAAGTGAGTCCTCTAGAAAATAGAATAACAGCTGATTGAAAGGTTCATATTCAAAAGATGACATCATTTAGTTTTGGCTAAACAACAGTGAAAAATGGCTAATATACCTGTTTCATAAGTGGGAAGTTTCTGCTTTGTATTACATGAGGAGGATTAATACATAATGGTTAAACGCAGTAGAATTGTTGCTTTTTTATTAATCATTGTCTTGGCGGCAGGATTAATGGGAGGAACAACGAATAAGATTTTAGGCGATATTAAGCTAGGATTAGACCTGCAAGGTGGATTTGAAGTGCTATATAAAGTAGAGCCACTGGAAAAGGGGAAAGGGAAAATTGATGAATCGGCATTAAAAAGTACAGCCCAAGCTTTGGATAAAAGGATAAACGTTTTAGGGGTTAGTGAACCAGTTATCCAAATTGAAGGCAATGACCGAATAAGAGTACAGCTAGCAGGAATTACAGATCAAAATGAAGCCAGAGAAATGCTTTCAACAGAAGCAAATTTAACATTTAGAGATATTCAAGATAAGAAATTACTAGATGGCTCTGATCTTGTACAAGGTGGAGCTAGCCAAGAATTTGATCAGTATGGCAAACCTAGTGTTTCTTTAAAACTTAAAGATGCAAATAAGTTTAAAGAAGTAACTGAATCTGTTTTAGGTAGTCCATTGGTAATCTGGCTAGATTTTGAAGATGGAGATTCTTATAGTGCAGAAGCAGCAAAAGAAGAGCCTAAATATTTATCAGCACCAATGGTAAGTGAAGTCATTAATTCCGATACGGTTTCTATCACTGGTAATTTTACAGTGGATGAGGCGACGCGATTAGCGGAATTATTAAATGCGGGTGCGTTGCCAGTAAAATTGACCGAGGAATATTCAACTAGTGTTGGCGCTCAGTTTGGAGATCAGGCATTAAAAGATACGGTAAAAGCGGGTATTATTGGAGTAGGGATAGTATTTTTATTTATGCTTTTGTATTATCGTCTACCAGGATTAGTGGCTGTAATTACGTTATCTATTTATGTTTATTTAAATCTTCTTGTTCTTGATTTAATGAATGGTGTACTGACACTTCCAGGTATTGCAGCACTTATTCTCGGGGTCGGGATGGCAGTAGATGCAAACATTATTACCTATGAAAGAATTAAGGATGAATTAAGAGTTGGAAAGTCGTTGCGAGCAGCAGTTCAGGCTGGAAATAAGAATTCGACTTCAACCGTAGTTGATGCCAACTTAACAACCATGCTTGCAGCTATTATTCTATTCGTTTATGGAACAAGCTCTGTTAAAGGTTTTGCGACATTATTAATTGTCAGTATCTTAATGAGCTTTGTTTCTGCAGTTTATGGCTCTCGTTTATTGCTTGGTTTACTTGTCAAGAGTAAGGCTTTTGATAAAAAGATTACCTGGTTTGGCGTGAACAAGAAAGATGTAAAACACATAAATGAAAATTTTGATACATTAACATTGCCCACTAAATTTGATCGCCTTGATTTTGTAAAATACAAAAATATATTCTTTGCTCTTTCAAGTATTCTGATTGTTGCAGGGCTTGTCATTATGTTTATTTTTAAGCTTAATCTTGGAATTGATTTTGCAAGTGGATCGCGAATAGAAGTAATGGCAGATAAAGCATTAACAACTGCAGAAATTGAAAATCAATTGGACAAGCTGAATGTAAAAGCAGATGATATTATTATCTCAGGTGATAATCAAAATGTAGCTGCTATTCGTATTAAAGGTGATTTAAGCCAAGATGAAATTAATACAATTAAGGCAGAGTTTGAAAATACGTATGGTCATGATCCAAATGTAAGCAGCGTCTCTCCAACAGTTGGAAAAGAGCTTGCTAAGAATGCCATTTATGCAATTGTTTTTTCTTCCATTGGGATTATTATTTATGTAACGATTCGCTTTGAGATTTATATGGCATTGGCTGCTGTTATAGCACTACTTCATGATGCATTCTTTATCTTAGTAATCTTTAGTATTACGAGATTGGAAGTAGATATTACCTTTATAGCAGCTGTGTTGACTATTGTAGGTTATTCTATTAATGATACAATTGTTACCTTTGACCGTATTAGAGAAAATCTTGCGAAGAAGAAACGCATTAAAACACCGCAAGAAATTAAAGATATTATTAATACGAGTATTAGACAGACATTTGCTCGCTCGATAAATACAGTATTAACGGTTGTCATTTGTGTTGTTGCCCTATTAGTATTTGGTAGCAGTGCAATCACAAACTTCTCTTTAGCATTATTGATTGGTTTAATTGGTGGTGCATATTCTTCTATCTTTATTGCATCACAGCTATGGTATGTGTGGAAGAAGAAGGAATTAAAGAGAAAAGGTGTTTTAGTAACTTATAAAGAGAAACGACCAATTTCTGACGAACCACAAGTATAATATAGTAAGCGAATGAGGCTGGAACAAAACTAAATAGTCAATCTGTAAAGACGAACAATCTCTAATTTTGTTCTTAAATATAGGCTACTTTTCATCCTGAATATTTATGTTTTTAAATATAGTCAAGTGTAAAAACTAATATCGAAATAGAAAAAATTAATTAATAGGAAAAACGGAGCAGCCTGAATACACGTAGACTCCTATGGGAGCTGCGAGAAAGGTGAGACCCCGGAGGCGAAGCTGAGGAGGCTCACCGCTCGCCCCATGGAAAGCGAAGTGTATTCAGGCTGCGGGCAATACCACCAAATTTACTGAAACAGCCTTTTATAAAATTAACAATAAACACGAATAATCATATAATAGTTAAATATGATTATTCGTGTTTATCTATAACTGAAATACTTTTGTCCCAGCCTCTTTCTTATTTAAAAAGTTTTCTATATGTTTTGGAAGGATAAAAAGTTCTTTTCCTCCGTTTGTTTAAATAAGTGATAATGAGGAAATTAGGGAATACTAGAAAAAATATAGGAAAAAAGGGGGAAAGTAAGTGAAAATTCAATGGAATATGCTTTTTGGAATTGTTTTCGCATTAATAGTTGCGATATTTGCAGTTATTAATGTTGATCCAGTGTCTGTTAATTATCTATTTGGAGACGGACAATGGCCACTTATTTTAGTAATTTTAATATCTGTTCTTCTTGGCGGTCTAATTATTGGATCAGCTGGAATGGTTCGTATTTATTCATTGCAAAGACGGGTTAAACAATTAGAGAAAGAAAAAAGAGAACGGGAAGAAAAAAACAGTAGTAAATATAAAAATTTTGATGCTCCCACAGATTCAAAATAAATACTAGATGCCTTGCAGAGAAGATGCTTTGTTCATTACTATCATTCCTTTCTGTATAGGCATCTTTTTATAGGATAAACAAATATTTCCCCCTATTCAAATCTATGCAAAAGGTGAATTTTTTGTAAAAATTGCGTAAGGCTTTTTCCATTGATCTTAGATTGAAACCACTTCTTTTAACTTGTATAATAGTTAGATTGAGGTGATTGAATGTTACGTTCTAAAAAAAGATGGATACAAGAAGAAATCCCAAATAAAGAAAAAGCTTCTGTATTAGCAGAAGAATTAAAAATATCCCCAATTGTTGCCTCTCTATTACTATCAAGAGGATATCATACAACACAAGAGGCAAAAGCATTTTTATATGATGATAATAATGAATTTCATGACCCGTTTTTGTTATTAGAAATGGACATAGCGGTGGAAAGAATACGAAAAGCAATCGCTAATAAGGAATCAATTTTAATCTTTGGTGATTATGACGCGGATGGGGTAACCAGTACAACTGTAATGATGAAAACATTAGAGAGTCTTGGTGCCAATGTGGACTTTTATATTCCAAACCGATTTACAGAAGGATATGGCCCAAATGAAGGTGCTTTTCGCTATGCAAAAAGCATTGGTGTGCAATTAATAATTACGGTTGATACAGGAATTGCTGCTGTTCATGAAGCACAAGTGGCAAAAGAATTAGAGATAGATTTAATCATTACAGATCACCATGAGCCGGGCCCGATATTGCCAGAGGCTCTTGCAATTATCCACCCGAAAATAGATGGCAGTGAGTATCCTTTTCGTGATTTAGCAGGGGTTGGTGTTTCCTTCAAGCTATCCCATGCCCTACTTGGCAATGCTCCCCATCATTTATTGCCATTTGCTGCAATAGGAACAATTGCTGATCTTGTTTCTTTAACTGGCGAGAATCGCCTCCTTGCAAAAAAAGGGATAAAGGCATTACAAGAAACGGATAATATTGGCTTAAATGCTTTATATCGCCAAATGAATGTGGAGAAAAATGCAATTAATGAAGAAACAATCGGATTTATGCTAGCGCCACGAATAAATGCAATCGGTAGACTTGGTAGTGCGGATCCTGCTGTGGAGCTATTACTAACAGATGATCCAGATCTAGCAAAAGAACTTGCACTAGAAATGGAAGAAACGAATAAAGAGAGACAAGCAATTGTTAATCAAATAACAGAGGAAGCTATCGCGCAAGTGGAACAATATTATCCTTTAACGGAAAATAATGTTCTTATTGTTGGAAAAGAAGGCTGGAATCCTGGTGTAGTCGGAATAGTTGCTTCCAGATTAGTGGAGAAATTTTACCGTCCAACGATTGTATTAAGCTTTGATTATGAAAAAGGAATCGCCAAAGGATCTGCGCGGAGTATAGAAGGCTTTGATTTGTATCATAATTTATCGACATGCAGAGATATACTCCCCCATTTTGGTGGACATCCTATGGCGGCAGGAATGTCATTAAAAATAGATGATGTAGAAGTGCTGAGAAATAGTTTAAATAAATTAGCATTTGAACAACTAACGAAAGAAAATCTCGTGCCGCTAACAAAGGTGGATGGAAGCTTTTCTCTAAAAGAGATTTCCATCAAATCAATAGAAGATATGCAAATGCTTGCTCCGTTTGGGGTGGATAATCCCAAGCCAAAATTGACATTTCGTGACCTAGAAGTAGACAATATGAGGAAAATAGGCTCAAATCAAAACCATTTAAAGATTATCCTAAAGCAAGACGAATTTGATTTAGATGGAATAGGGTTTGGAATTGGAGACCTATGTGATCATATTTCACCGAGTGCAAAGGTATCTGTCCTTGGAGAGCTTTCAATAAATGAATGGAATAATCGTAAAAAACCACAAATCTTTATACAGGATATTGAGGTTTCTCACTGGCAGCTGTTTGATTATAGAAGTTTAAGGAAAATGGATCATTTATATGAAACAGTGCCTAGTGATGCTCGTTGGATCTTTTTTCATCAAGATTCTGTTCCTAAGGGGATGGAACAACGAGTATCCTACCAGGTAATTGAAACGATAGAGGACGCTAGATTACTTGCGTCGATAGATAAGTCTATCGTATTAGCAGATTATCCGCCAAGTTTGGATATGTTAAAAACATTGCTAGTTAACAATCAACCAGCAAGAATCTATGCCGTTTTTTATAAACAACAAAGTGACTTTTTTAGTACAATGCCCACTCGAGATCATTTCAAATGGTTCTATGCATTTTTGGCAAAACAGGGAACGTTTCACCTTGAAAAATTTGGTGGTGAGCTTGCTAGAAGAAAAGGTTGGAGTAAAGAAACGGTAGATTTTATGTCAAAGGTGTTTTTTGAATTAAATTTTGTTACAATGAAGGATGGATTTGTTTCATTGAATAAGAATGTACCGAAAAGAGATTTATCGGAATCAATCTCATTTCAACAAAAGCAAGCGCAATTTGAGCTAGAAAATGAATTAATTTATTCATCTTATGAGCAACTAAAAAATTGGTTTGATCTTATTCTAATAAAATCCGTTAATAATGAGGAGGAAGTAAAAGAATGGATTTAAAACAATTTGTTACTATCGTTGAAGATTGGCCAAAAGAAGGGATCAGATTCAAGGATATTACAACATTAATGGATAATGGCGAAGCATATAGATATGCAACAGATCAAATTGTGGCGTATGCGAAAGAAAAAGAAATTGATATAGTTGTAGGACCAGAAGCTAGAGGGTTTATCATTGGCTGTCCAGTTGCTTATTCGCTTGGAGTAGGTTTTGCGCCGGTTCGTAAAGAAGGAAAATTGCCAAGAGAAACAATTAAAGTAGAATATGGATTAGAGTACGGTAAAGACGTATTAACAATCCATAAGGATGCTATTAAACCAGGTCAGCGTGTCCTAATCACAGATGATTTATTAGCGACGGGTGGAACAATTGAGGCAACAATTAAATTAGTAGAAGAGCTAGGTGGCGTTGTTGCTGGTATTGCATTTTTAATTGAATTATCTTATCTTGAAGGACGTAAAAATTTAGATGGATATGATGTTTTAACATTAATGGAATATTAATCCATAGAGAGATTATTTTAGCTTAAATATTTTGAAGGAGCGCTAATTCAGAGCGCTCTTTTTCATAAAATAAAGCTGTTTCCTAAAAGCATTTTTCTGATTTTTAAGTAATACGGAGAAGCCGAATACATGTAGACTCGTGCAGGGATTAAGAGAAGGGGATGACTTCTTAGAAGCCGAAGTATGCTTGAGCTAGAGCACGGAAATAGACATGAATTTTAGACTGCGCACTAATTGCAACAGACTATTTAAAAGAACGTAATTAAAAATGGAAAAAGGGAAGAAAATTAACTAATTTTTTATAGGAATCGCCTTCATTCGACATTTTTCTATGTTTCAGCATAAAATTTACTTCCAATCCCTTTACAATCTTCCTTTTTTTTCTTAGACGGCACAACTAACACAATAGGTTAGTTGTGCTCGTTCCATTTGCTCTCAATATTGAGTAAATATGCATTTGGGTCCTTTTTAAACCTTCTCTGTTTTGTGTGTTCAAGTATCCGGTTATTCCACTTATTAGCTTCGTTCTTATAGGTAGAATAGTCAGCTTTCCTTATCTTATTCAAACCGTCTCGTTCATCTGTAACACCTTCAACAAAAACAATGTTTTCACCATGACGAACAATATAACGATTCCAAGTTCGACTACCAGTTATTCGCCTATGCCTTACTTTTGTACGTCTAAAGAATAGTTCTAAATCATTGTTCGTCCTAGGTAAGAGAGGGAAATCGTATATAGTAAAAAGTCCTTTCCAAAAGCCATTACTATATCTTAAAAGATTATCCACAAACGCATGATCCTCTTCCCGATTAAGCTCTTTTTTAATATGATCTAGATACTGTTTTAGTCTATTTTCGACCCAAGAACTTGTTTTATTTTCAGATGGCTCCATAATAGTGGCAATCCGTTTAAAACGCAGGTCCCAACGTTTCACAAGTTGATAATCTGAGTTAAAGTTATCAACATTACTGACTATTCTGAATAGCTTTTCAAGTAAAAGAGTCCCCTTTTTTATCCAGGCATTTTTCAATCGAGTCTTTGATTGATTTTGTTCGTTCATAGACTCGAGTACCAGGTAATTCAAACGGGGGCTTACCATCTTCCAGTAATACGGAGCGAATGGCTGCCACATAATCACTTGCGATTTCATCTTCTAAGCTTTCTGAAGGGGATTCTTCTATTTTTCTCTCGATATCTCGAATTCCCCTTAGCTTCTTTTTAATATTTGTCTTTAACTTTCGGTCCTTTTCCACTAATGGTTTGGCAATATCCTTAAAGTAATGGAACTGACAATACTGATATGGAATGTTTGGTGCGACTTTCTCAATCGCTAAACGGATTGACTGTTGCCCATCACTAATAAACCCTTGAATTGGGTAACCCCAATTAATGATGGGTTGAATAATCCCAACCAATTCTTGAGA
The DNA here is from genome assembly GCF_044704065.1 of Niallia tiangongensis. Lineage (NCBI taxonomy): Bacteria > Bacillati > Bacillota > Bacilli > Caryophanales > Bacillaceae > Niallia > Niallia tiangongensis. The sequence continues at coordinate 3,378,724 of NZ_CP162613.1, read as the reverse complement.
TGCACTACTCTTTAGATTGTGTGCAGCTAGGACAGTTCCACTTAGTACCTCACGGATTACATAAAGTGTTTCGTTTCCTTTTTCAGGTTGAACGCCATCAATAGAAAGGATTAATCCGTCACTTTCTTCTACGACTTTCTCTAAAATTTCTTTCGTGTTCTCTTCGACAGATGACCTAAGTAGTAACGCGTAGCGTTCATAGAGTTTTTGAACCTGTCTTTCAGAGATTTTAATCTGCTTCTCCGTTAGTATGTCGGTAATTTCTAATCGTGTTTTATGTTCTTTAAAGCGTAAATGACCAATATGAGCAATGACATCCATTCCATATGTAATATGTTTCATACTGAGTTGTTCAGCCTCTGCAGAGCGATAAACGATATGATTATCACAGGAGTTATTTTCGCATCTGTAACCTAGATTGATTACTTTAAATTCACCTTTAAGAGTAGAGATGGTTTTCCGCCATACAGGATGACAGTATGTTAATTTGCCTTCACATTTAGGGCAATGTGTAATCTCAGGAGTATAGTAAATAGATTCAACTGGATTTAACCGATTTTTTGTACGCATAAATAAACACCAACTTAAATAATTTATAAGTCTATTATAACTCATAAACATGGTTGGTGTTATTTATTCCGCGTAAGTTTTTTTTCGATAATAGTAATAATCATTCTAAAATAAATTTTATTCTTTTTAATGTGTTTAGCATAAAAATAGTGAAATAGAAAGAATGTTTAAAATATGATAAATTATAATAATATAATTGTGATATGAAAGGTGATTACATGGCGAATGATCAAGTATTAACCGCCGAACAAGTCATCGATAAGACTAGAGGATATTTAAACGAGGAGCACGTAGCTTTTATTGAAAAGGCTTATGAATATGCAAGAGACGCTCATCGTGAACAATATAGAAAATCTGGGGAACCATATATCATTCATCCAATCCAAGTAGCGGGTATTTTGGCTGATTTAGAAATGGATCCAGCAACAGTTGCAGCAGGTTTTCTCCATGACGTTGTTGAAGATACTGAAATTACTTTAGAAGATATAAGTAAAGCATTTAACAGTGAAGTGGCCATGCTCGTTGACGGTGTAACGAAGCTCGGGAAAATTAAATATAAATCTCATGAAGAACAGCAAGCAGAAAACCATCGTAAAATGTTCGTAGCAATGGCGCAAGATATTCGTGTCATTTTAATTAAGCTTGCAGATAGACTTCATAATATGAGAACACTGAAGCATTTACCTGCTGAAAAACAGCGCCGTATCTCAAATGAAACGTTAGAAATTTTTGCCCCACTTGCACATCGTCTAGGAATCTCTACAATTAAATGGGAACTAGAGGATACAGCATTACGCTATATGAATCCACAGCAATATTATCGTATTGTTAACTTGATGAAGAAGAAAAGAGCAGAAAGAGAACAATACTTAGATGAAGTCATTACGGAAATTCGTGAAGGAACGAAAGAAGTAAATATTCAGGCAGATATTTCAGGAAGACCAAAACACATATATAGCATTTATCGTAAAATGGTTTTACAGAATAAACAGTTTAACGAAATTTACGACTTACTAGCAGTTCGAATTGTAGTAAATAGTATTAAAGATTGTTATGCCATACTAGGAATTATTCATACAAGATGGAAGCCGATGCCGGGACGTTTTAAAGACTATATTGCGATGCCAAAGGCTAATATGTATCAGTCCTTACACACTACTGTAATTGGCCCAAAAGGTGACCCTTTAGAAGTGCAAATTCGTACACAGGAAATGCATCGTATTGCAGAATATGGTATTGCTGCGCATTGGGCATATAAAGAAGGGAAATCAGTAAATGAAGGTTCCTCTCTTGAAGAAAAATTAACTTGGTTTAGAGAAATACTCGAATTCCAAGATGATATCGTCAATGCAGAAGAGTTTATGGAAAGTTTGAAAATTGATTTATTTTCTGATATGGTATTCGTCTTTACGCCAAAAGGAGATGTATTTGAGTTACCTTCTGGTTCTGTACCAATTGACTTTGCATACCGTATCCATTCAGAGATAGGGAATAAAACCATTGGCGCTAAAGTAAACGGTAAGATGGTCACCCTCGATTATAGGTTGAAAACAGGCGATATAATTGAAATTCATACAAGTAAACATTCTTATGGACCAAGTCAAGATTGGCTGAAAATAGCACAGACCTCCCAAGCGAAGAATAAAATCAGACAATTTTTCAAAAAACAACGCCGAGAAGAGAATATTGAAAAAGGCAAGGAAATGGTTGAAAAAGAAATCCGGAATATGGAATTTGATATCAAAGAAATTCTTACACCAGAAAATGTAAAGACTGTTATCGAGAAATATAATTTTATGACAGAAGAGGATATGTATGCAGCTGTTGGTTATAATGGAATAACTGCACTCCAAGTGGCAAATAGATTAACAGAAAAATGGCGCAAGAAGAGAGATGCTGAACAAGTATCTACCATTACAAATGCTGTTGCAGAATTGAAGTCATTTCCTAATCATAAAAAGAGTGCTTCAGGTGTTCGAGTAACTGGAATTGATAATTTATTGATCCGTTTATCTCGCTGTTGTAACCCAGTTCCAGGTGATGAAATAGTTGGATTTATTACAAAAGGGCGAGGAGTTTCTGTCCATCGCGCGGATTGTACGAATATTGATACGGAGGATGCAAAAGCTCGATTAATCCCAGTTGAATGGGAAACGAATTTAAATAATCGAAAAGAATATAATGTTGAAATTGAAATAAGCGGCTATGATCGAAGAGGCTTATTAAATGAAGTTCTTCAGGCGGTAAATGAATCGAAAACAAATATCTCGGCGGTATCTGGCAAATCTGACCGAAATAAAGTTGCTACGATTAGCATGAGCATTATGATTCTCAATGTGAATCATCTTCATAAGGTAGTAGATAGAATTAAGCAAATTCCAGATGTTTATTCTGTACGAAGAATAATGAACTAAGGAGTATTTGATGTGCGTGTCGTTTTACAAAGATCAAAAGAAGCAAAAGTAGAAGTAGATGGAAAAGTAGTTGGTGCTATAGAGAAAGGCTTTGTCCTTCTTGTCGGCATTACTCAAAGTGACGAATTGGAAGATGCTAAATATCTTGCAGATAAAATTGCCCATCTTCGCGTATTTGAGGACGAAAATGAGAAGATGAATGAAAGTATTTTGGATAGAAAAGGATCCATTCTTTCGATTTCTCAGTTTACCCTTTATGGAGATACGCGTAAAGGTAGAAGACCAAACTTTATGAATGCAGCAAAGCCAGATCAGGCAAAGGAACTATATGAACAGTTCAATATGCTTTTACGTAACCATGGCATAATCGTCGAAACAGGCGTCTTTGGTGCCATGATGGACGTACATTTAGTCAACGACGGACCAGTAACACTGATATTAGACAGTAAATAATTATAAACCCGAACAATCATATGGAACTATCGTATGGTTGTTCGGGTTTATTTATGGCTGGAATACTTATGTCCCAGTCTCTTTTTTGTTTGGAAGAAGAATTAGTTACATTTATTAATAACGAAAATAATTCTCCAAGCCATGATAGATAGCTGTAGAAATCGTTTCTTGATATTTACTAGAAAGCAAAGTTTGTTCCTCAGCTGGATTACTTAAATAACCCAATTCTAATAGTGATGCTGCTTGTCTATTTTGCTTAAGAACAACATACTCATTTTTTTTAACACCTCTGTCCTTTCGATTTGTTGCTTCAATAATACTTTTATGTAGACTACTAGCAAGTTTTTTCTGATTAGATGTGTAGTAATAGCTAGTGACACCATTAATAGAGCTGTCTTTGATGCTATCATAATGAAGGCTAATAAAAGCATCTGCATGATAGAAATGGCTAATATCGACCCTATTTTGCAATGGTATAAATATATCGTCTTTTCTGGTAAGGATTACGTTCGCGCCAGAAGCCTCTAGTTTATTAGCAAGTAGTTTTGCAGTACGTAGATTTAAATCCTTTTCTAATGTACCTATTACTCCTATTGTGCCGCTATCCTTCCCACCATGACCAGGGTCTAAGACAATAGTCTTTCCTTTTAGATCAGTGGAATCACCGTCATGAGCAACTTGCTGGCTTTCTGTTGCAATGTCTTCTACAATCCATTCTGCAATATATCCGAATTCACCGCTTGAAAGCTTGATTTTATACCAATCATCTAATACTTCTACGGCTTGAAAGGTTGCACCGCTATTTGCAACAAGCAAAACTTTTGAATTTACGGTGGCATCACTTCTTATATTTGTTCTGTCATAAAGGAGTTTAATCGTTTTATCTGTTTTTTCTCCTTTTCTGCTTTCGATATCACTGCTTTCTAACAGATTTTTATGGATCCAACCAATATTACCAGAGTATTGAATTTTTGCCCAATTAGATTCTTCTTCGATAATGGTAATCACAGTGCCTATACTGATTTTACCAATGATTTCAGCAGTTGTAGAAGGATCACTGCGAAGATTAACTTGATCCTCTATTACTGTCGCTGATTGATGATTAGCCTCTTCCTTTTCCGCTATGGTATTTGATTGGATTTGGTAATCTTCAAGTAGGAGATAATCATTATGAACCCATCCGGATCCTAAATTCGTTTTTATTTGAACCCAATCTCCATTAGTGGAAAGAACAGTAACCTCAATTCCTTTTCCTAAAGTAGTAATGACTTGATAATTCGTACCAGGTCCTTTTCTTAAGCGAAGACCATTTTCTGTAATGCTGGCTTTGGTTGAAATGGAAGGTGACTGTCCGGTTTCTATTGTTCCATTGTCAGTGTTCTGATCATTTTTTGTAACTAAATAGGCAGCAACCCATCCAGTAGAAGTGGAAGTATATTGAATTTCAATCCAATCATTTTCTTCTTTTAATAAGGGATACGCTTTTCCTATCTCCATTTTTCCAATTACGGTTTGATCAAGCCCCGGGTTTTCTCTAACATTTACCACCGTATTAGCTTGAACGGTTAATTGTTTTTCTGCTGATACAAGTTGATGTGTAGGAATGAAGAAGATGCTGACCAATAGTAATAGCATCCATCTTATATTCTTCAAACAAGCTGCACTCCTTCCCTAAATCGGCTAAAGATGACTAGAATAAATTTGCACTTAAATAGGATTCTTCATTTAGAATATAGATTCCTTTAAGAGATTCCCATTTTTTCTAATCAAATTTAGACAAGAAACTTCTTTTTAATGATATTTTTTAGCTACTCATGGTAATACTATAAAAAAATAACAGAAAAAAGGGTGAAATGCATGAGATTTGGTGAAAAAAGTTTATCAGTTAGTGAAATTGATTCCAAATTACTAGGCGTAGATTTTCACGATTTCATAAAAAGAGAAGGTAATTCAAATGCAGTAGAACTTGCATCTGAATTTGGTCTTTCATTAGGAGAAGTAAAAAAACTCAAGAAACAATTAGGAAAATTATAAAACAGCAGGGAAATCATTTTCGTATCCTATTGACAATATAATCGTTCCTATTTATTATTAATTAGATAATAATAAATAATCTAGTAAAGCCATTGATCGAGAAAAGTATCTATGAAACACATGAACAGAGAGGAAATGTCCATTAGGCTGCAAGCATTTCTACATGATGACATAGAGAAAGAACACTCAGGGAGGCTTTCTTCTGAAAATATTGCTTCATTAGTAGGTAGAAACGTGAGCAGGCGTTAACTGCAAAGTGGAAGATTTTTTAAAGATCTTCAATTAGGGTGGTACCACGGGAAAAATCTCGTCCCTTGTATTCAATATGGATGCAAGGGACGAGATTTTTTTTTGTATAAACTATTACGGATAAAGCACGGAAAAGTCGCGCTTTTAAATATTAGGGAGGATACATAAAAATGCAAATTAATATTCCAAGAGGAACCCAAGATATATTGCCAGGGACAGTAGAAAAATGGCAATATGTTGAACAAAAAATAAAGGACCTTTGTGAACGATATCAATATAGCGAAATCCGCACACCTATTTTTGAACATACAGAGTTATTTCTGCGAAGTGTAGGGGACACAACAGATATCGTTACAAAGGAAATGTATACTTTTGAAGATCGAGGAAAAAGAAGCTTAACATTAAGACCAGAAGGAACTGCAGCCGTTGTTCGTTCATTCGTAGAAAATAAAATGCATGGATATGCTTCACAGCCAATTAAGCTGTTTTATTTAGGACAAATGTTTCGATACGAAAGACCACAGGCTGGGCGCTTTCGTCAATTTGTTCAATTTGGCGTGGAAGCAATAGGGAGTAAAGATCCAGCAATTGATGCGGAAGTAATTGCACTTGCTTATTCTGTTTATCAAACAATGGGGTTATCTAAATTAAAGGTTGTAGTGAATAGCTTAGGGGATAAAGAAAGTAGACAAGCCCATCGTGAAGCTTTAATAGCCCACTTTAAACCGAGCATTGGAGAATTTTGTCATGATTGCCAAACAAGGTTAGAGAAAAATCCAATGAGAATCTTAGATTGTAAAAAGGATCATAATCATCCATTAATGCAATCCGCTCCTTCGATATTAGATTATTTAAATGAAGAATCAAAAGCATACTTTGAAAAAGTGCAAAAATACTTAACAGCTTTAAATATTCCTTTTGTGGTAGATTCAAACCTTGTAAGAGGTTTAGATTATTACAATCATACTGCTTTTGAAATAATGAGTGAGGCAGAAGGCTTTGGGGCAATTACTACGTTATGTGGTGGCGGTAGATATAATGGCTTAACAGAAGAGCTAGGTGGTCCAGAAGCTCCTGGTATAGGCTTTGCAATGAGCTTAGAAAGATTACTTGCAGCTCTTGAAGCTGAAAAAATAGAACTACCTATTGAAAAGAAAGTAGATTGCTACTTAGTTTCATTAGGAGAAGAAGCGAAGGATTATTCAGTTGGCTTATTAAATGAACTAAGACAGGCTGGTTTCTCTGCTGAGAGAGATTATCTTGATCGAAAAGTAAAAGCACAATTTAAAGCAGCTGACCGTCTTCACGCTAAATATGTAGCTGTTTTAGGCGAAGATGAGCTACAAAATAATAAAATTAATGTAAAACAGCTAGAAACTGGTGTACAAAAAGAAATTGAATTAACGGATCTTGTGAATGCGTTAAAAGATTTTGAAGCTTTTTAATCAAGTTTAAAGCTATTCTCAAAGTTGTTGTCTTGGGCTAATAGAAGAATAAATAATGATGAAATGGAAAAAAGAAACATATTCATTACTTGAAATATCAGATTGGACTTTAAAGAGGTAAATTTGCATATAAACGAATGTTGACTATAGGGAGGATACTTCATGTTTGGAAGAACGTATTTTTGTGGTGAAGTAACAGAAAAATCGATTGGAGAAAGTGTTGTTTTAAAAGGTTGGGTTCAAAAAAGACGTGATCTAGGTGGACTTATTTTTATCGATTTGCGTGACCGTACAGGGATTGTACAGGTAGTATTTAATCCTGAGATTAATAAAGAAGCAATTGAAATAGCAGATAAAGTACGTAATGAGTTTGTACTAGATATAAAAGGAAAAGTTGTTGCGCGTCAAGAGGGCACTATAAATGAAAATATAAAAACAGGTAAAATTGAAATAATTGCGGATGAAGTTACCATTATAAACGAGGCAAAAACTCCTCCTTTTGTTATTTCGGATCAGTCTGAAATTACAGAAGATGTACGCTTAAAGTATCGCTATTTAGATGTTAGAAGACCAGTTATGTTTGAAACATTAAAAATGCGTCATCAAGTAACGAAAGTCATGAGAGATTATCTTGATAGTGAAGGATTTTTAGATATCGAAACACCAATTTTAACGAAAAGTACACCTGAAGGAGCAAGGGATTATTTAGTACCTAGCCGTGTGCATCCTGGCGAATTTTACGCGCTTCCCCAGTCTCCCCAAATTTTCAAGCAATTGTTAATGGTTGGTGGAATAGAAAGATATTATCAAATTGCTCGTTGCTTCCGTGATGAAGACTTGCGAGCAGATCGACAACCGGAATTTACACAGCTTGATATCGAAACAAGCTTCATGAGCCAAGAAGACATCATGAGCATGATGGAAGCAATGATGGCAAAAATCATGAAAGAAGTAAAAGGAATAGATGTTACTTTACCAATGCCAAGAATGCCATATGATGAAGCGATGAGTAGATACGGATCAGACAAACCAGATACTCGTTTCGAAATGGAATTAGTAGATCTTTCTGAAATTGTTAAAGACTCAAGCTTTAAGGTATTTGCTTCAGCAGTCGAAACAGGTGGCCAAGTAAAGGCAATTAATGTGAAAAATGCTGGTAGTAAGTATTCCCGTAAAGACATTGATGCATTAACAGATTTTGTAAAAGTATATGGAGCAAAAGGCCTTGCTTGGTTAAAAGTGGAGGAAGATGGCTTAAAAGGACCTATCTCTAAATTTATTTCAGAAACAGAGCAAAAAGGATTAGAGCAAGCTTTATCAATAGAAGCAGGGGACCTATTGCTATTCGTCGCTGATAAAAAGAACATTGTTGCCGATGCATTAGGCGCGTTACGTTTAAAATTAGCGAAAGAGCTAGATTTAATTGATCAAAGCAAATTTAACTTCCTTTGGGTTACAGATTGGCCATTATTTGAATATGATGAAGAAGAAGGCCGTTTTTATGCAGCACATCATCCATTTACAATGCCTCAAAGAGCAGATCTAGAATTACTAGATACAAATCCTCAGGCAGTGAAGGCACAAGCGTATGATATTGTGTTAAATGGGTATGAACTAGGTGGAGGCTCCTTGCGTATATTTGAAAAAGACATCCAAGAAAAAATGTTTGGCTTATTAGGATTTACGAAGGAAGAGGCATATGCTCAATTTGGCTTCTTATTAGAGGCATTTGAATATGGAACACCACCACATGGAGGTATTGCAATCGGATTGGACCGTTTAATTATGTTATTGTCTGGTCGCACAAATTTACGTGATACAATTGCATTCCCGAAAACAGCTAGCGCAAGCTGTCTATTAACAAATGCTCCAAGTGAAGTGAGTGAAAATCAATTAACAGACTTACATTTATCATTAAAATTAGATAAATAAATTATAAGAAGCAGTGATAAACTTTAAGATTGTAAAGTTTATCACTGCTATTTTTTTAGGTATTTTCTTCTTAGTCTCCATCCCTATGATTTATTAAATTCGGATGCACTACTGGAAAGGAAAGATAAAATAAGAAACAATAGGAAGGAGTAACAACCATTTTAAATATGATAGAACTGAATTTTCCTTAAAGGAATAAACAGATTCTTACTTTTTTTAATTCTTATCTGGAAACAGGGAAATAGAGTGGTAGCTGATAAAAAATTATGATATATTTCATTAGTATTGTTTATTCTCCCTGAATGAAAGTTCCCCAAAAGGGAATATGTAAACATAATTAGCTTTTAGGAAAAATTAAATGGAGTTGAAAACGGATGTTACACCAATTTTCGAGAAATGAATTAGCGATTGGAAAAGAAGGGCTAGAGACGATGAAGAACAGCACTGTGGCCGTATTAGGAATCGGTGGCGTTGGTTCCTTTGCTGCAGAGGCATTAGCTCGCTCTGGCGTAGGTAGATTAATCTTAATTGATAAAGACGACGTGGATATTACGAATGTAAATAGACAGGTAATTGCACTTTTATCCACTGTTGGCCGTCCTAAAGTAGAAATCATGAAAGAGCGCATTGCAGATATTAATCCAGATTGTGAAGTAATAGCGCTGAAAATGTTTTATACAGAAGAAACGTATGAAGAAATTTTTGCATATGGCTTGGATTTTGTAATGGATGCTTCCGATACAATCTCTTATAAAATACATTTAATGAAAGAATGTTTACAAAGAAATATCCCAATCATTTCAAGTATGGGTGCTGCAAATAAAATGGACCCAACTCGTTTCCAAATTGCAGACATCAGTAAAACACATACAGATCCAATTGCGAAGGTTATTCGTACAAGACTTCGCAAAGAAGGGATTAGAAAAGGGATTAATGTCGTATTCTCAGATGAAAGTCCGATTGTCATTCGCGAAGATGTTCGTAAAGTGGTAGGTAAAGATAATGCACCGATTCGTAAGGCAAAGATGCCACCTTCTTCTAATGCATTTGTACCTTCAGTAGCAGGCTTGATCATGGCAAGTCATGTTGTTAAGGAGCTTTTAAAAGATATAAAAATTACACGTGTTAAGGATGAAAAATAAGCTCTAATTCTAAAAAACACTATCCATAAAAATTCAGTATTTAAAAAATAGGATGATCTTCTAGTCAATGGAGGTCATCCTATTTTGTTTAATAGGGAAAATTGCATCTAGCCATTTAGCCATTTGTATAGCCTATTGTATCCGTGCTATACAAATAGTAAACTGATATAATGAGTTGTTTTTAGAATTCGTTTATAACGAAAAAATGGTTAGCTTCCTTTTACATAATGCTAAATTAGCATAGGATTGAGCAATAAGTTTTAGCAAACTCACTATTATTTAGAAGAGAAATTGCCAATCTATCTAGATGAACCTACGGGAATAAAAGATATAGATAAATAAAGAGGATGAAGAAAAATATACATAGCGAAAGGTTGGTAGAAATATTGTCTTCCATTGTAGAATTAAAAAATGTTTCTAAAGTAATAAAGGGTAGAAAAATAATTGATTCTTTAAGCTTCCAAGTAGAAGCGGGAGAAGTATTTGGTTTTCTTGGTCCAAATGGTGCGGGTAAAACGACAACGATACGAATGATTGTTGGATTAATCAATATGAGTGATGGAGATATTTATATTTGTAACGAGAGTATCCGTGATCAATTTGAGAAAGCAATAAAGCATGTAGGTGCAATTGTTGAGAATCCAGAAATGTATAAGTTTTTAAGTGGATATGAGAATCTCTTGCATTATGCACGAATGATGAAGGGGATAACTAAAGAGAAGATAATGGAGACTGTTGAATTAGTAGGTTTAACAGATAGAATCCATGATAAAGTACGCACATACTCACTTGGGATGAGACAACGATTAGGTCTTGCTCAAAGTCTTTTACATGATCCGAAAGTTTTGATTCTTGATGAGCCTACCAATGGACTAGACCCGGCTGGAATAAGAGAAATTAGAGATCATTTAAGGATGCTGGCTACAGAGAGAAATATGGCGATTATTGTCTCCAGTCACTTACTTTCTGAGATGGAAATGATGTGTGACCGAATTGGCATTATTCAAGATGGGCAATTGGTCGATGTGCAATTGGTAAAGGATTTTGTTGCCACGGAACATGTATTTGAAATAGAGCTACACCCTATTGATAAAGCGATCAATCATTTGAATTTAGTACTGCCAGAACTGCAGATAGTACAAGGGAATCAGGGGATACTTATCACGGGAACGAAGGAGCAAATCCCAGAAATTATTAAAACACTTGTTTTACAAGATATAAGCATTTTGGGAATAAAAGAGGTTTCAAAGACACTAGAAGACCGATTCTTAGAAGTAACTAATCAAAGGGAGGGATGAAAATGATTCAGCAAATAAGAAATGAATGGATGAAAATATGGAAACGTCCAGCAACCCTAGTGATGATTGGAATTTTAATAATTGCAGTACTTTTACTTGGCGCTTTTAATAAATATCAATCTAGCGGATTTTCTGTTCCAGATAATGAAAACTGGAAGCATGGACTTGAATTAGAAAATAAACGCTATAAAGAAATGCTTGAGGATGAGCATCTTCCAGCAGAAACGAGAAAATATTATACAAAAGAAATGTCGATAAATGAGTATCGAATGAAGCATGATTTCAGTACAAATGTAGAATATTCTGCATGGGATTTTGTTTCTGATTGTATCCAGTTAATTAGTATCGCCGGTTTATTTACGATTATAATAGCTGCTGGAATAGTCGCAAATGAATTTAATTGGGGCACAGTAAAGCTTTTGCTTATCCGTCCATTGAGCAGAACGAAAATCCTATTGTCCAAATACTTAACTGTATTGCTGTTCGGTTTCATATCTATTCTTGTAGTATTTGCCTCTTCTTATATCCTAGGAGCTATTTTGTTTGGTCTTTCAGAAGATGCGTATCCATATTTACTTTATTCTAATGGGATAGTGAAGGAACAAAGCATGTTTCTTCATTTAATTAGTTTTTATGGATTAAATTCGATTAGCTTACTTATGCTTACTACAATGGCGTTTATGATATCGACAGTCTTTCGTAATAGTTCTCTCGCAATCGGTATTTCAATTTTCTTAATGTTTATGGGGAGTACTGTAACCGTATTATTAGCCAATTGGTTTGGTTGGGCTAAATATTTATTATTTGCTAATACAGATTTAACGCAGTATTTTGATGGAACTCCATTGGTGAGTGGCATGACATTGTCTTTTTCTATTATCATGCTCTTCGTATATTTTATCGTGTTCAATGGTTTAGCATTTTGGGTTTTTAAGAAGAGAGATGTCGCAGCCTAATTTTTTGAATAAAGGTCCTTTTGACTTTCATACTCTTTTTATTAGGCTGTTTTCGTAAAGTTTGCTGCTCTGTATTCCTAAATAATTTATTTTCCTATTGAAAAAGCAACAACCTTATAGAAAACTGCCTTTTATTATAAACAGACTCCTAATCAAGTATTATAAAAAACAGCAACTCTTTTTCTTCCTTACTTCTTTTACGGTATAATAAACGGAAGAAGTTAAACAAGAAGGTGTATAAATGAACGGGGAACCACTTGCATTCCGAATGCGTCCAACAAATTTGGACGAAGTAGTTGGTCAAAAAGATATAATTGGGAAAACAACAAGTTTATATAAAATGATTAAAAATGGACATGTACCATCAATGCTTCTATATGGTGAACCTGGAATTGGCAAAACCTCGATTGCTTTTGCCATTGCTGGAACAACAAAGCTTCCGTTTATTGCATTAAATGCGACGACTTCTGGGAAGAAGGATGTGGAAGCAGTTGTAGATGAAGCAAGATTGACTGGAAAAGTCATTCTCTTTTTAGATGAAATCCATCGCTTCAATAAGGCGCAACAGGATTATTTGCTTCCCCATGTGGAAAGAGGAGATATTGTATTAATTGGTGCAACAACAGAAAATCCCTATCATGATGTAAATCCTGCGATTAGAAGCAGATGTGGACAAATTAAGCAGTTAAAAAGATTAACAGATGACGATATTGAAGAATTATTGCATCGATCCTTAAAAGAGGAAAAAGGGCTTGGAAATCTTTCTATTCAAATTACGAATGAGCAGATTGCGAGAATTGCAGCGGGAACAAATGGGGATGCAAGAAAATCATTAACCCTTTTAGAGTCAATTGTCTATTCATCAGATAAAGAAGACGGAACTTTCATTATCAAAGATGAAACGATTGAACAAATGATTGAAAAGGTTGGCGTTTTTGGCGATAAAAAAGGTTCTCATTTCTATAACCTCCTTTCAAGTCTGCAAAAAAGTATTAGGGGAAGCGATGTAGATGCAGCGCTTTATTATCTTGCCCATTTGTTGGAAACTGGAGATTTAGTGGCAGTAAATAGAAGATTACTCGTTATTGCCTATGAAGATATCGGCCTTGCGAAAACGTCTGTCGGGAATAATGTATTGGCTGCAGTCACGGCGAGTGAAAGACTTGGTCTCCCAGAAGCAAGGATTCCTTTATCTGTAGCGGTTGTGGAAATGTGCTTGTCCTCTAAATCGAATGCTGCTTATAAGGCATTAGATGCAGCGATAGCAGATGTCCGCAGTGGCAGAGTTGGAGATATTCCAATGCATTTAAGAGATGGACATTATGAAGGCAGCAAAAAGCTAGGACATGTTGGCTATATTTATCCACATGACCATCCAATTGGAACATTTGGTGGTTGGGTCGATCAAGAATATTTGCCAGAAAAGCTAAAAGGAACACAGTATTATCATCCAACGGAAGCTGGAGAAGAGAAGAAGCTAGGGGCAATTTATGAAAAATTAGCTGGTTTTAAGAAGGATAGATAAGATTTTCTATCCTTTTTGACGTGTCTGTAATTTTAACATGCTATTTTTTTTCACTAGCAAAAAAGTTTAGAAATAAAAAATTTCGAAAATCGAATGAAAAAATGTACACAAAATTCAAATAACTATTAAAATAGAAGAAAGACAGGTAAAGGAAAAGGACGTGAAAAGGTGCAAATAGATAAGATAGAAGTTCAACATGTAAAAATGCCATTGGTGAGTCCCTTTGAGACAAGCTTTGGGAAGCTTTTAGAGAAGGACTTTCTCATTATTAAAATTTATAGTGGAGAGCACATTGGGTATGGTGAGTCTGTTGCTTTACCAGATCCAACCTATAGTGAAGAAACAACTGGAACTGTTTCCTATATGCTAGATGCATTTCTGATTCCTTTATTGTTAAAGGAAGAAATTAACCATCCAGATGATGTTACCAAAAGATTTGCACCTATTAGAAGAAATAATATGGCGAAAGCAGCATTAGAAGGAGCTATGTGGGATTTATTTAGTAAGAAACAGGGCATTTCCCTTTCAAAGGCGATTGGTGGAGTAAGCTCTTCCATTGATGTAGGAGTAAGTATAGGAATCGAAGAAACGACAGACAAGCTTCTATCAAAAGTGGATCGATTCTTATCAGAAGGCTACAAAAAGATCAAAGTAAAAATTAAACCTGGATATGACCTGGAACCATTAACTAAAATAAGGGAAACCTTTGGCTACGATATTCCTTTAATGGCTGATGCTAACTCTGCATACACGTTAGCAGATATTGAGCGAATGAAAGAAATGGATTCCCTCAAATTAATGATGATCGAACAACCGTTAGCATATGATGATATTATTGATCATTCGATATTACAGGGTGAGCTAACAACACCTATATGTTTAGATGAAAGCATTCATTCTGTGGAGGATGCGCGTAAAGCCATTGAATTAGGAAGCTGTAGAATCATTAACATTAAAATTGGCCGTGTTGGGGGACTTACTGAAGCCAAGAAAATTCATGATTTATGTGAAAAGCATGGCATTCCAGTATGGTGTGGCGGGATGCTGGAAGGTGGAATCGGTAGAGCTCACAATATTGCCATTACAACTCTTCCTTCCTTCACTATAGCTGGAGATACATCTGCATCTAACCGATATTGGAAAGAGGATATTATTCTTCCAGAGGTTACATTGTCTAAACCAGGGGAGATTGATGTTCCGACAGGTGATGGTATTGGTTTTGCGTTAAATAATGAAGTCATTAATAAATACTTGTTGACTACGAAAGTTTATGAAAATAAAACCATATGAGATATTGAGGGGGACTTAAGTTGCATCCCTATATGATAAGAGAAGTCACTGATAAAAAAGACATACAAAAGGTCGTAGAATTTCAAGATGTAATTTGGAATAAGAAGAATACAATTCCTTATCCATTTTTAATTGCATCTCTTCATAACGGCGGAATCATCATTGGAGTGTTTTCTGAGGAAGAATTAGTTGGCTTTTGTTATGGGTTTCCTGGATTTGTTCAAAATGAAGCATATCTAGTATCTCATATGATGGCAGTGAAGCAACAAAATAGGAATGGTGGATTAGGCTATAAGATGAAAATGAAGCAAAAAGAACTAGCATTAAAGCAGGGTTACAAAAAAATCATATGGACTTTTGATCCTTTAGAATCAAGGAATGCCCATCTTAATATTGCAAAACTTGGTGGGATAGTGAAAACCTACTATCCCAATCATTACGGAATAATGAATGATGAATTAAATGGAGGCTTGCCTTCTGACAGGTTTTTATTAGAATGGGATCTTAAAAAAAGTTCTGTTGATTATATTCCAGCAGAGGAGCAAATTCAAACTTTTGTTTCTTGGAAGATGGTTGAAAATTTGCCTATTCCACTCTCGTTCGAAACAATTTCTAATCAAGTTGATTACTACAAGATTCCTGTTCCAAAAGATATACATATGATAAAAGAAAGAGACTTTGTGATAGCAGAAAAGTGGCGTTTCATACTAAGAGATGCATTTAAGCTTCTGTTTGAAAAGGGGTATATGGTGATATCTTTTCAAACGACAAATAAGTTAGTGAACTATTATATTGTTAGCTCTGTTTAACTGTAGTGCTTAACGAAAAATCATTATTACTAATGAATCGATTAGTTGGAAAATAAATTTGAAGATAAATAACAATAGGAGGGTGAAAATGCGGGAAGAAATAGATCATTGGGTGGACCAACAAAGAGAGAATATACTGGGAATGTATCAATATCTTCATGAAAATGCTGAAATAAGCTGGGAAGAAATTGAAACCACTAAATTTATAAAGGGAGAATTAGAGAAGCTATCTATTCCCTATGAACTATTTGATGATCAAACAGGGATAGTAGGTTCTATTGGAGATGGTAACGGACCTGTTATAGGTCTTCGTGCAGATATGGATGCATTATGGCAGCAAGTGAACGGGGAATGGAAAGCAAATCATTCCTGTGGCCATGATGCACATACGACTATTTTAATTTTTACAATAAAATGTTTAAAGGCATTAGGCGTGGAACCAAAGGGGAGCATTAAATGTCTTTTTCAGCCAGCAGAAGAGACTGGTGGGGGCGCGATTTCTTTTATTAATAAAGGACTTTTAGAAGATGTAGATTATTTATTAGGATTACATGTGCGACCAATTCAAGAAATGAGATTTGGCGAATGCTCTCCTGCTATTTATCATGGGGCAGCAGCAAGCCTTAAAGGGAAAATTTATGGAATGCAGGCACATGCGGCTAGACCTCATTTGGGAATAAATGTGATTGATAGCCTAACGGCAATTAATTTAGCTATTCGTTCTATCCCATTAAACCCAGTTATTCCGGCATCGGCAAAATTAACATTTGCTCAAGCTGGAGGGAAGAATTTTAATATTATACCTGATTATGCGGAGTTTGGGCTAGATGTTCGTGCACAAACAAATGAGGCAATGGAGGAGCTTATTGCTAAACTAGAAAGGCAAGTGAGATTAGCGGCAGAAGCGAATGGCGCAAAAGTAGAATTAGAATTATTATCAGAAATGCCTGCTGCAAATCCTAATAAATGGATGGAGGGAATAGTAGCTAGGAGCATTAAAGATATACTTGGTGAGGAAGGGCTAGTTAAACCACCGGTGACACCTGGTGGCGAGGATTTTCATTATTACGCTAAAGCAAATGGCCATCTTCAAACCACAATGATTGGCTTAGGAACTGATCTCAAGCCTGGTCTCCATCATCCTGACATGCATTTTCAATTAAATAGCTTACTGCATGGGATTAAAATCATGACATTGTCAGCGTTTAGATTAATGGAAGAGAATCAATAACCAGAAGGGAATTCTTCTTTGGCCAAAGAAGAAATCCTTCTTTTTCATGAGTAGATTATATACTAGCAAAACAAACAAATTAATCTAGGTAAAATAGATACAACAAATCTACTATTATTATGTGAACCAAAAAATGTGATATCCTATTGAATAGATAGGATATAAAATAATTATACTGGATATAGAATGGAAACTAGGTTTTCCTCTCAACAATTCATAAGTAAATATGCTATAATGCTTAATGGCAATTATACAGATAAAAACACATAGTGTAGGAAAATTAAAGGGGCGGCAAATGAAATCCTTACTAAGCCAAGATAAACCAGTTGAAAGACTAGTCATTTTTATTTTAGGGCTTTTGATTATGTCATTAGGTATTGTTTTAGTGATTACAGCAAATTTAGGATCAGCCCCTTGGGATATTTTAAATATTGGATTGCATATTCAATTTGGTTTAACTATTGGTAGCTGGGCAATTATAGTTGGATTTTTTATATTATTAATTGCGGCAATTTTTTCCAAAAACCTTCCGCCGTTTGGAGCACTATTAAATATGGTGCTAGTAGGAATATTTATTGATTTCTTTTTGCTTCTTCCTATAATGATTACTCCTTCTGCATTGATTAACAGATGGATGATGTTTTTAATAGGATTAATCATAATGGGATATGGAATGGGAATCTATATCTCTGCAAAATTTGGGGCAGGACCAAGAGATAGTTTAATGATTGTCTTGTCTGAAAAATTTGGTGGAAGCATTGCGAAAACTAGATTATTTATGGAAGCTATTGTTTTATTAATAGGATGGATCCTAGGTGGGCCAGTTTCATGGGGAACCATTATTTATGCTATCTTAATAGGGAGAATTGCAGGGTGGAGTATCCCACAGTGTACGAAATGGACGGCATATATATTGAATCGAAACGTGAGAACAGGAAAAAACGTTCAACAACAGAAAATGGAGCGGGAGGCAAAATAATGAAGATATCGACTAAAGGAAGATATGGATTAACCATTATGATGGAATTAGCAAAGAAGCATGGAGAAGGACCGATTTCCTTAAAGTCCATTGCACAAACAAATAATCTTTCGGAACATTACTTGGAGCAATTAGTTGCACCATTGCGAAACGCTGGCTACGTACGCAGTATTCGCGGAGCATATGGCGGCTATGTGTTAGGCGATGATCCAAATAAGATAACAGCTGGAGATATTATCCGCATATTAGAAGGTCCTATTAGCCCAGTAGAAGGAATTGAAGATGAGGAACCAGCAAAAAAAGCATTATGGATGAAAATCAGAGATGCGGTAAAGGATGTTCTCGATTCCACAACAATAGAAGACCTCGCCAATCATAAAGAAGACGGCAGTACAGACGGTTATATGTTTTATATATAAAATATTTTAAATCGATAGTGTCTGAAGCGAAATGGAACGGACCGTTTTTTACATTTAACCATTAAAAACACCAAAGTAAGTGAAAATAGCCATTTAAAAAGATAACTAATTAAATGTAGGTGAATAACTTGGAACATATTTATGTGGATCATGCGGCGACTTCTCCCATGCATCCAAAAGTAATTGACAGAATGTACGAAATCATGAAAGACCAATTTGGAAATCCCTCTAGTATTCACTCCTATGGAAGACAGGCGCGAAATATCTTAGATAATGCAAGAGCAGTAATTGCTTCTAGCATTGGTGCACTTGAAAATGAAATTATTTTTACAAGTGGTGGTACAGAGGCTGATAATTACGCAATCTTTGGAATTGCTGAGAGCAAAGAAACTACAGGAAAACATATTATTACGACAGAAATCGAGCATCATGCTGTATTGCATGCCTGCCAGGAATTAGAGAAAAAAGGCTATGAGATTACTTATCTTCCTGTAAACGAAAATGGAGTAATTGATTTAAAGGAAATTAAAACGGCATTAAGAGAAGATACCATTCTCGTTACCATTATGTATGGCAATAATGAAGTAGGCTCCATTCAGCCAATTAAGGAAATCGGTTTAATGTTAAAAGATCACCCTGCTGTATTTCATACAGATGCTGTACAAGCCTATGGTTTAGAAGACATTGATGTGAACGAACAGAATATTGATCTTTTATCTGTATCTTCTCATAAGATTAACGGACCTAAAGGAATAGGGTTTTTATATGTAAGAAATGGTATAAAGCTTAATCCCCGATTATTTGGTGGAGAGCAAGAGAAAAAAAGAAGAGCTGGGACAGAAAATGTACCTTCTGTAGCTGGATTTCAATTGGCGGTAGAAATCGCTGAGCAGGATAGAGTACAGAAGAGAGAGCAATATAAAAAGTATAAGGAAATGCTGATTGGAATCTTAAATGAAAATAATATTTCATTTGAGCAAAACGGATTAGTTGATAATACCCTGCCACATGTTTTAAACTTAAGCTTTCCTGGTACAAATGTAGAAGCGATGTTAGTTAATCTAGACTTAGCTGGTATTGCTGCTTCAAGTGGTTCTGCATGTACCGCTGGATCAATTGAACCATCCCATGTTTTAGTGAGTATGTTTGGTAAAGAATCGGAAAGAACGAAAAATTCGATTCGATTTAGCTTTGGTTTAAATAATACAGAACAACAAATAGAAAAGGTCGGTCATGAGTTAGTTAAAATCATTAACCGACTGACAAAATAAATAACCTTCCCTTCCATGAAAAGGGAAGGGCTAAAGGGGAAATAGAAATGGAAAAAGCACCGAAAGATACACGCGTTGTAGTAGGGATGTCCGGTGGAGTTGACTCGTCTGTTGCAGCACTTCTTTTAAAAGAACAAGGATATGATGTAATTGGAATTTTCATGAAAAACTGGGATGATACAGATGAATTTGGTGTCTGCACAGCTACAGAAGATTATGAAGATGTTATCCGTGTCTGCAATCAACTAGGGATTCCTTATTATGCAGTAAACTTTGAAAAACAATACTGGGATAAAGTTTTTACTTATTTCCTAGAGGAGTATAAAGCAGGTAGAACGCCTAATCCTGATGTTATGTGTAATAAAGAAATTAAGTTTAAAGCTTTCTTAGAGCATGCGATGAGTCTTGGTGCAGATTATTTAGCAACAGGACATTACGCACAAGTTGTTAGCGAAGATGGACAAGTGCGCATGCTTAGAGGGAAAGATGATAATAAAGACCAAACTTACTTTTTAAATCAATTAACAGAAGAACAATTAAGCAAAGTAATGTTTCCTATTGGTGGAATGGAAAAATCAAAGGTTCGCGAACTTGCATCTAAAGCAAATCTTGCAACTGCTACGAAAAAAGATAGTACAGGAATATGTTTTATTGGTGAACGTAATTTCAAAGAATTCTTAAGCGGATATCTTCCTGCTCAAAAAGGGAAGATGGAAACAATGGATGGAGAAATAGTGGGCCGCCATGATGGACTTATGTATTATACAATTGGGCAAAGACATGGTTTAGGTATTGGTGGAAGTGGAGATCCTTGGTTTGTAATCGGCAAGGATTTACAACGGAATGTCTTATATGTAGGACAAGGATTCCATCATGAATTACTTTATTCTGACAGCATTATTGCAACGAATATTAGTTGGGTATCGAAGGACAGAATTGGTACATCTTTTGAATGTACAGCTAAATTCCGTTACCGTCAGCCTGACAATAAAGTTACTGTTGAGGTTATGGATGGAAATTCAGTGAAAGTTATTTTCCATGAACCGATTCGTGCTGTAACTCCAGGACAAGCAGTCGTATTCTATCAAGGAGAAGAATGCTTAGGCGGTGGAACGATTGATAAGGTGTTCCGAGATAATGAAAGATTAACATATGTTGGTTAATGATAGTGTCGGCTAACTAATAAGTTAGTCGGCAGTTTTTTTAAAGGAAGCTAGCAATATCCCCTGCTTTAGGAGGATTTGCTAGTTTCTTTTGTCTGTTGTTTAACCGAATTCTATTTGAAAATATGCTATACTACCAATAAGAAATGGAGTGTTTAAGATGGATAATAGTCAATTAGGAATACAATATATGCAAGGAGGAAAATGGGAGGAAGCAGCAAAGTTTTTTATGGATGAAATTGAGAAAAATCCAAAAAATGCTGTTTCCTACGTGAATTTTGGAAATGTCCTATCTGCTTTAGGAGATGACACAAGAGCATTATCATTTTATCAAAAGGCAATAGAAATAGATGAAAATACTGCCGCGGCTTATTATAGTGCAGGAGCTGTTTATTATGAGAAAGAGGCTTTAGAATCCGCTAAAACAATGTTTGAACAAGCACTAGCAAAGGGATTAGAAACAAGTGATAATTTCTTTATGTTAGGATTAACATATGTTGGCTTAGAGAAGGGGAAGCTTGCGATACCTTATTTTCAAAGAGCAGTTGAATTAAATAATCAAGATGCAGAGGCTTATTTCCAATTAGGTCTTTGTTTAGCACAAAGTGAATATATCGATGAGGCAATTACACAATTTCAATCCTGCATTTCATTAGATGCGACTCACGCTGATGCGTACTATAATTTAGGGGTTGCATATGGTTTTAAAGAAGAGTCGGAGAAAGCTAAGGAAATGTTTGATAAGGCTCTAGAAATCCAGCCAGATCATCTTCTTGCTGGCTATGGGAAGCAAATAATCGAAGGAAACTAATTTTTTAGGTGAAAAAGAAAGGAGGATGACAGTTGAACGAGCAAAATTCTTTGGATCTTTTTGATAAAGAAAAAAAGTATATAAAAGGACGTCACCTTGTTACTATTTTTCATAATGAACAAAATCTCTATTCTGTTATAAGAATAAGAGTAGATGAAACCAATCATGATTATGATGATAAAGAAGCGGTTATTACAGGCTATTTGCCAAAGATGAATGAGGAAGAGACTTATACATTCTACGGTGATTTTAAAGAGCATCCAAGATTTGGTCTGCAGCTGCAAGCAACTTCCTTTCGAAAAGAGATGCCACAAACAAAACAAGGGGTTATCGCTTATTTATCCAGCAATCTGTTTAAGGGGATTGGGGAAAAAACAGCTGAAAATATTGTGGAAACATTGGGAGAAGAGGCTATTTCTAAAATTATGAATCAGCCATCCATTTTAGATACGGTGCCTAAACTTGCTCCAGATAAAGCAAAGGTATTATATGATACTCTAATGAAAAATCAGGGCCTAGAACAAGCAATGGTTTCGCTTAATCAATTTGGGTTTGGTCCACAATTATCAATGAAAATTTATCAAGTATATAAAGAAAATACAATAGAAACAGTGCAGACCAATCCTTATAAATTGGTGGAAGATATAGAAGGAATAGGATTTGGAAAAGCGGATGATTTAGGGGCACAAATAGGGATAACGGGAAATCACCCCGACCGCCTAAAAGCAGGCTGTTTATATATTTTAGAGTTATGCAGTAATCAAGAGGGACATGTTTACCTCCATGCTGAACATTTGCTGGAAAAAGTAAAAACCCTGCTTGAAGAAAATCAAAAGGAGGAAATTGAATTTTCGCAAATAGCAGATCAAATTATCCAGCTGGAAGAAGAAGGGAAGATCATTGTCGAAAATAAGAAAATATATTTACCTTCCTTGTTTTTCTCGGAAAAAGGTCTTGTAAGAAATATTAAGCGAGTAATGGAACAATCGGAGTACAAGGACCAATTTCCAGAGTCTGAATTTCTTCTTGCATTAGGAAATTTGGAGGATCGTATAGGTGTCCAGTATGCCCCATCGCAACGAGAAGCAATTCAAACGGCGCTGATGTCTCCGATGCTTATACTAACAGGGGGTCCTGGTACAGGGAAAACGACAGTAATAAAAGGAATTGTTGAATTGTATGGAGAATTACATGGCTGCTCGCTAGATCCGAAAGATTATAAAAATGATGAGCCTTATCCTTTTATTCTTGCGGCACCTACTGGAAGAGCAGCAAAGCGGATGGCAGAATCGACAGGTTTACCTGCAGTTACAATTCATCGCTTATTAGGATGGAATGGAACAGGAACGTTTGAGCGAGATGAGGATCATCCTCTCGAAGGAAAGATTTTAATTGTGGATGAAACTTCGATGGTAGACATATGGCTTGCGCATCAATTATTTAAAGCTTTACCAGAACATATTCAAGTGATTATTGTAGGGGATGAAGATCAGCTTCCATCCGTAGGGCCAGGACAAGTGTTAAAGGATTTGCTTGATTCAGCTTGCATCCCAACTGTTAAACTGAAGGATATTTACCGACAAGCAGAAGGGTCTTCTATAATCGAACTAGCCCATGAAATGAAAAAGGGGCAGCTGCCAACCAATTTACTTATACCGCAGGGGGATCGCTCGTTTATAAAATGCTCTTCCAATCAAATTCCACAAGCAATTGAAAAAATTGTGCTAAATGCCAAAAATAAAGGATTTGCCCCTATGGATATACAAGTTTTGGCTCCGATGTATAGAGGACCAGCGGGGATTGATCGATTGAATGCTATTTTACAGGAAATATTAAATCCCAATCCCGATGGCTCCAGAAAAGAGCTGAAATTTGGAGAGGTTACATACCGAATTGGTGATAAAGTTCTTCAGCTTGTCAATCAACCAGAAAGCAATGTTTTTAATGGAGATATGGGGGAAATTGTATCGATTTTTTATGCGAAGGAAAATACAGAAAAACAAGATATGGTTATTGTCTCTTTTGATGGCATAGAAGCAACTTATACGAGACAGGATTTAAATCAAATAACCCTTGCTTACTGTTGTTCTGTTCATAAATCACAAGGAAGCGAGTTTCCAATCGTTATCATGCCAATTGTAAAAAGCTATTATCGGATGCTAAGACGAAATCTCATTTATACTGGCATCACAAGAAGTAAACAATTTTTAATTCTTTGCGGTGAAATAGAAGCGATGGAACTAGGCGTCAGCAGAAATGACGAGCTAAATCGCCAAACGACCTTAAAAGAAAAAATCAAAGAAATGTTTGCAGATGTCTACCAACCAGATGAAAAAGCAGAGCTGTCTACAGAGGAGTCTTTTGATTTATTGTATGAAGGCAAAATAAATGAAATTGACCCAATGATCGGCATGGACAATATTACTCCATATGATTTTATGGAAGCATAGGCCGTTAAAATGAGCTGTATATTATTGGCTTTGTAATAACGGAATGTTGATTCTACTGTGTTTGAAAAATAAACGGTATAATTCCGTTTAAATGGGGAAATACGAACATTTCCTTGAAAATAAAAGAGATTTTTCCGTTTATCGTATCCAAATCTTTGGATTTTGTCTTATTTTCAGCAGTTAATCGGAATATCTCCGCTTATATCTGCTACTTAAGCTCACTCTCGATACGTTAGCCGGAAATTCTCCGGTTATGAATTCTCATATTCTTATACTACTAGAAAATCAACAATGAATAATAACAGCGCCTAATTATTCTATAAACAAACGCCTATTTCTAAAATTTAGAGGTTTGTCTAAAACTAAAATTCCCTCTTTAGGGAATTTTTTTTGCCAAAGTTTGCACTACATGTTTTTAAATCCTTAGTGAAAAATAGTAATGTTATTCTTCTTCAAGTATTCCAGTATCGATTCTAAATTCCATGGAAAAATCGCCAACTCCTAAGAAAGTCTGGTATATTTGGATGCTATTTTGAGCATAATGGGAATACTTACCTGAAATTTCCTGTGTTTTAGGATATTTCATGAAACGAATGAAGATGGGGTGTTTTCCTATGCTCAAATGTCCAAATTGCCAGAGTAAAGATATTGGAAAAATTGGAATCAATCAATACTACTGCTGGAATTGCTTTATTGAATTATCGCTAACAAAAGGGATTATTCATACACATCAAGTAGAAGAAGATGGTAGTTTAAGTTCTTTAGACGATTTATTTGAAGAAGAAGAGCGTCGATTAAGTTAAGTTCTTCTCTATATAGTATTGGCGCTCTCTTCTATAAAAAGGGGTGCAAGGTAAAATGGGTAAAGCGATAAACACAGCTATAGCAATTGGTGCTGGTATAGCAGCGATAGGCTATTTACAAAAAAATAATATGATAAGTCAAAAGCAAGTAAAAAGAATGCAAAAAAAAGTAATGAAAATGTTCTAATTATTAGTAGGGAGACTGTAGACAAGTTTGAACATCTACAGTCTTTTTTTAATGAACGAATGGATATGGATTAGAATATGCATAAAAATTCCTTCTATCTCTCACAATAATTTAGGAGGGAGGCAAGGAAATGGATATAAGAATAAAATGGTATTACCGATTAGGATTTACATTATTACTATTTATTGTTTTATTTGTGTTCATAAAATTATCACCAATATGGTTACCCATTTTAAGTCTTATCGCAAAGGTAATTACTCCTTTTATCATTGGAGCATTTATTACCTATTTATTGCATCCTATTGTAGAGATACTACATAAAAAAGGTTTACATAGAGGATTATCTGTTGCACTTATCTATATCCTTTTTTTCGGTGGAGTTGGATATGCCTTATATAAAGGAATCCCCATTCTTATTCAACAGCTGGAAGAATTGACGGAAAGTGCTCCCAAGCTTGCAGAACAATATAAAGATCTGATTAACTCGATTCAAGATAAAATGGAATCTTGGCCATTTAATATTCAGGAAAGAGTTGACCGAGGGATTGACATATTTGAAACGAAGATGGAATCTCTTGTGAATAAGGTAATTAATGGGGCAATGGGAATTATCAATTATTCAATTGTTATTATGCTTATTCCATTTATCTCCTTTTATATGCTCAAGGATATTGATGCGGTACGAAAAGCATTTAATGGATTAATTCCTAGAAAATGGCGCAATAGTGCTCATGTATTTTTGGAGGATGTAAACGAATCATTAGGTAGCTATATAAGAGGACAATTATTGGTTTGTACAATTATTGGCGTCATCTCAATGATGCTATTTTGGGTTTTTCATATGAAGTTTGCGCTAGTACTGGGAATCATTGTAGGTGTAACCAATGTCATTCCATATTTTGGACCTATTATTGGTGCTATACCTGCTTTAATTGTGGCAAGTACTGTTTCTGTTAAAATGCTGATTATTGTGGTCATCATCATTATTATTCTGCAGTTTCTTGAAGGGAATATTTTATCCCCTTACATTGTGGGGAAAAGCACCCATATGCATCCGCTATTTATTATGTTTGCCCTTCTGTTAGGCGAAGAGATAGGAGGGTTGGTTGGCATGATTGTTGCTGTTCCGCTATTATCGATAGCGAAAGTGGCAATTATCCATATGAGAAAACACTTTGGAAAAAAAGAGCCGGAAATAAAACGTATATAAATAGACCGATATTGACAATACTGCCTATTAATCAGTATAATTCGAATGAAGCATATATGGATAAAATGGTGAAAGAAAAAAGTAGATTATAGACCACTTGAAAAGAGAGGAATTCCCTTTGGCTGAAAGGAGTTCTTAGTGAAGGATAATTGAAAGCTAGTTCTTGAATGCAGCTAATCCCTGCCGTTTTCCGCGTTAAGGACAATTGAGAGATGGATAATAAATTTTAGTATCTTCGAATACTTTTATCCATAATCAGGGTGGTACCGCGAGCAATACTTTCGTCCCTGTCCAGGGATGGAAGTTTTTTTTATGCCGAAAAATGGTCAAACTCTATATCTGTAAGGAAATACATAAAGTGAAATAGGAGGAAATGTGATGAAGAATTTAACTGGCGCAGAAATCAGAAGCAAATTTTTAGAATTTTTCCAGGGCAAAGGACATGCGATTGAACCAAGCGCGTCTTTAGTTCCCCATGAAGATCCATCTTTATTATGGATTAATAGTGGAGTTGCTACCTTGAAAAAATATTTTGATGGTCGAGTAATTCCAGAAAATCCAAGAATAACAAATGCACAAAAGTCTATCCGAACAAATGATATTGAAAACGTAGGGAAAACAGCTCGTCACCATACATTCTTTGAGATGCTGGGCAATTTTTCTATCGGTGATTATTTTAAAGAAGAAGCGATTGAATGGGCTTGGGAGTTTTTGACTGACGAGAAATGGATTGGCTTTGATAAAGAGAAGTTATCTGTAACGATTCATCCAGAAGATGAAGAAGCATATCTCTTATGGAGAGATAAGATTGGTGTTCCAGAGAATCGAATCATCCGTTTAGAAGGAAATTTCTGGGATATCGGGGAAGGTCCAAGTGGTCCTAATACAGAAATTTTCTATGATCGTGGTCCAGAATATGGTGACGATATCAATGATCCAGAATTATATCCAGGTGGAGAGAATGATCGTTATTTAGAGGTTTGGAATCTTGTTTTCTCTGAATTTAATCATAATCCAGATGGTACTTATACACCACTTCCAAAGAAGAATATAGATACTGGAATGGGCTTGGAGCGAATGGCATCTGTTGTTCAAAATGTGCCAACAAACTTTGATACTGATTTATTTATGCCAATTATTCAAGCTACAGAGGAATTGGCAAACGTGCAGTATGGTGAGGATTCACAAAGTGATGAAGCATTTAAAGTAATCGCAGACCATATACGTACAGTTGCTTTTGCGATTGGTGACGGAGCACTTCCATCGAATGAAGGAAGAGGCTATGTTTTAAGAAGATTATTGCGTAGAGCAGTAAGATATGCAAAGAAAATTAACATTAATCGTCCATTTATGTTTGAATTAGTTCCAGTTGTTGCAGAAATTATGGTTGATTATTATCCAACTGTGAAGGAAAAGACAGAGTTCATTCAAAAAGTAATGAAAAGTGAAGAAGAACGTTTTCATGAAACATTAAATGAAGGTCTTGGAATTCTTTCCGAAGTAATGGAGAAAGCAAAAGAAAAGGGCGTAATAGCAGGAGAAGATATTTTCCGTTTATATGATACCTATGGTTTCCCAGTTGAACTAACAGAGGAATATGCGGAGGAACAAGGTCTTGGCATTGATCATGAAGGTTTTGAAAGGGAAATGGAAAGTCAGCGTGATCGTGCAAGAAAAGCTCGTCAAGAAGTAGACAGTATGCAAGTTCAAAGTGGAGTTTTAGGAAATATCAAGGTGGATAGTCAATTTGTCGGTTACGAACAGTGGGAAACAGAAGCTAAAATAGTTGCTTTATTGAAGAATGGAGAAGAAGTTGAGTCAGCTGAAGCTGGTGACGAAATTCAATTTATTTTAGATAAGACACCATTTTATGCAGAGAGCGGCGGTCAAATTGCTGACAAGGGAAGCGTAAAATCTGATCATGTCACTATTCGAGTAGAAGATGTTCAAAAAGCACCTAATGGTCAAAACTTGCATAGAGGAACGATTGAAACGGGAGCTATTATGGTTAATGATGTATTAAAAGCTACAGTAGATCGTCAAAATCGTTCGAAAATTGTTAAGAACCATACAGCTACTCATTTATTGCATCAGGCATTAAAGGATGTTTTAGGAACACATGTTAATCAAGCAGGTTCCCTAGTACAACCAGATCGTTTACGTTTTGATTTCTCTCATTTTGGACAAATTACAGCTGAGGAATTAGATGAAATTGAAAAAATCGTAAATGAAAAAATTTGGGAAAGTATCGCAGTGCAAATTGATTATAAAAATATCGATGAAGCAAAAGCGATGGGAGCAATGGCTCTATTTGGTGAAAAATATGGAAAAATCGTGCGTGTTGTTCAAGTTGGTTCATATAGTTTAGAATTATGTGGTGGCTGTCATGTAGACAACACTTCAGCAATCGGTTTATTTAAAATTGTATCAGAAGCTGGAATCGGTGCTGGAACTAGACGTATAGAAGCAGTAACTGGACAAGCAGCATATCAACAATTAACAGATCAAATTCACTTATTAAAAGATGCTGCAAATAAATTAAAAACAAATCCAAAGGATGTTGCTACACGTATTGATAGTCTTCTTACTGAAGTAAAGCAGTTACAACGTGAAAATGAGTCTCTTGCTGCAAAACTAAGCAATATAGAAGCAGGTAATCTTGTAGAAAAAGTGAAAATGGTAAATGGGGTGCCTGTGCTTGCAGCATCAATACCAAATGTGGATATGAATAATCTTCGTTCAATGGCTGATGAATTAAAACAAAAAATTGGTTCTGTTGTTTTAGTACTTGGAAGTGCAAATGAAGGAAAAGTAAATATCATTGCTGGTGTCACAAAAGATTTAATGGATAGAGGCTTCCATGCAGGGAAGATTGTTAAAGAAGTGGCTTCCATATGCGGCGGCGGCGGCGGCGGTCGTCCAGATATGGCTCAAGCAGGCGGAAAGGATCCATCTAAACTAAAAGATGCCCTCGATTTTGTAGAAGATTATGTGAAATCCGTTTGATATTAGGGACAAGTAGTGTAAAATGTAGATAACTCTAAACAGAAATTGTTCGAAAAGGAAATGGGGTGTTTCAAAATGAGCTCATTCGATAAAACAATGAGATTCAATTTTCCAGAAGAACCATATGAACATGATGTAAAAGAAGTCCTTTATCAAGTATATGAAGCACTTCAAGAAAAAGGATATAATCCGATTAATCAAATTGTTGGTTATCTGCTTTCCGGGGATCCTGCTTATATACCCCGTCATATGGATGCGCGGAATATCATCAGAAAATTAGAGCGTGATGAAATCATTGAGGAACTTGTGAAGTTTTATTTAAAACAGCAACGAGAGGAATAAACATATGCGAGTAATGGGCTTAGATGTTGGCTCAAAAACAGTAGGAGTAGCTGTTAGTGATGCTTTAGGGTGGACAGCACAAGGAATAGAAACAATTCAAATCGACGAAGAAAAAGAACGATTTGGCCTAGATCGTATTGAATCCTTGATTGTTGAGTATGATGTAGGTAAAATAGTGGTTGGACTTCCGAAAAATATGAATGGTAGTATAGGATTTCGTGGCGAAGCTAGTCAATTGTATGGCAAGCTATTAGAAGAACGATTTGAATTACCAGTTGTTTTTTGGGATGAAAGACTAACAACAATGGCTGCTGAAAGAATCCTTTTAGAAGCAGATGTTAGTAGAAAAAAACGCAAAAAAGTTATCGATAAAATGGCTGCATCCTTGATTTTGCAAGGGTATTTAGACAGTCAAAAATAATGAGGTGGAAATAATGGAACACGGCGAAACTAATACAATTACAGTTGTAGACGAGCAAGGAAATGAACAATTATGTGAAATTCTGTTTACATTTGAATCTGATGAATTTGGAAAATCATATGTATTATATTATCCAATGGGAGAAGGAGATGAAGATGAAGAAATCGATATCCACGCATCTTCTTTCATTCCAAATGAAGAAACAGGAGACGGTGAGCTTTCTCCAATTGAAACAGAAGAAGAATGGGATCTTGTTGAAGAAATGTTAAATACATTCCTTGCAGAACAAGAAGAAGAATAATTAATGTTTAAAAAAGAGTCCTTTAGGGCTCTTTTTTTTTTTGATTGTATTTGTAAAGATTGTTGCTTTCATTATTAGGTAAAACAAGAGTGAATGGAGCGATCCAGAAAGTACAAAAACGGCATAAAAAACAACAAATTATACGAAAATACCCTATGTAAATGTTACTATCCATCTTTCTCTGCGTCCCATCTATATGTAAATTTCGATAAAAGCTACAACTTCCTTTGCAAAATATAGTATAATAGGTCGAGAAATGTAAAAAATGTTTGATTGGTGTGTGTCAAGGAGGGAAAAGGTTGACTAAAAATAAAGACGAAATGAATGCTTCAAAGAGTAAGAAAGAGTTATTTTTAGCTAATTTAAATCAGAGACAACAAGAAGCGAAATTAGTAAGAAGAATAGTGGCAATCGTTGCCCTTATATTAATTATAATTGTAGCCGTTGTAGGGACATCTGGTTATTTCTATATAAAATCAGCACTTCAACCAGTTAGCTCTGAAAGTGATCAAGAAATTATTATTGATATTCCAATTGGTTCTGGTGTAAGCACTATTTCTCAATTGCTTGAAGATAATGGACTCGTAAAAAATGCAAAGGTGTTTAAATATTATGTGAAATTTAAAAATGAGTCGAATTTTATGGCAGGGGAGTATCATATGAATCCTTCCATGTCGATTCAGGAAATCATTGAAAGCTTAAAAACAGGCAAGATTATGCAGGAGCCAGTTTTTACTATGACGATACCTGAAGGCAAACAGCTCAAGGAAATAGCTGCTATTATTGCAGAAAAAACAAATCAAAAAGAAGATGAAATTTGGAAGCAATTAAATGACGAGACGTTTATTAAGGGGTTAATGGCAAAGTATCCTGATATTCTGACAACAGAAATCTGGGCAAAAAATATTAAGTATCCACTTGAAGGATATTTATTCCCTGCCACGTATTCTTATTATGAAGAAAAACCAACACTAGAAGCAATCGTCTCTGTTATGCTTGATAAAACAGAAAGTGTTGTAAACGCATATGAAACGGAAATCGCAAGAGATAATTTAACCGTTCATCAATTTTTGACAATGTCCTCTTTAATTGAAGAAGAGGCGACAAAAAATGTGGATCGAAAAAAAATTGCAAGTGTCTTCTATAACCGGATTGAACAAGGCATGCCTTTGCAAACAGACCCTACTGTCCTCTATGCATTAGGTGAACATAAGGATAGAGTGCTTTATGAAGACCTAGAGGTAAATTCCCCATATAATACCTATCAAAATGTAGGATTACCTCCAGGCCCAATTGCGAATGCTGGAACAATTTCCATGGAAGCTGCGTTGCATCCAGAAGAAACAGATTATTTATATTTTCTAGCTTCGAAGGATGGGAAAGTATATTTCTCTAAATCGCTAAATGAGCATAATGATTTGAAAGCTAAGTATATTACGGAGAATAATTAAAAAAGAGACTGCAGGCAAAAGAAGTGCTGCAGTCTTCTTGTCTAGTTTGAACTATCTTGATTTCCATCCTAGCCCGTTCGAAAAATCGTCAAATATTATATGTTATTTACCATTGATAACCGAAGATTTATTAGCATTCAACAATATTTTATGATAAAA
The DNA here is from genome assembly GCF_044704065.1 of Niallia tiangongensis. NCBI lineage: Bacteria > Bacillati > Bacillota > Bacilli > Caryophanales > Bacillaceae > Niallia > Niallia tiangongensis. Next base: position 3,346,403 of record NZ_CP162613.1, on the reverse strand, counting down.
TGGTACAAGTGTTTTTGAGTATATATTAATCAATTACCCGAATTTCATACACTTTTAATGAGTTGTTAGGTTCTTAATCAGAAGCTAACTATTTTTAGGTAGAGGACAAAAAAAGGATAGGGCTTTAAGGAAAATAGGAGGGACTCATCCTTGCAAAATAAACAAATCCTGGATTATATTGAACAATTAATTCCAGAAAGAAATGAGCAGTTGAGAGAAATAGAAGAGTATGCTCGACAAAATGAAGTGCCGATCATGGAATTAGTAGGGATAGAAGCATTATTACAATTATTGCGTATTCAGCAGCCTAAAAAAATATTGGAGGTTGGTACGGCTATTGGCTATTCCGCATTAAGAATGGCAGAGGTACTCCCGTTTTCTCAAATAATAACAATTGAAAGAGATGAACAACGGTATTTAGTTGCGAAAGAAAATGTAAACAAGCTTAAAAAGGAGTCACAGGTGATCTTATTGCAAGGTGATGCCCTTGAACTTGATTCCGCTGTAAAACATCATGGGCCGTTTGATGCCATTTTCATTGATGCGGCAAAAGGTCAGTATCAAAAGTTTTTCAATCTATATAGCCAGTTTTTATCAGCTGACGGAATCGTATATACAGATAATATACTATTTCACGGTTTAGTTGCATCAAGTGAGATAGAGAGCAGAAACCTTCGCCAATTAGTACGTAAAATAAGAAATTACAATCAATGGCTTATGGAAAATCAGGAATATTACACAGCAATTTTGCCTGTGGGAGACGGTATTGCAATTAGTAAAAAGAGGGGATTATAATGAAAAAACCGGAATTACTAGTAACGCCAACCAGCATAAATGATATTGAGCCACTTATTGATAATGGAGCAGATGCCTTTGTGATTGGTGAGCAAAAATTTGGTTTGAGATTGGCTGGTGAATTTAATCGTGAGGCAGTAAAAAAAACGATTGAAATAGCTCATCAAAGAGGAAAAAAGGTTTATATAGCTGTAAATGCTATTTTTCATAATAATAAAATAGAGGATGTCACAGAATATCTTCGTTTTTTAAATGATGTGAAAGCAGACGCCGTTATCTATGGAGATCCAGCTGTTTTAATGATTGCTAGAGAGGTAGCTCCAAGCTTGAAATTACATTGGAGTACAGAAACGACAGGAACGAATTGGTATACATGTAATTACTGGGGTCGAAAAGGAGCTAAAAGAGCAGTTCTGGCGAGAGAAATTAGCATGGATGCTATTATTGAAACAAAAGAGAATGCAGAAGTAGAAATAGAAATTCAGGTTCATGGAATGGCAACAATGTTCCAATCAAAACGTACCTTGCTAGAACACTATTTCCAATATCAAGGGAAAGAAGTAGAATTGGAAGCTAGCAAAAAGGATAAGAGTTTCTTTCTGCATGATAAAGAAAGAGCAAATAAATATCCTATTTTTCAGGACGAAAATGGAACGCATATTATGAGTCCAAACGATATTTGTATCATTGACGAGCTTCAAGACCTTATAGATGCTGGTATTGATTCTTTTAAAATCGATGGTCTTCTAAAAGATTCAGCATATATTATTGCGGTTACTGGCTTTTATCATAAAGCGATATCAATGTACTTAAATAATCCAGAGCTATATGACGAAGAAAAAGACAATTTACTTGCTGAAATGGAAAAAATTCAACCACCTAATAGACCATTAGATACAGGATTTTTCTTTAAAGAAACGGTTTACTAAAAAATGGAGGAGAAGGGAAATGACAATAGTTAAAGATCCTATTTCTGAAATAAGAGATGGAAAAAGAGTAATTGTAAAGAAACCGGAACTATTAGCACCAGCTGGTAATTTAGAAAAACTAAAAATTGCTGTTGCTTACGGGGCAGATGCTGTATTTATTGGTGGGCAAGAGTATGGACTTCGTTCAAATGCAGGAAATTTCACTTTTGAAGAAATGAAAGAAGGAGTGGAGTTTGCTAAAAAATTCCAGGCGAAAATATATGTAACAACAAATATTTTTGCACATAACGAAAATATCGATGGTTTGGAAGATTACTTATTAGGGTTACAGACAGCAGGTGTTCACGGAATAATTGTTGCGGATCCTCTAATCATTGAAACTTGTCGACGAGTAGCGCCAGAAATTGAGGTACATTTAAGTACACAGCAATCTCTTTCTAACTGGAAGGCCGTTCAGTATTGGAAGGAAGAAGGATTAGAACGTGTTGTGCTTGCTCGCGAAACGAGTGCTGACGAAATAAAAGAAATGAAAGAAAAAGTAGATATTGAAATCGAGACTTTCATCCATGGTGCAATGTGCATTGCTTATTCAGGTCGATGTACATTAAGTAATCATATGACTGCCAGAGATTCGAACCGTGGTGGATGCTGTCAATCCTGTCGTTGGGACTATGATCTGTACAAGCAAGAGGGAGACGAAGAGCAGGCTTTATTTACTGATGGGGATGCACCTTTTGCAATGAGCCCGAAAGACTTAAAATTAATTGAATCGATTCCACATATGATTGAACTAGGCATTGACAGTTTAAAAATTGAAGGTAGAATGAAATCTATTCATTATATTGCAACTGTTGTTAGTGTTTATCGAAAAGTTATTGATGCTTATTGTGCTGACCCAGACAATTTTGTCATTCAAGAGGAGTGGCTAAAAGAACTGGATAAATGTGCAAATCGAGACACAGCTCCTGCTTTCTTTGAAGGACAGCCAGGGTATAAAGAGCAAATGTTTGGAAATCATAGCAAAAAGACCACATTTGACTTTGCTGGTTTAGTGCTGGATTATAATGAAGAGACTAACATGGTAACATTACAACAAAGAAACTTCTTTAAACAGGGGCAGGAAGTCGAATTTTTCGGTCCAGAAATCGATAATTTTACAATGATTGTTGAAAAAATTTGGGATGCAGACGGTAACGAAATCGCTGCTGCGAGACATCCATTACAGATTGTTAAATTTAAGGTGGATCACCCTGTTTATCCAAATAATATGATGCGAAAGGAGCTTTAATTATCATGCAGCCGAAACCAGTAGTTATAGGTGTCGCAGGTGGCTCCGGTTCTGGAAAAACAAGTGTGACCAAAGCTATATTTGAACATTTTAAAGGACATTCGATATTAATGATCGAGCAAGATTATTACTATAAAGACCAATCTCATTTACCTTTTGAGGAGAGATTGAAAACAAATTATGATCATCCCCTCGCATTTGATACGGAGTTATTAATAAACCATATTCAAAAATTATTAAATTATGAGTCGGTTGAAAAGCCTGTATATAATTATGCCATGCATACCCGTTCAGATGAAACGATACTTGTTGAGCCAAAGGATGTAATTATTGTTGAAGGTATTTTAATATTAGAGGATGAGGGTCTCAGAGATTTAATGGATATGAAGCTGTTTGTGGATACAGACGCTGATTTGCGCATTATTAGAAGATTAATGAGAGATATCAAGGAAAGAGGAAGATCCATTGACTCCGTGATTGAACAATATGTTAATGTAGTTCGACCAATGCATAATCAATTTATAGAACCAACGAAGAGATATGCAGATATTATCATTCCTGAAGGTGGCCATAATCATGTAGCAATTGATTTGATGGTTACAAAAATTCAAACAATTCTCGAACAAAAATCGCTTTTATGAAACATTAGATAGTATTCATTAAAAAGTTCTAAGGCAAATGAGGCTGGGACAAAACTAAATAGCCAATTTGTAAAGACGAACAATCTCTAATTAATCTCTTTTAAAATGGCTACTTTTTCATACTATTTTTTTATGATTTTAAGTATGGTCGAGTGTAAAAACCAATTCGTTCCATTGCGCTACGGACACTCAATGCGCCGGGGAGGAAGCTATGCGGGGTCTAAAGCGTCTCTACTTCCCGCAGGAGTTAAGTTCTTCCGCTCCATTCCACTTAGTTTTTATAGATTTTTTATTTGGAAGAACTGAGCAGCCTGAATAACGTCGACTCCTGTGAGATTAACGAGGCGGACATTGAAAAAGTATAGTTATCCAAATTAAATGAGGATTTGGGTCTTTAAAAGCAAATATAAGTTGGTTTGGAGAGGCGGCCGCTCGACTCCTATGGGAGCTGCGAGAAAGTCCGAGATCCTGCAGGAACGTGAGCTGTGAAGCGGCTCGGCGCTCGCCCCACGGAAAGCGAAGTGTATTCGGGCTGCTGGTATTAACAACAGACTTTACTGAAATCTTTTTTTAAAACTTAAAACAAGAAAAATTACACATTAGTTTTGTATAACTGTTCGTGTTTATCGCTAGCGGAAATACTAATGTTCCAGGCTCATTTTCCATATTGATTATGTAAGAACCAATGGGTTAAGATAACAGGAAGAAGAGGAATAGAGTTTTAGAAACGCAATGGAGTGAACAAGGTGAACTTCATTAAAGGTAATCAATTTTTAACAAAAAACCACTAATCAGTGAAAAAATGTTAAAGCAGAACGGATAATCTGATAGAAAATGCTTTCTTTTTTCTTCAATCCGTATTAAACTCATTCTATTAGAAAAAAAGCGCGTCTATCCAAAGTTGTCGTGCTATTATCTTTAATACATAATTTATTAGGGGTTTTTTAGAATAGCAATTATGTTATTTTTTCTACTAATCCCATACTTGAAGGAGTGAAGATTTTGGCAATCGAAAAAGAATTTCCAATGACATTAGCAGGTAAAGAAAAATTAGAACAGGAATTAGAGCAATTAAAAACGGTAAAACGTAAAGAAGTAGTGGAACGTATTAAAATTGCACGTAGTTTTGGGGATTTATCCGAAAACTCAGAGTATGATTCAGCGAAAGAAGAGCAAGCGTTTGTAGAAGGCCGTATTACGACAATTGAAAATATGATTCGTAATGCAAAAATAATCTCTGAGGATGAACTTGATCGAGACACTGTTTCTCTTGGCAGCTCGGTTACTTTTATCGAGCTTCCAGACGGAGAGGAAGAAACGTATACAATCGTTGGTAGCGCGGAGGCTGATCCGTTTGAAGGGAAAATTTCTAACGATTCTCCAATTGCAAAAAGCTTATTCGGCAAAAAAGTTGGAGACAAGGTAGTTGTACAAACTCCAGGTGGAGAAATGAATGTGCAAATCGTTACAATTAAATAAGTATGATTTAAATGAGTTGGTAACGAAATAAAAAGTTATCATGGATTTGTTTATAAAGGAGACACCTCGTCAACACTCTTGATGAGGTGTTTTTTATGTGGAGAAGAAGAATTGTTGGCATTGGCATTGTTTTTTTATTCGCTCTTTGTGTTTTGCTTGGTCGGTTAATACAAGTTCAGTTAGTAGAGACAAACCATTTTACTAAGCATAATATTAATTTGGTAGAGGCAAGTGTAAAACAAAGATCCCAGGAAATGGAATTAGATAATGGTCGGGGAACCTTTCTTGATAAAAATGGGAATGCTCTAACACATCAGACAAAAGCAGTTTTGATATTATTTCCATTTTTAAATAAAATGGATTGGGATAGCAAAAAAGTAGCGGATATTATTGGGACAAGTGAATACAATGTAAAGAAAAGTATTTTAGATGCCAAAGATCCAGTAGTCTTTGGCGGTAAGGAACCTATAGAATTAACGAGCAGCCAAATGTCTGCTATCAATGAGCTGAAAATACCAGGTGTATTTGCTGCTGAGAAAAAATTTCATATCAATAACAATATTGCAGAACAATTGCTTGGCATTACTGGACAAAACGAAGAAGAAATACAAAAGCGTTATCCAGATAGAAAGTTATCGAGTAATACATTAATTGGCTTAACAGGTTTGGAAAGAAGCTTTGATGAATTTCTGTTGCCGGATGGGGAATCAAAGCTTGTTTACCATGTTGATGCAAAAGGGGGACCGCTATTTGGCTTAAATGTTAAATACGTAGAACCAGCAAATCCTTTTTACCCTGTTAATGTTCGAACCACGATAGATACCGAACTACAGGAGATGGCTGAAAGATTAGTGGATGAACAAGGCATAAAGAAGGGTGGACTTGTTCTGTTGGATCTAGAGGATAATTCTGTTGCGGCAATGGTTTCAAGACCAACGATAAATAAAGCAAATCCATATCAGACAGACGGAGTAAATAACTATATGTTAAAGCAGCAAATTGTTGGATCTGTTTTTAAAACCGTCATCGCAGCTGCCGCAATTGATAACAAATTGGATGACCCTAATAGGCAATTTAATTGTGGTAAAAAGATTAACGGTGACCCAGACCCAAATTATCAGCATGGGATGCTAAACTTTACAGAAAGTTTTGCTGTTAGCTGTAACAATACATTTGGAACATTAGCAAAAGAAATAAAAGACATAGATGTGAACTTAATCGAAGAATATGCCGGGAAATTATCTTTAACTAGCTTAGTTGGCTGGAAAGGCAGTGTTTTTCATTCAGCAGATTTTCAGCAGTTTAGTGGAGAAGAAAAGGGTAGAGTGTTTCTTAATGAGGAAGCAAAAAAGGATAAAAACTATGTTGCTTTAACTGGAATAGGCCAACATGAAGTTCGGGTTACACCACTAGCTGTTGCCAATATGATGGCTACCATTGCTAGAGGAGGGACGAAGGAAAGTGTACAAATCGTATCAGATATTCAATACAAAAATGGAACGACCTTTTACTCTTTTGATAAACAAGAGCTAGACGGGGAAAAATTATCTCCTTATACTGCATCAAGACTGCAAAAGCTATTAAGAGAAGTTGTAACGAACGACAAAGGGACAGGGAGATGGTTTCAAGATCTTCCTTACACGGTTGCAGGCAAATCAGGAACGGCGGAAACAGGTGTATTTCAAGGTGGTAAGCAGCTTCATAATAAATGGTTTGCAGGCTACTTTCCATTTGATAAACCTAAGTATGCTTTAGTAACGGTAAATTTAGATGTCTTTTCAGATGAAGGTGGAGTAAACCAACTTTTTGCAGATGTAGTTAAGGGAGTATATGAAAAGCAGCAAGCTCCGAATCAATAAAGGCAAACACATTGGGTTCGTACTTTTCTAAAAGTGCACTATCATGTTAAAATATGAACAGTGAAAAAAGAATCGAATGGGAAGCTATTGCTTATATATAAAGAATGGAAGTCATTAGGAGGAGAAACACCTTGAGCAAAGAAATAAATAATGAAAATAGTACAAGATATCAACAGAGATCCAAGAGAAAGAAAACGAATCTTATATTAAATGGGTTAATTATTGTCGTGATTTTATTAATCGGATTCGTATCTTATTCTATTTTTCATACGAACGATGAAAAAAATGTAGATAAAAAATCAGCTAGCGGTACGAAAGCAGGTCAAGAAGCAACAAATGACGAAACAGCTAGTCCAACAACTGAATCTGACGAATTAACGGATGAGGAAGATTCTCCAGCAGATGGAGAGGAATCAGAAAATGGAGAAATTGTAACAGAAGGCGGAAGTGATTCCAATGTAGTGAAGACCATTGAGAATTCTTCCTGGCAGCCAGTAGGAACAACACAAACTGGTGAGCATGTTGCATCTTATTCAGAAGGTGTGGATTGGAATGAGCAAGTAAAAGCCCTATCCTATGGGACTGGATTAGATAGTAGTAATATGACGGTGTGGTTCCTCGGTAATAACAACAAAGATCCACATAAATCAATAGGAACCGTTTCTTCGAAAGACCAATCTGAAAAATATAGAGTGTATATTGAATGGGTTGATGGAAGCGGTTGGAAACCGACTAAGGTAGAAGAAATAAAAGATTTAAATATTCGCTAAGGCTTGAACTGGAGGAAAGACTCTCCAGTTCTTTTTCATTTGTCTTAAAAATTCTTTTTCATTTTAAAGTGAACAACCGCTGTATAATATGGTCGACCATTATCCAGTAAAGTAACTTGATGAGAAACAGAGTGGACAGCGAGTAGAATGGATTTATTTACTTCAATTTGTTCATTTATTTTTTTCTCAATTGTTTTCAAGCTCTCTCCTTCAAAAAATTCCACTTTATCTTCGAGCATTTCTAATTGAATATTCATGTATAACTTCCTTTCCTAATACCAGTAAAAATATCATAACATAAGCAAACGATGGAAGAATAATAAAATAATTAAAACGCAGAGTCAATTATTGAAAAAGAGGGAATAAACTTACTATTTTAAGATTCTTGATAACAGGAAGAAAGATATGATAAATTAAGAACAAGTAATATTTAAAACCATAGTATACTTATAGGAATTATGCATTATAACAACAGGGGTGTGAAGCTATGGGAAAAGAGTTCCTAGAAATCTTTGAACAATGGGCTGAATCTTATGATGATAGCCTCACTAATGATAAAGAATATGAAGAAGTTTTTCGTCATTATGACAATATATTAAGTAATGTTGCCAAGCGTTCCACTGGCCATGTTGTTGAATTTGGACCTGGAACTGGGAATCTAACACTTCAATTGATTGAAAAAGGATTAAAGGTTACGGCGATTGAACCATCACCTGCTATGAGAAAAATAGCAAAGGATAAAATTGGTGCAAAAGCACAGTTAATAGAAGGTGATTTTCTCGAATTTAAGCTAGATTTTATACCAAATACATTTGTAAGTACCTATGCATTTCATCATTTAACCGATCAAGAAAAAGAGGAAGCGATTAAACAGTATAGTAATTTCTTGCCTATAGGTGGTAAAATAGTGTTTGCTGATACAATGTATGTCACAAAGGAAGCATACTACGAAGCAATTAAGGTCGCGACCGAAAAGGGGCAGCATCATTTAGCAGAAGACTTACAAAGAGAATACTATACAACAATCCCCATTCTAACGGAAATCTTAGAGAAAAATGGCTTTTCTGCTCGTTTCGAGAAGATGAATGATTTTGTTTGGATTATGGAAGGGGAAAAAATAGACGAAAGAGGTAAATGAATTGAAAATCGCAATTATCGGTGCAATGGAAGAAGAAGTAACCTTATTACGTGAAAGAATAACAAACAAGAAAGAACACACAATCGTTGGATTTCAATTTATTGAAGGGCAATTATACGGCAAAGAAGTTATTCTACTTCGCTCGGGTATAGGAAAAGTAAATGCAGCAATGAGCACAACAATCCTCCTTCAGACATTTAAACCAGATTATCTTATTAATACTGGATCAGCAGGGGGACTAAATCCTGAATTAGAAGTAGGAGATGTTGTTATTTCTAACGACGTGCGCCATCATGATGTTGATGCCACAATTTTTGGTTATGAATATGGGCAAGTTCCACAAATGCCTGCAAGTTTTAAGGCAAATGAAAGGTTAATTGATATAGCTGAACAGAGTGCCAAGGAAATTGGAAATCATGCTGTAGTAACAGGGTTGATTACAACAGGTGATTCGTTTATTAATCAACCTGAAAAAGCAGCATTTATTAAATCAAAATTTGATCAACTACAAGCAGTTGAAATGGAAGCAGCGGCTATTGCCCAAGTAGCATATCAATATAACATTCCATTTGTTATTATTCGTTCCTTATCTGATATTGCTGGGAAGGAATCCCATTTATCCTTTGACCAGTATTTGGAAAAAGCAGCTGTACATTCAGCAAATCTAGTTATGGGAATCGTTAACAGAATCTAAAAAAATGGAGGAGGGTCAAAAACCCTTCACCTTTCTTTTTCTATAAAGACGAGTAATCCAATAAGAATAATAAGAGGTAAATAATTTATGGATACCACGAAATTTTCAACAAAAAGGGTAAGAATAAAATAGGGGGTGTAGAGTTTGAATGTTTATCAAAATGTACATCAATTAATTGGCCATACACCTATTGTGGAACTGACAAATTTTCCATTACCTAAAAGTGTTCGGTTATTTGCAAAGTTAGAATATTATAATCCTGGTGGAAGTATTAAAGATCGATTAGGCTATGAATTAATTCAAGAAGCATTACAGAGTGGAAAGCTTACTAAAGGTGGAACGATTATTGAACCTACTGCCGGGAATACAGGCATTGGACTGGCGCTAGCAGCCTTAAATACAGATATAAATGTAATGGTTTGTGTACCAGAAAAATTCAGTATGGAAAAACAAGCAATTATGAAGGCATTGGGAGCAGAAATTATTCATACACCAACATCATTAGGAATGAAAGGTGCAATAGAGAAAGCGAAGGAACTTCATCAAGAAATTCCTAATTCTTATATTCCTGGACAATTCGAAAATGATGCAAATCCAAATACGTATTATAAAACGCTTGGACCAGAAATTTGGGAGCAATTAAATCATCAAGTCGATATATTTGTCGCCGGTGCCGGAACGGGTGGTACCTTTATGGGAACTGCTCGATATTTAAAAAACCAAAATTCAGCAGTTAAATCAGTAATAGTAGAACCAGAAGGCTCTATTTTAAATGGTGGAGAAAGTGGACCGCATAAAACAGAAGGAATTGGACTGGAGTTCTTACCAGCTTTTATGGATACAGAATTTTTCGACCAAATTTATACAGTTTCTGATTCAGATGCCTTTGATTATGTAAAGCTTGCTGCCAAAAAGGAAGGTTTGCTTGTCGGTAGTTCTTCAGGTGCAGCTCTCTATGCAGCTGTTCAAGAAGCAAAGAAAGCAAAAAGCGGTACAAACATAGTTGTGATTTTTCCAGATTCTAGTGATCGCTATATAAGCAAAAAAATATTTGAGGGAGGAATTTAAATGAAAAGAAAAACAAAATTAATACATGGTGGAGTTCCAAGTGATCCGCATACTGGAGCAGTGAATGTTCCTATCTATCAAGTGAGTACTTATAAACAGGACGGAATTGGAAATCATAAAGGCTTTGAATATTCCAGAACGGGTAATCCTACTCGTCATGCATTAGAAGAACTCATTAAGGATTTAGAAGAAGGAAACAGAGGTTTTGCTTTTAGTTCCGGTATGGCAGCTATTACAGCGGTCATGATGCTATTTAAAAAGGGAGACCACATATTATTAACAGATGATGTTTATGGTGGAACTTTCCGAGTAATGACAAAGGTGCTAAATAAGTTTGGAATCGAGTCAACCTTTGTCGATACCAGTGATATTAGTAATATAAAAGAGGCAATAAAAGAAAATACAGTAGCTTTATATATCGAAACCCCAACGAATCCGTTATTAAAAATAACAGACATTGAGGCAGCTTCGCATGTTGCGAAAGAAAATGGCTTATTAACGATTGTAGATAATACATTCTCTACGCCATATTGGCAAACACCATTAACACTAGGGGCGGATATTGTGCTTCATAGCGCAACGAAGTATCTAGGTGGACATAGTGATGTGGTATCTGGATTGGTAGTTGTTAAAGATGAAAAATTGGGAGAAGATCTTCATTTTGTTCAAAATTCAACAGGCGGAGTATTAGGGCCAAATGATTCTTGGTTACTAATCAGAGGGATGAAAACACTAGGAATACGTATGGAGGAGCATGAAAGCAATACAAAACAAATTGTTTCTTTTCTAGAAGAACATCCTGCCATTTCAAAAGTATATTATCCAGGATTAAGCACACATCCAAATCATGAAATAAGCAAGAAGCAAGCACTTGGTTTTGGAGGCATGGTAAGCTTTGATGTTGGCAGCGCGGAAAACGCTGATAAGCTTTTAGAGAAAGTTAAGTTTTTCACCCTTGCAGAAAGCTTAGGGGCTGTAGAAAGTTTAATTTCTGTTCCGGCGAGAATGACGCATGCTTCAATCCCAGCAGAAAGAAGAGCAGAGCTTGGGATAACAGATGGTCTTGTAAGAATTTCTGTTGGACTAGAGGATGTAGAAGATTTAATCGAGGATTTAAAGCAAGCACTACAATAATTTAAAATAGAAAGAGGCTGGGACATAAGTATTTCAACTAACAACAAACACGAACTATAATGTAGTTAGATTATATTATAGTTCGTGTTTGTTTTTTTAGAAAAAGGTTTAAAAACGAAGTGAAATGGAGCGGAGGACGCTCAGCTTCCTCTCCGGCGTATCGTGCGTCTGTAGCGCAATGGAACGACTTAGTTTTTACACTTGACTAATATTTAAAAACATAGTTACCATTATGAGAAAGTAGCTTTATTTAATAGCTTAATTAGAGATTGTTCGTCTTTAAAGATTAGTTATTTAGTTTTGTCCCAGCCTCCTTTTTATTTTGACTACTTGCCTGTTTGAAAAGATTAAACAGAATAGGAGAAATCACTAAATAACTGTGGGTAGACGTCTAAATTTTAAAAAAAGGTTTACAAAGCTGGCATTGGAGGATATAATTACCAATGTGAGATAAAACATTCTAAGGAGGTTGAATAAAATGGGAAGATTTTTACTAGAATTAAACAGTGTACTAGTAATTGAATATGCAATATACACGAATTCAACCACTTCGGAATGGGAAATGTTATCTTAGTTTATTCTAACTAGAAAAATATCCAACCGCAGGGTAGTCGTGTCCTGCGGTTTTATTATGTCTATTTTTAAACCGCAGATAGGTCTATTTGCGGTTTTTTTGTGTGCTCACGAGAAAAAAATGCCATTTATGGTAATGATTGATTAAAGAGAGGTGTAAAGGAAATGACATTAAATCTAATCCTTCTAATGGTTACGATTAAGAAAAAGCAGTATACAGATGCTGATTGGATGCAAGAAATGGAAATGAAAAAGAGAATCGAGGAAAATCGTAGAAAACTCGACGAGGTAGGCTATTTAAGAAATGGGTTATAAAAAGTGCTCTCTTAGGAGGTGAAGAAATGACCTTAAATATATTCTTTATAACAATAACGATTCACTTTAAAAAGATGACAAACGAAGAACATGCTCATTTACAGGAAATTGAGCAAATGTATGAAGAAACAAAAACAAAACAGATTCGTTCTGGGTACTTTTCCCATAACAATTACTAAAAATGTATAAGGAGTAAAATGATATGACGTTAAATATGCTATTTTTTACAATTACTGTTCATCAAAAACAGATGACAGAAGAAGAAATACGACATCAACAAATTATTGAGGAAATAATGGAAGATAATAGAAGAAAGCAATTGTCAGCAGTACGCTTTTTATAAAAATTAAGATAAGAACGAGAGGTGGAAGAAAAATGTTTTTAATTATTCTGCAGTGTCGACAATCAATCTTATGGGCAGATAAAGATACTGACTAACGAGGGGAACTTTTAGAAAAACTGAGTAGGCAAACTTGCAACAATTTCTGTTAAAACAACAAACAATCAGTGAATAAGGAAATCCACTGATTGTTTGTATATTCTTATTTTTTTATATAGCGATATTCCAATAACTGATTTAAATCGTTCATTTGCTCTAGTAACTTTACTCCAACATTGGTTTCTAATACCTTTTTCCGTTGAAGCTCCCTATCAACAACTCTTTTTACAGATAATACATCTGTACCATTTTCTAGTACATCCTCTTTGGAAGTAAACCGTTTATGTGCAACTAATTGCATTCCGTAAGAATTGTATAATAAGGTATACCCTGCAATTCCTGTTTTTGATTGATATGCTTTGGAGAACCCACCATCAATAACAATCATTTTCCCATTTGCCTTAATTGGATTTTCTCCATTTATTTCAGCAACAGGAGTATGTCCGTTAATGATATGTCCCTGGTCAGGATTTAATCCGAACTCCTGTAATATATTGCGGCATATCTCTTCTTGTTCTCGCAAAAAATAATAGGCATTCTTTTTTTCTTTATGGGTTTCTTTCTCATTTATAAAGTATCGCTCAAATGTAGTCATATCTTTTTTGCCAAATAAAGAGGAATTTTCTCCAGTCCATAAATACCAAACTAAATCTGTAGCAAAGTCATCGGTTATTTCCGGATGATTAAAGCTATAGCGTAAATAGGATTCAAATAAATCAAACAATCCCTTTCCTCTATAATCTTTCCCATCTATACGCATTGTTTTCATTGATCCATCCTCATTTAAAGGAATACAGCCATGGATTAATAAATTACTATTGTACTTTAAATAAAGACATCCTTTATTCATTAAAAAGTGTATATGTCTGGCGAGCTTTTCTGAATGCTGAATTGAAAAAAGCAGTTTATTCATGACTTGTTCTTCTTCTTTTAAAAGGATAGAAGGGTCTTCTGGATTGATTGTATTAAAACAAGTATTTTCTAATGGAAAAATTTTGCCGTTTAATTTAATCGTGTTCGTGTCATAATCAATTTTTTCTAGTAGAAGGCGATGGTGCATTTGGAAATCAGGGCGTCTTTTAATAATGGGCATTTCCAGTTTAAATTGAATGATAGAAATAGCTTGATGAATTTTTGTGATTTGTAATATATTTTCTTCTGTATTCTCTTCTTTTTTTGCATTCATCTTTGGACGGAAAGCTTTATTATCTTTATAATATTTATTTGCTAAATTTAAGAGAGGGCGCAAATTGATTCCGTATGCATCTTCGATAATATCTAAATTATCATATCTAGCACAAATTCGAATAATATTAGCAAGACAGACTTTTGATCCAGCATATGCACCAATCCATAAAACATCATGATTTCCCCATTGTATATCTACTGAGTGGTAGTCCATTAATGTATCCATTATTTTGTCAGGATAGGGACCCCGATCATATATATCGCCAACTACATGCAAATGATCGACAACGAGACTTTGTATGGTATAAGCTAGTCCAATAATTAGTTTATTTGCTTGCCCTAATGAAATGATTCTGTTAATGATGCTTGAATAATAATCCGTTTTATTATTTAATTCATTTTTTTCATACAATAATTCTTCAATAATATAAACAAATTGTTGTGGTAATGCTTTTCGAACTTTTGAATTTGTATATTTGGAAGATGCATATGATACTAATCGAATCATTCTTTCGATTGTATCTGCGTACCAGGCATTCAGATCATATGTATGTATAAACGAATTAACTACTCTTTTTAGTTTATCTTCTGGATAATAAACCAATGTGGCAAATTCATCGATTTCCATTTTGGAAAGCTCTTCTTTAAATAAATCACGAATTTTTTCTTTCACATTCCCTGAACCATTTCTTAAAACATGTTGAAAAGCATGAAACTCACCATGTAGGTCACTGACAAAATGCTCGGTCCCTTTCGGAAGGTTTAGTATGGCGTCAAGGTTTATTATTTCAGTTACCACTTTCTCTTCTGAATCATACTTTTCTGTAAGTAAATCTAAATATTTAGTATCCATCTTCGCTCACCCCTATGTAATAGAAAAAGCTATCAATATATGTATTATACAAGGAATAAGTGAGAATTTAGTAATTAATTTTAAATATATGGAAAATAATTCTATTGTCCCTTTTGTTTTGGAAATAAAGATTTAGGTATTTGCCTTCTTTGATGAGATGCTCCAGATAATACCCATAATTGCTTAGAAATAAACTAAAATAAAATAGATTTTCCTAAGTTTATTGTCACTTGGACATGCAAGACCTACTCCCTATTTACATAGTAATGAAGTATAGGCAAATGTCCTTGAATGTGGAGGTGGAAAGATGTCCGGAATCTTATTGTCGCTTGGAGCTTTATTAAAAGAATTAGTATTTCTTGTTTCCTATGTAAAAAATAACGCATTTCCCCAACCATTATCAGCGAGTGATGAAAAAAAATATTTAAGGTTGATGGCTGAAGGAGATTCCCATGCAAGAAATATGTTAATAGAGCATAACTTGCGCTTAGTTGCCCATATTGTGAAAAAATTTGAAAATACAGGTGAAGATTCAGAGGATCTAATTTCGATTGGAACCATCGGTCTTATAAAAGGGATAGAAAGCTTTTCAGAGGGAAAAGGGACGAAATTGGCTACCTATGCGGCTCGATGTATAGAAAATGAAATCCTAATGCATTTAAGAGCGCTAAAAAAAACGAAAAAGGATGTATCCCTTCATGACCCCATTGGTCAGGATAAAGAAGGAAATGAAATTAGCCTAATTGATGTATTGAAATCAGAATCGGAAGATGTTGTAAATACCATTCAGTTGAATATGGAGCTTGAAAAAGTTAAAGAATATATTGATGTATTAGATGAAAGAGAAAAAGAAGTTATCATTGGAAGATTTGGTCTTGATTTAAAAAAGGAAAAAACACAACGAGAAATTGCGAAAGAACTAGGAATTTCAAGAAGCTATGTTTCTCGGATTGAAAAAAGAGCTTTGATGAAAATGTTTCATGAATTTTATCGAGCAGAAAAGGAAAAAAAACGCAAAAATGATTAGCATTTATACATAAGGATGTTATAAAAAGGTGCATTCTTATGAGGATAAAATTTTTTCATTAGCTTGAAATTGTAAAAAGAAAGTAATAGGAAAATAGAAGGCTAGAAGAAGCATCATAGTCATGGGATAAATCTATGACTAGGTGCTTTTTCTAATCCTTAATATTTCACATAGTGGATAAACTCTGTATTATCTGTAGCTACGGTTTTTACTATATCACCCTGCCGATTTTTATAAATCTCATATTCACGATAAACCTCTACAATAAAGCCATCCTCTTCTTTCGTCTCTTCTAATTTGTATTCCAGTTCGGGTGCACCGAATATTTCATCTGTATTACTTGAAACCTCTTGATCTTCATTTGTTGAACTATAAAAGAGAACCTGATTTTTATTGATGCCGGCTGTTGGGGTTTCTATGTATGCAATAAGAGCTAGAAGTACAATAACCAATATAAAAGAGATTTTTTTCACAATTAATCTCCTCCTTCCTTTTCATTGTATGCATGTCCTTTGGAAGTATGCGAATAAGAAAAGGATAGAGTTTTATAAAAATGGAAAATTTAATCATTTTTACCCTTTAAATATCATATCGTTAAAAAAGTACAGGCACCCATCATTCAAAGACTGGAGGATAAGGGTATAGCTTAAGAAAAAGACGAATATAAAAAAATTTTAAATCGCGTAAATATTTTATAATAATTGTAATATAAATGTAATATATAAACATTTAATTCTCAAAGGTTAGAGTTAACGGAAGGGGTTGAAGACCGGTGTTCATGAGACAGCTGCTATTTATCACACTATTGCTATCCATCCTTACTATTGGACCGATTCATGGCGAAAATGAGTTCATGGCAAGTGGTAATCAGCAAGATCAAACTAATACAACTATTTCTGAGGTAAAGGATATGGTTAGAAATATTCAAACCAAAGCAGACATCAACTCCATTCTAGGTACGAACTATCAAGAAATTAGAGGAGAAATGTACAATAATACTGTGTGGAGATTTGATATGTATCCTGTCTCAAACTATCGATATATGTCTGAATATGACAAGATAGATTCAGAAGGTTTACAGGAAGGATCAGTGAAATATATTATTTTTTTCAGTTTTGGCGAAGAGGAGAATATTATCAGTAAATCTATTTATTATTGTGATAGCAACGGAAATATCCGTGAAGTAAAATATATCGAGAATACTGAAAGAGAAGCTATTATTTTTTCTTGAAAGTAGAGGGATGAATGCAATTTTAGCCCTTTTAAACATACATTAAATGAAGTTACCATGATTATGTTACTAACTATCTATTTTTTTCGTTACACTTAGGCTTTCAAACAAGCGATTTTTCACCACCTTTCTATACTATTAGAAAGGTGGTGAAAACATGGTGAAAATTTTTATCGATCCAGGTCATGGTGGCTCTGATTCTGGTGCAGTAGGAAATGGATTACTAGAAAAAAATATCACATTAATGATTGCACAACAAATCAGTAATATACTCCAAAACGAATATGAAGATATTGCTATTCGAATGAGTCGTACGGGAGATGCTACAGTGAGCTTGTCAGAAAGAACAGACGCGGCTAATAACTGGAATGCTGATTTTTATCTTTCTATTCATATAAATGCTGGTGGTGGAACAGGTTTTGAAAGCTATATATATCCAGGGGTTGGGGCACCTACCTCAACTTATCAAAAAGCAATTCATGAACAAGTTGTCACTATGACAGGCTTTAATGATAGAGGAATGAAAAGTGCAAATTTCCATGTGTTAAGAGAAACCCATATGCCTGCGTTATTAACAGAAAATGGTTTTATCGATACAACGTCAGATGCTAATCGTTTAAAAGATAGCACCTTTATTGTAAAAATTGCTAGAGGCCATGTCGATGGTTTAGAAAAAGCATTTTCCTTAACAAAAAAACAAAATGACTCAACAATATACCGCGTGCAAATTGGAGCCTTTACAAAAAAAGAAAATGCGGCTAATCTGGCAGCTCAGGCAAGCGGAAAAGGATTTGACACAGCCGTTCTGTTTCGAAATAACCTCTATATTGTACAAATTGGAGCCTTTAGTAGTAGAAATAATGCCGAACAATTGGCGGCAAAGGCAGAAGATGCAGGTTTTTCTACTTATCTTTCTAATTAGTATAGGAGAATTAGTGAATATATAAAGCAATTTTTGTGATAGAGGAAAATCATTAGAAAATAGGACAATTGCCTAAAACATTGGTTACAAATAAAGAATATTTTATAGAAGAGAGGAGGAATATTAATGGTTGGTTATGGATACCCGAATCAAATACCACCAGCTGTTCCATTTGGAGGAGTAGGACCAACTCCAGTTGGATATGGATATGGAGCACCTTATGCTGCATATGGAGGCGTATATGGAGGTTCCAGTGGTGTCTGGTATGCATTCTTAATTATTCTGTTTATTGTTATCATTCTTTTTTGGGGTGTTTGGGTATTTGGTGGCTACTTTCGTTAAGTAGCATGAAGGATAAGAGATAATGGAAAGAGCCCCGAAAATCTTCGTAAACAGTCATCGTATTAACCATCAATGGGGAAGAAAGAAATTCCCATTGATGGAAATTTTACTTTATTTACGATTCTTAAGAAAGAATGGAAATATTCCGATAATCAAACTATAATGGCATAGTAGTAACTAAGGAAGGAGCTAATAGAACAATGAGTATAATAGCCTATCAAGATTCATGGGATTTAGAAGGATTATTTCCTGGAGGAAGCAATTCTCCAAAGTTTAGAGAGCACTTAGCGATATCGATGGATGAAATAGCTAAATTATCAACATATGTACATAAGTTTGAGCCATTAAAAGAAGCGGTGGATGAAGATGCTTTGCAACAAATTGTAGAACAGTTTGAAATTGTTGTGAAAAAAGTAAGACAGGCAGGTGCCTTCGTCAGTTGTTTAGAGGCACAAAATATGGAGGATAAAGAGGCGAGCACATTAAGAGGGAGAGTAACCGAATTAAGTGCTGCCTTTCAAAATGTATTAACAATTCTTGACGGGAAATTATCCTTATATAGTGATATAGAATGGAATTCATTATTCAAAGGAAATGAATTAGAGCAACTTTATTTTGTCCTGTCAGAAAGAAGAACTGCTGCCAATGAGAAATTATCAGAAGTAGAAGAAACGCTTATAAATAAATTAAGTGTCGATGGATACTTTGGCTGGGGCCAAATGTATGATACCATCGTTGGGAAAATACAGATTCCTTTTCAAGAGGAGAAGCTATCTGTCGGACAAGCGGCAAATAAATTTTCTAGTCCTGATCGCTCGGTTCGTAAAAACGTGTTTTCAGAATGGGAAAAGGCTTGGGATGCTAATGGAGAAGTTCTCGCAAAAACATTAAATCATTTAGCTGGATTTCGATTAAATGTTTATGAAATGAGAGGCTGGAATAGTTTTCTAAAGGAACCGTTAGACATTAATCGCATGCAAGAAAAAACATTGCAAGCAATGTGGAATGCAATTTCTAAAAATAAACAACCGTTTGTGCAGTTCTTAGATAGAAAAGCAAAACTGTTAGGCTTAGATAAATTGAGCTGGTATGATCTAGATGCCCCACTAGGAAAGGTAGAAACGAAAATGTCGTATCAAGAGGGTGCTGATTTTATTATTAAGCACTTTGAACAATTCGGAATAGAGATGGCTGCTTTTGCAAAAAAGGCATTTGAAGATAGATGGATTGAAGCTGAAGATCGAAAAGGAAAGCGACCTGGTGGATTCCATACTTATTTTCCAGAAAGTGCACAATCACGGATTTTTATGACATATTCCGGTACTCCATCAAATGTCTCAACCTTAGCTCATGAATTAGGTCATGGTTTTCATACGTATGCGATGAGGGATATGCATACACTAAATAGGAATTATGCAATGAATGTTGCAGAAACAGCATCTACATTTGCAGAGATGATTGTGTCAGATGCAGCTGTGAAAGCTGCTTCTACGGAAGAAGAAAAGCTAGTTTTACTCGAAGATAAAATACAGCGTTCCATTGCATTATTAATGAATATTCATGCTCGTTTTCTGTTTGAAACAAAATATTATGAAGAAAGACGAAATGGGCTAGTTCCCAAAGAGCAACTAAATACATTAATGCTGGCTGCACAAAAAGAAGCATATGGAGATGCACTAGCGGAATATCATCCTTCTTTCTGGGCTTCAAAATTACATTTCTATATTACAGGAGTACCTTTCTATAATTTTCCTTATACATTTGGTTTTCTATTTTCACTTGGCATCTATGCAAAAGCACTAGAGGAAGGAAAAGGATATGAGGAGAAATATATTGCGTTATTAAGAGATACTGCAAGTATGACAGTGGAAGAATTGGCATATAAGCACTTACAAGTTGATTTAACAAGAGAGGATTTTTGGAACAGTGCTATTCAGCAATGTATTAATGATGTAGAAGAATTCTTGGAGTTAACAAACTCATAAAATACAATTTATAGAATAAAGCAGAACAAATATAATCACTTTCAATAAATAAAGAGACCTCATAATCTAGCTGTTTACAGCTGTTTTACGAGGTCCCTGCTTTTTTAAACGGATGAAAAATGGGCTTTATTAGAGGTAGTTAAATTTTTCTCCATTTAAAACTTCCAATCATTAATACAGAAAGGATTAACATAAGAAATAAATAAACATGTGGTGGCAAAAAAGCGAGCCATAGACAGCTAAAGGTCAAGATACAACCAGCAGCTGTTATCGGTAAGCCTGTAAAAAAGCCGTGACTTTCTGTAATATTAAAGCGAGCTAAACGAAAAGCTCCACACACAATATAAAGCACTGTGAAAAATGACCCTGGTGTCCCCAATTCAAAGAGAACCCCTTGATATACTAATAGTGCTGGCGCTACCCCAAATGAAATGATATCGCTCATGGAATCAAGCTGTTTGCCAAGTTCGGATTCAATATTAAATTTTCTAGCGGTCATTCCATCTAGGCGATCTGCCAATGCTGCAATAAAAATTAATAATAGACTTAGTTGGAGATGTCCCTTTAAACTATAAATAATTGCAAAAGCACCTAAAGAAATATTTGTTAAAGTTAAAACATTAGCTAATTGTGTTTTAATTTTCTTAATCGTTTGTTCTAAAACCTCATGTAGAAACATTAGATTCACTCCCAGTATGAAATAAATTTCATACAACTATTTTTTATATAATCATATATAATTTTAATGTAGTATATGAATATTCGTAAAGAAAAATTTTATTTATTGGAGGATTGCTTCGTTGAAAGAAAGAATATATCGCCATTGTATCGAACTAACGAATGGAAGATGGAGTTCCAAATTAATTAAGAAATTTGCATATTCTAGATGGAGCCGTTATATTATTCCTTCCTTCGCAAAGGTTTATCAAATAAATTTAGGTGAAATGGAAAAACAGTTAAATGAATACCGTTCATTACATGAATTCTTTATTAGGAAATTAAAAGCTAATTGTCGAAAAATTAATGCAGTTGCAGGAGAAATAATTAGCCCTGTTGATGCAGTTATAGAAGATATTGGAAAAGTAAGAGACGATCAATCCATTTTAGTGAAAGGAAAAAAGTATTCTATCTATGATATGCTTGGAGATGAAAAAACAGTTAAAAAATATGTAGGTGGAACTTATCTTATTTTTTATTTAAGTCCAAGTCATTACCATCGAATTCATTGTCCGGCTACAGGTATAGTAACAGGCCGTTGGACCCTAGGAAATAAATCGTATCCCGTTAATAAATATGGTTTAAAGTGGGGGAAATCAACACTATCCAAGAATTATCGGTCTATAACTGAAATCGAGACCGAGGAAGGAAATGGAATTTGCATAGTAAAAGTTGGAGCAATGTTTATTAACTCCATTATACAAAGTCATCATAAAGAGCGTTTAGTACAAGGAGAGGAAATTGCCTATTTTTCCTTCGGTTCTACAGTTGTGCTACTATTTGAAAAAAATACTTTTATACAGAAGGACTTTCCTTCTATACCATATCCGGTTAAAATAGGAGAGGTTATTGGCGAAATTAGAAAAGTTGATACTTCAAAGGCCCAATGAAAATTAAAGGATAGACTAATCTTTAATGGCGAGATAAAAAAACGTTAATAGATAAGTATGAATCACTTTGCTTTTCTTCGTTTACCAAAGCAAGGTGTTTTCTGCTGCCTTTTTGTATTATGTATAGTTACGGTAAATTATTAGTAGAAAAACTATAAAAAAACAGCCTATTTAAAGGCTGTTTTCAAATTGTCTAATCGTTATTCTTTTATTTTATCAAGAGGAAACTTTTATCTTGTTGCTTAAAGAACGTCGGTGAATTTCAGTTTCGATGAGACGAATAAATTCAGGGCTTAAATTAAGTTCCCTAGCTTTATGGTAGGACTCGATCAATAATTCATCTGACAGTTTTCGCATGCCAGAAACACCTCCATTCGAATAAATAGTACGTACTTCTTTCTAGAAATAAATATATAAATGTAGTTGTCTTCAATGTTGAAAAAAGCTTTTGTTCTTCTGTTAAGCTTATAGTGCTTTGAAAAATGGGCACCATACATACTGTGCGAACAAATTCGACATAGTTTTGTTGTTTGAAATAATTGCTTGTCCAACATAATAGTTAGTAAGATACATTTTTTGTATTATTCTTTTCCTAGAAGTTAGTATTGGAAGTTTACTGGATATTATGTATCCCTACTTTAACAAAAATAAACATAGAGAACAACTGTTCGTTTATCCACAATCATAAGTGGATAACCTGTGATTATTTTGTTGAGAAGTATGTGGATGACGCGTAAATCAATGGGTATTATGTGTATAATGTTATCCACAAATGTTGAAAAATGCGTTTTTTGTCGAAAATTATTTTATTATTATCAAAAAAAGAATAGATATTGTATCTTCTTTAAGAAGAAAAACGGTATAATATTACTTTCTTCTACCGTAAAAAATGGTTACCATAAAAAGAGCAAGATATATATTGGTAAAAACATAGATATGAGAGAGTTAAGAGGTGTATTTTTAGTGTTTAATCAATTTTTACCTAATCAGTTTGTTAAAAATATATTTGAGGTTTCACCAGAAAACTTAAAAGAAAAAGGAATTAAAGGGATTATCACTGATTTAGATAATACGTTAGTAGAATGGGATCGCCCACTAGCGACGCCGCAAATTATTGAATGGTTTGCTGAAATGAAGAGAAATGACATTAAAGTAACTATTGTTTCCAATAATAAGGAGACGAGAGTTAAGTCATTTTCAGATCCATTGCATATTCCTTTTATTTTTGCCGCGCGCAAACCACTTGGTCGAGCATTTAAAAAGGCAGTTATACAAATGAATGTAAAAAAAGAAGAGACAGTAGTAATCGGAGACCAATTATTAACAGATGTTCTTGGTGGAAATAGAAGTGGGTTTCATACTATTTTAGTAGTTCCTGTTGCACAAACAGATGGTTTTATGACAAGAATCAATCGGAAAATTGAAAGAAGAATTTTAAATTGGTTTCGTAGAAACGGAAAATTGACTTGGGAGGATTAATAAGTGACAGAAAGAATACATTGTATTGGCTGTGGAGTTGCCATTCAAACGGAAAATAAAAAGGAATTAGGATATGCCCCTTCTTCTTCACTGGAGAAAGAAGAGGTAATTTGTCAAAGATGTTTCCGTTTAAAACATTATAATGAAGTACAGGATGTTTCTTTAACAGATGATGACTTTTTAAAGATATTAAACGAGATTGGCAAAAGCGATAGCCTGATTGTTAAATTAGTAGATATATTTGATTTTAATGGAAGCTGGCTACCTGGTCTACATCGTTTTACCGGGAAAAATAAGGTTTTATTAATTGGAAATAAAGTCGATCTTCTACCTAAATCAGTGAAACAGCAAAAAGTCATTAATTGGATGAAAAAAGAAGCGAAAGATTTAGGCTTAAGACCTGAAGATGTGTATCTTGTTAGTGCTGAAAGAGGGAAGAATGTAAAGGAAGTCTTAGAAGCAATTGATTATCATCGTAATGGAAAAAATGTTTATGTTGTTGGCTGTACAAACGTAGGGAAATCAACATTTATTAATCGAATTCTTAAAGAGGTTTCAGGAGAAGAAAATGTAATCACTACTTCCCATTTTCCAGGTACGACACTAGATATCATTGAGATTCCTTTATCAGATGGGAAATTTTTAGTGGATACTCCGGGAATCATTAATCATCATCAGATGGCCCATTTTGTTGATAAAAAGGATTTAAAAGTTATTACTCCAAAGAAGGAAATCAAAGCGAGAATTTTTCAATTAAATGACAAACAAACACTTTACTTCGGTGGACTAGCTAGATTTGATTTTGTTAAAGGGGATCGTAGTAGCTTTGTGTGTTATTTTTCTAACGAGATAATGATTCATCGAACAAAATTGGAGAATGCAGATGAATTATATAAAAAGCATGCTGGTGAGTTATTAACTCCTCCGAATAGAGAACAGATGGATGAATTTCCAGAGTTAGTAAGACACGATTTCTCAATAAAAGAGCCGAAGACTGACATTGTCTTTTCGGGATTAGGCTGGATCACGGTTAATGAACCCAATATTCAAGTATCTGTTTATGTTCCAAAAGGTGTTCATGCCATGCTTCGTAAATCACTGATATAAGGGAAAAGGGAGAGCGGTATGAGGAAGAATTATGCAGTAATTGGCGATCCAATCCAACATTCCATGTCACCTATTATGCACAATGATCTTTTTCAGTTCTACGGATTAGATGCTGAGATGAAAAAGATACATATAAAAAAAGATTTCCTGCAAAGTGGCTTAAGTGAATTAAGAGACATGAACATTGCAGGCTTTAATGTTACCGTACCACATAAACAAGCTATTATTCCCTTTTTGGATGAACTGGATCCGTTGAGTAAAGCTATTGGTGCTGTTAATACTGTTGTTTGTGAAAATGGTAGATGGATTGGGTATAATACAGATGGAGAAGGGTATCTAAAAGGTCTTTTAAAACAACTTCCTGATGTAAAACAGAGAAGAACCTTAATTATTGGAAGTGGTGGAGCTGCAAGGGGCATTTATTTTACGCTCGCTCATTATGGAGTAGAACAAATCGATATTTGTAATCGCACCATTTCAAAGGCAGAAGTTTTGAAAGAGGCATGTCCTTATCCAGTAAAAACGAATATAATGGAAGCTGCGCAAGCGGAAAAAAAGCTTGGAGAATATGGCCTTATTATACAAACAACTTCTATCGGAATGTCACCAAAAATAGATGCTTCTCCTATTCAAATGAGCAATGTGATGGAGGGCGCGTTTGTAAGTGATATAATTTATAATCCATTGGAAACAAAAATATTAAAGGATGCCAAAGGCAAAGGCGCAATAACTCAAAATGGGATTGATATGTTTGTATATCAAGGAGCCTTAGCTTTTGAGAAATGGCAAGGGATATTTCCAAATACAGCTAGAATGAGACAAAATGTTTTAACACAATTAGGAGGATTATCATGTTAAGAGGTAAGCAAAAAAGATTTTTAAGAGCAAAAGCACACCATTTAAGTCCTATTTTCCAAGTAGGTAAAGGTGGCGTAAATGACAATATGATTAAGCAAATAAGTGAAGCAATAGAAGTAAGAGAATTATTGAAAATAAGTATTTTACAAAATTGCGATGAAGATAAAGAGAGCGTTGCAAGTGAATTAGTGAATGGAACCAAAAGTGAGCTAGTTCAAATTATTGGAAATACAATCGTTTTATATAAAGAGTCTAAAGAAAATAAAACGATTAATTTACCATCTTAATTCGGTAGAAGAGGCGATATTTTTGAAAAAAGTAGGGATATTAGGAGGGACGTTTGATCCTCCTCATATAGGGCATCTGATTATTGCAAATGAAGTGCTACATGCAAAAAAATTAGATGAAATATGGTTTATGCCAAATCAAGAACCTCCACATAAAATGAAATCAGGGGATGTAACGAATAATCAGCGTGTGGACATGTTACAATTATCGATAGAGGCACACCCTTCCTTTCGAATTCAAACAATTGAAATGGATAGAGAAGGAAAATCTTATACCTTCGATACAATGAAGCTATTAGAAGAGGCTTATCCTAATATTGATTTCTATTTTATAATTGGAGCAGATATGGTAGAATATCTGCCTAAATGGTATAAAATTCAAGAGCTCATGAAAATGGTACAATTCATTAGTGTGAACCGTCCTAAATATGAACTTGAAACAGATTATCCTGTTCAGTATGTAAAGGTTCCTGATATTAATATTTCCTCTAGCTTAATTCGTGAAAGGGTTAGGGCTGGAGAATCCATTTCATTTTTAGTAAGAGATGAAGTAAAGAGATATATAGAGGAGAATCTACTATATGAATCGTGAGGAAGCATTACAAAAAGTGAAAGAACAGATAACGGAAAAACGTTATATTCACACAATTGGTGTAATGGAAACAGCTATTCAGTTAGCGACTAAATATGGTGCAAATGTAGAAAAGGCAGAAATAGCAGCGATTTTTCACGATTATGCAAAATTCCGGTCAAAGGAGGAAATGAAACAGATAATCGTAGAGGAAAATATGGATCCCAATCTTCTGTTGTTTCATTCTGAACTTTGGCATGCTCCAGTTGGTGCTTTTTTAGTCGAGAAAGAAGTAGGAATTAATGATAGGGAAATACTAGATGCTATTAGATACCATACATCGGGGAGACCTGAAATGAGTATGCTAGAAAAAATAGTATATTTGGCTGATTATATTGAACCAGGCAGGGCTTTTCCTGGTGTCGATGAAGTAAGAGAATTAGCAGAAGTGAATTTTGAACGTGCTTTTTTACAAGCAGTAAAAAACACGATTATGTTTCTCATTCGGAATAATAGAGCGGTATTTCCTTTAAGTTTTGAAACATATAATAGTTATTGTATAAACATGGAGGCTGATTGAATGGATGAACGTACTTTATTATGGACTGCAGTAAAAGCAGCAGATGCGAAAAGAGCAGAAAATATTGTTGCACTAAATATGAAAGGCATTTCTCTAGTCGCAGATTATTTTGTTATTTGTCATGGTAATTCAGACAAGCAAGTACAAGCAATCGCAAATGAAATTAAAGATAAATCTGGTGAGCTTGGCATTACGGTTAAACGATTTGAAGGTTTTAATGAAGCAAAATGGATTTTAGTTGATTTAGGTGATATTATCGTTCATGTTTTCCATCGCGATGAAAGAACTTATTACAATTTAGAACGCCTTTGGGGAGACGCGCCAGTTGAAAACATTGAAAGCGTGATTAGTCAATGAGTTATGAGCAGTTTGCCTATCTTTATGATCGTCTAATGAATGATGTTCCATACGATAAGTGGATACAGCTTATAAAAAAGGCAGCGAGCGATTATAAAGTGAATGGAGCAAACCTTTTAGATTTAGCATGTGGAACAGGTGAATTGGCAATTAGATTGTCTCAGGCTGGGTTTCAAGTAACTGGGGTTGATTTATCAGAGGATATGCTAAGCGTTGCCCAAGCAAAAACGATGGAAGCAGGAGAAGCAATTTTTTATCTAGAGCAAGATATGTCTCAGTTAGAAGGCTTACCTGTTTTCGATCTTGTTTGTATATGCTGTGATTCCATCAATTATTTACAAACAGAAGATGATGTGGTGAATACATTTAAAAGTGTTTATGAGCATTTGGATGAAAGAGGTCTATTTATATTTGATGTTCATTCCTTGTATAAAATGAATCATTTATTTATTAATCAAACCTATGCTGTCAACGATGAGGACATAAGCCTTATTTGGCAGTGCTATGAAGGCGACTATCCAAATAGCGTAGAACATGATTTAAGCTTTTTTCAACTGGATGATAAAACAGATATGTATATTCGCTATGATGAACTCCATTTTCAACGAACCTATTCGGTTGAACAGTATAGGGAATGGCTTGAGCAAACTGGTTTTGCTATTTTAAAAGTAGAAGCAGATTTTTCTGATGGTGCAATAGAGGATAGTGCAGAACGAATTTTCTTTTATTGTAAGAAAAAGTGAGAGTGTTTTTAAGTAAAAATAATTATTAGAAAATAAGGCTAGGACAAAAGCATTTCAGCTAGCGATAAACACGAATGGTTATACGGTAATATTGTGTAATTGTTTGTGTTTTGAGTTTTGGAAAGAATACACTTCGCTTTCCATGGGGCGAGAAGGTGAGCCTCCTCGGGCATCACTAGTGTGGTCTCACCTTTCTCGCTAATCTCATAGGAGGGAGTCTACATGTATTCAGGCTGCTCAGTTCTTCTAAATAAGTAAATTTTTCTATTTAAAAACTTTTAAAAACTTATAAAAACGAAGTGGAATGGAGCGGAAGACACTCGACTCCTGCGGGAAATAGAGACGCTTTAGACCCGCAGTGCAGCTGAGGAGGGTCTGTAGCGCAATGGAACGAACTTTGCTTTTACACTTGACTATTTTTAAAAACTTAGATAACCAGTATGAGAAAGTAGCTTTATTTAAGAGCTAAATTAGAGGTTGTTCGTCTTTACAGATTTTCTATTTAGTTTTGTCCCTGCATCATTTTCCTATGTTCCGATCGAAATATCTTAGAAGCTTCATAAAAAAATTCAAATGGAAAGAAGGAATTTACTTTAGTTTTATAGAATGTTTTATTTGCATTAACTATTTTTATGCCCTGAAACAAGATTTTTAAGGGATAGCTGATCATCCTCATATTTTGCCTGTGTTGCCTGAAATAATTGATTAAAAGTATCCCCCAATTGACGTTCCAATACGTTTATTCCTTCGCCAGTAATACCGCCCTTTACACTTACTTTTTCTTGTAAGGTAGGTAAAGTATAATATCCTTTCTTTAATAATTCTCCTAGGCCAATAAGCATTTCACTAGCTAATTTAGTTGCAGTTTCTAAATCGATTTCGGTTTCATCCACTGCCCCTTCTATAAACTTCCTAGTAAGATAACAAAAAAATGCTGGTCCGCAACTTACTATATCAGAGGCTACCCTCGTAATATTATCTTCAATTTCTAATGGAGTCGAAAAATTTTCATAGAAACTCTCCAGTTGTTTTTTCCAATTTTCTGTACAATTCCTTCCAAAAGAGAACAAGGACACCCCTGCTAATGCTCTATTTGTTATGCTTGGAATAATCCGTGCTACAGAGCAATCAAAGAAAGTATCAAGCTGGTCAGGGCTAATTGGACTTGTAATCGATACAACACATTTATCCTTTGTTAATACGGGAGAAATGTTTTTGGAGACACCATACATATCATGCGGCTTTACACATAAAAAAATAAGATCTGTTTCTTTTGCTATTTCGATATCGTTAGAGCCTATATTTATGTTTGGATAATTTTCCTTAATTTCTAATGCTTTGGTAAGTGTCCGATTATAAATAAATACGTCTTCGGGGGAAATAGCATTTCCATCAATCATCGCTTCTACTAATATTTTCCCCATGTTACCTGTACCAATCATTCCGATTTTCATTTTTCCTTCCCCCCCTATAATGAGCGGTTTCTCATATTACGATATGAAGCAAAGATAAAAAATATACCTGAAAGGATGATTAGTTATCATGGACTGGCTTCGAAAAAATAGAAAATTCATTATTATTGTTTTAGGATGTCTACTCCTTCTTATGTTAATTCATTATTATCCTATCCTTATGCAAAGGGATGAGGAAGAAGACTACTTTCAGCAAGATGATTTATTTGCCGGTGGGAGTGGGGAGGAAACGTCAGTCGATGGTACTGGTGTGGAAGAAGAACTACAAGATACATTGTTGCTAGTAGACGTAAAAGGGGCTGTTAAAAACCCAGGCGTTTATGAAGCAAGAGAAGGAGATCGAGTGAATGATATGATAGAAAAAGCAGGAGGGATGGTGGAAAAAGGAGAAAAAAATGCAGTGAACTTTGCGATGAAGGTGACAGATGAGATGATTATCTATGTTCCTTATATTGGGGAAGAAGAAACAGCTGTTATTAATGAAACTGGAAACCAGACAAGTCTATCTTCAGATGAGGGATTAATAAATTTAAATAAAGCTAGTGAAACAGAATTACTTCAATTGCCAGGAGTGGGACCTTCCAAAGCAGCTGCAATCATCGAATATCGTGAACAAAATGGAGGGTTTTCTTCGAAGGAGGATGTCAAAAAGATAAGTGGAATTGGCGAGAAAACATATGAGAAATTAGAAGCATTAATTACAATAAAGTGAAAAATCAATGGTTTACTGAAAATCTAGGCAAGTTTTTGTGGGTTACTTAGCTACCTTTTCATAATTGACTCTAAACATACTTCCCGATAAACTAAATGAAGAATTAGATTATTGTATTTTTTATATTGTTAATTAATGGGAGTGAATAGAAATTGGATAGAATTTCATGGGACGAGTATTTTATGGCACAAAGTGAATTATTAGCGTTAAGAAGCACATGTACAAGATTAGCAGTTGGAGCGACTATCGTTCGAGATAAGCGCATAATTGCAGGTGGGTATAATGGTAGCATAGCTGGTGGTGTTCATTGTATAGATGAAGGCTGTTATGTCATTGAGAATCATTGTGTTCGAACCATTCATGCAGAAATGAATGCGATTTTACAATGTGCTAAATTTGGTGTTCCAACAGATGGGGCAGATATATATGTCACTCATTTTCCTTGTCTCCAATGCTGCAAGGCGATTGTACAAGCAGGAATTAAAACAGTGTATTATGCAATGGATTATAAAAATCATCCGTATGCACTTGAGCTGTTTGAACAGGCTAATATTGCAACTGTACAAGTGGAGAGAAAGGATCTTGATAAAAAAGAAGAGAAAAAGGCTTTAGTGGAAGCACTTGTTAAACAATTAAAGGAAAATAATATGGATACTGTTAAGGTAGAAACGTTGGAAAAAAGAGCAGAAGAATTATTTTCTATTATCCCTACAGCAAAGACATCTATTTGACAATTCTTTTCCTTTCCCAGTCTACAGCAGTCGATAGGAGCGATTTATGTTTCAAACTAGATTTCTGTATTTCGCCATTTCGGCATGTTTAGGAATTTTATGTTCTTATGTTCAATCTTTATTTTTTTATCTATTATTCATCCTTTTCATCGTGTGGCTTTTTTTAGCTAACAAAATAACATTAGGATTAAGTGGTTTTCTACTCAGTTTCTTCCTCCTTTTTCTTGTGCGGGGAAGTTATGACTATCAAGGAAACCACTCGAAAATAAAGGAAGATGCTTCTTCATTTACCATTACTTTCATAGAGCCAGCTGCTATAGACGGGGATAGGTGGAGGACAGTTGGAAGGGAAAAACAAACGAAGGAAAAACTGCTTGTTTCCTACAAAATAGATACGGAAAAAGAAAAAGTATTTTTAGAACCGGAGCAGGTGATTGGGAAAACATGTACGATTCAGGGCTCGTTATCGCTTCCCACTTTGCAAAGAAACGAGAATGGCTTTAATTATAGACAGTTCCTTAAAAATAATTCAATTTATTGGTTACTCTGGATAGAGGATTTAAATTTAACAAACTGCAAGAAAGAAAATAATTTCCTCTTCATATTAAAGCAGCTGAGAGAAAAAGGGACTATCTGGATCGCTGAACATTTTTCAGAGACAACCGTTCCTATCGCAGAAGCACTCATTTTTGGAGAACGAGGAATGATGGACGATAACCTTCAAACTGCGTATCAACGTTTAGGAATTATCCATCTATTAGCTATTTCTGGCTCCCATGTTGTCGTTTTAATAGGGATGCTTTATTTTGTGATGATCCTAGCTGGAGTAACGAAAGAAAGGGCTAGCACGATTCTTTTGTTCCTTTTGCCTGTTTATGCTGTATTGACAGGACTAAGTCCATCGGTAGTTAGAGCTGTCCTGACCTCCATGGTGCTATTAGCCAAAGATAAATTTCGTATTTTCTCTGCCTTGCCGATGATTGATATAATTAGTTTAGTCTTTTGCATTTGCTTATTCATCGAGCCGCGGATTCTTTTTAGTATTGGTTTTATGCTGTCCTTTATTGTTTGTTTCTTCCTCATCATTTCATCCAATCTTATTAAGGTTTATCATACCTCAACTGTAAAAATGTATTTCTTTACTACTTTTATTTCTGAATATGCAGTAATTCCTGTTATTTTGTATTATTTTTATGAAATTCCTACGCTATCCTTAGTAGCAAATCTTATTTTTATCCCCTTTTATACAGTCATCGTTTTGCCGTATTTAATTATCCTTTATGTTCTCTCTTTTCTATTCCCACAAATGTTATCCTTCTTTTCTTTTCCTTTGGATCTTGTGCTAATGCTTTCAGATATAATCGTATTAAAGCTCGCTAGCTATCCTTTAAGTACGCTTGTTCTAGGGAAACCTTCTTTTGTTTTTCTTGGTGCTTATATGGTCAGTTTACCGATTTTCTTTTATTTATATGAAATCATGCCAAAGAAATCGAGGAATTGGCTGTATAGTCTCCCTATATTGCTTGTTAGTTTGCAATTCATTAACAATGTCTATTCATCAAAAGGTGAAATCACTTTTATTGATGTAGGACAAGGTGACAGCATTCTTATTCAATTGCCATATAATAAGGGAACCTATTTAATTGATACCGGTGGGACGGTAACCTTTCCCATGGAAGAATGGCAAAAACGAAAAGAGCCCTTTGAGGTAGGTGCAAAAACAGTAGTTCCTTTTTTGAAAAGTAAAGGGATATCCACGATTGATAAATTAATACTGACACACGGAGATTTAGACCATATTGGTGGAAGCACAGCTGTTATGGAGCAATTAAATGTAAAAGAAATATTGTATCCAAATGTAAAAGAAGAACCCTCTGTTGAAAAAGATAGAGTATTATCTTTAGCAAAAAAGAAAAAAATTCCTATTCGCATTATTCATGCTGGACAAAAATGGAATATAGGGAAGAATTCTTTTTTTGTTTTATCCCCTTTAGAGAACGAGGCTTTAACGAAGAATAATGGTTCGATTGTGATTTATGCAAAGGTTGCAGATATAACATGGTTATTTACAGGTGATTTAGAAAAGGAAGGAGAACAAGCGTTAATGCTTAAATATCCACTTTTAAAGGATATAGATATTTTAAAGGTGGGGCATCATGGCAGCAAAACTTCTTCTACAAGTGAATTTATAGAGCAGCTAAAACCGAAAATTGCTATTATATCAGTGGGGGAAAATAATAGGTATCATCATCCTAGTAATGAAGTGCTTTCTACTCTAAAAGAGAACAAAGTCAAAGTATTTAGAACAGATGAAAATGGGGGGATTTCTTTTTATTTTTCTGAAAAAGGTGGCACATTTCATTTGCAAATTCCATAGAATATAGCAAAAGGGAATGGCTAAAACAATTGAATAATGTCACTTGAATACCTATCAAAAAGTAAAGATATGCTTAAGCTCCTTGCTCATCGCCGTACAAACTGAGCGCTGCGACTGATAAAAGAAACACGGAGAGCGATAGCTTTTTTGTGTTTGCATACGCAGAAGAAGGGACCTGGAGTTTGCTAGGCTGCTTACGCTTGATAGCAAATTAACCTCAGAAAACTTATATATTCTTAACTGCGAACAAAAAATACTTATCTAAAATTGACATGCTTTGCATTTCCTTAGCTGTCAAGACTTGTCACAAATAGATTTAAAGCCATTCGAGCACACTATTAATACTAAAGAGTGCACCGTTACATATTAAGTATCCTAGGCCTTGATGTGTAACGTTCATTATAGATTGAAGGAAGGTTCCTCTGATACATTTTTCTTGCTACTAGTAATTCTTCATAAAGCACAAATTAAGCTTTTTTGAAGAACTTATTTTAACAAGAGAGAAGTTTTCAAGAGGACCTTCTTTCTGTTATTAAATGAGCTAATTTTTGAAAAAGGGGACAACAAATTGGAATTTCGTATATAATAATGGTTTAGTGAAGATTTATTACTAGATAGTTTTTTGGGGAATGGGGAGAAGAAATGATCGAAGAATTATGGAAAAAAATTAAAAGCAAAGATTTTTCTTTTGTCTATTTATTATACGGACTGGAGTCTTTTCTAATAAATGAAACGAAATATTTATTGTTGCAATCTTTATTGACCGAAGAAGATGAGGATTTTAATTTATCTACATATGATTTGGAGGAAACTCCGATAGAATTAGCCATAGAGGATGCTGAGACAATTCCTTTTTTTGGCGATAGAAAAGTTATTGTATTAAATAATCCATTTTTCCTGACGGCAGAAAAAACGAAGTCAAAGGTAGAACATAATGTAAAGAAGTTAGAGGAATATTTGAAACAACCGTCTCCGTTTACTACAATGATTTTTATCGCTAGTTACGAAAAGTTAGATGAGCGGAAAAAAATAACAAAACAGTTAAAAACAGCAGCATCTGTTTTGGAAGCAAAAAAATTAAATGAACAAGAATTGAAGAAATGGCTCAAGCAACGTGCAGCTTATAATCAGGTTGAGATAAATGAAGATGGATTGGATACGATCCTAAGTCTTGCTGGTACGAATTTATCCCTTTTAACAACCGAGATTGATAAAATGGCTTTATACGTACAAGAGTCTAAATTAATAACGAAGGAAATTGTAGAAGAATTAGTTGCGAAATCGTTGGAGCAAAATATCTTTAGCCTTGTCGATAAAGTAATTTCTAAAAAAATGGATGAAGCATTGCGGATTTATTATGATTTATTAAAGCAAAATGAAGAGCCATTAAAAATACTTTCGATTATAGCGAACCAATTCCGCTTAATCTATCAAGTAAAAGGGCTAGCGCAAAAAGGATATGGGCAACAACAAATTGCCTCTGTTTTAAAGGTTCATCCCTTCCGAGTTAAATTAGCAGCAGGACAAGCTCAGCGTTTTACAGAAGAGGAATTAGCAAAATGCATCCAGCTATTTGCAGAAGGCGATTATCAGTTGAAAACAGGAACAATGCCGAAAAATATGGTGATAGAAATGATTTTATTTCAATTAGGACATGGGTTGTAGGAAAGAGGAATTTATAGTAACAAAAACAGTAGTGTGGAAAAATCACTGCTGTTTTTTTATATCTTTTTACTGCATAAAATATAGGCTGTTTTCTATAAGATTGTTGCCTTTTCAAAAGGGAAAATATATTAATTAGGCTGCGGTTCATAGCGATAAACTTTACGAAAACAGCCAAAATATAACAACAGAATAAATAAAAAGAGATAAAAAAAGGACTATCTATTCGATAGTCCTTTTTTTACTCATTATGCGTTTAAAGCATTTTTTCTTTTCGCTAAACGAGATTTTTTACGAGCAGCAGCATTTTTATGAATAAGACCTTTAGCAACAGCTTTGTCTAATTTACTAGCAGCTTCTACAAAACTTTCATTTGCAGCAGTTGTATCATTAAGAGCAATAGCAGCTTCAGTCTTTTTAACAGCAGTACGCATTGCAGATTTAACTGTAGTGTTTTGAGCATTACGAGCTTCACTAGTTTTTACACGTTTAATAGCAGATTTAATATTTGGCATTTACGTTCACCTCCTAAAAAGAAGCATCAAGTTCATTATTTAAACTCGATATATACATTCCTAAAAAACTTAAAGAACAAGTGATATTTTATCAAACGAGGACTAATAATGCAAGACTTCCTTCTAATTTGGGCAATATGAATTTTTTTTGAGAGAAAGGCAATGCTAATAATAGGCTTATATTAATTCGATTGGAAGGGGATAACAATGGAGGATAAACTAGATTTAAGTATGTATTCTATACGAACTGATTTAGCTATTGAGGCAAAGGATTTAGCTTTACATAATCAAGGTCTTGTGCAAAATGAGCAGGATCAATCGCAGCTTGAAGGAGTTATCATCAAGGAAAAAGAGGAAAATGGCATTAAAATGTCCTATGTGGAAGTTACTGAAAAGGGCGAAGAAATGATAGGGAAAAAACAAGGGAAATATTTAACAATAGAAGTATTAGGAATAAGACAGCAGGATACGAAATTACAAGAGAAAGTAGAGCAAGTTTTTGCAAGTGAGTTTTCGCAATTTTTAAAGCAGAGCAATATAAAAGAAGATGCTTCCTGTTTAGTAGTTGGGTTAGGAAACTGGAATGTAACTCCTGATGCGTTAGGACCTCAGGTTTGCGAAAATATACTTGTAACAAGGCATTTATATGAATTGCAGCCAGAAAGTGTGGAAGAGGGATATCGCCCCGTATCTAGCTTAGCCCCAGGGGTAATGGGTCTTACAGGAATAGAAACGAGCGATATTATAAAAGGAGTAGTAGAGAAAACAAATCCTGATTTTGTTATTGTCATTGATGCACTTGCCTCTCGCTCGATAGATCGTGTGAATTCTACTATACAAGTGTCGGATACTGGTATCCACCCAGGATCTGGGGTAGGAAACAAACGAAAGGAACTAAGTAAAGAAACGTTAGGGAGACCGGTTATTGCGATCGGGGTTCCAACTGTAGTTGATGCTGTATCTATTACAAGCGATACAATAGATTATATCTTAAAGCATTTTGGAAAAGAGCTTAGGGAAGGAAATAAGCCTTCAAGAGCATTGGCACCTGCAGGCTTAAGCTTTGGAGAAAAACGAAAATTGACAGAAGAGGATTTACCAGAAGAACACCATCGGAAGACATTTCTTGGTATTATTGGAACCTTGCCGGAAGAGGAAAAACGAAAGTTAATTTATGAGGTGTTATCACCAATCGGGCATAACTTAATGGTAACACCAAAAGAAGTAGATGTTTTTATTGAAGATATGGCTAACTTACTTGCAAACGGATTAAATGCTGCACTCCATTCAGCAATTAATCAAGAAAATGTTGGTTATAATACCCACTAAAATGACAATAATGGTTCTACCTTTCCTAGTAATATCATACGTTTTAATAGAGTTGCTAGGAAAGAATTGTTACTATTTCGTGGAAGCATAGGAACCTTCAAATAGTGATGCCCACAAAAGGGAGTATAAGGGGAATTACTGACTTGATAATTGGATTAAAGGGGCTTGATCAAGTTGAAACTATATACATTAGGTGCTGTTGGGATTGTTTTGTTAATGTTTATATGTGTATTATTTGGAATGCAGCAAGCAAATAGCGGGATTCATAAAATGAAGGGCTATGAAGACCAAGGTTTTCAAAGTGCTGTATCCGTTAAGAATGAGGATGGAAATGTAGAGGCTTCCATACTTGGGCAAAATGTTACTAGTCATGATTTGGAACAAAAGAAACAGCAATTAGAAGAAATGAGAGCTTTTAATTTATTGTCCAGTATCGGTAAAGGGGTAGCTGATACTATTTCTTCCTTGGCAGAAAAAGGCGTAAGTCTTGTTGGAGATATAATTGATGAAAAAGAAAAATAGAAAACAGTTGAGTAATTCATTTTACTTTTCGTTGAATCTTATTCTTCACACTGCTATAATCAAAAATAGTGTACATGCGCGATTATTGTAGGAGTGAACTAAATGAACAGAGAAGAGATGCTAGAAAGACAATCAAAAATTAGAAATTTTTCTATTATTGCACATATAGATCATGGGAAATCAACCCTAGCTGATAGAATATTAGAAAAAACAAATGCACTCACTGCACGTGAGATGAAAGATCAGCTGTTGGATTCAATGGATTTAGAAAGAGAACGTGGAATCACAATTAAACTAAACTCAGTCCAGCTAAAATATAAAGCAAAGGACGGAGAAATCTATACCCTTCATCTAATTGATACACCAGGGCACGTGGATTTTACATATGAAGTATCACGTAGTTTGGCTGCATGTGAAGGAGCTGTACTAGTTGTCGATGCGGCTCAGGGAATTGAAGCGCAAACATTAGCCAATGTATATTTAGCGATTGATAATGATTTGGAAATCGTTCCTGTTATTAATAAAATCGACCTTCCAAGTGCTGATCCTGAAAGAGTTAGAAATGAAATTGAAGAGGTAATTGGATTAGATGCTTCCGAAGCGGTATTAGCTTCTGCGAAAGCCGGAATAGGAATTGAAGACATACTTGAACAAGTAGTAGAAAAAGTTCCTGCTCCAGAAGGAGATCCTGATGCGCCACTAAAAGCACTTATTTTTGATAGCTTATATGATGCATATCGCGGGGTTGTTACTTATATCCGTGTTGTAGATGGCACCGTCAAACCTGGTGACAAAATTAAAATGATGGCAACTGGTAAAGAATTTGAAGTTATTGAGGTTGGAGTATATACACCAAAAGCCGTTAATACAGATTACTTATCTGTTGGGGATGTAGGTTACTTAACAGCGGCAATTAAAAATGTTGGGGATACTCGAGTTGGGGATACGATTACTAATGCGAAAAATGGCGCAACAGAGGCGTTGCCAGGATATCGCAAATTAAATCCAATGGTTTATTGTGGATTATACCCAATTGATAGTGCTAAATTTAATGATTTGCGTGAAGCCTTAGAAAAGTTAGAACTTAATGATTCTGCCCTACAATTTGAGCCAGAAACATCTCAAGCATTAGGATTTGGTTTCCGTTGTGGTTTCCTAGGATTACTTCATATGGAGATCATTCAAGAGCGAATTGAGCGTGAATTTAAAATTGACTTGATTACAACGGCTCCAAGTGTTATTTATGATGTTATTTTGACAGATGGAACAGAAATCAAGGTGGACAATCCGTCAGCAATGCCAGATCCTCAAAAAATCGACCGTATTGAAGAACCATATGTAAAGGCAACAATGATGGCTCCAAATGAATATGTCGGTGCGATCATGGAATTATGTCAACTAAAAAGAGGAGTATTCATCGATATGCAATATATGGATGAGACTCGCGTCAAAATTACTTATGAAATTCCATTATCCGAAATAGTTTATGATTTCTTTGATCAATTGAAATCAAACACAAGAGGATATGCATCATTTGATTATGAGCTGATTGGATACAAAACTTCTACACTTGTGAAAATGGATATTTTATTGAATGCTGAACAAGTAGATGCACTTAGTTTTATTGTGCATAAGGATTTCGCTTACGAAAGAGGAAAAGTTATTGTTGAGAAACTAAAAGAACTTATTCCACGTCAGCAGTTTGAGGTGCCAATTCAAGCTGCAATTGGCCAAAAGATTGTCGCTCGTTCTACTATTAAGGCGATGCGTAAAAACGTATTGGCTAAATGTTATGGCGGAGATATTTCCCGTAAACGTAAATTGCTGGAGAAGCAAAAAGAAGGAAAAAAACGAATGAAGCAAGTTGGGTCCGTAGAAGTACCACAAGAAGCATTTATGGCGGTATTGCGTATGGATGATAGCAATCCCAAAAAATAAATGGTGTTTAACGAGATAAGAGAGCATGAGATGAGTATAATGCATGAAACTTGCTAATCACATCATTGACTGCTATAAGTAAAGGGGGTAGGTGCTAAATTAGCATCAACCTCTTTTCTTATTTTTACCATTGAATCAGGATTGTTGTTTCATTGTTTATTAATAGAGTTGACTAATTTAAAGGTTGTGAAAAATTGATACAAGCAGCATATATTCATATTCCATTTTGTGAGCATATTTGTCACTACTGTGATTTTAATAAAGTGTTTTTAAAAGGACAGCCGGTAGATGAATACTTAGATTCATTGGAGAAAGAAATGAAGTTAACCATTGAAAAGTATGGGGAACAAAAGCTTTCAACCATTTTTGTTGGGGGAGGTACACCGACAAGCTTATCTGCCCAGCAGCTAGAAAGACTTTGTGGAATCATTAATACAGAACTACAGCATCATCCAGGGTTAGAGTATACTTTTGAAGCAAATCCAGGTGATTTAACAGAAGATAAATTAAAAGCTCTTTATGAAGGGGGCGTCAATCGTCTGAGCTTTGGTGTTCAGTCTTTTAATAATGAGCTATTGCAAAGGATTGGCAGAACGCATAAGGCAGAAGACGTTTTTTCATCCATTGAAGCTGCGAAAAAGATTGGCTTTAACAATATTAGTGTTGATTTAATTTATAGTTTACCAGGACAAACTTTGGAAGATTTTCAAGATACATTAAAGACTGCATTTACATTAGATATCCAGCATTATTCAGGCTACTCTCTTATTATAGAGCCGAAAACAATTTTTTATAACCTGATGAGAAAGGGTAAACTACCTACACCTGGTGAAGATGTGGAAGCAAGTATGTATGAGGTATTAATGGAAGAGATGACAAGCCATGGATTTCAGCAATATGAAATTAGTAATTTTGCAAAGCCAGGATTTGAAAGCAAACATAATCTAACATACTGGAATAATGAACAATATTTTGGGTTTGGAGCAGGCTCCCATGGCTACGTCGCTGGAAACCGCTACTCTAACTATGGTCCTTTAAAAAAATACATGCAGCCATTAGAACAAGGTGAGTTTCCGATTTTGCAGGAACATAAGGTCCCAATCATAGAACAAATGGAAGAAGAATTATTTCTTGGATTAAGAAAAAATAAAGGGGTAAATTTATTATTATTTGCAGAAAAATATAATGAAAATCTCTTGCAGCTTTTTGATAAAGAAATAAAGGGACTAATAAGTCGAGAGCTTATCGAAATACAAAGTGAATATTTGACGTTAACGGAAAAGGGTAGATTTTTAGGGAATGAAGTATTCCAATCCTTTATTGGTGTCCTTGAATAGTTTCGGCAAAGAAAGGCTGGAACATAAGTATTTAAGTCCAAGTTAAAGCCAAACAATAACACGAAAGTCACGTGAGTTGTGAGGAGGCTTGGCGCTCGCCCCAGTGAGTCATGCGGTCACCTCGGAAAACAATTCCCACATCTAAGTTTAGAAAGAGGTTACTTTCAATCATCAATAGCTAACAGTTTTTCAGTGGACTCCTCGCTAATCCCACAGGAGTCTACGTGTATCCATGCTGCTCCATTTTTCCTACTAATTCATTTTTTCTTGACAAATAATCATTTTTTAGGAAATAGCATTTAAAAACGGAGTGAAATGGAGCGGAAGATACTCGATTCCTGCGGGAAATATAGACGCTTTAGACCCCGCAAGTGCAGCGGGGAGGCTCAGCTTCCTCCCCGGCGCATCGTGTGTCTGTAGCGCAATGGAACGAATTAGTTTTTAACACTTGACTCATATTTAAAAACATAAATGAAATTAATCTTTATTTAAGAGATTAAATTAGAGATTGGTCGTCTTTACAGATTATCTATTTTTTTGTCCCAGTCTCTTTTTTTTAAAGGATTGTCATGTTGAGATTTGGGGATTTTATGAAATGCTGAACAGGCTGAATACACATAGACTATAAAGGGAAAAGCGAGAAAGGTGAGCATCCACTAAGATTGCCTGAGCAGATTTACAAGTAGTCCATTGGAAAGCACAAGAAATTTTAGTCTGCTGCTTAATAAGTAATTAACTTTATGTAACAGTCTTCAAAAGCAACGGATTGTCAATATTGATAAGAAGGAAGTGCGAAAGGGAAAAATTTCTTGCAGAAATAAGGACCAAATTATTGACACAGCCCCTTTGTTTTTGCTACTTTATATATAGATTTAGCACTCGCTAATAAAGAGTGCTAACAGAGGTGATTAATGTGTTAACTGATCGTCAATTATTAATATTACAGGTGATTATTGATGATTTTATTTCAACAGCCCAACCCGTAGGTTCCAGGAGTTTATCGAAGAAAGAAAATATCACGTTTAGCTCCGCTACCATTCGTAATGAAATGTCAGATTTAGAAGAATCCGGGTTTATAGAAAAAACACACTCTTCTTCTGGTCGAGTACCTTCAGAAAAGGGGTATCGTTTTTATGTTGATCATCTTTTATCACCACAGAAATTAAAGCGTTCAGATATTTTGAGAATTAACTCACTTTTTGCAGAAAAAATATACGAATTAGAAAATATTGTACAAAAATCCGCGAAAATATTGTCTGATTTAACAAATTATACTACTATTGTCCTTGGGCCTGCCGTTAAGGAAAACAAATTGAAGAAAATTCAAATTGT
The DNA here is from genome assembly GCF_044704065.1 of Niallia tiangongensis. Taxonomy (NCBI): domain Bacteria; kingdom Bacillati; phylum Bacillota; class Bacilli; order Caryophanales; family Bacillaceae; genus Niallia; species Niallia tiangongensis. The sequence goes on along the minus strand of NZ_CP162613.1, from coordinate 3,304,217 downwards.
TCCTTTAAATACCCACACGGCAATTGCCATTATTGTGACAGACTCAGGACATGTAGAAAACAGAATGTTCCATTTGCCTGATTCCGTCCATGCAGGTGAAATTGAGAAGCTGGTAAATATTTTGAATGAACGTTTAACAGGAGTTCCCATTGATAAGCTTCATAACAAGATTTACAAGGAAGTTGCTTCCTTGTTGAAACAGCATATTAGCAATTATGAGTATTTTATCAATTCGCTTTCAGAAACGGTGAAAATTGATACACATGAAAAATTGTTTTTTGGCGGAAAAACCAATATTTTAAGTCAACCTGAGTTTCATGATATTGCGAAAATAAGAAACTTGTTGAATATGATTGAAAAAGAGGATGGAATCCCAGAGCTAATTCGCAATAATACCTCCGATATAAGCATTAAAATTGGAAGAGAGAACAATAATACCGCTATGGAAAACTGTAGTATTATCTCTGCTTCTTACAGTATCGGGAATGAGCAAATTGGATCAATCGCCATTCTTGGTCCAACAAGAATGGAATATTCAAGAGTTGTTAGCTTATTAAATATTTTATCGAATGACCTGACAAAAGTACTTACTAATTTGTATCAAAAATAACTACTGTGGCATATTTAAAAGTGTAGAAAATTGGATTTAAGTAAATTAAAATAGATTGGTATTTCTGCCAATCTGCAAAGTTTTCATTTGGATGATTCCTTTAAGGGAGGTGAACAAGTTGGCAGAAGAAAAAACAACGAATAGTGCAGAGATGGAACAACAAGAAGATGTCCAAGTAGAAGAAACTGTTGAAGAAGTATTTGAAGAGGCTGAAGCAACTCCTTCCAATGAGGAAAATGCTGTTGAGGAAGAACTAAAGGCAGCTAATGAAAAAATAGCTACGTTAGAAGCAAAATTAGAAGAAGAATCTAATCGCTATCTTCGCCTGCAGGCTGATTTTGATAATTCACGTCGCAGATCAAAGCTTGACATGGAAGCTGCTCAAACATATAGAGCACAAAATCTTGTATCAGACTTATTACCAAGCATCGATAATTTGGAAAGAGCATTAAAGATTGAGGCAGTAGATGAACAAACACAAAGCTTATATACCGGTGTTGAAATGGTTTATCGCGGAATCCTTGAGGCTCTTAAAAAAGAAGGTGTAGAAGCTATCGAAGCGGTTGGAACAGAATTTGATCCACATCTTCATCAAGCAGTTATGCAAGAGGAAGTAGAAGGAACGGAATCCAATATCGTGGTAGAAGAGTTTCAAAAAGGGTATAAGCTAAAAGATAGAGTGATTCGACCTGCAATGGTTAAAGTAAGCCAATAAGTATTACATATTAAAAAATAGGAGGGAATTTTCCATGAGTAAAATTATTGGAATTGATTTAGGTACAACAAACTCTTGTGTTGCTGTACTTGAAGGTGGAGAACCAAAAGTTATCCCTAATCCAGAAGGTAACAGAACAGCTCCATCTGTAGTAGCATTCAAAAATGGAGAACGTCAAGTAGGGGAAGTTGCAAAACGCCAATCTATCACAAACCCAAACACTATTATGTCTATTAAACGTCATATGGGAACAGATTATAAAGTAGAAGTTGAAGGCAAGAATTACTCTCCTCAAGAAGTTTCTGCTATTATTCTTCAATACTTAAAAGGTTATGCAGAAGAGTATCTTGGAGAAAAAGTAACAAAAGCTGTTATTACAGTACCTGCTTACTTCAATGATGCAGAACGTCAAGCGACAAAAGATGCTGGTAAAATTGCTGGCTTAGAAGTAGAACGTATTATCAACGAACCAACTGCTGCTGCATTAGCTTATGGTCTTGATAAAACAGACGAAGATCAAACAATTTTAGTTTATGACCTTGGTGGAGGTACTTTTGACGTATCTATCCTAGAGCTTGGTGATGGTGTATTTGAAGTGAAATCTACTGCTGGTGACAATCGTCTAGGTGGAGATGACTTTGACCAAGTTATCATCGATTATTTAGTAGAACAATTCAAGAAAGAAAATGGCATTGATTTAAGCAAAGATAAAATGGCTTTACAACGTCTAAAAGACGCAGCAGAGAAAGCGAAAAAAGATCTATCAGGTGTAGCTTCTACACAAATTTCTTTACCATTTATCACAGCTGGAGAAGCTGGCCCGCTTCATTTAGAAGTAACTTTATCTCGTGCTAAATTTGAAGAGATTTCTGCAAATTTAGTAGAGCGTACAATGGGACCAACTCGTCAAGCACTTAAAGATGCTAATCTTAGCGCTTCTGAAATTGACAAAGTTATCTTAGTAGGTGGATCAACTCGTATCCCTGCTGTTCAAGAAGCAATCAAAAAAGAAATAGGTCAAGAACCTCATAAAGGGGTAAACCCTGATGAAGTAGTTGCAATGGGTGCGGCTATCCAAGGTGGCGTAATTACTGGTGATGTAAAAGACGTTGTACTACTAGATGTAACACCACTTTCATTAGGTATTGAGACAATGGGTGGAGTATTTACGAAGTTAATCGATCGTAATACAACAATCCCTACATCTAAGTCACAAGTATTCTCAACTGCTGCTGATAGCCAAACAGCTGTTGATATTCATGTACTTCAAGGAGAACGCCCAATGGCTGCAGATAACAAAACATTAGGCCGTTTCCAATTAGCTGATATTCCACCAGCACCACGTGGAATTCCGCAAATCGAAGTATCATTTGATATCGATAAAAATGGTATTGTAAATGTGCGTGCGAAGGATCTTGGCACAAACAAAGAACAAACTATTACAATTAAATCTTCTACAGGCTTATCTGATGAAGAAATCGACAAAATGGTAAGAGAAGCAGAAGAGAATGCAGAAGCAGATAAACAACGTAAAGAAGAAGTGGAACTACGCAATGAAGCAGATCAATTAGTTTTCACTACTGAAAAAACGCTTAAAGATTTGGAAGGGAAAGTGGACGAAAGCGAAGTTGCGAAAGCAAATGAAGCAAAAGACGCTTTAAAAGCTGCTATTGAGAAAAACGAATTAGAAGATATTCGTGCGAAAAAAGATGCTCTTCAAGAAATCGTTCAAGCCCTTTCGATAAAATTATATGAAGAGGCTGCTCAAGCAGCACAAGCTGCACAAGGAGCAGAAGGCGGAGCATCTGATAAGGATGACAACGTAGTGGATGCAGAGTTTGAAGAAGTAAAAGACGATAAATAATAGAATTAAAATGATATATTGTTAGTAAAAAGTCAAAGTCAGGTTATCTTGACTTTGACTTTTCTTTTAGATCTAAAGTTTTTTGGCGATATTTAAAGAAAGATAGGAATAAACTATTGTACATTGGAAAAGCAAAATGATACAATAGCATCTATGTGAAAAGAATCGGGGAGTGGTAATCAATTATGGATAAACGAGATTACTATGAAGTCCTAGGAGTCAGCAAAGGCGCTTCTAAGGATGAAATAAAAAAGGCATATCGAAAGCTTTCAAAAAAGTATCATCCAGATATTAATAAGGATGCAGATGCAGATGAGAAGTTTAAAGAAGTAAAAGAAGCATATGAAGTACTTAGTGATGATCAAAAAAGAGCTCATTATGATCAGTTTGGCCATACAGATCCTAACCAAGGCTTCGGTGGCGGTGGAGACTTCGGTGGCTTTGGCGGTTTTGAAGATATTTTCAGCACGTTCTTTGGTGGTGGAGGATCACGAAGAAGAGATCCAAATGCACCGCGTCAAGGAGCTGATTTACAGTATACAATGACGCTATCGTTTGAAGAAGCTGCGTTTGGTAAAGAAACTGAAATTGAAATACCAAGAGAAGAAAATTGTGAAACATGTGATGGAACAGGAGCAAAACCAGGTACTAAGCCAGTAACATGTAAGCATTGTAGCGGTACAGGACAGCTGAATGTAGAGCAGAATACACCATTCGGTCGAATTGTGAATAGAAGAACATGTAATTACTGTAATGGAACTGGTAAAGAGATTAAGCATAAATGTTCGACTTGTGGCGGAACAGGTAAAGTGAAAAAGCGTCGCAAAATTAGTGTTAAAATTCCAGCTGGTATCGATGATGGTCAACAATTAAGAGTCTCTGGACAAGGAGAACCTGGCATAAACGGTGGACCAGCAGGAGATTTATATGTTGTATTCCATATTAGAAGACATGAGTTCTTCGAGCGTGATGGAGAAGATGTATATTGTGAAATGCCAATCACTTTTGTTCAGGCTGCGCTTGGAGATGAAGTGGAAGTACCAACTATTCATGGCAAAGTGAAGCTGAAAGTACCTGCAGGGACACAAACTGGAACGAAATTCCGACTAAAAGGCAAAGGTATACCGAATGTACGTGGATATGGCCAAGGTGACCAGCATGTTATCATTCGTTTAATTACACCTACAAAGTTATCAGATAAGCAAAAGCAACTATTACAAGAATTTGCTGAAGTATCTGGAGTTTCCCCTCAAGGAGAAGAAGAGGACAGCTTTTTCTCTAAAGTAAAAAAAGCATTTAAAGGTGAATAATCAAAAAGGAGTTGGTAGAGATGAAATGGTCAGAAATCACAATTCATACGACAAATGAAGCGATTGAACCTATTTCAAATATTTTGCATGAAGCAGGTGCTAGTGGGGTAGTAATAGAAGATCCCTTTGAATTAATTAAAGAAAGAGAAGACCAATTCGGCGAAATCTACCAACTAAATCCTGATGATTATCCTGAAGAGGGCGTTTTAGTTAAAGCATACTTGCCCATCAATAGTTTCCTTGGTGAAACTGTGGAGTCAATTAAAGAAAATATCAATAACTTAGTTTTATTTAATATTGATATTGGTTTAAACAAGGTTTCCATTATGGAAGTAAATGAAGAAGAATGGGCTACTGCATGGAAGAAATATTATCATCCCGTTAAAATTTCGGAGAAGTTTACCATTGTACCAACTTGGGAGAATTATACACCAGTCCATACGGATGAATTAATTATTGAATTAGATCCAGGCATGGCTTTCGGTACAGGTACCCACCCAACAACTGTATTATGTATCCAAGCTTTGGAAAGAATAGTAAAAAAAGAGGATATAGTTATTGATGTTGGTACTGGTTCTGGAGTATTAAGCATTGCAGCAGCAATGTTAGAAGCTAAATCTGTGCTGGCCTTAGATTTGGATGAAGTTGCGGTGCGTTCCGCGAAACTAAATATTAAATTGAACAAGGTTCATGAAGTGACAACGGTCCGTCAAAATAATTTATTGAGTGGGATAAATGAACAGGCAGATGTGATTGTTGCAAATATTTTGGCAGAGGTAATTGTGCGCTTTACAGATGATGTTTACCGTTTACTTCATAAAGACGGTTACTTTATTGCTTCTGGTATTATTCTTCAGAAAAAAGAAGAAGTAAAGGAAGCTATTATTGCATCTGGACTAGAAATAATAGAAACGGTTCAAATGGAGGATTGGGTTAGTATTACCGCTCAAAAAAGAACAAATGAGTAACAATCAACTTTTATCTTTTTACGGTTTAAAGCTGTAAGGGTAAGCTTATAGACTAAAGGAAAAAGGAAGTTTCGTTTTACGATTCTTCCTTATCTATTGGGTAAAGGAAAGTAGGTATTTCGATTGCAGCGTTATTTTGCTAAAAATGAAGATGATACATTTATTATCCAAGAAGACGATTATCATCATATCGTTCGTGTTATGCGAATGAATATTGATGATGAAATATACTGTGTAAATTACAACCAACAGGTAGCGCGTTGTAAGATAGAAAATATTTCCGAAAACGAAGTAACAGCAAAGGTGGTACAATGGTTAGAAGGAGAAATAGAGCTGCCTGTTTCTGTTTCCATTGTGAGCGGAATGCCAAAAGGGGATAAGCTAGAATGGATTATTCAAAAAGGGACAGAATTAGGTGCTTATGAGTTTATCCCTTTTATAGCAGCTCGCTCCGTCGTTAAATGGGATGAGAAAAAAGGTGAAAAAAAGCTTGTTCGCTGGAATAAGATTGCGAAGGAAGCGGCTGAACAATCTCATCGAACGATGATTCCTGAAGTAAATACCCCAATTGATATGAAAGAATTAATCAAACTTTCAGAAGGCTTTAACGTAAAGTTAGTCGCATATGAAGAAGAGGCACGACAAGGCGAATCATCTATATTAACGAAAAAACTACAGTCGATGACAAAGGGACAATCTATCCTTGCTGTATTTGGACCAGAGGGTGGTCTAACCGAATCAGAAGTAACGTTATTAGAAAATCATGGTTTTGAAACATGTGGACTTGGTCCAAGAATATTAAGAACAGAGACTGCACCATTATATCTATTGTCTGCTGTCTCTTATCATTTTGAATTGATGGAGTGATAAAAATGCCAACAGTTGCTTTTCATACATTAGGATGTAAAGTAAACCATTATGAAACGGAAGCGATCTGGCAGTTGTTTAAACAACAGGGCTATGAACGTGTAGAGTATGAAAATATGTCTGATGTATATGTTATTAACACATGTACAGTTACAAATACAGGCGATAAGAAGAGCCGACAAGTTATTCGTCGTGCAGTGCGGAAAAATCCTGATGCAGTTATTTGTGTTACAGGCTGTTATGCACAAACATCTCCAGCAGAAATCATGGCTATTCCTGGTGTCGATATTGTAGTTGGTACACAGGATCGTGTGAAAATGCTAGAGTATATTGCACAGTACAAAGAAGAAAGACAACCGATTAATGCGGTTGGAAACATTATGAAAAACCGTGTTTATGAGGAAATGGATGTACCGGCGTTTACAGATAGAACGAGAGCTTCTTTAAAAATTCAAGAAGGCTGTAACAATTTTTGTACATTCTGTATTATTCCATGGGCAAGAGGATTGATGCGTTCTAGAGACCCACAAGACGTTATTAAACAGGCACAACAATTAGTGGATGCTGGCTATAAAGAAATAGTCTTAACCGGAATCCATACAGGTGGATATGGCTCAGATATGAAGGATTATAATCTTGCAAACTTACTTCGTGACTTAGAAGCTGAGGTAAAGGGCTTGAAGCGACTCCGTATTTCTTCTATTGAAGCAAGTCAAATAACCGATGAAGTGATTGAAGTATTGGATAAATCAAAAATTATCGTAAATCATCTTCATATTCCTATTCAATCTGGTTCTGACACTGTTCTAAAAAGAATGAGAAGAAAATACACGATGGAATTTTTTGCAGAAAGAATTACACGATTAAAAGAAGCTTTACCAGGACTTGCTATCACATCTGATGTTATTGTTGGGTTCCCAGGGGAGACAGAAGAAGAGTTCATGGAAACGTATAATTTCATAAAAGACCATAAATTCTCTGAATTACATGTATTCCCATATTCAAAGAGAACGGGAACTCCTGCCGCACGTATGGACAACCAGATTGACGAAGAAGTAAAAAATGAACGAGTACATCGATTGATTTCTCTTTCTGATCAGCTTGCAAAAGAATATGCGTCTAACTATGAAGGGGAAGTAGTAGAAGTAATTCCTGAAGAAATATACAAAGAGGGTGGCAACGGAAAGCTTTATGTTGGATATACAGATAACTATCTAAAAGTTGTTTTCCCTGCTTCAGAAGAAATGATTGGAAAAATCGTTAAAGTAAAAATAACAAAGGCTGGTTATCCTGTGAATGAAGGACAATTTGTCCGCATATTAGAGGAAATGGAAAATCAGGCTGCGATTGTATCTTAAGCCAAAGAATATCCTGCTTTGTCGATTTTACGTAAGTTAGAATAGGTGAGTTATTCAAGCTCTTTGAACTAGTATTCTAAGGAGCTTGAATATATATTTTTCAATAGTACATATATCAAAGGAGAATCATAAATGAACATTGCTAAAATGATTGATCACACTTTATTGAAAGCTGACGCAACGAAAGAACAAATTGTTACTCTTTGTGAAGAAGCAAAGCAATATATATTTGCTTCAGTTTGTGTTAATCCAACATGGGTGAAAGTTGCTAGTGAATTACTTGACGGAACAGAAGTAAAAGTATGTACAGTGATCGGTTTCCCTTTAGGTGCAGCTACTTCTGCAACGAAAGCATTTGAAACAGAAGATGCCATTAAAAACGGTGCTACAGAAGTAGATATGGTTATTAATATTGGTGCATTAAAAGATAAAAATTATGATTTAGTAAAAGAAGACATAAAAGCAGTAGTTGATGCTGCAAAAGGCAAAGCGTTATCAAAAGTTATTATTGAAACGAGCCTATTAACAAATGAGGAAAAAGAGATTGCTTGTAAATTAGCAGTAGAAGCAGGAGCTGATTTTGTGAAAACATCTACTGGTTTCTCTACAGGTGGAGCGACAGTTGAGGACATTGCATTAATGAGAAAAACTGTCGGGCCAAATATAGGTGTGAAGGCATCTGGAGGGGTACGTAGCAGCGAAGATACAGCGAAAATGATTGAGGCAGGAGCAACTAGAATTGGAGCAAGCTCTGGCGTTGCAATTGTTAATGGTTTAACGAGCGCTAGTGATTATTAATATTTCTTTTTTTAAAATCCTTAGAGAAAACGTAGAATGGTTTTCTCTAAGGATTTTTTTTATCATTTTCCGACAGAAGACTCCCTCTTCCATTGTGAGCAGGGCTGTAGCCCAACGATAAGGGGGAGATGAATGTCGGTTGGCGATAGCCAAAACACATCCTCTTATAGCAAAATAAGAACATATATTCGTGTTATAGGAGTGAGCGCAATGATCGTTAATAAAGCATATAAGTTTCGTATCTATCCAAATAAAAAACAAATGGAACTTATCAATAAAACGATTGGTTGTGTGAGGTTCACATTCCATTTCTTTCTAGTTAAGAAGAAAGACAAAGACGCTTATTGGTATATTGTTGAAGAAATGGTTCAAAATAGTCAGCTTCCAACGAATAATTGGAAAGGAAAATGGTTGAACAAATATGAAACAGTAAAGGCAATTCCAGAATTAAAGAAACACTATTCTTTTCTGAAAGAAGTGGATAGTATTGCTTTGCAGAAATCGGTTGAAAACTTGGCTGATTCTTTTGAACGATACTACAAAAAACAAAATAAGTATCCACGCTTTAAATCGAAGAAGAATCCAGTGCAATCCTACACGACAAAGCATACAAACGGAAATATCGCTGTTGAAGGTAATTATATGAAGCTGCCTAAACTTGGTCTGGTTCGCTTTGCCAAAAGTCGTGAAGTTGAAGGCAAGATACGGAGTGCTACCATTAGACTTAATCCGTCAGGAAAGTACTTCCTTTCTATCGGTGCAGAAGTGGAAGTGATAGAGTACCTAAAATAAATTCCGCTATTGGAGTAGATGTTGGGCTGAAATATTTTGCTATTCTTCAGATGGTACAACTTTCTCTAACCCTAAATTCTTTCGCACATTGGAAGAAAAGTTAGCTGCATTTCAACGAATATGAGCAGACGAACCGTTGGTGGCTCAAACTGGTATAAAGTCAAACGAAAAGTTGCCTGCATTCACGAGAAAATGGCAAACGCAAGAAAGGATTACTTGCACAAAATCTCCACTGATATGGTCAAAAACCACGACATAATCGGGATGGAAGATTTGTGCGTATCAAGTATGTTGAAAAATCACAACCTTGCCAAAGCCATTAGTGAAGTATCATGGTCAGAATTCAAAACCATGATGGAATACAAGGCAAAATGGTATGGAAAAAAGGTGGTGACAGTTGTAAAGAACTTTCCATCCAGTCAGCTTTGCTCCAGTTGTGGCTACCAAAACAAAGATGTTAAAAATCTTGGCTTACGTGAATGGGAATGTCCCAAATGCCATACCCATCATGAAAATCGAGATATTAACACAGCAATCAATCTCAAAAATGAAGCGTTAAGACGTCTAACCGCAGGAACTGCGGGGTAGCCTACTAAGATAACAGAAGGATACTTTGGTGTTCGTAGGAATCTCCCCCTTCAATCAGTCCGTAAGGTCGATAAGGGGTGAGTAGTTCAAAAACGTTCAATAAGTATGTAAGACTAATAACTTTCCATATAAATTTTTCGATAATTACTTGGAGTGGTATTCATAATTTTTTCGAAATTACGATTAAAGCTACGAATATTTCGATATCCGACTATATCGGCAATTTCCGTAATTTTGCTATCCGTAGTTTTTAATAATTGAGATGCCAATGTGACACGATGTCCATTAAGAAAATCAACGAATGGAACTTTCAGTATCTTTGTGAAAAATCTAGATAGGTAGGAATAGTCATAGCCAAATTTTTGGGACAAATCTTTTAATGAAAGCTCCTCTGTAAAATGATTCTGGATATAGTTCAGTAAATCATGTAATAAATAATCATCTCTTCTTGCTTCCTCTTTAAAAGTTGTTTGATTTAATAATTCAGCACAGATCAAATAAAGTAGACCTTTTTTGGCTATCATCGAGCTTTTATTAGTAATTAAAATCTCTTGAATCAGCTCACTAATACCAGGCTGTAACCGGAATATTGGTTGAATTAAATCTTTATTTTTGCTTAATTGATAAAATTGATTGACCAACTCTGGAGAAAAGACATAAATCCAGGAATGGTTTTTTTGCTTGCTTTGCAAACTATGTATTTGATTCGAAAGAATGAGAGCGTTCTCACCTGTGCGAAGGGTATAAGTTTTATTTTGAATAGTAAGATCCAGCGTCCCTTCATCGACCATTACAAGCTCCATGCTGCGATGGAAATGTGGGAGATTATTGGGATTGGATGCTGAAATACGATCAAAATCTCCATTTTGTCCAAAATAATTTGATTGATAGTATAACATTCAATGTGCTCCTTTCAAGTCAAATTTTGTCCATAATTATACAATTTAAGTACTAGTTACGTCAATCAGTGATGACTAAAATTAATCTGTAATAAGAAATGAGTATTTTATTTCTTATTGCCTACAAGTAGTATCACTACACTAATAATGAGACTACTCGTTTTTAATTCTAATGGCGCATTGTTGACAAGTATTTGTTAGCTGCAAAAATGGCAAAGGGAAAAGCAAAAAGAAGCCGATGCATAACAATGGATTTAACAATGCCAAAAAAGATGGGAGAGTTGGGAAAGATATGAAAACGAATTCAAGTTTTGTATACCCTCTTATATTTGTTTTGAGAGATATTATCGATTTTACGTAGTGAATTTCGAATTATACGTATATTTAAATATCTTTGGAAATATCATTTTTGAAGTAAACAAATTAAAAGAGAAAGAGTGTAGATTCCTATTGAATAATTATCAATGGATTTGGAGTTATGTAAAGAAGAATAAGAAAAAAGTAATTACCGCAACATTGATTTTATTGGCAAATTCCTTCTTTGTAGTGATAATTCCTATTTTAAGCGGGAGGTTAATTGATGAAGTCATTGAGAATAATCAAGTACAACTTTTAGTTCCAATTCTGTTAGCGATGGTAGGAGCAACACTTATTAGAACCGTTACCCGTTACATATATCAATTATTATATGAAAAAGTTGGTCAGGACGCACAGTTTGAGATCAGGCAAGATATGTATAAGAAGCTACAAGAGCTTGATTTTGATTTCTTCAATCATAATAGAGTAGGAGATATTATGGCGAGAATGACAGGGGATATGGACGCTATACGTCATTTCATTTCATGGGTATGCTATAACATAGCCGAATGTGTTATTTGGTTTGTAGTAGCAATTATCGTTATGATGAATATTGATTGGAAATTAACTTTAGGGTTAGTTGCGATCACACCAATCATTTTTATATTTACACAAAAAATGTCCAGAGCAGCACATCCTGTTTTTTTAGAAATTCGAGAAAGCTTTTCAAGGCTGAACTCGATGGTAGAAGAAAATATTAGTGGGAACAGAGTGGTCAAAGCATTTTCGCGAGAAGAATACGAAATTGAAAAGTTCAATCATTTTAATAACGATTATCAAAAGCGTAATCTTGATTCTGCCAATGTTTCAAAAAAATACTTGCCATGGTTAGACGGCTTTGCAGGTTTACTCGCTGTCATCACATTATTACTAGGTGGATTATTTGTTATTCAAGGCAGTATGACTATTGGGGATTTAGTAACTTTTAATGGATTTATGTGGTTATTAAATATGCCAATGCGAATGAGCGGATGGTTAATAAATGATGTACAGCGTTTTAATGCATCCTGTTTAAAAATCCGAAACTTATTAAAAACAGAACCGCAAATTATAGTGGAAGAAAAGAAACATACGAAGAAAATTTCTGGCTTCGTTGCGTTTAAAAATGTGTCCTTTGCGTTTTCTGATGATCCAGAAACAAAAATATTAAAAAATGTGTCCTTTGCTGTCCGACCTGGACAAACGGTGGGAATATTAGGGGAAACAGGTTCAGGTAAATCTACACTAGTTAACCTAATTGCCAGATTCTATGATCCGACAGAAGGGGAAGTATTAATTGATCACGTAAATGCCAAAGAATGGCCAGTGCGGAAGCTACGTGATCAGATTTCCATGGTTATGCAAGATATCTTCTTGTTTTCAAATACAATTGAAGAAAACATCTCCTTTGGAAATCCATATTTGAATATGGAACAGATTCAGCGTGTTGCTGCTATAGCAGATGCTCATAATTTTATCGTCAGAATGCCTGAGGGCTACAATACAATTGTGGGAGAACGTGGAGTTGGCCTATCAGGTGGTCAAAAGCAAAGGATATCCTTAGCAAGAGCATTAGCAAAGGATCCATCTATCTTAATTTTGGATGATACAACATCTGCAGTAGATATGGAAACAGAAAGTAAAATCCAAAAGGAATTAAATCAGCTAACCCAAAATAAAACAACATTCATTATTGCACACCGAATTTCTTCTGTAAGGGATGCAGATTTTATTTTAGTTCTCGACAAAGGAGAAGTAAAAGAACAGGGTACGCATTCAGAGCTTGTTGCGAAAAATGGGCTGTATTATGATGTTTACAAAAGGCAACTAGGACTAGTAGAGCAGGAAGAAGGGGGAGCAACCATTGGCCCGTAATAAATTTAATGTTGATGAAGAATTAGAAACCGAATTTAACTGGAGCCACTACAAACGTATCGGCGCTTATATTAAACCTTATAAAAAGGCATTGTTTATTACATTGCTGATCATATTAACTGCCAATGTTGCAGGGATGCTCGGTCCGTTCTTTACGAAAATAGCAATCGATGAAATCATACCAGATAAAAATATTCCACTATTAATTGGACTCAGTATCCTATTTTTGTTATCCCTCGTTGTAATTGGAATATGTATGCGCTATCGTATTCAGTGGATTACACGAATCGGTCAAAATATTTTAAAGGATATGCGCCTGGATATTTTTCAGCATTTGCAAAAGTTACCTTTTTCTTATTTTGATAATCGTCCACATGGAAAAATATTGATAAGAGTAGTTAACTATATTAATACATTGAGTGATTTATTAAGTAACGGATTAATAAATCTAATCTCAGATATAATCAGTGTAATTATTACCTTGATTTTTATGTTTGCGATAGATGCAAAATTAACATTATATAGTTTAGCGCTTCTCCCTGTTTTAGGAATATTGGTTTGGGTTATTAAAAATATGCAAAGAAAAGCATATCAAGTGTTAAGTAATAAACAATCCAATATGAATGCATATATTCATGAAAGTATTTCAGGGATAAAGATTACACAATCATTTGCAAGAGAAGATGAGAATTATGAAATATTTGATGAAGTGAGCAATGAAACCCGTACTTCTTGGATGAAGGCTGTTTCCATTCAGTTTTTACTATGGCCAGGTGTACAAAATATCTCCGTATTGACAACAAGCTTAATTTATTTCGTAGGGATCCGTCAGATTGGAGTAGATGTCAGTACAGGGACACTCGTTGCATTTATTGGATATGTAAACAACTTTTGGAATCCAGTAATTAATATGGGAAATTTTTATAATGCTCTTATTACAGCATCTGCTTATTTGGAACGGATTTTTGAAACGTTGGATGTAGAGCCAGATATTAAAGATAATCCTAAAGCGATTCAAATGCCAACTATTAAAGGAAACGTAACATTTGATGATGTCTCTTTCCGTTATGAAGAAGGGAAAAACATTCTTAACGATGTCAGTTTCCATATTAATGCAGGAGAAAGCATTGCTTTAGTCGGACCAACTGGAGCAGGAAAGTCAACTATCATTAATTTACTTAGCAGGTTTTATGATGTTAATGAAGGATGCGTAAAAATAGATGATATCGATGTACGTGATGTGACATTGAAATCGTTACGCTCTCAAATGGGGGTAATGCTTCAAGATACCTTTGTATTTTCAGGAACAATCCTTGATAATATTCGTTATGGAAAATTGGATGCAACAGAAGACGAAATAATTACAGCGGCTAAAATTGTCAGGGCCCATGACTTCATTAAAGATCTAAAGGATGGGTATCATACGGTTGTTGAAGAACGGGGCAGTACTTTATCAGCAGGACAAAGACAATTAATATCCTTTGCAAGGGCGCTTTTAGCAAATCCTAAAATCTTAATTTTGGATGAAGCTACTAGTAGTATTGATACCAAAACGGAGGAGCTTCTACAAGAAGGGATAGCGGAATTACTTAAAGGAAGGACCTCTTTTATTATCGCTCATCGATTGTCGACCATTAAAAATAGCAGTCAAATATTCTATGTAGATGGTGGAAGAATTGCGGAAAAAGGTACTCATGAAGAATTAATGGCAAAAAAAGGATTGTATTATCGTTTATATCAATCACAATATGATTTACTCAAGGTTATGTGAAAAAGGGGGTGCAGACATTATCTCAATGTCTACACCTCTTTCTCATGTCAAGGGACTAAGCAAAATTCTTCAGCTATGTATACGCATAATTAACTTGCCGAAACGCTCGGCAAATGGAAGAACTAGAAGAGAAGAGAGGACATTAAATATTAGGCTTGCATGGGCAAGCTGAACATCGATGTCAGCAGTCATATTTTTAACAGTAGCTGCTAATTCATCGATGAAAGGATAGAATAGAATAACTCCTCCGATATTTAGCCAAATATGAGCATATGCACATAGCTTTGCGCTTTTTTCTGTTCCTATTGATGCTAAATAAGATGTAATACATGTGCCGATATTAGAACCTAGCATAATTGCTATAGCAATTTCTAAAGGAAGCAATCCTGCCTCTAAAAAACCCATAATAATTCCAATCGTTGCTGTGCTCGATTGAATCAATGCAGTAACACCAATGCCAACTAAAAGAGCGATAATAGGTTGATCAGCTAGCTGAAGAAAAAAAGTGTTTAAAAGGGGATGGTGTTCAATCATCCCAGCAAAATATTTAAATCCACGCATTGTTGTAAAGACGATCGAAATACCAAATAAAATGAAGCCAATACTTCTTAAATGGGATTTGTTAATAATCATAAATAGGACACCGATGATAGCCAGCGGCAGTAAATAATCATTGATGTCGAAAGTAATGAATTCAGTTGTCAATGTGGTCCCAATATTCGTTCCTAAAATAATCCCGATGGATTGAGGGAAGGTTAAAACTCTTGCGGAAATCAGCCCAATCGTTAGCACCATTACCGCAGCACTGCTTTGAAGTAGTGCTGTAATTAAAATCGAGATAATTAACCCCTTCCATGGTTTATCTGTTAGTTTTTCAAGCCAGCCTTTAAGTGACTGGGAAGATAAATTAAATAAACCTGTCCGTAAAAGGGTCATCCCAAAAATAAATAAAAGGATAAGAACGATAAACAGTAAAAGATAAATCATTATATGCTTCCTCCTCTATGAAAACTATATGAAGAAAAGACTGTGGACATGTCATTTACTGCTAAATAAGTGATTGAGAAGGTATCATATGTTGGTCTCATAGTTTTGGTATGGCATGTGTTTATAATATTCTATAGAGGGGAAAAATAAAGGACGAGAAAGGATTAGAGGGAGAAAAGGGCTGATTATTGTACAAAACACCCTTTTTTTGCGTTTTTTTTAAAACAATTTGTCTAACTAGGTCAAATACGGTTGACCTTGTCACTTTGATATATTATAATGTCAAGGTACATGGAAACCATGTTGATGTTAGTGTGTTGTGTTCGGAGGGAGGGAAAGAGAATGTCTAAAACCGTCGTTCGTAAAAACGAATCGCTTGAAGATGCTCTTCGTCGCTTCAAACGTTCAGTATCAAAAACTGGTACTTTGCAGGAAGCTAGAAAGCGCGAATTCTACGAGAAACCAAGTGTGAAACGTAAGAAAAAATCAGAAGCAGCAAGAAAACGTAAGTTCTAAGAGAGGGTGTAGCAAAATTGAGTCTTCTCGAACGTTTAAACAATGATATGAAGCAAGCGATGAAAAACAAAGAAAAAGATAAACTAGTTGTAATTCGAATGATTAAGGCTGCCATTCAGAATGAAAGAATTAAGCTTGGTAGAGATCTTTCTGAAGAAGACGAGTTATCTGTCCTTTCTCGCGAAGTAAAACAACGCAAAGACTCCCTCCATGAGTTTGAGAAAGCAGGTCGTGAAGATCTTGTTGACAAAATACGTGCGGAGTTAAAACATGTTGAAATATATATGCCTGAACAACTTTCAGAAGAGGAACTAGCTGAAATTGTGAAACAAGCAATTGATGAAACAGGTGCTTCTTCTAAGAAAGAAATGGGAAAAGTGATGGCTGCTTTAATGCCTAAAGTAAAAGGAAAAGCAGACGGTTCACTAGTAAATAAACTTGTACAACAACACCTTTCATAAATAAGTTTATGTTTTAAAGGCTGCAGATAAAGTCTGCAGCCTTTTTACATACATATATTGAAAAGGTTTTCTTGACGGTCATAGAGTCATTTGCAAGATAACGGTTTTATCCTGTTTCAAAAAAACATATAATAAAATAGATTTATAAAAAATAAAAATAAAAAATAAAATGAAACTTTTTGTAAAGTCAACCGTATACATAGTCATAGCATAAAAATACTACACAGTTTGGAAAGGAGGGAGAATTTGAGAAGACATAAGAAACGATTATTGCTTCCTCTTCTTGTTATCTTTTTTCTATCGTTTATACCTAGTTTTATCTATGCGAATAATAATGAAATTGTGTATGTTGTGCCGATAAAGAATACTGTGGAAAAAGGTTTAAGTGAGTTTCTAGATCGAGCAATTACGGAAGCCGAAGAAAATCAGGCTAGTGCGATTATTTTTGACATGAATACACCTGGTGGAGATGTTTCTGCTGCAATCGAAATAGGAAAAAGAATTTCTGAAACGGATATCAAAACCGTCACCTTTATTAACCAAGATGCTATTTCAGCAGGTTCCTACATTGCGTTAAATACCGATGAAATCTATATGGTGGAGGGAAGCAGGATAGGGTCATCTGGAGTAATTGATGGACAAGGAAATGCAGCAGATGAAAAAGCGCAATCTTACTGGATTTCTGCAATGAAAGGTGCTGCAGAAAAGACAGGGAGAGACCCAATTTATGCGATGGCAATGGCTGATAAATCAATCGCCATTCCAGGAATGAAGGAATCAGGAACCTTTTTAACTTTAACTTCAACGGAAGCGGAAGAGATAAATTATTCTAATGCTACAGTCCATAGTTTAGATGATATACTTGGTGAACTTGGTTTACAGAATGCGAAGGTAGAAAGGGTGGATGAAAGCTTTGCGGATAAAATAGCAAGGTTTGTGACTAACCCTATAATAATTCCTATTTTATTGTCAATCGGTAGTTTAGGGTTAATTATTGAGTTATATTCACCGGGATTTGGTTTACCTGGTTTTGCTGGGCTTTCTGCTTTGCTATTATTTTTCTATGGTCACTTAGTTGCAGGCCTTGCGGGATATGAAAGTCTCATTCTTTTTATAATAGGAATTCTCTTGATTATATTGGAATTCTTTGTTGTTGGAGGAATAGCAGGGGCAATAGGGATTGTTGCTGTGATTGCTAGTATGTTTCTTGCGAGTGGCGATTTTACGGTGATAGGGATAAGCCTTTTAATCGCAATAGGTGTTTCAGTTATTGCATCTATCTTATTAGTAAAGGTGTTTGGTAGAAAAATGAGATTCTTTAGAAAAATAATATTAACCGACTCAACGAACACAGAAAGTGGGTACGTTTCTAATCAAAGCCGAAAGGAATTGATTGGAAAAACAGGAATTGCCTTAACAGCATTACGTCCTGCGGGAGTAGTTCTTGTTGACGACGAAAGAATTGATGTAGTGAGTGAAGGTAGTTTTATTGACAAAGAGAAGCGAGTAAAAGTAGTAAAAGCAGAAGGTTCAAGGATTGTTGTTAGGGAAATACTAACGATAGATATACAAAAGGAGGATGAGTAATGTTACTTGGAGGAATAGAAATTTTTTGGATTATAATAGTAGTGTTAGCAGTTATTTTATTAGGGGTTCTTTTAACCTTTGTACCAGTTATGCTATGGATTTCTGCTTTAGCAGCAGGGGTTAAAATTAGTATTTTTACTTTAATTGGGATGCGTTTAAGAAGGGTTATTCCAAGTCGTGTAGTTAATCCGCTTATTAAAGCACATAAAGCAGGATTAAACGTTACAATTAATCAATTGGAAAGTCATTATCTTGCAGGAGGAAATGTCGATAGAGTTGTAAATGCTTTAATCGCTGCTCATCGTGCGAATATTGAGCTAACATTTGAAAGATGTGCTGCTATTGATCTAGCAGGCCGTGATGTTTTAGAAGCAGTGCAGATGAGTGTTAACCCGAAAGTAATTGAAACACCTTTTATTGCTGGTGTAGCGATGGATGGTATTGAAGTTAAAGCAAAAGCAAGAATTACAGTACGTGCAAATATTGAAAGATTGGTAGGGGGAGCTGGTGAAGAAACAATTGTAGCCAGAGTAGGTGAAGGTATTGTTTCTACAATCGGTTCGTCTGAAAACCATAAAAAAGTGTTAGAAAATCCAGATATGATTTCTCAAACCGTCCTATCAAAGGGCTTGGATGCTGGAACAGCTTTTGAAATTCTATCGATTGATATTGCGGATGTTGATATCGGCAAAAACATTGGGGCAGAATTGCAAACAGAGCAGGCTGAAGCAGATAAGAAAATTGCGCAAGCGAAAGCAGAAGAACGTAGAGCAATGGCAGTTGCCCAAGAACAAGAGATGAAAGCAAGAGTACAAGAAATGCGTGCCAAAGTTGTTGAAGCAGAAGCGGAAGTTCCTATGGCTATGTCAGACGCATTACGATCAGGAAATATTGGTGTAATGGATTATATGAATTTACAAAACATTACTGCTGATACGGAAATGAGAGGCTCTATTGGCAAATTGACAGATGATCAAAAAAATAAAGATGATAATGAGTAAACTTTTGGAAAGGGAGGGAGTATGATTTGGAAATCCTTCCAATAATTATTGCGGTTGCAGCTTTTCTCTTCTCTTCTGTTTTTGATAAAAGTAAAAAACAAGCACCAAGGCAAACTAGACCACAAGCACCAAAGTCTGTAAAACCAGATGTTGTAAGAGAGCAAACCGTGATTATCGCCCCTGAGAAGCCCAAAAAAGTAGTAAAGCATGTGGAAAAGCCACTTTCTGAGCTAGAAAGGCTAGAACGGCTAGAACGGGAAAATGCAAGTTTACAAAAGAAAATTAAAATGATGGAACAACAACGAAATAGAGGAGTTCAAGCGCCGATTCTTAAAAAGGAAGCGAATTTGGATTCGGATTCAGAAGGTTTCTTTACAAAGGATAATATTATTCAAGCGGTAGTATTTTCCGAAGTATTAGCTTCACCTAGAGCAAGAAATCCACATAGAGCCTCTATGCAACGCAAAGCGAAGAACATGAATTAAAACCATAAAGAGTTATTATCAAGCATTATTTCTCGTATAGAGAAAAGATTGCTTGATGATAGCTCTTTTTTAGTTATGTAACTAAAAGCGGAAGAAAATCTCCTGAGATAGCCTGTTACAAGAGTTTTTCTTAGCATAATGTAAAACTCCTTGAATATGATGTTAGTAAGTGTAAGAAAGTGTACCGTCTAACTAGAGAATCTCATAAGAGAGAGGAAAGGGGGGTTCTTTTTTTATGGCTAAAAAGTGGGGAAACAACTTGCGGAACTGGATGATTAAAAACTTAGAACTTCCTCAAGATGTCATGATGGACTTACCTAGAATCACAATGATTGGACAAATACATGTTTACGTAGAGAACCACCGAGGATTAATCACTTTTTCAGATAAAGAATTACGATTGCTTTTAAAACAAGGTCAACTCCTTATTAAAGGAAAAGGATTTGTTATTAAAACGATATTACCAGAAGAAATATTATTAGAAGGGAAAATAGATCAAGTTTTATACATAAATGAGTGATTTGGGAGGAAAATATGAAAAATCATTGGGTGGAGTATATCACAGGGATTATTACAGTAAAGGCAACGGGCAAAGGATTAGAACGCTTTTTAAATAAGCTATTAAAAAATGATATTTCAGTCTGGAACATAAAGAAACATGGACCGCATGCTGTAACTTTTCAAATTAGTCTAAAGAAAATCCATCGTCTTCGTCATGTAGTGAGAAGCAGCGGAATAAAAATAGAGTTTCAGCGCAAAGCTGGAGCTCCGTTTCTATATAAAAGAATGTGGAAGAATAGTGGGTTTGTAATTGGAGTGTTTCTTTTTTTAGGACTAGTTCTTACTTTATCAAATATGGTTTGGGGAATTGAAATTAAAGGAGCGAATCCAGCCACAGAATATCAGATACGTAAGCAGCTTGATAAGATGGATATAAAAATTGGCAAATCTCAATTTTTTGCAAAAGAGTTAGATAAGATCCAAGCAGAATTAACAAATAATATTGATGCGATTACATGGATTGGTGTGGAGTTAAAAGGGACAACTTATCATTTCCAGGTTGTTGAAAAAAATGAACCTGAAAAAAAGGAAGAAGTGGGACCACAAAACTTAGTAGCAACGAAAAAAGCGACAATTGTAACTGATTTTGTGGAATCGGGTACGAAACAATATACAATCAATGAAGTGGTAAGAAAAGGGCAATTATTAGTTGCTGGCACAATAGGAAAGGAAGATCATACAAAAAGTGTTTCTGCTAAAGGAAAAATATGGGGAGAAGTGTGGTATACGACAGAAGTGACAGTTCCATTAGAAACGACTTTCCAAGTATTTAATGGAGAAGAAAAGCAAAAATTTTATATGAAGCTGGGTAAGTGGGATATACCAGTATGGGGTTTTGGAAAAATAGAGTATAAGCAGTATGAAAAAGAAGAGAATGAGACGAACGTTAAGTTTTTTAAATGGGAGTTACCAATTAAGATTGTCGATAAAACATATCGGGAAAAGGAAATCGTAAAAAGAGGTTATAGTGAGAAAGAAGCTGTGAAGAAAGGGAAGGAAGATGCGAGAAAGGATATATTGAAACGAATTGGCGAAGATGGGAAAATTAAGGAAGAAAAAATTTTACAACGCGATATAAAGAATGGTAAAGTAAAACTAAATATAGCTTTTACAACAATAGAAAACATTGCGAAAGCACAACCTCTAATTCAAGGAGATACAGAATGACAGAAGATTTAAAAACGATGAATGTAAAATTGAAAGATCCAAACGAAGCTATTGCTTTACTTGGTAATGGAGATAGCAATCTGCAAGTACTTGAAAAAGAATTAGATTGTAACATCGTAACGAGAGGAGAAACGCTGCTTGTTTCTTCTGAAAGTCCTGATTCGATAGAGCTTGTTGGGGATATTGTTGATAAACTTTTACAAGTCATCCGAAAGGGTGTTTCCATTAGCCAACGAGATGTGATATATGCGATCTCTTTGGCAAAGAAAGGAACACTCGAATACTTTGGGGCGCTATACGATGAAGAAATAGCCAAAACGGTTAAAGGAAAATCAATTAGAGTAAAAACGATTGGGCAAAGTGAGTATATCCGTTCGATTAGAAGAAATGATTTAGTGTTTGGTATTGGTCCTGCAGGTACTGGGAAGACGTATTTAGCAGTTGTAATGGCAGTAAATGCTTTAAAGAGCGGTAAAGTAAATAGAATTATCTTAACAAGACCTGCTGTTGAGGCGGGTGAAAGCTTAGGCTTTTTGCCAGGAGATCTTAAAGAAAAAGTGGATCCGTATTTACGCCCGTTATATGACGCACTGCATGATGTTCTCGGGATGGAGCATACAACACGTTTGATTGAAAGAAATACGATTGAGGTAGCGCCACTTGCTTATATGCGTGGGAGAACATTGGATGATGCTTTTGTTATATTGGATGAAGCACAGAATACGACACATGCACAAATGAAAATGTTTCTAACAAGACTTGGATTTGGTTCTAAGATGGTGATTACTGGTGATAAAACACAAATAGATTTGCCGAAAGGCGTCAAATCTGGTTTAGTTGTTGCGGAACAAATTTTGCAAAAGGTGAGCGGAATAGGCTTAGTACATTTAGAAGAAAGCGATGTTGTAAGACATCCGCTAGTTGGAAAAATTATCAACGCATATGGAAAGCAGGAAGTTTAAAATGAAAAGGAACAATCTCTTTACTTAAGAGGATTGTTCTTTTTTTATTTGTTTAGTTTTAAGAAACATGAAATATTCCGAAAAAGGGTGAAAACAATCGAAAAAACTGTTATCATTTTACATATCATAAGATTTTTTCTAAGAAAATAGTGGCTTTACTTATCTAGCAAAGAAATTGAAGGGTGAGCCTCAAACCAGCCGCATAGTAAGAAGTTACAACTAGATTGGTTAAGGATGAAGAAATAGGTTCAAGATGAGAATAAGGAAGCAAATTAACCTATTTTTTGACGATAGGAGGTAAATATGAGCGTTTGGCAGAGAATAATTAATAACTTAATAAAACTAATGAATATCACCTTTTTTAAAATAACTCTTTTTGTTCTTATTGGTGTCATTTTATTCTTTACTCTCTATGGAAACGTAAAGCCAGAAAAATTAAATGTACAGCTTTTTTCTGTAGCAGATCAAACGATTCGTTCACCAATAACGGTAGAAGATAAGGAAAGCACAGAGAAAAAGAAAGAAGAAGCGAAAAACCAAGTACAGGATGTATATGTAGTTAATAAAGAAATTGCGCAAAATCGTGTTGATTTAATATCCTCTATATTTGATTCTGTTACAGAAGTAAATAATGAAGTAGAGAAAGAATTAGAAGAAAAACGAAAAAAAGCAGAAGAGGATAATAAGGATAAGGAGTCAATAAAAGAACCAACTGCTGATGAAAAGCTTGAGTTGTTAAAAGGAAAGCTAACAAATGAAGTGACGAACGAAATTATGGATCGATCTTTAAAATCCCTTATTCCTTATTCTGAAGATCAATTAGAAATAGCAAAAGATATTACGGTGACAGCAATACATACAGTGATGAATGGAAAGATTCCATCAGATGAAGTAGAAAATGCTAAAAAAAGAGTAGAGGATATTTTAAAAGTCAATGATGGTTTGACATCTGATTTGAAGAGCGCAAGTATTGATCTAGGAAGGTTTGCGATTATTCAAAATGAATTTTATGATCCGACTGCAACGGAGGAGATGCGTCAACAAGCAGTGGATAATATAGAGCCGATAAGAGTCCTTCAAGGTCAAGTTTTGGTGGAAGAGGGACAGCTAATTAGCAGAGAGATTCACAGACAGCTAGAGCTTGTCGGATTGTTAGATAGCGATAATTCCATTCAACCATTTATCGGTTTAGGCATCATTATATTAGCAATACTCTCTTTGCTATATTTTTATACATTTAAAAGAACAGCAAAGGCCAAGGAGAAAAATATTCAATTCTATTTAATGTTCTTTTTAATATTTAGTGTAACCATCGTACTGATGAAAACCGTAAGTGTATTTCAGCAGTTTGAATATACGGAGATCGGTTATATTTTTCCGGCTGCGATGGCAGTTATGCTAATAAAAATATTAATGGAAGAAAAATCCGCCATTTTGGTAACGATTATTTTTGCGATATGTGGAATGATTATGTTTAATGAAGGGGTTGCTGGAACATTTAATGTAGGTATGGGAATATACATTATCGCTAGTGGTTTAGCAGGAATACTCTTTTTAAACAAAAGAAATCAGCGTACCAATATTCTTTATGCAGGATTCTTTATTTCTTTCATCAATATTGTTACGATATTAGCGATATTGTATTTGCAAAATGGTCATTATGGTGCAAAGGAATATGGTGTATTTATTCTGTTGGCAATTATCTCAGGGATAAGTTCCGCTGTTTTAACGATTGGATTTCTTCCTTTCCTTGAAACTGGATTTGGTGTTCTTTCTACTATCAAGTTAATTGAGCTATCAAATCCGAACCATCCACTTTTACGTAAGATCTTAACAGAAGCGCCTGGAACGTATCATCACAGCGTTATGGTTGCTAATTTAGCTGAATCT
Source organism: Niallia tiangongensis (assembly GCF_044704065.1). Taxonomy (NCBI): domain Bacteria; kingdom Bacillati; phylum Bacillota; class Bacilli; order Caryophanales; family Bacillaceae; genus Niallia; species Niallia tiangongensis. The sequence continues at coordinate 3,279,849 of NZ_CP162613.1, read as the reverse complement.
GCCTGTGAAGCCATTGGAGCTAATGGCTTGCTAGCGAGAGTGGGCTGTTATTATCATGATATAGGTAAAACGAAAAGGCCACACTTCTTTATTGAAAATCAAATGAATATGGGAAATCCCCATGATCGTATTCCGCCTCAGGCAAGTAAAAATATTATTATTGCCCATGCAACGGATGGCGCAGAATTGTTAAGAAAATATAAGCTCCCGAAAGAAATAGTAGATATTGCGGAACAGCATCATGGAACTACTTTATTAAAATATTTTTATTTTAAAGCAAAAGAAAAGGGTGGAGAGGTAAATGAAAGTGATTACCGTTACCCTGGTCCAAAGGCACAGACAAGAGAGGTAGCCATTATTGGGATAGCTGATAGTGTAGAAGCTGCAGTTAGAAGCTTGAATGCTCCTACAACGGATCAAATTGATTCTTTAATTAAAAATATTATCTCCGATCGTTTGCAAGATGGACAATTGGATGAATGTGATTTAACATTAAAGGAATTAGAAATTGTTCGAAATACATTGAGCGAAACTTTAAAAGGGATTTTTCATTCACGAATCGAATATCCTGAAATGAAAAAGTAAAGGAAGTAGAGTATGAATTTAGAGATTGATTTTATTGATGAAACGGAAAAAGTAAAGGAAAGTGAAATAACCAAAATTCATGATCTTCTTCAATTTGCAGCGGTAAAACAAAATCTGCAAGGAGAAATTGAGCTGTCTATCACTTTTGTTCATAATGATCAAATTCAAGAAATAAATAAGGAATACAGAGATAAGGATCAACCAACAGATGTCATTTCTTTTGCACTTGAGGAATTGGGAGAAGGGGAGATTCCGTTAGTTGGCGAAGGTCTTCCAAGAATGTTAGGGGATCTTGTCATTTCCATTGATAAAGCGGAGGAGCAGGCAAAAGAATATGGTCATTCTTATATGCGAGAACTTGGATTTTTATCCGTTCATGGATTTTTGCATTTACTAGGTTATGACCATATGACGAAGGAAGAAGAAGAAGTAATGTTTACTCTTCAAAAGGATATTTTAGATGAATTCGGATTACAAAGATAAAAGAATTCGAAAAAACAGTCAATTATCCTCCTTTCGCTTAGCTATATCCGGGATACTAACCGCTATAAAACAAGAAAGAAATGTAAAGATTCATTTGGTTATTTCGATTCTTGTGATTGTATTAGGGGTTTTAAATGATCTCTCAAAACAAGAGTGGATGTTTATTGCTTTTTGCATTGGATTAGTAATAAGCTTAGAGCTAATAAATACAGCAGTTGAACGTGTGGTAGATCTTGTTACCAATGAATATCATCCATTGGCAAAAGAGGCTAAGGATATAGCAGCAGGTGCCGTGTTTGTAGCAGCGATTCTTTCTGTTGTAATTGGTGGAATCATCTTTATTCCGAAAATAGTGACAGCTATTACAGGCGGCTAAAAAATAAATATTACATTGGTTATCTGGTAAAAGTTAGACGAAAAAAAGCTGAAGAATGCATTTGGCTTTTTAGTCTAGATTTTAAAGATAGCCTTTTTGTTTTACGAGGCACATTCTTGAATTCGCTGACTGAAAAACAAGAAAATTTATATAGGCAAATACAGGCTGTTAGACTCTATTTATTAAAAGTCCAGTCTTTAGCTAAAACAAACAGTAAGCGACAAACTCCTGACTTCTGCCTCTTTATTGTAGATGCAAATTAGTATATAATTTTAAGACAGTACATAGTAAATAGGGTCAATCAATACTGAAGTTTGTAAACGTTGATTGTTTTCTTTAAAATAATTTGCAAGGATAAACATTCCTTACTGTCAAGGGATAACCAAAATGTAAGATATTATTTTAAGATAAAGCTTTGTTGAAAGAATGGTAGAGAGCTGGGACAATTGGCAAACCCGCCACCATTTCAGCATCTATTTATACACCCAAATGTTAACTGCAAAATGGAAAGAAAAAACTGCTAAAGAAAAGAGGGGTTTATATGAAAAAGGAATTTCTAATCGAAGAAGCTAAGCTTGCTCGTGAGAAAGCATACGTGCCTTACTCGAAATTCAAGGTAGGTGCGGCGCTTCTTTCAGAAAATGGAACCGTTTATCATGGTTGCAATATTGAAAACGCAGCTTATAGCATGACTAACTGTGCGGAAAGAACAGCCTTGTTTAAAGCAGTATCAGAAGGTGATACTACCTTTAAGAAGCTAGTTGTTATTGCAGATACAGAAGGACCTGTTTCTCCTTGTGGGGCATGCAGACAAGTAATATCTGAACTATGTCCTAAAGACATGGAAGTGGTATTGACGAATTTAAAAGGCGATATACAAACATTAACAGTGGCAGAATTATTGCCAGGAGCATTTTCACCGGAGGATTTACATGAACATTAATAATCAATCAGAGCATAAATCAGGATTTATATCCATTATTGGAAGACCAAATGTAGGGAAATCTACGTTTTTAAATCGCGTAATTGGCCAAAAGATTGCCATTATGAGCGACAAGCCACAAACGACTAGAAATAAAGTTCAAGGTGTATTAACAACAGATGATTCCCAGCTAATTTTTATTGATACACCTGGAATTCATAAGCCAAAGCATCGACTTGGTGATTTTATGATGAAGGTAGCCCAAAATACGCTGAAAGAAGTGGATTTAATCCTCTTCATGGTTAATGCGGAAGAAGGATTTGGAAAAGGCGAAGAATTTATTCTTGAAAAATTCCAGACAGTAAAGACTCCGATATTTTTGGTGATTAATAAAATTGATACGATTCACCCAGATCAATTATTTTCGATTATTGAATCATACAAAGAAAAATATCCATTTAAAGAGATCATTCCTATCTCTGCTTTAGAGGGAAATAATGTGGAAACATTGTTAACACAAATAAAAAAATATTTGCCAGAAGGACCACAATTTTATCCAGCTGATCAAGTAACCGATCATCCAGAACGCTTTATTGTTTCAGAATTAATAAGGGAAAAAGCACTTCATTTAACAAGAGAGGAAATTCCTCACTCCCTTGCAGTAGTCATTGAGAAAATGGAGAGAAAACCAAACGATGTTATTAATGTAATGGCAACAATCATCGTTGAACGCGATTCTCAAAAAGGGATTATTATCGGTAAACAAGGAAGTATGCTGAAAGAGATTGGAAAAAGAGCGAGAACGGATATCGAAAATCTTCTCGGAAATAAAGTTTATTTAGAGTTATGGGTAAAAGTGCAAAAAGATTGGCGTAATAAAATGACACAGCTCCGTGACTTCGGCTTTAGAGAAGACGAATATTAATTATTTGCTTTTGTTTTAAGCTAGTTGGATAAAATCAACAAGACTTGCAAAAACCGTCTTGTTTGAATTCGTAGGTAATTAAAAATTATACATGCGATCAATTAACAATATTTTCGTCTCATGATTTTATAAAGACAGGCTATGATAAGATTAAGGTTTAAACAGCTAGTTAAAAATCGAAAGGTGGGGTTTTACATGTTAGACTTTACCTGGAAAGTTTTTTCCCAAACAGGTAACATTGATACTTATCTACTCTTTAAAGAATTAGAAAAGGCTAATCATGAAATACCAGGAATGCAAGAAGAGGAACTAGCAGAACTTGATTATCCCATCTCATAGCGCTGTCTTTATAGTAAGGGATGGTGAATGGTGATGCTGGAAAAGTGTGAAGGAATCGTTATTAGATCAATTGACTATGGAGAATCAAATAAAATAGTTACTCTCTATACAAGAGAATGGGGAAAGGTTGGGGTCATGGCAAGAGGTGCAAAAAAGCCGAACAGCAGACTTTCTGCTGTAACCCAACCTTTTGTCTATGGTTATTTTCTCGTCCAGCGCAGTAGTGGATTAGGGCTTATGCAGCAGGGCGATATTATCTCTAGCATGCGTGGATTAAAAGAAGATATTTTTCTAACTGCATACGCTAGCTATATAGTAGAGCTTACTGATAAATGCACAGATGAAAAAAAGCCCAATCCGTTTCATTTCGAATTATTATTTCAAACATTGAATTATATGAATGAAGAATTTGACCCGGAAATTTTAGTGAATATTTATGAATTAAAAATGTTAAACGGTTTGGGGTTATATCCAACATTAGATCGGTGTGTTTTTTGTGGTGCAACAGAAGGCCATTTTTCTTTTTCAATAAGAGAAGGAGGATTGGTCTGTCACCAATGCTTGGAAAAAGATCCGTATCATTATAAAATTTCTCAGTCCACTGTGAAGCTTCTTCGTGTTTTTTATTATATGGATATTTCGCGACTAGGAAGTATTTCAGTAAAAGATACAACAAAGAAAGAGCTTAGCATCATTATTGATGCTTATTATGAAGAGTATTCTGGACTATATTTGAAATCTAAAAAATTTATCCAATCAATGAAAAATTTAGGGGATGCTTTTACATAAGAACTAAATTTATTTCCCAAGTGTTAGCAAGGTTGACAATTAAAAAAATTTTCGATATTATTCATGTAAATAAGAGTGTTGCGTTGAAAAGAAAGTAGTACTTAGTTCTCCTCATGAAAAGCGAGCTTGGGATAGTGAAAGCCAAGTGCATGAGTATTAAGGAAGGCGTTCTTGGAGCAACTGCGTATGAAAGTGGCTGTATTTATACAGCAAATAGGGTGGAACCGCGGGTTAACTCTCGTCCCTATGTCGAAATTTGGCATAGAGACGAGAGTTTTTTGTGTTTCTAACTTTAAAATGTCTCGATTTAAAGTTTCTATGCTAAAGATGATTTATCAATTTTCGGAGGTGTATTTAAAGCAATGAATATTCAAAACATGATTTTAACATTGCAGAAACATTGGTCTGATTATGGCTGTATTCTAATGCAGGCATATGATGTAGAAAAAGGTGCTGGAACGATGAGTCCTTACACTTTTTTAAGAGCGATAGGTCCTGAGCCTTGGAATGTGGCTTACGTAGAGCCATCCAGAAGACCTGCTGATGGAAGATATGGGGAAAATCCAAACCGCCTATATCAGCATCATCAATTTCAAGTAATCATGAAGCCATCACCAGATAATATTCAAGAACTATACTTAGATTCTTTAAAAGCACTAGGCATTAATCCACTAGAGCATGATATTCGTTTTGTAGAGGATAACTGGGAGAATCCTTCTCTAGGCTGTGCTGGTCTTGGATGGGAAGTATGGCTTGATGGCATGGAAATCACGCAATTCACTTATTTTCAACAAGTTGGTGGTATTGAATGTAAGCCAGTTTCTGTTGAAATAACATATGGGATTGAACGATTGGCATCATACATTCAGGATAAAGAAAATGTGTTTGATTTAGAGTGGACAGATGGGTTTACAATCAAAGATATTTTTTATCAACCAGAATTTGAACATAGTAAATACACATTTGAAACGTCAGATACAGAAATGTTATTTAATTTATTTTCCATCTATGAAAAAGAAGCACATAGACAAATGGACGAAGGGCTAGTACATCCTGCTTATGATTATGTATTAAAGTGCTCTCACGTTTTCAACCTATTGGATGCTAAAGGGGCTATTTCTGTTACTGAAAGAACTGGGTATATTGGAAGATGTAGAAATTTAGCGCGTAAGGTTGCCAAAACATTCTACGAAGAAAGAGAAAAATTAGGATTCCCAATTTTAAAAAGCAAGGAGGGAGAAAGTCATGAATAAAAGAGACTTATTATTGGAAATTGGTTTAGAAGAAATGCCAGCACGCTTCATACCTGCTAGTATAAAGGCATTGAAGGAGAAGATGGAGGCATGGCTCATAGAAAAGCAATTAGGCTATACTTCTGTTCATGCATTTTCTTCTCCTCGTAGATTGGCGCTAGTTGTTGCTGGTTTAGATGAATCACAGAAAGATATGGAAGAAGAAGCAAAAGGTCCTGCTAAACGTATTGCACAAAATGAAGGCGGAGAATGGTCCAAGGCAGCTGCTGGTTTTACTAGAGGACAGGGTTTAACAGTAGATGATATATATTTTAAAGAAATAAATGGTGTAGAGTACGCTCACGTTAAAAAGTTTATTAAAGGGAAACAAACAAGTGAACTATTGCCTGAATTAAAAGAGTTAATTTTAAGCTTAACGTTTCCCAAAAATATGCGTTGGGCAAATAATGATTTACGTTACATACGGCCAATAAAATGGCTTATCGCCTTATTCGGAGAGGAGATTATACCTTTCTCTATCGCCAATGTAGAAACATCAAATAAATCTCTTGGTCATCGTTTCCTCGGTGGAGAAATTGTCTTCCACAATCCATTTGATTATGAGAAGAAAATGTTGGCTCAGTACGTAATGGTTAATGCAATTGAACGTAAAGAGGCTATTGTTTCTCAAATTAAAAAATTAGAGGAAGAAAACAATTGGGTGATTCCAATCGATGCTGATTTATTAGATGAAGTGACCAACCTAGTTGAATATCCAACTGCATTATTTGGTACCTTTGAAGAGTCATTTTTAGAGTTGCCTACAGAAGTATTAATCACTAGTATGAAGGAACATCAACGTTATTTCCCAGTGAAATCAAAAGAAGGAATGCTGTTACCATTCTTTGTCACTGTTCGTAATGGTGATCATCAACATTTAGACAAAGTTGCAAAAGGAAATGAGAAAGTTCTAAGAGCGAGACTTGCTGATGCAGCATTCTTCTATAAAGAAGATCAAAAACTAGTAATTGATGATCTTCTTAAAAAGTTAGAAACGATTGTTTATCATGAGGAAATTGGAACTTTAGCAGAAAAAGTTGCCCGAGTACGAGTGATTGCCGCTTCCTTATCTGAAAAGCTAGATCTAACGACAGAAGAACAACAGGACGTAGATAGAGCAGCACAAATTGCGAAATTTGACCTTGTTACCAATATGGTTTATGAATTCCCAGAACTGCAAGGATTAATGGGAGAACGCTATGCTTTGCAAAAGGGAGAGAAAAAAGCAGTAGCTGTTGCTATTAATGAACATTATATGCCGCGCCATGCAGAGGATGAAACAGCTAAAAGTAATGTGGGGGCAGTTCTTGCACTTGCTGAAAAACTAGATACGATTGTCTCATTCTTTAGTATTGGAATGGTTCCGACAGGATCACAAGACCCTTACGCCTTAAGACGACAGGCAACAGGAATTGTGCAGACGCTAATTGATAAAAATTGGAGTATATCAATTGAGAACTTAGTTGAACTTACGATGGAAGCAATGCCTCATACTTCAAAAGTAGCTGGTCAAGAACTAGTTGATTCGGTTCTTTCATTCTTTAAATTGCGTGTGAAGCATATCTTGCAAGAAAAAGGCATTCGTTATGATATGATAGATGCGATATTAGCAGAAAAAATTGGTGGAGCAGCAAGTGTGTTAAGAAAAGCAAAAGTACTTGAGCTTCGCAAGAGTAATGCGGATTTTAAAGAAGGAATTGAAGCGTTAAGCAGAATCATCAATATTTCTAATAAGGCAAAAACGATTTCTTCGGTTGATCCAAGTTTATTTGAAAATGAATTTGAACATGAATTATATAATCGTTTTACAGCTGTAAAGGAAAAAATTAATACAGAGATAAATGAAGAAGCATATTTTGATTTATTATTTTCGTTAAAAGATGTAATTTCAGCATACTTTGGTCATACAATGGTTATGGCTGATGAAGAAAAAATTAAAGAAAATCGCTTAAATCTGATGGTGGAAGTTGCTTCATATATTAAAGGATTTGCAAGTGTAAATGAAATAATTGTAAAGTAAAAAATAAATGGTTTAAAAAGAGCTAGGCAGGGGAACTCCCTACCTAGTTTCGTTTTGTAAGAATTAAATGGCGCGATGAGGATAAAGATATAGCCAAATCTTTTAAAATTTGTAGATGAAAATAGTTAACTTTGGATTCTTTTTCTTTTGATTCCGCCTATTTCGTATATAATAGTTAGTAGATATCGTTACCTAAATGAAGGTGGTGAATAGGAGATCGAACTGAATAAACGTCAAGAAAGAATAATTGAAATAGTAAAAGAGAATGGTCCCATTACAGGTGAGCATATTGCAGATAAATTAAATCTGACAAGGGCTACCCTTCGACCAGATTTAGCGATATTGACAATGGCTGGCTTTTTAGATGCAAGACCTCGTGTAGGGTACTTCTATACTGGAAAAAACTCGGAAAGGCAAGTAATCGATAATATTCGCAATATATTAGTGAAGGATTATTATTCCCATCCAGTTGTGGTTCATGAAAATTCCTCTGTATATGACGCAATCGTAATTATGTTTACAGAAGATGTTGGAACCATTTTTGTCGTTGATGAAGACTCTACATTAACAGGAGTTGTTTCCCGCAAAGATCTATTGAGAGCAAGTATTGGTAAACAAGAGTTAAACTCTTTGCCAGTTGCAATTATTATGACTAGGATGCCGAATGTCACGTATTGTTTTAAAGAAGAAATATTAGTAGATGTTGGTTGTAAATTAATGAATCGTGAAATTGATGCACTCCCAGTTGTAGAAAAGACGGAGAATGGTCTTCTTGTAATAGGAAGGGTTTCGAAAACAAATATTACTAGAGCGTTTGTAGACTTGTCTAATAATCGTGATGGAATTGTGGAGGAACAAAATGACTGAAAGACAAATTATCTATGTTGTATCTGATTCGGTTGGTGAAACAGCTGAACTTGTAACAAAAGCAGCAATCAGCCAATTTTCCGGACATAATGTAAATGTATTAATCAAAAGATTTCCATTTGTAGAGGATAAATCGAATATTCATGAAGTAGTAATGCAAGCAAAACTTGAGCATGGAATGATTGCCTATACACTTGTTAAACCAGAAATTCGTAATTATATGAGTGAGCTAGCTCGGCAAGAAGGGGTATATGCATGCGATATAATTGGACCAATTATTGACCAATTTCAAGTGCTATGGGGAAAGACTCCACTGTATGAACCAGGTCTTGTTCGAAAACTAGATGAAGACTATTTTAAAAAAGTTGAAGCAATAGAATTTGCTGTGAAATATGATGATGGCAGGGATTCGAGGGGATTAGAGAAGGCTGATATCATATTAATTGGTGTTTCTAGAACCTCTAAAACACCCCTTTCACAATTTTTAGCCCATAAAAGGGTCAAAGTAGCAAATGTACCGATTGTGCCCGAGGTAGACCCGCCAAAAGAGTTATTTCAAGTACCGGCGAGCAAATGTTTTGGATTGAAAATAAGTCCGACAAAATTAAACAATATTAGAAAAGAGCGCCTTATTTCCTTAGGCTTAAGTGACCAAGCGAGTTATGCGCAAATTGAAAGAATAAAAGAAGAGCTAACCTATTTTGACGATATTGTGAATCGACTGGGTTGTCCAGTTATTGATGTTACGAATAAAGCGGTGGAAGAAACAGCAAATATTATTCACAGCTTGTATTATAGATCCAAATATAATGTAGACAGATAACTACGAGTTTATATAGAAGATTAAGTGGTAAAGGCTTGATTCTCCAATTGTAGAATCAAGTTTTTAATTGTAAAAAACTTGAGTATTGTATTTTTTGAAGTGAGCTCTAACTTTATAAAATCAGCTATTTTAAATGACTAATAATTATTTTTCGCATTTTTTGGTTCTAGTATGGCATAAAAGGAATAATTATAGATAAAAAAAGATGGAATTTCAAGCGGATTTGTACTATAATAAAAAATTGTGATAAAAAAGTATCATGTTTTAGGTTTAGACTTGGCTTTTTACGAATAAACTATTTATTGTGAGAAGTCAAGGAAAGGGATAAAAAAATTTCGACATTACTTCTTTCATGAAAAAATTATTTAGGAAGAAGGAATATGTGGAGTGATGTAGAATTAATAGTACATTAGGGAAACATATGATATATGTTGATGCTGATTCCTGTCCTGTAAAAGAAGATATTGTCGAAATAGCTTCTTATTATCATTATGAATTGCTATTCGTTGCATCCTATGCACATATGATGAAAGAAAATGACGAACAGAAGTGGAAGTATGTGGATAGCGATAAAGAAGCTGTGGATTTATTTATTATGAATGCTACCAAAAAACAGGATATTGTCGTCACTCAAGATATTGGGCTAGCCTCTACGTTATTGTTAAAGAAAGTTACTGTCCTCTCACCAAGAGGAGTAATTTTTGAGGAGAAAAGTATAAATACTGCACTTGATATGCGCTATTTATCTGCTAAGGCAAGACGAAAAGGGGTATATGGTAAAGGGCCAAAACCTTATACTGAAGAGGATCGACAAAAATTCAGAAGAAATTTTATAAGGATTTTGTCGAAAAATGAAGGAGAATCGATTGGTTACGTCGAATAATTCTTTAAAGTAGGCAATAAGTAGGGAGATGTGTAGATAATGGTGGCGCGCATTCCTGAAGAAAAACTCAATGAAATTAAGCAAGCTACTGATATTGTTGAAATCATTGGAGAACATGTATCCCTTACAAGACAAGGGCGCAATTTCATCGGTCTTTGTCCTTTTCACGGCGAAAAAACACCTTCTTTTACTGTATCGCCAGATAAACAGATATTCCATTGCTTCGGCTGTCATGCAGGTGGAAATGTATTTACTTTCCTTATGGACTTAGAAGGATCTTCATTTGTAGAAGTTGCTTCAAGTCTAGCTGACCGAACAAATATTGACTTAGGGATAGAAGTGGCTGAGCTGGAAAGAAAACCAGCCATTCCTGAAAATTTACAGCAAATGATTGATGCACATGATTTATTATCTAAATTCTACCATCATTTGCTCGTAAACACAAAGGATGGTCAGCATGCATTAGAATATTTGTCTAATAGGGGCTTTACTTTACCTATCATTGAAAAGTTCCAAATAGGCTATACACTTAATTCTTGGGATTTAGCTGTGAAGTTTTTAGGGAAACGTAAATTTGATGTTTCGCTATTAGAAAAAGCTGGTTTGATTGTAAAAAGTGAAAGGGATGAGAAATATTTTGATCGTTTTCGCGATCGAATAATATTCCCTATCTATGATCGAAATGGTAACACAATTGCGTTTTCTGGACGTGCTTTAGGGGATAATAATCCCAAATATCTTAACAGTCCAGAAACACCAATTTTTAATAAAAGCAATACACTTTACAATTTTCATAAAGCAAGGCCTATAATACGAAAGCTTCAACACACCGTTCTTTTCGAAGGATTTGCAGATGTTATAGCTGCTACAAGAGCGGGAGTTGAAAATAGTGTTGCGACAATGGGGACGTCCATAACGGAGGAACATATCGCAATTCTAAAAAGAAACGCACGAAATATAACAATTTGTTATGATTCTGATTCAGCTGGGATAGAAGCAGCCTTTCGTGCAGGACAGCTTCTTACAAAGGCTAATTGTGTTGTAAAAGTAGTAATGTTACCAGATGGAATGGACCCAGATGATTATGTGAATAAATTTGGGGAAGATAAATTGCAACAGGAAATACTTCATGGAAGCCTGCCTTTCATGGGATTTAAATTGCTTTACTATCGAAGAGGGAAAAATCTTCAAAATGAAGGAGATAAACTCGCTTATATAGAAGAAGTAATAGGAGAAATTGCTAAACTGGAGAAGGCGGTAGAAAAAGATCTTTATTTACGACAGCTAGCAGATGAATTTTCTCTCTCTTTAGAGGCATTGAAGCAGCAAGAGATGCAGATGGAACAATCAGTTCCAAACGATTATGCTGTTGAAAAAAATGTTGTTCCTGTAAAACAATATACGGTAAAAAAACGTGCAACCGGATTATTACCAGCATATCATACTGCGGAAAAAAGACTGCTTGCACATATGTTTAAAAGTGAGGATATTGCCTACAAAGTGCAAGACTCTTTACAGGGAAAAGCATTTAATATTGATGAACACCAAGCAATCTTTACTTATCTTCTTGCTTATTATGAAAAGGGTCTAGGCAACGATACAAGTTCATTTATGAATTTTATTGACGATCCAGACTTACAACGGATCGTAGCCGAAATCGAAATGATGGAAGTGAATGAAGAGGTAAGTGAAGTAGAAATTAGTGATTATATGAAACAAATCATTAATTATGAGAAATTGCTTGAAATAAAGGAAAAGAAGCAAATGCTGAAAGATGCAGAACGTCAAAATGACTATATAAAAGCTGCGCAAATTGGCATGGAAGTTCTTTTATTAGAAAAAAAGTTAAAATAGTATATTATTGTCTTGATTTTTTGGAAGGAGGGGGACATATGGCTGAGAAGTCTGCCCGTTCAAAAGAGATTGAAACGGAACTAACCCTTGATCAGGTAAAGGAACAATTAACAGAAGTAGGTAAAAAAACGGGTGTGCTCGCATATGATGATATTGCTGAGAAATTATCCAGTTTTGAATTAGATTCTCACCAAATGGATGAGTTTTACGAATTTTTAGGTGATCAGGGAGTCGAATTAATCGGTGATGGTGAAGAAGAAGCACCGAATGTCCAAGAGCTTGCAAAAGGGGAGGAAGAATTCGATTTAAATGACCTAAGTGTTCCCCCAGGTGTAAAAATAAATGATCCAGTTCGTATGTATTTGAAAGAAATCGGAAGAGTTGATTTACTTTCTGCAGAAGAAGAGATAAATTTAGCAAAGCGTATATTACAAGGCGACGAAGAAGCAAAACGCCGTCTAGCAGAAGCTAACTTGCGCTTGGTTGTAAGTATTGCTAAACGTTATGTTGGACGTGGAATGCAGTTCCTTGATTTAATCCAAGAAGGAAATATGGGTTTAATCAAAGCAGTTGAAAAGTTTGATTATGAAAAGGGATTTAAATTTAGTACGTACGCAACATGGTGGATTCGTCAAGCAATCACACGTGCGATTGCGGACCAAGCGAGAACAATTCGTATACCTGTGCATATGGTTGAAACCATAAATAAATTAATTCGTGTGCAACGTCAATTACTACAGGATCTTGGCCGCGAACCAACTCCTGAAGAAATTGGGGAAGACATGGATCTATCACCAGACAAAGTAAGAGAAATTTTAAAAATCGCGCAAGAGCCTGTTTCTTTAGAAACACCGATTGGTGAAGAAGATGATTCTCATTTAGGCGATTTTATAGAGGACCAAGATGCTACTTCTCCTTCAGAGCATGCTGCTTATGAATTACTTAAAGAGCAATTAGAAGACGTATTAGATACATTAACAGATAGAGAAGAAAATGTTTTAAGATTGCGTTTTGGGCTTGACGATGGCCGTACACGTACACTTGAAGAAGTAGGAAAAGTATTCGGTGTAACACGTGAGAGAATTCGTCAAATTGAAGCAAAAGCATTAAGAAAGTTAAGACATCCAAGCAGAAGCAAACGATTGAAAGATTTCTTAGAGTAAGTTGCCTACGGCTTAGTAATCTTCAATATGATTCCATAAAGAAATAGTTTACTTCCTGTATGAAGTGGCTATTTCTTTTTTTTAAGGTTAGAAATGATAAATGTTAAATTTTCCTACTTGGCTTATTACTTAAATAAAAGGAAGTGATGCTTTAAGATGCAAGATCAGAGAAAAATGATTATTGTAAAGGAAATTGCCTATTGGAAAGAAAATAAGATGCTTCCAGAACATTATTGTGATTATTTACTTACTTTGTATACGGAAGGTAATGGTGTGGAAAAAAGTCAGGTAAAGAAAGAAGGCAAAAGTATCATATTCATCTTTTCACTTCTATTCTTTTCTTTCATTCCAATAACTATATTTTTATTATATTTTACTGAATTGTCTTTCATTTTGCAAATGGCTATTTCACTAATTTTTCTGATTTTTTGTTTTGTCGGGATTTTTTTGTATAATAAAAATCAGTTAAATGTAGATATACCGGCTACTGTTGCTGCAATTATCATTCTTTTATGTAGTGTAGTCTTTGGTTTGAAATTTTTTTCTAATGAAATAATATTTTTATATATCATTTTATTCCTTAATTGTTTATTTTGGTATTTATGTGGGAAGAGGTATAAATTATTATATTTTACGATTTCCGCTATTATCGGGGCTTTTTTACTAATAATACTTATTGTATCAAAGTATTTGCTTTAACTAGAATTTGAAATGTGGTGTTAATAATGAATACAGATAAATTATCCAAACGATTAGAAACCGTTGCAAAATACATACCTAGAAATGCAAGATTTGCGGATATTGGATCCGATCACGCGTATTTGCCATGCTATATGGTGAAAAGAAATGATGTTCATTTTGCGATTGCCGGAGAAGTGGTTGAAGGTCCTTACCAATCTGCTGTTAAACAAGTAAAGCAGGAGGGATTAACTTCAAAAATTTCTGTAAGAAAAGGAAATGGCTTAGAAGTAATCGAGCCAAATGAAGTGGATTGCGTAACGATTGCAGGCATGGGCGGAACATTAATCGCAACGATTTTAGAAAACGGTAAGAATAAACTAAAAGATTCTGTTCAAAGACTAATCTTACAGCCTAATGTTAGTGCATCTTCTATTCGAGAGTGGCTATTGAAAAATGCTTGGACTTTAGTAGCTGAAGAGATTTTGGAAGAGGATGGGAAAATATACGAGGTTTTAGTTGCTGAAAAAGGGGATTCTTATTCTTTATACGAATCGAATAAAGTGAGGACATTATTATTTGGACCATTTTTAATGAAAGAAAAAAATGCTGCCTTCGTTAAAAAATGGACGCTTGAGAAAAAAAATTGGCAGCGGATACTTACACAGCTGGATTCTGCACCTGAATCAGAAGAAAATACTCAAAAACGTAAAGAACTGCAAGAAAAAATTAGATTAGTGGATGAGGTGATGAACAATGAAGACTATTAATGGCTATGAAATAATATCTTTGTTTGAACAATTCTCTCCTAAGGAATATGCAATGGAAGACGATAAAATAGGATTACAAGTAGGAGATTTAAGCAGACCTGTTAAGCGTGTAATGATAGCATTGGATGTTCTTGACGAAGTAGTTGAGGAAGCAATTTCAAAAGCAGTGGATTTAATTATTGCCCATCATCCTCCTATTTTTCGTTCGCTATCCAAAATAACAATGGATAATCCATCTGGAAAATTAATGCATAAATTAATTAAGCATGATATTGCAGTCTATGCTGCTCATACAAATCTTGATGTCGCAAAAGGTGGGGTCAATGACCTTTTAAGTGATGCTTTAGGATTGCAGGAAGCAGAAGTACTAGTACCAACCTATGAGGATAAGTTAAAGAAATTAGTCGTTTATGTACCTAAAAATCATGCTGAACAGGTGAAAAAAGCAATAGGCGATGCAGGTGCTGGTGCGATAGGAAATTATAGTCATTGTGTTTTTTCGACAGAGGGTATCGGTGAATTCCAACCGTTAGAGGGGGCAGAACCATACATTGGTAGTGTAAATAAATTAGAGCATGTAGAAGAAGTGAAAATAGAATCAGTTTACCTAGCTTCTAAAGAAAAGAATATAGTAAAAGCGATGTTTAAAGCTCATCCCTATGAAGAAGTTGCTTATGATATCTATGATTTACAAATAAAAGGGGAGCAATTAGGTTTAGGTCGAATAGGTAAAGTAAAAGAGTCGACATTACTAGAATTTGCTAATCATGTCAAAGAGGTTCTTGAAGTCGATGGGGTACGTGTAGTCGGAAATTTAGATGCAAAGGTCAAAAAAGTGGCAGTCTTAGGTGGAGACGGTAATAAATATTATTCCCATGCTTTAAGGAAGGGCGCAGATGTCTATATTACAGGAGATATGTATTATCATATTGCCCATGATGCTCAAGCAGTAGGATTAAATATTATCGATCCAGGACACAATGTAGAAAAAGTGATGAAGACTGGCGTTGCAAAGGTTTTAACGGAAATGTGTAAAAACAAAGGCTATGAGGTGGAGATTTTTCCTTCCGTTATTCATACAGATCCGTTTACTTTTATATAAAGAAGATTTTTGAGAAATAAAGAGGTTGGGACAAAACTAAATAACCAATCTTTAAAGACGAACAACCTCTAATTTAGCTCTTAAATAAAGTTACTTTCTCATGATGGTTATCTATGTATTTAAATATAGTTAAGTGTAAAAACTAAGTCGTTCCATTGCACTACAGACGCACGATGCTTCGGGGAGGAAGCTGAGCCTACTCGCTGAGCTGCGGGGTCTAAAGCGTCCTCTATTTCCTGCAGGAGTCGAGCGTCCTCCGCTCCATTTCACTTCGTTTTTAAACTTTTTTCCAAACTGACAAACACGAACTTTTATGTGTATTAACTATACAAAAGTTCGTGTTTATTATTAGTTGAAATGCTTTTGTCCCAGCCTCTTTTTGATTCTAGTGGAGAATGAATGATTGTGAATTTAAAAGTATGATAACCTAAAAAAGTTGCCATTCGTAGTAAGAGAAATAAGTTGTGTATGAGAGGAGTGGTGTTCATCAAGGAGAAAATCAAAAGCAGAAATTAAGAAGAGAAAAATGGCGTTCATCAACTAAAGGAATAAAAGAAAAAATTAGAAAAACAAGCGTCCCACTTTATAGTGAACGCTTGTTTCAATATTATTTCACTTTTACTTTTGGCAAGATTTTATTTAAAGGAACTTTCTTTTCCAATTGCCATGTGCTTTCATCTGCAGGATCATATTGATCTAGAAAATTAATAACCTCTTTTGTGATTGGGGTTGGAGTAGATGCACCAGCTGTAACTGCAACACTTTTTGCATCTTTCAGCCACTCTAGCTTCAGTTCGGAAATGTCTGTTATACGATATGCCTTAGTATCGGCAATTTCCTCTGAAACTTGGGCTAAGCGATTGGAGTTGTTGCTTTTGGGATCCCCTACAACAATTAATACGTCTGCTTCTCCAGCTTGTTTGGCAACTGCTTCTTGTCTTACTTGGGTAGCTAAGCAGATTTCTTTATGAAATTCAGCATGTGGAAATCTTTCCTTAATGTTTTCCATTAAATCAGCAACATCCCATTGACTCATCGTTGTCTGGTTTGTAACTAGTATTTTCTCACGATTAATTTCTAAAGTACTAATATCTTCTTGTGTTTCTACCAATGAAACAGCATGTGGAGCAACACCAACTGCTCCTTCTGGTTCAGGGTGACCTTTTTTCCCTATATAAATAATGTAGTAACCTACTTTTTCTTTTTCTCTAATCAAATCATGGGTTTTAGTTACATCTGGACAAGTTGCGTCCAATGTAACTAATCCCTTTTCTTCCGCTATTTTACGAACCTCTGGTGATACACCATGTGCAGTAAAAATAACTGTACCTGAGTTTACTTTTTCCAATATTTCTTTTCGGTTTTGTCCATCCAATGTGATAATGCCTTCTTCTTCGAATGCATCTGTAACATGCTTATTGTGAACTATCATCCCAAGAATATAAATGGGACGAGGCAATGTTTTATCTAAAGCAGCATTTCTAGCAATTACCATTGCATCAACAACACCGTAGCAATAGCCCCGAGGTGCGATTTTTATGACTTTCATTCTCCGATTCCTCCTGCATGATACTTCTAATAACAATATATTAAGTAATAGATACTATTATTTCCACCAATAATATAACATGTATATTATATATAACATAAGAGCTGTTTACAAAGTATAACTGTCTGGAAAAGGAATATTCATAAAAGATTATAAAAAAAACTAAAAAAAAGACCAAATAAAGCAAAAGCCACTTTTAGACTCACTCTTTGTAATGGGCTGTTTCATAATGGAGCCTATTTAGAATGAACCATTTTATGGATAATGCTTGTAAGGTCAAGGATATTTATACATATAACTTTGGTTTTGGAGCACCTTTAGGTTTTTCATGTACTGATTCCATTTCAAAGTCATCGATAACATTATCGACTTCTTTTGTTTGTTTCTTTTTAACTGATTTCTTTGTAAGTTCGCTTTTTACTGAATCTGTTGCTTGCTCCGCAACGTCTACTTCTTCTGTTTCTTTGCTGGAGCTTGTTAATCCTCTGTACATTTTCCAAATAGCCGGGATATTTTTAACCATTGGTCCATATTGATTGACCATAGGTCCAATTTGGCTTGCTGTATTAAGGAATTTTTGAGAATTTGCTAAAAATCCATTAATGGAAGAAGGGTTGGTCAATGTTTTTAGCAATCCGCCGCCTCCAGATGCAGCACTCCTAGCCCCTGCGTTTGTAGCAGCTCCTGCAGCATTATTACCGCCTCCAAGAAGTTTGGATAATAAACCGCCGCCACTTCCTCTGCTAGGTGCTCCACCTCTGCCCATTGCACCTCCAGGAAAGTTAGTTGGACCTCTCATTCCTGGCATTCTTCCGCCCATTGGTGGTCCTTGGAATGGTCCACGTGGTCTTGGTGGCATCATATAAAACGCCTCCTTTCACTTATACTACTTTATAGAGTATGCAAAGACTCGCAAGATGTTTAGGTTTTACAAAGAAATAATGGATAGTGTCATATGTAATGTAAAATGCTAGGATTAGGGATAAAACATTTATTTGATTTATGGTATTGGAAAAAATAAAAAGGGTACTCGTTATAGCCTTTTAGGTAAATTTTTATTATAATAAAATGATGGACAAAAGAGCTATAGATAAATGCCAAATCTGCGCACGCTCATTTATCTGGCTATTAAGGAGTTTTATATATGAGTAATAATCAATTTAAACAATACGAGTTAAAACCATTTATTATAGATGCAATTGATGAATTAGGTTTTTTCGAGCCGACGGAAATTCAACAGAAAGTAATTCCTCTTGTTTTAAAAGGGGAAAGTGCAATTGGTCAATCACAAACTGGAACAGGTAAAACACATTCGTATGTTTTACCAATTATTCAAAGAATAGTTGCTGAAAAGCAAGCGGTACAAGCTGTTATAACAGCACCTACAAGAGAATTAGCGAATCAAATTAATCAAGAAATTTTGAAAATAATTAAGCATTCAGAACAGCCAATAACTTCCCGCCTATTTATTGGAGGTACGGATAAACAGCGTTCAATTGAAAAGTTAAAAATACAGCCACAAATTGTTGTAGGTACACCTGGAAGAATTAATGATCTTGTCAAAGAACAAGCATTATTTGTGCATACGGCAAAAATTTTAATCGTTGATGAAGCTGACCTTATGCTTGATATGGGCTTTATTGAAGATGTCGATCAAATTGCTTCAAAGATGCCAAAGGATCTAAGCATGTTTGTATTCTCTGCGACAATCCCTGAGAAATTAAAGCCGTTTTTAAAGAAATATTTAGAAAATCCAACGTTTGTTCATATCGAACCAAAGCAGTTGACGGCAGCAAAAATAGAACATGTGCTAATTCCTTCTAGACATCGTGATAAAATTACAACGGTATATGAAGCATTAGTAAGTTTTAACCCTTATCTTGCGATTGTATTTACAAATACAAAGCAAATGTGTGATGAAGTTGCTAATGGTTTATCAAACAAGGGTCTTAAGGTTGCAAGAATACATGGTGGTTTAACACCTCGTGAACGCAAAAAAGTAATGAAACAAATACTTGATTTAGAATTCCAATACATCATAGCTACTGATTTAGCGGCAAGAGGAATTGATATTAAAGGAATTAGTCATGTTATCAATTATGAGTTACCAACAGACTTAGATTTTTATGTGCATCGTGTAGGAAGAACAGCAAGAGCAGGTTATTCAGGTATTGCCTTAACAATATATGAGACGTCAGATGAAGATAAGCTAAATCAGTTGGAAAAACTAGGCGTTGAATTTAAGCATATGGATCTTAAGAAAGGCGAATGGATAGAATTAGAAGATCGTAATCGCCGCAAAAACCGCAAGAAGCAAGTGGATGAAATTGATGTAAAGGCTAAGTCACTTGTTAAAAAACCGAAAAAGGTTAAACCTGGCTATAAGAAAAAAATGCAACAACAAGTAGAAACAATTAAAAAGAGAGAAAAACGAATTAAGAGTAGAAAAAAATAGGGGCAAAGAGGAGTTGTTTGATTTGTTGAAAATTGGTTCACATGTATCAATGAGCGGAAAAAAGATGTTGCTGGGAGCTAGTGAAGAAGCAGTCTCCTATGGTGCTAATACTTTCATGATTTATACTGGTGCACCCCAAAATACAAGAAGAAAGAAAATAGAAGATTTAAATATTGCAGCAGGTCAGCTTCATATGGAGCAAAATGGCATAGAGGATATTATCGTGCATGCACCATATATTATTAATATTGCTAATACTACGAACCCAGCTACCTTTGAATTGGGAGTTAACTTTTTACGCAGTGAAATTGAAAGAACGGTAGCACTAGGAGCAAAACAAATTGTTTTGCATCCAGGCGCACATGTGGGAGCAGGTGCTGAAGTTGGCATAAAAAAGATTATTGAAGGCTTAAATGAAGTACTTACTGGGAAGGAAAATCTGCAGATAGCGCTTGAAACAATGGCTGGAAAAGGATCTGAATGTGGTCGTAGCTTTGAAGAATTAGCAATGATTATGGAAGGTGTTACCCATAATGATAAATTATCGGTATGCTTTGATACATGTCATACCCATGATGCTGGATATAATATTGTAGAAGATTTTGATGGGGTATTAGAAGAATTCGATCGAATCGTGGGAATTGATAAATTAAAGGTATTGCATATTAACGATAGTAAAAATATCCTTGGCGCAAGAAAAGATAGACATGAAAATATCGGTTACGGTCAAATCGGTTTTGATGCATTAGTGAAAATTGTTCATCATCCCGAGCTTGAAAATGTTCCAAAAATATTGGAAACACCATATGTTGGGATAGATAAAACGAATAAGAAAGCACCTTATAAGCATGAAATCGAAATGATTAAAAATAAGGCATTCAATGCAAACCTATTGGAAGAAATCTTACAAAGTTAAAAAACGCTCATTTGAGCGTTTTTTATTTCGATTTTGAAGTTTAAGTATGGTAGTTTACTGCTCTGCAAATAAATTAAATAACTCGTTTAGTTCCTTTGCTGTAGCAGGACTTGTTAATTTAGCTACCTCTCTGATTAATTGCGCGCGTTCATTAGGCTTGAAAATATTGATTTTTCGGCCATTAAGATGATTAGCAAGCTTTACGGCTTCTTCGTTTGTGATTTTAATTTTGAACTGTTTACTGTATTTCATTAGTTCAGTAGAGGTTATGTTGTTAATTTTATGATTGATTATGTTTTCAAAAATTTTCATGTCATCACTCCCCATTCTAACATATGAGGGGAAAGACTAAAATGTGCTAATTTTTTTTTGATTTCTCTCATTTAGATATACAAAAGAAGATATCTTTACAACAATCATTCGTTCTTGTATACTGATTTTGATACTATTAAACGTTAATAAATCGTAATGATTACTATAGATTTTTTGTTTAGTGCCTTTTATAAAGATAAAGTTCGTTGTAGAGGTAAAAAACACGCTAGATATTTTGAAGGATTAGTGCCTTTATAATAAAAAAGATTGGCAGAAATGAGGTGGAGAAAATGAATGTGCAAACTGCACTTGATATCCTAAAGGAAAAAGGATACAAACATACAGACAAGAGAGAAGATATCTTAGCATTATTTTCTAATGAAAATAAATATTTAACTGCAAAGGATGTTCTAGAGTCATTAAAAGATGATTATCCAGGTTTAAGTTTTGATACGATATACCGCAATCTATCATTATTTGCTGAATTAGATATTTTTGAAATGACAGAATTAAATGGCGAAAAACATTTTCGCTTTACTTGTTCTCACCATCACCACCACCATCATTTCATTTGCTTGGATTGTGGGAAAACGAAAGAAATTATTACATGTCCAATGGAAGAACTTACAGAAAGTTTAAAAGGGTACGATGTTTCTGGTCATAAATTTGAAATTTATGGGAAATGTCCAGAGTGTCAAAACTAAAAAACGAAGCATATCTATTAGGATATTGCTTCGTTTTTTTCTTATTATAAGGTTGTTTTCGTAAAGTTAGCAGTATTATGACTTTAAATTTTTTTGAAAAACAACAATCTTTTAGTAAAAAGTCTTTAATAAATACTATGTAGTAAAGGGATAAAATGAAGTTTATTTATTTACTTGAGTGTTAGCCCACTCTTCAACCCACTCATACGCTTCATTCCAAGTAGTTACCCGTTTAACCCCTTCAGGAATTGATTTCCGATTATAAGGTGTATCAAAGAGAATTACTGGAATTCCCAATTCCTCATGAAGCAATACGGCATTATCATGCTTATCTTCAAAGAAAATATCCACCTTGTTTTTTTGGGCAGCTGCAATTTTATGATGGGAACCAATTAATTCAATATGATCAAAGCTGATTCCATTATTAATAAACCATTCTTTTGTTAGTTCAAGCATCCCTTTGCCTCTTGCACTAATAAATATTAGTTCATGTTGGTTTGCCCATTTTTGTAATACGACATTTGCGCCTTCAGCAAGGGGGGAGGCCGTGTAAATTCTTGCCTCATTTTCTATAAACCATTTGTCAAACTCTTCGTTAGAAACGTTGACTAAAGGATAAAATTCATATTGAACAACATCCTCTAATGTAATATTCAATTGAAAGCTTTCATTTAAAAAGGGAACAAACGTAGCAGGGCTTGTTACGGTCCCATCAATATCGATTCCAAAACGCATTTTTTTCATTTTATGCTCCTTTGTTCAAAGTTGTTCTTATCTAGCTTAACAAATAATGAGGACAAGGAAAAGGGGAGAAGTCAAAAAGGGAATTGTCATGTAAAACATTTACAGACATAGTGACAGAGAATTTGGTGATGATAATAAATGCTCCTATTAAAGAAAGCGAGGGATCATCATGGCAGATCAAAACAGCAATGAAGGATACAGTCACGATTTTCAAGATAGAGAGCGAACTGGATCACCTGTTGATTATTTGGAAGAAACATCAGCAGAGATAACACCACCGATGGCTTTTAATGCTACACGTCCAGTGACCTCTGAAGTTGAGAGAGACAGAAGTGTAGTAGGAGGAAAAGGAATTGGAATTACAGCTCTAGTCATTTCTATCCTATCTTTATTTGTAATGCCTATTATATTAGGTATTGTTGGGATAGTATTAGGATTCATCGCAAGAAGAAGGGGAGCATCAGCACTTGGAACTTGGGCCATTACTCTAGGTGCCATCTCCATTATCATTGGAATTTTTATTGCCCCATTCTTTTAACAAGAAAATGGGGAATCAAAAAAATCTAACCTCTATCAGGAGGTTAGATTTTCTTACTAGAGAAAGGAAATTTCCTTCCTTTTGTTATTTATCATTGAACGTTAATTGTACCATTCTTTTCAGCTTCTTCAGCTGCTTTTTTCGCAAAATACTCTTCAGCTATTGCATCGATTTCTTTCTTAAGTTCTTCTACCATTATCTCCTCGGGCACTTTACGGACAATCTTTCCTTTGCGGAATAGTAATCCTTCTCCACGGGCACCAGCAATACCAATGTCTGCTTCTCTTGCTTCACCTGGTCCATTAACTGCACAGCCTAGAACTGCAACCTTAATAGGTGCTTTAATTGTAGAGATGTACTCTTCCACTTCATTGGCAATACTAATCAAGTCGATTTCAATTCGGCCGCAAGTTGGACAGGAAATTAACGTTGCTGCATTGGAAGAAAGACCAAATGACTTTAACAGTTCTCGGGCAACTTTTACTTCCTCAACAGGATCCGCACTTAAGGATATACGTAAAGTATTTCCGATGCCTTTACTTAAAATAGCACCTAGACCAGCAGCACTTTTTACTGTACCAGCAAATAGTGTACCAGATTCTGTGATACCTAAATGTAAAGGATAGTCAAATGCTTTTGCTGCTTTTTCATATGCTTCAATGGCTAAGTTAACATCAGAAGCCTTCATGGAAACAATGATATCATGGAAATCAAGGTCTTCTAATATTTTGATATGGTGCAGGGCACTCTCGACCATTCCGTCTGCAGTTGGGTAACCGTATTTCTCGAGAATTTTTTTCTCTAAAGAACCAGCATTAACACCAATTCGTATCGGAATTCCTTTTGCTTTTGCAGCTTTTACAACCGCTTCAACTTTTTCTCTTTTCCCAATGTTACCTGGGTTGATTCGGATTTTATCTGCTCCACCTTCAATTGCTTTTAAAGCTAAACGATAATCGAAATGGATATCCACTACTAATGGTATATTTATTTGTTTTTTAATCTCGCTAATGGCATTTGCAGCACGTTCATCTGGACATGCAACACGCACAACCTGACAGCCAGCTTCCTCTAAACGTTTAATTTGGGCAACAGTTGCCTCAACATCATGGGTTTTTGTAGTTGTCATGCTTTGAATAAATAATTCATTACTTCCCCCAATTGTTAAGTTAGCGACTTTAATTGGCCGGGTTTTTGTACGATGAATAATTTCACTCAATGGTGATTCGCTCCTTTTATATTGGACAAGCCAAAATAATTTAGCTTTTTATTTATTTCTTTGTAACCTTTCCTATTGTATCAATGAATCATTCATATTGACAAGAAACTTGCTAAAAATTGCTTTGTATTTTTGCTGGGAATCCCTCTATATAGGGTTAAAAAGTTTTTTATGTTCTAGCAAGGATATAAAAAACTTCCACAATTATCATTTCTGTGGAAGTTAAATGTATATTATTTATATATAGGAAAAGAATATGATTTTCCTATTTGAATATCTTCAGGTTTTAAACCATCATTTAGTTTTTGAAAGTCATTTACAACAGTCTCTATGCTAACCGATAAGGTGCCAGAAGAATATTCCTCTACAATAGAAAGAACTGTATCACCAGATTGGACTTGTTGTTCAAAAAATAAACGTGCATCTTCAGGGGATGCCTGTACTTCTATTGAGGGTTCTTTTTTTTGAGTAGAGGAAAGTGTACCTTCATTTAAATCGATATAAATAACGTATATTGTCACTAAAATTGCAAAGGTAATAAAAAACCTTTTCATCCTACATCCCCCTAAACTGGTTATAGACAAACTATATGCTTGTCCACTATAAATTAGAACTAAATAAAGTATCAGGAAAATGGAGATAGGAAAAAAGTCTTAAATTTAATAATAAATTACTTAATCTTTACATCCCCTTAACATACTTCTGTGAAAATGGTCATTGGGGGGGACGAAGTAAATGAAAAAAGTCAAAAAAAAGAAAAGAATAAAGGAAAAGCTTTCTATACAAAATCGGTTATTTCTTTTTATTTTGCCGTTATTTATTATTACCATTTTGATTTTAACGTTTATCTCTATTAATAGCTCTACAAAAATGACAATTAAGATGATGCAGGAAAGATTAGAGAAAGAAACAAGTACTATTTACGTAATGGCTCAAAATACAATGCTAATGTATGTTGGTCAGGAAGAGAAGTTTCAATCTAAAATGGAACAAATAATTAGAGATCAAGATGCTAGCTTTGCCAAAGAAGGGTTAAACGCTTCGTTCTTTTTACTATCAGAAAAGGAAGTAAAACCATTTAAAGTGAGTCAGACCTCCCAATTTAAATTGGAAGATTCTTTTATTCAGAAAATAGAAGAATTAGAATCAGGCGTATTGGATACAAAATGGAATGGAGACACATATACCGTTGCCTTTCAAAAAATTCAAGAATTAAAAGGGATTTATTTATTAGTAATCCCCCAATCTGAATATTTACATAACGTAAATCAGTTGAAAAATAGTTTGTTGCTTTTTTCGGTATTGAGCATAGTGATTATTGCTGTTGTTATTCGATTTTTTGTCAAAACAATGGTAAGCCCACTATTAACATTAAGAGAAATTATGCGCATGGCAAGGAATGGTCATTTAGAAGAAGTTTCTAGCATTAAAACAGGGATTCCTGAAATCAACTCGTTGATTAACAGTTATAATTTATTAATACAAAGATTAAAGCTTATACTTTCTGAAATGCATGCAACTAGTGCTCATTTATCCAAAACAAATGATATTTTACAAACAGAAGCAATGCAAATGATGGAAAGTGGAGAGGTACTGACGGATATGATTATTACGGTGAAAAATGGTGCTGAGCAAACGGCAATCAGTTCAGAACATAATATAACCGTTTTCCAAGAAATGAAAGGCTTAAGTGATCAAATTGAAGAAAGTAGTCAAAAAATAAAAGAACACACAGACAAAATGAATGATTCTGCCATACTAGGCGAAGAAAATATAAATAATTTATTTGCAAGTCAACATGTGCTACAAGATAAAGTAACAGTAATTTATCGTAATAATGATTTGCTTAATAATCATGCTCTATCAATAAAAAAGGTTGTAGAAGATATAAAAGGACTTGCGGAACAAACCAAGCTATTGGCTTTAAATGCTACATTAGAAGCAGCTCGAGCTGGCATCCAAGGAAAGGGATTTGCGGTGGTAGCAAATGAGGTGAAAAAACTTGCTGTTTTGTCTTCTAAATCAGCAGAGGATATTAAAACGTTTACACTTGATATGGACCAAATCATTCAAAAGTCATCAAGTGATTTAAAAGATATACAAAACAATTTTACGAAAAGCGATGATTTAGTGCAAAAAGCGACTGTTTCTTTTAATCAGTTATTGGAGGGAATTACTTTAGTTAGTGAAGGGCTAAAAGATAATCACCATTTATTAAATGAGCTACAAGTATTTTTTCCGAAGATGGAATATAGCACGTTACATGTTACTTCCATCAGTCAACAAACACTTGCAAGTTCAGATGAGATGAAAAAAATAGGTGAAATACAGCAGGATAGTATCAAAGTTAATGCTGAGATAAGTTCCAGACTATCGACATTAGTGGCGAAACTAGAGGAAAATATCAAGATGGAAGAAAAGTAAATCATCTAAGAAATAAAAAAGCAAAAACCAATGTGTATGGTTTTTGCTTTTTTACTGTTTTTATGGTTGGAGTGGTTTTTCCGGTTTGACTTCTTTAATTGCTAAACAAACAAGGAATAAACTAATGAACCAATTTAATAAATAGCCACTAGGAACAATGGTTTGTAAACAGTCCATAATAGTAAAGAAAATAACGGGAATGGTTGTACTATATACGGTGATTTTCCAGCATTGTGCATATGTTAATTCTCTTCTGAAAATTTTCGAGAAAAAGTTTCCAAACATAGCAAGTACGATTGTTTGAAGAACTTTATAAATAAGCATAAATAGGATATAGATGACAACTAAAATGATGATAAACACATAAGCTAAAGAATCCATTGTTTGGATAAAATCAATTAGCTCTTCCTTTGTAAGGGTGATATTTCCAAATGAGGAATATTCAAAACTCTGAGCCTGCCCTGCTGTTACGATAACAAATTCATTTTTTAAGAGCGCTACTGTATTTCCGTAAGAACTAATTTTTGTATGGTCATAGGTTCCAAAAGCATCTAAAATGATTGTTAAATCAGGCTTTTCAATGATAGTTGGTTCTTCTTGATTTTTTGTATGTAGTGTATTATCGCTTATTGTAAAAGAAGGTAATTCTTCTTCCAGCGTTATACTAAAAGTATGTATCGCTTCATTGATTCCCTTACTTAAATAATACAAATTAGGTATAGCTGCAATAATAGTCAAAAGCAACAAAAAAATAATGGTTTTTCCGATACCTTGAAAACGGAAGCTTGCTATATCTTTTGGAGAATAGAGGCTTCGATAAAACTGCTTAAAAATATTCATTCTGACACATCCTTCAAAAGTTTCATTCCTATTGTATCTTTTTAATGCCAATAGATACAAGTCCCAGCATTTGATTTGCATAAAAAAGTATGGTAAAAGTTTTAAAAGGATGTTCCTATACTAAAATTAGAAGGAAAGGGGGATGTTATGGATATTATTTATTGGATAATTATCAGTATTTTATTTATTATTGCTTTTGTTGGACTGATTTATCCAATCATCCCAAGTGTACTATTTATTTTAGCAGGGTATCTATTATATGGTCTCTTCTTTTCATTTGAAGAACTTAGTGTCCTTTTTTGGATTATTCAAGGAATGTTTGTTGTCTTATTATTTTTTGCTGATTCTGTATCTAACTGGATCGGTGTAAAGAAGTTTGGCGGTACGAAGGCTGGGATTTGGGGAAGTACAATTGGATTGCTTGTTGGACCTTTTGTCATTCCTGTAATTGGGATTCTACTAGGTCCATTTCTAGGAGCCGTACTAGCAGAGCTTATCGTTAGTAGGACCAATTGGAAAAATGCGCTTAAAATAGGAGTAGGCTCACTAATAGGCTTTCTCAGCAGTATAGTTACAAAAGGTATTATTCAGGGGATAATGATTGTGTATTTTTTGCTGAAAATATAACTCAATGAACGAAGCTGGGACAAAAGTGTTCCAACCAAATATAAACCCGAACAATTATACGGAGATGTTAAAAAATTTCGTATAGTTGTTTGGGTTTTTAAATTTTAAGAATAGACGGTTTGTGGTTATCACGCTGATATGCGGGGTCTCGGACTTTCTCGTAGCTCCCATAGGAATCTACGTGTATTCAGTCTGCACCGTTTTTCCTAACAATTAATGTATTCTTTTGAAAAAATGATATAACTAAGTAAACTTAAAAACGGAGTGAAATGGAGTGGAGGACACTCGACTCCTGCGGGAAGTAGAGCAAGCTTTAGACCCCACAGGCTTTAGCCGAAGGGGCTTAGGTTGCTCCCCTGCACATCGTGTGTCTGTAGCGCAATGGAATGAATTGGTTTCTCCACTTGATATTTTAAAAACATAAATAACCATAACCCAATATTGAAAACCAGCCGGTATTTAAATAGCTATATGAGAGATTGTTCGTCTTTAACCATTATATATTTTGTTTTGTCCCAGCCTCTTCTATTATTAATTAAGCCCACAAATATCAACGGGACAGTTTTGACAATCGACTGCTCTTTTTAAATAGGCAAGATTTTTTACAGTAATTTTCTGGTTGCTATAGTCAATGACTTCCCTTTCTCTTAAATCTTTTAATATGCGTTGAATAACTTCTCTTGTTCCAAAAGTTAAATTCGCTAATTCTTGATGCGTGATTGGAATATCAATCAAGATTCCTTCTTTATTTTTTATTCCAAATGAATGACACAGCCTGATTAATATGCTGTAAAGACCGCCTTTTTTTCCATTCATTATAAGATCTTGGCATTTCATATGGGCCTTTAGATATCCGGTGCTTAACCAACTAGTAATGGAAGTAAGAAGCATTGGATCTTTTAACGCTAAATCTTCAAATTCTTGGCGGCTAATTGCAAGAACATCACAATCTGTAAGACTTTTAGCAAAGAAATAATACTTAGGAGAATGTTTAAATAATTGGTACTCTAACAGTAATTCCTCGTTATGGAGTATCTTAATCACAAATTCTTTGCCTTTCTCATGTACTCTCCCAAGAGATATCGTTCCATTTAATATAATATATATTTTTTGAACAGGTTCTTTTTCTTGAAATAATAAAGTTCCCTTTTTTACATGTTCTATTTTGTCAGTCTCAAAGAAATGTTGTATCAATAAACTATATAATGATAGTTGTACTTCATTCATAAGAAAGCACTCCTTAAAAAGTTCCTCTTTCCTTGATTAAAAAACATTGTGAAATATTTGTCAATCTTAATATGGAATAAATTGGATTAAGTATGAGTGGTATTGATTATATTCTACTCTAGAACGTTGATTCAAAAGGGAGAAACGGAAAAATGACAATTTATCGAACTTATTTCAGGATAAGTTCTAATAGACGCGGTAATTACAAATTAGCATGAATACTGGAGTGATGTTAATCACTAAGGATGATAAAAAATATGGAGAGTAGAATAGTCTTATTTTTATGTAGGATATTTATCTCACTTTAAACTTCAATAAGACTCTCACCTCTTGCTTATGAGAATTCGAGGAAGACAGGTGGGAGACTGATGGAAGTTTCCCTTTATTTGATGTGAAAAGTGGTTTTCATTAGGGGGATGAACGCTATTTTTCTGAGGAGTAAAGTGAAAAGTGGTTTTCATTAAGGGAATGAACGCCATTTTTCTGACTATTAAAGCAAAAAGTGAATTTTATCAGATTTAAGAATAATAAATATACTAGAACTCTCTGCGCGTTATAACAACCAATCATTTGTCTGTTTAAAATAATATAAAATGGGTATTTTAAAGAGGGAATCTTTTCAAGCAAATAGATTGAAAGTAAGTTCTTTATTTGTTAATGTATTGTTAAAGAGCTTCTCTTATAAAAATTGTTGGAATAGGACAAAATATTATAGGGAAGAAAATAATACATATAATATTAGGAGGAATTAGACATGGCTTATTCATTACCACAATTACCTTACGCTTATGATGCATTAGAACCTCACATTGATAAAGAAACGATGAACATTCATCATACGAAACATCACAATACTTATGTAACAAATTTAAACAACGCATTAGAAGGAAATGACGAATTACTTTCTAAAACAGTTGAAGAGCTTGTATCTAATCTTGATGCAGTTCCAGAAGCTGCTCGTACTGCAGTTCGTAACAATGGTGGTGGACATGCAAACCATTCATTATTCTGGGAAGTAATTTCTCCAAACGGTGGCGGTCAACCAACTGGTGATTTAGCTGCTGCAATTGACAGCAAATTTGGTAGCTTTGAAAACTTCAAAGAAGAATTCTCAAAAGCTGCTACAACTCGTTTTGGTTCAGGCTGGGCTTGGCTAGTTGTTAACAACGGTGAGTTAGAAGTAACAAGCACACCAAACCAAGACAATCCTTTAATGGAAGGTAAAACACCTGTTTTAGGATTAGACGTTTGGGAGCATGCATACTACTTAAATTACCAAAACCGTCGTCCTGAATATATCAGTGCATTCTTTAATGTCATTAACTGGGATGAAGTAGCTAAACGTTATTCTGCTGCTAAATAATTATAGGTTAAGCAAAACCTGTGGGCATAATGCTCACAGGTTTTTTGTATTATTATCAGAAATTTAGTAATGATAAGCTTATTTTCATAATTGTTAGTTTTTATATATAATGCATAACGATATTCATTTTGTTAGAAACTACTCTAGAACAAAGGGGAGTTTCTATGATGAAAATAGGGAAAATATTAGGTGATGTAGAGCTTACAAAAGATTTGAAAATATTGTTGCTCACAGGAGGCTTGTACTCATTAAGTGTAGCGCTTTCTAATACTTTTGTTAATGTATTCTTATGGAAACAGTCAGGCGAATTTAGAGATTTAGGATTGTATAATCTTGCTATTATCTTGCTACAATTACTTACCTTTACACTTGCTGGCAGATGGGCAAAGAAAATTGATCGTGTCATTGTATTTCGAATTGGAGTTGCCTTCCTTACCATATTCTATTTGACAGTTTTGTTAATTGGAGACAAGGCATCGACATTTCTCCTAGTGCTAGGGGCAATACTTGGTATTGGCAACGGATTCTATTGGCTAGCGTATAATGTTTTAACATTTGAAGTTACCGAACCGGAAACAAGAGATTTTTTTAATGGCTTTTTAGGATTGCTAAATTCTGTTGCTGGAATGATTGGCCCGATGATTGCGGGCTATATTATCTCCCAGCTAACAAAGTCCACAGGGTATATGATTGTTTTTGGAATGTCTCTTGGTCTCTTTCTTCTAGCGGTTATTTCTAGTTTCTTTCTTAAAAGAAGGCCGGCAGAAGGAAAATATTTTTTTAAAAGAATTTTGGAAGAGCGAAAAAATAATTATAACTGGAAACTTATTACGAACGCTCATTTTTTCCAAGGCTTACGAGAAGGTGTCTTTGCGTTTATGATAACTGTCTTTGTTTATATAGCTACAGACAGTGAGTTAGCTTTAGGTAAATTTGGGTTAATCAATTCGGGAATTTCATTTGTTGCCTATTATATTGTTTCGAGGACAATCAAAAATGAGAATCGGAATAAGTCCATTTTAGTTGGGGGAATTATGTTATTCCTATCGATGTTTATTATCGTTTTTGATTTTTCTTATACGAAATTACTGATTTATGCGAGTACAATAGCAATCGCCTATCCATTAATTCTTGTTCCTTATACAAGCTTAACTTTTGATGTAATCGGAAAAGGCTGGAAAGCAGGAGAAATGAGAATTGAATATATAGTGGTTAGAGAATTGTTTCTCAATCTAGGAAGGCTTTTATCCGTTCTCATTTTTATAATTGGTGTTAGCATGTTCAATCCAAATAAAGTAATCCCTGTATTGTTGTTTATCCTAGGAAGTGGACACTCTGTGATTTATTTCTTTGCTAGAAGAATCAGATGGAAGACAGCTTAACTATGTAAAAGAAGATCTGTTATAGAGTTAACAGATCTTCTTCTTTGTGTGAAAAGGTGAATGAGAAAAGAGAGAATTCCATTAAAAATCCTGTAATCATATAGAAATTTCTGTAAACTTCCTTTAAAATAGTAATTAGGAAAGTTTTGGAGGAAATGGTGGGGAGTTAAAAGTGGGGGAAAAAAAGAAAAAAAAGAGAAATCCAATACCTTTAAGAGTAAACCTTATATTCTTTACGGTATTTTTATTGTTTTCAGCACTCATTTTAAGATTAGGCTTTGTACAAATTGTGTATGGAGATGACTATAAAAAAGAAGTAGAGAAGAAAGAGGATGTCGTAATTAGCACCTCTGTTCCTAGGGGCGAAATGTATGACAGAACAGGTAAAAATATTGTAAGTAATGTTGGCAAGAATGCCATTACATATACTAATTGGAAGAAGTATACACCAAAAGAAATGCGGGATACCGCTGAAGAATTAGCAAAAATTATTAAGATGGACAGTGATAAAGATCTTAAAAAGATTTCAGAAAGAGACAAGAAAGATTATTGGATTTTAATCAATCCAGATGAAGCAAAGACAAAGATATCAGAAGAAGATCAGGAACAGCTTGCGTCAAAGTATAAAGACGACAAAAAAGAATATCAAAAAGCGTATGATGAGCTATTGCGTAGTCGCATATCTGAAACAGATTTAAACAAACTAACCGATTTAGATTTGGAAACATTAGCGATATATCGAGAATTTCAAAGCGGTTATTTTTATACTCCCCATATTGTAAAAAATGAAGGGGTTACCGATAAAGAAATTGCCATTATTAGTGAAAATTTAGAAAGATTACCTGGTGTAGACACCCTTCGTGATTGGGATAGAAAGTATGAATTTGGTTCCACATTGAAAACTGTTTTGGGGAATGTAAGTACTTCACAAAGAGGGGTTCCTGCAGAACAAAAAGATAGCTATTTAGCAAAGGGCTATAGCATGAACGATAGAGTTGGATTAAGTTATTTAGAAAAACAGTATGAGGATGTTTTAAAAGGTCAAAAGAAAAAGGTCAAATATATTAAAGATAAAACAGATGAAATTGTAGGCTCGGAAATTTTGACTAATGGATCGGCAGGGAATGATTTAGTATTAACGATCGATATGAAATTACAGTTGGAAGTTGAGAAAATCATTGAAGAAGAACTTAAAAAAACGAAATACGGCTATGCTGGTACCCAATATTTAGATAGAGCGTTTGTTGTATTAATGGATCCACATACAGGTGAAGTCTTAACAATGGCTGGTAAACAATTGGGAAAAGATGATAAGTCAGGTAAACAAATTGTACAAGATTTTGCATTGGGAAATATTACAACTTCTTATAATGTGGGTTCAGTAGTGAAAGGAGCTATGGTATTAACAGGCTATAAAGAAGGAGTACTTAGCCCTGGCACGACCTATATTAATGATTCAACCATGCAAATAAAGGGTTCAAACCCATTTAAATCTTGGAAAACAATGGGTAATATTAATGACTTAATTGCTCTAAAGCAATCATCAAACGTTTTTATGGCTAAAACGGCTATTATGATAGGTAAAGGACATTATGCCTATATGCAGCCTTTAAACATCGATTTGGATGCTTATCCAAAGATAAGAAATTCATTTTCTGAATTTGGTTTAGGTGTTCGAACAGGAATTGATTTACCGAATGAAATGGCTGGATTTAAAGGAGCAATTGATCCAAATCAGCCAGCAAATCTCATGTTCTTATCCATAGGACAATATGATACGTATACGAATATGCAATTAGCACAATATATTTCAACAATCGCGAATGGTGGTTATCGTATTCAACCACATATAGTGAAAGAAATACGGGAGACTTCTATTGAAGAGGGGCAATTAGGACCGATTGTTCAGGAAATTCAACCCAAAGTATTAAATAAATTAGAATTAAAACCTGGCTGGATAGAGCAAATTCAAAGAGGCTTTCGTATGGTAATGCAACCAGGAGGTACAGGAAGTGTTTTTGCAGGAGCTTCTTATAGTCCAGCTGGAAAAACAGGGACTGCAGAGGCTTTCTATTATGATCCATTAAATAAACAAGAAGAACCACCACAAGTAATGAATGTTAGTTTAATAACATATGCTCCATCTGAAAATCCAGAAGTAGCAATGGCTGTAATGGTTCCGTGGGTTTATACAACGAATGATGGACCTTCACCGAACTTAACCATCGGAAAACGTGTAATGGATAAATATTTTGAATTAAAGAAAGAAAAAGACTAGATTAATAGACTCTTACAATAAAAAGACTATCTATGAGCAGATACATATCTGCCTTTTATAGATAGTCTTTTTGGTGTTTTTTGGATAAAAGAAACGTGGATACATAGGCGTTTTTATTTCCATATTAATTAATAACATAGGAAGAAAAAGCATATTTCGCGCCTGAAACAATTATGGGATATTATTCCATTTGGTTATTAATAGAATAATCTACTGTTTTCTATTACAATAGAAAAAGAATATTCAAGGAAAGTGTGATTAAACGTTGGGAAAAAAGAAGAAGAAAAAAACGATACCTGTACGTCTTAATATTATTTTCTTTTTTGTCTTTTTATTATTCTCAGCCTTAATTCTGCGACTAGGTTTTGTGCAGATTGTTTATGGAGAGGATTATAAAAGAGAGTTAGAGAAAACAGAAGATGTTACAGTAAATACCTCTGTGCCCCGTGGGAAAATGTATGATGCTACTGGAAAAGTAATTGTGGATAATGTTGCGCAAAAAGCAATTACATATACTAATTCTGGAGTGAAGCAAGAAGAGATGCTCGAAACAGCTGAGTTGCTTTCAAAGTATATTATGAAAGATACGAATAAGGTAACAGAGCGTGAGAAAAAGGATTATTGGATTATAAAAAATGAAGAAAAGGCTAATAAGAAGGTCTCTGATAAGGAAAAGGAAGCATTAGCAGAGAAGTATCCAGATCAAGACGAATACAATACAGAAGTATATCAATTGCAGCTTAATCGTATTACAGAAGAGGACTTAAAAACACTTTCTAATCATGATTTAGAGGTTTTAGCAATCTATCGTGAGTTTATTAGCGGGTACAAACTAACTCCGCAAATGGTAAAAAATAAAGACGTTAGTGACGAAGAGTTTGCAGTTGTAAGTGAGAATTTAGAAGCGTTACCTGGTGTAGATACAACAACTGACTGGGAAAGATTTTATGCATTCGGAGATACTTTAAAATCTGTTTTAGGTAATGTTAGTTCTGCTGAGAGAGGATTGCCGGCTGAAAACTTAGATTATTATGTTTCAAGAGGATACAGTCGGAATGATCGGGTTGGAACAAGTTATTTAGAGCTTCAATATGAGGATGTTCTTAAAGGACAAAAAGAAAAAATTCGCAATAAAACAGATAAAAAAGGCAATATCGTAAGTACTGAGGTCATTACGGAAGGGAAACGAGGGAATGATTTAGTTCTTTCAATTGATATGGAACTTCAATTAGAAGTAGAAAAAGTTATCGAGGAAGAATTAAAAACAGCAAAGACATTTGCTGGTACGAAATTGCTTGATAGAGCCTATGTCGTTATGATGAATCCAAACACTGGAGATGTTCTGTCAATGGCAGGAAAGCGACTAGTAAGAAATGAAAAAACAGGAAAATTGGAAGTTCAAGACGATGCACTTGGTAATATTACAACTACTTACAACGTGGGATCTGTTGTAAAGGGTGCAACCGTATTAACTGGATATAAAACAGGAGCTATTTCTCCTGGAACAGTCTGGAATGATACACCAGTAAAAATAGGAAACACAATCAAAAAATCATGGACAACAATGGGACCAATTAATGATCTCACTGCATTGCAACGATCTTCTAACGTTTATATGTTCCGTACAGTGATGAAGATGGCTGGTGCAAATTATGTATATGGTCAACCCTTGTCAGTACAGCTCAGTGACTTTTCATTAGTTAGAAATGAATTTGCTCAGTATGGATTAGGAATTCGCACGGGGATTGATTTGCCTAACGAACAAGTTGGCTTTAAAGGACAAGATACATTGCCAGGTTTCTTACTAGATTTATCGATTGGACAATATGATACGTATTCAAATATGCAGCTCGCGCAATATGTTTCCACAATCGCTAATGGTGGGAAAAGGATGGAACCGCATATTGTAAAAGAAATTCGTGAACCTGTAGCAGACGATAGTACACTTGGTCCGGTTGTAGAAACCATTAAACCCAAAGTATTAAATAAGGTTGATGTAAAACCAGAATGGATTGAACGAGTACAGCAAGGATTTAAAATGGTAGCACAAACTCCAAAAGGTACGGCTTATTCTAATTTAGGTGGGAAAGATTATTCTCCTGCAGCAAAAACAGGTACTGCAGAAGCATTTTATGATGGACCATCTAGAAGTGATTATGGTAAAATACCTCCTCAAGTCATGAACCTAAGCTTAATTAGCTATGCTCCTTCCGATAATCCAGAAGTTGCGATGGCGGTGATGGTTCCATGGGCATACCAAGGAAGTGTTGATAATGGTGCAAATAAAAAAATCGGAGAACGTGTATTGGATGCATATTTCGATTTGAAAAAAGAAAGACAAAAAGACGAGGAAAATGAAGAAAAATAATGATAGCAATAAAAAGGACAAACTATTCTCCATTAGTTTTGTCCTTTTTTTGCATTTTATTAAAGAAAAAAGTCTTTTAATAAAGGCAGAACTAAATGTTAACTAACATATAACGACAAAATATAAGGGAAATCCCTAAATTTACATTGCGTTTACATTGATTTACAAACAGTTAAAACCAAATTAATACTAAAGACTTATAGTTAACTTGTAAAACAAAACAACCATCCTTAGGGGGTAAAGAGAAAAATGAAGAGCCTTAAAACAGTAGGATTAACAGCAATGATTGGAACAATGTTAGCATTATCGGCGTGTGGAGGCAACAACGAATCTAGTCCTTCCAATTCGTCAGATTCATCAAAGGAAAATGGCACTGAACAATTATCAGGACAAATTAAATTAGATGGATCATCAACTGTTTATCCAATTATGGAAGCAATCGTTGAAGAATATCAAGCAGAGCAACCAAATGTAAAAGTTTCTGTTGCATCATCTGGAACAGGTGGAGGCTTTAAAGCATTTATCGCAGGTGAAACTGATTTTAGTAATGCCTCTCGCCCAATTAAAGACGAAGAAAAAACGGAATTAGAAGCAAAAGGTATTGATTTTACTGAATTACGACTAGCATATGACGGACTTTCCGTTGTTGTGAATAAAGATAATACATGGGTTGACCATTTATCAATTGATGAATTAAAGAAAATTTGGCTTGAAGATGGAACTGCAAAAAAATGGTCTGATATCCGCGAAGGATGGCCAGAAGAAGAAATTAAATATTATTCTCCAGGAACTGATTCTGGAACATTCGATTATTTCGATGAAGTGATTTTAGAAGATCAACCAATTGCTAAAGCAGCAACATTATCAGAAGACGATAACATTTTAGTACAAGGTGTAACAGGTGATAAAAATGCAATTGGGTACTTTGGATATGCTTATTATGCGGAAAACAAAGATAAGTTAAAAGTTGTTCCAATTGATGGTGGTAACGGTCCAGTTGAACCAACAAACGAAACAGTTGAAAGTGGAGAATACGCTCCACTATCTAGACCATTATTCACTTATGTGAAAAATGAATCTGTGAAAAATGCAGAGGTTGCTGATTTCGTTGAATTTATGATTGATAATGCTGCAGAGCTTTCAGAAGATGTAGGCTATGTAAAATTACCAGAAGAAGAATATGAAAAAGATCTAGAATTAATTAAAGGACTTAAGTAATAAGTTTTGATGGAAAGCTTTGTACTTGGCTTTCCATCTTGGTGTTTGGATTAAGGGGGGCTAAAAAGCATGATCAAGCAAGAGTTAAAAGAAAATACACTTTCTGTTCAGGAATTAATTGCAGAAAAGAAGAAAAAGAATAATATTAGCAAAGTGCTAGAAAAAATGATGCCGAAAGTATTATTAATTACTGCTATTTTATCGATTTTAACCACACTTGGTATATTATTTACGCTAATAATTGAAACATTTACCTTTTTTGAAAGAGTAAATATAAAAGAGTTTTTAACAAGTAAATCATGGTATCCATTTTCTGATCCAGGATCATTTGGAATTATGCCACTTGTTTCTGGAACATTAAAAGTAACCATCATTGCAGGAATTGTTGCTGTGCCTATAGGGCTTGCATCTGCCATTTTTTTAAGTGAGTACGCGAGTGATAGAACAAGAAGAATAATTAAGCCAATTTTAGAAGTACTTGCTGGTATTCCAACGATTGTCTATGGGTTTTTCGCTTTAACATTTATAACACCATTGCTTAGATCAATTATTCCTTCTTTAGAAATGTTTAATGCCTTAAGTCCAGGAATTGTTATTGGGATTATGATTACCCCAATGATTGCTTCTTTGTCAGAAGATGCAATGAGTGCAGTTCCCCGGTCAATGCGTGAAGGGGCTTTAGCGATGGGTTCTACAAAATTTGAAGTTGCTTTAAAGGTTGTCTTGCCTGCTGCGGTTTCTGGAATTGTTTCATCAATAGTATTAGCTTTATCAAGAGCAATCGGTGAAACAATGATTGTAGCAGTTGCTGGAGGTAGTACACCAAACCTTAGCTTCAATGTAACAGAATCTATTCAGACAATGACAGCTTATATTGTTCAAGTAAGTCAAGGTGATGCAGGATATGGGACAACAATTTATTACAGTATTTATGCTGTTGGATTTACATTATTCCTGTTTACTTTCTTAATGAATCTGCTTGCCCAATACATTTCTCGTCGCTTTAGGGAGGAATATTAAGATGAAGTTAGTAAATCATTCAGAAGTTATCAAGCGAATGAAACCGAGATTAATGAAAAATGTCATAATGAGAGGTTTATTTTTTAGCGCAACATTATTTGGTTTAGTTGTTCTTGGTATCCTATTTTATCGAGTATTGACTCAAGGAATTGGCTATTTAGATTTTCAATTTTTAACGAGCTTGCCTTCCCGTAAACCTGAAAATGCAGGGGTATATACTGCATTAATAGGAACTGTGTGGCTTATGGCGGTTGTTGCGCCAGTCTCCCTTTTGATTGGTGTGGGAACTGCAATATATTTAGAAGAATATGCGAGCAAAAATAAGTTTACGAATTTTATCCAAATCAATATATCAAACCTTGCTGGGGTGCCATCGATTGTTTTTGGACTACTAGGCTTAACACTATTTGTTCGTGCTTTATCACTTGGAACAAGTGTCCTTGCAGCAGGTTTAACAATGAGCTTATTGGTATTGCCAATCATTATCGTTGCAGCTCAAGAGGCTATTCGATCAGTACCTAGTGAATTAAGAGAAGCCTCTCTTGGAATGGGAGCAACGAAATGGCAGACAATTGTTAGAGTGGTAATGCCTGCAGCTATTCCAGGTATTTTAACTGGGGGGATATTGGCTCTTTCTCGTGCAATTGGAGAAACTGCTCCATTGGTAGTATTAGGCTTACCTTTGTTCCTAGCATTCTTGCCGAGAACTGTTTTTGATATGTTTACGGTATTGCCAATGCAAATTTATAACTGGACGGGAAGACCGCAAGAAGAATTTCAGAGTCTTGCAGCAGCAGGAATAATTGTTCTTTTAGTGTTATTGATTTTAATGAACTCTATTGCAGTATTGATTAGAAATAAATTTCAAAAACGTTATTAAACGTATAGGGGGACCTTCAAATGAGTACAGTCTTTGTAGATAAAGTTAAGAAAGCAGTAGAAAATAATTCTACAGATGGTAGGGTGAAAAATTCTGTTTATAAAACAAATCAGCTTAATTTATGGTACGGGGATAACCATGCGCTGAAAAATATAGATTTAGATATTATTGAAAATGAAGTAACGTCTATTATTGGACCATCAGGATGCGGTAAATCAACGTATATAAAAACATTAAACCGTATGATTGAATTAGTGCCAGGTGTAAAAACATCAGGTGAAATTAATTACCGTGGCAGAAATATTTTCGATAAAGACTACGGAGTGGAAGAATTAAGAACAAAAGTAGGAATGGTCTTTCAAAAACCGAATCCATTTCCAAAGTCGATTTATGAAAATGTGGCTTACGGGCCGAAAATTCACGGAATTCGTGATAAGAAAATATTAAATGAAATTGTGGAAAAAAGTCTAAGAGGTGCAGCAATTTGGGATGAAGTAAAAGATAGATTAAACCAGAATGCATATGGACTATCTGGTGGACAGCAGCAGCGTCTATGTATTGCTAGATGTCTTGCCATAGAACCAGATGTTATTCTTATGGATGAGCCAACCTCTGCACTTGATCCAATTTCGACATTAAAAGTGGAAGAGCTAGTTCAAGAACTAAAAGAAAACTACAGCATCATTATTGTTACACATAATATGCAGCAGGCTGCTCGTATCTCTGATAAAACAGCTTTCTTCTTAAATGGAGAAGTTGTTGAGTTTGATGTAACAGATAAAATATTCTCAAATCCAAAGGATAAAAGAACCGAAGATTATATTACAGGAAGATTTGGATAAAAAATTTAGTTAACACCTGAAAAAGGAGACTCCTATCATGCCAGTTAGAGAAAAATTTGAAGCAGGGCTTAAGGAACTACAAGGAAAATTGACAGAGCTTGGAGAATTTTCTATTCAAGCTCTACAAAGATCATTAGATGCACTCGAGACACAAAATATCGAAATGGCACTAGAAATAATTGATGATGATGCAAAGGCAGATATGCTGTATGAAGAAATAAATGATTTTGCTATTCTTCTTATTGCAAAACAGGCACCTGTGGCTATTGATTTAAGACGAATTATTGTTGGAATTAAGATTGCAACAGATATCGAAAGAATTGCAGATTTTGCAGTTAATATTGCAAAGGCTACTATTAGAATAGGTAATCAGGAATTAGTAAAACCGATGGTACATGTAAAAAGGATGCTAGAAATCACCAATGAAATGTTACGGTTATCTTTAAATGCATATAATGAGGAAGACACAAAATTAGCTAGGAAAATTGCTGAGATGGATGATGAAGTTGATGGTTTAAACAAACAAGCGTTTATTGAACTATTTGAAATCAGTAAAAATAAACCTGAATATTTGCATCAAATTTCCCAGCTGACATTTGTTTGTCGCTATTTAGAAAGAGCTGCAGATCACACTACTAATATAGCTGAAAATATTTTCTATTTAGTTAAAGGCAGACAATATGATTGGTGATAAGAATATGGCCGCGAGTATTAATAACAAACTTTTTATTAAAAATTCCTTTTTAAGAAGTTAATAAAAAAACCAAACAATCTTAACAAACTTTTGTTTGATTGTTTGGTTTTTTCTTTTCTGAAGAAAATATTTTTCTACCAGCCTAAAGAATCACACTATTTATTTTGTAAGAGTCTCCGCGATTTTCTTGTGACTCATATTACTAGTTAAACGAAAGCTGCCAACTTGAATTTTTGTATGGTATTCGTTATCAATTAAGTATGTTTCAAATTCTTTTTGATCTTTAACAATCTTATTTTTATATAATAATTCAGCAATTGTTGAAATACTCATACCGCTTTTTACTTTTAGCGTATAGGTATATGTCTCTTGCTCTTCTTTTTTAGATTCTTCCTGTTTTTTAATATTTGCTTCCGTATCAGATTTAGCTTGTTCTTGTTTATTTTCCTCTATGGCTTTTTGCAGTTCCTCATATTCTACATTACTTAATACGATAAAACCCTGTTTTTGAAGATATGTAGTCGCATCAGGGGTGTTTAGGAAGCCTTCATCTGGCTTCGTATTTTCCATATAGAAATAATAACTACCTATCACACTAGCTGAAAGAAGCATTCCTATAGCGAATGAGCGTAAACTTTGTTTCTTCATTTTATGACTGTCCTTCCCGTTCGTTAATAATATGTTGAACTTGAGAAATGGATAGGGAAGATTGATTGGCAATCTGATCAATTGGAACTCCACTTGCTGCTAGTGTCCAAACTTGGTTTTTAATAATAGCATGAATAGATAGTGTATTTTCATTTTGGATTGGCTTTGTCTCCTTTATGGAAGAAGGAGACTTGAAAGAAAAATTTTCCTCCCCAATCATTAATTCCTCTTCTAACACTTTTAATTTCTTTTTTATTTTATATAGTTCCTGTACTTGTTGAATGGAAAGCTGATCTATTTCCTCACGTAAGTCTTTTATAGGATCACGAAGAAAAAAAGATAGAAGAAGAAGCAATAAGGAAACCCCTAATAATACTAGCGTTACAATTAACATAATTCACCTCAAGTCACAAATTCATAATATTAGACTATTTTCAAAAAAAGCAATCATCAAAAGTATTGCAGAAAACAGTCCAGTCTAAGTTATTTTATCATTATCAATCAATAATTCCTATTTAATCAGCATTTACCTATGACAGGAATAGAGGAGAAATTGGTCAAAAGCTTCATCTATTTGCAAGATGGCAAAATAATTTCATCATCTATTCTTCTAAAAAGGGAGACAATATTCGAATTTGCTTGCGAAACATTTAGGAATATGTCGTAATACTACTTGATTTTAAGAAGGCTTATGTCGAATTTAGGTTACTAGAGTAAGCAGATAGAAGGTAGAAAAAATTTTTTGCTCCTCTAAGATGAACGTACGTAAGTTTAAGCACAATCCGACAAAATCTGTTCATTGTGGCATCAACCATTCAGTGGTAACA
The DNA here is from genome assembly GCF_044704065.1 of Niallia tiangongensis. Lineage (NCBI taxonomy): Bacteria > Bacillati > Bacillota > Bacilli > Caryophanales > Bacillaceae > Niallia > Niallia tiangongensis. Next base: position 3,236,903 of record NZ_CP162613.1, on the reverse strand, counting down.
TAATAGTATAAATAGGGAACTAAAAGGAATCTTGTAGACATATACTAGTAATTTGCGATACATACACCAAAGATTTTCAGAAAGAGGTAAATCAAAAAATTAGAAAGAGGTGCTATTTCTATTGATTGAACAAATTATAAGTTTAAGACGTAAAGGACTTTCATTCCGTAAAATTGCCATTGAACTAAATTCAACTGTTGGTAAAGTTCAATACCAATGGAAAAAGTACGTGAAAGAACAAGAGACGAGCGGACAAGAAGAAGGGAAACAAATAACCACAAAAACACAGCCAAAGATTTCTTATGTCTCAGAACGTTTTTGGACAAGTATTGATTTATTAACGAAGAAAAATGGCATGGAAGCTTGGTTAACAAGTGAAAATACTGCATTAGTATTTTGGCGAATACCGGATGGGAAATGGCAGTTAATTTCAACTTATTATGATATTGACCCGGGAACTTGCTCTTTGGCAGTAAAGATTAATGATATAACGAGTATTATTTATAATGGAAGAAATGCACATAGCTATCGCTTTCTTCCTGTAGAGAATAGACAGGAATCGATTGTATTACAAGACTTGTCTCCAAACAGAAGCTTTTGTTTTGAAATAGGCGTTCTTGATGTTTATCAATCCTTTTTACCGATATTACAGTCTAATCCATTACACACTCCTAGAATCTCACATGATCAAGTCGGTACAATGGAAAAAGAATTGCAGAATTGGGAAAAAGGGGACAACCCTATACCGAATTGGATTGAGCATGTAAGCACCTATAGTTATTACGAATTAGAAGAGCAAGAGGATGTGAAAAAGAAATGAATGGTTCGTATTTTCAATTGATTGTAATAAATAACATTCCTTTTATGAATTATTTTTCTGAAGATAAGAATAAAAAAAGGGAATTTTATGAACAAACAATCCAATTTATTAACTTTCTTTTCCTTACTGAAAAAGATAATTCTCCATATACCATTCAGCTTGTTGTACCACCAATATATATGGAAATACTGGATTTGCAGTCGTTTCGAGAAGAAATAACAGAATTTTTAGAAAAAGAGAACCGAAATGTGAAATTACTTTCTTATTGGCAGCAAAAGGATATGAATTTATTAAAAATAATGAAGTCTCTCATTCAAGACAACCGAATAGATCTCCTTGCAAGCCCAGCTTCCTTTTCACAAGTTTCGAACGTTTCAACTAGTACAGGTGTTCAATTGCAAATTGAATTGGGCTTATCGATTATTGACGATTATATTGACTACCGTCCGAAAGGTTTTTGGTTTCCAGAAGGGTATTTTTCACCTGGATTAGATTTATATTTGCATAAAGAGAAATTGACATATAGTTATCTTAACAGTGCGACAATCAATCATAGTGATCCATTGCCAAGCGATGTTGGATTAGCAGTTGAATCACCCCATCATGTTGTTTTTTTTCCTGTTGAAGAAAGCTTGTATCAGATTTTTTCAGAAGGAAATGCTCAAAAGCAAGTTTGGGATAAAGCGATTATGGAGGTACTTGAATCGTATAATCATTACACAAATGAGTCAATTCTATCACTACCAATTGATTTAAAGAGCTATGAAAAGATAAGGGAGGAGTTAAATAAAAGTATTCGTTACTTATGTGATGAAGGCTATATGGTTCATATCACTCCTGAAACGTATATGAATCAATTTAGTCAAGGGATGGACCATGTACATCTTTGTTCTTCTTTTTTGAAACGCCAAAGAGAAAGCTATATCAAGAATCAAAGTAATTTATATGCCTCTTTAGCTTTTTTAGAAAGAGAACTACATCAATGGAGACAAGTTCCTTTAGCAAATGAAGCCAAAAGTGTTCAAAAACAGTTGGAAAAAGAATGGCTATTGTTAAGCGCATTGCTCTACCAAGATAATTGGACGAGGGAAGAAGCTTTAATCTACCTTGAAGCTGCAAATCAATTAAGTGCATTTATGAAAGGACCAATGGATAAGGAATGGATGTCTTTGAGAGAAAAGGTGCATCCTATTTTAAATACAACAATACAAATGAATAACCCGAAAATAAGAGAAATGATTCCGACAAATAAAAAGAAGGTACTTATCTTATCATGGGAATATCCGCCGAATATAGTCGGTGGTCTTGGTACTCATGTGGTTGGCTTAACAGATAGTTTAATAAAAAATGGCTATGAAGTTCATCTTATTACAGCCCAGGATATGAAAAAAAATGCAGAAGATGTAGAAGAAAAGAATGGTTTATTCGTTTATCGTGTTAAACCAATTTATAGCATAGAGCAAAACTTTATCCATTGGATAGGCGGATTAAATCTAGCAATGTGGGATAAAGCGATAGAGATAGGGAAGAAAACTACATTTGATCTAGTTCAGGCACATGATTGGCTAGTAGGGGCTGCTGCAATTTCGTTAAAGGACCAATTAAATATTCCGCTAATAGCAACTATTCATGCGACAGAACATGGAAGAAATGGTGGCATTTATACGGAAATGCAAAAATTTATTCATGGAAAAGAAAGACAACTAATTGATGCTGCTGATTCTTTAATTGTTTGCAGTGAATATATGCAGAATGAGATTATGACTATTTTTGAAATAGAGCAATCAAAAATTAATATTATCCCAAATGGAATAGAATCTATGCAAATCGAAAAAGCTTCTATTGCACCTTTAGAACTCGCTCATTTAGATAAAAATAAGAAAATCATTTTTGCAATGGGGAGAATGGTAAAAGAAAAAGGCTTTGGTACTTTATTGGAAGCAGCGAGAAAATTGCATAAAAAACGATCTGATTTATATTTTGTTATTGCTGGAGTAGGGCCAATGTATGATGAATATCAAAGATTTATTGAGAGAAATGGATTATCGGAAAGTGTTCAATTAATAGGATATTTACAGGGAGAACAAAAAAATGCATTTTATGGTCAAGCCAATATCGTTGTGATTCCGAGCTCTTATGAACCGTTTGGAATTGTAGCATTAGAGTCACTTATATTTGCTATTCCGACGATTGTTTCACATACTGGTGGTTTAAAAGGCATTATAAAGAATAGAGAAACAGGTCTATTTATGGAACCAAATAATGCAGAAAACTTAGTAGAAAATATCGAATATTTATTGGGAAATCCAACAGTAGGTAAAGCGATTGGCGAGAATGGTCAAAAATTAGTGAGTCAACTATTCAGCTGGAAACGAATGGGGGAAGAAACAAAAAGAGTCTTTGATGAACTGCTAGTAAATACAAAGGTAAAAGAATCCATATCTAATTAAAATAGTAGAGTAGGTGAAAGTAGAATGAAGATTGAGGCCAACTTACAAAAAGATTATCAAAGTGCTCAAAGAAAGCTACTTATGAAAAAAATAACTACTACCCCTGGAATTTGGATTGATGGAAAAACTTATTGGATTCAAAATGGCTATGAAAAATTAATACCAGAACACTCGATTTCTGTTCATGTAAAGCAAATACACAAGCATTCCAAAATTCAATATAACGAGATTTTCGTTAGAAATCATTCTCAACAAGAGAGGAAATTAAAAATTTTAGTATTAAATTATTTTCCTAAAGCGTATCAAGAACATCTTTGTTTCGTTTCTCCTACGGATAATGTCATCTATCATTCTGTTGATGACCAGCTATATTTAGTAAACGGAGAATATAATACAAACAGTATTGAGCAGAGAACGGTACAACCTATTTGGAATGTACACACAGAACATATTTGGAGTAATAATCTAAAGGGGATTCTTAAATATCAGCCCATGGCAAAAGGTTCAAGTGTAAGCATCTTTTCATTGAGCATGGATGTTAAGCCTCAATCAACTGGGATTAGTCGCGCTTGGTCTATTACTAGTACAGAAAAAAAGGATATTTTAGAGCTGAATCATATTCTAATGAAAACAAGTACTAGCATTTCCTAACAAAAGATGTTATCATATAAAAGTCGTATGCACGAACTAGCAACCTATAGTTTGGAGGGAAATAAACATGCGTGTAAACATTACGTTAGCTTGCACTGAATGTGGTGATCGTAACTACATTTCTAAAAAAAATAAACGAAATAATCCAGATCGTCTTGAGCTAAAAAAATATTGCTCAAGAGAAAAACGTACTACCGTTCACCGTGAAACAAAATAAGCAGAAGGGATATCTCCCTTCTGTTTTTTTCATATTAAAAAACAAAAGGTAAGGATGGTGTATACATAATATGCTGGATAAGAAACAGTTCCGAACAAATATGATCAAACAACTACAAACAATCAGTAAACCCCAGTATGAGCATATGTCATATCAGATAGCTCTCCAACTATATAAAAATGCTTCCTTTTCTTCTGCTTCTCATATAGGAATTACCATTTCCAAATTTCCTGAGGTTGATACATACCAAATCATTCGTATGTGTTGGCAATTAGGAAAGCAGGTAAGTGTGCCGAAGTGTATCCCTGAAACTAGACAAATGTTTTTTCGAAAATTAGAGAGTTTTAATCAGCTTGAATCTGTTTATAGCAATCTGTTTGAACCTATAATGGAAAAAACAGAACGAACAGTTTCAGAAGAAATCGATTTACTCCTTGTTCCAGGACTAGCCTTTTCGAAGAATGGATACAGATTAGGCTTTGGAGGGGGATATTACGACCGATTTTTAGAAAGCTATAAAGGAAAAACAATTTCGTTAGCGTTTTCTATGCAGGTTCAAGAAGAAATACCACTACAGAAACATGATTTAGCTGTACAGAAAATAATCACGAATGAAGGGATAATTTGTACAAATGAGTAATATAATGTATGCCATTATCATTTTATTTGTCTCCTATTATGCATATAAACGCAGGTCTTTAACAAAAAGTGGTGCAATCGCAGCTTTTTTTGTCGGCATTGGGATTGCTTTAGGATTTGGTTATAAGGGATTACTTATTTTAGGAGCTTTTTTTGTGTCCTCTAGCATGCTTTCTAAGTACAAAAGCAAAACAAAAAAATCAATGGAGAAAAAAACACAAAAAGGTTCTACGAGAGATTGGTTACAAGTAATGGCAAATGGTGCATTGGCTGCCGTTGTAGGTATTATTTATTATTTTACAAAAGAGTCTATGTGGATTGCGGTTTTCGCTATTTTGCTTGCAGCTGCTAATTCAGACACATGGGCTTCTGAAATTGGATCATTAAGTAAGAGAAGACCATTATCTATTCGGACCTTTAAGGCGGCAGAAACAGGAACATCGGGAGCTGTTAGCATATTAGGGACATTCGCAGGATTAGCAGGGTCATTTTTGATTGCCTTGATAGCAACCCTATTATTTCCTATCCAGCTGTGGGGATTTTTCCTCATTTTTCTTTTTGGTTTTTTAGGGAATGTGGTGGATACCCTTTTAGGTGCATTTATACAAGTAGAGTATCAATGTCCAGTTTGTGGTCAAATGGTGGAAACAAGAATAGTATGTCATCAGAATGTAGTTAAGATGAAAGGTTTTCCCCTTTTTAACAATGATATGGTGAATGTCCTATCAGGTTTTTTTGCGGCATTGGGCTATCTTGTTTTTCATTTGTAATGCACGATAATTGTCGTTTACATGATGAGAAATACGGGAATATTTTTACTATCGTATGCGGATAAAAAATAATATAATTACCAAACTAATAATTAGGAGGGATGGAAAAATGTCAAGAGTATTCTCCATTTTACTAATTGCTTTAGGTGGATATTATTTATTTCAAAAACGGTATCGTGTCATAAATACTGTATTGAGAAATCCATTTATTCGAAAATATGCAGTAAGAATATTAATGAGCATTCCAAGTGTAAAAAGAACGATGATGAATTCAGTCTTTGGTCGTTCTAGAGATACGATTTATCAATAACCTTTTCAAAAAATTCTAAATACCTTGTGGAAACATGACTCACAGGGTATTTGGTTCTTCGATTTCCTTCTCATCTTGGTAAAAGTATATTTAAAATTATTTTCCATATTAACCAATATTTTAAAAAAAGATTTTTTAATAGTTATTTGAAGCTTGTGCTCCTAACAAATATTATAAGCTTTTCTTTATAATGAAAGAATCAATAATTTTATGACAATCAAGCGAAAAAAAGGAAAAAAACAACAATTTATAGTATTGTAAAGGAAAAGGTGATTTCCTAATAGAAAGGAATGTCCTATTTAAAAAACCGACAGAATAAAAAAGAGAAGATATTTAGCTTTCAGCGTTTGGAGAGTAGGGAGAAAACAGATGGAGATAGAACCGTATAAGTATTGGAGAATAATCCATTTTTTAATAATGGAATGCCATTATAATGTAATCTATCTATCAAAAAATTACCAAGAAATATGGATAGAAGGTAAAAAAAATGGGGGAAACACACCGATTATTCGTTTGTTTCAGATGGATCTTGATTGGAGTAATTGGTTGAGTAGGGATATGGAAAGAACAGTATTAAATGCTGAGAGGATAAGACGCACATTGCGTAAACGCTCTCTTAAAGTAGAGAGCGTTTATATAACTACCTTTCCGCCTGTAGATTCTTATGACCATTTAGTAAATCAGTCCTTTAATAGTACTGAAAAAAAAGTACAAATAAATACTATCCTTCTTGATCGGTCAGTTCAGGAGTGGGAGATAGCAGGCAGAAAAATAAACTTAAATGTTATTCCTGATACAGCGGAAGAACGGGACAATCAAATTCAGAGCTATAAAGAAACTATCCTTGCGCTAATAAAACAAAATGAAAAAGAAGAAAGGCAGCTACTGAATTTTGGAAAACCGTTTATCTCTTATTTATTTATTGTCTTTCAAGTTATTATGTTTTTCTTAATGGAAGGGAGTGGAGGAAGTACCAATAGCGAAACATTGGTTAAATGGGGAGCGAAAGTAAATTATTTAATCGCAGTTGGAGAATGGTGGCGGTTAATAACACCTATTTTTTTGCATATTGGTTTTTTGCACTTAGTAATGAATTCATTTGCTCTTTATTATGTTGGTCCATTAATAGAAAGGATTTTTGGGAACAGTAGATTTTTCATCATTTATCTTTTCGCTGGATTTAGCGGGGTGTTTGCAAGTTATTTATTTAGTCCATCTTTATCAGCTGGTGCAAGTGGCGCGATTTTTGGATGCTTTGGTGCACTTCTTTATTTTGCATGGCAATTTCCAAAGCTATTTTTTCGAGTGATGGGTTGGAATGTCATTATTATTATCATTATTAACCTTATTTTTGGCTTTACCATACAAGGAATCGATAATGCTGGACATATTGGTGGATTAGTAGGCGGTTTTCTGGCAACAGCTATTGTAAATTTTCCAAAGAAAAAAAGCTGGAAAATCCAGCTTGGGGCATTACTAATTACTTTATTGCTAATAGGTATTGGCATTGGCTATACATCGAGTTCAGGGGTGTCACAAAATCGGGATCAATCTGCACTAATTATGGTCAATAATTATGTGAATGATGAAAAATATGATGATGCAGAACAAGTTTTAGAAACAATTAAAACTAAAAATAACGAGAACTATTATTTTTTACTTTCTTATATCCAACTTAAGAAAAAGGAACTTGCCGCAGCTGAAAAAAATCTGCAAAAAACAATCCATTTGAATCCAGAGTTTCATGAAGCATATTATAATTTAGCAGTTGTCAGTCTATACGATAAGAAACTAGAAGAAGCTAGAGAATATTTACAAAAAGCTTTAGAATTGGACGAAAACAATCCGAAATATCTTTTATTATGGGATAAAATTAAAGAGTAGAAATTTGCTGTCTTAAAACAATTGGTTCGCCATCTTTGGTTGTAAATAAGATAAGAAGATGATTGTCATTAATTAATATTACAGGGATAGAACTGCCGATGGGATCAGCGATGGTTCCGTCTTCTTTCATAATTCCCAGGAAATAGTTTTTATAAAGACCTTCAGTCAATTGTCCAAGTATTTTTGCGCTTTGTTCCTTTGAAAAAGATGGGAGTGGTGAATCGTTAAATTTGGTTAATTCCGTAAGTAATAGTTTTGTATCATATTGTTCAGCTGAAATATGGAATTTCTTTAGTACTTGACGATAAGAGTAATCAATATAATCTAATGCTTGTTTATCCAATGTTGTTGCCCAATCTTTTTCGACTAAGTTATTTGGAGTATGGAAAGATAGTGGTGTACTTTCAAACTTCGAATTAATGACATATAAATTGTCCGCTGAAATTTTTTGAGAACTGAAAATTCTTTCATTTGTATCATGTATTTCAGCATAATGAAAAGTAATTGCTTGTAAATAGTTGCTTTCTCTTTCCACGACTGTTTTTTCTTCTGAAAGTTCTAATGTATTTTGTCGCCATTCTCCCATCGTGCTTATTAATTTCCCATTTGCATAGAGTAAGCTCATATCTTGCCGTAAATACGCTTGTTTATTAATAGAAGAATTGCTTTCCCAGAGAATGCTGTACTCATCGAATCTTTTTTTATTAAATGTAAGGGTAGTGTTTGCTTTAGGAAAGGTCACTGTTGGATCAATTGGGAAGTAAGTTATACTTTCCTTTGCAATCTGCTTTTGCTGGAAAATATAAAAAATAGCAACAAGGATAATAAGAGAGATACTTAATCGGATAAAATCTTTTTTCATTATTTTCACCGCTCCATCTAATGGAAATAAAAAATAATCATTTACTTTATAAGCCTGTCTTATATTTACTTTTATATATATATGAGAAAAGAAGAGAAATATGATAAAAGGGTGGTTTATCCTTCAATTTGGCACGAATTAAAGCATTTGTCTGATTTTTACTATTCTAATAAGGGAAATGAATCTGCTGTTGAGGAAACGGTTCATTTCCGATATACTTAATTTGAAAACGATTAATTTATCAAGTTATGCAAACCTTTGCAGTGAGTTTGAATATGTATGAAATCGAGGGGTACCATGCAAACAATTTATGATGTGCAACAGTTTTTAAAAAAATATGGGACGATCATCTATGTTGGCGATCGTGTAGGCGATTTACAATTAATGAAATCTGAAATTAAAGAATTATATCAATCTCAATTAATAAAAGATCGAGAATTTGACTCTGCCATGCGATTACTTAATCAAGAAATACAGGTTTTATTGGAACAGAAAAATAGGGGGAATTAACAATGCAGGAAAAATGGGTAGCGGGAATTGACTTAGGTGGAACAACGGTAAAAATAGCCTTTTTATCATTAAAGGGAGATTTGATCGATCATTGGGAAATCCCAACAGATAATTCTGAAGAAGGTAAAAACATTACATCAGATATTGCTAAATCAATCGATGCTAAATTGCAAGAATTAGGACATTCGAAGGAAGATGTTTTAGGTGCTGGGATGGGCGCACCAGGACCATTTGATTATAAAACAGGTGTTATTTTCAATACAGTAAACTTAGGCTGGCCAGATAATTTCCCATTAAAAGCACGACTTGAAGCAGATTTAGGTCTGCCTGTAACAATTGATAATGATGCGAATTGTGCAGCACTAGGTGAAATGTGGAAAGGTGCTGGAGAAGGATCCAAAGATTTAGTTTGTGTTACGCTCGGTACTGGTGTAGGTGGCGGAGTTATTATAAACGGGAATATTGTGCAAGGAGTGAAGGGAGCTGCTGGTGAAATAGGTCATTTAACGGCTATTGTAGAAAACGGTGCTCCTTGTAACTGTGGAAAAACGGGCTGTTTAGAAACGATTGCTTCAGCAACTGGAATTGTTCGATTGACGAAAGAAAGATTAGCTGAAAGACATACATTGAGTGTGCTTCATTCTGTGTTGGATCAAGAAGGTGCCATTACAGCAAAGGATGTCTTTGATGCTGCGAAAAAAGGTGACGAGTTAGCAAATGAAATCGTACAATTCGTAGCTTTCCATTTAGGATTAGTATTAGCTAATATTGCTAATACTTTAAATCCAGAGAAAATTGTCATCGGTGGTGGCGTTTCAAAAGCTGGTGATGTGCTATTAAATCCGGTAAAAGAAAACTTCTTGAAGTTCTCTTTTAAAAGCGTAGCAGAATCAACAGTAATTGATGTTGCGACCTTGGGGAATACAGCAGGTGTGATTGGTGCTGCTTGGTTAGCGAAAAATTAATTTAGTAGGAATAGTTTTTAAAAGTCTAAACCTCATATAGATATATTAAGAGGCTGGGACAAAACTAAATAGCCAGTCTGTAAAGACGAACAATCCTTAATTTAGCTCTTAAATAAAGGCTACTTTTTCATGCTAGTTATTTATGATTTTAAATATAGTCAGTGTAAAAACTAATTCACTTTTAAAGATTGTTTTTCTATAAACTATTATGGAAATAGAAAAAATTAATTAATTGGAAAGACGGAGCAGCCTGAATACATGTAGACTCCCATGGGAGCTGCGAGAAAGTCCGAGACTCTGCAGGAGCGTGAGCGACGAAGCCGGCTCGGCGCTCGCCCCATGGAAAGCAAAGTGTATTCAAGCTGCGGATAATAACACCATCTTCACTGAAACAGCCTTTTATAAACCAATATAAACCCGAACAATCATATGGTTGTTCGGGTTTATCTATGGCTGGAATACTTATGTTCCAGCCTCTTTTTGGTGTAATTTAATAGATGTTTCATACGGAGAATTTGTATGTACTTTGCTGGAAATGGTATCTAAATTTATACATAAATTGCTTTATTTTGAAAAAATAAATGAAAAAAAGTATTTGGAAAAATTTCTCTATAAATTTCTTCTGCTTTTTTGAAACTTTTCGTCTAATTGGACGTCTAAAAAAGAGTAAGTTATTATATTAATACATGAACATGAAAATTAGATTAAAATTTCATAAAGATTGGCTTTATATAATAAAATTATTGTAAAATGTGTAAAGTGATCATTTAGAGATTTTGTTTGATCAATAGTTAGGAGGATTCACCATTGTTTAAGAATAAATTTGAATGGTCAAAGCTATCCATTATAACGATTGCAACAGTTTTATTGTGGATTAAAACGAATATTGCTTATATTACTAGCTTTGATATTAAAATTGAAAATTCGATTCAACAATTTATATTAATTATTAATCCATTAAGCTCCCTCTTGTTTATTTTGGGGATTTCCATGTTTCTTTCAGAGAAAAATCAAAAAAGATATATATTTATCTCCAGTTTGATTCTTTCATTCGTATTATATGCAAATGTAGTCTTTTATCGAGTTTATACAGACTTCTTAACCCTTCCACTTTTATTTCAGACAAGTAATTTGAGTGATTTAGGAAGTAGTGTCAGAGAACTGGTTCATGTTACAGACATTCTTTTCTTCGTAGATATTATTCTACTTGCAGTCATTATGAAAAAGAAACCAACATTCTTAAAGATTCCCAAATATACTAGGGTTCAGCAAAGTATTTTTTATTTATTTACGATAAGCTTAGCGTTTTTTAATCTAAGCTTAGCAGAAACACAGAGAACGCAATTACTAACAAGAACATTTGATAGAGAGCTATTAGTGAAAAATATTGGTACGTATAATTACCAACTTTATGATGTATTTCTTCAAACAAAGGCTACTGCACAAAGAGCTTTTGCAGATGGTAGTGAGTTAACAGATATGGTTAACTACAATCAGGCGAATTACACAGAACCAAATAAGGATATGTTTGGAATTGCCAAGGGGAAAAATGTGATAATGGTAAGCTTAGAGTCAACACAGACCTTTACTGTAAATCGGGAAGTGAATGGGGAAGAAATTTCGCCGTTTTTAAACGAATTTATTAAAGAAAGTTTTTATTTTGAAAATTTTTACCACCAAACTGGACAAGGTAAAACATCAGATTCTGAGTTTATTGTGGAAAATTCCATGTATCCATTAAGCAGAGGAGCAGTTTTCTTTACTCATTCTGGAAATGAGTATGAAGCATCACCAGAGATTTTGAAAGAAAATGGTTATTTTACTGCCACCCTTCATGCAAATAATAAGAGCTTCTGGAATCGCGATATTATGTACCAAAGCTTGGGGTATGACCGTTTTTATGAAATTAATGATTACGAGGTGAATGAGGAAAATTCCGTTGGTTGGGGATTGAAGGATATTGAATTCTTCGAACAATCCATCGCTCATTTAAAAGAAATGCCGGAGCCATTTTATAGTAAATTTATCACGCTGACAAATCATTTTCCTTTTGAGCTAGAAGAAGAGGATAAATTAATTGAACCTCTAACAACTGGAAGTAGAACGCTGAATAACTTTATACCTACAGTTCGTTATCAGGATGAGGCTTTGAAAATCTTTATTGAGAGATTAAAAGAGGAAGGTCTCTATGAAAATAGTATTATCGTCTTGTATGGAGATCATAATGGAATTTCTGAAAATCATAATAAAGCAATGAGTGAATTATTAGAGGAAGAAGTTACTCCTTTTGTAAGTACGCAATTACAAAGAGTTCCTTTTGTTATCCATATTCCAGGAATGAAGGGGAAAACACTCTCAACAGTATCGGGGCAAATGGATATCAAGCCTACTCTTCTTCATTTGCTTGGTATGGAAACTAAAAATGATATTCAATTTGGATCTGATCTATTCTCAGAAAATAATAATCAATTTGTTGTTTTACGAGATGGCAGCTTCATTACAGAAGATTATGTATATACAAAAGAAGTTTGTTATGAGCGCGCAACAGGAGAAGTAGCTGACGGTAATGCATGTGAGCCGTATATAGAACAGGCAAATCTAGAATTACAGTATTCTGATAGCATTATTTATGGTGACCTATTACGTTTTTATGATAAAGAAAACGGAATGCTTGATATAATAGAAGATACAAATTAATGTTTAATTAATAAATTAGCATGAATTTGAGGCTGGGACAAAAGTAAATAGACAATCTGTAAAGACGAACAATCTCTAATATAGTTAAATAAAGGTTACTTTCTCATACTGGTTATTTATGTTTTTAAATTACTTTACTAAAAATTCCTTTTTTAAAAGCTAATTAAAAAGCCAAACAATCATACGATTCCGTGTGATTGTTTGGCTTTTTCTTTGGCTGAAATACTTATGTCTCAGCCTCTTTCTTATATTATATGATGAGGTTCTTTTCAAATGGCTTTATCCGTGAGTGCTGCACTTACATCAAACCATATAAAATAATAGATTTATGAATAAACAGCCTTTAAATAAGAAATTTTAATATGCTAATGTTATACCACTGCTAAGCATGTTTTTTATAAGCGATTCATATATATAAAAAGAGAGAGGAGTGATTATATGGAGATTAAATTGAGACCAGGAGATACACTTTGGTATTATAGTCAACTATTTATTGTTCCCCTAAATCTTATTTTAGATAGTAATCCTAGCGTAAATCCGAATAAATTAGCAGTTTCTGAAACAATCCAAATTCCTGGATTTGAATCACAAGTCCATCAAATAAAGCAAGGAGATACCCTGTGGAAAATTGCAGGAGCAAGAAATATTTCGGTTGATAGCATTCTATTATTAAATCAACAATTAAATCCAAATAATCTTAAAGTGGGAGATGAGATTTTAATCCCAAACCGTATTGTTGGAAGATTTGTACAGGGAAGGAAAAAGTATGATTATACATCCCTACAGTCAGATATGAATCGTTTAATAAAGGCTTTCCCATTCATTAAAAAGCATACAATAGGCAAAAGTGTATTAGGAAAAAATATTGATGAAATTAGAATAGGAAAAGGAACGAAAAAGGTTCATATTAATGCATCCTTCCATGCAAATGAATGGATTACTACAGGGATTTTAATGACGTTTTTAAATGACTTTTTATTATCATTAACTAATGGAACTAGTATGCGCAATGTGCGAACAATGCCACTGTATCAAGGTTCAGCTTTATCACTTGTACCAATGGTTAATCCTGACGGGGTTGATTTGGTTTTAAGCGGTCCTCCAGAGAGTGAGAAAGAAAAAATAATTTCAATAAATGAAGGCAGTAGCGATTTTACTGGCTGGAAAGCAAATATACGTGGTGTAGATTTAAATAATCAATTTCCAGCTAATTGGGAAATGGAAAAGGAACGGAAAGAACCGAAAGCCCCTGCTCCAAGAGATTATCCTGGAGATAGCCCTTTATCAGAACCAGAGTCTCAGGTGATGGCAAACCTTGCTGAAAAAGAAAAATTCGATCGATTATTAGCCTTACATACACAGGGAAAAGAATTTTATTGGGGATATGAAGGATTGGAGCCAGCAGAATCGAGGGCAATAGCAGATGAGTTTTCGAGAGTGAGCGGATATAAATCGATTCAAAATGTAGATAGTCATGCAGGGTATAAAGATTGGTTTATTCAAGAATTAAGAAAGCCGGGATTCACAATTGAGTTAGGAAAAGGGATAAATCCACTCCCTCTCTCTCAGTTTGATGAAATTTATCATGAAACAACTGGAATTTTCTTGGCTTCCTTATATATGTAGGATACTTATGTTTTATAGAAAGGTTTGGGCAAATTGAATAAAGAGAAGTACAGCGTGATTAAATAAACATTCAGTTGTAAAAAAGCACATATTTTTATTGCGAATTTCATTATTTATTAAAAAATCTCCAATAGGATTTGAAAAAAGCCGAAAAAATCGGCTTTTTTGTGTTACTATTCTATAGAGTGAACAAAACTTGAATAGTATTATAGGGGTGTGAAAAATGTTTCCATTAGGTAAGAGAAACACGTTAGGAATAGTTCTTCTCTTCACTTTTTTCATACTAATTCTGTCTAGCTGTGCCCCTAGACAGGGTGATTCAGCCAGTGAAAATGAAGCGAAGGACAAAGATGTTGATAACAACACGATGCTTCCTCCTATTAGCCCAATTGAAGGAGACTTTGAGCAAGTATATGGCTGGATAAAGAAAGATACGATTTGTTATTCGTCTATCTTTGAGGGGGTATATAAAATTTATGCTTATAACATTTATACAGGAAAGCATATCCCTCTATATGAGTCGGAAGACGAATTATCTTATGTGATGTTAAACAAAAATCAACTGCTAATATACAGTGCTCTTTCTGAGGAAGAAGGAGAAATTCATATAATTGATTATAAAGGAAATGAAATACTTTCTAGAACTATGCAAAGCTATGAAACAGACTTTGCGTGGAATCCTCATAATGAAAATGAATTACTCATTACTACCTTAACCAAGGATTGGGAAAGTAAAGTGTTTACATTGGATATTCAAGAAAACGTATTAAGTGATTTTCCTGTATCTACCCCTTTTCCACAATGGTTATCAAAGGTAAGGGTAATGTATCTTGACTGGGATCAAAGTAATCCTTCGCTATATGCACCGCTTAAAATATTCAATTTGGAAACGGAAGAAGAAAACGAGGTAGATTTGGCTAATATTTACTTTATTGACCAGAAAAACGATTATCTACTTACCATCTCAAGTAATGATAAAGCAGAAGATGCAGTTTATACCTTTTATGATGCAGATTTAAATAAGCAAGGGAGTATTCCTGTTCCTCGATTATCAAAATTTGCTAATTGGTTAGTGCCGAACTATACCTTTTATCAAAATAGATTCCTTACCTTTACTCCCAAAAGAAATGGTAATGCCGAAACGTATCAAGATGTTTTTGAATTTATGGAAGTAGATATGGAAACAGGTGAGAGTAAAAAGTTATTTACCGATAAGGAATTAGAAGATCAGCCAATTCAAATTTCAAGCGACGGAAAGTACTGTCTTTATGGTTATTATTTTGAAAATATGCTGAATATGGAGA
This sequence comes from Niallia tiangongensis, assembly GCF_044704065.1. Classification (NCBI taxonomy): domain Bacteria; kingdom Bacillati; phylum Bacillota; class Bacilli; order Caryophanales; family Bacillaceae; genus Niallia; species Niallia tiangongensis. The sequence goes on along the minus strand of NZ_CP162613.1, from coordinate 3,221,198 downwards.
CTGGAGACATTACTCCTTTGTTTACGTCAAATATTTCACAATAGTTGATGTTGATATAAAAATATGCCATCATAGGAATGAACTTAAATCGATCAATAATGGATGGAATCCGATTAATGATAGAAGAGAAAGGGGAACAATAAAATATGGCAATCGTTGATGTAACGGTTATACCAGTAGGCACACAAACACCAAGTGTAAGTGCGTATGTAGCAGACATTCAAAAAGTTTTAATGAGTTATGAGGAAAAAGGCCAAATTCGTTTCCAATTAACGCCAATGAACACTATTATTGAAGGGGAACTTCCAATATTATTTGAAGTGATTCAGGCAATGCATGAAGTTCCATTTGAAAAAGGTCTTGTGCGTGTTTGTACAAATATTAGAATTGATGACAGACGAGACATCACTAGAAAAATGGAAGATAAAGTAGAACGGGTAATAAGTCAATTAGAGAATAAATAGGAGGGGAATTCTGTGGAATATAAGCAAATTCCTTTAGGGCCAATCCAAACCAATTGTTATTTAGTATGGAATGAAAATAAGGATTGTTTAGTGATAGACCCAGGTGCAAATGGAGAAAAATTGATTAAGATGATACAGGAGTTAGAAGTATCTCCTATTGCAATTCTTTTAACACATGCACATTTTGATCATATTGGTGCGGTGGAAGATGTTAGAACAGAGTACAGCATTCCCGTTTATGTACATAGCAAAGAAGAAGAGTGGTTGATTGATCCGAAATTAAATGGGAGTGAAGCATTCCGACTTCCTAATCCTGTAGTTTCAAGACCAGCAGAGCATTTCTTAGATGAAAATCCTAAGATGACAATTGGAGATTTTACCTTTCAAGTGCTGGAGACACCTGGGCATTCTCCTGGCAGTGTTACGTTTTATTTTAAAAAGGAGAATTGGGCATTTGCTGGAGATGCTCTTTTCTATGAAAGTATTGGGCGAACTGATTTAATTGGTGGTAATCAACGTACATTAATAAATAGTATTCACGAGAAGCTTTTAAATTTACCTGAAGAGACGATTGTGCTGTCTGGTCATGGAAGAAAAACAACAATCGAACATGAAATGGATCATAATCCATATATTAACGGCTTTTAGTTAGCATAGAAGCAACACCGAAAAAAGAGAGAAGGAATACCCTCTCTCTTTTCTTCCCTATTGAACAAGCGTTTTGTAGGCACATTGATCGCAGCCGGAAATAATATTTTGTTTTTCGATTAACTGAACATCCGTAAATAACGCTTCAAACATACCAGTAAAGAAGGAGTGGTGCATCGTACATACTTTATCTTTATGCTCTATTGCTACTTCTTTAAATGGACAGTTATATATTTCGAAATATAAGGAGGTTTCATCTTCATTCCATTCTAATGCAGGCAGTTGTCCTGTCATTAAGCTGGCATTTTGTAATAACCGTAGTTTATCCTCATTGGATAATGTTGCAGTATTATTTGTATAACGGGCGATTTCTTGTTCCATCATTTCTTTACCAAATGTTTTTCCTGTTTCATATAGTGCTTTTCTTCCTTCTGGTCCTAGGCTTTCAAGGGATCTTAATAAAATACTGCTTAATAATTGAAAGTCTCTAAATGGGAAGCTAAATTGTATGACCTCATCTGATAAGCGATATAGTCTGCTTGGACGGCCACCCTTTCCTGTTTTTTTTGTTTCAGAATGTAGCATTCTTACATCTTCTAATTTAGATAAATGTAATCGAGCCACGTTTGGATGGATGGAAAATTCGTCTGCTATTTCTTGAACTGTTACATCTTGATGACGTTTAGTAATGTATTGATAAATATAGAAACGAGTTGGGTCAGATAATACATTTGTAACTTTTAGTGTATTTTCCATAACAAATGTTTCCTCCTGGGAACTAATTTTCTTTATTATAATATAGCAATCTACCATAAACATGGTTAAAACGATAAGTTTATAAAATGTTCACAACTTCACAAATATTTGTTCATAAATTGTACATATTCACGATTTGAAGCTTGGACATCTTTGTAATGTTATATTAATATTCTTAATATTTCTAATAAAGGTTAATGTTTAAATATGTAATTGACATTTTTAAGTATTGAATATAAAATCAATATATGAGCATATATTCATATATTAAAGGGTGATTATGATGGAATATGATGTAATCATTATTGGTGGAGGGCAAGCAGGTCTCGTTATGGGATACTTCTTACATAAATCTAATCTATCTTTTCTAATTGTTGAAAAATCAACTGAATTAGGAGAAAGCTGGAGAAATAGATACGATAGCTTAACCTTGTTTACTCCTCGTTGGCATAGCATGCTACCTGGTTTAACATTAACCGGGGATTCTGAAGCCTATCCAACAAAGGATGAAATTGCTGCTTACTTAGTCGATTATGCTAATGCTTTTTCATTACCAATTCGACTAAATACAGAAGTGAAGGCATTATTAAAGATAGATCAAGGGTTTAAGGTAGTAACTGTAGATAATGAAATTACTGCTAAAAAAGTAGTAATTGCAACGGGAGCTTTTCAAAAGCCATTTATTCCTACTTTTGCTTCTGCTTTATCTTCCAGTATAGTGCAGCTGCATTCCTCTCAATATAAAAATATTCATCAGCTTAGTGAGGGATCTGTTTTAGTAGTGGGTGCTGGAAACTCAGGGGCACAAATTGCAGTTGAAGTTTCTAATGATCGAGAGGTTTTTTTATCAGCTGGTCATAAAATTAGGTTTTTACCACAAGATATAGGGAAAAAGAGTATTTTCTGGTGGTTTGATAAATTTGGGTTATATAAAGCAAAGGTTAACTCAAAAATAGGTCAATGGATAAAAAATAACCCTGATCCGATTTTTGGGGATGAGTTGAGATTAAAAATCAAAAGTGAAGCTATAAGTGTTTTTAGGCGAGTAGAAACTATTAACAACGATGTGTTTATATTTCAAGATAAACGTTCAGTGATGGTCAACAATGTAATTTGGGCAACTGGGTTCTATAGAGATTACGGTTGGATTTCCATCCCAAAAGTCACAAATGAAAAGGGAGACCCTATTCATAATAGAGGCATTTCAAATATAAATGGTTTGTATTTTATCGGTTTGCCTTGGCAAACGAATAGGTCTTCCAGCCTTCTTCAAGGTGTTGGTTCAGATGCAAGCTACTTATATAAACATATAGTTAACGACATCTAACCATAAGGAAATAATTTCGATTTATAAAATAGAAATAGGGAGGAAAAAATATGGGAAATTTTCATGAGCACAATCATAGTCAGCATGGACATCATAACCATCATCATCATGGCTTCGAAGCAACAAGAGAAGGAAATAAAAAGGGGTTGATTATCGCTTTAATCATTACCTGTGGGATTATGCTATTGGAGTTTTTTGGAGGACTTCTTACAAATAGTCTTGCTTTATTATCAGATGCCGGTCATATGTTAAGTGATGCAAGTTCTCTTTTCTTAAGTTTCCTTGCAATCCGGTTTGCGTCACGTAAGGCATCCCCTAGTAAAACGTATGGATACTATCGTTTTGAAATTTTAGCGGCCCTATTTAATGGAGCCACTTTGTTTATTATCGCTTTTTTTATCATTTGGGAAGCTATAAAACGATTCACGGAGCCTCCGACGGTTGCTAGTGGAACAATGATGATCATTGCTGCGATAGGGTTGTTAGCCAATATATTTAGTGCAGTGGCATTAATACAGAAAGGGGATGTGCATAATAATGTAAATTTACGAAGTGCTTACTTACATATATTGGGTGATGCATTAGGTTCAGTTGGTGCGATTATTGCTGGAGTACTCATGCTATTCTTTGATTGGTATGTTGCAGATCCTATTATATCTGTAGTAGTTGCTTTATTAATTTTAAAAAGCGGTTGGGGGGTAATAAAAAATTCCACTCATATATTAATGGAAGGAACGCCAGTAACAATTAACCAAGAAGAAGTAAGAATGGTATTAGAAGAAATCGAAGGAGTAATCGATGTTCATGATCTGCATATATGGACTATTACTTCTGGGCTAGATACATTAAGCTGCCATATTCTAATTGAAGATAAAAAAGACAGTCAAGCTATTCTTCAGCAAGCGATTGATCGAATGAAAGATAAATTTAAAATAGAACATACAACTATTCAAATCGAAAAGTCACAGATTCAACATGATGGTATGAATGTGTGAATGAAAACAGGGCAGCCTCATTGTGGGGTTGTTTTTTTTCATTAAAAAAAGACCCGTGGAAATTGGGTCTTTACTGGGCTAGCTGGATTCGAACCAACGAGTGACGGAGTCAAAGTCCGTTGCCTTACCACTTGGCTATAGCCCAATATAATTGATATATATAGTATGGATTGTTCGGTGTTTTTTATACAAAATCAAGCGGTTATTTTAGAAGAGCTATGGAAATTAATCAAAAGTATTAATAGGGAAATAAGCATGAAAGGTCCAGATCTTATGTTCTACATTTCTTATAAATAACCGATTGGATAAAATTTAAAAAAATTAATGACGAAAGAAGGAATTTCTTCTTTTATGTCGAAATATAAAGTCGAATAAATAAAAAGGTGGTGTTTTATGAAAAGTGTTATCTATTGAAGCTTTAGCCAATCGTATTATTTGTGATGCAGTAGAGCAGAATGCTACTGACATTCACATAACCCCGAGACAAAAGGAATCTGTCCTTCAATTGCGGATTGCTAATCATTTGCTTACTAGATTAGTAATAACTGCGGAGGAATGTGACAAGTTAATCTCTCATTTTAAGTTTACGGCATCCATGGATATTGGAGAACGAAGAAAACCGCAAAATGGATCTATTTCCACGAGCATAAATGGTCAATATATTGGCCTACGTTTATCAACCTTACCTTCTTACCCTCATGAAAGTTTAGTTATTCGCGTACTTTCGGACAAAAATATGCTTCCAATCTATCATATCTCCTTATTTCCAAATGTTTCTCGAAAATTAATCTCTTTATTAAAGCACGCTCATGGCTTAATTATCCTCACTGGTCCGACTGGATCTGGCAAAACGACAACACTCTATTCCCTCTTAAATGAAAATGCTCACCTTTATCAAAGGAATGTTATCAGCTTAGAAGATCCTATTGAAAAGCCCCAGGAAAATGTGCTTCAAATTCAGGTCAATGAGAAGGCTGGCATTACGTATTCTACAGGATTAAAAGCGATTCTTCGCCACGATCCCGACATTATCATGGTTGGAGAAATACGAGATAGAGAAACTGCCCATATCGCAATAAGGGCAAGTTTAACAGGGCATTTGGTATTAACTACCATGCATACAAGGGATGCGAGAGGTGCGATTCACCGATTGCTCGAGTTTGGAATAAAGGAGACAGAAATTGAACAAACCTTAATTGCCGTTACTGCACAAAGACTGGTAGAAATGGTATGTCCATTTTGTGATGATGGCTGTTCACCTAACTGTTACCGTTTAGATGATCGATTAAAAAGATCGACTGTGTTTGAAATGTTAACTGGAAGGATGATTGCAAACATTCTTTACAATCGGTCAGATGATTGGAGTTATAAGTATAAAACATTAGGGGATATCATTTGTAAAGGGATAGCGTTAGGGTATATAAAGAATGGGGAATATGAACGGTGGATTTATGATGAAAAGAAATAAAGAATGGACTAATTTAGAGCAAGCAAGATTTTTAAAATGTATCGGAGAATTGCTTGATAGGGGCTATTCCATGGCGGAAGCCGTCCAATCTTCGCGTTATTACATGCCGGAATGTCGAATGGAAGATATAAATGCTTGTTATGGTTCTTTAAAAGGAGGAGAAACTTTTTTTGAAAATCTTGTAAGACTAAATTTTGATCACCAAGTTATTAGTTTTGTTTATTTTGCTGAAAAGCATGGAGGATTTGCAACTGCTTTTCAGGATGCAAGTAAAATGATTCAACATAAACAAGATACAATCAAAAAATTAAGGAGGATTCTTTCTTATCCTCTTTTTCTTCTATTATTTACCTTTGTTTTGTTCTTCTTTGTTCAAAGTATCCTCATTCCTAAATTTAATTCCATTTTTCTAACGATGAATATAAATAAGAATTTCTTTCTGCTCTTTGTCCAATTAATCGGTAAGATTATTCCGTTTCTCTTCGCTTTTTTATTACTTCTTCTTATTTCTAGTTTCTTCTATTATTATTTATATTTTCGCAAGCTGGATATTATTGTTCAGATGAATTTACTAGCACGAATTCCATACATAGGAAAAATTGTAAGACGCTATTTTTCCTATCTTTTATCCTTGCAATTAAGTTATTTATTATCTAGTGGATTTTCGATTTATGAATGTTTGCAATTTTTTGAAGAAAATAAGGAGCAAAGGCTATATTCTCAAATAGGTATAATCGCTATTTCTCAGTTGAAAAAAGGTGTTCGTCTAGACCAAGCCTTTATGTTATTTGATTTTTTTGATAAAGAACTATTACAAATTATTCAGCATGGCCAAGAAAATGGCAAGCTGGATCAGGAATTCTATTACTATGGCAATCATTGTTTAATGCAAATAGAAGAGAATATACAAAAAACAATGAAGGTCCTTCAGCCCACATTGTATTCCGTTGTTGGAATATTAATCGTTTCCATTTATTTATCTGTATTAATGCCGATGTTCCAGTTATTAGATGGATTTTGAAAGGAGCACAAAATGAAAAATGAAAAAGGATTTACACTAATTGAAATGATGATAGTTTTGGTGGTTATTTCTATATTATTAATTGTGACTATTCCCAATATAACGAAGCACAATTCGAAAATAAATGATACAGGTTGTGAAGCATTAACAAAGATGGTACAAGCAGAGGTTCAATCCTATTATATGGAGCATAAAGCATATCCTGAGAGTATCGCTAAACTAAAAGAAGAAAATTATATTACAGAAGAGCAAGAGAAATGTACAAATGGCAAGGAATTAATTATTACAAATGGTGTAGTAACCACTTCTGGTACGGAAAATCCGTGATAGCAAATCAAAGAGGCTTTACACTAGTTGAAATGCTTGTCGCAATGTCATTATTGGTGATTCTTTCCTCTTTATCTGTGTTCTTAGTTACCTCCCAGCAAACCACACTCAATGAGAATCATTTTGTTACCCAATTGGAGGCAGATCTCTATTATGCACAAGCTTTTGCTATAGCTAATCAAGCACCTCTTCAAGTAAGAATATATCCGTATTTAAATCGCTACAGTATTCGTGGGGATGTAAATACGGGTACTATTGTGGATCGTTATTATAATGATGATATTGTTTTTGTTAATGAAAACACGCTTTCTTTTACCATTAATTCGAGAGGGAATGTTTCTAATTTTGGCACATATGAATTTCGAATTGGAAAGCAACCATATAAATTAACCATTCTAATTGGTAAAGGGCGATTTTATGCGACTAAATTGTAAAGGATTTATGTTACCGGATTACTTATTGGCCTTTACGATATGGCTTCTAATTGCTTTGACATGGATGCCAATCTATGTGCACGTATTAAAGCAATTGGAAGATTCGGAAGAGGGTAAGGCTGTTAATGAGCTATTTTATCACTATTTAATGGAAGTTAAATTAGGAGAAGCAGAAAAAGGAATAGCTTCTATTGAAAAAGAGGGAAATATCTACACAATCCTTTGGGAAAAAGATAATACAGTCTGTATTCAATATAAAAATGTATTTCAGAAGACGAAAAAAATATGCGATGTGTTGCTAGAATGAAACATTTGATGGTTTTTAATACTAAAGGCTATATTTTAATGGAAATGCTTCTTTGTTTTTTTATTTTTTCTATTATTCTTTCTTTATTGATCGTTCCTTTGAAACATATGCTTAATCGTCAAGTTTCGGAGACAGAGTTACAAGATATGGAATGGGAAGTGTTTATCCTAGAATTAAAAAAAGAAGCGAAAATAGCACAGAATATTGATGTTTCAAATAATAAATTACTGCTTTATGTAGATGGAAGAGTGGTTACCTATGAAAAATATGAAAGCAGTATAAGAAGGCGGGTAGATTCGACAGGGCATGAGGTTGCATTACAAGGTGTTAAAAATGTAGATTTTAAAAGGGATAAGAATGGTTTTAGGGTAGAGGTAATAAACCAATTTGCAAAGAAAAAAGATGCTAGCATAATATCATATCTTCGTATGGAGGGTGAAGTGAATTGATAAGGAATAACAAAGGGTTTATTTATCCGTTATCGCTATGTGTGTATATCCTCTTTATTCATTTCTTATTTGTTTTATATGGCCTTTATGAAAATAAGAAAGGAATAGAAATAAGTGTGAATAATAATAATATGCAAGAATACTACTTTCTTACCTCTTCAAAAGATGTCGAGAACCAGCTAGCTACACAGGATACCCCAATTATAGCCGGTGAAAAGGTCTTTTTGCATGGGCAAATTAATTATACGATTACAAAAAATTCTGCTACTACTTATAAAATTGATTATAAATTAAATTTGCAGGGTGTTAAGAACCAACTTGTTGCAACAAGTTATTACGATAATGAACTGCATAAAATGACAAAGTGGGTAGAATGAAAAGTTGGATTATTGGCTATCCTAGTACAAATGCTAGAGTAGGTGATTAGATGAATACCAATGATTATGTGAAGTATTTAACCCAAACATTTGTGCAGTACATGGATCAGCCTAAAGAGGAAAGGCAAAAGTTAAGAGCGGCAAGAAAAGGGCTGAAAGAGCCATTTATGCTGAGATGGTTTGGGATTTTACCGTATTTAATTTTATTCAGCTTTAGACGTAGAAACATAAAGCGATAATGTGAAAGGGAGTAGATGCTGCTTATTGAACAGCATCTACTCCTTTTCATGCATGATCTTTAGGAAACAGTTTCTGAAGCCAAATAGAATAGCCCGCCATTAATTATTGAAATACTAATCTTTGGCTCGTATTGTTCTTGCAATGCTAATTTTTCGGTCTCCAACGTTTCTTGTTCTTCCTCGATGTCTTCCATATCTTCATAAAAATGCTCTAGCAATTCCAAATCCTTTTTCCACCTTTCTTTCGCTTCTTCTGCCCATGTATGGTCTTCTGCTAATAATGATTGTTTAATCATATTCTCCATTCTTGTAATCCCGCTTTTTGGCATAATTAAAGGAGATAGGGTAAATGCATAATCAGGGATTTTGGCAGAAAGATTCATCTTCTCAATTTTTGTTTGAAAATTTGTTGCTATTTGTCCATTGATTAGCTGTAAACCAATCGATTGAAACACATCCCGTTTTCTGTCGCATTGATACGATATTTTTACATTTAGAGCAAGCCATGGTTTAAGAGCCGTTTGCTGCTGTCCTTGACCTGTTTTATTTTCATATAAACGAATATACTTTGATAAATTTTTTGCTGAAGCAAAAAGCTGGTGAAGACGGGGAGAACCAAAATGGATTAGTTCCCCTTTTATATCGGCTGGAGCAAGCTTTGGATTCGTGATGAGGGTTAGACTGGCGGGGTTTGGCTCGCCGCCAGTCTTTTCAAGATAATGCCAATAAAAAGGTCGATTCATTAATTCTTTGTCCATTTCGATAGTCAGTTGGACGATTAGATAACCAGGTTTATTTTCTGTAATTTCACAATCATTCGCAATGAAAAATCGTTCAAGAAATTGATGGATTTCCTGCTGCTTCATATGTTTCACCTTCCTTCATGCTTTGTGCGAATTCAATCATGCTCGTTAAATTATCCATTTTGATTTTCATTTCCCCTTCTGATTTAGAATGGGAGAATATATCAATCATATAATCATCCATATTGCCAAAATCCAGCTTCGTAAGAATATCATCTAGTTCTCCGATTACTTTTTCGAAAAGATGGATTTTTTCATAAAGTAATTTTAAAATATGATCCTCAACCGTATTTTTCACTGCAAAGTTATAAATTTTCACATCCTCTTTTTGACCAAGTCGATGAATCCTTCCAATTCTTTGCTCTAATCTCATTGGATTCCATGGTAAATCAAAATTAATAATATGATGACAAAATTGAAGGTTAATACCTTCTCCGCCAGCTTCTGTTGCTATTAATACTTGCGCATGATTTTGGAAGAGATCTTTCATCCAATCCTTTTTGCCACGTTTAAATCCACCGCGAAAGGGAACAGATGTGATGCCGTGCTGCTTTAAAAACCATTGTAAATAAATTTGCGTTGCTCTATATTCCGTAAAGATAATTACTTTATCATTTATTTTCTGAATAAGCTCTAGTGTCTTGTTTGCTTTTGAGTTTTGCTGAACTGCTTCTACTTTTTTTACAAGTTCTTGTATTCTTTGTTGGAATTGTGGTGTTGGATTTTCCTTTTTCTTCACCATGTTTTGCAAGGTATAATAGACTGCTTCCCTGCTGGAGCAAGCCTCTCTTTGCAACGTAATCATCGAGAAAGGATTGCGAGGATTTTCAATATCGCTGGAAAGATTGTTTTCTGTTTTTAAATCTACCAGCCCTTCATACAATGCTCTTTCTTCTTTCGTAAACTCAATAGGAACCGCTTCAACAATTCTTTTTGTCCATTCAATCCCTGTATCATGGCGTCTGTTTCTGATCATTACTTTATTGACCAAAGCTTTTAAATTCTCGTCATCATCAATGGAGCGGGCATCTTTTTTATATTTTTCATAGAAGGATGATTCGCTACCAAGATGTCCGGGCTTTAATAAAGATACTAAATTAAAGATTTCACTAATTCTATTTTGAATAGGAGTAGCTGTTAATAGCAAACAGAATTTCTTTTTTAAATTTTGGACAAACTCATAGTTTTTCGTTTTATTATTTTTCAGTTTATGGGCCTCGTCAATAATAACCAAATCATAGTCCAGATTGTTTATAATATCACGATGGGGCTGTCTTTTTGCTGTATCAATAGAAGATACGACAATGTCACATTGCTCCCAAACATAGCTTTTACGCTGAACCATAGCTGGAATGTAGAATTTACTATTTAATTCATAAGCCCACTGTGTGACAAGAGAGGCAGGTACTAAAATCAGCACTTTTTTTACTAATCCGCGAATCATATATTCTTTTAGTATCAATCCTGCTTCAATCGTTTTTCCAAGACCAACTTCATCTGCCAAAATAGCTTTTCCATTCATATCTTCGATTACCTTTTTCGCAACTTCAAGTTGATGGGGCAAAGGAGAAAGCTCTGATAAGTACTTAGGGGCTTGGAGACCCTCGAAGTCTGGTATGATATTATGTTGTTCTACTTCTACTGCTAGTTTATATAGTTCCCAATTTGCCCATGGACCATCATCTGAAATTCGCTTTAGTAGCTGATCATTCCATGAATCATCAAAATTGATTTGAACGGTCATATATTATTCGTCCTTTCTTATTTCATTTGGTAAAGCTAAAAAAGTTATGTATGTATAAAAAGGATTGAAAAAAGAATGCTAGTAAAACAAAAAATATATTGCCACCTTTTCATTCGGATGTTAGGATAAAAGGGTAAAAAAGTTTTTAATTTTGTCACAATTTATTTATATTTGGACAAAACATGAACATTAAATACAAAATGAACAATAAATAATCGGTTTTTACTTTTTAAAATAAGGGAAACTTTCATCAGTGTCGTTTTCCTTCAACACTCCTGATGGTTAGTTGAACCAATCACTATACGGATAGTACCTCCCACCTATCTTCCTCGAATTTTCATAAGGCTTTAAGTGGAAGGCAACTGTCAGGTGGGATAAACAAACATTATTTCTGGTAGTATTTAGTATGACCAATTGAGAAAATTTTATGAATCGCGGATGAGAAATAGGGGAGAGACTACATTAGTAGCGCCGAAGGAGCAAGCAAAGTATTTTGTGAATCTCTCAGGCAAAAGAACTCTATTTGGACGCAGCTCTGGAGAGTGCTTACATTATATGTGAGCCACCAAAGGGGACAGCCGATTTATCGGTAAACTTTCAGGTGCAAGGACAGAGACCTTTACTTTTTTATAAAAGGGGGTTTTCTGTCTTTTTTGTTGCCGTTTTTTAATGGGATAAATGAGAAAGTCTAATATAATACATAGGGGATAGGAGTGCTGTTCGTTGACTTTATTAAAGCAAACACCATTATATGAGGTGTACAAAGAGTATGGAGGAAAGACAATCGATTTCGGAGGATGGGCTTTACCTGTACAATTTTCCGGTATAAAGCTGGAGCACGAGGCTGTTCGTACTAAAGCAGGCTTATTTGATGTATCCCATATGGGTGAAATCGAAGTAAAGGGAAGCGGTAGCTTAGCTTTTCTTCAAAAAATGCTTACAAATGACATCGAAAAAATCAAAATAGGTGCTGCGCAATATTCGGCGATGTGCTATGAAAATGGTGGGACTGTAGATGATTTATTAACGTATAAGCTTGCAGACAATCATTATTTGTTAGTGGTTAATGCATCCAATATCGAGAAGGATTTCGAATGGCTGCAAAATCATGTGGCTGGTGACGTTATCTTAACTAATTTATCAGAAGATTTTGCTCAATTAGCACTTCAAGGTCCATTAGCAGAGGAGATATTAAAAAAAATAAATCCATCTGTTGATTATGCTGGAATTAAGTATTTTCACTTTCAGAACAAGGTGAATTTAGCAGGTAAAGAGGTTCTGTTATCACGCACTGGATATACTGGCGAGGATGGTTTTGAAATTTATTGTCAAAGGGAAGATGCTAAAGACCTATGGAGTGAAATTTTAACGTTAGGTGAGGAATTAGGAGCACTTCCTTGCGGGTTAGGTGCAAGGGATACTTTGCGATTTGAAGCAACACTTGCATTATATGGGCAAGAATTATCAGCAGATATCTCACCACTGGAAGCTGGAATTGGATTTGCAGTTAAATTAAATAAAGAAGCTGACTTTATTGGGAAGGAAGCTTTAAAGAAGCAAAAAGAAGATGGGATATCAAGAAAGTTAATTGGACTTGAGATGTTGGATAGAGGCATTCCAAGACATGGCTATAAAGTATTTGCAAGTGGCAAGGGTATTGGGGAGGTTACAACCGGTACTCAGTCGCCGACTTTAAAGAAAAACATTGGTCTTGCGTTAATTCAAGTTGATTATGCTACATTGGTTACAGAAGTGGAAGTAGAAATAAGAGGGAAGCATTTGAAGGCAAAAGTTATCAATACACCTTTTTATAAAAGAAAATAACTTTTAAAGGCTGTTTTTAAAAACAAGATGGGCTAATGACTGGGGGAAAAACGAATGAAGCATCGCTATTTACCGATGACAGAACAAGATCAAAAGGAAATGCTTGAAAAAATTGGTGTAAGTTCAGTAGATGAATTATTTTCAGATATACCAGAAAAAGTACGTTTTAAAGGAAGCTATCAAATCAAGCCTGCAAAAAGTGAATCTGCATTATTGAAAGAATTGACAAAGCTTGCCCAAAAAAATGCAGATGCGAAAGCGAATGTATCATTTCTTGGAGCAGGTGTTTATGATCACTATTCGCCTGTTATTGTAGACCATGTTTTATCACGTTCAGAATTTTATACAGCCTACACCCCGTACCAACCGGAAATTTCTCAAGGGGAATTACAAGCTATTTTTGAGTTTCAGACAATGATATGTGAATTAACAGGAATGGACGTAGCTAACTCTTCTATGTACGATGGAGCAACCGCCTTAGCAGAGGCAGGTATGTTAAGTGCAGGGACAACGAAACGAAAAAAAATTCTGATATCAAGCGCCATACATCCAGAAGCAAAAGAAGTAGTTAAAACCTATGCGAAGGGACAGTATATCGACGTCGTTGAGGTTCCTCATAAGGAAGGTGTAACAGATTTAGGTGCTTTAGAGACAATGATTGATAATACAGTTGCGGCAGTGATGATTCAATACCCAAACTTTTTTGGAAGAGTGGAGCCATTAAAAGATTTAGAAGCTATTATCCATGAGCATAAATCATTATTCGTCGTATCAAGCAATCCACTCGCTTTAGGAGCATTAACACCACCAGGGAAATTTCAAGCAGATATTGTAGTAGGAGATGCACAACCATTTGGTATTCCGATGGGATTTGGAGGACCGCACTGTGGCTATTTTGCTGTAACTTCTAAGTTAATGCGAAAGGTTCCTGGACGCTTAGTAGGACAGACCGTAGATGATAATGGTCAAAGAGGATTCGTATTAACCTTACAGGCAAGGGAGCAGCATATTAGACGTGATAAAGCAACCTCTAATATTTGCTCAAACCAAGCACTTAATGCATTGGCTGCATCTGTTGCAATGACAGCACTCGGAAAGCATGGTGTGAAAGAAATGGCTGTTGCTAATATGCAGAAAGCACATTATGCAAAAATAAAACTAAAGGAAGCAGGCTTTGAAATTGTTTTTGAAGGGCCAGCCTTTAATGAATTTATTATTAAATGTAATGCTTCTGTATCTTCAATTAACCGTGCGTTATTAGAAAAAGGAATGATTGGTGGCTATGATTTAGGAAGAGACTTTGAACAACTAGAAAACCATATGCTAATTGCCGTAACTGAATTGCGTACAAAAGCTGAAATCGATGAATTTGTTGCAGAAATGGAGGATTATCATGTCTAATCAAAATCAACCTCTTATCTTTGAAAGCAGTACACCAGGAAGAATAGGTTATAGTTTACCAGAACTGGATATCCCAACAGTAGATCTCACGGAGCTATTGCCGAATGATTATATAAGAGAAGAAACTCCAGATCTTCCAGAAGTTTCCGAATTAGATATTATGCGTCATTATACTGCCTTATCAAAACGAAATCATGGCTTAGATTCCGGCTTTTATCCTCTAGGTTCATGTACGATGAAATATAATCCGAAAATAAATGAAAATGTTGCCAGATTTAATGGTTTTGCTCATATACATCCATTACAAGAGGAATCATCTGTACAGGGTGCATTAGAGCTAATGTATGATTTGCAACAGCATCTTGTTGAAATCACAGGTATGGATGAAGTTACTTTACAGCCAGCTGCTGGTGCACATGGTGAGTGGACTGGATTAATGCTGATTAGAGCTTTCCATGAAGCAAATGGGGATACACTTCGAACAAAGGTCATTGTTCCTGATTCTGCACACGGAACAAATCCTGCATCCGCAACAGTTGCAGGCTTAGAAACGGTGACTGTAAAATCAAATGAATATGGATTAGTAGATTTAGAAGATTTAAAACGAGTAGTTGGATCAGATACGGCAGCGTTAATGTTGACAAACCCGAATACGTTAGGGCTATTTGAAGAAAATATTGTAGAAATGGCTGAAATTGTCCATAGTGCCGGCGGGAAATTATATTATGATGGTGCCAATCTAAATGCCGTACTTTCAAAAGCAAGACCTGGAGATATGGGCTTCGATGTTGTCCATTTAAATCTGCATAAAACATTTACAGGACCGCATGGTGGCGGTGGGCCAGGGTCTGGACCTGTGGGAGTAAAAGCCGATTTAATTCCTTTTCTACCAAAGCCAGTTTTGACAAAGGTAGGAGATGAATTTGTCTTAGATTACAATCGACCACAAGCAATTGGTAGAGTGAAACCATTCTATGGAAACTTTGGTATCAACGTACGTGCCTATACGTATATTCGCTCAATGGGACCAGACGGATTAAAAGCTGTAACAGAAAATGCGGTCCTAAATGCAAATTATATGATGAGACGCCTTGCTGAATACTATGACTTGCCATTTGATCGTCATTGTAAACATGAGTTTGTCTTAAGTGGTAGAAGACAAAAGAAATTAGGGGTACGAACATTAGATATTGCAAAAAGATTGCTTGATTTTGGCTATCATCCACCAACAATCTATTTCCCTCTAAATGTCGAAGAATGCATTATGATTGAGCCTACAGAAACGGAATCGAAAGAGACATTGGATAGTTTTATTGATGCAATGATTCAAATTGCAAAAGAAGCAGAAGAAACCCCTGAAGTTGTTCAGGAAGCACCTCATACGACAGTAATTGGCCGTTTAGATGAGACGTTAGCTGCAAGAAAACCAGTACTTCGTTATACGAAGATGTAAGAATATAATTGGAATTTATGAAGCTAATTAAAAAAGCTGATGTCTAGACATCAGCTCTTTTTATATAATAATTCCTGGTTAGAATATTATTATTTTTTTGCTTTAATTCTTCCTGTCCACTTTTTAAATCCGCCTTCTAATTGGGTTAAATCCTTATATCCTTTACGATAAAGAAATTGAGCAGCTCTTCCGCTTCTCATCCCATTTTGACAGTATAAATATACTGGTTTGTCAGGACGAATTTCACTTTTTCTCATCTTTAGCTGTGATAGTGGAATATTTCTTGCGCCAAGTACATGACCAGCCTCATATTCGTTTGGTTCACGTACATCAATTAACTGTGCCTTTCTGTATCCTTGGCGGAATTCATCCTGGCTTACAGTTTTTACGATACGGCGTTGATACAGCCACATAACCACGGAATATACAAGGAATGCGACTAAAATGATGAGAAGAGTATAAATCGTTGTCAATTCTCATTTCTCCTTTCAATTACTTACACTATCTCTATTATATCTATCAACCCTTATAGTAGTAAAGTAAATACTTACAATATATCATTAACTTCTCTTAATCGAATTTATTTTCATAAAAAGAATGATGGTAAAGGAAGTATCTTTCTTTTTTCCATGCAAGTTACTTTTAAATAGTTATTCTTTTTGATATCCTTAGTAAGGATTTAAATGTATTATACATAGAAAAAGAGGGTTCATTATGATAAAAGAAACGTGGAGATTTATTGATTCAGGCAATCATTCTCCTTCTTTTAATATGGCATTAGACGAAGCGTTATTAGAATGGCATTCTAAAGGGGTTTTTCCGCCGGTGATTCGTTTTTATGGCTGGGATCCTGCTACTTTATCTATTGGATATTTTCAGAAGGTAGAGAAAGAAATTGACTTAAAAGCAGTTAAAGAATTAGGTCTTGGGTTTGTAAGAAGGCCAACAGGTGGAAGGGGCGTTCTACATGAGCATGAATTGACATACAGTGTGATTGTTTCAGAAGAACATCCCAATATGCCGAAAACAGTAACAGAAGCTTATCGAGTAATTTCGGAGGGGATATTAAAAGGGTTTCACTTTCTAGAATTGGATGCCTATTTTTCTGTGCCGAAAACAGAAGAACAAAAAAATAATTTAAAAAGTCCGAGATCCGCTGTATGCTTTGATGCCCCTAGCTGGTATGAATTAGTAGTAGAGGGAAGAAAAGTTGCTGGGAGTGCACAAACGAGACAGCAGGGTGTTATTTTGCAGCATGGTTCTATTCTATTAGACTTAGATGAGGACAAATTATTCCGTCTATTTAAGTATCCAAATGACCGTGTCAAAGAAAGAATGCAAAAGGCTTTTAAGAGTAAAGCGGTTGCAATTAACGATTTAACATCGAGAAACATTTCCATTGAGATGGCGAAAGAAGCTTTTAAAAAAGGATTTGAAGAAGGTTTAAATATTCAATTAGATAATTATCAGTTAACTGCTGAAGAATTAGAATATGTAGAAAAAATCGCGAAAGAAAAATATGAAAGTGATGAATGGAATTTTAGACGATAAATATATCGTAATTTTTGAGCACGAAATTCTTTTTTTTAGAATTTCGTGTTTTAATTGTTTGGAAAATGGTTGTTTAAACGAAAAAATACAAAGCTTTCGTACCATTTTTACATGTCGAAAAATTTTTTTGGAGAGAAAAGATTTAGATAAATAGGCTTATATCAATGGATTATCCTATGTTCCAATAAGCAAGTGCGAAAAAGGACGGAATTTCTATTTTTATGTCATATTATCTATGTATCTCTTTCTTTTTCTTTAAAATCTACTTTTTTTCGTTGTTTGACAAATCGCAAGATATTTAAAATACACACAATATATAGGTATTTGTTTTTATATTGAATACTATATGTTGATTTTATGTGTTTGGTGTGATAGTTTAAGGATATTAATAAAAAAATGCTAGATATCTAATTATAGATTTATATACAAAGATTATTTTTCAACAACTATTAGTATCTGCTCTACTTTTTATATGAATGAAGGGGTTGTGTGTATGTCAGTAATGTTAAGTCAAGGTGTGAAGGTAGATATAGATAAGCTGAATAAGGATATTGCTTTATTTCCGGAGGTTCATCCAATTACTCCAGATATGAAACTAACTCATAAAGGCGTTTCTCGACTTGTCATGCTTGACCGTTATACGTATAAAGATACAGAGAAAATTACGTTATCTGCTGGCGATTTCGTTGTATTGACTATTAAAGAAGATCCTAAGTTTCCAGCGAGAGGAATAGGATTTATTCAGGAAATTGATCATATTCTTAATACAGCTAAAGTATTAGTGGAAGAAGATTACCGTGGTGTTCTTGAAGGAGAAGAGGGAGAAACGGGTGTCATTGTTCGTTCCTTAGATGTAATCGAAAAACCGTTGGAAATTTATTACGAGCAAATTGCAAAGCGTAATGCTACTGGTCTTGCATCAGTAGAAAAGACGGAAGAGAAAAGAAAAGAATGGTTCGAAAAGTTTTACAGTGAGCTTGTTCATTTGAACTTCATCCCTGCAGGTCGTGTATTATATGGAGCTGGAGCTGGAACAGATGTTACGTATTTCAACTGTTATGTAATGCCTTTTGTTCAGGATTCAAGAGAAGGTATTTCCGAGCATCGTAAACAGGTTATGGAAATCATGAGTCGTGGAGGCGGTGTAGGAACAAATGGATCTACGCTAAGACCTCGTAATACATTAGCAAAAGGAGTTAATGGTAAATCATCTGGATCTGTTTCTTGGTTAGATGATATTGCGAAGCTAACGCATTTAGTAGAACAAGGTGGATCCCGTTAACCTATAACGGCGGGATTAAAATCTCGTGAATTGCTGGAACATCCTTAGAGCTTTATCAACCACAACGTGACTGGTAACGGTGAGCGTGATGGTTTAAAAATGATAAAGATTGGGCAATCAGCAGCCAAGTGTCTTTGGAAACGAAGATAAAGGTTCAACGACTATTGAAACTTCCTAAAGTTACCAGTAAAACAAGCCCTATAGTGCAAGGAGGGGATTAAATTGGGAGCAAAGGAAGGAGTAAATCATAGCAAATGGAGACGTTGTTATGAGGCACGAGACAAAGAGGAACGGATAAATCTTTTTCTTTGATGATATAGTCTGCTCTCATATGAAAGTATGAGAGGGTGGCAGAAATGACCATCCCCACTTCCATGAAGTGAGTAACAATTAGCGTGGTGCTCAAATGATTATGCTAGCTGATTGGCATCCAGATATTATTGAATTCATTATTTCGAAAATGCAAAATCCACGGATTTTACGGTTCTTGATTGAAAATACACAAGATGAAACAATAAAAAAATATGCACAAGATAAATTGAAATTTACGCCTCTAACAGAACAAGAGCGTTCCATGTATCAAGGCATTCTAAATTATAAAAATATCCCTGGTCAAGGTGGTTTTAACGAGGGGATTTTCCGTGATGCAGAAGAAAAGCTATCAAGTGGCGGAACCTATGCTGTTCATCAATCCGAATTTTTAACAGGAGCAAACATTTCTGTCTGCTTAACGAATGAATTTATGGAAGCAGTGGAGAAGGATGAAGAATATGCACTTCGCTTCCCTGATGTTGAAAGCTACGATAAGGAGCAAATGCAGCATTATAACGAAGAATGGCATAAAGTTGGCGATGTAAGAGAGTGGGAAGCAGAAGGAAATAAAGTCCGTGTTTATCGCAAAATTAAAGCGAAGGAATTATGGAACTTAATTAATATCTGTGCAACTTATTCTGCAGAGCCAGGTATCTTCTTCATTGATAATGCAAATGAAATGACAAATGCAACTAGCTACGGTCAAAAAGTTGTTGCAACAAACCCTTGTGGCGAGCAGCCATTAGCACCATTTAGCGTATGTAATTTAGCTGCTGTTAACCTTGCGGAAATGGCAGATAAGGAAAATAAAACAGTTAATTTTGAAAAGCTAAAGAAAACAGTAGAAGTGGGAGTGAGAATGCAGGATAACGTTATCGATGCTACACCTTACTTCTTGGAAGAGAATAAGAAGCAAGCTCTAGGAGAACGTCGTGTCGGTCTTGGCGTTATGGGGCTTCATGATCTACTCATTTACTGTGAAACAGAATATGGAAGCGAAGAGGGAAATGTCTTAGTAGATAAAGTGTTTGAAACAATTGCAACAACTGCATACAGAGCATCCATTGAGTTAGCGAAAGAAAAAGGCAGCTTCCCGTTCTTACAAGCGGAATCAGAGGAAGAGGTTGCAAAACTGCGCAATGCCTTTATTCATACTGGCTTCATGAAAAAAATGCCTGAGGATATTAGAGAAGACATTCTTCAATATGGTATCCGTAACTCTCATTTATTAACAGTAGCACCTACAGGCAGTACAGGTACGATGGTTGGTGTATCAACTGGTCTTGAGCCATACTTCTCCTTCTCTTATTACCGAAGCGGAAGACTTGGAAAATTCATTGAAGTGAAAGCAGATATTGTTCAAGAATATATAGATGCTCATCCAGAGGCAGATCCGAATAATCTTCCAAATTGGTTCGTTGCTGCAATGGATTTGGCTCCTGAGGCACATGCTGATGTTCAATGTATCATTCAAAGATGGATTGACAGCTCTATTAGTAAAACGGTAAATGCACCAAAAGGATATAGTGTAGAGCAAGTTCAAAAAGTGTATGAAAGATTATATCGTGGTGGTGCTAAAGGCGGTACCGTTTATGTGGATGGCTCCCGCGATAGTCAAGTACTAACATTAAAAGCGGAAGAAAACACATTTGATGAAGCACAACCGAAAAAACGTGAAGAACCACATGTAGTTCTTGTCGATACGATAAATGAGTTGAAATCTACAAATGTAACGATTGGTTCAGAAATCGGCGATACTTGTCCCGTATGCCGAAAAGGTGTTGTAGAAGAAATCGGTGGATGTAATACTTGTACGAATTGCAACACACAATTAAAATGTGGCCTTTAATACGCAGATATTGGTCATTATTAATAAACTTCCAGTTTGGAAATTATTACCTTTATGAATAAAGCTACAGAAAGAGGCTGAGCAATTGTCAGCCTCTTTAAATATATTAAAAAACAGGATAACTTAGTCAAGGAGAGCGATATTAAGGTGGTTCGCTTATCGCTCCCATTAACTATTACATTATTTTAATAAAACCCATACGGTGGGACGCCATATCCGTAACCATATGGTGGATAACCATATCCTCCATATAATGCTGGACCAAGTAATGCACCTGTTGCAAACCCGCCTAACAAGCCTAAGCCAAGTCCTAAGCCAGCTCCTCCAAAGCCGAATCCAGGTCTACCAAAACCAGGTCTGCCAAAGCCACCAAAACCAGGTCGTATTCTTCTTACATCCTGTGGATAAATGAATTGATTTTGCATAAAATATCCTCCTCTTTTTTTCATTATTTAGCTAAAGCGCATATCCTCCACTACTTTTTATCTTCAAAACGAGATACTGCACTTATCTACTTCGAATTAGTTTATGTGTCTATACACTATATTGATTGATACAAATGCCTAAACCCAACATGCATTTACTGCATCCTATTTAAAGTGAATACTATGAACATAAATAAAAGAATGACATTTAACTTGTCTCCTGTACTATTTTCTAATTACGAATACTAAATTGGAGTATAAAGGTCTAGGGTCCATAAAAATGAAAAACCTTTCGAAGTCCCATTTGCTTGTTAAAAGGAGTGAATTTTATGTATATAGACGGGGTCTTTTCGGGCGGAGGAATTAAAGGGTTAGCTTTAGTGGGAGCATATGAAGTTGTAGAACAACGAGGATTTCAATTTGCTAGGCTGGCAGGAACTAGTGCAGGTTCAATAGTTGCAGCCTTAATTGCTGCAGGGTATACGAGTCGAGAAATAGCGAAATTATTGGAGGATTTGGATTTAAGTACATTTTTAGATGAACGACAATTGTTAATTCCTTTTCCACTTGCAAAATGGTTTTTTCTTTATTGGAAGTTAGGACTATATAAAGGAGAAGAACTGGAAAAGTGGATAGAAAATAAATTGGCAGTAAAAGGATTAAGAACATTTGCAGATATCCCCCCGCAATCATTACGCTTTATTGCTTCAGATATTACAAATGGTGTATTAATGATTCTACCAGATGATTTGCCGAAATACGGAATCAATCCCCAGACTTTTTCGATTGCGAAGGCTATTAGAATGAGTTGTAGTCTTCCATATTTTTTTGAACCAGTAATCCTTGGCAATAAGTCAAATAAAAATGTGGTTGTCGATGGAGGAGTACTCAGTAATTTCCCAATTTGGTTATTTGATCAAGAGAATATACTGAAAACAAGACCTGTTTTAGGAGTTAAATTAAGTCATAGCATAAAGGAGCATCCAAAGCATAAAATCCAAAATGCCATTGATTTACTTACAGCGATGTTTGAAACGATGAAGGATGCTCATGATTCTCGTTACATTTCTAGGAAACACGAAAAAAATATAATCTTTGTTCCAACAGAAGGAGTACTGGCAACAGAATTTGCTCTAACGAAAGAAGACCAAGCAAAGCTTATGCAGTTAGGAAGAGATTGTGCAACGAAATTTTTTAAAACATGGGCTTATTAAAGCATAAGTGAGTTAAAAGGGCTACGTAGGGAAAGAACTTCAACTTCATATAGAATTAAAAAAATCGAGCCCTTTATAAAGAGGCTCGATTCTTTTTTTTGCTCTTCTTCCCGTCAATAACAGTTAAATGAGCAGTGCTTTTACTTCGTTTATGCTTGTTGGCTTTTAAGGAAGAGGAGTTAGTTGAGTGTTGCTGTCCTGCTGGTAACTTTTCTCTTGTTTGTAGCCGTTTTTTTGATTTCTTCGCAGCTTTTAGAAAAGCTCTTTGCTCTCTTTTTTGCGGACTAGATGTACTGAAATGGCGAAAAATGAACCAAATAATAGCACCAACCGCAACAATGACAGCAATGTTTAGAAAAAATCCAGCAGGATTTTTAATTAAACTAGTAGTTAAGCCAATGAAAGCAAGGAGAAAAATACTTCCAAATAAGATAATTGAAAATCGGTTCTTCAAAAAGCCACCTCCCTAAAAGCATGATGAGCATTTTTTCTAACTTTTAAACTATTATTAAGAAAAGTTTATTCAAAAAAAGCCAAATTGTTCACAAGAAAAAGTTTTCAGAAAATAGATTTTTAAACAGTAATGTAACTAAATATATGAGAAAGTTTCATTTATAAATTACTTACTTATACCCAAATTGAAACTTATTCAATAACTGCCTTTGAAACCTGTGCTTCCGTTTCTTCTTCGCGTCTCTTTAATTCGGAAAAGGAAAGTATTGCTACTTCGACTTGATCATCACTTGGTTCTTTCGTTGTTAATAATTGTAGCCATAGACCAGGCAAGCCAAGATATTTTAAAACAGGGACATTTCTTAATTTATTGGTAAGCTGTAATACCTCAAAGGAAATGCCAAGAACGACTGGAATCAAGGCAATACGAATTAATACTCTATCTAAAAGATTATCTGGATAGAAAAATAAATAGAGAAATAACCCGACAATTACGGTAAACAGAATAAAGCTTGATCCACAGCGATAGTGTAACCTTGAAGCCGATTGTACATTTTCTATTGTTAATTCTTTCCCGCTTTCATAAGCATTAATCACTTTATGTTCAGCACCATGATACTGAAATACTCTCTTTATAATGGGGGTCAGTGATACAAAATAAATATATCCAAGTAAAAGAATTAGCTTAAAAAAGCTTTCTAATAGTATTTGCGCAACATGTCCAGAAATAATAGGCATAAACATAGCTGCTAGGAAAGTTGGAATAAGCGTAAAAATAAATTTTCCAAATAGAAAGGAAAGTACACCTAATACTGCTACCCCTAAAATCATTGATATTTTAGAAGGCTCTTGTTCTTCCAATTTATAATCATCAGAAGGGTCAACATCATAGCGATCCGTTGAAAAATTCAAATGCTTTGTTCCATTCCCGCTTGATTCAATAATCGCAATCATACCTCGTAAGAATGGAATTTTTTTTAATTTTGCTAGCTTGGTATTATACGTTCTAGGAAGATGAAAATAATCAACAGACTGATCTTTGCGTCTTATGGCTGTGACATAATGATGTTTTCCTCCAAACATCACACCTTCCACAACAGCCTGACCTCCGTATAATGGTTTTTGTTCACTTGACATGTATAATAACACCAACCTCAGGATAATTTAGGTGAAAACAACTGGATTTTTTTTCTGTTAAGTAGATTTTATGGTTGTATATCCCCTAATACTATTTTACTAAAAAATTCTAAAAACCACTAGCAGGACATTTCATCCTTTGTGAATAATCCATTTAAATTAAAACTCTAAAAAGATAAAGATGCAAGGAAAGAAAAGGATTGGGACATACTAGGAATTGGAGGTGGACATTATGGATAATCAACAACAATCACATGAAAAAGGAAGACCGATGTCTTTTATCGCCTTAGTAATTTGGACAGGCATGTTTGGTGGGATTTTCTGGTCGCTTATTGGGTACATAGGATATGTTTTTAATTTTACAGAAATACGCCCTAACATCCTCTTAGAGCCTTGGGCGATTGGCAGTTGGAAATATGGCTGGTTAGGAACGGTAATCAGTATCGTTGTCATAGGATTTTTTTCAGCTGGGGCAGCATTTGCTTACTATTTAATGTTAAGAAAATTTAAAACCATTTATATTGGCATTGGATTTGGTATCGCATTGTTTATTTGTGTTTTTGTCATTTTAAACCCTATCTTTCCAAGCATGGCTCCTTTTTTAGAGCTGAAAAGAGATACAATTATTTCTTCCGCTTGTATATATGTCCTTTATGGAGTATTTGTAGGATATACAATCTCTTATGAAGAAAGTGAAATTCAATTAAAAGAATGGAAGGAAAAAAAGCCAGCAACTAATTTAACAGGTAATGAAGGGGAATAGATCAAATTTTATTTACTCTAGAAAGTAAATAGGGGTGTACCTTCTATTGACGTTAATAGTAAAAATTGGTGACGACATCGTTCGTAAGGCTTTTATTTAGCTAGTTAGGGTGTCTAAAATCTTTATTTGCATGCTATTTTGCCTGTATTATAAAAGTATTTATGTTAAAATAATTCCATGAGTGTACTTTTTTCATCATTCAGATTTTTACCTTATCTAGAAGTTGTTAAGGCTTTAAGAAGTACAGTGCCTCTAGGAAAGTGTATAAACTAAGGGAGAGGATTTTAATGGAGAAACTTAAAAGAGTAAGAGAAGCACTGACAGAAGTTGGGGCAGAAGGTATTTTGATTACAAGCACATATAACAGACGTTATGTTAGTAACTTTACAGGTTCTTCAGGGGCTGTATTAATCAGTGGGGAAAAAGCTTTATTTATCACAGATTTCCGTTATGTGGAGCAGGCTGGAAATCAATGTATTGGATTCGAGGTTGTTCAGCATAAAGGAGCAATTCTTCAAGAGGTCGCAAGTCAGGCAGAGAAATTAGGAATAAAGAAACTAGCATTTGAACAAGACTATACAACTTTTACTCAGTATAAGGAGTTAGAATCAGTCGTAAAAGGAGAATTAGTGCCAGTTTCAGGTATAATTGAAAAGTTACGCTTGATTAAGACTAATGAAGAGATTAAGATATTAAAGGAAGCTGCTAAGATTGCTGATGCTGCTTTCACCCATATCCTTGATTTCATTAAGGTTGGGAAAACAGAATTGGAAGTTTCGAATGAATTAGAGTTTTTTATGAGAAAATTAGGCGCCACTTCATCTTCCTTTGATACAATTGTTGCATCAGGGAAAAGATCTGCATTGCCACATGGTGTTGCAACCGATAAAGTAATTGAAGCTGGTGATTTTATTACATTAGATTATGGTGCTTATTATAATGGATATGTATCAGATATTACGAGAACCATTGCTATTGGTAACCCAGATGAGAAATTAAAAGAAATCTATGATATCGTATTAAAGGCTCAGCTGAAGGGAATGGAAGGCATTAAACCAGGAATAACTGGTGTCGAAGCAGATGCACTGACTCGTGATTACATAACTGAAAAAGGATATGGAGAATATTTTGGACATACAACAGGTCATGGAATTGGGCTAGAAGTTCATGAAGGACCGAATTTATCCTTCCGAAATAATGCTCCTCTAGAACCAGGTATGGTAGTAACAGTAGAACCAGGTATATATATTGCAGGACTTGGTGGAGTGCGTATTGAAGATGATACAATAATTACAAATGATCATAATGAAGCTTTAACCCATTCAATGAAGGAACTGATTATTTTATAGGAGGATTACTGCATGATTTCAGTAAACGATTTTAAAACAGGTTTAACAATAGAGGTAGATGGTGGAATCTGGCGTGTACTAGATTTCCAACACGTTAAGCCTGGTAAAGGGGCAGCATTTGTTCGTTCTAAATTAAAGAATTTACGTACTGGTGCTGTTCAAGAAAAAACATTTAGAGCTGGAGAAAAAGTCGCGAAAGCACAAATTGATAATCGTAAAATGCAATATTTATATGCAAGCGGTGACCAGCACGTATTTATGGATGTAGAATCTTACGATCAAATTGAACTTTCGGCTTCTGCAATTGAATACGAATTAAAATTCTTAAAAGAGAATATGGAAGTTCATATTATGATGTATCAATCAGAAACACTAGGTGTAGAACTTCCAAACACGGTTGTACTAGAAGTTGCTGAAACTGAGCCTGGAATTAAAGGGGATACTGCATCAGGTGGTACAAAACCTGCAGTAATGGAAACTGGTGTAACTGTTCAAGTTCCTTTCTTCGTTAACCAAGGGGATCGCTTAATTATTAACACAGCTGAAGCAAGTTATGTTTCTCGTGCGTAATGTTTGAAAGAAAAGTAAATATACTAATTTTACCATTTGCTTTCCGGAGATAATTCATGTATTATAAAAACATAGAAGCTGCGTTGTACGTTATCGTATGAAGTTTCAACCTTTATCGATAATTAGGGAGTTCTATATTAAAGAAGGATCAGCAGGCCTAATGCCATTTGTCATTAGGACATATGATGAGAGCTTTTGCGAACACCCACCTGGTGGAGCAGGTTTTGAAACTCCATACAATCTAAGCGGCAAATGCGGCTGAAAAAGGAGGTAATCATTTGATTACCTCCTTTTTCTATGCAATAAACGCTTTAAGCAAGTATAATTTATCCTTTTAGAAATATTTCCTATGAAGAAAAAAGGGAGATTATATGAAAAAAACTGTATGTCGTTATCTTAAAAAAACGATAAAAATCTTGGATACATGAATCTGACTACTTCTGTGTTGAGAATTGCTTTGTTAGTAACTATTATTATTTGTGGGCATGAGGGAACTAAGTCTATGACAAATAAAAAAGATAGTTGTTTACAATCCAGCAGTCTTATAAGTTATTTTATTGGATTCCTACAATTTGCCTAAATTAAAAAAAATTAATTTAAAGCGTTTCCTATTTTCTAAATTTTCTATACGACAACTATTGAATAATTAAATGAAAACGCTATAATTAAAGCATGAATATTTCCTATTTGACAAATGAATTTCTGAATAGGAAATGAAAAAGGAGGAACTATGAAAAGACTTGATATACTAACAAGGCTTAGAAATTCAGGGGTTGTAGCAGTTATTCGTGCAGATACTATGGAAGAAGCTTTAAAGGTTACTGAAGCAGTTGTTAAAGGAGGAATGAAAGGTCTTGAAATTACTTTCACTATTCCGCAGGCAGAGAATGTAATTAGAGAAATAGCAGCTTCATACAAAGAGTTCCCTGAAATTGTAGTCGGGGCGGGCACTGTATTGGATGCTTATACTGCAAGAATGGCGATTATGGCAGGTGCAGAATATATTGTAAGCCCTTGCTTTAATTCGGAAACAGCTGAAATTTGCAATTTATATCAAATACCATATTTACCAGGCTGTATGACAATTACAGAAATGAAAGAAGCGCTTAAAGCTGGAGTAGATATTATTAAGCTCTTCCCTGGAAGTGCATTTGGTCCAAGTATAGTAAGTAGCTATAAAGCACCGTTGCCTCAATTGAATATCATGCCAACAGGTGGAGTTAGTCTACATAATATGGAAGAATGGTTTAAGCAAGGGGTAATTGCGGTTGGTGTTGGCGGGAATTTATTGGCACCAGCAAAAACAGGCGAATTTGAAAAAATCACGGCCATGGCTAGAGAGTATATGGATAAATATGGAGAGATACAGTCAGGAAAATAAGCTTAAGGTATATGCTTTAACCAGTTGGTAGAATGCTTGATTACTAGTTAGTTGTTTTCTTCAAACAAAAAGATAAATTTATCTATCAGTATAAATCTATATGTATAGGAATGTAGTTGATTATAATTGAACTGTATGGTTAAGTAGAGTACTTGATTTTAGCGTTAATACAAAACAAAATAAAATAAAAGGAGAAAGAAGAGTAGGATAGTTAAGCTTATCCTACTCTTAGTTTTTGACCTGGATATATTTTGTTAACATCCTTCAATTGATTCCATTCCTCTATTTTACCAACACTTGTATGAAAAGTCTTTGCAATTTGGCTGACTGTATCTCCTTTTTTTATGACATAATAAACAGCTTGAGTTGATGGTATTTTGATTTTCTGTCCTACTTTAATTTGGTTAGGGTTTGCTATTTGATTGTAAGCTGCAAGAACTTTAATAGTTGTCTTATATTTTCTGCTAATTTGATACAGTGTATCTCCTTTTTTAACAATATATTCTTTATTATTAGAAGGAATTGCTTGAGTATCTGTTTCAAAATATGGAAGTGGGTTAACTGCGTGAGTTTTATCGATATTCCAACGGCCAATGTGTAATTCAAAATGTAAATGCTGGCCAGTTGAATCTCCTGTACTACCCATAATGCCAATAACTTGTCCTTTTTTTACATATTCTCCGACATTTACTTTTCGAGAACCACTTTTTAAGTGTGCGTATACAGTTTCATATTCTTGTCCAGAAATTTTATGAAGAATCATTATACATTCTCCGTAACTCGCCGAATAATAGGATTTGGTAACCGTTCCGTCAGCACATGCTCTGATCGCATTAATTCCATTTTGTGCAAAGTCAATTCCAAAATGCTTGTCCTTACCTATTGAACGGAATCCATTTGATATATAGGTTACGGAAGTTGGTTTTAAAAACATATAATATCACCTCATAATAAGATACGCTGGAGTGATTATTTATGCTTGGATGTTTACCATACTAATTAGCTAAAGTATAGCCCATAATCGAGGCTATTTTTTGGGGGATATCGATATTATCTAGCACACCATGAAATTCTTCCGCACCTATTCCATCTGCGAAAACGACAATCATATTGCTCGTATGTCCGCCTGTATCGCTAAGTTGCTGTATTTGTGGTTGTACGATACCAGCGTAATAATGGTTGGCGATTATATTTCCGATTTTCCAGTCTACTTGTTGATCTTGATAAATTTGTCCTTTTTTTTTCATTATATTTGTTTGAAATTTTGTAAGTTCTTCTTTCGTTAAATCAATAGCTGCATAGTCTTTAAAAACCTTCCGAATACTCTTTTCTGTATAGCTATTACTTGTTTTTTTCTTTATTAATTGTTGCGCCATGTAATGGGGAGATGCAGAAATATTTTTTAGTGCATTTATATCCATTGCTTCAGTGGCAGATACTCCCATCGTTTCGTGGTCAGCGGCAACAACAACTAATGTATCTTTTCGCTTATTTGCCCATTCCACACAGTATTTAACCACTTCATCGAAGGCGATCGTTTCTTTCCATATTCCTGTAATATCGGATGCATGGGAGGCATGGTCAATCCGTCCTCCTTCTATCATCGCAAAAAAACCTTCCTCGTCTTTTGATAGAATATCGAGTGCTTTTTTAGTCATTTCCTGTAATGTTGGTTCCGTTGTTTTTAGAAGGTTTTTATCTAATTGGAAATTTAAATGAGCATCACCAAAAAGACCGAGAATTTTATTTGAATTTGTTTTTTCTAATTGATCTACAGTTGAAATATAACTATATCCTGAATTTTTGAATGCATCGATAAGGTCAACCCCTCTTTTATCTTTTCGAGTAAAGTATTTTTTGCCTCCTCCCATAATAATATCTACTTTATTGCTTAATTGTTGCTTGGCGATTTCCTCTTGATCTGCCCATCTATTATTGACACTAGCAGTAAAGCTTGCGGGTGTTGCATCTGTTACCGAATTAGTGGTAATGACAGCTGTTCTTTTTCCATCTTTTTGAAATATATCTAAAATACTGTCTTGGTTTTTCCCATTTGGTGTAATGCCAATCATACCATTATTCGTCTTCTGTCCAATCGCAAGAGCTGTTCCCCCGGCAGCAGAGTCGGTAACCCGATTATTACTTGAGGATGTATGGACAATTGCGGTAAAGGGAAGTGTTTCAATAAAAAGTTTTCCTTTTACACCATGCTCAAATAAACGAGCAATCTCCATTTGCCCGATACCCATGCCATCCCCTATGAGTAATATAACATTTTTAGGTTTATCCTTTTGTTCCTTGCTTAAAGCAGGCTTATCTACCACTGTTTGAACAGAAAGGATGAACCCTAAACTGATGGAAAGGAAAACGAGAAGTAGCTTTTTCAAATCTTCTTCCTCCTAGGCTATTGACGTTTAATCTTGTATAGCTTTTGAAAAAATTCATTTTTTAATCCCTTTTTAACTATCATTGCGATGTACTTTTAAAAAATTGTATTTATAAAAATAAACGAATCAAACAGGAAATGACATAAAAAAAGAAGACGAGCATACATTTTAATAAGTCATCCTATGTATGTCATGTTAAAGGAAGGACAGGATTATCTTTTCTCCTATCTTGTTCCCTACTGTTTATGAATAATGAATGGCATCCGAGAATCAACTTCTCATTTTTACTAAGCAATAAAAGTATGAACAGCCTAAAAGAAAGTAGAAAATCTGTAGCAAAGGAGGAATTTATTGTGAATACCATCTATTCTTTTTTGCCTAAATCTATTGAAAATCATATTCTCACAATCCCTCCATCAGAAAGAGTAGGTATGGAAGAGATTCGAGTTCGAATAGGCAGACCTTTAGAAGTATTTATAAATGGACATTCTATCTTTTTTCCATTCATTGTGTCAAAAGAGGATGGGAACCAATTATTAAATAAAATAAGTCAATATTCGGTTTATACAATGGAAGAAGAATTGAAAAGAGGTTACATCACTGTTCAAGGTGGGCATCGTGTTGGACTTGCAGGTAGAGTTATATTGCAAGATAGCAAAGTAAAGGCAATACGGGATGTAGCTTCTTTCAATATTCGTATTGCGAAGGAGAAGATCGGAATAGCTACTCCATTTATTCCTTATTTATATGATAAAGGAAAATGGCGGCATACGATGATTATCGGTCCGCCTCAGACCGGAAAAACGACCTTATTAAGAGATATTGCTAGATTAATTTCATCCGAGGAGGAGCATTCGTTACGTAAGCCTTCGAAAGTAGGGATTGTTGATGAACGATCTGAAATTGCAGGTTGTATGGATGGGGTTCCTCAAATGACGTTTGGCCCGCGTATAGATGTTCTGGATGCTTGTCCAAAAGCGGAAGGAATGATGATGATGATTCGTTCCATGAGTCCAGATGTTCTTATTGTGGATGAGGTAGGTCGAAAAGAGGATGAAGAAGCAATACTAGAAGCTGTTAATGCTGGTATTCAATTAATAATGACAACACATGGTTCAAGCTTGGAAGAAGTAAAAAAACGACCGATGCTTTCTACGATTATAAAAATGGGCATATTTGAACGCTATATTGAATTAAATAGAAAGAAGGGTCCTGGTACAGTAACAGCAATACGAAATGGACAAGGCCAATTATTAATGGATGAAATGAAGGTGAAATAAATGGTGAAAATAATTGGCGCCATCTTGATTCTTGCTTCTACAAGCTGGGGAGGAATGGAATTTTCAAAGCTATTAAGCCAAAGACCAAAGCAAATAAGGGCATTAAAATCAGCTCTCCAATCATTAGAGGCGGAGATTATGTATGGGCATACCCCCTTGCATGAAGCTAGCAGAAGATTAGCAGAACAATTAAGTGATCCACTAAGTTCTTTTTTTGGAAGTTTTGCGGAACGCTTAATCAAAGAGGATACTACGGTGAAAGAAGCGTGGAGTTTATCCTTAAATGATATTTGGAAAAAAACAGCGATGAAAGATACTGAATTAGAAATCATGAAGCAATTCGGTGAAACATTAGGTCGGCATGACCGGTTTTCACAGCAAAAGCAAATTATGCTGACGCTAACTCATCTAGAAAGAGAAGAAGAAGAGGCAAGAGAAATACAAGGGAAATACGAAAAAATGGTAAGAAGCTTAGGTTTTCTGTCCGGTCTGCTGATTGTCATTTTATTGATGTAGTTTTTAGGAGGAGACTTTTATGGGCTTAGAGGTCGATATTATATTTAAAATCGCAGGAGTAGGAATCGTTGTAGCTTTTTTACACACAATCCTCGACCAAGTTGGCAAGAAGGAATATGCACAATGGGTTACATTATTTGGATTTATTTACATTCTATTTATGGTAGCAAATATTGTAAATGATTTGTTTCAAAAGATTAAAGCGGTATTTTTATTCCAAGGGTAAAGGAGGATATCATCATTGAAATTCTTCAAATAGTTGGAATTGCATTAGTTTCCACTTTTTTAGCATTGGTAGTAAAAGAACAAAAGCCCAATATTGCTTTTTTATTAGTTGTCTTTGTTGGCTGTGCAATCTTCCTTTTTCTTGTTGACCAAATAGCGGCAATTATTCAAATGGTGGAAAGAATTGCCATGAATGCAAAGGTAAACACCGTTTATGTAGAAACAATTCTGAAAATTATCGGTATCGCCTATATAGCAGAATTTGCAGTGCAAATTACCAAAGATGCAGGACAAGGCTCCATTGCATCAAAGATTGAACTAGCAGGGAAAATCTTGATTTTAGCAATGGCAGTACCGATATTGACGGTCTTAGTAGAAACAATTTTAAATATGATTCCAAATTAAGTAGGAACCGTTTATTTCGAGGTGAAAAAATTGAAAACAAAGCTGAAAGTCGTACTACTAATAATGACAGCTATCTTTTTTCTCTATCAACCGATTGTACAAGCCTCACCTCATGAGTCACAAGAAGTGCCAAAATCAGAAACGTTGGAGGAAGCAAAGGAAGAAGGAATCGATCCAACAAAACTCGTTGAGTCTCAATTGGAGTCTTTAGACTTAAATGAATTAACGGAATTTTGGGATTCGATTAAAACGGAGTATGGCGGTTTTTTGCCAGAAAGCCAAAAGGGAAGTCTGTATGATTTTATGATAGGGAATAAAACCTTTGACTTACAAGGCTTTTTCCACGGCATGCTTCAATTTGCATTTCATGAAATTATTGTAAATGGGAAATTATTAGGGTCGTTAATATTGCTTACTATATTTAGTGTCATGCTGCAAATGCTCCAAAATTCGTTCGAGAAAAGCTCTATTAGTACAGTGGCCTATGCCATAGTATTTATGGTCATCATTATTCTCGCATTGAATAGCTTTCATGTAGCCATTACTTATGCCAGTGACGCAATATCGAACATGACAAATTTTATATTAGCGCTTGTTCCTTTATTGCTGGCGCTTATGGCAGCTTCAGGCGGTGCTATATCAGCAGCTTTCTTTCATCCTGTTATTCTTTTTTTAATGAATACAAGCGGGATGTTAATTGAATATATCGTACTGCCCCTATTGTTTTTATCAACGTTGCTTCATGTTGTAAGCAGTTTATCAGAACAATATAAAGTTACACAATTAGCGAATTTATTACGAAATATCAGCATAGGGATTCTAGGGACTTTCTTGACTATATTTCTAGGCGTGATCTCCGTCCAAGGTGCATCTTCCGCAATAACAGATGGGATTACGATTAAAACAGCTAAATTTGTGACTGGAAATTTCATTCCGGTTATTGGACGTATGTTCACAGATGCAACGGATACGGTTATAAATGCCTCCTTATTATTAAAAAACACGGTAGGAATAGCAGGAGTGGTAATTCTCCTTCTTCTTGTTGCCTTTCCAGCGATTAAGATTTTGATGATTTCATTTATTTATAAATTTGCCGCAGCACTTCTACAACCAATTGGCGGAGGACCTGTCATTAAATGTCTAGATGTTATAAGTAAGAGTGTTATCTATGTCTTTGCGGCATTAGCGATCGTTTCCCTTATGTTTTTCCTAAGCATTACAGTAATTATTGTTGCAAGTAATTTAACAATGATGGTGAGGTAGAAAGGAGGGCAAGGATGAATTTTATTACAGAGTGGGTTACAAATATAATTCTATTTATTTTGCTAGCAACTGTTGTGGACATGCTATTGCCAAACTCTACCTTTCAGAAATATGCGAAGATGGTCGCTGGATTATTATTAATTACCGTCATATTGACACCTGTATTTAAGCTGATATCCAGTGACTTTGAAGCTGTTTTCACTGCCAATGCAATGGGGGAGCCAGAACAAAATAATATGAATAATTCCATCGAATTGAAAAAAAGAGAAATACAAGCCTCACTTGATGAATATACATTAAATAAAATGGCTGTCCAATTAAAAGAGGATGCAAATGAGGAGTTGATAGCAAATTACGGAATGGAGATCAATTCGATTCAATTATCAATCGACAAAGAGAAGGATGTTGGGTTTCCTGCAAACTTAACAGAAATGGTTATCCATATGAAAGAAAGCAAAGATCCACAAAACGTTGTGGAAGCTGTAAGCCCTGTTCGAATTGACACACAGCAACCTCTTCTTGACAAAAGTGAATCGAAACAAATGGATACAGAAAGTATTGTTTCTTTTCTTTCCGAAAAATGGGAAGTGCGAGATGATGCAATTGTAATTATGTACGAAGGAGGGGAGGAGGAGAAAAATGGATAACAAGGACAAAGGGCCATTAAGCTGGTTAAAAAACTTACTGTCAAATGACGGGGATGAAAAGAAAAAAGGAAAAGCCACCTATCTTGTCATAGTTGTATTGTTTGGCGTAGCTATTATGCTTTTAAGCAACATGTTTTTTAAGGACAATAATAACGCCCAAGAAGTTGCCGCATTAAGTAATGATGCTTCCTCTGAAAATGCTCAAGAAACATTTGGACAAAAAGCCGATAGTAGTAACTTAACCATTGCTGATTATGAAGAACAGTACAAGGAACAAATTAAAGAAGCGATAAATGCGATAGCAGGTGTCAAAGATGCAATTGTTTATGTGAATTTAGAAGGATCAGAAAAGAAAATATATGAAAAAAATAATTCTCAAACAATCCAAAAAACAGAAGAAGAAGATACGCAAGGAGGAAATAGAAGCGTAGAAGAAACATCGAATGAAGAAACGGTGGTTTTAGTGCCAAATGGGGATAAACAAGTTCCAATTGTAGTGGAAACGATGAAGCCTAAAATTGCAGGTGTTCTCGTTGTTGCAAAAGGAGCTGAAAATATAAAAGTTAAAACAATGATTGTGGAGGCAGTTACTCGGGCGTTAGATGTTCCAAGCCATAGAGTTTCTGTACAGCCTAAACAAAACTAAGGGGGAATAATAGATGTTATTAAAAAAGCAAACAGTGTGGTTATTAACGATGTTAAGTTTGGTTGTGGTATTGTCAGTCTACTATATCACATCCCCAGAATCTCGATTAAATGAACTTGCAACTAACGAAGAGAATGCAGAAAATGCAAAAACAAATGATGCGGAGGAAGCAGCTACTGATAGTAAAGGGGAAAGCTCTGTTATGACAACTGATTCTGAAGCAGTATTTGAACAAATGCGACTAGATTTAATGGAGCAGCGTGACAAGGTGAAAGAAGAATTAGTAACCATTCAAGGTTCAAAAGATAAAACAGCAGAAGAGAAAAATGAAGCTACAGAAAAAATTAAAGAGCTTCAGGAAATTACAGATAATGAAAAGATCATGGAAAGCCTAATTAAAGCAGAGAATTATGAAGATGTACTTGTACAGACCTCCGATGATGGAACAGTGAAAGTAACGGTAAAAGCAGAAGAATTATCTGCAGAAGCAGCGAATGAAATTGTGCAGCTAGTCCGCAAAAATATGGATGCACCAAACGCTAATGTCGCAGTAAAAATTGATCCAAAATAAGAAGAAATTAGAAGGAAGATATATTATTTGTGGAAAATGAAGATAACGAATAGCGAGTAAAACTGTAGATCACTTCAAGAAAGTGTCTACAGTTTTTTTGTAAGGGGATTGTACAAAGGTATAAAAAGGACAGACGGAGGGAATTTGGGGTGTATTACTAGCAAAGCAAATTTATTACAGGTGTTCAAAAAGAGAAAGAAACATCCAAAAATTAAAGTGACAAAAAAACAATGTTTAAGAAAAATAGTCCTTTTAACAGTAATTAATTTTTGCTCTTTTTACCCTTGAAATGCAAGAAAGCGTTTTCTGTAAATCGCACAGCTTGGATTAGTTATTTTAAAAAGATAGTGGTATGATAAGTATGTAGAAAGAGAGAGGATCATCTTTCGATTCAAATAATAAAATGAAAAAATAAAAGGAATAGTAGCAAAAAAGTCATGTTTTAAAGATGGTTGTTGAATTATCATAAGGTCTTATCGTATGATATTAGTATCTAGTCCTAAAAGAATGATTTAAGGGGTGCAATTATATGTTAAATATTTCAGAAGTAAAAGAGCTAATTAAATTAATAGATGATTCTACTATTAGTAATTTTTTATATGAACAAGATGGTGTGAAAGTAGAAATCAAGAAGAATGTTGGAGAGGCAGTAGTTTCGGCTCCAGTTATTACAAAAACAATTCAGCAGCAAGAAGCATCAACTAAAGAAGTAGCGGTTGAAAGTGTTGTTGCAGATACACCAGCAAAATCAATCGATGAAAACTTACATAAGATTACTTCTCCAATGGTAGGAACTTTTTATCAATCAGCTTCTCCAGACGCAGATGCGTTTGTAAAAGTTGGAGATAAAGTTACGAAAGACTCTGTTGTTTGTATCGTAGAAGCGATGAAGTTATTTAATGAAATTACAGCAGAAGTAGATGGAGAGATTGTAGAAATCCTCGTTAAAGATGGAGAGCTTGTAGAGTACGGGGAACCATTATTCCTAGTAAAGGCGTAACAAAGAGGAGTTTAGTCAATGATAAAAAAACTGTTAATCGCAAATAGAGGCGAAATAGCTGTCCGCATAATAAGAGCATGTCGAGAATTAGATATTCAAACTGTGGCAATTTATTCAGAAGCAGATCGTGAGGCTTTGCATGTTCAAATCGCAGACGAAGCATACTGCATAGGTCCAAAAGCTTCAAAGGATAGTTATTTAAACTTTACAAATATAATAAGTGTAGCAACATTGACTGGATGTGACGCTATTCATCCAGGATACGGATTTTTGGCAGAAAATGCAGATTTTGCTGAACTATGCAGAGATTGCAAAATTACGTTTGTTGGCCCTAGTCCAGAGGCTATTAATAAAATGGGGACAAAAGATATTGCTAGAGAAACGATGCGTCAAGCTGGCGTACCAATCGTGCCTGGATCCCAAGGTATTATTAAAGATTTAGAAGAAGGAATTTCTTTAGCTAAAGAAATAGGATATCCAGTAATTATTAAAGCTACAGCAGGTGGCGGTGGTAAGGGTATCCGCGTAGCTAAATCAGAAGAAGAATTAGTTAAAGGAATAAACATTACCCAACAAGAAGCATTAACAGCCTTTGGTAATGCAGGCGTGTATTTGGAAAAATACATTGAGGATTTCCGCCATGTAGAATTGCAAGTACTTGCAGATAATTACGGAAATGTTATTCATTTAGGAGAAAGAGATTGTTCCATTCAGCGTCGATTGCAAAAGTTGCTCGAAGAAACACCGTCTCCTGTGTTAACAGAAGAAATGAGAGAGAAAATGGGAGATGCTGCGGTTAAAGCTGCAGCTGCAGTTAATTACACAGGTGCAGGAACGGTAGAATTTATCTTTGATTATCAAAATCAAGCATTCTATTTCATGGAAATGAATACGCGTATCCAAGTAGAGCATCCAGTAACAGAGATGGTAACAGGTATTGATTTAATTAAAGAACAAATACTAGTTGCATCAGGAAAACCACTGGAATACAAACAAAAGGATGTTACATTTACTGGTTGGGCAATAGAATGCCGGATCAATGCAGAAAATCCTGCCAAGAATTTCATGCCTTCACCAGGGAAGATTAACATGTATTTGCCTCCAGGCGGATTAGGTGTACGTGTTGATTCAGCTGCTTATCCTGGTTATACGATCCCACCATACTATGATAGTATGATTGCTAAGGTTATTGCATATGGGTCAACTAGAAAAGAAGCTATTTCCCGCATGAAACGGGCGCTGAGTGAGTTTGTGATCGAAGGTGTACATACGACGATCCCATTTCACTTAAATCTCCTTAATCATGAAAAGTTTGTGGAAGGCAACTTCAACACAAAGTTTTTAGAGATGTATGATTTAATGAAATCAGAAGATTAAAAGGAGGAAAAGGTAATGAGCGAAACAACAAGTTTAGAAATGAACCAAGAGTATAATGGGCTAGGAAAAGTAGAAATTGCTCCTGAAGTAATTGAGGTTATTGCAAGTATTGCTGCTTCTGAAGTGGAAGGTGTAGCACAAATGAGAAGTAATTTTGCAACTGGAGTTGTGGAGAAATTTGGAAAGAAATTGCACAACAAAGGCATAAAGGTTGACCTCAGTGAAGAAGGAATTAAAGTGGAAGTATATTGCGTGATGAATTTTGGCATATCGATTCCACAAGTTGCTCAGCAAATTCAAAATAATATTCGTCAGACGTTAATCAATATGACTGGCCTTGTAACAGAAGAGGTTAATATTCACATTGTTGGTGTTCAGTTCGAAACAGCAAAACAAGAACCTGAATTACAGCAAGAGATGTAACGAAACAGAAAAAATGAAGCTAGCGTATAATGAGTGTAAATAGCAAAGGCTGAACAGGAAAAGGCAAAATATCTACTAAAAGGGGGCTTCCTCTTTGATAGGTATTAAGTTTATATCCTGTACAGCCTTTGTTTTTGTGGGAATTAACTGATAATAAGAACATATTTCTAGGTTTTTTTCATGTAAGATAGAGTTTTGTTTTTATTTATGCTATTATTCATGTAGCATAGATAAATAGGTTGTTAAACCTATGGAAGGATTTTAAAGGAGCATAAATAATGAAAAGAAGAACTGCCAGAGAAAAGGCCTTACAGGCACTATTTCAAATTGATATTAGTGATATAGATAAGGAAACAGCAATAGAACATGTTTTAGAAGGAGAAAAATCCGATTTATACCTTACTAAATTAGTGGATGGTGTATTAAGCCATCAAGTTTCTATTGATGAAACAATAAAGCAATACTTAGAAAATTGGTCTCTAGAAAGAATCGCAAATGTAGACCGTAACGTTCTTCGTCTTGCTGCGTATGAAATTATGTATGGTCAAGCAGATGATGTACCTGTAAATGTAGCGATTGATGAAGCTGTAGAAATTGCTAAACTTTATGGTGATGATCAATCTGGTAGATTTGTCAACGGTGTATTATCTAAGATTAAAGATAATCAATAGTATTAAGAGAAACGATGGTTTGATTAACAGTACGAATATGTGACAAATCAAATTTTGTTTGCATCAAGAAGTAAATGAGATTTGATATCATCCTAAAATTGTTTCCTTCTATAACCTATAAACATGAATGAAAAGGGATGTGGTGTATGGATACTACACCCTTTTTCCATCCTGTAAAAGGAGTTTTTTATAAATGGAATCACGTTATTTAACGGTACATGCTTTGACGAAATACATAAAAAGAAAATTTGATGCGGATCCTCATTTGCATGAGGTCATGGTAAAAGGAGAAATTTCGAATTTTAAGCAGCATACAAGTGGTCATATGTACTTTACCTTAAAAGATGAAAAGGCTAGGATTTTAGCAGTTATGTTTGCTCGAAATAATCAGCAAATGAAATTTATGCCTGAAAATGGGATGAAAGTACTTATTAAAGCAAGTATCACTGTTTATGAATCAAGTGGGCAATATCAAATGTATGTTTCTGATATGCAGCCAGACGGAATAGGTCAGCTTTATTTGGCTTATGAACAGCTGAGAGCAAAATTGGAACAAGAAGGCATGTTTCGTCCAGAGTATAAGAAAGCCATTCCTAAATATCCAAGAGCAATTGGTGTGATTACCTCTCCTACTGGTGCTGCAATAAGAGATATTATTACGACGATTAGAAGACGATATCCAA
This sequence comes from Niallia tiangongensis, assembly GCF_044704065.1. NCBI lineage: Bacteria > Bacillati > Bacillota > Bacilli > Caryophanales > Bacillaceae > Niallia > Niallia tiangongensis. The sequence continues at coordinate 3,180,781 of NZ_CP162613.1, read as the reverse complement.
TTGCAAAAATAATGATTTATCCAGCACTAGTTCAAGGAGAAACAGCGGCTCCTTCTATTGTAAAGGCTATTCAACAAGCAAATGAGCAGGATTCTCCAATGATTGATGTCCTCATAGTAGGTAGAGGTGGCGGTTCCATTGAGGAATTATGGGCTTTTAATGAAGAAATCGTTGCCAGAGCCATTTATACTTCGAATATTCCAGTAATCTCCGCTGTTGGTCATGAAACAGATTTTACCATTGCTGATTTTGTTGCTGATATGCGTGCTCCGACTCCAACTGGAGCAGCTGAGCTTGCTGTACCCCATATAGATGAACTTGTAGAGCGTATTTTGACAAGGCAAAGTCGGTTAATTAGAGGTATAAAAGAAAAGGTTGGATTACAGAAGCTTCGCCTAAATAGAATTCAGCGTTCCTACGCATTTCGTTATCCAAAGGTATTGTATGATCAAAAAATGGAGCAATTAGACAAACAGTCAGAATTATTAATGCGTAATGTGCAAAGAGTTTTTGAACAGAAGCATAAGCAACAGCAATTAATACAAAAGCAGCTTGATAGAAATCACCCTAATCAATATATAAAGAAGGCCAATCAAGATTTAGCTAGCTTACAAAAAAATCTAATCCGTAATACGGAGCTTATTATGCAAACAAAAAGACAAGCTTTTCTTTCAAAAATAGGTAAGATGGATGCATTAAGTCCGTTGAAAATAATGGAAAGAGGCTATAATGTAGCATATGATAATCACGGGAAATTAATAGCAAGCATAAAACAAGTTAAGCCTAAGGACCAGATTGAGTTAAACCTGGCTGATGGAATGGTAGAAGCAGAAATTATTGCGGTAAAGGAGAGATAGATTTTGGCAACCAATTCAGAAAAAAATCCATCTTTTGAAGAAGCGATGGAAGAATTAGAAAGAATCGTTGAAAAACTAGAAGAGGGAGACGTTCCGTTAGAAGAAGCGATCAATACGTATAAAAAAGGAATGGAGCTTTCTAAATATTGTCATGAGAAATTAAAAAATGTGGAAGAACAATTAGCTGAAGTCGTTTTAGAGAATGGAAAAAAACAACCTTTTTCGATTGCTGAGGAGGAATAAAGCTTGAATAAAACCTCTTTTTCAGCATTTACAAACAACTATAAGGATATATTGGAAAAGGAATTAAAGAAAAATGTAGAAAAGCTTGTGGCGCCAACAAACTTAAAAGATTCGATGCTCTATTCGCTAAATGCAGGTGGAAAAAGAATTCGACCGCTACTTTTGTTTGCAACAATACAGGCGTATGGAAAAGATCCACTTATCGGGTTATTACCGGCAACAGCAATTGAAATGATACATACCTACTCCTTAATTCACGATGATTTGCCAAGTATGGACGATGACGATTTACGAAGAGGACTACCAACAAACCATAAAGTATACGGAGAGGCAACAGCAATTTTAGCAGGAGATGCCCTACTTACATACAGCTTTCAAATAATGACAAATATGAAGCAGTGTAATATTCCTGCTGACACCATACTCACAGCAATTGGCCTTTTAGCCGAAGCAGCTGGTGCAGAAGGAATGGTGGGTGGACAAGTTGCTGATATTGAAGGGGAAAATAAAGCCTTAAATCAACAAGAGCTTGAGCAAATTCACCTACACAAAACAGGAAAGCTACTTGAGGTTAGCGTTATAATCGGTGCAAAATTAGCAGGCGCTGCTAACACTGAAATGAAGCTGCTGAAACAATTTGCTTATCATTTAGGATTAGCTTTCCAAATTAGAGACGATATCTTAGATTTAGAGGGCGATGAAGCGCTTATTGGAAAGCCAATAGGTAGTGATATGGATAATCACAAAAGTACCTATCCAAAAATACTCACCATGGATGGAGCGAAAAGTGAACTAGATCTGCATATCAGACAAGCAAAAGATCATCTTGCAAGCTTACATATAAATAGCGCAATCTTAGAAGAGATTACAGATTTAATTGCATATAGAAATAATTAATTTTATCTTCCTTAAAACGTTTAAAAGTTTTTTTTAGGAAGATAGTTACTACTATTATAGTAACTATCATTGGGGAAATAAATAAGAATAGGGAATCAGATAACAGGGTGCCTCAAGCATATTTGACAACACTTATGCATTTTATAGAAGTGAAACCTCTATATTTGTGTAGGAGGAGTGTTCCACTTTGAGGCATCCTTCTTTAAAGCGCTTAATTTTCATTCGTTCTAACTATGTAGAATTACTACTATTATGTGTGAATGAATGGTATAATACATATTTAATAATAAGAATAAATTAGTTTTTTTTTATAGAATAAGGTATTCTAATATAAAATACAATTTTTGGCGAAAAAGAAATGAAAAATGGTTAAATGGAAGGAAGATATACCAATTTAGTCATATAGGAAATATCGGCTATTGGTTATAACTGAACGAAAGTGAGTTGTTACCTAATGGATTTAATGTCAATTGAAAATCCAGCATTTTTAAAAGGATTATCCAATGAGGAGCTTCAGAGCCTTAGCGAAGATATCCGTCACTTTTTAATTAATAAACTTTCTCTAACTGGTGGCCATATTGGTCCAAATTTAGGAGTAGTGGAATTAACAATTGCACTTCATAAATGTTTTGATAGTCCAAAGGATAAAATGCTATGGGATGTAGGGCATCAATCCTATGTACACAAAATTTTAACTGGTCGTGCAAAAGATTTTGACACCCTTAGACAATACAAAGGTATGAGCGGTTTTCCAAAAATGAATGAAAGTGAGCATGATGTATGGGAAACAGGTCATAGCTCTACTTCTTTATCAGCAGCAATGGGAATGGCAGTAGCTCGGGATTTGAAAAAGGAAGATTCTTATATCATTCCTATTATTGGGGATGGTGCTTTAACAGGTGGAATGGCCCTTGAAGCACTTAATCATATCGGCGATGAAAAGAAAAATATGATTGTTATTCTTAATGATAACGAAATGTCGATTGCTCCAAATGTAGGAGCACTTCATCAAGTATTAGGAAGATTAAGAACTGCTGGGAAATATCAATGGGTTAAAGATGAATTAGAAATGCTTTTAAAGAAAATTCCTGCAGTTGGTGGTAAGATGGCTGCCACTGCTGAAAGAATTAAAGATAGTTTAAAGTATTTATTGGTGTCTGGTGTTTTTTTTGAAGAGCTAGGCTTTACTTATTTAGGTCCTGTTGATGGACATGATTACGATGACTTATTTGAACAATTAAATTATGCAAAGAAAACTTCAGGACCAGTTTTATTACATGTAATTACGAAAAAAGGAAAAGGATTTTCTCCTGCTGAAAAAGACAAAATTGGGACATGGCACGGAACAGGTCCATATAAGATTGAAACAGGAGATTTTGTAAAGCCGACTATTACAGCACCTGCCTGGAGTAAACTTGTAAGTGATACTGTTTTGAAATTGGCACGAACAGACGAACGTATCGTTGCTGTTACGCCTGCAATGCCAGTCGGTTCCAAATTAGAATCATTTGCAAAAGAATTCCCAAATCGAATGTTAGATGTTGGGATAGCAGAACAGCATGCTGTTACATTAGCAGCTGGACTTGCAACGCAAAAGATGAAGCCATTTTTAGCAATTTATTCGACATTTTTACAACGCGCTTATGATCAAATGCTTCATGATGTATGCCGCCAAAATTTAAATGTGTTTATCGGAATTGATCGTGCAGGCTTAGTAGGAGCAGATGGAGAAACGCATCAAGGAATTTATGATATTGCATTTTTACGTCATATGCCAAACTTAGTTTTAATGATGCCGAAGGACGAAAATGAAGGACAGCATATGGTAAATACGGCAATTAAATACGATGATGGACCAATTGCAATGCGGTTCCCTCGCGGAAATGGAATTGGGGTAGAGCTAGATTCTGCCTTAAAAACGATTCCAATCGGTACATGGGAAGTGTTAAAAGAGGGATCTGATGCAGCAATCCTTACCTTTGGCACAACTATTGAGATGGCAATGGAGGCAGCGAATCAGCTGGAAGCACAAGGCATACATGTGAAAGTCGTTAATGCACGATTTATTAAACCAATAGATGAAGCAATGCTAACGGATTTACTGAAAAAACAAATTCCAATCTTAACATTAGAAGAAGCAATTTTGCAAGGAGGATTTGGAAGCTATTGTTTAGAATACGCACATGATCATGGCTTTGGCGCAAATGTAATCGATCGCATGGGAATTCCCGATGAATTTATTGAACATGGTGATGTCAATTCTTTATTAGAGGAAATAAATTTAACAAAAGAAGAAGTTGTAAATAGACTTTTAGCGATTGCAAGAAAAAAACAAAAGAGGGCTTAGAGCATTCATGAAGAAAGAAAGAATAGATGTATTATTAGTTGAACAAGGTTTATTTGAAACAAGGGAAAAGGCAAAACGTGCAGTGATGGCAGGGATTGTTTACTGTGAGGAGAGTAGACTGGATAAACCAGGTGAAAAAATAAGCGCCGATTCTAAGCTGACTGTAAAGGGAAAAACGCTGCAGTATGTTTCAAGAGGCGGCTTAAAGCTAGAAAAGGCGCTCAAAGTATTCGATGTCGACATGAAAGATAAAGTATTGCTCGATATCGGCTCTTCTACCGGAGGATTTACTGACTGTGCTTTGCAAAACGGAGCAAAGCAGTCATATGCCTTAGATGTAGGTTATAACCAATTAGCGTGGAAGCTAAGACAGGATGAGCGTGTAATTGTTATGGAAAGAACGAATTTCCGTTACGTAACTCCTGCTGACCTAGTAGGAGAAATGCCTAATATCGCTTCTATTGATGTTTCATTCATTTCCTTAAAGCTAATTTTGCCGGTGCTAAAAACATTATTAGTTTCTGGCAGTGATGTCATTGCTTTAGTGAAACCGCAATTTGAAGCAGGAAGAGAACAAGTTGGGAAAAAAGGGATTGTCAGAGATCGAAAAGTCCATGAATCCGTTTTAGAAAAGATTATCGATTTTTCTATAAAGGAAGGATATATCGTTAAGAATCTGTCCTTTTCTCCAATCACAGGCGGCGATGGAAACATCGAATTTTTGCTCCATCTATATTGGGATGAACGCGAGGGGAAATCTGAGCATTTTTATCAAATAAAAGAAACTGTTGAGGCGGCACACGCTGAATTAAAAGCAACTAAAGAAACCGATAAATAAGCAAATTGTAGAAGGGTTTGGCTACATGAAGAGAACTAGTACAATAATGCTAGTAGATGGATCTCTTATGTTGGCTAACCCTTTTTGCTGTACAATAGAAGATACAAAAGTAATTTTGTTTTATTCTTTGTTCTTGTAAAAAGGCGAACAAACACGGTAAAATAAAATAGAAGGAAAATGTCTAAAAAAATCGAATGAACGAATAAAAGGAAACAAATACTTTTATATAAAGAGCAATAAACATTATACATAATAAAATGATAACCACTATAAAGGATGGAAAATATGAATAAGGGTCAAAGGCATATAAAAATAAGAGAAATTATTACAAATAATGATATAGAAACGCAAGATGAATTAGTAGATGAATTGAAAAGTGCCGGTTATAATGTAACACAAGCTACTGTTTCAAGAGATATTAAAGAATTACATTTAGTTAAAGTGCCACTTCAAGATGGTAGATATAAATATAGCCTTCCTGCTGATCAACGATTTAATCCATTGCAAAAATTAAAAAGAATGCTGATGGACTCCTTTGTAAAAATCGATTCTGCAGAAAATTTGTTAGTCCTAAAATCTTTGCCTGGAAATGCGCAGGCGATTGGTGCATTAATTGATAATCTAGATTGGGATGAAATACTAGGTACAATTTGTGGAGATGATACATGTCTAATCATTTGTCGCTCTGCTGAAGATGGCAAGAGAATTAGTGATCGTTTTCTTGATATGCTTTAATTTGGGGGGACATTAATTGCTAAGTGAATTATCGATTAAAAATTTTGCAATCATAGATAGTCTATCCATTTCCTTTAAAAAGGGACTTACTGTACTAACTGGTGAAACAGGTGCGGGCAAGTCCATTATTATTGATGCTATTAATTTGTTAGTAGGTGGCCGTGGTTCTGCCGAATTTGTTCGTCATGGGGAAGAAAAGGCAGAAATTGAAGGATTATTTTATATAGAAGATGGTCATCCATGTTTTCGAAAAATGAATGAATTTGGAATAGATATAGATGAAGGCACAATTGTGTTAAGAAGAGATATTGCTCTGTCTGGTAAAAGTGTTTGTCGAATAAATGGAAAACTAATTACGATTTCTGTTTTAAGAGAGATAGGTTCCACTCTGATTGATATACATGGACAGCATGAACATCAAGAATTAATGGATGAAACGAAACATTTACAATTGTTGGATACTTTTGCAATGGGAGAATTGGCTCCTGTTTTGGAAGAGTATGAAGAGATTTATCGCTCTTATACACAAACGCATAAGAAATTAATGAATTTAACAGAAAATGAGCAGCAAATGGCACAAAGACTCGATTTATTGCAATTTCAGTTTAATGAAATTGAAAGTGCTCATTTAAAATTAAATGAAGATGAAGAACTATTGGAAGAAAAAAAGAAGCTGAGTAATTTTGAAAAAATATACGATAGCATTCAAACAGGCTATACAGCTCTTAGAGGAGAGCAAAAGGGGTTGGATTGGCTTGGTGAAGTAATGGGGAATATGGAGGAAGCTGCTAGTCTAGATACAGAATATAAAGATATGGCTGAATCTGTTTCCAATAGTTATTATATTTTAGAAGATATTGCAAGACAGATGCGGAGTGCATTAGATTATTTAGAATATGACCCGGAAAGATTAAATGAAATTGAAACAAGGCTAAATGAAATTAATACATTAAAGCGAAAATACGGCAAAACGGTATCTGAGATTTTAGAGTATGCTGCTAAAATTGAAGAAGAACTAGAAACATTACAAAATAAAGAAACGCATATTGATTTATTAGAGAACGAGTTAGCTTCTCTAAAAAAAGATCTATTAGTCGAAGCAAAGGAACTAAATATTTTAAGAAGAAAAGCGGCAGATCGTCTAACAGATAGTATTCATCAAGAATTAAAAGAGCTATACATGGAAAAAACAATTTTTGAAGTAAGAATACATGCTAACGAAAATAATGTCACGAAAAAAGGCATAGACGAAGTAGAATTCTATATTTCCACTAATCCAGGAGAACCGCTAAAACCATTATCGAAAATTGTTTCTGGTGGAGAGTTATCTAGAATGATGCTTGCACTAAAGAGTATTTTCTCCAAGCATCAAGGCGTTACTTCTATCATATTTGATGAAGTAGATACTGGTGTAAGCGGAAGAGTAGCTCAGGCAATTGCCGAAAAAATTCATCATGTTTCAGTTGATTCGCAAGTATTATGCATTTCCCATTTGCCTCAAGTAGCTGCAATGGCAGACACTCATTTATTTATTGCGAAAAAAATTGAGGACGGTAGAACCTCTACATCTGTTACCCCATTGGTTCAGCAAGAAAAGATAAAAGAGATAGGGCGAATGATTTCAGGTGCAGAAATTACCGAATTAACAAAAAAACATGCAAAAGAACTGTTAAAATTAGCGCAAAAAGCCAAGAATAAAATATAGACACGTAAAACCTCTGTGTATGTGCAGAGGTTTATTTTATTCTTTTTTAAGAAGTTGTCTTAATGCTCCTATTTAGAAAATATGACAAAGTTATCCAATATGGGTAGGTATTTAAAATTTTTAACAGTTATAAATGAGACTGTTACAGGTAAAGTTATAAATGTAGCCGGAGAAGTCGTGGTGAAAAGAAGCGAGGAGAGTGAAGAGAATTGAAAAGTGATATCCTAAGAAAAATAATTGGTGGGATTCTCCTTGTTTCATTAATATCTTTAGTATGTAATCAATCATTTCAAGAATATATTCATATCCCAAAAAGCATTACATTGTTTGAAGGGCAATCGATGGAAATCAATAATAGTGAGGCGATTCCTGTGACAGCAAATGTAGCAGACGAAGATTCGGTTGTTGCATTAAGCCAGGAAAAAGGGAAACTTTCTTTGCAAGGAAAAGTTAGTGGGAAAGAAGAGATGATGCTTGAGCTTGCTGGTTTTCCGATAAAAAAAGTGGATGTGAATGTTTTAAAAGACTTTAAAGTAATTCCTGGTGGTCAGTCCATCGGAGTAAAATTAAATACAGTTGGCGTACTGGTGGTTGGGCATCACCAGGTTAATACAGAAGAAGCTAAACAATCACCTGGTGAAAAAGCTGGGATCAAAGTTGGCGATATGATTGTTGAAATAAATGGACAGAAAATCGAAAAAATGGCAGATGTTGCACCATTTGTTCAAAAAGCTGGCGAAGAAAATAAACCATTAGATATAACGATTAAAAGAGAGAAAGAAGAGTTTAAAACAAAGTTAATGCCGCTTAAAGAAAAAGGGGACAACGCATTTAAATTAGGGCTATATATAAGAGATTCAGCAGCAGGGATAGGGACCATGACTTTTTATCACCCAGATTCCATGAAATACGGAGCTTTAGGTCATGTAATATCAGATATGGATACAAAAAAACCAATTATTGTGGACGATGGCGAAGTACTACGTTCTACTGTTACAAGCATTGAAAAAGGTAGCAATGGAAATCCTGGTGAAAAGTTAGCAAGATTTTCAGAGGATAAAGAAGTGATCGGGGACATTAAGACAAACAGTCCTTTTGGTATATTTGGGGAACTAAATAAAGAAATAAAAAATGGAATAATGGATAAGCCGATGCCGATTACATTGTCTGACCAAGTAAAAGAAGGACCCGCACAAATACTAACGGTCGTAGATAATGATCAAGTGAAGCTATTTGATATAGAGGTAGTAAGCTCTGTACCACAAAAATATCCTGCTACAAAAGGATTAGTTATTAAAGTAACGGATAAAGAGTTATTAAGTAAAACAGGTGGGATTGTACAAGGAATGAGCGGTAGTCCAATTATTCAAGATGGTAAGGTAATTGGAGCAGTTACCCATGTTTTTGTAAATGATCCGACGAGTGGTTATGGAGTTCATATCGAATGGATGTTAAATGAGGCAGGAATTGATATATACGAAAAAGGTCAAAAAGCGTCATAGAATAGCTGTTTTCGTAAAGTTTGTTGCTAGAGAGCAGCCGTTAATACACTTCACTTTCCAGGAAAGGCTGTACACTATAAGCTAAAAAACACCAACAGCAAAACAAAAAGTATCATGAAAAGATTGTTGATAATCCTTTTCATGATACTTTTGATTTTACATATTTTGCATGATGAAATCTAATAAATATCCAACTGTAATAAATAATCCAAACATTGTATTCGTCAATCCGGTATTTTTCATAGCAATCGGTGTTTGGCTTCGATCTCCTCTAAAGCCTTTAATTGCTTCCAGTGGCTTCTTGAAGCTAAGTAATACAATTAATAGCCATGGACTAAAAATGCCGACAGCAACGAAGATAACAACCCATAGATAGGATAAAATAAATAATGCCGCAAGCAGATTAACTGCCTTTTTAAAACCGATTAGGATAGCAATTGTTTTTCTTCCGCCTAAAGTGTCTTCTTCAATATCTCTAATATTATTTGATAAATTAATTGCACCAATAAGTATTGCGATTGGTACAGAGATCATAATACTTTCTTGATTAATTTCACCGGCTTGAATATAGAATGAGATTAGGATAAAGATACAGCCCATACAAATACCCGAAAATACCTCGCCAAATGGTGTATAAGCTATTGGGAGCGGTCCTCCTGTATATAAATACCCAATAGCCATGCCAAATAAGCCAACTAAAGCAATCCACCAACTAGTATTCGAACAAATGTAAATACCTAAAAGTAATGCAATAATATATAGGCTAATTGCCATATTTAAAACTAATTTTGGTTTCATTCCATGGTGAACAATCGCTCCACCGATTCCTACTGAATCAGCAGTATCAATACCTCTTATATAATCATAGTACTCATTAAATAAATTGGTCGCTATTTGAATAATCAAGCAAGCAAACATCATGGCAAAAAATAAACCCCATTTTGTTGAGGCATAAGGGAAAGATAAAACCGTACCAATGGAAACAGGTACAAAGGAAGCAGTTAACGTATGCGGTCTTGTAAGCTTCCATAGTATTTTAAAAGTAGGTTTTACTTCATTTGTGACATTCTCCATAAAAAAATCCTTTCTAGCTTTGAGCAAATTATAAAGGCGCAAAGTTTTTTCATTTAGTAAAAAAACTTTGTGCTGGGTTTTATCTAACGGGATAGATAAGTTGAAATCAAAAAAATAGATGCTTCTTTTGTCCAACTTTAATAATACCGTATAAAGTAACATACCAACAAGAAAATATTCATAAAAAAGTCATAATTTTTTCTTCCAAAAAAAGAAGTGTTTGGGTAAAGGAAAGGAAATTTGAATGTGTTCTTTTTCTTAGTGGATAGGTGGGGGATAATATAAATGTAAAGATTTTTCGACAAAAGTATGAATTGTATCGAAATCAGTCGAAAACATGAGAAAATGAGAGAAACAATAGGGTTTTTCTTATTTATTAAGTTTTTTTTATAAAATCAAAGGATTTTTTGTTGCTTTGTCGAAAATGTCCTTTAGAATAAAAATATAGATAACTAGAGACATTTGGATTGAGGGAGGAAACAACTATTGAAGAAAATAAAAGTTTGTATTATTGATGATAATCGAGAACTAGTAGGTTTATTGGAAGAGTATATAGATGCTCAGGAGGATATGGAAGTAATCGGTGTTGCTCATAATGGGCAAGAGTGTCTGGAGTTAATCGAACAACTAGAACCAGATGTGATGGTGCTCGATATTATTATGCCTCATCTAGATGGCTTAGCTGTGCTAGAAAGAATGCGCCAAATGAATAAAAAAATGCCTAATGTCATTATGTTAACTGCTTTCGGGCAGGAGGATGTTACGAAAAAGGCGGTTGAGCTAGGTGCTTCTTACTTTATTTTAAAACCGTTTGATATGGAGTATTTAGCAGGCCATATTCGTCAAGTAAGCGGTAAAACAGCTGGATTCGTTCGGAAATCTTCTTCTTTCAAATCGCAACAGGAACCAAAAGCAAAGAATTTGGATGCAAGCATCACGAGTATTATCCACGAGATTGGTGTACCTGCCCATATTAAAGGATACCTTTATTTACGTGAAGCGATTTCTATGGTTTATAACGATATTGAATTATTAGGATCGATTACAAAAGTCCTGTATCCCGACATCGCTAAAAAATTCAATACAACAGCGAGCCGTGTAGAACGTGCGATTCGTCATGCTATTGAAGTAGCATGGAGCAGAGGCAACATCGACTCCATCTCATCCTTATTCGGCTACACTGTCAGCATGTCTAAAGCAAAACCAACAAACTCAGAATTTATCGCGATTGTGGCAGATAAATTAAGATTAGAGCATAAGGCTTCTTGAGAGGGTTAGGGTGGTTACAAAGCATACCAAAACGTTCTTACGTTTGGTATGCTATAATTACAATATAGGGTTATTAAATGGAAATAATAGGGGTGTAAATATATTCAAGACCAATTGTGCAAGCTTGCCATTGTGAATTAAAATCCATAATAAGGAATTTATTTTAAAAAATTGAAAAATTTTCACTCAAAGATTTGCTTTCTGAAGATTAACCTGTTACTATTAAGGAGACTTATTTTTGTTCTTTAGAAAATAGTTGAGAAATACATATTTCTTTATTTTTTACTACGAGCAAGGATAGTAATACATTTGTGCATAAAGCACATAGGAGGAAACAAGAAATGGCTACAGGTAAAGTAAAATGGTTTAACGCAGAAAAAGGATTTGGTTTCATCGAAACTGCTGAAGGACAAGATGTATTCGTACATTTCAGCGCTATTCAAACAGACGGTTTCAAAACATTAGATGAAGGTCAAGAAGTTTCATTTGACATAGAAGAAGGTCAACGCGGACCTCAAGCAGCTAACGTAGTAAAAAACTAATTTAACAAAAACGGATACAGGCTCTGACTTATGTTAGGGCCTGTTTTTTTCATCATTTATTAAAATTTTCAATAGCTAATGAGTTCTACGTAAGGAAGTGATTTTACGTGACGAAAATATTTGCACACAGAGGTTTTTCCGCTCAATATCCAGAGAATACCATGAAAGCTTTTGAAGAAGCAGAAAAAGCAAAGGCTGATGGAATCGAAATTGATATTCAAATGACAAAAGATGGGGAAGTTGTCATTATCCATGACGAAAAAGTAGATCGTACGACAAATGGATCAGGGTATGTGCAAGAATTAAGTTATAAAGATATAAGATCATTAAATGCAGGACATCGATTCAAGCATATTGGAAAAGAAACTATTCCCACGTTAATTGAGTTATTTGATTGGATGCAGGACAATACAATAACTTGTAATATTGAAATGAAAAATAATAAAATCCCGTATAAAGGGATGGAAGAAAAAACGATTGAACTCATCAGAAAATATGGATTCGAAAACCGGATTATATTTTCCTCCTTTAATCATTATAGCCTCGTTCTTAGTTATCGCATCGCACCTGAAATTGAAACAGCTCCATTGTTATCAGACGGGATATATCAGCCTTGGATTTATGCCAATGCTATATGTGCCAAAGGGTTTCATCCTAATTACAAACGGATCGATCAAGAGATCATTAAATCTTCAGAAGAAAAAAATATAAAAGTAAGAGCATATACAGTGAATAATCTTAAAACGATGAAAGCGCTGATGAATCAAGGTATTTCTGCAATTATTACAGATGAGCCAATTCTAGCGAGAGAAGTATTAACACAGCAGTCTTAAGAGTGATGGTTTTCCACTATCTTCTATTAGTATATAGAGATGGAGGAGAACCTTTTTGATTGATCCCACGCTTAAACTTCAGTAAGACTCACACCACTTGCTTATGAGAATTCGAGGAAGATAGGGGGAGGAGTAACTGTCCGTAAAGGTCCAAATGGTTCAACTAACCATCAGTAAGAGAGAAAGAAAACCCCACTGATGGAAGTTTCACTTTATTAATATTACAAGCCGCTAATACTCCCCCTTATGAGATTGTAAGTAACTGAGAGAAAACTACGATCCATTCCCTATTAAAACCTTCAACCAAAAGGATCAGAGATAGAGTATTAGATAATGGGTTTTTTCAGAAATATGAAAAAACGGGAAAAAAATTGCATATTAATCGAGAGATGGGTATAGTATAGATATGAAATAAATTGCACGGATGAACAGATAGGAAGTGTGCTAATGATCGATCGAACTATACAGTCAACCTCTTATACCCTTTTTGACGAAATGAAGGAAGGGATTATCCTAGTGGATAATCATGGAGTCATCTGTTATTTCAACAAAAGTGCGGAAAGAATGATGCAAAAACAATATCATCTACAAATAGATCAGCATATATTATCGAGTATTCCTACTAGTGGAATGATGAGAGTATTGCATACTAAAAGAAAAGAAGAACAGAAAATGTTTGCGATATCTGAAAAGGATTATCTTTTAATTTCTCGTTATCCCTTAAAAAACAAGGAAAATCAAGTGATTGGCGCATTAGCAGTATTACAGGAAGCTGGTCAAAAAAGAGAATGGGCGGACGATGACAATATACGGATGTTGCTGACATTGGTTTTGCAAAAAAGTGCAGAGGCATATGTTGTAGTCGATGAACTTGGTCATGTTATTATGCAAAATTCATCATATAAAGAACTGCTTTCCATACTGAAGCAGCAAAATGGTTGCGAATTAATGATCAAAAATAGAGAAGAAGTCTTTCAAACAAGACGAGATGCGGAGATAACAATCAATACAGACGCATCCTCTCTTCATATAAAAAGTACACCGATTATAGTGAATGGAATATTAAAAGGTTGTTTGCAAATTATTCATAATGAAACCGAAACAGTCTATTTGAAAAATGAGCTAGAGCAAACAAAATCGATAATACGTGGGTTAGAGCATAGCTATCAATTTATTGATTTTATTTATCATTCCCCATTTATGAAATTTGCGATTGAGCAAGCAAAGCTAGCAGCTGCTAGTAAACGTGTCATTTTTGTTAGAGGAGAAGAAGGTACTGGAAAGTTTATGCTTGCTAACGCTATTCATAATGGCAGTGAAAATAAGTTTGGATTGTTCAAGCGTATAAATCCAAAAAGAGACAGACAACAACTAATAAAGCTTTTAAGTAAGCGTTTTGGTAATTATAAAGGAACGGTCTACTTAGAAAATGTCACCTCCTTATCGATGGATGAACAATCCTTGCTACTAGAAATAATTAAGGACTTTGGGAAGGTAGAGCAAGAATACTCCCTTCGTCTTATTGTTTCATCACCTATCAAGCTAGAGAAAGCACTAATTGCTGGAATGTTTATAGAAGAACTATATGATGAGCTAATGAAATCGAATATTTACTTACCGCCATTAAGTGAGCGTAAGGAGGATATTTATCCATTAGCTAAACATTTTCTCTTAGAGTTAAACAAAGAAAGTGGTAGATGGATAGGTGAAATTGATTTAGAAGCTCGAAAAGTATTAGAAGCTTATTCATACTCAACCAATATACTAGAATTAAAGGCAATTTTACAACTTGCTGTAATAAGAGCCCAAGAAGAATCTACCGTTCTTACAGCAGAGCATCTCGTTCCAATTTCCATAAAGACAAAGAAAGAACAGCCAATGGATTTGTACTTTGATACGGATGAGGATAATCAAACACTTTCTGTGCTAGTTGAAAAATATGAGAAAGTTATCATTGAGAAAACCTTAAGCAAGCTAGATGGAAATAAGACGTTAACGGCTAAAACATTAGGTTTATCTGTCCGTAATTTATATTATAAATTGGATAAATATGACTTGAATTAATTTTTTGACAAGGGGTTTTTAAAATGAGTAAATTTCGCATATTGGTAATAAACCCAAGGTCATTTGTAACAGAAATTGCCCTCTATGAAAATGAGGTTCCGATAATAGTAGCCGATATACATCATGAAGCTGAAAAAATACAGGGGTTCCCTTCCATTGTTTCACAATATATATACCGTTCAAATGAAATTCTTTCTTATCTAATGGAAAAAGGAATCAATCTTTCCAAATTAGCTGCTGTTTGTGGAAGGGGCGGGTTGCTTAAGCCAATTGATGGTGGAACCTATATTGTTAATACTGCTATGCGCGATGATTTACTTGGACAAACAAGAGGGGAACATCCTTCTAACTTGGGAGCGCTTATTGCATATGAAATTGCAGAGCATTTCGATATTCCCTCCTATATAGTTGATCCGGTCGTTGTAGATGAAATGGACAGCATTGCCAAGATTTCTGGTTATCCGAAAATTACAAGGAAGAGTGTCTTCCATGCCCTTAATCATAAAGCATCTGGGAGACGAGCAGCGATGGAACTTGGTAAAAAGTATGAGGAGGTTCAGTTAATCATTGCTCATCTTGGTGGCGGCATTACAATCGGTGCCCATTCGAATGGAAGAGTAATTGATGTTAACAATGGATTAAATGGGGAAGGGCCGTTTAGTATCGAACGTTCTGGAACCCTTCCTCATGGTGATTTAGTCGATTTATGTTATTCTGGAGAATTCAGCTACGAAGAAATGAAGCATGAATTACTATACCATTCAGGGGTAATGGCTTATATCGATAAACCGAGTAGAGGGGTTTTAGATTTAGAAGAAGAGCTAAAAAAGGCTGATAATCCGAATTATCCGATTTTTGAAGCTCTAGCATATCAAATCGCTAAGGAAATCGGGAGTATAAGTACGGTGCTATTAGGAAAAGTAGACGCAATTATCTTAACCGGTGAACTTGCATATAGTAATTTATTTGTAAAATTAATTATGGAACGTGTTAGTTGGATTGCAGATATAATGGTATATCCAGGCGAAAATGAACGACAATCATTGGCACAGGGTGTATTACGAGTATTACGTAAGGAAGAATTAGCAAAAGAGTATTTAAGTAAAGGAGTGTGGAAAAATGGCAAAAGAGTATGATCTTGTCATTCTAGGTGGTGGAACTGGAGGCTATGTAGCAGCGATTCGAGCCTCCCAATTAGGTTTAAATACAGCAGTCGTAGAAAAAGGAAAATTAGGTGGTACTTGTTTACATAATGGTTGCATTCCAAGTAAGGCACTATTAAGAAGTGCGGAAGTTTATGCGACAACGAAAAAAAGTGATGAATTTGGGATTTTTACATCAGATATACGATTAGATTTTAGTCGTGTACAAGAAAGAAAAACTACTATCATAAATCAGCTTCATAGCGGTGTTCAATTTTTGATGAAAAAAGGGAAAATCGATGTTTATGAAGGGAACGGAAGGATATTAGGACCATCCATCTTCTCTCCTATGCCAGGAACCATTTCCGTTGAAATGAATAATGGAGAAGAAAATGAAATGCTGCTTCCCAAACATGTAATCCTTGCGACTGGTTCAAGACCGAAAAGCTTACCAGGATTAGAGATTGATGGATCGACTGTAATTAGCTCGGAGGAAGCGTTGCAAATGGAGGAGCTCCCTAAATCAATTATTATTGTTGGCGGTGGAGTAATAGGAGTTGAATGGGCTTCCATGCTTTCAGATTTTGATGTAGAAGTTACTATTTTAGAATATAGTGAACGATTAGTGCCTACAGAAGATAAGGAAATTAGTAAAGAATTACAAAGAATTTTAAAGAAAAAAGGCATTAACATTGTTACAGGTGCCAAGGTACTGGCAGAAACCTTGCAAAAAGACTCGACGAAGGTAACCATTCAAGCAGAAAAAAATGGCGAAAACAAAACATTCGAAGGAGAGAAGCTTCTTGTATCTGTAGGAAGAATTGGAAATGTCGAAGGAATCGGACTTGAAAATACAGAAATAGCGGTTGTTAATAATCAAATTCAAACGAATGAATACTATCAAACAAAGGAATCGCATATTTACGCGATTGGGGATTGTATTGGAGGATTACAGCTAGCACATGTAGCATCACATGAAGGAATAATTGCCGTTGAACATATTGCTGGGGAAAAGCCACATCGACTAGACTATAAAACAGTTTCTAAATGCATCTATACTAGTCCAGAAATAGCTAGTGTAGGTTATACAGAAGACGAGGCAATTGCACTTGGCTATTCGATTAAAAAAGGCAAATTTTCCTTTAAAGCAATTGGAAAAGCGCTTATCTATGGAGAACAAGATGGATTTGTAAAAATAATTTCGGATAAAGAATCAGAGGATTTATTAGGAGTACACATTATCGGGGCACATGCTACTGACTTAATCGCAGAAGGAGCTCTTGCAAAAGTACTCGATGCAACAGCTTGGGAAATCGGAAATACGATTCACCCACATCCAACATTATCAGAGGCTATTGGAGAGGCAGCACTTGCAGTGGAAGGTAAAGCAATTCATGGCTAAATAAAAAGTTTACAAAAATAGGGGAAGAAGATAAGTAGGGGGAACAAAAATGAATCCATTAGGAGGTAATAATATGACGATGGTCCATAATCGCCATTTAGAAGCTGGTTTAACAGACGACCAAGTATTGGCTATGTATGAGCAGATGCTCCTAGCTAGAAGAATTGATGAAAGAATGTGGTTATTAAATCGAGCAGGGAAAATTCCGTTTGTTATTTCCTGCCAAGGTCAAGAAGCGGCACAAGTAGGAGCAGCTTTTGCTTTTGATCGTGAAAAAGATTATATGCTGCCATATTACCGTGATTTAGGGGTTGTGCTAACTTTTGGGATGACTACTAAGGATATTATGCTATCAGGCTTTGCAAAAGCAGAAGACCCGAACTCAGGAGGAAGACAAATGCCAGGACACTTCGGTCAAAAGAAAAACCGTATTGTCACAGGTTCTTCTCCAGTAACTACGCAAGTACCACATGCAGTAGGTGTGGCGTTAGCAGGTAAAATAGAAAAGAAAGATTTTGTTACCTTTGTAAGCTTTGGAGAAGGTTCTTCGAATCAGGGAGACTTCCACGAAGGAGCAAACTTTGCTGGTGTGCATAAACTACCTGTTATTTTTCTATGTGAGAATAATAAATATGCCATTTCTGTTCCAATCGAAAAGCAATTAGGTTGTGCAAATGTTTCCGATCGAGCAATTGGCTATGGAATGCCAGGATATACAGTGGATGGAAATGATCCAATTGAAGTATATCGTGTCACAAAAGAGGCAGTGGATCGAGCAAGAAGAGGAGAAGGTCCAACACTTATTGAAACCGTCTCTTACCGTTTGACTCCACATTCTTCTGATGATGATGATAGTAGCTATCGTGCAAAAGAAGAAGTGACAGAAGCGAAAGGGAAGGATCCATTACTTACCTTCAGAGCTTATTTAATCTCGACTGGTATATTAACGGAAGAATTGGATCAAAGCTTGAATAAAAAGATTGCAGAAGAAATAAATGAAGCAACAGATTATGCTGAAAAGGCGCCATATGCACAACCAGAAGATACGCTTAAATTTGTGTATGGCGAATAAGGGGGAAATGTAGATGCCAGTAATATCTTATATAGATGCAGTAACTCAAGCCATTCGAGAAGAAATGGAGAAAGATGACAAAGTATTTATCCTAGGTGAAGATGTAGGGGTAAAAGGGGGAGTTTTTAAAGCTACCACAGGTCTTTACGAACAATTTGGCGCAGAAAGAGTAATTGATGCTCCCTTAGCTGAATCAGCTATAGCAGGGGTAGGAATTGGAGCAGCAATGTACGGTTTAAAGCCTATTGCAGAAATGCAATTTGCTGATTTTATTATGCCTGCTGTCAATCAAATTGTCTCAGAAGCAGCAAAAGTTAGATATCGCTCCAATAATGACTGGACTTGTCCTATTGTCATTCGTGCACCTTATGGAGGGGGGATTCATGGGGCACTTTATCACTCTCAATCAGTTGAAGCGATGTTTGCTAATACTCCTGGATTGAAAATAGTGATGCCTTCCACTCCATATGATGTCAAAGGTTTATTAAAGGCGGCCATTCAAGATCCGGATCCTGTTTTATTTTTTGAACACAAACGTGCTTATCGATTAATTAAAGGGTTTGTACCAGAAGAAGATTATGTGCTGCCAATCGGTAAAGCAGATGTCAAACGGGAGGGTGATGATATTACCGTTATTACTTATGGCTTATGTGTCCATTTTGCTCTGCAGGCTGCTGAAAAATTGGCAGAGGACGGGATTTCTGCCCATGTTTTAGATTTACGAACCGTTTATCCACTAGATAAAGAGGCAATTATCGAAGCTGCTTCGAAAACCGGAAAAGTCCTATTAATAACAGAAGATAACAAAGAGGGCAGTGTGATTAGTGAAGTGGCAGCCATTATAGCCGAAAACTGTTTGTTTGATTTAGATGCACCAATTATGCGTTTAGCGGGAGAAGATGTTCCTGCGATGCCATATGCACCAACGATGGAAAAATTCTTCTTAGTTACGCCAGAAAAAGTAGAAACTGAAATGAGAAAGCTCGCAGAATTTTAAGTCGCATAAGAAGGAGTGAAAACAGATGCCAATCGAGAAAATTACCATGCCAAAATTAGGAGAAAGTGTAACAGAAGGTACGATAAGCAATTGGCTTGTAGCTGTAGGGGATGTCGTCAATAAATATGATCCTCTTGCTGAAGTTATGACAGATAAAGTAAATGCAGAAATTCCTTCTTCTTTTTCTGGAAAGATTAAAGAATTAATTGCTGAAGAAGGGCAAACCCTTGATGTAGGCGAAGTAATATGTACCATTGAAGTAGAAGGGGATAAATCACAGGTAGAACAGTCTCAGGAAGAAAAGACAGTAAAAAAAGAAGTGGATGTATCTATTCATGCTGACACGAGTCAAAAAACTAGATATTCACCAGCTGTATTACGTTTATCTCAGGAAGCTGGAATTGATTTAGCGCTATTAAAGGGAACAGGCGCAGGTGGAAGAATTACAAGAAAAGATGTTCAAAAAGCGATAAGCGACGGTGTTCCACAGGTGAAAGAAGAAGAGAAAGCACCTGTAAATGTTGCAAAAACTCCCCTTAAAGAAACGGTTGTACATAGTAGTATTCAAACAAAAGCGGGAGACAAGGAGTTGCCGATTACTGGAGTTAGGAAAGCAATTGCAATTAATATGGTAAAAAGTAAGCATGAAATTCCTCATGCTTGGACAATGATAGAAGTTGATGTAACAAAGCTTGTCCAATATAGAAATAAAGTAAAAGATTCCTTTAAGAAAGAAGAAGGCTATAACTTAACATTCTTTGCCTTTTTTGTGAAGGCAGTTGCCCGTGCATTAAAAGAATTCCCAGAAATTAATTCTACTTGGGCTGGAGACAAAATCATTCAGAAAAAAGATATTAACATCTCCATAGCTGTAGCAACAGAAGGTGCGTTATTTGTTCCAGTTATAAAAAACGCTGACGAAAAATCAATTAAAGGAATTGCAAGAGAGATTACAGAACTTGCCAACAAAGCAAGAACTGGAAAGCTAACTATTGATGAAATGCAGGATGGCACATTTACTGTCAATAACACAGGCTCATTTGGATCTATTCAGTCAATGGGAATTATCAATCATCCACAAGCTGCAATCCTTCAAGTGGAATCAATTGTGAAAAGACCAGTAATTAAAGAGAATATGATTGCTATCTCAGATATGGTGAATTTATGTATGTCACTAGACCATCGAGTATTAGATGGACTTGTTTGCGGAAGATTCTTACAAAGAATTAAGGAAATACTAGAAACTACATCTGAGGAAACAACGCCAATCTATTAAGAAATGGGAGAATTCAGTTCCGAAAATTGTGAATACAGCTAATACAAACATATATATTGAAAATGAATACATTTTTTATAATAATGTAGGAAGAAAAATATTTCATAAAAGGGAGCGAAACGATGAATATTGACTTTAACTTATTCATGAATGATGTTGTCCGTCAAGCACGCCAAGAAATAGTAGATGCTGGGTATCAAGAATTAACGACAAAAGAAGCAGTAGATGAAGCATTATCCCAAAAAGGCACGACGCTAGTGATGGTGAATTCTGTATGTGGGTGTGCTGGTGGAATTGCAAGACCAGCTGCTGGCTACTCGTTACATTATAAAAAAAGACCAGATCAATTAGTAACTGTATTTGCAGGACAGGATAAAGAAGCAACAGAACAAGCTCGTTCTTATTTTACTGGCTTTCCACCTTCCTCTCCTTCTTTTGCGTTAATGAAAGACGGAGAGCTTGTTAAGATGGTGGAGCGCCATGAAATCGAAGGGCATGATCCAATGCAAGTAGTAGAAAGGCTGCAAAATGCATTTGAAGAATACTGTGAAGAAGTTAAATAAGCACTGTATATTTGCTAAAAAGCTCAGGAATCTGGGCTTTTTTTTTGAGGGGAAATTTACAGGTTTATGATAGAAAAACAACATATTGAAAGTAATTAGCCTCTTGATAATAATTGCTTATCAAAATTTAACAGCAATAAAGACAAGGCTTTCGTCTAATAGAAACGGAATTTTCAAAAAGTTTTAAAGGTATTATTTAAAAATTAAGTTTTTTCAGAATAGTATTTCATTAATTGAATTTGTATAAATTGTATTGAATAATTATAAGTATGTGTTAAAATTCATATTGTTGCATGAATATAAATGAAAGATTATCTTATAATTTGCAACAAACAAGCAATATTAATAGAGAATAGAAGCATTAGAAAGTATAGGGGGATAATAAACAATGAAAAAATTATTAGCATTAATGCTGTTGTCTATAGTAGTTGTTTTAGGTGCATGTGGTACTTCTACTGATGAGAATAGTTCAAATAGTGATACTGGATCTTCTGATAAAAAGGTACTTGTAATGGGTACTTCAGCTGACTATGCACCATTTGAATATATTGATACAGCAAAAAGTGATGACATTATCGGTTTTGATATTGATTTAGCAAATGCATTAGGCGAAAAACTTGGGTATGAAATCCAAGTGAAAGATATGGACTTTAGCGGATTAATTTCTGCATTACAATCTGGAAAAGTAGATTTAGTACTATCAGGTATGTCTCCTACACCGGAAAGAGCTGAAAACGTTGATTTCAGTGATGTATATTACACATCAAAAGATTTAGTTATCACAACAAAAGATAGCAATATTAAAACTGTACAAGACCTTGAAGGGAAAAAAGTTGGGGTGCAATTAGGTTCTATTCAAGAGGATGCAGCAAAAGAAATTGCTAAAACAGTAAAGGTTACTGTGGAGAACCGTGACCGAATCCCACAATTAATTCAAGAAATTAAAGCTGGAAGATTTGATGCAGCAATAATTGAAGATGTCGTTGCTACTGGCTATTTAAATAAAGAGGATACATTAACATCCTTCCCTGCAAAAGAAGCTAATCAGGATGCAGGTTCTGCGATTGCATTTCCAAAAGGCAGTGAATTAACTAGTAAGTTCAATGCGGAATTAAAGAAAATGCAAGATAGCGGAGAAATTGATGAGTTAATTGTTAAATGGTTTGATAACTAATTGATAAGTGAAAGCCGGGGACAGTTTAGGGCAAATTTTGCCCTAAACGTTTTCTTGTTTTTAAGCTATAAATAGAGATAGAAGACACCCTGTTTTTTTATGAAAGGATTGAGATATTAATGGGCTTGGATTTCCAACAATTTATTCCATCGCTTCCTTATTTACTGAAGGGAATAACAGTAACATTGCAAATTGTTATTGTAGCAGGAATTATTGGATTTATTTTAGGAATTATACTTTCGATTTTTAAACTAAGTAAGATTCCAGTATTAAGCTGGATTGCCGCAATTTATACATCTGTATTCAGAGGGACGCCCCTTGTTTTGCAATTAATGATTATCTATTTTGGTGTCCCCCAGTTAACTGGGATACAAATTGAACCCGCGGTTGCCGCCATTCTTTCCTTTGGCTTAAATTCAGCTGCTTATATTTCTGAGATTATTCGTGCCGGAATTTTAGCAGTAGATCGTGGCCAGAAAGAGGCAGCGATGGCATTAGGTGTCTCACCAAGACAAGCGATGTTCGATTTAATTTTGCCACAGGCTTTAAAAAATATTTTCCCAGCATTAATCAATGAGGCTGTTTCCTTAACAAAAGAGTCAGCGGTTGTAACGGTAATTGGTGTAACAGATATTATGCGTAGAGCGTATATAATGGGTGGAGAAAAATATGCATATTTGGAGCCAATGATTCTGGCAGGTCTTATCTACTATGTATTAGTTATGATACTGACAACATTGGCAAAAGCTGTTGAAAGGAGAATGAGAAGAAGTGATTAATGTTGAAAATTTGCATAAATCCTATGGCTCTCTTCAAGTTTTAAAGGGGATTGATACACAGGTCAAAAAAGGAGAAGTAGTGACCATTATCGGTCCTTCTGGTTCAGGAAAATCTACTTTTCTTCGTTGCATTAACTTGCTTGAAGTGCCTACTGAAGGAAAAGTAATTATTGATGGCACTAATATTACGGATAAAAAAACAAATATAAAAAAAATTAGAGAAAACGTTGGGATGGTATTTCAGCATTTTCATCTTTTTCCACATAAGACTGTATTGCAAAATGTCACATATGCACCGATTAAGGTGAAGGGCTTAAGTAAAACGGAAGCTGAAAAAATGGGCAAAGAGCTTCTAGATAAAGTAGGACTTGCTGACAAGGCGGATGTATATCCTAGCCGCTTATCTGGTGGTCAAAAGCAAAGGGTTGCAATTGCTCGTGCCCTTGCAATGAATCCTGAAGTTATCTTATTTGATGAACCAACGTCAGCATTGGATCCTGAAATGGTCAAAGAAGTGCTTGAGGTAATGAAATCACTTGCTAATACCGGTATTACCATGCTTATTGTGACACATGAAATGGGCTTTGCGAGAGAAGCTGCAAACAGAGTATTATTCCTTGATGGTGGAATTGTAGTAGAGGACGCACCACCAGCAGAATTTTTCACCAATCCAAAAACAGAACGTGCAAAAGAATTTTTGGAAAAGATGCTGTAATAATGAATACAATAAGATTTCTTTGTCTTGGGATGAAGGAATCTTTTTTTATTAAGTTTAGAGAAAAAATAAGTTTTCGTAAAGCTGAATAAAGAAAGAATAAACCTAGAAAGATACTATTCCTTTTCGTATAAAGGACAAACATCCACACAAACTAAGAAAAAAAGGGAGTGTGATTGTATGTTGAAACTTGTTCTCTCTATTTTCCTAACTGTCTCACCTATCTGGCCATTAGGGCAAAACCCTCTGCCAGGGGATTCCTTTGTCATTATTAATAAAAAAACCAATCAATTATCCATTATAGATGAAGATCGAGTTCAAACAACGATTAGTGTATCGACAGGAAAAAAAGAAGACTTAACGCCAGAAGGTTTATTTACAATTACAGTTAAAGCAGTTAATCCGTATTATCGAAAAAAAAATATCGTTGGGGGAAACAAAAATAATCCGTTGGGAACACGGTGGATTGGTTTTGATGCGAAGAATACAGATGGAAGAATTTATGGTATTCATGGAACCAATAATCCAAAATCTATTGGAAATTATGTGTCTAATGGCTGTGTTCGCATGCAAAATGAGGCAGTAGAATCGATTTATGATTTAATTCCTTTAGGAACCAAAGTTCTGATTATAAAGTCAGATAAAAGCTTTGAGGAATTAGCAAGAGCGTATGGGGCAATTCAGTAATCATGAATAAAGCGAAGAAGGCTTATACCTCTTCGCTTCCATAAATGTAGATAGTCTTCGTTTAAAATAACATCCCAATGCCGATTAACAGAGTAGATGCTAGCATAATAAAGATCATTAAATATACAACAATCTTTTGTAATCTATTTTTCTTCTTCTTCATAGAATCCTCCAATGTCATACTATTCTTACTGTCTATTTTACTAAGAATAGCAGAATGGTACAACTATAAACATATGGAATTATAGATAACTCATTATGTGATTTTCATTTGATGTTCTATTTTTATAAGCGTATACTAATAATGTCACTAATTTTTGGAGGAACAAAAAAATGATTAATCAAGAGCGTTTATTAAATCAGTTTTTAGAACTAGTACAAATCGATTCGGAAACAAAATTTGAAAAAGAAATCAGTATTGTATTAAAAAAGAAATTTGAAGAATTAGGCTTAGAAGTAATAGAGGATGATACAACTGCTATTACTGGTCATGGTGCAGGTAATTTGATCTGTACGCTTCCGGCAACGAAGGAAAACGTTGATCCTATTTACTTCACATCTCATATGGATACAGTAGTTCCTGGAGTTGGAGTAAAACCGTCAATTAAAGATGGATACATAGTAACAGATGGCACGACAATACTTGGGGCAGATGATAAAACTGGTTTATCTGTTATGCTTGAAATACTTACTGTAATCAAAGAAAATAATATTCCTCATGGAACCATTCAGTTTATTATAACAGTAGGGGAAGAATCAGGTTTATTGGGTGCTAAAGCACTTGATCCGAAGTTAATCCAAGCAAAATTCGGCTATGCACTAGATAGTGATGGCGAAGTAGGAAATATTGTTGTGGCAGCACCAACACAAGCAAAAGTAAAAGCAACGATTTTAGGAAAAACGGCTCATGCAGGCGTGGCACCTGAAAAAGGAGTTTCTGCTATTACAATTGCCTCTAAAGCGATAGCAAAAATGCCTTTAGGTCGTATAGACAAAGAAACAACAGCTAATATAGGCAGTTTCGCTGGAGGTAAACAAACAAATATCGTTTGTGACCATGTAGATATTCTTGCAGAAGCACGCTCATTGGTAGAAGATAAAATGCTTGCTCAAGTAGCTAAGATGAAAGAAGCATTTGAATCTACAGCAACCGAGATGGGCGGACAAGCAATTGTCGAAGTAGATGTCATGTATCCAGGCTTTAAATTTGGTGAAGGTGACCATGTTGTGGAAGTAGCTAGAAAAGCAGCTACAAAAATCGGCAGAAGCTGTGAATTACAACAAAGCGGTGGCGGAAGTGATGCCAACGTTATCTGCGGTTTTGGTATCCCAACTGTTAACTTAGCAGTTGGTTATGAAGATATTCATACAACAAATGAAAAAATGCCAATCGAAGAATTAAATAAATTGGCTGAGATGGTACTTGCTATTATTGAAGAAGTAACAGGTAAATAATCATATTTTTGAGTAGGGGTGTTTCCTTTTTAGGGAAGCACCCTTTTTGTGTATATATCAATCAAATGTTTCTGTTCTTGTTTGTATTTTCTAGAAAACAGAAAAAAATTTCCTCTTTTAGAATGTAAGAAAAAGTTAAATTCAAAGAGATTTGCAGCACTTCCTCATTTTTCCACGACTTATAGTATATTTGGGATATCATTTTCATGATAAATTAAAAATTTTATACATATAGGAGATTATCTATCTTAATAAACATTATTATTGGTAATTAAAGTTAATTAGTGAAAAGGATTCGACAAAAAAATACAAACCTAAATAATGGTAAATACATTGTCAACTTAGCATTAGCTAGTATCTCATGTGTAAACAAATTGTCTAGTATTTTAATATAAGGTGTAATTGTAGAAGTTTGTCGAAAAAAAAATATCTGTTTCTATTGAAAATAGTTATAATTAATCGAATTTTAATATATTAGGGGGAATTCGATTGTTTAAAAGAATTATATCTTTAATTCTTTGTATTACTCTATTTATCTCCATCATGCCAATATATGCTGGTGCCAACGAAGGAGAAAGCACAGATATAGATAAAACCATTTTAGAGAATACAGAGGAAAATAGTGTAACGGCTAATTTAGAAGAAGTAGAAACAGAGAGAGATGCTTATTCTAAAACCTATGTGGATGAACAAGGTCAATTTACAAAAGAAGTATATGCGGAACCCATTCATACAGAGATAAACGGAGAATGGGTAGAGATATCAACAGATTTATCTCTAAATAAAGAAGAAGGTATATTGGAGACGGAAACTACACAACTTCAAGCTGTTTATCCGTCCAAAATATCGTCAAATAAAGAAATATTATATACATTTGGTGATCATAGTTTAGAATTTACAAATATCACAGCATCTAATGGTCAAGATGAATTTCAATTTAAAAAGGATACAACAACTTCTTATCAAGATAATAAAGTAACATATGAAGAAGTATTACCAGGGATTGATTTACGTCATGTATCATTAAATAATGAAGTAAAAGAAGACTGGATAATAAATGATTATCAAGGAATTAGTCAATTCAATTACGTGGTAAATACTGATCTGATTGCTCAATTAGAAGAGGATGGCTCCATCAACTTTTATGAAGATAAAAGTATGAAAGAGAAAGTGTTTACACTCCCAACTCCAATGATGGAGGATTCAAATTTTAACGAGGGCTTGGGTAATGGAGTAAAATCAGATGCATTAGTTTATGAACTAGAACAAATAAGTCAAAATGAATATGCTATAAGACTTATAGTTGATAAGTCTTGGTTAGAATCAGAAGATAGAGTATTTCCTGTGTATGTTGATCCATCAGTTACGATTAATATGTTAGGAGATACATTTGTTTCAAGTGCTTATCCTACAACAAATTACAATAAAGAATGGGATTCCTCACAGGGAGAATATGTTCTAAAAGTAGGAAAGTATGATAGTACAACTGGAACTAACTATGCCTTTATTAAGTTTGCTATTGTGGGTGATTTAAAAGGAGCAGTTATTGATGCAGCAGATTTAAAAGTATATGTTACTCATTCATACTATGCCACGCAAAAGACAGGTCTATGGGTAGATAAAGCAAATGCTTATTGGACTGCTGATCTATTAACATGGAATAATAAACCAAGCTCAACAAATATTACAAGTACAACTGTTGCAAGAGATCAATGGGCTACTTTTAATGTAAAACAAACGGTTCAGGATTGGGTAGATACAAAATACGCTAACGAAGGATTTAAGTTTCATACTAATGGTAATGGTCAATCGTATTGGAAAAAAATAACTGCTGGTGAAAGTGCAAACAAAGCCAAAATAGTTATTTCCTATCATTACCCAACGATGAAAAATCCAACAGTGAAGGCTACACAAACTTCCGTTGGTGCGTCAACAGGATACGTTGATGTCTCTTGGCCGTCTGTCTACGGTGCTACTGGCGGTTATGAACTTCAAATGTTTAACGGAAAAAGTTTTGAAACTATTTATACTGGAACAGCAACAACTTGGTCATCTAAAGACAAGAAGATATTTCCGAAAACACCTTATTCAACTAGTAGTACTTTTAAGTTAGATAAGACTGGTGTGGAACTTCCAGTAGACCCAAGTGCATACTATACTGCAAAAAGTGGAACTTCAACTACAAGGAAAGAGTATGGGTTCAGAGTTATTGCGAAGTATAGCAGCGGAAATAGCCCAGCTTCATCTGAAGTGAAAAAAGCGATTCCGGCAAATTTAGTTGAGACACCAGATATTCCATCCGTTCAAGCTTTTGCATATCCAGAAACGGATACGACCAATAAAGGAAGAGGATGGCTTGAAATCTCATGGGATAAAGTTCCTAATGCAACTAATTATCGCGTTTTAATATTAAATGGGAAAAACTACGAAGAATTTTCGGTTGGGAATGTAAATAAATGGTCGACGAAAGGGCAAAAAATATGGCCAACTGATGCAGAAGTGGCAGCTGGTAAATTTGCCCTTCATCATGATAAAACAGGTGTGGAATTAGCTGCTAATCCTAATCCAGTATATATAAATTCAGGTGGTTATCAAAAATTCAAGCGTTATTCTATAAGAGTTAAGGCCGAATCTAGTCTTGGTGTTACTCCATATTCCGATTCCATTTATGGATATATTCCAATAGAAAAACCTAAAAATGTGAAAGTAACTAGTACAGTTATCACAGATGATGCGCAAAACTTAGGAGAAATAAATGTTCAATGGGACGCAGTGACTGACGCAGGTGGTTATGTCGTTAACGTTTTTGATGGAGATGAGTTTGTTTCATACGATGTAGGAAATACTACGAAATGGAATTCAAAAGGAATTGAATTGTTCCCAGGGATAGAAAATCTACCTGTAGATCCAACGAGTCATTATAAAAAAGTAAATACAACTAATCAAACCGTATTAGATAAAAAAGCTTATTTAGTAAATGTTCAAGCATACTACCATACCTATCAAAATTCTCCTGATACGGTAGAGAAAGAAAAGCTAGAAGAAGAATTTAGAGGATTAAGCGCAAAATCTTCCAATCTTTATGCAAGCTTTACAGCTGATGATTCATTGGTTGGGTTAGAAGATTATTTTACTTATGGAACTCATACTATGGGAACCTCTGAAGTTTCAGTAAATGTTACGACTGGCAACTTAACCCTTAGTCAGACAGATCACTCATTATTTACTAAAGGAAATTTAGGATTCGATTTTACCAGATATTATAATTCAAAATCAAATCAATCTTCTGTCCTAGGAAGAGGTTGGTCATTTGAAGGAAGCGAATATTTAATAAAAGCTGCCTCTAATAATAATTTCTATTTATGGGATGAGGATGGTACAAGACATGAATTTGTGTATAATACAACAAATAGTACGTATACCTCTCCTAAAGGGAAGTATTTAACATTACAGGATACGATCTTAAATAACAGAGCTGCTTTTACACTTACAGATAAATCTGGATTTGTTAAAATATTTGAAGCAGATCCAAATACACCTAATAAGTTTAGATTGTATGCATATCGAGATGGAAATAACAATCAAATAGCGTTTAAATATGTAGGGAGCGAATTAAGAGAGATAGCAGAAGTTGATACAAATAATAGCATTATTCGAAAGTCTATTAGTTTGGTTTACAAAAATGGATTACTTTACCAAACAAAGTATGTAGATAGAACAGTTGAATATGTATATAACGCAGAAAATCAACTTAGTGATATGCTGATTAAAGCCGCTGGAACAACTAAAGTAATTTCGAATTTATATGGGTATGACGAAGAATCAGGATTACTAACAGAATATATCGATGCTAAAGATAACGAAAATTCAATAAGTTATTCACCAAACGAAATAAGTATTTTAACACCACAAGAAGATGGAAAAGAGTCAATCTTAACCACTTACCAATTTAATAAAAATAAAAATGAGTATACAGTATTAGATACTGCCGAGAAGAAAACACTGTATAAAAGAGACACGGCTAATAAAACATTTGGTGTAACGGATGTAATAAATTTTGATGGAACGTCTACTAAAAGTACGTATGATAATAATTACAATGTTCTAACTACAACAGATGAACAGGGACAAACTGAAAGTAATGTCTATTATGCCAATGGAAATATTAAAACTGCAATTGAGAAAGATGGAAAACAAACACAGTATGTAAAATACGATGATAAAAACCAGCTCCTTGAAAAAATAGATCCTGATGGCGTAAAAACGGTTAATGTGTATGATTGTAAACGAGCATAATATTCCAGATACTCTTTTCCACTTTAATCCGGGAGAAAATCTGAAATAATGTGCTATTTTTTTCACTATATTTCGGAATGTGCAAAATCTTTTTCAACTAATTTCAGCTTAAATTTGGTAAAAGAAAACCCCTAAAAAGGGGCATGAACTGGCATATAATCCTGTCTTTTTATCCGGATTTTATACACCTCGTGAGTGTGGAGAACGAACCTTACTTCACTTTCAAGAGTTATGAACCAATCAAAGTCCTTTTCCAAGGTTGCCTTTAAATATCTGGTTTGGATTCTCAGTTCAAATGACTGGCCTTGCTCTACCCAAAAGGACTGTTGTCCTAACCACGCTCTCCATTCTTGCTGATAATGGTCAAATACTAATATCCCACGCTTCATGACAAGCCATTATCCTCTATAGCTAACCTAACAATTTCCTCATCAATCTGTTCCTTATTAAGCTGAGATCCAAATAATAAACTATTAATCGTTAATGTATTAATAACACGCGGCCAACCCTGAGAACGTAAAGCAATAGCTTCTATAGCGGTTTCTGTAAAGATAGGCATTTTCGATCCTGCTAGCTTCATATGATGATGTATATAATTGGATACTTCCTCTTTCGATAATGGTTGAATCTCATATTTCATAATCATTCTCTGTGATAGTGGCCAATGATGATTTAACGCTAAGCGAGTCTTTAAGTGCGGTAGGCCAGCTAAAACCAGGATAAACGGATTAGTTGAGTCCATTTGAAAGTTAAATAATAGTGCGATATCCTGCAAAAAGGCATCTTTGGCCATATGCATTTCATCTAAAATGAAAACGGGTGTGATCTTCCGTTCCCCAGCCATTCGCTCGATTCCATGTTGAATTTGCCTAAAAAGATCAACTTTACGGAACTTCGGTTCCTCCCCTAAGCCGTATACTAACCCCCGGTAAAAATCCATGACACCACCAGTTGAAAGGGGAAAATAGATTAGATGATATAAAGAAGGGTTTAATGACTCCTTGAAGGACCGCAAGGTAAAGGTTTTGCCTGCGCCTGGATCCCCAATAAGGAGACCCATTCCCTTTGATTTTTGTAAATAATTTAATGCATTTAAAGCCCCTTGATAATCAGTGGAGGGAAACGCATCCGCTGGCCGTATATCCTTCGAAAATGGTGCTTGAGCTAAAGAGTAAAAAGATTTATACATGATCTTGTTCCCCTTTCAATTCAGCTGTTTGAGATAATGAAAATGGAGAGCGAGCCCGTTTTACATGCGCATTATCCTTCATGGATACCGGAACTGCTTCAGCCACTTTCTTATCATTCTCAAAGATATAGACACCTTTTTCGTCTAGCCTCACATCGATGGAATAACCGATAAAACGTGAAGGTACCTCGTAGAGTTGCTTATTTAAGGTTATCGTACTATCAGCCTTTACCTTCCGTTGCTCTCTTTTCAAAAAGATTGTTTCAAGAATAGACAAATCCTCCAAAAATGTTATATCCTTTAGTTGAGAGTGGAACACCTCATGAGGCGTTTTACCCTCTAAAGAGGCATGAACTCTTCGATGATAATTTTCCTCAAGCCATCGCCAAAACCTCTCATTCAGCTCTTCTAATGACTTGGCTGGCTCCGCTTGTAATAATGGATAAAACCGTGTTTGAATCGTTTTAAATAGCCTTTCTATTTTCCCTTTCGCACGGGGATCATACGGCTGCGTATGAGCTAAGGTAATCCCAAGCTGAGCACAAGCATATTGAAGCGTTTCAGATCTATAAATCTTGCCATTATCCGCATAAATGATGGTCGGCTTTCCCCTTCGAATTAAAGCTTCTTTCGTGACTTCTCTTAATCCATCAAACTTCTCTGACGAAAAGAATTGCGCGTACGGCACAAGGCGAGAACAATCGTCAATGTAGGCAATTAAAAAGGTCTTTGTCTTTTTTCCATTGATGGGCACAAATGGCCCATGAGATAAATCGGCCTGCCACAATACGTTCACCTTGTCGTGAGCGAAACGTTTTCTTTCTGGAGTCGCTAAAATTTGCTTTCCTACAAGGTTGTGTTTTTTTAATAATCGAATTATAGTAGAGTAAGATATTTGATTTTTTTGTATCTCTCCACGCTCGATTAGTTGTTCGTAGAAAACACTAACCGGCATATGGGGAGATTTTTTTCGTATTTCAAGAACAAGATCTTGGTCATCAGGGGACAGCCGTCGAGAATTCCCTCTATCCATGCGCTTTTTCGGCTTTAGTGCCTCAAACCCATTTCTTCGATAATGAAGCAGCCACTCTTTCATTGTTTTCTCTGCAATTTTCCTTTCTCCATAATGAGGGACAGAATGAACCTTACCCTCTAATCCTTTTAAATATTCTTTCGGGTCAACTTGTCCATTCAAGAGGGGGGCTATTAAGCCATACCGAAATAAGGCCACTTTTTCACGCTCTTTTTCATTCATGGAATCTTCCTCCTTTTTCATAGAAGGATGACCGGTCATCCATGGTTATTATTCTACTTTTTTCGATATTTTCTGACTATGAAAAAGGTATGTGGGACAAAGAACATTTTTAAATTCACCCAAATATGATAGAATTAATTTGCCATAAAGTATTTTGATAAGTGACCCCGTGACCTTCGTAAGAAGGGTGATTCGCCAAAATCAAGGATCATTTTCATATATTTTGTGGCTTCTCTATTTATATCCTCTGACATGCCACTTTTCTTCCCCAAGCTGATAAAGAAGCTGTGAATCCAATTAATACATTTTAAGTAACGATTAAGATGGAACCTCAATAATTGTCGGCTGCCTTTCGCTTTTTTCCTTTGAAGAATTTTCATCACTCTTTCTATAATTGTATGAATAGTATGTTGAAAATAAGGGATAAGAAAGTCTGGAAGGATAGAGATATTCACTCCACACTGTAAACATCTTAGGCGACAAATTGGGATACGTACGGTTGTCTCATCAGTTATTCCATATCGCCAGTAATAGCCGTTACGATGAAGATTCCCATGGGCATGACATTTGCAGTTTGGACATACATCAAACAAAGGAAATTCATTCTTTTTTCCTCTTTTTTCATACTCCACTAAGCTGATACCAAAATCATGAAATTTGATCATAAAAAAACTCCCCCTTCTAATATGCAAAAAATTTAGCACATTATTCTAGAGAAGTATATAAACAATTCCGGAGGAATTTGAAAATTCCAACGGTATTTGAGAGGATATAAAGTGACTGTTTACAGTATGATGGTTACAATCTAAAAACCACAACGGTTGGGGAAGAAGTAACGTCTTATGAATATGATGGAATTGGAAGAGTAACGAAAGTAACAAATCCTAACAACACCTATACACAAACTGTATATGATGAAGCAAATAAGAGAGTCACTGTTACAGATGCTAAGGGAGTAACAACAAGCTCTTATTATAATGATTATGGTCAAGTTGTGAAGGAAGTAGATGGAGAAAATAGAAGCCAAAGTTATACTTTTGATGTATTATACCCGGATATAAAGAAATCTGTTACAGATGGTAATGGAAATACAACAACCTATGCATATGATGATAATGGTAATATGGTTTCTTTGATAGATGCTTTAAATAGAAAAAAATCATACACGTATAATGGGAATGATGATTTACTAACTTCGTCCTTTCCACGAAAAGGTTCTGCTGTTATAAAGACTTCTAATCTGTATGATGTTAATGGGAATTTACAACAGGTCACCCAAAATTCTGGTGTCACTGAGAAGTATCAATATGACCAGGTTGATTTACTAAAAAATGTAACAGTTAAGAACAAAAATGGGACATCTACTTTTGAATGGAATCAAACGTACGACAATGCTGGTCAGTTAACGACATTAAGCTTTAAAGATATAGTGAACAATATATCAATAATAAAATTTTATAATTATACTATTGATAATTTAGTATCTAAATTTACTCAAGGCAGTTACACTGTTGATTATTATTATGACTCTCTAAATCGAGTAGAAAATCAAACAACAAATGTAAGTGGAAATGTCCCAATAACAATAAAGCAAAACTTCAGTTATACGGACGAAGGGAAAATCAAACAAGTAGTTTCTGAAACAGATAATGATACTAAGATGGTTCTTGATTATACTTATAATTTAAAACAAAACAAAGCAGCAGTTAATTTTCATAATGGATTAATTAATAATGATTACCAGTATGATGATAGTAATAATTTAACGAAAATTTCCTATTTAAAGAATACACAATCTTTCTTATCTTTTTCTTATACTTATGACAAGTCAGGAAATATTAAGACTGAAACGAATAAAGATGGATCAACGACGTATTCTTATGATGCAAATAATCAGTTAGTAAAAGAAGTCTTGCCCAACGGTACTGTCAATGAATATGGTTATGATAAAGTAGGAAATAGAGCTAGCTTTAAACAAAATGGAACGGAAGTAAGTAAATATACTTTTAATGAAGCGAACCAGATTGAAACAAAGAATGCTAATATAACCTTTAACTATGACGCGGATGGAAATTTAATAAAAGACGATAGTTATAGTTATACGTATAATGACATGAGTAACTTAACTAGTATATCAAGATTAACAGGTAGTTTAGTTGCTAAGTATGAATATGACAACGAAGGACTAAGAACGAAAAAGATAGTTGGTTCTAAAACGTACGAGTATTATTATGATGGTGAAGAGGATAATTTAACATTAGAAGTTATTAGTGTTAACAATGTGATACAGCAGTACCGCTATTACCAATGGGATAATTTCGGTAAAGCAGTCGGAATGACAATCAAACAGAAAGCTTCAGATGGAACATGGAAGACTAGCGTTTATTATTTCTTAACAAATCAACGTGGCGATGTAAGTAGTATAATAGATAATACGGGAGTAGAAGTAGGATCCTATTCGTATGATGCATATGGAAATATGCTAAGTGAAACAGGAACGATTGCGAAAGAAAATACTATCCGTTATGCTAGTTATTATTATGATCAAGAGACAAAACATTATTATTTGAAGGCTAGATATTATGATCCTAACAGTGGGATCTTCTTGGCAATTGAT
The DNA here is from genome assembly GCF_044704065.1 of Niallia tiangongensis. NCBI lineage: Bacteria > Bacillati > Bacillota > Bacilli > Caryophanales > Bacillaceae > Niallia > Niallia tiangongensis. The sequence goes on along the minus strand of NZ_CP162613.1, from coordinate 3,145,256 downwards.
CCGTATCCTGGAGAAACTGATTTATCTTTATCACAAAACGGATATATATATACGGAAAATAATCCTGTTAACTATTTTGATCCCAACGGTGAGCAAAAGATAGGTAATGAAAATAGCTCTATGTCTGGTGGGGGTGGAGGAGCTAGAATTAACTTTAGCTGGCCGTGGTCGAAATCAAAGTCCAAAGTAAAATTAAAAAATAGTGGTATCGTCACTAAAGGTGGTTTAAAATTTGCTAAAACCCCTGCAGCTCATATGGAAAACCCTGGTAGATATGTCCCTGTGAATATTTTAAAACAAGCGTTAAAAGGGAAGGGATATAAGGATCCTAAAGGCTCAAGTGCAAAAATGTATTATACAACAATGTATAAAAATGGGAAAAAGTATAATCTTGAAGTATTATATGATAAGAAAAGTAATACAATTTATCATTTTGAATATGCTAGAAAATCTATGGGACCACTTAAACAAATACCAAAACCAAAAAAGTGAATTAAAACGAGGGATAATTGTGAACGACGAGGTTAGAAAGTTATATCAATTAATTAGGGATTATTATGAAGGGAAAATCAATATTGGTTATTTCACAGATAATTTTACTATTACATTTAATACCGAGGTAGATTATGACCAGTTAAGTGAAACTGAATATAAACTTTTTGAAGAGTTAGCACATATAACCAGCCGATATTCTCCTTTTGAAGAAGAAGTGCAAAAATACCGAAAGTATAATTATTATTACAATGAATTAGATACATTAAATAAAGTTAAAGAGGTAATTAATAAACTATTAACGTAATCTAGAATTTTCTTTTCAAAATGTTAACTAAGGAAGTAGGGGCACAGTTCGAGACCACTGAAAAACGATTCCAAATAAATGGTAATTCATCATATTAAGGGCAAAAAAAAAGAAAATCCTTCCGGATTTGGTATAATGGAATTGACTAGAAACCAAAAAAAACAAAAAAAGGAGGATTTTCTTATGCTTAAAAGCAAAGATATGCAGTTAAGCTTCTATTCCACATTATACTTTAAAATCCCAGAGAATCATACTCTTAAACTTATTGAGGAAGCTGTTAATTTTAGTTTTATTACGGGTATGATTGAGAAATCTTATAATAAGTTTTATGGACGTCCCGCCAAAGATCCAGAGCTCATGGTTAAACTCCTTGTACTGCAGTATCTCTATAACCTTTCTGATGAACGAGTAATAGAGGACGCTTCCCTTAATATTGCCTACATGTACTTTCTCGGTATAAATCCAGAGGAGGAACTTCCTCATCCAAGCCTTCTAGCGAAATTCAGAAACCATCGTCTGCAGGAATTCACATTAGATGAAATTCTCGTAGAAGTCGTCAAACAATGTGTTGATAAGGGAATTGTAAGCAGTAGTAGTGTGAGTATTGATACTACGCACTCTGAAGCAAATACATTCAAAGCCACTCCCGAAAGAATCATGAAGAAATTGGTAAAGAGCTTGTTCAAAGCTGTAGAAGTAGAGAACGGAAAAGTGCCTGAGGCACTCAACCAGAATATTCCTGATTATAAAGAAATAGAGGACCACAAGAAAGCTAAACAAACCATGAAGGTCTTTCTAGAAGAAACTATTAAACAGGTGGAGGAAAACGTTGAAATAATAGATGGTTCTAAAACAAAGGCAATAATTGAAAATACCAAAGCTATTCTAAATGACCCTAAATTTATCGAACAAAAAGGAGTGCGATCCATTGTTGACCAAGATGCAAGAATTGGACACAAAAGCAAAACAGATAAATTTTTTGGATATAAAACGGAATACATAATCACAACCGAGGACAGAATTATCACTGCAGTAACTGTGAATCATGGAGCTTACGTAGATGGAACGCAATTCAATCAGCTAATCGAACGTTCTAAAAATTGTGGTATTACTATAGATGAAGTGTATGGAGACAAGGCCTATTTCAAGAAACCAATTCTTGATAAAGTGAAGGAACTAGAAGCCACTCCTTATATTCCTGTAAGTGCTATGGCATATAGAGTAGACGAAAATCTATTCAGTTACAATAAAGATTCCGATGAATGGTTTTGTACTCAGGGGAATAAAACGGAAAGGAAAAAATATTACAAAGACAAACGTGGGAGGGAAACGTATAAGTTTTACTTTGAAAAGGAGCAGTGCAAAAGCTGCCCGTTAAGGGCAGAGTGTATCAAGGAAAAAAGAATAGGGAAAATTCTTGTCGTTGGAATAAACACTCCTGAATTCTACGAATATAGTCAACAACAAAAGACAGAGGAGTTCAGAGAGAAATATAAAAAAAGAGCTTGTCAGGAGTGGAAGAACGGTGAGATGAAAAATTTTCACGGGCTAGATCGTGCCAGGGGGTACGGTCTAAAAAGCATGTCCATACAGGCAAAACTTGCTGCCTTAGCAGTAAATCTAAAGAGGATAGCAGCTATCCTATCCTCTCAAAAGACTGGTTCAATTTCTAAAAGAACTGAAAAACACTATGTTTTTCCCAATTTATTGGCATATCTAGATATTTCAGCCCTTTTATTCAAATCTAGTTTCTAAAAAAATGGACTTTTTCAGTGGTCTCGCACAGTTCCACTGCTTCCTTTTCTATTTCCTCGATTGCCCTACCAATCTCTGTGGTATTTTTATTTTACGATATAGCAAAATTAGGATGAATTATAACGGTTTAGAGATTAAAATATACATTTTTAAGATAGGTATATCGTTTTTGGCATATTTTTAGATCTTATTTTACGATGCCAATAATCAGCTAACAAGAGAAGAATTACCAAATGGTACTGTAAATGAATATAGTTATGATAAAGTAGGAAATAGAGAAAAATTTATACAAAATGGCAAAGAAATTAATAAATATACGTATAATGAAGCGAATCAGGTCGAAACCAAGAATACTAACCCAGTCTTCACTTATGACGGTGATGGCAACTTAACAAAAGATGATAGTTATAGTTACGCCTATAATGATATGAGTACCTTAAGAACCGTATCAGCATTAGCAGGTAGTTCAATTGCCAAATATGAATATGATAACGAAGGCTTAAGAACAAAAAAGATGGTCGGCACGAAAACGTACGAATACTATTACGAAGGGGAAGAAGATCATTTAACCTTAGAAGTAATTAGTGTAAACGACCAGATACAGCAGTACCGCTACTATCAATGGGATACATTCGGAAAAGCGGTTGGAATGACAATCAAACAGAAAGCTTCAGATGGAACGTGGAAGACTAGGGTCTATTATTTCTTAACAAATCAACGCGGCGATGTAAGTAGTATAATAGATAATACGGGAGTAGAAGTAGGATCCTATTCGTATGATGCTTATGGAAATGTGTTAAGTGAAACAGGCACAATTGCGAAAGAAAATAATATCCGTTATGCTAGTTATTACTATGATCAAGAGACAAAACATTATTATTTAAAAGCTAGATATTATGATCCAGTGAATGGGGTTTTTCAAGCATTAGATCCACATCCAGGGGATGAAGATGATCCAGTTTCTCAGAATGGATATACGTATGCGGGTAATAATCCAGTAATAAATGTCGATCCAGATGGTGACTTTTTTTGGATGGCAGTGAATGTAGGATTTGCTGCTTATGATGGTTATAAAGCATATAAAGCTAGTGGAAGTGCGGCGAAAATTGCAGGTGTTGCTGCTTTAGCTATTGTTGGTGGACCAAAATTAAAGGCTTTAAAAAAGGCTAGTCATGCTGTATATACCTTAAATAAAGGAGGAAAGGTTGTTTATGTAGGAAGGACAAGAAATATTAAGGCTAGAGCAAAATCACATAGCAAAGTTCATTCCGATGCTACTTTTAATATAGAAAAAAAAGGCTTAACGTATGCCCAAGCAAGAGGATTAGAACATAGGTTATACTTGAAAAATGGTGGAAAGAAAAATTTGAGAAATAAGATTAGACCTATTAGTAAGAAGAATAAAAAATATAAACAGTATATGTCTGTATCAAGAAGTGTTTATAAATAAGCATTAATGAAAAAGGAGGAAGAGATGGATAATAAAGAAGCAATTGTTGAATATCTTAAAGACAGGAGTATATCTAATAATACTGAGGATAAACTAACAGACATACAAAATTTGTTACTTGAGATACTAAATTATGATGTTCGATTACTTGAAGGCATAGTATCAGAATTGAAAATAAAGCAACCTAAAAAAACAAAGTATTTTAAAAAAATAGAAACCGGGCAAGTTTTTGAAATCTTCCTTGAGAACATTCAAAAATATAATTATGGGATAGTTATTAGTGGAAATCTAGTTGTCGACAAAAACGACGATGTTATCTTAGGATATTTAGATGTTTTCTCCGACAATCCTCTGAAAGTATCTGAAATATATTCATATATTAGTGAACATAAGTTTTTAATGATTGCTAATACTGGATATGCATCAATAATGAACTATGACTGGAAGTTAACAAGTCAATATAACAAAGTAATTTTTACTGAGGAAGAACTAAGAGAGATTGAATATGTTACTTTTACAAGAGGTAAATATTTTAAAAGCAGAGGATTAAGTAATAGAGAAATTATGGAATGTGAAGTAATTGAAGAGAAAGAGGCTAGAAAAATACCTAATCCATTGGGGGTAGTTGGAGATCTAGCAATTTTAGAAATGTTAACTGATAGATATAAGGATAAATATAGTTAAATGTATAATGAAGAGCTATTCCATGATAGAGATGGATAGCTCTTTATTAACTTCAATAACTGTTGCAGCATGTTCTGATAACATGATTGCTATCCATTTTTTTGTCCCGCAATCTTTTAACATAATGATCATCTCCTTTCGGGAATAATTATATAGGAACAAATTCAACATAACTCACAGGGAATTACATGAATTTTTCAATAAGCGGAGTTATATCTACTGCGAGTAATAGATAATAAAAGTAAGCAAAGCTTAAGATATACTCTAAACTGTAATAAGAATTTTTTGGAACTAATAAGTACAAGCTCTCACCTCATATAGATTAATGAGGTGATGACAACATGAAGGTCAACATTATCAAGGTTCCTAATACTGATAAAGTAATACAAGATTGCTATCATTATATTGTAAAGAAATATAGAGAGGAACAAAACAAACTTGATAGTGATTTACGCAAGAGTGTCGACAAGGGAACAATTAAAGCGATTCAACATAGACGGTCAAATTAATGAGTATGCTCAATAATTATTCAAAGCTTATAATGTTAAAATAATTATAAAGTTTGGAAAATAAGTAGACGTAATACACCGTGTTTTATTGATTATAATGATAGTAATTATGATGCTTTTCACGTATTAATTTTAAAATTCTGGATGAAAAGCAAAAAAGTGACCACCTGACCACAAAAATAGGTATGGTCACAGTGAAGTCCCAAAATTTGTCGAAAATTGATGATAGAGGTTAGGTTTTGTAAGGAAGCAGGGGGGACTGCTTCCTTTTCTATTTCCTCGATTGCCCTACCAATCCCTGTGTTGTTTTACGACTAATGTCTATCACCATTTTTTCCTTTTCGCATATTATCTGACCGCAAATATCTGGAAGTGTTAAGGTTTTGCTAGAGCAGCAAGAGAATATTTTTTACAGCTTTCAAAAATGCCTAAACCATATCAACACTAGCAGGTAGTCTAATTGCCAAACATGAATATGATAACGAAGGCTTAAGAACGAAAAAGATTGTCGGCACGAAAACGTACGAATACTATTACGATGGGGAAGAAGATCATTTAACCTTAGAAGTAATGAGTGTAAACGACCAGATACAGCAGTACCGCTACTATCAATGGGATACATTCGGAAAAGCGGTCGGAATGACAATCAAACAGAAAGCTTCAGATGGAACGTGGAAGACTAGCGTCTATTATTTCTTAACAAATCAACGCGGCGATGTAAGTAGTATAATAGATAATACGGGAGTAGAAGTAGGATCCTATTCGTATGATGCTTATGGAAATGTGTTAAGTGAAACAGGCACAATTGCGAAAGAAAATAATATCCGTTATGCTAGTTATTATTATGATCAAGAGACAAAACATTATTATTTGAAGGCAAGATATTATGATCCAGTCAATGGAATTTTCCAAGCGTTAGATCCACATCCTGGGGATGAAGATGATATTATTTCTCAAAATGGTTATAATTATGCAGGAAATAATCCAATTATCAATATTGATCCGGATGGAGATTTTTATTGGATGGCTGCAGGTGCATTAATTGGAGGAGTGTCTTCGTACGTGACTGCTAAAAAGAGTGGAACAAAAGGATGGAAACTTTGGGGATCAGTAGCTGGAGGTACAGCACTCGGAGCAATTGGAGGAGTAGGTTCTGGAACTTTTAGGGCATTAAAAGTTGCAAGATCGGTTTCAACTGCAACCAAAGGTTCGCATCTTACCAAAGGGAGAGCAGCACATAATGCATGGGATAAAAGTATGAAAAAAGTTGTACCAGGAGGGAAATATAATAAAACACTAAGAGGAACTAAAAAACGGCCAGATGCACAATTTTTAAATGGAAGAGTGGTTCTTGAATTAAAATCAAAATATACAAGAAGTTCAACATATAAGAAGCAATTAAACAATTATAAAAAAGCTGGGGCGAAAGTTAGAATTGTATTAAGATATTAATTAAAGAGGGAGAATCATGGAAAACAAAGAGATTGAAATATTATTATCAGCTGTTAATGATGATAATTGTGTTGAGACGTCAGAAAAAATTGCAAAAAAAATGGATGAAAAGAATTCTTTAGACCTAATAACTTTTTATCCTAATGCTACTAATATACAAAAAATTACAATCATTCAAGTCTGCTTGTTTAGTAATAATGCTAAATTATTTGATTATATAGAGTCATTATTAGATACAAATGAACCTTTTTTTATTAATGATATAGTTAAACATGTAATTGAAAAGAAAACAAAAAAGCAAAAAAATATAAGAAAGATAAAAAAACAATTTCATAATCAACCAGACGAGGAAAAAGTACTTTCCTTGTCTTATCTAGGTAATAACGCAGATAGTTCGATAATTCCGTTCTTAGATGAAATTACTACAAAAAATACCCATGTAAAAGAGCAGGTAGTTGTTGCGAAGCTTCAAATTATAAGCGGAATTAATGGGGTGATAAATGTTTATAAGGAAAAAAATAAGAATTATTGTATTGGGAGTTTAAGACAAGCGATTTATACATCACTTCCAAATAATGAATCTGCCCAAGTTATTATTGAAGATTTGTTTGAAAAAGATGACCAAACATTAATTGATACAATTACTGTTATCTTATATGAACCTTATTTTCCAACGGAGACTCTTAATAAAAGTATTTATATTAGATTATTAGAAATTATAAGAGGGGATTATTCTGTTAGAACTAAAGAAATGGCATTAAGATTGTTAAAAAAACAGCTGAAAAAATTCCCGGAAATTAAAAGGGAGTTAAAGGAAATTTATGATTCCAAAACCTATATGAAAAAAAACACTTTTTTAAATCGAATAATATACAAAGATATAGCTTCTCTTTTGAAAGAAATTATTTTTTTAAAATAAAAAGGAGTTATAAGTCTGAATATTAAATATATGTAAGTTTAAAAGATTTCCCAATTGAGTATTGTGGAGTTTTGAGCCACCGTTTGCGGAAAATAGAGCCAGGAAATGCGAGCAAGAGATCCACTATAAAAAAGACCACTATACTTATCTAAGGTAGTGCAAATTCGGTAGTCCGCCACCATTGACTTAACTTTTGTCCGTGTAGTGGAACTATCGCAGGCGTTGCAAAGATTCCTGATCACAGTGACGTCCCGGAATTTGTCGTAGATTGATAGGGGCTAGATTTTGTAAGGAAGCAGGGGGGACTGCTTCCTTTTCTATTTCCTCGATTTCCCTACCAATCCTTGTATTGTTTTCTAACTAATGTCTATTCAGTTTTTTCTTTCTTGCGTTATCTGACCGCAAATATCGGGAAGTGCTAAGGCTTTGCTAGAGTAAGAAGAGAATATTTTTTAACAGTTTTCCTTTCAACATCGTTCACTCTTCTTTAGTTTAAAATGCCTAAACCATGATCCGGTGAATGGGAATTTTCAAGCGCTAGATCCATATCCAGGCATGATTAATGTATCATTATCACAAAATGGTTATATATACGGAAAATAATCCTATCAATTACTGTGATCCAAACGGAGATCAAAAAGTAGGTAATGAGAATAGTTCCATGGCTGGTAGAGGCGGTGAAGCTAGGATTAATTTTAGTATGCTAATATTTCCTAACCTTAAGTTGAAAAAATTAAATTTGCAATTTTTCGCAAAAAACAGTAATTTAATGAGGATAAACAAAAAACTATTGGACAGAGAAAGAGTTAAGATTGAATCATTTAAAAACGGGAAATATCTTGAGGTATAAAAGCAATTAAACAAAGAGGAGGGATAATTTGAAAAAAACAAATCTATGTTAGCGCAATATTCAAAAGAAGAATTGAAATATTTGGCATTTTTTTAATTCTGTCTTTAATTTAAATAAAGATTTTATAGTTGAGTAATTGCTCCAATAATGAGATTTTTATGATTAGTGACTTTGAATTTGTACGTGTATTAGCCATATTATCGCTAAGCGAAATATGTTTTTTTAAACTTTTTTTATGGATTGGAAACCGTAATTCTAGGAAACTTTGAATTATATAATCTGAGGTGAAGAATATGGGAATACTAATAACGATTTATTCCACTAATCATATTGGTACAGAGGAATACGCAGGAAGATTTTTACGATTAATGGAAGAATATAGATTTGAAATAGAAAAAATTAATTTGTCAGAACCAGCTAACGAAACTTACTCATTAATTAAGGCAAAAAATATGTGGGTAACAGAAGAGCCGGGACTATATGATTCAGATTCAGATAAAATGATTGGAAAATCCGGAGGAATGTATGGAAAGGGGAAAGGGTTCTGGTATCAAGTTCATTGGTGGAAACATCCATCAAAAAAAACTTTAAATTATTTAACTGTATACTTAAGTAAAAAAGTCTTTAAACAAAAAACTAGAGAGATCTTTTTGTTTTTTACTGAATTAGTTGAAAATATGGATGCTACATATGGATATGTGACTAATGAAGAATCAAGAAATAGACAGCATGTTACAGGTACATTAAGAGAAAGACTACCTGGTGTTTTTTGGTTAAATTATTTTTCTCCATTATTTGTTGACTATTTAGGCAAAAATAGTATAAGTGAATTTTCTTGGAAAATAAAAATGGTATTATTACTCAATTAGCTGAAATTCCTGATGAGAAAGTTATTAGTGAACTTGAAGAGAAAGCACATAATTACTTTGGGGAAAGTAAGTTTGATGGTAGTGATGCTAATTATCCCAATTTATTACTTTAAATTTCCTATTGAAGTATAAAAATTAGGCTCACTACACAGTGACGTTCCGAAATTTGTCGAAGATTTATAGGGGTTAGATTTTGTAAGGAAGCAGGGGGGGACTGCTTCCTTTTCTATTTCCTCGATTGCCCTACCAATCCCTGTGTTGTTTTACGACTAATGTCTATCGCCATTTTTTCCTTCTCGCATATTATCTGACCGCAAATATCTGGAAGTGTTAAGGCTTTGCTAGAGTAGGAAAAGAAAATTCTAATTCAGCACACGTTTATCAGCTTTCTTTTCAACATTGTTCATTCTTCCTTAGTTTAAATATGCCTAAACCATTGTGAAATATATTTTAGGAAAATAAAGTATAGCAAAATTGGGATGAATTAAAACGTTTTGGGATTAAAATATACATTTTTAAGATATGGTATATCGTTTATGGCATATTTTTAGATCTTATTTTACGATGCCATTAATTAGCTAACAAGAGAAGAATTACCAAATGCTACTATAAATGAATATAGTTATGATAAAGTAATGAAATAATGACCAAGAACAAAAAATATTACTCAAACGCACGGTATTATAATCTTTCAGATTATCTATAGATTCATTCTCAGGCAATATATCTGAACCTCTATCTCAAAATAGATATTTGTATACTGATAATAATCCAGTTAATTATATAGATCTTACTGGAGAGAAACGAATAAATGAAAATAGCTCAAATATGGATGGAGGACTTAGACTTAAAGGGGGATTATCTGCTAAAAACCCTAAAAGCAGCTCTAGTAGTAAATTGAAAAAGATTAAGAATCAAGAAACGCTCTGGGATATAAAAACTGGTTCATAAGACAGATTGAAGTAATAAATATGTAAGGATCCTAGGACAGGGAAATTGGTGGGCTAAAGATACAACTAAACATGCAGATAGTTGCTATAAGGTTTTTGAACAGAAAAGAAACGGCTAGTACGAATGGGAAATGCTGATAATATGGAAATTACATAAATAAACATAAAAGTAAAAAAGGTATGATTATTAAACTTAAATAAAAATTAGGTGATGATTCAGATGACGTTGAGTGTAAATGATGCTACTAAACTAATGAATGCAGGCTTTAGTAAAGTACAATATACTAATGATGAAATAAACCCTTGCGATATGTTCTACTATAATAAGTCAACATGGATAGTTGGAGGGAAATTAGGACCTCGAGAAGCATTGCTTTGCCCTAAAGATATATATGAAAAAGGCACATGGATTCCTACCCTTGATGATTTAATTATTTGGCTAGAAGAAAGGGAAGTTAATTTTAATTTATCTTTTGATGGAATGACTTACAATCTTGAATTGTATTTAGAAGAGAAAAAGTTTAAGTCAAAGGGTGTTGTTAAAGAAAAATGCTTTTATAATGGTATCATGAAAATACTTAAGCAATTTAATGGTTCTCCATCTGTAAAGGAATACGAAATTATAGAAGTTGAATTAATCGATGAAGAGAGAAAAAGTATATATTTTGAAATTTAATAAAAATGTAAATAGTATTATTTTATGAATTTTTAAGTAGTTCCATGCAAGATAAAAAGGAAGGTGAATGGTTTAAGTGATTAGAGGAATTAGTTTTATTATACCTAATGAATATGGGAAATGGCTATTTAACATTCTTAAGCCTATAGAAGTTGAAAATTATGACTGGTTCATACAAGATAATTGTGAGATTTATGAAATTAAGAATAAATCGTTAGAAAATCAGCTCTTTTCTACAGAAAGTAATTTTATGGAAGGAACAAAGATAAAGGAATTAATTCAAGATAAGCAGTATTATGTTATCTTTGCAGAAATGAAAGCATACTTAAACGGGGAAAGATTAAATCAAAATTTTAAAACATATGATGAATTTTTAAATAGTAACTGTGAACTTTTATTTTTAATTGCTGATAGTAAGTATACTAGAATTTATTGTAAAGATGAAATTAAATTAAAGAAATTATTTTTAAATGCGGAGAGTTTGAATTTAAATGACATTCAGTATTTAGATGATAAAAATGATTTAGATACTTATCTTACTTTAGGTTAAAAAAGATGATAGTTATGCCTATAATGATATGAGTATCGTAACAATCGTATAGGAGCATTTCTATATTGGGAAAATTAAAATTCACTAAAATTTCATTGGAAAATAATCAGTTATCAGAAATTTCTTTGGATGTAAAGCATAAATTTTATACTAGAGTTGAATAAAATAATAGTAGACATAATATATCAAAATCACATTTCTAGAATCAGTATTACAAAACTAATTAATATAACAACATTATACAGTATTTAAGGTTTTGAAAATGGATTTAATGAATGAATGTTATAGTATTACGGTAGATGATAATAATAATATATGGGTTTGTTACTTTGGTGAAGATTCGTTACCTATGATTTCAAATTAAAAATAAAGTTAATATCTTTAACTGGGGCGCTACAGGAAAACTGATTCCAACTGTGTCCTGTATAACTAAATCAAAAATATGGAAAATCTCTTCTGGTGGGGAAATGGAAGTCTATGATTTTCTTTCAAAAAAATAGAATTATTTAAGGCAATTGATCAATTGGGAAATCACTTAGAGTTTCAATATCTAGACGCTAAAGCAGATGAATTAGTTTGTAAAGATGTTCACGGTGTATTTTATTATTGTAAATTTTATTAATTTATTCATACTCCATTTACATGAAGAATAGGTTAGGGACGAAGCGATGTTATAGCAAATGTAATTTATAAAAGATAGGAGACATAAGATTGTTAGTATTATTATTTCATCTTTTAAGCAGTTTTATGGTGTTAGCAATATCTTTATTTTTAGGTAAAACTGTAAATTTTGAAAGTAAGAAGCTAAATAATATTATTGGAGGATATGGATTGACCGGGATTGTGTTAGTGGGTATAGGCATATATATTGGAATAGGTGAGAACCTAAAAGCCTATATGTTTATAACATTTTTGGGACAATTGGTTATTATCTGTTTTTTCTTATTAATTTTTAGTCTTTTAAAAAAAGACGGATATTCAAAATTAATAAATATTTATTCCATTTGTTTAGTTATAATTAGTCATTTGATTTATATCTATTATATTATCGCTAGTTTTATTTATTACTAGAATTTATAAGACTAGTAAAAAAAGGATTCAATAAATAATTAAATAACAAAAATGGAGATACAAACTGGTAATAACTACAAAATATCAAATAACTTTAAATTTCGAAAGAGAATGGAAATCCATTTTTTCAAAAGGTAGAAAGGAATTTATGTTATGGCTGCCATCCTACTTTTTATTAATCTTTTTAAACCACAGACTATTTCTGCATACAGGTGAAACTTATAGGGTTGTGTCAGAAAAAACATCAATCGTTATAATAGAAGATTACCGTTAAATTAATTTCAAATAATGAAAGAAGTTCTGCTCAAGTCGAGCGATAATAGTTTATGAAATACAAGATGGAATTGTAAGTATCATAAATAAAATTTTAAGAGGAACTAATAAAAGCCAGATGCACAATTTTTAAATGGAAGAGTAGTTCTTGAATTAAAATTAAAATATACAAAAAATCACAATCATTTGAAGTAGAGAAATTTATTTTTGATAATACAATGTATGACGAGAAAGAACTAGAGATTCTTTTTAGAGATTTTAGTGATTAAAAGGTTCATATAAAATCAAAAAGATAATAGCTTAACATTCGCTTCTTGGAGAAGTAGATGTGTGTTTAGTCACTTCGAGGTCGATCGGTCGTTTCAAAGATTTTATTATTGAAGGAGTAACAGGTAAATAATCATATTTTTGAGTAGGGGTGTTTCCTTTTTAGGGAAGCACCCTTTTTGTGTATATATCAAACAAATGTTTCTATTTTTGCTTGCATTTATCTAGAAAACAGAGGAAAATATTTTATAGGAAAATACTACTGTAAAATATAATTTTGGGGGAATATAAATGGAAGAAAAGAAGGTTGTTATATTTAAAGTGGCAAACGGAGAATATTCCGTAGATGTTTCTTATGTCATATCAATTGAGAAAGAAGAACAGATTACTCCTGTTCCTCAATTACCATCCTTTGTGAGAGGAATAAGAAAAGTAAGAGATGAGCTTATCCCTGTCATTGATTTACAAATGGTTTTATACAATCAAAAAACAGAAGAAGATGAAAATAATAAATTAATTGTTGCGCGAACAGAAGATATCTCGTTTGCTATGATTGTTAGCGATGCAAAAGAAATTCTTGATATAAAAGAAGAAGTAATTAAAGAGGTTGGTATTTCTGCATATCAGAAAACAGAATATATTACAGGTGTTCTTAATTTAGAAAATCGTTTGGTTTTAATGCTAGACCCAAATGTCTTATTAGAAACACTTGAAGGAGTAAAAGATATTAAAGACTATATGAAAAATCAACCTGCATAAGCAACAAGTAGGAAATATGGAATATATAATAGAAGCGTCTACAAATGATCATAAAGAATTGGTGAAGGCAAAATGAAGGAATTTTATCCAAAAAAAGGACGAGTTATCTTACACGTAGATATGAACAGTTTTTATGCATCTGTTGAAATGGCCTATGATCCACAGTTAAAGGGAAAGCCACTGGCAATTGCGGGAAATGAAAAAGAACGCAGAGGTATTATCGTCACTTGCAGCTATGAAGCAAGAAAATTTGGTGTAAAAACAACAATGCCTTTATGGGAAGCCAAAAAAAAATGCCCGGATTTAATTGTATTGCCTCCAAATTTTGATCGTTATCGTACGGCATCTCTCGCGATGTTTCAAATTCTCCATGAATTTTCCGATATTGTCGAGCCTGTTTCCATTGATGAAGGCTATGTAGATATTACGAATTGTCATGACTTAGGAACTCCTATATACATTGCAAAAACAATCCAGAAACGAATTTATGAACGTTTAGATTTACCATGTAGTATTGGGATTGCTCCGAATAAATTTCTTGCCAAAACGGCATCTGATTTAAAGAAACCGATGGGAATCATGATTTTAAGAAAGCGAGATATTCCCAATATACTTTGGCCAATGCAAGTAGAAGAAATGCATGGTATAGGAAAAAAAACAGGGGAAAAACTAAGGGCGATTGGTATCCAAACGATTCACGATTTGGCGATGGCACAGTCTATTCCATTAAAAGCAACATTAGGCATTAATGGAATTCGCTTAAAGGAAAGAGCTAATGGAGAAGATAATCGGCCAGTCGATCCAGAAGCGGCCAATGAGTTTAAAAGTATCGGTAACTCTACTACTTTGCCAAAGGATGTAAAGAATCAGCAGGAGCTCTTCCGAGTATTAGGAACACTTGCAAATAAAGTAGCAACACGGATGAAAAGGAAGCATGTTCATGCTAATCATCTTTCTGTTACCGTTCGCTATGGAAATCGTAAAAATTATTCCAAAAGCAAAAAATTAGCAAATCCGGTTAAAACAGAGGAAGAGATACTACAATATAGCAAAGAGATTTTTATTTCTGCATGGGATGGCAATCCTGTTCGCTTATTAGGAATAACAGCAGGAGATTTAATAGACAATAATATTGTAGTAAAACAACTGGATCTCTTTTCTTTTGAAAAAGATGCAGAGAAAGAACCTTTATGGACAGCTATTGATAAGTTGAAAGAAAAATATGGCTCATCCATTATCGAACCGGCATCGGAAAGAAATAATATTTCAAAAAAAGAAGAAAATATCGGTACACTGACTAGCTTTAATAAAGATTTTCTACAAGGAAAGAAATTTTAGCGACGTTATTTTTGATAAAAAAATTTTTTTGAAATAAACTTGAAAAGTAGTTGCATTTTAGTTGCATAACTTAAAAAATCTTGCTAAAGTTAAGTGAATTCTACTATAAGGATACATAGTTTAGAAGGGACGTTAGGAAAAAATGACAAAACAGCAATTTGGTGTAATCGGTTTAGCGGTCATGGGTAAAAACCTTGCGATGAACATCGAAAGCAGAGGGTATACTGTTTCCGTTTTCAACCGTTCAAAAGAAAAAACAGAAGAAATGCTTAAAGAATCAGAAGGCAAGAATATTGTTGGAACATATACATTAGAAGAATTTGTACAATCTTTAGAAGTTCCACGTAAAATCATGTTAATGGTTAAAGCAGGACCTGCCACAGATGCAACAATCGAGCAATTAAAACCTTTATTAGATAAAGGGGATATTGTTATTGATGGTGGTAACACATTCTTTAAAGATACACAAAGACGTAACAAAGAATTAAGTGAACTTGGTATTCACTTTATTGGTACAGGCGTTTCTGGTGGAGAAGAAGGCGCTTTAAAAGGTCCTTCTATCATGCCTGGTGGTCAAAAAGAAGCATATGAATTAGTTGCTCCTATTTTCCGTGATATCTCTGCAAAAGTTAATGATGAGCCTTGTACTACTTATATCGGTCCTGATGGTGCTGGTCATTATGTTAAAATGGTCCACAACGGTATTGAGTATGGAGATATGCAATTAATCTGTGAAGCATACTTCATCATGAAGCATGTTCTAGGATTAGAAGCGCAAGAACTTCATGAAGTTTTTGCAGAATGGAATAAAGGCGAGCTTGATAGCTACCTAATCGAAATTACTGCAGACATCTTCACTAAAATAGATGAAGAAACAGGTAAGCCTTTAGTAGATCTTATTTTAGATACTGCTGGTCAAAAAGGAACTGGTAAATGGACAAGCCAAAGTGCTTTAGACTTAGGTGTCCCACTTCCAATGATTACAGAGTCTGTATTTGCTCGTTTTATTTCAGCAATGAAAGACGAACGTGTAAAAGCAAGCAAAGTACTTACAGGTCCAGAAATCAAACCATTTACAGGCGATAAAGCAGCATATATCGAATCTGTACGTAAAGCACTTTACTTAAGTAAGATTGTTTCTTATGCACAAGGATTCGCACAAATGAGAGAAGCATCTGACGAATACGATTGGAACTTAAATTATGGAGAAATCGCTATGATTTTCCGTGGTGGTTGTATTATTCGTGCTCAATTCTTACAAAAAATTAAAGATGCATATGACCGTGATCCAGAATTGAAAAACCTTTTATTAGATCCATACTTCAGTGAAATCACTGAAAACTATCAAGCAGCATTACGCGAAGTAATCTCTGGTGCTGTCTTAAACGGTATTCCTGTACCAAGCTTTGCAGCAGCATTATCATACTTTGATAGCTACCGTACAGCAACTTTACCAGCAAACTTATTACAAGCGCAACGTGACTACTTCGGTGCACACACATATGAGCGTCTTGATAAAGAAGGAATTTTCCATACAAACTGGATGGAAAAATAAGAAATATGTTAAAACACACCACTCTTTTAATTGTGGTGTGTTTTTTGATGGATTAAATTAGCTCAATGGAAATGACAAAGGTGCAGATGCATAAATTAAGGGAATGAAAGCTAGATTAGGAAGGATATCAAGAGAAAAGTGGTTTTCATCAAGCGGATGAAAACCAGAAGAAAGACTAGTCAAAGAAAAAGTGTGTTCATAACATCATTAAATAAAAATTTTCCGCACCCAAACTATTACCTGCCAAAAATGAAAAACTCCTCTAATAAAAGTAAAAAAAATATGCTGCTATATTTTTCAGCAGCATATACTTATACATTGATAGAGTGTCTATTTTATCACAATAATAAAAGCTAACTCGTTTTAAGTAAATTTAATTTCAATAGAAACGATTTCTGATCTACTGCCAATTCTTATTGGTGGTCCCCAGAATCCAAAGCCAGAGGAAACAATGGCATGAAGTTGCTTCTTTTGTTTATAGCCCCAATCTAATTCAAATACTCTTCTAGTTATAAGATGATTTGGTGCCATTTGTCCTCTGTGTGTATGTCCTGACAAAATGACGTCAATTCCATCATTCATGGCAGCTTCAAGCTCATCTGGCTGGTGATCCATCATGATGATTGGAAGGTGGTTGCTCTCATTTTCTAATAGTGCAGGAATGGAAAGCCTATCTTTATCTGTTTTATCTTTTCTACCAATTAGACGAATGGTTTCGTCGATTGTAAGTTTCTCATCCATTAATATGTGAATGCCAATGCGGTTCATTTCTTTAATAAACGTAGGAATCATTTTTCCATAATACTCGTGATTGCCTAATACACCATAAATACCTAGTGGAGCATGTAATTGCTTCAATTGCTCTCCCATCTTCTTTTTCATAAAAGGAAGAGGATCGTCATCAATGATATCGCCAGGTAATAATATTAAATCGGGCTGTAGGCTGTTTATTTGCATTACTAGCCGGTTCAAGTGACTTTTCCCTGATAAAGTACCAAAGTGCATATCAGAAGCCATAGCGATGCGTAGAGTGTTTCTTTTCGCTTGTTTTTTTTCTACTGTAAGTTTATATGTTCTAATAACTGGCGAATAAGCATTATATGTCCCAAAAACAAGTGAAAATAAGAGCAATGATGCAGTGATAGTACCTATGATTATGGTCGCATCCATAGGGTCAATCAACATCTTTAAGATAAACAAGCTAATATTGGCTAGGGGAAAAAGGATTAGCCCATATTCAAAAATAGCTAGCCAATAGGCACCGATTATTTTAAAAATCGTGATTGATTTAAGGAAGTGACTTATAAAATAAGCATAGGAAAAAAGGATAATAACCCCAATATAGAAAGCTGGGTGGGGTGTCAGTTGTAAGGACTTAAGCCATACATAACCATTCCAGCCTATGTAAAAAACAAGTGAATTATATATGAGAAATACTAGCAGGATAGTAAAAGCGAATTTTATTTTTTTCATCAGGAGCTCCTATTATTCCATTTTTGATAAGAAAAAAAACGTGAATTCAAATGAGGATTCACGTTTTTTTAAAAATTCTCGAAAAAAGTTTTACTTAGCAAACATCTACTTCAAATTGATTGACCGGCCACCAGAAGAAGCCATCTTTTTCTAATAACTCATCTGCCTCTTTTGGTCCCATTGTCCCTGAAGCATAATTCGGGAATTGAGTAGAAGGAGTTTGTTCCCATGCTTGTGAAATTTTATCTACATAACTCCAAGATAACGCTACTTCATCCCAGTGGGTAAAGTTTGTTGCATCACCGTGAAGGCTATCGTCAATTAGTTTCTCATAAGCTTCAGGAGTATTTATTCCTGCAATTCCTGTATTGGCATAGCTCAGTTTAATAGGTGTTGCTTCCATGTTTTGTCCTGCTTTTTTAGCATTTAAATGCAAAGTGATTCCTTCTTCTGGTTGAATATGAATGACAAGAAGGTTTGGTGTGATTTCTTGATCAGGTCGATTATATAGATTCATTGGGATATCTTTAAATTGAACAACAATCTTTGTTGATTTGCTTTCTAATCTTTTTCCTGTACGGATATAGAATGGAACGCCAGCCCAACGGAAGTTATCGATCATGACTTTACCAGCTACAAAAGTTTCTGTGTTGGAGTTAGGATCAACCATTTGTTCTTCACGGTAGCTTGGTACTTCTAAATCCTCTACTAATCCTTTTCCATATTGTCCTCTTACAAAATATTTATCAATTTCATCTAATTCAATTGGACGCATCGCACGGAAAACTTTTACCTTTTCAGAGCGAATTTCATCTGGAGTAAGTTTAATTGGCGGTTCCATTGCAAGTAGTGCAACCATTTGCAGCATATGGTTTTGAACCATATCACGAAGAGCGCCACTTGTTTCATAGTATCTTCCTCGTTCTTCCACTCCAAGCACTTCACTTGAAGTTACTTGAATATTGCTGATGTAACGATTGTTCCACAGATTTTCAAAAATCGCATTAGAAAAACGAATCGTTTCAATATTTTGAACCATTGCTTTTCCTAAGTAATGGTCAATTCGATATACTTCATCTTCAGAAAAAGCAGTACGGATTTGCTCATTCAGTTCTTTAGCTGATTCTAAGTCATGTCCAAATGGCTTTTCAATGATTAAACGTTTATATCCTTTTACATCTGTTAGTCCATCCTTATTTAAATGAATGGCAATTGGTCCAAAGAATTCTGGTGCCATTGCTAAATAAAATACACGATTGCCGTTTAAGCTATATTTTACATCTAAATCATCTGCGATGTTTTTCAGTTCCACATAAGAGCTTGAATTTGTAACATCATGTGAATGATAGCAGAAATAAGATGCGAATGTCTCTAAGTCATCATTTTTAGAATTCGCAATGGCTTCAGATACTGAATTAACAACATTTTGTTTAAACTGTTCTTGCGTTAACGTTCTTCTTCCTACACCTACCACGGCGAAATTTGCTAATTTACCTTTTTTATACAATCGATAAAGAGATGGGAAAAGCTTTCTATTGGCTAAATCTCCTGTAGCCCCGAAGATCATTATAAGTGCATTTGATGTTTGTTTTTCATTCACTTTCTTGTACCTCATTTCATTTATATATGTATGAAAATGTTTAAATTGCTGCTTTACAAAAGTACATTTATCTTAAAAAAAGACATGTACCTATACAGTTATAAAATTTTATCTTTTTCTGAAGGATAAGGCAACAAATTTGTTTGTAATTTTTGCAAATATTTTTACTATTTGTATTTTCAGCAGAAATTTTTCATTCATCCAACATGATATTACAATAGATTAGCAAAAGTTACTAGTTAAAAGATTTAAGAATTTGGATATTCCTACAGCAGTAAAGTATACTTAAGGCAACTATTCTGATTTAGTATTTAATGATACGGTTTTATTTATACAGCAGGATTAGGAACAATGAAGAAAAATGAAAGGGGAGTAGCGCGTAAACATGAAATTGCAATTTTTAGGAACGGGTGCAGGGATTCCGGCTAAATCGAGAAATGTTACAGCGATTGCTTTAAAGCTTTTAGAAGAAAAGGGCAGTATTTGGCTGTTTGATTGTGGGGAAGCAACACAGCATCAAATTTTACATACAAGTATAAAACCAAGAAGAATTGACAAAGTGTTTATTACCCATTTACATGGTGATCATATCTATGGATTGCCTGGCTTTCTTTCCAGTAGATCCTTTCAAGGAGGGGAAACAACCCTGACAGTATATGGTCCTAAAGGAATCAGTGAGTATATACGAATCAGCCTTGCTGTTAGTCAGACATATTTAAAATATGAGCTACAAGTCGTGGAAATAGAAGAAGGCGTTATTTTTGAGGATAATGATTTTATTGTGGAAGCAAGAACCTTAGAACATGGTGTAATAAGCTTTGGCTATCGTGTAATCGAAAAGGATCGCCCAGGAAAGTTAGATACCAATAAATTATTGGAGTATGGGATTAGCCCAGGACCTATTTACAAAAAAATAAAAGATGGAGAAGACCTCAAGCTTGATAACGGTACAGTCATAAGTAGTCAAACCTTTCTTGGACCAAATATTAAAGGAAGAGTTATTACTATTTTAGGGGATACAAGAACCTGTGATGCTGCAGGAGTATTGGCTAAAGAAGCAAAAGTATTGGTTCATGAAGCAACATTTTCTGAAAAAGAAGCTTCTATTGCCAAAGAATATTATCATTCTACAACTGTACAGGCTGCCAAAACAGCGAAAATGGCTAATGTAGATTGTCTTTTATTAACACATATTAGTGCAAGATATGACCAATCGTTAACTATGCAGCTTTTGAAAGAAGCAAGAGCCATATTTCCGAATACATATATAGCAGAAGATTTTTCAGAGTTTGAGATTTAATAGGAAAAAGGCTGTTGTCAAATTTAAGGCAACAGCCTTTGATTCTGTAAGGGAAATGGTAGTATTTTATCCCCATCCAACTAGGGCACTGAAAAGGTATTTTTTGTATAAAACGCTGAGGAAATTATCCTAACTAATTATATAAGCTGGTTACTATCAATCATCCATTTCTAGAATTTTTCAATCAGAGCCATGTTCTTAAACACGAGTAAAACTCAACTATAAGCCTATGAAATTAGCTAATATAGGTGGTAGCTCAATTATTTCGTATATGTGGAATGGTTAATGTCACTTTACTTAGGAAGATTCAGTTCATCTGTAAGTGCTTTTCCCATTCGTTTTGATTGGGCAGTTGCTTCTTGGATACATGTAATAAAGGCATTTTGCACATCAAATTCCTCTAGTATTCTAATTCCTGCTTCCGTTGTTCCACCAGGACTTGTCACATTTTTACGAAGCTCTAGAGGCGTTTTAGCTGATTTTGCGATCATTTCAGCAGCACCAAGTAATGTTTGTACAATTAATGCATTAGCTACATCACGATCTAGCCCGATTGTAAGACCACCTTTCTCCATTGCTTCTACTAAGTAATAGATATATGCGGGGCCGCTTCCTGAGAGCCCAGTTATAGCATCTAATTGTTCTTCCTCCACAAATGTAACGAAGCCAACAGTCTCAAACATCTCATGGACGAATTGTTTTTGCTCGTCTACTACAAAGGAGTTGAAGGAGATTCCAGTAGCAGATTTGCCGACTGTAGCCGATGTGTTTGGCATCGCTCGGGCAATTGGAACTTCCATGCCGATTAATCGTTGTAGGCTGTCCATACTAACACCAGCGAGAACAGAAATTAGAAGGGTTTTTTCCGAGAGATAATCCTTCCATTGAGCAATTGCCTCCTTTACATCTTTCGGTTTCATTGCGAGAATGATAGCATCTGCTTCTTGAACAATTTTTTCTAAGTCGAAGGAGTAATGTATGCCATAACGCTCCTGTAATTCAGTCAGTCTTTCCACATTACCACGGTTTGTAACCGTAATATCTGTTGTCTCTATTATTTTGCTTGATACAATCCCAGAAATTAATGCTTCGCTCATCGAACCAGCACCAATGATAGCAAGTTTGTTCATTTTCCTTCCCCCTATAAAAATTATTACATTTGCTTTTGAAACAAGAAAAACTCTCGCCAAAAATAAAGGACGAAAGGTTATTTTCTGTGGTATCACCTTAGTTACTATATAAACAGCAATGCGCATGATTATACAACTCTTCCCCGGTATCGACGGATTACGTTTAGATTTGCCTAACTACTCCTAAGTAGGTTCTCCAACGAATAATTGGAAAGGAAAATGGTTGAACAAAAATGAAAGAGTAAAAGCAATTCCATAATTAAAGAAACACTATTCATTTCTTAAAGAAGTGGATAGTATTGCTTCGCAGAAATCGGTTGATCCCAAGAATCCTCCCACTTCAATCAGACCTCAAGGTCGATTAGTGGGTGTAGTTCAATTGATTATGCAAGATTCAAGGCTTGTCTGTCAATAGAAAAATAGTTTGATGGGAAATTTAGCCAATCGATAGTATAATTGAATTTAGAATTTTAAAAAAGGAGATTGCTAATGAAGAGTAGAACAAACGGTTCTTATGTATATTTTTTGATAGATGATCATCTCATTTATAGTTACAAAATCGAGTCACATACATATATTACTTTACATGACTTAAAGACGACAAACCATTCTGCTCTATATGAAATTAAAAATAAACAAGCGTTTCAAGATTTTGAACATGAAAGTAGCGAAGCAGTTGTTGGTACTGGATTACTTTTAGATGAAGAGAGTTTAAAAGAATTAGTTACTCATATTAATAAAGCTATCAAAAAACAAAAGAAGAGAGAGGCAGAGAAAGAGAAGAAAGCGATTCATTTAGTTGCCTCACAACATATTGCAAGTAGATTAGCTATGGACCTTAATGAGAATATCGAAGTGATTGGCTTAGATGCAGCCTTTATGTATGGTCCAATTCGTCAACTTGAAGAGTATTATGGCCAAAGAGAACGGTCTGAATGGATTTTTGAAAACATAAATCGGGAATTTGAGGACAAAAATCCATACATGATTGCACTAGCTAATAAAATAAATAGTTTAGATGAGATCAATGACGAAAGCCCCATCTATATCTGGTGTGGGAATAATATCGAAGAACAGTTAGCATTAAGATTTTTTATCTTTATGTTGGGAAGAAGACCTAATTCCATTTCCATTATCAACACATCGGAAGCCCTTGAAAAAATAGCTCCAACTGAAAAGTTAGTGGTTAATACTGCAGAAATAAAAAGCGGGATATTACAATCTATATTTGAACATATTGATAGCAGTTATGTTATTACAACAAATCAAAAACTAAGATTAGAAATGGAGTGGCTATCAATAACAAACGCTGATGAGCTTTTAAGAATATGGGAAAATCAAGAGATTATACCGGTGAATCTGGGTTATTATGACCAAACGATTGTGAAAGTATGGAAACGAATGAATGCGAAGGATAAAATAGATTACATCATGACTAGTCAGCTTATTTGGAGAACGATAGAGGAAGAGAATCTTTTTATTGATCCTGATTTTCTTGAATATCGGATTCGTCACCTCGTTTATTCAGGTGTGTTTGAGATGAAAGGAATCCCTAAGAATATGAGACGCTATTTTGTTTGTTTAAAAAAAGAAGAGTAAAGAGCTGGGTTGTTATTTTGAATCTTCTATGTGAAAATAATAAGGAAAATTTTACTTATCAAGTCTATGAAGACAAAGAGAAAGTAGAATTCAAACTATATAATATTTCAATATAGTAATGGCTATTTATGAAAGAGGTGCACGGCATTTTTTTCTATATGCTTGCGCTTTTCTGAGGTGGATAATGAAGGAATTAAATGGAAAGAACATTGTAATTACAGGTGCTTCATCTGGCATTGGGGAGAAAATTGCTTTAAAAATAGCTCATTTGGGGGCTCGTCCAATTCTTCTTGCTCGCTCAGAAGATAAGCTCGCTGCCATTTGTGAGAAAATAAATAATCAATTTCCTGTTCAAGCTATTTATTTTTCTTTAGATGTAAGTAATACAAACCAAGTGAAAGAAGTATTTGCTAAAATATATCGAGAGGTGGATTTTATCGATATTTTACTTAATAACGCAGGGTTTGGCGTTTTTGATATGGTACATGAAGCAAGTATGACTGATATTGATCGTATGTTTCAAGTAAATGTGATGGGGGTTATTGCCTGTACGAAAGAAGTATTGCCTTTTATGTTAGAAAAAAATAGAGGACATATCATCAATGTCGCATCACAAGCAGGCAAATTAGCCACTCCTAAATCAAGTGCTTATGCTGCAACTAAACATGCTGTTTTAGGTTTTACAAACAGTTTAAGAATGGAAGTTTCTCAATCGAATATCAACATTTCAGCAGTAAATCCAGGACCAATCGAAACTGCCTTTTTTACTACGGCCGACAAATCTGGAGACTATGTTAAAAATGTTCAAAAGTATATGCTCTCAGCGGAAAAAGTAGCAGATAAAGTAACAAAATTAATGATTCACCCAAAACGTGAACTGAATCTTCCTGTTTGGATGAACTGGGGAAGTGTTTTATATAATTTATTTCCGGGGATTGCTGATAAGTTAGTGGGCGGTATTTTGAATAAAAAATAAAAACATGAAAAATAAGGCGAATCTGTAACATAGCCATAAACAACATCTTGAACAATATCATAAAGCTCATTTATGGGATGTCGCTTTTTTTGATTGATTATTTTGATAGACAATTCATCTACATCATTGGAAGAAAATATGTTGCCTTCTCCTTGATACTGCATAAGTGTCTTTTGAATCATTTTTTGAAGAAGTAATTTATTCATTGATAAGTTTTCCTTAAAATAAAATAGTATCTTTCTCCAAAGTATTATATACTAAATTTTATCTAATAGGAGAGTTATAGCTAATTTTCTTAAAATAGCATGTTAAAAAAATTAATTGGAACAACTAGGGAGATGAGAGTAATGGAAAAAGCAACGTTTGCAGGTGGATGTTTCTGGTGTATGGTATCTCCATTTGAAGAGCAGCCAGGCATTGGAGGAATTGTTTCTGGCTATAGTGGGGGACATGTGGAGAATCCAACATATGAACAAGTAAAAACAGGGACAACTGGACATTTTGAAGTTGTAGAAATCACATATGATCCAGAATTATTTCCATATGAGCGTTTATTAGAATTATTTTGGCAGCAAATTGATCCAACTGATCCAGATGGACAGTTTCAAGATCGTGGACCGCAGTATCGGACAGCGATTTTTTATCATAATGAAAAACAAAAAGAACTTGCTGAGAAATCGAAACAAGCAATGGCGGAAAGTGGAAAATTTAAAAAGCCAATTGTTACATTAATAGAACCAGCTGCGACATTCTATCCTGCTGAAGACTATCATCAAGATTATCATAAGAAAAACAAGACACATTATAAAGAAGATAGAGAAAAGTCTGGAAGAGACGAATTTATTAAAGAACATTGGTGAAATTATAGAGAACGGATTTTGGAAGTTAATCTATCCATGTGATAGAACTTGCAAATTCGTTCTTTTTTATGGCTTCAAGACTATCTGACTGACACCATAAAGAAAGCGATTTAAAAAAATATTGGTGCAAAAATCTCATTTTTTTCGAAAAAAACAATTTAATCATGCTTATGTCTAAAGTATTGTCGGATTATGTCGATAAGAGAGGGAGAATTAGATAAAAAAGGAGTAGCTTCAATGAAATTTTTACAAAATATGAATATTTCCAAAAAAATATTGTTCATTATTATGTTTAGTGCCATTGCATTAGTATTAATAGGATTATTTGGAATGTATGGGATGAAAGAGATGGCTGATAATTCTCAAGAAATGTATGAGGAGAAGCTAGTACCCAATACATATATTGCGAAAGTACAAAATTATCGTCGTATAAACGATAGTTATGTAATCGAGTTAATGATAACAGAGGATGAAAAACGAAATCAGGAACTTTTAGACGCAATAAAAAAGAATACGGATGAGTCTGAGCAATACATAAAAAAACTAGATGCAATAGAGCTTTCTCAGGAAGAAGAAGATGCTTATAAGATATTTAAAGATGCTTATAGTGGTTTCGAAGACTTGCAAGATCAAGTTGTCTCTTTAGCTATCAATAACTTTAATGACTCAGCGTATAACGTATATACTACAAATCTTCAATCAAAAAGGAATGTTATTAACAGTCAATTGGATGAACTACAAGAGGCAAATCAGGCAGAAGCGGAACGGATTTCAAAAGAAAATGATACTTATTATACCAAGATGATACTCATCACGGCAGGTATTATCATTATTGCTGTAGCACTTGCCGTATTATTTGGATTATATATTTCCGCAATGATTGTCAACCCAATTAAACGATTAAAAGCACTAATGGAAAAAGGCGGACAAGGAGATTTTTCGGAAAGATCAGCCTATATTGGCAAGGATGAAGTAGGGTCTCTTTCTGATAGCTACAATATAATGGCAAACGGGATGAAGGAACTAATTGAAACGTTATCTGAAACGTCTCATCATCTTGCTACATCATCTGAACAATTGAGTTCAAGCTCAGAAGAAAGCAGTAGAGCAAGTGAACATATTTCGGAAACAATACAGGAGCTTGCAGAAAACTCAGAAATGCAGATGACATTAATGGAATCTAGTTCAAAAGGAATCCATAGTGTGAATGAAACGACTGGAAGCATTACAGAGCGTGCGAAAAAAGTGGCAGAAACTGCAGAACGAACTTCGGTTGTATCAGCTGAAGGTGCTAGTCGAATTTCAGAAGTAACAAAACAAATGAAATCAATTAATCATAATGTAGTGACGTTAGGTCAATCTATAGCTACATTGGAATCTCGAATTAACAAAATCGGCGATATTACGATGGTTATATCAGATATTTCTTCCCAAACCAATTTACTAGCTTTAAATGCTGCCATTGAAGCAGCAAGAGCTGGCGAGCAAGGTAAAGGTTTTGCAGTTGTTGCAGATGAAGTAAGAAAATTAGCCGAACAAACGGCAGGTTCTGCAGAGCAAATCACGAGTCTTATTAGTCAAATTCAAACGGATTCAAAGAATACTTCTCTTTCCATGACAACAGCTGCAAATGAAGTGGATGCAGGTATTGGTATTGTGCAAGATGCTGGAGATTCTTTTATGAAAATTGAGAGGTCCATTAATGAACTAGTCACACTTGTTGAGGAAGTAAGTGAATCACTTGACCATTTGAAAGAGCATACAAATACAATCAATTATTCCATTCTAGAAGTTAATAGTATGGCAAGTGAAGCAGCTGCTAGTACAGAAAACGTTTCTTCAGCTACTGAGGAACAAGTAGCGTCGATGCAGGAAATAGCAGCATCTTCGACTTCATTAGCACAACTCGCAACCGACCTACAGGATAAGATAAAACAATTTAAGATATAATAAGAAAGAGGAGACATGCTGAATAAAAGCATATCTCCTCTTTCTTTAATCACATTTTACATATTCCGTTAAAAAGTCATCAATCGCTTTCTCATAGGCTTCTTTGTTCTCATTATAGCTTTGAGCATGAAATCCATTTATGGCAAAAAATAATTTTTTTGGCCCCTGTTTTTTATCAAAAAGTTTTTGGGTCATTTCTGGCAGAATAAAATCATCTTTTTGACTATGGATAAATAACATTGGACTTTTTATCTTATCAATAACGGAAATAGGAGAGATATCCTTTATGGAATATCGAGCTCTTGCTCGTAGGAACAAATTAGCAAGGGGGATGAAGACTTTCCCAGGAAGTTTAATTTCCTGTTTAATTAGATAATTTAACTGTTCGCTAAAATCCGAAAATGGACAATCTGCAATATAAAAGTCAGCACCATCCTCTATTCCTCCAGCATAAAGAATCATCGTCGCAGCACCCATTGATTCCCCATGGATGCCCAGAACAATATCCTTCCCTTTTTCACGTTTTACCCAGTCTACAATTTGTTTAAGGTCAAATTTTTCATAATAACCAAAGCTTGTATTTTTTCCGCCAGATTCTCCGTGTCTGCGATGATCATAAATGATTCCATTGTAACCTCTTTCTAAAAATAAGTTCATATATTTAATCGAACTTGTTTTATTTTCCGTAACACCGTGTGAAATGATGATATATTTCTTTGTTTGAAAAGGTTCCACTAGGATTGCTTTTAAGTCATAGCCATAGGGGGAGGGGATGGTGATTTCTTGTTTAGCAATATTTTCAAAAGAAACAGGGTCATATCTGCCAGCTTCTTTCTCTCTTTTTAAAATATAGGCATCGTCCTTTTTCTTCATATACATTAATCGATTGGAACAGTATACCCCAATGGATGTAATAAACAATAAGACAGAAAATAGATAACGAAACAGTTTTCTCAAACCGATTCCTCCAGTAAGTACAGAAATTTAGCAGAAACTAATTTGAGTGTATCACTTCTCCGTAGAGAAACAAAATAGACAATCTCTTCAATTATAAAAAAATAGACGTAGAAGGATTAGCGCCTATGATAAAAAATCATATGCAGGAATGATTAAATGGTTACAATGCGGAAAATGAGTGACCAAAGCTTATTGGCATTGGAGATAAGGAGACGGATACAAAGAAAATACTGCACCTTCAAAGGATATTAGAAGATGCAGCAAAGATATCTATTGTTTGGAGTTTTGTCTGTTTGTCGGATGAATCGCTTTTTCCAAGTCCTCCGCAGCAATCGTTTGTTTGACAGTATCTGCATTTGATTTTCCAGCTTGGCTGTATCCTTTGTCTCGTTTTTGACTCATTCATATCCCTCTTAAATTAAAATGCTGATACTAGCAGGACAATTTGTGCTGTATCCGATTCTCTAATATAACTTGAGTTAAAAAATATGTTATTATACATACAGCATAGTAAAAAAGAAGGGTTGAATTATGGCAGAACATCATTTTTATTTAAAAGCAGATTGGCCAGGCTATCGTAATGATGTCGGTACAATTGAAAGCGGGAATTTAAAAACAAAAATATCTATTCCAAATGAAATGGATGGACCTGGTGTCGGAACAAATCCAGATGAAATGCTCCTTGGTGCTGCGGCAACTTGTTTTATTATTACGCTTGCAGCAATGATGGAAAGAAGCCGTCTTGAGAAAGAGAGTTTGACATTGGAATCAGAGGCAGTTGTGGATGTAACAAACGGTGTATTTACCTATAAAAAAATTATCCATCGCCCGAAGATTATACTTAAAAAAGAGGCTACTGAAAAAGACGTGAAACTTGCAGCAAAACTTGCACAAAAAGCAGAAGATAGCTGCATGATTACTAGAGCTATCAAAGGGAATGTTGAAGTCGAGCTAGACGAAACGATTGAGCTTGCATTGTAAAGAACGGATAGTTGGAGGATAATCATATGGCAAAACAACGAAAAAATATACAAAAAGAAAAGCAGCTGGATAAGCCTGTTACATTAGGTGATCTCCTGAACGATCAATTAGCAGCTCAGCTGAAAAATAAAAAGCAAGAGCTTAAAGAACAAGAAGAGGCTAAGCTAAAAGCGGAAGAAAAAAGAAAAAGAGAAGAACGTAGACAAAGAGAGAAAAATAAAAGCTTTGAAGAACTGTTAAATGAAAATTCAATGAACTGGAAGGATTTTAAATAGGATTCAAAGGATACCTTGCTTTAAGTAATGGTATCCTTTCCTTATATAATCCAAAAAGCTATCTGGTTCTATCCCCTGACTTTGGTGAAATCTTCTTCTTTTATATGATTATTCTCAGGTGAAAGCAAGGAATGAAATTCACTAAATAATAGTTGTATCTCCACATTTTCATTAATAATAGCAATGTTTTTTTGATATTCTTCCTCACTAGTATATGTCGTTATCTCCATCCATTTTGTTGGATCATCGTGACTTTGTAAGTAGGTTGTTTCTGAGTCGATGTATTTTTTATAAATGTTGGTTGCTTTTTCTTGAATACGAAAATATTCTGCAACCTTCTCCTTTTGTATATGGTATTCATATACTTTTACATACATTGCTCCCGCTCCTTTACAAATCTTTTGAAACAGTACAGAAAGCATGGGGAAATATTTATGCTGAATGGTTCCCATCTTCAGGCTATCAACAAATGGAAGGTCCTGAAATTTTATCGATTAAAAGTAAAGATTTACAATCTCCTAAAGTAGCCTGCGAAAGTTGGATACCTGTTAGCAAAAGGGGAGTTGCAACAGTAAATGAAATTTTGTGAGATGATTTATTATTAGTAGAGAGAGACATCTTTTTTGGTAGAGGAAGAGGCTGGCACATAAGCATTTCAACTAATAATAACACGAACGATTATGGAATGAGGATGTATTAATGTTAGTGTTTTTTTCGTTTTAGAAAGAAGGTTTCAAAAAAGTCTGTTGCTATTACCCGCAGTCAGAATACACTTCGCTTTCCATGGGGCTAGCGCCAAGCCTCCTCGTCGCTAGCTCCTGCGGGGTCTCAGACTTTCTCGCAGCTCCCATAGTCTACGTGTATTCAGACTGCTCAGTTCTTCCATATAATTAAATTTTTCTATTAAAAAATATTTTAGAAAAGACTTTAAAAAACGAAGTGGAATGGAGCGGAAGACACTCGACTCCTGCGGGAAGTAGAGCAATCTTTAGACCCCACAGGCTTTGCCAAGGAGGCTTAGGTTGCTCCCTAGCGCATCGTGTGTCTGTAGCGCAATGGAACGACTTAGTTTTTACACGTGACTATATTTAAAAACATAGATAACCATCATGAGAAATTAGCTTTATTTAAGAGCTAAATTAGAGATTGTTCGTCTTTACAGATTGGTTATTTAGTTTTGTCCCAGCCTGTTTCATTTGTTAATAATCCAAATGCTTATAATACAAAAGATATTCCTTTTCATTAAGTTTCTTCAATTTATACTTACGAATATCATTTTCCAGCTTTTTTTGATCGGTATTTTTATTACTTAGCTTTAATGCAAGCTGATAAAAAATTTCACCTAGAATGTATATGGTACCAGATGAACCTAATTCAAGACCTAATGTTTCTGTCTCTGAAAGCTGTGTTTTTGCTAATTCCTCTATTTCTTTTTTATATTCCTCTTTAATTAAAATATGGGATTCTTTGTTTGCGAAGGCGAGCAATAAATCCTCCGTGTTATATACTTCAAAATAGGCAGTTTTCTTTTCTAACTGTAATAGTTCATCTAATACATTTCCTTCGCTTTTTTTGACTGTTTCAGCGATAGCTTGTATGGTTTTTACTGAATAGCTGCTGACATTCTTTTTGTTGACGGCAGCTAGCATTTGTTGGCTTATGCCAGTTTGTTTAAAAACATCATAACGCTTTTTTCCATTCTTTTGTAAATAGACGTCAAGTAAGCTCATTATATTAACCACCTATACTAAAAATTTATTTACTAAAATATATTTTATTACAGATGGTTAATATTGTAAATGACATAATGCAATATTTACGTAATATTTCCAATTTTTGTTGTATTAAGATTATTCTTTGTTAAAATAAAAAATTATAGTTTATAAATGAAATGGGGAGAAGGTATTGAAATTAGTTTTTATCGTAGGTCCACAAGCAGTCGGTAAAATGACTGTTGGCCAAGAACTAGCAAAAGTAACAGATTTAAAGTTATTCCATAATCATATGACCATTGATCTAGTTAGTACATTTTTTGATTATGGGTCAACAGCAGGAAAGAGATTAGTTGAGCTGTTTCGTAAGGAAATATTTGAAGAGGTTTCTAAAAGTGATTTGAATGGCATTATCTTCACTTACGTGTGGGCATTTGATATGAAGGAAGATTGGGATTATGTAAATCAAGTTTGCGAGCTTTATGAATCAAGTGGAGCAACGGTTTATTTCGTTGAGCTAGAAGCAGATGTAGAGGAGAGAATCGAACGGAATAAAAGTCCGAATCGGCTTGAACATAAACCTACTAAAAGAGACATCGCTTGGTCTGAAAATAATCTGAAGACATCTATGCAAGCCTATCGTTTAAATTCATTACCAGGAGAAATAAAACACAGTAATTATTTGCGAATTAATAATACAAATATAAGTGCAGAGGAAGTTGCAAAACAAATTAAAGAAAGATTTAATTTAAGATAGTAGAAGGAATAGAGGATTTAATAAAATGGAATAACTTTTTGGAAAGGTTGAAATGCGTGGCTATTACCCATGAATTTGGTATCATTGAAAATTTTAATAAACAGCAAGCATACAATCATTATAAATGTCAACACAATTATGTACAATTTCGCTTGCGTAAGGATGTACAAAATCACTCTTCTTCTTGGGTTAAATGAGCTTTTAATCGATAAGAATCACCTACAATCGTCACGACAGTTGCGTGATGTAAAATTCGATCTAAAATCGCATTTGCTAACTTAGTCTCTTGAAAGATTGTATCCCACTCTTTGAAATTCACATTTGTAGTGAGAATTGTACTCTTCTTTTCGTATCTCATATCAACCAGTTGGAAAAAGAGCTTCGCATCTTCCGCATCTATTGGCAAGTAACCTATTTCATCTACGATCAAAAGCTTGTACTTGGCATAATGCTTTAAACGACTCTCTAATCGGTTTTCCAAACGTGCTTTCTTCAAATTCTGGATTAAATCATGGCACTTAATAAAATAAGTACTAGTTCGTTTCTTCGCTGCGGCAATCCCGATGGAAGTGGCCAAATGAGTCTTTCCCACACCACTTGTACCTAAAAAAACGATATTTTCATTTTTCTCTATAAAACGAAGCGTTAAAAAATCTAAAATTTGTTGCCGGTTAACGGAAGGTTGAAAATTAAAATCAAATTCCGTTATTTCTTTACGATGTGGGAAAGCACCTACTTTCACCATTGCCTGTGTCATATTTTGCTCTCTGACATCAATTTCATAATTAGTTAATTTAATCAGTGTGTCACTAAATGACAATTGATTATTTACACTAAAGTCTAAGACTTCATTTAAATGTAAGGTCATTTGCTTAAGTCCTAAATACTCTAAATTCTTTACTAACTGTTGATGGTTTGTTGTTGCTGGATTCATTATTTATACACTGCTCCAATCGCTGCTAAATTCTTTTTCGCTAACTCATCAATATTAGGATAGTTAGGCATAGATACTCCTAAAGATTCTTGATAGTGAGTCTCCTGATAATTTAATTTCTTATCGCTTAGAGGATGCTGAGCGATGAGCTCCGTGTTATAATAAATCCATATTTGATCATCATACACTTGTAGTCCCACTCGCTTTCCTTGGTACTGTGCTGGTACCGAGTATTGATTAGATTTGTAAGAAATCATGTTGGAGGCATTCACTTTTACAAGCTTATGATTAATGCGATAAGAATCTCTTACTTGGACAGTTGGTAGCTGGTGTAAGAGGTTCTTTTCTTTTTTCAATTCTAATACTGGTATCTTGCCTGTTCCCTGATGCACCTCATGATTTAATCGATTACATAAATCTTGTATAAATTGATTCAGTTCTTCCAAGGTCAGTTGACCTTGATATGCATGAATCTCATCTAATAGTTTCATTGTAGTTTCTACTTTACCTTTCGTACGTGGTCTGCCTGCTACACAAGGTTTTACTTTAAAATCAAAGTCATTAGCGAATTGTGCAAACTTATTATTAATTTTCCCTCCGGTGTATTCTGTTCTAGCTTCATCCATTACGGTTTTCATATTGTCCGTGACTATCTCAGAGGGGACCCCACCAAGCGCTTCAAATGTTTCCGTTAAGAACGAGAACAACACACTTTGTGATTTCGAGATACTTAAATGAAACGTACGAAAACGGGAATAAGAAAGGATAAGAACCGCGACGTTCACCTCCACATGTTGACCATCTCTAGTTTCAAAGGGAATACTTTCTTTCCAATCTAACTGTGCCTGTTTGCCAGCTGGAGTTTCAAAACGAGCTGTTCCTTTAGGAGAGGAAATTCTTTTGTCCTCATCAAAATATGCTTTAAATTCTGGCGTTCTCGCAATATAAGCTCTGAACGTAGAAGCTGAACAGTCAAGACCATGATTATCCTTTAAATATTGCCAAAGGACTCTCCGGTAATAAAACTTCTGCTTGGAATCCTCTGATAAAAGTGCTGCTATCGTTTCATAATACTCATCCATTTTTGATGTTTTTTTTCGTGTGCGTTTTGGGATAAAGCCATTTAGATATTTATCAATCGTTCTACGGTCCACCCCTAGCTCTCTAGCTAATTCACTCTTATTAATTTTCATCTTTAAGTGCTCCATTACTTGTTTAAATTTTGCTAAGTCTGAAAGACTCTTAATCTCAAAATTTGTTTCAATATCTAATGTTATGTACATACTAATCACCCAAGATTAGTATGTAATCTAAAGTCGATTTTGTACATCTTTATTCAAGCACGTTTGTACATATTTAAATTATCATTTCTAAATCATTACCCCCCTGATCTTTATGATTGAGTAACAGTAAATGATGATTTTATACAAGAGATGATAAAACAATTAGCGATGATGAAAACATATTTCCATACATATGAAAGACCTGCTAATGGTTTAGGGTACTACGGAATAACGCTGCTTCCTCCTGAGTCGTTACCACTTTTTTTAGATATCATTTTGTCTAATAAAAAAAGAAGAAAATCGCAGTAGTTTATTGATCTAGCTATAAAAATAAAACAAGCACAGGAAGCAAAAAAATACATGATTCACTATGGGGGTTAAACCATGGCACTTCATGTATTATTTTCGTTTTATTCCTTACTTTTGCTTTGGAAATAAGGAAAATCTAGAAAAGAAAGACCGATTGCCAAGCCGAGAGAAGTAAAAGAGACAGTAAATGTTTTCTGAGTCGGTTGGAAAAAATAATGAAATAGATAACTAACTAGACTTAAGAAGATAAAAAGACAAATAAATTGATATATCTTCTTTCTCAATAAAGACCAGCTGAATTTATTCTTCCACGTGATTACCGCTATCCATAGTAAGTAAAACATAAAACAAATTATGAAAATAGTGTATCCAATAATAAAATAAAAAGAAAAAGTGGTATTAATATTTTTATATATAAAATATAAAGCAACTGCTGATAGGATGAAACAAAAAATATATAAAGAAATGGTTAGTCTGCTAAAAAAATTATTCATTTTGCACCTTCTTTTAGGTTATATGATTATTTCCATTTTAGGAAGTGGTTTCCCAATTACGTTACTTTAATTATAAGGAATAATGGTAGATTAATCCAGCTGACAAAAGTGAATAATAGCATAGGAATTACCGTTCCTCCTCATCCTCCATCTCATTTTTTCTTCTATTTCGTAAGTAATAAATAAATAGAACAGGAACTATCCCACATATAAACACTATTCCGCCAATAAGCGCACCAGATAAAAATTGGTCTCCATCAGAGAATATTACCAGAATTCCAATAAGGAGAGAAAGCAGAGTGACAATAGTAATAGAAAGGTATAATCCCTTTTTAGGGTCCTTTTTGCTGTTTTCATGATCGACGCTTATAATCATTGATAGATAAGCAGAAATAATGCTTGTAATCATAAATACATACCATAATGGGTTGTCTGTCATTCCATCTAACCCTTTTAAAATAAGATCATAGCCTAATATGCCAAGAATACCAATGGTTTGAATTATATAGGCTATTTTAATGTTCTGTAAGTTTTTCATTATTAAACGTTCATCTTTAATTTTTTTCATTTTTCTTCCTCCTTGTCTACCCAAAACAATTCATCTAATGTTCTGTTTAGGGAATAACAGAGATCAAGACAAAGTTTTAAAGTAGGATTGTATTTTCCTTTTTCAATAAGACTGATAGTTTGACGAGTTACGCCAATCTTATCAGCTAATTGTTGCTGGGTTAAATCTGCTTGAATCCGCGCGATTTTAATATGATTCTTCAAGGCAATCCTCCATTTGATGGAATATATATATTACATTATATCTAATATATATTACATAATGCAATATATATATTCCATTCAAGCTATTTTCTTCCATTAAAAAGAGAGAATCACTTACTAAAATGGTACCTGTAGTTAGGACATTTGAAAAAAGAGTGTTTTATCTACAGGTATTTTTTTATATACTTAAATTACTAAAAAGGGATTAGGGGACAACATGAGTAAGATAACATTTTCAACTAAAGAGATAAAAATGCTTAAAAGGAATCCAAATGTACAAAGTGTCAGCGAGCGAGCTATTACCTATACGGATTCATTTAAAAATAGATTTATGGATGAGTATCTAGGTGGAAAACTTCCTCGACAAATCTTCATGGATAACGACTTTGATGTGGACGTAATAGGAATTAAACGAATTGAACAATCCGCATACAGGTGGAAGAAAGCCTATGAAAAGGATGGGTTAATCGGACTCACAGACTCAAGAAAAGCCGGTTCTGGTAGACCATTAAAGCGAGAACTTACGCCGTCTGAAGTGATTGAAAGGCAAGAAGCTAGAATTAAGCTATTGGAGGGTCAGGTAGAGTTATTAAAAAAGCTAGAAGTGACAGAAAGGAGGCTGCTAAACGAAACAAAATAACTAGAACCAAGTAGAGTATATCAATTAATTTCTGAGACCATTGAACAAAATGGTTTTAAGCGTATGACTAAGTATTTTTGCAAACTTTTAGAGGTTTCCCGTTCTGGATACTATAGTTTCCTTCAAGCATATACTATCCGAGAAGCGAGAGAACAATTGGACTTGGAAGCGAAAGAAATCATACTAGAAGCCTTTAATCGACGGGGATATAAGAAAGGTTCCAGGTCCATAAAAATGATCTTGGAGAATGAATATAACATTATATTTAGTCGTAAAAAGATACAAAGAATCATGAAGAAATATAGTATAGTCTGTCCTCATAGAAAAGTAAATCCTTATAAAAAAATCGCTAAAGCAACAAAGGAACATCAAGTCGTACCAAACAAGCTAAACAGAGAGTTTAAGCAGGGTATACCAGGAAAGGTTTTATTAACGGATATCACTTATTTGCCATATAACGGAAATAGTATGGCTTATTTGTCGACCGTAAAAGATGCTTCCACAAACGAACTCCTAGCTTATCATGTTTCTGACCGTATTACCTTAGATATCGCAACGAAGACAATCCAGAAATTGATGAACAACAAGAAAGTAATTATACATAAAGATGCCTTTATTCATTCAGATCAAGGAAGTCATTATACGAGCCCAAAATTTCAAAGGTTATTAAAAAAATATGGTCTAGACCAATCGATGTCTAGAAGAGGAAACTGTTGGGACAATGCCCCTCAAGAGTCATTCTTTGGTCATTTAAAAGATGATGTGGACTATCAATCTTGTAAAACCTTAAAAGAACTAAAGGCAAAAATAAATCATTACATGGTTTACTATAACAATTATCGATATCAGTGGAACTTAAAAAAGATGACCCCTATTCAATATAGGAATCATCTTCTCACTGCTTAATCTCTTTTTTTACTGTGTCCTTGACATGGGTGCCAGTTTATACCATTCTCTCTTTTTAATTCTCTATATTTTTAGTTTGTCTCCATTACTTCTTGCAAACTTGGAATAGAAGACGCTGCCCCTTTTCGAGTTACAGCAATTGCCGCTGCTTTTGTTGCAATTTGCAAAGTCTTTTTTATATCAGCTTGCTGGGAAATTTGGGTTAAAAAATACCCTAAGAATGTATCGCCAGCAGCTGTCGTATCAACTGCATCTACTTTATAGGAGGCTTGTCTATGTTCTTCGACACTATCTTTATAAATCACGCCTGCTTTGCCCAATGTTAATACGATTTTTAGCTGTTTGTTTAATGACAAGAGTGTTTGAAAGATCTTGTCATTTGTCTGTTCGTTCGTAATCGCTTTTGCTTCTATTTCATTTAATATTAAGTAATCTATTTTTGAAAAATCTAGGTTGGTAATTGTTTCATCGATTGGAGAAGGATTAAGGACGATTTTTAATCCTTTTTTGTGTGCTGTTTCCACTATGTATTCTAAATCGTTTATTTCATTTTGCAATAACAGTAAATCGTCCTGCGAAAAATTTGCTAAAACATGGTTAATTTGATCAATCGTTATTTCTTTATTTGCTCCTCCAAATAATAGAATACAATTTTCCCCGCTGGAAGAGACTTGAATAATGGCATGGCCAGTTGTGTTCCCATTCTCCTCAATCCAATCAACATTAACATTTGCTTCTGCTAAAACCTCTTTTAGAAATAAGCCGTCTTTTCCAATATTACCTCCATGGTAAACTTGTGCTCCAGCTTTAGCAAGTGCAATCGATTGATTTAAACCCTTCCCACCTGGAAATTCTTCAAAATTCGTGGAAGATAAAGTTTCGCCAGCAGATACAAAATGAGGAACAGAATATACTTTATCAATATTTAAAGAACCAAAGTTTAAAATCTTCAAGTCTTTCACCTCAATGTTTTTAACTTATTTATAGAATATCACTGATTCTTCTTTAAATAAACGGGTTAAGTTTGTTAAAGTAATAGAAAAGAGGAATTATTAGGAAGTTTAATAGTATTTTTGGCTAGTTATTTTTCCATCTAGTAAAAGGAGTTAATATGCGAGTTATTCGACAAATTGTATTGATAGTATTCATCATTAATTTATTAAACGGATGTGAATTGAGGAAGATAGAATATGCTAATAATCCGGATAGAATAACCATTAATAGTGCATCTAATTGGCAAGTTGAAATTTCATCTATCCAATTAAAGCGAGAACAATCAGAGTTAACACTTAAGGGTGCATATAATAATCAACAAATAAAATTACCATCAAAGGAGTCTGAAATAAAGAGTGTTCATTTATCCTATGATCAAAAATATTTAGTAATGGATATATGGGATGAAAACAGATTAAGTGTATATGTAGTTAATCTTCATTCAGGTGAAACACTTCATCTTCTTGAAAAAATTGGAAATAAAGATCATTATATGGGATATGATCCATCAATGGGGCTTGCATGGTCTCCTAAAGAGAATATAATCACTATGATAGGTGGCTATCCAGAAGGTGCCAGAGTGTATATGTATCATATGGAAATGGATGAAGGGAAACAGGATTATACTGCTTCACAAATATACGAAAATATATATGGAGTGAAATGGGGGAAGGATGGAAAAAAATTATATTATCTAGTAGATTCTTTAGAAAATAAAAT
The DNA here is from genome assembly GCF_044704065.1 of Niallia tiangongensis. Lineage (NCBI taxonomy): Bacteria > Bacillati > Bacillota > Bacilli > Caryophanales > Bacillaceae > Niallia > Niallia tiangongensis. Next base: position 3,105,910 of record NZ_CP162613.1, on the reverse strand, counting down.
TGGAAAAACAGTAAATAGTACAGAAATAGAAGTAGAAGATACTTTAATTGGAGGAAAAATAGAAAAATATGAGCTTGGTAACGAAGAAATGATAAATGATTGGTTAAAAGCTGAGTTATAAGGAGGAGCAATGATACCTTAATTATTGGAGGTACAGGAATGTTTCTTGAGGTGTCTAGATGGCTTGCTGAACACGAAGGTTACAGAGTATCAATGGTTGGAAGAAAAGCTGAACCAATAAATAGATTAATAGATAATCTTAATGTTAAAACGAAAATAACTCCATTATTGGTTGATTATACAAACTCCACTGCGTTTAGGGAGAAGTTAGATTGGGGCATTCAACAAAATGGACCAATTGATTTGGTTTAGCATGGGTTCATTCGATAGGAAAAAACACTTTGAATATAGGGAAGGACGATGTTTCCAAAGGCGGCCATGAATGGCGTTTGTTCCATATTACTGGAAGTAGCTCGTATTTGTCAAAAATAAAGAAGGAATTAACTATTCCTCAAAATTGCAGCTATCATCAGATTCAACTAGGTTTTATTTTGGAAAAGAACTATTCCAGATGGCTAACACATAAAGAGATTTCAGCTGGGGTAATCGAAGCAATAAAACATAATTGTAAGAGAAAAATAGTAGGCGTAATAGAACCATGAGAGAAAAGAACATAGAAAGTGTCAAAAAGGTGAAGGAGGAAGAAGGATGACAGCAGATTTCTATTGTGATGAGGTTCTTAGCGGAAAAATAAAGGGTAGAAAAGTGATGGAAACAGAAAATGTGTTAGCTTATGATCATACGAAACCCTTTTATCCCGATCACATAGTAGCAATTCCCAAAAAACATATCGCTTCTCTTATTACGTTAGAAGAAGGCGATAATCATTTACTATTGGAGCTTTTGGGAGTGATAAAACAAGTAGCAGCTAAAGTAACAAGGGAGCACGGTGTATGTAGAGTCATTACCAATATTGGGGCGTATCAAGACTCAAAACATCTTCATTGGCATATTGTTCATGGCAGACCTCTAAGGTAATTAACATAAACGTAAAAAGTGTAGATAATTTGCAATAGTCTTTGGATGCCTACTGGTCATCATTTTCAGGAACCAAATGAACCACACTAGGATAAATAAATGACCAAAAATAGCAAAAATGGTCCAAAGTTCTCCCTGTTGTAATTGGAGAATTAAATGTTCCCACTCATTCTGATTAATATCTCTTTCGATACTATTAATAATGACGAATATCGGAATAATTAAAGTTAAAATAAGGCTTAATGAGGAGAAGAGCCTTTGTTTACCTTTGAAAATACTGAATATTGTTGAAATTGTAATGACTAATAAAAATGCATGATAAACGACCCAAAACCAAGTAGGTAGACTTACCCAATACATTTCCCCATCCCTTTTAAATGGAATTTTATGGTAATATCATACCGAATATATGATAATAATACAAATTTATTGTAAAAAGTAACTTATATGATTTCTATTAGAGTTAGGAGAATCTAAAAATGCTTACCCTCTACATAACAAGACATGGAGAAACAAAATGGAATACAGAAAAAAGGATGCAAGGATGGAGTGATTCATCGTTAACGGAAAATGGAGTAAAGAATGCGATATTATTGGGCAATAGATTGAAAGAGATTGAGTTTGATGCTATTCATACGAGCCCAAGTCAAAGAACCGTCAAAACAGCGAATCTAATTAAAGGGGATAGAAAGATTCTGCTTGTTTTAGTTGATCATTTAAAAGAAATCCATATGGGGATATGGGAAGGAGAAACATTAGCTGATTTAAAAGATAATTATCCAGAACAATTCGACTTCTTTTGGAATGCTCCTCATCAGTATAAATCCATTGATGGAGAAGATTTTTTTGAAGTGAAAAACAGAATATCTAAAGCTTTGAAAAAAATCCAAGACAAGTATTCATCCGGTAATATCCTCCTTGTTACTCATTCAGTAATGATAAAAGTACTATTGGCTATTTTTAAAGACTTGCCAATCGAGAAAATTTGGGAACCTCCTTTTATCTACGATACCAGTCTCACAGTTGTAGAAATGGTTAATGATACAGCTCAGATTGTATTAGAAGGCGATTTAACGCATAGGCAGGATAAATAATTGATAGGAGTGTACAGAAAAGGGAATTCTTTGATTCACATTTTCCTTTTCTCTATGAGTGAAAATCAAGGTTTTATACCAAATACATAATAAATTGATGGAGGCATTGTATGGATTATATTCAGCATATAAGATCAATGATTGGTCAAGAGAAAATAATTATGGTGGTTGCAGGTTCGATTGTTTTTGATAACGAAAATAGAATTCTTTTACAAAAGCGTTCTGATAATGGAGAGTGGGGGATTGCTGGCGGTTTTATGGAGCTTGGAGAAACAATTCAAGATACTGCAAGAAGAGAGGTATTTGAAGAAACTGGGTTAAAACTAGGTAGCTTGGAGTTATTCGCTCTTTATTCAGGACCTCAATATGATAAGACTTTTCCTAATGGAGATCAGGTCTCTATGGTACAAGTAGTTTTTACCAGCAAGGATTTTACAGGTGAGTTAGTAGCGAAGAACGGAGAATCACTAGCTATTAAATTTTTTGAAGTTGACCATTTACCTGAACCATTATTTAAAGACCATCGAATGATTTTCGAGGATTTATTATCTAAAAAAGAGGTTCCTATCATTATATAATAGGGAGAAATAAAACAGTGGGGAAATCGATAATCGAAATAAAAGCAGGAGATAAGCACGAAAATATCATAAAGCTCCTAGCATATGCAACCTCCTTAAAGAGAGTAGACCATGCATACGATACATATCTTCAATCACCAAATCGTAAGTTATATGCTTTTGTGGAGGATGGTGTAATAGAGGGTTGTATCGGAATTAATCTTATGAATTCATATAAAGGTGAAATAAAACATATTGCTGTTTCCCCAACACAAAGGGGGAAAGGGATTGGCACAAATTTAATTATGTATGTAATGAAAAAGCATGCATTAAGTCAACTATGTGCTGAAACGGATACGGACGCTGTCAACTTCTACAAAAATAATGGATTTACTATTACCAGTTTGGGAGAAAAATATCCAGGTGTAGAACGGTTTTTTTGTTTACTGAAATTAGAAGGGAAATATTAATAATAGGAAGGGGAAAACTGTTGGATAAAATAGAGTTTAGCGAATTATCGACAGAAAATATAGAGGAAAAGGGCTGTTATTGTTTAAGAAGCAAACCGAAGTCAACAGGCTATCAAGGGAAAAAAGGTTGGTTAATAGATCAGTTTAGACAAGGATTAACATATATTCAAATGTTGGAGAATGAAAAGCTGGCAGGTTTTATTGAATATACACCAATTGAACATTCCTCAAGAGTAGTATATGGGGAAAATTACTACGTCATACATTGCCTATGGGCTAATATAACTGGTAAAGGCTATGCAACTCAACTAATTGATAAGGTTATTCAAGATGCTAAAGACCATAATAAGAATGGCGTTATTGTTGTAACAAATCCAACAACTTCTTGGACGCCAAGTAAAGAAGTTTTTATTAAAAATGATTTTGTAGAAGTAGAGCATGCTCCCTATGGATTTGAGTTACTAGTCTACAAAATGGAAGATGCACCAAATCCGTATTTTCCTAATGATTGGGAAGAAAGGCTAACTCGTTATAACAACCAATTAACCATTCTTCAAACAGCACAATGCCCTTATATAGATATAGCAATCGATAATGTAATAGAAGCAGCAACAAAATTAAATATAAAGGCAGATATCCAATATCTACAAACACGAGAAGAATTATTAAAGCTATCTCCTACTCCATATGGCGTTTATGGAGTGGTTTATAGGAATCAGTTGATATCTTATCATCGGCTTACGGTTCATTCTGCGATGAAACGAATGAGGGAATTAGTATGAATTGATTTAATCCGAGAATTACTGAAAGTGGACCTATTAGATGGTATCCACTTTTTATTTTGTGAAAATATTATAAAAAAGTAAAACTTTTAATGACTTCATCCGTCTATACATAGAACTTTTTAAAAAGGAGGGGAAAAAGTGGAGAATGAAAAAGACAAAATCATCTTAGAATGGTATGAAAAGTTCGGGGATGCTATTTTTAAATATATCTTAATTATGATTCAAGATTATCAGCAGGCAGAAGATTTAACAAACGAGACTTTTTTTAAAGCATTTCTTCATTTGGATACTTTTAAAGGACAATCAAGTGAAAAAACATGGCTTTATCGGATTGCTCATAATCTCACCGTTGATATGATTAGAAAAAAGAAGCCGTTACTACTTTTAAAAGAAGCCTTTTTACTTAAAAAAGATGATTGTCCATTGCCCGATGAAATTTTACAAATGAAGGAACAATCGCTGGATCTTTATCATGCATTAAGTTCATTAAAAAAATCCTATCGAGAGGTCATTATACTAAGGAAACTGAAGGAGTTTTCTATAGAAGAAACGGCAGAAATTTTGGGATGGTCAGAAGGCAAGGTGAAATCTACTTTATTTCGGGCAATTCGTGCATTGGAGAAAGAATTAAAAAAGGAGGGTACGTTAAATGGGAAAGTCATCTAAAGAACAGCTTGATTTTGATTTAAAAATTTTAGAAACAGATATCATTTGGGATAAGAAACGAAAAGAAGCTACACGCTTAAAGCTAGAAGAGAGGATGCATGTTCATAAGGAAAAACAAAACATATTTCAACCGTTTCCTTTCGTAGCATTTATAATAGCATCGACTATTCTCTTTTTATTAATTCGTATGGAATCTCCATTATTACATAAATTTCAGGATATAAACGCAATGGATGAAAAACCAGCTGATCTAGAAGAATTGATAATTATTACAGCGGAAGAACAAAAGAGAGTCGAAAATAAAAACACCGTATTTCTTTCAGAGGAAGCAGGAATTCCTTATTCTCTATATACACTTAAATTATCTTCATTAAAGATAACTGGTGAACCGAAAATAAGTGCGACGAAGGTAAAGGATTCCATTCTAGTAAATGCAGATTATCCATTATCAGACGGAAGCTATCTATCCATATATACGGAAAAAAAACAAAAAGGTATACAAGGTAATGGTAGAAATAGCATTGTAAAAAAAGAACAGGAAATGACCATTAATAATCATTTAGCAGTACTTATCCATGAGAAAAATGATCTAAAATTAATGATAACAACAAATAACTATCAATATACGATTACAGGTGTCAAAGATGAGCACGATTTAATAAGCATTGCAGAAATGATAGAATTTTACTGAGTTTGTGTAAGTGCACTAGAAAAATAGATGAGAATTTAGTTTTTATAGTTTTTTTAAAATTCCATTTTATGTATATAATTAAAAAGTGGGGACGAAATTTAATGAGAAATAGAGGCTCAGTAGTTATTATTGAAGATAATAAGCTATGTCTTATTAAAAGAATTAGAAATAATTCTGTCTATTATGTATTTCCTGGTGGAGGTATCGAGCGAGAAGAAACACCTATGGAAGCAGCTAAACGTGAAGCATTTGAAGAATTAGGGGTAACCGTCAAAATAAACGAATGCCTTGCAGAAATAGAATATAACGGAATCCAGTATTTTTTCTTAGCGGATATTATTAGCGGCACGATTGGTACAGGTCAAGGAGAAGAATTTACGGAAAGAACTCTAGATCGCGGAACATATTTGCCAATGTGGGTAGATATAAATGATTTATCGGCTATCGATGTAAAACCACTAGTAGTAGCTGAAAAAGTGAAAGAATTTTTTGATAGAAAAATCTCTTTCTAGAAAAAATGGCCTTTGTTATAGAAGGTCATTTTTAACTTTGTTGTGCATCTGGATTTTTCTGAAAAGTGAATTTCTTCCTAATAATTAATGTTATAATTTGTGAAGGTACTGAGGAGGGAAATTCAGCTATGTTATTTAAAAGTTTAGGAGAGAAGGTTTATATTAAACAGCCTGAGTGGAAGGAACTTGGATTTGTGGAATGGCTTTGGGCTGACAAAGATACTATGAAGGATGTTGGTGGGACAGTAAAATTTAACGAAAGTCGTAGAGTTGGGTGGTACCAACGAATGGTTCAACCGACAGATGGAACTAACTTTTACTGTTTGATTTATACCTATGAAGATCTACCAGTTGGGGAAGTAAGTTTTCATCGATTTGACAAAGAAAATCGCCTAGCGGAGTTAAATATAAAAATAGCTTATAAATATCGTAAAAAAGGTTATGCAAAAGAGGCAATTCATTTACTTCTAGGTTATTTCTTTTATGATTTTGGAGGAGAAGTGATGGCTGATCGAGTGGCAATCAAAAATACTGTCGGACAAAAACTATTAATAAATTATGGATTCAATTTTATTAATGATAGTAATCCAGATATTGTTCTCTTCCAGTTAAAGAGAGAAGAATTTATAAAACTAGGGAAGAAATAGAGGAGTGAGAAATGAATCTACTAGAAAACATAATTCCTATGAAAGAAAAAGAGTTGAAGTACTTCTTAGAAAATAGAAATTCTGAAGAGATAGAATGGGCTGAAAAAAAACATATCGTAATATCCATGCTTGTACATATTGGTTCACCAGACAGCCAGCTTAGAGATAACATGATTTATCAAACCTTTTGTCAGGTAATATTGGAAACTAAAATAGACGACCAACTATTAGGGGAAATATTAGAGCTTTGTGTAAGTGATCAATTCTTGTTTAAAGGAATTGGTGAAAAGGATACGGATTCTGTTTTCACTCGTTCTTTCACATCATTACTAATTGCACTTATTCTTTATCAAGATAATCGCAATGATTTTTTAACAGAAGCCAAGGTTAATGAAATTAAAGATAAATTGATCAGCTATGTAAACCTTGAAAAAGATGTAAGAGGATATGTGAAAGATAAAGGCTGGGCTCATAGTATGGCGCATGTAGCGGATGCTTTCGATGAACTTGTCAAAAGTGAAAAAATAAATCAAAGTACATACCCGGCAATAATGCAGGCGATTTGGCAAAAAATCTATCAAACGGAAAGTGTATATATTCATGATGAAGATGAACGAATGATTGTTCCTATTATACAAATGATAGATAACGGTTTGGGGCAGGAAGTGTTAGAAGGCTTAATAATAAATATGAAAAATGATTTACACCAGTATAGAAATCAAATAGAGGAAGAAAGTTATTGGTTTTTGGTGGCAAACTGTAAGAATTTCCTGAAAAGTTTGTTGGTAAATATGATAAGTAATCCTAAGTTATCTTCTATGCAGTCAGTCGTGAGCAAAACTTTAAATGAGATGTATGAAATATGAAATTTTCAATGTTTGATAAACTAGATTATTTACGAGAAGGAAATGCTAAGCAGCAACAAGCATATTTAGCATTAAAGAAATTAAAAATAGACGAAATTTTACATCCTTATAAACCAATTCTTTGTGGAACCATTCCAATTGGAGTGGATATAGATGGGTCTGATTTAGATATCATAATGGAAGTCTACGAATTTGAACATTTTAAACAGAGTGTAACCGAGCATTTTGGTGAAATGGAGCATTTTCGCCTGAAAAGATTAATGATTAGAGAAGTGGATGTAATGAAAGCAAATTTCAATTTTGATGGCTTCGAATTCGAATTGTTCGGTCAAACAATCCCAGTTAAACAGCAATTTGCTTATCTCCATATGATTATTGAACACGAAATTTTAAGGATAAACCCAACTATAAATGAGGAAATCCTTTCTTTAAAGAAACAGGGCTATAAAACAGAACCAGCTTTCTGTAAGGTACTAGGGCTAAAAGGTGACCCTTATCATTCGCTGATCCAATATGGGAAAGTGAAGAGATTTATTTAAGTGTGGGTGGTAAAGGAAGGTACGACAGTGGAGAGAATAGTAATCGGTGAATATAAGTTTTATCAGTCTACTAATAATATCCAAAATAAAGACAAAATTGTGATCCTATATCATGGTTGGGGTGGAACAGCGAAAGGGTACTTAGAGTTAGCTGAAGAAATTGCCCAAGAAGGGTTTGTCGTATTAATCCCTGACATCCTTTATCATGATGAAAGATTCCCTTTGGAAAATCACTTTGATTCCAACGTTACCCGAAATTACTTTTGGAATACCGTTTTCCATACTATTAATGAATATAATGAGTTTTTAAGAGTAATAGGCGTAAAGAAAAACAGTACCATATTAGTAGGCAATTCTATGGGGGGATTTATAGCAAATGGCATTTTTGCGAAAGAGCCTGAAATAAGTGGATTAGCAAATATAAATGGATCGGGTTCATTTGTGCTTACAGAAAAAATATTTCGAATACGGGATGGTAGAGATGAGATTTCTCAAGCAGAAGAAAGTCGATTAAAGAAATATGATTCAATCGACAAAATGATTAGTCTATCTCCTGTTCTTCTCATGCATGGGGATAGTGATACGATTATTCCAATCGAGGGGCAAAAAAACTATTATAAGTATATTACCAAAGAGGAAAAACGAACCAATGTGGAAATGGAAATCTTCGAAAAAGTAAATCATGAATTTACACCGAAGATGGTTCAGAAACTAATCGCTTGGTTAAAGGAAATCAAAAATAAGAAAGAGGGATGAAATGGACTTAATCTTTATACGGCATGGAGAGGGAGAACAAACGCATAATCTACCAGCTAGTCTACATAAAAGGAACCCTTCTCTCACAAAAAAGGGAATGGACCAAGCAAAAAAACTTAAAGACAGTTTACCTTTAAGCACTCAAGATATTGTGTTCATTAGTCCTTTAGTAAGAACTATGCAAACAGCTATGCTGTGGACTGATGGCATGGATTGCAGAAAAATAGTAACCCCCTATGTATCTCCAAGAATGTTTCCGCTCTTAGCGAATAAGCATACATTGCCTTGCGATGTAATGATGGAAGTGGAGAATATATTACATACATTTCCTTCCTTTGAACTAGATGACAATCCACCTGTAGCTTTATGGAATGAAGGATTTAACACAGCTACAGAAGGTGAATTTTCAAAACACGCCAAAGATTTTTTAGCAAATTGTAGACGATTAAAAAAAGAGAAAATCTATATTGTGTCACATGACGGCACAATTACTTCCTATCGCCAATTAATATCGGGTAGCCAATTAAGTAGAGATGACTTTCCGAAAGAGACAGAGTGGTTTCAGATAAATTGTTGAAATAGGATGGGTGTGTATGCAGGTAAAAAGGAAATTCGGTAACCATATAGGTTGGAAACGGATACTAGAATAGCAATATGCGCAAGCGTTTATAAAAACAGAGGAGTTTACAGGAAATCTTTCATTATTTCATTCTATTAAAGTAGTGGAGTCAGTAACAAAAAAGTATAACCAGCAAGCGGTTTGTATTCTTGATGATGGCTATATGTGGCTTCACCAGTATCCTCTTCATAAAAATCATTCCATCACTACTATGTTTAATGCAGATGGAGATATTGTCCAATGGTATATTGATATTTGTCTAGAAAATGGAATAGATAATAATGCTCCTTGGATGGATGATTTGTTTTTAGATATTATAGTACTGCCATCTAAGGAGGTATTTTTACTGGACGAAGACGAACTGGAGGAAGCACTTAGGGAAAGAGCTATTTCGAAAGAACAGTATGACTTAGCATGGAAAGAAGCTAGTGATATTTTAGAACAATTAAAGCAGGATCAATTCCGCTTATTAGCATTAGCCGAACAACAGAAAAAGGAGCTGGAGAAGAAGTTAAAATAATTAAATAAATCGCTCGAAAGGATTGATACCAATTATCATATCAACACTAGTATTAGGCTGGATAGGAATCCTCTTATTTGTCATCCTTGCCGTAACGTTTCCAAAGCTGGCTAAAAATAACGAATTTGGATTTATACATATTCTAATGGCATTTATGTATACCATGTGGTTGCCTATTCCGATTACATTATATGAGATACTACATACTACTAGCCTAAAAGTAGGAATGATTTTTGGGTTAGTATACTTATCGATGATGATTATTACAATGAGTTTACAAACGGGGCATATTGTCCATAGTGCAAAAGAAAGTCAGTCACAAGCAATAAGCAATCATTTTATGGAGATATTATCAGGACCATTTGAATTAATGGCCAATATTGTAAAGAGTATTTGGGTATTATTTCTTGCTGTAGCATTTTGGGAACAGGAATATGTCATTATGGCAACTGTGTTTGGAATATTTAGCCTTCTTTTTATTTATTTTTTTCTGCTGTTGCTGAAAGCTAGCCTAATAAAACCAAATATATTTTTAAAAAAGATACATGCGAATACATATTTTTTTAATTTGGAAATGTTTTTCCTTTTTTTAAGCCTAATGCTATTTATAACATTTGCTAATTAAAGAGGTGGAGATTCAGGAAGGGAGTATAATATGCTATTATCCGATAAACTGTACGGAGATTTCAAGATAGACAAAGTTTTAGAAGAATTAATAAAAAGCAAGCCAATTCAACGACTAAAGGGCATCCATCAAGGAGGAGCAAGTTATTTAGTTAATACAGACTGGAACGTTACTCGATATGAGCACTCGATTGGCGTTATGCTATTAATCCGAAAGCTTGGAGGTTCCATTGAAGAGCAAATTGCAGGACTGTTGCATGATATTTCCCATACAGCATTTTCCCATGTTGTTGACTTTGTTTTAGATAAACAGCATGAGAATTATCATGAAGCAATTTTTCATTCTGTTATTAAGGATTCCGAAATTCCTTCAATCTTAGAAAATTATCAGTATGATTATGAGGAATTGCTAATGGATGATACCAAATGGACTATTTTAGAACAGCCTGCACCAGAATTATGTGCAGATCGCGTTGATTATACATTACGAGATATGTATACCTATAATAAAATTCCTTTAAAGGCAGTACATGAATTTTTAGAAAATGTTGTAATGGTGGAAGGGAAAATGTGTTTACAAAACATTGATTCGGCAGAATGGTTTGTTGAAACCTACTATAAAGAGGTCATCGATTTTTTTATGCATCCATTAAATATTTATGGATATGATCAGTTAACGAAAATTTTAAAAGTAGCAATAGCCAGTAACATTATAAAATTTTCTGATTTTCTAGGGGAGGATAAGGAGCTAATTAATAAAATAATTACATCAAATAATGTTGAAATCCAAAAGCTATGGAGTAAGCTCCATTCGTCTGTGAAAGCAGTAGTGGATGAAGAGGATTTTGATATCCATCTAAAGAATAAGGTTCGACTTATTGACCCATCTATTTTCTTCCAAAATAAATTAATAAGTGCTTCAAGCCTTTCTGAAAAAATACAAGAGATGAATAAGAAAGCTTTTCAAAAAGCGAAGAAAGGAGCATATGTAAAAGTAATAGAAGCTTAAGAAGATATTAATAACTCCAAAAAAAGGGACGATTGTTTTTAATCGTCCCTATGAATGACTTTTAATCACTTTTGCACCAAATTCTAAGCATGAGCTGCAAATAGACACATTTGGACCAACTGCTAAAGAACCAACTTTCTTTTTTGAATTTCTGCAAAAGGAACAAGTTTCAGTGTATTCTATGCTTGATCCCTTGATTGAAGTGGTGGTAGTGGGGAGAGCACTATATAATTCATCGATTACTTTTAACTCTATGCTATCTACTTCTCCATTTATTCTCATTCGCTCTGTTGTATAGGCGATCGCCATTCCTTCATAAAAGCGCTGTTTTTCAGCTGAATCACTATTTTTAGCATTTTCTTCACAAGCAGAAATTAGCTTATCTAACTCCGCAATTAAACTTTGTATAGAATCTTTTGACATGAATAAACACCTCCTGTTTTCATATATATTTACCATACTCGTTTATAGAATCCTAGATATGTATATTTCTTTAAAAATGAAGGGAATTCCTTTAGAAAAATAAAATTATGGAATAGAAAATTTCACTAGATATCCATCCTATTAATCTACAAAGAATAGAAGATATTTATGAAAAAAAGAGTAGTTCTTTACGCGTATTTTAAAAAGTAATGGTAAAAGAGACGTTTCCTTTAAAACGAGGGAATGTCTCTTTTACTTTTTGTTAAATTTTTTTCAAATAAACATAGCTTACTTTATCATATTCCATTTTCTCTTCATAAAAGCGATGGGCATCGATACGCTGTAAGCCCGAAGATAAAGACACAAGAGGATAGTCATTTTCAATGGCCCACTGATGGACATAGTCCAATAATGCTTTGCCATAACCTTTGGAACGATGGTTGCTGTCTGTTATTAATTCACATACCCATATAAATCTGCCATTGTATAAAGTGATCATAGGCATAAATCCACAAAGTGCTACGATTTCTTTCTGATTATAAAGTGCAATCAAGCGATACCCTTCTTTGTGGACAGATTCTGAAACTAATTCAAGATATGCATTCATATCTAATTTCGTTCGTAATTGTTTCATTACAGGAAATGCTGTTTTCCATTCCTCTTCTGTCTTTAACATTTTAATGGTTAATTGATTGTTTATCATGTTCATTCCTCCAATCTTATCTATAATGTAATGGGATTCTGGTATAATCTAAAGTATCAGATTTGCTCTTTTTAATGGTGTCAGTTTTAATGGAGGGGGAGTGTTTTGTGCTAGAGTTAACACCGGTTTTGCATAAGGATAGTAGTACGCCGCTCTATATTCAATTAGCGGACTTTATTAAGCAAGAGATTAGGAAGAATCATATTTTACCTAATGAAAAATTACCTTCCAAAAGAAAGTTAGCGACACATTTGCAAATTAGTTTAAATACCGTCCAAGCAGCCTATGATCAACTTTGTGCAGAAGGATACGTGGAAAGTATTCCTAGAAAAGGATTATATGTGCTAACAATTGATGAAGAATTTAAGAATCAGCAACAAACAAAAGCTATTCATATCGTAAAGATAACGAATAAACAAGAAGAGGTGAAAATCGACTTTAACTCAGGGCAAGTTGATAGTAAATATTTTCCCTATAACATATGGAGGAAGATCTCCATGCAATCGATATATGAAGATCAAAATTTCTGGTTTTCGAATGGAAATCCACAAGGTGAGTTTAACTTAAGAGAACAGATTGCCAAGCATTTATATGCTACAAGAGGGGTAAATTGTCATCCTGATCAAATAATAATTGGTGCAGGAACGCAAGTGTTAATGGGATTAATTGGTTTATTACTAGGAAGGGAAAAAGTATACGGGCTTGAAAATCCGGGCTATTACCGAATTAGAGTGGTGTTACAAGATATGGGGATAGAAACACTACCTATTCCAGTTGATGAAAATGGCATGGATGTTTCTCAGCTGAGTAAGAGTAAAGCAAATGTCGCATATGTAACCCCATCTCATCAATTTCCATACGGGATGATTATGCCAATTGCACGAAGATTGGAATTGATTAACTGGGCAGAAGAAAATAATGGTTTTATAATAGAAGATGATTATGACGGCGAATATCGCTATAAAGGAAAACCAATTCCTGCACTTCAAGGGTTAGCAAAAAATAGTCAAATTATATATTTGGGCACCTTCTCGAAATCATTAATTCCCTCCCTTCGAATAAGCTATGCGGTTCTCCCAACGCAATTATACAATACATATGTGAAACAGTTCACTGTCTATAAGCAGACCGTATCACGGATGCATCAAGATACATTGTACCACTTTATAAAAGGAGGACATTGGAACAGTCACTTAAATAAAATGAGAACACTGTACCGGAAAAAACGGCAAGTACTACTCCAAGCCATCCACCGACATTTAGACAGTAATGTAGAAGTGATTGGAGAAAATGATGGACTTCACATTGTTTTAGAAGTGAAACTTGATTTAAGTGAAAAGCGATTAGTCGAAAAGGCAATGGAATTTGGAGTAAAAGTATACCCTGTTTCTACTTACTATTTTCAAAATGAATATTCTGGGAATCCAAAAGTGATTCTTGGATATGGTGGATTGACGGAAACAGAGATAGAAACAGGGGTGGAACTGTTAAAAGAAGCTTGGGAGTTAGAGTGAAATTAATAATAAAGAAAAGTCACAATGACAAATGCCGCTGCTCGAATCGCTTTTGTCATTGTGACTTTTTCCGCTTGCTCTTTACATAAAACTTATCGGTAACTATCATGCATGGGTGAAAATAAATCTTCCTCTGCTTCGCGCACTATCGAAAAATGATCGACATTATAGTGACCGTGTAATATTTTATTGTGATGTTGAATAATTTTTTCAGCAGAAAGAACGGTTGAATCGGTTGTTGAATGCCCATCTCCAACTAGTGTTACATCCATATTATTTACAGTTGCTGTCCGTACCGCTGTATCAATACAATAGGGTGTTTCGCAACCCATAATGACAAGATGTCGAATGTCTTTTGACTGTAAATACTCTAATAATCCTGTTCCATAGAATGCATTTGTAGCATATTTATCAAAGATTTTTGTTTCAACAGGAATTTTCAAATCGGAATGAATTTGAAATCCTGGTCCTTCTCCTCCTGCAACATCTTTATCTCTTACAAACATAACTTCAACATTTAATTGGATAGCCTTCTCGATAACGAGATTAATAGTATCTAATAAACCTGTTTTATTATAAATCTCGTTTGTTTCCGCATTCCCATCTACCAGTTCTTGCTGAACATCAATAATTAATAAAGCTTGATACATTGAAAGACTCCTTTATAAAAGTAATGTAGGTAATTTAATTACTAGATAAGTATTCGTTATGATTAATTGATTTTCCTCTTTTTAGAAGGCTAGAGATGGAAGAGTAAAGGAGTAATAGTTGAATACTATAAGCTTTTTATACCTAGTATGAATTTATAAGCATTTCGATCTTTTTTTCGTTTTTTAACCCCTTCTTTTGAGTCGATAATAATTACCGTTTTCCTAATCCAGACTCTAGTATAAAGAGAGTGAAATTTAATAGGTCTCTTTATTCCTTTTTCTTCAAACTCTGTCCCATCTTGTAATTCTGTTTCTGTACGAATAAGCCATTTGTTGCCAATACCAAATTCTATGTATTTCAAAGAGCTTCCTCGTTTCTAATAAAGGATTTATTTGGAAATGAATAGTGTTTATCTAAAAGAATAGGTGAAAATCGTCGCTTATAAGTTAGGTGAAAACCACATTTCAAGCAGAAGCAAGCAAGTGCAGTGTTCACAAAAAACAAAAACCACTAAAAAAAACGAAAGAAAAAGTGGCTTTCATTAACAAAACGAAAACCACTTTTACAAGAAAATAGAACCAATCCAGCACCAGAGCTTATTTATAAAAATACATTCTATTAACGATGTGCCTCATAAACGGATGCCTTGGAAATTTCCTTTATAAATGTTAATTCCTCTGCTGTTAAAGGCGCACTATTCACGGCATTTGCATTTGCTCGAAGCTGTTCCACAGAGCTTGCACCTGCAATAATACTAGCTACAGGGGTTTGAGCTAAGTTATATTGAATAGCAGCTTCCGTTAATGTGCGTTTATCTGCAAATTTCTGTTCTAGCGTTTGCAATACTTCTTTCAGTTCTTCACCAGAATAATCTAAATAGCCTTTTTCTGTTACCTTATCACGGTACTTAGGGCTTAAAAGGCCTTTCGCAACAGGTCCTCGGGTAACCACACTAATATTGTTTTCAGCGAGCAATGGTAGTGCAACTTCTTCTGGACGTCTGTCTAAAATACTATATTGCATCATGACAGAAACGATAGAGGAACGCTTCACATATTCGCGAATGACATTGGGGCGAATCGACGAAATGCCGTAATAAAGAATCACGCCTTCTTCCTTTAATTCTTCAAATGCCTCAATCGTTTCCTCAATCGGATCTTCCATCATGCCGCCGTGTAACTGATATAAATCAATATAATCTGTGCCTAGTCGTTTTAGGCTAGTTTTAACTTGTTCTTTAATATAGGATTTACTGGCATCCCAAGACCAGCCATCTTTTTTATCTTCCCACTTATTTCCAACCTTTGTTGCAATAATGACATCTTCTCGGTTGTTTTTGAAAAAACGTCCTAGTAATTGCTCATTTTTCCCTTGGTCATATAAATCAGCTGTATCAAAATAATTTATACCTTCTTCTAATGCTGCTTCTAAAATCGGAAAAGCAGTCTTTTCTTCGGTTCCAAGACTCATGCATCCAAGACCTAGTTTAGATACATATAAGTCAGAACTACCTAATTGCGACTTTTGCAAAATCGAACACCTCTTTATCTAAGATATCTCTTATTGTACGAAAAATGGTATTTATTCACAAAGATATTGGCTTATTTTTTTGGCGGATTCGAATTTGCATTTACCCAATCTCTTACATAGGTATATTCTTTTTGGTACTTCTTAAGCATATAGCGGATTTCCCAAGCTTTTCCTGTTAATATGACCCCTTTTTCTTGGATGTATATCTTCAAGCCCCACAATCCTTTCCTAAAAACCGAAATGAAGTATAATAATCTATATGTTAGAATCTTTGCTTAATAGAACAGGAGTGTGTCAAATGAGTAATTTAGAAGAAAAAACATTAAAAACAGAGCATATTTTTAGCGGGAGAATCATTCAAGTTCAAGTCGATGAGGTAGAGCTGCCGAATGGGAAAACCTCTACTCGAGAATTAGTAAAGCATCCAGGTGCAGTAGCGGTGATTGCAATAACGGACGATAACAAACTAGTAATGGTAGAACAATATCGAAAGCCTCTTGAAAAAGTAATTGTAGAAATCCCTGCCGGAAAATTAGAAAAGGGTGAAGATCCAGCTCTTTGTGCAAGAAGAGAATTAGAAGAAGAAACGGGATATGATTGTAAATCTCTAGAATTGGTCAGTTCATTCTATACTTCACCAGGATTTGCAGATGAAATCATCCATGTATATGTAGCGAAAGGATTAACGAAAAAAGAAGATGCTGCAGGACTTGATGAAGATGAGTTTGTGAATGTATTAGAAATTACACTAGATGAGGCTTTGGAATTTATTAAGAAGCAACGCATTTTTGATGCGAAAACAATTTTTGGGGTACAATATTTACAAATTGCTAACCTAAAGGAGTAAAAATGAAGTCTTTTTACACGGATTTACATATCCATATTGGGAGAACCAAAAGTGGAAAGCCGGTGAAAATCACAGCGTCAAGAAATCTTACCTTAACTGCTATCATCGAATATGCTAGCAAGCAAAAAGGGCTTGATATGATTGGAATCATAGATTGTCATTCCCCTGAAGTTATAATGGAAATGGAAGAGTTAATAGAGCAGGGGAAGATGATAGAATTGCCTAGCGGTGGGGTGAGAATGGAAGGGATAACGATTATTCTCGGCTCAGAGCTCGAAATATATGATTCTTTCTGTAAGGGTCCGATCCATGTATTATCCTATCTGCCAACCTTAACTAAAATGAAGGAATTTTCCAATTGGATCTCTAATCATATGAAAAATGTGACTTTAAGCTCTCAGCGGCTTTATATAACCGGAAAAGAATTGCAGCATAAAGTAAAGGAATTACATGGACTTTTCATACCAGCACATATTTTTACACCTTTTAAAAGTTTATATGGTAGCGGTGTTAATCGTTCCTATAAGGAAGTTTTTGATGAAAAGATGATTGATGGTATGGAACTGGGATTGAGCTCTGATACGAAAATGGCTGATCAAATTTCAGAATTGCATGCCTTTCCTTTTATAACAAATTCAGATGCCCATTCTTTGGAAAAAATGGCTCGAGAATATCAAGTAATGGCGATGGAGGAAGCCTCTTTTGCGGAATTTGCAAAAGTTCTTCATCAGGTAGAAGGAAGAAGAATCATTGCTAATTATGGGTTAGACCCAAAATTAGGGAAATATCATGAAACGGTTTGTATGAAATGCTATGCTCCCTTTTCAGAAACGAATGGAATATGCAGGGAATGTGGAAGTCATAAATGGGTAAAAGGGGTAGCAGCAAGGATTACAGATTTAAAGGATGCAGCTATTAGACCTACTAGACCACCCTATGTTCACCAAATACCGTTAGAATACATTCCTGGCTTAGGGAAAAAAACATTGCAAAAATTACTTGATTACTTTTCAACGGAAATGCAAATAATCCATGAAGCCCCCTACGATAAGTTAGTGGAAATCATTCCAAAGAAAGTGGCGGATTATGTAGTTGCAGCGAGAACAGGAATGTTAAATTTGCAAGTTGGCGGTGGCGGTAAATACGGAAAGGTCAGGGTAGATAAGTAATAGTACAAAAAATCCCACATTAACATTTGTGGGATTTTTAACATTATGTCAAAGAATAAAGGCAGATATCTCTTAATTCTTCGGTATCAGCACTAAGTGTTTCATTTTTCAAGAGACCATCTAATGAAAAGCCGAGTTTTTCTGGAATAGCACGACTTTTCATGTTTGTGGAATCGACACGTATCTCTATACGGTTAGCATGAAGCTCTTTTGCAAGCTTTATTAAAGCTCTGGTGCTTTCCGTAATATAGCCATTTCCAGTATGGGCAGAATCGCACCAATACCCAATTTCAAACACGCGGACTTTCCAATCGATGGAATGTAGACCGGTTGAACCTATAAACTCTTTCGTATCTTTTAAATAAATATGTAATCGTAAATCTTCTCTTAAAATATATTTAGCATATGACTCTCGTACACCTGCTTCCACCTCTTCTAGTGTTTGCTCTTTATTTGCAAATACCATCCAAGGCTTAAAGGCATCCTTTGACCGCTGAATGCTTTCATATACGTCCTTGCCATCTCCAGGCATACATGGACGCAATACTAATCTCTCTGTTTCGATTGTTTCTGGTAAATCTATTAAAATCGGTTTCAATTCTCTCACCTCAAATTTAATCTACCATATCTTTTTGTATAATGCATAATTATTGGATGATTTTCTCTTTTTAATTAATAATAGATTTCTAGTCATATGCCTATCTTTCGTGCATAAACATAAATTAACAGACTTGGCGGGAGGAAAGGCAATGAAAAAGAAAAAATATCAGAATATCCTAGCGACTCATATACGTGATCATTCCTCAATTTATTTATTTATCATTGTATTATTTTTAATGGGGGTCATTTTTGGAGCGATAGTAGTAAATAGTTTGTCTCTCTCCCAAAAGGAAGATCTCTACTACTATTTAACACAATTTTTCGGACAGGTATCGAATGGACAAGTAGCGGAAAGCAAAGATTTATTTTTTCAAAGCTTCTCGCATAATAGTAAATATATCGGCTTTATTTGGCTGCTAGGAATCTCTATCATAGGATTGCCCATTATTTTAATTTTGCTATTTATTAAAGGAATGGTAGTTGGCTTTACAGTTGGATTCTTAGTTAACCAAATGGGCTGGCATGGCTTTTTACTATCATTTGTGTCGGTTTTGCCACAAAATCTAATTGTTATTCCAATTTTTATAATATCTGCTACACTATCAGTAGCATTCTCTTTTAAAATGATTCGCCAGCAATTTATGAAGAAAAAGGGGGAACCAATGCTGCCACTGTTTGCTAGATATACTTTTCTGCTAATGATAGCCTTTGTCATAATCGGGATTGCGGCAGCAGTTGAGGCATATATTTCGCCAATATTAATGAAAGCAGTCATTAATATGGTACAATCTATTATTATCATGTTGCCATTTATATAAAGAGAGAATCTTTCATTTTTCCTTTCGAATGGTTAAAAAAATCCAGTAATACTCATTATAATATAAGAATTATTATTAATTGTTATTTATAATAATTTTTATTAGGATTCTATTCCTACTTCTGTTATAATGAGATGGACAGTAGCTAGGGAGGGACTTTCGGAATGGAAAGTAGAATAGATAGAATAAAAAAGCTGTTGCATTCTTCGAGCTATAAATTAACTCCCCAAAGGGAAGCGACAGTTAGAGTATTATTAGAAAATGAAGAAGACCATCTTAGTGCAGAAGATGTATACTTACTCGTTAAAGAGAAATCTCCTGAAATTGGATTGGCAACCGTATATCGTACACTAGAACTACTAACGGAATTGAAAATTGTTGATAAAATAAATTTTGGTGACGGCGTTTCTAGATATGACTTGAGACAAGAAGGCGCAGCTCACTTTCATCACCATTTAGTATGTATTGAATGTGGAGCAGTAGATGAAATTCAAGAAGATTTACTAGGAGATGTAGAGAAATTAGTAGAGCGTGACTGGAATTTTAAAATTAAAGATCACCGTCTAACATTTCATGGTATTTGCCATCGTTGCACGGAAAAAAGTGAGGATGTTTCATCATCCGCAGAATAAACCTTTTCAAATGAGAAGGTTTTTTATTTTGTTTTAAATACCAAGTAAAAAAAGGATAGCGGTTATTATCCTAAATTTTCAGGCTTATCCACATAAAAGGACATGATGTAGCCGCAGTTCCCACAATATTCTGCTGATATTGGTGAAGATTTCTTACCAAGTTTTTTTTCAGGATACATATGAACTTGTCCAACAGTGGCTGCCATTACACCTTTTTTTATTTCCTCACTAGTGCATTTCGGACATATAGCATTTTTCATAAGTAAGCCCCTCCATATTTGTGTTATTTCTGAGCAAAATTTATATATATTAATTATAGCACAGCATATTTATTCCTAAAAATAAGATTATTCATGAAAACAGCCTTATTGTTTAATCACGTTGAACTCCAGTTGAAAACATCAAGAAATTATTTCGGCGATTAACACTTTAAATTATATTTCTATCCATTATAATAAGAATAATAGGTTCATTAGGTATATTAATTGTCCAACCTGGCATAGCTTGTATTAGAGAAGCTATGGAGGGATTTCGGATGAGAAGATGGACAAAAGCAATGATGAATACATTAAAAGTGTTTCTCTTGTTCACAGGATGTACAATACTTTTTTATTATGCAATCGTTTGGTTTAATCAAGAATATCAACAGCTTCATCGTTATGACGAGCCATCTGGTTCTGCCATTAAGGTGAATGCAGATAATAGTCTAGAAACAGAAAAATATTCATGGAGGGATCGAATATTCCTGTTTTATTTAAATGGGGAGTAATTCTATGGAAGATCAATTAAAGGATTTTATGCATTATTTATTAGTAGAAAAGGGTTTGGCGAGTAATACGCTTGTATCGTATGAGAGAGATTTAAAAAGTTATATGAAGTATATGAAAAATGTGGAGAAATGTGATTTAAAAGAAGTACAGCGTTCTCATATTATTCGTTTTTTAGGATTTTTAAAGGATCAAGGAAAATCATCTAAAACAATTGCTCGCCATATTGCATCCATTCGCGCGTTTCATCAATTCCTATTTCGCGACCGAGTGCTTGATGAAGATCCGACCGTACATATTGAAACACCACAGGCAGAAAGAACATTACCAAAAGTTTTGTCAATGGAGGAAGTAGAAGCACTGCTCGATTTCCAACATAAAAAGGATCATTATGGACTTAGGGATAAGGCAATGCTAGAACTTCTCTATGCAACAGGAATTCGTGTGAGTGAATTAATTAATTTAAATATTGATGATGTTCATCTCACAATGGGGTTTATCCGTTGTATCGGAAAAGGGAACAAAGAAAGAATTATACCAATTGGCGGAGCGGCAACAAGAGCATTAGAGACATATCTAAATGAAGCAAGACCTGCGTTTTCACAGCATAAAAAGGCGACGGAAAATTCCTTGTTTTTAAACCATCATGGTAATAGATTAACGAGACAAGGATTTTGGAAAATCCTAAAACGCTTAGGCAAGGAAGCACATATCGAAAAAGAAATAACGCCACACACATTAAGACATTCCTTTGCCACACACTTATTGGAAAATGGTGCAGATTTAAGGGCCGTTCAGGAAATGCTTGGTCATGCTGATATTTCGACAACTCAAATTTATACACATGTAACAAAAACTAGATTGAAGGATGTATATAGTCAATTTCATCCAAGAGCATAGAGCACTGTTAGCATTAAATACAGTGTTCTTTTTATTTTTGGCTCTGTTATAACTGAATGTTGATTTTATTGTGTTTGAAAAATAAAACGAAATACTTCCGTTTAAATTGAGAAATAAACACATTTCCTTAAAAGTAAAGGAGGTTTTTCCGTTTATCGTATCCTAATCTTTGGATTTTGTCTTATTTTTAACAGTTAATCGGAATATCTCCGTTTATATCCGCTTCTTAAGCTAACTTTATGTACAATAGCCGGAAATTTTCGGCTATTGAGTTCTCATACTACTAGAAAATCAACAATGAATAATTACAGAGCCTAATTTTTTTAAAAAAAGTATAATAAGGAGGAGAGTAGGAAAACGATTTAATAATCCCTAAAATTAATGAAAACATTGCTGAAAAAGATGTCAGACTTCTGACGATTATGCTATAATTTTTATGGTTAATAAAGATACATACAGTAGGGCAAAATAGGATGATTGAAATGGTAAAAGGAGGATGAAAATGTCTACATATAAATATAATCGCGTTTTCCTCGTTGTAATGGATTCAGTTGGAATTGGCGAAGCGCCTGATGCAGAAAAATTCAATGACTTAGGTGCACATACATTAGGTCATATTGCTGAAAAAATGAACGGACTACATATGCCGAACATGGCAAAACTAGGTCTGAGTAATATTGAAAAAATAGCTGGTGTAGAGCCAGCTGAAAAACCGCTTGCATATTATACAAAAATGCAGGAAGCATCGAATGGAAAAGATACAATGACAGGTCATTGGGAAATAATGGGTCTTAATATTGAAACACCATTCCGTGTATTTCCAGACGGATTTCCAGACGAGTTACTAAATGAAATCGAAGCAAAATCAGGACGAAAAATAATCGGCAATAAACCAGCAAGTGGAACAGAAATTTTGGATGAATTAGGCGAAGAGCATATGAAAACAGGTGCTTTAATCGTTTATACCTCAGCAGATTCTGTGCTTCAAATTGCTGCTCATGAAGAGGTTGTGCCATTAGATGAGTTATATCGCATTTGTGAATTAGCAAGAGAATTGACACTGGACGAGAAATATATGGTTGGACGTATTATTGCTAGACCATTTGTTGGAGAGCCAGGAAACTTTAAACGGACTGCTAATCGTCATGATTATGCATTAAAACCATTCGATCGTACAGTAATGAATGAATTAAAAGATAATAGTATCGAAAGTATTGCAATTGGGAAAATCTCTGATATTTATGATGGAGAAGGGGTTACAAAGTCCTTACGAACCGTTTCAAATATGGATGGAATGGACAAACTTGTAGACACCTTAAAAATGGATTTTACTGGTCTAAGCTTCTTGAACTTAGTAGATTTTGATGCTTTATTTGGACATAGAAGAGATCCAATCGGTTATGGAAAAGCTTTAGAAGAATATGATGCTAGACTTCCGGAAGTATTTGAATTACTGAAGGATGATGATTTATTAATTATTACGGCAGACCATGGAAATGATCCGATTCATCATGGAACTGATCATACAAGAGAATATGTGCCATTGTTAGTTTATTGTAAAGCACTGAAGGAACCGAAGGAATTATCACTTCGCCAAACATTTGCTGATATTGGCGCTACGGTTGCAGAAAACTTTGACGTTAAATTGCCTAAACATGGAACAAGTTTCTTAAATGACTTAATATAAGGGGAATAAAAATGAATTTTACAATGATTAAACAGTCAGCTGATTTCTTAAAACAAAAATATGCAAATACGCCTAAAATTGGCCTGATTCTTGGCTCTGGTTTAGGTGTTCTGGCAGAGGAAATTGAAAATCCAGTGAAAATTCCATATGAAGATATACCGGAATTTCCTGTATCTACAGTGGAAGGACATGCTGGTCAGCTTGTATTTGGAACAATTAATGGGATGGAAGTAGTGGCTATGCAGGGGCGTTTCCATTTCTATGAAGGCTATTCCTTTGATAAAGTAACTTTTCCAGTTCGAGTAATGAAAGAACTAGGTGTGGAAAAATTAATTGTAACAAACGCAGCTGGTGGAGTGAATGAAAACTTTGCACCAGGTGACTTAATGCTAATCTCTGATCATATTAATAATATGGGAACAAACCCATTGATCGGTCCAAATGACAGCAAGTTAGGTGTACGATTCCCTGATATGTCAGAAGCATACTGTAAAAATCTTCGTGAAACAGCACGCAATGTCGCAAGTAAAATTAGTCTTAATGTGCAAGAAGGAGTCTATGTTGGAAATACGGGACCATCTTATGAGACACCAGCAGAAGTAAGAATGCTTCGTATATTAGGTGGAGATGCAGTCGGTATGTCAACTGTACCAGAAGTAATTGTAGCTCGTCATGCAGGTCTGAAAGTGTTAGGTATTTCCTGTATTTCGAATATGGCAGCTGGTATTCTGGATCAACCTCTTAATCACGAAGAAGTAATTGAAACAACGGAAAAAGTTAAAGTAAACTTTCTTCAATATGTAAAGGAATTGATTAAAGAAATCGGTGCATAATTAACTAGTTTAAAATAGAGAGTTACCATCTAAACATACCGTTTTAAGTGGTAGCTCTTTAGCGTTATAAATTTTTACACCGTTTACATAATTCAAATCCTAGAGTAATACAGTAACGCGACTTTAATTTTTGCAATTTAAAGAGAAAAGATTTCAATACATTATGAAGGAGATTCAATTATGGCATTAAGAATGGTCGACTTAATCGAGAAGAAAAGAGACGGTTTAGAGTTAACAAAAGAAGAAATAGCATTTATCATCAAAGGGTATACAGAGGGCAATATACCAGATTATCAAATGAGTGCTTTTGCTATGGCAGTATTTTTTCAAGATATGACAGAAGCGGAACGTGCAGAGCTGACGATGGCGATGGTACATTCAGGAGATGTCATTGATCTATCCGCCATTGAAGGAATTAAAGTAGATAAACACTCTACTGGAGGAGTTGGCGATACAACAACATTAGTATTAGGACCACTTGTAGCTGCTGTAGGTGTTCCAGTGGCGAAAATGAGTGGAAGAGGACTAGGACATACTGGTGGAACAATCGATAAATTAGAATCCGTAAAAGGATTTCACGTCGAAATAGAAAAAGAAGCGTTTATTGACTTAGTAAATAAAAATAAATTAGCGGTAATCGGACAAAGTGGTAACCTCACTCCTGCGGATAAAAAGTTATATGCTTTAAGAGATGTAACAGCTACTGTTAATAGTATTCCTTTAATTGCTAGCAGTATCATGAGTAAGAAAATAGCAGCAGGTGCAGATGCCATTTGCTTAGATGTTAAAACAGGTGCTGGAGCATTTATGAAAACATTAGATGCTTCAAGAGAGCTTGCAGAAGCAATGGTTAAAATAGGGAATAATGTTGGCAGAAAAACAATGGCTGTGATTTCTGATATGAGCCAGCCTTTAGGATATGCAATTGGCAATGCTTTAGAAGTAAAAGAAGCAATTGATACATTAAATGGTAATGGGCCAGAAGATTTGACAGAATTATGTTTAACTTTAGGTAGCCATATGGTGTACTTAGCTGGTAAAGCAGAGTCTACAGATAAAGCGAGAGAAATGCTGCAAGAGGCAATTGATAATGGCAAAGCGCTTGAAACATTTAAACTTTTCTTAAGTTCCCAAGGTGGCGATGCAACAGTTGTTGATCATACAGATTTATTACCAAAGGCTAAATATATAATCGAGCTTCCAGCAAAAGAAACTGGCTATGTCGCAGAAATAACTGCTGACAGCATTGGTACTGCTGCTATGCTATTAGGTGCTGGTCGAGTAACGAAAGAATCAGCAATTGACCTTGCAGTAGGATTAGTTTTACGCAAGAAAATCGGCGATAAAGTCGAGGCAGGCGAATCTCTTGTTACGATCTATAGTAATACAAATGATATCGACGATGTAACAAAAAAATTGTATGAAAACATTAAGCTTTCATCAAGTGTAGTAAAGGCTCCTACTTTAATTTATGAAGTAATTACAGAATAATTATTAGACAAGAAAAAGACCCACAAATTGTATGAGGCTATTTTAAGTTTCATAGCTGATACTTTGTGAGTCTTTTCGTTTATTCTAAGGGGATATCTATTTTTTTATTATACTCTTTCATATAATGCAATCCACCAATATGAAGTTCTAGAGGCATAGATTTTGTCTTAAATACTAAAGTTCGCATATTTAGAATCGTTTCATCATTGGTTTTTGTTAATTGTTGATTAATTGTCGTTTTTAGCGGAATCTTTTTTTGTTCCTCATTAATAATTCTTACTTTATCCAATAAAATGGAATCACTCGTTGAGATACGTATATTCAACTCATCATTTAATTGGATGTTATTTATTGTTAATTCACCATTCTCAAATGATATCACTCTATTTTCTTCTTTTCCTGTAAGAGAAATCGATTTATTTATTTCTTTATATCCAATAAAGTTTTTCATATGGATTTCGAGTGAATCTACATCTTTAGGTAACCCACCATATTCAATGGAAAAAGCATTATTTTTACCAAAAGATGAAGAACTACTGTAGCCTTCTAATGGGAGGGGCTGGCCATTGACAATTAGTTCCACTCCGTCAAATCCATGACTGAGACGGTCATAATTCTCGACATTAAATGTTCCTTCTATTACTGTTTGAGTGGGGGTAGCTGTAATGGTTTTAAAATTAACCGTTCCTTTATCGACTTTTATTTTTTTATTAATAGATTGCTTCATTTTTGTTTGCAATGCTTCTTTGTGATTATAGGGAAAAGTAACCGCCCCCTCGATTATTTCGGTATCATTTTTCCAGTAATAGTATTGTAGCTTAAGTTTTTTAGAAAAAGCGCTAACTGGATCGAAATTTAAAATTCCAGTCATTTTTGTATTGGCATCATTTATTTCAAAAACAGAACCACCGATTTTTGCATTCGTAAAAAAACCAGTTATTTCTTGAGGGTTAAAAATACTGCTCAATTCATTTGATAAGCCATTTTCATTTGTTAAAGTAACATAAACAACCAATCTATTTTCATCGGAAACAAGCCCATTTATTGTAAGCTCTGTACCGTTTTGTAACATATGTGCTTGTTCAATACTTTGACCGAATCCATCTTCATTTAAATCTTTTAATGATTGGGTCATAATCGTATCAAATCCTAATAGTTTTTTTCCGTAATAAGCAAATGTACTTGATTGGTAAGTAATAAAAATGAATAAAATAATAGCTGCAGATAATAGGAACCATTTCTTAAAAGGAAAAAATTTAACTTGCTTAGTATAAAGTGCTTTCGTTAGTCTTTGTTCTAATTCAGGAGGAGCAGTTATGTTTGTTAACTTCTTTTTTTCTTCTATTAATTTTTGTTCCATTGAGTTCATTTATCTTGCCTCCCATAGCTCCATTTTAATAGGTTTAATCCATTGTGAATTCTTGACTTTACCGTTCCAACAGAGACATTAGTGATTTTAGCAATCGTTGCATTATCTAGATCGTGTAGGTATTTTAATTTTATTGTTTCCGCCTGATTCGGATTTAATGATGTTAGCAATTGTTCTATATCCATCGTCTCTGCTTTATATTTATAGGGGTCGGTTGTTTGAGTTGTATTAGAGTGTATCTCGATATCATCGACAAGTAGCTCTTTTTGCTGTTTTTTTAATTTTCTCTTACATATGTTTACTAAAATAGTCTTGCTCCAGCTATAGAAGGATTCGATGTTTTCTAGTTGCTCAATTTTCTCATACAAGATGATAATCATTTCTTCCATTACGTCCATTGCATCATGTGGATTCTTCATATAGGAATAGGCTAAACGATAGTAATCATCTTTTTGTTGCATTACTAACTGAAGTAAAGCTTTTTTATTTTGCTTTTTTGCCTTGTGTACGAGTTTTTTCACATTCATGCGTTCACCTCTCAATTATATGAGTATTATTACATTTAAAAAGTTCATTTTTTTATAAAAAAAATTAAAAGGGGGGCGGCGTGTATTGTCAAAAAAAAACCAATGGCGAAATGGAAGCCATTGGGTGTGTGTTTATTGTTTTGTTAAAATAACCGGTCCATTAGCTGTAATGGCTAAAGTATGCTCATATTGCGCAGACAGGCTACCATCAACTGTACGTGCTGTCCATCCATCTAAATCAACCTTGGCGTGATACATACCGATATTTAACATAGGTTCAATCGTAATAACCATCCCCTCTTTTAGGCGCGTTCCTACATTAGGTGGGCCATAGTGAGGGATTTGAGGTAGCTCATGCATTTCTCTACCAATTGCATGCCCAACAAAATCTCGAACTACGCCATACCCTTTAGCTTCAGCGAACGTTTGAATGGCATGGGAGATATCTCCCACTCGGTTTCCTGTCACCGCTTGTTCTATTCCTATGTATAAGGCTTCTTCTGTTGTTTTTAATAAGTTTTTCGCATCTTCTGAGACATTCCCTACTGCGTAAGACCATGCAGAATCAGCAAGCCATCCGTCTAAATTTACTACCATATCTATAGTAACAATATCTCCCTCATTTAAGGTTGTTTTGGAAGGGAAACCGTGACAGATTACATCATTGATAGATGCACATGTTGCAAAAGGATAACCATGGTAGCCTTTCTGTTCAGGAGTGGCCCCTCTTTGTAATATAAAGTTTTCGGCAAATACATCGATTTCTTCGGTAGTAATGCCAGGTTTGATTAATTTTTTGATTTCTTTATGACAATCTGCAAGAATTTCTCCTGCTTTTTTCATTTTTTCAATTTGCTCAGGTGTTTTTAAATGCATCAATTGTTTTCCTCCTTTTACCACTATTAATTATAACCTAGATTATCAAACTAGCCTAACTTTTCATATAAAATGCACTACTCTTTCTATCTTAAATTAGAGCTATTCATATTATTTTATGAATATTCCTCATTAGCTGTATAAACCTGTTTTTTTTGGAAAAAATGGAGGCTATATAGAATGGAGGGTCAATAGATGAAACGCATCATATCAATGTTAATCATTACCTGTTTTATAACATCAATTTTGGCACCAAGCACATTAGCTGCTGAGAAAAAGCAAGAATTAGTCGATAATGTAAAATCAGCCATTTTAATTGATCGAGATACAGGAACTATTATGTATGAAAAAAACAGTGAGGAAAAGCTTCCCCCAGCAAGTATGACCAAAATAATGACGATGCTACTAATCATGGAAGCGATTGATCAAGGGAAATTAAAGCTAGATGAAAAAATACGTACAAGTGAGCATGCGGCATCTATGGGTGGCTCACAAATTTTCCTAGAACCTGGAGAAGAAATGACGACAGAGGAAATGTTAAAAGGAATTGCTATCGGTTCAGGAAATGATGCTGCTGTAGCCGTTGCTGAAAGATTAGCAGGCTCTGAAGATGAATTCGTTAATTTAATGAATAAAAAAGCAAAAGAATTAGGTTTAGAAAGTACTCAGTTTCAAAATGTAACAGGGTTGCCGGTAGCGGATCATTACAGTTCTGCAAAAGATATGGCGCTTATAGCTAAAGAGCTATTGAAATATGAAGATATTACAAAATTCACCGGCACGTATGAAGATTATTTAAGAGAAGATACAGATAAAAAGTTTTGGCTTGTTAATACAAACCGTCTTGTTAAGTTTTACCCAGGAGTAGATGGTTTAAAAACTGGTTTTACTGCTGAAGCGAAATATTGTTTAACAGCAACTGCTATGAAGAATGGAATGCGGGTAATTGCTGTTGTTTTCGGTGCGCCAACATCGAAAGAAAGAAATGCTCAAGTAACAAAAATGCTTGATTATGCATTTAGTCAATATGAAACACATCCATTGCATAAACGGGAAGAAGCAATTGGCAAAGTGAAGGTAAGTAAAGGATCAGAAAAAGAAATAACTGCAGTCACAAGCGAACCTATTTCCATCCTTACGAAAAAAGGGGAGCAAATAGATAAATTAGAAAAAGTAATCACCATGAATAAAAATTTGAAAGCTCCAATTGAAAAAGGGCAGGAAATTGGAAAAATTACGTATAAACAAGATGGCAAAACATTAGTTTCAAGTCCGTTAGTTGCCCAAAAAGAAATAAAGCAAGCAAAATGGTGGACATTATTTAAACGCTCAGCTGGAATGTTTACGAAAACAGAATAGTATTTTTAGTGTTGTCGAATCGATTAGTATTCCTTCTTTTTTTAGCGAATTGGCACTAGTTTTGTCTGTGGAGAAGGAAATGAAATATGAATCTAGAATAGTTTCTTTAAACCAAATAAGGAGGCTATTCTTGTGAGTCTTAATATTGAGTTGGAAGTTAAAAACAATGTACTTTGTATACGCCTATCTGGGGAATTGGATCATCACTATGCAGAAGAATTGCGTACAAAAGCAACTACTGCCATAGAGAGCTATGATATTCGTCACATCGTGTTAAATCTTGAACACTTATCCTTCATGGACAGTTCTGGGTTAGGTGTTATATTGGGCAGATATAAACAAATAAAGCAGCTTGGAGGAGAAATGGTGATTTGTGCTATTTCACCGAGTGTACAGCGCTTATTTGATATGTCAGGCATGTTTAAAATTATGAAGCTAGAAACAAATGAAGAATTTGCCCTACAACGATTGGGGGTAGCTTAAGATGAGAAACGAAATGCATATCCAATTTAGCGCTCTTAGCCAGAATGAGTCGTTTGCACGTGTGACCGTGGCAGCTTTTATTGCACAGCTTGATCCTACAATGGATGAATTGACAGAAATAAAAACAGTCGTATCAGAAGCAGTGACAAACTGTATTATTCACGGATATGAAAATGATCCAAATGGAATTGTTTATATTTCTGTCATATTAGAAGATTCATACATTGATTTAACCATCAGGGATGAAGGGAAAGGAATTTTCGATGTAGAGGAAGCAAGACAGCCATTATTTACGACAAAGCCAGAGCTTGAACGATCTGGTATGGGATTCACCATCATGGAAAACTTTATGGATGAAATCGAAATTCAGTCAAGTCCAGATAGCGGAACAGAGATTCGTCTGCGTAAGCATTTGATGAATAGCAAAATGCTAAGCAATTAAGGAGAATCGTCTATGGATGTGGAGGTAAAGAAAGATAAGAAGGAAACGTATCTAAAAGACCATGAAGTCAAAGACTTAATAAAACGAAGCCAAGATGGAGATCAATCAGCAAGAGATACAATCGTTCAGAAAAATATGCGTCTTGTTTGGTCAGTCGTGCAAAGATTTTTAAATAGAGGCTATGATCCAGATGATTTATTTCAAATTGGATGTATCGGTCTATTAAAATCCGTTGATAAATTTGATTTAAGCTATGATGTAAAATTTTCAACCTATGCTGTCCCAATGATTATTGGAGAAATTCAACGATTTATCCGTGATGATGGGACGGTAAAGGTAAGCAGATCGTTAAAAGAATTAAGTAATAAAATTCGTAAGGCGAAGGACGAATTATCTAAACAATATGGCAGAACACCAACAGTTGGGGAACTTTCCGAGTTTTTAGATATACCTCCAGAAGATATCGTTCTCGCGCAAGAAGCAGCAAGAACGCCATCCTCCATTCATGAAACAGTTTATGAAAATGATGGGGATCCTATTACTTTATTGGATCAAATCGATGATGGCAATGAAGGCAAATGGTTTGATAAGATAGCTCTGCAGGAAGCAATCCGCGAATTGGATGAAAGAGAACGTTTGATTGTTTATTTACGATACTATAAAGATCAGACCCAGTCAGAAGTAGCTACAAGGCTAGGGATTTCCCAAGTTCAGGTTTCTAGGCTTGAAAAAAAAATATTACTGCAAATGAAAGAACAGATGGATCTTTAAATAGGAAAAAGTCGGCAAATCTCTATACGAGGATTGCCGACTTTTTTGTAATCCGCACCCCTTTTTGAATAAACGGTATTTTTGGGGGATGAGTGATGATGAAGTGATGGAAAGTTGATTACGTAGAATGAAATCCATTTTGGATTCAAATCCCTATCATTTTATAGTTTTAAGAAAAAATTACCATTTAGAAGTCTTTCATATTTTTATAAAGATTATCGAATACTACACTCAATAGGAAAACAATGTGTGTTAGGACGTGGAAATTATGGCAGAGACGATATATATTCGGATGAAGCATCGAATTCAAAAAAAGTCAGATGAACGGATATTCCTAAAGGACCTTGCGCAAATCATTGCAACAGATGAACTGCTGTCGTCACTAAAAAATGTATGTCTTTACCATATAACAGAGCAGGATAAGAACATCATTATTATAGATAGTACACAGGTTATTCGCGAGATAAAAAAGCGATATAAAGACTTGGAAATTCAACTGATTGGACCTGCTCAAACAATTATAGAGGTAGTTTTTGAAAAGAAGAAAGTAACGCTTCCGTTTTTTATACTAGTCTGGCTTTTGCTGTTTATTGGGTCTGGGTTGACCATTATGAATTTCCATGAAGATGTAAGTATGCAGACTGTACATCAGCGCATTTTTAAGATGATTACCGGTAAGGAAATAGAAAAACCGTTAATTTTTCAGATACCGTATTCAATCGGATTAGGACTTGGAATGGTGATATTTTTTAACCATGTTTTTAAAAAGCGGCTAAATGAAGAGCCGAGCCCGTTAGAAGTAGAAGTGTTTAATTATCAGCAGTCTTTAGATCAATATATGATTATGCATGAAAATAAAGAAAGTATTAAGAAATTAGATGATCATTAGTATCTTATTTGTCATTTTTGTAGGCTTAGCTTGGGGAATTACGGTTGGTGCCGGATATGTTGCTTTTTTAACGGTATTTGGCATTATTCCTAGGCTGACGCAATTGACGAAAACCTTCAGTAAAATATATGCATATGAATGGGCTGCGGTTTTAGGAGCTGTTTTAGGAACACTTGCATTTTTACAAGAACCAACTTTTTCTTTACCGGCTTTTCTACTTATTCTAATGGGATTGGCAGATGGAATTTATGTGGGAATGATTGCGGCTGCATTAACAGAGGTGTTAGATGTATTCCCCCTTTTAGCTAAAAGAATTGGAATTGACGATCGATTATTAGTTTTAATGATGGCTCTTGTTTTTGGTAAAATCTTTGGCTCCTTGTTTCATTGGATCTATTTTATTCCATAATATTAGAAACAGAAAGGAAGTATAAAGAATGGAAAACAGGAGAAAAGTAATACTTATAACCGATGGAGACGAGTATGCCAAGAGAGCCGTTGAGATGGTAGCAAAGGAAGTAGGTGGGAGATGTATATCTACTTCATTTGGTAATCCCAGCCATCATAGTGGCAAGGAAATTTTAAGTCTTATTAAGCAAGCTAAAAATGATCCTGTTTTAGTTATGTTTGATGATAGTGGGTTTGTTGGAGAAGGTACTGGTGAAAGAGCATTAAAATACATAGCAACTCATCCTGATTTAGAAGTGTTGGGAGTCATTGCAGTGGCCAGCAGAACAAGAAGAGAAGAATGGACGAAAATCGATGTTTCGATTGACCAAGATGGAGAATTAACTCCCTATGGTGTTGACAAATATGGAATTCCAGAAATGGAATTGGGAAGAGTGAATGGAGATACCGTATACGTCTTGGATGAGTTAAACTTACCTCTTGTTGTTGGTATTGGTGACATTGGGAAAATGGGAAAAAAAGACTCTTACGAAAAAGGAGCGCCGATTACGAGAAAAGCAGTTGAATATATTTTAGAAAGAAGTGGTTTTTATGAGCAGCAAGACTGAAAAAAAGGTTCAGATATACGAAGATTTAGATAATGTAGAAAAATATATGAAGGATCGGGTCGGGCTTGGAACGAGCTTTGATTTAGGCGTCCGCAAAATAAAAGTAATGCGAAAACAAGTCCATTTATACTATGTGAATGGACTATGTGACAGTGTTTTAATTGCTGAATTGTTAGAGCAGCTATTATTCTTAAATGATACAGATAGAAAATCACAGGCAAGCAATATTTTTGATATTGTTGAAAATCAACTGGTTCACCAAAGTGTTCAGCCAATTGAAAAAATGGATGAATTGGTGGATCAAGTACTTTCTGGATTAATTGCCATTGTCGTAGAGGGCTATAATCACGGGCTAGTTGTAGATGTAAGAAGCTATCCAGGAAGAATGCCGCAAGAACCAGACACGGAAAAGGTCGTTCGTGGTTCTCGAGATGGTTTTGTCGAAAATATTATCGTAAATACAGCTATTACAAGAAGAAGAATTAGAGATGAGCGATTACGCTTTGAAATTATGAGAGTAGGAGAGCGTTCTAAAACCGATATTGCTGTTGGGTATATTGATGGAGTAGCAGATCCAGATTTAATTGAAATTGTCAAAAAAGAAATGCAAAATATAAAAGCAGATGGATTAACGATGGCTGATAAAACGATTGAAGAATTTTTATTAAAGCAAGGTTATAATCCGTATCCTCTTGTTAGATATACCGAAAGAGCGGACGTAGCAGCGACTCATTTATTAGAAGGACATGTGATTATCTATGTAGATACATCACCAAGTGTTATTATTACACCCGCAACCTTTTTCCATCATTTGCAGCATGCAGAAGAATATAGGCAAGCCCCGATGATTGGAACCTTTATAAGATGGGTTAGATTCATTGGTGTTATTGCTTCGATTTTTTTCCTTCCTCTTTGGTTTTTGGTAGTATTAGAACCATCTTTGTTACCTGAAAGGCTTGCTTTTATCGGTCCGAATGAAACGACAAATATTCCGATTGTCGTTCAGATCTTTTTAGCAGACATAGGATTAGAATTTTTGCGGATTGCCGCCATTCATACACCAACACCATTATCAACCGCAATGGGGTTAATTGCTGCAGTCCTTATTGGACAAATTGCGATTGATGTAGGTTTATTTGTTCCAGAGGTAATTCTTTATGTGTCTGTCGCAGCAATTGGTAACTTTGCTACACCTAGTTATGAATTGGGAATTGCCAACAAAATTGTTCGATTAGGTTTGTTAATTGTAGTAGCGATTTTCCGTACGCCAGGATTTATTATTGGAATAACGATTTATCTTTTATTCCTAATCCGCACAAGAACATTAAACGTACCCTATCTATGGCCGTTTATCCCTTTTTATCCAAAAGCCTTTGCTCAAATTCTTGTACGCCGTACGGTTCCAGGCAACAGAATTAGACCAAGTCATTTACATCCACAAGATCGATTTAAGCAGCCTTAAGAAGAAAAACAGTGTTGTTTTTTGAATAGTAGTGGGAGAACGGGCAGATTATTTCAGCTCTTTAGAGAGTGGATAGCTGCCCGTTCTCTTTGGTAAAATTAGTTGATCAGCTATTGAGAATTGCCTGAAATTATGGTACATTTGGATAATTAAAGTGAGCTATTAATAAAGTGAAACTTCAATCAACAGAGGGGTTCTACCTACCTTGGAATGTTAGTTGAATGAATCGTTTTTTACGAGCTGTATTCCTCTTGAATCTTTTTTAATCGTGATTTTATGGTGAGTGTTACGGCCTTCTTACGGGATAAAAATAAGTTTCACAAACAGACAAGTGCTTCCTTTAGACTGTCTGTTTTTGATAGAGGAGTATTTATAATAATTTATGGAAGAATAGAGGGGAATCAATGCACTATTACGGAACTTCAAAAGTAAATGATGCTGGTCATCTTGAAATAGGTGGAGTAGATACGCTCTTATTAGTCGAAAAATTTGGAACACCGGTCTACATTTATGATGTGGAATTAATTAGAGAAAGAGCTAGAGGGTTTAAGCAAACGTTTGACCAATTAGGCGTGAAAGCGCAAGTTGCCTATGCAAGTAAGGCTTTTTCTACGATTGCAATGGTTCAACTAGCAAATGAGGAAGGCTTATCTTTGGATGTTGTTTCTGGTGGTGAATTATATACAGCTATTGCTGCTGATTTCCCTGTAGAAAGAATACATTTTCATGGGAATAATAAAAGTAAAGATGAGCTATTGATGGCAATCGATTATAAGATTGGCTGTATCGTCGTTGATAACTTTTATGAACTTGAAATGCTACATCAATTATGTGAAGAAAAAAAGACAAAAATGTCTATTCTTTTAAGGGTAACACCTGGTATTGAAGCACATACGCATGATTATATATTAACGGGACAGGAAGATTCAAAATTTGGTTTTGACTTACAAAATGGACAAGCGGAAGCTGCTTTGTTAAAGGCGAAAGAGTCACCTTTTTTAGAAGTTTTAGGGCTTCATTGTCATATTGGCTCCCAAATTTTTGATACAACAGGTTTTGTACTTGCTGCCAAAAAAATAATGGCGCATTTAACAGAGTGGAAAGCGAAGCATAGATTTGAGTCACAAGTCTTAAATTTAGGTGGTGGATTTGGTATTCGTTATACAGCGGAAGACCAACCAATCAAGCCTGCTGAATATGTAGAAGTAATCATCAAGGAAGTAAAAGAACAAGTAAGCAATCTGAAAATGAAAATGCCGGAAATATGGATTGAGCCAGGAAGATCTCTTGTAGGTGATGCTGGAACTACACTATATCAAATTGGTTCACGAAAAGAAGTCCCAAATGTCAGAAATTATTTAGCAATTGATGGAGGAATGAGTGATAACATTCGCCCTGCTTTATATCAAGCGAAGTATGAAGCGGTTCTTGCGAATAAGCCTCTGCAGGCACCAGATGAAACAGTTTCAATTGCTGGAAAATGCTGTGAATCAGGGGATATGCTTATTTGGGACCTGCCTTTACCAAAAGCGGATGACAGAGATGTTCTTGCTGTATTCTGTACTGGTGCGTATGGGTATTCCATGGCAAATAATTATAATCGTATTCCAAGACCGCCAGTAGTATTCGTGGAAAACGGGGAAGCAAGATTAGTAGTTCAAAGAGAATCATTTGAAGATTTATTACGATTAGATTTACCGTATAAAGAAGCTGCTTCTTTGAAAAAATAGAGGCTGGGACAAAACTAAATAGCCAATCTGTAAAGACGAACAATCTCTAATTTAGTTCTTAAATATAGGCTACTTTTTCATCCTGAATATTTATGATTTTAAATATAGTCAAGTGTAAAAACTAATTCGTTCCATTGTGCTACAGACAACTCGATGCGCCGGAGAGGAAGGCTTTAGCCTCCTCGGCACGCCTGGGGGTCTAAAGCGTCTCTATTTCTCGCAGGAGTCGAGTGTCTTCCTCTCCATTCCACTTCGTTTTTAAAGGCTGTTTTTCTAAAAACTATTATCGAAATAGAAAAAATTAATTAATTGGAAAACGGAGCAGCCTGATTACACGTAGACTCCTATGGGCAGTTCACTTCACTGAAACTTTCTTTTTTAAGACTAAAAAAAAGAACGATCATACATTGAATTTGTATAATCGTTCTTTTTTTATCTAACTGGAATACTTATGTCCCAGCCTCTTTAAACAATGGCTGTGATAACGAGAAACTAACCATCCGGGGGGGCTTTCTGTCCGTTAAGAGTGGGATAGTATTAAATGTTAGGAAAAGAAAGATTTTATCGCATCCACAATACTTGCAAAAACTTCTTTAATCTTTGCTAAAAAGCTTTTTCCTTCTTCACTTTCTAAATAGCCAGTTAGTTTATCTTTCGCTTCACTTAGTTGATTTCCTACTTGATTCCAGTCTATGTTAAGTTCTTTAAGTTTATTAAAGAAAGAAATAAGACTTTGTAACTGCTCATCTGTTAAATTGATATTTAATTCCTTAGCAGAATCCTGTATGATTGTTTGTACCTCTTCAACTGTCTTTGGTTTTTCTTTCGCTATCTGCTCTTTAATTTTTGCCATTAAAGCAGTAGCTTCTTCTTGTCCGATATCTTCCCCTAAATTAGCTGTTTCTACCATCTCTTCATTTGCTGCCTGTTTTACATCTTCGGGTATTACAGTATCAGTAGACACTTCATATGCTTTAATAATACCTGTTAGGGCAGCAGTGCCTGAAACCTCAATAGGAGCGGTAATATAAATTTTCGCATCCTTTACGCCTGCAGTAATCAATGCATTAATATACATCTCATCAGTAACCCAGTTTATATTTTTCGTTGTTACTTGAATACCTGTACCTTTGTCCCCAATTGTAATGGCAGAAGAGGATATCGCTCTAGTACCAATTAACGATTTTGAGATATAATTTCCTAAATATTGATGTTCTTCTTGATTGGAAACCGTTATAATTTCAGCATCTTCAGGAGCATTCATTTCGGTTAATAAAAGCTGCTTTTGCTCTGCTGTTAAATTTTCTCCGAGGGTAACAATCATATCGCCAACTGCGACATCTGCGTAAGCTGGTATTGGTAAAACTAGTATGAACGCAAGTACCAATAGTAGTAGTTTGTTTTTTTTCATTTATTTACCTCCTGATTTTCCTTCTGATGTACATATTTTTTAGTAGTATATATGCCTTATCTCTTTAAAATAGCATATTTTCACTTAATGTAAAGTGACTATATCTAATAGACGTATATAAATAGCAATTAGTTTCCTATTATAGTCATGTTGTTTTTCTTTCCCTTTATTATTCTCCATAATGGTTGAAAAAATAAAGATTTTTGTAGCTTTTTTAAAGATGCATGCATATTTTATATAGTATTAAATAGAGTTTTAACGTAAAAGTTTAGGTTTAGCATTTAAATTCTTTTTTTTAATGAAGCAAACGAGAATCCTTGTGTGAAATGACATCTGTACTAATGTAAGTGGGGAGGGACGAGCGAAAGATCCTGGAAAGCCCTTTAATACGAATAAAATGAAAGTAATTCTCTGTAATAAGTAATTTGGATTTAATGGTGTAAGAATTAGACTAAATGTTAGAAATTTGGGTATTTAGGCATATGTGGTAATGAATCCTAATGCTTATAAGATTTTCATTGAAGAATATCGCTAATTTATGTATGATAGAACCAATAACATATATAATGTACTTTTGGGCGGTTCTGGATGATTCTTACGAAAAAAGGATGAGGATGATAATAAATTCGTGGCAACTTCGGTGCAGATGAATATTTTTTTGATTTAAGATAAGGAAAGATTGATTGAATCTTATTTTGGATGGGAAAACTGTTAATGACTATGTTTTAAAAATAATGAGGGATATTAATGATTATTCGATATAAAAAGGCATTTGAAAAGATTGCAATGGGCTTATTATCTTTTATGCCAGCAGAAAAAGATTTAAAAGTATTACAACAAACAATTAAACAATATGAGTCTAATGAAAACTGGCAATTATTCTTGTGGAAAGATGAAGAAGATATTATTGGTTTAATCGGTGTTATTTTTGAAGACGAATCTTCCATTACGATTCATCATATATCTGTTAATCCATCTCATAGACATCAAGGTGTTGGAAAATCCATGGTACAGGCTGTTAAAGGACTTTACCCTAATCGTACGATGAAATCAAATGATTTAATTGTGAATTTTTTATCTAAGTGTAACGATGGTGTTCGAGTAGATAAATAGTAGTGGAGACTGTTTCTGTGTAGAAAAACCAAGTAAAGGTTTTTCTGCATGAAAGAGTCTCTTTTTATTTTGCCTAAAAGTACTGGCTATTCCCTTTCACGCTTCTTAATAGCCTCTTCGCGCTCTTGGATAACTAAGCTTCTATCACGTATTAAATGGCGATGAATAATTTCCACGGGGATTTTTTCCTTATTTTTCCATCTTATTTTCATTGATTGTGCCAACTTTTCACATTGTTTTTCTAGGAGCAAATCAGAAATGGGTAAGCGATATGGACAAAATACTTGGCTTTGTTCAATATGTTTTTCTTGTTTCCACAATAAATGGAGTAAGCCTGTTCCATCAAGTCCTAATTTCTTTAAGGCTTCTTTGTGTTTTTCTAAAAGCTTCCTGCTTTTAATGATTGTTTTTTGTGCTCCCTTGAAATTTTCCCTTCGATGATGATAGGCAGAGACTGCCATGAGGATCAATCCTACCCAGATGGATTCCTTATTCCGACTATCGACCTTTTTCCAAAACTCTTCTAATATTTCATGACATTCAAAAAAATCTTGATCCCCATGAAAATGAACAAGAAATTGCATATATTCCTTTGGATACATAAAACGTCTCCTTTTTCATTCAGGCTGCGGGTAAAGCTATAAACAAACTTTGTAAACAACCTTCATTTATATGGTTATTATTATATCGATAATTGAAAAAAATGTAATGATAAGCGATAAAAAAGTGAATTGGATGATTTTTCTGTTGGATAACTATTGTGTTTCCTCTATACTAATACTATCATTATTAAGTTAAGGGTATTCTATTAGGATTTTGGTGAGAATGATGCAGTATAATGTGAAAATTGATAGTTTTGAAGGACCGTTAGATTTGCTTCTTCATTTAATCAATAAATTGGAAATTGATATTTATGATATTAACGTAGCAGAAATTACTGAACAATATTTAGATTATGTTCATGCTATGCAGGTGCTACAATTGGATGTAGCAAGTGAGTTTTTGGTAATGGCAGCAACTCTTTTAGCGATTAAAAGTAAAATGCTCCTGCCAAAGCACGAGGAAGATTTACTTGATGACGATTTGATCTATGAGCCGGAAGAGGATTCACGAGAAGAACTAATTGAAAGGTTAGTAGAATATCGTAAATTTAAAGAGGCTGCCGACGATTTAAAAGAGATGGAATTAGAAAGAGGGCTTATATTTACAAAACCCCCAAGTGATTTATCAGATTTTAGCATTAAGACCGAAGAAATGGCAAAGCAAGAATTAGATGTTTCTTTATATGATATGCTAGCTGCCTTTCAAAAACTACTTAAACGAAAGAAGTTGCAGGCGCCCCTTGCTACGAAAATCACGAGGCAAGAAATTCCGATTGAAAATCGAATGGAAGAAATTGTTGGCTTCTTACGTAATAGAAAAGGGAGAACATCTTTTGATGAACTTTTTCCAGTTGCGACAAAATCACATATTGTAGTGACTTTTTTGGCAATACTAGAACTTTTAAAGCGTAGACAAATATTTGTGGAACAAGAAGGAAACTTCGCAGATATTTTTGTAATGGGAAAGGAAGTTGAATAAAAGGTTGAAAGTGAATGACTGGAAAGCGGTAGTTGAGAGTCTTTTATTTGCTGCAGGGGATGAAGGATTAACGATTAAGCAATTAATGCACGTCCTAGATTTGGAGCAATTAGAGGTGGAACAATTAGTAGATGAGTTAATTAAAAATTATCGTAAAGATAAAACAAGAGGAATTTCAATTATTGAAATAGCTGGTACTTATCAATTCGCTACGAAGAAAGAACATTCGGATTATCTAAAGAAGTTAGTGGAATCTCCCCATGCTTCCACTTTATCGCAGGCTGCTTTAGAAACGTTAGCAATCATTGCCTATAAACAGCCAATTACAAGAGCTGAAATTGAGGAAATTAGAGGGGTTAAAACAGAAAGACCACTCCATACACTGTCAGCTAAAGCGCTAATTAAAGAAGTTGGTAGAGCAGATGGGGCAGGCAGAGCAATCCTATATGGAACAACAAAAGAATTTTTAGACCATTTTGGATTAAAGAATTTAGGAGAACTTCCTCCGTTAACAGAAAAAGAAGAAGAGTTCAATCAAGAAGAAGCAGATTTATTTTTTGAATCTTTTCAGCAAATAGAAGATTAAGAAGAAGTATCTAGGCAATAGCTTAGATACTTCTTTGTTTTTTCAAAAGTTTAACTGTAGTAGAAGATATGCGATGACTGCAATTTAAAGACATGATGCTACCCCTTTTGTCATACCTTTTATAAGAACGAATTTGGAAGGAATGGAGTTGACACATAGATGAGTAGTTACAATGAATATGTACGAAATGTGTTGATTTGGAACCAGCAATTAAAAAGCTTATTAGAGGCGGAAGAAGTACAAAAGGAAGAAAGTATATGGAATAGGCTTGATAAGTTTTCACATTTAATGGAAGGAGTTCAAAGAAGACCAATTGAAACAGAAGAATTAATTAGAATACAGCACGAGGCAGAGGAGCTTCATGATCAGATGGAAAGCTACTTTGCACAAAGACAGCAGCTTGGAACAATATTTATGAAAGAGCCAACCATAGAAGCTGGGAAGCATCAATTGCCAAGATTACCATATGCTTATGATGCACTAGAGCCTTATATTTCAAAAGAAATAATGGAGCTACATCACCAGAAGCATCATCAATCCTATGTTGATGGGTTAAACAAGGCCGAAGAAAAGCTGAAAACAGCAAGAAAGGATAATGACTTTACACTTGTGAAACATTGGTCTAGAGAGCTTGCTTTTCATGGTTCGGGGCATTATCTTCATACGATTTTTTGGAGTAATTTGAGTCCGAATGGCGGCGGAGAGCCAAAAGGGGCATTATTGGAAGAGATAAAGAATTATTTCGGTAGTTACAAAGCATTTAAGCAGCATTTTACAGAAGCAGCGAAAGCGGTAGAGGGTGTTGGCTGGGCACTTCTAGTATGGTCTCCAAGAGCAAGGCATTTAGAAGTTCTTCAATCCGAACGTCATATGCTTTTAACGCAATGGGATACCGTTCCATTATTAGTACTTGATGTTTGGGAACACGCTTACTATTTACAGTATAAAAACAATAGAGGAAAGTATGTAGAAAATTGGTGGAATATCGTTAATTGGAAAGATGTTGAAAATAGATTTTTAAAAGCCTGTGAATTAAAGTGGAGACCTTATTAACGGGAAAAGTTAGTAAATCAGGCTGTATTGGAAAAATTGATGATAAAGAAAAAATAAAAATCAGTCTTCAGTATGTAGCTTAGTTATCTGGGCTGCATATTTTTGTATTTGCTAGTAAAGCATGAATTTATTAGTCATATGCCTGTCTTTTTTTTCATAAACTTGTACAAACCATAAAAGGAGACGAGGTTGTGTTAAATGAAATTACGTAAAATTATTATTCTTACTATCATTACCTCCATTCTGTTCCTTGCTATTCCACAAAAAAGCAGTGCACAAATGTACGTGAGCGCTCAAAGTGCTATTTTAATGGAACAAGATTCTGGACGAGTTATTTTTGAAAAGGCTGCACATACACAAAGAAGAATTGCCAGTATTACAAAAATAATGACAGCTATTCTTGCAATTGAGTCTGGAAAATTAGATGAAACTGTGACTGTCAGTAGTATGGCCATTAGAGCAGAAGGATCGTCTATCTATCTACAAGAAGGGGAAAAAATTAAATTAGAGGATTTAGTATATGGATTAATGCTTCGTTCAGGAAATGATGCTGCAGTTGCAATTGCAGAAACAGTTGGTGGAAGCTTAGATGGCTTTGTCTATTTAATGAACCAAAAGGCAGAAGAAATTGGAATGAAGAACACGCATTTTGCCAACCCTCATGGTCTTGATGATCATGAAGACCACTATTCAACGGCATATGATATGGCTTTACTTACCCGCTATGCAATGAAGAATGATACATATAAAAAAATTGCTGGAACAGAAAGCTATCGTTCTGAAAGCTCCAATAATAAATGGGATCGAGTCTGGAAAA
Source organism: Niallia tiangongensis (assembly GCF_044704065.1). NCBI lineage: Bacteria > Bacillati > Bacillota > Bacilli > Caryophanales > Bacillaceae > Niallia > Niallia tiangongensis. The sequence continues at coordinate 3,062,467 of NZ_CP162613.1, read as the reverse complement.
ATAAAAATAAACTATTAACTAGTCTTTATGAGTATTCAACAGGGGGGAAAACTGGTTATACGAAGAAAGCAAAAAGAACGTTAGTTAGTACGGCTGAAAAGGATGGAGTGTCTTATATTGCAGTCACTTTAAATGATCCTGATGACTGGGACGATCATATCAATATGTTTGAATCGGCATTTAAACAATATAAAATGGTACAGGTATTAGAGGAAGGGACAATAAAAACAGTTAAAAATAAGTTTTATAAGAATAAAGTTTATCTAAAATCAGCTGTTGTTTTCCCTGTGACAAAGAAAGAGGAAGATTTATTTAAGGTAGAGTATAAAATGACCAAGGTTAAGAAAGATTGGCAAAGAAATCAGGAGGATGTACCTGAAATAGTTGGTGAAGCCAAAATATATTTAGATGATAAGCTCGTTGATAGTGTCTCGATTCATTTTAAACATGATAAGAAAAAAGAATCCAAAAGCTTTTTAGATTATTTCAAGAATATGTTTATGGCAATGACTGGGGTTGGCCAGGATGGTTAATTATATTTGGGCAGCTCTTGCTATTATTGGCATTGTATTTGCAGCTATCAATGGCACAATGGATGAAGTCAATAAAGCAATTTTTTCCGGAGCAAAAGAAGCAGTAACAATATGTATCGGACTGATAAGTGTACTTGTTTTCTGGCTTGGGATGATGAAAATAGCGGAGCAGGCAGGCTTACTCCAAAAACTTACAAACCTATTTAGACCAATAGTAGCAAAGCTTTTTCCCGAGATTCCAAAAAATCACCCTGCAATGGGGTATATATTATCAAATATGATTGCAAATATATTTGGATTAGGGAATGCGGCAACACCACTAGGAATTAAAGCAATGGAAGAATTGAAAAGATTAAATGGGGGCAAGAATACAGCAAGCAACAGTATGATTACCTTTCTTGCCCTAAACACATCATGTATTACCTTAATTCCGACAACGGTTATTGCAATTAGAATGAATTACCATTCTGCGTCTCCAACCGATATAGTAGGACCAACCATTATCGCAACCATTTTCTCTTGTATAGGTGGGATTTTGATTGATCGCTATTTTTACCATAAGAGAATGAGAAAAGGGTGATGTGTGATGGAGATTATATCTTTAATTTCATTGTGGATGATTCCTTCCCTCATCGGGATTATTTTACTGTATGGAACATTTAAAAAGGTACCAACATATGAAAGCTTTGTTGAAGGTGGAAAAGAAGGAATTCAGATTGCTTTCTCCATTATTCCATATTTAGTAGGAATGCTCGTTTCCATATCTATTTTTCGGGCATCTGGGGCATTAGAGTATTTTATGAGCTTTCTTAAGCCGGTATTAGACTTTATCGGTGTTCCTTCTGAAGTAGCACCACTTGCAATTATTAGGCCGATATCGGGAAATGCTGCATTAGGAATGACAAGCGATTTAATTGCTACCTATGGACCAGATTCATTTATCGGAAGGCTTGCTTCTGTTATACAAGGAAGCACCGATACAACCCTCTATGTATTAACCGTTTACTTCGGAGCTGTAGGGATAAAGAGAATGGGTGACGCCCTAAAAGTCGGATTATTAGCAGATCTTGTTGGATTTATCGCTGCTATTGTAGTTGTAACTTTAATGTTTGGGAAATAATAATAAAATGTCTTAGATGAAGTTTGTTGTATAGGAACTTTGTTTTGAGGCATTTTTTTGTATTTTAAAGTTTGGCAGATTCTCTCTAAGAGAGTTCTAAAAAAGGCTTATAAATTAATCAATATTTAATGAGTAACACCTCTAATTTCAAAGATTTCTTTGAAATTTCATCAATTTATGTCATAATTCATAGGAATGGCAAAAAAAGAACGATCAAGCGTTTTGAATTAGTCTATTTTCTAATAAATTGACACTAATAAAATAGGATAAACATTTAGAAATACTTTATAAAAAACGATCAATCATTTTTTACTGTTGAGAAATTGGATGAGGTGATATAGATGGAAAGACTACAAAAAGTAATTGCACATGCAGGAATTGCATCAAGAAGAAAAGCAGAGGAATTAATCCTTGAAGGAAAAGTAAAAGTTAATGGAAAAACAGTTAAAGAATTAGGTGTAAAAGTAGGTTCAAACGATAAAATTGAGGTAAGTGGCATCCCTGTAGAAAGAGAAGAACCTGTTTATTTTATTCTTTATAAACCAAGAGGAGTAATCTCTAGTGTTAATGATGATAAAGGCAGAAAAGTCGTAACAGATTATTTCTCTGAAATAGAAGCAAGAATTTATCCTATTGGACGTCTTGATTATGATACATCAGGCATTATTTTATTAACGAACGATGGAGAATTTGCTAATTTAATGATGCATCCAAAAGGTGAAATTGAAAAAGTCTATGTTGCTAAAGTCAAAGGTATACCAGCTCGAGAAAAAGTAAAGCAATTAGAAAGAGGAATTATGCTAGAGGATGGAAAAACTGCTCCAGCAAGAGCAAAAATCCTTTCTGTCGATAAGAAAAAAGGTACAAGTATTGTTGAATTGAAAATTCATGAGGGAAGAAACCGTCAAGTAAGAAGAATGTTTGAGGCAATTGGAACACCTGTCATGAAATTAAAAAGGGAAAGATATTCTTTCTTAAATTTAAATGGTTTACAGCCTGGAGACGCTCGTGAACTTACTGCACATGAAGTGAAGTTATTGAGAGCAGAAGCACAGAAGAAGAAGGGGTAATTTACCATATTTTCTGATTTCAGCAGGAGAGAGTTTATGAACGACAACGACTTTCATCTGCTGTTTCTCTTCATTCACTAAATATTGGAATAAATTTTCGCGCATTTTGAGAGAAAATGGAAACTTTATAAAAGTTCATAAAAGTGTCACATCTGGCAACGGAAGATAACAATATCTACATGATAATAATGCTATAATAATTGTGACAAATAAGAGAAATCACCTAAATAAATTGCTATATAACTGGAAAACTGCAGTATAAATAATAGTCCATAAGATAAATAGGCAAAATTGCATTTATTTATACATGCAACATGCGAAACATAAAAGTACTATATATAGTTTCGTGTATTTTGTTAGGAGGTATGAACGATGGAGAAGGAAATTAAAATCCTAGTGGTAGATGACGAAGAAAGAATTAGACGTCTTTTAAAAATGTACTTAGAAAGAGAAGAGTTTACTGTAGAGGAAGCAGAAGATGGAGTGAGCGCTCTTTCTAAGGCATTAAACACTGATTATGATGTTATCTTACTCGATCTGATGATGCCTGGAAAAGATGGTATGGAGGTATGCAAGGAATTAAGAGAGAAAAAAACTACTCCTGTCATCATGCTTACTGCTAAAGGGGAAGAAGTGAATAGAGTTCAAGGATTTGAGGTTGGCACAGATGATTATATTGTAAAGCCATTTAGTCCTAGAGAAGTAGTTTTAAGAGTAAAAGCTCTCTTAAGACGTTCAACAACCACTACATTTGAACAAAGCGATAACTCATCAAAGGACGTTATCATATTTCCAGCATTAACTATTGATCATGATGCACATCGTGTATTGGCTAGCGGTAAAGAAGTAAGTTTAACTCCAAAGGAATATGAACTATTGTATTTCCTAGCTAAGTCGCCAGATAAAGTGTTTGATCGCGAATTACTATTAAAAGAAGTGTGGCATTACGAATTTTTTGGTGATTTAAGAACAGTGGATACACATGTTAAACGATTAAGAGAAAAGCTAAATCGAGTTTCAGAAGAGGCAGCTAGTATGATTGTAACTGTTTGGGGAGTAGGTTATAAGTTTGAGGTTAACAATGGATGAAGTTTTGGCGAAGCGTAGTATTTAAGCTTTGGATTACCTTTTTATTGCTGGTTTCCGTTGTTTTAACGATTCTTACAATCATGTTACTGGAGTATTTTGAGCAATATTATACAGAGCAAACGGAAACTGAATTAACCAATACGGCAACTAAAATATCAGAAATAATGAAAGAACATAATAATCAGACTGGATTAGAAATTGTAGGGGAGCTTCTAGATCATTCGACAGGAGCAATAATTATTTCTTCTCCGGACCAAGTTTATTATTATCCAGAGAGTCGTCTGCAGGAACTCACTTTTTCTTTCATTGAAGAGAATGAAGCATTACAAAACGTGGTAACAAGCAATAAGCCAACCGTTGTGATGAGAAAATGGAAGAATAAGGAGAATATACCCGAGCAGGTAGCAATCGTAGGATCTCCTCTTCATGTTAATGGGAATGATGGGGCTGTTTTTATTTATCAGTCTTTACAATCGATGAATGAATCAAAGGAGTCTACCGCTAAATTTATCGTATTAGCTGCTGTTATTGCGATTATTTTAACGACGATTTTTGCCTTTTTCTTATTAACAAGGATTACTGCCCCCTTAAGAATGATGAGAGAAGCTGCCTTTGAAGTGTCTCAAGGTAATTTTGCGACAAAGGTACCAATAATGGCACAGGATGAAATCGGTGAACTTTCGATTGCGTTCAATGAAATGGCAAGAAGATTACATTTTAATATGAACGCCTTAAGCCAAGAAAAAGAACAGCTCGATAATATTTTAAGTGGAATGGCAGATGGGGTACTAACGCTTAATCGAAATGGGAGCTTGCTCCTTACTAATCCACCAGCCGAAAAATTTTTGCAACACTGGTATTATGAAAAAGGCGAATTGAGTGATATGCAAGCTCAAATTCCAAATGAATTGCGGAAATTATTTCAGCTAGCCGTTCATACTGGTAATGAACAGATAGATGAAATCACTTTACAAGGAAGAAACTGGGTTATGATTGTTAGTCCCCTCTATAATAAAAAAGATATCAGAGGAGCAATTGTTGTTATTCGCGATATGACAGAGGAACGGAAATTAGATAAGCTTCGGATTGATTTTATTGCGAATATATCTCATGAACTTAGAACTCCGATAAGTATGTTACAGGGATACAGTGAGGCTATTGTAGATAATATTGCAGAATCAGAGGAAGAAAAGAGAGAAATGGCACGGATAATCTACGATGAGTCATTAAGAATGGGTCGTTTAGTAAATGAATTTCTAGATTTAGCCCGAATGGAAACTGGCTATTTAGAGCTAAGAAAAGAACAAGTTGATTTAAATCCATTTATAAACCGCGTTGCAAGAAAGTTTAAGACAATCGCGAAAGAGAAGGAAATAGCGTTTACAGTTTCTATTTCAGAAGATATGGGAGAATATGAGCTAGATCCAGATCGTATTGAGCAAGTTTTAACCAATATAATGGATAATAGTTTACGACATACGCTAACTGATGGCACGGTTTCTTTACGTGCCCGTTCTGATGATTACGGAGTGTATATAGAGGTTGAGGATACAGGTGCAGGTATTCCTGAGGAAGATTTACCATATGTTTTTGAACGTTTTTATAAAGCGGATAAAGCAAGAACTAGAGGGAATGCTGGGACAGGCCTAGGATTAGCTATTGTAAAAAATATCATTGATGCCCATGGTGGCGATATCTCTGTATATAGTAAATATGGTCGAGGTACGACATTTTTTATCTTTTTACCTCGAAATAAAGAAGAAAATTAGAGAAAGTGCCGATTCTTCTTGATTCACGAGAAACAATTTAACATAATAGAACGTATGGGGTGTCATGGAAGAATTTTGACCCTACAAGCTATTTTTCCATTTTGTATGTAGGAAAGCTACTACATACAGGTATAACTTGTGAGGTCAACCTTTTCTTGACTCCCTTTTTATTATGTTTATCCCATTATTAAACTTCAGTAAGACTTAACGCTTGCTTATGGAAATTCGAGAAAGATAGGTGGGAGAGCGACTGTCAGTAAAGGTCTGAATGGTTCAACTAATCATCAATATAAGATGAAGGAAAAACCCACTGATGGAAGTTTCACTTTATAAGAATAAGTGAAAGAAACTAGATTTAATTACAAATAACTGAAACTAATTACGCTATATTACGACTAATATATTGAACGGGGGAGGGGAAAAGATGAACTCCGTTTTTGATGAAATCTATACTAAGTATCATCATGACGTTTTTCAATTTTTATTTTACATGGTTAATCACAAGGAGACGGCAGAAGATTTAGTGCAAGAAGTTTATATTCGCGTTCTAAATTCCTATCATCGCTTTGAGGGGAAAAGTACGGAGAAAACCTGGTTATTTAGTATTGCTAGAAATGTGGCAATCGACCATTTTCGTAAACAAAAGAATTGGAAAGAACGCATTATGGATAAGTTTGACTGGTCCAAACAGCAAATAAAAGCAGATGGATTTCTTCCAGAAGAAATTACACTACAAACAGAAGAAATGAAGAGTGTATATAGTGCATTACAATATTGTACAGTAGACCAGCGAATGGTTATTGTATTTCGGTATATTCAAGAACTATCCATTTCAGAAACAGCGAAAGCATTAGGATGGACAGAAAGTAAAGTGAAAACAACTCAACACCGAGCTTTAAAGGCACTGCGGACCTTATTAGAGGAAAACGGGGGAAAGGAGGATTCATATGCCGAAAAGAAAGTGGAATGATGAAAAAATCAAGCAAACCCTTAAGCAATTGCCATCGATTAAAGATGAGCGAAACCCGGAATTTATTTATCATACTATTCAAATGAAAAAGAAATCTGTTCGCAGAACGAGAGTATCCATGCCAATATTGGCGACAGTATGCACAATGATACTTCTATTTATTATCAGTCAAAGTTTTTTCGACAACAATGAATCATATGATAGTGAAAGTAAAGTTGCTGATAATTCTGCCATAATGAAAGCCAAAATATCCGATGAGGCAGAAAAGAATGACATACAAAATTTTGATTTTGCGAATCAGCAAGCAGAAATGGCATCATCATCCCTTGCACCAACTGCTATATATCAAGAAGACGTAGGTAATTATGAGGTATTAACCTATCCAATCCCTGATGAAAATATCCAAGTAATTGTTCCTGTTAGCATTTTGGTTGAAAATCCGAATCATTTATCTAAGTTTGACCTATATGTTCAAAATGTAAATAAAATGATTGGAGTCAATAAACAGTTAAGTAACTATTTCCCGATTAGCCCAGAGCTGTTTACTTATCATTTAAGTGATAATAATATCGAAGTAGACACCAAACAAGAATTGACAAACTTTGGTTCACATTCTGAAGGCTTCTTTAATACACTGGTTCAGCAGCAATTGCAAACAATTGGTGCAAAGAAAATGGTGTTTTATACAGACGGTAAACTAGGAGTAAAACTAGGGAATCGAAAAGAAACCACCATTGAATTTAAACCGCTGGAAAAGCGTGCCTACTTCCTTTTAGAAGATGATGAGTCAATGCAAAGGCCATTATATGTACCTTGGGAAAAACCCTATGATACTATTGAAAATGCTTTTGATGCAATGGAAGATGATATTGAAACTCATGGATTAACGGCTTCGATCCCTAATACTATTGATATTGATAAGGTTTCAGAGGATGAAAAGAAAGGGCAATTGATTGTCCATTTGTCAAATGAAAGTAAAATGGAAGAAGATCAGAAGACATTATATGCTATTGAATCTATCCTTTTAACTGCAAAGGATTTTAAATATTCAACAGTTAAGTTTGAGAATACGAAAGTTGAAGCAGTTGGTGAATTTCAACTAACAAAAGAATTAGCTGTTCCAGTTGCTGCTAATAGAGTAGATATAAAAGAATGATAAGGAAGAAGCGTCGTTATAGGACGCTTCTTTATTATGTTTTTTTTTGTTCGAAATAATTTTATAAAAGATGGTGCTGCCCTAAGAAATTAACCAAATGTAGCTGTTATAGAAAACCATTTACAATCCTTTTTTCAAATATAAAAACAAAAAAGAATAAAAAAAGAATAATCGTATAAAATAATTTTTGTTTCTTTTTTTAAAAACATCTTATTAGCTACATTACGGAAACATTTTACACCTGTATATTCTATAGTTCTAACAATTAACATGAACTCATAAGTTGAAAGAGTAGATGGAAGTAGGGACAGTTAGTCTAAAGAAAGAATGGCTAATACATTTAAACATAAAAGGTCCATACATATAGCTTATTTAGTAAGAATCAAATTTTTTGTATATCTGTAAATGAAGAGGAGTAATCTATTTAAATGTAAACTGAGATAGGTGAATTTCACATTGATCTCTTCGAGCAAATATTCAATATAATACTGTAGTTTGATACAAATGGAAAAGGAGGATACTAAATGGGAGACTACATTAGGAGAATACTTATAGCCGCTATTATGCTATTATTTATTAGTTTACTGTTCTTAGGGGGCAAGCATTCACAAGCAAAAGCGTTCTCCATCGCTGAACGTACAAAAGAGTGGACTTGGCCGAGTGAAGGAATAATAACAGATACATTCAATACAAGAAATGGAACACATAAAGGAATAGATATTGCAGGAAAACTAGGGGATAAAGTGTATGCGGTAGATGAAGGGGTTGTAACAAAGTCTTATTATTCTCAATCCTATGGCAATGTTATTTTTGTTAAGCACGAGAATGATTTAGAAACGGTTTATGCTCATTTAAATAAACGGCTTGTCAAGGAAGAACAGTTGGTGAAAAAAGGTGAATTAATAGGTGAAATGGGGAATACAGGATATTCATCCGGGGTGCATTTGCATTTTGAAATACATAATAAAGAATGGACCGTTACAAAAGAAAATGCAATAAATCCAATTTTAGTATTAGGAAATGTACAAGTAGGTCAGACTGTAAAAATTGCTGAGCAAGAAGAAATAGAGGATGTAGTAACAGAACCTATTCACTCTGCTAAATTAAACTCGCTTCAAGAGGAAGAAAAAAAGTTAGAAGAAGAGTACATAAAGAGAAGTATGCAGAAAATGGAGTTGAAATTGGAGAAAGCAGATGACTCAGAATATACAACGATACCATATAAGAAAGCGAGTATATATCTAAAAAGCAGTAAGTACCTTATAGAGGATAGAAGTGGGGAATATACATAGAAGTTACAGTGAATAGGTAAAGTGTGCCTTATCTATTAAGGAGGAATCAACCGGACCCTTTGTAATTAAAATAAAGGCTTACTTAAATGAAAATGGAGTATATCTTATGTGAATTTATGAACAATATTTGAATTTATAAGCAAACTTCTTCACAAATATTGTTTGTTTAATGTATAATAACAATTGTAAACAACAAATTAATATTGGTCTATCTTCGGGGCAGGGTGAAATTCCCGACCGACGGTGATGAGTTTTGTACTCAAAGTCCGTGACCCTACTTCGGTAGGTTGATTTGGTGAAATTCCAAAACCGACAGTAAAGTCTGGATGGGAGAAGATGGAGGTTCTGCAATCGTTCAAAATATCTTTTTAGAACGTTTATTAAGTGTGCAGCCTTTAAACTACTCCCTCAAGTATCTTTAGCTTGAGGGTTTTTATTTGCAGTATTCTTAATAAATTGCTGAATCTTTCTTCTTAGGTAGATGGATCCTAAAAAGAAGGAGAGAAGAAAATGAAGAAAAAAATGAATGTAAGAAGGTATGTTTTAATTGGGATGATGAGTAGCTTAGCCTATGTGTTAATGATGCTTAAATTTCCAATTCCACCATTTCCTAGCTACTTAAAAGTTGATTTTAGCGATATTCCGGCTTTAGTTGCAGCACTTATTTTAGGACCTGTGGCGGGAATATTAGTTGAACTGGTAAAAAATATATTGGATTATTTAATTACAGGAAGTGAAACAGGAATTCCAGTTGGACATTTTGCTAATTTTATCGCTGGAATCTCATTTATACTACCAACTTACTTTATTTATAATAAAATTAAGTCGAAAAAAGGAATGGCTATTGGTTTAACATTAAGTATTTTAATCATGACAGCATTATTGAGTCTGTTTAACTACTTTATCATGTTACCTTTCTATAATGCGTTAATGAAAATTCCGAATGACACTACAATATTAAGACAAACAATTATTTCAGCAATTATTCCATTCAATCTGTTAAAAGGAATCATCATTTCTATAATCTTTGCGTTAGTATTTTCTAAAATGGGTGTATGGATTAATAAACAAATCCCATCTAGAAACGTTTAATCGTAAAAGCAGTTCAGCATATAGCACTGAACTGCTTTTTTTGTTTAATTAGTGTGGGGAAATTTCTTATGTGATGTTTTGCACAGCATGAGAAATAAAAAACAGAAAGGATACATAATTCCTTTCTGCTCTGTGTATGATAAAGAAAACTATTCGAATTTTAGTGGATCTCCATCAAAAGATTCATCCGCAACTTTGATAGAATCAGTTGGACAACCTTCAAAAGCATCTAACATATCATCTAGTAATACTTCAGGTACTTCAACTGTTCCTTGATTATCATCTAACATAACGAAAGCAATACCTTCGTCATCGTAATCATAAATATCAGGCGCCGCAGCTCCGCAAGCCCCACATGCAATACATGTGTCTTTATCAACAATCGTATATTTTGCCATGAGTAAAAAAACCTCCAGTGTTATTCATACGGAGTATATACATGACTGGCATACTCCTTACTATTATCTTATTGTAAGACTGAATCTTTAACTTTTCAATAAAAAAGAGAGAGAAAAAGTAGAAAGTAAGAATTACTTTTCTTAAAATAGTCAAAAATTCAAGCAGTTTCTTTAAAGATTACCGCTCTTTTTATTAAAAAATCTATACATGCTGCGATATCAAAGTTCACTTAACAATTAAATTCATGGTAAAATAAAAGAAATATTACAAACAAATTTCAACAAAATTTGTCGAATATAGAGGAAGATGAATGTATGTCCTTTTTAAAAATAATTATTCTTAAAAGTTTGTATAAAATGAATGGAGAAAGGACCATATACTCCATCCTTCATATATTAAATGGCAAAAAATCATCCCAAACAATCCAAGATATTCATATCTTTCAGTTAACCTCCTTATATCAGTCCTTTCCTATGTTATCAAGAGTGCAATTAGAGGAAGTTGTTCATATACTGTATAAGGAAAAATGGCTCGTTAAGTCGGGAGATAATCATTATTTTATTAATGATACTAGAAAGATAGAGTTGGAGAATTTGTTAAAGGAGAATCTACTTCCGAATTATTTAAACGGTTGGAAATTTCATGCTATAACAGAGCCTTTTTGGCAAAGACTATCTTTATTTATTCAAGTTGCTTCACATTTGTCAGAAAATAGTATTCGTTATATACCAGTACAAAGGAATCCTGTGACCCAATTATGGCTGAAAGAGACACTCCATTCAATCTCTATGGAAAGAAACGAAATTAATAAGTACCTCTATAAAGATTTAGTAAACTGTCTTGACGGGATAGAAATAAATCCAGCAATCCTGATTAACAGATTAACTGGTATGAAAGAAATAGGTCTTACGTCAGATCAAGCTGCATTAGAATTGAAAATGGATCCATCCTTATATCAGTTATCTTTCCTTGCTATTCTTCATTTTATGATAGAAAGAATCCTTTCTAATAAGGAGGAATATTCATTGTTACGTTATATGATCAAGGATAATAAAAAAAATTTTACGCTTACGGCTTCAACAGCAAAAACATATGATTTTATTCAAAAAGGCTATAATATAGAGGAAATTGTTCATATAAGAAATTTAAAGCAAAGTACAATTGAAGATCATCTTATTGAAGTATTATTAAATGTCCCTGAATTTCCAGTTCATAGTCTAGTGAGCGAGGAAAAAATAAGGAGAATTAAAAAAAGTATCGAGCAATCATCGTCTAAATCATTAAAGGTAATAAAGCAACAATTAGCGGATGTCTCCTATTTTGAGATACGTGTGGTAATGGCAAGGTATGGTGATTCATCATGAAATTAGAAGACAAGCTAAAAGAGTACTTTCAATTAACTCATTTTCGTGGAGGACAGAAAGAAACGATTGTTTCGATTCTTAATCAAAGAGATACGCTTGCGATGCTGCCAACTGGAACAGGAAAGTCGTTATGTTATCAGTTTGCTGGAAGGCTTCTCGAAGGAACCGTCATCATTATATCTCCACTTTTATCTTTAATGCAGGATCAAGTAGAACAAATGAAGATGAAAGGTGAGAAAAGAGTAGTTGCTTTAAATTCCTTTCTAACACCAGGAGAAAAACAACGGGTACTTAAACGAATTAACCAATACAAATATATTTTTATTTCCCCAGAAATGATTTCTATGCCTCATGTTCTTGAAATTTTTCAACGAATGAAGATTTGCTTATTTGTAATTGATGAAGCACATTGTATTTCACAATGGGGTTATGATTTTCGACCGGATTACCAAAAATTAGGGGAAATTCGACAAAAATTGAATAACCCCGTGACTTTAGCTTTGACAGCGACAGCGACAGAAGAAATTCGCAAGGATATCAAGAGGTCGTTAAATCTAGAAAATGTAGAGGAGATTATTTATTCCGTTGATCGACCCAATATCGCAATCAATATTGAAGAACTAGCACATACACAAGAAAAAATGGAGAAGCTTCTTGCGAATATTCAAGTCCTTAATGGGCAGGGGATTGTGTATTTCTCTAGTAAAAAGTTGGCTGAACAGACTGTTGCTTTCTTAAAAGAAAGAGCTTCGAAACGAATAATGGCTTATCATGGAGGAATGTCCCAAGAAGACCGAATCCTTGTGCAACAACAATTTCAAGCTGGACAGCTAGACATTATTTGTGCTACAAGTGCATTTGGCATGGGAATCAATAAGGAAGACATCCGTTTCATTATTCACTTTCATATGCCTACACAGTTAGAGTCTTATCTTCAGGAAATTGGAAGAGCAGGAAGAGATGGGAACGAGAGTGTGTCGATTGTTCTTTATACACCAGGCGATGAATGGATTGCTTATCAGTTGATTGAATCGGAGTTGCCAGACAAGCTACAGATTAATAAATGGAAAGCACTTTTAAGGAAATACCCAACATTTGATGATTGGTTGAAAAACGAAAGTTATCAATTACAGATGCTTTTTTCAGAAACACAGTGGCGAGTCTTGGAGTCATATATTGAGCCGCAAAATAAATCAATGGAGGAACTGTTGCACTCTCTTGAATTATACTGTAAATTCCGAGAAGAAAGAGTGAAAGTAAAAAAACAAAAAATACAAGAACTGATTGCTTGGTTACATTCTGAAACTTGTCGAAGAAAGTATATTTTGGAATATTTCGGAGAAACGTACAAAAGCAAAAGAAAAGAAAATTGCTGTGACAGATGTGGATTGGAGTTATCTGATTTCTTTCAAAGTAGGAACAATAGACATGATAAACCACAAGTTGATTGGAAGGAGCAGTTAGCTTTTATTTTAAATATAAAAAAGTAGGGTATGTAAATGAATAAAGCAAAATATACGGAGATAATTAATCAATTGACAGACCGTGATTTATTAAAAAATGTATACATGACGCAATTTATCCTACTAATTATGGCTTTCGTTCTACATACGATTGTGTTTGGATGGAATCCTCCGATAACCAAAATATTTAAGTATGAATGGACAGATTTTATAATTGGGATTATAGCGGGGCTTGCGGTTGTAGTAATGGATATTTGGTTGATGAATCGGTTTTCTGCTCATTATCATGATGATGGTGGTGTGAACAAACGGGTTTTTCAAAATAGACATCCTTTTCATATTGCGTTCATAGCATTAATAGTAGCATTTAGTGAAGAATTACTTTTTCGTGGAGTTATCCAGTCGAATTTAGGGTTACTACTAAGCTGCCTTCTGTTTGCTATTATGCATTATCGGTATTTATTTAATCCTTTTTTATTTGCTAATGTTGTATTAGTAAGTATCGTTATTGGTGTCTTATTTGAAGTAACAGAAAATCTTTGGGTAACAGTGATTATGCATTTTCTTATTGATTTCCTGCTCGGCTGTATTATTCGGTTTAATTTGTTTCAGAAGGAAATTAGCGCATCAAAGTGAATGTTCAGTGGAGAAACAGCTCCTTATTTGGGGGATTTTATGGGGAATTGTAAGGATGGGATGTAAATGAAAAAAGAAGATCCATATAGGGTTCAAGCGGAATTACAAAAACAACGATTAAAAAAAGTGATAAATGAAGAGGAAAAATCGGAGGAACAGGTTGAATCGTCATTACCTTCAAGAAGCACTGTTCATAAAAATAAAAAGAAAAAAGTTAAAGTTCCAATAATTAGTTTATTAGCATTTATATTTGTGCTATTGCCGGTTGTCTTATTATTAATAAATAGTTTATTAAATGGAAAAAATTTTTCCAATCTTTTATCAACAGAAAATACTTCTGGATTATTTGAAAATGTGAATATTCAAAAAGAAAAACCATCAAATAATGAATCACAGCGGATTAAACCTGAAGAAGAACAAGAAGAATTAATAATAGAAAGTAATACAGCAGAAGAAGAGGAAGATGTAACTGCAGATAATTCAAAAGAAAAAGTTATTGACGAAGAAGAGGATAAAGCCAAAGAGGAAAAGTCTGAATCTGAGCATACAATCAAGGAGCCACCGAAAAAAGAAGAACCAGAAGAGGAAAAGGTAGAAACTGATGAGCAAACTAATTCTAATGAGAAGATAGTATATCATACTGTAGCAAAAGGAGAAACTTTATATCGAATTGCTTTAAATTATTACCCTAATGGAGATGGAATCGAAAAAATTAAATCCTCCAATAATATGGCTAATGATCAGGTTCAATTAGGGCAAACATTGAAAATTGTATTAGACCCATAATTAATTTATTCTAACTTGTCCTCTAACTACATATAATTTATTAAAGCGATTGATAAGTTGTGTTGTTTATGCATAGAAGGCTTATGTTTGAACAGAGACTTTTAAAATGCGCTATTTGAAGGAGGGAGTGACTTTGGAAAGCTCAATCTTCCCTGAAAACTATGTGTTAGATGGTACAACAAAAAAAGTTATCCTAAAAATAATTGAGAAAAAGGAAAAATTTGATAAGTTAAAAAACCGGCACTTACTAATTATGTGGTTTACTATCTTTACAACCTTTTGTTATTTTCTTTGGCTTTATAAGCAAATTGCTATTCCTTATTCCCATTCATTTGCTGTAATGTTTTCGGTATATGTGGAAGAAAGCATTAATCTGTATATTCTTCTATTTATAATCGGAGTATTTGGGTATATGAATGTATTGAGACAAAAAAGGGATAAAGCAGAAAAAGAATATCATGATTTACGTTGCGAGTTTATTGATAAAAGTAAAGATTTATTTGGGAATAGTGAAACATGGAATAGTCGACATGAAATATATAATAAAATTAAAGATTCCTACGATATTAATTTATTCCATCAAGCAAAGTAAAAAATAAATGGAGATAAGGATAGCAATAGAGTTATTTATCCCACCTATACGGATAGTAAGTCTCAACCACAAGCTTATGAGAATTCGAAGAAGATAGGTGGGGTATCAACTGTCCATAAAGGTCCGATTGGTTCAACTAACTATCAGTGGGGGAGGAAGGAATCGCTATTGGTGGAAGGTTCACTTTATTTTAAACGTAATTTATATAGAACAAAGAGGCTGGGACAAAACTAAATAGATAATCTGTAAAGACGAACAATCTCTAATTTAGCTCTTAAATAAAGGTTACTTTCATATACTGATTATTTACGTTTTTAAATATTGTCAAGTGTAAAAACTAATTCGTTCCATTGCGCTACAGACACACGATGCGCAGGGCCCTAAGCCTCCTCGGCTAAAGCCTGTGGGGTCTTAGGTTTTGCTCTACTTCCCGCAGGAGTCGAGTGTCCTCCGCTCCATTCCACTCTGTTTTTAAAGGCAATTTCCTAAAAAAATATTGTTTTTTCAAAAAAAATAAATTAGTAGGAAATATGAAGCAGGCTGAATACACGTAGACACCACGGGGATTAGCGAGACAGCCTGAGACCCTCCAGGCTAAAGGCAGACCGCGGCTTTAGCGCGAGCCCCATGGAAAGCGAAGTGTATTCAGGCTGCGGGTGATAACAACTGAAATAGCTTTTTTACAAGCCGATTAAAAAGCCAAACAATCATACAAATTTTCGTGTAATTGTTTGGCTTTAACTTTGGCTGGAATACTTATGTCCCAGCCTCTTTGTGTATAAACAGTAAATGTACCTTAAAAAATCTTTCGCTGCTGTCGATCCTCTTTGATAATTTCGACTGCCTCTCTAAATCGTTGGGAGTGTACAATCTCTCGTTCTCTAAGAAAACGGAGGCTATCATTTAAATCTGGGTCATCACTCATATTAATGATCCATTGGTATGTGGCCCTAGCCTTTTCCTCGGCAGCTATATCTTCATAAAGATCAGCTATTGGATCTCCTTTTGCCTGTATATATGTTGCTGTCCAAGGATTGCCTGCAGCATCATGGTAAAATAAGGCATGATCATGATTAACATAGTGATCACCAAGACCTGCCGCTTTTAGTTGATCTGGTGTGGCATCTTTCGTCAATTTATATATCATTGTGGCAATCATTTCCAAATGAGCGAATTCTTCCGTTCCTATGTCTGTTAATAATCCAATAACACGATCAGGTATGGAATACCTTTGATTTAAGTATCTTAATGCAGCTGCAAGTTCTCCATCGGCACCTCCATATTGTTCAATTAAAAATTTTGCAAGCATTGGATTGCAGGTACTCACTTTAACTGGGTATTGTAACTTTTTTTCATATAACCACATAAGATTCTATTCTCCTTTATCGCAAAATTGAATATTTGTAGTACTCTTATACTTGCCAAGGCCAAGGGGCTGAATCCCAATCCCATGGTGAACCAGATGGGCTATTTCCATATTGCAATAAAGGACTATATTTGCTTTCGTATAACTTCTTGAATTTTTCTCGTTCTTTTACATAATGGTTAAATTGATTAATGGCATCTTGATCATGATGATGGGTATCTAAATATAAGGTAAGTTCGACTAGTACAAAGTCAATGGCTTGGAGCTGTTCTAATAATTGATAATATTCAGGTGGAAGCTGTTTCATTATTTTTTCACCCCCTTAACTTTTTTTCTCATATGGACTGTAGTAAGGGTCGTAAAAGGTTTTCCATAACGTCCCTGCTTTTAAAGCTTCCATTGGACTAAACTGAGGAAGGTGAGGTGGTTGAAAACCAAGATATAAATTGGGCGGCGTTGAGTATACTTTTGTTTTCATCGGTGGACAGGGATCAAACGGACTGATATAAGGGTGATATTCTTTGTAAAATGAAGGCATAATGAATTCCCTCCTTTTCTAATAGGATACTTTACATCTTATGTCTAAAAATTAATTTACATGCTTTCTTTTATAGAAGGACCTTATTCCTTTTTGATTTTTTGATGGCAAGAAAGTTTCTGTTTAATAGAAAATATGGATGTACGGAAAGAAGGGATAGGAAGCTATTCTTAAAATTAGTAAAACAAGCAGAAGTTGTATTAAAATAAAGGAATCAGCATAAAGGGGTAATTCGGGGAGGTTTATATGGTATTTTTATTTGGCGGATTTATTTTGCTTGTAATTTTTAGTATTGCATTCATTATCTATATGAAAAATATCGCGAATGAGAATAATGTGAAATATGAGATATTCTATTTTCCTAACTTTCCTTCTTCAATCCGTGAAATTACGCTTTTCTTTATTTCGGATATACACCGAAGAACAATTGATGATTCTATAATTAATGAGGCGATGGATGTAGCAGAGATTGTTATAATAGGTGGAGACCTTCTAGAAAAGGGTGTGAAACTGGAGAAAACCCGGGAAAATTTACGCAAGCTAAAACAAATTGGACCTGTTTATTTTGTATGGGGAAATAATGATTATGAAATCGATCGAGATGCATTAGAGAGCTTGTTGAAAGAAGAGGACATCGTTTTGTTGGATAATAAAGCGGTATCTTTTAAATCATCAAATGGAGAAGGCTGGTCTTTAATTGGCATTGAAGATTATTCGCTAGAGTACGATGATTTAGAAATTGCTCTGAAGCAAGCTGAAGACAATAGCTTTAAAATATTAATTAGTCATAATCCGAAAATAATGGAAAAACTGGATGCAGAAAATCAAATTTCCTTAGTATTAAGTGGTCACACTCATGGTGGTCAAATTCGGATATTTGGTTTCGGACCATATGAATTAGGTGGAACAAAGCTAATTGGAAAAACAACTTTGTTTGTAAGTAATGGATATGGCACAACAAGTATTCCTTTAAGATTAGGGGCAAAGCCAGAAACACATATTATTAGAATTCAACACAAACAGAATGATGAAGAAATTTAATTTTTTGAGCCAACAGTTTGAATAGTTGGCTTTTTTATATATGAACTCACTTAATAATATTACTCACCGATTACTCCTTCTTTTCATAAACTGCATTAAGAGTTTTTTCAAGGAGCAGGAGGCGTAGTCATGCGTTTGGAGAGATTAAATAGCAATAGAATTAAAATCCATCTGACCACCGATGATCTGTATGAACGTGGATTGACCAAGGAAGATATATGGAAAGACTCGATAAAGTGGCAGTATTTTTTTCATGAAATGCTTGAAGAAGCAAATGATTTATTTGATATGGAGATACACGGTTCGGTTGCTGTTGAAATATTTACAATGAAAGCTCAAGGTATGGTAATGATTTTAACGATAACAGAAAATGAATTGGATACAGAAGAAATATTATCAGAAGGTTTTTTAGAGATGCAAGTAACTGTAGAAGAAACGGTGGATATAATATATGAATTCTCAGATATAGAGGATGTTATTGATGCAGCGAAACAATTAGTGCAAAATAATTTCACTGGTGGTTCTTTATATAATTTAAATGAAATATATTATTTTTGTTTTACAGATATTTCTTCGTACAAGGAAGAACAAATTATTGCTATTCTAAGTGAGTTTGGGGAAACAAGTTTAAAGAGTATATACATTATTGAGGAGTATGGAAATACGATAATAAAAGAGAATGCTATTGAGACGTTAGTACATTATTTTTAATTATTTAGAAATACTGAGCAGCCTGAATACGTAGACTTATGTGGGGATGGGCGAGACAGGAGAGACCCGCTAAAAGCGACTTGTATTCAGGCTGAGGTTAATAGTAACAAACTTTTACAAAAACAGTCATTTACATATAAACAAGATAGAATGATTTCATTTTTTATTCTTAAGTGTTTGAGAATAAAGTTGCTTTAGCAGCAATCAAAATCGTCTATCCTTTTTTTGTGTTTTTAGAAAATATTCTACATAAAAATTTACAAGTTGATGATTGGTAAAACCTGTTGAAAGTGTTAAAATGAAATGGGGATATCCTTCCCATAAAATTTATAATTTTTATTTGACCTCAAGTAATTAAATCGTGTAAAGAAATAAGTTTATAGAGAAATTAATTAATGATAATTAAATGAGGGTGGGGTAGGACAAAGAATCGTTTAATTGAATATACTGTTAGTAGGAATAATGAATAAAAAACAGTTTTTCACAGTGAAAATAGATTTATTAAATGGAGAATACTCCTGAAATAGATAAAATTAGGTAGCATATGTGAAAGTAAACAAGTGAATCCTGTATAAAGTTTTCTATGGCAATATTGTATCAATAAATTTTCTTGCATCTTCCAGGTAAAAGTGTATACTATGCTTTGAATTAGCAAATAAACAAGAAATATTGTAAACAAATATGTTTTCGATTCTATTTAAAGAAGCTAAATAATTATTCTTATAAAGAAGAACTACAGTTTATAAACTAGTAGTTTTTTAGGAGGATTTATTAATGGTAGCCAACAAATCTAACGAGAAGAATCATGTAGAAGAGCAACACGATGTTTTGAAATCAACACAAACAGTAATTCATAAAGCTTTAAACAAGCTTGGTTATTCAGATGAAGTTTATGAATTATTAAAAGAGCCGATTCGAATGATGACAGTTAAAATTCCTGTGAGAATGGATGATGGAACTGTAAAAATCTTCACAGGCTACCGAGCTCAGCATAATGATGCTGTTGGACCTACAAAGGGTGGCATACGTTTTCATCCGAATGTTACGGAAACAGAAGTGAAAGCACTCTCCATTTGGATGAGTTTAAAATGTGGAATTGTTGATCTTCCTTACGGTGGAGGGAAAGGTGGAATTGTCTGTGATCCTCGTGATATGTCCTTTAGAGAATTGGAAAGATTAAGTAGAGGGTATGTACGTGCAATTAGTCAAATTGTAGGTCCGACGAAAGATATTCCCGCTCCAGATGTTTTTACTAATTCACAGATTATGGCATGGATGATGGACGAGTATAGTCGTATTGATGAATTTAATTCACCAGGATTTATTACAGGTAAACCACTTGTCTTAGGTGGATCACAAGGACGCGAGACTGCTACTGCGAAAGGTGTTACTATCTGTATTCGGGAAGCGGCAAAAAGAAGAGGCATACCCATCGAAGGGGCGCGTGTTGTTGTACAAGGATTTGGAAATGCGGGCAGCTTTTTGGCTAAGTTTATGCATGATGCTGGGGCAAAGGTAATTGGCATTTCTGATGCATATGGAGCATTGCATGATCCAGAAGGATTGGATATTGACTATTTATTAGATAGAAGAGATAGTTTTGGCACTGTTACTAACTTATTTAATAATACGATTTCAAATAAAGAATTATTGGAATTAGATTGTGATATTTTAGTTCCTGCTGCTATTGAAAACCAGATCACAGAACAAAATGCTCATAATATAAAAGCAAGTATTGTGGTGGAAGCGGCGAATGGACCTACAACATTAGAAGCTACTCATATTTTAACTGAAAGAGGAATATTATTGGTTCCCGATGTATTAGCTTCAGCTGGGGGAGTTACTGTTTCTTATTTTGAATGGGTTCAAAATAATCAAGGGTATTACTGGACAGAAGAAGAAGTAGAAGAAAGATTAGAAAAAGTAATGAGCAAATCCTTTAAAAACATCTATGATACTGCCGAATTACGTCGTGTTGATATGAGATTGGCAGCATATATGGTGGGGGTTAGAAAAATGGCGGAAGCATCTAGATTCCGCGGTTGGATATAAATTTGACCAAATCTATTGCTGAAAATACAAAAATCTCCTATCCTTATAGGTAGGAGATTTTTTATTTTGGAACTTTTTAGGGTGAATTCCTTCAATTTAGCGAATCCATATGTTAAAAAAATAGGAGAAACTAAAGATGTTTTTCCAATATTTATTAATCGACAATGGATTTTTTAATGAAGTTTACCCTTTTGGTAAAATGTTAGGAGTGAACGATTTGAAAAGAGAAGAAGCAATTATCATTGGTGCAGGTCCGTGTGGTCTAGCAGCAGCGATCGCTTTAAAGGAAATAAATATAAATCCACTAATTATTGAAAAAGGAAATATTGTAAATGCCATACATGGTTATCCTACTCATCAGACTTTTTTCAGTACAAGTGAGAAGCTAGAGATTGGCGAAGTAGCTTTCTTAACAGAACAATATAAGCCCAATAGAAATCAGGCGTTAGTATATTATCGAGAAGTAGCCAAAAGAAAAGAACTTCGAATTAATGCATACGAAGAAGTACTAGAGGTTCAAAAAACAGAAGAACAAGCGTTTATAGTAAAAACGAAAAAAGCAGAATATAGTGCTCCCTATATTGTAGTTGCAACTGGATATTATGATCATCCAAATTTTATGAATGTCCCAGGAGAAGAATTGGAAAAGGTAATGCATTATTTCAAAGAGGCACATCCTTATTTCAATCATGATGTAACTGTAATAGGTGGGAAAAATTCAAGTGTAGATGCTGCAATTGAATTAGTGAAAGCTGGCGCAAGAGTAACGGTTTTATATAGAGGAAGCGAATATTCTTCAAGCATCAAACCATGGATTTTACCAGAATTCGAATCGTTAGTAAGAAAAGGGATCATCAAGATGGAATTTGAAGCGAATGTAGTAGAAATTAAAGAAACTACTCTCTTATATGAAGTAAATGGCCAAATGCATGAAATAGAAAATGATTTTGTGTTTGCGATGACTGGATATCATCCTGATCACGAATTTTTGAGAAAAATGGGTGTTGGAATCGAGGAAGAAACAGGGAGACCTATATTTGACTCAGAAACGATGGAAACGAATATGAATGGAATATTTATTGCTGGGGTAATTGCGGCAGGAAATGATGCGAATGAAATCTTCATCGAAAATGGGAGATTTCACGGTGAGCAAATAGCAAAAGCCATCCTAGAAAAAAATAGATAGGTCCGAACACTCCTTAAACAGGGGAAAAGGGGAAATGAAATGTTGGCGATTTTTTCAGCCGGAATAGCGCCTGGATTAGCATTATTAAGCTATTTTTATTTAAAAGATCAATATGGTTCAGAACCAATATCACTAGTCTTACGGTCTTTTATAACAGGGGCACTACTTGTTTTTCCAATCATGTTTATACAATATGTGTTACAAACAGAGAATGTTATTCCAGAAGGTATTTGGAGTGCGCTGTTTACCACCAGTTTATTAGAAGAATTTTTTAAATGGTTTATCCTTTTTTATACAGCTGTAAAGCATGCTGACTTTGATGAACCTTATGATGGAATAGTGTATGGAGTTGCAGTTTCATTAGGGTTTGCGACCATGGAAAATATTCTATATTTAGTGGCAAACGGACTGGAGTATGCTATTGGAAGAGCATTGCTACCAGTTTCAAGTCATGCACTATTTGGAGTTATTATGGGCTATTATTTTGGTAAAGGAAAATTCATTGTGCCAAGAGGGAAATGGCTAGTATATTCGTTACTTGTTCCTTTCATCCTTCATGCTGTGTATGATTATATTATATCCTTGGAGAAAAACTGGTTGATTTTTATTACTCCATTTATGTTCTATTTATGGTGGCTAGGACTTAGAAAAGTAAAGAGCGCTCGAGAACTAAGCAAAGAACCTATACAAAAAATGACAGGAACATAAATGTATAAAGCGATTAAGGGGAAAATTTACCATTCAGCAAAGAAAGGTTTCTTAATCCTCTATGGAATAGGTATGAGTGGCAATACAAAATACAAGAAAGTAGAGTGAAAAACATCACTCTACTTTTTTTTGTATAAAAAACCATTTGCTACAAAAAATACTGTTAATGTTAATAGTATTTAGTTATGGGGGTAATAAGCATGAATAAAAAGTTTTTACTCACAAAAATATCGGTCATCCTTTTTGTTATGTTAGAACTACTAGCATTCCCTTTTCATGAACAAAAAGTGCATGCGTTTTCTGAACAAGTTATTCAGCATGGCGCAGTAGGGGATGACGTTATTGAATTACAGGCTAGACTGCAATACGTAGGCTATTATAATGGAAAGATTGATGGTGTTTTTGGTTGGCAAACATATTGGGCATTAAGAAACTTTCAGTATGAATTTGGATTGCCAATTGATGGTTTAGCTGGCACTAAGACGAAAGATAAGCTAGCTCGTGCGACCAAATATAATGAACAGTTTGTAAAAGAACAAATTAATCGTGGGAAAAAGTTCTCCCATTATGGTGGTGTTGATTTAGAAAAACAAAAGACTCCGTCTGCTAATAAAGGCACAACACAAAAGCAAACAAAAAAATCAAATAATAAAACGGCGAAAAAGCAAAGTAGTAATACCGCAAAGAAAAACAGTAATAATACAGCGCAAAAAACGAAGAATCAAAATGGGACTCAAAACAAAACAAATAATGGTGGACAGGCAGCCCTGAAAAATAATACATCTGGAAACCAGAATGGTACTGGGACAAGTGCTGGTGAGGGAGGTACTGCTGCAGAGAATAATAACACTAACACTCCCGCACCACAAAATACAGCTAATTCAAATGGCGGCGAAAATACAACAGGGAAAGAACCAACTGCAGCTAACGTCCCAAGTGGGTTCTCACAAAATGATATTCAATTAATGGCTAATGCAGTATATGGTGAAGCAAGAGGTGAGCCATATATAGGACAGGTAGCAGTTGCAGCAGTTATTCTAAACAGAGTGAATAGCGCTACATTTCCAAATACAGTTTCTGGTGTGATTTTTGAACCACGTGCTTTTACAGCGGTTGCTGACGGACAAATATGGCTTACTCCTAATGAAAGAGCGAAAGAAGCAGTATTAGATGCTATAAACGGATGGGATCCAACTGGACATGCTATGTATTATTTTAATCCAGATACAGCAACTAGTGCATGGATTTGGGGTCGACCACAAATTAAACAAATAGGCAAGCATATATTCTGTAAATAGTGGGGTGAGATGAAATGTTAAGAGGAATATTAATAGGAGTTTTGACACTCGGAATAGCAGGAGTAGCCTACTGGGGCTATCAAGAGCACAAAGAGAAAAATGCAGTATTATTGAATGCGGAGAATAACTATCAAAGGGCTTTCCACGATTTAACGTATCAAGTAGATTTACTTCATGACCAAATTGGTACAACATTAGCTATGAACTCACAAGAATCACTTTCTCCTGCATTAGCAGAAGTATGGAGAATAACATCTGAAGCACATTCAGATGTGGGACAGCTGCCATTAACATTGCTTCCATTTAATAAAACAGAAGAGTTTCTAGCAAGCATTGGCGATTTTAGTTATCGTACTGCAGTAAGAGACTTAAATTCGGAACCATTATCTGATGATGAATATAAGAAGTTAGATGAATTGTATAAAGAAGCGGCAGATATCCAAGATGAATTACGAAATGTTCAGCATTTAGTTTTGGAAAATAATCTCCGCTGGATGGATGTTGAAATGGCTTTGGCCACAGATAAACAATTAGATAATACTATTATTGATGGTTTGAAAACGGTAGAAGATAAAGTAGAAGGCTATCAGCAAACGAGTTTTGGGGTAACAAATGTAAATATGGAAAAGAAGGATGAAAACTTCAAACATTTAAAAGGAAAGACGATTTCTGAAAAAGAAGCAGAAAAAATTGCAAAAGAATTTGCTGAATTTAAAAACCCTGTAGATGTGAAAATCACTGAAAGTGGAGAAGGTTCAAATTATGGATTCTATAGTGTAACATTAAAGGAAAAAGGCACGGATATAGAAGCCAATATGGATATTACAAAGCAGGGTGGATATCCAATATGGTCGATTGTTTCTCGAGATGTAAAAAAAGATAAAATTAGCCTTAATGAAGCGAATAACCATGCTGTGAAATTTTTAAAGGAGCATAAATTTAAAAACTTAGCTTTATTTGAAAGCATGCAGTATGAAAACATTGGTGTGTTTAATTTTGTAACAGAAGTCGATGGGGTAAAAATATATCCAGATAGCATTAAAATGAAAGTAGCATTAGATAATGGAAATATCATTGGATTTGCAGCAGAGGATTACTTAATGGCAAATACGGAAAGAAAAATAAAAGATCCGGTGATATCTAAACAAGATGCATTAAAGAAAATCAACAAACAGGTTAATATTATGGATGATGGATTAGCGATAATCCTTAATGATTTTAATGAAGAAGTGTTATGTTATGAATTTATTGGGACATTAGGAGAAGATACTTATCGGATTTATATTAACGCCGATAATGGAACAGAAGAAAAGGTCGAAAAATTAAAGAATGCTGAACCAGTTTATGAAGAGGTAGTATAACAAAATGGAAAGCTGTCAACAAGCTCTATAGGGAGAATGTTGACGGCTTTTTTTATCATACTCTTAAACTTCAATAAGACTATCACCTCTTGCTTAGAAGAATTCGAGGAAGCTAGTAAGAGACCAACTGTCTGTAAAGGGCCGAATAATTCATCACAAACGGATAATAATACCTCCGCTAATGAAGTTACAGTTTATTAATGGGTGGTATTGCCAAATATAAATCATTCATGCAATAATGATACATAAAAGTAGGTATATAGTGCAGTGTTAGAGCTTCGTTTATGAGTATTTAGAACTATTTTTAAATAGAAGAACTTCAATTATAAGAAAATACAATTTATATAAGGTGACATACATAATTAAGGAATACAGAGTATGTAGGCCAATAAAAGGAAAGTGTGAAAAAAGTGATTTCAATTGGAGATACATTAATTATTGAACCGATTCATGGAGAAAATAAAGTTGATCAATATAAAAGTCGTGTTTTAGGTATAGAGGAAAAATCCGTTAATATTGAATATCCAATTCATCTTGAAACAAACAAGCTGCTTTTTCTAATGAATGGTGCTCAATTAAGAGTAAATTTTGTTACAAATGAAGGTATCGCTTATTTATTCCATTCAGAAGTTATCGGAAGAAAAAAAGATAATAATGTACCATTGTTAATTCTTTCATTACCTAACATAGATCAAATGATCAAAATTCAGCGGAGACAATTTGTACGGATAGAAACAAGTATTGATATGGCTATTCATCCTTTGGAAGTAGAGAATTCCTTTGATCCATTCACAACGATATCTTTAGATTTTAGTGCAGGTGGTGCTGCTGTTATCGTTCCTAAGCATGTATACTTAGAGGAAAATAGTAAGATTAAAGTTTCGTTAGTCTTATCATTACAAAACGGAGAGTATAATTATTTGCATTTGGATGCGGAAATCAAAAAAATCTTCGATTACAATGAAAATAGCAATAAAATGTCCATTGAATTTTTAGAAGTAGATCCGGTTGATCGTCAGTCCATGTTAAGATTTAGTTTTGACCGCCAATTATCTTTAAAAAAGAAAGGGCTGGAAATCTGAATAAAGGAATACAAATACTCCGATACTAACATTATAGGATGAATTCGTTTTTGAATTATCGCTTTTAAGTTTCATTTTCTCATCTGCGATTTTAGTAGTGGCTAGTAAAAGGAGTGCGTCAAGTGAAAACGGTGGAAAGAATTATTATAAAGATCATTCTGCTTCAAATTGTCTTTTTTTTAGTAGGTCAATTGTTTCATATATGGGATATTATACCCGAAATAAGAACAATTACCCAATATGAAGGTGTTATGGATTCCAATTTTATTTCCTTTCTTGAGACTTTTGGAAGATAATTACCTCATTATAATGAAGAAAGTTGTCTTTTTTGGTTATCATTGTTATATATAAAAGTGCTACATAAATTAGCCGATATTATTGATAAAAAATCAAAAGAAATATGTTAAAATAAAAGATAGTTAAGCCAAAGAAATAGAGTTAGCTCTCCTGCACCTTATTTGAATTGTGAATCAGAAAGATTGCCTATTCTTTTAAGAATCTAATATGGTATAGGGAGAGTTTTATAATAAGATAATTGGTATATGTGAGCCAGTAGTTCAGGAGGATTTATGGAAAAGAAAATTAGCATTGCAATAGACGGACCCGCAGCTGCAGGGAAAAGTACGGTTGCAAAGATTGTTGCAGAACAATTAGGATATATTTATATTGATACAGGTGCGATGTATAGAGCATTGACCTATAAAGCAATAAAACATAAATTGAATTTAGAAGAAGAAGAGAATTTAATAAATATGTTAAATGAGACAGTGATTGAATTGTTTCCAGGTGAGCAAGGACAATTAATTTTCTTAGATAGCAAAGATGTAACAAACGAAATTCGTTCAAGTGAAGTAACGAACACTGTTTCTATCGTTTCTAAGCATAAGCTTGTTAGGGAAGAAATGGTAAGACGACAGCAAATGTTTGCAGTAAATGGTGGAGTGGTAATGGATGGTAGAGATATCGGTACCCATGTGATTCCTACTGCTGAGGTGAAAGTGTTCCTTTTAGCTTCTGTAGATGAAAGAGCTATTAGAAGACATAAAGAGAACATTGAAAAAGGATACGAATCTGACTTAGAACAATTAAAACAGGAAATTGCTGCTAGGGATAAATTAGATTCAGAACGTGAAATTTCTCCACTTAAGAAGGCAGATGA
Organism: Niallia tiangongensis; assembly: GCF_044704065.1. NCBI lineage: Bacteria > Bacillati > Bacillota > Bacilli > Caryophanales > Bacillaceae > Niallia > Niallia tiangongensis. Next base: position 3,034,634 of record NZ_CP162613.1, on the reverse strand, counting down.
TGCTATCGAAATCGACACGACTTCTTTATCTATTCATGATGTAGTTGAAAAAATCATGGAATTGACAAGAGAAAGAATAAGTAATTAACTTTAGCAGATAAATGATACAATTAATCTTACAAACTAGTCTAGTGTTTCTTGCTTGACAAAAAAACAAGTTTGTAAGAAGTTTAAAGAGAAGCATTCTTAAAATTCGTATGCATGTAAATTTATTTAAACTGCATGAACATTTTAAACAAATGTTCATGCAGGATAGAGTCGAAGGAGGAGTACATATGTCTGAGGAATTAAATGATGTAGTTGTAAATAATTATTCTGTTGGAGACGTAGTAAATGGTCAGATTACGAAGGTAGAAGAAAAGCAGGTAATTGTTGCAATCAGCGATAGTAAACTGGATGGGATTTTACCAATAAGTGAATTATCAAGCCTTCACATTGAAAAAGCGAGTGATGTTGTTTCAGAAGGAGACAAGCTTGAATTAGAAGTAATTAAAGTGGAAGAGGATGCCCTTGTTTTATCAAAAAGAAAAATCGATGCTGAAAAGGCGTGGGATCAACTTGAAGAGAAGTTTAAATCAGGCGAAGTTTTTGAAGCAGAAGTAAAAGACGTTGTTAAAGGCGGACTTGTTGTTGATCTTGGTGTAAGAGGCTTTGTTCCTGCCTCTTTAGTTGAAGCTCATTATGTAGAAGATTTTTCTGATTACAAAGGTAAGACAATTTCTTTTAAAATTGTAGAATTAGAAAAAGATAAAAGTCGCCTTATTTTATCCCACCGTGCAGTAGTGGAGGAAGAGAAAAATAAGCAAAAGCAAAATCTCCTTGACTCAATTGAAGCTGGTCAAACACTAACGGGCACTGTTCAAAGAATTACTGATTTTGGTGCGTTTGTTGATTTGGGAGGCATTGATGGATTAGTTCATATTTCTCAATTGTCCCATGAACATATTTCAAGCCCAACAGATGTAGTCCAAGAAGGACAGGAAGTAAATGTGAAGGTGCTAAATGTAGATCGCAATAATGACCGTATCTCTTTATCTATTAAAGAAACACAGCCAGGACCGTGGGCTAACATTGCAGATCGTGCTGAAAAAGGTAGTGTACTAGATGGAACGGTTAAACGTATCGTTTCATATGGAGCTTTCGTTGAAGTGTTCCCAGGTGTAGAAGGACTTGTGCATATTTCACAAATTGCCCATAAACATATTGGAACACCACATGAAGTGCTAAAAGAAGGTCAAGAAGTTCAAGTGAAAGTTTTAGATGTTAATGAAGAAGAACAACGTCTTTCATTAAGTATTAAAGAACTAACAGAGAAAGAAGTGGACCAGGAAGAGGCATACGAGCTTCCTGAAGAATCAAAAGGTTTCCAATTAGGTGATATGATTGGAGAACAATTGAAAAAGTTGAAAAACTAATTTCTTTTTATAGTAAAATATAAAGAAGAATCAAAAGAGGCTGGGATAAAACTAAATAGCCAACCTGTAAAGACGAACAATCCTTAGTTTAGCTCTTAAATAAAGGCTACTTTTTCATGCTAGTTATTTATGGTTTTAAATATAGTCAGTGTAAAAACTAATTCGTTTTTAAAGATTGTTTTTCTATAAACTATTATGGAAATAGAAAAAATTTTAATTAATTGGAAAGACGGAGCAGCCTGAATACACGTAGACTCCTATGGGAGCTGCGAGAAAGTCCGAGACCCCGCAGGAACTTAAGTGACGAAGCGGCTCGGCGCTCGCCCCATGGAAAGCGAAGTGTATTTTAGGCTGCGGATAATAACACCATCTTTACTGAAACAGCCTTTTATAAACCAATATAAACCCGAACAATCATATGGAACTATCGTATGGTTGTTCGGGTTTATTTATGGCTGGAATACTTTTGTCCCAGCCTCTTTTTTTATTCTTGGTTTCTTTATTCGTTATTTTATTGTATTTTGCTCTATCCCTTATGCTCTTCTTAGGCTGTTACTGTATTCACCTAAGTCTTTTTTTCATTTTCTTTAAGTTCATGGATACAAAGGAGAAGTCAAGTGCAGTCTTTATCTTGCGAACTAAATGATTTGACGGATCAAGTTGATCTAAAGCAATCATTTCTAATTGGTCTCTTTGTATAGAAGAATGTTTGGAAAGCATGATTTCACCTCAAAAAATTTTCTACCTATATTTTAAAACTAGAGCAATTAAAATTCTAGACTAAGTTGATAAAACCATGTTGATTGTAGCAGAAGGGGGGAGACTCCCATGGGAGATGCGAGAAAGTCCGAGACCCTGCAGGAAGGGTGAGCTGTGAAGCGGGTCGGCGCTCGCCCCGCCCCATGGAAAGCGAACCCCTGTAGCGGAAATCAACATTCCTATTAGAGAGGGCCAAAAAAAAGACTATAGGCAAAAACCTCGAATTTCAAGTAGTTTGTCTACAGTCTGAAAGGGTGACCCTTAAAAGTCACCCTTTTTGCAATGGCCTACTTATTATCGTTTAATAATCTGCCTTCTTCAGGACTTTGTAATCGAGTTGAACCACTATAATGAAGTGCTTGATCACGGTCAGACTCTACTCGTTTACTCTGTTTTAATTTTTTTTCCTGTCTATCCTTGCCCATATAATTTTCCTCCCGTAAGTTAATTGTTCCATTCATTAAATGGACCGGTTCACTTCCTTAATGGAAGTTTCTTTTTATTATTCTACAGGATACTCGAAACTACTTTATGAAAAAAATTCCTTTCGAATAACTGCATATATTTCCTTTGTTTACTTGTATCTTTTTCGTTTAAATTACATATTTCCGAGACATAATGGGAAATAGGAGAGTGAGAATGATGGAAGGATCAATCTTTTTATTTTGCACATGGTTTATATGGATTATCACGACGTTTTTTTTGCACAAAGATAATCCGAAACGAACAAAATATTCCATGTATGTATTAATAGCAATTGTTTTAAGCCCCTATAAATGGGAGTGGCATGAAATAAGTTGTTCTGTTTTACTTTTGAGTATATTAATTATTTCGTTTTTTTACACTGGTCGTTTACGATGGAAGACTGCTATTTACATTATTGTATCGTCTTTTTTTATGATGTTAGCTTATACAACTTATGAACTGATGGCAATCATTGATCCTATATGGGTATTTCTCCCAGACCCGTGGCTTAAAGTAAGCATATTATTTGTCCTAGTTATCCTTTTACATAAAAATATTGTCTGTCAAATACTTACTTTGCTAATCGGAAGTATCACTGGAGAAATATTATTAAGTAGCATTTTAAGAAATTATCAGATGGAATATTATATTGGTTCTATGACTTTTTTTGACTTTTTAATGCTTGGTGTAGTTGGATTCTTATCTCTTTTTTATATAAGAATGACACTTGTAAAGTGGGAACAGCATGTCTTTATGATTGAAAAGGAGAGACAAAAAAATATATGAGTGACTTTACTTATCCAATTTTACTTGGAATAATTGTTGGGACCGTTTTAAGAATGTATATGCTAAGAACAGATTATCGCCAATATCCTACATATTTGCATGGGAAAATTATTCATATCGCGTTAGGCTTCATAGCCGCAGGTTTGGGCTCAGTTGCCATACCTGCAATCTTAAACAAAGACTATACGGCAGTGACTTTCTTAACTGTTGCAGCCTCTCAATTTCGAGAGGTTAGAAATATGGAAAGAAACACGCTTACAGAGTTGGATAGTTTTGAACTGGTTTCAAGAGGAAAAACTTATATTGAAGGTATTGCTATTGCTTTTGAAAGCAGGAACTATTTGGTAATGTTTGCTGGTCTTTTAAGCACCTTTGGCTATATTGTTTATAATATATGGACAGGAATTCTCGCAGCAATCATCTCTGTATTCGTAGCGAAAAAACTGATGTCTGGTGGTCAATTAAAGGATATTGTAAATATTACATATGCGAAGCCGACGTTTGAAGATTCTGGTTTATATGTAGATACTATTTATATTATGAATATTGGTTTGCCAGAGCGGCAGAAGGAAGTTTTAAAGTATGGAATGGGTTTTATCTTGACTCCTAAAAATTTTAATGCAAGAACAACCATAGCGAATTTAGGACAAAGGCAGGCTATTTTATATGATGTGACTACTGCTCTTGGTGTCTATCGAGACTCTGGAACACCTGCGTTAGTACCATTAGCTAAAAGAGATTTAGAGGATGGAAGGGTGGCTGTATTTGTATTACCTCAAATACAAAATGAAAAAAAGGCGATAAGAATTATCGGAGCCGTCCCAACGTTAGAAAATGCCATTCGGATGCCGAGTAAACGTTTAGAAAGAGAGGGAGAGGTAGAATGAATTTAGAAAAATACATTTTAGCCTCAATCACAACTAATCCAAGTAAAGTCGCTCCAGGAAACGGCGTGTTTTATTGTGAAAATAAGACTGAAATGGAGAATGTGGCCACTAATTTAGAAGCTATATTAGATGGGATTGCTCATAAAATCGGTGAGGAAGTTTATATTATAGTAAAGCATTAGTTTCAATATTTATAAAGCTGTTATTATCCAACTTTTAAACTTCAGTAGGACTCTCACCCTCTTGCTTATGAGAATACGAGGAAGATAATAGGTGGAAGATCAACTGTCTGTAAAGGTCCGAATGGTTCAACCAACCATCAGTGGGGGATGAAGGAAAACCTCACTGATGTAAGTTTGATTTTATGAGAGTTGGTTTTTAGAGGGTGATTTCTAATAAAAATGTTGTTTTTCAAAAGGATGAATTAATTATGTAAGAATAAGCCTGTATAAGAAGTCGACTCAGGGAATAGCAAGGCAGCTGAGCATTAGCCTGAGGGCGCTTATATGTTGCATAAAAACAGAAGGATATTCAGTAGCGCGTACATTGTGATAAAAATAATAATGATGGTTATCGAAAAGAAATGCAGTTTTCTGTTGCTAGGATAACTTCTCTTTGATAAACTGTTTTAGTTAGGGGTCTGCTTCTCTATTTTAGGGTTAGCCCCTATTTTTACTATTTTGTTTGTTAAAGGGTATTACTTGAGCAATCGATTATTGGTTTCATTATGTTTAGAATCTTATGAATAAGTTTTTCCTTTTGCTTTTTATTGCTTAGAAAGCGTGATGGATAAGTGGAATTTCAGCCTAAAAAACAACAAATTCGAATGATAATGAGTTCTAATGTAGACGAAGCTATAAAAGCGGGAAGTACTATAGTTTAATGTACTTACGTCATAAAAGTAATAAATAATCTAAGAATGTTCTTTAACACCGTGATTACTTAGTAATTTAAATTTTTAAGGAATCATGTTGCATGGATAGAATGATAATGTGTGAAGGGAATGATAGCGATGGCTAAACCAGTTATTGCGATAGTTGGAAGACCGAATGTAGGAAAATCGACTATCTTTAATCGGATAGTAGGAGAACGTATTTCAATTGTAGAAGATATACCAGGAGTAACGAGAGATCGTATCTATAGTTCTGCAGAATGGTTAAACCATGATTTTAATCTTATTGATACTGGTGGTATCGATATTGGGGATGAACCATTTTTAGATCAAATCCGTATGCAAGCGGAGATAGCAATAGAAGAGGCGGATGTTATTATCTTTATAACAAATGGTCGCGAAGGAGTTACTTCTGCCGATGAAGAAGTCGCGAAAATATTGTATAAAGCTAAAAAGCCTGTGGTGCTTGCAGTTAATAAAGTTGATAATCCAGATATGAGAGAGCAAATCTATGATTTTTATGCATTGGGATTTGGCGAACCATTTCCAATTTCAGGATCTCATGGCTTAGGTCTTGGTGATTTATTGGATGAAGCTGCAAAGCATTTTCCTAAGCGTGATACAAAAGAATATGGTGATGATATCATTAAATTTTCTCTTATTGGGAGACCGAATGTAGGAAAATCATCATTAGTTAATGCGATGTTAGGAGAAGATCGAGTAATCGTAAGTAATGTTGCTGGTACAACTCGAGATGCAATTGATTCTGAGGTAACGGTTAACGGAGAAAAGTTTGTTATTATCGATACAGCAGGAATGAGAAAAAAAGGAAAAGTATACGAGTCTACGGAGAAATACAGTGTATTAAGAGCATTGCGTGCAATTGAAAGATCGGATGTTGTTTTAGTTGTTATTGATGGAGAAGAAGGAATTATTGAACAGGATAAAAAAATTGCTGGATATGCACATGAAGCTGGAAGAGCAGTCATTATTGTCGTGAATAAATGGGATGTAGTAGAAAAAGATGAGAAAACAATGAAAACATTTGAACAAAATATTCGGGAACATTTCTTATTCCTGGATTATGCTCCAATTGTTTTCCTTTCTGCAAAAACGAAGAAACGTATTCATACATTAATACCAATGATTAAAGTTGCTAGCGAAAACCATACTCGTAGAGTGGAAACAAGTGTGTTGAACGATGTTATCATGGATGCTGTAGCGATGAATCCTACTCCAACCGATAAAGGAAAACGATTGAAAATATACTACACTACCCAAGTTGCGGTTGGACCTCCAACTTTTGTCGTTTTTGTAAATGATCCAGAATTACTTCACTTTTCTTATGAGCGATTTTTAGAAAATCGTATTAGAGATGCATTTGGTTTTGAAGGAACACCGATTAAAATCTTTGCAAGAGAAAGAAAATAAAAGAGGTGTAAAGAGAATGAAAGGTCAAAAATCTGTAGCGATGATTGGTGCTGGCAGCTGGGGAACAGCACTTTCATTAGTACTTGGCGACAATGGCCATACTGTTCGTATTTGGGGCAAAGATGAGAAAAATATTGCGGAGATAAATAATCTGCATCAGAATAATAAATATTTACCAGGTGTAACCTTACCTAAAGAAGTAGTGGGAACTACTTCTTTAGAAGAAAGTGTTCGCGATGTGGATTTTATTATTTTAGCTATACCAACAAAAGCTATGCGCGAGGTAATTCCACAATTGCTTCCATACGTAAATGAACCGAAAACAATCGTTCATGTTAGTAAGGGAATTGAGCCTGGAACGCTAATGCGAATTTCTGAAATTATCGAGGAAGAGATACCAGAAAGCAAACGAAAAAGCATTGTTGTATTATCAGGACCTAGTCATGCGGAGGAAGTGAGTCTTCGGCATCCGACGACCGTTACAGTATCCTCAAAGAATATGACCGAAGCGGAACTTGTTCAAGATTTATTTATTAATCATAATTTCCGAGTTTACACAAATCCAGATCTTATTGGTGTTGAAATTGGCGGAGCTTTAAAAAATATAATAGCTGTTTGCGCTGGAATTGCTGATGGTTTAGGATTTGGTGATAATGCCAAGGCTGCATTAATTACAAGAGGTCTTGCAGAAATGGCAAGGCTAGGAACGAGAATGGGAGCAAATCCGCTTACGTTTGCAGGTCTGACTGGAATTGGCGATTTAATCGTTACCTGTACAAGTATCCATTCTAGAAACTGGAGAGCTGGTAACATGCTTGGGAAGGGCCAAGCGCTAGATGAAGTTCTTGCTCAGATGGGTATGGTTGTTGAAGGGATTCGTACAACAAAAGCAGCACATCAGCTTTCAGAAAAATACGGTGTAACAATGCCTATCACCAATGCCTTATTCCACATTTTATTTAATGGTCAAGATGCAAAAGCTGCCGTAGAGAGCCTAATGGCAAGAGGGAAAACGAATGAAATGGAAGATTTAATAAACATTCTTGCCTCTCAGTACATAGAATAAGAAAAAGATGTGTATTCTTAAATCCTTTCCTATAGAAGGACGAAAAAAGGAATCTTTTTAAGCAAATATAGGCGTTTTAATGGTTCGAAAATGGATGTAATAACATAAAATGCTTTGAAGCAACCTAGTGGAATGAACAGGGTTTGGGTCAAATAGTCAATGGATAATCAAAGTAAAAAGTTTCCCCTACTTTTTACTTTGGTTTTTTTTATCCCATTCTTAAACTTCAGTAAGACTCAACTGAAAGTGTATGAGTATTGGAGAAAGATAGGTGGGGAATCAACTGTCCGTGAAGGTCCGAATGGTTCATTTTTATAAATTATTGCAGAATATGATGATACCATGAAACAAGTTAGTTAACTCAATAGACTGGCTGACTAATTTTACAGTCTTCCCTTGTCTCTTTTCTATCTTTTTTCCAAACAAAAATGTCATATCCCTTCTCTTCTTGTATATATTGAAGAGAAGGTTTTTTATTTTATCTATAAAAGAACAATGGGATAATGATTGCTTTTATATGAATTTGGTTAGTTCCAGAAACAAATAAAACGTATTTATGGGTACCATTTTTACGTTCATAAACAATTAACTTGCTATGTAAATATAAAAACTAGCAAAAAAAAGGAGGGGAAAATAAAAAATTAGTCATAAAGAGATAGGACAACATCATAAATATATATTGTCTAATAGTATTAAAAGGATAATTCTATCCCATGTACTAGGAAAAGTTCAGGAGGGGATCACTTGGAAAAGGTAAATATTTTTAAAGATATTGCCGAAAGAACGGGCGGTGATATTTACTTAGGTGTAGTAGGTGCAGTACGTACTGGAAAATCAACTTTTATAAAAAAATTCATGGAATTGGTTGTAATTCCGAATATGCAAAATGAAGGGGAAAGAACAAGAACAAAAGATGAGCTTCCTCAAAGTGCAGCAGGAAAAACGATTATGACAACAGAACCGAAGTTCGTTCCAAATCAAGCGGCCTCTATTAAAGTAGATGAAGGATTAGAAGTAAATATTAGGCTTGTTGATTGTGTGGGCTATACAGTACCTGGAGCTCAAGGATATGAGGATGAGAATGGTCCTAGAATGATAAATACACCATGGTATGAAGAGCCAATTCCATTTCATGAAGCTGCTGAAATAGGAACAAGAAAGGTTATTCAAGAGCACAGTACAATTGGAGTAGTTATTACAACAGATGGTACTATTGGTGATATTCCAAGAAGTAACTATCTAGAAGCTGAGAATAGAGTAATTGAGGAACTAAAAGAGGTTGGGAAGCCGTTTATAATGATTATAAACAGTGCACAGCCATATCATCCGAATACAGAAGCATTAAAGGATGAGCTTTCCGAAAAATACGACATCCCGGTAATTGCGATGAGTGTAGAAAGTATGCGCGAAACAGATGTTTTAAATGTAATGCGTGAAGCATTATTTGAGTTCCCAGTATTGGAGGTAAATGTGAATTTACCGAGCTGGGTAATGGTACTAAGGGAAAATCATTGGTTAAGAGATAATTATCAAGAAGCAGTAAAAGAAACAGTAAAAGACATTAAGAGATTAAGAGATGTAGATAGAGTTGTCTCTCAATTTAGTGAATATGAATTTATTGAAAATGCAGGTCTAGCTGGCATTGAAATGGGGCAAGGGATTGCCGAAATTGATCTTTTCGCACCAGATGAGTTATATGATGACATTTTGAAAGAAATTGTCGGGGTAGAGATTAGAGGAAAAGACCATTTACTAGAATTAATGCAAGATTTTGCCCATGCAAAAACGGAATATGATCAAATTTCAGACGCATTAAAAATGGTGAAGCAAACAGGTTATGGGATAGCTGCTCCATCCTTAGTAGATATGAGTTTAGACGAACCTGAAATTATCCGTCAGGGCTCTAGATTTGGAGTTAGACTGAAAGCTGTTGCACCTTCTATCCATATGATTAAGGTAGATGTTGAAAGTGAATTTGCTCCAATTATTGGATCGGAAAAACAAAGTGAAGAATTAGTCAGATATTTAATGCAGGATTTTGAGGATGATCCATTATCTATTTGGAATTCAGATATTTTTGGAAGAAGCTTAAGCTCTATCGTCCGAGAGGGTATTCAAGCTAAACTTTCACTTATGCCAGAAAATGCGCGCTATAAATTAAAAGAAACATTGGAAAGAATCATCAACGAAGGTTCTGGTGGACTAATAGCAATTATTTTGTAAGAACTCTATTTTAGGGTTCTTTTTTTTTGTCTTTTGTTCTGAGTAGAAAGTGGAAATTTTAGTAGAAAGTCTAAATGGAGAAATCTTATTTATCCTTATACCCCACCTGCTTAACTGATCAATGGAGAGATAGTTCTATTTCTGCTTCAATTTTGGGTGTAAATGGTAATTTTATGGTTTTAATGTTACGCTTTTATTTCAAAATAAGAAAATAACGCTATCAATATATAAAATTTCTTGATATGCATAAACGATTATGATAATCTTTTAAAGGAATTAGCGTTATATAAGGTTTCTTATTCTTTCTTGTAAGATATAAGGTGCTTTATACTTGAATACTTCTTTGAGTGTACAAATGTATGTCATTTAAGAAAAAATTCGGTAGGACGTATATAATTCCGTTAATTTGTTTACAAATAAAGATATGAAACTTATTTTAAGCTTTTATTTGAAACACTCGGGAGGAGGTGAAAGGCATGAACAAGACAGAATTAATCAATGCAGTTGCTGAAGCAAGTGAACTATCAAAAAAGGACGCTACTAAAGCAGTTGACGCTGTTTTCGATACAATCTTGAATGCTTTAAAAAATGGTGATAAGGTTCAACTTATCGGTTTTGGTAACTTTGAGGTACGTGAGCGTGCGGCTCGTAAAGGTCGTAACCCACAAACTGGTGAAGAAATTGAAATCGCAGCAAGCAAAGTTCCTGCTTTTAAACCAGGTAAAGCACTTAAAGACGCAGTGAAATAATTACATACAATAGTATTTCACTAAAACCGCGAAATTATCGCGGTTTTTTTTATGAATTTTTTTAGTATAAAATCATCTAGGTAACGGATGATTTAAATGAAATGAGAAAAATGAGTAAGAGAGAGAATCTTTCCAAAGTAGCTATTGTACCCCTTTACTTTCTCTTATGATATAATAATTAAAATATGTGATAGAATTGAAAAGCTCATTTTAAAGGCTGCTGTTTTTTTACGTGTAATAAAGAATGCTAATTCGACAATTTTTAAATAGTGGCATGAATAGATAATAGCGAAATAGGAATAAATGGGGAACAAGGGTGATATTATGGCTATACAGGAATTATTAGAGAGTATAAAAATCAGAGTAGTTGAAAAAACCTCAAATCATTATTTACAAAAACATATACCAAATCCAATTTTGGATGAACACAAGCTTTTACTAACAATAACCGTCTTGTTACAGGCAAATTTAAAAAAACAGGATATTATTACCTATGCAACAACAATTACACTTATTCAGATTGCCCTTGATACCCATGAACTCGTTACAAATGAAAAGATGATGCATAAAGGGAATGAAAGAAATAGACAATTAACTGTATTAGCAGGGGATTTATACAGTGGGCAATATTATAAAATATTAGCTGAAATAGAAGACTTTAAAATGCTTAAATTTTTAGCAGAAGGTATTAAAATGGTTAACGAGAATAAAATATTCTTTTACCATCAAAATGCAAAGAAAATAGATCAATTAATCAAAAGTCTGAAAAATATTGAAGGAGCATTAATCCAAAAGCTTGTTGACTACTATCAATTGGATGGATGGAAAGCTTTCGTGGAGGAATTTTTGTTTCTTCATCGGATCTGCAAAGAAAAAGAATTGTTTGATCAAACGAATGGCTCAATGGTAGTAGATGCTTTTTATAAGTATGAGAATAATGATAAATTAATTTCAATAACTAAAAATAATAAAGATGCAGTGTTAGATAAATATATAAAAGAGACAAGCTCACGCCTAGAAGAGTTACTAGAAAATCTTCCTGCATTACAAGCAGACTTTAGAGAAAACGTCTATCAATTTTTGAATGAAATAAGCAAACAACAATTGTACGTAGAGGAAGGGTAAATAAACATGCAAGAGCAGCAGTCTAAAGAAGAAAAGGTACATAATGTATTTGAAAAGATTTATGGGAATTATGATAAAATGAATTCGTTAATTAGCTTTCAGCAGCATAAATTATGGCGCAAAGACACGATGAAGCGAATGAATGTGCTTAAAGGTTCAGCATGTTTGGATGTATGCTGCGGAACAGCTGATTGGACAATTAGCTTAGCAGAGCAAGTTGGTCCTAATGGTGAAGTGATTGGTCTTGATTTCAGTGAAAATATGCTGAGTATTGGAAAGCAAAAAACAGCTGAGTATAAAAATATACAGCTAATTCATGGCAATGCAATGGAGTTACCTTTTGCAGATAATCATTTTGATTTTGTAACAATCGGCTTTGGTTTACGTAATGTTCCAGACTACTTAACTGTCTTAAAAGAAATGAGAAGAGTAGTAAAGCCTGGAGGGATGGTCGTTTGTTTAGAAACATCGCAACCGACAATGCCAATTTTTAGACAAGGCTACTATATGTATTTTAGATATATCATGCCGCTTTTCGGTAAACTTTTTGCTAAAAGCTATAAGGAATATTCGTGGCTGCAGGAATCTGCACGTGATTTTCCAGGCACGAAAGAACTTGCTACGATGTTTGAAGAGGCAGGATTAAAGCGAGTAGGATATAAGCCTTATTTCGGCGGTGTGGCTGCAGTTCATTTTGGTTATAAGTAATAGGTAGTAATTAATAGATGTCTTAGTAGAGTTGAACGTCTTATAAGAGGAAAAAGACTTTAGCTGTTTAAATGAATTTAATTTAAAATAAGGAAATATGGAGTAGCCAAAATATGAGTAGACTAATTGGGGATTAGGGAGGTTCGCTCCCTGCTTTAGCGGAAAATGAAGTGTATTTTAGGCTGCTGTTAATAGCAACATACTTTACGAAAACAAACATTTAAGTAATATCAAGTTATACATAATTATTTTAAAATATGGATACAAGTTGGGTGAGTAGTTGGTGAAATTAAAAATGATGTACTCATTTTTGAATTCGGATATAGAAAAAATTGAGAGAGAATTAGAAGAAACAGTACAGGCAAACTCTATTATATTACGTGAATCTTCATTACATTTACTACAAGCAGGCGGAAAAAGAATACGTCCGATATTTGTATTGCTTGCTGGGCAGTTTGGAAATTATGATATACATAAAATAAAAAAGGCAGCAGTTTCATTGGAATTAATTCATATGGCATCATTAGTTCATGATGATGTAATAGATGATTCAGATTTAAGAAGAGGTCAGCCTACTATTAAAGCAAAGTGGGATAACAAGGTTGCGATGTATACTGGGGATTATATTTTTGCTCGGTCAATAGAAATTATGAGTGATATAAATAAGCCTGATGCCCACAGAGTCTTAGCAAATACAATAGTAGAAGTATGTATCGGTGAAATCCAGCAAATAAAAGACAAATACCGATTTGATCAAAATATCAGAGATTATTTTCGGAGAATAAAAAGAAAAACTGCTTTGTTAATATCAGCAAGCTCTTTAGTAGGTGCGATTGTTTCTGATGTAGAAGAAGAATTTCAACAAAAGTTACATCAATTCGGTTACTATGTTGGTATGTCTTATCAAATCATAGATGATGTACTTGATTTTGTTGGGACAGAAAAAGAATTAGGGAAGCCTGCAGGTGGAGATTTACTTCAAGGAAATATTACATTGCCTGTTTTATTTGCAATGGAAAACGAAGAGGTTCGCCAAAAAGTAATCACTGTCCATGAAGAAATGTCGAAGCAGGAATTAACCGAGGTTATAACAAGCATCAAAAATACGGATGCTATTAATCGCTCCCTACAAATTAGTGACATGTATTTAAATAAGGCTCTTCTAACCATTAGTGATTTGCCAAATGGAAAAGCAAAGTCGGCTCTTACTAATATAGCAAAATATTTAGGTAAGCGTAAATTTTAGTATCGTTGCAAGTTTCTAATACATATGAAAGCGCTTGAAAAATCTTTTGCGGAATTTGGATTTTTGTGTTAAGTTTTTCATGAATAACCATTTTTGTTAGTCTAATACATATGGTAGGAGTGAGCTTATGGAAAGAACATTTCTAATGGTAAAGCCAGATGGTGTACAAAGAAATTTAATGGGGAAAATAGTAGCCCGGTTTGAAGAAAAAGGTTTTCAACTTGTTGGAGCAAAGCTTATGCATATTTCGGAAGATTTAGCAGAACAGCATTATGCAGAACATAAAGGTAAGCCGTTTTTTACACAATTAGTAGATTTTATAACTTCTGGTCCTGTTTTTGCAATGGTTTGGCAAGGGGAGGAAGTTATATCAAAAGCGAGACTAATGATGGGCAAAACTGACCCGTTAGATGCTTTGCCAGGTACTATTCGAGGCGATTTTGGAGTAGTAAAACATAAAAATATTATTCATGGTTCTGATGGAAAAGAAAGTGCACAAAGAGAAATTTCTTTGTTTTTCAACGAAGAAGAATTAGTAGAGTATAATAAATTATTAGATAATTGGGTTTACTAACTTTTGCTTACGATAGCTGTCCTGTTAATGCAGGGCAGCTATATTTATATGTGGATAAAGTCTCTTATCAGACTAGCGTTCATCGTGTTTCCTTTATCTCAGTCAGAGCCCTCCAGTTTGTACGTCGATAAACAGGCGCTTCCGCATTTCGATTGTCTAGCTTCGGGCACCCAGGGGCTGATGGGCTTCACGACCGTTCCCTACGATAAGTCAACATCGATTCACTAGCGTTCATCGTGTTTCCTTTATCTCAGGAATGGTCGCTCCACCCCACACGCCCCAAACCGGGTGCCCTCCGCATTTCGATTGTCTAGCTGCAGCGCCTATCGTCTAGCAAACTTCCGGTCACTTCCCTACGATAAGTCAACATCGGCTCACTAGCGTTCACCGTGTTTCCTTTATCTCAGTCAGAGCCCTCCAGTTTGTACGTCGATAAACAGGCGCTTCCGCATTTCGATTGTCTAGCTTCGGGCACCCAGGGGCTGATGGGCTTCACGACCGTTCCCTACGATAAGTCAACATCGATTCACTAGCGTTCATCGTGTTTCCTTTATCTCAGGAATGGTCGCTCCACCCCACACGCCCTAAACCGGGTGCCCTCCGCATTTCGATTGTCTAGCTGCAGCGCCTATCGTCTAGCAAACTTCCGGTCACTTCCCTACGATAAGTCAACATCGGCTCACTAGCGTTCACCGTGTTTCCTTTATCTCAGTCAGAGCCCTCCAGTTTGTACGTCGATAAACAGGCGCTTCCGCATTTCGATTAATTATATGAATTATCGGAATAAAATTTGGCCCTTTTTGGGGAAAATCGTATATACTAAAAAAGAAGTTGATTTTATGATGGTTGTGAGGAATTTACATGGAGAAGGATTTTCAAGATTTTATTAAGAATTTCTATAAATTATCAGGAATAGATTTGTCTTTATATAAAGAGGCACAAATGAAAAGAAGGTTGACATCTCTTTATGAAAAAAGGGGTTTTACTTCTTTTGCAGATTATTTTAAAGCAATACATACGAATAAAAATTTATTGGACGAGTTGTTAGATAGAATGACGATCAATGTTTCCGAGTTTTATCGTAATTATAAACGTTGGGAGGTTTTGGAGAAAAAAATATTGCCAACTCTCCATAAATCTAAATCGCAGTTAAAGGTTTGGAGTGCGGCTTGCTCAACAGGGGAAGAGCCATATACATTATCGATGCTCCTTTCCAATGAAACGCAGGTAAAGGATTTTCAAATCCTTGCAACAGATATCGATGCTAATGCATTGGAACGTGCAAAAAATGGCGTTTATTTAGAGCGAGCATTGAATGAAGTACCGCTGGCGCAAAAGAACAAGTATTTTGAACAGCAAGGGTCGATGTATAAAATAATCGACGAAGTGAAAAAAAACGTCACATTTAAAAAGCAGAATTTATTGGCTGATTCCTTTGGTGGTCCATTTGATTTAATCGTTTGTCGAAATGTCTTAATATATTTTACGGAGGATGCAAAAGATTTGCTTTACCACAAATTTGCTCAAGCCTTAAGACCTGGTGGAATTTTCTTTGTTGGCAGTACAGAGCAAATTTTTACCCCTGCAAAATATGGCTTAGAAACAGCAGATACTTTTTTCTATCGAAAAATATAAGCAATGGCAAAACAACGATAAAAAATTCCCGTTGTTTTGCCATTATTTGAATTTTGTTAATACGTTATCCTTTGAAATTACAATAGATTTCTATAATTTTGCAAAGATTTTTAGGTTTTTCTCTATTCATAACTGGATTGGTATGTTATATTGGAACATAATTACTTTAAAGCGTTGAAGGGAGAAAGGATTTATTTATGAGATACTTAACATCAGGGGAATCGCATGGTCCCAAACTAATTACAATTATAGAAGGTCTTCCTGCTGGAATGCCTTTATTAGCGGAAGATATAAATGAAGAATTAGCTAGAAGACAAAAAGGCCATGGTCGAGGAAGAAGAATGCAAATAGAAACGGATACCGTTGAGATTGGCGGTGGGATTAGACATGGTTATACGTTAGGTTCACCTGTTTCTTTAATTGTAGAAAATAATGATTGGAAACACTGGACTAAAATTATGGGTCAGCAGCCAATCGATGAAGAAGAAGCAAATGAAATTAAGAGAAAAATCAGCCGACCAAGACCAGGACATGCTGATTTAAATGGTGCCATTAAATATGGTCATCGAGATATGAGAAACGTATTAGAACGTTCGTCAGCACGTGAAACGACCGTTCGGGTGGCAGCTGGTGCAGTTGCGAAAAAGCTCCTTTCTTTATTGGGGATTAAAATTGCTTCCCATGTTGTGGAAATCGGCGGTGTGAAATCTAATGTTATGAATTATGAATCGATCGAGAAGCTTAGGGAAATAACAGAGAATTCCCCTGTCCGCTGTTTAGATGAACAAGCAGGGGCTGAAATGATGAAGGCAATTGATGAAGCGAAAGCAAATGGCGATTCAATTGGAGGCGTAGTAGAAGTAATAGTGGAAGGTATGCCAATTGGCGTTGGCAGCTATGTTCATTACGATAGAAAGTTAGACGCAAAGCTTGCTAGTGCCATAATGAGTATTAATGCATTTAAGGGCGTCGAGATTGGAATTGGGTTTGAAGCTGCGAGAAAGCCAGGAAGTGAAGTCCATGATGAGATTATCTGGGATAAAGAAACAGGATATTCCAGAAGAACGAATCGTTTAGGTGGTTTAGAAGGTGGAATGACAAATGGCATGCCAATTGTCGTTAGAGGGGTTATGAAGCCGATTCCGACACTCTATAAACCATTAAAGAGTGTTGATATTGACACGAAAGAAGAGTTCACAGCAAGTATTGAACGAAGTGATAGTTGTGCAGTACCAGCAGCTTCAGTCGTTGCAGAGCATGCCATTGCATGGGAGCTTGCTTCAGCAATAGTTGATCAATTTTATTCTGATCGTTTTGAAGGACTTGTTGCTAATATTGCTGAGCATAACAAACATGCGAGGGAATTCTAATGCACACTGTTTCTATTCAAACTACGTCGAAACAATATGATGTATGGATTGGGGAACATGTCATTAATCAACTACATTCGTTTATTCAAAGGAAATTTGTAGACGTAACGAAAATATTGATTATTACAGATGAATCAGTAAAGAAGCTACATTTAAAAACAGTGGAAAAAGAACTTTCCTCTCTTCCTGTTGTTACCTATACAGTACCTGCAGGGGAAAAGGCCAAATCATTTGATGTTTTTTATGCTTGCTTAACCTATATGCTAGAACAACATTTAGATAGAAAATCACTAGTTTTGGCATTAGGTGGTGGTGCGGTTGGGGATTTAGCTGGATATGTAGCTGCATCCTTTATGAGAGGTATTCCCTTTATCCAAATACCTACGACTGTTTTGGCTCACGATAGTGCTGTTGGTGGAAAAGTTGCTATAAATCATCCCCTTGGAAAAAATATGATTGGTGTTTTCAATCAGCCAGAAGCAGTTGTTTATGATACAACATTTTTGTCTACTCTGCCAATTCAGGAGCTTCGTTCAGGGTTTGGAGAAGTAATCAAGCATGCATTAATAAGTAATTCACAGTTTTATCAAGAATTGACTATTAAGATAAGTGATTTATCAAAAGTAAAGGTAGCTTATTGGTCTGAAATACTTGAAAAGGGAATTCTTGTTAAACGAGCTATTGTAGAGAAGGATGAAAGAGAATCAAATATTCGAGCTTTTTTGAATTTTGGTCATACGCTTGGGCATGCAATTGAAGCGGAGATGGGTTACGGCAAATTTACTCATGGGGAAGCTGTCGTAATCGGAATGATTTTTGCATTAAGGCTAAGCAAACAGAAATATGATTTAGCTTTTTCAATAGAGGAATACATTAAGTGGCTCAAACTACTTGGATATACCTGTGATATTCCGGGGAATTTAGAAATAGACAGTTTAATCAATCGAATGAAGCAAGATAAGAAATCGATAAATGGAAGCATCCGTTTTGTTCTGTTGAAAGAGCTAGGCTACCCTGTTTTAGTAGAAATGGATGAAGAGGAAATTAGAAAAGAATTAGTGTTATTTAAAGGTGGGAAATAAATGATTAGAGGAGTTAGGGGAGCTATAACGGTTGAAAATAATGAAGAGATAGAAATATTAACAGCGACAGAAAGTCTTGTTAAAGAAATGATTAAATCAAATAATATAAAAGCAAGTGATGTAGCATCGGTATTTTTATCAGTAACTGATGATATAAATGCTGCTTTTCCGGCTAAAGTTATTCGTATACAAGGAGATTGGACATACGTTCCAGTAATGTGTATGAAGGAAATTGCTGTTCCCAATTCGTTAGAAAAGTGTATTCGAATTATGATGCATTGGAATACGGAACTTTGTCAGGACGAGATTCAACATATTTATTTAGAGAAGGCAATTCAATTAAGACCAGATTTAACGAAACAATAAATAATTTTTGGAGTGAAAAATAATGAAGTGGAAACAGCAGCTTTTAAGTTTAAAAGCTTATCAACCAGGTAGAACGATTGAAGAAGTAAAAAAACAATTTAATTTAGACCAAATTGTAAAACTTGCCTCCAACGAAAACCCGTTTGGAAGCTCTCCGAAAGTGTTAGAGGCATTGAAAAAAATAGATGGCTCTTATGCTTTATATCCAGATGGATATGCTACAAACTTACGCTATGCGCTTGCTGATTTTCTAAAAGTAACACCAGAAGAGTTAGTGCTTGGTAATGGATCTGATGAAATTATATTAATGATTTCAAGAGCCCTGTTAAGACCAGGGTTGAATACTGTAATGGCTAGCCATACATTCGGACAGTATAAGCATAATGCAATTGTGGATGGTGCAGAGGTTAGAGAAGTGTCGCTAACAGAAAAAGCAGAGCATGATTTACCTGCGATGCTTGCAGAAATTGATGAAAATACAAGTGTAGTGTGGTTATGCAGTCCTAATAATCCAACAGGTACGTATATTCCTGAAAAAGAATTAGTTTCTTTCTTAGAAAAGGTTCCAGAAGATGTCTTAGTGGTATTGGATGAAGCGTATTACGAATATGTAGTTGCTGACGATTATTATGATTCTATTTCTCTGACAAGAATATTTAGCAATCTTATTGTATTACGAACATTTTCAAAAATATATGGTCTTGCAAGCTTCCGTGTTGGATATGGAGTTGCAAATGCTTCTCTATTAAACACTTTAGATCCAATTAGAGAACCTTTTAACGTTAATACATTAGGGCAAATTGCGACAGAAGAGGCATTAAAGGATCAGGAGTTTGTTGAAACTTGTAGACGGAAAAATAGAGAAGGATTAGAGCAATTATACCGTTTTTGTGAAGAAAATAATTTATCATACTACCCATCACAAACGAATTTTCTCTTAGTTGATTTTAAAATAGATGGAAATGAAGTATTCCAATATTTAATGAGTAAAGGATATATCGTTCGTTCAGGAGTTCCTTTGAATTTCCCTACCTCAGTTCGTATAACAATTGGTTCGAAAGAAGAGAATGAAGGATTGATTCAAGTAATGACGGAGTTTCTTGCTGAAAAGAAAGTAGCGAAATAATGATGCGAATAGAAGGCGGTGATAGGATGAATGGTCGCGTCTTCATAATAGGTTTAGGACTTATAGGTGGATCGTTGGCTTTATGTATAAAAAAAGAACATCCAGAAAGTATCATTTCTGGATATGATATTTCCCAGGATAATTTAAAATTAGCTAAAATGCTAGGGGTTATTGATGAAATAGCACCAACGATTGAGGTAGGAGCACAATCGGCTGATCTTATTGTTATTTCTACACCTGTAAAAGAAACAGAAATAATCATCGATTTGCTTTCTACATTAGAGCTAAAACAAAATGTATTAATTACGGATGTTGGGAGCACAAAATCTGTGATTACAAATAAATCGCAAGTGCTTCTAGACAAAGGTATTACTTTTATTGGGGGACATCCGATGGCTGGATCGCATAAAAGTGGTGTCTCTGCTTCCAAAGTTATTCTATTTGAAAATGCTTTTTATTTGCTAACTCCTCACGAAAGAATTAAGGAACAAATGGTCCAAGGGTTACTTAAATGGCTCCAAGGAACAAATGCAAAGTTCCTAATTATTTCTCCAGAGGAGCATGATTTATTGGCAGGTGCCATTAGTCATATGCCACATATAGTAGCTGCATCGCTAGTGCATCAGGCTGATCACATTAGTGAAAGACATAAGCTTGTTACAAGGTTAGCTGCTGGTGGATTCCGAGATATCACTAGGATTGCATCAAGCAGTCCCTCCATGTGGCGGGACATTTTAATACATAATAAAAACGTATTAATTCAGTTAATGAATGACTGGAAACAAGAAATGGATAAAGTCCTTTCACTGATTGAACATGAACGAGCAGAGGAGTTATATGACTATTTTTCGCGAGCGAAAAATGTAAGAGACGGTTTGCCTCAAGACCAAAAAGGTGCAATACCAGCTTTTTATGATTTATATGTAGATGTGCCTGACTATCCAGGGGTAATTTCCGAAATTACTGGCTATTTAGCAAAAGAAAAAATAAGTATAACGAATATTCGAATTATGGAAACGCGGGAAGAGATTTTTGGAATACTAACGATTAGCTTTCAAACGGAGGAAGATAGAATAAGAGCACAGAAATGCATTGCCTCTTATTCTAATTATGATACTACGATTGGATAGAACGAAGGTGAATGTATGGAATTAATAACATTAAAAAGTAATAGGCATGGGCTAAAAGGAGAAATTGCAGTACCTGGTGATAAATCGATTTCTCATCGCTCGATAATGTTTGGATCAATCGCAAATGGAAAGACAACAGTAACAAATTTTCTATTAGGAGATGATTGTTTAAGCACAATCTCTTGTTTTCGAAAATTAGGGGTATTAATAGAGCAAGATACGGAAAAGGTCGTTATCCATGGAAAAGGAATGAGTGAATTACAAGAACCAAAAGACATTTTGGATGTTGGGAATTCGGGCACAACAATTCGCTTATTAACGGGAATATTATCAGGTATGCATTTTCACAGCACGTTAATTGGCGATTCTTCGATAGGCAAGCGACCAATGACGAGAGTGGTTACTCCTTTAAGGGAAATGGGTGCGAAAATTGACGGCAGAGAAGAGGGGAAATATACTCCTTTATCCGTTCGTGGTGGGAATTTACAAAGTATTTCCTATCGATTGCCTGTAGCAAGTGCGCAAGTTAAATCTGCCATTTTATTTGCAGGTCTTAATGCAGATGGAATCACAAGGGTTATTGAGCCAGTACCTACTAGGGACCACACAGAAAGAATGATTCAGCGATTCGGAGGGAAAATTAGTAGACAAGATAATGAAATTCAAGTGGAAGGTGGCCAGAAGCTTCTCGGAACAGAAATACATGTTCCAGGGGATATATCATCTGCAGCATTTTTCCTTGTTGCTGGTTGTGTTGTTCCTAACAGTAGCATTACTTTAAAAAATGTTGGACTTAATCCTACAAGAACGGGAATAATAGATGTTTTGCAAAACATGGGAGCAAGTATGGATATACAAAAAGATGCTACTGATGCTTTTGAACCGACTGGCACAATTAATGTGATGTCAAGTAAGCTTAAGGGGACAATTATCGAAGGGGAGATAATCCCAAAATTAATTGATGAAATCCCAATCATTGCATTGTTAGCAACACAGGCAGAGGGAGTTACGGTCATAAAAGATGCTCATGAATTGAAGGTAAAGGAAACTAATAGAATTGATACAGTAGTAACGGAGCTAAAGAAATTAGGTGCAGATATTCAAGGAACTGATGACGGAATGATTATCACGGGAGGAACGAAGCTTACTGGAGCGAAAGTGGATTCTCATGGAGATCATCGCATCGGAATGATGCTTGCAATTGCTTCACAGATTTGTGAAGGAGAAATTATTCTCGAAAACGCGAATGCTATTGCGGTGTCCTATCCAGCTTTCTTCGAACATCTTAATGTATTGACTAAATAATAATTGGTCGTCGATGAACATGCTATGTTTGTCGACGATTTGATTGAGTCAAGTTTTTGTGGGAGTTTTTTATAGCTCCCTTTTTATAAAGTAAAACTTCTAATTTTGTATCCGTTTTCTAAATGTTTTCTTTCATCAAAATTTCGTTTTTTTTCTTTTTTAAAAACCTTTTAATCCCTGTAAGGCAAAGTGAACGGGTTTTCCAATCGCTTGATTTAAGTATGGCATGTTCTGACGCACGGTTTCTGTTACTAATTTTGTGGGTATTTTTCTTTTCGCTCGATGCTCTTTCTTTGATTTTTCCGTGGCTTTTTCCCATTTCCCATATATCGTTTGGATGGATAGGTCATCCTTCAATCCAATCCACAAGCGCGCCATGCTCATGACCCCTTTTTTGCTCCATGCTCTTCCATTCTTTAATCGTTTGGCTAATTGATTCATCATCGCCTCTGCACTTCCCATTGGACGATACGCTGTCGTGTCCACGCCTTTCTCCTGTAACCAACTACGGTAATCTTTTATGGTTTCCTGATGATGCGTTAAATGCTCTAGTTTTTCTTCTTCTTCTGGTGTATCCATTGTTCCTACTGCGCTATTCAACTCTAGAAGTAATGTTTCTACCTGGTAGTTTTTTAACGCTCTTTTCATGTAGCGGTATCGAGGATGGCTCTTCATTAGTTGCTTCATCGAACGAGCGACATGAAAACGGTCCATGGTGAAAAAGGCGCGTTCCCGAAAATACTCCCGACATGCCGTTATCCAGCCTGCTCCATCGCCATTAATAATAAGCAAGGTTTGGGTAGGATCATACGCATAATTATTCTGTAAGAACGTTTCAAAGGCTTCCCAAAAGGGTTCTTTTCCTTCATAAAGAAAATGCCTTTTATTTCGGAGCCTGACTCGCTTTCCGTTTTCTTTCCATCCCTCGTGTACAGCGGCGAATTTCAACTCCCATCCACGCTTTTTCTTTTCTTGACTCTTCACATATAATCCATCTACTTCTACAAATAATACCTTTTGAAAAGGGCGTTTTTCCTTAGCGGGAAGTACGCTTGTTTGAAGAAGATGTTGCCGTAATGCTTCGTGGCTCATCGCCGAATAGCCTAAAAATTGTTCGAACGTTTCCACCGCCTTTCGATAGGAGGAGCCATTCGTCGCTAGTTCTAACCCCCATTCTTCTAGTAGCGGACTAAATCCCTTATTCCCCTGAAACTGTAAATAGTGATCTAATAGACAAATATATTTTTTGGTCACACGATCGAAATAATAATTACGCTTCAGCTCCACTGCTCCAAAAGCTGTCTCTAATCGTATATGTCGTTTATCTCGTAAAGCAAATCTTCTTTTATCTCGTTGCTGGGCAATCTCTAGATCCCAATTTTCTAATGTTTGAACAAGGATTTCTTGAAACGTATTTTGTAGCGTTCGAAATAAAGTTTTTTCCAATTCTTTTAATGATGGTAATTTTATGTTACATTCATTCATGAGAGCCTCTCCTTTTCGTAGTGTTTTAGGCAAACTCTACTTTACAAAAGGAAGCTCTCTTTTTTAATGCTTAATTTTTTCCAGCTACCGCGCTCTCGCTTGGTGGCCTTTTTGTATAGTTGGGGGACTCGTCCCCCAACTATACAAAAAGGATATTTATTCCCCCACAAACATTTTACTCATACCGACGATTTTTTTCTGGTATAGGAAAATCATTAAAAATATGGATGAAAGGAATATTTGCTAAATTTAATTCATAGCCTGTCTTAAAAGAATAGGTGGTGATTTAGGATGCGATATATCATTGAAAATATACATTTATTAAAGAGGCAAAGACTGAAAAAGACATCTATACTAATGGAGGATAATCGAATGGATTTACTTAAAGATAAATTCCACTCCTATCAATATATGCGAATGGATGGCTCTCCATATATAATGACTCCCACCACTGTAATGCTGGATAACGAAGTGAAGCAAATGACCTCTAATATACAACAAAGAAGGCATATAGAAGAGAACTTGATAAAAAAAGGATGTACTACCTTTCTCTTTTATTTAGAAGTAAGGAGAGAAAAAGAATTAGCGATACAATTAAAGAAAATTAACAGTCAATTACTAAATTGCGCAATAGATTATGTCGCAGCTGTAAAAATTCCTTTGAAATTATTATCTCCTAGTTTTGTTCGAACGTGCAAAAGAGAAAAAGTTCCTGTTTTATTTATTGAAATTGAAGATATTGAAGCCTTATATCAAATTCCCTGGGGCTGGATTAAAGAGGCTTTATTCCCATATAATGCACCATTAGTACCAATATTTTTATCAAATGTTGAACAAGAAAAGAAAAGGGCACAAAATATATGGTCAAGTTTAATGAGAGATGTTAAAATACCATCTATTCCTCGTGAAATAAAAGAAGGAATGCCTATCGCCTATCCTGATTTAGTCAAAATGGGAATCTATCCATTTAAAGGAAATGTGTACCAGGGTGGAGAAGTAACGTATAATTTATTTGCTTTCGATGAATCAATCATAAATATTGAAGAAAACGATTTGTTTCTTTATCATTATGATAGAATACAAATGACTATACACAAAGGAAAATGTATTCGAGCAGGGTCAAAGGTGTATTACCGTCCCGGCTATGGTGAATTACTTGAAGTAAAAGTACCTTCCTTCCTAACGATATAGAAGGAGATTAGAGAGGATTATCTTATGGAAAGAGTTAATGAAATTATATCTTTATTAGAAGATGGACAACAAGAGAAAGCGTTGAAATATTATCAAGATTTGTTAAAATCGGGCAATAATGAAGAAAGATTTTTGCTAGGGGAAGAGCTATTTCAGTTAGGTTTTTTGGAAGAAGCAAAAAATCTATTTTTAGTATTACTAGAAGCATATCCGGAAGAAGGAGAATTACTCGTTCTAGTTGCAGAAGTGGAAATGGAATTGGGGAATGAGGAAATAGCGATTTCTTATTTAGAACAAATCAACCCGAATGATCCTTCTTTTCCTCAAGCGTTACTATTGCTTGCTGACTTATATCAAATGGATGGGTTGTATGAGGTTAGTGAACAGAAATTGAAGGAAGCCAAAGAAATTCTACCAGATGAAGTGATTATTGATTTTGCCTTAGGTGAATTATATTCAGAACAAGGTAAAATTGCAGATGCGATAAAATCCTATCAAAAGGTATTACCAATGCAGGAAAATATTGCAGGAGTAAATATCAACGGAAGGATTGCGGATAATTTAAGTGCGGGCGGAGCCTTTGAGGATGCTATTCCTTATTATGAAAAAGCTTTAGAAGAAAAAATAGAGATAAATACCCTCTTTAATCTAGCTTTAACTGCATCGCAGGCGGGTTTGTATACGATTGCCATAAATCGATTTGAAGAGGTAAAAGCCTTGGATTCTTCCTATCATTCCCTTTATCTGTATTTGGCCAGAGCGTATGAGCATGAAGAAATGCTTGATGATGCGTATAAAACAGTTGTAGAAGGATTAAAGCAAGATGAGTTTAATAAAGATTTATATTTATATGGTGGCAAATTAGCTTTAAAACGTGGAGACGAACAAAAAGCCGAGGAGCATTTTAGAGAAGCGCTTGCAATGGACCCTGAGTTTATAGATGCAGTTCTTTTATTAAATAAATTATTCTTAACTCAAGATCGATTTGAAGATGTTATAGAATTGATTGAGATGATGGATAAGCAAGAAATGGAAGAGCCTCAATTTCATTGGGATGCGGCCAAAGCATTTCATGGAATAGAAAAATATTCAGAGGCATTAAACAAATATCAATTAGCATATACTTTCTTTAAAGAACTTCCAGATTTTCTGTATGATTATGGATATTTTCTTTTAGAAGAAGGAAAAAGAAGGGATGCTGCCGAAATTTTTAATATGCTATTACAAACAGACCCAAGTAATGAAGAGTATATTGAAATCTTGCAACGCCTCACAGATAACGAATAATTATTTAACTGAAAAAGCTTTAAATTTTTTTCGCAAGGTGATTTTCGTAAAAGGTTTTCCTTTAGCGAACTCAAAGGTTTTATGGAAGCGGGTCAAACAAAAAGCTTGTTGACCCACTATAAGAGTTGTCATTTCCTTAGGAGCGATGCAGGTAAAACAGGTTGGATAATAAAAATTTGTTGCAAGCAGAGGAGGGAATTACAAAATGAAAACCCCTGTATCTGTCAATGAAAAAAAAGACTTCATTCGTTGGTTTTTGAATCACTATCAATTGAAGAGACGGGAATGTGTTTGGATTTTAAATTATTTAATGAGTCATGATCAATTGATGGAAAAAGTCCATTTTGTTGAAAATGCAGAAAAATGTCCAAGAGGACTAATTATGTCCACGCATTGTGTAGATGAAGTACCATTTAGATTTTATAAAGAAAATGTAATGACTACAGATGCAGAAAAGTCTTTTCATGATATTCGACTAAATAGAGATGAAGACATATACATTCAGCTGAACTTTTACGCATCTAATCAGGTTCATCAATACGCAGCTGTACTAGTAGAAAATCCGTTTATGACGAAAAAGCTACAAATCACCGAAAAAGACAAAATGATTGCGGAACAATTTTTGGTAAGTAGTATAGAGAAGTTTCAGAAAGAAAAACTTCTCCAGTTAATTGATGAAGCATTAGATAATGGAGATAAAGATATGTTTAACACCTTAACGAATCAATTAAAATTCTTTCAAAATAAATAAGGTAACTGTAGTCCCGTAAAGCAAACTTTACGGGATTTATTTTAATGAAAGCTTTAATTTCGTATGAGATTTTCCTATGTCTCATAAACTGTGATAAAATAGGAGGATAAGTTATTGAAAAGGGGAAAAAGTGTGAGAAGTATTTATATGATACTAAGCAATCGTTCATTTTTAGGACTTTTACTCATTATTAACATATTTGGAACTGCTTATGGCTATTATTGGTACAGGTTTCAGCTAGCAGAGACACCGACAAAATTTTTGCTCTTCGTACCTGATAGTCCAACAGCGAGTCTCTTTTTTGTGTTCGTATTAATTGCTTTCTTATGGAAAAAGAATTGGCCGCTTATGGAAGCTTTAGCTCTAGTAACTTTATTTAAGTACGGAATATGGGCAGTAGTAATGAACATTCTTGTTTATTTTGAAACAGGAGAAATTGGGATAGACTCATGGATGCTCATTTTTTCACATGGGGCTATGGCGATTCAAGGATTGTTATATATTCCTTTTTATCGTTTTAAATGGATTCATATCCTACTTGTAGCAATTTGGACTTTACATAATGACGTTATTGACTATGTGTTTAAAATGATGCCTAAATATAGTGTATTGGATCAATATATGGCAAATATCGGCTACTTTACTTTTTGGCTAAGTATCCTAAGTCTATTAATAGGTGTTTATGCATATAAAAAAAGCGAGCAATTACAATGGAAAATTCAATAGAATTATTTTTTTAGTCTAACCTTGTCCAACTCATCATACATTTTTAATAGTAGATAGAGGAGGGACAAGAATGAAGGCTAAATTGGTTATGTTGTTGATGATATTGATTTTACTTTTGCCTATCTCTTTTTCTGTATATGCAGACCAAAAAACGCCTGCTAAGGAATTAGATGAACTAGATACACTTTCAGATGAAGTACTGCAGCTTGTACGATCAGAAAGATATGAGGATGCTAAAAAAATTCTTGATTATTTTTCGAATCAATTTAGTTCTGTAACGGTAAATGGAAGTCCTTTTACACTCGATGAACGGAGAATCTTAACTGGTACACATGATGAAGCGGTAGAAGCTATAACAAATCCATCGATAAATATTGATGAACGGATAAATTCTGTAACGAAATTTCGTTTAGCGGTTGATGCAGTTTCATCAGGCGAGCAGCCTTTATGGACACAGATGGAAGAGCCTGTCATGACAACGTATCGAGATATAAAAGATGCAATCATTTCTGAAGATAAAGAGAGATTTAATGAGAAGCTAGATTCCTTTTTATCGTTATATCAAATTATTTATCCTAGTCTTAAGCTAGATGTTTCAACTACTCAATTTCAAGAATTGAATTCTCTTGTTGAGTTTATGAATACCTACCGTTTACAAGTATTTAATCAAAAAGGGGATCAAGAAGAAGTAAGCCAATTAGAAGCTGAGCTACAGGATGTTTTTAATCAGTTGTATGAAGATGAGGCGGATCCTTCTTTATGGTGGGTGATTATTTCTACAGGAAGCATCATTATACTTACCTTATCGTACGTAGGATGGCGGAAATATCTTGGGGATAAATCGGAAAAAAGACAAGCAAAACAAAAAAGGGATAATATTTGACTTTGATGTTTTTCCTGCTTACAATAATATTATACTACAAGATGAAATAGGGGGAAAAACATGTTTTTTGCATATTTTATACTAATTATTCTCATACCTATTTGGGCACAAATGAAGGTGAAAAGCGCATATAAAAAATATTCAAAAGTAGCTTCTTCCTCACAGATGTCCGGTAGAGAGGTAGCGAGAAGAATATTGGATTCCAATGGGCTATATGATGTATCTGTAGAAGAAACAAGAGGAGTCTTGTCTGACCATTATGATCCTCGCTCTAAAGTTGTACGTTTATCCACTGATAACTATCACGGGCACTCAGTTGCTGCAGCAGCTATTGCCGCACATGAAGTCGGTCATGCTATTCAAGATCAACAGGAATACTCTTTCTTACGTTTTCGTTCAGCTTTAGTACCAGTTGCTAGTTTTGGAAGTAATGCATCATGGATTTTTATCATGATTGGTATTTTTGCAAGAATAGAAGGGATGTTATTGCTAGGAATTATCTTAATGGCTGCCGGTGTATTGTTCCAATTTGTGACACTTCCAGTTGAGTTTAATGCATCTAACCGTGCAATGGATCAGGTAGTTTCATTAGGGATTATTAGAAACGACGAAGAGAGAGAAACAAAGAAAGTATTGGATGCAGCAGCACTTACCTATGTGGCTGCCGCAGCAGTAGCGGTTCTCGAATTGGTTCGTTTAGTTTTAATCTATACAGGTATGTCAAGAGACGAATAGAAATAATAGAACGAGGTGAAAGGGGATTATCCTTTTGCGTCGTTTTTTTATTTGATTAATTTATATTTTGATTTTTCTAAAAAGATAGAATCGAAAGAAACTAAGGTGTATAATAAACAATGCGATTTACATATAGTGAAACCTCCTATCAATGGGGAGGTTCCTTCATCCTATCTGAATCTGATGATTAGTTGAACCATTCGGACCTTTTCGGACAGTTGATCTCCCACCTCTCTTCCTCGAATCCTCATAAACAAGAGGTGAGAGTCTCACCGGAGTTTAAGAGTGGGATAAACGAATAACATATAGAAAGAAGGGGTTATTTGCAAACTGCTGAATACGCACAAGGAAAAAAACAACAGGAGTTGACCGTTTATCGGATTTTATTTGCGATAAGCTTGGGGCATTTTTTAAATGATTGTATGCAATCTGTTGTACCTGCTTTATTTCCGGTTATCCAAAAGTCCATGGAGTTAAATTATACGCAAATTGGCTGGATTGCCTTTACATTGAATATTACTTCATCTATTTTGCAGCCAGTATTTGGCGTTCTTGCGGATAAAAAGCCTGCACCGTATCTATTACCAATTGCGATGCTTTCAAGCTTAATCGGGATGCTCGGGCTTTCCCTTGCTCCTAATTTTTATCTTGTCTTATTGTCGGTATTATTTATTGGGTTTGGTTCAGCCATTTTTCACCCAGAAGGTTCACGAGTTTCCTATATGGCGGCTGGCTCCAAAAGAGGTCTAGCTCAATCCATTTATCAAGTAGGAGGAAATGCTGGTCAGTCTTTAGCACCAGTTTTTACAGCCCTTATCTTTGTACGCACAGGACAATTCGGAACTATTTGGTTTACGCTTTTAGCGACTCTAGGCATGATTGTGTTATTCCAAGTTTCAAATTGGTATAAAAGAGAATTGTATAGTAGAAATCCACAAAAGAAACAGCAGGCTAAGCGTGAATTTGTTGTGAATAAAGAAATTATTGTTGCTATATGCTTACTAATTTTTCTTGTGTTTGCTCGGTCTTGGTATGGAGCAGGAATCAGTAACTTTCTCCATTTTTATTTAATCGAAAAATTTGGTCTAAGTATTGAAAATGCGCAAATCTTTGTTTTTGTATTTTTACTTGCAGGTGTAATTGGAACTTTTCTTGGAGGGCCGTTGGCTGATCGTTTTGGCAAAAGAACAATTCTTCTATTCTCATTAGTTGGTTCTGCACCATTTGCATTACTTTTACCTCATATGCCATTTTGGCTTATTGGACCTTTGTTGTTTATTATCGGATTTATCTTGCAGTCTAGCTTTAGTGTGACAGTTGTTTATGCACAAGAGCTGCTTCCAGGTATGATTGGTCTTGTATCAGGTTTAATTGTAGGGCTAGCGTTTGGAATGGGGGCTCTAGGTGGAGTAATCTTTGGAGTGATAGGAGACGCGTTTAGTTTACAGGCAATTATGATTATCTGTAGTATGCTGCCTCTACTTGGAATATTAACTTATTTACTGCCGAGTGATAAACGTGTAAGTGAAATTCATTCAACTTTAAAATAAGCAAGCAATTTTAGTTGAATGGAAGCGGATATAAGTGTGATTTGTGTTGTGAACAAATGAGCTCTATAAAAAAAATGTATTTCCTTTTGCAGATATCTTTGAAAAAAGAAATGCTAAAAGAAATACATTTTTTTAATTGTTACTTCTCGATTGGCTGTTTATACTCATCCAAAGTAAAGCCTTCTCCCATTACGTCATGAACGACACTAACTGAAACAAAGGCATGTGGATCAATGCTTGTGATGATACTTTTTAAGCGAACAATTTCTGTTTTCGCTACAACACAATAAAGTACTTCTCGATCTTGTTTTGTGAATGAACCATGACCTTTTAATACGGTCACACCACGATCCATTTCACTCATAATTTTATTGGCAATCTCTGTATTTAAGTCAGAAATAATCATTGCTCCTCTTGCAGCATATGCCCCTTCTTGAAGAAAGTCGATAACTCTAGTCCCGACAAAAACAGCTACTAATGTATACATTGCTTCCCTGTATGATAAGTAGGTCAAAAGGGACAGGGCGATGACACAAAAGTCAAAAACGAACATGGTCTTTCCCATGCTCCAGCCATAATATTTAAAGCCTAATCTAGCAATAATATCTACGCCACCTGTTGTACCACCATAACGGAAAATGATTCCTAATCCTACACCGATAAATGTACCAGCAAATAATGCAGCTAATGTTAAATCCTCTGTTAGAGGTATCTCTAATTGAATCCTTGGAAGCTGGAAAAACCACAAGAAAATGGATACCGCTACGGTTCCGATGATAGTATAAATAAATACATTCTTCCCCAAGAGCTTCCATCCAATCAGAAATAAGGGAATATTAAGCAGTAGATTTGTAATGGAAGGATCCCAATTCCATAATGCATATAATAGAAGGGTAATACCTGTGAAACCACCTTCAGCCAAATTATTTTGCATATTAAAATGAACAATTCCAAAGGAAAAAATGGCAGACCCTAATAGAATAAATAAGACATTTTTAATTTTAATACCTTTAAACATGAACTCAGCCTACTTTCTCTATGTACAGATTACATTGCTATTAGCGTATCCATTATACCGAATCACATTCAGATGGGCAATGGAGGAGGAAAAATCGGGAATAAACAATTGTTAGAAACGAGTAAAAGTTTGATACTTGTTAAATCTAATCGTATCTTCGTTAAAAATGTTTGTAAAAATGGCGCAGATTAGCTAACATGGAATTGGATAAGATTACTTATTGACGTAAGAGGTGTCTATATTGAATCAAGAAAAAACAGTAAAAGATATACAAAGAGAAGTAGATGAATACATTGGGCAATTTAAAGAAGGCTATTTTAGTCCGTTAGCAATGCTTGCTCGTCTTACCGAAGAGTTAGGCGAATTAGCACGAGAAGTGAATCATTACTATGGAGAGAAGCCCAAAAAAGAAACAGAAACGGAAAAGGAAATTACCGACGAGATTGGTGATATGCTGTTTGTATTAACTTGTCTAGCGAATTCTCTAAATATTGATTTGGAGGAAGCGCATAATCGTGTCATGCATAAATTTAATACACGAGATAAAGACAGATGGACAAGAAAAGACTGAAGAAAATACATAAGAGTAGGGAGATTATACATTGAATAAAGTAAAAATCGTAATAGCTGGACCAAGAGGTAGAATGGGAAAAGAAGCTGTTTATTTAACGGGAAGAACGGAGCAATTTGAGCTTGTCGCAGTTTTAGATCATAAAAATGAAGGGAAAAGCTTAAATGAGCTTGAAGGCTTTTCTACTTATGATGTACCAATTTATACCGATATCGAAGCTTGTTTAAAAACAGAAAAGCCAGATGTACTCATTGATTTGACAACACCTGAATTTGGTATGCATCATGCGAAAACAGCTTTAAGCTATGGAGTTAGACCGGTAGTTGGAACAACTGGTTTTACAAAAGAAAACTTGGAAGAGTTAGAAGAATTATGTGAAGAAATGAACCGTGGCTGTATTATTGCTCCAAACTTTGCTTTGGGTGCAGTTTTAATGATGAAATTTTCTAAAATGGCAGCACGATATTTTACGGATGTGGAAATTATGGAAATGCATCATGACCAAAAGCTAGATGCTCCATCAGGCACCGCTGTTAAAACAGCAGAACTTATTGCTGAAGTCCGAGAAAGTAAAAAGCAAGGTCATCCAGAAGAGAAGGAAACAATACAAGGAGCAAGAGGAGCTGACTTTGATGGTATGCGAATCCATTCTACTAGGTTACCAGGTTTAATTGCTCATCAACAAGTAATGTTCGGAGCAGACGGAGAATCCTTAACAATTAGACATGATTCCTATAATCGTACATCGTTTATGTCAGGCGTTAAATTTGCAGTAGAAGAGGTATTAAAAGTTAATGTATTGATATATGGCTTAGAAAATATTATGGAGTAGGAGTGGTATAAGGATGAACATTGCATTAATTGCTCATGATAAAAAGAAAAATGATATGGTAGCTTTTGTTGTTGCGTATCAAAAGATATTTACTAAGCATACTTTGTATGCTACAGGAACTACAGGTGCAAGAATTCAAGAAGCAACAGGACTAGATGTACATCGTTTTCATTCAGGACCGCTCGGTGGAGATCAAGAAATAGGCTCGTACATTGCCAATAATGATATGGATATGGTGTTTTTCTTTAGAGATCCGTTAACAGCACAGCCTCATGAACCAGATGTTACAGCATTAATCCGCTTATGTGATGTTTATTCTGTTCCTCTCGCAACAAATATGGGAACCGGAGAAGTATTAATTAGAGGACTAGAGCAAGGCGATATAGATTGGAGAAAAATAGTTCATGGAAAGACAGAACCTGTGGCAAAAAAACTTACAGAAAAACTCGATGGTAAATAATATAGATATACTTGCTTTTGGTGCACATGCTGATGATGTTGAAATTGGCATGGGTGCAACAATAGCTAAATATGCTGCATTAGGAAAAAAAATAGTCATTTGTGATTTGACAGAAAGTAATCTTTCCTCAAATGGAACGGTTGAAAGACGTAAACAAGAAGCGGAAAATGCTGGAAAAGTGTTGGGAATTGTCGATAGAATCACCTTAGATTTTCCTGATAGAGGTTTATATGTGGAGGAGAAGGCCATTCAAAAGGTAGTAGAGGTAATTCGCTCCTACAAACCTAAGCTAGTTTTCTCCCCTTATTGGGAAGATCGACATCCTGATCATGGTAACTGTACAAAAATCGTTAAAGAAGCCGTTTTTTCAGCAGGTATTCGAAATTATCGTGCTAATAACCCAGACCCACATAAAGTTCAAAATGTATATTATTATATGATAAATGGTTTTCATAAACCAGATTTTGTAATTGATACAAGTGATTTTATTAAGTATAAAGAAGCAAGTTTAAATTGTTATCAAAGTCAATTTGTAAAAGGTGAAGACAGTGTAGAAACCCCGTTGACAAATGGCTATATTGACACAATCGAAGCAAGAGAAAAACTTTTTGGAAAAGAAGTCGGCGTAACTTATGCGGAAGGCTTTATAAAATCCAAGCCAATATTATTAAATCAAGATTTATTAGGTGGAGACATATGAAAAAACTAAAGATTGGCATTACCTGCTATCCAACTGTTGGTGGTTCAGGTGTTATTGCAACAGAATTAGGGAAAATGCTGGCGGAGAGAGGACATGAAATTCACTTTATTTCCTCAAGCATTCCATTTCGTTTAAATAAAATGTATCCTAATATTTATTACCATCAAGTAGAAGTGAATCAATATGCTGTTTTTCAATATCCGCCATATGATTTAGCACTAAGCAGTAAAATGGCAGAAGTAATTAATCGAGAAGAATTAGACTTGCTTCATGTTCACTATGCGATTCCTCACGCTGTTTGTGCAATATTAGCAAAACAAATGAGCAATAGGGATGTAAAGATAGTGACAACTCTACATGGCACAGATATAACAGTATTAGGGTATGATCCTTCTCTGGCAATGGGTATTCGGTTCGGGATTGAAAAATCAGACCTTGTAACGGCTGTTTCGAATTCTTTAATAGCCCAAACATATGAAGTAATTGAACCAAATAAAGAAATCGTCCCTGTTTATAATTTTATTGACGAAAGAGTTTATCGTAAGGTTGACGCAAGCCATTTGAAAAAGGAATTTGCTATATTAAATGATGAAAAGGTTGTTATACACGTATCTAATTTTAGAGGTGTGAAAAGAGTAACGGATGTTGTAAAATCATTTAAACAAATATCTGATCAGATTCCATCAAGACTATTGCTTGTTGGTGATGGTCCTGAAATGTCTAAAGTAACGAAATTAGTGGATGAACTCCAATTAAGAGAGAAAGTACTGTTTCTTGGAAAACAAGAAAATCTGGAGGAGCTATATTCTTTAAGTGATTTAATGCTGCTTCTTTCGGAAAAAGAAAGTTTCGGTTTAGTAGCTTTAGAGGCGATGGCATGTGGTGTACCAGTTATAGGGACAAATGTCGGTGGCATACCAGAAGTAATCGTTCCAAATGAGACTGGTTTTATTTGTGAACTAGGTGATGTAGAAGATATTGCTAAACACGCTGTAAATCTTTTATCAGATAGTAAAAAACATGCTCAATTCTCGAAAAATTCTATTTCGAGAGTAAGAGATTATTTCCGTGCGAATATCATTGTTGATCAATATGTGGAGATTTATAAATCAATTCTAGAAACTGGTGGAACGAATGATCAAGCCTTTTAAAGATGCTATTCCCGTGATTGAAAAAATTGAGGCTGCTGGTTTCGAAGCTTATTTTGTAGGGGGAGCTGTTCGAGATTATCTATTAAACAAACAAATTAATGATGTAGACATTGCTACCTCAGCAACACCTGAAGAAATAAAAGCGATATTTTCTCATACCATTGATGTCGGAATTGCTCACGGAACAGTGATGGTGATATGGAAAAATCATACATACGAAATAACGACCTTCCGAACAGAATCTACCTATGTTGATTATCGAAGACCGGAACAGGTGTTTTTTGTTCGCGAATTAAAAGAGGATTTGAAACGCCGTGATTTTACAATCAATGCGATGGCGATGAGTAAAGAAGGTCATATTATTGATTTTTTTTATAGCCAGGATGCTTTAAGTAAGAAGGAAATTAAAACAGTTGGTAATGCAAATGAACGGTTTCAGGAAGATGCATTAAGAATCATGCGAGGAATTCGATTTGTGAGTACCTTAGGCTTTCAGTTGGAGGAGGAGACGTTAAAAGGCATCATCAACAATAAACATCTCCTTTCTAAGATAGCTGTTGAGAGAATTACCACTGAATTTGAAAAGCTTTTACAAGGGCAATGGTGTTCGGATGCTTTAGCTATATTGCTTCAAACAAAAATGTATAATTTTTTACCGATGCTTGCATCTGGCAAAGAAGGAATCACTAAGTTTGCGAAAACAGCCCTGTTTCAGCTCGATTTGACAGAAAAATGGGTTGTTTTACTACTATCCATTGGAATAAAAGAGAAACAGCGAATAGAGTCATTTTTACGGGCTTGGAAGCTGCCAGTTAAGCAAATGCGGCATATCCAAAAAATAATCTATTGGATTTTAAAAAGAGAAAAAATGGCCTCCTGGTCTAATCAATCGCTTTATTTTGCTACATTATCTATTGCAGTCAGCGCGGAGAAAATATATCAACTTCTATGGAATCATGAAATCAAGCCAAATATCTCTATACTAGAGGAACAATATATAAAGCTACCAATTACAACGAAGGATGAGCTTGCTATTAGCGGAAACGACCTTTTATTATGGACGAATAAACAAGCAGGGCCATGGATAAAAGAAATGCTTTTGCTTGTTGAAACAAAAGTAGTGGAACGGAAAATTCCCAATGATAAGCAATTAATAAAGGAGTGGCTAAGAGAATGTCATCAGATATAAGAAAAGGACTAATTGCGGCTTTTACCAATAACCCGAATCAGTATGTATCTGGTGAAGCGCTTGCTGACCTTTTAGGATGTTCCCGTACAGCAATTTGGAAGCATATTGAAGCGCTAAGACAAGATGGCTTTATCCTAGAAGCAGTCCGTAAAAAGGGTTATAGAATTATTAGTTCACCAGAGAAAATCGTTCCTGATAATATTTTGTTTGGTTTAAATACCTCCTATATTGGCAGAAATGTTCATTTTGAAGAAACAGTGGATTCTACCCAGAATATTGCCCAAAAGCTTGCCTTGGAAGGGGCGGCAGAAGGCACGTTAGTTGTAGCAGAAGAGCAGCTTGGCGGCAGAGGTCGATTAGAAAGAAAATGGCAATCTCCTAAATATAAAGGAATATGGATGAGCCTTATTTTAAAGCCAGTTATTCCGATTATGAAAACACCGCAGCTAACATTGCTTATTGCAGTTGCGGTTGTTCAGGGAATACAGGAAGTTACTGGAGTACAGGCTGATATCAAATGGCCGAATGATTTATTGGTGAATGGTAAAAAACTGACAGGCATTCTAACAGAAATGCAGGCTGATAGTGACAGGGTTCATTCGTTAATCATTGGAATCGGGATTAATGTGAATCAGCAGCTTGAAGATTTTGCAGAAGAGCTACAGTCTAGTGCTACTTCTATTTACCTTGAAACAAAGACAAGCTGGGATCGAGCAATAATCATTCAAGGGATTATGAAGCATATAGAAAAACTATATCTTCTTTATTTACAAAAAGGCTTTTATCCGATAAAACTATTATGGGAAAGCTATTCCATTAGTTTAGGGCAAAAAGTTAGGGCGAATACGTTAAATGGAAGTATCTTTGGGCTGGCTAAAGGAATTACAGACGATGGCGTACTACTTCTTGAAGATGAACAGGGAGTTGTCCATTTCATTTATTCAGCGGATATTTTAATGGAAACGTAAATTGCCCATAGTCATCCCTTAGCAGGTTTGTTATAATTCTTTTGTCGGGCAGTATCTTAATGAACTGCACCAATTGATTTTAATGTGCAATTACCATAATTAAATCTGCCTAGATCCACATTTGGACAAGGACAGAGGGATGAAAATCGAAACATAAAGACAATCCTTCTATTCTTTGTAGAAGGTTTTTTTTCGTTTTAAGCCATTCCCTCTTCCTATTAAAGGAGGAAAATGAGTGAAAACTACAACAGAGTTTATCAAAATGAAACAAGATGCAAAAAAGATTACAATGATTACGGCATATGATTATCCTTCTGCTAAATTAGTTGAACAAGCAGGAACCGATTTAATATTGGTGGGGGATTCCTTGGGAATGGTCGTTCTCGGATATGAATCGACAGTGCCAGTAACAATGGATGATATGATACATCATGGGAAAGCAGTTAAACGAGGGGCTAAGGATACATTTATTGTTATTGATATGCCATTTATGAGCTACCACTTATCAAACCGTGATACACTAATCAATGCTACTCGCTTAATTCAAGAAACAGGAGCAAATGCTGTGAAAATTGAGGGTGCTGATGATGTCATCGATCAAATAAATAGTTTAACAAATGCTGGTATCCCAGTTATGGCTCACTTAGGCTTAACACCTCAGTCTGTTGGTGTTTTAGGTGGGTATAAAGTACAAGGGAAAAGCTCTGAAGAAGCTAAGCTTCTTGTTCAAAACGCACTGAAATGCCAAGAAGCAGGAGCTTTTGCGGTAGTGCTAGAGTGTGTTCCAATGCAAGTTGCGAAAGAAGTAAGTGATCGACTAGATATACCAACAATTGGTATTGGTGCAGGAAGTGGCACGGATGGCCAAGTACTTGTTTATCACGATCTTATTACTTATGGTGTTGATCGTGTAGCAAAATTTGTAAAGCAATATACGAACGTAAACGATGCAATTTCTCTAGCATTGGATCAATATATATCTGAAGTAAAACTTGGAACATTTCCTGAAATTAAGCATAGTTTTCAGATGAAAGCAGATGAAGTAAAAAGCTTATATGGAGGAAAAAGACAATGAACATAATTTCTAACCCACAGCAAATGCAGGAGATGTCAACGCAGTTAAAAAAAGATCAAGTAACAATTGGGTTTGTTCCAACGATGGGCTACCTTCATGAAGGGCATCGAGCTTTGCTAAAAGCGGCGAGAGAGCAAAATGATGTTGTTATAATGAGCGTATTTGTTAACCCCCTCCAATTTGGTCCTAATGAAGATTTGGAATCCTATCCAAGAGACTTTGAACATGATAAACAGGTCGCAATCGAAGAAGGGGTAGATTATTTATTCCATCCTTCTGTAGAAGAAATGTATCCAGAACCAATGTCTGTTACCGTAAAAGTGGAGCGACGTACAAATTGCTTGTGTGGACGTTCAAGACCTGGGCATTTTGATGGGGTGGCAACCGTTCTAACGAAGCTGTTTCATTTAGTACAGCCAACTAATGTTTATTTTGGAAAGAAAGATGCTCAACAAGTTGCAGTAGTTGATGGATTAATCGAAAACTTTCATTTTCCTATTAATCTGGTTGCAGTGAACACAGTAAGGGAAGAAGATGGTTTAGCGAAGAGTTCTAGAAATATTCGCCTCACTCCAACAGAAAGACAAGAAGCTGGTATTCTCTATAAATCCCTAAGTATTGCTAGGGCTGAATTAATAAAAGGGACAGATAATCTGGAAATATTGCAGAAGCGCGTAATAGAGTTGATTGAAAGGGAATCAAGTGGAAAAGTGGACTATTTTGAGATACTTACCTATCCCCAATTGGAGAATGTAAAGCCGTTAACGGGAGAGATTATTATTGCGATTGCAGTTCAATTCAGTAAGGCAAGATTAATTGATAATATAATCTTTAAATTATAATATAACTAGATTCGCATATTTATCCCACTCTCAATTTCACTTCTTGCTTATAAGTATTTGAGGAAGTTAGGTGGGAGATCAATTGTGCGTAGGTCCGAATGGTTCAATTAACCATCAGTGGGGGAGGAAAGAAAACCCCGCAGATAAAAGTTTCACTTTATATTATGGAGGGTTAACCCTATGTTTCGAGTAATGATGAACGGAAAAATCCATCGAGCAACAGTAACGGAAGCAAACCTAAATTATGTTGGCAGCATTACAATAGATGAAGATATATTAGATGCTGTTGGGATGGTAGCGAATGAAAAAGTTCAAATTGTTAATAATAATAATGGGGCAAGATTAGAAACTTATATAATCCCAGGGGAGAGAGGGTCTGGCACTATTTGTCTAAATGGTGCAGCAGCAAGACTTGTACAAGTAGGGGATATTGTGATCATTATTTCTTATTGTTATGTTTCAAATGAAGAGCTACCCTGTCATCAACCTAAAGTAGCAATTATGGATGAACACAATCGCATTACAACCATTCTTCATCAAGAACCAGAGAAAACTGTGATGTAAATAGTTAATGCTGATATAGATCACCCCTATTCACTATGAATAGGGGTTTTAATGCTTGTTTTACAATTAATTTTTACGTTTTATTTTATCATTATTTTTGTTTATTTTCTAAAAGATTATTGGAGCCTTAATTCAGTTGATTCATGAGAGTACTAGCAAGAATAGCTGGGACACAGAAAAATACTGATGAGGTTGAAGTATAGGGACTATAGAAAGCGAAGGATATGCATGCTTGGGTTATTAATATCAGCAAATTTTACGAAACAGCCTTGTTTTTACATGCATCTAAAAGAGATTCCATTATATAATAAAGGGATGACTACATACTTTACGAGGTGGAACAATAAAAAGAATACCACTAATTGAGAACTAACATCTTTCCCTTTTTTCATTTTTATGATACCGTTTGAATGACTGAAAGTTTGAGGTGGACGTAATGAGTAACAAATTTGTAGTAGTTGATTTGGAGACAAACGGTAATTCTCCGAGAAA
The DNA here is from genome assembly GCF_044704065.1 of Niallia tiangongensis. Classification (NCBI taxonomy): domain Bacteria; kingdom Bacillati; phylum Bacillota; class Bacilli; order Caryophanales; family Bacillaceae; genus Niallia; species Niallia tiangongensis. Next base: position 2,993,824 of record NZ_CP162613.1, on the reverse strand, counting down.
AGGGGATCGAATTATACAATTTGCGGCAGTTATCATTGAAAACGGGAAAATAGTAGAGGAATATTCATCCTTACTTAATCCTCTTCAACCAATTTCACCGTTTATAGAAGAATTAACTGGAATAACCGATGAAATGGTGGAATCAGCACCAATTTTTGACGAAATTGCAGATAAAATTGTTTCTTTATTAGAGGATGCTTATTTTGTAGCCCATAATGTATTATTTGATTTATCCTTTTTAAATGAAGAGCTAGAGCAGGCTGGATTTAAGCAGTTTTATGGACCGATTCTTGACACAGTAGAATTAGCAAGAATTTTATACCCAACAGCAGATAGCTATAAATTAACTGATCTTGCTGCACAAGAAGGGCTTGTTCATAGCAGACCACATCAGGCTGATAGTGATGCTTATGTTACAGCCGAGCTATTGCTAATACTGTTGGAGAAGCTGAACGTGCTGCCTCAAGTAACGACGAAGCAATTAGAATTCTTAAGTTCATCGCTCAAAAGCGATTTAGATATTTATTTACAGGCTCTTATTCAAGAAAAACAATCGAAAATAGAATATATACCGGAAAATTGGGAGGTATATCGAGGATTAACACTTAAAAGATTGCCTAGTAATCTGATAGTTGATCAAAGAAGAGATTGTTCTGTTTCTTTTGATGTTGAAAAAATTGAGCAAAGAATGAGGGACACTTTTCCTTTTTATCAAAGAAGAGATGGGCAATTAGAAATGATGGGTGTTGTTCATCAGGCCTTATCAGACAACCGCCATGGGCTTATTGAAGCTGGGACAGGTGTAGGAAAGTCTCTTGGCTATCTAGTGCCGGCTGCTTATTTTTCGATAGGAAATAAAAAGCAAGTAATTATTAGTACGTTTACAACCCAATTACAAGAACAACTTTTTCATAAGGATCTGCCCTTGCTAAAAAGTATTCTTCCATTTCCTATAACTTATACGCTATTAAAAGGTAGAAATCATTATATCAGTTTAGATAAATTTGAAGTTTCTTTAAAAGAGCAAGATGATAATTATGATATTATCCTTACAAAAATGCAAATATTAATTTGGTTAACAGAGACAGAAACAGGCGATAAAGATGAATTGAATTTAACAAGTGGCGGCAGCAATTACTGGGAAAAAATAAAAAATGACGGAAATTTTTCTTTACCTATCTCTAAAGAATGGGCTTCAAAGGATTTTTATAGAAGGACTCGAAATGCAGCACAAAAGGCAAATATGATTATAACGAATCATGCTTTGCTTATAAAAGATCTCACAGCTGATCAACATCTGCTCCCTTCCTATGATTATGTCATTGTAGATGAAGGACATCATTTTGAAAAAACAGCGACAAAGCATTTTGGATTTCGCTTTTCCTACATTGCTGTGCGTTTAAGTATTAATGCGATTGGCACCACGGATCAAAAGCAGCTCATGTTTCATTTAGAAAATATGTTAGGGGAATCTCATGTCCATCAGAAATTGGAGTTTAATCAATTTATCCTTGCATTACATGTTGAATTAGATGAACTATTTCGAGCAGTTCTTCGCTATGCGAAAAAAACGAATCAACCTAGAAGAGATGGAAAAGGTAGCTATCGGCTAAAGAATAATGGGATGGGAGATTGGAATGCTGTCAAAAGCGTTGCGGAACGGATCATTTTTCTTTGGAAGGATGGAAGAGAAGTTCTTTTAGAAAAAGTACAGCAGTTAAAGGAACAAGGAAGGAAGTTTAAAGCCTCTCAAATGCTTGTAGTGGAGAGAATCGAATCGGTTTTAAACGATTGGCAAATATACATTAACCATTTACGGGAAATGTTTTTACGAGTAGGGGACAATATAGCATGGTTGGAAGCCGATGTAAAGAATTACCCAAACAATGCAGTAATCTATACACAACCTACTTCTGTTGCTGAAACTTTACAGAAGAACTTTTTTAATAAGAAAAAAAGTATTGTGTTCACATCTGCAACGATTACTGTTAATAATTCATTTGAATACTATGCTAAAGGGTTGGGATTAGGAAATAACCAACTGGAAGTTCAAATTGATTCACCATTTGATTATGAGAAACAAGTTCAATTACTTATCCCAACTGATGTAACAGAAGTTAATACAGTATCATTAAATGATTATGTATCTACAATCGGAGAGCAAATAATCAGTATCGCACAAGCTACAAAGGGACGAATGCTTATTCTTTTTACGGCAAATGATATGCTTAAAAAAACATATGATTATATGAAAGAAAGTGGTTGTCTAGAAGAATACGCAATCTTAGCTCAAGGGATTACAAATGGGAGTAGAATGAGATTAACGCGTAATTTTCAACGTTATGATAAAGCAATATTATTAGGCACTAATAGTTTTTGGGAAGGAATTGATATTCCTGGAGAGGACTTAACCTGCTTAATTATTGTGCGATTACCGTTTTCTTCACCAGAAGATCCTTTAACAGAAGCGAAAAATGAGCTAATTAAAAACAAGGGAGGAAATCCTTTTTTAGAAAACAGTCTTCCAGAAGCAGTTTTGCGATTTAAACAAGGATTTGGTAGATTAATTCGCACGGAAGAGGATAGAGGATTTATTATTGTTTTTGATCGCCGGATTGTTACAACCTCTTATGGTGACACATTCCTGCAGTCCATTCCTACTGTGCCGATTAAGCAACAAAATAGTCATGAAATGGTTAAGTTTATCGAAAACTGGCTTAAGTAAATATTTTTCCAGGTGAATATAGGCGTTCTGAGAAAAGCATGCTTCTTGAATGCCTATATGAATCGTTTAAGTGGTATAGCAAAATCATTATTTTCTTGCCTAAAAACAACCAATTATTATATAAAATAATTTCTTTCTATTTATAAATACTGTTATAATAACCTATGTACAAAATACGATTTTAAAGAAGTGATGTAATATTATGAGAAAATGGATATGGATCGTTATTGTTGTCATTCTAATTGGTATAGGTGTGAGTATTAATACATATGTACAAGCAATGAAGCCTGTAAAATCTGCAAGAGAACTAGCTGAAACGATTGCTAAAAATGAATCAGATTTGAAGAAGATTGACAGCTTTCAATTATATAATGGGAAGGAAGCCTATTATATTTTAGAAGGAAAAAACGATAATAATGAAGAAATTATTGTTTGGATAAATGAACAAGACCATCAAGTTACTCAAAAGCTGAAAAAAGATGGGCTAACCAAACAAGAAGCACTTAATATATTATTATCGGAGCAAACACCAGAAAAAATAAATGCAGTCCGTTTAGGGATGTATGATGGATTGCCTGTCTGGGAGATTTATACTCATACAGATACGGACTCGATAAACTACCATTGGCTAGATTTTGAGACAGGAGAAATCCTTTTAACAATTGAAAATTATTAACTGATAGGAGTGGTAAATAGAAATGAAAATTCAATTAGCACAAAGAGTGAACGCTTTAACGCCATCCACAACACTGGCCATTACTGCAAAAGCAGCGAGCTTAAGAGCAGCTGGTCATGATGTGATTGGTTTAGGCGCAGGAGAGCCAGACTTTAACACTCCTCAAAATATTATTGATGCTGCTGTTAGAAGCATGAATGAAGGACATACCAAATACACTCCTGCATCAGGATTGCTAACATTAAAAAAAGAAATTGCAGCAAAGCTAAAGAAAGATCAACACTTAGATTATGAAACAAATCAGATTATCGTTACAAATGGTGCAAAACATGGATTATTTACTTTATTCCAGGTCATTTTGGATAAAGGTGACGAAGTAATTATTCCTACCCCATATTGGGTTAGTTACCCAGAGCAAGTAAAGCTTGCAGAAGGTGTACCAGTTTTTGTAGAGGGATATGAATCGAATGAATTTAAAATTACTCCAGAACAATTAAAAGGGGTAATAACTTCTAAAACTAAAGCGGTCATCATTAATTCACCAAGTAACCCAACTGGAATGATTTATACAGAGGAAGAATTACAGGCAATTGGAAACATTTGCTTAGAACATAATATTTTAATTATTTCTGATGAAATTTATGAGAAATTGGTTTATGGTGATAGTAAACATGTATCGATTGCTTCTTTATCTCCTGCTCTTAAAGAAGGTACTATTATTATAAATGGCGTATCAAAATCCCATTCGATGACAGGCTGGAGAATTGGGTATGCCGCAGGTAATAAAGAAATAATCACAGCGATGACGAATCTTGCTAGTCACAGTACCTCAAATCCAACCACACCGTCTCAGTATGCGACGATTGAAGCTTACGCTGGTCCCGAAGATTCGGTGGAAGAAATGCGCCAAGCATTTAACAAGCGCTTAGACATCATTCATGAGAAATTAAATAAAATTCCTGGTTTTTCGTGCTTAAAGCCAAAAGGGGCATTTTATTTATTTCCAAATGTGAAAAAAGCAGTAGAATTAACAGGATATGCATCAGTAGATGAGTTTGCTACTGGCTTGTTAGAAGAAGCATTAGTTGCTGTTGTGCCAGGATCAGGATTTGGAGCGGACAATTACATCCGTCTATCTTATGCAACATCACTTGATAAGCTAGAAGACGCTGTATCGCGAATGGAGCAGTTTGTGGAAAAGAAAATGGTTGTTAACAATTAAGTTATCTTCATAGCAGAGTATGTCAAAAAAGATTCCATATCTTTTTTCGGCATTCTCTCTTTTCTTTGTTGTTTTGGAATATTGTAATGTAAACAATTAATATAAAAGATATAATAAAGAGGACATATATATAAACACTATTATTGTTGCCTGTTGTAAGGTCGATAGTGTTGATTGTGTTAAGATGTAAAGGTATAATGTTTTGGTAGAATATTTTTTTCTTAACTAGTACGTTTTCTACTAAATAGGCTAAACAGGTAGGAAGAAGCGGTTTAGCTATTATCTTTATCGTGTGTGAAGAAAAACCGTCTCTATTTAAGTACATATATTTATTTGTTTTTGGAGGAGTTAATTGTGATTAAAGCAACTATTGCCGAGTTACCAAAATATGTTGATAAAGAGGTTAAATTAGGTGCGTGGATTGCCAACAAGCGATCTAGTGGAAAAATTGCCTTTTTGCAGCTTCGCGACGGATCTGGATTTGTACAAGGAGTAATTGTTAAAAGTGATGTAGAGGAAGAAGTATTTCAAACAGCTAAAACAATTACGCAAGAATCTTCTGTTTATGTTACTGGTACTGTACAAAAGGATGAACGTTCTCCGTTTGGATACGAATTACTTGTAACAAATGTTGAATTGATTCATACATCTACAGATTATCCGATTACGCCAAAAGAGCATGGAACAGAATTCTTAATGGATAATCGTCACCTATGGTTACGTTCAAAACGTCAGCATGCAGTAATGAAAGTAAGAAATGAAATTATTCGTGCTACCTATGAATTTTTCAATGAAAATGGATTTTCAAAGGTAGACCCACCAATTTTAACAGGAAGTGCTCCTGAGGGTACAACCGAACTATTTGCAACAAAGTACTTTGATGAAGATGCTTATCTATCACAAAGTGGACAACTATATATGGAAGCTGCAGCAATGGCATTAGGGAAGGTATTTTCATTCGGACCAACTTTCCGTGCCGAAAAATCAAAAACAAGACGTCATTTAATTGAATTCTGGATGATTGAGCCTGAAATGGCATTTGTAGAGTTTGAAGAAAATCTAGAAGTTCAGGAACAATATGTATCCTATGTTGTTCAATCCGCGTTGAAAAACTGTCAGCTAGAGCTTAAAACATTAGGAAGAGATGTTTCTATATTAGAAAAGATTACAGCTCCATTCCCAAGAATAAGCTATGATGATGCCATAACATTCTTACATGAAAAAGGCTTTGATGATATTGAGTGGGGAGACGATTTTGGTTCACCACATGAAACGGCAATCGCTGAAAGTTTTGATAAACCAGTGTTTATTACACATTATCCAACGAAGATTAAGCCTTTCTATATGCAACCACATCCAGAAAGAGAAGATGTAGTGCTTTGTGCTGATTTAATTGCGCCAGAAGGCTATGGAGAAATTATTGGAGGATCTGAGCGTATTCATGACATGGAGCTTTTAAGCAAACGTGTTGAAGAGCATCAATTAGATCCAGAAACGTATAAATGGTATTTAGAGCTAAGAAAATATGGATCTGTACCACATTCTGGTTTTGGACTTGGTTTAGAAAGAACAGTAGCTTGGATTACGGGAGTAGAGCATGTTCGTGAAACAATTCCATTCCCAAGATTATTAAATCGTCTATATCCTTAATGAAAGAGTAGGGTAGAAAATACGGAAAGTTTTTCTAAGGATGATCTCACATTGAATAAAAGTGAGGGCATCCTTGATAACAATCCTATTTTCTCCCTTCTTCTTTTTGTTAACTATTGCTAGGTTTGGTTGATTTTCATTATTACATGCTTATGGCCAACATGATATACTTGATTAGAGGTGTCCTTATGAATAAAACAATTTTTTTAAAATGGTTGCAAGAAGGGAATATAAATATACCTTCCACACTTCTAACACATTACAAACATTTAAAAATAAATGAGCAAGAATTAGTACTTCTATTGCAGGTACATTACTATTTAGAACGAGGCAATGATTTTCCAACGCCTGCAGAAATAGCTGCTCACATGACTTTAGATAGTATGGATTGTCGTGAAATATTGAGCCAGTTAATCAGAAAAGGATTTATTGAAATAATAGAAGGCAACAGTGATACAGGAATTCGGTTTGAGCGATATTCTTTAGAGCCTCTTTGGAATAAATTAATCGACCAGTTTTTGTTAAATAATAAAAAAGAAGAAGAAGCTTTAAACGAAAAAGAAGAATCTGATTTATATACTAGCTTTGAACGAGAATTTGGTCGACCATTATCTCCGTTTGAAATAGAAACCCTAAATATGTGGGTCGATGACGATCAGCATGAAATGGTTATTATTAAAGCAGCGCTTAGAGAAGCAGTTATTTCAGGTAAATTAAATTTTCGATATATTGATCGAATCTTGTTTGAATGGAAGAAGAATGGAATTAAAACAATCGAACAAGCAAAAAGTCATGGGAAAAAGTTTCGACAACATCAGACTGCTGCATATAAAGTGGAGCTGAAGGAGGAAACTACCAACAAGAAAGCAGTACCTTTTTATAATTGGTTGGATCAATAATTTTAGTAGTTATGGTTAATGATACTCGACTTTAAAATGGGAGAGTCTTTTTCCATGTATGAGAACTCTACTTTTTCCAGAAGAAAGCAAGTCTGTTAATAACAAAAAACTTTCTGATACAAAATTTTCCATGTGAAAAAGCAACAAATTCACGAAACCATCTATACTTGCAAAGCTGGGATTGTTATAAGAATCGTTCAGACTTCTTTACACGCATTATCTATCTAGTAAAAAAATTACTTAGATAGAGCAAAGAAGCTCCATTCTATTCTTAGAACAACCCTTTTTTATAGTTTAGAAAGATTATCATTTCGGAGGATTATATGTTAAAAAAAGATGAAATTAGATATTGTCTAGATAAAATGGGAGAAATGTTTCCTGAGGCACATTGTGAATTAATTCATTCCAATCCGTTTGAATTAGTGATAGCAGTATCTTTATCTGCACAATGTACCGATGCACTAGTTAATAAGGTGACAAAAGACTTATTTCAAAAATATAAGACACCACAAGATTACTTAAGTGTACCTTTAGAAGAATTGCAGAATGATATTCGCTCTATTGGTCTATTCCGAAATAAGGCAAAAAATATTCAAAAACTTTGTCAAATGGTTTTAGAAAAATACAATGGTGAGATACCAATGGATCGAGATGAATTGATTAATCTGTCAGGTGTCGGAAGGAAAACGGCAAATGTTGTTGTTTCTGTTGCCTATAATATTCCTGCTATTGCTGTTGATACACATGTCGAAAGGGTAAGTAAACGATTAGGGATTTGCAGATGGAAAGATTCTGTTTTGGAAGTAGAAAAAACGTTAATGAAAAAAGTTCCCAAGGACGAATGGTCTGTTACACATCACCGCATGATCTTTTTTGGTAGATATCACTGTAAGGCGCAAAATCCTCAATGTGAAGCTTGTCCGCTTCTAGCATTATGTAGAGAAGGGAAAAAAAGAATGAAGACTAAAGGTATTGTGTAATGGACAAGAATCGATTGGATGCACCAATACAGCTCTTATATGGTCCTTTCCCAGTGATAAAGGAATTTTCTTGTTTAATGACGGATTGCTTTGTTAGGAGACCGGCATTTTTGCATGAAGCAAATTACTATCAAAATAAGGAAACGTTTCAGCCGTGGAATAAAGAAAATTTTCAGGAATGTGTTAAAAAGGTAATAGAAGAGTGGAAACAGCTTAAAGTGGAATTACAACAATTTGCAGCTAAAAGAGATACGACGAATCTTCAATACGGATTAACATTGGCAATGGAATACTTTTTAGAATGCTTATATTGGATAAATGAAAAACCAGTGACTTTAATAGACGGTTTGGTAGACAAAAGTCTAGAAATAAAGCCATTTAATTTAGAAGATCGACTCGAATTTATACTAAAAAGACTGAATGGGTATCATTCCTATAAACAATTGGATGAGTTGTTTAAAGAGTTGGAAAAGCAGTTTGCGATAAAATTAGTAAAATTAAATAGAGATGTTTAGAAAAAAGAAGAGGACTTTTCCATTAGGAATTGTCCTTCTTCTTTTGCTTAAACAGGTTCTTTAATTAGTTTACTGAGAATCATTTCGATTTTAATCTCTATTTCTATCTTTATCTTGATTGGTAGCAGTCGTGCTAGTGTTATCGTTTTGAACATTGCTGTTACCAGTATCATTATTCCCATTATTATTTCCGTTACCGTTATTGCTCCCATTGCCGTTGTTATTGCCATTTCCATTGTTGCTGTTATTTTCTCCGCCATTATTAGAGTCTTCGTTGTCTTTCTCATCCTGATTATCACCAGACTCTTCGCCATTAGAATCGTCTTGATCTTCCTCGTCATCTATCGTCTCATTTGGATCTACAGGTGGCTGCTCCTCGATTTTCTCTGGCACAGAAATATTACTAGATACAGGATCACTTTCCTGATCATCTTTTATAGCTTTTACAGTAAAAGTATACGAACTACCAGGCGTTGGTTTTGCAATTTTTAAGCTTGTATCGGAAGTAACAGTCAGTTGCTCGCTAGCTCCACCATCGACGCTTACACTTACGTCAAATTTTATGCCTTTTTTATCCCCATAACTCCATGATAACTCGATTTCATCTCTGTTTTCGTTATAACTTGCTTTAACTCCAGCAGGAGCATTTGGCTTATTGTATTTCTGGGATATTTCATTCAGAATATTTCCTTTGACTGCATACTCCGTAAGAATTTGACTGCTTGGTGTATAAGAGCTTGCCAATCTAGCTGGATACGTGCCTTTTTCTATTTTTATCGTTTCGACGCTATTTGGCTGCTTGAAATCAGCTGTTTCTACATCTTCAGAAATATGTCCCATTACTGCTTTGAAAATATGCTGAGCAACCTTTTGATCATACCCATTTGCTAATAAACCATTTTTTCGATCTTTATATCCAGTCCAAACGGCCATGGTATAGTTGGTCGTATATCCAGCAAACCATGCATCAGGCACTCTACCATCGTTAGGTATATTAAATCTCTCACGATCATCTTTCGAATAATTTGTTGTACCTGTTTTACCTGCAATCGGTAATCCAGGTACATTTGCAAGTGCTCCAGTTCCGTTAGGTCCACTTACAACAGTCTTTAACATATCAGAAATGATAAAAGCTGTGTAATCTTGCATGACAACTTTTGATTTTGGCTCCATATTAATTTTTGTTCCATCCTTTAATTTAAAGGAACGAACAGCATGGGGCTCATTGTATACTCCTTCATTCCCAAAAGCACTATATGCGCCAGCAAGTTGAAGAGAGGTTATTCCATCTCTTAGTCCTCCGATTGAATAGGACTCTTGAATATCATCTAATGGAATACCAAGATTTACTGCGAATTCTTGAGCATTTTCTGCACCTGCAGCTCGGAATGCCTTTAGAGCAGGGATATTTCTAGAGCGTGCTAGAGCTTCCCTCATTGTCATCGATCCTAGAAAACGATTATCAAAGTTATTGATAGGTGTTTTATTCACATCATTATAGGTCGTTGGTTCATCCACTAATGTTTGATAACTTCCCCATTTCAAGTATTCAACAGCTGGTCCATAGTCTAAGATTGGCTTAATAGTAGATCCTGGTTGTCTTGGTACATCCGTAGCATAGTTTGTACCTAGCTTCACCTCTGGATCTCGATCCCCCCCAAGTGCTAATATACCACCAGTTTTCGTATCTAAAAGGGTAATACCAGCTTGGAAATCTTCATTTGGGAATTTTACAATTTCCCCTTTGTACATTAATTCTTCCACATACTCTTGTGCATCTTTGTCCATTGTTGTATAAATTTCTAATCCGTCTGTAAATACATTGACATCTGGATATTTTTTCTCAATTTCAGCTATAACTTGTTTTATAAACGGATCATATTTAAGGTCGTTTGATTGACGATTTTCTTTTGCAACTAATGTATCTTCTACAGATGTCTTTTGTGCTTCTTCCATTTCTGCCTTTGAAATATATCCATGTTGATACATTAATGATAAAACGATGTTACGTCTTTTCTCTGCTCTTTCTGGGTTATTAAATGGATTATAGGCATTTGGAGCCTGTGGCATCCCTGCCAAAAGGGCAGCCTCTGGTAATGTTAATTCGTCTAAGTTTTTGTCATAATACACTTTTGCAGCGGTTTTAACACCGCTCATATTCTCAGACATAAAAATTTTATTAACATACATTTCAAAGATTTCTTCTTTTGAGTACTTGCGCTCTAGCTCAAGGGCAAGCCAAGCTTCTTGGGCTTTACGATTCAATGTTTTTTGCGGTTGGTTAAAGAAAAAGTTTTTTACTACTTGCTGAGTAATCGTACTTGCTCCTTCTGAACCAAACCCATTTTTGAAGTTTGCAATAACTGCTCCACCTAAGCGAATTGGATCAATTCCATGATGCTTAAAGAAACGTGAGTCTTCTGTAGCGATAAACGCATCTTTTACTAAGTCTGGTATATCCTCATAATTGACATAGTCTCGATTAACCGCTCCAACCTTAGCTATCTCATCGTTATTCTTATCATAAATAGTTGAAGAAATTGGATCCTTTAACGTTTCAGGATTCAATTCTGGCGCATCTTTAACCATGATGGCAAATGTTACGCCACCAGCAATAATTCCAATAATACCGATTGTTAATAAGATAAGCAGAACGCGCTTAAACAAATTTATGCTACCTTTTTTCTTTGCTTTCTTAGGAGCGTTTTTCTTAGAGGCTTCGAGTTGCTTGCGGCGCTCCTCTCGCGTTTGATATTTATCTGTCATTGTTATTCCTACCTTTCTTTGAAAAACAAAAGGAATTAGTTAAATTTATAAATCATATCGATTACTTTAATATAGTCAATTCTAGGGTGGTAACCTAGACTAATAGAGTGACCATTGATTGCTAATTCTTGTTTCGTAATCGATTTTCTTCCGCCATTTATCATTCTTTCCCAAAACATAAAGAGTTTTTCTGCAGCTAGATAAAATATTTCATTTGTTTCAGAGAAGGAGATAATGACAAAGCAAATTCCTTGTTGTTCACATACCATCCGCATATGTTTGATTTGGTGTTCATGGAAGTTGTTTAGCGGAAAGGAAGTAGTATGCTTCGTTTCTTTCGCTTCAAAATCTATATATTTTCCTTTATAAACACCGTTATAGTCTGTAGTGGAAGCTTGTTTAAAATAGGCTTCTTTAATGACTGCAGCACTTCTTTTTGGATAATCAACCTGAACGATTTGAACAGGTGTCGGTTTTTTATGTATGACGGCCTTTCCAAATTCTAAATAATATTTATTTGTTTCATTCAGATCATCCTCTAAAGTCATTCCCCGGTTACTATAGCTATTTTTTTTTTGCGGCTTAATAATATCGTTTCCTACCGGAGTATATTTTTTTCCATTTGGATAATGAATCTTCATTTTTTCACCTCACAAAGATTCTTTCAAAGTATAACTTATTGCAATCAACAAACAATAATACCATAAAGCGTTCATAAGAGGTGAACATTTTGATAGGTATAAATTCGTATTTTTCTCCGTTTGAAGAAAAACTTATAACTAGAATAAGGCTAATTACCGATAAGTGCAACTTAGACAATATTTCAAGAACAAATGCCTATCTTCGTTATTATAACAAAAATCAAGAAATACAATGGGCTTTTCTTGCCAGCCAGGTTTCGCGCAATGCTGGCTGGAATATGTGTGACTTAAACGGGCGCTGGCTACCACAATTAGTTAGTCAGAAAAAAAGGCAGCAAATTTACTTAACCTATGAGAAAGCAAATTGGCTTATTTTTAAAGATGCATACCCCCAATTATTACTCTATGAATATTCGACGAAAATAAACGCACCAATGTTTCATTTATTAAAAGTTTTTCAGGTTTCCACTTTTATGGAACAAGAATGGTTGGGATTTTGGGAGAATAAGGATAAGCAAAGGTTAATGAACAGTTTGATTATTAATGAACAAAACGTTATCCAGAAGCCTGTAATTAAAAATGCAAGAATTAAGCATCATATTTTTCATTATCTTCCCTATCTTTTTCAAGATTTACTGCATTTTAACGCTGTTCTTTTTCCAACTTTACAAGGGAAACTTTACGGAGCTAGCGTTGCTAACTTTACTTCTCTTGATGAAAGAATTAAGCTAGGAAATACTTTAGCAGCCCTTTTATTTAAAAATAATTTATATCAAGAGTTCTATGATTTTGCAAGAAAAATAGAACATACTGGCTCAAGAAAGGATTATGAAAAATATATTTACCCAAAAATAGCCAATACGACACCAATACTGCGAGCTGTTTATCCAGTAGTCAACCATCGCAATCGCGCAAGAGAGGATTGGTATAAAAAGAAAATTAAGCATAAGTGGCGAATAAGTAGCAATCATAATGAACCTTTCCTTATAACGGATTGGTACTTTAAAAAACAAGAGCAGTTACATGAACTTATTCGTCAAGAAAATAAGTGGTTTTAGTCAATTTTTTCTGGATTTGTCGAAATTTAAACGAGTAATAAGAAAATATACTTTCTTTGCCGAATCTCTTCTAGTTTTGTCAACTGGGCAGGATAGTTGATAAAAAAAAAGAAAAGAGTATATATCAAAATAGCTTGGAGGGATTTGCATGGAAATTGCTTATACAAAAGAAAAGTTATTGAATATGTTAGAAGAAATCCAAGAAGAATTAGATACATTAGATGCGACGCTTTTAAAATCGAAAAACCAAAATATGCAACTTATCGAGGAGCATATCACTTCTTTAAATGAAATAGAAAATTTAATGGCTACTCTGGAGAAAAAAATTTCAGCAAGCCCATTATGCATTCCTTCTGATCTTCCTCCATATGCAAGAAAAATGCCACTTTACTTGAACTTAGCGAAATAAATCGCTAAAATGAAGGGATTAACGATATTAGGTAAATGGAGTGGCAAAATGACCGAAAATCATCAATTGCTTGAACATACAGAGAAGCTTTTAGAAGCAGTCGAATATGCAGTAGAGACGTTTTACACAGTGAAGGAATCGGGAGTAAATGAGGATTTTTATGACATCGTTCGTCCCTTTGCAAATCAAATTAAACAGATTAATGATGAATGGAAGGAATTGGCTAAAACATGGGTCAGCGAAGCAAAGCCTGATTATTTGAATACCATTCAAATTAATACGGCATCTGATCATATTGAAATAATTTCTATTCAAGCCTTTTTTACGCAAACGAGCAAGAAACGATTTCTCGATTCGGTAAAATCTGTAAAGTATATATTACAAACATTACTTGATGCTTTAAAAGCAGAAAGACAATAGGGGAATTTCAAAAAGGAGATGAAAATTCTCTTTTTTTTTGCATTTTTTCTTTTCGTTTGTTTATAAGTAGAGCAATTTTCCTCTATTCAATTTGAAAAAGCGCAAGCTAGAGTAAAACAGGACAGGTATTATGAAAATTGCGTTTGATAAGAAAAGAGATCAGAGAAGGCACATCTGTGACCGTAACAATCAAAAAGTAGAGATGCGGGTAACAGAGAAATTGACACCTTCATAATCAGTCGTTTTTAGATAATTAATGCACGGTATAGGCGAAATCATCATATAGTAGAGAAGGATACCTTTAACGTGGGAGGATAGAATTTCATGTATAGAGCATCTAATCCACAAAGAAGAAATGTACCTTATCTGAACGCTTATACCTCGCCATATATGCAACCCGATAATAGACAATATTATCCGTATATGAACATGAACCAAGGGCAATGGAATGGGGCAGGAATGAATGGACAAAACTTCTATAATATGCCAATGCAACCAAATTACCCAAACAATCAACCGAGTTATTATCATCCGCAAAATGCATACAAGAGCACCCAAGACATTTTCCAAAATCCATTGCATTATATGGAGAATACAGAAATGAACAATTACTCGCAAAATTATATGAATCAAAACCCAAACTTTATGAATCCATATCCAAAGCAGTCATTTATCCCCAAAAAACAAGGGAATGTGAAAAGTATTATGAATTCTTTTAAATCACAAGATGGTTCATTAGATTTTAATAAGATGATGGATACTGCTGGGATGATGATGAACGCGATGAATCAGGTTACGGGATTAGTGAAAGGCGTCGGCGGAATCTTTAAAGTATAAGCAGAACGAACAAGGAGGCTGTCAATCGACAGCCTCCATTTCTTTTTTCTCTACTTACCAGCGGTGTGCTTTTGCATTACTTCTTAGAATGATATTGTTTTGAGACATTTGTGTATGCCCATTTACTTGGGACTTAGAACGTTTTGGTCTCGTCCAATTGTGATGAAAAAGCGCAGAATGAGAATCTAACTGATCTTTATAACTCATCTTATCACCTCAGGAAGTAAGATTAGAAGAAATTTATGGATGTAAAAGGAATCTCTCCTTCTTACATATATGGAAGGAGAGTGTGTTTCTTTTAGCATCCACTAATAGTATGCGCAAATTATAAATTATTTACTCTTTTTGGTTTAGGAACTTTGGTCTTCAATCATTATTTTTGTCCCTTTTTGTTTTGGGACTTTAATTGTAAGCAAGCCATTTTGATAGGATGCTTTGACTTTTTTTTCATCAATAGGGTGAGGGAACGTAATACTTCTACTGCTTTTTTTAAACGTCTGACTTGTATGAAATGTTTTCGCTTTCGCATTTTCTTCTGTAATAATTTCCTGATGGTGTACACTTATTGTTAAATGGTAGTCAAAAATATCTAGCTGGATCTGTTCTTTGTTGATTCCTGGAAGTTCTGCTTTGATAATTGTTGCACTTTCCGTTTCATTTACACTAACGGAAAAAGCCATGTTTGGAAAGGGATTGCTAAAAAATTCATCCATTTGTTGAAGGAAGTTTTTCACTGGCTTTTCTTGAAAAAATTGATTCATGGAACGCATAAATCCATTAAGAACTTGAGGGCTTTTCTCCTTTTTATTCGGGTCGATTGGGAAATTTGAAGACATTGTAAATCACTCCTTACATAAAACATGAACATAAAATGATAAATGGTTTCTTCCTTTTTCATTTCAGGGAAGAAAACTGCAAATGAATAGGCTCTTTTCTACTTATACTATGCCTAATAAAAACAATTGGTGTTACGTTCTTTTACTATTTTGAATTAGAATTAGAAATGATGATTGTATGAGTTTTGATTTATCCCACATTTTACCGGACAATAAGCCGCTCATCTCTTGCTTATGAGAATTTGAGGAAGATCTGGGGGAGATAAATTGTCCAAAGAGGTCAGAATGGTACAACTATCCATTAATGGGGGAGGAAAGAAAAGCTCAACTGATGGAGGTTTCACTTTATCTGCTTCTAAAAAAAGTGCTATATTAAATGAAAAGTGGATGAAAGGAAGTTAGTAAAAATGAATATTATAAAAGTTGGTAAGGAAGAGCTTTCTTATGTAGAAAAAGGAGAAGGGGAAACCATTGTACTCATTCATGGCTTTTGTGGAAGTACAGATTACTGGGAATATATTATTCCACCCCTTGCAGAGAACTATCATGTATTAGCAGTCAATTTACGAGGACATGGAACTTCAAGCTTTAGTGGAGAACCTTTTGAGATAGAAGATTTAGCAAAGGATATTAAGGAGTTATTAACGGGATTAGGGATTGAAAAAGTATATATGTTTGGCCATTCCCTAGGCGGTTATGTGACATTGGCGTTTGCTGATCTTTTTATAGAAAGCTTAAAGGGATTTGGCTTAATTCATTCCACCGCATACCCTGATACAGAAGAAGGCAAGGAAGGAAGGCTAAACGCCATTCGAAAAATTCAAGACATTGGGATAATAGAGTTTGTTAATGGTCTAATTCCTAATTTATTTGCGGACGAGTCACTTGACAAGCTACCAAGCGAGGTGGAAAAGGCAAAAAAAATTGGATATGGCACCAACGCTATAGCAGCGATGGAAACACAGGCAGCTATGAGAAAAAGACCAGATAGAAATAATGTTGTGGAAAAAGCCAGGCTGCCTATTTTATTGCTAAAGGGTACAAAAGATAAAGTGGTTTCAATGGATCGTGTAGCTTCTGCATCAAGCTTAAATATTTCAGAAGTCAGATTAGAAACTGGACATATGAGTATGCAGGAAGCTCCAAATGATTTAGTAAATGCAATCTGCTCATTTGTAAAGCAAAACTAACAAATAATGGTTGTTATTTTCTTTGGAAAACCTCTTTTAAATCGAACGTCTATTCGGTAGAATGGATGTAATAGAGGTGAACCAAAATGAAAGTACGTAAAAACCTTCAAGAAATTATCAAAGAATTAAAAACAAAGGAAGATTATAAAGAAAGAATTTCCTATTGGCATACAATTGAAGCAAAAGAAGCAGTAACAGTCCCGCTTCCTAATGATTTATTTCCTAATCTAAAGGATGCTTTGCAAAAGAGGGGAGTAACAAGGCTTTATACACATCAATACTCATCCTATCAGGCGATTCGGGAAGGGAATAGTGTGGTTGCTGTCACTCCAACTGCATCAGGAAAAACACTTTGCTATAATCTACCCGTTATCCAGTCGATTGCTGAGAATAAAAATGCAAGAGCATTATATATGTTTCCTACAAAGGCACTTGCACAGGATCAGAAAAGTGAATTAAATGAGCTAATTGAAAGTGCAGAATTACAAATAAATAGCTATACATATGACGGAGATACTCCTGCTTCGATTAGACAAAAGGTTCGAAAAGCAGGACATATCGTCATTACAAATCCAGATATGCTTCACTCAGCGATTTTGCCACATCATACAAAATGGGTATCTTTATTTGAAAACTTGAAATATGTCATTATCGATGAGTTGCATATTTATAGAGGCGTTTTTGGCAGTCATGTAGCGAATGTAATTCGAAGGTTAAAGCGTATTTGTGCCTTCTATGGCAGTAATCCTGTCTTTGTATGTACATCTGCTACAATTGCGAATCCAAAGGAATTGGCAGAAAATTTAACAGAACAGCGTGTTAAGCTAATTGACAATAATGGTGCTCCAAGCGGCAAGAAACATTTCGTCTTTTATAATCCTCCAATTGTGAATATTCCTTTAAATATTAGGAGAAGTGCAACTTTAGAAGTTCGACAGTTAGCAGGAGAATTGTTGAAAAATAAAATTCAAACAATCGTCTTTGCCAAAAGTCGAGTGAGAGTAGAGATACTACTAACTTATTTACAGGAACTTGTTAAGTTTCAGCTTGGTCCAAAATCTATCCGTGGTTATCGAGGAGGGTATTTACCATCGGAAAGAAGAGAAATTGAGCAAGGCTTGAGACATGGGAATATTTATGGAGTTGTTAGCACCAATGCATTAGAACTAGGTGTAGACATTGGACAACTCCAAGCTTGTGTGATGACAGGGTATCCTGGTACCATTGCAAGTTCATGGCAACAGGCGGGGCGAGCTGGTCGTAGACATGATGAATCACTAGTGATTATGGTTGCAAGCTCTAGTCCCCTTGACCAGTATATGGTTGCTAATCCTGACTATTTCTTTAGTAGAAATCCTGAAACAGCGAGGATAAACCCTGATAATCTGATTATTCTGATCGATCATATGAAATGTGCGGCTTACGAGCTTCCTTTTAAAGAAGGAGACACATTTGGAAATTGTGAAATAACCGAAATACTCGAGTATTTAACTGAAGAGCGAATCCTCTTTCAAAACGGGGATAAATGGTATTGGATGAATGATTCTTTTCCAGCACATAATATAAGTCTTCGTTCTGCTTCACAAGAAAATATTGTCATTATTGATATTTCTGATGTTAGTAAAAGCAGGGTGATTGGAGAAAGCGATCGCTTTTCTGCAATGACACTTTTACATGAAGAAGCTATCTACATGCATCAAGGGATTCAATATCAAGTTGAGAAACTTGATTGGGAAGAGAAAAAAGCATATGTTCGTGAAGTCAGTGTCGATTATTATACAGATGCCAATTTAGCGGTATCCCTAAAGGTTTTGGAAGAAGATAATCGTAGTAATTATTCGGAAGCAGAAACAGGCTTTGGCGATGTTAGTATTATAGCAATGAGTACAATCTTTAAAAAAATAAAATTTGAAACACATGAAAATATAGGGTCTGGGCCCATTACTCTTCCTGAAGAAGAGCTTCATACGAACGCGGCTTGGATTTCTTTTCCACAAGAAAAATTAGCATGGAATCAAGAGCAAACCGAACAAGGGCTAATTGGTGCTGCACATGCATTAAAACATATTGCACCGCTTCTTGTAATGGCAGATCCATCTGACTTACATGTAGTTCCACAGGTAAAAGCAGAGCATAATGAAAAAGCAACAATCTTCTTTTATGATCAATACCCAGGTGGGATTGGCTTAAGTAAAAAAATATATGAAGAAATGCCAGCAGTATTAAGGGAAGCAAAAAAAATGGTGAAAAATTGTGCTTGTGAATATGGCTGTCCTTCTTGTATAGGAACAGAGAGCCATTCGAATAACAGTAAAAGGGATGTAATTAGAATCCTCTCGCTCTTGGAGGAAAGTGATTTTTCTATTTAAGGGGATTAATATGTCGATTAAAAATAAGCTAAGCAGAATGAAGTCTCATATAAAAAAAGAAGAACAGACTGCCCCTGTGAAAAATATCGAGATAAAGGGAAATAATATTCCATTTATGCAGCAGTGGGAGGAAGAAAATGTCCATCCGTATTGGCTGGATCAGGAATATTGTTTGATTCGCGAAGTAAGATATCCGCTGGGCTATACACATGGGAATTATACATTTCGTGAGTTTTGTCACATTGTAGATGAATGGAATAAAGTGAATTATGAGCATCCCCTTTCAGCAAAAGGTCATAAAGCAAAGGAGCTTTTCTTCTTTGACACGGAGACAACTGGTCTTGGAGGTGGAGCGGGAAATACTATTTTTATTCTTGGGTATGCACAATTACGAGAAAACGAGATTGTATTGAAACAGCATATATTACCATATCCAGGAGCAGAAGTTCCTTTATTTAATAGTTTTCTAGAGAACGTAGACTACACAACACTCGTAACATATAATGGAAAGGCTTTTGATTGGCCTCAAGTAAAAACAAGACATACGCTAATTAAGGAGCATGTACCGAAGCTCCCTGAATTTGGTCATTTTGATTTATACCACGGGGCAAGGCGAATGTGGAAACATCGATTAGATAGAACAAAGTTGTCTATAGTTGAGGAAGAAATCCTTGGAGTAAAGCGGGTAGATGACATTCCCGGATTTCTCGCTCCAATGATTTATTTTGACTTTGTTGAACGAAAGAATCCTGAAGGAATGCTTGGTATTTTAAAGCATAATGAAATAGATATCCTTTCTCTTATCACTTTATATACCCATTTAAGCTATCAATTGCTAAGAAAAGATCATAAAATTAGCGCCAAAGAGGCATTAGAAGTTGGAAAATGGTATGCCGTAATAGGGCAGACTGATATTGCAAAGCAAAATTTACAAAGTATTAAGGAGCAAAATAAAGAAGAAGTTTTAGAGGCTGCCTTTTTATTGGCGAAAGAGTATAAAAGAGAGAAAAGATTAGAGGACGCTGCCGAGCTTTGGCGAAAAATTATTCAAACCTATACACACGAAACAAAAGTAGCAATTGTTTTACAATCTCTGATAGAACTTGCAAAAATGGCAGAGCATAAAGAGAAAAACTATCAAATGGCATTAAACTATACCCAAAAAGCACAGCAAATAGTAAAACACCATAACAAGCTAGATAAAATGATGTTTGAGCTTCAAAAAAGAAGTGAACGAGTGGAAAGAAAACTGCAAACGAATAAAAGAAAACAGATATTCCATCAATAACCTAGTTGTTTGCACGCCAGTTCCCTATTAAAATAGTAATTGGTTCATTTATACTAAAAAATTGTTTTTATTTCTAAGAATTATCTTCTAGCAGTTTAACAGTAAGATAATATCATTGAAATACAGGTTAGAATAAATGAAATACTAATTTGGAGTGAACGAACTTGTATAAAGTGGTTATGTGTTTGTTTTTTGTTCTTATTTGTTTAACAATCATCTTATTTACAACACTAAAAGATAGTTTTTATGCCCATTTATAAAAAAAATTATGCCGCCGTAATAGCCAAGTATTTTTGTGATTTATGGATGCAGTGAAAAATATCTCCACAAAATAGGTGTTTGTATTAGTACAAGATTATCCCTTTCTACATAAATTGTTACTGTAAGATAACTAATTTTTGAGAGGAGATTTTCTTATGCATTGTAAACCTAATAATATTTTACCTGCAGTAGTTCATCCGACAAAATGTTGTGTGAATAACACTTTTTCTAATAATATTGTGCCACATATTCATCCAACACATACTACTACTGTAAACCATGTGAATTATGAGCACCAACATTTCTTCCCAAACACTCAATCTGTTGAGAATGTGGTAACTAATACCCAGGCTAATATGGGTCCAGCTCCAGCTCCATATCCAGTTGCACCAGTAGCTCCAGCTTATCCAACAACTGGAGGAACACCATTTACAGCAACTGGTCAAATGTTCCCAGCTCAAACTGGAATGCCTGGTGGATTTCCGTTTAGAAAAAGATAAGTAAGATAAAACAAGGATCTTTGTTTGAGATCCTTGTTTCTATTTACTAAATGATAATTAAGATTTATCCCACTCTTAAAGTTCAGTAAGTCTCTCGCCTGCAAGCTTTATAAGAATTCGAGGAGGAAAAGTTGGTGATCCACTGTCAAAAAAGGTCCGAATGGTTCAACTAACCATCAGTTGGGGAGGAAGGAAAACCCCATTGATGGAAGTTTGATTTTATTGTAACGATTATTTTCGTTCATTTTATCGAATACTTATCATATAATGAAATCAGTCATGCAACAATTTGAGGTGAAAAGGTGTTTCTCCTCTTCTAAGTAAGTATAAATTCTTTATGGGATAAACTATTTATGATATATTTTATAGTAATAATGGTTAATACGAAGGAGTTACTTATACGATTATGAAAATAGCCGTTATTTCTGGCTATAAGCCTTTTGAGATAGGAATATTTAAGCGAGACGAACCAGCAGTAGAATACATAAAATTAGCAATTAGGAAAAACCTGCAGATAATGCTGGAAGAAGGACTTGAATGGGTATTAATTAGCGGTCAACTCGGTACAGAGCTCTGGGCTGCTGAAGTTGTTTATGATTTGCAAATGGAAGAATACCCTGATTTAAAACTTGGAATTATTACTCCATTTCTTGAACAGGAACAAAATTGGAAAGAAGCAAATAAAGAGTGGTATGAAGAAATTATGATGCAGGCTGATTTCGTTGATTCAGTTTCCAAAAAAGCCTATGAGAATCCACAGCAATTAAGAGATAAGAATGTATTTTTACTAAAAAAAAGTGATACGCTTCTTCTGTTTTATGATGAGGAGAATCCTGGTAGTCCAAAGTATTTGTACGAATTGGCTCAAATGTATCAGGAACAAAACAAATATGAAATTCGTAAAATCCAGTTTTCAGATTTACAAGATATTGTGGAAGAAGTCAGATTTAATGAAGAGTATTAGTAGATTTAATTGACAAAATGGCGTATATTTGAAAAAATAATTGAGATAAATGGTAATCGACTGAGGTGAGCGATAAATGCTATCAGATAAAATGAAATTAACAGCAAAAGATATTTTGGAAAAAGAGTTCAAAACAAGTGTAAGAGGATATAAGCCGGAAGAAGTAGATAAGTTTTTAGATTTAATTATTAAAGATTATGAAACATTGCATCAAGAAATTGAAGAGCTTCAACAAGAGAATTTACGCTTAAAGAAGCAAGCGGAGGATGCTAGTCGCAGACAACCAGCTCCAACTACAGCAGGCACAACTAATTTTGATATTTTAAAAAGATTATCTAACTTAGAAAAGCATGTGTTTGGTAGTAAGCTTTACGATTGAGTTTCATTTGATAAATAATGATCATGCTATATAAAAGATAGGAATTACCTATAATAACCATTGCAATGCTTTGCTAAAACAACTATAATAGCTATTGTATCAATAAAACGCTTTGGTAATCGCTGCAAACTTTGTTTGTAGAGGAAAGTCCATGCTCGCACAGGCTGAGATGCTTGTAGTGTTCGTGCCTAGTTAAAAAATAAGCTAGGGCAGCATATTTATGCTGACGGCAGGGAAAATACCTAAGTCTTAGGATATGGTATGAATACCTTGAAAGTGCCACAGTGACGTAGCCTTGTCAGAAATGACAAGGGTGGAACGAGGTAAACCCCACGAGCGAGAAACCCAAATTATGGTAGGGGAACTTTCTCTGAGGAAATGAACGGATGAGAAGGACAGAAATTATATTTCTGTAGATAGATGATTACCGCCTTTGTACGAGATGTTAAAGTCGTATGAGTACAGAGGAACAGAACATGGCTTATAAAGCGTTTATGTTGATTAATTATGAGAATGAAGATAAAATCACAAAGGGTGACACGGAGATTGGTGTCTGATAAACTGTTAGAGTTTTAATTCAAAACAGTATGTCATGCATATATTCTGGTCATCCTTTTTATATGGATTATTTCTATTTAACGGAATGAAAGAAAAAATAAAATAAGATACATAAGATGAAATTCTAGTTATAATTAAGGAGACAATATGCGAAACTTTGAATTAATAGCAACAGCTGCTATGGGTCTTGAAGCAGTAGTTGCGAAAGAAGTAAGAGAGTTAGGATATGATTGTACAGTAGATAATGGGAAGGTATTATTTAAAGGCGATGAAACCGCAATAGCGAGAACCAATATGTGGCTTCGTACAGCAGATCGTGTAAAAATAAAAGTGGCCGAATTTAAGGCTACAACATTTGATGAACTTTTTGAAAAGACGAAGGCTATTCGTTGGGAGGAGTATTTACCTGTTAATGCTCAATTCCCTGTTTCAGGTAAATCGGTAAAATCAAAGCTTTTCAGTGTATCTGATTGTCAAGCAATCGTAAAAAAGGCAATCGTTAATCGAATAAGCTCGCACTATAAGAAAACAGGATGGCTAGAGGAAAACGGAGCTTTATTTAAAATAGAAGTAGCAATTTTAAAGGATATTGTAACATTAACAATTGACACTTCAGGTCAAGGTCTTCATAAACGGGGCTATCGAGCTGGCCAAGGAGAAGCACCACTAAAAGAAACCCTTGCTGCATCGTTAATTTTACTAACGAATTGGACAGGTGATCGACCATTTGTAGATCCTTTTTGTGGATCAGGAACGATTCCTATTGAAGCTGCTTTAATCGGACAAAATATCGCACCAGGTTTTAATCGCGATTTTATTTCGGAAAGCTGGGATTGGATGCCGAGTAAAGTATGGAATGATGTTCGTACAGAGGCAGAGGATAATGCAAAGTATGACCAGCCACTCGAAATCTTTGGATCAGATATTGACCATCGTATGATTAAAATAGCCCAAGAAAATGCATTTGAGGCAGGACTAGGAGATTTAATTACCTTTAAACAGATGCAAGTAAAAGACTTTACCACAATGAAAGAAAATGGTGTTATTGTGGGGAACCCGCCATATGGAGAGCGACTAGGCGATAAACCATCTGTTCAAAAAATGTACCAAGAAATGGGACAGGCTTTTGCTCCACTTGAAACATGGTCCATTTATATGCTTACAAGTGATGAAGAGTTTGAAACACATTACGGCAAAAAAGCGACGAAAAAACGTAAATTATTCAATGGATTTATTAGAACAGATTACTACCAGTATTGGGGAAAGCGAAAAAGAGATTAAAACATAAAAAATAAATAGTCCCTTTAAAAGATTACCTGATTCGATAAGTATATTTTTTTCGTATCAGTATATATTTATCCTATACGTAATTTTCTGGAGGTAATATTTATGAAAGATAATACAGTAGATTATACAAAAATAATGGATGCGTTAAATTCTTCTATGGATCTTATGGCTGGAGAAGGAGTTGCTGACGAAACCGTGATTCAACAGCTCTCTGACGCCCAACAAATAGTTCAGCAAGCATTGTCTCATTCCTTGTCAAGAGATAGAGGGTGAAGGAGAAATGTAAGGAAAGGTAACTTTCTGATTTCGTAAAGAATTATCTTTTAAAATGAGAGTGGAATGTAGTTCCAGATACTTGACTCCTTTCGAAAAGCAATTGTTTGGAGCGCATTAGAATGAACTTTATTCATCCTCGATTTTTAGATATAAATCACTATTTTTCCCGTTGCTTAATTTAGTACAAAATGAAAATGTAAAAAAAGTAAGAGAGGGTGCCAAATTCTTTTGAGGCAACCCTCTTTTCACTTGAATATTAGCTCTAAATTGTCTATGATTAGGATTCGTTATGAAAATTTCATTGTAATATTTATATATAGCTAAGAGAGAAAAAAGGAAGTCAATTCGTAAAGTCGGAGGGGTATCATGCAAAATAGCATGCCATTTGAAGTATCAAAAACAGAATCATTTTATGAAAAATTGGGAGAATGGATTGGCGATGTCTTTTATGACATTCTTCCCGAAGCAGGATATGAATTACGTGACGAGCAGGTTTATATGGCTTATCAATTAGAAAAAGCATTTAAAGACAAAAAAACGATTTTTGCAGAAGCTGGTGTCGGTACTGGAAAAACATTTGTATATTTATTATACAGCATTTGTTATGCTCGATATGTAAATAAGCCTGCAATTATTGCTTGTTCAGATGAAACATTAATCGAACAGCTTGTGAAAAAAGAAGGCGATATTGCAAAGCTAGAGCAAGCTCTTGGATTAAATATTGAT
Organism: Niallia tiangongensis; assembly: GCF_044704065.1. Lineage (NCBI taxonomy): Bacteria > Bacillati > Bacillota > Bacilli > Caryophanales > Bacillaceae > Niallia > Niallia tiangongensis. The sequence goes on along the minus strand of NZ_CP162613.1, from coordinate 2,968,392 downwards.
GTTCGCTTGGCAAAATCCCGCAACCAGTATTTATGCTTAACAAAATTGGATCAAAAAATCACCTTTGAAGATACGTATAATTCGATTTATGACAGCCTTCCTGATTTTGTTCACGGAACAGGTTCTATGCAATCCTTTGCTCCATATGGGGATAGAAAGGATTATCCAGATTTAAATGATAAAGATTGGGAAGGTGTAGCATGGGATTCTATGCAAGATTGTTTTACATGTGACAAACGCCATCGCTGTGGACAGACATTGCACAGAGACTATTATCGGAATGCTAAGGATTTAATCATATGTTCCCATGATTTCTATATGGAACATATTTGGACAAAAGAATCTAGAAAAAGAGAAGGGCAGCTACCATTATTGCCTGATAGTGCATGCGTAGTTTTTGATGAAGGTCATTTACTAGAATATGCAGCACAAAATGCGTTAACATATCGATTAACAGAACAGAATTTGGAAAATCTATTAACTCGATTGATGGCAAATGATGTGCGTGAAAAAACATTGAATATCATTGAAGAAACAATCTATCAGAACGAGCAGTTTTTTAGAGAGCTAACAGATGCTTCCTTTAAAGCAGAAGGCTCTGATAAACAAGAAATTAAAAAAACAGAAAATGTGATGCATTCAGGAAGAAAATTAGCAGGATATATTTCGGAGTTAGAGGAAGAGCTCGTGTTTGAAAGCGAAATGTATGTTATTAATGAATATGACTTAAAGGTTGTTGAGGAGTATTTAGAACAGATATCTCATTCATTAAGCTTATTTTTAAAGGAAATGAATGGAATTACATGGTTTGAAGAAACGAACGGGGAAAGAACGCTTGTGATTATGCCAAGACTTGTTCAAGACATTATGCAAGAGGAAGTATTTAGCCAACAAAAACCTATTATTTTCTCATCTGCAACGTTGTCTGAAAGCAAATCATTTGAATATATGGCGAGAAGTATTGGAGCATCTGATTATTTATCTTTTTCTGTTGATTCTCCATTTGATTACGAAGAGAAGATGACTGTTCATATTAAGTCATTCGAGAAAGAAACGAATAACGAAAAACAAGGTTATTGCTATGAAGAATTGATAAAAGCAGATGGACGCTCATTGGTGCTTTTCAATAGCAAAGAAGATTTAGCTAGTTTTAAGGGAAATCTACCGAAGGACTTTTCCCTTCCAATATATTTTGAAGGAGAAAGAGAAATCAGTACCCTTGTTTCTAACTTTCAAAATGAGGAAGAATCCATCCTTTGTGCAGTAAATTTATGGGAGGGGTTAGATGTGCCAGGTAGATCACTAGAGAATGTATTTATCTATTCCTTGCCATTTCCTCCAAATGATCCTGTGTATAAAAGTAAACGAGAAAATGTAGAAAATCCATTTTTAGAAGTGGATTTACCTTATATGATCTTAAGACTACGTCAAGGTATTGGTCGATTAATTCGAACACATGAAGATAAAGGTTCTATCCATTTATGTATAGATATTGACGAAACAGACTTAGTGAAAAATGCGGTATTAAAGGCATTGCCTGTTACACCAAATTAAGCAGTTAATAATAAATGTCTCATTAGTCATTCTAATAGTGTGTCTTTAAAATATGACACCTAGTTGCTATTCAAGCAGCACAGAATGAACTTGTGAGACATTTTTTTGCAAATAGCTAGTATGTCTCTTTTTTCTAAGCCTCATTTTTAAATATACCTAGTTAATCTACTGGTATGTTATGATAAAAGCATACTAAGTTGAAAAGAGGAGAGTATATTGTCTATTAATGGAAAAGAGATTGAAACAAAATTTTTGGAGTATGTGAAGAAGATAGGAGCGTATAATGAAGCGCTTGCTTTGATTTATTGGGATTTACGTACAGGGGCTCCAAAAAAAGGAGTGAACCAGCGAACAGAAGTAATTGGTGTATTATCGTCTGAATTATTTGAATTATCAACTTCCGAACAATTAGAATCCTATCTTACTGTTCTCTCCGAAGAGAGCATTCAAATGGAATTATCACCAATTACAAGAAAGACAGTTGCGGAAATGAAAAAGGATTTTGATCGTAATAAAAAAATTCCTGCTCAGGAATATAAAGAATATGTTATGCTGCAATCCAAAGCAGAAAGTGTTTGGGAAGAAGCGAAGGAGAAAGCAGATTTTGCACTTTTTCAGCCGTATTTAGAAAAACTAGTAGAAATGAATAAGAAATTTATAGAGTATTGGGGACATAAAAACAATAAATATGATGTTTTATTAGATATGTATGAGCCTGGTATGACAGTCGCTGTTTTAGATGAAGTATTTTCTAATGTAAGGGATAAAATAGTGCCTTTAGTACATAAAATTGCAGAGTCATCTCACAAACCATCTACAGCCTTTTTATATCAGCATTTTTCACAAGAAAATCAAGAAGCATTTAGCCTCGAAGTGTTAAAGCAAGTAGGATATGACTTTGATGCTGGACGTTTAGATCAAACTGTTCATCCATTTGCTACAGGAATCAATCCAGGGGATGTTCGTATAACGACGAAATATGATGAATCAGACTTTAGAGTGGCTATATTTGGAACAATCCATGAAGTTGGTCACGCGTTATATGAACAAAATATTTCTAAAGATTTAATCGGTACTCCTTTATGCTCAGGAACTTCTATGGGAATTCATGAATCCCAATCACTATTTTATGAGAATTTTGTGGGAAGAAATTTATCCTTCTGGAAACATAACTATGAAACACTAAAATCATATACAAGCGGTCAGTTTGATCAAGTTTCCGTTGAAGATTTTTATCGTGCAATCAATGAATCAAAGCCTTCTTTAATCAGAATTGAAGCAGATGAACTAACATATCCGCTACATATTATGATTCGTTATGAAATAGAGAAAGGTTTATTTGATGGTGATTTACAGGTCAAGGATTTGCCGAAGATTTGGAATGAGAAATATCAATCCTATTTAGGAGTGGTTCCTGAAAATGATGGGGAAGGTGTTCTTCAAGATGTACATTGGGCTGGAGGAAGCTTTGGTTATTTTCCTTCCTATGCACTTGGATATATGTATGCAGCACAACTAAAACAGGTAATGCAAAAAGACATTCCTGAATTCGATGATTTATTAGAACAAGGCCAATTACTGCCTATAAAAGAATGGCTTAATGAAAAAATTCATCGCTACGGAAAAATGAAAAAACCACTTGAAATATTGAAAGATGTTACTGGAGAAGGCTTAAATGCTCAATATCTAATTGATTATCTTTATAATAAATATAGTGACGTATATCAGTTAGAGCAATAACCAAAATTAATTTACCTAAAACCATTCTGACAAATCGAGCCTACTCTTCAAAGTATCTCTATATTACAGCAGCTTTGCAATTAAATCGATTATAACAAATCGGTTAATCTTTTCTAGTTTTGGCACATATTCCACGAATGATAAATATACTAATATATGTTTATAAAGAAGTGGGTGTGATAAATATGGTAAATTATTATTGTAGTCACTGCCTGACTATCTATAAAGAAAAGACAATTTGTAAATGTTGTGGGCATAAAGTGGAGAATAAAATTAAAATTGAAGTGCAAAGCCATACAGATAATAAGAAAATAATGTAGAGGAAAATAAATAGGATAGATAAAAATCTATTATTCTGTTTGTTTTTATTCTGCATGAACGACCAGAAGGATTCCCTAGCCTGAATGGGTGAGAAAATAAGAAATTATAAATGGGGGAAACTTCAGTGGAAAGTGGATTAGTTCAACTTCAATCAATGTGGATGGAAATAACACTGATTGAAGTTGAACTTTATATTTCTAAAATAAGAACAATGGTTAATTGACCAATATTTTTTAGTGAAATAGGTAAGTTAAGTGCTTTTTCAAAACCAGATAGCTTTGTTTCACCTGCTAAAACGGTAGGTGGTGTAATATCTATATCAATTCCATTTTGAGATACAAATGTAGATAAATTACCAGCAATCATATTCCCTAATTCCCCGGAGAATGATTCAAGCATGGCTCCTTCCAAAAACATACCAAACATGGACTCGCCAAGCTTACCGAAAACTTGGTCATCCCCATCTATAATGATTCTGCCGCGTAAATCTCCAGTTAATCCTATTAATACCCCTAAAGATTTTAAAACAAAGGGTGAGACAGTTACAGAAGGCCTCTCAATCTGTAGTTCGCAGGGAATAACACCTTTTACAGCTTCAATTGTTCCGTTTAAAATTTCAGTTGTACTTTTAGTTAATGTCACTCACTATTCCCCCATCCTCTAGATAAAACCATCTTATCATAAAATAGACCTATTTTGTTTATAATTTTTTTGGAAAATAGGAGAAAGTTCATGGTACATTTTTCCTACACGCTTTATTTTATAGGATTTTTCACTACTAAAAGGGTAGAAAAATGTAACTGATTTTTCTTATTGAAAATGATTTTCAATAATGGTAATATGTAATTGAGATAGAAAATTATTCTCATTAAGGAAACGAGGTGTAACGAATGATAGCTTTTCCAATTGGTTTAACGGTTATCAGTTATTTATTTGTTATGAAGTATGTTTTAGATCATACGACAAAAGCAACAGATATTAAATAATTGTAATTACATATAAATATGGAATACTGTTTTTTCTTGTTAGCATTAACTACCTACATAGGGATTGCTGACAAGGGAAAGCAGTTTTTTATTATTCTGGAATCGGAAGCAGCTTGGTAAAACTATAAGTAAATTGCTTAGATATTAGAAAAATTTATCAGCTTAGTAAGTTTATCATCTCTTGCTTATGAGCATTCGAGGAAGTTAGGCAGAGATCAACTGTCCGTACAGGTCCGTATGGTTCAACTAACCATCAGTGGGGGGAAGAAGGAAAACCCAAACTGATGGAAGTTTCATTTTTTTGTCGTCGCTTTCAATTTTCAGTTAATTTTACTTTATTGTTATGTGGAAAATAGTTAAAATAAAAGAAACACAGATGAAAAGGAGCTTATCATGCTTTCAACGAATACAGACACATTACATAAATGGACAGCATTTTATCAATATTTTTTGGCACATGATGATCAACAAACTGCGCAAAGGTTGAAAGAACTAATTAAAAAAGCGACTAGACAAGAATTTATTGCAACTTTTTGTGGACATTATTCTGCTGGGAAATCAAGCATGATTAATAAACTTGTTGGTACAAATGTTTTACCAACTAGCCCCATTCCAACAACGGCTAATATTTTTCGGGTCAAAAAAGGAAGCAAGCAGTTAAAAGTTTCTTATTGCTCTAATCAAGCAGACGTTTATAAAGATGTTCTTGATATAAAAGGCGTTTTACGGGCAACTGAAAGAGTGGAGGATATAAAAGAATTAGAAGTCCAATTGGATACGGAACTGCTTTTAGAGAATGCTATTTTAATGGATACTCCAGGAATAGATAGTACAGATCAAGCCCATCAATTAGCAACAGAATCTAGCATTCATCTTGCAGATATTATTTTTTATGTCGTTGATTATAATCATGTACAGTCCGAAATAAATTTTGATTTTACGAAACAGCTAGTTGATTCAGGAAAAAAGTTTGTATTAATCGTTAATCAAATGGATAAACATCGAGAAGGAGAAATTTCATTTCAAGACTTTAAACAAAGTGTTTCTGACTCCTTTTTATCTTATGGGATTAAGCCAGAAAAAATTTTCTTTACTACATTAATCGAAACGAATTTTTTCTATCAAGGATTGGAAGAGTTAAAGAGATATATTGTTGGAAAAATGAAAGAAAAAGAGTTGACTCTTCCTATTTCAATGGATGAATCCTTTCAAAAGCTATATAAAGACCATAATTCCTTTATTGAAACAAAGTATGCTGAAAGAATCGCTCCTTTAGAGGAGCAGTTATCAGGTTTAACACAGGAAGAGTATCGTTCATTAGAATCAACCTTGAGTACAATAAAAAATGCCATTCAAACAATAGATAAGAATGAAAACGAAACAGTATTATCTTTAGAAAATGAATGGCATTCGATTATTAAGAATGCATATATTATGCCATTCAATCTTCGTGAATTGGCCAAATCGTATTTAGAAACAGAACAGAAAAATTTTAAAATTGGATTATTTGGCAGTAAAAACAAAACACAAAAAGAAAGAGAGGAAAGACTATTAGCTTTTTACACAGAGCTCGAAAAGCTTGTTCAAATACAATTAATAACGCCATTATCGCAGTTTTTTGAGAAACACGGTAAGCCAGAGTATTTTCCGAAAATTAAAGGGCTTGCCTCTATTTTAAATATGCATAGGTTGAAAGAGTTAGTAAATAAGGATGCACAGCTTTCTGAAAACTATGTTCTGGTATATTGTGAGACTGTTGAAAATGATTTGAAACAGTCTTTTAGGAAAGAAATTGCGACACTATTTGCTCAATGGAAAGAAGAACGCCAGCGGCAATTACATACGGAAAAAGAAGAACTTAAGAAAGAACAGAAAATCTGGCAAGGATTTGTAGACTGTAAGCTAAAAAAGGAAGAGCTTGAGACTAAATGGCAAGAGTGGAGAGAGAACCTAAATCATCTCTTTATCACACAATCAGTTGATGAGAGTCTTTTGCAAAGGTTACTAGATTCAGATAAAGAAAAAATTACTTACCATACATTATCATCCATAAACACAAGAGCCGTGGACAAGAAAAGAAATCTGACTGAGGATAGTAAACGAGAAGAAAGAAATGAATTTGATACAGATTTACTAATTAAACAATTACGTTTTTTAAGTAATAACCTGCAACAAGTAAAGGGTTTTACACATATAGCAAAGAATTTGCTCACCAAAGCCTCCAATATTGAAAATCGAACATATACTATTTGCTTATTTGGTGCTTTTAGTGCAGGGAAGTCTTCTTTTGCCAATGCTTTACTAGATTATCCGATTTTGCCCGTTTCGCCAAATCCAACTACGGCAACAATAAACCGAATTTTGCCAATAGATGAAGCCCATCCACATAAAACGGTGATTGTTAAATGGAAAACTGAGTCAGAAATGCTTACAGAGATAAATGACTATTTACAATTAGTGAAGGAAGAGGCAAGTTCATTAGAATCTGCACAAAATTTGATAAAAAAGCTGGCTGCTAAACCTGTCGAGAGATATGCAAATGAATTTCGCTATCTGCAAGCTTTTGTAAAAGGGTATTCTGCCCATCGAGATCATTTGGGCAGTGAGATTAATGTTGGTTTAGAAGAGCTTTCGAATTTTGTAGCAGTGGAAGAAACCTCTTGTTTTGTGGCTTCAATAGATGTTTATTTTGATTGTATAATTACTAGAAAAGGAATTACGCTCGTTGATACACCAGGAGGAGACTCTATAAACAGCAGACATACGGAATTAAGCTTTGAATTTATGAAAAAAGCAGATTGTATTTTTTATGTCAGCTACTATAATCACGCATTTTCCAAAGCGGATCGTGCTTTTTTAGTACAGCTTGGAAGATTAAAGGATGCTTTCGAAAAGGATAAAATATTTTTTGTCATTAATGCAATAGATTTAGCGAAGGATGAAGAAGAGCAAGAAGCTGTAGAGGTGTATTTACAAGAGCAACTGCAATTATATGGTATACGTTCTCCACGAATTCTTCCTGTTTCTAGTCTTTATTATAAGCATGAAATTTACGGGAAATGGATGGAAAAAGCAGAGGCTAAAATGTATGAATTTATTGAACATGAATGGCTATCAATGATGCTCCAATCTGCTAAAAAAGATTATGAAGGGACGATTGAACTTTTAAAGCAGCTAGTTAAATCTGCTTTTGCGAAAAAGGAAGAAGCTGAACAAGAGTTTTCTCGGATGGAGGAAGAAAAACGGAATATACTCTCACAGTTTGAAACAATAACGTTTCGAGATTTATTAGCGAAATTTAAAATGGAAGTTGAAGAACAACTATTTTATTTAAAGCAAAGAATCATGTTTCGATTGCAGGAATTAATAAAGGAATCCTATCATCCATCCATTTTACGAGGGGATAATAAGAAAAGAGAAATTTCCATTGCGACTGCTTCGTTTCTAATACAGTTGAATTTTGAATTTGAACAAGAATTGCGAGCAGTAAATGTAAGACTGGACCAAAAATTTTATAAAGGAAGAAAAGATGGGTATCAAGGAATCCAGCATTCGATTCAATCTATCAATGGAGAAATTCGTTTGCAAGAAGAAATGGAAAATGCATTGGCTTCAAAATTAACGTATCATGCTCCTTTCAAAGAATTAGATAATGCCCTTAATAAAATCGGAACAAAATATTACAAAAATCCAAAAAGCTTTTTTGAAAATAATGACCGAAAGAATATGGGGGTAGAGTTAGAACAATTAGTTGATGAGCATGGGAATATCTTTATAAAAGAGCAAATCCACTCCTTCTTTACTTTTTATAAAGAGTTATTTGAACAACATTTCGATACACTTCTTGATAATTTAAAAGAACAAGTGGTCGAATATTATGATGGAAAAACCGCACTTTTAACGGAACATGAAAATATAGATAAGCTTGAGTGGATAATTAAAGAATCAACACAAAAAGATTTTCCGAAACAAACTAACTAAAAACAGGGAATACAAGAGGAGGAATGAAGATGGAAATTGTAAAAAGTGTTGATTGGCTGCAGGAAAATTTAGAATATAATTCGGTGAGAATTATTGATTGTCGTTTTGATTTAAAAAATCCTGATGCTGGAACCGAATGGTATAAAGAAGGTCATATCCCGAATAGCGTTTACTTTCACTTAGAAAAAGACCTCTCTAATCCAGTAACCGAACACGGGGGAAGACATCCATTACCAGCTATAGAAGAATTTGTTTCTAAACTAGAAAAAATAGGTATTGGTAAGGAAACTATCGTCATTGCCTACGATAATGGGGAGGGGGCATTTTCCAGTAGACTCTGGTGGTTATTAAACTATATAGGTCATTCAAATACATATATTTTGGATGGCGGCTATAATGAATGGGTAAAAAAGGATTTTCCTAGTTCAAAAGAAGTCCCGACTTTTTCACAGGGTACTATCTCACTTGCTATTCAGTCTCAAATGATTGCTACATACGAGGATGTTTCAGCTCAAGTAAAAGTAAAAGAGGAAGATAAGGTGCTTATTGATTCCAGAGAACATAAACGGTATATAGGAGAGATAGAACCTATAGATAAGAAAAGTGGACATATCCCTGGAGCAATAAACTTTGTATGGACAGAAGGATTAAAAAACGGCTTCTTTTTGTCGACTAATGAGCAAAAAGAAAGGTTTTCCTCATTAGATCCAAGAAAAGAGTATATTGTATATTGTGGCTCTGGCATAACTGCTACCCCTAATTATATTTCCTTAAAAATGGCAGGATTAGACAAAGTAAAGCTTTATCCGGGCAGTTTTAGTGATTGGATTTCTTATGGTGAAAATGCAATTGAGACCTGTTTGCCTAACAAGATAGAAGAATGAACAAAGTATTGATGTCTAAGGAGAGGCAGTAAAGAATGTTAATAGACAAAGAATTGCGATTAAGACCTATACAGATACCAGAAGACTTAACTATCGCTCTCCCCTGGTATCAAGATAAAGAAGTTCTCTATTTCTCTGAGGGAGATGGTACTGCGCCATATGATATAAACATTATAGAGAGAATGTACAGCTACTTATCAAAACTAGGGGAACTATACATAATTGAGATTTTTGATGAACATAAGTGGCAGCCTATTGGTGATGTAACCTTAGCCGAAGATATGCTACCGATTGTTATTGGACCGAAAGTTTTTCGAGGGAAAGGGTTAGGAAAACGAATTATAGGGTTATTAATCGAAAGAGCCAAGAGGCTTGAATGGGAGAAAATGAAGGTTAAGAAAATATATTCATATAATATCGCATCTAAAAAAATGTTTGAAAGCTTAGGATTTACAAAAGTAGAGACAAAATTAGATGAAAAGGGAAGAGAATACAGTAGTTTTGAACTTATCTTAAAATAAGTGATTAAGAACAGGAAACTAATGGGGAAAATTAGTAAAGGGTTCCGTTTTCGGGTGCATTCTTACTAAATGACACAAGAAAAGACATATGAATTGGCATACGTCTTTTCTTTATTTATCAAGGTTTCTGCGGAATTTCTTTAGATTTGACAAAGCAATTGACATCACTATTTTGATGGACAATAAGTATTGTACAATTAAATAAGAGGGTCAAAACTTCTGTCATTTGTAGTGCTGTTTTGAGTACCAATTTAATTGATCCTTATAAGCTGGTCGATAAATAGTTACTGATTCCCTCATCTGGGATTGAGAGGGTCCGCACTTATCGGTTGGGAGATCAGGTTAAGCATCTGCCGTGGGAGGATGGAAGGTAAAGCATTGACTCGACGACAAAGTTGAGAAGCACTAATGCTAGTAAGGCTAAACAGTTCCTCTGTCCCTTCCATAGCGCGAATACGTTCTTCTGTTTCCTCGTAGGATTTCCAATTTCCCAATTGCATGGCGACACAAATCCTCATTAGATTAGCGGTGGTCAGTTTTTTAACACCGTTGTCTAAGAACGAACACTTAAATGTTTCAAACGGTAAGAAAGATAGGTATTTACTAAATACAGTCTGATTTGATATGATGTTATCCATGAAAGTCTCCTTTAGTAGCAGTCACGGATAACGTGGGTTCAGCTTCTACTTTAAGGGACTTTTTTACTTTCGTCCATAAAACAGGAGGCTAGGACAAAACTAAATAGCCAATCTGTAAAGACGAACTATCCTTAATTTAGCTCTTAAATAAAGGCTACTTTTTCATGCTAGTTATTTATGATTTTAAATATAGTCAGTGTAAAACTAATTCGTTTTTAAAGATTGTTTTTCTATAACTATTATGGAAATAGAAAAAATTAATTAATTAGAAAGACGGAGCAGCCTGAATACACGTAGACTCCCTCCAGAAAAGTTGATATACCAACGTTTGTAGTAGATTTTTTGAGAAATAAAAAATTTTTTAAAAGTTATTTCAGATTCATTTCAGGTGGTATTACCCATTTTTAAAAATAACTGGGAATTAAGAAGACGCTTCGCTAGAGTCAATAGGGATTAATTGACAAATATACATTATTTGATGCACTTTGGTCTCTACTATTCTTACGAGAACGTACCCTCCCATGTCTCTTAGCGTCGCGCGCTTACATTCCTTCGTTTGGCTTCATCATAAGGTAGAGGCTGGCATCCTGCTCCTATATAGACTCTAAGTCGTATGTCTTTTTATAAGCCAGCTACTGTGTCATCTTGTGATTTACTGTTTCTATTACTCTACCTTGGATTAGTTAAAGCTGGAGGACGGAAAGATCCTGTCTCATCCGTTCTCCATCAAATAAAACTTGTTGGTTACTTAACCCATGAAAAACTTTCAATAGTTTACTACAGAGTATAACGAGTGCTTCTTTTTTCTTTAGTGGATTTTTTGTCCTGGTAATATAATATTGATATAAATCGTGAAAGACCTTATTGTTTCGTATTAAAGGGAGTACTGCCCGGTAGAGAAGAGATCGTAGTTTTCTTCTCCCTCGCTTTGAAAGACTTTTTCGACCTATAAACTTTCCAGAAGAATTATCTCGTAACGTTAATCCCGCTAATTTTATGAGTTGGCGTGGATGTTGATAGTTCTTTAGAGATCCTACTTCTGACAGTAAATCAATCACTGTCTCTTCCCCAATACCTGGAACCGATAAAAGATAGTGAAATTCTGCTAGGCCTTCCACCATTTCTTTTAATTCTTTATTCACTCTTTCTAACTGATTTGTATATAATTCATATTTTTGTATCAACATAACAATTTCCAGTCGTGCCATTTCAACGCCTTCTTTTAAGCCGATGGATTGTTCTGCAGCCTTTATTAATTTGGCTATTTTGGGTCTTGCTGGATAGGCCAGATGTTCTTTCTCTCGGTAGAAAGTGATCAACTCTTCTACGTCCCGTCCTTCTAAGTCTACTGGTAAAGGTGTCTGTTTTAACACCGCACAGGCATTCTTGCCTAACTCTTTAAAAGCAGTATGAAATTCAGGGAAATACCTGTCTGTCCAGCGAATGATCTGGTTTTTTACTTTCGCTATTTCTTTCTTCACACTCCCCCGAATAGAAGACCCTTGTCTAAGTTCTGCTTCTATTCCTTCTAGCTTGCGAATAGGACTGAAATAGCCGTTTGTGATTAATTTGGCAATAACTCTCGCATCTTTCTTATCATTCTTTGTTTGGAGATTGTCATCCAATTCCTTCGATCGTTTAACATGTAAGGGATTGACAATGACGTAACGAATGCCTTTGGAGGCAAGAAATGCAGCGAGATTCATCCAATAATGACCAGTAGGTTCAAAACCGATCAAAAGATCCTTTTTTTCCTGTTTTTTCATCAATTGATGTAAGTAGATATAAAATTGTTGAAAGCCTTGATTAGACTGATGGACGGCAAAAGATTTACTTAATTCCCGTCCTCTATCATCCACTGCACAAGCATAATGCGTTCTTTTTGCTATATCAATGCCCAGTATCAGAGTAGAATTAGTGACTTGATTTATTTTTTGATTACGATTATTATTCATAGTAGATTCTCCTTGATGCGTATTGATTGGCGTTGATACATGCATCATATAGGAGGATCTTTTTTTATGCAAGCCCCTAAAACTAACCCCACAGGAATGCTCCTATGGGAGCTGCGAGAAAGTCCGAGACCCCGCAGGAACTTAAGTGACGAGGAGGCTTGGCGCTCGCCCCATGGAAAGCGAAGTGTATTCAGGCTGCGGATAATAACACCATCTTTACTGAAACAGCCTTTTATAAACCAATATAAACCCGAACAATCATCAAGTATCGTATGGTTGTTCGGGTTTATTTATGGCCGGAATACATATGTCCCAGACTCGTGTTTAAATTTATTTTTTGACCTGTGGATACATATGCAATGCTAGTGGAAAATCTCCGCTTATTTTACTTTCGCGGTTCTTCGATAAAGGAGAGGAGAAGACACCTTATTTAAAAGAATACGATGAACCATATCACCTGTGAGTGAGATTTTATTTTCCTAATTAAGAAACTCGCCTATTACTACGGCGAGTTTTCCCTTTTTAAATATCAATAATGATGCCAATCCGATCGTCATTTCAGCACTTATTTTAAAAAAACCACCTCAAAACGGAATGGTTTAGAAAATTAGTCTCCTGTTATTTCCTTAGGCTGTATGGATAAATTGTTCAGACTTCGTGTTAACAGCAACAAACATACAAACAGCCTTCCTTAAATTTCATCAATTCAAAAATGGAGAAGAAAAAGCTACCAGCCACAACTTTTTTAGAATCTGTTATAATGAACTAATGGAAATAAAGGAGAGATGTGATTTGATCAATGAGAAACAAGCAAACTTGATGCTAGTAGATGGGATGGCGCTATTATTTCGTGCTTTTTTTGCAACAGCTGTTACAGGTCAATATATGGTTAACTCAAAAGGAATTCCAACAAATGCGATTCATGGTTTTGTAAAACATTTTTTTACGGCAATTGAACATTTTACCCCATCACATGTTGCGGTTTGCTGGGATATGGGAAGTACTACATTTAGAACAGAAATGTACCCTTCTTATAAAGCGAATCGACAAGACGCTCCTGTTGAATTAATTCCACAATTTGATTTGGTAAAAGAAGTTGTAGAAAGCTTGAATTTACCGAATATAGGGATAACAGGATTTGAAGCTGACGATTGTATCGGAACGATTGCGAAACAAATGAAAGGTGAAGCAAATGTTACCATCTTAACAGGAGATCAAGATATTCTTCAACTACTGGATGATCATATTTCTGTTGCGTTATTAAAAAAAGGATATGGTAACTATATGGTTTATACACCAGCCAATTTTCAAGAGGAAAAAGGGATTACTCCCAAGCAAATGATCGATTTAAAGGGATTAATGGGGGATACAAGTGATAACTATCCTGGCGTAAAGGGGATAGGGGAAAAAACCGCTTTAAAGCTTCTCCAAGTTCATCAGGATATAGAAGGAATTTTAGCTAATTTATCGTTGCTTACGAAGGGTCAGCGTACGAAAATTGAAGCAGACCTCGAAATGCTCCATTTAAGCAGACAATTGGCAGAGATTAAATGCGACGTTCCGGTAAGCTGTTTGTTGGAAGATAGCTATTTAGATATCAATCCAAATACCGCAATTAAGAAATTCGAGGAACTAGAATTTAAAAGATTTCATCATTATGTAGAAAAGAAAGAAGAGCTAACGTTATTTTAATAAATGGTTTAGTATATTTTACACAAAATTTGTATTGGTATACTAAACTAGAAGGATAAAGGACAAGGTACCCAAGAACCTGGGACAAATATTCTAACAAAAGATAAACCCAAACGATTATACGAAATGCTAATGGAAAGTTTCGTATAATCGTTTGGGTTTTTATTTGTTTATTGCTTTATTTAAAGGCTAAAGTAGACATTATTCTTCTTTACAGATTATCTCTTTAGTTGTGTTCCGTTCTTTTTTTATTGGATATATTTTAAAATTCTTAACAAGAGGAAAGCAAGAAAAAATCAAAAAAGTCTCCACTTTATAATAAATAGTTGTAACCTTTTAATTGCTTCAAACGAATAATAGGTGAAGACATCATAAGGGGGGAAACGATTGATTGATCCAAAGAACGTAGAATCCAGCATTGTTTCTATTTATAATGAGCATTATTTAGATGTTTACAGATTTCTCGTTTGTTTTTCAGGAAATCAAACAGACGCAGAGGATTTGACACAGGAAGTATTTATTCGCGTATTAAAAAAGATTGCCAATTTTCATAGTGGAAACAATTTAAAAACATGGATCTTTTCGATAGCAAAGCATGTAGCAGTGGATCACTATCGAAAAAAGAAATTTGCCACTATTTTTAAAGAAGGCTTTTTTAAACAGTTAGAAGCGAATGATAAAAAACCTGATGAAGCTTTTGAAATTTCCGAAATGAAACAAATGGTGCATGAGGCAATATCTACATTAAAACCTAATCATAGAGCTGTGGTAATTCTCC
Organism: Niallia tiangongensis; assembly: GCF_044704065.1. Classification (NCBI taxonomy): domain Bacteria; kingdom Bacillati; phylum Bacillota; class Bacilli; order Caryophanales; family Bacillaceae; genus Niallia; species Niallia tiangongensis. Next base: position 2,953,342 of record NZ_CP162613.1, on the reverse strand, counting down.
GTGGCATAAATGAATTTTCCATTAACGAAACAGCTGAAATTCTGCAGTGCACGGAATCAAAAGTTAAGGTAGATTATCATAGAGCGTTAAAAGCTCTAAAAAGAAAACTGAATTTTCATGCGGAGGAGGTTATAACAAATGCAAAATGAAAAAGACTTATTTGATATGATAAAGGATGCATATCCCCAACATCCGAGCAATGACTTTATCTTATCCACGGAAAATAGCCTTAGACAAAAGGCAAGGAAGGTGAATAGAAAATGGATGATTAAGAAGGTTTCTGCCATTTCAGCTGGATTTTCACTTTTCTCTTTCGCTATTTCATGGTTATTCTTTTTCAATGGGACAGAGAGTATTACAGGAGCTTTCCATAGTGTAGAAAATCAATCATCCCTTGCTATTGAAGAAAAAGATCCACTAGTTTACATTTATCATACTCATAATTCAGAATCATTTATGCCGGAGCTTGGCGTTACCAATCCTAATGAAGCCGTTAGTGATTCGGAAAATGTAACGTTGGTTGGTAAAGAATTAAGTAAGAAATTAATTGAAAAAAATATTAACGCTATCCATGATGACACCGATATTACAGGAATCTTATTAGAACGAAATTTATCTTTTACCGATTCTTATTCTATTTCAAGAGAAAAGTTACAGGCAACATTAAAGGAATATAAAAATATCAAAATGATTTTTGATATTCACAGAGGCTCAGAAAAAAGAACGGATACAACTAAAAACATTGATGGAAAAGACTATGCGAGAATTTTATTTGTTGTATCAATGACAAGTGATAATTATGAAGAAAATAAAGATTTTGCCTTCCAGCTTAATGAGAAATTACAACAATTATATCCTGGTCTATCAAGGGGTGTTTTAGAAAAAGGAGTAAATCCGCAAAACACATATAATCAGGATCTTCATAATGATTCTGTTTTATTAGAAATAGGTGGAGCTGAAAATTCTGTTGAAGAAGTATACAGAACTACAGATGCTTTTGCCGAAGTCATTAAAGAAATCATTGAAGAAAAAAAGAATAATTCAAGCTGGATGGGGCTTTTTACAGCCCCATCTTAATAGCAAATTAATGGATTATCATTATTTTGTATTCTTCTTCTTCGCAGCATTTTCTAATTTGCTTTTTGGAGATGGTGTTATATCAGCGTCTTGACCGTAGCCTTGTGGATTTACCCCGCCAGCTGCTTTTCCTCTATTTGTATGGTTTTTATTACTCATTGCATTCACCTCTTAAAGTCATAATGGAAATAAAAATCAATTATAGTATGGGCAAATAAGAATAATATCATCCGTAAATAAAGAGACTATTTGAAAGAGGTGATTGGATATGAATAAGGGCATTTATGTTGCCTTAATAAGCATTGGAATGGCTCAGTTTTTAAAAATTCCCATCCATTTTTTTAAAACAAAGAAGTGGGATAAAGGCTTGTTTTTTCAAACAGGAGGGATGCCAAGCTCTCACTCCGCGGGCGTTTCTTCTCTAACAACTTTCATCGCATTAAAACGTGGCTTACCAACCATTGATTTTGCTTTATCGCTTATTTTCGGATTAATCGTCATGTACGATGCTCAGGGAATTCGAAGACAGACAGGAGAATTAACGTTAAAGGTAAATGATTTAGGAGAGCTAGTAGATAAAATTAATACAGATAAGAATATTGCCTATAAAGAACAGCAACCAAAAAAGTTAAAAGAAATGCTAGGTCATCAGCCGCAAGAAGTATTTGGTGGTGCTTTATTAGGTATTTTTATCGGTTTCTTAGGGCATTTATGTACGAAGAAGAAAAAAACATTTATACGCCGTTAAAAAGAAGAGGCTGGGACAAAACTAAATAGCCAAGCTGTAAAGACGAACAATCTCTAATTTAGTTCTTAAATATAGGCTACTTTTTCATCCTGAATATTTATGATTTTAAATATAGTCAAGTGTAAAGTCTAATTCGTTCCTTCGTTTTTATCGCAAGCTGGAATACTTATGTCCCAGCCTCAATCTTTTTTTTAAGTTATCGAAGTAAATTGAAAAATCGTGACAATAGTCATTAAAGTTGTTAAATAGTGTTGAAAAAGCTAGAAAAATGTCGTGATATAAAGTAACATGTAGGTAAAAGGATAGAGGGGAATGTACGTTAAGTTTGAAAACGGTAGAGGAGTATTTGCTTTTTTTAGATGGGAAAGGCTTTTCCTTCGGTGACGATGCAATAGGTTTTATTTATTTTGGCAAAGCATATACAAATGCTACAGACGAGCTTGTAATTACAGCAATTGAATGTACTTTAAAAATACAAAAGAAATTTGATGGGAGCTTTTTTGTCTCTTTACTCGAGATGTTTATCGACAACGAACTGAAAACAAAAAAAGAAGTAATGAACTTTATAAAAAAAAATCATTTATTTCCACTTTAATGTATCTACATAGAGTGGCTTTTTTGTTTTTGTTAAACTATTATGGTGAACGAAGCACCATAATAGTTCAAATCGTATTAGAATGGAGAGTATAATAAATCTAAGGGAATTTTCTAATTACTTCTCTATAAAGCTACCTCTTTTAAATGCTGCAAGCAATGTTTTCCTCGGCAATTCGGAAAAAACCATTCCTAGTAAAATCAGCACACAACCAATCGTAGCACTAGCTGTTAACTGTTCATTATTAAAGAGATATGCAGTCATTGCTGCAAATACTGGTTCAGTTGCAAAAATCAACGCAACCCTAGTAGAATTGGTATATTTTTGTAAGCTTGTTTGGATTAAAAATGCCATAGCTGTAGCAAGGATAGAAGTAATGAGTAAAGCAATTATTACTTCTTTGTGGAAAATGATATTCATTTTAAAATTAGACATTGGATTCTCAAATAAAATGCTACCAATAAACCCTAGAATAGATACAGTGAAAAGCTGCACAATCGTTAATAATAACGTTGGATATTCTTTACTATATTTTCCTGTTAAGATGATTTGCAATGCAAAGCCTATGGCACAAATTAGTACAAAAAAGTCACCAATATTAAAAGAAAATGCCTTGCTTATTGTTAAGAGATAGAGACCAATTGTAGCAATAATAACACCAATAATATGAGTGATCAATAAAGCTTGTTTCATAAAAAGATACATAAATAAAGGAACAAGCACAACGCTTAATCCAGTTATAAAACCTGCTTTCGAGCTAGTCGTATATACTAGCCCAATTGTTTGAAAAGCATAGCCGATAAATAAACAGATACCTAAAATAATTCCGGCTTTTAAACAATGTATATTTATTTGCTTCAGTTGGGAAGGCTTAAATAGAAGTAACCATAGGAATAAAAAAAGAGCAGCTAGGAAAAACCGAATCCCATTAAAGATAAGTGGTTGCAAAAAGGCAATTGCATTTTGAACAATTACAAAGGTAGAACCCCATATTAGAGCAACAAATAAAAGGGATAAATCTGCAAATCGTTGAGAAGTATGTATTTTCAATGGACGATTCCTTTCCTTATTTATTTTTTCTAATTGCAAGTCTTGCTAATTCATCAGCTGTTTTATTATCATTACTTGGAATCCATTTAATAAAAAATAAATCCAATTCCCTTGCGAGCTTCAAGGCCTGTTCAAGAAGGGGGGCAAATTTTTTATTCTTAGCGAATTCCTTTTCAACAGCTCGACTTACTAATTCAGAATCTGTACGAAAGCTCACTGTGCGATAGTTTTTATCAATGCAGATTTCTAAAGCTTTAATCAATGCAAAATATTCTGCTTCATGATTACTCATCAAACCAAGTGGGAAAGAGTATTTCTCTGCAGAACCATGCCCTTTTATAAAGATACCAGCACCACTAGGACCAGGATTTCCAGCACTGGCGCCATCAATATAAACTTCAATCATTTTGATACCTCCTGAAATTTTGATATGATTAAACAATAATTGTGTACTAACTATTTTTTACAATTTGTTTTCATACAAAACGCAAAAGCTGTATATATATCATTAAACATGTAACCGAGTTATAAATATTAGATAGGCTCCTGTTGATGGATTGAAAAATGATATAATGACAAGCAATGGTTAATGTGAAAAGTAATAATGAATAAATGAAACGATGAAAATATTATAAATGAAAAAAAGATGTGATGGGAATGTTTTTTATAATTTTTTGCTTAGTAGCCTTTTAGCCAACTCCTAAGCAAGAAGACACCGAAGCTTCGAAAGTTACTTTATTTGTAGAAAGGTTGTACCATTATGAAATACAAATTGGAATATACATTTCAGATGAAGAAAAAGAAGGAAAGTATTCATTTTACTTCTGATTGGATCCAATCAGCTCTTGCTCTTGAAATAGGGGAGGAGTTGGAGAAACGAAATGATACAAAGGATCTTATTTTTTATGATGAAAAAGGAATAAGCTGGACATTAAAGGAATTACGAAAACTGAATGAAGAAATGGAAGAGGAGCCACATGATTTTACGATTTATTTTGATGGTGGCTACCATAAGGAAACAAAAACAGCAGGAATCGGTGTTGTCCTTTTCTTTCAGCAGGGCAAAAAGAAATTTAGAGTTCGGGCAAATGAATTATTTCATGATATTCTCTCTAATAATGAAGCAGAATACGCAGCCCTTTTTCACGCCTTAAATCTTTTGGAGGAACTAGAGGTAAGGGCTGTTACTTGTGAAGTAAAGGGGGATTCACAAGTAGTATTAAAGCAATTAGAAGGCGAATGGCCATGCTATGAAGAAGAATTAAATAGATGGCTCGATCGAATAGAAGCTAAAATTAAAAAATTACATTTAAATATGATATATACTTCTATTGGGAGAAATGAAAATAAAGAAGCGGATAAACTTGCAACTCAAAGCCTAGAAGGAAAGCGTATCTACAGTAAAATGCAATTGCTTTAATATGGTTATAGGTAAAGGAGGGGTGTGGCTTGGAACGAAAGAAACTGATTGAGGAAGCAGATGAGTTAATGAAAGATTATTGCAAGGATTGTTTTTTATATCGACAAAATAAATTAGAGTATGGAAAAAGAAGGGCTCACCGCTTTTGTATTTCGCAGTGTACGGTGGGTTATAAGCTAAAGGAATATGGAGAAAAATTATCAGGTGCGAAGTAAGGGGAAACATACTTCCACCTTTCGTCTTTTACTATTATTTTAAAGTAATCAGTCAAATTTATGATGGGCAAAAATAAAGGGAATTTCTCAAGAAGAAACCTTCTAGAAAAATCCCCTGACTACTATTATTAATATAATTTATTATTAATTATAGTTTAACAACATTAGCAGCTTGAGGTCCACGGTTTCCTTCAACGATTTCGAAAGAAACTTCTTGTCCTTCTTCTAATGACTTGAAACCTTCGCCTTGAATAGCAGTGAAATGTACGAATACATCGTCTCCACCTTCAACTTCGATAAATCCAAATCCTTTTTCGTTATTGAACCATTTTACTTTACCGTTTTGCATATTATATTTCCTCCTAAGCCTTTCAAGACACATGATTGGTGCCTATAAAATAAATATTCTCATAGAACAAAATAATAATAGAAAATAATTATTCTGAATTTTGTTAAATGATGACTATAATATACACGATAACCTATATGTAGTCAAGGTTTCTAAGCGTTTTTTCCGAAAATTTCACCAAAATTTTGAAAAGGCTTACTTGTTTAAAATTAGCAAGTAAACGGATACAACGAAGCTAATATCGAATTAATAATTTTGTATAGTGTGATACAATTTGTTTTAAATAATTTAATATGTCCTCTAAACTAAAATAATATGTTTCATAAATACTCATTTTCAACATATTATGAAGTAGCAGTTTTGTTTTTGAAGGAAATAGAATAAGAGGGTGGCATTAATGTATCGATTTTCGATTGAAAATGAAAATTGGATTTTGCGATTTACACCGAATACTGTATTAGAGGATGACAGCAAGGAGGCAGTTGTAAAAAGCATTCTTCAATTAGGGAATGTGTTACCCGCTTTTTCACATGGGAAGTCCTTTGTCATAATGGTTAAAAAAATCGGCTTAATCGTATTCAATGTAGAAAAGATCCCATCTCTTATTTTAACTGTGTCGAATATAATCGAAAAAGAAAATTGGTATATCCAAACAGACAGTAAGATAAAAAAGTACTTTATGTGAACTAGCTATCCAGCTAGTTTTTTTATATTATATTATATTATATTATATTATATTGTAGGTGTAGGTTGTTTTCTCCTTTATGAAAAACTTGTTTCCGCTTTCATATTTTAGTGGGAAGAACCGAGTGCTGACGGCATTCTAAGCGAATTTAATCTTGCAAAAATTTCCTATGAAAAAACGAAAAAATTATTCTCGAAATCATTGAATTATAAGGGAAAATATGTTTTTATTAACATGATTACTATTATAAAACCAAGTTTATTTTAGGAAAAAATAAACGAATGCAATTTAGGTAAAAAACTATAAATAAAAAGGGAAGATTTATTAAAATGATTGAAACGATTGTAAAGAGCAGTCAAAGTCCGTATTATGAAATATCTAGAGAAGACCAGATGATACTTAGCCCGTATGAAGGAACTGTAAATGAGATTCTAATGAAAGAAAAAGCTTATTTCTATGAGTGGGAAACGATTTTAACCATTAGAACTTTAGCAGGGGAAATAAAAGATGTAAGTGTTCCTTTTAGTGGATCCGTTGTGGAATTGTTAGTAAAGCCTGGTGATAAAATTGCCATAAATACGAGGCTGGCTTCTTTACAGGATGATTTACTAGTTACTGGTTGTGATTAATGATGCAAATGCAAAGAGCTTTGCAAAAATTAAAAAAGTATAAAATTGGTTATCGTACACTTAAAACAGCAGTGGCAGTTAGCATAGGTATATCTATTGCACAGTTTTTTCAATTAGATTTCTATGTATCTTCTGCGATAATTACAATCCTGTGTGTACAAAATTCCAAAAAGAAATCACTTCATAGTGCCTTCTCACGGTTTATTGCATGTATGCTTGCCATTCCATTTTCGTATATTTTCTTTGAGGGGATTGCATTTGAGCCCTATATTATTGGATTGTTACTATTGTTATTTATCCCAACAACCGTATTATTGAAGGTAAATGAAGGTGTAGTAACAAGTACGGTAATTATTCTCCACATATATTCTACCAATCAAATGACTTGGCAGGTTGTTTTAAATGAGTTGGGCTTAATCATAATTGGAATTGGTGCAGCATTACTTGTTAATAGTTATATGCCTAGTCTTGATAAAGAAATGAAATTTCATCAAAAGGATATCGAGCAATACTTTAAAGCTCTTTTGATGGATATGGTTGTGTATCTTCGCACAAAGGAAATGAAAGAAGATTTTGCATCAAAGTTAAAACAAGCTTCAGATGAGGTGCAATTTGCTAAATCCGTCGCGTATCGTGATGTCGAAAATCATTTTTCTAGAAAAGAAAATTATTATTACAAATATTTTACGATTAGAGAAAAGCAATTAGAAATTATTTCTAGGCTATTTGATCGTATTATATCTGTAGAGACCTTAGATAATCAAAGAGAGCTTGTCGCAGACTTTTTAGAAGAACTTAGCTTATGTGTCCATTCAGGAAATACAGCAGTACTGTTTTTAAGTAAGCTTCAGCGATTAGAGGAAATGATTAAACATGATAAACTGCCTGATGACTGGAATTCATTTGAAGAACAAGCCCATGTCTTTTTTGTTATAAAAGAATTAGAACAGTATTTACAAATAAAAAAATCCTTAAAGGTAGCCTATTAACGATATGCTCCTTCTTATCCTTTATAATGGACGGGGACTCTATTTACAGTTACGGTCTCCGTCTAACTTAGTAACAGAGTTAACATAGCAATAATGAGGCTCATCATCCCCTCACGCATCAGCTTCTTCATATTCTATTTCATTGTAAAAGGTAAGAAAAACAGAATCATATAATTAATTCAATAAAAAAAACCTCGAACTTACCCCATTTGCAATTTTATAAGTTTTACCCTTTCTATACATTTCTCTTTTTTGCGATTATAATGTTATCTTGTATAAAAAATATTGATGACCGTAAGTAATGAAAAAAGGTGATATAGATGAAATTAATATTGGCGGAAAAACCATCTGTATCGAAAAATATTGCAGATGCTTTAAAAATAAAAAATAGACAAGATGGTTATTTTGAAGGAAATGGCTATATTGTTACATGGGCATTTGGACATTTATTGCAATTAAATGATGCAAAAGATTATGATGAAAAAATGTCTACATGGAAACTAGAAAACTTTCCATTTATTCCTAGCAAATTTCAATATAAAGTGAAGTCAGATCCGAAAAATAGAGATAAGCCAGATCGTGGCGCAGAAAAACAGCTTAAAATCATTCACAGACTGATGAAAAGATCAGATGTAGATACGATTATTTCTGCATGCGACTATGATCGAGAAGGGCAGCTTATCGGGGATAGTATTATTTATAATTTAAGAACAGAAAAGGAAGTTTATCGTTTACTATTGAATGAATGGACGCCTAAAGAAGTATTAAGTGGATTAGAGAATCTTCGTTCCAACAAAGAACTGCGTCCCCTTCAAGATGCTGGTGTTAGCAGACAATGGGCAGATTGGTTAATCGGGATTAACTTAACATCTGTTGCCACTTTAAAATATCAAAAGGGCAAAGGGAAGGCATTAAATATAGGAAGAGTCTTACTTCCTACGCTTAAAATCATCTATGATCGTGATAAAGAAATTGAAACTTTTGTTCCAGAAAATTATTATAAACTACAAGCCACCTTTTTAACGGAAAACGGAAGCAGTTATTCAGGTACTTATATAGAAAATAAAGAAGAAAAGTTTAAGGCGGAACAATATTTAAAAGAATTAGAGGAACAAATTAAGGGCAAAACAGCAATTGTAAAAGATAAAAAGGTGCAGAAGAAAAAGGAATATCCACCTTTCTTATTTAATCTTTCTAATCTACAAGGCTATATAACTAGTAAATATAAAGGTTGGACAGCGGATAAAGTATTGAAGGTAGCACAAAGTCTTTATGAAAAAAAGTATATAACGTATCCGCGAACAGCAAGTATTGCATTAGAAGAAAGTCTAATTTCGAAAACGGAAAAAGTAGTAAATCTTCTTGCAACAGATTTACCATTTAAAGAGGAAATTAAATTTTTTCCATCCAAACGAATTTTCGATAATAAAAAAGTAGAGAGTCATAGTGCAATTATTCCCACGTATGTGTTACCTAAACGATTAACCCAAGATGAAGAACAAGTATATGAGGCGATAAAAAATCGATTATTAATGCAGTTTATGCCAGTTGCTGAGGTAGAAGAGACAAAAATCATTACAAGTATAAATCATATACAACTAAAGGGTAGCTTTATTACGAAAGGAAAAGTCCAATTAGTAGAAGGTTGGAAAAAAATCGAGAAAATTCAATCGAAAGATGTTATGCTTCCATTGGTACAAGTAGAAGAAGAGGTTTTTACTAGTGAAGCAGTAACGACAACCCATACTACGGAGCCTCCAAAAGAGCATACGGAAAAGACATTACTAAGGTTGATGGAAACATGCGGGAAAAACTTTGATGCAGAAAACGAAGAGGATGTTTTGACCATCTTAAGTGGTTTTAGTATTGGGACACCAGCTACACGAGCAGAAACAATAAAGAAGCTTAAAGATATAGGTTATATTGAAGCGGAAAATAAAAATTTAGTGTGCACAGATTTAGGAAGAAGAATAGTGGAAACCTTCCCAATTAAAGATCTGTTTAATTTAGATTTTACTGGTAAACTAGAAAAAGACCTATATGATATGGAAAAAGGACAATTTAGCAAAAAGCAATTTTTGCAAATGATTAGTAACTTCACGACCAACGCAGTGGAAACGATAAAAAAAGAAGCCGATATCATTATTCAAGAAGTCACATATGCTAAGCAAACGACAGAAGTGTTGGGGAAATGTCCCCTTTGTGGTCATTCTGTAGTAGAAGGAAATAAAGGATTTGGCTGCAGCAATTGGAAGAATGGCTGTAAATTCGTCATTTGGAAGAATGATAAATTTCTTGCAACTATGAAGAAAAAGCCGACAAAAACAATGGTCAAAATATTACTTAAAAATGGAAAAGCTCCTATCAAAGGATTAGTGAGCAAAAAAGGGAATAAATTCGATGCAATTATGAAATATGAGAAGAATCAAGATAATGAATATTTTAGTTGGAAAATGGAATTCCCAGAATAGATTTTCCTCGAAATTGTATCGATCCATAATATAGGGAGATAAAGCAATTTTCATCCTAAAAGAGGAAACAAGACAGCTATATTAAAAAGCTTACGTTAGAAAGAATCTTGTTTCCCCTTTTTTTTTATAGTAAAATGCTAAAGAAATGTTCTTTTAATCCCATGCCTTTTTTTAAAAGGCTATTTTCTTTCCATTATTATTGCCTAAAACAATTTGTTCGTAACGTTCTTATTCTCGGTTGATAAATAGTGGGAGTGCTTTCTTAAATGGGAGCACATACATAGATAAACTCATACAAGCATTTGCGAATAGAATAGAAAAAAGGAGAAATCCTGGTAAAGGAGGGGTTGAAAATTGCCGACACCTAGTATGGAAGACTATATTGAACGCATTTACAACCTAATTGAAGATAAAGGATATGCACGTGTATCAGATATTGCGGAAGGCCTATCTGTACATCCCTCCTCTGTAACAAAAATGGTTCAGAAATTGGATAAGGATGAATATCTTGTTTATGAAAAATATAGAGGTCTGGTTTTAACACCAAAAGGAAAAAAAATCGGTAAACGCTTAGTATACAGGCATGAACTCTTAGAACAATTACTTAGAATTATCGGAGTAAAAGAAGAGAATATTTATGAAGATGTGGAAGGAATTGAGCATCATTTAAGCTGGGATTCCATTGATCGAATTGGTGATTTAGTTCAATTTTTTGAGGAGAATCCAGAGTATACGAAAGAATTAAAGATTATTCAGCAAAAAAATGATTCACTAGATTAAAGAAAAAGGGTAATTCTCTCTTGGTATATGCTACATAGCTATAGTAGCATGATGCCGACAGAGAATTGCCCTTATTGTTTTTGGAATGTCAACACTAAACTGGACAAAAAATTAAAGGGCTTGCTTTCTAAATTCTACAGGTGTTACATATCCAAGTGTTCCGTGAATTCGAATGTTGTTGAACCAATGAACATAGTCATCAAGTTCAAGGGCGAGTTGTTCAAGGGAAGAAAAATGAGCTCCATTAGCGAATTCTGTTTTAAATACCTTAAACATTGCTTCGGCAACGGCATTGTCATAAGGACAGCCCTTCATACTTAAGGATCTCTGAATCCCGAATGTTTCTAGTGCTTCTGAAACTAGTTTATTATCAAACTCTTTTCCGCGGTCAGTATGAAACATGTTGACATCATTTAAATTCGCTTGAATGCGCGCGATTGCCTGGTATACAAGTTCTGCGGTCTTATTTGAACCAGCACTATGGCCAATGATTTCACGATTGAAAAGGTCAACAAATAAGCATACATAATGCCACCTTTTTCCGACACGAACGTATGTTAAATCACTTACAATAACGGCTAAATACTCCTCTTGTTTAAATTGACGCTGTAATTCGTTTTTCACTGGTGCCTCATTACAGGTTGACTTATGAGGTTTATACTGCGCAACTGTATAGTTTGAGACAAGGCCCATTTCGTTCATTAACCGGCCAATTCTCCGACGAGATACCTGCTTTGGATCTGGCAACTTAGCTAATTCTTTTTTTATTTTACGTGTCCCATAGTTATTACGACTTTCTTTAAAGATACGGGCAATTTCCTTGGAAAGCTCTTTATCTTCAGCTTTCTGTGCACGTTTACCTGTTACATCGGCATGATAGTAATACGTACTTTTGGGGATATCGAGGACGTCGCACATTGCTGATACCGAATATTTGTGAGCGTTATTACAAATCACATTTATTTTCGTCCCATGATCAGCGCGGCTTGCTTTAAAATGTCGTTCTCCATAAGTAAACGCTGATTTTCTTTGCGAAGGCGCATCAACTCAGATTCTTTTTCTGAACGATTATCCTTCGCAGCGAAGGAACCTGTTTCTTGATGATTCTTAATCCAACGATCTAGCGCAGATGGAGTAATATCATATTCTCTAGCAATATCCGCACGCGATTTGCCATTTTCATATAGCTTCACTAATTGGAGTTTAAATTCGGGAGTAAAAGTTCGACGTTGACGTGTCATTTTAGCACGCTCCTTTTATTCATTAGTCTAAGTTTACATCCCCTTATTTTATCTGTCCAACTTAGTGTAGCCTATCCATTTTTTTTTAGTTAAAAGATGGGTGGATAATTGTCAAAGCTATCTATAATAGAAAAGGATAAATCCTCTTCTTCTTGTACATTTTCAGTAACTACTACCCCCTCGATAACACCAGTTTCAATATCCATCAAAGCTTTACGATAGGAAATAACTCTTCCGTTTGAAGTTTTAAAACTAATAATGTCTCCCATGTGATTTCTTTCAACAGCGATAATTTTTTCCATACTTCTTAGCTCCTTTCCTCGTAAATATATGAATCTTAACCATTCTACCAAATAATCGTATTTACAAAATTTATGAAAATTATCATATCCAAGGCTATGTTTTCCATAACAGGAGTAAATATATTTATTTCTACCCTATTTTTATATTTTCATGCAACCTGCTAGATGATATCCTTAAATTAACAATTTTTATAAAGAGGTGAGAACATGGGAAGATATGGATTAGAAGAGTTCTTGGCAAAAACAGAGCAAAAAGATAAGAATGAGGGACTTTTTGAGTTAGAAACAGAAAGAATGCTTGAAATAAATTTAACCAGTCAAATATGGGCCAAAGCTGGAAGTATGGTTTCTTATCGTGGAAATATTCGATTTACACGGGAAGGGATTTTGGAACACGGACTAGGCAAAATGTTTAAGAAAGCCTTTACAGGAGAAGGAGCTTCATTGATGAAAGCAGAAGGGAATGGACAGCTATATTTAGCAGACCAAGGAAAGAAAATTTCTATTCTGCATTTAAATGGAGATTCAATTTTTGTAAACGGTAATGATCTACTCGCTTTTGAACCAACAATCAAATGGGATATTAAGCTAATGAGAAGAATTGCAGGCGTGCTATCTGGTGGTTTATTTAATATTAACCTCACTGGTAGGGGAATGGTAGCAATCACGTCTCATTACGAACCACTAACACTACGAGTTACTTCACATAACCCTGTTTTTACTGACCCTAATGCTACTGTTGCATGGTCTGGCAACTTGCAGCCAGAGTTTGTAACAGACATTTCTCTTAAAACCTTTTTTGGAAGAGGGAGTGGGGAATCTATTCAAATGAAATTTTCTGGAGAGGGGTTTGTAGTTATTCAGCCATATGAAGAAGTTTATTTTTCAAATGCTGGCAACAATAATGGCTAATTTTTCATGTGAAATGCATAAAAGGCGAGGGATTCTGCTGGTCGAGCGGGTTTTTCCCTCGCTTTTTTACACTTTCTAAGCAAGTATTCTATTTTATTTCCATTCGTAAGGTGTTTCTTGGTAGACATAATAGTTCAGCCAATTAGAAAATAATAAATGGGCATGAGAGCGCCAACTGTTTAAGGGCCGCATACTCGGATCGTTATTTGGAAAATAATGCAGTGGAAGATGGATGTTTAATCCTTTTTCTTTATCCCTTTTATACTCCTCTGCTAATGTAACAGAATCATATTCTAAGTGACCAGTCACCATAATTTGTTTTCCATTATTTGCGCTAATGATAAAGGCTCCAGCGTCTTCTGAGGCAGATAATAGCTCTAAATTCGGATGTTTCTTAATTTCTTCTATCGCTACATTTGTATGCCTCGAGTGAGGAGCTAAAAAGCTATCATCAAAGCCGCGCATTAGTTTATAAGATGGGTTTAAAACATAGTGAGAATAAATTCCATAACATTTTTGTTCTAATTCGTATTTATTTATTCCAAAATGATGATAAAGGGCTGCTTGAGCTCCCCAACAAATATGGAGAGTAGAAGTAACATTTGTCTTTGACCATTCCATTATTTTCGTTAATTCTTCCCAATAATCGACTTCTTCAAAACTCATTAATTCTACAGGTGCTCCTGTAATGATCATTCCGTCGTATCGATTGGGTTTTATTGCCTCAAAGTCTCGATAAAATTGTTCAAGATGGTATGGACTTGTATTTTTTGATTCATATGAAGCCGTTCTTAAAAAGGAAATATTCACTTGTAAAGGGGTATTTCCAAGCAATCGTAATATTTGAACCTCCGTTTTTTCCTTTTGGGGCATTAAGTTTAATATTAATATGTTTAATGGTCGAATATCCTGTGCTTTTGCCCGGCCTTCTTCCATTACAAATATATTTTCATCTTCTAGTATTTCTCGTGCTGGCAAAAGATGAGGAATTTTTATTGGCATATAGGTATGTCTCCTCCTAATTATCATCTTATTATGATTTCAATGGTAGAAATAGTAGTGTTACATAAAATGTTTGGTGTTTATATATTTTTAAAATAAAATAATATATAAAGTGTTTAAAATCGAATTTTTTTACGAAAAGATACTTTCTCTAACCGATAACATAGCTTATTATAAAATTGATTTGAATATGTCGCAATCATAATGTTTAGAATTTTTTAAATGATAGCTTATTTTATTAGCTTATAATGGAAAATTTTTAATAAGAGAACAATAATGGGAAGGAGAAAAAAGCGATTTGTTAGTGGAGTCAATAAAGTGATTTTGTCGAAACGTGTACTTATAACTTGTTTTTTATTGTACAATAATATTTGAAGGTTAAAATTGCAGAGGGAAATCATGGAGGTAAAGACGGAAATGAAATCTGACATCGAAATTGCTCAACAAGCAGTAATGAAACCAATCATACATATTGCCGAGAAAATGGGCCTAACTGACGAAGATATTGAATTATATGGAAAATATAAAGCGAAAATATCCTCACAAACATTAATTGAATTGAAAAAAAATAAATCAGGTAAATTGATTCTAGTAACTGCTATTAACCCAACTCCAGCCGGCGAAGGGAAATCAACAGTGACAGTTGGTTTAGGCGATGCATTAAATAAATTACAAAAAAGAGCGGTCATTGCAATGCGAGAACCTTCTTTAGGTCCAACTATGGGCATAAAAGGGGGAGCTGCTGGTGGCGGAAATGCACAAGTGCTTCCAATGGAGGATATCAACCTCCACTTTACAGGAGATCTTCATGCAATTACCACTGCTAATAATGCTTTGGCTGCATTAGTTGACAACCATATTCATCAAGGCAATGAATGCAGAATTGATCAGCGCAGAATCGTATGGAAGAGAGCGGTTGATTTAAATGACCGTGCCCTAAGAAAAGTAGTAATCGGCTTAGGAGGTCCCTTACAAGGAGTACCTAGAGAAGATGGGTTTGACATAACAGTCGCTTCTGAAATTATGGCTGTATTATGTTTGGCAGCAGATATCAGCGATTTAAAGAAACGATTATCTCAAATGGTTGTTGCCTATAATATAGATAGAGAGCCAGTAACAGTCGGTGATTTGAAAGTAGAAGGGGCACTTACTTTATTGTTGAAAGATGCGATAAAGCCAAATTTGGTGCAAACAATTGAACATTCTCCAGCAATTATTCATGGAGGTCCATTTGCTAATATAGCTCATGGCTGTAATAGTGTCATTGCAACAACAACCGCTGCTAAATTAGGGGATTATGTAGTAACGGAAGCAGGATTTGGAGCAGATTTAGGGGCAGAGAAATTTTTGAATATTAAGTCGAGAAATAAAGAGATAAATCCAGAGATTGTCGTTATTGTTGCAACAATTCGCGCATTAAAAATGCATGGTGGAGTTTCGAAGCAAGAACTATCGGTAGAAAATACGGAAGCATTAAAATCCGGTTTTGCAAATTTACAAAAGCATGTGGAGAGCATAAACGAATTCGGTTTACCATTTGTTGTTGCGATTAATAAATTCGTGACAGACACAGATGCAGAAATTGATGTATTGAAACAGCTTTGTGAACAAGCGCAAATTCCAGTGGCCTTAACAGAAGTATGGGAAAAAGGTGGGGATGGTGGCATCGAATTAGCTCAAAAGGTGTTAGCGATATTGGAGAAGAAGAAACACAATTTTGAGCATATATATTCATTAGATGCTTCGATAGAAGAAAAAATACACATAATTGCAACGAAAATTTATGGAGCAAAGAGTGTTGAATATTCTTCTAAAGCAAAAAAACAGATTGCTGACTTTGAAAAATATGGCTGGGCTAACCTTCCTGTTTGTATGGCAAAGACACAGTATTCTTTATCAGATGATCCGGCGTTAATTGGCAGACCAGAAGGGTTTTCAATCACGATTCGAGAATTTAAGCCTTCTATTGGTGCTGGTTTCCTTGTGGCGCTTACGGGTGATGTTATGACAATGCCTGGATTACCAAAAAAGCCTGCTGCCTTAAATATGGATGTAGACGAGAATGGGAAAGCGGTAGGGCTGTTTTAAACGTAGTTAATCTTAATAATCAAGCGCAAGGTATTGCATGCCAAAAGTAGCAGAGGCTTTACATTTCTCTGCTACTTTTGGCAAGGTGCTTGCGCTTTTTTAAGCGGTAAAGAAAAGGAGAAAAAGAATGTTTGATCCAACTGCCTTTGAAAACATGAGAACAGTAATGGAAGGTCTTATTTATGATAGAGATTTGGATGGAGATATCGTAGTCATAGACCGAAATGATTTATTTAATAGTAGTAAACTAACAAGGAATTATACGATTACTTTTAGGTTAAAAAATCAACAAAACGCAAAGATAACATTCGAATTATCGGCAGATTTGCAAAATTTATCTGCAGAGTTATTAGCAAGTACAAACAAGGAAAACTTGATTGGTTCCTCTATCTATATTCACCTATATTTACGGCATAAAAAGTCTGAATCACTTTATCCTATGCTACAAAACATAGTCGAAGATATTTGGGGAAAAGATATGAAGATTACCCAAGAAATTAGTTTTTATCCACTTGATGCTGAGCAAATAGTAAATAATCATATTACAATTGATTTTAAACGCTTAATTACCGAAGAACAAATAGATGATATGATTACTATGATGGAATTTATGGAAAAAACATTACTTTCCCTTTACTCTGTTGATGCATTATTAACTGTATAAGGAGATGATAAAATGAATATTTATGATTTTGAAGTAAAAACAATGGATGGAGACTTACAATCATTAAGCAAATATAAAGAGAAAGTATTATTGATTGTAAATACAGCTAGCAAATGTGGTTTTACTCCTCAATTTAAAGAGTTGCATGAATTGTATCAAACGTATAAAGATAAGGGATTCTCTGTATTAGGATTCCCGAGCAATCAGTTTTTGAATCAGGATCCAGGAACAAACGAGGAGATTATCTCGTTTTGTGAAATTAACTATGGTGTAACGTTTCCGATGTTTGCAAAAATCGATGTAAATGGAAAAACGGCAGATCCACTCTATCAATATTTAACAAAAGAATCACCTGGGACGCTTGGAGTAAAGGCGATTAAGTGGAATTTTACAAAGTTTTTAATTGATCGAGATGGAAAAATAATCGGGCGCTATGCACCAAATACAAAGCCATCCGAAATAAAAGAAGAGATTGAAAAGCTCTTGAATCATTAAACATTAAAAAAGGGATTCTGCCCGAATTTTAGCGGAGACGTAATTTTACATCAAAAAAGGCAGAACCCCAGTATCTAATACATCTTTTTTCAACTGTTAACGATAAGAAAATAAGCGGATAAAACCTGATTTTTTTTGTTTCGTTTCCTTTTCGTTTATGAAATTTTGTTTTGTTTTTCTTGATTTAGCAAGATTTTCTTCTATATCTTGCTGGATAATCGGATTTTCTAATAGTGTTATTTTTTTTTCTTGGCTGACAATATGTTCTTGCTGACGTTCGATATGCTCCTGTTGTTTTTTTAATTGCTGCACTAATACTTGATTGAAATTTTTTTGAAGTTCTAATTCTTCTTTGATCGTTTGTAAATCCTGAAGAATTTTTCCCGTGGCATCGGTGGCAATTGGGATAGAGGTAGGGACAGGACATGTAAGCTCATCTTCAATTTGTCTTAAAGACATTTGCTTTTCATTTCGCATTTGTTTCACTTTTACTAAAATATCCAAGCTTTTTTGGTCAAAATAACGATAGCCATTTTCTCCAATAATAACTGGGATGAGGGTTTTTAATTCTCTTAACCAGTTTCGTACAACCCCAGGACCTTCTTCGATATATTCTGCTGCTTCTTTCACACTTAATAATTTTGTTTGTTCTTCCTTAATAGAAAGTTCTTTTGTCTGTACACTTAACATTCTACACACCCCTCAATAATAATAATCAAAACAAAACCATTGGCTAGAAGGACGTTTAAAAGCCTTGTCTTTATATCTTTCGAGAAAAGAGAAAAATATCCTTTGACGAGCTTTGTCTAGTTTTGTTGGATAGCATATTTAATTATCAGAAAAATTATTATTGCAATATCTTTACAAATATTCTTAATAATAATACGATAAGAAGGGGATGTTGGAAAAACATTCCTATAATAATGAAAGGAGGAGCTAATATGCGAAACCACAAAGAAGTATCGATGCAAACAAAAATTCAAAATAAGAGGGATGAGGGTTCTTAGTGGAAAAGATGCAGGATGGAACACAAACAATAAAAATTGTTAGCTATCATGATGGGTTTGCCAGAAGTGTGGCTGATATGTGGACGAAGAGTAAGGAATCATGGGGAGGATCAATTAAAACAGAGGAGCAAGTGCTCGAGCAGCAGCAAAGTTCCGATAATCTTGACACTTTCTTAGCTGTTATAGGTGAAGAAGTGGTGGGATATTGCGGATTTTCTGTTTATAAGGAAGATGTCGGAGCATTATATGTACCTTTGTTAAATGTTCGCCCAGATTATCATGGAAAGAAAATAGGTAAAAAATTATTATTACATGCCCTTAACATGGCAATAGACAAAAAATGGCCAAGGCTAGATTTATATACTTGGGCGGGTAACTTAAAGGCGGTTCCTTTATACAAACGCTGCGGTTTCTTTTGGGAGGATAACGATAAAAATACCCACTTAATGAACTTTATCCCAACTGTTCGCAATAATGAATTAATCAATCATTATTTAAAAGATATGGATTGGTATGAGGATTTAAAAAGAAACCTGGAAATTAGACCAGATGGAGAAATTGTTCATGGGTTTACGCACTATGAATATGTTTGGCAAAAAGAACAGGAAAGTGTTGTAGTAAAATTCGAAAAAACCGGTAGAGGAATCAGCTATATTGAAACAAAGGATTTTCAAATGGAATTAATAATAGAAAATCATGAGTGTATAGAAGAAATAGAACAGCAAGTATTCTTGAAAATTAAAAATAAAGCAGGAAACCCAATTTCCTTGCAAGCTAGGGCTGATAATGATGGCAGAATTAGCTGCAGTTTCTCCAACACATTTACAGTAAAGGAGAAGGAAGAGTTGATTGTTCCATTTCCTTTTGTAGTAAAGGTAGGAGAAGAGCCTGTAGAAGGGAAAACTTTCCCGACGTTAAAAGTTGATCTCAGCATAAACGAATTGGAAACAATTCTACAATTGGGGATATTGCCTAAATCGCCAATTTCTATTGAGACAAAGGAAATAGATGCCATTTTGGCTAAAGGAATGAATGCTTACTTAGATTTGGAACTCCAAAACAATTTAGATAAAGACATTAGCGCTAACCTAATGATACCGTTAAATAAACATATTCAATTTGATGGGGATAAGTATTCTTTTACTCTAGCAAAAAAAGAGAAAAAGTGGATTAGAATTCCTGTTGAAGTGAAGAGTTGTGGCTGCTTTAAAGAAAACTTTCAATGTGAAATTATGGGTAATGACGATGAGCTATTAAGTATTCAGAAAGAGATAACCCTTGCATTAAAAGGGATTGGTGAACAGTTTGTAGTGGAAAATGATAAGAGTTGGAAGGTATATAACGGTCCACATCAGCTTTCTATAAGTAAAGTTGATCAGACAACGGAAATTGCTGATACAGATTTCACTCTTTTTGCACCAGCAATTGGAAAGCCTTTTTCTAATGAACTGTCTAAACTAAACCCATATTTGGTGATCACAGATAAAGCTGGAAACAGTACAGCAATAAAATTATTCTTTAAGTCTAGCGATTTTCCTGGTATGGAAATTATTTTAACGAATGAGCTTTTTGCAGAAGGTTTAATAAAGCGTTGGGTAACAATTAATAATAATAGCTTGGTAGCAAAAGAAATAAGCTTACAAGAAACATTCTATGATTCTTGGCATAATTTATTTCTCCCTTTAAAAGGAGAAGTTGTGTCATTTTGTGAATTAAATACTGTACTTCCATTTGAAATCGCATCAAAAGATATAACGGGTAATTGGTATTTTTCTACTCCAACAGTGTTTCCTTTTGGAGTAGCGTGGGATAAAGACGCTCGCATAAAAATGGATAATTGGAAAATGCATATAGAGTCTACACGCTTCCTTCAATCAAATGAATCAGTCAATTTCCCCCCTATTTGCATAAATATCGGTGCTTATCGCAAATGGCAAGAATGGGAGCTAGCTGCGGAGGGAATGAAGGACGAACACAAAAGAAAAGTTGTAAAGGAATTAATCATTGAATATAACGATGGTAATCCGATTTGGGATAAAGATGAAGATGTTAAAGTATCTCTAAAAAACTTTAGAAATCAACCAATAATTGGTGATGCTACCTTTAGAATAAATAATAATAAGGTCGATTGCGTTCAGATTAATACAGAGCAATCAGAAGTTTATCGAGTAAATCATCAAAATGCCATACAATTAGGTCTAAATAAAATGACTACTACTATAGCTTCAGCAACAAAGGATATGGACACAGCTGATTTGTTTTTTGTTTCGAATCAAAAAGGGTTAACTACACATCTTTTAGAAGAAGAAGGATTAGCTGTCTATCAGGTTTCCAACGGAGTGGTGACCTTTAAAGCTTCTCCTGCCTATTATCCCGGTGTTTATTCCCTTGAAGCAAACGGGAAACACTGGATGGAGCACTCTTTTCCAAAACCGATTGCAAAAAGCTGGTGGAATCCGTGGTGTGGAGGCATAAAAAATGGTCCACCAGAGTTAAATGTGTTTTCTCTATTAAAAGAACATACAATATGTGAGTTTACTAGTCTAAAGGATATCCATCACAATGTCTGGTCTGGAATAAAGCTTGAAACAACGATTAATCATCATCAAAAATGGAAGGGTTTAAAGTATGTGCAATATTATGTAACAATGCCAGGCTTACCGTTAGTTATTACATTTGTAGAAATAATGAATGATGCTGGAAAACGTATGGCAGAAGAAGATTGGCATATCAATCTATTTATGGCATGTAATGAGAAGGAAAAGTGTGTGCTTCATATCATGGATGATACGATGACAAATAAACGATTTATCGTTGCTGACGAAGAGCAGGAAGCAAATGTAAAGGATAATTACTATTTATCGTTAGGGGAAGATAAGCTTTACTTTATCGCAAGTGAAGATGCAAAGGATACAGAATATTATAGTAACAAAGATGCGATACAGTTAATTTCCTTTGACAATTGTAAAAGAAAAGCGAACCGCTTATACACAGAACCGAACTATTTACTGTTTGCGAATGAGGAACTCTCTCCAGCTTTAGTAAAACAAGTCAGAAGAATTGTATTTTAAGAAAGGGAATATTTTTGATGAAAATAATTGATGCACATATTCATTATTCGAATATAGACACATTCAAAGATACTGCAAAAAATCTTTCCTTTGTTGATTATAGCTTTGAAGGAATTAAAGAGGAGATGGAGAATGCAAATATTGTCCTTGCAATTGGAATGGGTGTTACAGAAACTCCGGAGATGGGTTTTCCTGATTATCATACGCAAACTCCAATGGGACTTGATTTAACTGCATCTCTCCCTGAAAATATAGTCTATTGTGCTGGCATAAATCCATATGATATGGATAAGTCAGCAATTAAACGTTTGGAAAAAGAGCTTCAAAAGCCGCATGTTGTCGGAATGAAAATCTATTTAGGCTATTATCCCTTTTATGCCTATGATGACGTTTATGAACCAGTTTACCAGCTTGCAGAAAAGTATCATTTACCTGTCGTTTTTCACACTGGAGATACGTATTCTGAAAGAGGACTCTTAAAATATAGCCATCCTCTAGCAATTGATGAAGTGGCGGTAAAACATCGTAAGGTGAAATTTATGATGGCTCATTTCGGTGATCCGTGGACGTTGACTGGCGCTGAGATTATTTACAAAAATTCGAATGTATATGCAGACCTATCTGGTTTAATTGTTGGAGCAAAAAAGGAACTAGAAGAAGCACATGAAGGGATATTTCTTGACCATTTGCGTCATGCATTAGTCTTTTCTCATTCCTATGATAAGCTGCTTTTTGGCACAGATTGGCCATTAGCGCCCATTGGTCCCTATATCGAGTTTATTAAAAAACTTATACCTGAAGCCTATCATAAAGACGTATTTTATCGGACAGCACTGAAAGTATTTCCAAAAATCAAGCCATTTTTAAAGGAAGCATAAGAAACTTCATACAGAAAAGAAAACCGGAGTAGAATGGAAAAAAATTCTACTCCGGTTTTTGAATAGAGCAAGCGATATTCTTTCTTATTCGAATAACTGCTTTTCATGATACAATAAGTTCATAAAAGGATAGCTGGATGTGAGAATAAGTGGAAATGATAAATCAAGTAGAAAATTTGGTGAAAATAGAGATGGAAAAAGATGCGAGTGGACATGATTGGTATCATGTCGATAGAGTTCGGAAAATGGCTCTATTTCTTTCAAAAAAAGAGGGGATTGGCTATTCGACTGTTATAGAGCTTGCAGCATTATTACATGATATTTCGGATGAAAAATTAAATAAATCAAAAGAAGATGGTCAAAGAAAATTAGCTGCTATACTTAAATCTATTCCGATAGACATTCAGGATAAAGAGTCTATATTAGCGATTATATCTTCTGTCGGCTTTAAAGGCGGAAATGGAATTTCTCCCAAAAGTATAGAAGCTAAAATAGTCCAGGATGCAGATCGTTTGGATGCGATCGGAGCACTTGGAATCGCGAGAACTTTTGCTTATGGAGGAAGCACAGGAAATCCAATTTATAATCCCGCTTTACCAATAAAAGATAAGATGACGGAAGAAGAATACCGGAAAAATAACTCTTCCTCTATTCATCATTTCTATGAGAAGCTATTAAAAATAAAAGATTTATTACATACAGATAGTGCCAGAGAAATAGCAGAAGCAAGGCATCTGTTTATGGAAAAGTTTTTACAAGAATTTTATAAAGAATGGAATGTACAGGATGAAGAGTATTTTAATTGAAAATATAACCAAAACATATGGGGAGAAAAAACTATTTGAAAATATATCTTTTTCAATAAGTGAAAAAGAACGAGTCGGTTTAATCGGCATAAATGGTACAGGAAAATCATCTTTATTAAAAATTGTGGCTGGAATTGACATTGCCGATGAAGGAGAGATAATTGCTCCGAAAGATTATCAGATTGCTTATTCAGCACAAAGTCCTGAATTAGACTCTGACCTTAGTGTATTGAATCAAGTATATGCTGGCGATGCACCAGTATTAACACTTATTAAAGAGTATGAAGCCATGTTAATCCAAATCAACAATGACCCTGAAAACGAAAAACTTCATGAAAAGCTTTTTGATCTGCAAAAAAGAATGGATGCTTTAAACGGCTGGGAAGTTCATACAAATGCAAAGACTGTTTTAATGAAATTAGGGATTGAGCATTTTGATAAGAAAATTGGTGAATTGTCGGGAGGACAAAAGAAACGTGTTGCGTTAGCGCAAGTCCTCATCCAAGAGCCAGATTTACTTATTTTAGATGAACCGACAAACCATCTCGATTTTGAGGCAGTGAAATGGCTGGAGGATTATTTAAGTCGATATACTGGAGCCCTTTTATTAGTAACCCATGATCGATATTTCTTAGATCGCGTAACGAATAGAATGTTTGAACTAGATGGAGGAAATCTTTATAGCTATAAAGGAAACTATGGAGATTTCTTACAGGCTAAAGCTATTCGTGAGGAAAATGAAGCGGCAACAATTGAGAAGCAAAAGAATTTATTTAGAAGAGAATTAGAATGGATTAGAAGAGGGGCAAAGGCTCGTTCGACAAAACAAAAAGCAAGAATTCAACGTTTTGATACATTGGACGATAAATTAGCTAATGTAAAAGGAAAAGATAAATTAGATATTTCCCTTAAAGGGAGCAGATTAGGAAAGCAAGTCTTTGAATTGGTTGATGCAAGCAAGCGTTTTGAGGATAAAATCATTTTAGATAACTTTAATTTACTTGTGAAACCTGGTGATAGATTTGGGATAATCGGTAAAAATGGAACGGGAAAATCAACTTTCCTAAATATATTGGCAGGTAAATTATCCCTTGATGCAGGTGAAAGAATTATTGGTCAGACTGTGAAGGTAGCATACTATAGGCAAGAAAACGAAGATATGGATACTTCCAAAAGAATGATTGAATATTTAAAAGAAACAGCAGAAGTAATAGAGGCTTCAGATGGAAAAGTTATTACGGCAGCACAAATGCTAGAAAGATTCCTATTTCCCCTTCATACACATGGAACAATTATTGGAAAGCTTTCTGGAGGAGAAAGAAGACGACTTTATCTATTGAAAATTTTAATGGGAGAACCAAACGTGCTTTTATTGGACGAGCCAACCAATGATTTAGACACACAAACATTAATGGTCCTTGAAGATTATTTAGAAGACTTTAATGGCGTCGTTATTACCGTATCTCATGATCGCTATTTTCTAGATAAAGTAACTGAACAGCTATTGATATTAAAGGGAAATGGTGTTATTGATACTTATTATGGCAACTATAGTGAATATTTAGAGGTTGAGCGAAAAGAAGAACAACAAATAAAAGAAAAGTCGGACACACCGATTGCAAAGAAAGAGCCAAAAGAGAAAAAAATAAAACTTAGCTATAATGAACAAAGAGAATGGGCAACAATCGATGAGGATATTGAAAAGGTAGAAGAAAGACTGGCAAATATTGAAACAGACTTAGCCGAGACAGGCAGTGATTTTGAAAAAGCTGCTGAATTAATGAAAGAGCAAGATCAATTAAATGAGAAATTAGAATATCTTATAGAGCGATGGAGCTATTTATCGGAAATAGCAGAGAAATTGTAATGAATAGGGGAAATATTTTGGACTTAGCTCAAAAAGTAAAATTTAACAGTTTATAAATAACTGAGCTGCCTGTATACATGAAAACGCCAAGGCGATCAAGACAGGGGGAGCCTCCGCAGTCCACCAGCGAAAAAACGAATTGTAATCAGGCTGTGGATCCATTCGTGTTGTTCTTCGGGCTAACAATTATTTAAAATGAATAATTTAGTTAGTTTCAAAGCTGATCAAGCTGAGTAACATTCATGTTATATCTTTAAAAATAACCAAAAGAAAAATCCGAAAGCTATTTCTTTTTTGAAAAGCAATAAAGCATGATAATATAAAGGATGTAAGAAGAGGGGGAATGGAATGTGAGAATTATTTCTATTGAACCAACACCAAGTCCAAATACAATGAAAATTAATTTAGACCAAGAGTTGCCAATGGGAAAAAGCAATAATTATAAGGCAGAAACATTAGAAGATGCACCTGAATTAATTCGAAATATCCTTTCCATTGAAGGGATTAAAGGGGTCTATCATGTAGCCGATTTTTTAGCAGTTGAAAGAAATGCGCGCTATGATTGGAAGGAATTGCTTTCAAAAGTGCGCATTGTCTTTGGTGAGGATGAAGCAGCCCAGAATCCACAGGAGATAAATGAGCACTACGGGGAAATTAAGGTCCAAGTTCAAATGTATAAAGGTATTCCAATGCAAATTAAATTATCGGATGGCAATGAAGAAAGGAGATTCGGGTTACCTGAATCGTTTATTCAAGCCATTTCAGCAGTGCGTACTCCTGAAGATAATGTTGTGATGACGAGAAAATGGAAAGAATATGGCGTGCGATATGGCGAGTTTGATGAAATTGGTAATGTTATGGTGGAAGAACTCGTTGCTGCATATCCGCAAGAACGATTGGATGCAATCATCGAACACGCTAAAAATCCTCAAACGGAAGCAAGTGAAAATGCTGTGCGAGTAAAAACAAAGCTTACTTTTTCCGATTTAGAGGATCCTGATTGGAAAGTAAGATATCAAAAACTAGAGCAAAGCGAAGATCCTACTGTTGCCGATATTCCTGTTTTAACAATGGCGCTTGATGATGAAAAACCATCAATTCGCAGACTCGCAACTGTTTACCTTGGAATGATTGAGGATACTGCCGTTCTACCTTCCTTGTATAAGGCTTTAAAGGATAAAACAGTAACTGTCAGACGTACTGCAGGTGATTGTTTATCAGATTTAGGATTCCCTGAAGCGATGGAAGAAATGATGGATGCACTGTCAGATAAGAGCAAGATAGTTCGTTGGAGAGCAGCTATGTTTCTATATGAAGTTGGAGACGAAAGAGCACTTCCTGCATTGAAGACTCATGAAGATGATCCAGAATTTGAAGTTAGCCTGCAAATAAAATTGGCAATTGAACGAATCGAATTAGGGGAAGAAGCAAAAGGCTCAGTTTGGAAACAAATGACAGAGGCGCGAAAATAAGTCTGTTAGCAACTTTGATGCTTTTTAGATTGCAGGAAGAGCATTTCTAATGTATATTTATGGAATATAAAACACGTAGGAATTGGAGGAATTGAATATGTCAATGGCATATGATGAATACATGAAACAAGTGGTAAAGCCAATGAGAGCAGAACTAACACAAGCAGGGTTTGAAGAATTAGTAACAGAAGAAGCAGTGGAGCAATTTATTGAAACAAACAAAGGGACTTCCTTAGTAGTGGTTAATTCAGTTTGTGGATGTGCAGCAGGCTTAGCAAGACCAGCCGTTACACAAGCAGTACTTGCATCAGAAAAGAAACCAGATCATTTAGTAACGGTATTTGCTGGTCAAGATAAAGATGCGACAGCAAAAATGCGCGAATACTTCGGAGATATTGAGCCATCCTCTCCTTCTATGGCACTTATTAAAGACAATAAAGTTGTTCACTTTATTCACCGTTACGATATTGAAGGAAATTCAATGGAAGCAATTATGGAAAATCTAGTATCAGCTCTTGAACAATATTGCTAAACAAAGAATGTTTCATGGGATAAAGGGGATGACACTTTCTCTCATGAACTTTCTTTTTTTTGTTATCATGTTCCATCCTCAAATAAACGGAATCAATCTCCATTTTATCCCACGCTTAAACTCCAGTAAGATTCTACTCTCTTACTTACCCAGGATTTGAGGAAGATAGGTAGGAGATCAACTGTCCGTAAAAGTCCGAATGGTTCAATTAACCTTCAAT
Organism: Niallia tiangongensis; assembly: GCF_044704065.1. Taxonomy (NCBI): domain Bacteria; kingdom Bacillati; phylum Bacillota; class Bacilli; order Caryophanales; family Bacillaceae; genus Niallia; species Niallia tiangongensis. The sequence continues at coordinate 2,925,777 of NZ_CP162613.1, read as the reverse complement.
GGGGATACCCCGCATATGGAAGTTTCACTTTATTAGAAAAATAAATTCATGATAATTAGGAGAAAAATATGATTATAACAACTGCGGGCAGAACAAATAATGAAATGGAAATTCTCTCAAATAGAATTGCCGAAGAATTTGATTGTAAATTTGTAGAACGAAAGAAAGCATCAATCGATTATCTTAAAGCGTATTATATGACGGATATTCTAATCATCGGGAAAAATCGATTTGAATTTTATCCCTTAAATACAGCACAACCATTTTTTTTTCACCCAAATTCAGCTGTATTCCGGATTAAAAGGCTTATTAATCACGAACATGATCCATTTATCGAAGCAACCAATTTAACAAAAGGGATGAGCTTTTTAGATTGCACCTTAGGCCTTGCTTCAGATAGTATTGTTGCTAGTTTTGCAGTTGGAGGCAATGGATATGTAGAGGGGGTGGAAGTGAATAAAGTAATCGCTTTTCTTGTGAAAACTGGTTTAAAAGAATGGGAGACGAGTCATTCGACAATTGATAATGCGATGCGTAGAGTAAGAGTTAAGCACATTAACGCATTAGATGAGCTTATCCGCAAAGAAGAAAATAGTATGGATTGTGTTTATTTGGATCCCATGTTCGAAGAAGAAATTTCTTCTGATGGTATTCATCCATTAAAGAAACTAGCCTATTATGAGGAATTGACAGAAGAAATAATCAATCATGCAAAGCGGGTTGCAAAACAACGAGTCGTTTTGAAAGATCATTTTAGAAGTAGCAGATTTGACCGATTTCAATTTGAACAGCTAAAACGTAAATCAGCCCAATTCCACTATGGAATCTGGCTAAAAAAAGAATAATGAAAAAATAATCTATCTATATAGGATAATACTAGAAGATTAGATAGGAAATAATATATACTTAGACTATCAATATTTTTTATTGCATTTTTTTGTCATCAGGATGAACGGAAAGCGAGGTGTAATAAATGCCTAATTGGATTCGTAAAAGCCTGGTTGTTTTTGTTTCTATTTTAACTTTTGGTCTTGTGTCTCCATTACCATCTACATTTTTAAATAATAGCAGTGATAACGATAAGAAACCAGTTGATGAACGAGAAATGTCTTTTGCTAGAGAAAGTATAGAAGAAGCTATACTGGCGGATAGTAAAGAGGAATTCTTATCGAGAGAAGCCTTTATTAGTGAAATGCTTAAAAAAGCGGAAGAGCAAAGTTATATAAAATTTGGATCGAAAATCAAACCTGTAATTGAAGATGAATTTCGTCTAGTCGTTCTCCCTAATATGGAAAAAGCAATTAATGAAGTAACCAGTATTTTTCCGGAAGAGGAGTTAAGCTATTTGAATGTGAGTGAGCTCCCATCATCAGGAACAAGTGAGCGAATATTTCATATTTCAAGACAAAATGAGGACATTATTCGTTTTCACGTAAGAAGGGATCGCCCACCACAGGAAGGATACTATTTTAACTTCCATTACCATACGTATCATGATCAATTCCAAACTCATTATACACTTGGGGAAATTTATTGGGATAAAAATACTCCCCCAAGGTGGATGAGTTAGAATAATAGGTCGACATGTAACGATTGTTGCTTGTGAATGAAAGAAGTTGAAACTTTTCATTTCAGAATACGTATAGAAACTATAATGAAAAATTTGGAGGTAGTAAAGTTATGGCAATTAGTTTATCAAAAGGACAAAAAGTAGATTTAACAAAAGGAAATCCTGGATTATCAAAAGTAATTATTGGTTTAGGCTGGGATGTAAATAAGTATGATGGCGGAAAAGATTTTGATTTAGATGCATCTGTTTTCTTACTTGGAGAAAATGGAAAAGTAACAAATGATGCTGATTTCGTATTCTACAATAATCCGACAGGTGGAAATGGTTCCATCGTTCATTCAGGAGATAATCGTACAGGTGCAGGTGACGGAGATGATGAACAAATCATTGTGGAATTAAAAGAAATTCCTGCTAACATTCAGCGTGTTGCTTTTACCATTACTATTCATGATGGCGAAGGAAGAAATCAAAATTTTGGCCAAGTTTCTAATTCTTATGTTCGTATTTTAAATGAGGAATCAAATGAAGAGTTAATTCGTTACGATTTAGGAGAGGATTTCTCTATTGAGACAGCATTAGTTGTTGGAGAATTATATCGTCATAATAATGAATGGAAATTTAGTGCAATTGGAAGTGGATACCAAGGCGGTTTAGCTGCATTAGCTACTGATTTTGGACTACAAGTTGGCTAATTTTATTAGCATTTTTTAGGGGGAAGCTTTTTTCATGGGAATATTTGAGACAATTATTGATACATATGCTCAGTTTTTTAACTGGGAAATGTGGGGAGAAGTTTTAACTGACCCAGTAAGTTGGGGTTATATTGGAACACTAGTAATATTAGAGGGTTTATTATCTGCGGATAATGCATTGGTGCTAGCTGTAATGGTTAAGCATTTACCACCAGAGCAAAGAAGAAAAGCGTTGTTTTATGGCTTGTTAGGTGCATATTTATTCCGCTTTATAGCAATCGGTATTGGTGTTTATCTAATCGAATTCTCATGGGTGAAAGTACTAGGAGCGGCATATTTGGCATATCTCGCTATTAAATATTTCATGGATCGAAGAAAAGCAGCAAATCAAACAGAAGACGAAGAAGAGAATAAAGGCATTAATAAAAATGGGATTCTTATTCGTACATTCGGTCTATTTTGGGGAACAGTAATTTCTGTTGAATTAATGGATATTGCCTTTTCTGTAGACAGTGTTTTAGCTGCATTTGGTGTAAGTAATCAAGTATGGGTATTATTAATTGGTGGTATTCTTGGCGTTCTTATGATGCGGGGGGTAGCAGGTGTTTTCCTTAAGTTAATTGATAAAATTCCAGAGCTGGAAGCAACTGCTTATATCCTAATCTTAATTATCGCAGTTAAGATGCTGCTAGGAGTATTTGATATTCATATAGATCATATTTATTTCTTTGGATTATTAGTTCTAGCATTTGGTGCAACTTTTATTGTACACTTTAGAAATAAGAAAAAAGCAGAACAACAGGGCGAAGCTTAATCATTTGAGGATATTTCTAGTAGCTTTACATAGATATTGCTAGAGATATCCTCTTTTCCTAAGACACTTTTCTAAGATTGTTTGTTTTTAATCGGAAAAATGATTTTTCAGGCTGAGAATTAAGCGCAACAATCTTTACGCAAACAGCCTCCCAAAAAAGTTAGCTTATTCTTTCTCCTCCGCCTATTACCTGCACAGGATATCCTTCGCATTGATTACGATAGGCATTATGGAAACTCCTTAAAAATGCCTTTATAAAGTAAATATTTTCAAAAAAAAAGTTTTATTGTAAGATATAATTAATTATCCTACTATAAAATTCAATTTTTGTTTTTGAATTTTCAGAATAGTTATTAAAAAGTCTTTAATATTATTGAATGGAGCAAAGGAAATGAAATTATTCTCTGACTTAAATGAAAAACAAATGGAACGTCTTTTCTTTAAATTACCAGAAGAGGTATTTAGTACTTCCGAGAAGGAAGTATTATCCTATGCACTTGCTTCAACCCTATACATGCCTGCAACAAGACCGAATATTTTTCACGATTTATTAACAAAAAAACACTCCGCTTTAACTTCAATGGTAATTTGTTTAGAGGACTCAATAGGTGATCATGAAGTGGATGTTGCTGAACGTAAATTAGTCGAGGAGTTAACAAGTATTTATCAAGCGTTAGAGGACAAGGTGCTTTATAAAAATGAATTACCGTTGATTTTTATTAGAATTCGTTCCGTATCTCAATTTTTAAATCTGATGGATTTGCTTGGTGAAAAAATAAGTTTATTAACTGGTATCGTCATTCCAAAGTTTGAAGCTGCTGTGGGTGAGATAATTTTAAAAGAATTAGAAAAATATAATATGCTAGGGCATTCTTTATATGCGATGCCGATTTTAGAAACAAAAAAAATAATTGAAAAAGAAACTAGAATGGATGAACTTCTTTCAATAAAGAAAGTTTTAGATGATTATAAACATCTCATTTTAAATGTGCGAATTGGTGCTACTGATTTTTGTGGATTATATGGCATCCGTCGAAATGCAGAAACGACTGTATATGATGTTGCTATCATTCGAGATTGTATTTCAGATATTGTTAACGTATTTACACGTGCTGAAAGTTCTTATGTTGTTTCTGGACCTGTTTGGGAATATTTCACAACAAGAGAAAGGATGCTTATCCCTCAATTAAGAGAAACACCATTTCGCAAACGATATGGTAAAGCTGGCATGAATATGCGAACACAGCTAATTGATAAGCATATGGATGGATTAATACGAGAAGTAATCATGGATATTACGAATGGCTTAACAGGGAAGACAATAATTCATCCAACACATATAAAACCTGTTCAGGCATTAAATATTGTCTCCTATGAGGAGTATTTAGACGCTTGTAATATAATTGAAAGTAATAATGGAGAAATTGGTGTAATAAAAAGCAGTTTTTCAAATAAGATGAACGAAATTAAGCCACATCTATACTGGGCACAGAAAATTATTTTAAAATCAAAGGTTTACGGGGTGTTTCATGAAGGATTTACATACATTGACTTACTTAAACAAGAAAATTTCATTACCAATCATTCATAATTTACAGATGAACATTATCGTTGAAGAAAATCCATTTAACCTGCCAGTAGAGGATTTTTTTAAAATGGCTGCACGAATAAATAAGAAGCGGGCATTTTTATTTGTTAGTAAGCTTTTGGGAAAGCATATACCGATTGAACCAAAAAAAGGGCTGCTTACTGGATTTATGCTGGCAACACGATATGAAGAAATTATTACAGGTACTATTTCCCCACAAAGAGAGGAAATAATGGCTATTTATCGTGAGTCTGATTTACACTTTTTTGACAAGCCATTTATTTCAAGCGACCAAGTAAATCCGATAATTATTGGTTTTGCAGAAACAGCAACGGCATTAGGTCATTCTTTTTTTCGAGCATTTGAACAGGCTGCTTTTTTTCACACGACTAGGGAAAACGTAAATGAGCTAATTCCAATCATTACTTTTGAAGAAGAGCATTCTCATGCAACTTCTCACCGTTGTTACGTGGAAGAGGACATTCTTGATAATAATCGAGAAATTATTCTAGTCGATGATGAATTAACAACAGGTAAAACAGCAATCAATATTATTAGAGATATTCATAGGAAATACCCAAGAGAAAAATATACGGTTGTTTCCATCTTAGATTGGCGCTCTAAAGAATGGCAGTTAGAAATGAAATCTTTGGAACGGGAATTGCAAATAATCATTCAAGTAGTGTCTTTGCTTAAAGGAAGTTTTGAGCTAGCTGGTGATCAAATTAATATGGTTTCCCATGCAGAATCTATTGAAAGGAATGTAGAGGAACCGTTAATAGAGTTTATAAGTCTAAAAAATTATGTGAAAGAACGAATAGTTCCTATAACATCTTCGAGTCTAGCAGGAAATCGAATTGAGTATGGATATTTGAAGGATACAGGTAGGTTTGCCATACATACAGACGAGGTAACTGATGTTTGGATCAGAAGTGCTGCAAATGAGCTGAAGAAGAAGCGAGTAGGTACGACACTTTGCATTGGAACAGGAGAATTTATGTATATTCCTATGAAGCTAGCAAGCTATATGGGGGAAAATACATATTATCAATCAACTACAAGAAGTCCAATTTATCCAAATAATGAAGAGCATTACGGTGCTAAAACGGCATTTTGTTTTTCTAATCCAGAAGATGTGGATATAGTAAACTACTTATACAATATTAAAGCGAATCAATACGATGATATCTTTGTTTTTTTTGAGAGAAAAGTAAGTAGGGAAAGATTAACGGAGTTGCTAGCTGAATTGTCAACAGCACAAGTAAAAAAAATAAATATTGTATACTGCAGCGGGAGGTAAAGCATGAAAGCAAACGTACAACAACCAGTAAAGTTCGGGTCCTATGATAAAGAAGATGTTATTTTTCTATTAAAAGACTTAAGTCACATTACATTAGAGGGTTCTACCGAGGAACGAGAAAAAAAGATTCAAGGTGGCGAGCATTATAGTAAAACACTGCCAATTGAATATAATCCACCTGAACATTATTTGCAACTTTTTTGGGAGACACTTCATGCTTATAAAGACAAAGTAGCCCTTTGTACAGCAATTGTTGCAGAGCAAATTTATCGAAAACATGGTAAACAAACGGTATTGGTTTCCTTAGCACGAGCAGGTACACCTATTGGAATCTTAATTAAACGCTATTTGAAATGGAAATATGATGTATCTCTACCTCACTACAGTATTTCTATCATAAGAGATAGAGGCATCGATGAAAATGCGATTCATTATATGCTGCAAAAACATAATGGATATGCCCTCCAATTTATTGATGGATGGACAGGAAAAGGAGCAATTTCAATTGAATTAACGAAAAACTGTAAGGAATTTTACCAAAAATATCAGGTTCGATTAGATGATACATTAGCAGTGCTTGCTGATCCAGGATACTGTACATCACTTTATGGAACGAGAGAAGACTTTTTGATTCCAAGTGCTTGTTTAAATTCAACTGTCTCAGGCCTTGTAAGTCGTACGGTGTTAAATGAAGAATATATCAAAAAAGATGATTTTCACGGGGCGAAGTATTATCAGGAATTAGAGCCCTATGATGTATCGAATAGCTATTTAGACGAAATTACAAAGGGATTCAAAAAAGTACCTCCTGTCCAAATTGAGGAAAATATTCGTGCAAATGAGCTAGATCAAACCGTTGATTTTAAAGGGATGAAAGAAGTTCTGAGCATTAAGGAAGAATTCAACATTGACAGTACGCATTATGTAAAACCTGGTGTTGGTGAAACGACAAGAGTATTATTAAGAAGGGTGCCATGGAAGGTATTAATGAAGGATCCAGACAGTCCTTATGTTCAACATATTGTTTTGCTAGCAAAAGAAAGAGGCGTAGAAGTAATTCCATATCCTAATATGAGCTATACATGCTGTGGATTAATTAAGAAGGTAGAGCAAAAAGGATGAATCTATTTGCGTCAGATTTAGATAGAACGTTAATTTATTCAAAACGTGCATTACATGAAATGGAAACTCCTTGGAATCAATCGATGATTGGTGTGGAAGCAAAAAATGGTGAACATGTTTCCTTTATGACAAAAGATAGTTATTATTTATTGAAGGAAATTGCTACTAAGCATTTATTCGTTCCGGTTACAACCAGAACCTATGAACAATATAAGCGAATTTTTATCTTTGATGAAGATATGCCAATGACATACTGTGTTACAAGTAATGGAGCAAAAATTCATTATAAAGGAGAGCTTGTAAAGGAGTGGGCAGAAACCATTCACACCAGATTAAAAGAAGATTGTATGGAAAAAGAAGAATTATTAGAAAAGCTACAGAAATATTCTCTGCATGGTGAGTTGAAAATTGCTGATAATCTTTTCTTTTATTATGTATTAAAAACAAATATAGACGAAGATTCCAAAAGAGAACTAATCAACGTTGCAATAGAAAATGGCTGGAATATATCCTCACAAGGACGAAAACTATATTTTATGCCAAGGCCTATCTGTAAGGGAGAGGCGATTAGGTACATAATGGAAAGAGAAGGAGTAGAGAAATCAATTGGTGCGGGTGATTCCTTATTAGATTTTCCGTTTCTAAATATATGTCAAATAGGATACATTCCAAGACATGGTGAGTTAACTTTGGAAAAAGTAAAAAATCCAACTCATCATCTAACTATTCAAAAAGGAGCATTTGCTGGAGAAGAAATCGTGAGAAATGTTCATAAACAGTTTATTTTTTAAATATGAATAAATAGACATATAAGAAAGAGGCGAATACAAAAGACTCGCCTCTAAACTTTATCCCTCATTAATGGATAGTTAGAATTCCAAAAACAATATAGTATGAGGAAAAGCATCATGATGATTCACTTTTTTACAAGAGCAAGCATATCTAAAGCTCATCTTCTGGCGGATCTTTAATCCATTTAAGCAATAAACAATATATGGCGACAAAAAATAAATAACAGCAAATAAATACAATAACCCCAAATAAAATAGATTCGAAAAATATTGCCATGAAAAAACTGATAATTAGAGAAATAAAGATTAAATCAACAAAAACATACATATTGGATGATAGAACATTTTGTACATAATTTAAATCTGTTTCAATTTCGTGATACGTGTATTTTCGAAAGAATGATCTCATAGTTAGCACCTACTCGCCTAATGTACTGTATTATATGCTTGAGTAAAAGAATAGGTGCTAAAATCATCAATGTAAGATAAAAGAGAAAAATCTTCTTCCTTTCTCTCTAAAAAATGAAACCTTTTTATAAAATTTTCGTAAAGAATTACTAAGTAGAATATTTAGTCTTAACGTAAAGCTATGCTATGATAGAGATAGATAGTTATCATTGGTTTGAAATTAGGAAGTGGAGAAAATGAACAAAGACTATTATACAATCAATAATGTTATCCTTCCTTTGTCTACGGAAAATTGGTTTGATATTCTATTAAAACCAATTAAAGAACGACCGCTACACGATACGAGTAATCGCATTTTTACGTTCGGTCAGGCTGTAGTAAAATTACTTGGAATACCAATAGACGAGGATGAATACTATAATCAGCTGTTCAATTGGATAAATAAAGATAATACAGGCTTATATTTACTGACAGATGAATCGCTTGATAGGACGATTGATAATCAGCATTTTCAATCTATTCAAAAAGTATTTAATCGAATGCAGGAGCAAAATTTATCCATTAATCGTTTTGTTGCTTTTCTAGATGGAGAAAATGTGTTGATAAAATCCTCTATTCCTGCCATTCATCGAAAATTGAGAGAGAGCTTTATTAAAGTTATTCAGCACTTTGCAGAAGTGGAAGAAAACGGCTTGAAAAATAATGATTTAAGAAGATTAGTAGTTGATATAATAAAATGGTCCATCAATCATTTACAACCAGCTATAGAAGAAAGCCAATTAAATGAAAATATGCCTAAATTTCTTTGGTATGGTGATGCGAATAAAAGTCAGTCGTATTTTATTTACTTTCTTCTTACCTTTGGTTGCGACATCGTCATTGTACATCCAAATGGGGATGACATTCTAGAAAAATTAAAGCTGGATAAGGAATTATTTTTTCAACATCAATACCCACGAATGAAAGAACCTGAAAGTTTTCCTAAAGAAGAACGAAAAAGAACAGCAACTGTAGCATATCGAGCGTCAAGGGAGATTGAGAATATTCTTCACCATGAAGGTTCCAATCTTTATAAACCGTGGCAATTTAGAGAGTATCTACCGATTTCCATTACATTAAAAACGACTTATGATGAAATTTTTCTTCTTGAGAAAGAACTGGCAATGATTCGTCCAAACTTTGATGTTAGAAATGGAGAAGTGCATATCCCGTCTGTTTTTGCTAAAATATTTGGTGTAAGTAAGAATCGAAAAGAGTACTGGGAGCGTATCCATGCTATCGTGAATAAAGAGGAAACTTTATTAATTCGAAGTTTTCCGTTCACAAGAGCTATTATTAGTGATTTTCGATACCATTATCGCGGTGCACTTGGAACAGATGGTTTACTTGATCCTGAAAAGATGATAGCAGCACATTATTGGAATTATAAACAGTTGCCAGCAGGCTTGCAAAAAGGAATTGCTGCTGCCATTTCAAGAGTTTGTGCAAGGCCATCACTTAAGAAACTAGCTAATGAATCAGATGAAGAAGTAGCAATTTTTCTGTTTTCACAATGCTTGCTAATACCTGATGATTTTTTGAAAATGCTGCAAAAGTTTGATTACGCACAAGAAGTACCAAGTATCGTACTGTTTAAAACAGAGCAAAATGGTATGTTTACAAGAGAAGATGCAGCCATTTTACTATTAATGAACACACTCGGGGTTGATATTATTATTTACAATCCTGCAGGTCATGTAGACATGGAGTCCTTTACAAAAGATACGTTATTTGATGTGCATTGGCTAGAGGATATGGTGTTTGACATGGAATATAAAGAGCCATCCTTTCTAAAAAGGGGTATATTTAGTGGGTTTTTAAAGAATAGAAAAGGAGAGTAAAAGATGAATATGCAACCATCAAATATAAATAATGCAGACAATCAAGTTGCAGAAGTATTAACGGAAGAAAAAGTATCAGAAATAAAATTAGCGCTTAGAAATGAGCCGGAAGTACAGAAATTGGCACAGTCAATTGACGAAAAGGATCAAATCCAAATACTTGAATTCGGGAAGGAACCTGCAACTCAAATTTCAAAATTCTCCGATAAAATCCTTAATAATATGAGAACTACTAAAGTGGAAGACTCTGGCGAATTATTGAAACAGCTTGGCAGAATCATGGATAAATTCGACAAAAAGGATTTTGAGGACACATCGAAGGGGTTCTTCGGCAAACTGTTTAAAAAAAGTGAAAAAATAATGGAAAAGCTTTTTGGAAAATACCAGTCTATGGGACAAGAGATAGATAAAGTTTATGTGGAAATTTCAAAATATCAAAATGAAATGGTTGATTCTACAACGATGCTCGATGAAATGTACGAGCAAAATTATCAATATTATTTAACATTAGAAAAATATGCTGTAGCAGGAGGGATGAAGTCTGAAGAATTAAAGACTCACGTACTTCCACAACTTGAGGCAAAAGCAGTTGCGGGTGATCAATTAGCAGGGATGCAGCTTGATACCCTCAGAAATGCAATAGAGCTCTTAGATCAGCGTGTTTACGATTTGGAAATGGCAAAAATGGTTTCTTTGCAAACTGCACCACAGATACGCTTATTGCAAAGAGGAAACACAAAATTAATTGGTAAGATTAATTCAGCATTTGTGACGACAATTCCTATTTTTAAAAATGGTCTTATTCAAGCTGTGGCTGCAAAAAGACAGAAATTAGTTGCTGACAGCATGAGTGAATTGGATAGAAGAACAAATGAAATGCTTGTTAAAAACGCTCAAAATATCTCCCAGCAAAGTGTAGATATTGCAAGGCTTGCAGGCAGCCCAAGCATTAAGATTGAGACAATTGAAGAGTCTTGGAATATTATCATCAAAGGAATGCAAGAAACAAAAACTATTGAAGAAGAGAATAAACGCTTAAGAGAAGAAGGAACAAAAAAATTAGAAGAATTACAAAATAACTTCAAGCAAATGAAGCTTCAAGGGTAATTTCGTCTTATTTAATGGCTGTTTTGGAAGGTTTGTTATTTTTTAAAGAATTTGACAAACCGCGTTGATTGTAGTGAATTCATTTTATTCCAAGGGAAAGAGGGAGCCTTATGTTTGTTGAACGAGGAACACCATTCTGCCTTGTGTAATTTCTCGTTTTCTCTGCAATCAACAAGCTTCTTTTAAAAGCAAAACTCTTTTTGAATATAGACCCTGATTAATAGTGCATTTCATCTATTACAAGCTCTCGAAACCTGCACTATAACCAATTAAACTATCATACATAGGAGTGAAAGAATAATGGCGATTAATTTACAAAAAGGACAAAGAGTTGATTTAACAAAGGGAAATCCAGGCTTAAGTAAAATTTTGATTGGTCTTGGCTGGGATCCAGTTCAGCAAAGTAAAGGAGGAGGCTTTTTAGGCTCTCTATTTGGTGGAGGAGCGTCAGCAAGTATCGATTGTGATGCTTCGGTCATAATGGTAAATGACCAAGGGAAAGTTCAAGCAAATAGTGATGTTATCTATTTTGGGAATTTAAAAAGCCGCGACGGTAGTGTTAACCATTCAGGGGATAACCTAACTGGTGACGGTGATGGGGACGATGAACAAATCCATGTAGAATTAAATATGGTGCCTAAACATATTCATAAGTTAATTTTTGTTGTAAATATATATGATGCTGTAAATAGAAGACAACATTTTGGCATGATACAGAATGCTTTTATTCGGATCGTAAATCCATTATCAAATCAATCGCTTATTCACTATAATTTGACAGATGATTACTCAGGAAAGACAAGTTTGATAGTTGGTGAGTTATATAGACACGGACAAGATTGGAAGTTTGCGGCAATTGGTACAGGGACAAACGCAGGAAGTCTAGGTGAAGTTGTTAAATCTTATTCATAATTTCATAATATATGCAAAAAAAAATGCTATATATGAATCAATCTATTATTCAGATATGGGGGAATAGAAAATGAGTATTAACCTTTCTAAAGGACAACGAATTGATTTAACAAAAACAAATCCAGGTTTAACGAGAGCCATTATTGGATTAGGCTGGGATATTAACCAGTACGATGGTGGAACTGGCTTTGATTTAGATGCGTCAGCTTTTATGGCAAATGAAGACGGCAAGGTAATTAATGATGAGGATTTTATTTTTTATAATAATCTTGTCCATCCAAGCGGCGGAGTGGAGCATACTGGTGATAATCGCACTGGTGAAGGGGATGGAGATGATGAACAAATCATTATTGATTTTACCAAGATTCCTCTTCACGTTAATAAAATTGGCATTGCTGTTACTATCCATGATGCAGAATCAAGAAGACAAAACTTTGGACAAGTTTCCAATGCATTTGTACGTGTTGTAAATGAAGATAATAATATAGAAATACTTCGCTTTGATTTAGGGGAAGATTTTTCCGTTGAAACAGCTGTTATCGTTTGTGAGCTTTATAAACATAATGGGGAATGGAAATTTAATGCGGTTGGAAGTGGTTTTTCTGGAGGACTTGCTGCTTTGTGCGGTAATTATGGTTTAGAAGTTTAACTAGAATTGTAAGACTATAAAAAGTGTCCTCTTCTTCTCATTTAAAACATATTATCCCAAAAGAATGGCAGTAGAAGAATTGCAATAATATTTTTCTATCCATTCTTTTGGATTTTTTTATGAGGATTTTAGCCAATAAAATCTAGTTTTTGAGATTCCTAACCTATGCTATAATTTTAATAGAATAGGTTGTTCCTCTCTTAATTCTTTAGTTATTTTTAGAATAATAGAAACAGGGAGAGAGGTTAGTTGTGGAGGATAAGGATGAGATGGCTCAAAAGATTCGCACCATTGTGTATGATAGCAGCAACAAGTATTCTGATGGGAAACTCACAGCTTTCGAATAATGAAATATACTTAAATAGCCTTTCTGAATTAACCATTATTAAAGCGAATTTATCCTTGGATGCAAAAGAAAACTTAGGGAATATTATTATATTGCCAGAAGAATCTTTTGATCAAGTAGTAGCAGCTGCTATGATTGAAAGATTAAATCATTTGCCTTCAACTCTATTATATAAGGTGCAATCCAGTGGAATAAAAGTAAAATTATTTACAGGCAAATTAACAGATAATAAAACAGCAAAGAAATTTGCTGGAATTATTCCACGAGGATACACCTCCAAAAAGACATGGGATGATGTGCCTGGAATAGGTGGCGGGAAAGTGGTTCTTGTAAAAATAGGTGCTAGTGAAAAGGGAAAAGGGCACAGCTCTGTTAATTTAGAATACCATGAATTGGCTCATTCCATTGATTACAAAGTACTAAACGATGCGAGCACAACAGAAGCGTATAGGTTAGTTTGGAACGAGGAAAAAGGGACGTTATTTCCTAATAGACATTACTTTCTTCAATATGCAGAAGAATATTTCGCAGAAACATTTGCAATGTTTTATATTGGAGGAAAGGAAAAGGAAAAACTATTGCAATTAGCTCCGAAAACATATCGTTATATCGCTTCTATTCAATAAGCTATGAAAGTTGAATCATAATTTAATATAAAGGGTGTTTATAAAAATGAAACAATATTTAGATCTTTGTGAGCATATTTTAACAAATGGTGTAAAAAAAGAAGATCGAACAGGTACTGGAACAATTAGTTCGTTTGGTTATCAAATGAGGTTTGATCTTTCAGAAGGATTTCCGTTAATTACTACTAAAAAGCTGCATTTGCGCTCAATTATTTATGAGTTGCTTTGGTTTTTAAATGGAGATACAAATGTGAAATACTTACAAGATCATAATGTTCGAATTTGGAATGAATGGGCAGATGAGCAAGGTAATTTGGGACCGGTTTATGGACATCAATGGCGCTCTTGGACGACAAGAGATGGCAACTCGATTGACCAAATATCAGAATTGATCCATGCAATCAAGACGAATCCAGATTCTAGAAGATTAATTATTAGTGCATGGAATGTTGGAGATATAGAGAAAATGACTTTGCCGCCATGTCATTGTCTTTTTCAGTTTTATGTTGCAGATGGAAAATTATCTTGTCAGCTGTATCAGCGTTCAGCAGATGTATTTCTTGGAGTGCCTTTTAATATTGCTTCTTACGCACTGCTTACACATATGATCGCCCAAGTGTGTGATTTAGAGGTAGGGGATTTTGTCCATTCCTTTGGAGATGTTCATATCTATACAAATCATATGGAGCAGGTAAAGTTTCAGCTAACGAGAGATCCAAAGCCATTACCACAGCTGAAAATTAATAAAGACGTGAAAGATATTTTCTCCTTTAAATATGAGGATTTTGAAATTGTTAATTATGAAGCACATCCCCATATTAAAGGGGTGGTCAGTGTATGATTTCATTGATTGTTGCAATGGATAGAAACAATGTTATTGGTGTGAATAATCAATTGCCATGGCATTTGCCAGAGGACTTAAAGTACTTCAAAAAAGTAACGACAGGGCATCCGATTGTGATGGGAAGAAAAACAAGGGACTCGATTGGAAGGAATCTTCCAAATCGTGAAAATGTAATCATAACGAGAAATCCAGATTATATTTGTGAAGGATGTACAATTATTCATTCGATTGATGAATTTTATAAATGGAGTTTTGCCCATCGCGAGGAGGAAATTTTTGTAATTGGAGGTGCTGAGCTTTTTGCAGAAACAATTAGCAAAACAGACCGCTTATACATTACACGAATTGACCATGAATTTGATGGAGATACGTTTTTCCCTGCCCTAAATTGGCAAGAATGGGAGCTTGTGAGTGAACAAAAAGGGATAGAAGACGAAAAAAATTTGTATTCTCATGTTTTTTATGTGTATGAAAGAGCGGAACTATAAGAAAAAGGAAGGCCGATTTTGCCTTCCTTTTTCTTATAGAAAGATATGGTGAACCTATTTAACAATCAAACATAGAGATATACACAAAAATACATTAACGCACTTCCAGCTAAAACAAAGATATGCCAAATGGCGTGAAAGTATGGGATTTTTTGCATGACATAAAATATACTACCAACAGTATAAAGAAGGCCACCTCCAATGAGAAGCATGAAACCGGTCACTCCGATTGCATGATAAAGTGGTACGATTGCCGTCACAATTAGCCAGCCCATAATAACATAGAGGATTGTTGATGTTACAATATATTTTTTGACATAGTAGCATTTAAAGACAATTCCAATAATAGCTAATGCCCACACAATTCCAAAAAGGGTCCAGCCTAAGCCACCACGAATGGCAACTAGAACAAAGGGAGTATATGTTCCTGCAATTAGAAGATAAATGGAAGAATGATCCAATATCTCGAAAAAATCCTTTACTTTTTCATGGGTAATACTATGCAATAAAGTGGAGCAAAGATAGAGGATTATCATTGTTGCACCAAAAATGGAAAAACTTACAATTCTCCATGGATTAGCGGTTTCAGCAGCATTTACAAT
Organism: Niallia tiangongensis; assembly: GCF_044704065.1. Classification (NCBI taxonomy): domain Bacteria; kingdom Bacillati; phylum Bacillota; class Bacilli; order Caryophanales; family Bacillaceae; genus Niallia; species Niallia tiangongensis. Next base: position 2,910,038 of record NZ_CP162613.1, on the reverse strand, counting down.
AAGCATTACTAATGCGGGAATACTTAAGAGTAATCCAATACCATGGGTAATACTGTTGGCTATCTCTTCTTTTATCGAAAAATCTTTTATCGAAAAATTCATAAATTAAAGTCACTCCTTATTCTTTCATTGTAATGTATTCCTTCAATAAAAACAAACAAATACAGCGAGGATTCTACTGGGAAAAATTCTACGCGATCAAATAAATTAAAAAAAAAGAAAATTTAAAATTTTATTAGGAGAAAGCGGAAAATTCATGGTATAATGTACGAATTAAAATGGTTAGAAATGAGGGTGTGGAAATGGAACAAAATGTAATGAAAAAATGGGTGCAATTAGAGGATATTATCATTGCATACCAAGGAATTAAAGACATAGTAGCCCATACTCCCTTACAAAAAAATTATCGATTATCTGAAAAATATGATTGCAATGTTTATTTAAAAAGGGAAGATTTACAGCATGTGCGTTCCTTTAAATTAAGGGGTGCCTTTTATTCGATGAAGATGCTAGAAAAAGAAAAAATGAAAAATGGCGTAGTTTGTGCAAGTGCAGGTAACCATGCTCAAGGAGTAGCATATTCATGTCGTTATTTAAATGTTCATGGGAAAATTTTTATGCCAGCGACAACTCCTAAACAAAAGGTGACGCAGGTTAAAATGTTTGGAAAGGAAAATGTGGAGATTATCTTAACTGGTGATACATTTGATGATTCCTATGTAGAAGCAGTTGCTTGTGCAGAAGCGGAAGAAAGAGCATTTATTCATCCATTTAATGATGAGAATGTCATAGCAGGACAGGGAACAATGGCTATTGAAATGATGAATGATATTGATGTGCCAATTGATTATGTTTTTGCAAGCATTGGTGGCGGCGGTTTAATGGCTGGATTAAGTACATACATGAAAAGCGTTTCTCCATTAACTAAAATGATTGGTGTGGAACCTGCTGGTGCACCCTCTATGAAAGAAGCCTTAATTAGAAATAAGGTAGTTACGTTAAATAAGATTGATAAATTTGTAGATGGAGCAGCAGTCAAAAGTGTTGGTCAAAAGAATTTTGAAATCTGTCGAGATTATGTTGATGATATCGTTTTAGTACCTGAGGGTAAAGTTTGTACATCTATTCTTTCTTTATACAATGAGCATGCTATCGTTGCGGAGCCAGCTGGAGCTTTACCAGTTGCTGCACTGGATTTATATAAAGAAAAGATAAGAGGGAAAAATATTGTAGTTGTGATTAGCGGGGGAAATAACGATATTGATCGAATGCAGGATATTAAAGAACGTTCGCTATTATATGAAGGATTGTTATATCACTTCATCGTAAATTTTCCACAGAGAGCAGGTGCTCTTAGAGAATTTTTAGATGATGTTTTAGGACCTGATGATGATATCGTCCGTTTTGAATATGCCAAAAAGAATAATAAAGAAAATGGTCCAGCGCTAGTCGGGTTAGAGCTGAAGAATAGGGATGACTATAAAGGATTAATTGAAAGAATGGATAAAAAAGGATTTCCTTACACGGAAGTGAATAGAGATTCTAATTTATTTCATTTGCTCGTCTAACATTTAAAGTAATCGATTATTGCCTTGCATGGGAGATTTTAATCATGCAAGGCCTATTTATTAGCTATAGTTAAAGGGATGTAACCGGGTAAAGCTAGAAAAATTTTTCTTAAATCTCTATTTATACCTCTCAATCATTCAAAACCTTTTGCAAAAAGTTTTTCCTTATAGAATAATCAAGAATATGTGATGGGATTCACAGGTTACGAAAAGCATATTTTGTGGTATAGTGGATAGTATATGCTCAAAAAATAAAATCATTAGAGCATAGGAATATCCTAAAAATAAATGTATAATAAAGTAAGCGTTTTAATGAAAAATGAATGACAAATAGGGAAGTGTGAAATGAAAAAAATTAAAATTGTTACAGATTCAACAGTCGATCTATCGAAGGAAATATTAGAAAAATATGAAATTGAAGTAATATCTTTATCAATTTATATTAATAATAAATCTTATTTGGATAGAGTGGATATTACCCCTGCTGAATTTATCGATAAAATGATGGAATCAGAAGAATTGCCTAAAACCTCACAGCCTTCTGTTGGCACTTTCGTTGAAAAATATGATGAACTTGCTGATAAAGGGTATGATATTATATCTATTCATATGACAGGTGGAATGAGTGGGACAGTAGAATCAGCTAAAAGTGCTAGTCAATTAACAAAGGCAAGGGTCTTTGTAGTAGACTCTGAATTTATATCGAAGGGTTTATCCTTTCAAGTATTAGAAGCTGCAGAAATGGTGCGAGCAGGACATAATGTAGCGGAAATATTGCAAAGATTAAATCATGTGAAAAAACATACGAAACTTTTTGTAGTTGTCGATACATTGGAGAATTTAATGAAGGGCGGAAGAATTGGAAAAGGAAAAGCTTTTTTAGGTTCTTTACTAAATATTAAGCCAATCGCAACCCTTGAAGATGGTGTATACACACCTATTGCAAAAGTTAGAAGTCGTTCACAAGCAGTAAAGTATTTAGTTGGTGCTTTTGTAGAAGACAGTCTCGGCAAAAAAATTAAAAGTGTGGGAATTACACATGCTGGCAGTCTTGATGTTGCCCTTAAATTAAAGGAAGCAATTGAAAAGGCAACTGGATTTAATAAAGTGGATATAGACTATACCACGCCTATCATTTCAACACATACAGGACAAGGGGCAATTGGTTTCAGCTATTATATTGAATAGAAAGCTTACCTCTTGATCAAATCTAGCCATGACTCATTTATGATGAATTAACTAGTATGCTTTATAACTAATTTAAAACATATTTAGTTTTTGAAAGAGGATGGGACAAAACAAAATAGCCAACCTGTAAAGACGAACCATCCTTAATTTAGCTCTTAAATAAAGGCTGCTTTTTCATGCTAGTTATTTATGATTTTAAATATAGTCAGTGTAAAAACTAATTCGTTATTAAAGATTGTTTTTCTATAAACTATTATGGAAATAGAAAAAATTAATTAATTGGAAAGACGGAGCATCCTGAATACACGTAGACTCCTATGGGAGCGGCTCGGCGCTCGCCCAATGGAAAGCGAAGTGTATTCAGGATGCGGATAATAAGACCATCTTTACTGAAAAAGCCTTTTATAAACCAATATAAACCCGAACGATCATATGGAACTATCGTATGGTTGTTCGGGTTTATCTATTGCTGGAATACTTATGTCTCAGCCTCTTTTATTTTAGATCCGATGTGAATATTTTGTTTATCTTTAAACGACTGTAATCGTTTGTTTTCTTTTTTGTACCATTGATTCAAAGACTTTACTCGTTTACCAGAAACTAAAAAAGAATGACCAAGTGTATCAATACCGGCAACGAAATTATCTATCCCTAAATTAAAGAAAGTGCTTTACTTTTGTTTGAATTCTGCTGTTCCACTTGTTTATTATATACATACTCGATTTCAAAATAATATGCATTATATTTGGGAATAATACGTATTTCGGCAATTTCTGAAGGAGCCGAATTGGATGGAAAACGCACCTTAATCGTTCCGTATTCTCTTTTACTGGAATATTGAATGTACCATCTTTTTGTATTATGAATGGAGGGTAACTCCATTCAAAATGAGTATATTTATCCAAATAGCGTGGAATCCGTGCTTTTTGACCTTCTACTTTTAACACACCAAAGAAACATTTAAAATTTTCTTCTACTTTTTTGAGCGTTTGTTGTGCCGCTGCTAAACCCATTAATTTGTAGTTCTCATTGAATTAAGATGCATGGTAATTTTTCTTATGCGGGGAGATATATTTGGTTTCAAAAAAGTGTTGGCGAACCGAATACTAACCAACATTGTACATATTTTTACTCAATTGACTTAATTTACGCAATGCCAAATATTCTTTTCTTGATCTTAGCTTTACTATTTCTTTTTGTAAGCAAAATTGTTTCTCTGTCTTTTCCAAATTTTCCACCTCCCTCTACTATTATTTTACTAAAACGAATGTACGTTCGCTTCTTTGGTGTTTTATTTATTCTTTTTTCAAAAAACAAAAAGAAATGAGATTCATCCCACGACTATAGTCACAGGTGTTCTCTCTTAAAGCATAAATTTGTTATTTAATAAAAAAAATGGAGTAATTAAAGGGAATTTAAGTGAAAATGTCGAATCAAGATAATAATTATATTTACGTACTCATATAAGTAAATTGTAATTGGGAATTGTGTGATGAAAGCAATAGAATGTAACAACATTAACGGTTACAGACTAAGGAATATATGAAATAGGTGGCCAGTATGATAAAAAAAATATGTAATATTCCGTTTGTGAATAAAAAACAAGTAGTATCTTTTTTTCTGCCCTTCTTCCTTCTAATTCTTTTCTTAACATCCATTTTTTATCATCATTATAAAGATTTGAAAATACATTTTGAAAAAGATGGAGAAGAAGTCTTAACTTTATTAAGTAATAATGTTACTTTTCAAATGAGCGAATCGAAACATATTAATTCTGGTCAACTTTTACAAAATGTTATTTCTTCAACGGATTTTAACAATAATATTTCTGCGTTGACGGAAATATTATATATATCAATGGTAGATGAAAATGGAGAGCAGACTCCTATAGCAGTTATTTCTCCACAAAATCCAAAAAAGGAAATCAATTATGTTAATACTTTAGCAGATAAAGCTATGGCAATTTACAATAAAACAATTGCATTGCATGATATGCAGCATAGTAGCATATACAGACTGAAGGAAGAGTATTATATCAGTTCTTTTACACCTATTAATGATGAGAACGGACAATTAGTTGGAATTATTGGTATGGATATGAAAATCAATGATCACCTTATTTTTTTAAAAAAGCTAATAATTCAAACCGGATTGTTTATTTTAATAAGTTATATATTGATTTTTCTATTTATAAGAAGATGGTTAAATAAGATTCTACGTCCTATTAATCAAATGATGGTAAGTTTAAATGAATTAAGTGTCGGGAACTTTGATGTTAAGATGGAAGTGAATGATAACAAAGAAATACAAGGTTTAATGAAAAACTTTAATGAAGTTGTTGATAAACTCGCCTCTCTTTTTTACAGATTAACAAATACGGCGAAGGAACTTGGTACAATATCTAAGGATTTTCAATTAACGACAATAGAAGAAGCCCTTACGCAAATGGATAATATTGTAGAATTTATGAAGATGAATCGAGAACTACAAAAAGCAGAGAAAATGAATGCCGTTGGTCAGCTTGCCGCATCCGTTGCACATGAAATCAGAAATCCAATGACAGTAGTCAAAGGCTTTTTGCAAATATTTTATGCAAAAGAACATATGAGTGAAGAAGAACGAACATATATTAAATTGATGATTGAAGAAATGAATAGGGCGGAAACGATTATTAATGATTATTTATCGCTTGCAAAGCCTGATGTTGAACAATCACAAATAATTGACGGAGCTGATTTAGCGAATAAAGTCATTGATTTAATGCATTCTTATGCGATGATGGGTAAAGGAATTCACTTTAAGAAGAATATTCAGCAAGTATACATAGAAGCTAATAATAATGAATTAAAGCAGGTATTAATAAATATTTTAAAAAATGCAATTGAAGCGATGAAAAATGGTGGTACTGTAACAATTAACCTGTATCCTACAATCGAATATGGTGTTTTTGAAATAGAGGATACTGGTATTGGAATGACAGAAGAGGAGATAAACCGGTTAGGAACCGCCTTTTATTCATTGAAAGAAAAAGGGACTGGAATGGGATTAATGGTCTGTTATCAAATGGTAGAACAGATGAAAGGACGCATCGAAGTCCAAAGTGAAAAGGGAAGAGGGACATTATTTAAAATTTATATCCCACTTTCACAAAAGGCTAATAATAGTTAAAATTAATACAAGTATCAATCCAACTTTAAAGTAGTAATCTAAAATCAAGAGTAAAAAAGAGGGAAAACGTTTCACTTTTTTGGAAGTGAATAGAATGCATATAGGTAGGCTATTGGTAAAAAAATAAGTGTAAAAAATAATTTCGAAACCTTTCCAATATGCTATACTATAAGAAATGAAGGTAGGTGAAAGAATGAAAAAACCATTTACCTTCCTTGTTTTATTATTCTCTCTTTTGATGCTTGTTTCCTGCTCTAATCAGACGCTCTATAATAAAGAAAAAGATGTTGTAGTGATCGAAAAAAAGGATATTCCGGTAAGTTTTTTACCACAGGAATTGTCAATAGTATCTGTTGGAGATTCCCTTACACAAGGTGTTGGTGACAGCACTGGAAAAGGAGGGTATGTTCCTTATCTGCAAGATTTACTTGAAGAAACAAAGGGAGTGAACAAAGCAGATTTTGTTAATTATGGAGTAAGAGGCAACAGGTCAGATCAATTATTAAAAAGAATTAAAACAGAGGAAGTAAGCAAATCAATCCAAAAAGCAGATGGGGTCATAATAACCATTGGTGGAAATGATATTATGAAAGTAGTAAGAAATAATTTCACCAATTTGCAGGTTGATTCATTTAATGAACAATTAAATGAATATGAAAAAAATCTATACGAAGTAATGTCTATTATACGTGAAAACAATCCTAATGCAGTCATTATATTGGTAGGAGTATACAATCCTTTTATTAAAATGTTTGCAGACATAAAAGAAATGAATCAAATTGTTGCAGATTGGAATAATACGAGCGAAAAAGTATTAGCGGAATTTGATCATACTTATTTTGTTAGCATTGAAAATATTTTTGAAAATCCGACATCGGAATTATTGTATGAAGATTATTTTCATCCTAATGACGAGGGATATAAGCTTATCGCAGACGCTATATACAATAAAATGTTAACAGCACCGTTAGCTGATATACTTGAGAATTTGCAAACAGAAGAGAATTGAGGAGAAAAGGTTGTTTAAGAATAAGTGGAAAGTAGCTTTTTTAACATTATTAGGTGTTCTATTACTTAGTATTATTATTTTAGCGTTTATGATTGTTAAACCAGTTGAGAAGTCAACAATCATTAAGAAGCAACAGCGAGAAGAAGTCCCTTTTGCGGTTAAGACAAATCGTGAGGATTTAACAAAGTTAATAAATCACTATTTAGAAAAAGAAGGATTAAATGGACCAATTCATTATGAAATAAATATAGCAGACCAAGTAGAGTTATATGGAACATTACCGATTTTTAATACAGATATTCAAATGAAATTAACATTTGAACCAATAGCATTAGAAAACGGCGATTTATTACTGAAACAAAAAGAAATAAGCATCGGTCAGCTGCCATTGCCAGTTTCTTATGTCATGAATTTTATCGCTAACCAATATAATTTCCCGGAATGGGTTGATATTCAGCCGAATGATGAAGAAATATATGTTCATTTAACAGAGATGGACTTAAAAAATGGAATGCTAGTAGAAATGAAAACTTTTGATTTAGAACAAAATAATATTCAATTTAACTTATTGCTGCCAACCGAATAAGAAAACAGCAAAAGGCTAATTCTTTAAAATCTCATGTGAAAACAAAACGATTGGGTAAATAATAAATTTGTTTTGTATGAGCTTTAAGGATAGCCTTTTTTGTTCTTAGCAGGAAAAGAGAAGCAATTCACAATTTATGTCTTCCGTGGCTTTAACAATAAATGCCGTATATGCCTTATCAGCTTCCAGCCTCATGGAAGGAAATATAGTAATTACTTCCTTCGTTTCCGAATTTCTAGCTTCCAAAAAGACAGACATTGGATACAATCCTAGGTACGAAGTTACCCTTTTATAGTTGATGGAGGGAAAGATGACATCCCCTTTTTGAACGGCAATATCAATTGTCGGCAAGTTGTCTGCAAGTTGAACAAATCGTAATTTTGTTTCATTTGGAGGTACAACTGGATATTCTGGAAAACAATGTATTTTTAAACTGTTATCTACTGCACAAAATGCAAAGGTATGGTAAACATTACTTTCTACATTAATTTTCTGACTACATAATGAATCAATCATTTTTCCAGTTTCATAAATATCTATTTGGTATTTTCCAGCAGGTATTGTTAAATCATTGCTCATCGTTTTAAATGATACTTCTTTAAACATACGCATACCATTAATGTAAATATCGACAGTTCCGGTGGTCTTAGAACCATGTAATATTCTTATTTTTCCATATTCCTTTTGTCGTTGGATATCTGGGACTACTGCAGATTGGCTTTCATTGCTAAAAGCATTTTTCAAGCTTTGTAGATGTTTATGATAGTAATAAACATGTAATTCCGGACTTGTATATTTATAATAATCACTTAATACATTATACATACCGGCTTCTTGTATCGAGTGATTTTGATCTTGAGTCATGTTACTCACTCCTATGAATAATATTTTAAGCTGTTTTCTTATGAAGTAAAGTGTTTAACAATCTTGAGAAAGAGCCTTCCTGAAATAGAATATGCCAAAGATTAGAGAAAGTGCCTACTGACAAAGGAGAAAAACGCCTTTACAATTAGTTAGAAAATTTATATAATAAAGATATTAATGAAAGGGGCTGATGTATTATGAGCAAAAATATATTATTCAACGTAAATAACTTATATAGCATACAGCCCAAACGGTTACATCAATAGTGCTCATTCAGGTTCCTATTTGTATTTAATATGGATGACGCGATCTCTTGTTGTAGATTTTTAAATGTTTGTAAAAACCATGGGCTGTATTAAAATGTACCCTTTGTAAAGGACAAATTAAAAAAGCCTAGGCTGCGTTAAGAAGATGATCTCTGTATTGAACAGGGGTCATCTTTTTTAAATTCCACTGATATCTATAGTAATTGTAATAAATCATATATTGCTTAATTTCTTTTTTCAATTCTTCTAGTGTTGTACATGCTTTAATAGAGGCTTCATCTTTAAGATGGCCAAAGAAAGATTCTTGGGGGGCGTTATCCCAACAGTTTCCTCGTCTTGACATAGATTGGTGTAATCCTAACTTCTTTACTGCCTTTTGAAAGTCAGGATGTGTATAATGGACTCCTTGATCTGAATGGATTAGTGCATCTTTTACTTTCTTGAATTTTTTATTCTTCTTTAACTTCTTGAGCGTATCTGTAGCTAAATTTAAGGTCATTCGATCTAATACGTGATAGGCCAGGATTTCACCAGTTGAACCATCCTTAATTGCTGATAAATAAGCCCTCATTCCTTTTCCAAAATGAAGATAAGTGATATCAGTTAATAGCACTTTCCCTGGAATTCCTTGCTTGAATTGTCTATTTAAAAGGTTTGGTACAACGCTATGCTCCTGTGTGGCTTTCATCATTCTTTTATAAGGATTTGCTTTTCTAATGGGGCAGATTATACCGTATTTTTTCATAATTCGTCGTATACGTTTCAAATTGTAGACAATATTAAATTGACCCGCCAATGTCATTTTGATTTGACGTGCCCCTTTCTTGCGGTTTTTAAAGTTGAAAGCTTTTAAAATAATCTCCTTTACAACTTCCTCTTTTTTATCCTTTTGCATTCTTCGTCCAAATGATTTCTCAGTGAAATAATTATAATAACCACTTCTTGAGACGCCAGCTAGCTCACAAAGATAGCTCACCATATTTTTTAATTGATATTTTTCAATTACTGAACGAATTAAAAGATACTTTTGAGAGGGAGGAAGGACTATTTCTTCATCCCCCTTTCCGCGAATCGTATCTTTTTTAACAGTTCGTTTTCAGCCTTAAGTAAGTTGATTTGCGCTTCTAAACGAGCATTCTTCTCCTCAAAAGATAGTTCTTTTTCTCGGGGACGCCCTGAGTTACCAGCTCTAGTATCACGTAAACCGCTTATTCCATTCTTAATGTAGGCTGCTTTCCATCTTTTACTAGCTGAATGGATTCGTTGTTTCCCCAAAACATCTACATCAAATCCATATTCTTCAAATATATCTCTGGCAAACTTACCTTTTTCTTTCTCCGCTATAAAGATATGTTTAAACTCATCCGTATAAGTGATCCCTTTAGAACTAACAGATTTAACGTATTTAATAGTAGACAGCTGTTTGATCTCTTTTTCTGTAAATGTCTTTTTACTCATAAAATATTTCTCCAGTCCCTGTTGTAATTTCTCTAGTCGTGTTTCTTTATTATACAAAAAAGTACCCTATAGGTAGACTTTTTTTATGCGTCTACTCTATAGGGTACATTTTATATGGTTCATGGTTTTTTATTATGCAAACATTTGGAGGTTTATAAATGGAGTTAACTCAAATCGGTTATAACAATAATGTAAAAGAACAATTTGAAAAGGTAGCTAAGACAAATCAAATTATCGGCAGAATTTCGTTAGAACATAAAAGAATGTATCGAGTATGGTCCGTTTACGGAGAATTATTATGTGAAGTTTCTGGAAAATTAGCTTTTGATGCTCATTCTAGGGAAGAATATCCTGCTGTAGGAGATTGGGTTATCGTTTCTCCAAGAATAGAAGAAAGAAAAGGGACAATCACTGCTATTTTGCCGAGAAAAAGCAAATTTTCTAGAAAAGTTGCTGGCAACAATACGGAAGAGCAAATAGTAGCAGCAAATGTTGATACAATCTTTTTGGTCAATTCGTTAAATGAAGATTTAAATATAAGAAGATTAGAGAGATACTTAACTTTAACATGGGAAAGTGGAGCAAATCCTGTTATTGTTTTAACCAAAGCCGATTTAGCGATTGATCTAAAAGAAAAATTAATGTTAGTAGAAGGAGTTGCTCATGGTATCCCAATTATTACAATAAGTGTTGTAAATAATACGGGGTTAGATGATCTGCAAACGTATCTTCATCCAGGAAAAACAATTGCCCTATTAGGTTCTTCAGGTGTTGGTAAATCGACTTTAACAAATTATTTAATTGGATTTGAAAAGCAGGAAGTACAGGGAATTAGAGATTCGGATGCAAAGGGAAGGCATACTACAACTAATCGGAAAATGGTATTATTACCTAATAATGCGATATTAATTGATACACCAGGGATGAGGGAGCTTCAGTTATGGAATAGTGAAGAAGGTATTTCTAACAGCTTTTCAGAAATAGAAGAGCTTTCAGCCTGTTGTAAATTTAGAGATTGTCAGCATGAAAAAGAGATTGGATGTGCAGTGAAATTAGCGATTGAAAATGGAGAAATCAAGGAAGAAAGACTGCAAAGCTATAAAAAATTATTACGAGAATTAGCTTTTTTAGAAAGACGTCAAGATAAGAAAGCACAGTCTGATGAAAAGAAGAAATGGAAGAGCATGACAAAACAAGCTAAAACAAGGTAATTTGCCCATGTCACTTTGATAAGAGGCTGGGACAAAACTAAATAGCCAATCTGTAATGCGAAGTGTTCAGGCTGCGGGTAATAACACCAACTTTACTGAAACAGCCTTTTATAAATCTAATAACAAACCCGAATAACCATAAGAAACTTCGTCAGGTTATTCGGGTTTGTCTATGGCTGGAATATTTATGTCCAAGCACCTTTACTTTCCAGTGGAGTCTTTATTTTTGCATATTTCTTTACTAAACATTAAGCTAATAGTGTGAAATTAATGAGATAAGGGAATATAAAAAGAAGAATGATTTTTAAAGGGGTTGTTTAAATGGAAAAGAAATCGGAATTAGCAACATTTGCGGGGGGCTGTTTCTGGTGTATGGTTAAGCCTTTTGATCAAGAACCTGGGATTATAAAGGTTGTTTCTGGGTATACAGGAGGCCATAAAGTGAACCCTACATATAAAGAAGTTTGTTCGGAGACTACTGGACATTATGAGGCTGTCCAAATTACATATGATCCGAGCGTCTATTCATATGAAAAGCTGCTTCTTACTTATTGGCAACAAATTGATCCGACAGACGCTGGTGGACAGTTCTTTGACCGTGGTCTTTCTTATCAAACGGCAATATTCTATCATACGGATGAACAAAAGCAATTAGCGGAACACTCGAAGCAGCAATTAGAGGCAAGTGGAAAGTTCAATAAGCCGATTGCTACAAAAATTCTTCCCGCTTTTACCTTCTATCCAGCAGAGGATTATCATCAAGATTATCATAAAAAGAATCCTGAACATTACAATCGCTATCAAATTGGTTCAGGACGTGCAGCATATATTCAAGAGAATTGGAGAGATAAGTAATGGAAAAAGAGAAATTAAAAGAAAAATTATCACCTATACAATATGAAGTTACACAAAATAATGGAACAGAGCCGCCGTTTCATAATGAATATTGGGATGAATTTTCAGAAGGTATTTATGTAGATATTATTTCTGGAAAGCCGTTGTTTAGTTCTCTCGATAAATATGATGCTGGTTGTGGTTGGCCAAGTTTTACAAAACCAATTGATGAAGCGGAATTAATGGAAAAAAAAGATACTAGTCATGGGATGATTCGTATAGAAGTTAGAAGTAAAGTAGCTGATTCTCATTTAGGACATGTATTTAATGATGGACCGAATCCGACAGGTTTGCGATATTGTATGAACTCTGCTGCCATGAAGTTTATTCCAAAAGCAGAGTTAGAAGAAAAAGGATATGGTAAGTATCTGCGATTATTTGAAAAATAGAAAGAGGCTGGGACATAAGTATTCCAGTTAGATATAAATACAAACGGTTATGCAAATATAATGTATGATTGTCCATGTTTTTAATTTTAAAAAGAAAGTTTCAAGTAAAGTCTGTTGTTATTACCCGCAGCCTGAATACCACTTCGCTTTCCATGGGGCGAAGTGTATTCAGGCTGCTTAGTTCTTCCAATTTAAAAATTTTTTAAGATAACAAGCTTTAAAAACGAAGTGGAACAAATTGGTTTTTACACATGACTATATTTAAACCATAAATAACCAGTATGAGAAAGTAACCTTTATTTAAGAGCTAAATTAGAGATTGTTTGTCTTTACAGATTGGCTATTTAGTTTTGTCCCAGCCTTTTCTATTTTTGTTTTCTTTTCCTCTAAATAAAGCTAATTCGTAATAATGGAAGAGATTTGAATAAGTTGTTGATCTGTAATATTGTATCTAGATTTGTTTGCAGAAATTTGAAATTTAACAGTATGGACTTGATTGGTTAATCCACTTGTGACATATAACGATCTTTCTTTTTTAAAAGGCCACCATGTAGAAATAGTTGTTACATAGTTATCATCAATAAATACATCCAACATTCCTCCTTTTTCACTTCTTATCACGTTTAGACCTAAAAATGATCCAGAAAAATGATATGCAATGTTTGAACCAATTTGATTAGAGGTATAATAGCCTTTATTATTTTGAAAAGAAGGATCAATAGAATGATAAGGGTAAATCGTATTCATCTGTAAACTACTTACCTCATTTAAAGGAATTGAAGAAGTAAGCACAGTTTTTTTTTCACGAATTGCTGTTTCGATTGTATTGATCACTTCTTGAGCATATAAATAGTAGCCATAATCATTCGGATGTACGAGGTCACTTGTTAATCGTTCAGTAGATAGCCGAGATTTTCGAAATGGGATGCGCATATCGATATTTGTAGCATAATAGTCTTTTGATAGCTGTTTAATAACATCAATAAATTCCTCGTAATCCAGACTACTTTCTGTAATAGTTACTAATTCTGCATGTGGAAAACGGATGACAATTTCATCTAATAAGGATTGATAAAAGAAATAAAATTGCTTGTTATCCATATATTTACGATCATTCTCTCCAAATACAATGAAGACTAGATCTATATCTTTAGACAAGTTATTCTTCAATTTATATAATCCTTCAAATGCTGTAGCACCACTTTGAACAACTAAATGCCTAGAAAAGTCTCCACCGTATTTTTTCGTTAAACCTCTTTCGACAAGTTGAAACCATTTATGGTGACTATTGCTAGCGCCTGAGCTGCGTCCTATACTATCGCCTACAATTAAGTAGTTCACCTTTTTTCCATCAGCTATTTTTTCATAGACATTTCTTTCCGTTTTTTTCGAATGAATTAATAAATAGAACATGCTTATAATAATTATAAAAATAAGAGAATAAATAAAATAGTTAATTCCTTTTTTCATTTCTCTTTTTATTTTCCCTCCTTATACAATAGAGACCTATTAATTATTCTGTTCATTAAATTACCCTACTAAAGGATAAGCTAAGCATTTCTACTGATAAAACAAGGATGTTTTAGAAAACAGACTTTAAAAAAATCATCTAAATCTTTCTTTGAAAATTGGTCGTATCACTTGCACCATTATTTCCAATTATGTATAGTATACGTTATATCTATTGATCGAGGAAGGTGAGATCATGACTAAATCCTTTTATCATTTTCTAATGAAGTTCCGTCATCCTGAACCAAATGATCAAATCAGCGAATTTGCAAATGAAGCTTATCTTGATCATGATTTTCCAAAAAATAGCTTTGACTATGACGAAATCAGTGATTACTTAGAATTAAATGGACACTATCTTCAAAGTATGCGTGTTTTTGATGAGGCTTGGGAGCAATACTTATTTCAAGAAGAAAAGAAAAATTATAGCTATTGATGACATCCGGCATGATATTGTTTGGATGTTTTTTTATTTTGGTTGGATTTTTTTCAAGTAACCGCATTCTTCCAAGGATTTATTTTCACTTAAAGAAAAAGGAAGAGCTAGGCCTGTACTTAAACGTTAGAATGTATTCTTCCTATTGACATATAGACATATAATGAATAAATAGTTTTTTAGCGTAAAATGAACTACTGGATTTTAGTATACATGAATTTTTATGAGCGAATAGTGGATTAGTGCATATGATAATAGAAACAAAACGAAAGTGAAAGTCTAGATGAATAAAAAAGGATGAAAATTAAATGGTAACTGAAGATAGGATTATATTCCTTTAATATCCCCCATCTTCATTTGATTAAATGTTCTACTCAAGAGTGTGGGGGAAAACCGCATAAGTAGGCAATGCCACACAATCTTGTTTAGAGAGGATTAGTAATTATGGCGAATCGAAAAAAACCTAAATTCAAAATTGGAGATACTGTTGTAATCACGATATATGGCACTGTAGGTAAAATTACCGATGTGAAATATTTAGATAGTATGCATGTTTATGAAGTAAATAAAAGTGAAGGATTATATTTAGAATCCAGTTTACAAATGCTGTCTGAATATGATGGAGAAATAATGGATTCAGAGAAAATCGATATAGAGTATCGCTTTTTTATTGGTGATTTAGTGAAAGTAAAAGGATACGGATCAAACCTTTTTAAAATTATGGGGTTTCGAACAGAGATTTGGAGATATAAATCAGACGCTTGGGAAGATGTAATTTACGAGCTTTCTAGAGTTAGTGATGGAGAATGGTTAGAGGCTGGAGAAGATGAATTAACCTTAGTGGCAGATGCAGATAGTGCTGATTCATTTATACAAAAATTAGGGTTATTATATATAATGGATAAAAAACAAAAATCAATCGATCTTAAAAAGTCAAATAGCTCTTTCCATCAGACAGAAAAAGAACTGCTAGAAAGAACAAAGGAGAAGAAAGAGCTTATTGATGGTTTGTTAGATATATATAATGATTACAGTATTCTTTATTCGTTATTTAAAGACGACGAGTACGAACAAGTTATGAAGTTAACTTTGCGAAAATTGAAGCTACTAAGCAACAGATCGGATAAGGACAATGAAACCAAAATTTAGAATAAGAGATAGATAAACATCGGTACACTGCTAAGTACAAGAAGTGAAAAGAGCTTTTTTAAAAGGGAATGGAAAATAGTAAGGATCTCACCGTTCTCATTATTCAAATCTACTTTTATATCTTCGACTAAATTTTGGATTCTATTCATATATTCTGCCTCCCTTTTTTTACTAAAACTATATGTATAAGCTTTAATAAACATGTCTATTTTTTTAAAATTATCTGGAGGATATATTTTTAAATTTCATTTCCATTATTTCGAGGTATTGTAGAGATTTTTTCTTGAAAAAAAGTCAGTTTTGTCAGATAATTTTATTGTGAAAGCATTTTTTTTTAGATGTCACATATATTCTTTAAAAAGGGGGCGATAAGCTTGAAAGAAATCGACGTGATTATTGACACTGAGGAAATAGCAGAGTTTTTCTTTCGTGAGCTATTAAAAAGGGGATTCGTTCCTACTGAAGGTGAAATTGAAGAATTGGCTGACATTACATTTGAATATTTATTGGACAAATGCATAATTGATGAGGAACTTGATGAATAAAGAAAATAAGAGTGGTGAGGATAAATCCTTGCCATTTTTTTATTTAAGGAAATTAATTTTGAAGCTCTGACTTTCGTTCCCGACTATATAACCGAGAAGAAAGTCAAAGCTTTTTTAAAATTATCTTTTTCGCCCTGTTGCAGAATACTCTTTTCCGTGAGCTTCGTGCTCAGCGATAATCGCTTCTTTTGATATATGATTATTTTTCTTTGGAGAATTTATACGATTTCGATGTTTTTTTCCCATTATAATCCCCCTCATAAGCATTTATCTTTTACTTGCTCTCATCTGTTTGACAACCTGTTTTCCTTCTTAGTGGAGGAAAACTAATTTTAGTATAACCTTTTAAAAAACAGTTATGCTAAAATTAAATATGTTTTACAGCATATTAGAATATGATATAGTACAAATAGTGAAGTTTTCATAAGTATAAATATTTGAATAAGAATATTGAAATGAAATGAGTATCAATTGGAGGAAATATTAATGAGTGTACATATTGGTGCAAAAGAACATGAAATTGCAGAAACAGTTTTACTACCAGGGGATCCTTTAAGAGCGAAATACATTGCTGAAAATTTCTTGGAAGATGCAAAATGCTACAATGAAGTCCGCAATATGTTTGGCTACACTGGAACATATAAAGGAAAAAGAATTAGTGTACAAGGAACAGGAATGGGTGTTCCATCTATTTCTATTTATATTAATGAGTTAATTAGTAGCTATAATGTACAAAATTTAATTCGTGTTGGTACATGTGGTGCAATTCAAAAGGATGTAAAAGTAAGAGATGTCATTCTTGCTATGAGTGCTTCAACAGATTCTCAAATGAATCGTTTAACATTTGGCGGTGTTGATTATGCGCCAACAGCTGACTTTGATTTACTAAAAAAAGCATATGACAGTGGACTTGAAAAAGGATTATCTTTAAAAGTAGGAAATGTATTTACCGCAGATATGTTTTATAACGATAATTCTGAGTTAGAGAAATGGGCTAAGTATCAAATTCTTGCTATCGAGATGGAATCAGCTGCACTTTATACAATCGCTGCT
The DNA here is from genome assembly GCF_044704065.1 of Niallia tiangongensis. Lineage (NCBI taxonomy): Bacteria > Bacillati > Bacillota > Bacilli > Caryophanales > Bacillaceae > Niallia > Niallia tiangongensis. Next base: position 2,892,745 of record NZ_CP162613.1, on the reverse strand, counting down.
AAATTTAATCGTAAAGCCCTTTCTGTTTTAACAGTAAGCGATCATATTTTAACTGGAGAAGAAACAACAGCACAGGAAAGACAAACAACTTTTAATGAAATGATTGAAGTGGCTTTAGAAGCTGCAATTAAATAATAGAGATTATATAAAGGTATGCTTTGGCATACCTTTATATAATCATTTTGATGAAAAGAAAATATAAAAGATATGTTAGGTGACATAAATGAGAAAATCAGTAGCCATCTCTTCACTTGCATTAGCTACGCTTATGCTAACGGGATGTGAAAAGGTAGATTATTCATCCCTCAAAGATAAAATTTCTTTTTGGGATGAAAAAGCAGATGAGCAAGCTAGCGAAACTCCGGTTAATAAAGAAGAACAAGAGGAGGAAGAGCAACAAACTCCTCCAGAAGAGGTTCAGGAAGAAGAAGAATATCCTTGGACATTAGAATCCATCTTTTTTAACGAAATTAAAGTAGTAGATGGAAGGAATATTATTCAAAATCCAATGAATATTGTTTCTCTTGTCAATAAAGAATTTGGATTGCCAGATGGATATACACCAGAAGATTTAGTACGACCAAATGTAGAATTTTCCTTCGGTGATCAAGATATTGAAAAAAGTTATATGAGAGAAGAAGCTGCTAAAGCGTTAGAAGATATGTTCAATGGAGCGAAGAATAGTGGCATAACACTTTACGCCGTTTCAGGATATCGTTCATTTGACCGGCAAACAGTCTTATTTGGAGCAGAAGTGGACCGAGTTGGAGAAGAAAAGGCGGTACAAGCAGTTGCTTATCCTGGTAATAGTGAGCATCAAACAGGACTTGCAATGGACATCTCAAGCGAAAGTGAGGATTTCCTATTAACAGAAGAATTTGGAGAAATGAAAGAAGGAAAATGGTTAAAAGATAATGCTCATCTATATGGTTTTATACTCCGCTATCCTAAGGGAAAGGAAAGTATAACGCAGTATAAATTCGAACCATGGCATTTCCGATATGTTGGGAAAAAATCTGCAAAAGATATCTATGAAAATGATTGGACATTAGAAGAATACTTCAAGGTTGTTCGAAAAATCTAATGAAGAATACAGGATAGGAGTGTTATCATACATTATTCCTTTTCTGTAGTTCTATAGGAGAAATTATCTAACATTTGATTAAATAAAATTAAAAATGGTATTCTATTTTTATACATAGTGTATAACTCTCTTGGAAACGAAAGTGGTGAAGCATTTGGATAACGAAAAAAACAGTAATGAAAAGGAAATAGAACAAGAAAGCGGGCAGGGATATTTAAAAATAAAAAAGTTTTATTTTGTCATGCTTTTATTTGTTGTAGTTATTGCAGCAGCTGGAATAACTACGATAGCTCTTTCATTTGGAGATGAGCCTGCTGTGACTGTTAATAATCAACGGGATGAATTCAATAAATTATATACAGCTTACGATACATTAATGGATGACTATTATAAAGATTTAACTTCAGAGGATCTTGTTAATGGTGCTATTGATGGAATGTTTACAGCCCTGGATGATCCATATTCTGATTATATGAATGAAGAAGAAGCAGCAAGCTTTCAACAAAGCATCTCTTCCTCTTTTGAAGGAATAGGTGCTGAAATCCAGCAATTAAATGATAGCATTGTTGTTGTATCGCCAATTAAAGGATCTCCAGCTGAAAAAGCAGGAATTAAACCGAACGATAAAATTCTTACAGTGGACGGGAAAGCTCTTCAAGGGATGAGTTCTTCTGAAGCAGTTCTTTTAATACGTGGCGAAAAAGGAACAAAAGTAGACTTAGAAATAGAACGTTCAGGTGCAAACGATCCATTAAAAATAACAATAACAAGAGATACAATTCCGATTGAGACAGTTTATGGAGAAATGGGAAAAGATAAAATTGCTAAAATTCAAATTACGAGCTTTTCGGAACATACAGCGTCGGAATTAGTTGATATCTTAAATAAATACCAGGAAGATGGCATGAAAGGTATTGTTCTCGATTTAAGACATAATCCTGGTGGGTTATTAGAAGAAGTGAAAAAAATTGCTGGTCTCTTTGTTCCAAATGGGGAAATTATTTATCAAATTGAACATAAAGACGGTACTGTAGAAAAGGTTACTTCACAAAATAGCAGCAATATGGATATACCTCTTGTTGTCCTTATCGATGGAGGAAGTGCAAGTGCTTCTGAAATTTTAGCAGGTGCTGTTAATCAATCTGCAGACGTTCCATTGGTTGGTGTAAAATCGTTTGGAAAAGGAACCGTACAACAGGCAAAAAGCTTCACAGATGGAAGCAATATTAAGTTTACAATTGATAAGTGGTTAACTCCTAATGGTAGCTGGATACATGAAAAAGGAATTGAGCCTACACATAAAGTGGAGCTTCCAAGCTATGCGAGTCTTACAATGATTAATCCTGAAAGTAAATTAAAAAAAGGAAGTAATTCTGAAGAAGTTAAAATAGCACAAGAAATGTTAAAAGCATTAGGGTATGATGTAGACAATACCAATGGTTATTTTGATGAAAGTACAGAGAGCGCAACAAAAGAGTTCCAAAAGAAAGAAAAATTAAAAGAAGACGGAGTTATTACAGACAAGACAACAACGGAATTAATGAATAAACTTCGCGAAAAGATCCAAAAATCAGATACACAAATGAAAAAAGCAGTAGAAGTATTAAAAAAGGAAATGGAAAAATAAGCTTTAACATCGAGGAATAGGGTGACACATTGTCATCCTCTTTTTCATAGGCTGTTTTCAAATCAGCTTCAAGAGTAAAACGACAATAGTAAAAGGAAGTTATAAAGATGAAACAGACAGATATATATATATTATCCGGTTTTCTAGGTAGTGGAAAAACAACTTTATTAAAGGAAATATTAAAAAAAGAGAAGGGAATTGGGCGAAAAGTCGCAGTTTTAATGAATGAACTAGGAAAAGTTTCAATTGACTCGAGTGAAATAGATGAAGATACTCCTTTAAAAGAGTTACTTGGAGGATGTGTTTGCTGCACCATTCAAGATGAAGTGGAAGCACAAATTCAAACATTATTAGTGGAAGAAAAACCAGATGTGATATATTTTGAGACAACAGGAGCTGCACATCCAGTAGAAACAATCGATGGAATTCTTTCTCCTGTTTTCGCAGATTGTCTTCGATTTAAAGGGATTATAACAGTAATAAATGGAAAGCAGTGGCTAGAGCGAGCCACATTAAATGCTCCAGTTCAACAGCTTATCATTGAGCAAGCTAGACATGCTAGTTTACTAATCATTAATAAAGAAGATCAACTGACAGAAGCAGAAAAAGCAAAAATTAGCTTTGAACTTCAATCTATTTGTCCACATGCATTTACCATATTAACAACCTTTTCTAAATTTCCATTTGAAAAATTACTGGAGATGGAAAGTCAGGTATACGAAAATATACAAAAAACATCGATCCATAATTTACATTTGAGTACATTTGTGTATACGTTTAAAAAATCGATTGCTGCAGATCAATTTGAAACCTTTTTAAGAGAGCTTCCTGATACGATTTACCGAATAAAAGGATATGTTCCATTTCATCAAGCAAAATATCCAGATTTGTTTCAATACTCATACGGAATGCCTTTGTTCATGAAAGAGGACATGAAAATGCCATTAAATATGGTATTTATAGGGGAGAACATTGACTGGAAAAAGGTTGAAGAAGCGCTGAATAAATTATAAAATTTATTATTTTTAAGGAATGATTGTACTTAGCGATATAATTTGGTAATTTTTAACGATAAGTAAAATGAAAAGAGTACAGAAGAGAAAAAGGGGCAAACTTTCATTATTCAAATAAAAGTGAAGGGGGGTCCTTTGTGTACAGTAAAATTTTATTTATTGTTATCTGTTTTCAATTACTGGCTACTGCTCTTCCTGTGCGAGGTGCAGAAGAAGAAATTGCCTCTCCAATTAGCTTTGATATGCAGCTGTTAAAATGGAATACAATTAATGAAATGATTCCTAAATACAGGAAGTTTACCATTATTGATATAGAGTCAGGGAAGCAGTTTATGGTGCAACGGAGAGCTGGAAGCCAGCATGCTGATGTACAGCCACTAACTGTTAAAGATACAAAGATAATGAAAGAAATATATGAAGGAAAATGGAGTTGGCGACGAAGAGCGATTCTTATTATGTTAGATGACCAATTGTTTGCTGCATCGATGCATGGAATGCCACACGGGGCAGGCGCTTTAAATAACGACTTTCCAGGTCATTTCTGTGTGCATTTTTTAGGGAGCACTACCCATAAGACAGAGAAGATGGACTTTTCCCATAAATTAATGGTGTATAAGGCTGCAGGCAATTTAAGAGAATACTTAGACCAGATGAATCCTAGCGATGTTGCCCAAGCATATACTGCCGGAATAAAGGAAAAGGACACTACTATTTTAACATATATTTCAACGAAACAGGAATGGTTGACTGAGTTAGAACCAATAGAGAATATTAAAATTAATCAATTACAAGAGCCTGACCACCAACAGTTTGAACAAGCATTACAAATTAATCTTCCAATTGAGTGGAATATTTACGTTAAGAACGAGAAACCAAAAAGTATAAACAAGGAGCTAGTAATAATCAGAAGCTCCCCACTAGAACCTTGGAAGGTTAAAGTAGAAGAACCACTATTTTAATAGCTATAAATAATGCTACTTCTCATATTGTTTATCTATGGATTTTAAAAAAGTCATTCCATTGGTTATAGATGCAGACATTCGAGGGCCGAGGAGGAAGCTATGCCTCCTCTCTGCATGAACGACGGGGGCTAATCCTTTCCTCTATTGAGGCAATAGCTCGCTTTCAAATAGATAAATCCTCATTTAATTTGGAGAACTATACTTATTCAGTGCTTTCTCCTCCTTTCTATTTCGTTTTTAAAGTGTCTTTTTCAATAAACGATCAAAAAACACTAATTAATAAGTAAAACAGAGCAGCCTGAATACCACTCTCCCCTTGGAAAGCGAAGTGGTATTCAGGCTGCAGGTATAATAGTAGACCTCAATTATTGTATTCATTTTAAGTAAAATACTTTTGTACCATAACTCCTCTTTTTTGAGTAAACTCAATTTTCCCCACTTTTATGCGCAACAGGACTATTACCTCTTGCATTTGAGCGTAAGATAGGTAGTTTAACTGTCCGTTAGTCTGAATTTTCATCTAATCTAATCTTACAGTGGGGAATGAAGGGAAATCCCCACACAAGTTTCAATTTACTGAAAGGTTACTTCTCGTTATCCCTTCATTTCTCCAAACTTTATAAATGTTTTTTCGTCTTCCACTAATCCGCAAGCAGCACACTGAATTCGATATTCTGGTCCAGAATATCCCATATGGAAAGGAGATAGGTTATCAGATGAATATTCCTCCATAACATTACCTGTTTGTGGATCTAATTTAACTGATTGAGAAACTTGCTTAATAATATTAAATCGACTTCGATTCGTTTTGCAATTGGGGCAGCAATACGGTGTATTCATATCATTACTCCATTCTTTTTAGATATTATTCCTATTTATGTTTCCAAGCATGTCGTTTTTTTATGCATATAGCAGCTGTAGAAATAATGAGGATTCCTTATTTACTGTGAGAATTAACACATGCTCAAAATGAAAAATAGTTCTCTTAGATCCACTTGTAACAAACCGTACATTTTTGTAAACAAATTGACTTTAATGTTAATTTCACTCGAAAAAAAAGTCTGTCAAGCATCATTTATTGACAAAAATATGGGTGTAAATAAAGTATTTATCTTAACTGGTTTTATCATCCATATGAGTTATAGAGATAATAAAGAATAAATTTTGGTTGATTAATCTATTTTTCCTCCCAATATTCTATGTAATATAACTACTAACTGGTTTTTTCATCCAAAAATATGACAAAAACTATGTTATGATGCTGGTGTAAGTCGAAAACAACAAATATCTTATACTTTTCGATTTGGACAACCAAGGAGGAATATAGAATGAAAAAGAAAATTGTAATTTTTTCAGTAGCAGCAGCATCAACTTTAATGATGGCAATTCCACTAGCAAGCAAAACAGAGGCTGCTTCCATTCAACCAAATGAGGCAAAAGTAATCTATCAATCATATAATCTTTCAGAAGACCATCTTAATAAAATGATAAATAATTTTTCTACTAATTATCAATTTGATATGGATAAAGTATGGAATGAACTAAGAGGTTCAGTTGGAAAACAACAAACGTATCAATATGAAAATAAACAAAAGGAAGTTAAAAAGCATAAACCTGAACATAAAGATAAAAAGAACAAACAAAATCAATCAAAGCCTGAAACCACTACTTCACAAAATAATAAGGTAGCTGAACCCACTAAAAATAATACTGAAGATGCAACTGCTTCGGTAAGCGCTTATGAATAAGAAGTAGTAGAACTAACAAATAAAGAAAGAGCTAACTATGGCTTGCCAGCCCTGACTTTAGATAGTGAATTAAGTAATGTTGCCAGAGCAAAGTCACAAGATATGAGTACAAATAATTATTTTGATCATACAAGCCCAACCTATGGCAGTCCTTTTGATATGATGAAGCAATTTGGCTTCACGTATAAAGCTGCAGGTGAAAATATTGCAAATGGCCAATTTATCGGAAAATAACATCTATCTTATTATGGAAATAAAACGATTAAAAATGCAGCTCTACAGAATGTTTTCTGATGGAGTTGTTTTTTTTCAATATCTTGAAGAAAAATGATTTGGTAAGCCAGAATTTTATCCCAGTCTTAAATTTCAGTAAGACGCAACAGCAAGTTTTATGGGAATTCGAGAAAGATAGGTGGGAGATCAACTGTCCGTAAGGTACGAACGGTTCAACTAACCATCAGAGGGAGTGGTAGTGGTAGGAAGACCCCCACTGATGGAAGTTTTACTTTATGGTTGATAATTCTGAAAAAAGAAATTATAGAAATATAGATGTTTGCTAAACAAAATAGTGGTATTTTTGGGCATAAATTTATATAATAATTTTTCCTGAATATCTACTTTTAGAAAAAGCACACTAACTAAAAGAGATACCAGTGAAGAAATTATTGCATAGGAGAAATTACAAGTGGAAATTAGACAAGGGCATATAGATGATTTACCAACAATCATGGAGATTGTAAAAAAGGCTTTAGTGATTATGCAAGAAGAAGGAAATGATCAATGGTCTCATAAATACCCTAATGAAAATAGCTTTAAAATAGATATTGAAAATAAAAACCTCTTTGTTGCTATTATTGATGATAAAGTGGTTGGTTCTATTACAATTGATCAAATTGGTGGAAAAAATTATGAGGAAATCGCTTGGACTTATCACAATACAGAGTACATGGTTATACATCGATTAGTTGTTGACCCTGATATTCGTGGGGCTGGAATTGCGAGTAATTTACTAGCATTCGCTGAAGTATACGCCATTGAACAAGATATATTCTATTTGAAAACCGATACATATTCATTAAATGATAAAGCACAAAACTTATTTGTGAAAAATGGATATAATAAAGTTGGTTCCACTTATTTTGAAGGAAAAGACAAACCGTTTTATTGCTATGATAAGTTATTTCTATGATTCCTATTATTAAAACGAACTGAGTTTAAGGAAATAGGAGGAAAGGTTTAAATCCCCTCCTATTTCTACTCTTTACAAGCAAAGGAAAGCTGTAATATTCCATTCTCATATTTCTTTTTAATATTATTCTCATTCACATATATTGGGATACTGATTTTTTTAATAAAATGTTTGTTCTGTCGTTCTTTTAAAAGATATGAACTTTTAGGAAGAAGGGTTTGGTAATATCCTTCAATGTGGAGGGTATTATTATTAATATGAATCCTTAAATGGTTCAAATCCATTCCTGGTAACTCTATATCGATATAATAACGAGAATCAAATATATAATAATCACATGCTGGGAAAGCATCACTATTCTTTATGGATGTTATCGGAAGGTTTAACCACTCCTTGTCACTTGATCCAAACATTTCTTTCCAATAATCTTCCTTATGGCTATTCTCTGAAAATTGATAGATTTTTTTTAAGTTATCAAAACTCATAAAAATCTCCTCTTCCTAATTAATTCATTTCTGTCACATCAATCTCTGAATATTGAATATCACTATTCTTTTGAATCCTTATCTCTAAAATATTATCTTTGAAAACGGCAGCAGAGCCTTTTTTTCTTACAATGGCAGGCAGTGTAATAGCATGTTTGTCTTCAAATGAAGGAATATGCTCTATGATTATTTGGTTAGATGTATAGAAAATCTTAATATGATCTAGCCAGCTGCTGTCTAGGATAGGAATTCTTACATAGACGTGATGATGGGTTTCAAATACAACATAGTTGAATTTTTCTGAATGGTGGATGTTATCGTTGCGAAAATTTGCTCCTTTAGAAAAGCTCTCGAACATATTATCTGGTTCCATTTTCTGAAGAGATTCTGGCATAAGTTTATCCATCATTTCTTGCACATACTTTTGTATATCTTGGGGATTCATTTGATCCATTCTATTTTTTGAATCTTTATTAAAAGGGAATAAATTCCATGGGAACATTGGAAATTCATCCTTTCTCACTTTGCAAATATATGCTTATTTTTCATTGTATTCACGGATGATAAAAGTGTGTATTTGCCTAGTTGGCATTTTCCGCAAAAAGATTATTGAAACGAACGATTACTTAAAATAGTCAAAAAAGAGCTATGCATATGATAGTAAAGGGTTCCGTTTTCGGGTGCATTCTTACTAAACGACACAAGAAAAGATATGAATTGGCATACGTCTTTTCTTTATTTATCAAGGTTTCTGCGGAATTTCTTTAGATTTGACATAGCAATTGACAACATTATTTTGATGGACAATAAGTGTTGTACAACTAAAAAAGAGGGTCAAAACTTCTGTCATTTGTAGTGCTGTTTTGAGTACCAATTTAATTGATCTTTATAAGCTGGTCGATAAAAAGCTACTGATTCCCTCATCTGGGATTGAGAGGGTCCGCACTTATCGGTTGGGAGATCAGGTTAAAACATCAGAGCTGATAAATAGAAGGAATAATTCCGCCTATTGCCTCGAAATCTCCGGAAATGGGTGATTTTACTGTTCATAAGTGGAAAAACTCCACTTATTTACTCCGAAACAAGCTCCATTCTGCATTTAACCGGAAAATCTCCACTAGCATTGCATATGTATCCACAGGTCAAAAAATAAATTTAAACACGAGGCTGGGACATAAGTATTCCAGCCATAAATAAACCCGAACAACCATACGATACTTCCATATGATTATTCGGATTTATATTGGTTTATAAAAGGCTGTTTCAGTAAAGATGGTGTTATTATCCGCAGCCTAAAATACACTTCGCTTTCCATGGGGCGAGCGCCGAGCCGCTTCGTCGCTCACGCTCCTGCAGGGTCTCGGACTTTCTCGCAGCTCCCATAGGAGTCTACGTGTATTCAGGCTGCTCCGTCTTTCCAATTAATAAATTTTTTCTATTTCCATAATAGTTTATAGAAAAACAATCTTTAAATACGAATTAGTTTTTACACTGACTATATTTAAAATCATAAATAACTAGCATGAAAAAAGTAGCCTTTATTTAAGAGCTAAATTAAGGATAGTTCGTCTTTACAGATTGGCTATTTAGTTTTGTCCTAGCCTCCTGTTTTATGGACGAAAGTAAAAAAGTCCCTTAAAGTAGAAGCTGAACCCACGTTATCCGTGACTGCTACTAAAGGAGACTTTCATGGATAACATCATATCAAATCAGACTGTATTTAGTAAATACCTATCTTTCTTACCGTTTGAAACATTTAAGTGTTCGTTCTTAGACAACGGTGTTAAAAAACTGACCACCGCTAATCTAATGAGGATTTGTGTCGCCATGCAATTGGGAAATTGGAAATCCTACGAGGAAACAGAAGAACGTATTCGCGCTATGGAAGGGACAGAGGAACTGTTTAGCCTTACTAGCATTAGTGCTTCTCAACTTTGTCGTCGAGTCAATGCTTTACCTTCAATCCTCCCACGGCAGTTATTTCTTGCCGCTGTTAGTCAATTGAATAAGCTGACGAGTAGCAAAAAAGGGCTCCCTTCTTTGGTTCGTCTTCATCTCGTAGATTCTTCTTCTCTGCTTCTTGGACCTACATTAGGAAAATGGACGTATTTTACAAAGCATAGTAATTGCGTGAAGCTACATACTCGGATTGTGGTAACGGATCCCGGCACAGCTTATCCCGACATGCTCATTCCTTATACAGGTAATGTAGATGATCGTGAAGTCATGCTTGAGCTCGTGATAGATTCTCGTGGGACCCATGTGATGGATCGTGGCTATGTGGATTACAAAAAAATGGACCATTGGGTGGGAAACCAGATTCCATTCGCCATGCGTATCCAGGCCGGCCATAAGGCGAACATTATAAAATCCTATGAAGTTCCCGATGGCAGCAGGGTTAAGCTAGACGCCTTAGTCGTCATGGGGAGTAACTTCAGATCCATGGAACAGCCCCTTCGTCTTGTTGAATTTACAGATGAAAAGGGGAAAGAATACCGTGTCGTAACCAATCGTTGGGATTTGAAATCTGAAGAAGTAACCGAATTGTACCGGCACCGTTGGATCATTGAACTGTTTTTCAAGTGGATGAAACAACATCTACGTCTAGTTAAACTACAAAGTACCCAACCCCAAGGGATTTGGAATCAGATTTTCTTTGCTATGACGGCGTACTGTGTCACTTTATATATTAGGTTAGTTGAGAAAACTAAGAAGACCACCTGGAAAGTACTCACCTTACTCCGCATCTATGCCGAAAGGACATGGAAAAGTTTTCTCCATGAGTTACACCGTTTACCAGAAAGAACATCGAAAGGAAGACAAAAGAGCCAGCACCCGCCAAATGAAATTGAACTTTATGATGCAGGGGTGGCCATGGTAAAACCAGTGGGGGTAAGTACTAGCTCGATGGCAAAATATAAGAAAAAAAGAAAATAATATCCAATTTTTGGATAATTAAGTTCGATTACAACCCCCTTAACTTTTTGGCTCAGAACCAAGAAATAGGTATGGAAAAATTATTCTTAAAACCCATATAAAGTAACCCTGATATACCCTTGTGGATATTTTTGCAATGCTAGTGGAAAATCTCCGCTTATTTTACTTTCGCGGTTCTTCGATAAAGGAGAGGAGAAGACATCTTATTTAAAAGATTACGATGAACCATATCCATATCACTTGTGAGTGAGGTTTTATTTTCCTAATTAAGAAACTCGCCTATTACTACGGCGAGTTTTCCCTTTTTAAATATCAATAATGATGCCAATCCGATCGTCATTTCAGCACTTATTTTAAAAAATGTACCTCAAAACGGAACGGTTTAATATGATAGGCGCAGTTCTTTTTTAATTCTGATATTGTGGAAAAGCAAATTTTTTCTTTTGTAGCTTTATTAATCGACTTGTTAAGAAAATGGCACCGGTAGCAAGACCTATAATGAGTCCAATCCAATAGCCAAAGGGTCCTAAATTGGTATGCATAGCAAGAAGATAGCCGCTTGGTAAGCCAATCACCCAGTATGATAGAAAACTCATAAGAAGTGTAACATTTACATCTTTATAGCCTCGTAAAGCCCCTTGAATTGGTGCTTGAATGGCATCTGATAATTGAAAGAATATCGCATAGATAAGAAAGTGTGCTGTTAGATTTAGAACTTCCCAATCTTTTGAATAAATTTCAGCAATATTCATTCGGAACGTTAACAGAATTATTCCACTTATAAATGCAATAAAACACGCTAGTCCCACTCCTAGCCAGCTATATGTTTTTGCATCCTTCATGCGATTGGCTCCAACTTCATAACCAACAAGGATGGTTAATGCTGTAGAAATGCTAAGAGGAACCATATACAAGAGAGAGGCAAAGTTAATTGCCGATTGATGTGCAGCAATTGTATTGGTATCGTAATTGCTCATTAGAATTGTCACAGCACTAAAGATACTTGTTTCAAAGAACACGGAAAAACCAATCGGGATCCCAATTGTCAAAATTTCCTTCCATTTAGTCCAAGATACTTTTGAAAATTGAGTAAATAATTGAAACGAAACAAAAGGCTGTTTTCGATGCACGATATAAATGGCAATAAAAAACATAATCCAATACGTTATACTTGTTGCATAACCAGTTCCTATTCCACCTAGCTCGGGAAATATCCATATACCATTGATAAGTGCAAAATTTAATATTACATTAATCGGAATGGCAATTAAAGTAATAAACATGGTAATCTGAGTCTGGCCAAGGGAATCAATGAAAGAACGAAGAACAAAGTATAAGAAAATAGGAATAATCCCCGTACTCAAGGCCACTAAGTAATGGTAAGCAACGTCAAAGACTTCTTTTTCTAACCCAATACTTCCTAATATGGACTCTAAAAAGAAGTAGCCAATTATTATAAGTGTTACAGCCATACTAAAAGAAAGATACGAAGCTTGGATAACTGAAAATCGTACCTTTTGTGGTTCGCTTCTACCCATTAATTGGGAAACGATTGGAGGTAAAGCAAGAAGAATCCCACTGAGTCCTGTATAGATTGGTGTCCACAAGGAGCTCCCTACTGCTACTCCTGCTAAGTCAACTGGACTATAATGTCCAGACATTGTCGTGTCAAAAAAGCTTAGTGCAAATATGCCAACCTGTGTAACAAGTATAGGCATTAAAATAACGATCATTTGTGTTAACTTTTGATTAATTGAATTTGTTTGTTTCATCTTTTTGGCCTCTTTCTTAACAATAACGTTTCGTATTATACCATAGATAGGGAGAATGAAGGAATGAAAGAAACGGAAACTTCTAAATTATTTGCATAAAAGTGGTTTGTAGTAAAAATGAACAGATTATGATGAAATTTAAATACGAATGGAAATGGATGAGAATATATGTCTTCGAAACAATTAGACAGTGCAACAAATATTTTAAAACTTTTAGGGGATAAAACACGGTTATCAATGGTAGGGATGCTAATGATTCACGACTGCTGTGTATGTGAATTTGTAGATGTGTTTCAATTGTCTCAACCTGCTATTAGTCAACATTTGAGAAAGTTAAAGGATGCTAGGTTGGTCAAGGAACAAAGAAAGGGACAGTGGGTAATCTATTCTCTAGATCAACAAAATATACATTTTTCGATGGTTAAAGATATTCTAAAGTACGTACCTGATCAAGAAGAAAAATTTATTTGGTTAGATGATCAAGGCCTAAGAATTTCTTGTAATTAAAAGTAAAAAAAATGTAATTGTATTGACAGCACCTTTTTCTTACTGATAACATATCTATATAAGAATATAATTATATATTAAATGAATAGATACAAATACTAATAAACATAGTATTTTTTTTCTTTTTTTTTAAATAATTATATAACAATAAGCTTATGTAAAAGGAAATCGTGTAGAAAGGAGGATAAAAATGAGCAAAAAAGACCAATCTTTAAAAGAATTATCTTTAAAAGAGACAGCAAGTGTTTTAAAACTACTAGGGGATAAAACAAGACTTGGTATTGTAGGCTTGTTGTCTGAACAAGAATGCTGTGTGTGTGAATTTGTAGAAATCTTTAATATGTCACAGCCGGCGATTAGTCAGCATCTTCGTAAAATGAGAGATTTGGGAATTGTAAAGGAACAAAAGAAAGGTCAGTGGGTTTTCTATTCATTAAATAACACTAGTGACTATTACGAAATGATAATGGAGCTATTGAAGCACATCCCAAGTCAACGTGAAAAAATCGATTGGTTAGAAGAAAAAGGATTTAGAATTATATGCAATTAATGGAGGTTGACACTTTGTTACATACAGTTTTGGCAATAATTATTTTTTTAATAACATTAACATTGGTTATTTGGCAGCCGAAAAATCTCTCGATTGGTTGGTCTGCCTGTGGGGGCGCAATACTAGCATTGCTGGTAGGTGTAGTTGATTATAATGATGTCGTTGATGTAACAGGGATTGTTTGGAATGCAACACTTGCATTTATAGCTATTATTATTATCTCTTTGATTTTAGACGAAATTGGCTTTTTTGAATGGGCAGCACTACATATGGCTCGAGTTGCGAATGGTAACGGGCTTAAAATGTTTATTTATGTTTCGATTTTAGGTGCAATCGTTGCAGCGTTGTTTGCAAACGATGGCGCAGCACTTATATTGACTCCAATTGTATTAGCAATGGTTCGAGCATTAAAGCTAGAAGAAAAAATGGTCTTTCCATTTATCATTGCAAGTGGATTTATCGCCGATACAACATCCTTGCCTTTGGTGGTAAGTAATTTAGTTAATATAGTTTCAGCTGACTTTTTTGGTATTGGATTTGTTGAATATGCATCCAGAATGATTATTCCAAATATCTTCTCCTTATTAGCAAGTATCTTTGTGTTATACCTATACTTTCGTAAGAGAATTCCAAAGACGTATGACTTAAGCCACTTAAGGGCTCCAGTTGAAGCAATCAAAGATCAAAAAATGTTCCGTATTTCTTGGATCATCTTAGCCGTCTTACTTATTGGTTATTTAGGAAGTGAGTTTTTAGCGATTCCAGTATCGTTTGTTGCTGGCATTATCGCAATTATTTTTCTCCTTTTTGCAAGAAGAAGCGAGGCTGTATCTATTCGGAATGTAATGAAGGGAGCACCATGGGCAATTGTTTTCTTTTCGATTGGAATGTATGTTGTTATTTATGGTCTTCGGAATGTAGGACTAACCAGCCTGCTTACAAGCGTTATTCAAGCAGCTGCAGATCAGGGATTGTTTGTTGCGACCATTGGCATGGGATTCATCGCTGCTATTATTTCTTCCATAATGAATAATATGCCGACTGTGCTGATCGATGCTTTAGCAATAGCAGATACTAATGCAACTGGAGTAATCAAAGAGGGATTAATTTATGCAAATATAATTGGTTCCGATTTAGGACCAAAGATTACACCGATTGGTTCTCTTGCAACCTTATTATGGCTTCACGTATTATCACAAAAAGGGGTAAAGATTTCATGGGGAACCTATTTCAAAACAGGAATTATCTTAACTATTCCTACCCTTTTCATTACTTTAATTGGCTTATATTTTTGGCTCTCTTTCCTTTCATAGCTGGTAAGTTAAACCTTTAAAAAGGCTGTTGTTGCTTTCCGTATTATAAAAATACAAGAGTGGAAGGAGCGAGCCTGATATTAAGTTTAACTCAATAAATCATTTGAAAAAAGACGTAAAAAAAGAGAGTTAAAATCGATTTAACGATAAAAAATAAATTAATTATAATAGGAGGATGAACATGAAAATTATCATAATAGGATCGGTAGCAGCAGGTACATCTGTAGCAGCAAAAGCACGAAGGAATGACGAACAAGCAGATATCACACTCTATAATGCAGATTATGATATTTCCTATTCAGTTTGTGGAATTCCTTATTTTTTAGGTGGAGAAATAGATGAATTGGAAACTTTAACACCAAGGACTCCATCTTGGTTTAAAAAACGATATAATGTAGACATTTTTATCCGACATGAAGTTACCAGTATCGATGCAGTAGAGAAAAAAATCCAAGTGAAAAACTTAGATACAAACGAAGTAAAAGAGGATATATATGATGTATTAGTTTTTGCAACAGGTGCATCACCAATTACTCCTGAAATTAGTGGTGTAGAATTGGAGCATGTTTTTCAGGTTCGAACCATTCAAAATACGAAAGCTATCGAAAAATTCATTAAAGAAAAGCAACCCGAAAAGGCTACTATTATTGGCGCAGGTTATATTGGCTTAGAAATGGCAGAACAGCTTAAAACGAGAGGATTAGATGTAACGCTAGTGCAGCGCAGTAATCAAGTTATGTCTCATTTGGATAAGGATATGGCTTCACGTGTGGAAGAGCACTTAGTTAAAAAAGGAGTAAATCTCGTTTTAAATGAGGAAGTAACAGCTATAAATAAAAAGGAAATACAAACAAAATCAGGAAAATTTTTAGAAACAGATATGGTCATTTTAGCAACTGGTGTCCGTCCCAATACACTATTAGCAGAGGCAATAGGTGTTAATATTGGTCAATCGGGCGCGATCGTCGTAAATAGTAAAATGCAAACAAATATACCAGATGTGTATGCAGTAGGTGATGTTGCGGAAAGTTATTCTTTAATAACAGGGAAACCACTGTATCGTCCATTAGGTAGTACAGCCAATAAAATGGGAAGAATAGCTGGTGATGTGATAACTGGCGGATCTTTAGAGCATCGTGGTATTTTAGGTACAGGCATTCTCCGGGTTTTTGACTTAGCTGTTGGACAAACTGGTATGAATGAAACAGAAGCATTGGAAGAAGGATATACAATTGAAATCCTGCACAATATCAAACCTGCCAGAGCGGAGTATCTTGGCGGGAAAGAATTAATCATTAAGGCAATTGCAGATCGAGAAACAGGTAGAATTTTAGGTGTTCAAATAGTGGGGGAAGAAGGGGTGGATAAGCGAATTGATGTATTTGTTACAGCAATTACATTTAAAGCAAAAGCAGAAGACTTATTCCATCTTGATCTTGCGTATGCTCCACCATTTAGTACAACAAAGGATCCTGTTATGTATACTGGGATGGCTTTGCAAAATGCTATAGAAAAGAAAAATAAATTAATTACACCAAGTGCTTTAACTGAAAGAATGAAAAGCGGTGAAGCTATACAGGTAATTGATACACGTGCTGCAAAACAATTTCAAGCTTCATGTGTGGATAGTGCCATTAATATACCGCTAGGTGAGTTGCGAGAAAAATCAAAGGATCTCGATCCGTCCCTCCCTACTGTGACATATTGCAATAGTGGTGTAACAGGCAATGCTGCACAAAATGTATTACGAAATTTAGGATACAGTGACATTTATAATCTTTCTGGTGGAAATAAGAATTATCAAAACTATAAGAAGAGAAAATAAGGATAGCAAACATTGGAAGGAACCTTTAAGCTCAATACTTATTGGTTCTTTTTTTACACGCAAAATTTAGATAAAAAACGCAAGAAATGAAATAAGATCAGTAGATAGACACTTGAGCTATCCCTGACCTTAGTAGATTATTGACAGTTGGCTAATGAGCTTACGCCTCTCTGAGATCATTTGTACTCTTTTCAGTAGTTTGACGTAAAGTATAAAGGGTAAATAAATCTTTAGGAATTTCAAATAGCTGATAAGTAGTGCCAGAACTATTTAAAGTTTGTAAAAGATTGCTTCTTGCCTCATTAGCAGAAATAGCATAAGGAAGCTTTTCGGCTGCTTTTAGAGAACGTATATTAGTGCTTCTGATTCGCATTAATATGGTGTCAATATTTAGTTCAAAGAATGCCTCCGAGAAGAACAGTTCCTTTGCTAATTTATTGTATCCTTTTCCATGATAGGGTTTCCCTAACCATGTACCAAGAAAGCCAATATTGTCATTAAGATCATATAGACTTATCGTACCAATTGGATTTTGCCATTCATCCAAAATGGTTCTTGAAATAAGCTCACCTCTTTCTTCTGCTTCCATTGTTTGTTTTGTTAGAAAAAGGTATTCTTCATAAGAATTAGCTTTTTGACGCACAAATGGGAAGACATCTGAATGCGTCATTAAAGGATATAATGCTTGGCATTCCTCAAGGTCTCTTTTCTTTAACATAATAAACCCTCCATGTCCTGAGGGCAGAACTTACTCTTGATAAAGAAAAGCCCACCCTCGAAATTTTTAATCCAATTGAAAAAAAATTTCGGGGTGGGAATCGAACCCACTAGAACCAAAGCGGTGGCGCACCATTTGCCTTCCCATCTTTTATTATTATCTCATGATAACAAATTACCTTTCTATATCATACAAAATTACGTTGAAAATGAAAATAGGAAAATACAAACAAAATGTAAAAATTTAATGAAGAAATGTAAAGGTGAGGGAGGCTAAATAGTTATATAGGTAAATGAACATACTTTAAATAATCGGACAAATATTAAATGAAAATGAAACATTTAATTCAATCAATCGTATATAATAATATAGCAATTATACTTACTATTTGGAGGTTACTAATGGATTTCAAAAAAGATTTATCATCAACTGATGAGAGAATTTTTGCAATGTTGATTTACGTATCTAGTTTCTTTACTACTTTTATCGGACCATTAATTATTTGGCTCGTGAAAAAGGATTCTCCTTTTGTTAATTATCATGGTAAAGAATATTTCAATTTTTTAATTTCTTATGCGATCTATTCCTTTATTGCCTGGATTCTGGTATTTATTATTATAGGAATGGTTATTTTACCTATTATTGGAATAATGGCTTTTGTATTTACAATTATCGCAGCAATAAAATCTTATGAGGGACAAGAGTACCATATTCCTTTAACGATTCGTTTTATTAAATAGTACATTTTGCTATAGCTTACACGCATTTTAAGAATGGCAGCATATTCACTTAGTATAATACTATCCTTACTGATTTTTGTGTATTTGCAGATAGGGGATATGCTGTTATTTTATGTTTTTTTCCATTTCTAATGCTCTATAAAAATAGAAAGCATTACTCACGATAATCGTCTTGTTAATGGAAAATAAATCCCTGTAAATTGAATGTTTTCATAGGTGCTTATGGATTTATCTTCTAAAAGAATACAATCTTTAGGGACTATTTTTTCCTTAAAATAATTCATTAATGCAGATGCTTCTGTTATATCCGCTCCATTCCCTTGTCCTCTTGTTACAATTATTTTTGTAGATTGATTATTTTCCCAATAATTTTAAGCGATTTCTGCACGACGAAAGCTAATCTCCATTTACTTTTACTCTTAATACGATCAAATAAGATACCTCATTTGTTGGCTAATTGCTGCTGTGTTTTTATTTTTAAATAAGAGATATATAGGTAATAAATGAAAATAATAGGCAAGTTAATAGAATAAATATCATTTTTTTTAAAAAGTCTCCTCCAACTAATCATAGATTTGAGTAGAAATTAATAGAATAGATACTAAAGATTTAAAAATACGCATAAACTCACAATCCTATCTTGTAAGTAAGAATGGAAATAAAGGAGACTCGTTATGAATATAGAAAAATATTATAAATACACAGCCGTTTCCGCTTTAAACGCTAGTCTAATTAGTTGCATTCCAATTTTTCTTTTCACTGTGCTGTTTATTTTTAGACATTCTAGCATTACTTATTTCTTGCTTTTAGTGCCATTTGGATGCTATAGCGTAACTTGCTATAGCCAGTATTATTTACATAAACGACGATTCGAAAAGGTAGATACAGTATTTTCATTCGGTCAAGTTAAATCCATTTTAAAAACAAACACAGTTGTTTTATCCTTTTTACCCGCCCCCTCATTGCGTATGGTTATTTTTGATGGAAATGGACAAGAAATTGGAGAAATTAAAGACGTGAAATTTTCCGTCATTCGCTGGTATCTTCCATTTTTATTTGACCGGTTTTATGCAAAATTATATGGATTTTATAATACTGAGGACGAGCTTCAATATACGATTAGAATGAAGAGTAATAGGATAGAGATTTTAAATAAAGACAATAAAATTATTAGCACTATAATGGAGCTTAAAACAGATAAACGATCTTTGCGTATTTTTTTATATGGTGAAAATACAATCAGGATGAAAAAGAGCTTTGGAAACATGGAATATCATTTTGAGAAAGAAGATGGTATTGTATTAGCACATTTGAGAAAAGGATGGATGCCAAAAGAGTGGTCAAAGCGTTTCATGGATCCGAATCTACCTTTATTAACAATTGATCCACATGCCTCTCATAGAGAAGTAATCCATTTATATGCTTTATTGGCGAAAATATTAGCGTATACAAATCATTAATATATTTGACTGTTTTCGTAAAGTGTCATGCCATGATCCGCAGCCTAAATACACTTCGCTTTCCATGGGGCGAGCGCCGATCCGCTTCGTCGCTGTGCTCCTGCAGGATCTCGGACTTTCTCGTAGCTCTCATAGGGAGTCTACGTGGATTCAGGCTACCAGTATTTCTAATTAATTTATTTTCCCTATTGAAAAAGAAACAATCTTTTAGAAAGCGGCCATTTCTTTTCATGAACGCAAGTATAAACGAAAAAAAAGTTACCCTACTTTATGCAGGAACTTTTAATAAGAAAATAATACTATAAAAATGAAAAATCATCGTGATATGTAGGAAAAAGTCAGTATTTTCTCCTAAAAAACATTGGCAAAGCAATGGTAATCTGCTATCATAAATTCTTGTGGCTACCCTATTTAATGCTAAAAGTCATGTCAATATCTGACATGCTTTTCTTATTTTTAAGGGGGAAGCGGGTAGGGAGAGGGCTATAACTAAATAGGTATTTCAGATGAAAGATTATATTTTTTCATTTTTTAAGCTAAAGGAAAGTCAAACAACTATTAAAAGTGAAATTATTGCAGGGATTATTGGATTTTTTACTGTTGTTTACATTGTGGTAGTAAATTCCTTAATCTTGGCAGAAGCAGGTATTCCTTTAGAAGCAGCAATAATTGCCACAATTCTTACTTCAGTAGTGGGCTGTTTTTTAATGGGATTTTACGGGAATGTTCCGATTTTACTTGTGCCAGGTATGGGGATTAATGCTTTATTTTCTTATACAATTGTAAATTCAATGGCTCTAACCTGGCAAGAAGCTCTTGCGGTTGTATTCATTTCAGGAATTTTGTTTATGATTGTTGCCTTTACGAAACTTGCAAAGATTGTGAGTGATTCAATCCCTGTTTCGTTAAAAGAATCGATTACGGTTGGGTTAGGTTTATTTTTAATGTTAATCGGTTTGGAAAAAGGCGGGATTGTAGAAAGAGGAACGAATTCCATTATTGCATTGGGATCGTTTAGCGATTTACATGTATTAGCAACTGTACTCACATTTTTAATTAGTATTGTCCTATTCTTAAGAAATGTGAAGGGAAACTTCCTAATTACGATTGTTGTTGGGACACTCATAGCATGGATGTTTGGGCTAATTGATGTAAATAGCGGAAATAGTCAATCGCTTCACTTGCAAGAATACAAAAATGTGTTTGGTCATTTGTCTTTTGATAAACTTATAACGATTCCATTCTGGATTGCTGTATTTTCACTAACAATGGTACTTATTTTTGAGAATATTGGACTGGTAAATAACCATGTGCAATATATTAACAGACCAGAGCGATTTACAAAGGCTTTTCGTGCTAATTCTATTTCTGTATTTCTTTCTAGTTTTTTTGGCACAAGTCCAACGGTAGCGACAGTGGAAAGCTCTGCAAGTATGACTGCAGGTGGAAGAACAGGTTTAACCGCGGTAACAACAGGGCTTCTTTTTCTTTGTTCTGCGTTTTTTATCCCTGTCATTAAATTAATACCAGACAGTGCCATTGCACCGATTTTAATTATTATTGGAGGATTAATGCTACAGAATATCCGTAATCTGGATTTAAAGGATTTAAGTGAAAGTTTCCCCAGTTTCTTTATTATAGCCATGATTCCATTTACTTACAGTATCGCTGATGGCATGGCAATTGGATTTATCCTTTACCCAATTTTAAAGATAGCATTAGGTAAAGCAAAAGAAGTTTCACTTCCTTTGTATTTCATATCCTCATTGTTTTTGATTAATTTTATACTACAATATACACATTAATCAAAGAGAAATACCATCCTTTATCAAAATTCTTTTTTTACTAACTTACCAGGATAAAGGATGGTCTTTATCATCGCAAATAAAACTGCACCTTAGATGCCCCTATAATAAGACAATTTAAACGATAAAAATAATAATCTTACACTCAAGGTTCGACAACCTTCTGCTTATAAATTTATTAAAATGGCAATAACTATGGCATAAATAGATTGACGGAGGTAAAGGAATGGAAGTTTTTGTGGCGAGACAGCCACTATTTAATCAAATGGAAGAAGTTTATGGTTATGAATTACTTTATAGACATAATAATATAAATTCATTTCCAAATGTAAATGGAGATCAGGCAACAACCGAAGTGCTTATTAACAGTTTCTTTAATATTGGAATAGATAAACTATCAGACGGAAAACCTTGTTTTATCAATTTCACAGAAAATTTATTAGAACTAAGGCTACCGACATATTTTCAACCAAGAGACATTGTAATCGAAATTCTCGAAACCGTTATTCCTAGTCAAAAAATAATCAATATTTGTTTAGAGCTTAAACAACTAGGCTACAAATTAGCGTTAGATGATTTTATTTTTGACAAAAGTAATCAATACTCCCACTCCTTGCTATTGCTAGCAGATATGATTAAAGTTGATTTTCAGCAAACGACCATTGATTCGAGGGCGGAATTGGAAACGTTGGCAAGAAAGCATGAAATTGAATTGGTTGCAGAAAAGCTGGAAACAAGTGAAGAGTATGAACAAGCTAAAAACAAAGGATATCATTATTTTCAAGGCTACTACTTTTCTAGACCACTGATTATGTCTTCTCATGATGTACCAATCTATATTCATACTTATTACAAAATACTTGAACTTTTGAATGATGAAGATCCAGATATTAATCGTATTTCAAAATTAATCGAACAGGATATTTCATTGTCCTATAAACTATTGAAATTAATAAACACACTAGGCTATGGGATAAAGCAAAAAGTAACTAGTATTAAAAATGCGATTATTTATATTGGACTTATTGAGCTGCAAAAATGGATTTACGTTTTAACGGTGAGAGAAAAAGAGTGGAAGAATGGAATCTCATTTGAAGTTATGCATAATTGTATAATCCGCTCTAAAATGTGTGAATCGGTAGCAAAGCTAATACCTGGTAGATTGGAATATGGCAGTTTTTTTTTAACTGGGATGTTCTCACTTATGGATACTATTATGAATAGAGATATGGCAACAATTCTTTCTGATTTACCTCTAGATGAAACGATTGTGCAAGCCTTATCAGGTGAGAAAAATATGCAACGAGATGTACTTCAATTGGTCATAGCTGCAGAAACAGCTGACTGGTCTAGCATTGGACTTGGCTGTAAAGAGTTAAATATACAGGAAAAAGAATTATTTAAAGTATATGCAGAATCCATTTCATGGGCTAAAAAGCTTTTAGATGAAGATTATTTATAATGTTTGAAATAGGAGCCTTAACGACTTTATTATAAGCCGTTAAGGTTTTTGTTATTTTCTATTATCCTTTACTAGGAAGAATTGATTGCAGGTTAGACGCAGGAACAGTAAAATGAAAGAAGATTGAAATTAGCTTGGAGGAATTGGGAAATGAATTTAAAAATTACAAAATGTCATGGTAGTGGAAATGATTTTTTAATTATAGATGAGATAACAGATGGTTATCAGTTTTCCGAAGAAGCAAGAGCGGAATTAGCTAAAGCGCTGTGTAACAGAGAGTCTTCATTGGGGGCGGACGGAATTCTTTATGTCATGTCAAGTCAAGTAGCTGATGCAAGAATGAGAGTATTTAATGCAGATGGATCGGAAGCGTCTATGTGCGGAAATGGTATTCGTTGTGTTGCACGTTATGTTTGTGAATTGCTTGAAGTAGAAGAGGCTGTAATTGAAACGATGAAAGCTAATTTGGAAGTGAAAAATGAAGCGGATATTTATCCAAACATACCTACTTATTTAGTGGAGATATCTCCTGTATCATTTAAAACGAAGGATCTTCCGTTGCATATAGAATCAGATACATTACTGAATGAGAAAATCCAAGGGCTTCATAAAGATTTGTCATTTACCGCTTTGGCAGTACCAAATCCGCATTTAATTACGCTAGTAGATAAGGATATTCTTGATTCTGAAGTACAAGAAACGTTAAGTAAATATGTAAATGGACCAAATGAATATTTCCCAGATGGAGTTAATGTTAGCTTTGTTTCGATATTAGAACAAGGCAGCATCTATGTTCGTACATATGAACGAGGAGTTGGATTCACAAATGCATGCGGGACGGCGATGAGCGCATCTACTCTTGTTACGATATTAAATGGATATAATAAAGAAAATAGTTATGTTGATGTATATAATAATGGTGGTAAAGTTCGCTGCTATGTTCATCATCAAAATGGTCAATACCGTATTGATTTAATTGGAAATGCAACTTATGTTTATCGTGCAGAAGTAGCTTTAGAGTGGGATACAATCGAAAACTTTATCGTTAAGAATAAGGTTTATTTCGAAGATGAAGCTATCCAATATAATAAACTACAAGAAGAAGCACAAAATTATGTAGAGGCTCATTTAAAGTAAGGTTTATAATAGTTTTTTCTATATAGATAGGATAAAAAGGTCAGTGTATGGATTACTAATTTTAATAGTGATGCTTTTTGGATGCGCAGCAAACTCAGAACAACAAAACAAGCATAAGGATCGTATAGAGGTCACTCTTCAAAAGCCTATCGACGGGGATACCTGTACTTTATCAGAATCAATAAGAAAATGTGCGGTTTTTATTAGTCGACACACCAGAAACTTCCCATCCGCGATTAGGAAAACAGCCATTTGGACAAGATGCGAAGGAATTTACTACTAAGCTAGTGGAACAAGCAAAAACGCTTGAATTAGAATTCGACATCGGACAGAATCGAGATAAATACGGCAGACTCTTAGCCTATGTTTATGTAGATAATGTCATGATTCAAGAAGAATTACTAAAAAGAGGGCTTGCTCATGTAGCTTATGTGTATGCGCCTAATACTCGTTATATGGATGAATTCGAAAAGATATAGAAACATGCACAGAAAAAAGGTGTAGGTATATGGGAAATAAAGAACTATGCACAAGAAGATGGATTTCATCCAGAATCCATGGATTCAAATAAATCGAATGCTACAAAAGCATGTAATATTAAAGGGAATATAGGTGCGGAGAAAATCTATCATACACCTGATTCTCCATGGTATGAACAAATAAAGGCGGAAGTTATGTTTTGGTCTGAAGAGGAAGCTATTAAGGCTGGCTTTCGTGCCCTTAAGCGATAGTATTCTAATTTTATGGCAGTATATTATTTTTCAATTAGTAAATGGTAAGGATAAAAAGGATAACTACAATGAAGCCAATAAAGCCGTTTGAACCAATCTTAACTGATGTAATTCCGCAAGGTGACCAGTGGATTGCCCAAGTGAAGTGGGATGGAACAAGGATACTCACCTATTATGATGGGGATAAAACTCAATTATTTAATAGAAAGCAAAACGAAAGAACAAAACAATATCCGGAGCTCTTACGTCCAAATTCGTATATTCGGGCTGAAAATTGTATTTTGGACGGAGAAATAATCGCTTTACAGAATGGCAAGCCTTCTTTTTATGAAGTAATGAAGCGCGATCGAGTACGAAATTTGGATAGAGTTAGCCAATTACAGCAGGGAGTTCCCATTACATATATGATTTTTGATATCCTGTATGCTGATGACCAATGGTTATTAGATAAGCCTCTACGAGAAAGGCAACAAATACTACGAGAAAGGATTACTGAAAATGAAGTAATTCGGCTAGTGGAAAGCTTTTCCGATACAGAAGGTTTATTTAACGTTTGCATGGAGCATCAGCTCGAAGGAATTGTTTGTAAAAATCTTGAAAGTACATATGTACTTGAAGGAAAAGATACAAGATGGAGAAAGAGAAAAAAAGAGCAGGATTTAATCGCAGTAGTGGGTGGGGTTACTTTGAAAAATAAGACTGTCCATTCCCTTCAACTTGGACAGTTTGATAAGGAAGGAAAATTATTTTATATTGGTAGTGCTGGTTCTGGAAAATTAACAGCAAAAGACTGGGTTGCCATAACAAATGCCATTGAACCAATTATTATCAAGGACAATCCTTTTTTTAATCAAATAGATGTTAAGGATGGTGTCTGGCTAAGACCAGCTCTTACTGTGAAAATTTCCTTTTTAGAGTGGACAGAGGGCAGAACCTTAAGACATCCAGTGATTGAATCCTTTGTAACGGTCCCTATAGAAGAGTGTTTGTTGGAATAAAAAACAGGGAGTGATCCTCTTACAGGAACTCCCTGTTTATTTTTGGTGTTGTGTTAAAATTTCCAGGACTTGACGGAACGGCTGTTTTTCTTTTGCTTCAAAATATGTAGAAAATGGATTAATCCCTTTTTCTAATCTTTGCAGGACAGTTTTCATTGGAAATTGACTAGGATGCAGGTTATTTGTTAGTTCCTTCCATTCGATTGGGCACGCAACATATCCACCTTTGTTACCGCGAATAGAGTAGGGTGCAATAATCGTTTTTCCCTCACTATGCTGGATATAGTCAATGTATAATCTATTTTTTCGGTTTTTTTTCAGTCGTTCAATTGTGAAAAGTTCTGGATTTGCTTCTATCATATAATGCGCGATAAATTCTGTGAAAAGCCGCACTTCATCGTAAGAAAAAGTTTTTTCAGGAAGTGGTAAATAAACTTGTATCCCTTTGTTTCCCGAGATTTTTAAAAAGGATTGTAGGTGCAATCTATCCAAAATCTTTTGCAAAACTTTTGCTGCTTCGATTGCCATATGAAAATGTTCACTTGAAGGCGGGTCTAGATCAAATACAATTTCAGAGGGCATTCCATTTGAGTAGATTGTTTCAAATGGGATATGAAATTCAAAAGCTAATTGATTTCCCAACCACATTAGAGTTTCTTGATTATTACAAACAATATATTGAATGTCCTCATTTACATATGTTTCTATAAACGAAGGAGCATAATCTGGGCATTGTTTTTGATAGAATGATTCTCCAAACAGACCATGGGGAAAGCGAATGGTTGTCAGCAACCGATTTTGCAAAAAAGGAAGAAAATAGGAACTTACCTCCTTTAAGTATAAAAGATAATCGAGTTTAGTAATGCTCGTATCGGGAAAAAGTGGTTTGTCAGGGTGAGTAATGGTAGTGCCAGCTGTTAGAAGTAAATGTTCTAATGTGCATTCGCGCCAATTTTGTTTAAATAAAAATTTAGAGAAAACAGGATTGATTATTTCATGATGTTTGAATGAGGAAAAATGTAGTTCCACACAAATTCCTGGATCCATATAATAAAAATCTTCATCTTCTTTTTGGCAATGTTCTTTTATAATGCCTAACAGGGCGGTCTTCTCCTCTTCCTTTAACCCTTTTTTAAAATTCCCGACAGTTATTATTTCCTTATTTAAACAGACGCTAACACTAAATGTCTCAGCTTTTTTATGATAATTACTAATAAAAAATGCGGCTGTATGCATAAGTAATCCTCCTGATAATCATTCGATAATAATAGTATATCCTTGCTTTGTTGCTATGTATGAATGATGTTCACTACCAATAATTAAATGGTATGAAAAAGACATGGAAACACAATGTATTAATAGATATAAAAAACGATTTATATGGCTCATGGTAAGAAATCGTACTAATTTTTTATGGAAGTAATCTAATTAAAAGAGGATGGAGATATACTATGCACACGATGTGGAAAGGAAATATAAGTTTTGGATTAGTGAGTATACCGATTAAGTTGCATTCTGCAATTGAGGATAAAGATATTAAGCTAAGAACGCTTCATAAGGCGTGTCATGCTCCTATTAAATATGAAAAGAAATGCTCTGCCTGTGATAAAGAAGTAGCTCCAGAAGAAATTGTAAAGGCATATGAGTATGCAAAGGGAAAATATGTTGTTCTCGATGAAGAAGACTTAGAAAATCTTCGCAAAGAGAATGAGGATAAAGCTGTAGAGATTATTGATTTTGTGAAAATGGAAGAAATTGACCCCATTTATTTCGAAAAGTGTTATTATATGTCTTCAGGTGAGGGAGGAAATAAGGCATATGCTTTATTAAGACAAGCCTTGCTTGAAACAGGAAAAGTAGGAATCGCAAAAATCATTATTCGCTCAAAGGAGCAATTAGCCATTATTCGAGTGTATGAAAATACGCTTGTGATGGAAACGATTCATTTTCCTGATGAAGTTCGCAAGGTGGAAGATGTACCAAATGTACCTGCGGCCAATCAAATGGAGAAAAAAGAATTAGAAACAGCCATTTTATTAATAGACCAATTAACAACAGAGTTTACACCGGAAAAATACACGGATGAATATAGAACCGCGCTTCTTCAGTTAATTGAAGCGAAAAAAACTGGAGAAGAAGTAGTGACAGGTACAGATAAGCAACAAAATTCGAATGTCATGGATCTAATGGCTGCGCTTCAAGCTTCCATTGATAATACAAAGCCAAAGAAAACAGAAGAAAAGAAGAAGAAAACAACGAGAAAGAAAGTTGCTAAAGAAGCTTAAAATTTAGATAGGTGCTAAGCTTGCATTGACAAGCTAGCACCGAAAAGTAGTGAGGGATTAACATGGAAAGAAAAATAACATTAAAGTATATAATCCTGATGATTGCTATTATCATAACTTTTAGTTGTGTTTTTTATTTAATAGCAAAACTAGTTACCAGTTCTGATATCATTGCTTTTGACGATACGATTATTGATTTTATACAGTCATTTATTTCAGATGATTTAACAATATGGGTGGAACGGGTGACATTTTTAGGATCCGTATCTTTTATAACCACTGCATTACTAATAATTACTGTTCTTTTGTTATGGAGAAAAAAATATGCTTTAGCAATCTTTTTTGTTTTTGCAAATGGTTTCGGTGCATTGTTAAATAAATTGCTTAAATGGTTTTTTAAAAGAGAGCGTCCAGATATTTTGCCTGTTATAATAGAGGAAGGATATAGCTTCCCAAGTGGACATTCAATGGGCTCTCTTATTTTCTTTGGTTCATGTGCTTACTTATTTATACATATTGTGAAATCGACTGGAAATAAAATAATTGCATATATGGTTGCTTGTCTATCTATCATTCAAATTGGTATAAGCAGAATATATTTAGGAGTCCATTATCCGACAGATGTTGTAGGCGGATATTCAATTGGAATTGCCTATTCAGCCGTTTGTATTTTAGCTTTTCGGCTATATGAAATTATATCGAAACGATAATTTTTTAATCTTAAAGAGAGTTTGTTAATATTGAGGAGCATATACAAGGTATATTAATTTTGCAATAAAGTGAATTTTGGGGGAAGAAAAATGAATCAGCATATCATACCTGCATCTTCAAATATGAAGGAATTTGAAGCTTTTTTAAAAAGTGATTATGAAATTGGCGTGTTCTTAGAGGTGCATATTTCTCAATTAAAGCATATTAGCCTACTTGCAAAAAAGGCAAATAAGAAAATGATTTATCATGTTGACCTAATTCAAGGATTAAAAAGCGATGATTTTGGTACAGAGTTTATCTGTCAAGAGTTTAAGCCATATGGGGTAATATCTACAAAATCATCGGTTATTTTAAAAGCAAAGCAGAAAAATGTAATTGCTATACAAAGGGTCTTCCTGCTCGATAGTCATGCGATTGCGAAAAGTGTTAAATTGGTTCAAAGAACGCATCCGGATTATATTGAAGTTCTTCCTGGTGCAATGCCTTGGATGATTAAGGAAATTAAAGAGAGTTTGAATGTACCTATACTTGCTGGTGGTTTGATTCGCACAAAAGAAGATGTTATAAAAGCAATCGAAGCTGGTGCTACAAGTATTACTACCTCCAAAAGAGAGTTATGGGAAAATATAAAGTGAGCTGATAATGAGTAAATACTATTTTTATAGTGGAAATATCAAAAAAAATTGACAGTCTGTAGGTAAGCGGTTACAATAAATTTACAAGTTAATTTAATGTGTAGGAGAAAAGGAGATGCACGCAGGTTGCCATAATTTATTTATTGGCGATAATCTGTAGTGCTCTCCTTTTTTTGCGCATTTTTTAACCAATTACACTCTGTGATTTGAATCAAAAAGATGTAATAACAAGCTTCAAACTAGAGTCAAAAAAGTTGCTTTTAATTTTTGTGTAAAATCGAAATGAAACAGAGTGAAAAAATGATTGGAGGGATTCGAATGTCTGTGTTTATGGGAGAAGTTATTGGAACAATGATTCTGATTGTATTTGGCGGAGGGGTCGTAGCAGGTGGAAACTTAAAAAAAGCGTTCTCAAATGGCGGTGGTTGGATTGTTGTTACGATTGCATGGGGATTAGCAGTAGCAATGGGTGTATTTGCTGTAGGAAGCATTAGTGGAGCGCATCTAAATCCTGCAGTTACGATTGCTCTAGCAATAACTGGGGATTTTCCATGGAATCAAGTAGGTCCTTATATATTGGCGCAAATGATTGGTGCGTTTTTAGGAGCCTGTATTGTTTATTTGCACTATCTTCCACATTGGGGAGCAACAAAGGATCCTGGTGCAAAATTAGCAGTGTTTTCAACTGGTCCTGCTATTCCACATACTTTTTCCAATATATTAAGTGAGTTGATTGGAACGTTTATGTTAGTACTAGGATTGTTATTCATTGGTGCAAATAGTTTTACTGAAGGTCTTAACCCAATAGCTGTAGGTTTATTGATTGTTGTAATTGGTATGTCATTAGGAGGCACAACGGGTTATGCAATTAATCCTGCTCGTGACCTTGGTCCAAGAATTGCCCATTTTGTACTGCCGATAGCAGGAAAAGGAACATCCAATTTTGAATATGCATGGATACCGGTAATTGGTCCGATTCTCGGAGGTTCCCTAGCGGCAGTAATATATACGTATCTTTTTAAAGGAATTGTCTTATCCAGCTTCTGGATAGTTTTAGGCATAAATGCGATTGTTTTAATGCTTGCATTTTTTATGACAAAAGGGGAAAGTAAGAGTATTAGTAAAAAAGTAGCGTAAATATTTACTAAACTGGGGAGGAATTAATATGGAAAAATATATTTTATCATTAGATCAAGGGACAACAAGCTCTAGAGCGATTATCTTTAATAAAAAAGGAGAAATTGTGCATGTTGCACAAAAAGAATTTACGCAAATTTTCCCAAAGCCAGGCTGGGTAGAGCATAATGCTAATGAAATTTGGGGTTCCATTCTAGCTGTAATTGCAACCGTTTTATCGGAATCTGAAATTAAACCAGAACAAATTGAAGGAATCGGGATAACAAATCAGCGTGAAACAGCAGTTGTATGGGATAAGAAATCTGGGGTTCCTATTTACAATGCAATCGTCTGGCAATCTAGGCAAACGAATGAAATTTGTGAAGAATTAAAAACACAGGGCTACAATCAGCTTTTCCGTGATAAAACAGGATTATTGATTGATGCGTATTTTGCGGGTACAAAGGTTAAATGGATTTTAGATCATGTAGATGGGGCAAGAGAGAAAGCAGAAAATGGAGATTTGTTATTTGGAACTATCGATACATGGCTTATCTGGAAATTGTCAGGTGGAGAAGCACATGTAACAGATTATACAAATGCATCTCGTACATTAATGTTTAATATTTATGATTTAAAATGGGATCAGGAATTACTAGATATTTTAACAGTCCCAAAATCGATGCTTCCCGAAGTAAAGCCTTCTTCTGAAATATACGCATATACGGTTGAAGGGCATTTTTTTGGTAATAGAATTCCGATTGCGGGAGTTGCTGGAGATCAGCAGGCTGCATTATTTGGGCAGGCATGCTTTGAAGCTGGTATGGCGAAAAATACGTATGGAACAGGCTGTTTTATGCTCATGAATACAGGAGAGAAGGCAGTCAAGTCAGATCATGGTCTATTAACAACAATTGCATGGGGAATAGATGGAAAAGTGCAGTATGCGCTAGAGGGAAGTATTTTTGTTGCTGGATCTGCTATTCAATGGTTACGAGATGGACTAAGAATGCTAAAGGATGCGAAGGATAGTGAAGCATATGCAAGCAGAGTGGAATCAACGGATGGAGTGTATTTAGTTCCAGCGTTTGTAGGACTTGGTACACCTTATTGGGATAGTCATGTAAGAGGTGCGATGTTTGGCGTAACAAGAGGAACAACAAAGGAGCATTTTATTCGTGCGACACTGGAATCACTTGCTTATCAAACAAGAGATGTTCTCTCTGCGATGGAAGCAGATTCGAATATTCAAGTAAAAACGTTAAGAGCAGACGGAGGAGCAGTTCGAAATAATTTCCTTATGCAATTCCAAGGAGATATACTAAATGTTCCAGTAGAACGACCAGTTGTAAATGAAACAACCGCGCTGGGAGCTGCGTATCTTGCAGGATTAGCTGTTGGATTCTGGAAAGATCAAAGTGAAATTGCAGAACAATGGAGTTTGGATCGTTCCTTTGAACCAAAAATGGAAGAAGATAGAAGAGAAGAATTGTATAAAGGCTGGAAGAAAGCAGTCAAGGCAACGATGGCTTTTAAATAAGAAATATTACTTACTTATTTAAATAATATAAATACTATGAATATAAAGAATAATATGTTATAATTTACTCAAGTTAATAATTTTGTCTGGAGAATCGGAGAGACCACAACGCATTATCATTCTAATGGTAATGTAGCCTTGTGGTCTCTTTTTATTTTCCCTAAAAAAACTGCTTACAACTCAATTAACCCATTTGTTTCAACAGAGAACATAATTTAACCAACATGGTTTTCACTTAAAGGGAGGTTATTACTTTGCAAAAGAAGCCAAGTAATAGAGAAAAAATAGAACAGCAATTAATGAATAAAAAATTTGATGTGTTAGTTATTGGTGGAGGTATAACAGGTGCGGGGATTGCCTTAGATGCAGCAACAAGAGGAATGGAAGTAGCGCTAGTAGAAATGCAAGATTTTTCAGCTGGAACTTCGAGCAGATCGACGAAATTAGTTCATGGAGGACTACGCTATTTAAAGCAATTTGAAGTGAAAATGGTTGCAGAGGTAGGGAAAGAAAGAGAGGTTGTATATGAAAATGGCCCACATGTGACCACGCCTGAGTGGATGCTCCTTCCCTTGCATCAAGGAGGAACCTTCGGGAAATTTTCAACGAATATTGGTTTAAGAGTATATGATTTTCTTGCTGGAGTAAAAAAATCAGAACGTAGAAAAATGTTATCAAAGGATGAAACGCTATCTAAAGAACCTTTAATTAAAAAAGATGGTCTAAAAGGTGGCGGATACTATGTGGAATATCGAACAGATGACAGTCGTTTAACGGTTGAAGTACTGAAAAAAGCAGTAGATAATGGGGCGACTGCCATTAATTACACGAAAGTAGAAAACTTCTTATATGATAAAAATGGTAAGGTGGAAGGTGTTGAAGTTAGAAATCTAATAGAAGGCACCGTTTATCCAATTTATGCAAATACTATTGTCAATGCAACTGGGCCATGGGTGGATACGTTAAGAACAATTGATGGAAGCAAGAAAGGAAAAACGCTTCAGCTAACAAAAGGGGTTCATTTAGTTATTGATCAATCGGTATTTCCCCTAAAACAAGCCATATATTTTGATACTCCTGATGGCAGAATGGTTTTCGCGATTCCGCGAGATGGTAAAACCTATGTAGGGACAACAGATACCTTTTATAGTGATAATCCCATCCATCCATCAATGTCTAAAGAAGATAGGGATTATATTTTAGGGGCAATTAAATTTATGTTCCCTTCCGTATCCGTATCAGCGGAGGATGTAGAATCAAGCTGGGCGGGAGTTAGACCATTAATTTTGGAAGATGGAAAAGACCCATCTGAAATTTCGCGAAAAGATGAAATATGGGAGTCTGAAAGTAAATTAATTACCATCGCTGGAGGCAAACTAACTGGTTATCGAAAAATGGCAGAAACTGTTGTTAATCTAGTTGCAAGTAGATTGCAAGAAAAAACAGAAAAAACATTTAAAAAATGTATGACAAAATCATTGCCAATTTCAGGTGGTGAAGTTGGAGGTTCAAAAGGATTTTCGACATATATCAAAGATATAGTAGTGAAGGGAATTAATGCAGGGCTCTCTAATGAGGGTGCAGAAAAAATCGCAACGTTATATGGTAGTAATGCTCCAATTCTTTATGAGCTAGTAAAAGAGTCAATTGGAAGTTCTGAAAAGCTTACTCCAATAGTACTTTCAAGAATTCGTTATGCCATGGAATATGAATTTGCTATGACGCCTACAGATGTTCTTTTAAGACGAACAGGAATGCTACTTTTTGATATAGATAAAGTACAAGAAATAAAGGAAGCGGTAATAGAGTATATGGCAGATTATTTTAATTGGAGCGAAGAAAGAAAAAAAATATTATCAGCTGAATTAGAAGAAGAAATCCAAAAAGCCACAGTGCCAATTGAAGGAAATTTGATTAAGAAATAAATTCCTTCAATTATTCTCTTTTTTTAACAGTCTAAAAACTTACTAAAGATAGGGGAAGTTTATTGGGAAAATACTGAGTAGGCTGAATACATATAGACTTAAGTGGGATAAGCAAAAAAGGCGAAGATGGCACCGCCCCCCCACGGAAAGCGAACTGTATTTAGCCTGCGGTTTTAAGGACATCTTCTTTTGTTAATTTACTTGGGTTTTGATAACCATTAAATTAATAATTTTACAAAAAATAGGGAGATTAAAAGTTGACTTATATCCAATTCTAAGATATGATGTTCCTTGTATGTATTTGAGGTTTAAAAAGAATTTTGTAGAATTATGTGTAAGGTAACTAAGATATTTATAAGTAAACGGAACAGCTCTATAAGAACATTCATAACAATTACACTCCAATTATCTTCAAAAACACATTTAAAATCCTTCCTAATGCGGATTAATCCTTCCATTATTTTTTTCAGAAATGTATTTTTGTGTTCTGCACAATTCACCCTAAATTCACACTGGCACGGCCTAGGAGCCGTAAGGATGAAAGAGAGGTAGGGCTTTCGTTGTTTTAGGCATTTACACCATTAAATAGTATTAGTGTATTTCCTTAAATATATGCATAGCTAATGTGTATTCATTATTGATGGATACGGTAGTAGTCAAAGGATCTTCTGAAACTGACTTTATAATCAGTTTAGAAGATCCTTTTTTCATTTGCTTAGAAAAGTGATATTTTTGATTGAGTGATGTTCAAAATCATCGGAAAATTTATTTCATTTAAAATAGAGCTATGTTATGATACATAGGTACTTATCAATACATAGTGACTGACGACATAGATGGAAATAACCATATGGGAGCTGTGTATATGTATAGCCGGTCGTCTGGGCAGAAGAGCAGCAAAGCGCACTTCTTTTTATAATTTACCAGGAGGTATATACATGTCGAAAAAGCTGATTTTAGACGGAAAAGTAGTAGCAAATGCAGTGAAGGATGAATTAAAAGGAAGAATAAGTGCTCTAAAGGAAAAAGGGGTAACTCCTTGCTTAGCAACAATATTAGTTGGAGATGATTCATCATCCGCTACGTATGTAAGAATGAAAGGTAATGCATGTGCTAAACTTGGAATAGAATCTAGGAAAATCCACTTAGATAAAGAAACAACAACTGAAGAATTGTTAGAAACGATTAACAAATTAAATAAGGATAAGGATGTCCATGGAATCTTGCTACAGCATCCTGTACCAAGTCAAATAGACGAACGAAAAGCATTTGAAGCAATTGATATTGAAAAAGATGTCGATGGTGTCACAAGTTTCGGTTATGGACAAACTGCACTGGGTTTTGGGAAATACCCTTCTTGTACTCCAGCTGCTATTATGAGAATAATGGAACATTATGAGATAGAAGTTAGTGGGAAGCATGCAGTTGTTGTAGGTCGTAGTCCAATTTTAGGAAAGCCTGTATCTGCATTGCTCTTAAATAAAGATGCAACAGTAACAACCTGCCATTCTCGTACAGTGAATGTAGAGGACTATGTAAGACAAGCAGATATAGTTATTGCTGCAGTAGGGAAAGCAAACTTTATTCAAGGCGAATGGATTAAACCAGGCGCAGTAATTTTAGATGCAGGCTATAATAAAGGCAATATTGGTGATGTGGATTACGAAGCTTGTTTAGAAAAGGCTTCAGCGATTACACCTGTTCCAGGAGGGGTAGGTCCTGTTACCATAAGTATGCTTTTAAAACATACGGTAGACTCAGCGGAAATAGCATCTCGCTAAAAGGATCTTTAAATGATGCATTTCCGAAAAATAAAGAAAACTAAAGTTTTGAAAACGTTATTGACAAAAAGCCAATAAGATTATATTATAAGGGTAACGCAATTAAGTTCGGTATATGTTTTATGGATAAGGTGGTCGTAGCTGCAATGTATGTAGGCGATTTTCTTCTACATCATTCCAGCTACGGCTTTTTCATGTTGAATGACGTATCGATTCCTAAAAGTTATATTAGGTGCTTAGTGTGTAACACATTTTTGGAGGTTTTACAATGAACACAGGTAAAGTAAAATGGTTTAACGCAGAAAAAGGTTTTGGTTTCATCGAGTCTTCTGAAGGGCAAGATGTATTCGTTCACTTCTCTGCTATTCAAACAGAAGGTTTCAAAACTTTAGAAGAAGGCCAAGACGTAACTTTCGAAATCGTTGAAGGTAACCGTGGACCTCAAGCTTCTAACGTAACTAAAGCTTAATAAAAAATTAAAAAAAGGTGATGCCTTTCAAAATGCATCACCTTTTTTAATGATGTTTACAAGCACTTCTATAATAAGGAGTATTTAATATAAAAAGCTTTGCGAAAAAATATTTTTCTAAACGAAAGCATTAAGTGATTTATTTCACTATCCTTTTACATTAACTTAGCATTTATATAAAAATTCTCCATCAACTTCATTATATTCATCCGTTAAAAAACCACATAATTTCCCACTAAAGTATGGTATAAAGGCTTTTAATTGATCCTATTTACCTTAATGTTTTGGAAAATGAAAAAAAGTGAAATAAAATGGAGAGTATATATTTATAACAAAATAAAACAATACACTCTAGGTTGGTATTTTCTAAACAAATAATGTCCCTAAGTAATAGGGCGGTGTTTTAAGGTTTATATTAAAGAGTAATCATGCGCTAAAATTAGTGGAATCCATTCATTTTAAAATGATAAAGATCCTATCCTACGACATTTCTGGCCCTATATTTTAAGGAATATCAATCAACGGAGTACAATTAATAAGGAGGAAAAAGTATTGACAACTTTTTCAGATTTTAAATTAAGTAACGGTTTAGAAAAAGCATTATCAAACATGGGATTCGAAGAGCCAACACCTATTCAGGCACAGGCTATTCCGATTGCATTATCAGGCAAGGATATGATTGGACAAGCTCAAACAGGTACAGGTAAAACAACTGCATTTGGTGTACCTTTACTTGAAAAAATCGAAGTCGGCAAGGCAGTTCAAGGTTTAGTACTTGCTCCAACGCGAGAATTGGCTGTCCAAGTAGCAGAAGAATTAAATCGTATCGGTTCTGTAAAAGGAATTCGCACATTACCAATTTATGGTGGGCAAGACATTAACCGCCAAATCCGCGGTTTAAAAAAGAAACCTGAAATCATCGCAGCTACACCAGGTCGCTTAATTGACCATATTGAACGCAAAACAATTCGTCTGCAAGATTTAAAAATGATTGTTCTTGACGAAGCGGATGAAATGTTAAATATGGGATTCATTGAAGATATCGAAAGAATCTTAAGTGAAACTCCAGATTCTCGTCAAACACTATTGTTTTCTGCGACAATGCCAAAAAGAATTCAAAGCCTTGCAGAAAGATTCATGGTAGAGCCTGAAATAGTTAGAGTTAAAGCAAAAGAAATGACAGTAACAAACATCGAACAACATTATATGGAAGTGCAAGAACGCCAAAAGTTTGATGTATTATGTAGCTTACTTGATATTCAATCACCAGAACTTGCAATCGTCTTTGGACGTACAAAAAGACGTGTTGATGAAGTGGTTGAAGGACTAATTAAGCGTGGTTACTCAGCGGAAGGTATTCATGGAGATATTCCACAAGGGAAACGTGACCAAGTTATCCGTCGCTTTAAAGAACAAAGCATTGATATAATGGTTGCTACAGATGTTGCGGCTAGAGGATTAGACATTAGTGGTGTATCCCATGTTTATAACTTTGATATTCCACAAGACCCAGAAAGCTATGTTC
This sequence comes from Niallia tiangongensis, assembly GCF_044704065.1. NCBI lineage: Bacteria > Bacillati > Bacillota > Bacilli > Caryophanales > Bacillaceae > Niallia > Niallia tiangongensis. Next base: position 2,854,695 of record NZ_CP162613.1, on the reverse strand, counting down.
ACCGTATTGGTAGAACGGGACGTGCAGGGAAAAAAGGTCTTGCAATAACGTTTGTTACTCCTAGAGAACTTGATCATTTACGTATAATTGAAAATGTAACGAAGAAATCAATGACTAAAAAACCTATTCCTTCCCTTACAGATGTGTTAGCTGGAAACCAACAAGCAACCATTAATAAAATTACAAAAACAGTTGAAGAAAATGAGTATTCTGAATATAAACGTGTTGCAGAGGGCTTATTGGAAGAAACTGATTCCGTAACATTACTTGCTGCAGCATTGAAGCTACTTACAAAAGAACCAGATGCTACACCAGTTAAATTAACAGCTGTTGAACCATTACGTTCGAGAAAGAAAGATAATCGTTCTGGTGGTGGCGGCGGTAATCGTAGACGTCGTACTGATCGTGGTGGAGAACGCGGCGGATATGATAGAAAACGCCCGAACTCTTCAGGTGATAGTAGAAGACCTAGAAGCCGTAACAGAAGCAAATAATTCCTTTGCTTTATCTAGAATGCACTTTTTTCTTTCGATAGATGGAAGTTTTAATTTCATCGTTTTAAATAAGGGAAATTGGGTATACTAGTTAAATGAAGGGTATTTAAAATATCCTTGTTATTTAAATCTAGGAGGCAATAAAAAATGGCAACAGGTAAAGTAAAATGGTTTAATTCTGAAAAAGGATTTGGATTTATCGAAGTGGAAGGTGGAGAGGATGTATTTGTACATTTTTCTGCCATTCAAACAGAAGGGTTCAAAACTTTAGATGAAGGTCAAGAGGTTAACTTTGATATAGAAGAAGGTAGCCGTGGACCGCAGGCTGTAAATGTGACAAAACTATAATTGTAATAAAGAGTCCTTTAAAGGACTCTTTTTATTTTAGAGTCTGGGACATAAGCATTTCAATTAGTAATAAATACGAATATCTATGCAATGTATATGTATTATTGTTCGTGTTTATCGTTTTGGAAAGAAGGCTGTTGCTATTACCAGCATATCTGAATACTTCGCTTTCCATGGGGCGAGCGCAAAGCCTCCTCATCGCTAGCTCCTGCGGGGTCTCGGACTTTTTCGCAGCTCCCATAGGAGTCTACGTGTATTCAGACTGCTCAGTTCTTCCATATAATTAAATTTTTCTATTCAAAATTTTTTTAGAAAAGACTTAAAAAAAACATCTTAGTTTTTACATGTGACTATATTTAAAAACATAGATAACCATCATGAGAAAGTAGCTTTATTTAAGAGATAAATTAGAGATTGTTCGTCTTTACAGATTGGCTATTTAGTTTTGTCCCAGCCTCTTTAGGCAGTTATTTTAAAGATGGTTGTTTGTGAAAAGGAAAAGTTTCTGTAATAGCGAGACAGGGAAACCAAGACAACAAAAGCTTGCCCGCGAATAGTAAAGTGTAATCACGTTAAACAGCTTTAACAGAAAACTTTACCTCGTTCTTAAACGTCAGTAAGACTCTCAGCTACAAGCTTTTTGAGAATTCAAGGAAGGAACGGTGGGAGATTCACTGTCCGTAAAGATTGGTTCAACTAACTAACAGTGGGGGATTTAAGGAAAACCCTCACTGATGGAAGTTTAACTTTATGTAGAGAACTTATTTAAAAGGATATAAAAGTACAACTCTTTGCTAATTTCACTGTAATTGTATAAAATAATAAAGTAGAGAAAGAGGTGCTTAACATGAAAGAATTTACAGTGAGTTTCCATGCGGAAGATGGAGTCGATCAAATGATTGTACAAAAACTAAGCGAGGACGATTTTAATCGTTCAACAAGTGGTGGAACAAGACAATTATTTGAATTAGATACAAATATCGGTTTCTTTATTTATTTTGATGCAGTGGACGAGGCTGGAAAAGAATCATACTTAGTTCTTCAGTATGAAGAGGGAAGCGAAGACCCATCTGCTTGCTTTGGCTTCCAACTGAAAGATTTTTATCAATTTGTCGCATTGCATTTAAATGATTTGCAATATGAAGAAGATGAGGAAGAGGATGAAGAAGAATTTGGTCCTATTCATTACTTGGCACATTTAATGCATCATATTGTTGAGGATGGAAAATCTGTAGAAGTTTAAGTGAATATAGAAAAAAACGGAAGGGATAACCCTTTCCGTTTTTTTCTATATTCTATTTAATCTTCTAAATAATGCATATGACAAAATGCTTGTATTTCCTCAAGCTCCTCGTCTTCTAAGCCATAATCTAAGTATTTATTTTCTAAGCTATTATAAAAATGATAATTAAGAATGCGTGATCCACTCTCATCTATTGAGAAAAGAACTTTTATTTGCAGATGGTCTTCTTCTGCTAATTCATCTTCTTCATCGAACTCAACAGTTAGGAAAAATTCGTAACGCTTTCCGACAAGAATGCCAGTAGGGTCTTTGATTTCCTCAATGGTATATTCTTTTATGTTCACTTCATAAACCTCCAATAATTCTTCGATAAAACAACTGTTAATTTGTTCACCTAAAAAATAATATCATATTAAGAAGGGAATAGCTAATTGAAATAATTTAATGATTGAGTCAAGTTTTTGTGGGAGTTTTTTTAGCTCCCTTTTTTATAAAGTAAAACCTCTAAGTTTGTATCCGCTTTCCAATTGGTTTTGTTCTTCCAACTGTTGATTCTCTCATTTTTTAAAAACCTTTTAATCCCTGTAAGGCAAAGTGAATGGGTTTTCCAATCGCCTGATTTAAGTATGGCATGTTCTGACGCACGGTTTCTGTCACTAATTTTGTGGATATTTTTCTTTTCGGTCGATGCTCTTTCTTTGATTTTTCCGTGGCTTTTTCCCATTTTCCATATATCGTTTGGATAGATAGATCATCCTTCAACCCAATCCACAAACGTGCCATGCTCATGACGCCTTTTTTGCTCCATGCTCTTCCATTTTTTAATCGTTTGGCTAATTGATTCATCATTGCTTCTGCACTTCCCATCGGACGATAAGCTTCGGTGTTCACATCCTTCTCCTCTAACCAAATACGATAATCTTTTATTGCTTCCTGATGATGCGTCAAAAATGCAAGTAAATGCTCTAGTTTTTCTTCTTCTTCTGGTGTTTCCATTGTTCCTACTGCACTATTCAACTCTAGAAGTAATTTTTCTACCTGGTAGTTTTTTAACGCTATTTTCATGTAGCGGTATCGGGGATGGCTCTTCATTAGCTGTTTCATCGAACGAGCTACATGAAAACGATCCATGGTGAAAAAGGCGCGTTCATGAAAATACTCCCGACATGCCGTTATCCATCCTGCTCCATCGCCATTAATAATAAGCAAGGTTTGGGTAGGATCATACGCATAATTATTCTGTAAGAACGTTTCAAACGCTTCCCAAAATGCTTCTTTTCCTTCATAGAGAAAATGCCTTTTATTTCGGAGCCTGACTCGCTTTCCGTTTCCTTTCCATCCCTCGTGTACAGCGGCGAATTTCAACTCAAATCCACGCTTTTTCTTTTCTTGGCTCTTCACATATAATCCATCTACTTCGACAAACAAGACCTTTTGAAAGGGACGTTTTTCCGTAACTGGAAGCACGTTTGTTTGAAGAAGATGTTGCCGTAATGCTTCGTGGCTCATCGCCGAATAGCCTAAAAACTGTTCTAAGGTTTCCACAGCCTTTCGATAGGAGGAGCCATTCGTCGCTAGTTCTAACCCCCATTCTTCTAGTAGCGGACTAAATCCCTTATTCCCCTGAAACTGTAAATAGTGATCTAATAGACAAATATATTTTTTGGTCACACGATCGAAATAATAATTACGCTTCAGCTCCACTGCTCCAAAAGCTGTCTCTAATCGTATATCTCGTTTATCTCGTAAAGCAAATCTTCTTTTATCTCGTTGCTGGGCAATCTCTAGATCCCAATTTTCTAATGTTTGAACAAGGATTTCTTGAAACGTATTTTGTAGCGTTCGAAATAAAGTTTTTTCCAATTCTTTTAATGATGGTAATTTTATGTTACATTCATTCATGAGAGCCTCTCCTTTTCGTAGTGTTCTAGTCAAACTCTACTTTACAAAAGGAAGCTCTCTTTTTTAATACTTAATTTTTTCCAGCTACCGCGCTTTCGCTTGGTGGCCTTTTTGTCTAGTTGGGGGACTCGTCCCCCAACTAGACAAAAAGGATATTTATTCTCCCACAAACATTTTACTCATACTAATTTAATATCCTAAACTTTTCAGACTTTGTGAAAGACAGATAACTCGACATATTATTTAAATAATGTTTGCATTAACAGTAGGAAGTGTGGGATAATAAAAAGTTTGACTTTCTGATTAATTTATGTTATATTTAATATTAGTTTTTAGTTTAGATTTATACTTCTCATGCACTTGTTTAGGGATTATTTCTTGTTTTTCTCTTGATTACAAGTGTTTTTTATTTTTATGGCGTTAAATTTTCTATGTGGATGTTGAGAATAATAGTAAGAGATGGCGGTAGAAGCATGAAATGTATTGCGAAAACTACCTATATCACATAGTGTATTTGACAAAAAATTAGCTTCCTGGAGGTGCTTCATTTGGCAATGGGATTTGGAAGAAGAAATAATGAAGAAATTGTTAAAGAAGAAGTGATGGTTTGGGATTGTACATCAGAAACTTGTAAGTGCTGGATTCGTGATAATTTTAAAAGCAGTGAGACACCAAAATGCCCAATTTGCGGAAGTGAAATGGTAAAAACAACTAGAGAGCTTCAAGTAGTTAATAATAATAGCATCTATTCGAAATAAAAAGAAGAGGAATTTTCCAAAAGGATTGACCTCACAAGATTTGTCCATTCGATTAATAGTGATCGATTGGGGAATCTTGTATGGTCTAATCCAGTGAGGAGAAGTCCTATTTTTTTTGTCTATTTTTAAAATGAAAATAAAAATAGAAGAAATGTCAATAAAGGGACATTTCTTCTGCAATTAATTATTTCTTGTTTGGTGTAATGTGTTCCGTTAAGCAGTAAAGTTAAGCATTAAAGGGATTAAAGAAGTTCCCCACAGAACAGTAATCCACGCTGCTAAAATCATCGCAAGTGTAGAAAAGGTTGCCTCTTGTTCACCGAATTCCATCGCTTTAGATGTGCCGACGCCATGTGCTCCCATCCCAAGTGCTAAGCCTTTCGCAATCGGAGAGTGAAGGGATAACCATTTTATCGTATAAGGCCCAATGATTCCCCCTAAAACGCCGGTGATAATCACAAATATCGTAGTTAGTGTAGGAAGACCACCAATTTCCTCTGAAACGACTATTGCGATAGGAGTAGTTATGGAGCGTGGCAAGATACTCATAATAAAGTCATTGTTTAAATGAATCAAAATTGATAATAAATAAGAAGAAAAAATGGCGACCAATGTACCTGTTGTAACGCTAATCATAATAATCGTAAAATATTTTTTTAACAAATGTAAGTTTTTATAAATTGGAACGGCGAAAGCGATCGTTGCAGGTCCTAATAAATGTGTTAATGGCTGTGCAGATTCCATATAAGTCGTTGCTGGAATACGAAAGATACTAATAAACGCTATAAGGAGTATGGGGGTAATTAATAACGGATGAAATAATGGGATATTCCATTTTTTATAGCATGCTTTAGCTATCCGATAAAGCACATAAGTTATAATGGTAAGTATTATAATTTTCATTTATTAAGACGTCTCTTTCTATTATAGATTTTTTCAGCAGTAAAACCTGTAGCCCCCATTACGATAAAAGTACTTATCGCGATTAGTAGTACTGTTTCAATTCCTTTTAGATTTAGAATTTCGTTGTAATTTACAATGCCGACAGCAGATGGAATAAAAAATAACAACAATTCTGCAAGCAGCCAAGCAGCTCCTTTTTCGACCCATTCTATTTTCACTATTTTAAGCCTTAATGCAATAAAAAGGACTATTAATCCAATCATTGAAGCAGGAATTGGTATAGAAACGATCAATTTAATTCCCATTCCGATAAAAAGAAAAACATGGAGGAATAAGATTTGACCTGCGATTATCAATATATTCTTCAATGAGATCACCTTCTGATATTCATTTGATGGAATAAAAACTTCCATCACCTTGGTATATGAATATCATACGCTTCTATTCGTTATTCGTAAAATACATAGTTATTATAGTTAGTATAACTAAAAGTTATAGAAAGATGGGATACATGAAGAATTTAATGATAAATTATTCATTGTTAAGAACAAAGTCGATAAATCTTCTGCTGGCAACCGATAGATAGCGATCCTTTTTCGTTATGATAACAAGCTCCCAATTCGTAACAGGCTCTAAGTCAATGAACCGAACTTGATTATTATTTGCTCGATTACATATCGATTCTGGTAATATGGAGATACCTAAATTTGCTGCTACAATTTCGACCATAAAGTCCCACTGAGAACTCTTGAAGATAATATTCGGCTCAAATCCTTCTTGAATGAATTTTCTTCTCATTATTTCATATAGAGCAAATTCCTCACTGTAAAAAATAAATTCTTCCTCTTTTAATTCCTTCATTTGAACTTTATTTCTACTTGCAAACCGGTGCGATTCTGGCACAATTAATTTTAATTCTTCCTTTACAAGTGGAAATACATGAAAGGCTTCATCCGTTAAAGGAAGCACAGCTACACCCATTTCAAATTCGCCTTCTTCTACACTTTTAACCACTTTAGCAGCACCATATTCCTTTATGTTAATTTGGATGTTAGGATATGCTTTATGAAAAGCCGCAATTATTTTCGGGAAAAATAAACTTCCGATAATAGGCGGGAGACCAATATTAATATTTCCTCTTGTTAGATTCGTCATATCGTGGAGTGTGGATGACATTTCTTCCACTTGAGCGAGGATTTTTTGCCCATATTCAAAAACGACCGAACCTGCATCTGTTAGCTCATGTGTTTTATTGGACCGATGAATTAAGGTTAATCCAATTTCTGATTCTAAGCTTTTGATTGCTTTACTTAGTGCAGGCTGTGATATATGAAGATTATCTGAAGCTTTCGTCATATTTTTTTGCTTAACTACTTCTACAAAGTAATGCAATTGTCTTATCTCCATTTTTCTTCCTCCTTCAATTACGGAAAATGGCTGCCTCTATTTTAGGAGACAGCCTTCCGATCATAATTCATTATGTTGTTACAGCTCTAAAATTGCCGAAAAATGTTTATTTCGGTATTTTCTTTAGCAGGGATAAATTTCTAATCATCGAACCGACAAACATCGTGCCAGCTCCTCCAAAAAGAAGAATTAATACTGTTTGCTTGCTAATGACGTCTAGTGGATAGAGTACACTGCTTAAGATTGCAAAAAATCCAATCAACGATAAAAACCAACCGAATTTAGTCATAATAAACTTCCAGTCCTTTAAATAAAATGTATTAATAATTACCTATTTTACGCAAATTAGAAGCGAAGCACAACTATTGCCTAGTAGTTTGAAGAAAATTGTGGTGTGTTTGGCTGCTCCTAATTCAATCGAGATACTAAAGGAGCTAAATTTAATGGACGATTTTATCAAGCTTGAGAGGGAATTCAACGCAAGACTTGGAGTCTTTGCAATTGATATGAAGACAGAGAAAAAAATATCCTATCGCGGAGATGAAAGATTTGCTTTCGCTTCCACATATAAAGCGTTAGCTGTAGGTGCCTTACTTCTAAAGAAATCATTAAAGGATCTCGAACAAATTATCACATTTAGAAAAGAAGACTTAGTCACCTATTCACCAATCACAGTACTGCAAGTAGAAAACGGGATGACGCTTAAGGAGATTGCTGCTGTTGCCATTTGTTATAGTGACAACACAGCAGGAAATATTCTACTTAAAGAACTGGGAGGGCCCTTTGGATTTGAAAGAGCACTAAGAGATATTGGTGATATGGATACTATGTCTAATCGTTTCGAGCCTGATTTAAACGATACAGTACCGGGAGATCTCCGTGACACAAGTACACCCAGGGCTCTTGCAACAAGCTTCCAAGCGTTTACAACTAGTGATTTGCTTCCTGATGAAAAACAGGCACTCCTAAACGGCTGGCTGCGTGAGAATACGACTGGAGATACATTAATCCGTGCTGGAATACCTGAAGGATTGGATATAGGTGATAAAAGTGGGGCTGCAAGTTTTGGAACAAGAAATGACCTGGCTATTGTTTGGCCTCCTGATAATAAGACTATTGTTATTGCCATTTTATCATGCAGAAATACAAAGAATGCAAAGTTTGCAGATGCGCTTATTGCGAAGACTGCGAAAATGATTATAAAAGCACTGCTATAAAATATTAATATCGTCATATTTTTAGGTTTAAACATGAAAGCGAGGTGGTATAAGTAGATTATCAACTTAAGAAAGGTGTGAACAACATGAGCATTTTTCACGAGTTAAAAGATAAGATAATCTTTACACATAATTGGAAGGATAATTTAATCGCACACAGAAAGTATGAAAAGTTGTACAAAAAAAATGCAGCAGAAGTGAAATATAGTAATATTTATCGTTTAAAATCAAAAAAACAAAATGAACAAAAATAATAGACTAGGGTGAGACACATCCTAGTCTTTGTTATGTTTCAAAATAACTCAGCATATTTTATTGAGCCATGGATGTTTCTTTTAAATAATCAGAAAAAACCTTTTGTACAAGAGCTTCTTCTTGCATATCATCCGAACTATGTAGGTCCTTTATACAGACTACGTAAACTGATTTCACAAATAAGTGTAATGCTTCATCATCCGTTAATTTCTGGATTTTCTTTATTAGTTGAATATCAGTAATGTAATTAACGATACGATCAAGGAATTCCTTCGGGTAATCTTTTGGCTGTTTACCAGTTTGTTCTTGAAAAATTCCCCCTTGTCCTTCAATTTCGACATGACGTATTACTTTTTCTAATTCTTGAATACTAAATATCTCCATTGATTATACACCTCTTTCCCTCTAGTATTATAACAGGCTATTAAACAGTAGTAAATTGATGTTTTTACACTATTTGAAAAAGCTTGATTTAACAATCCTTTAGCGGTGTTATATAAAAGATTGAGAGAACGAATAGGAAGGCTTTTTTACTATTTTGGCTATATAGTTATTCCTTAAATTGAAAGGAAAGTGCTACAAAAAGAATAACTAATGTTACAATAGTCTTTATCCCACTCTTAACGGGAACAACCCACAAGCTACAGAAAATCGAGGAAGCTAGGTGTTGAAACTCTTCCGTAAAGAATCCGATAAGAGCAATCAACTAAAAGTGGGGCTCGGGAAAAACCCACATTGATTTAAGTTTTCTTAATTAAATTTACGTTTATTTCAAAAAGGAGTAGTAATGGATAATAATAAGATGTATTATATGGTAAAAAATTTTCATGAAGCATTTGGACATGAAGTGGCAAAAGAACCTACTGCTATTGATGAAAAAACAGCTGTTAATCGAGCGGTTTGGACAGGAGAAGAATTAGTTGAATTTCTATACGCTACGGCTGAAGGAGATGAACAAAAATTTCAAGCATTATATGAACAGTTTTTACAAGGGTTAGATAAAGCAGCTGATAAAATACTTACTCAAAAGAAACCAGTCGATGATAAATTAGTAGCACAGATGGATGCATTAACAGATGTTGAATATTTCAATCAAGGAAGTTTTGTCATTGCTGGAGTTGAACCATTTGCTCTCTTTCAAATAGTACAAGAAGCGAATATGGGGAAATTATTTGAAGATGGCAAACCACGATTCAGAGAAGGAGATGGCAAGATTATTAAGCCGCCAAATTGGGAGGCTGATTTTGCACCAGAAGGCAGATTAAAAGCGGAAATAGAAAGACAAAGAAAAATTAAATAGAACAATGGGAGGAGCTGAGGTTGTGGTCATTGCCGAAAAGGAGGTAATGACCACCATAGTTCTTCCCTTTTTTAATAATTACTTTTATTGAAATACGGAAGCTGGAATCAATATAGAGGGATTGCCAGAAACGTATGGCCCAACTTCATATTGCTGAAATACTAACTCAATTCCTTTGTCAGATAATAAGAAGTTCGTTTCATTTGTTACTTTAAAGTCTGCAAATTCAGCTGGATCTGAATAAAAAATTTCAGGATGCTTTTTCATATATGCTAATGCATAATTTGTTACTTTTTCATACTCTCGCTCTGAGGGGAGAAAGTCATCTAATGTTAATTGATTTCCTGATTTGAGGTCAAAATTATATGTCGAGATAACTGTGTTCCCATGTGCACCACCAGTAAATTGATAATCATTAAATAAAATGCTTAGTTTATTATTACTGTTGTATTTCACCTTGTAGTTGGTAATGTATTCGTATTTACAAACAGATGGTGACTCTTTACAAATTGGATCTGCTTTTATTTTTTCCATTTCTTTCATCAATTTTAAGTATCTGTTATAAGAATGTTGGATATGTTGTAAAAGAATATTGTTTACTTTATTTTGAGCTTTGTTATTAGGTGCACTTATTAGTGTAGGATAATTAAGATTTTCTATATTTTTATATTGTTTTGTCATCACGACATTAGGTGTTTTAATCGCAAATGCAGGTATTGGTTGCATAGTAAGTAAAAGTAAATGCACGACAAGTATTGAGAGCATAAATAAATTCGTTTGTTTTTTCATATAAATCTCCATTCTTTTTTGATATTAATACTATTTTTTTACGAAAGAGAATGGATATGTATGGTGATAAATGGAAAAATGCGAAAAGAAGTAGATTATTCTACATCCTTTAGCATTTTTTCAATGGATTTAAGATGATTATTTAAGTCATTTATCATGGCCACTTGCTGCTTATGAATAGATAGGCTATTTTTTTCCACCTTTAACCTTTCGATGGCTCTAGCCTCTTTTCGTTTTAGAAAGCGTACAACGATAAAAATAAGTAGCATGGGAATGAAAATATAAAGGAATAAAGTCGGCAAAACCATAATGGCTACGTTCATAATTTTCTCCTTTTAATTTGTCTCATCTAACATTTTTTCAATGTTGACAATTCTTTCTTTTATTTTGTTAAGGGCATTTATCTGTTCTTTTTGATATTCAACATTTTCTTTTTCAATATTAAGCTTTTCATCTGCTCGCGATTCCGCTCTTTTCATGTATCTAGCTAAATAGAATAGAAACCCAAGGATTATGAGAATGGGAAGAATAAAGATGAGTAAATTGATAAAATTGAAAAATTGCATTCGTAACCTCCTAAAATTGTTCTTTTGTTACGCCTTTCTTTTTTTAATAGATACGCTTTCAGCCAAATCTGTAATGAATACTTCTGATAATGGAAGATAAAAAGGAATCAATTCATAATATTTCATTGCTTTTCCATCTTCAGAGATTTCATGGTGTCCCATAATAATTTCTGCGTTTTCTAATTTTTGAAGATGTAAATATAACAAAGGTCTACTAATCCCGAGCTCTCGGGCTAACAGGCTGACATATTTTTTTCTTTTTGCAGGATTGCAATAATTTTTAACCGATAGGGGTTAGACAGAGCTTCTAGGACAAGGAGTAATTGATTGCCGTTACTTATTTTTTCATATGTAATAATTTTGTTATAGGTGTAAATATAATGCAAGAGCAATCATGGATACTTTTTAAAATTTGCAAAGAATTTGAAGATGGAGGAAAATAAGAGTAGACTCCATAAAAAGCAAAGGCTATTTTTATAAAATTGTTGCTTAGTATATTTTTCTATTGAAAATACAATCTTTTAGTAAAGAGAAAAAAATGGGAACTTTTATAGCTGGTAATCAGTATATGAATATAAGAAAATGGAGGTTGATTATATGGGCTTTTTAAATGGTTTAATGGGAAATGCAAGTGCAGCAGATGTGAAAGAATTAGAAAAGGAATTAAATAAGATAATCGGAACAAATGAACAAATAGAGCTTGCATATAAATTAATTAGAGACTTAATTGTATTTACTGATTTACGTTTAATTCTTGTTGATAAACAAGGTTTAACTGGTAAAAAAGTCGAGTACTTATCAGTGCCTTATAAAAGTATCTCTCGTTTTAGTATCGAAACTGCTGGTCATTTTGATTTAGATGCTGAATTAAAAATTTGGATTTCGGGAGCAGAGTTGCCAGCCATATCCAAACAATTCAAAAAAGACAGTAGTATATATGAAGTACAAAAAGCGCTCGCAAGTTATGTTGCAAAAGCTTAATATAATTGGAACCAGTCCCTGACTCCTTAAAAGCAGTTATGGGACATTCTCTTAAAAAATATAGAAGGAATGTAATGTTCTTTGTGGAATATTTATTTAGTATGGTGCTTATAGGAAAAGATTATGGGGAGAAGGAAAGATTTGGATGGAAAAGGGGGAATAATATGAATTCAGAAGCGAAATTTACAGGGAAGTCTACATTATATGATCGTTATCGTCCAGGTTATCCAAAACGGTTCTTTATTGAGCTTTTTACAGAGTATATCGGCGGAAATGATAATTTCGTCATTGCCGACATTGGTGCTGGTACGGGGATTTTTACAGAATTAGTTGCTACTATTGGAACAGATATTATAGCGATAGAGCCAAATGACGATATGAGATCTATTCTAAAAGAAAGAATGGAAGATTTCACACAGGTAACCTGTGTAAACGGGTCAGCTGAAAAAACAGAGCTTGCTGATAAGAGTGTTGATTTAGTTACGGTCGCTCAAGCATTTCACTGGTTTGATGCTATTGCCTTTAAAAAAGAATGCGAACGTATTTTGAAGAACAATGGTCTTGTCATGCTTATATGGAATAGTCGTGACCATACGAGTAACTTAAATAAGGAAACAGCAAACATATCAAAAAAATACTGTCCGAATTTCCAGGGATTTAGTGGTGGAATTAATATTGAACGATTGGATTTGAATCAATTTTTCACGCATGGCTATGAACATTATGCTGTCTCCAATCCACTAAAAATGGATAAAGAACATTTTATCGGCAGAAATCTGTCTGCTTCCTATGCACCAAAAAAAGAGGATATTTTTTATGATGAATTTGTTGATGAACTAGGGTTTCTTTTTGAAAAGTACAGTAAGGACCAAACAATATTAATTCCGAATGACCTGCATGTATATGTAGGCGCTATCATTTGAGTGTTGGAAGAATACTAGTTTATGAGAAATTCGAGGAAGATAGGTTGGAGATCAACTGTCCGAAAAGTTCTGATCGGTTCAACTTCTATCAGTGGGGATAAAGGAAAATACCCACTGATAGAAGTTTCCCTTTATCGTTCGAATGTGTATTCGAAGGACTTTTCGAAAGATATTGACAATTGAGGAAGAAAAATCTACAATAAACCTTAATAAAAATGATGGCATTGATAAGGAAAAGTAAATAAGACAGTATTTTATAGAGAGCTTCCGATGGTGGAAAGGAGGTAAATGAACCTTATTGAAAATGACCTTTGAGCTTCGTACCGAAAACTAAGCGTGAGTAGACTACGACGAGACAGGCACTCGTTATAACAGCAGCAGTATCTCTTTATAAAAGACGTACTGATTAGAGGCAAATAGTGCAAATTATTTGTGAAGCTAGGTGGTACCACGGGTAAACTCGTCCTAATCTTTTTAAGATTAGGGCGTTTTTTTTATGCTTTTTTCAAGTGAGGGGGGATTTGTTATTCGGTAAGAGCGTGAGTTATAGGGATAGATAAATTCAAAGAAGCAAGATAAATTGGACATATTGAATGAGGGAGGAATAAATGATGACAATATTTATCGGGGGCGCTTGGCCATATGCTAATGGATCCTTGCATTTAGGCCATGTGGCAGCATTATTGCCAGGTGATATTTTGGCACGTTATTTTCGCCAAAAGGGAGAGAATGTTCTTTATGTTTCAGGAAGTGATTGTAATGGAACACCAATCTCCATTCGGGCACAGCAGGAGCATACCACTGTTGAGGAAATTGCCGATCGATACCACCATGAATTTTACCAATGCTTTTCCCGGTTAGGCTTTTCTTTTGATCTTTATACAAGAACAGATGCTTGGCATCATCATCAATCGGTGCAAGAGATATTTCTTGCTCTATTAAAGAATAAATATTTATATAAAAGAACAGTTGAGCAGGCCTATTGTCAGAAAGATAAACAGTTTTTACCTGATCGTTTTGTAGAGGGAATTTGTCCCCAATGCAAACAAAAAGCTAGAGGGGATCAATGTGATCACTGCTCTGCTATTTTAGACCCTTTAGAGCTAGAAGAGAAACGATGTAAAATTTGTGGAGAAACACCAGTCATTCAGAAAACAGAGCATTTCTATTTTGCTTTTAGCAAGTTTCAGCAAGAGATGGAAACATACTTAAAAGAAGCTGTAGAAAAACAGCTTTGGCGTGAAAATGCTCTTGCTTTGACAAAACGCTACTTACAGGAAGGACTTCCAGACAGAGCAGTAACAAGAGATTTACCAAATGGAATTGATGTTCCATTAGAAGGCTATGATGGGAAGAAAATTTATGTTTGGATTGAAGCTGTGTCAGGTTACTTAACGGCTAGTATGGAGGCATGTAAAAAGAAAGGCATGAATGTTGAAGATTATTGGAATGAAGAGACGATTTCCTATTACGTGCATGGAAAAGATAATATTCCCTTCCATTCCGTTATTTGGCCGAGTATTTTGCTCGGCTTGGGCAAAAAATCCTTACCGACCCATATCATCTCTAGTGAATATTTAACATTAGAAAAAAGGAAATTATCCACTAGCCAAAATTGGGCAGTCTGGGTTCCATATATTTTACAAAAATATGATCCTGATTCCATTCGTTATTTTTTAACGATTAATGCTCCGGAAGCAAGAGACACGGACTTTTCTTGGCGAGAATTTATCTATAGTCATAATAGTGAACTTTTGGGAGCATACGGGAACTTTGTAAATAGAACCTTGAAATTCATTCAAAAAGCAATGAATAGCAAGATTCCTGAGAAGCAGATCTCAAAAAGTATTATTACCACTACAGAAGAGGTTTATAAAAAGGCAGGAGAATGGATTGAAAAGGGAAGTGGAAAAAAAGCGGTAGAAGAAATTTTTTCTTACATCCGTTATGGGAATCGTTATTTCGACCAACAAAAACCTTGGGAACAGGTGAAGGTAAATAAGGAGGAAGGAGAAATTACTTTAGCAAATTGTACATATATTATTATAAATTTAGCACAGCTTCTTGAGCCTTTTGTACCTTATTCAACCCAAAGAATTAGAGATATGCTGGGTATAAAGAAAATAGAATGGAAGCACCAACACACACTTCCATCCGAAATATTGCATGTCACCCCTCTATTTGAAAGATTGGATTTAGGTTTAATCGAAGAAGAGTTAACAGTGCTGCTAGATGGAGTGACAAACGTCTAACCTTATAAACAGATCTTTAAGCCCTTTTTTCAGTAGTATCTCACTCTTATACTTCAGTATAACTCGCTTCACTTTATGGGAAGGAGCATTTTGTAACAGTTAAGAAATTATAAGTTTTCTGAAGGCATTGGATGTATAGCTCAGGGCACCAAGGGGCTTATGTGCTTCCCGCCCCGTTCCCTACGAAAAATCAACATCGATTCTCTAGTATTCATCGTGTGTCCATCTTTTCCGTTTTGGCGGTAAGCAAGGCTTTTCTTTAGTAAACAAAATCGTTGTAGAAAATTGATGTTTTTTTAGGGAAGATACAGGAAATTTGCGTTAATATATCGAATAAATAAGTATTATTATCATCTTTTATAACCATTTCAATAGCTATGAATATACTATGTTAAATACATTACTTGGAACGTATGAAAATTTACTTGGCAATATTTCCTTTATTCTGGAATAGACTTAAGGTAATTAACAAAGAGCGGATTATAAGAGAGTATATGGCAAAAGGGGTTGAATAAAGCAGTTAATAAGTAGGAGGGAGCGAAAAATGAAGTGGAGTGAGTTTGTATCACATGGAAAGAACAGAGTCTTACCAGTCATTGTAGAGGTATACGGAAAAAAATATCCGCATTATGCAAGTAAGCTTTATCCAATATGTTATACAAGCTTTAGCGATTTAGGAATTCTTTTTACACCATGTGGTTTATTTAGAAAAAAGAAGAAACAAAGTATACGAACGGTTCGATATAAAGAAATTATATCAGTGGAGTTTAATGTCCAACGAGTTCCGACTGTTTTTTTATACCTTTTAGGATCATCCTTACATCTAAATATTATCATTCACTTAAAAGACCATTCCAGTTTATATTTGGAAAGTGAAGATATTAGTCTTTTTCCTGAGCTGATTCAGCTCTTAAAAAAACATAAAGTGGTTATTAAAGATCCTTTAAAGCTCCAAAAAATCCTTAAAGAACAGGATACGATGGAAAAGTTTTATTCCTATATTGATAAGTATTTAGAAACAGAATCGCATAGTAATGACAAGGAACCTAAAATAAAATAGTGAACGAAGGGATCTCAGTATATTTTGAGATTAAAACCAGTTACTAAATTTCGTTCTTTCTTTTTTCTAGCCATTCTAATATTATTTGTAATGCATTTTTATTGTAGATGGAAACAGAAAAATGCATAGATGATACACACATATGTCTACGAATAGGATTTAGATTTTGTTTTCTTTTTATCGTCTTAGAAATAAGCCTCAGGTAACTTTTATATATATAGGTTTTCCATTTTTTCATTGATCTTATTCAAGCATTAAAACGGTAAAAAAAGAGCCTCGGAAAAGAGATAGTGGCTGGGACAAAACTAAATTGCCAATCTGTAAAGACGAACCATCTCTAATATAGCTATTTAAACAACGGCTGGTTTCTAATATGTGGTTATCGTTATTTTATTTTTAAAAAATCAAGTAGAGAAACCAATTCGTTCCATTGCGCTACAGACACTCGATGCGCAGTGGAGCAACCTAATCCTCCTCAGCTAAAGCCTGTGGGGGTCTTAGGTTTTGCTCTATTTCCCGCAGAAGTCAAGTGTCCCCCGCTCCATTCCACTTCGTTTTTAAAGATTGTTTTTCTATAAACTATTATGAAAATAGTAAAAAATTAATTAATTGGAAAGACGGAGTAGCTTGGATACACGTAGACTCATTTGAGATTAGCGAGATAGCTGAGACCCTGCAGGCGGAAGCAGACCGCGACTTTAGCGCGAGCCCCACGGAAAGCGAAGTGTACCAACTTTACTGAAACAGGCCTTTTATAAACTAATAAAAAAACCCGAACAATCATATGGAACTTGAACTGCCCCCCGTCAAGTAGACAGCGGAAATAAATAAAATATTCTAAGCGGCTTTAGCCCTGTATTCTAAGGGGCTAAGGCCGTTTAGTCTTTTTTGTAATCGTTCATGATTATAAAATCGTATGTACTCTTCAATGTCTTGCTTCAACTCTTCAAAAGTAATGTACTTGTTCAGATAATACTTTTCACTTTTCAATGTTCCCCAAAAAGCCTCCATCGGTCCATTATCGATACACCTTCCTACCCTTGACATACTTTGGACCATTTCTGCTTTATCAATTTTCCTTTTAAAAGCTCGGGAGGTGTATTGAAATCCTCGATCACTATGGAAGAGGGGTTTTGCTCCTGGGTTAACTTCTAACGCTAAATCGAATGTTTTAAATACCAGCGGATTATTATTAAAATTGCCTAACATATAGCTTACAATGGAGCCATCGTACAAATCTAAAATCGCACTCAAATAAGCCTTTTGTGAGGCTCCATACTTCATTTCAGTCACATCTGTTAGCCATTTTTCATTTGGCTCATCTGCGTTGAATTCTCTGTTCAAAATGTTCTCAACCATATGTTGTGGTGTGCTTGGCTTATACTTTTTACCTTTACGTCGAATTACCGAGTGAATTCCAGCGATTCCCATCAATCGGTATACACGTTTATGATTTATAGGCTTTGATAAGGTACGGTTTAGGTTCATCGTAATGCGGCGATATCCATATATACCGTCCACCTTCGCATAAAGATTCTTTATCTCCTCTAGAATTTGCTCATTCAACTTTTCATTCTCGGAAGGGGTACGATTAAGCCATTTATAATAGGAAGAACGTTGAATTTTCCCAATTTCGCATAATAGCACAATGGAGAATTTCTCTTTCTCATGAAGTTCCTGAATGACTACATATTTATCGGTCAATCGAATTTGGCTTAAGGACGTTTCTTTAAACGCCTCCTTTCGA
This sequence comes from Niallia tiangongensis, assembly GCF_044704065.1. Classification (NCBI taxonomy): domain Bacteria; kingdom Bacillati; phylum Bacillota; class Bacilli; order Caryophanales; family Bacillaceae; genus Niallia; species Niallia tiangongensis. The sequence goes on along the minus strand of NZ_CP162613.1, from coordinate 2,836,550 downwards.
GTTCCTCCAACTTTTTTAAGAATGCATTCTCAGCCCGAAGGCGCTCATTCTCTCTCTCCAACCGTTTCATTTCACGCTGGATCTTCTCTTCTGGAGTTAACTCTGGTTCTGACTTACGTTGGCCTCTCTTATCTATTAGACCTTCTTCTCCGTGTTCCTCATACTTTCTCACCCATTGATAAACCTGTTGATAGGAAACATTGAACTGTGTCGATGTCTGTTGATAATTTTTGCCGTTCTGTAAGCTGTACATAACGATTTCCAAACGCTCTTCTTGTGTGGTAGACCGACCTTTAATCATAGAGTTGTTCATCCTTTTCGTCTCTTTTAATTCTCTATGATCATTATACTTCTTTATCCAATCTTTCAACACCGAACGACTGGATATTTCATATTTATGTGTAATCTCAATCAGAGAATAGCCCCCTGAAAGATAATCAAGTACTGCAGCAGTTTTTACCTCTTTGGTATACCGTTTCCATCCACTAGAAGCTTGAAGTCCAGACGTTCCATAGGTCTGAAATAGATAAAGCCAATCGTGTAGAGCTCTTGTTGAAATGCCATATTGTTGACAGAAGTCTGAAATTGAAGTTTGTCTGTCCACATAAGCCATAATTATTTCAAATTTCTCTTGCGCTGAATATGCATTTTTCGCCATGAAAAAGCCCCCAATAAAGTTAAACAGATTTTTTACTATTTCATCTGTCTACTTTATTGGGAGCATATCAACTCTCGTATGGTTGTTCGGGGTTAACTATGGCTGGAATACTTATGTCCCAACCCCTACTCATTTTTTGAGACTCTAACTAATTAGGCACGTTTTGCTAGTAGGTTTAATGCTTATTCATGTCATGAATATCTTCAAATGTTTCTGATACTGCTACTGTCATTTTTCTCCTATTCGGATTCATTGACTTTTTCGACTGTTTGTTTGGTTTATTGAATGGAGTAGGAGTTGAAGCAGCTGTCGCTTTCTTTTTGCCTGCCATATCAATTCCTCCTTTAAGAAAAGGGTTTTGATTAACTAGGCACAAGCAAGTATGTAATGAAACTATTAAACAACAAAAGACAAAGAAGTTTTCCAGTCAACTATTTGCAGTTGATTAGAAAAAACGCCAAGGCAGATAACAAGAAAGAATAACACATAATACGACTTTCGAATTGCTTGGAGATTTTCTACATATTTATCTGTCCGCCACCAAAAATATCCGAGTGAAAGAACAACCAACAAGATAATGGCAGAAAGGAAGCTAAAATAAATCGTTGTCAAAGTTCCTCCTCCTTTTGACACCTATGTATCTATTATTATAACATGCAGCATTTATTTTAAAGTGTAAAAAAATGAAATCGTTTTCTTGGTTCGCGCGTATTTATATTATCCACATAATTTTAAGAAGGAGAGGATTGCAATGTTTGGTCTACAAATTTTGCCTGTTGTATGGCTTGACAATTTAACGAATGAAACGCTAAAAAATATTTTGATAACATTTCCTGGTGACAAGTTTGAATTAGCTAGAGTGAAAAAAATAAAGCCTGGAGAAAGAAAAACGGTTTCTGTCTATAATGCAAAATTATCTGATGAAGAAAGGCCATTATATTTACAATATGTGAATCCAAAATTAAAGATAACCGAGAAAGTAGTGCTTTTTACGAAATTAACCGGATTGTATAAGGCAAATTTACTTGTTGAAATAAAGGGAAGAGCAAAAGATGGGAGACTAGATGTGGAAGTAAAGGAGGATTTTACTTTTTAGTTTTGTCCCACTCTTAAACTTCAGTAAGACTATCTTCTGCAAGCTTTAAGAGAATTCGAGGACGATAAGTGAAAGACGAGGTCCGAATGGTTCAACAAACCAACAGTGGGGATGAAGGAACCCATCACTGTTGGAAGTTTCACTTTTGCCCTAGGATAAAATGAAGATATCGTTTATAATAAGAAAAAAATGGTAAAAAGAAACAGGGATAGATAAACATAGAAAAGGGGATTAATATGTTTCCAACATTAGAGACTGAAAGATTAATATTAAGAGAACTACTAAAAGAAGATGCTGCAGACTTATTTTCTTATTTTTCTAAACCGGAAGTAATGCGCTATTATGGTCAAGAAGCATTTTCAAGCATCGATCAAGTGGAAACATTAATCAAGCACTTTTCGGATAGCTATCGAAATAATAAAGGGATTCGTTGGGGAATTCAAAGGAAAGGAAGTAAGCGTCTAATTGGTACACTTGGTTTAAATAATATAGTTCTTACACACAAACGAGCTGAAATCGGATATGAAATTCATCCCGATTATTGGAGGAATGGATATACATCTGAAGCCGTAGAAAGAGTTGTCACCTATGCATTAGAAGAGCTTAAATTAAATCGCTTGGGGGCTTTGGTTTATATAGAAAATGATGCATCTAATAATCTTGTTAAAAAGCTCGGATTTCAACATGAAGGCATTCTTAGATCGTATTTTGTTCAGAATGGTAGAGCTTATGATACAAATGTATATGCAATAATGAAAGACATTTAATAAAGGAGAGTAGGAGAAACAAGTGGAGTCTTTAACAACGATATATTTTGTAAGGCATGCTCACTCAGTGTATTCTACAGATGAATTAGGCAGGCCTTTATCAGAGAAAGGTTTTGCAGATGCTAAGAGAGTAGCAAAGCGAATGGAAAAAGAATCAGTCGATATCGTTGTATCTAGCCCATATAAGAGAGCGATGCAGACTGTTGAATATACTGCTGAATATTTTCAAGTAGAAATCGAAGCTATCGAAGAATTTAAAGAACGAGTATTAGCATCGGGGGAAGTGAGTGATTTTGATACGGCTATTGAGAAGGTGTGGACAGAGGAAACTTTTGCATGGGACGGCGGGGAATCGAATATCATTGCCCAAAAAAGAGGAGTACGTGCACTTTTTCATTTACTAAATCAATATGAAAACAAAAACATCGTTATTGGAACCCATGGAAATATCATGGTTATAATAATGAACTACTTTTCTAAGGAATATGATTTTCGTTTCTGGAAAAATATAGAGATGCCTGATATTTATAGACTAACCTTTAAAGGTAATCAGTTACAGGCAGTGCAAAGATTATGGGGGGACAAAAATGGATAGACATCTTTTCTTATTTGGTGGTGGCCCTCCATTTACGAGTAGATTATCGAAGAAATTTGCAGAGCTGGTTTCAACACGCACTGGGAAAGTATCTTTGCTTATTTTAGAAAGAGCAAACTGGCAAGATTATATGCCTAAGTATACAAATACACTGACGGAACATGGGATAAGGGAATTTCAATATATACCTTTACCAACTATTTCGGCAGCAGTGGCAAGCAAACTACTTCAAAATAGTTCGGGAATCATCATCGGCGGCGGGAATACAGAGCTTTATGCAGAATTCATTGTTAAGACTCCTATTTCAACGGTACTTAAGGAACAATTTTCAGTTGGAGTGCCAATCGCCGGTTTTTCAGCAGGAGCCCTTATTTGTATGGACAAATGTATCGTTTCAGCTAAAGATAATGTCGATCAGGTTTTTAAATATCAGGCTGGACTAGGTCTGTTAAAAGATACGGTTATTGCAGTCCATTTTAGTGAATGGTTGGATGAAAGTCATTTAAGAAAAGCAGTCACGATTTTTCAACCCAGCCTAAATTTTGGAATCGACGAAGGCACTGGAATGTATTTTTATAATGATAAGCTATTGGAGACAGATGGAAATGGCGTTTATCACTTGAAAAATAATCAACTCGAAAAAATAGAGACAAAGCTGTAGAATTTCATTTCATAAAATATAAAATTTTACGCATCCAAAAACCTCAGCAAAAAAATATTGGCAATTGATACATACCATTCAAAAACATCTTATGTTGCATATTGCAATGTAAGATGTTTTTGCGAAAAAGAGAACATTTCAATCAGTTAGTTTATCTAATAGTTCGAAAGTAGGGAAAAAAGTTGAAAATAATTGCAATGAAGAGTATGGAAATAGAGCAAATTAATGATTTAGTAATGCTAGCAAGACAAGGAGATAAAGAAGCATTTGTACAATTAATTCAAGAAAATAAAATAAGCTTGTACCGAGTGGCAAAGGGCATATTGCAAAACGAAGCAGACGTAGAAGATGTCATTCAAATTACAATTTTAAAAGCATATGAGCATATTAGAAAACTAAAGGTGTCGGAGTATTTCAAAACATGGATTACGCGAATTCTAATTAATGAATGTACAACTGTTTTAAGAGGTCGGAAAAGAGTTGTTTCAATGGAAAGCAACGTTAATGATCTAGCTACTATAGAAGATACATACACAAATGTTAATTTGTATCATGTTGTTCATTCATTAAGAGAAAAATTAAGAATTGTCACGATTCTTTTTTATTATGAAGATTTATCAACAAAAGAAATTGCCAATTTGTTGGCCCTTCCAGAAGGGACCGTTCGTTCAAGGCTTTCCAAAGCGAGATTACAGCTTCAAAAAAAGCTTAATAAGGAAGAGAAGGTAGGAGAATAACAATGACTGATCATTTTGATAAAAAGTTAAAAGCAATGGTAAAAGATGAATATACGATCCCGGAACAACTAGAAAACAAAATAAATGAAACACTAGCCAATTTACCTAGTCAAAAAATGAACGGTAAGAAAAAACGAATGATTATTTCAACAGCAGCTGCCGCAATTCTTGTTTTATCCATAGCATCACTTCAAATGAACCCATCATTAGCACAAAATATTGGTATTCCTTCCTACGTAGAGAAATTTCTTTTATTTGGAAATGACTATGAAAAAGTGTCTCTTCAGACAAATGAAGTACAAGAAAGTAAAGGAGTTAAATTAACGATTACCAATACCATTTTTGATGGGTATTATCTAATGGTTCTAATGGTGTCCTATAAAGCGGAACAGAAAGAACCTTATAAAAAAGCGCCTATCTTGTTTCCGCAAAATGCCAAAATTGTAGCGGGAGATAAAGGGTCTTTTGTATCAGTATCAAATGAATATGGTGATTTTGAAGATAAAAATAAAACAGTTTACAATGGTGTGACGGTTTTTCCATTAAATAAGGGCTCGTTTGATTTTAATCATGAAATAGATTCAGAAGAAAAGTTTATTGAAGAAAACAAATTGGATATATATAACCTTCCAAAAACATTCAATTTACAATTCAATCTGGAAGAGCTTGGTTTAGATAATGGAAGTAAAAATAGTAAAATAAAAGGGAACTGGGAATTTAATTTGCCTGTAGAAACGGTACAAGCAACGGAAAACAGTAAGACCATTGATTTAAATAAAAGGCTTCCAGCAATAGGTGAAAATGTTACGGTGGAAAAATTAATAATCACCCCAATTCGAGTTTATATACAAGGACTTCAAGGTGCAAGGAAGGGCATCTTAACTTATGTGATGAAAGATGACAGTGGAGAAACAAAAAATGATTTAGGTGGTTCTGTTTATGTGAATGACAATGGTTCAAAAAGATTCTTAAGTAACTATGAGAATAATAATCCGTCGATGAAATCTTTAACCATTGTACCGGTTGAATATCATAAAGAACCACATATAATAACCACATCCAATTCTACAAAATTTAATTCTAATGGGGAACAAATCTGCCAATAGGTAACGAGCATTATATAACGATTACAAACGAGGAAGAAAAAGATGGTAAAACCTATCTTTCCTATCATGCAGATGTACCAGTTTATGAGTATATGCCATTTATTATTCGGGATAAGGAAGGTAAGGAGTACAATCGTATTTTTAAAGAAAGTGTTCCTTCCACTGTAAACTCTGATGCAATTGCGGTGATGGCTGGCAATCTTATGTCTAGTGACTATACGATTTATAGTCCAAATACGTATTATTTTGATCAAGCCTTTACCATTGATATTTCAAAATGAGAATTGATAAGTTGGAGCTAGGAGAAAATTTCTTGTAGCTCCGTTTTGAATTCTATAATTAACATTTCTTGTTATCAGAAAAATCAGTTGTTTTTAATTGAGGAAGGTGGTTAAAATTAATAGGAGAGAGGAGAGTCAAAATGGTACAAACTACTGAAAACATATACATAAGGTTATTTGAAGATAGAGATGCAGAAGGACTTTGGCAATTAGAAGTAAGAAATCGAGAGTTTTTTGAAAAATACTCAATTGCAAGAAAGGAAGCATTTTATACGCTAGATTTCCAACGAGAACTTATTAAAACATGGAAAGAAAATGAGATAAAAGATATCGATTATCACTTTGGAATCTTTATAAAGGAATCGGATACTTTGATTGGAAGTGTCAATCTGTATATGGTAAGAAGAGAACCTGCTCATAACGCAATTGTAGGTTATGTACTGGATAAAGAGCAAAATGGGCAAGGGTATATGACAATAGCAGTGAAACAGTTAGTTGATTATGCATTTAACACCCTGAAATTACATCGTCTTGAAGCAGGAGTCATGCCACATAACATAGGATCGATTCGAGTATTAGAAAAGGCAGGGTTTCATAAAGAAGGAATAGCAAAAAGTAATGTGAAAATAAATGGACAGTGGAAAGACCATCAGATTTTGGCGATTATTAATCCGAATGATTAGAGGAAATTCATTATAGGGTAACTTTTTTGATGGTAAAAGATAACTAGTCGAAATTATTATTAACTTCTTTAAATTGCTTGATGGATGCATATAGCGGCAATTTAGGATTTATATTTGAAGTTCAATTAAAAAAACAGGCAGAGAATTCGAGGGATTATCTGCCTGTCGCATGCTTACGTTTCAATCGTTGCTTCTGAAGTTGGCGTGAAGTTTGTAACTTCTAATACAACAGGAGTATCAGCTATAATGGTAGTGTCTGCAGGAACGGTAATACTTAATTCACCAACACCAGTACCACCAGGTGTATATGCAAGAAGGTCATCCATTTGGAGTACTCCATTTATATACACATTAAAATAACTGTTATCGGCAGCTAAATCAGGTAATGTAGCACCAACTGCACCAGTATCTGTCATAAACTCATCTGCTGTAATTGTAAGTGTACCAGCTCCGGTTATGGGAGCTGCAACAATATTAAAAAAACGATCAACTGTAGGGGCAGTATCAATATCAAGTGTTGCACTCACGGCAATTTTCATTATTTGTACCATAGTATCACCACCTTATTAAATTATACTTTATGATATGAAAATAGAATAAAAACGACTAGACATTACGGAATTAATCACAATTTTTTTGCACCATCTGACATTCTATTTATAAAATGAATATTATGGTAAAAAGGTGGGGGAAATGGAAAACCAACAAAGATTGCCTGAGCCTTATTTGATACTTCCTGATGTACCTTGTACAGCGGTTTATGTACACATTCCTAAGAAAATAACGGTAATAGAATACTTTGCTATTGCTGATGGAATGTCGAATATTTTTACAGAGAACAATGGTGTAAAGGGATTAGGAGAACAAAAAATTCTTAATCCATCGAAAGTATCCTATATGAATTTATTTATTAATGCAGTATTGCAACCAAAGGAAAATTACGAAGTGAAAAAGGGAATGATTTGTCTAAAAACAGAAGATGTTCCTATTTGTGGAGCGACAGTTGTTTTACAGATGTTCATTGTATAAATATTAGGTCTGTCTTGTGAAAAGGATAAGGCAGGCTTTTTTCTACCGTACTGTTTAAATAAGCAGATTAAATTAGATGAATTATTTACTTGTAAAATTGGAAATGTAGTTTCTTAATAGGGTTCCTTTCTTCATACACTTAAAATCCTTTTTAATAATTCATAACTAAATATCCTGAATACTTCATAAGATGGTATATGGATAAAACTTTACAGAGATGTGGGGGCAAAAATGAAGAATAAAAGTTTATTAGTGAAGATTTTTTTCCTCGGAATTTTTGCTTATTTTTTTATTGATTTTATAAAGCATGCAAGAATTATCGTCATTTATCCAATGAGGATGAGCATTATTTTTGTAATAATAATTATTGGAATATTATTTTATTCTTTTTATCGAATTCGGAAAAAAAGTTAAAGAAAAACATCTCATGGAAAAAGTCCATGAGATGAAGAGTAGTATCATTTAATCTTGTTTAATAATTCGTTTATAAATATATCTACCGATAAAGGCAATTCCTATGATAGCAATAACCGTATATGCAACATTTGAGTACATGTCCATATAGTGAACAATATCTTCCCAAGAGTCCCCTACTGCTGCTCCAATTCGAATAAGCACAAAGTTCCATACGAAAGTACCGATTGTTGTTAAAAATAAAAAGATACCAAAATTCATTTTTGCCATACCAGCGGGAAGTGAAATTAAGCTTCGAATTAGCGGAATAAAGCGGCAGAAGAAGACGGTCCAATAGCCGTATTTATCAAACCAGCGATCTGCTTTATATAAATCTTCTCTTTTCAATCGGAGGATTCGCCCCCATTTATCCACTATTTTTTCTAATTTCTTGATTTCTAATAAGGATCCAATGAAATAAAGAATGATTGCTCCTAGAACGGACCCAATCGTAGAAACGAGAACAACCCCTGTTATAGTCATCTCTGTTTTTGCCGTCATCGCCCCCCCGAAAGTTAATATCACTTCCGATGGAATCGGGGGAAAGATATTTTCGAGCATAATTAACAATAGAATACCAATGTATCCGAAATTTTCCATCGTTTCCATAATCCAATTTTCCATTCACTGCACTCCTTAAATGATTATCGCGATTCTTAATTGTAGATTTTCTATTCTTGCCTATCCGTATCTTATCATAGGGACTGTGAATCTTCTATTATAATCCTATTTCCATGCCATTTATAACATTCTTTATTTCTTAAAAATTAACGTTGTTATTTGGTAAACATGCTAAAATAAGTATAAAAAATTAAGGTTTTTATAGAATGGAGATTACATATGCTTGATTTTTGGATAGCAAATCATTTAAGTACAAGTATGATGAGCATATTTGGTTGGGTTATACTTATCGGTGCTGTGTCTTATTTATATAGAAGACAAACGGAAAAAAACTGTTATATGGAAAATGGCAATTGTTGTTTACGTAGGTTTATTTTGTTTTAACTTTCAATTCGCCGTTGGTGATACAGCAGTGAAAATAGCAATTTTACCACTTGGAGTATGGATACTTATATTGGTTTTTAGAAAGAAGAAAGAACGTTGGAAGGTATATCGACCATATGCGTGGCTTGGATTCTTTGGAAATTATATTTTTCTTATTACAACTTTGCTTATTTCTCCTGTAGAGAATTTTATGTATCCACCAGATAAAGTAGAGACTTTTTTAGCTGAATTAGATGATCCTGGTATTCTATTAATTCATCCTTCTGGTAAACAAGCAGATCTTAATAATGTGGTTTTTATAGAAAGTCTATCATCATGGGAGTTAAGGAAAATGGACTCGAGACTTTGGTATGATGAATCATTTCCGGAAATAGAAGAGGAAGAATTAGAAGAGGATGAACAGGTGTCATATCAGACAACGGAACGCTTTCCCTATATTCTTTTGGGAGCAAGTCCAAAGTGGGGAAGTGGCTATGAATCTACTATTTATATCGAATCCGATGGAAAAGGCATGCTTATTTCGACAGAGAAGGGGCAGTACTATTTTCGATCCACTGATTCTATTTTAAAAGGGAGGAAAGAATAGATGAAGTATAAGTGGCTATGGAGTTTACTGGTTGTAGCAATGATTACTATATGTTTATTTATTTTTCTACCATTAAATGAAAATCAAAGCACACCTTCATCTCTCCCAAATGAAAATAACTTAAAGAAAATGATTTTAGATACTGGAGAAGTAAACGTAAATACTATTTTCGAACAGATTGCTCTAAATGAAAAGCATGTTTTCATACCTCATCTTTCTAGTGATAATCAATATGGCTATAGTTTACTAGAATGGGTTGATAATAAATGGGAAGTAACCTATGTAACATCTTCAGGGGAACCTCTCCTATGGAAAATTAATGGAAGTAGTCAGTCTGATTCTTATTTTTTATGGAATCTAGAGACAAAATATAATTTAGATCATTCTTACCTTTTATTTAATGAAAGATCGAAATTTTAGAAGTGGATGGGGTGGTGAATTTTATGAACCAGCAATTCAAATAGAGGAAGTTGTTTCTTTAGGTGATAAGTCATATGGAATATACAAAGTATCGGATGAATGGAAGAAGATATGGAAGGCAACACAAATAAAGGTTGAGAAACAGGAAGAAGATTTATTTTCTTTTAATAATGAAGAAGAAGGGCTGCATTTTGGCGTTAAAGGTTATGATAAGGAAAATAATTATGTAGATCCATATAACTACTACGAAAATAGCAGTTCCTCAAGTTCAGGTGCGAAAACGGAACATGTATCTATTCTGGATGAATGGGATGGGGAACAGTGGTGAATAAAGAGAGGCTGGGACATAAGCCTTTCAACTAATAATAAACACAAACAATTATGAAATGTAGACGCGTTATTTTTAGATCAATTTACTACTATTCATAATTATATTGATATGGATAATAGGATTTTAAGAAAGGGTGCTATCTCTGCTAGAAAAGGAGAAAAAGTGATCATTTCATTAAATATGAGAGATGGCAGCATTATTGCATATGGGAAAGGAAACGATGACTGGAATCAATCCGCCCCACATGGAGCAGGAAGATTGATGTCGAGAACGAAAGCGAGAAAAACAGTTAGCTTACAGGACTTTGAAACATCGATGTAGGGTGTTTGGAGCACTTCAGTAAAGAATAGTACTTTAGATGAAAGTCCATTTGCTTATAAACCGATGGAAGAAATTATTAAGCACACAGCAGATATTATTGATATCGAGGAAATTATTAAGCCGTTGTATAACTTTAAGGCAAATTAACCAGAAATGAAATGGTGCTATGTATAGTGGGATAAAAAGAGAGAGGAGGAACTAATATTTCCACCTCTCTCCAGACATGCATATTTAATTAGAATTTCAAAAACGAGCGAAATAAAAACCGAAAAAAGCCATAGAAGATTTCAATGAAATCCAGTAATAAGTCTAAAAGATTCCAAACAAAGGAGTCTTTATTCTCTTTTGTTTTTTTCAAAAATAAATCCTTTTAATTAACGGATAACACCATGGGGCAAAATGGCATGAACACCTTTTACACCATTAACAATTTGCGTAATATGTAAATCAACAGAAACACTTGCTAAAGCAGTGGCTTCTGTACGTGAGATAGAGTAAAATTGCTCCATTAAAGAAATCATATCAGATAAGGCAATTTCTGTCGCCTTATTCAAATCTTCATCGAATCCAAATGTAATCCAGCCATTTGGCGTTTTCGCTCTTGGATACGTTAAATCGATATCTTCTCTTACAATTAATGTAATGTCTACATGGTCCATTGGACATTCAATTGCTGTGCCTGAAATTTCTCCATCCCCTTGGAGTGCGTGGCCGTCTCCAATCGAGAAAAGTGCATCTTCAACAGAGATTGGTAAATATAAGCTGCTTCCTTTAACGATTTCCTTACAATCAATATTGCCACCACAATATCTTGGTGGAGAAGTAGAATGAACACCTGCTTCTTTTGGGGCAACGCCAAGAACTCCCATAAACGGCTGCAAAGCAACATGGAATGGTCGAGAATGAATGGAGGTCGATCCAAGCATTTTCTCCGTATCTAATTCCCAATCTAATTGTATTCTGTCCGTATGAGAGATTCCAATCGCATTATTTTGCCAATTTGCCATTCCGCCGGACCAATTTCGTCCATACCAACCTGGAACAATATCATTTAATTTTACTTCTAAAACCATTCCAGGCTTAGCTCCTTTAATAGCAATCGGACCAATCATCGGATGCTGTGGTTTTTCTTCTTGTTCTCTTGAGGGATATTTACGATAATCTTCCTCTTTAGAGGCTGAATAGCCCCATTCAATATCCAATGTTTTTAGCGTAATCGAGTCACCTGATTCCACTGTTAATATCGGTTTATAGCTGTTGCTAAAGGAACCATGCAAGTTTTCTTGCTTTAATGATAATTGATGTTGCATTTTTCTCCTCCTAAAAAGATTGTTTTTCTTTTTATTCGCTAAAAATGTGCACAATCCTTTTATCTATGAAAAAATATTTATCTTCTTTTGGTTAAACTATAAACTTTTGTTGCAATTATATTTGGTGTTATTCGTTCTTTTAAAGTAGGAAAGACTGAACCAACATATTCCTCAGGGTTTCGAATATAGGCCTTTTCATACATATAAATCGTAAATGAACAGGATACACGGACATAAATGTCTCTATCCATGTCATATGGTTCTGAAATCGTAATGACTTCAAAGGAATCATCAAATTTATTTGTTTTTGCGTTTATTTTCTTTGTTACATTCTCTTTATATTTCGTTGTTCTCATTGGCTTGTAATGAAAATCAACGACGCCAATTGCTTGAATCATTTCTTCCTCCCAGTTAAATCATTCGAACAAATATTATACCATTTATTTTTAAGAAATTTAGAGAAAATATTATTTAAAAATTCTAAATTCATGGTAGGATGAAAAAGACTTGAGTTGTTAGTTGGGTTTTCTCCTTTCAACTTTTATATACGAATTACTATTTTAGGAGGCAGTATGAAAGAGCGTATTGTTGGAATATTGATTTTTAATGAAGTGGAAGTATTGGATGTTGCTGGTCCATTTGAAGTTTTCTCTTTAGCTGGAGGGGAGAATGAATTATTCTATGTCCATACTATTTCAGAAAAAGGGGGTACTATTTTAGCAAGAAATGGGCTGAAAATAGAAGCGGATTTTTCTTTTGAAAACCATCCTGATTTTGATATTCTCCTTGTTCCTGGTGGTTATGGAGCAGAAGAAATCGAAATGTATAACCCTGTTGTCATAAATTGGATTAAAGAGCAAGCAAGACAAGTGGAATATATGACTTCTGTCTGTACAGGAGCATTTTTGTTAGCGAAAGCAGGTTTGTTGGATGATTTAAGGGCAACTACGCACTGGATGGATATTGACCGGTTGGAAAGGGAATTCCCAAAGGTCCAGCTTGTAAGAAATGTTAAATTTGTAGATGAAGGAAAGATACTAACTTCTGGTGGGATTTCAGCGGGAATCAATATGTCCTTTCATTTAGTGGAGAAATTATGTGGCAAGGAAGTGGGAAGGGAAACAGCCAAGTGGATGGAGTATGATAGATAAATAGAAATTGGAGGAGAATAATGAGATGAAAAAAATTTCTGTTTTGCATTATGATGCTTTTACTGAAATGCCAGATATGGGAAATCCCGCTGGAATCGTATTAGAGGGGGAGAAATATACAGAGGAAGAAATGCAAAAAATAGCCAAAGAGGTGGGCTTTAATGAAACTGCCTTTGTGTTACCATCTCATTGTGCGGATCTACAAATTCGTTATTTTACCCCAGGACATGAAGTGAATTTGTGTGGACATGCTACTATCGCTACTGTTATTGCATTAAAAACAAATGGGCATCTTTCTGAAAAAGAGATCTTTTCAATTGAAACCAAAGTAGGTGTACTTCCTATTCGAATCAATCAAAATAAACAGTCTTCTCCTTCCATTATTATGAAGCAAGTAACACCACAATTTAAAGAATTTAAAGGCGCCCACCGAGAATTAGCTGAAGCGCTTGGTATGAAAGAATCCGATTTAGATGCAAAAAATCCAATCCTTTATGGCAATACAGGGCTTTGGACATTACTTGTTCCTATTAAGGAACTGCATGCATTTTCGAAAATGAATGTAAATAATGAAATGTTTCCATCTATTTTAAAGGAAATTCCCCATGCATCCATTCATCCATTTTGCCTTGAAACATATGATGTAAATGCAACGATGCATGGACGGCATTTTTCTTCCCCTTACTCAGGTACGATAGAAGATCCTGTTACTGGAACAGCTTCAGGAGTGATGGGAGCATATTATGTTACTTATGTGAATGATAAATGGAACAATGAGCCTATTATCATTGAACAAGGTCAGGAGATAGGTCGTGATGGGAGAGTAACTGTTCTCGTTTCTGAAAGGAAAGGTCAATTAGATATACAAATATGTGGTACAGCTGTATTTGTAAAGGAATTAAAAGTAATGATCGAATGATTGGAGAAAATAGAAAAGGAGGGAAATTACATGGAAAGATTAGAGCCAATGGAAGCAGCTCGACTTTTTATAGATACCTATTTTACTAGTTGTAATGCGGCTATTTTGGCAGGAAGTGTGGTAAGAGGACAAGCGACAGCTACTTCCGATCTTGATATTGTCATTTTTGATGAAAAGATCGTTTCTTCTTATAGAGAGTCCATAATGGAATTTGGTTGGCCAATGGAGATATTTGTACATAATTTAGCTACATATAAAGATTTTTTCTTAATGGATTATAATTTAGCCAAGCCCTCTATGCAGCGAATGGTTACAGAAGGAATGGTTTTAAAAGATGACGGAGTTTTGCAAGCTATCAAACAAGAAGCAGAAAAAATGCTAAAAGAGGGTCCGAAAGAATGGCCGGAGGAAACAATCCGTACAAAGCGTTACTTTATAACGGACATCCTTAATGATTTTATCGGATCTGACAATAAACAAGAAGGAATTTTTATCGCTAGCACGCTAAGCTTTCTTCTCCATGAATTTGTATTAAGAGTAAATAAACAGTGGATTGGCACATCGAAATGGATGGTTCGGTCTTTACGGCAATATGACCCAAAATTTGCGGATGAATTTATTGAAGCGTTTGAAATCTTTTATCGGACTGGGGAAAAGGAAAAAATTATTGTAATTACGGAAAAAGTATTAAAGCCATATGGTGGAAAGTTATTTGCTGGATTTTCGCTTGGTAAGGAAAAGAATAAAAGAAATTGACGGATGTCCAAAATGTGTGGGGCATCCGTTAGATTGATGATTTCGCTTATTGTTTATTTTTGGCCATATTTGCAAACGAAAGGGAAGCTAATAATGGAGCAGAAGCAATTAATAAACCAAATAGAACTTCCATGTTTCCTCCTTAGAGAAAAAGATTCAATATTCACTATCTTGATTTTATTATATCGAAAAGTAGATTGATTTGCAAAGAAACGAATGACTTATCATCAATTTATCCTTCGTTATTCTTTCTTATCATAAGTGATTCGAATGATAATATGTTTCTTTAGGCGTCCATATTGTACGATAAATATAGAATGATTTTTGAGGAGGAATAGATTAGATGACTATTATTGGCGTGCATCATGCTCAAATAACGATTCCAAAAGGCTTGGAACAACAAGCGAAGGATTTTTACTGTGGAGTATTAGGTTTAAACGAAATGAAGAAGCCGGTTTTTTTGCAAGGGCGAGGTGGATTTTGGCTGTCACTTGGAAACATGGATGTACATGTTGGCACAGAGGATGGCTTTGATCGTTTTTCAACGAAAGCTCATCTAGCTTATCAAGTAGATAGTATGAGTGATTGGAAAAATAAACTTAGCAACCTTGGAGTAGAAATAGCAGATTCCATTCCGATTGAAGGCTATGAACGATTTGAATTTCGTGATCCATTCGGCAATCGTGTTGAGATTATCGAAAAAAAGCTTCAGGAATAGTCTATATACTTACGAGAGATATACGGTAATGTGCTAAACTAGTATGTAAAATACGTAAAGGAGAAAACGGATGAAAGAAGGATTTATCGAAGTAACAGGTGGAAAAGTATCGTATGTGATACATAATGAGACAGCAGATAAAATCCCGCTACTTGTTTTACATGGAGGACCAGGTTCTAGCTCATACTCTTTACAAGGATTAAAAGATTTGGCAATCGATCGACCAGTCATATTATATGATCAGTTAGGCTGCGGAAAGTCGGATCGGCCAGATGATGATTCCCTGTGGACTTTAGACAGATTTGTAGAAGAAGTCGGGCAAGTTCGGAAAGGATTAGGGTTGAATAAAGTGCATATTCTTGGCCATTCATGGGGTACTACTCTTGCTGCCGCTTATTATTTTAGTGATCCAGAAGGGATTAGCAGTATTATTTTCTCAAGCCCTTGTTTAAGCGCACCATTATGGGAAAAAGATCAAAAGAAAAATTTAACCTTATTGCCACTAGAGGTTCAAGAAACAATCAAAAACTGTGAAGAAAATGGAACGACAGATACACCTGCCTTTCAAAAAGCAATTGAAGTGTTTAATGACCATTTTGTATGTAGATTAAAGCCTTACCCAGAACATTTAAAACAAGGAAAGCATTTTAGAAATCCACATGTTTATCAAATAATGTGGGGACCTTCCGAATTTACTGTACAAGGGAACTTAAAATCATTTGATTGCACGGAGCAGCTATCAGAAATCTCCATACCAACATTGTATACTTGTGGGCGATATGATGAAGCAACACCAGCATCAACGGAATATTTTAGTAACAAAACACCAAATTCATCTTTTCATGTATTTGAAGAAAGTGCCCATATGGCCTATATAGAAGAACCAGAACAATATAGACAGGTCATGAATGAATTCTTATCCCAATTAGACAAGTAATAAAGCGATGAAAGAAAGCCGAAAGGGGGAACTAAAATGTACCCTTTGTAAAGGACAAATTAAAAAAGCCTAGGCTGCGTTAAGAAGATGATCTCTGTATTGAACAGGGGTCATCTTTTTTAAATTCCACTGATATCTATAGTAATTGTAATAAATCATATATTGCTTAATTTCTTTTTTCAATTCTTCTAGTGTTGTACATGCTTTAATAGAGGCTTCATCTTTAAGATGGCCAAAGAAAGATTCTTGGGGGGCGTTATCCCAACAGTTTCCTCGTCTTGACATAGATTGGTGTAATCCTAACTTCTTTACTGCCTTTTGAAAGTCAGGATGTGTATAATGGACTCCTTGATCTGAATGGATTAGTGCATCTTTTACTTTCTTGAATTTTTTATTCTTCTTTAACTTCTTGAGCGTATCTGTAGCTAAATTTAAGGTCATTCGATCTAATACGTGATAGGCCAGGATTTCACCAGTTGAACCATCCTTAATTGCTGATAAATAAGCCCTCATTCCTTTTCCAAAATGAAGATAAGTGATATCAGTTAATAGCACTTTCCCTGGAATTCCTTGCTTGAATTGTCTATTTAAAAGGTTTGGTACAACGCTATGCTCCTGTGTGGCTTTCATCATTCTTTTATAAGGATTTGCTTTTCTAATGGGGCAGATTATACCGTATTTTTTCATAATTCGTCGTATACGTTTCAAATTGTAGACAATATTAAATTGACCCGCCAATGTCATTTTGATTTGACGTGCCCCTTTCTTGCGGTTTTTAAAGTTGAAAGCTTTTAAAATAATCTCCTTTACAACTTCCTCTTTTTTATCCTTTTGCATTCTTCGTCCAAATGATTTCTCAGTGAAATAATTATAATAACCACTTCTTGAGACGCCAGCTAGCTCACAAAGATAGCTCACCATATTTTTTAATTGATATTTTTCAATTACTGAACGAATTAAAAGATACTTTTGAGAGGGAGGAAGGACTATTTCTTCATCCCCCTTTCCGCGAATCGTATCTTTTTTAACAGTTCGTTTTCAGCCTTAAGTAAGTTGATTTGCGCTTCTAAACGAGCATTCTTCTCCTCAAAAGATAGTTCTTTTTCTCGGGGACGCCCTGAGTTACCAGCTCTAGTATCACGTAAACCGCTTATTCCATTCTTAATGTAGGCTGCTTTCCATCTTTTACTAGCTGAATGGATTCGTTGTTTCCCCAAAACATCTACATCAAATCCATATTCTTCAAATATATCTCTGGCAAACTTACCTTTTTCTTTCTCCGCTATAAAGATATGTTTAAACTCATCCGTATAAGTGATCCCTTTAGAACTAACAGATTTAACGTATTTAATAGTAGACAGCTGTTTGATCTCTTTTTCTGTAAATGTCTTTTTACTCATAAAATATTTCTCCAGTCCCTGTTGTAATTTCTCTAGTCGTGTTTCTTTATTATACAAAAAAGTACCCTATAGGTAGACTTTTTTTATGCGTCTACTCTATAGGGTACATTTTAAACAGACCTTTTGGCTTTTGCTGTGCAATAAGAAAAAATTCGGTAAATATCTACTTTATCTTTCTGTTTTCAGGAGATTATTGGTATACTACAGAATAGAGGTTCTACATCCTAAAAAGATGTAAAAACGATTTTAAAAGTAAAATGAGGGACATTGCGTGGAAAAAAAATCATCAAGAAAACTTGCAAGGTATTCACTTCTTATCATGGGATTAGGATTTATTCTGACATTCCCTTTTCAAGATAATATTTGGATACATTTAGTTCATGGCGGCTTTGAAGCTGGACTTGTCGGGGGACTAGCAGACTGGTTTGCCGTAACAGCACTCTTTAGACATCCTTTAGGTTTACCAATACCACATACCGCTTTATTACCTAAAAATAGGGATAGAATGGTAAATGGATTAGTGAATGTTTTGAAAAAGGATTGGTTATCAAAGGAAAGCATTCAGGATAAAGTGAAGAACATTCCTTTTACCGAAAAGATTACAGCAACCATTAAAACAAGAATAGAAACAGAACCAGTAAAGAAAGCAATGATAAAAGCTACACAGCAAGCAATTAGCAATATTGACGTAGAAAAAATCACTCCATTTGTGCGTAAGCAAATGTCGGCGGCTTTATCTGATGTGCAAATTAGTAATATTTTAAATCTGCTCACAAATCAATTAATTTCAGAAGAAGTAGATAAGAAAGCATTAGATCATGTTCTTGTAAAAACAGAAACGTGGCTCAGAAAAGAAGAGACAGCTCGCAAACTTGGCTCTGTTTCCATGAATGTGTTAAATAATGTAGAGGCAAATGGCATGCTTCAATTTGCTTTAAAAACATTGCAGAATATTTTAACGGAAGATAAGTTAGGGCAAATTGTCCAAAATCTTTGCTTGAGTGGAATGCGAAGTCTTCAAAGAGATGGGGAGCAAAACCGCGAAGCACTTATTCTCTATATTCGCAAGGAAATTGAAAGCCTTCCAGAAAATGATAAAGTATTAGAAGGAATCAATACATGGAAGGATAAGGTGCTAGACTCCCTAGAATCCAATCAAACGATTTTAGCTAGCCTTCAACAAGCACAAGAAAAAGCAATCGAGCTTCTTGAAAATGAGGAGTTCATGGCAACAAAAGCAATTCCATTTATTCTTCAACTAATGGAAAAAATCGAAGAAAATGGCGAAAAGATCGATCCATGGATTATTCAGCAAATTTCTAATTTTATCGAGAAAAACCATGATCAAATTGGCAATTTAGTAAAAGAAAATCTTGATAAGCTAGATAATGAAACATTAGTTGATATGATTGAGAATAATGTCGGCAAAGATCTGCAATGGATTCGTGTAAACGGTGCAGTATGTGGTTTTATTATCGGTCTGTTCTTAAGTGCGCTTCAGTTATTGGCTAATATTATGTAAGGCATAAAGACGAACAATCTCTAATTTAGTAGTGAAACCAATTCGTTCCGTTGCGCTACAGACACTCTATTCGCCGGGGAGCAACCTAAGCCTCCTCGGCTAAAGCCTGTGGGGTCTAAAGATTGCTCGACTTCCCGCAGGAGTTGAGTGTCCTCCGCTCCATTTCACTCCGTTTTTAAAGGTTATTTAGTTCTATCATTTTTTTAAAAGAAACTATAATTATTAGGAAAAATAGAGCAGACTGAATACACGTAGACTCCTATGGGAGCTGCGAGAAAGTCCGAGACCCTGCAGGCGTGCCGAAGCGGCTCGGCGCTCGCCCCATGGAAAGCGGAGTGTATTCAGTCTGCGGGTGATTACCACTAACCTTCTTTCTAAAATGAATAAAAAACCCGAACAATTATACGGAATTTCAAATAGCATCTCCGTGTAATTGTTCGGGTTTAATTTGGTTGGAATACTTACGTCCCAGCCTCTGTTATAGATTATTAGTATAGTTTCCTTTACTCCTATAATGGTGTGAATTATTCATAGTCCAGTTATCACTTCACTAAAAGTAAAAATGAAGAAATATTACCAGATTAAGGGGGGGAAGCTTATAATAAATATTATCTTAATTTTTTAAAATATTAGCGAATGATGGAATGGAGTGAAGGATCATTGGTGAACATCAAAATAGAAACTCCCATTCATAGTAATGGGATTGCTGTTGTTTTGCTGAAAAAAATAAATGGAATATACAACGTTTTGTTAATGAAACGAGCAACCCAGATCTTGAAAGATATATGGTGTTATATAGGGGGAAGCTTAGAACAAGGGGAACAAGCTTGGGAAGCAGCTTTGAGAGAAGTAAAAGAAGAAACAGGAATTACAAACGTAACACTCTATAGCTCGAATACATTTGATCAAATATATTCACCGGTAGAAAACTACATATATATTGCCCCAGTTTTTGTTGGTTTTGTAGAGGAAAACGAAGATGTAGTATTAAATGATGAGCATAGTGAGTATAAATGGCTGTCTTTTGAAGAAGCAAGGGAATTAGTCACATTGCCGGGAAACGACGAAGTTCTTACCTTTATAGAAAAGCATTTTGTTGATTTGGATTTTTTACTCCATACAACAAAGCCGGATATTTACCGAATGAAATTTTTGAGAAATGAATTAGTGGAAGTGAAAAGATTGTGGGAGTGAGTTAAAAAATTGTAAAGGAGAGGATTTCCTTATGAATGAGCAAAGTGCGACTAATAAAGTGGCTTGGGAATACCGTGCTTATGAATTTTGGGTGAAGCGTGATGGCCACCCAAAGGAAAAGGCGAAAAAAATAATGAAAAATCCTCGAACAAGTTTAAAAAAGCATCAAGCTTTTTTGGAGATGGTAAAAGGGAAAAAGATTGCCAATCTATGTGGATCGAATGGAAGAAAAGCAGTTCCATTAGCACTGTTAGGAGCTGATGTTACAATCTTTGATATATCCAAGGAAAATGAACGATATGCTAAGGCATTAGCTTATTATGCTAATACATCCATAAATTATATTGTAGGAGATGTTTGTGAAATTGATTTACAAACCTATGGAGAGGCATTTGATATTCTCTATTTAGAAGGTGGTGTTTTGCATTATTTTCATGATATTGATCATTTCATGTCGCTTTTATCTTCCCTTTTAAAAAAGGATGGAACGATGATTTTAAGTGATTACCATCCTTTGCTAAAATGTTTGAATGAAGATTTCACTGTGAAGCTAGCCTATTTTGATACAGAATTACAAACAGGAGATATCGCCTATAAACAGTTTTTTCCTGAAGAAGAACAGGATGATTTTCCCGATGTTTCTATCCGCTTATATACACTTAGCGAAATTATTAATTCATTGATAACTGCTGGGTTTAAACTAGAGCGTTTTGACGAACATCGTGGATGGAAAAAGGAAAATATCCCATGGGAATTTACGATTATTGCAAGGAAATGATAGAAAAATGGAGATTAGTAAATGAATCTATATGAAAGCGGTCTTTTAAAAGTTCGTAAATTGGAAAAAAAGGATATTATTCTATTAGCTAAATGGCTTTCTAACCCATCTGTCCTTGAATAGTATGAGGGAAGAGATAATTCGTTCGACTTAGATAAAGTGAATAGGGTGTTCTATCCGTCTAATGATAAGGAAGAAGTAAGATGCATTGTAGAATATACTAATAGAGCAATAGGGTATAACATTAGATAGTGAGACGAAAAAATTATATGGATATAGTACGGAATTAATATACGGAACAGACCAATTTAATGGAGAGGTTGCGTATTGGAATAAAGGGATTGGGAAAAAGCTTGTAACTTCGATGATTCATTACTAAATTGAGGATGAAAAAGCAGATCGAGTAGTTATGGATCCACAAACAAGGAATATAAGAGCAATTAAAAGCTATGAAAAATGTGGATTGAAAAAAGTTAACATTCTTCCCAAACGAGAATCACATGAAGGGGTGTATCAAGATTGTTGGCTGATGGAGTATATAAATGAATCTGAATAAAACTAAATAATTTTCTAATAAGCAAAGAAATTTCAAATAGCTTATTAGATTAAGAGGAGAGACAGGATGAATCGTAAAATGATGAAATCAAAAAATTATAAAGCGATTTATGGCGTTTGTGGTGGGATTGGCGACTATTTTGGGATTTCCCCTTTAGGTATTCGATTAATTTTTCTTTTAACTATGCCAATTTCTATTCTTATTTATATTATTTTAGTAAATAGTATGTCTGATTCGCCGAGAAGCTTGTAAATAATATCATGGAGTTTTTGAAAATGATTAATGCGTTAAAGTCAGAAAGATTGCAAAAATTGTATAACTGGTTGATTAAATATATTCCTTAGCTGAAGTCATTAACCGATTTCAGTTTTTTTTATTGAAAAGGAAAGGACAAATTTAGTGGCGCATAAATTATGTGTAGGAACTAGTTTCTTAACTATGAATAGAAAGAGGAGCTTGCGCATGGTGAGACTAAATACCTTATATCAGCATAAAGTGAAAGGCTGGCAATCAAAACAAATTATTTATCAAATCCCGCCATCCATTGGAGAAACAATTATAATAGAAAAAGCTTACTACAAAATTGTAAATATTATGCACTATGCAGAAGATGGATCTGTGGAGGTAATAGCAAATGCAGAGTAATGTAAGAAGATTTTGAGAAATGCCAAGACAACTATTATTTGGTTAATTGTGTATACAATTTATATTATTTCGATTTTCGGAGTTAAAGATGTCTAATTATCTTCATTTAAGCTATAATAGTAAATAGACACAATTCGAAAAGGAGAATGTATGAAAACTAAGGCTAAGATTAAAGGTGTTAAGTATAGTTCAGAATACAAATTTCCAAGGTACAAGGTTAAATTAGAAACACCTGAGGGGAAAGTATTAATTATTGCCTTCGATCATACGTTATCGTCCAAATCAAAAGGATATGTCCCATTAAATGTTAATTACGATGGGGAAGACATGGGGAATAAATTGTCATGGTATTCTAAGAAGATAGAAAATATGACAATTAATAACTTTTTAAGAATTATAGCTGGTAAAATCGACCAATTTTATAAGGTAAGTTAAGATGACTCTCAAATTGAGAGTTTTTTTTGTACATAAGTATTTGATTTTATTTTAGTTACACTTAGAAAGCGTTTACATAATTTTGGTCGCTTCATATTATATATTAGATAATCGAATAGGATAGGAGAATGTATATGATATTCGAAGCGCTTCCAACATTAGTGAAGATTTTATTTTACCTATTTTTTGTTTTAACGATTAGTCATTCATAACAAGACCAATTTTCTATCTCAAACAAGATATGTTTATAGATATCAAAATGTAGGTTCTAAATAATTGGCTGAATTCATTTAGGAATTCAGTTTTTTTATTTTTCAAATTATTTCAAATGAAGATAGATTTAGGGTGCTATAATTATGGAGGAAAATAATAACGATAAAAAGTGAATCTTATAGTAAATCCATATCGTCTAACTAGCGAATCTGAAAAGGGGGGGGGAAGTAGTGATATCTAAAAGACTAGAACATTCCTTATTAAGAGAGCTAGAGGAGAATGAATTAGATGAACTGTTAGAAGAAATTATGATTTTGTATGGAGATGAACTGACAAGATTAGCCTATACATATGTTAAAGATAGTGAAACGGCAAAAGACATTGTGCAAACTGTTTTTATTAAGTGTTATACCCATTTAAAGACGTTTAAAGGAGAAGCTAAATTAAAAACATGGCTTTACCGTATTACAATCAATAAATGTAAGGATCATGTAAAAAGTGCCTATTCTAGGCGGTTTATCTTATTTAAGAAAGATATCAATCATAAGAGTGATACTATGCCGTCACCAGAAGAGGAAGTAATGTATCAAACGATGCAGGCGGAACTGAAAAATATAATTTTAAGTCTTCCACCAAAATATGCAGAAATAATCCTCTTATATTACTATGAGGAGCTAGATATTAATGAAATTGCAGATATTCTACAAATCTCAAAGAATACTGCTAAAACGAGATTGAGGAGAGGCAGAAAAAATCTATTACCAGTTCTAAATAAGGAGGAGTTCAGATGAAGAATGATTCCAAATTCATTAAAGAGACACTAGGAAATGTTATGAAGGATGTTCACTTTTCTGAAAGGGACAGACAAAAAGTTTTGTTAGAAGTGAAAAATCTGAAGGAAGAGAAATCTAGTCGTCCTAACATAATCGTTTTATATAAAAAGCATATCGTAGCTGCTATTATTTTTTGTTTATTTATTTCCATGCTGCTAACTTTTGCAAAATTATCACCAACTCTTGCAAACACACTCTCATCTATCCCTTTTATTGAATCTATTTTCAAAGCATACGGTGATGGAGGATTAAAGAAAGGGAAGGACAGCCAATTAGTATCAACTATTATTGCTACTTCAAAAAGTAATGAGGTAGAAATGACGATAGAAGAAGCAATATATGATGGGGAACGAATCTCCTTTAGTTATATAGTGGAATCAAAGGAACCAATTAGAGATTATCAGATTGATAATTTTAATGTTTCTTTTAAGGAAGAAGCAAGAGCACCTATGGGAAAGTTAACAGAGGCTGGCAATTATGAAATGGTGTCTGCCAATAAAGTAGCAGGGATTGGAACAGTAAATTTCTTTAAACATAAGGATTTACCAAAGGAAATTGAAGTTCATCCCTATTATGCAGTAGTAATAAATGGAAAGTATGAAATCTTTCAATTTGAATTTAAACTTATCAAAACGGAAAAGGTAGAAACGATTGCTCCGATGATTACTAGACAAAGCAAGGAGAGCGAATTTACAGTAAAGGAACTAAAAAGAACGCCAATCACTACAGTAGTAAATATGAGCTTTAAACGTCCGCTGACGGAAAACGACGATAAAATTTTAATGTTCCAATTAATCACAAATGAGGGAGAAGTAGTACCTTCACTTGACGGTTTTATAGGAAGCACAAAAAAGGATAATATGGAAGTGATGGATTCTATTCAGGAATCATTTGAAGGGTTAGATGAAAAAAATACAGATTACGTGACTATTCAACCAATGATCGCCAATATTAATTTGACTTATAATCCAATAGAAAAACCATTTAGAGGGAAGGATACTAAACTAGATTTAGGGGAATTGGGAAAAATCAATATTATTGGAGTTAAATATACGGGCAATGTAATGAAGTTAACCTATGAATTAAATAGCCAATTTCCTGTTCTACATTCGAACTATTTTACATTAAAGGATCATTTGGGCAAAGTATATTATGGGGCTAATACATCCATAACCTTTAAAGAGAAGGATCATTATATTGTCGAAGAAGAATTTATGAATATTCCCCAAAAAGGACTAACGATTGAATATACGAAAGAAGAAGCTCCTGAAATATTGAAAGATTTAGAAATTGAAGTTCCATTAAAATAATCCAATATGTAAATACTTTACGATATGTTATTTAGAAAAGAAAAGAGGCTGGGACATAAGTATTCCAGCCATAGTTAAACCCGAACAACTATACGATATTTCCATATGATTGTTCGGGTTTATATTAGTTTATAATAGACTGTTTCAGTAAAGATGGTGTTATTATCCGCAGCCTAAAATACACTTCGCTTTCCATGGGGCGAGCGCCGAGCCGCTTCGTCGCTCACGCTCCTGCAGGGTCTCGGACTTTCTCGCAGCTCCCATAGGAGTCTACGTGTATTCAGGCTGCTCCGTCTTTCCAATTAATAAATTTTTTCTATTTCCATAATAGTTTATAGAAAAACAATCTTTAAATACGAATTAGTTTTTACACTGACTATATTTAAAATCATAAATAACTAGCATGAAAAAAGTAGCCTTTATTTAAGAGCTAAATTAAGGATTGTTCGTCTTTACAGGTTGGCTATTTAGTTTTGTCCCAGCCTCTTAAAAAATAGGTTGGAAATTTTCATCATAATCCTTCAAACCATTTACCAAATTTACTAATACATGATTCTTCTTTCCTTTCTTGATAACTATGAAAATCATCTTCCGTAAATTCGGCAAGTGTTTTATCAAAATTTTTTGGAATGAATATGTACCAAAGATCAGACCATTTTTTATCATTATCTAATCCTCTTATTTTTTCAGAAATAGTTCCTTGTGATTTACTCTCAAAGAACGTTATTTGTTCTCCATCATAGTAGGCTAAACAAGACCTAAATTCACAAGCACGATTCGCTTCGTCCTTTAATAATTTCAATACCCCATTAATACCGATTGTATCTAGCATATGATTTACATAAGCTCTTGGAAAACCATTTAATTCTTCGATGAAAAAGCCGGAATCTAAAGCGATGCATGGTTGCTTAACGATTTCATATGCTTGCAAGACTTTTTGTCTAGCAATTTCTTTAATATCATCTGTTCGTGGCTCACTTAACTCTTCCTGTATCGGCGTTACTTTAATATTTTTTAATTCCTTCTCTGCCGATGCAATTTTGCCTTTGTTGGTCGTTACAAATACAATTTCCTTCATTTGAAAAGTTTCTCCTTATGCTCAATAATAATCGTCATATTAAATCTTATTTCTATTCTTATTATTTAATATAACAAAATTAGGAGGGAAAAAGAGGAGATTTCAACTAAATGACCAAATAACTTTTGGATCAGATTAAAAAGGAGTGACTTTTCATATAATGGTAATGAAGGAGGGGAGAAGAATGAATCCGATTATCGTGATTATAAATTATAGGTTTGGCTGTTCTCATAGATTGTTTTTGGCTTGATGTTAATAAAAAGAGATGGGGATGGATGAAAAACTGTACTAGCTTGAGTAAAGGGATATTTTTTTCAGCGTTTATCATTGTTTCGGTATTACTTTACTTCGGTATATGTGCTGTATATTTCTAAGTTTAAAGGTTACAGTATGCTTGGAAAGGAGTGTAAAAATGGATGGGAATTTTGATATGCTTGTAGAAAATGGTTGGTTATTTAAAAATGACGAGAACCAACTTCTTCATTATTTTTCAGACATCGTTAAAAAGTATCCAAATTCGGCAAGAGCTAAATTTGAACTTGGGAATGTCTATGATTATTTAGGACAAGAGATTAAAGCGATACCTCTATATGAAGAAGCTCTCCGAATGGGATTAAAAGCTGAATGGGAAGCTTATGCATTATTACAATTAGGGAGCTCCTTAAATAATGTAGGGAAATTACAGGATGCACTCAGTGTTCTAACTGAAGCTGAAACACGTTTTCCTCACCTACTCTCCATCTCCATGTTCCTTGGAATAACCTTACATAACGCAAATAAGGAGTCAGAGGGTATGAAGACGGTATTAAGAGCAATTATGCGCCAAGTGAAAACTACTGATTTAGAAAGATATAGCTTTGCATTGGATAACTATATTAACAAATTATAAACGCTAAATATAGTTATCTTGATATAAAATAGGGAAGTTTGGTTTAACGAGTTTTAATGTTAAGCCTATTTTTTATCCCGATTGGTGGTTTTGTATTTTTGACCTTTGCTGTCATAAGTGACCCATTCCCCAACAGGATCGTCCATGTTAAAGTAGCCTGAACGCTTTATAGTCCCATCTAAACGATACCATTCCCAATAGCCATCAGGTGTATCATCTATAACCTTTCCTTTAGACCAAATCGTTTTCCCATTAGCATGGTACTTTATCATATAATCATCTACTATATCTAATTTCTTTTCCTTTACGCCATTAGAGTATATGAAGTCACAATTTTTTTAGTGTGCATGTGTACCTCCAGATATTATTTTTATTGGATTTTTGGGAGAAAAGTTAGGATGCTCTCCATTTAATATTTACTCAAAAATATATTAGAATGGTGAATCTTATCTTCTCGTAGTATGAGTAAAATGTTTGTGGGGGAATAAATATCCTTTTTGTATAGTTGGGGGACGAGTCCCCCAACTATACAAAAAGGCCACCAAGCGAGAGCGCGGTAGCTGGAAAAAATTAAGCATTAAAAAAGAGAGCTTCCTTTTGTAAAGTAGAGTTTGCCTAAAACACTACGAAAAGGAGCGGCTCTCATGAATGAATGTAACATAAAATTACCATCATTAAAAGAATTGGAAAAAACTTTATTTCGAACGCTACAAAATACGTTTCAAGAAATCCTTGTTCAAACATTAGAAAATTGGGATTTAGAGATTGCCCAGCAACGAGATAAAAGAAGATTTGCTTTACGAGATAAACGAGATATACGATTAGAGACAGCCTTTGGAGCAGTGGAGCTGAAGCGTAATTATTATTTCGATCGTGTGACAAAAAAATATGTTTGTTTATTAGATCAATATTTACAATTTCAAGGGAATAAAGGATTTAGTCCTCTACTAGAAGAATGGGGGTTAGAATTAGCGACGAATGGTTCCTCCTATCGAAAGGCTGTGGAAACCTTAGAACAGTTTTTAGGCTATTCGGCGATGAGCCACGAAGCATTACGGCAACATCTTCTTCAAACAAACGTGCTTCCAGTTACGGAAAAACGTCCCTTTCAAAAGGTCTTGTTTGTCGAAGTAGATGGATTATATGTGAAGAGCCAAGAAAAGAAAAAGCGTGGATTTGAGTTGAAATTCGCCGCTGTACACGAGGGATGGAAAGGAAACGGAAAGCGAGTCAGGCTCCGAAATAAAAGGCATTTTCTCTATGAAGGAAAAGAAGCATTTTGGGAAGCGTTTGAAACGTTCTTACAGAATAATTATGCGTATGATCCTACCCAAACCTTGCTTATTATTAATGGCGATGGAGCAGGATGGATAACGGCATGTCGGGAGTATTTTCGTGAACGCGCCTTTTTCACCATGGATCGTTTTCATGTAGCTCGTTCGATGAAACAGCTAATGAAGAGCCATCCCCGATACCGCTACATGAAAATAGCGTTAAAAAACTACCAGGTAGAAAAATTACTTCTAGAGTTGAATAGTGCAGTAGGAACAATGGAAACACCAGAAGAAGAAGAAAAACTAGAGCATTTACTTGCATTTTTGACGCATCATCAGGAAGCAATAAAAGATTATCGTATTTGGTTAGAGGAGAAGGATGTGAACACCGAAGCTTATCGTCCGATGGGAAGTGCAGAAGCAATGATGAATCAATTAGCCAAACGATTAAAAAATGGAAGAGCATGGAGCAAAGAAGGGGTCATGAGCATAGCGCGATTACGGATTGGACTAAAAGATGACCTATCCATCCAAACGATATTCGGTAAATGGGAAAAAGCCACGGAAAAATCAAAGAAAGAGCATCGACCGAACAGAAAAATATCAACAAAATTAGTAACAGAAACCGTGCGTCAGAACATTCCATACTTAAATCAGGCGATTGGAAAACCCATTCACTTTGCATTACAGGCATTAAAAGGTTTTTAAAAAAGAAAAAAACGAAATGTTGATGAAAGAAAACATTTAGAAAACGGATACAAAATTAGAAGTTTTACTTTATAAAAAGGGAGCTATAAAAAACTCCCACAAAAACTTGACTCAATCCTTCTCGTAACTAGAATACCAAATGAATGAAAGATATGATAGACTTAGAATCAAAAATAAGGTTAGTTGAAATGGCTGAATAATTAATATCCAATTAGTAAGATTAATGATAAAAATAGTATAGTTTAGCCATTTTCTCTAAATCGAAATAGAATTGATTTTTTGGGAGGATGAATATGGAAGTTTTTGCAGAATACTTAGCAGGCATTGATAATCCAGAGCATCGTGCTCGTACAGAAGAAGTTTTGGGGTGGGTAACGGAGAAATTCCCTAATTTAGTACCGAGAATTGCCTGGAATCAGCCGATGTTCACGGATCATGATACATACATAATTGGCTTTAGCGTTGCAAAACATCATTTGGCAGTTGCACCTGAAAGAGCTGGAATCATCCAATTTTCTGATGCAATTGTACAAGCTGGTTATGATCATACCAAGCAGTTGGTACGAATTAAGTGGGAAAGTCCGGTTGATTTCTCCTTACTTGAGAAAATGATCGAGTTTAATATTACTGATAAAGCAGATTACATGACATTTTGGAGAAAAGAGTAAAATGTAGAAGGGTGTTATTGGATGGCAAATAGGAAAATAAATCCTACAGTAGAGGAATTTTTAAGTGAAGATAGTCCGTGGAAGGAAGAATATGTGAAGTTAAGACAGATTGTTCTTGAGTGTGAAGAGCTTACGGAAGAATTTAAATGGATGCATCCTTGCTACACATTTTACAATAAAAACATTGTGTTAATACATGGATTCAAAGAATATTGTGCCCTTTTATTTCATAAAGGTGTTCTGTTAAAAGATCCTCAAGGAATTCTAATCCAACAAACGGAGAATGTACAAGCAGCAAGGCAAATTCGATTTACTAGCTTGCAGGAAATAGTGAAATTGGAATCTGTCATAAAAGAATATATTCTTCAAGCAATTGAAGTGGAAAAATCTGGTTTGGAAGTAACGATAAAAGAGCACAAAGAATACATCATTCCGGAAGAACTTGAAACGAAATTTGAAGAAATACCTGAATTAAAAAATGCCTTTGAAACATTGACGCCAGGACGACAGAGAGCATACATTCTACATTTTTCTCAACCGAAGCAATCCAAAACTAGAGTAACAAGGATTGAAAAAGCGATGGAGAGAATGCTGAATGGGAAGGGATTAAACGATTGTATTTGTGGATTATCTCAAAAAATGCCCAATTGTGATGGGTCACATAAGTTTGTAGGCAAGCAATAATTGGCTTCAAGGGGAGGGGGGTACTGTTTCCGCACGGAAGAAGTACAACCTTCCTTTTTTGCACTTTGAACCAAAGAAAATGCGATATACAGAGCTATTAAATGATAGTTAAAGTCCCATTTTAGAGGATATCAGCTTATTTGTGTTGAATCTTTCTTTTATCATAGTAGGTAAATAAACAGGAGGACAATACTATTCGAAAATTAGGAGGGGAATAGGATGAACTTTAAATCACCACAAATTATTCTCTATGTTAATGATTTAGTAGACTTTCTGTAAACAAATTACCCAAAAGAGTTCAATATTCCATTTCCTACTAATATCGAGTTAGATAATCAAATTGCAAATAATTATGGGATAAAATTACTGTCATCCATTTATAAACATATAACGATTGTAGTTGACGATAAAAATGGAAAGATAGAGTGTTTGCTTTTCAATAATTAAAGTCCGCAGGGGAATTTTTTATGCAAATAGAATAACCTTCCTATAAGTGATTCTTTTGTCTTGAAAAGAAGGAATATTCTGTCTAAACGTAGAATAATAGATAAAAATATGTTTAGAGAGGTGTAAGGATGGACCAAATTAGTTGTATTTCCTATATTTTGCATCAATCTCATGAAGAAAACATAAGAAAAATAGCGATTGATCTGTTAATTGGAGATATTTCGTTAAAAGAAGCAGAAAGAATATCACCTCAAGTGAAAAAGCAACTAAAGAAGGCAGAAGCATTGTATAAAAGTCATCAGGTAGATTTAAGAGCAGTTTCAACATTTGTCCAAGACTTTATGTTTGTAACAGGATAGCTTACACATTGAAAAGTAATATAGATAAATCTAATTTTTAAGTATTTCTTTCGATAAGAAATGCTTTTTATTTTGCTTTTTTTTGTTAAAAAACAATAAAAAAAGTGTATAAATTAATAAAAATTTATTGTATAACGATAAATGATGTGTTAAATTCAAATAGAAATAAATAAGTGAGGTGTTTTTGATGAAACAAGTGTCAACGCTCTTTTTAAAGATTGCTGTTATTCTTATTGGAGTACCCATTCTTGCATTATGCATTTTTTTAGTACCGGAAATCGGAAAATTTGCTGCTGAGTTGTATCCAAATAATGCTTATATAAAATATCTAATAATGCTTGATTTTTATGCAGCAGCTATTCCTTTCTACTTTGCATTGTATCAAGCATTTAAACTGTTAAACTATATTGATAAGAATGAAGCATTCTCGGAGCTATCGGTAAAAGCATTAAAGAAAATAAAAAACTGTGCCATTTCCATTAGTGCCATTTTTGTGTTAGGTTTGCCGTTATTTTACCTTATAGCAGAAGTGGATGATGCTCCTGGTATCATTTTAATTGGACTGGTTCTGATTTTTGCTTCGATGGTGATTGCCGTTTTTGCTGCAGTACTTCAAAAGCTATTAAAAGAGGCAATTGATATAAAATCAGAAAATGACTTAATCGTCTGAGGTGATATAAATGGCAATTATAATAAATATTGATGTGATGTTAGCAAAAAGGAAAATGAGTGTTACAGAACTATCGGAAAAGGTTGGAATTACAATGGCTAATCTTTCTATCTTGAAAAATGGCAAGGCAAAAGCAATACGTATTTCAACATTAGATGCAATTTGTGAAGCGTTGGATTGCCAACCAGGCGATATATTGGAATATAGAAGTGACGGAGAAATCTAATGATGCGAGCACTAAAGCAGTTTATCTATTTTGGATGGGAACAAGCCTTATCTTGTGTATTTCCTGTAGTTATTTTTGCTTCTTTGGCAATTACAAAAATGATAGATCTTCCCTTGTTACCAAGATATGACTGGCTGCTGCTTATCTGCCTCTTGATGCAGTGGGCAATGGTCCGTACCGGTCTTGAAACGATGGATGAGTTAAAGGTTATAACAGTGTTCCATTTAATCGGACTTGCACTTGAGCTTTTTAAGGTACATATGGGCTCCTGGTCTTATCCGGAAGAAGGTTATACAAAAATCTTTGGAGTACCATTGTACAGTGGGTTTATGTACGCAAGTGTTGCGAGCTTTCTATGTCAGGCTTGGAGGAGATTAAAGGTTGAATTAGTTAAGTGGCCGCCGTTTTTAGTTGTAGTCCCGCTAGCTACTGCGATTTATTTGAATTTTTTCACCCATCATTATTGGATTGATCTTCGATGGTATTTATCAGGATTAGTAATAATCGTGTTTTGGAAGTCCTGGGTATTATACAAAGTAAATGGTATTAGATATCGGATGCCACTAGCACTTTCCTTTGTATTGATTGGATTTTTTATTTGGATAGCAGAAAATATTGCTACGTATTTTAGTGCATGGGAATATCCAAACCAAAGAGATGCATGGAGCCTTGTCCATTTAGGAAAGGTTAGCTCCTGGTTGTTGTTAGTTATTGTTAGCTTTCTTATTGTGGCAACTTTGAAGCAGGTTAAGGGGAAAATGCCTAGCAGTTACTTATAATTCGTTATTAAATAGTGTAACATGATAATTTTATAAAATAGTAGATGAAAAAGTCCGTTTTACTGAAATCTCCTTGATGTAAATGAGATGATGAATAAATTCTTCAAATCTCCATAATGATAGTTGGGACTAAAATAATGAAAAATCCAATAATAGTTTGAAAAATAAGGGCTGCAAAAAGTTCATTCACATTATGTTTTATTAAAAATATGATAGAGTAAAGAAATATATAGCAAACAAAGCTAGCGATAAAACTTTTCATTACATTTATTACAAAAATCATTCCTTTTAATAATATTCAAATTATTCTTTATTTTACTAAAGAACAGAAGTAATATGTTTTTAAAGCAATAAAAATTAGTAATTTAAAAGAATACAATTAATTTATCAGGAGGAAAAAATGAAAATATTAATTAGCCAGCCAAAAATGGAAAAGAACTTACAACAATTAATAGTGGAATTAGAAAGTTTTCCTGAAGTGGATTTAATTCTATTTCCAGAGGGCTATTTTACTGCTGATTATTTAGAGGAAGTCCGTAATTTAGCGAAAAAAAATCATACATACATTGTCACTGGTTATAAAGATGAGAATAATAAGGATAGAGCATTTATTGCCAATCGTTATGGAAAGATAATGTTAGATAGAGCTAAAACTCCAGAGAATGAAATGTTATATAAATCATCTAAAATCAGAGATGACACATTATCATTCGGTTTTTTACTATGCAGAGAGATTTTTCAAGGATTAGAAGGTTTAGAGAGTGGAAAGGTTGAGATTATTTTTAATCCAATAGGTGTTGGCATGTTTAGTGAAGAACAATATGAAGAATGGACAGGAGAAGCAAGAAAAATAGCCATTAGGGAAAAAGCATTAGTTATTGGCACAAGTCATACTGATGGGTCTTACAGAAATTGTGGTTTTTCCATCCCGATTGCTTACTGTTTCGATCAAGAGGGAAATGATGTATTGCTTTCAAAAAATGATATTCGAACTAGAATTTTTGATACAGAGAATAATTGTATAAAGATAGCAGAGAAATTAATAGAATGTTAGAAGAAGAAGGGGAATTATTAGGTTAAAGTTTAATTTCTCTTAAGTAACTAAATTTCCATCTTTATAAAAATAATTTTGAAAAAGAACTTTATAAACACTTGCAAATCATAATCATTTCTTTTTTTCTTATCTTAAACTTCAGTAAGTCTCTCACCTACAAGCTTAGTGAGAATTCGAGGAAGATAGGTGGGAGGTTAACTGTCCGAAAAGGTTCGAATGGTTTAACTAACTAGAGGGGCATGAAGAAAATCCCCACTGATGGAAGTTACACTTTACCAGTACATAGAGAGTAAAGAAGTAGCGCTAGAGAAAAATGCCATAAATGAGAAAAAAGATTTTACAAATTAAATTAACAATCCCAGTCTGCAACAAATACGTGAAGTAATGGAAGACAATTTGTGTTACTCCAATCAAGAGTAGCACTTTTTTTAATTTTATGACAAAACTATTAATTACATAATTTTTAAAAATATCATACTTACGAATAAAGGTCACATATATATATTAATATATTTTTACCATACCATATAGCATTTCATATTGACATGGTACGCGTTTCATCCATTACACTTTAGGAAAATATTAGGAAGAGGGGAAATAAATTATGCTAAGTCTAATTATACTTTGTGCTATTATTTATTTTTTAGCTTATTTTTGCTTAAAAGCCTCTGGACAATCAATGGACGTCACACCGATTCAATCCTTTGAAGATTATTTCATTGGTATATACAGGGAAGAGAAGTAATTGTATGCTTATGGTATAGGTAAAGATGATATTTTGGTTTTGAAAAGGTGAAAGCATGACAAATATTAAAGATTTAGCAAGGATGGCAGGAGTATCTGTAACGACTGTTTCTCGTGTTCTTAATAATCATCCATATGTAAGTAAAGAAAAGCGGACGGCTGTTTTAGAGGCAATAAGTGAAAGTAATTATGAACAAAATATCAATGCAGTTCATTTGAGTAAAGGGAAAACGCAAATGATTGGTGTCGTTCTTCCTTTCTCAGATCATCCATATTTTGCATTGCTATTAAAAGGAATAGCTAAAGAAGCGTTGGAAAATAATTATAAGCTTGTTCTATTTCAGACAGATTATATGGAAAGTAGAGAATTGGAAGCGTTGCAAATGCTAAAGCAAAAGCAAATTGATTCTCTTATTATTTGTTCGAGAACGTGCGAATGGTCTGTTTTAGAAGAATATTTGCAGTATGGAACGATTGTATTATGCGAAAATGTCAATGGAAAAGAATTTTCCTCCACATTTGTTAATCAATATACGATTTTTTTGAGAACATTGGAATTTTTATTTCAAAAAGGCCATGAAAAAATTGGCTATTGTATTGGGAGAAAAACAGGTCCAAGCAGTAAGTTACGGGCTAGAGCATATCAGGAGTTCCTTGAAAAAAATAATCTGCCTTTCCAGGAAAAATATATAATCGATCAGTGTAATTATTTTGAGGACGCAGAAAAAGTTATGGATATGATCCTATATATGGATACACCACCGACAGCTTTGATCGTGACAAGTGATCAAGTGGCAGCGGGAATCGTAACCTGCTGCCAAAAACAGGGGATTAAAATACCGGAGGAACTTGCGATCATTGGTTTTCACAATGAACCAATTGCAAAAATGATGGAAATCTCCTCGATTGAAATTCCACTGTTGGATATGGGGAAACATTTGTTTCACCAAGCCATTAGTAAGGATATTACCAATAAGGAAATGTTTTTTCATTTTATTGAAAGAGGAACGGTTTAAGTGGAAAAAAGAGCTATATTCGTGTAGCTTCTTTTTTTAAAAGTGTAATTGAATTTTACGCATCCAAGTAAATACAAAAAATTATTTAAAACAGTTTTATAGAAAAATAAGGAAATACTCTGTTGGAATGGTAACATATGAAAATAGATAATCAATTTAATAATGAAAGGACATTAAAGCTGTGAAAACCGAGTGTTAATCGAAAATATCCGCTATGTAAACGTATTAGGAAACAAAATAGAAACGCTGCATATCGGAAATAAACGTATACCTATTGTGATACTTACAGGATTAGGATGTTCTTTTTACGATTGGAGCGAGGTAATATTTCCTATAAGTAAAACGAATTAAGTAATTATGTTTCATAGACCAGGACTAGGTGAAAGCGATATTGGAGCTGAAACTCGTAATACAGAAAGGGTAGTAAATGAATTAGTGGATTTACTTACTCAACTTGAAATTACGGAAAAAGTAATTTTAGCAGGACATTCCTATGGTGGTTTATGTGTCCAGCATTTCGTAAGACTTCTTCCAGATAGGGTAGCCGGAATAATTTTAGTAGACTCAACATCTGTTGATTTAGAGGAATTAGACGATTTGGAGTTGCCCATATTAGATGAAGTAGGTTCTGATGAATATTGGTTAGAAGCTTATCGTGTTTATTCCTTAATGGAACCATCTGAATGAAAGAAAATAGTAAAGCCAACTCTTTCGGAAAATCAAAAGAAATTCCCATTAGAAATTCAACAAAGAATAATAGAATTTCAACTTAATCCCTCTTTGTATAAAGCAATGTATTTGGTAATGAATAATTGGAAATTAGATGCTCAGAAGATGAAAACATTAAACCCTGTTCCTAATATCCCTTTGGTGGTTATTGTTAGAGATAAAGAGTATTGTATTAATAATGGGTTCTTAAGGGGTTACCAGAAGAAGAACTAAGATTATTAGAAGAAAAATGGAATCAGCTTGTTACGGAACAAGTGAATCTTAATAACAACAGTGAATTGATTACAGCCGCTAATTCTGGTCATTCCATTTATATCGATAGGCCGGATGTAGTTATTAATACAATAAAAAACATGGTGGATAAATTAACCAGAAATTGATATAAGTATTCTTGAAAGTTAATCGTTATGCTTCAAAATATGATACTGGAATAAAACTCCATTTGACTTAATAATGTCATAAGAATCCCAAATCAGATATAATCAATATGTTAACTAATTCGATTATTATGTTAACATATAATCCGAACATGCTTAAAGGGGAGATGCTTATGTATAAATTACGAGGTCATCATTTACTATGTCTATTAGGATATAGGGGGATGGGATATTCGGCTGATTATATCGAAAATATGACCCGGTTACACCACACTTTAAGATTGAATCCCGACACAATTATTCATCTAATAAATGGACCTGATCATCTATGTGAGAAATACCCTAATTCAGGAAAATATCACTGTCAAGACATCCATATTTATAAAAGAGATGCATTGATTTTGGAAAATTTACATTTAAAAGTTGATAAGAAAATACAATGGAAAGAGATAGAAAACTCAATTCGTAAACATATAATTCCTGCTGATCTTGTCAATATTTGCGAAACATGTACTTGGCGCTCATACGGTGTTTGCGAGGAAGGCATTCAAGAAATTCACCAAGGAAAAGGCTTAAGAGAAGTGAAATGAAACTGGCAAAAATGCCAGTTATTTCTATCGTTGATTTTTACAAAATCTTATAATTAGAATTGCTTTATATTGGAATTTTATAGTGTATATTTTACAAGAACATTAAATGCGAAATTTAAGAGGTTGCACTATTCTATTTTGCAGATGACAATATACTATTTCTGTAAGAATTAGAAAATAGATAGAAGATTAATAGATAGGATAATTCTAGAGAATGATGAAAAGGAAGATTGAAAAATGCTATTTTTTATGGCGATGAAAGCCAAAAGAACGAGGTGCAAGATAGTAAATGGTGTTCATCAAGGGAATGAAAACCAAAAGAACGAGGAGCAAGGAGAAAAATGGTGTTCATCAAGCCGCACTTAAACAGTCTAAAAACTCAATGGACTTTCGGAGTAAATCATCCATTAAACTCCTGAAAGTCCATTTTTAATAAGATTATTGATTATTTCAGCCATTTCTTTTGGGGTTTTGTCCATGCCATTATTTGACCAGACTTTTATGACATGAATACTACCACTAATAGTAAAGGTGCTTACATACTTGGAAAGATCATTTTCAAAGCGGTTAATCGTTTTCCATTTTTGCATAAAAGATTGATGAGCAAATGCCATTACTTTCTTTTCAAAGGAGGTATCTATTTTTTCGTTTAATAGTGTTTGGCAAACATCATGATTGGAAACAAAATATTCTAATATCCGTTCAAGAAGTTGAAGATCATCCTCTTCTTTCTCATAATTATTTTGATTTAAGTAGCCGCCCATATCCTCAATGATTTCTTCTTCAATCTTTTCTAATAGGTCATATTGATCTAAAAAATGAGCGTAAAAGGTAGAACGATTAATATCCGCTAGTTCACAGATTTCCTTAACGGTAATGGCAGAAATTTGTTTTTCTTTTAAAAGCTTAATAAGACTATCCTTTAACACCATCCTTGTGTATTTTTTTCGTCTATCTAATTTGGAATTAGTCATATGGCTCTCCTTAATTTTTTGTTATTCTCCAACAGTAATTAAGAATATGTTGGCTAAAACACGTATCCTGTTAAACTGTTTGTTGATTAGCCAACACGGTGTCTCTATAATGATAGGATGTATAGGAAAAAATAGCAAGAGAGGGTGACTTCTGATTAACATTGCAGAAAAAATTATTAAACATCGAAAGACCATTGCGATTGTATTTATGATTGTTACAATCATATGCGCAATTGCGTCCCTCACTGTATCTGTCAATTATGATATGAAAGATTATTTGCCTGAGGATGCCAAATCTACTATCTCCATGGAGATTATGGAACAAGAGTTTGAAGGAAGTGTTCCAACTAATAGAGTAATGATGAATAATGTGACTATTCAGGAAGCGTTGGCATTTAAAGAAAGGCTTTCTGCTATTGAGGGAGTATCAGATGTTACCTGGCTAGATGATGTCATTGATATAAAAGCTCCTCTTGAAATGGCGAATAAAGAGGAAGTTGATACTTATTATAAGGATGAGACAGCTCTATTTTTGTTTAGTATTCGCGCAGGTGAAGAAGTATCGATTACAGATGCTATATATGATTTGATTGGAGAAGAAAATGCGTTAGCTGGAGAATCAGTTAATACAGCCACACAGCAAAAGATGGCTGGTACAGAATCCATGTATGCAGCTGCAATGCTAGTGCCAATCATTATTCTCATTTTAGTAATATCGACTACCTCTTGGGTAGAACCACTGTTTTTCTTAACAGCAATAGGTGTTTCTGTGTTAATAAATATGGGAACAAACTTCTTCCTTGGGGAAGTATCTTTTGTAACACAATCAGTTGCTCCTATTTTGCAGTTAGCAGTATCCCTTGATTATGCCATTTTCTTGCTTCATAGTTTTTCAGATTATCGGAAGAAAGTTGCAGATCCAAAAGAAGCAATGGGGCTTGCAATGAAGAAATCTTTTTCAGCCATTGCAGCAAGTGCCTCAACAACATTTTTTGGATTCATCGCATTATCCTTTATGAATTTTGAAATTGGTGCTGATTTAGGAATCAATTTAGTTAAAGGGATAGTATTGAGTTTTATAAGTGTGATGGTCTTCTTACCTGCACTCACACTTATCTTCCATAAATGGATTGATAAAACTGCCCATAAACCATTGCTTCCTAGCTTTAAAAAAGTAGGAAATGCGGTATTAAAGGTAAGGTTAATTAGTTTAATTCTAGTATTTCTTCTTCTCATACCAGCCTTTCTTGCTCAAAGCCAAACTGATTTTACTTATGGCGTTGGCGATCAGCCTGAATCAACTAGAACGGGAAGTGACGTTAGTAAAATAAAAGAACAATTTGGAGAAAGCACCCCAATTGTATTGCTCGTACCAAAGGGAGATATTGCTAAAGAAGAGGAGCTTGTACAAGAGTTAGAGCGTACAGACCTCATTTCTAGTGTGGTGGCATATGTAAATAAAGTAAGTGCTGCGATACCTCCTGAATATTTAGATACATCTATTACGGAACAATTTTATTCGAAAAATTTTAGTAGAATCATTCTGCAAACAGAAACAAAGAATGAAGGGGAAGAGGCATTTCAGTTAATAGAAAAGGTTGAACAGACTGCTGAAAAGTACTATGGCAAAGAAGTTTATGCAGTAGGAGAAAGTGTGACATTGTATGATATTAAAAATACAGTGCAGGAAGACAATAAATTAGTTAATTTCCTTACGATTATCACTGTAGCATTTGTATTATTACTTACATTTAAATCTATAGCCATTCCAATCATACTGCTTCTAACGATACAGTCAGCAGTTTGGATCAATCTATCAGTCCCATATTTTACAGACTCAACCTTGGTTTACGTAGGATATTTATTAATTAGCATCATTCAGCTTGCAGCAACGGTAGATTATGCGATTCTTTTAACAGACGCATATAAAGAATATCGTTCAGAAATGACAGTATGGGAAGCAGTAAAGAAAACAGTGGATGAAAAAATCTTTTCCATCGCAATTTCTGCATCGATTTTATCAAGCGTCGGGTTTATTTTATGGCTAACATCCTCTAACCCAATCGTATCATCAATTGGACTGTTGCTTGGAAGAGGAGCATTTCTTGCGTTTATTCTAGTAATATTCTTCCTGCCTGCAATGTTATTAATCTTTGATAAAGTGATTAGGAAAACAACATGGAAAGCAAATTTTTACAAGGAGAAGTGATTATGAGGAGAATGAGAAAAAGTCTACTTGCCTTTGTTGCTCTCATTTTGTTTATGCCGTCACATGTTATGATGGCAGCTACAAATGAAAGCAAAGGAGAGGGTGCCAAATTAGGGGAAATCTCCTCAAAGGATGAAGTAGTCTATGCAAACTTAAGTGCAACTGGCCAAAGACAAGAAATTTATGTTGTCAATATTTTAGATGTAGAACAGGCTGGAGATGTTGTTGATTATGGTGAGTATACAAATATAAAAAATCTTACTAATCTATCTCCAATTGAACAAAATGATAATGAAGTACAATTGGAAGCGATAAAAGGAAAATTTTATTATCAAGGGAATATGAATGAGGCAGATTTACCTTGGAATATTTCCATCACCTATTTACTGGATGGAAAAGAAATGACTCCACAAGAGATTGCTGGAAAAGAGGGTCATGTTCAAATACAAATTGCAACAACTGCAAATGATGAAGTAGACCAGATTTTTTTTCAAAACTACTTATTACAAATTTCCGTACCTCTAAGTGAAGAAATTTATAGTAATATTACAGCACCTAATGGCATGCTTGCCAATGCAGGGAAAAATAAGCAAGTGACATTCACTGTTATGCCAGAAAAAGAAGAAAAGCTGGTAATTGAAGCAGATGCAAAAGGATTCGAATTAGAAGGGATTGATATCTCGGCTGTTCCTTCCTCTATGGCTATTGACGCACCTGACATTGATGAGATGATGGGAGATATGAACTCATTAACGGATGCAATTTCAAAAGTGGATCAAGGCGTAGGGGAATTAGAAAGCGGAGTTACGGCATTAAATGATGGAGTAAAGAGTATGCGAAATGGTTCTAGTGCCTATAAGGATGGAGTACAGAAATTAGCAAGCTCCTCTGGTGATTTAGTTAGCGCCTCTAAACAAATCGAGCAAGCACTAGAAACAATCTCCCATTCTTTAAAAAACAATCCAGAAGATATTAGTCTTGGTGATTTAAATAAACTTCCAGAAGGACTTGGTCAAATCTCAGCTGGACTAAAGGAAACATCGAAAGGATTAGTAACGTTAAAAGAAAATTATGCTAAAAGCTATGATGCTTTAAATAAGGCGATCGAATCGATTCCAGAATATGAGATTTCAGAAGAAGAGATTCAGGAGCTATACAGAAGTAATGCAGATCAGAAAGTTCTTAATCAATTACTTGAGACATATAAAGCAGCTCGTACAGCAAAAGGAACGTATAATGCTGTAAAAGAAGCATTTATTGCAGTAGATACCACATTAAAGCAAGTTAGTGATGTGCTATTAGAAATGGCGAACAGCTTAGATGCAATGGCAAGTGGTATCGCTTCTTCGTTAGAAAGTACGGATATAGTTAAATCATTCGTTCAATTGCAAGAAGGAATAAGCCAATTATCTTCTAATTATCAAGCATTTCATTCTGGATTAGAAAGCTATACTGGTGGAGTGAAGAAGTTATCCAATTCTTATGGGAAACTTGATAGCGGAATGGATGAGCTTTCCAATGGTACTGGTGAATTAGCAACTGGAGTAAATCAATTGCATGAGGGCACTTCTGAATTGAAAAATTCTACTACTAATTTACCTGAAGAGATGAGAAAAGAAGTAGATAAAATGATAAGTGAGTTTGATAAATCAGATTTTGAGCCGATATCATTTGTTTCAAAGGAAAATAAACATGTTCATGCTGTACAATTTGTTTTCAAAACAGAAAGCATTAAATCTGAAGAGCCAGAAACAGTTGAAGAAATGGAAAAAGAAGTTACAGGCTTCTGGAATCGATTATTGGAGCTTTTTAAATAAATGTATGGTGCTAGCCTTATTAGGTTAGTGCCTTTTTTAAATTAAGGCTGTTTTCGTAAAGTTTGTTGCGATGACCCGCAGCCTGAATACAATTCGCTTTCCATGGCGCTCTCCCCATGGAAAGCGAGCGGCAGATGCCATGAAAACAAATCCAATTTCTAAAGTTTAAAAAGTGCCTACTATCAATCATCAAGAGCTAGCAGCTTTTCAGGGCCCATTATACATGGGGAGAAGAGGCTTATCCTCACGAAGTGCAAGAGCAGTTCGGCTATTTTACCC
Source organism: Niallia tiangongensis (assembly GCF_044704065.1). Classification (NCBI taxonomy): domain Bacteria; kingdom Bacillati; phylum Bacillota; class Bacilli; order Caryophanales; family Bacillaceae; genus Niallia; species Niallia tiangongensis. Next base: position 2,793,573 of record NZ_CP162613.1, on the reverse strand, counting down.
CAAGTGAATATAAAGAGGTTATACAAAATGTGTTCGGAAATAAGGGAGATATCCTTTTGTTTCACCATTACTTGCAAGATGGCTATGAGGATCATTTTTTGCCATATGTGAAAGTGACGGATATCGAGAAGAAGATAGTAAGCCTTCCTGATAGGACTTGTTCTATTGTTATTGTGAAAATGGATGGTAGTAATCATTATAAATAGCACATCTCAAAAATCAACTAACTCCATTTAAAAATAAAAGAATAGAAATTCAACGACTATCACATAATGAAAAAGGGTTTAATTTTAAAATCGGAACCGCTATCTTCTTCATTACATATGAATGTAAAAAGGTTCTTTCAAAGAAAGTAGGTGATATTATGGATATAAACAGAGTGAAGCAAATACTATCATCACCAGCTGAAATAGAGGTACAGTATAATGGAGTGTCTGTGTGGATTGATGATATAAAAGAAGATGATGCGACTGCAATTGTTCATCTCGTAGGTGGTATTGAAGAACAGACGGAAGTAGATATAGAGAGCTTAAAAGAAGTTTAATTTTATGAAGCGATTATCAAAGACAACCACTAATTTAATAGTGGTTGTCTTTGATAATCGCTTTTTCACGAAATCTTATTCCTGTATACCTAATAACTAAAAAATGAGCAACTAAACAAAAGAGAGATGTGAGGAATGAATATATTATTTTTTGCTCGTGTAATTAGAATAATAGGTTAGACAGAAAAGAATTTATCATAGAATTTTGGCATTTCCCTTATCTTTTAACGGCATCTATTATGAGAGATGGAAATACTAATTTTTCTCCTTGATTCCTTGGATCAAACTTCTTAGACCGGAAAATAACACCAGCTTCTCCATTCCAGTCATTTTCGTGAAATATCCCATCCTCATCACAATACTCCAATAAGTAAACCTCAAAGCCTGCTAGTTCAAACATTTTTTGTAATGTATGATATGTATGGACAATTTGGTGGCTCGCTGCTGGATGTTCCTTTGGTCCTGGCCCACCAATTTGCACGATTTGCTGATACGACTCGTCCGGGAAGAATCCATCTGGAACTGCACATCGAACATAGCCAGAATGCTTTAAGTAATGGTAGCAAATGGAGGCAGCTTGAACACCTTGTTCAAAGGTTAAGTGCTCCCATACATGTTCTGCTAAAATGGCCGTAATGGATGAATTTTCAAAACGTTGCCAGGTTGATTCGTCTAAAAGGTTTAGTTCTTCTTCTTGGGTATGAATCCATCCAGGGTTATTTCTAAATTCCCCTGAACCTATCACAACTTTTATCGGCTGTTTCTCCATCAATCTCTCCTTGCTCTTTATTTTGAAAATTTTAATTATACTGTAATATAAGCCTGACATTTGTGCAATAAAAAACTGTTAACGAGTAACAAATAGAAAATATGACTTATGGCATAGGAAGCGTGTCCTATCTATTGTAAAATAAGGGAACCAAGGATGATTTACCTATTTTTTCTTGTTTATATGTATGCTTATACAAAGAGAGGGCGGTTAGTATGAGAAAATTTCAATTTCGAAAAAATATCGGATTACCAATAAAGAAAAAGCTGGTTTTATCCTTTTTAGCAATGCTGTTAATCCCAAGTATTCTAATTGGTGCATTTTCGTTTCTATATGCAAATAATCAAATGGAAAAGGATTTTATAAACAATGCAAGCACTAATTTAAATGTGTTAGATACATCTATAACCAATTTAATGTCACAAAAAGTATATGATGTTTCTGCACTGTCAGAAACGATAACAAAAGAAGCAATGGAGAAAAACCCAGCTAGTCTACAGGCCACTATAGAGCAATACATTAAAGTTCATCCAGAGGTTTCGAGCATTTATATTGCAACAAATGATGGAAAACTTATTCAGAAGTCTACAGAAGAATTGGACGATCAGATGGATCCGAGATTAAGAGATTGGTATAAATCCGCTGTAAATCAAGAGGGACAAGTGGTTATTATGGATCCATATTTATCTCCCGTTTCCAAAAAAATGGTGATTACAATTGGCAAAACAATTGCGGACAACGCAGGGGTTATAGCAGTTACGATGAATCTAGATTATTTAGCGGAACTAGCAAGTGATATAAAATTTGGCAAAGAAGGTTATGTTATTCTTCTTGACCAGAAAAAACGTTTCATCGTTCACCCTGAAGAAAAGCAAGGAGACATTGTAAAGGAATCTTTTTATGAAACCCTTTACAAAAAAGAATCTGGAACATTGGATTATACAGTAGCAAAGGTTAGTAGAAAAATGGTCTATCAAACAAATAAGCTTACAGGCTGGAAGTTAGCTGGGACACTGGAAAAATCAGAAATTGCAAATCATACAAAAGGCCTTTTGTATGCGATTACAGCTATATTAGTTGTTTCCCTTATAATTGGTGGAATAATGATGGTCATAATCGTTCGCTCTATTATTAAACCAATAAAAAAATTAAAGGGTCACGCTACAACGGTAAGCAATGGCGATCTAACAAAAACAATTCATATTGAGACAAAAGATGAAATTGGCGAATTATCGACTGCTTTTCAATATATGCAGGATAACTTACAAAAACTTATCAGAAACATCGAGCATAGTTCTGAGAATGTTGCAGCAAGTGCAGAACAGCTAACAGCAAGCGCCAATGAAGTAAAGATTGCATCAGAACATGTAACGAATACCATCCAGCAAGTTGCTAGTGGGGCAGAAATACAGACAAAAGGGATAGATAATAATGCAGATGATATCATATCCGTATTAAATGGTACTAACAAAATCGTTGAATATAGTAAGAAGGTTTCAGAGCTATCCACTGGAACATTAACGAAAGCTCATACAGGTGGAAATGCCATTGAGGCAACACTGGAACAAATGTATGTGATAAGTAAGACAGTAGCGGAATCCAATAAAATGATTAAGGAATTAGTTGAACAATCAAAGCATATTGGGAAAATTACGGAAAGTATTACGACAATTTCAGAACAAACAAATCTGTTAGCCTTAAATGCGGCAATAGAAGCAGCAAGAGCAGGGGAAAAAGGGAAAGGATTTGCAGTTGTTGCAAATGAAGTTCGAAAACTTGCCGTGCAGTCCGGTGAATTTGCAAGTAATATTTCTCAGCTGATTAATGATGTTCAAAAAACGACTGAAAATACGGTACATAGAATGGCAGAGGTGTCTAGGGCTGTACAAACAGGGTTGAAAGTAACCGATGAATCAAATACAAAGTTTCAAGAAATAGTTTATAGTATGAATGAAATGACACCTCATATTCAAAATGTTACATCAACGTCAAACGAAATGGCTATAACGCTTAATGAAGTAAGTATAACCGCTGGCGAATTAGCGCAAATTGCATATGACAATTCCGCTTCATCTGAAGAAGTCGTATCATTAACCGAAGAACAATTAGCTGCAATGGAAGGAATTTCTAGTTCGGCAAAGAATTTATCACAAATGGCCGATCAGCTTAAAAGGAATCTTCATCAATTTACCTATTAATCAGTCATAATAAAATATCCACTTGCATAAAGTAGCGATAGCATTATCCCACTCTTAAACTTCAGTAAGACTCTAACTTTGAGCTTTGGAGATTGCGAGGAAGTTAGGCGGAAGATCAACTGTCCGTATAGGTCTGATTGGTTCAACTAAGCATCAGTGGGGTAGAAAGGAAACCTCACTGATGGTTAGTTTCACTTTAAAAGCAGGAGGTTATTTTATGAAAAAAATTAACGTTTATTTAATAAATGGATTTCTTGGCAGTGGGAAAACAACAACTCTCTTAAAATGTATGGAGTATTTTAAGGGGAAAAATAAGAAGTATGCTATTATCCTGAATGAACTGGGTGAAACGAATATAGAAAAGCATCTTTTTAAAGATGAATCTCTCTATGAACTTTTGAATGGGTGTGTATGCTGCTCGATTAAAGAAGATTTAAGAACTACCCTAGATGATTTAGCAGAGACGCTACATAAGGAAAATATTGAAGTCGTTTTATTAGAAGGAACAGGAGTAGCAAACCCTTCTGAAATAATGGAGACGTTTAATGAAAAGGTGTATAAAGAAGTATTTCATATTGCTGAAAGTATTTGCTTGATTGATAGTTTGCATTTTACAGAATATACGAGCGTTTTTTCGAGTAGTAAAGAAGTGAGACAATTGCAGAAAGAACAAATTGAAAATGGAACATTGCTTGTATTAAATAAAATAGATCAACTCTCAAGTAAGCAGTCTGTAGAAAAAGTGGAAAAAAGAATTAGAAAAATAAACGCTGATGCCCCATTGATATATAGTAAATATGGGAATGGCGTAACAGAGTATTTAGAAAAACAGCAACAATATAGCAACAAAAAAGAGCTTTCCGTTTCAACTAACCACCACCATCATCACCATCATATTAAAGCGCTGAAATTAGGGCAAACGACTGCCATGACAAAAAGGGAATTAAGAGATTTTTTAAAAAATAATCAGGATAATCTACTTCGAGCTAAAGGCACTATTAAAAATAGTGACGATCAATTATGGTATCACTTTCAATATGCATCTGGATTGTTAGAATGGCAAAAAGTAACTGAATATCTTCCAAATAGAAAAGGAGAAATTATATTAATTGGAGAAAAATTGCCAAAAGAAGTTAGCATTTAATTCTATTGAGTGTATCTTATGGAACCAAACATAAGACTACACTCTTTTTATGCTTTTTATGTATAGTTTGAATAGGACAAGCATAGACATGTATTAAGTAATAGTAGACCGATGTAAGAAAAGGAGTATGCTATGTCCATCCCAACACGTTTAAAGGATCTCTTTATATTTGGCTTGTTTATGGCTTTAATGTATTTGTTTTTTTTCGGGGATATATATGTTGCAGATAAATTCAATTTTGAGATGCCAGATCAGATAAAAACTATTTTTGTATTATTTTTAGGCATTTTTCTTGAGGCTTTACCGTTTTTATTGTTAGGAGCAATTGCTTCATCTATCATCAACCTATATATTTCGGAAGAAACGATTACAAGAATTATGCCTAAAAATCCATTTGTAGCAATTATAGTAGCATTGATTGCTGCATTAATTACACCTGTATGTGAATGTGCTATTATCCCAGTTGTTCGCAGGCTTATTCAAAAAGGAATGCCTGTTCATATTGGTGTGGTTTTATTAATGGGTGCGCCGATTCTAAACTTTATTGTTTTTGGAAGTACGTACTATGCTTTCCAAAATAATATATCCATTGCATATGGGCGTTTTATTATTTGTGTTTTGGCAAGCATCATAGTAAGTATTATTATTTATATGCTTTTTTCTAAACAAAAGGTATTAAAAACGCACCGAGAGGATTTAATGGCATCGGTTCCTGTTAATGTGAATAAAGGAGAGTCGAAATGGAAAGGAATTCTACACCATACTTGCCATGAATTCTTTACAATTGGTAAATACTTTATTATCGGAGCGGTATTTGCAAGTGTTGCTCAAGTCTATTTAAAGGATAGCTATTTCATGCAGACAGGAGAATCGTCGATTGAAGGCACGGCTGTTATGATGGGACTAGCCTATGTATTATCCTTATGTTCCGAAGCAGATGCTTTTGTGGCAGCTTCCTTTTCTAGTATGTTTAGCCCTGAAGCAATCATTGGCTTTTTAGTGTTTGGACCCATTCTCGATTTTAAAAATACATTCGTTATGATGGCTTCCTTTCGAATTAAGTTTGTCCTATTGTTTATATTGATTGTGACGATTGTCGTTTATGTCCTATCTTTATTATCGGGGTTCTTTTTATCACCCTCATAAACTTCAGCAAGACTCTTACCTCAAGCTTTGGAGAATTCGAGGAAGATAGGTGGGTCCGCTGTCTGAAAAGGTCCGATTGGTTCAACTAACCATGGAAAACCCCTAGTGATGGAAGGTTCACTTTATTCTAGATTATTCAATACAAGGAGGAAAATCGGTGAAAATCAAATGGAGTCCAACATGGCAATTGGCAAATGAGTTGCAAGGGATTGTGCTGATTGGCTTCAGTCTCCTTATTTTTAAATTATTGGTAACAGGGGATGTGTCGCGACTTGTTGCCCCTAATATGGTTCCATTTTTATATATCACTATGATCTTGTTATTTTTCCTTGGTTTTTTCCGCTTGCTAAACAGCAATTTAAAGGGAGCAGATTGTGACTGTGATGTGTGCGATGAAAATGCTTCATTAATGAATCTAGCCCTGTCATATTTCTTATTTTTTAGTCCGTTATTTTTGTTTTTCACCTTACAAGATATGTCGATTAACAAAAGTATTCTTCCAAATGTTCAATACGAACACGGACAAACGTCTTCTGCAAGTCAAGCTATTTCATCCGTTACTAATGAGGAAACTATGATTACAATAGAGGATGATAATTATCTGCAAACGATGGATATGATTAACAGCAATTTGGACAATATGAATGGAAAAGAAATCACGATTACCGGCTTTATTCATCGAGAGGAATCATTTACGGATAACGAGGCAGTCATTGCAAGATACGTAATGACACATTGCATTGCTGACCTTGGAATATATGGTTATATGATAGAAGGAGACGTTAGTGATTTACAAAGCGATCAATGGTTTTCATTAACAGGAATATTGGATAAGAAGGAATATGAAGGTCAAGTGATTCCAGTGATTAAAGTGGAGGAAGCTAAAAAAATGGCAGCACCTGAGGAAGATTATTTATATGCTTTAGGCTATTAGCCTACAATTCTTGCATTATTTGAATTTTTTCGCTAAAATTTAAATGAAATCAATTGAATATATATCGGGAGCTTGTTTGAAACAGGCTGAGAGTATGGCTATTCTGCCGTTGACCGAATGAACCTGTTGGATAATGCCAGCGTAGGGAGGTGTATGGAATAGAAGAACACTTTGCTTAGGCGTAGTGTTTTTATTTTTGTCATAATTGCTGAAATTAGCACATAGCTTCCTGTATTTATCGCGTGCTTAACATTACAGTCAGTTATGGCTTTTTTACTATGAATAAGTTTACATAGTGATAATAGGATGGAAGTAAATAAAACTGATAATAAAGGATTACAGAAAGGAAATGAGTCAATAGATGAATGAAACCTATGAAATGATTCCAAATGTAATAACAAAATTAAGAAAAAGAGTACCACTTATTCATAATATTACGAATGTAGTAGTTACAAATTTTACAGCAAATGGGTTATTAGCATTAGGTGCTTCTCCAGTAATGGCATATGCAAAGGAAGAGGTTGCAGATATGGCAACAATAGCAGATGCACTCGTTCTTAATATCGGTACATTAACTGCTGAAAATGTGGAGAGTATGATTATTGCTGGAAAGGCTGCAAATGTCGCCAATACACCTGTTATTCTAGATCCAGTTGGAGCAGGTGCAACTAGCTATCGCACAGAATCTGTCCATCGTATTATGAAGGAAGTAGAAATTACATTACTTCGAGGCAATGCAGCGGAGATAGCTAATGTTGCTGGGATAAAAGCGGAGGTGAGAGGTGTAGACTCTGTAAATGTACATAATAATCGCGGAATTGCAATAGAAGCGTCCCAACTTTTACAAGTACCAGTTGTCATTACGGGTGAACAAGATGTCGCTTTAGCTAACGGGAAACTCACTCTCATTCGTAACGGTCATGAGATGTTGACAAAAGTTACAGGAACTGGCTGCTTACTTTCAGCCATTCTTGGAGCTTTTATTGCTGTTGAAGATGATATATTACTCGCTTCTACAGCTGCATTAGTTACATATGGGATTGCTGCTGAACTTGCCTTTGAAAAAACGAAAGAGGAAGGCCCAGGAAGTTTTCAAATTGAATTATTAAATCGATTAGCAAAAATTAACGAAGCAGATATAAAGAAATGGATGAAAGTGGAAATAGAGAAGGGGGCACTTCAATGACTACAGCAAAAGCATTAACAATCGCAGGATCAGATAGTGGAGGCGGAGCTGGAATTCAGGCGGATTTAAAAACTTTTCAAGAGCTTAAAGTGTATGGGATGAGCGCCATTACAGCTGTAACAGCACAAAATACACTAGGTGTAGATGGAGTATATCCAATGTCACTTGAGGCAATTGAGAAACAATTAGAATGCATTGCCGTTGATTTAAAGCCAGATGCTTTAAAAACAGGTATGCTGTTCAATAGTGAAATTATTGAATTAGTCGCTGATAAAATAAAGCAATACAAGTGGGGCAATTTGGTGGTAGATCCGGTGATGATTGCTAAAGGTGGTGCTAATTTACTTCAAAAAGAAGCAGCAGAATCCATGAAAAAAAAGCTGCTGCCACTAGCCACCGTGTTGACACCGAATATACCAGAAGCCGAGGAATTAACTGGGATGAATATTCAAAATATGGAGGAAAGAAAAGAAGCAGCTAAAAGATTATCTGCGATGGGAGCTTCCTTTGTCATTATTAAAGGGGGGCATGGAGAGGAAGAGGAGTCTGTTGATTTACTTTATGATGGCAGCAGCTATTCTAGTTTGTTGGCTGAAAGAATTCCAACCAAAAACACGCATGGAACAGGATGTACTTTTTCTGCTGCAATAACAGCAGCTCTTGCTAATGGTTATTCCATTAATGATGCCTTTCAATTAGGAAAGAATTTTATTCATCAAGCAATTAAAATGGATCTTCATATAGGAAGCGGACATGGTCCGACCAATCATTGGGCTTATCAAGAAAGTAAAAGATAGGCAAAAAAGCTATTCGGAGGAATTATGACAACTTATACAAGAGAAAGAATAAAAGAATTGCTAAAATTGTATTTTATTATGGGAAGCAATAATAGTAGCATAGCTCCTGATTATGTTCTAGAAGAAGCATTAAAAGGCGGCATTTCAGTGTTCCAATTTAGAGAAAAAGGGAAAGGTGCATTAGAAGGAAAAGCAAAGTTTCAACTTGCAAAAAGGATGCAGAAGTTATGTAACCATTACAATGTTCCATTTATAGTGAATGACGATATTGAACTAGCGATAGCATTGGATGCAGATGGTGTGCATATTGGCCAAGAGGATGAGAAAGCAATAAAGGTTCGAGAATGGATCGGTAATAAAGTATTAGGTGTATCTGCTCATTCTATACAGGAAATAAAACTGGCAATGGAGGCAGGAGCTGATTATATCGGCATTGGTCCCATCTATCCAACAAGCACAAAAAAAGATGCGAAGTCAGTTCAAGGAATATCCCTTATCGAAAAAGTTAAAGAACAAAATCTTACTATACCAATAGTAGGAATTGGCGGGATTACTATTGATAATGCATTTCCTATAATCAAAGCAGGAGCAGATGGAGTAGCAATAATCTCTGAAATTAGTATGGCAGAAAATCCATATGAGCAAACAAAGCGACTAAAAAAAGTGGTTCTTGGTCAAGAGTAATCGTTCTATGTGAATACTTTCTTGCAAATTTAGGTTTTTTGCAAAAAATAGACATTCACCCAACCCAAATATATTATCCTTGCATACAATAATTTTGTAAGAGGAGCTAGTTAAGAAAAAATATAGAGGCTCTTCCTCGTTAACCAGAAAAAGACCTGGTTAATATACTACAAAAATGAGAAAGGGAGATGTATATATGTACGGTTATGGTGGATATGGTTATGGATGCGGATATGGTGCTGGTGCTGGAGCTGGTGGTGGTTACGGCGGTGGATTCGCGCTAATCGTTGTATTGTTTATCTTGTTAATTATCGTTGGTGCAACTTTTATTTGCTAATAAAATAATGAAAAGCTGACTTCGTGTCAGCTTTTTTTACATTTATAGAGGATGAAGATAATTACTTGAAAATATTAGGATTTATAGTTTCTTGTTTTAACTCAACGCAATGACAACGCTTACTTAATATCAATAAAAAACACATAAAATTATTGCGGAAAATCAAAATTGTAAGAATAAAATGAAATTAGTTATAATATTTTAATTTTTGAGAAAATTAATTTTCAAAATCTTATTGACAGAAAATTTAATATAGGTAAAATAAAGTTATTAGAGTGTTAGATTATGTGACACTCGATGGTAAGTTTATATACATAAAGGGGGAAGGAATCTTAATGGAAAATTTAGAGTTTTTGATGAACAGCTTGTGGACGATGGTTGCTGCAATTTTAGTTATTTTAATGCTTGGTGGATTCATATTATTAGAAGCAGGTTCCACAAGAATGAAAAATGCTGGACATATCGCGGGGAAAACAATTTTTACATTTGGTATCGCATCATTAGTTTTCTGGGCTGTAGGGTACGGATTCATTTTTGGAGATAATGCAAATTTCTTTGTAGGTATGAGCGACTTTTTCTATGGTGGAGGGCAAGTTGAAGATGCTGGGTTACAAACAACTGTATTCTTTGTCTTTCAACTAGCATTTGCAGGAATTTCCTTAACGATTGCTCTTGGTGGATTTGCAGAGCGTGCGAAACTATCTGTATATCTAATTTTCTCTGTATTATTCGGCGTTTTGGTTTATCCAATCATTGCACATTGGATTTGGGGCGGCGGCTGGTTAGCAGAGCATGGCAAACAAGACTTTGCTGGATCAACTGTTGTACACTTAACGGGTGCGGCGGCGGCACTTGCTGCAACATTGCTATTAAAACCACGTATTGGTAAATATAATGCAGATGGTTCATCTAACCCAATATTCGGGCATAACCAAGTTTATACAGCGCTTAGCGTATTGATTCTTTGGGTAGGCTGGTTTGGATTTAACGCTGGTAGCACGGTTTCCGTTGCAGATGGTTTCTTCGGATATGTTGCTTTAAACACAAACTTAGCAGCAGCAGCTGGTGCAGTTGCAGCATTACTAATTTCTTGGATTGTATTAGGAAAATCTGATATTACAACAATGCTAAATGGTGCATTAGCGGGTCTAGTTGCCATTACAGCATCTTGTGCATTCGTTGAACCATGGGCAGCAGTTGTTATTGGTCTAATAGCTGGAGTACTTGTATTTTACAGTGTTCGTTTCTTTGAAAGTAGAAAAATTGACGATCCAATCTTTGCGTTATCCGTACACGGAGCAGCAGGGATTTGGGGTACGTTATCAAATGGTTTATTTGCAACAGCAGAATTAGCTGAGTATACTGGTGTAGGTAAAGCTGGTCTCTTCTACGGTGGAGGATTTGGACAATTAGGTGTTCAAGCACTTGGTGTAATAACATCTGGACTTTTTGCTTTTGCAGTAAGCTATGTCATCCTATTTGTTATCAAGAAAGTCAGCGGTCTACGCGTAACAGAAGAGGAAGAAATCATGGGGTTAGATATCAGTGAACATGGTTCATATGGTTACCCTGAAGCTTTCTTATCGAAAGAAGAAACAAAAAGCCTATAAATAACGGTTAGTAGCCCTTATTAAGGAATATGCTACTGAATCTATTAGGATAGGAGTCTCGCTGAAAAGTGGGACTTTTATCTTTTTTCAATGGTTTATAGGGAAGGTTTTTTTGAAAAGTTGCATGGTCTTCGTGTAAAAATGGTTCGCAGCAATACATATAAAGGTTAAGGTGATTTGCATGACAGATGAGAAGAGACTGCTGTCATTACCAATCGGTTAAATGGAAAGCAAAGGAGCTAAGTTTGTGGGAATCGGAAGACATTTTATCCCACTCTTAAACCATAAAAAACTCTCACCTCTTGTTTAGGAGAAATCGAGAAAGACCGATAGCAAATCAACTGTGCGTAAAAGGGCAATTGGTTTAACTAACCATCTGTGAGAGATGATGGAAAAGAGACAATTATAAAGAGAACATGATATGATAGATATAAATAAAAACATAAATAGAATGTAAATATACTATTACTTACTTTTACCGAAGGAAGTGCATGGATGTGCTCTGAAAATATAGGATTAAATGAGCTAAAAATGGAAAAGGAACTTTTTTTAAAAACAAATACGTATAATAGCGTGGAATTAAACAATTTTCATGATGGAATATTTAAACGTTTATTTCAATATATCCTCTCTGAATATACTAAAACATATGGAAAGCCTCCGTGTTCTTTTGTATGGTTTGTAACGGGAAGTGCTGGCAGAAAGGAACAGGGGATTTTAAGTGATCAGGATCATGGGATTATTTATGAAAAAACAGACGTAACGTGCAACCAATATTTTATGAATCTCGGAAAATGTATAAGTGATGCCTTAGATGATATAGGATATCCATACTGTGAAGGAAATGTCATGAGCAGTAATTCAATATGGTGCAAATCTTTAGAAGAGTGGAAACAACAATTACATCAATGGTTGATAAAAGAAAACTGGGAATCGATTAGATTTTTGCAAATTTTTTATGATAGCAGAAAAATTTTTGGAGACCAAGAATATGTACAGGAATTAAGAAACTATATCCATCAGTATTGTGTCATGCATCCAACGCTCTTAAAAAGATTTATGAATAATGTGATGCGGATAAAAAAAGGGGTCGGAATATTTGGCCAATTTTTTGTTGAAAGATCTGGAAGCCATAGAGGCTCGATTCATTTAAAGCATACCATGTATTTACCATATGTAAATTCGATTCGACTCCTTTCTATTAAAGAAAGAATCCAACAAACAGCCACAGTAGAACGAATGCAGACTTTGCGAGAGATGAAGAAATATGACGAATGGTTAAAAATATATGAATATTCTTTTAATAGAATATTAGATTATCGGATCATTTTATTTAAGGAAGCAAAAACATATGAAGATGTTCACTACTTGAATATCAAACAGTTAACGAAAGAACAAAGGCAAGAAATAAAAGCATTGATGCGCAATGGTATCAAATTATATCAACAAGTGCAAAGGATAATTGAAAAAGGGTGTTAACATGGGAGTAGAATCATTTCTTCAATACATGAGAGATTTATACGGAAAAGTCAATTCGAGTGTATTGCACGCTACCTCGAGTGGAAGTAATTCACAGCAAATCGCTTTTATGCGCCAGCTTCAAAAAGATCTAAAAGTTGAAGTTGCTTCTAGATTGCCATTAAATAATTTAAAAGCTGTTGTTTTTGACATAGAAACAACGGGGTTCTTACCTGATAAAGGAGATCAAATAATTTCAATTGGTGCAGTTAAGGTGCAGGGGTGTCAAATCTTAGAGGACCAATTTTATTCATTAGTGAATGCTGGAGTTGAAATACCAGAGGAAATTAGTCGTTTAACAGGAATTCAAACAAAAGATTTACAGGATGCCCCGTCCTTATCCGATGCACTTGTGCAATTTTTTGAATTCATTGACGAGGATACCCTTGTTGCCCATCACTCCTCCCATGAGAAAAGCTTTATGCAATCTGCATGCTGGAAAAGTTTCAAAACTCCATTTAAGCATCGAATCGTAGATACTGCCTTTTTATTTAAAATTGTTGAACCAAACATAAGGATATTTACATTGGAGGACTGGTGTGAATTTAGTGATATTCCAGTAATCGATCGTCATCATGCTTTAGGTGATGCTAAATTAACAGCTATTCTATGGTGTCATTATTTAGAAAGGGCACAACAATTAGGGTGTCGCACTTTACAAGATATCTACGAAAGATTAGCTTTACGATAAAATATTCATGAGAAGATTTTAACATTAACTGGTGGTGAATTTTCGATGGACATGTTGGAGACAGAAAGACTGCTGCTAAGAAGGTGGGAGGAATCGGATTATAAAGATTTATATGAATATGCAAAAAGGGAAGACGTTGGTCCATTTGCAGGTTGGCCACCACATAAAAGCGAACAAGAAAGTAAAGAAGTAATCCGCTATTTTTTACAAAATAATAATTCTTATGCCATCGTATGGAAAGAGGAAAACAAAGTGATTGGCAGTATCGGTTTTCATAAGCGCACTCCAGATGTTAAGCTTTCTCATCTATCCCAGCGTGAAGTTGGCTTTGCTCTAAATCCAGCTTATTGGGGTCGAGGGATTGTGCCAGAGGCAGTTAATCATCTTTTAGTATTTGGGTTTGAGCAATTGCAATTGGATTTAATCTGGTGTGGACATTTTGATTTTAATGCAAAGTCGAAACGAGTAAATGAAAAATGTGGTTTTCGGTATAAGTTTCAGAAAAAAGATCGTTATAAGCTTTTTAATAATCAGATCATTACGAGCGTCTATTATTGTATGACAAAAGATGATTATTTCGAAAAAAAACAGCAGGGAACTAAAAGAGATTTATCTAATACTAATTTATAATATTAGTATTATCCGAATAATAAAAGAAAGAGAATAAATAAATATTAAAAGAGGCTGGGACAAAACTAAATAGCCAACCTGTAAAGACGAACCATCCTTAATTTAGCTCTTAAATAAAGGCTACTTTTTCATGCTAGTTATTTATGATTTTAAATATAGTCAGTGTAAAAACTAATTCGTTTTTAAAGATTGTTTTTCTATAAACTATTATGGAAATAGAAAAAATTAATTAATTAATTGGAAAGACGGAGCAGGCTGAATACATGTAGACTCCTATGGGAGCCGCGAGAAAGTCCGAGACCCTGCAGGAACTTAAGTGACGAAGCGGCTCGGCGCTCGCCCCATGGAAAGCGAAGTGTATTTTAGGCTGCGGATAATAACACCATCTTTACTGAAACAGCCTTTTATAACCGAAACAAACCCGAACAATCATATGGAATTTGATATGCTCCCAATAAAGTAGACAGATGAAATAGTAAAAAATCTGTTTAACTTTATTGGGGGCTTTTTCATGGCGAAAAATGCATATTCAGCGCAAGAGAAATTTGAAATAATTATGGCTTATGTGGACAGACAAACTTCAATTTCAGACTTCTGTCAACAATATGGCATTTCAACAAGAGCTCTACACGATTGGCTTTATCTATTTCAGACCTATGGAACGTCTGGACTTCAAGCTTCTAGTGGATGGAAACGGTATACCAAAGAGGTAAAAACTGCTGCAGTACTTGATTATCTTTCAGGGGGCTATTCTCTGATTGAGATTACACATAAATATGAAATATCCAGTCGTTCGGTGTTGAAAGATTGGATAAAGAAGTATAATGATCATAGAGAATTAAAAGAGACGAAAAGGATGAACAACTCTATGATTAAAGGTCGGTCTACCACACAAGAAGAGCGTTTGGAAATCGTTATGTACAGCTTACAGAACGGCAAAAATTATCAACAGACATCGACACAGTTCAATGTTTCCTATCAACAGGTTTATCAATGGGTGAGAAAGTATGAGGAACACGGAGAAGAAGGTCTAATAGATAAGAGAGGCCAACGTAAGTCAGAACCAGAGTTAACTCCAGAAGAGAAGATCCAGCGTGAAATGAAACGGTTGGAGAGAGAGAATGAGCGCCTTCGGGCTGAGAATGCATTCTTAAAAAAGTTGGAGGAACTCGAAAGGAGGCGTTTAAAGAAACGTCCTTAAGCCAAATTCGATTGACCGATAAATATGTAGTCATTCAGGAACTTCATGAGAAAGAGAAATTCTCCATTGTGCTATTATGCGAAATTGGGAAAATTCAACGTTCTTCCTATTATAAATGGCTTAATCGTACCCCTTCCGAGAATGAAAAGTTGAATGAGCAAATTCTAGAGGAGATAAAGAATCTTTATGCGAAGGTGGACGGTATATATGGATATCGCCGCATTACGATGAACCTAAACCGTACCTTATCAAAGCCTATAAATCATAAACGTGTATACCGATTGATGGGAATCGCTGGAATTCACTCGGTAATTCGACGTAAAGGTAAAAAGTATAAGCCAAGCACACCACAACATATGGTTGAGAACATTTTGAACAGAGAATTCAACGCAGATGAGCCAAATGAAAAATGGCTAACAGATGTGACTGAAATGAAGTATGGAGCCTCACAAAAGGCTTATTTGAGTGCGATTTTAGATTTGTACGATGGCTCCATTGTAAGCTATATGTTAGGCAATTTTAATAATAATCCGCTGGTATTTAAAACATTCGATTTAGCGTTAGAAGTTAACCCAGGAGCAAAACCCCTCTTCCATAGTGATCGAGGATTTCAATACACCTCCCGAGCTTTTAAAAGGAAAATTGATAAAGCAGAAATGGTCCAAAGTATGTCAAGGGTAGGAAGGTGTATCGATAATGGACCGATGGAGGCTTTTTGGGGAACATTGAAAAGTGAAAAGTATTATCTGAACAAGTACAGTACTTTTGAAGAGTTGAAGCAAGACATTGAAGAGTACATACGATTTTATAATCATGAACGATTACAAAAAAGACTAAACGGCCTTAGCCCCTTAGAATACAGGGCTAAAGCCGCTTAGAATATTTTATTTATTTCCGCTGTCTACTTGACGGGGGGCAGTTCAATTATCGTATGGTTGTTCGGGTTTGTTTGTGGCTGGAATACTTATGTCCCAGCCTCTTTAAGTTTGATTATAATTCGTCAAATCCGTTATCTACATGGTTTACTTTTACATACTGACGTGATTTTTGTTCGAAGAAATCTGATTTCCCTAAATCTACTTCCTCATAAGCCTTTATCCAGCGCAATGGGTTTTTGCGATACCCGTCAAATGGGCGATTGAATCCAAGCTGATTTGCTCTTACGTTCGCATAAAATTTAATATAATCTTCCACATCTTGCAGTAGAATTCCGTCGATTTTATTGCCGATAATATATCTTGCCCATTCTATTTCTAACTGGGCAGCTTCCTTCATCGTATCCTCCACGAAAATAGCGAGTTCTTTGTTGTTATATTCAGGGTATTGGTGTAGGACCTCTCTAAAAATCTTTACAAATAAATCAACATGAATTTGTTCATCGCGATTAATATAGTTGATCATCGTACTAGTTGCTACCATCTTTTGATTTCTGGCTAGGTGGTAGAAAAAAGCAAATCCGGAATAGAAAAACAAACCTTCTAAAACAACGTCATATACAATCGATTTTAATAGGTTATTAGGAGTAGGATTTTCTGCGAAAAAAGCATATCCATTTGTTACAAACTCATTTCTTTTTTCAAGGATAGGCTCTGTTCGCCAAAATTCAAACACTTCCTCTTGCTTTTCCATTGGAACCAAACTAGATAAGACATACGAATAAGAATGATTATGAATAACTTCCTGTTGTGCCAAAATAATCATTAAAGCAGAAAGACTTGAATCCGTTAAATAATCTGCTACTTTCCCTGCATAGTCTGTTTGAATGCTGTCTAATAAAGCTAATAAGCCGATAATCTTTAAAAATGCATCCTGTTCATCGTCGGATAATTCAGGGAATTGTTTCATATCTTGGCTCATATTAATTTCAAAAGGGGTCCAAAAATTTGCGAGCATTTTTTTGTATTTTGGGAATGCCCATTGATAGCGTACATCGTCCCAATTTAATATATTGGAGCATTCTCCATTAATAATTGCAGTTGATTTATTTGGTGCTTGTTTATTCATAATTGGTCTTTTTTTAACGACTTCTTCCATTTTATATTCCTCCTTATCATACAGAAAAATCAGCTAGAGCAAGAATCGCAATCTTCCACTTCTGAGGAAGTGGATCTTAAATAATAGGTTGTTTTTAAACCGTTTTTCCAGGCTGCTACATGTAAATCTAGCAACTCTTTTGCTTTAATGGTGTTTTGGACATATAAATTAAATGAAATTCCCTGATCAATATGTTTTTGGCGCTTAGCTGTTTGTTTAATACTCCAATGTTGATCGATTAAATAAGCAGATTTATAAAACCATGTTGTATCCTTATTTAAATCTGGTGCTGTAACAGGAATTTTATAATCTTTTTTCTCTTCTGAATATAGTTTTTTGAATATTGGGTCAATGCTAGGTGTGCTTCCAGCGATTAAAGCAGTTGATGCGTTTGGGGCTACTGCTAATAAATATCCGTTGCGTAATCCGTTATTGTGGACAGTCTTTTTTAATGCGCCCCAATCACATGAACTTTCTGCTGAATTATATCCTCTTTTTGTAAAATAGGCTCCTGTTTCCCAATCAGAACCTTGAAATACAGGATATGCACCTTTTTCCTTTGCTAATTCAGCGCTTGCTGCAATGGTTAAATAGCTTATTTTTTCATATAAAGCGTCAGCATAAGATACTGCTTCATCGGATTCCCACTTGATTTGCTTTAATGCGAGTAAATGATGCCACCCAAAGGTTCCAAGACCGATGGCACGATATTTCTGATTTGTTACTTGTCCTTGAATAACAGGAATGGTGTTTAAATCAATGACATTGTCAAGCATACGTACTTGAATAGGAATTAATCGTTCAAGAACATTATCAGTAACAGATTTTGCTAGATTAATAGAAGAAAGATTGCAGACAACAAAATCTCCTGGGATTTTTTCAATAATTATTCTGCCATCTTCATATTTTTGCTCGGATAATATTGTAGGACTCTGATTCTGAACAATTTCCGTGCAAAGATTTGTACAATACACCATTCCTAAATGGCTATTTGGATTTTTGCGATTTACTTCATCTCGATAAAACATAAAAGGAGTACCAGTTTCTAACTGACTTCTTAAAATGCTTTTCATAATATTGATTGCTGGTACTATTTCCTTTGATAAATCAGGATGATTTACACATTCCTCATATTTCATGCGGAATGAACCTTTTCCCATTTCTTCATCAAAGAAATCCTCCAAATTAAATCCCATCACTCTTCTTACTTCATGAGGATCAAATAAATACCAGTCTTCCCGGTTCTCTACTTTTTCCATAAATAAATCTGGGATGCAGATTCCTGTAAATAGGTCATGTGTACGGTATCGTTCATCTCCATTATTTAGTTTACTATCTAGGAAGGAAAAGATATCTTTATGCCAAACATCAAGATAGACACTTATGGCACCTTTTCGTTGACCGAGCTGATCTACACTGACAGCTGTATTGTTTAGCTGCTTCATCCATGGAATAACACCAGATGATGCGCCTTTAAATCCTTTTATGGCACTGCCACGACTTCTAATTTTTCCAAGATAAACACCAATCCCTCCACCGTTCTTAGATAAATTTGCGATATCTGTATTGCTATCATAGATAGATTGTAAAGAGTCATCAATTGTATCGATAAAGCAGCTTGATAATTGACCCCAGTTTTTTCCAGCGTTAGACAGGGTAGGAGTAGCTACAGTCATATATAGATTGCTTAGGGCCCAATATGCTTCCTTAACAAGTGTTAAACGGCATGCTTTTGGTTCATTTTTCATTAAGTGCATACTAATAATCATAAAGCGCTCTTGTGGTAATTCGAAAACGCGTTTTTGGTGATCACGAGCTAGATAGCGATCAGAGAGCATTCGTAGTCCGATGTACGTAAATAAATAATCGTTTTTCTGTTGAATAACCCTTTCAAGCTCTGTGATATCCTCTTTTGTATATGTATCAAGGATAGATGGATGATAGATTCCCTTTTTTGTTAATGTATCTATTAAATTGTAAAAATTCGTGTATGCGTTTTGATTGGTAGAATGGCGATTTTCCTTCCCTTGTCTATATAGGTCATTTAAAAGTAAACGAGCTGCTACATAGGACCAATCTGGGGAATTTTCATCCAAATAGCTTAAAGCTTCGAGAATGAGTTGATGAATAAATTCTTCTTCTTTTATTGCATGCTTATTCTCCACATATTGTTTTGCTCGGTTTTTAAGCGGTTGGAAATCTAAGTGGTAATAGTCTTTTTCTAGTTCATCAAAAAGGAAAAGTGTGTCGTTTTCTAATGTTTTCATAGTGAACCTCCCGGTAATTAAATTTTAAAAGCTACTTTCTACATATTTCATTGCATGGGGAGCAGTAAGAAATGCTAAAAATGCAAGGATTATCGCGTATTTCTCAACAATGGGTAGAAAAAGCCAATAAAAAAACCACTCAA
This sequence comes from Niallia tiangongensis, assembly GCF_044704065.1. Taxonomy (NCBI): domain Bacteria; kingdom Bacillati; phylum Bacillota; class Bacilli; order Caryophanales; family Bacillaceae; genus Niallia; species Niallia tiangongensis. The sequence continues at coordinate 2,773,740 of NZ_CP162613.1, read as the reverse complement.
CATTTTGAGTGGATCAAACGATAGTATAAAAGTTTCCCTAGCTAAATAAGGAATGTTTATACCATCGTTTCATCATCTCAAAGTCCCGGAGTAAATGAAACACAAGTGAATGGCAGGTCTCCTGGCTTGTGAATAATCCTATACTAAGACCTTCCCGAGAAATAATATCTCAGTGGCATTCTTAGTTCGTATCACATACAGTTGCGGGTACAGCTTCGGCTTTGCACCGAATTCCCTATTAAGTCCGTAAAAGGACACCAAAACTTGTGGCATATTAAATTTTTTCGTAACCATTTATGTTAAGCCATTGGCTATGACAAACGTAAAAGTCTCTCAAAAAAAAGTCGCTTCTAAGAAGCGAAAAATAGAGACATTGGATATTGAGAATTGTTTCAATAACTATATATAGTGGGTTTTTAATACACATCAACTATATATTGATTTGATGGTATCATACAATCCATTTTTACGCAATTACTTTCTATTAAAATAATTTAGGATAGGAGAAGTACGATATAAAATAATAGGATAAAGGCCGTTCCGAAAATCACTAAATATTTAGACCATATAGGTGGAAGCTTTTTTCGATTTTGCGCTTTATTAAAACTGATATGGGATAGGCTATTTTGATAAATAACAAAATAAATAAGCGCAAATCCGATGTATTGTAAGATAAACAATCCTGTAAGCGACTGCTTGTTCTCTAAAAATTGAACATTAGGAAAAGAATAGCCGGTAATAAGCTTTATGATAATATCATTAACCGTTCCAAATATCGCAAATAAGAGTACTGCTGAAAATAGAATTTTAACAAATTCTAAATAGAAATAAGGGATTTTCTTCATACATTCATTCCTTTTCATCAATAATATATTTTTAAAGTACCAGAACAAAGGATACCATAAACAATCAATAATTGTTAAATATATTTACTAGTTTCGGGTAATATACAGGTAATTATAAAGGAATTCTAAAAAAAGAAAATTCGGATTATACTAAAAACGTTCACAAAACGTCAAAATATGATAATATTTGATTGTTTTTGAAAGAAAATGCTTGAAAAACGAAATCGTTTACATTATGATGATGTTAGATGAAAGGCAACCCTAGATAAGGGAGTGTGATAATTTTGTTAACACCAGAAAGGCATGAACTTATTTTACAATTACTTAAACAGCATAGTGTTGTGAAAATACAAGAGTTAATAGATATTACGAATACATCTGAGTCAACAATTAGACGTGATTTAACTCAATTAGAGCAAGAAGGTTTCTTGAAAAGAGTTCATGGTGGTGCTGCAAGGCTCCAAGGCAAAATAAAGGAGCCAAGCATGAGTGAAAAAGCGTTCAAAAACCTTCAAGAGAAGAAAATGATTGCAGCTTTTGCAGCAAATCTAGTAGAGGATGGCGATAGTATTTATTTGGATGCAGGTTCGACAATTACAGAAATGCTACCATTATTAAAAAATCGCGATATTGTAGTTGTGACGAATGGTCTTATGCATTTGCCCAGCTTGCTAGAAGCTCGCATTCAAACCTTCCTAACAGGGGGATATGTAAAAGAAAAGACAAACGCATTGGTAGGGCGTGGCGCCATACTTAGTCTTGATAACTACCGTTTTGACAAGTGCTTCATGGGTGTTAATGGTATTCATCCTGAATATGGGTATACTACACCTGACCAAGAGGAAGCAATGGTGAAAAGCAAGGCACTAGCATTATCAAGAGAAGCATTCTTTCTCGCAGATGACAGTAAGTTTTCGGAAGTCTATTTTTCTAAAATAGCTGATTTGCATGATGCTTCAATTATTACAAACTCCCTTGATGAGGAAGTAAATGATTTATATTCAAGGAAAACTAGTATAAAGGTTGTGAAAGAATGATTTATACACTTACCTTAAATCCTTCTGTCGATTATATTATCGAAGTACCAGAAGTGCATTTAGGAGAGCTGAATCGATTAGAAAAAACAAGTAAATTTGCTGGTGGAAAAGGAATAAATGTTTCTAAAGTGTTGAAAAGAATGGGAGTGCAAAGTAAAGCGTTAGGTTTTGTTGGTGGTTTTACTGGAAGCTTCATTGAAAGTCAATTACTTGCAGAAAAGATCGACACGGATTTCGTTAAAGTCGAAGAAGATACACGTATCAATGTGAAGTTAAAAGCTGATAAGGAAACAGAATTAAATGCAAGTGGACCAACTATCTCTGCTGAAAAATTCCAAGAATTAAAGGATAAGATTTCTTCCTTAACTTCGGATGATTTACTCGTGTTAGCAGGAAGTGTTCCATCAACCTTGCCAAAAACAACATATGAGGAGCTTGTGAAAATCTGTCATGAAAACAATGTTTCATTTGTTGTCGATGCAGAAGGTGAGTTATTAAAAGCAGTCTTGCCGTATAATCCATTTTTAATAAAGCCCAATCATCATGAGTTAGGTGATTTGTTTGGGACAACTATTACAAATGCACAAGATGCAATTCCATATGGGAAAAAATTATTAGAAATGGGTGCACAAAATGTAATTGTTTCCTTAGCTGGAGAAGGCGCAATATTAATTAGCCAACATGAAGAACTAATTAGTACAGTACCAAAAGGGGAAATGAAAAGCTCTGTTGGTGCAGGCGATAGTATGGTAGCGGGCTTTCTTGCTAAATATGAGGAGACGCAGGATATGAAAGAATCCTTCCGCTACAGTATTGCTGCAGGAAGTGCTACAGCATTTTCGATTGGATTATGTACAAAGGAGAAGGTAGAGAGCCTACTTCCGCAAGTCCAGCTACAATCATAAACGGAACTTATTTTACAAGAAAAAATAGTAAAGTAAAAAAATAATGAAAAGGGAGCGTTATAGGATGAAAATTACCGAATTATTAACGCAAGAGACTATCCTTTTAAATATTGAAGGAAATGGGAAGCTTGATGCAATCAATCAACTTGTTGATATTCTTTATTCAGCAGGAAAATTAACAGATAAAGAAACATATAAACAGGCAATTTTAAAAAGAGAAGAACAAAGTACAACAGGGATTGGCGAAGGAATTGCCATTCCCCATGCAAAAACAGTTGCAGTGAAATCACCGGCAATTGCATTTGGGCGATCTGTTAGTGGGGTGGATTATGAATCTCTTGATGGACAGCCTGCCAATCTATTCTTTATGATTGCAGCACCAGATGGGGCTAATAATACACATTTGGAGGCATTATCAAGATTATCTACGTTATTGCTGAAGGAAGAAGTTCGTTCAAAGCTTTTAAAGGCTGCATCCAAACAAGATGTTATTGCTATTATTGATAGCTATGATGTCGAAGAAGAAACACAAGAGGAAAATATCGCAGATAAAAAGAATTTTATTGTTGCTGTGACTGCTTGTCCTACCGGTATTGCTCATACTTATATGGCAGCGGATTCATTGAAAGCGAAAGCTGCTGAAATGGGTGTAGACATTAAGGTTGAAACGAATGGATCAGGTGGAGCGAAAAACGTTCTGACAACAGAAGAAATCGAAAATGCGACAGCAGTAATCGTTGCTGCTGATACGAAAGTACAAATGGATCGTTTTAATGGAAAACATGTGCTTGAAACACCTGTTGCAGATGGTATCCGTAAGCCAGAAGAATTAATTAATCGAGCTTTGAAGCAGCAAGCTCCTGTATATCATGGTGGATCAAGTAGTTCTAGTGAAGGAAAAGAGGAAGGCAAAAAAGGGATTGGTAGCCAAATCTATAAACATCTAATGAATGGTGTTTCAAATATGTTGCCATTCGTTGTAGGTGGTGGGATTCTAATTGCGATATCCTTCATGTTTGGTTATAACTCAGCTGATCCGAATGATCCAAGCTATAATGCATTTGCAGCAGTTATTAAGTACATCGGCGGCGATAATGCTTTTGCGCTATTAGTCCCAGTTCTTGCCGGCTTTATTGCAATGAGTATTGCTGATCGACCAGGCTTTGCTCCAGGTATGGTCGCCGGCTTTATGGCAGCTCAAGGTGGTGCAGGTTTCCTTGGAGGCTTAATCGGAGGTTTCTTAGCGGGTTATTTAGTAATTGGTCTAAAAAAATTGTTAGAAGTTCTTCCAAGATCCTTAGAAGGAATTAAAACAATTCTGCTTTATCCATTATTAGGAATATTCTTTACCGGGCTTATCATGCATTATGTTATCATGGAGCCAGTTGCAGCAATAAATACAGGTATGACTAACTGGTTATCTAATCTTGGTACAGGAAATGCAGTTCTTCTTGGAATTATATTAGGTGCAATGATGGCTTTTGATATGGGTGGGCCAATCAATAAATCAGCATATGTTTTTGGTACAGGCCTTATTGCGAATGGTGTTTTTGAACCAATGGCAGCAATTATGGCTGGAGGAATGGTACCTCCGCTTGCAATCGCATTAGCAACTGTTTTATTTAAAAAGAAATTTACGAAACAAGAAAAAGATGCGGGCTTAACAAACTTTATTATGGGATTATCGTTTATCACAGAAGGTGCAATTCCATTTGCTGCAGCAGATCCATTGCGGGTTATTCCATCTGTCGCAATTGGAGCAGCAGTAACAGGAGGGCTATCCATGCTATTTAATATTGGATTAAGAGCTCCTCATGGCGGCATCTTCGTAGTTGGTTTAGTAGATGGAAATCCGTTGCTATACCTACTAGCTATTGTAATCGGTGCTGTTGTAGCTGCGTTATTGTTAGGATTATTAAAGAAACCGATTGAACAAAAATAAAGGAAATTTCCATCAGTGGAGGTTCCATCCCCCACTGATGGTTAGTTGAACCAATCGATACGGACAGTTGATTTCCCATCTATCTTCCTAAATTCTCAAAAAGCTTGCAGGTGAGAGTCTTACTGAAGTTTTGAATGTGGGATAAATTAGTTAACATTATAAGTTATTTGAGACTTTAAACATTACTGAATGTAGTGCTGTTTAAAGTCTCTTTTTTAGGATGTGTACATAAAGTTTGTCGCTATCATAATAAAACCAATGAAGTACAATTATATATGTTCCTCCATTGGTTAGGTCATTACGTAACCATTCTAGCTTGGTTTTGTTTCATCAATATGCTTTAACCGAAAGAAAGCAGCAACCGCAGCTATTAAAGTAATTGCACAAAGCAAATAAAATTGAAAGTGCTCCATATGCTTCATTAAAATCGCCATAATAGGTGGACCAGCTGCTACGCCAATAAAGCGCATACTACTGTAAATACTTGTGATTGTTCCTCTTTCTTCCTTTTCAATTCCTTCTGTTATTAGGGCATCTAGAGGTGGTAAGCTTCCTCCAATGCCGATGCCTGCAATCGTAAGGAATATAATGATGAACCACATCTTTTCTGAAAAATTAAGGGCAACTGTTCCGATAATTATTGCTAGTAAGCCAATAAATGTAATCCAGCGCATTAAATTTTTGTCTTTTTTTATTTTTTTTCCTGTAATGTAGGAAGTAAGACATAATGCTCCGAGTGGAATGGCGAGGTATAGCCCTTTTTTAACATTTTTAATATGATAATGCTTTTCCAATATATCAGATAAATAAAACATCTCCGCAAATAAAACGAACATAACAATCGCTCCAATAAAGAAAATGGCATACAGCCATTTTTTGTCTTGGTGCAATATTTCTTTCGTATGCTGAATAAATTCTTTGAATGGCAAAGGTTTGTCTTTACTTTTTGGCGATTTGACAAAGATCATTATTAAAACGATGGAAATCAAACAAAAGACAGGAATAGACATAAAAGGGATAAACCATATAAATCCTGCTAAAAATGCTCCCAAGATTGGACTAAGTACTTTTCCAAATGTATTGGCTGTTTCAATGATCCCTAAAGTACTACTAACTTCCTCTTCACCTTTAAATAAATCACCAACTAATGGTAATACAATAGGGAATGCTCCGGATGCTCCAACCCCTTGCAGTGCTCGTCCGATAAGAATGACCCAATAGCTATTATCCATCAACCATGCAGCAACCCCTGAAATCACCCCGCCAATACCAGCGATAATTAAACTTGGGATAATCACCCGTTTACGACCAATATGATCGGATAAATATCCTGCCACTGGTATCAGTAATATCGCTAAAATAGAATATACAGTAATAATCATGCTTACTTTAAAAGAGGATATATTCAGCTTTTGTTCAATCGATGGTAATACTGGTATCAGCATGCTATTTCCAAGGGTCATAACTAACGGGATGGAAGAAAGTGAGAATATCGACATTTTAGAAACCTTTACATTTTGTTTCTTCGCTGTCTTGTGCATTTTGTTTGTAAGGTTACCTATTCTTTTATCATCATTTACATGATCCATTTTCATTCTCCCTGCTTTCAAATAGTTAACTATAGTTAATATGTACAGGCGAGATAAAAAATAACGCAATTTCCATCATCCAAAAAATGGTTTTTGAACTTTTGCTTATTCCTTCCTTTCTTTAATTAATATGATATGATGAAATAAAAAAATGATGGTGGTGTTTTAAAGTGGGGGAAGTCATTGCTTTAAGCATTGGAAAGGAAAAAACATTTACATGGAAAGATAAAATGGTTCATTCAGCAATAGGAAAAGAGAAAGTAGAAGAAGTATTTTTAGCATTTGATGGCTTTGTTGGCGATGGTGTGGCAAATAAAGCTTTTCATGGTGGGAAAGAACGAGCTGTATGCTATTATCCTTTTGAACATTACAAAAAATGGGAAGAGGAATTTAAAATAAAGATTAATCCTCCTGCTTTTGGAGAAAATATTTGCGGAACAGAGTTTACGGAGAAAAATACATATATTGGTGATATCTTTTCTTTAGGGGAAGCCGTTGTACAAGTAACACAAGGAAGGGTTCCTTGTTCTACTATTTCAAAATATAATGAAGTGGATACATTTTTAAGTAGAATAGTGGAAACCTGTTATACGGGCTATTTTCTAAAAGTAGTAGAAGAAGGAATGGTAAATGCGAATTCTAGCTTGCAATTGATAGAGCGTCCCCAAGATAAAGTGTCCGTTTGGGATGCAACTAAAGTGATGCTTCTAGATCGCAAGAATAAAGAGGCGATGTTAACGATATTACAAATCGAGCAATTAGCGGAGGATTGGAAAAACCGCTATAAAAAAGCGCTCAAAAAAATCAATTGATTTTTTTGAGGAAAATAGTTGACTTTTAGTATATAGTTCAATATCATATAAGTAACATATCGAACGGCAATGAAGAAGAGTAGTACCTTTATTGAATACCTCAGAGAGCTGGTGGTTGGTGCAAACCAGTGTGGACGATAAAGGGAATGGACTTCTGAGCTTCTAAACCGAACCAACTTTTTGTAGTAGGCTTTAGCGAACGTCTCATCGTTACAAGAGACAGAAATTTGGTCTTTTAACGACGGATTTCTTAAAGTGAGCTTAATTTATTAAGCTAATGAAGGTGGCACCACGGGTTTCTCGTCCTTTTTATAGGAGAGAGACCCTTTTTTATTTTCTAAAAGTAAATAATATAGCGAAAGCATAGAAGAAGAGTAGTAAGTATAATAACGATGTTAAAGAGAGTCGGTGGCTGGTGTGAACCGATACATTCCTTATACTGAATGGACTTCTGAGTGTAGACCTGAAAATAATAGTAGGGTTTAACGGTATCCTCCGTTATCGGGATAGAGTATAAAATGTACTCGAAAAGAGAGAGTGAATAATCACTCTAACCTGAGGTGGTACCGCGGTTAACAAATCGTCCTCTATCTGCAAAAGAAACATGCAGATAGGGGACTTTTTTTATAGAATTTTATTCGAAATAAGCAACATTTAATTTAATGCGTTCTAACTAGGAGGATTTAATGATGGAAACTAATATTTTATTAATCGATGAAATTCAAGGAGATACATTGACACCTATAGGTATTTATCAACGACTATCTGGAAAAAAGAAATTCCTGCTCGAAAGCTCTTTAAAACACGAAGATTCAGGGCGATATTCCATCATTGGATGTGATCCAACATTTGAACTTATTGGAAATGGTTTTGAAACAGTGATTCTTGAAGGAGATAAACGAGAAGTAAGAAACGAACGGGCGCTTGATTTAGTTAAAGAATTATTACCTGAAAATAAAGCGGCACTTCCTCATTTCTTACCAGTAAACGCAGGGGCATTCGGTTATGTAGGCTATGATAATATAAGACAATATGAAAACATAGGTCCAGAAGCAAAGGATGAAATAGGAATACCCGATGTGCATCTTATGTTTTTTGAAGATTTAGTAATTTTTGACCATTTAGAACAAAAAGTTTATTTGGTTGCAAGTCCATTAAAGGAAACGACAACAGAACAAGAGCTAAGATTTCGACTGCAGATTAGAAAGCTCGAGGTCACTGCTCCATATAAAGAGGCATTACCTGAGGTGAAGCTCACTCCATTTCAGGCAAGTATTTCGAAAGAGCAATTTATAGAGAAGGTCAACATAGCGAAGGATTATATTTTGGAAGGGGATATCTTCCAAGTAGTTCCATCCCAAAGGATGACTGCTGAAATAGAGGGATCTGCTTTTTCTTATTATCGAAAACTTCGGATTAAAAATCAGTCACCATATATGTATTTTTTCGATTTTGACGAATATGCAGTGCTTGGAAGCTCACCTGAAAGCTTAATTAAAGCAGTTGATGGAAAAGTGATAACCAATCCTATTGCTGGAACTAGGCCAAGAGGGGCGACATTGGAAGAGGATATAAATTTAGAGAAAGAACTACAGTTAGATGAAAAGGAACTAGCAGAGCATAAAATGCTTGTTGATTTGGCAAGAAATGATGTTGGAAAAGTTAGTGATTTTGGCAGCATCTCCGTTGATAAGTATATAAAAGTAGAAAAGTATAAGCATGTTATGCATCTTGTTTCAGAAGTAAGTGGCGATTTAAAAAAAGACTTCAAATGTGTAGATGCACTCGTTTCTTGTTTACCAGCTGGAACTGTTTCAGGAGCACCTAAGATACGCGCTATGCAGATTATAAATGAATTAGAAGGAACAAAAAGGGGGATCTATTCAGGGGCTGTTGGTTATTTTTCAAAAAATGGAAACATGGACTTTGCCCTAGCTATTCGCACAATGGTTATTAAAGACAAAAAGGCATATATCCAGGCTGGTGCAGGAATTGTTCATGATTCTGTTCCAGAAAAGGAATACGAGGAAACGATTCATAAACTAAAATTATTTTTGGAGGAACAGCATGATTTTATTAATCGATAATTATGACTCTTTTACGTATAACTTATTTCAATATTTAGGGGAATTAGGGGAAGAAATTAAGGTTGTTCGAAATGATGAAATTTCGATTGATGCTATTCGTCATTTAAATCCAGAACGGATTGTTCTATCACCTGGACCAGGAAGACCGGAAAATGCAGGCATTTTAATTGAGCTTATTCAAACTCTTTATCAGGAGTTTCCGATTCTTGGCATTTGTCTTGGACATCAGGCAATAGGATATGCATTTGGATCAGAAGTGGTAAAAGCCTCTAATGTAATGCACGGGAAAACATCGAAATTAAAGGTAACAAATAACTCCGTTTTTCGAAATATAGAAGACCCGGAAGTGATGCGATACCACTCTCTTGTAATCAAGAAGGATACATTAAATGAGGAATTCGAAGTCTTGGCTAACTCAACAGACGACAACGAGATTATGGCGATAAAGCATAAGCAATATCCTTTATATGGCTATCAGTTTCATCCAGAGTCAATAGGGACTGACTGCGGAAAACAGTTGTTGAAAAATTTTATTATGGAAACTGGAAAGGAAGTTCAACGATGAAAGAATACGTAGAAAAATTAATGGCGAATCAATCATTAACTGAAGCTGAAATGGAAAATGCGGCAAGTCTCCTTTTTTCAGATGAAATAACTGATACTGAGATTGCTGCTTTTATTACAAGCTTAAAAATGAAGGGAGAAACAGTAGAGGAAATAGTCGGTATCGTAAATGCTGTACGAAAACAGACTCTCCCTTTTTCCGATACAATAATGGGCTGTATTGATAACTGTGGTACTGGTGGAGACAGATCTCAAAGCTTTAATATAAGCAGCACTTCAGCATTTGTTTTAGCGGGAGCAGGAATACCTGTAGCTAAGCATGGAAATCGCAGTATTTCTAGTAAAACAGGAAGTGCAGATGTCCTAGAAGAACTAGGAATTAAACTAAATGTGACTCCAGAGCAAAATATTCGTCAATTAGAAGAAGTAGGAATTACATTTCTATTTGCTCAGCATGTTCAACCGAAAATGGGCAGAATTATGAAGGTTCGCAGAGAATTAAAGCTTCCAACGATTTTTAATTTAATTGGACCATTAACAAACCCAATATCCCTTGAAACACAAGTATTAGGAATATACAGAAGGGATTTACTTGTAACATTTGCTGAAAGCTTACGAAAGTTAGGCAGAAAGCGAGCTGTTGTTTTAAATGGTGCAGGCGGAATGGATGAAGCCTCTTTACAAGGGGAAAATCAACTGGTGATTTTGCAAAATGGAAAGATAGAGGAAACGATTCTTACTCCAGAAGATGTAAACCTCCCTTATTTTACAAATGAACAAATACGAGGAGGAAATGCTAAAGAAAATGCCGCTATATTATTGAATGTCTTAAAGGGGAAAAAGGGTGCTTATCGTGATACGGTACTTTTAAATGCAGGCATCGGCATTTATACGGCAGGAAGAGCTGACAGTATTGTCGAAGGAGTAAATGTAGCGAAGGAAAGTATTGATTCTGGAGCAGCACTTCATAAATTAAATCAATTAGTCGAGACAAGTAAAGAATTCGAAGGGGCAGGGATATAAAGTGGAAACCATCTTGGATAAAATTATTGCCAAAAAAAGCGAAACGATTGAGGCGTTATATAAAAGAAAAGATGAGCTGAAGACAATCGTTCAAAGCAATGAAAAAAGATCGTTATTAAATAAAATGAAGCAGGCCGATGTATTATCCGTAATTGCTGAGTTTAAACGGGCGTCTCCATCAAAGGGAGATATAAATGTGGAGAAGGATCCAACGGAACAAGCTAAAATGTATGAATTATATGGTGCAGATGCCATTTCTGTGTTAACAGATACCCCTTTTTTTAAAGGATCATACGAGGATTTGGCTAAGGTGAGAGAAGCGGTCAATTTGCCAATTCTATGCAAGGATTTTATTGTCGATAAGATTCAAATCGATTTCGCTAAAGCTTATGGCGCAGACCTCGTATTACTAATCGCGGCTGCATTAGAGGACGAAAAGCTACATGAATTATATACGCATGCAACGAAATTAGGGCTTGAAGTACTGCTTGAGGTTCATAATGAAGAGGAATTGGATAGAGCCTTAAAGACTGATGCTCCGTTAATTGGAGTGAATAACAGAAACTTAAAAACATTTGAGGTAACGTTGGAGACAACTGAAAAATTGGCTGCGAAAATTAAGGAAAGTGGCAGATATATGGTTAGTGAAAGCGGGATTTCCACATTCGAGGATATTTTAAAGGTTACATCTTGTGGGGCAAATGCCGTTTTAGTTGGGGAGACCTTTATGAAAGCAACGGACCTAGAAAGTAAAATCAAAGAAATGAAAGTATCTTTAAGGGCGGAGATAAAGTGAATGTGAAAATTTGTGGCATTACAACGAATGATGCAGCAGCATGTGCAGTTCAATATGGAGCAAATGCATTAGGCTTTGTATTTGCGAATAGTAAACGAAAAATAAATGCAGAAAAGGCGAAGGAAATTATTGATACTCTACCTAAAGATGTAATGAAGGTAGGAGTCTTTGTCAATGAGACTAAAGAAAATATAGAGAAAATTGTGAAATTATCAGGTATAAATATTATCCAGCTTCACGGAGATGAAACCCAAGAATTTGCTTCAAGCTTTTCTTTGCCAATCATTAAGGCATTTAGTATTTCATCCCAGGAAGATCTTCAACAAGTAATTGCTTTTCCATGTGAATATGCGTTACTAGATAGTCCGAGAGGAAAGTATCACGGAGGAAATGGAATAGCATTCAACTGGAGCATCATTAAAAATTATGACTTCGGTCAAAAGAAAATAGTCCTCGCTGGTGGGTTAAATGAATCAAACCTAGCCGAAGCCATCCAAACAACAAACCCTTTTATGGTTGATGTTAGCAGTGGAGTGGAAACAGATGGAAAGAAGGACTTGGTGAAAATAAAGAATTTTTTACAAATCGGAAAGACAGTTCATATTTGAGAAAAGAGGGAGCTATCATGGCAGAAACATATGCGTTTCCAGATAAAAGAGGACATTTCGGGATGTATGGAGGAAGATACGTTCCAGAAACATTGATGCAGGCAGTTACAGAGCTTGAAACAGAATATAAGAAAGCACAACAGGATCCAGCTTTTTATGAGGAATTAAATAATTTGCTAAAGGATTATGTGGGGAGAGAAACACCCCTTTATTTTGCGAAAAATCTAACAAAATTCGCTGGTGGAGCAAAAATTTATTTAAAGAGAGAAGATTTAAATCATACAGGTGCTCATAAAATTAATAACTCCTTAGGCCAGGCTTTACTGGCGAAAAGAATGGGCAAAAAGAAAGTTGTTGCGGAAACAGGGGCTGGACAGCATGGTGTAGCCACAGCAACAGCGTGTGCACTCTTAGACTTAGAATGTACGATTTTTATGGGCGAAGAAGATATTAGAAGGCAGAAGCTGAATGTGTTCCGAATGGAATTACTGGGAGCAAAAGTAGTTGGAGTTACTTCTGGGAGTGCAACGCTTAAGGATGCTTGTAATGAAGCCTTACGCTATTGGGTAACAAATGTAGTTGATACTCACTATATTTTAGGGTCTGTAATGGGTCCACATCCATTTCCAATGATGGTCCGTGATTTTCAAAGTGTCATTGGCAAAGAAGCAAAAAAACAATACGTTGAAAAAGTTGGAAATCTGCCAGAAGCGATCGTGGCCTGTATTGGCGGCGGCAGTAATGCAATGGGTATTTTTTATCCGTTTATCGAGGATGAAACTGTTGCTTTATATGGAGTAGAGGCTTCAGGGCATGGTCTCCATACGGAAAAGCATGCAGCTTCCTTATCAAAAGGGAAACCAGGTGTGTTACATGGCTCTTATATGTACTTGCTGCAAAATGAAGATGGGCAAATTCAAGAAGCACATTCTATTTCTGCAGGCTTAGATTATCCAGGTATTGGACCTGAGCATAGCTATCTTCATGATATCGGACGGGCGACCTATGAATCGATAACAGATGATGAAGCCTTTGAAGCACTTCAGCTCCTTTGTAAAGTAGAAGGAATTATTCCTGCATTAGAGAGTGCTCATGCAATTAGCTATGCAGTAAAGCTCGCTGCTAAGATGGATAAGGAAGAAGGGATTATTGTCTGCTTGTCGGGTAGAGGAGATAAGGACGTAAATACAGTGATGGAAAGAATGGGGGAATAATAATGAAGACAATCCGAGAAGCCTTTCATGAGGTACTTGAAAAAGGAGATAAAGCATTTGTTCCATATATTATGGCTGGAGATGGTGGGCTTGATACGCTAAAGGATAGAGTGCTCTTTCTTGAAGAAGCAGGAGCAACTGCCATTGAACTCGGCATTCCATTCTCTGATCCAGTAGCAGATGGACCGATTATCCAAGCGGCTGGCATCCGTTCACTTAAAGCAGGAACAACCCTTAAAGGCGTTTTTGAAGCTATTCAATCTTTTAGAGAGTTAACTACTATTCCACTCGTCATGATGACCTATTTAAATCCTATATTAGCATATGGAGTAGAGTCATTTTTCCAGGCCTGTGAAAAAGCAGCAGTAAATGGATTGATTGTGCCTGATTTACCGGTGGAAGAGGAAGTAATCGTAGAGAAACTAGCGGCAAAGCATCATGTTGAAATTATCCGATTAGTGACATTAACAAGTCCAATAGATAGAATTGAAAATATTGCAAAGAAAGGTAAAGGATTCTTATATGCCGTAACGGTTAACGGTATAACGGGTTCGAGAACTAGCTTCCAAGCTCATTTAGGTGCACATTTACTTAAGGTTAAGGAAGTTAGTCCAATCCCTGTCCTAGCGGGATTCGGCATTTCTTCTCCAGAGCATGTTACCAGTATGACAGAATATTGTGATGGCGTAATCGTAGGAAGTAGAATCGTTGAACTATTTTCAGAGAACAAGTTAGAGGAAATAAAGGAACTTATTGCAGCAAGCAAAAAAGGAAATACATTGTCTGCTATTTAAAAGACGAAGGAGGCTTAGGCGTAGCCCCATGGAAAGCAAAGTGCATTCTGATATGCTGCGGGTAATCACTCAAACTTTACAGAAACAGCCTTTTATAAAACTAATAAAAAACCCGAACAACCATACGAAGTTGAATGGTTGTTCGGGTTTGTCTATGGCTGGAATTTTTATGTCCCAACCTCATTTTTTATTGGAGGGAGAAAAGCTTAAACTGCCAGATAAATTTGAGTATATAATTTGGAAAGATAAAGGGAAAGGCAGGATTAGTTGTGGAAATTTATTCGAAATATCATATCTTTCTCTTTGTTCACTCTATTAGGGCTGCCCTAAGCTCAGCCCTAACAAAAAATTATTATTCACCAAAAGAAAGATTTCGATATAGCTTATTTTCCTTTGTTAGCTCGTTGATAAGAGGAGCTACAGCATGCTGTTTAAAGGAAAATTCAGGAATTATATAGGAAAAGTATCTTGTGATTGGTTCATTTTTAATACGTAATATACTAAGAGTCTCCATTAAGATTTCTTTCTGGATTGCATATTTAGAAACAATGGATATCCCTAAATCTGCTTCTACCGACTCTTTAATAATTTGTGTACTTCCAAATGAGCGAATAATCGGTGGATCAAAGCTTTGTTTTTGAAAAAACTGATTTACCACTTCTCTTGTTCCTGAACCATCTTCTCTAAGTATCCAAGTTTCATCATACAAATATTTTAATTCTATGGATGCAAGACCGGCAAACCGATGATTTTTACTTACGATAACGACCAGTTCATCCTCTTTAAACGGTGTTATTGTTAAATGTGGATGATTTTTCAAATGACTATCAATGATTCCTAGATCAATTTCTCCGTGTAGTAATTGATCGATTATTCGATTGGAGTTTCTTATACTTATCATTGGATTATCATGTTTCTTGTCCATTTTTATATAGTCGGCAATTACTTTAGGAAGTAAATACTCTCCGAATGTAAAGCTGGAGCCAATGGAAAGAGAGCGACTTTTTGTTTCTGAAAGGTGATCAATTAAATTATTCACTTCTTTGTACTCAGATAAAATTTTCTTTGCATGAAAATAAAATAATTCTCCTGCTTTCGTAAGTCTTACATATTTATTCGTTCTGTCTAAAAAGGTAACGTTATACTTTTTTTCAAGTGCTTTAATGGAAAGTGTTACAGCAGATTGAGTAATATGTAAGCTTTCTGCTGCTCTAGTAAAATTTAGTTTTTCAGCAACTGTCACAAAGGTCAATAAATGATAATCCAAAAAAACACACTCCTTTCTTAAACGATAGAATCCATGATAAGACACACTTGTCTAAGCTTATAGACCAAAATGGGTGAAAGGCACTCCTAATATAATAGAAAATTATTTCTTTCTATTAGTATACTAAAAAAGAGTGTGGATAAAAATATAAGTTGATAGAATAATTAAAAAATAATGAATATTTACTAAATAAGTTTTTATGCGTTTTTTTTGGATAAATAAGCAATCAGACCATACTCCTATTTTGAAGAGTGTTTCTCCTGATTTACTTTGAATATATAAAGTGAAACTTTCGTCAGTGGGGTTTTCCTTCCTCCCCACTGATAGTTAGCTGAACCATTCGGGCCTTTACGGACAGTTGATCTCTCCATCTTTCTTCCTCAAATTCTAAATTAGCAAAAGGTGAAAGTCTTACTGAAGTTTAAGAGTGGGATAAATATTTTTCTTGTGGTAATCGCAAATAACCACTATAATCAATAATGATTCTCAATGTGTATGATTGTTTAAAAAAGGAAAAAAATCGTTCGATGCAGACAGAAACTACATAAATGATTAAGATAGTATTTTGTTTATGAAGTAATTGGAACGAACGATAAAAGAGGAAGATAAATTAGAAAGGTTAGGTGTGAAGGAGAAAAATTATGATGAAACGTTTTTTTTCATATTATAAACCACATAAAAAATTATTTACGCTCGACTTCTCAAGTGCGATAGTTGTTGCACTATTAGAGCTCGCTTTTCCACTTGCGGTCTCTTGGTATATTGATGATTTACTTCCAGAAGGAAATTGGGGCACGATTTTATCCGTAGGTGTGGGATTACTGCTATTATATGTAACAAGTACCTTTCTTCAATACATTGTCAATTATTGGGGTCATAAGCTTGGGATAAATATTGAAACTGACATGCGAGGTCAATTATTTACTCATGTGCAAAGACAATCTTTTTCTTTTTTTGATAATACAAAAACAGGACATATCATGAGCCGTATTACCAATGATTTATTTGATATTGGAGAACTTGCCCATCATGGACCAGAGGATTTATTTATTGCTATTATGACTTTTGTTGGTGCGTTTTGGATTATGCTTACGATTAATATAAAACTAGCATTAATCGTTATCTTTATAGTTCCAATACTAGTTTGGCTGATTACATACTGTAACCGAAGCATGAATAAAGCATGGGGACAAATGTATGGGGATATTGCAGACGTAAATGCTAGAGTGGAAGATAGTGTTTCTGGTGTACGTGTAGTTCAATCTTTTACAAATGAAGACTTTGAAATTTCTAGATTTACAGTAAATAATAAAAGATTCCGCAAGGCAAAAATAGGTGCTTATAAAGTAATGTCCATTACATCTTCTTCTGTATATATGTTAATGAGATTCTTTACTTTAGTAGTTTTAGTCTTTGGTGCTTGGCTTACATTTAATGGTCAAATGAAAATAGGGGAATTAGTTTCCTTCATCTTGTTTGTAAATATATTGCAAAAACCAATCGATAAAATTAGTGCAATATTAGAACTATATCCGAAGGGAATGGCCGGCTTTAAGCGTTTCTTGGAATTGTTAGATTCAGCTCCCAATATTCTAGATCGCAAAGATGCAGTAGAAGTAAATTCATTAAAGGGAGATATCACTTTAAAAGATGTAACTTTTAGCTATGACAGTAATCCTGTCTTAAAAAACATTAATCTTTCCATTAATGCTGGTGAAACAATCGCTTTTGTTGGACCTTCTGGTGCAGGGAAAACTACGATTTGTTCGTTAATTCCTCGTTTTTATGATGTGAATAACGGGAGTATCAAAATTGACGGAATCGATATTCGCGATATGACAATGAAATCATTAAGAGCACAAATTGGAATTGTACAGCAGGATGTATTTTTATTTACTGGCACATTAAAAGAAAATATTGCTTACGGTAATTTGAATGCTACAGATGAAGAAATTCATGAAGCGGTTAGAAGAGCACATCTGGAAGAGTTAGTGCTTAAATTGCCAAATGGGTATGAAACACAAATCGGTGAAAGAGGATTGAAGCTATCAGGTGGACAGAAGCAAAGAATTGCAATTGCTCGGATGTTCCTAAAAAACCCGCCAATTCTCATACTAGATGAAGCGACTTCTGCACTTGATACAGAAACGGAATTAATTATCCAAAATTCTTTAAATGAGCTAGCTAAAAACCGAACTACACTAGTTATTGCACATCGCCTTGCAACTATCCGCAACGCTGATCGGATTGTTGTAGTAACAGAAAATGGGATAGAAGAAGAAGGAAAGCATGATGAATTATTAGCACAGAACGGGATTTTTGCTAACCTTCATCGAGTGCAATATCAGCGTTAATTTTAAGAGGCTGAGACATAAGTATTCCAGCTTAAAATAAACCCGAATGATTATACGAAGATGCCAATGAAAGGTTCGTATAATCATTTGGGCTTTTTTATTCGTTTATAAAAAGGATGTTCCATGAAGTTTGTTCCTATTACCCGCAGCCAGAATGACACTTCACTTTCCGTGGGGCTCGCGCTAAAGCCGCGGTCTGCTTCCGCCTGCAGGGTCTCAGACTGTCTCGCTAATCCCCGTGGCGTCTACGTGTATTCAGGCTGCTCCATTCTTCCAACTAATTTATTTTTTCTTGGAAAAACAATATTTTTTAGGAAATAGCCTTTAAAAACAAAGTGGAATGGAGCGGAAGACACTCGACTCCTGCGGGAAGTAGAGGACGCTTTAGACCCCGCAGGCGCGCCGACCGAGGCTCAGGCTTCCTCCCCGGCGCCATAGAGTGTCCGTAGCGCAATGGAACGAATTGGTTTTTACACTTGACTATATTTAAAACCATAAATAACTAATATGAAAAAGTAGCCTTTATTTAAGAGCTAAATTAGAGATTGTTCGTCTTTACAGATTAGCTATTTCGTTTTGTCCCAGCCTCTTATTTAGTTCCTATCATCGTAAGAACCCTGCTTGTTAATAATCTCTTTCATGACAACAAAAAGAAGGATCTATTCACAAAAATACTATGATAAATATTCAATATGCGATATATTGGATATAAGTTTTTTTGATTATTCAATAAGAGAGAGGGGTAAATATTTGAGACCGATTATTTTAGGGATATTTGCTGCGCTATTTTTTGCGTTTACATTTGTATTGAATCAGTCGATGGAAATAGGTGGAGGAAGCTGGTTGTGGAGCGCTTCGCTACGTTATTTCTTTATGGTGCCATTATTAGTTTTGATTGTAGTGTGTAGAAAAAACTTAACGGCTGTTTGGCAGGAGCTAAAAGCAAATCCTGTTTCTTGGATAATATGGAGTACTGTTGGCTTTGGTTTTTTTTACGATGGGATTTGTTTTGCGGGTGCATTTGGACCAGGCTGGCTTGTAGCAGGTACTTGGCAGATTACAATCATTTCTGGTACATTCCTAGCACCTTTATTTTATGAAAAAAAGATTGGAAGAGATGGGGGTATTCAATTAGCTCGAAGAAAAATTCCATTTAAAAGTTTAACTTTTTCTATTTTAATTGTTGTTGGAGTTAGCATTATGCAGTTAGAATTCGCTGTATCTATTTCTTTAAAGGATGCTTTATTTTGTCTTATTCCTATTATTATTGCATCATTTGCGTATCCGTTAGGAAATCGGAAAATGATGGAGCTTTGTAATGATAGATTAGATGTTTTTCAACGTGTATTAGGGATGACAATTGCCAGTCTTCCATTTTGGATACTATTATCTATTATTGGTGTATTAACTGTCGGGCTTCCTGGAAAGCAGCAAGTTGGTCAATCAGCAATAGTAGCAGTATTTTCAGGTATTATAGCAACAATCTTATTTTTTTCAGCAACTGACATAGTCAAAGACAATATGATTAAATTAGGTGCTGTAGAAGCGACACAATCATTGGAAGTATTATTTGCTTTGTTTGGAGAAATAATTTTTTTATCAGCTCATTTACCAACCCCTATGAGTCTTCTCGGGATTTGCTTTGTAATGATTGGAATGATTTTGCATAGTGTATATTCGAGTAAGAAAATACACATAAATAGTAGCATTGAAGCATAACCATGGTTTTTCGTGATTGTCTTTTGATTAAATCGTTAAAGTTTTGTTAAGAATTTTATCACTATATGAAGTTTGTTTGGAGTTATCGGAATTTTTTACTTTTTTAAAAGAAATCGTTATACTATGTTAATATGCAGGAATCATTGCCCACAAATGAAGAAGTTGTTAGAAATGAATGGCATGTTAGGTGAAACCTGCTTTGTCAAAAAATGAATAAAGGTTAAAAAGTAATTATCTTACATAGCAAGTTTTAAGGAAAAAGACTGCTTTGTTTAAGCAAGCAAATGAATCTTAAGGATATACAGCCTTAAGTATGTGGTATTCTGTAAGTCGTATTTTTTGGCTATCACTTCTAAACATAAAAAATTAGGAGGAAAAGCAAAATGATGAAAAAACTGGAAGAAAAAGACATTAAGCTAATTGCACTTGATATGGATGGGACATTATTGAACGAAAAAGGAGAAATACCGGAAGAAAACCGAAAAGCAATTAAAGAGGCCCATGATAACGGACTACACGTTGTATTAAGTACAGGTCGTTCTCTTGCAACGTGTAAGGATCACGCAAAAAGTCTTTTATTAAAATCATATTTAGTTACAGTAAACGGTAGTGAAATTTGGGATACAAAGGGTAATTTAATTGAAAGAAATCTTGTGGATGCTGACCATATCCAATGGATGTGGGGTTTAGCACAGCAACATAAAGCAAAAATGTGGGCAACTAGCTGTGATCAATTATGGTTCGATGAGATGCCGGAAAATGTAAGTGAATTAGAGTGGCTTAAGTTTGGGTTTCATATTGAAGACAATCAAATTAGAGAAAAGGTATTGAACAGCTTACAAGAGAAAAAATGTTTTGAAATCAGTAATTCATCCCCAGTAAATATTGAGGTAAATGCATTAGGGATTAATAAAGCAAGAGGGCTCAAAAAAGTATGTGAGCTATTGCATATCTCTATGGATCAAGTGTTGGCAGCTGGAGACAGTCTGAACGATATTAGCATGATAAAAGAAGCGGGAATAGGTGTTGCAATGGGAAATGCTCAGGACATTGTAAAAGAGACAGCAGATGTTGTAACCTTAACAAATAACGAAAATGGTGTAGCCTACGCAATAAGAAAATGGGCACTAAACAAAGAAGTTGCAGAAATAAAAAAATAGTTTTTCCTTTAACTTGAGCTGAAAAATATTTTTTCTATTCAATAAATTTTAAAAAACAATTGAAACGGTAGAAAAAACTGCTTATAATTAGTAAAAAGAAAATTGAACGAAGCGAAAGGACTAGTATGTGAGAGGCTTTTATAAAAGAGAGTGAAGTTTATAAGCTGAAAGACTTCATCATAAAAGTTCACAGAACCTACCTTTCAAGTCCTATTACAGTAGGCGCATTTCTTGCGTTATCAGACAGAGTGGAATCAATTGTTTTGATTGATTCAATAAAGGTGGTACCACGGAAAGCCCTTTTTCGTCCTTTTTTAAGGAAAAGAAAAGGGCTTTTTTCTATTCCTTTGTGAAAATAGGCACAGATTTACTAAAGTTCGGAGGAAATATCATGGAGAAAAAAAGAATTGTCGTAAAAATCGGAAGCAGCTCTCTCACAGATTCAAAAGGAGCAATCGACCAATCAAAATTAAGTGACCATATTGCAAGCATTGCCAATTTAAGAAATAGTGGCCATGAAGTACTATTAGTTTCTTCTGGAGCAGTGGCGGCTGGTTTTGCAAAATTAGGCTATCCGACAAGACCGGTTACACTTAAAGGAAAGCAAGCGGCTGCTGCTGTTGGCCAGAGCTTATTAATTCAAAGCTATAATGAACAATTAAGTAAGTATGGGATGGTGCCAGCACAAGTGTTAATAACGAGAAATGATTTTTCGAAGCGGGATCGATATCGTAATGCCTATTCCACGCTTACAGAATTATTAGAAAGAAATATTTTGCCCATTATTAATGAGAATGACACGGTATCTGTAGAAGAATTAACATTTGGAGACAATGATATGTTATCATCTCTTGTTAGTGGTCTTATTCATGCAGATCAATTGATTATTCTTACAGATATTAATGGGGTATATGACAAGAATCCAAAAGAAGACCAATCAGCAAAACGAATTGATTATTTGCCAGAAATTACGGAAGAATGGAAAAATGCAGCAAAAGGTACTGGATCAAAGGTTGGAACAGGTGGCATGAAATCAAAACTCATTGCAGCAGAAACTGCACTATCATTAGGTGTAAAAGTATTTATTGGAAAAGGGACTGGTGAAAATAAGCTAATCGATATTATCGAAGGTAAAGGTGATGGAACTTATATTGGTTCCGATGCTTTAACTTCTATAAATAGTAATCGTCAATGGATCGCACTGCATTCCACCGTACAAGGTAGTCTCTATGTCGATGAAGGGGCAGAAATGGCTTTGGTTAATAATGGGAGTAGTTTATTGCCAGCAGGAATTTATAAAGTAGAAGGTATTTTTGAAAAAGGGAATGTAGTAGAGGTGTTTGGTATAAATGGTATTATTGGAAAAGGAGAAGTGCTTTACTCTTCTGAAGAGTTAAAAAATATCATCACACAAAGAGCGGAAGAAAAAAGAATAGAAAAACATCCGAAATTGGAAGTAATTCACCGTGATAGATGGGTGAAAATTTAACTAGGGAGAGATGAAAATGGGAGAGGTTTATCAAAAAGGTGAATTGGCAAAGAAGGCAAGCTATCAATTATTAAATAAATCAACAGATGAAAAGAATGATGCATTATTACTTATTAGCAATCAATTATTAGAAGATAAAGACTTGATTATGGAAGCGAATAAGGTCGATCTTGAAAAGGGAAAAGAAAATGGTCTTTCGACTTCTATTTTAGATCGAATTATGCTTGATGAAAAAAGGATTAATGATATGGCTTCAGCATTAAAGGCGCTAGTTAAGCTGATGGATCCAGTTGGTGTAGTAGTCGAACAAATAGAAAAAGAAAATGGTTTGAAAATAGTGAAGAAAACTGTGCCGATTGGGGTAATGGGGATGATTTATGAGGCAAGGCCCAATGTAACAATAGATGCGGCTAGCCTTGCCTTGAAAACAGGAAATAGTATTGTCTTAAGAGGAAGTTCTTCAGCGAAGCAATCAAATATAGCTCTTGTTAACTCCATCCATACGGCCCTTGAAAAATCAGCCTTGCCAAAAGAAGCTGTTCAATTAATTGAGGATACGAGCAGGGAAACAGCAAAAGACCTATTCCACTTAAAAGAATTCTTAGATGTATTAATCCCTCGTGGTGGAAAAGGGTTAATTGAAACTGTAGTAAGGGAAGCATCTGTACCGGTTATCGAAACAGGAGCTGGGAATTGTCACTTATTTATCGATGAAACAGCGGATATGGAAATGGCGATAAAAATCAGCTTAAACGGGAAAACACAGCGTCCATCTGTTTGTAATGCTTTAGAAACTATTTTAATAGAGGAAAATTGGTTTGAGCAATATGGGCTTACGCTACTAGAAGCATTACATAACAGAGGGGTCGAAATTTACGGTGATCAAACAGTATGCTCTGCTTATGCAACAGCAAAAGAAGCGACGGAAGATGATTGGTATACAGAATACTCTGCTTTAAAGATTAGTGTAAAGATTGTAAAGGGAGTAATGGATGCAATCAATCATATTAATAAATATGGTACAAAGCACTCCGAAGCAATCATTTCCGAAAATAAAGAAAATGCAACTGCTTTTTTAGCAGGAGTGGATGCAGCAGCAGTTTATCATAATGCTAGTACTAGATTTACAGATGGATTTGAATTCGGCTATGGCGCAGAAATTGGCATTAGTACACAAAAACTTCATGCGAGAGGACCAATGGGACTAAATGCATTAACATCTGTTAAATACTTCATTTATGGAGATGGGCAAGTCAGAAACTAACAGTAGTATGGGAAATTTCTAGAAAGTGTAAACTACACTTTTAGATGGGAAGCCATACTTTAAGTAGATTGGATGATGATATTGGAGTATTTAAGTATTTTATTACCGATTTTCTTTATTTTCTCGGTTGGATTTATTGGGCAAAAGAAGCTTCATATTGACATTAAATCCGTTTCAGCAGTATCTGTTTATTTAATGACACCATTATTGTCTTTTAGTGTATTTTATGAAACAACTTTTACAATGGACTATTTGTATATGATGTTTTATGCTTTAACTTTAGTATTAGGTATTGTTGCCATTGTTTATGTCATTGGCTATTTTAGAGGATATTCGGTCAGGAAGACATGCGGAATGATTTTATCTTCCGCCTTTATGAACAATGGCAATTACGGCACACCACTTGTTTTATTTGTATTCGGTGAGCCTGGCTTACATTATGCGGTTATATTGATGGTTATTCAACAATTAATTATGGTAACAATAGGTGTCTACTATGCAGCGAAAGGTTCTGTTGATAATGGAAACGGAAAAGATACATTAAAAAAAGTGCTTAAAGTTCCTGTTATGTATGGTGCGATATTAGGTGCTATATTTCATTCCTTTCAAATTCCGATTGGCGAGACAATGTTAGAAGCTATTAAACTAGTTGGTAATGCGGCAATACCAACTGTTATGCTTGTCTTAGGAATCCAACTCGCTAATGTAAGTGTAAGAAAAATTGCTTATCGACCTTTATCTATTTCTTTGTTTCTAAAGTTGATTGTCTCACCAGTTATTGCATGGCTTCTGACATTCATTTTGCCAGTGGATGAGATGTTAAAGCAAATAATGATCCTACTTGCAGGAATGCCAGCAGCAGCAAACACGACTCTTTACGCTGTTCAATATGGAACAGAACCAGACTTTGTTTCCAGTGCGACTTTATTTAGTACATTAGCTAGTTTGATAACTTTACCTATTATTTTATCCCTTATTTAACTATGTTTCTCCATAAAATCTCGATATTTTATTGATAAGATCTAGTTATAAATGGAGGGGTGATAAAATGGAATGGTTACAATTATTGATTTTACTGATTTGTCCATTGATGATGCTCTTTTGCATGAAAGGTATGTTTGGTCACCACAAGCACCATCAATCACATGGAACAAAAGATTTGGATGCTAGATTAAAAAGCCTTGAGTTGGAAAACGGCAAACTGAGAAGTGAACTTGATACCCTAGCATCGGTGGAGAGAAAAGAATCGTAGAAAAGAAAAATTGATTTTATATTAATAATTGTTAGCATGTACAAAAGAGAGAGTACTGTGCTACAAAACTACTCTCTCGTAGCTTGAATACACTTCGCTTTTCGTGGTTCTGTGAAAGGTGAGTCTTCTCAACTATTCCTGTGGAGTCTCACCTTTTTCGCTAGAATCAAAGAAATCTTAGTGTGTTCAGATTGTACTGCATGTCATTTTTTTAGGTTTTAAGTAATACTATTCAAAAAATATCGTTCTCGATTAAGCAGTAATTACTTGTAATATATTTAAGTATTTTCGCATTTTCGCAATAGCTATTTGTTTTAATTCTTTTCCAGATAAATCAGGTTGCTTCTTTTCCGTATTTTCCATTAATTGTTCATATGGATAACCTTTTATTGTTATTTTGTTTAAATCTGCTAAACTATAGCTCCAACCCCTCCCATTAGTATCGAACCAGTTAATATGTCAAAGGCAATTTTTTTCTTCATTTTTCTTATTAATTCCCATGAAATCTGCACGATAATTGCACAAATATACAGTATTCTAATTGTGGATATATCCAAGCTAGAAAGGATGAAAATTTTGATAAGTAGAAAAATTATATTAAGTATAGTTTCTTTGGTAATAATATTTACCTTGGCTGCATGTAGCGGAAAACAGGAGACGGCGCCAAAAGGTGATTCAGGTTCCAATGTGATGGAGGGACATGCAGGTATGAATCATACAGGATCAAGTGATGTACCAGAAGGATTAAAGGAATCGATTAACCCTACTTATCCTGTTGGTTCAAGTACT
The DNA here is from genome assembly GCF_044704065.1 of Niallia tiangongensis. Classification (NCBI taxonomy): domain Bacteria; kingdom Bacillati; phylum Bacillota; class Bacilli; order Caryophanales; family Bacillaceae; genus Niallia; species Niallia tiangongensis. The sequence goes on along the minus strand of NZ_CP162613.1, from coordinate 2,748,230 downwards.
ATTATCCATGCAGATCATATGCCTGGGATGGACGGAGCTGAAGCTACAATTTCTGGTGCTTTCGACACTATCGTTTATACGATTACTTATACGCCATTAAACGGTGGAGAGAAAGTGGAAAATCATAAATGGGTCATTCATGAGGAAATTGAGAATGCAACGGAGCAACCTTATCAACCAGGGGATGAAGTCGTATTAATTGCTGAACATATGGAAGGAATGGATGGTGTAACAGCAATTATTGATTCAGCAGAACAAACAACAGTATATATGGTAGATTATCAAGATACGGAAACAGGGGAGGATGTTACTTATCATAAATGGGTAACAGAAAGTGAATTGTCTCCTGTAGAGTAACTCATAAAAAAGAGGCTGGGACAAAACTAAATAGCCAATCTGTAAAGTAAAGACGAACCATCCTTAATTTAGCTCTTAAATAAAGGCTACTTTTTCATGCTAGTTATTTATGATTTTAAATATAGTCAGTGTAAAAACTAATTCATTTTTAAAGATTGTTTTTCTATAAACTATTATGGAAATAGAAAAAATTAATTGCTTGGAAAGACGGAGCAGCCTGAATACACGTAGACTCCTGGAGCTGCGAGAAAGTCCGAGACCCTGCATGAGCATGAGCTGTGAAGCGGATCGGCGCTCGCCCCATGGAAAGCGAAGTGTATTCAGGCTGCGGATAATAACACCATCTTTACTGAAACAGCCTATTATAAACTAATATAAACTCGAAAAATCATATGGAACTACCGTATAGTTGTTCGGGTTTATCTATGGCTGGAATACTTATGTCCCAGCCTCTTTTTAAAATCGTTTTCGCGGAGCAAATAAAAAAGTAGTGGTTCGTTTGATTTTAGATTTCTAGAGTCCATTTATAGCCAACACCCCAAACAGTTTGTAAATAAGTATCAGCAGGAAAATCCGTTTTTCTCAGCTTGTCCCTTAAGTTGCGGATATGTGAGTCAATGGTTCGGTCTTCAGTTGATACATTATAGCCCCAAATTGTCGTGATTAAATGTTCTCTTGTGAACACCATATTTTGATTGGATAAAAATAAAGATAATAAGGAAAATTCCTTTGGCGTAAGGACAATTTCTTGTCCATTATAAGTAACTTGGAAGGAACTTTTATCTAATTTAAGTCCTTTAAAGAAGATTTTTTTTGAATCACTTTTCAATCGTCGTAAAACAGCATTAATTCTTGCAACCAATTCTTCTTCATCAAATGGTTTTGCAATATAATCATCAGCTCCATTCTCTAGTCCTTTTACTATGTCTGCTTTTTCGGTTCTAGCTGTCAGCATAATAATAGGAGTATTCCAGTTTTTTCTTATTTCCCTACAAGTTTCCCAGCCATCCATATTTGGCATCATTACATCTAATAAAATTAAGTCCACATGATTAGAATCTATTAACTTAATTGCCTCCATCCCTGAAGTAGATTTGATGCATTTAAAGTCTAGTGGAGACAAGTATAAAGATAATAAATCTAGCATAATAGGCTCATCATCCACCAGTAATAAAGTTTTCATTTTTCATTCTCCTTAAAAATTATTTCAAATTCTGAACCCATCTGTTCTTTACTATTTAGGGTGATTTCTGCTCCATGAGCATGTACAAGCTCTTGAACGATTGAAAGTCCTAAGCCAGTACCACCAAGGGATCTTTTACGTGATTTTTCCACCCGATAAAACCTGTTAAAGATGTAGGGAATATCTTTTTCAGGAATTCCTTTTCCGTTATCTTTTATTAAGAAATGTATCGATTTCTTTTCTTTCCAAACATCTAATGCCACTAAACTACCAGTTTTTGAGTACTTTATCGCATTATCCAATAAGTTCAGGAGAATTTGCTCTAGTCGAATCGGGTCTGCAAAAAGATTTAAGTTATTTTGAAAGTGAACATTAAAATTCATGTTTTTTTCATTAATAGCAGGCGTGAGCTTCCGTTCAATTTCTTTTAGAAAAATACTTAAATCAATTTTTTCTTTATTTATCACAAACGAATTTTTATCTATTTTAGCTAGTTCGAATAAGTCTTTTATTAAAAGATTCAAACGATTTATTTCCGTAACAATAATCGTTAAGTATTTCTCCCTTTCTTCTTGAGGAGGATTCCGTTTAAGGAGTATATCTGCATAGCCTTTGATATAGGTTAATGGCGTTCTAAGCTCATGAGAAATACTTGCTAAAAATTCATTGCGCTCTCTTTTTAAATAGTTTAAGTCAGTTGCAAGGGTTTCAATGGATTTAGCTAACTCACCTAATTCATCGTCCGATTTTCGAGTAATCGTAACAGCAAAATTCCCTTTGTTTATTTGAGAAGTTGCTTTTTTCATTTGAATCAGAGGTTTTGTAATTCCACGGGATAAAAAAATAATGATAATGATCGTTACAAAAATAGAGATAAAGCCAACTAAAAGAAAATGTTTATTTAAACTTTGAATGAGGTTATGAACAGATTCTGTGTTTTGAAACATATATACATAGCCTTGTGTCTGTCCATTAATCTTAACGGGACTTAACGTTGAGATAACAGGTTCTCTTTTCCAATTTTCTTCAACGATTTCCCCGCTATATGGAATTGTGCCTATGTCTTTTTTTATATACTTTTCAAACGAATTTAACTTTGAAGAGGAGCCTAAAATATATTTTGCTTCATCCGTAATTACTACATCTGTGTTTGATTCAGATTCCATTAATATAACATGGTCGATTATTTCCTTATTAAAATGCTTTTCTAGTACAGTCCGATGAGAATTTCCTCTTGATTGAAGGGCGTCCAATTCCTCCTGTACTCTATTTTCAACAACAGCTTCATGTAATAGGAAGAGCATCAAGGTGATAAGTCCAAAAATAATGCAAAAAAACAGGATGCCAATTTTTAATGAAAGTTTATTCATTGTGTATCTCCTAGTAATCAGTGGTATTATCTCTTAGTATAAAGGATAAATTTCAAGATTTTGTGGAGAAATATGAATTTTTTATAGATATTATAAATAGGAGAGAGAAGCAAAAAAATTTTGGTGGAAGACAAAGACTCACATGCCTTATTAAATTATGTGAGTCTTTGTCAGGATGAACAGGTGTACCTATAAACAGAATTAATGAATCGCAGACTTAGAGAATTTTCCTCCATGAGCTTCTTGCGTATCCATAATGGTAATAAATGCTTTCGGGTCGATTTCTTGGACTATACTTCGGAATTTCGCTATTTCTAATCGTGTAAATACTACATATAATACTTCCTTCTCTTGATCCAAATAGCCCCCTTTTCCTTTAAGCTTTGTGACGCCTCTGCCTAAACGATCAGAAAGCGCTTGTGCAATTTCTTCATATTCATCAGAAATAACCATCGCAGCTTTTGTATCATCAAAGCCCTGAATAACGGAGTCAATTGCTTTACTAGCAATATAATAGGTAAGGATGGAGAACATCGCTTGTTCCCAGCCTAATACAAACCCTGCCCAAGAGAAAATAAAGACATTGATAAACATCACAAATTCTCCAACGGAAAAAGGAATTCTTTTTGTAAGGAGGATTCCTAGTATTTCTGTACCATCTAAGGCACCTGAATTTCTAATGACAATCCCTACACCAGCTCCAAGCAATAAACCACCAAAGACTGTGGCAAGCAGTGGCTGTGTGGTTATTGGCTCAAAATGTTCGAGCAAAAATTCAATAATAGCGAGCATTATAATGGAATAAAGGGAGGAAATACAGAAGTTCTTCCCAATGTATTTATAGCCCGCAAATAAAAATGGAAGATTGAGAATAAACACAAGGACTCCAAAGCTTAAGCCATAACTATATTTAAGTATCAAGGAAATCCCAATTACTCCACCATCAATAATCGTATTTGGAGCTAAGAATAAATCAATAGCGATTGCTGCAAAACCAGCACCGATTGTGAGCATTAAGTATCGCATTATTAAATGTGAGGTACTTTCTTTTTTATGCGTTTTTACCATGAATTAAAACACCTTTCACCCTTATGTATAATAAAGAACTTGCCTGGATTATATAGTACCACAATAAGATTGCAGGAAAAAATTAGAGAAAGGAATCGTAGCAAAATATTGCATTATGGGGATTCGGAAGATAAAATACTACATATAGTACATTTTAATTCTAGGTAGGTGAAAATATGTTTAACAGAGAATTAGTAAAAGGAAGTACTTCCTTAATTTTGCTCCAGCTTTTAGCAGAAAAAGAAATGTATGGATATGAACTTGTTAAAGAGATGGAAAAGAGAAGCGACTATTCCTTACAGGTAAAAGAAGGGACCTTATATCCTGCACTACATAAATTAGAGAGACAGGAATATGTAGAATCCTTTTGGAAGGATTCAGAGAAAGGACCTGCGAGAAAATACTATCGAATAACAGAGACAGGTCTTCAAATCTTGGAACAAAAAACAACAGAATGGAAAAATTTTGTGCAAACCATTGATAAAGTAATCGGGAGAAAAGGACTATGATTTATTCAAAAGCATCCTTTATGAAACAGCTTCGAGAGTTATTAAAGGTCCATGATCAATCAGAGGAAATATGCAGGGAATATGAACTCCATCTCACCGACTTGTTAGAAGATATTCTACTAGAAGAGCAGTGTACGGAAAAAAAAGCAATGCTTATCGCGCTGGAAAAGCTAGGCACCCCTGAGGAAATTGCGGCATTATATCAAGAAGAACTAACCATGACAGCAAAGAATACGCAATGGAATTTCTTTTTCGCTAATTTGTTTTTCTTTGCTGGCGGGATTGGTTTAACGGTTATTTATCATCACTTGTCGAATCCAGCCATCAGTAAATTATGGCTATTCCTTACTAGTATTCCATTTTTTTTAATTTTGCTTTATTTATTTTTTTGGCTCTTGCTAGGTTATGAAGTCGGCAAGGAATTTGGCCTTGGGGGTAAAAAATTATTAGTGAAAACGTTTTCCATCTCGTTGATTCCGAATCTTATGTTAATGTGCTCAGTCGTTTTCAACATTATTCCTTTATCTTTATTTGATCCATTACTTACACCTGAATTTATTTTAATCTGTATCGCTTTTACAATTATTTTGTATCCAATATGTTTTCTCGCATTTCGCTTTGGAACAACGAAATCCATTTAAGTTGTTCTTATGGTTTACTACCAAGAATTACTATGTATTGTATTTCTGCTATTTTTTAATGTTCTATATAGAATTTCTATGTAAAGGGGAAGAGTGAAATGAATAAGAAAAATAGTATTTATTTTATCGGATGTTTATTGCTTGCTATTATTGCAGAAGTAACATTATTCACAGAGAAAATTGGAATTTCTCTTAGCATTTTTGTTGTTGCATTTTACGTTTTTTATTTTTACATCACGAAAAAGGTGAATCATACACATCGAATAATCGGAATTTTTATATTTGTATGTATTTGGAGTTTAACCTTGTCTTTCATTTTCATTGCAAATCCTTATTTTTATTCTGTTAATCTATTAGTAATTTTTCTGTTAATAGGTGTACATACAATCCTAGTCACAAGTCCTTCTTTTCTTAGTTGGAGTAATGTCGATATCCTCCGTTATATGCAAAAGAAATTTTTGTACTTTTTTAAATTCGGTAAATATCTTACTTTTCTCGTACGAAAATGGATAAAGGAATATGGGAATGAAAGGAATTATTCCATAACAAAAAGAATACTATTAGGAATCCTCATTGTATTACCAATATTATTTGTATTAATCTTTCTATTAAGTTTATCGGACCAGTATTTTCGCATCATGATTGAAAAAATGATTTCACATCTTGTTTCTTTAAATATAGAAGAAATAAGTATTTTCCTACGTATCATCTTATTATTTGTCTTTCTATTACTATGGTTAAAAACAATTAGTAAGAAGTCGATTATTATTCCTCAAGTAAGAAAAGAACCAGAAGGGAGATGGGAGCAAGCGACAATATTAACGATTTTAGTGTCCATAAATGGATTGTATCTATTTTATACAATTGTTCAGTTTCAATATTTTTTTAATGATGTATTAATGAATGGCTTTACCTATGCTACTTATGCAAAAAGAGGGTTCTTTGAACTAATTATCGTAACGGTTATTAATATATCGATAACTTTATTAGTCAATCTATTTACTAAAAAAAGAACCAGCTTTATAAAAATAGGTCTATCCTTATTAATTATATTCAGTTTTATTATTCTTTTATCTGCACATTTACGCTTATGCTTATATGAACAGGCTTACGGCTATACGTATTTACGATTGTTTTCTCATTCCTATATTTTCTTGTTAGCGGTGTTCTTTGCGTTTACGCTTATTAAAATTTGGATCGAGAAAATTCAACTTATGCGCCTCTTTTTATTGGTTTCCTTATTATATTACTGTGGGCTAAATGTAATCGATATTGACCGATTCATTGTTAGTAAAAATTTGGAACGATTTGAAGAGACGAATTTAATCGATTTACAGTATATTGAATCACTGTCTCTTTCCACCGTTCCAGTTCTAACCGAATATTACGAAAGGAATCAGGAAATGAATAGCATAAAACATTTGTTGCTCGCAAAAAAAGAGCTTCTTGAGGAAAGAGATGTAAAGTGGCAAAGCTATAACCTGATAGAAGACCGGGCAAGAAAATTGCTTGCAACAATGGACTTGGATGATGGTACATCAAAAAATCAGATTGGAAAAAAGTATCGATTAGAAAACAGTGATAATTAAAAGAAATTATTTTATTATCCCCGTATCTTTTTTGCTTTTTCATACGTTTTATATATAAATAGCTAAAGGAGGGATGGAAGGATGAGGGGGGAATTACCAGATATAAACGAACTGTATCGAAAACTTGATCATTATTGTCAGTACCTATCGTTAGACAAATGGGAGCGGGAAGATTTAATCCAAGATTCCCTTTTGAAAGCGATGGAAAATTATAAAGAGCAAGATATTACACCTGCATTACTTAAAAAAATAGCCAATAATCAGAGGATTGATAAGCTTAGGAAAAAGAAAGAACTCATTGGAATAGAAGTGAAAGAAAAAGGAATGGAAATAAATAGCTTAACATCCATGATACTTGCTGAATATCTTGCTGAAAAGCTGACATTTAAACAAGGCATCGTATATATGCTTGTGGAAGGATTTCAATTTCAGTTGAAAGAGGTTGGCGAGCTATTAAATCTGAGTGAGACCGCCGCTAAATCTGTTTTATTTCGAGCAAGGACCAAATTAAAAAAAGAAGGCTCTACTGTGAAAGCTCACCCTGAAGAAAATAGAGATGTTATTCGTTACCTATATTATGAAGTGTTAAAAATGGAAGATCCAGCTATTCTAATTGAGTCCATCTATAAAGAAATGGTATTAGCAAAACAAGTGGAAAAATATCCAACATGCAATGCCATGTTGATGGCAGCTTAGTAACTTAATTTGAATGGGAGGGAAAAGAAAATGAGTACGATACCATATGTTATTGAACAGTCAGCAAGCGGGGAAAGATCCTATGATATATATTCACGATTATTAAAGGACAGAATTATCATGCTTGGGGATGAAATTAATGATCAAGTTGCCAATAATATTGTCGCCCAACTATTATTTCTGGCAGCGGAAGATCCAGAAAAAGATATCTCCTTATACATTAATAGTCCAGGAGGATCGACTTCAGCGGGTTTTGCTATTTATGATACGATGCACTATATCAAACCAGATGTTCGCACAATTTGTACAGGAATGGCTGCCTCCTTTGGTGCGTTATTGCTTCTCGCAGGTGCGAAAGGAAAAAGATATGCCTTGCCAAATAGTGAAATTATGATTCATCAGCCACTAGGAGGTACAAAGGGGCAGGCGACAGAAATTGAAATATCTGCAAGAAGAATATTAAAGCTTAAAAGTCATATTAATCACATTATTGCAGATAAAACAGGTCAGTCTATTGAAAAAATAGCACATGACACAGAAAGAGATTACTTTATGAGTGCAGAGGAAGCAAAAAGCTATGGGATTGTGGATGAGATTATTACCGCAAAATAAAAGAAAAAAGAGGCTGGGACAAAACTAAATAGCCAATCTGTAAAGACGAATAATCTCTAAATTAGCTCTTAAATAAAGGCTGCTTTTTCATACTAGATATTTATGATTTTAAATAAAGTCAAGTGTAAAAACCAATTCGTTCCATTGCGCTACGGACACTCTATACGCCGGGGAGGAAGTTAGGCATATAAGGCTGCAGGTAATAACAACAGAATTTATTGAAATCTTCTTGTTAAAACTAAAAACACGAACGATTATACCTTATTTTCGGTATAAATGTTCGTGTTTATTGCTAACTGTAATACGTATGTCCCAGTCTCTTTGGGATACCCAGTGTACTAGCGTCTATCTGCATTTCATGTATAATAGAAAAAGAAATAAAATATTAGCTCTGAAAGTAAAAGGTGACAAAATGGATATTGTGACAGTACAAATTGAAACACCATATGAAAAAAACCTACTAAATGGCAACCCCTTAATATATAAAGACGCTATCGCAACTAGCTACAGTCTAGAAGAAGGGCAAATAATCGATGTCGTAACAAAAAAGAATAAGTTTATTGGCAGAGGATATTACGCCATTCAAAATAAAGGAATCGGCTGGATTTTAATAAGAGAGCAAAATGTTCCTATTGATGTTTCATTTTTTGAGAGGAAATTGAAGAAAGCGATTGATAAAAGAGATTCCTATTTTAAAGATACTAAAACAACAGCTTTTCGTATTTTTAATGGGGAAGGTGATGGAATTGGTGGCTTCTCTGTTGATTTTTATAATAAGTATCTATTAATACAATGGTACAGTATTGGAATTTATAAATACAAACGCTGGATTGTAGAATCCTTACAGCAATTATTAGATGTGGACGGGATATACGAGAAAAAAAGATTTGATCAAAATGGAACTTATTTAGAAGATGATGATTTTGTCAGCGGCAAAAGAGGGGAGTTTCCCATTACCATTTTAGAAAATGGTGTTAAATATGCGGTAAACTTAAACGAAGGAGCAATGACAGGGATCTTTTTAGATCAACGAGATGTACGTAAAACGATTCGCGACAAATATGCGAAAGGGAAAAACGTTCTAAATACCTTTTCTTATACTGGTGCATTTTCCGTAGCGGCAGCAGTTGGCGGCAGCTTATCAACAACAAGTGTTGATTTAGCGAATCGCTCCAAGCAAAAAACAGCGGATAACTTCTTACTAAATGAAATAGATGTAACGAGTCAAAAAATTATAGTAGAAGATGTATTTCATTATTTCAAATATGCAGTAAAGAAACAGTTTTCCTTTGACATGGTCATTCTGGATCCACCAAGCTTTGCACGTTCCAAAAAACATACCTTTCGAGCAGCGAAGGACTATACGAATTTACTAAAGGAAGCTATCGCGATTACAAATAATGGTGGAATCATTGTGGCTTCCACTAATTGTGCTACTTTTGATATGAAAAAATTCAAAAGCTTTATTGAAGCAGCTTTTTCCCATCAAAAAGACAGCTTTCAAATTTTAGAACAATTTGGCTTACCAAATGATTTTGCCAATATAAAAGAAGTAAAAGAGAGTAATTACTTAAAAGTCGTTTTTATAAAAAAGCTCAAATGATATTTTAGAATATTAATTTGCTGGATAGTTACTGAAAAAGGGATTTTGCATATTCATTGCAGAATCCCTTTTTATTTAAATAGAGGGTTTACGGAATGGAAAAACGTTTGTAATCTATTAAAGAAGGTTACTTTTCCTTATAGTCTATTTGAAAAAGTAATTTTCCAAAAAATCAAACCTTACATATGGAAAAAGGAGAACGTGGAGAATGACAATTAAAGCAATTCTATTTGATTTAGATGACACGTTGTTATGGGATAAAAAAAGTGTGCAAGACGCTTTTTTAAAGACATGCAAGCTTGCAGAAGAAAAATTTAATATTTCTGCAGAACATTTGGAAGAAGCGGTTCGAAAAGAGGCAAGGGCTCTATATGAAGGATATGATACATATGCTTTTACGAAAATGATTGGCATTAATCCATTTGAAGGGTTGTGGGGAGAATTTCTAGAAGAGCATGCTTTATTCCCGAAAATGAGAGAGATTATTCCTATTTATCGAAAAGAGGCATGGACAAAAGGATTGCTAGTATTAGGAATTGATGATTCATTATTTGGCGAGACATTAGCAGAAGCCTTTCCAGAAAACAGAAAGCAATCTCCTTATGTCTATGAAGAAACATTTTCTATTCTAGATCAATTAAAGGGGAAATACTCCTTATTATTACTAACAAACGGTTCCCCTCATTTGCAAAATACAAAACTATCCATTACCCCAGAAATTTCTCCTTATTTTGATCATATTGTCATTTCTGGAGATTTTGGAAAAGGAAAGCCTGATCCGTCCATCTTTGAACATGCAGTTTCTTTGCTAGGAGTAGAAAAGTCGGAATGTTTAATGGTAGGAGATAATTTAATGACGGATATTATAGGTGCGAATGAAACGGGAATCAAGTCAGTTTGGATTAATCGTGAGCATGTAGAAAAAAAGGAAGTCCAGCCTACTTATGAAATTCATCATCTTCATGATTTATTACCTATATTGAATAAGAAAGAATAAAAGTCTGGTAATCATAAGAGATCTAATGCGCTTATGGTTACCAGACTTTTTTAACTTTAATCTTCTGGTTGTTCGTTTGGTAAGATATGTCTATAAGGAACTGGGGATGCTAAAATGACGGATGTATTAATCGCTCCATACGGGATAAGACGATCAACTAAGTTTCTCATCCCATCTATTCCTGATACAGCTGCTTTTATTGTATAGCTTACAGGTCCGGTCACTCGATGACATTCAATAATATCTGTTTCCGTTTTGATAAATTCCTCAAACACATGTGGTTCTTCTTTAAGCTCGCTAATTTGAATGAATAAGAGGGTTTCTCTGCCTAGTTTTGCAGGTGATATTCTTGCACTGAACTCTAGAATAATTCCTTTTTCTTGCAGTCGCAATAGCCTTTCAGATACACTTGGACGACTTAAAGCTAATTTTTTGGATAAATCACTAACAGTAATTCTGGCATCTTCCTGTAAAATTTTTAGTAATTGTATGTCAACTTTATCCATTTTAATAAATACTCCTTTTTGCAAATTGAATGTATTAGTATTAATATTTGTGCGAATTTGAGGATGTACAGGGTAAATACATTCAGATTGGTATGTAAAATTGCTTCGATATATTCTATCATTATATATGTAATAATTCCACAAAAAAACCACATGTTTTTATAGGATTTCACCCATGAATCCTCCATTACTATTCCACTTACTTTACATTACATTAGGAGTGTTTGTATTTGAAAAAAATGATAGTTATGATGTTTGGATGCTTTATTACGTCATTCGGTTTGTATTTATTAAAAGGCTCGTCCATCGTTACGGGAGGAACAGCAGGGCTTGCATTAAGTGTATCTTATTTGCTACCAATCTCTTTTTCCATTTTATTTACCTTAATAAACATCCCGTTTTATATACTGGCTTACTTTAAAATGGGAAAGAAATTCACATTTTCAACGATATTAGCCGTATCTTTAGTTACCTTGTTTTCCTATTTACTCCCAATTATTCTTCCATCAATAGAGTTTTATCCTTTATTAGGTTCGATTATTGGAGGATTCATTATTGGGATAGGAACCATTATTTTATTTATGAATGGCTCTTCTTTAGGAGGAGCACAGATTTTGTCTCTTACTCTTCAAAAACAATTTAATTGGAATATGGGGAAAACCAATTTTATCTTTGATACAATCGTTATTTTAATCGGTCTATACAGTGTAGGTTTAGTAAGAGGCTTATATAGTATTGTGTCTGTGTTTATTATTTCCTTTATGATGAGTACTTTTAAGGAAAAAATAGCGCGTCGAAATACAGGCAAAAGTAGCGTAGAAAAAGTTTCGCCCGTTGTAGAAACACAGTCTGTTTAAGAATCAGAAATATAGAAACCCTTTCATAAATTTCCTGCGATTAGAAAATCAAAGGACTTATATGAGAGGGTTTTTCTAATTAATAATAGTTAAAAAAATATATTTGTATTTTCAGTATAATTATAGGGGAAAATAATTGACAGTGATAATCATTTTCATTTAAAATAAAAACAAATAAAGAATAGGAAGGTGTAAGATATAATGAAAAATGATTTCATTGTTTTAACTCCATTTCAATATATGATCGAATGTACCTGTCCTAGACCTGACCATACATTCATACTTGATTTACATAAAGGGGATATTATTACCGTTACAGAGGAGAAAAAGTATGTGGATTCCCTTGGTTGGCTTCTACTCGTTATGATAAATGATTATAGCTTCTTTATGTTTGTTGATGAAATAGAAGAATTTATCGCCAATAAAAAGATTACCTCTTTACTAGATATGGAATTGAGATTGAATTATTTAGAATATAAAGTAAACGAATCTTTAGATGGTTTAAATAAAGAGCAATTTGATTTATTTGCAAGTGAACTTAATGAATTAAAGTCTGTTCAAAAAGAGCTTGCGATGATTTAACTAGATAAAGTGAAACTTCCATCTATGGGGAGGTTCCTTCATCCCTCACTGATGGTTAGTTGAACCATTCGGACAGTTAAGGACAGTCGATTTCTTACCTATCTGCCTCGAATTCTCCTAAAGCTTGCAGGTGAGAGTCTTGCTAAAGTTTAAAAGGGGGATAAATTTCAATAAGTGATTCAGTTTCGTGCTGGGTTGCTTTTTTGTTGTTTTTGTAAATGAACTTAAGACAATTCTAACTTTCCTATTGAAATATAAGAAGCATTTTAAAAACAAATAAGAAGTATTTTCGGAAAATTCCTCAAAAAGTCTTGAATATTTGCAAACATCTCTTTAGGAGATTACAATGGAATAGTATTTAGAAGAAGGCAAAAGGTTTTGCTTAGGAGGAATATTTAGATGAAAGTTAAAATAAACAAACACGCAGTAAAAGTACTCAATCAAATGCTAGAAAAGGCAGAAGAAGGGGAAATGATTCGTGTATACATAACAGAGAATCATGGAAACCATGCTCATTATGATTTGAAATTGGACCAAAAGACAGAACACGATGAAGTTGTTCAGTCTGATAAAGACATTCCAATATTATTAGATACGAGAGATGTTGATTTCTTAGATGGCGTATGGATTCAATATTTTCATGTTCCACAACCAGGTTTTACAATTTATAACCCAGCTAAAGAGCATCACCATCATTAAAAAAGAGGAAGTGGAAACACTTCCTCTTTTTCTATAATTATAAGGCTGTTTTCTATAAGATTGTTGCATTTTCAATAGGGAAAATAAATTAATTAGGAATACGGAGCAGCTTGAATATACATAGACTCCCTATGGGATTAGCGAGAAAGGCGAGACCCCGGAGGCTCGCCGCTCGCCCCATGGAAAGAGAAGTGTATAAATTATAAAGTAAATAGTCCTACTGCTTGTTTTCATCCTGTTGGAAATGTGATATAATTTTCTACTAAATGGAACCTGTACTAAAAAATATCCGTCAAATTTCAGTAAATTATCGAAAGTGGGTTTACACATTTAATTATTTCGGTTATATACATTATGTAACATAAATTATGAGACTCTAGAAAAAATAATAATAAATCAATTCATTCCCAGTAAATCCACTAAAAAACTAGAATGAAATTCCAATTTTTTCTTGTTTTCGAATGAATGATATAAAAATTAGATAAATTATTCGTAATCTATCTTTTCTATCTATTAATAATTGATTTTAGTTAATGAATTTTTAAAAGAATAATGATACGATTAATGGTAATAGAGTATTTATGTAAAAAATTTAGATTAAGGGATGGTAATCTAATGACAACAACGATAAAAGGAAATGAGAGCAGTTTGCCTTTGCGAAAAGATGTTAAACACCTTGGTAATATTCTTGGAGAGGTACTTATCCACCATGGTGGCCAAGAGTTATTAGAAAAGGTAGAGACTATACGTAAGTTATCAAAGGAACTGCGCGAAACGAATAATGAACATACATATAATCAATTAAAGATAGAAATGGAAAAATTAGAAAAGCCTGTACGTCGACAAGTTATCCGAGCGTTCTCTAAATATTTCCATTTGGTGAATGTTGCTGAATTAAATCACCGTATTCGTCGTAAAAGAGAATATCAATTAAGTCAGGAAAAAGGCGTCCAGCCATATTCCATTGATCGTGCAATTATGGCATTTAAACAAAAGAATTTATCGGAAGAAACAATTCAAGAAGTGTTAAATACACTTTCATTAGAATTGATTATAACAGCGCATCCGACTGAATCAACGAAACGGACGATTCTAGAAAGCCAAAAGAGAATTGCGAATATCTTAAAACAACTTGATAATCCGATGTTGACAAAGAAAGAGCGACAACATTTAAACGATGATTTATTTGAAGAAATCACCATCATGTGGCAAACGGATGAGCTTCGTCAAGAACGTCCTTCTGTAATGGATGAAGTAAGAAATGGGCTGTATTATTTTGAGCAAACATTGTTTGATGTTCTACCAGAAATCCACCAAGAAGTTCAGGATGCACTTCATGAAAACTATCCTAACTTTGAATGGAAAGTACCTAATTTCCTATGGTTCGGTTCTTGGATCGGGGGAGACCGAGATGGTAATCCGAATGTAACACCAGATGTTACATGGCAAACACTTCATAAGCAAAATGAATTGGTCATTCAGAAATATATCGATGCTGTTGATGAATTGATGAAGAAATTTAGTCATTCTACTAATCGAGTAAAAGTTAGCTCGAAGTTAATTCAAACAATCATGGAGGAAGAACAGCTATATTTGACTCCTGAAAAGAAATGGCCGGTAGAAAAAGAAGTGTATCGCAGAAAATTTTCAATTATTTTAGAAAGATTAAAAGAATATGGAAAATCTGAAAAAGGCTATGTTAAGGTAGAAGAATTATTAGAAGACCTATTTTTAATACAAGAAAGCTTTGGGTTACATCAGCCGAAAGCACATCAACAAAAAGATTTACAAAAATTAATTCGTCAGGTGCAATTGTTTGGCTTCCATTTAGCAACGTTGGATATTCGAAATCATAGCGGAGAACATGAATCTGCAATTGATGAGATTTTGCGCAAAGTCGGCATAACAGATGATTATAAAAACCTACCAGAAAATGAAAAATTAGGTATACTTGAGTCTGTTTTAAATGATCCTCGGCCAATTCTTTTATTAAACGAGGATTATTCCAAAGAAACACAGGAAATGATTAGTACTTTTACGATGATTAGAGAAGCTCATAAGAAATTTGGAGAACGTGCAATTAACGTTTATTTAATAAGTATGACACGGTCACCAAGTGATATTCTTGAAGTGCTTTTATTGGCAAAAGAAGCTGGGATCTATCGCTTGCATGCTGATGGAACAGTTGAAAGTCATTTAAATGTTGCACCATTATTAGAAACGATAGAAGATTTAATTGCAGGTCCGGAAATTGTGGAAACTTTATTCCGTATGCCTGTTTACCGTGAGCATTTAAGACAGCATAATGACCAACAGGAAATTATGCTAGGATACTCCGATGGCAGTAAGGATGGCGGTACGTTAACGGCGAACTGGAAGTTATTTAAAGCGCAACGAGAAATTCACCAAATGGCAAGCAATTATCAAATCGGCTTAAAGTTTTTCCATGGCCGAGGTGGTTCCCTTGGTCGTGGTGGCGGTCCTTTAAATAAAAGCATTCTTTCTCAACCAGCTGAAACTTTAGGGGATGGAGTAAAGATTACGGAACAAGGGGAAGTATTATCCTCCCGTTATTTATTGGAGGATATCGCGTATCGAAGCTTAGAACAAGCAACGTCAACATTGCTAATGGCTATCGCTCATATTTCGAAGGATATTAGTGAACATAAAGAGGAAAGAAACCTGTGGGAAAGTTGTATGGAAGAAATATCTGCTATTTCTCTTGCAAAATATCAATCATTAGTATTTAATGATCCAGATTTTATGACCTATTTTAAAGAAGCGACACCTTTAAATGAAATAGGTAATTTAAAAATTGGTTCTAGACCTATGAGTAGAAAAAATAAGACAACATTTGAGAATTTACGTGCCATTCCATGGGTATTTGCATGGACTCAAAGTAGACAATTGCTACCTGCTTGGTATGCATCTGGTACTGGTCTTTCTGAATTTGCAAATCAAAAGCAAGGCAATATTGATATTTTGAAGCAAATGTATGCAAAATGGCCATTCTTCCGTTCAACGATTGATAATTTACAAATGGCTTTAATGAAAGCAGACTTAACAACTGCTAGAGAATATTCTTCACTTGTTGAAAATGAAGCCATTGGTAATCGCATCTATCAAAATATTAAAGAAGAATATGATAAAACAAGGGCGATTTTACTTGAAATTACGGGAATTGAAGAATTACTTGATCATACTCCGACGATTCAAGAGTCTGTTTATAGAAGGAATCCATATGTCGATCCATTGAATTTCTTCCAAGTGGAGTTAATTAAGCAGCTTCGTGAACAGGAAATACCAGATAAGGAATTAATGAATCAAGTGCTTCTAACGATTAACGGTATTGCTGCAGGTTTACGCAACACTGGTTGATTATAGAGTAGAAAAGGCAATAAGAAAGAGGTTGGGACGTAAGTATTTCAACTAATAGTAAAAACGAACATTTATGCGCGGTTAATACGCATTAATGTTCGTTTTTATTTATAGAAAGACGGTTTTTTAAAAAAAGTCTTTTGTTATTACCGGCAGTCTGAATACACTTCGCTTTCCATGGGGCGAGCGGTGAGCCTCCTCGGCTTCGCCTGTGGGATCTCCCCTTTCTCGCAGCTCCCATAGGAGCAGTCTACGTGTATTCCGACTGCTCAGTTCTTCCAAATAATCAGATTTCCCAAAAAATATATAGAAAAAACTTTAAGAAGCTAAGTGAGATGGAGCGTCTGTAGCGAAATGGAACGACTTAGTTTTACACTTGACTATATTTAAAAACATAGATAACCATCATGAGAAAGTAGCTTTATTTAAGAGCAAAATTAGAGATTGTCCGTCTTTGCAGATTGGTTATTTAGTTTTGTCCCAGCCTCTTTCTATCAAAAAATTTATTTTTGTGCTGTCAAAAATTCTTCTACTTGTTCAGGTGTTTTTGCATTTGCACTATGTAAGTGGCCTGTTTTTTTGCCGTCTTTATAAATTAACAGACTCGGAATTCCCATTACATCATACTTTTCAGCTATTTCTGGTAATTCATCCTTATTAAGGCTATACCAAGTTTTATCGTTATTAGCTTCCATAATTTCACCTATGAACATATCCATTCTTGTGCAATCTGGACACCAAGTTGTAAAAAACTTCACGATATTCGTTTCGCCATTGTTAATGATTTTTTCAAATGCTTCTACTGTTTTAATTTCCTTCATATTTAAAACTCCTTCATCTAAATTTTCCTTTTAACTATTAATAAGGTAATATCCTTTATTATACACTTAAGAATTATTTTTTGTCTTTTAAAAGTATAATCTTTCCGTTTGAAAAAAGCTTATAAGCATTTTATTTGCATTATAACTTAAGAAAGTGAAGAATATAAAAGGTAGAAGAATAAGGTAGCGTAGGAAACGTATAGCTATAGAAAAAATATTTTAAAATAATATTATTAGTTCATCCTGTTCTCTTTTTTTGTACGTTTTTTTCGTTATAATAAAGAGTATGTTGTCATATGATAAAAAGGGTCAATTTTGCGGTTTCAAGTAAGAGGAGGTTACAAATGAGTTCAACAAAAATAAACATTTCACCAGTAGAAAGTACGTACATACGATTAATATTGGCAATTGAAAATATGGATAAAGAAAAATTAGTAGATCTAGGTGATTCCTATTTACTGAAACTGAATAAAAAAAATAAAAGTGGCAATGAGCTTTATTTTTCTATGCTTTTTAATAAAAAGCTAATTAATAAAGTTGGAAGAAGTACAAATCCAACTGTAACGATTACAAAAAACAAAAATTTTATTTCACTTGAAATTACAATCATGCTTGATCTAACAGAGCCAATAAAAGAAGATAATTATTATTGGATTAAAAGAGAGTTTGCAACAACTCCTGCGTTTGAAATTTCCTATAAAATGAATGAAGAATATTACGATAAGAAAATATTGCAGCATCTAAATGGCGAGGATGTGAGCGAAAAGAGTACTGAAGTGTAAAAAAGGTCAGCCTCCAGTGAATAAGGAGGCTGACCCTTTTTGATTTAGACTGTTTTGCAAGGTTCTTTAGACAGCCGTCTTATTTAAAATTTATTATTTAATCAATCCTAACCATTTTAAACCGTTATAAATTCCTGAGTCTGTTACAGAAGTAGTTTTATGTTTTGCATAAGAAAATAACATTTCATGGGCATTTCCCATTGCAAAACCTTCCCCAACTACTTGCAGCATTTCTTTATCGTTGAGTCCATCTCCAAAGGCGATGGATGATTCCTTCTCAATACCCAAATTTTTTAGAATCAGTGATACAGCAAACCCTTTATTGACTTTATCACTTATGACATCGTAGGAATGTCTAAATCCATCGATATTTACTTGAGATAAATGAATATCAGGAAATTCTTCGTATAAGGCTATATCCTCTTCTTTTAAGTTCACAACCGTTATTCCAAGGATATTTTCTTTTTCATCAATTGTAAAAGCTCTATTTTGTTTTAGATGGAACTTCTGGCTAAATTGCTTGGTCATCTCCCCGTCGGGATGGGATAGAAGGTTATGTGTATTTGTATATAAAATTAGTTCATTGCCTTTTTCATTTGCAATTGCTAAGTATTTAGTTACTAAATCAGGATTCATTGGTTGTTTAAATACGTCTTTACCATTATGTATAGCGTAAGCGCCATTGTAGCCGATAAACGATTTTATAGCAAGTGTTTCCCCGATATGTGAAATTTCATGTAATGGTCTTCCAGTTGCTAAAAAGACTTCTAATCCTTTTTCATTCATTAATTGTACTGCTTTTTTGGTTGAGTCTTGAATCGTATCATCCGGTGTGAGGATGGTCCCATCAATATCAAGGAATAAAATTTTATAATTTGTAGACATCTTTACCTCCAATTTATACATTTCTCAATACCATACTATCATATAAAAAGATTAAAAGAAAAAGAGTAAGCAAAATTGAAAAAAAGTTTGCTTACTCTTTAAGTAAATTTTACATAGCTTTATTGAATTAACAATCGAAATTTAAAATAGTCTAAAAATAGAGTTTACCATATTTTCCACCACTGTCTCTTTTTTTCATGAGAGGCAGCTGTATGACGAAAGGTTTGTACTAACTCTTGAAAATTTCTTTCTCTTTGTTTGATTTCTTTATTTAATTGTTCTCTTTCTAAACGAAGCGTCTCTATTAAATATTGATCATTTTCATTTAATTGTGCTACTGTTTTATTTAATTCTTCATTGGATTTCGAAAGGTTCTCAATCATTGATTTCATTTCCTTGGCGGAAGAATCATTTGACGTCCATTGTTTTGAATATGTTTTTCTTTCTGCTTTCGATATTTGTGAAAGTTTTTTGATTTTAGTGCGAATTTCTTCATATTCAATCGCTGTTTTTTCTGTATTTGTATGTAATAGTTCTGAAAACTCTTCTAAATGTTCAGTCGTTTTATCTTGTGTTTTGTTCACTGTATCTGTAATGTGATGAATGGTTTCTTCATTGCCTGCTTTCATTTCCTTTGTAATCGTTTCTAAAACTTCTTTTTTAATACCATTTCTGATTTCACCTTTGACTTCTTCTAGAAAATCCTGTTTATAATTTTCCAATGAGGATAGCAGTAATCGGAAGTTTTGTTCCACTGAATACGGATAACTCGATACTAGTGAGTCGTTAGTGTTTTTTTCATGTACTTCAATTGGAGTATTTTCGTTTTGTTCCACTATTTTTTCATCTTTACTTTCTTCTTTTTTAGGTAGATTAATGAGCATCGTTAATGTTTCCTTTACTTCTTTTGTTTTCCGTTTTTCTTTATATAAATTTTTTACTTCATGGAGTAAAGTAATTTCTTTTTCTGTATAAATACGTGCACCAGTTTTTGTTCTAGGTATCATGATAATTCCTTGTAAGTCCTTTTCCCATTGTTTTAACATAGTTGGGGTTGTCGTAAGTTTTTTTGATGCTTCCCTTATCGTATATGCCTTCATTTCTCTCTCTCCTTTGTAATTATCACCGTAATAGAACATCTTTAACCTATTATTTATAGAACTGTTAAGAAATTTCCTGCAACAAGACAAAAGCTATCAAAACTTCTAATTTGTTGACAATTTTCCCGATTTTTCTAATACAGGGAATCATTTTGTAAAATCCTATCATGATTCCTGTGTAGTACTATCCTTATCTGTATAAACTAAGAGAAATGAAAGGAAAGCTGGGGAAAAAGGGGAGATAGCCACATGAAAAAGAAATTACTATATATTCTTTCCATCGCACTTATCCTTTTTACGCAAACAAATGTTAAAGAAATAAAAGCAACTAGCGAAATTTTGGATGAATCCACCGTTAAACTTCGAATATTAGAAACAACCGATATTCATTCTTATTTACTGGATTATAATTACGAGAAAAAAAAGAAAACGATTGAATATGGATATAATCGAGTTGCAAGCTTGATTAATCAGGCAAAAAAAGAACAAAGAAATACATTATTATTTGACGTAGGAGATGTTATAAAGGGAAGTCCATTAGCGGAGTTTGTTGCAAGTTCGCCGATGTTTTATTCAAACGACATTCATCCTGCATATAAAAGTATGAATTTATTGGGATATGATGCAGCAACAGTTGGTAATCATGAGTTTAATTATGGTTTGGATTTTCTTTTAAATACATTAAGGGGGGCAGATTTCCCTTATACAAATGCGAATATATATGTGGATGATCGAAATGAGTATGAACAGGACGACATCCATTTTTTTCAACCATATATATTACTGGATAAAGAAGTAGTAAATGAAAATGGAAAAATGGAAAGGTTGAAGGTGGGGGTAATCGGGCTTATTACTCCAATAACACAGGTATGGGATAAGGAACATTTTGAAAATAGATTAATCATAAAAAATATGCGCAAAACAGCAGAAGAAATTGTACCTCAAATGAAAAAAGAAGGTGCTGATATAATTATTGCTTTAGTACATGCAGGTTTGTATGCAGATCAGGATTATAGGCCGAAATTAGGTAATAATGTTAGAGATATTAGTAAGGTGGAAGGAATTGATGTTATTCTATACGGCCATACACATGGCATTTTTCCGGTAAAGGGAGTAAAGGGGCCGAAAGGTGTGAATCATGATAAAGGATTAATTAATGGAAAACCAACAGTACAAGCAGGAAATTGGGGAAATCATCTTGGTATTATCGATTTAACACTTCAGAAGAAAAAAGAGAAATGGTTGATAAAGGATTCCAAATCAACAGCAAAGCCGATTATCCGGATTATTAAAAAGAAAAAAATACCGATTGTGTCTCCGCTGCCACAAATTGAATATATACTTTCAAAGTATCAGAAGGAAACATTGGAATATATGAACAGCAAGCAACTTTTGAATCATTTAGAGTGAGATGCTAAAAAAGTTCGTTGTACAAGCAATATACTTGAAGACTAAAAAGAATCAGATATATAGTATGTAAAGAGATATAAGAAGGGATGAGGGGTTATGGGAAAAACGCTGAAAGACATAAAATTTTCTGTACTTGATTTAGCACCAATAAAAGAAGGCAGTAATGCAACAGAAAGCTTTAAAAATAGCCTAGAGCTTGCACGACATGTTGAACAATGGGGATATCACCGTTATTGGGTCGCAGAACATCATAGTATGCCTGGAATAGCTAGCAGCGCAACATCTGTTTTGATTGGCTATATAGCTGGAGGAACAAGCAAAATTAGAGTTGGTTCTGGTGGTATTATGCTTCCAAATCATTCACCGTTAGTCATTGCCGAACAATTTGGAACGTTAGAATCGATGTATCCTTATCGAATTGATTTAGGTTTAGGAAGGGCACCAGGAAGTGATCAATTGACTGCAAGAGCATTACGTCGTTATCCAAGTGATGGAAATGATTTTCCTGAATTAGTAGAGGAATTAAGCACGTACTTAAAGTCACATGAGGAAACTAAATTGTCTGTAAGGGCAATTCCAGGAGAAGGATTAGCAATTCCGATTTGGTTGTTAGGTTCCAGTGATTTTAGTGCGAGATTAGCAGGGCGTCTTGGACTTCCATTTGCTTTTGCAAGCCATTTTTCACCAGATTATACAGTGCCGGCTCTTAACACCTATTATAATTCGTTTACACCATCGGATCAATTGGATCAACCTTATGCAATGGTAGGTGTAAATATTATTGCGGCAGACACAGATGAGAAAGCAGAATTTCTTGCAACTTCTTCTCAACAGCAATTTTTAAGTCTTATTCGAAACAAACCGACACAATTAAAGCCACCGGTTCCAAATATGGAAGCACTGTGGACCACTTATGAGAAATCGATTGTACAGCAGCAACTAAAAGCGTCCATTATTGGTTGTGAGGAAACGGTTGCTAGAAAATTACAAGCGTTCTTAGATGAAACACAAGCAGATGAAATGATTATAAATACCCAAGTCTATTCCCAATCTGATCGACTACGTTCCTATGAGATAGTAAAAAAAATAGTGATGTGAGCGATGCCGACAAGTACAAAAGGATATCATTTCATTTTGTACTTGTTTTTGTGTATGATAAAGCTATACGGTATATTGTGTAGCTCATGTAAAAAGTTGGAGGGAATTGCAGTGAAAACAACCATGAATTTGGTTAATAAAGAAAAGATACAACAGATTTTAAAAGATATGGTCGATCATGCATATGAAAATATAAAAGGAGAAGAGGTCCTGCTTTGTATGGAATGCTGTGATGTAGATTTATATGTTGCTGCAGACTCTTATGAACCTTTCATAGAAGCAATAAAAGAAAATTTTGAACTCGACGACTTAGGAGAAATTGCTGATAGAGAAGCATACCATTTATTAATGAGGGAACTGGATGAATATTACGTCGATCTACATGTGAAGTCCGGCTATTATGATTACTTCCCAGCAGGTATTTATAAAGTAAATGGAAGGGAAGAGGAATCAGAATCAAATATCCTCGCCCCAAAAGGCGTTTTTTATGCTCCATTTGAAGAGGCGATAATTGACTAGGCTTATTTTTGGGTCAGGGCGTCTGATGCAGGATTTCCTGACCAGTTTACGTTTAAAGAAAGTAGGCTGTTTAATGAAGATTATTGTTATCACATTTAATGAAGGCGTTGCTTTTCCCGCCAGATTTCCCGCGAGGAATAAAAACTTCCTCGGCAATTAATTCAATCAACATTTTTCCAGTTTGCATTTTTTTCTAACATTTTCCTTCTTTTTTCATATTTATGAATAGAATGGGGCCAATTTAAAATGCCGTCGTCTTTATCGAACTCGATGATGATATCAGATACTCCTTTTTCTGTTAAAATTTGTTTTTCAATTCGCTGTCTTATTTTATCGACTTGTTCTACTGTTAAGTTGCTATCGATTTCAATGCTTAATTCTACATGAAAATCTTCGCCTTCTTTATAAACAGCAAGGCCTTGAATATCTCTTACATCAGGATCTTTCATAGCGATGTTTCCAATTACTCCCTGCATTTCTAAATCAGCTTCGCCAATCGCACCTGCTGCATTATCTAAGAACACTCTTCCGACCACAATAAACATAAAGATTCCAATAATAATGGATACGATTCCTTCTGCTTGCTTAAAGTTTGTGTATTCAGAGACAACTACAGCAAGGATTGCTAATATTCCCCCAGCTGTTGCTACAGAATCTTCTAAAAAAACCAATTTTGTTGCTGGTTTTGCCGATTTTAAATAGACGAAACTAGAAGAAAATAGTTTCAAACCACTTGTTTTTAAACCAGCATTTGTGACAATTTCTTTCATTGCCTTTGTTAACACAAAAAACTCAAGGGAAACAGATATAGAAAGAACGATGATAATAAGCAAAAAACTAGTTGATTCCTGCGGTTTAATGACATGGTCGATGCCTTCTCTGACTGTTTCATATGCCATTATTCCGACGATAAGAACGGCAAATAATAAAACTACATTAACAAGTCTGCCAAATCCACCAGGAAACCGCTTGGTAGGAGTTTTTTTGCTTAAAGCAGAGCCAATAAATACAAAGAATTGATTTGCTGCATCTCCTAGGGAATGCATGGTTTCTGCAAACATAGCGACGTTGCCAGATAGGAAAAATGCAACTCCTTTTAAGATTGAGATAATAGTATTTACGAGCGCAGCAAGGAGAGCAGATCGATTCCCATTCTTAAGTAAAATTATGAATTCCTTCATCGTAATGTAGTACCCTTCTTCCTTACTAATAATGCTATTGGATGCAAATAAAAAGAGAGCTCCCCAATAAATGGCCATCTTTAGCTTTTAGAGATGGGTTTCATGTTTATGGGAAGCCTCTATGAGCTTCTGTATTCTTCTTCTAAGAACTTTATCCTGGGTAACAGAAGTCCCTTTTCGTAAGTCTATGGTGTTATTTACATGAAGCTTGAATATGTATTGTCTAAGAAGCAATCGTTCGGTTAAGATTTAAGCTAATTCGCTTTTTTCAACCGCACTGTTCCAATCAGGGAAATAATGTAGTGCATTGCGCATTAATTCTGGATGGCTTTGTTTTACCTTCTTTTTATTCATATTCATGCCATTTGAACGTAATTGTTGAATAGCCAACATTACTTCATCAGCAGTCATGCTAATATCCATTGACTTACCTCCTTTTTATTTTGTTCCTATTGTTTACCGGCATGTAGGAAAATATACGATGTTTATATAAAAAAATTAATATATATTTCTTGGGAAAGCGCAAAATACACTTGCTTTAGACAAATAACGACTATATTTATCCCCCTCTTTAACTTCAGTAAGACTCAACCGTAAGCTTATGAGAATTCGAGGAAAGATAGGTGGGAGATTAACTGTCCGTAAAGGTCTGAATGGTTCAACTAACCATCAGTGGGGGAGAATAGAAAATCCCCACTGATGGAAGTTTCACTTTGTCAGAATAAAACGAATTATTCCTTGATCATTCTCTTCCTTGTACGAATTGAAGTTCATTCGCTATAATTGAGAGGTACAGGATGAACATAGAAGGACGTGATGAAAAAAGTGAAATGGAAAAAACTACTATTGCTACAATTAGCTGCACTTATATTTTATTTTATCGGAGTTAATACAGTATCTGCCCATGCATATATTACTAATTCCACTCCTACTGAAAATGAAATATTAGAAACAGCACCGAATAATGTTTACATAGAATTTAATGAAAAAATCCAAACTGGTTTTACTATATTAAATGTCTTAAACTCTTCTGGAGAGAGGGTAGATCAAAAGAATGTAAAGATAGACACAAACACGGAGAAGTCGATAACAGTAGATTTAGAGCCGGATTTACCTAACGATATTTATACAGTCGAATGGAGAATAGTATCAGCAGATGGACATTCTATTTCTGGAATGATTCCTTTTAGTATCGGGGAATTACCTGAGGGTGCAACTTTTCCAACTCAACAGGAAAATGGAAATATGCTTACATTTATAAGTACAATGATAAATAAAAGCTTCCTTTATATCGGCTTTTCTTTATATATGGGACTTTTATTATTTTATTTGATATGGTATAAAAGCAAAAAATTATCCAATAGCTTAATAAAAAGGACCAAAACCGTTTCGATTACAGCAATAGTATTTCTTGCCATAAGTATTATCAGCACCATCTTCATACAAACACAAAGCTATGCTGGTGGAGGGTTACTAGCATCCATAAGCATAAGTAATTTGTTGGAAACTTTGAAAAATACGAAAGAAGGGACCATATGGATTTTGCAAATAATCCTGTTGGTTATTCTCTATGTGAGCCATCTTTCCATTTGGAAAAAGGAAGCATATTTAATAGGAAAGCTTTGGGTTATCCCTGGATTAGCGTTTTTGGGCATAATGCTTTCAAAAGCATTTCTTGGTCATCCGTCTAGTTCACCATATGAAACAGTGGCGATTTTGTTTAATTTTACTCATATGGTCGCAGCTTCCATTTGGCTTGGCGGTATGCTTGTGATAATTTTGTTTTTAAGGGAAGGGATATTTGCGAGAGAAGGAGAAGGACATGATTTATATTGGTCTAGTATGGAAAAATATTCGCTATGGGCCCTTTTCTCTGTTGCTGCCCTTGCTATTTCTGGGACAATAAACGCTTCATTATTAGTACCAGATTTTCATTCGCTAGTTAGTACGGCATACGGGAAAGTTTTGCTTATTAAAGTTGCTTTACTAGTGCTTATGCTAATTTTTGGAGCCTATCACTTAGTTAGCAGACTTCTTTTAAAAAAGAAAAATTTCTACAAATTATCAATAAAAATAGAAATAGGGCTTGGAATTTTGGTATTACTGGTAACTAGTGCTTTTACGCAAATCCAAACACCAACCTTGCCAATTGATTTGCCATTTTATGAAGAAGCAGAACTAGGATATAATGAAAATATTAGCTTATCCATTACGCCTAAAAAAACAGGTGTTCAAAATCAATATGAAGTGTTTGTGTTTGATAATAGTCGCAACCCGATTGATCCAATCGAACAAATTACGATAAGTTTAATCAATGGAGAGAAAGAAACGTCCTTTCCTTTAACGAAAGAGAAAGATGGTCATTATCTAGCTGGAAATCTTCAATTGAATCAGCCAGGAAATTGGGAAGTAGAAATACATGTTTTAACAGATGAATTAGAATCACTTGATTATTCCTATAAAATTCAAGTTAGATAATGTTTTATTTAAGGTAGATTAGGGAATGGACATAAAGGAATATTTCTCGGGAAACCGCAGAAATAGACAGGATTTTCGAGTGTAGAATCGTAAATTGGCGAAATCAATAGAAAATTATCATTTATAGTAAAAAAAAGTCTCCTTTAAAGGAGACTTTTTTTACTGCGTAGAATTTGAATGCCAATGTACTTGGAGAGAGCTTTTCTTTATTACCGAATTATATAATCGATAACCGACTACCCCTGCGATAAAAGTAAGAATAACATCTTTTATAAGCGGGAAAGCCATCCAGCTCCATAGTAATTGGTAGGTAAAGCCAGCAGGTGCCAAATACCATAATTTATATGCCATATACATCCAGCTTGTTCCGATTATGTAATTGATTAATAACCCAATAAATGCACTAAAAACAAAGGTTGGAATAGATGGTTTTTTTTCGGCAAATAAACCAACAATAAAGGCAGTTATGATAAAAGATAAAATAAATCCAAACGATGGTTTGGTCATGATGATTAGTCCTCCAGAAACTCCCGCAAATACAGGGATCCCGATAAGACCAACGAGCATATAAACTACCATGGCAAAACTTCCTAGTCTTTTGCCTAGCAGTAGACCTGCAAGGATTGCAAAAAATGTTTGAAGCGTTACAGGAACACCACCAATAACAAGGAAACTGGTTACATTTGCGCCAACTGCCATAAAAGCAACAAATAATGCAATCATCGTAATATCTAGAGCTCTCCACTGTTTCAAAGCTGTCACTCCTTTTTATAATTTCCTAAAACAACTATACTTCTCTATTTTTAATATGTCAACCTATATAAAAAAAGGTTAACAAATTAATAATACATATTTTTTTATAGAATGTTGATACTAAATGTAGAATGAAAGGAGATGTATACATGAAAATATTAAAGTTTCCATTCATAAATATCTTGTTAGTTGGTTTATTCCTTGTGCAGATAAACATTCCTATACACGCGGAAGCAGAAGGACTACCTTCCTATGTTAAATGGGGCAGAATTGCCATGACAAAGGCACAAGAAAAATATCCTAATAGTGAAGTTACTGATTATCTGCATGTTGGCAAGGAAGATAAAAAGGGTACATCTGTTGAAAAGTTTAAGCTTATTGTAAAAAAAGATCAAAAGGAAATCGGTGTATTTGTAAACTTAACCTTTGATACAAGAACCGAACGTTTGTTATCTGTTGATATGGAAGAGACCCAACCATAATATTCAAAAAACTCTCTAAAGTAATTGGTTTTAGGGAGTTTTTTTGTTTTAATGAAAGAAGGAGAAAGGGAGGGGAAGGGTATGATTATTGGAACGATCCAAAATATTATGCGGTATCCTGTAAAATCCTTTACAGGTGAATATCTTTCAAAGGCACGAATCATGTCATACGGCATCTATGGAGATAGAAGTCATGCATTTATTGATAGGACAAATAGGGATAAGCATTTAACAATTACTCAATTTCCTGAAATGGTTACGTACAAAGCACAATTTTTAGGAGAAGAGTCGTTAGAGCAGTTTCCTAAACTAAAAGTGACAGCAAGAGATGGAGCAGAGTATGAATGGAATGAAAAAGCATTACTAGAAAGACTGGAAAAAGAAACAAATCGAGCATTAGAAGCAATTACATATTCCCCAATCCATGTTCCATTCCCAGCTATTGAAGTAGACAATATTCTTCTTATCTCAACAGAGGCACTTGCAGAATTATCTTCATCATACGGTGAACCAATCGATGAGAGAAGATTTAGAGGCAATATTATTTATGATTTGCAAGAGATGGGCATAAAAGAACAAGATATAATTGGGAAGCAAATTAAAATTGGATCAGAGGTAATTCTCGAAATAAATCAATACTGTGAAAGATGTATGATAATAACTGTCGATCCTAAAACAGGAACAAGGCAACCCAATCTATTAAAGCAGATAGTAAAAGAAAGGAAAAATCATTTTGGCGTTTATGCTCGTGTTATTAAGACGGGAACCATCCATGCTGGAGATCAAATGACAATTTTATAAAACAAAAAGCATTTGAAACAAACTGTTCCCAAATGTGAATTGCTCCTAAATGGTTAAATCAACTATTTAGGAGTTTTTTTGATAGGAATAATATGGATAGAAGGTATCTCTTTTTGAAAGCGATATCTGTATTAATCAAACGTTTGATTAACACCAATGTTAAAAAATAGTATTGCCTACAACCAATATACTGTGATATAGTTACCTAGGTAATTAATTTTAGATCGGAGAAAGATATGAACAAGACTCATGACTTATTCCATTCTATCCAACAGCTCGCTCGACAATTTACGAAGGAATTAAATATAGCGCTAGAGCCATTTGATATTTATAGTTCAGAATGGGCAATTTTATTTGTTTTAAAAGAGAACGGCCCACTAGCCCAAAAAGAAATTGCTGAATATTTATCGATTGAAGCTCCTCCTGTTACTCGTACAGTTAAAAAGCTCGTGGAAAAAAATTATGTTCTCCAAGTAAAAGGAGAAGACAGACGCACAAATAAAGTGTTTCTAACAGATTTAGCATTACAAGAATACGCAAAATGGGAAGAGGCTGTTTTACAAGCAAACAAGGGGTTGCTTGCACAATTACCAGCTGAATCATGGGAATATTTACAACAAATCATTTCTGGCTGGTCCCATTCATTAGCAATCAAGGAGGAAAATAAGTGAATAAAGAACCATTATGGACAAGGGGATTTATCCAAATATGGGTAAGTAACTTTTTTTTATTTATGACATTTTATTTTTTATTAGTTTCATTACCAATTTATATAATTCGCGAATTAAATGAAAAGCAATCTTCAGCAGGTTTAGTTGTTACTGTTTTCATTATAACAGCTATTCTCATACGACCAGTAGCCGGTAATTTAATGCAAAAGGTTGGGAAAAAGGCAATTTTCCTTACATCTTTACTTATCTTCTTAGTTGCCTCCATTTTTTATATATTTACTGATTCTCTAAGTGGTTTACTTATTGTTCGTGCATTACACGGGATTGGATTTGGGATGGCAACAACTGCAACAGGAACAATTGTTGCTGACATACTGCCGAGCTCTAGAAGAGGAGAAGGCATGGGGTATTATTCAATGAGTATGAATTTAGCAATGGTTATCGGCCCATTTATTGGCCTTCAGGCTATTAATTCATGGGGAACTTCCACTCTATTTATTCTAGCAATTATTTTTGCGTTCTTAGCAATTTTAACAGGCGGATTTATGAAAATTGAACATGCAGCAGAAATGGAAAAGGTAGAAATAGAGGGTACTGAGAAGAAAGGATTCCGATTCAATCAAATTATTGAAAATACTGCAGTGAAAATTAGTATAATTGCGGCAATGTTTGGAATTGTATATTCGTCGATTCTTTCCTTTGTTTCTGTTTATGCAGAGAATAGAGGGTTTATTAGTGTTTCTGGTTATTTCTTTGTTGTATATGCAATCTTTATGCTAATGGCAAGACCTTTTGCTGGAAAATGGTTTGACCGCTATGGAGCAAATAAAATTGTTTATCCTTGTATTGTATTATTCTCCGCTGGAATGATTTTGCTTGGGATGGCTGAATCTGAATGGATGTTTTTACTTTCAGCTGCATTAATTGGTTTAGGGTATGGATCTATGTTCCCCTGTCTTCAAACAATTGCCATTCAAAAAGCAGCACCACATAGAAGAGGGCTTGCAACGGCAACGTTCTTATCTATTTTTGATATAGGGATTGGCTTCGGTTCGTATATAGTTGGGATTATTGGAGATGCAATTGGCCTAAATGCCTTTTATGCTTTTAGTAGTATCTATATTTTAATTGGTATTGCTGTTTATTACTATTTGCATGGTAAAACGATTAGAAAAGAAACGATAGTAACCAATAAAGAACAATTAAATACTGGTGCTTAATAAAACAGATTCTCCTTATAGAAACTACTGTTTCAGAGGAGAATCTGTTTTTTGCGTTTGAAGAAAAAGTAATTTTCTAATTATTCAATAAACTACCGAGGCAAAATCTATTAATTTTCTTTCATTTTCTATTTTTGAAAATCAAAGCCGTTCTTCCAAATAATATGGTAGAATAGTCTTGTAAATATTGTAAAGAAGGAGTTCCATAATAGAATGAATGAGCCATTATTTTTTAAACCAGTATTTAAAGATAGAATTTGGGGCGGTACAGCATTGCGTAGCTTTGGTTATGAAATACCAAGTGAAACAACAGGCGAGTGTTGGGCATTTTCCGCACATCCACATGGACAAAGCATGGTTAAGAACGGAGCATTAACAGGAAAAAATTTAGAAGAATTATGGGAAAATCATCGCGAGCTTTTTGGAAATATGGAAGGCGATCGTTTTCCTTTATTAACAAAAATACTAGATGCAAATCAGGACTTATCTGTACAGGTTCATCCAAATGATGACTATGCTAAAGTTCATGAAAATGGGGAACTCGGAAAAACAGAGTGCTGGTATATTATTGATTGTAAGGATGGAGCAGAAATTATTTTTGGCCATCACGCTAGGACGAAAGAAGAATTAGCATCAATGATCGCTGAAAATAGATGGGATGAGTTATTAAATAAAGTTCCTGTAAAAAAAGGTGATTTCTTCTTTGTGCCAAGTGGAACAATTCATGCAATTGGAGAAGGTATTATCATTCTTGAAACGCAACAAAATTCGGATACAACTTATCGTGTGTATGATTATGATCGCCGTGATGCTGAAGGTAATACTCGGGAATTACATATTGAGCAATCGATCAATGTTACGACCGTTCCTCATCAATTAGCAGCGACTTCTCCATCTGTCGAACAACAAGGGGATATAGAGATTACAAGCTTTGTTGAGTGTGACTATTTTACGGTTGAAAAATGGGCACTAGATGGAAAGGTAACTAGAGAGCAAGAACAAGCTTTCTTATTATGCAGTGTAATCGAGGGAGAGGGTTCCCTTCGGAAGAATGGAGAAGAATTTGCATTCCAAAAAGGGGATCATTTCTTGCTTCCAAATAAATTTGGTGCATTTGAATTAAAGGGGAAAGCAGAGCTTATTGTTTCCTATATTTAATCATAAGTCAAAAATATTTAAACAGAAAGAGGCTGGAACATAAGTATTCCAGCCGAAGACAAACCCGAACAATCATGCGGAGATGATGTGTTGTTATTCGGGTTTTTTATTGGTTTATAAAAGGCTGTTTTAGTAAAGTTGGTGTTATTATCCGCAGTGACGAGGAGGCTTGGTGCTCGCCCCATGGAAAGCGAGCGGTCACCTCGGAAAACAATTCCCACATCTAAGTTTAGAAAGAGGTTACTTTCAATCATCAAGAGCGAACAATTTTTCAGTTGCCTCCCGGCGAATGGAGTGTCTGTAGCGCAATGGAACGATTTAGTTTTTACACTTGACTATAATTCAAATCCTAAATAATCAGTATGAAAAAGTAGCCTTTATTTAAGAACTAAATTAGAGATTGTTCGTCTTTACAGATTGGCTATTTAGTTTTGTCCGAACCTCTTCTTTTCTATTGAGTGTAGAATCTATACACAGGATGGATATAATTTGTCCCACTCATACTGTCGGTAAAGGTCTGAATGGTTCAACTAACCATCCGTGAGGGATGAAGGAAAACTCGCATTAATGGTTAGTTTCACTGAATCGGAATAATCTCTCTGCACTTATTTTACATATCTATTCGAACGGGGTTTCTTTTTTCAAATAGATAATAAGCACTAAACCCTGCATTTTTTGCTAGATTAAGCGCTTGGATGAATCCTGCTCCAACATCTTCTATTCTATGGGAATCTGATCCAATCGTTAAAATTTCTCCACCTAGTTCTCGATAAAGTTTTAATACTTCGATAAATGGCAAAGATTCATTTAAGCTTGTTCTCCAGCCTGAAGTATTGATTTCTAAACCAATGCCTCTTTTAATAGCTGTTTTTAATATGGAAGCAATGATATCTTCATAGTCTGAAAAGACATAAAGCCCTCTAGTCGTATGGGCATAGCGCTTCATTAAATCAAAATGTGCAAGGACATCGATATCTGCATAGGTAACTAATTCTAGCATTTCTTTAAAATATGTTAGATAAATATCCTCATCAGGGTGTGAATTCATATATTTTCGAAGAGTTAGTCCATTAAGATTGTGAACAGAACCGAGAATATAATCAAATGGAATAGTGGATAATGCGGCTTTATATTGCTCTCGCATTAAATGAGGTTCACATAATTCAATACCTAGCTTTATTGTAAGTTGATCTTTACAAGCAGCTTGGCATTTTTTTATATCAGCTAGATAGTATGTCCAATTCATATGGCCAAAGGTTGGAGCATTTGGATTAACTGAAAAGTGTTCGGTAAAACAAATTTCATTTATTCCTTTACTTATTGCATTGGTGCAAATTTCCATCATTATTGCTTTCGAATCAAATGAATGATTGGAATGATGATGATAATCAATATAATACATAGAAATCTCCTTTTATGATGACCTTCTATTTTGGTCAGTAGATATTTTTTTCACTAAAGCTATTTTATCATAATTATATTTTAATAGACTAAATGGTGAAAAAAGGCGAATATTTGGGGTGGAGAAAAAAGAATTCAGAATATTTTTGTTTTAAACTTACTAAACAGGTAGGAATAATATATAATAAGTAATTATAAATGGTAATTAGGGGGAACAGGAAATGACTGAGGTGAAGACGATCAAATGGAAGGATGACAACATCGTACTTTCTATCGATTATCCTAAAGAAAAATATAATGACTATAAAACAGTGATTATTTGTCATGGATTAATTGGCAGTAGAATAGGTGTAGATCGGCTATTTGTAAAGACTAGTAATTTGCTTACAGAAAAAGGGTATTTAGTGATTCGGTTTGATTATAAAGGTTGTGGTGAATCGAGTGGTGAATATGGTAGTAATCGATTATCCGATTTAATAGAACAAACAGAAGCGATTATTCAATTTGCATATGCAGAGCTTTCGATAAAGGAACTTATTTTGCTTGGTCATAGTCTCGGTGGAGCTGTTGCATTATTTACTGCTATTAATGATTCACGAGTTAGCCGTTTAATTCAGTGGGCAGCTGTCGGAAAACCAGACTTTGATATAAGAAGAATATTTGGTACGGAAAGGTTGAGCGAATTAGCAGAAAAAGAAGTGGTTGATTTTAATGGTTATTCCTTTTATCAACCCTATTTTGAGTCATTAGCAGATTATCGTCCGTTAGAAGCCGCCCATATTTTTTCTGGTGATGTCCTATTAGTGCATGGTTCAGGAGATCAGGATATACCCTGTCACTATATGAATGAGTACAAAAATAATTATTTAAAGCGAGAAAAGGGATCGGTTGAAGCGTTACTTATCGAAAATGGAAAACATACTTTTTCATCAGCTAGTCCGTTTAACGAATTAATAAATGGGACGATACAATGGTTAGAAAGGAAATAAGTAAAATACGCAAATGGATAGTATCTGCATCCATTTGCGTATTTTTTTAAGTAAAAATAATTATTATGCTTAATTTCGCTTAAATTTATGGAAATTAATAAGCAAATGACTTATGATAGAAAGAGTGAATAAACTTGAGGGGATAATATGGCACAAGAACAAAGATTATTAGAGATTATCAATTACTTAAATAAGCATGAAAAAATAACAGTGGATGAAATCTGTACGCTTTTTCACGTTTCTCGTGATACAGCTAGACGAGATTTAGTAAAGCTTGAAGAGGAACAGGCAATTATTCGAACAAGAGGTGGTGCATTACTACCGAAAACGCATCGCAAAGTTGATAATTACCATAATCGATTAAAAGCTGTTTCGGAAGAAAAGAAAGCGATTGGGAAACTAGCTGCCTCTTTTGTGCGAGAGAATGACCATATTATTTTGGATGCATCAACTACTGTTCAGGCCATGGGAAATTATATTAATCAAGAATGTACGGTAATTACAAACTCTATTAATTTGGCAGATATTTTATCTGATAAGCAATTGCCAAAAATCCATTTATTGGGTGGAGTAATGCAAAAGGAACATCGATATTTATACGGGAATTCTGTCATTCAAAGATTGGATAAATATTATGTAGACAAAGTTTTTATCGGCATTGTTGGCATTTCGGAAAAAGGTTTGACAATTGTAGAGGAAGAAGATGGTGCCGTAAAAAGGAAAATGATGCAGCAAGCAAAGCAAGTCATTGTAGTAGGCGACAATAGCAAAATTGGCATCACCGACTTTTATCAATTTGCAAAGCTTTCTGATATTGACCTCTTTATTACAGATAAAGAGCCTGAAGATTCGTTTATTCAATTATTAAAAGAAAATGGTGTGGAATTACTTGTGGCAAATTGAAGGGATGGAGAAGTATGATTACATGTATTGTAACGGATTTAGATGGGACGCTTTTAAACCATGAAAGCAAAATTAGCCCAGAAAACCTTGAAAGTTTAAAGATATCGCAAGAAAAAGGCATAGAAGTTATTGTGGCAACGGGACGAAACTATCCTGATGTTATGGAAATTTTTAAAGATACTGGTTTAAAAACATGGGTGATTGCAGCGAACGGAGCAACGATTCATGATCCAGCTGGTAATCGATTTGATCATCTTCCAATGGAAAAACCAAAAGCGATGAAGCTTCTTCAGTGGTTAGAAGAAAGAGATTATTATTATGAGATTTTCAGTGATGATTATTTATACTCCCCACAGCGAGGGAGACAGTTAATTGAAATAGAGCTTGACCGACTGTGTACTGCTAACCCCGATATTAGTAGAGCGGAACTAGAGAAGCATGCAGTTATTCAATTTTCGCAAACGGGTTTTTCTTTTATTGACAGTTACAAGGAAATAGAAAATCCAGCTATTAATGTGTATAATATATTAGCTTTTTCTTTCGATAAACAGAAGTTAGATGTGGGCTGGGAAACATTTAGAAACGATCAGTCCATCACACTTGTTACATCTGGGACCTATAATTTTGAATTTGAACATAAAGAGGCTTCTAAAGGCAATGCACTCGTAAAATTAGCCAATCATTTAGGGATTGCATTAAAAGATATATTAGCAATGGGTGACAGTATGAATGATCTGTCGATGCTAGAAAAAGTAGGATATCCAGTTGCAATGGGAAATGCAAGACAAGATGTGAAAAATACGGCGATTGAAATTGCAGAAACAAATGATCAACATGGTGTAGCAAATACCATTAAACGTCTTATTTTATCTTCCATTACTGTATAATTATATAAAAAAAGAAGGGGGCTCCCTTCTCGGCTTGTAGAAAAACCCCCTTTTTTTGAAATATGATTTTGAAAAAGGGGGTTTTTGGTGTTTTAATTACCAATTAACACAATATATACGTGCTATGGTGTTAATGAAACTACTATATTGTAGAAGGAAGCTGTCGAGACTTTCTCGACAGCCTGAGTAGGGGTTTCCCTTCTTTTTTTACTCTCTTTTTAGTGACATCCTATAAAAGGGTTATATCAAACTCAATTAATGATTATTACTATATTGATAGGGTCTATTTGTCGTGTTTAGACACTATTTTTTTTAGCAATAATGAGATATAATAAGTTGGTAGTAAAAAATATAGTATCTACTACTAATAGTAGATGGTGAAAATAATGGAATTTAACAGTGGTTTTTTTTAATAAGCATTACACCTTTTTAAAATTCTTACATATACGGAAACTTCACATAAAGTGAAACTCTTCCATCAGTGGGAGCCTTAATCACCCACAGATGGTTAGTTGAATCATTCGGACGGGATAAATTAAGTTATTTTGCACATAAAGGAGAAAGAAAAAATGTATGCATTTACGAGTAGATTTGCCAATGTGGTATTAAAAATTTTTGGACGAACGAAGGTGATTAATAAGGATAAATTACCAAAGGATACAGGATATGTCGTTTCATGTTCGCATACTGGATGGATTGACGTGGTGGCTCTTGGTACATCATTGCTACCAAATGAGATTCATTTTATGGCGAAGAAAGAGTTATTTGCTAAACCGCAAGCAGCTAAATTCCTCCATAGCATTAATGCCTTTCCAGTTGATAGAGAAAATCCTGGTCCGAGCAGTATTAAAACGCCAGTTAAACTATTAAAGGAAAAGAAGATAGTTGGAATTTTTCCAAGTGGCACAAGGTCATCAGAGGATGTGCCTTTAAAAAAAGGTGCTGCTACCATTGCTAATTTGGCAAGAGTTCCCCTTGTACCAGCGGCATATAGTGGACCAACGGATTTAAAAGGATTATTAAGCGGTAAGAAAATTCATGTCATATTTGGAGATCCCATTATGTTGAAAAATGAGGATGGAACAAAAAAAGATCCTGCTGACATAACAACGGAATTAAGTAATGTCATGGCTGAACTACAAAATGAATTAGATAAAAGAGGCGGTAAGAAATGATGAATCTACAGAAAGTGAAGGATATACTAAGTCGGTATCCTCTGCCTCTAGTAGATGAAATATTAGAGTTAAAAGAAGGGAAATTGGCTGTAGGTGTAAAGCAAATTAACAAGGAAGACACATTTGCAACTGGACAAAATCCAAAAAATCCAATCATGCCAGGAGTCCTAATTATTGAAGCTATTGCTCAAGTTTCAGCAGTAGCCATTCATAGTGAAGAAAAGCATAGTAATAAATTCGCCCTGTTAGCAGGTATTAAACATTCGAGAATTCGAAAGCCTGTTTTTCCAGGGGATGAGCTGTGTATGGAAGTCGTAGTAGAAAAGGTGAAAAACAGCTTTGCTAAAGCAAAGGGTAAAGCTACAGTAGCTGGAGAATTGATTTGTGAGGCAGAGTTTCTTTTTTCATTTCAATAAAATAGAAGAAAGTAAAGAAGAGGCTGGGACAAAACAAAATAGCCAACCTGTAAAGACGAACAATCCTTAATTTAGCTCTTAAATAAAGGCTACTTTTTCATGCTAGTTATTTATGATTTTAAATATAGTCAGTGTAAAAACTATTATGGAAATAGAAAAAATTAATTAATTGGAAAGACGGAGTAGCCTGAATACACGTAGACTTCCTCTTATAGGAGCTGCGAGAAAGTCCGAGACCCTGCAGGAACTTAAGTGACGAAGCGGCTCGGCGCTCGCCCCATGGAAAGCGAAGTGTATTTTAGGCTGCGGATAATAACACCATCTTTACTGAAACAGCCTTTTATAAACCAATATAAACCCGAACAATTATATGGAAATACCGTATATTTGTTCGTGTTTATCTATGACTGGAATACTTATGTCCCAGCCTCTTTACTTATCATTTGAAAATCTCCTTAAAATAATTTTACGCATCCAAAGTATTTATTAACCTTTCAATCATTCATTAAAATAATTACATTTCCCTATCAAATATTTCATAGATTACAAGACTATTTTCTAGTAAAAACGCATATATCTGTATGGAGAAAGGGGATGTACCTATTATGCAAACCTCCAAAACACGTACATTAATCCAATATTTGAATACAACAATATTAGGAATCATCCTAATGTTTATCCTTATTGCAGGAATCACGACCTCTATTTTTTCTTTCAAATTGACTTCTGATAATGTTGCCAGTATTTTAAAGTCTGTAAATACTACGGAAATTTACACGGAAATATTTCATAGTGAAAATCACCTATTTCCAAAATCAGATGGAAAGGGCCTTTCATTAGGCAATATTCTGTTCCAAATTGCCACCAATATTCGTTTAGATGACACGCGAACACTTTTAGGTAGAGAACTACCGGCCTTAACTTTTTTCCATACCGAAATTGTTGTCGCAGAAGAAGGGACAACCATTGCTACTCTCCCTTTTGAATCTACTCCCTCTGAAGAACTAATGAAAAATCCCAAAGAAGTGGATGAGGAAAAAGTAGAGAAAGAAGAAAAGCCGTCAGAGAATAAGGCGCCAGTGACAACTCCTAAAAATAAAACAGTATTGGTTTATAATACACATAATCTAGAAGCCTATTTACCACTTTTAAAGAATGCGAACGAAAATGAAGCAGTAAGCTCAGATGAACGGGCAAATGTAGTTGGATTGAGTAATAAACTAAGTAATCTTTTACAATCTGAAGGCATAGGCGTTCAATTAGATAAGACAAATATTAATCAAAAGCTATTAGACAGAAGTTGGACCTATGCTTCGTCCTATACGGTTTCAAAAGAAGTAGTCGAAGCAGCGGTCAGTGAAAATAAACAATTAAACTACTTAATTGATATACATCGTGATGCTGCAAGGAAAAAGACAACGACGGCTACAATTGATGGAAAGAGCTATGCAAGATTGTTCTTTATCATTGGTAAAGAACATAAAGGGTACGAAAAGAATCTGGAATTCGCTAAAAAGCTTAATGATGAACTGAAAAAGAAGTATCCAGGTATAACGCGTGGGGTAGGCTTAAAAGGACAAGATGAAGGTAATGGTATTTATAACCAAAACTTTTCAGACCGTGCTATTCTATTAGAAGTAGGGGGTATAGATAATACACAAGCTGAATTAAATCGTAGCATCGAGGCATTTGCAGAAATTTTCAGCAAAGTATATTGGGAAGAAAACGACGCGACACAGCAATAAAACAGGAAGTGATGGACCACACTTAAATTTGAGGTCCATCTCTTTTTTTAATACATTTACCCAATGCTTTCAGCCTGTAAATACTGTTTATACCTGCGTAATGCTGCTTCGCTCGTTAAATAAAATTGTTGCATTACTTCCTCATCACTTGCTCCTGTAGCTAGTGCCTCTAATATAGCTGCATTTCGAAAATTCACAGCTGAAATTTTACGTAATCCTGCTCTTCTTACTTCATCTTTAATCATTTCTTGAATCGCACGGACAGAAAGCGCTTTTGGTTTTTGACGATCATAATCATATTGGAAGGAATAAGAAATATTGTTGAAAGCTATAAAAACAGGATCATTGGAATAATATTTTGGGCGAAACGCTTCAGGAATGGAAAAATAGTAATCTCGTAATTTTGTCATTACATCATCAGGAAGTGGAAGGATTAACGGAGCTTCCTCACGACATAGGCTAAGCTCTCTTTGTGCTAGGTTTAAATCCTTCATCTTGATGCTATGTACATCAATAGGTGATAGACCAAAGGTTTTTAATAAAGCCACGATTGTCCAATTTCTTGTCAGCAGATAATTCCGAGCTGATTTTTTGGTGATTTCTATATCCTTTATTAGTAAGTGCTGCAATAATTTTTTATATTCTTCGCTTGTAATAAAATCTTTTATGGTTAGGGAGCGTAGTGGAGACGCTTCAGCTAATTTATGAATTTCATGTGCACAAACACATTGATGATAAATCATTAATCGGCTTAGAACAGATGCAAGGCGGCGGATAGTAGCTTGTGACAATTGTTTATCCTTTAAATAGTGAAAGTAGGCGCGAATATCATCGGCACGTAATGCTTTGATTGTTTCGAATTTAGTATTTTCTTTGTATGTATCGAGCCAGGTAAAGAATTTCTTTAAGTCAGATTCATACTGTTTTAATGTAAGCTTGCTTCGTCCTGACTGGTTTAAATTCTCCATATAATCAAGGGCATAATCAGGCAAGGTAATCATCAGTTATGTTCCATCCTTCTTATGA
Organism: Niallia tiangongensis; assembly: GCF_044704065.1. NCBI lineage: Bacteria > Bacillati > Bacillota > Bacilli > Caryophanales > Bacillaceae > Niallia > Niallia tiangongensis. The sequence continues at coordinate 2,707,682 of NZ_CP162613.1, read as the reverse complement.
ATTTTTTTCAAACTATCCGAAATGCAATAACCTCTCTTCTTATTTTGACATAGGTTAAAGAAGGAGAGAGAAAGGGGATTTTTAAATTGATCAGAATTAAAGTTGGTGAGTCTGTATACCATTATAATACTAAATTGGAGCACTATTTTTCAAAAATTAAGCATAATATCATTGGAAATAATTTAACCTTTTCTACACCTTATGGAAACCAAAAGCTGCTTTATGCGGATTGGACGGCAAGTGGCAGATTATATAAGACTATTGAAGAAAAGATTACAGATAAATTAGGTCCGTATGTTGCCAATACACATACAGAGTCAAATATAACAGGAACTTATATGACAAAAGCATATAAGGAAGCAAAGCGAATCATCAAAAAACATGTTCATGCAGATGATAACGACATTATATTATTTGATGGTTTTGGCATGACAGGAGTTGTCAATAAATTACAAAGAATAATAGGTTTAAAGAATACTTGTTCTACTAAGGAAAATATAGCTGTAGTTTTTGTCACTCATATGGAGCATCATTCTAATTATTTATCCTGGCTTGAGACGAATGCAGATGTCATTATGATTAAGCCAGATGAAAATGGAGATGTAAATATTGAACATTTAGAATCCTTGCTAGAGCAATATAGGGACATCCCATTAAAAATTGGGGCATTTACAGCGTGTTCCAATGTTACTGGAAGGAAAACAAATTACCATGAGCTTGCGAAAATTATGCATCAGCATAAAGGTTATTGCTTTGTAGATTTTGCCGCATCTGCACCTTATGTAGCAATAAATATGCATCCTGATAATAAAGAGGAACGAGTGGATGCTGTTTATTTCTCTCCACATAAATTTCTGGGAGGTCCTGGAACGAGTGGAGTGCTAGTAATGTCAAAGGATCTCATTTATTCGAATATACCAGATCATCCAGGTGGAGGAACAGTAGATTTTACAAATCAATGGGGAGATATTCTATATAAAAAAGAGGACGAAGAACGGGAGGATGGAGGAACACCAGGATTTCTACAAGCAATTAAAACAGCACTTTGTATTCAATTAAAAGAAGAAATGGGAATAGAAAAAATAGAGCAGAGGGAGAAGGAATTAGTACATCTAGCAATGACTGAACTGAAAAAATTAAATAAGGTTCGAATTCTTGAAGCGGAAAACGAAGATAGGTTAGGAATTATTTCGATTATTTGCGAAGATATTCATTATGATTTAGTCGTGCAATTACTGAATGATCGCTTTGGTATTCAAGTAAGAGGTGGCTGTTCATGTGCTGGGCCTTATGGACATTATTTACTACCAATTACGAAGGCCCAATCCAAAGAATTAAGCAAGGAAATCCAAGAGGGAGATTTTTCCCACAAGCCAGGATGGGTTCGAATTTCCCTTCATCCAACGATGAGCAATGAGGATGTTTATTATATGGTAGCAGCGATAAAAAAGATTATATTGAATCATGAGGAATGGAAGAGAGATTATGTTACTAAGCCGCCTAGCTGTGCATATTATTCATTAAGAAAAGAAGAGTTGGATTTTAAAGATTTATTTACACTTAATTGAAAATCTCCTAATTGCTATATAGATAACTCCCTTTAAACGGGGAGTTTTTAGTTTGAACGAACATCTAATTATTAGAAAATTTCAAAATATAGATTGACTTTCCATAATATCTTTAATGAAATATGATTGATTAATCAATCAATTAAAAAGGGAGGATAATATGAATGGCGAAACCACGATCAGAAGAGAAGAAAGAAGAGATATTGAAAGCAGCTTTAAAGTTATTTTCACAAAATGGTTTTAGTAAACGACAATTAAAGACATAGCTGTTGAAGCTGGAGTAAGCTTTGGAACGGTATTTACGTATTATGATAATAAGGCAGCGTTGTTTACAGAATGTGTAAATAGACCTCTTCAACTATTCAAAAATTATATTGATGAAACCAAAACAGACCTTACTGAATTAACAGAGGAAAAATTAAAAAGTATTACCCGAAATCATTTAGATTTATTTATGAAAATGGAACAGGAGCTTCGTATCGTTCAATATGTGATTGGACAGCAAGAAAGATTCTCAGAGATTGATGCTTTAGATGAGTTTGTTAATTTTTTTCTAAGTTACATTCATGAAATTGTTCAAATTGGCATGGAAAAAGGATTTTTGCCAAAAAGTAGCCCAAGGGAAGTTGGCTATGGGTATTTAGCATTTATGATGGGAGCTCGGTTAACTTATTCCGATCATGCTAGCGCCATGTTTACAAAGGCGTTTACAAATCAAGCGTACCGACTATTTGGAATGGAAGGAGAATATGTTGATGAACACATTTAACCAATTACATTCTTTCTTTCGTATCCGCATGTACATACAATTTGTGACCGCACTTTCATCTAGTGCCATTATTCCCTATATAGCGGTTTATTTTAGGCTTTAGCCGAGAACCCTCGTGACTTCAGTCGTGGGTTGTTGACTTCGCTACTTGGTAATACCATTACGGGAGTGCTTGTTATTTTTGTTATACTATCTGGCGTTATCGGAGCCTTTATTGGAGGTTATTTAGCGGATAAAGTCGGTAGAAGAAAAATGATGATAATGTAGAATTAAGTGTAGGAATCACCTACCTTTTTATTGCCTTTGTTAATTCCCCATGGATCAATCTCCCTTATGTAAGTGCTGGATTATTTATGATTAATTTGTTATTTAACGGCATGTTTTTCCCTGCTTCCACAGCAATGATTCATGACTTAGTAAAGATGGAACAACGGAAATCTGTCTTTACTGCCATGTATTGGCTTGGAAATCTGGCAACAGCACTTGGAACAATTACAGGGGCGTTTTACTTTTTAGAGTATCAGTATTATTTCTTCTTGCTAGTTGGAACTGTGTCTCTCTTATCTAGTCTCGTTACCTATTTGTTTATTAAAGAATCTCTTGTAAAAAGGAATGTTTCTGATACCAAAGTAGCATCAACGTCCATTTGGTCAAGCTATTATCATGTATTAAAGGACCGAATTTATATGATATACTTGTTTTCCTGTTTCTTATCTTTTCGTTTGAAAGTCATTTAACCAATTACATTGCCATTCACTTAAGAGATACGATGGAACAAACCTCTCTTTTCGGTATACTCTCTATAAATGGGGTAAATATGGTGGGAATTCTTCATGCGGAAAATACACTTCTCGTTGTTTTTTGTGTGGGAATAGTTACCTGGATGATGGAAAAGTTGTCAGATTATAAGCAATATTTTATTGGTATGTGCTTATTTGTATTTAGTTATTGCGTCCTATCTTATGTTTCTTCGCCAGTATGGCTTATTATTATGATGTTGTTTATTTCTATTGGTGAACTTATGTATGTACCAATTAATCAAAGCCTACTTGCTGATTTAGTAAATAAAAATCAGCGAAGTTCCTATTTAGCGGTTAATGGATTAATAGGACAAGGTCAGATGATACTAGCGGGGCTTGCGATTATAATAAGCAACAAGCTGTCTTCTTTATCGATGAGTTTAAGTTTCTTCCTATTGGGAGCAATAGGATTATTATTAATGGGATATGTTGTTAAAATACAAACTAGTCCAAAAGAGCAACTGAATGTAACACAAACAGTCTGAAAAATGCCCATTATTATTGATTTAGCAAAATTAAAAGTTTGAATATTCTTTATTTAAGGAAAACATCTATTTAAATTAGGATTTATGTTATAATGACTTTAATTTGATAAAAAGCAAGCCACAAGGGGAGCGTAATGCTGAGAGTGATCAATAGATCTGACCCTTCGAACCTGTTAGTTAATTCTAACGTAGGAATGTGGGAAGAGTTCATATAGTAAGCTATATAATTCAATTCGCGCGTTAGTTCTCTTTTTGGTCTGCAGAAAAAGGAGATTTTTTTATGAAAAATATGAGATTAGTTGTCATGATAGAAGTGGCAATCATGGCTGCAATTGCACTTATTCTAGATTTATTGCCATCCATTCCTGTTTTTAACACATCAATTTCTTTTGCAATGGTACCTATTTTTATCGTAGCTTTTCGCTGGGGATTTAAAGCTAGCACTATCGCAGGTTTCTTATGGGGCGTTTTACAGATAGTTGTCGGTGACCTGCAGGCATTAAGCTTTTGGCAAGTAATTTTAGAGTATTTATTTGCTTTTGCATGTATTGGATTTGCTGGATTATTTGCTTCATCTATCCAAAATGCTTTAAAAACGGAACAAAAAGGATTAGCGACTGGCTTAATTATTTTGGCAGTGGTTGTTGGTGGGTTTACACGCTATATTTGGCATTTTATTGCAGGTGTGACTATTTGGGCGAGCTATGCACCAGAAGGAATGTCACCATTTATCAATTCCTTGATTGTAAACGGTGGTTCCTATTTAGGAGCAACAATACTATGTTCTATTATCCTAGTTCTTTTATTAATTTCAGCACCACGCATTGTTCTTGATAGACCGTCAAATGGTATATCTAAAAAATAAGGTCATTAAAAAGTATAAAAAGGTGTTCCTTCGGGAGCGCCTTTTTTGTGGTATAATATTCCAATAATTAAATCTTTAGATTAGGAAATGCAACGATATAACGATAGTTTAATACTTATCCCACTCTTATATTTCAGTAAGACTCTCACCTCTTGCTTAGGAGAATACAAGGAAGATAGGTGGGAGATGAAGGAAACCTCACTGATGGAAGTTTCCCATTTTCCAGCTTTCTGCATCACTTCCCATCACCTTTTAAAAATGACTATTAAATAACGGAAAGAAGGTTAAGACAATATGATTACGTTAAAAAATGGGATGGAAATTCAAATACGTTCCTATATAGAAGCTGATTATTCATCGATTCACACTTTAAATAAACAAGAAAAATGGAGCAACTTAGAGGAGAAAAAGGATGATACAAAAGCCGCTTGGAATCATTCGAACATTGCTTATGTTGCAACTGCTGATGATGGAATAATAGGCTATATTAGAGGAATCACCGATCAATCGATAACTTTATTTATTTGCGAATTACTAATTGATCAAGCATACAGGGGAATTGGCATTGGGCAGGAGCTTCTATACTATGTACATAGCTTATATCCAACCACTAGAGTAGAAATGCTTGCTTCTAGTACTTCTCAAACCTATTATGAAAACATAGGTTTTCGTCCTTTTTATGGATTTAGAAAAACGTTTGCTGAATGGGATAGATGATTTAGTGTAATATATATAGATTTGATTATTTGGTAAAAGGAGCCATCTGTTGGACAGATCGCTGAAAAATTGCTAGTTAATGATGATTGATAGTAACGACTATTTAAAGTTAGATGAGGAAATTGTTTTCCGAGGCTCGGCTCTCGCCCCATCGAAAGCGAACGCCGAGCCGCTTCACAGTTCACGCTCCTGCAGGGTCTCGGACTTTCTCGCAGCTCCCATAGGAGTAGAGCGGTCGCCTCTCCAAACCAACTTATTATTCGCTTTCAAAATCCTAAATCTTCATTTAATTTGGATAACTATCCTTTTTCAGTGTCCATCTGTTTGATGGTTCTTTTTCTGTCGAAATATATGTTAATATGAAACTAATGATGTTTACATTACGTTTAATATTCTAGTAGCTCCACTTCACATGAACTACTTCAAGGAGGAACAAATGACAGAAATAAATTATTCGTTTCAGAAAAAACCAACAAATAGAAAAGTAGTTGTTGGTCTTATTATAGCAGTATTAGTAGTACTTATATCTACTATTCTACTTATTCTCTATCCTTTTGGTAATAAGGAGAAAGTGGCTTACTTTCAAGGAGAAAATCCTGTTTTATTAAATGGAGAACAAATAGGAAATGCCATTTTTGACCAAGATACTGTGTATTTACCATTAAGTATTTGGCAGGAAAAAATAGATGAAAGCATTACGTATGATACGAACAGCAATTCCGTTATTGTTACGACAAAGGATAAAGTCATACAATTTCCAACTGATTCTGTTTCGTATTACGTAAATGATAAAAATATGGAGCTTTCCTTTCATCCCTTAAAAGATGAGGATGGTACGATTTATGTAGCGCTAGATCCATTAGCGCAGTTTTATCCGATTAAATTTACTCTTTTAGAAGAGGACCAGGTTGTGCTTTTGGAAGAGAATGGACAAGAGAGAGCGGATGGAACATTTACTTCAAAAAAAGTCAGACAGGATTTCACAAAATTGCGTTCTGAAGCTACATTATTTTCCCCTTATACGGAAGATTTAGCTCCAGGTGAGCATGTAACGATTGAAAAAGAAATAGAAGATTTTTATTTTGTAAGAAAAGAGAATGGAATCGCAGGTTTCATAAAAAAGAAATACGTGGAAAAAGGCAAATCAGAGGTTGTTCAGGTTAAATTGGAACAGAAGGAACCTAAGTTGAACAAAATCGATGGATCTATTCAATTAACCTGGGAAGCAGTATATTCAAGAAATCCAGATACTTCAAGCATTCCAAAAATGAGTGGAGTAAATGTTGTATCTCCAACTTGGTTTAAGCTATCTGGAAATGATGGGAATGTAACAAATTTAGGGTCAACAGCATATGTGGATTGGGCCAATAAACAGGGATATCAAGTATGGGGATTATTCTCCAATGATTTTGATCCGGATAAAACACATGAAGTATTAAAGGATTATCAAAAAAGACAAACCGTTATCAGGCAGCTTTTAGTCTACAGTGAAATGTATAAATTAGATGGTATTAACATCGATATTGAGAATGTTCGCGAGGAAGATGGGAAGTATGTAACACAATTTGTAAGAGAAGCAACGCCATATTTACATGAAGCGGGCATTACGGTTTCGATGGATATTACATTTATAGCTGGCGGAAATTATTCAGCATTCTTACAACGAGATCATTTGGCAGAAATTGTCGATTATCTTGTCGTGATGGCATATGATGAGCATTGGGCAACAAGTCCGATTGCTGGAAGTGTAGCGAGTTTCCCATGGGTGGAGGCAAATTTAGAAACCTTACTTGATGTTGTACCAAGTGATAAGCTCGTTTTAGGGGTACCATTATATGCCAGATTATGGGAAGAGAAAGAAAACGGAGAAATATCATCTAAGTCCCTATCAATGGCAAGTGTCGAGGAGTGGTTAAAAGAGCATAAGGTTACTCCAACCTATGATGAAGTTAGCGGTCAAAACTACGGGGAATATTTTGATAAAGAAACAAAATCAACGTATAAAATTTGGCTAGAGGATGAATTATCCTTGGCGAAAAGAGCCGAATTAGTAGAAAAGTATAGCTTAGCTGGTCTTGCAAGTTGGTCGCGTACCTTTGCCAATGAAACAGCGTGGACAGCATTAACGTTAGAGAAGCAGGAGCAATAACAGAAAAACCACTTTCTTAATTAGGAAAGTGGTTTTTTCATGACTACTTAAATTTTAAATAATTTCACTATATTTTGTAGTTCATCGGCTAATTGCGCAAGCGCTAAAGAGGAAGCTGAAATTTCTTCCATTGAAGCAAGCTGTTGTTGCGTTGCGGCGGAAATATTCTGTGTCCTATTAGCAGATTCGATCGCAACATCACTTACTTCATAGATAGATGCATTTATTGTATCTGTGCCTTCGGTGAATTTAATTAATGCATTCGAAATCTCTTCAATTTGGGTAACAACATCATTAACGGCAACTTCGATTTTTTCAAAAGAGTTTCCAGCAATTTGTACAATATCTAATCCTGATTGAACTTCTTCGGAAGCTTTTTGCATGGTATCGATGGTCGTTTCCGTATCTTTTTGAATAATTTGGATTAGCTTAGCGATATTTTCTGTTGAAGAAGTAGATTCTTCTGCAAGCTTTCTTACCTCATCTGCGACGACTGCAAATCCTTTTCCATGTTCTCCAGCTCTTGCGGCTTCAATAGCAGCATTTAATGCCAGTAGGTTTGTTTGGGCAGATATATTGGTAATTACATCAGTAATTTGCCCAATTTCGGTTGAGCGTTGATTTAAATTACTTATTGCTTCTGATAGACTATTTACATTTAAATGAATAGAGTTCATTTGTTTATTTACTTGCTGAATCGCGTCATTCCCTTCTGTTGACATGTCAGAAGCACGTTTTACGTTTTCAGACATCTTTTCTGTATGGGATGCGATTAATTTTGTATGTTCTGAAATGGTAGTAATGACTTTATTACTTTCTTTTACTTTTGCTACTTGTGTGTCTGAGCCTGTTGCTAGCTCCTGGATTGTTAAGCTTATATGCTCACTTGCACGACTATTTTGTTCTGCGCTTGCACTAAGCTCCTCCGATGCAGAGGCAACCTGTTGAGCAGAATCTTGAACAGTACTAAATACAGACTGGAGCTTTTCTGTCATATGATTGAAGGAAGAAGTAAGTTCGCAGAAAGCAAGTTATCTACTTCTTCCCAAACAGATGTCAACTGTTCATTCAGTTCTTTATTTTTTGCTTGATCCGTAGTTAGTAATAGTTCTAGTGTATAAGCATCACTTGCTCTATTATTTACTCTTATTTGCATCATGTTTGTAATAGGAACTAGGCTTTTTTCGTACATTTCTTTAGTATTTTGAGCCATAATTTGAATGTAATTTAAACCTGTAAAACCGATTGTACCAAGTGCAATGATGCTTATTAAAATGATGACTAAAAGTTTTTTGGTGATAGTTAAATTCTTAAGCAACCTCAAGTAGATTTCTCCTTTATAATAGATTGTATATTTACACTTATGTAACGGCTCAGAAAAGTGAAATGTTGATTGTTAAAAGTTGGGATAGTAAGAATTATATACTTATACTCTAATTTACTTAAAATCTAAATCTTAGGTTATGTAGATTAAAAAAGTTTCATAAAGGATGAACGTTATGAATCAATCAAACACGAATTTAACAAGTAATTTAGTAGAACATCTTACATTTTTATTTGAGAAAAAACGGGATTTAGAAAAGGCAATTCCGATGGAAAAGTATTTGAAGAATAATTTCACGTTTTTAGGCATTAAAACACCCGAAAGAAGAGCGCTAATGAAGCAGTTTTTTTCAGAAACTACCCTTTTAAAATTGGATTATCAACAGTCTTTTGTTGAAAAATTTATGGAAAAAGGAAGAGCGGGAATATCAATATGCAGCACTAGACTATATTAACAAATCATTGTCACTATTAACGAAAGATCATCTTCCTTTCGTTGAAAAGCTGATTACTTCAAAATCTTCGTGGGATACGGTGGATAGCCTTGCTCCGAATGCTGTAGGACAGATAGCAAAAGTTTATCCTGAAGTGAAAGACGAGGTAATCGAGAACTGGGCATTGGGAGATCATTTATGGTTGCGTCGCTCTTCGATTTTATTCCAAATTAAGTATAAAGGAATGACGGAAGAATGCCGTTTGTATCGATATATTGTGCACAATGCAAGCAGTAGGGAATTCTTTATACAAAAGGGGATTGGATGGGCTTTAAGGGAATATTCGAAAACAAATCCTGAATCAGTTAGACAGTTTATTGAGGTACATGAACTACCAAGCTTGAGTGTCCGTGAAGGCAGTAAATATATTTAAATTCCATGCATCAATCTTTCGAAAAATAGTAAAATTTGCTATTGTATAAGGAAGAAAGCTTAAATTGCATTCTATTGTTTTTTCTTCCTTCTTTTGGGGAAACGTATAAAAAATGATTGGAAAAGGAGCGAATATAATGGCAATTAATAATCCAAGTCGAGAAGAAATTGGTGCTATTTTAAAAAAGGCAAAGAGAATTGCAGTAGTCGGTTTAAGTGATAACCCTTCTCGAACCTCTTACATGGTTTCAGAAGCAATGAAAAATGCAGGGTATGAAATCATTCCCGTTAATCCTACGGTAGATGAAGTGTTTGGCGTTAAAGCCGTTAAAAAATTAACAGATATTGAAGGACATATTGATATTGTCAATGTATTTAGAAGATCTGAGTATCTGCCAGAGGTTGCAGAAGCGTTTGAAAAAATAGATGCAGATGTTTTTTGGGCACAATTAGGACTAGTTCATGAAGAAACATTTGATCATCTAAAAGAAAAAGGCTACACAGTGATCATGGATCGCTGTATTAAAGTAGAACATGCAATGACGAAATAGGATATTTTATTCATAAAGATATGGATGAAAAGAGGCTGGGACATAAGCATTTCAACTAACAACAAACACGAACTATAATGTAATTAAATTACACTATAGTTCGTGTTTGTTTTTTAGAATAAGGTTTAAAAACGAAGTGAAATGGAGCGGAGGACGCTCGACTCCTGCGGGAAATAGAGGAAAGGCTGAGACCCCGCAGCGCAGTGAGGAGGCTCAGCTTCCTCCCCTGCGCATCGTGCGTCTGTAGCGCAATGGAACGACTTAGTTTTTACACTTAACTATATTAAAAAACATAGATAACCATCATGAGAAAGTAGCTATATTTAAGAGCTAAATTAAAGATTGTTCGTCTTTAAAGACTAGTTATTTAGTTTTGTCCCAGCCTCTTTTTTTCGTAACAACATGCAAAGAACACGCATTACAATCCTGTAATTTGATAGAATAAAACGCTGCCATTCGCTAAAAATGCCAACTGTTTTAATAAACTTATTCGTTTTTCCTAAGAATCTGTGTTAACATAATATAGATAAAAAGAGGGAAACCTCATAAAAAAATCCTTTTGATTTTGCGGTGATTGGTATAATATTGGTTTTGCCGGGAAAAAATCGAAAGATAAAATGGAAAAATGAACGTGAAAAATGAGATTATGTGCTACAATACGATGTAAGAACAATTGTTCTGTTTTGAAATTAGTATCAACAACTGTTTATAAAAAATTCAATAAATTTGAAAGTGAAAAAAGAAGGTTGGAAGAAAAGCCTTCTTTTAAAGTCGTCTAATAAAAAGTAGTTCTTCCATTAATTTTTTTTATTTAAGAGGATAATTCATTTTTTAGACGAATACATAAACAATTGTTCGACATGATACATAGAAAGATAATATGTCGGATTTGTAGAAGTGAAAGGGGTATGTCAGTGGCAAAGAATCAGCAAGCATTCGAATATAATGATGATGCCATTCAAGTGTTAGAAGGATTAGAAGCTGTAAGGAAGCGTCCTGGAATGTATATTGGGAGTACAGATTCTAGAGGTTTGCATCATCTTGTATATGAAATTGTAGATAACGCAGTCGATGAAGCACTGGCTGGATTTGGAGATACTATCATTGTAAAAATCCATCGGGACAATTCCATAAGTGTCAAGGATAGAGGACGTGGAATGCCAACTGGAATGCATAAGATTGGAAAGCCAACACCTGAAGTTATCTTTACCATTCTTCATGCTGGAGGAAAATTTGGACAAGGTGGCTATAAAACAAGTGGTGGCTTGCATGGTGTAGGTGCATCAGTTGTTAACGCGTTATCAGAATGGGTTGTTGTTAATATTAAGCGTGATGGTTTTGTTTATGAACAGCGTTTTGAAAACGGCGGTAAACCTGTTACCACACTAGAAAAAATCGGGAAAACAAATCAAACTGGAACAACGATTCACTTTAAGCCAGATCCAGCGATTTTTTCCACAACAACGTATAATTATGAAACGCTTTGTGAGCGGTTAAGAGAATCTGCCTTTTTATTAAAAGGGTTGCGAATTGAAATTATTGATGAAAGAAATAATGAGCAAAGTGATTTCCATTATGAAAATGGGATAGAAGCATTTGTAGAATATTTAAATGAAGAGAAGGATTCTCTTCACCCAGTTGTTAGCCTTGAGGGAGAGAGCAATGGAATTGAGGTGGAATATGCCTTTCAATTCAACGATGGATATTCAGAAAATGTATTGTCCTTTGTTAATAATGTCCGCACAAAAGATGGTGGTACCCATGAAGCTGGTGCGAAGACTGCGATGACTCGTATGTTTAATGAATATGCTCGTAAAGTCAGTCTCCTAAAAGAAAAAGATAAAAACCTAGATGGTTCGGATATTCGTGAAGGGCTATCTGCGATAATATCTGTGCGTGTACCAGAAGACTTACTACAATTCGAGGGACAAACAAAAGGGAAATTAGGTACAAGCGAAGCAAGGTCAGCTGTAGATGCTGTTGTATCGGAGCATTTAGCCTATTTCTTTGAAGAAAATCCAGAAGTTAGTTCGCTTTTGATTAAAAAGTCAATTAAAGCAGCCCAAGCAAGAGAAGCAGCTCGAAAAGCGAGAGAAGAAGCAAGAAGTGGCAAAAAGCGTAAGCGTGGAGAAGTCGTTCTTTCTGGTAAGCTCACACCTGCCCAATCAAAAAATCCACAGAAAAATGAACTTTATTTAGTGGAAGGGGATTCAGCCGGTGGATCTGCCAAGCAAGGAAGAGATCGTCGTTTCCAAGCAGTACTGCCTCTTCGCGGGAAAGTTATTAATACGGAAAAAGCAAAGCTTGCAGATATTTTTAAAAATGAAGAGATTAATACGATTATCCATGCTATCGGTGCAGGCGTTGGAGCGGACTTTAAGGTAGAGGATGCTAACTACGACAAAGTCATTATCATGACAGATGCTGATACCGATGGAGCACATATTCAAGTGCTTCTATTAACGTTTTTCTATCGCTATATGAAACCACTTGTAGAAGCTGGTAAAGTTTATATCGCTTTACCACCTCTTTACAAAGTAAGCAAAGGCTCTGGAAAAAAAGAAATTATCGAATATTCTTGGAGTGACGATGACCTACAAGATGCGATTAAAAAAGTCGGAAAAGGCTATATCTTGCAACGATATAAAGGTCTTGGTGAGATGAATGCGGATCAACTATGGGAAACAACAATGAATCCAGAAACGAGAACGTTAATCCGCGTGAAAATTGATGATCTTGCACGTGCTGAGCGTCGTGTAACGACATTAATGGGAGATAAAGTAGAACCACGCAGAAAATGGATTGAATCAAATGTTGCATTCGGATTAGAAGACGAAGGGAATATTCTAGAAAATGAAAATATTACGGTCGCAGAGGAGGGAAGTCCATCATGAGTTCATTAGAACAATTTCGTGATTTACCCTTAGAGGATGTTATCGGTGACCGTTTTGGACGATATAGTAAATACATCATTCAAGAGCGTGCACTTCCTGATGCAAGGGATGGGTTAAAGCCTGTTCAGCGCCGTATCCTTTATGCCATGCATGTAGAAGGTAATACACATGATAAACATTTCCGAAAATCAGCTAAAACAGTTGGTAACGTAATCGGTAATTATCATCCACATGGAGATTCTTCTGTCTATGAAGCGATGGTGCGCATGAGTCAGGAGTGGAAGGTTCGAAATGTATTAATTGAGATGCATGGAAATAATGGTAGTATTGACGGTGATCCACCAGCAGCAATGCGTTATACAGAGGCGAGGCTATCCACTATTTCTGCTGAATTACTACGTGATATTGAAAAAAGAACCGTTGATTTCATTCCAAACTTTGATGATACATCCAACGAACCAACTGTTCTGCCAGCAAAATTCCCGAACCTTCTAGTGAATGGTTCAACAGGTATCTCAGCTGGATATGCAACAGATATTCCTCCCCATCATTTAGGGGAAGTTATCGATGGTGTAATTGAGCGAATGGATTCGCCAAATTGTACGGTTGAAGACATCATGAAGCATATTAAAGGACCGGATTTCCCAACAGGCGGTATTATCCAAGGGGTAGAAGGCATTAAAAAAGCGTATGAAACAGGAAAAGGGAAAATCATTGTTCGCGGGAAAACGGAAATTGAAACATTACGAGGCGGCAAACAGCAAATCGTTATTACGGAAGTTCCATATGAGTTAAATAAGAGTAATCTCGTTAAAAAAATTGATGAATTGCGATTAGACCGAAAAGTAGAAGGAATAGCCGAGGTTAGAGATGAAACAGATCGAACAGGCTTACGTATTGTTATTGAGCTGAAGAAAGAAGTAGATGCAAACGGGATTTTAAATTACTTATTTAAAAACACGGATCTGCAGATTACTTATAGCTTTAATATGGTTGCCATTCATAATAAACGTCCGAAGCTAATGGGCATTATTGCTTTACTTGATGCCTATATCGATCATCAAAAAGACACCATTAAACGTCGGACTGAATTTGACCTGCAAAAAGCAAAGGATCGAGAGCATATTGTAGACGGTTTAATTAAAGCACTTTCCATATTGGATGAGGTAATTGCAACAATTCGTGCGTCTAAAGATAAACGAGATGCGAAAAATAACTTAATCGCTGCTTTTCAATTCACGGAGCCACAAGCAGAAGCTATCGTTTCGTTACAGTTATATCGCTTAACGAATACAGATATAACAGCATTAGAAGCAGAGGCTTCGGAGTTAGCTGAAAAAATTGAAGAGTGGACAGCAATCCTTGCAAATGAGAAGAAATTGCTTTCTGTTATCAAAAAAGAATTAAAAGACGTAAAAAAACGCTTTATTAGTGAAAGACGTACATTGATTCAGGATGAAATTGAAGAAATCAAAATTAATCTTGAAGTTTTAGTGGCAAGTGAAGATGTGATTGTAACTGTCACAAAGGATGGGTATATTAAACGTACAAGTCAACGTTCTTACGCAGCAAGCAATGGCCAAGATTTCGGAATGAAGGATACTGATAGAATTCTTTCTAAAATCGATGTAAACACCACAGAAGTAGTATTATTATTCACGGATAAAGGGAACTATTTATATTTGCCTGTTCATGAATTACCGGATATACGCTGGAAGGATTTAGGTCAGCATATTTCAAATATTATTCCAATTGACCGAGATGAATCGATTATAAATGCTATGCCAATTAAGGACTTTGAACAATCTCAATATCTGCTTTTCTTTACGAAAAATGGAATGGCAAAGAAAACAGAATTGATTAATTATAAAGCACAACGCTATTCAAAACCATTAGTAGCAATTAATCTTAAAGGTGATGATAAAGTAGTAGATATCCACCTTACAAATGGCAAACAAGAAGTGTTAATTGCCACACATATAGGTTATTCTTTACGATTCCATGAAGAAGAAATCAATATAGTTGGTGCAAGAGCGGCTGGTGTCAAAGGCATTAATTTAAAAGATAACGATTATGTTGTAGCTGGAAAAGTAATTACGAATCCGCAAGCGGAAAGTATCGTTATCATTACACAGCGTGGTTCTATCAAGAAAATGAAGCTTTCTGAATTTGAATTCTCTGGAAGAGCAAAACGAGGGTTAATTATGCTTCGCGAATTAAAAGCGAACCCGCATCGAATTGTTGGTATGGCTGTTGTGGAAGCACAGGATTCAGTTTACATACAAACAGAAAAAGGGGAGATAGAATCTGTGAAAGTTGCAGAGCTCCGCTTTAACGATCGCTATTCGAATGGCTCCTTTGTTATCGATGAAACAGAGGCAGGCAAGATTGTAGAATTATGGGAAGAAAAATTAAGCAATGACTTAGCATAACTAGTATTAATTTAAGAGATTCTCGATTTGCAAAGTGTCTTTGCAAATCGAGAATCTTTTTTATTGAGAGTCTATGCTTTGATTTGTAGAGAAAGCTCGTATTTTAGAGCGGTAGCGATTATGAGATATATGGTAAGTGAATGAAAGCCACAATTTGTAGAAAATCGAAAAAAAAGGAGTTCATCAAGCGAATGATAACCATTTTTGATAAGAGGGAAAGAAAAATAGCGTTCATCAGGTGAATGAAAACCATTTTTACTAAGAATATCAGGAAAAAGGGAGTTCATTCCTCCTTCACCAAAAGCCACTATACCTTATACATCCTCTAAATAACAAATATCCCCGATATTTATAAATTTCTTTTCCTTACTTACATGATTTTTCCAAAAAGGGACATGCTAACATTATTATGATGTAAGGAGGTTTTAGCATGAGAAGGGAATTACTTGTTGCTTTAAGTGCTTTCTTTTTAATGACTTTAACTGCTATTACTGGTGTATATGCAATGGAGAAGGATGAGAAAACAAACAAATTAATCATGGAACAAAAAACGGATATTACAAATGATGGGCAAGAAGAAATGATTCAATTAAAGGGAGATGCTTCCGATCAACCTGAAAATAGTAATTTCTTTAAGGAATTATTTCTTGATGTTTCTATTCAAAAAGATAAGACTGCTACTTTAGCGGTTGAAGGTGGCTTTGATCCTAAATTACATATTATGGATATTAATGATGATCACCATAAAGAATTAATGCTTACTGTTTCTGCAAATGAGAGAGGATCTGAAAAAAATTTTTATTTCTTTCAACTGCAGGAAAGTAAATTACTAGAATTACAAAAACCAGAGTTAGCATCAGTTGAAAGTCAGTTTAAGGATGCATATAAAGCAGAATTAAAAATAAATAAAGAAAAAACATATATCTTTGATTTATATGATCGCAGACAGCATTATGAAAAACTGGGGCTTTATCATAAAGGAAGATTAAATGAACCAACAGAATTAATTCTCTCCCCTTTTTCCGAGATAAAGATAACCAGATTAAATAATCAAACTGCTCTTAAGGGAAAACAAAAGATAAGTGGATTAGCTACAGTGGATACTATTGCTTACTTAGAAACTTGGTGGACCTGGAATAAGCAAGAATGGGTTCTGCAAAAAGTAAAAGTGAAGGAAATTAGCTATAAAAGAAGCTAAAGATTATCAAAAAAGAAAAAGATCCTTCATTTTAAAGGAAAATAAGTAGTATAATGAGAGTACTTATTTTTTTAGAAGGGATCGAAATCATGTCATTACTATTCTTATGTATAACCGCTATACTTGGAGGATGGGTGTTTCAAGTATGCCAACTTCCCCTTTCTTGGCTACTTGGCCCCATGTTCGGTACAATTCTGTATGTTCGTGTTGCAAAATATTCTCCGAAATTACCTTTCTCTTTTCGAGATATCGGACTCCTTGTCATTGGATACCTCATCGGTAAGCAATTCACCAAACAGACATTAGTAGAAATGGGGAGCCACTTGCCCTCGATGCTCTTAATGACTGTTATCATGATTGCTTTTAGTCTAATTCTTGCATTTATCACTTCGAAATTAACACATAGTAATTTAAAATCAACTGTTGCAGGCAGCATTCCAGGTGGTCTATCTCAAATGATTGCCATCAGTTCTGAAATTAAAGGAATTGATCTTACAGTTGTTACGGTTATACAAATAAGCCGTATCTTATCAGTCATCATTCTCGTCCCACTCCTTGTTTATAGTCCGATTCTATATGGAAATCAAGCAACGGCAACGGTAACTACTACTGTTGGCAGTGCAAGCTATCATTGGATGATTTTTCTGCTCCTCTTCTGTTGCTATCTTATCGCAAGCTTAGTGAAAAAGTGGAAGTTTCCAGCACCGTTTATGATTGGTCCGATGCTCCTTATTGCGACCATATCTATTGCTGGCATATCCATCCCAGCAATTCCGACTACTTTAACCTGTGTTGCGCAAACATTAATAGGCATTCATCTTGGGTTGCAAATTAAATTCGGAAATATCGAAAATAAGGCAAAGTTTTTAAGTGTTGTAACTGTAACTTCCTCATTACTCGTTCTTTTTTCTTTATTACTTGGTTATATTTTAATAAGCTTAGACACTGATATTTCCTTATTGACTGCATTTATTGGGTTAGCACCAGGTGGAATGGCAGAAATGGCAGTACTGGGACAATCTGTTCAGGCCAACTTGCCGATTATCACCACCTATCAGTTATTTCGCTTATTATTTATCTTGTTTTGTGTGCCAATTATTATGAAATGGGGATTTCAACGCGTGGAAAAACGATTAGAGGAACGAAAAGGGTAATTTGAAGAAGCGTTATTTTCTTTTGTATATCAAACAATTTGTTAGGGAAATGAGTCTGCAAATTATATATATAAATCAAGTTATTAATGGTTATATTCCTATTTTATTGAAAGAAACAGCTACTATTATGTGTAAATGTCTCATGAGGAGTGAAGGGGAATGGAGATAAGAAAAGCAACTTCAAATGATGTAAAAGAATTAGCTGTATTAATGGAACAACTTGGTTATCAAACTTCCGTAGAGTAAATGCGGATTCGATTAAATGCTATTGAAGTAAGTCCCAATCATAATACTTTAGTGACTTGCTATGAGAAGAAGGTGGTTGGAATGAGCGGATTTCATATAGATGTTCTATATAATAAAGATGGTATTTATGCTAGAATCATTGCCTTTGTAGTAGACTCTAACTATAGAAACAGAGGGATTGGAACCCTTTTATTGAACGAAGTGGAAAGTACTGTAAAGAATATCGGTGTCGATGGAATCGGTTTAATTAGCGGAAATTGTCCAGAACGAGCAAATGCACACCAATTTTATAAAAAAATGGGGTATAAAGCTGTAAGCACAGGATTTTCAAAGTCTTTGAGATAAGGACTTTACCTTGTTTAATATTTGCAATATTTAAAGTTATTATTTTTCTAAATAAAACAATAGATTATGGCATTTGAAGAAAATAGAATACTAGTAGTGGTTTTGGGAAGTTAGTATCCTATTATTCTATCAAGGAGCATGTTTATGATAATAAAAAAACCGATACGCGGGATATTTTTTGACCTTGGCTGGACAATTTTCCGTCCTTATACTGGAGATTGGAAAATAACTGCAAAAGCTTTAGAATTTATTAATTTAGAATTAATTCATACGATACCAAAGGAAAGACTTCATACAGTATTTATAAAAGCAAATGAATGCTTAAAAACAGAAGTATACAAGAAGGAAGTAGAGGAACTTGAAAGATATATAAATTTTTATAAAACATTTGGTAAAATGCTGCCTGAAATTAAATTATCTGATCAACAAGCAGAAATAATTGCTTATGATAGAGTATATAACGATTCCAATTATGTTTTTTATGACGATGCAAAAAAGACAATTCAAGGATTGAAAAAAAAGTATAAAATTGGAGTTATATCAGATTCAGATCCATCTATTGTGAGAGTCTTAAAAAACGCAGGTTTATATGATTATTTTGATCAACTGACATTTAATTTTGAACTTGGCGTAAACAAACCAAGTTCATTGATATTTGAGAATGCACTTCAAGGAATGAATCTACCCGCAAAAGAAACCTTATTTATTGATGATTATGAAAAAAACTTGGATAGTGCTGCAAATCTTGGGATACAGTCGATATTAATTCTTTCAAAACCAAACTTCCAAGAAAGTTCAAGATATCCTAGTGTCAATAAGTTATCCGACTTATTGTTATTATTATAAAATCATAGCAATATATATTTCCCTTTTCCATAATTAATTCAAACTGAGCAAGGATACTATTTTATTTTAAAAGAATAAGACGAATCAATTCAATTGGTATAAAATAGGATAGAAACATGTAGCTTGAATATTCTTATAGTAAGGTGGTGAATAAATGTCACTTTTAATATGCTTCGGAGATAGTATAACTGCAGGAGTGGAAAATAGAAACGAAGCCGTTTTGACAGCAAAGTTAGCAGATAAAATCGATTACTATGAAATAATCAACGCAGGAGTGAATGGGAATACCACCATCAATGCATTAAAAAGAATACAAGAAGATGTGATTAATAAACAACCTGATTTGGTAACGGTTTTATTCGGCGCAAATGATGCAGCCTTTCATAAGATGATTGAATTACCCATCTATCAAAACAATATAAGAAGAATTGTCCAATTAATTGGTCCAGATAAGACTATTCTTATCAGTCCAGCTCCAATTGATGAGACGGTGCAGTTTGCTAGAACAAATGAGATTTTAGCGAGTTATGCAAATGCGGTTAAAGATGTTGCCACGGAGACAGGAGCATACTTTATTGATTTTTATTCTGAAATGCTTTCTTTGAAAGATTATCAGAATAAATTAAAAGGCATACATAATGATGGACTTCATTTCGGTGAAGAAGGTTATGATATTTTAGTAGATTTGATTGTTAAAAAATTACGAGAAATTTGGTAGGTGGAATATGGCATATAAAGGTTCCTCTGTATACGATAATGCACAATTTTTTGAAAATTATCGAGCTAGAAGAAATCGTGATTCAAGTCCAAATAATAGGATAGAAAGGCCGATTTTCTTTGAACTATTAGGGGAAATCAAAGGGAAGTCAATTCTGGATTTAGGATGTGGAGATGCAAACTTTGGGCTCGAGCTTTTAGGAAAAGGTGCAGAAAGCTATATTGGAGTGGAAGGTTCCAAGAGAATGTTTGACGAAGCTTCCCAGCATGTAAATGGAACAACTGCTTCGGTTTATCATTCTAACCTGGAAGATTGGAATTTTACTAATAGTAAGATCGATATGGTTGTTTCACGTTTAGTATTTCACTATATTAAAGATTTACAAACAATTTTTCAAGGTGTATATGATCAGTTAAAGGATGATGGGAAATTCGTGTTTAGTGTTCAACACCCACTATTGCTTTCTACACTTGAGAGTGCCGCTTCCTCGGAAAAAAGAACAAATTGGATCGTGGATGATTATTTTTCAATGGGGGAAAGAACAGAGCCTTGGATAGGCAAGGATGTAGTGAAATATCATCGGACAATCGAAGAGTATTTTCGGCTATTAAAAGAAGTAGGCTTTAAAGTAACCGATTTACGGGAAGGAATGCCAAAACAAGAGAACTTTCAGCAGGAAGAAGAGTTTGAAAGACGTATGAGAATTCCACTTTTTTTGATTTTATCCTGTGAAAAATAAAAAGAAAGAAAGGATGTTTGAAATGGAAAAGGAATTAAGACTATATTTTATTAGACATGGGGAGACCCAATATAATATTGAGAAGCGGATGCAAGGATTTTGTGATTCCCCATTAACGGAAAATGGGGTTCTGCAAGCGAAATCTGTTGGTGCTGGTTTAGTAGATATTCCCTTTGTCGCTGCTTATGCGAGTGATAGTCAGCGAGTTTTAGATACTGCAAAATTTTCCTTAGGCACTCGAAATATCCAATTAACAAAAGATACACGATTAAAGGAAATGAATTTTGGTATGTTTGAAGCGATGCTACAGGCAGACATTATTGCGGAGCATGGAGATATTCTTGATAGACTCTTTTCCTTTAAAGATGTGGAAAGTAAAGTGCAGGATGGAGAATCTTTTACTGAATTATTAAATCGAACAAACGCTGCTGTTGCTGATATCATAGCTGCACATAAAGATACTGGCGGAAATATTGCAGTCTTTTCCCATGGTGTCACTATTGGCTTTTTGATGAAATCTCTTTTAAATAGTGAAGGATTTCCTCATCATGACAATTGCTGTGTATCTGTTCTACTTGTGAATGGTGGTGAAATAATGGTAGAAAAAGTAGCAGATGCGTCTTACCGAGATAATGGAAAATTATCTTTA
Source organism: Niallia tiangongensis (assembly GCF_044704065.1). Classification (NCBI taxonomy): domain Bacteria; kingdom Bacillati; phylum Bacillota; class Bacilli; order Caryophanales; family Bacillaceae; genus Niallia; species Niallia tiangongensis. The sequence goes on along the minus strand of NZ_CP162613.1, from coordinate 2,686,368 downwards.
AGCATAGAAAACTAATAAGAAGAGAGTAATGATATGAGCTCTTATCCATTAATATTCGATTATAAAGAAAACATCCGATATAAAAAGACTTTTATAGAATTAGCTAAACAAGTTTTTCAAATCGACTTTTCAAAATGGGATCAACTCGGTTGCTGGAGTAATGACTATATTTGTTATTCTTTTTTAGATGGTGACAAAGTGATAGCCAATGTTTCGATTAATAAAATGGATATCATCTTTCATAAAAAAGCGTATAAAGCGCTTCAGCTTGGTACTGTCATGACACATCCAGACTACCGAAATAGAGGGTTATCTGCTAAATTAATCAATCATATTATTTCGAAATATGAACACCAGTATAATTTTATCTATTTATTTGCGAATACATCCGTTCTTGATTTTTATCCGAAATTTGGATTTGACAGGATGCAGGAAAGTAGCTTTTATATGGACTTGTCTGCTGATTTCCATGTAAAAGGTGAAAATCCCTCTAATATTCGAAAGTTAGAGGTAAATAACAGCGAGGACTTTTCTCTAATGAAAAGACTTGCTGAAAATCGAATTCCAGTTTCGACTATTTGTGGAATAAAACAGAATAACCATTTGCTCTTCTTTTATTTAATCGAAATATTTAATGAAAGGACTTATTATTTTGAGAAAGAAGATGTGATTGTTATATATGAAGAAATAGAGTATGAACTACATGTATATGATGTGATTAGCACATATAAAGTAGACATAGAAGTTCTTCTGCCGTCCCTTTCTACGGATGAGATGAATAAAGTGGTATTTCATTTTATACCAGATGTGTTAAAAAACAAAAGAAATTGTAAATTTGCTGAGAGTACAGATGTTTTATTTATTCGACATGCAAGAAAGAGTGAAATCCTTCAACCAATCCTTTTTCCAATTACTTCTCATGCATAATAATTGGGCTACTATATTGAGGTGTTGAACGTGAAAGCTGCTCCAACTAAAATTCATATTATCGGTTCCGTTGGCAGTGGAAAGACAACATTAGCGAAGGAATTATCAATTAAACTACAACTACCGTATTATGAACTCGACAATGTCGTTTGGTTACGAAAGGATAATGGGGATATCAGAAGAAGCGAAAAGGAGCGAGAGAAGTTTTTATATGCGATTGTACAAACGGATAAATGGATAATCGAAGGAGTACATAGTGAAGATTGGGTAAGTAGTAGTTATCTAGAAGCAGATATAATTATATTTTTGGATACTAACTATTTTATTCGAACCCTTCGCATTATAAAAAGATTTATCAAGCAAAAGGTAGGTCTTGAAAAAGCACATTATCAGCCTACCTTTAAGATTTTCTTTAAAATGTTTCAATGGAATAAACACTTTGAAGAGGTAGGCAAACCTAATTTTTTTAAAAAATATCAAAAGTACCAGGAAAAAGTTTTCATGGTTAAAGATATAAAGGTTGTTCATCAGAAATTGTTTCGAAACGGTTATTGAAGCTTTCAGGGAGACAATAGGTTTATTATCCATTTTTATCATAGGGGGAATGGAAAATGGCTAAATGCTGCTTTATATTTGAGGAAGAAAATTATGGAATATAAATGGGTAGGTAGTGACAAGCATTTTGTTGATGAAATTAACATTCTTCAGCTGAAAAATAATCTAGTACTAGGCCGATTCGGAGGGAATTCTTCTGAAGGTCAATATAAAAATGAAGACGGTTGCTTAATCTGGATAAATGAACAAGAGGATTGGGAACTAGCGACCCTTTTAGATGCGCATGATACAGCACAAAGCGCAGATTTAGTTATAAAAAGTTTAGATGAAAAAAAAGAGGAGATAAAAACAATTTTACAATTACCGTTAAATAATGTATTCCCACAAATTACTTCCTTTTTCTTGAACTATTTCGCAAGCAAAGAATTTCTAGAGCAATGCAAAATGATTCAAGGAGAAACTGCATGCTTAATCGTTGTACGAAAAGAAAACTATTTATGGTGGTTATCGATTGGCGACTGTATACTCGCATTAAATCATCCAGAGCTTTCAAGATTAGGAGAATACCAGCAAAATCATCGAAGCTTCTATGAATGGATCGGTCAAAATAGTACCTTCCATCAAGAAGTACCCTCTTATAATCTAGGTGTGAAAGAATTAAGACAGGGAAAAACACATATCTTCCTCACCACAGATGGACTAACCGAATGCCCCAATACGGATTATCATAGGATGGAATCTATTTTTCATGGATTTGAAACGTTAACTAATCAAGAGAGCGTCTATTATTTGTTAAAAGATATAAAAAATAAAAATGTTCGTGATAGCACAACTATTCTATCTTGGTTTGTTCGAAATAACAAAGAAGTTACAACGCCAAGTGATTTTTAGAAATGAGATAGTAATGTTAATCCCTTCTAAAACCGAATTAGTAAGAATCATACATCTTATTTCTATAAATAAGATGTATTTTATTTTAATTATGTTATACTTATTATAGATAATTGTTAAATAGTATAACACAATTAAAAAGGAGCGGATTATATGACAATATCAGTTGCAATTAATGGCTTTGGGAGAATCGGAAGAATGGTACTTAGGAATGCTATTAATGAGCAAAATATACATATTACTGCTATTAATGCCAGTTATCCTTCTGAAACGATAGCACATTTAATAAAGTATGACACAATTCACGGGAAATTTCCTGGTAAAGTTGTGGCTAAGGGTCAATCGATTCTTATAGATGGTCAAGAGATTCTATTAGTGAATAACCGCAATCCGGAAAAATTACCGTGGAGTGAACTTGATATAGATATCGTGGTAGAAGCTACTGGGAAATTTAATAATAGAGACAAAGCAGCATTACATTTAAGAGCCGGCGCGAAAAAAGTAGTACTTACCGCTCCTGGCGTAAATGCTGATGCAACCATCGTAATGGGTGTGAATGATGATGTATTAAATATGGATAAGCATCATATTATTTCGAACGCATCATGTACAACCAATTGCCTAGGACCTGTTGCTAAGGTTATAGATGAACATTTTACGATAAAGAATGGATTAATGACAACCATTCACTCCTATACAAATGATCAAAACAATATAGATAATCCACATAATGATTTACGTCGGGCAAGATCTTGTGGGCAAAATATTATTCCAACTTCGACTGGTGCTGCTAAGGCTTTAAAACAAATTCTTCCACACTTAGAAGGAAAACTCCATGGAATGGCGTTAAGAGTGCCAACACAGAATGTTTCTTTAGTGGATTTAGTCGTTGATCTAGAAAAAAATGTAACGAGTGAAGCCGTTAATCAAGCCTTTAAGGAGGCTTCACAGGGAAAACTAAAAGGTATTCTTGGTATTACAGATGAACCCTTAGTTTCAGTTGACTTTAATACAACGACCCAATCCGCAACCATTGATGCTTTATCTACAATGGTCATCGGACAGAATAAAGTGAAAATACTGGCATGGTATGACAATGAATGGGGATATTCAAATCGAGTGGTTGATTTGGTAAAACTTGTCGGCAGTAAAATGCGTGTGAAAATAGATAGTCAAGCTGTTTAAAAGAAAGCTAGTATAATAATAAAGGGATAGATGTAGAAAGGTAATTTACCTAACTGTATCTATCCTTTTTATCGTATTTTCATGATAATTCTTCCTCATAAATGAGAATATGACGCATATTTATATTTAGGAATGAAAGGAGGACGGTGTTCATTTAAATAGATAAGAGGAGGAATGAAAATGAAAATTAAACAAATTAAATCAGAAGCAAGGCAAGCTTTAAAAGGATCATGGGGAAAAGGTGTCTTATTAAGCCTCATTTATTTTCTTCTTAGTATGGTTCCCACGACACTAATTAATATTCTATTTAGTGGTGGGATACATAATTGGCTTTATCAGCAATCTTCTTCTGCTGGGGCTGAGTTGGTTAACTTTATCATCAATCTCCTGTATATTCCGTTGACTATAGGAATTCTTTGGTTTTATCTAAGCCTGCTACGTTCTGAAAGTCCACAAGTTTCTCAAGTTTTTAGAATATATACAGATGCTGTACTATCTGTGAAGCTTATTGGCACAAATATCATGATTGGTATTTTTACATTTTTATGGTCTTTATTGTTACTTATTCCTGGGATTATTAAAGGATTAGCTTATTCACAAACGATGTTTTTATTAAAGGATAATCCAGAGTTTGGAATCTTTGAAGCAATTACTGAAAGTAGAAGAAGAATGGATGGATACAAGTGGAAGTACTTTTTGTTAGGTCTAAGCTTTATTGGCTGGGGTATACTTTGTATCCTTTCCATCGGAATTGGCTTTCTTTGGTTAGTTCCTTATGTTTATACTGCAAACGCTACTTTTTACCAAAATCATATTGCCGAAAAAGAGGTAATAGAACTTTAAAGTGTTTTTCCCTTCAACAGCTTCACGAATCAATTTTAAATGGATTTTTATAAAATTTGGGAATGGGACTATGCTGTGTAGTCCTATTTTTATTTGTAAGTTTATCTATTTGGAAAAAATTAGACTATTTTTATTCAATACAGAAACTTTCTCCTATCTTCACACGTATGTACTAGTAATAAGAGAGGGAGGATTTTGATATGTCTCTTTTACGTGTAGAGATAGAAAAAGCTGGCTATGAGAAAAAGAAGGAAATTATTCAGGACATTCATTTCGCAATTGAAAAAGGGGAGTTGGTTGGCTTAATAGGGCCAAACGGAGCTGGCAAAAGTACAACGATTAAAAGTTTGCTAGGTCTAATGGAACATTTAGATGGAGAGATTTCATACATCAATGATATCACTTATTCTTATTTACCAGAAAGGCCCATTTTTTATGATGAATTAACTTTATGGGAACATCTTGATTTTGTTGCGGCAGTGGAAGGTTTAGAAGAAAAAGCTTATAAAGAAAAGGCAAATACGTTATTGGATAAGTACAAGCTATCCGAACATGCACATGAAAACCCAACGAAATATTCAAAAGGTATGCAGCAAAAAGCAATGCTCGTTCTTGCGATGATAACGAATCCTTTATTATATATGATTGATGAACCATTTATGGGACTTGATCCAAATGCGATGAAGCTTTTCCTAGAATCGATTGAAACGGAACGAAAGCGCGGGGCTGGAATCCTGATGTCTACACATGTATTAGATACAGCAGAAAAAATATGCGATCGATTTCTTATGATTCATGATGGTCATCTTGTTGCAAAAGGAACGTTAGAGGATATACGAAGACAGTGCCAATTGCCAGATGGCTCCTTGTATGAATGTTTTCATATGCTAGCGGAAGGTACTTAAAATGAAAAGTAGACAGCTGTTTTATCATCGCGTCATAAGAAATTGGAAGTTTCATAGTCAGGTTTTTCATTCTGTGGCAGATTGGACGGTAGTCTTATATATTCTTATCCCTGCTATTATTTTTTGTGCAGCAATATATCTTTCATGGTGGAAGAAATTACCTGAATGGCTTGATAACATTCCTTTTATCATCCCGTTTTTCGTCCTTTATCTCCTTTCATGGACTGGAAATATACGCACCTTTATGGTGGAAGCGGACAAAGTATTTTTGGTGAAGAAGCCTGATTTGTTAAGGGGATTAAAAAGAAGGGCTTATCTTTATTTTCTTCTTCAGCAAATTCTTGTCATATGTGCAGGGGTTAGTTGTCTCCTACCTTTTCTGCTCTATTATTATTTGTTAAGCTGGCAAGAGATTATCGTCTTATTTGTCTACTTTAGTTCTTTACAAGCGTGTCTCCTATTTTTGAAATATCAAATTCGAAAAGTTGTTTCTACTTTTCGAAAAAGTATCATCATGCTTAGCTTGTTTCTGGTATTTAATTGGTGTAGTCAATGGCTGTATAGTATAGTAGATAACGGTTATCATCTTCCGGTTTATGCCATTTCTTTTGCGATGCTCATTTTGTCGATTATCTTAAGTTTGAAAGTGATAAGTAAAATAGGTTCTCTTGACATACATATTGAAATGGAGCAAGAACGAAAATCGAGTGTTACTCAATATATCTTTATGGCTTCACCGCAAATAGAAAAGCCAGTGGTGATGAGAAGAAAGAAACCATTACTTTTCCGTAATTCCAAACGAATTTTTAAAAAGCGTAGTCCGATTAATGGCTTGATCAACTATTTATTAAAATTGTGGTTCGGAATTCAAGTTATTTATATGGCTATTTAATGTTAATCAATAGTACTACATGGGCGATTACTCTTATTCCGCCTATATGGCTTAAAATAGCTATTTTTATCGCCTTTTGCTTCATGATGTATGGGTGGCTTATATCTCTATGGAATAAGGTTTGTCAGTATAATCCATTAATGAGCAAATATATGGATCGTGATTTTTATTTTTCAGCAAGGAAAAAAGGCGCTTGGATAATGCTAATTCTAGCTGTATTAGTCATTATTTCATTTTACACTCTAGTTTGGCTGTTAAAGGTAATGATTGGTTTTGTCTAAAAATAATATGGGAGGCATAGCATGGAACAACAATGGTTACAATGGGCAAAGCAGCTTCAAGCGATCGCTCAAGCAGGCTTAACGTATTCAAAAGATATATATGACTTGGAAAGATTCGAATCCATTCGAAATATTAGTTTGGAAATTATGTCGGAATTTACAAAGGTTGATACAACCATCATTCGTGAACTTTTTGCAAATGAAACCGGTTATGCTACTCCAAAAGTAGATATTAGAGCAGTTGTTTTTAAGGATGGGAAGATATTAATGGTGAAAGAAAAAACGGATCAGTCATGGGCGTTGCCAGGAGGCTGGGGAGATATTGGCTTGACACCTGCAGAAGTCGCAGTAAAAGAGGTCCAAGAGGAATCTGGTTTTGATGTGAAAGCTGTGAAATTAATTGGAGTAATGGATAAGAAATGTCATCCTCATCCACCTTCACCCTACCATGTGTATAAGATGTTTATTCAATGTGAGATAGTTGGAGGAGAGGCGAAAGAAGGTATAGAAACAAGCTCCGTCGATTTTTTTGCGAAAAATGAACTTCCGCCACTATCGATACCAAGAAACACAGAATCACAAATTCAGCTAGCTTTTAAATATTTACATAATCCAGAGGAGCCGGCTTATTTTGACTAATTACCCTCTAAGATCGATATTTGTTTTTTATAGGGAAATCAATTAGTTGATTTGTAATTTTGAAATAATTAAAATGGGAAGGGAAATGAAAAAAAATTTAAGGATGATTATTTATGAAGGAAAAAGAAATACAACAATTTCGTCAACCAGACCATGAGATTGATCCCCTTTTTATCAATCGTTGGTCGCCCCGTTCTTTTATAGAAAAAGAAGTGCCAGAAGAAGTGTTAATGCGCGTTTTCGAAGCAGCTCGTTGGGCGCCTTCCGCCAATAATTCGCAACCTTGGCGGTTTATTCTAGCCCGTACAAAAGAAGAACGAGCGCTATTTCATTCTTTTATTTTCGAAAGAAATTTAGAATGGTGTAAAAATGCGCCTGTGTTAGCGGTGCTTATATCGGATAAACAAAACCGTATGGATGCATTTGATAGCGGGACTGCCTGGGGCTTCTTATCCTTGCAGGCGATCAAAGAAGGATTGAAAACACATGCTATTGGTGGTTTTGATAAGGAAAAAGCACGTGAAGTATTAAATATTCCAGAAGAATTTAATATTCAAGTAGCAATTGCCATTGGATATCAAGGAGAGAAGGATGCATTACCAGAAGATTTTCAAGCACGTGAACTGCCGTCCAATCGTCGTCCATTAGTTGAAACAATCTTTGAAGGAAAATATAAATAGTAAAAAACAGACGCTATGTATGAATACAGGCGTCTGTTTTTTTACTATTTAAGACTAATAGCATATTTATCGATTAAATCCTTAAGGGCGGGGCGCTCATTTCCCTCTCTACCAACTACATGGGTTGCAGTGATTAAGGAATTTAGTACAGCTTCTTCTGTTGCCTCTCCAACGGCTCTGAAAGCTAAATCAATATCCTCTTCATGGATTGTCGAAACTGGAACGCTAGAAGTTGGCTTTTCGTGAGGAATTTTTGTTGCTGTTGAAAAACCAATGACAATTTCACCGCTACCAGTTGTAATGATGGAGCCAGTACGGGAAAGACCTGAAACTGCCCTCTTAATTATTCGACTTAATTGTCTCTCTGACACCGGAAGATCTGTTGCAACGATAATAATAACAGAACCCTGATCTTTATCTTTTTTTGCCTGAAGAAGATGTTCTTTTAGTTCTTGTCCGATTGGATTCCCGGCTATTGTTAAATCACTTAATATCCCGAAATTAGTAAGGGCGAACACACCCATTATATATGTCCCATGCTCCATTGTCATTATTCGAGAAGAAGTTCCAATCCCACCTTTTAACGAATAACAAAGCATTCCTCTTCCAGCACCTACAGAGCCTTCTTCAAATTCAGAAGAGGCATTAGCGATTGCCTCGAAAACATGTTCTTTCGTAATGTTTCGTGCTCTTACATCATTTAAGAACATATCATTACATTCACAGACAATCGGATTAACGGTTCCAGTCGATCGGCCAATTTCCTCGTTTTGTTGGAGCATATATTCAATTAGTGCATCAGCAGCTGTACCAATGCTTAATGTGTTTGTTAAAAGGATAGGAGTTTCGATTGTCCCTAATTCATTGATTTGTATGGTGCCCATCGTTTTGCCAAAACCATTAATTACATGGCTTGCAGCGATTACTTTTTCTTTAAAAATATTTCCGTGATGAGGCAAAATGGCCGTAACACCTGTCTGTATATCACCATTGCTTAATGTAACATGACCAACAGTAACGCCCTCGACATCCGTAATCGCATTTTTACTGCCTGTTTCTAGTCTACCGATTGTTATCCCGTAATCTCTCAGTCTTTTTTGTGGATTCATCATATAGCCCGCCTTCCTATTATATAGTTTTATTTTTTCAAAAATTTAGAAGTTTATCAAGTTTATTATTTGATTTAACTCCTCTTAATGTGATTATTCGATATAATGATGGAAGAAAAGCTTATCTTTAAAGGATTGTAAGCAAAAAACTTGGAGGGGAAGAATGGAAAATAAACAGTGGAAAGTAGGTATTTTTCTATTTAATGATGTAGAGGTTCTAGACTTCGCAGGTCCATTCGAAGTATTCTCTGTCACTACAAGAGAAGATGGGACGAAACCATTTTCTGTGAATACCATTTCAGAAAACGGACAAATGATCTATGCGAGAAATGGCTTAAAGGTACACCCTGATTATAGCTTTGATACGATGCCATCCTTTGATATTTTAATCATTCCAGGGGGTCTTGGGGCAAGAGAGAGCGAAATAAAGAAAGACAGCGTCATTCATTGGATATCACAGCAAATGGAAGAAGTGCAATTTATGACTTCTGTTTGTACTGGTGCATTATTGCTAGCAAAAGCAGGTTTGTTAGATGGGAAGAAAGCCACAACGCACTGGGCCAGCCTAGATAGACTAGAAAACGAGTATCCCGAAGTAAATGTAGTAAAAAATGTTAAGTTTGTGGATGAAGGAAATGTTATTACTTCAGGTGGGATTTCTGCAGGTATTAATATGTCTTTTCATCTTGGAAAGCGTTTAGTAGGTACTAAATTGATGAAGGAAACTGCGAAGCGAATGGAATATGATATAGAGCTTTAATAATAGGGAAACATTACAGATTGAGATTGCTGCTTTTATGCAGCAATTCAGTTTGTCGACAAAAAGATTTTTAATAAGTTAAATTTAATTTTTATGCGTTGCTTGGAGCGAAAGGGGTGAGACTCCTGTGGGATTAGCGAGCCCCACGGAAAGCGAACCCCTGTAGCGGAAAGCAACATCTTATTCGAAGAGATTAATAAAAATACTATATAAAAACGTCTGTTTCTAAAATATCGGAGTTTGTCTACAGTCTGGATTGCTGCTTTTATGCAGCAATTTTTTTATATCAGCAATACATACACATGATTGTTAAATAACAATAGGAACATATGTTCTCTATGTGGAAAAAATGAACAATACGGAATGAAAAAGAAGAAAAATGAATAATAAGATTGACAATGCTTAATGAAACGGAATAATATAAATTTATATCTTAATGTGAAAGGGAAGAGTATGTTAGCGGAGGAAAGAAGAAAAAGAATTTTAGAACTCATAGAAAGAGATGGCAAAGTAATAGCCAAAGATTTAGCAAGAAAATTTGAAATGTCTCTTGATTCGATAAGAAGAGACTTAACAATTATGGAAGAACAAGGCTTGCTTCAAAAAACATATGGTGGTGCCATTCTTCATGGACCAACACCTAAAGTACGAACAATGCCACAGAAAGAATCACTCAGATATGGAGTAGGTGCTCCACATGAAAATGCTATATCAAAATTAGCAGCTTCTTTTATTAAAAAAAATGATACTGTTTTTCTTGGAGGAGCAGGTATTCATTATGGAATGATAAAGTATTTGCCAAAGGATATCCCTTATACAATCGTCACCAATTCCTTAAAGATTGCTGAACATATTAGAACACAAGAAAATATTAGTTCTTATCTAATCGGAGGAAAATTAAGGGAAGTTTCATCTGGTAGTATGATAGATTGCCTTGCTATGGAAATGATGCGTAAATTTTCTTTAGATATTTGTTTTTTAACAGGAGGAGGAATTAATGCGAAGGGCATTAGTACTTCTACTCCCGAAGCTGCAGCATTTGCTCAGACAGTTTCCAGTGTTGCACAAAAAGTGGTATGCCTTGCCCCGCATGAAAAAATAGGGCTTGAGATGTTTATGCAATCCATACCAATGGAAGATATAGATATCCTTATCACAGATCTAGGTGCTCCGGAAAAAACAATTCAAGAAATGAAAGAGAAAAGACTAAAAGTAATATTTGCCGATTTACATTGATTAGAAAGAATGGAATAGGAGATTCAAAATGAGATGGATGAACATAGAAGGACCTTCAAAGCTAGAAGGCTCCATAGCAGTACCAGGTTCGAAAAACAGTTCCCTGGCAATTCTTGCAGCAGCATGCTTGGCTAGTGAGCCAGTAACTTTAAAGAATATACCAAACATCGCAGATTTTCTTGTACTGCGTCAAATTGGGGAGGAAATTGGATGTGTGATGAATCGAGATCTTCTAGGAGATGTTCATATTGACCCGACTAAGATAAATAACCCCATTATTGAACCTGAAAAGTCTGGTAAATTTAGAACAGCCTATTATTTTATTGGAGCATTACTCGCTAAATTTGGAAAAGTATCACTTGGCTATCCAGGTGGAGATGATTTTGTAAGCAGACCAATTGATCAACATATAAAAGCATTCGAGAAAATGGGAGCTACATTTACTTTTCATAAAGATTATTATGTTGTGGAGGCTTCTAGATTAAAAGGAGCAACCATTTATTTTGATACAAAAACTTCAGGAGCAACCATTAATAGTATGCTAGCAGCGGTATTAGCAGAAGGGGAAACAATTTTATTAAACGCGGCGAGAGATCCAGAGGTTACAGATACTGCATTATTTTTAAATCAAATGGGCGCAAAAATTATTGGTGCTGGAACTGATACAATCAAGGTTAAAGGTGTTAAACAATTAGGTGGCTGTAGTTACAGTATTATTCCGGATCGGCTTATTGCAGGAGCTTTTCTCATTTCTTCCGGAATCACAGGTGGCACCATCACAGTAAAAGATATAATTCCAGAGCATCTGACATCCTGTATTACGAAATTGAAAGAAATCGGTGTAGGCATTGAAATAAAAGAAAATAATATTACATCCTTTTTAGACGGAAGAATGAAAGCGACTAGAGTGAGAACCGCTATGTTTCCAGGATTTCCTACGGATTTGCAACAGCCTTTAACAGTGTTGTTAACACAAGCGAATGGGAAAAGCATACTCCGAGATACGGTTTATCCTAACCGATTTAATCATGTATATCAGTTGAATAAAATGGGAGCTAGTATAGAGGTAACAAATGGAGTTGCTAATATAAAAGGGAAGTCGCCTTTACACGGTGCATTAGTTAATGCTTCCGATGTCCGTGCAGGAATATGCCTTATTCTTGCAGGAGTAATTGCGGAAGGAACGACAACGATTACCGGAATTGAACATATAGAACGTGGATATGATGAAGCAGTTGCAGCTTTTAATAGTCTCGGAGCGAAAATCTCATTACATCATTCTGATGAAATTACGAATGATACATTAATGATGGAAGAATTTCAAAAATTAATTAGATAAACGAAAGTGTATAATCTGAATTTTTTTAAGATAACCCTAGCTAATTGGAAATCCAAAGGTGTCCTTTTTAATGGACGTCTTTGGTTTTTTTGTTAGTTAGAGAGTCTATGTATCTCACAAACATGTAAATAATCTTATATAGGAGTAAAATAATGACTTATCGCTAAGTATCACATTTAGAATGTCCAAAATGTCAGGGGACAGTAGAGGTTACAAAGGTGATTTTCTCGTGCTAGATAGTTAATGTGAAAAAATGGATGTTTGCTTACTATATCAGAGGAAGAACTGCTTGCTGCGCAGAAATTAGTCGTAGAGCTAGAAGGGAATTTTATATGTCCAGAAGGTGCGGAACCATTGCCGCCAGCGGGGAAATAAGAAAAGAAGAGTGGATAAGGGAGAGGGAGTCGTCGTTTGTTTAAATACTGACACATGGATAAAGTAACCAAAAATGGCAGAACTATCAAATATACCAATTATAAAGTCTAGGGAATTTATAGAATGATAAACTATTGCTAGAAAGACAGGTGTAATACTTGCAGTAATGGATTAGTTATAACCGCCGATTTTTACCGGCGGTTATTTATTGAGTTTTCTTCCTTTTTACTGTGGCAATTTATAATAATACTCAACTTCATCCATTGCTTCGTTATACTCCACATATAAGTCATGGCCATTAAAAAACCAAACATCTGTTTCTTCGACATAGAACTGAATATCATCTACTGTGATACTGGATATCGCATCAACTGGACCCTCAATAGAAAATCCTAATGAAAAGTTCTCTTGGACCGGACTATTTCCATATATCATCGGATAAAAGCGCACATAACTTCCAAGTTTTAAACCAACTTCATTCTTAAACCATGTTAAAGCAGCATTGCTAATGTGTATTTTCAAAGTATGATCCTCCTAAATAAATGCTGTATTTTATACCCATTTCCAATCACTATCATGACCTAACAGTAATTTTCCATTTGAAATAATATGTGCAATATCTCAATCACCCGTTATACTCCAAAATATTTCTTAGCTTGTTCCAAGAAAATTTGATCTTTATCTTTTAGTTCATCTTCATGATGAATTGCTTCAACTGGGCAAACTGCTTCGCAGGCCCCACAATCAATACATAAAGACGGATCAATAAAATATTGATTTTTGCCAAGCTCTATACAATCTACTGGGCAAACTTCTACACAATCTGCTGCTTTTTCTGTAATGCAAGGTGATGTAATAACAAACGCCATTTTCTCCACTCCTAATTTAAATTTTACACCTTATGTAAAGATTTAAACAATGTTTATACTTTACATTGTATTATACTTTTTATATAAATAAGTATAATAAGTGTTTAAGAAAATATTACTATAGTCATCAACTTATAGCAATTTATTAAAAATCCTTTTGTTTTTTTATGCAATCTAAAATAGTGAAACCTTTCTATAAAAATATCGAATAAGTAGTAGGGATTGGATAAAAAGGTGGAGAGACAGTTTAGTGGGGAGAAGAATTCTTTCAATGAATAGAATTTAATATACGGAATATAGATAAAATTCAAGAGAAATAAGAGGGAATAAAGGAAAAAGTAAAGCAGGGTATAATGGAAAATACAACAAACCAATCACTACATTATGCATTTTTGTAATATTTATCAAATAATTCTTTAATATTACAAAAAATTCGCTATAATGAAATGAGCAGCAAATTAGATCGGCTGTTGTTTTACCATACATAAAGGAGGATATGAATTGAAAATTTCAGCAATTAAGTATGAAGCAAGACAATCATTAAAAGGGGAATGGGGAAAAGTAGTAGGACTTACTTTCCTATATTTCATTTTAAGTACGGTTATAAATTTCTCGATTGAAGTGTACGCTAGTGGAGGAATCATAAATTGGTTTAATCAAGATTACACACCACCACTTGCAACCATATTAAATGCCATTATTAGTGTTATTTTAATCCCATTAACTGTAGCAATCAGTTGGTTTTATCTAGATATCGTTAGAGAAAAAAGTCCTGAAATTCCGCAGGTTTTCACGATATACACGGATGCAAGGTTAGCTCTAAAGGCGATTGGTACTACTATCATGATTGGTATATTTACATTCCTATGGTCTTTATTATTATTAATTCCGGGAATTATCAAAGGGCTAGCATATTCACAGACATTTATGATTTTAAAAGATCATCCAGAGTTATCGGTTTTTGAAGCAATTACAGAAAGCAGAAGAAGAATGGATGGATACAAATGGAAGTTCTTCCTGTTAAACTTAAGCTTTATTGGTTGGGGCTTTTTATGCCTATTGTCTTTAGGGATTGGTTTCTTATGGTTAACTCCATATATCTATACGTCTAATGCAACTTTTTATCATAACTTAATCGCAGATAAAGAAACACTTTGATTAAAAACTCAGAACCCAGGAAGTAAGCTTGTTTCTGGGTTTTTTACTGTTTACAGGTTAATTTGATATATAAATGTAAATATGAAGAGGAGGAGAAAGAATAAGCTTAGTAAGTAGATAAAATTAACCATCAATAATTTTGAAAATAATGTAAAGGAATTACTGAAAGAATGTTAATGTATTTATAAAATATTAATTTGGAATTGGATACTAAATGCACAAATCTTTGGATAGTTAATAAATCAGTTAACGTATGGATTTTTCGTGAAATAATGGTAAAAATTATCTAAAATCATTAAAGATAAGTCTAAAAATAGCTATTTTATAAATGAATTGAATTTTGTTAAAACAATAGTGTAATCCAAATCAACTCTAAAAAAATATTTCATTTTGCAAGATTGTAAGTAATCAATAAAAACTAATGTCAAATTAATGATTAAATGCCAAATGATAAATTTCGCATTTTGTCTCACTATCTAAAGTATACTTTATTTTGAGATGAGATTTATATATATTCCAATTGCTGTGTATAATATATATTATGTTCGGGGCGTTATGATAAATATAAGAATATAGTAAGACTACATTCTCTCTACTCTATTCTTATACTGTTTATCTTTAATATCATTTAAATCGATAAATTTCGTACTATATTCTAAAATATCGTTCATATACAATTGATTTGATTTTGCAAACTGTTTCGCATCCTCCAATAATTGTTTGTCGTAAGTTGTTTTGTATTGAACTCGATCCTTAGGTCTGGATTCTTTTGAGAATTGAATCATTTTATTTGCTAGTAAATTTCTAAGTCCATTTTCAATTAAATAATTAATATGTGTATCATTTTCTTCAGCCATTTGGTTTAATTTATCGATGATTTCTTTACTAATATTTGTTCTAAATTTGACCCTAGATTGATCCGTTTCTTGAATTAATTTACCGTTTACTAATCTCCACAATTTTTTGTAAACCTCCTATAAAAGGGTATTTTTGGTATGAATAGTCATGCGCATCTTTTTATAAATTATATATTCTTCATTTTCCATATTATTATATATTATATTTGCTAATTTAGGGAGTTTATGTTTCTCTTTAACCCACACTCTATATATGGTGTTATTTGCTGTTAAGAACTCTCGTCATGTTGTGCCTTCATAAATGAAAGAACCTCAAAAATGGATAAAATTATTCCATTTTTGAGGTTCTCTTTTTTTATAGCCCCCTGTTCATTATGCAAGGTTTAGGTAGTATTTTTTAAAAATTATGCAAGAATCATAAATTTATAAACAACAAACATGATTACAGTGAGAAGTACTTGGCCAGCAACAAAATTCGCATAAATTTTATTGCTTTTCTTTTTACTGTTTTTATCCAAGTATTGAATAACTAAATATTCGTTTGTAAAAGAAGTAACATTGACTATTATAAGGAGCGCTAATGTTTTTGAAAATGCATTTTCGAATGAAGTAAACGACGTTGAAAAAAGTAATAGGGTCAAAATTAAATGAGTGAAAGAAAATCTGAATTTTTTTGCTGACATGTAGATGCTTTCTGTATTAATCAAAAACTTACACCTCCAGTATTAATCATAGAGAATCCCTGCTACAGTATATGCAGCACCTATTATCAAGGGAATCTCAATAGGTTAGCAGCAGTAGAATATAAGCCTGCATGTAAGAGAGCTATAATGGATAGGGCGTCACCACATGACCTTCCAGAAGTGTCAATTGTTCCACCAACTATACCCAAACCTACGTCTAGATTAGCATAAGTTGCAAATGCCCCCTCAGTTGTGGTTTCACTTGATAATGTTAAGGATTCCGTGTAGCAATCCATGACATTTTGGATTTCGCTTATGCTTATTGGATAGCCAAATTCTTTTACCTTTTGTTCAAATTCTTCGCTGTTAATAACATCTAGCTTAACAGTGCCATTTGATTCAATGCTAGCCTTTATATGTTCCTGTGTCAATTCTACCATCTTTAATTGTTCTTCAGTTAAATCTAGTTGCTCTAATTCATCTAGCTTCTGTGTAGAAAAATCTTACTTCGTCTATCAATCAGTATATCGATAGAGAAAAGTAAACCTCTCCAAAGCTTTTTCCCAGTTTATAATACGCTGATTCTTGAGTGCATAAAGTAACTCATGAAATACTGGCTGAAGCCCATAAAATTTACTCACTCTTTGCAGGATGGCTTCTGCTTTTTCCGAAAGATTGATAGCAGGCTAATACATTTTTTGTGAAGTCTGGGCCATATGACCAATAAATTCCAGCAAAATCAAAAGCAGGGTCTCCTATTTGTGCATCAGTAAAATCAATAATGCCACTAATCCTCTCTCTGTTCATTAAAAATAATATTTGAGGTCGTTAAGTCTCCATGAATGATAACTTTATTAGCAGATATGACTTCATAACTCTATAGAAAGTGTTCAAATACATGAGCAATCTGTTCTTGCTGTTTGATCTTTAAAAACGGAAATACTTGTTCTTCTACTTTTTTGTATAAGGACTCCCAATAAGAATGGCTGTGAAGGCTTGTTAGCTTACTCCTGTTTAATTCTGCTGCTCCAATGCTATGTAATTTTGTTAGAAAATCGCCAAGCAATCTTGCATTATCAAAATGACAAGTAATGATATTAGGAGCATATTCAGATAAAGATTTCCCTTCAATCAGTGGATATTTACGCCTTTAACCTTGTCACCTTCATGCATATACTCATATTCAGGTATTAGCAACAAAGGATTTCTCGCTTTTACCGCTGTTAAGATTTCGCCTTCTGATGTTACTTTTGCTGCCACTTCTTCTGATTTAGGAAACCTAAAGACTAATTTATTATTAATAAATAGATCGTTATCCCACCCGCTGTTATTTGTTGTTATTTCCTCCATCACTAAATGGGGAAAATATCTTTTTACAAATGCAACCACTTCCTTCTCTCTCATTTCGTTAGCCTTTCTAATGTTATTAAATCAAGGATTTCAGTAACCATACTGTCACCTTCTAATTGATTGAAAGCTTTTTTCTTTTAGAGCAATTCCGATTAATAGGGAAAGAATACTTTTGGTCATGGAACGAATATCTACTAAATTTAAAGTATCACTGTTTTGTGCATGAAATATCTCTTCGCTCCCTTTAAATATATACATTTGTCCGCTATGTTGATGTTTTTCTTGCAAACGATGAATAGATAATTCCATATAAGATGATTACTCCTCTTCTAGCATTTATTACAAGAAAGATTAATAGAACTGTTTAAAAGGAACATGTATAAATAATCTCCCTTTAGAGCTCTTCCTTTCCTTTACAACTATACAGCATTTCTAATTACTGATATGCCTCTATCCCCAGCAGTTCATTCAGTCCTACAATTTCAAATCCACGTTCCTGCACAGCTTCAATTATGGTAGGTAACGCTTTAGCTGTTTCTGTTTTTTCTGAATCCGAATGCATTAAAATAATATCGCCATTTCGCAAATTATCTGTGACATTCTTGATAATGTTTTCAGCATCCTTTTGTGACCAATCAAGTGTATCGATCGACCAGATAATAACGGAATAGCCTTTTTCTTTAGCATTTTCTATTAATAGTTCATTTGTTTCCCCATACGGTGGTCGAATCATTGCCGGCTCTTTCCCGATAATTGTTTGAATAGCAAGCCCTGCTTTATTGATTTCATCTACTTGTGCTGCATTGCTTAACGTAGTCAAATCAACATGATGATAGCTATGACTTAATACTAAATTTCCATTTTCATAGGCATTCTTTACAACTTGTGGGTACTTTTCTGCTTCACTGCCAATAAAGAAAAAATTCCCCGTCACTTTATAGTTATGTAATATTTCTATAATTTGTGGTGTAACGATTTCGTCAGGACCATCATCAAAGGTTAAAGAAATCTTCTTTTCATTTTGTCCATTTATATATAAATTAGGCTGATTTTCTTTGAATTTCACGATTTCACTCCTCCAGTTTTGCATTGTTTCCCATTGCTTGTTTGTAAGCTGATTAGAGTTCCCTTTTATATCTAATACATAGTCTGCTTGCTCGATTCTATCTTCATTATAAACAGATAAATGGTCCACTCTTTCTGTTTCATTTAGGATGATAAACTTGAGCTGAATATCTTTTGTAAGGTTATAAACAATTATTTGTTCTCCTTCTCCTGCTCTAATTTCTGTTGGTTCCCCTAATTCTTCTTTTAAATCAGACAAGGAGAGCACATTTAACTGCTTTTTATAGGAACGAATATCGTAAATATCTCCTTTTGCAGTAAATCCAAACACGGTATCCTTTTCATCATAAGTAGCGTAATAACCATTTCCTACTCGGTCTGTTTTAACCGGATCTTCCCATTGCTTTTCTACTTGTTCCATTGTATTGGAAAATACGTTAAAGGGACTTGTATCTGTCATCCCTTTTTTTGCCGCTTCTACTAGAACAGCTAAATAGTCAGAATGTATATCCATATTTTTTTGTTCAAGATTTGTTTCACTCTGCGTAAGATTTTCTGCTTTTTTTGGTTGCTGAGAACTACATGCAACGCTGATAAACATCTGAAATAATACAATCAAATAGAGTAAAAGCTTTGTCTTCAGTTCCGTTCACCTTCCCTCCTGTTATTATCCTATCTACTATTTACTGTAAGGGCAAATGTATTCGTTTGCAATAACAAATTAGCATCGTTAGTATGTGTATTTTGTTTTCATCTGATTTTAATAATTGCTCCTTATAATAATGGACTCATGTATTCTTACCAAAAAAGTAGGTGTTTTTTTAAAAATAAACATAGCCATGATTCTTGTGACCATTGCGGACACGATCATTCCCATGAAGAAAATAGCTGGTGGAAACGTGGATTAACGATTGTAACATTGATTCTTCCAATCCTAACTGGGTTAATGCTTCCAGTAGCAACCCTTGACTCCAATATAGTGGAGAAAAAAGGCTTGTATTTCCCTGCATATGACGAAGATGATGAATATAGTCAGCATCAATTCTTGCAGCCGAATACAAGCAGCTATTATGGAAAAGAAGGATATGCAGAAGTAATGGATAAGGGTTTAGATAAAATAAAGAATCTAAAGGAAATTACTTTGGGAGAAGATAATTTCTTAAATGATTTAGAAACGATTTATAATTATCCAGGACAATTTATGGATCGAGAAATTACCATCACTGGTTTTTCGTATAAGGAAGAGGATTTAATGAATAATCAGCTGTTCCTGCTGCGATTTGGCATCATACATTGTATTGCGGATGCTGGAGTATTTGGGATGCTCCTAGATATTCCAGACGATATGAAAAAAGACAATGATCAGTGGTTACAGGTAACAGGAAAGCTTGAAACCATTTATTATCAACCATTTAAGAAAACCATTCCGATTCTTAAAGTTACAGAGTGGAAATCAATAAACGAGCCCCATGATCCTTATGTATATCGTCAATACTAAAAAAAGAGGGAATGTTAGCTTTTGCATAACATTCCCTCTTTTTTTATACGTATTTTTCCATACGGATGTCGTCCCACATTCTATCCTGGTAATAGGTAAATTGTTTATTTTTGCCGATTTCTCGGTAGCCGAGTTTGTTGTATAATTTTTGAGCACTTTTATTAAATTCGAATACGCCTAATTCGATTCTTTTTAAACCCTGCTTTTTAATCTGTTCTTCCAAATATTTGAGTGAAATGGAGCCTACTCCTCTCCCTCTTGCCATTTCTTCCCCAATTGTGATGGCAATCCATGCAGTCCCTCGTTCTTTTTTATACAAATGGACTGGATCAACGGTGTAATTCATTTCTCCTACCAGTATATTGTCTAGATATATTTCATACATATGATACTTCGTTAATCGTTTTTTCATTTCTTCTTTTGTTATCAGTACATAGCTTTCTAAATCCATTTTATTCCGACAAGGATGGATTAATGGGATTAGCATTGGATCATTCTCCCATTTATTTAACCTTGTAATCAGACAGTCTGTTGGATTTCCTGTTTTTTTAAAGGAAATTTTCATGTGCGGTTCCCTCACCTTTGTATATTCTTCTTTTATTATAAGCGAAGACATCAGAAGTTGGTTCCTAATCTTTTTCATTTGGAAGGAAAACTTGTCCCATTGGTTCTATAATGTTTTACGTTCTAATTTATTTCGAACATCATATTTATTTTATTATGAGAAAAATTCGATTAAAGGAGTGGAATAACAGATGGTAACTGTTCACTTTTTTGAAAATAGTACGAATGTATTAACTCAACTCCGGCAAGAAATCCCGAATGTGGATCAAGAAATAAAAATTAAAGGGCGCAAAGGAAAGGTTTTATCAGTTAATCAATTAAAAGAGGATGTATTTCAAGCAAATGTAGAATTTGAGAAGATTGTTAAAAAAGCAGCTCTTGCAACAGACTCTAAAAAAAGAAAACGCTAGAAAATGCAAGTAGAGAGTAAGCCCCCAATCAAACAACGCATATAAACACGCAGTGCCTCCTGGTACGATGAATGTATCAATTTAAGGAGGTGCTTTTCATATGCCAAAACAAAAACTAACAATCGTCCCCGTTACATTACATTCCGAAAATAAGGTTTCATATTCATCCACGTCATCAGCAGCCTCTTCCAGTAACGCTTGCACGATCAAAACGGCAAGCATAGAAATCTCCTTCAACAACGGCGTGGATCAGCACATCATTCAAACGGTTATGAGGGAGCTGAAACATCTGTGAAACACGACTATACAAGTGTTAAAAATATATATATCATTTGTGGAAAAACTGACATGCGTAAAGGGATTGATGGATTAGCGACACTGATTCAAGATTCTTTTGAACTGGACCCATATGGTGATTCCATTTTCTTATTTTCAGGATGGAGTAAGGATCGGTATAAATGTTTGTATTTCGATGGTGATGGCTTCGCCATGCTTTATAAACGTTTGGATAAAGGCAAACTTCAATGGCCAAAAGACGAAGATGAGGTGCGAAAACTTTCCCAACAGGAGGTTAGGTGGCTGCTTGAGGGGTTATCGATTCAGCAACCAAACGCCATTCAAAAATCACAAAAAGGAGTATTCTAAACCTGCTGGAAATGTTGATTTAAAGCCATTCTCAAGTTTATTTTTCATGTTAAAAATGTTATAATATACCTATAACTTATGTGAACGAAAAGTGGTGAAATAAATGGTTAATGCTTCTTCCAATAACAATAATCCATATGAGAAATTAATTCGACTTCTCGAAGAACAATTGGCTCATTCAAATCAACAAAACAAAGATTTATCGAAAAAGCTAGATCGATCAACTAAACAGATTGAAGTGTTAACCGATCAAGTACGCCATTTAACTAAGCTTTTATATGGATCAAAAACCGAAAAATCGAAATATAACCTACCAGATGGGCAAGGCTCATTATTTGATGATGACCCGGATTTTAGCGAACCTGAGCACACAGAAGAACAAAGCCAGCAGACAATTTCTTATACTGTTGTACGAAAAGTTACATCAAAAAAACGAAATGATTCCTTGCATGATGGTATTGAAGTAGAAGCTATTCACCATTATCCGGAAAATACAATCTGTGACTGTTGCCAAGAGCAAATGATTGAAATTGGCAGTACAATCGTACGTGAAGAAGCAACATTTATTCCTGCCAAAATGATGAAAGTACAGCACGTTGAACATGCGTATGAATGTAAAGGCTGTAAAGTGGATTCATCACAGCCAGCACAAATTAAACGCGGGAAAGCACCTCAACCAGCGATTCAGCGTAGCATGGCAAGTCCTAGCGTACTTGCCAAAGTTATCTATGATAAATTTGTACAATACTTACCTCTTTACCGTCAGGTAAAAGAATGGGATCGCTATGGATTGGATACCAATGATAAAAATCTCTCGAATTGGGTTATCCGTGCAGCACACGATTGGCTCATACCTGTTTACGAACGAATGAAAGAGTTGATGATGTCTAAATCAGTTTTGCATGTCGATGAAACATATGGACAAATTATCAACCGATCGGATGGGAAATCAGGCCAAGCCAATGCCTATAATTGGGTGTTTCGAAGTGTGCCAAGCCAAGGGCCAACAATGACTCTCTTTCAAAGTGCATTATCTCGAGCTCGATCTGTCCTTGAAAGTTTCATTAAAGGCTTTTCTGGTACGATCATTTGCGATGGTTATTCCGCCTATGATAAGTTGGAAGGCGTTACCTTCGCAAATTGTTGGGCGCACGTTAGGCGTTACTGGCTTAAAGCAGACAGCAAAAATGGCCGAATCGGAGTGAGCTATTGCGACGAATTATATCGACTCGAAAGGAAATTTAAACATTTGTCTCCGAGTAAACGAAGGAAAAAACGCCAAAAATACTCAAAGCCAATTGTAGATAAATTTTTTAAGTGGGTTGAAACGTCACCATTCTACGGAAAAAATGCCTTGGCTAAAGCAGCTGAATACACATTGAACAGGGCAAATGGACTTAAAGCATTCCTGAATGATGGGCGAATTGAAATAGATAATAATCCGGCCGAGAACGCCATTCGTCCCAACGTTATAGGAAGAAAAAATTGGCTTTTTAGTGTAAGTGAAGCAGGTGCAAAAGCGAATGCCGTCTGTTTGAGTATCGCTGAAACTAGCAAAAGTAACGGCGTTGATTTCTATAAATATATAAAAAAACTTTTTACGGATCTGCCAAATCTCAGCATCCAACAAAACCCTGAGATATTAGATCAATACATGCCCTGGTCAAAAATAATTCAGGGAGAATGTAGCAAATAAATGAAATAGCCGTAATTCGATTAAAAAAATCAGAATTCACGGCTATTTGTAATGCGTACCGAAAAGGTGCGCTATTTTTATAATTCGGGCTTACAGTAGAGAAGCTATCTTTTAGTGGCTTCTTTTTTTCGTTCAGATAATTTACCTTCCACCCTCCTTTTCTTTATTGTTAGATACATAATTCCCTATAAAAAAACAAACGATATGGTTAAAATATGTTCAAAAGGAGAGTAAATCATGCTTAGTAATAAAGTTAGTCGTGTAGCCTTAATTGGCACTGGCTTTGTAGGCTCAAGTTATGCGTTTGCGTTAATGAATCAAGGGATTGTGGATGAATTATTATTGATTGATCTTAATAAGGATAAAGCTTTTGGAGACGTAATGGATTTGAATCATGGTAAGGTATTTGCCCCTAACCCCATAAGTATTAAATATGGCGAGTATAAGGATTGCGCTGAGATGGATTTAGTTGTTATATGTGCTGGAGCGAATCAAAAGCCCGGGGAAACACGTCTTGATCTAGTAGAAAAGAATTTGAAAATATTTAAATCAATTGTTGACCAAGTAATGGCAAGTGGATTTCATGGAATATTCTTAGTTGCAACAAATCCAGTAGACATTTTAACCTATGCTACTTGGCGATATAGTGGACTACCGAAAAATCAGGTTGTTGGCTCTGGGACGATTTTGGATACTGCTCGGTTCCGCTTTTTACTTGGAGATTACTTTAAAGTTGCTCCAACTAGTGTGCATGCCTATATCATTGGGGAACATGGAGACAGTGAACTGCCAGCCTATAGTTCAGCAGATGTTGCCGGTATTCCTGTTTATAAGCTAATGAAAAGAGCTGCAAAATATAAAATGGAGGATTTAGACGAAATTTTTGTGAATGTGCGGGATGCGGCCTACAAAATTATTGAAGGTAAAGGTGCTACTTATTACGGGATTGCTATGGGACTTGTGCGGATTACAAAGGCAATCTTAAGTAATGAAAATAGTGTGTTAACCGTTTCTGCATACCTAGATGGCCAATATGGAGAGAAGGATGTCTATATAGGTGTTCCAGCTGTAATAAATAGAGAAGGAATACGTGAAGTCGTTGAATTAGAGCTAGCTGAAGACGAGCAAGAAAAATTTCATCAAAGTGCGACTATCTTAAAAGATATTCTAAAACCTCATTTTTATAAATAAAGCTTTCTCTCTTGAGCTGCTAAGGAAGGTCATTTCTTAATCTAGAATAGCCCACACCCAAACAGTCTAGTTTACATACTTTATATGGTAAGTAAATTAGGAAAGGTGTGACAGAATGGACTGGAAGAAATATCTTCTCATAGCAGCTGCTACTTTCTTGATTCTATTTTCCGGAATTGTAACTGTATTGCTTTTTCATACAAATAGTGTGGAAGCAGACAAGGAACCAAGCAATTCAGTTGTTTCACAAGGCACTGCTACAACGGAAAGCGGCCAAGGAAATGTCAATATATCTGTAACAAATAATATTCAAAATATTGTAAGTGGTGAATCGAAAGTGACGATTGATAATAAAGTAACGAATGATATAGAGGACAAGGGTGCATCCATTGATAATATTATTGATAATAAGGCAGAAAATGAAGCATCTGTTACATTAATAATGCCATTGAGAATCTGTTAAAAGGCATGGTAAATGGTACAACAAATAATACGATTACCAACAATATTTTTGCTAATAACAAAGCGGAATTAGCAAATAAAATATTAAATGACTTAGATCTAACAGTTGATGTGGATGTTACAAATGAGCTTAATACAAATGGAAAACAAGAAACTACAAATAATGATAATGGAAATTCAAACGGTAATGACGATAGTAATAACGATGAAAATAGTAACGGAAATAACGAAGATAGTTCTAACGGTACGGATAATAATGATGAAACTTCCTATTTATGGGGAATTGATTCCGCTAGTGAAACAACGGAGGATTTCTATGCTTGTGTGAGAGATAACTTCGGAACCCCAAAAATTCTAGCACGCTATTTAGGTACAAATGATGGTGTTTCACATGGTCTAACAGGGGAACAAGTTGATTTAATTCACTCCAATGAAGCAGATATCCTTCTTATCTATAATGGGTTCACCGATGCAACTGGCTATAATAATGGCGTTAGTGAAGCAAAAAAAGCAATAGCATTAGCTAATGACCTTAGCGCTCCTGATGGCGTTGCAATTTTTGCTGACATAGAGCCAAACTATCCTGTCGATACAGCCTTTATTGAGGGTTGGTATGACGAAGTAAGCAAATCCTCTTATGAACCTGCAATTTATGGTATCTTTGATTCAGGAGAGGCACTTACAAATGCATTTAATGAAGCCGTAGAAAATAAGGGAGAAATAAAGGAAAACACGTACCTATGGTCTGCTTCTCCAAACATTGGAATTACTACCGAACAGGATGCGCCAGAATTTAAAGTGGATGCTCCAGAAGGTTCCCTTGCATATGGCTGGCAATATGGCATTGATGATGAAACGTGTAATATAGATACAAATCTATTTGATGGTAAACTAACAGATGTATTATGGAAACATTAAAAAAGCTTCATCTTACTAACGAGTCATCGGAAAGTAAGATGGCTTTTTTGTTTGGTGAAAAATTTCAGGCAGTTTCGTATGAAAATACATTATCACTCTTTATTTAATGGTTGAACAAGATTTTTTTGACGGATAAAAAAAGAACAAATAAATGAACTGAAAAGGATAACGCTTAATGCTATCATTCCAATATTGATCATTGCTTTCTCGATTAAGTAAATAGAAAACACAGGAGCAATGGATGCCCCTATAAATAAAATAACGGTATAGCATGTAATAGCTACGTTCCTTTGTTCGCTTCCTAATTGATGAATTATATCGATATTAGCAGGAATAGATAGAGAAATCCCTCCAATAAATAGAAGAATGGAAACCCCTATTAACCAATTAGAAGATACAAAGGCTAAACCAAAGACAGAGATAATTGCAACAAATAGCCCTGCCCGTAACACCATTTGATTACCATATAGTGTAATCAAAAATTTTGAGGCAATCGTAAAAAAGACGCCAATCATTCCAACTAATTTTAGATTGAAAATAGTTTTTGCGGTAAATGCTCGTTCCTGAAGAAAAGGATCGATAAAAGTAAATATAGCCACATAAGAAAAGAGTAATGTAATAGTAATCCAATAGCAGAAGTAAATATGCTTTCTCATAAATAGTGCTTTCATTTGCAGCAAATAATGCTGGCGTTCTTTCTGTATTGGTCTGCTTCCCTTTGGTAAAAAATAAAAAACGTGAATTAGCATGATGAAATATAGTATCCCAAAAACGAGAAATACTGTTTGCCAATTCCACAAAAAAAGTACAGAGCTGCTAATAAATGGACCAATAATCCCTGCCAGCAAAAAGCCTGTATTAACCCATGCGACTGCAAGCACTTTTTTTTCAGTTGGAAACCAATCTAAGGCAAAACCAAGGGCATTTGGGGCAAAAGAAGCCGCCAGAAAGCCTTGCATGCCTCTAAAGATAAGAAAAAATATATAATTTGGAGTTAGAGATATTAACGGTGTAATGACGGTCATCCCAATAAAGCATAATAAAAAAAGATGATGTCTCTTTCCTTCAACGGACAACAGCCCAAAGAAAATCAGTCCTACTGCATAGCAAATGGAAAATATACTGCTGCTCCATCCACTTTCAAGAGGCTGAATGTTGTATGTTTCGACCAAATGATTGAATAAAGGAATGGTTACATACAAGCTGGAAACGACAAGTAAACCACCAAAAAAAAGAATAATTATTGCATTTCTTTGTATCCGATGTTCTTGTGATTCTGTTTTTTCTTCCGGAAGATGGGATGAATTCATTTCCTTACTCCTTTATTTTGAGGTAGTTTATCTTCAGTATATTATCGTTAATAAGAAGATATTAACGATTCCCTCTCCACCCACCGTTAATTTCAAGTCGAAATCGCATGAAATCAGAAATAAGTCTGGCTGTTTTGCCTTCCTGATTAGGATTTCTTAATTTTGATTGGACACAGCGAAGTAATTTTTCATCACAATATCGGCAGGAACCGTATGTTTCAACACATTGATCATGTTTTTGGCAACAGGAATCGACATAATTAATTGGCACACCAGGACCGCTGCAGCCTGGGCCACAATAGCGATAGCCACCTGGAAGACAAATTCTAATCTGATTTTTTTTCCTTCTTTTCTTTTGCATTGTTTGATTCTCCCTTCCCTTTTAGATTATGAAGCTTGTATAAAATGGATTAGGAAATCTATCCATAAAGAGAATGATAATTTGAACCTTTTATCGCATAAAAAAATAAAGGCTTGTTCAAAAGAGCGTACCCTTTATGAACAAACCTTTATATATTAGCTTTGTTTCTTGAAAATCTTGGAAATGATTTCATCGGTTGACATATCGCTTTTAATTTTAAATGATCCTAGCTTTAAGTATTCTGCTACGCCTTTTTTATCTACTTTTAGTGAGAATTCCAAGGCAGTTTCTTTAATGATCTTTTCATCATGTAAAATGCTTCCTACATCATAGCTTGTCATACCGCTTGAAACAGTAACAGTGACTGTTTTAACTTCCTCTTTTTTCTCTTCTTCTTGTTTGTCATCTTTCTTTTCTTCAGAAGTATTGGATTCAGATGCTTGTTTTTGCTCTTCTTCCTTTTGCTTAGCTTCTTCAGAAGTTTGAACAACATACCCGCTGCTAGTTAAAATTTCTTTCATTTCTTCTACAGTCGGCGTATTTGCTACATCACCTTCAACTTTATCAACTTTTTCGACTTTGTTTTCTTCTGCCTTTACGGAATCATCTTTTGTAGAAAAATAGACGATTCCACTAACAGAAGTTGCTAAAAGTAGTCCTGCTGCGAAACTTGTGATTACAGTAGGTTTCATTGTAAAACACTTCTCCTTTCTTCTTTTCCAAGTAAGTAAGGAGCTAACATCTCTTCTACTTCAGTTTGAGTAAGCTTTTTTTGAGCTGCAATACTTTCAACTGAATACTTACGTCTATGCAAGTCAAGTACATCTCTTAAAACCGTACGGTCCTTAGAAGCTAGTTGAACGCCTGATTCTTTTTCCATTATTTCTAAGTCCAACTCAAGATGACGAATTTGTTTTTGCAACTGTGCTATTTCTTCCATCACAGAAAGGTGAATTACATCTATTTCACGTTGCTCTGATTTTGACGTTTGTTTTGCTTTAATAACGGAAGTAATGAGCAAAATGGCTGCTGCAATAAACAAAATGGCTAGAGTCCATTCCATTTTAAAGATCCTCCCTCTTTCAGAATCTATTATCCTAAGTACCTATTATACATTCTTTTTTATTATTTTTCGATCATATTCTACAAAATCCTTCAATAGTTAGACAAGTTGGGATAATTTTGCACCTAATATTATAAGAATATAGTTGCAAGCATCCTTCAAAACAATAGATTTTTCATGTGAAAATGCTCATTTTTTGTAAAGAAATTCCGGATATAGGTAAATATACTCATAAAAAATGATTCATAAGCATTTGCCTGTGAATCATTTTTTATTTGGATGTGTGATTTGATATCCATTTTTCCCAGTCTTCTTCATGTGATACATAATTTTATCTGCGTTTTGCATTAATGTTTCTGCATCTTTTCCATGGGTTGGATATATACTTATTCCTATACTGCATGTAATCGAATGAAACAAATTATCCATTCGAAGTGGATGGTTGAAAATGGAAAGCAGTCTCTTTGCATAATTTTCTAGTTCCTGTTCTGTTTTCATACCTTCTACTAGGAGAATAAATTCATCTCCTCCTAACCGGCATAGAAAATCATGCTCTCTTACTGACCCCTTCATTCTTGATGCGATAAGTTTCAGTGCTCGATCGCCGTACTTGTGTCCTAACGTATCATTTATTTGTTTAAAGTCATCAATATCGATGAATAATAAGGCAAATGTATTGGTCTCGTCCATTCTCTCTATTAATTTAGAAATAGTTTTATATAAGTAGCGTCGATTAGGTAGTTCTGTCAACGTATCATATAAAGCTTGTCGTTTTATAATCGTTTCATATGCCTTTCTTTCCGAAATATCTCTTGCAATCGTCGAAAGGAAATGGACATTTTTATGGCTAGCTTTATGGTTCACGATTGTTTGCGATACAGGAATTTGTTTTCCTAATGAGTTAGTAAGAATATTTTCTCCCTTCCATATGCTTTTCTCGTTAGAAAGCTCATGCTCTTTTAATTCTACAAATTTATTAGTCCATAATTGTGCATTAACGGGTTGTAGATCTTCCTCTGCATTAGGAATGCCAAGAAATGTTCTTGCAGATGGATTTAAATAGGTCGTATTCCCAAAGATATCAGCTGTTGCAATAAAATCTGGAGAAGCTTCGATAATATCTAGTAATTGCTGTTGACGCTCTCGGTTTTTCTTCCATAAGGTGATATCCCGATTTATGCCTCTATATCCGATGGTTTTGTTTTTGTCATCTATCACGGGTTTCGCATTCGTTTCAATAAAAACCTCATGCCCATTACGGTGGATCATTGTGAAATCAATATTTTGTAACCTTTTATTGTTAATTGAAGCACTAGAAGCGATTGCTTCTAGTGCTTCAATGTCTTCTGTTTGAATAAAAGAAAACATTGATTTTCCGAGTATTTCACGAGCTGAATATCCTAATATTTCTTCTACGATTGAATTGGAATAAGTAAATTCCCACTGTTCATTTATTTGCCAAATCCAGTCACTCACATGCTCCACTAACATACGAAAAAAATCAAGAGAGGGTGAATCGTTATCATTCATACCATTCATAGTTATGTCTCCTACTAAAAAGTATTAATATAGGGAAATGGATATTTTCTGTATTTTCTATTTTTTAACTATTATATCATTATTAGTCTATTTTTAAAAGATTACTTTGAAGTCAAGATACTTGCGTGCTATTTAATTTTGTTAATCCATGCATAAGAAAACCTCAATCAATAATGAAAAAAGTTTCTAAATAAGTGGTACAGGCTTGCTCTTTTGAATACGTTTAATATAGACGTTTATATTAGGAGGATCGTTGATGGATAGTATTTTATATTATATTGCCTTAGGTTTATCATTGGCAGCACCGATTGGCCCTGTGAATGCTGCTGTTATAAACAGAGGTCTTAGATATGGGTTTCGTCATGCTTGGGTTCTATCGTTAGGATCTCTATTGGGTGACGTATTCTTCATAATTCTCGTATACTTTGGAGTGGCAAAATTAGCTAATATCCCCATTGTGCAAACCTTTCTATGGCTATTTGGAGCATTTGTCCTCATTTACACAGGTATAGAAGGGGTCATGACGAAAACAAGTACAATCTCAAGAAGCAGTAAGGATACTAACTCTATGTTTCGATCATTTATCACTGGGGTGCTTATGAGTATAATGAATCCGCTGTCGATTATTTTCTGGTTAGGCATATATGGTTCTATATTAGCTTCAACCATACATACTTTTAGTACAAGTACCTTATTTTTGTATACTGGATGCATGTTGTTTGGAGTTGCCATCTGGGATCTTACCGTATCCATTTTATCGAGTTTTTTCCGGACAGTTGTCTCCGAACAGTTAATTACCATCATCAGCAAGATTTCAGGGCTTATATTGCTTCTGTTTGGAGGATATTTTGGAATTCGTGGAATTCAATTCTTCTTATAATGATTTTACAGTTGAAAAGATCCTTAGTAGAAGTAAATCGCCTCTACTTTTAATAGGGCATCTTTTTTAAACAGTTTTTGATTTTGCTAGATCTTGTAATTGCTCTATTACATTGTCGGATACGATACCACCGTGATAGCAAACAACTTGTTTAATTGGATACTTAAGGAACTTTTTAATCGATTGAATCGCAAGGTCCATATCTGGGGTATGTACTGGGTTAGGTAGTTGAAGCTTTCCATTTACAGCAACTAATGCGTCACCAGCAATTAATGTATTCGATTTTTTATGGAATATGCTTATATGTCCCGGTGTATGCCCAGGTGTATGAATAATCTCTAGTCCCTCATTAATAGCTAATAATTGACCATCTTCTAGTGAATCGGTAACCTGCGCCTTTGGTGGGTGTAGATAAATAAACTTTAATGAGTCTGGTAATGCTTCCCATTGCTTTTCAGTGAATTTAGCGGGATTTGCTTTTAATAACGGTAGATTTCCTTCTATATAAGGGATGTCCTCCTTATGTGCATAAATAGTTAAATGCTGTGTACATGCTGTTAATATATCTGGTAAACTCCCAATATGATCTATATCTTGGTGTGTCAACAAAATTGCAGTTAAATCTTCCAATGATTTATTAGCTTTGGCCATAATTAGATTTATGTCTTCCATATAACCAGGCATACCTGTATCTATTAATAAAGTTTGTTTATCATCCCATATAATGGTTGGGTGAATGACAAAGGAATCTTTTTCAATCGTCAAAATCTCTATTCCTTTTAATTCTGTCATAGTATTGTTCCCCATCTCTGATTGTTTTGTAATAAGTATAGCGGTTTCGTTTTAAATAGTAAAACATTAATTAAGAAGGAAGGAAGATGTTTTTTATGTTTGGGAAAATTGGGAAGTATATAGAGGGAAAAGAGGATGGGACAAAACTAAATAGTTAATCTGTAAAGACGAACAAGCTCTAATTTAGCTCTTAAATAAAGGTTACTTTCATATACTGATTATTTATGTTTTTAAAGATAGTCAAGTGTAAAAACTAATTCTTTCCATTGCGCTACAGACACACGATGCGCAGGGGAGCAACCTAAGCCTCCTCGGCTAAAGCCTGTGGGGTCTTAGGCTTTGCTCTACTTCCCGCAGGAGTCAAGTGTCCTCCGCTCCATTCCACTCCGTTTTTTAAGGCAATCCCCTAAAAAATAGTGTTTTTCAAGAAAAAATAAATTAGTAGGAAATATGGAGCAGCCTGAATACACGTAGACGCCACGGGGATTAGAGAGACAGCCTGAGACCCTGCAGGCTAAAGGCAGACCGCGGCTTTAGCGCGAGCCCCACGGAAAGCGAAGTGTATTCAGTCTGCGGGTGATAACAACTGAAACAGCTTTTTTTACAAGCCGATTAAAAAGCCAAACAATCATACAAATTCGTGTAATTGTTTGGCTTTAACTTTGGCTGGAATTCTTATGTCCCAGCCTCTTTTTAGTTAGTTATTTCATTAGTTTACAAATATTATTTGTGAATTCAATAGGGTCCTCAATGGATAGACCTTCAATTAACAATGCTTGGTTATAAAGAAGATTTGTATAGAGAGCAACTTTATCCTTATCGTTCTCAAAAGCTTCTCTTAATGCTTGGAAAATTTCATGGTGTTTATTAATTTCTAACACTTTATCTGCTTTAATGTTTTGATTATCTGGCATCATGCTTAGAACTTTTTCCATTTCAATAGAAACTTCTCCATCAGCAGTTAAGCAAACAGGATGTGATTTTAAACGAGTAGATACTTTTACGCTTTTCACCTTATCGGAAAGAATTTCCTTCATATAATCAAATAATGCTTTGTTTTCCTCTGTTGCTTCTTTTTCGTCTTGTTCCTCTTCTTGGTTAAGACCTAAACCACCGCTAGATACTGACTTGAATTCCTTTTCCTTATAATTGGCAATCATTTTTATCGCGAATTCATCAATATCATCTGTTAAATACAGGATTTCATAGCCTTTATCGGTAACTAATTCTGTTTGTGGAAGTTTATCAATACGTTCAATAGAATCACCAGATGCATAATAAATGAATTTTTGATCTTCTGGCATTCTTTCTACGTATTCTTCTAATGATACTAATTTTTTCTCTTTAGATGAATAGAATAATAGAAGGTCTTGTAGCATTTCTTTATTCATCCCGAAATCATTGTAGACACCGAATTTTATTTGTCTTCCAAATGATTCATAGAAGGATTCGTATTGGTCTCTTTCGTCCTTTAGAAGGCTAAGGAGCTGACTTTTAATTTTCTTGGTTAAGTTCTTTTCAATACGCTTTAATTGGCGATCATGCTGTAGCATTTCTCTTGAAATATTTAGGGATAAATCTTCTGAATCGACCATGCCTTTTACAAAGCTAAAGTATTCCGGCAGCAAGTCCCCGCATTTCTCCATGATTAAGACGCCATTTGAATAAAGCTCTAAACCTTTTTCATATTCTTTAGAATAATAATCGAACGGTGTTTTTTCCGGAATATAAAGGATCGCGTTATATCGAATAGCACCATCTACACTAACATGAATATGCTTAAGTGGTTTATCATATCCATAGCGTTTTTCTTCATAGAAATTTTGATAGTCTTCATCAGTTAATTCATTTTTATTTTTTCTCCAGATAGGAACCATGCTATTGAGGATCTGCTCTTCTGTAACTTCCTCGTATTCGTTTTCTGTTCCTTCTTTTAATTTGCTTGAAGTCACTTCCATTTTAATAGGATAACGGATAAAATCAGAGTATTTTTTAATAATCGATTTTAAGCGATATTCCTCTAAAAATTCATCGTACTGATCTTCTTCCGTATTTTCCTTTATTGTGAGGATAATATCTGTACCAATTGTCGATTTCTCCGTTTCTTCAATGGTATAGCCATCTGCGCCTTTTGAAATCCATTTATATGCGGTATCACTGTTTAATGATTTAGTAATCACTGTTACTTCATCTGCAACCATAAATGCAGCATAGAATCCAACTCCGAACTGTCCAATTATGTCATGGCCATCTTTCGAATCGTTTTCCATTTTGAAAGCAAGAGAACCACTTTTAGCGATTGTACCTAAATTCGATTCCAACTCTTCCTTTGTCATCCCAATTCCAGTATCGGAAATAGTTAATGTCCGGTTTTCTTTATCAGCTGATATTTGAATAAAATAATTGTCTTTTTCAAAATTGATAGAATCATCTGTTAAGGCTTTATAATAAATCTTGTCAATCGCATCACTTGCATTAGAGATTAACTCTCGTAGAAAAACTTCTCGTTGAGAATAAATGGAGTTAATCATCATTTCTAATAATCGTTTCGATTCCGCTTTGAATTCTTTCGTTTCGATCATCTTTTTATACATCCTTTCTCTTCATTCTTATGTAATAATATTAGCACTTAAAGTTCGTGAGTGCTAATCTATTAATTTAATATCATATTTCAAGAGGTATGTCAATTATTAGGATATTTTTCAGTGGATAGGTTAGTTAATACTAGCATGGGTCAGATATGAGCGAAAAATTGAATTTATGATGCAAATGAACATGAATATGATCCAAAATTAGATTATATAAATCCAATCCAGTATTGCTATTGTCTAAAATATGAATATATTGTCCAAACCACTTCTTTGCTATAAGAAAAAAGACCACCCAACCGGGCAGCCTATTCCTTAATCATCAATATGGATCAGATGGGTGAGATATGCTTTCTGCTTCACCTACTGCTTTATCCATTTTTTCTTGATTTGATTCTGTTACTTTTTTAATTCCTTCTGCAATTCTTTTTCCGTAATCCGGGTCACTTTTTGTGCAATTCTCAATCATAATATCTTGGATTTCTTTTCGGCAGCTTGCCAAAGCATTAGAAAGATTAGAAATTAATTCGTCTCTTTCAAAATCAGTAAATCTTCGATATGTTTCACCAGCTTGGCCAAAATTGTTTTCTCTTGAAATGGTTTCTCGCTTGAGTTTTCCTTCTACATAAGGCTCATGTTCTTTTCCTGGGTTTTTCGCTTCTTTTAAACCACCAATTGTTGACGGCTCATAATTAATATGAGGATTTTGATGTTTGCTAAATTCAGTTCGGAAGTCCATTTGACCACCTTCTTGATTTGTCGCAACATGTTTCTTTGGTCTGTTGATAGGCAATTGTAGATAGTTGGATCCGACACGGTATCTTTGTGTATCTGAATAAGAGAAAGTTCTACCTTGTAATAGTTTATCATCAGAGAAATCTAATCCATCTACAAGGACTCCAGTACCAAATGCGACCTGTTCTACCTCCGCAAAATAGTTTTCAGGATTTTTATTAAGCACCATTTTTCCTACTGGCAACCATGGGTAATCTTCTTTATACCATAATTTGGTTGGATCAAGTGGATCATAATCCAGTTCCGGATGTTCGTCATCCTCCATGATTTGCACAAATAATTCCCATTCTGGATAGTCTCCATTTTCTATAGCTTCATATAAATCTTGAGTCGCATGGCTATAATTCATGGATTGAATTTGATCTGCTTCTTTTTGTGTTAAATTTTTGATGCCTTGTTTTGGTTCCCAATGATATTTCACTAATACTCCTTTTCCTTCTTCATTAACCCATTTATAGGCATGCACACCAGAACCTTGCATGTGGCGATAGCTTGCAGGAATGCCCCATGGGGAGAATAAAAAGGTAATCATATGCATGGATTCAGGAGATTGGGATAGAAAATCGAACATTCTTTCTGGATCGGAAAGATTTGTGACGGGATCTGGTTTAAACGAATGGACCATATCAGGGAACTTTAATGGATCACGAATAAAGAAAATTTTTAGGTTATTTCCAACTAAGTCCCAGTTCCCATCTTCTGTGTAGAACTTAATTGCAAATCCACGAGGATCTCTTAAAGTCTCTGGAGAATGCAATCCATGCACTACTGTGGAAAAACGAACAAACAGAGGAGTTTTCTTTCCTTTTTCTTGGAAAATTTTAGCGCGAGTATACTTTGAAATTGGTTCGTCTCCAACTGTACCATAGCTTTCAAAATAGCCATGGGCACCAGCTCCTCTAGCATGCACAATTCTTTCTGGAATTTTTTCTCTATCAAAATGACTTATTTTTTCGAGAAAATCATAATTTTCTAATGTGGTTGGACCACGATTCCCAACTGTTCTAACATTCTGATTGTTTGTGACAGGATGACCTTGACGATTTGTTAATTCATCCTCTTGATGTTGATTCTTACTTTGCTCATCTTTCATTCCTTAGCATACCTCCTTTTATGTACTAAACTAGTTTTGCCAGATAAAGGATGGTTATGCATATCAAAATACAAAAAACCACAAACAAATGTGGTTACTTAAAGAAGAAGGAGAGACATGCCAGGTGCGTCTTGCTCTCTTTCTTCGAATCCTAATTTTTTATAAAAAGGGTGCTTTCCTTTTGCAGAAAATAGTTGAACAGATTGTATACCTGATTCTTTGCATTTAAAAACTAGTTTTTCAATTACTTTTTTTCCTAATCCGTTTCCTTGCTCGTCTGGATGGACCATAACATCACAGATTAATGATTGGTATACTCCATCTGAAATCATTCTCCCGAATGCGATTAGCTTTTCGTGATGATAGATGGAAACAGCGTACCAGCTATTCTTAGCTGCTTCATATAATTGTTCTCGTGTATAGTTCCCCTTTTTGCTTCTTAATAGTCCGCTGTCCTCATGTAATTGAGCAAACTGAGAGAATGATGGCAACACTTCCGTAATAAAATAGTTCATGATTATTTTTCCCCTTTAATATCCGTATCTTCATAATAATATTTATACAATAATATGAATTAATATTCAATTATTTTTTAAAAAAAAAGCATATCTTTTTTTCGGATATGCTTTAAAGGTTTATTATGGTGTTTTTTGCTCTTTTTTCCCTTTCCAAATTATCCAGATGAAATATCCTAACATGGTTACCATTAGAATAACGGAGGATGTAATGGACTTCAATTTTCTGAAATAGAAAGAGGTTTTGCTATGACACTTGGTAAATAAATAATGACTGGGACAAAAACAACCCATGATTTACTCCACCATGCAAACCAGCATAAATACGCATATGGGGTAATAAAGAAAAGCGTTTGATTGGCTAAAGTATTAATTCAACTATTTCTTTTATTTCTATATCTTTTTTGCCAGAGGTTAATAAATATAGATGCAAATTTTCAATAAATACTTCTGCTTTTTTAGATAATTTCACTTACATCTCCTCCTTTATATCTTTTAATAAACAATGCACACTTGTTGCTAGTTCTGTCCATGTATCAGCAAATTCATCTAATACGTTATGTCCTTTAGCGGTAAGTGAATAATATTTTCGCTTTGGACCAGATGGAGATGCTTTTGTTTCAACAACCGTAACAAGTTCTTCCTTTTTCATCCGTAAAAGTACGGGATAGATACTTCCCTCACTGATCATCGTAAATCCATAAGCTTGTAATTTTTCAATCATTTCATATCCATAAATCTCTCCTTTTGAAATAATTGCGAGTAAACAGCCTTCCAAAATTCCCTTTAACATCTGACTTTTTGACATCGAAATATATCCTTTCTTTCCAACTATCTTGTTATACAAGATATAAGCTATATTGTATAACAAGATTCCCTCTTTTCTTTAATTTTAGCATTGAGTATTTTGCATTACAAGATAGTTGATTAAATTTAGGCTCATCCTTTTCGATTTCTCCTTCATAGTGGACTTCCACTCCTTCATACAGTAAGGAAAAGGAGGTGAAGGAGTGAAAAAAGTTATTAAAATTATCTTACTTCCCTTTCTATTTCTGATTACTGCTTGCGCTACAGATCCAGTTCAAGAGGATCTGCTTCAATACGTTAATGAGGATATGACAACAGCCTTTGAATTAGAGGCTAAGGCAGTATCCGCGTATGATTCTGTATCTGGACTCAATTATACGGATGATTGGACGATGTATGATACAATCCAAACAACAGTAATTCCGAATTATAATGAATTTATTAAAGAATTAAATATGGTAAAAGTGGAAACAGACGAGGTAAGAGAAATCCATGAAATATATATTAAGGGCGCCGATATACAGTATAATGCGTTTGTAAAAATACTTACAGCGTTAGAAACACAGGATATTACGCTTGTTGAAGAAGCGAATGCTATGCTGGAGGAAGCTCGCACGCTCATACGTCAATATATGAATGAATTAGATAAGCTTGCAAAGGAGCATGAAGTAGAGTGGGATGACAGCACTGTTAGTGAATCCACTTAGCATGTTCCCTTCATAAAAAAATCCCGATAAAGTAAACAACGACTGTTTACTTTATCAGGATATAGCGAGCTATTAAAAAATTAATTACTAGACAGATTTCTTCTTTCCTTCTCCTTTATTAACTTGATTATAGAAAAGAATTCCACTCAATAGCAATAAAACCCCGAAGCTAAATGTTTTAATATCTGCAGTTCCTGCGATAATTACCCAAACGGAGTAGATGGTTGCAAGTAATCCAATAACAAAGTCCCCTCTTCTTTCCTTCAGTGAGTTATATGTTTCACCAGTTATAACTAATTTCAATTGAAAGATGGTTGAAATTAAATAAGGAACCAGATAGCTTAATGTAGCAATATAAATAATAAAATCAAATGCTTGTGATATGCTTTTTGACACCGTCGAGAAAATGAATAATTGTCCTAAAACATTTGTAACGATTAAAGAAAATGTAGGAATTCCCTTTTTATTTTCTTTTAAGAAAGCGGGAATGAAAATTCCTTGTTTGGCAGCTGCATAAGGCACTTCTGCACTCAACATAATCCAACCAATCGTAGAGCCGAACAAACTAATTAATCCAATAGCTGCGAGCACTTTTCCTGCGATGGGACCAAGTACAGCTTCAATTGCATCTATTAAAGGTTTTTGTGAAGCAACTAATTGATCCTGGGTAAGAATGCCCATTACAAGGGTGCTGATTCCAATATAGATAGTTAAAGCAATTAAAAGACCATAGATAGTTGCTTTTTTTACATCGGATTGCTTCTTCGCTCTAGAAGCAAAAACAACTGCTGATTCCACGCCGATAAATGCCCATAATGTTGTAATCGCAGCACTATTGATTTGTCCAAATAATCCAACTGAATTGCCAGCTGTATTTATTTTTGGTTCTGCAAAGGGAAGGATATTACTTGATTCAAAGGCAAATAACGCAATAATGATAAATAGCATAAAACCAATTACCTTTGAAGCTGTAGCAATAACATTTAATTTACCAGCGTTTTCTAATCCGTTTAAAATAATGTAATGTGTTCCCCATAATAAAATGGTGCAGACAAGGAATGTTAACGCATTTCCTACATACAGGGTGAAAGAACCTATATGCAATAAAACGGCTTGACTTGTCAAAATCGGGAAAAAGGTGGATAAATAACCAGCAAAAGTAGTGATAATGGCAACATTCCCAGTTAGGTTACCTATCCAATACCCCCATGTAGACATAAAGCCAGAAAGAGTAGATTTTTTCGAATCTGGTTTAAATAATTCTTTCGCATAGATTTGCGGACCGCCCGTTAAATTAGGCTTTCGAATGGCTAAATTCCCAAACACTAAAGCTGTTACTAGCACTCCGAACCCCGTTAATAGCCATGCTAAGATAACCCCAGCAGGGCTAGCTACTTCCGATAATGATCGAGGAAGCATAAAGATTCCTGATCCTACCATATTACCGACGACTAAGGATATTAAAATCCCTAACCCTAATGTTCCTTTTGAATTCATGTTTTTCTCCTTTAGGAAGTATTTGCTAAACGAATGACATAGGAGATTTACTTTGAAGCCTTATATCTGTATACATCAAAATGTATTTTTATTATTTCCAAGGCATAAAAAAACACACCTCTAAAATGGTGTGAAGGTAGAAAACACCTTCAGATAAAAAGGATAGTTCACCATAGTAAGATCCTATGACAGTCCTGCACCTATTCGAATGCAGTCCCAGCTACTAGTATCAGAGAATACTAGCGCTTCGGCGATTTTTCCTTTCAAAAGCAATCAATAAGCTCTCTGGCTCTTCCTCTTTTTACTATTAAAAATCGCGACCTCTACCTCATCTTGAGCTGATAAGGATTTTTGAATATGAAAATATATGTACTAGGTTATTAGATATGTTTATTGATGTCAATGGAAAAACAAATAGATGGAACTATCGATAAATTCACAATTATCGTAAATGCTAGTATAATGCTTTGTTAGAAAATGTGATTACCAAACATTGCTAAATTTAATAGGAGTTATTATATAATGGTTAGAGATTGGCTTACTTATAAATAGAGAAATTATATAAAAAACAAGCTCTGTTAGATAAACAGAGCTTGGTTATAAAACTTATAATGTAGTAATAATCGGTTTATCTTTTGTAATGATAACCGTATGCTCGTATTGAGCGACAAAGCTTTTTTCTTTAGTAGAGAATGTCCAGCCATCGTTTTTTTCGTACACTTCCTCTGAACCAGTAGAAATAAACGGTTCAAACGCGATAACCATTCCATCGCGAAGAAGGTCTGTATCCCATGAGTCGAAATAGTTTAAGATGTGATCAGGTTTTTCGTGTAGGGAAGTTCCTATTCCGTGGCCAGTTAAATTTTTTATTACTGTAAATCCATGTTTTTTAGCTGTGTTATAAACAAATTTACCGATTCGATTCTTCTTCGCTCCAGGCTTAAAGCATTTAAGTCCTTCTTCAAATGCTTCTTGCGCCACTTCACAAAGCTTAATTAGTTTCGGATCACCATTTCCGACAACGAATGATTTACCAGTGTCAGCGAAATAACCATTTTTACTAGCTGATACATCAATATTTACTAAATCTCCCTCTTGAATAACACGGTCGCCGGGAATGCCGTGGGCTACCTCATCATTTACGGAAATACAAGTATATCCTGGAAAGTCGTACATATCTTGTGGAGCTGAAACGGCACCATGTTCAGCAAAAAGCTTGCCAGCTAAATCATCTAGTACTTTCGTTGTCACTCCTGGTACTGTTTTTTTAATTAATTCCTCTCTGATAATACTTACAATTTTACCAATTTCTTTAAGACCATTAATGTCTTGTTCATTCTTTACTATCATGTTAATTCTCCTTGTTCGTCTATATCTATTCTCGAATCTTTTTCGCGTATATTATTATATGCTAATATGAGCGGTAAGTAAAAGGAATTAATCGATAAGGAGTTCTATCGTTGTTTAAGGAATAAGCGAAAGAAAAAAAGCACGAGCAGCTACACTACTCGCACTTTTTCTTTTTAGCCTTTAAATTCGCCATTGTTTTTAGAAGCTTTTTCTTTTTTTGCTTTCTCTTTGTGAATTTTATTTGTAGCGGCGCTTCCCATTTCGTGTGCAAATTCTTCGTTTAGGACAGCAGAATCAAAACCTTTTTTATTTTTTTGTTGTGGATCCATTTTTTTGTTTTTCTTTGCCATTATTAACCCTCCTTTTTTCCTCTTTTATTATGAAGAAGGAAGGGAGAAAATATGCGTTTATTTCTCGTCATGTACAGGATATTTTTCGCTAATTAATTCAACCGATTTCGCGATAAATTCTTTTAGGATTTCT
Organism: Niallia tiangongensis; assembly: GCF_044704065.1. Classification (NCBI taxonomy): domain Bacteria; kingdom Bacillati; phylum Bacillota; class Bacilli; order Caryophanales; family Bacillaceae; genus Niallia; species Niallia tiangongensis. The sequence continues at coordinate 2,644,605 of NZ_CP162613.1, read as the reverse complement.
TCCTTAATATCAGCAAGCTTATTAATATACACACAGCTAACTCCCGCCTTGTGCTTGCCAATTTGAGCTAAATAAAAGGCTCTTGTTTCTTCCTCTGTCGTTAAATAGAGGCTAATTCTTGCTTTTCTAGGAGAGAAACCAACAATAGGTGCATCTCCCTCGTGGCCAGTTTCGTACCTGTAGTGGTAGGTACCAAAGCCAATGATACTTGTCCCCCACATCTTTGGTGGTAAGCCTGTAATTTCAGAAAAAAGGTCTATTAGTTTATAGGCATCCTCTTTTTTTGATTTGCTCGGTAAGGAAGATTCAATAAATTCAACGACATCCTGATCTGTTTCCTTTGTTTTTAATTGATACATGAAAAGTCTCCTTTTCTCTTTATTATAGCGTGTCTTCAAAATTTCCTTAATAAGTTTTTTAACTTTTTAAATAAATTCACATATCCTCTTTCCCGCATTCATAGCATGTACAAGAAAGGATGTGTAGTGAGGCGGATGTTCAGTGTAACTATTTTACTTAGCTATATCTTGTTAGGGTTTACATTAGCTGCACCAATTGGTCCAGTAAATTCTGCGAGAATTGATAAAGGAATAAAAAATGGTTTTTGGCATGCATGGATTGTGGGGTTTGGTTCGATGCTTGCCGATGGTATTTTTATGATAATGGTATATATCGGAATGGTTCATTTTCTTGAGATAGATATCGTGCAAATATTCCTTTGGCTTTTTGGCGGATTTGTATTAATCTATACGGGATTTGAAAGTGTGATAGGTGCTCAAAATCTCAAGCTTGATTCCCTTAGGGGCAAAGATTCCCTGTTTAAATGCTTTCTAACAGGATTTATTATGTCTATTACTAGCCCTTTATCCATTCTCTTTTGGTTAGGAATATATGGATCTGTTTTAGCTAAAACCGCTCAAGAAAATGGGACTAGTTCCTTGTTGGTTTATAGTAGTATGATTTTCCTAGGGCTTACTTTATGGGATTTAATTGTTGCAGCCTTAACAAATGGATTTAGGCGTTTTCTAACGCTTGGAACATTAAGAGGAATTTCTGTCATTTCTGGACTTTCTTTAGTTTTATTTGGTGCATATTTTGGCTATCAAGGGATCGTGAAATTATTCTTTTCTTCCTAGCAAATTAATTCCGGTCATCATTAAAAAAAGACCAACAATTTTAATTAAAGCGATTTTAAAAGGAATGATTATTTTACGCAGAAAAGACGCTATCCATTACAGCGTCTTTTTTGGTGTTTGTTTGATTCCCTTTAAACAGCTAATCCCCAAACAGAAACACTTTGTGCATTTACAGGAAAATTCCCAAAACCATCTTTCCCAATTTTCACTCGATCTTTTCGTGTATTCGTAAAATCAATCCACTCTTCGCCACTTCGCGCTTCGCCAACAAACATTTTTTTGCTTCCTTCTTCTTTATTGGAAATGACGACAGCGCAACCGGATCTTTCTATTTCTGTTTCCCCATGGCGTACCCAGCCAATTACATGAGGATTATCAAAATAATCATCTTGCTTACCATATGCTTTTTTCTTGCGTACATATAATAATGGATCAATTGCAGCCTTTTTTCCTTCAATTGGATGTTCTCCGCCGATTCCAAAGTAATCACCATAGAAAATGGTTGGATAGCCGTCCTTTCGCAGCAATATTAGGCTATAAGCTATCTGCTTAAACCAATCCTCTACCCAAGATTCAAGGGATTCATCTGGTTGCGTATCGTGGTTATCGACAAAGGTAACACCATTAAGGGGATTCTCTTTCACTAATGTTCCTTCGAAAATTGTAGAGAGGTCAAAATTACTGCCCTCCACCGAAGCAGTATGCAATTTATAATGAAGGGGGACATCAAATAAATCGATTGTATAGTCTGTTTGCTCTAGAAATTCCTGACATTCGTTAATATCAGCTTTCCAAAATTCTCCTACATAATAAAAATCTTCTTGTTCGTCTAATATGGAATTAGCAAATTTTTTAATAAAGGAATGATTAATATGTTTGATTGCATCTAATCGATATCCATCACAATTTAGTGTCTTGTTAAGCCATTTCCCCCATGAAATCATCTCATTTTGAACAAGTTCATTATTATAATCAATATTGGCGAACATGAGATAATCATAATTTCCAAATTCATCATCGACGTTAGTATTCCACATTTTATTTTCGCCGACTATTCTAAAGACACCAGCTTTTTTAGCTTTGTTATCATAATCCGTTCCATTAAAATGCTGAAAGTTCCACTTGAAAGGAGAGTATGTATCCCCTCTTCCTGGAAAGGTAAATTTGGTCCATGCTTCTATGTCATGTGGTTCAGATATCTCTTCTTCTCTGTTTTCAGGGTTCACTTCAATAGCCTTAATTGTTTCTTTTTCATCTGCTGCAGCCTTATGATTCATGACTACATCAACATAAACTTGAATGCCAACATTATGACATGCTTCTATTGCGTCGTGTAATTCCTCTTTTGTGCCATATTTAGTTCGGATGGTACCCTTTTGGTCAAATTCCCCTAAATCATAGACATCGTAAACGCCATATCCATTGTCATCTTTGGAGGCTGCTTTTGTAACTGGGGGAATCCAGACGGAATCAATACCTGCTTCTTTTAATTTTCCTGCTTGCTCTTTCAAACGATTCCAATGTTGTCCATCAGCAACTAAATGCCATTCAAAAAACTGCATCATTGTTTTATTTTCCATTTATCCATTCTCCTACTCAAATAAAATGTAGCTTACCTCTTACTAAGAAATATTAGTTAAGCTTTCTTATGAAGTAATTCTACCCAGAATGATGGATTTTCAAGCCTATTTAGAAATAAGTAGGATATTTGGGGATATCTAAACAACACTGTTACTTAATGTATGATGGCTTTCCGTATTCATTTTTCATCATTTTTAGTAAAAACCTATAAACCAAAAAAGAAGCTTAATTTAATAATGAAAGTGACCAATGAACGATTTTAAATGATCAGCAGTCTTTGCGAGAGTCGTAGCAGTAGCATGGACTTCTTCAAATGATGCTAGTTGCTCTTCTGTGGATGCAGATAGTTCTTCTGATAATGCTGCGTTTTGTTTACTAAATTCATATAAGGATTCAAATGTTTCGACAAGCGTTCTAATATGCTTATAAACTTCTTCAGAAGAAAGTGTTACTTCATCAATAATCGGTGCAGTTTCATTCATACTAGAAGAGATAGCATGAAATTTCTTTTTTACCGAAGACATGACAGAAAGGCCACCATCAACTTGCTTGTGGACAAGTGTCATCATATCTATGGTTGAATGGGTATCTGTCTGTATTTCTTTCACTAAATGTTCAATTTCCCCTGCGGAATTATGGGTTGTCTCTGCTAATTTTCTAATTTCTTCTGCCACAACAGAAAAACCTTTCCCATTTTCTCCTGCTCTAGCTGCTTCAATCGCTGCATTTAATGCTAAAAGATTCGTTTGGTTAGCAATAGAACTTATTAATTGAATAATAGATTCGACTTCCTTGGAACGTTTATGTAATGTTTCTATTTGCCTATCTGATTTAATTACAGAATCAACAATTAATTGCATTTGAGATTCTGCCTGATTAATTGCAACTTCCCCTTCTTTTGCTTTCTCTAAGGTGCTATTGCCCAATTTGGACATATAGAGAGAATTCTCGCGTATTAATCCTGTTCTCTCTGTAATATTTTTTATTTTTTTAGTGCTTGTTTCGACTTCTTGCTTTTGATGCTCGGCACCTGAAGCTATTTCTTGTATGACAGATACTAAATCTTCTACTATCTTTGTCGACGAAGAGGAGCTCGCGGTAAGGTTATCACTAGATGCAGCAACCTGTGTAATGCTTTTTTCTAAATGTTTGATTAATCGTTTTAAATTTTCTTGCATTTGCTGAAAGGATATTGTTAAATGCCCAATTTCATCTCTCCGTCTTACTTCTAACTCTTGTGTTAAATCTCCCTTTCCAACAAGAGCTGCTTTTTCTTTTATTTGATTTAAGGGCTTAATAATGGATTGTATATTTCTATAAATAAGAACTGAACCTATAATAATAAATCCGATAATAGCAAAGAATGATGCTTTTAGTATAGGAAAGGAAGCATCGGAAACTTCTTTTACATACATAGAGCCGGCAATCTTCCAACCAGTTAGCTTATTGGTGAGATAGGTAAGCTTTTTCTCTTTATTATCTAGACTGTAAGAAAAATCACCCGTTTTTTTCAATTTCATCCTTTCGATGTAGTTTTCCGTCCCTACTTCGCCAATTTTTTCTGTTGGATGAGCCATATAAGCATAATTATTATCTAATAGAAAAGCATAACCTTTATTTCCAATTGTAATATTATTCACAAAAGTTTGCATGGCACTTAGTTTAATCTTTAAACCGACTACCTTCTGGCCATCTTCGGTACTGCCAGCAATCGTAACTACCATTTCATTGGTACTTGCAGATATATAGGGATCTGATATATAAATTTTATCTGGATTTTCCTCTGCTGCAATAAACCATTCACTTGCAGTTGGATCATAATTTTCCGTAACCTTGCCTGCTGGCTGCTGTATATATTGTCCTTGTTTCGTAGCAAAAAATATACTGTCAATATCATCATAGAAATAGAAGTAGTTTTCTAGTGTATTCTTAATAGCATCATCTGATAAAGGTTTATTTGGTTCCCCCCATTCCTTTAGAAGCTTGTTCACGTGCTCAATTTTAGTAGATAATTCGCTTGTAATATTTCCGTTTAGCTGCTGAATCTGTTGGTATGCATTGTCCATCATTTCTTGTTCTAATTGTTTCTTAGAATTGACATAAGAGAATACACCAATAAATATGGTAGGAATAATTAATAAAATGAAAAAGCTTGCGTATAATCTCTTTTTAACTGTCATGCTGTTTTGTAATATTTTTTTCATTTTGTATTTATAACCCCTTTATGAATAAATATAGGACTTATTCATTATAAATGAAACACTACTTTCTATTGCAAAAAGTGGTAAAATTGTCATAAATACGCCTTAATTGAACAAAAAAACCCCTTATTTTCTACAGATAGTGATGTAAAAAGATAAGGGTAGTTTCTTCTTCCTTATTGTTTATTTTTAGCAAACTCTTTTTTGATTGCTGCTAATAACTCTTTATTCGTTAAGATTTCTAAACCTGTTAGTGCCATCGATTTTGCACCTAATAACATTGCATCTCTTCCTTGCTCCGACATGGCTGCTTCTCTAAACTCATGTGTATGACAAGCATAGGCTTCGTTACAGATTTTCACATAGGGATGAATGGCTGGAACCACTTGACTGACATTTCCCATATCCAGCGATCCAGAACCATCTCTTTGCTCGTGAATTTCAACTTCTTCTACTCCTAAAGAAACTAGTTGCTTAGTAAAGACATCAGATAATGTTTTATTTGTAATCATGTCATCATAGGAAAATTCATAAAAGCTAGATTTCACGGTAGCACCTGTTTGGAGTGCTGCTCCTTCAGCGCATTTTTTCACTTTTTCAACTAATATATTTACATCTTCTCTTTTTCCTGCTCTTACATAGAATTGAGCCACTGCATAATCAGGGACGATATTTGCAGCTTTTCCTCCCTCTGTGATTACACCGTGAATTCGTGCATCTGGTTTTATGTGCTGTCTTAATGCATTAATACTATTAAAAGTATGTAATACTGCATCTAGTGCATTAATTCCTAGATGCGGACTTGCAGCAGCGTGGGCAGATTTTCCAAAGAACTCAAATTGAATGGCATCCATTGCAAGCGAGTCGCCACTCTTCATATAGTTATCTAAAGGATGAACCATCATAGCTACATCCAATTCTTCAAAAATACCGGCTTCAGCCATAGTCACTTTTCCGCCTTTTGTTTCTTCAGCAGGTGTACCATACACAATAACCTTTCCGCCTGTTTCTTCTAAAACCTTACTAAGACCAATTCCTGCTGCAATCCCCATTACAGCTATTAAATTATGCCCACAAGCGTGACCTAATTCTGGCAATGCATCGTATTCTGCCATATAACCGATAGTGGGTCCTTCTTTTCCGCTATCGTATGTGGCTTTAAATGCAGTCGGTAAATCGCATATCCCGATTTCGACATGGAAGTCATGCTCTTTTAATGTATCTGTCAATATTTTGCAAGCTTTAATTTCTTCATGTCCTAGTTCAGGATTTTCGCCGATATAAATACTTATATTTTTAAATTTAGCTTCATTTTCGTTCATTGCATCTAAAATGACTTGTTTCATTATTTTCGCACCTTTCTCTCTTTTATACATTACTAGTTTATCAATTTTCTATAAAAAAGCTAGTAAAAAATGCGTAAAAATAATAATCGGAGTATATTTATGCATACAAGTAGAGTGTTTTTTCGTAGCTAATGACGATAAAAAAACTGGCTAATCTCTTAATTATAGAGTTTTAGCCAGTCTACATTCACTTAATATTTTTCCCATAAAATATTTCATTCATTTCTTGAGTTAGCTTTTCTGTAATAAAAATGCGATCTTCTAGTTTAAGTTCTTCTTCTTTATAACCAAATAAATAATTATTTAAATCAAATTGTTTTAGCTTACATTTAGTATGAAAGATATTCTCTTGATAGATATTGACATCAATCATATCAAATTGTGCTTTAACATCATCAGGTATATAGTTTTGGATGGAATTTATGTCATGGTCGATAAATAATTTATGGCCATGAATATCGCGGGTAAACCCTCTAACACGGTAATCCATAATCATAATATCTGTATCGAAAGAGTAGATTAAATAATTTAATGCCTTTAAGGGAGAGATTTCTCCACAAGTAGAGACATCGATATCGGCGCGAAAGGTACTGATACCTTCATCTGGATGATATTCAGGATATGTATGAACCGTAATATGACTTTTGTCGAGATGCATCACAACAGAGCCTGGAAATCCTCCTGGTAGTGGTCCTGGCGATTCTTCAAATACTTCCTTTGGTGCTTGGGATACTGGTCCTTCTGAGACGAGTAATGTAACGCTTGCCCCTTGTGGTTCATAATCTTGCTTGGCTACATTCAACACATGGGCTCCAATGATATCTGAAACATTTTTTAATATCTTCGTTAAACGATCTGCATTATATTGTTCGTCAATATATTTTAAATAGGCTTCACGTTCACTCCTAGTCCGTGTATAACATATATCATACATATTAAAGCTTAACGACTTTGTTAAATTATTAAATCCATGTAGCTCTATGCGCTGCTGAGGTGTTAAACTCATGTTTATCCCCCTTTTCCTAACATGTAAGTATAGTTATTTTACCCGAACAGATGGTAGATTAACCAAAAAATCACTAATCTCTTGTATTCCTTTCAATCGGAAATAACAAAAGATTAGCGATTTAATTATCCTTTAAAACATACTTAATTCATATTTGCTTGCAAGTATTTCTAATAGTTTTAATCCGGCAACACTATTTCCTTTGTCATCGAGGGCAGGTCCGGAAATGCCAATTCCAAAGCGATTTGGTACTGCCCCTAATATTCCGCCGGCTACCCCACTTTTTGCAGGAATTCCAACCCGTACGGCAAATTCGCCAGAAGCATTATACATTCCACATGTTACCATAAAGGTTTTGCAAATGCGCGCAACTTGAGCGGGCATTAATTGCTTATTTGTAATTGGTTCCTTGCCATTTAAAGCAAAGACAATCCCAATTCTTGCTAAATCTAAGCAATTCACTTCTATAGAGCATTGTTTTGTATATAAGTCCAATAATTCTTCTACATCTTCATTAATAATGCCATGTTGTTTCATAAAAAAACAAAGTGCTCTATTTAAATGAGATGTTTCAAATTCTGATTTTGCAACCTCCGCTGAATAGCTAATTTCCTCATTTCCAGACAGCCTTTTTACAAAATCAATTATTTTTCGAAACCGCTCTTCAACCGAATTCCCCTTAATCATATGAGTAACTGCCAGTGCACCAGCATTTATCATTGGGTTCAATGGTTTAGATGGATTGCTCATTTCTAGTTTAACGATGGAATTAAACGGATCACCAGTAGGCTCATATCCTACTTTGCTAAAAACATATTCTTCCCCTGATTCCATTAAAGCTAGAGCTAATGTAATTACTTTAGAGATACTTTGTAACGTGATTTTTTCTTGAATACATCCAGCAGAATAGCAAGTGCCATCTGGATGAAAGATTGCCACAGATAAATCATCTGGATTTGCTTTACTAAGAGCAGGGATATAATCGGCTACTTTCCCTTCGCTTGTATACTGCTTCGCTTCCAAAAGAATGCTTTCTAATTCTTCATTTGATTGACAAGGCATTTGATCACCAACTTTGTAAAGGATTTTTTATGCTTTTCTAATCAGCCTAAATAAGTCTACTCTTTAAAATTAAAGTATAACGTTAGAAAGGAGAGAAGAAAAGTTGTACATATTTTATTACAACACTAAAGATATAATTTTTCCAGTTCTTTAGGTGGCAAAGGCTTGCTGTAGTAATAGCCTTGGACAATATCGCATGCATGATTTTTAAGAAAGTCAAATTGTTCTTTCGTTTCAACACCTTCTGCGATTACTACAAAATTCATATTATGCCCCATATCAATAATTACTTTTGCTAATGAGCCCTTATGTTTTGGATGACTGATATCATCGATAAAGCTTTTATCGATTTTAATTGTATCAATTGGCAGTGATTTTAAATAACTTAATGACGAATATCCTTTTCCAAAATCATCAATTGATATTTGAAAACCGAGTCGTTTTATATTATTTAATTCAATTTTGGCTTTTTCAATATTCTGCATAATGCTTTCTGTAATTTCCAACTCCAGTTTAGCTGTGTTAATTTGCAGTCTTTGGACTTCTTTTTGAAGAAAAGAAAAGAAATCAATATATTGAAATTGGCGCGCTGAAATATTAATGGCGAGCTTTATGTCTTTTTTACCGTTTCTTTCCCATTTCTTCATTTGCATAAAAGCTTGAGTTATTACCCATTCTCCAATAGAAAGCATTAAGTTTGATTCTTCGGCAATGGGAATAAATTCATCTGGAGATAAATAGCCGTATATTGGGTGTTTCCAGCGTAAAAGTGCTTCTGCACCATATATACCTCCTGTAATTATATTAATTTGTGGTTGGTAATATAGCTCCAGTTCATTGTTAGAAATTGCTTTTCTAAGGGCCATCTCCAATTCCATTTTTCTTGCTCCTTTTTCTGCAATTGAGGAAGAATAAAACTGATAATTATTTTTTCCTTGTTCTTTTGCTACATACATAGCTGCATCGGCGTTTTTAATTAATGATTCTTGTTCTTTTCCATCTGTTGGATACATACTAATACCGATGCTTGGTGTGACAAAGAATTCATCCTGTTTTACAACAAACGGAACGGAAAATTGACTAATTATTTTTTGTGCTACTTCTGATGTCTCCCTTTTTGTTTTATTTTCTAATAAGATTAAAAATTCATCTCCCCCTAAACGGGCAACAAAATCATTTCCTTTTGTTGCCGATTTAAGCCTGCAGGCAACTTCTTTTAAAATGATATCCCCAGTACCATGTCCTTTCGTGTCATTAATCCTTTTAAATTGATCTAAATCTAGAAATAATACAGCCATTGTTTGGACTTCATCACAGTTTAGTAAACGATCGTTTAAAAAGCTTATACAACTATTTCGGTTAGGTAATTCTGTTAATACATCGGTGAATGCCAATTGTTTTATTTGTAATTCTGTTTGCTTTCGTAAAGTAATATCTCTTCCTAGAATTAATACAGCTTCCTGTCCACCAAAAAGAATGCGCATACAGTTGATTTCTAGTAATAGCTTTTCACCGTTTCCTTTCATGAAACCTATTTCCATCTCGATTACTTGTTTCTTTTGTTCTATTCCTTTATTAAATTCTTGAACAATATATTGAAAAGTTTCATCTGGAAAAAGATCATTAACAGATAGTCCGACTAATGTACAGGGATCTCTTTCAAATATTTTTATACCAGCTTTATTAATATAATGTAATTTATAGTCCATAACTACCGCGATAATATCTGGAGACATATCGACTAATTTACTAAATTTATCTTCATTTTCTTTACTATCGGTTATATCGATCAATACACTTGTAAATTCTTTCATTTCCCCAGTTATTTTATCAAATATGGCAATGCCTCTATCTTTAATCCAACGAATTTTTCCATTTGGTTTTATGATACGGTAGTTGCTAACGACTACATCTTGTTTAGTGAGAAGGTTTGCTCGCTCCTCTAAAACCTTTATATCCTCAGGATGAATTACCTCTTTCCAAAGATTATGGTTTTTGTAAAAATCCTCAACTGAATATCCATAAATTGTCTCAATCCCAGCAGTAATCATTAATTTATTTGTTTTTAAATCATGAAACCAAATGGCAATATCTAATGTTTCAAAAATCGATTGCAATTTCTTATTGCTTTGTGCATATTCTCCAAGCACATAGGTGATTTTCTTAATTAATTGATAAAAAACATAAAGTAACCCACTTGTAATGATAAGCTGTAACAGAATAAATAATCCTTTATTGATACCTGTAACAAATACATTAAGCATCACAGAGAACAGAACAAAAAAGCCAATTGCTACGATCCATTTTGTTTCACTGTGTTTATAATCCATATAAAAACTCCTTACACTTCGGCATAGATGATAGTGAGAATCGTGTGATATGTATTAAGTTTTGCCAAAATAAGTATTTTGGCAAAACATTTATATTAAATACCCGGTTTTCTATGATAGGAAACCTCATAACCTATTTGTTCTTGCATGTACACTTAGAATACACTTATTCTAATTTGTTTATAAGTTGAAAAGTTCTTTTCGGCGGGAAATTTATTTTTTATGGAAGTGAATGTGGGAATTTAATTGTTAATAAAAACGAAGTAAGGTTATAAAGTAAGAACATAGTCAAGCATTCCTACTTTATAACCCATTACATGGATAAAATTCTAAGTAAGGTTCGGAGTTTCTACTTGTACACGCGGAGTATTCCACGTGTCAAACCATTTCTTTGTTGCTGTTATGATGATAATTATTCCTAAGATTAGCATAATAATGGAAAGTACTGCATTTAACACATTATAGCCAGCTGCCTCTGGATTTAAATATACATTTTTCACCATCCAATACCCTGCGTAATTTACTGTAATAAATAAATATGCCATCGGAATAAGGCAAGTAAGCATATATCTTCGTTTATCAGCCATTTTTAAAATCACGGTTGCACCAATTATAAGACCGATTGTTGCCATTAGCTGGTTGGATACCCCAAATAGTGCCCAGACAGAGCTGATATCACCAGAGAATAACAGATATCCCCACATGACACATGCTAGTGCACTGGCAAAAATAGAGCCAGGCAACCAATCGACTCTCTTTAGTGGTTTGTAAAACTCCCCTAAAAAGTCTTGAATTAAGTAACGTGCCGTTCTTGTACCTGCGTCAATCGCTGTCAAAATAAACACTGCCTCAAACATGATCACAAACTGGAAAAAATAAGAAGCAAGATGAGAAAACCAAGAGATTTCCGTAAATATATAGGACATTCCAACAGCTAATGTAACAGCCCCACCAGTTCTTCCTTCTAAATCAATCCCAATTTCACGACTTAATTCTGGTAAGTTTGACACACTCATTCCTAGCGTCTGAAAAACCTCTGGAACTGAATTTATCGCGAAATAATCTCCAGGATGTAGAGCGGTTGCAGCAATAAGTGCCATAATTCCAACTAAACATTCAACAAGCATGGCTCCAAAACCAACGACTTTAATATCGCTCCATTTATCGAGCATTTTTGGAGTAGTACCAGATCCGACAAATGCGTGGAAGCCTGAAATAGCGCCACAGGCAATGGTAATCGAAATAAATGGCCATACTGGACCTGCAATTACTGGTCCCCCTCCATTTACGAATTCCGTAAACGCTGGAAATTCAATGGCGGGATTAATAATAAATACACCAATGATAAGGGCAATAAACACACCTATTTTCATAAAACTACTTAAATAATCTCTAGGTGCCAAGAGCAGCCATACAGGAAGTGCCGCTGCAAAAAATGCATAGATAGGAAGAATAATAGCAAGTGTTTTTGTATCAAGGGTTAGCCAATCTCCAACTACTGTTTCCTGAATCATTGGTCCAACAAATACACCGATCATTAATAGAATAAATCCAATTGTTGTACATAATTTCAGATTTCCTGTCTTTTTATAAAATATTCCTACGCCCATTGCAATAGTAATAGTAATCCCCACAGAGAATGTGCCCCATGGATTTCTTTCCAGAGCGTGTAATACTACCATGGATAGACCAGCCATAGTAATGGTAATAATAAACAGCATAGCAAGCCCTGTGCAAAAACCAGCAACAGGTCCAAGTTCTTCCTTCGCTACTTCGGATAAAGATTTTCCTTTTTTTCTCATACTAGCAAATAGCACAACTGCATCATGGACTGCACCACCGATTACAGCTCCAATCAATAGCCAAATTAGCCCAGGTAAATAGCCGAATTGTGCTGCAAGAATTGGTCCTACGAGCGGTCCTGCTGCAGCAATAGCTGCGAAATGATGACCAAATGTGACCCACTTGTTTGTCGGTACATAGTCTTTTCCATCATTTAATTCATGAGCGGGAGTTTTTTCTTTATCGTTTAGCTTTAATACCTTTACAGTCATAAAGGTACCATATAGACGATAAGCAATCATCAAGATACACGCAGATGCTATTACAATTGTAACCGCATTCATAATTATCTACCTCCTTTAATGCTTTTATTATAAAAAATGAAAAAGGAAGATAAGTCATTTTCATGACAAAATGCAGGGAAATATATATGAGATGCAAAAAATAACGGATAAAATACAATGATCTTATCCGTTAGGTTCAACTAAAAAATCTCCTTTGTTAAAAACCGAATAACTGCTTAATCTCTTTCGTATAATTTCTACTCAATGGCACCTTTTCGCCATTATTCATACATAATAAATACGTAGAGTTAAACCAGGGTTCTATTTCACAAATTCTTTCTTTATTTATTAAATAAGAACGATGGACTCTCATAATCGGACTGTTTATTAGCTTTTGTTCTAATTGACTTAAGGTGAAGGTAACGATCAATTCCTCTTCATCGGTAACAAGTAATGTTTTTCCATTTTGTGCACTAATATAAATAATCCTATCTACATCGATGATTTTAATTTTTTCGTTTGTTGAAATCGCGAGCTTATTTATATGTATCGGAGAGTTAGTAAGCTTATTTCCTTGCCGTTCGTTCCTCTTTCTTTCTCTTATACTTACTAGTTTTATAATCGTTTGATTAATTCGCTCTTCTTCAAATGGTTTTAGGAGATAATCAAGTGCATTGACATTAAACGCTTGCAAAGCATATTCATCATAAGCGGTAGCAAAGACAATTTCAGGGGTATTTCCCTTAAGTTTCAATCGTTCGGCTAAGCTCATACCGTTCTCTTCCCCAAGCTCAATATCTAAAAATATTACATCGATTTCAAGCTTGTCGATTAAATCTAAAGCTGTTTCTAAGCAATCGCATTCTCCCATTATCTCAATCTTATTACTTCTTTTTAACAGATAGCTTAATTCATCTCTAGCCAATGGTTCATCTTCTATAATTAATGCTTTAATCATCTGCTCCCCTCCAGATTGCTGGCTCCTTAAATGGTATTTTGATCATTACTTTTGTACCTCTATTCCACTCACTTTCGATGTTGAACATCCCTTTTTCCCCATAAATTTTTTTAATTCGCTCTTGTATATTCCAAAGCGCAGTTCCTGTACCAGTACTAGATGCAATTGTTTTTTGCCCAATCATATAGAGCGTATCCTCGCTCATTCCTTTGCCGTCATCTTCTGCAATCAGCACCATTCTATCTTTTTCTTTGTAAGCACATATCGTAATATTTCCAACTGTTCCTTTTGAAAAAGCGTGGCGTATCGAATTTTCTACTAAAGGCTGTAGCGTAAAAGGGGGAATAAGCACTTTTTTAAATTCAGGATCAACTGACGCTTTCAAGATGAACTTATCTGGAAATCTTGCTTCTTCTAATGCTAAAAAAGCATGCACATGTTCTAATTCCTGTGTTAAGGGGATTAACATATTTTTGGAACCTTGAATGTTGCTGCGAAAATAAATACTCAATTTTCGAATCATTTCCCGTGCCTTCTCTCCATCCGTGCGAATAAGTGCTGAAATAGTATTCATGCTGTTAAAAAGAAAATGGGGATGAACCTGTGATTGCAATGCTTTAATCTCAGCATCTTTTAGCAGCCTTTGCTGAAGCTCTGCCTCTGCTAATTCCAGCTGTAAAGAAAATAATTTACTTAAGCCTTCAGCCATTGTGTATTCTACTAACTGAATGTTTTTTGGATTAGCGAAATAAAGCTTCAATGAACCAACTATTTTATTATTTGCTTTTAAGGGTAATAAAATAGCGGCATGCAGAGGGCAATCTTGGTTGTTGCATTGAATTTCGTCTTTATTTTTTGCTACTAATATATTTCCTTCTCTTAACACTTTTTCTGTAAGTTTTGTAGATGTTTTATCAAGGGGAATGTGATGATCCCTCCCTAGACCCTCATGTGCTAAAACAATCGATCTATTTGTAATAGAAACGGCATCAGCATTTGTTGCTTTAAGCATAATTTTAGCAACCTGTTTACTTGATTCAGGATTTAGGCCTTGCCTAAAGTAAGCTAATGTAGATTGTGCAATATTTAAAGCAATATTTGTTTGGATTGCTTTCGTTTTTGCCTCTTCTAAAAGAATGTTTTGAATGATATAAATGAAAATTAACATCCCAAACCCATTAATGACAATCATCGGAAAAACGATAATTTTGACTAGTTCGAGTGCAAGATTTAATGGTGATGCGAATAAAAGGATGAATACCATTTGAATAACTTCCATTGTTATTCCGATAATTACAGCCTTGCTGGCCGAATCTTGCTGGATAGAATACTTCCTTCCAAGGAAACCTGTAACTACTCCTGCCATGATTGTAGATAATCCACAGGCTAGCGCGGTGAATCCGCCTAGTGTTAAGCGGTGAATACCAGCTATTAATCCCACCCCTAGACCTACTAAAGGACCTCCGATCATGCCACCAATTGCAACTCCCATAATGCGCGTATTTGCAATCGCGCTTGAAACATCCAGCTCATGCTGCCATGTATGTGTACTGATGCTTCCTTTTAAAATTTCTACCCCGGTATAGTTGCTGATAATACCGAACAAACCAAAGATAAGAATTAAATAGAGCTTATCCTGCCATTGTGAATCCTTATGGATAATCGAACGAAAAATTTTGATTCTTGATAATAAGAAGGCAAAGATAACTAAAATACCGACTCTTTCAATCATTAGTGGAAGTAGCTGTAACAATGAATTCCCCACCCTCCTATTTTACTCACCATCATTATAGTAAATTACAAGAATTATAGAAAGCCTTTTCAAAAGTTTGTGGCTAAAGTATGAGTAAAATGTTTGTGGGAGAATAAATATCCTTTTTGTCTAGTTGGGGGACGAGTCCCCCAACTAGACAAAAAGGCCACCAAGCGAAAGCGCGGTAGCTGGAAAAAATTAAGCATTAAAAAAGAGAGCTTCCTTTTGTAAAGTAGAGTTTGACTAGAACACTACGAAAAGGAGAGGCTCTCATGAATGAATGTAACATAAAATTACCATCATTAAAAGAATTGGAAAAAACTTTATTTCGAACACTACAAATGACCTTTCAAGAAATCCTTGTTCAAACATTAGAAAATTGGGATCTAGAGATTGCCCAGCAACGAGACAAAAGAAGATTTGCTTTACGAGATAAACGAGAAATACGAGTAGATACAGCGTTTGGAGCAGTGGAGCTGAAGCGTAATTATTATTTCGATCGTGTGACCAAAAAATATATATGTCTGTTAGATCACTACTTACAGTTTCAAGGGAATAAGGGGTTTAGTCCACTATTAGAAGAATGGGGGCTAGAATTAGCGACAAATGGTTCCTCCTATCGAAAGGCGGTGGAAACGTTCGAACAATTTTTAGGCTATTCGGCGATGAGCCACGAAGCATTACGGCAACATCTTCTTCATACAAGCGTACTTCCCGCTAAGGAAAAACGCCCTTTTCAAAAGGTGTTGTTTGTCGAAGTAGATGGATTATATGTGAAGAGTCAAGAAAAGAAAAAGCGTGGATGGGAGTTGAAATTCGCCGCTGTACATGAGGGATGGAAAGAAAACGGAAAGCGAGTCAGGCTCCGAAATAAAAGGCATTTTCTCTATGAAGGAAAAGAACCCTTTTGGGAAGCTTTTGAAACATTCTTACAGAATCATTATGCGTATGATCCAACCCAAACCTTGCTTATTATTAATGGCGATGGAGCAGGCTGGATAACGGCATGTCGGGAGTATTTTCGGGAACGGGCCTTTTTCACTATGGATCGTTTTCATGTCGCTCGTTCGATGAAACAGCTAATGAAGAGCCATCCCCGATTCCGCTACATGAGAAGAGCATTAAAAAACTACCAGGTAGAAACATTACTTCTAGAGTTGAATAGTGCAGTAGGAACAATGGATACACCAGAAGAAGAAGAAAAACTAGCGCATTTCCTCGCCTTTTTAACGCATCATCAGGAAACCATAAAAGATTATCGTAGTTGGTTACAGGAGAAAGGCGTGGACACGACAGCGTATCGACCAATGGGAAGTGCAGAAGCAATGATGAATCAATCAATTAGCCAAACGATTAAAAAATGGAAGAGCATGGAGCAAAAAAGGCGTCATGAGCATGGCACGTTTGTGGATTGGGTTGAAGGATGATCTATCTATCCAAACGATATATGGAAAATGGGAAAAAGCCACGGAAAAATCAAAGAAAGAGCATCGACCGAAAAGAAAAATATCCACAAAATTAGTGACAGAAACCGTGCGTCAGAACATTCCATACTTAAATCAGGCGATTGGAAAACCCATTCACTTTGCCTTACAGGGATTAAAAGGTTTTTAAAAAATGAGAGAATCAACAGTTGGAAGAACAAAACCAATTGGAAAGCGGATACAAACTTAGAGGTTTTACTTTATAAAAAAGGGAGCTAAAAAAACTCCCACAAAAACTTGACTCAATCGTGGCTAAATGCCTATTTTGTGCTTCGATTTCATTGTATGATATGATTAATAAATAGGATGTGAAAGGTTGGTTTTAGTGAATGGCAGGGAAAAAATATTATGTTGTATGGAGTGGAAGAAAACCAGGGATTTATCGTACTTGGGCTGAATGCGAAAAACAGACAAAAGGATTTAAAGGAGCAGCTTTTAAATCCTTTCCAACATTGGAGGAAGCAGAAAAAGCCTTTAATCAAGGAGGGAATTTTGGTCAAACTTCGACGAAAGGCTCTTCCTCAAAAAAACAGGCTGGCACATCATTTGAAGCGATTGATGAAAACAGCATATCTGTAGATGCTGCTTGCAGCGGCAATCCTGGGTTGATGGAATATCGTGGAGTACATACGAAAACGGGAGAAGTTCTCTTCCACTATGGGCCAGTATTTGGAACGAATAATATTGGTGAATTTTTAGGCATCGTACATGCGCTAAGCCTTTTGCAAAAACAAGGAAAGAATACGACCATCTACAGTGACAGTATAACCGCTCTTTCTTGGGTTCGAAATAAAAAAGCAAACACTACCTTAGTGCGAGACAAGCGAACAGAAGAATTATGGCAATTAATCGAACGCGCAGAAAAGTGGCTCAAGGAAAACAGCTACTCGAATAAGATTTTAAAATGGGATACGAATAAATATGGAGAGATTAAGGCTGATTTTGGACGAAAATAACTTCACGATTATGTAAATAACAAATCTATTAATCGATAATAGAAACAATACGCATCTAGGTATATAAAGAAAAAGAACTTGGAGATTATGCTAAGATCTTTTTCTTTGTGTAGGTAAAGTTTCTCCAATAAATTTAATTGTCTACATAAATGAGTTATTCTAAGTAATTTAGAAGAGAACTAGAAAAATAACAAATATCTAGTGTTTTTTAACTAATTATTCGCATGAATCTGATAGTATAATAGAATGAGCTTTATAAAAGATTGTAATACATAGGAGTGAATGTCTTTGACGAAGAAAGTTTATTTTAACCATGATGCAGGAATCGATGATTTAGTTTCCCTATTTCTTCTACTACAAATGGATGAAGTGGAATTAATTGGTGTATCCGTCATTCCGGCAGATGGCTATTTAGAGCCTGGTATTAGTGCAAGTAGAAAGATTATTGATCGATTTGGTAATGGAGCAGTTGAAGTTGCTAGATCCAATTCTCGTGGAGTAAACCCTTTTCCGAAAGAGTGGAGAATGCATACTTTTTATGTAGATGCACTGCCGATTTTAAATGAAAGTGGCGTAGTAACTGCACCTGAAAGCGATCTTCCTGCACATGAACATTTAATTAAAGCTGTCAGAGAAAATCCGGATAAAACGACGCTTTTATTTACAGGACCGCTAACAGATTTGGCAAGAGCATTAGAAATTGCCCCAGATATTCAAGCGAAAATTGAGAAATTAGTTTGGATGGGGGGAACATTCTTAGAGGTTGGTAATGTGCAAGAGCCGGAGCATGATGGAACTGCGGAATGGAATGCGTTCTGGGATCCGTGGGCTGTATCAACAGTGTGGGCTAGCGATTTAACGATTGAAATGGTGGCATTAGAAAGTACAAACCAAGTGCCGCTAACCCTTTCCGTACGAAATCAATGGGCATCATTAAGAAGATTTACAGGTGTCGATTTCGTTGGGCAATGTTATGCGGCTTGTCCCCCTCTTGTTCATGTGGAAACAAACTCTACCTATTATTTATGGGATGTTTTAACCACTGCAACGATTGGAAAAAAAGAATTGGTTAAAATGAAAGAAGTGAAATCAATCGCTTTAACAGAAGCACCTTCCCAAGGTAGAACCTTACTAAGTGAACAAGGTCGCCCTGTTTCAGTTGTATATGATGTAAATCGCGATGCTTTTTTTGATTACATTACAGGTTTAGCGAAACTTGCGAAAAACGATTAAAAAAAAGACCATTTTCCCTCCTATTACTTTAATAGGAATGGAAATGGTCTTTTATATTTTACTATATTAATGGCTATAAACCTTATCTACATCAATGGCTGTATAGGTATTTCTTCCTTTTTCTTTTGATTCATATAGTCCTTCATCCGCTTTTAAAATCAATAAGGAAGGAGAAAGCTCTTCTTTAGGAATCACTGTTGCAATACCGATACTTGCAGTAAGGTATGGACCAACTTTCGAGAAGTTATGCTCTATTTGCTTTGCAGCGAGTTTGCTCTTTCATTCATTTGCTACTTTGACTGCTTGAGAAGAGTCTTTATTTATAATTAGTTGAGTACTTTAACTCCTTGTACCAACAAAATAAAAAATAATAATATGGATAGGATAAATGAAATAAAAAAGATACTTTAATCCAATTCCTTTTTTCCCAATATAAAGCAGTATTAATGGTAAAGCAGTTATCATCATCCATTGATAGCCGAAAAATGGGATTAAGTGAGACGGAAAGTACGATGGAATCCCTCCACGTTTTTCAAATAAAAGAAAGAGGAACAGACAATAGCTGGTATAACAAATACTAAGTGTCTTCTTTTTTTGAAATCCAGCAAATATTGCACCTATTAGTACGATAAAAATACCACCTTCAACAAAAAATATATTTCCAAAGATAGAACCATAAAATAGATAAGAAGCACTTGGTATTATTACTAAGAATTCAGATAAGTAAAAACATAAGAAAGTACTTAATATCTGCCAAAATAAAAATAGACAGACCAATTTAATATTTTTTGCCTGAAATCACTAGTGTCGCATAAATAAGTTCTGAATTTTCAGTTTTGAATTTTCCATATTTTTAAGAAAAAATGAAAACACCAAAACTAAGGTAGTAAACATCCATTTTTTTACTATAACCTGTGACTTATCCAACAACGACTGTTACAGTCCTTATGGCACGCACTTTCCTTTGATTTTGCGTAACCAAATGTTTGCGGATTTCCAGAGAGCTGCTTTTAAATAGCGACTAATTTGTAAATAACTTCGGTCGCTATTCGAGTTCAGCTGGGCCAATACGTTCAAACAATACACAATCATCGCTATATACACTTGATTGTGTACAGCTTGCTCACTATGACCATAGAACTTTTTGATATTCAAATGTTGTTTCATCCATTTGAAAAAGAGTTCAATCGCCCAACGTGATTTATAGATTTCGGCGATTTCATCTGCACTTAAATCAAATCGATTCGTTAGTAAGGTTAGCTCTTTGCCTTTTGTATCAAGTAATTTCAGTCGACGAAACACGTTTTCTGAGCGATTTTGAGTTGTACCAATCACCACCATTTCATCCGATAAAACCGTGGAATGTGTAGGCAGTGTAAATGATTCAAGTACTCGTACTACGGCATTTTTGCGAAGTCTTGTGACAAAGAAATAGCCATCATCCGTCATGCGATCAAAACGTTCGTAGTCTAAATAACCACGGTCGAATACGTACATGCATTCTTTGTCGTCAATGAATATTTCTAGCTGACCTCGATCGTGTTCGATGGCATTCGTAAGCACTCCTTTATCTGGATAAGAGAAACCCTTTTCCATGAACACGAGGCGTAAGGGAAGCTTTACACCCGATTTTGTCTTTCGAAACTCTGCCCACGTATGATTGGTTAAATTAAGTGGGAGTGTACTCGAATCAATGATTTTCAGTGGTGTCGAAATCTTTCTTCGTTTTTCAAAATCTGTTTTCTTATGGATTTGGGCGACCAAATCTAAAAAAATCGTTTGAAAGAACTCAGTTGGAATTGTATTGATTCGTCTTCCTAATTGGGAGAAGCTAATCGAGTTCAACCCTGTAGCACATTGCAAATCGTCTGAAAATACAGCGTCACTCAAAGCCCGTAAACTCTCGGTTTCATGGAGCTGCGCATACAAAAGTAATTTCAAAAAGGAAGCCGTATAAAGCTTCTTTGTATAGTAATTTAATTGATGTGTTTTCACCTGTTCTTCTAATAATGTCTGATTAAGCGGTGAAAACCATTGTTCAAATGATGTTTTTCGTGTAAACTTATCCATGCGTATGTCCTTTATTGTGGATTTGGATAGGTTACTACCACCAAACCATTATAAAGGATTTTTTTATGGAAAAATCAAGTTGCAGAAAATTCAGTTTTAAAATTTGTGTTGAATTATTTTAGAGCGACACTAGTGGCCTGAAATAAATAAATAATAATAGCAGATAAAAACAATGTTGAAAAAAAGTTATTAGTTAATTCAAAGTTCATTTCTATTTCAAAATTATGATTTATCGTTAAATTTATACAAAACATTATTACTCCTGCCATGTATAGGCGGAAAAAATACAACTTTTTATTCGAGGTGTGCTGGATTCCTATAAAGACACAATAAATAAATATTGGTATAGATATTCTCCCTATCCATCTTAAGTATTCAGGAGTGTTCGGAAAAAATTCTCCATAATGATCTATTATCATAGCTATTAAGGCTATGATTTTCAATATAGACGTAGACATCGTAAAGATCCTTTTAAAAAAAAGCATCCGAAATAATGGATGCCTTTTATAATATTATTGTACAAATCCACTAAAGCAACTTGGTGCGTCAAATTCTAAAAAGTATTTATCGTTAGCTACAGCAGGGTATAAAAAGTAACTAATGTATTACCTGATTTCACAGTCCAAGAATTTACATTGCCCCATGCATTGTACTTTACTAATTTCACCTTTAATGTACTACTATGCTGGTTTTTCACTTCAATTCTATAAAAGGTTTTACCATAGAACAAATTATTCGTGTATAATTTGGATACATTAGCAGAACCAGAAAATGTCATTCTTCCATTAGTTGCAACATTGTAAGTCGTAATGAGAGAACTTGTACCAAATAAACTAATTTCCGAATCAGGCTTTGTAAGATTAGTAGTTATTCCTATATTTCGAATGATAATATTTTCATCTGGTGTTCCCTCAATAAAGTAATCTTCTTCAGCAAAGGATGATATCCCAAAAGTTAGAATAAAACTGAATAAAGATAATATTGTAAATGTTTTTAACGTTTTTCATTTCCTATTATCTCCTAATATAATATATAGATAGAGTATAATATTAGGTAGAATATGTCGATTAATATTATTAAAATTCTGAAAAAAATGGCAATTAATAATCATATCCCTGTGGTATATTCTTCAAACTATAGTATAAGTATGGCACTTATCTCAATGATTGGAAGGGAAGAAATGAAACACTTAGAGAAAGACTTTCCTCTCAAAGTCAAATAGAAAAAAGACCATATTTCTAATCCTGTTTCAAAAAGAATCAAAAATATGGTCTAGAGTAAAAAATTAATATTCTGCCAATGTTTCGATGATCCGATCTTCTATTTCTTTTCCTTTTTCTTCATCCACGAGATGATTTAATAAGATGGAAAAGATGTATTTTTTTCCGTTTGTACTTTCCAGATATCCAGATAATGTGCTGACAGAGGTGAGGGTTCCTGTTTTTGCTAAAACCTTCCCTTTGGTGTTTTCTCCGTTTAATCTATTTCTAAGCGTACCTCCTACCATTCGTTCCTCCATACCTGAAACAGGTAATGCTTGACTGAATGTTGCAAACCAAGGTTCTGCTTGAACTTCATATAGAAATAGACTCAAATCATTTGCCGAAATATAGTCTATAGGAGATATGCCAGCTCCATCGCGGATAAGCATATTGTTTGGATTCAATTGGAAAGCAATTAATTCTTCTTTTACAACCGCTAATCCTTTTTCAAAACTTCCTTTCCCTTTTTTAACAACGCCCATTTCTTTGATTAAAGTTTCTGCAATCGTATTATTACTCAATTTCATAAATGGAATGAGTAATTCAGAGAGAGGAATCGAAGCATGGGTGGTAATAAGGGAGGCTATTTGTGGAGTTTTTCCTTTTTTGACTGCCCCATTCGATTGTATTCCTTCTTTCTTTAATGCTTGCTGGAATACGTCTAATGTATACTTCGTAGGATTATCTACTGAAACCCACTCTTTTTTTAGAGAAGTAGTAATAGGTAGTCTCCCAGTAACAGTGACCACTTTACTATTATGTTTTCTCTCCACTTTCAAGCTAGTTCCAGACTCTTTATCCCCTGTTTTCGCCTTCTTTTTTATTTTTATTTCCGATGTTCTAGGAATACTGTTGATTACGACAGGCTCGCCAATATTTTTTCCAGGCTTTATTTCGAGCAGTACTGTGCCTGCGTCATATTCTTTATTTGGTGACAAGGTTAAAGCAGAGATTGGCGCTCCATAATAGGTTGATTCATCACTCCAGGCTAAATCAACGGAATATGGTGTATCATCATACCAAGAATCATCACCAATGACGTTACCATCAATGTAACGGATTCCTTTATGCTTCAGTTCTTTTGCCATTTTTTCTAAATCAGCTGCGAGTAGACTCGTGTCTCCATTCCCCTTTATGTACAAATTTCCTTTCAAATGCCCATCTACCACTCTTCCATCTCCATAGATTTCCGTAATAAATTGATAGTCCTCCCCCAATACTTTTAAGGCAACGGCGGATGTCAATAACTTCATATTGGAGGCTGGTGTTAATCGTAAATCACTCATATGTTCAAAAAGGATGGTGCCAGATTCCTGATCGCGTATGCTAATGCTTGCCAGGCTCCCTTCCAGTTCAGGTTCTGAATTTAAGAGAGATTCAAGTTCAGTGGATAGCGTTGCTTTTTTATGATTTTCAGCTGCTAAAGCCTTTGGAGAGAAAGTATTTGGTCTGCTGCCAGATAGGAAAATGGAGAATATCAATATTAGTAATATCCCCTTTTTCAATAAAGCCATTTTCTCACTCCTTATCATATCATTCTTTTCACCAAGGATAAGTTGCGCGTAAAGCGGGCTAAAGGAATAGTCTGTCCATTTTTTTTAAAATTACTCCTATTATATGCAGAAAAATAATTAAAACTGACAGCCAGGACAATAAAAACTTTTTTTAGAAGAAATTTTGATCATCATGATTTTATTCTGGCAACGTTGGCATGCTTCCCCTTCTCTATCATATACTTTGCAAAGGTCATTGTAGCTACCTGTTTTTGTATCGTCTACATAGAGGGGATGATCCATATATCCACCTATATTCGTTGCCGCAGCTAGTGTTTTCTGCATAGAATGATAAAGATTTTTTACCTCTAGATCCTTTAAGTCTTCTAGTTTTCTTGTTGGCAAAAGCTGTGCCTCGTAACATATTTCATCTGAATAGCAATTCCCGATTCCAGAGATAAAATGTTGATCGACTAATTTAAGCTTTAAAGCCCCTCTCCTTGTTTTTATTATGTTTATAAAGATTTCCTCTTTAAAACGAGTATCCAAAGGTTCAGGACCAAGCTCCTTTAGTCTTTCCTCACACTCTGCTTGCGTTAGCAAATGAAGATACCCTAAGCGTAATCCAATAAAACATAGATGGTTATTTCCAAACGATAATTGAACTTGAATCGTTCGTTTTGGCTTTTCTTCCTCTGAACCGTAAAACATCCATCCACCAAGCATTAAATGAAGTAACAAAATCTTTTGATTGGATAGATGAAAAAGTAGATGTTTTGCTCGTCTTTCGATTCGAATGATGGTTGCGTTTTGCATTTGATTTAAGATGGCCGGAACAGGCATATTGATTGATTTTTCTCGATTTATTGCCACAGAAGTAATTGGTCGGTTGACAATGAACTTACTTAAAAGGATTCTGTAGTTTTCCATTTCTGGTAATTCAGGCATTGTATCTGCTCCTTTGACTTTTCATCCTTATTTTTTCCAGATAAAAGAAAAGTATAAGTAAAATAAAAAAAGCCATAGTCAGTAGAAATAAAATTCTACTAATCTATGGCTTTCATATCTTATATTTTATGCATAACTTGTTTCTCAATACGATATTCAAGCTCTTCAATGGCGTATTGGATGCCTTGTTCCAATGTCGCAAATGTTTGAATATGTTTTAAATCTACACCAGAATAGATAATTTGCATGCTTAATGCCAACAAGTACACATTCTCCTCCAATTAATTCGATTGCTTTCACTAAGCCTTGAAGTCGAAAAATGATAAAGGAATCGAATTCACTAATCCCAGTTAAATAAAGCAACAGGAAGCTTGCACGACGCTCGGAAAATTCTTTCAATCCTTTTTGCAGTAAATCTTCAAAACGCTCATCATTAAATTTTACAATTAGGGAAATTATTGCTATTATTCCTTGCATAACAGGCATTACTGGTGTCGATAGATGTTTTATTAAAGTAGACAATTCTTTTGTGCGTTTCTCTCCCTCACTTACGAAATCGATTGTGTTTCTCTTTTAAAAATACGCCTTAAGCGGATAATCTGTCTTGTAAAGCAAACAAAAATACATAAGCTAGTTTTAATGCTTCGCCGATTTCCATATCTTTATGGAAACCATTGACTTTCTCTAAAGAGAAAT
Organism: Niallia tiangongensis; assembly: GCF_044704065.1. NCBI lineage: Bacteria > Bacillati > Bacillota > Bacilli > Caryophanales > Bacillaceae > Niallia > Niallia tiangongensis. The sequence goes on along the minus strand of NZ_CP162613.1, from coordinate 2,619,024 downwards.
TAATATCCCATACACCGTCATTCCCATTAAACATGAGATGGTAATTACTATTTTCTCCTACTAAATGCTCTACCATAAACGCACGGATTTCTTTTTCCTTCTTTTTGGGAGATTTTAATCCACATAATATTTCATATGTTCCAAAGACTGAATCTACTTCTAATGACATAGAATCAATAGCAATAACCTCGAACGCTTTTGTTTCCACATAGAGATATACATCTATATTTTTTTCTAAGTATTGAACCTCTTCCTTTAAGAGAGTAACCTCTATGGTTTCTTGTACGACTTCGTCCGTTTCTTTGTTCGCAAGCTCCATATATAGATCAGAAAAACGCTCTGCTGTGTTTCCGACAACTATATTATCTTCTGAAAGCTCTTCTTTTCTAACATAATTCAATTCTTCTTCAAAAAGAACAACTTTTCCTTCTTTTTGTGATTTTTCTAGATAATTTTTCATTTCCGTTTTTAACAATGGAATGAGCTCCTTTCAACGTTAAATTACTGATCTTTTGACTAAAGTATTTATCTTTTTCCTGTTCTCTTCTTTGGTTTTGTCCGTTTTTTTGCAGGTGATTGGAATGTACTTGACTTCTTACTGCTGTCTGAAAAACGTTTGCGCTTGCTTTCATTACTTTGTTTATCAGATGTAGATGAACGGTGCGTCTCTCTATTATTTCTAGGAGAAGCTTGTTTTTTGTCATTCTTTACAGATGGTTTCGTTTCTATATCTTTTTTATTTTTTTCGGTCTTTTTTGGCTGCTGTATTTTTTCAATTTTAATATCCAATTGTTCCTCAATGGTATCTAACAGGGGTCTATCATCAGAGGAATAAAAGGTTACTGCATATCCTTCTGATCCAGCTCTTCCCGTTCTGCCGATTCGATGCACATAGCTTTCTGCATCCTGTGGAATATCATAATTATAAACATGGGTAATTCCATCAATGTCCAATCCTCTTGCCGCAACATCTGTAGCAATCAATAATTGAAATTTCCCATCCCGAAATGCTTTCATTACTTGCTCTCTTTTTGTTTGCGACAAATCACCATGCAATTGGCCACAGCTAAATTTATTTGCGAGCAATACTTCATATAATTTTGTCACGCGACGCTTTGTTCGGCAAAAAATGACGGCCATATAAGGATTTGCTTCCTTAACTAAGGTCATTAACGTACCTTGCTTGGCACGATCGGTTGTATGTATACTTACTTGCTTAACAGTTTTTGCAGGGCCTTGTTTTGCTTCCACTGTAAAATATTCTCCATTTTTTGTATATTTTTTCGCAAGCTTTTCCACTTCCTTTGAAATGGTCGCAGAAAATAACATTGTTTGTCTCGACTTAGGGATATGTCTCATAATATAGCTAATCTCATCTAAAAATCCAATATGAAGCATTTGATCTGCTTCATCTAATACAAAATAAGAGATTTTACTTAAATCAATTGTTCCTCGTTTGATATGATCAATTAATCTGCCTGGTGTAGCTACTACAATTGATACGTCTCTTTGTAAGACTTTCAATTGCTTATCCACATCCTGCCCTCCGTAAACAGCTAGAACCTTTACTGCCGCTTGTTTCATTTTCATGATTTCATCGGTTATTTGAATGGCAAGTTCTCTTGTTGGCGTTAAGATTAGCGTTTGAACGTGATTTGTATCTGTATCCATTTTTTCTAAAATCGGCAATACAAAAGCAAATGTTTTTCCTGTCCCTGTTTGTGCTTGGGCAATTATATCGCCTCCTTTAAGGAGTGGTGGAATGACCTTTGTTTGAATAGGGGTTGGCTGTTTAATTCCTTGTTTATTGAGCTTGTCGATGATTGCTGTAGATAAACCGATTTCTGTAAATGATTGCATTATTCCTACCTACTTTCCTTCGCTTATATAGCGATTACCATTTTTTATATTTTGTCTTTTTCTGAAGAAATTATCAAGTAACCTTATTCCATAGATAAATAAAAGACTACAGATAGAGATGAACATGCAAACTCTACTTGTAGCCTGACATATGCTTATATTAATAACGATTTAATTCTTTTATAATTTCCTCTAATGCATTTTTGCTTTTGTTTTGTTGCATTTTTTCCATCATTAACTCCCTATTTCTTTGAATTTCTTTGAGCGTATGAAGGAAATGGTCTTTTGTTAACGATTCTTCTTCTATCATATAGGAGTAACCATTTTCCGTAAAGACTTTCCCATTTAATATCTGATCGCCTCTACTTTGCTGCTTCGTTAAGGGAATAATCACCATTGGAATGCGTAATGCTAGAAATTCAAAGATAGAATTCGATCCCCCTCTTGTAACGACTACTTCCGTTGCTGCTAAAATATCGGCTAATTCCTCGTACACATACTCAAATTGTCTATAGCCTTTTATCCCTGCATGCTCTTCTGAAAGATTGCCTTTGCCACATAGATGGACGATTTGATAGGTTTGTAATAGTGTATCTAAATTATCACGAACGACTTCATTAATTTTTTTTGCGCCTAGGCTGCCGCCCATAACGGTAAGAATCGACTTTTGACTAGTATGCCCTAGAAAAAGCTTGCCTTTAGCTGCCGAGCCAGAGAGTATTTCTTTTCGAATCGGAGATCCTATCGCTTTACTTTTTTCCGTAGGAAGATATTGTAATGTTTCTTCAAACGATGTGAAGATTTTCGATGCAAATCGCACAGATAATTTATTTGCCAAGCCAGGTGTTAAATCACTCTCATGAAGAATGACAGGGATCTTTAATTGACGGGCTGCAATGACAACAGGTACAGAAACAAATCCCCCTTTCGAAAATACAACGTTTGGTTTTATCTTTTTCAGCACTTTTCTTGCATCATAACAGCCCTTTATTACTTTAAAAATGTCCTTGATATTTTCTTTTGATAGATATCTTCTTAACTTCCCGCTAGAAATCGAATAATAAGGAATTTCCATTTTTTCAATTAAATCCTTTTCAATTCCTGCTTTGCTTCCAATATACGAAATATCCCATTCATGTTTATTTAACTCATTCATGATGGCGATATTAGGGGTAACATGCCCAGCTGATCCCCCACCAGTAAACACAATTTTTTTCAAAATATATCAAACTCCTATTCTTTTTTCCATATTCGCAGCGAAAAAGCCAGATGTTACCATAAGGAATCTGGCTTTAAACTATTCTAGTATATGATGATTACACTAATTTCAGAATCTCTTCAATCGCAAATGCTACGCCATCTTCGTTGTTGCTCTTCGTAATATCGCTTGCTCTTTTTTTAATTTCCTCTGGAGCATTTTCCATCGCAAAAGATCTTGTAGATACTTCAAATTGGGTTACGTCATTACCGCCATCCCCAAAAGAATATACCTCATCAAAGGTAAGCTTTCGCAGGTTTTCATAGCGTCTAATCGCTTTTCCTTTTTGTGCTTCACTTGAAGTGATTTCACAGTTATTTGGAAAAGAAGAAGAGAAAGAAATCGTATCATGCTTTTTTAAAGCTTCTTTCACTCTATCAATTTTCTCCAATTGTGTTTCATCGACGACAGCGATTAATTTGTAGATTTTAACATCTTTTAAATGGAGGATCGCTTCATAATCTTGTTGATCGAATAGTGCTTGAATCTCATCCCAAGATTTCCCTCGGAGCATTGGCAAGGTTACTGGAAATCCTCCTTGATTCGTATAAACAAGAATCCCTACCTCAAGCTGTTGCAATGCTTTTAGCAAGGTTTGATATAAGTCAATCGAAATTTGTGTTTCATAAAGCAGGTTTCCTGTTTCATCATACATCATGCTGCCATTTAAGCAAAAAATCGGAAGCTCTAATTCTTTAACACCATCTACTTTGATAACATCTGCGTATTGGCGTCCTGTATTTAAAATCACATCAATATGATGATCCTTTAATTTTTGGATAACATTTCGATTTGCTTCTGAAATTTGATGATGGTCATCTAGTAAAGTGCCATCTAAATCAATGGATACACATTTCATTTTCTTTTTCCCCCTAGCAATTCCAACAATAATACTTTCTTTATTTTAGCATATATTATCGCTTTCTTTGAGATTATTTGCTGCTTGTATCTAAAGGTTCTAATATAGCTTCTATGTCTGCTCGTTTTGGCTCTAAAAATGGTGGAAGTGCGAGTGATTCTCCCAAATGTTCTAATGCTTCATCTGTAGCAAATCCAGGTCCATCTGTAGCAATTTCAAATAAGATTCCGTTCGGTTCTCTAAAATAAAGGGACTTAAAATAGAATCGATCAACGAAACCTGAATGTTGAAAGCGTGAATCATTCATTTTTTCGATCCAAGTGTGTAGTTCTTCCTCATTATCGGCGCGAAAGGCTACATGGTGTACGCCCCCTCTGCCAAGTCGCTGTACCTTTATATCTGTTCGTTCCTCTAGATGGATTTCTGTGCCAGAACCTCCCTCGCCAGTCTCAAAAACTTGTATAGGTGGTTGATTTTCGATAGTGGATGGATAGGTATCTTTTAAGCGAAATCCAAGTAAATCGGTTAATACACGAATAGTGGACTCTGAACGACGTACCGTTAATTGGACTGGACCAAGACCTGTGATTGCAAATTCAGTCGGAACCGGGCTTTTATCCCATGGAATGCCTGATTTGACGAAGGGATCATGCTCATCTGACACTAGGAAAAAGCGCTGTGTTTCAAAGTCTCTAAATTCTACTGTCAACCGCCCAGCTCTTTCTGTGATTTCCTCATGTGTGACGCCAAAGTCATCAAAGCGTTTTATCCAGTATTCTAACGCTTTATCACTGGGCACCCGAAGCGAGGTTGCTGAAATACTGCTTACCCCTTCTCTGTTAGGTGCCATATGAGGAATTTCAAAAAACGTGAGCTCTGTCCCAGGATTTCCTTGTTCGTCTCCGTAAAATAGATGGTAGACAGAAGGATTATCCTGATTAACTGTTTTCTTTATTAGTCGAAGTCCTAGTACATTTGTGTAAAAGGCATAATTTTCTTTCGCCTTCGCTGTCATGGCAGAAACATGATGAATTCCTTTTAAATTCATATAAAATTCCTCCTTCTAATTATGTATGGATGAATCGATGATAATATATATCCTTCCATTATTCAGCGTTTGTAACCAAGAAATAGTTTTCAATATAGGTAAGGTAATTAGCACAAAGTGTAAAAAGGGCATCTGCCTTTTATTCTAAAGATATGATTACATCTTTAGAATGTTCGCTAAAATGATGCCCTTTATTTATATTATATTTGGATTTCAAGTTGCACAGGACAATGGTCGCTTCCCATTACATCACAATGGATATTTACATCAGAAATATTGTCTTTTAATTGATTGGAGACGATAAAATAGTCAATTCTCCATCCAATATTTCTTTCTCTTACCTTTGCCATATAGCTCCACCATGTGTAGACATCTGTTCGTTCTGGGTATAAATATCTAAAGCTATCTACAAAACCTAATTGTAGTAAGCTAGTCATTTCCCCTCTTTCTTCCGTAGTAAAGCCTGAATTTCCAATATTCGGCTTCGGATTTTTCAAGTCGATTTCTTGATGCGCTACATTTAAATCACCACAATAAATCACCGGCTTCACTGCTTCAAGTGATAAAATATATTGCTTTAGTTGTTTTTCCCATTCTACTCGATAGGACAATCTGCTTAAATCTCGCTTTGAATTTGGTGTATACACATTTAGTAGGAAAAAGTCTTCAAACTCTAAAGTAATGGCTCTCCCTTCTAATTCTTCAAAGTCTTCCCCAATGCCATAATGGACTGAAAGAGGCTTTTCCTTTGTAAAAACGGCTGTTCCTGAATAGCCCTTTCTTTCAGCATAATTCCAAAACTGATGGTAGCCTTCTAATTCTAATTTAATTTGTCCTTCTTGGAGCTTTGTTTCTTGAAGACAAAAGATATCTGCATCTATTTGCTGAAAAAAATCCACAAAGCCTTTTTTAACACAGGCTCTGATTCCATTAACATTCCAAGTTACTAATTTCATAAAAATACTCCTAACTATATCAATCTTCTAATAAATAAGAGTATCATGAAATGGGTATTCGTTAAAGGATTATATCTTGGAAGAAATAGTTGTTTTACTTTTGATTTCTTGTTTAATTATGTACTCAGTAAATGCTTCAAAGGTTCCAACAAACTTGTTAACATGATCTAAATGATAAAAAGTAGTTGTTTTATCAAAATCGTATAAATCGTTTGTTGACGAGTAAATATAAATTCTTTTATGAAGAGCAAGAGCGATTCCGAATTCGGTATGACTTCCTTTTCCACCTGGGAGAATCAGAATGAAAAAATCGGAATTTGAAACTGCTTCCTTTTCTTGTTTTCCAATGCTTGCTAATAATTCCATTGTGTGTGCTCTGTTGTTCTGTGTCCAATCGTATAATTGTTTCTGTCCTTCTAACTCTAAAGCTTGGGAAAGTTTTCTTACCATATCGCTATTATTAAAACTAGATGCAATATAAAAATTCACGATTTCCTCCTGCTATGTAATTTCTCTATCCTTACTATACGGCAAATCACATTGGTAAGGAATGATGAAATAATAAAAAGGCAAATCGTAATTTTTCTCAACTATCAATTAAATGTAGCTGTGAAATTATAATTGCCTCTTTAGTTAACATAATTTTATTATAATAAACTAGATTCCTTTTACTAAACTCCCTGTACTATGCTGAGAAAGAAGTTCATTAATTCCTTCCCTTATCTCTTTTCCATACATTGGTACTCCATGCCCTGTATATAAAATTTTTGGGTCTAGCGATTGCAGCTTTTCTATCGATCTGAAGCTTGTTTCTACATCTGGTGTAAAGTATGCTGGTGGGCCATGAATCTCTTTTTTCTGTGTTAAGACTGCAAAAAGTGATTCTTGTTTGACTGTAATAAGTGCATCCCCTGCAAGAAGTAACTGATCTTTTTCTCTAAATAAGGAAATATGTCCGACCGTGTGTCCGGGCGTATGGATCCATTTCCATCCCATTAAAAATGGTAAGGAATCTTCACTTGAAATAGGTTTTATTATGGAATGAAAATCAATCCCATCTCGCGGATAAAACGGAGAAAGAAATGACATCATCCCTTTTTCTTTGAATGGTGTAGGTGCGGGATATTTCTTCTTGCTTTCTAAATAGGGAATCTCTTTTTCATGAATATATACAGGGACATTCCACTCATTAACGAGTGTCTGTAATGCTCCAATATGATCAAAATGTGCATGAGTTAAAATGATTGCTAGTGGTTTCTTTTCATGGAACAGTGGTTTTATATTTTTCAAAATAAACGGCGCTGAATAGGGAACACCTGTATCGATAAGTACCCAATCCTCCTTCATAGATCCTAATCCTGCTATATATGCTATATTAGCAATTGCTGTTCGATAGCCAAATACATTTTCTGCAATTTTCATTCTCGTGCCTCCACTTTTTACTTTTAGTGTGACCAAATCAATAAAAGAAACACATCTTATCAAGTTGAATTATTACTTTCCTTGTAGTGTAAATATAGTGTGTAAGAGAAAATAATTGATAATTGAAATGAAAAGGTGTACGATACAGTTAATTAAATAGTTATGATTACACAATATGTGTGATCGCCTTCGGGGTCGGGTGAAATTCCCAACCGACGGTGATGAGTGTACGTAAAACTCTAAGCCCGTGACCCGTTTTATAAGATTGATTATTGGTTAATTACAGTAGCTATTTTTCAGTGTATCTGCATACATATGGCCAATTTATAAAACGGTGGATTTGGTGAGAAACCAAAGCCGACAGTAAAGTCTGGATGGGAGAAGGCAAATAACAATAAACAAAATGGTATGATTTATAGAACGAAAAGGATTATTTGAATTTCTTTTTCCTGTTTTTTCTATAGAATTGTTTTGTTGTATTTGGTGATGCTGTAATAAGGTGTGCTCAAGTATAAGGTATGGTTTCTAAATATACTGAAGCTAAGAACCGTTCTTTCTTTTTCGAAAAAGGATTGAATGATCCATTGACAGCGTTATTTACAAAAAACAATCAATGAAAAAACAGCTGTTCTTTCGTACGATACGTTTATTTAAGTATGTTTTTGACCCCGTATGAGTTTTTTATACGGGGTTTTATTTTGTATTTTTTCATGGACTTTTAGAATATTTTTTCTATCCATTAAAAAATGTTTGGACCCCTTGAGCTATTTAAGAGCTTTAAAATACACTCTGCAGAAAGGAGGAATTTCCTTTGTTTACTGGACTAGTCGAAGAATTAGGTGTTGTGAAGCATAGTAAAAAAACGGGTCATACGATTTCCATAGTGATCCAAGCAGAACAAATTATAGAGGATATAAAAATCGGTGACAGCATTGCAGTAAATGGTGTGTGCTTAACGGTCACTTCCTTTGAACACAATTTATTTACAGTTGATGTTATGCCAAACACTTTTAATGATACAACCCTTAGACTTCTAAATAGTGGCACAAGCGTTAATTTAGAAAGAGCGATGGCTGCCAACGGAAGGTTTGGCGGGCACTTTGTGTCTGGCCATGTTGACTGTACAGGTACGATTATCTCGACAAAAAAGGTCGAAAATAGCACATTAGTAGAAATTCAGATTCCAGAGGATCAAATACACCTAACAATGGATAAAGGTTCTATCACAATTGACGGAACGAGTTTAACTATTTTTAAAACGACTCCTACCTCTATTAATGTATCGCTCATCCCACATACTTCTAAAGTCAGCATGATTGGGAATAAGCGAAAAGGTGAGCTTGTTAATATCGAATTTGATCTTTTGGCCAAATATTTTTATTCCTTTATGAATAGAGACAAAGATCCATTCATAAAAAGAGAATCAAAACTAACTGCTTCATTTTTAAGAGAAAATGGTTTTTAATCATGAATTTTTCCCACTCTTAACGGACAGTAAGACTCCATTATGAGAATTCGAGAAAGATAGGCGGGAGATCAACTGTCCGTAAAGGTCCGCATGGTTCAACTAACCATCAGTGTGGGATGAAGGAAGACCACCACTGATGGAAGTTTCACTTTATACAACGAAAGGAAGATAACGATGTTTGATTCCATTGAAAATGCTTTAATTGATTTAAAAAAAGGCAAAGTAATCATTGTTTGTGATGATGAAGATCGGGAAAATGAAGGAGATTTCATTGGATTGGCAGATCAAGTCACTCCCGAAATGATCAATTTCATGGCAAAAGAGGGTCGTGGCCTAATCTGTGTTCCTATTCAACAAGCTTTAGCAGATAAACTACACCTCCCTCCTATGGTTACTAATAGTAGTGATCCGAGAAGCACTGCATTTACAATCAGTATTGATCATAAAGAAACATCAACAGGAATTAGTGCGTATGAACGCGCCTATACAATAAGCAAAATGGTTGATTCAGATACCATTGCTGATGATTTTACAAGACCAGGTCACATTTTTCCTCTTATTGCAAAGGATGGCGGCGTGCTAAATCGCAATGGACATACCGAGGCTGCAGTTGATTTAGCGATGCTCGCAGGAGCAAAACCTGTTGGAATTATTTGTGAAATTTTAAAAGAAGACGGAACAATGGCAAGAGTGAATGATTTAAAGCTAATTGCTGAAAAATTTGCTTTAAAAATGATTACGATTCAAGATTTAATTCAATACCGACAAAATTTATTACAAAAGGTGGAATAGAAAATGAAACAAGTATTTGAAGGAAATTTAATTGGAACTGGCTTAAAAATTGGAATTATTGTGTCCCGTTTTAATGAATTTATTACAACTAGACTTTTATCTGGAGCAGAAGATGCGTTAAATCGCCATGGCGTAAACGAGAAAGATATTTCTGTCATGTGGGTTCCTGGCGTATATGAAATTCCTTTAGCTGCCAAAAAACTGGCTGCGTCTAGTAAATATGATGCAATTATCACGCTTGGAACTGTTATTCGCGGGGCAACACCTCATTTTGACTATGTAAGTAATGAAGTCGCAAAAGGTGTAGCAAATGTTTCGTTAAGTACGGAAATCCCTGTTATATTTGGGGTTCTTACTACGGAAAACATTGAGCAAGCAATTGAACGAGCAGGCACAAAAGCTGGAAATAAAGGCTGGGAAGCTGCGGTTAATGCGATTGAAATGGGTAATTTATATAACCAGTTAACACAAGCTTAAAAAAGCAAAAACCTATAAGCGAGATACAATCACTCGTTTATAGGTTTTTTAGAATATTATATTGGTAAATAGGAAAGCAGTATTCCACCAGCTGCACCAGTAATAACAATAATCCATGGTGGCAGCTTCCAATAAACTAACATCGAAAATAAAATGGCTGCAAAAGCAAAATCGCTTGCCTGTAAGATGCTACTACTCCAAATAGGATGATAAAATGCAGATATTAGAATGCCAACAACCGCAGCATTTACGCCCATTAACGCACCTTGAATTTTCGGATTCTTTCTTAAGGAATTCCAGAATGGGAGTGTTCCAACAATTAATAAAAAGGCTGGCAGAAATATGGCGAATGTCGCAAGAAGTCCCCCTCCCCATCCATTCAAGACCGTTCCAATATATGCAGCAAATGTAAACAAAGGACCAGGAACTGCCTGTGTTGCACCGTATCCAACAAGAAATGCTTCTTCACTCAACCATCCACCAGGAACAAATTCACGTTCTAAAAGAGGCAGCACTACATGGCCTCCTCCAAAAACAAGAGAACCAGAACGATAAAAGCTATCAAACATGGCAATCCATTGGTATGTAAATACCTCGCGAATGATAGGTAAAAAGAAAAGTAACGCAAAAAATAGCATTAACGAAATACTTGCTACTCGTTTCGAAAGTGGAAAAGAAACATCTCCATGATTGTGTTGCATCGATTGCTGTTTATAGAGAAAATAGCCGATTATAGCTGATAATATAATAACTCCTACTTGAGAAAAGACACTTTGCCATAAGAGTGTAAGTACTAATGCAAAAAGTGCAATTGTCTTTCTTTTTAGGTCTGGTGTTAAATTCTTTGCCATACCAAGTATCGCATGTGCAACAATGGCAACCGCAACAATTTTAAGACCATGTATCCAACCTGCGTTCCCTAAGTCTAAGCCCTCTATTACACTAGCAAAGATCATCAGAGCAATAACAGAAGGTAGTGTAAACCCTAAAAAAGAAAGGATCCCGCCGAGGAGTCCTCCCCGTAAAATTCCTATCCCAATCCCAACCTGACTGCTCGCTGGACCAGGTAGAAATTGACAAAGGGCAACTAAATCAGCATAGCTTTTCTCATCCAACCATTTCCTTCGACGTACATATTCATCGTGAAAATAGCCTAAATGAGCAACAGGCCCACCAAATGATGTGAATCCTAGCTTTGTGGAAATAAGTAAAATTTCTAAAAAAGTTTTCCTTTTCTTCGATTGTTTTGCTTTTTCCAATAAAAAACCTCCAAATTAATTAGTAATCTTTATCATAAAGGACGATATCTATTTAACCAAGTTAATGAATGAAAAATTTACAAAAAATTAATAAAGCGTCAAACGATGAAATAGGATGTTCTCTATTCATCGTTTGACGCTTTAGTTAACATAATGTTATTATTACAAACTTTCGATTGCTTTACTCACGGCAACCGTCAATTCTTCTGCGATTTCCTCTAATTTTGGCTGCATGATACTATTTGTTACATTAGGAAAAGTGCCTGTAGAATGTATTTCTAAATAGCCCGTCATTTTTGTATAATTTGCATCCTTCACTTCTACCATAAAATAGCCATTTCCTTCAAAATGCTCATTAAGCCCTACTAAATCAAAGGTTACCTTTGATGGTTCTTTCCATTCTAATATCATTACTTTCATTTCCACTTTTTTCTTAAAAAGTCCCATATCAATTTTAAATTCCCAAGTTGAAACCGTTTCATTGATGATTTGATGATTGATATAGCCGGGTACTAGTGGAGCCCAGTTATTCATGGAGCGAACGAAATCCCAAACCTTTATTGCGTTTGCATGGACGATAATTGAATGCTTTTTACTTGGCATCGAATAACACTTCCCTTATCTTTCATTGACAGACTAATCCCTCCTCTTATTGTAAGCTCATGGGATATAGCTTCACTGTGAAGAAAAGGGATTGTGTTTACATCTTGGATTATATATATATTCTGTCAAATGTTAGATTATGAGTAAGAACCCCTTCTTGTTTACATAATGTTATTATGGTATCCTTATAGATAATCTGAAATTTCTAAATCCATTGCTTTTTCTTTTTGCGAATCGGAAACATGCGTATATTTTTGCGTTGTATTTAAATTGGTATGTCCAAGCAGCTCTTGTACCGTTCTGATATCGCGACCATCCCGGACTAAATGTGTCGCAAAACTATGTCTTAACTTATGGCTGGAGATTCCTTTTTCCTTCCATTTTAAATCTGGATATTCTTTTCCCATTTGATCAATGATCCGTTCTGTAATTTCTTGAATTCTTCTTCGAGAAATTCGCTTCCCTCTCCGTGAAATAAAGAGAGCATCTTCCTGCCCCCTCATTGGGAAAATCCTGTTTTCTTCTATATATAAATGTAATTCTTCTATTAGTTTTTTTGGTAACGGAATATAGCGAGTCTTATTTCCCTTTCCGAGTACATGAATTCCTCTTTTTTGATTAATGGAAGAAAGATTTAGGGAATGGATTTCCATTACCCGCAACCCTGCAAATGCCATTAGGCCAAGGATAACTTTATTTCGTCTTTGATGCTGCTTTTGCGATACCCTTCCAATCATGTTAAAAAAGGATTTTAATTCGTCTTTTTCTAAATAGCTTGGTAGTTTCCCCTTCTGTTCTTTCGCGCTCTCCAAATCGATCGCGGGGTTTTTTGGGACAAGCTCATAATCTACTAAACATTTATAAAAGGAACGGATGGCCGTTAACCTTCTATTTCTCGAACTAGAAGAATTTGCGCGCTTCGTTTTTAGCTCGTTCATAAATAGGGTAATCTGTAATTTCTTCACCGTACTTAAATCCGTATATGCTTCTTTTTTGCGGGTAATGAATTCTAAAAAGAAATAAATATCTCGCAAATAATTTTCGATCGTAAATTTACTGTAATCTTTATTATCCATTTCTGTTCGAAATAGGCTTAACTCTTCTTCATACCAAGAAAATAATGTTTCCTTTGTGATCATATGTATAGCCACCCAATCTATTAAGTAGTAATTTTAGTATACTATATTTCTTAAAAAACCGCACATAAGAGATATTATGCGCGGTAATGTTGTTAAAAATCCTATAAAGAAATGAATTATTAATTTGTATGCAATGACCTATATCATTCTATCGTTAAAATTAGGATTATTAGGAATAAAGATTAGGGGTGATTGTTTGAAGCTTCTCTTTCTCCTGCTTAGCCTATTCAACTTTTTTGAAGCCATTCTTACCTTTCTTGAAATCAAATCAAACCAAATAGTTGAAGCTAATCCACTGATGAATTATCTATGGGAAATTCCCCCTACTTTATTTATTATCCTAAAATTAGGTTTATTATTTTTCCTTGTATACTTAGCTGTCTATGTTAATAGTAAAAATATTCACCTTTAGATTTTTCTGCTGTCTATTTCAATAATGATATATTCCTCCGTCCCCCATTACACATAATTTGGATTACAAAAACAATCAGTTAATCATAATTATATTATGTAAACAAAATAAATTCTTTCTTTTTAATCGATTAAATATTAAAATAATTATATACAATAAGTAAGGAGCTAGAATATGAGTGTACATAAAGAAATTACCAAACATGTAGAACAAGTCAATTCTCGTGTCAATCATTATAAGCAATTAGATCAACTGCGTGAATCCTTCATTGAAGAAGCAATTTTGCTTTGTAAAGTTGGGGAGAATTTTTCTGTTGATAAAATAAATGAAGTAACGGAACAAATGAATGAGTTAGCTCGGCTTGGTGTTGTTCCAACAAGAAAAAAAGTGAGTGAAGAAATGGTTGTTGAATTTGTTAATCGTTCCAAATAAAAGAAAAAGAGGCATGGACATAAGTATTCCAGCCATAAATAAACCCGAACAACCATACGATTCCATATGATTGTTCGGGTTTATTTCGGTTTATAAAAGGCTGTTTCAGTAAAGATGGTGTTATTATCCGCAGCCTGAATACACTTCCCTTTCCATGGGGCGAGCGCCGATCCGCTTCACAGCTCATGCTCCTGCGGGGTCTCGGACTTTCTCGCAGCTCCCATAAGAGTCTACGTGTATTCAGGCTTCTCCGTCTTTCCAATTAATTAATTAATTTTTTCTATTTCCATAATAGTTTATAGAAAAACAATCTTTAAAAACGAATTAGTTTTTACACTGACTATATTTAAAATCATAATAACTAGCATGAAAAAGGAGCCTTTATTTAAGAGCTAAATTAAGGATGGTTCGTCTTTACAGACTGGCTATTTAGTTTTGTCCCAGCCTCTTTTGTTATCCTTATTCGTAATTTTCCATGAATGGATAAAATCTGAAAATTGCCTTTCCAATAACAGCTTTTTCTGAGATACATCCAATCTGCCTACTGTCCATACTATTTTGCCGGTTATCACCTAGTACAAATATATGATCTTTTGGTACTTTGATTTTGATATTTTCTGTTAATTTTTGATTAGGAAGCAATTGACTCTTATATTGCTGTAAATAGGGTTCCTCGTATTTTTGTCCGTTTATATAAAGAGTGTCATCTTGAATTTCAATCGTATCAGCTGGTAAGCCGATAACTCTCTTAATATAATCTTCTTTCTCAATCGGAGAATGAAAAACAATTGTATCAAAATGCTTTATATGACCTATTTTTGAGACAATAACTCGATCTTGATTTTCGTATGTAGGCTGCATAGACTGACCAACTACTTTAACAGGAGTAAATATAAAGTTCCTGCATAAAAAGACAAAAACTAATGCACATACTAGAGCGATAACCCATGATTTTAGCTCTTTCTTAAACTCAGCATTATTTATATTAGCTCCTCCTTCCTAGTTGTTTTCCTTTCACTACTTTATACATGAGAATGTCGTCTACGTATTCATTTTCGGCAATTTTAAATTCATTTATCTTACGACCTTCTTCCACAAAGCCCATCCTTTTGTACAACGAAATTGCTTGATGATTTGTTGAGAAAACGCCTAAATTTACTTTTTCAATAACAGGGTTTCTTTCTGCCCATTCGAGTAGTACCTCTAATAGTTTTTTCCCTATCCCTTTATTTCTATATTCATTGGTTATCATGATACTAAACGATCCAGTATGATGTAATCTCTTTCTTTTAGGAGATTGAAACACAAGAAATCCAATCAATTCACCGTCTATTTCTGCAACTAATAATGTTTCTCTTTCGTTACGTAAAATTTTATTGATCCAATGCTGCTGTTCTGCTAAGGTATGATTAAACTCTTCGGCTAAAGTTATTAAGTAATCGCCTTCAGCAATAACAGTACGCTGTATTTTTAATATTGCTTCTGCGTCTATCCATTCACCATGTCGAATGAGGTATTCTTTTTCTATTACAATCATCCCCATTTTATCCCTCCGAATTAATCATGGGAACCCATTATATTTTTATACTCTAGTAATGGTGCCTAATATTATTTTTGAATTTCTACTGGCATATATATCCAAGCTAGTTATTACTATCATTATACCATATTATCTGGTCAACCTATTCCTGGGGCTTTCTCTTTTTTCTATAAATAATCCATAGAACTATTACGATCACAATTGGGATGATAATTGGTGATAAACCAATAACAAATACGGCTACACCCGATAAAAAGGAAATCATGCCATTAATCGTACTAACAAATTGACTTTTTGCTTTTTGCCATGTATTTAGGGATTCTTTGTCTTTGATAGCGTCTACCTTCACTAACTCCTCTTCTAATTGGATGGTGACAGTCGAATAGTCCACATTATTTTGTAAATAGTTCATTCGCCCAAAAATTTGCTCCTTTTCTTCTTGTACGGTTGCTAGGTCATTTGATATTTTTAGAAGATCTTCTGTTTTGTCGGCTTGATCCATCAAGGTTAACAGCCGTTTTTCAACCGCTTCTTTTGCCTTTAATCGAGATTCAAGATCAACAAATTCTTCTGTGACATCATTTCCTGTCACACTTTTCTCTTTAACCTTTATACTGTGTTTTTCCACTTCCATTATATAGGATTGGAAATGGGACTGTGGAATTTTCACAATAATCGTGCCATTTATATACTCAGTCCCGCTATCGTAAATAGATGATTCTACTACATAACCGCCAAGCTCCGTTGCTTTACTTTGAATCGTTGCTTCTACTTGATGATAATTCTTCACTTGTAAGGACAGACTTGCATTATAAATAACCATGCGGTCATCCTCTGCATTTTTGGTTACGTCGCTACCCCTATTCTCTTTACTAGTTTTCGCTAATTGGTCATCATTTACGTTACTAGAGTCTAAATTAGCAATTTCATACTCAGAACTACTTTCGGTGTCAGCACTTTTTTGTTCTGAATTTTGGCTGCTGCAAGCTGTTAAAAAGAATAAAAGCAATAAAAATAAATGAGAGATAACACGATAATTCTTCATTTATATTTCCTCCTAAGTTCAGTTACTCAGTTAGACGGATAATAAATGAATTAGTTTCAGATTTATTACAGATTTATTACAATAATTTTGTAAAGGTGCTATCTATATAATCAAAGATTTATTGCCTAATCCTATACAGAAAAGACGGTATATGTAAATTTTTACAATTATAAGGATAATCATTTACACCAATTCTCTATTCTGTGTATATGATAATACAAGTTTACTTTCAGTGATAATTCCATTTGATGAACATACAATGGTATAAAATGAGTTGGAAATTACGCTTATATGGAGGGATATTTGTGGAGTTAGACAGGCATATGGAAATAACCTTTCAAAACCTACAAGAAAAGAAGATGACGTTTGATATGGTATTTCAACGCATTCTTTCCTTTATGTCTCGAAATCCGGCTGGTAATTATCAATTGATGATTGGCACAGATTCACAAGTTCACGCAAAGCATACGACTTTTATTACGGGCCTTGTTATAATGAATAAGGGGAAAGGAGCATGGGCGTGCATTAGAAAAGTAGTCTTACCGAGGAAGGTTTTACGATTGCATGAGAAGATTTCCTATGAGACGACGCTGACTGAAGAAGTTGTTAGTCTCTTTACAGAGGATAAGAAAAACCAGTTAATAGACGTTGTATTACCATTTGTATACCAGGGAGCCACTTTCTCTATTGAAGGACATATTGATATAGGAGCAGGTCGAAGAAATAAAACACGCGATTTTGTAAATGAAATGGTAGCAAGAATTGAGTCAATTGGCATTGAACCTAAAATAAAGCCAGATTCTTTTGTCGCCTCTTCTTATGCTAATAAGTATACGAAGTAATTCGCCCTTTTTCTGCGTTAAAAAACCTGTCCCATAGCAGAACAGGTTTAAGTAATTATTCTTCTTTTGAAGAAGCTATTTCTTCAGAAACTTTTTTGTTTTTATTAATAAAATGAATGATAAAGGTGATAATAAACGCAGCAATCAGAATGGCAAAAAATACATAGTGATCTAATTCAAAGCCGAAAATACTTGCAAACATTTTCGCCGCGATAATCCCGATTAAGACAAACGCAGTATTCTCTAGTTCTGGTACTTTTTCAATAAGAACAAGAAATAATTTTGCTACAGTTCTCATCATCAAGATCCCAAGCATACCACCTATTAAGAGAATCCAGATTTCATTTGATACAGCAAGAGAAGCTAGTATACTGTCTACAGAGAAAGCTAAATCCATTAACTCTACGGAAATAACAGTAGCCCAGAATACACCGAATAGTCTTATTGTCCAACTATCCTTTTTCATCGCTGATGCATCCTCGTCATCCTCACCAAGCCAGAAATGCTTGATAACAATCCAAGCTAAGTATGCTGCACCAACTACTTTGATCCATGTAAAGTGGATTAAATAAACTCCTATTCCAATAAAAAAGAAACGAAAAAAATAGGCCCCGAATAAACCATACGTTAATGCCTTTTTTTGTTTGTCTGGCGGTAAATGTTTTACCATAACCGCTAAAACAAGTGCGTTATCTGCTGATAATAAGCCTTCTAAAATAACTAATGATCCAATTAATCCCCAAGAAACAGGATCTGTTAATACTTCTCCCCACATCTTCCAATCAAAAAATGAAGCATAGGTTGATAATATCTGCTGTAAAACGTCCACTAAAAAGCCTCCATTATGATACAAATGTAATGATATGGAAGATATTATACTCCTATCAATTTCAGATAGCAACTATTAATAGGAAAGTGAAATCCGTTATTCTTCATAAATCATTTTTACAGTCATTCCGCCATCTACCATTAGGTTCGTACCCGTTATAAAGTTATTTTGTGGGTTTGTTAAAAACAGACAGGCTCTTGCTATATCCTCTGGTTTGCCGACTCTTTTTGATAAATGCTGGTCATGATCGATGTCACGTAGATTTTCATAATCTTTCGTTTCAATCCAGCCTGGTGAAATACTATTTACTGTTATATGTGCACCTGAAAGACTATTTGCTAATGCATGGGTAATGGCCATAATGCCACCTTTGCTTGCGCTATAGCTTTCTGTATTTGGCTCAGACATATAGGCTCTACTAGATGACATGTTGATAATGGAGCCACCATTCTTTTGTTCACGCATGATTTTGGCCACTTCTCTTGAACAAAGAAATACACTTCTAAGATTCGTATTTAGTACGTCATCCCATTCCTCGATTGATAAATCATAAAACGGTTTAAATATCCCTTTGCCTACATTATTGATAAGAATATCAATTTTTCCATATTTATCTTTTGTCGTGTGAACCAAATGAATAATTTCAGCTTCATTTCGTACATCGGTTTTGATAAATAATGCTTTCTCTTTTTGATCAAGCTGTTCAAGATATTGCTTTCCCTGATTTTCATCAATATCTGCCAGAATAACATATGCCCCTTCTTGTAAATAGGCTGTTGCAATCGCTCTTCCGATTCCATTGCTAGCACCTGTAACAATCACAACTTTTTCTTTAAACAAACTAATCTACCTCCCTATATACCAATGAAGTAAGTATTTAAGTAATACATTATAAAAAAAGCAAGCTAATTTCTCAGCCTGCCTTGTTTGCTTTATTATTCAGTGATTTCTACTTTTTCCATTACATCGCCATTTTTCATCGCTTTAACAGTAGACATTCCAGATGTAACTTGTCCAAATACAGTGTGAACACCATTTAAATGTGGCTGTGGCTCATGAACGATGAAGAATTGGCTGCCGCCTGTGTCACGACCTGCGTGTGCCATGGAAAGAGAGCCTTCTACGTGTTTATGAGGATTTCCAACAGTTTCACACTTAATTGTGTAACCAGGACCACCTGTTCCATTACCGTTTGGATCTCCACCTTGGCTTACGAAACCAGGAATGACACGGTGGAAAGTTAGACCGTTATAGAACCCTTTATTAATTAGTTCTACAAAGTTAGCTACTGTTCCAGGAGCTTCATTTGGATATAATTCAAATTCGATTTTTTCGCCATTTTGCATTAATATGTATCCTTTTGTTGCCATGTTTACCATCTCCTTAATTCAAAATCAGCTTTTATCATAACATCTTTTGCTAAAGAAAGAAAATAAAACGTTTATTTCCTGAGTCATTCTATTACTTTTTCAGGTTCCTCGTAATTTATTCCTTTTGTATCAACTGTGACTTTTTTCATTTTTATCTCTTTTAGAGGCTTGTCCAGTTCATCTCTATCAGCTGCTACAATCTTATCAACTACATCCATTCCTTCTATTACCTTACCAAATGGTGCATAATGGCCATCTAAATCATCAATATCTGCTACCATAATAAAGAATTGAGAGCCACCTGAATCTAGCATTTGAGACCTTGCCATACTAATAACGCCTCTTTCATGCTCTATATTGTTTTCGAATCCATTATCCGAAAATTCACCTTTAATAGAGTAACCGGGACCACCTGTTCCATTCCCATTCGGATCTCCCCCTTGAATCATAAAATCAGGAATCACTCGATGAAAAATTAATCCATCATAAAAGCCCTTATTGACTAATGAAATGAAGTTATTCACTGTATTAGGCGCTTTATCTGGATATAGCTCCACTTCAATTTTAGAATCATCCTCCATTGTAATGGTTACGATTGGATAATCATCGGAAGATATTGCTTTACTTTCTTTTTTATCCACTTCATTTGATGGTGCGGTATTCTGTGTTCCACATCCTGTAATTAATAAAAGCATGGATACACTAAATATGGCCATGATCCATCTAGACTGTTTTTTTCTCAAAATGACTACTCCTCCTATACACAGTTTCCTCCTCATTTTAGCGAAATCTTCACTTCTATTCAATGAATAACCTTATTTGTTGAAAGCAAAAAGAATAACCACCTAAGCAATGTGGTTATTCCTTTTCTTTACGTAATATATTTTAAAAGATATGCAGCTAGATAGGGGGAATGAATACGTACTGCTAGAGATGGAGGCCTACTGCCGTTGACCAATTCTAATGGAAAGCCAAGCCAAACTACCTTCTCGTCGATAATAATCATAGGAAAAGGAATATCAGGAGAACTAACAACATTTGATTTAGCAAAAAATTGCTTCCATTCTTGACTAAGGGTACCTTTCGATTGTGGGATCGACACGAATACCGCTTTTTGTGAACGATTCATATCTTTCTTTAATAAATCGATTCTCTGACCATGTGTCCAAAAAAGTTTGGGATTCTTTTGTTGAATCCATTCGCCAATCTGTTGATTAGTAACAACCTTATTGACCCTTTCTTGGTGACTGACTAGTTGACGAATCGTTTTTCGATGATCAATCATTGTTTGGATAAAGCTTCTATTGGCAATATGAATAAATTTTCCTTTTGCTCTACTAATCGCAACATTAATTAAGCGTTCGCTCTCTTTTCCTGTTAAAAGCATGCCAGGTCGTGAAAAGGGGGCAGCTTCTACACTGTCAAAGACGATAATATCTCTTTCACTTCCTTGAAAA
This sequence comes from Niallia tiangongensis, assembly GCF_044704065.1. Lineage (NCBI taxonomy): Bacteria > Bacillati > Bacillota > Bacilli > Caryophanales > Bacillaceae > Niallia > Niallia tiangongensis. Next base: position 2,597,956 of record NZ_CP162613.1, on the reverse strand, counting down.
CGATGGACGGTTGCTATAATTAAGCGCTTATCAGCCATTGATTCAGGAAAAAATTCGTGTGCCATTGCTTCCATTATATCAGCCTGTGCCCGATATGGAGTGACATAGCCAATACTTGTCCCTTTGTCACTTAATGCCTCATGGATAACTTGTAAGGCAAGGAGAAGATGGATATAATTCATGCGAGATTTAGATGCTTTTTCAAAAGTGGCGAATGCTCCAAAATAACTGGAGTCTAATAATACGCTGGCGTTACCCTTAAAGGGTGATTGATCTGCAATCGATTTTCTGCTTTTTTCGACATTCTTGTAATCTCCTACTAATGAATGATAGATATATTTATTCGTAAATTCGGATATCGATGGATGCATACGTCTTTGCTCATTTAATAACAAAAGCTGGGGATGCAGGGAGGAAGTATGCACCATATCTGCTACACCTGTTGCATGGAAAACATCTTCTTTTAACCATCTATCCACTAATGCATGACGGCTCGTCGCAATAGGCGGTAATTGTTTAAAGTCACCGCATATGATGATTCGCTTTGCAAGAGATGCAGCAAATGCAACCTGTGGTATATAAGCCATACTTGCTTCATCTACGATAACTAAATCATACTCATCTTCATAAATTGCTGGGTCTGTCGCGGCCTTTGCTAAGGTTGTCCCAACAATTTTCGCTTTTTGAACAAATTGTAATTCTCTTTTGCGGATTTTTTCCATTACACTTGCCAGCTTCTCTTCCATTTCCAAGAGTTGGGAAGAATCTCTAATCGTAAATGCACTCGCAAGATCAGATTTAAGCTTTTGCTTTTCTTCGATAAACCGTTGCCTTTGATTAGCAAGATCCATATCCTTTTTATCAAGCAAAGAGCTAGATGTAATTTGCTCTTGTTCCAGATGGCCATTACTGCTATTACCGCCGTATCGCAGAATATCGCCCAGTTTAAAACGGTCTTTTTCTTTTACGGTCGTGGTAATTTCTGTCAGTAGTACATCAACTGCCTGATTACTTTGCGCTAAAACAAGAATTCTTTTCCCTTTCCAATAACGTTGTAAAGCTACTCTTGCTAGCGTGTACGTCTTTCCTGTTCCTGGTGGTCCCCAAACAAAAGAGACTGGATTATACTTACATCTTAACGAAAGCTCATGAACATTATTTTTCAGCTCTTCAGTAGGATGCTTTGTTGCTTCACTTGGACGCATTAATTTTACTATTCTACTAAGCTTCCGTTTATTCTTTTTTATCGAATCAAAGCGAATTTGCAGCTGTTCTAAAAGTTCCCAGGGATCATGTGACAAATAGGCTTCAGAAATATCCTCGCCAATCATCTTTTCCAAAATGACTAGAAGGCTCTTGCCATCTGCCGATAATACTCGTCCGTTAACTGCCTGATTTCCCCAGTGAATGATTACATTTGAGCCAATCGGAACCTTCAGATTACCAATACTTTCAAAGTAATACGTATAATCATTTTCTGTATTTAATCGTATCCCATTAGATAAAGCCACTTTAGATTGTCCGTATTTTTTTAAATAATTTATTTCCATTTGAAGTGCTTGCTGCCATTCTTTAATGGTCTTGATAATATTTGTCATTTCTTATAATTCCTTTTTTAAAAAATCGATTTTACTATTATAACACTTATAAAAAAAGAAGGATAGAAATGGCTCTATCCATTTCTATCCTTCTTTTTTTAGCTGTTCTAAATACGCATCAATTTTTGCATCTAATCGTTCTAAGCTTTTCAATGCTCTTTCCTTCGTTATCGTGCGATAGTGATGATGTCCTCCAGGCTCCTCATCTTTTTCATCAGCCAATTTTACGATTTTTTGTAATGGTGAGAGTATTACGGAACCTCCTGGAATAAAACTGTCAGTATGAAAAAGGACAGCTAATGCGATTTCTTTGGCCTTTACAGGATTTTCTCCTAAACGAATTAATAATTTATGAGCTCTTTCCGCTCCCTTAATTGGATGAATGTCATTTTGTCTATATAATTTATAATCCCATTTCCCATCTTTATACCAGGTGTAATGACCCATGTCATGTAAAAATCCGGCTTTAGCTGCATTATCGACATCGACATTTGATTCTTTTGCCATTTCAAAAGCATGATAAGCAACTGCCAGAGCATGAGCTAAACCTGAACGTGTAATATATTTTTGCGCTATATGGTGGTTATAAATATCGATAAGTTTAACATCTCTCATCTCCGACACTTCCTTTCTTTATTTGAACACTTAACTTAAAGTGTTTTTGCAGGTCTGTTGCTATTAATTAAACCTATTCACCTTTTTCCTTACTATGATACATGGACTTAAGCTATTTACTATTCCATCTAGCGTCCATTGTTTAGCATTTATAAAAAAACACCCAAAATGGGTTAATGTTTAATTCTTTTCTCGCACCTTTAAAAAAGTATTTTTCCTATTATATTATATTTTTAATAAAATGATAATAAAAAACACCTAAATAAGAATGGAAATTTGAAAACAAGTTTTTTATTTATATTTGACTTAATGATATTTTTAAAATTTTTATAATATTTTGAATGCGTAAAATTTATTGAGATATACTCGTAAAAAATTACTAGCTGGGAAAGTTTTTTTATAGAAGGCTATTTTCCACTCAATTTATATATTTTGCTAAAAGTATATAAATTTAACAACAATAGAATTCAATCATTAAAAATTACATGTCTAGTTAAGAAGAAGAGAGATTATATGTATAATATTATCTTTTTTTATCATATGAAAAAAAGGATGTGATAGAGCTTCCTATCACATCCTTTTTTTAAGCATTAACAGTTGGTAGAATCGAAGCACCCATCAAGTATTCATCTACTTTTCTAGCAGCTTCTCTTCCTTCATTAATTGCCCAAACAATTAAGCTTTGTCCTCTGCGTGCATCACCTGCTGCGAAAACACCTTCTAGATTTGTTTCAAAATCACCGTATGCTGCAGCAACTTTGCGGTTCATTGTTTCGAGACCAAAATGCTTTAATACAGGCTGTTCAGGACCTTCAAAGCCAATTGCGATAAAAACTAATTGCGCTGGCCATACTTTTTCTGTTCCTGGAATTTCTTTAAAAATAAACGACCCATCTTCTTGCTTTATTTTTTCCATTGAAACAGTGTGTAATTCTTTTAATTTGCCATTTTCATCTTTTACCATCTTCTTCGTCTGAATTCCATACTGTCTAGGATCTTCGCCAAACTTCTGTTCTGCTTCCTCGTAGGCGTATTCTAATGTAAAAACATTTGGCTCAGCTGGCCACATATTATCACTTGTGCGCATTAGCCCAAGCTTTGGATGTTTACCAAATTGGACAACACTTTTACAATTTTGGCGAAGAGCAGTTGCGACACAATCGGCTCCTGTATCTCCACCACCAATAACGATAACATCCTTCCCCTCTGCGTTAATGTAATTTCCATCTTTAAAATTAGAATCTAGCAAGCTTTTGGTTACACCTGATAAATAGTCCATAGCAAAGTGCACACCTTTTGCATCTCTACCTTCCATCACTAAATCTCTTTGCTTTTGAGCACCTGTACAAAGAATCACTGCATCATAGTTTTCTCTTAATTCTTGTGCCGTTATATCTTTTCCTACCTCTGTATTGGTAATAAAATCAATACCTTCTTGGGTAAGAAGCTTAATTCTGCGCTCCACGTCTTTTTTCTCAATTTTCATATTTGGAATGCCATACATTAATAATCCACCTGGTCTATCTGCTCTTTCATAAACAGTTACAGAATGGCCAGCTTGATTTAATTGATCTGCACTAGCAAGTCCTGCGGGACCAGATCCAATGATCGCGACTTTTTTTCCTGTTCTCTTTTGAGGAATTCGTGGTTGAATCCAACCGTTTGCGAACCCCTTATCAATGATAGTTCGTTCGATATTTTTAATCGCAACTGCTGGATCAGAGATTGCGACCGTACAAGAACCTTCACAAGGAGCAGGACATGCACTTCCAGTGAATTCTGGAAAGTTATTTGTTTTTAATAATCTGTCTAACGCTTCTTTCCATCTCCCTTTATATACAAGGTCATTCCATTCAGGGATTAAGTTATGGATAGGACAGCCAGATGTACTTCCGGAAATTTCCATTCCGATATGGCAAAATGGTGTTGCGCAGTCCATACATCTTGCCCCCTGTCTTTGAAGTACCTCATCAGCGAAAGGAGCAGAATACTTTTTATAATCTTTTAGACGGGAAAGCGGATTTCTTTCTTCCGCTTCCTCCCGATTAAATTCGATGAATCCAGTTGCTTTACCCATTCTGTTCTCTCCTTTCTACTGCACTAATACGGTTATTTTATTTGTTTGTTTTTTTTTGTCTTGTTTGGAATTATTCTCAAATGCTTCCATTGAAGCTGCTTCTTCTGATAAGCCGCTTTCTAGCCCTTTTTGAATGTTTGCGATCATTCGTTTATAGTCTTTTGGAATTACTTTAACAAACTGGCGTACATAATTATCCCAATTTGCAAGTACTTGTTGACCTACTAAACTATCTGTTGCTGCCACATGTTTTTCAATTAGTCCTTTTATTCTCTCTATTTCTGCTCGTTCTTCTAGTGTTTCAAAAATAATCATCTCTTTATTGCATAATGTTTTGAATTGGTCTGCATCTTTTGATAATACATAGGCAATTCCACCAGACATACCAGCTGCAAAGTTTTTACCCACATCTCCTAGAATAACAACTTCCCCACCAGTCATATATTCTAAACCATGGTCACCAATGCCTTCTACGACAATACTTGCACCACTGTTTCGTACTGCAAATCGTTCGCCTGCTTTTCCATTTATAAATGCTTCTCCGCCTGTCGCACCGTAAAATGCTACATTCCCAATGATAACATTATCTTTTGCTGTGTAAGAATTTACTGCTGGTGCTTTAGCGACAATTCTCCCACCTGATAGCCCTTTGCCGATATAATCATTCGCATCACCTGTTAAATAAAGACTCATGCCTTTTGGAATAAACGCGCCGAAGCTTTGACCAGCTGATCCTGTGAAATGAAGATTAATCGTATTTTCTGGAAGACCTGCTTCTCCGTATAGCTTCGAAATTTCGCTACCAACAATCGTGCCTGTTACACGGTTTGTATTTCGGATAGTATAATGTAAATCTAGTGTTTCTTTGTTTTTTATTGCTTTGTTAACGGCTGGAAGAATCTTTTGAATATCTAAGCTTTCCTCAATCTTATGATTTTGCGGCGTTTGGAACGTTCTTGGACCATCCACTTTATATAAAAGTTTAGATAAATCTAAGTCCTTCGCTTTCCAATGTGTTTTCGCTTCTTTGCTAACGGTTAGCACATCTGTTCTCCCAACCATTTCTTCCACTGTGCGGAAACCTAATTGTGCCATTAATTCACGTACCTCTTCCGCAACAAAACGCATGAAGTTTACGATATGGTTAGGGTCTCCAGCAAATTTATAACGCAATTCTGGGTTTTGGGTTGCAATTCCAACTGGACAAGTATCTAAATGACACGCACGCATCATCACACATCCCATAACAATTAGCGGAGCTGTTGCAAACCCAAATTCTTCTGCTCCCATAAGGGCTGCAAGAACAACATCTTTCCCTGTCATTAGCTTGCCATCTGTTTCAAGCACAACACGACTTCGTAAACCATTCAACATTAATGTTTGATGCGCTTCTGCTAAGCCTAGCTCCCATGGAAGACCAGTATGTTTAATACTTGTTTTAGGCGATGCTCCAGTTCCCCCATCATAACCACTCACCACAATAACATCTGCAGCACCTTTTGCAACACCTGCTGCAATAGTGCCAATTCCGCCTTTTGAAACTAATTTAACGGATATACGTGCATCTCTATTCGCATTTTTCAAATCGTGGATAAGCTGTGATAAATCTTCAATCGAATAGATATCATGGTGTGGTGGTGGAGAAATTAATCCTACACCTGGCGTTGAGCCACGTACTTCTGCAACCCATGGATATACTTTATTTCCAGGTAATTGCCCACCTTCACCAGGCTTTGCACCTTGTGCCATTTTAATCTGCAATTCTTTCGCATTGATTAAATAATGACTTTTAACTCCGAAACGACCAGAAGCAATTTGTTTAATATTGCTTCTTCGATTATCGCCATGTTCATCAATTGTATAACGGGATGGATCTTCTCCACCTTCTCCACTATTGCTGCTTGCGCCTAATCTATTCATCGCGATTGCTAATGTTTCATGGGCTTCCTTACTTAGCGAACCAAATGACATAGCTCCTGTCTTAAATCGTTTTACGATTGATTCGACAGATTCCACTTCATTGATATCAATCGGCTGTCTTGATGCATCAAAAGCAAATAAATTACGCAAGAAGCTCATGCTTTCTTCATTAGCCGCTTCAGTAAATTGTTTAAATAATCCGTAATCACCTTTTCGACATGCCCATTGTAAAGTATGGATTGTTTTTGGATTAAAAGCATGGTGTTCTCCGCCTTTTCTCCATTGAAAATCACTTCCAGAATCTAATGTTTCATCGATTGATTCTTGATATCCTAATAAATGTCTTTTTGTTGCTTCTTCCGCAATAATATCTAATCCAATTCCACCTAGCTGAGAAACAGTGCCAGTAAAGTATTGATCGATTACTTCCTTGCCAATACCGACTGCTTCAAAAATTTGTGCCCCTCGGTAGCTTTGTACAGTGGAAATGCCCATTTTAGACATTACTTTTACTACACCTTCTGTAATTACTGTATTGTATCGAGCTACAGTTTCTTCATAGGAAAGGGACAGGATTCCATCTTCTCTTGCTTGGTTGTATGTCGCATATACCAAATAAGGATTAATAGCATCGGCACCGAAACCAATTAAACTCGCAAAATGGTGTACTTCTCGTACTTCCCCTGACTCTACAATAATACTTGCTTTCGTGCGAAGCCCTTTTTTAATTAAATCTTGATGCAATGCACTTACAGCAAGTAGAACAGGAATAGCTTTCTCTTCTCTATTCATTGCACGATCCGATAGAATAAGCAATGATACACCTTGTGTGATAGCTTCTTCTGCCTTTTGGACAAGGTTATTTAAGCTTTCTTCTAAATTATTTGTAAATAAAGCATCTATTGTTCTAGCTGTAAACTCAAGTCTAGCATTAGTTCGTAATTGTTCCACATCACTATTAGATAGAATAGGTGTTTTCAGTTGTATTCTATAACAATTACTTGCATCTGGATGTAATAAATCCCCCTCTGCTCCTAACCAAGAAAGAGTCGAGGTTACTAGTTGCTCGCGAATTGCATCAATTGGCGGATTTGTTACTTGTGCAAATAATTGTTTAAAATAATTAAATAATGATTGAGGCTTATTAGATAATACAGCAAGCGGCGTATCATTTCCCATTGATCCGATCGGGTCTTTTCCCTCTAATACAACGGGAATTAGATTTTTTTGCACATCTTCATACGTATAGCCGAAAGCTTTCTGCCTTGCGAGTAAATCAGCAAATGTCTCTGCTTTTTCTTCTTTGTTTTCCTCTAAGTGCACAACTTCCTCTAACCACTCTGTATATGGATGCTCAGAAGCAATCGAATTTTTAAGCTCTTCATCCGAAACAATGCGTCCTTCTTCTAAATCAATCAACAGCATTTTGCCAGGACTTAGACGCTCTTTATAAAGGACATTTTCTTCTTCCACTGGAACAACCCCAACTTCTGAAGAAAAAATGATGTAATCATCTTTTGTGACATAATATCTTGCTGGACGTAAGCCATTGCGATCAAGAATTGCTCCAATTTGTTTTCCATCTGTAAAGGTAATCGCCATTGGGCCATCCCATGGTTCCATTAAGCTACTATGATATTCGTAAAAATCTCTTTTTTGTTTTGATATATGCGGGTTCTCTGTCCATGGCTCTGGAATCATCATCATTGCCGCATGAGCTGGAGTGCGGCCAGATAGGATGAAAAATTCTAATGCATTATCAAATACGGATGAGTCGCTTCCATGGGAATCTAAGATTGGCAACACTTTTTCTAAATCAGCTCCAAAAACCTCTGATGCAAATTGCTGCTCCCTTGCTTTCATCCAATTAAAGTTGCCTTTTAATGTATTTATTTCTCCATTATGGATTAGGTATCGATTTGGATGCGCTCTTTCCCAGCTAGGAAATGTGTTGGTGCTGAAACGAGAATGCACAATGGCGAAAGCTGAAACAAATGCTGGGTCTTGCACATCTAAATAAAAGCTTTCCACTTGATCAGATGTTAATAATCCTTTATAGACGATTGTGCTTGATGAAAGACTTGCAAAGTAAAACTCTTTCTCTTCCACTCTTCCCCATTTTTCCGCTAATTTTCTGATAATATATAATTTGCGTTCAAATGCTAATTTACCTTTATTTGTTTGGTTGGACTGAATGAATACTTGGCGAATTACTGGACAGCTTTCTTGTGCAACTTTTCCGATTTTTCTGAATTCAGTCGGTACAGTTCTCCAACCTAGAAGTACTTCTCCGACCTCTGCAATATATTCATTGATTTTTGTCTCGATTTTGTCTCTATTTGGGTCATCCTTTGAGAAAAAGACCATTCCAACTGCATATTGTCCACTCTCTGGTAGGTTAATATCTTTTAATTCTTTCCGAAAGAAAGCATCTGGAATTTGTACCATTAATCCAGCACCATCTCCTGTTAATGGGTCACTGCCTTGCCCACCACGGTGATCTAATTTACAAAGCATGCTTAAGCCTTTTGTAACGATGTCATGCGTCGCTTCCCCTTTTATATGAGCGTACAGTCCGATTCCACATGCATCATGTTCAAATTCCGGTCTATATAAGCCCTGCGCTTTTTCCATTTGGTTGTACGTCATTTCAACCACCCCTGTCAGATTTTCTAACAAATTTTTTTATTCAGATAATTCAATTATACTATACAAATTCATATGTACAATATATCATTTAGATAGAAATAATCTAAAAATGAGATAATAATAAAGAAGGTCGATAAAAATGGAACTGAGACAACTAAAATATTTTATTGAAGTAGCGGAAAGGGAACATGTATCAGCCGCTGCTGAACATCTACATGTTGCCCAATCTGCTGTTAGTCGTCAAATTGCTAACTTAGAAGATGAGCTAGGCGTTCAATTATTTGAACGTGAGGGTAGAAATGTGAAGCTGACTTCGATTGGAAAGATATTTTTAACCCATTCTCTTGCCATCGTCAAATCGGTTGACCGTGCTATTGAACAGGTAAATGCTTATTTGGATCCAGAAAGAGGTTCGATAAAAATCGGCTTTCCAACAAGTCTTGCAAGCCACTTACTACCAACGGTTATTTCTGCCTTCAAAGAAAAACATCCAAATGTGAAATTCCAATTGCGGCAAGGATCTTATCATTTTTTAATAGAAGGAGTAAAAAATAGAGATTTAGATTTAGCCTTCTTGGGTCCTGTACCAACAGACGAATTTTTATTAACGGGAAACATATTGTTCACTGAAAAAATCTTTGCATTATTACCGAGTAATCATTTGTTAAGCGAAAGGAGATCCCTTCGATTACGGGATTTACGCAATGATGAATTTGTTTTATTTCCTAAAGGCTATATTTTGCAAAAAATCGCCATTGACGCTTGCAAACAAGAAGGATTTTTACCAAATATAAATGCGGAAGGCGAGGATTTAGATGCGATTAAAGGATTGGTTTCTGCCGGAATGGGTGTGACACTTCTGCCAGAAAGCACTTTTTATGATACTGTTCCAAAGTTTACGGTGAAAATACCAATTGAAGATCCGATTATTAGCCGGACTGTCGGAATTATCGTTCCAAGCAATCGGGAATCTCCTCCATCTGTTCAAACCTTTCGTCGATTTGTCATCGACTTTTTCACTATTTTAGAAAAATATCAATAACAGGATAGAATAAGGGTCTAAAACTTTATTTAAAGTTTGACCCTTATTTTCCTACCCATATCTTATTTTACTAAAACTTCCTTCACTAAGGAATGAAAAATAGTTAAGGCATGATTAATAGGCTCTGGAGTAGTCAAATCGACACCAGTTTTTTTGAGAAGCTCGAGTGGATAGTCAGAACTTCCACTCTTTAAAAAGTCTAAGTAGTTTTCTACGTCCCTTGCCTCTCCCTCTATTAGTTTATCAGCTATATTTATGGCGGAAGCAAATCCAGTTGCATACTTATAAACATAAAATGGACGATAAAAATGGGGGATTCTCGACCATCCATACTTCACTTGCTCATCTACTACTAAATCGCTGCCATTATATGCTTTAAACAATTCCTCATAGGTAGAATTAAAAAAATCCAATGAGAGCGGAAGCCCTTTTTCCGCCTGCTCATGCACTGTTTTTTCAAATTCGCTGAACATCACCTGTGTAAAGAACGTACCTTTAAAGCTATCAATAAAATGGTGTAATAAATGCTCTCTTTTCAATGGATCCTTCTCTATTTTTAATAAATGTCTAATTAGCAATACTTCATTCACAGTAGAAGCGACTTCCGCAACGAAAATGCTATAGCCTGCACTTATTTGCGGCTGATGTTTGCTACTAAAATAGGAATGCATCCCATGTCCGCATTCATGAGCTAGTGTAAATAAGCTATCTAAATCGTCCCGATGGTTTAGCAGAATGTATGGATGTACACCATATAATCCTAAATTATAAGCGCCGGAACGTTTACCTGGTGTTTCCCGTACATCTAAGTAACGCTTATTCTTAAAGCTTTTTAGTACAGCGAGATATTCTTCACCAAGTGGTTTTAATGCATCCAGCATTATTTGAAATGCTTTCTCATAGCTAATCTCTTCCTTGGCTGCTTCTCCGACTAATGGAACACTTAAATCATAGGCATGAAGCTCTTTAAGCTGAAGTCGCTTTTTGCGAAACTCCATATAGTCATCCATATAAGGCAAATTCTTTCTTGTTGTCTGAATTAAGTTATTGTATACACTTACTGGAATTTGGTCTCCAAACAAACTTTTTTCTAAAGCAGAAGGATAATTTCTAAGTTTTGCTGTTTTTACATTATTTTTCACTGCTGCACTAAAGGTTGTTGCGATGGTATTTTTCATTCCTATATATGGTTTATAATACGCTAGGTAAGCTTCTTTCCTTACATCTCGATCTTCACTTTCGATTTTTTTGGCATACATTCCTCTTGTTAACTCAACCTTTTCTCCATCTTCATTTGTTACTTCTCCAAATGTTATATCTGCGTTATTTATCATTCCGAATACATTACTCGGTACTCCTAATGCTTCACCTAATTCTGACAAAATCTCTTCTTTTTCTTTGCTTAATACATGCTTCTTATAGCGAAAAGATTCTAATAAATCTTTTTCAAAATAAGCTAACCCTGTCTCTGCTTTTATGTACGCTTGTAATTTGCTTTCTTCTAATGATAATAAAAAAGGCATGAAAAAAGAAGTGGCACTACTATATTTCTGACCAACATAGCGTGCTTTTTCAATTAGACTTTGGGCATGTGTATTACGTGTATCTAAATCTAACAGAAGCATTCCATAAGCATATACTTTTCGATAGATAAAGCTAACTTCCTCTGATAAAGTAAGATAGGCTAATAAACTTGCCCCATCGGAAATATTGCTATTAAATATGGCAAGCTCCTTGATTTTCATCTCAACTAATTGGAGATCGTTTTCCCAATCTTCTTCTGTTTTATAAATATCCGCCAAATTCCATTTTTCCCACTCAGCGACTTCTTCCCTTGTTTTATATGTATTCATAAACTTCCTCCTATTCAGTTGGTTTTCGATATTTCACTTGTTATCATGAAATTAAAATATATGTATATGCTTAAATCATACCTAGCATTATCCTTTCATGTAAAGTACAAACACTTCTATCGAATATATATTGGAATTTCCGAAAATATAATTATCGTTAAATAATACTATTTGGTATATATTCTGAGTTGATAGGAGGAGAATTAAACGGACTTCATCTATTAAAGGATCAACTTTAATTGAGAGCCACTAAGAAAAAGCTTGCTAAACTTCTAGTAACTATGTTATATTAATCAAGCGATGAGCTATATTGAATAAGTCAATGAACATTATTGCGCTATGTGGAGCGTAGTTTATTGCCTCAATACGTAGGACACATTTTAGTGTCCCCTAACTGCCGATAAACTTCTGTTTATCGGCAGTTTTTATTTTCTATTATCCTATCAATATAAAATACTATCTTTTTTTGCAGGGAAAAACCTCACTAAATTTTCTGATTGAAAATTCAGTGAGGTTTCCCTTAAGGACAGCTGTTATGTTACTACTAGTATAAATTATTACGATCATTATGCGGTTAACTGTTTTAACTCTTCTGTTAAGCGATAAAATTGTTCCTTGTCACCAGCAATTAATGTTTTGTCAATTTGTTTTTTTAACTCAGCTTTTCGAAAGTCGTCAAGGGCCTTTTCTAATACCATTTCAGCAAATAAAGAATCAACTACATTTCCTACAGACTGTTTTGGTGCATTTAATAAATACTTTTCCATTTGAATCAACCCCTTGTTCTTTTTTACATTATAGCAGTAATTTTCTGATAATTCAAATACTTTTTCAAGGAAATTTATTCCTTTTAAAACTTTTATTAAAAAATGGATTTATGTATAGGCGATTGTTTGTTTTTCATGTATTCTTTATAGAGATTAGGAAAGGGGAAATTAAAAATGAGTTATAAAATGATTGTATTAGATATGGATGATACTTTATTATCAGATGACCATACTATTTCAGATGCGACAAAGAAAGCTTTAATGCTAGCACAAGAAAATGGCGTTAAGGTGGTCCTTGCATCTGGAAGACCAACATATGCAATGCAGGATGCGGCAAAAGAGTTAAAGCTTGCTGAATATGGCAGTTACATTCTTTCCTTTAACGGCGCAAAAATAACCAATTGTAAAACAAATGAAGAACTATTTAGCAGTACACTATCTCCAGAAACAGTTCATAATCTTTTTGATTTAAGTCAAAGGGAAAATGTGTGGATTCATACGTATATGGAGGACGAAATCATTACACAACAAAATAATCCTTTCACAGAAATCGAAGCACAAATTACCGGCTTACCTATCAAAACCGTTACCGATTTTAAACAGACTGTTACAACGCCTGTCGTAAAGGTATTAATGGTGAAAGATGAAGAACACCTAAAAGAAGTTGAAGCAAAGCTGCAAGAAGAGTTAGCGGAACATTTAAGTGTAATGCGCTCTAAACCATTCTTCCTTGAATTTACGGAATTAGGAGTTACAAAAGGGACAAGCTTAGCGATCCTCATTGAAAAACTGGGCATTACAAGAGAAGAAGTTATTGCCATTGGCGATAGCTATAATGATGTTGCTATGATTGAATTTGCTGGCCTTGGAGTTGCAATGGGAAATGCCCCTGGTGATGTAAAGGAACTTGCTGATTACGTGACAGATACTAATAATAACGATGGTGTTGCCAAAGTTATCCATACTTTTATTCTAGACCCTGTTACTACCAAGTTAGTGTAATTATATTGTTTGATATAATTTTATCTTTCAGTAAAAAAAAAGGCTGGGACAAAACTAATTAACTAATCTTTAAAGACGAACAATCTCTAATTTAGCTCTTAAATAAAGCTACTTTCTCAAGATGGTTATCTTGTTTTTAAATATAGTTAAGTGTAAAAACTAAGTAGTTCCATTGCGCTACAGACTCTCGATGCGCCGGGGAGGAAGCTGAGTCTCCTCGCTGCGCTGCGGGGTCTAAAGCGTCTCTATTTCCCGCAGGAGTCGAGCGTCCTCCGCTCCATTTCACTTCGTTTTTAAACCTTTTTCTAAAAAACAAACACGAACTTTTATGTAATTTAATTACATTATAGTTCGTGTTTGTTTTTGGTTGAAATGCTTATGTCCCAGCCTCTTTTAACATAGCAATTACTCCTATATCCACTAATTCCGTTACTCACTCTTCCTCTTCTGGATCATTAAAAACTTTTATCGTTTTAAAAGCCAAGTTCACTTTAAAATGAAGATTCCAATTACTACGAAGGACCTCTATCTCATGGTCTTGAACAGAAACACACAAAACAACATCTCCATCCCAATCCATTAATACATATTCATTTTGGTTAGAGAATAATTTATAGTCTTTATGTGCTATTAAATTCCAGCCAAAATTTAGCGTGTGGCTTTTATTCGCCATTAAGATGCTCCTTTATTTTCCTTGTAAAGGAATTATTTCACTTCAACAGTCCAGCCAAACGGATCTTCTTGTCCTCCATTTTGGATATCTGTGATAGTCTTATATAATTTCGATGCCAATTCTCCTGTTTCTCCATTATTTAAGACGATTTTTTCTTCGTTCCAGAAAAATTCACCAATTGGAGAGATAACAGCAGCTGTTCCTGTACCAAACGCTTCTTCTAATTGACCATTTTTATGTGCTTCAAAAATTTCTGCAATCGAAATTTTTCTTTCTGTGATAGGAATATTCCAATGTTGTAGAAGCTCCATAATGCTTCTTCTTGTAACCCCTTCTAAAATGCTTCCATTTAACTGAGGTGTCACTACTTCTCCATTAATTTTGAAGAATACGTTCATCGCGCCAACTTCTTCAATATATTTCTTTTCTACTCCATCTAACCAAAGAACTTGAGAGTAGCCTTTTTCGGTTGCAATTTGTTGTGCTTTTAAACTTGCTGCATAGTTACCAGCTGTTTTTGCAGAACCAGTCCCACCAGCAACTGCACGTACATATTCATTTTCAACGAAGATTTTTACTGGTTTAACGCCTTCTTTATAGTACGACCCTACTGGGGATAAAATGATCATAAATTTATAGCTAACTGATGCTGCTACACCTAAATAAGGTTGAGTAGAAATAATAAATGGTCTTATGTATAAAGATGTTCCATCTCCATTCGGAATCCATTCTCTGTCGATATTAATTAGTTGTTTTAAAGCATTTAACGCAAACTCTTCATCTATTTCAGGGATACAAAGTCTGTCATTTGATTTATTTAAACGCTCCATATTTTTTTCTGGTCTAAATAAAAGGACTTTGCCTTCCTTCGTTAAATAAGCTTTTAATCCTTCAAAAACTGCTTGTCCGTAGTGGAAAATAACAGAAGCAGGATCTAAAGTAATCGGTTGGTATGGAAGAATTTGTGCATCATGCCATCCTTTGTCGACTGAATAATCCATCATAAACATATGGTCAGTAAACACTTTACCAAATACTAATGTAGAAGGATCCGGTTTTGGTTTCTTTTCTTTTGCTAATGTTACAGTGATTGTTTGTTCTGTCACGTTCCATTCTCCTTATCATAAATATTATTTCTATTTATTATAACGCAAAGTTTCTATAGAGAAAGTGATTTTGATAAAAAGTTATAAAATATTTTGCGTAACTAAGGAAATGATAAGTAACTTTTCAAAAAAAATTGCACCTATCAATCTGTAGCTGTATGAAAACAGCATAACAAAAAAACAACCAAATCTACATTATGTACATTTGGCTGCGGTTATTAATTCCAATGCTTTGTATCTTCTAAAAGTTCATCAATTTCTATATCGATTAAATTCCATGAGGATATTTCCTGCGCTAAATCAGTTGTGTTTCTTAAAATTTCATCAATGTCGGTTCTAATTAAATGCATGATTGCCTCCTTTAAAACCGTCTTAAAACTGTCTAGGGATTACGCCTAAAATAATTTCCAAGCTGGAAACGGTTATATTTATTATAGCAGTTATACCTTTTACATATAATAAACCTACTTTACAAATTGATTACACCTTATAGACAATATGATGAAATTCTTTATGACAACGTGAAATTATTAGAACATGTTATAATAAACATTATTATCTATTACAATAGATAAGATTTTAAGAGAAAATGAGATATCACTGTTTCTCTATTGTGTTATCTCAGAAAATAGCTGTCTTACTTTAGATTATCCATATTCTCTTGCTTCATTCGTTATGCAGGGGCTTTTATTTGGTTATACTGGTTAGACAACTGGAGGTTAAACAAATGACAAAACTATTAAAATGGGTTCTCACCCTTCTTATCATATATGCGGCATATAATTTCTTTTTTAAAGATAGCGAAAATAATGGCATAAATACTCATTCTGTGGCACTAGAAAATAGTATCAATCAAGAATCGATTACTTCCTTTATTCAGACACTTACACGGGAGTTAGAAAGTCTAAAGACTCTTTTTCAGGATGCACAGGATTTTCTCCCTGACTGGAATGTGGAAGAAAAATCCGAAGATGTCCCTAAACCTGAACTGGCAATCCCAAAGGACTCCCCTTTCTCTATCTATAATATTTCCCTTGGAGATGAGCTGCAAACAGTAGAAAAGACACTTGGCACACCGCAAAGGGTAACGGCAAATGAATACGGAATCTCCTGGTATACTTATCATAACAATTATCACAACTTTGTAATGGTAGGTTATGACGATAATAATAAAGTAGCAGCCTTATATACAAATCAGGATTTAATTGCTTCCACAAACGGCATTAAAAAGGGGACGAAGAAAGAGCAAGTGTTAGAAACATTAGGAGCACCTTTAACCGAGTTAAGAAAAGGAATGGTTTTTTATAAAATGGCCGAGGATAGAGATTATGAAATGTTTGCTCTCAATGATTCCTATGTCACTGTTTTTTTTGATAAACATGAAAATAACACTGTTACCGCCCTGCAAATCGTCAGTTCTTCCTTAGAAGAAAACCGAAAAGATTTTTATGTGCATGGTACAGAGAATCTCAAAGAAGGCTTTGAATATCAATTATTTGATTTAACAAATGCAAGTCGCGTAAATAATAATTTGAAACCTTTAACATGGGACGAAGCAGTAAGGGCAACAGCCCGCAAGCATAGTTTAGACATGGCAGAAAATAATTATTTCAGCCATACCAATCTTGAAGGGGAATCACCATTTGATCGGATGCTTAACGATGGAATTCGCTACAGTATGGCAGGGGAGAATTTAGCTTATGGCCAAAACAGCAGTGTTTTTGCACATGAAGGCTTAATGAATTCAATGGGGCATCGGGAGAATATCCTTCAAAAAGATTTTGCATCCTTAGGCATCGGAGTAGCCTTTAACAACGATGCTCAGCCATACTATACAGAGAACTTCCTAACAAAATGAGGATGGTACAAAACTATATAGATAATCTGAAAAGACGAACAATCTCTAATTTAGTTCTTAAATAAAGGTTACTTTCTTATATTGGCTATTTATGGTTTTAAATATAGTCATATGTAAAAACTATTTCGTTCCATTGTGCTACAGACACTCACTTTCCTCTACTTCTCGCAGGAGTCGAGTGTCTTCCTCTCCATTCCACTTCATTTTTAAAGGCTATTTCCTAAAAATATTGTTTTTCCAAGAAAAATCAATTAGTAGGAAAAATGTAGAAGCCTGAATACACGTAGACTCCCTGTGGGATTAGCGAGGCTGCCTGAGACCCTGCAGACGGAAGCAGACCGCGGCTCAGCGCGAGCCCCACGGAAAGCGAAGTGTATTCAGGCTGTGGGAATTAACAACAAACTTTACTGTGACCGTCCTTTTTAAACCCTAAAAAAATGCGAACAACTATACTTTATTTAGTATAATCGTTCGCATTTATCACCTGCTGGAATACTTATGTCCCATCCTCATTTTGCACAGTTTTTAGATTTCTGTTTTCTGACGCGGAAATTAATCAACTAGCCATTTACAATTTATCTTCTACTAAATTATTAAATTACCAATCATCCATATTAAGAAAAAGCTAATCACAATCGATAAATTCGCAGCAGTGCCGACGAATCGTTGGTTATATTTAAACTCTATACTATATGGAAGCACACAGGATGCCATTGGTAAGATTAAACAGATTAATATCGTGTAGCGGAACATTTCTTCAGCTGGCCACAGAAAAAAAGCGAGAAATCCTAACAAGAGACCGGTACCATACCTTATCCCAAGCACTCTTCCAATCCCTTTCCAATGCTTTTTTTCAATCGAAAAATTCAAATAGATACCGAGCAATAATAATGAAAGTGGCATATTTGCTTTTGAAATGGTAGCTGTTACATCTATTATTTGATGGGGCAAGTGGATACCTGTAATATTAATGAAGAAAATAAAAACATATGTCATCAAAGGAATCGATTTACCTAGCTGACCTGCTACCTGCTTGGCGCTAAGTACAGTTCCTTCTTTCGAATAATAACTACCGATTAAATAGCTAATACCAAAAGTAACGATGGCATTTCCAATATCAAACATGCCGAAATACTTAATTCCTTCCGTTCCCCAAATTCCTTGAACTAAAGGATAAGCAAAAATGCCGATATTAAATCCAGGGATGAGCATTCCTAACATCCCTTTTTCCTTGTTTTCTTCCTTTCGAAATAGAAAAAGTCCTATAATGCTAATGACTACTCCATAAAATAGACCAAGAAAAACTAACAAAAGCAGTGACTTCTCAATAATCACATTATGTAATGTAGAGATAATCAAACAAGGTAAAGTGATATTAAAGATTATCCGAGCTAAGCCTTCTCCATCCTTTTCTTTAATAATATTTTTCTGTTTAAAGAAATAGCCGATTGCAATGATAATAACCGAATACAAAAATTGGGTATTAAAATTTTCCATTCTCTAATTTCCCCTAACTATTAAGTTACAACTACTAATGAACCTACTATACTACTATTCGGATTGCTTTTAAAGGGTTAGTTTAGAAAAAAAGGATTGGATGCGTGACAAGAAAATTATCTTATCAAACAAATCCAATCCTTTTTAAAAAGTTCTATTTAAAAGCTATTGCTTTCTGTTATTGTTTTATTTATTTCTTTCAATCTGCGAATATCTAGGCGAATTAACAGTGACACTGCCAGTGATACAATAAACAGACAGGAGAATACAAGTAGCGTTCCTTGATAGCTACCTGTCGTATCACGAATCCATGATACAATGCTAGGACCAGCAACACCGGCAGCTGACCAAGCCGTAAGAATGTAACCATGAATAGCGCCTAGTTGTTTTGTGCCAAATAAATCGCCAATATAGGCTGGTATGGAAGCAAATCCTCCACCGTAACAGGACATAATAATAAATATAATGATAGAAAAAGCAATGTAATGATGCAAATGAGGAAGCGCAAAGAATGCTACTACCTGGATAGCAAAAAATAATGTGTATACATTTGGTCTTCCAATATAATCAGAAATAGCAGCCCAAGCAATTCTTCCAGCACCATTGAATACGCCCATAATACCAACAAGTGTTGCAGCTCCTGCTACAGACATTCCTGCTAACTCTTGTCCCATTGGAGAGGCAACTGCGAGAATAGCAATCCCACATGTAATATTGATAAATAGCATAATCCATAATGCCCAAAACCGTTTCGTTTTTACTGCTTCATTTGCTGTTAACTGAGACAAATCTACCTTCATGTGACCAGCTTCCACCGATTGTTTAAACCCTTTTGGCATATATCCTCTAGGTGGTGCTTCTAAATATTGTGCGGAACAAAGAATAACAACAAAATATACTGCTGCAAGAATATAAAACGTATTAGATATACCAACCGTATTAATCAAATGATTCATAACTGGACTACTTATCATCGAAGCAAAGCCAAATCCCATTATAGCTAAGCCTGTTGCTAAACCTCTACGATCTGGAAACCATTTAACCAATGTCGATACAGGAGTAATATAGCCAACACCTAAACCTATTCCTCCAAACATACCGTAAGTTATATAGAGTAATGGTAAAGATTCAATGCTTGTTGCAAAACCAGCGCCAGCCATCCCAAAACCAAACATGAAGGCGGAAAGTCTGCCGGCAGCACGAGGACCATATTTTTCTACAAAATGACCAAGAAAAGCTGCTGATAAGCCTAAAAATAAGATAGCGATACTAAACGTCCATGAAATACTTGTTAAACTCCAGTTAAACTGAGCTTCAAGCGGCTTTGTAAAAACACTCCAAGCATATACAGATCCGATTGAAATATGAATACCAACTGCAGATAATGCAATTAACCAACGATTTTTTGTTTTCATATATGCCATACCCCTAATATGTTATTTGCCGATCTTAACTATTAATAAATTATAGCTTTATTCATGATAAGAAATAGCAAGCGGTTCTGCTGCCTTTCTTACCCCATCTAACGCTAATTCAACCGTTTCATTCGTATGCAATACTACTGCCATTCTTCTTCCAATAGTTGTTCTCGGCTTACCAAACACACGAACCTGTGTATTTTCAACTGATAATGCTTCTTTCAAACCAGTTATCAAGTATGTTTCACTTTCCTTTGTTGCTTTTAAAGTCTTGCTTGCACCAGGTGCATATAATCTCACACCAGTAATGGGATAACCAAGAATAGCTCTCACGTGTAAAGCAAATTCGGATAGGTCTTGAGTAATCATGGTAACCATCCCTGTATCATGAGGCCTTGGTGAAACTTCACTGAAATATACTCCATTTGCTGTTAAAAATAATTCAACCCCAAATAGTCCATAACCACCGAGGCTATCTGTTATTTTCTTTGCTATTTCCTCTGCCTCTGCTAGTTGGTCAGCTGACATAAAATGAGGCTGCCATGATTCAACATAATCCCCATCCTTTTGTGTGTGACCAATCGGAGGGCAGTAGGTTGTACCGCTAACAGAACGGACTGTCAAAAGAGTTATTTCAGAATCAAATGCAATAAATTCCTCAACAATGACGCGTGTTTTCTTTCCTCTTCCGCCATCTACCGCTTCTTTCCACGAGGATTCGATATCTTCTGCACTGCGGCAAATGCTTTGACCTTTACCTGAGGAGCTCATGACTGGCTTAATTACGCAAGGAAAGCCAATCTTATGTACTGCTTCTTCCAATTCTTCAATGTTATTTGCGAAGGCATACTTTGCTGTCGGTAATTTTAGCGTTTCGCTAGCCAATCTTCTAATTCCTTCACGATCCATTGTTAAATAAGTAGCATTTGCGGTCGGAACTACCGTAAAGCCCTCATTTTCTAAATCTAGTAGAGTACTAGTCGCAATGGCCTCAATTTCAGGCACAATGTAATCAGGCTTTTCTTTTTCAATAAGCTGTTTTAATTGCTCACCATCCAGCATATCTACTGTATATGAGCGATGTGCAACTTGACTCGCTGGCGCGTTGCCATAACGATCAACAGCAATGGTTTCCACTCCTAAACGCTGTGCTTCAATGATTACCTCTTTCCCTAATTCCCCAGAACCTAATAACATGATTTTTCTTGCTTGTGAAGTATTTGGTGCTCCTACCACGATGCCAATCCCCCTAAACAAAATAATTATTCCTTTATTCTGCATAATAACGTAAATTCATCGCCTATTCAAGGGTTTTTTTCTTAAATTCCGAACAATCATAGTTCAATAGTATAAATAATTCGTATTTTATATAACGATGAAATCGCTATATTCGTGTATTTAATCCATTCTCTTTATGGAAATTACAAAAAAGCACTGGAACATTTCCAATGCTTTTTCCATTTTACACTTATTAAATTTTTAGTGTGCATTTGATTTTATCAAACTGTTTTATTCTCTGAATAAAGTAATTTAGACGAGCTTTAGTTTACGTGATTGAGTTAAAAGCAAACATAATTAAGTGGTAATTGTCTCACTATCAGACTAATTAGAATAAATTACTTCTCCGCGACTTATGGTTGCTTTTACTCTGCCTCTATATGTCTTTCCGATATAAGGACTAATTTTATTTTTGTAAAATAAATCTTCCTTTTTTAGGATAAACTTTTCCTTTACGTCAACTATCGCTATATCGGCATCATTTCCTTTCAAAATGCTCCCTTTATGTGGATAGAGGCCAAATCTTTTTGCGGGATTAGTGCTTGTAATTTTCGAAATGGTTTCTAACGGAATTCCTCTTTGCCAATAGCCTTCTTCTAGTAACACAGATAGAGTTGTCTGACATCCTGAAATACCTCCCCAGCTCTCGAGTAGATTTCCCTTTTTCATTGAGGGCAAAGATGGGGAATGGTCAGACCCGATTACATCAATTTCCCCCTTTCTTATTGCCTCCCAAAGATTATCCACTTCCTGCTTTGAACGTAATGGTGGTGCACATTTTGCAACTGCTCCGAGCTTCTCTAAGTCATCAATTGTTAAAGATAAGTAGTGCGGACAGGTTTCCACACTTATATCAAGCCCTCTTCGCTTTGCTGCTAAAATCGGCTCTAGTACGTCTGAGCTGCTGATATGAACGATATGCACCTTGCATTTTGTTGCCTCTGCATAGGCGATGATGCGTTGGACTGCTTCTATTTCTGAAAAAATCGGTCTAGCATTCGAAAAAGCTATTGCTATATCGTCCCTTTGACTATTAATCTCATTAGCCAAAAACTCTGTAATCGTATCACTTTCAGCATGGACAGCTAAAATGCTATGTAGTTCTGCTATTTTTTTCATGGCCTGTAAAAGAGTTCGATCATCTGCACTTTGAAAATCATCGATTCCACTATTAGACATAAATGCTTTAAAACCAATTACTCCACATTGCATCAGCTTTTCTAATTCGTCTATATTTCCAGGCACAACTCCGCCCCATAAGCGATAATCAATAATTGATTTCTCTTTGGCTATTCTATCTTTTTGATAAAAAGCTTGTTCTGACGTTGTAGGCGGATGACTATTTAACGGCATATCAAAGAATAACGTAGCACCGCCTGCAGCTAAACTTTTACTTCCAGTTTCCAATCCTTCCCACTCACTTCTTCCTGGCTCATTGAAGTGCACATGGGAATCAATAATACCTGGAAACAAATATAAGCCATCTGCATCAATGATTTGTCTTGCTTGATTTTCCTTGATATGTAACCCTATTTCTACGATTTTCCCATCTTTTATACTTACGTCTGCTTTTGATAATTTTTCCTCACTTACAATTATTCCATTTTTGATTACTAAATCAAATTCACTCAAATGCTTCAACTCCCTCGATAGGTCTGATATCCCCAACCAGATAATAATAAAGGAATGTGATAATGCCTTTGTGTTTCGACTGTATAAAAACGAATAGGGATCGTAGTTAAAAAGTTGTTTTCCACTTCTAATCTTTGAAAATATTCTTTTACAAAAAATACCAATTCATATTCTCCGTTGTCCACATTCTCTAATAATATGGTATCTACTCTGCCATCCTCATTCGTTACTCCCTTTGCTATAAAGCTTCTAGCTGAATCTGTTAATTTCCATAATTCCACTTTTATTGAAGCTCCTGGTTTTCCCTTCGTTAAATCCAATACATGGGTTGTAATTCCTGTTTTCATGCTATGCACCTTGTCCTTTTGTTTCTAGTTTGACAATATCGTCTAATCGGAATTTTGATATTGAAAATATTTGTGTTAAGGCAGTTTGAAATTCTAGCTCTTTTGAATGGTTTAATCTTTCCTTCATCGCTTTATAAATGCTTTCCTTTGTATGTCCCTTTACTGCTAATATAAATGGAAAGCCGAATTTTTCGGAATATGCTTTATTTAATGCTGCAAATTCCTGATATTCTTTCACTGAGAGTGCGTCAAGTCCTGCCCCTTTTTGCTCTTTTACAGACGAATCCGTCATTTTCAGCTTGCCTCCTAAATCAGGATGTGCTCGAATTAAGTCCAATTGATCTCCGATAGGAGCCTCTGTTACTGCCTGTACCATCAATTGGTAGAGCACTTGTAGACTGGGAAAGGGATGATAATCCCAAGTCTTATTGGCAATCCAAGGACTATGCTCAAATATCCAGCCGATTTTTTCTATAAACTCCTGCCGATTCATTTCATTAATTTCTTCTATCGAATACATATGCTCATTCCTTCCATTTTCGCTTGATTAATCTTTTTGTATTAAAAGGTCGACTGCTCGCAATATCCCTTCATACCCAGTGCACCGACAAAGATTTCCAGATAATGCTGTCAACACTTCTTCTTTTGTTGGTTGATCCTTCTCATCAAGCAAGGCTTTTAAGGCTATGACCATACCTGGTGTACAATATCCACATTGAAGTGCTCCCGCCTGCAAAAATGCCTCTTGGATTGGATGAAGCATCTCTTCTGATAAGCTTTCGATCGTAATAATCTCCGCATCTTCGATTTGATAAGCCATTATTAAACAGGAGTTAACCAATTTCCCATTCATAATGACAGAACACGCTCCACATCTTCCTACCTCACAAGCGATTTTCGTTCCTGTAAGTGATAAAGAATCTCGAACAATATCGACAAGGCGAGAAGTTTGAGAAAGTGTTAATTCTTGTTGTTTTCCGTTGACTTTAAAGCGTGTTGTTTTTTCTATTATTTTCTTGCTCTCCATTACATCCCTCCTACCCGATTAAAATTCTATGTTCTATTGCTTTCAATATCATATCTGATTGAACAGGAAGCTTATTCAGCCAAATTCCAGCAGCATCATGGATGGCAGAAACAATCGCTGGCGCAACTGCAACGGTGCCAATTTCTCCTACTCCTCTTGGTCCATATATGTCACCACTTACTAAGTTTTCCATCGCAAAAACATTGGTTTCTTTTGGGATATCTAATATAGTCGGAATCAAATAAGTATCAAGGTTTTCTGTCATATACCGGCCATTTTCCATAACAGCATCTTCCATAAGCGTAAAGCCTAATCCCATATTAGCTCCACCTTCAATCTGGCCTAAATAGCCCATCGGATTTACAACCGGTCCTGCTGAAATGACATGGTCCATTTTCGTTACCGTTACTCTCCCTGTTAAAACTTCTACTTCTACTTCTGCTGCTACACCTGCAAAAGTGTATAAAAAATGTCCTCCATCAATGGAATGGGGAGTAGTTGGAAAATGATAGCTAGTAGTAACAGATGGAAGTTCTTTGAGAGATGTTGCCAATTCTTTATAGGTTAGCAAAAGCTGGGCTTCCTTCTCTTCTTCGTTCAGCCAAATTCCTCTTTTGCCAAGGGAAAGATTCTCAATCGGTGCATTTGTTTGTTTTACAACAGCAGCAAGTATTTTTTCTATAAAAGGAGTTTTTAATTTATTTATACCTAACCACACCATATTTGTCGCTCTAGATGCTGTCGATGATCCGGAATGGGGCACTTTTGCGGTATCTCCAATAATTATTTCTACATCATTTGTGTTACAGTTAAACGTTTCTGTCATAATCATATCAATCGTTGGAATCAATCCTTGCCCACATTCCTCAAAACCAAAGGAAACCTCTAATTTCCCTTCTTTATTTAGGGATATGCATGCACCAGATGGATCAGGTCTTCCGTAGCCAAGTCCTCCGCCATGCATTGTAATACTGTATCCCTTCCCTTTAAGCTTCCAATCACTCGGAGAATTCACATCTCCATTCTTTTGAAGGATAGGAGATTTTACGATTTCTGTAAGAACAGCATATGCTCCGTCTGTAGGAACAATCGGCTGTTCAACTGGTCCGAGATCATCTGTTTGCCGCAAGTTTTTCAAGCGCAATTCCGTTGAGGATATTCCAATTTTTTCCGCAATACGCTCTATCTGTGTTTCTAGAGCAAAGGTGATTTGATTTCCACCAAACCCTCTAAATTCACCTGCCACACCGTTGTTTGTATAAACAGAATAACCCTTTACATCCATATTCTCGATACGGTACGGGCCAGCGCTATGCTCTACTGCAAAGTCTAAAACAGCAGGACCTAATGTAGCATAAGCCCCCGTATCCGCAATGATTTTCACTTGATGTGCAAGTAGTTTTCCTGCTTTATCGGTTCCTGTCTTCATATGAATTTTCATTGGATGTCTTTTTAAGCCAGCTTTAATAGAAGTTCTTCTCGATTGATGAATCTTTACTGGTCGCCTTGTTATTAATGCTAAGATACTAATATACGGCTGAATGTTCAGTTCATCCTTCCCTCCAAATGATCCTCCAATCGGACTTGAAATAATGCGGATTTTTTCAGGAGCAATCCCTAGAATTCTAGATAGCTGTAATTGATCTTTAAAGCCGTGCTGTGTTGGAGCATATACAGTAATTCCGCCATTGTCATCGGGAACTGCTACCCCTCCTTCTGTTTCCATATATGCATGCATTTGCCTTGGTGTATGATATGTTTCTTCTACAATGATCGCACAGTCGTTAAAGATGTCCTCTATCTTCGTTTCTCCCTTCCTAAAAGCAGCCTGGTGAAGGAGATTGCCATCTTTATGTAACTTGATGGAAGATTCCGTTAAAGCAACTTCCGGATCTGTGACCGTTTGTAATGGACTGTACTCGACTTTAATTAAGGAGATTGCTTTTTGTGCAATTTCTTTTGTTTCAGCGGCTACCGCAGCGATAGCATCACCAACATACCTCACTCTATCCTCACATAGGACTGGTTGGTCCTGTATGACAATTCCAAAGCCATTTAATCCTTGGACATCCTTATGTGTAACAACAGCAGCAACGCCAGGAAGTAATTCAGCTTCTCTTGTATCAATTGATTCAATTTTTGCATGGGAATGCTCACTTCTAAGTACCATTCCATAAAGCATTTGCGGAAAAGTCAAATCCGTTAAATATTTTAGTTTCCCTGTTACTTTAGGTTCGCCGTCTCTTCGTATTTTCCATCTGGTGCCTGCGCTAGTTATATCAAGAACCATAAAATTACTCCTTTCTTTGTTCCTTAAGAAAATCTTTTACCCTTGAAACAAACAGGTTTGCAGCAACTTTTTTACGATATTCTGCTGTTACAAAGGGATCGGTATAGGATGAAAAATCATCTTGAATCTCTTTATATAAGCATGACCAATCAATCTCTTTAACTGCTTTATTAAGCTCGTTTTCAGCTGAAGTAAGTCGACAAGGGAGATGAGCGCCTCCGCCTATTGACAGCCTTGCTGCTTTAATAGTGTTTTCTTCATACTCTAAATACCCTGCGATAGAGATAATAGCTGCAGTAAAGCTTTCTCGCCTGCCAATTTTTCTAAAGAAAGAGTAGTTTTGTCTATGTATGATTGGAATGAATATACTTGTTAATAATTCAGCAGATGGAGGAGTTGGTTTTGCGAGCCACTTTCTTAAAGAAATCATATATTCTTGTTCTCCGTTGTAAAAGGATAACTGTGCCTCTAAAACCAATAAAGCTGGTATAGTATCACCAATTTTGCTGCAAATATTGCCACCAATCGTCCCTCTGTTGCGAACGGCAGGAGCAGCTATTTTTTCACAAGCTTCTGCAAGGATAGAAGCATTCTTTCGAACGAATGAGTTGTTCAAGCAGTCAGAAATGGTCATAGCTGCTCCCATTTTCAAGTATAACTTTCCATCCAATTGGACTTCTGCTATTCCTATTAATTCCGGCAATTTCTCTGTGCTTATAAGATGTTCCGGTTTTTCTAAACCAGCTTCCCAATTAATTTGGAGAATCGTTCCACCCGAAATAATCCTACTATGTTGATTTTTTAAATTCTGAATGGCCGATAATTTACTAGGTATCTCGACTGAAGTTGGATTCGTTTCAGCGGTCATTTTCATCTTGCTTCCTCCTTGCTAGCGCTTTTTCATAATCGCTTTTTGTATCTATATCGACAAAATAGGTTTCTTCTGAAAATTCAATCTTTTTACCTTGCAAAATCCCCTTTTTTAATAGTTTTCTAGCTCCCCAATCCCCTTTTAATTGCTTTATTTTTTCATATACATCTTGATGAAATAGAATTGGTGGCATTAGCACCCCATTATGCATGCTTGCCACATATTCTTCTGGTGGATGTAAAGGCACTTTTACTAGTTTGCTAAGCATATTTGCCGTCACAAAGGGCTGATCTGCTAAGCATACAAGGATTTTATCAGACTTTCTTTCTACTGCAGCCGCAAATCCAGCCTTTAAAGAGTAGGATTGCCCTAGATTTGCCTCCTTGCATCTAATAATTTCCCCTTTCTTTCCACTTAGTACGTTTTCATTTTCTAATGAAATCCAATCTAAAGGGTCATCTGGTTGAACAATGACTAGCGAATAATCAATATAAGGAGAGGTTAATAATTCGGATAAAGCTGCATTGCCAACGGTATCCTGCCCGAGGGTTAGCGATAATTTATGTACTCCCATTCTGCTGCTTTTTCCCGCAGCCAAATAGATAGCTGTAATCATAGCGTCACCTTTTTTTCAGACTTTTTCGCATTTTTCAGCTGGATTAATTCCGCCACAATACTAATCGCAATTTCTTCCGGACTTTCCGAATGGATAGGCAAACCAACTGGATAACGAATCCAGTCAGCTTTCTTTTTTCCAGCTAATAATCTTTCAGACCTTTTTTTGGCTCCAAGAAGGCCTAAGTACTTTGTCTTTCTAGTCTGGAAGTAATCGACTATTTCTTGATCCTTCATAAAGCTGTGAGTCATCGTAATGACGTAATCATTTTCCGTGGGATTTATTACTTCCATTACTTCCTTTGGTGAGCCAATGATATATTCCTTGGCATATGGAATATTTTCTTTCTTACAATAGGCTTGTCGCCAATCAGATAAAATGACATAAAATCCTGCTTTACTAGCAAAATGCACGACAGGCTTTGCATCTGGTCCTGCTCCATATAGGATTAATTTTGGCTGAGGTTCGAATGATTGAGTGAATGAAACCATTTCACTGTTGAAGCTTGTGGCATGTGAGATAAAGGTTGATTCATTCGAATTTTCATTTTCTGCATCAACTATTATCCTATTTTCAATATGTTTATTTGATTGATTAAATTTTTTAACAAGTTTTACATCTTTGCCATTATTTAAATGGATTTGTATTTTTTGAAAAACGAGTCTAGTTTCAACCGTAATCGGCTCAGCCATAATATAAATATTCCCGTCACAGCCGATTCCTTGCCCCCAGGATAAATCATCTTCAGAACGTAAATCGTATTCCATCAGGAATGGTTCTGCATGTTCCTGCATATCAATCCTTGCAAGTAAATCCTGCTCGACACAGCCACCACTTAGTAAGCCTTTTTCCATTCCTTTATCAGAAATAAACATCATTGTGCCTTCTTTACGATAGGCTGAACCTTCTACCTTTACGATTGTAGCCAAATAACCTTGATTCTGCTGATTAATGACAGAATCAATAACAGTATAATGATCGGAAGACATCGACATTCCTCCAATAATAAGTTTTTTTAACTCGTTGTTACTTTTTATCACATATCATGTTATTACATCATATTAATTGCTATATTTTTATATGTCATTGGATTAATTATATAATAAAAACAAATCAATTTAGTCAATTTGAACAAATTTTCTAAATTGTTCATAATTAATATGTTTTTACTCGCCTTTCTTTATAACCGATCTATTTTACTAGCTTAATATATTTACATTTTCATCATTATCATCTATAATGCACGTATCTTGCATTAATATATTCTTCTTTTCGTCTTTCTTATTTATTCTTTTTATTTAATTAAATGAGGTGGACTATGAATAAAGAAATCATTAAATTTATCAGAAAAAATTATGAAATGACACAAAGAGACTTTGCCCGTGTTTTAAATTGTAGCTTTGCACTAATTGCCTTGGTGGAAGTCGGAAAACGAAGAGTTAGTAAAGATTTAGAAAATAAGATTCGGCAAACGTTTAATATTGACGATCAAGATATCGCCTCGATTACATCAATATTAACCGAAATAAGTAAAGGGATTCCTCCTTTTATGTAATGATAGTAGAAGAAAATAGAAAGTACTTACAGACCCAAAATGTTTCTTCGATGTAGATATTTTCTATTTTCTTCTATTTTATATCCAATTTTAGTCTGCACCCTTTCACCTTCATTTAAATAGGATAAAGAAGGATGAAAGGAGGAGTAAAATGCCCATAAATGACCAAATTGCCCCGGCCTCTAAGGTTTATCTTCCAAAACTTCCTGCAGAATCATTAAATAACCAATCACACTTTCAACACAATTATTTACAAGATTACTTATTAACTCAAAAACTTCAAAATGAATATTTAGCCACTTTAGTAACGAAATTTCAGGAAGAGTCTATGAAAAAGCAGGAGAAGTATTTTAAGCAAATCAATGCAATTGATTCCAAATTGCAGCTAAATGATTCGGTAACTAAGGAGCTATTAGCAAATCTTGCTGTATTAGATGAAGAAACATCTAAAATAGAGGAACAATTAGATTTCCTTGTAACACTATCAAAAGAACAAAAAGAAATAATGAACGAAGAAACACTTCGCAACACAGCGTTATTTGACCAATTAACATTTCAGGAACAGGACATTTCCTTAATTGCAAAGAAAATGGATGAATTTAATGATCTTGCTACTGAGATGAAAACGAAAATGGATGAAACAGAGTCCAGCTATCATAACATATCTGAAAAACTAGATATCCAAGAAATTTTTCACCAAACGATTCTTGAAAGCATGGAAGAAACGAATGGTAATGTAAATAAGCTGAGTCGACAAATAGAGCATATGAAGGAAATTCTGTTTGAAAGAGTTCATTTTTTAGCCGAAAAAATCGAAAATAATGTTAAAAGCATCGCACAACCAATCCAACGCTTCTTTCTACATTCAGAGAAGGATGAAACAATTAATAAATAAAATACTATATAGATGTGTTTTCGTATTCATACGACTTACTGAGCGTTTAGAGGTGGACTCTCCGGTTAGATTCATGGTGATCCCAGGGAAATAACGGATTGATTTTAGAAGAAATCCTAATGCTTTTGCAGCAAAATAAGAGAATAGGGGCTGGGACATAAGTATTCCAGCCGCAGAAAAACCCGAACAATCACACGACATATGGTTGTTCGGGTTTTTTATTAGTTTATAAAAGGCTGTTTCAGTAAAGTTGGTGTGATTTTATTACCCGCAGCCTTCCTCCCCGGCGAATGGAGTGTCTGTAGCGCAATGGAACGAATTAGTTTTTACACTTGACTATATTTAAAATCATAAATATTCAGGATGAAAAAGTAGCCTTTATTTAAGAACTAAATTAGAGATTGTTCGTCTTTACAGATTGGCTATTTAGTTTTGTTACAGCCTCTTTTGTTAGTCAAGAATTTTCACAGATACTTGTTTTCTTCCCCAATTTAATGCTTCTGATGTGGTTGCGACATGAACATCGATTTTATTTCCTTTAATCGCGCCGCCAGTATCTCCAGCAATTGCTGTACCGTACCCTTCTACATATACTTTAGAACCAAGTGGAATTACGTTAGGGTCAACGGAGATAACCTTTTTATTGGGATTATCTTTTAAATTTATACCTGTAGCTGTAATCCCAGAACAACCATTA
This sequence comes from Niallia tiangongensis, assembly GCF_044704065.1. Classification (NCBI taxonomy): domain Bacteria; kingdom Bacillati; phylum Bacillota; class Bacilli; order Caryophanales; family Bacillaceae; genus Niallia; species Niallia tiangongensis. The sequence continues at coordinate 2,566,673 of NZ_CP162613.1, read as the reverse complement.
CAATCTGCTGTATATGCGGTAGCTGTTACAGTAATTTCTTTTGAGCTTGCATCAGAATTTGTTTTTTTTGTCTTTTCGGCCTTTACAGTATTTACCGTATTATTTGCCTTTACTGTATTATTTACTGTTGTTGCGGCTGTTTTTGTTTGGCTTTCCTTTGAAACTTTACTTTTTGAAACAATCAATACGTCACCTTTATGTATTGTATCGCTTTTAAGTTTATTCCAGCTCTTTATTTGTTCAACAGTCGTATTATATTTTCGAGATATCTTCCAAAGATTATCTCCTGTTTTAACTTTATAATTCTTCACTTTTTGAAGTATTAATGTATCATTTACTTTGATGAGATCACTTTTTAAGTTATTCCATTTTTTTATATCCGTTACACTAACATTTTTCTTCTGGGAAATGGACCAAAGGGTATCTCCTTTTTCTACTTTGATTTCTTCCGCACCTACAAACGGAGTAGCTGTTGTAAGTAATGATGCACAAGTTAGAATAGAAAAGATCTTTTTCATTTTTATACCTCCTCGAATAGCTCCAGTTAAGCTAACGGTATAATCTTAACATGAAAAAGCTCAAAAAAAAGAACAGGGAGTTGTTAATTCGATTACTTATATGACAATCAATTAACAATCACAATACAAATCGTCAGAATAATGAATGAACCAACCCCTGTTTTAATATAATATATATTTGGATAATGCTTTGGGCTTTCAAGGCTTACTTTACCAGTCACTGGAGCGAGCACCGTGGCGCTTCGTCTGATTGACTCTTGCTTTCGTGTAGGAGTTAATCAGACGCCTCTTCAAACCACTATTTTTTCTTAATTAGCTTAATCCACTGCTGGTAAAGTGATATGGAAGCTTGTTCCTTTTCCAGGGTCGCTTTCTATATATACTTTGCCATTTAGATTTTCAATGATTTTAAAGCTTACCATTAAGCCTAGCCCGTTTCCGTCTTTTTTGGTCGTGAAAAATGGCTCGCCCAATTTCTTTAATTGTTCTTTTGACATACCAATCCCGCTATCTTTAATGATAATGCTGATGTTCTCATTCTCTTTTTTTACGGTTATATCAATGGAACCACCGTTTGGCATTGCTTCTACAGCGTTTTTAATAAAATTCAAGAAAACCTGTTTTAATTTATTCTCATCACATTCTACAAAAAGATTTGGATTTTCATAGGAGCGATGTAATTGAATTTTATTTTTCCGAAGTTGATAATCTAAAATAGAAGCGACATTATCCATGATCGGCCGTATTGGCTTCTTTTCTAAAACAGAAACAGTTGGCTTCGATAAAAGCATAAACTCTTCCACGATCGAGTTCACTCTTTCGATCTCATCTAAAATAATATCAAAGTATTCTTGTCTATCCATTTCCCTTTCATCCATGCTTAAAAACTCAGCATAGCCTTTAATAGATGTTAGTGGATTTCTAATTTCATGAGCAACTCCAGCTGCTAATTGACCGACAGCTGCTAATTTATCTTGTCGGTGAAGAACATCTTCCGTTCTCTTCTTTTCCGTAATATCATTTCTAATCGCTAAATATTGATAAGGTTTATTATTTTTATCTAAAAAAGGGACAATGGTAGTATCTACCCAATAATAGGAACCATCTTTTCTTTTATTTCGAATTTCCCCTTTCCAGATATTCCCCTTAGCAATTGTTTGCCAAACATTTCGGAAAAACTCTTTAGAATGGTAACCTGAATTTACGATACGGTGTGTTTTTCCAATCAATTCCTGTCTGCTATAGCCAGATATCTCACAGAATTTTGAATTGACATTTGTAATAATCCCTCTTTTGTCCGTAAAAGCGATAATGCTCGATTGCTCTAAAGCATAAGTAATATCACTTACTTCACGAACAGACTCTTCCAATTGGTGCTGAACCTTCTTTTGCTCTGTTATATCCCGTCGAATGGCAACATATTGATAAGGGGCTCCCTCTTTATTTAAAAAAGGAACGATAACCGTATCCACCCAGTAAAGGGTACCGTCCTTTGCCTTATTTAGAATTTCCCCTTTCCAGATTTGACCTTGCTTGATTGTTTTCCATAATTCACGGAAAAATTCAGGGGAATGTTGACCTGAATTGACAATGCGATGGTTTTGACCAAGCAATTCTTCGCGGCTAAATTTCGATACTTCGATAAATTTATCGTTTACATATGTAATAATGCCGTTATTATCAGTAAATGCTACAATTGCCGATTCATCCAGTGCATGCTGCATATCTCGTACATTAATTGCCCCTACCTCTGTCCGTTCACCAATCAATGTACTGGTTCCGATTAATCCTCCTAAAACTAACACAGATACAAATAATACTATGTATATGATAAAACTGCTTTCATAGGAATCTTTTGCAATGGCAACTTCTGGCGCACTAATATTGGTTAACAAGATAAAGTGGCTGATTAAACAACAAGCTGTCATTAATAAGCTGCATATTGCCCGTATCCATTTTTTTAAGTAGGCAGGAACATGAACTGGGTAAAAAGAAAGCCAAATCGAAATAAAAAATCCAAAATACAACAAAATAAAACTTACTAGTAATTGTGGAATTTGATAATACACTTTACTGCCAATTGAATAAAAGCCAATAATGGAAACCGATATTATAGATAAGCTTAAAAAGAATGCAGATACGTAGATTCTTCTTTTCTTTTTCTCCTTATCTAATAACGCATAAAATGCCATTCCACTATAACAAATACCGACTACCATCGATAAGATAGTAATAGGGATATTATAGTTTGCGGTAGCATAAACGTTCGTAATCATCATGTCAATAAAACTTAATATCCAAAATCCAAACCCCATCGTAAACGTGCTTGCTAAAAATAAAAATCTACTATTTTTCTCCCCATTTTTCACTAGTTGAAATAAGTCAAAGGAAGAATAGCAAGCCATATAGACGATTAGGATGCTAATAAAAATCAATATGGAGTTATACAACAAAAATCCTCCTAATCTATACCAAAAAATAATACACCCCTAAAGTATGAACAAAGGCTACTTCAGGATTGTATTCTATTTGATTGTAAATCAAATAAAGCAGATAAGAAAGTATTTTTCTGCAAATCATTCACAAATTAGTCACAATAACGGCCAAAGTTATCCATTAAGTAATAGGCTACATGATTGATGAAGGTCAGATTAGTAACGAGGGAGTAAGAATTAAGAAATCTAGTATAGGTCTTTGATTAGAAACTATGGGGTTAAAAAAATGCAATCAGCGGAGAATTCCCCACACTGATTGCAAGGTACATCAAGCGAAATTTTTAGAGATTAATTACTGATTTGGGGAAGTTCTCTCATTTCCACCGATGTTTGATCGCCACACAATGGACAAAGTAGATCATCTGTAGCAAAATCCTTTCTCATCCAGCCATTGCATGAATTACATGCGTATACTTCCATACTCATCAAGACTTCTTCTGGTTTTTCTTCTGCACCTTTCCGATTAAAAAACATGTGAATGCCCCCTTTTTTCTTTATTATTGCCAGTGCATCCAATATTTATGTAATAGGAGGGTTTTTTCTTGTATTAATAGCACTTATTTATGGTTATTACCAATCTTATTGGTTAAAGCAAGTTCTCAGATAACTATTAGTAAAACTTTTATTATACTAGACAGCTGAAGTATGAATAAATGAGCCAATCCAGCTTGCTTATTAACCAAAATCTAAATATATCACCCAAAGCTTGTTATAATTAGCCAAAATTTGAGTTTATTAGCCAAACTCTCCCCTTTCTTCATTATTCACAAATAAAAATAATATTGCCCCTAACACTATGAAGTACAAATTTCTATCAACTCTATTTTTAAAGCTAAAAACTATGATAAAATGTAGGGAAATGATTGTAAAAGGAGTCGCAAATGTCTACAAAATTATATTATTCCACACCATATGAAACAAAATGGTCTACCAATATAGAAGATATTATCGAAACAGATAATAAAATCTATGTGACTTTACAAGAAACTGCCTTTTATCCAGAAGGAGGAGGACAGCCCGCAGACACTGGTACAATAGATGGGATTGATGTATTAGATGTACAGATTAAAGGCAATAAAATTTATCACCGCGTTGAAAGAAAACCAAAAAGCAAGCATGTGGAATGTGAATTAAATTGGAATAGAAGATTTGATCATATGCAACAGCATACGGCTCAGCATCTTATATCTGCTGTGTTAGAGGAACAATACAGTATTCCGACAGTGAGCTTTCATTTAGGAAAGGATTACACTACGATTGATGTGGATACATCCGAATTAACTACAGAGCAAATCGATAAGATTGAACATATTTGTAATACATATATTATGACCAATTTAGAAATCAAAACGTATTTTACTACACATGAAGAAGTGAACAAATTCCCATTAAGAAAACTTCCAAAAGTAACAGGGGCTATACGAATCGTTGAAATTGATGGAATTGATTTTTCTGCATGTGCTGGAACACATGTACAAAGAACAGGTGAATTAAGCAGCTTTAAAATAATAAAGACGGAAAAACATCGTGGGCAGACGAGAGTGTTCTTCCTCAGTGGATGGAGAGCCATTTATGACTATCAAACTTCACAATCGATACTAGACGGTTTAAGCAATCATTTTAAAACGAACAAACAGCAACTTCATGATCGTATCAACAAGCTAGAATTAGAGAAAAAAGCTGTGAACCGAGAATTAGAATCACTTAAAGCAGAGAATAATGCGTTTCATGCAGAGCAAATCCTTGCAGACCATAACGAAAAAATTATCTTCCTTCAGTTTGAAGAGAAAACAATGAAAGACTTATCTACACTAGCTAAATATTTACTTCAAAAATCTAGCCATATTATTCTATTTAGCTCTGAAATAGACAAAAAACTACTCCTACAGCATAATGGTGACTATTCCCTTCATTGCGGGAAGCTCCTTCGGGAAACCATCCAAGAATTCGAAGGGAAAGGCGGTGGAAATGAAGTACTAGCACAAGCTACTTTCCCTTCCATTCAGCAATTACAGGCAGGTTTTCAAAAAATAAAAGAAACTTTACTAAGCAACCTATAATAAAAAAAGTCGATGACAAATAGTGAATCTGTCATCGACTTTTTTCAATTAATGTAAAATCTTTCGCTTTCGATTTTCTAGCATTATGGCAACTTTAATCATAAAATAGCTAATCTCTTCTGGGAGTTCTTCTTTAATCGGTTTTAGTTTTTCCATGCCTATTTTTCGAATAACATCTACAATCTTCATTTGATCTTCTGGCTTAAGAAATTGAGTCCAATCAACCTCCAGCTCTTCTTCTCCACATCGTAGTAAATGATTTTCTACTGTTTGCAGATTTAATTCTCTTTCTTTCGCAATTTCCTTTAATGATAATCCACTTTTCCATAAATCTAACGTTACTAAATGGGAGTTTTCCACGCTTTTTTTTGTTTGTTTTTCCCTTTTCGTTGACACTGTATTATCGCGTTTTGCTGCATTAGAGAAATCAGGATAGTCGTTTTTGAACTTGATGATATGTTCTATCATGATATCTCCATATTTTTGCAGTTTATGATCACCAATTCCTTTTATTTCGCTAAACTCATCCTGTGTTACAGGCATTGTAATGGAGATATTTCTTAACGTTTGATCGGAAAAAACAACAAAAGGAGGAACATTTTCTGCTTCTGCCAGCTGTTTTCTAATACGTCTCAGATACTCGAATAAAGCGTTATTTTCAGATACTTTCACCGTCACGACTTGTTCTTTTCGTTCGACTGCTAATTTACCGAGAAGAACTTCTTTTCCCTTTTTGGAAACTTTTAATATTGGCATCGCACCAGAACTTACATCAATATATTGTTCAGAAATTAAAAATTCAATAAAATCACTAATTTCCTTTGCTGATTGCTCTTTCATCAGGCCATAGGTTTTAATACGATCTAAATGAAAATCCATTAATTTCTTGTTTTTGGAACCAGTCAATACTTGAGCAATCATCGTTTTTCCAAATCGCTCTCCCATTCTAATCATGCAAGACAGTACCTTCTGAGCATCGACTGTTACATCAATTACATTTCGTTCATCCGTACAGTTGGAGCATTGGCCACACTTTTCCGTATGTTCTTCCCCAAAATAATGTAAAATATATTCTTGCAAGCAATCTTCCGTATGACAAAAATTAATCATAGATTGTAGTTTATCAATGTCTTGCTTTTGTTTATCCGGATCAGGTATCGTCTGATCAATTAAGAATCGCTGAATGCGAATATCCTGTGCAGAATATAACAATATGCACTTACTCGGCAATCCGTCACGCCCTGCTCTTCCCGCTTCTTGATAATAGCCCTCCATGTTTTTTGGAAGCTGATAATGAATAACATATCTAATATTACTTTTATCAATTCCCATACCAAAAGCATTTGTCGCAATCATAATCGATATATCATCTTTTATAAATGCTTGCTGCTCAGCTTCCCTTTGAAAATCACTCATCCCTCCATGATATTTCGAAACAGAATATCCCTTTTTCGATAGGCGATCATAGAGCTTTTCTACCTCTTGTCTTGTTGCTGCATAAATAATGCCTGACTCCTCTTTATTTTTCTTTAGAAAGGATTCAAGAAATTTTCCTTTGTCCTGACCTTTTATGATAGAAAAGGATAGATTATCACGAGCAAATCCTGTCTTAACAGTATTTTCCCAAGGTATATTTAATAATTGGCATATATCCTCATGAACTTTAGGGGTTGCCGTCGCTGTTAACGCTGCAACAAGTGGAATTTCAGGTAATTTATTGATCATGTAGCCAATTTTTGCATAGCTTGGTCGAAAATCATGACCCCATTGTGAAATACAATGAGCTTCATCCACTGCAATAAATGAAATGGTAACTTCCTTCAAAATATCCATAAAATAATCTGCTTCTAGTCGTTCCGGTGCAATATAAAGTAATTTATAATGTCCATTTTTGATATCAAAAACTCTTTCCTGCACTTCTTCATTATGTAACGTACTATTGATGAAAGTAGCTGGAATACCCACTTCGGTTAATGCATCTACTTGATCCTTCATTAATGAAATCAATGGTGAAATAACAACCGTTAATCCTGGGAAAAGCATTGCAGGTACTTGATAACAAATGGATTTTCCTCCACCAGTTGGCATTATCCCTACAACATTCTCCTTATTTAATAAAAGCTGAATAATTTCAGCCTGTCCTTTTCTAAAATCTTCATATCCAAAGTATTCTTTTAAAATACTACGGGCTTTGTTCATCATCATATATAGTTCCCCACTTTTTCCGATCATTACTTTAAGACATTGTACCATTAATCGATCAAATTTTGAATGAATGAATAGGGATTCAAGTGCTTGGTCAGCGTTACTTACAAAAACATGCCTCTTAAGAAAATGGATGTTTTTGTTAATAGGCAGCCTGAATATCTTCGATTCCCAAACTCAGGCTGCCATTTATACCGTTAATTTAGCTTTTAAAATCTAAAGAAAGTTAATATTTTCTATCTTATAGCCAAGCAGCTCCAACGATGATTAATAGAATGAATAATACAACGATTAATACAAATCCATTACCGAAACCACCACAAGATGCTACTGGAGCCGCTGCAGGTGCAGCATAACCGCATCCACAAGAATTATAACCATATCCACCATAACCGTAACTCATTTATAAAACACTCCTTTTTCAATCTTACTTAATATGCAAAACCAACATAACTAGAACCTACAATTATTAATAAAATGAATAGCACTACTAGTAGAGCAAATCCTCCACCAAAACCAGCTGCTGGACCACCACTCATTTATTCCACCTCCCTCATACACATAAGCATCATATGAGTCTAGAGATTGTCCTGTTTGGGCGCTTGCAAAAAAAGATAAAATTAGTTTTTATTATGTAGGAAGATTCCTTCCTTAAAGGAATCTTTCTGCTTGTTTTATCAAAAGAAAGGAATAAAGGCCAATGCAGCAATTAATCCTAACGAAACTCCTATTGCTGCTGCACCCCAGCCCCAACCCCAACCCCAGCCAGGTCGATAACCACGTCTATACCCATATCCAAAACCACCATAACTTCTACGGTTTCCCCCAATTGGTCTAACATAGACTTTATTTGGAGTAACTCTTTCGATTATTCCAGTATGAACCTCTCCACTATGAGTACGAATACGAACACATCTTCCAACACCTTTAGAACATTGATGATAAAAATTATTACCAGACATTTATCACACCTCCAACCTTAATCCCTAATATCCTATGTACAAGTCTAAAAAAAGTATGGACAGCTATCTTGATGAGGGTGCGGATTTTCATCAATATTTAATGAAAATATATTAAATGAAAAAATTCCACTTGTAAGTTGCATATTTGTTACTTGAAAAGGTTAGTTAAAAAAGAGAAGTGTGCATATTCCTCAAAAAAAATGCAAATAATTTAGTGTAATTTCTTAAGTAGCGGGTTTCAAAACATTTAAGGGAAAAGGAGTTTTTTAATATGCTAGAAGCAGCAATGTGGGGAGCAATTGCAAGCTTTTCATTACTTGCAGGTTCTGTCACAGGATTATTTCTTTCCATTCCAAAAAGAATTATAGCCTATTTTATGGCTTTGGGAACAGGAATTTTAATAGGTGCCTCTTCCTTTGAGCTTTTAATAGAATCTGTACATAAAAGTGGAATGTTTACTACTGCTATCGCATTTTTAGTAGGAGCCTGTTTATTTACCATCATTGAAATTTTTCTTTATCAAAAAGGCGGTTCTAATCGGAAAAGATCACATAAAAATCCGGAAGGGCATTCTGGTTTAGCGATCTTTGTTGGTACATTAATGGATGCTATTCCAGAATCCATGATTATCGGTCTTAGCTTGTTATATGCACATAAAGTAGATTTTCTTTTTTTAATTGCGATTTTCATCAGTAACTTTCCAGAATCTTTATCTTCAACAGTAGGGTTTAAAAAAGATCAATATTCAAACAAAAAAATTCTAACACTTTGGAGCAGTGTAATTATCATTTCAGCTATTAGTAGCTCAGTAGGGTATTTATTTTTAGAAAATGCATCCCCTACTATGCTCTCTAGCATACAGTCATTTGGGGCTGGTGGATTAATTGCGATGGTTTGCTCCACTATGCTGCCTGAAGCATTTGAGAAAGGAGGACCTACCGTAGGATTTGTTGCGTGTGTAGGATTAATTTTTTCATTAAGCATGAGTCATATAGGATAGCAGCTGTCGAAAAACATGCTAAATAATGTTTTTCGACAGTTTTACTAGTTGTGTTTCAAACAAAATCAGCATTACTTTGCAATTGAACTTGATGCAGCTACATGTAAAGCAGGATCTTTCGCTTTTCCTTTTTTCTTAGGATAAATATATAAGTTAAGTGCACCAACAAAGAATGCTCCTCCGACAATGTTACCAATTGTAACTGGTATAAGGTTGTGCAATGCATTTGCAACGGTAATTGTTTCAGGATGAGGAACAATTAGAGAAATGGAGAAAAGAGCCATATTTGCCACACTGTGCTCATAGCCTGAAATCATAAAGGAAAAAACAATTAATAATGTTGCTATTATTTTCCCAACATCTCCTTTAATATTCATTGGTATCCAAATAGCTAAACAAACTAACCAGTTACAGAGGATGCCTCTAATAAACAGTTCTAGCGTTGTTGCACTCATTTTTGAATTGGCTACATCCATAAGCCAAGTTGTTTTGGGAGCTAAGCTAAATAATCCAGAGTAATAGATTAATAAAGCAAAAAACAAAGCACCAACTAAATTACCAAAATAAGTAGTAACCCAATTATAAATCGTATCCTTCCAACTAGTTGCTCCAGACAAGGTACTCATTGCAAAAGCCATGGTGTTCCCAGTAAATAATTCTCCCCCACCATATGAAATAAGTACAAGGGCTATTCCAAAAAACAAACTAGTCATCATATACGTTGCAGGCGAATGAACATCAAAAAAGGGTTGTGCTAAACGATAACATAGCATTAAAGCAAATCCGATGTATATTCCTGCTAAAATCGCTTTTACAAAATAGCGGAAAAAGGATTCATCAATTGTTTCTTTCTTTTTCATCGCATAGTTGATTGCTTTATCGATTGGGTGTATATCCATTGTAATACCTTCCTTTCTGTATATAATAATTATACAAAAGGAAAAATAAATTACATTGTGAAATTATGAACATTTTTCAACAATTCATTCATTCCGAAAAAAGAACACCCAATACTATTTTGAGCAAATGAAGCTATATATTATGTAATTTTCCTAGACACACTACCATAGCATAGTATTTTTGATTAATGTGTCGTAGTTGTTAATTTATTGTTCTGTTGAATTGCTACAGAAAACTGCGATCTTGGCTTTGTAAAGCTAATTTTGATACCGGATTTTTTCATTTTATTCACCAAATCAACTAGCTGTTTTTTAGCCATAATAACGACTCCTTTACTTCACATAATAGTTTTAGTGTACTAGAAATTTATGAAGAAATTATGAACAAATCATAAATAAATTTAGACATTATTCTTGTTGCTTTATAGAAAAGCCTAAAACAAGATAATACGTTGTACTTTATACATTCTATCCACGAAAAGAAAACCCTTTATTTTTTGATTATTTTTTACCCTATCCACCTATTATCATAAACATGTTTGTTTTTTTCCATCAGACATATTTCATATTTTTATATATCAAATTCTTATACTGCCTCTTGCATCTTAAGCTCAATTGAAATTAGATGTACTGTCTGCATAAAAGATTATATTCATTTACTCCTGCAATTCACCAATCATTTAGTAGATAGAATATAAAGAAAGAACATATTTGATATGTAAGTTTTACGAGTATGAGTAAAATGTTTGTGGGGGAATAAATATCCTTTTTGTATAGTTGGGGGACGAGTCCCCCAACTATACAAAAAGGCCACCAAGCGAGAGCGCGGTAGCTGGAAAAAATTAAGCATTAAAAAAGAGAGCTTCCTTTTGTAAAGTAGAGTTTGCCTAAAACACTACGAAAAGGAGAGGCTCTCATGAATGAATGTAACATAAAATTACCATCATTAAAAGAATTGGAAAAAACTTTATTTCGAACGCTACAAAATACGTTTCAAGAAATCCTTGTTCAAACATTAGAAAATTGGGATCTAGAGATTGCCCAGCAACGAGATAAAAGAAGATTTGCTTTACGAGATAAACGAGATATACGATTAGAGACAGCTTTTGGAGCAGTGGAGCTGAAGCGTAATTATTATTTCGATCGTGTGACCAAAAAATATATTTGTCTATTAGATCACTATTTACAGTTTCAGGGGAATAAGGGATTTAGTCCGCTACTAGAAGAATGGGGGTTAGAACTAGCGACGAATGGCTCCTCCTATCGAAAGGCTGTGGAAACCTTAGAACAGTTTTTAGGCTATTCGGCGATGAGCCACGAAGCATTACGGCAACATCTTCTTCAAACAAACGTGCATCCAGTTACGGAAAAACGTCCCTTTCAAAAGGTCTTGTTTGTCGAAGTAGATGGATTATATGTGAAGAGCCAAGAAAAGAAAAAGCGTGGATGGGAGTTGAAATTCGCCGCTGTACACGAGGGATGGAAAGAAAACGGAAAGCGAGTCAGGCTCCGAAATAAAAGGCATTTTCTTTATGAAGGAAAAGAACCCTTTTGGGAAGCCTTTGAAACGTTCTTACAGAATAATTATGCGTATGATCCTACCCAAACCTTGCTTATTATTAATGGCGATGGAGCAGGCTGGATAACGGCATGTCGGGAGTATTTTCGTGAACGCGCCTTTTTCACCATGGATCGTTTTCATGTAGCTCGTTCGATGAAACAGCTAATGAAGAGCCATCCCCGATACCGCTACATGAAAATAGCGTTAAAAAACTACCAGGTAGAAAAATTACTTCTAGAGTTGAATAGTGCAGTAGGAACAATGGAAACACCAGAAGAAGAAGAAAAACTAGAGCATTTACTTGCATTTTTGACGCATCATCAGGAAGCAATAAAAGATTATCGTATTTGGTTAGAGGAGAAGGATGTGAACACCGAAGCTTATCGTCCGATGGGAAGTGCAGAAGCAATGATGAATCAATTAGCCAAACGATTAAAAAATGGAAGAGCATGGAGCAAAGAAGGGGTCATGAGCATAGCACGATTATGGATTGGACTAAAAGATGACCTATCCATCCAAACGATATTTGGTAAATGGGAAAAAGCCACGGAAAAATCAAAGAAAGAGCATCGACCGAACAGAAAAATATCAACAAAATTAGTAACAGAAACCGTGCGTCAGAACATTCCATACTTAAATCAGGCGATTGGAAAACCCATTCACTTTGCATTACAGGCATTAAAAGGTTTTTAAAAAAGAAAATAACGAAATGTTGATGAAAGAAAACATTTAGAAAACGGATACAAAATTAGAAGTTTTACTTTATAAAAAGGGAGCTATAAAAAACTCCCACAAAAACTTGACTCAATCGTTTTACGAAAATAATTCGCGATTCTATTTTAAAAATGGTATAATTTGAAGGATATTGTAGTTTGGAGGATTTTAAATGATAACAGTTACGAATGTAGGTCTTCGATATGGTGATCGTAAATTATTTGAAGATGTTAATATTAAATTTACACCAGGAAATTGCTATGGATTAATTGGAGCAAATGGTGCTGGAAAGTCCACTTTCCTAAAAATTCTTTCTGGTGAGCTAGAAGCACAATCTGGAAATGTTTCTTTAGGGCCTGGGGAAAGACTTGCTGTTTTAAAGCAGAACCACTTTGAATACGAAGAGCATGAAGTGCTTAAAGTAGTAATTATGGGCCATGCTAGATTATATGAAGTTATGCAGGAAAAAGATGCTATTTATATGAAAGAAAATTTCACAGATGAAGATGGGATGAAAGCAGCTGAACTTGAAGGAGAATTCGCAGAACTAAACGGTTGGGAAGCAGAATCAGAGGCTGCAATTCTTTTAAAAGGTCTAGGCATTGGCGAAGATCTTCATTATAAGACAATGGCTGAATTAAATGGTTCCGATAAAGTGAAGGTCTTACTTGCACAAGCTCTTTTCGGTGAACCAGATGTTCTTCTACTAGATGAGCCTACTAACCATCTTGATATAAATGCGATTAAGTGGTTAGAAGAATTTTTAATTAACTTTGAAAATACTGTAATCGTTGTGTCCCATGACAGACATTTCTTAAACAAAGTTTGTACACATATTGCCGATTTAGATTTTAGCAGAATACAAATCTATGTTGGAAACTATGATTTCTGGTATGAGTCCAGTCAATTAGCTTCTAGAATGGCAAATGATGCAAACAAGAAGAAAGAAGAGAAAATCAAGGAACTTCAAAACTTTATTGCTCGATTTAGTGCAAATGCTTCTAAATCTAAACAGGCCACTTCTAGAAAGAAATTGCTTGATAAAATTTCGTTAGATGACATTAAACCATCTTCAAGAAAATATCCATATGTTGCCTTTACACCTGAGCGTGAAATCGGAAATGACTTATTAAGAGTAGAAAACTTATCAAAAACAATTGATGGTGTAAAAGTACTTGATAATGTAAGCTTTATTATGAATAAAGATGATAAAATTGCGCTTGTTGGTCCAAATGAAATTGCGAAAACAACTCTTTTCCGGATTTTAGCAGGCGAATTGGAGCCAGATAGCGGCACTTATAAATGGGGAGTTACCACTTCTCAAAGCTATTTCCCAGCTGAAAACTCGGAGTATTTTAGCAATGATGATGCTACACTTGTTGACTGGCTACGTCAATATTCTCCAAATGACCAAACAGAAAGCTTCTTAAGAGGATTTTTAGGTCGTATGCTATTCTCAGGAGAAGAAGTATTGAAAAAGCCTAGTGTTTTATCCGGTGGAGAAAAAGTTCGTTGTATGTTATCTAAAATGATGCTAAGTGGAGCAAATGTTCTTCTTTTAGATGAGCCTACTAACCACTTAGATTTAGAATCCATCACGGCTTTAAATAATGGTTTAATCAATTTTAAAGGTTCATTAATTTTCACTTCTCATGACCACCAATTCGTATCAACGATTGCTAATCGTATTTTGGAAATTACACCTAGTGGACTTGTTGATAAACAAATGAATTATGATGAGTATTTAGAAGATGCAGATTTGCAAAAAAATATTGCAGCTATGTATAAATAATAAGAAAAAACCGGGATTCCCGGTTTTTTTTCTTATCACTCTAATAAAGTGAGGTATGATCTAGTAATATTTGCGTATAAATAGACAAATCCTATCAAAAAAGGACCAGAAAATTTCATTCTGCTCCTTTTTTATATTAACGTCTGATTGTTCTTCTTTTCATATAATAAATAAAGAATAAAGCCAACGGAACAATAAATACGATTCCTGGAAACGAAGATTTCTTCTCTTCCGTTACCGCTTCTTCGGAAATATCTTCTTTAAATGTTTCCTCTGCTGGCATCACTTTTGCTAATTGTATCGATTGTAGGATATCCCCATTATCGTTTTCAATCATTAATAGACCAGTCGAGGATATTTCTTCCTCTCCCTTTGTCCGTGCAACTGTAATCTTTTCCTCTTTCATTGTTTCATAGGTTGTCCCATTAACAAAAAATGACTTTCCAGCAGGAATCACCTTATGTGCATATTGGTTAAAACCAAAATCAAATAACTCCTTGGTATCATTATATACATCCCGCTTATAATTCCCTTTTAATACAATAGCAATTAAATGTAACTCTCCATTATCTGCAGTTGTTGCCAATGTTTGTTTCGACTCATTTACAAATCCAGTTTTTCCACCAGTAACATTATCATATGGTCTAGACCCATTTACCATTTGATGATGACTAACGAGTGTAGTATCCCAAGATTGGCCATCCCACTTTAATTCATTTGTTCCAAATATTTCTCTAAACGTCTCATTTTGCATGGCATATTGGGTAATTAATGCTAAATCATTAGCAGTTGTATAATGATCTTTATGAAAAAGACCATTTGGATTTTTGAAGTTTGTGGAATGAACATTTACTTTTTCTTTTAAAAACCGATTAATATTCCTTTCAAAATCACTAATAGAACCATCAAGATGTTCTGCAATGGCCACTGCTGCGTCATTTCCAGAATTAATTAACATTCCATCAATTAAATGTCTTAAGGTTACTCGTTCTCCTTTTTCTAAGTAAACTCTTGTCCCTTCCGTTGAATAAGCATTCTCACTAACTGTAATGACATCATCCATATTGCCTTTTTCCATTGCATATATCGCTGTTGCTATTTTTGTTAAACTCGCAGGATACATCCTCTCATATCCATTCTTTTCATATAATACTGCTCCCGTATCACTATCTAATAAGAATGCTGCCTCGCTTACTAGTTCCGGTTCCCTATTATCTTTGGCTTGACTTATTGTAGGAAGACTTAATAGTAGTAATACGAAACAGATCGCAATGATCGTTTCCCTCATTTTCCCCCACCTATTATTTTTCTATGTTCAAATACCAAGACTATTGTACCAAATAAATTAGAATAATAAAGGACATATGGAATTTTGTCACAAAATTGAAATCCTTTTGTATTTTTAACAATATAGATTCACCTATACGTATCATTAGAAAAAAGCGCTATTCACTTGATAAACCTCTAAAAAAAGCTGCTGCATTTTTCTTGATATTTTTACCGATCTCCATCAAGAAAAGGAATACTGCCATTAAAAATGGTAGGAGATAATAGCCGACACGATACAAAAATAGGACAATAAGCATCTGCTCTGACTCTACACCTAATGATTCAATCCCCCATAAGAATATTAATTCAAAGGAACCCATTCCTCCTGGGATCATGCTGATAATGCCTGTACATGCAGCAACTAAAAATACCAAGAAGAAATCCCCGACAGAGACCGGAAGAGCAATTAGTTTTGCGATAAAATATAAATATGCAAACAAGAAAATCCATTCTAACAGCGACACACATATTAAACCAATAATTTGTTTTCGATCAAAAACAAAGCTATGTAATTTCGCTTTCTTATAACTAACGAGCAAAACAGGAAATATTAACCCCACAATAATAATGGCAGCAAATATCCAAATATGTTCTTCTATCAAATTTAATCTTCTACTATATAAAATAGCAATCCATGCCAAAATACTGATCCCTGTTAAATAAAATAAAGTTACAACAGCAATACCTTTAAATAACTTCTTTCGATCGGTTTCATATTGCTTGTAAAAAAAGTTACGTAAAGCAATACCTATTAGTCCACCAAAACCAATTAAATTGGAAATAGAATTGCTTATAAATGAATATTTCCCTACTTCTACAAAGGGAATATCCTTCTTTAAATGCTTTACAAGAAAAAAATCATAAAAAAACATTGGCAAAGTTGCCATGAATCCACCTAATACAATATAAAACAAGCTATGAATAGGAATTATCTGTAAGTAAGCATAAATAAGGTGCATATCTGTTGAAACAATCATATTCTTTATTTCTCGTAAAACGATGATAAATATGACAATTGGTAGGAGTATCTTAGCCATATTAATCCAGATTTCTTTCTTACTGCTTGACATATTTACCACCTCTTACATTTTGTTTGATTAATTCTAGTAATTGAGACCTAAAATTAATCATACCTTAAATATAATGAAAAAGAAAAGAAACTTTTTTTAAACTTCCTTCTTAATAAGAAATCGTTTCTTTCTTATCAATAGTATGGTCAAAATGTAAGTCACTATTCTATTAAAAGGAAAACTTCTCCTCTTCTTCTATTTTTACTGTATGAATTTTTTACTTCCACACACTATTGTATAACAGTTGCTCGTAATTATAAAAAATATATATAACAGATATATATACTATTTTTTCACTCCATCTCCTTCTCCCATCCTAAAATCCGTTTGAATACGTTGATATCATTGATGTTCACATTTATGCCACAGAATATTCGCAAGATGTACACAATTATTGTGATAGTTATCACACAAAATCTGTTATAGTTAAAACAGAAAGAAAAAAGCTTTCTGTTATATATTTTTATTAAATCATGAGGTGATTATAATGGAAAAAGTAGAAACAACTAATTATTGGGAAGGCTTTAAAAATGGATCTTGGCAAAAAGAAGTAAATGTTCGTGACTTCATCTTAAAAAACTTTAATCCGTATTTCGGAGATTCTACATTTTTATCAGGTCCGACATTAGAAACTACACAATTATGGGAACAGGTAATGGAATTAAGTAAATTAGAAAGAGAAAGAGGCGGTGTTTACGATCTAGATACAGATATCGTATCAACGATTACTTCTCACGGTCCTGGTTACTTAGATAAAGCAAAAGAAAAAGTAGTCGGTGTTCAGACAGATGTACCTTTCAAACGTTCATTCCAACCTAATGGTGGTATTAGAATGGCAGTTCAAGCTTGTGAATCTTATGGCTATAAAGCAGATGAAGAATTAGAAAAATTCTTTTCTGAACATCGTAAGACACATAATGCTGGAGTATTTGATGCCTATACAGATGAAATGAGATTAGCAAGAAAAGCTGCTATCATTACTGGTCTTCCAGATGCTTATGGCCGCGGAAGAATTATTGGCGACTATCGCCGTGTTGCACTATACGGAGTAGACTTCTTAATCAACGAAAAACAAAAAGACAAAAGAGCTACAAGTTCCGTTATGAGTGAAGAAACAATTCGATTAAGAGAAGAAATTTCCGAACAAATTCGTGCATTAAATGAATTAAAAGAATTGGGAGCAAGCTATGGATTTGATTTATCAAGACCAGCAGTAAATGCTCAAGAAGCTTTCCAATGGGTATATCTTGGCTATCTTGCAGCAATTAAAGAACAAAACGGTGCAGCGATGAGCCTAGGACGCGTCTCTACATTCTTAGATATTTATGTAGAAAGAGATTTAGAGAACGGCACTTTAACAGAAAAAGAAGCTCAAGAAATTGTAGATCACTTTATTATGAAGCTTCGCCTTGTAAAATTCGCTCGCACACCTGACTATAATGAATTATTCAGTGGAGATCCAACATGGGTAACTGAATCCATTGGTGGTATGGCTAATGATGGAAGACCTTTGGTAACAAAGAACTCTTTCCGCTTCCTTCATACATTAGATAATCTAGGACCAGCTCCAGAGCCAAACTTAACGGTTCTTTGGTCTACTCAGTTACCCGAGAACTTTAAAAAATTCTGTTCACAAATGTCTATTCAAACAAGCGCTATCCAATATGAGAACGATGATATCATGAAACCTCAATGGGGTGATGATTACGGTATAGCATGCTGTGTTTCCGCAATGGAAATCGGTAAGCAAATGCAGTTCTTCGGTGCCCGTGCTAACCTTGCGAAATGTTTATTATATGCAATCAATGGTGGTAAAGACGAGAAATTTAAAATTCAAGTTGGTCCTAAATTCGCGCCAATCACTTCTGAATACCTAGACTATAAAGAAGTAAGCGAAAAATTCGACAATATGATGGAATGGTTAGCTGGACTATATATTAACACATTAAACGTTATCCATTATATGCATGACAAATACAGCTACGAAAGAATAGAAATGGCTCTACACGACACAGAAATCCTTCGTACAATGGCTACAGGTATTGCTGGATTAAGTGTTGTCGCTGACTCATTAAGCGCAATTAAACATGCGAAAGTAAAAGTTATTAGAGACGAAAGTGGTCTTGCTGTTGATTTTGAAACAGAAGGCGATTTCCCTAAATACGGAAACAATGATGATGCAGTTGATAGTATTGCAGTTGGTATTGTTGAAAGCTTTATGAAAAAATTACGTAAGCATCAAACGTATCGCAATTCTATGCACACTATGTCTATCTTAACAATCACTTCTAACGTTGTGTATGGTAAGAAAACTGGTAATACACCAGATGGACGTCGTGCAGGAGAACCATTTGCTCCAGGAGCTAACCCAATGCATGGTCGTGATACAAAAGGAACTTTAGCATCTCTATCTTCTGTTGCTAAATTACCTTACGATTATTCATTAGATGGTATTTCAAACACATTCTCTATTGTACCGAAAGCACTTGGTAAAGAAGAAGATGTACAAGTAAATAATCTAGTATCAATCTTAGATGGCTATGCAACAAAAGCTGGTCACCACTTAAATGTTAACGTATTTAATAGAGAAACATTATTAGATGCAATGGAACACCCAGAATTGTATCCACAATTAACCATTCGTGTATCTGGATACGCAGTTAACTTTATTAAATTAACACGTGAGCAACAACAAGACGTTATTAGTCGAACTTTCCACGAATCTATGTAATTTAATGTTTGGAAGAGGGATTTTTCCTAATCCCTCTTCCCTACCTCTTACAGTATTACTTCAAAATTCCGTGGGTCTATTATAAGGAGGAAATAATCATGAACGGCAATATACATTCAATTGAAACGTTTGGAACGGTAGATGGTCCTGGTATTCGCTATGTAGTGTTTACACAAGGCTGCTTACTTCGCTGCCAATTTTGTCATAACGCAGACACTTGGGAAATTGGTACGGGGAAACAAATGTCGGTTATGGACATTATTAATGATTTAAAAACATACCTTCCTTTTATCGAACCTTCTGGCGGAGGTATTACTGTAAGCGGCGGGGAACCATTATTACAAATTCCATTTTTAATCGAGTTATTTAAAGAATGTAAAAAACTCGGCATTCATACAACCATTGACTCTTCTGGCGGTTGCTATTCAAAAGCCCCTTCTTTTCAAGCACAGTTAGACGAATTAATGAAATATACGGATTTAGTTTTACTCGATTTAAAACATATTGACCGTAAAAAACATATTAAACTAACAGGAATGGGCAATGATCATATTTTAGATTTCGCCAATTATTTATCAAATAAAAAAATCCCTATCTGGGTAAGACATGTATTAGTCCCAACTATTAACGATACAGAAGAAGACTTAACAAGACTAAGTGATTTTATTGCCACATTAGAAAACGTGGAAAAAATCGATATTCTTCCCTACCACAAATTAGGTGTGTATAAATGGGAAACACTAGGACTCGAATATCCGCTACAAGGAATCGAACCACCTACCCAAGAATCAGTTGATTTCGCTACTACTATTTTGAATAGAAGTTTTTAATTCTATATTACACTGAAAATAAGGAGGAGGCTGGGACAAAACTAAATAGCCAACCTGTAAAGACGAACAATCCTTAATTTAGCTCTTAAATAAAGGCTACTCTTTCATGCTAGTTATTTATGATTTTAAATATAGTCAGTGTAAAAACTAATTCGTTTTTAAAGATTGTTTTTCTATAAACTATTATGGAAATAGAAGTGTATTCAGGCTGCGGATAATAACACCATCTTTACTGAAACAGCCTTTTATAAACCAATATAAACCCGAACAATCATATGAACTATCGTATGGTTGTTCGGGTTTATCTATGGCTGGAATACTTATGTCCCAGCCTCCTCTTTTTTTCCACAATTCTACTTAAGCGTTTCTTGATGCAAATGAAGGATATGGTGGTAGTATTGGTGGATGTGGTAATGACAGCGGCTACGATGATATTGGTGGTTTCGGTAATACCGATGGCTGAATAATGTTTCTATTTCTTCCAATCGCTAGTTCATATTCAAATGAAAAAGGGATATTTAATACTACAAATTTAATATCAAACCCAAAAACTCTAAACATTTACTCCCCTCCTCTTGATTTTATACAAGTATATAAATTAATTCCATTTACATACTTTGTCCCTGCATTATAGACTATGCAAAAAATGAGGACATGTTTGTGCATAGTAATTATATTAGTATAGAAATATTAATAACCCTCATCTTTTTTCCTTCTATTAATATCTCTCTCAATTAAAATCTATATTTCAAAACAAAAAGAGGTATCGATAATAGGTAGATACCTCTTTTCCAACAGTTGTTGAAGATTAAATATGCAATTTTTACAAACATTCCTATTACAAAGTAATAACTATTATGCTTTCCACCACTCGTCAAACATGGATACTGGAACTTGTCGCTTATGCTCTGTTACTAAATAACGCGCTTCTATTTTTTCAGCTACCTCTGGACTAACTTCTTTTCCTTCTAAATAATCATCTAGTTGATCATATGATATTCCAAGTTCTGTTTCATCAGCTTGTCCTGGTTTATTGTCTAATAAATCTGCTGTAGGAACTTTTTGATAAATTGCTTCTTCTGCATTTAATTCTTTTAATAGTTGCTTTCCTTGTCTTTTGGATAAGCCTGTTAGAGGGAGAATATCTGCACCACCATCACCATATTTTGTAAAGAAGCCTGTAACAGCTTCCGCTGCATGGTCAGTACCAATAACAAGTAAATTCTCTTGTCCACCAATTGCATATTGAGCAATCATGCGCATTCTAGCCTTTACATTTCCTTTATGATAATCCGATAATGGCATTTCGCTCATTGCATCAAATACTTCTTTTACGCCATCGACTGGAGTTTTCACATTAAACACATATTCTTTATCTGCTTTGATAAATTCTAATGCACGCTTCGCATCTGCTTCATCGGCCTGAACACCATATGGTAGTCTTACCGCATTAAAGGTTGCGTCATATCCTTCCTCGCGTAATTGTTCCACCGCAAGTTGTGCTAATTTCCCAGCTAATGATGAATCTTGACCACCACTGATTCCTAATATAAATCCTTTTGCTTTTGCCTTTTTTGCATAATCCTTTAAAAATTGGACTCTTTTTTCAATTTCCTCTTTCGCATTAATTTCAGGTTGGACATTTAAATCTTTCATAATTTTTTGCTGTAAGCTACGCACCGTTTTTTCCTCCTTATTTTCGATTTTGAATGGATACCTTTACCTTCTCTAAAAGATTCATTTTATTTTCCCAACATAATGGGCTTAAATCTACAGGGTATTCTTCAGGATTTAAGGAACGCTTATATTCATCCCAAAGTATTTCTAAGCTTTGCTCAGAATATTTTTGAATCGTATAGATATCGGGGGTTTCGTATACTAATTTCCCATTTAAAAATACATCTTGGTGAATATCTACTGCAGTAAAATTGGTAACGAATTTGCTAATATACGTATGCGTTGGATGGAACATCTTTAAACGCTCTTCCGTTTCTGGATGTTCTGATTCTAAACAAATATAATCTCCTTCTGACTTCCCATTTATATCGTTTATAATTCGATATACCCTCTTTAGCCCAGGTGTAGTCACTTTTTCTGGATTGCCACTAATTTTTATCGTATCTTGCATCCTGCCATCTTCATCTTCTATGGATACTAGTTTATAAACACCACCAAGAGCTGGTTGATCATAAGCAGTTATTAATTTCGTGCCAATTCCCCATATATCAATTTTTGCACCTTGTGCTTTTAAGTTAATGATCGTATATTCATCAAGGTCATTACTTGCAACAATTTTTGTATCAGTAAATCCTGCTTCATCGAGCATTTTCCTCGCTTCCTTCGATAAATAAGCGAGGTCTCCACTGTCTAAACGAACACCGCGAAAATTAATGCTGTCTCCTAATTCTTTCGCCACTTTAATTGCAGTTGGCACACCAGAACGCAAAGTATCATAGGTGTCTACTAAAAACACACAGTCCTTATGTCTTCTTGCGTATTTATGAAAAGCAATATACTCTTCGTGATAGGCCTGAATCATGGAATGGGCATGTGTTCCTGAAATAGGAATGCCAAATAGCTTTCCTGCTCTAACATTCGAAGTAGAACTAAAACCACCGATAAAAGCTGCTCGTGTCCCCCAAAGGGCAGCATCTAACTCATGGGCACGTCTGCTTCCAAACTCCATTGCAATTTCATCGCCAATCACATTTTTGATTCTTGATGCCTTGGTCGCAATCAATGTTTGGTAATTCACAATGTTTAAAATAGCTGTTTCTACGATTTGTGCTTGAGCAAGTGGAGCTTCTATTCTCATTAATGGTTCATTTGCAAAAACAACTTCGCCTTCTTTAACAGAACGCAAGCTTCCGGTAAAACGTAAATCTCTTAAATGAGCAAGAAAATCCTCTTTAAATCCTTCTTGTCTTAGATACTCAATATCATCTTCTGAAAAATGGAGATTCTCTAAATACTGGATCACTCTCTCTAGTCCTGCAAAAACAGCATAGCCATTATGAAATGGTAATTTTCTAAAATACACCTCAAAGACTGCATTCTTTTCTGCAATACCATCTTCCCAGTATGTTTCTGCCATATTAATTTGGTATAAATCAGTATGTAACATTAAACTGTCATCTTTATAATTAAAACTCATTATAATCCTCCTGCAACCCTTAAACGACTAAAGGATCCTTGCTCCTAGTACATTTTTAAAGTGTTCCAATGCCCACTGATGGCCAATTTCATTAAATGTTGCCACGGCATTTTCATATATATGGATATTATACCCATGATTATAAGCATCCACAGCGGTATGCAATACACATATATCTGTACAAACGCCAACTAGATAGATATCTTTAATCGATCTTTCTTGTAATTTTATATGTAAGTCAGTGCCAGCAAAAGCACTATATCTAGTCTTATCCATCCAATAAACATTGGTTAAATCTTTATTATCTTCATATATTTTGTGAAGTGTTCCATACAACTCTCTTCCCTTTGTTCCAGCTATATTATGAGGTGGGAAAAGCTTAGACTCTGGATGATAGGGATCATTTAACGTATGCAAATCAATTGCAAACACAGTATAGTCCCCATTTTCGATAAAATCCTCTGTGATTTTCACAATTTCTTTTTCTATTGCAATGCCAGGTTCTCCACATGGTAAATTGCCCTCTACAAAATCAAAAGTGTAATCAATATTAATTAGAGCTTTCATTAAATCCCCCTTCATTTCCACCAAAGATATAAGACGAATTTGCCAAGTTTGTTTTTATCTGAACAAGTGTGAGTAAACCTTATATATGCTGATATTTAATGCAATAATTAAGAGATATCTTACATATCTGCACCAAATACAAAAAATACATCCAGTTCAGTCGCAAAACAAATTTATGAAAACATCCGCCATTATATTTAAACTATCCTTTATTATACCATTCATTTTATTTTTTCCTATTGTAAATACTTAATTCTTCTGATTTTATTAAAATAAGAGCGTCTACATTTTATGAGATGGTAAATAATCACATTTTTATACAAATTACTATAAAATTGTCATAAATATTTCATAATCTCGTTTAAAATTCTACTATAGTCCCAGTTGCAAATTGCTTTTTACTACTGATTTCGATATAATTTTATTGTTCACTAATAATGAGGTGTATAAATGATTGATTTATTATTAGACTTTACGTTTTTTCCTAGTTATCAAACGGTTTACTATACATTTTTAGTAGGTCTAGTACTGAAGTATTTATGGGATTGGAACATAAAGACCACGATTCAGCAGGAATTCTTTGCTACGGAACAGAAATTGTCTTTAGATGTTTCGATCACAACAATAAATATGAATGTTCAAAAATATAATACTCCTATTTTGCACTGGATTGTTAAAAATATCCGCAAAAGAATAGAGAGTTCTCACGATGATCCTGAAAAACCTAATTTCTCCATTGTTATCTAAATTATTAACTAACAATTTGGAGGAATTACATTGAGAAAATTATCAAGAAATACATTATTAATCATGCTATTAAGTTTATCAACTATTTTACTAAGTGCTTGTTCATCATCCACAACAGGAAATAATGATGGGTTTTTCCATAAAATATTAGTAGAACCTTTCATTGCGATTATTCACGGGACTGCTGATGTCTTTGCTGGAAGCTATGGTCTTGCGATTATCCTTATCACATTAGTGATCCGCTTAGTCCTTATGCCATTAATGCTGAAGCAATATAAAAACCAACAGCAAATGAAAGTGAAAATGGAGCGAATTAAACCTGAAATGGATGCCATCCAGAAAAAAATCAAAAGCACGAAAGATCAAAAAGAACAGCAAAAACTGCAAATGGAAATGATGGATTTATACAAAAAGAATAACATTAATCCCTTAAATATTGGTTGTTTACCTATGCTTATTCAAATGCCAATTTTAATGGGCTTCTATTATGCGATTCGCGGTTCTCAAGAAATAGCTAGCCATTCCTTCTTATGGTTTAATTTAGGTCAATCTGATCTTATTTTAACTGCACTAGCAGGAATTGTTTATTATCTGCAGTTTAGAGTTTCACAAAGCACAATGACACAAGAACAACAAAAGCAGATGCGTATTATGGGCTTACTATCTCCTGTAATGATTGTTATGGTATCGTTAAATGCACCAGCAGCTTTACCACTATATTGGACAATCGGTGGTATATTTCTAATCTTCCAGTCCTTGTTAGGAAGAAAGCTATATCCACCACAGGCCAATAATGCAAAAGTAGTTACAGAGAAATAATGAAAAGGGACAAATTTTACTTGAAGATATTTCAGTAAAATTTGTCCTTTTTACGTTCATTCTAAAGATAACACTTCTTTATAAGACTAAAGCAAGTTTCCATCCAGCTAAACAGAATAAAATCCCCCCTAAAAAGGTTCCTAAAGAATAAAGGAAAAAACCTCCATTTTTCTTTTCTTTCATTAAAGTTACAGCCTCAACAGCTAATGTTGAAAAGGTTGTGTAGGCTCCCAAGAACCCAACTGCTAATAAAAAATAAAAACTGGTATATACCTTCAACCCGACTACCAATCCTAATAGGAACGATCCACTAATATTTACAATCATTGTTGGAATTGGGATTCTTGATTGTATTCTTTTTTTCAATTCATTTATAAGTGCAAATCGGCTGATGGCACCAAGAAATGCCCCAATCCCGATAAATAGTAGGTTATTAAGCATTTGATCTACTCCACTTTCTTTCTCCCAATTTTAATCCCATTAATGCAAAAATAAATCCGAATACAGCACTACCAACTACATAGCCACTTGCAAGCAAATAATTCCCAGCAGCTAATAATTGAACAGTATCCATGCTAAGTGTTGATAAGGTTGTAAAAGAACCAATCATCCCTGTTCCGATTGCTGTTGCGTATGCTGATTTAATCCTTTGTTTTTTGATAATTGCACTGGTGAACCAGCCTAAAACAAATGAACCAATGATATTTATTACCATTGTCTGTAATGGGAATTCATATGGAAAGGGCAATTGTCCAACTAAATATCTTAGTATACTCCCTATCACTCCACCAATTCCGACATAAAAATAACTCATTTATTATTCATCCTTTTGACTATTATTAAAAAAAGAATTAAGAAATGGGTGATGCATGTAAACACAAAAAAAGATGTCTCTGCATGATTATCGTTATGTTAAGGAGGGGATTCTGCTTGCCATTTTGTCCCCCTCTTACACAACTGAATTGTTCATTTAAGACATCTTATGTTCTTATAGCGTTTGAAAGTAATCCTTGTAAAAACCACCGACTTTGCCGGTATTATCAACTACAAAGTAAAATTCCTCTGTTTCGTTTTTCACTTCATAATCTTTTCCTACAGTTAACACTCTATTAACAATGTATTTACTTGCATCGGTATGTATACATTTTACTCTTTTAATGGATTGTTTATTTTCCCAATTTTGATGTATCATTTCTGTGCTCCTTTCATTCTAGTACTATCCTAGTATAAAGGGAAACCGATACATAGTGCAACATGTTCTCATTATGAAACTAAATTCTCTTTTTCCTTTACCATCCATTTGATCTTAATTTTTTCAAAAGTAAACCATTTTCCGGTATCTGCTTGTAGGAAAGTCACATAGCAAACGCCATTTATCCAATCTAAGCGTTTGAAATCCATTGCATAATAGGATGTATGCTCATACTTGATAGCATATAAATTATTATGTTCTTGAATATACATATTATGACCTTCTTTCTGTGATGTCGATAGTATTCTATACCACAGGAAGAGTGTCCATTAAACCAAAAGAGTTATTATATTAGAAATATTTTTTATGACTGCTTCTTTCTATATGCTCGCCAATTGCCCTCTGTTATTTCTTTTTTCAGCATTTCTTCTTGATTACAGACATATACAAATGCCTGCCAAGTTTCAGTGTCCTTATATACCGTTACTACTTTCCGCTCATAGAGATTATCCTTTCCTTCAGGCTCATAATATTCAAATTCATCAAGTATGGGTAATTCTTCTAATGGGACTTCGTATAATTCGCCATATACTTTTTTATGATCATCCATGATTAAAAAGGGATATTCTAAGCTAGCATCATATAATTTACCGTAAATCCAAACGTCTTCAGCAGTACATGAATAATTAGTCATCATATAATGATTCACTTCATTCTTTAGCAAGGATCCATATACAAAAACTAGTACTATGTCTTTCATGATCTACTCCTTTCTTTTTTGTAAATAATTACATGGAAAAGTTATATAAGTATAAAAAGAATACAGGTGGTTTCTTATGTGAGAAACCACCTGTATCTGTATATTATTATGCTTCAAACAACAAGGATTCGGGATCCTCTAGTAATGCTTTAATTCGTGCAAGGAAGGTAACTGCTTCTTTCCCATCGATAATTCGATGATCATAGGACAGTGCAAGATACATCATTGGGCGATTTTCCATTCTTTCTGCATCAATTGCAACAGGTCGCAATTGAATTTTATGCATTCCGAGTATTCCAACCTGTGGTCCATTAAGGATTGGAGTAGATAATAAGGAGCCGAACACACCACCATTTGTAATGGTAAATGTTCCACCTTGTAAATCGCTTAAGGAAAGTTTATTATTTCTTGCTTTATTAGCAAAATCTAAAATTTCCCCTTCCATTTCAGCGAAGTTTTTACGGTCCGCATCTCTTAATACTGGTACAACAAGTCCTTCGTCTGTTGATACAGCAATACCAATATCATAATATTTTTTCAATACGATTTGGTCGCCTTGAATCTCCGAATTTAATAGCGGTGCTTTCTTTAAAGCTGCTACAACAGCTTTTGTAAAGAAAGACATAAATCCGAGCTTCACATCATTCTCTTTTTGGAATGCATCTTTCCTACGATTTCTGAGTTCCATAATATTTGTCATATCTACTTCATTAAAAGTAGTAAGCATTGCTGTATTTTGTTTTACTTCTAATAATCGATTAGCGATAGTTTGTCTTCTTCTTGTCATTCTAACTCTTTCTACTCGGTTATCCGTTTCAGCAGCAGGAGTTGATGTTGCTGCTTTTGGAGCTTGTGCTGGCTGAGCTGGAGCAGCTGCTTTCTTTTGCTCAAATGCTGCTACATCTTGAGCTCTTACTCTTCCTAATGGGTCATTTGTTTGGACAGCTGCTAAATCAATTCCTCGTTCACGAGCCAATTTGCGAGCTGCTGGAGAAGCAATCGGAAATTGTTTCGTAACTGATGGGTCTTCTTGCACCTTAGGCTGTTCTGCTTGTGAAGCTTCTGTTTTTTCCTTTGGAACACTCTTTTCTTCTGCTGCTTCCACTGCCTTTGGCTGTTCAACTGCCGCTCCTTGCGCATTTACAATCGCAATTGTTTCGCCGACTTGAACAGTATCTCCTTCATTTGCTTTTAATTCTTGAATAATGCCACTTTCTTCTGAAATAATTTCCACATTTACCTTATCTGTTTCTAGTTCAACAATATAATCGCCCTTTTCTACGTACTCCCCTGTTTTCTTCAACCATTGGGCTACAGTTCCCTCTGTAATTGATTCAGCTAATTCTGGTACTTTAATCTCTGCCATTTTATTTTTCCCCCTCAATTCATTCCATTGTCAATGCTTCATTTACAATTCTTGCTTGATCTTTACGATGAACATTTGGATCCCCTTCAGCAGGACTTGACCTTCTTCTTCTACCCACATATTGTAAGGAAATGGTATTTGGAATAAGCTTTCTAATTCTTGGTTCCATAAAACTCCATGCCCCCATATTTTTTGGCTCCTCTTGCACCCAAACAATCTCTTTTAAATGAGGAAAACGCTGAATAATTTCTGCTAGTCTTTCTTCTGGGAATGGATAAATTTCTTCGACTCTTGCAAGATGAATGGCATCCAAGTTTGCAAGATTTTGATAAGCTTTATACAAATCAATCGAAACTTTTCCTGTTGACAGAACTAGTCGAGTAACGGCTTCTGGATTTTCCTTTCCATTTTCGACTTCTAAAATAGATTGAAAAGCTCCATCACTGAATTCTAAACCATTTGAAGCAACATCTGCATTACGCAACAAGCTTTTTGGTGTCATGATAACTAGTGGACGAACTTCTTCTTTTTTAAGGATCGCTGCCTGTCTTCTTAAAATATGAAAATATTGAGCGGATGATGATAAATTTGCCACTGTCCAGTTATTTTCTGCTGCTAAAATTAAGAATCTTTCTAATCTTGCACTTGAATGCTCTGGTCCCTGTCCTTCATATCCGTGTGGAAGAAGCATAACTAGACCAGATTTTTGTCCCCATTTTGCTCTTCCAGCTGCAATAAATTGGTCAAACATTACTTGAGCAGCATTTGCAAAATCGCCAAATTGCGCTTCCCATAGCACAAGTGTTTCTGGCGCATGAACATTGTAACCGTACTCAAATCCTAAGACAGAACCTTCTGACAACGGACTGTTATGAACAGCGAAGGAAGCCTTTGCAGTTGATAAGGTATGCAATGGTGAATACTGTTCTCCTGTCTGATAGTCATGTAGGATGATATTACGATGGGCAAAAGTACCGCGTTCGGAATCTTGACCAGATAAACGAATAGGAGTACCATCCTCCAGAATCGTAGCAAATGCTAACGTTTCTGCTAAAGACCAATCAAATTTGCCATCTCCCTCTAATGCATCATTTCTTCTTTTTAAAACTTTCCCTAATTTATCAAAAATTTGAAATTGAGGAGGATAAGAAAGCAATTCTTTATTAATTTGTTTCAATTGTTCAATCGGAACAGCTGTATTTATTTGCGGTAGCTGTCGTTCCACCGAATTAGGTGGATTTGTAATGATTGGATCCTCGTGCTGCTTCGGTACTCTTTCATGTGCTTCTTTTAATTTTCCAATCACTTCATCTCTGATAGCTTTAACGTCATTTTCTTGAATAACATTTTCTGTAACTAACTTTTCGCCATATAGCTTTGTAATGGTAGGATGATCATGGATTAACTTGTACATTAATGGATTAGTTGTCATTGGTTCATCCATTTCATTATGGCCATATCTTCTATAGCCAATTAAATCGATTAAGAAATCCTTTTTAAAGGTTGCTCTGTATTCACATGCGAGCTTCGCAGCTTTAATACAAGCCTCCGGATCATCAGCATTAACATGAATAATAGGAATTTCAAACCCTTTCGCTAAATCACTAGCATAGCGAGTGGATCGAGAATCACTAGATTCAGTCGTAAAACCAATGGTATTATTGGCAATGATATGAATGGTACCGCCAGTGCGATATCCTTTTAATCCTGTTAGGTTTAATGTCTCAGAAACAATCCCTTGCCCTGGAAACGCTGCATCCCCGTGGATTAAGATCGCTAAAGATTTGTTAGAATCCTCTTCTGGAAATCCAGGTTTCGTTCTATCATCCTGTGAAGCTCGTGTAAATCCTTCTACTATAGCACCAACAAACTCTAGATGACTCGGATTATTTGCAAGTGTTAAGCGGACATTCGATACGTTATTCGCTTTAAGGTGACGATCTAAGCCTAAATGATACTTAACATCTCCTGTCCATCCAAAGCTGATTCCAATAGATCCTTCAGAAGGAACTAATTGTTTATTAGGAGCATGCTGAAATTCAGAAAAAATCATTTCATATGGCTTTTCTAATACATGTGCTAAAACATTCAATCTACCTCTGTGTGCCATTCCTATATTGATATTTTGTGCTCCATTGATAACTGATTCTGAAATAATTTCATCAATCAACGGTACCATTGCATCAAGACCTTCAATAGAAAATCGCTTTTGCCCGACATACGTTCTATGTAAAAAACTTTCAAATTCCTCTACTTCTATTACCCTTTTTAATAATTTTTTCTTTAATTCTTTATGACATGCTGGTTTGAGGCTTCCAGATTCTACTTTTGCCTGTAGCCAATTCTTTTCTTTAATATCATTAACATGATAGTATTCAAACGCAATCGTCTTCGTATAAATATCTTTTAAATACTGAACAGCCTCAAAGCCATTTACTACATGCTTTGGTGCATCTGGACAAATTAAAGAGGCTGGTATTTTTACTAAATCATCTTTTGTAAGACTAAAGCGAGAAAGTTCAAATAAATCATATTCCCGTTTATGGTCATTTAATGGATAGATATCTGCCGCTAAATGTCCATACGCCCTTATCTTATTTACTAATGTAACTGCTGCAATAATTTTTTCAACTTGAACCTCGGATTGTAAAGATAAATGATTTGTGCTAGTTTGTTCTTGATGATCAATCGGGGGTCCCCATTGATCAAAGTGCTTTTTCATTTCTTCATCAACTGAATTCGGATCTTGAACGTATTGCTCATAAAGCTCCATTGCAAGCCCTAAATTTGGCCCGTAAAACTTTGGTTGGTATGAGACTGTACCATCAGATGGCTTCTCCATGAAAATTTCCCTCCACCACTTTTAATATCATTTTTATCTTCCCTTTGTTATTGCACCATACACCTTTTATTGAAAAAACTTTTTTAAAACGTTTACATTTCTATTCTATCATGGTTTAATAGCTGCTTCAAAAGTTTTACACATTTTTATAGTAAAAAAATTAAAAATATTTTTTATCGCCCCAATCATTGCAAAAAAAACAATCTTACTAGTAAATCTTATGCGACTTTCATCATTACATGACAAAGGAAAAAAGGAAGTTCCACCCTCTTATTCAATACGGTAGAACTTCCTTTTCTCCTATATATGAAATCGAACGATGACTTTTGTCCCTTGCCCAACTTTACTTTTAATCGTTATAGTCCCTTTATACAATTCAACTATTTTCTTAGCTATAGCCAAGCCAAGCCCTGTTCCGCCCTGCTCTCTGCTTCTTGCTTTATCTACACGATAAAACCGATCAAATACTTTATCTATGTCTTCTTTCGGGATTCCAATGCCCTGATCGCTTATCTCGAGCACAAAATGATGGTCTGTTTCGTACGTATGAAGAAAAATATTTTTTTCATGCAAAGAATATTTCACCGCATTATCCAGTAAGATAGTTATAATTTGCTGTAAATGCTGTTCCGATACTTTATAAAGGTGCATAGAATCAAGCTTCATTTGAAAGGTGAAATCTTGATGGAGCATTGTAAAATCACGGATTGTGTGTTCTAATAACCACTTTACCCTTTCCGGCGTTAAGTCTGATTCTACTCTATTTTGTTCTAATCTAGATAAATCTAATAAGCTGATAATCAATTTTTTTAATCTAGTGACTTCCTCGGTAGATGCCTGAAGCGACTCTTCTAAAATGTCCTTGTTATTTTTGCCCCATCTATTTAGCATGGAAAGATGTCCCTCTAGCACAGATACTGGTGTTCTCAGTTCATGGGAAGCGTCTTCAATAAATTGTTTTTGCTGCTGAAAGGACTGTTCAATTACATCCATCATTTCATTGAAAATAATCGTTAAATCGGATATTTCATCTTTTTGAGGATAAACTGGCATTCTTTCCTTAAAGCCACTATTTTTAATTTTTTTCATTGTTTTCGTCATGGAATTAACAGGTCTTAATAATAAATAGGAAATAAAGTAGCCAATAACTCCACTTATTAATAATGCAACAATTGTAAACAACGTCATGGCAAAACGTAAATGTTCACGAACTTTATCTAATGATTGCAGAGATCTAATTATTTCAACTCTTCCTTCAAATGCTGGCATTTGTAATTCCTTACTGTATACTAAAGAGTTCTGATCTCCAATAGAAATATAATGAAATTGCTCATCGTTATATAACCGATTAGGCTCAATGATCGGAAAATCACCATTCATATCAGAAAGAATGGCATGTCCGTCTTCATCCAGTATACGAATAAGCTGATTGTTATTATTTAATTTCTCCAATAAAGCAACATTATCTGTCAGTTCTTCTTCCGTAAGATTTCTTTCCTGTAAATTCAATTGTTGGACTACTTGCTCCATCGCTTGCTTCATATCTGTTTCTTCCTGATTTAATAACCAAGAAGAAACAGTATGGAATTCAAAAAAAGAAAAAATAGAATAAGTTAAAAAAATGCTAACGGATAATGCAAGTGTTAATTTCCACTTCCAAGGTAAAAGAGATATTTTTTTTATAAATTTCATCTCATCACATATCCTATTCCTCTGACCGTTTCTATATATACTTCTTGTCCAGCTGGATCAAGCTTATTTCTTAAATACCTCACATATACATCAATCACATTTGTTTCTACTTCTGATTCATAACCCCATATCTTTTCTAATAATATATCTCTAGATAAGACGATATTAATATTGGTCATAAACATATAGAGTAAATCATACTCTCTTTTTGTTAAGGACAGAAGTTCTTCGCCTTTTTTGGCAATATGCGACTCCACCTCAAGCGTAATATCTTTGTATGTTAGCTTTGTCATTACTTGATTGGAAGAATTACTTTGTGGATCAATTCTACGAAACAACGCACGGAGTCTTGCAAGTAGCTCTTCAATAGCAAACGGCTTAATTAAATAATCGTCTGCGCCACTATCTAATCCAGATACTCTATCTAGAACACTATCACGTGCAGTTATCATTAATATAGGGGTGTTTTTTGTTTGGCGGAGCCTTCTGCATACCTCAATTCCATTTAATTCAGGCAGCATAAGATCTAATAAAATGATATCCCAATCTTCCTCTAATGCTTTTTGAAGACCGCTTCTACCATCTGAACAAACCTCTGTTTTGTACCCTTCATACGTTAATTCTAATTCAATAAACCTCGCAAGATTTTTTTCATCTTCAATAATCAAAATTTTTTTCATTATACCACGCTCTCTATATGTACATAGGTATCGTTACAAGCGTAATGTTGAAATTTGATAAGAAAAGAAATTTCAACAAAACAGCTTTAACTTACCTAAAGATATCGTTATTTTATCATGTTAGAAGCTTGATATACAAAAATTGTTTACGACACTTAATTTTCTTTTGAAAACATAGAATCCATAATGGCATGTGCCATTTCTACAAATTGAAAACCGAATAAAGATGCTGCAGTTATGGAACTAAATACGATCATTGCGATGCGAAGAAAATTCATGTTTCATCTCTCCTTTATCTTGAACTATTGCTTAAGGCAATGATGATATTTCCTCATTACTCATTGCTAAGCATTTTTTAAGCAATTACTTCTACTTAAGTTAATAAGCTAAAAATCTTTTTTAATGTGCTTAAGTGAATAAAACAAATGGTATACCTCTTTTTGTAAAAAATCATGAAAGAAACATTAAAATTTGATGAGAAGAAAAAATTGGGCATAAACTTCAATAAATATAGCCATTATAAAGATAGAATTATTTCGTTCTATAGTCTAATTTGGAAAAAGCTATGAATATAAAAACTCTCTATTTATTGGCTATTACGTATGTTTAATGCTATTACCCACATTTATTTCCTATTGAAAATCAACAACCATATAGAAAACAGGCACAGTAAAAATCGATAGTGGAATGAAGCGGAGTACATTTGGCTACTGCGGAAAAAAGTGAAAATGCTTAAGTCTCTACTGCGAAGCTGAGGAGGCTTAAGCTTCCTTCAAGCGTAAAGGAAATGTCTGTAGCATAGAGAAACAATACTGTTCATTTGGACAAGATTAATCGAAGAGAAAGTTATAATTATTATTTAAGATCAAAGATTATTAGTAAGTTTAGGAGGTTTAACAATGAATATTGGACGTGCGATTGAAATTATGAATGCTGCGGATATTGTGGATGTTAGTTATCAGGGAGAAAAGATAATCATTCAAAATGTAGATGAGAAAACGAAGAAAGCAAGAATTTATACGAAAGCAAATCCTGATCATGAGCTAGATGTAGATGTGTATCAGCTTATAGAAGAAATCTAACTTTATATTCAGCTTATTTATAATAGGTAGAATAAAGATTCTTTTCAGAAATAAAAAATAATTGTTGCTAACTTTTAAAATATATAGTAAATTAATAGTCAATTACATAAGTAATTCTTATCAAGAGAGGTAGAGGGAACGGCCCGAAGAAACCTCAGCAACCTTCAGTACCCTACAAAATACTGAAAAGGTGCTAATTCCATCAAGCATAAAGGCTTGAAAGATAAGAAGAATGACCATTAAATTATCAAAGTCTTCTTCTTATAAACGAAGGAGACTTTTTTTCATGGCATTTTTCTTCTTTTCCTTCTTGATACGTACTAATTACATAAAAAATCCCACTTATAAGAATAGGAGAGTTATAGAATGTATAGTTTAGAGACTAAGTTAGCGCAAATTGGAAATCGCAGTGAAACAACAACGGGAGCGGTAAACCCACCTGTTTATTTTTCTACCGCTTATCGCCATGCAGGCATTGGAGAGTCAACTGGTTACGATTATACTCGTACTGGAAATCCAACCAGAGAAATTTTAGAAAAAGCGATTGCTGATTTAGAAGAAGGAGATCGTGGATTCGCTTGTAGTTCGGGAATGGCTGCCATTCAGACAATCCTTTCTCTTTTCCAAAGTGGTGATGAATGGATTATTTCCAAAGATTTATATGGAGGGACTTACCGACTGCTAGAACAAGGCTATAAAAAATGGGGTCTGCGATGTACGTACGTCAACACCTCAGATACAGATGCCCTGCGTGCGGCAATTACCCCTAATACAAAAGCGATTTTCCTTGAAACTCCTACTAATCCTTTAATGGAACAAACGGATATTTCTGAGGTTGCTTCCATTGCAAAGGAAAAGGATATTCTACTTATTGTAGATAATACTTTTTATACTCCAATTATCCAACAGCCGATTCGCTTAGGAGCTGATATTGTCATCCACAGTGCGACAAAGTATTTAGGCGGACATAACGACGTCCTTGCAGGTCTTATTGTAGCTAAAGGAGACGCACTTTGTAATGAGCTTGCCTTACACCATAATTCCGCTGGTGCTGTTTTAAGCCCCTTTGATTCCTGGTTATTAATGAGAGGAATGAAGACATTAGCACTAAGAATGGAGAAACATGAAGAAAATGCGAAAATACTCTCTTCTTTCCTTCAAGAGCACGATGCTGTGGTGGATGTTCTCTATCCTGGTCGAGGCGGAATGATCTCGTTTAGAATCCAAAACGAATCTTGGGTAAATCCATTTTTGCAAAATTTAACGCTTATCTCTTTTGCAGAAAGCTTAGGTGGCGTGGAAAGCTTTATTACCTATCCAGCTACCCAAACCCATGCTGATATTCCTTTAGAAGTACGATTAGAAACTGGTGTTGATAACCAGCTATTGCGTTTTTCCGTAGGTATAGAAAATGTAAATGACTTAATAAAAGATTTAGATAAAGCTTTTTCCATCGCAAAGGGAATTGCCAAGGAGGTAACAATATGAGCACACCATATACATTTGAAACGAAATTACTTCATAATAAACATAAGTTTGATCCAGAAACCGGAGCAGTTAGCGTGCCAATTCAGCACGCTTCTACCTTCCATCAAAAGGATATAGATGAATTCGGCAAATATGATTATAGCAGAAGCTTAAATCCAACGAGAGAAGCTTTGGAAGAAGTAGTAGCAGAATTAGAGGATGGTACACATGGTTTTGCCTTCTCATCTGGAATGGCCGCTATCTCCACTGCCTTCCTATTATTATCAAAAGGTGACCATGTCGTTATTTCTGAAGATGTATATGGCGGTACTTATCGGATGGTTACAACTGTATTAACTCGCTTTGGCATTGACCATACCTTTGTTGATATGACAAATTTAGACGCAGTCGAAGCAGCTGTTTTACCAAATACAAAAGTTTTCTATGTAGAAACTCCTTCTAATCCATTATTAAAGGTAACGGACATTGAGGCCATTAGCCTACTAGCAAAAAAGTATAATGCATGGACATTCGTGGATAATACCTTTTTAACACCAGCCCTACAAAAGCCACTGACACTAGGTGCCGATGTCGTCCTCCATAGTGCGACTAAATTCCTGTCAGGTCATAGTGATGTTATTGCCGGTGTTGCAGTTGTAAAAGATCCATCCCTTGCCAAACAAATTGGCTATTTACAAAATTCCTTCGGTGCTGTTCTTGGTGTGCAGGATTGTTGGTTACTGCTTAGAGGAATCAAGACTTTACATGTCCGCATGAAGCATTCAAGCGATGGTGCACGAATTATTGCGGAGCATTTACAAAATCATCCTTTAATCAAAAAAGTGCATTACCCTGGCTTTGAAGACCATCCTCAATATGCCATCCAGAGAAAACAAGCATCAAATCCAGGTGCTGTATTTTCCTTTGAGTTACATTCAGAAGAAGCAATGCGGACATTCGTTGAAAATGTGAAACTACCTGTTTTTGCTGTAAGTCTCGGTGCAGTTGAATCGATTCTTTCGTATCCTGCAAAAATGTCCCATGCAGCAATGGATCCTGCTGCACGAGCAGAACGTGGAATTACTGATGCTCTTCTTCGCCTTTCCGTTGGACTAGAAAATCCTCAAGACTTAATCAATGACTTTGAGGCAGCCCTAAAAAAAACAGCGGAGCTACATTTTATTTAATGGAGGAATACGATGAGTTTTCTTGATCGACTAAAAAGCGAAATTTTAATAGCAGACGGTGCTATGGGTACCCTCCTCTATTCTTACGGGAAGGATACTTGCTTCGAAGCATTAAATCTTTCTCATCGAGAACAAATTGAACATGTTCATCAAGCATATATCCATGCAGGTGCTGACATCATTCAAACAAATACATATGCTGCCAACTATTTAAAATTACAAAGATACGGTCTTGAGGATAGCGTAAAGGAAATAAACAGTGCTGCCGTTAAAATTGCCAAACAAGCTTCAAAGGATAAGAATGTGAGTGTTTTAGGCACAATTGGCGGAAACAGAGGAATGAAGCCTCAAGCCATTAGTTTAGAAGAATTAAAGCGAAGTTTTCGAGAACAGCTTTATTGTTTGCTATTAGAAGATGTCGATGGCATTCTCTTAGAAACATTTTATGATATGGAAGAATTAGAAACAGTACTACAAATAACCAAAAAAGAAACAGACCTTCCAGTCATTGCTCAGGTTTCCATTCATGAAATCGGCGTGTTGCAAAATCAGTCTCCTCTAAAGAATGCCTTTGAGAGATTAGAAGGTTTAGGGGCAGATGTTATCGGGATGAATTGCAGATTAGGTCCACACCATATGATTGCATCACTCGAACAGATTCCATTGCCGAAGAATGCCTATCTATCCGCATATCCAAATGCTAGTTTGCCAACTTATATTGACGGAAAATTCGAATATAAGGATAATGCAG
The DNA here is from genome assembly GCF_044704065.1 of Niallia tiangongensis. NCBI lineage: Bacteria > Bacillati > Bacillota > Bacilli > Caryophanales > Bacillaceae > Niallia > Niallia tiangongensis. The sequence continues at coordinate 2,528,201 of NZ_CP162613.1, read as the reverse complement.
AATATTTCAGAAAATCAGCAGAAGACTTTCGTAAACAAGGTGTTCGCCTATTAGGAGGATGCTGTGGAACAACGCCTGAACATATAAAAAATTTCGCGGAAGTATTGAAAAATGCTTCCCCTATTACAGATAAAGCTGTTCGATCTAATAATGCTGTGGTAGATTCCATTGTCCTTCATTCCCCTCCCCCACGGGAATACACACCCTTGGAGGAGATTGTAAAAGAAAGAGCTTCAGTCATTGTAGAATTAGATCCGCCAAGAAAATTAGATACAACACGATTTTTTGAAGGAGCAAAAAAATTAAAAGAAGAAGGCATTGATGCCATTACCCTTGCAGATAATAGTTTAGCATCTGCTCGTATATCCAATACAGCAATCGGTACATTAGTAAAGCAAAATATTGGCTTACGTCCCCTTATTCACATTGCCTGTCGCGATCGAAATATTATTGGATTGCAATCTCATTTAATGGGATTGCATACATTGGGACTCCATGATGTATTAGCCATTACAGGTGATCCTGCTAGAGTTGGAGATTTCCCAGGTGCTTCATCTGTTTATGATATGACTTCCTTTGATTTAATTTCCATGATCAAGCAGTTAAATGAAGGTCTCTCCTTCTCTGGAAAAAATCTAGGACAGAAGACAGCTTTTTCTGTTTCTGCTGCATTTAATCCAAATGTTCGCCAAGTGGATAAGGCGGTCAAAAGACTGGAGAAAAAAATTGCATGCGGAGCAGATTATATTATTACACAGCCAATTTATTCAGAAGAAAAAATAATTGAATTATATGAAGCTACTAAACATATTGATAAACCAATTTATATAGGTCTAATGCCACTGACAAGCAGCAATAATGCCGAATTTCTGCACAATGAAGTACCTGGTATAAAAATAGATGATTCGATTCGTCAGACAATGGCACAATTAAAAGACAATCCAGAAAAAGCGATGCAAGAAGGCTTAAATATTACAAAGTCATTAATCGATACAGCATCCACCTATTTTAACGGTATCTACTTGATTACACCATTTTTGCGCTATGAGCTTTCCGTCGAATTGGCTCGCTATACGAAATTACGCACTGCAGCAACTAGGAGGAAAAACGATGCAACAAACATCATTAGCTGAGAAGCTTAAACAAAAAATTCTCATTATGGACGGAGCAATGGGTACAATGCTTCAACGAGAGGATTTGACAGCAGCCGATTTTGGTGGCGAGGAATTAGATGGTTGTAATGAACATCTTACTTTAACAAGACCGGATATCATTTCCAAAATTCATGAAGCCTATCTTGAAGCTGGGGCAGATATTATTGAAACAAATACGTTTGGTGCAACGAAACTTGTCCTAGATGAATATCATCTAGGACATCTTGCTTACAAACTGAACGTAACCGCAGCAAAACTCGCCAAAGATGCAGTTTTGAAATATTCTTCTCCTGAGTGGCCGCGATTTGTCGCTGGTGCAATGGGACCTACAACCAAAACATTAAGTGTAACTGGTGGAACTACATTTGAGGAGCTCATCGCTTCTTATGAAGAACAAGCTATTGGTTTAATTGATGGAGGCGTGGATATTCTCCTCCTTGAAACAAGCCAGGATATGTTAAATGTGAAAGCAGGTTTTCTCGGAATTAAGCAGGCTTTTTCAAAGACAGGAAAAGAACTACCATTAATGATTTCAGGCACGATTGAACCAATGGGAACAACACTCGCTGGCCAGTCTATCGAAGCCTTTTATATTTCTGTTGAACATATGAACCCAATTGCAATCGGATTAAACTGTGCGACAGGTCCTGAGTTTATGCAGGATCATATCCGCTCCCTTTCTGGTCTTTCTAAGTTTGCCGTTAGCTGCTATCCTAATGCCGGCTTACCGGACGAAGAAGGACATTATCATGAAACAGCTGCTTCCCTTGCTAATAAGCTGTCTGGTTTTGCAAAAGAAGGCTGGCTAAACATTGTCGGTGGGTGCTGCGGGACAACGCCAGAGCATATTCGAGCAATAGCCGATAAAATGAAGGAAATCATCCCTCGTAAAGTAGCTGAAACAAACTATCATATGGTTTCAGGGATTGAGCCCTTCATTTATGATGACCCTACATTAAGACCGATAATGGTTGGGGAACGTACCAATGTCATCGGTTCCCGGAAATTTAAGCGGTTAATAAATGAAGGGAAATTTGAAGAAGCATCAGAAATTGCAAGAGCTCAAGTTAAGGGCGGAGCACATGTTATCGATATATGCTTAGCAGATCCTGATAGAGATGAACTTGCGGATATGGAGCTTTTTATGAAAGAGGTCGTTAAAAAGGTTAAAGTGCCTCTTGTAATCGACTCTACTGATGAAAATGTGATTGAAAAAGCCCTCTCCTATTCACAAGGAAAGGCGATTATTAATAGTATTAACCTAGAAGACGGGGAAGAAAGATTTCAAGCAATTGCCCCTCTTATCCACAAATATGGTGCCTCTGTTGTTGTAGGAACGATCGATGAAGATGGCATGGGAGTTACTGTGGGAAAAAAGCTGGAAATAGCAAAACGTTCTTATGAATTATTAACGAACAAATATAAGATTAATGGCCAGGATATTATTTTTGACCCACTTGTTTTCCCTGTAGGTACTGGCGATGAGCAATACATCGGTTCTGCCAAAGCTACCGTTGAAGGCATCAAACAAATTAAGGAAGCTTGTCCAGATGTTCAAACGATTCTTGGAATAAGCAATGTTTCCTTTGGTCTCCCTCCTGTCGGTCGAGAAATACTAAATAGTGTCTTTCTTTACCACTGTACACAAGCTGGACTAGATTACGCCATCGTCAATACGGAAAAGCTGGAAAGATTTGCGTCCATTAGTAAAGAAGAAATTGAGTTAGCCGAAAAACTATTATTTGAAACAAAAGATGAAACATTAGCTGTTTTCACCGATTTCTATCGTGATAAGAAAAAAGAAAAGATTAATTCCCTAGAACATTTAACATTAGATGAACGATTAGCCTATTATGTCGTGGAAGGAACAAAAGAAGGTTTACTAGATGATTTGGCAATTGCGCTTAACAGCTACAGTGCACCATTGGATATTATTAATGGACCGCTAATGAATGGAATGAAAGAAGTCGGTCGATTGTTTAATGATAATCAGTTAATTGTAGCAGAAGTGCTACAAAGTGCAGAAGTAATGAAAGCAGCTGTTTCTTTTTTAGAAGGCTATATGGACAAGAATGTTTCAACCTCAACGAAAGGGAAAGTTATCTTAGCAACTGTAAAAGGGGACGTTCACGATATTGGGAAAAATCTTGTGGAAATCATTCTGTCAAACAATGGCTATGAAGTTATTGATTTAGGAATTAAAGTTCCACCAACAAAGTTAGTTTCTGCTATCAAAAAGGAAAAGCCAAACATCGTTGGTTTATCTGGTCTTCTTGTTAAATCAGCTCAACAAATGGTCTTAACAGCTGCCGATATGAAACAAGCTGGAATAGATATCCCCATTTTAGTCGGCGGAGCTGCATTATCGAGAAAATTTACAGATACGAAAATTTCAAATGAATATGATGGATTGGTACTTTATGCGAAAGATGCCATGAATGGCCTATCACTTGCAAATCAACTTACAAATAAAGAAGAACTAATTTTGCTTAAAGAAGAACATGAAAGAAAAAAACAAGCACTTTTAACAAAGCCAGTAATAGATGCTGTAAAACCTATTATCACAGGAATAAAAAGAAAAACCATTAATCCGAATGCGCCTGTTTTTGTACCACAGGATACAAAGAAGCATTTATTAACGAATTATACGCTCGGGCATATTAAACCATATATTAATAAACAAATGCTGCTAGGACACCATCTAGGATTAAAAGGAAAAGTTGAAGTGCTACTCTCGGCGAAAGACGAAAAAGCAGTCCAACTAAACAATGTGATTGAACAGCTTTTACAGGAAGCAGAGCAAAATAACTGGATTTTTCCTAAAGCCGTTTATCGCTTCTACCCTGCTCAATCGGATGGGAATAAGATTTATATATATGATCCAGAGAATGAGTCTAAGCTATTGGAAACCTTTGACTTTCCAAGACAAGAAAGAGAACCACATCTTTGCCTCGCAGATTATCTGAAGCCTGTTGATAGCGGTGTTATGGACTATGTTGCCTTTTTTGCTGTTACAGCTGGTACAGGAATACGAGAAGCAGCAGAACAATTAAAGCGTGATGGAAGATTTCTTGAATCTCATGCCTTGCAATCACTAGCATTAGAAACTGCAGAAGGTCTCGCAGAATTAATTCATCGCCAAATTAGAGATAGATGGGGATTCCCTGACCCAACAACCTTTACGATGAAGGACCGCTTTGCGGCGAAATATCAAGGACAAAGGTTTTCATTTGGATACCCAGCTTGTCCTGAATTAGAAGACCAGAAAAAACTATTTGGTCTACTTTCTCCAGAAGATATCGGTATTACTTTATCTGAGGAATGTATGATGGAACCAGAAGCATCTGTTTCAGCAATGGTATTTGCCCATCCAGATGCACGATACTTTAATGTGATAGCTGGTTCCCTGTAAAATGGTAATATTTTAGCAGCATGCATTTATTGTCTGATGAACATGAATAAAATGAAATCCAGCTGGTATTGTTATTCGGCTGGATTTCATTTATTTTTTATATAGGCTTTTTAAAATTCCCATTCCATTTTGAGAATATGTCATTGCTTTTGGTGATCATTTTTTTGATGAACACTGTTATACTCGTGGGTTTCTTTGAAATGACGTTCATCCCCTGCATGAACGCCGCTTTTCTCTTGCCTTCCTTCAATCTTGGTTTTCAATCCCTACTCGAACGCCTTTTATCTCTCTTCTCCCTTCAGCTTCAACTTTCACTCCCTCATCAAAACTGTACAATCCAATCAATCTTATACATATCATCGCTAAAAAATATAACTATTCCAAACTCTGTTTAAATTCCCAATATTATGTTAAACTTACAAATAATTATTGCATAGACAGAAAGAAGGTTACATAAATGATTCGAGAACTTACAGTGAAAGACCATTCCATTGTTATGGAATTTTTGCTTCAGGATCCTTCAATTAATCTATTTATTATTGGAGATATTGAGGCTTTTGGCTATCATGCAACATTTCAAAAGCTTTGGGGAGAATTTCATCAGGGGGATATTACGGCAGTTCTACTTAAATACTTTGAAAGCTATATTTTTTATTGCAAAGATAAGAATCTTTTTGATGTAGAAGGTTTTGCATCAATTATGCAGTCTACTATACATCCTGTTACATTATCAGGAAGAGCTGACTTTGTTGAGAAATTTGAAAACCTTCCTAACTTGACCTTAGGCAAGAAAAAAGTAACCTATTTTGCGCAGTGTGGTACAAAAAAGGAAATACAACTTACAGGAATGATAAAAAAAGCTACTATTGCAGATATTGATAGAATTGTTGGATTACGAGATTCCATCGATGAATTTAAAACAACAGATCAAACGAAAAATATATTAAAAAAAGCAATCGAATCAAAAACTGGACGCACTTATTATCTTGAAAATGATAAACAAGAAATTATCTCAACAGTTTCTACAACTGCTGAAAATTCTCAATCTGCGATGATTGTGGGAGTATGCACACATAAGGACTACAGAAATAACGGTTATGCAAGTAAATTAATGACAGCTCTTGTTAAGGATGTTTTGGAGGAAAAACAATATGTCTGCTTATTTTATGATAATCCAAATGCTGGTAAAATCTATAAGAATGTTGGCTTTGAAGATATTGGGTTTTGGACAATGTATCGTTAATGTTTAAAAATTGTGATTAAACTAAAATACCGTTCGCTCCCCTTTTGAGCGAACGGTATTTGTCTGCATTCCAGGATAATCATTTTCAATACAATCGAGTAGGAGGCACGTTACCGTGCCGACCTCTCACACCACCGTACGTACCGTTCGGTATACGGCGGTTCGAAAGTTTATGAAATCACCTTCATTAAGGATTTTAAACCTCGCTCTTGCCAATATTGATTATTTAGGGCAAGATGTATGATAGGATTGTATGATAGGATTGTATGATAGGCGCCAATATCCCTTTCGGGAGTTGGCGTTTCTTCTTGCTTCATCGATGGATATTCCAAGCTTTCTCAGGTTTTTGTATTTCGTTTTGACCTTTTTCCACTCTTTCCATCTACAAGCTCTTAATCTTCTCCTAATATGACTGTCTGTTTCACGGGCATATTTCTTGATGTCCGCAATTTTAAAGTAGTTTCCCCAGCCTTGTATTAGTTGGTTTATTTTCGCGATACGTAATTCCATACTTACTCCCCAGTTTCGGTTCGTTAGTTTCTTTAGTTTTTCTTCAAACCTTTTCTTTCTCTCTTTTGGCACGAATACTCTAGTCTTGCTTCTATTCTGGTAAAAACTTACCCCTAAAAATATCCGTGCTATCGGCTTTCCCACAGCGCTTTTCTCCTCATTCACCTTCAGTTTTAATTTTCTTTCGATGAATTGAGTAATACCTTCTTTTACTCGTTCTCCTGATTTCATACTTTTGACAAAGATGTTGCAGTCATCTGCGTATCTCACGAATTTGTGTCCTCGCTTTTCCAGTTCTTTATCTAGTTCATTAAGCATGATATTGCTTAGTAACGGACTTAGCGGGCCTCCTTGAGGTGTCCCTTCTGTATTCGGTTTAACTAGTCCGTTCTCCATAACTCCTGCTTGAAGATATCTTCTGATTAATTTCAAGGTAGGTTTGTCTGTTATGGTCTTAGCTATTAGAGACATGAGTTTATCATGGTTAACTCGGTCGAAAAATTTCTCTAGGTCTATGTCTACTACGAAGTTGTATCCATCTTCGATAAATTGCCTTGCTTGTTCTATCGCTTGATGAGCACTTTTATTTGGTCTAAATCCGTAACTATAAGGACTAAACTGTCTTTCAAAAATAGGGGTAAGCTTCTGTACAAGGGCTTGTTGGATTACTCTGTCTGTCACTGTAGGGATTCCTAGCTTCCGTTTCCCTCCATTTGGTTTGGGAATATCAACCCTTCTTACTGCTTGCGGTTTATATTTTCCTTCCTTCATAAGTCCGATAATCTTTTGACCTTCTTCTTTCAAGTGAAGGTGAGTAGCTTCTACATCTTTCGCATCGACTCCTGCTGCTCCTTTGTTACTTTTGACCTTCTTGAAAGCTTTATTTAGATTATCTAGTTCTACTATTTTTTCCATTAAACTTATATCTGAATTTGATTTCATATTGTTTCCGTGTTTTGGAGATTGCATAAGGATAACTACACTCTATATGGAACTCACCAGCTTTCCGAGCCTTCTTTCCCATATAGTCATTATGTTGGCTGTTTCCTTGTTTCCTTATAAATAACTCTAACACGGTCTCTCCTTTCGTTCCGTCCTTCTCAAATTCGAAAATTTGATACTATGACTTCTGCTGACTTCTCTTGATTCAGCTATCTATCGCTAGATAGGTTCCTAGTAGGGTTTTCAAGAGATCTCCCGGGGTAAGTTCACTCGCTTTCTCCTCATATATCTGCCACATTTATTCCCATTTCATCTGTGGATATTTTGGACTTTGTTTTGTTTTGCAAACTCATCCTGAAATGGAAACCTCAAATGTGATTCGTGTACCTCAGACCGAGGATTTGTCTAGGGCTTCCTTCAGATTCCGCGTCACCACGGACACCCTTGCCTTCGACTAATGGTTCGCATATCCCAACGCCCATAGTGGACTTTCACCACCAAGCTAGTGAACATGCCCGGCACACAAAAAAGCATATCAATATTCACATTGATATGCCTTCCATTCAATACTTAAGTAGCAATTCTAAATCAGTAAAAAGCGAAATAATATTCTGTAAATGTCTCCATTCTTTTGATTGTAAATTTACTAAATCAACGGTGTAAGAGGCATTTACAGTAATTAACCGAACTGTACATTTAACAGAATCAATTCCTAAAAGCTCTTCTCCCCAATTCCAAATTTTTAATCGATATAATTCCATCTTTAATGCATCATATTCTTCTGGCTCGATTTTATTAAAAACTGGCGGAACTACAATTGGAAATTGGCTCCATTCTTGGATTAAATAATTGTGAAGGTCAAAATCGATATGAATACTAAAAGAGTGTTCTTGATTTACCTTGTATTCAACAATTAATTTCGTTATTTCTTTATCCGGATGAATGGATACGAGATCATCACATACCTCGAATAAGTCTTTTTTCCTTGAAAGGACAGACTTAATGGAGGACATCGAAATCGTTGTATCTTCCTCTCCTAAAAAATTATTTAATTCATTATAAATAATGGAAAGGGTCGTTGGTCCTTTTACTTGCAAAACATCAATTATTTTTTCATACAATGTTCTCATCCGTATTTCCTCCACTATCTCTACCGAAGTATTGATGACTGCTTGTCACTTTATCTTATAGCATAATCCGAAAATTTTCCATAGCTAGTTTTGCTAAATGGTATCTTTAAACAAAAAGAACATAGCCATTAAGATAACTGTTCTTTTTGTCCTCCTATTAAGCGATGCATTTCCTCAAAAATCACATCACTCATTTTTTTATAGCCCTCTGAATTTAAGTGAATACCATCATCACTAATAAAATCAGTAATATTCCCAGCCTTTTTAAGAGCTGTACGAACATCAATGCTAGGAAGATTTAATTGTTCAATTAATTTATTCAAATGGAAATTGTATAAACTATGCCAATGTTCAATGCCTCCACAGCTACTTATCCAATGGCTAATCGTAGTCCCGTATCTATCAGCGATAAACTTATAATACCTAACTGGATCAAGTGGTGGTAAAGTTAACAAAATGGGCGTGATATTAGATTGTTTCATTTTTGCTACCATTTGGCCGATATTTTCAATATATTGATTAATTGGGACAATTGGCTCGTGATTAATATTGGGATTTTCCGCTACTTCCTGCCATTTGAAATTACAATCATTCCCACCAACATTTAGTAATACATAATTTGGTTCTTCTGAAAGGACATCTTTCTCCAATCGCTTCATTAATAAATCAGAATTATCATTAAATACACCTTTATTTATGACAATCGTTTCTTCTGGATCATTTACCGAAAATAATTTTTCAAGAAAAGCGGGATAATTGTCTTTAATAATTCTTACCCTACCTTTTACAAAGGAGACACCTCTTGTTAAGCTATCTCCAAAACAGATGATTTTCATTTAACATCCCTACTTTTTTTTTCATTCAGTTACTATAATTTATTATAACAGAAAAAAGGTTGTGCGAAAAAACTTCCGATTATGTGAAAATTCCATCTTTTCCCTCACACAAAAAGACTGTATCCCTAGTATTTGGAATACAGCCACTCCTATTTAATGCTTAAGAGTTTTGTCTATCAAGAACGGTATCTTCTGCTTTCTCCCCTTCAGAAGAAGCTTGATTTGTTGTACGTAGCGGTATTTCTTTTAAGAAAAACACTAATAAAAAGGCAACAACTAATACGATTGTACCAGTTAAAAATACAGTTGATAACGTATCACCTAAAGCGTCTCTAATTCCTTCAATCATTTTCGCAAAAATAGGTTGAACATCTGCAGGTAAACTTGCTTCTGTTTGTTCAAGCAATGGCTTATTCATTAGAGCTTGTGGATTTGCGAAACCAATAATTTGTTCTGAAATTTTAGGGTCTACTGTTGCTAAATCCTTCACTACTGGAGAATTTTGCATCGTATTCTCTAAGTTTGTTTTTAAATTATTTGCCATAACTGTTCCCATTACTGCAATACCAATTGTACCACCTAGGTTTCGGAATAGCTGTGTGGAAGCTGTTACTACTCCCAATTCCTTATGAGAAACAGCGTTTTGTGTTGCAATCGAGAATACTGGCATTCCAATACCAAGACCTAAACCAAATACAATCATACTTAAAATTGCCATTGGTACACTGTTCATAAAGATCATAATTGCCATACCTGCTATCATCGTAGGTACCCCAATTAATGCAAAGCGTTTATATTTCCCTGTTTTCGAAATTAATTGACCAATGATGGTACTTGAAATTACCATTACAATGGACATTGGCATTGTTACATAACCAGCGTAAGTTGGCGAAATACCTAATACTCCTTGAACGAAGAAGGAGATATAAATCATTGCTCCCATCATTCCAAAGTTCATGATAAATCCAATTAAATTTGAAACGGTAACGATATTATTTTGGAAAAGATGTAATGGTAGAATCGGATTTTTTACTTTCTTTTCCACTAATACAAAGACAATCGCAAAAATAATACTAGCAGCAATTAATCCAAGAATTCGTGCAGATCCCCATGCGTATTCTGTACCGGCCCAAGAAAATGCTAACAATAATGGCACAATGGCAATCGTCATAAAGAAGGAACCGATATAGTCGATGCTTTGTTTGCCACTTCCCTCTACTTTAGGGAATAATGCCATAATCATTCCGAATGCGATAACACCAATCGGTAAGAAGATCCAGAATAACCAATGCCAATCTAAGTGATCGACTAAATATCCACCTAATAGAGGTCCAAGCACACTGGAGAAACCAAATACGGCTGTTAATAAGCCCATCCATTTTCCGCGCTCACGTGGAGGGAATAAATCTCCAACTGCTGTAAAGGCTGATGATTGAATTATACCGGCACCTATCCCTTGAATACCACGGTATGCAATAAATTGGAATACATCATTAGAAGTACCAGTTAAAAAAGCACCAACCATAAATAATAATATACCAATCAATAAGAATGGTTTACGGCCATACATATCAGATAGCTTCCCAACTAAAACGGTAGCAATAGTGGATGTAAGCATATAGATATTGATCGTCCAAGTATAATAATCCATACCATCTAGTATAGATATAATTTTTGGCATCGCAGTACTAACTATTGTTTGGTTAATAGCTGCAAAAAACATAGCTGCCATTATGGCAATCATAATTGACAGTTTTTTCTTTTGTGTTAAATGTTCCATTGCATTCTCTCTTTTCTTTATGAAATTATTAGAAATTCTCGTTTAATAGCTTAAAAATTCGTTTTAAGTGTTGAATATCTTCCTCCGTTAACTTTCGGAAATGTTCCTTCATCTTATTCTGCTGCTCTTTTTTCATATTATTAACTATCTTTCTTCCCTTATCGGTAATAGTAATATTGACCACTCTTCGATCAGTCTTTGATCGATCTTTAGTAATATAATCATCGGCCAATAATTGATCGGTAATAGTTGTTACAGCAGCATTTGTAATGTGTACGCTTTTCGCAAGATCGGAGACATTTTGGGCTCCTTCTTTTTCTAAATGAAAAAGAAGTTTATATTGTGTAATATTTAAATCATTGCTATTTTTGTTAAAATCACTTGTTAAATTTTTTATAAAAGTGCCAAACATTGCTGCGACTTCAAAAAGCTCTTCGCCATTATGCACTTATCCCCCGTCCTTTCTGTAATTAATTCACAAATAAATAATTAAGTAGTTAATTATTAAGCAATTAATAATATATAACTTAATTATTTACATGTCAATTATTATTTTTATGTTTGTGGCAAATTCTTTTTATCCTATATAAGGAAGGAGACTTCTTTAAATTGATTTGCTCCTTAACTAAGTTTTTTAGTACATAGACAGAGAAATTCAACGTTAGGGAAAAACAAAAAAATGTCTTATTTAACCATCGATTAGAAGCGGGATGTTTATTCCTCTCCATCAATAAATTAAATAAGACATAACGAATTTTATTTAGTTTTAAAAGGGTTTTTCCATTCCATTAAAACTGCATGATTCATTGAATCTTCGTCTTCCAAATATTGTGGCAATATGGTAACAGGAGTTCTTCCACACCGCAATAAAAAAGTAATAACAGGATCTTTTACATGACCTGCGAGAACCTGCTCCAAATATTCCTCTGGGGAGAGCTCCTTTCTATACCTTTTATAGCCAGGCATCCTTCCCCCTCCAAGTATTCGGTCTAACCTTAATTCAATAGTTAAGTAATAAGCATGTTGCAAAAGTATCTTTCCTAAACCGAGTTTTCGGAATTTTGGGCGAATGCTGATATCCACCACATATAAGGCATTTCCATGTTCATCATTTGTAGTAATATATCCATTGTCCGTTATTTCTTCCCATGTATGATAAGGCTGATTTGGATTATAAGCGACTTGAAGACATGTTATCGAACCTGCAAGCTCCCCATCCACTTCCACACAGATTGCTCCTTCAGGAAAATGAGAAAGGTGACTAGACAATTGCTCAACATTCCACCATAGCTCCTCTGGAAATGGTGGAGGGAAGCATTCTGATTGAATAGCAATTAATTCGTGAAAATCTTTTTCCAGATAATTTCTGACCGTACATGGAATTGGTTGACCTGTGTCAAAAAGATAAAATTCACTATGGAGCGTCATAATTAGCCTTCTACGGTAGAATTCCAGTCAGGATAAAGATCTGTTCTTCTATCTCTCCAAGTTGTTACAGAACCTTTTTCTCTTACTTCATACAATAAAGACAAATCAAGATCTGCTGTTACAACCATATCATTATTAAGCTCACCTTCTACAAGAATTCCTTTTGGTGGAAACGGGATATCATTTGGCGTAATGACTGCTGCCTGCCCAAAATTTGCACGCATAAAGTCAACATTTGTAAGCGTGCCAACTGTTCCAGTTACTACAACATATACTTGATTTTCAATTGCTCTTGCATGGCAAGTATAGCGGACACGATGAAAACCGTGGCGATCATCTGTACAGGATGGGCAAAAAATCACATCTGCTCCTTTTGCCTTTGCCATACGAACGATTTCAGGGAATTCGATATCATAACAAGTTAGAATCGCAATTTTTCCTTTCTCTGTTTCAAAAATGCGGAAGGAATCCCCTTTTTCCATATTCCATTCATATACTTCTGTAGGCGTAATATGAAGCTTTGCCTGCTCTTCCATTCTGCCATCTGGATAAAATAAATGAGCTACATTATACAATTTCTCTTCTCTGCGAATAACATGAGTTCCACCGATTATATGCATTCCGGTTTGAACAGCAAATGATCTGAATAAATCCTGGTATTGCTCTGTAAATCCAGGTAATTCATTAATTGTTAAGGCGTTCGTTTCATCCCCCATTGATAAAAGCTGTGTTGTAAAAAATTCAGGGAATAAAATAAATTCCGCACCAAATTCATGTGCTGTTCGAACGTAATGCTCACATTGTTTTGCGAATTCTTCAAAAGACTTAATGTTTTCTAATTTATACTGTACGGCAGAAACTCTTATTTTCATTTTCCATCTCCCTTTATATAGCGTATTTTGTCTCTAGTCCTAAACTTCAAATAATCCCCACCTCAAACTTAAGAAAATTCAAAAAAATAGGAGGGAATCAACTTTCCGTAAAGGCGGAATGCTTCAACTAACCATCAGTCGGTGTGAAAGGAAAATCCTACTTTGATGACAGTTTCGCTTTATCCCTTTGACGGGTAAGGTAATATCACTTCTAATTCATTAGGAGTGTTTTTTATTTTAATAAAAGTAATGATTCAAGATATGATTATGAGTCATTTCTCTATATTTTTCAACGGTTTCGCACTATTTTTCTGTAAGAATTTTCTTTTTTTCACACACTTAACGGACAGTAAGACTCTCACCTAGAAGGAACCCCCTCACTGATGGAAGTTTCACTTTATTTTTATGTTCTGAAAAGAAAAGTTGTTCATATTATTTTATAATCAATAATTGTTTGAATTGCACAAAAAAAGGAATAGAAACTATATCTGGAGATTTAAGGAGGGAAATGAATTTGACTGTTTTTATTTATGCTTTTCTTGGTTTGATTTTGATAGAAGAGCTAGTAGTTGTCGGGCTAAAAAGATACATAAATGGATCGTTTAGAATTGAAACTTATTTCCTTCATCTTTATCGAACATATAGAGTGAGAGCTGATTTGAAAAAAGTGAGTTGAAAACCTTGGATTTTCAATGAAGCGAAGCTGATTTCCATTACAGCATTGGCTTTAACGAAGTTTAGAGGAGTTTTCTCAGCTACATCTGTAAGAATTCGTAAATGATTAATTATTAAAAGTAGTCAAACTACCTTTTTTAGTAATTTGACTCCAATCATTAAAGATTGCTATCGTCGGCAATCTTTTTTATTATGGTTAATTAATTTCGTTTAATGATTTTGCTGTGAGCTGTTCGATTGTCATATCGTCCATTGGTGGATTATGTAATCCCGCTCGTACGTCTCGGTAGTATCGTTGAAGCGGGCTTTTTGCGGACAAGCTTCGTGCGCCAACGATGCGCATGGCGATATCGACTACTTCAATTGCTGTATTGGTTACAACTAATTTCACTGCACTCAATTCTGGGAGTAGTTGAGATTGCTGTTCTATAATTGATTCATCCCATTTCTTACTCACGGAATATAAAAAGTGTTTAGCTGTTTGCATTTTTAATTCTAGTTCTCCAATTATTGCTCGAACACTTGGAATATCGCTAATGGTGCCGTTTATACTATTTGGAGAATAATTTTTCGCAAAAGTCACTGCTTCTTTTTGTGCAGCTCCAGCTATTCCTAGATAACATGCTGGAATGTGCAGTAGCCATGGATTAACTTTTTTTCGTCTTTCCAATTTTTCTACATAATAACGAGCGGGAATATCTACTTTTTCAAAGTATACATCATTACTTCCTGTACCCTTTAAGGAAATGCTATCCCATGTGTTTTCTATGCGAATTCCGTTGCATTCTTTTGGTATCAAAAAATTTCCTACATCATCTGAATCTTTAATAGATGCAGTAACAAGAAAATAATCTAATACAGGAGACATCGTGGTAAAGGATTTATGTCCGTTAATCACCCAATTTTCGCCTTTCTTTTCAGCAGTAGTTTGCGGTTTTCCACCTCTTGTTGGGCTTCCTGTTTGCGGTTCTGTCGCTGCTCCATTTATTAAAGCACCATTTAGCAATTGGTTATAGACTTCTTTAAGAGTCACCTTATCCCAGTTTGCCTCATACATATTCCTAACAACGCCCATATGCCACCCGATAGATAAGGCAGTAGAGCCATCCCCCTGGGCAATCGCCTCTTGGAATCTTACTAATTCATACAAAGAAATCTCTTGTCCGCCAAACTCTTTAGGTATTGTTAAACTCGTGTAACCAGATTGCTGCAGTTCCTTCATATTTTCAAAGGGAAACGATCCATTTTCATCGACTTCCTGTGCTCTTTCTGAAAATTTTCTGCTCATTTCTGAAAGCTTACTTACTCTTTTCGTGAAATCTTTTTCAATATTAAAAAATTTAGCCACTACACTGCCATCTCCCTTACCAGTTCATTTATAAAGCTATCATAGCATTATTTCCATTTACTGATAAGCAATAAGCAATGGCATTATTTTTTTTGATAGGTCATCCATAATGTTGCAAGCACACTGTTAGTATCTCTTTTTATTCCTAATTTTCCCTCCAATTCATTCGTAATCTAGAAATTATGAAAGAAATCAATAGGTCGTAAACCATAATAACCTCTGCAATCGATAGATGATATAGCGAAAGAGTGGTAATTCACTTTGTGCATCTGCATCTTTTGTATATACTGCACCATCATTAGTCCATAGCCTTTGAAAATAGGATTTCGTTTCATTCACTACTTTTGTTTCTTTGTTGGCGGTGATTTTAATGTCTGTTTCCAAGTTAAAATCATAAAGATTTCTACGCGTAAAATTGGCGGATCCACTAATAATGGTATCCACGGTTTCTCTTTCTATTAACATAATTTTCGGATGGTATTGTTCTTTTCCTGTGTTGTACCATTTAATATCAATATAATTTGCTTCTTTTGATTTTCTTAGCTCTGCTACAACTGGGATATTTGGCAAGCCACTTTTTTTATTGCCAAATGAATTTTGATTTGGGTCCAATAGTAAATAAATATGCACGCATCTCCCTGCAGCCGCTTTGATTTCATCCATTACATTTCGATCCGCTAAGTAGAGGATTCCAATCCAAATTGAATCCTTTTTATCTGTCTTTCTGATTTCTTCTATTACATGTTTGCCTATTTTCCCTTCCGTCAATAATTGAATTTTAATATTTGTATTTGTTTCAGCTTGTTGTGGTATCCGCGGCAAATTGATCTGTTCATTCAATCTAGCTGCACTCTCTTCGCTTTCAAGTAAATCATTAATAATGTTTCCTCGAACACGAAAAGCTACGTTTGAATGATAGCCACTTGCATTATGAATATTTCCACTCGATATGATTGCTGCATTTTCCGTAATTAATAATTTTCGATGATTTGCTTTTACATTTAATAATTCTAAATAAGATAAAATGGAAACCTTATCCCCACTTTTTGCCAATAGATTAGGTAAATGACCATTTCCCTTCGTTTTTCCCCACTGTCCAAACATTCGCCAAAATGCAGAATAAAGTGGATTGGAATCTCGCAGCTGCTTGACATTTGTTTCGATAACTTTGACGCCGTTTTGCTTTAAATCATTTAATTCCTCTGATGGATAGGAATCATAGATTGTATTGATTTTATCCGTTAATAAAACAATATTAACAGATGGATTTTCCTTTTTTTTCTTTAATAGCTCTTCTGTAAATTTTTCTACTAAGGGTGGATATACTTGATCTTCATTTG
Source organism: Niallia tiangongensis (assembly GCF_044704065.1). Classification (NCBI taxonomy): domain Bacteria; kingdom Bacillati; phylum Bacillota; class Bacilli; order Caryophanales; family Bacillaceae; genus Niallia; species Niallia tiangongensis. The sequence goes on along the minus strand of NZ_CP162613.1, from coordinate 2,511,531 downwards.
TATCTTTATTAAATAAAAACATATCCACTACAATAAATTTCTCCGCATGCTGAATTTCCTTTAGCATCGTTTCAAAAGTTTCATGTTGAACCACTCTTTTATTCTGTTTATTTTTGTAGGTGATATCTGTTAATAGCTTTACATCTTCCACATAATGAGTTACTCCTTCTGCTGACATCCCTTCTGGTAGAGGTTTTTTCATATGATAATAAATGGTACCACTATAAATTATGATAAATAGAAGGAAGAAAACAATAATTATCCGTTTCATCATTTACCCCCACATTTTCTTATTTCTAAAAAACACTACTTAATAGTTGCTTACTTATATCCATTTAGTTTTTGCAATAGAAGGAAGGATAATCATAAGAGAATATAGAATATTTTTTTGAAAAAATGATGAGTTTTAGCAAATACATGGTACAATATAAAAGCAAAAAGCATTTACATAGGTGAAGGAGATTACGAAAATTGATTATTGGACTATTAATTATACTCGCTTATTTAATTGGATCTATTCCTTCTGGACTAATAATAGGCAAAACCTTTTACAATATAGATATACGAGAGCATGGTAGCGGGAATTTAGGTGGTACAAATTCATTCCGAGTTCTTGGAAAAAAGGCAGGCTTTGCGGTAACAATTTCCGATATACTAAAAGGGACAATCGCAACATTACTGCCTCTAGTTGCTACGCATATTTGGAACGTAGATATAGAGATAAACCCGCTGATTTTTGGCTTATTTGCAGTAGTTGGTCATATGTATCCAGTATTTGCTGGTTTTAAAGGTGGAAAAGCAGTTGCAACATCAGCTGGCATTCTCCTTGGTCATGAACCGCTTTTATTCGTTATCATTTTAGCGGTGTTTTTCCTTATACTATACATATCAAAATATGTTTCGTTATCTTCCATGGTTGCTGGTCTTGCTGGCCTTATCTACTCCCTTATCCTTTGGGACGATAAATTATTAATTTTTATTCTTGGCGTTCTAACGATTTTTGTCGTTTATAGACATCGTGCCAACATAAAACGCATCATCAATAAAACGGAGCCAAAAGTAAGCTGGCTCTAAAAAAGACCGATTTCGGTCTTTTTTTATTTGCTGATTTAATTTTTGACATAAAGTGATTTATTTCGTCATACCTTTTACTATAATCGTTAAAGGGGCGAATAAAGATGACTATTCAAACTGTAAATAATAAAAAAGCCGCTGAGGCTGCTGAATGCTTTGAAAATAAATTGAAATTGGTAGAAGCGAAACTACAGGAGCAAACAGCAAATATGGAACAATTGAGAGAGTGTTTGCAATCCTTATCTCTTTCTACAACCTATAGCGAAAATATAGCAAAGATGGTTAGTAGCATAACACATGAAGTACGTAACCCACTTACTTCTGTAAGCGGATTTTTGCAACTAATTAAACAAACCAGTAATCTCGAAACGATTCATCAATACACAGATTTTGCACTAAGTGAATTAACACAAGCAAGTGACTTAATTACCGATTTTTTAAACCTTTCTAAATCTCAATCAAAGGAAAGCACCCCATTATCCATTAACAAATTCATCAAAGAATTATATCCTGTTTTTAAGAGCGAGGCTAATTTAAAAGGAATAACCCTAAATATAAAAATAACATCAGACGAACCATTATGTATTATCCATAAACAGCATCTGACTCAGGTACTCGTAAATATAGTGAGAAATGCCTTTGAAGCAACTGAAGCAAACCATCCATCCACTCAAAAAGAGGTGAACATTACAACAGAAGTTTCCATGGACCAACTATTGGTTATAGTAGAAGATAATGGCTGTGGCATGACAGAGGAACAATTAAATCATTTATATACTCCACTGCAAACGACGAAAAAAAATGGAACCGGCATGGGACTTTATGTCTGCAAACAGCTGATTGAGAAATATGGTGGAAAAATGAATGTCGACAGTGCTATAGAAAAAGGGACAACTATATCCATTCAGCTGCCAGTCTACTATCCATAGGAACAATAACTACCATTGCAATAGAAGGGGTTCCGATAAAAATTCAATCAATTCCCCCTTCTGTACATACAAACGGATCATTATTTGTTATGCTAGTCTTTGTAAAGCGATTCAAAAAATGTTTTAAAGAGGCTAATGATGATGAAAAAAAGGAAAATAATCTTCATGTTCTTCCTAATGGTTATAGGATGCATACTAGTAAGTATGTTGATATCAAACTTATCTCCTTCTACCAGCAAAGTTGAACGTCCTATTTCTGGAAGAAACATTCATGATTTATCAAAAGAAGAAAATAAGAAAATTACAATAGCAGCTATTGGCGACATATTAATACATGATCGTGTTTATAATGATGCACGTGAAGGAGACCATTATAATTTTGATAATATGTTAACCAATCTAACCAGTGAATTAAAGAAACCTGATTTATTGCTTGCAAATCAAGAAACAATTGTCGCAGGAGAAGCGATTGGGTTATCTGGCTATCCTACTTTTAATAGCCCACACGAAATTGCCGATAGCTTAATAAAGGCAGGTGTTGATATTGTTACTACTGCAAATAATCATGCCTTAGATCGCGGAGTAGAAGCCCAAAAACTTTCCATTGATTATTTAAATCAAATAGGTCTTCCACATGTTGGAACCTATTTAAATAAAGAAGATCAAGATAAAATAGTTGTCTTAGAAAAAAACAATATCAAGGTTGCTTATTTAGCTTATACCTACGGTTTAAATGGAATTCCCATTCCAAAAGGGAGCGAGTATATCGTAAATTTAATAGATAAAGAAAAAATTAGTAAGGAAATTCAACGTGCAAAAAAAGAAGCAGATGTCATCGTAATGGCAATTCATTGGGGTAACGAATACCAGCGTTTCCCATCTAATGAACAAAAAGAATTGGCACAGTTTTTTATCGATGAAGGTGTTCATATTATTTTCGGGAGTCATCCTCATGTTCTTCAGCCAATTGAATGGTTAGAAGGAAAAAATGGACAAAAAGGTTTAGTTGTTTATTCGTTAGGGAACTTCTTATCTGGACAGGATGAAGAATATCGGGATATCGGTGGAATGGTAACTATTACCGTAAATAAAAAGCAAGCAGGAAAATCTGCTACTATCACATTGGAGCAGCCTGCTTTCTATCCTACCTTTGTTGCAAGTATGAATGAAAGCAATTATATGATGCATCCATTATTCACTTCAGAAGAAGCCATCGATAAATATGGAGCTTCTATTTATAAAGAAACAATGGATCATATGCTAAAAGAAGGACAAGCAGAGTAAAACAAAATTCAAATATTCGATAATTAAAATAGAATCCTTTATAATTGAATTATACCAGTAGAAATAGATTGCTCCCTTCGAAGTTTAGGGGCAAAATTCAAAAGAGGTGTGAAAACATGAAAATTGTGATTAGTGAGAAAGCTGCCGGATGGTACAAGGATGAAATGCTGTTAAAAGATGGAGACTTTATCCGTTTCTTTGCTCGTTACGGCGGATGCAGTACAGTTCAGCAAGGATTTTCTTTAGGAATTTCCAATGAACAGCCTGTTAACATGGGCGTAGAAACAGTAAAAGACGGTATTCATTATTATATAGAAGAAAAAGATTTATGGTATTTTGATGATAAAGATCTATTTGCAGATTTCAACGAAGTAGCAAACGAGCCCGAATATCGTCATGCAGAGTAAGTTTAGCTTTATTAATAAAATATCTAAAAAAACAGCGAAATGGTAGCCATATTCTACCATTTCGCTGTTTTTTTAAAGGCTATTGCCGAAATTAGGAATTCTGTGTTCGTGTTGTGGAAAGCATCTGCCAACATTTCTATACAAGTCAACTTAGAAGGCAGCCTTTCCAACCTATTGTAAACGCTCAGAAATCCCTTCTTCCTTCAAAATCCTCTTTTGCGTATCACCCAATAAGTCAAAATGTGAATAGCCATCTTTCCGATAATGAATCCACTCTTCCTTTAACTCATACTTCTTCCCCCAGCTTTTTAACTTTTTCAAATCAGAACAGCCTACTTTTGTTACAGTCTTACAGCCTGGGAAGCGATCATCTAACCAGTAATGGGTTAAAAAAGCAATTTCTCCATTATCTATTCTTCTTTTCCATTCTGCCAGCTCTTGTTTTTTTAATCCAAATGCCATGAAAGCAATCTCCTTTTACTTGTCTGTCGGTTGCTTTTTAATTTCTTCATATTTATTAAACCATTCTGGAAAAATCTTCTTAAAAGGTTTAGGTCTAAATGTTTCTTTCGATACGATAATATGTGTCGTAGTCCCCTCCACGCAGATTTCTTCATTCTGATTGATAATCTGATATCCGTAAACTGTTTTTATCCCATCATTTGTTTCCACCCATGTTTTAACCTTTGCTTGGTCTCCATAACGTAACGGTTTTTTATAAACAGCATATACATCATAGACAGGCGCAAAATACCCTTCATTTTCCATTTCCAAATAATTATAGCCAAGGTCCTCAATTAGCCCCGTTCTTCCTCGTTCAAAAAATTTAAGGTAATTCGCATGATATACGACACCCATAGCATCCGTGTCTGCATAATATAATTCAATGTCTCTTATGGAAATAAAGAAAGTATCCATCTGTTTCATACACCGTCCTATTCTTCGATTTTTCGTTTGTATCCTTGTAAAACATTTTCTATATCTTCAGCAGTCAGTGTAGAAATATCCGCTTCCTTGCCTTGCTCTAATTGCTCGGACAGTCGTAATGCCTGTAATTGAACAGCTTCATCGATAATATTAGTGGCAAATCTTCCATTTCCGTCTGTCGAAACGGTAGACAGTTGATTCTGTAGGACGGAGATTGCTTCTTCTGATAAGGAATAATCATATTTTGAAGCATACATTTTCATTATTTCAATCAATTCAACCGCCACATAATCATCGAAATGGATAAACTTTTTAAACCTAGAAGTTAAACCAGGATTGCTTTGTAATAATGCAGTCGTTTCATTTGGATAGCCAGCTAGTATAACAACTAAATTTTCATTATGCTTTGTCATTTCCATGACTAATGTATCTACTACCTCTTTACCAAAATCCTGACCACCACTACCTAATAAGGAATAAGCCTCATCAATAAATAACACGCCACCCAGTGCTTCTCTGATTTTTTTTCTCGTTTTTATAGCAGATTGGCCAACATATCCAGCTACAAAGTCTGCCCTGCTGGTTACTACCAAGTGTCCTCTCTTTAAGATTCCGCAATCTTTAAGGAACTGAGCATATAATTTCGCAACAGTAGTCTTTCCTGTACCTGGATTACCTGTAAATACGGCATGTAGTTGAATGGGCAAATTCTTTTGCGCCTTTGTTTGTCTTAATTGCTGAACTTTTACAAAGGCAATTATTTTCTTTATTTCTACTTTCACTTTCGATAATCCGATTAATTCATTTAATTCTGTCGCTGGATTGATTGGATTTTCCTTGTCATCACTAACAAAATCCGATTCTTGCAACAATGTATATTTTAAGATTTCTTGTTGATTTGATTTACGGGAGCCCTTACTAAATATGGCATCAAGAACAATGTTGCGAACCGCTCGGGCGTTCCCAAAGCTTTCATCCACTTGTTCCCTCTCAAGTCTTTTTAACAACGCTCTTTTTCCATCTTCTGTCATAACATAGTCGTTACTAGTTGCAATTCTTTCTCCTATTGCTAATAATTCACTAGGTGCATAATCAGGTAAATGAATCAAATTAGAGGCTGGAAAACGACTTCTTAAACCATGGTTTCCATCTAGAAATTGACGCATTTCCTCTGGATAGCCTGCTAAAATAACGGCAAACTTCCCTCCGAACTCCGACCCTGTCATTAATGAAACCAGTGTATCAATTGCTGTTTGCCCATAATCATTGCCAGATTGTCCCTCGCGTTTTAAACTGTATGCTTCATCAATAAATAACACTCCGCCAACAGCTTGTTTTACAACAGAACGTACATTTTCTTCTGTTTGTCCCATATAGCCACCTATTAATTGAGACCGATCTGTTTCTACAACCTCTTCACTAGGCAATACACCAAGTTCATGATATACCTTGGCCATTAATCGTGCCAGTGTAGTCTTTCCAGTACCTGGATTACCTGTAAAAATCATATTTAAGCTTAATTCATCCTGAATCATATAACCTAATTTTTTTCTTGCTTTTTGATAGCTTAAAAACTGATAAAAGTCCCGTACTCTTTTTTTTACTGTGGCGAGACCAACCATTTGCTCCAGTTGTTCTAAAGATGAAAGAGTCACCTGTTCTTCTTCCTTTTCTTCAATAAACAGGCTTGCCCATTCCTTCTTAAGTTCTTGAAGTTCTTCTATTAACTTTTTTACACTTTCATAGTAAATAGACGTATGAAATACACCACTAATGGATTCCGCATACTCTTCTGCGGATTTCAGTAGCTCAGACGTTTTTTCAATCACTATTTTTAGCGTTTGTTCGATGGCTTCATATTTCGCAACTGCCTCTTCATTATCATAAACTGCAGCATTTTTTTTCTGATTTTTAATATGGGTTACTTCATCTTCCATTTGCTCTAAAAATGCGCGACAATTATTTATATATTGCTCCGCAATTTTCCGTTTTGCTGTGCGATTATCAGTTTCACGAATATGGGGAAATACAAGCTGATCGAGCAAGTGACTGAAATTCTTCCAATCATATTGGGAAATATATTTAAGGGCCATTGTATTGTCTGGATTTAGCTCAATTGCTTTGTTTAACCATGCGACCGCAATAGTATCCTTCTGATTACCATCCATTCTTGATAATGCAGCAATCGTTAATAATTGGGAAATTTCTTTTCCATTCTGTGCTTCATTTAGCTTTTGAATCGCATCTAAAATTCTTTTTTCATCCTCGACAAAGCCCAGCTCTTCAAATTCTTTCTCTAGCAGGAAAATTTCTTGATGTTTTATAATTGGTTTTATTTTTTCGTTATTCATATATTCACTTCTCTTAATAAATTTAGGATTTACCTTTTTAATACTAACATATTCCTCTATTTTCGTTAATGATTATGTACCTTTCTCATAGGATTTATCTTAATAAAGCACCATTCATCTTATATTATAATTTGTATAAACATTTTCTAATTTTTTTCGTCAAAAATAAAGACAGCAATCGCTCATCTTTTTATCCAAAAATGAGTTATTGCTGTCTAATTATATTGTTTTTTAAGAGGAAGCTTTTATTCGCCTTTTGTTTGGATTACTTGAGCATGCTGTCCTGATTTATCCTGCATTTGCTTTCCTTTGTTTCCACCAAAGCTTCTTGATTTTGTCCCAATATGGCTCGGCACAAAGTGTTTGCTATCTTTTTTAGGATTACTCATCTAATCAACTCCTTCTATTATAGTTTGTACAAAAGGGCAAGCAGAAATAGATGGTAATTTCTAGTTTTTTATATTAACGAGCTTTTTTCAAATGCTTTTTTTCTAATCGTTCTTCAATTTTTTCTATTGCTTCTCTATCCTTTAATAATTGCATTTTATTTTCCAATACTAATTCTTGAAATGAACGTTTGCGAGGTTTTCTCATAGCTCATTCTCCTTTATCAATAATTTGTACTATCATATTTCCCAAAAAGTTAGATAATTATTACATGGAAAAGAAATAATTTTTAAATCTTTTTGAAAAGTTTTTGTTTTCTGATAATTAAAACAAGGTGTGCACTCCTTATTACTACATTTATAATTATAGTATAATACTCACATTTTGTAAAGCGCTTACATGTGAATTTTTGTTTTTTACTTTATTTTTTACTTTGTGTCAATGCTCGCATTTCCTCAAGTGTAAGCATCGTAAAAGTCTTATGGATAATTATACCTTCATTATTTAGAAAATAGGTTGTTGGTATACTAAGTATATGGTATTGATTAGCAACCTCTTCTTTCTCGTCCATTAAAACAGGAAATGTTAATTTTCTCTCCTGGACAAATTGTCTAACGCCTGCTTCATTTCCACCATCAACATTTACAGCAAGAACGACCCAATCTTTGCGCTTCTCCTTTGAAAATGTTTCTATATCAAGCATTTCTTTTTTACATGGCGGGCACCAGGTTGTCCAAAAATTTATCATGACAGATTTGCCTTTGAAATCAGATAGCTGGACTTTATTTCCATTAAGATTCTCTAACGTAAAATTCGGGGCTTTTTCTCCAATGTTTAAACCATTTTTAGCTTGCATAACATCATTTGGTGTAGTAATGATAAACATAGCCATTAGCACCATAATGAAAAATACTCTTTTAGGTGACATAGCTGCCTCCCTTTGTGGATAGATTGAATTTATAACCTTCTGCTGAAAGATTACTTTATTAAGTCTTTCTTATCTTATAGATTATCCAGTTTTTTTTATTTTATTATTTTGAGTGCGTAAAATTATTATATTTATAAAAAATTCACCAATTAGATTGGGCGTTTTAGGTTTTCACAGCACCATTTTATTCAAAGGCTGTGTTCTAAAAGATTGTTGCTTTTTCAATAGAAAAAAAGAATTAGTAGGAAAAATAGAGCATCCGGAATACACGTAGACTCCTGTGGGATTAGCGAGACAGTCTTAAGACCCTGCAGGAGCGTTGCGACGAAGCGGCTCAGCGCGAGCCCCACGGAAAGCGAAGTATATTCCGGCTGCGGGCGATAGCAACAAACTTTACGAAAATAGCCTATTCAATCAAAACCACCAGTGTGAACTGGTGGTTTGCTCTGCGGCTAAAAGCCTCTCTTACCGGCCTCGGCCTTAAAGGCCCACTGAAAAGGTTTCCCTTCTGCACCACATTCACTCACCAATTCTAAAGAATTTCTTTATTTACTTCCGATTTTTCTCACCCGTGAACGGATCGAATTCTTCGAACAACGTTAGCTGATCAGCCATATAATCTTCTTTCAGCTGATTTCTTATATATTCTTGTATTTGTTTCTTATTTCTCCCCACGGTATCAACGTAGAAACCACGACACCAAAATTTCCGATTCCCATAGCGATATTTCAAATTCGCATGTCGATCAAATATCATCAGGCTACTTTTTCCTTTTAAGTAACCCATGAACTGCGATACACTTAATTTTGGTGGGATACTAACCAACATATGGATATGATCCGGACAGGCATTTGCTTCATGTATGATAACACCTTTTCTTTCACATAGCTCTCTTATGATTTGTCCAATACTCTTTTTGTATTTGCCATATATAATTTGCCTTCTGTATTTTGGGGCAAAGACTATGTGGTACTTACAATTCCATGTTGTATGTGCTAAACTGTTCATGTCCTTCATAAGGGCATACCTCCTTCTTGCGTGAGATAAAGTGGTCGGGAAACCAACTTTATCCTACCATGAAAGGAGGTTTTTTTGTTACCTCGCTATAAGCTCTCCGGAACCCCCGGCATAGCCAGGGGTTTTCGAAACCATCAAAAAAACAGCCCATTTATATGGACTGTTTCCTTCACTCATTTCAGCACCTATTATAGTGCACTAAAAGCTTCTGTTAAGACTGGAACTATTTGTTTTTTACGTGACACGACACCCTTTAATAAAGCTGTGTTCGTTTCTAGCTGTACATTAAATGCTTTTTCTACAGCTTCTGCTTTATTACCTAAAGCGACAGCAACAGAATCATTATTTAGAATATCTGTTACAACAAGTAGGAATAAATCTAAGCCTTTTTTATCGATGATTGCTTGAATAGAAGATTCTATATCTGCTTGCTTCGAAATGACATCATTTGTGTCAACTGCATTTACTTGAGCAACCTCCACTTTGTATGTACCCATTGAAAATTCTTTAGCGTCAATGCTTAATAGTTGATCAACTGTTTTATCACTTAAATCTGCACCAGCTTTAAGCATTTCCAAACCATACTCTTCAGCATTCACAGCTGCAATTTCTGCTAATTCTTTAGCAGCTTGTACATCTTGCTCTGTGCAAGTTGGCGATTTAAATAATAAAGAATCAGAAATGATTGCGGAAAGCATTAATCCAGCAACTTCTTTCTTAATTTCCACATTATTTTCTTTATACATTTTATTTAAGATAGTAGCTGTACAGCCTACTGGCTCTGCACGATAGTATAAAGGATCACTTGTTTCAAAGTTTGCAATACGATGATGATCAATTACTTCTAAAATTGTTACATCCTTAATATCTTCCACGCTTTGTTGAAATTCATTGTGGTCAACTAAAATAACAGATTTTGTTTCTGTACCTGCTTTTTCGATGAAACGAGGAGCATCCGTTTTAAAGTAATCTAAAGCAAACTTTGTTTCGCCGCTAACCTCACCTAGACGTACAGCTTCAGCTTCTACTCCAAGCGCTTTTTTTAATTCTGCATATGCAATAGCAGAGCAAATAGTATCCGTATCCGGATTTTTATGACCAAAAATCAATACTTTTTCCATTTAGCAAATCTCCTTACTACGATAATCTGATGACGTATTAACTAAATTCATACATCCCACTTTATTTTATCATAACTTGCCAAAATTTAAAGAAAAGAACTGAAAAAAGAAGGGAATTTGCTATGCTTTACTAGCTACTTTTTGTATGAAAATAGAATGTGTTTAGACAAGCAATTGACCTCCCACCAATAACCTTTTTAAAATATATAAATAAAACTGCAAACAAACTACCCTTTCAGGCGTTTATTTGCAGTTTCATTGGAGCATTAAAAAACTCCTTTTCTATTTAACTAGTAGATTAAAATTTATATTGATAGTTTTCGATTTCCCAAGCATGAATTGTTGTACGGTAATTATCCCACTCTTCTTTTTTAGCTGCTACATATTCAGTAAATACGTGCTCTCCAAGTGTTTGAAGACCGATTTCCCCAGCTTCAAGTTCTGCGATTGCAGCATCTAAACCACCAGGTAAGCTATCAATGCCAAGCTCTTCACGGCGTTCTTCTGTCATATGGAAGATATCTTCGTTAATTGGTGCTGGAGCCTTCAAGCCTTTTTCTACTCCATCTAATCCTGCTGAAGCAATAACAGCAAATGTTAGATATGGGTTGGAAGATGGATCTGGACAACGAAGTTCAACACGAGTTGCCATACCGCGTTTTGCAGGAATACGGATTAATGCTGAACGGTTGGATGCAGACCATGCTAAGTAACAAGGTGCTTCATAGCCAGGAACTAAACGCTTATAAGAGTTTACTAATGGATTTGTCACAGCTACGAAACTCTTAACATTCTCTAATACACCAGCAATGAAAGAATATGAAGTTTCAGATAATTCTAAATCATCGTTTGCGTCATAGAAACTGTTTTCCCCATCTTTAAAGAATGACATGTTAACATGCATTCCAGAACCGTTGATTCCGAATACTGGCTTTGGCATAAATGTTGCATGTAAACCAAATTGAGCAGCGATTGTTTTTACCACCCATTTATATGTTGTAGCTAAATCAGCAGCTGTTAAAGCATCTGCATATTTGAAATTGATTTCATGTTGCCCTTCTGCTACTTCATGGTGAAGTGCTTCAATTGTGAAGCCCATTGCTCTTAAAGTTTTAAAAATTTCAACTCGTACTTTTTCGCCTAAATCTTTCGGTGATGGCTCAAAGTAACCGCCTCTGTCACCTAATTCAGTAGTTGGGTATCCATTTTCATCAGTAGCAAATAAGAAGAATTCTAATTCAGGTCCAACTGAAATCGTATATCCTTTTTCAGCAGCGCGCTCTACAGTTTTCTTTAGAACATTGCGTGTATCGCCTTCGAATAAAGTACCATCTGGGTTTGTCACAGAACAAAGGAAACGAGCTTCTGAATACCCTTCTGTTTCTGTCCAAGGTAACACTGCAAATGTGTTTAAATCTGGTAATAAATAAGAGTCTGATTTGTTAATTGGAGAAAATCCTTTAATGGATGAACCATCAATCATGATTTTTCCTTCTACAGCATCATCTAATTGTTGTGCAGTAATAGTAATATTTTTTAAAATACCTTCAATATCCACAAATTGTAGATGTAATAATTCTACACTTTTTTCTTTAACAATACTTTCAATTTTCTCTAATGTAAATTCAGCCATGTTAACTTACCTCACAATTCATGTTCTATTATCTAACTTGCTTTCATTATAAGGAATATTTTCTCTTAAAACAATGTTTTTTTATAATTTTTTAAAAATTTTATTAGGTAGCGCTTTCATCTCTTTTCGCTGTTTTTCTCCTGTTATTGACACCATTTGCTAGGTGGATGAAGAAGGAATATGTCGAAATGATAGATTTGTAAGATTTCGTTCGATATAGCTACTTTTTGTGAGAATTAGTAAGCATAAAGTGGAACTTCCATCAGTGGACATTTCCTTCCTCCCCTCTGATGGATAGTTAAACCATCCGGATCTTTAGCGGCACTTAATTTGCCACCTATCCACCCTAAATTTTCATAAGCTTATCGGTTTTAGTATTACTATCCGTTAAGAGTGATATAAAATAATTTTATTATAAATTAATAAAATTCCGAATTTTCGTTATTTTATGCCCTTTTCACTGTTTAATCTCCTGTTTTCTTTTATTTTTATAGGTTTTTAATATTTCCCAATACGAAATAAATAGCTTATATTAATTGAAATAGCTTATTTAAGAAAAGGAGTGACTCATCCTTTAATCAATGAATTGGCTCATTGTGAGAGTCAGAGCTCTCCTTAAACTTTAAAAAATAATATTGGACGGTGGTAAACATGCATCTATTAAAGCCATTTTCATTTAGCAAGAGATTCCCTGAAACAGAAGTTGTTGGATCTGCTTTTGCAGGGAAACAAGATCATCTTATCCCTTTATCTTTCGGTTTTCCTGCACCAGAATCTCTTCCAGTTGATAAAATGACCGCTGCGACTGAAGCAGCAATGATCACACAAGGAAGACAAGCTTTGGCATATAGTGGTGGAACTGGTCCTAAGAACATCATAAACTGGATTAAAGAACGATCAAAGCTTAGAGAAATTGAAGCAACAGAAAAAGAAATAATTGTTACTGCTGGAAGTTCCCAAGCGATTGATTTAATCACGAGAACACTCACAGATCCTGGTGATGAATTATGGGTAGAAGCGCCAACTTTTTTTGGAGCACTCAAAACATTTCGCTTAGCGGAAACGAAATTATTTTCTTTTCCAATTGACGAAAATGGCTTAAGAGTTGACCTAGTCGAACAAGAGCTAATCGAAAGAGCAATAAATAATCTTCCTTTGCCCAAATTGATGTATGTCATTCCAAATTATCAAAATCCAGGTGGCGTCAATTTATCTATTGAAAGAAGAAAACGGCTTGCTGAATTAGCATACGAATATAATTTCTTTATTATTGAAGATGACGCTTATGTGGAGCTTTCCTTCGATAAATCATACACTCCTGCAATTTATTCATTTGGACCTGATAGAGTTGTTTACTTAAGTACATTTTCAAAAATAATCGCACCTGGCTTACGACTTGGCTGGGCAATTGGATTAAAAGAAGTAATCGAAAAAATGCAAATTTTAAAAACGGATGGTTTTACAAGTGTATATGTACAAGAAGTTACGAAAAACTTACTTGAGCAAATAGATATGGATGAACAAATCAATAATTTGAATACCATCTATCTTTCTCGTAAAAACGCAATGGTTTCTGCGATAAAGCAATACTTTGGTGAAGAAGTTTCCTTTCATGAACCACATGGCGGTTTCTTTCTTTGGCTTACTTTCCCAGAGCATATTGATACGAGCGAATTTGTTGATGCCGCAATGATAGCCGGTGTTTCCTATATCGCCGGCAAGCATTTCTTTTTACAAAATGAAGGCTACAATCATATGCGTCTATGCTTTACTTTCTGTAAAGAAGATATTATCCAAGAAGCGATTAAACGACTTGCAAACACCTATTATGAACATGTAAATAGGAATCAAATGATTGAGGAAGTAAATTAATGACTAAAGCATCAACTATGCCTAAAATTTATATTCGAAGAACTATACCAGAAAAGTATCTTGCTCAAATAACTTCATTAGGAGCAGAGGTTATTATTGATCATTGGGAATATGGAGATCCTGAACCGCCGATAAGCCAGGATATTAGCGACTGCAATATTGTGTTAACTTTAGGCTTAACGGATTCCTTATCCATATTGCAAAATGCCCCAAATATAAAATGGGTGCAATCTTTAAGTGTTGGCCTGGATGCTCTTTTACATGAGGAAGTAAGAAACAGTGATATTGTAATCACGAATACAAAGGGTTGCACATCTGTTCCAATTGCAGAACATACAATTGCGATGATGGCTGGTTTGGCAAGAGGAATACCTTTTATGATTCGAAACCAGCTTAGCAATAGATGGGCACCCACCCCTATTACGGACCTTGCTGGCTCTACTATAGGAATTATTGGCTATGGAGAAATTGGAAAACAAATTGCTAAACGAGCAAAAGCATTCGATATGTATGTAATCGGCTGTAAGAAAAGACCATCCCAATTATCTGGTGAGGATCCTGCAGATAAAATTGTTGGGCTGGAACAAATAGATGAAGTGATAGCAGAGGCTGATTTTCTTATCCTTGCTTTGCCTTCAACTCCTGATACATACCAACTGATTAACAAGGAAAAGTTAGCAAAAATGAAAGAAAGAAGCTTTCTAATTAATATCGGAAGAGGAAATACGATAGCTGAAGAGGAACTCATCCACCTATTAAAAGAGGAAAAAATTGCTGGAGCTGCATTGGATGTATTTGAGGTGGAGCCTTTACCGCAAGAACACCCATTATGGGAAGTAGAAAATGTTATTATATCCCCACATAATGCTTTCTTTTCGCCAAACACTTTAGATCGTTACATGGAGGTATTTCTAGAAAATATCCAGCGTTTTAAAGACGGTAAAGAACTAATAAATGTGGTTGATAAACAATTAGGCTATTAACAAAGAAAAAAACTGCCGAATTTAACCTCGGCAGTTTTTATATGAGCTTTTTTCAACTTATACAGTTTCAAAGCCTTCTTTTTTCCATGCAGTTGTTCCACCTTCGATGAAAGCAACATCTGTAAAGCCCATTTGTTTTAATAAATACGCACCAAGTGATGCTTGTCCGCCAAGACCGCATGTAACAAGAACAGGACGATTACGATCCGCTAATTCTGGATTTCTTAATTCTTCCGGCAATTCCAAATCAGCACGAATTGGAAGCATTCCTAAAGAAATATTAACAGAGCTTGGAATTAAGCCACATGCACCTGCATCTTTTGCATCTTGTACATCAATTATGTAAGTGTTTGGATTTTCCTCGATTTTCTTTTTTGCTTCTACAGATGAAATTCCAGGTACATTCTTTCGTGCTTCTTCTACTAGTTGACCAAAAGTTAATGCCATTTACATCACTCCTTTTATTATCTAACATTTCCATAGTAACAAAATTCGCTTCAATTTACTAATAAATCGCTTCCTTTATTTTACTCAGACAAGAACCGGGACATTATAATTGTAGAATAGTATTCTCCGTCTTCAAGTAGTTTGTCTTTTTTTAATATGCCTTCTACTTCAAAACCGAATTGTTTATATAATTTAATTGCTTTATCATTTGTTTCGATTACAGATAGTGTCATTTTCGCAAGTTTATTTTCAGTTGCCCAAGTTAGGGATGATTGTAATAAATGTGGTCCAATCTTATAGCCCCAATAATCTTTTAACACACCAATGCCAAATTCTACTTTATGCTTAAGGCGCTTCAAGCTAGAGCCTTCGCACCGTGAAAAAGCAATGATTTTTCCTGATTCTGTTTCAGCTAGTAAAAACAGTCGATTTACTGCTTCTAAATCTGTACGAATCAAGTGTTTGAAATCAAATGGAGATAGCATCCCCTCTCCAGGTTCCCTGTCTAAGAAGGATGTTTCGCCATCAATTTGCAGCCTTATCTGCGAAAGCTGATCTGCATCTATTTCTTCTGCGCATCTTACTGTATAACTTAATCCATTTAGATGATATAGAATGGGGATTATTTTCATGAAATAGTATTCTCCTTTTATTTATGATTGTAATTATATTCTAAGATTACAAGAAATCTCTCTAATATATTGGATTATTCCAGTGGCATACTATTTGATTTCTATAGGGTTAACGCTAAGCCTACTAAGTCACTAGAATCAAACAACATCATTCTACCAGAATCATTCTCAATGAAAAAACTCCCTCTAAGAAAAGACATATTCTAGCTTTTGAGCATTAAATTACCCAAAAGCTAGAAAATTTGTCAACTTTCCATAGAGAGAGCTTCTCTTAATCTATTAGTTTTTTAATTTATCACGTAATACCATTGGAAGAATACCACCATGGCGATAGTAATCAATTTCTACTTCAGAGTCAAAACGTACTAACGCTTCGAATGTAATCTTCTTACCATCTTCCGTAGTAGCTGTTACTTCTAAGAAATCACGAGGTTTAACAGTTTCGTCTACATAAACGTTAAAGGTTTCTTTTCCTGATAAACCTAAGCTTTCAGCATTTTCGCCTTCTTTAAACTGTAATGGAAGCACTCCCATTAACACTAAATTAGAACGGTGAATTCTTTCAAAGCTTTCTGCGATAACTGTCTTAATGCCTAATAGGTTTGTTCCTTTTGCAGCCCAGTCACGAGATGAACCCATTCCGTAATCTTTCCCTGCGATAACCATTAAGCCAGTTCCTTCTTCTTTATACTTCATACATGCATCATAAATGGAGGTAACTTCCCCAGTTGGCCAGTGAGTTGTAAATCCACCCTCTGTACCTGGAGCAATTTGGTTACGAATACGGATATTCGCAAATGTTCCTCTCATCATTACTTCGTGGTTACCACGACGAGAACCGTATGAGTTGAAATCACGTGGCTGTACTCCATTATCTTTTAAGTACTTTCCTGCTGGAGTATTTACCCCAATTGCACCGGCTGGAGAGATATGGTCAGTCGTTACTGAATCGCCGAACTTCCCTACTACCTTTAATCCTTTCAATGGCAATACTTGCTCTGGATCAGGCTTTAAGCCCTCAAAGAATGGCGGATTTTGAATATAAGTAGAAGTATCATCAAAGCTATATAAAGAATCGCTGCTTGTTTGAATCTCGTTCCAGCGCTCGTTATCATCAAATACTCTTTCATATTCTTTATTAAATAGTTCAGGTGTTACTGTACGATGAACTACTTCATTAACTTCTTCAGTAGATGGCCAAATATCCTTGAAGAATACTTCATTACCATCTTTATCTTTTCCAATCGGTTCTTTTTGTAAGTCGATATCCACGGTACCAGCAAGAGCATAAGCAACAACTAATGGCGGTGAAGCTAAGTAGTTTGCTTTTACAAGTGGATGGATACGACCTTCAAAGTTACGGTTACCAGATAACACACTTGTTACTAGTAAATCGGAATCAGCGATAGCTTGCTCGATTTCCTCTCTAAGTGGACCAGAGTTACCGATACATGTTGTACATCCATATCCTACAAGGTTGAAACCAATTTGCTCTAAATAAGGAAGAAGACCAGAATCTCTTAAATAACCAGTAACAACTTTTGAACCTGGTGCTAAAGATGTTTTAACAAATTTAGGTACTTCCATTCCTTTTTCTACTGCTTTTTTCGCAACTAAGCCTGCACCAACTAATACATATGGATTCGATGTATTCGTACAGCTTGTTATTGCAGCAATAGCAACAGAACCTGTCTTCATTGTAGTAGAATCCCCGTTTGCAAAGTTCACTACTACATCTTTATCAAATTCGTCCGCTTTTAAACCGAAACCTTGGTTTCCTTCTGGTGCCGTTACAGACTCATTGAATACCTCTTTCAATTTAGAAAGTGGAATTAAATCTTGTGGTCTCTTCGGTCCAGATAGATTCGGCTCAATTTCAGCTAGGTTTATCTCTACAACATCTGTATAAACCGGTTCTAAGTTTGGATCGAAGAATAAACCATTTTCCTTGCAGTAAGCTTCAACTACATTAATTTGCTCTTCTGAACGCCCAGTTAGGCGCATATAGGATAATGACTCTTTATCCACAGGGAAAAATCCACATGTCGCTCCATATTCTGGTGCCATATTCGCAATTGTTGCACGGTCTGCAAGAGGCAATTGCGGCACACCTGGTCCGTAGAATTCTACAAACTTTCCTACTACACCTTTTGCTCGAAGTACTTGTGTTACTTTTAAAGCAAGATCTGTTGCAGTAGAACCGTTTGGCATTTCGCCAACAAGTTTTACCCCTACTACTTCTGGTACTGGAAAATAAGAAGGTTGTCCTAACATACCTGCTTCTGCTTCAATTCCACCAACACCCCAGCCAAGAACACCGATACCGTTAATCATAGTTGTATGAGAATCAGTACCAACTAATGTATCTGGGAATGTTTCATATTCACCTTCTGGCGTTTCATTTACATGTACTACATTTGCTAAATATTCTAAATTTACTTGGTGAACGATACCAGTTGCTGGCGGTACGGCACGATAATTATCAAATGCCTTTTGCGCCCAGCTTAAGAATTGATATCTTTCTGCATTTCTTTCAAATTCTAATTCCATATTTGCTTTTAATGCATCCGGAGTGCCGTATTTATCTACCTGAACACTGTGATCAATAACTAGATCAACTGGTTTCTCTGGATTAATTTTACTAGGATCTCCTCCTAAGTCAGCCATTGCTTTTCGTAAAGAAGCAAGGTCAACTACTGCAGGAACTCCTGTAAAGTCTTGGAGGATTACCCTCGAAGGTTTAAATGGAACATCAATTTCCTTTACCTCGTCCGTTCCCCATTTTGCGAGGTTTTCTACATGCTCTTGTTTAATGACAAAATCATCCATTTGTCGTAAAACTGATTCTAGTAACACCTTGATAGAATACGGCAATTTCGTTACTTTACCGATTCCAGCTTTTTCTAAAGCTGCTAATTGATAGTAGTGATAGCGCTTCCCACCCACTTCAAACGATTGGCGGGCATTATAAAAATCTTTAGCCATATGTATTACCCCCTCATTGTAATCATATACCAAAAATAGAAAAATAGTCGAATAATTTGAACCCTCTATTATCTATTTACCATCTATAATTTTAATACAAGGATTATGATAAGTAAATAATAAGAAAGTTATCAAATACGATAAGTTTTTCTTATCGACTAATCTTTTCTCGCGAAAAAATAGACCATCGAAAAGATAATCTTTCAGATGGTCTTCTTCTTCAAATTTCGTTTACTTCCTCAACAATACTTTTTAAATCCTTTTGAAAGCTTTCTAATTGTTCCCTCTGATGCTCGGACGCTACTTCTAAAGCATTTTCGATTTGTTGATAGGTTTCATTTATTTCTTGTTTTAAGTGCTTTAGCTGATGACCATAGCTAGCTGAATCTTTTACTATATCTTGATATAGATTTTGTGTTTCATACATATTTCGTTGTGCATCTTGAAAAGCTTCCTGTTTATTACTATGATAAGGCATATTATTATCCTCCTGCATTATTATTCATGTTGCTTACCAATAAGTTGTGCAGAGAATCATAAAAATATGCGGTATAAATGAGGGCTGAAAAAACCATTCTATAAAGGTAAGTGATGTAATACCTCTTCATGAAAAAAATAAAGGAGAGAAAAATTATGAATAAAAATGATAGTAAAGATATGCGAAGAAATGCACCTAAGGGCAATCAATCTGGTCAACCTGAGCCTCTTAGCGGCAGCAAAAAAGTGAAAAATCGCAACCATTCGAGACAAAAGCATAACAGTCATCATGATATGTAAAAAATAAGTTACATCCATTTTTAACCTAATTTAGTATTTTCACATTTCTATTTCTTGTTATTAAAATAGCCCTTCTCAATCGATGAGTTGGGCTATTTTCTATAAAACGTGATAAAAAATTTCGTTAATCCATAAGCAATCATTGAATTTACAATATCAATTAAAAAGATATGAAAATTATTTAATCCCTTTAAGATGGCGAGAAACCCTATATTCTTTTCGATTGGGACAAATACATAAGCAATGACAGCAGAAAGGACAATCGTCCATAATAAAAAATTCTTATTATGTTTCACGCAATATTGATAGAGCAACATAAAAGAAACAGGAAGTAATGAAGATGTTATTCCAATTGCCTGGGGTAAGAATGGCAAAAGAAAGTAATGGTGATCCATATACCCTAGTCTTATAAGCACAATTTCTGTATATGTCCATAGCATATGTATAGTATATCCAAAGAAAAGGATTTGCAGTGACTTTTCTTTATCCAGTTTTATTAAAAGGACAATAAGTGGGAAAATCAAGCATGCTAGAATAATCCAAAATTGCCAGCTAGTCCAATCAGAGTGCTCATGCCAATAGGAACGTATTAAAGAGGATACTTTCGCGCTCGCATTGTTTATTTTATTCCAATATTCTTCCACCGACATGACAATTCCTCCCAAGATTACTATTTACAACTAACACTCTGTAATTTATCCTAGGAACATATTTTTATACTTTGTAGAATTTAAAAAAGCCCTCATTATTAGTTTGCTTTTTCCGTTTATCGAAGCTGCTATTTAATACTTAAGGTAAAATTAAGGAATCTTTCCTATAATTAATCATTATTTAGTAGGGAGGAAAATATATACCATGATTAATTCTATTTCAAGTACAACAGCAGGATCCATTAGCACAAGCAATCGTTCCTCCGATGTAACAAATCAAATGAAAGCCTTAGAAAGTCAAAAACAGCAATTACAATCACAACAAACACAAATTGAGCAAAATGAAACGATTCAAGAAGAAGAAAGAGAAAAACAAATTGAACAGCTAAAAAAGCAGATCTCTGAAATAGAAGAACAGATTCAAGCACTCCAGAATCAAAAATCAGAGGCAAGTAGTTCCAAATCAGTTTCAAAAATACAGCAAGATAATGTGCTCATTAGTAGGGAAGCATATTCTTTATTCCATGATTCAAAAAAAGAAACGGAAAACGATCAGAACTAGTCAACATTTTCAAGTATAAAGATGTTGTAAAGACCGCATCCAATTCATTTTATGGACAAATAAATATACTAATAGATAAAGCCCACTTCTGTTGAGTCGGGCTTTTATCTATTGTAAAATTTTTCGACAGTTGTATAACACCAATTTTGCAAGGGAAATGTATAGCTATATTATGAATTTTTCAACGAAAGAAGCGTGGATAATAAATGTGGTATCCCTATACTCTCATCATCATTTTTCTGCTTATTGTCCTATTTATGCCGAAAAAACTAACATTAAGAGAAATGTATTTTAGTTTAGGTATTCTTGGCTTTAGCACATGGCTTGGAGATGTACTAGTAGGAGATGTTTTTAAAGCCTTTCAACTTGGTCCCTCTCCTAAAACGTACATAATTGACTATCTTTTTGTGACGATTATTCCTCCAGCAATCGGCTTGATTTATCTGAATTTTTTGATTCAAAACAAATCTATCCTGTATAAATGGATGTGGGTATTTCTATCCTTCTTATTAGAATGGGGTGCTGTACTATCTGGTTACATGGATAACAAAGGCTGGAAGACGTGGTACTCAATCCCTGTCTTTATTTTAGTATTCATCTTATTTTTACCATTACATTTAAAAATTCTTCGCCATGAAAAATAAAACCATATTCTTTCTAAAGCAATCGAAAAGAAAAGAGACCGATTTCATATATAAAGAATGCGGTCTCTTTCATAGATAACTTGGAAACTTAATCTATTTTGTAACAACAATGCTAGTTTCACTATTAAATTTCGGCAACCAGTCACCATGTGCTTCGATTAAATCATCACATAAGGAGATAATGTCGTCCATCGATAACTCAGCAGCTGTATGTGGATCAAGCATAGCAGCCTGATAAATATACTCTTTTTTCAACGTCATAGCCGCTTCAATGGTCAGCAATTGCGTGTTAATATTCGTGCGGTTTAATGCTGCAAGCTGTTCAGGAAGATCGCCTACATAGGTTGGGGTAATTCCGCTACGATCGGCAATACACGGAACCTCGACACAAGCTTTCTCAGGTAGATTGCTGATTAGTCTTCCTGTATTTAAAACATTCCCGCCAAATTTAAACGGAACGTCCGTTTCAATCGCCTCAATGATATGTGAACCATATTCACGAGATCGCACATGATTCAACGATTGATTGTTCACCAAATCTTCTCTCATTGCTACCCAACCATTGATTTGTTTTTCACAACGTCGCGGATATTCATCTAGCGGAATATTGAAGCGCTCAATTAACTCAGGATAGCGAGATTTGATAAAGTATGGGTGATATTCCGCGTTGTGCTCAGAGGATTCTGTTATATAATATCCAAATTTATCCATCAATTCAAAACGAACCATATCCCCATGCTTTGTTTTTTGCAATTCGCGAGCTCTCCGTTTAATTTCAGGATATAAATCAACGCCATCCTTACTTACTTCAAGGAGCCAAGCCATGTGATTGATTCCGGCAATTTTCTCCTTTATCCCAGTTCGGTCCATCCCCAATGCTTCAAATAAGTCTTTTGTGCATACTTGCACACTATGGCATAGTCCAATCGTTTGAATGTTTGTAAACCGATTCATGACCCCAGTCAACACCGCCATTGGGTTGGTGTAATTCATGAATAAGGCATCTGGACATACTTCTTCCATATCCTTTGCAAAATCAAGCATAACCGGAATAGTTCTTAAGTTTCGAAAAATACCCCCGATTCCAACTGTATCCGCAATGGTTTGTCTTAAGCCATACTTTTTCGGAATCTCAAAATCAATCACTGTACTCGGCTTATAGCCTCCTACTTGAATCGCGTTGATTACATATTTTGCTCCTCGTAGGGACTCCTTCCGATCTGTATATGCTTTAATATGAATGTTTTTTCCTAGGCTTTCCTTCAAATTATTCAGCATTTGTTCTGAATCTTCTAACCGCTGTTTATCAATATCAAATAACGCAAATTCAAATTCATCTAATGCGTCAACAAACATGCAATCACCTAAAACATTTTTCGCAAATACCGAACTTCCTGCACCAAGAAATGTAATTTTAGACATAGTAATTCCTCCCAAACTTTCTTCTATTTATCCTTTAACTGAACCAGATGCTAATCCTTTAACAAAGTGCTTTTGCAATAATAGGAACAATACAACCATTGGCAAAACAGCCATAATTGCTGCCGCAGCAACAAGATTCATTCGGTTAGCATTTTCCCCAAAGAATCCTGCTAACGCAACCGTAATGGTCTTCACTTCTTCTGCTTGGAGGAAGAAGATAGCGAATTGATAATCGTTCCAAATAAATACACATGCAATGATTAAAATAGATGCAGTAACCGGCTTTAACAGCGGGAATACAATTCGGAAAAAGATCCCCAATGTACTAGCTCCATCGATTTTTGCTGCTTCTTCTAATTCTTTAGGAATGGTCGAGCGTATAAAGCCCGAATACAAGAAAATGGTTAATGGTAGGAATGAAGCAACGTTATTCAAGATGGCAATTTCAAGGGTATTCATCATTCCAATGTCAACCACAAGCTTATATAATGGGACTAAAGCAGTTAAAGGTGGAATCACCATTACTGCGATAAAAAACATAAAAACCACTTTATTAAACTTTGTTTGCCTCCGGGCTAATGGATATGCTGCCAAGGAGCCAAATATAATCAATAATAAGGCACTCACAAAGGTAATAATCATCGTATTCCAAAGAGCATTACCAAGACTCGCCATTTCCCAGGCCTCTGTAAAGTTCTCGAAATTCATTACCTTTGGAAAAACCCATTTTGAACTAAAATCTCCCCGTTCCTTTAGCGCCGTCGTAATCAAAATATAGAAAGGGATTAAGTGAAAGGCTGCGACCAAAAGTGCTACTACAGAGAGAAGCCATTTTTTCTTTCTATTCATATAGTCCATTACGCCTCAATCTCCTTTCGTTTGAAGTATACAAGCGCTGCCAAGCTTAAGATCAAAATGATGATGGCCATAAATACCCCTTGTGTTGCGGCATAGCCCGCATCTTGACGGTTAAAATAAAGGTCATACATAAACGTAGACATTGATTGAGAAGCATAGCCTGGACCTCCACCTGTAAGGGAGACAATCACATCAAACAATTTCAACCCACCAATGATGTTGATAACCATATTAATGGTGATGGATGGCATTAACATCGGCAAAGTGATATTTTTAAATTGTTGAAAACTAGATGCACCATCCATTTGTACCGCTTCGTAATAATCTTTTGATATACTTTGTAATCCAGCCAGGTAAATAATCATCGCAATTCCGACAAACTGGAAGGTGTTAACAAAAACAATCAACCATATATTGATTTTCGGGTCTGCTAATGCATTAATTTTATCAATTCCTAGAAAGACGAGGAGATCATTCAGTGCCCCGCCTTGGAAGGCAAAGAAGAAGTAAAAGATATACCCCATGATTAACGGACTGATAATGACCGGCAAATACACAACTGTCCTGGTAAAATTCTTAAAGCGAATACTTTGATTCAGTAAAAGCGCGTAACCGAGACCAATTACATTCTGTAATACAGTACTACCAATCCCATATAGTAGGGTGTTTTTTACAACCAGCCATGTATCGGGATCCTTTAACATTCGTGTATATTGGTTGAACCCAACAAAATCATAGGTTTGAGAAAATCCATTCCAGTTTGTAAAAGAAATTTTGATTCCATTTAAAAAAGGATAAAAGATGAAAAAACAGATGGCAGCAAGCGCTGGAAGATACATCCACCACAGGGAAGATTTCCGCTTCTTTTTACGATTCCTTTTCACTTCTGTAGAAGAGTTGGTATTCGGCTGCCTTTTTGTCTCTACTTTTATCAAAGTAACCATCTCCTAAAATTTCAGTTTGAGAGGCGAGACTGATAACGCATTCCCTCCTACCGTGCAACTATTTTTTTTGTTCTAACAATCTCTTATATTCTACTTCCATCTTTTTTGAAACTTCCTCTGGTGTCATTGTTCCAGATAATAATTCCTGACCAGTAGCCCCCATTGGATCCCACATGCCGCTCGGTAAATACACACGATCAAAATAAGGCTCAACTTTAATGTCCTTATACTTATCGTAGTCGTCAGAGTAATAGTTTTTGGATTCCGTATTCGTCAAGCCTGCTGGGAGTGATGTACCCTCTGCAATCTCTTTGACTATCTCTGGCTGAGAGATAAATTCTAGGAATTTCTTCGCTTCCTCTTTCACTTTAGAATCCTTCCACACAGCTAAAGTATGTCGCTCTCCACCAATCCAGCTTGGCTCGTCACCCTCTTCAATTACAGGCATTGGAATGATACCAAGCTTTACATCTGGATTTAATTCTTCCACAGATGGTCCAAGCATACCGCCGCCGACAATAAATGCAATTTTATTTTGAGCCATCAAGTCTACCATTTGGTGATTTTGAGCGGTCAAGACATCTTCGTTAAGTAATCCCTTGTCTTGCATTTCCTTTAGTTTCTCTGGTAAATAGGTATAATTGGACCAATCAAACGTACCGTCTAGCAACTCTTTCTGAAAGTTTTTCTCCCCTGTAATTAATAATGGTGTAGAAAATTGATCAAAATACTGCCCAAATGCTGATTTATCAGCCCCAGCAAACCAAAGAGGAGTTACTTCTCCTTTACCCTTTTCCATAATTGTTTCAAGTGCTGACATAAATTCATCAAATGTACTTGGAGGGGTGATTCCATACTCTTCCAAAAGAGTGGCATTATATGTAAGTCCATCCTTTGCCTGATTAAGAGGATAAGCGTAAACTTTACCGCTTTCATCTAGTAAAATTTGATTAAGTGCTGGATCTAGATCGTTCACCCAGTCCATATCCTGTAGATCTTCTACATATTCCCCGTAACGATGGATCGCCCATCCATGGGTATCAAATAAGTCTGGCATATCATTGGCAGCCATTTTGACACGGAGCATGCCCTCATAACCATCAGCAGGATAATTTTCTTTAATATCAATATCTGGATTTTCTTTTTCAAATTTTCCAACAACATTTTGCAGGGTAATTTTATCTGCTTCATTTGTCATCGTTGAATACAAGGTAACAACAGTCTTATCCCCATTTTCTCCATTTCCACCTGAAGCTTTATTACATCCGGTTGCAATTGTTGTCAAAGCAATAGCAATGACAACAGTCTTTAAAAGCTTTTTCATAAATAAACGCCCCCTAAAAATTTAATTTGAAAACACTAGGTACTTTCACCCAAATTCCGAGTTTGTTCTCTTGCTGGTTTTTAGGAGCATCTATATAATAGAAATAGGCTCCCTTTCGTTGGTGGAGTTTACTGTTTTTGCCCAATCATAAGTGATGGCAGTCACTTTCAATCCTGGCATCATGACTTTGATGCCAGGAGGGCTATCCACAATCCAAATCCGCATTTTTCTTAATTTGCGCATCACCTCCTAAAAAGGATTCATTTTGTTACCAATCCGCCACAGCTTTCCCTGATAACTAATTCTGTTGGGAGCGTAACAGTCAATGGAAGTTCCCTGCCGTTTAAACGGTCTAGTAAAAGCTTTACCCCTGTTCTTCCCATCTCCCTCGTATGTACTCTAATTGTCGAAAGTGGCGTACTCGCAAATTTTGCAGCTTCAATATCATCAAAGCCAATAATGGCTACATCACTTGGGACGTTTAGATTAGCTTCTTGTAAAGCCCTTAAAGCTCCTATCGCCATTGGATCACTGCCAATAAAAAACGCTTCAGGAAGCTTAGCTGATTGAATGGCCTTTTTCATCAATTTATACCCCTGTGCCATTGTATACTCCCCAACAAAGACAGCATTTTGGTCAAATAAGTCTCTCTCCTTCATAAAACGTTCAAAGGTGGTGAGGCGTTTATCTTCAGAAATCAGCCTCTGGTTTTTCATATGCTCCATTTCCTTACCCCCGATATAGCCAATACGTGTGTACCCAATACTTACCAAGTGCTTTAACGCCTTTTCTGTCGCCAGTTCAAAATTAATCACTACTGAATCGTATAGGTCTTCATTTTGGGAATGGTTTATGTAAACAACATTATCCACTTGACTAATAGCTTTCAGTGTTGTCTCTTTTACTCTTCCAACAACAATTAGCCCATCTAGTCCTTCCATCATTTGGTTGCCTTCTGTTTCATGTAAACGAAATGTTGCTGTGTTGATTCCATTACTTGCAAGTTCCATTTCAATACCTTGGCGGATGGAAAGGAAATATGGATCGCTAATTTCTTCATCCAATGATTGAGTAAGGATAATCCCAACATGCTTTGAATTAAGCTGTCTTTGCTTTAACCTTCTTTCTAAGATCGTTTCATATCCTAGCTCTTTGGCAACCCGAAGAATTCGTTCTCTTGTTTCCGTCTGAACGGTAAGCGTTTGATCATTATTTAACACCCGTGAAACGGTTGATGTGGATACATTCGACTTATCCGCAATTTCCTTAATCGTTGCCATTGTCATTAAACCCTCTTCTTGTTCTATTAAACCCAGTAAAGTTTTTATTGAAATTACTAATATAGTTACCTGGTATATACGAATAATAGCATCAAATGTAAAGGCTTTCAATAAGAAAATTATTTTTTCTAAAAATTTATCCTTGTGAAAATACCTTTAAATTAGGAATTTTTAACCTGAATCGACTTTTAATCGGTAAATAATTTAGTAAAAAAATCTTTCGTACACGAAATAGAGCTAGGCTTTATTTACAGAACCGCCTGAATACAACACCACTTCCACATAATAAAAAGGAACTGCTTCTTTCAAACAATTCCTTTTTATTATCATAATGTAGGTAAATTTAAGGCAGTATCAATGTTTTGCAAATTAAGATTGATTTGTTCGT
Source organism: Niallia tiangongensis (assembly GCF_044704065.1). Lineage (NCBI taxonomy): Bacteria > Bacillati > Bacillota > Bacilli > Caryophanales > Bacillaceae > Niallia > Niallia tiangongensis. The sequence continues at coordinate 2,483,705 of NZ_CP162613.1, read as the reverse complement.
TTGGTTCAAAAGCATGATACCATCCTTTTTCAGCCACATAGCTTGATAACCTTTCATGCAAATCAAGTGCTTCATCTAAATGACGTCCGAGTATCTCTTTAATCTCTGGATGACCTGTTTCCGTAATTGCCATAGAATAATTTCTGATTCCGCTTTTGACCGATATTAATAGGTCTGTCGCAATCATTTGATCTGTTAAAGCATCCATTCCTGTCAAATATTCAATAATAGAATTCATTGCTTATTCACTCCTAAGCCTTCCATCTCCTTCGCTTTCGATAAGATAGAGGAAAATTCTTGTAGCTGTCTTGTTGAGAGGTCTACATCCTGCATCATCATATCTTTTAGCAAGGGGTCTGATACTAACGCACGCATTGTTTTGGATTTTGTCAAACAAATCGTTTTAAAAGTAGCCAGTTCTTGAACCTCTAACACTTCATGTAAACAATAGTCCATCTTTTTTCCCTTCTTTCCTTATGGTTTTAATACGACTTTAATACAATTATCTGTTTTCGTATCAAAAATTTCATAGCCATGCTTTGCATCACTAAGTGGTAGTACGTGGCTAACTACATCACCTGGATCAATTTTTCCAGTAGAAACTAATTCAAACATATATGGCATATAATGAATAACAGGAGCTTGTCCAGAACGAATATTTACATTGCGCTGCATAATATCCCCTAGTGGAAAACCATTATATCTGCCACCGTAAACCCCAGAAATTTGAATGGTTCCACATTTGCGAACAGCTTGGGCTGCCATGACAAGAGCATTCATCGTTCCACCTTGTAGCTTCATGCCGCTTGCTAGAAATTCTAGGTCATTCATCTTACCATCCATTCCAACAGCATCTATCACAACATCTGCTCCACCTTTTGTGATTTCCTTTAAATAGCTTCCTACGTTTTCATGCTGTTCAAAATTAACTATTTCCACCTTATTCGTCCGTTTTGCGTGTTGCAGGCGATAATCAATGTAATCAACTGCAATCACACGCTTTGCTCCTTTTAGCCAAGCAAACTTTTGTGAAAAAAGTCCAACCGGTCCACAACCAAACACAATAACTGTATCGCCTTCCTTTACACCTGCATTATCTACACTCCAAAAGCCAGTGGTCATCGCATCCGCAATAACACTTAGCTTTTCATCTGGCTCCTCACAGGTTTCAGGAATTTTAAAATGTGTAAAATTAGCAAACGGCACACGTAGATACTCAGCTTGACCGCCTGGATAACCACCCGTATTACCTGAATAGCCAAAATAGGCACCCATGTCTCCATGATCATTGGAATTATCACACTGACTCTCCAAATTATTTTTACAGTACTGGCATTCTCCACAAGCAATATTAAAAGGAATAATTACTCGATCCCCTTTTTTAAGTTTAGTTACACCAGGTCCAACTTCTTCCACAATCCCCATCGGTTCATGGCCAATTACGTAGTTTTCTTCTAAATTTGGAATCATTCCATGGATTAAATGTAAATCTGATCCACAAATGGCCGTGCTCGTTACCTTAATAATCATGTCATCTGCCTTTAAAATCTTCGGATCCTCGACTTCCTTCACTTCCACATTTTTAATGCCTTGATATGTTACTGCTTTCATTCGATATAACCTCCAAGTTTAATGCGCATCAGGTGTCCGATCAAACATTCCTTTGCGATTTGTTTCACCAGTGAATAAGTTCATATTTCCAATCATTATCGTATTCTTTGCAGAAAGCTGATCTAATTGATATTGCTCACTCAAGTCATGGGGATGGAACCACTTTTTTTCAATCATCAATTCGGTAATTTCTTGATGCATTTGAATTGCCTGTTTAAGTTGTTTTCGCAAAAGAATTCTTAAATCAGGTGATGCTGTTTCTGTTAGTGCTACTGCTAAATTTCTTACTCCTTCTTTGGCACGAATAAGAAAATCCGTTGCAAGGGTTGTATCAGCAAGCTCTGGCATATTCAATGCATTGATCGGGTCTAGATAGTCATTGTTCAATGTATGTCACATCCTCTCCACCGATAATTGGGGTTGGTCTACTTTGAGGAACAGCTGTTTCAAACGGTGCTCGTTTATATATGTCCTGTAATTCAGCAAGTGCTTGAATCGACTGTTCTACATCTTTTTGCATTAATTTTTTTAAATCTTGATCAAAAACGAGTCCCTGCATTAGCTTTGATTTGGCGATGCAAAGTGTTTTGAAATTAATCGCTTCATGCAAGTCTAATGATTCATGTGCAGCCAATTTTATTGAATCCACGCTAAGATTACCTCCTATATTAAGATCATTCACCTCGCTATTTTCCCCATATTACGCATTCAATTATCTAGCAATATTTAACGGTACTTTTTTGGTATAAAAAAAACCGACAACCCAACTATAAATTGTCAGTTTATCACCCTTTCATTTGTCATTAATCCAAAGGCTTGAAATTCTTATCCTTCTCATCATTTAAATCAGCAGTATTTTTCCAATGGATTAACTTTTTTGAGCATATGCCTATTTCTTTAAAATTCTTTTGCGCCTCTCTTAAGGATTCCTCATTTGCTCCACCGCCTAAATCCGGTTCAAGGAATTGCAACTCATCATCTTCCCATTTACAAACCCTAAAGATCTCCCAGGAATTACGTTCGCTCAATGTTTTATATCCACAACACGGACAAGTATGTAAACTTTCTGACATTTAACCACCACTTTTGGATAAGAAATGAACTTAGATTTCGTTCATCCCAAATTTTTTCAGATAATTACTGTCACCATTATATAAATCAAGAATATGCTATATATACTAAGGAGGACTATATATGAATGATGATAACTGGATTCATTTAATGGATGAATGGTTTAAAAATCATTTTCTTGATCCATTGACTTCCGTACTAGATGAAACAGAATTTCGAATTGATGTGTATGAAACGGAGAAGGAGTATATTGTCGAAGCATTGTTACCAAACTGTAATGTTTGCGATATTCATATTTCCGTTGAAAAAAATCTCCTAATCATTAAGGCAATCCTTCAAGATTCGATTTCTCGTGAGAAAAAGAGGAGAACAATTGACTTTCCGATTCCGCTTACACAAAATCCAATCCATGCTGTGTACACGAATCAAATTCTTGAAATTTTCATTAAGAAAGAAAAGCAGCAAAACTATTTGCAATCACCTTCTATACCAATTGAATATCTATAAGGAAAGTTCTCTCTCGTATGTTTTTTTCAATGTATAATATTGGATGCCTTTTGTATGCTTTAAAGCACTTTTAGCATGCTTTTTCGCAATGTCCGCTTCCCCATTTTTTAACGCCATTTCTGCTAATAGTGCTTCTTTCATCCATTTTTTCTTTACCGCTTTGATCGTTCTATTGGCTTCTTCTAAATTATTTTCTTTAATGAAAATCAAGGTTTGATAGTATGCCTTCCGTTCTGATTGCTTTATTTTCTCTACCTCTTCCTTAAGACCTAATGTTTTATTAAAATAAAGAGAAAATATAATCGTGAAAAGAGCATATTGCGGCTGATACTTTTTCTGTTTGATCAGTATCCGATAACTTGTTATCACCCTTCTATCGTCTTTATTGCTTATCGCATAGACAAAGCTGTAATAGGGATGCTTTCTATTTTTTTTAAATAGCTTTTCCAATTTGTTTATATTTCTCGTTGTGTTAACGGCGACCAATGTTGTTAAGTACATAATGATCAATACAAGTATATAGCAAATAAATATCTTCAAAGTTACAGGATAAGAAAAATAGTTGTCCAATATAAAGAAAGTAAAAAAGGCAACTAATATTCCTACAATAAAAGTTATTACCGATACCAAAACTATTCCTCCCTTATGTAAACCAAGCACGTGCTAATCGTTGTATTCCCTCTTTTATTTCCTTTTCTTCCAATCCCCCAAAACCTAGTAACAAAGGAAACCTGTCTTTTTTGTCTGTATAATAAGATTTCGTTGTATAAATTTTAATCCCTATCCTTTCTGCCTCTTCAAGAAGTCTATCTTCTTGTTCTGCTGGCACACGGATAAGTAAATGTAAACCTGCCTTCTCACCAATTACTTGCACCGCCTCTCCCATATAATCCTTTATGCATTGGACTAAGAGTGTATATTTTCTTTCATACACCTTGCGCATTCGCTTAATATGGCGTTCAAAATCTCCATTCTGAATAAATCTTGCCAATGCCTGCTGTAATAACGGAGAGCTTGATTGGGAGTCTGGTCTTCTTTGTTCCTTCCATTTTTCAAGCAACACGTCTGGTAAAATCATATAGCTTATTCGTAAGGATGGCAAAAACGCCTTTGAAAATGTCCCCAAATAAATGACTCGATCCTGTTGATCAATGGCTTTCATGCTTGGAATTGGCGCCCCTTGAAACCGAAATTCACTGTCATAATCATCTTCTAAAATATAGCCATCGCTTCTTTCTGCCCACTTTAATAGCTCTATTCTTTTTCCGATAGGCATAATCTTCCCTATCGGAAATTGATGGGAAGGTGTAACATAAGTGAGGTTACATGCACTGTTTAGAAGCGCCGACAAGTCATGCCCGTCCTCTTCTAATACAGGTATTGATTGAATCGGGATTCCCCTCTCCGTAAATACATTTCGTACTCCATCATATCCTGGCTCTTCCATACCAATACATAAGGACTTCACCCCCATAAGAGATAGCACTAGATGAATTAAATGTTCTGACCCTGCCGTAATGACAAGATTTTCAGCAGTAGTCTGAATGCCCCGAGATCTATATAGATATCCAACCAATTCTTCTCTTAATGCTAATTCGCCTTGTTTATTTCCATACATCATCCAATTGAACTGATTGTCCTCCATTACGGCTTTTATCGTCTTCTTCCACACATTTATGGGGAAATTAGCCCCATCAATATCGCCATAATGAAAGTCTAAACAAGCATTTGATCGCGCCTCTGGACTTTTTGTAACTACCGTTTTCTTTTGAGGTGCTGTATATTCATAGCTAGGTAATGCAACAACCGAATAGCCGCTTTTCTCCTTGCTCTCCACATACCCTTCCATCCATAATTGTTGGTATGCATCAATCACCGTATTTTTGCTAATATGCAAAACACTCGCTAAATAGCGAATCGACGGTAGCTTTGCCCCCGCTTCTATCTTCCCTGTCAAAATCTCTGTTTTAAAATAGTGATACAACTGTATGTATACCGGCTCATTAGTATCTTTATGCAAATGAATCGCAATATTCACGTTCTTCCCCCATTTTTTCAATCCTACTATATTTGTACCTATAAAATTATCTTAAACTGTTCCTATTGAAATGACTATTTTTATTTTAAAATGAATAAACAATAATAGGAAGGGATGGAAGAAAAGATGAATGTTATGCGACAATCCACTATGGAAGTGACTGATGAGGAAAGAATTAATGATTTTTTACTTAAAACAAATATAGGTCATCTTGGATTAGTAGATGAGGATGTTCCATATGTTATTCCATTGAATTATGTTTGGTTCAATGATTGCTTATACTTTCACGGTGCCAGTGAAGGAAGAAAAACGCGGATTATCCATAAAAACAACCATGCTTGCTTTACTGTCAGTGAAGCAAGAGGCGTAATGAGTAATCCGATTCCAGCGAAAGTAGATACTGCCTATATGAGTGTAATCATCTTTGGGGAAGTCGCACTGCTAGAGCATATCAATGAAAGCCGTGATGTCATGCAGGCAATGCTGAACAAATATGTCCCTGGTTATTATGAGAAACCGCTGGCTAAATCTCATTTAGAAAAATACGTGTCAACACTTGGGAGTAAAACAGCCATTTATAAAATTACTCCTAGTAGCATTTCAGCAAAAGAAAATAAGTTAAATGTGGCAGCAAAATTTACGCCTGGTAGAACGATTAAAATGGATTTGTAAGGATTTTGGAAATGGATGGAGAGCCTATCGGAACTCTATTGTTGATTTAAGCGTTTGCCCTATTTTACTCTTATTCTTCGGTTTTCTGATGTAGGCTATCCTTCTGTTATTTTTTAGGTTTTAGTCGAGAACCCTCGTGACTTCAGTCGTGGGTTGTTGACGTTATTTTATTTTCAGATCATATCCACTCTGCTTTGGATCATATATCTTATTTTCGGATTATTTCCACTCTGCTTTGGCTTTTGCTCAAACAGAAATCTTTTATTTCGCAACCCTTATTCCTCCACTTCCTCCCAAAATTTATTTTCCTATTCACGTATTATTTTCATAAAATGACAAACACTACCAATAGAATTATGGAGGTGATTGGTCTCAATGAAAAAAATTCTTCCTTCTCTTCTTCTCTTCTTAGGAGTATGCATGCAAGCAACACCTGTTTTCGCCTCTCCAAGTGATAAGGAAATAGATACCTTAGCTAATAAACTCGGCTGGACTACAGATGATTTAGAAGAATACTTAACATTTAAAGGATTAAATGTTGATGATTTTGATAATATACATCTATTAGAAAAGCAGCTCGGTACCCCGATTACTCCTACAAACCTTGAAGAACTGCTTGTTCAAAATTCTATGACAAGAGAAGAATTAGATATCTTATTGGCAGGTTTTCATGAAAAGGTAGAGGATTTTTGGTTTTTAGAAGATTTAGAGGTTGCCATTGATTTTTATAAAAATCATGAGGAGAAAATGCTGCGATTAGAAGAGTTTCTTGAAAATATCGGGTTTGATGACACAGAAAAACAGCAATTTTATGGTCACTTAAATAAACAAAACCCTACCTTACTCGCAGCAAAAGTCGAGGAATGGAAAGAACAATTAAATCAATTCCAAGAAATGGACCAAGAAAGTGGGATAAGTAATAAAGACAATGAAGCATTAAATCATTTTTGGCAAGATTTTTTTACAACTACCGCTATGAAGCCAGTATTAATTGGTATTGATGATAATGGGAAAAGAAAAGAGCTTGCACTAAGTGATCTTTTTAATAAACAAATGGATACAACCGTTGCAATCGAATTATATGATAAAAACGATACTTTAATTGGAGATGCCATTGTTTCAACAGACATGGTTTCCTCAGTCGAAGCAGTGGATAAAATGGTAGAATTAACAGAAGTAACAGAAGGTTTAGCTACTCTCTATGCAGCACAGCTTCCAAATACAGCATCACCGCTACCTGTCATCTTATGTATTGGATATATACTTCTACTAGTAGGGGTGTTTTTAACCTTTAGGAAAGCTTCCTATGAAAAATAAGAGCAACAAGCTTGGAATCTACTGCCTATTGATAGGACTGTTAATGGTTCTCTATGCTCTTACTAACTATTGGAAGATTAATACCATTACAGAGCAACCAGTTCTTCACCAAAGCAGACAAATGGTATTATCCAATTTACGACAGGTACAAGCAGATGAAACAATCGGAGCTATCATTGTCCCAAATAAAAGCAAGACTATTCCAGTCTATGAAGGGACAAGTGCAAAGATTTTAGAAAAAGGTGCCGGTCACTATCGAAAGAGCGCTTTACCTGGCGAAAACAATAATATAGTACTGTCAGCACATCGCGATACTTTTTTTAGATTCCTTAAGGATTTAGAAAAGAATGATTCATTAATTCTCGAAACAGCGGAAATAGATTACGAATATAAAATCACAAAATTTTCCATTGTACCTTTAAACGATTCAACCATTCTAACCCCTAAATCCAGACCAATTCTTACCTTAACCACTTGTTATCCTTTTTCCTTTATTGGAAATGCACCGAAGAGATATATTGTTACTGCTGAATTAGTAAATACAATCGATCTAGTAAACAAATAAGGCCTGAACTCCTAACCGTCCAGGCCACTTTTTTATTTCCATGTTTTTAAAAATAACAGTAATCTATTCTTCCAATCAAGAAGCTTTGTAACAGCTGAAGGTTGCTTCCCTTGTTTTTGCATTTCGTACATACTTGCAATCGCAATGAGAATAGACCCAGCAATTAATAAATACACCCACCACGGGAAATTCCCCCAATATGGTCTTGTTTGTAACAAAACATTGAGAATCATTACACCAATGCCAACAAAGAAATAGGATTTATACCGAAAGCAAAAACCAGATAGGATCGACAAAATAGCAAGACCACCTAAGATTATAGCATCATAGATAGTATGGGAAAGGTATCCATCGATTGCTAATATAAGAGCAACGATAGTGACAACTCCCCATTCGACATAGCTTAATGTCATCAGCTTATCTATTATTTTCTTTGTGGCAATTACCATGATGATCCAAGGTAATACGACTAACTCTGTCACTATATATTCCTTAATAGGTATAATCGTGAGAAACGAGTAATAAGGAACGAGTAACAAAAACAAGCTTACAAGCTTAGGAATCCATTCTATTTCTTTTTTGACTCTTTTAATTTGCAAATAAGCAAGCAAGGAAAGGAACAATCCTGGTATAACAATATCCCACTTAAAGGTTGTTTCCAATTCAAATAACGATAGAGCAGAAAGGATACTACCAATCAGATAAAAATCAATCCATTTTTCCCCGTCTTTCATCCACTTCAATATGGTCGAGTAAACAGTCGTACTTATAAACAAAAACAATACTGCCCATATGCAAGTAAATAGATAACGATCAAATGGCATAAACTCCTTCGCATACATCAGTATTTCATTATTAATAAGCAGTAAAACAACTCCACCAATGGAGAATACATGCATTTTCTCCATATGAATCACAAGTAGCACAAGCGCAATATAAATTAGGATTACAAAATAAGTGACCATCGTAAACGGTGAAGCAAACAGCCAAGAAATAATCCCCAAAACACTAAAAGGCAAGAAAAAGTAAATAATCTCTTCCTTATTCTGTGTTATGAAATACAAACTAAATAAAACAATCGACAGTACTATGAATGAGAGACTAAAAGGATTCCCTCCTGCAAAATCAAAGGAGATAATTGTCGCTAAAAAGAAATAACTAGATAGGTAGCTCCCATATCGAAATACCATTTTCACATATTTATTCGCGACTAAATAGACACTTATGCTATAGGCAATAAACAAATAAATAAACGAAAGGAAGGAATCATTTCCTATAAATAAACCATCAATGACCATACTTCCAATTATATACACATGGGAAATCGTTAGGAATGGAAACTTAAATGATGTATTTTTTAATCCTAATGCAATAATAAACAGGCTAATCCATCCATACTTCATAAGCGTTTCAAAAAGAATGGTATCGCTGTTCCAAATAGAACCAATAAAAGTGAAATAGCTAATCAAACTAACAATACCAATTAACCATGCAATGAGGATGTTTTTTATTTTTCGATACAAATCATAAAAAATTAGTATCGACACTAAATACACTCCAGTAGTCACCCATTTGTTTATCGCAAAATACTCAAAAGTTAAAAGCAAGCCAAAGCCGTACATGATTTGACCAATGAAATACCCAATTCTCCCCATATCCTTATCCATTTTTTCATATATACTTCCTGTTATGATGGTGAGTATACTTCCTATCGCAATCGATAACGGAAGTCCTTGCTCTTTTATAAAGCTGAACGTCTCTGCTGTCGTAAAATAAACACCAAAAATAGTAATTGGAATTATATAGGATAGGAGTTGCTTATTCGTTTTATTTCTTATCAAGCGACTTCCTGTATACAGACTTAATGCTATTCCTCCTATCATGAAAGGAATATACCACTTCCCAATAAAAATCGCCGTTGATAAAAAGGCTACTAACGTCATCCAAGAAACATTATAGATTGCAGAAGGCTTTCTAATAACCTGTAAAAAATGCCACTTATTAAAAAAGCCCAGCAGAAATAATAGACCTATATTTATTCCATAGCTAACAAGGAAGATACTGTCAACATCGTTTATTAACTGAAGCAATACTGCAATATTCCATAAAGCTAGATTTAAAAAGAGAACCGGCAAATACCGAATAAACGAATACGCAAGTTTTTTCGCTAAAAGAAGGAATTCAAAGGCCAGTAAGAGATAAGCAAGCACTAAATACATACTTCCGTCGAGAAAAAGCTCCCAATAAAAAACTATGGTTACAAAGAATGTGGCAAGTGCAATGACAAAGCTTGTAAACTCCCAAACTCTTCCCCATTCCATCTTCCCTTTTAAGATAAAAACAAAGGAAAGAAGGATAATACTAAAGCAAGCAAAAGCTATTGGCAATAAGTCTTGAAGAATTGGATAGGTGAAAATTCGATAAAGACCAAAAACAATTGCGATGGTTATGAAAAAATGATCATGCTTTCGTTTCGATAACGCAATGGTCATCATAAAAAGACTGCTGATTACCAAATAGTAAAAACCATTTATCACACTGCTATCAAAAAGAAATGTCATAAATAAAGCAGTGAAGATTAACTGTACTTGCACAATGGGTGTCAGTTCCTTCTGAAAGTATTGAATCCATTTCAAATGTTGATACTTTAATAAAGCATATATGGTTATAAATTGATAGATTATCATAAAGAAGAAGAATCCATCTTGAGCTAACGGTAGGAAAGCAAAGAGAAAAGCAAGCGTTCCAGTAATCGTCCCAATGGTTAGTATTTTATATAGACGAGACTTTAAATAAATAGCTAGAGCAGCATAGATTGGGAATAATATCAATCCAGCTATTACCCCTAATAAAAAACGTCCTTCGCCATACATCGAAAGATAGTCCCCTGCTAGCTGAAAAAAACTGATGGAAACAAATCCTATTGGCAGGAAAAGACTTCCAAGAAGAAAGAAAGCAAATGCAGAATGATCAATTTTGATAACTTTTTTCGATAATAAAGCAACACCAAAAAATAAAATCGAAACAAAAAAGATTGATACTGCTTTCATCCATCCTGGCATGGAGTCCCAATTACTAGTCGCAACGACTAATCCGCCTATTAGCAATAGCGCTACTCCTAAATAAAGCATCACACCTATATTTCGTTCACGGAGCTGTTCGGCAGTATATTTTTTCTTTTGTTTTATTGGCTGCTTCTTTTCTATTTCTTTTTTTACAGGTTTATTTTCTACCCCTTCCTTTTCCACCTTCTGATTTTTCTCTTCATCTGCTATGTACCGCCGAAAGCCAGCAGTTATGTCCATATAACTTTCGTTCGATATGTATTGCTTTGCATATAATATTTCCAAAATGCGATTAAAAATGGCAATCGTATTCTTCTGCATTCCATGCATCCTTTCTTCTCAACAAACATTAATTATTACTTTTTCATCTAATAGTGTAATTTTACATTACTTATTATAATTTTTCAATATATTTTATTTTCTAAAAAAAGAGGATATTCTTTCTAAATAACGAATTTATTTTTAATATCGAAATAATTGGAGGAATATAGGAATGAAATTGATTGAAGAGTATTTAAAAGAGAAGCGAAATGACCACTTGGAGGAATTATTTTCTTTTTTATCGTTGGAAAGTATCAGTGCCCTCCCCGAGCATAAAGAAGATATACAGAAAGCAGCAGAATGGTTAGTACTGGCTCTTACTAATGCAGGCTTAGAAAATGCTTCCATCTATGAGACAAATGGCAATCCCGTTGTTTATGCAGATTGGCTTCATGCAGAAGGAAAACCTACTGTATTAGTATATGGTCATTATGATGTACAGCCTGTCGATCCGCTTGAATTATGGGAAACTCCCCCTTTCTCCCCTGACATACGGGATGAGAAACTATATGCAAGAGGTGCAAGTGATGATAAGGGACAGGTTTTTATGCATATTAAAGCAATTGAAGGGATTCTTCAAACAAATGGTTCTCTTCCAGTAAATATAAAATTTTGCTTGGAAGGAGAAGAGGAAATTGGCAGTCCAGCCCTCCCTCTCTTTGTAGAAGAAAACAAGGAGCTATTAGATGCTGATGTTATTGTTATTTCCGATACAGGAATGATCAAACAAGGGAAACCAACAATTTGCTATGGTCTTCGTGGTTTATGCGGCATGGAAATTCATGTTAAAGGTCCAAAAAGTGACCTTCATTCTGGATTATTTGGAGGAGCGATTCAAAATCCAATTGCTGCCATAAGTGAGCTATTAGCAAGCTTTCACGATCAAAATGGAGTAATTGCTGTAGAAGGATTTTATGATCGTGTGACACCTTTAACGAAAGAGGAAAAGGAAGCCTTTGAAGCATTGCAAATTTCAGATGACTCTTTCATCGAGCAAACTGGCTCCCCTACTCTATTCGGTGAAGAAGGATTTTCTACTTTAGAAAGACTTTGGGTGCGGCCTACTCTTGAAATCAATGGAATAAAAGGTGGCTTTCAAGGAACAGGCGTGAAAACCGTTATCCCTTCAGAAGCAAGTGCAAAAATTACGTGTAGACTTGTTCCTGCCCAAGATCCTGAAGAAATTGTTGCATTATTAGAGAAACATATTGAGGCTCATAAACCAAAGGGTGTGGATGTAACAGTTCAATTATTTGATAAAGGCACTCCTTTTGTTACGCCATTTGATCATAAAGCGATACAAGCAGCTGGTAAAGCGTATGAAACAGTGTACAAGGTGCCAACTTCCTATACGCGTGGTGGTGGATCTATTCCAATTGTTGCAGCATTTGACCAAATTTTAAACCTGCCTGTTGTGTTAATGGGATTTGGATTACCCGATGAAAATTTCCACGCCCCAAATGAGCATTTCCATTTAGAAAATTACGATAAAGGCTTACAAACCATTTGCCATTATTGGTTTGAGCTCGCAGAAGTTTGGTAAAAGAACAACAAAAATCAAATAAAATTACTTACTAATAAATCAGCAGCCTTAATACACTTCGCCACAGGGTCTCACCTGTCTAGCTAATCTTAGTTACGAGTTCGTGTATTCAGGCTGCTCCGTTTTATTTAGTAGTTACAACCACTTCTAAATGCAACTAACTTTCCTTTAAGAAAAACATTATCTTACTTCAATCAACTCATAAGTGTCTTCCTTTATCCGCTCAAAATATGGATTCCATTTTCCATCTTCTATATACATAGCTAATGCATGCATGGCTCTTGTACAGGCTGTATAAAACAATTCCTTTTCTAAATCACTCTGATAGCTTGATGCATTATAAAGTATGACTCCATCGAATTCGATTCCTTTAGCTAGATATGCAGGTATAACGGAAATGCCTTTTTCGTAGGATGTCGTGCCCTTTTGAATAAAACGGACTTCTAACTTCTGTTTAAGCATTTCGTATACTTCGCTGCTTTCTTTAATCGTTTTACAAATAACAGCAATTGTTTTATAGCCATTTCTCTTCCAGTTTTCGATTCGCGTTAATAAGTCGTTTATTCGCTTAGTCGAATCCCCAACACTTACTACATTTGGTTTTTCACCATGACGATTAAAAGGTTCGATTTTGTCTCCATTTACTGCAAGGCCTCTTGTAAATTCAACAATTTCCTTGGTCGAACGATAGCTTTTCATTAATACAATGCTTTCGACATCTTCCCTATCTCCATTAGCAACAATCTCATTATGCTGGTGTGCATAAATTGCTTGGTTAATATCGCCAAGAAGCGTCATCTTGCTATATGGGAATAGCTCTTTTAAGTAATTAATTTGAAAATCAGAATAATCTTGTGCTTCATCAATAAATACCTGACGAATGCCCGATGTTGATTTTTTCCCTTCCAATTTATCCTTTATATAAGCAAAAGGAGTTCCATCTTCATACGAAAGTGTCCTTTTTTGCAGGTTTAAAATGGTTTGCTCTCCAATCCTACTCCATTCGTCCATTGTTAATTGTGTAGGACAGCTTAAATCGAAAATCCCTCTGTACATAGCAGAAACATCAATAAATCGAAGTTTTTTAATGGCCGCATAGATAGACTTAAAGTGCTTATTAACAATAATTTTCCGCAAGAACTTTTCCTCTTGATCGAAATAGTCGAAGTCTTCTTCTTTATGAGCTGCATGAAATGCTTCCAAATACTCCTCTTTATCCAATAGCTCCATTTCATTATCAACCCAACCCTGTTTTCTTTCCGCTTTTGCATGCTTTTTCATTTCTTTTTGGGCCCATTCAATTAATAATTGCATTCGGTTTGGTATGGAGATATGGCTTTCCATTTCATAAAATTTTCTCATCAATTCTTCACTAGATATAAACACTTTGTTGCGAAAAACGATATCCTTAAATACTACACCATCTTTATGTAATTCATCTAAATACGCATCGATAAGCTTTTTAAACTCTACACTACTTTTAAATTGAATACTTTTTAATCTACTTTCCTTTTTAATTGAGTCCGTTTCTGTTAACAAATATTCTAATTGGGAAAATGAATCCTCTACTAGGAAGTATTTTCCAATTCGTGATTGTAAATACTCATAAAAAGTGGACTGACGCATATTTTCTTCCCCAAGCTCTGGCAGTACAGTAGACACATAGCTATTAAATAGTGGGTTAGGTGAAAATAGCATAATATTATCTGATTTCAATGTATCACGATGCTTGTATAACAAATAGGCTACACGCTGCAATGCAGCAGAGGTTTTTCCACTTCCTGCCACACCCTGCACGAGTAAATATCTGCTTTTTTCATTGCGAATAATTTGATTCTGTTCCTTTTGAATCGTCGCAACAATTGATTTCATCATGGAATTAGCATTATTGCCAAGTACTTCAAGCAATAGCTCATCGCCAATTGTTACTCCTGTATCAAATAAACTGATTAGTTTCCCATCTCGGATGATAAATTGTCTTTTTAATAATAGTTCACCATCAATTATCCCACCAGGCGTTTGATAAGAAGCTGGTCCTGGCGAATAATCATAATAGACACTTGAAATAGGAGCCCTCCAATCATAAATATAAAACTCTTCATTTTTTTTATCCATAAAAGAAGCAATTCCAATATATATATTTTCCGTTCCTTCTCCTTCCTCATCAAAATCAATTCTGCCAAAGTATGGAGAATCCTTCAATTTTTGAAGGACTTTTTGCTGCTGATGAATCTGTCCATAAGTTCGTTCCCGTTCTCCAAGCAGCTCTGCTTGCTGTTTTATACTCGTAAAGGTTTCAATTACATCATCTGGTTCATCTAAGTTTACAGTAACATCTTCCCAGAAGGTTGCACGTAATTGACCAACATCACCGCCAATATTGTGAATGTCTTGTTCCATTAAGTTCAACTTATCATCGATTTCCTTTCGGACAAAATCTATCCTCTTTTGTTCCTGGACCTTTTCTTCCACTTCTTTATTACTCATATTGCTAACACCCCTAATCAATTATCTTGACAAGCAGAACAATTATGTGATATCATTAGAATAGATAATTTATAGTTATTTCACAAAAACGACATCACTAAAAGATTCATTTATTTTAACATATTTCGAATTGATTTTCCACTATAATAAGAATAGACATCCCATATCCTTTACGGATATGGGATTTATTATGTGTATTTATATTTTTGCCATCTTGCGTTTGAATGAAACTCCCTCTCTTCTCTTTAAATATATATATTGGAGAAAGAAAAATATCCCACTAAAAGCTCTTAAAAATCCAGAAATATTCATAGCTGTATAAATATCCGTTGTTTCTAAAAGAAAAACGCCAAATTGTGGTGCAATAAAAGCGACAAAAGCAAGTAAAATATTATAATTAGAAATACATAAACTGCGATTATCCGCTGTTGTCACATCTAATAATTGATTAAATAGCATTAAGACAGTGCCTGATACAAATAATCCTGCAAAAATATTTGTTATCACAAGAAAAATAAGATTAGTTGAAATAATCGTTATGAATGGCGCAATTGCCATTCCGATTGACACTAAAATTAGCATCTTTGCATTGGAATGCTTATCTGCCATTCTTGCCCACCATTTAAAGCTAATAATTTGACCAATCGAATTAGCAACGGCAAATAAACTGATCCATAATCCTGTTGCTCCAGCGTATTTTATTTGATAGATACTAAACAAGATCCAACACATTTGCCATGCAAAATTAAAAAACAAGGCACTAATGATAAAATATAAAAAAGCTTTATTTCTAAAGACAGAAATCCCAAAAAATGTAGACTTTTCCTTAGGCAATTCTTTCTTTTTCGGCTCCACATGCTTTTTTAAATAATGCAATTCCAGCAAGCCAAATACAAAAGCTAATAAATATAAACCAACATAAGGAATCGGATCCGCTTTATCGAAAAACTGAAGAAATATGCCAATAAAAAAAGTAGAAATCATGCCAATTAACGTCATCATTTTGTTTCTTGTGCTAAAAAAGCCACTTCGTCTATCTTCTTGAATAATGTCTCCAATGAACGCCTGCCAGCTTAAATTCGCAAAGGAAAAAGGAAAATTCATGAGTCCGACCAAAACAACAAAGACGATTACTTGATATTTATCAGGTATAAAAACGACTAATGCAATACCAACTAAAAAAAGCCTTGCAGCTAAAAAAGAATACACGGTAAACATCTTCTTCTCCTGAAGCCGATTAATGATCATTGAACCAATAATCATCGCGAACATTCCAATAAATTGAGGAAGCGAGCTAATTAAACCAACCTGATAATTGGTTGCTCCCAAAACACTTATTGCAAAGAGGGGAAAATAGTTATTAGAGATGTTCAAAATTATCGTTGTGTAAACTCCATTCTTGATGCTAAGCCTTTCATTTTCTGAATTCGTCTGTTCTGATTCCATCATTCCTATATCATCCTTTTTCTTCTCATAATTATTTCAATTTCTGAAATATTCATAGTTATCATACTCTCATACTTCTTAACCTGCAAGCCCTTTTTAAAAAGATTTTAATGAAATATTTTTGAACATTTAAAACTCTTTAAAAAGCAAAAAAGTGACTGGATATAAGTTTTTTTATTAACTTTTTAAAACCGCATTTTTAGTAAAGTTTATTGTTATTACCCGCATATCAGAATACACTTCGCTTTCCATGGGGCATGCGGTGAGCCTCCTGTGAGGTCTCACCTTTCTCGCTAATCCCATAGGGAGTCTAAGTGTATTCAGGCTGCTCAGTTTTTCCAAACAATTAATTTTTTCTATTAAAAAAATATTTTTTTGAGAGAAAGTAACCTTTATATAAGCGCTAAATAGAAATTGTTTGTCTTTACAGATTATCTATTATTGTTTTTCCAGCCTCTCTTTTAAAGGCAAAAAAATCTCTTTCCAAATGGAAAGAGATTTTTTTATTGCACTCTATTCTTCTACTGATTCCTCAGTTTCAGTTGTTGTAGAACCTTTTATATAATGATAATCCTCACGATTAATTGGCGTGAATCCATTCGGCTTATGGAATCTTAATAAATCTTTCATTACAATGCTGTCAGATGCTTGTAATTCTGCAGCAGCTGCTTCTGCTTGTTCAGCACCTTGTTCTGCATCAACTAACTCGCCATCAGCATTATAATAGTTATCACCAATCTTTGTAAGTGTTGGAGACACAAAGTCACCATTTCTAAATGGAACTGTTTCACGATGCTGTTCAGAAAGTAAATCAGAACCAACTTGTAAATAATCCTTTGTATCAATACCTAGAAGATGCATTAATGTTGGCATTACATCTACTTCACCACCGAATTTACTTACTACATTTCCTTCTATTCCTGGTACATGGATAAATAACGGCACACGCTGAAGCTGTGTGTTCATAAATGGTGTTACTTCATCGACGCCAAGTACTTGTGCCATTGCTTTATTATGGTTTTCAGAAATACCATAGTGGTCACCGTACATAACAATAACCGTATTATCATATAATCCGGATTCTTTTAAGTCTTCAAAGAATAAACGAATTGACTCATCTAAATAATGAGCAGATTGGAAATAATGGTTTACAGCATTATCGCCAAAGTCACCAGCTGGGAAGTCCGTATCGCCTTCATCCATTTCGAATGGATGGTGGTTAGATAACGTAATAAACTTCGTATAGAATGGCTGCTTTAATCCTTCAAGCAAAGGGATACTCTGTTCAAAGAACGGTATATCCTTCATTCCATAGTTTTTCGTATTTTCTTCTGACATATCATAATACTCAGCATCAAAGAAATAATCGTACCCTATCGTTTTATACATTTCATTACGATTCCAGAAAGTTTTATAGTTACCATGGAAGGCAGCAGAAGTATATCCTTCCCCTTTAAGAATTGCTGGTGCTGATTGTAATGTATTTTGTGCTTTATTTACAAAAACAGCTCCTTGAGACATTCCATATAAGGAATTCTCCATCATGAATTCTGCATCAGATGTTTTTCCTTGCCCTGTTTGATGGAAGAAGTTATCAAAATAGAATGTATTATCGTCTTTAATTAATGAGTTTAAAAACGGCGTTACTTCTTCTCCGTTTAATTCGTAATTAATAATAAAGCTTTGCAGTGATTCCAATGAAACGTAAATAACGTTTTTACCTTCAGCTGTTCCAAAGTATTTATCATTTGGCTCAGCATAATTAGCACTAATAAAGTTTTGCACTTCTGTAATATCACTGCTGTCTGCCAAAGCTCTTTGACTTTCAGATCTAGCATTTTGCACGATATCATAAACAGTAAAGTTGTATGCGCCTAAATATTTCACTAAATAGTTTCTATCAAATGATCGACTTAATAATTGCGGGCGATCTGCCTCTGCTAAACCTAAATTAATAACAAATGTCAAAATAGCTAATGCAAAAACAGATTTTGCCGCTCTTCTATTTTTCTGTATGTTAGGTTTATACGCTTTTGTTGCTAGCAACACGATTAAAATAATAACATCTAGGAAATAAAGAATATCATATGGTTTAAGAAGTGATAAAACACTATCACTTAGTTGTCCACCATTAACTTTCACCTGCATTACTACCGGGACTGTTATAAAGTCTGTAAAGAATCGATAATACACAATGTTTGCATATAATAAAGCTGACATTAACGCTGTATTAATCGTAATATACACAGGCTGTGCTTTCCCTTTAACAAATAAAGCAAGTCCGATAAAGAGCAGTGCAGAGCTTAATGGATTAATAAATAATAGAAATTCCTGCATAGGTCCTTCTACACCAATGCTGAACTCTACCTTGTACCCAATATACGTTTTCATCCAAAATAAAAATATGGCGATTAAAAAGAAAGAAGAATGTTTAGATAACATTTTACGAAATAATTCTGCTGTACCTTTCAATCCCGTTCACCTCAATTCAAAATTTACAATTTCTAATGTAATTTGTTTATTTTCCCTTAAATAGTGCTACCTTATCTACATATGTTACTGCCCTTCCTTTTGTTCATCCTATCAAGAAGTAGCAGCTGATGAAAATGACGTTATCCATTATAACACATCATTTTCAAAAGGGTTATTCCTTTTACTTCCTATTACTATAAATTTACATAAAGTAGATTTCAAATTAATCACATCTTACATTAAATTAATGAATATTTCCAGCAATATCTATATTTATACGAAAAAAAGGGACAAAAGAACAGTTTTTTCGTTTTTTCGACAAGAATGTATATTAGCAGATATTTTCTAAAATGAAAATGGTAAATACTCACAGTCCTCTCTATCTACCCCGTTCATAAGTAAGCCAAACAGCGAACAAGCATATTTAATATTCATTTATTTAATAGTATAATGGAATGGATAGTAAAAGGAGGAGTTTCTTTTGATACATATTGATCAAAAAGAATATTTAGCTGTGTTAGAGCGGTTGCTTAATGTCACTAGTCCATCAGGGAATACAGAAGCCATTATTCAATTAATGGAGAAATATTTACACGATGCCAATATTTCTACTTATAAAAATAATAAAGGAGGATTGATTGCGACACTTCCTGGCAAAATTACAGACAAGCAACGCATGCTTACTGCACATGTCGATACACTTGGAGCGATGGTAAAGGAAATTAAACCAAACGGCAGACTACGCTTAGATTTAATTGGAGGTTTCACATACAACAGTATTGAAGGGGAAAATTGTATGATTGAAACTTCTTCTGGTAAAACATATACAGGGACCATCCTTCTTCACCAAGCATCTGTGCATGTATATAAAGAAGCTAGAACGCTTGAGCGTAATCAAGCCAATATGGAAGTTCGCCTTGACGAAATTGTGAAGAATCAAGAAGATGTGAAAAATCTAGGCATTTCTGTAGGTGACTTTGTTTCTTTTTACCCACGTGTAGAGATTACTCCTTCAGGATTCATTAAATCCAGACATTTAGATGATAAAGCAAGTGCTGCAATTCTTTTATTATTAATGAAACAGATAAAAGAAAATAACATTGAATTACCTTATACTACAAACTTCCTTCTTTCCAATAACGAGGAAATTGGTTATGGAGGAAATTCAAATATTCCTGTAGAAACAGTTGAATATATGGCTGTAGACATGGGAGCAATGGGAGACGGACAAGCAACTGACGAGTACACGGTATCAATCTGTGTGAAGGATGCTAGCGGACCGTATCATTATGCGTTAAGAAAACATCTTGTTCAATTAGCAGATAAGAAGGAGATTCCATACCAGTTAGATATTTATCCATATTATGGATCTGACGCCTCTGCGGCGATTCGTTCTGGTCATGATATCAAGCATGCATTAATCGGTCCTGGAATTGATTCCTCTCATGCCTATGAACGCACCCATTTTACTTCTGTTGAGGCAACAGGAAAACTAATTTATCATTATTTACTAAGTGAATTAGTTTAAAGTTGTTGAAAAAAAGAGGATGACATTATTATGAGTCATCCTCCTTTTTGTTATTCTGGTCTTTTGCCCTTTTGCAAATCATTCATTGTTAAGCCAAAATCCATTTGAAAATGGGGATAATCCTTAAAATTAGCCCAGTCCCCTCCCCATTGAAAGCCTAATTCTTTTGCAATCTCCACAACCTCCATCCAATCACTTTTGCCATTTCCATTGCCATCATAATTCATATCCCAGATGACTACACCATTAATATCTAAAAGAGCGAAGTCTATAGCTAGTCCATAATTATGATAAGACTCCCCGCCCTTTGCATTGGTTACAATCGAACCTTCTGTCGTTCTTCCTTGCTCATATAAACGGTCTTGTTCTTCTACACTTCTAAAATCTTCTGTAATCACTACTCGAATGCCAATCTCTCCAGCCTTCTGTACAAGGATGGCTTTCTTTTCATTTACAATTGGATTCATTTTAGCAGGCATTGGTACGTCGCTATAATCTGGCTGATTTAATTTCCAATATAATAGAAGAATAAAGATAAAAATCAAAAAAATAAAGAATGTTCTCCCATGTTTCTTTCTTTTCTTTCGCAAAATAACGCTCCCATTTTGTAATCTTGTTTTTTAATTCATTTTGCCCATCATTTTTGGATAGACAGATAATTTTTTAGGTAGGGTGAAATAGATACCCAGTCAAAGAGAGGGTATCTATTTCACCTTCTCTACTCTTTTAATTCCAATACAGTCACTGGCTTAACAATCTCCATATCCCTTTCCCCGCCTACAATTTAATGTAAATATTCAAAGCGAGTGGTACTTCCAGTTTGTCCAGCAATAACCTCTAGTCTTACTTCCATTCGATCTTTTAATTCAGGAACATGGGAAATTACTCCGACTAATCGTCCTGAGTTTTGGATATCCATCAGTGTTTCAATTGCTTGATCTAACGACTCTGGATCTAATGTCCCGAAGCCCTCATCTATAAACATTGTTTCCAGTGAAATTCCTCCAGCAAAATTTTGTACGACATCACTTAGACCTAATGCCAAGGATAGTGCTGCCTTAAAACTTTCTCCGCCTGACAATGTTTTAACATGTCTTTCTTGTCCAGTATATTGATCGAATACGAGTAACTCTAAGCCACTTTGCACATTTCCCTTTGATCGATTGCTCTTTCGGACAAGCTGATATCGCCCACTCGTCATTTTTTTAAGTCTACTATTCGCTTGAAGTAATATTTCATCTAAAAACGATGCAAGAACATAGCGTTCAAATGTAATTCTTTGTGCATTTTGCCCTCTCGAAATATCATATAAATGTCCAACAAGATTAAATTGATTTTCTAGTTCTTTTACTTTCCGATTTATTTCGACTACTTGATCCTGAATTTCTTTATTTTCTTTTTGTTTTATTAGCATATTTGTATGCTCTTGCTGAAATCTATTTGCTTCTTCCACTATTATTGTTAGCTTCGTTTTGAGCTCTTCCATATTTGGAACAGCAATATCTTTAAGTGCCTCTTCTAAATCCTTTAATCGATCTGAAACAGAACGACACTCTTCTCGATATGCTTGTACAGCTGTTTTTAGCTGTTCTACTTCTTGTTCCTGCAATTTACTTTCTGCATAGGAGCGATAGGTTGGGAAACCTTGCTTTGCCATTTTTTCTAAGAATATTTCTCTTTCTGTCTGTAAGCTGCCGGATAACTGCTTGATTTGTTTTTCCAGACTTTCTAAACGAACCGACTCCTTTTGCGATTTTTCTTTCGTATTCTGCAGCTTTTCCTGTGCCAATGCAAATTGAACTTCCAGTTTTTCCAAATGAAGAGTGCTTTCTTTCCATACTTTTTGATACTTAGGTAATTCCCGCAAATCAGGTGGAATCGTATCCTTCATTTTTTTTAAGGTTGTGTTATGTTCTGTATATTTAATGGTAGTTTCTCTCATCACTTCTGCTGTTTGTTCAAGCTGTGCTTGCACTTCCTGAAATTGATCCTCTACATCCGATAAGGATTTCTTCATTTTTTCCATCTCTGTTGTTTGTGCCTCTAATTTCTTTTGCTCGAGACTCAATTCCTGCAGTTGATTTTTAATTATATTTGCTGCTATCGTGCTATCCTCATCCGTAAACGAAGGATAGATATCGACAACTTTTTTCAGCTTATTCTGTGCATCTTCTGAAAACCATTTCCATTGTGCATTGGCTTCGAGCCAAGCAGTTTCTGCTATTATTTTTTCTTTTTCTATTCTTTCAAGATCCTTTTTTGCGCTTTTTCGATCTTCCTCTGAGACATCCTCGGTGTGAATAAGATTTGTTGCAGGGTTCGGGTGATGTACACTTCCACAAACCGGGCATGCTTCATCCACCTTTAAGCTGGTTGCTAAAATAAGCGATTGGTTGGCAATCCATTTATTTTCAAGTTCTTCTACTAATGCTTTTTCATCTTGCAATCTTTTTAACGCATTATCTAGCATTTGTTTTTTCGTTTTAGCATCAGCCATTCGTTTCATACCAGTATCTGCCACTTCTATATATTCATTTATTCGTTCTAATATAGATTGCAGATTACGCATTTTGTCTTTATTATCTAGAAGCAATTCCTTCATTCCGTCTAGTTGCTTTATCCGATCTTTATACTTTTGAATGGTGGTTTCTTTTTCTTTTCGTTGTTTTTGAAGGATTTCTTGTTTAGAAGCATGGCTTTCCATTCCTTTTGTTAATTGGAGGAGCTTTCCTTCTACTTCCGCATATTGCAGAACATCCTTTTCCATATTTTTTAATTCAACAAGGTAATTAGCTAATTGTTTACGTTCTTCTTCCTTCGCTAGTTCTTCCTTATATAGTTGATCCGCTTCCATTAGCTGTGCTTTAAGCGTTTCTAAAGATGTTCGAATTGCCTTTTCTTCTACTTTGCTGTCATCGATCTGTCTTTTTAAGTGATGACAAATTTCCTCTTGCTGAGCAAGTATGGCAGCTTTTTGGGCCAAATCGATTTTCTTTTCTGTTTCTGTATATTCCGTTTTCTTACTTTCCAATTCCTTTAAATGTATGGAAAGCTCTTCTTTTAGCTTCATTTGCTTTACTATCGATTCTGCTTCAAATAAATGCTGTCTAATGACATCTCGTTCTTTATTTTTCTCGTCAACCTTGGTTTGTAATCTTCCTACCTCTTCCTCCATGGACTCAATTTCTTGCTCTAATAGCGGAAGAATTGCTACGTCGTTCTCACTGCCTTGTTCCATTAGTACTATTAAATCCTTATTAAATACAGCAGCTATTTTAGATAATGCATTGCTGCGCAATAAAACCTTTTGCTCCACTTCCTTTTTTAGTCCTTGTGCCTGCTCCTTTAGTTTATCTTCAATACGCTTATACATTTCTGTATGGAATAAGCGTTGCAAGATATTTTCTTTTTCTTTGCTGTCTGATGTAAGTAATTTGCGAAATTCCCCTTGTGGAATCATCAGTATTTGGCGAAACTGATTGCTATCAATTTGCATAATTTCCTTCACTTTTTCATCGACATCACGAACAGAAGAGGCAACAAGCAATTCCTTTCCATCTTCATCAAATGTAAAGAGCTCCGCTTTCGCCCCAATTGTCGTAAATCCATCTCCTCTTTCTTTTTTCTTCTCTTGCTGTGGAGATCGAGTGATTAAATATCGATTTTCCTTTAATTTAAATTCAAAACTGACTTCTGTTAACAAGGAATCATGCGCAAACTGACTTCTCAATTCTGGTCCATTGCGATCTTCCCCGCTTGCTTTTCCGTAAATAGCATAGCTAATCCCATCAAAAATAGTAGTTTTACCTGAACCTGTTTTTCCAGAGATAACAAACATTGTACGATTGCCTAAAATAGTAAAATCAATAACCTCTTTATGGGCATATGGACCAAATGCCTGCATAGTAAGTTTTAATGGTCTCATTTTTGTCCCTCCTCTCTTAGAACTTGATTAATAACACTCGCCATCCAATCCTTTTTCTCTTCTGAAAAGGAAGCTGTAGTCATTTCTTCATAAAAGGATGCAAATAATTCAAGTTCATTTTGCTGTATTTCCTTTTGTACTTGCAAAATAGACTTTTCTTTTCGATCTTTGTTTTCGATTTTTCTTTCTAAGTGAAGAACATTAGGGTAGACTTGTCTTAGCTTTTGAATTGGATCAAGTATCGCTCCTTCATCAAGCAAAGTTATTTTCAAATAATCCTCTACTTTTTGTTGCTGATAAAAATTTACATCTAGCAGTTCTTCTAAATGGCCTTCTAACTCTCTCATATCTTTCTGCGGTGTTAGAGCATGATATTTTTGTGTAAAATTCCCTTTTTCATCCATTTCAATAATCGACACTGATTTCTTTTGCCTCGCTTCGGAAAAAGAATATTTCATTAAGGAGCCAGAATATTTAACCGTTTGATGATTAATTGCATCAGGGCTATGTAAATGGCCTAGAGCGGTATAAGAAAAGGGCTCAAACAATTCTGCACCGACACATCCTGATCCTCCGACAGATAAAATCCGCTCGGAATCAGATGTTTTTCCGCCAAGTACAAAACTATGACCAATCAATACATTTGGTTCATTAACCTGCAAATTATTTTCCAGGTTACCAATAATCGCCTTCATCGCATCATGATGATTTAGTATCGTATCATCCTCTAGCATTTTTCTGACTACTACAGGTTCGCAATATGGTACTAAGAAGAAGTTAACACCAGCTAAAGACACAGGTGAAAAGCTATTTTCGATTTTACCATTTAAATAAAATTGATTTTTCTGGTACCATGAGCTTCCAAAAGATAATCTTTCTGCACTATCATGGTTTCCGGAAATAGCAAGTATCGGTGTATTTAGCTCAACATTGATAAAATATAAAACTTCATCAAGTAAGTTAACGGCATCTGTTGGCGGAATGGAGCGATCATATAAGTCACCTGCAATAATGACAGCATCTGGCTTTTCTTTTTCTACTAGCTCCATAAATTGTTTAAGCATAAAACGTTGATCTTCTGTCATGTATAATCCATGAACTAATTTCCCTAAATGCCAATCGGCAGTATGAATAAATTTCACTATTTTCACCCCTAAATTCATTAAAAAAGAATACATTTGCTAAATTATTTTACAATAATTAATTTCAAATAAAGTAGTCGTTTTTGCCCCGTTTATTTCTTAGCCCTATTTATAAGTTGCATGTCCTCTTATATTTTACTTCTATTCATTCAAAGCAGTTAAATCATGATACCTTCTCATGGAGATAAAAGCATATATTCTATTATTATAACAAACATTTTATACGAGTAGGAATGAGAGAAGACGTAAACCAATTATTTCTATTAACATAAAAGAAATGATTTAATTCTAATAGATTGGTTGTAAACAATGAAGAATATGGTATAGAAAAAGGTCAGATCCTTTTAAGAGATCTGACCTTTTTTATATGAGGAATCGCTATTTTTATATTTTAGTAACGTTAGCAGCTTGAGGTCCACGAGCACCTTCAACTACTTCAAATGAAACGTCTTGGCCTTCTTCTAAAGATTTAAAGCCTTCCACTTGAATCGCTGAATAGTGAACGAATACATCATTTCCATCTTCTGCTTCAATAAAACCAAATCCTTTTTCTGCATTAAACCATTTAACTTTACCGTTTTTCATGTGAAAAAATCCTCCTAAATAAGCTTTGCTAGCTTCATCTTTATATTACCATTTTCATCGCATAAGCATTAAACTATTAATCACTCAAACATAAGGTAGATCAATAAATGACATACTAAATACGTTAATAACGGTTAATGTAAATTTAACATTTTTAGCTATTATTGTCAATAGAAAACCCTTTCATTTTTCAAACAATTGCAATTAATAGGCAAAATTCTGTGCTTCTATCTTTTAATTAATTCAGGTAAACTTTGAATCGATTTGATCATTATATCCAGTTTCGTTTCAATTCTATTCAGCAAATAGAAGCTGATTACAATTGGAAATCCTACTTGGCTTATAAATGAGATCAACTCTTCCATTATAAATTCCCCCTTATTGAATCTCTCCTTCATTACTTAGGGCTACTGGCATGAATACCACTAGCCCTAAAGCGATATTTTGTAAAGAGATTTATTAATCCTTAAATCTCATAATCTGTCACATTTCTTTCAACGAGACGTATCCCTTTCACGGCAACTAATTCTCCGTTCGGACTAGTTAATGCATTAGATGAAATAATACTTTGCATGACTGTTAATACTTGTTCTGAATTTACTGGTTCAACGGGACTTTCAAGGGAAATCTTTGTTGCCTTCCCATTACTCGTCTCAAAAGTTAATTCTAACGTTTTCGCCATTTGTGATTCTCCTTTCTTTCATTATTTTTAGCGTTATTACGGCTGAATTATTTCTGACACATCATTTCTTTCAATAGAGAACAAAGTATAAGTGACTAGCGATGATAAACCTGCTGCTACCGCATCCAGCTGTTCAGGGGTTGCCGTTTGTTTTACATTCTTAAACGTCTTCGTAATATAATTGGGATCCCCATTTTCCTTCATGCCATTTAGAAACATTAACTTTAAACTCGATTCATTCCAAATTGCTTCTGCCATCTTTATCACCTCCTTTCACTTAATAAATAGAGGAAAGGGACGAAAAAGGACAGTTTTCATAAAAAATAAGATGGAGCTTTTCTTTGGGGATTTTCTAAGCATAGGTTATTTAAACAATCATATTTCTCCCTTGAACATATGCTAACAATATAGGATAAAAGGAGGGAAAAATACTGTGGAGTGGTTACAGTCTTTTTTACTTGATCATTATTATATATTAGTACCGGTTCTATGGATCATCGGCTATGCCCTTAAACAAACGCCAATAATCCCTGATTGGTCCATCATTTGGATTCTTCTCCTAACTTCAATTATATTAGCCACTTTTGCATATGGATTTAGCTTTGAAGCAGTTACCAATGGCATTATAGCTGCAGGCGTATCTGTGTTCGGACACCAGCTTGCAAAACAAACGCTTTATAAGGATTAGCAAAATAACCATATCCTTAAGATAGATGGAAGAAGGATGAATACATGTTTGTTGCAAAAAAAGAGTCGATCCTCCTTTTGTTTATACAAAATAAGATCGACTCTATCTATTTATGGCAAATTATAAGGTAAAATGGGACACCTTTTTCTGAAGCCTTGATGCAATTTCTGACAGCCTTTTAGCTGAATCTGTCATTTCAGTCATAGAAGCCAACTGCTCCTCTGAGGCTGCAGACGTTTCTTGTGTATAGGAAATGCTTTCTGATGATATTTTATGAACACTTTCCATAATCTTTTTCATTTCCTTGCTATTTTTTGATAGCTCTTCTATTTCTTTTGTTACTTCATGGACATTTTCTGATACATCGGAAACAGATTGAAAAATTTCCATAAATGCGATGCTCGTTTTTTCCGTTTCTACTATACCTTCACTTACAATTGTGTTTGTGTTATGCATGCCATCGACAGCCAGGCTTATTTCCTTTTGAATACTTTCTGTTACATTTTGAATTAAGTGGGCAGAATTGCTACTTTCTTCAGCAAGCTTTCTAACCTCATCTGCCACAACAGAAAATCCTTTTCCGTGTTCTCCTGCTCTTGCTGCTTCAATTGCTGCATTTAGTGCCAATAGATTTGTTTGCTCTGCGACACTTGTTATTAATTCGGCAATTTGTTTAATTTCATCTGACTTTTCTTCCAGCATTTTAATGATCAGGGATGAATCCTCGACAGAATGGCTTATATCCTTCATTTTATTTACAACATCATCAATGGAACGATTACCATCTTGAGCCTTCTGCATCGATCCTGTCATTTTTTCTTTCATACTGAAACTACGTTCGGTTATTTCTTCCATGCTTTTATTCATAAGCTCATAATTTTCAACAGCAATTTGAAATTGGTTTATTTGGGTTTCCACTTGTTCTACGGATTTTTCCGAAATGCTAGAAACCTGTTCCGCAACAATTGCCGTTTGTTTTGCACTATTCTCCATTTCCGCACTGCTAGCAGTAACGGTATTAGCTGTATCTCTTACTTCTTGGATTATTACACCCAATTCATCGTTCATTTTACTTAATGAGCGGACCATTTCTCCAAATTCATCATTTTTCTTTCCTTTAATTTCTTGCTTTGTAAGATTCCCTTCACTCACCTTTTTGATAATTTCGGTGGAATCTTTCATTCCTCTTGCTATTGTTCTACTAATCCAAACAGCAAGTAAGACAGCCGAAAGCATTGCAAAGCCGCTTATTGCAATTACTATATAAATATAAACCTTCGTTTCACTACCTACCTTGTCTCTTATAGCACTCATTCTTGTTTCTTCATATTTAATCAGCTGATCTGTTTCATTACTAAATTCTGTACGAATGTCATTAGACTGATTAATTAAATCAAGATAATTTTCTTCATTTTCTAAAATCTTTTCTTGCACGGCCTTATCACCAAGAACTAAGAAATCTGCCTGAAGCTTTTGGATGCTTTCAAATAGCTCTTTACTAGTAGTATCAATTTCCATACTTTTTAATGTGTCAAAATCATTTACCAGTCGTTTAGAGCTACTATCATAATTCGTTAAATAGGAAGTTTCCCCTGTCAGTAAATATCCATTTATTCCATCTGATTGAAGAAGCATGTTTATTTTCATGTTTTTCAAGATGATTACCTTATTTACTTGCTGGTCAATCACATTTGAATAGTTCTTATCTACCTTTGCAATTTGTGTTATAGAGAGAGTCGCAATTAATAAAATACATATAATAACTAAGAGAAAACCTAACCCCAACTTTCTTGTAATCGTAAATCTCATATCCTTCCCCCTTCTATACGAACCAATTACCATTTATTAGAAATATAAGTTTTTTATTTTTCCTTATGTTTCTTCTATTATACTAGCAAATAAGACTTTTTTACTAGATGGTTTTCTCTTTAAAAAATTTTTTTCGTTTATTAAATATTTCCATTCGAGTGGTTGTTTACGGTATAGATTTCCTCCAAAATAAAAAACTGCTGGAATTCGCACTTGAATTCCAGCTAGTATTACGATAATAAACTTAATGAACAGCGCTTAAATTTTTTGCCAGCTTCTTGTAATTGAAATACATAGCAATACGCCAAGGTACTATCATACAGAAAGCTAGCATCCAGAACATGCCGCCTAATGGACCCACATCAATTGAACTACTTAAAATAAATTTAGCAACAATTCTGATTGCTAATAATCCAAATAAAATATAGACAAATGCTTTCGAATTAATTAAATATATATCCTGATCCTTAATTTCAAACTTTGTTGTTTTAATTAAAAGTAACGAGAATAATATTCCCGCAATAGCTGCTTCTAAAATTTCTTGGCCGGTAATACGAAAATAAGGAAAGACAAACATGAGTGCACCCGTACTCATAAAAAATGGAGGAAGAATAATTTTTTTAGGTGAAACTGGCTTCGTAGCCGCTTTCATTCTCATAATCATAAAAAATACACCCATAAACACTGCGATACATGTTGAAATTATGACAGAAGCCATAGAAAAAACCCCTTTACAAACCTTTTGTCGACATTACAATATTTTTATCTTACCATCAAGATCACTCCCCTGTCCATTTTTTATAGAAAATCAACATGTATTTTAAAAGGCAAAAAAAAACGGATACGATA
Organism: Niallia tiangongensis; assembly: GCF_044704065.1. NCBI lineage: Bacteria > Bacillati > Bacillota > Bacilli > Caryophanales > Bacillaceae > Niallia > Niallia tiangongensis. Next base: position 2,453,382 of record NZ_CP162613.1, on the reverse strand, counting down.
AATCATATCCTTTAAATCTTCCATAATCATTATTTTAAAACTCTATTTATTGCATCTAATACACGCGTATCATCAAAAGGCTTTACGATAAAATCCTTTGCGCCAGCTTCAATTGCTTCTACGACCATTTTTTGTTGTCCCATAGCAGAGCACATAATTATTTTTGCCTGTGGAAATTCTTGCTTTATTTCTTTAACAGCGTCTAATCCGCTCATCTCTGGCATTGTAATATCCATTGTGACCAAATCCGGATCCAATTCACGATACAATCTTACTGCTTCTTTCCCGTTTTCCCCTTCACCAACTACTTCATGATTTGATTTAGTTAAAATATTTGAGAGAGTCATTCTCATAAACTTTGCATCATCCACAATCAATATTCGAGCCATCTTGCTTCCTCCTCAACAACCAAAAACAAAAAATCTATTAATAAAATATATTTACTAACGCTTATTTCAATATAGCGAATCTTTATGATAATTTCAATCTATTTTGTCATAATATGTGACAAACCGCGGCATATATGTGTCTGACTTTTTCAATCCTAAACAAATTTCTACCTTACTTATTATTTATCAATATAAAAGAAGATAGGACTATTAAAAGCCTTGAAAATCCCCGAAAATTGGTGAAATGACTCGTGTTAACCATTTCATGCCGTCCACATATAACAATATACCCATTGCAATCATGCAATATCCGCCAATTTTCATCCAATAATAACTATACATTTTTAGCTTGTTCAAATGAGAGATAAAATAAGATAATAAGATAAATGGAAGGGCAAATCCAAGAATGTAACCGCCTAAATAAAGCAAGCTCGTTTCTGGATGAAGGCTTGCTAAAGATAGGACTGTTGCGAGAATAGGACCATTGCATGGAGTCCAGCCTGCTGCAAAGCTTAACCCGATTAAAAAGGAGCCAAGATATCCTGTTGGTCTTGTCTTAAAGGATAAACGGTATTCTTTCATCAACCATTTTGGCTTCAATAAACCAGTAATAACAAAACCAAAAAAGATAATAAAAATGGATCCTATCTTTCTAATTTCATCATGATATGCTTTAAAGTATGTCCCAATGAAAGACGACCCGAAACCAAGCGCAATAAAAATAAGTGAAAAACCTAAAAGGAATAATAGCGTATGCAGAAAACTAGCATTTTTAATGATATTTCCCTCTTCTAGCTGGCCAGTTGACATTCCAGTTATATAGGATAAATATGCTGGATACAATGGTAAACAGCATGGAGAAATAAAGCTTAAAAAACCTGCACCTAAAGCAATAAATAAGTTTATATCAACCATTATTTATCTCTCCTTTTCCCCATTTATTAACTATATGCTTGTTTTATCCGTTTATGTATTCCCCCGATATTTTTGCATTTACTTCCAAAAATAGATATAATTAAATAAATCATTTTCAAATAAAAACAAATTATGTTTCCTAACTATTTGTTCTCTTTATACAAATAATAGGATTAACAGAATTATTACACGGAAAGGACCATTTACCATGCTAAAAAAGCAATTACTAACTCAAATTGAATTAAAACGGTCAGAGCTAATTGAAATTGCTATGAAACATGGTTTTTCATCGTCCTCAGCCATTATATGCAGTCAAGAATTAGATGTATTACTAAATAAATATAATGAAATGAATCTAAAAAAAGAATTTCCTAACTTTCGAAGTTCAAAAGAACAATGGAATGTATAAGCAAAAAACCGAAGTTTACCGCAAATACTACGGAAATCTTCGGTTTTTTTATCAGCTTAAAAGCCCTATTTTCAACTTTTAGGTAAGCTCTACTTGATGCTCCACCGTTTCTTCAATAGAATCGGCCGCTCCATTTTGGAGAAGATACATTTTATAATATAAACCCTTTTGCTGAAGCAATTGCTGATGATTACCTCTTTCAACAATATTTCCTTTATGAAGGACAAGTATTAAGTCCGCATCTTGAATAGTAGAAAGACGATGGGCAATCGCGATTGTTGTTCGACCTTTACGCATTTTTGATAAGGCAAATTGAATCGCCTCTTCTGTTTCTGTATCAATATTTGCTGTTGCTTCATCTAAAATCAATACTTTCGGATTGGTCAAGATTGTGCGTGCAAAAGCAATGAGCTGGCGCTGGCCGCTAGAAAAGGCAGAACCTCTTTCCACCACTTTATGATCGTATTGATCCTCTAGCTTTTCAATAAACTGACTCGCTTGCACAAATTTTGCCGCTTCGATTACCTCTTCGTCACTTACCTCCTTATTATATAGGTGGATATTATCCTTTACTGTTCCATAAAAGAGGAACGGATCTTGTAGTACCAAGCCCATTTTTTCGCGGAGTTCATGCTTGCTGAAGCTCTTCAACGATTTTCCATCAATAAGAATTTCCCCTTTTCCAAAATCATAAAACCGCATAAGTAAATTAACAATCGAGCTTTTTCCACTTCCAGTATGTCCTACTAATGCAACAGTTTCCCCTTCTCGAGCCGTAAAAGAGATATTTTTCAAAACATCTTGTTTGCCATCATAGGAAAATGTAACATTTTGGAATTCAATTACTCCGTTTCCAATTCTATTTTTGCTATATGGAACTAGAGTTGGCTCTATATCTTCCTCTTCCAAAACGGTAAATACGCGAAACGCAGATACAATCGCTTGTTGGTATAGAGATAAACGCATCATCATATTATTTACAGGTTCAAAAAAGCGGTCTAAATAGCTAACAAATGCGTATAACACACCGATTTCAATTGGATTCGCAAAAGAAGATATTCCAAAATAACTTAAAACGAGAATTAACCCTAGAGTATAGACTAGATCGATTGCCGGTCTCAGCAATAATCCTTCAAGCTTTATATTCCGCATTCCCGCCTTGTAGTGCTTCGAATTAATATTATCAAACTCCGCTTTTAATCTTTTTTCCTGTCTGAATACTTGAATTATATTCATTCCCTGTAAAGATTCGCTAAGCTTCGCATTTAATTGGCTTAATCGTTCTCTAATATCCTGATAAAAGCTTGCACTATACTTTCGATACGTATAAATAATAAATCCAAGAATCGGCAGTAAAATTAAACAAATAGCACCAAGCTTTACATTTAAAAAAAACATCGCGATAACGATCCCAAATATCATAAATCCACTCTGGATAAAGGTCGCAAGCACACTGACAAACATATCTTTAATTGCTTCTGTATCATTCGTAACTCTCGAAACGATGCTTCCTGCTGGAATTTTGTCAAAATAGCGTAGCCCAAGTGTATGAATCTTCGAAAATACATCTACTCGAAGCTGCTGGATTATGTATAACGCAATTTCTTGAAACTTAAACAATTGAAAATACATGATAACTACATTCATTATTTGAATGAAAATATAGGTGATTCCTAATAAAGCTAATGGCTGTACTTCCAAATTTCTTGGTGTTAAATAATCATCAATAAAAACTTTAATTAAATAAGGTCCTGCTAATTCTCCCAATGTTGATAAAATTAGAAGGGCAAATGCAATCGTTACCGCTTTTTTATGTGGTTTAACATAACGCAATAAACGAAACAATACTTTTCGCTGCTGTTCACTCGTCAATTTAATTGTCTTATCCATTTGTATCCCCCATGCTGACCATTACTTCTAAAGCTTGGCGATGGTACATTTCTTTATACCAACCTGTTTCCTTCACAAGCTTTTGATGGTCCCCACTTTGAATAATTTGCCCTTCATCTAATACAATGATAAGGTCTGCATGTTCAATCGCACTTAATCGATGTGATGTAATGATCGTCGTTTTCCCTTCCCGATTTTCCTTCAAGGCTGTAAGAATGGTTTCCTCGGTTTTTGCGTCAACTGCTGAAAGGGAATCATCTAAAATAAGAATTTCTGGATTCATCAGAAGTGCTCTTGCAATTGAAATCCGCTGTTTTTGACCACCAGATAAAGAAACGCCTCTTTCTCCGACAACTGTGTGATACCCATCTGTAAACATAAGGATATCCTCATGAATATTTGCTAACCCTGCAGCCTGATGGATTTCTATCTCTGAAGCATTCGGATTTGTAAAGGCAATATTATCTCTTACACTAGCGGAAAATAGAAAATGCTCCTGTGGGACATATCCAATAGAAACTCTTAATGCATCTAGATCAATTTGTTTTATTTCTGTCCCGTTAATCATTATCTTTCCATCGTAATGATCATATTCTCTAAATAACAATTTTAGGAGTGTTGTTTTTCCAGCTCCCGTTTTCCCTACTATTCCAAGTGTCTGCCCTCGCTTTAGACGAAATTGGATATTTTTTAGGACGTCTACTTTATTATTATAGGAGAATGTTTTCAAATCATAAACAATGTCTCCTGCTGGAGGTGTCTTGATAACTGCCAGATTATTGATAATATCAACTTTTGTTTCAAGCAACGCAGTAACACGGTCATAAGAAGCTCTCCCTCTTTCCATAATATTAAAGAGCCATCCAAATGCAAGCATCGGCCAAATCAGTAATCCAAGATAGGTAGTAAAGGAAACAAGCTGTCCTAAACTGAGTTCTCCATTAATAACATAACGAGAACCAAAAACAATGGCTAAAAAGAAAGAGATACTTACAATAATAGAAATGGTCGGATCATATAATGCATCCACACGGGCCACTTTAATATTTTTATCCACAACATCCAGGGATGACTTGCGGAAATCTTCTATATCTTCTTTTTCTTGCCCAAATGTTTTTAATACCTTTATGCCAGAAATACTTTCTTGGGTCTTATCATTTAAGGAAGAAAAAGCAGCCTGCGCTTGATGAAAATATTTATGTATTAAAGAACCATAATAGCTAGTTAATATTGCCATTAACGGCATTGGTAATAAACAAATAAGCGTGAGTTTCCAGCTAATGGTGGTGGCCATCGCGATAATGACAAATCCGCCAGTTGCTAATGAATCAACTAGTGTAAGCACTCCCTGCCCAGCCGTTTGCTGAATAGCTTGAATATCGTTTGTTGCATGTGCCATTAAGTCCCCTGTGCGATTTCGCTGATAAAAGGATTGTGACATCTTCGTAAAATGACTATATAATTGATTCCTCAATAATTTACCAAGCTTGACAGCTGATCCAAATATCATGACTCGCCAATAATAACGTAGCACGTACATGGCTATAGCTGATGCTACTAGAATCCCTAGCCATTGCAATAAAATGGACCAATTCAACGTCCTACCCTGAATATGGTCAACTACTATCCCAACAACTCTAGGAGGAATAAGCTGCAGAACTGCAACTAAAATCAACAGGAAAACCCCTCCAAAATATGCCTTCTTCTCCTGCATAAAATACCATTTTAAATCGAAAAAAACTTTCAAACTTATACACCTCTTGTCTGTTGGCAACTAATTATGTAAAAATACCCTTCATTAGTTTAGCAAAATATTTAGGAACTGGAAAGGAATTTTATTATATTTTCAAAATATTTAATGGAGTAAAAATATTAGTTCTTTTAGGATGGTATTACTTTAGTAATCATCTTTTTATCTAGTATGTTTGTTGCTTTATATTTCTCGATAATATTTTGTCTAAATACCGCCCCACCTCAAAAGAGAATATACGTTCGTGTATAAATTTAGTTTAATACCGCAATTCTTAGCTGTCAATACAAAAAGGAACAAACGTTCGAATAACTCAGCTTTTGTTTTATGGCTTTTAAAAATATAATTAAATGAATTTTCTGTAAATATGATATAATATAAAGGTTGTTTATTTAGAAATCAAATTTGTTAAAGGAGGCGTTCATAATGACAAACAATCAATTTAATCGTATCCATTCCAAGGGGAATACGCCTAATTAACAAAACATTTAGGATTCCCCAAATTTGAAAGGGGAAAAAATGATGAATACTGCCAAGGTAAAAATTGTAGAACTGAATGCTGATAATTGGTATACATGCTGTGAATTACACTTATCAGAGGAACAAGCAAAATTTATGGAACCAAATGCTATTTCTATTGCTCAATCCAAGTTTGAACCAACTTTGAATCCGTTTGCTATCTATTATGAAGAGAAAGTAGTAGGCTTTTTAATGTTCAATTCTTCAATCGAAGAACTTGATGGACATTGGATATATAGAATAATGGTTGATAAGGATTTCCAAGGACAAGGGATAGGAAAAGCAGCCACTTTATTAATGATGGCGGAAATGATAAAAATACCTGATCTCAAAAAAATTGTGGTTGGTTATCATCCCGAAAATAAAGCAGCCCATTATTTGTATTCCAGTTTGGGGTTTATTGATTATGGAGATAGGTTTGGGAAAGAAATGGCTGTTGTTAAAAATATAAAATAAATATTCTATCAGAAGGGAGTCTTTCATCCCCTACTATAATTTAAAGGCTGGGACAAAAGTATTTCAGCCCAAGTTAAAACCAAACAATCAAAGTTCGTATGATTGTTTGGTTTTTTAATTAGTTTTTAAAAATGCTGTTTCAGTTTTTATTTCCCGCAGCCGGAATACACTTCGCTTTCCGTGGGGCTCGCACTGAGCCGCTTCGGCCTGTGGGCTGCAGGATCTCAGTCTGTCTCCCTAATCCCGCTGGAGTCTACGTATATTCCGGTTGCTCCATTTTTCCTACTAATTCATTTTTTTCGAACATCCATTGTTTTTTATGATATAGCCTTTAAAAACAAAGTGGAATGGAGCGGAAGACACTCCACTCCTGCTGGAAGTAGAGCAAGCTTTAGACCTCACAAGATTTAAGCCGAGGAGACGACTTTGTTTGCTCCCCTGCGCATCGAGTGTCTGTAGCGCAATGGAACGAATTAGCTTTTACACTTAACTATATTTAAAAACAGAAATAATCAATATTATTTAAAAATGTGCGTTATTTAAGAGCTAAATTAGAAATTGTTCGTCTTTACAGCTTGTCTATTTAGTTTTGTCCCATCCTCTTTTTAATTTATTAACATTCCTTTTAAATAATCCAAAAAGGAATCCTTCATTTCCTCTTTTAAATAGTTGCATTTATATTCTTCATATTTTTGTTCTGAATAAAGAGAAAAAAAATATGAAAAATGGGGCATATTCACCTTTCCTCATATCTAAAATAAACAGACCCTCACCAATTGTACTAACCTCCAAAAGTTAAATTCTATTATAACTTTTAGGAATCAGTACAAATTAAGGAGAGGGTTTCTCTATATTTCATTAATTAATTCGATAAAATCTTCGGCAGAAAGAACATTGAATGAATATTGTGATACATCGAACATGCCACTTTTATAGTCATTTGAAATAATGAAGTCTGCGTTATAACCTATGGCACATTGCACAAACATTAAATCTGTTTTATCTTTAATCTCAGAAACGTCATCCATATCTGCTATATTTACTGAACTACCATAATAAAATAATTTTGAAATGTAATTTAAAGTTTTCAATCTATCATTTTTATCATCGATAAATTTTCTAGCGAAATTTTTAGTAACATATAATAATTCGCCTATACTATCTTGTGAAAAACCTAAATATATTTTATTATCTCTTATTAGTTTAAGAATAGCTTGGCAATTTGAATTACCATAAAACCACCCTTGAATGAAAATGTTTGTATCAATAACAACTTTATACTTTTTCGTCATCTTCTTTTATAATCTAATGCTTCTTTAATTTCATCAGGAGTTAGATTTTTTTCACTAATTGTTTTTTGAATAATGTCTTGAAGATCATCCATGAAGTCTAATACTTGGTCTTCTTTTTTTACGAATGTTGCCATGTCTTTTTCCTCCCTATTATCCAAATAGTAACACCACCTTAAAAGAAGTTATTACTATACTTTATTGCCTATATTGTACCATATATTCCTCTTCGGAAGAAGAAATTCATTGGGATATTTTCTCATTGACAAAACACAAAAATTCAAAACAAAGAATATTTTGTCAATTATTGAGGTTTTTGGGGAATTAAATAAAACTGGGGTTAAAATCCTACTCCTAAGCATTTTCAACAATGTTTTTAATTGTATCTACTAACTCATCCATACGTTCTTCGAGCGAAGTTATATATACTCTAGCTGTTGGATAAAGACTCCCTTTACAACATAAACGTAAATCAACAACTTCAGCCACGTTTGGAAAATTCTCAGTAGCTTGTAATCCTATAACTTCTGCATCTAAAAAAATTGTTAAACCACTTCCTTCACCATATGTAAGATAAAAAAAATGAGATTGTTCCACATGATTTATTATCTCTCCTTCATTAAAAGTCGATATACCAAAATCACTATAATATAAGGATCTATCCACCTAGTTATTCCTCGCTCAAAGATAACCCTTCTTTAAGCGTTAAGATACATCATTATAAGTTAAAACCTCTCTCAAATTGTTCACGTGACACCAAATATACCATTCTATTCTTTTGTAATCGAGTTCATCTCACCATAACATTCGTATATATTTGTATTAATGGTTCAAGCAAGATAGCTTAGGCGATTCAACTTTTTAAGCGATCTTCTCTACATATCTTTCAGACTCGAACCTAAAGAAGAAGGCTCTTGTCATCTTAAACATTGAAACAATACTTTGAGCTTGTAAACCATCTAATTGTTTACTTCTAATATAAGCTTTTAAATCATGTACTGTTATAGATTCTAACTCAGTAATTCCTCTTTTCTCTTGTAGATAACGTTTCATCGCTCGATACTCTTGATTTTTGTTAATAATTATTTTTTTAGTGAATCTAACACAAAAAACCACCTTCCTATTGGTTTAGTTTCCAACAGAATAGGCAGTTTTTAAAAAGTTTGATGACAGATTAACCAATTTCACTTAAAAACTTCTAAGATTGTTTCATCTATCGCTAATAATCACGTTATAAAAATAAATGCTTGCTTTCCAATCAATCAAGAGAATAGGATGCCACCCCTTGTTTACCAAGGGAGCTCGTCCTATTATTTTCCTTGTTGTTTATTCATCGCTGTCATCATTTGATTGATTTTCTTTTGAGAAGGTTTCATTCCCATTTGCATCATCATCATTTTTAACATTTGCTCGTTAATTGGTGGGTTTTTCTTTAAGTAGTTCATCATGTATTTACGCGCAATAAAAAATCCGATAACAATACCGGCGATTAATGCTACGACAATACTTAACCAAGCGTACCAAGGCATATCTTTTTTCCTCCTTCATGTTGTCTATACTTTAGTGTACTAGACCAGATAATATTATACAATATCTGTTACAGAATTTCTCCATTTTACACAAAATTTCTTTCTTTTATCGGTTTTAACCAGCCGAATCTGCCATTTTCTACATCTATGGCTAAAAAAGAAGGCTCGTGTTTGCGAATAATTTCAAAGAAAATAGATTCTGCATCATAGTAGCCATCTGCTTCGATAGATAAATAATCCTCTTTAACTGTTAACGATGCATTGCTTAAATTTCCATTTTCTATATAAAAGACACCATCTATATATTGAAAGCTTTTATTTTGCTGTAGAGCGGAATACATTTGATTTTCGATCATCCACTTGGAAATGGGAAGCGTTATAAAATCAACCTGTTTTTGAAGAATCCTCTTCAATTGTTCATCGTCTGTTTTAGTATGGTCCGAAAATAAATTGTAAAACAAGCGTTCTCTACCGTTATAATGAATGGCGACCTTTTCTTTAATTAAATACAATTGATATCTTCTCATACTGCTTCTTCACCAACCTGTCCACTTCTTTTCTTCTATTATAAAGAAGGTTTCTTTCAAGATGTGTCTCAAGGTGTAAAAAAAACAGACTTATTTTGTCGAATCAAAGAAAGTAGGATGGAATGGAATACTGATTCCAGCCTACTTTCTTATTTAAATTTCTAGCAGTGCTTTTAATCGCTTCACTACATTAGACACGGTAAATCCGTATTCTTCTAAAATTTTGTTTCCAGGTGCAGATGCTCCAAAGGTTTCAATGGAGAGTACATCTCCTTCGTCCCCTGCATATTTATGCCATCCAAGAGAACTTCCCATTTCGATTGCTAATCTTTTCTTTACTTTTTTCGGCAATACCTTTTGTTTATACTCTTTGGATTGCTGTTCAAATCTATCCCATGCTGGTAGGCTAACGACGGAAATATTTATTCCTTCTTTCTCTAATTCTTGCTGGGCTTTGACTGCTAAGCCAACCTCTGAGCCTGCGGCAATTAATAGAGCATCTGGCGTTTCTGCTTTTGATGGAGAAATAATATAACCACCCTTTGATACCCCTTCACAAGCACTATCCTTTGTACCTTTAATCGTCGGTAAGTTTTGTCTTGTTAACACTAATGCTGTTGGTTTATCCGTAGACTCTAGCGCGATTTTCCAAGCAGCAGCTGTCTCATTCCCATCGGCTGGCCGAATGACAGATAGATTTGGCATCGCTCTTAATGAAGCTAATTGCTCAACAGGCTCATGAGTTGGGCCATCCTCGCCAACTGCAATACTATCATGGGTGAATACATAAGTTACAGGCAATCCCATAAGTGCAGCAAGACGAATGGCAGGTCTTAAATAATCGGAAAAAACAAAGAATGTTCCACCAAATATTTTTAATCCACCATGTAGCATGATCCCGTTTAAAGCAGCTCCCATTGCAAATTCTCTTACACCAAACCAAATATTTCTTCCTTCAGGAGAATCAGGTGTAAAATCTTTCTCCCCTTTTATCATCGTATTATTACTGCCTGCTAAATCTGCAGAACCACCAACTAAGAATGGAAGATTTTTTGCAATACTATTGATTACTTCTCCTGAGGATGCACGACTTGCTAAGCTGCTTCCTTCTTCATAAACTGGCATTTCTCGATTCCAGCCCTCTGGCAAGGTATCTGCTAAAGCAGCCTTTAACTGTTTTGCAAGTTCTGGATATTCTATTTCATAGCTTGAAAAAAGCTCATCCCATTCTTTTTCCTTGTTCTCACCATGTATCGCTACTGCCTCTTTAAAATGATTATATACTTCATCTGGCACATAAAAATCTTCATCAAATGTCCAGTTATACGCTTCTTTTGTTAACTTAAGCTCATCCGCACCAAGGGGGGCACCATGCACAAGGGATTTTCCTGCTTTATTAGGCGCGCCAAATCCAATAATCGTTTTCACTTCAATTAAGGTCGGTTTCGTTTGATCTTTTTTCGCTTCTTCTAGTGCTTTTGCGATTCGTTCTGTGTCATTGCCATCTTCTACACGGATATACTGCCAGTCATATGCTTTAAATCGCTGCTCCACACTCTCCGAGAAGGATTTATCCAAATCACCATCTAAAGAAATATCATTGGAATCATACATCACGACTAATTTGCCTAGCTTAAGATGTCCCGCAAGAGAAGCTGCCTCAGCAGATACTCCTTCCATTAAATCACCATCCCCACAAATACTATATGTATAATGATCAACAATTGGATAGTTATTTTTATTATAAACACCTGCTAATTGTTTTTCTGCTATTGCCATCCCAACAGCCATCGCAATTCCCTGTCCAAGGGGACCCGTTGTTGCATCAACCCCAGCAGTATGTCCATATTCAGGATGACCAGGCGTCTTGCTTCCCCATTGTCTAAATTGTTTTAGATCGTCAAGGGTTAAATCATAGCCTGATAAATGCAATAAGCTATACAGTAAAGCAGAGCCATGCCCGGCAGATAATACGAAGCGGTCACGATTAAACCAGTCGGGATTTTTTGGATTATGATTCATATAAGATGTCCATAAGGTATAAGCCATCGGAGCCGCTCCCATTGGCATTCCTGGATGACCTGAATTTGCTTTTTCTATTGTATCAATGGATAGTGTTCTAATCGATGCAATCGATAAATGGTCAAGCTTTGTATTCACTATTCAACATCCTCTCATTTTCAATGATTGATTATGCCTAAATGATTCTTTTTTTTTCAATAAAATTTGAAAAAAGCACCACTATATACTTTCGACATTTATTTCGTATTTTACCCATAAATTGCAATAGAAAACATAAAAAAAACCTTAACATCGTAGTTAAGGTTTTTTTTACAAAGGCTATGTCGTAAATTTTGTTTGATCAAAACCAACAGCCCTTTATTACGGACGCGCGTGTAAAACTTAATGCATCTTTTTTCTGTTTTGTATATCTTTCACTTTTTGAGGTGTTACATCATTACCTTTTGGATCAAAAATCTTTACATTTTCAATCGTATTTACCATTGTGGAACGGAAATTTTTTAAATATTCAGCACGTAGCTTTGTTTGTTCTTTTGCTTCTTCTTGTGTTAAGCCCGTCTCTTTTTTCTTTTTTGCAAGTTCATTTATGCGATCAAGTTTATTTTTAGGAAACATTTTAAACTCCTTTAAAGAAATAATGTATGATTTCTGTTTAATTATCTTGTTCCATTTATTTTTGCTATGTTTAAATATATCGACTTAAGTGGTTATTTATAGCAAAAATAAAAAGCTCAGTCTTTAAAAAGCAACTGGCTAATTGATAATCTATTATATCATATATACATGTACATTCCTATTTTTAAGATTAGCTAAAGAATAAGCTATTCTTTCCCACTTAGCATCTCCATATATTCTTGATACCGGCGATGAATGGTCGCCTTTGAAAAATCATATCCAAGCCCTTTTAAAGTGGAGGTAATTTCGGAGAAGGTTAACCCATTTTGCTTCAGTTTTACGATTTCCTCTATGGGTACATCTATCTTCTGTCGACCTGAATGATCTCCTAAGTTTTTTAAGTTCTTATCAGGCCGATAACCGTTCTCTACTGCTCTTTTCATTCCTCTTTTTATCTTTAAATTATGTATTTTCCGCTGATATTCTTCCACTATGCTAACAATTTGCAAAACCATTGTATCTGCTTCTGAAAGAGTAAGCTCTCCTGATGAAGATATACTATAAAGCTTAATATTCTCCTTTAAAATGCAATGAAGAATAGCAATTCTTGCATTTCCTCTACCTAATCTTGTTTCATCCTGTATTAAAATCGACGAAATTTCCTCATCTTTTATAACCGATAAGAGCTCAAGCAGCCCTTCTCTATCTAGATCGTATCCACTTGCTCTTTCAGTGATGATTCTTTTTACATGAAAATCCATTTTACTTGCTAATTCTAATAATTCCTCTTCTTGTCTTGCAAGGGAAGTTGTCTGTTCTTCTTTATCTGTACTTACTCGACAATAGATTATTGCATTCTTTTCATTCTTCATTACTAATTAGATTCCCTTTCTATCATTCTGCAGCTAACATCAATTGATGATCCTCTACTCTTACTGGAATGACCAATTCTTCCCCAGCAGTAATATTATTAGCAGATATATTGTTATGTTCTTCTATCCATTTGATAAACTGTTTTTTTGTCATATTATAGGAACCTGCATATTCATTAGATAATTGCCATACAGTTTCTCCATTTTCCACTTTAACTGTCACATATTTGCTAGAATCTGCTTCTTCAGTATTCGCTACAATCATTATACACGCTATAAAACCACAAATTAAAAGAATAATAGTATACGAATATTTTTCCCACAATTTAGACATAAATAATTCCACCTTTTTTAGAATGTATGTTCGTTTATGTATTTAGTTTAATACGAACACACGTTTCCTGTCAATGATAAAATAGAACTTATGTTTGTATCCTCCTATATAACGTGTTATAATTAGTACAAGAATAATTTAACGAGGTGCGTATAATGCAGAAGCTTTCAAAGAGGCAATTAGACATACTAGAATACATAAAAGAAGAAGTTAAGCTAAAAGGATATCCACCTTCTGTCCGTGAAATTGCTGAGGCTGTTGGACTAGCATCAAGTTCTACGGTTCATGGCCATTTAGCAAGATTAGAGAGTAAAGGGCTAATCCGTCGTGATCCAACAAAACCTAGGGCTATTGAAATATTGGATTTAGAAGAAAGCAATATACCAAAATATAATATTATTAATGTACCTGTAGTCGGAAAAGTTACAGCTGGGATGCCTATCACTGCAATCGAGAATGTCGAGGAATATTTTCCTTTGCCGGAGAGACTAGCACCAAGCGATGAACAAATTTTCATGCTGGAAATTATGGGAGAAAGTATGATTGAAGCAGGAATATTAGATGGTGACTATGTTATCGTTAGACAACAGCATTCTGCTAACAACGGAGACATTGTTGTCGCAATGACAGATGAAGACGAAGCTACTGTTAAACGATTCTTTAAAGAACGTGACTTTATTCGCCTCCAGCCTGAGAACAGCACAATGGAGCCCATTATTCTACGTAATGTAAGTATTCTTGGAAAAGTAATCGGTGTGTATCGTCATATTCAATAACTATTCTCTTTAAATTATAAACAGCTAAAAGGCTTGTCCCATTGCGGACAAGCCTTTTAGCTGCATAATATAAGCTACTCCCACGCTTTGCAAACATCCACCCATTCCACTACATTGCCATATATATAAAGCTCTTCATTCGTCAATTCGATGGCTGAATTACTGCTTCCACAAGCTGGAAACACAGTGGTAAATCGCTTTAAAGATTCATCCATATACACAGGTAAGTTTTCTACTAAACCAAAAGGACAAACACCGCCAACTGCATGACCTGTTTTATCCAATACTTCTTCTGAAGATAGCATCCTTGCTTTTTCTGCAAAGGTTTGCTTGAATTTTTTATTATCAATTTTTGCATCCCCTGCTGCTACAATTAAGATTGCATCATTTCCTCTTCGGAAAGATAACGTTTTAGCAATTCTTTCTGGCTCTACTCCCAATGTTTCTGCCGCTTCTAATACAGTAGCGCTAGATGTTTGAAAAACTTGAATATCTTTTTCTCTATTCCATTTACTTAAATGAATTTGAACATTTTCTAACGACAATTTAAAACACTCCCCGAATATTCTTATTTTTCGCTATTTTAAAATATATCATTAAATCCATCCTAGCTCAAATGCTACATACTATATCGCTTAAAGGTTTTAAAAATAGCCATACTAAAAAGGAGCCCTTTAAGGATCGGACTCCTTTGATAATAAGTAAGCCACTTAGAATGTATTATAAACATTTTCACATTCTTCTGCAGTTGGTTCATAAAAGCAATGTAGCTTATATCTCCCAACGTGTGGCTGATTGTACCAGGTATCAGGACAATCACCTGGTGGACGAAAATACCATAAACTATATTTTGCTGGCCAAAAGGATTCTCCGTTCACTACTCTCCTTGCCAATCTTCGTTCACTTTCTCTCGGTCTTTGATAAAAATAGCCTTTCGTTGTTGCTTCAAACGCATGGGCTTGATAAACCATATCGTTTACGGAACGCAAGCCTTTGAAATCAGAACAATCTGCTCTCATTCGATTAATCCCTACATTTCCAACTAATAGCATGCCTAATTCTCCTTCTCCCTCTGCTTCTGCCCGGAGAAGTCTTGCCAGTAAATCAATATCCGCATCTGTTACACGTACGACTGCCATTGCATCACCCCCTACCCTTTCATCATATTTTTCCATACCTTATCCTATTCCTTTAAGGAAAATTATGACGGTTTTGTCTTTTGTTAAAAAGTGATTAGTTTTTTAAATTCTTTAAATCCAATAATATAGCTCGCTGCAATTAACCCATTGATAAACAAAATATAAAATAGTCCAATGATGTATATCTTGTATTTTTTCCACTTTTTCTTCATCGTTAATCCCACCTTTAATACTTTCTAACCTCCCCACCTTTTGGTAAATTTATGTATGCATGTAAATAACTAATGAATTTCTATTTTTAATCCATACTAACTTAATAAAATCTTCCTTTTTATAATCCAATTAGAAGGTGTAAAAGTGGTGAGATACATGTACTTTTTTTTATTACACATCCCTAGCAATGTAGAAATTGATAAAGAAAAAGAAAAATTATTTCATCTATCTATTGATCATTGGCTACAGCATGATTTATTCTCCATTAATTGGTGGATTCTTTTGCTAGCAACCATTATTCCTTATTTTATCTGGTGGAGGGTAGTCGATAAAAATCGTTTTTTCGAGGTGTTTTCTTATGGAATGTTTTGTGCCACTCTATGTATGCTCTTAGATATTATAGGGACTGAAATGTTGCTATGGAACTATCCGGACAAATTACTCCCCCTCATTACCCCGCTTATCCCTGCTAATTTGGTCGTAATCCCTATAACCGCCATGCTTGTATATCAATATTTCAGCACTTGGAAATATTTTTTGTTAGCAACTTTAGGCTGGTCTACCCTATTTTCCTATATTATCGAGCCATTATTTATGCTTAGAAAAATGTTCGTGTTAGGGGAAAATTGGTCCCATGCAAAATCATTTATCGGTTTTATTTTTCTAGGACTTCTTTTAAAAGCTGTTTTTGAAAACATTAAAAAGCATGTTCTAAAATAAGCATGTACTTTTTATCACATATAATTGTTATTTTTCCACAAACTATACAATGAATAAGCTCTTGAAAGGAGAGAAAACAATGAAGGATCCAAATGCTAAAGATACAAAGCAGCAAAACGAATTAGGATTAGATGCTGATGAACAAGAAATGAATGGTTTATATGGAATGGTTGAAACAATGGAAGAAGATGCGTTAAACAACCAAAATACGCAGCAAAAATTGTAAAAAAAAACCTCCTGCAAGCTTTGTTAGGCAGGAGGTATTCTCTTTATTCCTTTCGTTTAGCGCTAACTTTTAAAACCGCTGCTTCGATTTCCTCATAACTCGTACAGCGACATATATTAGATTCCAGCCACTCTTTTATCTTTTCTTTACTAGGATTAGCCTCATTTTGGAGCAGTGCATGCCCATTCATAATAAATCCTGGTGTACAATAGCCGCACTGAAAGGCAAATTCTTCGATAAAGGTTTGTTGGAGGGGACTATTTTTCAGTCCTTCTATCGTAATAATCTCCTTCCCTTGTGCTTCCACTGCAAGCATTAAGCAAGATTTCATCGGCATCCCCTCTATAATAGTGGTGCAAGCGCCGCAATCTCCGTTAAAACAGCCTGGCTTTGCACCAGTTAAAAAAAGGTCTTCACGCAATGTAGCAAGCAATGTTTTCGATGGAGGAATGGCTACTGAATGGTTTTCCCCATTTACCCGCAGTTTGATGATTACTAAATTTGGTCCACTTTCCGCCAATCACACTCCCTCCAATCGATTGATTATTTTTTCTAAAAGATCTGCCAGTACAAACAAGCGGTACTCCTCTGAGCCTTCCACATCATGAAGGATGGGGGAAGGAAGATGGTTTAAGGCAAGTGCGATTCGTGCTTCTCTATTCATGCTTTGATTATTTATAATGCGCTCGACTGCAAAGGCTCGAAAGGGAAAAGGACATAATCCGCTGATGGCTACTCTAATTTGACCATCCATTGTTAATGCTGCAACTGTAATTAATGGATATCCTGTATCCCACTGCTGTCTCACTTTTATTGCTATATATTTTTTAGACAAATATTTTTTTTCAATAAATGCCTGCACCAATAATTCTCCCGTCTGAAGCAATAATTGTTCCTCAAATACATTATGGATATATTCTGTTCTAATTCCATTTTCACTTGCAAGCACCAACACACTATCTGTTAAAAGAAATGGCAGGACTGCTTCTCGATAAAAAATATGTCCACAAATATTTCCACCAACTGTAATCTTATTTCTTGCTGTTCGATCAGCAATTTCTTTGCAAACCATCGTTAATAATGGAAAATAATTGCGTTCTTCTATATCTGTCAATGTGATGCAGGAACCGATCACAAGGTATTCTTCCTCCATCTGATGAATATTGCATGCCGCTATTTTTTTTATATCAATTGTGACATCCACATTTAATTGGTTGATTCTTCTTAGTGTGATAATTTCTGTGCCGCCTGCATAATAGGCTGGATGTCTATTTTGTACCTTTGTTTCTTTATATATTTGCATTGCCTGTTCTATGGTGGAAGCTGCTATATATTCAAATGCCATTATTTGCCTCCTTCCATTGTCTCCAAATAGCTTCGGGTGTAAGTGGGAGACGATTCAATTCAGTGTTTATTGCATGAGAAAGGGCATTTCCTAACGCTGCCGGGATGCCAACCAATCCGTGCTCCCCTGCTCCCCTTGCCCCAAATGGTGCCTCTAAATGTGGCGTTTTTATAATATCCACCTCATATTCCGGATGTTCACCAAATCTTAAAGGTCGATATGTCCGTAATTGGGGGTTTAGTACTTTACCGTTTTCATCAAAATAAAAAGCTTCCCGGCCTGCCCAAGCAATCCCCATACTCATTGCGCCTTTGATTTGCCCAAGTGCTGCTTTATAATTAAGCACTTCTCCTAAATCAACAACGGTTATCGCTTTTAAAATCTTATATCTAAATGTTTTCATCTCCATTTCAATTTCAACCCCTTGGGCTGCTACTGCCCATTCTGGACCAGGATTACCTGCACCTGTTTCTGGATCTAAATTGGTTAAACCAGTCAGTGTGTAACTACCATTTGCAATGATTTGTCCGCCAATGGAATTTCCATTTGGATAGGTATAGCCATACACAATATCTTTAAATGGCACGAATTGTTTCGGATTATCCCTTAAGAATACTTTTTCATTTGTTACTTCTAAATCATCTTCTGGTACTCTTAATACAATTGCACCCATTCTCTTCAGTTTTCGAATGGCATCATCTGCTGCAGCCATCACAGCTCTTCCTGCCATTAACGTTCCTCTACTTGCTACTGTCTTCCAATGCTCTGGCTCTATTTGTGTATCAACAGCCATTCGCACATGTATTCGATCCACACTCATCTTCATTTTTTCAGCTAAAATTTGCGCCAATACCGTTTTCGTTCCTGTGCCTATTTCGACTAAGCCAGACATTAGATTAATGCTTCCATCCGAATTGAAGGTGAGAACTACGCCAGAACTAACAGCTGGACCGATTGTTGAGTTTTTCCAACTACATGAAATTCCTTTTACACGAACCCTATTTTGAGAGATTACCTCAAATCGCCCCTTTTCCCACTCCATTAATTCCCATAAGCGATCGATACATTTTTCTACATTTCCTATTTTACTGCTCGTTAACACTACTTGTGTTGGAGTCGTATCGCCTGGATGAATGACATTTATTTTTCGAAAAAATAGAGGATCCATTTCTATTTTCTTCGCAAGCATATCCATCGCTCTTTCAAAAGCAAAATGGACTTCGCCATGGCTAAATCCTCGGAATGGTGCTGCATAGGGATGATTCGTATACACGCATAATGCATCACACCAGACATGGTCTATTTTATAAGGTCCTGTACAATCTACTGCCCCTGCTGTACTAAGATGGGGCGATTTATCTGCATATGCCCCGCCATCAAACACATACTTTAATTTAGCAGCAGTCAGTTTGCCATCAGCCGTACATGCAAGCTGAATCGTTGCCTCTAAGCCAATATGTACAGGGGAAACCGTTAAATCTTCTTCTCGCGTATTAAATACACGTACTTTTCTCCCGCTAACTGCTTTTGATGCAAGGTATGCAAATATTTCCAAATGAACGGACGCTTTTCCACCATAGCCTCCACCTACAAATGGCGTTTCTACGACTACTTTCCCTGTTTCCACCTTAAAATCTCTACTGATGATTTTTTTCACCATATAAGGTGCCTGCGAGCTAGTGACAATTCGGACGATTCCGCTTTCCCCAATTTCACAAAGTGCTGCTCTTGTTTCCATAGCAGAATGATCGGATATAGGAATAGAAAATTGGGATTCAATCATCACTTCCCCTTCCTTCATGCCTGCTTGAATATCTCCTTTTCTAATCTTTGTGTGATTGATAATATTTGTTCCTTCCACAGGATAGATCCCTTCGTCTTTCGTGTAATCGAGTAAATTGTCATGGAGGAGTGGCGCATCTTTCTCTAGTGCTTGTAATGGGGAATTTACAACTGTCAGGGGGTCATATTCGATGTGAATAAGTTGGGCTGCTTTCTTTGCAATTGGGATTGTTTCTGCAACAATTAATGCAATGACTTCCCCATAATAACGAACTTTATTGACAGCAAGTGGAGGGCGATCAATCACTTCTTCTCCAATCAAAGGTAAATTATCGCCAAGGATGACTGCCCTTACACCTTCCACCTTTTTGGCTTCTTCGATTTCAATGGAACGAATAGTAGCATGGGCATACGAGCTTTTTACCATCTCCACATGCAATGCGTCACTTGCTAGGTAATCAGCTGTATACTTTGCTTTTCCTGTCACTTTTTCAAGGGACTCTTTCCGAAAAACACTTTTTCCGATATATGTCACAGTTTCCCTCCTCTATTTCATCGATAAATATTTGTATGATGCAGTAAGAATACTGGCCAGTAATTAATTTCGTATTTTTCGGATACAAATTAATGCACACTAAGACTTTTCTTGCAAATCTGTATATGTATATGTATATGAGAAACATAAGTGAAATATATGAGATAAGGAAATAAATTAGAAAAAGTAATTTCAATGATATACTTTACCTTAGCCCCTTTCTTCCACAATTAAATAAGGAGAGGGATGGGACAAAACTAATTAGCCAATCTGTTAAGACGACCAATCTATAATTTAGCTCTTAAATAAATACTACTTTTTCATATTGATTATTTATGTTCCTCCTCAGGCTGCGGGTAATAACACAAACTATACTAAAACAGCCTTTTATAAAACTAATAAAAAAGCCCAAACGATTATACGAACCTTTCTTCGTATAATCATTCGGGTTTATTTTAAGCTGGAATACTTATGTCCCAACCTTTTTCCTTTACAGCAACTATTCCGTTTTCCATCCTTTATTTTCACACAGGTTCGTAATATGAGCGAGGTGGTGACGACCATGCCATGCGTAATTTCCGATTAATAATCGAACTGATTGGATGCCGTTTTCTGGATGTTGTAATTCCTTTTCTAATTCATCTGTCTGAACAAGAGCAAGAAA
This sequence comes from Niallia tiangongensis, assembly GCF_044704065.1. Classification (NCBI taxonomy): domain Bacteria; kingdom Bacillati; phylum Bacillota; class Bacilli; order Caryophanales; family Bacillaceae; genus Niallia; species Niallia tiangongensis. The sequence goes on along the minus strand of NZ_CP162613.1, from coordinate 2,432,466 downwards.
TAGATAAACCCATCTTGCATGAATATTGGAGAGCAATTGGATTGACACATTTACAGGCATGGAATAGTCGGGGAGCTGTGCCCATAACCCTTCTTCGTATGGTTTAATAATCGGCTTCCGCTCCGTTAAAGCAAGCTTTGTGCGAATATATGCGTTCATATGACTATCTGCGACATGGTGTACTACTTGACGAATTGTCCAGCCGTCTTTTCGATAGGGTGTATCTAACTGCTCCTCTGTCAATGAGGCTACTGCTTTCTCAAGCTTTGCTGGATATTCCTCTATTTCTGAAATCCAGCTATGCAGAACTTCATCGGAGATCTGCCCTTCATATTCAAACAAACCAATTGGATATCTTTCATCCACTTCCCATTTCCCCTTCCATTCATACAGATCATTAAAGTATTAGCATTTAATTCTCAAAAAATAGTAAAATAGAATCTTTCATTGGTTCATAGCCAATGTCCATGTATATTTTATTGGACGTTGGGTTTGTAGTGTCTGTATAGAGGCTAGTAGATGAAAAACCGCTCTTTAACAAACGGTCTGAAAGTTCTGCAACACAATTTGTGGCATAGCCATTTTTTCTAAACGCATCTGGCGTATACACAAAATTAACCGTAATATTATTCTTCGTAGGTCTGCTTGCATTTGCCATACTAACTAACTGATTATCTACTTCCCATCCAGCAAGTTTACCACTTTGAATGATTTCTTCTGCACGTTTTCCTGCCTGTTCCATTTCTAATGGCTGATTGACGGACGCAGCGAAATCATAAACCCATTGTTGAATACGCGCCTGATCTCTACTTGTTATCCATCTAAAATTACCAACATTAGATGGTTTCTTTTTCACTTCTTTTAGTTGATAGATTCGCTGGTCCATTCCGAGTACAACATTTAATTGACGCAACGCAGCAATACGTTGAGCCATCTCTTGCACAATTGCTTTTTCGCCAATGAAACCTGGAATCACTTCTATACTTTCATGAATCAATTTACTTACTAACGGCATTTCCAATGGAGTCATCCCTTTAAAAACAGAGACGATTATTTGTTTGGGATGGGTCTGAAATAACATAAGGATTGGTTGTTCATCCTTATAAACTCCAGCCATAACGATAGGCTTAATCATCTCATTTATATTCATTAAGATTCCTAGAGGCAGGCCATTAACCGCTTCTTCCTTTTCCAAAAGTGGTAGCATCACCCGCTTGAAATCATTTACATCATAAAATTTTTGAACAAGTAGCACCACAGTTCTCCTCCAAATCTCAAGTAATTTATGTGTATCGAAAAGAGTTAAGACTGACTCACTTGAATAAATGATTTTATTCCAGGGGGAGTATAGGTCGAAAAATTATCTAGCAATCGTGCTGGATTTGAATCGATAAGCGCAATGTTCCGATACTGTTCTTGTAAAAATTCTGCATCGGCCATATGATTAATTAATCCAACTAGGGGATCATAATAATGGTTGATGTTAAGAATGCCTAAAGGTTTTTTATGTAAACCAAGCTGTGCCCAAGTAAAGATTTCAAAAAACTCTTCCATCGTGCCCGCACCACCTGGAAGTGTAATAAACCCATCAGCTAGCTCTGTCATTTTCGCCTTTCTCTCATGCATGGACTTTACGACAATTAATTCACTTAAATGAGGATGAGCTATTTCTTTTTCTTGAAGAAAGTCAGGCAGTACCCCAATTACCTTACCACCCTCTTCCACTATACTATCAGCAATTGCTCCCATTAAACCAATGCATGAACCACCATATACAAGCTCTAAATCTCGTCTCGCCAATTCTTTCCCTAATGCGATCGCTTCTTCGATATAAATATTAGAAGCTCCTGTACTTGAACCACAGAACACCGCAATTCTTTTCATATTGATTCCTCCATTTTATAAAATTTAGAGAATATTTCATTACATTTTTCCTATTCGTTGTGCAATTTTGCATGGATTACTATTAAATAAGTAAGAGAAATCGAAAATAATGGAAAATTTTTCTCCCTCCGTCTATTTTAACTGGAATCAAAGACGAAAAGAAGTAGTGTTTGCCTTATTTGATATTGCAATTTATGAATTTTTATTGAATCCTAGCATTTTATTCTCCAAAATATATTTTTTCAAAAAAAATTGATACATTATGTTTAAGAGATGTATCTAATGGGTATTTGATAGATAAACAATATAAGTACACCTAATATCAAGGAGGTTTAAAATGACGGGTAATGTATTATATAAAGGCAGAGTGTTTAAAATTTTATTTTGCTATGATACAGGTTATTGTGAAATTAGGGATATTTATAATGTATTTAAGGTGGAGCTTGTTCATAATTCTCAACTTACCATGTTAGAAGATATTTGCACTCCTTAAACATATCCTTTTAGTTTTTTTGTCATTTGAAAATGACAGCTTATTTTCAAAAGAAATGTAAGCGTTTTTCATTTTTTTATTTTTAATGGTATCCATCCATGCTTTCATTCGGTGTTTATACCATTTTATATATTTATTTCCTTATTTAGACCTTTTTTCTACATATTATAATGAACTTGTCCACACCATATATAATCACATTCATATCATATAGTAAATCTATAGATGGAGGTGACTAGTATGTCTGAATATGGAGGCGGATTTGGAAGCAACTTTGCATTAATCGTAGTATTATTTATTTTATTAGTTATTATCGGTGCATCTTATGTAGGCGGTTATTAACACACTATCGTTTGGATTGAAAGTGTCTCAAACAGATGGTATTCATAGACACATTATCTATTAAATATTTTAATAGGTAGTGCCTTTGAAACTCCTCTTTTTGAGGCATTTTTTCATTGAATTTAATAAAAATGGATCATAATCATTAGTCCAGATGGTAACCATTTATATTCAAATGCACTCTAATCAAATAGCCTTTTATTCTCCTCGTTAGTTACTTGTCCATTCCTTTTCATTCTTTCATACATAAGATATGTTGTAACTTGTAGAAGGAGGTGGCATATATGTCAGACTGTTATAGCGGTGGAGGTTACAACAATAACTTCGCTTTATTAGTTGTGTTATTCATCTTGTTAATTATCATTGGAGCTTCCTATTGGGGAGGATATTAATCTGGTAAAAAGAAGGCACTTTTGTGCTTTCTTTTTCATGTAAGATATCATCCTATTTATCTATCCATATAGAAAATAAAGAGGCTGGGACAAAACAAAAGAGCCAACCTGTAAAGACGAACAATCCTTAATTTAGCTCTTAAATAAAGGCTACTTTTTCATGCTAGTTATTTATGATTTTAAATATAGTCAGTGTAAAAACTAATTCGTTATTAAAGATTGTTTTTCAATAAACAATTATGGAAATAGAAAAAAATAATTAATTGGAAAGACGGAGCAGCCTGAATGCACGTAGACTCCCTCCTATGGGAGCTGCGAGAAAGTCCGAGACCCTGCAGGAACTTAAGTGACGAAGCGGCTCGGCGCTCGCCCCATGGAAAGCGAAGTGTATTCAGGCTGCGGATAATAACACCATCTTTACGGAAACTTCCTTTTATAAACCAATATAAACCCGAACTATCATATGGAACTACCGTATAGTTGTTCGGGTTAATCTATGGCTGGAATACTTATTTCCCAACCTCTTTCTTACATACGATTAGAAGAAATTTCTTCTCGGTCTACAATTATTTGGATTATTTACATCAGAACCACAATCGAAGTCTTCAACTACTGTTTCGTTCACTTGTCTTGCTGTTACTGGATAGTAATTCTCATTACGAACCACTGTTCTATTTACATTAATTACTTCTGTTGGATGAATATTACGGATTCTTTTTTCATTAGTTGTTGTTCTAACAACTGTTCTAGTAGGATGAACAACATCTCTTACTGGAGAAACGCAATTTCGACATTTTTTCCCATGATGATGATGATTATTATTACTAGTACCTAACACATTATCATTATTATGGCGACCCATTACTTTCGCTCCTTTCCTCTATGAATTTCACTTACGATATATAGTATGAAAGGAAAAAGAGCTTGTCCGAGCTTTTATACTATTCTTTGTCAAATTATGCTGAAACACTAAGAGTAATGTCTATAGGAAAAAGAGCGGCCATTTTTATAATCTCAAAAATGCGCATAAATCGTTACTAGTAGGTTAAAATTATTTTTTAAAAGGGGGTATTATGAAATCTAAAATTATTGAAGAATCATTCCACAAATCAATCGATGTGAATAAGGAAATTTTTCAGGGGTGGAAACAGCACTCATTTATGACGCTTAATTGGTGGATAGGAATACTTCTTATTATCATCCCACTCCTTCTATGGTTAAAGTTTAGAAAAAAGGAAAGTGCAGACAGATTACAATATGCAGGTCTAATTGTCGCGCTAGTATCTTCAACTTTAGACTATGTCGGTACGTTCTTTGGAAAGTGGAAATATGATTACGAGTTTTTACCTGCAACTTCCAATTATATTCCTTTTAGTTTTTTTGCTTACCAATCGTAGTTATGTTTCTTTTGCAATACAAACCGAGCATAAACCCTTTTCTTAAAGCACTACTCTTCTCGATCCTTTCTATAATAGCTCTTCCCACTGTAAAAGGAATCGGAATTTATGATCCAGTTCATTGGAATTATTTCTATTCTTTTTGCATTCAATATGTGATATACCTAGTCGCACATTACTTAGCTCATAAAACGAAATTTAAAGCATTGCAGGAATAATATTTTAGGCACGAAAGGGAATCAGACAGTCTTTTTTATTGATTCCCTTATTTGTGACGAATATTAAAAAGATCTTTATTTCCATTTTTAAATAGGCTTAATGGTTACACGTAACAGCTCTATGCCCTTCTTTACTGCAACCTCTTCGATTTTATCTCGGACGTAATCTAGGGCCTTTTCTTCTGTCTCTTTCTGTTTAAGTAATTCTATTATTTCGAGAGGATCATCGATTTTTATCTTTTTCTTTTGAAGCTGCTTTATTAAATCAGGAAAAACACCGATACTTTCACAATCAAGGTGATAAGCTTCTCCCTCTTTTAAGAAAAGCACAATTTCTGCTTGCAGCACTTTTGTAGGAACATGCATAACATTTGTTAGTTTTTGAATGATAGCAATTTTCACTTTACTGATTTCCTTATATTTTATTTCTCCAACAAATTTTTTCTTTTGGATAAACAAAAAAGCCGTATTCCGCTTAACTTTTATAGATAAATCATCAAAATAAAAATAATAAAACGCTGGATACTTCAATGAAAAGGCAGGATACCGATTCCCCTTTATCGTAATCACACTTTGAATAATCCTCTCTTTCGCAAATTCACTAAACGCAGCTCGGTCCATTACTTCTCCCCTTCCCAAATAAAACGCTTACATTTATTTTAATCGAAACCTTTCTCACTTTCTATTTTAGCATATCTCTTTATGACTATATGTATCAAGAAGGAAGAAATACTTGTAAATTTTTCGAATTAACTAACAGCTCTTCTCCAAAGAGAAAAGCTGTTTATGCATACAATTTAAATGATTTCGACTTAAAGGAGACAGCTAGGATGGAATCCACTTTAAAAATGCGTGGCTGCTTCTTCCTTAAACAAAACGCCTTAATGTATGTGTCTGTTACTCTATACACAAGAACCGTTCGCTGGGATATAGAGTCATCTTTTTTCACGTATATAATCTCTATGGGTCTTTTTTCTTTCCACGCTTTTTCTAATTGTTTTATCATCCTAAGCTCCCTCCTTTAAAAAATATTATATAAGAACATTCGTTCGAAAACAAGCAATAAACGAACGAATGTTCTTATATTTTTTAGAAAAGGATATATGTATGGAATTCGTCTATTCATAACAAACTCATCCCAGGCTTTAAAGTGTCCAACTATCTCTGCGATTGTCCACTTTCCTTTTGTAATTTCTGATTTCCATTCAATTTCGCTAAAATGTTGCAAGGATGTAATAAACAGTATAGCGTTTAAATGAAGATTTATTAATTCCTTTTTAGTTTTACTCATTTTCTCCTCTCTTAATAAACTTGTTATGTTTCTTTATTTGCCCCTTATGCCTTTCAAACACCCATTTTACTCAAGACAACTATCTAATGCCGTTTTATTGGAATAGGATAAATCAAAAACAAAGGAGTATTGATTATGCAACCCTCCATTACAACTGGACTAGATGGGGCAATTTATCAAGGTTACCCCGCTCTTTACCATGGCCCATGGAATCAACTTTTACATTGTCCGGATCAAGGCTGTCATGTTCATTATGGACATGGAATCTATCCGATTAAACAACTGCCATCTGATCCACATGCTTATTATCATTATCTTGGACCGAATGTACCATTACACATTAGACAGACCGATATACTTTCTCAAATCTCCAAAGCAATTAATGGAGAATATTCTGCTATTGCTTGTTATCAAAAGCTAAAGAATCTAGCTCCTACAAAAAAAGAAAATACAGTGATTAATGAAATTAGAAATGATGAAATCAGGCATTTCAATACCTTTTCCAATTTATATACACAATTAACGGGCAAGAAACATATACCAATTATTTCTGAAAACTGCCCAGATGACTATAGAAAAGGTATCGATTTTGCTTTTAATGATGAACAAGAAACGGTGGATATGTATTTAGATATCGCCTACCAAACCGATAACGTAAAAATAAAAGAAGAGTTTTTAAGAGCAGCCCATGATGAACAAAATCATGCAGTTTGGTTTTTGTATTTTATGAAATAGAAGAAAAGAGACACCATAAAAAACCCCTTTAAAATCTATATTGTTTCTTCTTAAGGTAGTTAGCTGTCTTTTGGTGAAATTATTCCATTAAATAACATTATATATATACATTATCCTAATATATTGTAATACTGAATGAAAACAAGATAACCAAGTTTATTGCATGTAGATGTGGACATAGTCATTTTGCTAAAAAGTAAACCACTCATATTAGTGTAAAAAGACCTAACCTTTTACACTAATATGAGTGGTACAATGATGTATGTAATTATTACTTAGTTAAAAATGGTACAAGTGCATTTCTAATTTTCCTAATAGCTGTCATTTCATCTCTGCTAACTCTTCCATAGAAGATTACTTTATCAGACACCATAACCATATTGTAATCAAAACACTAATCATAGTCGTAATGGAAAGTACCATAAATAAAAATTTATTTGTAATTAGACTACCTCTAGTGATAATAGCTTTAATTAGGAGGTGTTTCCATTGATTAAATTAATTAAAAAACGATGGATGCTCTTTGATCAAGTGGTGAAACCCTATAAACCCTATATAACGGTTGAATATGGTATAGTTCCAGTTTCCCCAAGTGATATAGTTGGACTTTCTATACCAGTTAGCGAAGTTAAAAGTGGAGAAAACATCAAGGAGCTTCGTAATTCTGTTAAATTAAAAGGCTGGCAAAATGAATGCCCTGCCGATTTACATTTGTACAGACTTCTTAATAGAAAATATACTGTAGCTTCTGGAGCTAATCACCTTGTTTTTTTATCGAACCAAATAGACATACCAAAAATTAATGCGACGGTTTCCCTTTTAATTCCAGAAAGCTATATACCCGAGAATATGAAAGCGAAAATTGAAGATTATGAGAATAAAGAGAAGACATACCGAATCGAGGCGGAAAAGCTCAGTAAATCCCTGCAAAACCTTGAAGAAATTCGTAAAAACGCTAAAGAAGAATTTGCTTATAAAAACTTCTGTATACTAATAGATGATATGTATAATAAACGACAATATCTCCTTCTTGGATTAGCCAAATTTTTAAATTTAGTACCGAATGAAGCAGCGAAGTAAACCGCTGTTTTTTTATTTTGAGTAGTTAGTCTTTATAATTAGCGTTTTACAATACGTATACAAAAAGTCTGCAAATAAATTCCAATCGAATATATTCGCAGCCTCTTTTTGCTTTTTAATTAAGCATTAAGCTTTTACAGTTGTAGAAAGTGCTTCTGTCTCTTCCCCAATAGATAGATTGAAATCTGCATTAAAATCAATATTTAAAATGGTAACAGTTAAATCAAAACCTAAAATTGTAAATGGCATAAAGTTCACCCCTTTATTAAATGGTACATCCAAGCAATCATGTTATTTACAAAAACCTAATTGCTTGTCCTTTCAATATAGGGTATGAAAAATCAAAACTATTGATTGTGCAGATATATATTTTTTAAAAATTCAGCAAAAATAACCCTAAAGTGGAGAACATAATATAAGTTATGCATTTAATCAAGTATTGTTCCAATTAATTTATTTTTCATTAGCAAAAACCCCACTCAAATGAGCGGGGCTATCATGATAAATTTCATATAGATGATACGAGCTATTTTCTTAATACATTTCCATATACTGATCGCGTTCCCAAGGATGGACTTGCGTGCGGAACATGTCCCACTCAATCTCTTTTGCTTCAACAAAATGAACAAGGATGTGCTCGCCTAGTGCGTCGATCATTGTTTCGTTTTGTTTTAACTCTTCTAATGCATGTGCTAATGTTGATGGTAAGTCAACAATGCCTTCTGCAATTCTTTCTTCTTTGCTCATGATGTAGATATTTCTATCTACAGGAGCTGGAGGAGTCAATTGGTTTGCAATTCCGTCAAGACCTGCTTTAAGTAAAGCTGCCATTGCTAAGTATGGGTTTGCTGCTGGGTCCACGCTGCGTACTTCTACACGAGTGCTTAGGCCACGTGATGCTGGAATACGCATTAATGGTGAACGGTTTCGAGCAGACCATGCCACATAGCAAGGTGCCTCGTAACCAGGTACTAGGCGTTTATATGAGTTTACAGTCGGGTTGGTAATAGCCGTAAAGCTAGTAGCATGCTTACCGATACCGGCAATAAATTGAAGAGCAGTGTCGCTTAATTCTAACTCACCTTTTGGATCATAGAAAGCATTCTCGCCATTTTTGAATAGAGAAAGGTTGCAGTGCATCCCAGATCCGTTCACACCAAATAATGGTTTTGGCATAAATGTTGCATGTAGACCATGCTTACGAGCAATTGTTTTTACTACTAATTTAAATGTTTGAATTTGGTCACATGCCGTAATCGCATCCGCATATTTGAAATCAATTTCATGCTGACCAGGTGCTACTTCATGGTGAGAAGCTTCAATTTCAAAGCCCATTTCTTCTAGTTCTAAAACGATATCGCGACGACAGTTTTCCCCTAAATCAGTTGGCGCTAAATCAAAGTAACCACCATTATCGTTAAGTTCTAGAGAAGGTGCGCCTTTTTCATCCAATTTGAATAAGAAAAATTCTGGCTCAGGTCCTAGATTAAAATGAGTGAATCCTAGTTCTTCCATCTCTTTTAATATTCTTCTTAAATTATTACGAGGATCTCCTTCAAATGGTGTTCCATCTGGATTGTAGATATCACAAATCAAACGTGCAACTTTTCCTTTTTCTGCAGTCCATGGGAATACAACCCAAGTATTTAAATCAGGATATAGATACATATCTGATTCTTCAATACGAACAAATCCTTCGATAGAAGAACCATCAAACATCATTTTGTTATCCAACGCCTTATCTAACTGACTGATTGGAATCTCCACGTTTTTGATTGTTCCTAAGATATCCGTAAATTGTAAGCGGATAAATTTTACGTTACTTTCACTTGCAAACTTTCTAATGTCATCTTTAGTGTAATTTTTAGCCACGACTATTCCTCCACTCCCTACTTTTCTTCTTATCTATTTTTGAAAATAACGAGACATGTCTCCTTGTCTCATAGAGGGACGATGAGTATTATTAAAGCGACCTGCATTTAATAATTCTTTGCGCAATAATTTGCGTAAATCCTCATCCGATAATTCTCTGCGTGCTTTTTCTGCTTCTTTCTTTACTTCATCTGACAGCACTTGTTTTTCTTGAACAGAGAAAATTTGTTTAATTCCAGCAAGGTTTACTCCTTGATCAATTAGATCTTTAATCTCCAATAATTTATCAATATCCGATAATGAAAAAAGTCTTCTATTGCCATCCGATCTTGCTGGAGCCACTAATTCGTGTTCTTCATAGTAACGAATTTGTCGAGCAGACAGCTCTGTTAATTGCATGACAATACTTATTGGAAAAAGAGGCATCGATCGACGAATTTGACTACCAGACATAGCATTCGGCTCCTTTTAAATTAATGTAATCCACCTTCATTATATGATTGGGGAAAAAAGATGTCAACTAATGTTACACTTTCTTCCCAATTCATGTAACTGATTACTATATTCAAATAGTAATCAGTTTTTGTTCTAGTAATCGATTAATAGCAATGCATATCGCAATTTTCACATGGGAATAAGTTAATCCCCCTTGTACGTAAGCTACATACGGTGGTCGGATTGGACCATCTGCTGTTAATTCGATGCTTGCGCCTTGAATAAATGTTCCAGCAGCCATAATAACATCATCTTCATAACCTGGCATGTAATTTGGATATGCCGTCACATGGGAGTTTATTGGCGATGCATATTGAATGGCTTGGCAAAAAGCAATCATTTTGTCTTTATCATCAAACTGAACAGACTGAATAAGATCTGTTCTTTTAGTATTCCAGCTAGGAGAGGAATTCATTCCTAATCGCTCTAGCATCGCTGCTGTGAAAATAGCTCCTTTTAAGCTTTGTCCAACAACATGGGGAGCAAGGAAAAATCCTTGGTACATTTCTTGAAGACTATAAAGAGAAGCCCCCGCTTCTGCGCCGATTCCAGGGGATGTCATTCTGTAAGAACATGCTTTTACAAATTCCTCTTTCCCAACAATATATCCACCCGTTTTGGCTATTCCTCCACCTGGATTTTTAATTAAGGATCCAGCCATTAAATCTGCACCAACATGGCATGGTTCCAGATCTTCCACGAATTCTCCATAGCAATTATCTACAAAAACAACGACATCTTCTTTAATCTCTTTTACAAAGGCAATCATCTTTTCGATTTCCGCAATTGGAAAAGATGGTCTTGTAGCATACCCTTTCGAACGCTGGATGCCAATCATTTTTGTATTTGCATGAATGGATGCAGCAATTTTTTCATAATCAGGCTGTCCGTCTGGAAGCAAATCCACACTGTTATAGCCAATATTAAACTCACGCAGCGATCCAATACCTTCGCCTCTAATTCCTACGATTTCTTCTAACGTATCATAGGGTTTACCCGTAATATACAGCAGTTCATCCCCTGGTCGAAGGATTCCAAATAATGCGGTGCTAATGGCATGTGTTCCAGAAATTATCTGTGGTCTCACTAAACCAGCTTCTCCACCGAATACTTCTGCATAAATGCTTTCTAACGTGTCACGGCCATTATCATCATACCCATAGCCAGTTGATGGGATAAAATGTGATTCACTTACCCGATGATTTTGAAAGCTTGATAAGACACGAAATTGATTGGTATCAATTCTTTTATCAATTGCTTGATGCACTTCTTTAATTTGTTCTTCCACTTCATGTACTAACGCTTCTAGCTGTGTTCCATATGTTAACTGCTTATACATTTATTTCTCCCATTCCTCTACTTCTATAGGCTTTTTATATTTTAATATAGCATGTTCTTTTAGAGCATACCCTTTACATAAATAGTTTTGCGTTTCTTCATCAAAAATTAAGCTACGTAGAACTGTCTCATTTTTTAGCTGTGACAATAATTTTCCGTTATTACTTTCAACTGTTGTCTCATAATATTCCATGTTTTCAATCATGATTTGTTCAATCGTTTGCTTTAGCTGTTCCCTGTCTTCTTTATCAAAAGCGCTAATTAAAATGCTTTCTGTTTTCGATGTAGGCACAAATTTCGGATGCATTAAATCTTTTTTATTATAGACAGTTAAATGAGGTATCGCGGGTATTTCCAAATCTTCTAGTAATTTATGTACTGTTTCCTCATGCTGATAATATTCCTCATTTGAGCTATCAACGACATGGAGCAATAAGTCTGCTTCTCGTACCTCTTCTAAGGTAGAGCGAAATGCGGCGACTAATGTTGTTGGCAAATCTTGAATAAACCCTACTGTATCCGTAATAAGTGCCGAAAAGCCACTTGGCAAAATCATTTTTCTTGTCATTGGATCTAATGTTGCGAACAAGATATCTTCTTCAAAGGAATCTGCTTCAGAGAGGCGATTGAACAAAGTAGATTTTCCTGCATTCGTATAACCAACTAATGCGATTTGGAAGGCTCGATTTTTCTTCCGTCTTTCTCGATAGCGATCTCTATGTTCGACAATAACGCTTAATTGGCTTTTAATATCATCAATTCTTCGTCTAATATGTCTTCTATCTGATTCAAGCTTTGTTTCACCAGGCCCTCTCGTCCCAATTCCTGCTCCAAGTCTGGATAATTGGAGACCTTGTCCACCTAAACGCGGCAATAAGTATTGCAATTGGGCTAGCTCTACTTGAAGCTTCCCTTCTTTCGATCTTGCCCTTGATGCAAATATATCTAGAATAAGCTGTGTGCGGTCAATGATTTTTGCATCTAAATTCTTTGATACATTACGAACCTGACTTGGTGATAATTCATCATTAAAAATGATTAAGTCTGCTTCTAATTCTTCTGCAAGAGTTTCTAATTCTTCTACTTTCCCTTTGCCAATATAGGTAGAAGGATGAATTCTTTCTCTCATTTGCGTTAATGTGGCAACTACTTGTCCATTTGCTGTTTTCGTTAAATTTGCAAGTTCTTCCATTGAATATTCAAATCTGGCAGCGTCATTTTGTGTTTCGCAACCAACCAGGATTACTTTTTCTTTATCAACTTTGGTATCTTTCAACTATGTAAACCTTCTTTCCATGCCGAACTTCATCTATTATAGCAAACAAATACCATTTCATCTATTTGCTCCTTATAAGGTTACCCAAATTGTAGCGTAGTAAAAATAGATTTGAAAAAAGTTCATTAAAAAAGCTATCCCAAAAGAAATTCTCTCTTTTAGAATAGCATTCATATCCTTTATTTTTCTTTGGAGTCTAATACTATATCATTACTTCTTAATGTCATTAGTTCATATTTATCATAATTACTTTGCATAAGTAAGCGCATGGCTTGGGCTCTTATTGATTTTTCGATAATATTGCGGATATATCGACCATTAGAAAAGCTTTTGGGATTCTGAACATTGCGAATAAAGGATAGATGTTCTTTTAGCTTTTTTTCCGCTTCATGACTTAACGCATATTCTCTTTCTTTTAGCATTCGTTCAGCAATCTCCATTAACTGATCGGTGGAATAGTCAGGAAAGTCAATGACAAGCGGGAACCTGGAGTGAAGACCAGGATTTAATGATAGAAAAAAATCCATTTCTCTTGAATAGCCTGCCAATATTAAAATAAAGTCATGCTGCTTATCTTCCATATGCTTGACTAATGTATCGATTGCCTCTTTTCCAAAATCCTTCTCTCCGCCTCGCCCGAGCGAATAGGCCTCATCAATAAACAAAATTCCTCCCATTGCTTTTTTAACAAGATCCCTTGTTTTCTGGGCTGTATGTCCGATGTATTCGCCAACTAAATCAGCACGCTCTGCCTCAATTAAATGGCCTTTTGATAAGACATTCATTTTTTGAAAAAGCTTGCCAATTAGCCTTGCGACCGTTGTTTTTCCTGTACCTGGATTCCCTTTAAACATCATATGCAAAGCTTGTTTACCCGTTTTCAGACCATTTTCTTCCCGTTTTTTATTCACATAAATCCATGCGTATATCTCTTTTATCATTTTTTTCATTTCGTCCATGCCAACAAGGCTTCCTAATTCCGCTTCGATTTCCCTAAGTGCTTCGTGTTCACTTGGAACAGTTCTTTGGATTGACTCAGCTTCTGGCTTTTCCTTTGGAAGAACCTTCTTTTTCTGTGAGTTGATTACTACGCTAATCTGTCCATTATTCTTCATCCGGATTGGATGCTCCAAAAGCCACACCTCCTCTAAAAACAAAACGCTATAAATCTTACTCGTCAAATGATTCATCTATAAGGTTCATCAATATTTAAATCCATTCATACTGTTTGCTACTATTCCCCATTGTTAATGTATATTCAGAACATCTTCTATTCATTAAACTATTTTCAGATTATTTTTTCGTTTCAACTTTTAGAACGAGTCTGTAGCCAAAAATATCGCTATGTTTAACCATTTATCTTCAATAAGCCACTATAAATTAAAGAAGATTTTTATGGTAAAATATAAAGGAACATTTTGAATAGTATGTAATTTTATCGAAGGCTAGAAGAAAAATTTTTTCAAGGGAGCTAAAAAAATGGCTACAATATTTTTGACCTCGAATGGTTTTTATACAAAAACAATCAAAGAGGAATTTATGACTGTGCTTAATATGCTTGCTAATCCGAAAGCTGTTATTATCACCACTGCCTCCTCGCTAAAGGAAAAGAATAGATTTGCCCTTAAAACGAAAAATGATTTTTTAGAGTTGGGCATAAACCAAGTAGATTTTATCGATGTAGAAGTAGAAAAGGGAGAGAAACTAAAGGAGTATAATATCATTTATATTAATGGTGGAAATCCCTTTCGCTTGCTGTATTTCATGAAAAAAAGTCGCGCTGACGCCGTCTTAAAGGAGTTATCCGAGAATAGTATCATTATAGGAGCAAGTGCTGGGGCAGTAATTTTAGGGCCTTCTATTGATGTGGCAAATCATTTTTCTCCTGAGTTGAATGAAGTAGACTTAAATGACTTCACAGCTTTATCATTAACAGACATCGCTATCTTTCCTCATTCTGATCGAGAAGATGTATTTAAAGATAACTATGGAAAAAGCATAGAGGATCGCTTGTTGGTGTTTGAAAAGGATTCAAATATCTCCATAACTAGATTAAAAGATGACGAATACATCCTTTTAAATGGATAATCAAGTACACCTTCAGTGGGGATTGTCCTTCCTCTCTGGTGCCCCTCCTCTACCTATATCCATTTAAAAACAGACTAAACCTCTATTCGATTTAGTCTGTTTCATCCAATATTTATCCAACTATTTTTCGCGGTATACTTAAAGCTTACTACGTTTCCTTGCATATTCCTATGTAGCAGTAGGGTTTACATGTAACCGTAAATGTCCAATTCATTTCATTTATTGAACTTGTGTACCCTCTAAATCAATTTGTACATTTTTTTGTGGGGAAAATGTGGAAATAGCATGCTTATAAACTAGCTGCTGTTTGCCTTCTGATTCAAATAATACGGTGAAATTATCGAAACCTTTTATAAATCCACGTATTTGGAATCCGTTTAATAAGAATACCGTTACGTTTGTGCCATCTTTACGTAATTGATTTAAAAATTGATCTTGAATGTTAACTGATTGCTTCATGAAAATCCTCCTCTTTTCTCTCTACTATTATGTATTCGATTTTATTTTTAGCATTCCTTCTAAATAACACGAAATTTCCTGTAAATTTTTTGTTATGTCATGTATTTTGACACTATCTGTCATATCAAACCACTGTACATTCATTTTATTGCGGAACCAAGTTAATTGCCTCTTTGCATATCTCCTTGAATTCTGCTTTAACTCTTCAATTGATTCATCCAAGCTTTGCAGACCATCGAAATACTTATAGATTTCTTTATATCCAATTGCCTGAATGGATTGGCAGTCTCTAATGCCCTTTTCATAGAAATGCTGAACTTCCTCTAATAAGCCGATTGCAAGCATTTGCTCCACTCGTTTATTAATTCGCTCATACAGAACACTTCTTTCCATCGTTAAACCAATTATTGCAGCATCATAAAGTGATTCCTGCTTCTGTTCTTTTTGTATGTCAGACATTTTTCTGCCGGTGACATGAAAGACCTCTAATGCTCTAATCACACGCCTGACATTATGATGGTGAATCGCATCAGCAGCTTCTGGATCTACTTCTTTCAGCATGTCGTGAATGGTCAAGCTTCCTTCCGTTTGCGCCATTTCCTCTAATTTCATCCGGAATACTGTGTCTGTTGTCGTTTCTTGAAAATGATAATCGTATAAAACGGCTTGAATATACAAACCAGTTCCGCCAACGATAAACGGCAATTTTCCTCTTGAAGTTATTTCCGTTATTTTTTTGCGAACAAGCTCCTGAAATTGTGCCACGGAAAAACTTTCATCAGGCTCTACGATATCAATTAAATGATGGGGAACTCCTTGCATTTCTTCTTTCGATATTTTTGCTGTCGCAATATCCATTCCTTTATAAATCTGCATAGAATCTCCGCTAATGATTTCCCCGTCGAATTTTTTCGCCAGTTCAATGCTTAGATTTGTCTTCCCTACAGCGGTAGGTCCAATTAGCACTACAACTTTTTCCTTTAATGTCAAATGATTCAACTGCCTTTTCAAACATTTAGCTATTTTTTAAGCTATTATTATTATTTTATCACATTCCTACGTGCAGTTTAACCTGTAAGCATTATTACCCAAACTTTATAAAATATACAATATAATAATAATCGACATTTATTTTTTTCTTCCCTGCTGAGTATATATTTATCGTATAAGTATCATTTTGAACAAGCCCTTTTATTTCCTCGCTTTGCAAAAATTGATCCAGCGATCGTTTAATGGCCCGTGCTATCTCCTCTTTGTTTTTATCTTTTGTTAAAAAAAACGTATAAATATCGATGATTACGTTTTTCTCCGTTGTATCTGTTCTTATTCTTTCAATATTATATTCCTTTCCTAACAAGAATCCTTCATTGAAATAGGGTGATAATTTTAACCATCTTTCTCGTCGATCCACTATTTGTTTATTATAATAAGAAACCGTCACTGGTGCTTTATGATGGTATTTATGTAAAATTTCTTTAACCCTCCTAAGTTCTGATTCCTCTGTTACTAGTTCAATATCTTCTGGAAAGGATACAATCCATCCTATTACTTTTCCTTGATCTGAATAGTCTACTGGCCATAGTTTTAACCTTTTCTCGTTTGCCTCTGAAACTATTTGATACGCAGCTTCGTCAGTGCCAAACGCTTTTATATCATAATCCAATTGGACAACATACGTAATGTCTTTTTCCTTCAATAGTTGATAGACAAAGCGAATGATTTCCGACTTCTTTTGATAGAGTACTTCCTTCTCTACGCCAATATAAACTTCTGCTTCCCCAAAATTGACAAAGACAGAAAAACCATCTTCCTGAAATACTTCTGTTAATCTTGCTTTAATCATTTCGTCCAATTTATTTCCTTTATAAATCATTAATAAATCAGGACCTTGTTTCGCTTGTGTTTTTTCAACAATTCCACTATTCATTGCACCGCCAACGATAAGAAGATGGAATATGATGAAAGAATACAACACAGTCTTTTTTGCATTTATCAAGTTCTCCTTCTTTCCATCATTAAGTGTGAAGGCATAAACTAGTGATTCCCCTTTCTCATGCAGCATAGCCTCGAATGTAGCAACCGAAATTCCATTTGTTGCTAGTAGCTGTAGAAAGGAAAATAATCTTCTTCTGATTTCTCTTATTGATTTTCCTATGATTCTAGCAATCTTTCCTATTTCTAGTTGAAAATAGTAATGTAGCAATAGGATTGACTGATCCATTTTGCTTATCGAATCATATGAATATTCCGAAAATTTATATTCTAATACTGTTCTACCCTTTTCACCCTTCAACTGTTTTAAGATGTATCGGTATCCTCTTTCATTTACATGTGGGGCATACCACTTTGTCGAAGGCTTTATTAAAAAAGCCTTCACGATTTCAAGTGATTTTTCTCTATCGCCTGTAATGAATTCTGTAAATAAAAGCCAATCTTTTACTTGATTGATTTGGACTAGCTTGGACCCCTTCAATAAACCCCCTCCCTTAAAAAATGATATCAAGTATCGAACTCTACCTCTTTTCTATTATCCCCATAGATTTTTATTACATAGGAAACATAGTTAAACTGGCTTTGAATGTCTTCATGTTTTAGAAATAATTGTAAGGATCTTTTTAACTCTTTGGCCGTTTCCATGTTTTTTGCCATATCTTCCTCTGTTGTGAAGGCTAGTTCTGTATAGATATCGAATTTCAATTGATTGTCTTCATATGTTGGATACACATCATACACTTTATATTTTTTTCCACCAAACATATAGGCTTCTCCTAGAGCAGGGAGAATACCCCATATAGCGTTTTCCATTTGTACGACGTCTGCACCGACCTTACCAATCGAAAAATTCCACTCTAAATCATACTTTTTTATAATATTTTTAATTCCATCCTTTAACTTCGTTTCTTCTTCTTCTGGAATCGATTCAGACAAAATGATTTCCGTTGAATCTCCAGATGGATCACTTCCAAAGCTTTGCATATAATAATATGGGGTTGATGTAACGAATTCGAATATCTCCTGTTCCATTTCCATCTGTTTATTCGCAGCTTTTTGTTCCTCTGTTAGTTCTACGTCCACCACTTGGTTAACTTCTTCATATTTAATTTCATAAACCAGATCTCTTTCCTTTAAATAAGAATCGATTAGCACTGTTACCTCTTCCTTATTTTCTAGACTCTCTGGTGTGACAAATTGAACGTATAGCGTATTATTTTCTATTTCAGGATAGGTATAAATATCTGTATACCCTTTTTGTTGAATCTCCCTTCCTAACTGTAACACCCCTCCCTCTTTATAAATTTTATACACATCTGGCCCTAAACTAACTCTCGTCTTTCCAAGTGTTTCCTGATTAATAGATCCTCCAGCAAATAAAACCAACAAAGTGAGTATAATCACTGGGGACTTTCTCCAACTCCTTTTACTAGTCTCTATATGTAGGGTTTTCTTTTCTGTAACTTGATTAAGCTGTAACGAACTTTTTAGTAAACTAACCTCTTTTTTTATAACATCCTCTATATGATGAATGGGAACTAATTTGCCATTATTGGTATATATAATAAGGGAAGAATAAATAACTTGTTTCGCTTTTCTTTCTGAAATCGGTAGATATTGTGCTATTTTTTTATAAGAAAAACCGTAGTAATACTTTAGTAAAAAAGCAAGCCGAGCTTGTTCGTCAAGTAAACCTAGTCGAGTTAATAGAATACTAGAATCCAAGGATTTATAGATAATCTCCTTATTGCGATAATATTTTATATATTCCTTGATTATTGGTTTTAGATAAAAACGTGCAGATGACGGAAAGGACCACTTATCCCTCACTTGATCTATCGTTCGATCTAACAATCGTTCTGCTAGTCCACTATCTCCAGTTAATAAGAATGCTAGTAAATACCATTCATCTATATTATCTTGTATATTTATTTGTTTTTTCCATTGTTTACGACGTAAATTCAGGGCATGTTCCGCCTTTCTAGTAAGTCTCCATATATTACCTTTATTTTAAAGGAAGATAGAACGGTTGTCATTATCTTCTGTTTGAAAATTCGTTCTTGAATAAATATTCAGTTTAAACTATTAATCTCAAACGTGCTGTACTTAGCGAGTTTACAATAGTAATAATTTTTAACAACAAAATTCAAGCACAAAAAAACTGCCTTGATACTACAAAGCAGTTTTTCCCTATGAAAAATTAGGATAATTCCAACATTCTATCCAATGCCAATTTTGCATTCGAGGCAATTGGCTCTTCGACAATTATTCGATTACTTTCAAAATCCTCTTCAATGGATTCTAAGCACCATACAAAATGAGGCAAATCAATCCGATTCATTGTTAAACAAGCACACATATAGGGATTGAGGGAGATGATTTCTTTATCTTGGTGTTCTTTTATAATCCGATTGACTAAGTTCATTTCTGTACCGATGGCAAAAGCACTTCCTGGCTCTGCCTTTTCGATTACATCTATAATATAGTTTGTTGAACCAGCTAAATCAGATGCTGCTACGACTTCTCTGCTGCACTCAGGATGGACAATGATTTTCATATGTGGATATTGTTTTCTTACTTGCTCCACATTTTTAACGGTAAAGTTCTCGTGGACAGAGCAATGCCCCTTCCAAAGGATTACTTTCACTTCTTCCATTGGTCCTTCATAGACAAGTTCATTTTTGATTGGATCCCAAATCGCCATTTTTTCTAAAGGAACCCCTAAATTATAGGCTGTATTTCTGCCTAGATGCTGATCAGGTAAAAATAGTAATCTTTCCTTTTGTGTAAAAGCCCAGGATACCATTTTTTCAGCATTGGAGGAGGTTACGGTTGCTCCTCCATTTTCTCCGACAAATGCTTTAATAGCTGCTGTTGAATTGACATAGGTAAGCGGAATAATCGTGTCGCCAAACAATTCCTGAAGCTTTGTCCAAGCTCGATTTGTTTGATAAATATCGGCCATATCAGCCATGGAACAACCTGCTCGCATATCTGGCAAATAGACTTTCTGCTTCTCTGTTGTTAAAATATCCGCTGTTTCTGCCATAAAATGAACACCGCAAAAGACAATATACTCTGCTTCTGTATTTTCTGCAGCAACTTGTGCTAACTTTAAGCTATCCCCTGTAGCATCAGAAAATTGAATGACTTCATCCTTTTGATAATGATGGCCTGGAATAAATAGTTTTTTGCCTAAGCGTTGCTTGATACTTTCTACTCGTTCTTCTAATTCTGTGTTTGTCATCGCTAAGTATTTTTCAGGTATCGTATTCGATGCTTGTAACCCCTCTAAAATATTCATTTCCCTCTCCCCTTTTATCCTTTAATGAATACTTACTTTTACACTAATATCTAAAGCTTTCACAGAATGCGTTAAGAAACCCAATGAAATATAGTCCACTCCACAATTACGATAAGAAGCTAGATTATCTAGAGTAATTCCTCCTGACGCTTCTGTCGTCACAGTTTCTGGAACATGAGAAATCCATTCGACGATTTCTTCTGGCTTTCGATTGTCAAACATAATTACATCAGCGCCAGCTGCAAGTGCTTCTAGCATTTGTTCCTTTGTTTCTGTTTCCACTTCTACTTTTACCATGTGACCAATCGACTTTTTAACTGCTTGCACTGCATTGGCAATGGAACCAGCAAATGCAATATGATTATCTTTAATCATCACAGCATCATACAGTCCAAAGCGATGATTATGTCCTCCACCAACCGTTACTGCATATTTTTCCAGCATCCGTAATCCTGGTGTCGTTTTTCTCGTATCACAGATTTTCGTGTAGCCGCTATTTAATGTATCAACTGCTTCACGAGTTTTTGTTGCAATCCCACTCATTCTTTGGACAAGATTTAAAATAACGCGCTCGCCTTTTAATAGCTCTCTAATATTTCCTCTTGCAGTCGCCAATTTTTGCCCAGCTTCGATTCGATCTCCATCCTGGACAAGCATGGTTACTTCTATTGCTCGGTTTAAAACCTTGAATCCTATCTGAATAATCTCTTCCCCGCAAAAAACACCATTGTCTTTCGATAGAAAAACAATTTCCCCTTGCTGCTCTTTAGGAAAAATCGCATCTGTCGTCACATCACGTTCGCCAATATCTTCAATAAAAAAAGCTTCCAGTTGTTTCTGCAATTTTAATTGGTTCATTTTGATTCTCCTTTGTACGCACTCGTTTAAAGCTGACCTTTTTCTTTATCCATTCATCCATTTCCACAGGATAATCGGAGCGAAAATGGCCGCCTCTACTTTCTTTTCTTTCTAAAGCAGATTTTGTAATAAGTAAAGCAGTCAAAAGCATAAAGTATTTCTCTATCTCTTCGATTGATTTATTCTCTAAAGAGATTTTATCCTGATCCGATATTCCGAAATTTTCAAGCCACTGCAGATGCATGCGTAAATTTATTTCATTACGGACAATGCCCACATTTTCCATCATTTGTCTTTGAATTTCTGCTTTTTCTGGAAAAATGGGAGAGAAGTTCGGATTTCTTTCTTTGTTTTCCGTTTTAATACACTGCTCTTTTATTTTTGGCGACTCTTGAAGAAGCTTTGCCAGGTTTTTCCCCATATATAATCCCTCTAAGAGAGAATTGCTTGCTAGGCGGTTGGCACCATGAAATCCAGTGCAAGCTGCCTCTCCAATTGTATATAGATTATGCACCGTTGTTCTACCATACAGATCTGTGTCAACTCCACCCATTAAAAAATGGCTACCAGGAGCAACTGGAAGTAATCCTTTTTGCAAATCAATGCCTTGCTCTACACACATTTTTGTGATGGAAGGAAATCTTTCTTGAAAATTAGCAAGCATTGAAATATCTAAATAGACTTTCTCCCCTTTCGATAAATACTGATAAATTGTTTGGGAGACGATATGGCGTGGTGCTAAATCTTTATAGGGATGGACTTTTTCCATGACATACTCTCCAGAAGCTGTAACTAATCTTGCTCCATCTCCTCTAACTGCTTCTGAAATAAGGCCAACCGTTTTTCCGTTTACATAGAGTAGTGTAGGGTGAAATTGTACGAATTCCATATCACTAATCGAAGCTCCAGCTAAATAAGCAAGCGCAATACCATCACCAGTAATGGTGGAAGCACTACTGGAATAAGCGAATAGCTTCCCACATCCTCCTGTTGCGATAACCGTATGAGCGCTATAAAATTCCGAACGAGTGCCATCTGCTAATATTCCTTTTGCGCCAAAACATTGATTAGTATTAGTATTTACCATTAATTCATAGACAAAAACATTTTCGATGATTTCTATATTGTTAGTCTTCGTTTCCGTTAAGTATTGCATCACCTGTCTTCCCGTCGTATCGCCGCCACTATGGACAATTCTTTTTTCAGAATGAGCCCCTTCCATTCCTAACGCAAGATTTCCTGCTGTATCCTCATCAAATGCGCATCCATCATGCCATAGTTCGTTTATTAGGCTAGGTGCCGCTCTTGTCATTTCTGCAACTACTTCGGGATTATTGTGAAAGCGTCCTGCTTCTAACGTATCAAGTGCGTGCTTTCTATAATCATCTGAATCCCCCATACTTGCAGCGATTCCACCTTGCGCTAAATAAGAATTGCTCATTTTCGCCTTAGACTTTGTGATAATAATCACATTCAATTCAGTTGAAAGTTTTTTAGCTAGCTGTAAACTAGCGATTCCACTGCCAATAATCAATACATCTGCGTCCATTTTTCACCCTCCTGTTTTACAGGTGTCTTGACACTTATATTTACATAGATTTAAAATTATGACAAGTGTTTTTTTTTAAAAGATTTTCAGTTACTTAAGTTCCTATTTTTAATAGCAAATGAAAAAGCGATAACAATGCAATCCTTCGTCTCCTACTACTTAAACCTATTGGAGGAATTTCTTATGAAATATTTTGATCATGCAGCTACTACTTCTTTGGATCCTGATGCTGCTTCTACCTATGTGGAGGTTGCTTGTAAATATTTTGGTAATACGAATAGTCTCCATGATATGGGAGATACGGCTAGTAAAATCATTGAGAATTGCCGCGACGAATGGGGAAGATTAATAAACGTTGATAAAAATGGGATTTATTTTACAAGTGGCGGCACGGAAAGTAATTTTCTTATCTTGCAAAGCTTGCTATTGGCATCAAAAAAGGAAGGAAAACACCTCATTACATCGTCAGCAGAGCATGCTTCGGTTCATAGTACGATGCATGCTTTAGCAGACAAAGGCTATGAAATTACGTATCTGCCCTTATTGGAAACTGGCGTAATCGATACTCAGCTGCTAGAGGAATCCATTCGACCTGATACCGTTCTTGTTTCCATCCAGCATGTAAATTCTGAAATTGGTGCTATCCAACCAATTAAAGAAATTGGTGCGATATGTAAAAAGAATGATGTCCTTTTTCATAGTGATATGGTGCAAAGTATTGGGAAGATAGAGGTTAAGGAAGTAACCCAATTTGTTGATGCCTTGTCACTCTCGAGCCATAAATTTTATGGACCAAAAGGGGTCGGTGTAGCCTATATTAACCCGAATACACCTTGGATGCCATTATTAGCGAATGGAAGTCATGAAAATGGCTTTCGTTCCGGCACAATAAACACAGCTGGGATTGCGAGTATGACAGTTGCTGCGCAAAAGGCGTGTTCGACGATTTCGGATAATGAAACTAAGCTTTCTCAGCTACGTAAGTTATTTACAGAGATGATAACGAAAGAGTCCGTTACTATTTTTGAATGCAAGGACCAATACCCAGGAATTATCGGATTGAGGGTTAAAGGATTGGAAGGCCAATGGCTTATGCTTGAATGCAATCGTCGTGGATTCGCCATTTCAACAGGAAGTGCATGTCAGATTGGAAAACAGGCTCCTTCTAAAACAATGAAGGCGTTGGCTCTGCCAGATGGAGAGGCAAAAGAATTTATTCGGATTTCGATGGGAAGAGATAACACGGAAGAAGATGTAATTGATTTGGTAAATGTAATCAATGAGATAGTTTAAAATTTATTAGAATAGACATCAAAAAATGCTGAACCTATCTTTAGTAATAATTAATAAAAGTTGAAAGCCTTATTCTGCGGATTTAATAAGGCTTTCAACCTTCAATTGGTATGAAGTTATGAGAGTGTCTTAATCATGATATAGTCAATTTGCTCTTCATCCCCCATATAAAAAGAATGAGCACCAGTTTGAACGAATCCATTTTTTTGATAAAAACCTATAGCATTTTCATTTTTTTCCCATACTCCTAGCCAGATCTTCCTTTTGGATTCCTTCTTAGCAATTTCAATAGCTTTATTTAATAGAAATTGCCCAAGTCCATGTTTTTGAAAATTGCTCTTTATATAGATTCTTTCTATTTCAAGTGAGTCTTCCCCCATTTTCTCAGATTGTGCATCCTTCATATTGACCTTTAAATATCCAGCTAGTTCGCTATTTAAATAGACAAAATAGAATTGTGAAGAAATATTGGATAATTCCTTTTCTAGTTGTTCCAAGTTAAATGCTTTTTCCAAATAGTCCTTCATGTTTTCTGGTGAATTTTGATTTTTGAAAGTCTCATCAAATGTTTCATAGCTTATATCTTGCAATTTATGTATATCGGAAAATGTACATTTTTTAAAATGAATAGTCATTTAACTTTTTCACTCCTTGATTATCAATAATTTCGCTTATTCCCTTGCTTCACGTACTCCCAGTCTTTTTCAATATTTTTTCTTACTCGTTGAAGAAAGTTAAACATGACTTCAACCTCTGCCTTGGAAAAACCCGTTAAAGCAACTTCATTTGAATACTCATTTTCTTTTTTTATAAAAGGATAAACGGCTGCCCCTTTCTCTGTTGGAAAAAGTTTTTTTATTTTTTTGTTATGTTGATCATCCTTTTTTTCAATAAATCCATTAATCTCCAATTTCTTTATAGCTCTTGCTGCCGTTGTTCGATCTACTTTAATCATCTCTGATAATTTTTCTTGAATGATTCCAGGGTTTTCACATATTCTCACAAGGTATAAATACTGCCCCTTAGTGAGATTATGTTCTTTAAATTCGATATTGCTGATTGAATCTAATGCTCTTCCAATCATTCCAATCTCACGAAGAATTTCTTTCATCCTTTCACCCACTCCCATTTATATTGTTGTATTTACAACAATATTTAAAATTAAAGATAACCTATTTTTGTTGCAATTGCAATCAAAATATACGGACATAACATTTTTTTATGTTAAGTTACTTTGCAACCTATTTGGAAAAAATTCTTATTATTTTATGAACAACCGTTAAATCGCTTCAATCCCATAATCCCATATCCTTTCACCATCCACTTAATGCATTAAAGTTTTTTGTTCTTTTTATTACTAGAAATCTTATACTTTCACCAATAGATTAATTTCCAAATAACACTCCAAAACCTTCAAATACGCTTACATAAAACTTTTGAAAAAATGTCATATTAATTAAGCAAAGGGAAAAACACTTCTAATTTAGTGTCTCAATTTCAAAATTTTGGAGGGAATTTTATGAAAAAGATTAGCCATCGTGTGGAACTAACAACTGCAGAAATAGCAAACCTTTGGACTCAATACATAAATGATTCCTTATCAATTTGTATTCTTACCCATTCAATCGAAAATGCTAAAGACAAAGATATGATAGAGGTTCTTAAATTTGCCCTTAAGCTTGCCGAATCTCATATCGTAAAAATCACAAGTTTTTTTAATCAAGAGAACTTTCCCATTCCCAAGGGCTTTTCATTGGAGGAAGATGTAAATTTAAATGCTCCTTCCCTATTTACAGATACCTATATCCTTGCATATATGCACGTTATGACATTACTTGGATTAACGGGATACGCAGGAGCGGTTGCAACTTCATCCAGAGAAGACCAATTAGATTACTTTATCAAATGTAATAATGAAACGATGCAGTTACATAAACGAATCGTTACCGTTATGTTGAATAAAGGATTATATAGTAAAACTTCTAGAATCAATAGACCAAATCAAGTCGATTTTGTCGATGATCAGAGTTATTTAGCAGGCTGGTTTGGGAAAAAACGACCTTTAAGTGTTATTGAAATAAGCGGAATGAGCTTTAACATGAAAAAAGACGTTGCAAAAACGGTATTAGAATTAGGTTTTGCTCAAGTATGTCAAACAAAAGAAATACAAAAATATTTTGAACGTGGAAAGAAAGTATGTTTAAATCACTTCACTACTTTTAATAATATACTGACAAAGGAAGACTTATCTTCTCCAAAAACATGGGTTTCGGAAGTAACGAATTCCACTGTTTCCCCTTTTTCCGATAAATTAATGCTCTATCATATTGTTACATTGGTTTCCGCAGCTGTTGGATATTATGGCGCTGGTTTAGCCGTTTCCCAACGGAGAGATATAGCTGTTGAATACGCTAGATTTATGGCTGAAGTTGGTTTGTACGCAGAAGATGGATGTGAGTTATTAATAAAGCATGGTTGGTTAGAACAGCCTCCTTTAGCTGATAACAGAGAAAATTTAGCAAATAAGAAGTAATGGGCAGCCTATGCGAAAAGGAATAGTTATCGAAAATATACTATGGAGCATAGCATTACCAGGCTTTGCTCAATTACTTAACAAAAAATATCTAAAAGGATTTTTCTTTATCGGCCTTGAATTTTTGATTAATATTCAAGCAAACTTTAATCAAGTCATATTACTTAGTTTTCATGGGCGAATTCAGGAAGCAATTGAAATCACGAATTTTCAGTGGTTAATGTTTTATCCCTGCTTATATTTCTTTGCAATGTGGGATGCGTGTAGGGATTCTGGAGTAAAAAGCTCCGTCTTTGCTTATCTTCCATTCGTGTTTTCTGCATATTTTGTTACAGCGGGATTGATTTTATCACCAGATCTCAAAGTATTCGGAAAGCTATTGGGACCAGTATGGCTGCCAATGTTATTTGTAATACCAGGTGTCTGCATTGGATTTATACTAAAAAAAATCTTATCTACTTTCACTTAAAAAAATACCAAAATGAGGTATTTTTTGTTTTCTTATTTTTTCTATTATTTATCGAAATTTGTTTTTCGTTTTTTGATAATAGGTAATGATTTCGCCTTCATAAATAACTGTAAAGACTCCAAATGGTGTGAGAGACTGCTGCTGTGCCATTTCATGATGATGATTCAGCTCTTTCACATTTACAATTAAATCAAGCTCATTCGCTACAGCCTTTAGGTTCTTAATAGCATCATGGGTGAATGGACATTGATCCGATTTAAGCACAGTAATCCATCCTTATCTCTATATATTCTCTACGTTTCCTAAGCCATCCTTTTTCTAGTTCAATACCTTCCCCATAATCACATACGAAGCCTCCTGTTCACTAGGAATAAACGGTTCCTTTACGACAATCCATCCCATTTGCTTATATAAGTGACGGGCGACTGTATTGTTTACTTGTGTTGTTAATACAGCCGTTTTGTTTACAACGCCCTTTAACAATTCATGAATAAGCTTTTTTCCATAGCCTTTATTTCGATACAACGGATGGACTACTAATTCAACTACTTCAAAACAATCTTTTAGCCATGTTTCATACTGTTTTTGACTAACCTCTTTGGAAAGCAATTCATGATAATACTGTCCAGGTAAAGAAGTATATCCATATGCAAATCCTAAGAGTTCCTCTCCAGCTGTAATGATTATGTAGCCCCTAAATCCTTCATTAGTGGTATGCCTAATCAATCGTTCCTTTATGGACTTATTCCATACTTGTTTATATAATTCTTCCTTTTTATTGATGATATTTTCGTTTTTATCTATTGCTAATAGCTGAACCACTTTATCCCCTCCCAAATTTCCTATTGTAGCTTCCTTTTTAAGCCCTCATGTGTTATTTGAAAACCTAATCGTTCATAGAATCTCAAAGTATCTTGCCTTTGTTTATCTGTCGTAAGCTGGATTAAATGGCAGCCACGTTCATTAGCGCGTTGGATCGCCCCACTTGATTAATGCCGTACCTACTCCTTTTCCCCTAGCAGAAGAAGCAGTCCTTACTCCTTCGATAGTAGCTCTCCATCCTCCTTGATGGGTGATATATGGTGTAAAAGTAATTTGCTGCACTCCTACTACTTGATCTTCGACACATGCTACTACTAATTCATTATTGTGGTCTGCAGAAATAGCCTTATATGCCTCGATGTAGCTATCTGGCAATGGTTGTTCATAACGCTCCCGTTTACTCCCTAAAAAATCGTCCGCAAGCATTGCAACAATTTGATCTAAATCTTGTTCTGTCGCCATTCTAAACTGTAATTCTTCCATCCAAATCTCCCCTGTCAAAAAAATAATTCCTTATTTACTCATTTCTTGATTCTGTGCATATCCCCCAATCTCCTTTTAAACAAAAAGTTTTTTTTTTGAATAACAGATTGAATTTTCCAACATTTAAAAACAAGCTAAAAGGGTAAATTAAAACTAATTATTCAATAGATAAAGGAGAGAGATCATGAAGAATTCAAAACAAGGATTCATCCCCATTGTTTTAAGTAAATTAGGATTCCTATCATTCATTTTTCCTTTACCCCCTCTTCTTGGCTTGCGGAAAATGATCCAAAGTATTATTTAAAAGCAAAAAAATAGACCAAACACCATATTGGTCTATCTTGCTGACATTTTCCGATATATAATCAAATTAACGGCATTCAGTACGATTGTAACAAAAATAAGGACCGTTGCTGCTACCACCACACCGCCAGTAGTGTCCAGAAGTGCACTCCAATCTTCAATCATAACGAGATGATAGTTATAGAAAATCTGAAAAAATAATGCAATCGCACAAGCACTCATGCTGACAAAAGCAGTCACTAGCCGATTTCCCTGATTCTCGCTTTTATTTCGCATAAGATTAACAGCCGGCAAAATCCAAGCAATCAATCCAAGCACTAGGCTGCCAATATTAAGTAAATCTATCATATATAGGGCCTCCTTTGTTATATGAATCTCAAATTCCCAATACTTATCGAAAGGTAAATATTCCCTAATCACCCAAATAGGATTTTAACATAAATTAACAATTAATCATAGTAAAATTGTAACCCTTTATACTAGTCTGCACGGACTCTTATTACTATGAATTTTAAAAACTAGCATAACCTTTTTTTCTTCATTAATTTACTAACCATTGAAACCATCTACCATGGCCGTCCGTTTCTGCAATTGTATTTTCACTCTTTTTACCAGCCAAATAATAATTTAAATGTAAGAATCTATCTTGAATATTATTGTATAGATGAAATACATCTCTTTGTGCCCCAATAGCATCTACCGTTTGTAATAGATGTTGCTTCCCTGTTATTGGTATTTGATTAGCTACATGGGTATGAAAAATGCAAATAACACTATCCTCTAAAATAGTTTCGACGTACTGAGATAGCAAGTTTACTCCATCCCCATTGATTAAATTTAAGGAAGCCTCTTTGCTGTAATGTACCGCTTTTTCAAATAAGAATAACCTCTCTTTATGTTCTGGCCATATTAAAGATTTTTGCCACAATTCCTCTTCTTCATCAAGTAAATCAATCGTATGTAAATCAAAGCCCATCCTTGTTGTAACGGGTGGAGCTGTTTTAAGAAGGAATGGCCTATTAGCTCCTTTTATTTCTGCTTTAATAGGAAGCTCAGAATCTATCTTTCCATACCATTCATCTTTTCCGTATGAATAGGAATACTTATCCCAGTTAAGCTGTAATCCTGCGCTAGTGCCTATTTCAATTAGTGCTAAAGGCTTCTTTGCTTGCTCATAAATCATTCAAAATGGTGGATAAAGATAAGAACATCTTCGCACCTCATTCGTTTGCACCAGCTTCGTTTGGAGAATTACTTCGATCTCCTTTTGATAATTCAAGCAAAAATCTTTAAAAATAGAAAATGAATCTTTAAATGACTTTGGTGTCTCTACGATACTCGGGTAATAATCCTTTAATGGGTGTTCGGTCCCCTTAGTGAACCGCGCCAAATAATAGATTAGGGACAGGCTGCCCCTCTCTAGCCCTACTAGCTATTTTAAGAAGAGAATTATCCATAGCAATTTGTTTTGACAAATATTCATAGATTAAGCTTGATCCCTTACATTCCTTTTCTGCAAAGGTTAAAAAGGTTTGAGACAGAGATTTATTTGTACTTATCAAACTAATCATCTCCTTTAAACTTATTAAAAAGAATTTATATCTTAAATAACTTTTATCGTTCCACTAAGTATTCATTTTGTGAAATTATCTCTCTAATTTCATTGTGACACTCTTCCAATATTCCCAAGCTTTTAAATATGCCCCCATATCTTCGGGATGGTGTTTGATACAGATTCCTATTCTTAGGTATAAACCAATTAACACCAAATCATATGTATTTTCATAATTATTTACAACCATTAGATTTGCTGCTGCATCAAATGTTTCCCTAGTTAAATCCTCCGGGGACGAGCAAAAGGCGTAAATTAAATCATACATCGGATCTCCGATAATCGGCGTTGGGTCAATTACACCCGTTAACTTTCCATTGTTAAAAATGAAATTATGCACGCCACAATCTCCATGAATTAAAAATGGTTTACGATCATTGTTAATCTCTTTAACTAGATTATGTATTAAATGATAGTCATCCTTGCTTAATCGTGAACCTATCAATTTATAAGCTTCTGCTATTTCAGCATTAAGAAAAACTTTCCAAGAATCTGTCGGTTCATCTGCCCAGCCCCACCCAAATTCTTGATCTGTAAGCTTATAATTATTTATAAGCTCTTTCACAAGTTCTTGGAGCATTTCCTTTTTATTTTTTCTAAGATATTGAGTAGAACCATCTATGTAGGAATATAGGATATACCTATTTGTATGCTCAACGAAAAGCAGTTTAGGCAGTAAGTTTAATTCCTTGTATGTATGAAGAAAATGCGACTCCGCTTTAATAATTTGCGAATCATTTGCTTTCACAACATATTTTCTTCCATCATTATGCAGAAGAAACACTTGACTGACCGTACCGCCATTTAATTGTTCATAATCTGTTTGGTTGGAAGGTATTATTTTATTATGTAT
This sequence comes from Niallia tiangongensis, assembly GCF_044704065.1. Classification (NCBI taxonomy): domain Bacteria; kingdom Bacillati; phylum Bacillota; class Bacilli; order Caryophanales; family Bacillaceae; genus Niallia; species Niallia tiangongensis. The sequence continues at coordinate 2,401,035 of NZ_CP162613.1, read as the reverse complement.
TAGCTCTTTTATTATCTTTTCTATGTTCATACTTCCCCTCTACTTCACTTATTTCTTCTTAGCCAGTTTTATCTATGTCCATCTATTCGTGCCTGAATGTACCCGTAATACGCACATGTTCCATTTTGACTTAGGTCTTTTACTTCAAAGCCACATTTCTCATAAAAGCTGTAATTATTCGCAGATGTATGCGCAAACCAATCACCATGGGGAAGCTTTTGAACACATAGTTCCACTAACTTTTTGCCAATGCCTTTCCCGTGATATTCTGATAAAACAACTAAATCCATTATATTTGCAGCCATGATCTTATCTGAGATAACCCTAACCATTCTAGTCATTTTATTTGGCTGTTTTCGTAAAGTTTGTTGCTATGACCCGCAGCCTGAATACACTCCGCTTTCCGTGGGGCTCGCGCTGAGCCGCTTCGGCTTCGCCTGCAGGGTCTCAGGCTGTCTCGCTAATCCCACAGGAGTCTACGTGTATTCAGGCTGCTCAGATTTCCTCATTAATTGATTTTTTCTATTGAGAAAGCAACAATCTTTTAGAAAACAGCCTTTTATTTTGATTCCAAACCGTAAATACCCAAGTAGAGTTTGGGAATATGCGTGTAAACTTCTCTTGCTGCCAAGCTGGAGTATTTCTTGTCCAACCAGCATCTTCAAATAATGCTTCCACATAGTCAGCTGGAACATCCTCCGTACCTTCTCTTATTACGAAGCCGTTAAAATATTGGTACATGGTAAATGTCTCTTTTATATTTAGGGGATTTTTTAATTACTGTCACCCTTGATTTAATTATTCCATATTTCTGAATTTAAAAGCTGCAAAATATTTATTAATATAGTTTTGTCCACAACAATTTTGAACTAAATCATTCTTTTCTCCAAATAAAAATTGGAACAGAAATTGAGTTTTAATAGTCTATTTATTTTTCCGATATTCCATTTGCCAACAGCAAAAAATACACCCAAACAGATATCGGAATCATAACAGTTATATTCGATAAAATACTAAATAACTTTATACTTTTATTATTAGATTGTACTCCTATAAGGAGTGAAACTAGTAGGCCAATATCAATTAGTAAATACAAGCTTATTGGTATCCATAGATTCAAATTAGGACCTCTTACGAATAGAAAGACTGCTATTGCGGCTAAGAATAAGACTAAGGTTAGGCTAATGGATATAAACTCTTTCTTATTTTTTTGTTTTTGAGACAAGATATACCCTACTTTCATATTGGAATAAGACTTAATTCCAGTTTAAATCAACTAATAAATGGTAATGATTTTTTTACGATTTAACTACGTGATAAGTTTCATCAAAGCACTATTAATCTCTTATTCAGTTTAGGATTTAAATCAACTTTATACCTTCTTTAATAAATAGTGATGATAAAAAGAGATCTTTTTAAATTCCTCTGTATTAGAAACTCTCATTTCCATTTGAAACATCTTTTCTTGCCAAGTCGGATCATATTTCACTTCATTATTTTGTTGTAAGCCCCAAAAAGTTCTAACTCCAAATACATTCTCCTTCTTAATATGTAAGTCCTTGATCCATCCATTTATGTCCTTCCACTCATAATAATGTACTTGGCCAAAATTCAAAGCTTGAATGCTTGCACCATCGAGTAAAGATAGAGCTTCGTCTATATTATTTTCAAAGACTACCTTTTGCATGATTCTTCCAATATGATTATGTTTTACAATAGAGATAACTTCATTTGGTTTAAGAACCCTGTAGAATTCTTTCACTATTTCTTTACGTTCGAGTGTATACTCCAATACGTTATGGCAGATTATTAAATCAAAAGACCGATCCTTTTGTTGTTTTAATTGAGCAAGACTACCGATAATCTGTTGATACGTATTTTCCTGAACGCTCATTTCTACCATCTCGCTATTTGGTTCTATTGCAACTACATGATTGTTTTTCGCTAAATGATTGGCTGTTATGCCGAATCCACTGCCAAAATCAAGAATCTTCGCGTTATTAACAGAAGGTAACTGCTCCCAAACTATTTGATAAAATAAATTCCCCCACGGTTTCTCCATATTTTCAAAATATATTTTTAAGTCTTTACTCATCTCTTCTCTCCTTTAAGATTTTTTAGGTTAAGATCCCAGTATTAAATCAATTGCCATATTCAGCAAATTCCTTTTCATCACCATAGAAGACATTGACATCAATAAACTTCTCATCGCCACTATAGCCTTCTAATCTTTCTCGATCAGTGTATTGCCAAAATGTCCAGTTTCTATTATCTGACAAAGTTGGTTTTGTAAAAACATCTCGTATCCAAATATCACATTGTGCAAAGCTATTCTTCATATACAATTCATAGACTTCTTTTGTGGTATATAGTATGACACGCTTTCCGTAATGCTTCTCAAGCATTCCCACCATTGTTTGAAGCTCTTCCTGTACCTTACTCCGTTTCGGTGGATTTTTATCTTTATCTCCATAGAACTCCACATCAATTACTGGCGGCAATGCTTGTTTTGTGTTGACATACCACACTATAAGAATTATAGGCAAAGTAATTAACTAGATAATTTTTAATTATATAAACAGACATGGATTGAAGATCAGGGTAGTTTTTTATTTGACTATCTAAATTATTTATTTTTTTAATAAAATTTAAATAAATTTCGGGGTAGTTAAGATTGGATATAGTTCTATTCAGGAAGCAGTTATAGCAAGCTGTTTGCTTCGGTATAAATAAGGGACCTATTTCTAATATCTCTTTGTTTAAATTTACTCTTAGGTATTTTATTCTGTTTTCTTGCGCTATTTCATTAACAAACTTTAGTTGATTAAAGCTCTCATATTGGTTTAATACTATCAAGAGATCTATTTTTTCACTATTTAAACTAATTAATTCATCCACATCAATTATTTCAAATATGCTCTCTAATTGATTTTTTTGTTCTGAGACTAGACTATGTTGACCAATAACTCCAACTTTACTTTTTCTAATTCTATTAATGTCTTTTGTTATATCACTACCTTTTTTTGTAATTAACAATAGATTTTCCAGATTATCGCCTTTAGTTTCATTTTGTAAAAAATTACCATTTATAATGTTCTTTTCTTTTAAAAAATTAATAATTTGCTCAAGATATTCTAAAGAAAATCCCGTTTCTTTTCTAATATCTTCTACAGTATTTATACCATTACAAGTGTTTATTACTATAGAGATATCCCTAGCTGACTTACCTGATATACTAAATTCTCTATCTATGGTTGCAATATTAAGTTCTTCTTTACCTTTTAAGTAATCAATCAGCACATCGTTCCTAATTAATAGTTGTTTTTCATCAATCATTTTGTATCTCTCCTTTATTCATTAAAATATGAAGAACTTTAAGACCGTCACTTTCACTATTATCTGGGAACTTAAATGGAATTAACGAGAATAATGCTATTAAATATGAGAATACAATAACATTTCGATAATAATCAGCATATTGTTCATTACCAAATATCCATATGAGCGTTCCAGTAAGTAGATTAAATATAATTCCACCCAGATATATCATAATGTACTTATATTTCATTTGAATAATAGGTAGTTTCCATTCAATACTTCCCATTATAAGAGAATTTCTTTTAATGTAAAATTTCCCTATTTTTATCAGTATATCTCCTTTTCCAAATCCAATTCCTTTAACCTCTCCTCCATAGATTCTAACGAAAAAAGCATGACCAAGTTCATGAATAATAGTAACTAAAATATATGAAATGAAATATAAAATTAAATTCTGAATTGTTAACCAACTCCTAACATTTTTAATTTTATTAAATTTTCCGAAATATTTCAAGAAGAAATTCCAAATAAAGGAAATTTTTTTGTAAGAAAGGGAATTATGTCACTTAATGCTAAAAAGATTTCTCACTTACCCTTTAATGCCTTGCTGTTACAGCTAGTTAGACTGTATTTTAACTTCGAGTAGAAAATAAGCTTCTACACTTATCTGGAAAACTGAGAAAGGATATTATAATAGTAAAAACGCTATCTCCCTTAGACAAGTGGAATAATCAGAAACTAGCGTTGGGGTTCTTTCAAAAAAAGATAATAAAGTTCCTGACCATTCTAAAAGATTCCAAGTTCTTACAACATTACTACCATCTGTTCTCCTAATAGAAAAGTTAAAACTACTTTCCATATCTCCTCAAATTGGTTCTATAATAGGTATACTGATTAAATCTAGGTCTACTTCCCGTTTAATTTAATTATACTTCTATTCTTTTCCATTTTGCTTGTCTCTTAACAAAATATCTACCATTCCGTCTAACTGATTCTATAATTCTGGATGTTACTTTTACTAAATTTATAAGTTAATAATATAATGATAAAGTAATTATTTTTAAGTTCATCGGAGGTCGAGTGTATGAAAAATAAGAAATCAGATAATAGTTTTCTCTCCTTTTTCCTATTTGTTATCCTGTATTTTAGTATATTAGTATATTAGTTGCTTTATTCCCTTTAGTGATTGCAAAGATTAATCATACAAACTATATGTTTTTCCCTGAATTTACAGATACTCAGCGATACATATATTATTTTTTAATTATCTTAAGCTTTTGTTTATCTATCATTTCCCTTTCTATTTCTGTTCATATTCAACTCAAAAACTTATAAAACAATAGCCATCATTTCTTTAATATTGTCTATTTTTTATTATCCTTTACAATTCATTTTATTCTTTTTAGCAGTCCTATTATCGAATAATGGTTTCTAAAATGCCCATATTAATTTTTCAAAGTTTCATCTCGAATGATACTTCTTCATCCGATTCAGTATCCTTATAAGTATACGGAACATTATATTGCCATCTCCACTTTAGCTATCTAATCTTTCTTGAGCGGTGTATAGTCAAAAATGCCAGTTTCAAAAATGTAGGATTAAATCGCCCTTTTGCTTTAATGCTATCCTAATCAACAAGACCATCGCCTATATAAGCAAATGTATTTATATCTGCATAAACAATCATATTGTTTGGAATGGATTTACTTTTCGTTGGAAAATCAAGTAAATATACTTCTTTTCCTTCATAAGATTTATCATCAATTTGAGACATCATATTCTCAGTAAGAGTAATTTTCGAAATTTTTCCATCTTCCCAAGTACCATTGATCCATAATTTTTGTTCTACTGACAATTGCTTCCAAACCATTTCTCGGGCATCTCCCTTTTTTTTAACCTTCTCATCCTGTAACAAAATATCTACCATTCCGTCTAACTGATTCAACCATTCTGTTCTCTTCTCTTTTTCCTTTTCATTCTCAATTTGTTCAGCCACTTCAGCTATTTCTTTTAACTGTTCTTTTATTACCGATTCTCCTTCTAATGCAGCATAATGTTTAGCATAAGCCTTTGTTGCATAACCTATATGTTTTTCGTATGCTCCCAGGTCACTATAGGGTTCATAGGTCTCAGCATGCATACTATCTTTTGTGCTAACTAACCAACTTTTCATATCCGAAAATTCCAGTTTTTCAATAATGTCATTTCTTTCATCCACAATTCCATAGTCTTCAGCTATCATTATCAATTGATTGACTGCTCGCTCTAAATTTAAAGTGTCTTCTTCTATTTCATTTTGAGCTGCTTGTTGTAAATTTTTCGATAGTTTGCCTATTTCCTCTAATTTATCTACAATTGTTTTTTCTTGTTGAATAGCAGCGAATTGTGTGGAATTGCTCTCAGCATATTCTCCCACCTCTTGTGCATATGCTTTTCCATTTTGATACCACATATCTGGATTTCTCAGCTTCAAATTTAATTCATATAAAAAACTCGCTAAATTAGGAACCTGTTGGTTTTCTTGTTTGCTAATACTAGTAGTTTCATCTTTTTTTTGTACTTTATCGTTGTCTTGCGCTATTTGATTCCGCTGATTATCAAAGTTTCCTGATTGCTTGAATACGTATCCACCGAGAAAAACAATAAAACAAGCAATCGCAACAAAAGATAGTGCCGGTGCAAAGAAAAAACGATTTTTCGTTTTTTTATCCTGAATCACAGCTCTATAGAGTTTTTCTTTGTCAGCAACACTCATTTTCCCATGCTTTAAAACAGTCTTATTCATACTTTCTCTTAAAGATTTCAGATCATCACTCATTCCCACCGCTCCTTTCCAATTTCTTTTGAAGCATTTTCTTTCCTCGTCTCAATCTAGTTTTAATAGTATCAACATTCAAATGGGTTAATGCTTCTATTTCTTTCATTTTTAATTGTTCATAATAGAATAAAATAATAATTTCGCGATATTTAGTTGGGAGCGCTAATACCTTTTGAGATAATTCCAGGTCGTCTAGTTTGTTTATCACATGGTCCTCTATAGAAAATTCGTTGTTCCCTAGCCTTTCTTGCATAAAGTCAGTAGGATAAAATGAGCGATACCATTTACTTTTCAAATAATCCTTGCATTTATTTCTCGTAATCTTATAAAGCCATGTCTTATAGGAGCTATCTCCTCTAAAATCCTCCATTTTCTCATAGCATTTAATGAATACTTCTTGGGTGATATCTTCTGCAGCTGACCAGTTTATTACATATGTATAAGCTAACCTTTTAATACTCTCCGCATATAACTCAATAAGTTCTTTTAATAGGTCCTCATTACTTGGCGGACTTACTTCCATTTTCCCTAATGACATGGCAACTTTAATCCTCTCCTTCATGTTGATTTGCCTATAGACGACTCATCTTAATAAAATGTTTCGATTTTTTTAAAATTCTATAATAGGAATTTTTTACAATGCTAAAATCTAGCCATTGCAGATTAACCATTAGTGGGTATCCGCCAACATTAATTTTCCGATTGTCTAATTGAAAGCTATTTATAAACATTCCTCTACATGCTAAAATATTCTTCAGAATTTTATTTCCTATTTATTATGTGCGCATTCCTTTTTTGGATAGTTGATTCCGTTTTACTTCAAAAAAGATGAATATACAAAAATACGTTTGTGGAATTAGGGGGAACACGATGGAGAACTCATTTCAATTAATAGCTGAAGCATCTTATTCATTAAACTTTTTGGTTTATGTTCAAAATATCTTTCTTAACCAGAATGAAAATAAGGATGATTGGAAATTTCCCTATCTTCCAATAACTTGCCAGTTTCGAAATGATTTTTTATTACGATATCGAGACTTATGGACTACAGTAACAAAAAGTATTTCCGAAAGTAGAGAAATTGACCAGGATATTTTCTATAATGAAAAACACTTCTTTTATCAAGAGTTGTTCGTTGTAAATGACGATAATTTAACGGCATTTGATCAAATATATGCTTCCTTTTTCACCTGGTGGACAAGTCTTGCGGGAGGATTTTCCATTGAAAGGGCTATGGACGGCCGAATAGAAAACATCTATCACGATGTAGCAAATATACTATTGGAAGAAAAAATCATCCCAAAAAAGCCGTTGAATATTACCTTTATTTATGATGATTCTATAGTCGAAGATTTACCCCCTTTTTCCTATTTTGCTGTTTTATCTATAAAAGAGTGTATGATCAATTATAAAAATGTAGTTACTGGATTAAGGATGTGTGTTGATTAATTTCATGGGAAAGCATTCCTTAAGTTTGCTTTCTTTTTATCTCTAAATCCCAAAAATCCGCGGCACATGAACTCCCCAGTCAAATAAGATCCCCATTACTGTAAAAACAAAAAATATAACAATGCAAAGGTTTACAAATGCTTTACCAATTCGGTTATCATTTTTATCTTCTCTGTTCTGTTGCACTCTTTCTCTATAGAGTTCTTGAACCATTTTTTGCTTTTGTAATTTCTCTTCTTTGTTTTGATTCATCCCTTTATTCCACTCCTTTTTCAAATCCTTCCTTCAAAAAATCTTTCCATCTATACGAATTTTCTCGTCATTAAATAGAATTCCATTTGTCTTGCCACTATTTTCTTCTTAATTTGAAAGGCAATTCACCTAAATCGTCCACAATATAATCTGCCTCGACATTATTCCATTGAACATCTTTCTTCCAAATGCCTTTCATCCCCACTTTTTTAGCAGCCAGTACATCATTCTCTGGATGATCTCCTACAAATATAGCTTCATTTGGCGGAACATTCAGTATTTCTAATGCCTTGTTAAATATCGTTGGATCCGGCTTTTTTATTCCCTCCCATTCAGATACTAAAATGACATCAAAATATTTTTCTATGCCCAAAGACTTGATATTGTCCATTTGAAACTGCCCATATCCATTTGTAATCATTCCTAATGATAAATTATTACTCTTTAATTCTTCCAACATCTTAATAAGGTTAGGAAATGGAACACAACTATCTTTAAATTGACTAATATAATCTTGTAAAAGCTCTTCCCACGTTATTTGCTTTATATCAAATTCATCTACTAATTGTTGGTACACTTTATCTTTCCAAACATAACCGCGCTTATCCAATTCTATAAATCTTGTCATATATGTGTCTTTTGGAATATGGTCAAGCTTTTTATTTAGCCTTTCGTGTTGCCTGTCAACAAACACTTTTACCGATGCATCTCTGTTTAATAGCGTTCCATCTAAATCAAATATAATCGCTTTAATCATGGTTTGTTTTCAATCCCCCTAACTAGATAGATTTTTTAAATTTTAGCTTACTCTGCATTCAAATTATACCAAATTTTTCTATATTATTTCGATTAATTTGTAAAAATAGATATTAGAATTGGAGGGCGATAATATGCTTAAAAGGAAAATGGTTGCAGCTATCCTTACTTTTGTCTTATCTGTTTTGGTATTTACTTTATTTCTTCCACTAGACTCATTTTTTTCCGACGCAGTAAATAGAAAAGGGGATTTTTCAGAGGATCTTTTAGCTTATTCTTTTTATTTTAGCTTAGGATTATTTCTATATGGCTTTCCAATTTCCATCCTTATAGAAAAAATAACGAGGAAACTACCTGAAGGAAGACGGTCATTTGCCTTTTTTTATATGTTTTCTTTGGATTTCTTCCTTTCTTTTTCCTGTGGATTTTCACTATTTACTCCTTAAGCATTTCTATTATGTTCTTTATTATTGATGAAATAATAATGCTGTTAAGAAAAGGTAAAAATGAAAAAATAGCGGAAGTTCGCTGACTTTTCCTTGCCGTTAAAAATATAAGGTTGTTGTGCAAAGGCACCCGTTCGTACAATCTTTCTTGTGAATAAGGAAAAAAACGTGTTTCACTTAATAGAAGCACATCTCATTGAACAGTACTTACTCGTTAACCAATTCCAGCAATCAAACCATATAACCCAAACAATAATAATATTAATCCCGAAATACGATTAACAAAAATTAATGAAAAAATTTTCATTCGGTTTGCAACTATTCCTGCTATGCTACTTAGCAATAGCCACCATAACGCTGAACCTAAAAATACTCCTAACACTAAAATAAAGCCGAGTGCTATTGTATTATTATTTGTCATTCCAAGACCTGAAAAAATGGCAATGAATGACAAAATTGTTACTGGGTTAGTTATTGTTAATAAAAAGGTAGATATGTAAGCTGTGAAAGGTTTATTACCCTTTGCTTCAGCTGATTCATTAGAAGGTCTTGAAAAGAATATTTTTATGCCTAAGTAACATAAGAAACTACTACCAATAAAATGAAGCCACAGCTGCTGTCCAATTAAAAAATTTGTAATAAGTGTCAAACCGAGACCAGCAATTAGCCCATATAAACCATCTGCTGTTGCAGCTCCTAAACCAGAGACAAATCCAACGAACCTACCATGCTCAATTGTTCGACGAATACATAAAATTCCAATTGGTCCAACTGGAGCAGCAATACTGAACCCAATAATAAGTCCCTTTATTAACATTTCCCCGAACATTTAATTTTCACCTGTTTTATTAAATTTATCTTTTTGCAGTGGGATTTGAAAAGTTTCTTTCGTTGTATCCATTACAATCGTAGTTCTTGTTCTCAGTACGCCAGCAAGACTTTTAATTTCATAACTTATTACTCTATCTAAATCCTTTGTATTTCGGCAACGAATTTTCAATAAATAATCGTCTTCCCCTGCAATATGATGACATTCTTGCACTTCTTCTAAATCTGTGACAAGTTGTAGAAAATCTTTCCTGTATCTTGGTCTTTCTAATGAAACTGTTACAAATGCAGTGCACTCTGTTCCTACGCTTTCACCATTTACCATTGCCCCAAGCTCTTTAATTACATTATTGTTAAACAAACGATTAACACGATCTGCGATTGCTGGAGCAGATAATCCAATTTGAGAAGCTAATTCAGCCCAAGTAACCCTTCCGTTAGTCATTATCGCCTTGATTATTTTATAATCGAAAGAATCCAACCTAATCTTCCTTTCTTTATTAAGTTTTTATCATTATATTATTCACAAAGGAAAATTTCAAACTTTTTTTAAAAATTAAATAACAGATATTTTTGTTAAATAAATAACGCCCTAATTAATATTAATTAGAACGCCACTCGTAATTATTTATTCAATTAGCCTTCCCCTCTATCACAAAAAAAGCTTCCCTTTATTTTAGGAAAGCACGTCTTAATTTATATATAATTTTTCACAAAAAGGTGATTGCTAATTAAACGTAAAAAAAGGTGATTTTCGTTCGTTATCATTTCTCTCTAGTTATATTATACCATTACACATAGGTTATTTATAGACTACTCTTTTTCTAATTCCATACTATACTGTTTGTTATAGCCAAATTTAAAATATAAGGAGTGTATCCGTATGAATAACAAAACAAATGTCCTAGATAACGGTCCTTTTTTTCATGGTACAAAAGCAGAACTGAAAATTGGGGATTTATTAGAACCACAACACTTATCCAATTACCAAGATAAAAAATCGAACTATATATATTTTACTGCAACATTAAATGCTGCGAAATGGGGTGCTGAATTAGCAAGGTCTCATTCAAAAGAACGAATATATATTGTTGAACCATTAGGAGATTTTGAAAATGATCCGAACGTGACGGACAAGAGATTTCCAGGAAACCCAACACGTTCTTATCGATCTAAATCTCCTTTGAAAATAATAGCTGAATTAGGCTCATGGGAAAGACATTCTGACGAAGAAATTAATCATATGCTTACATCTTTAAAAGAGTTAAGTGAACAAGGTAAAAATGTAATTTACGATTAATCCAAAATTTCTAGAAGTTCATGATGTAAGAACGAGAATCAATTCACTTTTGCACATTGTCTGAACCGTCAAGCTTTCATAATCTGGATAAATTAATTGGAAATCTTTCCTCTCATTATTTGAGGGGAAACTTCCAAAAATATGGTCCATTTATATAAAAATCGAATATGAAAATCTTCTTTTTTAGCGGCAAATAATTTCATTTATTGATATTCTGAAAGAACTTTGTAAGGATCTAATTTTCCAATAAAAAACAGAATCATTCGTAGGTCTCAAGGTCATAAAGTCTAGAGATATAATTGATATAACATGCTCTAAATCAGTAACTTCACAATAAATTCGCCTGCGCACTTTTCTATGACAACACAATAAAAAGAGATATCACTTGAATTAAGCATTCCTTCTATTAAAGAGTACTCGCCTTTTCATCTCAAAAATGAATATCCTACCATTAGCTGCTAGATACTATTTGTCCAAAGTAAAAACAAATTCAAGACCAGTTGGCTTTCTATTGAAAGGCTCATTATATTCCTTAAACTTTAATTTAATGCTTGCCGTATCTTCAGGTAAGGGAGGCGTCACAATGTAATTGAATGATATATGTCCACCAGAACCTCCACCTTGATTGTTTCGACAGTCATATTCCATTCTGCTTTCCTCGATTGAAAGTTCTATAAATGTAAATTGCTGCATATCACTAGGCTTCTCTTCTGAGATGTCCTTATCAATATTCAGGTGAACTAAACTGGCATTCTCATATTGACGAATGAATGTAACTGAATAGAATACATTATTATCTTCAAATGACTTTAAAACTGGTATATTTTTAAGGAATCCTTTTGGTTCTTCTATTGGTTTATACCTATCCTCCCTTGGTAAATGGCTAAAAACATCATTTAAAAAGTCTTCATTCAAATTATATTTTTTAGACCATGTAGCAATATGCTGCGAAGTTGGGTCACCAGGATCACTTGAGATTAATTTTCTTTGACTTATTAATTCACATATTTTTTCATCAATTGACTCAACTCGTTTATCATAATCGTTAATATTTGATTCATGTGTCATTTTTCATCCTCCAATTCTAAAGTATTTTATCACCAATATAATATATATAGGAATTTCTAGTTATTCCTTCTCCCACTAACTTCCCCCGTAAAACTGGCCACAATATTTTACTTTAGACCGCTCTACATTCTATTGTCTTCACCTGTCATAGATACAAAATTAAGGATGAGTATATAAAATGGATACGCTATCAAAACTACTAGCGCCAAAAGACCAGTAACAGGATTCGGGGAGTCTCCTCCATCAGTCATTGGAAATAGTGATGCGAATACATAAATAAACAGTACAAAATACGGGACCCAAAGAATAACTGTCCAAAATTTTGCCTTTCGTCCATCCAACCACTTTTTTGTTAAGAAATGGAGTATTATTGTAACACCAATAATTACAATAATAAGCGTTACACAGGTCACAATAATTACCGTGCTAATATTCCAATTTGTTATTCTGGTAATCCTATATACATTGAATATAAGTTCAAGAGGAACAAACACCATAAGTGCGTATATTGTACTAACAACATTTAACTTAAAAAAATATTTCATTTAATTCCCCCCTATCACCACTATCTAGCTTCAACTCTACTGCTCCATTACTTCCTATATCTAACACTTTCATTTCTATACTCAAATCAATAATTCCTCTATTATAATCAAAAAGGATGAAATGATTTAGGCTTTAGCCGAGAACCCTCGTGACTTCAGTCATGGGTTGTTGACTTATTAACAAAAGCCTAGAAACTTTTTAACTCATAGAATAAGCTATCATCTTTTCTAGTCCTGTAACAATTCCCACGATTTCTTATGATGTGAACAAAAATTAACCACCTATCATAATAGATTTACAGATGTCTAGTTCCTTTTTACCAACACCTGGATTATAATGCTAGTTATAGCAATAAGAGTTTGTTATATTCATTTTACTATTTTTCTATAATTTTATATAACAATTACTTGTGTGTAACAGTGAAAAGAATAGCATATGTTCGTGATCATTAATTGAGGTGTTTCTGTGGAAAACAAATTTATTAGAGGAACTTTCTTTTTAACAGCTGCAAGTCTTATTGTAAACAGTCACTTTATATCCTCTCAAATACCGTTGGAATTTTCAAATTCCTCCGGAATTGTTTATATACTTCTCTAGAATAATGTGCTAAATTTTTTGCATATTAGAAGGGGGAGTTTTTTTATGATCAAATTTCATGATTTTGGTATCAGCTTAGTGGAGTATGAAAAAAGAGGAAAAAAGAATGAATTTCCTTTGTTTGATGTATGTCCAAACTGCAAATGTCATGCCCATGGGAATCTTCATCGTAACGGCTATTACTGGCGATATGGAATAACTGATGAGACAACCGTACGTATCCCAATTTGTCGCCTAAGATGTTTACAGTGTGGAGTGAATATCTCTATCCTTCCAGACTTTCTTATCCCTTATTTTCAACATACTATTCATACAATTATAGAAAGAGTGATGAAAATTCTTCAAAGGAAAAAAGCGAAAGGCAGCCGACAATTATTGAGGTTCCATCTTAATCGTTACTTAAAATGTATTAATTGGATTCACAGCTTCTTTATCAGCTTGGGGAAGAAAAGTGGCATGTCAGAGGATATAAATAGAGAAGCCACAAAATATATGAAAATGATCCTTGATTTTGGCGAATCACCCTTCTTACGAAGGTCACGGGGTCACTTATCAAAATACTTTATGGCAAATTAATTCTATCATATTTGGGTGAATTTAAAAATGTTCTTTGTCCCACATACCTTTTTCATAGTCAGAAAATATCGAAAAAAGTAGAATAATAACCATGGATGACCGGTCATCCTTCTATGAAAAAGGAGGAAGATTCCATGAATGAAAAAGAGCGTGAAAAAGTGGCCTTATTTCGGTATGGCTTAATAGCCCCCCTCTTGAATGGACAAGTTGACCCGAAAGAATATTTAAAAGGATTAGAGGGTAAGGTTCATTCTGTCCCTCATTATGGAGAAAGGAAAATTGCAGAGAAAACAATGAAAGAGTGGCTGCTTCATTATCGAAGAAATGGGTTTGAGGCACTAAAGCCGAAAAAGCGCATGGATAGAGGGAATTCTCGACGGCTGTCCCCTGATGACCAAGATCTTGTTCTTGAAATACGAAAAAAATCTCCCCATATGCCGGTTAGTGTTTTCTACGAACAACTAATCGAGCGTGGAGAGATACAAAAAAATCAAATATCTTACTCTACTATAATTCGATTATTAAAAAAACACAACCTTGTAGGAAAGCAAATTTTAGCGACTCCAGAAAGAAAACGTTTCGCTCACGACAAGGTGAACGTATTGTGGCAGGCCGATTTATCTCATGGGCCATTTGTGCCCATCAATGGAAAAAAGACAAAGACCTTTTTAATTGCCTACATTGACGATTGTTCTCGCCTTGTGCCGTACGCGCAATTCTTTTCGTCAGAGAAGTTTGATGGATTAAGAGAAGTCACGAAAGAAGCTTTAATTCGAAGGGGAAAGCCGACCATCATTTATGCGGATAATGGCAAGATTTATAGATCTGAAACGCTTCAATATGCTTGTGCTCAGCTTGGGATTACCTTAGCTCATACGCAGCCGTATGATCCCCGTGCGAAAGGGAAAATAGAAAGGCTATTTAAAACGATTCAAACACGGTTTTATCCATTATTACAAGCGGAGCCAGCCAAGTCATTAGAAGAGCTGAATGAGAGGTTTTGGCGATGGCTTGAGGAAAATTATCATCGAAGAGTTCATGCCTCTTTAGAGGGTAAAACGCCTCATGAGGTGTTCCACTCTCAACTAAAGGATATAACATTTTTGGAGGATTTGTCTATTCTTGAAACAATCTTTTTGAAAAGAGAGCAACGGAAGGTAAAGGCTGATAGTACGATAACCTTAAATAAGCAACTCTACGAGGTACCTTCACGTTTTATCGGTTATTCCATCGATGTGAGGCTAGACGAAAAAGGTGTCTATATCTTTGAGAATGATAAGAAAGTGGCTGAAGCAGTTCCGGTATCCATGAAGGATAATGCGCATGTAAAACGGGCTCGCTCTCCATTTTCATTATCTCAAACAGCTGAATTGAAAGGGGAACAAGATCATGTATAAATCTTTTTACTCTTTAGCTCAAGCACCATTTTCGAAGGATATACGGCCAGCGGATGCGTTTCCCTCCACTGATTATCAAGGGGCTTTAAATGCATTAAATTATTTACAAAAATCAAAGGGAATGGGTCTCCTTATTGGGGATCCAGGCGCAGGCAAAACCTTTACCTTGCGGTCCTTCAAGGAGTCATTAAACCCTTCTTTATATCATCTAATCTATTTTCCCCTTTCAACTGGTGGTGTCATGGATTTTTACCGGGGGTTAGTATACGGCTTAGGGGAGGAACCGAAGTTCCGTAAAGTTGATCTTTTTAGGCAAATTCAACATGGAATCGAGCGAATGGCTGGGGAACGGAAGATCACACCCGTTTTCATTTTAGATGAAATGCATATGGCCAAAGATGCCTTTTTGCAGGATATCGCACTATTATTTAACTTTCAAATGGACTCAACTAATCCGTTTATCCTGGTTTTAGCTGGCCTACCGCACTTAAAGACTCGCTTAGCGTTAAATCATCATCGGCCACTATCACAGAGAATGATTATGAAATATGAGATTCAACCATTATCGAAAGAGGAAGTATCCAATTATATACATCATCATATGAAGCTAGCAGGATCGAAAATGCCTATCTTTACAGAAACCGCTATAGAAGCTATTGCTTTACGTTCTCAGGGTTGGCCGCGTGTTATTAATACATTAACGATTAATAGTTTATTATTTGGATCTCAGCTTAATAAGGAACAGATTGATGAGGAAATTGTTAGGTTAGCTATAGAGGATAATGGCTTGTCATGAAGCGTGGGATATTAGTATTTGACCATTATCAGCAAGAATGGAGAGCGTGGTTAGGACAACAGTCCTTTTGGGTAGAGCAAGGCCAGTCATTTGAACTGAGAATCCAAACCAGATATTTAAAGGCAACCTTGGAAAAGGACTTTGATTGGTTCATAACTCTTGAAAGTGAAGTAAGGTTCGTTCTCCACACTCACGAGGTGTATAAAATCCGGATAAAAAGACAGGATTATATGCCAGTTCATGCCCCTTTTTAGGGGTTTTCTTTTACCAAATTTAAGCTGAAATTAGTTGAAAAAGATTTTGCACATTCCGAAATATAGTGAAAAAAATAGCACATTATTTCAGATTTTCTCCCGGATTAAAGTGGAAAAGAGTATCTGGAATATTATGCTCGTTTACATCTTATCTCCAAGGTTTTGGGATTCATTTATATTATTCCCTTTATGGCTCTTGTTGGTGAACAAGGATATGCATTATATAGATATGCCTATGGTCCGTATACAATCCTGTTAAGCTTATCAACAGTAGGCCTTCCCCTTGCCGTTTCTAAATTCGTTTCAAAATATAATGAGTTAGGCAACTATAAAATCGGATTAACTCTCTTAAAATACGGAATGTATTTAATGGTTCTAACTGGTTTTATCTCCTTTATCGCATTATATTTTTCAGCTCCTATTTTAGCAGAAATAGTGGTAAGAAATGATGATTCAGGAGGAAATTCCGTTGAAGATACCGAGTATGTCATTAGGCTCGTTAGCTTTGCTTTGTTAATTATCCCTTCCATGAGTATTTTCAGGGGATATTTTCAAGGAAGCAAATCGATGGGACCTTCCGCTTTAAGTACCGTAATCGAACAGGTAGTCAGAATTGTTGTAATCTTAGTTGGCGCATATACCGTAATTCATATTTTTAACAGTTCTACTAGAAATGCTGTAGGAATTGCAACCATTGCTGCGTTTATCGGTGGTATAGCAGGATTTATCGTGTTATTAATTGTTTTCTTAAAGCGGAGAGAATTAATAAAAAAAGAAATAGATAGTAGCCCAAATAACAAGGAAATTAATATTAATTCTATGTTCAAGGAATTGATTGGATATGCAATTCCCTTCGTCATTACCGGTCTTGCGATTCCAATATATCAGAACATTGATATTTATACGATTAACACTTTATTTCATTCTATAGGCTACAATAATAAAGATGCAGAGCTAATTAATGCCGTAATCGGGTTAGCTCAAGTGCTTGTTTTGGTGCCTGTGTCGTTAGCCACAGCGTTTAGTATGTCTTTAATTCCTGGGATTACCTCTGCTTTTATTGGCGGGAAAATGGAAGAAGTTCAACATAAAATATCGCAAACCATTCAAGCGATCATGTTCTTTACTCTTCCAGCTGCAATGGGTTTATGCATTCTTGGAAAACCAGTTTATACAATGGTTTTTGGATTAAATAAAAATCCTGAACTAGGAGGAGTTATTTTACAATGGTATTCCCTTGCTGCCATATTCTTTGCCTTATTTACCGTAACAGCAGCCATTTTACAAGGTATTAATGAACAAAAGAAATTAATTATAGGAATCTTAATAGGGATCATTGTAAAAATAGCCTTAAACTTAGTACTAGTCCCATATATAAAGGAACTCGGCCCTATTCTAGCTACCTATTTTGGGTTTTTCATTTCTATTCTTTCTAACATTTACGTTATTAAAAAGGCACTACAGTATAAGTTCTTGCCATTATTTAAGCAATTACAGGAAGTTTTCTTGTTAGTATTCATCATGTCTCTTTCTGTTTGGGGTGTAAAATGGTTAACAGAGTTATGGTTAACAGAAAATTTAGGGATATATTCCCACGCTTTAATTACTTCTATCATCTCTATTTTAACAGGGGTTTTAGTTTATTTAGGAATCGGTTTAAGACTTCATTTCGTAAAAAATATGCTAGGAAGATATAAAAATTCCGCTAGTTAGTAAATTTCCTTTTTAAGGTAGGATTATCTAATAAATAATCCTACCTTATTTGAGGTATTTTCCTATTCAGTCTAAGTTCATTCATCCATGTAATAAATTGTTAAGCTATGTTCAAAATTCTAAAAATTTAACATTGTTTTAACAAAAAAAGCGATTATTAATATATCATTGATGTTTGGCTAAGTAAAATATACAGTATAATAATGCAACCTTTTAGTTACCTTTATTGACAAGCAACCAAATAGTTGCTTATAATCAATATATGTGGGACCAAGACGCTATATTTAAAGCACTTGCCGATTCAAATCGGAGACTGATACTAGATGAACTATCCGAACGGAATGAGATGACATTATATGAACTCACGGCTCGTCTCATTATGAAGCATAATCTTACCATTTCACGACAAGGAATAGCGAAACATCTTTCCTTATTAGAAGATGCAGGACTTGTACAATCAAAACGAAAGGGAAAATATCGAGTACTCCTTTTTAACAATGAACCACTTAAAGATTTGTTGAAAGGATGGTTAGAGTAATTTTAGAAACTATCTCGGTGACAAAAGGTTAAGAATAAGAATTTTGGAAACTGTATAAGTTATTTGCTTACAGCTTGATTATTATCACAGTACAAATCTACTCAAATATCAAAGGAGCCAAAAAGGATGAAAATCATTGTTACCAGTTTATTCGTAGTAGATCAAGACAAAGCACTAAAGTTTTATTCTGAAACACTAGGTTTTGTAAAGAAGCACGACGTACCTAGTGGAAAATTCCGATGGATTACCGTTGTTTCTTCCGAAGATCAAGGTGGTACCGAGCTTGTTCTCGAACCGAATGAGAACCCAATCGCCAACGATTACCAAAAGAAATTATTTGAACAGGGTATCCCAGCTACTATGTTTGGGGTTGCTGATGTTCAGGAAGAATACAAACGATTATCGGATAAGGGCGTTCATTTTACAATGGAGCCGACAAAAATGGGTGATATCACAATCGCTGTATTTGATGATACTTGTGGTAACCTTATTCAGATCATACAGCAGTAACGTTTATATTAGTAAAGGACCTCCTAATAGAGGTCCTTTACTTCATCATTTTCTACTATCACAAGAACATCATTCCTATGCGACTACTATCTAATTTTCACTATTATTTTCCCTTTCGCTCTTCCTGTCTCTGCGTATTCCATCGCTTCTTGAGCATTTTCAAAAGGATAAACTCTATCAATGATAGGTTTGATCTTACCAGCCTCGATATAGTTTGCGATGGTACGTAATTGCTCACCACTTGGCTTCATAAACAAAAACGAATATTGGACATGATGCTTTTTTTCAAGGGCAGTAAGTTTATGACTTACTGCTGAAAACAACATTGTTTTAAAAAATCCTGAACCATATTCTCTCCCAAAGCGCGCATTCGGTAATCCCGAAACGGAAACAATTTTCCCTCCGCTTTTTAACACCCCGAATGATTTTTCCAATGTCTCGCCCCCAAGTGTATCAAATACGGCATCATAGTTTTTCAGTTTCTCTTCAAATTTTTCTGTCTTGTAATTTATAATCTCATCTGCGCCAAGAGATTTCACTAAATTCGCACCAGCTTCACTTGCGGTCGTTGCAACAAAAGCTCCCATTATTTTTGCCAGTTGAATAGCAAAAGTACCTACACCCCCAGCACCTGCTTGAATTAATATTTTTTGTCCTTTTTGTAATTGCATAATGTCTGCAAGTGCTTGGTAGGTGGTTAGTCCAACAAGCGGGATTGATGCTGCTTCTTCAAAGCTCAAATTTTTAGGTTTTAACGCGATATCCTCTTCATGAATGGCGATATATTCAGCAAAAGTACCGATTTTACTTTTTCGTGGACGTGCATATATTTCATCACCAACTTTAAAGCGAGTCACTTTTGCGCCGACCTTTGCAACTACTCCAGAAAAATCATTTCCTAAGATAAGCGGCATTTTATATTTCACTAATAATTTCACTTTCCCATCACGAATCTTAAAATCAACAGGATTTATACTAGCTGCATGAATCTCTGCTAGCACCTCATATTCCCCAATTTCAGGTGTCGGCATTTCTGCCAGACGCATTGGAACTTTTCCGTATCTATCAATAACCATTGCTCTCATTTTCTATACCTCCAAATAATCTCTATATTA
This sequence comes from Niallia tiangongensis, assembly GCF_044704065.1. Taxonomy (NCBI): domain Bacteria; kingdom Bacillati; phylum Bacillota; class Bacilli; order Caryophanales; family Bacillaceae; genus Niallia; species Niallia tiangongensis. Next base: position 2,380,758 of record NZ_CP162613.1, on the reverse strand, counting down.
AATTCAATAAAAGTTCTCCATGAATGTATCTATATCCGACACAAGCGTTCGTAATAAACCTAATTCTGAACGTACATTGATATAATAAAAGTTTTTTGTCCCTTCTTTACGCATTAAAATAACACCAGCATCTCGTAAAACCTTAAGATGATGGGATACAGCAGGGCGAGAAAGATGTGTTTGCTCCGTGATTTCTCCGACGCGTAATCCTGTTTGACAATCAGTCCCCATTAACACTAACAAGATCGATTGCCTTGTTTCATCTCCAATTGCCAATAGTACCTTTTGACAATTTATAAAATCCTCTTTGATTATATTTAGTTGGCCCTGTTTATTCATTTAGTAAAATACCTCCAATAATCAGTTTAATGGTTTAAGTTGATGAACCATATAACCTAATCCAAGAATATACTATTGTTTTCCTTGCTGCAATATTGAGAAAGCAAATCGAGACGAATGAAAATCTAGTCGGCAATGATTATTTCCATAACAAATACGATAAAAAAATCATAAAGTACCTTTTTTCTCCAGAGTATGAAATAAAGGACCTCCAAAAAGAGATCCTTTACTTCATACTATCTTTCACCTTTTGAGGTATCATAACAACTTCTGTCTTTAAATCAACCGGCTTAAACGTTGCGTCTATGCATTCGTTCCAAAACTCAATATGCTTTTTATCAATCCAGTGCTCCGATTGTTCTACTTCTTGTCCCCCTTCGCCTTGTACCGAATACCAATAGAGATATTCTTCCCCATTCAGCGTTTCTCTAAATATAGTCTCGACAAACATTTTTTCCCCTTCTAATGTGACAAGAACCTCTTTCTTATTATCATTTAAGAAACTTAACCATTCATCCACTCTTTCCGATTTCCCTTTTTTCACTTTAATTCTTGTTAATTCAATGTTCATGTTTCTCCTCCTGTTTGTTACTTTTTATGTATGTGAACAAATTTCAGCTTAGAACGAACAATAAAACCACTGAACTCATAAAGCTAACACTTTTCTAGTATCATCCCTTTGCTTCCTATTCTAATAATGGCCTAAATACTTTCAAATAGCTTTTTAATAAGGATATTTGAATAGGAGACACTGTTATTGATTGTTTTACTATTCGATTTTTATTCTTTAAAAAGTTTTTAATTTGTTTTCTTCTATTAGGTACCATATGGAAAGGTAAATTATTTGGACTAAACCATTCGACTTTTTCTGTTTCGGGTCCTTCTTCTATTGGTATTCCCCCCTTCAATTCTCCCAAGAATAAATATTGCATATCTTCGAATTGTGGTTGAAAATACTCCCCGATTTTCCTTTTAATTCGAATAAAGTATCCAGTTTCCTCTTCTGTTTCACGAACGGCACAGTCTTCTAAGGTCTCTCCCTTTTCCCATTTACCTCCTGGCAAATCCCAAATCGGAAAATCCTTTCGTTTTGTCAATAAGATTTGTCCTTTTTCATTCAGTACAATCGTAAAGCAACCTGTTGTTTTTGCCATTTTACATATCCTCTCAAACTTTCTCTTTTATATGCTAGTATGAATTTTTTATGATAAAATCATTTTAACAGATTTTTCTAAATATACGAAACAGGAGTATTCTTTATGAAAATAATGATATTAGGTTCCACTGGATTTTTCGGTTCGTCCTTTAAATCCTAATTATTACGTTTGCAGCACTTCTCGCTCCAATAATGCATGTACAAATATTTTACAACTAGATATAAGGAACAAACATCAGGTAACACAACTAGTCAATCATATTGATCCAGATGTAGTTATCTGGTCTTTAATGGATGGGGAAAAGGAAAATCATCTTATAGAAGTTGGTCTCAACCATTTATTATCTGCCATTTCAAAAGAAACTAAATTAATATATTTATCAACAGACGCCATTTTTGTAGATGGTAAAGGTAACTATGCTGAAACAGATCAACCAGGATTTCTTCCTAGTGAAGCTCCTTTATCTACATATGTAAATGCCAAACACTTTGGGGAAGACTTAATCCTTGCAAATCATGCAAACCATGTCCTTATTCGTACTGGTCCCCTATATGGCGAAGATGCCAATCACATGATTGAAACCAGAACACAGCGCATCATTCATGAGATAAACACAAATGGATATGCGAATGCTGCTGCCGACACGTTCAAATCCTTTGTTCATATTGATGATTTGGCAAAAGCAATAATCGAAATGATAGAAATGGATTTCACAGGAATTATACACGTTGGTCCAAAACAGAAGGAAAGCTATTATTCTTTTTATTTAAAAAGACTTTCGCAGATTGGATTTGATTCTACCAATCTTTTTCCCTTTAACATTAGCAAGTTTGAAAACCCTTATCATTCTTTTGATACATCATTAAACACACAAAAAGCTACCAGCCTACTGTCAACCCACTTTCGGAATATGGATGAACCAAACGGTATAAAAAAAGATGAATTATAATGATACATATTATGAAAGTAAACGAAAGTCATGTGGAAGGGATTTCGAGAGTATGTTTAGAAAGTTTGCGGGTCACTTGATATGCTATCTAATAAATTCCTCGAGATAATAATTCAAGCCTAATTATATTTATCTAATGTTATTAGGCATTTTTCTCAATGCAACAGAAAGTCATACCTCGTTATCTATTACTAAATCAAATATTTTACAATCATTAAATCCTCTTTTTCATTCGATATGCAAACAAAAACGGAATTAACGGCAGTACTACCACTATTTTCAACCAATTTTCTGCTCCAAGAAAATAGAGTGATGGGATTAAAAGAAGTATCCCACTAATGAATAAAGGCTTTCCAGGATACCTTCCAAAAACCAATTATGCGTAATAGGCATTAGACACTGACTAATAACCAGCATAGCAATCCGAACCAAAACAATTCCATAATGATTCCTCCTATTAAGCTACTTTGTTTGAAGCAAAATACTATCATCGTCTTATGATCGATTTCATTTAATTGGAAAATCAATCGACTTTCTCCTGTTTATTGTTTTATAATTCTAAATATAAAATGATAATTTCAAGAATATTACAGTAATTAATAAATTATATTATCACTTATAATAATTGAAGTGTTATAGAATGTGACACAAAGAGGTTTTATCATGCCGGCAAATAAATTGTCCTATATTTGTGTAGCTATAAATATTATAGGAATTCTGTGTTTCTACATTGCTTCTACTTTCCATTTCTTAGCTGATTTGTTTGGTATCTTAATCTTACTAATGATCGGTGCTACTCCAATTGTCTCCTTTATTGGAATACTTCTTGGTATAGGCGCTATTGTACTTAAAGAACCTTTTCTCAAATGTATTACTGCGATAATTTTAAACTTCGTGTTTCTTTTGATGTTCTTCAATGGTTTTTTGATTTTGAAGTAATATAAACTATAGGTCACACGACTCCCCGGAAAATCTTGTTTCTCTGAAATGGTTCACGGAATATTTAAACATTTGAAAACGAGAAAACCAACCTATTCCGTCGCAAGCAAAAGGCTGGTTCTCAATGAATATAATATTTAATTGACAACAACACACTGACGGTAGAGGCTATAGGAAAAGTTGGTCGTTCACTTCTCTTTTTCTTTACAAAGCTTATAACAATTGCTTTCAAGTATGTGTCATGCTAAAGACTTTTGATGAGGGTGGCGTATTAAAAAAATCTCAATTTCATTTGTTGTTATTCTGTAAAAAACTTTGTAAGGATCTGATTTTCCAACAGAAACTAGAACCATTCGTAGGTCTACAGGCATTTTTTGAATGAGAACATGACGACCAGGAATATATATTGATAAATCTTGTTTTGCAAAAAACTTTTGAATGGTGTCTTTTAAGTAGGGTGCAATTGGTGGCAGTTCTATACTACCTCTCCAACGATCTAATGCTAATAATGAAGTAATTGCTGACCTTCTCCAAACTATTTTCATGTTTAGCTCTTTAACATTCTATTGATTTCTTCATCTGATAGTATTGGATTATCTTGATTCAAAGCCGCTCTTAATTGCTTTTCTTCTTCTGGATCAGTAACTTCATAGCAATCATCGTTACCAACGTCTTCTACTTCCATCAACAAAAATTTTTTCTTCCCAACTTGGATGTATGAATGACCAGTTTGAATTGCTTTTTTTATGTCATCATGTTCAATTCTTATAGGCTCCATTAACATCACCAACTTTAATTTATTTAGTTTTATTATACATGATTTATTCAATGAAATAAAATGCTTAATCAAATTTGTAAAAATGTCTCATTAATAAAGGAATCCCTTTCTCCCGATTACCATAAAAATCATTCCAAAACTGAGTAGACTCTCTTAATAAGGAATCTAGCATCTTATAAATCGTTTTGTTCACAAGTAACCATCCTTCCAATTAATTCGTCCTTTAATTGCATTCGAAGTGAATTTTTATAATATTTAGATTACAATATAGTAAGAGGTGATGTTATGAACTTGTGGATCGTAGTATTTATTCTTTTTGTAGTAATAGGCTTGGGATTGACTCTTATCGGCTGCAATAAAAAGTCTATTCTTACCATGTTCTTTGGATTAATATTTTTAATGGTACCTATTTTCTATACTGTTCCGTGGTTAAAGCATTTTGTTGCATTTATACCTCCAATCGCTATGGGCATTGCATATCTAGCGAAGAAGTTAAAGACTGCCTAAAGATACCTTTATCGGAGGTATCTTTTTATGCACTCATACATCGCAATAAACACAAGCTATACCAGAAGCAATCTTGCTTCATAGAAGGTTTTGAGCAGTTTATTAGTCTTGTCTGGTTCTTCTGAAATTAGATTTACAATTCATCTTTGGCTAATAATTAGACATTTATTTCATGGTTACATATTCTTTTTTACACGATAGGCAAATAAAAATGGGAGTATCGGTATAATCACTAATAATCTGAGCCAATTTTCCGCCCCTATAAAATAAAGCTTGGGACTAAAAAGAGGATCCCACTGATTAAAAGAATTTTCCAAGATCTCCGCCATAATCCTAAAGGAAATAATAAGAATCCTATACCAATTAACAACCAGAATTGTAGACCGAACCAGTAGAAATCCACTCCATTTCCTCCTTTTCCCTTCCTATTCTCTAATACTGCTTGATACAAATTAATTTTCACTGCTTTTTTCGCTGGAATCAAAGCTCCGTACATTCTTCATACAGATCCGTATATATCCCGTTTTTGAACAAATAATAATCATCATAAAACATCCCTAGGAGATTTTTATTATGAGAACACTTTTTTTATTATTACTACTTTTCACATCATTTCATACTGTCACAGCTGCAACCACCATAACAGAAAACCTTCCTCCAAATGCAAAGCCTACATTAACAGAGTCTGCCTTTTTAAGATTTCTCGGACCAACTATTCTTGAAATCATGGAGAAGCATGGTGATAACCAGCTTTATATGGATGAAAAAATAGAATCGATTACTTTTAACGAACAAGAAGATTCGTATGATGTGACATTACATGTAATCGGTTTCGAAGGAGCCCATGATCAACCTTATAATTTCATTCGAATGGTCATTCGTATTCCTGGTAGGGAAAATAACACGGGTTACTATGATGTCATTTCCTATAAGAATCATTTACCTGATAAAGTAAAATAGTATTTAGACTTTTTATAAACCTATCGTTTTAATTTAAAGTGCTTCTAAGATAGGACCATCATCAAAGCGACTAATCTTTTTTCTCCATAAGAAAATTGAAATCATTCATTTTCATCTTCATCTTTTTTATTTTTGAACGTTTTCTCGATAAACTCTCGCTCCTCTTCTTCACTCAATATTCCAGTTGCTTTCCCGATTGTTCCATCTTGGAGCCTCCACAAGGTATTGTGATCCTCATCTGCTGTCTGAAAATCTCCTGCTTTCCATTTTAACAAAATTTCCAATAAAGTATCTTTATTTTCGTAAGTGCTATATTTTACGATGTTATATAGCATGTCTATTCTCTCATCTGTCATTTGAACCGCTCCCCATTTTTCATCGGCTCGTACTTTTTGATGAGTCATTTCGTGCATGGTCGATATAACCCGATACTCATGCCAATATTCATAATCAATTTTGCTAATGTCCACTTCTGCTTCCTTTTCTGTACTTTTACTTGCTTCAATACTTTTATCGATTGCCTCTCCCTCTACCGATACAACGGATCCCTCAATTGTATCGGTGGAAAAATGAAGATATAGTCCGTATGTACCAAAGCCGATTAGTAATAGTAGAGCAATACTCCATATAGAATATTTAGTCCAGCTTTTCCTTTTACTTCTTTTTGATTCATCCATTTACCTTCACCTAACCCTATTTGTTTTATATGGAGAGTTTCTTTCTTTGTAATTTGACCGGTTCTATTATGTATTTGTTAAATCTGACTAAAAATTGTTCCCATTCCTAATGCGATTAATCCCATATGGAAAATTCTGATAATACTAGTTTAGCATGGAATATTGCTAATGAGGAAATGGATAATCGATTGAACTCCTCTTTAACGTTAGTTGCAGAATACAAGGACAAATAACAGGATACGCCTTTTTTCAGGCGACTTATCGAAGAAAGATATCTACTTAGAGTTCATCTATATTCATTCAAGTTTCCAAGGACAAGGAATTGGCAAACAATTATTAAACACAGGAATTAATTATTACAGGAATCCAAGTACTCTCTCGTTAACGGTTTATAAGGGAAATCCGAATATAGTATTCTATGAAAAAGAAGGATTTAAGGTTGTTAAGGAAAATACCGGTGATTTCTATGGACATCCGATGGTATACAATATGATGGCTAAAGATTTAAAATAAGGGATTAGTACCTGTAAGATGAAAAAAAACTGTCCCAAGTGGTAAATAAACTTGGGACATTTCCTTAATAGCATGGTCATACTTTATTCATTGTTGGTTTTCTAGTTAATGGTTGAGCTTGTTCTTTAGGCTGTACTTTCGTCTTTGCTTTTGATGATACAAAGAAAGTTAATATCAATGCCACAACAGCTAAAATGGTTATGAAATAATACGCATCACTTGAGCTGTTCTCTTCGAACACAACGGCTTTAAGAAAAAATTACAAATGATTTTAAAGGATTCGATTGTCCTCCAACGTGTTAGAGAAAATTCCGACAGTAAGGAAATCGTTTTATCAATGGATATACTTGCTTCCTCTACCTTGGGAATCATTATGTGGTGGCTTAAAGACGGGGTTCATTTTAGTTCTGAATATATTGCAGATCAAATGATTGAATTGTATCGATAGACCTTTAGAATCAAATAGGGAAGGCAGTAAAACAATACCTCCCCTACTTCATTTTTTATCTATGTTTTTAAAGAACATAATTGAGTATTAATTTCGTAGTTTAATCGTTTATAATAAGATAAAAAGGAGGGATTTATTATGAAGTGGCAAGAAGTTAGGGAATTATTTCCTAATCAATTTGTATTACTATCAGTACTCGACTATCATGAGGAAAATGGAAAAAAAATAATCGATGAAGTAGCACCCATTCTCTCTATTTCAAGTGAAAACGCTAACAAAGAGTTCTTTAAAGTAAAACCAGGCAACATTGTTTACCATACATCGAACGAGAGATGTATTGTCCATATTCGTAAAGACCCGTTATTAAGAGCGAGACGAATTTAATGCAAATTTCATCTGATGGACAACTCCTAACAACATCTCTCATTATTACTTTTCGCGGAAGAATACTACAAGTGAATGATATTATTATTGATACAGGCTCATCTCACACAGTTATTAGCCCAGATATTTTAGAAGAGATAGGGGTATTATATGAAAATTTATGAAGCCTATGGCATAGTTGGCTCAGTGCCTTTTCATCTAAAATAATGGATGAAATTCAAATTGATATGTTTATAGTAAAGGACATTGAAGTTGATGTAGGAATTCTCCCCAAAAATCATAAAGGACTTCTAGGGTTAGATAGTTTATTGACCTACAATTTTATAATAGATATGAACAAGTTAGAATTATCCCCCCTCAAAGAAATAGAATGAAGTTTAATAGAAAAATCTACTCTTTCCACGAATATACACTTCTCATTCATCTCAAACTCATGTTATAAATAGAACACATATGAGAAAGACTTGCTTTCATACTTAATTGCTTATTCGATTATTCAGTTCATTACTATAATAGTTCTAATAATTTCAGAATCTATATCGCCTAGTTTTGAAAAACGGAGTTCATTTTATCTCTGAATATATAGCTTATCAGATGATTGAATTGTATCGATAGATATAAAAGAGAAGGCTGTAGAAACAACCTTCTCTCATTTGTTTATTTAGTACTCTCGTCTATGCTTTTTGCAGAACCTGTAAATGGATTAATCTCGTACGTTAAATATCTGCCAGCTATCTTTTCTTCGGCAGTGATCATCCTACCTAAAGAAGCATAATAAAAAACAACGGCACCAAACGCTAAAATTCCACCATAGCCTCAAACCAAAAGACCATCAACTTTCATCTCCTCACTTTACAAGGCTATTATTCTCTACCTTCGTATTTATCAAAATAACCTTCAATTCCCTTTAGCTAATATAAACGCCATAAAACTAGGATCTGGTTTAGCTTCCTTTATTCCTTTTGCAGATTGAAGAAAAATAGTCTTCTCCTTTTCATAATATACCGTTATTTTCAAATTTTCTAAATCCATTAATTTTGTATGCTTTCTACTAATAGTCGTTTCTTTTGAATCATATGCTTCGTTATTTATAAACTGGACTATTTCGCTAATGGCTGCTTTATCTGTTATTTCTACAGCATAGTGTTCAGAGTCATTTTGATATATACGAATCTTCTCTGGTTTTTTCTTCAACCATACTGTACTATCTAGAATGTCCCGCTTATCAAACATTACTTCTGTTTGCTTTTCTGCCTTATTATACGAGGCAGATAGAGACAGTTCACCGTCAAATCCTTCTTTCCTCCAAGTTGAATAAAATCCAGACCAATCATTTGCTGAATCATTATCCTCAAGCGCTGAGCCTTTAACCTCTACTTTCCATCCGTGCTTCGGAAGTTCTTGATCGTAGTATTCATAAATATCCTCCCATCTATTTCCATTCATAATATAACGGTGTTCAGTTGGTTTAAGTCCAGCGTATAGAGGGATATCTTTCTCTTGTTCAGGAATAATAGTCATTCCCTTATATGTGTCATCCGTTACTTTTTGATAAACAACGAAACCAGTAACAAGGATAATAAAAATAAATCCATATAGAACAAACCTGTTTTTAAACATTTGAGTTCTCCTTTTCCATTACTTTTCACTATTCTCTCTAATTATAGTATAATATTTCCATAAATGACATCTTGCATTTTTCGAAAATTCCTTTATTTACGAAAAAGTTTATCTAAACTAAAATGTATCAGGAGAAATGAATGAAAAAATTTTTAAAGATTATCATAAGCCTCAGTCTTATTATTTATTTATACGTATTAGCCATTCTATTATTCTTTAACAGAACGGGATGGACAGAAATGACTTTAATAGATTATATTATGTTCTCCTCTAATATCGTCCCTTTTAAAACGATAAGTATGTACATACAAGCTATTTTTCATGGCAATATGAACTTAGACATTCCTATTAAAAATCTTTTCGGCAATTTATTTATGTTTTTACCAATGGGTTTGTATCTCCCTTATTTCATAAAAAGAACAAAACAAGTCAGTGTCTTTTCAATTGTATTTTTGTCTATTTTATTTCTAATTGAATTCAGCCAGTTACTAATACGAAGAGGAAGCTTCGATATCGATGATTTTATCCTTAATACGATTGGTGCTTTAATCGGTTTCACTATTTGGAAAAAATTATTTAAACGGAACGCCATGCGAGGTTGAAGAAGATTTGCCAGCTTACTATGGGGATTTTCTATAAATACTTTCATAAAAAATTGGAAATAACCTCCATTCCATTTCGAAATATTGTATAATACACTTACTACAAAATAATGGAGGGCTACAAATGACTAAAAATGGATGGGTGTCCCTACTTATGGTTGGTATTTGTATTCTATTATCCTTTTTTCTCAGCGCCAAAAATGCAGGCATTTTCTTCTTATTATTTGGTATTTTATCTTTAAATGGAATGGTATGTGCTATCTTGTCTAAGAAATGGAGCAATATTATTCTTGGGGTCCTTTTAAATGTTGCATCAGGTCTTATTTTTACATTATTAGCATTTGCAATGGGATTTGGTGAGGCTTAACTACTATTCTAATTAATATATTTCCATTTGAGCATCTTTTGGGCTTACACTTTTGATAAAGGAGATTTCCTTTTCAATAACATCGGGAACAAAGATCTCTGTTCCCCAATGACTGGAATGAAATACAATACTCTCTTCCTTTAGTAAATTCACCGTAAACCACTTTAACTCTCCATCTTTATTTGTTTTGCTGTTGCATAAATAATGGGAAAATGCAGCTGTTGTCTTCCCATGAAATATCGTTAAATTATCCTCTTTCCGTATTTCAATTTCAGGATAAAACTGTGATTTGATTTCTTCTATAATATTCTTTTCTTCATTCCAGCAATGAATTTCAACACAATCCGATTTTCGTAAAAAGTAATCCACTACATGAAGCCAATAATTATAGTTTCCTATTACAGTCTTTGGGAAGCTAGAATTTTCTTCCGTATACACCGGAATATATATAATAATATTCTTTTGCAAAATTCCCTTCCCCCCTTTTTTTATCTCGAAACACCCTTCCAGAAAACCTCCCACAATGCTTCTAATTTATCATCCACTCTTTTTCCCGAATTAAAATAAACAATTTCCACCATGATTGCGATGATTATTCCTGTAAAAGCGGAGTTGAAAGTGTTTGCATCTTTTATAGAAAGCTGCCCTTTTTCTATCCATTTCACACACTTTTGGCCAATTAAATGCTCCTGGAAATTCTCTGCTTCTGTTACTTCTGTTTGAATGACATCATACAAATGCATCGGCGGGAAAAAGCCCATTCTTAGCCAAAATTTCAGCATTTCATTTTCCTGAAACATTCCTTTTACGTAAAGTAAGTAATGATAGAGAAACGTTTCTGGATTGCTACTATCTTCTTTTTCAAAGAATTGCTGTTTACGCTCGATTTCCTCTGCCTTTGCTTCTTTTAATACTTCGAGAAAAAGGTCATCTTTTCCTTTGAAATGGGAATAAATCGACGCTTTTTTAATGCCCGCTTCTTCTGCAATTTCGGAAAGAGATGCTCCTTCAAATCCATTTTGTAAAAAAAACTTAATTGCCGCTTTTTTTATTTCTTCTTTTTTCACGAAAGTCTCTCCTTTATGAGATTAGTTTCAAACCGACTGCAGCACAAAGAATCATTGCAATAAATAAGATTCTTTTCCAATCCTTTGGCTCTCCGTATACAAACATCCCTAAGATGGCGGATCCTACTGTTCCTATTCCTGTCCACACGCCATATGCTGTTCCCATTGAAATAGTTTTCATTGCATAGGTTAATAATGCAAAGCTACACATAAAACCAATAGTCAAATAAAGGAGCGCATCCCATTTTTTCATCGTTAACCGTTTTATATTGATGACACCTATTATCTCACAACACCCTGCTGCAATTAAAGCTAGCCATGCCATTGTTTTAAGCCTCCTCTTTATTTGTCGCTTCATCTGTTACCATTTTTAAGCCAATTACCCCTATTAGTAAAACGAGAATCAATACTATTTTCACTAGATTAATTGGTTCCTTAAACAGAATGATTTCCGCAATCACTGTTCCAGCTGTCCCCAACCCAGTAAACACTGCGTAAACCGTACCAATAGGCAAATATTTGGTTGTATAGATTAATAGATAAAAACTAATAATGATTGCGAGAATGGTTCCAGTCCATTCTAAAAAAGTGGATGCATGTTTTAGGCCTGAAACCCAAGCAACCTCCACAAATCCCGCACTAAAAACCATTAGCCAATACTTATTCACACTCAAATCCTCCTTTTATATAAACTACCGACCGTTCGGTAGTTATTGTGTCACATAATTAGTACTGCGTCAAGAAACAAGCTAATTTGGTTCATTTTTTTAAGTATGATAGAATAATAAATAAGGAACTTACCATAATTTGGAGATTGCAATAATGAAAAAAAGGAGAATAAATAGGAAGCTATTTATATCTTTAAAAAAGAGATCGGAGTTGTAAAAATGAAGACATGTAAAACTTGTATGGCAGCAATCCTATTGGTTATTTTACTAATGGGAATGTCTGCTTGCAGTAATTCATCTAATGAAACTACCTCAAGCAATAATCAAACGGAACCAGAGAATATAGAAGAAAGTACAGACAATGCATCTGAGAATATTGCGGATCCCACTCCTAGTGATCAAAATGAATCAGATGAAGCCGCTAATAATAATAATGATTCGAAACTAGAGAATAATATAGAGGAAAAAAGGCAAGAAAGCTTAGCTTCTATTCAAAAAGAGCTTGATGCATTGCCAGATAAGATTGCGGGAAACAAACAAGTTTTTCTAGAAAGATTAGATAATCTCCAGAAAGAGCTGGATACATTACCAGATAAAGAGGGTTCCGATTCAGGTGCTACAAACGCAATGAAAAATTACTACGGGATTTCTTATGAAAAGTATGACGAAGCACTGAATGCTATTTATGCAACATTAAAAAAAGACTTGTCATCAGAGACGATGCAGGATTTACAAACTAAACAGCTGAAATGGATTGATCAAAAAGAAGCAAAAGCGGAGGAAGAAAGACTAAAATATAATGGAGGCACCTTTGAATATGTCGCATTATATATCTCTTTATACGAATCAACAAAAGAAAGATGTTATGTATTAGTGAATGAGTATATGACGGATTAAAGGAAGGCTGGGACATAAGTATTCCAGTTATAGATAAAAACGAATAATCACACGAAAGTTACATATGATTATTCGCATTTGTTGTTAATTTTGTAAAAGGCTGTTTCAGTAAATTCGGTGGTATTGCCCGCAGCCTGAATACACTTCGCTTTCCATGGGGCGAGCGGTGAGCCTCCTCAGCTTCGCCTCCGGGGTCTCACCTTTCTCGCAGCTCCCATAGGAGTCTACGTGTATTCAGGCTGCTCTGTTTTTCCTATTAATTAATTTTTTTCTATTTCAATATTAGTTTTTACACTTGACTATATTTAAAAACTAAATTAAAGATTGTTCGTCTTTACAGATTGGCAATTTAGTTTTGTCCTAATATTTTTAGTTTATTTTCTTATTATCTTTACTGTTTACAATAATGCTATACTCTTCATTAGCAAGTATGTCCGCTATCTCATCGGATTCCAAGAACTCTACTATTACTCCTTCAATTTCAGCTCCGAGTTGTTTAGCGGCAGGATTGGAACTTAACTCCGACGTACTAATAATGAATGTCAATGGTACCCTTTTATAGCTTACACCTGTTACCTTGTATTCTTTTTTGGATAATAGACCTTCTGCAATGGCTGATTTGACGGGTGCCATATTATCAGCAACTCTGAATTCAACCCTTGTATTCGTCGGAATAATCCGGTAATCTTTATAATGATTTGCATTTGTCACCTCTAGTCCAGCCTTTTCCACCTTTTTCTCAATAGATTGGAAATATTTTTTATCCCCGACAATATTGATAAAAATAGCGTTTTCCGTAGGATCAACCTGGACCATATCAAATTTATAATCTAATTGCATCATTTTTTCTTCTACTTTTTGCTCTAGTAATTGCTTTTCTGCATTTTCCTCTTCATTAAGAACATAATCTGTTCGTTCTTTAAATTCATCTACCTTCACTGTATAAGCATCATACCCTTTTTCGTTCAGTTTGTTTACAGCAATCTTTTTCACTTCATTTTTCACTTCTTTATAATAATCCGAACCTTTAATAGTTATCATAATCTTTTTTTGAGGATCATATCCAATTCCTATCCCTTCAATTTCATACCCTTTATCTACTAATTCCTCATAAATGACTGTCATAATCGATTTCGATTGAAAAACAGACCCTAAATAAGGGATAGAAGAAATTACTTTTGCCATCGTTGGGGAAACAAGAGCAGAACTGAAAAATATAATCATTAAAACAGCTACCGTACCCCAAGACACAATCCTTTTCTTACGCTTTGACCAAGTTTTTTTATTACTTGATGAGTTATTTAGACCAGGGTTTGAATTTTCTTTCTTTGCTTTTTGCATCCCTAAAATGACTCTATTATGTAAATCCTCAGGTATTTCAATCTTATCTAATTCTTTTCTGATTTTATTATCCATACATATCTTCCCTCCTTACTTTTTTCCGCAGTTTCTCAAGTGCTCGATATAATACTGACTTGACTGTGCTTAATGGCGAATTTAGAAGGTCGGAAATCTGATGAAATGTGTAGCCTTGGTAGAACTTCAGCAACACTACTGTCTTTTCCTCTTCATTCAATATATCCAATAAATCTTGCAAGGAAATGGATAGTGGAATATCTTCCTTTTTAGAACTTGGAGATTCTATTATTCCTTCCACCTGTAAATAGACCAATTTCTTGTTTTTTCTTAATAAATCAATGGCACAGTTAATAGCAATTCTTATTACCCACGTTTTAAATAAGGTAAAGTCCTTCACACTACTAAATTTTTGAAAAGAACGAAAGGCTGTTTCTTGTACAATATCTAGTGCATCTTCTTTATTTTTGACATAAACATAAGCCATTCGATAAATATCATGCTCATATTGTTGAAAAAGCTTTAAAAAGGCTGTTTCTTTTTCCATTTGTTGCTCCATTTCGGTACTTATGGGACTCACCTACTTTCTTACTTCTATCTATTAGACGACTTAAGTTGTAATTTGGCCGAAGCTTTTTTATTTTTTCCATGGCTCTGTTATTATTCCATGTTGATTTTCTAGTAGCATGAGAACAAATAAGCAATAAGCGGAGAATATCCGGCTAATGTACAAGAATGAGCATAACTAGCGGATATAAACGGAGATATTCCGATTAACTGTTGAAAATAAGACAAAATCCAAAGATATGGCTACGATAAACGGAAAGACCTCCTTTATTTTTAAGAAAATATGTGTATTTCTCAATTTAATCGGAATTATTCCGTTTATTTTTCAAACACAGTTCAATTATCAATTATAGTAAAGCCTTTTCCAATAAATAAACCGAGTGCCACCTCGGTAGTTTGCTTCCTTCTATCGATTACCTGAATTTCCCCTATAGCCTATCCAGTATTAAAATATATATCTTCTTTTACAACATTTCATGATACCTATAATTTAATAAGATTTTAAATCTAATTCCATAAATCTCGCCTCTTTAATCGGAATATATACATATGGCTCAATATCATAAAATCCCATTGATTCATATAAACTTTGTGCTTTCTTCATCGTTGAAAGGGTATCTAATCTTATATATTCATATTTCAGCCGTTTAGCTTCATCAATAATCACTTCAATAAGACCTTTTCCAATTCTATATCCCTTAAATTCATCACGAACATATAATCTTTTCATTTCAGCTATACCGTCCTTAATATTGCGAAGTGCCACACATCCTGCACCCTTCTCATTAACCATTGCGACAATTATTATTCCCTCAGGGGGTGCATACTTTCCTGGCAATGTATTTAGTTCTGTATCAAAACCTTGGAAATCAAGGTCTATATTTAGAGAATGAGCATATTCTAAAAAAAGTTTTTTCACTTCTTCCATCATTCCATCATCAAGGATTCGCTTAAATTCAATCCTATTCTCCTTGTTTCCAACGGCCATTATTAAAATCCCCCTTGGTATTTAACTATTCCTTTACTCCCCATCAATAGTGGACTATTCCCACCAATAATAACGCAATTATCAGACTATTCCACCACTAATCTACAAAAAAAGCGATCAAAGATGATCACCTCTTTATGCTTAAACTATATAATTCTAACCTGATATGTATTATCTAGCCCACCCTACATTTTCTCTCACAATTTTAGCTGGATACCCTGCTATTGTGCAATTCTTCTCTATGAATTTTTTCGTCACACAGCTATTATAGCCGACGATGCAATCATCTGCTATTTCGGTGCCTTTTAGGATATCTACATTTGCTCCTACCCAAATATGATTACCTATTGTGACAGGCTCTGTGTTTTTGTCTTTGCTATTATCCAAGATATTATAAATCGTATGTCCATTGGAATCTCTTACACTAACACTCCATCCAAATAAGACATTATCGCCTATTTCAATCCTTTCGCGGCATGCAAAAAAGCAGTTTCGATTACAGTCAAAGTTTTCCCCGAAGACTAAAGTCCCCTTGTCCACTCGAATGGAAACTCCGCTCGCAAAATTAGCTTTCCCATTGAAAATTAATTTTCCTTCTTTTTTTACGCAAATAAATCCGCTGTTCTTTAATGATTGATTGACTCCATCTGACCCATTTGTAAAATTAACTTTAATCATAAATCGCGTTATTTTACCATTGATCACACAGGTACCCTTACTAACATCCGCAATTTTTGTATTATAAGAAATTAAGATAGGTAGTTTTATTGCTTGTTTAAACGGAAACGCTTTAAAGTTAAAATATAGTGTTTTAGGCATTGAAAATAATAGCTTGATCAATAACATTACTTTTCTCATTTGCACTCTCCTGAACTATTCATTGTTATATACCCATATTACCAAAGGTGTAATGAGGAAAGTGCAAAGCTTTTATTAATTCTATATGTATTTCTTGTAAACTTATATCGTACCTTGATTATAATAAGGCACCTTTCCCAGCAAAAGTTCACTAATACCATCTGCATAATAAGAAACCAATTTATCCGCTTCTTCTATATGGAACCACTGAAGCTGCAGTATTTCCCCTGGCATTCTAATTCCTTCCATCCCACCAACAATTTCTCCTTCAAACGTAAAAAAGATAGCGTGATTATTTCTTTTTAAAAACTTCCCTTCATTAATCGCGACTATTTTACCTGGTTTTATAATCAAGCCTGTTTCCTCTTCTACTTCCCGAATAACGGCTTCTTCTAATGATTCTCCCGTTTCTTATCTTCCACTTACTTAGGAGTCTGCTTATTTTTTGTGTGAATCAAGAAGTATGAGCTTCCTCCCACCATGTATCCTCCAATAATGGAAAGCGCTGTTCCGACGATAACCCATTTCGTGGATAAATATATTCCTGACATAAATAAAAATACGCCAACCGCTATGAAGATTGGAACTTTTTTCATTTTCTCCTCCCATTCATCTAAAAAAAAATTTCCGTAGATAATACCATTTGGTACTAATTTTCCCTATATTTATTCATACGTATATGGAACAAATTGGTTTCATTTATAATAGCTTTTCTCATTGTTCCTTAGACAACAATATCCTCCTTTGTTCTTTAAATATCGTCGTTCGTTCTAAATTATGAATAATTTAACACAGTTTCTAATATCTTGAAATTTAAAAACAAAGAATGTTCAGAATCTGCTATAATGAAAGAAATATTTTTCCAACAAAGAGGTGAATTGAATGTATTGGACTCCGTTATTTGAAAATGATGTACCAGTAGCATCTTTCTGCTCTTAATGAGAAAGGTGACTGCATCTCTCCGTTAGGGGCTTTTAGACCTACTAAAAAAACGGAGGATAAAAATGAAAAAAAGTATATTAGGATCTATTTATTTAACCTTAGCTTCCAGTATTTGGGGTGGTATGTACGTTGTTGTGAAAGTGGTTGTTGCGGTCATTCCTCCACTTGAACTTGTATGGATTCGTTATCTAATCGCAATTGTCGCTTTAGTTATCATAGGGTTTGTAACTCGGCAAAAATGGCGAATGGAAAAACGTTATTTCCTTATTATCATAGGAATTGGCATTATTGGAAATGCCATTTCTATTGTGGCGCAAGAAACAGGTACCATGTTGTCCACAGCTCAAATGGGTGCGATTATCACTTCATCCACCCCTGCATTTATGGTTATTTTTGCACGATTGCTGCTTAAAGAACGTTTGACAATGAAAAAGGGTCTTTCCGTTTCTCTCGCTACAATTGGCGTTTTTCTTATTGTCGGAATCGGTAATCTTGATTTAACAAGCAAATTAGGTGGGATAGCACTTTTAACCGCCGCATTAACGTGGGCGTTTATGTCTGTACTTGTAAAGCTTTTGCCAAGTGACTATTCACAAATTGTTGTCACTACTTATTCTATCGCGGTCGCTTTAATCGTGTTGACACCTTTTGTTATGCCAAGGCTACAAGGAATCAATATTTCTGAATGGGGACACCCTTCTATTTTTGGAGGTCTATTATATTTAGGAATTGTTTCAACAGCCGGAGGATTTCTCCTTTGGAATCGTGGGCTACAAATGCTTAACGCCTCATGGAGGAATCTTTTTCTTCTTCCAGCCTGTGGTCGGAGCAGTACTTGGATGGATTATTCTTGGAGAAAATATCGGATTAACCTTTTGGATTGGCTCCATCCTAATTCTTGTTGGTGTTTTATTTATTATATCGGAGAAATGAACAAGTTCCCCATTACCCCAAAAAATAAGGTCGGGACAAACTATATTAATAAGAAAAACGGAGCAGCCTGAATACACGTAGACTCCTATGGGAGCTGCGAGAAAGGTGAGACCCCGGAGGCGAAAGCTGAGGAGGCTCACCGCTCGCCCCATGGAAAGCGAAGTGTATTCAGGCTGCGGCTAATACCACCACTTTACTGAAACAGCCTATTATCTATGGCTGGAATACTTATGTCTCAACCTTGTTCTCTTCATCTAAATCTTTTATCTGTCTAAAAAATACAATAATCCTCTATATGCCTTGCCTGACCCATTACATAAAATGATTTTCCACATTATTAAATAATTTAAATACCATCACCCGTTCACCTGTACGAGAACTTAAATCGGTATGAAAACTTTTTACTTCTTCACCAGTAATGGTTAAAATACATTGTTTTAGTTCTTCTACTCCTGATTCCACTAATTCGGAACGAGTTTTCTTAATGGTTAATAGTCCTTCTTTTGTTTCACACACCGTATATTCAGCTGGAGTTAAAATACCTTGTAAACTCACTATTATCATATCCCGTAATATATCTGTTTTGACAGATAAAGATCCACGACCAAGAAAGTCCTTTTCCCATTGAGTAATTGCCTTACTTATCTCGGCTTCACAAGAGCCTTTTGATATTTTCATTTATTATGCATCCCCTATTGAACAATAAATACTAGTTTTCTATCTGTTTTTCCTTTTAAGATGATACACCTCTTATAGAAGCAAATCATCGAAAAGCACTTCATTTAAAAAATCTCTGTAATATATATGAATATATACCAATCCAATTGGTGACTCAATAACAAATAACGTGATTTATCATTTTTAAGCAGTTTTATTTGCAGCAATCTCCACAATGGAAGACTTTCCATGCTGATTATTAATCATTAAACCTCGGACTTTAACATTTGCAGGCACTAATGGATGGTGACAAATCATATTAACACAATTTTTGATATTGTCACCAGTATTTTGTTTACCATTTAGCCATTCATTAATTGTTTCACCGGAAAATTCAGGCATGCTATTTTGAAAAAGATAATCCAATGTTTGGATTTTGGCAATAGATTGATTTTCTATAGAAATAGCACTATTTCCTTCGTCTCTTGTTCCTACAACAAAAATCTCTTCTACTTCTTCCTGATAAATAGCAAGAATAATCGATCTCATAATATCCCCAAAAGGATTGGAAATAACAGGTCCAAAGCATTGGATAGTCAGCATATTTTCTGGTTGAATATTCGTTTCTTCTTTTAAAATAGACTCCAAGCCTTCTCTAACATCCATCAGAAATAACACTTTTTTCGTCTTTTCTAAATTCATATCGTACACTCCTTTGTTATAAAAACCAACTGCTACCAGTTTTCCCAATGACCTTCTGGACTGACACTCGCTAGTCGGAGCCAACCATTTTTTACTTTTTGTTGAAATGCCGCATTATTTTTTAATAATCTCTCCACATATTCTTTAGGTGCCTGAATGACAATCAGCAGACGAATTGGAGAATGATATGCTTCATTGTCTGATTGCATAACAGATTGCCAAGGAAGGCCAGTTAATAAGTCACTTGCATTTCCTTGCATAACACCAATACCTGCTGTAACAGTTTGGGTTGCCTTATTACCACTACCATAATAATGTGGAGCTACCGTTGATGCGTAATATTCTAGATTTATCCATTGAGCAACGGTTCCTGGACCGGAAATAATCGTATCTAAAAGTTCCCCATTGCCATCCTTCTGCCAATTATAATTATGAAGAAAGACTCTGCCTTCTAAGTCGGAACCTTCCGTTAACGCACGTTGCCCGATAATAAAAGCCGCATTGCCAGCTAACCCCCATTCCGGACGGATCACGCTCCAATCTTCTGCTAGTTGATAGGCCGCAGACTTTGGCTTTTTATGTTTCGATTGGAAATGAGGTAATTTCGTAAGACGTTCTGCATTCGCCTGATGGCTTACTCTTGGCAAAATGACTTCGATACGCTCAAAGGCAACTTGTGCTGATTTGGAAAGCTCTGGTACATAAATCCACTCTAATTCATCCACCGTTGTATTGTGCTCAGCCGCTACAAAGACAGTTTCAGCAGGAATAGCAATTCCTTCGAAAGAAAGTTCTTTCCTTACTTCAGGAAGGTTACATAAAGTCGCTAAAACCCTAGCATTGAATCCACCTGATGCCCCGCCACAGGCACCACAGTCAAGTGAAGACGCATAAGGGTTATTAATACTTTGACTTCCATGTCCACATATCACAACTAATGGGCTGAAATTGTCTGTTATTCCCATCATTTTTAGAGCTTGTCGGGCATAGTTCACTTTATCGCTCTCCGAAAATCCTATCGGTATTCCTTCCTCTGTTTGATGAACATGATGAAGCACCAAGTTTGTCTTCGGTTTACGCAACCAATTTTTACGAAGATTATTTATCAAACGATCTGCACTTTTTGGCACAAAACTGCGTGCTACCATTTGAAGACTAAGCCAGGGACCACTTAATTCCGGTAAAAGTAGGTTTGCAAGTAAGTTCTGTTTCATTGTTTTAAAAGTATAACTTAAGGAATGAACTGCCTGCTTACGTTGTTGAAAAGAAATTAATTCATTCTCCTCTGTACTCTCCATAATTTTATGCAAAGGCTTATTCATAATTGGCAAGGATGGATGACTGTGCGCGCTCCCCAATTCATTCGTTGCAATTGGTATTCCAAAAAAACCAGCCATGCCAATCGTTTCAAATGGTCCTTCTTTTTCCAATTGACGACGAAATGGTTCTGAGCGTACGTCAATACAAAATACAAATTGCGCTAATGTTGTTTCCTTCTCGCTGTTACTAGATTGATTGGAGATAATCTTTTGCCTTAACTGCTCAGCATGGGTTTGTTCCCAAGATTCCAGCCACAGTTTTCTGCAAAGCTTCCCATCAAATTTTGCCGCAAATAACAAATATTCCTGCTGTTTAGCACCTGACATATGTGTCCATTCCTCTAGCGAAAGGCTTCCCCAATGAATCCAAGCTGCTAAGAGAGAAGGAATGGACTCCCTTTTCTCCAATTGATTATTCCTAAAAGGTAAATAGGGATGTATTAGAGCCCATTCTAAGGAGATTCGTACTGCTAAATATTCAGTTAGCAGATTATTCTCCTCATTCGACTGTTTAGAACGCCAAAGCATCATTCCTGCCCAACCTGGTAAGGACAGCAAATGCGCTTCCAGATATGTTTGGATTTCTGCGTCAGAAATATTCAGTGCTTTTAATGCATTTTCCAAAGCACTATCAGCCTCTTCTGCCCAACTTTTTAAGCTTTCACGCTGTGATTTAGATAGTGCTGGATCATAGCAAACAAGACGATGCCAAGAACGATAGAAACCATCCTCGCGATGAGGCATTTCCCAACCTGCCTGAGAGTCATCGAGATATAATTTACACCACTTGATTATATGGTAATCGAGAATATTGATTAACTTTTCCCCATCTTGATTCTCTATTTGGGAACTGATTGGTTGCATGGAAGAATGATTGATAGAATCGGCATTCTGTTTCCTAAGTTCCTCCACTTTTTTCTTGAGTTCTATCGATGATAATAGATTAGATGGGATTGGTTCCAACTTCAGTGCTGCATGGCAAAAGCGCTCTGCGACATCTCGAGGGATATTAAACGTCTGTAAATTTGAATCAAGCCATCGCTGCAGTCCTTGCTTCACAAATGTTTCATTAATCTCCCCCTTATTTTTTGCTGAAAGAATCATAGAAGCACTTGGATAAATATCCACATCACGAGTATTCTTTAACCGATCCGCCACTTGATCAAAAGTTTGCTTTTCAAGCCCCATCCAAGGATGACGTGCTGCAAAGGTAGAAATCGGCCAAAGTGGTGCAATTACTTTACTAGCAGATTCAACAAAAATACTAATATCTCTTTTAGTATTTTCTTTCTTTATATCTTTCTTATTAGATCTTTCTTTTGTTAATACAGATGTAACACTCATCACTAATTACCTCCTTATGGTAATTGTTGTTTTAAATAGCTCGGATGGCTCTCTACAGATTTGGGCTTTGCTTCCCCTAATCTCACTAACCAAAGATAAAGTACCGTAAAGAAAATAGACGAACGATTACGTGCTGTAAATGCTCCTATTGCACTGCCAACTAATAAAAGAAAAGCAATAATGATGACTGCAGCAATTGGAGGTTGATTCCCTTGGGAAACAGTAGACTGCAGGAAATCATAGAAAAAATGATGAATAGCGAAATAAATAGCAGCCGTACCTCCTACCATTAATAACCCTGTAATTCGACCAATGCTCCCCTCTCCAAAAGCTACTAGCTGTCTCCAAGAAATAGACAAGGACCACCCTAAGATTAACGCACTAATAAATTGATATCCCTCTCCTGGTGACTGGAGCCAAAAGACCCATCCAACAGCGAAGCCTAAAATCCACCCCGTTATTGTCCAAAAAAAGGATGTCTGTTTATTACTTTGATTAGATATTTCGAAACGACGCACCGCTGAACCTGATTGTAAAAAGAGCGTTGCTTTAAACAAACCATGCAGAATAAGATGAATAATGGCAGCAATATAAGCACCTAACGCACATTGGATGAGCATAAAGCCCATTTGTCCAATCGTGGATCCTACTAACTGACGCTTATAGTCCACTTGTACTAAACTAATTCCAGAACCAATCAAGACAGATATCCCTGCTATAACAAGCAAGATAATAGAAGCCATATCTCCATTAAAGAGTGGAGAAAAACGAGCTAGCATAATCCCACCTGCATTCACAATCCCTGCATGCATTATCGCAGAAACAGGAGTAGGCGCAACAACAGACTCTACTAACCATCTTTGAAAAGGCCATTGAGCTGCTGGAATAATGACCGCTAGGACAATCAATAAGTTTATCCCTGTTCTCTCCCCAGTTGAAAGCAGTGCTATATTTTCACTGGATAATACAGACGATAATTTCCAATAACCAGTGCCTTGAAATAGCCAAAGGACCGCCAATAATAAGGCCAACCAGCCAAATATAAAGTTGCGACTAGAAATCTTAGATGCTTCATTCGCTACTTTCCATCCACTGTTTAATCTTATAAGCAAGGTTAATCCAGCAAGAGTTGCCCCCCAGAATAGAACCATCAAGCGCAGATCAGCACTTAACCAGGCAATAGATGCAGAAGCTGTTGTGAACGTAAAGAGTGGAAAATATTTTCGATAAGAATGATCCCCCATTAAGTAACGTATAGAGAAACGTTGCACAATTAATCCAATGGCAAGAACAAAAAAGGTCATTAACCAAGCCAAGGAATCCAACTGCAAAGGACCAATATTTTCTCTTCCATTCGTTTTTACAAGTGCTACTAAAGAAACCAAAGGCGGAAAAGACACAATCCAACTATGTATTTTCACATAGCTCAATGGCATTCTTGGATGCAGAAGTAATAATCCACTTAGCATAGAAACAATAATCATCATAAAAAACAATACTAGTAATAATGGCAAACTCAGCGAAACAAACATGTTGAAATTCTCCTTTAACTAACTTACTTAGAAAACCCCTTTAATCTCAAAAATTCCATACATTCTTATTAATAAAGTGAAACTTCCATCAGTACGGCTTTTTCCCACTGATGGTTAGTTGAATCATTCGGACATTTATAAACTGCAAGAGTATAACAAACATTTTTTTCCAATAAAAAAGCCGACAATCTTTATGCTTCACCATGATTTTAATCATAGGAAACAAAAAATTGTCGGCTTCTCTTCAACTAATTGCAGCGCATTTTTTGAAGAGCTACCCTTTATAGGTTTTATATGTAAATTAACTTTCATAAAAAAATATTCCATTATTAATTGGCTACTTATTTATAAAATCACTTTTCCTTTTTCTATTAAGTTACTTTTTCATTCAGTCAATGTAAGCATTAAAAGAATGCTAAAGTCTTAATCTTGAAACAAAGAAAATTAACTTATAACTAAGTATTAAGCTAAATATAAGATATTCCAAATTTTTATATTTGTCAACAAGAAAGCCCTTCTACAATGGAAAATTAAATAAGATCATTGCATAAATTATTCTTCCCATTTTGCAACAATTGAGTTCGTGACAAATCAGTTCGATTATCACGAACCGGAACAGGAATAGTGCTAAATCACTTTATACTGCAGGAAATAAACATCGAAGCATCCTGATTCATAAATATACGATTACCATGATAAAATGTCTTCATTTTTGATGACTTAAAACCAGCTTCGGATAATATTTCTTTCAATTCTTCATGTGAAAAACCGTTATGAACCTTCGGATGACTGATGTTCTCGTTCTTGTCAAAATCAACAATAATTAGCTTTCCGCTATCGTTTAAGATATGGAACAATTCCTGCAAGATTTTTTTCGTATCCGGTATATGAAGAAGAACTAGTGACATGAAAATAATGTCCGATTTAAGTTCAGTAGTTTTTTTCGTAAAATCGGAATAAAGTACGCTTGCGTTCGTAATACCTTTTTGCACTATTTTCCCTTTCGCAACCTCTAGCATTTGTTCCGACGAATCTACCAACAAAATGGAATCTACCAAATCAGTTAATTCTAAACTAACGAGCCCAGTACCACTCCCATAGTCTATTAAAGATTGGGATTTACTGTTTTCTAGTTCTGCTCTAACTTCCTTCACGATCACTTTCGCCAATTCTATTCTATCTTCTGTATCATATCTTTTTGCCAGCTCTTCAAAAACATTCGCTTCCATCCTACGCTCCCCCTACTTTAAATATTGATTTATTATAGCAATAATCAACTGTTAAAGTACAATTTGGAGTTGGTCTGCTTTTTTTACAACATATATTATTAAACTCTTATAGTCCACCATACCGTCTTTTCCGATTCCCGTATTCTTCCAACGCTTGCAGAAAGTCCTTCTCAGAGAAATCTGGCCACAGTACATCTGTAAACCAGAACTCCGTGTACGCAAGCTGCCAAAGCAGAAAATTACTCAGACGTATTTCTCCTCCTGTTCGAATAAGCAGGTCCGGTTCTTTCATATCAGCTGTATAAAGGTAGTTTGAAAACTTCTGTTCATCTAATTCGTCCAGTGAAAGTTTTCCATTGTTTATATCTGAAAACATCTCTTTCATCGCATCTAAAATCTCGTGTCGACTTCCATAGTTAAGCGCAAAATTAATCAAAAGGCCGTCATTATTGCGAGTACGTTCCATTGCATACTCAATGGCTTCACGTGTATGAACTGGCAGCTTTTCGATATCTCCAACTACCTCAATGCGGACATTATTAGCTATCAAATCTGGTAGATAAATAGATAGAAACTCCTTAGGAAGCCTCAATATAAACTCTATCTCGTTTTTTGGACGTTTCCAGTTTTCTGTAGAAAACGTATATAGGGTGAGAATCTTCACCTTGCAATTCACTGCTGTTTTAACAATGTTTACGACAGTAGATACGCCTTCTTTATGACCAGCAATTCTTGGCATGCCCCTCTTCTTTGCCCAGCGTCCGTTTCCGTCCATTATTATAGCAATATGTTCCGGTATATTTTCATTCGGATAAAGGACAGATCCTTCTTCTTTCTTATGGAAAAAAGGTAGCTTCATTGATTGTCCCTCCTTTCGAAATGTTTTTTATATTTCTATGTCCTCCAATACGTTACGATACTTTTTGAGATATCCTTTGATATTCTGCTTATTCACTATCTTGATCCCTTCGATATTCTAAAATTTCTCCAGGTTGACATTCTAAAGCCTTGCAAATCCCCTCTAATGTTGAAAGGCGAATGGCCTTTGCTTTTCCATTTTTCAAAATAGATAGATTCGCCATCGTGATTCCAACCCTCTCTGAAAGTTCGGTCACGCTCATTTTCCTTTTCGCTAACATCACATCAATATTAATAATAATTCCCATTTCATTCACCTCAGACTGTTAAATCATTTTCTGATTTTATATCGATCGCTTGTTGTAAAAGTCTTTGAAGAACAGCTGCAAAGACCGCGATTACGATGGAAGCAAAAATCGGAATCATTCCAAATAAGATAAGACCTGGAGCATCATCTGACTGTGCTAAGAGAAAAATGAAAGGCATCATTAGTACATATAAGATACTGATGATGATTGCATCTTTCTTTATATGGCTTAATGCCTTTACAGACATTACCGAGAAAGCTTCATTCCTATCAATATACCCCAAAAGTCTGAAAGTCTGATAAAGCGCCATATAAAATGGAATTGCTGATAAATATATCCCTATTACAATCGGATATAGTATATGGGCATAATCTGGATTTGCTGGATTTTTAGCCAAATCATATATTCCCCATAATCCTAAAGCAAGAACGGGGGTTCCAATAAGAACGACAGCTATCTTTAAAAAAAATGTTGTTCCTTTTTTCATAAAAAAAGCACCTCTCCTAATTATTATCTTATTGAAAGATACCACATCATTTATCGTTTTACAATAAATTTTTATTTAATTTTATACTTTTTTTATTGATAAACAGGTTGGATGATTATTTCAAGCTTATAAATATTCATTTTTCTGCTAAAAAAGATTCTGTAAAAAAAGCAGTCCAATTCATTGTGAAGTGGACTGCAGAATAGTTTGCTACATTAATTTTTCTATTACATAAAATGTTAACCAATTTCAATCCAATAACGCTGAACAATCTCCTTCCCTTCTGCGGAAATCACCTCATTTTCTAACACTCCACCCACTTTTTGAATCGTTTTAGCAGAGGCGATATTTTCTTTATCACATGTTACTAAGACTTTATTTAGGCCCAGTTTTCTAGCTTCTAATAAACTCAGTCGCAGCTGCTCTGTCGCATATCCTTTCCTGCGCTCATCTGGATGAATGCTATAGCCAATATGTCCACTTTCCATCAACAATTCTGGCGTTAATCGATGGCGAATATTAATAAGCCCTATTAATTTCCCCTTGCTAATGCTTAAAAATTGAGTAGCCGGAACCCGATTTGGTGGTAGGTTATCGCCATTTTCCTGGCTGATTACTTTATTGAGCCATTCATGAAAGTCCGTATAATTTTGCAAGGAGCTGCCACCATACGGCTGTTCTTTTCTATGTAAAAATGCTGACCTATATTCCATTAACTGTTCCCTATACTGCTCAGATGGTCTCAATAATTCCATTGAAATCCCCTTCTCTCTATCTATTTTTATGTATCATCTAAATTTCTAACTTTTACACCCATCTTCCCTTGTTCTTTCACGCTTTAATCTATGTTAACATAAATTACCTTTTGCCTCTGTTTATTTTACAATAATTCAGCCAACTTTAGATCCCTTCGCTTGAAGAAGTTAAAATAGCTATTTGTAAAAAATCGAGCACAAAATCTCTGCACTCGATTTCACCTTTAGCCTTTTTTCCCTTTCCAAGAATCCTTCAATGACACAATTCGATTACAAATTAATTTTTCTCCTGTTGAATATTTATCTACACAAAAATAGCCGTGTCGCAAAAATTGGAACCTCTCTTCGATTTTTGCGTCCTTCATCCAAGATTCAATTCTGCCATGTTTTAGTGTAACTTTAGAATTGGGATTCATTTTTTTCTCCCACGTTTTTTCTACATCTTTCACAATCGTTTCGTCTTCAAATAATTTTTCGAAAAGATTTACCTCCACTATTTCACTATTTATAGCGGAAACCCAATGAATCGTTCCTTTTACTTTCCGCTCAGAAAATCCTGTTCCACTTTTGGTCTTTGGATCATAAATACATCTAAGCTCGATAATTTCACCTGTAGCTTCATCTTTAATCACCTCATTACACTTGATGAAATACGCCCCTTTTAATCGTACCTCTGCATGTAAAGCTAATCGTTTAAACCCTTTTATTGGGACTTCCATAAAGTCCTCTTTTTCGATATAAATCTCTTTTGAAAATACAACTTCTCTATTTCCTAATGCCGGATTTTCCGGATTATTTTCCATTGATAAAAGCTCTGTCTTGTCCTCGGGATAATTGGTGATTGTCACCTTTAATGGGTTTAATACTGCCATCACTGTATTTACTTTTGATTTTAATTCTCTCCTTAGTGTACTTTCTAGCATCGCTATGTCTGCTGTACTTTGATTTCTTACAAAGCCAAGTTCATCAACGAAGGTACGTATACTTTCCGGGGTAAAGCCTCTTCTCCGAAGTCCACGGATTGTTGGTAATCTTGGATCATCCCATCCATCTACCAGCTTCCCTAATACTAATTCCCTTAAATAACGTTTACTCGTTACAACACCAGTTATATTCACTCGTCCAAATTCTCTTTGTTTTGGTGCTTCCTTTATTTCTAGCTCTGTCAATACCCACTCATATAAAGGTCTGTGGTCTTTGAATTCGATAGAGCATAAGGAATGGGTAACACCTTCAATTGCATCTTGAAGTGGATGAGCAAAATCATACATTGGGTAAATACACCACTCGTTTCCCGTTCTATAATGACTAGCATAAATAATCCTGTAAAGAATCGGGTCTCTTAAATTCATATTTGGTGAAGCCATATCGATTTTTGCTCGTAAAACATGCGATCCTGTTGGGAATTCGCCATTTTTCATTCTCCAAAATAGATCGAGATTCTCCTCCACTGTTCTGTTTCGATAAGGACTATTTTTACCAGGCTCTGTAAGTGTTCCGCGGTATTCCTTTATTTGCTCAGGAGACAATTCACAAACATATGCCTTGCCTTTCTTGATCAAATTCAATGCTGCATGAAATATTTCATTGGAATAGTCAGACCCGTAAAAAATCCGTTCTTCTGGAGAATAGCCTAGCCAATTAATATCTTCAATAATCGAATCCACATATTCCATATCTTCTTTTAAAGGATTAGTATCATCAAAGCGCAAGTTAAAATTCCCGTTGAATTTTTGCGCAATCGCATAGTTCATATGGATGGCATATGCACTGCCGATATGAAGATATCCATTTGGCTCTGGAGGAAATCTCGTGCAAATCGTTCGATTATATGCCCCATTTCGTAAGTCTTCAGCTACCGTTTTTTCCAAGCTATTATCTAACTCCACTTTCTCTTCCATCATTTTTATCCCTCCATTTTTATAGAAAAAAACTATTTTGCCAATAAAAAAATCCCACCCCCAAGACATTTAGTCTTGAGGACGAGATTTTATATCCGTGGTGCCACCCCAGTTTATTAATATGTTGCCATATTAAACTCTTCAGGTACGGTAGTTACCTACTTATACCCTAGCTCTATAACAGGAGCACCTGTCACACTATCCCTTCAACATAAGTTCCAATGTGAAAGCTCAGAGTCTTGGTTCAATAAGTAATTCTTACCCCTTTTCAGCAACTGGAGCTCTCTTTCAAAGAATTAGGTTATTTACTCTTCTCGTCATTGCCATTCCTATTTTTTCGATTTAAATTATTCATATGGTAACAAGGTCTTTCCTTTTTGTAAAGATAGTATTCACAATAATCTTATAAATACTCGTATATAGTTTCAAAACGTCCACTTACATTACGAGCTTTTCTTTCTTCTTATAAATCCTTCTGATCCACATTTAGTTCAATTAAATTACCATCTGGATCCGCACAGAATATTTGTGCAAACCCACTTACTCCATATGGTTTTTCGAGGATTTCCACTTTATGCTGTTTTAACCACTTAAGCGCATCATAGTAGTTCTCTATTCGAAGTGCAAAGTGTCCTTCTTTGCTATTTAGGGCTTTATTTTTTCGAATTGTTTGTGACTGTGGATACACAATTAAGTGAAGCTGCTGATTTTCTATCTGGTACCAGGCACCTGGAAAATCAAAATCAGGACGTGGTAATTCTTTTAAGCAAAGTATTTTTTCATAAAAATATTTGGCTTTTTCCAAATCTGTTACTGTAAGACTTACATGATGGAGGGATTTGTACTTAATCAAAACATTCACTTCCTTTTTGTTTTTTTCTTCAAAATTGATAAATCCGACATTATATAAAGACAATTTTCCAACTAAAGAGTTCGACAACTCCCTTGAACAATCCTTTAAATAAATGTCTATGCTATCTATATCAACAAGTTCCACCAATAGAAAAATCAGACCTTATCATGAGTGCCTGATTTTTTCTTTTTCTCATTTATTCACTTTTTGCTTTACTTCCAAATGGAAAGAATAAATTTCACTTGCGCCAATTAAGCGAAATCCTTTTCCCTGTACATAATCAAACTTTAAATCCTCATTAATATGCTTAATCGTTAATGGATCTAAATAAATCGTTAAGCTATTATCCTCAAAGACTGTATCGTCCTCATGGGGAAAATCAACCGCTAAATCGAAATTATAAACATAGCTGCACCCACCACTAAAGATTGTACTTAACCGATAAACTGCACCTTCAGGAACTTCATAGCTACGGAATTTTTCAACAGCAGCATCTGTGATTGTTACCTTCATCTTGCCATCTCCTACCTATTTTTACTTCCCTATATATACTATTCCAATATAAGAATGTAGATAA
Organism: Niallia tiangongensis; assembly: GCF_044704065.1. Taxonomy (NCBI): domain Bacteria; kingdom Bacillati; phylum Bacillota; class Bacilli; order Caryophanales; family Bacillaceae; genus Niallia; species Niallia tiangongensis. Next base: position 2,349,720 of record NZ_CP162613.1, on the reverse strand, counting down.
TCTTACTTTCAGCTTAATGGATTTTGGAAATGGTTGCAAAATTTCTGCTTTCAGATGAAGATACAAGAATATTATATAAACATTTTGCTAATTGATTTAGTACCCGTATCTTTCTCCTTTTTTCAAATCTAACAGATGATTGTTAATCGAAACGGTATTTTCGTTTTCCCACTTAACCTCAACATTTTCGATATTGTCTTGATAGTAAATTCTTTTTTTAAACCATAGTGGACCATTTAATTCTCCTCTTACTCCAAATGACCCCGTTGCCCCTGCATCATATCGATAAAAATCAATGGTGTTCGTTCCATCAGGAGATTGTACGGTTTCCAGATGTTTATTTGCTCCAAATCCTGAGGCAAATATTACAAACAGTGTTGCAAGTAGAAATGCGATCGACAAAATGGAAGATAAAATGACCGTTACCCAACTTCTTGTTTTTGTATGCCTATTTCTTTTATCTTTAAAACCAATAATGCTGAAAATAATAGCAGCTAGACTAAAGATAAGTAAAATATAATTGGGAGGCGCAATCAACCAAGTGTTGTTAATATTTGAATACAAGGAGTATGCTCCCAAGGCTAAACAAACAAGTATTAAATAAAATGACCATACATTATAGCTCTTTTCCATAAGAATCCCCCTATTTAAGATTGTTCTTTCACACTCTCCATTTATCTGTTGAATTTCTACCCATAATTTCGATCTAAAAAAAGCAGAACATAACTACTTGCGCCAACAAAAATGGCTATTTTAATAGTGAAAAACATCCAAAACTCAAATGTTGTTAGTTTTCTTTGCCTTTTAGTCCTTTTTAAATGCCAATAGTAGAAAAAGGTACATAGTAGTAGTAATACTACTGATAATTGATTGATTGTTTCTAGTAGATTGATTATCATAAACACCTCAAATTAGTTGTTTCGATTTTACGGTTAGATAGGAAAGCTTTCATCATATATTTTGTAATAAAGGATGCCACTATTAACAGAACACCATTAATTACCCAAACAGTCAGCCCTGTATACTTGAACCAATAAGCTAGTTAGCTGAATATACTTATAAGAAAAAAGCAAATATGTGTTAAAGCACTTTTAATCCCTGTTATACCTGCTTTTTTTCTCTTCTTTATCACGATAATTACCGAAAAAACCAGTACGATTATTAATATTAGTGATAAAATAGGCTCGGCCATGAACATGCTCCTATCTTTCTATTTGTTATCTATTTATACGTTTTAGAACGCAATTAAGTTTCACTCCAAAGAGAAAACAAGCGGAATCAACAATCCGAATTTATTAGTTAATAGCTGACTTTTTAACAATAAAAGTAATGGCATTTGTTTTTAGCAATACTTTCTTTTCAAATTTCTATGTTATTTTAATGGAAAAGAAATGAAATAAATGGAGGATTGATTGTTAGCTTCTTTTAGAAATAGGCTCTGTTATTTTTCAATGTTGATTTCTGTAACGCAAGAACGAATAAGCGGAGAATTTCCGGCAAATGGATAAAGACGAAGCATAAATAGCAGATATAAACGAAAATATTCCGATTAACTATTGAAAATAAGACAAAATCTAAAGATTTGGCTACGTTAAACGGTAAAACTTCCTTTATTTTTACAGAAATGTGTGTATTTTCTAATTTAACCGGAATTATTTCGTTTATTTTTCAAACACAGTAAAATCAACAACCAGTTAGAACAAAGCCTAGAAATACATTAAGCTACTGACTTTTTATACAATTGTTTGTGTAATGCTCTTTAACAGACGGAAGTAGAGTAATATACTGAATGGCGATTCCTAGGAAGATATAGAACACGTGAATAAAAGCAACTCCTTGAATCATATACACTTCGACTATAATCCAAATAATTAAGGTAAAACCAATGTACAACGAACTATTCCATGACCAATGTAATTCTTTATACAGGCTGAGCTTTTCGGCAATTTTTAACGACTTTTCAGAGATAAGAAAAATGGCAGTAATCATTGGAAGAATTCCCAACGCAAAAAATAATATAAGACCTGGAATCAGAAAATCATCAAAGGGGCTAGTTTGCAAAATATCCGTTGACATTGACAGAATTGACCCGTCAGGATAAACAATCAATAAACCTCCACCAAAAAGAGCACCTATTCCTAGAAAAATGTGTAATAAGATTAACAAGTAACAAGCAATAGACTTCCGTTGATTGGCAATCATAGAATCATCTCCAGAAAGATTATGTTTTCCAGATTAATTATAGCGTGTAGCAAAAATTTCAGGTCGATGATTTATGACGGAACTGTGAATGTTTATTAAGAACTGCAAATGTATTAAATGAACATATTGCATAGTAGATAAAAAGATACCATGATTATCAAAATGGAAGCAATCCACAGTAAAAAAATCTTGAAAACAATTAGGAATTCGCAATTCGAAACAATTAGAAAGTAAATAGGCAAAAACACAAGAATGTGATTGACTTGCGTTTTTGCATTCGAATTTATTTAAAAATTTGGATTTGGCAGTTCCCAAGTGAACCCTATCCTATTCATCTAAAAGATTCACCTTTGAATCATTCATAAAAAATGGAGTCTTTTACACAATACCCCCTTAATTTCTAATCATTGACAGCAATACTTTTTCCATCTCTTCTTTAGACATTGCATCTGCAGTTAAGATGATTCTATATCCTTTGTTAGGTACAGTTATCCTCATCCCAACCCATGCCCATTCTTCACTTGGCGGAGCATAATCAAACTGAATGCCATGTAATGAATAGGGTTTTGCTTGATCAAAAAAGCCACCCTCTTCCCATTCTAAATCAACTGATTGATTTATTTTTAGCTGTATGGTTGAAAATTCAGATTTCCCGTCACTGTAATCTAACGAAACAACTGATTCTTCCCCTTCTTTTTGAATAGTTAAGCTTTCATCCACTTGTTCATATCCATCTGGAATATAAGACGGTTTTATAATAGGAAAACTTGCGAAACTTTGTGCTTCCTTTAGGGCAAATTCCTTTTCGTATGTGCTTTGTAATTCTTTGATTTCATGTAGTCTATTGGCTTCCTTGCTATCTGGCTGTCGATTTTCTTTATTTATCTTTTTCCACGTCTCAGCCTGTTCTATATACAATTGACTATACTTTTTGAACTCTTCGTTGGTTAAATTTTCTTTCGCTATTTGCATGTGGCGTTCAAAGAAATCTATTTCTCCTTGACTTTCTTCAGGATAAGTCTGCATTAAATTCTCTTTCGATCCAAATAGCTGACTAATCAAAGATTGTGCAGCATCTGCAATATGCGAACCACCAAAAGCTAGACTCACTCCAATTATCATAATCGAAGCTACAGATACAAGTACCCACTTAGGAAAGTTTCTTTGCTTTTCTTCTCTATGTAATTCCTGATCTATTTTTTTGAATGTTTCTTTTTTAAATTTTCCCATATTTACTTCATGCTTAAAGTACATCTTTGCTGATCTTAATTCTTTTTCCTCCATCTCCATCCTCCTTCATTCTATTACTTAATAATTGACGACCTCTGGCAAGTCTAGATTTTACTGTGCCAACTTTAAGATTTAAAACTTCCGCTATTTGCTGAATCGAAAGCTCTTCAAAATAGAAGAGTGTAATAGGCAAACTATAATGTTTCGGTAAATCATAGACAGCATTATGTATTTCTTCTTCCTGTACACTTCGGAGATAGGAGTCTTCGCTGCTTTCTTGTTTCTTTTCTGGTAAAAAATCAGATATAACTTCACGCCAAGATTTTCGAAATGAACTATTGCATTCATTTATTACAATTCTCGCTAGCCATGAGAATGGCTCTTCCTTATTCTTTAATTGATCCATGGAATAAAAAGCCTTAACAAATGCTTCTTGCACTTGATCTTCTGCTTTTAACCAATCTTTCGTGTATGTATATGCAAGCCTAACAAGACGCTGCGTATACTGATCTATCCACAATTCTAGAACTTCTTTCTTATTCAAAAATTCCCCTCCTTATTTATTTGGTTATGGTCTTTCGTTAGTAAGATGTATTTTCTTAAGGAAAGGTTCCAATTTTTTATACTAAATCCCACATCTATCATTCTACTAATTCCCTTTATCAATATTTTCCATTATAATTCAACTTACAAATATATACATAGGGAGAGTGTAGAAATGGAATCTTCTCAAAATGCAAAAGACAATTGGAATGCAGATTTATATGATGATAAACATTCGTTTGTTTCGAAATTGGGGAATAATTTAGTCGAATTATTGAATCCAACACAAGGTGAAAAAATCCTTGATCTTGGGTGTGGAACGGGTGATTTGACGAACACCATTCATAATTTTGGTGCTGAGACTTTAGGTATCGATAAATCGGAAAATATGGTGAAGCAAGCACACAACAAATACCCTCATCTAAAATTCATGGTTCAAGATGCAACAAGCTTACATTTTCCTAGCGAATTTGATGCAGTATTCTCTAATGCGACTCTACACTGGGTACACCCTCCTATCCAAGCTCTAGAAGGTGTCTATCAAAGTTTAAAAAAAGGAGGAAGATTTGTTGCTGAATTTGGCGGCAAAGGCAATGTTCAAACAATATTAGATGAAATTATCCGTCAAATAAAACAAGCTGGATTTCCGTTTAGCGAAGAACAATTCCCTTGGTATTACCCAAGTATCGGAGAGTATTCAAGTTTAATGGAAAAAGTCGGATTTAGGGTTACCTTTGCGCAACACTTTGATCGTCCGACTCCATTAGATGGGGAGAATGGGTTGAGAAACTGGATTATAATGTTTGGGGATGAACTGTTTAATGGTATTCCTCTAGATGATAAGAACGAAATCATTTCAAGGGTTGAAGAAAATGTTAAAGATATATTACTCAACTTTCGGACATAGAAAAACTCAATGAACCCTTGATGTAACTTGGCAGGGATTCAAACCAATGTGTTAATTGACCCGTTAAAGTTTCCGTGCTTAAAGAAACAGTACCTTTTGACATTGTTTCGAAAAGTTCTAGTAACTGTTGTAAAGCCGTAAGCATATCCAAATCTTTTACATCTTCGCACATTAAGAAAAAGAGTATTCCGATTGTTTTTGGGTCTTGTTCATTTCTTCTGCTCCATTCAAGCAGAGTATAGCGTGTGAAAACTAAGGTTGTATGGCTGATCATGGAATCATACGATCTACCTTGAAATTCCTTTGCGAGCTTTAACATTGACTTTGTGCATTTAAAGAATGTTTCAATGTCCCAACGCATACCATAAATCCTTACAATTTCTTCATCTGAAAGGGCAGTATCCGTGCTTAAAATGGCTAACCATTCACTCTTCTTATTGCGATTTCTAACAAAAACAATTTTGACAGACGTCTGTTTATCCGTTTGAAGGCATACTTGAATAGAGCCCAAGACACCTTTTTTTTGAAGGTTGGGCTTAACTACCTTAAACAACTCATCTAGTTTCAATAGTTTGTCGTTATAAAGGTAGCGTTGCTTCATTTGTTTGACCATGCCAATCACGAATAAGCCTTTTTCTGTAATCGATTCGATTAAAGGCGCATGTGTAAACCAAGTATCCATCAACACATAATCCGCCACTATGCCTTTATCTAAGCAGTTTTGGATAAGAGTAGCGGCCATTTCAGGTTTAGGTTGTATAGCTTCCAGACGACGCTTATATCCAGAAGTTCGCTTATCAATAGTAGAATCTATTTCACAATAACGGTTCTCCTTTTTAGTTGAACTGAGGAGCGCAAAGTCAACTGGTACAAACGAAAATCCGTCAGACCAACCGAGTGTTAACATGGAGAACCCCTTAACAAATTTATGTGTCACATGGTCATGAACACGTGCTAACAGCTCTACTTTTTTACTACGGTTACGTGAAAAAACTGAGTCATCCAAAATAAAAACGGAAATCCTCTTTGATGAAGTTAACCTTTCAAAACGCTGTGTAACTTCAAATGAAAGGGATAATAAAAACTTGCGCCAGTTAAATGTAGGCACCTTTAAGAAGTCATAAATGACATCCTTACCTGGAAGAACGGTTGCTTTTTTACTCAAACAAGCTTGATACCAGGTACGATGTTCAAATACTAAAAGAAACAAAAGTTGAAAAATGGTGAGGCATGAAAATCCAAGTTTTTTGGTAATACCCGCATTCCGTAAATGCCTTCCCACATTTAACTCCGAAAAGCTGTGTTTCATAGCTTGCGAGAGATGGACAAAAGACGAATTTTTCGATAACATAATGGTAGACACCTTTCTTTGTGTAATTGGTTTAGTCACCGTTATTTTACCAAAGAAACAGGTGTCTTTTCTTTTTATCTTCACAAAAGACAAAGAAAAGCAAATGGATATTAAATGGGGTCTACCCTATCAATCGTAAGGCTTTAAAAGTTAAATTCAACTCCGAAAGTTGAGTATATTATATATAAAAGGAAAATGGATGGCAGACTATAAAAGGCTTCGAGTGATTGGTGTGAAAGAATAATAGGGAATCAATTAAAAAACAGATTTCATTAAAGATATCCTAAAAAAACGAAAATGGAGATGTATTCATGGCAACAATTGAAGACTATTTAAAATTGGATATCCGTGTTGGTACTATTATTAAAGCAGAACTTTTTCCAGAAGCACGTAAGCCTGCTATAAAATTAGAAATTGACTTTGGAGAAATTGGCATTAAACATTCTTCTGCACAAATTACACAACGATATACACCAGAAAAACTTATTGGTAGCCAAGTAGTTGCAGTAGTAAACTTCCCAGCACGACGTATAGCTGGTTTTAAATCTGAAGTATTCGTAAGTATGAGTAAAATGTTTGTGGGGGAATAAATATCCTTTTTGTATAGTTGGGGGACGAGTCCCCCAACTATACAAAAAGGCCACCAAGCGAGAGCGCGGTAGCTGGAAAAAATTAAGCATTAAAAAAGAGAGCTTCCTTTTGTAAAGTAGAGTTTGCCTAAAACACTACGAAAAGGAGCGGCTCTCATGAATGAATGTAACATAAAATTACCATCATTAAAAGAATTGGAAAAAACTTTATTTCGAACGCTACAAAATACGTTTCAAGAAATCCTTGTTCAAACATTAGAAAATTGGGATTTAGAGATTGCCCAGCAACGAGATAAAAGAAGATTTGCTTTACGAGATAAACGAGATATACGATTAGAGACAGCCTTTGGAGCAGTGGAGCTGAAGCGTAATTATTATTTCGATCGTGTGACAAAAAAATATGTTTGTTTATTAGATCAATATTTACAATTTCAAGGGAATAAAGGATTTAGTCCTCTACTAGAAGAATGGGGGTTAGAATTAGCGACGAATGGTTCCTCCTATCGAAAGGCTGTGGAAACCTTAGAACAGTTTTTAGGCTATTCGGCGATGAGCCACGAAGCATTACGGCAACATCTTCTTCAAACAAACGTGCTTCCAGTTACGGAAAAACGTCCCTTTCAAAAGGTCTTGTTTGTCGAAGTAGATGGATTATATGTGAAGAGCCAAGAAAAGAAAAAGCGTGGATTTGAGTTGAAATTCGCCGCTGTACACGAGGGATGGAAAGGAAACGGAAAGCGAGTCAGGCTCCGAAATAAAAGGCATTTTCTCTATGAAGGAAAAGAAGCATTTTGGGAAGCGTTTGAAACGTTCTTACAGAATAATTATGCGTATGATCCTACCCAAACCTTGCTTATTATTAATGGCGATGGAGCAGGATGGATAACGGCATGTCGGGAGTATTTTCGTGAACGCGCCTTTTTCACCATGGATCGTTTTCATGTAGCTCGTTCGATGAAACAGCTAATGAAGAGCCATCCCCGATACCGCTACATGAAAATAGCGTTAAAAAACTACCAGGTAGAAAAATTACTTCTAGAGTTGAATAGTGCAGTAGGAACAATGGAAACACCAGAAGAAGAAGAAAAACTAGAGCATTTACTTGCATTTTTGACGCATCATCAGGAAGCAATAAAAGATTATCGTATTTGGTTAGAGGAGAAGGATGTGAACACCGAAGCTTATCGTCCGATGGGAAGTGCAGAAGCAATGATGAATCAATTAGCCAAACGATTAAAAAATGGAAGAGCATGGAGCAAAGAAGGGGTCATGAGCATAGCGCGATTACGGATTGGACTAAAAGATGACCTATCCATCCAAACGATATTCGGTAAATGGGAAAAAGCCACGGAAAAATCAAAGAAAGAGCATCGACCGAACAGAAAAATATCAACAAAATTAGTAACAGAAACCGTGCGTCAGAACATTCCATACTTAAATCAGGCGATTGGAAAACCCATTCACTTTGCATTACAGGCATTAAAAGGTTTTTAAAAACTTACGCGGAATAAATAACACCAACCATGTTTATGAGTTATAATAGACTTATAAATTATTTAAGTTGGTGTTTATTTATGCGTACAAAAAATCGGTTAAATCCAGTTGAATCTATTTACTATACTCCTGAGATTACACATTGCCCTAAATGTGAAGGCAAATTAACATACTGTCATCCTGTATGGCGGAAAACCATCTCTACTCTTAAAGGTGAATTTAAAGTAATCAATCTAGGTTACAGATGCGAAAATAACTCCTGTGATAATCATATCGTTTATCGCTCTGCAGAGGCTGAACAACTCAGTATGAAACATATTACATATGGAATGGATGTCATTGCTCATATTGGTCATTTACGCTTTAAAGAACATAAAACACGATTAGAAATTACCGACATACTAACGGAGAAGCAGATTAAAATCTCTGAAAGACAGGTTCAAAAACTCTATGAACGCTACGCGTTACTACTTAGGTCATCTGTCGAAGAGAACACGAAAGAAATTTTAGAGAAAGTCGTAGAAGAAAGTGACGGATTAATCCTTTCTATTGATGGCGTTCAACCTGAAAAAGGAAACGAAACACTTTATGTAATCCGTGAGGTACTAAGTGGAACTGTCCTAGCTGCACACAATCTAAAGAGTAGTGCATCTCAAGAATTGGTTGGGATTATTCAACCCATCATTAATTGGGGTTACCCAATTCAAGGGTTTATTAGTGATGGGCAACAGTCAATCCGTTTAGCGATTGAGAAAGTCGCACCAAACATTCCATATCAGTATTGTCAGTTCCATTACTTTAAGGATATTGCCAAACCATTAGTGGAAAAGGACCGAAAGTTAAAGACAAATATTAAAAAGAAGCTAAGGGGAATTCGAGATATCGAGAGAAAAATAGAAGAATCCCCTTCAGAAAGCTTAGAAGATGAAATCGCAAGTGATTATGTGGCAGCCATTCGCTCCGTATTACTGGAAGATGGTAAGCCCCCGTTTGAATTACCTGGTACTCGAGTCTATGAACGAACAAAATCAATCAAAGACTCGATTGAAAAATGCCTGGATAAAAAAGGGGACTCTTTTACTTGAAAAGCTATTCAGAATAGTCAGTAATGTTGATAACTTTAACTCAGATTATCAACTTGTGAAACGTTGGGACCTGCGTTTTAAACGGATTGCCACTATTATGGAGCCATCTGAAAATAAAACAAGTTCTTGGGTCGAAAATAGACTAAAACAGTATCTAGATCATATTAAAAAAGAGCTTAATCGGGAAGAGGATCATGCGTTTGTGGATAATCTTTTAAGATATAGTAATGGCTTTTGGAAAGGACTTTTTACTATATACGATTTCCCTCTCTTACCTAGGACGAACAATGATTTAGAACTATTCTTTAGACGTACAAAAGTAAGGCATAGGCGAATAACTGGTAGTCGAACTTGGAATCGTTATATTGTTCGTCATGGTGAAAACATTGTTTTTGTTGAAGGTGTTACAGATGAACGAGACGGTTTGAATAAGATAAGGAAAGCTGACTATTCTACCTATAAGAACGAAGCTAATAAGTGGAATAACCGGATACTTGAACACACAAAACAGAGAAGGTTTAAAAAGGACCCAAATGCATATTTACTCAATATTGAGAGCAAATGGAACGAGCACAACTAACCTATTGTGTTAGTTGTGCCGTCTAAGTTAAAAAAGAAAAAAACGAAATGTTGATGAAAGAAAACATTTAGAAAACGGATACAAAATTAGAAGTTTTACTTTATAAAAAGGGAGCTATAAAAAACTCCCACAAAAACTTGACTCAATCTATTCGTAATTGGCGGTGTCCCAAAAGAAGGTGATGTGGTACATTTAAAACCAGACGTACCTGTAAAAAATGGAACACCGATAGCGTAACCATTTTTATAGATGTTCTTGGTGGACTAACTGACCTTAGTTGAACATGACTTTATATAAAAATGTGAAAGACCGATCGATTAAGTCGGTCTTCTTTTTTATTGATTACACTATTATTTCATGTGCATATGGTTGCTAATCGCATTGGTTTTTAATGTATTATATATATTTACTTCAGAACAACAATAATATGACATTCCCTTTCATGGAACTCAATAGGACCTGCTTCACAAATAACAAATCCAACATATGATGAAATCCCAGTTGTTCATAAACCGTTCGTCCAATTTAAAATGCTAATTGGTTGTGGTCCATTTTAAAAAAGGAATAGGAATAATCCAATAATAGCAATTACCAAATAACATATTGTTCCGATAATTTTCACTTTACGATTCACATCTGTTTTTTTCTCTAAATTATGTGTATAGTCATACATAACCCATAAAGAAATTAACGGAATAATTCCTACCAAATAATTATCTATATGAATGATTATATACACTGCCACTATTGCAAATGCAATATTATATAATATCGTTCTCAATCTATTCCCTCCTAAATTATTTATTGAGATTGCTTCGTATTAAAGCATTTTTCACAAATTAATTTCCCTTCATTATGTATATAAGCCTTTATTTCCGTCATCCCTTTTCGCTCTGGATAGCGCATTTTTACAAAAACAACTTCATTTCCTTCAATAGGTTTGCCACAATAAGAACACTGGGGTTTTAGTTTAAACATCGCTGTTCCTCCTATAATTTATCTACTATTTACTACGGACAACAGCTAGTAAAAGTTCCGTTTATCCCCATTTAGACTAAGCTCAAATGAAAAATGCAGACACATATGTTACACTTATAATTCAAAATATTCAATCAACAAAAATCTCTGTAGGAGGTGATTATATATTGCTTTTACTAATAGCAATCGTATCAATCGTTATATGGAGTACGTTATCTCGAGAGCTTGTAAAATCTTCAGAAGTGAAGAACAATCAGAAAAACAGACGTAAAGTAATCACTTTAATGTCTGCAGGTACCTTATCAACCATTATTCTGACCATCTCCCTTTTTCAAAATCTCCAATCATAAAATCCGCTTTACACAGAACTTCCAAAGTTATGGGAGTTCTCTTTTTTTGTCAAACTATAGGCAAAAAAGCATTACCACATACTGTAGCAATGCTTTAATTAGCCAATTTATTAATTATTTTTTCACTACATAATGGAGCTCTGCAAACTGATTGAAGGTTCGCATTCCCTTTAATGAAAGATCTAATTGATAATCCCCTTCTTTAAATAACGGAATGCCCTTGCCTAGAATAGTTGGAGCTATCGTTACAATGATTTCATCAACCAGTTTTTCTTTCATGAAAGAATATAATAGTTCTCCTCCACCAACAATCCAAATCGATTTTCCATCTTGGCTTTTTAATGTCTCAGCAAATTTAGTGACATCTTCATTAACAAATTTTACATACTCTGTATCCTCAATAGAAGACTTGGTAAAGACATAACAGTTTTTGTTTTTATACGGAAATTCCCCTTTTTCTTGGTCCATAATCCAATCATAAGTCCTTTTACCAAGTAATATGGTATCCACCGTGTCATAAAACTCGCTAATTCCGTTATCCCCTTCCCCTTCTACATTGAATAGCCATTCAAGAGAATCGTCTTTCGTGGCAATATATCCATCTAAGCTAGTGGCAATAAATAATACTAATTTTCGTTTTTCACTCATAAGTTCTCCTTTATTAAATTATCAATTATTCAATAATAACGATTTTCATAAACAGCAGAATTAAATATCTTTTTCCATCAACACATTCGTAGTCTTATAGCCTACTTTCTCATATAATCCTCGGGCTACTAGATTATGACCAAAAACATGGAGACCTATTTTTTTCAATCCGATCTCCTGCCCAACAATCTCTATTTGCTTTAGTGCTTCTTTGGCATAGCCATTCCCTTGGTATTGTTCACTTATATGTATATCATAGATAAATCCTAGTTTTTCAGACTTTTGTGCAAGCCATATAACGCCAACTGTCTCGTCATCCTTTCGAATGGTGTATAAGAAATTTCGTTCCGTCTTCTCTCCTTGAGGCAAAAGTTTTGTATATTCCGCTTCCGCTTTTCTTATGGATTCTTCCTGCTTCCAATTTCCTGACAAAACTTTTTCTTGTGCATAAGATTTAATTGCAGAAGATAGATATGTTTTATATTCATTAGAATTCATTAAATCTAATTTAATCATTGTTTATCACTCCCCTTCACTTTTTATTCTAGTTTTTAACAATCGATTCCTGCTTTACGTAGCTTGGAAAAATATTTGAATAAAGAAAAAGCGATCCTTCCTCATGAAAGAATCGCTCCGTTAGTTATATAGCAACAGAAACTATTTTTCCGATGTCTCTGTATTTTTGTGATTTTTAACACCCTTACTCGTGTAAGGCTTGTTACTCTTTTTTTTGTTTGCACTAGCTTGCCAGCGATTCCAGCCCTTTTTCCCTGTTCCTCTGCCTGTTCCGCCCTTACCTTTTGCTTTACTCATACAATCAACTCCGATTTTCTTGTCCATTTACGTATCTATCATTAGTTAGTCTTATCCTTTTGTTATGGTAAAAAACATACATAATGAACTATAAGTATATAACAAGGAGTTCATGTTTGAAACAATTAATAATTTTTGTATACGATTAAAAGCTGTTTTTTCTTCCACTAACCTACTCTGACAATACAAATAAAAGCCATTTTCCCAAAAATGCTATCCTTATTGAAAGAAAGCTGCATAAAGAATAAACCCTACTATTAGGACAAGAAGCAATACTCCAGTCCCCTTCCAGCCTAACCCGCCCACTAAGTCAGCGAGATTGCTGCCATGAATACTACTAGATGGATGTTTCAATTCCTCTTGTCGCATTTTTTCTCTTCTTATTTCTGGAACATCTTTCTCTTTTTCCATTTTCTAACCCCCTATAAAATAAGCTAACAATCATTTAGATTGCTTATCCATTAATAAATAGTAAAGAAGCACTAATCTTTCGTAGATTAATGCACTCGTTCCCTTTAGACTTCCCTATTGTTTTTCTTTCCAGCAATCACAACCCTATATAAATCAAAAGCAGTAAACACAACCACTATTCCCCAAAAAATCAAACTGCTACCAATCGAATTATCACTAGATAAGACAATAAGGACGATAATCCAAAAACCAACCAATGAAAAAATTCTGTTTACCATTTCAGATTTAAACATTTAACACCATTCCTTTTGGAGATTATTCTTCATCGTTTGATGTATAGGTAAAGATATTTTTGCTATTTTTTCCATTTAATAAATAATACGTTCATTGCACAAGAAGGTTTAACTAAAGTTTTTCTATCAAAATTTCATTTGTTACTTTTACTTAAATTCCTTGTTTGTAAAATCACGAATAATTTCCACCACTTCAATTTTTCCATTTATCAAAAGCTCAGGAAGTTCATTTTTTCCATTACCCTTCCAATACTCCCGAGCTTGTTCTATTTTTCTATGGAAAGGTGCAGCCTCAATAGTCGGCAATAGCTCTCCATCCCCTTCAAAATAATTCCCATTCACGCGAAGCTTAACAATTTGTAAGACATTGCGATTAAAGGAATCAAATAATGCTTTCCATTTTAGAACCTCGTCATAGCTTTTCGCAGCATATAAACAAGACAACCTGGAAGGATAATTGGGGTAATCCTGTAGCCTAACCATTTCGGTTATTACTTCTCTAATCGCTCTCATTGTGTGCCCAGCATACTGAACAACAACTTCGGCATTCTCTTTATCAAGGTGTAAGCCTTCGTTTGTATAATGATTATTTAAAATTTGCATAAAGTCCTTGTTTTGATCATTTAACTGTTCTTTTTCAAAAAAGAAATGGTATAAAGTGTTTTTTTGATGTTCATCAAAGTTAATGACCTGTCCAAGCGACATTTTTTTGTTTGTGACAAGATGATAGGCAGAAAATTCTTTCATGTTTCCTCCTTCTGTATAAGACAAAAATGGCATCATCAGAAAACATTTACCACTTTTCAATTATCTGCTCCATTTTTTCTATTACATTAATTTTCTTTGCTGTTTAATATAAAACGGACTAGCTACATAGTTATACATGTTAAATAGACTATTTATCTCTTTCGCTTTTCAATAATTCTATAATTTCCTTATTTTGTTCAGTCACTTTTCTTAGTTTCACTTCTATTGATAAACATGTAAAGGCTAATATAACTATTCCAATCGTTATGATAAATATCATATATACACCACTTCTCTTTTTATTATGCAACTATATTATTTTAATATTTAAAGACCTAGCTAAACCCGATTAAAGCCTGACTCTACTAAAATGCTCCACTATTGGAAATGGATCATAAAAATGATGTAGCTGTTTTTTCCATTCTTGATACTCATTTGAATGTCTAAAGCCAACTGTATGGTCTTCTAATGTTTCCCATTGAACAAGCAGCAAATATTTCCCTTTCACTTCCATACAGCGCTGTAATTCATGGGAGATATACCCATTCATAGAAGCAATAATTTTGGATGCCTCGCGAAATGCTTCTTCATATTTTGACTCCATGCCTTCCTTAACTTGTAACATCACGGCTTCTAGTATCATCTAATTCTCCCTATTTTCTTTATTTGATGTACTTATTTTTTTACAAATCACTTACTGATAATGCTCTATATAATTTCCCTTTTCATATATTTCTTTACTAGTAAGTCCCGTCCATTCTTCTGGTGTCAAGTCTGGATGTTTATTCAAATATGTTCTTACCATATTATAGCCCTCACTATAGCCATAACTATATGGAAATTGTTTTCCGCCATTTAGTATTTGAGTGGTTCTGCTATAATCTATTTTCTGTAAGTCTGGCTCTATTTGCTTCCATAATTCTTTATTAAAATTGAAATAAACTACGGTTCCATCCATATCAGGATAAACTAACTTTTCAAACATCACTGCTTTTCCTTCTAAAATTAAATAATCTAATACAGTCTCTAAACCTTCCTCTTGAAAATGCCTTTCCGTCCATACACTATGATGGTATTCATGGGCTGTTCCAACTTTCAACATATTCTCATCATAACTATGATTGTAAAATATACTTATCTTACCAGTTCCTAGTGTTTCCATATACGGTAAATTCTGATCTGCTTCCGTAGGAAAAACACATACATTGGTTTCTATTTTAGAAGGTATGTAATTAGTGGATTTGATTAATGCCTCTTTAATAGCACTATTTATGGTTTTCTCATCCATTATCTTAATAAGATCCTTTATTTCTTCCATATCCTCAGGAGCATGAATCGAATAGATTTCTCCACTCTTTATAAAATGTTCTCCCTCCCGAAAGCATGCGTCATTGATTGGTTCTATTACTTCTTCTCTAAACAGCTTGAACTTTCTTACCGTTTCATCTTCTTTCATCTTTTCTTCATAATTTGCATAAAGTTTATAAGCATGCACAATCTGATATTCCTGTCCTGTCTCGGGATGCTTAAAGGAATAATAGATATCATCTGATTCTTTCTCTTCTTTTAACGTCTCTTTCTGTTCACAAGAGATTAATAGAAGGAATAATAGTAGAATAACAAACACTCCAGGTTTTCGCATAACATTCTCCTACCCCTTTTTGATTAATTACGGACGTAACTCTAAAAAGGTTTCAGAAAATTTCAAATCAAATGAATGAGAGTCAAGTTCAGTCATTAATACGAACGCACTGGGGATATTAGATGAAGAGACGTATTATTCCCAACTGGTTCCATTAAGACCGGTCTCATTGAACCTCCAAAACTTATTCTTATTTCTTCTTCTTTTATTACTTTTAAAGCATCCATCAAAAAGCTTCCATCTAAAGAGATACTTAAAGCTGTCTCTCCATCCAGTTTATTTATAGTTTGTGTTTCCTCTATTTTCCCTATTTCAGATGAATTTGAGGTGATTTTTAATTTCATATCTTTTTTTATTTCCAAATAGACATTGTTATTTTTCCATTCACTTGCAAAAAGACAAGCTCGATCCACGCCTTTTAAAAATTGCTTTGTATTGACTATAATTATAGTCCTTGCATTTTTAGGGAATAATCCTGAGACATTTGGATAGTTCCCTTCGATTAATCGGGAATAAAGAGAAGTTAAATTGGTTTTAAATACAATATAGCTATCTGTAACAAATAGATCGATAAATCCAGATACATTCTGAATTAACTTACTAAGCTCCATGAGGCTTTTACTTGGAACGATGAATGAACCACTTACATGTGAATCGATTGTAAGCTCTCTCCATGCTAAGCGATGTGAATTTGTAGCAATGTATGTAAGTTTGTTATCTTTAAATAACATATTAACGCCAGTCAAAACTGGTCTCGCTTCACTTTTTGATACAGCAAAAGCTGTCTGTTTAATCATTTCTATTAAATCTGTGCTTTGCATTTGAATATGCTTCATTTCATCTATTTGTGGAAGCCTCGGATATTCTTCTGACTGGAAACCGTTAATTGTTGTAATAACCTCCTCCGCTTTCAGGGTAGCTATTTGCTTTTCGTTAACTGTTAGATGGATTTTATCCGGTAACTTTCTCACTAGTTCACTTAAATATTTAGCAGATAATACGACACTGCCAATCTCCTTTACTTCTAACACATTGATTCCATCCATCTCTAATGGAATCACCTTTTCGATAATAATATCTGCATTACTTCCAATAACAATTACAGATTCTTTATTAGCGATAATTTTTATACCTGAAAGAATAGGAAAAGGTGTTTTCTGGGATACTGCTTTATTCACATCTGCTATCGCTCTATTAAAGCATTCACTATCAACAATAAATTCCATTACTGGCAACACTCCAAAATAATTGATAATTATACAATTCGACATTTTTTGCCAATTCCCTTGTGCATTTTTTCTCTCAAACCAACTTTCAAAAATTACATAAAAAAAACTACCAAACCGGTAGCGAATTTTAATAAGTTAAACTTATTTTTATGCGTTGCTTGGAGCGAAAGGGGTGAGACTCCTGTGGGATTAGCGAGGAGGGCACTGAAAAAGTATGTTTAATCTAAATCCAACTAGGATTTTGAGCTTTGAAAGCGAAAATATGTTGGTTTGGAGAGGTGACCGCTCGACTCCTATGGGAGCTGCGAGAAAGTCCGAGACCCCGCAGGAACGCAGTGACGAGGAGGCTTGGCGCTCGCCCCATGGAAAGCGAGCGGTCACCTCGGAAAACAATTCCCACATCTAAGTTTAGAAAGAGGTTACTTTCAATCATCAATAGCTTACAGTTTTTCAGTGCCCTCATTAGCGAGACAGCTGAGACCCTGCAGGCCAAAGGCAGACCGCGGCTCAGCGCGAGCCCCACGGAAAGCGAACCCCTGTAGCGGAAAGCAACACCTTATTCAAAGAGATTAATAAAAATATATATAAAAACCTCTGTCTCTAAAATATGGGAGTTTGTCTACAGTCTGAAACTACCAAACTGGTAGTTATAATCTTGTATCAATCGAATTCTATTTTTTATTTAAAACATCTAAATGAAGAGGATAGGTGCTATACGCGACTATTTTGTTTTTGTATTTTTTCACAATATCCACATGATCCTGATAACTATTTAAGAACAATTTTATATTCTTATTTCCTTTTTTCGTATGAATAATGAGGGAATACTCAGCGTTATTTGAATGGAGGTATGTTTCTTCACTTCCTGGATATAGACTATATTTTTCTCTGACCACCGCTTCATTAAATACTTTTATTATCGTCTCTTTATTTTCCCCATCTACCTTCATTTCGTTGTAGATTATTTCTGTTTCCAGGTTATCAAGTTTCAAATGGAGCCTATACTTATCCAAAAGCCAATCTACCACTCCAGTTGGTAAGCATGTCATTAAAATTTTTATTATACAAAACAACACTAATGCTATGATAGAAATCCAAGTCATCTAAATTCACTCCATTACGTATTCAATTCATGTTTTCTACATTATTAATAGTACTAAATTTCTTCTCGATATTGACCATCCAATTGATATATATATTAACCATCCACTTTCAATAAAAAATAAGATGCAAGTCTTTTTAACTCCTTGCATCTTTCCACCATTATTCTCTACTAGACTTTAGTGCCTCTGCAAATCTTCTTATCCCCTCATCAATATTACTTTCTATTTCTTTCGCATAAGTAAATCGAACATAATGAGGGTTGGAACCCATAGTGGAGCCAGGTGCATAAATAACTCCATTTTTTAAAGACTCCTCCAATAAACGGTTTTCGTTGACTTCATTTTTTATTTTACACCACAAATGAATCCCGCCATTTGGAATTATGAATTCTACTTCTCCTTTTAAATAGGTATCTAAGCTTTCGATAATTTGATTTCTTCTACTTTCAAGTTGTTTAACTAAATGATTTAAATGGGATGCAAAGGAAGGCAATTCTAGAAAATCGTTTGCTACCCATTGGGAATAACTCGAATGGCCAAAATCAACCTGTTGCTTAGCATCGGATAATCTTTCTATCACAGGCTTTGGACCAATAATCCAGCCAATTCGAAGACCAGAAGCGACAATTTTGGAGAGTGAGCTAATATATAATACATTGCCATTTTGATCCATCGACTTCAGCGGAAATATTGGTTTTCCGGAAAAAGAGGTTAAACTATATGGATCATCCTCTACAACTGGTATGCCATATTGGGAAGAAATTTCTAAAATCTCCTTCCTCCTTTTTTGACTGAGGGAAACGCCAGTTGGATTTTGAAAGGCTGGGTTTAGAAATATCATCCTAATCCTGTGTTTTCTATGTAACGAGATTAAATCATCAGGTTTTATGCCGTTTTCATCTGCTGTCAAAAAATAGGTTTTAACTCCTGCTGATTCAAATAATGGCAGACTATAATGATAAGAGGGATCCTCAATTGCTACCGCATCCCCGGGTTTAAGCAAACATTGAATGATTAAATGTAAAGCTTGTTGGGCGCCTGATGTAATCAATATAGAAGACAGGTTCGTATGCAAACCACGATATTCCTCCATATGATGGGCAATGGTTTTTCTTAGCAACTCGCTACCTTGTGGATGATCATAACCTAATGACCCAATATAGGAGCGATCAGAAGTAATTTCCCGTAGCGATTTTAAAGGAAAAAGATCCTCTGAAAGCTCCCCACTAGCTAAATTGATCAAATGATGATCCACCATCTCTTTTCGTATCCGTTGCATGACAGGTACATTAGGCAGGAAGGATCCTGCTTCAATATAGCGATTCCAGCTAGGCACACGCTTTTTGGTTATTCCCCATATATCCTTACTTATCGTTGTTCCACTACCTCTTTTTCTTTCAATTAATCCATTTGATTCTAACTCATCATAGGCTGCAACTACTGTACTTCTATTCAATTCTAGCAATTTTGCTAAAGTTCTTTCAGATGGCAGTGGCTTGTCCAAAGGAAAGGATCCATCTGCAATACCATTTTCAATAAACTCCGCTAATTGCTTATAGATTGCTTTTTTTATTTGTCGATCAGGTTTCCACTCCATTGTATCCACACTTCTTTACCTCATATTGTATCCATATAGGACAGCTATCTAAATTATATTGTTTTCCATTATATCTTAATTTTCTTCTTTTAAACAATTATAGTCCTTTCCTTTTTACTTAGAATATTCCCCTACTTTTTACTAATAGATCTCAATATATTTTCCATCCTCATAAATCTCTTCTCCTGATAACTCTGTCCATTCTTCGGGAGTAAGACTTGTGTACGAGTCCAAATAAGCTTTTACTAAATGATATCCCGCGTTATACCCATAATCCTCTGGAAGATCGTCCCCTCCATAGATTATTTCATAGGCACGGTAAGCATCATAAAAATTCAATTCAGGCTTTACTAGTTCCCAATATTCTGTTAAGAAAGGATAGCTTGGATCTTCATACGAATTACCAGGGTAAACAATGTTTTCAAACATCACTGCTTTTCCTTCTAAAACTAAAATATCCAATACTGTATCAGAGTTTTCTCTATTAAAATACTTTTCCGTCCAAACACTATGATGGTATTCATGTGCTATTCCAACCTTCAAAAATTCTTCATCAAAAAATAACGTGTAAAGAACACTGATTTTCCCTGTTCCTTCGGTTACCATTTGTGGTAAATCAGGATCGTATGGAGTTGGATAAATACATACATTTGTAGCTTTGTTTGATGGAATATAATTAGCGGATTCTATTAATGCTTCTTTAATAGCATTATTTATTTTTTCCTCATCGATTGTGTTTATAATCGCGTTAACTAGTTCCATGTCTTCCGGAGGCTCGACTGAATAGGTTTTCCCGCTTCTTTCAAAGTATTCCGCATCTTGATAGCACGCTTCGACAACCGGTTCGATTACTTCTTCTTCAAATATTCGCTCTTTTGGAGTAGTAGAATCCTTTTCTATCCTTTTTTCATAATTGTCATATAGCTTATAAACATGGACAATATTAAATTCTTGATTTGTTTCAGGATGATTGTATGAATAAATCAACGTTTCTTCTTCCGATTTTTGATCAAATGATATCAGCACTGTACAAAAAAGTAAAACGATTAAAACACCAAATAAACGCATAAAATGTCACCTCGATAGTTACAATGTAATGGATTACTTAAGCCATTATATTTTTAAGGCAGTTGGAATAATCATACATTCACTATTGCTATCTGAGCAATCACTTTTTAAAGATTCGAAAAATAAATGTACCAGTCCATTTATCTTTTTCCCACAAAAAAACAAGCTACAAATTTGCAGCTTGTCATATTATTTCTTCCTTTTTCACATGAAGATTCTTGGATACTATGATTGATATTTCGAGTTGAGCTTAGGAACACTTTTATAAAGTAACCATACACAAAGTGGCAGAACAATGAATGCTGGTAGAACACTAATCCACGCGTCTCTTTTGACTATTGTTAAAATCCCTAGAATTATTATTACATAAGCAAAAAGTCCAACAGATAGTAGAACTACATATACAATGGAAATATATCGCAATGTATTTTGCATAGTAAATAGGCCATTTAAGTAAAAATACGGAAATATATTTTAGTCTTACCAGTGTACTTGAAGTTTATTTCCATTTGGGTCATAAAAGTGGAAAAAGGCGTGACCATTATCTTCTTTTATATCCTCCACCTTAACTTGATTATCAATTAAGTGTTGATGAAATTCAGTTAATTCTGAACTTGTAAAACCAATACTAAATTCTTGTTTATTATCAATTGTAAAATGTGCAAATGTTTCATCTTCAGTAGGAACTAAGATAAGTAAGAAAGGTCCTTCATTTACTTTTATAATTGCAAGTTCCTCTGTATTGTTTAGCAACTGCAGCCCTAGTACATCTCTATACCATTTTGCAGACAGTTCTAAATCTTTTACAGGAATTCTAATATAATGTACTTGTTCAATAAATGATTTACTCATAGCCTTCTCCCCTTTATTTAATCCGGTATATAATATTCCCTTTCTATATCCCTATTTCCTTCCGATAATTGAATTAAATTAACCCTATCTTTAACGGAACATTATTCTTATTATTATTCTAAAAATTTAGATAACACAGTTTATGTTACCGGTGAAAGAACAACCGTTTGAAAAATTCAATAAATATTATTCATTTACAAACCAAAAAAAGTCCATTCCCTAGAAGCTAATCTTCTCCTTAGGAAATGAACTTTTTCACCCTCTTATTTTTTTCTAATAAAAGTCAATCCAATCGCTACAACCGATAAAACAATCGCGATAATGGAAAGAATCGTATTTACATTTGTACCTTCATGTGAATGCTCAGTATCCTCGTCTGCAGCGTGATGATCATCTGCTGTGTCATCTGTTGCTTCATCCGTTCCATGGCTATGTCCATGACTATCAACCGTTTCATTGGATTGAGCAATACTTGTAATAGAATGAGGTAATTCAGAATCACTGTCTCCTGTCCACTCGACAATACTGCCATCTGCATAGTATTGGAATGCATCCCAGGCAATATCCCCAGGCTCTTTTGGATTTTGGGCTCTAAAGGTGAAGTCGCGATATTGGCCTGCTTTAATTGCTGTATCTTCTGATTCCGCTTCCCAAGTAACCGTAGCAACTTTCCCATTATCATCTGTTGTGGTAGTCGTCTTCCAGCCATCCACTGGTGCATACATTTTGAATTCCACATTTTCCGGAATTTTGATCGTAACCTTGGTTGTATCCACATTTTTTTCAACCGGTATTCTTACTTGATAAGTTTCCCAAGCCTCTGTAGTCGATTGAGAAGGATTTACTGTCACATGGGCACTCACTGGTAATGCAATGAAAAAGACAGCTGCAAAAGCAACTAGTATCGATAATAATTTCTTGTTATGTATCATTTCTAAATCTCCTTTACTTTTTTACTGATTCCATAAAGAGAGGTTAACACTATCTCTTACGTGTTAACCTCCTTCATCATAACAAATCAAGTAACTTCATTCAAAGATAAAACAGCTGTGTTTGTGTCTATTCTGTGAACGTTTTATGACAAATGTATTTTTAACGAGCTACATCCTATTTTAGCCAAAATTAATCCTCTTTAATCTTCTACATCGCTTCAGGAGCGGATATTCCTAGCAATCTTAATCCTTCTTTTAAAACAAGTGTTACAGCGTATACCAATGATAGTCTCGCTTGTTTTTCATCGTTTTCTTCCAAGATTTGAACATGTGCGTAGTATTTATTAAATGCTTTCGCTAAGTCGATAACATACTTAGCGATTTCAGAAGGATCATAATTCTCAATGGCCTTTTCCACACTTGTCGGAAAGTCCATTAAGATCTTCACAATTGGAAAACTAATATCATTCCACTGCAAGTCAGTAATGCTAGCTGGATGGGAAAATTGTCCTTTCCGTAATAAGGAACAAGCTCTGGCATGTGTATATTGGATATAGGGACCTGTTTCTCCTTCAAACTTAAGCATATCCTCTAAGGAAAATTCTATATCTGTTAAACGATAATGCTTTAATTCATGAAAAATGATTGCCCCTGTTCCTACTTGCTTCGCTACTTCTTCTTTCTTTTCAAGAGAGGGATTTTTTTCTTCGATATTTTTCTCTGCCAACTCGATTGCAGCTTGAAGTACCTCTTCTAATAAAACAACTTTTCCTTTTCTAGTAGACATCTTCTTGCCGTCTTTCAGCATCATGCCAAATGGAATATGCGCCATTCCTTTTGCCCAATCATATCCCATTTTTTCTAATACTTGAAAGAGCTGTTTAAAATGAAGCGTTTGTTCATTTCCTACCACATATAAGCTTTTGACAAAATGATAGTTTTCCTGACGATGGATTGCAGCGGCTAAATCCCGTGTAGCATATAGGGTTGCTCCGTCGCTCTTTTTGATTAAGCAGGGCGGGTAGTCCTCAAGCTCTACCACCTGCGCTCCTTCTGATTCCACTAAAAGCTGCTTCTCCTTTAATAAGTCGACAACTGCTTCCATCTTGTCATTAAAATATGCTTCTCCATCATTTGAATCAAATGTAATTCCTAGTAGTTTATAGATTTTATTAAACTCTTTTAACGATTCCTTTCGAAACCATTTCCAAAGTATTGTCGCTTCTTCATTTCCCTGTTCCAAATAGTTAAACCATTTTCTCCCTTCCTCATTTAAGGTAGGGTCTTCTTCTGCTTTTTCGTGGAACAGGACATATAGCTTTAGTAATTCTTTAATGGGATTTTCTCTTACTTCTTCTTCTTTTCCCCATCGTTTATAGGCCACAATTAATTTACCAAACTGTGTCCCCCAATCCCCAAGATGATTAATGCGAATGGCTGTATAGCCATTTTTCTCCGCAATAAGACCAAGTGCATTCCCAATAACCGTTGAACGTAAATGCCCCATTGAAAACGGCTTGGCAATGTTTGGGGAAGACAAATCAATTGCCATTACCCCTTTATTTTGCGGGAGATCTCCATAATGCTCCTTTTGTTCAAGAATTTCACCAATTACTTTAGAGGACACCAATTGCTGATTTAAGAAAATATTGACATAGCCGCCTACTACTTCAGCATGATCAATAAGTGGGGACTCTATTTTTTCCGAAATCTCCGCAGCAATGAGCTGTGGTGCTTTCCGCATTGATTTCGCGAGTGTAAAGCATGGAAAAGCCAAATCTCCTAAATGAGCAAATTTCGGTTTTTCTAACAGCTGTTCCATCGTTTCCTTTGTTAAATCTAAATATGTTTCTAATACATTTGCTATTTCAGTTTTGATGTTCATCTATATTCTCCTTTTTTGAAGATAAAAAAAGCCCCCACCTCTTCCAAACGAAGAGGCGAGAGCTCAATTTCCCGCGGTACCACTCTAATTGTTATTTTCATAACCACTTAAATCAGTTAACGGCCTGTAACCGATCATTCCTACTTCCATTCAGAATGATATCTCGAAAGTGCGTTTCACTAATTGTTCCACATTAGGCTTCCACCATCCCTAATTCGCTAGCGCTTTCCAATTAGCTACTCTCTTTTTCTACGATTGTCCATATTTTTTCTTATTATACACACACTTTTCGAAAGAATCCAATACTTTTTTTATGAAAAAAGAGGCAAGCGCCATTCTTTTCCATTTACATATAGTATTGGGGGAGGTGAAACAATAATGAATTCTCAAAATAGAGCTTTCGGTGGACATATAGGTACTGTTGGTCCTATTGGAGTTGGTGGGTTTGCAGGTGTTGGCCATGGCGCAGTAGGAGTCGGAGCTATTCCTCTTGGTGCAGTTACGCCAACAGCGGGCTTTACTGCGGGTAACCCACTGATTATTACCCCTTTTCATCATGTTCCTACTACTCATCAACAGCATTGGAATTATGGTCAAACTTACCCTTCATATGCTCAACCATATGGCTATAATCCAGCTTATTCTACTTATGGAAATTACCCATTTTATTGACCTAATGAAAAAGGCAACAACTAGACTCCCTTTATGTTGAAAGGAATCTGGTTGCTGCTTTTTTCTACTTGCTGTTATTATTCTGCGATATTGATTTGTTTATTTTTCCGCCAGCTAAGGAAGGTTACTACTAATCCACCAAGTGAAAGGATTATACCAGCAATGTATCCTAGTAAACTTGCAGTACTTACATTATCCCCGTTTGGTGCACCGTCACCTCTTCCTTCCATTCCATTAAACGGCATCATACCATTTTGATTATCCACTGAGAATCCATTGTTTTCTGTTGTATTGCTATTAGTATCTGAATCTGCATTTGTGTCAGTGTTTGCATTTGTATTTGCAGAGGCAGTTGCATTAGTCGGCGCTTGACCTTGACCCCTCATGCCCATTCTCTCAGAAGGTTCTTCTCTATTTACATATGATACAACTCCAATTGTTGATTGAACCAATAAGAATATCATCGCAAGGATCGCAATCCAATTTTGTATTTTCTTCACTTTCATCTCTCCTATCTATAATGTAGTTTTATTATGCTAGAGTTGGCTTAATTTTTTCTTAAATTTTTTAATAGATAGAGTGTGTGGGAGGATTTTTCTATTATTCTCTTAAGAATGGGCCTTTGTTTTGCTTAGGAACGATGCTTTTTTTCTAAAAAGTGGTTTTCATCCCCCTTGTGAACGCTACTTTTCCTATCTTTCTCTGAAAAGTGGTTTTCATTCCCCTTGTGAACGCTACTTTTCCTATCTCTCTCTGAAAAAATGGTTTTCATCCCTCTATTGAACGCCACTTTTCCCTCCCTTCCTCTTAAAAATGGTTTTCATCTCGCTTATGAATGCCATTTTTCCCTCCCTTCCACTAAAAAGAGGCGTTCATTCAATAAAAAAACCGATGGAAACTGACTTTATGCTTACCTACTAGCATTGTCATTCCATCGGTTTTTATTATTTAACTGGAATCCATATTTCCGAATAGCAATCTTCGCTTGACGGATCATCTTCTGTGTAGCGTTCGAAGGAGATGGTTCCTCCTTGTTTATAGCTGTTAGTCGGCATCCATTCCGAATAAATCTGTTTCCAAACTTTCTGTATGCTATGGGGCATTGGTCCATGTACTTCAAAAACTGCCCATTTAGATGCTGGAATGATAAGCTGGTCATACTTTGCTGACTTTTCTTCGGTAGCAACCGCTATCCAGTAATCCATGTCTTTCCCTGCAATTTCTGTTTGGTCTACACAAACACCAAGTATACCTGGTACTTCACCTACTGATAACATTAATAGCTCGTTCACTGTTCCATCATTATTTACCTCTTCCCAAAGCTTAGGGATTTCGCGAAGATTTTCGTCTTCTTGAAAGGAATAAGACTTTTTCATACCGGCAATAGTAAATGCCTCTTTCTCAACTATTTTTACCTTCATTGGTTCTGCCCCTTTCAGCTGTACTTGAATGACAAGTGGGTTATATATTTTCAGGGCGCCAACTCCTCTTCTCGTTTCACTCGGCGTAACACCATGCTGCCTGCGATATGCTTTTGTAAAAGCTTCAGGTGTTTCATATCCATATTTTAAAGCAATATCAATAATCTTTTCCCTTGAGTGAAGCAAGCTTTGCCCAGCTATTGACAGCCGTCTTCTTCTAATATACTCCCCTACTGGTATTTCCGTAAGGATGGCGAATATGCGTTGAAAGTGAAAAGCAGATACATTCGCAACACGTGCAATCACTTCGATTTCGAGCTTTTCTTCTAAGTTTTTCTCGATATAGTTCAATGCTTTTTGTAATCCTTCCAACCATGTCACCTATCTCACATCCTTACCACTATTATATAGGGATTATTTATCGTTTTCCGGTTCATTTCTGCTTGCTTTTGACAGATATGCGATTTGTTTTTTGCGTGTCAAAATGACGGATTAAATAGAGAATAGACCGTCCTAAATAAATACAGAAAAAAGTGCCAAAAATGATAAGTGCGGCTACATAATTATCAAATATCTTCTTACTAGCAATTAATAATAATAGGAAAACTAGCGCTATCCATAAATTAAAAAGCGGATAATTTTTCATTCCTTTTCCCTTCCCTGACTCTAAATTAAATACTTATGTATGTATTTCTCACGGTAAAATAGGCTGTCTATCCCGCTAACAGCTTGGGTTTAGACAACCTATTTGACTTCAATAGAGAACGTATAATTAGGATTTCCTTGATCCCATTTGGCATAGATGTTATATACATATATACCTTCTTTGGCTGGAACTGTCATTTTGTTTCTATTAACCTCTATAAATTCCTCTTCCCCATCTTCAAACACTTCCGCAACCTGTAATGATCCGGCTAACGGTTTTTTATTAAAATCAATCGTAATCGTTGCATTCGGTTCCACTCGAACAGAACCATTTTTCAACCCCATATCCCAAGGAGATGCATAAACATAATCGACACAGGAGCCTTTCAAGGAGCCTTGCCAGCAATTTGAGCCAATTGTTGTCGGAATTCTATTATTCTTCCATAATACCTCAGGTTTTGGTGGCTTGGAAAAGTATATCGTATCCATTAGTACCCAAAAACAAACAAAAATAAATGCAATTATTGTTACCACCATAAACATGCGAGCCTTTTTATCCCCTTTCCTTTCTCTTTAACTATTGGACGATTGATATTGCAGAAAAGTTTCGATTTTTCTTTATAAATAGAAAATTTTGGAGATATTTTTATTCTCCTCCTCCACTTCCTCCACAATCTCCCCCACTATCAAAGGAAGAACCTCCACAGTCATTCCCTCCATCATAGAAAGATGCATTTGAACTATCTGTAGGTGTCCCTGAAAATGGTGGAGAATAATAGCTATTATTCTGATGACTTATGTTGTTTGTCTTTCCTTTTGATGAAAAACTAAAAATATTTACCAATAAGATTGCTACAAATACAAAAATAATAATTCCTAACATCGTTCAATTCCTCCCTCTTTATTCTTATAGTTTGTATACGAACCTTCCTCTGAAATGGTTTCATAATTTTTACAATTAAAAAACCGAAAAGTAGATATTCTACCTTTCGGAAAATTTGATTATGCTCTTTTCTTTATTTCCTTTACTTTTTCCATAAAGGACGGCTTTCTTCTATTAAAATAATAGAAAATCCCTGTAATCAGCAAAACGATAATAATTAGTGCAAGTGGATTAATATTTGTGGAAAATACACCGTAGGGAATTAATGCAAGGACAAAAAAGTAAAAGAAATTTCCTATCGCTGTTCCGATGGTAAAGGGACGTAAGGAAATATTACTGACACCTGCAATGATATTTAAAATACTTGTAGGGAAGAAAGGAAAAACCCTGCCATAGATTACATATCTCATCCCTTTATGTTCGATTTTATCAAGCATATCTTGGTGATTCTTGACTTTGCTATGAACGAAATCTTGAAACCAAAAGCGAATAGCAAGAAAGATAATCATTGCTGCGATCACACTAGAAAGCCAGCTCCACAAAAAGCCGTAAAAGAAGCCAAATGAATAAAAATTAAGGGTAATAACCAATATTAACGGGATAACAGTAAAGCTATTTTGAATAATCATTATAAATAAACTTACAATAAGTGCATAAGAAATATTATCTTTAAATACAGATGTGACAGAATCAATTTCCCCTTGACGAATCGCCTGCAAAATATCTGTATAACGGAAAAATAAAATAAAGAGGCTGATCGTCACAAAAAATGTGAATGGCTTCCAAAAATGTTTTATAATAAATCACCTTTTTCATAAATTATATGTCACATACTAAATAGTGGTACACTCTAGATGATTCATTTTACTACAAATTTATGCTTTTTCTTTTTTTTATAATTATCAGTTTTCTACCCTTTTTTAATATTTTTGAATCTAGATTACCAATACTTGTTATTTACAGCCATTGCATTACCTTTAATGAAACAAAAAACACTATTCATTGGTAATAACTTTCCAAGATGAATAGTGTTTTATTTATTAATTATCTCATCTTTCATTTTTTTCTAACAACTATATGTCTGGTGATTCTAGCTCATTCAAATAATAAAATATTCAAGTCTTTTCCATAACAGTAAACAAGCAGTGTATGTAATTGAGCTCTATGATGATAGATATGTGCGACTATTTCTAATAGCCATTCATACATTGTATAGGTTGCTCCCCAATATGATGTCGTTCTTTCTTGTAATTCTGTTTCTGTGAGATTGCTATAGCTTTCTTTTAATGTTTCATAATTATAGGCAATAGCATCTTTTACATCCTTGACACTTTTTAATGAAACACTAGAATAGTATTCCGTCATCTCTTTTTGAGTCGAACCGTTTAATATCAATAAATCAGCCTTACAAATTACAGCAATATGTTCTAATAGCTCACCTATCGAACGTTTATTACTTGCTGGCCTTTTCTGTAAGTCAGCCTCTTCTAATGTCTCTATTATTTCGATTATTGTTTTTAAAGCTATTTCTATTTGATTTAGTGCACTAGTAATATATGAATTCTTCAATAACGCCACTCCTAAAAAGAATATACGTTCGCATTTTTGATTATAGTCTATTCTATCATATATTCAACACTAAAACTCGTTTATTCTGACTTTTAAACAAAGAGGATATGAAGACGGACCTATTGCTTTGAATTTATTAGCCTTGAATCTTTCTTAAATGTCCTTGTTTAGCTCCTTTTCCATCTGCTATACTTTAAAAGAAACAAACAGGAAGTGTTATTTTATGAGACAAGCACTTATTATCATCGATATGCAAGAAATTTTCTTTAACCATCCCCAATACTATTTATTCAATAAGGATCAAATTGTACAAAATATCAATATACTAATCAATCAAGCTCACGAAAAAAATATTCAGGTTATTTTTATCCAACATACAGATTCAAATGAGCAGGACGAGCTTTTTGAGGGAAAAGTTGATTGGAAACTGCATCAAAATTTATTGTTTTCCTCTGACGATAAGATAATCAGAAAGTCAAAATGGGATGCGTTCTACCAAACAGAACTTTTGAATTATTTAAAAAGCAAGAAAATCGAACAGCTTATTTTTGCTGGCGCACAAACGGAGTTTTGTCTTGATACTACTATAAGAGCAGCCTATAGCTTGGGATTTCAAAATAATCTACTTTTCCAAAACACCCAAAGTACGATTAATGGCTCCGTTTTACATGCAGATGATATTATTTATCATCATGAAGGAATATGGAATAATCGATTTTTGACAGTGATAAAAGGTGAATTAAAACTATAACCTTAAGGGTCGTCTATACTTTTGGTGAAGAGATTATTGAGATGCCTTCCGTTAAAAAGATTATTAATGAGAATTTGTTATAAGAAAATCCATGCTATAAATATAAAAGAGGCTAGGACAAAACTAAATAACTAATCTTTAAAGATGAACAATCTCTAATTTAGCTCTTAAATAAAGCTTCTCATGATGGTTATCTATGTTTTTAATATAGTCAAGGGGTAAGAAAACTAAGTCGTTCCATTGCGCTACAAACGCACGATGCGTCGGGGAGGAAGCTGAGCCTCGCTGTGCTGCGGGGTCTCAGCCTTTCCTCTATTTCCCGCAGGAGTCGAGCGTCCTCCACTCCATTCCACTTCGTTTTTAAACCTTTTTTCGAACCAATAAACGCGAACACCTATGCATATTAATTACATAAATGTTCGTGTTTATTATTATTTGAAATGCTTATGTCCCAGCCACTTTTCATGATGATTAAAATGCTTTCTTTTGTCTAATAAACATACGATTGCTTTTTTCTAAAGGGGCATTTTTCATTAATAAATAGGCTGAAAGCAGAAAGACAATGGCTATTCCAAGCAAAATCGCAACAAATTGGAGATGTTTCGTAAAAATCAATTCTGTTAACCAGCCCATATCTCCAAAAACAACCACAATCGTACCGATAACTACAAGGAAGGTCGCTGCTGAAAGGGATAAAATCGTCCCATAATTAAACCAAATCGTTTTTATAATCATCCCTAAACTGAATAAAAAGAATAGCCAACAAAAATCTACCCATACATATACAAGCCAATTAGAGCTATTTGTGAGTTCTGCTAAATGCAAAAGATTAATCGACCCGTTTATATGGTTGGTAATTAGATAAAATAGATTAAGGACTACGACACTAATAACACCATAAATGAATGCTGTAAGATACAAAGCAAAAACAAATTGTTTTCTAGTACCCTAGAGAAAGAATATATTTGTATCCACTAAAATTAGCAAACGGATAGATGAGAAAGACAATAAATAGAGGACCGAATAAGATAAAGGATCCAGCGTCTGCAACACCAATAAATCCTAAAATATTGTAGAAAGCAAAGAGCACAAAAGTAATAGCTGCATTTATATAAAATGTTAGGCTCATTTCCCTCATCATTAATTTGAATGGTCCAGTAAAGGTATTCATACTTTTTACACCTCTTTTTTTGTTGTATAGTTAACTAGATAATCTTGTAATTTTGCTTTTTCCACTGTAACACCAGCTTCTTTAGCTCTTGATTTCCATTCATCCGTATACACGTCGTCAATCATCACATTGATTTGTTTTCCAAGTTTTCTTTTTTCTAAAATAGTATGGCCTTCTATTAAAGGCTCTATTGCATTTGCTGATCCGGATAAATGAACACCATACATCTTCAATTCTCCTGTTTCTTCATAACGGACAATTGTCTGCTTATTTATGATCGCAATCTTTTCACACATTGCTTCAATCTCATCGATATGATGGGTAGATAAAATAATGAAGCGAGGATCTTCCTCATACGTATCCAGGAGTGCATCGTAAAACTGCTTTCTCATGTATGCATCTAACCCATTTGTTGGTTCATCCATAATGGTTACAGGAGCTTTACTAGCGAGTCCCAAGACAATTTGTAACATTGTTTGCATCCCTTTAGAGAAATTTTTGATTTTCTTTTTTCTTGGCAATTCAAATAAAGTAACTAGATGTTCAGCTAGCTCTCCATCCCAGTTTTTATTAAATAGGGCACCAAAACGAAGCGCATCCTCGACATTCCAAAGAATCGAAAAGGGGTGATTTTCTTGAATATACGTTATGTTGTTCATTGCTTCTTTATTGTTATACGGTGTTATACCATTCACATTAATAGAACCAGCATTGATATTTTCCATACCAGATAAAAGCTTCATAAACGTCGTCTTTCCAGATCCATTTCGCCCCCATAGCCCCATTATGATTGGTTCTGTTTCTGAAATATTTACATTTTTTAGAGCTGGCACATTTCCATAGGAAAACGACACATTTTCGAGTTTAATCATCTGTATAATCCTCCTTAATTACTTGAAGTAATTCTACTTTTTTTATTTCAATACGCTTTGCTTCTTCCATCATTGGTTTTACATATTCGTTGTAAAAGTCTTCTTTACGCTTTTCCAGCAGCTTTTGTTTGGCACCCTCTGCAACAAACATGCCAACACCACGTTGCTTATATACATATCCAGCCTCAACCAATGCTGCAAGCCCTTTTTGCGCAGTCGCTCGATTAATTTGGTAAAACTTAGAAATTTCAGTCGTAGAAGGGATTTGATCACCTTCTACAAGCTCCCCTTCCACAATTTCATTCGCTATCATATCTGAAATTTGCTGAAAAATAGGCTTTGAGTCATCAAAAACAGCTTTCACGGATTTCTCCTTCCTTCACACGTTGAACAGTTGAATGGTTGATTAGTTATGTAACCAACTATACATTGGATGTTGCTATTTGTCAAACTGCCCATTTCATTTTTTTATACAAAAAACACTTTTATATTGCAAACATATCATTCATTTGACATTTTATTTAAATCTTCTATTTTTGGAAAAAAACGTCGAAAAAAAGGAGTATAATGGAAATAAAAAATGGGGAGGTTGTTGTAATGATTACCTTACTAGAAGATATTGCTCCATTAGGACTAAAAGATACAAAATTATATATCATGAAAACAACTGATTCTTTTGTTATTTCTATCCCTAAAATTAATTGGTCTACGGAACTGAGTAAAACAGATTCACCCCATGATCAATTTGATCATTTGCTTCATTCCTTAACGTTTCATATGTTTGAGGGAAATTGTTCTAAACTAGCAGAATGCATAACCTCATCCATTGGTAAGTATGAAAATTCATTATAAGGTAATGTCTCTATCTTTCATTTTATATAACGTCATACAAAAAAAGCACAAAGGCTAATTATTCTGTGCTTTTTAATGCTTTCCTTCTTGTAGTTAATTGCATAAAATGATTCCCATACGCTAAAATGGTTAAATGAATAATAGAATGATTAAAGGAGTTTTTTTCTTGGAGTTTCTTTTTACGAGTGAGCGATTAGGTTTTCGATTATTAACATTAGAAGATGTAGAAGCATGTGAACAGTTTTGGGGAAGTGAAGCAGTCATGACCTATTGTGGCGGGAGTACTGACTCTGCCTTACTTCCTCAAGTTATTAACTTTTACCAGCAATGTCAAGCTGATTTCGGCCTTTCTGTTTACGGAGTGGTTGATTTAGCTACTAATCAGGTGATTGGGGCAGCTGGCTTTAATATAGAGGATTCTTTGGACGAAGTAGAGCTTATTTTCCATTTTACAAAAGACAATTGGAACAAAGGGTATGCGACAGAAGCGGCCATTGCATGTATGAAATTTGCTGAGGAGCAAGAAAGTGTTCAAAAAGTAATTGCTTCTGCTAGTATCGAAAACAAGGCTTCTTTAAACATACTTGGCAAAATCGGCTTTCAGTATATGGGAATCAAATATTTTGAGGATTTGGAGCAGGAAGAAGCTTATTTTGGGTTTGTTTTTTAAATATTAATGATATCGTTAAAAAGGGAGACCAGAATGAAATTTTCTGATCTCCTTTTGTCTGCAAACGGATGGACATTTCACTTTGACAATCGTTTAAGTGTTTTGATTCTCCTTCCCAATTACTCTCTTCTCGTCCATCGCTACAATTAAAGATACCTTCATGAAGCACTCCTCTTATTGACTTATGTATAATAGCTTAATAGTCGATCAAAAGAATCAATCTCAGCAAATGGTTTAATCTCGGTATCATTCTTGATTCTAAGTGGATTAAACCATACCCCTTTTATATTGGCATTTTGACAACCACCAATATCTCTTTCTAAGTCATCCCCAACAAATAATGTATCCTCTGGCTGCACATTAAGCTTATTTAAAGCTAGTTCAAATATGCGTTTGTCCGGTTTACTAAGCCCTACTTCATCAGAAATGATGATAGTATCAAAATAATGATGTAAATTGGTGCTCCTTATTTTTGCTTTTTGTCTATGGACGGTGCCATTTGTGATAATTGCAACCTTCACTTGACTCTTTATCTCATTTACGATGTTTATCCTATCTTGATTTACTGAAAAACAATACGGAAAATGATTGTTCCAAAAAGCTAAGATGTCATTGTGTGGAATTCTGTATTTTGGTGGATACACATCAAAAAAGGCTTCCAAAACCTTTGTTTTATCCTTTTGACCATAGCTTCTCTTGTCCTGTTCTTTAAATCCTTGCAACATTTCCCTTTTTATGGAATCATCAATATCTTCATAACATTTATCTAACATAATGAAAAACAGTTTATCTACCGCATTATCTCTATCAAGTAGGGTGTCATCTAAATCAAATAGCATTGCTTTGTAGCTGCTCAAATAATTTCACCACCATTCTATTCTATATCTGGATACTTCTTTAAAAAGCTACACAAAAAGGCTGGCTACTTTCATCCAAACATTTCTCTATTCTTTCTCTAAAATTCTTATGTGTCACCATTTCCAACGCTTTCTCAATGGAAAAATACCCTACTTCCAAACTTTCTGGAGAAGTAGTTAATTCCCCTCCAACTGGTTTTGCTAAAAACAGCGTATTGCATATAGAACGGTTCACATTTTGAAAGATTCCGCAAAATTTGACGACTTCAATATCAATACCTGATTCTTCTTTCGCTTCTCTAACTGCAGCGTCTTTCAGGGACTCCCCCTCTTCCACTTGTCCGCCTGGCATTTCCCAGCCTCTTTTGGGTCCCTTGATTAATAGAATTTCGCCCTGTTCATTGATAACAATCGTCGCTGCTGAAACGATATGTTTTGGCGGTGACCATTGCTGTTGTGTGCTTTTAATCAATTGATTTCCCTCCGTTCTTTTTAGAGCTTTTCTACCCTTGCATTTCCTCCACTGTTTTAATAATTCGATAGAATGCTTGATTAATAGGTGTTTCGATGCCAAGCTTCTGACCATAATCGATAACTTTTTCGGCAAATAAAGCGACTTCTGTTTTTCTGCCAGCTTCGATATCCTGCAGCATCGATGTCTTTCCTGTTCCGCCAACTTTGCTTAATACATTGGCAAAAAAATAATTCATGTCTTGTTCTGTTAGGTCAATTTCCTTTGCCTGTGCAAGCTGAATTACTTCCTTCATCGCACTTATGGCTAGCTCTCTTGCTGATCCTTCTTTTTGAAAGAAGGCATATGGAGCTCTTGTTACAGCTGAAGCTTGATTCATGCCTACGTTAATCATGAACTTATTCCATAAAGCACGCTCCATATCTTCTGGTACATCAACTGGTATATTTGCTCTTTCTAAGCATTCTTTGACCTCTTTTACGCGAACCGTCAGCTCTATATTTACTCTTTCCCCAAAAGTGATGATTCCAGGAGTACTGTAATAGATTCGATTGCCTTCTCTTGTTGAGTCAATGCCATTGCAGATGGAATAGAGAATCTTTTCTTCCCCATAGCTTTGTGCTATTTCTTCCTCGCTTGTAATCCCATTTAATAAGGAAAGAATTACTGTTTTCTCTCCTACAAATGGACGAATTAGGGAGATTGCTTCTTGAAGCTGTCCATATTTTACTGCAAGGAGAACCAAATCAAAGGCTTCTGATTGTGTATCTGGATGGATGTAATGAAAGGAAGTTTCTTCGTCGTTTATGTAGAATTTTTCTTTTTCATATTTTGTTTTTCTATGCTCATCGACAATAATTTGTACTTCTAATCCTTCTACTTCCTGAAGCATTTTGCCGTATACTGCACCAATCGCTCCAAGTCCTACGATACCGATTTTTTTGATGGTCACTTTTGCCTTCCCTCTTTCTATGATTATTCATAATCTTTTAAATTATTTTAACATATATTTCTGATAAAAAAGTACTTCCTTTTCATCATCGAAAAGGAAGTACCTTCTATCCTATCTTAGCTTTCCCTGCTTCAATCGCTTTGTTAATGGCTTTGCGAATGATTATTTTTTCTTCAACATGTTTATATTCCTTTAGTACATCAAATACTATTTTCCTTGCAATTACTTCATTTCTCGTAATCGGGTAAACCAATGAGTACAGATAGGCTGCTTGTTTCTTATTCATTTTTAGCTTCGCTGTTCATTTACAGGTAGCGCTAAAGTAACTTTAAATAAGTCTCCATCTGTCTCTATTGTCATCATCCCTTCATGAAGGTCGATAATCGATTTTGCAATTGCAAGTCCAAGTCCGGATCCTTCCGTATGTCTAGAGGTATCTCCTCGTTTAAAACGCTCAAATAATTCATCCATATTGTCATCTAGTTCATACTTAGAAATATTTTTAAATTGAAGAATCGCTTGCCCTTTTTCTTGTTTAATCGAAAGGTAGACACGAGAATGCTCCAAGGAATACTTCAAAATATTCCCTATTAAATTATCAAAAACTCTCCATAGCTTCTGCCCATCTACTACTGCATTAATTGACGGTTCTAGATTGGTTACACGAAAATCAAGAGTAGAGGCTTTGATTGTTTCAT
Organism: Niallia tiangongensis; assembly: GCF_044704065.1. NCBI lineage: Bacteria > Bacillati > Bacillota > Bacilli > Caryophanales > Bacillaceae > Niallia > Niallia tiangongensis. The sequence goes on along the minus strand of NZ_CP162613.1, from coordinate 2,312,705 downwards.
CATATTCTCCTAATGCTTGCTGTAAAAGCTGCACTAAATCTACCTTTTCCTTCTTCAATTCCACATTGCCGCTAACCATTTTCGAAACCTCAAACAAATCATCAATCAATACTTTTAACCGCTGTGATTTTCGGTCAATAATAGCCAGATAGCCTTCCTTTTCTTCCTCTGTTAGATGTTTATTTTTCAATAATTCCGTGTAGTTAATGATGGATGTTAAAGGTGTTCGTAGATCGTGACTGACATTGGTAATTAATTCGGTTTTTAGGCGTTCGCTTTTTTCCTGGGCTGTCTTTGAAACAATTACCCCAGATTTTAAGGTGTTAATATGATTCGCAAGTTCTGTTAATTCTTTCGTTCCTTGGATTGATATTTCTTGATGTAAGTCTCCATTTATTACCGCATTCGTTTGTGCAAGCAGCTTACTAAAAGCCTTTATATTTCTCACCACAAAAATAATAACTGGAATTCCAATGAAAAGAGCAGCTACTAAATAGAATGGGATAAGAATTTGCAATACCAGACTTATTGGTAAAAATAGACCTAACATAAAAATCACTAGCAAGCTACCAATCGCTTTTTTGGTAAAATCTCTACTAGAGAGAACCTGTAAAATAGCCGTTTTCAACTTATTTACACTTATACTTATAAATGTATTTTTCCACTTTACTTTCTCTTTAAATAGTAGATAGCCTTGAATGAGAGACAGTGTTACAAATACCCATGCTAAAAGAAGAAATGCAAGAATATCACCCCAATTCCCTCCTAATTCATTCACCTCCATGGATAGTTGGTCCCCGATTCCCCATAGTCCAATAACAGCTATGATAGTACTTATCACCAATAATACGTATCGGATATCAATTGGAACCTTTCGATAAGAAGGATAGTCCCATTGCGCAAAGCTGATTTTCCTCTTTACAAGCATGAAAATACATACTACTAAACTGATAATGCTCAATGAGCTTGCAAAAATCATTTTCTTTTGATAAGCATAATACTTATTCTCTTCCTCTATCAGTAAGGTACTATTGCTTAGTTTTTTGGGTACAGCTACGATTCCTTCATAATTACCAATCTTCCGTTTTAACTGATGTACGATACTAGGTTCACTAATTTCCTCTTCCCAAGGTCCCAATATTAAAGAATTATCTCTATAAATTATTGGTTTCCCTCGCATATCTAACTTCTCGGTTTCTGCCGTAAAGTAGTAATCACCGAAAAAATTTGTATTGTCCTTGTTAACAATATGTTCAATTGACTTACTTTTAGAAATGGACATATTGGTTATTACTTTTCCAGTTTTTTCATTTTCCAAATAATAATAAAAGGATTTAGCCCATTGTTCAAATTCAAATTGCCCTCTCTCTAACTCTTGGTAATATTGGTCAATTTCCATTCCTTTTTCTTCTTTTATTTTTTCTTGGACATATTCATCATTTTGCAATAGCTCTGTGATTTCCTTTATATCTTTGTCTCTTTCTTCTGTTAAAAGCTTTTCAGCAGCTTCATCGCCATTTTCGATTACTATCGCTCTATCTTCTTCATACTGCTCATTAATTAATTGCATTTGTTCCTTTAAACTTGCGTATGAATCACGATATTCAGCGATTTCTTCTTTTGTGGCGCTGATGTTCTTTTTCGCTTCTTCTATCGACACCTGATATAATTGATAATCACTTAATAGTTCTGTAAAATACATTCGTTTGTCTTCAAACTTGGTGGAGTCATAATAATTTGTATGTATATATTGCGTTAGCCATATTTTTAGCGGCGCTAGCCCACTAAGGCCTATCGTAACCAACAATGTCCAAACAATAAAAAGTCCTCTACTTCTCCATTTTGTAGCCAATGCCCCACACCACCTTTAAGAAACGCGGATTTTTTGGATCCACTTCGATTTTCTCGCGGATTTTTCGAATATGTACTGCCACCGTGTTTTCGGCATTGTATCCAGGTTCCTTCCATACACTTTCATAAATCTCCGCAATGGAAAATACTCTCCCTGCATTTTTCATCAATAAAACAACGATTTTATATTCAATCGGCGTTAGCTTTACACTATCTCCATTTACCGCTACTTCTTTTGCATCTTGGTCTAATGTTAAACCATGTAGGTCTATTTTTTTCTTCACACCATCAAAGGTTCCAAGTGTCACATATCTTCTTAATTGCGATTTCACTCTTGCGACTAGTTCCATTGGATTGAATGGTTTTGTGATATAATCATCAGCGCCTATTTGCAAGCCTAAGATTTTATCCGTATCCTCACTTTTCGCCGTCAGCATAATAATCGGGATATTTTTTTGCTCACGAATTTTATAGGTAGCAGAAATCCCATCTAAATTCGGCATCATAATATCCATTAGAATTAAATGAACGGTTTGTTCCATTAAAATATCCAATGCCTCTAGTCCATCACTTGCTTTTAAAACGGTAATCCCTTCGTTTTTAAGATATATTTCAATGGCATCTCTAATTTCTTTCTCATCATCCACTACTAGCACATTTACGTTCTCCACCTTAGACCACCTGCTTTCTCTCTCTTCGATGTCTCTATCATAGGCAAAAAATCTTAATATCTGCTAAGCAAAATTCTTAAGATTTTCTTAATATTCTACTAGGATATTCCATTCTCTCATTCTATCAGAGGAATCGTTTTGTTCCCATCCTATCTTTTTTGTTTCTTTTAAAATTATGGTATATTTAGAGCAATTGAATGCATATTGAAGAAATTGCAAGAGGCAACATGTAAGGAGAGTGACCAAGCATGGCGAATCATTCATCCTCATTTTCTAAAGTAACAGGAAGAAAATTGACAGATGAAATCATTGAACAGCTTAAAAATAAAATATTTTCTGGTGCCTTTAAAGTTGGAGATCGCCTTCCACCTGAACCACAGTTAATGGAGGAATTTTCAGTTGGCCGCTCCACGCTACGAGAGGCAATCAAGGTTCTGGTGCATGCTGGGATTTTAGAAGTAAAGCAAGGAAGAGGAACACGAATTGTCTCCTTAGACTGGGCAAGTGAAGCATCCTTTGATCAACAGCTTAAGCAGGCAGATACGAAGGATATCTATGAAGCAAGAGCAATGTTGGATCAAGAGGTAGTCAAATTAGCGATCAGACGAAGAACACAAGAGGATTTATTACATATCAAATCATGGTTAGATAAACGGTACCAAGCTTTGCAAAATGGAAATTATGCAACCTATGTAGAGGCAGATATCGAATTCCATCTTGCTATTGCAAAGGCAAGTCATAATAAAGTTTTATTGGACCTCTATCAATCCTTCTCCCCTGTATTAACAAAGATTTTAAGTAATTTTCTTTTACATCAAAGTAATTACAAGGATAACTCTGACATTCATCAACAATTATTTGAGGCTATTCTAAATCAGGATGAGAAAAAGGCGATTCAATGTGTACTTAATAACTTGGAGCTATAATAGCTCCTTATTTACAAAACTAAACGTCTGATGATATGATGTTTATATTAAAAATAAAGGATGAATGAACATGAAGAAACAAACGATTTTAATGATTATTGCACTCTTTTTTGTATCATTTAATTTAAGAATAAGCATTGCTGCGATTTCCCCTGTTTTAGAAAACATTCGTGCAGATTTACATTTATCAAATGGAATCGTCAGTTTATTGACTGCCATCCCTGTTATTTGCATGGGCTTGTTTGCCTTTTTTGCAGCAAGAATAAGTGCACATATTGGTTTAGAAAAGACCATCGTAGCTTGCTTAATCCTAATTGGGACCGCTACTGCTCTACGTGCTTTCAGCCATTCCGCTTTTACCTTACTGCTAACCGCCTTCTTTATTGGAATTGGTATCGCCGTTGCGGGACCCCTTGTTTCTGGTTATATCAAGCAGCAATTTCCTCATCGGATTGGGATAATGATTGGTGTATACTCAGTCGGAATGGGTTTAGGTGCATCCTTTAGTGCAGGATTCATGCTGCCACTACAAAAGCATTTACTTCACTCTTGGCAGCTGGCTCTGGCAAGCTGGAGTATTTTTGCTGTAATCGGGTTTCTTTTTTGGTATCCGCAAATCACAAATCAGAACAAGATTACCCTTCCCTCCAAAAGGACAACAAAGCTACCTTGGAAAAATAGAAAAGCATGGATGTTTACCCTCTTATTTGGTTTACAATCTGGAATTTTCTACACAATTAGCACTTGGCTAGCTCCAATTGCTCAATCAATGGGCTTTAGCAGCGCTAAATCAGGGACACTTATTACCTTTTTCACAATCATTCAAATGATTTTCAGCTTCCTGATTCCTACTCTAGCCGATTTGTTTCAAAAGGAAAAAACATGGTTATTGGGCAGTATTGGAGGGGTATTTATTGGTTTAATATTTTTCCTTTATCCTGTAGTCAATCCTTGGTTCGCTACCGGGCTAATTGCTATCGGACTTGGTGGATTATTTCCACTTGCTTTAGCATTGCCATTAAATGCGACAAACTCTTCTAATGAAGCAAGTGCATGGACTTCCATGATGCAAGGAGTTGGGTACATGATAGGTGGAATTATTCCAATTATGGCAGGATTAACAAGAGACTATATCCCATACGATAAACAAGTATTTGTAGTCATGATAATCCTTTGTTTCGTTATGATTCTTACTTTATCTGGATGGAAGGAAAAAAGGACAATTACATCCACTGATGCTTAAAGAAAAAAATGGTTTTCATCATTGGACGATGAAAACCATTTTTCTTATTGTTTAGCCTTAATTTGTTCCCGAATCTTCTCTAGCTCCTCAAGGGACAGTTCCCCTAATGATTCTTTGATTTCTTCTTCCATGCGCTTACGGTTTTTCTCTCGGTATAGATTCCACCAAGCACGAAGTCCTTCTGTTTGATCCAATATGTAATCAATGTCGATTTCTTCTACCTCATCATCGGAAATATACTCCAATACTGCTGCTAGCATGCGGTTTAATTTATCTACCTCTCCTTCTTTCTTTTTTGTATTCGTCAATTCCTTTTCTACTTCTTCGCTCATCTCTTCATCTTTGCGAGGCATTATTTTCCTCCTACCTTTATTCCTGTTTTTTCTAGTATTTCCGTTAGAAAAAATCACTATTCTTCCAGTGCAGGAAATAGACATGGCCATAGCGAATAAATGATTGTAAGTTTATGGTTAAGGAGTGTGATTTGTAAAGGTTTATTTAGAAACATTAGCGAAGAAAAAAATCAAAGTAGTACTATCTAAAGCATACGGCAATAATCATGATTTAAATTTAAAGGTGGATTAGTGAAATGGTTGATATTCAAGTGTTTAAAAAGATATGTAATGAGTCCAATCTTGGAGAAATAGTCGGGGTTCCATTTTCCATTTCTGGTGGTCTTTTGCATAAAATGTATGCTATTGAAACAGATAAAGGAAAATTTGCTATTAAAAGATTAAATCCTCAAATTATGAAAAGACCAAATGCATGGAAAAATTATATTAATTCAGAGAGAATCGCTAACTTGGTATCAAAGAAAGTACCTGCTACTCCAGCAAAAATAATAAATGGTGACTCTATTCAAGAGATAGACAACCATTACTATATGATTTTCAATTGGATAGAGGGTAAAATGCTTAAAGCTACTGCAATTAATTGTAGTCATTGTGAAAAGATAGGTTCTATACTTGCCGAAATCCATAGGACAGATTTTTCGCAACTTAATCTAAATGAAGAATTGGGAGAAAGATTACAATCCATAGAATGGAAATATTATATTCAAAAGGGACAAGAAAGTAATGCTGAATGGGTTGTACTGTTACTTGAAATTGTTGATAGACTTTATGAGTGGACTTCATTAGCAAACAATGCAAATAAATTACTTTCAGCAAATTTAGTAATTAGTCACAGGGATTTAGACCCCAAAAATGTTTTATGGCATAATGACAAACCCGTATTAATTGATTGGGAATCCGCTGGTTATATAAATCCAATGCATGATTTAATAGAAACGGCACTATACTGGTCTGAGGATGATACAGGAAGTATGGATAAAGAAAGATTTTCTACTTTTATAAACGGTTATAAAAAGAGATATGGAAAAGTTCAAGCAAATTGGTCTACCGTATTAGAAAATGGATTTTCAGGTAAATTAGACTGGCTAGAATATAATTTAAAACGTTCCTTGTGGATGGAGTGTTCAGATGAGGAGGAACAAATGATGGGGACGACTCAAGCAATTGAAACAATAAAAGAAATTAAAGATTACGTAGAGAAAATTCCAATATTAGTGGATTGGCTTATTCAGGAAGAATAATCATTTGTTACTTAACTAACTGTTTTTTAATTGAACAAGAATCGTATATGAAAGAAAAAACCAAGGGGTATGATTCTACAAAAAGAAAACCACTAATTTCAGTGGTTTCTGTTTCTACTTAAAATTGATTACAAGATCTCGATCCAGTTGTTTAAAACACCTTAAAAGCTATATACTTTACACCATTAAGCATCACAATCTATGCTTATCTTTACCTGCAATCGTCTCAATCAAAGCTGGCAACCAATCTTCCAGTTTACTGAAAACAAAGCCCGCTTTTCCTGCTTTTTCCGTATTCATATACCATGTGGCAGGAATGGCAAATGGGGATGTATCTTCCTCGTCCCCTTCTAACGTTATTTTCGCATCATGCCCTGTCACCTTTTCGATTATATGGATTAATTCTCCCATTGAAATTTTTCCATTTGCCGTTGCATTAAATGGACCTTCCACGTCTGACAAACCTGTCCATTTTAGGAATGCAGCAGCTTCTGAGGCAAGAATAAAAGACATTTCTGCTTCCATATTAACAAAGCCTATTGTTTTTCCTTGCTGAATCCGCTCCACATGAAAATGCAAACGACGAGTGTAATCATCTTCCCCTAACACGATGGGGAACCTTACTGCCACAACTGGAAAGGTTGCATACTGAAAGAAAACGGCTTCCGCCTGTCTTTTTCCTTCATCATACGTAAAAGCCTCTTTATCTCCCCATGCTATCGGATAATGATAAGAATCAAAATCTTCTTCACTTTTTTCTTTTCCATCTGCAGAATAGGTTGATAAGGAAGATGTAAACACAAGCTTGCCAATATTCCCGTTAAAAACTTCACAGAAATCCCTTGCTTCATTCGATGTATAGCAAATATTGTCATAAACAATATCAAATTTTCGTCCTTCAAAATGATTTTTAAGTTGTTCCTTCATAGAGCGATCACCGATGATATGCTCCACTCGATCGCCAAATGGATGACTTGTTGTCCCACGGGTCATAATCGTAACCTGATGCCCCTCTTCCAACAGCACTTCCACAAGCTTTCTTCCGAAAAAACGCGTTCCCCCAAGTACTAATATTTTTTTCATCTATTTCACTCCTAAACAATGACATGCGTATTACATTCCATATGGAAAAGATATTTCCTCCTTTTGCATTCATTATATTATTTCCATGAATCGATCTTAATTAGCAATAAAATATTCTATGTTCAAAATCTGTTCTTTCTGAATCACGGATGTAACTCCCTGAACAATTTGGTCCCCATTATTCCACATTTCTGAGTTGCGTAATTTCGCTATGTGAAATATTCTTTCCCAGCTTTGTTCCTTTGTAATCGTTAATTTCCCCTGTTCAAACAACCTATCTTCTTCCTCTGAAATCATACAAAAGCCGTCATTTAACACACAGTGCCAAGCATCAAAATCAGAAAGAAGAACTTTATTTTCTGGTATTTCGACTGTTAAACATACAGCTTTTGTTCCTTTGTTAAAATGACCTTCCTCGCTTAAATTCGGTTTTGTCGCCCATAGCCAAATAGGCATCAAACCATTATTATTTATCCTCTTATCCATTTGTTCAATCATCCACTTATAGGAAGGGAGGAAATCTTTATCCACAAACTCCCCGTTCCCAGTTAAAAAACCTTTTTTATTTAAGTTATTGACCACTTCCACTGCTTGGTTGGTGAAGTATACAGACATCTATCGAGCTCCTATTCTTCCATTTCGCTATTTTAGAAAAATCACTATTATGGTAATATTAAACAAAAAAAAGGAAAAGAGGATACTAATGAAACATAATTTTTTAGCGGAGCTTCTTTTGTTATTTTTGTAATAGCTCTTGTGGCTTATATCCTTCCGTTTTTTATGAACATTACTTTTCCCGATACTTTCTCTATATTACTCCTTTGGCTTTTTCCACTCATTGGGATTATCTGTGGGTTCTTAGGAAAAAGAGGATTCTTTAAAATTAGCGGCCTTATCGGTAATATCCTTATTCTCACATTAACGGTAGTAATACCTCTCATTAGTTCGTTTTTTTTGAATGAACCTTGATTCTCTCTATTGAATAAATGAATTTTGATTGGGGGTATTTATTTGCAAAAGCAATCACTTCTAATAATCTTATTAAATATCGTTATCTTTTGTCTAAATCAGTATTTATTCTTTTCTGTTCATAATCCCAATTTCCTATTGCTGCTTTTATATTTTCTTATCACTTTTTTGCCTTTGAATGTATGGATTTGGCGTAGTAAATTTAAAATAGATTTTTATCATCACTGGACATGTATTTATATAGGACTCCTATGCTCCATTTTCCTATTCATTCTATTTAAATCATGGACAACGGATAAGACAGATTTTATATCTGCAGGCGAATTCTACTTTGATTTATTTTTAACTATTTTTGTTTTTGCTTTTGTAGAGTTATTAATATTAATTTGTTTGAACGGGGTTACTTATATTTTTAGAAGATTAGGCTCCCACTGAAGTGCTTTTTTCTTCACCTCTTTCACAAAGCGGCCTTTCCCATTGATCTGTTCTTCTATTTGATATGGGAATGGCTCCACAAGTTTTTCTTTTCAAAAAATCTCCTATAATAAGCGTCTGAATTCTTTATTCAAACAGGATTTCTTCCATTTTCTACTTTTTAACAAATGACTAATGTCAGAGATTTTACCGTATGAGAGTTGAATATAAAAATAGTTAATAAACTCTAAAATGGCAAAAATATAAATCAATAATGCAATGGATAACCCACCTATTGGCAGCAACGGATTCCATTTAATAAAATCAAAAACAAATGCAATGATTGTGACGATTATCATCATTATGTTTAGCCTTTTAAAACGATACAACTGTCGAACGATCTTAATCGGTGTTATAGACGTATTCTCCTTTCGCAGTCTTTTTAATTTTGCATACCAAAAAATGGTTCCTTGTATTAGAAGACATTCTAACAGGATGAATGATGCCCAAAAGGAATATAGCGAATACATTCGCAGATTTGGAAATGCATAATTAAATAGATAACTGACAAAAACAAAAACAATGACCGAAGTTAATTCTCCTGTATACAAATAAGATAGCCTTCTTTCTACCATTCCCTTCAAACTTTGCTCACTTCCTGACATATTATATTAAAAAAACGGTCGAAATTGAGATTTGTCTAATAGTATAATTAGGATATCAAATTATTCATTTTACAAAAAAAGCTGGTGAACCACTTGGACAAATTATTGAAAATGCAATTAGAGAGTTTAATAGGCTCGATAAGTACGATAGACCGATTAGAGGAACAAGGCGGTACATCTATCGTTCATCAAGTGATAACAAAAAGTGGCACCTACCTATTAAAAAGCTCTTTTAAAGAAAAATATCGAGAGTGGCTACAAGCAGAAGCAATTGTTTTAGAAAAATTAGTTAGCCAATCAATCATCCCCGTTCCCCATTACTATGGATTTCTAGAGGAACAAAATAGCAGTCACTTAATTATGTCTTTTGAACAGGGTATTACTTTAACAACTGCTTTAGCACAAGCAAAAACTGACACGGCGAAACTCCCTTTAATAAAAAGCCTTGGCCAATTATTACATAAGCTTCATTCTACAGAGATTAAGGAACCATTCCATCATTCAGACGAATGGCTTTCAGAACGTCTTCAAAAAGCGGAATATTACGTCAGAAATGGATGGACAGAGGGCTCAAATGAACTTCTCACATTATTGGTAAAAAACAAGCCTTTAAAAGTAAAACAAACGATCATTCATGGGGATTGTACAACAGATAATGTCCTCGTTGTTAATGGAACAGTAACGAAATTCATTGATGTAGCTGGTATGACTGTTGGGGATCCTCGCTATGATGAAGCACTAGCAATTAGAAGCTTTGTGCATGATAAAAAATTAAAAAATGCATTTTATGAAGGCTATAAACATTATAAGATTACACTGGATGAATTTCGATATTTTGATGAAGGGTTATACGAGTTTTTTTAAAGATAAATACAAAAATTGTATATAGAGTAATCAAAAACGAGGCTGGGACAAAACTAAATAGCCAACCTGTAAAGACGAACAATCCTTAATTTAGCTCTTAAATAAAGGCTACTTTTCATGCTAGTTATTTATGATTTTAAATATAGTCAGTATAAAAACTAATTCATTTTTAAAGATTGTTTTTCTCTAAACTATTATGGAAATAGAAAAAATTAATTAATTGGAAAGACGGAGCAGCCTGAATACACGTAGACTCCTATGGGAGCTGCGAGAAAGTCCGAGACCCTGCAGGAACTTAAGTGACGAAGCGGCTCGGCGCTCGCCCCATGGAAAGCGAAGTGTATTCAGGCTGCGGATAATAACACCATCTTTACTGAAACAGTCTATTATAAACTAATATAAACCCGAACAATCATATGAACTATCATGTGGTTGTTCGGGTTTATCTATGGTTGGAATTCTTATGTCCCAGCCTCCTGTTTTTATATTATCTTGTAAAATCTAAAGCACTCGGTAGTTCAGTCCAAGAACTTTTTTATATTTTACTGATTGCCAAATTAACTAAGTTTGAGATTGTTTCTTCATTTGATTAATAATAACATTTTCCCAATAAATAAAGGTATTTAAATGTTCTCTCAGCAAGGACATTTAAATACCTTTTGTCTTTTTGTGGTGTCAGGCACTCTTAGTGCGTACAATTCTTTGTTTAAATCCTTTTGTAAGTGGCACAACGATGATGCCGGCGATGACTAGTTGCATGATATTACCTGGGACGGAGCCGAATGGCAAGATCCAGTTTCCATAAAGGATTACTTCTGTAAAATAGTAGCCGACAACTTTGATAATCATGGCAACAACAACTGCCAGTACATATACAAGAGATTTTTTGCCAGGCATCTTTTCCACAATAAGTCCAGCTATATACCCCATAGTACCAACGATAACAAATGTGAACGGAGCCCATAATGTCCATCCTGACATTATATCAAATAAAGCCATTCCAAAAGCGCCTACAATCGCACCTGATTTCTTGCCAAAAATAAATGCAGCAATCAAAAACGGCACGTTACCCAAATGGATTAGTCCCCCATTTCCCATCAATGGCAGCCTGATGTTGATAAACATTGTTGCAAGAAACGTTAAAGTAATAAATAGTGCATTGAGAACCAGGGTTCTCGTTTTGTTTTGTTCAGTCGCAAACATGTAAATCATCCTCTTCTTTCAAGTGTTTGTTTTTTTAGTTTTAAAAAAAGAATCTCCTCTTCTTTCATGTTTACTAGTATAATAAAAACTGACAATATAAAAAGTGTCAATTTTTATAAAATTAACATGGTCAGAAAAGAGGGTTCCCGAATGGATATGCTTATGTTTGCATTGAATAAAAACACAACAAAACCCTTGTATGAGCAGCTTTATATGGGGATCAAATCCGCTATTTTGAGTCAACAAATTGAAGTTGGAACGCAACTCCCCTCCAAAAAAAAATTGGCCGATTTTTTAAACATTAGCCAAACAACGATTGAAGTGGCATATGCGCAGCTGGTTGCAGAGGGATTTATTGTATCAAAACCGCGGATTGGTTTTTTTGTAGAGGATATAAATGAATTACCTTATATTGAAACAGAACATATTGAGTTGCCTATAGAGGATACGGAGAAAAAAATGATCCAATTTGACTTTCACCCTGGAAAAATCGATACAGATTCCTTTCCTTTTTCACAGTGGAGAAAGTATGCAAAAAATTTATATGATACTCCGTCGAAGGAGTTGTTACAGATTGGAGAACCCCAAGGAGAATACACTTTACGGACGGAAATAGCCAAATATCTATATCAATCGCGTGGGATTGTCTGTAAACCGGAGCAAATTGTGATTGGTTCAGGAACAGAACAACTCTTTCCCATGATTTTAAGGTTGCTTGATAATGATTCAACCTTAGCCCTTGAAAATCCTGGCTATTCAGCTAGCCCTAGAATTCAACTGCAAAATAAAGCGATCCCTATTCCAGTTGATGAAGACGGACTGATTGTGGAACAACTTGAAAAAACAAATGCCAATGTGGTCTACATTACACCTTCTCACCAATTTCCGACAGGTGCCGTTCTTTCTGCCACTAGAAGAACACAGTTAATGCAATGGGCAGCAAAAAGTAAAAATCGCTATATCATTGAAGACGATTACGACAGCGAATTTCGTTACACTGGTAAACCCATTCCCGCCTTACATGGGATGGACCAAAACGATAAGGTAATTTATCTAAGTACATTCACCAAGTCATTAATGCCATCATTGCGATTGGCCTATTTTCTTTTGCCTTCCACATTGCTGAAAAAATATAAGGAAACATTCAGTTATTATTCAGCAACTGTCCCAAGATTCGACCAGCATATAGTAGCAAGCTTTATGAGAGACGGCTATTTTTCAAAACACTTAAACCGTATGCGGAAAATTTATCGGAAGAAACATGATAAACTGACTCATATTTTTAAAACAGATTATCCTGAAGTTATCATCACTGGAGATCAAGCAGGAATGCATATTTTAATTTCCCTTCCGCTACAAAAAAGTGAAAATGAGTTAAAAGCCATCGCAGCAAAAAGCCATATCTCCATTTATCCTTTAAGCGATTATCTGTTAAAACCAATAGAGTATAAGCATCCAACATTCCTGTTAGGATTTGGAGGCATCCCATTAGAGAAAATCGAGGAAAGCATTCACCAATTAATGCAATGCTGGGAAATGACAAAATAATCAAGATTGTATGAACTAAAGTCCCCGTAAGTTAAAATAAGAAAAAGGAAAGATGATACTATGATTAAATTTGCTAATGTAGAAACTATTGCTAGTTATAATTTAATGAGCCAAACAATTAACTTCAGAGACTTAATAAAAAAACATCAGAACTTAGCTTTGAAAAATGTAAATAATGAGAATTATGGTTCGGATTCTATAGAGTCAATAAAGTTATTTGCCCATGAAGGGTGCCATTTTATTGATCACATTTCTACATTATCAGGATTAAGAATATTAGAAAAGATTTATAGTGCCATAAACGAGTTTGAATATTTTAACTCAGAGTTAAGTGCTGGAAGAGAAAGACCTGCTATAGACAATATAATTGCCTTTCTGGAATTATTTAATGAGTGGAAGCAACAACCGCATTCAAAAGTTTTTAACAAACTAAAAAGCAGCAATATTAATATAAAGGATTGGGCATTCAACTTGAGTGAAGATAAGATTTTAAATATTCGCGGTGGAGAAACAAACAATCCTATTTTAACAGTAACTTTTAATTCTTCAAACATACCTTATGCTAAAGTTCCCTTTACAATGGAATCTTTATGGGAAACAAATGCAATGTATGCCGAATTAGACTATCATCGTCTTGCATTAATGTCTATTGAAGATGGTGATCAACGATTAATTGAAGTTGCTCGATTTGAAAATACCTATAAAAAGTACCTTTATGATCCAGAGCTATTCGTATATTCAACTGCAGCGCATTTCACATCATCTTTTGCTAACTTAGGATCTTTTTTTTATGCTTTTAAATTTAGTAAGTTACTTTCAGATATCAGTCTTAATCTACCTTTTAAATACTATAATGCCATAAAGAAGACTAAAGGTACCCTATTTAGAGGATTAGTAAATAGTTTTTTAGCGGAATCAACTGATATGCAACCACCAATTGTATTCATGGCTTTGTTAGAAAACATCGTAGAAGATGGAGACTTTAATATAGAGACTTTTTTAAATGACCCAATTATTGATTTAAACACAATTCTTCAAATAAATAATCTTCCTTCAAAAAACATTTTAAAAAAGGAGATAATATTAGAAATGGAAAATATAAATCTTCAAGTAGATAATGTCCAATCGCATCTATTTATATACTTTAAAAAATGGGGAATAGACTTCTTTGATCAGCTTGGTTTTAATGGTATATATGAAGGTTTTTCACCTGCGTATATAAAATTTGTTTGTTTAATGGATAATTGTGTTTTTCAGGGATGGGATGAAAAAGCATTATTTGAAGAAGAAACTAAAGCATTTATAAGACAGGAACTTTTTAATAAATACTTTAATTTGATGATTACTTAATTCTAATAATTGATAAACTTCCTGAAATAATTTGACTAAGTTATTTCAGGAAGTCATTTTAAGTCTCTATATTGGTGTCGCCATGTATATAGAAAAAGCTTTTAAGTCTCTTCAGAGAATATGAATAGACTTTTTTTCGCAAAATTCCCGTTATTGGTAGTTATAAATATAGATATTATGAAAGTATTAGTTTTTATTTGGCAGTTGGTGTTGCACATCATGGCCTGATTGTGGAACAAGTTAAACATTATTTGTTCCACTAACTCTACCATAAGCAAGATTTCAATTATTACAGGCAAGCTAACCCCTGATTATAACAAAACAAGGAAAAGGGTATTATTCATATATTCAATACACCTTAGTTTAAATATCTATTATAAACCCCTTCTTAACCTAAATTAAAATAATGGACTAAGGTAGGCGATTTTTCTGCTGGGACAGAAATATTTCAATCCCAATAAGTTAAAGAGAACTCATTTTCCTATTAATTCATCACAATCTGATGCCATCGGAGGCTGTTCCAGCCAACCATGTTTTATTATAAGTAACCCCAAGTAGAAATAATATAGTTACGTTACCTCAAATATGTACTAATCGGTTTATTATCTGGTGATACTCAAGATCTTTTCGATTTTCATGATTAGAGCATTTTAGTTGCGGTAAAAGTGTCTTCTCAGCTACACGTATCCCCATAGAAGATATCTCGACAGACTTTTCTAACAGCGGATACCATAAAATAATATCTCCGTTTAGATTCCAATCATCATAATCTGGCGAACGTACATCATGCTTGTTACCAGATAACAATTCTCCTCCAATCTTCATAATGAAAACTGCCCCAAACTCCCTGGCAATTTCATCTTCCCGCTGTTTTGGTGTTAGAGATGGATATCTATCTTCAAGATCTTGTGTCGTAATAAAATGAATATTTTCTGGCAGGGTGGGTTCGATGTGAGGATATAACGTATATAAGAAATACTCCGTAGACTTTATCGATCGATAAATTTTTTGGGACTCTAATTTTAGTGTCGTTAAATGACGTTCATCGTAGCTGATAACTTTCTCCCAATCCCATTGATCAACGAACATAGAGTGTAAATTGTCCAAAACCTCATCTCTTCTGATTGCATTCATATCTGTATATAACCCTTCACCATAACTAAATCCATAACGTCCTAAGGCCATTCTTTTCCACTTTGCCAATGATTGAACTATTTCTATTTGTGAATGTTCTACATCCAGTGCATTAAAAGTTACAATTCGTTCTACTCCATTTAAATTATCATTAATACCATTTCCTGCCTTCAATATAATCGGGGCGGAAATCTTTGTTAAATTTGGCTCTTTAGAAAAATGATTTTCAAAGTAATGTTTAATTTATTTATAGCGATTTGGATTTCTATAAAGTTCAAATTAGGTTGATATACACTTGGAACAATAAGTGATTTAGTCATAGAATAAAATACTCCATTTATATCTAGGGTTATTCTTTATAATTGGGTTTTGATTCTGTTTACTATATGATGGAATCCTAAAATTGATATCCGCTCCTGCCTAATTATTGATTTGGAGGATTAAATTCCCCTAAACACTTGCCATTTACTAAATGATACGGTACAGATTATTAAAAGAACTTGTACTAGAAAAGATACTGGTGACCTTAATCTATAAATTAGTTTATTCCATCAATTGTTCCCCTACAACCATACATCCATCTTGTTTCATAGAAAATCTGTTAATATTTTTTATACTTCTCTTTACTCATGTTTACATATTAGAACTTATATAGTGGTACAGCCTAAATACGTATAAAAATAGGTCATAGAATCACTTTTATTCCCCATTAAAAACGATATAAAAGTCCGCAGTTTTCCAAACCAAAAGTTTATCCTTCTAGTAAATGGAAATAATAATGTTATAAACTATTAAATGGAGGAGTTAAAGTGGCTAACAACACTAATTACAATGACAAATTACCACCTAGCGCCGAATCTTATTGGACAGACACTATTCATTTACCAGAGTACCCCTGCCTTGAGAATGACATGCAAGTTGATGTGGCTATTGTAGGTGGTGGAATTACAGGCATTACTTCCGCCTATCTGTTGGTGAATGAAGGTCTGAAAGTTGCTCTTATCGAAGCAAACAAATTACTGAACGGAACAACGGGACATACCACAGCTAAAATCACTGCCCAGCACGATTTAATTTATGATGAATTAATCCGCTATGCCGGGAAAGACATGGCAAGATTATATTACGAGGCCAACACTGATGCTTTAAAATTTATTCATGAAACGGTCAATAAGCATCAAATTGATTGTGATTTCACTCATCAAGATGCCTATGTCTATTCCACAACAGAAGAATATGCGCGTAAACTAGAAAAAGAAGCAGAAGCCTATGAGGAACTTCTTATTGAAGGCAAACTCATAAACAAACTTCCTATCGATTTAGAAATATATAATGCACTTGTTATGAAAAATCAAGCTCAATTCCATCCACTTAAATACTTGGCACATCTTACAAAAATAATCGCCGAAAAAGAAGGATACATCTTTGAAAATACAACAGCTGTAAATATCGAGACTGGCGAACACCCAGCAGTTCTTACCCGTGAAGGAGCACGAATTACAGCGAAATATGTTCTTGCCTGTTCTCATTTCCCTTTTTATGAAGGTGCTGGACTTTATTCTACAAGAATCCACGCAGACCGTTCCTATATTATTGCTGCAAAAGTAAAAACAGACTATCCAGGTGGTATGTATATTAGTGCAGATGAGCCGAAAAGATCTCTCCGCTATGCAACAATCAATGGGGAAGAAATGATTCTCATTTCTGGAGAAAGTCATAAAACAGGACAAGGCGGAGAAACACTGAAGCATTACGAGGCCTTAGAGACTTTCGGTCAACAAGTATTCGGAATAGAAAATATTACCTACCGTTGGTCAGCTCAAGATCTAACTACACTAGATAAGATTCCTTACATTGGCGAAATTACTTCCGGTCAAAAAAATATACTAATTGCTACTGGATACCGGAAATGGGGAATGACAAATGGAACTGCAGCTGCGCTTTTATTCCGAGATATCATACTTGGTAATAAGAACAAGTACCAGAAATTGTATTCTCCTTTCCGTTTCAATTTGAATCCAAGTCTAAAAAATTTCTTCATGCAAAATGCGAATGTTGTTAGTCACCTAATTAAAGGTAAGTTAGAAATTCCTCAGAACGATATCAATAATCTATCCCATGATGAGGGGGCTGTTATTGACATTAATGGGCACAGAAAAGGTGCATATAGAGATAAAGAAGGTACGCTTCATATTGTCGATACAACTTGTACTCACATGGGGTGTGAAGTTGCATGGAATGATGGTGAACGATCTTGGGATTGCCCGTGCCATGGTTCAAGATTCTCGTATACAGGGGAAGTGCTTGAAGGACCAGCTGAAAAGCCGTTACAAAAATATGATTATAAAATGTTCGATAACCTTACCTCAGAAGACTCCGGGTATTAATTAACATGAAGTAGGTAAAAACAGCTAAACAATCTTCAGCTGTTCTTATCAGAGGAGGGTTTTGTCCCACCCTCCAACTATGCTTTCATAAGGTATATCCACGTAGATTTGTAAATTTTTCACTTAAGCTGAATTTATTCATTTTCTAATTGAATAAATTCAATGCCTCATCTTGGTCCACGTTAGTAAAGAGGTATGATGATTCTGGTACATTAATCATTTAAAATAGCCTTACCATATCCAAAAACAACCTAGTTTATTGATAAAAGTACCCATTAATTTAAGTGTGATTGTTCCTTTATAATTGAATAAATACAAACGTCAGTTAGCTTGCTACCATCTGCAGACAAATCATCATTTCTTAAGGTTCCTTCTAATTCAAAACCTAGTTTTTTTGGAATCGAACGATTTTACACAAGACTAATAAAAAAGATTGATTCTCTTGACTCCTTAGATAGACAGACATCGAATGGTTTGTTGGGGGCGCTCGCTCACTCCTCCTACCATCTCGGATCAATACGACAGATGATCAAATCGATTAAAAGTCCCAAACCAAACATAATTCAGAAAAAAGCCTGTCACTAAGAGACACACGTATCCCTTAGTGACAGACTCTTCCAAAAAAGTAAAGATATTTAATTTTTCTATATCATTTCACTAGTGTCGCATAAATAAGTTCTGAATTTTCAGTTTTGAATTATCCATATTTTTAAGAAAAAATGAAAACACCAAAACTAAGGTAGTAAACATCCATTTTTTTACTATAACCTGTGACTTATCCAACAACGACTGTTACAGCCCTTATGGCACGCACTTTCCTTTGATTTTGCGTAACCAAATGTTTGCGGATTTCCAGAGAGCTGCTTTTAAATAGCGACTAATTTGTAAATAACTTCGGTCGCTATTCGAGTTCAACTGGGCCAATACGTTCAAACAATACACAATCATCGCTATATACACTTGATTGTGTACAGCTTGCTCACTATGACCATAGAACTTTTTGATATTCAAATGTTGTTTCATCCATTTGAAAAAGAGTTCAATCGCCCAACGTGATTTATAGATTTCTGCGATTTCGTCTGCACTTAAATCAAATCGATTCGTTAGTAACGTTAGCTCTTTGCCTTTTGTATCAAGTAATTTCAGTCGACGAAACACGTTTTCTGAACGGTTTTGAGTTGTACCAATCACCACCATATCATCCGATAAAACCGTGGAATGTGTAGGCAGTGTAAATGATTCAAGTACTCGTACTACGGCATTTTTGCGAAGTCTTGTGACAAAGAAATAGCCATCATCCGTCATGCGATCAAAACGTTCGTAGTCTAAATAACCACGGTCGAATACGTACATGCATTCTTTGTCGTCAATGAATATTTCTAGCTGACCTCGATCGTGTTCGATGGCATTCGTAAGCACTCCTTTATCTGGATAAGAGAAACCCTTTTCCATGAACACGAGGCGTAAGGGAAGCTTTACACCCGATTTTGTCTTTCGAAACTCTGCCCACGTATGATTGGTTAAATTAAGTGGGAGTGTACTCGAATCAATGATTTTCAGTGGTGTCGAAATCTTTCTTCGTTTTTCAAAATCTGTTTTCTTGTGGATTTGGGCGACCAAATCTAAAAAAATCGTTTGAAAGAACTCAGTTGGAATTGTATTGATTCGTCTTCCTAATTGGGAGAAGCTAATCGAGTTCAACCCTGTAGCACATTGCAAATCGTCTGAAAATACAGCGTCACTCAAAGCCCGTAAACTCTCGGTTTCATGGAGCTGCGCATACAAAAGTAATTTAAAAAAGGAAGCCATATAAAGCTTCTTTGTATAGTAGTTTAATTGATGTGTTTTCACCTGTTCTTCTAATAATTTCTGATTAAGCGGTGAAAACCATTGTTCAAATGATGTTTTTCGTGTAAACTTATCCATGCGTATGTCCTTTATTGTGGATTTGGATAGGTTACTACCTCCCAACCATTATAAAGGATTTTTTTATGGAAAAATTAAGTTGCAGAAAATTCAGTTTTAAAATTTGTGTTGAATTATTTTAGTGCGACACTAGTGAAATAAATTATCTATAAAAATTTCGTTAGCCGTATGCTTATTATTTGAAAGGAATTAAGTCTGTTCATCCACATGACCAGCATTAGAACGACATTTAGCTCTTTAGGCTCAGTACGCACTTGTTGTCGTAAATCCGCCTATTGAATACGGCAAGCTGGAATCATTTTTTATAGAAGTTGTAACAAACATAGTAAAAATAGAGTGGTTCTCACAAAGTGAGGATACCACTCTTATTTATTTTGTTCTCCAATCCTTAATGAATGCTTTTATAAAATATCTGATAAGATTACCCGTTCTTATTTTTTGTTAAAACCATGTCTCTCTTACTATTAGGCTGAGAAGTAACAATAAACTTTGTATTTTTTAGCATTTGTGGCGGAACTATTTGGGAAACTTCATATCCTTGTAGTGCGCTCAACTCTATAAATACTCCATCAACTTCTAGTGTTGCAGTACCAGAAAGAATAGAGAAAAATTGACGGGCATTATTATGATACATTTTGAGAATATTATCTCGCATTCAATTTACCCTTTATTTCCTCATAAGTTTCTACAGTTTTATATGTGTTTATAGAGAAACCATTCGCTACTATTATACGATTTTCTCTTACTTCTATTACCAACAAAGTGTTAATCAATATTTTTTCTTTGGACTTTTTATCGGTTACTTCGATGAATGAATTCAAATAGTTCACCTCCTTTTTTATTGAATAGATTCTCGGAATTAAATTTTCCGCATAAGCTCTAGTCTTTTGACTAGGGCTTTTTTATTGTGACACCCCCAAAACGGAGATGCGAACAAACTTTCCTCTTGACAAACATACGTTCCCTAAATAATTAAGTGACGGTATTTTTTTAATCACTTAAACGGGGGAAAACTTATGCTTACAGATATTCGTTCTCATGAATCCTATCTACACTTTGTTGTAGAGCAGCTAGACATACACTACAATAAAAAGTTTTTAAAAGATTTCTACTTCGAACCAATCATTTGGTGTTCTTTAATCGATCTAACTGACACCACAGAATTACTGAAACAACGGTATTCCTCTAATCCAAGAGGAAGAAAACCACGGAATCCTTGTGATATGCTTCGAAGCTTAATGCTTATGCATTATCAAAAGGAAACCAGTGTGGATCACTGGGTTTTTATCTTAAAAACAACTCCCATATTCGCCATTCTTAGTGGCTTTTCTCCAGACAACGTTCCTGGAGTTGGTACGTTTTATGACTTTTTCAAACGCCTTTGGCTTACATCA
Organism: Niallia tiangongensis; assembly: GCF_044704065.1. Taxonomy (NCBI): domain Bacteria; kingdom Bacillati; phylum Bacillota; class Bacilli; order Caryophanales; family Bacillaceae; genus Niallia; species Niallia tiangongensis. The sequence goes on along the minus strand of NZ_CP162613.1, from coordinate 2,291,483 downwards.
ACTCCTCATCTATCCAATCGAAAGAAGAGAAGGTTGAAAAAGCCAAGAAAGAAAGGCAAAAAGAATCAAAAACTTGAACCTAAAAATCCAAAAATTGTGGAGAAGCTAGTTAACCGTGCACTAAAAAACAAGAAAGTTCATTATAAACAAAAGGCACACGATCAACTCCAACTCCTATTTCAATCACTATTCGTAAATAAATCGGCATCAGATGGATTATTAGGAAATACGCAGTCACTCAGCATTTTGGCTGACGGAACTCCTGTTGTAACGGGAGGTCGGTCATATGGGAAATTCCTTTGTGATTGTCGAAAACAAGGAATTTGGAAGTGCCAATGTAAACGACAATTTTCAGATCCTGATGCTGATTATGGCTGGGATAGCTCTAGAGAAAAGTACTATTATGGACGAAATCTCTTTATGATAGGTGCCTCAGATAGTCCGTATAATTTGCCAATCTACCCAAGAATGTATCGAGCTAGTAAACACGATTCTGTTCTGTTTGTAAGTACATATCATGAACTTTTACATTGGTATCCTGATTGGAAATTTAGGGAAGTCATCTTAGATTCAGCCTTAGACGCTTATCCCATTTATAAAATGTTAGAACACTATGATGTTTCAGCCATCATTGACCTCAATCCTAGGCGTTCTAAGCAGTTTATTTACAATGAAATGGATATTAATTTAGACGGTGTTCCGATTTGCCCAATTGGTCGCAAAATGCTTGATTGGGGAGCGGATAAAAAACGTTACCGTCGTAAATGGCGATGCCCAGCTGTAGTTGGAAAATGGAAGTGCCCAAACCCATGTTCTACCTCTACATATGGACGAACTTTTTATACATCGACAAAGGATAATCCTCGTCTATTTCCACGTGTCAAACGTGACAGTAAGGAATGGTATAAGCGTTATTCCTTGCGTACTGGGATTGAGCGCTGTATTAAACGGCAAAAGATTGATTATCATTTAGAGGATTCAAGAGGACGTAGTTCAAGGCATTGGAATATTCGAACCTATATCATCGGCATGTGCCAGCATGCCGATGCGTGGTTAAAGGAGGCAAAAAAGAATCATTTTGCAAATCTTAACACATTAATTAAATCTCTTTTGTCCTTATAAAGTCATCTTAAAATACATTTTTAAAAAAATCCACTATAGGTGGTTTATTTGATATGCACTTTTTTAAAAACGACTTTGAAAATTCCAATTTATCCTCCAAAATTTAGCTATCATCCCCCTTAAGACCCAGAATCAGTCATTTAATTTCCGAGCCTCTATCTTGAATAATAAGTTATTAGTGTAGTAGGATTTTTCAATCTCCTAAAATTCTAGAGGTTTACTCCCCTACCATACCGTCATTATCATTATCGCGCATATATTTGTACAACCAATGATCACTTGTTATTGGCATACTGAAACCGGCTGCTTTTGCTTCTGCGATTGTCACGATACCATTTCCATTTGTATCAATACTAGAAATATCATCGTTTGTGTTTGAACTACTTGAATCGGAAGGCTCACTATCTGTTAAACCAAGTGATTCGTTTACTTTATCAGGGTTCACATTTTCAAATGAATCTGTAATGACATTTCCGTTTATTGTATAGGTATAATGATAACTGGAAGGAATCTGCGTTTTCGTATTCGGATAAGTGATAATTGCTTCAAAATTTGTCGCTCCACCTGCGCTGCGGATCACTTCTTCCATATAAGCTTGATCACCATGTCGGTTGAGCGTGCTATCTTGTGGAGTAATATTATAAGCATTCGATACCCCTCCGAGAGAATCAGCAATGATATGTCCTTCATCTAAAACGTCACTTTCCACACCAGGAACCTTTGCCTCATCTGGGTAGTATCTGCCAGACGATAATACAGGTTCGCTATCGTCATCTTGTAGAATGATTTCATCAGCAACAACACGTACTAATTGCCCATATTCATTCGTAAATGCCCAGTATTCACGGTCCCCATATCCAATATCCACCACGACGCTAGATTCACGATACCCAGACAAATCCCCACCATCCACTTCAATAAGTTTATATCCTTTGAACAGTTCATTTTTTGATTGGGTTGGTGTTTCCTCTACTACTGGTTCATCGACCTTAGTGGTAGTTTCTTTTTCTTCACTATTTTTATTTGTATTATCTGTGGTTACTTCTTGTGAATCTGTTTCTCCATTTTTATTGGACGTATCATCTACGTTGGTACAACCAACCATAAAAATGGTCATTAAAATCATGATTAAATAGTTCATTTTCTTTTTCATTCTATGCTCTCCCATGGTAGTAGTTTTCTATTATTCCTTCTAAAAATCTCGGAATGTTAAGATAAATTAACAATATTAACCTTATGATAATAGTATATTCGAAGATTAACTTTATTTCAGTAGATTTTTGTTGGAAGTGTGAAGGATTAACGTTTCAATAAATTCTTCACGGTTTAAATGGCAAACTTGAGTAATAAAGCCTATTCTATGAAATCCCTATAAAAAACAAAAGAGACCAAAGGAATGGTCACAGTGCACAGTGCCCCTAAAATTTTGTCTATGATTGATAGAGAGTTAGATTTTGTGAATGGGAGAAACTGAAATAGCCACTGAATATTGGATGAATTTCGATATTTGGATGAAGGTTTGTATGCTTTTTTTTGATAGAGACATAAGAATTGTAGATTGCCCAAACAAAATCGCCTAGGTTATGCCAAAAGTATTCCGATAATGTGCAGAAAAGCAAAGAAATCGCAGTCACAGTAATATACAATTTCGCAGCATAAATAACAAGGAAATTGACAATATAGAGCACCAGCACACAAAAAGCTTGAGAATAATCCCAAGCTTTTTCTCTAAAATATACTGTTCTTGTTTAATGAAAGCACCTGTTAGTTGACCAACTGGATTTTCTTAATCTTTTAACTATTACCATATAATCGTATAAAACCCTTGAAGTTTCTTGAAAGGGACAAACATGATATACCAAATAACAAGTAAAATAACACTCTCATTCGCGCGATCACAATTGACATTATCATCGTGCGAAAAAGGATGTTATTGGGCTTGATTTATTTTAAAATGCTGAAATACCAACGAAAAATGGTCTGCTATTTACAGTGCTCTCCACGAAAACGGAATTACTTAATTATGAAGCTACCCTTTTTAAAAGATAAGAAAGTATACTTGATCCAGCTCAAGCGCAAAAAAATAGGCGACTTCACAATTCGCCCGAAGATAAGTCATCATGGGCTCGCAAGCTCACTGTGATTTCATTATCTCAGTTGATGTGCTCCAGTCACTACATTTTTAAACGTGCGCTCTGCGCCTTTGTTACTATTTTAGTCTAGTTATAATCCCAGCTGCTGAAAATTTTTTCGTTAACAACTATGCGAGAAAGTCGAGAACCCGCTTGATCACCAGTTTCGTCGCTTCATCATCGTAAGACGGTAAACTGCTGTCGGTGAAGAGATGTTCCTTTCCTTCGTACAGAAAAAGTTCAGCGTGATTGGCCGACGCCACAAGCTCACGGGCTGCGTTGATGTCGCCGTCTTCAACAAAAAAAGGATCTGCACTCATGGCGTGAATTTGCACAGGCAAGTCGACCGGCCACTGAGATTCGAACGCCGAGGTAGGGAGGCAGGCAGGAAAAAACAGTGCGCCAATAGCGCCTTCACGAGTTTGAGCGAGCTGCTGTGCTGCCGGGACACCCAGTGAAAAACCAGCATAGACGACATCGCGTGTAAGCTCGCTGGCTGCTCGAACGCCACGCGCCGTCACTTCTTCAAATCCGATTTCCTTAACATATACCAAGCCTTCCCCCAGCGAGGAAAATATGCGCCCGTCAAATAAATCTGGCACGTGCACAGTATGACCCGCAAATCTAAAATGATTAGCGATTGCTTCAATTCCCTTTGTTCGGCCTAAAACATGGTGTAACAACAAAACTTCTGCCATCTGTTATTCCTCCAATTTTATGAATTTCATATATCTAAGTTTCGATAAGAAAGCCTGTTTGACCTGCAAGAACTTAAGGAAAGTTCAAGTATCAAAGCTTTGATTACTTTACATTTCCTTCGGTAACGATTTTTCCAAAGCTATTTTTAAGAAATCAATATATACTAGAGCCTCTTCAGCTAAAAACACATCATTTCGTTTCACCAAGCCTACTTGGATCGGCGTGCCTTCTTCCAATGGAATAGAGATAATGTTAGAGTTCATATAATTATTTACGATACAGCCTGTTCCTAAATTGTAGCTATCTGTATTAGATAAGAGATTATTCATTGCTCCTCTGTCCTTGAGATAGACTAATTTCTCCATATTATCTACATTCAGCGTTTCTTCAGCAAAATGCAGCAACATGTCGTCTTGCTGGTAGGTTAGATAAGGATAGTCTCTTAATTGCTCTAAGTTAATACTCCCCAAATGAGCCAGAGGGTGCTCTTTTCGTAGAAAGACGTGCTGTTTCAATGTAGCAAGGGGAGTAAACGTTAGTAACTTTGTGGTGAAATAACGTTTAAAAAAATGCTTGTTTAAATCGGTCAGAGATACGATTCCAAGCATACTTCTTCCTGTATACACATCATCAATTACATCGGTTGTCTTCCCCTCGCGTATCGACAACTCATACTTCTGCTCTGCAAAATAATCCATAAAATGTGCAACAGCTTCTATCGCGAAACCATAATGTTGAGAGGAAATAGCAAACTTTGTTAAGTTTATTTTTTTCGCTTTGTTAAAATGATCAACAACAAACTCCATTTGCTCTAAAAGTTTTTTTGCGTGAAATAATAGCTCTGTCCCTTCTTTTGTAAAGACAACCCCTTTATTTGTTCTATCTAAAATAGTAATCTCTAACTCTGTTTCGAGTTCCCTTACCGCTTTACTGATACTCGGCTGTGTTACGAAAAGTGCAGAAGCAGCTTGACTTATAGAATGATGCTTGGAAATTTCCACTATGTATCGAAGTTGTTGGGGAGTCATGTCCTCACCTTCCCTTATCTAGTTATGCTGGATTCTTTGCTATAACTTTATCCTATAGCAAACGATTAAAAAGTTCCATTTTACGTCTTACTTTAGACACTTTACAATAATAAATAGGCAAAGTTTATAATCTTAATTGCTGGAATGGATGCAGCAATTGATAGAAGTATTGCTATTCATAAAAACTTTAGCATTGTCCATGCTCGCACCATAAAAAAGCAAGGATTCAAGTTCAATAGATGGCTAGAATTAGCTTTTTATCCATTGGCACTACATGGTCTGACTAAAAAATAAATTTTATAGAAAGGTGAAAGGTATGAATCAAGAGAAAATAGGTTATCTTTATACCGCCACTGCCTACTTACTTTGGGGTTTTTTAACATTATACTGGAACACACTAAATTCAGTTTCCTCCATGGAGATATTAGCACACCGCATTCTATGGGGATTTATCTTTGTTGCTCCTCTTCTGTTTTTCCATACCAAAAAGAGACAGGCTTTCTTTTCGTTTGTAAATGAATTTAAACGGAATCTCCTACAAATCTTTTATATCTTTGTAGCCTCTCTTGCGATAAGTCTAAACTGGCTTTTATTTATATGGGCGGTTAATTTTAATCATCTTATCGAAGCAAGTTTAGGACTCTATATTACACCAATCATTAGTATGATCCTCAGTATTCTTGTACTGAAAGAAAGTGTAACGAAAGGTACCATTATATCTATAGGAACTGCTTTTTTAGGCGTATTCGTTATCACGTTTGATTTCGGAAAAATACCTTGGATTGCTATTTCATTAGCTTTTACTTCAGGAATATACGGAGTAATGAAAAAGTATATCAAGGTTGATGCTCTAGTAGGCATGTTTATGGAAACATTGATGGTCGCCCCATTTGCAATCGTTTTTTTACTGTTTTTACAACAAAATCACCAAATGCAGTTTGGTTCAGACATTCATTTTTCTTTATTATTAATTGGTTCAGGTATCCTTACCGTGTTGCCACTGCTTTGGTTTGCAGAAGGCTCCAAAAGAATTTCTTTAACTACCATTGGATTTTTTCAGTATATTACTCCGACTATCACTTTTCTCCTTGGATTGTTTATATTTGAAAATACCATTACTTTGATGAAATGGATTTCATTTAGTATTATATGGTTCTCCCTTGCTATTTTTTCTTTTTCATCGTGGAAAGATAAAAACCATACAAGGAAGAAAGCTGATGATCTTTTTCAAGCAGGAAGTAAGGGCTAAAAAGGGCAACAATGAGGGTACACCATTTTGCCAAAAATGGATTGCCCTATCTTATCACCCTTTTCCCTTAAACGTGAAATACGATATTTGCGCGTTTTTTCGGACATTCTTTCTCGATATAATAATCCTCTTCCTTCCAGTACCTATTTTTGAATTTATCTAGATTCAGCTGCGTTTCCTTCCTTTCTCGTGCAAATCTAGTTTATTTGGGACAATCTAAATAAAGAATAAAATCGAAGAAATCTCTCCATTCTTTTCGTTGTAAAAAAACTCCCTCCATTATGATTAAGTCAGTATGTAACAATGGAATAGTTTCTATTTGGTGGGTATCTGATTGTGAATTATATTTAGGCAACTGTAATTCTGTTGCATTTTTGAGCTTTTTAAAAAGTGTTTCCTGTAATGCTTGGACATTCCATTGTAAATGATAATATTCATGCCACTCCTCATAACCAGTATGATAACGCCGATTTCTTTCTACAATATAATCATCTATATGTAATATTTTTATAGAATGTCCTCTTGCATGGAGACATGCTTCTATTTTTTTACCATGTTTGTTTTTCCAGACCGGCTTAGCCCGTCTATACCAACGACAACTCTTTCCCCTTTTGCCTGTGTTGGAATACTTGCTGCTATAGCATTTATATTATCTTGCAAATTAGTCCCTCTTTTCCTTTACAGCTGTTTCCCGAAAATAGCCATCATTCGCTCTCGTTCTTCCTCTCTATCGTTGTATTCAAACAGACCAATCTGATTTCCCCAAGGATGCTGGAAAGTTTCCCACCTAACAGGCACCTATCCATTCCTTCTATCTGAAAATCTTTTATTTCTAACTCACTCCTTAAGCGATCCTGCTCGAAGATGATATCCTTTTTACAGCAAAGCGGAGCGGTTCACTGCCTTCGGATGTAATACCTTCTGCCACTTGCAGCCAGCATCCTGGCAGTATTTCCCGTTCCGCAAACACTTCATGGGGAACAAAATACGGTTCCCTTTGAAAAAAAGTGCTGTACCGCTGAATATTCGTTCGATTTCTACATTAATAATGAGAGAAGGGTTAAATGTTTGTTTCATATAATCCTCCGATTTATCATTACTTATTCACAAATTATGCGCCTAATCTATCCCTTCTACCTAGATTTCAAAATTATATTTTACAATTTATCCCTTAAGGATTAATTAAGTTTTCTCCCTTATATTAATATCTGTCTTCGAAAACAGAACTGTTGATGTAACTTGTTTCAGGTATTCCACTATCGCATGAATGTTTTACCAGATGACAACTCTACATGCAATTAATTAATATTTTGGTGTTAAATTTTTTCTTGGTAGGTTACTTTTGTTCAGATTAGCGCTGGAAAAATTCTTTAGCATGTTAGATAATCAAGGCATTGTTGTAGGGACTTATGTAAAAGAGGAGCTGTATGCTGGAAGGATTTAAAACCTTTCTTACTCTTGGACTATAATTTATGTACATAAAATCTATCAGAAGGGCAACTAATTATATAAGGCTAAAATTTTTTTATTAATACTATACATTTCTTCGAAGACGAACCGATATAAAATGTAGAAACTGAAAAAAACTTATGGGTGGTCACGAATTATATGAAAAAAATTTCAACGAAAATTATCTTATTATCATTATTAAACTCCATTATAGTAGCTATTATTAATGTAGGTGCCTCATTAATTATGAGTAAAGGAAACAGTGATATAACTAGCGCTAATCAAAACGTAGAAGCAGCACAACAAATGCAACCAGGATTTATGGTTCCCACACCAGTATTGTGGGGATTGATTATTTCTTTGATTATAGGAGTTATTTTATCTTATATTTTAGGAAAAGCAATTGAAAAACCAATTGTTAAATTGACAGAAATTTCAAAGAAAACAGCTGATTTAAATTTGGTTGATACAGATGATGGATTAGAAAAATTAATAAAAATCAAAGATCAAACTGGGAATATGGCAAGAGCACTATATGAAACTAGAGAAGTACTTAAGAATATGGCTTCTGAATTACAAATAGTATCTTCAACCGTTACTAATCACTCAAATAACTTGACTAATAATACAGAAGAAAACGTGAGCTCCATAACCCAAATAGTAAATACGATAGACCAGCTTGCAGCAGGTAACTCAGAACAAGCTGAGACAATGAGTGGAATTAGTAGAACTTTATCAGATGTCGTTTCTTTAATCGATGAGATAGCTACAAAAACTTCTGAAAATGCAGAACAAGCTGCTCACTCCTTAGATTCTATTACTGAAGGTCAATCCAGTGTCGATATTCAAACAAAGAAAATGGAAGAAACTCTTGCTGTTTCAAATGAAGTAAATGTTTCTATTAACGAGCTAAAAAGAATGATTAATCAAGTTACAGGATTTGTTGGTATCATTACCTCCATTGCAGAACAAACGAATTTATTAGCATTAAATGCTTCTATCGAAGCTGCCAGAGCTGGAGAAGCTGGAAAAGGTTTTTCTGTGGTAGCAGATGAGATTAGGAAACTAGCAGAAGAGACATCTAATTCAGCACGTGAAATAACATCCATTATTGAAAAGACTTCTGAGAAGACAGACTTAGCAGTTTCCAATATTGGGCTTTCAAATAAATTAGTAAATGAACAAAAAGATGCCTTGAAGATTACAGAAGAAGCCTTTAATAAAATTCGCAATATGTATGAAGGTATTGTGGATGGTTTTAAACAAACGGCAGCAGCTATGAAGACTGTTAATGGAAATTCTCAAAATGTATCTAATCAAATTAAAGATTTAACATCACATGTTGAAGAATTTGCAGCAAGTACAGAAGAAATATCTGCAACAGGACAAGAGCAATTAGCTTCTACCGAAACCATTGCAAGTGCTGCTAAAGAGTTAGACATTTTGGCTAGTAGATTAAATAAGCAGATTAATAAGTTTAAGATTTCCTAATAGTAATCCAACCGCATTCGATTCGAAATGCTGAATAGACCAACCGTTAGTGAAAAATATAAAAACAAAGGAGACCAAAAAGGTTAGTTACTTCCCTTTTGGTCTCTTTTTCTATTTTATTAAAAGTGTGTGATGTGCTGTTTCCTCTTTTACATTGTGCAATTAAACCTTTTTAGTTAATGGAAATAAAACACAATCTTTAATCGTCTCACTGTCAGTTACTATCATTAAAAGACGTTCAATTCCAATTCCCCAACCAGAAATGGGCGGCATTCCATATTCCATTGCCAATAAGTAGTCTTCATCCATTTCCATTGCTTCTAAATCACCGTCGCTTTTTAAAACAGCTTGTGCCTCTAATCTTCTTCTTTGTTCTAAAGGATCCACTAATTCTGAATAAGCATTGATAATTTCAGCACCATTTACGACTAATTGAAATCGATCGGTAATGGCTGGGTTATGATCATTTGCTCTTGCTAATGGTGATAAATCAATAGGATGATTGATTAAAAAAGTTGGTTCTATTAATTGCGGACGACACATTTTTTTATATAAAAGGTCGATAAAGTTCCCTCTCCCTAAAGTCTCGATATTGTCTTGTTCTAAATATATATTTCTCCGTTTTGTTTCTTCATATAAACCTTTTACATCAGGAAATAAATCAATATCAATGTCCGTATCTTTGAGAATTAAATCCCTAAATGATACGACATTCCATTCTAAGGAGAAATCGATTGTTTTTCCTTGGATTGTGATAACGGTTGTATGGAATGTTTCTTTCAGAATAGATAAAAGTAAATCACGCATCAGCGTCATTGTATCCTCATAGCTCCAATAAGCTGCATAGCCTTCTACCATCGTAAATTCTTGAAGGTGCTGAGGACTGATTCCTTCATTTCGAAAGCACTTTGCAAACTCAAATACTTTTGTAAAGCCACCTACAAGGAGTCTTTTTAAGTAAGTCTCCGGTGCAATGCGTAAATTCAATTCTGTATCTAACGAATTATGATACGTTCTAAATGGGCGTGCGATTGCACCTGAAGAAGTATGCTGCAACACAGGTGTCTCCACTTCTAAGAAATCTTTTTCTTCTAAAAATCTACGAACGGCGCGCACTAACTTTATTCGAGTTAACATTCGTTCTTTTGTTTCTTTCGTCATCATTAAATCTAAATAACGTTGTCGATAACGGGTATCTACATTGTTTAATCCATGCCATTTTTCTGGCAATGGGTGTAGTGCTTTTCCAAGTAAAACATATTTTTCAATCCGCAGCGTTTTTTCCTTTGTTTTCGTCGAATATATATTCCCTTCCACTCCAATAAAATCTCCTACATCAAAAAAGTTCCCGAAATCATTCGCTGACTGCTCCCCAACCTCTTCTTTTTTCAAAAGAAGTTGCAGACTACCTTGTATATCTGAAATCGTGTTGAAACTAAATTTACTAAACTGACGAATCCCCATAATTCTTCCTGCTACTCGCACTCCTTCTGTACAATCCTCAAGCAACGCTGCTTCGTAAAGTTCATAATTTGTCTCAAATCTTTCTGGATAGACGAAAACTCCTTTTTCTCTTAAAGCCTCTAATTTTTCGATTCTCCGAGTTGTTTGTTCGTGACTCATTTTATTGCACTCCAGTCTTTTTATTGGATTTTCAAATACAGATTTATACATGTATCGATTAAAATAAAAAAACTCCCACCCCCAAGATTATTCATCTTGAGGACGAGAGTTATTATAAACTTCGTGGTACCACCCCAGTTTATTGATATGTTACCATATCAACCTCTTCGGGTACGGCAACGTTAAAAAATTGATTATACCCTATCTCTATAACGGGAGATCCCGTCGCAGCATCACAAAAAATGAACCATACTCTTTGATCCGTGCGAAAGCTCCAAGTCTTTTTTCATTAAGATCCTTATTACTCCTTTTCACCATCTGGAGCTCTCTTTAAATAATGAATCAAAATTACTCTTCTCTTCTTAGCCAAATATTCCGTATTTATTTTAGAAAATATTACCTTATATAAAAAGTTTAGTCAATAGATAATTTTTTTCAATCACCCTTAAAAAGAAGGCAAATTATCTAAATTATTTTCTTTAATCCCATCTGGTTCACTACGGATGATGTCCCTGCCATACTTATGAAACACATCTACATGCGCTAACTTGCCTGCTTTTGCTTCATCAAGTGCGGTAATATAATCTAATTCTCTGCCGCTACTTGTTTTAAAAGCAATAATATCATCGTCCTCATTTTTACGAACTGCCACAATTTGTTCTACACCTGAATCGATTTCCTCAGCAGCTTCCATTTGCGCTTGGCCTTTTGCTTGTTGCAAGTATTCGTCATATATTTTTTGATAGTCTTTATCATCCATCATTGCCACCTCCAAAACATTAGTATGCTCTGGAGTTTTAGGGTTATGTAGAATAATCGTTATCGACATACTATGTAGAAGGAATTTTAATTATTTTGGCTAAATCTACAAATACATACTTCTGTTTTGTAATGGAAAGTGATATTTTCCTCCTGTTCATATTTTGAAAATAGATTTTGAAGCTCTCTAACAAATTCCTCGTAACCTCTATCTAATCGGGATGGTGCGTAAGACAAGGAGAGTGCCCCACCGATAAAACCTTCTTCTGTTACTGTTTGCCAATTGTCATAGTAAACTTTTGTAAAATCTTGTCCAAAAAATTTACGTTTCTCTTGGTCGAGGTCAAATTCGGAAATTGCAGCATTTGTTTTAACTTTATGTTTATATAGCATATTTGTATATTCCTTGGTAAATTCATTATCTGTCTGCATTTCGTTCCATAGAATAATAACATATCCATTTTCTTTTAAAATTCTTTGAAATTCTACCTTACATAACGATTTGTCAAACCAATGAAATGCCTGAGCAATCGTGATAATATCTACACTATTCTCCTGTAATAAAGTTGATTCGGCAGCAGCATGAACAATTTCAATATTCTTTCTATTCGAACAATAGTTCATGCATTCTTTAATGCATATCTTCATTTGGCTCAATCGCTAGAATAGTGCAATCCAATTCTCCTAACATATTTGTAAGGAGTCCTGTTCCGGCCCCGATATCTACAATAATAGATTGCTTTTTAATTCCTAGCTCATTAATGATATTTAATATTTCTTTTGTATAAGACGGTCTTCCAATCGCATACTCTTTCGTTTTATGAACAAATTCATTTTGCATATTGATCATCTCCTCTCTTTAAAATCGAAGAAACATCTTAAATTGGAAATTTTTCATTATTCCTTGACTAATCAAGAATTTCTTTAAAGCTTGGACTTAACTCACTCCACACATCAAATTTATTTCCATCCATATCGAAAAAGATAAAATTATTACCTGGATGTCCTCTATCCTCGATATCGCCTACCGTCACAACTTTTTCCTTTAACACGGAATGCAGTTTCTTTAATTCTTCTATACCATCTACTTCAAATGTCAGATAAAAATGCTCCTTGCCTTTCTCATCTTGAAAGGCTGCTTTTTCCCCTTTTTTCGATTTAACAAGAAAGAAGCTTTGGTTTGCAAAGTCCAGAATGGCTTTATCTTCATTTCTGAAATTTTCCACTGCACCTAATTTTTCTTGATACCAGTTTGAAGCTAGATCCGGATTCTCAACAGGCAGATAGATTGTTCCAACTCTGTGGATGATTGTATTCATCATTATTCTCCTTTTCAAAGAGTAAACTTGCTTTTATATTCGACAAAAGGAAAATATATCCTCTTTCTTGTATTTGTTCATATATATACTGGTTTGGCTGATAGGCAAAGGTGGATATAACACGTGGCAATATCCACAGTTCACACAAATTTATGTTATCTGGTAAAACAAGTGCCAAAAATAGGGAGACATTCTCTTTAGATCAACATTGTTAAACCAACAAAAATTAGCAAGCCATTTTATATGCTAATTGGATTGCTAAAAGGTTTGCTATTTTATGTTTTGTACTATTAAACCGAACCCGGCGCATGCTGCTCTGCTTATTTTTATTCAGTACGAAGTAACAATTGATCTAAATCCATTATTTTAATTATCTTTTTCGGTAACTGTTTAATCAATCCAAGTTCTTCTAGAGATGTAAATTTACGGCTAATTGTTTCTGGTGTGGTACCAAGATACGAAGCTAAATCCTTTTTGGACATTGGTAAGGTAATCGTTGGACTATTGCCACTTCCCTTTTCAACATTCTCAGCCAAAAAGGATATAACGCGGGATTCTACATTTTCAATCGCTACTTGTGTGGTTTGTTTTTCAGAATCCTTCAAACGCATCGTTACTTCTGACAGTATTTTTATAGAAATCTGCGGATATTCCACCAAATACTTCTGTAAATCCTCTCGTTTAATTAAACAAATGGATGTATTTTGTAGTGCTTCCGCATAATTTTCATGAACGCTTCCAGGTTGGAAAATGGCCACTTCACCTGTAAAATCACCCGGATTTAAAATGCGAACAAGTTGTTCTTTTCCAGAATCTGATAAGCGGTAAATCCGAACCTTACCTGAATTGATAATATATAAGGTATCATCTTCCTCACCTGCATGGAATAACATTTCCTCTCTTTTTAGATGAAGTGTCTTGGCAGATTCTGCAATCAAATCCATTTGTGGGTCTTCCAAATGGTTGAAAATGGGAACGATACGAATACATTCTGCATGTCCATGGTGGTGATGACAATATTGGTTTTGTTCCAAAATAACCTCTCCTTTTTATAAAAAGCCTAAGAGGGCATCTTAGGATTCCATTCTATTTACTCAAGTAAGCAGGTTTTACTTTTGATTTGACAACAGGATATCCTAAGTCTTTAATAGCCTTTTCGATATCGTTAATAGCGATTACTTCTGAATCAAAATCTACTTTTACTTTACTTGCATTGAATAATACTTTTAAGCTATCTTGATTAACTCCGTTTAATCCTTTCACCGCATTTTCAATCTTTTGCATACAAGATGGACAAGATAATGTTTCTAATTGAATAACTGCTTTTTGCATGAATATTTCCCCCTTCATCTTTTTTGGGTTTTATTTGTTTTACTACTTTTTCTTTACAATTCAAGTATAGCTCAAGTTCAACGAAATGAAATTGATGCAAATCAAGTTTTAGAAAAAGGTGGGGAAGTATTTTGTTCTTCCTAACTGAATACTCTCCGTTTACTGTTCGTAAGTATCTCTTTCTATTAAAATTATCCTCTCAAACGGTATTGAAGCAACCTCATACCATTTAAAATAACTACCAAGATACTTAATTCGTGAACCAACATTCCAATGGACATGTTCATCCATTCACTAAATAGTAGGCTAGTAAGTAAAACCAATACCACACCTACCGCAATGAAAATGTTTTGTTTCATGTTGTTTGAGGTGGATTTTGTCAGACCTAACGCGTGTGGTAAGCGGCTAAAGTCAGAGTTCATTAAAACAACATCTGATGTTTCGATTGCGACATCTGTTCCACTTCCCATAGCGATTCCAATATCTGCTATGGCCAATGATGGACTATCATTCACTCCGTCACCGACGAAGGCAACGATTTTACCTTTCTCTTGCATTTTCTCAATATATGCAGATTTATCTTCTGGTAACATATGACCATGTACTTCCGTTAACCCAAGTTCACGAGCAACCAAATCAACAGTTCCTTGGTTGTCTCCTGATAGGACGACTAGGTTTTTGACTCCTAGATTTTTAAATTGTTGAAGATTTTCTTTTACACCTGGACGGATTTTGTCCCGAATCCCCATCAGAACTTTTAATTCTTCGTCGACCGCAGTTAAAACAAGAGAGTTTCCGTTTTGTTCAAAGCGTTCAACATCACTTTTAGCTTTTTCGCTAAATAGCACATTCTCTTTTTCCATTAAAGCTCCGTTACCGACTACTATACGATGACCCTTTACTTTTGCTACAATCCCGCCACCTTTAACAATTTCCGTTTCTTCAACTGTTGAGAAAGTGGTCTCGCCTATAACCTGTAGGACAGCCTTTGCTAGTGGGTGGTCTGATTCACGCTCCACACTTGCTAAATATCCTAGAACTTCCTGTGAGTTTTTACCGTAGAATTCCTTTTCTGCTACTTCAGGGTTTCCTACTGTCAATGTTCCTGTTTTATCAAAAACGATCGTATCTACTCTGCTAAAGTCATTGATCACTTCACTACCTTTTAGAAGTACACCATTACGTGCACCATTTCCGATACCAGCGACGTTCGATACAGGTACCCCGATTACTAATGAACCTGGACATCCTAACACGAGAATTGTGATGGCTAGTTCAATATCTCTTGAGAATAACCAAACAATAAAACCAAGGATTAAAACAGCAGGCGTATAGTATTTGGAGAATCGGTCAATAAACCGTTCTGCCTCTGATTTGGAATCCTGTGCCTCTTCCACTAATTCGATAATTCTGCCAAATGTCGTATCTTCTCCAACACGATCCGCACGAATTTGAATGGTTCCATTTTCTAAAATAGTTCCTGCAAATACTTCTGAATCAACTTTTTTACTTACCGGTACAGACTCACCAGTGATACTTGCTTCATTAATGTGACCTTCACCAGTTATCACGGTTCCATCTACTGGAACTTTTGCACCAGTTTTAACCAACAAGATATCGTCTTCGTCTACATCATCGACGTCTACTACTTCAAAGTCTCCATTTTCCATTTGTTTTAAAGCACTTTCTGGAGCCAACTCTGTTAATTCCTTAATGGCAGAACGTGTTTTGTTCAACGTACGTTGTTCTAAATAAGAACCAAATAAGAATAAGAAAGTAACAATAGCTGATTCCTCATAATTTTGAATCAATACTGCCCCGATTACGGCAATGGTGACTAATACATCAATACTAACAACTTTTACTTTTATTGCCTGATAGGCTTGAATAGCAATCGGTGCTACACCAAGAATGGATGCGATGATGAGCGACCAATTGAAAATGGTCATGTTGTCTAAGGCAAATCGTCCGAAAAATGTAAGTGCAATTAAAATCGCACTAATCAGTGTAATCGAATTCTTTTTACTTAATATAAAACATTGCATGCTATTTCCCTCCAATTTCATTTTCTTTTGTATTCCTTGTTGATATCTCTAGTATAGGGTGTTTATATAAAATAAAAATTGATTCAAATCAAGTTCTACTATGGATCATTGGCAAAAAAATATAATATTGGAAGTCAGACACCTATACGTGAATAGGTCCTTTAAAAAGAAACAATTGAGATAATAGAAAATCATGCAACCTATCGCACTACTATCCATTCGGATCAAGACTGGCATTACCAACACAACCAATGCTATCCTGCCCTGCCCGGTTTGTTGAACAAGGAACGTACACATTTATGTACAGTATTGATGTATAACTCAGTTAATCTCTTGTTCTTTCAAAACATTAAAAATGCTTTAATATTCTTTGATATTGCTTCTTCAAATAACAAACAAAAAACCCACTTTCTGTATGGTTCTAATTCCATACAAACAGTGAGTTTTCCCTTATCCTTATAACCTTACTCGCCTAAATCCACATTATGATACACTTGCTGCACATCGTCTGACTCTTCAATCGCATCAATCATTTTCTCGAATTGTGCTTGTGCTTCTGGATCTAATGTTACGTCATTTTGTGCAAGCATTGTTAGCTCAGCTACTGTGAATTCTGTTACACCAGCTTGTTTAAATGCTTCTTGTACAGCGTGGAATTGATCTGGCTCTGCGTATACAATAACAGAATCTTCTTCTTCCATAATATCGCGTACATCTACATCTGCTTCCATTAGAAGCTCTAGTGCTTCTTCTTCTGTTTTTCCTTCTACCCCAATAACCGCTGTTGCATCAAACATATAAGAAACGGAACCACTTACTCCCATGTTTCCGCCATTTTTACCAAATGCGGCACGAACATCTGAAGCCGTTCTGTTTACATTATTTGTTAACGCATCAACGATTACCATCGAACCGTTAGGACCAAAGCCTTCATAGCGAAGCTCATCATATGTTTCTTCTGAACCGCCTTTTGCTTTTTCAATCGCACGGTCAATAATATGTTTTGGTACACTATATGTTTTTGCACGCTCTAGTACAACTTTTAGCGCTTGGTTAGATTCTGGATCTGGTTCCCCTTGTTTTGCTGCTACAAAAATTTCACGTCCGAATTTTGCATAAATACGACTAGTATTTGCATCTTTTGAAGCTTTTTTGTCTTTAATATTGTTCCATTTACGACCCATTATGAACACTCTCTTTCTGCTTATACATTCAACTTATTTATTATAGATAAAAACACAGCACTTCTTCAACTTTTATTTATTGTATTTAGGCGTTTATCTCCCCGCCATTTCTTAAAGCCACTAATATTATACATGAAATGGCCATTTTATTCAGCTTTTTGTTAAAAACTTTGTGGCAAAGCTTGGACAAATTTGTCCATAGAAAATTCTGACATTACTTTTATATCCGCTATTTAAGCTCCTTCTCTATAAATCAGCCGGAAATTCTCCGCTTATTCTGTCTCTTCCACTAGAAAAAATCACAATGAACACTAATAGAGCCTAATACAAAAAACCTGCAACAAAAGTTACAAGTTTTTATTATCTATTATTGGTTTTGCACTAGCAGCTTTGCTCTTCTTTCCTTCGCTGCCTCTACCATTACTTCTAGCGCACCGATTGTTTCTTCTTCATTTCTTGTTTTTAAGCCACAATCTGGATTAATCCAGAATAAGCGTGAATCAAGAACAGCTAGAGCATGTTCAATGTTTCGAGTAATCTCTTCTTTTGTTGGCACTCTTGGACTATGTATATCATATACGCTAAGACCTATTCCTTTTTCATATGTTTTCTCTACAAATGTTTGAATAAATTCCCCGTGACTTCTGGAAGTTTCGATCGAAATCACATCGACATCAAGTGCATCAATGGCATCGATAATGTCCTCAAAATTCGAGTAGCACATATGGGTATGAATTTGCGTTTCTCTTTCCGCAGATGTTGTTGCGAGTTTAAAAGAGTAGACAGCTGTATCTAAATAATGCTTCCATTTTTCTTTTTTTAATGGCAGTCCTTCACGTAGAGCCGGTTCATCTACTTGAATCATGCGAATATCATTTCTCTCGAGCTCCTCTACTTCTTGCTTGAGGCTGAAAGCGATTTGTTTTGCTACTTCTGCTCTTGAAATATCATCTCTTACAAAGGACCAGTTTAAAATGGTGATTGGCCCTGTCAGCATTCCTTTGACAGGCTTAGTCGTCAATCTTTGCGCATAGACCCTTTCCTTTACCGTCATCGGATTCACATAAGCGACATCGCCATAAATAATGGGGGGCTTTACACAGCGGGAACCATAGGATTGGACCCAACCAGCAGTTGTAAACTGAAAACCAGCTAGTTTCTCACCAAAATATTCAACCATATCTGTTCGTCGAATTCTCCATGTACCAATTACATCCAAATCCAAGTCTTCTTGTATCTCTATCCATTATTTAATTTCTGCTTGAATAAAAGTCTCATACTCTTCATTGGTTATTTCCCCTTTTCGCCATCTTAACCGCTCCTTCCGCACTTCCTTCGTCTGTGGAAAACTTCCAATTGTCGTTGTCGGAAGAATTGGAAGTTTAAAAGCTTCTTGTTGTGCTTGCTGTCTTATCCTTGCATTATCGCTTCTTTCTGGTTTTTCAGCAGCCCTTTTTAATTTTTTTTGAAGAACTTGATTATTTCTTGCAGTAGAAGCATTCAACCTACTAATCGCTTCTTTACTTTTATCGATTTGTGCTTGAATGACGGCTTTTCCTTTTCTGGCACCCTCTGTTAACGTATTTATTTCTTGTAATTTTTCATCAGCAAAAGAAAGTGCCTCTTTTAAAATCGGAGCTATTTGCTCTTCCTTCACTGTTACCGGTATATGAAGTAAGCTTGATGATGGCTGGATAATTATCTTGTCACTTCCAATAGCCTTTTGTATTTCTGCAAGCAGATTTCCCTTTTCTTCCAAATTAGCTCTCCACACATTTCTACCATCAATAATACCAGCAGCAAGGATTTTCTCTTCTGGAAATCCATATTGCTGAATAGATGCTAAATTCTCTCCGTCATCGTGAACAAAATCTAAACCAATTCCTGCGACAGGTAACGAAATAATCGTTTTATAATCTGTCACAGCGTCAAAATAGGTTTGAAGAATCACTTTTAATTTTGGCGCCGCCTCTTGCAATGTTTGATAGATTTGCTGTGTAATTTGCCATTCTCTTGCTGTGACATCTGTAACTAAATATGGTTCATCTATTTGAAGCCATTCCACTCCCTCTCTTTCTAGCTCTGTTAAAATCTGTGCATATAAAGGAAGATAGGATTCCACTGTTTCTTCTAGCTTATCTTCTTCCTAGCCTTTCGCTAATTTTATAAAGGTCAGTGGTCCTAACAATACCGGTTTTCCCTCAATTCCTAATGCTTCCTTTGCTTCCCGGAAAAATGCCAGTGGGCGATTCTCTGTTAATATTGGCTTTCTTTCCCCCAGTTCTGGCACCATATAATGATAATTTGTATTGAACCATTTTTTCATTGCTGATGCTACTGCATTCTTATTCCCTCGAGCAATCTGAAAATAAGTTTGTAATGGCACTTTTCCCCCATTATAAGCAAATCTAGCTGGCACTTGCCCAAACATCGTAGCCGTATCTAATACATGGTCATATAAACTAAAATCACCGACAGGAATTAAATCAATTCCTTGAAGCTTTTGCTTTTGTATGTTTTTTAATCGAAGCTTTTTCGTTTCTTGCAGCAGCTCTTCTTCCGAACACTTCCCCTTCCAATAACGCTCCAATGCTCTTTTCCATTCTCGTTTCTCTCCAATTCTTGGATAACCTAAATTAGAACTTTTGTACATTCTGCTTCCCCATTTCCGATTTTTTTATCTCCAACAAAAGTTAGTTAAAAAAAAGAGTCTGACGTCCACATATCTATACAGAAGCTCTCTACTTTCTTGCTTCCTAGATCAACAGTGGAGTCAGACTCTTATGAGGTTCACTCATTTAAGTACAGCACTAACTAGAGTTGAGACAATCTTTATCCCAACACATATTCTCCCTCCTCTATATCCGCGTAGAGTAGCTTACTTACAAATAGGCAGGTCTCCTGACTTAGGATCATCACTCCTTCTCTCCTTCCCATCTAAAAAAGACAGTGGATATGAGAATTTGCTCCTCCTTACAGTGGCGGGACCGTGCCGGATTCTAACCGGTCTTCCCTTTTAAGCCATGAATGGGAATTCACAGCACCTATTTGCGCTATTTAGTTTTTTTTCATTCCTTACAAAAGCGAAGGCAACCGTAGCTAGACGCCAATTGGCTTCAGAAACCTAGCAAAATAAAAAACCTCCCTTATAAAAAAGAGAGGTTTCGTCTTGTATCTTTATCCCCCTCTTATCTTTCAAAGCATGAATTACTTTGCTGGAATTAGCACCTCTTCTTTTAAAAAGAATGGTTGCTGAGGTATCAACGGGCCAGTCCCTCCTCCTCTCTACATAAGAGTTTTTTATGCACTTTTTGAATTAACAAAATATTAGCACGATAAAATCTAGTTGTCAATTCTTGTTTTACATGCTGCAAATTACTTTTTAATCTTTTTGGATACGTAAAATTTTTAAGTTTATTCACTTTTACACGCCTTTTCCTATTTTTACATGATAGATTTCTTTCTCTCTCTTCTTGATTACGAACATTTGTTCTGATATGATAAAACCATTAAGGAGATGATTTATATGCTGCGCGATCGAGGCACGATTAAATGGTCAGCGATGATGCTGCCAGAACATGTTCAGAGTATAAAAGAGATTTTAGAGGAAGCAAAAAAAATAAAAATGCCTATTTTAGAAGAAGATAAAATACGCGAAATGGAGCTACTGTTACTTGAAGGAATCGAATATAATCTTTTGCTTCACTTTGATATTTTTGATGATGGAGCTATCAGGCGTTTATCTGGAAAAACAACTTCTATAGACCATTTAAACCGAGAGCTTCGTATTCTAGATACGAATAATCATACGCACTCCATTCCTTTTCACAACTTGGTAAACATACAAAACGATTAATAAAAAAGGAGCATTACCGTGTTTGATTATGCGCAATTTCCAAATAGAGCCATTCTTTGCGTAGATATGAAAAGCTTTTATGCGAGCATTATTGCTGTCACAGAAGGATTAGATCCCCTCACCTGCCATCTTGTTGTTGTCGGCAATACCGACCAAAAAGGCAGTGTCGTCTTAGCGGCATCTCCTGCTATGAAGAAAGACTTTCGCATAAAAACAGGCTCTAGACTTTTTGAAATACCAGATGATCCAAGAATTATCGTGCGAAATCCGAAAATGGGACTATTCATTCGAGTATCGACCGAGATAACGAAATTATTTTTCCGATATGTGCCCCCCTCTGCTGTCCATACCTATTCTGTCGATGAAGGCTTTCTCGATGTAAGCGGACTGGAAAAAAGCTTTGGCACACCAATGGAAATAGCGCAGAAAATTAAAGGCGATATTATGCGCGAGTTTGGGCTGCCTTCGACAATTGGCATCGGGCCCAATATGCTCATGGCAAAGCTTTGCCTTGATTTAGAAGCGAAAAAGGTAGATGGAGGAATAAGCAGATGGTCTTATGAGGACATTCCGCATAAATTATGGCCTATTTCCCCTTTATGCGAGATGTGGGGAATCGGGAAACGAACAGAAAAAACGTTAAACAATATGGGGATATTTTCTATTGGTCAATTAGCACGCTATGATTTAACGTTGCTTGAGAAGAAATTTGGGATTTTGGGCAATCAGCTTTATCACCATGCTTGGGGAATTGATTTATCGGAAATTGGTGCACCCATTATGCAAGGACAAATAAGCTACGGGAAAAGCCAGATATTGCTGCGAGATTATAAAGAAATCCACGAAATTAAATCCGTTCTCCTTGAAATGTGTGAGGATGTAGCAAAAAGAGCACGAAGCAATCATCATGCAGGGCGAACGATCACCTTAGGGATTTCTTACAGCAAAGATGAATTTGGCGGCGGTTTCCAACGATCGCGAACAATTGAAAATCCAACGAATGTAACCATGATTATTTATCAGGTCTGCCTTGAATTATTTCACGAAAACTACCGGGGACAAACTGTTAGACAAATTTCTGTTTCTATTACAAAATTAGAGAATGATTATGAAATGCAATTAGATTTATTTGACACAGGCGGCTGGAAAAAAAGGAAGCTTGGGTATGTTGTCGATACGATTCGAAATCGCTATGGCTCGACCGCCATCTTACGTGCTGTTTCCTACACCTCTGGGGGTACGGCCCTAAAGCGCGCTAATTTACTTGGCGGACATAAAAAATAAGAAAATGAGGTGGATTGATGTTAAAACGAATTCGATTAAAAGAGGAAAATGTCCCTTCCAAAAATACTTATCCTTTTACGATCCCTGCACTCCGTCATTTCAGCTCCCTTGATTTTAAAAAGAATGTAACGTTTTTTGTTGGAGAAAATGGCTCTGGAAAGTCTACCTTGCTTGAGGCTATTGCCTATCAATGCCAATTTAACACAGCAGGCGGTGGCAGAAATAACAGCTATGATGTTCATTCCTCTCAGTCCGATTTGGGAGAATATCTACAGTTATCATGGTCTCCTACTAAGCTTACGAATGGATTTTTTCTGCGGGCGGAATCCTTTTATGAATTTGCTACACATATTGATCAATTGGAAAGTGAAAAAAAGTATGCGAGCTATGGTGGAAAATCATTATTACAGCAGTCCCATGGCGAATCCTTCCTCTCTCTATTTCTCCATCGCTTCAGGGGAGAAGCGATTTATTTATTAGATGAGCCGGAAGCTGCATTATCGCCACAGCGGCAATTAAGCTTTCTCCGCATCCTCCATGATTTAGCAGAGACCGAAGAATGCCAATTTATTATTGCGACTCATTCTCCGATTTTATTAGGCTATCCAAATGCGACGATTCTTAGCTTTGATGGAGACCAAATGGAGGAAATCGAATACGAAAACACAGAGCATTATCAAATTACCAAATACTTTTTGCAATATCGGGAGAAAATGCTGCGAGATATATTTGAAGAAGAAACAGAAGAGATGTAAAAATCCGGACGTTGGATATTCTAATCTTAATAAGTAAATAGTATAACTATCTGATTACTTAAGGAGATTATTATGATTGGATTATTACTCTCTGTCTTTATCTTTAATTTTGTTGCCTATATAACGAATAAAAAATTAACGCTCAATCAAGTTTTACATATATGGATATTCACTATCGCCTTTCAACAGCTGTTTGATTTATATATAGATGTAGGATACCATGCCTACTGGTACTTCAGTAAATCAGAGGTGGATTGGGAATCAATTATCCACATTTTATTATTGGTACCGCCTGTAAATATTATTTTCCTAAATCTTTATCCGATGAAGAAAAAGATTCTAAATAAAATTTTATTTATTTTCATGTGGAATCTTATCATTGTAGGGTATGAATGGATCACTTTATTCCCATCACCATGGGGATATTTTCATTATGGCTGGTGGAAGCTTTCCTACTCCTTCTGCATTAATCCAATTTTACTATTTATTTTAATAAAATATTATAAGCTAGTAACCAAACTGGAGAAGAAATCCCTTTCGACGATGGAATGATTATTGTTTTGCCTTTGGATTATAAGAACAAATACTCCTTTAGAGTCTCCACCTTTTCTTTCTTCTTACAGTTTGGTTTAAGTGATGAAACCGTTTTATTCTATATACCGACCAAAACACCCCTTATTCCTATTGACAACATTCCTCTAAATAACAAATAGGACTATAAACTCATGTTTTTTTATAAATCAAAAAAAAATACGACTTTATACCTTGAATTAACCGAATAACATGGTAAAATTAAATTTGGGCAAATTTTACGAAAGTAAAAGACGCAAAGCCACGGGCCTAAAGCAATTGCTATGGTAGCCGGGTTGCCAAGATTATACATATATCTTGTTGAAAAATCTTCCTGTCTAATTTGCCTTATAAAATTAGAAAAGAGGAATGTTATGTTTTATCCAACCGTAGTAACTGAAAAACCGTGTGTTAGACATGTTGTAAAGGACAAGAATTATTGTATGTGTGGTTCGAAATACAAATCGTATTCTACCTTTAAAAAATCAGACTTTAAACGAATTGAATTTAAGCAGCTACCTGATATCACCTGTCCTTACTGCCAGTCCATCATTAATTAATGATGGATTTTTATTTTGTCTGCTTCTGGTCTGTTCCTTATGGGATGTTCCTGGGTTAATAGGGACGGACTCTTCCGTTACCTTTTTTCTTTTTTGTCGGCTCTTGAGGTTCAGAGACGCCTTCTCTGTTACTTTTCTCCTCTCCCACCGGCTATTTGGGCTCTGAGAACGCTCCTCTGTTACCTTTTTCCACACTCTACAAAGTAACGGATAAATATATAACAATCGAGTAGGAGGCACGTTACCGTGCCGACCTCTCACACCACCGTACGTACCGTTCGGTATACGGCGGTTCGAAAGTTTATGAAATCACCTTCATTAAGG
Organism: Niallia tiangongensis; assembly: GCF_044704065.1. Taxonomy (NCBI): domain Bacteria; kingdom Bacillati; phylum Bacillota; class Bacilli; order Caryophanales; family Bacillaceae; genus Niallia; species Niallia tiangongensis. Next base: position 2,266,702 of record NZ_CP162613.1, on the reverse strand, counting down.
ATTTTAAACCTCGCTCTTGCCAATATTGATTATTTAGGGCAAGATGTAAGATAGGATTGTATGATAGGCGCCAATATCCCTTTCGGGAGTTGGCGTTTCTTCTTGCTTCATCGATGGATATTCCAAGCTTTCTCAGGTTTTTGTATTTCGTTTTGACCTTTTTCCACTCTTTCCATCTACAAGCTCTTAATCTTCTCCTAATATGACTGTCTGTTTCACGGGCATATTTCTTGATGTCCGCAATTTTAAAGTAGTTTCCCCAGCCTTGTATTAGTTGGTTTATTTTCGCGATACGTAATTCCATACTTACTCCCCAGTTTCGGTTCGTTAGTTTCTTTAGTTTTTCTTCAAACCTTTTCTTTCTCTCTTTTGGCACGAATACTCTAGTCTTGCTTCTATTCTGGTAAAAACTTACCCCTAAAAATATCCGTGCTATCGGCTTTCCCACAGCGCTTTTCTCCTCATTCACCTTCAGTTTTAATTTTCTTTCGATGAATTGAGTAATACCTTCTTTTACTCGTTCTCCTGATTTCATACTTTTGACAAAGATGTTGCAGTCATCTGCGTATCTCACGAATTTGTGTCCTCGCTTTTCCAGTTCTTTATCTAGTTCATTAAGCATGATATTGCTTAGTAACGGACTTAGCGGGCCTCCTTGAGGTGTCCCTTCTGTATTCGGTTTAACTAGTCCGTTCTCCATAACTCCTGCTTGAAGATATCTTCTGATTAATTTCAAGGTAGGTTTGTCTGTTATGGTCTTAGCTATTAGAGACATGAGTTTATCATGGTTAACTCGGTCGAAAAATTTCTCTAGGTCTATGTCTACTACGAAGTTGTATCCATCTTCGATAAATTGCCTTGCTTGTTCTATCGCTTGATGAGCACTTTTATTTGGTCTAAATCCGTAACTATAAGGACTAAACTGTCTTTCAAAAATAGGGGTAAGCTTCTGTACAAGGGCTTGTTGGATTACTCTGTCTGTCACTGTAGGGATTCCTAGCTTCCGTTTCCCTCCATTTGGTTTGGGAATATCAACCCTTCTTACTGCTTGCGGTTTATATTTTCCTTCCTTCATAAGTCCGATAATCTTTTGACCTTCTTCTTTCAAGTGAAGGTGAGTAGCTTCTACATCTTTCGCATCGACTCCTGCTGCTCCTTTGTTACTTTTGACCTTCTTGAAAGCTTTATTTAGATTATCTAGTTCTACTATTTTTTCCATTAAACTTATATCTGAATTTGATTTCATATTGTTTCCGTGTTTTGGAGATTGCATAAGGATAACTACACTCTATATGGAACTCACCAGCTTTCCGAGCCTTCTTTCCCATATAGTCATTATGTTGGCTGTTTCCTTGTTTCCTTATAAATAACTCTAACACGGTCTCTCCTTTCGTTCCGTCCTTCTCAAATTCGAAAATTTGATACTATGACTTCTGCTGACTTCTCTTGATTCAGCTATCTATCGCTAGATAGGTTCCTAGTAGGGTTTTCAAGAGATCTCCCGGGGTAAGTTCACTCGCTTTCTCCTCATATATCTGCCACATTTATTCCCATTTCATCTGTGGATATTTTGGACTTTGTTTTGTTTTGCAAACTCATCCTGAAATGGAAACCTCAAATGTGATTCGTGTACCTCAGACCGAGGATTTGTCTAGGGCTTCCTTCAGATTCCGCGTCACCACGGACACCCTTGCCTTCGACTAATGGTTCGCATATCCCAACGCCCATAGTGGACTTTCACCACCAAGCTAGTGAACATGCCCGGCACACAAAAAAGGAATGCCCTTAGTAACAAGCATTCCTTTTCTTCTTTAGTTTTTCTTTTCCCATTCAGCAATTTCTTTGCGGACAATTGGCGCTACTTCTGTTCCAAGCAATTCAATTGCTCTAAGCACTTGATCATGCGGCATAGTGCCAACTGGAACGTGAAGCATAAAACGAGTAACTCCTACATTTTTGCGAAGAGCGATGATTTTATCCGCAACTGTGCGCGGATCTCCTACATACAGTGCTCCGTTTTCACTCCGCGCTGCATCAAAAGTTTCTCTTGTATAGGCTCCCCATCCTCTTTCTTTACCAAGAACATTCATGGCATATTGTGTGGATGGGAAGAATGCATCTGCTGCACTTTCTGTATCTTCTCCAACGAATCCATGGGAATGAGAAGCAACTGTTAACTTCTTCGGATCATGACCGGCATGCTCTACTGCACGGTAATAAAGATCAACAAGTGGCGCAAACTGCGCTGGATTTCCTCCAATAATCGCTAGCACTAGTGGTAAACCAAGGATACCGGCACGTACAACCGACTCACTGTTTCCCCCGCTTCCAATCCAAATCGGCAATGGATCTTGCACTGGCCGAGGATAAACCCCAAGATTATTAATACTTGGACGATGCTTTCCACTCCATGTCACTTTTTCAGATGCTTGTAATTTTAAAAGCAAATCTAATTTTTCATCAAATAATTCATTATAATCATTTAAATCATAGCCAAAGAGCGGAAATGATTCGATAAAGGAGCCGCGACCTGCCATAATTTCGGCACGTCCATTTGAGAGTCCGTCCAATGTTGCAAAATCTTGAAATACTCGAACTGGATCATCAGAGGAAAGAACGCTAACTGCACTTGTTAAGCGGATCCGGCTTGTTTGTGTAGCTGCCGCTGCTAAAATCAGCGCAGGTGCTGATGCCGCGTAATCCTTTCGATGATGCTCCCCTACTCCAAAGACATCTAATCCCACTTTATCTGCTAAAATTATTTCCTCTACAACTTGGCGAATTCGTTCTGCATGACTAACGACCTTCCCTGAATGAGGGTCTGGTGTTGTTTCCACAAATGTACTTATTCCTATCTCCACTATTGTATTTCCCCCTTAATCAAAAGCAAAAAATCAAACTAGGTACTTCTTCTCTATTAAAACAGGGGATGTCTCGAATTACAACTATTGTGTGCTACTGAAAAAAAGTAATGAACTTCACGCTCCTTTCCCTTACAATGAGGTAAACATACATAATTTAACTGGAGGGATACGATGTTTCAGCATACAATCGATGAGAATTTAGCATTAAGAGTGTTTCGCTTAGATGATGCGGAAGAATTTTTTCAATTAACGATGAAAAATAAAGCCTATTTAAAAGAATGGCTCGGCTGGCTTGATTATACGAACACAGTAGAAGATACGAAAGAGAATATTCGTGGAAGATTGCAAGGAATAGTTGAAACAGGCGGCTATCCAAAATCCGTTGCTATCCTTTATAAAGGAAAAATTGCTGGAACGATTGGCTACAATGAGATTAACCGTACAAGCAGAATTGGGACAATCGGCTATTGGTTAGGAGAAGAATATCAAGGAAACGGAATTATGACAAAATCTTGCGAAGCATTCATTACATATGGCTTCACAGAATTAAATCTTAATCGGATTGAAATTGCGGCAGCAACCGAAAACAAGAAAAGTAGAGCATTGCCAGAAAGACTAAGGTTTACAGAAGAAGGTACGATTAGACAAGCAGAATGGCTTTATGATCATTATGTGGACCATGTTATCTATGGACTGTTACGTGAAGAATGGGGAAAAAATCAAAGCTGATTTGCTTGGAGGAATGAATGAGATGAAAATCATCGAAGTCAGCCCTTTTTCAAAAGATGCAAAAATGTTGATGGAGGAATTATCACAATCCCTTGTATCTATTACAGGAAGTAGCGGGCAAAGCTCTATCCAGCTAGAAAATCTAACAAAACCAAACGCGAAATTCGTTATTGCTTATAAAAAAGGGATGCCAGTTGGTTGTGGTGCCTTTCGCCCACTTACTCCACAAATTGCAGAAATGAAACGAATGTATGCGAAATACCCTGGTCAACAAATTGGCAAAACACTCCTTCAGCATTTAGAAGTATCGGCTAAAAATGCGGGCTACCAAAAAATCTGGTTGGAAACAAGATTAAAAAACAGAAATGCAGTAGCATTCTACCAGAAAAATGGCTATAGCAAAATAGCGAATTACGGGAAATATGAGCATATGCCAGAAGCTATATGCTTTGAAAAAGCCCTAGATTAGTTGCTCCAATACTGTTAGACATAAACAAAAAGGATGGGATACTATTGTTTTATAAACTGACAAAAAAACAACAAGATGACATGATTGCAGATATTCAATCCTTCTTTTCTGAAGAAAGAGAGGAAGAAATCTCCGAATTCGCTGCCGAAAGAGTGTTAGACTTTGTGAAGAAATCCCTTGCTCCCCATTTTTATAATGCCGGGGTTAAGGACGCAAGAAAAATAGTCGAAGAAAGATCTAACGCTCTTGAAGACGAGCTATTAACACTAGAAAGACCGATTAAATAAGAGCGCTAGCTATGTCTCTATCTCTATCTGCTAATTCAATCCAAGGGTGAGATTAAGCTCTCCCCTTCTTTTTGTTCTTTTTCAAAAACTAATTCCATCGTTAAAGCCATTCCACCATTTCCAAAAGGCGGAGTTAGGATACTATGAAGCCTCCATCCCTTTTTTGCATACTCATGTACAATTGCTTGATAATCTTTTTTGGTTTTCCACTAAATCCCCCAACTGGTATAGACACAAATTGATATTCATACATGTAATCATCCCCTAATCATTCGTTTTAGTTTTCCGTCTTTTCTATACGAAATTTATGCCCCGTTGGTTTCAAAACTCCCTTTCTGTTACGGACAGTTAATTCTCCTTAAGCAAGAGAAAGTGGGATAAATTTATTCATTTGGCATATACTACAAACGAACAAACGTTCTTAAAAACCTTTAAAAAGAACAAGTGTTCTGTTATTATATATTATATAGAAGGAGTGTGTTTTTTCATGATTAAAGACCGTGGAACAAAAAAATGGGTGGCGATGATGCTGCCAGAACATGTTGCTGCTGTGAAAGAAGAGCTATTAAATGAGAAGAAAGGGAAAAAACCAGAATTAGATCAAGAAAAGCTAAATGATATCGATTTACTGATTCACGAGGGAATGGAATACCATTTATTCCTGCAATTTTCATTATTTAAACAGGGCTTTGCCGAAACACTGATTGGAAGAACGGTTTTTATTGACTACAAAAAAAAAGAGATTCGAATCGAGGACGAAAACAATACCATTCACTACATTCCGTTTCATCTGTTAATCGATGTGGAACGCCGATAATTTAGAGGAAAACATCATGAATAGACTATCAAAGGAAGAAACAAAAATACTGGAGCATCTCATTTATTTGCCCCTCTTACTAGCTGTTTTAGAAAGAGATTACCAGCAAGCAAAAACAACTCCCTTTAAGCTAAACCAAGTCTATATAAACCTTATAGAAAATACAATGTTAAAAGTCCAAGCCGATTTAAAAGGATTCAAGGAGAACATGTATAAAAATAAAATGAAACTGGTAAAGGGAACTACAGATAAAAGCTTTACCGAATATCATTATTATGTGGCCAACTATCACGAAGTCCGTCGTTATTCTAATGCGACATTAAAGGCAAATACGGAAAAGCTATTATGTTACTATTTATTTAAGGAAAATGCTGGTTAATCAGTAAGAATCTTTATGAAGCAACAAAAAACTCCCTCATCAAGCAAAAAAAGCAATGCAATCCTCCAAGTAGGAAAACATTGCTTTATCCCTTATCCATACTCTTTTACAATTCCATGAAAAAGGAAACGAAAATACTATATGCAACTACCCTTCTTCGTTATCCATCAACTACTACCATAATCAAGATATGTCTGGCAATACAATACTATTAATCTTCCTATTATTTGTAATCACTTTCAGGAATGCTGAAATGTTATGTAAGCTTACAAATCATTTCCATAACAGCTAACACATTCTCTTCTTCCTTAACCGTGAATAAATAATCTGCTTCTCCAGCAATTGGATCAAGTGCCTCCATACCTGTTTGCTTGTCTTGACGAGCAAGCACCTCATCATAAGAGAAAGCAGTTCTTAAACGAAGTGTATCTCGGTTGTTTTTAGCAATCCGCTCTTTTAATAGGCTTATCGGAAGATCAAAATGGACAAGGACAGTAGTAAAATCATGTTTTTTATAGTAGGAAAGCAATTCCTTGCGACTTTCCTGATTACGATTAGCATTACTCAAAATAAGATGACAATCCGAGTGATGCACGGCATAATCAACAATCATTTTTGTCAGTGCATGCTTTATATGATTGGTTCCACCCTTTGGAACCAGTTTTTCATAATACCTCTGCAAAAATTCGCTATGGTTATCTTGGTCGACAACAAGCGCATTGCCAAGCCTGCTTTCGAGCGCTTTTGCAAATGTCGTTTTTCCGCTATGAGTCATGCCAACTGTCATGATGACTACCCTGTTCATACTTTTTCCCTCCACAAAAATAGTTGTACCTTCATTCTACAAAAAACAACTATCTTTTCCCATCAAAAAATCTGGTTCATGTATATCCCCTTCCTCTTTTGGAAGGATAAAAGGGTAGTGTGATTTTAACTAAAGGAGTTCGATGATTTATGTATTTTTATAGAGAAGATTTAATCAATATGATTGTCCCTGATAAACCAGATCCCGAATGCAGCAAAAGTGTTGCAAGAAGCGTTAGGAGGGCAATTGGGAGAAAAGAGAACAATGATGCAGTTCTCTTTTCAAAGTGCGAACTTCCGTGGAAAGGCAAAGCAATATCGTGATTTAATTCGCGGTGTTTTTTTGGAAGAGCTTAGCCATATCAAGCTCGTTCAAACCACCATCAATCAGCTGCTGAACGACTCAGGCGAAAGCATGCCAGGTAATCTAGCAAGCTACGGAGCTCCTTTAGATGATGTGATAAAAGCTGGTGCAAATCCCCATCATTATATTGTTGGTGCTAAAGCTTCTCTTCCTTGCTGATTTAAATAATTAATAACTTTGCTAAAACAATGGGAAGAAGCTTATAGCCTCTCCCGTTTTTCTTTTATATCCCCTTTTCTCCCCTCTAGATTTATCACAAGTATGATTTATCAAGCATATAAAAATAGGATACTATCCCTTTTCTTGTGTAAAATTTATGTATTGGAGGAATTTGCATGTCAAAGTCAGGCTATATTCCTGATAACACCAATATTCATCAATCAAGTGGAACTCCGAATCTTATTTATAATACGCGTGATAATGTATTTTTCGAAAGAAATCCAGAAAATATCGCTTTTAAAGTGACCTCTACTCAGCTACCAGCGATGATTGGCGGGGCATTTGTCGATTTATTTTTAACAAAAGGACATATGAGAGAACCCCATTGGCATCCAAATGCTTGGGAATTAGATGTTATTGTATCAGGGGAAGCTATGATTTCCATCGTAGATCCAGATACAAAGAAGCTCCATAATTACCATGCAAGGCCTGGTAATGTTGTGTTTATTCCAATGGCATGGTGGCATTGGATTCAGCCAGTCTCAGAAAAATTACACCTGCATCTCTTTTTTAATAATGACCAATTTGAAAGTGCGGAAGGCTCTGATACCTTGCGCTTAACGCCTCCAAAAGTTTTTGAAGTTGCTTACGGCATAGATTCAGAGAAAGTTGCCAATGCGTTTTCAACGCTGAAAGAATCGGTTGTCATTGGTCCGCCTGATTCAAACCAGGTACACCCACCATTAGCACCGAAGCAAGAAAGACCCAAAAAAGAGAACCCCTCACAAGATAAAATATCCATCCACATCAACCAGAAACGAATTGATTATTAGGTTGTCTTGCCCTCTTGTTTATAAAAATCGCTCTACTCAGGATGAAATGAGCAGAGCTTTTGTGTTCCTAGCTGGCAAAAATATTGGTTGTCCATCCTCTTTATCTTATGCACTATTTGTATATTTGGATATAGAAAAATAACATTTTTTATTCCTAATTCCCTTTGAATATACATAATATAGAAGGGACCAAATTAGATTTTTCTCTAAAATCATATCTTTTTCTGCAAAGAAATATATATTACCAGGAAGGAGATTACTCTGATTCTCTCATTATTTCTGGAGATTATTTCGCAAATAATCTTAGTGTTTTTCCCAGGTGAGAAATACAAAATCTAGTGATTATTAGGAGGAATATAGATGTTTAAGCCCACCCCTGCTACCACAGCAATCGTTATAACCGACCCACAAAATGATTTTCTGTCTTTTGGAGGGAGAGGATATCATTTAACAAAAACAGCTATCGAGCAATACGATACGGTAAAAAACCTTGAGCTGCTTATGCGTACAGCACTAACGAAAGGCTATCAATTATTTATTTCCCCCCATTACATTTTCCCACATGATTATGCATGGAATTTAACAGGAAATGAACAAAATATGTTATTAAAGCTGAAGGTTTTTCAAAAACAAAATGCGTATTCTCCACCAACAGCAGGTGCAGATTGGGTTCCTTCCCTCGCTCCCTATATCCTAAATCCCGAAACAGTAATTGCAACGGCACACAAAATTGCCAGTCCTCAGTCCAATGATTTATTATACCAATTACGGCAGCATCGAAAAGAACAAGTGATTTTAGCTGGAGTTCTATCCAATATATGTGTAGAATCCCATATGAGAGATTTAGTCGAAAATGGCTTTAAAACAGCAGTTGTTTATGATGCAACAGCAGCCACAGGTGAACAAGACTTTTATGCAGCCATTACTAATTTCCGTGCTTTTAGCAGTGCAACTTGGTCGACAAGAGAAGCTGTTTCTCAGCTGTAGAATCTGCTTCTCTTGAGAGGGTAGTAAAAAAGAATACTGGCTAAAAAAGGAAACCTTTCCCTCTTTTCTCCCGTATATTAATAAACTATAAAGAGTGGGGAGTGATTCCATTTGAACTATAACAAAAAATATTGGATTTTAATGCCACCTTTTTTAATAGCCTGTATTCTGCTTATACTTTTTCTTCCAACTGAAAAATATTTCATTCCATTATCTTTACCTATCATATTCTGGTGCGTTTATTATGTATGGAATCGTTACGATAAGGACAGCAAACAGTAGCTTCGTCTCTGATTCCTGGAGCCTATAGCCTTTTAGCAAGTCGTCTGACCCCTTAAATAGAACCAATACAATTCGCATGCTTTTAAAGACTCCCTATTCTTTTCCTAAATACGCTTCGTCTCATCATTAAGGAGGTGGAATAATGAACGAATCTTAAGGAATGATAATGGAGAATTGCGAGAGAACATTAAATAATGTTCCTCTTTCTATAGAATCAAAAAGCTTCCTCTATTTTTTAGCTACTAACTCTTCCCATTCCTCTAAAGACAGCTTTGTCGTTATTTCTTTTAACTCAGATGGAACCTCCTACATAACAATTAATTCTAAACTGTTTCCATCTGGGTCATTAAAATAAACAGAGGCATTGCCTTGATTTGGTCGTACAAACGGATCAATAATTTTCCTGCTGCCAAAGGGCACTGCTTCCACTTGAATAGAGTTTAGCCAAACGATTGATTCCTTCATATCTTGATAATCCACTCGAAAAGCAATATGTCTTAATGAAGGGTGATAAGGTGTTTCATATTCCTCCCCTTCCCATAACCCAAGCCAGCTTTTCCCCTCTTCCATCAAAAAAAATGCCGTATCCTCATCACGCCATGCTAAAGATAATCCAAGATTTTGATAAAATGGAATAGATACTTCTAAACTTTTTACAGGTAAATGTGCTTCATACAAACCTTTTATCATTACACTCCCACCTTTATTGGTTGGTAGACTACTAATATCATTAGTTTATGCGATAGTAATATTTTCCATAAATGTTATACCTAAGCAAAACCATTACACACATAAACACAGTGCTAAAACACTTTTTTAGAATCGTTTTCTGCACTCAAAAACAACAATAAATGTAAAAAATTACTATTTCTATTTTTAGTGTTTCTTGGTAAAATAAAGGAAAAATTATGCAACGTTAGGAGTAATGATCAATGTGATTGGATTATTAATTTCCATACTTCTTTTTAACTTCTTTGCCTTCCGATTGAATAAGCACTTAAACAAGAATCAGCTACTACATATTTATATTTTTTCCATAGCGTTCCAATTATTATTTGATATAATTATCGATTTTAAGCTGCATGCATATTGGTATTTTACAATAGAAATAGAATGGCATGTTTTATTATATGCTATCTTTCTAGTACCTCCTGTTAATATAATTTTTCTCAATTACTTTCCTTTCAAAAAATCTTTTTTACATAAAATAACCGCAATCCTGCTATGGAATATTGCGTTCCTACTCTATGAATTCCTTACTCTTTCTCCAGAGCCTTGGGGCTACTTCCATTATGGCTGGTGGAAATGGTGGTATTCTGCTTTACTTAATCCGTTTTTATTATTAATAGTCATTAAATATTTTCGTTGTATAAATAAAATAGAAAGTTCGATATAACGTTTAACAGCTAGCTAGATTATCGTTGGCTATCTTTACATATATTTTTCCCTATAGGTAATACTATGACTAATTATCTATTGGAGCTGGTGAAGCTAGTATGAATATGGAAAGATGGATCTTAATCGGGATTATTGCAATAAGCATCCTTGCCATTTTATTTCTTGTTCCAAAAAATAGAGCTAGAGAAGCTTTGGTGATATTTTTTTCTTTACAGATTATCACTTGGCCTGCTGGATTACTTGCAGTGGAATGGAACATGATTGATTATCCTATTCAGCTTTTCTCATTCGCAAACGAATTTAATCGATCCAGCTTCACCTTTGAATTTTTCCTTTTTCCCGTTACAGCAATTATATTTAGTTTATACTTCCCTAAAAAAATGAAAAAAACAGGGACCTTTTTTTATTATTTTCTCTTTGCAGGCTTTTTCACTTGTCTTGAAGTGATAATTGAGCGACATACTAAGCTCGTGAACTATCTAACCTGGCATGGATCTTATACACTAATATCTGTTATGGTTACCTTATTCATTAACCATACCTATTATATTTGGTTTAAAAAAGGGCTAAAAGGAACGGAAACGAAATGAATAAAGAACTAGTTATTTTATTTCTTTCATGGATTACCTGTTTGTTTTTACTAATTAAATTTATTCCCAAAGAGAAAAAAAGGTATTTTCAAATAATTTTTTTAGTTGCCCATGCAACCGCATGGATAGTTCAATATATCCAAGTAAATATAAGGGTAGTAAGCTTTCCATATCGAGAATTTGAGCATGCAACCAAAATGAGTTTTTCCCTCTATTATTTGGTTTTGCCAACTTTTGCAGTTTTTTTCATGCTTTATTATCCGGAAAAGAAGAATTGGATGAGAGTATTGATTCATTACCTACTTTTTAGCAACGCTATGCATCTTTATATGTTTTTAGTGGAGAGACATACTGAACTTATTCATGATATAAACTGGCATTGGTGGTTCGCTGTCAGTATCGACATTTTTATTTTGTACCTTGTGAAAACATTTGCTTTCTGGTTTAGGAAAGGTTTTAAATAAAGAGTTAGCATAAAGGGAAACTCCCATCGGTGGGGATTTTCCTTTCTCCCCCACTGATAGTTAGTCAAAACCATTCGGACGTTTACGGACAGTTGCTCTCCCACCTATCTTCCTCAAATTCTCATTAGCGAGAGGCGAAAGTCTTACTGAAGTTTAAGAGTGGAATAAATAAAAAGCCAAATCCCCTTTTGCAAAAAAGAATTTGGTCTTTTTCGCTATACTACTTGAAAAATTCGATTATGTTAACATCTTACATATTTACGCTTAAACCCCAGTATTCCCCTGTCTAAATCCTTTTGAATTCTTTCCGAAACATTAGACATCGTGCTTTTTTTCTTACCTTTCTTAATTTCGACTAGGCCAACCTCCATAGCAGTTTCTACTGCTTTTTCATGAAGAGGCACATAGGAAATGGCAACGGTGTAGATAAAATTATTCATAGCAGATTTCACGGTATCTGGAGATTGATGAATCATATTTTTCACTTGATCAAGCATACTTGCAAGCTTGCTCTCGCTAAATTCAAAGTCCTGTCGATTTCCTAAAAGCCAACAATAACAGCTCCAGCCTGCCGACATTCGCAGTTCTTCTCCGCTTTGAATCCATTTATCAGCAACAGCTTGAGCAATATCTGTTTCTGCTAAAGACACGGCCACTACATAGTCAGACAGCATAAAGAAATAGGCAGCATCTATCCAGCGTTCAAAATCTTCCTCTGTCATTATATCTGGATCACAAATGACACCAGCAAAATACATCGCATCATAGTTACCGGTAGCGTATAGCTCCTCTGCTAACCGTTGATTCTTCTTAATTTTCCTAGCAATTGGCTTCATTGCGCCTGTAGCTACGCCAAAAACAGGCTCCTCGGCACCATTGCCCATATAAAGCTTTTTCGTCCTTTCCTTCCCAAGAGCTTCTAACTCTTGCATCACTGTTTCAAACTCCATTGGTTCACTTCCTCCTAATAATATTGATCTCTTCTTAAATCTTTTGTTCCCTTTGTATCTTCCTTTTACCATAAGCGATGGTTAGCAGGAATTATCCGTTTGTATGTTGAAATATGTACTAAAGCTATTGTATTTACAAAGAAGGAGAATTGTCAATGAAGCACATATTTCCAATTATTGAAACAGAGCGTTTATCTTTACGAAACGTAAGCGCAAAAGATGCTAAGGATATGTTTACCTACTTATCTGATCAAGAAGTTGTTCAACATATGGGGCTAGAACCATATAAGTCTGCTGAAGAAGTGATGGAAGAAATAGATTGGTACAAATCAATTTGGGAAAACGGGACTGGAATAAGATGGTGCATTACATTAAAAAGACGAAGATACCGTAATTGGCAGCTGCGGTTTTTTGAATATGCAGCAGAAGCATTATAAAGCAGAAATAGGATATGAACTAAGCAGAAATTATTGGGCGCAAGGCATCGCTAGCGAAGCCTTAAAAGCCGTGCTTGCATATGGATTCCAGCATTTTGACTTAGAAAGAATCGAAGCCTTAATTGAACCATTAAATACATCTTCACAAAAATTAGTCGAAAAACACGGCTTTCTAAGAGAAGGTTTATTAAGGCATTATGAATATACTTGCGGAAAATTTGATGATTTATACATGTACTCCATCCTTAAAGGAGATTTCGATTTTTAACTTCTCCTTTTAAATCCACTTAATAAGCATTCAAGGGGAATCAACTCCAGCTATTTCCCTTAAAAATTCAACATTAATTTTCCTCCTTTGGTTAAACTAACTTAAAATCAAAGGAGTATCCGTATGAAGAAGCGAAAGTATGAAAAAATCATTTTAAGAATTTTATGTGTATTAGGAATTGGTTCTTTTTTTAACCTGCTTTGAAAACCGCCATTAAAGGATTGGCTGATTATTTTCTTACTTAAAAGTTATATAGCCTCCATCTTAGATAATCTGTTAGTAAAGAAAGGGTTCCTAACCTATCCAGTAAAATTATTAAAAACGTTTGATGTAAGCGTTCTATTCAGCTATCTTCTTTTTCCTGCAAGTTGCATTTATTTCAATCAAGTGACTAAAAATTCAAGTATGGTTGGGATATTGGTTAAGTGCCTATTTTTTAGCGTCCCATCTACACTTGCAGAACATTGGATTGAAAGAAATACTAATTTAATTCGTTATAAAAAAACTTGGACATCTTTCCATAGTTTTCTTTCGATCGCAGGAACTTTTTTATTCGTAAGATTTATGATGGTATTAATTAGAAAAGCTGCAATTAAGCAATCGGGAGAAGAATGATAAATTACAATATAAACATTCCATCTTTTAAAGGAATTTAATTTCTAGTTTTTATAGAACTTTTTAATAAATTCTAAATAAAGGTGGAATGTTTATGCATTCAATTCCTTCTTATCACTTGCAAAGTAAATAATGTGTTTATTCATGTAAGTAATCTTGAAAAAGCAGCGGCATGGTATAGCGAATTACTTGGACTCCCGTTTAATAAGGATCACCTGTCTATAACATTCCCGTTCCTTCAGAAACCGGGATTATATTGGACGATCACTCATTTGATCCAGATTTTCATCCTTCTGACCACGTTTTATTTAATTTTATCGTTCAAGATATTGATGAAGCGTATGAATTTGTCCAAAGTAAAGGGATTACCATTATTAGGGAAATCGAGTGAATTATATAACAACTAAGGAAGTCTTAAATCCGCTTCGTTCTTAAAGCAAGCTTTCTTCTACTACTTTCATATTATAAAAATATTCTTGTTTATTCATTAACTCCCTATAAGAACCGCACTCGACAATTTCTCCTTGATCCATTACAATAATTTGATCCATATGCTCTAATTCCTGTAAGCGATGGCTAACTAAAATGAATGTATCCTGTTCAGCACACTCAAAAATTTCCTGATAAATATTTTGTTCTGTCTGTGCATCAAGTGATGACGTTGGCTCATCTAGTAACCATAAATGCCCTTTTTTCAAAAATGCTCTAGCAATGGCCAAACGTTGTTTTTCTCCCCCAGAAAGATTTTCTCCTTTTTCTAACACGCGATGCTCTAGCGAAAAATGTTCTAACCTTGCTTTTTTTAATGCCGCTTCCATTTGGTCGTCACTAAGCTGTAATCCAGCTAATTGAAGATTATCACGAATAGTTCCATAAAAATAATAATTTTCCTGTAAGACAACTCTCGTTTGTTCCCAAATCGCCTCGCTGGAAACTGTCGATGTGTCAAAATCTCCCCAATAAATTTTTCCAGCATCTACATGTTGTAGCTTTAAGATAAGCTGAAGCAAGGTGGATTTTCCAGAGCCACTCGCACCAACAATCGCCGTCTTTGACCCGGCTGGCATCATAAATGATAAGTTTGGAATCGTTTTACGCCAATCTCCCGTGTAAGTGAATTGAATGTCTTTAAACGTTAATGATGGTGCGAGGCTAGGTAATTCATTAAGAGTAGTCTCCCTCTTATCTTCTATGAAACTCAGATCTTCTACTACTTCATATAAACGTGTAGATGCATCTCTACTTTCTTGCATATAGATAGGAAAAACCGCCATCGGTGCAGCAGGCTCAAAGACTGTTAGAGAAATCATGACAAGCATTGCCAAAAATATCCCTTCAAGCATCCCATTAGTAACAAAATAGGCTCCAGCTCCTATGACAAACCAACTTGTAACAAACGTCATAAAACCATTAAACGATTGACTAGACACTTTATTTAAATTTTCTACTTGTTGTTGATTAATATACGATTCAGAGTGACTTAAAAGCTGTTGTTGTTTACTTGGTAATTGATGAAACAGCTTTAATTCACGAAACCCATACATTACCTCTGTAATGTGAGTTGATAGCTCACCACGATCCTGCCTAACTTTCCCTTTAATTCTGACTTGCTTTAAGGAAAATAGTGCTGGAATGATAATCGTCGTTAGGAAAAATCCAAGTAATAGAATTAGAGCAATGGCAATCGAATAAAAACTAGTAAATAAGATAGTACTAACAAAAACAAGTAAGAGCACAAGCGGTGGATAAAACACCCTTAAAAAGAAATTTTGAAGGCTTTCTACATCTCCGACAACACGCGCAAGTAGATCCCCGCTTCTATATTTGTGAAAAATTTGTGGAATAAGTGGCGTTAGTTTTTCAAAGAAAGCTACTCGTAAATTACCTAGAATCGTAAATGTTGCTCGATGTGAATAAAGTCGCTCCCCATATTTCGCTCCTGCTTTAACAAGACCGAGTAACTTTACTGTCGAAGTCAATATTATCAATGTATAAAAAGGAGGAATTAATGCAGACTTAGCTATTAGATAACCACTTGCAGCAAACAAACCTACACTGCTAGTTCCAGCAATAAACCCACAAATGACAGCAATACTAATATCTTTTTTCTCCATTAACATCAATTTCATTATTTTCTGCAGTGCGCTCACTTTTGTACCCTCCCTTTTTGGATCATTACTAGCTCCTTATATGCGGGTGAATTTTCTAATAATGATTCGTGATTACCAACATCTAGTAGTTTTCCATTTTCTAAAAATAGAATTCGGTCAGCATTTTTTATCGTATGTAAACGATGCGCAACGGTAATAACCGTTGCTGTCTCATTTAATTTCTGGATCGATTGCTGTAAGATTTTTTCAGTAGCTAAATCCAGCCCACGTGTTGGTTCATCCAACAATACAATATGAGGTTTTTTTAGAAAAGCACGTGCAATGGATACTCTTTGCTTTTCACCGCTAGAAAGCCCCCTTCCAGCTTCACCAATTTTAGTTTCAAACCCATTTTCTAATGATTCAATCAATGAAGCGATTCCTGCTAATTCTGCTGCCGCTTTAATTGCTTCCATGCCAACTTCTTCTGTAGTTCCCATCGCAATATTTTCAGCTATCGTTCCTGAAAAAATATAAGGGTTTTGCGATATATAGGAAATTTTCTCTAACCAAGAGAATTCTGTATATTTTGTGAGCTCTTCTTGATTAATGTAAATCGCCCCCTTCTCAGGAGTAATCATACCTGCTATTAAATGAAGTAAGGTTGTCTTTCCTGCTCCACTAGCGCCTACAATGGCAATTTTTTGCTTAGGTAAAAAAGAAGCTGTCACAGATTCCAATTGAAAGTTAGTATTTGCGTAAGTTAAATTCACTTGATTGAGCTGAATGGTTGGTGGCACTTCCCACTCTGGAAAAATTTGTTTCCCCCATATAGTAGGTTCATCTTCTTCGTCAAATACTTCTAATACTTTTTTAGCTGCTCCCATGCTGCTTCTACCATTATGAAACGTTACTCCAAGTTCTTTTAATGAACTATAAAATTCCGGAACCAATATTAAAATCAAAAATGCAGTAAAAAAAGAGAGACTTTCATATATAATTATTTGAATAGCAAGTTCTAGTGCTACTATCCCAATACTCAACATCGATATAAGTTCAAGTGCAAAAGATTGTGTAAATGCAATCTTCAATATTTCTAGCGTAGTATCGCGAAAGCTTAAACTACTTTTTTCTAATTCTTCTTTTTGCCGAATTGTTTGTGCAAATAGCTTTATAGTTACTAACCCTTGTAAGGTTTCTAAAAATTTAGCAGAAAAAGAAGCTAATTTCTCCAACTTCTCCTCTGATTTTTTTTGTGTTTTGATACCAATTACTATCATATAAATAGGAATAAATAGGGCACAGACCATTAAAATAATGCCTGAATTCATATGCTGTGTGGAAATAACAATAAGCATTAGAATCGGCACAAATATACTTTGCATAACCTGAGGGATAAACTGACTATAAAAACTATCCATCTCATCCACACCATCAAGTAGCATACTTACTTTTTCCCCAGTCTGACCTTTTTCAGCTAGTTGGACAGAATTAGAAACATACTTCTTTAATAACTTCTTACGCGTATCCCCCTTGACATCGCTTGCAATCAAAACACCAATCCGTTTACTTATATAATCCATACTGGACCTTACAAATAGAATGAGGAGTAACGCTATCAACCACGGTATAACTGCTGAAAATGTTTGGTTTTTTAGAAAAACACCATCGACAATGCTTGTCATCACGTAAGCCTGTGCAACTATTGCGAGGCCAAGGATCAATGTGAGACCCATTAAAAAATAAACCTTCTTCTTATGAATCCAAACCGTTTTCTTTAAATTTCCCATGAACAATTCAGCCCTCTAATCTATAATTTAGCGTATTCATCATTTTTTTCCTTTGGCATAATCTGCATCAAATAAAAAGAGGCGCATCAATAAGATTAGAGAAGGAATTAATAATAAAAGTCCCCCAATAAAGGCAATTATAAGCGCCATTGCCATAGATGAATTTGTAACACTATCTTCAATATTGATGTATGGATAGAGCAAATAGGGATACTTAGCCATTCCGTATCCGAAAAAGGCAAAGAGGAACTGCAGCATAATAGCAATAAATGCAATACCATAATTTCTACCAATATATAATAGGCTAATCCCAATGATGAAAAAGCCCATTGATAAGCCAAATATCCACCATAAATCCAACATATTTTCATAGTTGACCTGGTTTCTCTGACTTAAAGCAATCATCGTTGTCAACGCCATAATAATGGTTGGTGTTGCCCAAAATAATGCCCATTTACGTACTAACTGAAGTGCTGCTATATCTTTTGCTCTTGATGCATAATAGGTGATAAAGCTTGCACTAATAAATAAAACAGAAACAATAGCTAACGTAACAATACTCCATGCTAATGGACTGGTAAATAATTCTAAATACTTTAACGAAACTTGACCGTTTTGTTCAGAAATATATCCTCCTTCTGAAATCGTTAAGGCGACCGATAACGATGCCGGGATGAATAGCCCTGTAGCTCCATATAGAAACATATAAACATTACTTTGTTTTGAACCATAATTTTCAAAAGCATAAAAGGAACCTCGAATTGCTAGCAAGATAATCCCAAAACTTGCAGGTACAAGTAAAGAGGATCCATAATAATATGCCGTAGACGGGAAAAAACCGACGATTCCCACAAAAAAGAAAACTAAAAACACATTCGTAACTTCCCAAACAGGCGATAAATAGCGCGAAATAATTTGATTAATGATATGATCTTGCTTCGTTATCTTTGCATAGTATGCAAAAAAACCTGCTCCAAAATCAATCGATGCTACAATGAGATAACCGTATAAAAACAACCATAACACCGTAATTCCAATTACTTCATAGCTCATTTTTCAATCCCCTCTTTCCATTCAGGGTAATGCTTCTCTAACTCAAGTTCTGCTGGATTGTCTTTAAATAATTTTCGCAAGGTTATAGTAAATAATGTACCGAGCACTATATACAATGCTAGAAATAGAAAAAACATATGCACGATATAAGGAGAAGAAGTTGCTGCCTCATCAACGGTCATATATCCTCTTACTATCCAAGGCTGCCTTCCTAATTCTGCAAAAAGCCATCCAAGTTCTACAGCTAACATTGCAAGCGGTCCACTTATCGCAAGTAGCCAAAGCATTAATTTACTGTGCACATTCCAGCGTTTGAGTCTGCTTAAAACAATATATAAGAATGAAATACCTAATAAGAAGAAACCAATGGATACCATTGAATCAAATAGATAGTGTATGATTAATGGGGGTCTTTCCTCTTCTTTCGTTGCTTCCAATCCAGTTACCTCGCTCATAAAGTCACCATGTGCTAAAAAGCTTAGAAATCCTGGTACGCGAATCGCTCCAACGACTTCATTTTCTTTATTCAGCCATCCAAAAAGAAGGAGATCAGCATTCTCCTCTGACTCAAAAAGCCATTCTGCGGCAGCTAGTTTCTCTGTCTGATGTTTTGCTAAATATTTTGCTGACACATCACCGGCTAACGCAGTAATTACCGAAAATATAAACATAGCAATAACCGTCATTTTTAATGCTTTTTTATGATATTCAAGAGCACCTTTATTCCTTATTAACGCAATTGCGGCAATAGTTGCTAAAATAGCGGCTACAGTTAAATAGGAACCTCCCAATACGTGAAAAATTCTAGTTGGAGATGATGGGTTCAACATTGCTTTTAATGGATTAACAGCAACAAATTCCCCATCCACCATCGTAAATCCATTAGGCGAGTTCATGAATGAATTTACCGTCGTTATAAAAACAGCAGACATGCCCGCACCAATAACGACCGGTAACGTTAATAGCCAGTGCGTGTATTTACTTTTAAATCGATCCCAAGTATATAAATAAATCCCCAAGAAAATAGCTTCAAAGAAAAAAGCAAAGACTTCCATAAATAACGGCAATGCAATTACATTCCCTGCAAGCTGCATAAAGTTAGGCCAGACTAAAGATAACTGTAGGGCAATGGCTGTTCCAGTCACTACTCCTATTGCAACAGTTATTACAAACCCCCTTGACCATCTTTTAGCAAGCAATTCATAATGCTTGTCTTGTTTTCTAATACCGACTAATTCAGCTATTGAAATAAACAATGGTACTCCTACCCCGAGTGTTGCAAAGATTATATGAAAAAGCAGGGTCATTGCTGTAATCAATCTACTAATCGTGACCGTATCGAAATCCATATTTTCTCTCCTATTCATTTTGAATTAGTGAATTATTGAGCATAATTATGCCATATTATATCGATATAGGATTGCTGTCCTTCCTCATTTTACTAAGAGTTCCCTTTTAGAGTGCCCACATTATTTCATACTTATGTATGGATACGCTAGATAGAATGAGGCACCTATCTAGCCTCCTATTGATTAAATAAAAAACTAATTTCAATTAAAATCACTTTTATTATCTCATTGGGATTTTATATAAACACAGTACTTCAATAATTCTACCTTCTTTTCCCTTTGATATAACTTAACTATGTTAATATTATTAGGAAAACAGTAGTTTAGTCAACTACTTCTCTTTGGCTGATCAATAAATACTTATAATATTTCCATCCAAGTCTTCACTGCTGTCGCTAAAATTAAAATTCCCATTATTCCTTGTAAGACCCTTGTGTTGACCTTTTTTCCAACGTTAGCTCCTATAGGTGACGCCACCAGACTGGCAACAACCAAAATAAGAGAAGGCAAGATAGGTACATGGCCTGTTGAGATTTTTCCTGAAACAGTTCCTATTGATGAAATAAGTGTAATGGCTAAGGATGATGCAATGGTCATTCTTGTTGGTATTTTTAATAGGACAAGCATGATAGGAACTAATAAGAATGCTCCTCCTGCCCCTACAATACCTGACCCTACACCTACGATAAAGGCAAATGAAGCAGCTAGCCATTTATTAAACTTGACTTGTTCTAAACGGTTAGCATCTATCTCCTTTTTAGGGACAAACATTAAAACAACCGCAATAATAGCTAAAATGCCATATACGATATTAATTCCACTTTCCGACATGTGAGTAGAACTAATCCCCCCAATAAAACTCCCGATTAAAACGCTAATTCCCATATTAACAATTAATCTTTTATTTAAATATCCGCCACTACGATAAGCCCAAACACCACCAAGCGTCGCAAAGAACACTTGGATGGCTGTAATTACTGAAACTTCATGTGATGTAAAATGACCCACCCCTAAAATTACTGGAATATATAATAACATTGGATAATTTATAATGGCTCCTCCTATTCCTAACATTCCAGAAAGAAAGGAACCGATAAAGCCAATTGTGAAAATAGTGATGATGAAATTAATATCCATATAGATCCCCCCTCTTTAGAAAAAAAAGAAACCTTAATTGGTCCCCTTATAGTTCAACCTTTTTTAATCCAAAATTTCAACACTCCGTTTTCATCTTCGTGTTGTAATAATTCATGCCCTCCTGATTTAGCCCAAGCAGTTAAATCATTTTTAGCCCCTTTATCAGTTGTATGAACTTCTAATACCTGACCTGATTCCATCTCTCCCATTGTTTTTTTTGTCTTTACAATCGGCATTGGGCAAGCTAACCCTTTTGCATCTAATACTTTAGTTGATTCCATTATCATATTTTCCTCCTATTTATAAATTATCGGACTGCACAACGGTTTGGTCCTATTTCCATCTCACGTTGTTTATCTAAGTCTGGACTAATTTTCCCCATATTTGTTTCACGAATTTCTTGATAAGCGTTTGGTTGTGGTGGTAGGTTCTCTGTTACAAGTCTTCTAAACTCATTTTCGTCTTCAATATTTAAACCATGATTTTTCTCAAACAATATACCTAATCTTTCTGATACACTACCGTCTTCATTCAGTTCATCAATGATCATAAAGTGAGCTGGGAGTACAATTAGTTCTTCTGAAAGTTCTCTGTAACGAGAGTACAGGCTTTCACGCAAATCTGCTACCCAGTCTTCTGCCATTCCCGCTAAATCGGGTCTTCCAATTGAATCAATAAATAAGATGTCACCTGACAGAAGGAATTTCCCATCCACAACAAATGATGTAGAACCGATTGTGTGACCTGGAGAGTACAGCGCATGAATATCAATTTCTGTTTTTCCGATTGTCACTACTTTGCCGCCTTCTAGAGCGTTGTATTCAAAAGTTACCTCAGTCGCATCTTTTGGAGGTAACCAGTATGTTGCACCTGTTTTTTCAGCGATGACTCTTCCTCCTGAAATATGATCTGCATGAAGATGAGTATCAAAAACATGTGTGATTTTTACTCCCATTTCATTCGCAAAGTCTAGAAAAATATCTGTCATACGAGTGGCGTCTATAATTGCAGCTTCTCCGTTAGAAACCACCATATAGGATAGACAACCTTTTCCGATACGAACAAATTGGTATACTTCTCCACCTTCCGTTAAATTTCCAATCTTTACAGGCTCTAAATGTTCACTCCACGCTTTCATACCACCTTGCAAATAAGAAACAGTTAAACCTTGTTCTGAAAGCATCTCTGCCACCATTACAGAAGAACCCTCTTTAGCACAAACAACTAATATTTCTTTTGTAGCAGGAAGTTTTTCTAAAATTCCTTCCACTCCATCAAGTAATTCAAAATACGGGATATTTAAATAATCAAAGTTTTCCCCTTCAATTTTCCAATCCTTAAAATCACTTTCGTTACGAACATCTAGAATAAATAATTCTTCTTTGTTAAATACTTTTTTAGTTACTTCTTTTGTCTGCATAACTTTAACAGTCATATCATTTACCCCCTACGGTATATTTTTGGTTAAAAAAATAATAAACCCTCTTAAAAAGTTAGTGTTACGTCTGCATCTTTAGCAAATTCTAAAAAGGTTACTGCTCCTCCTACTTCAATTCCATCAACAAAAGCATCTTTTTCTAATCCCATAACATCCATTGTCATTTGGCAACCAATGAATTTAACACCCATTTCTTGGGCCATTGCAACTAATTCGGGAATAGCTGGTACATTTGCATTAGCAAACCCTTGCGCGAAATGTTCTTTGCCTTGAGGCATTGGTAGCTGTTTGTATTCATTTTTATGAATTAAGTTCAACCCTTCAAAAGTAAAGAAAATGGCTACTTCTTTATCTGTTGCTGCTGCTGTTGCAATATTAAATACCTTGTAAGCATCGAATAATCCACCATTACTTGCTATAATTGCTACTTTTTTATTCATTATTCATCCTCCTAGTTTTTTAAAGCCGACATAATTGTATTCGGGTCATAGCCTACAATCCAATTACCGTTTACCTAAGTCTGTGGCATTCCCATTTGACCTGTTTTGTTTTATTAACTCGTACATAGCCTCAGGTCTTGTTGCAACTTTCACCTCTATGAAAGGAACAATGTGTTCTGCCAAAAAGTTTTTTAGCAGAACACACTATGGAAAACGCGAAATAGTATATACTGTTACTTCGTCCATATTAATCTCTCTAATTGATTAATGAATCCGATTTTCCTGTCCAAGCACTCATGCCTGGAACCACATTAATCACATTATCAAAACCCTTTTCAGCTAACTTTTGAGCAGCAAGATCACTACGGTTACCTGTGCGGCATACCACATAGATTTCATCATCTGCTTTTAATTCGTTTAAACGCAAGTCTAATTCTCCTAACGGAATCGAAACGGCATTAGGTATATGATTAAATGCATATTCAGCTTCTTCCCTTACATCAAGAACCACGATATTTTCATGCGTTTCTAGCTTCTTTTCAAGTTCTTCATTGCTAGTTACATTGGGATGTTTTCTTTCAATTGAAGCATCATTAGATGATTTTCTTAAATAATGTTTTAATACATTGTCTTCTTCAATTGTTCCAAGATAATGATGACCAGCACTATTAGCCCATGCTTGAATATCAGCTTTTGAGCCCTTATCTGTTGCTTGAACTTCTAAGACCTGACCAGCTTGTAAATCATTCATTGCTTTTTTTGTTCTTACGATTGGCATTGGGCAAGCTAACCCTTTTGCATCTAATAAAAAATCTGTTTTTAATGATTCCATCTTATTAAAGCCTCCTATTTTACCCCATCGGGTATTTGATTAGCCGAAAATATTTACTTCGTCTCGCCTTCCCATGCAAGCATTCCGCCAGTCATATTTATTACTTTATATCCATGATCTTCGAGAAATTGACTTGCTTGACCACTTCTTCCACCAGAACGGCAAACCATGATATATTCTTTAGATTTATCTAATTCATGCATACGGAATTCTACTAACCCTAGTGGGATATGAATGGCTCCTGGTATCTTACCAGTTGCAACTTCATCAACTTCTCGAACATCAATAATATTTAATGCTTTACCTTCTCTTAAAAGTTTCTCTACTTCTTTTGCAGTTAATTGTTTCATACTTTTGCCTCCTTATGATCTCCAGGCGCTCATTCCGCCTTTTACATTGGTCACTTTAGTATATCCTAATTTTTTTAACATTTTAATTGCGTTTTGACTTCTCATTCCACTTTGGCAAATAACAATTACTTCTTTATCTTTTGAGAGTTCTTTCTCCGCTTTTTGCATAATTTGTTGAAGTGGAAGATTTTTAAATCCTTTAATATTGTTTACTCTATATTCCCCAGGAGTACGGACATCAATAAATTGTTTATTTATATCCTTTAACTCATCCCTTAGCTTTAATGCTGTAATCTGTCTTACACCTTTTGTAGGAATGAATCGTCTGATGGTAAAAATTAACAGTAGCCCAATTATTATATAATTTAGATATTCCAAGATTATCTCTCCCTTTTATGTAGGGAAGAATCCCCTACTGATTTAGATAAATAGGTTTACATTTCCATCTTCTGCATCACCCAAATAAGCAGCAACACCTGCATATTCAATATTATCCAACAGTTCTTCTTTTTGAAGTCCTAATAAATCCATTGTCATCGTACAGGCAACAAGCTTTATATCTTGTTCTCTTGCCATTTCGATTAAATCTGGGAGTGGCATTGCATTGTGTTTTTTAATCACATTTTTAATCATTTTAGGACCAAAACCAGCAAAGTTCATTTTTGACAGCCCCATTTTATCTGCACCTTTTGGCATCATTCTGCCAAACATTTTTTCCATGAAGCCTTTTTTCACTTGAATATCTGCATCTTTTCGCAAGGCATTTAGTCCCCAAAACGTGTGAAAAATGGTTACTTCATGATCATACGCTGCTGCCCCGTTCGCAATGATATAAGCTGCCATTGCTTTATCATAATCGCCACTAAATAATACAATTGTTGTTTTTTTCTTTTCTGTCATTGTAGTTCCTCCTCATGTATCAGTCACCCTTACCTGTATGGGTATATTTATAAACAAAAAATTTTAACCTTTTTTAATCCAAAACTTTAACACATCATTCGCTTCTTCATATTTTAGCAGCTCATGTCCACCCGATTTTGCCCAAGCAGTGAGATCGTTCTTTTCACCTTTATCAGTAGTATGAATTTCTAATACTTGACCAGCAATTAATTCATTTATTGCCTTCTTTGTTTTTACAATTGGCATTGGACATGCTAATCCTTTTGCATCTAACAATTTATCTATATTCATTCTTTTAACTCTCCTTTCATCATTTACCATTACCCCTATGGGTATAATAGTAATAAAAATAAAAGTGGGTGTCAACCCTTTTATTTTTATCTACTTTTCACAAGCAGATTTACAGCTTCTTTTACTAAATCTTCTGTGTTTTTTTCTCCATTTTCTTCTGCATTGCGCACACACTCTACTAAATTAGAACTAACTACAACACCAATTGTCCGATCAATAGCAGCACGTGTTGCAGATAGCTGAGTTATAACATCCTTACAGTCTTTGTTTTCTTCCATCATCCTTAAAATTCCTCTAAGTTGGCCTTCAATACGTTTTACTCTATTTTTCATTTGCTCATTGTACTCCATGTGATTACCCTCCTTAACAAATAATTACTTTTTAACTTGTTTCCTATAGTTACCTATGTTCTCCCATTTCATACTGATCGAAAAGGATGTATCCGACTATCTTGAAACCTTTTTGGCGTAATAAACGAACTCCTACATTCTTTTCCAAGCGATTTGAAGCTACTACAATCAGATCGCTTTTTGATATATCTGTGTAATGCCTATTTATATAAGAGACTGGAATGTTAATCGCACCTTGTATAGGGCTTTTATAAGAAACATTATAATCTCTTATATCTACAACATTCAACATACTTAATTCAATATCTTTTTTATTTATTTGTGGAACCCCCATTATTGGGATATTCCTTCTAAACATAAAGTAACCAATAATAATAAAACTTAAAATAACAATAGTCATATGAATCTTTCCTCCTAAATTAAAGAGGCAGGAATAACTGACAAAACCTATAATATACCCCGATAGGTATTTTGTCAACACTCCTTTTTGTTTTTTATTACTTAATCATTGGACATCTTACTCAAGAGCACAAGCATTTACAAACCTTGATAATATCGAATAAGTATATCTTGCAGTTACTACCTCCTATTATTTTAACTTTTGGATTTCAATCCATTGAGTTTTTTTAACTACTCATTTATAATACCAAGTATTACAATATGATTTAAAGGTTATTGTGGAGGTGTCATTATGAGTTTATTTAAAACTTTATTTAGCGAAAAGTGCCCTGAATGTAAGAAAACTTTAGTAACGGATAAAACAGCTTTTATGAATTCGATAGTAAAAAAGTCTTGTCCTGATAATCATTATCAAAAAGAATATCATCCAGCTCTTGAAACGTATGTTGAAAGCAATCATGTTTCTTTAAAAAAATATTAAAATGGCAGTAATCATAAATTTTCATGGGAGACTGTAACTTTCAACAAAGAATGAGTATACAAAGCATTAGCTATTAATTATATTCCCCAATACCGTACTGTTAACTTTGACAGATTTTGCGAAAGATAAAAAAGAGGCTAGGACATAAGTATTCCAGCCACAGATAAACCCGAACAACTATATGGTATTCCATATGATTGTTCGGGTTTATATTGGTTTATAAAAGGCTGTTTCAGTAAAGATGGTGTTATTATCCGCAGCCTGAATACACTTCGCTTTCCATGGGGCGAGCGCCGAGCCGCTTCGTCGCTCACGCTCCTGCAGGGTCTCGGACTTTCTCGCAGCTCCCATAGGAGTTATTTTAAAAAATGGGTAACACCACCTGAAATGAGTCTGAAATAACTTTTAAAAATTTTTTTATTTCTCAAAAAATCTACTACAAACGTTGGTATATCAACTTTTCTGGAGGGAGTCTACGTGTATTCAGGCTGCTCCGTCTTTCCAATTAATTAATTTTTTCTATTTCCATAATAGTTTATAGAAAAACAATCTTTAATAACGAATTAGATTTTAACTGACTATATTTAAAATCATAAATAACTAGCATGAAAAAGTAGCCTTTATTTAAGAGCTGAATTAAGGATTGTTCGTCTTTACAGGTTGGCTATTTTGATTTGTCCCAGCCTCTTTTAAAAGTATTTTTGATTAAATAGAAGTTAAATGCTTCCCTTTAATTTTTCTTCATTTTTTTCAATCCAAAATTTAATCACTTTTTCCTCTTGTTTTGTTTTTAAAAGGGTATGTCCGGCATTTTTTGACCATGCAGGCAGATCATTTAACGCACCTTTATCTGTCACATGGATTTCTAATATTTGACCGCTATCCAACTGCTCAATCGCTTTTTTTAGTTTTACAATCGGCATTGGGCAGGGTAAACCAGTAACATCAACAACAGCATTCACCTCTATTTCATCAATATCTTCTATATCTGATTCCCAAGGTTGATTTGTTTTCGTTTCAATAGTTTTGTTTATAACGCTTCTAAATACAGAGGAATACGTTTTAAAACCTCCATCAACATTTTTAACAGTGTATCCACTATTTTTTAATATCCTGCTTGCCAGATATCCCCTTAATCCAACTTGACAACTGACATATATTGTTTGCTCTTTTGAAAGACTATCTAATCGGTTCCTGATTTCATCTAACGGAATATTCAAGGAACCTTTAATATAACCAAATTCCCGTTCCATTGGCTCGCGAACGTCAATCAATAACCCTCCAGCTTTAACAATCTCATCGATTTCATGCCACTGAACCATTTCTAATTCCCCTTCCATTATGTTAGAAGCTACATAGCCAGCCATATTAACAGGATCTTTTGCTGAAGAATATGGAGGAGCATAAGATAATTCTAAATTAGTCAAATCATTCACCTTTAATCCACCTTTTATTGCTGTTGCGATTACGTCAATCCGTTTATCAACACCATCTGCTCCGATAGCTTGTGCACCAAATATTTTTCCTGTTTCTTTATCAAAGATTAATTTTAAAGCAATTGGTGCTGCTCCTGGGTAGTATCCTGCATGAGAACTTGGATGAATATGAACAACTTCATATGAAACTCCTAAGCGTTTTAGCGTCTTTTCATTATTGCCAGTTGCCGCAACCGTTAAATCAAATACTTTAGCAATGGAAGTTCCCAATGTACCATGGTACTTCTCCTTTTTCCCCATCATGTTATTTGCCGCAATTCTGCCTTGTCGGTTAGCCGGCCCTGCAAGTGGAATCATAGCTTTTTTCCCGCTAATATAATCCACCACCTCAACTGCATCCCCGACAGCATAAATATCTTCATTAGAAGTCTGAAGGTATTCATTTACAACAATTCCTCCACGCTCTCCTAATTCAAGTCCTGCTACCTTAGCTAATTCATTTTCCGGTTTAACACCTATAGAAAGAATGGTCATATCGGTTTCTATTTCTGTTCCATCAGAGAGAATAACTTTCTTTCCCTTATTAGCAAATGCTTGGACCCCGTTTTCTAATATTAGATTCACACCTTTTTCTTTTATGTTTCCGTGTAAAATACTAGCCATTTCAAAATCAATTGGTGCCATAATTTGCTTTGCCATTTCAATAATCGTTACTTCTATTCCTCTTTCTAACAAGTTTTCCGCCATTTCAATTCCAATAAATCCTCCGCCAATTACTATCGCCTTTTTAGGATGATTGGTATCAACATATTTTTTTATTTTATCTGTATCTGGAATATTTCTTAATGTAAATAATACCTCATTTTCACTTAATCCTGGAATTGGTGGGACAATTGGTTTAGCCCCTGGTGATAATAATAACTTGTCATAGGATTCCTCATACTCTTGCCCCGATTGTAAATTCTTAATTGTGACTTTTTTATTTTTGGGATTAATGCTTAATACTTCACTTAAATTCCGAATGTCCAGATTGAATCGATTTGACATTCCTTTAACGGTCTGGACTAATAATTTGCTTCTGTCTTTGATTGTTTCTCCAATATAATAAGGCAGTCCGCAATTAGCAAATGAAATATGTTCCCCCCTTTCTATAAGAACAATTTCTACATCTTCACTTATTCTTCTTAATCTTGCTGCAGCTGTTGCCCCACCTGCAACTCCACCTACTATAATGAGTTTCTGTGACATATTATTCCCTCCAACTATTTTTAATTTAATTCAAATAAAAACCCTTAAATATACCCCGCTAGGTTTATACCTATATGGGTATTATAAAATATAAATTAATTTTGTGAAGGTTATTTGAGTTTCTTTCACAATATCTTCACAATTAAATAATTGTAATATTGTAAAAATATTCCATTCATTTATTTAAGGCTATTTTTCTAAAAGATTATTGTTTTTTTTAATAGGAAAAAAGAATTAGTTGGAAAAATAGAGCAGCCGGAATACACGTAGACTCCCTGTGGGATTAGCGAGCCAAGCCTAATAACAGCTGGGGTCTTGGCTTATAGAGCATGCCCATAGAGGCTCCATGTCAAGTTGCAGAACTCTGCAGTTGCAATATTATGTACTTTTTAATTTCAAAATACAAGCATTAATCTTACTCGAGTCAATGCTCAGGTAATTTACGTATAATTTCCACAATGTAGTCCTATAAATACTTTATATTCTAATTCTAAAAAGGAGTCTGTAACCATTGAAATTAGCATAACAGGTTACAGACTCCTAATAAATATGTTTAAATTCTTTGAACTTAATTCCGATACTTGGGCTAAATTCTGTATTTATTTTGGAAGAACTCTTATTTTTTATTACCAAGTGAACCTATTGCAACCGCTCCTCCATTATCTACTGCACAGATTAAAATAAGCTTAACCTCCTGTATAAACCGTTTCACATGTTCCAGCTTGTGGTTCATAAAAACAATGATCTTTATATTGCCCTGCAAAAGGTTGACCATACCAAGTTGGAGGACATGGTGCATATGGATTAAAATACCAAAGCGCATATTTTCCTGGATGCTCTCGCCAATAATCTAAATTTTGTTTCGCCAATTTTTTTTCAGCAGCTCTTGCTCTTTGATAAAATACATTCCCCTTTTGAACAGCTTCAAAAGAATAATTTCCTCCTTGAACTTGAAAAATAACTTGTGAAATGGTTCTTAAATCTTTAAAATCTGTACAATCAGCTTTAAGACGATTAACAATTACATTTCCAACATATAGCATTCCTTGTGGCCCTTCCCCTTCTGCTTCCGCCCTCATCATTCTTGCCATTAAGTCAACGTCTGCACTTTTATAGCTTACTCTTGGCATTTTTTTCACCCCTAAAATTAATATAAAAAAAAGCTTCATTGAAAGATTTTTATTTAGAAAATAAGAATGCTTCGTTTGAACTTAAAAGAAAACGAAAAGCATTCTTTTTTATAGTTTTATTCAACAAAATCCCTGTCAATTACCTAAAATAAAATAAAAGTTATTTGTAGACGAAATAGAAGGCAGATTCCCTTTTAAAAAGTTTTGTCAACTAAGCCCCCCTGATAATCGAAATAGAAGAAATGTGTACATAATAAAAACGTCTAAATCCTGATGTAGAAAGAGTTTAGACGTTTCACAATTGATATACGCATTATTAATCGATTTTTACAATAGGAAAAGTTACTGTAACCTCTGTCCCTTTTCCTTCCTCGCTCCAAATGTTAATCGTTCCTTCATACTTTTCGATAATGTTATAACAAATCATTAAGCCTAATCCTGTTCCTTTGGCCTTTAAGGAATAGAAAGGGGTTCCAACCCGCTCTTGTTGTTCCTGGCTCATGCCTGAACCGCTATCGATTATCATAACTTTCACTCTATCCTCTTCACCGGTTACTTTTACTTGAATCGTATCTCCATGGTGAGAAGCTTCAATCGCATTTTTTAATAAATTTACAAATAATTGCTTAAACTCCATGATGGTGCAGTGAATTTTGTAGTCCTTTTCCATTTCTAGCTCAATATGAATCGTATCAACCATTGCATATGTGTTTAGTAAGTCCATCACTGTATGAAGTGCAGTGTTGACCGATACAACCTCCATCTTTGTTTCCGACGGCTTTGCCAGTGATAAAAAATCAGAAATAACGGTCTCAGCAACTTGTAGCTCATCCAACATCAGCTTGTAGTGCTTTTTGATATGTTCTGGTAATGCCTTATCATTTTCATGTAGTTGAATAAACCCTTTTACTACCGTTATAGGATTACGAATTTCATGTGCAACAGCTGCCGCAAGCTGCCCAGTTGTCCTCAGCTTTTCAGCTTGCTTAACTTGATCGTAATATAACTCTTGATCTTTCATTCTTTTTTGAAAGAGAAGGAACAGGAAAAGTAGCAAAAGCTGTGTCGCCAAGAAATTAATGGCTACTCCAAAGAAGTCCAAATAGTTGTAAACATGTATACTATGTGTATCATACATCATCAAATAGATAATAATGCTAATCGTTATCGTAATGTTACATAACAAAGTGATATAGAATAGTCTTATATGTAAAAATAATACGGGAATAACTGGGATAAAACTAATCAGTAATAACAAAGCAAATCTGTCAGGAAATCGTAAAAACATAAAGAAAAAGTATGCAGACATTAAAAGAATAATCGTGGCTCTAAAATTTACTGAATCTCTTTTTGGAAAAATGATTAATAGAATAGAAATGCTTACAACGAATAATAATTGCAAAATTAAAGATAAAGAAATATTTCGATCATCTTCTATGTAAATTAATACTAACCCTGCACTCATTAATGTAATAAATAAGCCAATAATCATACGATATAGCTTTATACTAGGTAAAAATTCATTGTCTATCATTTAAAAAGTCCTCACAATACTATTGTATCTTACTAAATTATTCAAAAAAATGTTCCTTTGGCTATGTAAAAGTCTATTTTACCTTAATGTTCCTTCTTTTTGTAGTCTAGTTTTCTCTAAAACAATTTTTACGGTCTATTTATTGCTATGGTTTGTGCCTATTTTTTATAAAGTAATAAAAAAACGTCTACCTTTAGGAAAATAAGGGTTAGACGTTTAACATTTGTTTAAGCTTAGGATGTAACATTTCTACATAATGGACTAATAATCTTTTTTTA
The DNA here is from genome assembly GCF_044704065.1 of Niallia tiangongensis. Taxonomy (NCBI): domain Bacteria; kingdom Bacillati; phylum Bacillota; class Bacilli; order Caryophanales; family Bacillaceae; genus Niallia; species Niallia tiangongensis. Next base: position 2,234,480 of record NZ_CP162613.1, on the reverse strand, counting down.
GAAGTTTTAAGTTTGTTAATAATAAGGAAATAGTTAAAGCGAGAATAGCCAATGCCCACCAGAAAGCATTAATTGGATCATCATGTTCAATAATGATTAATCTGACAATTGCTGTAATACCAATGTAAATAAGATAGCGTAACGGAAAGTGAAAATGAGAACCAAAATACTTAATAATTAAAGCGATAAATTCAAAGTATAAAAAGTAGGTAAGTAGCTCCTCTGTGAATAAATAATAATCTTGTTCATTCTCTGGTACAAAGGCTACATATGTAAAAATATACCACGTTTCCTTTATAAGTAGAAAACTCAAAATCAATCCTATAAGAAACAGGGAGATATTCAACAGTATTTGTAAAAATATAGGTAGTTTAGAGAAAAACTTTATTTGATTCAATTTTCTATAACTCCTTTATCAGTGGTATAACTTAATATGAGCTATATTTGGATCAAATAACCAGGAAGTAGATACTTTAATTTTTATACGGTTGAAACAAATAAGCGGTAACCCTCCATAGGATAACGCACTTATTAGTTTAAAACTTTGGCGGGACTGCTTCCCCTGTTGTAATATTAAAGCCTGCTGCTTTCATTTTTGTCTGCTTGTTATTCCAGCCTATTACTAGCATTTGGTTCCTATTTGTCTCCGTATCCTTGCTAAGGACAAAATGATACCCTTTTGCCCATTCTTCACCTGGATAAATAGTGCCCTTATCAAGTGCCTTTTTCAGTAATTCAGGTGGATCATAATGTATATCTTCCAATTTAATAAACTCATTTTTCGATTTAGGAGTATCCCCTTTTTCCGTTAATTCCTGTGCATTATCTATTTTTCCCTCATGGATGGTCACTAGAAAAAATTGCTTCGTGTCTGGTACACCAAAGCTAATATTCCAAAATTTTCTTTTACCATTACTTCCATTCGCATTTCCGGGCAGATCTAAGTCTATATTAATCGCTTGTAATAATTGCGCATTCTTATTTCTGTGCAGACGGATAAGCTAAATCGATCGCTTTTTTTATTGATAATTCTGGCTGGTTAACGACCACTGCTACATCATCTACCGCTGACGAGAAGGAGTGAGCAGATACTTTCTCTACAGTACAAATCGAACAAAACAAAATGAAGATAATAGAAACGATATTTTTCATTTGAATGAGACTCCTTTTTAAGGATATTCTTTCCAAATATCATACCGTTATTCCTTTTCCTCTAACAATGAGAAAAGGTTTAAGCCACCATGGAAAAATTACCTGTCATGGGATTTTCATTTTTACCCATCCTATTATTGGAGGTGGTAAAGATGAACAAGCAAAATCCTGTTGAATATACTGGGAAGGTTCTAGACCAGCGAAATGACCTTACTGGACCCGATGCAGACAAAGCATCGTATCCAAAACGTCCCAAACATGTATCAATCCAAGAGCCTAAGAGAAAATAGCTCCACCCCCTGCCCCCTATCCAATTAGGGGGAAACTTACTTAAAGACAAGCGCAAATTTCATTCTAACTTGTCCTATAGGAAGGTTGTTGCCAATTCAATCGTCCTTGTAATCAAATAAAGGAGGACTATTCCTCCTTACCTGTGTATTGCTCTATTCTCTCCAATACCCTACGCTTTTGATAGAGCATATTCGCAACCTCTCCCACATCTTTTATTGCTGTTTTATTCATATAAGCACCAAAAATCATTCCAGCGACGGGAATCATTTGAAACAGCTTTTTCCAACCAAAATTATCTCGATAAGAGGCGAATACCTCTCTCCAGCCTTGTAGCTGCGCAAAGCCTTCCTCCTCTCGTGCATTTGTCAATTCATTTAAGATTGCTTTTTTTCCAACTATATCAGATGACGTAAATTGCATACATTTGATCATGAATATGCGTTCTTCCTTATTGGATGGGTCATATCCATATGCAACTGCCACTTCTTGTATAGTCTTTAAGGTAATCCCAAAAATAAGGGGAATATCTACAGCTAGAGTAAAAATCCCACCAAATCCAGTTGTAGCCCCCTGAATTTGCGCGTTCTTAGCATGATTTTTTATAAAGGCTTCTGCTGTCTTTTCCATGGAATCAATAGAAAAGTACTTGATATCATCAAGGTTTATATCCTCCTGTAACGATAATTCTTTTTTTACTTTATGTACTGTTTTTTCCTTATTCACTAAATATTTTCCGCCATTGTCAATATATACTGCAATTTCATCTAATAGGATATGTATTTTCTCTTGTATGTATTTCGGTGTCAATTTGTCTAACAGCACAAATGGAAGCCGCCCGATTTTTTCCCAGAAGAACAACCCTTTTTGGTTTTTCTCCCATTTTTCAATGGTCTTTAATTTTATTCTGAGCTGTTCTAGATTTTCCATTGCTACACCTCTTATAATTAAATGCTTCCGTTATCGTAACACATTATTTTCCCATTCAATATATTTCTCCAGATATCCTCTATATTTATCCGATAATTCACTAGGTAATTTATTTAAAGGAAAATACTGCATTTTTTCTGACTCACTATAATCAATGTTCATTTCTCCACTTATATCTTTTGTAAAATACATTGCTGTTACTGCATATACTTCATCGCCATTGGGAATTTTAAAATAATAATCAGAACCAGAAAATACATTTAGTAATGTAAGATTTTCAACGCTTAATCCTGTTTCTTCAAAAACCTCTCTTCTTGCTACTTCTTCAAAGCTCTCACCTAAATCCATTAACCCACCTGGCAATCCCCAATATCCATCAAGCCTTTTTTGTAATAACACTTCCTCTTGTTCATTTAGCATGATGACAACAGAACCAGGTAGAATAAGTGGCTTATGCCCTACATGCTGCCTTAAATATTTATAGTATTCCATTTATTATACCTCCCAGCTCCGATAAGTGAAAATTGTTATCCTTTTCTTAATGCTTCCTGAATTGCCCAGCTTTGATGCTCATGAAATAAACCTTCTATTGCTTGAATTGGTTCTAGCCATTTCAGTAAATGACCTTCCTCTGTTGGTTCCCCTATTTGTTTAATGATCTTGCATATATAGAAATACCCTTCACTCAGATAATACTTATATTCATTTGTTGAGTAAAAATATCTGCGCGCACTCCCAATAAAGGAACCTATTTCAATGTCCATCCCCATTTTTTCCAAAGCTTCTCTTACTAAGCATACTTTGTGGGTCTCATTCTTTTCTATTCCTCCACCAGGAAGAAAGTAGTTGCCATCACTAGTTTGAATGACAGCAATTTTATCTTTCTGCTTATTAAAGATCACACAATACGCAGCAGGTCTTATTATGTATTCTTTACCTTCTTCTTTTTTACCGAATGTGATTATTTTCATTATGAATCTCCTCTTAACATTTCATTTACCAATTCCTCTCATTTGTCTTTCTCTAGAACTCCATAGTTTACTAGAAAAATCATCTTCATAATAGATCACTAAAATTAAATATTATCCCCCTATCATAGTAATTGACAAGGAGATAATGGAGCACATCCCTACTCCGTAATCACTTCGATATCCTCATGCGTTGGTTTATCCTTTGTATAAGAAATCCAATATGTATATTCTCTAGAAAAATCATCTGTAAAATGCTCTAAATAGGTTACTGCTTTTGCCGATTCTCCAAGCACCTTTACCTCTTTGACTGATGCATTTCCCATTGGCATCGTAATAGTAACAGTAGGACCATCTTCTCTTGCAAATATCATAGACGTATCAACAGACCCTGTACGATCCTCTGGTCCCGCTACCCAAGTTAGCTTTCCTTCCTTATTCTCTAAAATAACTAAATCAGGATTATGGGTATTGCCGCTTTCATGCTTGTTTTTAAAAATAACATAAATGAAATCATCTTTTAGATCGTAATCAATAATTTCTTTATTCTTTAATTTGTGTTCTTCCATTACACTCGAAATTTGTTCTTCAAGTGATGCAGTATCACCTGATTTTACATCAGAATCTTTCCCTTGATTGGAACAACCAATCAAAGTGAATAAAATAAGAAAGGAAGCAAGTAATTTTTTCATAAATAAACAGCTCCAGACATTTTTTGTATACGATTAGAATAGGAAAAGGATTTGTTGAAACCTTATGCTTTATATAAAATAACTGCTGCATAGATTTCTTGTTCCGTTAAAGGTTCATTGTTCACCGCAAACTTCACATCTATTATTTCATGATTTTCCAATTCCTTTAACGCTTTATTTAAATTAAGCTCAAAATTTTTATAAAATTCTGAAACCACTTTAGATTAGATCATAATGCAATACCTCCCTTCTCCTTATAGGTGAATAGATGAACTATTTTTATTTAATTACTTCTTATATCAAGAGACAAATTACTATCCTGTCTAATCATAAACGCAGCAATCTTTCCGTTTTCCGAGAAATTCGCTTGGCCCTTCACCTCATATTTTTCGACCTCAGAGCCATCACCCTTTTTATAATCTATAATAGCTGTAAAGTCATATATATTTTGCAATTTTTCCTTTTGCTCTACATAAACATCCCTAATCTTCATTTCACTGTTTTCAGGACTAGGTGCTACATAGCTTAATGCGTAGGTTCCTGTATATTTATCATACATTTCCTCGGTAAAATATGCCTTATACTTCTTCTCTATGTAAGCATCCAGGTTATTAGATAAACTAGTTTTTTCTTCCGCTCCTATAATCGTGTAATTATTTGGATCCTCTAAAATATCACGAAGCTCCTTATTAGGTACAGTAAACGTTTCGTTCAATACCATTTCAAGTGTTCTACTGTTTTTATCCTCTGAGTCATTTTCAGCGGAACAGCCCACTACCATTGGCAACATTGCAATGAATAAAATGGACGTAAATTTTCTTACAAATTTATTTATTTTACTCACCCCTCTCTTAGGAAATACGTTTGAATAGTCAAAAAGTTTCAATTTGGAATAAAACAGGTCTGCTCCAAAAATCAGTGGATACTGTTTTTTGGGGTAGACCTTTCTATTACACAAAATAATGAAATTCTAAGACATCCCATTTACAAGTAATTTTTTCTAGTTTAGTAGGGTTAAGGAAGATGATTATTTGAAATGAAAAAGCCCAACTCATTTGAGAAGGGCTTCTCTTTAAACTACATTAACCATATATATTCTTACTATTTCATTATCTTTCATTATCATTTAAATACTCAGATATAAGATACAGAAATGTTTTAAATATTTGATCTTGTCTTTTTTCAAAATCTGAAATGACATAATTTATAAATTCTCTTTTCACATTATAGCCCATTGTAATGGCACTCCAAGCCTTTTGTGCAGCGTATTCGACCACATCCTCCTCATCATGTTTTAACAATCTAATAATATCATCTTGGTGTTCGGTTAAGATGTTGTCCTCATATATATAATGTTCGAATGCATCAAGTCCATTTTTAATTTCAGAAATATCATTACTTCTTACTAATTTTCTTGCTTCTTCAAGTGTAATTATAATTGCACCTTCGCCAACTTGATCATCTTCATTTTCTTCTTGAATAAAAAGATTATCTACCATTTCATCAAACGATGAATATAATTCTATAATCTTGTCTTCCTCTGTATCTATATAGATAACTTTAGGATTCTCTGAATGATTGTAATCTAATGCAAGCCATTCATGGCCATCACCACTTAACAAAATAATATTTTTTCGTTTTATCTGCCATTCTTTTACATAATAATCTGTCATCATGATACCCTCATTTTCTTTTATCCCTAATAGGTGCTCAATTAATAAATAATTATCACCTTCCCAACGATTTAGAGATATTGGTAATGCGTTATATAATAGATTCCCTCCGTTCTTTTCCCTTAAAGTATCAATATATGCTTTTGGCAATTTTACACGAAAATGCTTTTCTGCTTTATCTATATCTTCACTTGTTAAATTATTTAGAGTATAACTACTCTCTCTAGATTTCCAAATATTCACAACTTTAACATTCCTTTCAAATAAATGTTTATTTTTGTAAAAAATAATTTATTATGTAATTTAGGTAAATATTCTGACTTGTTACAATACTATACCAATTTATTAAAAAGGAGAAGAGTTGTGAAAAAATATATTTTAAAAATAGCAACAGTATTATTACCAATTCTATTAATTTTTAGTACATTAAGCGAAGCAAATATTAACGCTGCACCAAATATACATATATACCCAAAAGATCCAAGCGATCCTGTTACAGAAGAACAATATGAATACCTTGAGCCAGATTTAGAGACTTATGAAGATATCAATATAGACGAACTAGAAACAGTACCAGTTGAAACCTTAGAAGATGAACCTGAAAATATTGATGATTTTGATGATGAACCAATTATCGATTTTGATTCTGATTCAGAATCACCTGATAAAGCGCCCGCAATCGAATATGCTGAAAAAAACAATAATCCTCCATATGGAGGAGCTATAAATATCTATCCTACTACAAGAATAAAAACAAAAGGTAAAACAAAGACAGTAAAAGTTCAAGTATTTAAAGGAAATGGTAAGAAAGTATATGAAACAGTTAAAAATGGTCATATGTCTAATAAATATCACCCAGTGACCAAATAAGGACTGGCTTAAGAAAAGGCGAACTATTAGCACTTAAATGGCAAGATATTTTTTTTGATAAAAAAGTAATCATTATTTCGAAGTCTAGAAATGATAAAAAAATCAAAAAACCTAAGACGTCTTCTAGTTTCCGAACTATCCCTATAGGTGATAAGCTTATTAAAGATTTATTACATTAAAGATTGGCAACAACAGAATAAAGAGAGATACGGGGAAAAATACATCGATCAGGATTATGTTATTACAACGTGGAGTGGAAGACCACTAGGTCCATATGGTATCAACAAGGTACTCAAAACCATTATCGATAAAACAGATCTTCCTAAAATTAGTCCTCATGGCTTACGTCACACTCATGCTATTATGATGCTTGAGTAATGATATTAAAGCTGTTAGTGATAGGCTTGGACATGCAGCTCTTAGCGTTACAACTGATGTATATTTACATATTACCTATTACCAAAAAACATGCGTTAGAAAGTATTAACCGGTTCAAAAAGTATGTAGAAGAAGAAGAAGAATAAAAAATGTGGGGGCAAATGGGGGGCAACTACTTTTCCACCCCCTATTAACCCTTGTAAATTCCACTACATCACGCGCTTGAACATTTTCTCCATTTCATAAGTAGAATAATGCACAATGATCGGTCTACCGTGGGGACAAGTGAATGGATCAGATGTAGTCCGAAGTTCGTCCAATAAGCTTTGAATCTCATCATTTCGTAAATGGCGGTTTGCTTTAATGGAGCCTTTGCAGCTCATCATGATGGCTGCTTCTTCTCGTAAGAGCTTAATGTCTACTTTTCTCATGGAGAGAACTTGTTCAATCATTTCTTCGATTGTTTCTTTTTCTTCTCCTTTTGGGAACCATTGTGGATGGGAGCGAACTAGGTAGCTTTGCTGGCCAAACGGTTCGAGAAATACGCCTACTTTTTCTAATTCGGCTTTATTTTCTTCTATTTTCATCCACTCATCAAGGGAATAATCTAATGTTAACGGGATAAGCATTTCCTGTAATTCATTATGAACTTCTCCAACTTTTTCCCGGAAAAATTCGTATTTGATACGTTCTTGGGCTGCGTGCTGGTCGATGATGTATAATCCTCTTTCGTTTTGCGCAAATATATAGGTTCCATGCATTTGCCCAATTGGATAAAGAGGCGGAACTCTGGGACCTTCCACGACGTCGGCTATTTCTTCCTCTTCCCATGTTTCCGCTACCTCTTCCACTGGTGCAGGTGGAATGAAACTACTGTCTTCCTGTCCAAAGAAAAAGGCTGTGGCATCTGTTATTGTTGTATCTTCTCCATCTTCTCCACCTTCTCCAGCTTGCCAACTACTTTGTGCTTCTTCTACTGGCTCGTTCCAAGTTGCCTTTTCCTCTTGCTCTACTGTTTGATTTGAATAAATTGATTCCGTTTTCGAAACAGATACAGGCATTGCCGGTTCACGAACCGTGTCAAAGCTAAAGGCCGCCTGCTCTTCTTTAGGAGCAGCCTTTTTCTCACGGATAAGTCCTGCCGGAATAAGCTCTTTTTTCTTAAATGCTGCTTTAATCGTATTGCTGACAAGCTCATACAGCTCTTGTTCTTTACTAAAGCGCACTTCCATTTTCGATGGATGCACATTGACATCAACTAGAATCGGATCCATTTCCACATTTAAGAGAACAATTGGATATCTTCCAATCGGCAGCAAGGTATGATAGCCTTCCTGAATACTGCGAACAAGAGAATAGTTTTTAATAAATCGCACATTAATCATCGTGGAAATGTAATTACGTGACGCTCGCGTAATTTCTGGCAGCGCCATATAGCCACTTAATTTAAAATCAAGGGTGCTTGCGGAAATTGGAATCATTTTTTTGGCAATATTTAAGCCATAAATGCTTGCAAGAACTTGTCTTACATCCCCATTGCCATTCGTATGAAGTAACTTGCGATCATTATGAACTAAGCGAAAGCTAATATCAGGATGCGCAAGGGCAAGACGATTGACGATATCCGTTATATTGCCAAGCTCGGTATGAATCGACTTCATATATTTCAATCTTGCTGGCGTGTTAAAGAACAAATCGCTGACAATAATCTCTGTACCTCTTCTTCCAGGTGCGCCTTCCTGTTTCACTAAATGACCGCCTTTGAGCTCAACCGTTGTCCCCTTTTCCCCTGTTGAAGTCGTTAAGGTTACTTGGGAGACAGAGGCAATACTCGGTAGTGCCTCTCCTCTGAAGCCAAGGGTCCGAATTCGGAATAAGTCGTTTTCGTCTTTAATTTTACTTGTCGCATGTCTGGAAAAAGCAGTTAAGACATCCTCTTCGTCAATTCCTAGTCCGTTATCAAGAATACGGATGCTCTCTAAACCAGCCTCTTCGATAAAAATTTCAATCGAAGTACTCTTTGCGTCAATACTATTTTCTACTAACTCTTTTACAACAGAGGCTGGCCGCTCAACAACTTCACCTGCAGCAATTTTATTCGAGAGTGCATCATCCAGTTGAATAATCTTTGCCATTGCTTCTCCTCTTTTCTTTCTTACTTTTATTCAGATTAAGTGGGCGGTACCATGTATAGATTTAACTGTGGCTCTAATTTCGGCTTTCATTTTGTGTATGAAAACCACTTTTTCCGTGGTTTCTCTGGTTTCTGGCGTTCATTTCACTTATGAAAGCCACTTTTCTGAAGTTCCTCTAATTTCCGGCTTTCATCCAACTCACGAAAACCACTTCATCCATCATTCCGAACTTTTTTATGAAGTTCATACAATGTATTTAATGCCTGCATTGGCGTCATTTCTAGAATATCTATTTCTTTGAGCTTCGCTAAAATTTGCTTTTCCTTAGTGGAAATCGCTTTTTGAGGTTTCTTCTCTTCTTCTGTACCAAAGAAAGATAATTGTGCCTCTTCCTCGATTTTTTCTGTTTTTTGAACAGGTTGCTCGATTTGCGCCACTGCTGCTTCTCCAGCAAATTGGTCTTTTTGCTCTAGGCTTGTTAACAGTTCTTGTGCTCGCTCAATCAATGCCTCTGGTAATTCTGCTAGTTGGGCAACGTGAATACCATAGCTTTTATCTGCTGCTCCTTCTTTTATTTTATGAAGGAAGACAACTTTTCCATTTTGCTCCATTGCACTTACATGAACATTGCTTAATGACTGAAGCTCGTCCGCAAGCACTGTTAGCTCATGATAGTGAGTCGAGAATAATGTCTTTGCCCCGACTTCATGATGGATATATTCAATAATTGCTTGTGCAAGCGCCATTCCATCATAGGTGCTTGTGCCTCGGCCAATTTCGTCGAATAGAATTAAGCTATTATTGGTAGCATGTAAAAGCGCATTTCTAGCTTCTAGCATCTCGACCATAAACGTACTTTGCCCAGAAATAAGATCATCTGCGGCACCGATTCTTGTAAATACTTGGTCAAATAGCGGAAGTACTGCTTCGTCTGCTGGTACGTAACAACCAATTTGCGCTAAAATACTGGTTAAAGCAATCTGGCGCATATACGTACTTTTACCAGACATATTCGGTCCTGTAATTAATAGCAATTCCCGATCTTTATGCATGGTGCAATCATTTGCAACATAGCTTTGAGCATTCATCACCTTCTCTACTACAGGGTGACGGCCATTTTTAATAGAAAGGATTCGATCCGTTGAAAATTGAGGCTTCACATAGCGACGATCCTCACTAACAGTCGCAAAGCATTGCAATACATCTAGTGCACTTACTGTTTTAGCTAATTTCTGTAAGCGTGGAATATATTCTTTAATCATCTCGCGGATAGTCGTGAAAATTTCATATTCCAGCTCCACCATTTTTTCTTCCGCTTGTAAGATTAGGCTTTCTTTTTCCTTTAATTCCGGCGTAATATATCGTTCTGCATTAGCAAGTGTCTGCTTGCGCTCATATTGTCCTTCCTGTAAAAGATGCACATTAGCTCGCGTCACTTCAATATAGTAGCCAAATACACGATTATAGCCGATTTTCAGTGATTTAATGCCTGTTTTTTCCCGTTCTTCTCTTTCCAGCTGGGCAATCCATGTCTTGCCGTTTCGACTTGCATCCCGGTAGCTATCTAATTCAGGGTGATAACCATCTAAAATAATATTTCCTTCTTTAATCGAAAGGGGCGGATTTTCCACAATTGCATGTTCTAATAAATCGGTAATATCTTCACATGGATCCAGTTTATCTGCAAGGCTGCTTGCTTCTTTTGACCCAAATGACGCAACAATTTGCTGTATAATCGGCACTTGCTGCAACGATTTTTTTAGCTGAACAAGATCTCTTGCATTGACATTACCGAAAGCAACTCGACCTGCCAAGCGTTCTAAATCATAGACTTCCTTTAATTTTTCTCGCAAATCTTGGCGTTCAAAATAATGACCAATCATCGTCTCGACTAAATTTTGGCGATATTCAATCTCACCCTTATTTAATAGCGGACGATCGATCCATTGTTTCAGCAGTCTCCCGCCCATCGCTGTTTTCGTTTCATCCAAGAGCCATAGCAGAGAACCTTTTTTTCCTTTCGAACGAATCGTTTCTGTTAATTCTAAATTTCGTTTGGAGTAATAATCAATTTTCATAAATTGATCGATTACATAAATAGAAACTGGCTGTAAGTGATCCAGGCTTCGTTTTTGTGTTCGATATAAGTAGTTAAACAAGCGAGCAACCGTGTTTTTCAGCTGCTGTTCATTGATTCCTTGTAATAAAGGTGCATGCATGCCTTTTTCATCGGTATCATTTTCAATCGAAAGCGTTAACGTGCCGCGCTCCTGTAATCTTTTCAGATACTCTTTAGAAAAGTCGTCTGCAACAACCACTTCTTTTGCTCCTGATAATGATAATTCATTCAATAAAGAATCGATTCCAGTTAAAATCGTTGCTTTGCTTTCCCCTGTCGATAAATCGCTATAGGCAAATCCGAATTTATCGTCTGCAAATATCGAGATAGTTGCAATATAATTGTTTTCTTTATCGGAAAGATTTTTCCCTTCCATCATCGTACCAGGTGTAATTAGCTGAACAACTTCTCTTTTTACGACTCCCTTTGCTTGCTTTGGGTCTTCTGTTTGTTCACATATTGCTACCTTATAGCCGCGCTCGACAAGCTGTTCAATATAGTTTGGTGCAGAATGGTGCGGAACTCCACACATCGGGATTCGCTCTGCACCGCCCCCTTCTCTACTTGTTAACGTAATCTCAAGCTCCTGAGATGCTTTGATCGCATCATCAAAGAACATTTCATAAAAGTCTCCTAAACGAAAAAATAAAAAGGCATCCTGATAATCTGCCTTTACCTGTAAGTATTGTTGTATCATTGGCGTATATGTTGTCATAACTTCCTCCAAAATCCAAGTCCAAATCTATTATTTTCTCATTATACCATAAAGAAATAGAATATTTGAGTGGGGGGTTTTGGGAAAACGCAGCTAATTTATACATATAAAATTTTTGGTATTTACGTAAAGGAAGATTTGATAACTAGTTCGTTCCATTGCGCTCCAGACATATGATTCGCCGGGGAGATAGCTGAGCCTTCTCGGGTACGCCTGTGGGGTCTCAGCCTTTCCTCTTCTTCCCTCAGGTGTCAAATGTCTTCCGCACCATTCCACTATCAATTTAAATTAAGACTAGTATTTCGCAAGCGAATCTTTTATAATTAGCTTGCTATAAATTCTAATATTAGGAAAAGGAGCAATTATTTTGAAACGTTTTCTATCTATTCTTCTAACAATTGTGCTTATGTTTAGCTTTATGCCGTTTTCAAGTGTTGCAGCAAAATCGAAAGTTAAAACTTACAAAAATTGTACAGCACTTAACAAAGATTATAAGGGTGGGGTCGCTAAATCAAAATCCACTAAAAATAAGGGTGGAAAAACGAAGTACAAACCGTATGTTTCAAAAGCTTTATATGATGCAAATAAAAAAAGTGACCGTGATAAAGACGGAATCGCTTGTGAAAGATAATCAGCCTGCCTTTTTCTTATGCAAATAGGAAAAAGGTTTTATATTTATGGATTCGTATTAAAAAGGTTCAAGAAAAAAAGACTAGGAAGCTCCTAGCCTTTACTCTTCTTCTCCGCCTACGAGAAAATCTGGATTTAATTCTTCAAATTCTTCGTCTTCTACTTCATCTTCAAACCATGCATCGTCATCTTTGCCACATTCGTCTGTGCATACTTCTACACAAATTTTTGTTTCTCCGATAACTTCTACGATAAATTCTCTTTCTACATGAACAATAATTTTATTGCCATTTGGAGAAATCACTGCTTCGATACAGTTTGGTTGCTGTAATACAGTTGCAATCACATCGTGGTCTTCTAGGCAGTCAGGATCACGATATTTTAGTTTAATGACATCTGTATATTTTACACGCTCTGTAACTACTTCTGTTTGTGTATTGTCATTATAGGAATACCAAACGTTAATGTCATAGTATCCGCAAATTTCTACTGTTTTACCAACCTTTTCTGCTTCATACGTATGGTTGATAATCCAGCAGCCCAAAATGCTTGAAGGGCTGTTGTCTGGGCAGATCGTATGATTGGATTTTGTGAATTTACGTCCTTTCGCTACGACTGCCTTTGTAATAATCTCTCTATATTCTCCCATGTTCGAGCGAAACCTCCTCATTCATTTTCATTTCATCCTATGCGGGATAGAAGTCTAGTGTGCGATAAATTTTAAAGACTGTAAGTAATGCTTAAATCTACTTCATTGTATGTAAAACTTGGGTAAGTGTGCCGATATTAGCCATTTTTCTAGACGAATATCCTCGTTTTTGCTAAGCCTTACTGCCTGCTTATGAACTGGTACGACTTATTTCTGTTTATGGGTAAAAATCATCTTTCCTTAGATGAAATTTTTATACTATGAAAAAAATATGCGTTTGTATTAATACATTCGCGGATACAGCTTGTTCGAATCTTTATATACTGTAGTATACGGTAAGGGGGTGAGGAAGTTGGCAGGGTTATTTAATAAAAACGATCAGTTTGATTTTAAATTCAATGTTAATGGTAAAGAGGTTACTGGTGAAGAAGGAGCAAAATACGCACAAGAATTAATCGGCAAGCTATCTACTGAAATGGGTGGCTTAGTTCAAAAATTAACAAAAGGTTTAACCAGTAATGTATCTGAAAGCACAATTGATGCAGTGAAAGAGAAAGTTACACCAAATATTGATTTTGATTCTATTAAAGAAAAAATGGCTAATGTCGATTTAGATTCTCTTAAAGATAAAGTAATGCCGAATCTTAATCCAGAAACGCTAAAGAGTTTAATAAATCAAGAAACATTAAGTAAGCTACAGGAAAAATTACCTGTTATTGATGCTTCAAATGATGATGGGAATCTTAAATTAAACGTGAATGGCAAGCCTATTTTTTCACTAGATTTATCAGATTTCATCAAAAAATAATCAATGAATCTCACTTTTGAAAGGAGGTGAAATCATATGTTGTCTAACTACACATCTGATTGTCACAAAGGTAACGGTTCTGGCGTTGCTGGTACTGATGTTGCTGCTAAAGGTAAAGGCATTGGGAATAAAGGGGCAGAACTTCGCGGATTCACTAACGCTACTCAAGGAAATGGTAACCTTGCTAACCAATTTACTGCTTCTGGTGCTGCTGGTGGTGCTGCTGTAGGTGTTAACTTATTAAACTTCTTCGTTGGTGGTATTTTAGTTAATGCTAACGTTGCTGGTGCTGCTACTGCTGTATCTTACAACGAAAACAGCCCTGAAATGGTGAACGAAGGTTAATCACCTTTCAAGATAATCACTCCTACAAGAGATAAGCATATAATAAAGGGCAACATCATTTTTGATGGTTGCCCTTTTCTTTTACATACCTAATAGGAGGAGGGAAAAGAATGGCGAAGGATAAAAATATTGGCTTAACTGCTGAGAAATTAAAGGAGCTTGGTGTACCAGAGGAGCTTATTGAAAAAATTTTGGAAACGGGTGGGCCTTCTGTTAATACCCATGCAGAAGGAGGAAATGGTGGAAGTGCTGTCAGCCTTACTTATGTTGATAACTATTCTGTTCTATTTCTAGTCTATACATTTCTTCAACAATCGATTAATAATGGAGACGCGAAAGATAAAGAAACGAAGCAGCTGAACAAAGCATTGCTTTCCACCTTGCAAACCGCTATGAAGGAACAACAGGAATATCGGAAAGCTTTCTTACGAGCGATTAACATTTTAAATAATCAGAACAAGTAAAAAACCAAGCGAGAATATGCTTGGTTTTTCTACTTTTGGGATTTAATTGTATTCGCAAATAACGGAAGCCCGTTGATTTCCCCTCCTATCAACTTAGTATGCTAAACGTTATTTAACTCATGAACATTCAATCTTACAAAAAACTCTTTTTTAATCTTCTTTCTTTTTATCAACAGAAGAAAGAATTTCGGTTTCAACTGTTTCTGCGATTGTTTTTGTTACCATTTGAAGCATGTCGTTCACGATTTCTTGTGATTCTTTAAACTCGCTGACGATTGGAAGCTCATCGATTTCTTTTTGCATTGCATCAATTTTTGCTTCTGTTTCTTTTAAAGCAGCAATTTTCCCATAGTGCTGAAGATTGACTGCTTGTTTTTGCAATTTTTTGATTTGAGCAATTCGATCATTCACTTTTTTGTTTTGATTGATTTGCTGTTCTGCCCGCTGATAAAATTCGACTTCTTCTGTATCGCGAATCATCTTGGCAAGTTGTTCTGTTCGCTCGATTATTTCTTCTTTTGTATACTTAGCCATTAGTTTGCCTCAACAGCTTCTGCTTCTAATACCTCAATCATTTCTCCGTTTAATGACCACGTTTTCGCATCCGTAATTTTAACAGAAACAAGTTTACCGATTGCTGATTTTGGTCCAACAAAGTTTACTAGCTTGTTTTTGCGTGTATAACCTGCAAGTACATCTGGATTATTCTTGCTTTCCCCTTCCACAAGAACCTCAACAATTTTGTCTTGGTAGCCCTTCATGGAATTTGCAGAATACTCATTAACTAAAGCATTTAGGCGCTGTAAACGTTCCTTTTTCACTTCCATTGGAACATTATCTTTCATTTTCGCAGCTGGCGTCCCTTCACGCGGTGAATAAATGAATGTATAAGCAGCCTCAAAACCAACCTCTTTATAAAGAGACAATGTTTCTTCGAATTGCTCATCTGTTTCATTTGGATACCCTACAATAATGTCTGTTGTAAGAGTTAAATTAGGAATAGCTGCTTTCATTTTGCGAACTAATTCTAAATACTTTTCTCTTGTATATTTACGTGCCATGATTTTTAACACATCAGATGAACCAGACTGTACTGGTAAATGGATATGTTCTACTAAGTTGCCGCCTTTAGAAAGCACTTCGATTAAATGATCATCGAAATCACGTGGATGACTTGTTGTAAAACGAACACGCGGAATATCAATTTTGCGCATTTCTTCCATTAAATCACCGAAACGGAAATCGATATCAGTGAAATCTTTTCCATATGCGTTTACGTTTTGACCTAGTAGCGTAATTTCTTTATAGCCTTGTGCAGCTAATTGACGAACTTCTTGAATAATATCTTCTGGACGGCGGCTACGCTCTTTCCCGCGAGTATAAGGAACGATACAGTAGGTGCAGAATTTATCACAGCCATACATAATATTAACCCAGCCTTTAATTTTCCCCTTCCGTACTTTTGGAAGGTTCTCGATAACGTCCCCTTCTTTAGACCACACTTCCACTACCATTTCTTTCGACATATATGCTTCTTGAAGAATATTTGGTAAACGGTGAATATTATGTGTTCCGAAGATCATGTCTACTTGTGTGTATGTTTTTAAAATCTTATTTACTACAGATTCTTCTTGGGACATACAGCCACAAACCCCTATTAAAAGGTCTGGTTTTTCTGTTTTTAAATGCTTTAAATGTCCTAATTCACCAAATACTTTATTTTCTGCATTTTCGCGAATCGCGCATGTATTAAGAAGAATAACATTGGCATCATCTACAGTATTTGTTGCTTCATAGCCTAATGCTAAGAAAATTCCTGCCATTACTTCTGTATCATGCTCATTCATTTGACATCCGTATGTGCGAATGTAGAATTTGCGTCCTTCTCCCATTCCACGGAATTGCTCTGAAATAGAGAAATCTTTTTCATAACGAACTTCTTCTTTTCCACGTCTTTTTGCATCTTTTAAAGAAGGTGCTTTGTATACTGTTTCGAAATATTTGCTGTAATCCTTTTCGGATTTTTTGTCCGAAGAATTATTGCTTTCAATTTTTTGTCCATCTAAACGTTGTTTTTCGTTCATTTCAACTACTCCTCTCTTATCGATAAACTTGTTTCATCCATAAGTTTGTTAATATACATGTTTTAGGCTAGTTCTTATAGATTGTTTTTTTAGGATTTTTTCGTAAAGTTTGTTGCTATGACCCACAGAAGTCAAGTACTGTACTGTCGCGATACTTAAACAACAATCTATACTTCATATGTACTATTCTTTATAGACATATTTTCATTATTCTAGTATAAGCCTTTGACCTTTTGAAAACAATAGCAAGGTTAGAAAGAAATATTTCTACTATTTTTTTATCTTTAACTAGGAATCTCACAGTAACGGGCAGTTGCGTTTTCTACCTCAAAAGGAGATAACGCAACTGCCCGTATGCTTCATTAAAATTCCCCTTTATTTCGGAAACCTTTTTACCATATTCGTATATAAAAACTTCTCTACTTGACTACTAGTATAATATTTCGTTAGTTCGTTAATTAGATTCCGATAATCGGCAGTAGAAGATAGCCCTTTAACGGTTTGAGAGATTCCATCAAAATCAGAGCCGAAGCCGACATGATCCTCCCCTCCAAGGGAACAGATATAATCTAAATGCCGCAATACATCTGTTATGGTTGCTGCATTTGAGCCACTTAAAAACGGCGGCACGAAAGTAATCCCAATCACGCTGTCTGCTTCTATCAACGCCTTTATCTGCTCATCTCGTAGATTACGAGGATGTGGACAAAGATTATATGTATTCGAGTGAGATGCATACGGATGATCTGCAAGCTCCATTACATCCCAGAAAGAGTTTTCCGATAAATGGGAAACATCTACCAATATATCTTGTTGATTCAGAAGCTTTACTGTTTCTCTTCCAAATAAAGACAAGCCTGCCCCTCTAGGCTCTAACGCACCGTCTGCAACAGCATTTGCATAGTTCCAGGTTAGACCAACTGCTGATACGCCTAATTGTAGCAATGTCTTTAATTTCAATAAATCTCCACCGATTGCATCACAGCCCTCAAGTGTTAGAATCGCGCCAATTTCTCCTTCTTTCAATTGCTCGATATCCATTTTATTACGGATAAATTTAAAATCTGGGTTAGGCTGAAGGATTTTTTCATAAAAAATAGTTGCCATGGATAATGCGGCTTCAAACTTCATATCTGGATGAACGGATTCTGGAATATAGATAGCAAAGCATTGAATTTTTGCTCCACCTTTTTGGAGTCCTTCTTTCGTTATATGAAGCTTTTCACTATTCTGAAAATTAATTGTTTTATCCTTAAACATTTTAAACAATACATCGCAATGCCCATCAAAGTAATTCAAAAAAATTCACTCCTATACGAATATGTTCTTTATTTTCTTCTATGTAAATCTTGTAGGCTTTCCACCAAGATATCATTAATCGCAAACTATTTAAACCCGTATTTTTAATTTTTCAAAAATTAAGATTTATTTTGCATGCGTATTGTTTGCTAAGAAGTAGAACAAAAAGCACAGGGGCGTTCCATCATGGCCAAAATAAAAAGAAAGGGGTTCTCATTCATTCGGTTACTTAAGCACTGCTTTTAAGAGATTAGTTAAGAAGAATATTCATTCTCCAACTTTAAATCTTACAGCTGTGAGGACGAAACCTAATCGATAAGACACCCCCCTTCATTTTGAAGGTTTGCTCTATTTCCTTCTGATGAAAATCTCCCTAAAAGGATTCATTCTGCCCGAGCGAATTTACCAATCATTAAGAAGGGAAAATTGGGAAAGCATGAGAATCACGCTTTCCTTTCTTTTTTCCATATAATCTTATTTTCTCTTTATCTAGGCTCCACAATGAGCTTGATGGCCGTTCTTTCCTCACCGTCAATAACGATATCAGTGAAGGCAGGGATACAGATTAAATCCACTCCGCTAGGTGCTACAAACCCTCTTGCGATAGCAACTGCTTTAACCGCTTGATTTAATGCACCTGCACCAATTGCCTGGATTTCCGCTCCACCTCTTTCTCGTAGAACACCTGCAAGCGCACCAGCTACAGAATTGGGACTAGACTTTGCTGAAACCTTTAATATCTCCATTTCTAGCTCCTCCTTGTTTAACCCCCCCGCATGTTTCATTAAGATTAATGAACATATCAGGATATATATCATTCCAATGTTACTATATTCCAAGTTTAATACACATATTCCAGCTTGGACATAAAAACTTTGAAAATATTTGATTTTTCAGGAAAGAAGGAAGAGCTATATTCTGTTAGGAATAAAAAGGATGGTCCTCATTAATTAAAATGCGCTCCATTTTCTTCGCTTTGCCCGTCTTCTTATCCACCTCAATCAGACATCCACTTAGCTGAGCTCTCCCACTTTTTGGCGGCTCAAAGCGTGTTGGCAAATTCGTTAGAAAGCGATTTAGCACCAATTCTTTTTGCATACCAAGAATAGCATCATACGGTCCTGTCATGCCCACATCCGCCATAAACGCAGTCCCATTTGGAAGGATGCGATTATCAGCAGTTTGCACATGTGTATGTGTTCCAACCACCGCTGTAACCTTCCCATCTAAATACCATCCCATTGCTTGCTTTTCACTTGTTGCTTCTCCGTGAAAATCGACAAAAATAATATCTGTACGCTTTTTCGCTTCCTTCACTAAGCCATCAATTACAATAAATGGATCGTCACTTGGATTCATAAAGGTACGTCCTTGTAAATTGATAACAGCTACTTCAATATCATTTATTTTTACAAAAACCATCCCCTTTCCAGGATTATTTTCCGGAAAGTTAGCGGGACGCACTAAATATTTCGCGTTATCAATAAACTCAAATATTTCGCGGTTATCCCATGTATGATTCCCCATTGTTATCGCTTGAGCACCGATTTCCAAAAAGCTTCGATAAATTTTCTCTGTAATACCTTTTCCCCCAGCAGCATTCTCTCCATTGATAATCGTTAATTGTGGTCTGTATTTATCCTTTAACTTTGGTACGTACTCTTTAATCATGTCTCGGCCCATAGAACCGACAACATCCCCAATAAATAAAATATGCATATCCTATTTCCTACTTTCTACTTTTCACTATGTAACAGTGTAACATATAATTCCCTTTCGCTCCTAACGCGATTTGCCTTAAAAGGAACTTTTCAGGCATGCTGCTGTATTTTTCGATAAAAAAAACGGTGCAATCGCACCGTCTTTTATTTTGCATATTCAACCGCTCTTGTTTCACGAATGACGGTTACTTTTATATGACCTGGATAATCGAGTTCCTCTTCGATTTTCTTACGAATATCGCGAGCTAATCGATGAGACTCTAAATCATCCACAAGATCTGGTTTCACCATAATTCGAATCTCACGACCTGCTTGAATAGCGAATGATTTCTCTACTCCATCATAAGATTCAGAAATTTCTTCTAATTTCTCCAGTCGGCGAATATAATTTTCTAATGTTTCTCTTCGCGCTCCTGGTCTTGCAGCTGAAAGTGCGTCAGCAGCAGCTACTAGTACAGCGATGATTGAAGTTGGTTCTGTATCACCATGATGAGATGCGATACTATTGATTACAACAGGATGCTCTTTATACTTGGTAGCAAGCTCGACACCAATTTCCACATGACTTCCTTCTACTTCATGGTCAATGGCTTTCCCAATGTCATGTAGTAGTCCGGCTCTGCGGGCAAGGGTTTGATCTTCCCCAAGTTCAGCAGCTAAAATTCCTGATAATTGTGCCACTTCCATACTGTGCTTTAATACATTTTGTCCATAGCTTGTACGGAATTTTAAACGTCCAAGAATCTTAATTAAATCTGGATGTAATCCATGAACTCCGACTTCAAACGTAGTTTGTTCTCCGATTTCACGAATATGTTCATCCACTTCTCGACGCGCTTTATCAACCATTTCTTCAATACGAGCTGGATGGATACGACCATCCTGAACGAGCTTATCTAACGCAAGTCTTGCAGTTTCACGTCTTATTGGATCAAAACCAGAGAGAATAACTGCTTCTGGTGTATCATCAATGATTAAATCAATTCCTGTTAATGTTTCAAGTGTTCGAATATTTCGACCTTCACGACCGATAATTCGCCCTTTCATTTCATCATTTGGAAGGTTTACAACGGAAACTGTAGTCTCTGCAACATGATCAGCCGCACAACGTTGGATTGCAAGTGACAGAATTTCTTTAGCCTTTTTATCTGCTTCTTCTTTCGCTCTAGTATCACTTTCTTTAATCATTACCGCAATATCATGAGCAACTTCTTGCTCTGTACGGTCTAAAATGATGGACTTTGCCTCTTCTCGAGTCAAGCCAGAAATGCGCTCTAGTTCTGTTTGCTGCTTGCGAACCATCTCGTCCACTTTGCTTTCCATCTCTTCCATATGCTGTTGTCTTTTATTAAGAGAATCGTCCCTCTTTTCTAAAACTGATTCACGTTTGTCTAACGCTTCTCCCTTGCGATCAAGATTTTCCTCTTTTTGCAATAAACGATTTTCTTGTTTTTGTAGTTCATTTCTTCGATCACGAACTTCTAGTTCTGCTTCACTACGAAGCTTGTGAATCTCATCCTTTGCTTCTAACAAAGCTTCTTTTTTCAATGCGTCTGCTTCACGCTTTGCATTTTCAATAATTTGTTCAGCAGTCATTGTTGCATTGCTAATTTTTGCATTAGCATTGGACTTTCGAATAAAATATACAACAAAGCCAACAACGGCAATAACGATTAGAATAAGCAAAATGGAGATGATTTTTAATAGTGGATCCATCATTTTCACCTCCTCTTGCTATCAAATTGTGTTTGTTACGATTTTAAAAGTATTGGCTTAATGTTCCTTTTTTCAATCGAAATTTTCCCTAGTCATATAATCGTTTTCTAGGTTTTCATACTTATAAAAATGTAAAATATACAATTCAATTGTATAGTTGTACCAATTTATTGTCAAGACTTTGAACTAGTAGGATTAACCTATTTCTCATTGGCTATCTTGTTAGCCTTTTTCTCTAACAATTGCTCTATTATTCCTATATATGTATGAAAATTTCTCCCTATTAAACTGTAATAGATTATCACTTTCTAACCTATCATCTATATTATGGTCAGAAATTAAGCTTGTTAAACCTAATTGAGTCTTTTATTCAGTGTGTTTTTCTCATGAAGTCTTTTTATAATTTTAATAAAATATCATGAGATAAACGATAGATTCTATTAGCTGAATTAATAGTCGCTTATTAATAATCAATCAAAAAAAGATGGCAAAGTGGATATCCACTATACCATCTTTTGGTTAACAATTAGTCGATTAATTCAAATTGTTCTTGGTCGTCCTTTTCAGGCTTTAGTGTTACTTCTTTATCGAGCCCGTAATGATCGCGGATTTTCTTTTGAATTTCTAGACGCATTTCTTTATTTTCTTTCAAGAATTGCTTCGCGTTTTCACGGCCTTGTCCTAATCTTTCGTCATTATAGGAATACCAAGCCCCACTCTTCTGAACAATATCAAGATCTGAACCAAGATCAATAATCTCTCCTTCTTTAGAGATACCTTCTCCATACATGATATCTACTTCTGCCACTTTGAAAGGTGGTGCTACTTTATTTTTAACAACCTTAATTTTGGTTTTGTTTCCTACCATGTCTGTTCCTTGTTTTAACGTTTCAGCACGACGAACTTCTAAACGAACAGATGAATAGAATTTCAATGCACGTCCACCAGGAGTTGTTTCAGGGTTTCCGAACATTACTCCGACTTTTTCACGAATTTGGTTAATGAAAATAGCAATTGTTTTTGACTTATTAATTGCTCCAGATAATTTACGAAGGGCTTGTGACATTAAGCGTGCTTGAAGTCCAACATGGGAATCTCCCATTTCTCCTTCAATCTCTGCCTTTGGTACAAGTGCAGCTACAGAGTCAATTACTAAAATATCAACTGCTCCACTTCGAACCAAAGCTTCTGCAATTTCTAGCGCTTGCTCTCCAGTATCTGGTTGAGAAAGTAATAATTCATCGATATTAACGCCAAGCTTTTGTGCATAAACCGGATCTAATGCATGCTCTGCATCAATAAATGCTGCTTGTCCGCCATTTGCCTGCACCTCAGCAATAGCATGTAGCGCTACTGTTGTTTTACCTGAACTTTCAGGACCATATATCTCAACAATACGACCTCTTGGATATCCACCAACACCTAGGGCTGCATCTAAAGCTAACGATCCACTTGGACTAGTAGAAATGACTTTATCAGCTTGCTCTCCCAGCTTCATAATACTACCTTTACCGAATTGTTTTTCTATTTGTTTTAACGCCATTTCTAATGCAGCTTGACGATCACTCAAATACGTTCTCCTCCTTATATAAAAAATGAATCTCACTAATCATGATTCATTCGTTGTTTAAAAGATTATATATTTAATATACCTTTTTTCTTTTCATTTGTACAGCAAAAAATCGAACATTCATTCGTTTTTTTATTTCTAACGGGAGAAGCACTACACTAGTAAGACGCAAGCAAGAAATCATCACTTACGTCTATTCAGTCTATCCCTTCAACATTTTCAATAAAAAATATTGACCATATTTCACACTTCTGCTTCGATTACCAGCTCTAGTACCACTAAGCGCTAAAGCTTCCACTTTAGTCGGCTCACCTTTTTTAGCTATTCCGATAAAAACGGTACCAACCGGATTCCCCTCCAGTTCATCTGGACCAGCAACGCCTGTAAAGCTTATGCCAATATCTGCATTTAATAATCTTGCAATATTTTCTGCAAGCTCCTTTGCACATGGCTCACTAACAACGCCATGTTCTTGAATGGTTGCCTCTTTCACATGAAGGATTTGATGCTTCACCTCATTTGTGTAACAGACAACTCCTCCTTGGAAGATATTTCCGGCACCTGGAATACTCGTAACCTCTTGTTGAAATAGGCCACCTGTTAAGCTTTCTGCAGCTGCGAGGGTCAAATTTTTCTTTAATAATACGTGAGCGAGTTCGTTCATTAACGTTGTGTCATCATATCCATAGAAGAATTCGCCTACTCGAGAGAATATTTCTTCCTCTGTCTTTGCAATTAATTTATCTGCTTCTGCCACTGAATCATGCTTACACGTAATACGCAATGTTACTTCCCCGTCTCCTGCAAGAGGCGCAATTGTCGGGTTTGTTTGTGCATCAATTAAATCTTCAATTTTTGTTTCTAATAAAGACTCCCCAATTCCAAAAAAGCGAAGCACACGTGAAATGATGACATCTTTACTTGTCATTTGCTCTTGTATCGCTGGAAATCCATATTTTACAAACATTGGCTGAATTTCTTTTGGCGGTCCAGGTAAGAGCATATAAAATTGATCGTCTTTTTTCAAAAACATGCCAGGAGCCATTCCATGATCATTGGGAAGAACGTCACATCCTTCTAGAACTAACGCTTGTTTTTTATTATTTTCGGTCATTGTGCGTTTTGTCTTAAAAAAATAGTCTTCAATTGATTGAAGTGCAGCTTTATCAAAGACTAGCTCTTTTCCTAGATGATTGGCAATCGTTTCTTTTGTTAAGTCGTCCTTCGTCGGACCAAGTCCTCCTGAGAAAATAAGCAATTGTGCTCGACTTTCTGCGATTTTAATCGCTTCCATTAAACGAGCAGCATTATCTCCTACAACTGTATGATAATAAACATTTACTCCTAAGTCGGCTAAATGCTTGGAAATAAATTGCGCATTTGTATTAGCAATTTGCCCAAGCAATAATTCTGAGCCAACCGCGATAATTTCTGCATTCATCTATTGTGCTCCCCCTTTTTGTCGCTCATAAAGAAAGGACATCTTTATAAAGCAATATTCGCTTGTAAAATCGATGTCCTCTTTTTTATTCCTCTATTTTATTTGGATGAAACAAAAGCTTGTTTGTTTTTTGCAAAATAATCCCAACCAGACCAGATAGTAAAGATTAAGGCAACCCATAGTGCAATGATATCAAACGGAAGTGAGACAAGTTCGAAAATCATGTTATGTAGTAAAAGTGCTGATATCGCAACAATTTGCGCCCATGTTTTAATTTTTCCTAGCATATTTGCAGCGACAACTTCGCCGCCACCAGCAAGTACTAAACGCAATCCAGTTACCGCAAATTCTCTACTGATAATAACAATGGCAATCCACGCAGGTGCCATATCTAATCCTACTAAGACAATTAGTGCAGAAGAAACTAATAATTTATCTGCTAAAGGATCTAAAAACTTCCCTAAGTCGGTTACTAGATTATATTTTCTTGCAAAATGTCCATCAATCCAATCCGTTGTGGATGCTATAATAAAAATCAAGGCACCGATAAAATGTGTCATCGGTAAGGTAACACCTAAAAGTGTCAGCTCTCCCCATGAAAAATCTACTAGCATAATTACTAGAAAGACAGGGATTAATAAAATTCTTGCTACGGTAATCTTATTTGGTAAATTCATCTTACAACCTCCATTACCATGACGATAATCGCCACTTCCATAAAAATAAATTAAAACCATTAGTATTATAACCTAAATACGTTATAATAGCGAAAAATAGTCATCAAATGGATGACTATTCTTCTTTTGCGTATTTAATGACAAGATCTTGTCTAGAGGAAGAATCACCAAGCTCTAATTTCTCATCATTGACAAAAACATCTACCTGACTATTTCCGATAATTACATGCGCCTCAGTCTCTTTTGATAGATCTACTTCCTTGGTATCAGATCCATCTTTTTCAAGAATACCTTGGAAAAACGAATAGTTTTTGCCATTTTGGATATCAACCCAAACTTTTCCAGTTGAAACAAGCTTCACAACAAATTTCTCCGCATTTTCCACTTCATAAGTAGTTGTTCTTCCCTCTGTTTCTTTTTTGGTAATCTCTTGTTTTGTTTTTTCTTCTTCTACCTTTTTCTCTTCTTCCTCTACTACTTTCTTTTCGTCTTTATTCGCATTCTCATCTGTTGCTTTTTCTTGTTCCTTCTCATTTAACGCATCTGATTTCATATAAACAGAATTTTGTTCCGTATCATTATTGGACTGTTTGTCTGGATTGGAATCTTTCGCATACCAAAAGTACCAAACCAAAAAAGCAACAGCTAGAACCAGAATAGCAATAAGTATAGTAGGAAGGATATCAAATACTTTTGAACTCGCTCCGTCTAAGGATCTTCTTGAATTCACTCTCGATAAATTTTGCGGTAACTCATCGTTTGCTGTTGTCGGCACTTCATCTTTATATTCTTCAAATAATTCTTCTGGAACCAAATCTACCGCTTCTGCGTATTGTTTGATAAATGCCCGTGTATAAAATTTACCTGGCATCATACTATAGTTGCCTTCTTCAATGCCAACTAAATATCGGATTTGGATTTTTGTAATCTCCTGTAATTCCTCTAACGTTAGTCCTTTTGCTTCTCTAGCTTCCTTTAATCGATTTCCTAATTCACTCAAAGATAACACCTTCCAACTTACTAAAAATCAAAACCCTCGAATTCACTTTCTATGGCAAGAGTATTCTTTTTATGAACATCATAAAGAATCTCCTCGCCTGGCTCATGTCTTAGCTCAATAATATAATCAAAATCATCTAAAGTGTATTCTGTATTATGTACAAAGGCATCGGGATGTTCTACCACTTTAATACACGGTAGGCGCATCACTTCTCTAATTACAGCCCAATGTCGCTCATTGATTTGCTTAGAAGATACAATTCCATCAATGATAAATAAATTATTTTCATTGTATTCTCCTTGCATTAAGGAATGGCGAATGGTCTGCTTTAACAAGGTAGAGCTTACTAAAAGCCACCTTTTATTTGCACAAACACTAGCCGCAACGATAGATTCGGTTTTGCCTACACGAGGCATCCCTCTAATGCCTATTAATTTATGACCTTCTGTTTTAAACAATTCAGCCATAAAATCTACTAACAATCCAAGTTCATAGCGAACAAATCGAAATGTCTTTTTATCATCAGCATCTCTTTGAATATACCGGCCATGTCTCACCGCAAGTTTATCTCTTAAAGATGGTTCTCTAAGCTTGATTACTTTTATTGTGTCCATTGTATAGAGAATAGATTCTAACCTTTTTATTTGTTCCTTATTTTTTGCTAACATTAATAAGCCGCGACGTCCATCGTCTACCCCATTAATAGTGATAATATTGATAGAAAGCATCCCTAGTAAAGAGGAAATATCCCCTAATAGGCCAGGTCGGTTTTTTTGAATTTCGTATTCTAAATACCATTCCTTCTGTTCCAAAAAAATCCTCCTACAAATATCAAGTGAAATTTTATAGTCTTTTAATTTCTATCATATAGGAATAGTATAAATAATCAAGAAAAAAGGGGTAAAAATAGAAAAAAAGATGGACTTTTTGTTGAAAGGGTGCTTTCTAGAAAAATGTTGCTTTGTTTTTTGTAGGCGGAACGTTGATTTCTGATAGATATAGATGATTTTATTTGGGTTGGGGGATGGTATTTGATGAAGCACTTCCTCTGTTACCTTTTGCTTTGGTTTTTCTTTCGGTCGGTCACTGACATGATATTCCTGTGCCAATCCAGTCACTGACCCAACAGCCTCCAGCAGTATTCAACACTATACTAATGGAAGAAGCTCGATAAATAGACTAAAATTTCTTCCTCTATTTATCGAGCTTCTTTATACACATAATTATTTTGTTCCGTTATTATGGACTAGTTTTACCATCATATTAGCGATCGCATGTTGTTCCTGTTCATCTGCAACTGACCATAGATCGGATAGAATTTTTTCTTGTTCGTTTTTTGGTTGAACTTGATTGGATAGGTAATCTCCTATTTGAAACGCAAGATCTCCTATTACCGCTTGGTTCATTCCTTCATTTTCAGCATGATGAAGACGATCTGCTAAAAAGTCTTTCCATTGATCCCAATTTTCTAAAATAGACATATGAAATACTCCTTTCATTGCTTAATGTGCATTACATCATTATTTTGGATAGTTCCTGAAATAATATGCATGAAAAGCAAATGGAAAAAGCTATTACATATGCCATCCTCCATTTAGGGAAAGAACTTGTCCTGTCATATAGGAAGATTTCTCTGATAACAAAAATGCAATGCTTTCAGCAACCTCTTTCGGTCTTCCTAGTCTTCCCATTGGGATTTCTTCTTCGATTATTTGCATTTCCTCGGGCGAAAATGCCTGAAGCATATTTGTTTCAATTGCGCCAGGCGCTACCGCATTCACCCGGATACCATTGTAAGCCAGCTCCTTGCTTAACGCCTTCACGAAGCTAATTTGTGCTCCCTTTACAGCGGAATAAGCCACTTCCATCGCAGCCCCTACCTGCCCCCATATACTTGTTATAACGATAATATTACCACTTTGCTGGGAAAGCATTTTGGGTAATAGCTCTCTTGTCATACACATCATCGAATGAACGTGGACATTCCATAAATCCTTCATTTCTTCATCCTTCAAATCAGTAAATAACCCATATGTACTAATGCCGCTCGCATGAACAATGCCATCGATTGTAAAAATGTTTCCCACTATTTTCTTATAGGCATCTGGCTGTTTTAAATCTGCTTGAATTGGAAAATATTCTCCCCCATACTCTGCTAACGCTGAAAGCAACCCCTCCATTGCTGGTTGATTTTGATGAAAATGTAAATAAAGCGAATATCCTTCCTCTGCCAACTGTTTCGCTATCGCTTGTCCTATTCCACCAGATGCACCAGTAATTAAAATCCATTTCCCCATTGCTCGTCTCCACTCCATTTACTTTCTTTTTTTCTAAAAACAGCAACAGACACAAAGAAAATCCTTCCTTTGTGTCTGCTTCCATATTATTTCGGCACCACTTGGCATGTTGTGATTCTGTCTTTTTCCAATAATTTGGTCGCCGCATTTTTAATATCTTCGACTGTGATTTCTTCAACAGTAGGCACTACATCAAATAAATTCATCTCATTGAATGCATAGCGAGTAAATTGATTCGCGATATATTCTGGTGAATTAATTGCACGCAAGAATGCACCAATTTTCTTTTTCTTTGTTCTTTCTAATGTCTCGCTTGCAAAATCACTTGTTTTCGCTTTCATGAGGATTTCTTTGATTGCAGCTTCCAAACGATCAGGATCACTCGTATCTCCACCAATCATCGCAAATCCAAAGCCATATTCCTGTGTGTAATCATAGGAGAAGGTATCATCAATTAAACCTTCTTGGAAAAGATTTTGATAGTTCTCTGAGCTTTCGCTAAATAGGAAATCAAGTAATAAATTGATGCTCCACTCTTGTTTCATCATTTCTTTTCCTGAGCGCTCCACGTCAATCCCTTTAATTCCAACAAGGCATTTAGAAGTATGCACATTCATTTTCAATACTTGCTTTTCCTTATTGACATGCATTGGCTCTTCCGCAAATTTACGCTGGATTTCACTGTGATTCGTATAATCCTTTTTGTTTTGATTTTCTTTTATTTGAGTCATATATTCTTCTGGATCAACTGGCCCCACAATGAAAAGAAGCATATTGCTTGGGTGATAGAATGTATTATAGCATTCATAAAGCATATCTTTCGTAATATGGGAAATTGATTCAATCGTTCCGGCAATATCAATTTTCACTGGATGATTGACATACATATTTTCAATTAAACCAAAATATAGGCGCCAATCTGGATTATCATCATACATCGTAATTTCCTGACCGATTATTCCTTTTTCCTTTTCCACTGTTTTTTCCGTGAAATAAGGCTCTTGCACAAAATTTATCAACGTTTCTAAATTATTCGCTACATTGGAGGTGCTAGAGAATAAATAGGCCGTTCTTGTAAAGGAAGTAAATGCGTTCGCACTTGCCCCTTGCTTGCTGAAATCTTGAAAAACATCTCCGTCTTCTTTTTCAAAGAGCTTATGCTCTAAGAAATGAGCAATTCCATCAGGAACTTGTGTGAAATCAGAACCATCAAGGGGAACAAAGGTATTATCTACCGAACCATAGTTTGTTGTAAACGTACAAAACGTTTTATTAAAGCCTTTTTTAGGTAAAATATACACTTTTAAGCCATTCACTAATTTTTCATAATATAGCTCTTCTTGCAATTGAGCAAATTCTATTTTTTCCATTATACATTCCCCTCCGATCCGGTTAAGAAATAAACAGTATCCAATTCAATTTTCTTGGCTGCTTCGATAATTTCCTCTTTAGAAACTGTGCTCATCTGCTGCAGCCATTCGCCCATCTCTACATATTTGTCACTTACACTATTATGATAGAACAACTCAATCATCCCACGGGAGGTATCTAATGTTTCCAGCATTTGATTATGAATCACTGCTTTTGTCTGCATGATTTCCTGATCGGAAAATTCTCCTTTTTTCATGAGCTCCATTTGTTCTTTAATAATTTTCACAGCTTTTTCGTAGTTTTGATTATCAATCCCTGACATTACTAGCAATAGCCCTTTATGGCTTTCGAGACGACTTGCTGCATAATAAGCAAGACTTTCTTTTTCCCTGACATTTATAAACAATTTTGAATGAGAGAAGCCTCCATAAATGCCATTTAGTACTTGCAGTGCAAAATATTCAGGGTCCCCATAGACAATCTGAGTACGGAATCCCATATTTAATTTCCCTTGTTTTATATCCTGTACTTCACGAACCTCTTTTACTTCTCTAGCTTCGTGAGGCGTTCTGCGATCAATAGACTTTACCATTCGTTCCTTAAACGGAAATAATTCTTCTATATAAGAAGCAACCTCTTCTTCGTTTATATCGCCTACCATATACAGATCAACTTGATCCTCTGCAAGCGCATTTTGATAATAGGAAAAAAGGGATTGTGGCGAAATGCTATCCACCTCTTCCTTTTCTCCATATACGCTTAGTGCATATGGTTCGTTTTCACACATAACATCAATCACTCGCTGATTGGAATAACGCATTTTATCATCATAAATCGATTGAATTCGTTGCTTTAAAGCACGCTTCTCATTTTCGATGACGTTTGAATCAAAGCTATTGTCAGTGACATTCGGGTGAAAAATAATTTCAGATAAAAATTCCAATCCTTTTTTTAATAAAGGAGTAGGGTCTGATAAAAATTTTTCATTGACAACTTCTAATGAGAAAGAAACAATGTGGTATTCTCCTTTTTTAGCAAGGTCAATAAAAAAGGTCGCTCCATACAACTCTTCTACATAGGAACGAAGCTTTGCGGTTGTGGGATATTTCTCGGTGCTATTTTGCATGACATATGGCAAAAGTGCCCGGTGTGTTACATTTTCTTTTGTAATGGGTGTTCGCCATTTCACTACAATATTATTTGTTTTAAACTTTTCTGTCTTTACTGTATGTAATTGAAAGCCGCCACATTTCGTGATTTTTTCCGATACTACACTCATAACATACCTCCTACGTATACTTGCACTAATCATACACTACTTACTAGTATTAACTCTATTTATAAGGTTATTCTTATTAAGTATGGATTATTTCCCTTCAACTTATGATTCTATTTCTGTTACCTCTTTTCCTTCTTTGTTAAAAAGCTTAAACTCCAAACTAAAGGCTTTCGCTTCTGCTTCTGAAAGTCTCTCTTGAAACGCCCCCATGGAAAAGGAGCCTAAAGGAACTGATTTTTCTTCTCTTAATTGATTATTAATGAACAATTCAATCGTCCCAACGGTGGAACCATCTGATAGAAATAGAAAAAGTGGCGTTCTGCTATTATCTACCGGAACGGTATAGGTAGTGATTCCATTGCTCGCACCACTTTCAAAATTCATACCAAGGTACGTATAATCCCCGTTAGAATCTTTTTCAAACCGAATAATGCCCTGCCCTTCTCCATTTGTAAAACCAACCATTCTATTCGTATCTGTATCTACTATATCAATAATTTCAATATTCGTTTTTACCTGAAGTAAATCACTTTCGGCGATTAGCTTCTTAATAGATGCTTCATCAGTCCCATAAACAGGCTTATTCCACAAAAGACCAAATCCAAAAATAACTATTAATCCGATTGCCACAACTACTATTCGCGTTCTTTTCATCGTTTCCCCCCCCTAAAAAAAGGTCTAAGCAACTTTGTATATTCAACATATCATTTGGATTACGTCTATTCAACCGAAAATGAAAATAATTCCATTTAATTTATTCAACGAAGAAGTTCAAAAGACTATTTATTAAAAAATAGGAAAAAAATAAAGGAAGCATATAAAAGAGATAAAGGAGAAATGATGATGCAAAAACTTGTTTTAATCCGCCATGGAGAAAGTATTTGGAATGTAGAGAACCGTTTTACCGGCTGGACTGATGTCGAGCTATCCGAAACTGGATTAACAGAAGCGAGAGAAGCAGGGATGATTTTAAAAAGAAATGGCTTTTACTTTGATACTGCCTTTACTTCCTATTTAAAGAGGGCGATCCGCACCCTATGGATAATCCTTGATGAAATGGACAGTATGTGGATTCCCGTACATAAAACATGGAAGTTAAATGAACGCCATTATGGCGCGTTGCAAGGGCTTAATAAAGCAGAGACAGCGGATAAATTCGGAGAGGATCAAGTACAGTTGTGGAGAAGGTCCATGGATGTTCGACCACCTGCACTCAGTAAAGAAGATCCCCGATACACAATCAAGAATCCTCGCTATGGGCAGCTTAAAGAAGGAGAATTTCCGTTAACAGAAAATCTTGCCGATACGGAAAAACGTGTTTTAACCTACTGGGATCAAGAAATTGCACCAATGTTAAAGAGAAACAAAAAAGTTATCATTGCTGCACATGGCAATACTATTCGGGCTATTATTCAGTATTTAGACCGTGTTTCATCAGATGGAATCGCCTCTTTGAACATCCCAACAAGCATTCCGTTGGTATATGAATTAGACGATAGCACCCTAAAGCCTATTCGCCACTATTATTTAGATATAAATGGGGAAGTTCCAGCGAATGTCATTCCAAAACATATTCCAATTGAATTATTAGATACAGAAATAAAGACGAAAGCGATTAATACACATGAGGAATAAGAAATCATAGGTTAGGCAGGATTTTTTCCGAGAATAGGAACGAGGATGGGAAATAACTAAATAGAAGGTCTGTAAGGGCGAATAATTATCAAAAATGGTTCTCATTCCCTTGATGAACGCTATTTTTTCTCTCGCTTTAGTCAAAAATGGTTTTCATTCCCTTAGTGAACTGTGAAGAGACTCGGAGCTCGCCCCATGGAAAGCGAGCGGTCATATCAGAAATAGTGTATTCTAGCTGCGCGTAATAGCAACAAACTTCATGGAACAGCATTTTCAAAAGCAAATTAAAAAGCCAAACAATTATACGAAACTTTCGTGTAATTGTTTGGCTATAACTTGGGCTGGAGTACCTATGTTCCAGCCTCTTTCTCATTTTCCTAAAAATTCATTTTATCTACTACCTTTAATATAAGGTACACCTGAAGCTTTTGGTGCATCTGCGCGACCGATAAAGCCTGTTAATGCAATAATCGTTAATACATATGGTGCAATTAACAGATACACATTTGGAATGTTTTCTAAAAACGGTAAACTGCTACCAACAATACTCAAACTTTGAGCAAAGCCGAAGAAAATCGCAGCTCCCATAGCCCCAAGCGGATTCCATTTTCCGAAAATAAGGGCAGCAAGTGCCATGAACCCTTGTCCACTAATCGTAGCATGTGTAAAATCATTTGTAATCGACTGGGCAAATACCCCACCGCCGATTCCGCCAAATGCCCCAGAAAGAATAACAGCAATATAGCGCATTTTTGTTACGTTAATTCCCATCGTATCTGCAGCCATTGGGTGTTCCCCTACCGAACGAAGACGCAGGCCAAATGGCGTTTTATACATCACATACCAAGCTATGATAGCGACAATAATTGCTAAGTAGGAAGTCCAATACGTATTGGAGAAAAATAAATCACCAATCACCGGTATATCTTTTAACACGGGAATATCAATTTTCTTAAAGCTATAACGAATGGTACCTGTTTGTCCTTTTCCATCATAGATTAATTTTACTAAAAACATAGCAAGTCCTGCCGCAAGCAAGTTAATCGCTACACCAGAAACGGTTTGATCGGCACGGAATGTGATACTTGCCACAGCATGTAGTACAGAGAAAATCGCACCAACAACCATTGCAACAAGCAATGAAATCCAAGGTGTCCAAGCACCAAGACTATCGGCAAATGTTAAGTTAAAAACAATGGAAGAGAAAGCTCCCATAACCATTAAACCTTCTAATCCAATATTAACGACCCCAGCTCGTTCGGAAAAGTTACCGCCGAGTGCAGTAAAGATTAGTGGAGCAGCAAACAATAGTGAAGAGGGTATGACAATTAATAAAACATCCATTAATCCCATTTACTTCTCCCCCTTTTTACTTTTATTTTTACTTAATCTGTCTAAGAATAAGCGAATCATATAGCTTGAAGCAACAAAGAATACGATTAAGGCAATAATGATATCCACCATCTCATTTGGAACACCAGCTTCAAGCGGCATATTTAACGCACCTACTTTTAAGAAACCGAATAAGCATGCAGCAAGCAAGATTCCCACTGGTCCATTTGCCCCAAGCAATGCAACGGCAATTCCATCAAATCCAACACCTGTAAATCCACCTTTATTACTTACATATTCAAAGGTTCCTAATCCTTCCATCGCTCCTGCAAGACCTGCAAAAGCACCAGAGATAACCATGGATAGAATAATGTTGCGGTTTACGTTCATTCCAGCATACTGAGATGCATTTTGGTTAAAACCAACTGCTTTTAATTCATATCCTTTTACAGTCTTTTCTAAAATAACCCACATAAGAATAACGCAACCGATTGCGATTAAAATTCCCCAGTGAAGACGTGAATAATCCGTAATACTAGCTAAAAAATCAGAACGTAAGCTAGCGGATGGCGGAATCGTTTCTGTACGGTCTGCCTTGTCTGTTAATACATTTCGAATTAAATAATTGGATACATGTAACGCAACATAGTTCATCATAATACTTACGATAACTTCATGCACTCTAAATCTTGCTTTTAAGAAGCCTGGCACAAATGCCCAAAGTGCTCCAGCAGCAGCAGCGGCTAATACTGCAAGTGGCAAGTGAATGATTTTTGGTAAATCAAAAGCAATTCCTACCCAAACTGCAGCAAGCCAGCCTACGATTAATTGTCCTTCTACCCCAATGTTAAATAGTCCGGTACGAAAAGCGAAGGCAACTGCAAGACCTGCTAGAATCAATGGTGTAATTTGACGAACAACTTCCCCAGTAAAATAGATTTCGCCAAATGCTCCAT
Organism: Niallia tiangongensis; assembly: GCF_044704065.1. Lineage (NCBI taxonomy): Bacteria > Bacillati > Bacillota > Bacilli > Caryophanales > Bacillaceae > Niallia > Niallia tiangongensis. Next base: position 2,199,286 of record NZ_CP162613.1, on the reverse strand, counting down.
TCCATAGTGCAGTATAAGCGTCTGCAGGATTGTATCCTGTTGCAAGCATTATAATTGTACCAACAATAACCCCTAATAATACGGAAATAATCGGAATGCTAATTTTCTTTATTGTATTAGACATTATTTCTCCACACCCACTTTTTTAGCTTTCGAACCTGCCATTAATAGCCCTAATTCTTGTTCTGTTGTTGTTTTTGGATCCACAGTTGCAATGATTTCCCCGTCGAAAATAACTGCGATTCGATCACTTACATTTAAAATTTCATCAAGCTCAAAGGAAATTAACAATACTGCCTTTCCTTTATCTCGTTGTTCAATTAAACGTTTATGGATAAATTCAATCGCACCAACATCCAGCCCTCTCGTAGGCTGGGCTGCAATTAGCAAATCAGGATCACGATCTACTTCTCTACCTATTATTGCTTTTTGCTGATTTCCGCCAGAAAGTGCTCTTGCAGGTGTGTGAATACTTGGTGTTCTCACATCAAATTCTTCAATTAATTCGCTTGCTTTTTTTTCAATTTCTGTTTGATTCAAGAAACCATAATTAGAAAATGGTCTTTTATAATAAGTTTGCAATGCCATATTTTGGCCAATCGAAAAATCAAGGACTAAACCATGTTTATGTCTATCTTGCGGGATATGGCCAATCCCACTTTCCGTTATTTTTCGAGGTGCCAGTACACTAATTTCCTTGCCGTTAAGGGTGATGCTTCCGCTATTTTTCTTCATTAAACCAGTGATTGCCTCAATCAGCTCGGACTGCCCATTGCCGTCTACTCCAGCAATTCCGACAATCTCACCAGCTTTTACATCTAGGTTAAGAGAGTTTACTACATGAACACCACGATTGTCTTTCACCGTTAAATCCGAAATTTTCAATACCGTTTCTTTCGGATTTGGGGCTTTCTTTTCTGTTTTAAAGGAAACTTCACGACCAACCATTAGGTTTGCAAGTTCATTCGGATTTGTATCTTTAACGTTGTACGTGCCGATGCCTTCCCCTTTTCTGATAACAGTCACACGATCACAAACTTCCATAATTTCTTTTAATTTATGGGTAATTAAGATGATGGACTTTCCTTCTTGAATTAACTTACGGAAAATGCCAATTAATTCAGTAATTTCTTGTGGAGTTAAAACAGCTGTCGGTTCATCAAAAATTAAAATTTCCGCGCCGCGATATAAAGTTTTTAAAATCTCTACTCTTTGTTGCATCCCAACTGAAATATTGGCAACTTTCGCTTTCGGATCTACTGCTAGTCCATATCGCTCGGAGATTTCCTGCACTTCTTTTTCTGCTTTTTTCAGATCGATTTTTCCTTTGCTAACTGTTTCTTTTCCTAAAATAATGTTTTCAGTAACTGTAAAGGTATCAATCAACATAAAATGCTGATGGACCATTCCAATTCCTAAATCATTAGCAATATTAGGATTGGAAATATTAACGACTTTCCCACGCGCACGAATTTCGCCTTTTTCTGGTTGATATAGCCCAAAAAGAACGTTCATAAGCGTAGATTTTCCTGCACCATTTTCCCCTAAAAGCGCGTGAATCTCACCTTTTTTAACTTGAAGGGTGATATTGTTGTTTGCAACAATACCAGGGAATTCTTTTCGAATATTTAACATCTCGATTACATATTCCATCTAATCCACTCCTTCTTACTTGCTTACATAAATTTTCAAGCTTAAAAAAACGTATGATGTCAAAGAAATAATGTTCTAAAACAATCCGCAAAGAAATTATGTAATTTTATATCACGATAATTTCAACCTATAAAATTTTTAATAAAGACTAGAATAACGCTTCTACTCTTTAGTTAAAATTCTATTTTTTGTCGTAAAAAAGGAATAAGTGTTTGCAACGCAAACCACTTATTCCTGGAAAATTAGCATATGCTATTTACTTAACAGTATCAGGAACAGTGTACTCACCGTTTTTAATTTTTGCAGTCCATTCTTCAACAGCTGCATCGATTTCTGCTTTGTTTTCTACTTCTTCATTGATTGCTGCAAGTCCAACGCCATCTTCTTTTAAGCCGTAAACAGTAGTTTCGCCACCAGGGAAATTACCTTCTTTTGCTTTTGTAGAGATATCTTGTACTGCAGTTGAAACGCCTTTTAATGCAGAAGTTAACACAATGTTATGATCCCCAACAGCACCTTCAGCTGATTGATCAGAGTCAACTCCGATTGCCCAGATGTATTTTTCAGGATCTTTTTCTTTTAAATCACGTGCTTCAGAGAATAATCCAGCACCAGTACCACCAGAAGCATGGAATACTACATCTGCACCAGAAGAGTACATTTTACTTGCAATTGTTTTACCAATTTCGGGTTTATCAAAAGCACCAGCATATTGTACATCTACTTCAATATCAGGGTCTACCGCTTTAACGCCATCAACAAATCCAGCTTCGAAGCGACCGATAACTTCTCCTTCAACCCCACCGATAAAACCGATTTTCTTCGATTGAGTTGCATGAGCAGCTGCTACACCAGCTAAGAAAGAAGCTTCTTGCTCTTTAAAAGTAATACTTGCTACATTTGGTTGGTCTACTACAGCGTCAACGATTGCAAAATGAGCATCTGTTTGTTGTTGAGAGATTTCTGAAATTGCACCTTCCATCATAAATCCAATACCAAATACTAAATCATTACCTTGGCGAGTTAAGCTATTTAAATTAGTAGCATAATCTGCATCTGACTGTGATTGAAGGTAATCAATACCATTACCTTTTGATAGACCATTGTCTTCACCAAATGCTTTTAAACCTTCCCAAGCAGATTGGTTAAATGATTTATCATCAACCCCACCAACATCTGTTACCATTGCAACTTGAAATGAGTCTTTATCTTTATCACCCTCTGCTGCATTGTCGTTGCCTTTGTCATTACTTCCACAAGCACTTAATACAGTCCCCGCAGCTAATACTAAAGATAGTGCTAAGCCAAATTTACGCTTCTTCAAAGCTTGTACCCCCTAGATTTTTTGTAATTTAATAAAGAACGTTTGTGATTAGTTTGTCCAGCTTTTTACGAATAAATTCGTTTTCTTAATACTTGAAAGCTAAACTTATCTGATCGAAAGTAATTTACTGAATAAAGAATCGGTTCATCCCTCTCATCATAGTGCATCTGCTTTAAAACAAGCAGAGCAATTTCTGGCTCACATTGCAGGATGGGAGATACCTTCTCGTGATATCCAATCGGTTCGATTTGTGCAACAGCGTATGTAATATGCCTTTGACTATCCGATTCCAAGAATTGAAAAATCGATTCTTGATCGTATGAAAAACGGTCAGGTAAGATATTCTGTGGCAATTTATCAATACAATAAACAACCGGTTCGCCATTAGCTGTTCGAACTCTTTCAATAACGAGTAGTTCTTCCTCTTGCAAAGTAGAGAAGCGTGTCGTATCTTCTTCAGTGGCAAACATCGTGTTTGAGCTTAGAAATATGGTACCTGGATTCATTCCTGCCTGCTTAATCATATTCGTGACACTATTCAATTGTTCGATGCCAGAATTAAACAACGGTTTACTGTTAACAAAAGTGCCAACCCCATGTCTTCTGACAATCACATTTTCTTCTTCTAATGTACGCAATGCCTCTCTTAGAGTGGCACGACTTACACCTAAAGTCTTTGCAAGCTCGAATTCTGAGGGGAATTTTTCTTTTTCTTTATATATTCCCTTCTCAATATCTTTCTTTAGACGATCGACTACTTGCAAATATAAATGTCTCGTATCCGATTTAATTAGCATATGATGTTCCTCCAAACATTTCTAAGACATCAGACCTCTGATGTTCAATCATTCCTACTAATCGAAAATACTATAACACTTTTTGACTAATAAATAAATAGACTTTTAAGAATTTCGTCGAAAAAAAACTGAAATGAGGAATTGTTCGGAAATCAACCGTTTGCATTTGTATATTCCTATAAAAAACACAGTCATTTCCCCCTCTTTTTCTTCCGATACTCGAAAGATTGTTCTGAATATACGATAAAAAGAGAACCTGAAATAGGTTATACTATTTCAGGTTCTCTTTGATAATATGATTATTTTTTATCCATTTAAGCATAAATTTCCATACTCAAACCGATAAATTTCTTATTAATCCATACTAATTTAGTTTGTTCCTTACTGAATGTTCATTTCTTCTGAACCCTTTGGAATAAGGACATTTCTCGGTTTACTACCTTCATATGGTCCGACTACTCCGCGAGCTTCCATTTCATCGATTAATCTTGCCGCTCTTGTATAGCCGATACGGAATCTTCTTTGCAGCATACTAACAGACGCGGTTTGCATTTCAACGATTAATTCCACTGCATCATTATACAATTCATCTTCAACTGCCCCAGTAACTTCGACAATTTCATCTGGAATCATTTCTTCTTGATATTGTGCCTTTTGCTGTCCAATAACAAAATCGACTACATCCTCTACCTCTTCATCTGATAAGAAAGCACCTTGCACCCTAACCGGTTTACTAGCTCCATAGGGGAAAAATAGCATATCTCCTCTTCCTAATAGCTTTTCTGCTCCGCCCATATCTAAAATGGTGCGTGAGTCTGTCTGTGAGGATACGGCGAATGCAATTCGAGATGGAATATTCGCTTTAATAACGCCAGTGATTACATCAACAGATGGACGTTGTGTTGCAATAATAAGATGGATTCCAGCTGCACGGGCCATTTGAGCAAGTCTTGTAATAGCATCTTCTACATCAGAGGATGCTACCATCATTAAGTCTGCAAGCTCGTCCACAATCACAACGATAAATGGAAGAAGTGGCTGCTTTTCCTGTTCCTCTGCATTAATGCGTTTAATATATTCATTATAGCCTTCAATATTTCTTGTTCCTGTGTGGGAGAATAAATCATATCTTCTCTCCATTTCACTTACTACCTTCATCAATGCCTGCGATGCCTTTTTCGGATTCGTTACAACTGGTGCAAGCAAATGAGGCACCCCATTATACACGTTTAATTCCACCATTTTCGGGTCAATCATCATCAATTTGACTTCATGAGGCTTCGCTCTCATTAAAATGCTTGTAATAATTCCATTAATGCAGACAGATTTTCCGCTTCCCGTTGCTCCTGCAACAAGTAAATGAGGCATCTTATTTAATTCTGCACATACTGCCTCACCGGTAATATCCCGCCCAAACGCAATCATCAGCTTGGAATCTGGTTTATCATTTTTACTTGATTCCAGTACTTCTCTTAGGGATACAACAGCAACTTCTGAGTTCGGCACCTCTATCCCGATTGCTGATTTTCCAGGAATCGGAGCTTCAATACGAATATCCTTCGCTGCTAATGCTAATGCTAAATCATCACTTAAATTGACAATTTTACTTACCTTTACCCCTTCACTTGGATGAACTTCATACTTTGTTACTGCAGGACCTAAATGAACCTCTGTCACTCTCGCTTTTACTCCAAAGCTATGAAAGGTTCTTTCTAATTTAGCAGCATTTGCATGAATTTGTTCATACTCCCCACTCTGATCCGCCTTTCTTGGCAGCTTCAATAATTTAAGAGGAGGAAGCTCGTAATCTTTATTTTCTACTTCTGTAAAGGATATTGGGACAACGACTTCTCCCTCATCAGCTGGTTCTTCTATCTGTGTAACAGGCTCTTCATGAATTGCTTCATCCTGATACGCTTTTTCTGCAAATGTGTTAATAATTGGCTCTTGTATGTATGGCTCTTCCTCTTCTTGCGGAGTATTTACGATAATCTGCGGGTTTGTATTTTCCTCTCGCTGATTATTTTCTTTTCTTCCCTGTTTATCCGCTTTGCGTTTTTCCTTATTTTTTTGCATGGATTCTTTCCAATCCTTTAAATCTTGAATAAACGCTGTCCATTGATCCTGGATAAAATTCCAAATACCTGATAATACTTTCTTAAAAGCACCACTTAAAGTTTTGCCTGTAAGCAAAATAAAACCAATAACAATGACGATAAAGCTAATAATTTGCGTACCTACTGTATCAAATAAATAATGGAATAGGGCAAATAAAACGGCACCAATCATTCCACCACCTAGATCAATATTTGTTGACTGTTTATTTACTTCCATCCAAAATAATTCCCAAGTGTTATAAATAACACTCGGATTCGTAAAAGCCCCTTGACTGGCTAGCAATTTAAATAATGTTACGTGACTCAATAACAAAATCGCTCCAACAATTAAATAGATCCCATTCAATTTAGTATGGAACATATAAGGTTTTTCTCGTTTCCACATTAAATAACCACCGTATACGATTAGTCCAATCAGACAAAGCATATACCACTCTCCGAAGAAGAAACGAAAAAAAGAAACCATTGTTGTTCCAACAGCCCCAAGCTGTAGAATCGAGATAAAACTCAACGCCATAATGACGAGGGCTGCAAGTTCATATTGTATCGTTAATTTAAGTGCTTGTTTTTGTCTTTTCTTTCTTTTTTTCCTTTTCGCCATTTATATCACCTAATATTTATAATCATTTGTAATAAAGAAGCAGCCTTTAGGCTGCTTCTTTATTGATTACTATATTATACCATAGTTTATGAAAAACAGATTATATGTTTGGAATTTTTGTTCCTGGTTGCATGCCTGTATGGAGAAAATCACTTGGATCGGTGCTAAGTACTCTCACTACTTCAAATTCATTTGCTTCATTTTTCGCGACTAACAAAGGTATTCCATTATAATTTATAACCTGCTGCTTTTCATAAATATCTTGACTCATTGGAAAAATCAATTCTTCCGGCATCATTGTATACATGATCATTGGATAATCCCTTCCGTCTGTTCTTTATTCGCATCAATTAACTCATTGAGCTTTTTCATCGCATTTCCTACCCCGCCAACAGCATCTATAAGTCCAGAAGTTACAGCATCTATACCAATTACGTTTGTTCCAATATCTCTTGTTAAATTCCCTTTTGCAAACATAAGATCTTTAAAATCTTCTTCCGTTATTTTGGAATGCTTTGTGACAAAATTAACGACTCTTTCTTGCATTTTATCTAAGTACTCAAATGTTTGGGGAACTCCAATAACGAGCCCTGTTAATCGTATTGGGTGAATGGTCATCGTTGCTGTTTCTGCAATAAAAGAAAAATCACAGGATACAGCAATCGGTACCCCGATAGAATGTCCTCCTCCTAAAACAAGAGAAACAGTTGGTTTAGAAAGAGATGCAAGCATTTCGGAAATTGCTAACCCAGCTTCTACGTCGCCTCCAACTGTATTTAAAATAACCAGTACCCCTTCAATTTTCGGGTTTTGTTCAATTGCAACAATTTGCGGAATTAAATGCTCATATTTCGTCGTTTTATTTTGAGGTGGCAATTGCAAATGCCCTTCAATTTGGCCAACAATCGTTAAACAATGTATTTTTGAATCCTGAGAAAGCTGTGGTACATTGGTTTGTCCCAGCTGTTGTATTTTTTCCATTAAACCACCAGTTGGTTTATCCTCTTTCGGCTGTTCTTCAGGCTCATTATTATTATTTACTGAAATCATAATGTTCTCCCTTCCTAAGACCATAATAATGTTAGTATGAAGCGAGAGACACTATTTCATGCGGTTGAAATCGAAAAGACAAAATGCCTGTTTATTTGCCATTGGAATGCACAATGATATTTATAGTATCTCCTGAATAGGAAGGTATGAACGCTTTTTTCAATCAGCTCGCTTACATTTTCGACGTTCATTCACTGTATGTACGCCTTTTTATATTTGGCTCTTTAAATAATGGCATACAAAAAAACAGCCTCCTTATCAAAGGAGACTGTTACTTTTATTTTCTAGCTGGTTTTACTTCCATAATAATCGGCAGAATCATTGGTCTGCGTCTTGTTTTTTCATAAAGGAACTGGTTTAATGTGTCTCTTATATCTTGCTTAATACCAGTCCAGTCAAAGCTGTCCTTGCTGATGCTTTTTTCTACAATATCTCTTACTCGATCAGAAGCTTCTTCGAGTAATTTCTCTGATTCACGAACATACACAAAGCCTCGCGTAATAATTTCTGGACCAGCAGAAATCTTTCTCTCTGCCTTATTTAATGTTACGACAACTGTTAAGATACCATCCTGTGACAATAACTTTCGATCTCTTAGGACAATATTTCCGACATCGCCAACACCGCTGCCATCGATTAATACATTCCCTGCTGGAATCTTTCCACCAACTCGAAGCGTATCTTCTTTATATTCAAGAACTTCCCCTTGTTCAGGAAGATAGATATTTTGAGGGGCAATTCCACATTCAACCGCAATTTTTTCATGCGCTTTTAATAAACGATATTCTCCATGGATTGGCAAGAAGAATTTTGGCTTCATCATATTAATCATGAATTTCAATTCTTCTTGACTGCCGTGATTGGAGCTATTAAATGTTTTATAGTCTGCAAGAAGTGTCGCACCGGCTCTATATAGTTTATCAATTGTTTTTCCAACAAACACTTCACTGCCTAAGAAAGAAGATGCTGCAAATAACACGGTATCCCCTTGCATGATGCTTACTTGCTTATGGTTTTTTCTCACCATTTTTTGCAGAGCTTCAATTGGCTCCCCTTTTGTTCCAGTCGTGATAATTACCATTTGATCCTGCGCATACTCTTGAAGCTCATTATAGGTAACAATTGTTTCCTCATCTACTGTTAAATAATGGTTCTTTATAGCAATCTGTAATACTCTTTGTAAATTTTTTCCGATAATTGCAACTTTACGATTCGTTTTCTCTGCAGCGTCAATGATATGCTGAATTCTATTTAAGTCTGTTGCAAAGCATGCTGCAATGATACGGCCCTTTGTTTGTAAAAAGGAGTCGATCAAGCTTTGCGTTACTACAAAGTCTGTAGTAGAATAGCCTGGCTTATCTGCATTTGTACTATCAGAAAGTAAAGCTAAAACGCCTTCTTCTCCAATTTTTGCCATCTCACCATACTCAGGCTTATATAAATCACTTGCAGTCTGGTCAAATTTAAAATCCCCTGTATGTACGATTGCACCTTCTGATGTATGAATAACGATACCAATACTATCTGGGATACTATGATTCGTTTTAAAGAAAGATACTTTTGAAGAAGCAAACGTAAGAACTGATTTAGAGGTAATAATTTCAAATTGTGCTTGTCCTTTGTAATCCTGCTCTTTCATCTTTTCCTTTGTCAGTTCAGCTGTTAAAAGAGTCGTAAAAACGGGCACGTCCAAATCTCTTAATATATAAGATAAGCCTCCGATGTGATCTTCATGTGCATGTGTTAAGAAAATTCCTTTGACTCTGTCTTTGTTTTGCTTTAAATACGATATATCTGGAATAACAATATCAATCCCCAACATTTCATTTTGTGGGTACATTAAACCAGCATCAATTACAAATATGTCTTCATCCACTTCGACTACAAACATATTTTTTCCGTTCTCGCCCACTCCACCGAGTGCAACGAGCTTTATTTTTTCATTCTTCATAAATTTTTGTTTCCTCCTATGTTGAGTTAAGCCGACCATTGATCAGTTATGCTTATTATACTTGATGTTTAAAAATGTTTACAACCAATTTTATGAAATCTTCTTTTTTAAAATGATTTCTTCAGAAAATATAGCTATTCCATTATTGGATTTAACCTAATTTCATCGATTTTTTTCCTAGTCAAATGATAATTTTTAACGTTCATTCGATTTAAATTTAAAAATAGAAATAACGATTACGACAAAGAAACAAGCTAAACATGCCATGATGCTAATTCGATTTGCTTCATCAAATAAGAAACTGATACTAATTATTGCTAAACAAATTACCGTAATTATAGGTATGAACGGATATCCCCAAATTTTAAAGCTTGGTTCAAAGGGATAAGATTTTCGTAGCTTTACTTGTGCTAAACAAATGGCTATCCAAACAATCGAAACAACAAAACCTGGGAATGCCATAAGCAAAGTGAATACTTCATCTTGCTTTACTAATGCAATCATGGAACCAGCAATCAAAATAATAGCTGTAAGCATTAAACTATATAAAGGAACTCCATTTTTATTTACCTTGCTAAACGCTTTTGGTCCTTGTCCTTCTAAAGCAAGGGAATACATCATTCTCGTACAACCGTATATACCCGAATTCGCTGCAGATAACACCGCAATAATCAAGACAAAGTTCATAATATGAGCTGCACCAGATAATCCAGAAATAGTCAGCACTTGTACAAATGGACTGGAAGCATCGTTTAGCTTATTCCAAGGAATAAGACCACATATAATTAATATAGGTAACGTGTAAAATAATATGATTCGTAAAATAAAGCTTTTAATTACTTTAGGCAGTATTTTCTCTGCATCTTTTGCTTCTGTTACGGTAACTCCAATTAGTTCAGAGCCACCATAGGAGAACATAACAATTAATAATGCTGACAAGACAGACATCCAACCATTTGGGAAAAATCCACCATGCTCTGTGTAATTTTGCAAATAATTTGTTTGGCCAGATGGAATGATGCCAAATAAAACAGCCGCTCCTAGAATAATAAAGAGAATTATCATCCCAATTTTAATGCCTGCAAACCAAAACTCAAATTCACCATAATTTTTAACATTCATTGTATTTACAGCAATTAAAATAATGGAACAAATAATGCTTAATATCCAAAGCGGAATATCTGGTAACCAAAATTGCAAAAAGCTTCCTGCTACAACAACCTCAATCACGCATACAGCAAGCCATAAAATGCAATACATCCAGCCAATAATGAATGCCATTCGATTGCCAAAAGCTTTCCCAATAAAGCCTTTCATATTTGTATTGGGATAAATAATTGCCATTTCCGCAATACTTCCCATTACTACGAGCAATAAAAGTCCTGCAAATATGTATGTAAAGATAACGCCTGGGCCGGCAATAGATACTGTTTCACCGCTTCCTTTAAATATTCCGGTACCAATCGCTCCTCCCATTGCCATTAAACTAATATGTCTTGGCAATAAGTTTTTTTGTAACTGATTATTCGTCATGCTTTCTCCTCCGCGTTTCTTACATTTACTAGTAATAAACAATTTCTATAAATCGAACATTTACTATGTATCCAATCATAATCAATTACTAGTTTGGAAACAAGTTTTTCTTAATAAGGCTGTCAAACAAAAAAGTCAGAAGAGCTAGTTATCTCATGGAGGAAGGAACCAATTTAACTACTGGTTCATCCTTAGTAATAAGAGATAGCTGAACTCTTCTGACAAGTAAAGATTCTTTTAACCTTGCAAAGTAAGCTTTTGTATCATTTTAATCGTATTTACGGATAAAGACGTAAAACTTAAAAAAGCTTATAAATATTTCGCTAGTTCTTTGCGTTCTTCCTCTGTTAAAGGAACTAAAGGTAAACGAACAGAACCAACATCAAAGCCTTTTAATTGAAGCGCCGTTTTTACTGGTACAGGGTTAGGTGCTTTAAATAAGGCTAACATCAGAGGAAGTAATTTCTGATGCATTTTTGAAGCTTCCTCTATATTTCCAGCTAAGAAAGAATTCACCATTTCTTTCATTTCTTTGCCGATGATATGAGATGCAACAGAGATTATTCCAGTTCCACCTACAGATAATAACGGTAATGTTAAACCGTCATCGCCACTGTATACGTAAAAATCATCTGGTGTTGACGCAATAATTTTCGTGATGTTATTTAAATTTCCGCTAGCTTCTTTTACTGCTACTATATTTTCAATTTCAGACATGCGAATAATAGTGTCTGGTTCAATATTGACAACAGAACGACCTGGAATATTATATATCATAACGGGTAGTTTTGTAGATTCTGCAACTGCTTTAATATGCTGAAACAAACCCTCTTGGTTCGGCTTGTTATAGTATGGTCCAACTACCATAACAGCGTCCACACCTGCAAGTTCAGCTTGTTTCGTCAATTCGATGGACTCATATGTGTTATAACTACCTGTTCCTGCAATAATTGGAACTCTCTTTTCCACTACCTTTACCACATGTTTAAATAACGCAATCTTCTCTTGTTTGGATAATGTGGGTGATTCTCCAGTTGTACCAGCTACTACTAAAGAATCTGTTCCGTTTTCAAGTAAATGATTAATTAACTGTGTTGTTTTTGGAAAATCTATATGTCCCTTGGCATCAAATGGTGTAATCATGGCCGTTGACACCCTACCAAATAAACCCATCGTTCCACTCCTATTCTCATCTCGATCTCGTCGTATCTATATCTAATCTATTCTTTCTCTAGCTCAAACGCATCGTGTAATACATTCACTGCGTTTACTAAATCATCCTGTTTCACCAGTACCCATATCGTTGCATGGCTATCTGCTGATTGCAGGATTCGAATTCCTTTATTTGATAGTGCTGTAACAATTTTAAATGTAACACCTGGTACACCGGCCATTCCAGCACCAACTACTGAAACTTTCGCACACTCTCTTTCAATAACAGGTTCGTAGCCCATATTTTCAAGAACAGCTATAGCCTTATTGGTCATTTCATTTGTTACGGTATAGACAACGCTGTTTGGTGAAATGTTGATAAAGTCGACACTTATTTCTTCGTTTGCCATTGCTTTAAATACTTGCGCCTGCAAATCATACTGATCTTTTTTCGCAAATACCTTAATTTGTGTTACATTCACTACATGCGCAATACCAGTAACCGGTCTTTCTTTAATGTCGCTTCCTTTGTTCTCTGCATTACTGGATGTAACGAGCGTACCAGCACCTTTTGAATAAGTAGAACGAATTCGAATTGGCACTTTCGCCTGCATCGCAATTTCCACTGCTCGAGGATGAATAACTTTTGCGCCTTGGTATGCCATATTACATACCTCTGAATAAGTGACAACTGATAACGGCCGAGCATTTTCAGCGATTCTTGGGTCAGCTGTCATAATTCCTTCTACGTCTGTAAATATATCAATATATTCTGCATTTAGGGCAGATCCTAAAGCGGCTGCTGAAGTATCACTTCCGCCTCTTCCTAATGTTGTCGTATCTCCATTTGGGGCTGCGCCTTGAAAGCCAGCTACCACAACTACATCATGGTTTTCCAATTCTTGAAGAATACGACTGCAGTCCATTTCCATTATTCTTGCATTCGTAAAATCATTATTCGTTTTAAATCCAGCTTGAGCACCTGTCAAAGCTGTAGCTGAAATCTGATTTTCTAGCAATAGCTGTGTGAACACAACACTTGAAATAATTTCACCGCATGACATTAGCAAGTCATTTTCTCTTCTGCTGATACTTGTTTCTGCTCCGCCAACTAATGATAAGAGTGTATCGGTTGCATATGGTTCTCCTTTACGACCCATTGCTGAAACAACTACAACCACTTTATACCCTTCACTTAATGCATCTTTAATATGATCTTTTGCTTGAATTCGGCTTTTTTCATCTCGTACCGATGTTCCACCAAATTTTTGAAGCATTATTTTCACAGTAAACACCTCTGAACACTTTCTAAATGAGTGTAAATATAAGGGTGCCTTTTTCTAGAACAAATTGGAGGAATCTCAAATCCTTAACTATAAAGATTAGATACCTCAAACATCATATTACTAGGAGGATCCCTTGTTGTTTGACTCTAGTTAACCTTTAAGCCATTTAATAATAGTATTCGTTAAAAAAAGGATCTCTTTCTTCTAAAAATACTCATTTGTTAAGAAAGACAAGATTTTGGCACGAGGCGTATATTGCTGTATCCAAACTTGTACTTCCTGTATGTAGAAAAATTAGAACTCTACTTACAGGCATTTTCCTGTATTCTAACCATTTACAGTCTTGCCTTTCTTCATTTACTTATACAAGTCCTAATTTAATTAGGCTTTCAGCGATTTGAACAGAGTTCCATGCGGCACCCTTTAATAAGTTATCTGACACTACCCACATATGGAATCCGTTTTTCACGTCTAAATCTTGACGAATACGTCCGACAAAAACATCATTGCTTCCTACACAATCTGCAGGCATTGGATAGATTTGATTATTCGGATCATCCTGAAGAACAATGCCAGGAGAAGCTGCTAATAATTCTTTGATTTCTGCTACTGTTGCTTGATCATTGTCTAACTCAAAATAAACAGATTCAGAATGACCTGTCGCAACTGGAATACGTACACATGTTGCCGCAACTTTTAAGTCATCTGCATGCATGATTTTCTTTGTTTCGTTGATCATCTTCATTTCTTCATAAGTAAATCCATTTTCTGTGAACACATCAATTTGCGGAACTGCATTAAAGGCAATTTGATAATGCTGCTTATCGCTCTTAACAGGAAGAATTTTTGGTTCAAATGATTCATTGTTAAGAATCGCTTGCGTTTGGCTATTTAATTCCTCTACTGCTGCTGCACCTGATCCAGACACAGCTTGATATGTCGACACTAATACTTTAGAAAGGCCATACTTTTCTTTTAACGGTTGTAGAGCTACGACCATTTGAATAGTAGAACAGTTTGGGTTTGCAATAATTCCGTTATGTTTGCGAAGATCCTCTTCATTTACTTCTGGTACTACTAATGGCACGTCTTTGTCCATACGGAATGCACTTGTATTATCAACAACAATTGCTCCATGTCTTACCGCATGTGGCGCTAGCTCCTTCGATACCCCACCACCTGCACTGAATAACGCAATATCAATTCCTTTAAAGCTATCTGGAGTTGCTTCTTGTACCACAATTTCCTTATCTTTATAAAGAACTTTTGTCCCTGCTGAACGTTTTGATGACAAAAGTGTTAATGTTGAAATAGGAAAATCTCTGCTTTCTAATGTTTTCATCATTTGTTGACCAACAGCCCCTGTTGCTCCGACTACTGCTACGTTGTATCCTTTTAATTGCTCCATCTATGGTTCTCCTTCCAAAGGCTTTCTCTAATAATCATAGGCTAATGTAAATGCACTGCCTTAAATAATATTATCTATTTTAACATATTCAAGCAGCAATAAAAGAAACTTTTATCAGATTCTTTCAAAAAACACCGATTGGCGCTAAAGAGTTCCGAATGGATTACAAAAAGCGCCTTGTTTTATCGGTGATTTTCTAAAAACACTCGTTAATCTAAATATTTCTCCACAATTACTGGCTGAATCTGTTTATATTTTAATGCTGCTTCAATTGTTTCTGCAAGCATAGACATTCTTGCTACCATGGAATTTGGTTTTTTTTCTGGATCATCCTGGCCAAATGGGATAAAGAAAATATTCTTTGTTGCCATCAAACGCATTAGATTGATGCCATTTAATCCTAATGCATCATTTGTAGAAATTCCTAACACAACTGGATTTTGATTTCTTAATGTAGCTTTAGCTGCCATTAATACTGCATTGTCTGTCATGGCATTTGCAAATTTGCTCATGCTATTTCCTGTTAATGGGGCGATTACCATACAATCTAGTGGGGCTTTCGGTCCAAGGGGCTCTGCTGCTACTATACTATCGATTATTGGCTGCCCTGTTATTTCTTCTACTTTGCTAACCCAATCCTTCCCCTTGCCGAAACGAGTATCTGTATTTTTAACATTTCCCGTTACAACTGGTACTACTTCTGCGCCAAGTGATACTAACTTTTCTACCTGTGGTACTACTTCTGCGTACGTACAGTGAGATCCTGAAATACCAAATCCAATTCTTTTTCCTTGTAAACTACTCATTCTTATTTCTCCTTTCCTTGTTGCGGTTGATCAGCAAGTAATTGAGCTAAGACATCTGCGAGTATATTCCCTGCTGTTTTCGGGGCTACAATTCCCGGTAAACTTGGTGCAAGTAATGCCTTAACCCCTCTTTTTTCTGCATATTGAAAATCTGTTCCACCTGGTTTAGATGCTAAATCGAGCACCAATGTGTGAAGGGGCATTTTTTCAATGACATCAGAAGTTACGACGAGATGGGGGATCGTATTGATACAAATATCAATATCTTCCACCGCGATTTGTAAATCATCTAAATGTACAGGAGTTAATCCCATTTCTATAATGCGAGCAATATGTTCACTTTGATTAGCTGCAACCTTTACTTTCGCACCTAATGCGTGGAAAGTCCGTGCAACACTCATTCCTACACGCCCTAGCCCAAGCACAATTACCTTAGAGCCATGAATCGTTGTATCTGTATGTTGGATTGCCATCATAATCGTACCTTCTACTGTTGGAATGGAATTTAATATTGCTACATCATCTCGATCAAATAATTGAACGAGTTTTCGGTTCGTTTCTTTAATTAGCAAATTTAAATAGTCATTCGTTATCCCTGAATATATGGTGCAATGTCCTGGGGTTTTTTCTAATATTTCTTTTGTTAAAAAAACCTGTTCGTTCGAAAAGATTGTATCAACTTGCCCATTTAAATCGGTACCTTTAACGGGTAAGATAATAGCATCTATTTTCGAAAAATCTACGTTATCGATTTTTTCTTTTGTAGCTCCGGTGAATGCATGGTCTAATTGCTCGAACCCAATTAATGAAAGGATTGCCTCTTGTTCGGTTAGCTTGCGAACAATTTCTAGCTGCCTTGCATCACCGCCGATAACCGCGATTTTCATCCCTTTCAGCATGAATATTTCACCTTCTTTTTTTAAAGATCCTGTTTTCATAGCTCGCTACTTCAACATCTTATGTGAATACACATTATTAGGTGAGTTGTTTCTAGGAATTCCTCAAAAAGAAGGATTTCTTCTTTATTTAGAACAAATAGTTAAAAATGGGAAAGCTTCTCGATCTTATGTATTATTTATATAATGAAACCTGCTGTTAAATTGGAATATAGCTCTCATTTCCAGGGCGAGCGGCGAGTCTGCTTCGCCCTTCCTGTCCTAGTTTCTGCTCGAACTTGTTCATATCTTCAATAGGAGCGGTCGCCTCTTAATTTGCATCACACTAACTTTTCTGTTCATTCGAATTAATATTATAGAATAAAGTAGCCAATGAAGATAAACTTAGGATGTAACCTTCTGTTTATGGAAAACTGGTAATTGAGTAAAGGCGCGAGACTACCCCGGAAAGAGGGAATCCTGTAGTGGATAGCAACCTACGAGTCTCAAAGATGGGGGCAAAAAAAAACTAGGATTCAGAAGTAAATTCTGTTTCCTAGTTCTTTCTTCATATATGTAGTGCTATTATTTATTGTAGTGCTTTTGGCAGTTGTCCGTCTGGGCTGATTAGGGAGACGGAGAATGTGTCAGTGAATATATCATTTGCCATTTGATCGACATCTTCTTTTGTGACACGGTCAATATCAGCAATGATATCATCTAAGGAGCGATGTTTGCCTAATAATAATTCGTTTTTGCCATTTCTGCTCATTCGACTATTCGTGCTCTCTAAGCTTAGCATTAAGCTACCTTTTAATTGCTCCTTACTATTTAGAAGTTCCTTTTCGGTAATTCCTTCTTTTTTCAAGGTAGCAAGCGTACTTTGGATGGTATCAAATAATTCATCTAGCTGTTTTGCTCCTGTACCGCCGTATATCGTTACTATGCCACTATCCTGGTATGCAGAATGATAAGAGAAGACAGAGTAGGCTAAGCCTTTTTGCTCTCGAACATCTTGGAACAGTCTACTACTCATACTGCCGCCAAGAATATTGTTTAAGGAAACAAGTGTATACATTCTCTCATCGCCCACCTGTAATCCATTGAAGCCTAGGCATAGATGTGCTTGCTCTGTTTCCTTTTTTCGAGAAAAATTTTTGGCATGGAAGGAAGGCTTTACTATCTCAACATCCGATTTACCCGCTTCATATGTTCCAAAATACTTTTCTACCTCTGAAATAAATGTCTCTGTAATATTGCCAGCAATCGAAATAACTGTATTTTCTGGAGTATAATGATTAAACATATATTCTCTTAACGTATCTCCATTGAAGGTAGCAAGTGTCTCCTCTGTACCCAAAATTGGATAGCCTAATGGATGTTTATCATAGATTGCCTGACTTAATAAATCATGGACAATATCATCCGGTGTGTCATCATACATTTTAATCTCTTCACATACTACATTTTTCTCTTTCTTTAACTCTTCTTCGTCAAAAGTTGAGTTAAAATACATATCTGCTAATACTTCTAAAGCCATATCCGCATGTGTATCCAACACTTTTGCATAATAGCAAGTATATTCCTTTGAGGTAAAAGCATTTACTTGACCGCCAATACTATCAAATGATTCTGCTATTTCTCTTGCACTTCGTGTTTTTGTCCCTTTAAAAAACATATGCTCTAAAAAATGAGATACACCATTATTTTTTTCATCCTCTTTCCGAGACCCTGTGCCTATCCATACGCCAATAGCTACAGAGCGAACGGTTGGAATGTTTTCCAATACAATTCTTACTCCATTTTGGCAAGTATATCTTTTGATCAATTATGTTCCTCCTGTTCTTCTACCAAGTTGTAAAAAATAGCTGCGAATGCTAGTATATCTTATTCCTCTTATTTTTTCCAAAACATTGTTTGATTATAATCATAACATACGAATGTTTAAAAGATGAAATAACGATTACTTCCCTATTGAAGGGAGATGATGATATGTTGATTACTTCTTATGACCCCTGTTGATTTTCGTTTTTTCTTCAAGTAAGCTTCATCGGAAATTTTACTGCAGACGCTCCCATTTCCTACATTCCCGCAGAAGATGTTAAAACTTACAACTAGAAGCATCCATAAAAGTAAAGCAACAACCCTTACAAAACGTTTCCTTCTTATAGAATACTATAAGATGTAATGAACTACTATTTTTTTGTATTGAAGCTTTCCCGTTCCTCACTAAGCATGTCACTAACTGTATCTATTTTATACCCTTTATTCTCAATTTCGATAATTAATCGCTCCAGACTATTTGTCGTTACTTCTGTTGGGTGCATGAGGATGAGAGCCCCATTATGGATTTTTCCAAGAACTCTTTTAAGCAATGTATCTGGGCTTGGTTTTTGCCAATCAATCGTATCTACAGACCATATTACTGTTTTCAGTTTCTGCTGATCCGCAATCTGCACTACCTCATTATTAAAATATCCGCTTGGTGGTGCTAATAATGTAACTTGCTCTCCTGTTGTTGCTTCTATCACATCATTTGTTTTTACAATTTCCTCATGAATTTTGCTGCTACTAATTTTACTCATATCAGGATGTGTATAGGAATGATTTCCGAGCTCATGTCCAGCTTCTGCAATCATTTTTGCAAGATCCGGGTTTTTTTGAACCCATCTACCCTCTAAGAAAAAGCTAGCCTTCACATGATGTTTTTTCAAGGTAGCTAAAATATCAGGCAAAAATTCATTCCCCCACGCTACATTTATAATAAAACTAACTGTTTCTTTGTCTGGATTCCCTTTATAAATCGGAGCAGGTGGCAAATCAGCTAATGTAATGTCTGGTTTCACTTGTTGATAAACTAATTTTTGTTCATTGAATTTCTTCTCTTTTTTCATATTTTTATATGATGCATCAACATCGACCTTTAGCCCGTTTAATCCAGGAATTGCTTTCCATACGGGATCTAACTTTGCATCAATTGGTTCTTTTTCAAACTCTTTTGCTTTTTCACTAATGGTTGTATATAAGGAATCATTTGCTGTTACTGTAACTGAATTTTCTTGTAACGAGCTAACATATGTATCTGCTAAAGGATTATTAACTAAAAACCAAGAGACAACAAAAATCCCTACTAGTGAAACTATTTTCTTCATCACCTTTTCCCCCCTAGTTATTACAGTATGATAATCAAGGACAAGGTAGAACGCAGAAATATGGACTTTACTTATCCTTATTTTATTATTTTGGTTCAAGATGATTCTTTTCATTCCACAAAAAAAGATGACGGATAAAATATCTGTTAAGCAATTAACAGTTTTATCCGTCATCTTTTATTTTGTTTCTTTAGTTAGTTTTTAGCATTCTCAGCTTGCTCTTTTTGTTCTTTTAAAACCGCTTTGCGTGAAAGGTTAACTCTTCCTTGTTTATCGATTTCTGTTACTTTCACAAGGATTTCATCACCGATCGCTACAACGTCTTCTACTTTTCCAATTCTTTCTTCAGCAAGCTCAGAAATATGAACAAGACCGTCTTTGCCGTTAAAAATTTCAACGAATGCACCGAATTTCTCGATTCGTTTTACTTTACCAAGATACATTTGTCCAACAACTACTTCACGAACAATATCTTCAATAATTTGTTTTGCTTTGTTATTCATTTCATCATCAACAGAAGAAATGAATACTGTACCATCTTGCTCGATATCAATTTTAACGCCAGTTTCTTCAATGATTTTATTGATTTGTTTACCACTTGGTCCAATAACATCACGAATTTTGTCTGGGTTAATAGACATCATTAAGATTTTTGGAGCGTAAGAAGATAAAGATTCTCTAGGAGTATTGATTGTTGCCATCATGGATTCTAGAATTTGCATACGACCAATTTTCGCTTGCTGTAATGCCTCTTCTAAAATTTCACGAGATAGTCCATCAATTTTAATATCCATTTGAAGTGCAGTTACCCCTTTAGAAGTACCAGCAACTTTAAAGTCCATATCTCCTAAATGATCTTCCATTCCTTGAATGTCTGTTAAAATACTGTAATGTTCACCAGATTTAATTAGACCCATTGCAATACCAGCAACCGGCGCTTTAATAGGCACCCCAGCATCCATCATTGCAAGCGTACTAGCACAAATACTAGCCTGTGAAGTAGAACCATTGGATTCTAATACTTCTGATACAAGGCGAATGGTATATGGGAAGTCTTTTTCAGAAGGAATGATTGGTTCTAATGCTCTTTCCCCTAGTGCGCCATGGCCGATTTCTCTTCGTCCTGGTCCACGCATTGGTCCAGTTTCACCAACACTAAAGTTAGGGAAATTATAATGATGCATGAAACGTTTTTCTTCTTCTACACCAAGACCGTCCAATATTTGTACGTCCCCTAAAGCACCTAATGTACAAATACTTAATGCTTGAGTTTGTCCACGAGTGAACAGACCAGAACCATGTGTTCTTGGTAATAAATGAACTTCTGAAGATAGTGGGCGAATTTCTTCTAATCCACGTCCGTCTGGGCGAACCTTATCTTCAGTAATTAAACGGCGAACTTCATTTTTTACTAATTTATCTAAAATAGCCTTCACTTGCTTTAAGTCTTCATCTTCTGTTTCTTCCGCTTCATACTTTGCAAGAACAGAATCTTTTACTACTTTAATAGCCGCTTCACGAGCATGCTTTTCTTGTACACGGATAGCATCTAGCATTTCACTTTCACATAATGCGCGAACATCCGCTTCTATATCTTTATCCAATTGATATAGAACAACTTCTGTTTTCTCTTTGCCAATTTCTCCAACAATTTTTTCTTGGAAAGCAATCAAACGCTTTATTTCATCATGACCAAACATAATTGCTTCAAGCATCACTTCTTCTGGTACTTCCTCTGCACCAGCTTCTACCATGTTGATCGCGTCTTTGGTTCCTGCTACTGCAAGATTAATATCACTTTTCTCTGCTTGCTCTACTGTTGGGTTGATGACAAATTCGCCATCGATTCTACCGACATATACACCAGCGATTGGTCCGCCAAATGGAATATCAGAAACAGATAATGCTAATGATGATCCAAACATAGCCGCCATTTCAGACGTACAATCTTGATCCACACTCATTACTAAGCTGACTACTTGGACTTCATTACGGAAGCCATCAGCAAATAATGGTCGAATTGGTCTATCGATTAAGCGGCTTGCAAGAATTGCTCTTTCACTTGGACGTCCTTCTCTTTTAATGAAACCACCTGGAATTTTACCAACTGCATATAGGCGTTCCTCATAGTTTACTGTTAATGGAAAGAAGTCTAAGTTTTTCGGTTCTTTTGAAGCAGTCGCTGTGCTTAATACAGCAGTATCACCATATCGTACAAGTACTGCACCATTTGCTTGTTTTGCTAATTGTCCAATTTCGACTGTAAGCTTTCTTCCAGCCCAGTCAATGGAATAGACATGCTTATCTTGTCCCATTCATAAACCCCTCTCTACTCATTCACTTCATGGAGGTTTCCGGTTAAGTACTACCTAAAACCTACTATTTTATAAAATAAAGAATACTACCCTTAAATTTCTCTTCTACTAGTATACACATTTTATGTAACTAAAAAACGAAATTAATTTATGTAATCTATAGAAACCATATGTTAGATTCGCATTTATTTACAATAAAAAAGCGGGAAAAATATCCCGCTTTTTTAACTATCTACGTAGACCAAGTTTGTTAATTAAAACACGGTAACGTTGAACGTCTTTATTACGTAGGTAAGTTAAAAGATTACGACGTCTACCTACCATTTTCAAAAGACCACGACGTGAGTGATGATCCTTTTTATGTGTACGTAAATGTTCATTCAAGTTATTGATTGACTCAGTAAGGACAGCGATTTGAACTTCTGGAGATCCAGTATCGTTCTCATGCGTTTTGTACTCATTGATAAGTTCGTTTTTACGTTCTTGAGTGATTGCCATCCTGTTTCACCTCCTAATTCTATTACACTAATCCCCAATTACCGAGCAAAACGTTGGTGATTCGATTTGCCAAGCAAAGGTTGTTTTTAGTACGTATTTAAGAATAACTGTTTTCTTGTGAAAAATCAAGACATAACCTTTTATTTTTAAAAATATACAAAGAAAACAAAAATAGAGTCTGGCAAAAAGTTGGTACTATTGATTGGTAGTAACAACCTTTTCCTTCAGTGCCCTCCGCTAATCCCCGCATGAGTCTACGTATATTCACCCTGCTATATTAGTACCAATCATTAACATCGATACTAATAAAATCAAATAAAAAGTTACCTTACAATTACTAGTTTCTTTCCATTTACTTCCTTTGGATATATTTAATCAGTATTTCCAAATCCATTTAGAAATATTCAGTATTACTTTTATTTTTTTCTTATTGTGCTTTGTCATAGAAATACTGTAAAGCGGTTTGCTTGTCTTTTTCTATTTGGGCTACTAGTTCGTCGATTCCGTTGAATTTTTGTTCGCTCCTGATTCGTTTATGCCATTCTACTGTAACGGAATGACCATAGATATCTTGGTGGAAGTCGAAAATATGAACTTCGATACTAGCTGTTTTCTCTTCTGGAGTGAAGGTTGGTTTTGTACCTAAATTACATACTCCTTCATACCACTTTTCATTTACTAATAAGCGCACGGCATATACACCAAGTGGTGGCAGAATAACATCGTTTGTTTGCTTCACATTTGCTGTTGGAAAACCAATCGTTCTTCCGCGCTTGTCGCCATGAATAACGGTGCCTTTAATCGTATAATATCTGCCTAATAGAGCAGGAACTTTTTCCATATCCCCATTATTAATCAGGGAACGAATCAATGTGGAACTTACTTTCTCCCCTCCAAAGGTTTCTTTCCCAATAATGGTTGTTTCGTATTGACCTCGTGAATGTTCAGAAAGTGTTTCAGCCGTTCCTTGGGCTTTCTTGCCATAGGTATAATCAAAGCCTGCTACAACATGCTTCACATTTAAGTCAATTAAATACGTATCAACGAATTCTTGAGGTGGTAAACTAGCAAATTCAATAGTGAAATCGACAATGAATAAATAATCAATTCCTAATTTTGCCAATTCTTCCACCTTGGATTCAAATGAGGTTAAATACTCTACTTTTTTCGTTTTTCCACCTAGCACGATAGAAGGATGGGGATCAAATGTCATAACAGCACTGCTCCATCCATTTTGATCTGCTATTTTTTTGGCTTCCCCGATTACTTTTTGATGACCAAGATGTACACCATCAAAAGAACCTAAAGCAATGGAAATTGGTGGATGATCTTGCTCTTTATTTCGTTCTGAATGATTGATTCTAACTATTTTCACTACGCTACTCACCTTTTCTAGCTTAAAATTTCTTTACCTTTTTTGTCACACTGTTTCAAGGTGTACGAAGTATCCATTCATTACTCCAAAATTTTTAATATTTTAGACGGTTTTATTAATCCTTTTTTTGACGGATGCTGAACATAGATAGCTAACGCTTCACCTGTTGTTGTTTGAATGACAATTGGCTCCTGTTCTTCTACTAAATGAGCAGGAGTATCTAATACCGTTCCGTTTCGTACCTTCATTGCTAATGTATCATTTATTTCATATTTCGGCAAATGTAAAAGCGCGTATTCAATCGGATAAATATACTTATCAACTATCCCTTTTTCTACATATTCTTCAAGCTCTTCAAAGGTCACACATTCTTTCCCCGTAAATGTTGCAGAACGTGTTCGACTTAAGTCTGACATATGGGCAGGATACCCTAATTTTTCTCCAATCATCACAGCAAGCGTTCTGATATATGTCCCTTTACTGCAGCTTACTTTAAAGCGAAAGGATACAGTATCACCCTTTAGCTCCTTCCATTCTTCTATTAATTCTAATGCATAAATAGTCACTTGTCTTGAAGGTCGTTTAATCACTAATCCCTGTCTTGCATATTCATAAAGCCTTTTTCCATTTACTTTAACGGCAGAAAACATTGGCGGTGTTTGCGTAATGGTCCCCGTTAATTCTTGTAATATTGCTTCGATTCTTTCTCTTGTAATCGTTTCAGTTACTTCCTTTTCCTCTACCTTTTCTCCAGAACGATCTTCCGTAGTAGTAGAGTAGCCTATCGTTACCTCTCCTACGTATTCTTTGCCGGCATCTGTTATATATTCCGCTACTTTCGTCGCTCTTCCTAAACAAATCGGCAATACACCCGTTACATCCGGATCCAGTGTGCCAGTATGACCAATTCTCTTCATATGTAAAATCTTTCGCAACCGAAAAACACAATCATGCGAAGTAAGCCCCTTCGGCTTCCATAACGGTAAAATCCCTTCCATATACCTCATCCTTTATCATTCATTTATAAATTATCATGTTTAATGCGAAAATGAATCTTAACTTTTTATTGTAATGTCATTTGATACTCTGAGTTGATTGTAGTGGTGGGAACTTGACTCCTACGGGAAATGAGGGAAATGAGAGACCCCACAGGCAAAGCCGAGGAGGCTCTCATCCCTCCCCGCGGAAAGCAAGTTCCTGGAACGGAAATCAACGGGCTTTATTCAAAAGTTAAATTTCTCTATTTTCAGCCTCTACAAAAAAACTCCTATCGTCCATATCCATAACCATCATGGAAAAAGTCCGATAGGAGCATACTTATTTTTACATCTTATCTTTCGTCGTTACTAGACGGATTTTCTTTTGCGATTTGATGCAATAATGTATCAATTCTATTTCCGTAATCTATCGACTCATCAAATTCAAAAGTAATCTCAGGAGTCTTACGTAAACGAATGCGTTGTCCAATTTCTGATCGGATAAAGCCTTTCGCTTTCGCTAATCCTTTTAGTGTATTTTCACGTTGCTCTTCATCGCCAAGTACGGAAATATACACGGTTGCTTGTTGAAGGTCACCTGTAACGTTAACATCTGTTACTGTTACGAAGCCAATGCGAGGATCTTTTATCTTACGAGTAATAATCTCGCCCAATTCCTTCTTCATTTGTTCACCAACACGATTTGGTCTTAGACTCATCGCGCAATTCACCTCATTTTATTAAAGCCATTCTATATCTGTTACTGTTCTCTCTATTTCAGGGAAAGAATCGATAAACTGCTGTGCTTGCTGCAATACGCCTTCAACAGAGACGCGTGCAGAAGCAACCGTAACGATAGCAAACTTTGTTCTTTGCCAAGTATCTTGAAAGTCCACCTCTGAAATAGAGATATTGTATTTTTGCTTTAAGCGGGTCATAATTCTTTGCAGAACCGCCCGCTTTTCTTTTAATGAGTGGGCATCATAAATGATGCATTCCACTGTCATTATACCGACAATCATTTACGCTCAATTTCTTCCATAACGTATGCTTCAATAATATCGCCTTCTTTAACATCGTTAAAGTTTTTGATTGTAATCCCACATTCGTAACCTTGAGCTACTTCTTTTGCATCGTCCTTAAAGCGTTTTAATGCATCGATTTCGCCTTCGAAAATTACAACACCGTCACGGATTAAGCGAATGCCGCTGTCTCTTGTAATTTTTCCGTCTGTTACATATGAACCTGCAATTGTACCGATTTTAGAAACCTTAAAGGTTTGGCGAATTTCAGCCTGACCAATAATTTTTTCTTGGAACTCAGGATCAAGCATCCCTTTCATTGCCGCTTCAATTTCTTCAATTACTTTATAGATAATACGGTGTAAACGTACATCTACCTCTTCAGCATCTGCAGCTCTTTTTGCATTAACGTCAGGTCGTACGTTAAATCCGATAACAATTGCATTAGATGCTGCTGCAAGTGTAATATCTGATTCATTAATGGCACCAACACCAGTATGAATAATTTTAACGTTTACGCCTTCTACCTCAATCTTATAAAGAGCGGCAGCTAACGCTTCTGCTGAACCTTGAACATCGGCTTTAAGAACGATATTAATATCTTTCATTTCCCCTTGTTTCATATGTTCAAACAGATTATCAAGGCTGATTCTTGTTTTTTCTGATCTTTGTGCTTGGATTGCTTGTGTAGAACGAGCTTCTCCGACTTGTCTTGCTGTTTTCTCATCATTGAAGACAACAAAGCGATCACCAGCTTGTGGAACCTCATTTAAACCAGTTATTTCAACAGGAGTGGATGGTCCAGCTGATTTCACACGTCTGCCTAAATCGTTAACCATTGCACGAACACGACCAAATGTATTACCAACTACAATTGGATCTCCAATGCGCAATGTCCCATTTTGAACAAGTAATGTTGCTACAGAACCTTTACCTTTATCTAGTTCTGCTTCAATAACAGTTCCAACCGCGTTACGGTTCGGATTCGCTTTATATTCTTCTACTTCACTTACTAATAAAATCATTTCAAGTAAAGAGTCAATACCTTCTCCTGTTAATGCGGAAAGTGGAACAAAGATAGTTTCCCCACCCCAAGCTTCAGGTACTAATCCATGTTCTGTTAATTCCTGCATTACTCGATCAGGGTTTGCAGTTGGTTTATCCATTTTATTGACTGCAACAATAATTGGAACCTCAGCAGCCTTCGCATGGTTGATTGCTTCGATTGTTTGTGGCATAACACCATCGTCAGCAGCTACAACAAGAATGGTGATATCAGTGATTTTCGCACCGCGTGCACGCATTGTAGTAAAGGCTGCGTGTCCTGGTGTATCAAGGAACGTAATTTTCTTGCCATTTTCCTCAATTTGGTATGCACCGATATGCTGGGTAATACCACCAGCTTCTCCTGCTGTTACTTTTGTATTACGAATACTGTCAAGTAATGTTGTTTTCCCGTGGTCAACGTGTCCCATGATTGTAACAACAGATGGACGCTCGATTAATTCTGCGTTTTCATCATCTGCAAAGTATACTTCTAGGTCGGTTGTATCGATTTTAATTTCTTCTTCGACTTCCACTCCGTAATCCGTACAGATTAACTCAATCGCATCTTTATCTAATTCTTGGTTGATCGTTGCCATTACACCAAGAAGGAATAATTTTTTGATGATTTCCGATGGTTCACGATGTAATTTTTTTGCTAATTCAGCAACAGTTAAAGACTCACTGAACGTAATTTTCTCCGGTAATTCTTTTTCTTTTTTCGGAACAGGTGGTGCAACTGGAGCAGCATTTTGCTTCCCTTTGCGGTTGTTATTTCTATTTTTATTATTATTGTTATTGTTGTTTTTTGGTTTATTAAACCCTGGTTTATTATCTTTAGTATTTTTCACAGATTGATTTACTTTCCCCTTTTCAGCCATCAAATCGCTTTCTTTTTCATACTCGTCCGCGATATTTTTAGCAGCCGCTTTTTGAGCGGGTGTTTTTGGCTTATTTTCTTCGTTCTTTTTATTATATACACTATCTAATTTTTTTATTGCGTCCTCATCCAATGTTGTCATATGGTTTGAGACTACTACGTTCATCTCTTTTAATTTAGCAATAACATCCTTGCTTGAAATGTTATATTGTTTTGCGTATTCGTATACTCGCACTTTACTCATCATTTCACCCCCGCTAGAATTAATCGAGCAGCGTTAAAAGTTTTTTTGCAAATCCATTATCCAAAACAGCGACAACCACTCTTTGCTCTTTCCCTATCGCTTTCCCTAGGATTTCCCTATTTGAAACAAGCTTCACTGGTACTTTATAGGAGCGGCATTTATCTGTGATTTTCTTTGTCGTGTTTTGTGACGCATCTTCCGACAATAATATTAGTTTTGCATTACCGCTTCTAATTTCTTTTACGGTCAATTCCTCACCTGAGGTTATTTTCCGTGCTCGATTTGCTAAGCCAAGTAATGACATCCACTTGTTATCGTTCATTTGGATTGTCTTTGCTCCTTATCTATTAGTTCTAACAGCTCCTCATAGACAGAATCATCTACTGTAACTTCTAGCTGATTAGAAAGAATATTCTTCTTCTTGGCTAATAGTACTGCTTCTCTATCCAATGAAAGGTATGCTCCGCGACCGGATTTTTTTCCCGTTAAATCGACGGATACATCCCCTTCTTTGGAACGAACGATGCGAACTAATTCTTTTTTCGGCCTCATTTCACCGGTAGCAATACATTTACGCATTGGTACTTTTCTTGGTTTGTTCACACACATTCACCTCTATCACTCGAAATCTTCCGTGCTTAAACGAAAATCATCCTCTTCTTCTACCTCTTCATCAAATTTAATTAATGAATTTTCAGTTGGATAAATTCCAGCTTCTCTTGCTTCAGATTCAGATTTGATATCAATTTTCCAGCCAGTAAGCTTCGCTGCTAAGCGTGCATTTTGGCCTCTCTTACCGATTGCCAATGACAATTGATAATCTGGAACAATGACAGTTGTTGCTTTGTCTTCTTCACTCACAATTACTTCTAATACTTTTGAAGGACTTAAAGCATTTGCGACGAATACTGTTGGGTCACTAGACCACTTAACAATATCAATCTTTTCCCCTTTTAACTCATTTACAATCGTCTGCACACGAGTTCCTTTAGGACCTACGCATGAACCTACTGGATCTACTTCTTCGTTATCGGAATGAACGGAAATCTTGGAACGATCTCCTGCTTCACGAGCAACAGATTTGATTTCAACTGTACCATCATAAATTTCCGGCACTTCCATCTCAAATAATCTTTTTAGCAAACCAGGATGTGTTCTAGAAACAAAGATTTGTGGACCTTTTGTAGTCTTTTCTACTTTTGTTAAAAACACTTTGATTCGATCATGTGGTTTATAATGCTCATTTGGCATTTGCTCATTTGTAGGTAAGATTGCTTCAATTTTGCCTAAGCTTACATAAATAAATTTACTATCTTGGCGTTGAACAATCCCCGTCATGATGTCTTCTTCGCGATCGATAAATTCGGAATAAATAATTCCTCTTTCTGCCTCACGCACTCTTTGTGTTACTACTTGCTTTGCAGTTTGGGCTGCAATTCGACCAAAATCTTTTGGTGTAACTTCTAATTCTACAATATCTTCTACTTCATAGTTTGGATTAATTTTTTGTGCGTCTTCCAAAGAAATTTCCAGACGTGGATCAAATACCTCATCTACTACTTCTTTTCTAGCAAATACACGCATAGAACCTGCACCTAAATTCAAATCTATTCGTACATTTTGTGCCTGGTTAAAATTGCGACGATAAGCAGAGATCAATGCCGCTTCCATTGCATCCATGATCACTTCTCGTGATATTCCTTTTTCTTTTTCAAGTAACACTAGAGCATCAACTAATTCACTGCTCATGAGCGTGTATCCCCCTTTATTCTCTATTATCAATAATGATACGACCGTATGTTAGCGAAGCTTTTTCATAAACCTTCTTCTTTTAAGGTCTTTTATAAATTATGAAAAAGTAACTGCAAGCCTTGCTTTAGCAACCTTTTCGTATGGTATCTCAATCGTTTTCTTTCTTGTCTTGATTTTGACTTCGACTGTCACCGTTTTTCCATTAAAAGCTGTTAAGATTCCTTCGAAGGTTTTTTCGTTTTCAATTGGTTCATATGTTTTAATATGAACATTTTTCCCAATTGCCATTTCGAAATCTTTGTCTTTTTTCAATGGTCGTTCCGCTCCAGGTGAAGAAACCTCTAAAAAGTAGTTCTCTGAAATCGGGTCGATTTCATCTAGCTTTTCACTTAGTTTTTCACTAACGACTGCACATTCATCAATATCCACACCAGTTTCTTTGTCAATGTAAACACGTAAAAACCAGTTTGGTCCCTCTTTTACATATTCGACATCTACTAATTCTAAATGCAGTTCATCTAAAATGGGATGTACCATTTCTTCCACTATTTGTGTTACTTTGCTCAAAATTTTTCCCTCCTTAAGCAAGGAACCTTATTATGTTTTTAGAGTCAACTTAGCAAACTAAAATATGTATACTTGTTGCTCATTCATCAAATTAGTGCGATATCCTTCGCTTGTTTATTTAGAAAAAAACCTAATACAAACAGGAAAGAGTGGGTTGCCCCACTCTCCATTCGCGAAAGTTATTCTTAGTATTTCCAATTAAACTATACCATAACCGCTTCATTTATGCAAATGAAAGTCCGTTGCTTCAACGTTTCTTCCCATTTCTAAATGTATTTTTAGAATAAGGAAAGCTGGTTTTGGTCTGGCATATCAGCCAAGCAACCATGATTGTCAAGATATTGCATAATCGTTTTGGAAACTTTTCCGCGCTGCTGTAAATCCTCTTTTGATAAAAACTCTCCATTTTTTCTAGCTTCCACAATATTAATCGCAGCATTTGTTCCCAATCCTGGAATACTATTAAATGGCGGAATAAGAGAATTGCCTTCAATAATAAATTCAGTAGCACTAGATTTATATAAATCGACCTTTTTAAAGGAATAGCCTCTTTCTACCATTTCAAAGGCTAGCTCCATTACAGTTAATAGGTTTTTCTCTTTCGTTGATGCATCTAACCCTTTTGCACTAATATCATCGATTACTGCTTTAATACTATGGGAGCCTTTCACCATTGCATCAACATCAAAATCATCGGCACGAACAGTGAAATAAGCAGCGTAATAAAGCAATGCATGATGCACTTTGAAATAGGCAATTCTTACTGCCATTAATACGTAAGCAGCGGCATGCGCCTTCGGGAACATATACTTAATCTTTTTACAAGAATCAATATACCACTCGGGTACTTCGTTCTTTCTCATTTCTTCTTCCATCTCATCTGATAGACCTTTCCCTTTACGCACACTTTCCATGATTTTGAAAGCGAAACTTGGATCCAGTCCTTGATATATCAGATAAACCATAATGTCATCACGACATCCTATTACTTCACTTAAGTTACAAATATTATTATGAATAAGTTCTTGTGCATTTCCTAACCAAACATCCGTACCGTGAGATAGACCAGATATCTGTACTAACTCAGAAAACGTTGTCGGCTTTGTATCTTCTAGCATTTGTCGAACAAATTTAGTTCCAAACTCAGGGATACCAAATGTACCCGTTTTACAATAAATTTGTTCTGGGGTTACCCCAAGGGACTCCGTACCACTGAATATTTTCATTACTTCCGGATCATCTGTCGGAATCGTCTTCGGATCAATTCCACTTAAGTCTTGAAGCATTCTGATAACAGTCGGATCATCATGCCCTAGAATATCAAGCTTCAGTACATTATCATGGATGGAATGGAAATCAAAATGGGTTGTTTTCCATTCAGAATTTCGGTCATCCGCTGGAAATTGAATTGGAGTAAAATCATAAACATCCATATAATCAGGAATAACAATGATTCCCCCTGGATGCTGTCCAGTTGTTCGCTTAACACCCGTACAGCCAGATGCTAATCGGTCGATTTCCGCACCGCGAATTTGCAAATTATTGTCGTTTTGATATGCCTTAACATAACCATATGCTGTTTTATCAGCTACAGTACCTATTGTTCCTGCACGGTATACATATTCATCACCAAACAGTACTTTTGTATAGTTATGGGCGATTGGCTGATATTCACCGGAAAAATATGACAATAGGTAAACCTTTGAAATTATCTCCAGCTTTTCCCCTGTCCCACACCGTACGTGACCCTTTCGGCGTCATACGGCGCTCCATCGTCTTTCTATTTACGATAATTAGATCACTAACGCTTGGAATCCTACTACCTTGCGTAGTGCATTAAGTTTCTTTAATCCTTTGGCGTCTAGTGTTTTGACATGATAATAGTTTGACCATTTGTTCTGCTTCCAGTGTCCTATTCCAGTTTCGAAAAGCGAGAAGAATATTTTCTTCTGAGATGATTAAATCGTACAGCTTTTTTAAATATCTTCCACTTGTACTTTCAGCATAGGTTCTGTTATCATTCATTGTTGATTATCTTGTAAGTATGAGAAATTATAGGCGGAAAATTTCCGGCTAATGTATATAAAGTGAGCATAAGTAGCAGATATAAGCAGAGATATTCCGGTTATATGCTCTAAATATGACTAAATCCAAAGATTTGGAGAAGATAAACGGAAAAACTCCCCTTAAATTTAAGAAAATATGGATATTTCCTAATTTCAGCGTAATTTTACCGGTTATTTTTCATAAACATTACAATCAACAATCAGCTATAACAAAGCCTCAAATGTTTCTTGAGCATTAAAGTATTCTTAATTTCTTAACTTTTGAACCATTAAGTCAGCCAACTAATCACCTCCAACAAGGCTTTCGTTTCTTTTTAATCTTACTTAGAATACTGACTTTTGTAGGATTTGGATCGTAAAAGACAACTCAAGCCCTTCCCTCAGAACTGTTTTCCCCTCTGGCCTATTCACTATATTCGGCCGTCATAGGCAGCTCTTGCAAACGGTACTACGGCTTTACTGCCACTTCGACAAATCTTCATTATCCTCAATTTGAGTTTTTTGAAGAACGACTTTTAAATGGTGTGTAATCACCTCAAGTCTCCGAAGCTTCCCACGTTCCATTAACTCTATCTGTACATACTTTCTTAGGTTTCCTCTATACTCCGTCTAGCTTGATAGCTCCTGAGAAAGCTATATGGATTTTCATAACCTAACGCTTACTCATCCACACTAGAAAGTCCAATAAGGACCCCTAAGCATTTCTACTTAGTGACATTCACGAAGAGTCAGTCGAGGATTCGTCCAGATAACTCTATCCATTCTAACCATAAAAGTTTTGTAGACACCCGGCCTATCATTTACAACCTTATTAGGTCTTTCCTCACTATAAAGTGTTAGGGTAAACTTTAGCCGACTTTAGCGGGCTTCAAACGAGTTCAACTATTTACAATGTATCCTTCGCTTGCCGCAGATTCAGTGAGTGTGTTTTAAGGCGTTACCCTATCATTCCACACTTCGAGTTAACAGTTCTCCTAGCAAAAGCTAGTGACCAATCTTTTCAATTGGTAACGTGGCGCACTCAAATCAATATCAGGAACCTTATCCCCTTTAAATCCGAGGAAAGTTTCAAACGGAATATCATGACCATCTTTCTTCAACCGTGCCCCACAGTTAGGGCAATCTTTATCCGGCAAGTCAAATCCAGAACCGACAGATCCATCGTTAAAGAACTCCGAATATTTACATTCTGCGCAAATATAATGAGGAGGAAGTGGGTTTACCTCGGTTATTTCTGTCATCGTGGCGACAAAGGAAGAACCGACAGATCCACGGGAACCTACTAAATATCCATCATCTAATGATTTTTTCACGAGTTTATGAGAAATCAAATAAATAACGGCAAATCCATGGCCAATAATACTCTTCAGTTCTTTTTCCAACCGGGCTTCTACGATTTCAGGAAGTTCATCCCCATAAATGCGTCTAGCCATTCCATAACTCATTTCCCGCATTTCTTCTTCAGAGCCTTCAATTTTTGGAGTATAAAGATCATCCTTGATTGGTTTAATGACATCAATCATATCAGCGACTTTATTTGTATTTGTGACGACTATTTCCTTTGCCTTTTCTTTGCCAAGGAAGCTGAAGCAGTCCAGCATTTCATTCGTTGTTCTAAAATGGACATCTGGAAGCTTATGGCGATTAAGTGGATTTGCTCCCCCTTGTGACCCAACTAAAATTTCCCGATATATCTTATCATTTGGATTTTGATAATGGACATTTCCGGTTGCAACAACAGGTATATCTAATTTAACACCTAGTTTTACGATATTCCCAATTATTTCTTCTAGCGCTTTTTCATCTTGTACTAACTCCATTTCGATTAAATGAGCGTAAACCTCTTTTGGCATTACTTCTAAATAGTCATAAAATGGTGCAATATCTTCTACTTCCTCTGGTGCCTTTTGCATCATCGCTTCAAAGACTTCCCCTTTATCACAGGCTGAACCTACTAGTAAGCCTTCCCGATACTTTTGCAACACAGATCTCGGAATACGTGGAACTCGGTAGAAATAATTAATATGAGCAATCGATACAAGCTTAAATAGATTTTTAAGCCCTACCTCATTTTGAGCAAGCACCGTACAATGATAAGGACGAGCTCTTTGATACGCATTTCCCTGCCCCATATTGTCATTTAATTGATTATGATTCGTGATGCCCTTTTCAGAAGCATCCTTCAGCATTTTTAAAGCCAGATATCCAGTAGCTTCTGCATCATATATCGCACGGTGATGCTGGGTTAATTCAATATCAAATTTCTTCGCTAGCGTATTCAAGCGGTGATTTTTCATTTCCGGATATAAGAATCTACCGAGTTCCAACGTATCAATAACCGCATTTGTCGATTTAGGCAAACCAGCCTTCTGATAGCCGACATTTAAAAAGCCAACGTCAAAGGAGGCATTATGGGCAACTAAAATACTATCGCCTGTCCACTCTGCAAACTTTCGTAAGACAATCTCAATTTCAGGTGCAGTTTCTACCATATCATCGGTAATGCCGGTTAGATTAATCGTTGTCGCAGAAAGTCGATGATGAGGATTTGCAAAGGACTCAAATCGGTCAATGATTTCCCCATTATGAATCTTCACTGCCGCAAGCTCAATAATCGTGTTATATACAGCTGAAAGCCCTGTCGTCTCCACATCAAATACGACATACGTAGCATCCTCTAGTACGATATCCTTTGGATTATAGGCAATCGGCACTCCGTCGTCTACTAGATTCATCTCTACTCCGTAAAGAATCTTAACATCGTTTTTCTTTCCAGCTCCAAACGCTTCTGGGAAGGATTGAGCAACAGCATGATCTGTAATAGCAATCGCTTTATGCCCCCATTTTTTCGCTTGCCCAACAAGAGTAGCAACGGATGAAACAGCATCCATTTGACTCATCGGTGTATGAAGATGTAACTCTACTCGTTTTTCATCCTCTTTTGCAGTATCTTTCCGTTCCGCAGGCTTAATTTCATTTAAATCATTCCCAATCATCACTAGATCACGAACGAAGGTATCATTTTGAATGCTTCCTCGTGCTCGTAGCCACATACCTTTTTTGACTAATTGGAAAAGAGCAGCATCTTCTTTATCACGTGAGAACATTTTCACAAGAATAGAACTTGTGTAATCTGTTATCTTAAATGTTAGAAGCGTTCGGCCACTACGAAGCTCTTTCGTTTCTGCAAAAAAGACATAGCCTTGTACGGTAACACGTCTTTCTTCATCCACTATCTCTTCCATGCGACGATAATCGCTATCATCCTTAATCGTTAGTCCGATTGTTAACGGACCACTTGGAATCGGAGAGTCACCAGCTTCTTTCTCAGCTTCCATCTTTTGAATGTCTAGTAAAGCTTGTTTTCCTCTCTCCTCGTCCTCTTTTTGCTTCGCTAGTAAAAATTGTTCATACTCTGAATTCGATTTTTCCTCTACTATCTCTGTATCTAAACTCATTGCAGGAAAGCCAAAATACTGATAGGCATCGGTAATCAAGTTAGCATATTTTCGTTTAATCGCTAAGCCTTCCATTTCATTTCTAACTTGAATGGTTAGCTTATTCCCATTAAATTGAGGCACTTGCTCATTTAATAATTTTAATAGCGGTGGAGAAATTCCTTGCATTTCCTCAATACACGCAGACCAATAGTCACGAATTAAAACGTCTGTGACAATTCCATTTCTTACTCGAATATCATACGTAATAGTAGCAATATGCGAAAAGCTACTTCTTAACTTTGCAGTAAATAATTGATAGACTTGAAATGGAATGATATCGTCAAATAAAAAATGAAAATGCCATTTTTTGGACCGCTTTTCGACAACAATTTTTTCAATGCTGGCGTTGCGAAAATGGGAAATATATTGATCGTCTGTTAATTGCAATTGCTGCAACAAAATCTGGAAACGATCCACTTTCCCCTGTATATCACTCATTTATGTCGCTCCTTCCAATCTTGCTAAATTCTATAAAAATTATTATAGCACAGAAAATCTGTTCTTTTACTTAATGCAGTTTAGCATACAATCTTATCTACAAATCAAAACCACCAGTGTGAACTGGTGGTTTGCTCTGCGGCTAAAAGCCTCTCTTACCGGCCTCGGCCTTAAAGGCCCACTGAAAAGGTTTCCCTTCTGCACCACATTCACTCACCAATTCTAAAGAATTTCTTTATTTACTTCCGATTTTTCTCACCCGTGAACGGATCGAATTCTTCGAACAACGTTAGCTGATCAGCCATATAATCTTCTTTCAGCTGATTTCTTATATATTCTTGTATTTGTTTCTTATTTCTCCCCACGGTATCAACGTAGAAACCACGACACCAAAATTTCCGATTCCCATAGCGATATTTCAAATTCGCATGTCGATCAAATATCATCAGGCTACTTTTTCCTTTTAAGTAACCCATGAACTGCGATACACTTAATTTTGATGGGATACTAACCAACATATGGATATGATCCGGACAGGCATTTGCTTCATGTATGATAACACCTTTTCTTTCACATAGCTCTCTTATGATTTGTCCAATACTCTTTTTGTATTTGCCATATATAATTTGCCTTCTGTATTTTGGGGCAAAGACTATGTGGTACTTACAATTCCATGTTGTATGTGCTAAACTGTTCATGTCCTTCATAAGGGCATACCTCCTTCTTGCGTGAGATAAAGTGGTCGGGAAACCAACTTTATCCTACCATGAAAGGAGGTTTTTTTGTTACCTCGCTATAAGCTCTCCGGAACCCCCGGCATAGCCAGGGGTTTTCGAAACCATCAAAAAGAAAAAGATTTAGCCAATTGCTAAATCTTTTGTATATCTATTTTTAATTATTCCTTTACTTGTATTAAACGAAGAATGGCAGCTGCCAGTTCACTTTCATGAACTTCTAGCATTTCTCCTGTACTTCTTACTTTCACTTCTACAATTCCTTCTGCTGCTTTTTTCCCAACTGTTATCCGAATTGGTAAACCAATTAAATCAGAGTCAGCAAATTTCACACCAGCACGCTCTGCACGGTCATCGACTAGTACATCAAAACGATTTGCTTTTAATGAAGCATATAATTTATCTGTTAATTCATTTTGTGCTTCGTCTTTTGTATTGACAGTAATTAAATGCACATCGAATGGTGCTACAGCATTTGGCCATACAATTCCTCTGTCATCATTAAATTGCTCCACAATTGCTGCCATCGTTCTTGATACACCAATTCCATAGCAACCCATAATAAGTGCTTGACCTCTGCCGTTTTCATCTAAATAGGTTGCACCCATTGCTTCACTATAACGAGTACCAAGCTTAAAGACATGACCTACTTCAATCCCTTTAGCAAACGTAATCGTCCCTTTTCCATCTGGTGAAAGGTCACCTTCTTGAATAAAACGAATATCTGCATATTGATTGACAGCAAAATCACGATCAGGATTCACATTCACATAGTGGAAATGCTCTTCATTTGCCCCGCAAACTCCATTAACAATTGCTTTCACAGCGTGATCTGCAATTACTTCTACATCTTTTACGTTTATAGGTCCTAGTGAGCCAATCTTGCTTCCTAATACTTTTTCTGTATCAGCGTGATCTGCCAATTCTACCACATTTGCCTCTAATAAGTTTTTCACCTTAATGTCGTTTACTTCATGGTCGCCACGAACTAATACTAGAACAAATTTTTCATCTACTTTAAACAATAGAGATTTGATGCATTTATCTGCTGCTACGTTTAAGAAAGCAGACACTTCTTCAATCGATTTTTGCTCTTTTGTTTCTACTTTATCTAATTCTTTTGCAGGCTCGTCCGATTTTTCGTAGGAGTTAACAACAGGCGCCATTTCAATATTTGCAGCATAATTGGATTCTGTTGAATACGCAATAGTATCTTCTCCAACATCAGATAACACCATAAATTCATGGGTATCCTTTCCACCCATCGCACCACTATCTGCGATAACTGCACGATAGTTTAAACCGCAACGCTCGAAAATATTGCAATATGCTTGGAAAATAGCATCATAAACCTCTCCTAAGCTTTCATGAGATGAATGGAAACTATAGGCGTCCTTCATTATAAACTCTCTACCGCGTAAAATACCAAAACGTGGTCTTTTCTCGTCTCTAAATTTCGTTTGGATTTGATAAAGCGTAAGTGGTAGACGCTTATAGGATTTTACTTCATCACGAACTAAGCTTGTGATTACTTCTTCATGGGTTGCACCTAATGCAAATTCCCGGTTATTACGATCTTTTAGACGCATTAATTCTGGTCCGTAAGTAAACCATCTACCAGATTCTTGCCATAATTCCGCATGTTGCAAAGCAGGCATTAGTAATTCTACCCCTCCTGCTGCATCCATTTCTTCCCGAATTATTTGTTCAATTTTCTTTATTACTTTGTTTGCTAATGGTAGATAGGAATAGATTCCACTTGCATTTTGTCTAATAAACCCTGCTCTTAATAATAACTGATGGCTTTTAATATCTGCATCTGCCGGTATTTCTTTTAATGTTGGAATTAACATTCTACTTTGCTTCATCTATGATTGCACCTCTAATATTTTTATATATTTATTATTGTTGTTACAGCAGGTACAAAAAACTTTTCCCCACAAAACAACATTCCCCTTTTTAAAAGAGGAATGAAAAAGTACCCTACTGTATAAAAAATCGTTGGATATCATTCCAAGTAACGACAATCATTAATAGCATAAGTAAGGCGAATCCAATAAAATGGACTAAACCTTCTTTTTGTCGATCAATTGGTTTTCCACGAACTGCTTCAATTGCAAAGAACAGTAGCCGCCCACCATCTAATGCCGGCAATGGCAGTAGATTCATAATTCCTAAGTTAATGCTTAGGACAGCCGCCCAATTCATTAAGGAATAGACACCTGATTGAGCAACAGTATCTGTTGATTGATAAATAGCTACAGGACCACCTAATGCATCAATCGAGAATTGGCCAGTTACTAGTTTTCCAACTGCGCCAATAATATCTTTTGTCCATGTATAGGTCTGTGTTGCTCCAAATTGAATAGATTTTAATGGGGATTTCTCCATTGGGCTGTATACACCAACTAGCCCAATCGTTTTCCCATCTACTTCTGTTTCCTTCGGTGTAACATCAATCGCTATCTCTTGTCCATTACGATCAATTAGAAATTCTAGGTTTTCCCCAGGACTCTTTTGAATAATAGAGACAACCTCTTTCCATGATCCAACCGATTGACCATCAATACTTATTACATTATCGCCTTCGTGTAACCCAGCACTAATTGCCACCCCATCATCTGTTAACTTTCCAAGCTTAGCTTCATTCGAAGGAATCCCTTGTAATAAAGCTATAACGATAAAAATAAGGAAAGCTAATACAAAGTTCATCGCAGGACCTGCAAAAATAGCAAGCGTTCGTTGTCCTAATGACTTACTTGCAAATTGACGGTCATATGGCGCAATCTGTGTCTCAACGCCATTTTCAACGAAGACAGCGTCTTTTTTAATAGGGAAAACAAGAAGGTTTTCCTCCATGTCATCCTCTACATAGCCTTTAATAAAAAGCTTATGTTCTAAATCAGCATCTTCTACATTAATGACACGGGCATTTGGATACTTTTCTTTATTATTAATAATGATTTTGGTTACTTCTTCTTTTTCATTTAGGATTAAACCGATTCGATGACCAGGTTTAATATCGACCATCTCAGGATCTTCCCCTGCCATACGGACATAGCCTCCAATTGGTAGAAGACGAATGGTATAAACGGTTTCTCCCTTTTTCAATGAAAGAATTTTAGGTCCCATTCCAATTGCAAATTCACGACATAAAATACCTGCACGCTTAGCTAATACGAAATGCCCTAATTCGTGAAAAAATACTAACGCACCAAAAATGATGATAAAAGCTATAACTGTATACAAAATTTAACCACCTTTTTATAGAAGTGTGCTTACTCTTTTTCTTGTTTCTAAGTCAACCTCTTGGATCACTTCAAAACTAGGGTTTAGTATATTCTGATGACTATTTAGTGCTTTTTCGATTAAGTCTTCAATTTGCAGAAAGCTAATTTCGTTATTTAAGAACTTTTGAACCGCCACTTCATTTGCTGCATTTAATACTGTTGGCAATGTGCCGCCTGCTTTCCCGGCCTCATATGCAAAATGAAGACATTTAAATCTCTCCATATCCATTTGCTGAAAATGCAATTTCCCAATAGCAGTTAAATCCAATCGTTTCCCATTCGCTATAGAAAGGCGCTCAGGATAGGAAAGTGCATATTGGATTGGTATTCGCATATCTGGTGTCCCTAATTGAGCTATCACACTGCTATCATGAAATTCTACCATGGAATGAATGATACTTTCTTTATGTAATAATACATCTATTTTCTCATATGGAAGTCCAAATAACCAGTGTGCTTCAATTACTTCCAACCCTTTATTCATCATTGTCGCAGAATCAATCGTAATTTTTGCACCCATTGACCAGTTTGGATGATTCAAAGCATCTTCTACTGTTACTTGCTCTAAATCTGTTCTGCTAAGATCTCGGAAGCTTCCTCCCGAGGCTGTAATGATTAGGCGCTCAATATTCTTTTGATTTTCCCCTTGTAAACATTGAAAAATAGCCGAATGCTCACTATCAACTGGCAAAACAGGTACATTAAATTTTGCAGCAGCTTCCATCACAATATGCCCTGCTGTAACTAATGTCTCCTTATTTGCAATCGCTATAACCTTTTTTGCTTCAATTGCTTGTAGCGTTGGATGTAGTCCAACACTTCCAATTACTGCATTGACTAGTATATCCGCTTTGTCAAAGACAGCCACTTCAATCAGCCCTTCCATTCCATAGCTAAAATGAACGGTCGGAAAGATTTGTTTTAATTGCTCATAATTGCTTTTTTCTGCAACAGAAACAAGGGATGGTCTAAATTCTTCGATAATCTTTTTTGTAAGTTCTATATTTCTTCCTGATGAAAAGGCAACTAATTGAAACATATCAGGATGATTTTTAATAACATCTAAAGTTTGTGTTCCAATCGATCCAGTCGCCCCAAGCAAACTAATATACTTCACTACCTCACTCCTACACCCATTATTTCCTACCTTTTATTTTAAATTAAATCAAGAAATCGTTCAAAGATAAAATAAAGCAGTGGCCAGACAAAAATAAGGCTATCAAATCGATCCAGAATCCCACCGTGTCCTGGTAATAATCTACCAGAATCCTTCACATCATAATGTCTCTTTAACGCTGATTCTGTTAAATCTCCAATTTGTCCAAAAATAGATAAGATAATGGTAGTAAAAGCAAAGCCTATAGACCATTCTATGTAGCCAAATACACTAAATAGAACTCCTACCACTAAAGCACTGATAATCCCTCCAACAAATCCTTCGACTGTTTTATTTGGACTTATTTCTGGCCATAATTTCCGCTTCCCAATAGCTCTGCCTATAAAGTAAGCACCAGAGTCTGTTGCCCAAATAATAAATAACGAATAAATAAGATACGCTAAATGCGTTTCTCTAATTTCAATAAAGAAATGAAATCCTATTCCTATGTAAATAACAGCCAATATGGAAAATGCGACATCATCAAATGTAAATTTATTTTTAGAAAAAACCATATACGTTAAATACAACAAAACAGCGATTAATCCCATTTCTAATTTTGTCATATTTAAGGAAGTTAAATAATGGTTAGGTAGCACAATCATCCATACAGTAATTAAAGAAATGATTCCCGGAATAGAAAGAAAAGGGATTTTTCTCATCCGA
The DNA here is from genome assembly GCF_044704065.1 of Niallia tiangongensis. NCBI lineage: Bacteria > Bacillati > Bacillota > Bacilli > Caryophanales > Bacillaceae > Niallia > Niallia tiangongensis. Next base: position 2,157,057 of record NZ_CP162613.1, on the reverse strand, counting down.
AACATTTCAAATACGCCTATTCCGACTAGCAGAAAAGTAAAAAGTACTAATGGTAGCTTTCCTATTAAAACGAACGGCAAAAATACGGCTATTGCAATAATTGCTGTAATTATTCTTTGCTTCATCTCTAAACCAACTCTCTTCAGACACCGCCAAAACGGCGTTGTCTGTTTTGAAATTCTTCGATTGCTTCTATTAAATGTTGTCCACTAAAATCTGGCCATAAGACTTCTGTAAAATAAAGTTCTGAATAAGCTATTTGCCATAGCATAAAATTGCTTATTCTTATTTCCCCACTTGTACGAATTAATAAATCAGGCTCTATTATCTCTCCTGTCATTAAATAAGAGGCAAACATTTCTTCTGTTAAATTGTCTATCTCTATTTTCCCCGATTGACTATCTTTCACAACACCTTTAACAGCGTCTATGATTTCGGCTCGAGAACCATAATTTAAGGCAAAGTTTAATTGAAGACCAGTATTATGCTTTGTTTGTTCCACAGCACGATTTAAGGCATTAAGTGTAGACTCTGGCAATCCGACTGTATAACCAATCGCTGTTACACGAACATTTTTCTCTATTAATTCCGGCAAAAATGTACCAAGAAATTGTTCTGGAAGGGACAATATATAATCAACTTCCGATTTCGGCCTTTTCCAATTTTCTGTTGAAAAGGCATATAGAGTTAACACTTTAATTCCAAGATCGTTTGCGATGGTTGTAATCCGCTTAACGCATTTCATTCCCTCGTGATGTCCAGCAATTCTAGGCAATTTTCTTTTTTTTGCCCATCGCCCATTACCATCCATGATAATCGCAACATGCTCTGGAATCTTTCGCATTTTTAATGCAGATATACGGTCTTGGAAATTAGAAGAAACTGGTTTCTTCTTCCATAACCTTATTTTGTTAAACATAAAATAGCTCCTCCAAAATAGATCCCTTTCGTATCTTACTATTAACAGTGATTATATGTATACAGTATATGCTTTCAACTGTATCTGTTTATATTCTCTACTAAACGATTATGATTTAGATAATCATCATGATAACGATATTGCATGAATACAAGGATCGACTTTTCTATTAAATTCTTCGTGTCCAATAAACCTATCTTATCCTTCTAATAGGATAACACAATAAGTTCCCTTTCTATATTATAGGAAAATAGTCAGCTTAAGCAACTAAGAATTAAAAAACTAGCTAGTTTTGGCTATTTTTGAACAAAGATTAATATTTTGGATAATATTCGATCCTTTTTCAATTAGTTAATTCCAGTAAGCGGCTTGTCACTATTCTCGAGCCACAGAAGTTATTCCCCTTTTTTCTGCAGCAAGCAACTCGCTTATAATAGACAAAATGCAATCTTTAAGAAAGAGCACTACGAATTTGATGAAGAAAAAAACCCCCTATAAAGTAGAGGGTTTTATCAACATATAAACGAAGCTCGTTGATTTCCGCTCCAGACGCTTGCTTTTTTGGGGAGAGGAACAGGAGGGGCGACTCCTTGGTTTATTATAGCTTGCGGGATTCTCCCACTTCCCTCTCCTCCCGCAGGAGTCAAGTGTCCATTGCTACTAGAATCAACTAAAGAATCTTTAACATTAGAATACACCTTATTACTTTGCAGTGTTATACTTCTAAAATTTCTTTTTCTTTCTCTTTCGTTAACGCATCAATTTTACTAATGAATTCATCCGTTAATTTTTGGATATCATCATTAAAGCCACGAAGTGCATCTTCTGTGATATCTCCGTTTTTCTCTAATTTCTTCAAATCATCGTTGCCGTCTCGGCGAATATTACGAATAGCAATTTTCGCTTCTTCGGATTCTTTTTTCACGTTCTTCACTAATTCCTTACGACGCTCTTCTGTTAGCATTGGAATAGAAAGACGGATAACACTACCATCATTTGAAGGATTTAAACCAATATCAGATTTAAGAATTGCTTTTTCAATATCCCCAAGAATCGTTTTATCATACGGTTGAATAACAAGCAATCTAGCTTCTGGAACACTGATACCAGCAATTTGATTGATTGGTGTTGGCGAACCATAATAATCTACTGTGATTCGGTCTAATAAGGATGCATTAGCTCTACCTGCACGAATACTTGCAAGCTCACGTGAATAACTTTGAATCGCTTTATTCATTTTTTCCTTTGTATTAGCGATAACTTGTTTAGGCATTATTTTTCCCCCTCACGATTGTTCCAATTGTTTCACCCATTACCGCTCTCTTAATATTGCCGTTTTCCATAATAGAGAATACGATTAACGGAATGTCATTGTCCATACATAATGATGAAGCAGTTGAATCCATTACTGCAAGACCGTCTTTAATAACATCAAAATAAGAAAGCTCTTCATATTTCGTTGCCGTTTTATCCACTTTCGGATCTGCTGAATATACGCCATCCACATTATTTTTCGCCATTAAAATAACGTCTGCTTCTATTTCAGCAGCTCTTAGGGCAGCTGTTGTATCTGTTGAGAAATAAGGGTTTCCAGTTCCTGCTGCAAAAATCACAACACGTTTCTTCTCAAGATGTCGAATTGCACGTCTTCTAATATAAGGCTCTGCTACCTGTCTCATTTCAATAGAAGATTGCACACGTGTTTCAATGCCCATTTGCTCCAAACTATCTTGAAGTGCCAATGAATTCATTACAGTAGCAAGCATTCCCATGTAATCAGCGTTTGCACGGTCCATTCCCATTTCTTCCCCGATTTTACCGCGCCAAATATTTCCGCCGCCAACTACTACAGCCGCTTCTACACCAAGATCTGCAACTTCCTTCACTTGCTGCGCTACGTTTTTGATGACGCTTGGATTGATGCCAAAACCAGCTTCACCAGCTAATGCTTCGCCACTTAATTTCAGAACAACACGTTTATATTTTGGATTACTACTCATGGAAACCTCCGCTTAATATGTAATATTTTGAAAAATAGGGAACACCATGGTGCCCCCTATGAAAACAATTAATCGCTCATTCATTATTTCTTATTTACTTGGTTCATAACTTCTTCAGCAAAGTTATCTTCACGTTTTTCGATTCCTTCTCCAACTTCGTAACGAACGAATTCACGTAAAGTAGCACCCTTAGATTCTACAAATTGACGAACCTTTTGGTCTGGGTTTTTAACAAATGTTTGATCAAGTGCACATACATCTTCAAAATATTTACTTAAGCGGCCTTCAACCATTTTCTCAACGATTTTAGCTGGTTTTCCTTCATTAAGAGCTTGTTGTGTTAATACTTCTTTCTCATGTGCCACTTCTTCTTGAGAAACTTGGTCACGAGATACATATTTAGGATTCAATGCTGCAATGTGCATTGCTACATCTTTAGCTGCAGAATCATCAGTAGTTCCTTCTAATACAGTAAGAACACCAATGCGTCCGCCCATATGAAGGTAAGCACCAAATGAATCATTATCTGTTTTTGTTTTGATTTCAAAACGACGTAGAGATAATTTTTCACCAATTTTAGCGATTGCTGCATTGATATGAGCTTCAACTGTTGCACCTTCCGTAATATTTGAAGCATGTGCTTCTTCTACGGTTGCAGGCTTACTTGCTAATAAATGTGCTGCAAGTTCTTTTATTAAGTTTTGGAAACCTTCGTTTTTTGCAACGAAATCAGTTTCAGAGTTTACTTCAAGAATCACTGCTTCATTACCTTCTACAGCGATATAAGTTGAACCTTCAGCAGCTACACGGTCCGCTTTCTTAGCAGCACTTGCAATACCTTTTTCACGTAAGAAGTCAATCGCTTTATCTAAATCTCCATTCGTTTCAGTAAGTGCTTTTTTACAATCCATCATTCCAGCACCAGTTTTTTCACGTAGTTCTTTTACCATTTGAGCTGTAACAGCCATAGTAATTAGCCTCCTTAAGGTTTATGTATTATTTTTTTAACCATTTTATTTCACTTTTAAGCAGGATGCTTGAAAAAAAGGTGATAAGAGGGATGCTCTTTATCACCTTTTCCACAAGTCCCTAAACAAATACTTATTATCCATTAAGTTTATCCATTGACCCTAAACTATTTCGTATAACAAGTCATTCAGTTCTAATTTAAGCAGAAGTTACTTCTTCGCCTTGTTTAGCTTCAAGAATAGCATCTGCCATTTTTGCAGTTAATAATTTAACAGCACGGATTGCATCATCATTCGCAGGAATAACAACATCAATTTCGTCTGGATCACAGTTAGTATCAACAATACCAACGATTGGAATATTTAATTTATGAGCTTCTGCAACTGCAATACGTTCTTTGCGTGGATCTACGATGAATAAGCAGTCCGGAATTTTTTTCATATCTTTAATTCCGCCTAAGAATTTTTCTAAACGCTCAAGCTCTTTGTTTAATTGAACTACTTCTTTTTTAGGAAGTACTTCAAATGTACCATCTTCAGACATTCTTTCGATATCTTTAAGACGAGTAATACGTTTTTGGATAGTTTCAAAGTTAGTTAAAGTTCCACCTAACCAGCGTTGGTTTACATAGTATTGACCAGAACGGATAGCTTCCTCTTTAACTGAATCTTGTGCTTGCTTTTTCGTACCAACGAAAAGAACTGTACCGCCGTTTCCAGCTAATTCTTTCACATAGTTATAAGCTTCCTCAACCTTTTTAACTGTTTTTTGAAGGTCGATGATGTAGATGCCGTTACGCTCTGTGAAAATATATTTTTTCATTTTAGGGTTCCAACGGCGAGTTTGGTGACCGAAATGTACACCAGCTTCAAGTAATTGTTTCATTGAAATAACTGACATGTTTTTTTCCTCCTAATGGTTTTGATTTCCTCCGCTTTTTTCATTTTTAATCAAAACTGTAAGTAATACAGCACCATTGATTAAATCCAAAAGCGTGTGTATTAACACCATTTGTTAATATAGCATATGTACTGTGCACAATCAAGTATATTTACGAATTTTGTCTAAATTTAAGGAGTAGCTCCATTTCAGTCTTCCCTTTATTTAATGCTTTCGCTATTTCTTCCATGCTTTTTCCTTCTGCTTGCATCTCAGAGGCTATTTCAACAATCGATTTTTCCTTCTGCTCTTTCTCTGGTGGCAAAATTAAATTCAACAGCTCATCCACATCTTCCTTCTCCAGTCGATCTTCTTTTTTATTTTTTTCTCGTACAGAAGGAGCAGCTTTTTTATATACATTTAGCATGGCTTTATTCCCTTTCAAATCTTTCGGCTTAAATTCAACACTTGCCGAATCAACATCCATCCCTTCTTCCTCTATCCTTTCCTGTTTCATCTCTTTGGGTTGAAAGGAATAAAGCTTGTCTAAAAACTGTTCATTTTCCTCTTTAATTTCCGTTATAAAGGTAGAAATTACTTCTTCCATTTCCTCTATATTCTTTTTCTGCTCTTTTTCTATGTCGACAAACCGATTTTGCCTAAGATATAAAATTACAATACTAAGTATAGCGATTAAATTTAATGTGATGCTTAAAAAAAGTAAAAAGTTAACCATTTCATCCCTCTATCCACTAAAGTCGATACTTTGTCCTTTATATGGGTGTATCGTGTTTCTTCTCTCTATTTCGTCAGACTCCTTCTCCCCTTCACTCCCTGTTTGTTCATGAAGGTGTTTATCCCTCTTTTTATTAGAATTGACTTTACCCTCTCCTTCTCCCTTTATAACCATTGTTCTTTTTCTTTCTTCTTCTTTTCCTGCTTCTTGAGCAGCGAATGAATACATTTGCTGATGTTTCTGATCCTGTTGTTCCTGAAGCTTGCCTGCATCATAAGTTCTTGGTAGGGCAACTTGCATTTCTATCGCCTTCAAACTCATATGCGTTCACCCATTTCATTAGATTACTTTTTCTAAAGAATGCCTTAATTTAAAAATAGCTTTTGAATGAATCTGCGATATTCTCGAGGTAGATAAATTCATTACTTGTCCAATTTCAGTTAACGTTAATTCCTCTTTATAAAACAAACTAATTACAAGCTGTTCTTTATCATTAAGCTCCTGAATTTTCCCTGCCATTTCTTGCACTAATTCATCCTTTATAACTTTTTCCTCTGGAATAATGGTTTTATCATCTCGAATCGAAAAACTTTGTGCCTCTTTCTCTTCGCCCTCATTCATTTGCTCATCAATGGATAACACATTAGCAAAAAAGTGTTCATTCATCGTACTGCACACTTCTTCGACACTTGTACCTAATTCATTGGCAACTTCCTGTGCAGTGACATTCCTCATTAATTTTTGTTCAAGCTTTTCAATTGCAGCCTCGATTTTTTTGGACTTTTCCCTTGTCCCCCTTGATAACCAATCTTCTTTCCGAAGGCCATCAATAATACTTCCTCTAATCCGAAAAGATGCATATGTATCAAACTTTAAATCTCTATTTGGATCAAATCGTTGCAAAGCATCATATAAACCCATCATCCCGAGGCTCGTTAATTCATCTCGGGACACACTTTTTGGTAATCCTATTGATATTCTTTGCACATGAAAGCTCACTAATGGCATATACTTCTTTATTAATTGATTGCCCGCTTCTTGATCTCTCGAACTAATCCATATTTCCCATGCTTGCTTTTCTTCTGTTGTTGACTCATTGGCCATTAAATACCCTCCTCTAAAAAACAATGAACATAACATTCGCATTAAAACTTTTCTGTTTATACAAGTAAAATTAGAAAAAAAGAGATAGATACTTTCATTTTCTATTTCCCCTTTTTCTGCAAGAAAACTACATTTATCAAGCCAATTTAATAAAGTGAACCTTCCCATCAGTAGAGGGGTCCTTCATCTCTCACTGATGGTTAGTTGAACCATTCGGACCTTTACGAACAGTTGATCTCCCACCTATCTTCCTTGTATTCTCCAAAGCTTGAGGTGAGAGTCTTACTGAAGTTTAAGGGTGGGATTAATACAATGGGATGTCCCATTTTCTCCATTCGTGCTTCCTTTATTTTTATCATTTACATTCCTATCCATTCAGCAAAAAAATAAGAATTATAAGTAGGATACACCCAGTCCCTTATTATGTATATATTTCACTATTGATTTTAGCAGAAGACATGATTTTTTATCTATGCTTTCTAAAATCGCCATTAAAAATAGGTATAAAGACTTATTTTGTTTTAATCCTATAAATAATCGGGTTTCTTTTAGCCACATCAGATCAGTAGTGAATCTCATTCTTCTTGCTAATCCCCATATGAGTCTACATGTCAGGTTGCTAAAGTTTTCTAAATGATCCTTTAAAAAATGCAGCAAAAAAAGACTAGCTCTTAATAATGAATTACCTATATGATAGGAATTCTTTTTATTAGAGACAGTCTTATTCTTCGCTCGTATTTGGTTCGTTAAACAAAGTACTTTTCGTCCGACTTAAATAATATGAATCCCTTTGTTCACCGTACGAATTGTTAGTTGATGGGTAGATGGGGAAAATTCAATCGTTCTTCCGCTATTCCCTCCTACATCTTCGCTAACTATTCTAATCCTTAATGCTTGCAGTGTATTCTTCACTGCTTCGACGTTTCGGGGCCCAATTCTCATAATATCGCTTGTTCCATTAAACTGAAACATTTGCGCCCCTCCAGCAATTTTGGCTATTAACGTATTTTTTTTTACCCCTAATCTCTTTAAACGCTCTACTAATTCTATAATCGCAGTATCTGCAAATTTAGCCTTATTTACGGCTCCAGACTTGGAAATTGACGCTTCTGGTAGCATGATATGTGCTAAACCAGCAATTGGTTTCATTGGACTATATAATACAATCCCAACACAGGAGCCAAGCCCTGAGGTTCGAATCGTGTTAGGAGACTGCACCACATTCATATCAGCTATCCCTACTTTTATCACTGTAATCTGTTCAGTCACCATCTTTCACTCCTAATGACTGAAATAATGTGCTAAAAGAGTCGGGGTCGGGCAACAAAAAGAAATGGCCATTGACAGTATCAGATAGCTTAATATCTTCTCCATTTAATTCCGTATTGATGACGATTGCATAATCGCTTACTCGTGAATGTTCGACTAATCCATATGTAACAATCGCGCCAACCATATCAATGGCAAGCGCTGGAACGGATGGATATAAGGATAACTGTGTGAAATCAGATAAGGAAGATAAATAGGAACCAGATAAAATATTTCCTAATTCCTGTAATGCTGAAATAGATAACTCATCATATGGAGGTGCTAAGTTAACAGAAGCATCTCCAATCATATCTTGGACAAATTTAGTAGCTTGCTCGATAGGAAGAATAAAGAACATACTTCCTGGAACATCCCCCTCTATTCTTAAGAAAACTCCTGCAACAATATTATCAGCACCTCCTGCCATTTCCATCATTTCATCGAATGTTACAATTTGAACATCCGGTACCTTCATATCAATCTTTTTATTAAGAAGCTTTGACAAAGAAGTTGCAGCATGTCCTGCCCCAATATTACCGATTTCTCTTAATACATCTAGTTTTATTGAATCAATATCATTAATATATCCCATGCTTATTCATCGCTTTTAGTAGTGGAATAATTTCTTAAAATAGTTCGGTCAAACACTTTTTCTAAATCTACGAGAATTAGTAAACGTTTATCAAGCTTGACTACTCCTTTAATATAATCAACCTCATCCCCACTAATGGTTTCTGGTGCGGGCTCATATAAAGAGGTATCGACATCTACTACATCATTAGCTGAATCAACAATAATACCTACTTCCATATCTTCTAACATAATAATGATGATTCTTGTGCTTTCTGTATAAGGAATTTCTTCCAAATTAAAACGAAGTCGTAAATCAATAATCGGAGTAACTACTCCTCTTAAATTAATCACACCTTTAACAAAAGGAGCGATATTTGGAATTCTAGTAATATGCATATTCTTCTCAATGGACATGACTTCATTAACAGAAATAGCATATTCCTTCCCTTTCAATTCAAATATAATTAATTTTTTTTCTGTTGAAACTGCATCGCTCATTTTTTTCATCCCTCTCAAATTAACCTATCTGTATACTAAAGCGAAAGATTATATATCATCACCGAAGTAATGCTTGTGTCATTTATAGCATAAAGTAATGTTTTCACCATTCCATTTTTCAGTCGACATGGTCTCGTCTTATAAAGGCTAATACGTTTGCTACATAGACTTCTCACATAAATCGTTCTATCTGAGAGAATTATTTAATTAAAGCATTACAATCCATAATAAGTGCTACTTGTCCATCACCTAAAATAGTTGCCCCAGATATTGCATACGCACTTGAAAGGTAAGCGCCTAGTGACTTTAATACAACCTCTTGCTGTCCTATAAATCCATCCACAACAAGACCTGCTAGTTTTTCCCCTTTTCGTACGATTACAACAGAATAATAGTCACTTTCCTCTTTTGTTGATGGAACATCAAAAATATCTTTTAAGAATAATAACGGAACCACTTTGCCGCGGAAATCAATTACTGTCTGATTATGGGCATGCATAACATCCTTTTTATTAACGATGGCCGTCTCAATAATCGATGACAATGGAATTGCATACTTTTCTGCTTGAATTTCTACTAACATAACAGAAATAATCGATAAGGTTAATGGTAATTGGATAGAGAATAGCGATCCTTTCCCTTCCTCTGATTCGATTGTGATCGAACCACCTAGAGATTCAATCGTATTCTTTACAACATCAAGCCCTACGCCACGTCCCGAAATATCAGAAATTTGGTCTGCGGTAGAAAAGCCAGATGCAAAAATAAGTTCAGCAATTTGAGAATCTGTTAACGTCTTAGCTGTTTCTTTTGAAACAATGCCTTTATTAATAGCTTTAGAAAGAACCTTCTCTTTATTAATCCCTGCTCCATCATCTTCGAGCTCAATAAAAACATGATTACCGCTATGATAAGCACGCAGAACGACTGTACCTTCTTCGTTTTTATTATTTGCTCTTCTTACTTCTGGTGTTTCCACTCCATGGTCAAGCGCATTGCGAATTAAATGGACTAATGGATCGCCGATTTCATCAATTACTGTACGATCGAGCTCGGTTTCAGCGCCAACAATTTGCAGATCAATTTTCTTATTTAAATCACGGGCAAGCTGTCTAACCATTCTTGGGAAACGATTAAACACTGTCTCAACAGGAACCATTCGCATATTTAAAATAATATTTTGAAGGTCTCCTGTGACTCTTGACATTCTCTCCACTGTTTCATGAAGCTCTTGATCTTTCAGATTAGAAGATATTTGCTCTAATCTTCCTCTATCGATAACGAGTTCTTCAAATAGATTCATCAAAATATCTAAACGCTCAATATTAACACGAATGGTCTTATTCGATATTTTAGTCGCCGTTTGTTTCTCTGATTGTTTATTTTCTATAGGAGCAACCTCTTTTGTAACAGGAGTATTTTTCGTTTCTTCCTGTACTTCTTCCAACTCTTTCATTTCAGTAGTAGATTGCTCTGCTTGCTTACCAGAATAACTAGTTGCAAAAAACTCTCTTACTTCTACCTTATCTACTTCTGAAACTTTCATGATAGATGTTTCAATTTTATTAGCTGCTTCTTTTGATATAAGGGTTACCATAAAGTCATAGTCAAACTTTTCTTCCTCTAGTTCATCTACTGTGGGAATCGATTTAACGACTTCTCCTAATGATTCTAATGCTTCAAAAATCATATATACTCTTGCAGCTTTTAATAAACAGTCACTTTTTAAGGTAATGTTAATTTCATAAGTGAAAAAACCTTGATCAGCTGATTGTTGTAATACAGTCGTTTCAAATTGATCATACTGATTTTCTCTAGACGGTTCTCTTTCTATAGCAGTAGCGGCTACTTCAACCTTAGCTGTATTCCTTTGATTTAATAGCTGACCTTTTTCGATTTGTACAAGCTTTTCAACAACTTCCTCTACATTTCTCTTTCCGTCTCCACCACTAGCAATTGACTCTACCATCGCATCAAGATCATCAACAGCTAAGAAAATGACATCCAATATTTCTGGAGAAAAAACAATTTTCTTATTTCTGATAGCATCGAGTACATTTTCCATTTGATGGGTTAGACTCGCTAAGTCCTCATATCCCATTGTTGCTGACATCCCTTTTAAAGTATGTGCTGCACGGAAAATCTCATTTACTATTTGTAAATTCTCAGGATCCTTTTCCAATTCTAATAGATGTTCATTACATGCTTGTAAATGTTCTTTACTCTCTTCAATAAAAACTTCTAAATACTGACTCAATTCCACCTTACTTCACATCCCTTGACGTTATACATATTTCATAATAGTTTCAGCAATATGATCTACCTTTTGAATATCATCTATATAATTCGTGGCAATAGCTGTTTTAGGCATTCCAAAAACAATACATGTTTCTTGTGACTCAGCGATAGCTTTTAGATTGCCTTGTCTTGCTAATTTCTTTAAACCCTCCGTACCATCTGAACCCATACCTGTCATAATAACCGCGATTTTTGCATAGGCTTTCAATTCGCTAACAGACTCAAACATTACATCAACCGATGGCCTATGGCCATTTAGAGGAGCTGCTTTGTCTAACTCAATTGCTGTATGGACACCAACTGTCTTTACCTTTAAATGCAGACCACCTGGAGCGATATAGGCAACTCCATTACGGATAACCTCACCATGCTCGGCCTCCTTTACTGTAATGCCCGATAATGTATTAAGACGATTTGCAAGCGAACGGGTAAATCCTGCTGGCATATGCTGAACGACTAAAATCGGCGCTTCTATATCACTTGGTAAATTAGTTAAAACTTTTTGCAATGCTCTTGGACCACCAGTTGATGTTCCAATAACCACTACTTTTTTCATAGATTTCATCCAATTATCAGATAAACCAATCTTTTGTACTATTTTTTTCTTCTCTTCACTTGGTTCCATTTTACTATAAGAAGATTGTGAAGCAACAGTCTTTTTTCCTTCATTGAAGAGATTTATTAATGTTTTTGGCTTTATGTTGCTTGCCAAAATTACTTTCGCGATCAATTCCTGCTTTACTTTATATAAATCTAGAGAAATAGATCCGGATGGCTTTGTAATAAAATCAATTGCTCCTGCCTGCATTGCCTGAATGGTACTTTCCGCTCCTACCTTCGTTATACTTGAAAGCATAAGAACCGGTACAGGATGTTCATTCATAATTCTCTTTAAAGCACTTAATCCATCTAAGACCGGCATCTCAACATCAAGCGTTACCACATCAGGAGCTAATTCCTTGATTTTTTTAATGCCATCCTCGCCATTTCTAGCGGTACCAATAACGGTTATTCTCGTGTCTTCAGAGAGAAAATCAGTAATTAGCTTACGCATAAATGCAGAATCGTCAATAACGAGAACCTTTATTTTCTCCACTTTAACCCCCAACTACCTTTCAATCAAAAACTTTTTTAATTTTGACACGAAAGAGTGTCTATTATCTGGATGAGATTCTGTAAACTGTTGTTTACCATATCTATCGGCAATTTCGCGCAAAGCTTTAGCTGCTTCCGATTTTTCATTAAAAAAGACGAAAGGAATTTGTTTTCTTACAGCCTGTGCAACATTCGGATCATCTGGAATATAGCCTAGGTTTATGAGGTCTCGATGTAAAAATTGTTTCACCACTTGGCGAAGTTTTTGAAGTGTCTCCACTCCATCTTTTTTCGTGATTGTTCGATTAACGACAAGGTACAACGGTAGGGTATTATTCCTCGTATGAATGAATTTCATCGCAGCATAGGCATCTGTAATCGATGTTGGTTCCGGTGTAGTGATGACAATACAATCATCGACAGATAATATGAATTTTAAGGAATCAGTACTGATTCCTGCTCCCATATCAAGGAGGATAAAATCATATTGACTCAACAAGACGTGAAAATGCTGAAAGAAGCTATCTAGCTTCGTATCCTCGATATCAACAAAATCACTAAGCCCAGAACCACCTGCAATATAATCTAATCCCTTAAAGCCCTTCGTAATAATATGCTCAAATCCTATATTATTTCTAAAAAAATCAACGATCGTAAAACGAGATTGGGTTCCCATTAAAATATCAATATTGCCCATTCCTATATCCATATCAATCAGCAATGTACGGTAGCCCCGTTTTTGTAACGTTAGGGCAAAATTTAGAGAAAAATTTGATTTCCCAACGCCACCTTTTCCACTTATAATTGCTAACGTTTTGTGATTGCTCTGATTTTTACGATTCGAATTCAATTGTTCAATTTTTTTTCTTAAGATCGAAGCCTGATCTGTCATACCTAATCTACCTCAATTATTTTATTTACCAGCTCTATTGGCGTTGCTGGGATAATATCGTCAGGAACATTCTGCCCTGTCGTAATATAGGCAACACCCTTTTTGCATGAAACGATTAAATTGATCATTGCTCCATAAGAAGACGTCTCATCTAATTTTGTAAAAACAAATGAGTCGATTTCAATTGCTGAAAATTGTCGATATATCTCTTCTAAATCCTTCTGCTTTGCCGTCAACGAAAGAACAAGCAACGTTTCCATTTCTCTTTTATAATCGACCACTTGCATCAAATCTTCAACATATTTTTTATTTCGGAAATTTCTACCTGCCGTATCAATTAAAATAATATCGCAATTTTCTAGTTTTTTTGTTGCATTTTCAAAATCTTCCATTGAATAGCAAACCTCAAGCGGAACATCTAAAATAGTTGCATATGTTTTTAGCTGTTCAATCGCTCCAATTCTGTATGTATCTGTTGTAATAAAACCTACCGTTTTTTGTTGCTTTAGAATAATATTGGCTGCTATTTTTGCTAAAGTGGTTGTTTTCCCTACACCCGTAGGACCAATTACATTAATATATTTTTTTGATAAAGAGATTTCCCCAAAGGAATAGGAGGAAATCTCCGTCAAAAGAAGCTGTTGTATCCATTTAAAAACATCGGTGTCTTGTACATTTTCCCCGGCTGCATACCATTTTGCCACAAGCTCTTTGACCATTCTGTTTGTAATCGTTTTATCAATTTCATGTTTATCTAACTGTTTCACTACTTTTTTTATTGGAGTAGGAATGGAGAAGGAGACGTTGCTGCTGAAGTCTCCAAATGCTTGTACATGTTGATTAATTTCATCGAGTTGCTTTACTATATCCGGAAAATCAGAAACTCTTTTTTCTTCCATCGAACGCGACATACTAGCATGATCAACTGATTTCGTATGAGATGGTGGTTCTTTTATTAATATTGGGTTCCGCACTTCGTATTTCTTAGTCTGTTTCTGCTGCGGGCCAGGCATATCCGAAATACTTGGATCAATTGCAGCTAGAACTTCAATATTTCTTTTTTTAAAAAGACCTAAGAATCCTCCTGTATAAATCACTTTAGAATGAAGAATGACGGCATCGTTTCCTAATTCTGCTCGAATTCTTTTCATAGCTTCTGGCATATCCCGTGCTATATATTTTTGTATTTTCATTCGATATTCACAACTCCCACACTTTGAACTTCCACATTTGCTTCTAATTCATTGTACGATAATACTGGAACTTGTGGAAAATAGCGTTCTGTCAATTGTCTTACATACATTCTTGCTGCTGGCGAGCATAAAAGAATTGGCATCTGCTCCATAACAGATAGTTGCTCAATTTGTCCTGCAATGCTTTCTAAAATGGATTGGGAAATACTTGGATCCAGCGCCAAAAAGTTTCCATGTTCTGTTTGTTGAATATTGTCCACTATTAGTTTTTCCACTTTTCCTGACAAAGTTACAACCTTTAGTGAATCAGTTTGATTTGAGTATTGATTGGTTATTTGACGCGCTAATGATTGTCTTACATACTCGACCAGTAAATCTGTATCAGACGTCATTTTCCCAAAATCAGCTAATGTTTCAAAAATCACTGGCAAATTACGGATAGAGACGTTTTCTCTTAGTAATTTTGCGAGAACCTTTTGGATTTCTCCAATAGATAAAGGACTAGGTGTCACTTCCTCAATTAAAATAGGATAGCTTTCCTTCACATGGTCAACTAATTGCTTTGTCTCTTGTCTACCTAATAATTCATAGGCATTTGCCTTAATAACTTCAGTAATATGTGTGGATACGACAGATGGTGGATCCACTACTGTATATCCGAATATTTCCGCCTGTTCCTTTGTACTTTCCGTAATCCATTTAGCTGGCAGCCCAAAAGATGGCTCAATAGTATCAATTCCTTCAATAGCATCATCATCCATTCCTGGACTCATCGCTAAATAATGATCCAGTAATAGCTCTCCGCGCGCTCTCTCATTCCCTTTTATTTTTAACCGATATTCATTTGGTTGTAATTGAATATTATCTCTTATCCGTACAACAGGAATAACCAGTCCTAATTCTATGGCTAGTTGTCTTCTAATCATAACAACTCGATCTAACAGGTCTCCTCCTTGATTGGCATCTGCAAGTGGAATGAGACCATATCCAAACTCAAACTCAATCGGATCAACATTTAATAAACTAACTACACTTTCTGGACTCTTCAGCTCATCTGTCTGTATCTCTTCCTCCATTTCCTGCATATGTTCTAAATCAGGCTTTGGCTTTTTCGATAAGTAATAGGCGCCAAAGATAAGAAGACCTGCAATAGGAATCGTTAAAAAATCATCAATTGGTGTAAATAATCCTAAGAGAAAAATCGTTCCGCCTGCAACATACAGCATTTTCGGATAAGCCATTAGCTGTGATGTAATATCAGAACCTAGATTTCCTTCAGAAGCAGCTCTTGTTACCACGATACCTGTTGCAGTAGAAATTAATAGTGCAGGTATTTGGCTGACAATTCCGTCCCCTACTGATAGTAAAGAAAAATGCTGGGCAGCATCTCCGGCTACCATTCCAAGCTGGGTCATCCCGATTACAATTCCAAAAATCAAGTTAATAAAAACAATAATAATACCTGCAATGGCATCCCCTTTAACAAACTTACTGGCACCATCCATCGAACCATAAAAATCAGCTTCTCTACTTACTTTTTCACGACGTTGTCTCGCTTCTTGTTCGGAAATTATTCCTGCATTTAAATCAGCATCAATACTCATTTGCTTACCAGGCATTGCATCTAATGTAAAACGTGCAGCAACTTCTGATACACGTTCTGAACCTTTCGTAATAACCACAAATTGTATGATGACAAGAATTAAAAACACCACTAACCCAACAACGATATTCCCGCCAATAACGAAGGTTCCAAAGGTATGTACTACCCCACCTGCATCCCCTGTTGATAAAATGGATCTAGTGGTGGATACGTTAAGCCCTAGGCGAAAAAGGGTTGTTAATAACAAAAGGGAAGGGAAAATAGAGAATTCGAGAGCTTCACTCATATTCATAGTTAATAATAAGATGAGTAGTGCCAACGTAATATTAAGTAGTATAAGAACACTTAATAACCAAGTTGGAAATGGAATAATCAACATTGCAATAATGAGAATTACTCCTATCACTACGATTAAGTCTTTCCTTGCCATTTCTTCCGCTCCTTAAAAAACTCTCATTTGTTTCCTTATTATTTACAATAATTCATTTACTAGTAATTCAGGCGTTATTTATCTCTAGTTTGGTAGACGACTGCAAGAATTTCCGCAACAGCTTTATAAAATTCTTCTGGCACTAAATCGCCTATCTCAACTTGATTATACATAGCACGTGCTAAGGGACGATTTTCTACCATCACAACATTATTTTCTTTTGCGACTAACTTAATTTTTTGTGCAATAAAATCTACCCCCTTCGCAACAACATAAGGTGCGTCATACTTTTCCTCATCATATTTTAAACAAATCGCATAATGAGTTGGATTGGTGATGACTACATCGGCAGTAGGCACATCTTGCATCATTCGGTGCATCGCCATTTCTCTCTGCTTTTGTTTTATTTTTGATTTTACTAATGGGTCCCCTTCCATGTTTTTATATTCATCTTTAATGTCTTGCTTTGACATTCGAATATTTTTTTCATAATCATATCGTTGATACATATAGTCCATTAAGGATAATACTAACAGCGCAACGGACGCGTAAAGTCCCATTTGCACAGTTAATTTGCCAATTGTCACGGCAATAGAACCGATTGATTTATGGGAGAGAATAAGAATTTCATCCATTTTCCCCCATAGAACAGAAAAAACAACGATGCCAATCACTGTAATTTTCAGCAAAGACTTTAATAGCTCTACAATTGAGCGAAGGGAAAACATTCTCTTAAATCCAGAAATGGGATTTATTTTTTCTAATTTAAATTTAATTGCTTCTGGCGAGAATAAAACACCAACTTGCATATAATTGGCGATTACTCCCCCAACAAGGGCTGCAATTAAAATAGGGCTTAATAGAAGTGCTGCTTCCTTCACAATGTCCAAATACAATGTCTGCATATAATTCACAGACAAGTTAATGTTCGTAAAGTCACTAAATGTAAAGGTGAGAATGGACATTAATCCATCTAAAAGATACCCTCCTGTGAAGCTTAATACACCAAAAACAACTAAAAGAACAAGTGCTGTATTAACATCCTGACTTTTTGCAACTTGTCCTTTTTTTCTTGTATCTTGTTTTTTCTTAGGAGTAGCTTTTTCAGTTTTTTCCCCTGCAAAAAACTGAAGATTTAATGGTAGGAGTTTCATTTAACCAACACCTCCTATTATGTTCATCATTCCCTTCATCGTTGTTAAAATAGACGAGAATAAATGAGATACGGAAGTCATAAGTACCCCCATAACAATAAAGAGAATGACTAAGCCTGCAATAAGTTTAATCGGCACACCAACAACAAAGATATTTAATTGTGGTACGGTTCTCGCAACAATTCCTAATCCCACATCGACTAGAAAAATGCTTCCGACAACTGGGATAGACATCTGAAAAGCAATCGCAAACATTAAGCTGAATGTTTTAAGGAGAAATTCAGCCAAATTCCCGTTTCCAAAGTTAATCCAAGCCTGTTCCATTGGTATAAATTGATAGCTATAAAAGATGCCGTCTAACAATAAATGATGACCATTAGTTGCTAACAAAAAGAACATAGCAATAATGCTTAAATATTGACCTGTTAGAGGACTTTGCGTTCCAGTTTGTGGATCTATCACATTTGCAATAGCAAATCCCATTTGAAAATCAATAAATCCACCAGCAATTTGAATAGCAGAAAACAGCATATATGCGACAAATCCAATTAACAGCCCTACCATCGCCTCTTTCATAATAAGAAAATAGTAGGTTGAATCAATTGTTAGTGTTGGTACATCCATTCCCCAAAACATAATTAAAGATAAAAAAAAGCCTAAACCTACTTTAAAAGATGTAGGAATCGTCCGATAAGAAAATAAAGGCAACATAAAAAAAAACGAAGTAACCCGAACAACGATAAGTAGGAATGCTGGGAAATTTGATAAAAGTTCATCCATCATCCTTCTATCCAATAAACCTTGTTAGATTAGAAAATATATCTTTCGTATAGGATAGCATGTGACTTAACATCCATGATCCAAAGAAAACAAGCCCAACAAGAACAGCTACGATTTTAGGTACAAAAGCCAAAGTCTGCTCTTGAATTTGTGTGGTTGCTTGAAAAATACTGATTATTAGTCCAACTGCTAAAGCAATAATTAACAATGGACCACTGACGATTAATACGGTAAGTATACCTTTCTCAGCAATGGAAATAACCATTTCCTGTGACATTTTTTCACCTTCTTAAAAACTTTCTAACAGTGATTTTACAACTAAATACCAACCATCTACCATAATGAATAATAGAATCTTAAACGGCAAGGAAATCATAACAGGTGGTAACATCATCATCCCCATGGACATCAGAATACTTGCAACAACCATATCAATAACTAAAAATGGGATAAAGATCATAAATCCAATTTGAAAGGCCGTTTTTAATTCACTAATTGCAAAAGCAGGAACCATTGTAGTTAATGGGATATCCTCAATCGATTTAGGAGCTTCTGCATTCGAATAATTTAAAAACAGGGCTAGATCTTTCTGTCTCGTATGCTTGCTCATAAATTCTTTAAATGGTAATGCTGCGTTATCATATGCTTCCTCTAATGTTATTTCTTCATTAAATAAAGGGGTCAACGCCTTATCGTTTACTTCCTGAAAAGTTGGTGCCATAATAAAGAATGTTAAAAACAAAGCTAACCCAACGATTACTTGGTTAGGAGGCATTTGCTGTGTTGCAAGCGCCGTTCTGACAAAGGAAAGAACAATCACTATTCTCGTAAAACTAGTTAGTAAAATGATGATACTAGGTGCTAAAGAAAGGACGGTTAATAATAATAACAATTGAACAGAAGTTGAGACGTTTCCTGGGTCATTGTTATTAAACAACTGCATAAACTCATTCATTTTTTTCAGACGTTCCTTTCTTATTCTTCTCTAGTACTTCCATCTTTTCCTTACGTTCACTTGATATTCGCTCTAGTTCTTTTGACAAACGAATAGAAAAAGAATCTTTTGTCTTCGATGTAGAATGACCTGAAGCTACTATATTCTTCACCTTTGTCACAATATCGCTTGGTTGTACTAGCTGATCTAATTTTCGGTTATATTCTTCTAATATTTCTTTATACTCTTGTTCATCGTCAATCTCTTTAATTAATTGAATACTATCTCCCACACCTACGATTAATAATCGGTTCCCTACTTTTATTAATTGAATGGATCGATTGGAACCTAATGCTGTACCACCAATATTTTCAATAATTTGTGAGTTTTTATATCCGTGATTTCTTTTATTGATAAATCGCAGAATAAAATACATTAAGAAAATGACAAATATGGTCGCAAAGATCATTTTAATAAAATCCCAAATGGTAACGCCTATAGAACCTGATTCCTCTGCATCTGGTTCATCTAGCAGTAATTCAGATTGATCCGTTGTTTGATCTTCTGCATTAGGACTTTCTTCTGTTGTATCTTTTTTTGCCTCTTCTTGATTTTTATTCTCTTCCGATTCCTCATTATGTAAAATATCATATACACTTTTATCAATTTGTTCTGCATAGGCTTTCGTTCCAAAGCCTAGCAGAACAATGATGAGTAGTGAACAACGAATTAATAAATATGCTTTATTCACATTCGGCACCCTCTATTTTAATTTTTAGCCTAATGTTTTACTGATTGCTTCTAATACACGATCTGCCTGAAATGGCTTAACAATAAAATCCTTCGCACCAGCCTGTATTGCATCAATAACCATCGCTTGTTGTCCCATTGCTGAACACATAATAACTTTCGCATTTGGGTTCATTTTTTTGATTTCTTTTAATGC
This sequence comes from Niallia tiangongensis, assembly GCF_044704065.1. Lineage (NCBI taxonomy): Bacteria > Bacillati > Bacillota > Bacilli > Caryophanales > Bacillaceae > Niallia > Niallia tiangongensis. The sequence goes on along the minus strand of NZ_CP162613.1, from coordinate 2,136,746 downwards.
TGTAATTCCATCCATTTCTGGCATGGTAATATCCATTGTTACTAAATCTGGTTGTGTTTCCTTAAATTTTTCAATTGCTTGCATGCCATCAGCAGCTTCTCCAACGATTTCATATCCGTTCTTTGATAGAATATCCTTGATCATCATTCGCATAAATGCAGCGTCATCTACAATTAGTATTTTTTGTGCCATTTTCCTCAATACCCCCAAAAATTATTTTAAATTCTTTAATCGATCCTTTTGACTAACAATATCGGTTACACGAACACCGAAATTCTCATCAATTACCACTACTTCCCCTTGTGCAACCAAACGATTATTTACCAGAATATCCACTGGTTCTCCAGCTAACTTGTCCAATTCAATAATGGACCCTGAAGAAAGCTCTAATATTTCTTTAACGGATCTTTTCGTTCTTCCAAGCTCAACCGTTACTTGTAAAGGAATATCTAACAACATATCTAAATTTTTTGTTTCAGTCGTCATTTGTGGTTGCGTTTCAAAACTAGAAAATCCTGCAGGTTGCACATTCGGTGGAGGACCTTGTGTATTAAATCCTGAGCCAAAATATTGCTGCTGATGATTCACGTTGGTCTGATTAGCACTTACATTGGCATAATGGACATGATTATTATTAGGCATTTCGTTAGAAACCTGCTGATAATTATTTGTTGTACGTGACTCTTGCATCGGTTCTTTTGGCTCATATACTGAATTATAATCGACTTCGGGAATATTTGAAACGTCTTCTTTTTTAATATCTGGATTTAATAATCCTTCTACTAGATCTTTCGCAAAAGAAAGCTGTAATAATTGCATAATATTAGAATCAATTAAATTTCCTATCTTGATTTGAAAGGAAATTTTCGCAAAAATATCTTCATCCGGAATCTTATCTGTTCCTTCTCCATGATTAAAGTCTAATAGATCAATACTTGGAGGTGAAATGTCGACTTTTTTGCTAAAAATGGTGGACATGGATGTAGCTGCCGAACCCATCATTTGGTTCATTGCTTCTTGTACCGCACTTAACTGGATTTCATCTAACATATCTTTATTGGCATTAAGCCCATCTCCACCAAGCATTAAATCAGCAATAACAGCAGCATCCGCTTGTTCAATAACAAGTAAATTCATGCCAGAAAATCCTTCTGTATAATTAACTCTTATTGCCACATATGGCTGTGGAAATTCGTCCGACAGCATATTTTTTGAAATTACACTTACAGTCGGTGTCGTGATATCTACTTTTTGATTTAGTAATGTGGATAGAGCTGTTGCCGAGCTACCGAAGGATATATTTCCAATTTCCCCTAAGGTATCTTTTTCTATATCTGATAAGTATTTTTCCACATCCATTGCTGGACTTTCATTCGTTACAGTATCTCCCCTTAAGAGAGCATCAATTTCATCTTGTGAAAGCATATCCTTACTCACCATCTTCCTTCCCCTCCTCTAAAGTTCCTAAAACCTGAACGGCCATTTTTTTATTTACTTTTCCTGGTTGTCCAATAAATTTAGGGATATCTCCAACTTTAATGATTAAGGGTTGTTGTATCGTTTGATTCATTTCGATGATATCACCAATATCCAACATTAAAAAATCTTGGATGGAAATATCAGATGTACCTAGTTCAGCTACTATCGGCACAATTGACTGCTGAATATTCTCTTCTAAACGGGAAGTAAATTCAGGCAGTCTTTCCTTTTTCTCTGCCTGCATCCAATAATGTCCGGATAGCTTTGGCATGATAGGCTCAAGCACCACATGTGGAATACAGATATTGATCATCCCACTTGTTTCTCCGATCGTAGTACTTAACGAAATAACTACTACCGTTTCATTTGGAGAAACCATTTGTAAAAACTGTGGATTTACTTCGAATTCAGCAAGGCTCGGTTCAATATCTATAAGATCCTCCATTGCCTCTCTAAAGTAATCAAAGGCACTTTCAAAAGTATTCGACATGATTTTTGTTTCAATTTCAGTCAAATTTTCGACTTTATTTATACTGCTGCCTCTTCCACCCATCATTCGATCCATCATGGCATAGGCTATATTAGGATTCACTTCCATCAAGATTCTTCCCTCTAATGGAGGAACATCAAATACGTTTAAAATAGTCATTTTCGGAATCGAACGAATGAATTCTTCGTATGGAATTTGATCTGCCGATGTAACTGTAATTTGCACATATGTTCTTAATTGTGCAGAGAAAAAGGTGGTTAATAATCTAGCATAGTTTTCATGAATCCTTGTTAAACTTCGAATCTGATCCTTTGAGAATCTTAATGCTCTTTTGAAATCATATACCTTAACCTTTTTTTCCTGTTGCTCCTTTTTCAATTCATCTGCATCCATTTCACCAGATGATAATGCAGAAAGAAGGGCATCTATTTCATTTTGGGATAAAATATCAGCTGACAAAATTACTCACCTCCATCTTTTTCACTTTTATTTTATTGGAGTAGAGAGTTTACAATATAAACTTGGACTACTTTGCCTTCTTGCATCAGTTCGTTAATTTTATCCTTGAGATCATTCTCTAATGTAATTTGTCCATTTTTCCCTTTTAAGTCTTCTGTATTTTTCTCAGATAGCTCTTGAATAATAATATTTTTCACTTGGAAATCCCTTTTTTCTAGTTCTTCCTTCGCTTTCTTACTATCTGTCTGAATCTTAAAGGATATTCGGATGAAATTATCGGATGCTAAGTTCGTCGTAATTTCTTCAATATCAACAGAGGATTCCAAGATTTCTTCAATCGATGGTTCTTTTTCCTTCTCATCTCCAGTGAATTTCCAAATATAAATGAATGCTCCTGCTCCTGCTAGTGTAATGACTAGTAATAAAACAAGCATCGTAATAATAACTTTATTATTCTTCATCGTCCTTCTCTCCCACATGTGGTAATCCGAAGAGGTTCACCTTTTGATAAAAATGATTCATTCTCTCTAAAACTTCCTCTTCGCTTTCTTTAACAACAAATTTATTCCCATTTGTTAATGTAATTGTTGTATCAGGAAAGGATTCGACTGTTTCAATAAATAAAGCATTTAATAAAAACTTTTTTCCGTTTAGTCGAGTTAAATGTATCATTTTTATATGGGAGGCTAACCTAACGGAAAGCCTCTTCCCCTCCAATTAAATTATCGTTTTAAGTTAACTAATTCTTGAAGAATTTCATCAGAAGTTGTAATGATTTTAGTATTTGCCTGAAATCCTCTTTGAGAAACAATCATATCAGTGAATTCTTCTGATAGGTCCACATTGGACATTTCAAGGAAACCACTATTGATGGACCCTGTTCCAGCAACACCAGATGTTACAAGTCCACCAGTAGCTAAATCACCTGAGTTATTAGAAGCTTGATATAAATTAGCTCCAGATTTTGTTAAGCCTTCTGGGTTTGCTACTTTCGCCATAAGAATTTGTCCAGCTTCTTGAGTCTGACCATTTTCATCAACATAAGTGATTTTTCCATCTGCTGAAATACTATAACTTTGTGCAGTTTCAGGAATTTTTGTTCCAGATACAGGAGGATTTGCAGTCACTCTTTCCACTGCTGTGGTTGTTGACCCATTTTCATTAACTGTAACTTCATAGCTTGTAATCCCATTCTCCACTTGTAATTGCATACCATTTGTCGCCACAATATTGCGATCTCCATCCAAGTAGAAATTACCAGCTCTTGTATAGTAATCCGTTGTAGCCCCAGGTGATCTTAGAACAAAATATCCATCTCCTGAAATAGCTAAGTCTAATATTCTACCAGTTGTCTGCATGCTACCTTGTGTATGCAATGTATCGATAGAAGCAATTTGTGCCCCTAAACCGACCTGTTTGGCATTAATACCACCTGTTGTTTGGGATGGTGCAGTTGCAGCAGCTGTTGTTTGACTGATTAGATCACTAAACGTCACACGTCCCTTTTTAAATCCATACGTATTTACGTTTGCGATATTATTACCTGTAACATCTAATTTTGTTTGAAAGTTTTTCATCCCACTGATTCCTGAATATAATGAACGTAACATGTATAATTATCTCCCTTCGAATGAACTGCCTCTATCACTCAGCAGTTTTTGGCCTCCAGTATTGGTCCAGCCTTATTAATTCATAACGATTGTTCCGTTTATATTAGTAAAAATTTGATTTGTTGCTTCCTCACGATCCATGGCCGTGATAACCGTATTGTTTTTCGCACTTACAATTAATGCGGCATTATTTAAAAGTACGAGTGATTCTTTTATTCCAATTTTCTTTGCCTGGCTAACTTTTTCTTCTATCGCCTTCCATTTGGCATCATCTATTTCAATCCCCCGCTGCTGAAGTCTCTCATTTGCGTGTTTGCTAATACTAAGCGTATTTAAGGAAGAAATTGACTGATGAAAATGGGTAGAAAACGATGTGAGATTTTGTGCTTTATGCACAGTTGATTTGGATTTAATCGCCTCAATACCATTTTTAATAGCAGCATGTGATTTTACGGAAGGATAAATAGGTTTATCCATCTAATCACTTCCTATTCAATTTTTGTAATTTGTCCTGAGGTAATTTTGCTCTCTGCCTCATCATCTAATGTTAGTTGTATTTGTCCATTCTTTAGTGATACAGATTGAACTTTACTACTGATTTCTTCCTTATTCGCATTTAAATAAGAAACGGTCTTTCCAATCAATTGGCTTGCTAGCACTAGATTATTTTCCGATGAATTTGTGCTTATGCTTGCTATATTTGCAGGAGTTACTTTTGTTCCATCCTCTAACGTGAATACTACACTGTCTTCTGTATAAGCAACAGAAATTACTTTTCCTATACCAGAAGTTGTCGTACTATTCCCCACATTATCTGTTTCTATCTTACTCCAATTCACTTCTTGTCCCATAAATTGTCCGTAAGAAATTAGGTTTGACTGTGTTTGCAGTGAAATCAAGTTTGTCACAGATGAGTTCAAGTTCTGCATTTGCTCTAAACTTGAGAACTGAGCCATCTGTGCGATAAACTCTTTATCATCCATCGGACTAGTTGGGTCTTGATTCTGCAATTGAGTAATTAAAATTTTCAAGAAATCATCTTTTCCTAAAGCAGAGCTGCCAGTAGAATTATTTGATTTCTGATAGTCTGATAAATAAAGAGAAGTATCATTAATTGTATTTACCATAAGTTACTAGCTCCTCTATACTTCTATATTTAATAATTCCTCGAAAAAGGAAGTTTTTCGTTTATTCTCGTCTTCATCAGCATCTTTCTTGTCTCTTTGTGATTGAGACTGTTGCTGCTCTTGTTGCTGTTGTTGCTCTTTTTGCAGTTTTTCCTGTGGTTGAGAAGAGACAATGATATCCAGTTTATCCACTTGCAAATTTTGTACAGTAAATCCATGCTTTAAGCTAGTAAGCTGTTTATCTAAAGCCTCTTTTGCTTCAGCGCTTGAGGTGATAATTTTTGCTATCAAATTGCCTTCATTTTGCGTAATTTCGATTCGAATCGATCCTAAATGATCTGGTGCGAGACGAATCGAAAGCTTTTGCATATCGCCGACTTTTGTAAACGTACTATTAGCTAATAGTTTAGCAAACTGTTCCTCCACATCTTTCGGCTGTACCATTTTCCCTGCATCAGTCAACAATATAAATGGATTTTCCTTTATAAAGGGATTTTGCACAGATGGAAGTACATTGGTGTTCATATCTTTATGACTCACTTCAGCTGCTTCCTTCATTCCTACACTTGGCAAGATAGTTTCTCCCGATTTTCGTAAGGAACTTACCATTATCGGATTGATGACTTTTTGAGCAACGGTTGCACTCTTTCCTTCTGGTTGTTTATCTAGCTTTGATAGAATAGAAGAAATGATCGATTTAAGCTCAGTTGTTGCTTCTGTAACACGACTCTCTGCTCGATCTGCATGAAAAAGATTCGATTGAATAGACTGCGAAGCATCTATCTTCGGCTTCGGTGTATTCGTTTCTTTCCCAACCGCATTTCTAGTTTCTTGCAATACACGATTTTGCATTGCTAATAGCTTTGAATCAACTGTAGAAAATCTTTTTGCGTTTTCACTATTATACTTACTAGTCATTAATTCTGCTTCGTTAAAGGAGTTTGCCGTTTCTTCTGGCTTAGAATCACTCGAACTATTTTTTATAGATAAGCTGTTTTCTTTTTGCTTTTCTAATCCGTTATTTGGATTACTTGCCATCCATAAATGATTTTCTTCAGTCCCATTGTCTGCTATCACTGTACCCGCAGTCATTTTACTATTGATATCAGAAGCTATCGTTGTTTCCTTAGCCAGAGATTCTATTGCATTATTTACTTTGGATAAGCTATGCTCTATTTGATTTCGACTTCTTTTATAGAGATCTCTTTCCATTTGTAAATTTGCTTTACCCCCTTGAACAGTCATCTCTACTTCAGTTAGATCTGAAGACTTGTCATTTGGGTTTCGCATTCTTTGATCAGCTGGTGGGATTAATCCTTCTGAGACAGCATCCATTATATAATCAATAGATAGCCTTAACCCGTCTTGATTTTCCCCTGCATTATCTTCTACTCCATTCATTTGGACTAGATAATTTTCTTCAGACGAATGATTTACAACTGAATTCTTCACCTGAGAGCTTATATTCCATTGATCAACCATATGCTCATTAACACGACTACTTTGCTTATCATTAGGGATAAAATTCATTTTATCTTCATTTCGTCCAATTGAATTCTCAGAAACGTTCTTCTCGGACTTCATTTCTAGTTTCATTGCTGGCGTTTGTAATTCTTCTGGTGATGAAGCTTCGACCTTTTGTCCAGGTTTCTGCTCTGGATTTGTTAACATAAATGGACTTGCATCAGCTTCACTCACTGGAATAACACCCGTATTTTGTTGTTTCACTTCTATCGCTTGCTCTTTATCTGCTTTTTGCACATTAATTTTTGTAGCAGATAACTTATTATATCCAACGATAAAATTACTCTCATTTGGAAAAGAATATCCCGCTTTCGCATCACCATTCTTTTCCACATTCTTTGTTGTACTCGATGCATTTAATTCTATGAATTTTTTTAACGAAAATATTAATCCCTGCAAATCTTGTACGGTATCCATAATTTTTTCATGAACAGAAATATCTGGCAGATTATTTACTGTATGCTCAAGCAGTTTTAAATCTGTTAGCAAAACCGGTAATTCTGTTTGATTAAACATATCTGGTGTTATCTTCTTATTCGTTTCGTTCTTTAAAACCTGAGTGATTTTGTTTTCTAAATTAGCAAATGTATCTGTTAAGATAGAATCCAAGTTCAATGCATCTAAATCAGGAATTTCTTCTGTATCCGAAAAATGATGATAAGTGGTCAATAGATGTTCAAGATTTAATGAAAGCTGATCATCTGCTGTCGAAAAACTTATAGCTTCTATTTCCATTTTACTTTCCATATTTAGAATTAGGCTCACATCCGATGAACTAGATAGTATGTCTAAAAGCTGATTTAAGCCCTCTTTAGCTTGTCCGTCCTTTGGGCTGAATTCATTTTGTTGAGGTCTCGTTTTTAAGGCATTTAACATCAACATAAACTGTCCATCCTTTTTATCGTTTGGCGTTCCCTGACTACCACTCGTTAACTCCATTTTTTTTAATGAATTAATCAGTCCTAGCTGCAATTTTTCACCCCCTTTCTAGTAACAAGGTTATTTCTTACGGATTTACAGTCGCATTGTCTGCTAATCGCTCTGTATATTTTGAAGCAATGGACGGTTCCATTTTCTCTAATATCGACGCAAGTTTTGCCGGTTTAAGCTCTGCCAAAATTTTCAATGCTTCGTTTTCACTCATCTCTGACAGAATGGCCGCAGCATTTTTAGGGGACATCGTATCATATGTTTTCACAATCTCAGCAACTGCCTTTTTTGTTTCCTCTTGAGCTGATTGGAGAGAAATTAGCTCACTCTGCAATTTTTCTTTTTCCGAATTGACAGATTGAATTCTATTTTCACTATTTTCTAATTGAGACTCTAGCGTCTTTATTTGTGCATCCCGTTCTTCCAGCTTTGTTTGTAAGGAGAGCATCTTATTTTTATTATTTTCTAGTAATTTATCCGTCGATTTTTTTTCTTCACTTAGAAAAGGAATCGTATTTAATAACGCTTTGCCCTTCTCTGCAACATCTGCTCCAGAATACATGAGCAATAACACAAGGACAATGATTGCAAAAAGGCTCGGAATGACTGCAACCATAAGAAAACGCTGAAAAAAGTTAAATGATTTCTTTTTTTCTTCCCATGAATTTTCCATTTAGCCACCCGCCTTTTCATGTTGCATATATTGTTGAAGAGATATTTCATCCATTTGTTTTGCCTCTTCTGCTCGTTCTAATGCTAAATAATTGGTATGATCTTTTTCCTTTATTTTCACAAACTGTTTGACTTCCATATTTTTTTCTAACATTTTTTCTTGAAAATAGACCATCGAATTTCGTGCATTTTGTACCATTTTTTGTGCATGTTCAATGGTTTTTATTAAATTGCCTACAAATTGCTGATGATGTCTAATTTCTTGAACGGATAAACCTGTCGTCATTTTGTCGGCTTGATACGCTTCTAGGTCTTCTTTTCTTTTTAATAGCTCATACAGTTTTTCAGCAGCCTCTTCAAATCTATTTACTGATTGATTATAGGCAGAGCTAGCTTCTTCTTTTTCTCTTTCTCGAATAGTTAGGATGTTTTCAAATTTAAATTGATAACTCATCTTTTATCCCTCTGATCCAACTAAAGTTAATAAGGAATGGAGGCTTTCCTCAATTGAAACCTTCTCATCTGTCGACTGCTTTATATAGGAAAGAATACTTGGATACAATCGAATTGCCGTATCGATTTCTTTAGAAGAACCTTTCTTATAAGCACCTATATTGATTAAATCTTCGGAATTCATATAGGTGCTAAGAAGATCTCGCAAGCGATCGGCCGCTTTCATATGTTCTTTAGTCACTATATGATTCATCACACGGCTGACACTCTTCAAGACATTAACGGCTGGATATTGCCCTTTATTCGCAAGCGCCCGTTCTAAGACATAATGCCCATCTAAGATTCCACGCACCGTATCTGCAATTGGTTCATTCATATCATCCCCATCAACTAATACGGTATAAAAGGCTGTTATACTTCCGTATTCATTTGTCCCTGTTCGTTCTAAAAGCTTTGGCAATATCGCAAATACAGAAGGCGTATATCCTTTCGTAGTTGGTGGTTCGCCAATAGCTAGACCGACCTCTCTTTGTGCCATCGCTACACGCGTAACGGAATCCATCATCAACATAACGTTTAAACCCTTATCTCGAAAATACTCTGCAATTGCTGTAGCTGTATAAGCACCCTTTATTCTCATTAGTGCTGGCTGATCGGATGTAGCAACAACAACAATCGACCTTTTCAATCCTTCTGGTCCTAAATCACGTTCAATAAATTCACGTACTTCTCTTCCACGTTCTCCAATTAAAGCGATAACGTTCAAATCTGCTTTTGTATTTCTTGCTATCATTCCTAACAACGTACTTTTTCCAACACCACTACCTGCAAAAATCCCAAGTCTTTGGCCAGTGCCGACTGTTAAAAGCCCATCAATTAATCGTACACCTACTTCCATCGATTGAGATAAAGGTGGTCTTGTCATCGGGTTAGGAGGCTCATTATCAATGGGAACAGACTTTAATCCCTTTGGTAACATCGAACCATCTAATGGCATCCCTAATGCATCAATAGCCGTTCCTATCAATCCTGGTCCTACCTTTATTTCCAATGGTTCAGAAGAAGCTTCAACTAGGCAGCCGGGTGAAATATCATTGACTGTCGTATAGGGCATTAAAATAATATTTTCATCATTAAATCCGACCACTTCTGCTTTAATCATTCGTTTATGCTTTGTACCAATATGAATATTGCAAACATCCCCAATAGAGCTTTCTGGACCTTGTGATTCAATCATTAATCCGACCACTTTTTTCACTCGACCATATTGCTTATAAGTGTCAACGGACGAAATGGAGCTTAGTAAAGCTTGTGCTTTCATCCTTCCTCACTCTCCAATATTTCAAGTAGTTTATCTTTAATCATGAGTAATTGTGTATCTACACTTGCATCCAAACGGCCGCTTGCTGTTTCAATGATACAACCATTTCCCTCAATCAATTCATCCGGAAAAATGAACAGACTAGGCTTTATCGGGAATAACTGGAGTAGTTCCTCTTTTTCTGCTACTACCATTTCGTAATGGATAGGGTTAACATGTAATTGTATTTCTCGCTGTTTTCTTACTTCTTTTAAGGCTTGCTGCACAAGATGAATGAAATTTTGTTCGTCTTCATTGATCTTGTTGTTCATTATTTTTCCTGCCACTTCAATAGCTAGCTCCAAAATCGTGCCCTCAGCAGATTGTAGATACTTATCATAATCTGCCTTAGACGCTATTACTGTATCTTTTGCTTGTTGAATAAATCCATATGCCTCATTGTATCCAGCGTTTTGACCAGTCTCAAATCCTGCTTGAAAGCCATTTTTTTTCGCATCTTCTATTAAATGTGCTTTTTCTATTTCCCAATTTTGCCTTTCTTCTGAAAGCTGAACGCTTATTTGTTCAGCTTCAGCCAAAGCAAGTCTCTTTATTTCTTCTGCTTCTTTGCGAGCAGTATCTATTATGTTGTTATATTCCGTTTGCGTAACTTCCCTTGATTGTTCACAGTCAGAATCGAAGGCATCAATATACTTAATCGAAATTACTTTCTCTTTCGTATCATCAGGATTTGAATATCTTGACTTAATTAACCTAGACAATGATATCATCCCCTCCGCCACGGGCAACTACAATCTCTCCAGCATCCTCAAGACGTCTAATAACTGCAACAATTCTTGATTGTGCTTCTTCTACATCTTTTAAGCGGACAGGTCCCATAAATTCCATTTCTTCTTTAAAGGACTCAGCCATTCTCGTAGACATATTGCTATAAACAATCTCTTTCACTTCATCTCCAGAAACTTTAAGAGCAAGCATAAGATCTTCATTTTCACAATCACGAATAATTCTTTGGATTGCTCTGTTATCCAATGTAACAATATCTTCAAAGACAAACATTCTCTTCTTAATTTCTTCTGCTAATTCTGGATCTTGAATTTCAAGCGCATCTAAAATTGTCCGTTCTGTTGCTCTGTCGACCCCATTTAACACTTCAACAACCGCTTCAATACCACCCGTTTGTGTATAGTCTTGTGTAACAGTGCTTGATAGCTTTCTTTCCAAAATTTGTTCTACTTCATTGATAATTTCAGGAGAAGTACTATCCATTACAGCGATTCTTCTTGCAATATCCGCTTGTACTTCCTGTGGCAGTTCAGATAATATTTGACCTGCCTGTGTTGGATCTAAATACGATAAGATAAGTGCAATTGTCTGTGGATGTTCATTTTGAATAAAATTGAAGATTTGGTTTGGATCTGCTTTTCTTGCAAAATCAAACGGTCTTACTTGAAGAGAAGAAGTCAGTCTATTTAAGATAATCGATGCTTGTTCTATTCCAAGTGCCTTCTCTAGTACTGTTTTTGCGTATCCAATACCGCCTTGAGAAATATAGTCTTGAGCAAGTGCAATATTATGAAATTCTTCTAATACATTTTCTTTAGAAGTATTCTCCACTTTTCTAACCCCTGATATCTCAAGTGATAATCGTTCAATTTCTTCCTCACTTAAATGTTTATAAACCGAAGCTGCAACATCAGGACCTAATGATATAAGGAGAATGGCCGCCTTTTGCTTGCCAGATAATTCATTTGATTCTTTTCTTGCCATTTAACAACACTCCTTAATCTTCCGTAATCCATGTACGTAGTAATTTTGCAAATTCCTCAGGTTTTTCTTTTGCCATTTTTTCAAGCTGCTTTCTTCTGATTGAACCTTCATTTTCTTGCTCTACATTGATATCCATGACAGGAGCAACTGGTTGAATAATTTCTTCCACTTCTTCTTGTTTCTTTTTCTTTCTCGCATTTATAAATAAGAAGATTAATAGAATAATAATCGCAAGCAATGCTCCACCAACAGCGTAGATCCACCAAGGAATAGATGCTTGAACTACCTCTGTTGCTTGTGTTTTCCCATTAAACGGCTGAACGGATACAGCAATCTTGCTTTGGATATCCTCATCTGACAATTCTCCACCAGTTGACGTTTTATCAATAGATGTACGAACGATCGTTCCTAAAATATTGGAAATGTCATCAATGCTTTCCTGCGGTAAGGAAGTAGTGTCATTAGCATCAGGTGGTTCTACCATTACTTGAATACCTAAATCACGAATTTTATATGGACTTTCAACAATTTGTTTTTTAATACGATTTACTTCACTATTAACGGTTTGTTCGACTTTTTCATAGTCGCCATTACCGGATCCTGTTTCTGAATTATAACCTGTTACATCATCTGCGTTTTCTGCCGGAACAACTCCACCAGCTGCAGCATTTTCACCTGTATATGTTTCCGTGATATTTTGCGCACTTATTTCAATTCCTGCCATATTTTCCTCATCAACAGGCGTTACTAGGTTTTCTTCTCTGTTTTCTTGGGTAAAGTCAATATCAGCAGTAACAGATACAACGACTTTATCTTGCCCCATTAACGTTCCTAGCATTGTTTGCACTTGTCTTTGAATATCACGTTCAATTTGTTTTTTCACATTATTTTGCGCAGTAAAAGTATCTGTCGCAGAATTATTTGAAGAATTTAAGTCAAAATACTCAAAGTTTTGGTTAGTAATGACGATATTATCTGTAGGAAGGTTTGGTACACTTTTGGACACGAGTGTATATAACCCTTTTATTTGATTTTCTGAGAAGTTATAGCCTGGTTTTGTATTTAACACGATAGAGGCTGTAGCTTCTCCTCCTTGATCAGAAACAAATACACTTTCCTCTGGTAAAGTGATAACAACATTAGCGTCATTAATCCCTTCCACACCTTTTATAAGATTTGCGATTTCTGTCTGCAGGGCATCTAATTTTAATACATTAAATTCATTATCTGTCATCCCAAAGCTTGCATTTTCACTAAAAAAGGAATAGTCTATGCTACCCGACTTCGGTATTCCTTCTGCTGCAAGTTCAACTTTTAAAGTGTCTACAACTTCTTCTGGAACACTGATAACAGTACCTCCACTAGAAATCTCAGAAGTTATCCCTCTACTATCAAGACTCTCTTTAATAGCTCCTGTTTCGGAAGGGGTTAAATTACTGTAAAGTGGCACTAACGTTACTCTCGTAAAAAAATAAGCTGAAAATATAACAACTAGAAGAAGCAAAAGTCCGCTACTTGTTATCACAGTCTTTTGCTTTTTTGAACGACTTTGCCAATACTCTTTTAAAGGATTAAATATTTTATTTAGATTCTCTTTCATTCTCTTCCCCCGGCTACCGTAATTTTGTTTAGGTAAAAACCGCCCATCTTTTATATTGACTGTTTTCTATAAGCTTATTGCTTTCTGTTTAGAATGAAGCCCGTAAACCGCATGGACACTTGCTTACTACGGGGAGAAAGGAAGCTTCTCTGCTATTCCTCTATTTCTCCAACTCCCCTCATTTCTAAGTGGAGGAGTTAAATAAACTACACTCTATTTACTTTAGAAGTTACCTCCTATTCTTTAAAGCAACAATGCTTCTTTAAAAACAGTCCTACTATTACACTGACATTCGCATTATTTCTTGATAAGCTTCCACTGCTTTATTACGTATTTCCATTGTAGCTTGCATCGTAATACTAGCCTTTTGAGATGCGATCATCACTTGGGATAAATCGACATTCTCTCCTCTTGCCAGCTTATTCGTTAGCGCATCTGATTCATTTTGTGCTTGGTTCACACTGTTAATGGATTCTTTCAAAAATGACGCAAAGTTTTTTTGTGCATTTGCAACAGATGTTTTATTACTCGTCGCTGAATTTGTTAATGGAAATGCAGAAGATACTGCAGAAAAATTTAAAGGTTCCATTTCATTGCTCCTATTCGTTTTTATTTACCGATTTCTAATGTTTTCATTAACATACTTTTGGAAGCATTTAAAACAGTTACATTGGCTTCATATGACCTAGAAGCACTCATTAAATCAACTATCTCACGCAAAGGATCTACGTTTGGCATACTTACATATCCATTTTCATCTGCATCTGGGTTTTCCGGATTATAAACCAACTCAAATGGTGTTTCATCTTCTACGATTTTAGATACCTTAACTCCAGCACCTGTATCTTTGCCTGTTCCTCTCGCTGCATTCAAATGGGAAGCAAATGAACCTTCTTGTTCTTGAAAAACAACTTGTTTTCGTTTGTAAGGCTCCCACTCACCATTTACCAATCTTCCTCTTGTTGTATCAACATTTGCCATATTAGAAGAAATGACATCCATTCGTAACCGTTGAGCAGTTAAAGCAGAGGCCGTAGTGTTTATACTATTAAAAATAGTCATGCTTACTTCCCTCCTCTAATTACACTTTCAAGTGAACTAAATTTCCCACTAATTCGATCAATTAACGCATTGTAATATATTTGGTTTGTTGCAAGATCGGTCATTTCTTTATCCATGTCCACACTATTTCCGCTGTTATTATAAGTAACTCCATTTTTTGAGACAACTGCTGTTGAAGCGTTGCTTGCTGAAAAAGAAATATGCTTACTATTTGTGATATTCGCATTCATGGCACTAGATAATGAATCTTTAAAAGTCACCGTCTTCGCTTTATAGTTTGGTGTATCTACATTTGCTATATTTTGTGCTATAACCTTTTGCTTTTGATTCGAGTAATTTATTGCATGTTCTAAGGTTGTTATTGTATTAGAAAAAAGCTTCACTTTTTCACACCTCGAGAAATCAATTTTAAGAAAAATGTTGAATTTTGTTTTATTGTGACGTTTTTTTACACGTTAGTTTTAATTTTAATTAATTTGTAATAAGTTGTCTATGGGAAAGAGGAGGATTTTAATGAATCTTTTTACCTATTTTAGATAATAATTAACATAATTAAAGTTTATATTGGGAAAAAGTAAGTGTTTTTCTATTTTTTTTGTTACCATTCTCATAGTCATTAGTAACTAATGGATATAATTAGGCTACGTACACAAATATACCGGTAATCACGCTGTAATGTAAATGAAAAATATATGGAAAATGCGCTCTTTTTGTCGAATGATATATATAGTACAATCAGATCTACTTGTTCACCTTATTCTATCTTCCTATATTTCAGATAGCACAGAACGCAAAAAACCTTTTCAACTTAATGAAAAGGTTTTTTTGCGTCATCTGTTTTATTAAAACAGATACTTTTTATTTATTCGTTTTTAATTTCTCAAGCTCTAATAAGAACTTGTCATTAAGTACTTTAATATAAGTACCTTTCATTCCTAAAGAACGAGACTCGATAACGCCTGCACTTTCTAATTTACGCAATGCATTTACAATTACAGATCTTGTAATACCAACACGGTCTGCAATTTTAGAAGCTACTAATAATCCTTCATTACCATTTAACTCTTCAAAAATATGCTCAATTGCTTCTAATTCACTATAAGATAAAGAGCTAATCGCCATTTGAACAACTGCTTTACTTCTTGCTTCTTCTTCGATTTCTTCTGCTTTTTCACGAAGAATTTCCATTCCAACTACAGTAGCACCATATTCAGCAAGAATTAAATCATCATCATGGAATTGCTCTTGCAATCTTGCAAGAATTAATGTTCCAAGTCTTTCTCCACCACCAATAATCGGTACAATGGTAGTAAGACCTTTTGCAAATAATTCTTTATTTTCAACCGGGAAAGCAGTATACTCACTTTCAATTTCTAAATTACTTGAAGTATTCTGAATATTAAACAAGCTATTTGTATATTCTTCTGGGAATTGGCGATCTTCAAGCATCTTTTTCATGCGATCATTTTCAATTTGTTGATTAACGGCAAAACCTAGTAATTTCCCTCTTCTGCTTACAACGAAAATGTTTGCTTCTATAACGTCACTTAATGTTTCAGACATTTCCTTAAAATTAACTGGCTTTCCTGCAGCTCTTTGTAGCATTGCGTTTATCTTTCTTGTTTTTGTTAATAAATCCATTTCATATTCCTCCTGTTAACTAAAACCAACACTTGAAATAATCTATGTCTACTTATACTGTTACCTTTCAGGAGTACATTTTAGTTTTACTAAATTATAGTATAAATTGACTTAAATCTTTATTTCTTGAGATGGCTCCTAACTTCTCCTCCACATACTTCGGAGTAATCGTTATTTTTTCCATTGTTATTTCTGGTGCTTCGAAAGACAAGTCTTCCAATAGTTTTTCTAGAATGGTATGAAGTCTACGTGCACCGATATTATCTGTATTTTGATTCACTTCATAAGCTACTTCAGCTATCTTACGAATAGCTTCGTCAGAAAATTCAATTTCTATACCTTCCGTTTGCATTAATGCTTGATATTGCTTAATCAATGCATTGTCTGGCTCCACAAGTATGCGATAAAAATCATCTACTGTTAATTTCGTAAGCTCAACACGAATCGGAAATCTTCCTTGTAATTCTGGGATTAAATCAGATGGCTTTGACATATGGAAAGCTCCAGCAGCAATAAATAAGACATGATCTGTTTTAACCGATCCATATTTTGTTACGACTGTCGATCCTTCTACTACAGGTAAAATATCTCGCTGCACACCTTCTCTTGAAACATCTGCTGAAGAACTGCCATTGGACTTGCTGGCAATCTTATCAATTTCATCGATAAAGATAATTCCCATTTGTTCTGCGCGAACGAGAGCATCCTGTGTAACCTCGTCCATATCGATTAGTTTTTGCGCTTCTTCGTTTGTTAAAACGCTTCTTGCTTCTCTAACCGTTAATTTGCGCTTTTTCTTTTTCTTCGGCATAAAGCTGCTTAAAGCATCCTGCATATTCATCCCCATTTGTTCTATGCCAGAACCTTGGAGCATATCAAACATAGAGGGCTGCTGCTCTTCTACTTCTACAGTTACTACTTCATCTTCTAGTTCGCCTAGGGCAAGTTTTTCTTTCACTATTTTTCTTTTTTCTGACTTACTAGTTTCTTCCACTGTTGCCTCTTCTTCGTCTGTTTCTGCAGCGCCACCGCCAAAAAGCATTTCCAAAGGATTTTTGTAGTTGGAGGTTTTCTTTGCAGCAGAAGGAACTAACAATTCAACAAGTCGATTATTTGCCGCAACTTCTGCTCGCTCTTTAACTTGAAACATCTTTTCTTCTTTTACTAAGCGTACAGATGTTTCAACAAGATCACGAACCATTGATTCCACATCGCGTCCGACATAACCGACTTCCGTAAACTTAGTTGCTTCTACCTTAACAAATGGTGCATTAACAATTTTAGCAATTCTTCTTGCTATTTCTGTTTTACCGACACCAGTAGGTCCCATCATTAAAATATTTTTCGGACTGATTTCATCTCTAAGCTTTTCATCCAGCAAACTTCTGCGAAAACGGTTTCTCAAAGCTACAGCAACCGCTTTTTTTGCATCCTTTTGTCCAACAATATATTGATCAAGGCGCTCCACAATTTGACGAGGTGTTAAACTAGCACTTTTTTGCATAATAAAAATCCTCCCCTATAATTCTTCCACGATGATATTATTATTTGTATAAACACAAATTTCACCAGCAATCTCTAGAGCCGCCTTCGCAATGTCGTATGCAGAAAGATTATCTCCAGAATAAGTTTTGAGCGCTCTACCTGCAGCAAGTGCATAGTTTCCGCCAGAACCGATTGCAAGTATACCATCATCTGGTTCAATTACTTCGCCTGTTCCAGATACTAATAATAGGTCTGTTTCATTCATAACGATCAGCATCGCTTCCAGTTTTCTAAGAACTTTATCACTGCGCCATAGCTTCGCAAGCTCCACCGAGGCACGCTGCAAGTTCCCATTAAACTCATCTAATTTCCCTTCAAATAGTTCGAAAAGGGTAAAGGCATCCGCAACTGATCCCGCAAATCCCGCAATTACTTTCCCGTTAAAAAGCTTTCTTACCTTTCGGGCAGTGTGTTTCATCACAACAGCATTCCCTAATGTTACCTGACCATCACCGGACATCGCTGACTTCCCTTTATGTTTTACCGCAAAAATAGTTGTTGCATGAAATTGTGGCATTTCAGACATGTTACTTCCTCCTTATCCAATTGACTATGCCCTAGGATGATAAGACATATATGTCTTTTTTAAATACTCATTTGTTACATGAGTATATATTTGAGTCGATGTTAAAAATGCATGACCTAATAATTCTTGAACCGTTCTCATATCTGCACCATTTGCCAACAAATGAGTTGCAAATGAATGTCTCAATTTATGGGGATGAATTTTTCCTTGTGAGGATGAAGTATCCATCATTTTATTTAAGATATCACGAACTCCATTATCTGTTAAAATTCCTCCGCGATAATTAACAAACAAATAAGAATGAGTTGAAGTATTTTTCATCAGCTTATTCCTACCAGTCTTTATGTACGCTTCAAGAGCTTGATGAGCAAAACTACCAAATGGAACATACCGTTCCTTTTGTCCTTTTCCCCTAACCAATACGGTAGAAACACTAAAGTCAATATCGCTTAATTGAATTTTTGTACATTCTCCAACACGAATGCCAGTCGCATACAGTAATTCAAGCAATGCTTTATTTCTTAGCCCAAGGGGTGTGTTCGTATCACATGATAAAAAGAGTTGCTGCAATTCTTCCTCGTAGAAAAAATCAGGTAATCTCTTTTCTAGCTTAGGTATTGATACAGCAGAAAACGGATTATTTTCTACTTCCTTTTCCCTTAGCAAAAATCGATAAAAACTTCTCAAACTAGAGATTTTCCGCGCAATTGTCTTTCTTGCTAATTGCTCTGAAAAAAGCTCTGTTAAGTATATTCTTACATCAGATGGACTCACGTCGTCTAACTTGTCTATTACTTGATCTTTCATAAAGCGAAAGAATTGGTCAATATCTTGCATATAAAATTCTATTGTATATGGTGAGTAATTTTTTTCAATCTGTAAATAGGTAATAAACGCCTGAACATGATTGTTTAATTCTTGTTTCATAACCTCACCTCACAATGGCTTCATCATATTATCATACTTTTTATCTACAAGCAATAAATTTACAAATTTTTCACAAAGTTCCGAATTGTTTGTGACAATCCTTTCATTTCATGTTTATTTCTTCCTTTTTCCTTAGGTTAGTAAAGCTAATCCTAAATGCACTTTAACAGTCATATGGAAGCATCTCTAAAATATGTAAAACACGAAAGCTAATAGCTGCATTTTCAAAAAGTAATTATGAAGTAATCACTCATAGCATTTTACTATACGAATGAAAGAATGAAAAGTTTCTACTTCAAGAGAATAAATATTTTTTTATAAAAACAAATTCTCGCTACATTATCTTCCATATATATTATATTCAGGGAAATACATAAGCGTAATTTGGTAGTAACTGACAAGAGAGTGAGCATACTGCTCACCCTCAACCCCATTTGCTTATTATACTCGATTTTCGTAGTAAGTGGATGTACTATTTTTAAAAGAAGCCTTATTAGCTTTGTGGCTCTTCTTTGTAATCACAGTTTACGCACTGTACTTGCACACCTTTTTTCAATTTTTTCTCTACTAACATGCTTTCGCATTTCGGACAAGGTCTTTGTAGCGGCTTATCCCATGAAATAAAATCACATTCTGGAAAACGATCGCAACCGTAAAAAATTCTGCGCTTCTTACTTTTTCTTTCAATTATATTCCCTTCATGGCACTTCGGACATTTTACCCCAATATCCTTCACAATCGCTTTCGTATTTCTGCAGTCAGGGAAATTACTGCAAGCCATGAATTTTCCATATCGACCCATTTTATAAACCATTGGATTGCCGCACTCTTCGCAATCCTCTCCTGCTGGTTCATCTTTTATTTCAATGGTCTGCATTTCTTGTTCAGCTACTTCTAATCTTTTCTCAAACGTTTGATAGAATTCATCAATTACCTTTACCCAATCGACTTTCCCTGCCTCTATATTATCTAAATCTTGTTCCATATTGGCAGTAAATTCAATGTTTAATATTTCTGGGAAAAATTCCAAAATTAATTCTAAGACGATTTCCCCTAATTCAGTTGGGATAAATCGTTTATTCTCAAGCGCTACATAGCCGCGCTTTTGAATGGTATCAAGGGTTGGAGCAAAGGTTGATGGTCTTCCTATCCCTAATTCCTCGAGTGTTCTTACTAGCCTCGCTTCTGTATAGCGTGGAGGCGGCTGTGTGAAATGCTGCTTTGTGTCAATATCTTTATTTAATACTGTGTCCCCTTCCTTTAAATCTGGAAGCTGACGGTCTTTCTCATCAACATTATCATCTGTACCTTCTACATATACTTTCATAAAACCAGGGAATTTTATTTTTGAGCCGTTTGCACGGAAAATTACGTTACCGTTTGATAAATCTACACTCATTGTATCCATTACCGCTGATGCCATTTGGCTAGCAATAAATCTTTCCCAAATTAATTTATATAAGCGAAATTGATCACGAGATAAAAATTCCTTTACCTTATTGGGCTCACGGATAATGCTAGTTGGACGAACTGCTTCGTGGGCATCTTGCACTTTTCCATTCTTCTTCTCTTTTTTCTTGTCTTCTCTCGTATACTCCTTGCCGTATTGACTGTTTATATATTCAAAAGCTTCCCCTTGAGCAACCTCTGAAATTCTAGTTGAATCGGTTCTCATATAGGTAATTAAACCAACTGTTCCTTCTTTACCAAGATCAATTCCTTCATATAATTGTTGCGCAAGCATCATTGTTTTCTTGGCACGGAAATTTAATTTACGAGCTGCTTCTTGTTGTAGAGAAGATGTAGTAAATGGAACAGCGGGATTTCTCTTCCGTTCTTTTTTACTGACTTTATCTACTGTAAATTTATTATCTTTTAGCTGACTAGTTATTTTCTTAACATCTTCTTCTGAATGAAGTTCGATTTTCTCTCCATTTACTCCATAAAAGGATGCTTCAAAATTATTTTTCCCTTTAATAAAGCTACCTTCAATAGACCAGTATTCCTCTGGCTCGAATGCTTTGATTTCTTGTTCTCTTTCAATAATAAGACGTACAGCAACAGATTGCACTCTTCCTGCACTTAGTCCTTTTTTTACTTTTTTCCATAATAGAGGACTGATATTATATCCAACTAAACGGTCTAAAACCCTTCTAGCCTGCTGTGAATCCACTAAGTCCATATTAATCGCTCTAGGGTGCTTAAATGACTCTTTAATAGCATCTTTTGTGATTTCATTGAAAACAACACGGCAATCTGATTCTATGTCCACATTTAAGCTATTAGCTAAGTGCCATGCAATTGCTTCCCCTTCGCGATCCGGGTCAGCTGCTAAATAGATTTTCTTCGCTTTTTTTGCTGCAGTTTTTAGATCCTTTAAAATAGGACCTTTACCGCGGATTGTTATGTACTTTGGCTCAAATTGTTTTTCTATATCAACACCCATTTGACTTTTAGGTAAATCCCTAATATGTCCCATTGATGCTTTCACTTTATATTTTTTTCCTAAATATCGTTCTATTGTCTTTGCTTTTGCTGGTGACTCAACGATTACTAAAAAATCTGACATCCACTGTCCTCCTTAAGAGGGATTTAAATATTCACTATTATTGTATACTATGTTTTGATTTGTCAAACATTCCGATAACTAGTAAACGTTTTCACTCTCTTTATTTATGTAAATTTTTCGGTTTAAATATCTATACGTTGCAAAATGTATAACAAATTTCTAAAAATAGCAATACTTTTTTTAAAACTTTCAAGAAAAATTCCAAATTTATGGAAAAATGATAATTCCTTAATTAATTTTATGCTTATAGCGTAACACTTTCCTTTTGTATTGAAAACTATTTTCATTTGACTATTTGTTTTATTTTTATAAATACAAGCCGGAAACTATTTCCATATAAAAAAATCAACGTTTATTCCTAGTCCGATAAATGCTTCCATTCTTCTAATATATCTTTTGCTTCGAGCACTGGTTTTGCGCCTTGTTGGATTAATTCATTAGGACCTACTGAGTAGGGGCTAAAAATATTTCCTGGCACAGCGAATACGTCTCGTCCTTCGTTTACAGCGAAATTAGCAGTGATTAAGGAGCCACTTTTCTTCTTCGCTTCTACGACTAATGTTCCGTTACTTAGCCCACTAATAATTCGATTTCTCATTGGAAATTGCCATTTTAGAGGTTTGGTTAACGGGGGATATTCAGATAACACTAGCTGATGCTTCATCATTTCTCCTGCTAGCTCCCTGTTCTCTTTTGGATAGATATGAAAAAGTCCTCCTGCAATCACACCAATGGTTTTGCCGCCATGTGTGATAGCAAGTTTATGGGCTATCGAATCTACCCCTTGTGCTAGACCACTTACAATAGTGATTTCCTCTTCTACTAACTCTTTGATAAGCTGTTGAATTACCTTCGTACTATAGGTAGTAGCTAAGCGGGAACCAACAATCGCCAGCTTTTTTGGGGATCGAAGCAAGGAAAGATCACCTTTTGCATAAAGAACCCATGGAGGCTGATAGATTTCTTTTAAAAGCGGAGGATATAATGGGTCGAAAAAAGTAATTGTGTGGATATGATTGTATCGATACTGGTTCAATAGCTCTTCCACATGATTAGAACGGATGGTTTCAACTATTTCCTTTTCTACATTAGGAGGTAACGAGGGTAATAAGGAAGGGTTTTTGTACAACTGAAGAGTTGGATCTGCTTTTAGAAGACTCCCAATTGTTTTCCAGCTAATTCCTCGACAGTGGTGCAGTTTAATTAATGATTTATTTACGATATCCATCTTTTCTTCCTTTCACTTATCTACTTTTTCCCAAAGAAATTAGCAACTATACATCAGGAAGACGAAAAACATATATTAAATAAGGAATTATCTTCCTTCATTATAAATAGTTTTTTCGATAATGCCTAGTATTCATTTATGTTCTATACATTTGCAAATCCGTAGAAAAAAAATCCCTTTACTCCCTCCAAAAAAAAGCACGAAAAAAGGGGTTGGGACATAAGTATTCCAGCCATAAATAAACCCGAACAACCATACGATACTTCCATATGATTGTTCGGGTTTATATTGGTTTATAAAAGGCTGTTTCAGTAAAGATGGTGTTATTATCCGCAGCCTAAAATACACTTCGCTTTCCATGGGGCGAGCGCCGAGCCGCTTCGTCACTTAAGTTCCTGCAGGGTCTCGGACTTTCTCGCTGCTCCCATAGGAGTCTACGTGTATTCAGGTTGCTCCGTCTTTCCAATTAATTAATTTTTTCTATTTCCATAATAGTTTATAGAAAAACAATCTTTAAAAACGAATTAGTTTTTACACTGACTATATTTAAAATCATAAATAACTAGCATGAAAAAGTAGCCTTTATTTAAGAGCTAAATTAAGGATGTTCGTCTTTACAGACTGGCTATTTAGTTTTGTCCCAGCCTCTTACTTTTTTATTTTGTTACTACTTCATGTGTTTTACATTTTTCGTATAAAGACTGCTCTTTTAATACCTCAATCAATGTAGCTCCCATATCTGATGGAGTTGGTGCTACTTTAATGCCACATTCTGATAGAACGCTAATTTTTTCATCCGCTGTTCCTTTTCCACCTGAGATGATTGCACCAGCATGACCCATGCGCTTGCCTGGAGGTGCAGTGCGCCCACCTATAAATCCTACTACCGGCTTCGTCATATTTTCTTTTACCCAGCGTGCTGCTTCTTCCTCTGCAGTACCACCGATTTCCCCAATCATAATTACTGCATACGTTTCTTCATCTTCATTAAAAGCCTTTAGTGTATCAATAAAATCTGTTCCATTTACTGGATCTCCGCCAATTCCAACCGCTGTGGATTGGCCAATACCAGCCTGGGAAAGCTGATGAACAGCCTCATATGTTAAGGTTCCTGAACGAGAAACAACTCCTACATGGCCCTTCTTGTGAATGTATCCTGGCATAATCCCAATCTTACATTCCTCAGGTGTAATCACACCTGGACAGTTCGGACCTATTAATCTAGTCTTTTTCCCTTCCATATAGCGTTTTACTTTCACCATATCAAGAACAGGGATATGTTCAGTAATACAGATTACCAAATCTAATTCCGCATCTACTGCTTCTAGAATGGCATCTGCTGCGAATGGAGCAGGTACATAAATAACCGATGCGTTAGCTTCTGTAACATCTACTGCATCTTTCACGGTATTAAAGACTGGTACTCCTTCTACCGTTGTACCGCCTTTTCCTGGAGTTACGCCTCCAACAATTTTTGTACCGTATTCAAGCATTTGTTTTGTATGAAAAAGTGCTGTTGCACCAGTTATTCCTTGGACAAGGACTTTTGTATCTTTATTAATAAAAACACTCATTATTCGTTCCCTCCTTGCTCTACTAAGGTTACAATTTTCTCAGCACCATCAGCCATCGATTCGGCTGCTACAATATCTACACCAGATTCGCGGAGAATCTTTTTGCCTAAGTCCACGTTAGTTCCTTCTAGGCGAACAACGAGAGGGACATGAAGGCTAACTTGCTTTGCAGCTTCCACAATTCCTGTTGCGATAACATCACATTTCATGATGCCCCCAAAAATATTGACAAAAATCCCCTTAACTTTCGAATCGGAAAGAATGATTTTAAATGCTTCTGTTACTTTTTCTGCTGTAGCGCCGCCCCCAACATCCAAAAAGTTAGCCGGTTCTCCGCCATAATGCTTAACAATATCCATTGTTGCCATAGCAAGTCCAGCACCATTTACCATACAGCCAATATTTCCATTTAAAGCAATATAGCTTAAATCATATTTTGACGCTTCTAATTCTTTCTCATTTTCTTCATCTAAATCTCTATATGCAACAATATCTTTATGTCTATACAAAGCATTCGAATCAAAATTCAACTTCGCATCCAATGCCATAATGTTTCCATCCTCTGTTAGTACCAGTGGATTAATTTCTGCAATCGAGCAGTCTTTGTCTACAAACACCTTATATAAACCAGTCATAAATGCAACTGCTTTATTTACTTGCTTGCCTGGAATATTAATCGCAAATGCAACTCGGCGCGCTTGAAACGGAGTTAAACCAATCACTGGATCAATAACTTCTTTTACGATTTTCTCTGGGTATTTCTCTGCGATTTCCTCAATTTCTGTACCGCCCTCTTCAGAAGCCATTAATACGATTCGAGATGTTGCACGGTCCACGACAAATCCTATGTAATATTCCTTCTTGATTCGGCAGCCCTCTTCAATTAATAATCGTTTTACTAATTTCCCTTCTGGTCCTGTTTGATGGGTAACTAATGTGCTGCCCAAAATATCTGATGCATAAGTTTGTACTTCTTCCAAACTTTTTGCAACCTTTACTCCACCAGCTTTTCCTCGACCACCTGCATGGATTTGCGCTTTCACTACCCATACATCACTGTTTAATGTTTCTGCAGCTCGCACTGCCTCTTCTACTGTAAAAGCTACTTTTCCTTTTGGTACTGAGACGCCGTTTAATTCTAAAATCTCTTTCCCCTGATATTCATGAATATTCAAGCTTCCACACCCCTTTAATTTCCCTTTTTTGTAAAATCGGAGACAACTGCATTATTACATCTTATAACGAAAGAATGAAATTTATTTCATTCTTTTTTGTTTTCTCCTTTTGACATAACAATCGTTTTCACTGTAATAATAGGCTTTATTTAAAGCGATTCGCGATTTGTTTATCTATTTAGAAAAAACAAAAATATGGTCACGCTTTCATTTTAAATGAAAAAACCTTTCTTTGTCTATAAAAAAGGCTTTTATCTTTAAATATTTTACATTTAAAAATATTTTTTCTTCATTTTCTGTCTTTTGGCACGTCTTTTTTCCCCGTTTCCTTCTCTAAAGAATATATAAATGCAAATACTTCAGCGACTGCCATATATAAATCTTCTGGAATTTGTTCATTTATATTTAATTTACTTAGAAGTTCTACAAGCGAAGCATCTTCCTGAATTGGGATCTTCTCTTTTTTCGCCCGTTCGAGTATTTGCTCAGCCACTAAGCCTTTCCCTTTTGCAATAACAGCAGGAGCTGAATGTTTGTGTTGCTCATAGGTTAAGGCTATCGCTTCTTTTCGTTTCAAAGACTTAGGCTTGTTCATATTTTAAGATCCACTCCTTTGTAAGCATTTGTTCGCATTGCTTGCTGAGGGCTCCACACAGGCTTGTCTTCTTTTGTCAGTGGTCTCGCATGGACTGTCATCAATTTATAATCAAGCTCCCTAAGCTTTTCTTTTAAAGACTCTTCCGTCTGTTTTATTATTGGCATTATTTCTGGTGCTCGATCATTAAGGATACTCATATTCATGATTCGATTTTGTATATTTATATCAATAACCGTATCCTTCATATGGGCAAGCTCTAAGTAAAAAAGTATGCGACAATAATTACTATCCACTTTGCCATCTGCCGTTTTTCTGCCATTATACTGCATCGTTATATCCACCTGCTGGTTGAAAAACCGAAGGGGAATTTCTGTAATCAACTGCATAACAGGTCCAGTTTGCTGACTCATAAGCTGGTAGCCTGTCACTTTATCGATTAATTGACCTGCTGTCTCTTTCACAGCGATTGGAACGTCTTTTCCCACTAACTCTAGCAGCATAGGCTTTAGCATTTCCTGATGAAAGGCTTGTTCCTCTCCCATCGGTGTTCGTTTTAATAATCCAGCTTCAAACGAATAGCCCATTTTATGAAAAATAGTTTTTAGTGTATCTACTATGGTATCTTGGGAAAGATTTTCTCCCTCTGTTAAACTAGAAAGCAGATTATTTACGATTGGTTCTTTGATTTTAAAGGCTGAAAGCTGTTGCTGCAGTTCTCCTATCAGTGCACTAATCCCTTTTCCTGCCTGCAAAGATGAAATACTTGAAAAAACTTCTTTCGTTAGTGGAAGGTCTCTTTCTAGCATAAGCCCAATAACGGAAAGCTCTTGTTTTCCAATTGAAGCTGGTAGCCAGTCCTTCATATTTCCCATTGATTCTTTCATAATTGGTAGATTATTAGATAGTAGATATCGAATAAATAAATTATTTTCTTTCGTGTCAGGAAGATGCAGCTGTTGAAGTAATCCTTTTATATTGCCTTTTTCACTAGATACTTCCGATGAATGGGGAAGTACTTTTAAAATGGGTTTATCATCTGTTGCGGAAACTTGAAACCAATAACTTTGATCGATGGTTAACGGAATGGTTAGATTGGCAAGCATTTTTTGTGAACCTATTTGCACTTCTGCCATTTGTTGAGGAAATAATTTAGTCAATTTCCCATATACAAGTTGTCCATCTCTTAATTCGAGTACTTTACTACTTAAAAGATTTTCTTGAAATAAATTTTGGACAATATGGTTAATATTCATCCATTTCCTCCTTTCTTCCATAACAGAACTTTATCCATTTGTACTAACGAACTATTTATTCTCCACCATCTCTTTTATAGGAGAAAAACTTTTGCGGTGATGAATCGTAATCCCACATTCAGTGAGAGCTTCGAGATGTTCTTTCGTACCATAGCCCATATTGTTTGCAAAATGATAATCTGGATATTCTTCATGTAACTCTCTCATCATGCGATCTCTTGTTACTTTCGCAATAATGCTTGCCGCTGCAATCGAAACACTTTTACTGTCCCCTTTAATAAGGGGCTGGCTAGGGAATGGAGTGGTTAATTTCATTGCATCGATAAGTAAGTAGTCTGGCGTTTTGGAAAGCTCATTAATCGCTTCTAACATTCCCTTTTTTGTTGCTTGATAAATATTAATTCGATCTATTTCTGCAGGTGAGATAATTCCTACCCCTATAGAAATCGCCTCTTTTTTAATAATCTCATAAAATAATTCTCTTTTTTTCTCTGACAATTTCTTTGAATCGTCAATGCCAGGTAAATAAAAATCTTCCGGGAGGATAACGGCTGCTGTGACAACAGGTCCGGCAAGCGGTCCCCTGCCTACTTCATCAATGCCTGCAATATATGTATATCCCTTGCTTCTTATTTCTTTTTCATAGTGATTCATCATTACGAAATGGTCATGAAGCCTTTGTTCCTTTGCAATACGCTTATCCCATGCTTCTAAAAGCTTCTGAGCCCCTTTTCTCTCGTCCTTTCGTAATTCAAGGATAAATGGGTCATTTGCTTCCTTTATCCCTTCTAGCGTCTCTTTTATTTCTTTCATCGTTGCTAATTTCATTGTTTACACCTCTATATTTATATCGGTTTATGGATGATTTTTTTTATTTTAATCTGTTGGATACGTTTATTTTTGTTAACGAAGCCGTTAGTAGGCTGCAAAATTCTACGATTTCCTACCCTTTACATAATCGAGTAGGAGGCACGTTACCGTGCCGACCTCTCACACCACCGTACGTACCGTTCGGTATACGGCGGTTCGAAAGTTTATGAAATCACCTTCATTAAGGATTTTAAACCTCGCTCTTGCCAATATTGATTATTTAGGGCAAGATGTAAGATAGGATTGTATGATAGGCGCCAATATCCCTTTCGGGAGTTGGCGTTTCTTCTTGCTTCATCGATGGATATTCCAAGCTTTCTCAGGTTTTTGTATTTCGTTTTGACCTTTTTCCACTCTTTCCATCTACAAGCTCTTAATCTTCTCCTAATATGACTGTCTGTTTCACGGGCATATTTCTTGATGTCCGCAATTTTAAAGTAGTTTCCCCAGCCTTGTATTAGTTGGTTTATTTTCGCGATACGTAATTCCATACTTACTCCCCAGTTTCGGTTCGTTAGTTTCTTTAGTTTTTCTTCAAACCTTTTC
Organism: Niallia tiangongensis; assembly: GCF_044704065.1. NCBI lineage: Bacteria > Bacillati > Bacillota > Bacilli > Caryophanales > Bacillaceae > Niallia > Niallia tiangongensis. The sequence goes on along the minus strand of NZ_CP162613.1, from coordinate 2,107,797 downwards.
TTTCTCTCTTTTGGCACGAATACTCTAGTCTTGCTTCTATTCTGGTAAAAACTTACCCCTAAAAATATCCGTGCTATCGGCTTTCCCACAGCGCTTTTCTCCTCATTCACCTTCAGTTTTAATTTTCTTTCGATGAATTGAGTAATACCTTCTTTTACTCGTTCTCCTGATTTCATACTTTTGACAAAGATGTTGCAGTCATCTGCGTATCTCACGAATTTGTGTCCTCGCTTTTCCAGTTCTTTATCTAGTTCATTAAGCATGATATTGCTTAGTAACGGACTTAGCGGGCCTCCTTGAGGTGTCCCTTCTGTATTCGGTTTAACTAGTCCGTTCTCCATAACTCCTGCTTGAAGATATCTTCTGATTAATTTCAAGGTAGGTTTGTCTGTTATGGTCTTAGCTATTAGAGACATGAGTTTATCATGGTTAACTCGGTCGAAAAATTTCTCTAGGTCTATGTCTACTACGAAGTTGTATCCATCTTCGATAAATTGCCTTGCTTGTTCTATCGCTTGATGAGCACTTTTATTTGGTCTAAATCCGTAACTATAAGGACTAAACTGTCTTTCAAAAATAGGGGTAAGCTTCTGTACAAGGGCTTGTTGGATTACTCTGTCTGTCACTGTAGGGATTCCTAGCTTCCGTTTCCCTCCATTTGGTTTGGGAATATCAACCCTTCTTACTGCTTGCGGTTTATATTTTCCTTCCTTCATAAGTCCGATAATCTTTTGACCTTCTTCTTTCAAGTGAAGGTGAGTAGCTTCTACATCTTTCGCATCGACTCCTGCTGCTCCTTTGTTACTTTTGACCTTCTTGAAAGCTTTATTTAGATTATCTAGTTCTACTATTTTTTCCATTAAACTTATATCTGAATTTGATTTCATATTGTTTCCGTGTTTTGGAGATTGCATAAGGATAACTACACTCTATATGGAACTCACCAGCTTTCCGAGCCTTCTTTCCCATATAGTCATTATGTTGGCTGTTTCCTTGTTTCCTTATAAATAACTCTAACACGGTCTCTCCTTTCGTTCCGTCCTTCTCAAATTCGAAAATTTGATACTATGACTTCTGCTGACTTCTCTTGATTCAGCTATCTATCGCTAGATAGGTTCCTAGTAGGGTTTTCAAGAGATCTCCCGGGGTAAGTTCACTCGCTTTCTCCTCATATATCTGCCACATTTATTCCCATTTCATCTGTGGATATTTTGGACTTTGTTTTGTTTTGCAAACTCATCCTGAAATGGAAACCTCAAATGTGATTCGTGTACCTCAGACCGAGGATTTGTCTAGGGCTTCCTTCAGATTCCGCGTCACCACGGACACCCTTGCCTTCGACTAATGGTTCGCATATCCCAACGCCCATAGTGGACTTTCACCACCAAGCTAGTGAACATGCCCGGCACACAAAAAGAGAAGTGTCTATTTTTAACCACTTCTCTTTGGAGCTTTTTATATATCTTCTGTTTTTTCAAATGTCAAAGGTCCAAATTTTTCGCTTCTGATATCACGGATTATTAGTTCTGTCACTTTATCATAGTCAATCATGCCGCCACCTGATAACGCTCCTCTAAATGTTCCGATTCGATCAAACAACTCTACTGTATCTTCTGGAATCGCATCTAAATTATATCTTTCTTTTAATCGTTCTGGATATTCTTTTTCCAAAAAACGAAGTCCAAAGATAGCAATATCTTGTAAATTTAAAATAGTATCCTTTATTGCACCCGTTAATGCAAGCTTTAAACCAACTTCTTGGTCTTCAAATTTCGGCCATAATATTCCTGGAGTATCTAAAAGCTCCAGTTCTTTGCCTACTTTAATCCATTGCTGCGCTTTTGTAACACCAGGTGTATTTCCTGTTTTCGCAATATTTTTTTTCGCCAAACGATTAATCAAGGTAGATTTACCTGCATTCGGAATTCCGACAATCATTGCTCGAATCGCTCGTGGTCTAATTCCTTTCGCTTTCATCCGATCAAATTTTTCCGCCAAAACTACTTTTGCTAAGGCCGTAATTTCCTTCATGCCAACCCCTGCGTGCGAATTGATCGCAAGTGCTTGTATACCTTGGTTTTTGAAATAGTTTATCCATTCCTTTGTGCGTTCTTTATCTGCCATATCTGCTTTATTTAATAAAACAATTCTCGGTTTATGCTGGATAATTTCATCAATCATGGGGTTTCGAGAAGATTGCGGAATTCTCGCGTCCACTAATTCAAAAATAATATCAACCAGCTTTAATTTTTCCGTTACTTGCCTTCTGGCTTTGGCCATATGCCCCGGAAACCATTGTATAGTCATGCCTGCACCTCTAATTCTTCCACTAACGTTATTCTACTATCTTTAAATCGGATATCGGCCAATACACCACACTTGTACTGCCAATTATTTTATCAAAGCCAATTGTACCGATATGACGGCTGTCTTTGCTATTTCTGCGGTTGTCCCCCATCACAAATAATTCACCCTCTGGAACGGTTGCAGTAAAATCTTCCGTTAGGGGTCCATTTAACTCTTCCTTATTATGCTCCAAGTATGGCTCTTCATAAGCTTGTCCATTGACATAGAGCACATCATCTCGATACTCAATCGTATCCCCGGGCAAACCAATTACTCTTTTTATATAATCTTTGCCTTCTGGCGCGTGAAATACAATGATATCAAAACGCTTTGGCTCACTTACTTTATAATTTATTTTATTCACAATCATTCGATCTTGATCAAGCAATGTAGACTGCATGGACTCGCCATCGACTACAATGGGAGCAAATAAAAAATATCGAATAACAAAGGCGAGTAAAACAGCGATAATTAACGCTTTACTCCATTCCCAAACTTCATTTTTCTTCTTCTTTTCAGTTGCCATACCTTTCACCAATCCTTAACTGAACAATATAGGTAGTTATTTATGTATGATTGAACGCTTCTCTAACATGATATATTTTAGCGGAATTTCTGGATGAAGTAAAATTGGAAAGTAAGATATAAAAAGGCTGCTTTCGTAAAGTTTGTTGCTATCCCCCGCCGCCTGAATACACTTCGCTTTCCATGGGGCGGAGCTTTTAGCCTCCTCAGACATCACTAGCGGGTCTCACTATTCCCATAGAAGTCTACGCGTATTCAGGCTGCTCAATATTCCTAATAAATTTATTTTTCCTATTGAAAAAGCATCAATTTTTTTAGAAAACAGCCTATAAAAAAGAACTTGTTACAAGAACAAGCTCTTTTTTGGTAACAATTATCGAATTTCTTTAATACGAGCTTTTTTACCACGTAGGTTACGTAGGTAGTAAAGTTTCGCACGGCGTACTTTACCGCGACGGATAACTTCTAGCTTCGCAATTTTAGGTGTGTGAACAGGGAATGTACGCTCAACGCCAACTCCGTAAGAAACTTTACGTACTGTAAAAGTTTCGCTGATTCCACCACCACGACGCTTAATTACAACACCTTCAAATAACTGAATACGCTCACGAGTACCCTCAACAACTTTCACGTGTACACGTACAGTGTCACCAGGACGGAACGCAGGAAGATCAGAACGAAGTTGTTCTTTTGTAATTTCTTCTATTAATTTTTGCATCGTTTTCAACTCCTTCCAACAGACGCTCTTGCACTCATAATGGAGATCTCTTGCAGCGGAACATCGTTATAAGACCCTTTACAGAAATTCATCTGCTTAAGTCACAAGTGTTATCTTAACATAAAACTAGAATAACAGCAATATTTTTTCTAAAAATAATAGAACTTTGCTACTTTTCTATAGCTGTTCTTTTAAATGTCCATATAATTGTATTATGTTAACTTGGATGATGCTGCTTTTTCAACTCATTTACTAGCTTTTTCTGCTTCTCTGTCAGCGGATAATTTTCCAATAAATCCGGACGTCTTTCAACAGTTCTTCGGAAAGATTCCCTTTCTCTCCATTCATCAATATGAGCATGGTTTCCAGATAATAGCGTGTCTGGCACCTTCATACCACGAAAATCAGCTGGACGCGTATAATGAGGATGCTCCAATAATCCAGTACTGAAGGAATCATTTACATGGGACGCTTCTTTTCCAAGCACACCTGGCAATAATCGTACGACACTGTCAATGACGACCATAGCGCCTAATTCACCACCAGTTAGTACATAGTCACCAATTGAAATTTCATCGGTTACTAAATGCTCTCTGATTCTTTCATCATACCCTTCGTAATGACCGCAAATGAAAATTAAATGCTCCTCTTGGGCAAGTTCTTCCGCTTTTGCTTGCGTATATCTTTCCCCTTGAGGACACATCAGAATGACACGGGGCTTGGCTCCTTCATCTTTAGCTCTTAAAGCATCCACAGCGTCAAATATCGGCTGCGGCTTTAATACCATTCCAGCACCGCCACCGTAAGGATAATCATCGACCGTTTGATGCTTATTTTCGGAGTAATCGCGAAAATTCACGACATTGTAAGCTGCTTTTTCCCCTTCTTCTGCTTTTTTTAAAATGGAACTATGAAGAACTCCTTCAAACATCTCTGGAAATAATGTAAGTACATCAATCTTCATTAAGACAACAGCCCTTCCATCGGCTCTATTACGACTAGTTTTTCTTGCACATCTACTTTCATCACTACTTCTTCGATATAAGGAATCAAGATCTCGTTTCTATCTTTCCCTCTCACAACCCATACATCATTTGCACCTGGTGTTAAGATTTCTGTGATTTCTCCAAGTTCTTCCCCTTCTACGGTTACCACTTTACAGCCGATAATTTCATGAAAATAGTATTCATTTTCTGCAAGCTCTCCAAGAAAGCTCTCTGGCACCTTTAAAAGGCCACCCTTCATAAATTCCACATCATTCACATTGTCATAGCCTTCAAATGTAAGCAGATTGAAGTTCTTATGTTCTCGATGGCTTTTAATTTTCAATTCAAGCGGATTCGCTTTATCTGTTTGAAAAAAATAAATGGTATTCCCATTCTTGTAGCGTTCTTCTGGAAAATCAGTACGAGAAATAACACGGATTTCTCCTCTTATCCCATGTGTATTCACAACTTTTCCAACATTAAACCATTTCTCCATTGCATTCACCTCTATCGAATATCAACCACTATTCCATCTTTCACGATAATTGTCTTATTAGTACTTTCCCAATCCTGTCCCACCTGAACATCAACAACAGCCATTACTTCCTGCTCCTTGATTTCTGTCCCTAATGGTAGTATATGTAATTGATTTAATTGAAACTCTATCGTTTTTTGTTTCTCTAATTTATTAGTAACTTCCTTTCGAAAAAAACGTTTAATTTCCGAACCAGAAGGATGATTTTTTAATTGTTTTCTTTCTTCAAAATGAAGCTGTTGCACTTCTTTTTCTAGTTGCAGCATTTCTTGCCTATATCGATCGGAAATGGACTTTCGTGTATCCACTGTTAAAACTTGTTTTACTGTTACAGACTGAAGAATCTTCATATACTTCCTCCTAACAGATGACAACCTTTGTACATACTACTAACAAGGTAACATATATTGCATTTTTCGTCTAAAAGCAAGTTAAATATCAATCCTTTTACCAACACAACAGCTACTTCTCAAGAATGCTAGCACTGCGTTAAACATATCAGCCAAAAACTTGATGATATCAGCCAATGTAACATGTTTATCAGCCAAATCCACATCGATATCAGCCAAAGAGACGCACTTATCAGCCAAACGCATATTTCCCCTAAATAAACAAAGGAAGGAGGGTTCCCCCTCCTTCCTTTTCATTTAATCTCTAATATCAACAATAATTTTCTTTTGTTGTAATGATCCTGCTGCATAAACAATCGTTCGAATTGCTCTTGCAACTCGCCCTTGCTTCCCTATTACCTTTCCTATGTCATTCTCGTTGACAGAAAGCAAGTAAGTGATACGATTATCCTCTTCTGTTACAGTTACAGCAACTTCCTCTGGAAAATCAACAAGGGGCTTAACAATCGTTTCTATAAGCTCTTTCATTGCATCAAAAATTATTTAGCGTTTTTGATATTGTGGAATTTCTCCATAATACCTTGGTTAGAGAATAGGTTACGAACTGTATCAGATGGTTTTGCACCATTTTGTAACCATTGTAGAGCTTTATCTTCGTTGATGTCCACGATAGCAGGGTTTGCTACTGGATTGTAAGTTCCTACTGTTTCAATGAAACGTCCATCACGTGGTGAACGAGAATCTGCTACTACGATACGATAAAAAGGAGATTTTTTTGCTCCCATTCTTTTTAAACGAATTTTTACTGCCATTTAATATTGCACCTCCGAATAGTTTCACACAAGATAGTATATTATCAGATACTCCAACACTTTGTAAAGTGTTTTTTCTTGTCAGTGTTAAAAATCTTTATTTACGCCCTCTAACAGACTGTTTTAGCCCAATTTCAATGGACAAACGAAGCTTTTTTTTTAAAAAAAACCGTCGTTAAAAAGGGTTAAAAGGTAAATTAAACTTACCTTTTTTCTTGCCTTTTTGACCCATATTGGTCATTTGTTTCATCATTTTTCTCATGTCATCAAACTGTTTTAAAAGTCGATTTACTTCCGGAACGGTTCTACCGCTTCCTTTTGCAATACGCTTTCTTCTGCCAGAATTGATAATCTCTGGATGTTCTTTTTCTTGCTTAGTCATGGACTTAATGATTGCTTCTACATGTGCAATTTGCTTTTCATCCACTTTCATATTGTTTAAGCCTTTGATTTTGTTCGCACCTGGCATCATTTTAATTAATTCGTCAAGTGGTCCCATGCTTTTCACCTGGCTTAAGGAATCAAGAAAATCGTCAAAGGTAAATGAATCTGATTTCATTTTCTTTTCTAGTTCTCTTGCCTTTTCTTCATCCACGTTTATTTGCGCTTTTTCGATTAAGCTAAGCACGTCGCCCATTCCTAAGATTCTGGAAGCCATTCTCTCAGGATGAAATGTTTCAAGCGCGTCCATTTTTTCTCCCAAACCAACAAATTTAATTGGTGTGTTTGTAACAGAACGAATGGAAAGCGCAGCTCCCCCACGTGTATCACCATCAAGCTTTGTTAAGACAACTCCCGTTAATCCTAACTGCTCATTAAAGCTGCCGGCTACATTGACAGCATCCTGCCCAGTCATCGCATCGACAACTAGTAATATTTCTTCTGGGTTTGCAAGTTCTTTGATTTGCTTTAATTCATCCATTAGGGCTTCATCTACATGAAGACGACCTGCTGTATCAATTAATACATAATCATGGTGATCTTCTTTCGCTTTTTCAATCGCTTGCTTTGCAATTTCAACAGGACTAACTTGGTCTCCTAGTGAAAACACTGGAAAATCAAGCTGTTTACCTAATGTTTGCAATTGCTTAATCGCAGCAGGACGATAAATATCTGCAGCTACTAACAATGGATTACGATTATGTTTTTTACGCAGTAAATTTGCAAGCTTACCAGTGGTTGTTGTTTTCCCCGCCCCTTGAAGCCCGACCATCATAATGACAGTTGGAGGACGTTTACTAACACCAATTTTACTTTCTTCTCCACCCATTAATGCTGTAAGCTCTTCTTTTACTACTTTAATAACTTGTTGTCCAGGAGTTAAGCTTTTTAGCACTTCCTGTCCAACTGCACGTTCACTTACTTTTTTGACAAAGTCTTTTACCACTTTAAAGTTTACGTCTGCCTCAAGGAGCGCAAGACGAACTTCACGCATCATTTCTTTAACATCCGCTTCGTTTACTTTCCCTTTTCCACGGATTTTTTGCATCGTGTTCTGCAGTCGGTCAGCTAAACCTTCAAATGCCATACGTCACCCTCCTTAATCTAATTTCTCTAGTTCCTCTACTGCCTCTTGCAACGCAGATATAGATAAGGTATCATGTTCTAGCATTTTTTTCATCTTTTCAAAAAGAACTTGACGCTCCTGAAATTTCTGAAGTAATAATAACTTATTCTCATATTCTTCTAGCATTGCTTCTGTACGTTTAATGTTGTCATACACCGCTTGTCGGCTTACATTGTACTCAGCAGCAATCTCCCCAAGAGAGTAATCATCCAAATAGTAAAGAGACATATAGCTTCGTTGCTTCGGTGTTAACAACGACTGATAGAAATCAAATAAATAATTCATTCTCGTTGTTTTCTCAAGCATCGAATAATACCCCCGTGTTAAGTCAAAAGCCTTTACATCGACTATTTTACACACCAAAAAAAAAGATGTCAAGAAAATATCTTTACAAATTGAAAAGCGGAAGCGCCTGGTTATCGTTGTACAAACTGGAGGGGGCCTGACTGAGATAAAGGAAACACGGTGAACGTTAGTGAACCGATGTTGACTTATCGTAGGGAAGGCACCTGGAAGTTTGCTAAACGATAGGCGCTGGAGCTAGACTAATTGAAAAGCGGAGGGTGGCTGTTTAGGGGCGTGTGGGATGGAGCGGCGATTCCTGAGATATAGGAAACACAGTGAACGATAGTGAACTGATGTTGACTTATCGTAGGGAATAGGCGTGAAGCCCATCAGCCCCTAGGCACCCGGAGCTGGACTAGTTGAAAAGCGGAGGGGGCCCGTTTAGGGGCGTGTGGGATGGAGCGGCGATTCCTGAGATATAGGAAACACAGTGAACGATAGTGAACTGATGTTGACTTATCGTAGGGAATCGTCGTGAAGCCCATCAGCCCCTGGGCACCCGGAGCTGGACTAGTTGAAAAGCGGAAGCGCCTGGTTATCGTTGTACAAACTGGAAGGGGGCTGAATTGATATACTATAAAAAGGAGAAAATTTTAAAGGTATCTATTCCCTATTTTGTTTCAAATAAGTATTAATAGGTTATCAAAAGGTCTCTGTTACCTTCTCCTCTTCTTTTTCTTGCTCTCGGTCACAGAAGGGGCTTCTCTGTTACCTTCTCCTCTTCTTTTTCTTGCTCTCGGTCACAGAAGGGGCTTCTCTGTTACCTTCTCCTCTGTTTTTCATTGCTCTTGGTCACAGAGGGAGCTTCTCTGTTACCTTCTCCTCTTCTTTTTCTTGCTCTCGGTCACAGAGGGAGCTTCTCTGTTACCTTCTCCTCTTTTTTTCATTGCTCTCGGTCACAGAGGGAGCTTCTCTGTTACCTTCTCCTCTGTTTTTCATTGCTCTCGGTCACAGAGGGGGCTTCTCTGTTACCTCACCCCTGCTTTTTATCCCAAACCGGCTCTTATACTCCGCTTCTATAAAAAAACTGCAGACAACTATTAAAGTTCGTCTGCAGTATCATGCCAATCTATCTCATCGTTTTTTGTTCCGCTTCATCTCTAATAACTGATCCAAATGATTTTCGCTCTCTACCTTTTTATTTACCGCCTTCGTCTTTTTCAGCGGTTTCGCTTGCTTCTCATTTGTTTCTCTACTAGAAATCGGCTGTACATCTTTCTTTTTAGCCACTGGTATCTCTCTAGGTACTGCACTTCTCTTTTGCTTAGAATCCTTTTGCCGCTTAGCATCTTCCCTCTTTTCAAACACAACAAGGAATTTCACTGGCAATCCTAATCTTCTAATCGCTATTTCTAAAAATAGAAACAGGAAGCTAATTAACAGCAGGAATTCGGTGATCTCCTGCTTTTGTTTAACCGGATCCTTTAGTGGTCGAAATGCTTGTGATTCTTTATGCAGCTGAGAGCCGTCTGTTATTGCCAGAAGCTCATCAAGCTTTTCTTCATTTGCTCCAGTAATTAAATATTCGTCTGAATATGGTACAGTAAAACCAGATTGATAAACAGAGACGTTTCCATCCTCATCAGTCTGTTTAACATGAATAAAATAAAGACCAGGATCATTGCCAACATCCACCTCATATTTTCCAGGGGCGATCATCTTTGTATTTCCTTCAACCGTTTCTCCTCTTTCTGAGATAATGGTTGTTTCAATCGGGAGCATCGATAATCTATCTGCTGATAAAGATAAATAGGATCGATCCTTCTCCTTTTCGACGGATAAAGAATACGCTTCTGAATCGTACTGTGGCAAAGTGTGCGCGACCACTTTTGTAAAAAAGCTGCTCCATTGGTTCCATTTGGCCCAATCCCCAGCCCATGCGCCATTCACGTCAGAAGTGAAAGCTATCGTCTTGCCTAAACCGTATTGCCATTCTGCTAAAATCGGGTCTTCCTTTGTGCTCCTAATAGGAACGGTGCTTTCTGCTTTGGGCGTTGTGGCAATATAGGCATTCATCTGTGGAACACCTTGACTAAACAATGAATCCCATCCATAGCCAGATTTTATTTGGGGATAAAATGGATTGTCTTCAATATAGGTTCTTGTGGCCATAACGGTTTCTCTTGATAAAATAGAAGGAATTACCGTCGAATCCTGTACATCATAAAAACGTCCTGCTCCGAGATCTGCTAATTCCTCCAACAAATTTCGGTCTGCATCTGCGCCTAAAGCTACCGTTGACATCGTTACATTTTTCTTACTGCCCTCATTAATTAACTCTTCGTAATCATTATTCGTCGCAGATTGTCCATCTGTAAGTAAAATGATATGTTTTCTTTTTACATCTAAATCACTGATTTGATCATAGGCTTCCACTAATGACCCATAAATTTCGGTTCCTCCGCCAACTGGAACAGAACGAATTTTGGCCACTACTTCTTCTTTATTTTTCAAAGGCGTAGGCTCTACAATAACCCATGGCTTATCATCAAAAGCAATAAATCCTAGCGTATCTGTCTCTTGAAGCAGTTCAACAGATCTCGCCGCAGCCTCTTTCGCTAATGAAAATTTCTGTCCGTCCATACTGCCAGAACGGTCTAAAACAATCATTAATGCTAATGATGGCATTTCTTTTTTTCCTTTAATGTCCATATCAACAGGGAGAAGCTTTTCAATAGGAGTTTGGAAATACCCCCCTAGTCCAAAGCTATTTTCCCCACCCGTCATAAGGAAGCCAACACCAAAATCTTTGACACTTTTTTCAATTAGACTCATTTGATTTTCCGTAATATCTGTTGCAGCAATATTATTAAAAATAATCGACTGATAGTTCAAATAGCCTGAAATCACTGTTGGAAGCTGAATCGATGAACGGACCTCCACTTTATATCCTGCTGCTTCCAAGGTTTGAACGAGCGCCTCATTCGGACCATTTTGAACCAATAAAATTTGCGGAATCGTTTTAACCATATTGACGACCTGAAGCTTGTTATTTTCAGCGTAGGCATCATTCGCCAGTTCTAGTTCCGCTTTATAGGTTACTAATCCAGCCTGTTCCACTGGAAACTGGATAGGGATGACATTTGTTCCTTCTTTTATTTCGATGGATTTTGAAACAATTTTATTATTATTCTCATAAAAATGAAGCAATCCTGCCTTCGCTATATTACTCTCAATCGTTACAGAAACCGCCGCTTGTTCCCCTTCATATAAAGTGGAAGGCACTTCTACTTCGGTAACAGCAGTATCTTCATAGGAATGGGGATGGAGCAACACAGCATCTAATTCGATGGAGCGATTTTTTAATAATTTTGCTGCTTCGATAAAATTCCCCATTGTCTCGTTTCCGTCAGTAAATAGAATAATTCTACCACCACTGTTATTCGGAAAAACACTACTGGCAAGATTAATCGCCCCTTCAATATTCGTATGGTCTCTGCCTATCTCCTCATCCCATTTTGGAAAACGGAGACCTTCTTTTCCCATCATTTGCTCAATTGTTGCTTTCTCTCCAAAGGAAAGAACACTATATTCATCTTTTTCTTTCTTACTTTGCACGCTTTTTTCCAGCCATTCGAGCTGCTGTTCTCCTGAATCCTGTACACTTGCACTTCGATCCATTAGAAAAACAACTTGTGTTTCTTTTTGCGGCAGAACTACTTGTGGAATAGCAAGCGCAAGGATTAAAAGGGAAAAAATGCAGCTTCTTAAAATGAGTATAACCTGTCTTTCCTTTCGATTTGTCATCGTCTTCGTCTGTTTCCAATATCGATAAAGAAGGAAAGCAATAGGAAGCAAGATTAATAGAATGAATGGGTATTTAAACTCTATTTGCACGTCGATAAACCTCCCATTCCAGACATAAAATGATAAGAGCAAGCAAACATAAAACATACCAAAGCCAATCACTTTCCGTTTTTGAGATCTGATTTTCCTTTAGTTGACTCTCGTTTAAAACAAACGACTTTTGAGAAGCAATTGTCTTCTCTCGATCGTCTAAATTCACAGAAAAATAAAGAAGCTCAGCATCATTTGTCAGCTGATAAACGCCAGGTAGCTTCGGTGCTTGGAAGCCTTCTTCCATCGAGAAGGAGCCTACTAATTGATCGTTTTCATTATAAATATCCCAATCGGCTTCTTGATTTGTTAATTGAATGGTTCTCGATTCTAATGGCTGAAAATCTCCAACATAATTGGATTGAGAAGAAAGCCATTGATACATATTGTATAAAAAGATCGGAAAACTTGGGTGTAATGGCCAATCACTATCTTTTAAATCAAATTGAATGAGTATGGCTGGCTGATTATTTACTTCCCCTTTTTGGATTAACGGCAGTTCTCCACTTTTAACAATTGGTTTCATACTTTCCATCGTTTGCTTAGTAGCACTTGCGATAAAAACATCCTTCAAATCTACATGTAATAGTAGTTCATCCTCACTTGGTTCTATCGCTGTTTGTAATTCTTCTTTTTTTCCATCCGTAAAGAAAAAAACAAATGGCGCTCCGATATTATCTGGTAGCGCAGAACCAGATAATAGGAAAATACTGTCCTGTTTCGTTAGGAATTCTGCTTTATCCTTCATTTGAATGACACGAAGACCAATCGCCTCAAATCCCTTTACCAAAAATGGATTCATTTCATTATCTGTATACATGGTTGTAGCCTGTTTATTAAATACAGCTGTTTGCATATTATCGACCAAAAAATCATCCGCAACCATAATTTTGGCATTGTAATACGATTTCTCAGGCAGCTCGTTTATCGCGATTATTTTTCTTTCTTTTGGCTCCAATTCGATCTCTTGCTGAAAAAGCACTGCCTTTTCGCTTTCAACCTGAAATGGCATTTTTTTGATAGAATCTGTCTGGTTTTCCACCACTGCAATTCCTGCTACTTTATCGTCATTTTTGGATACGCCAAAAGATAAAATCGAAATATTTTCTGCCTTTTCCTGCTCTTGATTATGTACTTCCACGTAGAAGGAATCGATATTTTTTATCCTTTCCTTTTCTAATCCGTCAGAAAAAATATGAATAGCAGTTTTCCCCTCTTTTGCTAGGCTCGCGGTTAGCTCTGTGGCACTTTGCCAGTCTTCATGGGTATAGGAAAGCTCTAACCCTTTAATCGTAGCACTTACTTTGTTTAAATCTGATTCATTATGAAGAAGTATATTAGGACGATCATTTACCTCAAGAACCGTAACGGATTGGTTTTGCTGAATGCTCTCCATCATTTCTAACGCCACAGTCTTACTTTTTTCTAATCGGTTAGAGGCGTTTTCATTTGCGGCCATCGAAGCCGATGTATCAAACATGAAAATGATTTGTTCCCCTTTAATCGCCTCTTTAGCAAAAGATGGTCCCACAAGTGCTAGCACCAACAAAAGTAAGCATATGAGCTGCAGCCAGAATAAGACGTTATTTTGCCATTTATGAAACCAGGAGGATGCCCTCATTTCCTTCAGGACTTCCTCCCAAAGTAAATTGGAGGGGATGATTTGTTTTGTATATTTTTTCCGAAAAAAATATAATAGGATAAATAATCCGATAAAAAATAGCAGCAAAAAGTAGTATGGATTTGCTAAATGCATTTTGTCTCTCCTTTTGGCTCTTAATAAATAATAATTATTGAACCAATCCAGCAAACGCTAGTTCACGTAAAATAATCGTTTGTATATCCAATTTATCGCTGATTTGACAATAATGGATTCCGTGTGTGGCACAAAGAATTTCGAGCTTTTGATTATGCTGATTTAGTCTTTTTTTATAAAGAGTTTTAATCGAACTATTAAGACTTACATCCACCATTTTTCCATTTTCACTATCGACTAATTGAATATCGCCAGATAGATTCGGATTTATCTCCGTCTCACTTAGTAATTGAATCAGCCATACTTGTTGATTTCGACGGTTTAACCGTTTAAAACTTTCCTCAAATAACGACAATGCTTCTAAACCATCTGTTATCAAAACAATCAGTTGTGTTGGCGCTGTTATGGAACTGCTTAATGATTTCGTAAAACTTTCATTTATCGTCTGCTCCTTCACATCGACAATTTCATAAAAGGTTTTTTTATTATGAACCGATCCTTTGCGATGAAAGGAAAGCATTGTAGAAACAGCAGCAAAACTCAATCGATCCTCATGGGAAAGTGTAATATAGGCTAAGCTTGCCGCTAGTTCTCTTGCTAACTCCCATTTGGAAGGGACTTGTTTCATCGAAGAAGTTGTATCAAGGAAGATACTAACGGAAATCTCTTTTTCATCTTGAAATCTTTTAATATACGGTTTATTTGTGCGACCATAGACATTCCAATCAATTTGGCGGATATCATCACCTGGATGATAGATTTTATAATCAGCAAAATCCAGGGAGGTTCCATGGATATGTGATTTTCTTCTGCCATTCTGCATCCCAGCACCCTTCGTCAAAACTTGCAGGCTTTTTCGATTCATTCTTGCTAATAAAGCATGATAATCCTTCATCGTCCCTTCCCTGCTTCAATGCGTAATGTTTTTTCCAAAATATCTTCGATGACTTGGTCTGCAGTAATCCCCGCAATCTCCCCTTCAAAATTAAGCAATACACGATGTCTAAATACAGGAAGTGCAGCATATCGCAAATCCGCGATGGAAACATGCAATCTTCCAGAGGCTAATGCTCTTGCCTTTGCCATTGTTACTAAAGACTGTAGCCCCCTTGGTCCACTTCCTGCCTGAATATACTTATTTCCTAATTCTGTCGCATCATTAGAACCTGGATGAGTGGCAGAAACAATATTGACGGCAACGTCTAAAATATCGTCAGCCACGAGAATTTGTTTGACAAGACTTTGTAAATGAATAATATCTTCTACAGAGGCAACTTGAGTTAATGTAGTGGAGTCTGTCCCTGTAGTCCTCTTTATAATCGCTTTTAATTCCTCTTTTGAAGGATAAGTTACATGTAATTTACATAAAAAACGATCCAACTGGGCCTCAGGCAATGGATATGTCCCCTCCATATCAAGAGGATTTTGTGTTGCTAATACAAAAAATGGTGCTTCTAATCTTCTCGTTTCTCCCATGATGGTTACCGTTTTTTCTCCCATTGCTTCTAACAAGGCACTTTGGGTTTTCGGTGTTGCTCGGTTGATTTCATCAGCAAGGACAATATGCTTGAATAAAGGTCCCTCATGAAAATGAAATTGCTGTTTACCTTTTTCATCAGGCTGCAGCACCATCGTACCAGTAATATCTGCAGGCATTAAATCTGGCGTAAACTGAATACGTGCAAAGGAAAGGTTCATTACTTCCGAAATTGTTCGAATCATCATAGTCTTTCCAAGGCCTGGCAGCCCTTCTAAAAGTACATGTCCACCTGCCAGCATACTCCAAAGTACCTCATCAGTGATTTTTTCCTGGCCGACAATAAACTTGCCAATCTCTGCTTTCACCTTTTTAAGTAAAGTCTCTGCTTGGATAAAATCTTGTTCCACTAGTTCTTTTTCCATCTTTTCCCCTACTTT
Source organism: Niallia tiangongensis (assembly GCF_044704065.1). Taxonomy (NCBI): domain Bacteria; kingdom Bacillati; phylum Bacillota; class Bacilli; order Caryophanales; family Bacillaceae; genus Niallia; species Niallia tiangongensis. Next base: position 2,092,103 of record NZ_CP162613.1, on the reverse strand, counting down.
TCATTTGGTTTTATATCGGTAAAATAATTCTTCACAATATTTTCTAAGTCATGTGGTAATTTATATCTTGATGTACTTTCCCGGTAAGAGGCTTCATATTCTGAAAATACTTGTTCATATGGCCGAACATTCCCTTTCAGAACTGGACCTTCCCCTTCTGTCACCTGACCTTGCTTTCCATCCCCTAATTTACCTGAATCCACTTCGATATTATCTTTTCCATCAACTTTTTCTGGGACAGTTAATACCTCTCTGCTTCCGCTCCCAAATCCAGCTCCTGAGCCATTTCCGCTTCCAGACCCATTACCATTACCATTACCCGAACCTGATCCTGAGCCCGACCCTGTTCCAGATCCAGACCCATTTCCCGAACCATCATCTGAGCCAGAACCAGCACTGCCACTAGTTGAGCCGTCATTGTCATTATGTCCTTGTTGACCACTAGCATTTGCATTTCCTGATGAATTCGCTCCATTATTACTCGAGCCATTGGCTATTGAACTAGAATTAGGAACCGCTATTCCATTTGCAAGACTTTCATCCTTTAGCAAATTCTCTAACTGTGCAAGCTCTGTTTGGACAGTTTCTAATTGTTTTAGAAGCTCTTCATTATTCAGCAATTCATCCATCTGCTCTAATAGCTGCTGTAGCTGTTCTTCTGTTAGCTGCTTCTTTCCGCCAGTTAATTGATTGAGGGCATCTTTTTGTTTATCTGTTAACTGTTCATATTGTTCGTTTGCTTTTTGTAATTCCTTTTTTACTGTTTCTTGATCTTTCTCTGAAATGGCTTTAGAAAGAGACTTAAAGCCAGCCTCATTCAGCGTTGCTTCCGCTTTTTGTCGTTCACTGCTTTTCTCTTGGAGCTTTCTTTTTTTCAGTTGTAGCTCTTTCGCTTGTTTTTCCAACTCCGCAAAGGTTTTTTCTACTGTATCCTTCTTCTCTAATTCCTTTTTCACCTGTTTAAGTTCTTTTTTTACTTGTTTATCTGTTTCTTTTTTTATCGCTTTTTCTAATTCTTTTTCCGCTTTAGCAATTGTTTTTATCTCATTCTCTTTTTTCTTCGCAGCTTCCATATGGACGGAGGGGTAAAGCTGCAACAGTACACAAATAACGAGACAAGCAACACCTGAAAAAATAAATTTCGGATAGATATACCTTTTCTTTCGCTTTAATACAGCAAATTGCTTCTGTTCCATTTCCGATATCGCCTGTTTTACAACTAGCTGTTCTATCGCACCCTCACTCTGTAAATAGGAATAGGCAGTCGTTGCATAATCATCTGAAACGAACTGATTATATAGTTTTACTGCCTGTTTTTCTGTTGGCCATTTTCTCCATAATCGAAAGAGGATAAAGAAGACACAAATAGACGCTGCTAGTAAAAGAATGGAAGATAAAAACGGAAGCATAAAAAAATAAGCAAAAACAGAGAGAAGGAGGATAATTCCTCCTATAATCGCAAGTAATAAAGATAACTCTTTTGCAATCAATTCTCTTGCTAGAGACTGTCTTACCGGTTTCACTAATTCCTTATATTGTTGGAGGTTTTCCATACCATTATCTACTTCCCTTTTTTCATATTGGCCCGTAATTTACGGACACTAATTGTCAGCGAAAGCGCAATGACTACACAATAACTAATTACATGAGCCGCCCATATTGGGAATTTAATTCCTGTCCATTCCTTTATTTGTTCGGAAACGGTTGGTTCAAAAATATCCGCTAACACTATGCCAGGATTAAACATGGCACTAAAATAGACGGAAGGTGCTTTTTTTGGTACTGGACTAGAATAGATATCTGCCATTTGAAAAAGAATGAGCGATATAACTACCGTTCCACCAATAATAAATAGCGTAACACTATAGGTTGTAACCATGCTGACAATCGTTTTGCGAATCAGCGTGGAAAACATAACTCCAAAGCTACCAATAACTAGAATTGTAAATAAGCTAAAGAAAAACACCTGCACTAGCTGTATCGGAGAGATACCACCATATAGAAACACAAAGCTATATACTGGAAGACTTGCAAGTATTAATAAAACCAAATATGCAACGGAAGAAAGTAATTTTCCAATAATAATCGTAAAACTGCTTTGTGTTGTAGTTAACAGAATGCTTAATGTTTGCCTTTCCCGCTCACTACTAATCACTCCACCAGTAAGACCTGGAGTAATAAATAAAACTAACCCTAATTGAAAGAACGCTAAAAACATGAACATCATACGACTTTCCTGCGGTTTAAAAAACCCGACTGGACTTGCTGTTCTTAGTACAAACATAAATGCAACCATCAGCAAGGAAAGGGCAAGGAGATAAAACAGGATTCCAAGAAACGTTTTCCCTGAACGAAAGCGTAACTTTAACTCTTTATTTAATACCGGATTCATGAAATAGGTTTTCAAGAGAATTCAACCTCCTTTGTAATTTCCATAAATACATCCTCTAAATTGCTTTCCATTTCCGCGAAGCTAATTATCGGAATTTCCTTATTAATAGCTGTTTTTAATAGGTTTAGCTGTTCCTCATCTCCACCTTTAAACAGGAATTGAATCGTTTTAGCATTCTCCAAAACTTCCAATTTTGTAATACGTGGGTTTTCTTCTAAAAACGCAATCGTATTTGGCACATCCAGTGTTTTTACACTAATCATTTTTTCACTTTGTAATTGCTGTTGGATTGCTGATACCGTCCCTTGTGCAACTAGCTTTCCTTGATCCAAAATTCCAATGACATCACACATTTCTGCTAGCTCTGGCAGGATATGAGAAGAAATAAGAATGGTTTTCCCCATATTCTTTAATTCTTTTAAAATCTCGCGCATTTCAATTCTGGCTCGAGGGTCCAAGCCAGAAGCAGGTTCATCTAGAATTAGAACCGCCGGATCATGGATTAAGCTTCTTGCAAGACAAAGCCTTTGTTTCATTCCTCTCGACAAAAGATCCACATAGTCCTTTCGCTTATGAGAAAGATTTACTAGCTCTAATAGCTGTGGGATTAATTTTTCTCTTTGTGCTGCCGGAATCCCATAGCTAGCACCATAGAAATCTAAATATTCTTCTGCTTTTAGTTGATCATAAACACCAAAGAAATCAGGCATATACCCTAACTGTTTTCTTACCTCTTTCGGCTGCTTCATGATATCCGCTCCATTAATAGTTGCAGTGCCAGATGTCGGTGCTAATAAAGTAGCAAGAATGGAAAATGTCGTAGATTTACCTGCCCCGTTCTGACCAACAAACCCAAACACACAGCCTGCTTCAATCTGAAGATCTAGCGGCTCTAGAGCTGTAAACTTTCCATACTTCTTGGAAAGACCTTTAATTTCTATCATTATTTTATCTCTCCTTTAATCTTAACAGATGGCAGCTGAATATAAGGATCACCATTCGTTGCTTTATCTACCTTCATATTAATTTTTCTATTTTCATCTAGATAAGCAGAAACTTTTTCTTTATCTACTTTAAAAAGGCTAGTTATTTTTTCGTAGGCATCTGTTTCTTTATTATAAATACTGTATGTGACACCTGGATTACCATTGGGCTGAACAGTTAATGAATCAAAAGATAGCGATTTTATTTCGTACGATTTAGGAATTTGAAGTGAATATAGATACTCGCCATCCTCTAATGAAATATCATTATTTTGGAAGTTCTCACTATAAATGGCTCCTTCGAGAACGGTTAATTTTTGTTCCATATTGCCTTCATTTATCGTAAACGCTCCCGGAAAATGATTGGTTAGATTAATCGGCTCCATGATTAAATTAGTGCTACTTTTCGTTACCTTTTCGCTAGCAACCCCAACATTCACGATATCTTCATTCGTAATTGCAACTAACATCGGATCCCCAGTAGATATGTTTTTAAAGTAATCCGTACTTAATACCATGCTTTCAGCAACTAATTCTCTAAACTCCTTTAAATCATGGCCATTATAATCGTATAGATAATAACCATAGCCATTTCCTTTTGGTCTAGAAAAATATTTATGGCTATGTGTGACTTGAACATTCCTTGTTTCCCCAGATTTGATAGAACCTAGCTCGATTTTTTCATTACCTGACCAGATAAAAACTTTTAAAAAATCAAATGGATACTGATTCGTTATCGTTCCTGAAATTTCTTTTTCTGTTACAGCAAAATCATGACTAAATCCACCTTCTATTGGCATAGAGGATTTTCCATACATGGTACGGCTAGACCAATATTCTACTTCTGGAAAAATGATTTCACTATTTTTCACTTTTTCATTTTTAATCGCTTTGACTTGCAGCTCTCCATATCCTAAATAAGGAAAAGGAGTATATGTATCTTGATCATATGTTAAAGCAAAATCACCAGATTTATTTGATAAAAGGGTTGTTGCTTGGTAGCCAGATAAATAATTGTTGCTATATTGATAGATACCCATTTCATTTAACTGAGGATTTTTTATTTTATCTTTTGCCCCTGTAATAAACATTCCTAATGATAAAAGAAGCGAAAGACTCGGAATAATCCACCAAGCATGTTCTCTTTTATCGTATTTTCTTAATACAAAATACAAAATTGGCACAATAACTAATAAATAACCTGCCAGTATTATTATTAACAGACCAGTTGTAATCGTAGAACTTTTAAAATACTCATTTGATTCGACAAATTGATAGTAAAGACTACTTAAAGGATTCCCGCTATATTGATAATTTGCCGTTAGCTGGGTATTCTCTGTTTGCAATAGATTCTCCATCCAACTATTAAAGCCTTGCCAATTAAGTAATGTAGAATCACTAAGTGAAAAAGAGGTTTGAATAATTTTCCCTTCTCCAAGATTTTTTTTCGCCACAAGTGGATGCTCATTATATATCGTTATGGCCTCAGAGCCGTCTGTTAAAGAAGAGTTAAAGCCCGTTAAGCTCCCTTGTTCCTTCGTTTCAGCATCAATACCTTCCAATGCTATCGTTTCTTGCTTTCCAAGAGCTAGTGGCATTTGCGAGTCAAGATTGCCATATGCTTGCTGTCCATTTGTTGTGGCACCAGTAATTAAAATTCCCCCATTTTCAATCCACTTTTTAATCGCCTGCTGCTGCAAGTCTGTTAATTCAGTCAGCGAAAACTGGTCAACAAGTAAAAAGCTTAGCGTTTCAAGACCTAATGCTTGATCTGGTATATCTTCTTTAAGTAGTTCCGTCGTAAAAATTGAATTGCTTGGAAGCTTTCTCAAATTTTTAAATTTGTCATAACGATCGGTAAGAATACCTAAAGTCTGATCTGAAATTAAGGTAAGTCTTACTTCTTTAACACCAGTGAAACTTACTTCATCGTCTTTTTGCCAACTTCCCCTATATAGTTTCATTTTATTACTAGTATAGTTAGAATCAGAAGAAATCCCTGGTATTGTTACTGTATAAGTTTTCTTGCTGTTTGCTGGTATTTCGACAGGTACTAATGTTTGTCCACCGATATCATAACTAGGAGAATAAGGAATAAGTAAGTCACCTTTGAAATCCTTCTCATTATTCTCAATCGTGACCTTTAGCATAAATCCTTTGCCATCCATTACTTTTCCATCCAAGCCAGCTTCTGTTGTAATTTTTATGCCGGCTGTAGCTGCTGCATTTGCTTCTTTCACAATAAAAGTAGTGGCCAAAAATAAAATAAAGCATATTATAAAAACTTTTTTGACTTTTCGCAAACTATGTTTCCCCCATTTTTTATTTTTTCATTCTATTTAATAGACGATCTGTAGTAGTTTCCTCCCTACACCAAATTAGAAAAAATTTCATAATGTAATTTTACAATATTTTATACTTTTTATACATCTATTTTTGTAAATTTTTTCTTATTCTATTCGTTAATTAGACGAGAGGTATGGGGGAAATGTTTTATATAAGCAGAACATTTTTTCGCATTTATGCAAAAAAACTCCTGCTTGTGGAAGTTCACAGGAGTTTTAGTCTATAGTAAGAAGGAAAATACGGATATGAGCCAAAAAATGAATATATTGGCCAAAAACAACAAAGATATCAGCCAAACCAAAACCTAATGAATATGAAATAAAATGAGAATACTAGCCGGAATCGCTATTAAGAGCGCCCCAATTATTTTCATGCGCATGCCTGATAAACTACTTAAAAATAGATTTTCTTCTTCTAAGGTTAGCAGGTTTTCCCATTCTTCTGCCTCCATTTTTTTAGCTGGTAAGGAGTCTCCCAGTTGAACATAGGCATGATGCTCTACAAGATGCCCTTTTATCATTAAGGCAATTCCTCCAATAAGAACAAGCAAAACAACGCATTGAATGATCAAACGTTTTCCCTCCGAAAAATAAAGTAATATGCTACTTTTTATTATTCTACTTATTCTTATTTTTATAACGTGTTTGCAAATATTTAACATTAATTAACAAAAAGATGCCGCAAAGTTTCCTTTACGGCATCTACCTTAATTCTTTTATTCTTCGCTTTCCTCTACCAATGTAGAAAACAAGCCATAAACATATTTCTCTGGATCAAAGCTTTGGAGATCGTCCATTTTTTCCCCTAAACCAACAAATTTTACAGGAATATGCAACTCATTTCGAATTGCTAGCACGATGCCACCTTTAGCTGTCCCATCTAATTTAGTTAAAACAATCCCACTTACATTTGTCGTTTCTTTAAACGTTTTTGCCTGCACTAACGCATTTTGTCCAGTTGTGGCATCTAGCACAAGCAGGACTTCATGGGGAGCTCCTGGAACCTCTCTCTCGATAACTCGTTTTACTTTTTCTAGCTCTTTCATTAAATTTACTTTGTTCTGCAGTCTTCCTGCTGTATCACAAAGAAGAATATCTGCTTGACGAGACTTCGCAGCCTGGACTGCATCGAACATAACAGCTGCTGGGTCAGAGCCTTCTGAATGTTTAATGACATCTACTCCGACACGCTCTCCCCACACTTCTAATTGTTCAATTGCCCCTGCACGGAAGGTATCTCCTGCAGCAAGTAAAACCTTTTTGCCTTCTTCTTGATACTTATGGGCAAGCTTACCGATTGTCGTTGTTTTCCCGACTCCATTGACACCTACAAAAAGAATGACCGTTAAGCCGTCTGCTTGCATATTGATTATAGAAGATTCATCTTCTCCGTTCTGATAAATAGCAACTAACTTCTCCGAAATAACATCTTGCACTTCTTTTGGATCTTGGATGTTTTTTCGTTTTACTTCTTTTTTCAGCTCATCAATTAGCTCCATAACTGTTTCAAAACCAACATCTGCGCCAATTAGTATTTCTTCCAGCTCTTCAAAGAAATCTTCGTCTACTTTACGATAACGAGAAACGAGATCATTGACCTTTTCCGAAAAATTATTTCTTGTTTTTGATAGTCCTTCTTTAAACTTCTCCGTTACTGAATTCGTCTGCTGAGACATTTTTTCTTTTAACTTTTTAAAAAAACTCATTATTTATCCCTTCTTTCACTTAAAAAATACTGGTATGTAAGTTTAATTTCGATTAGCTGGGAGCATTAAAATCTTCTAAGGCCAATTATATAGTGTCATCTGAAGATGCAATTGACCTTAGAACTTAAGCTTTTTTCTAGCTAACTACACTTTTTAGCTAGAAAAAAGGATTATGCATTAGCTACTAACTCATTCGTTTCACTTAAACGTACGGAAACTAGCTTTGATACGCCAGATTCTTGCATCGTTACCCCATAAAGAACATCTGCTTCTTCCATTGTTCCTTTTCGATGGGTAATGACAATAAATTGGGTTTCATGGCTGTATCGTTTTAAATAAGAGCTAAATCGAAAGACGTTTGCCTCATCCAATGCTGCTTCGACCTCATCCAAGATACAGAAAGGAACAGGTCTTACTTTCAGAATCGAGAATAATAAGGCAATGGCTGTCAGCGCTCTTTCACCACCAGATAACAGACTCAAGTTCTGTAGCTTTTTCCCTGGTGGCTGTGCAACAATCTCTACCCCAGTGTTTAAGAGATCTTCTGGATTTGTTAAAACTAAGTCAGCGCTTCCTCCACCAAATAAGCTTTGAAAGACAGTTTCAAAATGCGCTTTTATTCCTTCAAAGGTTTGTTCAAAGCGATTTTTCATTTCTTCATCCATTTCATCAATTACTTGATAAAGAGTATCTTTCGCTTCTTCTAAATCCGTTTTTTGCTCCAGAAGGAACTCGTATCTTTCAGAAATGCGCTCATATTCCTCAATAGCACCAAGATTGACAGTGCCGAGCTCTTCCATCGCTAATTTAATAAGCTTCACCTTTTTACGTGCTTCCTCTACTTCTAACGTTAAAGGATAATCCAGCTTTGCTCCTTCATACGTTAATAAGTATTCCTCACGTAAATTAGTTAATCGTGTATCTAGTTCTACGTCTACACGGTTCAATTTTACTTCTTCATCCTTTAAAGCCTGAACGATACCTCTGTGAAGTCTGCGCTGCTCCTTCGTTTCAAGCTCCAGCTCTTCTAATTGCATTTGCTTTTGCAATCTTTCCTCTCTTCGCAAAGAGATTAGCTGGATAGTTTCTTGCTTTTCATGCAGCTTTTGCTCGGCTGCTTCTTCTAGCGTCGCTTCTCCAGAATGCGAATTGCTCATTTCAGAAGAAAGCAAGCGAAGATCTTCACTGACAAGCTTCCATTTTTCTTCTGTTGCTTGATGTTCTTGCAGAATGGTCGCAAGCTTCTCTTTTTCATGTCTAAGCTGTTCCTTCTTTGCCGCAGACTGAATCCGTAGGTCGCTAATTGTATTCACTACCGATTCCTTGGAAACTGTTTGTTTATTCTTCTGCTCTGTTAATAAGGCAATCTCTTTATACAATTCAGTAAGTTTTTTATTCTGTTCTTCAAGCTCCTTTTGTAAATCCGTTCTTCTTTTTAGAAGAAGCTCTTGCTCTTGATTAGAATCTGCTTTATTCCGATCATATAGCGACAATTTATCATTCATGGCTCTTTCTTCAAATTCAATCTCTTTTAAATCATCTTTCCATGTTTGAATTTGGAAACGAAGATCCTCGACTTTTAAACGAGCTTCTTCCATGGTTGATTCTTCTGTTTGCAATGCCGCTTTGCCCTTTTTCAGCTGTTCCTCAAGCTTTAGAGACGTTTTGTCCATTTCAAAAATCTTTTTCTTCAGCTCTTCCAATTCACCTTTTCTTGTGATGATAGACGCCTGCTTTTGCTTGATTGCTCCACCTGTCATGGAACCACCAGGGTTAACTATTTCTCCGTCTAACGTAACAAAGCGGGAACGATACTGAAGGATTTTCGCCATTTCATTGGCACCCTTTAAGTCCTTGGTAATAACGACATTCCCAAGTAAACTGCGCATAATTTCTCGATATTGACTGTCATAGTTAATCAAGTCAGCTGCAATGCCAATAAATGCAGGATGCCCTTGAATTAACCGCAGTTGAGAATCGGCAAGGGATTTTCCTTTAATAACATTCATTGGTAAAAAAGTAGCTCGTCCATAACCGTTTTTCTTCAAATGCGCAATTGCTTCGCGGCCATTTTGCTCTGTTTCCACAACAATATGCTGCATCGAACCACCTAAAGCAATTTCCAAGCTAACACTATATTCCTTTGGAACTTGCATCAGTTCTGCAACAGCACCTCTAATGCCGTGTAAAGACTTGCCTCTTGCTTTAAGAACTTCCTTAACTCCTTGGAAAAATCCAGAATAATCTTCTTCCAATTCCTCAAGCATTTCTTTTCTCGATTTTGCCTGCTGCGCAAACTGGTAGGATTGATAAAGAGACTTTTCAACCTGTTGAAGCTTTGCCTCTATTCCTGCAAAATGGCTTTGTTTTTCTTTCCAAGCTGTCGACCATTTCTCTAGTTCGTCAGAAAGCTCCTTAAGCTTATCTGTAATCCCTGTCTTTTTTTCCTGAATACGTACACGCTCATTCGTATAATTAACATTTTCCTCATCCAGCTGAGACGTTCGCTTTTCCTGATTCTCTAATTGCTGAATAACAGAATTTAGTTCATTTTTAGATGCCGCTTGATTGCTTACTATGTCAATATAGTCACTTTTTAACATCTCAATTTTTTCTTCTAAATTCTCGTTAAAAAGGGTCAGATTTTTCTCGTTAACCTTTAATGTGTCTTCAATTTCCTTTGATTCTGCTTGCAATTTATGAACAAGCTTTTGTTGTGTTTCTTTTTGCGAAACTAGTGCTGCTACTCTTTCCTGTAACTCCACTTTACTTTTTTCAAGCTGATCGCGGTTTTGTGTAGCATTCTTTTTTCTTTCTTTTAATACTTCTTTTCTACCTTCAAGCTTTTCTAGTTCTTCACTGACTAAAAGAAGAACCTGCTGCAGATCATCAATCGATTCATCTAGAGCTGCTACCTCGTTTTTCACTTCTTCCATCTTTGCTTCTTTACTTTGGAGCAAGGAGGATAGCTTTAACTCTTCTTGTTTATAGGCCTCTAACTGCTTTGAGATCGCTTCAAACCGCTCGTGAGCCTCTTCAATATCATGAACCATTAAGGCAACCTCAATCGATTCGAGATTTTCTCGATGATGCAAATATTCCTTTGCCATGGAGCTTTGAATTTTTAATGGCTCAACCTGACTTTCTAATTCGTGTAATATATCATTTACACGATTAAGGTTATCTTGTGTTTCAACAAGCTTTCCTTCTGCCTTTTTCTTACGTGTTTTGTATTTTAATACACCTGCTGCTTCTTCAAATATAGACCTGCGATCCTCTGCCTTACTATTTAAGATTTCTTCGACTTTCCCCTGACTAATGATGGAAAAAGCCTCTCGTCCCAGTCCAGAATCCATAAATAGATCAACAATATCCTTTAAGCGGCATGATTGTTTATTGATTAAAAAATCACTTTCTCCTGAACGATAAACTCGTCTTGTTACACTTACTTCATGATAATCCAATGGAAGAAAATGATCCTCATTCTCTAACGTTAATGTTACTTCCGCAAAGTTAACTGCTTTTCGTGAGTCACTCCCTGAAAAAATAACATCCTCCATCTTACTTCCACGCAAGGATTTAGCTGACTGCTCGCCAAGAACCCAGCGAATTGCATCGGTAATATTACTTTTCCCACTTCCATTGGGGCCAACCACTGCCGTTACACCAGGCACAAAATCGACAGAAATTCGATCTGCAAATGACTTAAATCCGATAATATCCAACCGTTTTAAGAACATACCCTCACCCCGATTCTTTCTTGTTTCTCTAGTTGCATGTTCGTCTATGCGTAATATGAAACACTTTATTTTTCACTTTCCGCCTTTAACATTAATAATGATTTTTGAGCTGCCTGCTGCTCTGCCTCTTTCTTCGAGCGGCCCATACCAGTTCCAAGCTCACGATTATTTAAAAACACTTGGGAAATAAACTCCCTATTATGAGCTGGTCCTTTTTCAAGGAGTATTTTATACTCGATTGTTCCAACAGCATCTCTTTGAACATATTCTTGCAGTTGACTTTTATAATCCATCACATGAGAAAAAGCACCGTTATTAATTTTCGGAAAAATAACTTCTTCTAAAAATGCTACCACTGAATCTAATCCTTGATCTAAATAAAGAGCACCAATAAACGCTTCAAATACATCAGCAAGCAGCGCTGGTCTCGTTCTTCCCCCAGTCATTTCTTCTCCCTTACCTAATAGCACATAGTTGCCAAAGGAAAGTTCATTAGCAAATGAAACTAGTGATGGTTCACAAACGATTGCTGCACGCAATTTGGTTAGTTCCCCTTCACTCATCATTGGGAATTTCTTAAAGAGAAATTTAGAAACCGTCAGTTCTAAAACGGCATCACCAAGAAATTCTAATCTTTCATTGTCTTCATGTGGTTTTCTTCGATGCTCATTCACATATGATGAATGGGTAAAAGCCTGCTTCAATAGTTTTTCGTCTGTAAAATGAATCCCTATTTTATCTTGTAGTTCCTTCATTTTTTTTTCATTTGGTCGAACGGTTCTTTTGTCTTTTCGATTGCCTCGCATTTTGCCTCCACCTTAGCACTAAGTTTACAATTCATTTCAAGTTTAAGTAAAAAAGATAAAAAACGCAAAGAAACTTGGAAAGTTTTTTCTCTCCAAGCCTTTTCTATGACAGAAATCGGGCTACCACTAGGGAAATAACCCCGCTTCACATAAGAAAAACTATTTTATCCATTTTTATATGCGCCTTATACGCTTATTAAAATACTTTTGAACAGCTAACAACTTGTCCGTTCCTTCTAACTTGAACATACCTTTATATTATAGGCATTTAGTTATTAGTATACATCAAACAACCGGAAATTGTCATCTATTCTTAGGGGTAAAAACACCCTACAGTTGTAGTTTTCTGCTGAATAATCGTACTATACAAAATTAAAAGCCCCGTGGTTAGCGGAGCTTTTAAACATTGACTAGCGATTACTTATGTAATTCACAGCATCACCAACTGTAGAAATCTTTTCAGCATCGTCGTCAGAAATTTCCATATCGAACTCATCTTCTAATTCCATAACAAGTTCAACTACGTCAAGGGAATCAGCGCCTAAATCATCTTTGAAAGAAGCTTCTAGAGTTACCTCTGATTCTTCTACACCAAGACGATCTACAACGATTTTTGTTACACGCTCTAATACATCTGCCATTTATTTCACCTCCCCTCAAATGCATTATAGAGTATTTTAACGAAATAATAAATGAGAACTTTTTAACTTTCGATGTTCCTTTTATCTGCTAGAGTTCTCCTACTATTCGTAACTAGTTTTTCCATGGTGAAGAAAAAATTACATATACATGCCACCATCAATATGCAATGTTTGGCCAGTGATATAACTGCTTTCTTCAGAAGCTAAAAACACAACTGCATTCGCAATATCCTCAGGTCGACCAAATTGACCGAGAGGAATTTGGGTAAGCATGCTATTTTTTACTTCTTCTGTTAGCTTATCCGTCATATCTGTCGTTATAAATCCAGGCGCGACTGCATTTACGGTAATATTTCGTTGCGCAAGCTCTTTTGCAGTCGTTTTTGTAAATCCAATAACACCTGCTTTAGCTGCAACATAATTGGCTTGTCCAGGATTTCCGGTCACACCAACAATGGAAGTAATGTTAATAATTCTTCCTTTTCTTTGCTTCATCATTGGTCTTGTTACAGCTTTCGTGCAAAGGAAAACACCTTTAAGATTTGTATTAATAACATCATCCCATTCAGAATCTTTCATACGCATTAATAAATTGTCCCTTGTAATCCCCGCATTATTGACTAAAATATCAATGCTGCCAAATGCTTCTAAAGCCTCTTTCATCATTGCATTCACAGAATCGCCATCGGATACATCACATTGAATACTAATTGCTTTTCTACCTAGAGCTTCAATTTCCTTAACGACTTCATTGGCACGATCGACACTTCCTGCATAGTTAACAACAATGTCTGCCCCTTGCTTCGCTAACTCAATTGCAATCGATTTCCCAATTCCTCGAGATGCTCCAGTGACAACAGCAACTTTACCAGCTAATTTCACTTACATATCCCCCTTTAGTTCTTCTGCAACCTTCATACTTGTTTCAATATCATTAACAGCATACACTTTCGCTTTTCGATCAATCTTTTTAATTAAACCTGAGAGAACTTTACCAGGACCAATCTCAATAAAAGTATCTACTCCTAAATCTAGCATCTTGCGAACAGAATCCTCCCATAATACAGATGAATACAATTGTTCTACAAGCTTCGTTTTAATTTCTCCCTGATCACGAATTGACTCTGCCGTTACATTGGCGATAACAGGTATTTTCGCATCTGTTAATGCCAATTCATCCATTATTGCAGCAAATTTTTCCGCTGCTGGCTTCATTAACGTTGAATGGAAAGGACCACTTACTTCTAGTGGAATCGCACGCTTTGCTCCTGCTTCTTTTGCTTTTTCTCCTGCTAATTCAACACCTTTTGTGGAACCTGAGATTACAATTTGACCAGGACAGTTAAGGTTTGCTAGCTGTACAGAATCACCAGCATTAGAAACTTCTCTAGTCACAGCAGTCAATCGCTCTCTGTCTAAGCCAAGCACAGCTGCCATTGCACCCTCACCTGCTGGAACTGCTTCTTGCATATATTCTCCACGCTTACGAACTGCATATACCGCATCTTCAAAAGACAGTACGCCTGCTGTCACTAACGCAGAATATTCACCTAAGCTATGTCCTGCTACATAGTCAGCTTCTATATGAAATTGTTTGAAATGTTCATATATTGCCATACTCGTTGTAAGCAATGCTGGCTGTGTATTATGTGTTAGCGTAAGCTCTTCCTTTGGTCCTTCAAAAATTAATTGCGATAAATTAACGTTTAATTTTTGATCAGCTTCTTTAAATAAATTCGCTGCCGGTTCAAATTGTTCAAATAAATCTTTTCCCATTCCCACTACTTGTGAGCCTTGCCCTGGAAAAACAAAAGCAATTTTACCCATTTATTTCTACTCTCCTTCTTCTTCCTATTTGAGACCTGTGTTTACCGTTTCGTCTATATCATTTAAGCTTTATGCACCATTGCATCCTTGATCTGATTTACGACACCAGATTGCACAAACTCTCTTGTTTGTCTAATTGCACTAAAGATTGCTTGACTGTCAGATGATCCATGGGCTTTGATTACTGGGGCATTTAAGCCAAATAAAGCAGCTCCCCCATACTCCGAATAATCCAGCTTATTTTTAATCTGTTTTAAATTTGGCTTTAGTACAGCTGCAGCCATTTTAGATGTAAAGCTGCTCATTAACTCTGTCTTAATCATTTTAAACATCGACATAGCTGTACCTTCAACTGTTTTTAAAATCATATTACCCGTAAATCCGTCTGTAACAGCAACATCACATACTCCATCAAGCAAATCACGCGCTTCTATATTTCCAATAAAATGGATATTCTCATCTTGGAGAAGTTCAAAGGTTTTCTTTGTTAATTCAGTACCCTTTTTCTCTTCTGTTCCAATATTCAATAAGCCAACTCTTGGTTTTGCAATTTCTCTAACCTTTTCAGAATAGATGCTTCCCATCATTGCATATTGAACCAAGTTTTCTGGTTTAGCGTCTACATTTGCACCAACATCTAATAATAGAAAGCCTTCTCCTCCAATTGTTGGTAAAGTTGGAGCAAGTGCTGGTCGGTCTATTCCTTCCATTCTTCCTACTACAAACAATCCAGTTGCCATGAGAGCACCTGTATTACCTGCAGAGATGAATGCATCTGCTCTATTTTCCTTCACTTCTGTTGCGCCAAGGACCATACTCGCTGTTTTTTTTCTACGTACTGCTCTTACTGGTTCGTCTGTTGCTAGAATTTGCACTTCTGTATGTAAAATATTGATTCGTTCTTTATTTGTAAGAAAAGATTGAATCTGTTTTTCATCTCCAACAAGAAGTATTTCTAAATCTGAAAAAGCTTCAATTGCTTTTTGAGCACCAATTACTATTTCTTTTGGGGCATTGTCTCCGCCCATTGCATCGATTGCAATTTTCATCATAACGATTGCTCCTTTATTTTTTGGCACGGTACATATCAAATTCACCTTTAAAGACTAGCTCCGTGTTCACATAACTATTAACTTCTACCGTTGTTCTTCCCGTTATACTATCTATATGACTTACTTTTGCTTTTGCAATAATTCGTTCACCTAAATTTACTGATCTCGTAAAATGAATATTGGCTTTAGCTGTAAGTGCAAGTTCATCGTTTATTACAGCTACAGCAAGAGAATTAGCTTGTGCAAAGAGATGATGTCCCCTTGCTATTCCATTCCTTGTAAAGACATGCTCTTGTTGTACTTCAAAGATAGAAATAGCTGAATTATCTAATTCCATATCGATTATTTCGCCAATTACTTCTTCAATGGGCAATGCTTTCACTTCATCTTCGAGTGATTTTTTTGCCACATTTTTAATTCGCTCTCTAAGCTCTGGAATGGATAATTCTAACCGATCTAATCTTATTGTCTGTACACTAACAGAGAATTTTTCCGCCAATTCTTCGTCTGTAATAAAAGGTGTTTCTTTAATTGTCTCCACTAACAGCTGTTGCCGTTCTCGCTTGTTCCTCTTCATTTATTAACACCACCGCACTATTAAGACTAGGTACTAATAGTAGTATATAATTTATGCAGTTGGAATGCAAGCTGAAGATTTTGTGCGAACAGTTAGTGAAGATTTTAAAAATTCTATTCCTTCCTATACCATTCTGAATTATGCTCGTTGATTTCCGCTCCAGATACTTGCTTTCCGCTGGGCGAGCGCTGAACCGCTTCTCAGCTCACGCTCCTGAAGGTCTCGGACATTCTCCCATTTCCCGCAGGAGTCAAGTACCTTCTGCTCCAATCAACTCAATGTGTTAAATTTCACACCGTTTAATATACAACAGACTTTGTTAAAACTATTCCAACAAAAATGCTTGTTTATTTACTGGGAAATACTATTCTGTTAGTCTAGTTTTTCGCCGTTTAGGACGCCTGTTTCTTTTAAGGTATCTCTTAGTTCTTTGTAGTCGTCGCTTTGCCAGAATGCGGCTGATTCAATTAAGATGGTTGCGTCGTTTCTGGCTGTTTCTAGAATGCGGTAATCGTGTACCATGTCTCCCATCTTAAATTCTGGCAGTCCGCTTTGTTTTTTTCCAAAGAAGTCTCCTGGTCCTCTTAGTTCTAAATCCTTCTCACTTAACACGAATCCGTCTCCTGTTTCAGTCATGATTTTCATTCGTTCTTTTCCAACATCTGTTTTTGGATCTGCAATGAGCACACAATAGGACTGAGCATCTCCTCGACCAACTCTTCCTCTCAGCTGATGCAATTGTGATAATCCAAAGCGTTCAGCATCGTACACGAGCATAAACGTCGCATTTGGAACGTTAACACCAACCTCGACAACCGTTGTACTTACAAGTACTTGAATATCATTTTGACTGAACTGCTTCATCATTTGATCCTTTTCATCTGCATGGAGCTTTCCATGCATCAATCCAACATCGTATCTTCCTTGAAAAACTGTGGATAGCATTGCATGAACATCCATTGCATTTTGGACATCTAATTTTTCCGATTCCTCGATTAATGGACAAATAACATAGGCCTGTCTCCCTTGTTGGAGCTCTTTCTCCATAAACTGCAGAATTCTTGTTAACATATCATGCTTTACCCAATACGTTTCAATATTTTTGCGCCCTGCAGGCATTTCATCAATAATACTGACATCCATTTCTCCAAATACAGTAATAGCAAGTGTTCTTGGAATGGGGGTTGCTGTCATAAACAGGACATCTGGATTTTCCCCCTTTTCTCGGAGTATTCTTCTTTGCTCTACTCCAAAACGGTGCTGCTCATCTGTGATAACTAACCCTAATGATTGGAATTCAACATCATCTTGAATTAATGCATGTGTACCTATTAGAATATCGATTTTCCCCTCTTTCAACTGAGCAAGCAGATCTTTTCGTTTTTTCCCTTTAACAGAGCTTGTTAACAATCCGCAAGTTACCCCGAACGCTGAAAAGATATTGTGGAGAGAATCAGCATGCTGCTCTGCAAGAATTTCCGTCGGCGCCATTAACGCACCCTGATGACCAGAAAGGATAGAAGCATATAAAACAATGGCAGCAACGATTGTTTTTCCAGATCCTACATCTCCTTGCAAGAGCCGGTTCATTCGTACCTCTGCTTTCATATCCGTTAAAATTTCGTTTACCACTCTTTTTTGAGCATTTGTTAATGGAAAAGGAAGAGCCTCTATAAACGCTGTTAGTTTCTCAAGGGAATAACGTTGACTTTTTCCGCCCGAATGCTCTCTTTCATATTTTCTTAACGCACTCATTTTCAATTGGAATAAGAGAAATTCTTCATATACAAACCTTCTTCTCGCCTGGGTAAGGTCTTCTCTTTTTTCAGGAAAATGGATAATTTGCAGTGCTTCCTGCCTTGGAAGAAGCCGATATTTCGCTAGCATCGAAGCAGGAAAGTTTTCTTCGATTAAGTGTGCATATTGACTTAATGCAGAGGAAATATATTTCCGTAAATTCTTGACGGTCATATTCCCCTTAACCGCATAAACTGGTTCAAATAAATGCCCCTTTTGGTTACTGCCAATTTGCAAATGATTTGCCGTTATTGTTTGGCGATGCTGATCCCATTTTCCTGTTACAGTAATCAATTCTTGCACAGCTAATTTACTTTTTAAATAGGGCTGATTAAAAAATACGACCGTAATTAAATATTGTTCTACCAATAGCTTTATCGTTAATCTAGACTTCTTTCTTCCATAAAAAATAAGGGACGGTTCGCTATGAACCTTCCCTTCTACCGTCACTTTTTCTTCATGCTTTATTTCTTCGAGGTTTTTCAGACGATAATCCTCATAGCGATAAGGAAAATATTCTAGCAAATCATTAATGGTATGAATATTCATTTCTTCTAATTGTTTTTTTGTTTCAGATCCAACGCCCTTTATCTGTTCAACGGATAGCTGTAAAGACTCATTCACTTGTTAGCGGCAGCTGCGCTACCAAAGATTTCAGCTTCTAGTCTGCGACCAGTTGGTGTCGCTGCCAACCCTCCCCGTGCTGTTTCTTTAAGAGCTGTCGGCATTGCCTGACCAATTCGATACATACTATCAATTACTTCATCACAAGGAATGCGGCTTTTAATACCTGCAAGCGCCATATCTGCAGCAATCATCGCATTCGCGGCTCCCATTGCGTTTCGCTTTACACAAGGCACTTCAACTAAACCAGCAACTGGATCACAAACAAGACCAAGCATATTCTTTAATGTGATTGCCATAGCATGTGCTGATTGTTCTGGTGTTCCCCCTGCCATTTCCACAATTGCAGCTGCAGCCATTCCGGCAGCAGATCCAACTTCTGCCTGACATCCACCTGCAGCACCAGAAATGGATGCGTTATTCGCTACCACAAATCCAAATGCTCCAGAAGTGAAAAGGAATGCAATCATTTGCTCTCTTGTAGGATTCAGCTTATTTTGTACAGCAAATAATGTACCAGGCACAACTCCTGCCGATCCTGCTGTTGGAGTTGCACAAATCATTCCCATTGCAGCATTTACTTCATTTGTTGCAACAGCTTTGCTTACTGCATCTAGAATAATTTCTCCAGAAAGAAATTGACCTTTTTTAATATAGTTTTGAAGCAACACAGCATCTCCACCAGTTAATCCCGAATGGGATACAACTCCATTTAACCCTCTTTCGACCGCTTGCTCCATTACCTGCAGATTCGTTTCCATCTGGGCGATAATTACTTGTCTTGTTTTTCCTGTTACTTGTATTTCTTGTTCTATCATAATTTCGGAAATCGGTAAATTTCTAGTTGTTGCTATCTCTACCAATTCTGCTACATTACGAAACATATTTACCCCTCCCTCTTATTCCACAATGGTTGTAACTTTTTCAATCGAATCCAATTGTTCCAGCTCTTTTAATATCGATTCTTCTATATTTTGATCGACTTCGATTGTCATCAAGGCCAATTTCCCTTTTTCTTTACGGCTAACTTCCATATGTCCAATATTTATTTCATATTTAGCCAATACATTTGCAACCTTTGCAATTGCTCCGAAGCGATCATTATGGACAACCAATATCGCAGGATGATGACCAGATAGCTTTAGTTGAAAACCATTCAGTTCTGTAATTTCTATTTTTCCACCGCCAATCGAAATTCCGACTAGCTCCATTTCTCCCATTTCATCCCCTAGATGAATTTTAGCTGTATTCGGATGCTCTGGGATGGCTTCTTCTATATGAAATGCTACCTTTATTCCATGTTGCTCTGCTATTTCTAATGACTCTTTAATGCGTTCATCAAATGTATCAAAATCAAGGATTCCCCCAATGATTGCTACATCTGTGCCATGCCCCTTATACGTTTCAGCAAATGAACCGTATAAGTGAATATTTACCCATTTCGGTTCTCTTTCAAAAAGATTTCGTGCCACTCTTCCAATTCTTGCTGCGCCGGCTGTATGAGAACTGGACGGACCAATCATGACCGGACCAATAATATCAAAAACACTTTTATATTTCATGGATTTTGTCTCCCCTTAAATGCCCTAAAATCACTTTCAATAATACGCTGTATCAATTCATTACTCTATATAATATCATACTATATTAATATATGGTTCTAATTCTTATCGTTCTCTTTATTTTGATGAACGGAACGTTAAGGCTGTTATGTATGTTGATTGATATGGAATGATAATATAGTGAGGTTTTGTTTGCTTTGAGGATCTTGATGAGGATTCTTCTGTTACTTTGCTCGGTTTATTCTTGATTGAGCGGGCTCTGAGACGACTCTTCTGTTACCTTGTACTCCTTTTTCTTGCTTGAACTGGCTCTGAGAAAGCTCCTCTGTTACCTTTCCATCCACCACTCACCTATAAAGTAACAAGCTTCTTTCCCAGCTCGCTCCTTCAAACTAAATTAACGGGACCCAACCTCAAAAAAAAAGGCATGCCTCTCTTAAAGGCACACCCTTTTAAAGCTAATGCTTATTCGATTGAAAAGATGAAGGAATATAGTGGCTGTTTTCCGTCATGGACTTCTACTTCCACGTCTTCATAATTTTCTTCGATAAAGGATACAAGCGTTTCAACCTCTTCTTCTGTCGCTTCTTCTCCCTTGATTATCGTTACAATTTCTGAATCCTCATCGATCATGGACTTTAAAAGCTCCATTGCAGATTCTGTTTTGCCCTTGCTTTTTACAACGATTTTGCCTTCTGCAAGTCCCATAAAGTCGCCTGTTTCAATTTCAAGGCCGTCAATACTTGTATCTCTGACTGCATACGTAATCTGGCCTGTCTTCACATGCTCAAGCGCAGCTTTCATATTTTTTTCATTTGTTTCTAAATCGCTAGAAGGATTGAAAGCTAGCAATGCTGACATTCCTTGAGGAACCGTTTTAGAAGAAATGACAACAACATCCTGTTCTAACACTTCCGCTGCTTGTTCTGCTGCCATAATAATATTTTTATTATTTGGTAAAATAAAGACCTTTTTCGCATTTATATGGTTTACAGCATTGACAATATCTTCTGTGCTTGGATTCATCGTTTGGCCGCCTTCAATGACATAATGAGCGCCAATGCTTCTGAAAAGGTCTGCGATTCCGCTTCCCATTGAAACTGTTACAATTCCATACTCTTTTTGTTCTTCCACAGAATGAGCAGTTGTTTCTTCATTGAATTCAGCTGCATCCACTAAGCTACTGTGCTGTTCGCGCATGTTTTCAATTTTCATTTTTACCAAGTTACCGTATTTTTGACCAAATGTTAATACTTCACCTGGCTGATTAGAGTGAATGTGAATTTTCACAATTTCATCATCTGCAATAACTAATAAAGAGTCTCCGTATTTACTTAAAGCCTGTCTAAAATCTTCTTCTGAAAACGACTTGTTTCCTAGTTTCTCCTGTTCTAAACGAACCATAAATTCCGTACAATAGCCAAATTCAATATCCTCTGTATTGATATAGCTGTGAACATTTTTATGATGTTCTGTATTTACTAATTCGTTCATGGAGACAACGTTTTGAACAGCATCAGGAAGTTTTTCGCCTTTTAACTCAGCTAAGAAGCCTTCATAGACAAATACTAACCCTTGCCCTCCGCTATCCACTACGCCTACTTCTTTTAAAACAGGTAATAGTTCAGGCGTTCTATTTAAAGATGCTTTTGCTTCTTTTACTGTATCTTCCATGATAGCAATAATGTCATCATTCGTTTCTGCAGATTGAACCGCTTTCTTTGCAGCATCTTTCGCAACTGTTAGAATCGTTCCTTCTACAGGCTTCATTACTGCCTTATATGCTGTTTCCACACCAAATTGTAAAGCCTCTGCAAATTCTTGACCAGTTATGGATTCCTTTTGCTCAATATGCTTGGAAAACCCACGAAATAATTGAGAAAGAATAACCCCTGAATTTCCTCTGGCTCCCATTAATAAACCTCTTGATAAAGAGGTTCCAACTTTACCGATATGTGATTGAATGTTCTTTTGAACTTCCTTTGCACCTGAAGTCATCGATAAATTCATATTCGTCCCTGTATCTCCATCTGGCACTGGAAAAACATTTAACGCATCTACATATTTAGCATTAGAGGATAAATGGTTTGCACCTTGGATTACCATTTCGGCAAAACGCTTTCCTTCTAAAACTGTAATTGACACTGTGTTTCCTCCTCTACTACGGGTTCGTCACACGAACTCCCTGAACGTAAATATTAACCGAGTCAACGGCAAGTCCAACTGTCTTATTGAGTGTGTATTTTACTTTTGATTGAACGTTGTGCGCAACCTCGGAGATTTTCGTTCCATAACTTACAATGATATACATATCAATATGTACTTCTTCTTCCACTTTTCGAACGATTACACCACGCGTAAAGTTTTCTTTTCGCAAAATATCTGTTAAACCGTCTTTAATTTGATTCTTTGACGCCATTCCAACGATACCGTAGCAGTCTATTGCTGCCCCACCTGCGATTGTAGCGATAACTTCTGTAGATATATCAATCTGTCCGAAATTCGTTTTTAATTCAATGGACATGAGTTTTCCCCCTTTGGAATTGCTCCTTGACTACTGACATTTTACTATAACCAATACCTTTTTGAAAGCTATAGTTAAAAAGCTTATTATTATTATATAACAAAACAATACTTCTATTAAAGCATTGGTATAAATTCAGAAAAAAGTTACTAATTTTACTATTCCCACAAAGACTTGGAATAAACTAATTAGTTTTGATGTCAAGGAAATTTTCTTGAAAGCTTTTAATCCAACTATTGCATTCATTTAAGTTGTATGATAAATTATTAAAGTATCTGTAACGAGGATTATTTAGCAGACTATAAGTAAATTGCTATCTATGACTTTTCAAACTCATTTTAATGGGTTTCTGTAATAAGGAGGGAAATATACATGCCACGTAAATGTGTTATCACTGGAAGAAAAACAACTACAGGTAATGCTCGTTCCCATGCTATGAACGCTAACAAACGTACTTGGGGAGCTAACCTTCAAAAGGTTCGTATTTTAGTAGATGGTAAACCTAAACGTGTTTGGGTATCTGCTAGAGCATTAAGATCTGGTAAAGTAGAACGCGTTTAATCAGATCGCAATAAAAAAGGACATATCACATGTCCTTTTTTATTTTGTCTTTCTAACCTACACTTAAACCCAAACCATATAAGTACAGTAAGTTTTCGAAATTCCCCGCCTTATTCGCGAAAAGGTTGTCTTTACAAAAAAAATTCGCAGAATCTTTTGTTAGTCCTTCTTAAAGGTTCCTAACATCGCTCGGACAAGTCCTCCTAAAAATTTCGGCAATTTAATGGTATAAAATCTCATGAATACTGTCCCTCCTTAATCAATAAACATCGCTAGCACTTACATATCCTATTCAGATAAAACAAATTAGTACCATGATTAGTCAAATTTTAATCACAACTTCTTATTACCATTAATATGCCTTCATCAAAGGAAAAAGTACCAGTTTCTCGAATTAGTTCATTACTTATGCATAATGTGCTGCTAGCAGGAAGATTTCTCCTTACTAAAGGGTATTTGAAACCTTCTAAAGTTAGACCTACAATCTTTGTACTATAAGGAAAAAATGAAATATACTTATACTTACTCATCATTTCAATGGTATAGGAACCTGCTTGGACAACGGCTACGCTATTTTGTTTATCGATTATCTCCACTTTAATATTTTTATTATCGATGGCACTTCTTAATAACAGCTGAAGATTGGCTATTGTATGATCGAGTCTCCCACCAGTTGCACCGAACAGTCGAATAACGGTTGCCCCTTCTTTAATCGCCCATAGAAGCGCAAGCTCCATATCTGTTTCATCTTTTTCTGGCTTAAAACGTTGAATGATTCCTGTTTTTTCTTCTATTGTATGCAGTTCTTCTTCTGAAATGGAATCAAAATCACCGAAAGCAGCATATATCGGCAAAGATTTTTCCATTAAATATATAACCCCGCGATCCACTCCAATCCAGCAAACATCTTTCGGATAGCTGTCTAATTCAGGAATATATTGCTTTGGACCACCAGCCATAATATGTACAATCATTGTTCTCCTCCTCTATTTTTCCTTCTATCTCTTTCTATACAAAAATGCAGACTCTTATATATAACCCTTTGTTTCCTTTGCTTGAATGGAAAAACTGCCAATCAAGCAATTACTACAAATAGCTATAGAAAGAATCTGCTTTTTAGGGACATAGAAAGTCCACTTACCTAGTATCTAGGTTTTCTATCTCTAATTTCTTGAAGGAAATCTTTATAATGCTCATAACGATAAGCTGGGATTTCATTGTTTTCGACCGCTTCTTTCACTGCGCATTTAGGTTCTGAAAGATGGAGGCAGCCTCTAAATTTACAGTTTTCGCTCACTTTTTCTATTTCAGGAAAACAATAATTTAGGTCTTCTGCTTCGATATCAAGAAATTCAAGTGAGCTAAAGCCTGGTGTATCTGCGACAAGTCCATCTCCTATGGAGATAAGCTCTACATGTCTCGTTGTATGCTTACCTCTTCCTAAACTGGAAGAGATTTCATTTGTCTTTAAGTCTAAATCTGGTCTAATTACATTTAATAAGGAAGACTTTCCTACACCTGATTGTCCAGCAAACACAGAAATTTTATCCTTTAAATAGGGTAATAACTGTGCTATCCCTGCTTCGGTTTCAGAAGAGGTTAAAATGACAGGGTATCCAACAGCTTCGTATTGTGCTGCAAACTCCTTCATTTTTGCAACTTCATCGCTGCTTGCCAAATCCATTTTCGTAACACAGATTAGCGGATCAATTCTGTTGTATTCGATTAATACAAGAAAACGATCTAATAATGCTGTGCTAAACTCAGGCTCTACGCTAGAGAATACAAGAATTGCCTGATCTACATTAGCGATTGGCGGTCTTACTAGTTCATTTTTCCTATCTTTTACTTCTAATATATAACCATCTGTTTCGTTCTCCGCTTGAAAGACTACTTCGTCCCCCACTAAAGGGGTTACCTTATTTTTGCGAAAAACTCCTCTTCCTCGGCATTGTATTAATTGACCCTCGCTTAATACATAATAAAATCCACTTAATGCTTTAATGATTTTGCCTTTAGGCATACATATAACGCTCCTTACTACTTTTAGCCTCTTTAAATAATTCTAGAGTGTTTCTAAAAAGAAGCATTCCCTTATCTTTGCAATTCAAACCAAAAGCTACTCATCCATTAATCAGGGTAGGGAACTTCTTCATCAAGGATAACAACACTATCAATTTGCACACGATAGTACCCTTTTTGCCCTTCTGGAATTTGAAGATAGATTGTCTTTTTCGTATTTTCGGTAATCGTAAACGTCTCAGCAGGTTCTGTCATACTATTATTAAAGTCACCTATATAAATTCTTACTGTTTGTTCAACTGGCTTTCCATCAGGAGTCATTTCAGTTGGTTCATAAGGGATTGAAATTTCCTTCATTACTTCTTTCGGCTGTACTTCTTTCTTTCCTTTAGACAAGACAACGGTGATTTCTGCCCCTTTTTTCAAGTTCGTTCTAGCCTCTGGTGATTGTGAAATGACCAATCCTTTTTCTACTGAATCACTATATTCTTCTGTAAATGTTACCTTTAATTCAACATCGTCAACGTAATCATTTACTTCTTTTTTCGTATAATCCGTTAAATCTTTAATGCTAATTAGCTCTGCACCTTTACTGATAGTAAACTCGATAGATGTTTCCCCTGGAACGACTTCCTCGTTTGGTGCAATACTTTGGGCTAAGATTGTTCCTGGTGGTTCATTCTCATCAAATTCTTCCACGCTGTCGACATCTTTAAACCCATCTAATAGTTTAACAACATCCTCATAATTTCTACCGACATAATCACTTAAGACCACTGTCTCTTTTCCTAAGCTTTCGTAAACGGTAATTTCTGTCCCTTCTCTTCGGGAGCTACCGGCACTCGGACTTGTTTTAATGACATGTCCTTTTTCAATGTCCTCACTATTTAAGGTGATGGTGTCAGACACAACAAACCCTTTTTGTTCGAGTTCTGTCTTCGCTTCATCCACTTCTAGACCAGTGACATCGGGTACTGCAATATCTTCTGGTTCAAGCAAGTCTGGTAAGACAAATATTACTAATCCCATTAGTAATATTAATACAATAAACGTTGAAACAATAATTGCAGCTATTTTCTTGCCCTTTTTCTTTTCTTTTTTCTTGCTTTTTTTCCCTTTCTTTTCTGGCTTTTTCGGCTTTTGCTCTACTTGCTGCTTCCCAGGTTCTTCTTTTTCATTTTTATGAACAATCGTTTCATCGAAATTTTTATACAAACCATCATTGGTGATGACAGGTATTGCTTTTGTTGCTTCATCATCAATTGGAATCGCAAACTTAGGTTCATCCATTCTTTCCATATCAAGGGCAGTGCGCAAATCCTCAGACATTTCTTCCATGCTATTATATCGATAAAAAGGATCCTTCGCGGTAGCTTTCAGAACGATATTTTCAACGCTTTGTGGAATTCCTTCATTCCATCTTCTAACACTAGGTGTTTCGGACTGCAAATGCTTTAAAGCAATCGAAACAGCGGATTCTCCCGAAAAAGGAAGTCTCCCTGTTAATAATTCGAACATCACAATCCCAAGCGAATAAATATCGGACTTTTTGTTCGCCATCCCACCACGGGCTTGCTCAGGAGATAAATAATGAACCGAACCTAGCACAGAATTTGTTTGGGTAATACTTGTTGCACTCAATGCCATGGCAATTCCGAAATCCGTTACTTTTACCTTTCCATCTTTATCTATTAAAATATTATGGGGTTTTATATCCCGGTGAATAATATGATTTTGATGGGCATGTGCGATTGCTGATGTGATTTGTTGCATAATTGCGATAACTGTCTCGACAGAAAGCGGTGAATTTTTATGTATATATTGTTTTAATGTATCGCCTTCCACATACTCCATTACAATATAATAGATATCTCCTTCTTCCCCAACATCATAAATACTGACGATATTCGGATGGGCTAAGCTTGTTGCTGATTGTGCTTCGCGATGAAATCGTTTAATAAATTCTTCATCATTGACATAATCGAGCCTGAGCATTTTGACAGCTACATCCCGATCAAGAATCATATCATGCGCAAGATAGACGTTTGCCATTCCACCTCCGCCAATCATATCTAATACCTTATATCGACCACTTATTCTTTTCCCAATCATCATTGCACGTCACCTGCTTGATGACCATCCTCATGTTCTAATATAACGACTGTAATATTATCTTCGCCGCCATTTATATTAGCTGTTTCAATTAAGATAGAAGCTTTTTCTTCAAGCGTATTCTCTTTTTCAAGCACTTCTTTCATTTGTTGATCTGCTACTTTGTTTGATAATCCATCGGAAC
This sequence comes from Niallia tiangongensis, assembly GCF_044704065.1. Lineage (NCBI taxonomy): Bacteria > Bacillati > Bacillota > Bacilli > Caryophanales > Bacillaceae > Niallia > Niallia tiangongensis. Next base: position 2,064,648 of record NZ_CP162613.1, on the reverse strand, counting down.
AAATGAAAATGATGTCCCCCTCTTCAAACATAATCGTCATCACATCAATATCTAACTGAGCATCTGTTCCAAGTGCTCGTAAAACGACATTTTTTCGCGGATGATGTTCTGCATCCTCTTTCGAAATTTGCCCCATACGAACTAATTCATTTACTAAGGAATGATCTTCTGTAATTTGTTTAAAGCCATCTTCATTATAAAGATAGCATCTGCTGTCCCCCACATGTGCAATCGTAGAAAAATTCTCTGTACTGATTACCCCAATAATGGTTGTTCCCATGCCTTCACATTCTGAATGGGTCGAAGCATAGTCAAAAACGTATTGATTGACCTTTAAAATATTTAATTTCAACCAATTTTCTGCTTCATCTGCAGTTTTTATCTCCTCTACCATTGTCCAAAGTTCTGTCAGTTTTTCAACAGTGAGTGAGCTTGCAACATCACCTGCACGGTGTCCGCCCATGCCATCTGCTACGATGGCAAGGCGTTGACCGCTTTTATTTCTAATAATTGCTCCACTATCCTCATTATGTTGTCTAACTTTCCCCTTATCAGTCATAAAAATGTGACTCAAAGGTGATCACCTCGTCTCTTCTTTTCTCTCCTTGGCACGAAGCTGTCCACATGCAGCATCGATATCTGAACCTTGCTCACGACGGATTGTCACATTTACTCCATGATTCTTTAACGTTTTTTCAAATAAAAAGATTTGGTCTTTCGGTGTTCTTACATAATCTCTTTCTGGTACATAGTTTACAGGAATTAAGTTGACATGGCACTTTATTCCTTTTACAAGCTCAGCTAGCTCTTCTGCATGCTCCACTTGATCATTTACATTCCCAAACAAGCCATACTCAAAGCTTACACGTCTTCCTGTTTTATCTACATAATAACGAATTGCTTCAATTAAATCAGGTAATTTATAAGCTCTGTTGATCGGCATTAGTCTGCTTCTTAGCTCTGTATTAGGAGCATGAAGGGAAACAGCAAAGTTAATTTGCATATTTTGGTCTGCAAATTCGTAAATTTTCGGGATAATCCCACTAGTTGAAACAGTAATATGTCTTGCACCAATATTCAATGCTTGTTCATGATTAATAATTTTTAGGAAACTTAACATACTAGTAAAGTTATCAAATGGTTCCCCAATCCCCATAATAACAACAGAACTTACACGTTCGCCTAATTCATCTAATGCCTGTTGTACTTTTACGACTTGAGCAACGATTTCTCCTGCTTCTAAATTTCTTTTTAATCCACCTAAAGTAGATGCACAGAATGTACACCCAATTCTACAGCCTACTTGTGTCGTTACACATACAGAATTGCCATAATCATGGCGCATTAAAACTGTTTCAATCGAATACCCATCATGTAATTCAAATAAAAATTTAATCGTTCCATCATTAGATGTTTGCTGAATAAGCGTGTTTAATGTTGTAATCGTAAAATTTTCTTGCAGCATTAAACGTAAATTTTTCGATAAGTTAGTCATATCCTCAAAAGAGGTTACTCGTTGTTTATATAGCCATTCAAAAATTTGATCAGCCCGAAACGCTTTTTCATTATGTGCCGTTAGCCAATCCTTTAATGCTTGCAATTCCATTGAGTAAATCGAGGGAATTGCTGGTTCTGCCTTTTGTCTTCTTCTTGATGATGTTTTTACTTGTTCCATCATTGCACCTTCTTTCTTAATGCTGCAATATAAAAGCCATCGGAGCCGAAATATTGCGGTAAAATCTGTAATTCATTTCCATCTGTATATTTTTTTAGATCGGACGGTAATCGTTCTGCTAAAGTTAAATCTCTTTCAAACTGGGAATTTTCCGCCAAAAACTTTTCTACCACTTCTTCATTCTCTGCTTTATCAATCGTACATGTACTATATACTAATAATCCACCTTTTTTTAAGAGCGGAGAGATAGAAGCTAATAAGTCTAATTGAATTTTCTGTAGGCGATCAACGTCAGCCTCCGTTTTCGTATATTTCATATCCGGTTTTCTTCTCATTACTCCAAAACCTGAACATGGTGCATCGAGAAGAATTCGGTCAAAGCTTTCTTTCTCAAGGCTACTATCTAGCTTTCTTGAATCCATTGCCTTTGTTTCAATGGTTGGTAAATCTAAGCGATCTGCATTTTGCTTAATCAGCTTTACTTTATGCTCATGAAGATCTATGGAAAGTACTTTTCCTTCCTTATTCATCTTCTCAGCAATATGTGTCGATTTACCTCCTGGAGCAGCACAAGCATCCAATACGGAATACGGCTTGTCTACATCTAGAGCATAGGCAACGATCATCGAGCTTTCATCTTGAATCGTTAACATTCCTTTTTCAAAAGCAGATGAGTGGGCTACATTTCCTTTTAAAACCTTAATCCCTTCTGGAATTACTTCACTTGCTTCAACTTGGAATCCTTCTTCTGTTAAAAGGGTTAAGCATTCTTCGACAGAGATTTTTGTTGTATTTACCCTAGCTGTTTGCATTGGTGCTCTTAAATTAATTTCACACATTTTCTTCGCTTCTTCTATTCCAAGCTGCTCTACCCATCTTTTTACAAGCCAACGGGGATGACTTGTTTCAATAGCAAGTCGCTCTATTTCATCTTGAATCTCACTAAAAGCTGGCAATCCATGTCTAAGGATGTTTCGTAAAACAGCATTTACAAGGCCACTAATTCCTTTATGGCTCCTTTTTTTCGCAATTTCTACCGCTTCATTGATTGCAGCATGATCTGGAATACGATCCAAATATACCATTTGATACAGCGTCATCTGTAAAAGAATTTGCACCCAAGCTTCCATTTTCTTTCCTTTATTAATAAAAGGATGAAGATAAAATTCAAGCGTCATTTTTCGTTGAAGGGTTCCATATACAATTTCTGTTAGTAAACCAATATCCTTTAATGGAATCTCATTTTTTTTGATCGTTGTGTTTAATAATAGATTGCTGTACGCTTGATTTTTTTGAATACTCTCTAAAATATCCAACGCTGCTTCCCGAACATTTTTTCTAGTCTTCTTCATTTGTCACTCCTAACACTTCATTTACTTGCATCTTGCTGCCAGCGCCGCGTAAAAATTGACCAATGTCCATTTTCTTCTTCCCTGCTGGTTGCACTTCTGTTAATTGAATATAGGCGTCATTGCCCGTTGCTACAATTGGACCTTGATCCGTTATTTCTACAATTGTTCCAGGAGCCGCTTCTTGTCTTTTCGCTACCTTCTTGCTAGCCCATACTTTCATCACATTATCTTGATATAGGGTATAGGCTACTGGCCATGGGTTTAATCCACGAATTTTATTGAAAATTTCTTCTCCTGAAGCAGACCAATCGATTTTTTCATCTGAACGTTTCAAATTCGGTGCAAACGTTGCCTCCTCGTCCTTTTGAGGAATAGGAGTAATTTCTCCTGCTAACAGTTTAGGCAAAGTTTCAGCTAATAAATCACTTCCAACTCGACTTAATTTATCATGAAGCGTTCCTTGCGTATCTTCTTCAGCAATTTTCACTTCCGCAACCGAAATAATATCACCTGCATCTAATTTCTCTGCCATATACATAATCGTAATCCCTGTTTTCTCTTTACCTTGTAAGATACTATAATGAATTGGGGCTCCGCCTCTTAATTCAGGAAGTAAGGATGCATGTACATTTACACATCCAAATTTCGGTGCATCTAATAATTCCTTTGGTAAAATTTGTCCAAAAGCAGCTGTTACAATAATATCTGGGTTAAGAGAGATAATCGTTTTCAGCTCTTCTGATTGACGAATCTTTTCAGGTTGATAGACAGGAATATCATGCTTTAACGCTTCCACCTTAACTGGTGGGGGTGTAAGTACTTTTTTTCTGCCAACAGGACGATCAGGCTGTGTAACAACCGCAATTACATCATACTTTTCATCTATTAATCTTTGCAATACTGGAACAGAAAAGTTAGGTGTTCCCATAAATACTACTTTAGTCATTTGCTTCCACTCCTTCTAGCTCATCTTCCTCTAGATAGCGAATTACTTTTGAAGTAAATAATACTCCATCTAAGTGATCCATTTCATGCAAAATCGCTCGTGCTAAATATTCTTCTGCTTCTATTATATATTTTTTTCCTTTTCTATTTTGAGCTTCTACTTTAATAGAGAATGGTCGATCGACTTCTCCAAATAATCCAGGAAAGCTTAAACAGCCTTCTGGTCCGACTTGGGAGCCATTTACTTCTAATAATTTTGGGTTTATTAATTCCAGTGTACCCATTTCATCATCAATATCTACTACGGCAATGCGTTGTGATATCCCGATTTGCGGAGCAGCAAGACCGACACCATCAAATTCAATCATTGTATCATACATATCGTTTAATAGCTTTGCTAATTTTTTATCAAATACTGTAACTTCCGCGCATGGTGTTTCTAACACCGGATCTGGGAACATTACAATTTGTTTTACTGCCACATTATTTCCTCCAAACATTGAGCGCAATTTCAGTTTAAATAATTTTTAACCGAAGACTATTTTCAAATTTATTGTTCCTTTTATCTAAATAAAGTTCGTACAAACAGCCTATGCAAAAACTCATTCCTTTTTGTATTTTATCAAACCCTGCTACTAAATAGCTATGTATTCCTTTTGGAAATTAATAAGTTCCTTCCTATTATGGGCTAACAAAATAAAAACCCATGTCAGAAAAACTCAGGATAACTTTAACCATCCATCATTTTCGCTGTCATGAGCCTTGAACATTTTAACATATTACCATGCAAAAAGAAAGGAGCGGTTCCCCGCTACCTCCATTATAATTACTAGTAAAACATTTACCCCTTTATCGCCAATCTTTCTGGAAAAAACAGATTATTAAGCTCTTTAATTTTCGCTAAGTCGCATTTTGGAACGCGATTATATGTTAGAATACCGTTAATTTCTTGCTCGACATCTGTGAGTTGTGTATAGCAATAGCCCCATAGTCCTTTTGATTGGAAAATTGCTTCCATAATCTTACGGTATTCTGTTATATAATCTTCTGCGTTCTCTACGGAAGTGTAGCCCCAACCGCTTTGATCTCCTATTTTAAATGCGATGCCTCCGAATTCTGTTAACAGGATTGGTTCTCCTTGATGGGAGTGATTTTCTGCATACACTTCCCATTTACTATGAGCATAGGTAAGTAAATTTTCAACAGTTGAAATAGACTCTTTGAAATATTGATATTTTGCCCTTTCTTCTGCATTTCCATGGCCGTAATTATGAATCGCACAAATATCTGTAACGGTCGCTTCCCAGCCGTCATTGGAGATTACTAGTCGTGTGCCATCAATTGCATGGAGCATATGATACATCGTTGTTGAAAAGTGCTGCTGTGTTTTATCAAAATGAATATTTGGAATACCCCAGCTTTCATTTAGTGGAACCCATGTGATGATGGACGGATGGTTATAATCTCTTTCCACTATTTCCATCCATTCCTTCATTAATCTTGTAGCGGCTTCTTTTGTATAAACAGGTGCTGATGCACATTCTCCCCAAACTAGAAAACCTAATGTATCTGCATAATGCAAGAAGAGAGGGTCTTCCGTTTTTTGATGCTTCCTACATCCGTTAAACCCCATTTCTTTCGCGAGTTCTATATCTTTTTTATAATCTTCTGCTTTCGGTGCTGTTAAAAGTCCCTCTGGCCAATATCCTTGATCAAGCACAAGTTTCTGATAGTATGGTTTATTATTTAAATAGACCATGCCATTTTCCGTATGAACTTTTCGATAGCCGAAATAGGACTCCACTTTATCTAAAACTGTTCCACTTTCATCACAGAGCTCGATGGAAACATCAAATAAATTTGGATGCTCTGGTGACCAAGTGTAGCCACCATCATGGAAATTCGTACGGAAAATTTTATTTTGGATAATGTCTACTGCCCGTTTTTCAACAATATTGTTCATTTTAATTCGATCTTCTGCAATCAAAGTATTCTTAAACATCAATTTGTAGTTCACATAATAAGAAGCTTTTGAAATGTCTGTTACTTCATTTAAAGCCAAATCCATCCAAACGACTCCTATATCAAGATCAGATGTAAATCGAACTTTTTCAATATGTTGTTTATTGACTTGTTCCACCCAAACGGTTTGCCAAATTCCTGTAGAATTCGTATACCAGATCGCCCGCGGCTCCTCTTCCCAAAACTGTTTGCCCCGCGGGATTGTTTCATCCTTTAAAGGATCATAAACTTTCACCGTAATACTTTGTTTTTCTTCTGCTAAATAATTCGAAATATCAAATGAAAACGAAGTATGCCCGCCTTCATGGTCTCCCACGAATTGTCCGTTCACATAGACCTTACAATAGTAGTCTACCGCACCAAAATGCAAAATCGTTCTTTTATCAGAATTATTGGGAATAACTACAACTTTCTTATACCATACATATTCATGAATCGTTCTTTCCCCAATACCGCTTAGCTCAGATTGGAAAACAAACGGTACATGTATTTCTTTTTCAAGTGTTTCTTTATTAAAATACTGCTCTTTTTCTCCTATATTGTCATCATCAAACTGAAATTGCCATGTTCCATTTAAGTTAATCCACTCTTCTCGCACGAACTGAGGGCGCGGATATTCTTGTCTCGTCATCTTATACACTCCTATGGTTATAATCTGCGGGTATTTACTTGTCTTACTCTCTCAACGGAAACTTTTGGTTTTCTATCGATTGTAAGCAAGCCGTTTACTTCTTGTTGTACATCGGTTAGTTGTGTATAACAATATCCACATACATATTCTAAATCCTGTACTGCATAATGGATGTCTTCAAAACGTTTAAAAAACGCTTCTTCATCCTTTACTTGATTACCATATCCCCAGCCTTCCTCTGTTTGAAAAGCAATTCCACCAAATTCAGAAATAAGGATCGGTTGCCCTCTATACGGATAACCCTCTGCAAAAGCATAGAAACCTTTATTAAACTGGATGGAATTAGACATTAATTTTTCTTTATCTTCATATCTACTTGCAAGAACTGCCCCATACTCTTCATAGTCATGCAGTGTGATAATATCAGAAATAGTATGTTCCCAGCCGTCATTTGTGATAACAGGGCGATTGCTATCATATGCTTTTGTTAAATGATAGATGCTTTCCGTAAAAGCTTGTTGCTGCTTGTCATGATGGATATTCCCAATTCCCCATGATTCATTAAATGGTACCCATGTGATCACACTTGGATGGTTGTAATTTTGCTTCACAATTTCCAACCATTCATGGGTAAAATTACAAACTGCTTTGTCACTATATCCATACGTTGAACCAACTTCTAGCCAGACAAGGAGACCTTTTTTATCCGCTAAATATAAAAATCTGCTGTCCTCTACTTTTTGGTGCTTCCGGACTCCGTTATATCCCAATTCTAATACTTTATCTATATCTTCTTCTAACGCCGCAACACTTGGTGGCGTTAAATCCGATTCTTCCCAGTAGCCTTGGTCTAAAATTAAGCGTTGATATAGCTCTCTATTATTAAGAAGGATTCTATTTCCTTCAATAGATATCTTACGCATTCCAAAATAGGATTGCACTTCATCAAGTAATACATCTTGGTGGTACAATTTAAGAGTCAAATCATATAAATCGGGATTTTCTGGACTCCAAACCTTCATTGTCCATGGATCCAGTCTTGCTAATACACTTCCTTTAAGTGACGCCGTATTATCCACTACATTAGCAGTTAATTCATTGATCACTTTGCCATTAAATCGAATGGATGCCACTACTTTATATCCTTCTGCTATAAGCGGGATATCCTTTGTTTCTACTTCAATCGCGACTTCTTGCTCATCAAATAATGGCGTAATTTTCGCATGATTTAAGTGCAATTCATTTACGTATTCTAACCAAACTGATTTCCATATTCCCGTTGTTTGAACATACCAGCAACCAAAATTCTCATCATGCCAGCGTTGTTTTCCTCTCGGTTGGGCGCAATCCTTTGAATCTTTGACTTTAACAGTCAGTTTATTTTCTCCAGTTGTCACATAATCAGCTACATCTACGGAAAAACCATGATAACCTCCTTGATGGATTGTTACGAGATTACCATTTACATAGATAAACGCCTCATAATCTACTCCTTCAAAATGGACAATCGGATGCTTTTTTGTATCATCAATTGTAATCGTTCTTTCATACCAAACCGTTTCGTGATGTTCTTGTTGATTAACGCCACTTGCTTTCGTTTCGTAAGTGAACGGTACATTTATCGTTGTACTCTCTGGAAAAGATGCATACCATCTCTCCTTCTCCCCTACTTTTTTATCATCAAAAGTAAATTTCCATTTTCCATCTAGAGAAACCCATTCCACTCTTTGGAATTGAGGATTTGGATGCAATTCATTCATTAATTTATACCTCCAACTTGTTCATTTCTTGTCATATTAATTTTTCGAATAGATTTATTTTTTGCTAAAACTAGGATACCTGCTGACATACATAAAACTAAGCTAATAATATCCATGATGATATAGGATAGCGCCCCACATACGAACAGCCAAACTGCAACTTTCATATGAACTTGGTCATCTATCATATATTTCTTTGCACAAACTAAATTAATTAATCCGAGGCCGATTAACAAGGCGCCAAACATACCTATAAATATATAGATACTTCCAACATACGATTCCATTGCTTTCATATAAGCGAAAGCAGAGTCCTCTACAAGCTTCGCACCTTCTACCTTTTTTAATGTCCCATATAGCAAGATCGTAAAGAGACCATCAACAATTTGCCAAACACCTACAATTCTCACTAAATTTCTTTCTAGCTTTCTATTCATTATCCTTTCACCCCAGCAGATAACGACATAGATTCCAAGAAATACTTTTGTGCGAATAGATATAAAATAAAGGTTGGAATAATCGCAAACAATGCACCTGCCATTAATAAGGTTGGTTGTGCTTGATACATTCCTTGCAATAACTGTAGACCTGGTGTAATTGGCATCTTTTCTATATCATTAAATACAATGGAGGGCCATAAGAAGTCGTTCCATGATCCCGTAAAGGAGAATAAGGCAACAACCAAAAGTACCGGTTTTACCAATGGCAAAATTACTTTTCCTAAAATTTGAAAATCATTTGCACCATCCATACGGGCTGCTTCATCAAATTCGAGAGGAATATTATTCATAAACTGTCTAACGAGAAAGATATTAAAGACACCAGCTGCTCCAGGAACAATCATCGCAATCGGTGAGTTTACCCAGCCAAGAATATCAATGATTTTATAAAGAGGAATAAGATTTACTACTCCTGGAAACATCATCGTTGCCATTAAAAAGGCAAACAAACCATTTTTTCCTCTAAAATTTAATCTACTAAAAGCAAATGCAGATAATGTAACAACAATTAAAACTAATGTTGTGTGTGATACAGAAATAACAACGGAATTTGTAAACCAACGAACCAATGGTGTACTTGTATTATCAACTAATAATGTTGTGTAATTTGTAAGCACCCATTCAATCGGAAGAAATTTAAAGCCCACTGTTTGTAGTTCTATTTCTGATTTAAAGGAGGTTACAACTCCCCATAATAAAGGAATAATCCAAATCACAGCCATAATAAGCAAAAAGGCGAACGCGATTATTTTAGGTATTGGATTGGTTCTTTTACTGCTCATACTCTTCCTCCTCTATTTAATTCTTTCTCTCTCTTAAGAAAAAGAATTGTAATGATGCAACAACCATTATGCAAAGTCCAAGAATAACAGCCATTGCAGACGAGATCCCAGCAATTGATTGACCTGAACCAAAGGCATTTTGCTGAATATCCATTAATAACACTCTCGTTGAGTCTGTTGGGCCACCACCCGTTAACATTAATGGCTGACCATAAACATTAAATTGGGCAATTGTTGTGATAACAACCGTATAAAGAATTTGCCCTTTCATACTTGGAAGGGTAATCTTAATAAATTTCTGAAAAGAAGAAGCGCCATCAATATCTGCTGCTTCATAATAATCTTTCGGAATTCCATTCAATGCCGCTTGGTAAATGATCATATTTCCTCCAATCGTCCACCAAACTGTTACAGCTACTAGCGCAATCCATGCATAAGGCTGTGTACCAGTCCAAACTGTTTCAAGATTGAAAATATTATTAATTGGACCATACGTCACATTAAACATAAGTCCCCAGATAATGATGACTGCAGAAATCGCGAATAACGATGGAAAATAGAATAAAGACTGAAATACTTTCCATAGAGTTGGTTTTGTATTCAATGCCGCTGCAAGAAGCAGTGGTACAAGAATACAAAACGGGACGGTAAATAGAACAAATAAAAAGGTGTTTTTTAACCCATTATGAAGTTGTTCATAAAAGACGGAATCAGATTGCAGTAATAATTCTTTATAATTATCCAATCCAACAAAGGTCGGGGAACTAATCAAATCCCATTCTGTAAAAGAAATATAGATTCCAAAAAAGATCGGAATCAGAAAAAACACTCCAAAAATGATCAAATGAGGTGCTAAAAATAGCCATGGTGCAAAGGATGTATTCCTAGACTTTTTTATTTTCATTTGTTTCACATGATTCGTAGCGGGAACAGTTTCCATACGCCCTACTTCCTTTCCTCTTCCTTCTATTAGAATAAGATTCGTAGATCTTATACATTTAAAGCTTACAGTCTAAATGCACTTATTTTCTTACTAGCAACTTTATTTCTGTATGTAGGCTGTTTACTATTCTAGATAGATTAGGCCGTTTTGTTGAAGCTTGTTGATATTAGCTGCAGCTGAATACACTTCGCTTTTTGCGGGCAAGGTTTTAGTCACCGCGAGCATAACTAGAAATGTTTCCACCTGTCTCACTCGTTTAACCCGGTTGCGTCTTTTGTGTATTCAGTCTGCTTAGGACTTGCTATTCTTCCTTTTCCTACCTGTTTTCAACTTTCTAACAATCCCTAAAATCCCAACTCAAAAAAGTAAACACTTTCATTTTTATTCAAAAATCAATTATTCGAATTATCTTTTTCTACCTTTGCAGATATTTCTTTTTCCATATCCTCTAACGCTTTGTCCGTTTCTGTTTTGGAGAATACAACATCGCCCGCTTTCGAATCAAGCAATTCAGAAACATAACCATTGTATTTGTAGTCAAATATTTTTAATGTTGCTTGTTGTTCTGGTGTTGCTAAGAAGAATGATTGTGGCATTGCTTTATATTCTTCATTTTCTAAAAGAGAAAGTGTTGCTGGATTTTGTCCGGATTTTGCCCATTCCATTGAGTTATCACGAACCCAGTCTAAAAACTCAACAACACCTTTTTCTTTTTCATCGCTTCGAGAATCATCTTTCAACATGACAAATTGGTGAGAAGAAGACCAGTTCACTGCTTTAGATAAGTCATCTGATAATTGAGGAGCATTTGTTAATCCCCAATTTACCTTTGACTCTTTAATTTGGTTTTGCATCCAAATTCCTTCAGGAAGAAAAACAACTTTTCCAGTTAAGAACATTTGTGTTGGATCTTCTCCATCCTTTGTTGTATAACCAGCCTTCACATAATCTCTCCACAGATTAAATGTATCTTTCGCTGCTTGGTTAACTAAAGTTGGTTGAATGCCATCTTCTGTTAACTCCCCACCATTTTGTGCATATAGTGACAAGAAATTAGGCTTCAGCCATGTTACCCCTAGTGCTCTGATTTTATCGTTTTGCGCTTTCTCTCCAACTTGTTTAATCTCATCAAATGTTACAATATTATCATCCAATGCTGTTGGTAAATACTTATCCACTAAATCTTTGTTGTAGTAAAGCCCGAATGTATGAATATCTAACGGAATACTATAACGCTCTGAATCTAGTTCTCCAATCTTCCAAGCCTCCGCAACATAATTGTCTGCCTTAATTTCTGGAAAATCGGCGAGCAAATCATTATAAGAAGTTAACATATCATTATCTTTAAACTGTTTAATTCGTTCTGCATGGACGATTGTTAAATCTGGAATATTCTTTTTGGAGTTTACAATCGTCGGAATCTTTGTATACATATCCGTTTCTTTTAATGAAACGTTTTTGATTTTGTATTCAGGATTCGTCTTATTATATTCATTTACCATTGCCTGCATGTTTTTCCCGTCTGGCCCTGTGAATGGATTCCAAAACGTAATTTCATTTTTGGAACTGCTACTAGCTTCCGAATCTCCACAGCCTGCTAAAATACCAATTGAAAGCCCAATTACCCCAATATACTTCCAAAGCTTACTCTTTGCCCCCACAATAATTCCTCCTTTTTATTTAACTCATTACTCAACTAAATTGTTTAACTAAAAAGTTAAAGTTGATCATTTAAACCTTTTTACATTACTAATTTAACAACATAAGAAAGCGTTGTCAATGCTAATTTATCAATATTAAATTTGTTTTCTATTGCGGTTAAACACTATGAATGATACAATAAACAGACAAGCAATTATTTAACCATATAGTTAAAGGAGGTTCCTATGCAAATTCAAATTTCAAAGGATTATTTTCATATTTATCAAGCACTTGCTAGCGAAACAAGAATTGAGATTATTGAAATCCTTGCTAAAAACAATATGAATATATCTGATTTAGCAAAACAATTAGGCATAAGTGCCGCTATCGTTACCCGTCATATTCAAAAGCTAGAAGAAGCCGGCATCGTTAAATCGGAAAGAACCCCGGGAAAATCAGGACTGCAGAAAATAGTCTATTTAGCGATAGACAATATTGAAATTCATTTTCCAAGAAAAATATTTAAAGAATATCAACTCCACCAGACAGATTTAAAAATTGGTCATTATACTGATTTTTCCGCTAAGCCTACTTGCGGAATTGCGACAGAAAAAGAAATCATCGGGAAAGCGGATGATCCTAAATTTTTTATGGATAGCCAAAGAGTAGATGCACAGCTATTATGGTTATCTAAAGGATTTGTAGAGTACAAAATTCCTAATCTTCTAGGACCTAATGAAATTCCAGAAATGGTAGAAATCAGTCTAGAGCTTGCTTCTGAATTTCCTCTTTCCAATAATGTATGGCCGAGCGACATAACGTTTTATTTAAATAATGTAAAGCTCGGCACATACACAGTTCCCGGTAATTTTTCTGATGTAAGAGGGCGCTATACACCAAAATGGTGGAATGATAAATTTAGTCAATACGGTTTGTTAAAAACAATTAGGGTCAATAAAATCGATACCGGAATTGATGGCGAACCTTTTTCAAGTGTAACGATTAATGAGTTGCAACTTGAAAACTCCCCTTTTCTCACTTTGAAAATTGCGGTTGAAGAGGAATCGGAAAGAGTTGGTGGGTTGACTTTATTTGGGGAACATTTTGGAAACCATAAGCAAAATATACAGATTGGGATTTATTATTTGGAGAAGGAAAATTAATTAGTGCAAAATAAAAAGAAATGACAGTTTCTAATTTGTCATTTCTTTTTATTTTTTTGTTGAGCTCATCAAGTTATAGTAAAAGTAAGTCCGTTTCATAACAAGACACCTACATCAAAATATACGGATTAACATCAATCGAGATTTGCAGGCCGTTTGTGCTTATTTCTGTTTGGTAATGATCTAAAATTGATTTTAAAACCTCTTCCAAGTTTGGTTCTTGTTTATACTTTATTAGGCATTGATAGCGATATTTATTTTTTATTCTAGCGATTGGTGAAGCGACTGGTCCTAAAATAACCGTTTGCGGTGATAATCTATTTCTGACGATCTGCGTGATTTTCTCCGAGACACCGACTACTTTCATCAGCTCTTCATGACTAATCGTAATCATCGTAAGAAAATAGTATGGCGGATAGGCATGCTGTCTGCGAATCATCATCTCCGTTTCATAAAAACGGTCATAATCCTGTTCACTCGCAAGCTCAATACTATAATGCTCTGGTGTATAGGTTTGAAAAATAACTTCCCCTTGTAACTCATGTCTGCCTGCTCTTCCGCTTACTTGTGTCAGTAACTGAAAGGTCTTCTCCGATGAGCGGAAATCTGGCAGATGAAGCATTGTATCAGCTGATAATACGCCAACTAGCGTAATTCTTGGGAAATCTAGTCCTTTGGCAATCATTTGGGTGCCTAATAGAATATCTGCTTCTCCATCTTGGAATTTTTGTAGCAGCTTTTCATGGGCTCCCTTTCGACTAGTTGTGTCCACATCCATCCGAATAACTCTTGCTTCAGGCAAAATTTTCGCCAGCTCTTCCTCTACCTTTTGTGTTCCTGTTCCAAAATACCGAATATGCTCACTGCTACATTCTGGACAAGTGGTAGGCGTATATGTTTCATACCCACAATAATGACACTTCATCTGATTTTGAAAACGGTGGTAGGTTAAGCTAATATCACAATTCGGACATTTAACAACATACCCACAATCACGGCACATGACAAAGGACGAATGCCCTCGCTTATTTAAAAATAAGACTGTTTGCTCTTTCTTTTCAAGGCGATCCTTCAGCTTATCTAGCAATACTTCGGAAAACATGGAGCGATTGCCGTTTCGAAGTTCTTCCCGCATATCAATAATTTCCACATTAGGAAGGGATTGGTTATTCATTCGATTAGGAAGGGCTAGTAAAGTATATACGCCTTTTTGGGCTCGTGCAAAGCTTTCTAAAGAAGGAGTTGCACTACCTAAAATAATCGAACAACCATGCTTTTTCCCTCTTTCGATGGCAACATCCTTTGCATGGTAACGTGGATTCTCCTCTTGCTTATAGGTCATTTCATGCTCTTCATCAATAATGATAATGCCAAGATTCGTAAATGGAGCAAAGATGGCGGACCTAGCTCCTACGACAACTTTCACTTCGTTTCTTTGAATTTTTCGCCACTCATCATACTTTTCTCCCACTGACAATCCACTATGCAAAACCGCAACAAGTTCACCAAATCGCCCTTTAAAACGGTTAACCATTTGGGGAGTTAGGGCGATTTCAGGGACAAGCACAATCGCTTCCTCTCCCTTTGCCAATACTTTTTCAATGGATTGCAAATAAACTTCTGTTTTCCCGCTACCAGTTACACCATATAAGAGAAACACTTCATGGCGCTCCTCTTTGACCGCCTGATGGATCGGTGCAACAACTTTCGCCTGGTCATCTGTTAAAGGCAAGGCATATGTTCTTTCAAACTCACGCTCTTGATAAGGATCTCGATATACTTCTTTATCCATTTCACCGAGAAGACCTTTTTCGACTAGCCCTTTTATAGCAGCTGTAGAAATCTTTAATTTCGTTAAGAGCTGTTTTTGTTCAATTGGTTCTGGATGCTCACTAAAAAACGCAAGTAATTCTTTTTGTTTTTTTGCGTTTTTATTCAGTGATTCTTCGTAATGGGTTAAATCTTCTCTCTTTACCAAAGGATAAATATGCTTTACCTTTTTCTTTTGACCTCTTGATTGAACCTCGTAGGAAACTTCTATTGTTCCTTTTTTCACTTCCTTTTGCAGAGCAGAAAGAGATACATTCTTTAGAGCTTCCTCCCACACTACTTCTTCCATATTGCAAAAAAGAGCAGCTACCCCTTCTGCCATGTCTTGTTCTTTTCCCATTACCCTTTTTACCTTGCGCTCATATTTAGCCTTTAATGCCGGCGGTAGCATCGCTTGAAAAGCAGAAATTTTATAGCAAAGGGTAGAGTGAGACAACCAATCAGCAAGAGATAAAAGCTCTTTATTTAAAACAGGTACTAAGTCCATCGGCTCGATTATCTTTTTAAGTGATTTAAAACTAGACGTTTTCTCCAAGCTTTCCACAAATCCTTGAACCTTTCTCGGACCGAATGGAACAATAACACGCATGCCTGGTTGAATAACGTCTTCCAGTTCTTCTGGAATGAGATAATCAAAGGGTCTGTCCGTTTGTTTTGCCGGAACATCGACAATTACTTTCGCTACAGTCATTTCTGAACAGCTTCCTTCATCAAGACCGCTTGTTCCAAGATTTTTTCCGCTACTTCATCTTTAGAAAGAAGGGGAAGTTCGATGGAAGTCCCATCTTTCTTATACATTGTTACTAAATTTGTATCTGTTCCAAAGCCAGAATCCTGTCTATTTACATTATTAGCAACAATCATATCCGCATTTTTCCGCTTTAATTTATCCATTGCATACGCAGCCATATTTTGTGTTTCTGCTGCAAAGCCAATCAGAATTTGTTGATTTTTTCGCGACCCAAGTTCTGACAAAATATCCTTCGTCCGTGTAAATTCGATTGTTTCTGGACCGCTTTGCTTTTTCACTTTATGATCATATACTACCGTTGGCTTATAATCACTAACTGCAGCAGTTTTAATGATAATGTCAGATTTCTCGCTATAGCTTATCACCGCATTATACATCTCTTCAGCACTTTCCACAGAAATTACCTGTGCACCCTTTGGTGGGGCAAGATTAGTTGGTCCGGATACTAAAATAACATTTGCCCCATAAGCGAGTGCCTTTTTTGCAATACTATATCCCATTTTTCCAGATGAATGATTGGAAATAAAACGAACAGGATCAATTTTTTCTCGCGTCGGTCCAGCAGTTACGAGAACGGTTGTACCACTAAGGATGTTTTTCTTCTCAGAGAAATAATCCTCCATATGCTGAACAATCATTTCTGGTTCTTCCAATCTTCCCTTCCCAACATACCCGCATGCTAAATAACCTTCACCCGGGTTAATAAATCGATACCCATAGTCATGAAGCGTATTAATGTTTTTAATAACTGCGGGGTGATCATACATATGAACATTCATCGCTGGAGCAATCCAAACATCACTTGTCGCTGCAAGCAAGGTGGTTGTAATCATATTATCAGCAATGCCGTTTGCTATTTTTCCTATCACATTCGCTGTTGCCGGTGCGACTAAAATCAAATCAGCCCAATCTGCCAAATCAATGTGGGCAATCACTTTCGGATCTTTTTCATCAAATGTGTCCGTATATACTTCGTTTTTAGAAAGTGCTTTAAAGGTTAAAGGATTCACAAATTCCATTGCTGCTTCCGACATGATAACCTTCACATCCGCGCCCTTTTGCGTTAATTTACTTGTTAAAGCACATGCCTTATAAACCGCAATTCCTCCCGTAACACAAAGAAGAATCTTCTTTCCATTCAACATTATGCGCTTCCTTCCTTTCTTTCTGTTCTAGAGTTTATGATAAATAATATTGTTTTATTTGTTTTCCGTGGGGACAGCACGATTCACTGGGACGAGCGCCGAGCCAAATCTTAAATCGGAAACCAACCTGCTTAGTTAGAATTTAAATATTTACGGTAACACCATTATGTAGTCATTCATTGCTTCTATTATTGTTAAGCATATAATTAAATAACCATTATGTCCATGAAAAAAGACTTAGTAAATGGAATTGCTCCTTTTACCTAAGCCTTTTAGTTTGTACTATATTTTTCAAAAAAATTTAATTATTCCTCGCTTGAACCACTTGGAGTATTTACCCGGTAAGTTAGCTGATCTTTATTAATCTCTTCTAATGCTTTTCCTACATTTTTATGAGAAACATATTTTGCTAATTGTGGTCTCGCATTTGTTTGCAGCTTTCTTGCTCTCTTTGCAGCAACAGATACTAATGAATATTTAGAATCGATTTTTGTCATTAATTTATCAATGGATGGATATAACATAAATTATTTAGCCTCCAGCATTTTCTTGTATTTTGGTTCTACTCTTTCTCTGCGACAATGTTCAGCAACGATGATTGCTTTAATTTTTTCACATGCATTCTCTACTGTATCATTTTCTACGACATAATCATATAAGTGCATCATTTCAATTTCTTCTCTTGCCACATTCATACGGTTGTTAATAATCTCTTCTGACTCTGTCCCTCTTGTCACAATGCGATTTTTCAACTCTGATAAGCTTGGTGGACTTAAAAAGATAAATAAGCCATCAGGAAACTTCTCGCGAACCTGCTTTGCACCTTCTACCTCAATTTCTAAAAAGACGTCTTTCCCTTTTAACGTTGTTTCTCGTACGTAATCAACTGGTGTACCATAGTAGTTTCCTACAAACTCTGCATACTCAAGTAATTTCCCTTGTTCGATTAAGCCCTCAAATTCTTCTCTCGATTTAAAGAAATAATCTACTCCATCAACTTCACCAGTGCGTGGAGCTCTAGTTGTCATGGAAATAGAATATTCAAAGGATGTATTTTGTTGTGAGAATATTTCCTTTCTCACTGTTCCTTTCCCTACACCAGAAGGTCCAGACAAAACGATTAAAAGTCCCTTTTCTACCAAATTTTTCTCCTACCCTTCCTCTATAATCTCATCACGATCATTTAATCGATGCGCAACCGTTTCTGGCTGAACTGCAGAAAGAACAACATGATCGCTATCCATTACGATAACTGCTCTCGTTCTTCTGCCATATGTAGCATCTATTAATGATCCTCTATCCCTAGCATCTTGGATAATGCGTTTAATGGGGGCAGATTCTGGACTGACAATAGAGATAATTCTATTTGCAGAAACTATATTTCCAAAACCAATATTAATTAACTTAATGGACATTCGCCTACTCCAATCCTATTATTTTTAGTTTTAACTAGGAAGATTTATTCTAAACCCTTTTTATTCAATGTTTTGGATTTGCTCTTTCATTTTTTCCAAACAGCTTTTCATCTCCACAACAATTGATCCAATTGCCGATGAATTAGCTTTTGAACCTATCGTATTGATTTCTCGGTTCATTTCCTGCAATAAGAAATCAAGCTTTCTTCCAATCGGGCTTTCTTCTTCCATAATTTGATAAAACTGTCTAATATGACTATGTAATCTAACCAATTCCTCATTAATATCTGCTTTTTCTGCAAAAATTGCCACTTCTGTAATAAGACGTGCTTCATCTATCGGTTCCAGCAAATAGCTTTCTAGACGTGTTTTCAGCTTTTCCCGGTATTGTGTAATCACTTCAGGAGCTAATGACTGTAATTGTTCAACCCAAGTTTCTGCTTGCTCCAGGTTTTTTTCTAAGTCTTTGGATAACTCCAAACCTTCTATAGTTCTCATATTATTTAACTGGACAACTGCTTCTTCAACTGTAGCAAGTAATACTTCTGATAGTTCTTCCATGTCAAGTTCCCGTTCTACTATCTGAAAACACTCTTCTTGATTTAAGAGATCACGAAGGGAGATAGGCTCTTTAATGGAATATTTGTCTTTTAATTGATGTAACAATTGGTAATATTGATCGAGCAATAGCCAATCGACGATAATTTCTTGGCCCTTCTTCTCTTCATCTTCTAATGTTACAAATACTTCTACTCTACCTCTATGTAAATAGTTTGAAATAACTTTCTTTATTTGATCTTCCAAATATAGAAATTGCTTTGGCATCCGAATAATCTGATCGCTAAACCTGTGATTGACCGATTTCATTTCAATGTGAAGTGTTGAATGATGATATTGTTTTGTTGCTCTTCCAAATCCAGTCATACTTTTTATCATGCTGACACATCCGTTTTCTTAAAAATGTGCGAAGTAATGTTGCTCATGCTTTTCCCGCAAAGTTTCGCTACTAACCCGCAGCCTGAATACACTTCGCTTTCCGTGGGGCGAGCGGTGAGCCTCCTCAGCTTCGCCTCCGGGGTCTCACCTGTCTCGCTAATCCCACAGGAGTCTCCGTGTATTCAGGCTGCTTTATTATTCTTTAATAATTTCTCATCATACTTGCATAGCGTCGAATATTTTAGAAAAAACAGCATTAAAAACCACATTAAATAAATAAAAGGTAATAGAGTGGTCTCTACTACCTTTTGGATTATAACATATTTTATTTTGATTTACTTAATAAAAATGATCCTGCGAGTAAAAAAGTTGGTACGGAGGCGAATCCGATGATCATTGGCCAATCTTTCATTGCTATTGGCAGTGTATGGAAGATCTCTTGTAGGAATGGTACGTAAATGACCACTAATGCCAGTACAAGGGATGAAATAACAGCCCATACGAGATACATATTGCCGAATGGGTTTCTTGAAAGAATCGATTTTTCACTACGACAGTCAAAAACATGAATTAGCTGAGCAAGGACTAAAGTGATAAATGCCACTGTTTGGGCGTATTCTAAATTTTCGGGATTATTATCATATGCAAACATAAACGCTAATATCGTGGAAATCCCGATTAAGAAGCCTCGTGATATCACCTTCCAGCCCAATCCTCTTGAAAATACGCCTTCATTTGGACTTCGGGGTCCTCTTTTCATCACATTGTCTTCTGGTCTATCTAATCCTAGCGCCATCGCTGGCAATCCGTCTGTTACTAAATTCACCCATAAAATTTGGATCGGTACAAGAGGTAGTGGCATTGCTAAAATCATCGCAAATAGCATTACTAGTATTTCCCCAACGTTTGAAGCAAGTAAATAACGGATGAATTTACGAATATTTTCGTAAATATTTCTACCTTCTACAATGGCTGCTTTAATACTTGCAAAATTGTCATCCATTAGTACTAAAGAGGATGCTTCCTTCGCTACATCTGTACCTGTGATTCCCATTGCAATACCGATGTCCGCTTTCTTGATTGCTGGAGCATCATTCACCCCATCACCAGTCATGGCAACGACATGTCCTCTATTCTGAAATGCTTGAACAATCTTCAGCTTATGCTCTGGTGAAACTCGAGCAAATACAGCAACATCTTCTACAATATCCTCTAATTCTTGTAAACTTAGATCTGTTAGTTCTTTTCCTTCCATAACCTTTGAACGGTTATTGGCAATGCCAAGCTGCTTGGCAATCGCTTTTGCCGTAATAACATGGTCTCCGGTAATCATAACTGTCTTAATTCCAGCTTCTTTACATTCTTTGACAGCTTGTTTTACTTCTGGTCTTGGCGGGTCAATAATGCCTTGGAGCCCGATAAAAATTAACTCCTTTTCTGCTTCTCTTTCATGCAAAATAATCGTATTTGGAGATATTTCCTTATACCCAATAGCTATCGTACGAAGCGCTTGTGAAGCTAGTCCGTTAATCGCTTCTTGCACTACTCTCTTCTGCTCGCTTCCTAACACGGTGGAACGATTTTCAAAAAGAATCGATTTACTTTGACCGATCAACACATCTGGTGCACCTTTTGTAACGACAAACTGTCTTCCAGATGGATCCTTCACGATAACACTCATCATTTTTCTTGTCGAATCAAAAGGAAATTCATTCACTATCGTAAATTGATTTAATAATTGGGAGCGAGTGAATCCTGCCTTCATGCCAGCTACTAATATAGCTCCTTCTGTCGGATCACCGTTTAAAACATATTCTCCGTCTTTTTGCGAAATCTCTGCGTGATTACAAAGCATCCCAAATGTTAATAACTGCTGCAGCGCCTTATCTTTAACAGGATTGACTAATTTTTCGTCTACATAGTATTTTCCTTGTGGTTCATATCCTGTTCCATCTACTGTATATGTTTTGCCGCCAATCCATGTTCTTGTAACCGTCATTTTATTTTGCGTTAATGTACCGGTTTTATCTGAACAGATAACGGAAGCACACCCTAGTGTTTCTACTGCAGGTAGCTTACGGACAATTGCATTTTTGCGAATCATTTTCTGAACGCCAAGTGATAAGGCAATCGTAACAATCGCCGGTAGTCCTTCTGGTATTGCAGCAACTGCTAAAGATACGCCTGCAAGAACCATTGTGTATAAATCATGTCCTTGAAGAACACCAATTACTACAACTAATACCGTTAATAGCAAGGCTGTTACAATTAGAATTTTCCCTAATTGCTCCAATCTTCTTTGCAGTGGCGTTGTCACAGAATCTGCATTTTGCAGCAAGTCTGCTATTTGTCCCATCGCTGTCTTCATTCCCGTACCAATTACGACACCAACACCACTTCCACGCGAAACCATCGTACCCATAAAGCCCATGTTCTCCATATCACCGAGCGCTAAATTATTATTCTTAATGGCTGAGACGATCTTTGGAACAGGTACCGATTCACCTGTTAACGCTGATTCTTCGACCTCTAAACTTCTGGATTCTATTATTCTTACATCTGCACCAATTCGATCGCCACTAGCAAATTTAATAACATCCCCAGGAACTAATTCCTTCGATAAAATATTAATCCATTCCCCATTGCGAAGGGCATGTACATGAGGCTGTGATAACTCCTTTAAAGCAGACAAAGATTTCTCTGCCCGGATTTCTTGAAAAAATCCAAGAAAGCTATTGAGAATGATGATTGCAATAATGGCAATCGCATCAATATATTCACCCAATAAACCTGAAACAAGCGTAGCAGCTAAAAGAACAAGTACCATAAAATCCTTAAATTGACTGAAGAAAATAAGCAATAGTGATTGCTTTTCCCCTTCCTCTAATTCATTAAATCCAAAATTCTTTCGTCGCTTTTCCGCTTCTTCATCCGTTAACCCAGCCGAAAAATCAGTATTCAATGTTTGTTCTACTTCTTTTTCGTTCATTTCATGATAGTTCATCCGGCCATCTCACTTCCCCCTTTTTCATTCACCGTTCGCTTTTAGGCACCATGCGAAGAAATACGTAGTAGTTCTGAACAAAGGTTAGCAATTCTAACTAACATACATAGTTGTCCCAACACCACTCTATGGAAATCATATTCAGGCTTGGCCGAAAAAATGCTATCAGGGATAGATTTTTTATTTCGTTTTTAAATGGGAAGTTAATTCGTCTCCCATTTCTTCATTTCACTCGATGCTAATTTTTCTTCGTTAATGCTACCAAATCCTTGTATTTCTTTGTAATTAAAGATAGAGTAAAGAGGGAAATTATTATAAATGAGGTTGTTAGTTATGTCATTTGATGGTTTATTTACAAGAGCAATGTCTCTTGAATTAAAAGAGCTTTTACTAGGAGGCAGAATTAATAAAGTTCAGCAGCCTTTTACAAATGAAATTATTTTATCTGTTCGTGCAAATGGAAAAAATCAAAAGTTGCTTTTATCTGCACATCCTAGCTATGCACGGGTTCAAATTACCGAGGAATCATATGAAAATCCGAAAGAACCACCAATGTTTTGCATGCTTCTACGCAAGCATTTAGAAGGTTATTTTATAGAAGACATTTATCAGATAGAAAATGAACGAATCATTGTTTTCGAGATTAGAGGAAGAAATGAAATTGGCGATACTTCCTATAAAAAACTGATGATTGAAATTATGGGGAGACACAGCAATATTATTTTAGTCGATCGCGATAAAAATACAATTTTAGATAGCATTAAACATATTTCCTATGCTGTTAATAGTCATAGAGCCATTCTGCCTGGCTATGAATATAAGGCTCCACCAAAACAAGAAAAGCTGGATGCTTATACAGCCACAGAGGAAGACGTTTTAAGAGCAATTGATTTTAATAGTGGCAAATTGGACAAGCAGCTTGTACAGCAGTTCGCTGGATTCTCCCCGTTAATTGCCAAAGAAATTTTCTATCATGCTGGTCTCGCTAACCGCGATACACTGCCAAAGGCTTTTCTTGCTGTAATGGATCCAATAAAAAAAGGCAGCTATGCTCCTTCTATTATGGATACTCCCGATAAAGAATATTTTTATTTTCTGCCAATTGAGCATGTGAAAGGTGATGTTAAACCTTTCCCTACTTTAAGCAAAATGCTCGATCGATATTATTTCGGAAAAGCAGAACGTGATCGGGTAAAACAACAAAGCAATGATCTAGAACGTTTCATCGTGAATGAACGGGATAAAAATAGCAAAAAGATTAAAAAGCTAGAACGTTCTTTAATGGAAGCAGAGAATGCAGAGGAATATCAATTGCTTGGCGAACTCTTGACAGCAAATCTATATGCAGTTAAAAAAGGCATGTTAGAGGTAGAAGTATTCAATTACTATGAAGAGGAAGGCGTGATGATTAAGATTCCCCTTAATCCAAGACTATCCCCTTCTGAAAATGCGCAAAAATATTTTACTAAATATCAAAAAGCGAAAAACTCTATTGATATTATTAAGGAACAAATTCAACTAGCCGAACAAGAATACGAGTATTTTGAAACATTATACCAACAAATTCTCGCTGCCTCACCGAAGGATATTCAAGAAATTCGTGAAGAGCTAGTAGAAGAAGGATACTTAAGAGAAAGACAGAAAAAGCAAACAAAAAAACAGCAAAATGTAAAGCCAGTACTAGATTATTATCTATCCGATGATCAAACGGAGATTATCGTTGGCAAAAACAATAAACAGAATGATTATTTAACCAATCGTGTTGCTGCAAGAGATGAAATTTGGCTGCATACGAAGGATATCCCTGGATCCCATGTCGTTATCCGGAGCAAGGAACCTTCCGAGGAAACAATTCTACAAGCTGCCAAATTAGCCGCTTATTTCAGTAAAGCTCGCCAATCAAGCTCTGTTCCAGTGGATTATACCCTAGTCCGCCATGTGAAAAAGCCAAGTGGTGCGAAACCTGGTTTTGTTATCTATGATAATCAACAAACTGTTTATGTAACGCCAGATGAAGAGACAGTTATTCGCTTGAAAGAGAAATAATAAAGGGAAACATTCCAACCAAAGATACCCCCAAACAATCATGCGAAAGCTTATGTATGATTGTTTGGGGGTATTATTTTTTTAAAAGGCTCTTTCATTAAAGTTGTTGTGATTATCCGCAGACTGTATACACTTGACTATATTTAAAAACAAGTTACCACGGTCAAAACAAAAAACTAAATGAGATTATTCATTTTTACAGATTATCTACTTAGTTGTGTTCCAACCGCCCTTCTTATTTATCACTGACCTACTTTTATAGAACTGTTTTTATTGTTTGTATGTTTTTCCAATACATTTAACAGGCCATCATTAATTTTACAATACTTAAAAGCAAAGGACTGCATGATAAGATCAATTTCTTCTTCAGATAGATCTTTAAAAATCTTTGCATACTCAGGTTGAATCAACGCACCAGCATAAATAGTTAGAATGGCTTGTGATAGGCTAGAAAGATTAAAGCTATGAGACATTTCTGGATTGACCACTTCTTCAAGATGTGTAGCTAGTTCTTCCACAGATTGTCTTGCCTTAAACCCTGGTAGCCAAATCATCCAATCGTCTGTATTAAGAGCATGCTTCATTTTGAAAATGGATGAAATCTTCTGTAAATATTCTGATTCTGGATCAAGTGTTACTAATCCCATTACTCCTACATCTTTATAAGTCCAAGTAGTCCAGTGTGCACCAAATTCCTCAAAGATACCTAATTGATCATCCATTGCATCTAAGCGGTCGGAAATCTCATTTTCTGGCCCATTATATACGGAACCAAACTCCCCTACCCAAAGGGGAACATTGTATTCTTGCGCAAATTGAGTCCCTTCATGGCTATTAAATACTTCCTTTTGAACATCTAAATCCCAATGCTTTCCACTTTCAACACGAGCCGTCTTAGCATCAGCGACGCCTGGATAAGGACCAGGACCAAATCCAGCAGCAGTATAATTATGGCTGCTGTAAACCAAATTTTTAGCGAAAGGTGCTTCTAATCCCTCAAATAACTTCGAGTAGTTATCCCCTTCAAGGAAGATAATATGGTCAGGATCAATTTCACGGATTGCTTCTACTATTCTTCTGTAGATTCGATTCATTCTTTCCCAGTCTGGTTTATAATTCTTAAAGAAGGTGTGCGGAAAGTCTCCATGTGGAGTATTTACACAAGGTTCATTCATAATATTATAACCTGCAATAACACTTCTGCCGTTGTACCTTCTTGCAAACTCTTCCCATAAAGCGACAAATCGATCTTGGTATGTTTTATCATGCCAGAAAAAACTATGTCGTACATCATTATCTGAATGCCAATGTGTATTTTGAAAGCCTTGGACTGCATGAAGATCGAGAATAACATAAAGCTCATGCTTTTCGCATAAATCAATAATCTTATCCAACCGTTTAAATCCTGATTCTTTATACATAAATGGTGCTTCGTCATCTTCAAAATGACGGTAATTTAACGGAATACGGATAGCAGTTGCTCCCCAGCTTTTGATAAATTTTATATCATCTTCTCCAAAAAAATAATGTAATAATCGATCAAATAAAAACGTAGCTTTTTCTTTGCCAATTGTTTCAACCATCGTATGACGAAGTGCATGTTCTGTTCCTGTATATCCATTTATAAAGTCTTCCATATTCATCCAGCCACCAATACAAGTCCCTCTTAACTGCATTGGTTTCCCTAATGAACTGATAATTTTATTTTTTTCCACTTGAAGTAATTCCATTTTTATAACCTTCCCTTCCATAATTGTTAGATTATTTTATTCATAAAATAGACAAAAAACAGCTTGTGAACTTACTTGTTAATTGTCTATAACTTGAAAAAAGTTGTTTCAAAATTTAAGATTTCAAGGAACCTTGAAAGATTAACAGTATTAACCATGTACTTTTGCCATCATTATTTTCTAGCACTTAACGCAGAAAGCACTCTTTTATGTTCCTTTTCATCAAGGTTATAGAAATAAATAGCAAATAGTTCAATTAATACAAATACTGCTGGAATAATGGTCATGGTTATTAAAATTCCATGCAAAGCAGTTGCAGTTTGAATTTGGTTGGAAACATAACCAAAATTAGCTAATATTAACCCTGGAATGATTCCGCCAATAGCCATTCCGAACTTAAAGAAGAAACCAACTAGCGCATAAATGACACCGCTTGCACGTTTGCCCGTTTTGTATTCACCATAATCAATGGTTTCAGGAATTAGCGCCCATGTAAACCCACCTGCAGTAATGGTGCCGATTGCAGCGATCGCTCTTGATGCGAAAACAAGTGGAACCATGGAAGCTGGTACTACGAATAGAGCAATCAAACCAATTGCCTTACAAGATAAAGCGGTAAATAATAATTTCTTCTTCCCCATCCACTTATACATCATTGGCATTAATGGCATAAGAATGAGTGCTGGAAGCGTTCCTAATAACCCGTACCATTTTACTAGTTCTGGTCTTCCAACGTTATAAGTAACATAATAAATACCAACAGAGTTTACAATAGAGTTCACACCAAAGTTAAGAATAAAGAATAAACAAACGATGAGAAGCGGACGATTACTCTTCAATTGAATAAAGATATCTTTAAACGTAATCTTATCCTCTTCCTTGTGAGAAATAGGAACACGTTCTTTTGTGTTATAAAAGCTATAAATCAATAAAAAGGCTCCGACAATTCCCATGATAGACATAGTGATTTGCCAACCAGTACTTGTTGTTCCTGTTAGATTTGTAAAGATTCCAGCTAAAAGAGGAACACCGAAAGAAACAATTAAACCACCAGTATTTGAAAATAGCATTCTATAAGAAGTTAAACTAACAACCTCTTTATTATCTTGCGTGATTGCTGACGTAAGCGCTGTATACGGTATATTTATAACGGAATAGGTTATTGATAATAAAATGTAAGTAACATAGGCATATACAAGCTTCATCGGGTCAGAAAATCCTGGTGTTGTAAAGCACAGAATTGCTACACCTGCAAACGGAAACGCACCATATAAAAGATAAGGACGAAATCTTCCGTATTTCGTATTGGTTTTATCAACAAGCGTTCCAATAAACGGATCAAGAACGGCGTCAATAAACCGAACGATTAAAAACATCAAGCCAGCTGCTGCAGCTGTAATACCAAAGACATCCGTATAAAAGAATAATAGATAGCTACTCACTGTTTGATAGATAAAATTACAAGCTAAATCTCCAGTTGCATAGCCAAGCTTTTCTTTCGTTCGAATCTTAACTGTTGAAACTACTGGAATGTTCCCTGCAAGTCTTGTGTTCATATTTATCCCCCTTTTAGCTAATTATTGTTCCATACAAAACTATGACTACTTCCTCGTATAGGAAGAGATTTGTATCCCTATCTAAAATTTTTACTTATTGAAAAATATTAGAATAAAATTTTTTCCAAAATAGTCTACTAAATTCACCATATCGGCTATTCAGCATGAAAATCAGCATCTATTAATTACCGTCACTTTTAAATTTTTTCGTTAACACTTGCCGTGTATGTTCCATAATATCAGTGACGCTTTATTAACGTTTATCTATTAATATCAGCGCTTACAAATTTATCAAAGCAAAGTGCTTTATAACAAACCTATTTATTTATACCAAATAATCGAACAAAATAATTCAAATAAATCTAAAAATACTTTCGGATTCTTACCAGTTAAATCTGTAATTTTTTCTAATCGATAATTCAATGTATTTCTGTGAATATTTAATTTTTGGGTTGTATTATGGATATCACCATTTTCTTCTATAAATACTTGTAATGTATGAAAAAGCTCTTGATTATTCCCAGAATTCACCAACCCAGATAAACTGGAATCAAGATTATTTCTTTCAAAGGAAGTAAGATGAATAAATAATTTTAACTCATCATAATAATAGACTTTTTTTGATGGTTTTATTTTATTTCCAACCTCCCATGCATTGTCAGCCTGTTCCAATGAAACGGCAGCTAACTCCTCCTTATCACCGATTGCTATTTTTTCTATTTCCATTCTTTTTATTAAAGCATTTACTACTTCACTCACGTTGTTTTGTTCCGTAATAAATAGAACCATTTTATTTGGATTAATGGTAGAAAAATGTCTAAACCGCTCAATAAACACCTTAAATGCTTTTGTATTTAGATATCCTTTAATGACGATTGCTTGACATTTCTGAGTAAGATCAATCCCATAGAATTTTCCTTGTTGCAAAAATTCATCGTCATAGTAAGTTTTTCGGAGTAATAATTCATTATAAAAATTCTCACACCTCATTCTGTCATTCTGTGTTTTCTTATTTAAACTTTCCTGTTCAATTAGTAGCTTGGCAGTGGCGCCAACAAGCTTACTAAATGGTCTTACTTCATCTGGATGTCCAGTGATTCCTATTACTCCAATAATTTCATCATTGATAATAATAGGTTCATTGACTCCAGGTTTCATTGACTCTTCTTCAATAAAAACCTCATAGATTTTTTGAGAAACAAGCACCTTAGCTGCACCTTTATGCAAAGTTCCGATTCGCTTCTTATCACCGCTGGCAAAAATGATTCCTTTTTCATTCATCAGATTAATATTATAAGGGATGATATTCATCATTTCCTTTGTAATCTTTTCTGCAATTTGTTTTGATAATTTCATCCCATCACCTTTTCTTACGAGGTAGCCCTTTTACATGACTAAATTCAATAATCGCATTATATTTTCTGAAGTTCGTTCTAGATTTTGCTTTCCATTCGCCAATGCGTCCTCAAGCGTTGTTACTCCTTGCATGATACAAAAAATAGAATCAATTTTTTCATATAAGGAATCAATATTATTACCAATTTTACCAGCAAAGGCCACCACTGGTTTATTATACTTCTTGGCTACCGAAGCAACACCAATAGGAGTTTTTCCAAATTCAGTTTGGAAATCTATACATCCCTCCCCTGTCCAAACCATATCAGCCTCTTTCACTCTCTCTTCCAATGATGAATATCTAATTACGATATCTATTCCTTTTTTTAATGTTCCATTTAAAAATACCATTAATCCAGCTCCTAATCCGCCTGCTGCTCCTGCACCTGGTACATTTAGGATGTCTATATTAAATTCTTCTTTAATTACATCCGAATACTTCCGTAAGTTTTTGTCTAATTGTTGAGCAATTTCTATTGTCGCACCTTTCTGTGGTCCAAATACATAGGATGCACCTTGCTCCCCACAAAGAGGATTATTAACATCACATGCAATCTCAACTGTTAGATCTTTTATACGTGAGTCTAAATTGGTAATATCTATTCTTGCCAAACGTCCTAATTCTCCACCTCCAAATCCAAGCTCATTTCCATCTTTATCAAAAAATTCCCCTCCTAACGCTTGTACGACCCCAGCTCCACCATCATTTGTAGCGCTTCCGCCGATACCAACGATAAGTTTATTAATTCCATGATTTAGACACGCCTTTATTAATTGGCCAGTACCATAAGTAGTAGTAATAAGTGGATTTCTTTCTTCCTTTGGTACCAACTGAATTCCACTTGCACTAGCCATATCAATTATTCCTGTTTTGCCATCTTCTAAAATGCCATATGAGGCTTTCACTTCACGACCAAGGGGTCCTACTACATTTTCTGTGTAAATTTCACCTCCATTAGCATGAACTAACAATTCCATTGTACTTTCTCCGCCATCTGCCATTGGAACCTGAATACAAGTAATCCGCTTATTAGCTTTCTTAATGCCTCTTTCCATTGCCTCACATGCTTCTCTTGCTGTCATGCTCTCTTTAAAAGAGTCGGGAGCTAAAACAATGACAAAATCTTTTTTTATGATTCCTCATCCCTTTCACATTTTAATAAAAAGTGTAGATAGCGCTTTCTATTAAAAAATATTACTCTATTTTTATTTCGATTGATATAGGCATATATACTAAAAATTTTGTACATTTGCACAAAATCTATATTTTTATAATGAAATTGAAAGAAAGAGTAAAAGACAACTGACACTTATATTTTGCAGGAAAATCCAGAGTCAAATGCATTAACGAGCTTAGCCTTTTCATCTGTTTAACTGCATAAAAATGAAATCTCAAAAGCCCCAATAAAAAAAACTGCACCTTCAATTGTTAGATGTGTCTAACAATTGAAGGTGCAGTTCAAATACGAATTTGTTTTTTTAATTTATTTCATCCTCTTACCACTTCTCCGGATTTTCCTTCCAAGCATTCAAGCTTGCTAAATCCGCTTCTTCAATATAGCCTTTTTTCCGTGCTACCTCTAATAAACTTGTATAGTCTGTTAATGAATATGCTGTAATTTCGGCATCACCAAGGAGCTCTTTCCCCTTTGGTAGTTCGTATGTAAAAATCGCAACAACCCCAAGTACATCACAGCCTGCTTCTCGTAAACTATTAACAGCTGTAATGACACTGCCCCCTGTTGAAATGAGATCTTCCACCACTACTACTTTTTGCCCTTTATCCACTTTTCCTTCGATCTGGTTCCCTTTTCCGTGCGCTTTTGCTTTGGAGCGTACATATGCCATCGGTAAATCAAGAATATCACTTACCCAAGCTGCATGAGGAATACCTGCTGTTGCAGTCCCTGCCACTACTTCTGTCTCTGGAAATTTTTCTTTAATTAAACCAGCTAATCCTGTTGCGATATTTTTACGTACCTGTGGATAAGACAAGGTTAAGCGATTATCGCAATAGATTGGTGACTTTAATCCGGAAGACCAAGTAAATGGATCATTTGGTTGTAAAAAAACGGCCTTAATATCTAGTAATTGTTCTGCAATTTCGTGTTTCATATCGTGATGCCCTCCCACTCTGATTTAAATAATCGATAGCTTTCATATGGATTTTCTGCTCTTGTAATCGAACGACCCACAACAATTGCAGAAGCCCCATTTTCTCTCGCAATCTTAGGTGTTGCTACACGAACTTGATCCTGCACTTCATCTGTTTTCAAACGAATTCCAGGTGTTACTGTTAAAAATGATTCACCTAGTCTATCACGAATCGCTCCTGCTTCTAATGTCGAGCAAACGACGCCATCTAGGCCAGCCTCTTTCGTAATCGTTGCATAATGTAATACCGATTCCTGTAAAGGAACTTTAATTAATTGCTCTTTTTGCATGCTTGCTTCAGACGTACTTGTCAACTGTGTCACACCAATACATTTCGCTCGTTTCATTCCAGATGGTGTACCCGCTTCGAGTCCCTCAACCGCTCTAGCCATCATGTCGATTCCACCAGCTGCATGAACATTCACTAAATCAACGCCTAAGCCAGCAATATTTTTCATCGCACTTCCGACCGTATTTGGAATATCATGTAGTTTTAAGTCTAGGAAAATTTGGTGATTTTGTTCCTTTAATTCATGAATGATGCTTGGTCCTTCTTTATAAAATAATTCCATCCCTACTTTTAAAAACAACGATTCTCCGTTAAACCCTTTTAAAAAGGAATGCACCTCGTCCTTACTTGCAAAATCAAGCGCGATGATAAGCGAATTGTTCATGCTTTCCCCAGCTCCTTCCCGTTACTTCTGAAATATGTTCAAATCCGTATTTATCTAATAGCTCAGGTAATTCTTCAATTATTTTTGGGCAAATGAATGGATCAACAAAGTTTGCTGTACCAACTGCTACAGCACTTGCACCAGCATAGAAAAACTCTAGTACATCTTCTGCTGTCGAGACTCCACCCATTCCGATAATCGGTAGGTTTACTGCTTGACTTACTTCATAAATCATTCGGATTGCTACAGGCTTTACTGCAGGACCAGATAATCCTCCCGTTTTGTTGGCTAGAATTGGCTTGCCTGTCTTTAAATCAAGGCGCATGCCAACAAGGGTGTTAATCATGGTAATCCCATCTGCTCCTCCAGCTTCCACCGCTTTTGCCATCTCAACAATATTCGTTACATTGGGTGAAAGCTTTACATATACCGGAACTTCTGAAACTTCCTTCACCTTTTTCGTTAATTCCTTTGCAACTTCTGGAATCGTTCCAAAAGCAATTCCTCCTGTTTTTACATTCGGACAAGAAATGTTTAATTCTAATGCGGCAACATTTGATGCTTTTGATATTTCTTTCGCAACAGTAACATAATCCTCTTCCACTGATCCAGCGACATTCGCAATGATCGGCACATCAAATTGACTTAGCCAAGACAATTCTTCGCCAACCACTTTTTTTAGCCCTGGATTTTGAAGACCAATAGCATTAAGCATCCCAGAAGTAGTTTCTGCTACTCGCGGTGTTGGATTACCAAAGCGTGGTTCCACCGTAGTTGCTTTAATCATAATGGCACCAAGCTTGCTTAAATCATATAAGGTACTGTATTCCCGTCCAAATCCAAAACAGCCAGAAGCAGGCATAATTGGGTTTTTAAGCTCTAATCCAGGAAGCTTTACCTGAAGTCGGTTCATAGGACAACCTCCCCTGTTCTAAATACTGGTCCATCTGTACATACCTTTTTATAGCTGAATCCCGTCGGATCATCTGCTGTATGGCATACACATGCAAAGCATGCACCAATCCCACATCCCATTCTTTCTTCTAGAGAAATAAAGACCTTTTTATTGGGAAATGTTTTTTCTAGATTTTTAAGCATTGGCGTTGGTCCACAGGAGTATAATACGTCAAACTCCAGATTTTCTTGAAAAATAACATCTGTTACAAAGCCTTGTGTACCATGACTACCGTCTACTGTAGCGATATACGTATCCCCAAGTGTGGCAAACTTTTCTTCATAAAAAGCAACGGATTCTGTTTGAAAGCCTAATACAGCAACAACCTTTACCCCTTCGGCAACTAGACGATTTGCTAATTCATATAATGGGGGCACACCAATTCCTCCACCAACTAATAAGGCTGTTTGCCCTGACTTGCTTTCTTCAACTGGAAATCCATTTCCTAAAGGACCAAGAATATCAATCGCTTCACCAGCTGTTTTTTGGGCAAGAAGCTTTGTGCCCGCTCCTTCTGCTCGGTAAATCATCGTAAATGTTTTTCTATCTTGATCAATCCGGCAAATACTAATTGGACGTCTTAATAAAGGTGCAGAATTATCACTTACTTTTATATGAACAAATTGACCTGGCTCGTTCATTTCAGAGACAAGCTCACCTGTTAAGGTGAGCTCCATAATATTTTCAGCTATTTCTTTCTGTTCAACTACTGTACAGATTTCGTTTTTGATCATACTAACACTGCCTCCGATTGCGTTTTGCTTGGCTCCATTGCCTCTGTTGAGAATGTCATCGATTCTACTACTCTAAGTATTGCTTCTGCTGTGTCTAAAGAAGTTAAGCATGGAATGCCATTTTCAACAGATTCACGTCTGATGCGGAATCCATCTCTTGCTGGTTGGCTTCCTTTTGAGAAGGTATTAATGACAAATTGTGCTTCCCCATTGCGGATTACATCAATTAATGTATGTCCTTCTCCACCGATTTTACCGACTACTTTTACTGGAATGTTATTGCTTTCTAGGAACGCTGCTGTTCCGCTTGTTGCCATCAAGCTATAGCCGATATTCGTAAATCTTTTTGCAAGCTGTAAAGCCTCTTCCTTATCTTTATCCCCAATTGTCATCAGAACAGTTCCAAATGTTTTTATCTTCATCCCTGAAGCAATTAAACCTTTGTACAGTGCTTTTTCAAGGGTAATGTCTTTCCCCATTACTTCTCCTGTTGACTTCATCTCAGGGCCTAATGTAATATCTACTCTTCGTAATTTTGCAAAAGAGAATACTGGAACTTTCACATAAACACCAGACTTCTCTGCTACTAAGCCCGATTGATAGCCTTGTTCTTTTAAGGAAGTTCCCAAAATTACTTTTGTAGCGATTTTCGCCATGGGCACATTTGTAATTTTGCTTAAGAAAGGTACAGTTCTACTAGAGCGCGGATTTACTTCTAGTACGAATACTTCTCCTTTGGAAACAACGTATTGGATATTCAGTAATCCTACGATTTTTAATCCTTTTGCAAGTCTAGTTGTATAATCTATTAACGTTTGCTTAATTTCAGCAGATAAGCTTTGTGGTGGATAGACAGCGATTGAATCTCCTGAGTGAACCCCAGCACGTTCGATATGCTCCATAATCCCTGGAATTACTACATCTGTTCCGTCACAGATTGCATCCACTTCAATTTCTTTACCTGTTAAATAACGGTCAATCAAGATTGGCTGTCCTGGACTTGCTTTAACCGCGTTTTCCATATATGGAATCAGTTCATCTTCTTTATAAACGATTTGCATCGCTCTTCCGCCTAGCACATAAGATGGTCTTACAAGTACTGGGTAGCCAATTGATTTTGCAACAACAATTGCTTCCTCTACTGTCAATGCCGTTTTTCCGTCTGGCTGTGGAATTCCTAATTCGTGCAGACTTTGTTCAAACTTATCACGATCCTCTGCGCGATCTAAATCTTCAAGAGATGTTCCTAAAATTTTGACGCCACGCTCTGCTAATGGTCCAGCTAGGTTGATAGCTGTTTGCCCACCAAACTGAACCACTACTCCTTCTGGCTTTTCTAAATCGATGATATGCATCACATCTTCAATCGTAAGTGGTTCAAAGTAAAGCTTATCTGAAATACTAAAGTCTGTTGAAACCGTCTCTGGATTGTTATTGATGATAATTGCTTCATATCCTGCTTCTTTGATTGCCCATACTGAGTGAACTGTTGCATAGTCAAACTCAATCCCTTGACCGATGCGAATTGGTCCAGATCCAAGGACAACGATACTTTTCTTCTCTGTTACAATCGATTCATTTTCTTCTTCATATGTTCCATAATAATACGGTGTTTCAGATTCAAATTCCGCCGCACATGTATCAACCATTTTATAAACTGGCACGATGCCTTTTTCTTTTCTCCAGCTGTATACTTCAAGCTCTGTTGTATTCCATAGCTTTGCAAGCTGAATATCGGCAAAACCTTTTTCTTTCGCTTCTTTTACGTATTCCTCATCAAATGGATGATTGATTAGCTCTTTTTCGAACTTAATGATGCCTTCCAGTTTGAAAAGGAAGAATAAGTCAATCTTGCTCCATTCATGAATGGTTTCAATGCTCACGCCACGATTAAGTGCTTCCGCGATGTAAAATAATCTTTCGTCTCCAGCCACTCTAATTCGTTTCTCCAGTAATTCGTCACTTGTTTCATCTGCTGCATTTAGAGAGAAATGATATACTTTTGCTTCAAGAGAGCGAATCGCTTTTAATAAAGATTCTTCAAAAGTACGGCCAATTGCCATTACTTCTCCAGTTGCTTTCATTTGTGTTCCTAAGTTACGTTTTGCTGATTCAAACTTATCAAAAGGAAAGCGTGGGATTTTACTTACTACATAATCAAGTGCTGGTTCAAAGCTTGCATAAGTTTTTCCAGTTACAGGATTCATCATCTCATCTAATGTTAGGCCTACTGCAATTTTTGCAGCTAGCTTTGCAATTGGATAGCCAGTTGCTTTACTTGCAAGGGCCGATGAACGACTTACCCTTGGGTTAACTTCGATAATATAGTATTGGAAGCTATCTGGGTCTAATGCAAGCTGTACGTTACAGCCACCTTCAATTTTTAGTGCACGGATAATTTTCAAAGATGTATTTCTTAATAATTGATATTCACGATCACTTAACGTCTGACTTGGTGCGACAACGATACTGTCACCTGTATGAATCCCAACTGGATCGATATTTTCCATGTTACATACAACAATCGCGTTATCATTGCTATCACGCATTACTTCATATTCGATTTCTTTGAATCCTGCGATACTTTTTTCTAATAAACATTGCGTTACTGGGCTGTTTTTTAATCCACTTGTAACGATTTCTTCTAATTCCTGGTCATTATGGCAAATTCCACCACCGGTTCCACCTAGTGTGAAAGCAGGACGTACGATTACTGGATAACCGATTTTTTCAACGAATGCTTTTGCTTCCTGCATATTATGGATGATATCACTATCTGGTACCGGTTCTCCTAATTCATTCATCAAGTTACGGAAAAGGTCTCTGTCTTCTGCTTGCTGAATCGCAGATAACTTCGTTCCAAGTACTTCTACCTCACATTCCTCTAACACGCCTGCATCAGAAAGCTCGACTGCAAGGTTTAAGCCAGTTTGCCCTCCTAATGTTGGTAGGATTGCATCTGGTCTTTCTTTGCGAATAATTCTGCTGACAAATTCAAGTGTTAACGGTTCAATATACACTTTATCTGCCATTTCTGTATCCGTCATAATGGTTGCAGGGTTCGAGTTTACTAAGATAACACGATAGCCTTCTTCCTTTAAAGCGATACATGCTTGCGCTCCTGCATAGTCAAATTCTGCTGCCTGCCCAATGATGATTGGTCCTGATCCGATTACTAATATACTTTTAATATCTTTACGCTTTGACATATGCGGCACCTTCCTGTTTGTGAGATTGTATCATTTCCATAAAACGATCGAATAAATAGTTTGCATCCTCTGGACCAGGTGAAGCTTCTGGATGATATTGCACAGTAAATGCTGGATATTCTTTATGTTGCAAGCCTTCGATTGTTCCATCATTTAAAGCAAGATGTGTTACTTCTAAGTTTGTATGATTAATAGATGCTTCTTCTACTGTATAACCATGATTTTGAGATGTTAGGGAAACCTTTCCTGTTAACAAATCTTTCACTGGGTGGTTTGATCCTCTATGACCAAACTTCATTTTTTCTGTGTTTGCTCCACTTGCAAGTGCGAACAATTGATGACCTAGGCAAATTCCAAATAGGGGTACTTTTCCAATAATTCCTTTAATTGCTTCAATGGACTCGGGCACATCCTTTGGATCTCCAGGTCCATTTGATAACATAACGCCATCTGGACTTAAATTTAGAATGTCTTCTGCTGTTGTGTTATAAGGAACGACGATTACATCACAATCTCGTTTATTTAATTCTCGTAAAATTCCATGTTTCATTCCATAGTCTACTAACACAACGCGACTTCCACGGCCTGGACTTGGATAAGGTTTCTTTGTAGAAACTTGCTTTACTTGGTCTGTGCTTAACGTAATCCCTTTTAATTTTGCGATTACTTCCTCTGCATTTTCATCGATGCTGCAAATTGCACCTTTTAAAGTTCCATATTGGCGGATAATACGGGTTAATTTTCTCGTATCAATTCCAGCAATTCCTGGGATATTCTTTTGTTTGAAATATTCGTCTAATGATAGTTCATTACGCCAGTTTGAAGGAAAATCACACACTTCTTTCACAATAAATCCATGAATGGCTGGCGTTATCGATTCAAAATCATCTCGATTGATGCCATAATTTCCTACTAAAGGATACGTAAGTGTTACAATTTGTCCACAGTAGGATGGATCTGATAGAATTTCCTGATAGCCTGTCATTCCTGTGTTAAATACTACTTCACCAAATTTGTCTGTATCGGCACCGAAGCCTTTTCCGATAAATACCGTGCCATCTTCAAGAATTAATTGTTTTTTCATGCGTGTACACTTTCCTTTCTCCAAGCAATCTTTCCACCAACGATTGTTGCAACTGGCCAACCTTGACATTCCCAACCAGCAAATGGTGTATTTCTTCCTTTTGATAAAAATGATTCTGGATCAATTTTATTTGTGTCTTCTAAATCAAGAAGGACGATATCTGCATTCTTTCCTTCTTCTAATATTCCAGCATCCAATTTAAAACTTTGAGCTGGTTTCACTGTTAGATAATCAATTAACTGTTGTAGCGTCATTACTCCTGTTTTTACAAAGTTTGTGTAAAGGAGTGGGAAAGCTGTTTCTAAACCAACAATTCCAAATGGTGCAAGCTGCATCGATTGTGCCTTGTCTTCTGCTGTATGCGGCGCATGGTCTGTTGCAATAAAATCAATTGTTCCATCTAGCAACCCTTCGATTAAGCTTTTTCGATCCTCTGTTCCTCTTAAAGGAGGATTCATTTTATAATTCGTGTCAAGGGAAGGGATATCTGTATCTGCTAATAGTAAATGATGTGGTGAAACCTCTGCTGTAACTGGGATTCCAGCTTTTTTCGCATCTCTTACAACACGTACAGATTCTTTTGTACTGATATGGCAAACATGATAATGACAGCCTGTTGCTTCTGCTAAAAGAACATCTCTTGCAATTTGGACTGATTCACAAACACTTGGAATTCCATTTACACCATTCACCTTGGAAAATTCTCCGTCATGTACACAGCCTTTATTAATGAGGCTATTATCTTCACAGTGAGCGACAATCGCCATATCCAATGCAGCAGCTTGCTTCATTGCTTCAAGCATTTGGCCAGCTTCTTGAATACCCACGCCATCATCTGTAAAAGCAAATGCTCCTAATTCTTTAAGTGCCTTAAAATCAGTAAGCTCAGTCCCTAATTGTCTAATTGTAATGGACGCATACGGCAAAACATTTACATTTGCCGTATTTTTAATCCTTTCATTTAAATTATGTAGATTTTCAACGGTGTCAGGAACAGGTCTAGTGTTTGGCATATTCGCAATCGTTGTAAATCCACCGCGTGCTGCTGCCATCGTCCCTGTTGCAATCGTTTCTTTCTTTTCACCACCTGGCTCTCTTAAATGAACATGTAGGTCAATAAACCCAGGAGCAACAACTTTTCCAACTGCGTCAATCACTTCATCTGCATTCGAATTGATTTGCTTTGCAATAGTCTTAATTGCTCCATTTTCAATCAAGATGTCCTTCTGTTCTAATTCCCCTGTAGTATTAAGCAACTGGCCATTTTTGATAAGTATTGACATGTTCATTTCTCCCTCCGATATTTTCTAATGATCTTTTTAGCACACTCATGCGGATAAACACACCATTTTCCATTTGCTTAAAAATTCTGGAGCGTTCGCATTCAACCAATTCGTCTGCAATTTCAACATCTCTGTTCACTGGTGCAGGATGCATGATTATGCTTCCCGGCTTCATTTTTCTTTCTCTTTCTACTGTTAACCCATAAAGTCTATGATAGCTTTCTTTATCAAAAGCAGCTCTTTCGTCTCCATGCCTTTCATGTTGGACACGTAACAGCATGACTACATCAGATGTTTCAATCGCTGTATCAATATCTTCATAATTTGCATCTTGTAGGACTGTTTCATCAAACCATTCTCTTGGTCCAGAGAAAACGACCTCTGCCCCGAGTCTTGTTAGGGCATCTGCATTTGATCTTGCTACTCGGCTATGGCTGATATCGCCGATTATGCTTACTTTTAAGCCATTGAAGCGTTGGAATTCCTGCTGTATCGTCAGAAGGTCTAGCAGTGATTGTGTAGGATGATGACCACAGCCATCACCAGCATTTATGACTGGTATGTTTACATTTCCTACTAATTCATCAAAGTAATGGTCCTTTTCATGCCTTATGACAATAGCATTTACTCCTACTGATTCCAGCGTTCGAACAGTATCATATAATGTTTCTCCTTTAACAACACTTGAGGTTGTCGTTTCAAATGGGATTACCTCAAGACCTAACTTTCTTTCCGCTACTTCAAAGCTGCATTTTGTTCTTGTGCTAGCTTCGAAAAAAAGGTTTGCTACAAAGCATTGATTTGCTGGTCTCCATGTTTCTCCATTTGCAAATCTTTGTGCATCTCTTAAGATTTCTTTAATCTCTGTAACGGTTAACTCAGTCGTAGTTAATAAGTTTTCCATGATACTACCTCCCGTTATTGCTGTTTTTTTCTAAACTTTTCAATGTTAATAACCCTTATCAAACAGCCCGTTGATTTCCGCTCCAGACACTTGACTCCAATCAACTCAGAATTTTAAATTTATAATGGGTAAAACATCATTACTTCATGAAAAAAAACGCCCTAACAACTCGTTAGGGCGGCAAAAATCTTGATTCTGCATAGATTTAGGCAAAGTGAACCTAGCACATACTTATGCATCATTTTTGGCACCCTTATAAGTCTCTCTGTACTTGTTTAAAAGGTGTTACTATTTAGTTTCGTCTACTGCGATTGCTTCTTCGAATAAATCTTCTTTTGCTTTTTCTCTGCCTGGCAATACTAGATTTAAGATAATTCCCAGGATTGCTGCGAAAGCCATTCCTTCTAATTTAAAGTGTTCTCCCATATGAATGGAGAAGCCTCCGATTCCTGTTACAAGGATAACAGATGCGATCACTAAATTGCGATTTTTATTGAAATCAATCTTTGCTTCTACAATAATTCTTAATCCAGAGGAAGCGATAATTCCGAATAGAAGAATGGATACTCCTCCCATTACTGGTGTTGGGATGGATTGAATTAACGCTGCAATTTTGCCAATAAATCCAAACCCGATTGCTAGTACTGCAGCTCCTGCTAATACATAAACGCTGTATACTCTAGTAATTGCCAATACTCCAATGTTTTCCCCATATGTTGTTTTTGCAGGGCCACCCATTAATGCGGAAAGAATTGTTGCTGTTCCATCTCCTAATATACTTCTATGCAATCCCGGGTCTTTAATATAATCTTTGCCAACAACTTTACTTAATACTAGCTGATGACCGATATGCTCCGTTAATGTAACGATTGCGACCGGTACAAAAATGGTTAGTAACGCAAGATTAATGGTTACAGGATAATCTACAAACGGGAAGATAAAATCCGGCATTGCAAACCATTTCGCATCCAATACTCCTTGAAAGTTAACAACACCTACTAGCAAGGCGTATACGTAACCTACAATAATTCCCGCTAAGATTGGGATGAAGCTAAATACTCCTTTGCCAAACATGGTGAAAATTATAGTTGCTAGTAAGGTTACTAGGGCAACAGAGATATAAAGTAAGCTATATTCTTGATTCTCACTACCATTATTTAAATACATCGCTTGCCCTACTGCTGTTGAAGCTAATGCTAGCCCGATTACCATGATTACTGGTCCGACAACAATTGGCGGTAGGATGTTCATAATCCAATGATAACCTGCTTTTTTTATGATTAAGGAAACAATGCCGTAAACAATCCCGGCTATAAACGTTCCAATCATTGCTGCACCTATTCCTCCGCCAGGCATTGTCTTTGCAGCGATTACCGGCGCTATAAACGCGAAGGATGATCCTAAGTAGGCCGGAACTTTAAATTGCGTAATGATTAAGAATGCGAGTGTACCTACACCACTTGAGACTAAAGCAACAGCCGGGCTCATTTCTATTAAGAATGGTACTAGCACAGTTGCACCAAACATCGCGAATAAATGCTGTAAGCTTAATGTC
Organism: Niallia tiangongensis; assembly: GCF_044704065.1. NCBI lineage: Bacteria > Bacillati > Bacillota > Bacilli > Caryophanales > Bacillaceae > Niallia > Niallia tiangongensis. The sequence goes on along the minus strand of NZ_CP162613.1, from coordinate 2,022,874 downwards.
ACCCACTGCAGGGCACTTGGTTTATCTTTAATTCCTAATAAGGGTTTTGTTTCGTTCATTGCTGTCTCCTCTTTCTCTTTAAAAAAATATGACTTGTATAATTGCTTACTAGTTTCCCCTATTGTAAAAATAATAAAACCCCTTTTCTGCGCAGCAAAAAAGGGGTTTTAGACAGGCTTAAAGAAACCTTATGTAAAAACTCCCCTTTTCAGCCTCACAGGACTGCTTTTAAAAGGGCTCTATTTAATTTTCAAAAATATTTACTTCATCATGTCCGTCAACTTCAGCAAGCTCTACTACGATTTTTTCTGAACTGGAGGTAGGAATGTTTTTCCCAACATAATCAGCTCTTATCGGTAGTTCTCTATGACCTCTGTCTACTAAGACTGCAAGCTGTATGGAGGCGGGTCTTCCCATATCCATTAGTGCATCCATGCCGGCGCGAACCGTTCTTCCTGTATATAAGACGTCGTCTACAAGTATGACCTTTAATCCTTGAATATCTGTCGGGATATCTGAGCCTTTTACTAACGGCTCCTCATTTTTCGTCTTCTTTGATAAATCATCTCGGTATAAAGTAATATCCAATTCACCAACTTCGATTGGCTTTCCTTCGATTTGAGCGATTTTTTCTGCAAGGCGATTAGCAATGTATATGCCTCTTGTTCGAATTCCAACAAGTATACAATCCTCAATCCCTTTATTTTTTTCAATGATTTCATGAGCAATTCTTGTTAACGCTCGTCTGATTGCTTGATCATCTAGTACAAGTGCCTTTTGTGACATCTCGCTCACCATCCATGCTGTGATTCAAACTTTATTTCAAAAAAATATCCTCTCACCCTTTTGGATGAGAGGATAGACGTATACTTAGATAGCTATTACCTGATAATAGCTAGAATCCGTTTTCCTTCTCAACCTCACGGGATTGATTTAAAGGACTTATTCAACTAACATTATCTTAATATAAAATAGAAACCATGTCAACGATTATTTCGCAGCGTATCTAAAAGGTTCTCATATTCTTTTGGCAATGGTGCTTCGAATTCTAAATATTCTCCAGTACGAGGATGTTCAAATCCTAATATCCCTGCATGTAATGCCTGTCCACCAATATCCAGTGTTTTTCTTGGACCATATTTAGGATCTCCTACAAGTGGATAGCCAATATACTTCATATGCACACGAATTTGATGGGTACGACCAGTTTCTAATTGGCACTCAATATATGTGTATCCATCTATTCTTTCTAGCACATGAAAATGAGTAACAGCATGCTTCCCCTTATCCACAACCGTCATACTTTGTCTATCTTTCGTATCACGACCAATTGGCGCTTCAATCGTACCATAATCATGTGGGATAGAACCATGTACCAATGCTTTATACTTTCTCGTTACTGTTTTTGCCACTAACTGATTAACAAGGCTTTCATGTGCAGCATCGTTTTTAGCAACCATTAATAACCCAGAAGTATCTTTATCAATTCGATGGACAATTCCTGGTCTCATTACGCCATTTATACCAGAAAGATCTTTACAATGAGCCATCAAGCCATTTACTAATGTACCCGTTACATGACCAGGAGCTGGGTGTACAACCATTCCTTTTGGTTTATTCACTACGATGACATCACTATCTTCATAATATATATCTAAATCCATTTCCTCAGCTTCTACATCTAGTTCGATTGCTTCTGGCACTTCAATTGCAACTAGATCATTTAAAACACCTTTATACTTTGTTTTAACCATTTGTCCATTAACCGTAACATGACCGTCTTTTATCCATTGTTGGACCTGTGTTCTTGACCAATCACTGTTAATCGTAGAAACGATTTTGTCGATTCGTTCATTTACTTGCTCACTCTGAATGATATGTTCCTTTTTTTCCATGTTTTTTCTCCTTCTTTGCGTCTCTATCCTCCTTCAGCATAACTAGGATTAATAAAATAACGCCAATTACTAAAGATGAGTCTGCAATATTAAATATTGGGAAATCATAATTAAAGATATACGTATTGATAAAGTCTACTACATATTGATGGCGCGCACGGTCAATAAAATTACCCATTGCTCCACCTAATATAAGACCAAGAGAAACACCATAAAGAATTTTCCCTTTTGTACCTGTCTGAATCAAATAGATTAATCCAATCACAACAACAACAGTGATAATATAGAAAAACACCATTTGATTTTCAAGCATTCCCCATGCTGCTCCACTATTACGATGGGATGTCAGGTAGAAAAAATCCTTAATTACTTCGATACTTTCTCCCAGTTCCATATTTTTTACAACTAACCATTTTGTCCATTGATCAAGAATAATAATTATAGCTGCAATTATGTAATAAAACACTAAAGTTTCCTCCAATTCTCGAGTCTCCTTTAGCATTTTAGCATAAACCAGATGAAAACGATAGCTTGGGTGATTATTTCGAATGAAGCTATTCTTACTTCCCTTTTAATGAATGGACTTTCTGTAATAAGATTGAATACTATTTATATCCTCTTTCGTTCGAATCGTTGGAATCATTTCCAGCAAATCGAACGGAAGCAATTCTCCTGAAATTTCGCACATTCCAAAATTGCCATTTTCTAGTTTTTGCATCGTTTCTTCTACGTCCTTGAGTTCCTCTTCAATATATTTTTTTATTTTTGAGTCTCGTTTGACTCTTAATGTGGTTGCTAATTCTATTTGTGTCATACGGAGTTCTGTATAAAGCTTTTCAATAGTTGAATTCAATTCCATTACCTCCGTTTCTTTAATTATCTTTAGCATTTCCATTGCAGAAGACAAAAACCGATTAAAGATTTAACAGTCATAACAACTATTAACGGAGGTGGAAGTATTTCTCTTCCTTACATATGTATAAAAAAATCCACCAGCATCAAGATAATAGACGGGCATTACTTTTCACGCTATGTAATCATTTATTCTTCTTTTCCTTTCCCAATAAAAGGCTTTTACAAAACTTTTTTCCTTTAATTTTTTTGTTTTAAACTATCTTTTAAAAGCAAAAAGAGGATGGGACAAAAGTAAATAGCCAATCTGTAAAAACGAACACTCTTTAAATTAGCTCTTAAATAAAGGTTACTTTTATAAAATGGTTATTTATGTTTTTAAATATAGTCAAGTGTAAAAACTATTTTGTTCCATTGCGCTACAAACACTCGATGCGTCGGGGAGGAATCTGAGCCTCCTCGCTACGCTGCGGGGTCTAAAGCGTCCTCTATTGCCCGCAGGAGTCGAGTTTTTTCCGCTCCATTCCACTTCGTTTTTAAAGACTATTTCCTAAAAACTAATTTTTTTCCAAGAAAAAATAAATTAGTAAGAAAAATGGAGCAGCCTGAATACACGTAGACTCCTATGGGAGCTGCGAGAAAGTCCGAGACCCTGCAGGCCAAAGGCAGACCGCGGCTCGGCGCTCGCCCCATGGAAAGCGAAGTGTATTCAGGCTGCGGATATTAACACTAACTGTACTAAAACAGCCTTTTATAAAACTAATAAAACCCGAACAACCATCTAGGACTCTTTGATAGTTGTTCGGGTTTATCTATGGCTGGAATACTTATGTCCCAGCCTCTTCATAAGTGGTTTCTTAATAATTTTCTTCTACTACATGTGCGCATCTTTCGCATAGTGTTGGATGGGCTTCGACTGTGCCAACATCTGTTGTAACAGTCCAGCATCTTTCACATGTTTCGCCGTCTGCTTTAGATACTACGATTGCTGCATTTTCCAGCTTTAATGCCTCTTCTGGTGCACTATTATATTCACCAGCAATTTCGAAGCCTGATACGATAAATAATTGTTGTAAATTTTCTTGAATGGAATTTAATAATGTTCCTACTTCTTCATTCACATATAATGCTACTTTCGCAGCAAGAGATTTACCAATTACTTTTTGATTACGTGCTTCTTCTAATGCTTTAAGTACATCATCACGTACCACTAAGAATTTACTCCATTTTTCCTCTACAGCATCACTATTTTCAAATGTACTGTACTCTGGGAAATCAGTTAACTGAACACTTTCCTCTTTTACAGAAGAAATATGATCCCATACCTCATCAGCAGTATGTGGTAAGATTGGCGCAACTAACTTCGTTAAGCTGATTAAGCTTTCATAAAGAACTGTTTGAATAGCTCTTCTTTCTTTGTTATTTGTTGCTTCAATGTAAAGGACATCTTTTGAGAAATCAAGATAGAATGCACTTAAATCCAATGTACAGAAATTATTAATATTATGATAAATAGTAGAGAATTCATATTTATCATAGGATTCTGTCACACTTTTAATTAGCTTATTTAGCTTGATCATCATAAATTGATCCACTTCACGTAATTCCGCATAAGAAAGAGCATCTGTTTCTGGGTTAAAATCAGCAAGGTTTCCTAATAAGAAACGAAAAGTATTTCTGATTTTGCGATATCCTTCTGTTACTTGTTTTAAAATAGCATCAGATACACGTACATCTGCTTGGAAGTCTACAGAAGCAACCCATAAGCGTAAAATATCAGCACCTAATTGGTTCATTACTTTTGCAGGTACCATTACATTTCCTAATGATTTACTCATTTTGCGTCCTTCTCCATCTAACACGAAGCCATGGCTTAAAACAGCCTTATAAGGTGCTTTACCGGTTACTGCTACGCTTGTAGATAGGGAAGAGTTAAACCAGCCGCGATATTGGTCAGAACCTTCTAGGTATAGATCAGCAGGACGTTGCAGATCCTCTCTTTCTAACAATACAGCTTGGTGAGAAGAACCAGAATCAAACCATACATCCATAATATCTGTTTCTTTCGTAAATTCCCCATTTGGGCTGCCTGGATGTGTAAATCCTTCAGGCAATAATTCCTTAGCTGATTTCTCAAACCAAATATTTGAACCATTTTCTCTAAATAAATTTGAGATGTGCTCAATTGTTTCATCGGTAATAATGCTGTCGCCATTTTCTGCATAGAATACAGGAATTGGTACACCCCACGCACGTTGTCGAGAAATACACCAGTCACCGCGATCACGAACCATATTATACAATCTTGTTTCGCCCCATGCAGGTACCCACTGTGTTTCTTTAACTGCATCTAATAGTTCATTTCTAAAGTCTTTAATAGAAGCAAACCATTGTGCTGTTGCTCGGAAAATAACTGGTTTTTTTGTTCTCCAGTCATGTGGATAAGAGTGTGTGATAAATTGAAGCTTTAATAATGCGCCAACCTCTTCAAGCTTTTCTGTAATTGGCTTATTTGCTTTATCATAGAATAATCCTTCAAAGCCAGGAGCCTCTTCAGTCATAACCCCTTTATCATCGACAGGACATAGAACTTCTAATCCATATTTTTGACCAACTAAGAAGTCATCTTCCCCGTGTCCAGGCGCTGTGTGAACACAGCCAGTACCAGCATCTGTTGTTACATGCTCCCCTAGCATTACTAAAGAATCACGTCCATAAATTGGGTGTGTTGCTAAAACGTACTCTAGCTCTGCCCCTTTTACCTCTTGAACAATATTAGCCTCTTCCCAGCCAATTTCTGTTTTAACACTTTCCAATAAGTCCCGTGCAACTAGATACTTATCTCCTTTTTCTTCCACAACTACATACGTTAAAGTAGGATGAACAGAAATACCTAAGTTTGCTGGAATGGTCCAAGGAGTAGTTGTCCAAATAACAATTTGCACATCACTTGCTAATACCCCTTTGCCATCCTTCACCTTAAACCCAACATAAATAGATGCCGACTTTTTGTCTTTATATTCAATTTCTGCTTCCGCAAGAGCTGATTCACTTGTTGGAGACCAATAAACAGGTTTTTTCCCTTTATAGATATAGCCTTTTTTCGCCATTTCTCCAAACACTTTAATTTGCTGTGCTTCATAAGAAGGCTTTAACGTAATATATGGGTTATCCCAATCTCCACGAACACCTAAGCGCTTAAACTGTTCTCTTTGACTGTCAATTTGTTCTAAAGCATATTCTTCACATAATTTACGGAATTCTGCAATCGTCATTTCTTTTCGTTTAACGCCTTTATTCGTTAAAGCTTGCTCGATTGGAAGACCATGAGTATCCCAACCAGGCACATATGGTGCTTGGAAGCCTGTCATGGATTTATAGCGAACAATAAAGTCTTTTAAAATTTTATTAAGAGCATGCCCAATATGTATATCACCGTTTGCATATGGTGGTCCATCATGAAGAACAAACATCGGACGTCCTTTTGTACGGCTTTGTACTTTTTCGTAAATATTCATTTCTTTCCATTTCGCTTGCATATCAGGCTCGCGATTAGGTAAATTCCCTCTCATCGGAAAGGCTGTTTTTGGCATAAGCAACGTGTCTTTATATTCCATTTTCTTCCTCCAACATTTTTATCTTTTTTTCATCATGTATGCAGCTATATATTCAGTATTCTATTATAGACATATCTGCTTTTTTAGAATCAGTATACACAGCAAAAAACCTTCTCATCCCCACGAAAGGGACGAGAAGGTTTTTAAAGGTTCCCGCGGTACCACCCTTATAGATAAAAGAAACTCTTATCCACTTAGACATTTTTTAACGGCAATGAACCGCCTTTTCTTACTTCTATTTCAGAAAAGGACTCCAGGGTGATTTTCAATTTCCAACTTATATCAGGCTTACACCGTCCCTGATTCGCTACTTTAAGTTTCCCGGAAATCTACTATCCCTATCAACGCTACATGAATATACATTTGTGAAAAATTATATTTCATCATTCCATCATTCGTCAAGACTTGGGGATTATTTTGTTGAATTTAATTCTGTTGCATCTAATTCATATTCTAATAAATGATCCCAATCATCGTTATTAAGCATATCTAATTGTGCTTCAATTAGCATTTTGAATCGAGTACGGAATACTTTTGATTGCTTTTTCAATTCTTCAATTTCAAGGGCAATTTTTCTTGCTTTCGATAGCGATTCATTGACAATGCGATCAGCATTTTTTTCTGCTTCTTTTATAATTAGTTTTGCTTCTTTTTGTGCATTTCGTTTAACTTCCTCGGCAGCTTCTTGTGCTACTACAATGGATTTATTTAACGTCTCTTCAATATTATTATAGTGGCCGATACGGTCAGTTAACTCGTTTAGTCTTTCTTCCAGTTCTTTTTTCTCACGGATAATATTTTCATAATCCTTAATAACCTGGTCAAGAAATTCATTTACTTCATCTTCATCATAACCACGGAAGCCTTTGGCAAATTCCTTGTTATGAATATCTAACGGCGTTAATGGCATAAAGCCACCTCCCAAACTTCAATTTCTTTATGTATCATCCTTATTTCGACAGTATTACCGGATTTCCTGCATTATTTTTAAAAAATAAGAAGAAACATGAAAAATAATGCTGCTAAAAAATATTGTATCATATATAGACAATAAAAAAACTATGTTTTTTGTTTGATGGAGAAATTATGGAGCTTATCTTCCTTCTTATTATCTACTTCAATTTACCTACCACGATCCTCCATTTATCTTTTTTCGTTTTTCCTTCAATGGAATTGACGGTAGCTCGTCCTTCTCCACGAACAGAAAATACATCTCCTTCTTCACATATAAATGCAACATTTTCTATTAAAGTAAAATTCACTTTTACTAAGCCTTGTGTAATGTAAGTCTTTGCTTTTTCCCTTGAGAAATTATAGATAGCTGCAATTAGTGTATCGAGGCGAAGGGAGGAAACGGTCGTCGTCATCTCTGTCCAATGTTCTTCCTTGAAAATTATTTTATCGAAAGAAACTCCTATAAGGCTTATCTTTGCTTTCCCAATAGATTCAAGCTGAATCCTTACATAATCCTCGACTTCTCCTGCAACAATGAATTGAATTTCCCCATCCACAACGAAAATATCTCCGAATTTATTACGATTTAACCCAAGTGACATTAAGCTACCTAAAACATGGGGATGCTCAATAGTGACAAATTTCTTCGGATAATTTACTTCTAGTAAGGACAAGTTAAAATCCTCTTTATTTGCCTCATAATATTCAGGATAGAGGAGGGCACGTTTTCTTTCCGCCTGATCATGCCCACCAAAAAAAGCAAATTTCACTTCATGGTGCTCTCCAATAATCACACTCAGTACTTTCTGTTCTCGAGGATCCAAAAAATCGGTTAATTTCGGGGCATAGTTGTTCTCGACATAGCTTCGCCAATTTTCTACTTGATCAATAAATTCTCTTTCTTCTGGACGAAAGTGTTGATAGATTGACATGTTTTTAGCTCCTTTTTTGCATAGAAAAAGGGCTACATTAGCCCTCTTAAACTTATATAAACCACATTCCTAATTGTTGAATTCCCATTCCAGCAAGGTTTAAAACAAAGATAGCAACAATTGGCGAAATATCTAGCATGCCAATTGGCGGAATAACTCTTCGGAAAACTTCTAAGTATGGCTCGCAGACTTTTGCAAGAAAAACGCCAATAGATGTTTCGCGTGCACTCGGAATCCAGGACATTAGAATGTAAATAATTAATGCATAGGAGTAATACTGTAATAATTTAGCTAATACTAAAATAATAAACGTCATTCGTTGTTACCACCTCGTATTTTCGTATTCTGCATCCTGCAGGATTTGGGATATGTTTCCTGAAACTTCCACATTATCTGGAGTACACAGGAATATATCTGTGCCAATTTTTTGAATATCACCACCAATCGCATAGACAGTTCCACTAAGGAAATCTACTATGCGTTTACCTTGGTCCTTTTCAATGCGCTGTAGATTTACAACGACAGCCCGACGGTTTTTCAACTGATCTGCAATATCCTGTGCTTCTGCATATACCCGTGGCTCCACCAAAAATACTTTTGATGATTTTTGGATACTTTGTAGGCTAACTACATTTTGGTTATTAGTTTTCGGCTGTTGAATATGGTGATTTTGCTGAACAGGCTGTTTATAATTTCTAGCAGGCTCGCTTGGCTCTTCTTGATATCTTGCTTGCTCTTCTTCGTAATCTTCATCTTCTAAAAAAAAGAACGTTTTTATTTTCGATTTTATACTCATTTCACTTGCCTCCTATTTCTCGCTTCCTACTAAAGCAGTTCCAATTCTTATCATCGTTGCTCCCTCTTCGATTGCAATTGAATAATCATTCGACATACCCATAGAAAGCTCTGTGCATGGAGCATATGCTAATTGTAATCCTTTTACATCTTCTTGCATGCTTTTTAATTTTTGAAAGCATTGACGAAGAAACACTTTATCTTCCGTAAATGGTGCCATTGTCATTAATCCAACTACTTGAACATTTGGATATTCGGATAATTGATTAACAAAAGCAATTACTTCTTCCGGTTCGATTCCATGCTTCGATTCTTCTTTCGAAACATTAACCTGTACAAAACACTTTATGGTACGATTCGCTCTTTTATGTATTTCTTTTGCCAAAGATAGTCGATCCAAAGAGTGAATATAGTCTACATAATCTATAATACCTTTTACTTTTCTTGTCTGCAATGATCCAATAAAATGCCAAACTGGCTTGTCCTGAAGAACTTCATACTTTGCCAGTAAGCCTTCTTCGCGATTTTCGCCTAGATGAACAATTCCAGCATCCAACGCTTCTTGTGCTCGCTCTATTGTAACATACTTTGTCACAGCAATAATTGTTACCTCTTCTGGATTCCGATTTGCTTTTTCACTTGCACTCGCAATTTCCTGCTTTATTACACTAAGATTATCTTTCACTAACATTTTCGTTTCCTTCTTCCTCTCTCCATCCAATATAACTCATCATTCTCCCAGTCTTTCCCTTATCCCTTCTATGAGAGAAAAAATAAGCGTCATCTCCATAGGTACAATAATTAGTTATATGAATGTTGCTTTCCAACATTCCTGCTTCTAACAAAATCTGCTTATTTGCTTCCTGTAAATTCAGGCTGTATTGTCCTGGAGAAACAGTCGTATATGGCTTTGCTTGAGAATGTATCACCTTATCCATTTCATTAATGACTCGGTCATCCACTATATAATGACGATCCGTTATGGAAGGACCAATAACAGCAAGTACCTCTTCGGCAGGTATATGGTGTGAGGCAAATACGTTGATCATTTCCCTAGCAATGCCTTTGACCGTCCCTTGCCAGCCTGCGTGAGCAATCCCAATTGCCTTTGTGGTGGGATGAATAAAGTATAACGGAACACAATCTGCAAAACATAGAGTTAATAATATATTTTTTTCTAAAGTAAAAAAACCATCTGTATCCTTTAACGCACTTTCATAATCTTTAGCACCCATGCCTATATGAGCAATTGTTGCTTCTACAATATTGACTTTATGCGTTTGCTCTGCACCAACCCATTGCTCCAAAGGAAACATTAAATTTCGCGCTACCTCATTGCGGTTTGCTATTACCGTTTCCTTCTGATCATTCACATGAAATGCCATATTTAAACTAGCATAATCGCCTTTACTTTTCCCATCATTTTTTGTTGTGAAACCAGCTATTAAATTCGGGAACTGCTGCTCCCATAAATCAAGATTGAAAAACTGTTTATTTCGTAAAGTAAAAGGTTCCATTATCTAACCCCATCTTTTTGTTTTAGTTTACCATATGGACCTATAATTGGTCACAGAAAAACATGATTTTCTTTGGAAATAAGGGTGCTTTTTATTTAAATTTGTGTAATTTACTTTTTTCTTATTTGAGAGCTTGGTAGAACTTTGACGGTGCGCCGCAATTACGTTTTCAAACTCCAAAAGCCGTTCGGTCACTTTAGTCCACCTAACTCCTAAAGAAATATTCCATATGCACCGTAAATTTAGGTATTCTGATAAAATTAAGATTATCTTTCATTCCAATAGAAAAGGCTAGACAATCATTAAAGTACAAATACTTTAAGAAGTCTAACCCGTTATTCCTATTTTAGCTTTGAATATTTTTATTCATTTGTTTAATAGCAGCCTTTTCCAATCTTGAGACTTGTGCTTGTGAGATGCCGATTTCATCGGCAACTTCCATTTGTGTTTTTCCTTGGAAAAACCTCTTTCGTAAAATCAATTTTTCGCGATCATTTAATCGGCGCATTCCTTCTTTTAAAGCCAATTCTTCAACCCATTGTATGTCCTTATTTTTTTCATCACTTAATTGGTCCATTACATAAATCGGATCTCCACCGTCATTATATATTGGTTCAAAAAGAGACACTGGATCTTGAATAGCATCTAATGCAAAAACAATATCCTCATGGGGAATATCTAACTCTTTGGCAATTTCCTCAGCTGTCGGTTCTTTTGATGTTTTATTCATCAACCGTTCTCTGACCTGTAATGCCTTATAAGCAATGTCTCTCAGAGATCTGGAAACCCTAATTGGATTATTATCGCGGAGATACCGGCGAATTTCACCAATAATCATCGGGACAGCATAGGTGGAAAACTTTACGTTTTGACTTAAATCAAAATTATCGATAGATTTCATTAGACCAATACAACCCACTTGAAATAAGTCATCCACGAATTCTCCTCGATTATTAAATCGTTGAATCACACTTAATACGAGGCGGAGATTTCCATTAACGAGACTTTCTCTTGCGGATATATCTCCCTCATGCATTTGCTTGAAGAGCAATCTCATTTCTTCGTTTTTTAACACTGGAAGCTTTGATGTATCAACACCGCAAATTTCTACTTTATTTCGAGTCAATCTATTTCCCTCCTCACAGGAGCTGCTGTACAAAAAACAGTATCTCCCCGAGAAGGAAAAATATGCATGAGAAGAATTTTTGTTAAATTTCCAATTTACGCTAATTTCGGCTGAAATTATGTGGGACAAGGATTTCTAAACGAAAAATTTTTAAACCATTTTATTAAATTCTTTTTGAAGTCTCTTGATAATTCTTTTTTCTAGTCTGGAAATATACGATTGAGAAATCCCAAGCATGTCTGCTACATCTTTTTGGGTCTTTTCTTCTCCTGTTCCTAAGCCAAATCGTAATTCCATGATTTGTTTTTCCCTTTTAGAAAGTTGATGTAATGCTTTTACCAATAGCTTTTTATCCACACTTGCATCTAAATCTTTCGTAATAATATCATCTTCTGTCCCCATCACATCTGATAGAAGTAGTTCATTTCCATCCCAATCAATATTCAACGGTTCATCAAATGAAACTTCTGAGCGAATTTTATTATTTCTCCGTAAATACATTAATATTTCGTTTTCAATGCATCTGGAGGCATATGTGGCAAGTTTAATTTTTTTCTCTGGATTAAACGTATTAACCGCCTTTATTAATCCAATGGTGCCAATACTAATTAGGTCTTCAATATTGATACCCGTATTTTCGAATTTTCTAGCAATATAAACTACAAGACGTAAATTTCTCTCAATAAGCATCGAGCGAGCTGCTTGATCTCCTTTTGGAAGTTTTTCCAAAAGTATTTCTTCTTCTTCTTTCGTTAACGGAGGAGGCAGTGCTTCACTTCCACCAATATAAAATACTTCGTCTGTTTTCAATCCAATTTTAATTAAAAATTTGTACCAATAATAAGATAAGCGAAGCTTCCATTTCTTCATGTGCATTTCCTCCTTCTAAACGATGTTTTTCGTGAGTATAGTATATTAACTAACCTTTTCTTCGACTGATTTTTTTCCTAAAAGCATTTTCGGATGAACAATACAATCAAATGCATCCTCAGATGAGAGAACTTGGTTTGTAAACGAAATCAATCCTTTTTCGACCATAGTTACTTCCTGGTCTTTTTTCAACAGCAAGAGATCCGGTTTCACTGCAATAATTAGCTGGTGATCCTTGCCGACTACCTTATATGGAATAATGCGCATCTTATTTTCCCATTCTGGAGCTATTGGCTCCCTTCCATAGATAACCTGTTCGGGCTGCTCTGATAAACGAATTAACTCTGCGGGCATATCACTTACGATATTCTTCAAAGAAACAAACATAACTGGAAGACGAGAGATTGGGTCATATACTTGATTTCCACTATCCACCAATCCCTTTACAGAAAATTCTTTTCCACCAATTTGAAAAGTAACATCAATTATTTGCTCATATTGAATCTTTGTTACTTCAATCCCTTCCACATTTCTGCGTGAAAAGTACCAAGCAACGGGAAAGCCTAGAAGGACAAACAGCCAACTAATTGGATCACCAAATCCTTTTACACTTGCAAGAAGTACGGAAGATGACAGTTGAAAATCAAACTGTATAAAATAATGTGCACCTATCAATGTTCCTCCAATTAAAAAGGTCGCTAAGTAAAAAATCATCAAAGCTTGAAAATAGGTGCGAAATCGCTTAAATCCAAAAGCAGTTGCTACCATCACGATAGAAAATAGTAGTTTAGATACAGGATGACTTGTATAGGGACTAAGTGAAGTGATGGATAACAAAATAATTAGGGAACCAATAAATCCTCCAAGCAAAATTCTCCAATGAATGATTTTTTTCTTCAAAAGAATCCCAGTTAAATATAGTAATAAACTGTCAAATAGAAAATTTAATAGCCATATTACATCTAGATAAATGGCCAAACATGTAACTCCTCCTCTCCTTCATCGAGGCTTTGTAAATGCTAGATCTTTTCCTTATTCATCTTCATTAATGACTAGGAATCACTAAGATAGTCCTCGCAATTCTCTGCAATTGAAAAAGGGATCTTCGCCAAAGCCACAAAAGAAGTATATCTTCTCTCTATTAATCTGTTACGAAAAAGTATAACGTACTTGTTCTTGAAATTCTGTCACTTTCTGTAATCAAAAAATCAGAAATTTTCTCTATTTCTAACGGTTTTTGTCACTATATCTCCTAACTGAATATTTTGTAGTTCTAGCGAAATATTGTCAGTTTTTTTACTAATTCTAAGGAATATTAAATTGGAAGTAGGGATGAAGGAGTAAAAAATGAATACCCATAAAAAGGGGTTTTACATATTATTTATAGCCCGACTTAACGAAAATATTTTAACCGCAAAATAAAAAACCTCTCCATTATTGTAAAAATAACAGAGAGGTTTTTGCTACAGAAGTAATTATCTTCTGCGGTTTCTATTTCTTAAGAAGGTTGGGATATCTAAAGTATCCTCTGTTTGTTGTACGTTTGTGCTTCTTGGTTGTTCTTTTTGAACATGTGGTTCTTCTCTTTTTACTTCTCTAGTATTAGCTGGATTGCTGTTTTGACTTGCATTATTGGTATTTGGCTTTAATCCTCCAAATCCAGGTCTGCCTGGCTGTGGTTGAGATAAATCTTGGTTAAAGCCTGTAGCAATAACAGTAACAACTATTTCATCCTTTAAATTATCATTGATAACAGAACCAAAAATCATATTTACATCTTGATCAGAAGCTGATGCAACAATATCTGCTGCTTCTTGTACTTCATACAAGCTTAAATTCGATCCGCCAGTGATATTCATTAGTACCCCTTGTGCTCCGTCAATAGAAGTTTCAAGAAGTGGAGAGGAAATAGCTTTTTTTGCTGCTTCAGCTGCACGATTTTCTCCTGAGGCAACCCCTATACCCATAAGTGCTGAACCTTTGTTCACCATGATTGTTTTCACATCAGCGAAGTCTAAGTTAATTAGACCTGGTGTTGCGATTAAGTCTGAGATACCTTGTACACCTTGACGCAATACATTATCTGCTTCTCTAAACGCTTCAAGCATTGGAGTTGATTTATCTACAATTTCAAGTAAGCGATCATTTGGAATAACGATTAACGTATCTACTGAGTCTTTTAATGACGTAATACCACTTGCAGCATGTGTAGATCTTTTTCTTCCTTCAAAAGTGAATGGTCTTGTTACAACGCCGACTGTTAAAGCACCTAAGTCATGAGCGATTTGAGCGATAACCGGTGCAGCACCTGTACCAGTTCCGCCACCCATACCAGCCGTTACAAAGACCATATCTGCTCCTTTTAACGCCTCTTCAATTTGTTCTTTACTTTCCTCAGCAGCCTTCTTCCCTACTTCAGGATTGGCACCTGCACCAAGTCCTCTCGTCAGCTTGCCGCCAATTTGCATTTTAATTTCTGCTTTCGATAAATTTAATGCTTGTGCATCTGTATTCACAGCAATAAATTCTACCCCTTGAACACCATGTTCAATCATTCGGTTAACAGCGTTATTACCACCGCCACCTACTCCTATAACCTTTATTACAGCTAGTGAATCTATATTTGTATCAAATTCCAACATGACAAATCCTCCTAATTCGTCGATATTCAGCAGTATCGAACTGTCCGCATCTCAAGTCTTGGTGATATGGAGTAACATACCATTATAAAATATACCTAGACTGACCCTAAACGACTCTCAGCCTTCTCGAAGTTCTTTTTTAAAATCATGTCCATCTTTTTAAAGTATTTCATTAATCGAAGAAATAACCCATAAATTTCTTAAACTTGGAAGGTTCCTTCTCAACTTGTTTTTTCTCATATGCTTGTTTTTGGGATGCTTGTTTTTGAACTTTTTCCCTATTTTCAGCAGGAACGGTGACAGGATTATGGATATTCCCACCTTGAAGTTTACTATTTTTATAGGAGAATTTAATTAACCCAACAGCAGTTGTATATTGTGGCTCTCTAACTCCAATATAATCAGGAATAGCAATTCTAACACGGCTTTGGAAAACATCTTGTGCCAATTCTAAAATTCCTTTTGTACTAGCTACCCCACCAGTTAATACGAATCCTCCTGGAAGATCGTATACACCAAGTCTCGCTAGTTCGTGACCAACAAGTTCAAAGATTTCTTCTAATCTAGCTTCTATAATATCAGAAATCTCTAATTGATTAAATTGTTGATGCTGATCGCTTCCTATAATAGGAACACTAAATACCTCCTCTTCAGAAGCATGATCATAAAAGGCATATCCATACTTTATCTTAATTTTTTCTGCATCTTCTGTCGTAGTACGAAGACCAATCGATAAATCTTTTGTAATATGGTCTCCCCCTATTGGAATAACACCAGTTCCTTTAAGGAAACCATTTTCAAAGACAGCAATAGTTGTTGAACCACCGCCTATATCAATCAATGCAACCCCTAAGTTCTTTTCATCTTTTGAAAGTGCGAAGGAGCCTGCAGCAAGTGGCTGTAAGGAAATATCCTGAATTTCTAGGCCAGCTCTTTCCACACATCTTAAGGTGTTATGTAAAATAGTTTTACTTCCAGTTATAATGGTGCCTTCCATTTCAAGCCGTACACCTATCATTCCCCTAGGATCCGTAATTTCGTCTAATCCATCTACAATAAATTGTTTAGGAATAATATCAATAATTTCTTTTTCTGGGGGAATGGAGACTACTTGCGCAGCATCCTTTACCCTAATTACATCTTCAATCGTAATTTCGCGATTTTCACTTGAAACTGCAACTACTCCACGAGAAGTTTGCAGATTTACATGATTTCCCGAAACGCCAACAATTACTTGTTTTATCTCCATCCCAACCATTCTTTCGGCTTGCTCTATTGCCTGTCGAATAGAATGAACGGTTTCATCTATATCCACAATTGAACCTTTTTTTAAACCTTCTGATGGGACGATGCCTACACCAATAATGTTTAAAGATTCGTTAATCATTTCGCCAATGATCACTTTTATGCTGGATGTACCGATGTCTAGACTTACATAAAGTTCATTGCTGTTCATTCTCGGGCACCTCCTTTTGCATTTTAAATAATGTGAACAACAAGTTATGTCATACAGTAAAAAATTAAACTTTTTATTAAGAAGTAATGTCTTCTATTTACATAGTTTTTTTGATATACATAAAATGAATTCATCTTAACAACTTATTCAATTGTATACCAGGCAACACCATATTTTCACTAAGTTTTCGCTTAGTGTCAATACAATTTTGGTCTTTTTCGCTACAAATAGGACTAATTACTCACTCGACCAAGGGAATATCGTAATTTACTTCAACATTTCTATTAATAGTTAAATTATTCGCCAAAACTAATATATTCCCTTTTTTCTCTGTCAACTTTTTTCAATTTTTTCAGGAGAATTAGGATTTGATTTCTTTAAAATAATACTTCTTATAACAGCAATGTTTTGAAATAGTCTCACACCAAATGCAAAAATTGCCGCTAAGTATAAGTCTACACCAAGATGAACACCTAGAAAAGCTAAACTTGCTGCAAGTGCAATATTAAAGAAGAAGCCTGTTACAAAGACTTTTTCATCAAATATATTTTGCAAATGAGCTCGAATTCCACCAAATAAGGTATCCAATGCAGCTAGAACTGCAATCGATAAATAGTTAGCATATTCTTCTGGTACTTTTATATCGGTTAATAGTCCGAAGACAATCCCAACAATTAATCCAAATATAGGAAGCCACATTATGAATCGCCTCCTTCATTTGTATTTACAGGCTCCATATAATGGATATTAATAGCCTTACCGTATGCTGGAATCGTGATTGCCTTCTCTGGCTGTTCTACATTTAATAAAAGGTTGGAAACAAAAAATTCATCCGCTGATTTTGAAACCTTCATGTAGTTAAACAATTTATCTGCCATACTAGCATCCTTCGCTATCACCTTTATTTCAATCGGCAGCTGATTAAGGGGATTTCCATCGATTTTTAACACATTATTTATTTCGCGGATAACAGTTGTATTCACATAGCGATTATCATTAATCGCTATTTCCTCTGCCCCATATAAATTCAATTCATTTACCAATCGCTGCAATAATTCAGAAGTCACTACTCCAGGATCTTCGCCTAATAGAATTTCTGAATTAACAGGAGCAATTTTTAAAATAATTCCATTTCCTGTTACATCTGTTAAACCTGCTTCCTGCTTTAATTCTTCCAAAGTATCTTTTAATACCTCTTCTTTGCTTTCAGAGGTTTCATTTTCATACTCATCCACTTTTGCGTTTATCGAACGAATTTCATTAATAAGCTGTAATTCTAATTTTTTTTCGTTTATTAAATCTTCTCTCAATTCCCATGTATCTCTTGTATCGCGTACAACCGGTTCTTTTATTGTCTGGAATTGTACTGCAATCATAAATCCTACAATAAGCGTTATTCCAGTCATCGTTATAAACTTCTTATTCAAAGCGCATCATACTTTCTACTCATCATACTTACTATTAATTTACTTTCAAAGGCTCCATTTGTATCGATCGTTTTTTCTCAAGGCTAAATCTAACATTATCATTTACTAACAAATCTTTTACGCCGCCATTAATATTTATTGCGCCTTCTAACACATCGCTATCTCCGATTGCCGTAATAACAAATGGTGCAGGGTGTTGATAACCATCTACTTCAATTACCGGTCCATTACAAAGAATATAAGAATTATGGGATAGTCTTTGTCCATTGATACTAATTGCTTGTGCACCTGAAACATAAAGCTCATTAATCACTTTAAACACATGATGCTCATGGACCAAGTAACTATTCACATTATCTTCCTTTGGATTATACTCTCCATCTTCTAGTGTAATTTGTACCCCTTCTCCATTTACAGCAACCTTTCCTAAATAGATGCGATACTTTTGGGCATCTTCTGCCATGTTATAATAGGTTTCCGCTTCATTCGAAAGATTCTTCTCTAATTGAACAAGTTTCTTTTGGGATCCTTTTAATTCCTTATAAAGATCGTTATTTTTTTCTTCTTGCTCTATTAATTCATTCCGCAAATCCAAATCTCTTTCAAATTGGCTCTCACTAATTTCTTGCTTTTCGTCCTTTTTTGTATTTTGATACGAAAAGGAAATCATAAATCCGAGTACGAGAAAAACCAAGGAGAAGATAACATTCCTTCTTCTTTTTTTAATCTTCACTCTTCTTTTCCCCTTCCGAATCGAAAGCTTTGAAATAAGAACCTACCTCTAAATCAATTACTCCCTTTTTGTCCGTATTTAACTGTGCAATGATGGATGGATAATGCTCCATTTTATCCGAAAAAGAGGATAAAGAAGCTAATACTTGGTTTCCGTCATTCATATAAACGGTAACATGCCACTTATCCGTATTCTTAGGTGTATACCTTATTTCAGAAATCGCATTATACACACTTGCTGGCAGTTTACTTAACTCTTCCCCTACCTTCCTGATGACAGCATCATTTTCGCTCTTTATATCTTTAATAATAGGAGCATCGTAGGGACTATTTGTCATCGCTCTATCATGTAGCATATCGCCATTTTCAAGAAGTGGAATAAAT
This sequence comes from Niallia tiangongensis, assembly GCF_044704065.1. NCBI lineage: Bacteria > Bacillati > Bacillota > Bacilli > Caryophanales > Bacillaceae > Niallia > Niallia tiangongensis. The sequence continues at coordinate 2,003,675 of NZ_CP162613.1, read as the reverse complement.
TCATTCTCCACTTCAAAGTACGCAATCTTCCTATATTCTTTTACGTCAATATGAACAGTATTTGGAATAGCGATGGAAATTTTTGCAGACTTCATTCCACCTGCATCTTTCAGTTTTGCTGCTAACTGATCTTTTTTGATTGTCCAAATATTTGTTTCGCTTGTAATTCCACTCATTTTCTCTAAGTCTTCATAAGTATATAAATGATTCCCTGTAATTTCGATGTTTTTCACATGACTTAAAGGTGATTGGAAGTAGATAACGCAAACGATGATAAGGAAGAATAGAAGGAGAAGGAAAATAAGTCGACGATTCGCCTTTTTTCGTCTCTGTTCTTTTAATTTTGGAATTCTATCTTCTAAAGAAACAACCTTCCCATTTTCCAAAAAATCACCCCGGTATTATTAAATAAGGAAATAGTACAAAACAATTCAATAGGTTGTCCACCTTTTTTATATGCACATCCTATTTTTTCTTGTTGTCAATAACTTCCTTCATGACATTATACAGCCTCATTGCCGCATCAGGAATACCTAATTTTTTGGATGCCTCTTTCATTCCATTTAACACAGTAGGATTCAGCATAATTGCATCCATTTCTTCCACTAGTTTTTGCCCGTCCATATCCTTTTCTAGAAGCATTTTTGCTGCACCATTGCTTGTTAATGCATTGGCATTTTTCTCCTGATGATTGTTCGTCACATATGGACTCGGCACAAGAATACTCGGAATACCAAGCGAGGTTATCTCACTAAGTGTTGTTGCTCCTGCTCTCGCAACAGTCAGATCGATGCTTGTTAATACTTCTGGCATATTGTGGACAAACGGCTTGATAATTACATTGTCGGGATTTCCTACTAGCTCTACTTCTTTTTTTACCGCTTCATAGTGCACATCTCCGGTTACATAAAGTACTTGATAGGGTTTTTTCCCTAATTGGGGTAATGCTGCAATAACAGCATTATTTATCGGTCTGGCACCTCTGCTTCCACCAACAATGAGAACAGCCGGTGTTTTCAATTGTAATCCAACCGATAATCTTCCTTTAATGCCATCCTGATTTAACACTTCTGAAGCTCTTGGATTCCCTGTCATCACTACTTTTTCTTCTGGAAAATAAGCAGCCGCTTCTTCAAAGCAAGTAGCTACTTTATCCACATATTTGCTTAAAAATTTATTAGTTAATCCTGGAACACTATTTTGTTCATGAATGATTGTTGGTATCCCAAGCTTAGCAGCTGCATAAACAACCGGACCACAAACATATCCGCCTGTTCCTATTACGATGTCTGCCTTAAACTCTTTTAATATCGCCTTACTTTTTTGCACACCAGCAATAAATCTCCAAACGGTTTTCAAATTTTCAGGAGACAGTTTTCGTTTAAACCCTGTGATATGTATCGTTTTAAAGGGAATATCTTCCCGTCTGACTAATTTATTCTCTAGCCCTTGCTCTGTTCCGACATAAAGAAACTCAGCATCCTTCACTTCTTTTTTTATTTCGCGAATTAATGCTAATGCAGGGTAAATATGTCCCCCTGTTCCACCGCCGCTTACTACTATCTTCATTCTTTCCACCTCAAAATACTTCTCTTCTCTACTTCTGAAAAATACGTTATTTTTCTTTTCCTTTACATTATAGCTTCAATTAATAAAAAACAGAAATAATCTTCTGTTATTTCCTAAGATATTTTTTTACTTTGCCGTCAACCCCCAAATAATAGATACCTTATTGTACTATATTTTAAACACCCTATATGAATATCTTGAAATTGATGATTGAGTCAAGTTTTTGTGGGAGTTTTTTATAGCTCCCTTTTTATAAAGTAAAACTTCTAATTTTGTATCCGTTTTCTAAATGTTTTCTTTCATCAACATTTCGTTTTTTTCTTTTTTAAAAACCTTTTAATGCCTGTAATGCAAAGTGAATGGGTTTTCCAATCGCCTGATTTAAGTATGGAATGTTCTGACGCACGGTTTCTGTTACTAATTTTGTTGATATTTTTCTGTTCGGTCGATGCTCTTTCTTTGATTTTTCCGTGGCTTTTTCCCATTTACCGAATATCGTTTGGATGGATAGGTCATCTTTTAGTCCAATCCATAATCGCGCTATGCTCATGACCCCTTCTTTGCTCCATGCTCTTCCATTTTTTAATCGTTTGGCTAATTGATTCATCATTGCTTCTGCACTTCCCATCGGACGATAAGCTTCGGTGTTCACATCCTTCTCCTCTAACCAAATACGATAATCTTTTATTGCTTCCTGATGATGCGTCAAAAATGCAAGTAAATGCTCTAGTTTTTCTTCTTCTTCTGGTGTTTCCATTGTTCCTACTGCACTATTCAACTCTAGAAGTAATTTTTCTACCTGGTAGTTTTTTAACGCTATTTTCATGTAGCGGTATCGGGGATGGCTCTTCATTAGCTGTTTCATCGAACGAGCTACATGAAAACGATCCATGGTGAAAAAGGCGCGTTCACGAAAATACTCCCGACATGCCGTTATCCATCCTGCTCCATCGCCATTAATAATAAGCAAGGTTTGGGTAGGATCATACGCATAATTATTCTGTAAGAACGTTTCAAACGCTTCCCAAAATGCTTCTTTTCCTTCATAGAGAAAATGCCTTTTATTTCGGAGCCTGACTCGCTTTCCGTTTCCTTTCCATCCCTCGTGTACAGCGGCGAATTTCAACTCAAATCCACGCTTTTTCTTTTCTTGGCTCTTCACATATAATCCATCTACTTCGACAAACAAGACCTTTTGAAAGGGACGTTTTTCCGTAACTGGAAGCACGTTTGTTTGAAGAAGATGTTGCCGTAATGCTTCGTGGCTCATCGCCGAATAGCCTAAAAACTGTTCTAAGGTTTCCACAGCCTTTCGATAGGAGGAACCATTCGTCGCTAATTCTAACCCCCATTCTTCTAGTAGAGGACTAAATCCTTTATTCCCTTGAAATTGTAAATATTGATCTAATAAACAAACATATTTTTTTGTCACACGATCGAAATAATAATTACGCTTCAGCTCCACTGCTCCAAAGGCTGTCTCTAATCGTATATCTCGTTTATCTCGTAAAGCAAATCTTCTTTTATCTCGTTGCTGGGCAATCTCTAAATCCCAATTTTCTAATGTTTGAACAAGGATTTCTTGAAACGTATTTTGTAGCGTTCGAAATAAAGTTTTTTCCAATTCTTTTAATGATGGTAATTTTATGTTACATTCATTCATGAGAGCCGCTCCTTTTCGTAGTGTTTTAGGCAAACTCTACTTTACAAAAGGAAGCTCTCTTTTTTAATGCTTAATTTTTTCCAGCTACCGCGCTCTCGCTTGGTGGCCTTTTTGTATAGTTGGGGGACTCGTCCCCCAACTATACAAAAAGGATATTTATTCCCCCACAAACATTTTACTCATACGAAATTGATAATGAAATGTAACACATTCCCCTTTCCCGCACCATTTTTGTCATGATTGCAAAAGGTTTATCATATATGCGAAAAAAGTAAATTTTTCGTATTTAATCTAAAATAGACATAAAAATAACCTAATGAAGAGAAAAGGTACCCTACACTAGGTTTCGAAATTCATTTATAAAGGAAAACTTCCCTCAATGGAGGTTAATTGACCTTGACGGACAGCTAGTTGATCTCCCGCCTACTCAAAAGCTTGGGTTTGAGTCTTGCTGAAGTTTAAAAGTGGGATACAATTTTAATACCTCGAAAACCTGCTGATATTTAAAAGAATACCAATCGCGATTAGCATAAGTGTTAAAGAAGAGCCCCCATAGCTTAGAAATGGGAGAGTAATCCCTGTAACAGGCATTAGTCCTGTTACAACTCCAATGTTAATCATAACTTGAATGGCAACCATGGAAATGATTCCGACGGCTACAAAGCTTCCAAACAAGTCTTGGGCGCCTAGAGCGATTCTTATTCCTCTCCATAGTAAGAGGGCGAATAATAATAAAATCAGGGAACCACCAATAAAGCCTAATTCTTCTGAGAGAATCGCAAAAATGAAGTCAGTCTGTGGCTCTGGAAGGTAGAAAAACTTTTGCCGACTTTCCCCAAGGCCTAAACCGAATAAACCGCCTGGACCAATTGCATACAAGGATTGAATGATTTGAAATCCACTTCCTAAAGGATCAGACCAAGGATCAAGAAAGGAAGTAATCCTTTTTATCCGATAAGGAGCAGACGCAACCAATCCAATAAACCCTGCAACACCAATGAGACCTAATATCACAAAGTGGCGAATTCTAGCACCAGCAATAAAAATCATGACAATACTTGTTCCAACCATAACCGTACCAGTACCTAAATCCGGCTGAAGCATAATCATCCCAAAAGCCAGGAATACTAGCCCTAAAGATGGGAGCAAGCCTTTTTTAAAAGAGGTTATATGCTTCTGATTTTCTGACAGAAATTTCCCCAAGAAAATAATCATTGCTATTTTCATAAATTCCGAGGGCTGTATGGAAAATGCTCCTACTCCAATCCAGCTTTGGGAACCATTCCGAACTAAACCAACTCCAGGAATTAAAACGACTACAAGTAATACAAAGCAAACAATAATAATCGGTTTAGCCCAAGAACGCCATATCCAGTAATCAAGATTCATAATAAATAGCATTGCTGCAATTCCTACGCCTGCAAAAAGCATCTGTCTTTTTGCAAAAAAGAAAGAATCACCTAAATTTCGATCGGCCATTACCGCGCTAGCACTATACACCATGATTAACCCTATTGCCAGTAACGTAAATGTGAGAATCATTAGAATTATATCTGGAGTCGTTTTTTTTGATGGCACCATTAACACCTCGAATTGCAAGATTTGGGCTTGAAAAATAGAAAAGCGGGTGGTATCCAGATTTCTTGTATTCTCGAATCCGATTCAAAAAAAGAAAGCTCTGTAAATTAACGGTCGAGAAGAAGGAAAAGGCCCAAAAGTCATTTCGTTCCTAGCTTGGTATGAAATAACCTTTATCCTTTTCTCTACTACCCTTGTTATCATTTACAGAGCTTACTTCCTAGTAAGAACGTTTTTATCCTGTTATATCATTGATGTTTGTTCATATAGATCAAAATTTTTTCTTTCAACGCCTACTTACAGACAAGCCCTTATTTAAGCATATGCACCGCATTGATAAAAATGTCTCCTCTGACCTCAAAAGTTTTATATTGATCCCAGCTTGCACATGCTGGGGAAAGAAGAATGACATCTCCACTTTCTGATAAGTCATAAGCAACAGGTACTGCTTTGTCCACATTATCGACCCTTTTAATCGTTTTTATTCCTGCAAGTCTACCTGCCTTCTCCACTTTTTCAGCAGTTTGTCCAAAAGTAATCATTGCCTTTACATTTATCAGAGATGGAATCAGTTCATCAAATTCATTTCCACGATCCAGGCCACCTGCCAGTAAAATAACTGGCTCATTAAAGGCTGCTAGGGCATTTTGTGTTGCTAAAATATTGGTTGCTTTCGAGTCATTATAAAATTTTCGTCCATGTAATTCTTTAATAAATTGAAGACGATGTTTAACCCCTTTAAATGTACTTAGAACTTCAAAAATACTTTCATTTGACACTCCAGAGAGCTTTGCCGCAGCAACTGAAGAGAGGATGTTTTCTAAATTCAAGGCACTTAAGTACGTAATATCAGATAGTCCCATTATTTTTTCATCATTAAAATAGATGACATTATCTTTCACATATGCACCAAACTCTAATTCACGTTTTGCAGAAAAAGGAATAATGGTCGCTTTACTGTTTTTCGCGATATTCATTACTACCTCTTGCTCCACATTCGCAATTAGATAGTCATTTGCATCCTGATTTTTCGCGATATTGCCTTTTGCTTTTGCATATTCTTCTCTTGTTCGATGATAATCTAAATGAGCCTCATAAATATTCGTAATGATTGCGATATGTGGCTTGAATTTCTCAATGCCCATTAATTGAAAAGATGATAATTCGATAACAATTTTATTATCTTCCTCTGCAACTTGAGCCACATTCGAAGCAACTGTACCAATATTTCCAGCGATAAGCGGCTTTTTCTTATCTGCTTCTAACATATCAAATAATAAAGTCGTTGTTGTCGTTTTCCCATTTGATCCAGTGATGGCAAGGAACGGCGCTTCAGAGACTCTGTACGCAAGCTCTACCTCTGTAATAACCGGAATACCGCGTTCCATTGCCCCTTTAATCATTGGATTAAAATAAGGAATCCCTGGATTTTTTACAATTAGCTGAAATCCTTCTTCTAATAATTCAATCGGATGGCTTCCGCAAATTACTGTTATACCTTGTTCCAGTAATCCTTGCGCCTCCGGATTTTCATCTAATGGTTTACTATCATTCACTGTTACGAAGGCACCTAAATTATGGAGTAATTGAGCTGCGCTTACTCCACTTTTTGCAAGACCTAATACTAGTATTTTTTTATGATGATAATCGTTAATCTGCTTCATTATAACCACACCTCAATATAAATTCCTAAAGCGGCAAATAATAACCCAACCGTCCAAAATGTGACAACTACTCTCCATTCTGACCATCCAACCAATTCATAATGATGATGCAATGGACTCATCCGGAAAATTCTTCTTCCTGTTGATTTAAAGGAAATAACTTGAAGAATAACAGAAAGTGTTTCGATAACAAATACTCCACCAATTAGTATCAGTAGAATTTCTAGTTTTGTTAAAATAGCAATCGCAGCAATCGCGCCACCTAGCGCGAGGGAACCAGTATCTCCCATAAACACTTTAGCTGGATGAGCATTAAAAACTAAGAATCCTAGTACTGCCCCGACAATCGCTACAGAAAATATACTAATTTCAAACTGTGACTGACTCCAAGCAAGAACCGCAAATGCTCCAAAAGCAACAGCAGATGTACCGGAAACTAAACCGTCCAAGCCATCAGTTAAATTAACAGCATTCGAAAATCCAACTAGCCAGAAAATTATAAACAATGCATAAAACCAGCCTAATTCCAATGGTTTATCAACAAATGGAATCGAAATAGCGGTTGAAAATTCATTTTCGCGTAATACAAAGTAGAAAATAAGTGAAATAATAATCTGCCCTAACAGCTTTTGTCTAGAAGTCAATCCTAAGTTACGCTTCATCACTACTTTTATAAAGTCATCTAAAAACCCTAATAATCCAAAACCAACTAAAACTAATAGCAATAAATATGTCTTAATCGTTGGCTCTGAGAATTTATTAATCATTACTAAAGTTGTTATAACAATGGAAAAGATAATCATTAAGCCACCCATTGTTGGTGTTCCCATTTTTTTCTGATGGGATTTCGGTCCTTCTTCCCTAATGCTTTGTCCGAATTTTAATCTTCGCAAGAAGGGAATAAAAAAGGGCGAAATCAATACGGTTATTAAAAAGCCTAATAGAATCGTAAAAAAGATTACTTTCTCCTGCATTTTAGTTCCCTCCTTTCATTTGACTGCTCGTTTTTAATACATGGTCTCTAATTCCCGGTATATCATATGATTCCATCATGGAATTCAGGCTGTTTTCTTTTAAAAAAATAAATTTCGTTGCACTTTCTTGTGTTTGTAATTGTTCCTCATAAATTTCAATCATTTTTAATATGCCTTCCTTTAAATCTTTTGTATAAAAAATAGGGAAATGATTAGGTGTATAAGATGGAAGATCCACCCCTTCTTCCCAAATCGCTCCTATTGCTCCATTTGCTATTGCAGTGCTCAAATCACCAGAATTCTCTTTATAGAAAGGAATAAATAGCCCTTTTAGCTGTTCACTGTCTGCTAAGAATGACACGGTTTGAAAAAGTAAATCTTCCTTTACAAACCCTTTTGCTTTCGGAATTGCCTGAAGGACTAAACTATAGGACAGTGTCATTTTTTCTCTCCTCTATCGCTTCTTTTGCAACTAAACGGTCATCAAAATCTAACACATCAGAACCAATAATTTGATATGTTTCATGTCCTTTTCCTGCAATTAATATAACATCGCCAAGTTGTGCTTGATTTACCGCAAACGTAATAGCCTCTTTTCGATCAGCAATAATCGTATAATTTTGTTCTTCCTTAACTCCTGCTTCCATATCTTTTAATATGGCAATCGGATCTTCACTTCTAGGATTATCGGAAGTAAGAATAGCATAGCTCGCTTCCTGACAAGCAATTTTCGCCATTAAAGGGCGTTTTGTTTTGTCTCTGTCTCCCCCACAGCCTGCAATGACATAAACTTTTTTCTCGGCAAATTCCTTCACCGTCTGCAGAGCATTTTGTAAACTATCAGGTGTATGGGAATAATCAACAATCACTGAGAAGTCTTGCCCAGCATTTACCGTTTCAAATCTTCCTGCAACTCCTTCTACCTTTTCTAGCGCCTTAATCGTTACTTCCATTGGAATATTGCTTGCAATCGCAGCACCAATGCTCGCTAACGAATTATATACATTGAATTTTCCAACCATTTTTAGTTGGACAGATTGAGTTCCAAGTGGAGTATGTAAATCAAACGACGTGCCTGCTGCTGTTATTTTTATATTTTTCGCCATAATATCCGCATCTTTATCAATTCCATATGTAAGAATATGAGCAGCTGTAAAAGTTTCATACTCGTTTGCTGCTGCATCATCTTTATTTAGGATAGCAAACTTCGGTTTTTCTCCTTGAAATGCATTTCCTAATCTTGTAAACAACAGCCCTTTCGCTTTTTTATATTCTTCCATCGTGCCATGATAATCTAAATGATCCTGACTAAGATTTGTAAATACCGCAATATCGTAATCACAGCCAAATACTCTGCCTTCCACAAGGGCATGGGAAGATACTTCCATAACAGCTGTATCGACCTTTTCTTCCACCATTTTATGGAACACCTTCTGAAGTGTCACAGCTTCTGGAGTTGTATTTTTTGTTTCTTGAATTTCCTCACCGATTTTTGTGTACATCGTACCGATGATTCCTGTTTTTTTATGCGCCTCTTTTAAAATAGCATCTATTAAATGGCTAGTTGTCGTCTTTCCATTTGTTCCTGTGATCCCTATAAGCTGAAGCTTTTGTGTTGGCTTTTGATAAAATACATCTACAAGCACACTACTAGCCCTTTTTGTATCTTTTACTACGATAACTGGAATAGGCAAGGGTAATTCTCTTTCGGCAATGACAGCGACTGCGCCAGATTCATATGCGTTCTGCGCAAAATCATGTCCATCGACTGTATATCCTTTTATACAAATAAAAAGACTGCCTTCTGTTACTTTGCGATTATCATTCTCTATTGATTTTATTTCCATATCTTCTCCGACATAAGGAGTGTATGGCTGTAAACTCTCAATAAGTTTTTTTAATTGCATCGCTTTTTGATTCCTCTTTTCTCTAGCTCTATATGTAATCTAATTCACTCATAAATATTAATTATATACTAAATAATGAACCAACCATATAGATTATACAATTTTCTTAGCGTATTTTATTTTACATGATTAAAAAAAAATTATCTATGTTGTACCTTATTGTTGGAGAATTTATATTAGAAGAATAATTTTAGATGGAGGGTATTTTTATTTTAGTTTTTCTCTCTCTTTTCCTTTTTGAAAAAGCGGTCTACGTTCGTTTCTGCAGGATAAAAAGAGAAGCGGCACGAATGATCCCAGCCGCATTCTATCCAATTAATTAAATTGAATCAATATGGTTGATCCATCCTTTACTTTTGTACCTGGTTCTGGAGATTGTTTAATCACGGTATCTCCACTTCCACTTGATTCTATTTTAAGATTAATAAACAATTCACTAATATCTTTTTTCGTGTGACCAACTAGATCTGGCACTTCGATTAATGGATTTTCTGGATATTTATATAATTTATCAATTTGGTCTTTACGAGGTTCTACGCCGAGTGCTCTTAAACTATCTCCCATAATCGCTCCAACGATTGGCGCTGCAACAGCACTACCAAACTGCACCGTTCCTTTCGGATTATCTACTGCAACATAGACGACTAATTCTGGGTCATCAGCAGGTGCGAAGCCGATAAAGGAAAGGATATAGTTATTTTCTAAATATCTTCCTCCTGATGCTTTTTGGGCTGTTCCTGTTTTCCCGCCAACTCGGTATCCTTCCACAAAGGCTTTACCACCAGAACCTTTTGCAACTACGTTTTCTAGCGCTCTTCTCACTTCTTTTGATGTTTCCTCTGAAATAACCTTTCTTTTTGCAACAGGCTTTTTCTCCATAATTACTTCCCCTGTAGCCGGATCAATTAATTCCTTTGCTACATATGGAGTATATAAGGTTCCGCCATTAATCGCTGCAGATAATGCTGTTACTTGCTGGATCGGCGTAACAGCAACCCCTTGACCAAACGATGTTGTTGCTTGCTCAACAGGTCCTACCCTGTCCATGTTAAACAAGATTCCTTTTGACTCTCCTTGTAAGTCAATGCCAGTTTTTTGCCCGAATCCAAAATCGCGAATATATTGAAAAAGTGTATCTTTTCCAAGACGTTCCCCTAGTTCCACAAAGCCAGGGTTACAGGAATTTTGAACAACTTCTAGGAATGTTTGCGAACCGTGACCGCCACGCTTCCAGCATTTCAACTTCGCTCCACCAACTTCTGCATAGCCTTTATCATAAAAAGTATCCTTGTCTAAATCTACTTTTCCTTCTTCAAGCGCTGCTGCTAATGTAATAATCTTGAAAGTGGAACCTGGTTCATACGAACTCCATATAGGTAAATTTCGATTATAAACAGTAGAATCTACATTTTGGAAATCTGCAGGATCAAATCCTGGGCGGCTAGACATAGCCAATACCTCTCCAGTTTTCGGATTCATCGCAAGTGCAATAATCGATTCAGGAGCATATGTTTGCTCAGCAATATCCAATTCCCTTTCTACAATCGTTTGGATCCTTGTATCAATTGTAAGCACTAAATCATTTCCATTGACTGGTGCCTCATAGGCATCAGCCATATCATTCATTCTTTGTCCTTTTGCATCAGAATAATATTGAACAGATCCTTTTTTCCCCTTTAACTCGTCATCATATTCTAGTTCCAAACCAATTAGTCCCTGATTATCAATACCCGCAAACCCTAAAACATGGGATAAGTAATTTCCGAACGGATACGATCGCTTGGAATCCTCTCCAATATAGACACCATCTATATCAAGTGCCCGAACTTTTTTCGCTTTTTCATGCGTAATTTTCCTTCCTTCTTTTAAACGAACACTCATCTCCTTTTGAATAATCTGCTTATATACAGATTCCTTATCTGCTTCCAATACTGCCGCAAGCTTATCCGCTGTGCCCGCTGGATCTTTAATTTGGCGTGGTACTATATAAACCGTTGGCGCACTGACATTTGTCGCAAGCGCTATCCCATTGCGATCCAAAATTTCTCCTCGCTGTGGCTCAAAAGCAATTTGTCGACTCCATAAATTTTTCGCTTTGGTTGTAAGCTCGTCCCCCAAAAAAAATTGAACATACGCCAATCTTGCATCAATAATAAGAAAAATAATTATCCCAGCAACTAACGCTATCAATAATCGCTTCCGGACGGTTACGTTTGAAACCCGCATACAGATGGAACCCCCTTTATACTAGCTCGATTAAAATATATGCTTGTACGAAAGGGATTAGAACGTAGAGTATTTGTTGCTTTGTTGGGGGCTGGTGGTGGGGGATGTTTTTTATGGAGTGCTTTTTTTGGACATCATGCTTTTTGAATTTTGGGGTTTGGGTTTGCTTTTATTGATGAACGCTGTTTTTTCTTGTGCTTCTGTTAATTTTGGGGTTCATCTCCCTGATGAACGCCACTTTCCCTTGTGTTTCTGTTAATTTTGGGGTTCATCCCCGTGGTGAACGCCACTTTCCCTCGCGCTTCTGTTAATTTTGGGTTTCATCCCCGTGATGAACGCCACTTTCTCTTACACTTCTGTTAATTCCAGCGTTCATCTCATCACCCTGATAAACACTGGTTTCTGTTCCACCTTCACTCATAATATGCCCATTGATGTACTCCAATAAGTATATATTGCTTATCTAATATTCTCTTAATTCTTCGCATTTCTCCTGAAATCATACACCAGTCATAAATTGCTTTTGTCGTTATTTATCTTTCTCGAAAAAGCAACTTAAACTCTTCCACACTTCGTAAAACAGCTTCATCCAAGCTTTCTGTATATCCACATGCTTCACATTTAATCATTAAACGTTCTGTTGAAGCGATGAAAGAATCACATTTAACACAAATAATTCCTTTCTTAACCTCATCATAGTTATAGCTTGGAATTCTTTGGTAAGGTGATTCATCCATATGAAGAGCTATCAACTTTTCAGCTAAGGCAGTATGCTGTTTTTTTGCTTGTGTTCTATTCTTTTCTAATGATTTAACATAACGATTTAATTGAGAAGGGTAAATACAAGGCAAATGAAGAGGAGCTTGATGTAAGGTGAATTCGGGGTTTACAAAACAACATGAGGTATAATTGGAATGGAGTAGCCAAGCTGATGAACTAATTGTCTTAAAGAGGACTCTGTTCGTTTTAATTGTGTGATAGGATTATTGATTTCCACTTTATTATTTCGCTTCGCTTATAGAATCGATCCTTTTCATAGTAAAAATCTCCTTCATAGTTCTTAATTTCATAGAGATGAAGTGCTTCTCCTTCCATCATTAAGGAATCAACTTGGAATGTTGCATGGTTTGATTACAGTAATAGATCATTTAATACAACATAATCTTTCGTGAATTTTTCCAATAATGCATCAAATCTTCTCTCTCCTTCCTAGCCTTTTATTTGATTATAGTATTTCTGCTTCATTTCATCTGATAAGTCCATCCGGCTATTAAATAATTTTAACAAAGCTAATTCTGGTGGTTTTGTACAAACTGGTCCAACCTCCTCTTTATATAATTTCAACGAGCCCATTACAGAGAGAATTTTCTCTTGATGAACTCATATTCTAGTATACATGACTACCAACAATTCCTTCCATCATTCTCCAACAAAAAAGCTCCACCACATCCCAAACAAATGTAGTGAAGCTGTCTCTCTTATTCCGGTTCTTTTAACTTAACCGTTAACTTATCTTTTTCTTTTACCTTTGAGCCTGACTTAATGCTTTGGGAAGATACGTACCCACTTCCTGAGCTTTCAAGCTTTAATTTATTTAGGTCTGCTACTTTTAAAACATCGCGTAAGGACCAGCCCTTCATATTAGGGACTGTTTCATTACCATTTGTTTTTAAGATTACCTTTTCCCCTTTTAGATAAGCGTCTCCTTTATTAGGAAGCTGTCCTTCTACTGTTTTACCGTCTCCGATAATAATAGCATTTAGGCCTTTATCTTTAAGGATTTTCTTTGCTTCTTCGGCAGTCATTCCACTTAAATTTGGAATTTCAATTGGTTTGGAAACTTTTTCTTCTGTTGGAACAATGTCCATATATTGCAGACTGCTCTTCATGACAGAAGTGAAAATTTCCGCAACAGGCTCAGAACCAACTTCTGTTTCTTTAAGCTCTGGTTGCTGTACCGCTACATACATAATCAATTCTGGATCATCTTTCGGGGCCATTCCTAAGAATGAAAAAATATAGTTTTCCCTGCCGGTTAGATAGCCGCCACCACTTTTAGGAATTTGCGCCGTTCCGGTTTTACCAGCAATATCATATCCATCAATATTGAATTTTTTGTATCCTGTTCCCTTGGGACTTGTAATAACCGTTTCAAGAATATCGCGCACTTCTTTTGCCGTTTCGGCTGAAATAGGAGTTCCTGTTACTTGTGTCTCGCCTTTTTTTATGATATCTCCTGTATTTGAATCTTTAATTTGCTCGATTACGTACGGTCTCACCATTTTTCCATCGTTAGCAACAGCTGTTGCTGCTTGTATTTGTTGGATTGGTGTTAAGGCTGTACCTTGACCAAAGGCAGTCGTGATTTTTTCGATTGGCCAGTTAAAAACAATGGAACTATTCGCTTCTCTTGGTAAGTCAATTCCAGTTGGTTGATCAAGACCAAATTTCGTCAAATATTCCCTAAACGTATCAAAGCCTATTTTTTCCTTGGCAAGTTTCGCGAAGGCTACATTGGAAGATCGTTGGACACCTTCCAAGAAGGTAATAGATCCCCAGCCTACACCACCGTTATGATCACCTATCCCTTCATATCTACCAGACAAATATTTTTCATTTGGGTTAAATACCCCTTCTTCCACAGCAGCTGCTAAGGTAAATATTTTCATCGTCGATCCTGGTTCATAATTCGTTTCAATTGCTTCATTATGCCAAGAATCTGTAATTCCATCCCTTGTTTCAGGATCAAAAGATGGTCTTTGACTCATCGCTAAAATTTCTCCTGTTTTCGGATTAGCTACGATTGCAATCATTTTCGCAGGATTATATTTATCATCCACTTTATTCATTGTATCCTCTAAAAAGGATTGAATTTTCTTATCAAGGGTTAAATAAACATCATTCCCATTTTTTGCAGGCACAATATTGTCCTTACTGTTTGGCAAAATATATCCCCAAATATCTTTGCTATACTGCATGCTGCCATCCGTACCTGTTAACATTTTGTTTAAGCTTTCTTCAATACCAAGTCTGCCTGTCTCTTTTCCCTCTGATTCTTCTAAATATCCAATTACATGGGAAGCAAAAATGCCATTCGGATAAAATCGTTTTTTCCCTTCAACGATCTGAATGCCAGGGAGCTTCAAATCTTCAATTTTCTTTTTTGTTTCATAGGAAAGGTCTTTCCCTGCATTCCCAAATTCTACTTGTTTGGCGCCCTCTTTTGTTAAAATTCTATAAATCTCTGATTCTTTTAGATCGATATATTTCGCTAATTCTCTAGCGGTTGTTTCCGGATCCTTTACATGGACAGGGTGGTTCTTGTCATGCTCACTTAACTTTTCATCGGTTACAGCAACAAGCTTATAGGAAACAGCATCCTCTGCAATTACTTCTCCATTGCGGTCCAAAATACTGCCTCTTGATGCTTCTAACACTCGAGATGTATTATGTTTTTTTTCTGCTTGAGCAGCAAGCTCCACTCCTGATACCTCTCCAGTTGCCTGAATATAGATAAAGCGAATAACTAAAACAAAAAAGAGCAGACAAAATAAAACAAATAGGATGGCTGCTCCAAAATTTATATTAGGCTGCTTTCGAATCATTGCTTAATGCACAACCTTTACATTGTCTTTACTGAAATCAAGTCCTAATTTACCAGCTACTTCGCGTAAACGATCAAATCTGCTTAAATCCTTTACTTGTGTGTCTAATTCCTTATTTGACTTTTCAATAGAATTTATAGAGCTTTGTGTTATTTGAATCTCTTTATTCACTTGATAAATTTCACTTTGGTTGCTGACAATTTTCACACCGCCAAAACAAATGATCGCTACAAAAGCAATTCCTAAAATTTTCTCTCCAGGAGATAATAATGATTTGGTTTGTTTAATAACCTTTTTAACCGACTGTTTTTCCTCTTGGTGCTGATACTGATCCTGTTGAATTTTTCTAGCTAAGTTACTCATTTAATTACCTCCTGCATACATGTTTTATTGTTTTTCAGCAACACGTAATTTTGCTGATCTCGCTCTGTTATTAAATTCTAATTCTTCCTCTGAAGGAGTAATTGGCTTTCTCGTTATTAATTTCAATTCCGGTTTAAATTCATCTGGAATGATTGGAAGTCCTGGCGGCAATGGTGGCAGGTCACTCGCTTTTTTAAATGCCGACTTACAGATTCTATCTTCAAGGGAATGAAAGGTGATAACACTAATTCTTCCGCCTGGATTTAATAACTTAATTGCTTGCTCTAACGACGATTCAAATACACCTAGTTCATCATTAACCGCAATCCGTATTGCTTGGAAAACTCTTTTTGCAGGATGTCCACCTTTTCTTCTTGCAGGTGCTGGAATCGCCTCTTTTATTAATTCAACCAGCTCTCCCGTCGTTTCGATTGGTTGGCTTTCTCTTGCTGCCTCAATTTTTCTTGCTATTTGCTTGGAGAATTTCTCCTCCCCATAACGAAAGAAAATTTTAACTAACGATTCATACGACCAAGAATTAACGACATCATAAGCAGTAACATCCGCCTCATTATCCATGCGCATATCAAGTGGCGCATCATGGTGATAACTGAATCCACGCTCAGGAGTATCCAATTGAGGAGAAGAAACACCTAGATCATATAGAACGCCATCTACATGGGGAATCCCTAATTGATGAATCTCTTCTTCCAAATAGCGAAAATTACTTTTTACAATCGTTAATCTGTCCTTGTATGGTGCTAATTTCTCTTCTGCATTTTTTATTGCTACTTCATCTTGGTCGAACGCTATTAATCTTCCACTCCCTGATAATCTGGAAAGAATTAACTCGCTATGCCCTGCCCCACCTAATGTACAATCTACATAGATTCCATCCGGCTTAATGTTAAGGGCATCGACCGCTTCATTTAGTAAAACTGTTGTATGATTAAACATGAATCCACACCTGTCTATAAGTTTTCTTGTAAGTAATAATTAGTATGTACATAGTGAAATAAATTAAATATCGAATCCAATCATATTCTCTGCAATTTCTGCAAAAGAATCCTCTGATTCTGAAAAATAATTTTCCCACTCTTGTTTGTCCCATATTTCAATACGATTGGAAACACCTAAAATAACACATTCCTTCTCTAGCTGTGCATATTGAAAAAGGGGCGATGCAATGTTAATGCGACCTTGTTTGTCAATTTCACATTCTGTTGCTCCGGAGAAGAAAAAACGGGTGAATGCTCTAGCATCTTTTTTTGTCAAGGGTAATTGCTTAAGCTTTTCTTCTATTATCTCCCATTCGCTAAGCGGGTAACCAAAAAGGCATCGATCGAGACCACGGGTTAGAATAAAGGTTTCACCTAAGTTATCTCTGAATTTAGCAGGCACAATGATACGTCCTTTTGCATCGACATTATGATGATATTCCCCCATAAACATACCCTTGTCCCCCACTTTCTAACCTCAATGTACCACAATCCCCCACTTTCCTCCACTATTAAATTTAATTCTATCTATTTTGTTTATTTCCTGCAACAAAATTAATAATTTTGAAAAGAGTAAAAAGTTCCATTTCTAACATTCTTACTGTTCGCTTACCATGAAGAATACGTAAAGTCAAAAATACCTTCGTTAATATCTGTGTTTAAAATATGATTAACAACCTGAATGCATACAAAAAAGCTTCGCTAGAAAAATTCTAACCAAGCTTTTTTGCATCAACTGTATTCCATTAATCATTGAATATTTTTATAGAAAACATAATAACGAAAAATATTCGTTATCAATAATAAACAAAAATAGTATACCCAACCTTATCCAATTTGGCCACTTGTTTATTTAGGATAAAATGAACCACCCTTATAATTTAACGACTTTATGTGTTCCATCAAAATCCATCGGTAATTCCATGACACCTTCAAGGAAATCAAGACCATACTTATTTAAGAAATAAGTAATGTTCCAGACTCTCTCTTGAGGAGACCCTTCTGGCTTTAAATTTTGCTCAATACGACTAAACTTATTCACAATGACTTCATGCTTTAATTTTACCGAAGCATCCACTTTATTCTGTAGAAACTCCACTTGGCTCATTAAAAAATCTTCATTTTTTTCCATTAGTGGCAGTAAGCCTTTATATTCTGATGTCATCTCCTGTTCTAGCTGATCGTACTTGGTTTCAATAACACCTTTTAACTCATTTAGTAACTGGGCTATCCTTTCATTCGAAACAGACTGTAAAAATTGCTCACACTTTTCTGACGTTCCATTTATAAGAACATCCTTCATCGATAATTCTAATTCTTCGATGTCTGCTTCCACACTTCTCTCTAATAAAGTAATATTTAGACGTGGTATGACAGGCGGCATTTTAATTCCTAAATGTTCAAAGGCTCCTTTAAGTTCCGCCCAATAGGCAATCTCTCCGGGTCCGCCAATGAACGCCAGTGTTGGAAAAAGAAGATCTTGCGTTATTGGCCTTGTTACGACATTATTGCTTAACTTCTGTGGAAATTCACTTGCTATATCCTTTAATTCCTCGATAGTAAAAGATACGGTTTTATCTTTTCCAATAAAACGTCCTTCTGCTTTATCGTATTGCAATAATACTCTTTCTTGCTCAATCTCATCATAATAAAACAAGTTAACTGGATTTTCCGCCATTTCAATAACAAGAGAATAACCACTATCCTGCACTAATTTTTGCTGTTCTGAGACTGCATCCGCCAATTTTTGAAATTTATTGATTTGTTTTAGGAATATTTCTTTCTCTAGCTTTCGAATTTCTTTATCACCAGAATCAACCAAAATCAGGCCGTAATCTTTAAATAAACTCATTGTCATATAGCTAAAAAAGTCAACAATCGTTTTTGATTCCTGGACAGCTGATTGTAAAAGCTGCAATAATGGCTTAGAATGTTCTGTTTCACCATATGATTCAACCACTGTTTCCAGCCAGTCTAAACAGACCTGTTTATCTAGTGCTATATCGGAAGCCATTCTTTTATCCAATACTCTTTGCGGAAATACAACCTTTTTCATTTTTTCCTTACCAGGTGTATAAATATGATTGATTTCCAAGTAATCGTGATCCTCTCCAGCTACCCAGAAGACAGGTACAACCGGAATGCCCAATTCTTCTTCTTTCTGTTTAGCTAAAAGAATGATGCTGATTACCTTATGAATGGAGTATAACGGACCAGTTAAGACACCTGCCTGTTGCCCACCAATCACAACGACACTATTTTCCTTTCTCAATTTAGCAATCGATTGCCGCACTTTTTCACTTTGAGGAAAATTTTTCATATACGCTTCAATATAGTCAGCAAGATCATTTCTCATAAAAGATCTTGTTTCCAATTCTTTCAATCTTTCCTCATAGCTACCGTTATCAAGATAAGAATAATGAAAAAATTCCTTTGTGCTATTTTTTTGTTCTAAATAATCTGTTACGAACTTATTTGCCACAGGCAAAGAGAGATTTATCATCTCCATCTATGTACTTCCTTTCTCCAATGCGAGTTTTCCTTTTATGTATTCTTCCCTTTATAATAAGGACTCTTTCTCTAGTGGGAGTCCTGCCACAAGCTTTTCACTAAGGCTACTACTTCTCTAAAAAACCATCTACTTCATTCAAATTATTTCATTACATAGAAAAGTATAGCATCCCTTTTAAATAAAAGAAAAAAAGTTGCTTATCCCCTTTCCTATCTACCTTTCTGCACTTTTTCTTTTGGCTAGTATTTTTGCTAATTACACTTGCTTCTAGCATCTGCTAGTTAATTGTCCCCTATTCATTTCAAGGAAGCCTTCCCTTATGTTTGAATCAATCGTATTTTTTTATGTTTCAACTATAAATTTTTCCTCTTATCATTTTAAATCGTTCCCAATGCCTTTAGTATGGAAAGTACAAGGCCATAAATGACTAAGACAATATATAAAGTGAAAAAACACAGAAATGTTACACGCCAAATTCCTTTAAATACTTTCTTATACTCAATTTCCTCTTTCCATTTCCAATGAATAATAACAAATAACATTCCAATCAACAAGATAAAAATGACGATATATAATAGTAGAGATGTATCCCAAATAGAACGAATAAGAAAATGCACGGAAAGAATAAAAAAGAAGGTGCTAAAATCTAATGCTAGATGAACTGAAAATCGCTGTTTTTTTGTCAGCAGCTTGCTTATAACGAAAACAATAAACAGCGTAAAGATTGGAAAGACAACGAGAAAACTAATGAGCTGTGAAGTTAAATTAAGCATTTAAACACTCCTCTCTTCCTCGTTCTTTTCCTTTTATTATAAAATAAGCAGTAGCAGCAATAGGCGAATGGACTTTTTTCTTTTTTGCTTCTTCTAAAATGTATCCTAAAATGGCGTCTATTTCTGTCGGTCTCCCAGCCTCTATATCCTTTAGCATGGAAGATTTATTCAAGGCAGTATTTCGAATGACCTCCAAACAATAATCTCGAAACAGTATTCTATTTTCTTTCGTTATCGATAAAATTTCAAACACTTCTTCCATCAATAGATTCATTACTTGAAAATAATAAGTATTTTGCAGTAATTGACCATTTTGGACCTGCAATATACTTGTTAAACTATTTACAATACTATTTACTACTAATTTTTTTTGCATCATTGTAACATAATCCGGTTCATTTATGAATGGAAAGGCTTGATTATTCGCAGTTGTTAGGGTGATAAGAATCTCGTCCATCTGTCCTTTTACACAAGCTAGTTTAATAGCTCCTATTCCGGTATGGACTACTGTTTGCTCCTCTTCCTTCATAGCCCCATGCTCTACTATGCCAATCATTATATTTGGAATATTAGAATCCATAATCTTCTCTAAGTGACTCATTCCGTTTTGTAGAAAGCATATTGCTTTTATTCGACTCCCAAGTATCTCCATCTTTTCATAGATTGGTGCTAATTGATATTGCTTTACTGTTACAATTGTAACCTCGTCTGCCCCATCCCACTCTGCAAAATAACGAACTTTCACCGTGCGAGACTTCTTTTCCTCATGCACTTTATAATAAATACCATTCTTCTTGATCGACTCATATTGCTTTTCGGACCGAACATATAAAGTTACATCATGCTTTTCCTTTAACTGGTATGCACATAATAAGCCAATTGCACCAGCTCCTATAATTCCAATTTTCATCCGAAGCTCCTTTACCGTTTCAATTATTGTTAGTTCTATATTAACATTTTCTGAAAAGTTTGTTAGTACGAAAAGCACAGGAAAAGAAATAATTTATTAAGAATACTTTTTTTATTTTTTATAGATGAATGGATATAGAATAGAAAAAGACGAGAATTGATCACAATAGATGGAAGACAAACATGAGAAGTTTGTATAAGAGGAATATAAGGGGGAGGTGTGCTTTATTCTGCCTTTGACGGAACCAGCAGAATATTTCCTATTTCAAAAATACATGATAAAAGCAGGAGTCGAGCAAATGCTTTCCCTTAACTGTAGGCTCCCTCCTGCAAAAAAACATTTTATTTCTTGCTTAATTGTTTTAAACAAGAAACTCTGGAGTAATTAAACTTTGGGCAATTTATCTTCATCTTTAAATACGACCATTTGCCTTGCTTTTTCCATCAGCTCCACTAATGCCTTATAGGCACCTTCCATGGAGTCCAATTCATTTTGTAAATCTTCATTTTCCTTCTTTAATATAGTCAATTTTTCTTCTAATTCCTTGGTTTTCTCTTTCACTGTGGATGAATCTATATTTTCTTGTTCCCACTTATTTGCTTTATCATATAAGTCTTTTAAATACAAAAGCATTTCATCGAATTGGTTCTGGACTGGTGTGGGAGAAGCGGAAGGGCTGACAATCACTTCGTCTGTAGAATATTCTTCTGTTCCACTTGTCTTTTTTAATTGTTTTCTTTGTTTCTTGGCAAGCTCAATACCTGATTTATATTGTTTGCGTACATATGAATTCCAACGAAACCCACATGCTGCACTTGTTCTTGATAATAGCTTTCCCACTTCTTCAAACGCTTGAAGCTGTGTTCCGCCTTCTCTAATATGACGAAGAACAATTTCTGCAAGCAGAATATCTTCATCCTTTGACCAAGCATCTTGTCTTGTTGTTGTCATCAGTAAACCCTCCTAGTGTTTTTTATTCATACATATGCATCTACTAGAAAAGATAGACTGAATATTCCTCATTGAATAAAGAAAATTGACAGAATGCTCTTTTTCGACTAATTAAACTCC
This sequence comes from Niallia tiangongensis, assembly GCF_044704065.1. NCBI lineage: Bacteria > Bacillati > Bacillota > Bacilli > Caryophanales > Bacillaceae > Niallia > Niallia tiangongensis. The sequence continues at coordinate 1,981,862 of NZ_CP162613.1, read as the reverse complement.
TTACAAAATCAGCACACGCTTTAGAAATAGCAAATCATTGAAATAATTCGTTCTCTGAAATCACTTTAATGCCATTTCTTCTTAAAATAGCAGTGGTCACGCCCACCCCGTCCTTTTTTGTACCATCAAAACAACCTGTGTAAATAAAGCAACTGCCACAAGAAGGACTATTTTCTTTTAAGACTACCATTTCCGGGTTCAAACTTTTAATAAAGTCTAATGTTTTATAAGCCCCATTAATATACATTTGGGTAACATCATTCCCTTTACGATCCTGCACAACCGCTTTACCATCGATAACATCATAGCCATTCCCCCCAATAATCTCTGCAGGTTCTCTTGGAGTAGAGAATCCCCCCATTAACTCTGGACAAACCGTTCTGATCTTTTTATCATTTAATAGCTTTTCCATGGATTCATCTAAACAATCGGTTCCATTATACCGAACCTTCAATCCTGCTAAACAAGAACTAACGACAATCATATGTCCTCCCCTTATCTGATTAGTATGTATTCCTACTATTTTCCAAAAAGACTTTTATTCTAATAAGTATTTTTGTACAGGCATATTTTCTTTCTTCTATTTAATCTATCCTCTCCCTATTGTATCGCATCTCTTTTTACGAAAATAGCTATATATGGAAAAAAGCACAAGAACCTAAGTTCTTGTGCTTTTAATCAAACAAAAAAGATAATTAGTTGCTTACAACTTCTTTCCCTTTGTATGTTCCGCAAGCGCTGCATACACGGTGAGCAAGTTTCATTTCACCACAGTTAGGGCATTCTACCATACCAGGCACTTGTAATTTAAAATGTGTACGACGTTTTCTCTTTGCAGTTTTAGATGTTCTTCTAAAAGGTACAGCCATTCGTCCCACCTCCTTAAAGAGTATTAAGAAAGTAATGAGAAAAGATATTTCCAATCTCACATTTTTCTTTTGCATAATTAAGTATGAGTTTAATTACTCATTTTCAAAAAACTTAGCAAGTCCAGCAAGACGAGGATCTGCTTTCTTTTCCTGTAAATCTTGCTCTTGGATAACTTCCCAATCATTACCTGATTGTGGAGCACCTTCTTCTTTAGTATCTTCACAGAAGACTTGCATCGGTACCTCAAGTAAAAGTATTTCAGCAATAATTGGCTTTAAGTCAATTACATCGCCTTTTACTTGATGAACTTCCTCTTCGTCTGTTTCATATTCTGAAACTTTTAATAGGAAGGTTTCTGTTGTTTCAACATTAATTGGATAATCCACGTCTACTAAAGTACGAGAGCAAGGTAGCACGAGAGACCCTTTTATATTTAAATGAAAAGTCACTTTCGTTGAATCAATATCTGTACGTCCTGTTATATGAATAGGAGATACTCTTCTTATGGTTGGATCTGTTTCTTTGATCTCATCCATATTTATTGTTTCATCAATTGGCAATCCCTTACTTCGAAATTTTTGTAACTGGCTTAACGTCCATTTCATATATATCACCCCAAGGCAACAAAGGTAATTATAGCTTTCATATAATTATTTGTCAATATTTTTTCTTTACAGTAAATAATAAGCAATAAGTGATTTAATCCCTTATTATTTCGATTTCTTTTTTATTCTACCCATATTCAACAGAATTGCAACTAAAAGTTAAATAGAAAGATTATTTTTTATTCTATATTACTTCCAATTTAAGCTAGTTTAACAAAGACTGTTGTTTTATAAATTATTTTTGCAAAAAATAAAAATATCAAACTGCCATCTAAAAACTTCATTTTGCATTTGTTTTCCAAGGCTCGGTCTAATTCCCCCCTTCAGGCTATCGGAATTTCTCAAGGCTTCCATAGGAGTAAGATGATACCTCTTTCAAACTAACCAAATTATCGTTTTCAAATAAATAACCAAAATAGGTTTCAAACAAGTAATCCTACCTATTTCTCCTCGATAATAGCGAGTGAATGTAACCAATAATCAGCCTTTTTCCAATGATTATATAAAATGATTGTTATTCCTTAAGGTTTCTCTTTTACAACCCATATTTTTAGGATAAACTTTTACTAGTATAAAGCATAAGATTATATGTTTTTAATAAAGTCTGTTTTCGTAAAGGTTGTTGCTATGACCCACAGCCTGAATATGGGGCGAGCGGGGATCCTCCTAAGGAATCAGTAGTGGGGCCTCTTTCTCGCTAACCCAAGTGGCGTCTACGTGTATTCAGGCTGCTCCGTATTTCTAATTAATTTATTTATCCTATTGAAAAAGCAACAATCTTTTAGAAAACAGCCTTAATGAATAATGAATTAGGGAGATTGTAATGAAAGCTGTTGGTGTTGTTGTAGAATATAATCCATTTCATAATGGTCATTTGTATCATATCCAAAAGGCGAAGGAACTAACAGATGCTGATATTGTTGTTGCTGTAATGAGTGGTCCTTTTTTGCAGAGAGGGGAGCCTGCCCTTGTATCAAAATGGTGTCGTGCGGAAATGGCACTGGAAAATGGAATTGATCTTATAGTCGAGTTGCCCTATTCTTTTGCCACTCAGCACGCAGCCGTGTTTGCTAAAGGTGCTGTAGATATTCTGCAAGGATTAGGATGTGATTATTTATGCTTTGGAAGTGAGTCTGGGGATATAAACGAATTCTCTCATACTTTCCTCCAGTTGCAAGAAAAGCAGGATGAAGAAAATTTGCTTGTGAAAGAACTTTTAAAAAATGGGATGAGCTATCCGAAAGCCAAGTCATTAGCAATGCAAGAATTAACAAGTTTAGAAAACGATGCGGGACTAAATCTTAGTATGCCTAATAATATATTGGGCTATGAATACTACAAGGCTGTACATACTAATCATTATCCTATTGAGGTTTGTACAGTTGCCAGAATGAAAGCAGACTACCATGATAAAATATTTACCTCTGACACGATAGCAAGTGCAACGAGTATCAGGCGAGCACTATTAAAGGAAGAAGGTTCCTTAAAAACGGTCGAGTCCTTCCTCCCGCCTGCAAGTTTTTATCTACTTCAAAAGTATAAAGAAGCCTATTTGTCTTACCACACTTGGGAGAACTACTGGAGTTACTTAAAATTTCGGCTTTTGCAATCAACTGCCAAAGAGCTATCCACTATTTACGAAATGGAGGAAGGTATAGAATATCGGTTCCTTAAATATGTGAAAGAGGCTTCATCTTTTCACGATTATATTCGCTTCCTAAAAACGAAGAGATATACTTGGACAAGACTGCAAAGAATTTGTGTACATATTTTAACAAATACCAAAAAAGAAGAAATGGCTGCACAATCACAGCCTGCATATATTCGTTTACTGGGTACAACGGCAAATGGTCGGTACTATTTAAAAGAAAAGAAGAAGCAGTTCGCACTTCCCATTATTAGTAAACTTTCTTCTTTTGATAAAGAAAAAATAGCATTGGATATTCGTGCCTCCCAGATTTACTCTTTAGGCGTCCCAGCAGCAGTTCAAGAGCGGTTATTAACTATGGATTACTTACAGCCGCCAATAATGAAGTAACCTCCTGTTGCTGGCTTCATTAAATATAGGAATAATCCGCGCGCTTTTCTGGCAAAGCACGCGGTCTTTTCAGGAAGTAATTAGCACTATTTCTTATCATTTGTTTTTCTTTTCTTGATTTCCTTTTTAATCATGTCGATATATTTTCTCGTTTCCGCCTCACCTAATTCAATAATTTTCTCTAAATCAGTAAATGCTTTACTATTAAACATTTCCACAGGTGGTTTAATCATCACATCACTTGCAAATTCTCGCGATTCCACTAGTTCCATCTGCATAATATCCTATGAACGCATAATCACGTCATAAATATTTGAAATATCTGCATTTACATTTACCTTTGCTACATCTACCGCAATAATGATATCTGCTCCCATCTCTTTTAATACCGAGACAGGGACACGGTCAATTACTCTCCCATCTACAAGTAAGCGCCCATCAATTTTCTCTGGAACAAATATGCCTGGAATAGATATACTCGCACGCACCGCATTGGCAATAGATCCTTTTCTAAAAACAACCTTTTCCCCAGTTAATAAATCAGCAGCAACAACAGCAACTGGAATATCCAAATCCTTTAATTTTTTTCCATAGGTGAACAAATGGATTAATTCCTTTACTCTATTCCCAGCGATAAAGCCCATTTTCGGCACAGTAAAATCCAAATAATATTTCCGTTTAAAAAACTTCGAAAACGTTATTAAGCGCTGAATATCGGACCTTGCTCCATACAAGCAGCCCATTACGGCCCCTATGTTGCTGCCTGCTATATAATCTATTGGAATATTCTCTTCTCTCAATACTTTTATTACACCAATATGTGCAAATCCCCTCGCTCCACCTGAACCTAGCGCTAATCCTATTTTTGGGCGTTCCATATCGTCTCACCTATTCTTTCAAAATTCAATCTATATTAATCTTATGGTCTTTTTTTTCAGGTTATGAGTATATTGATTGGTAGAGGGATATTCTTCCGGCTGATTGTGTACAAGTATTCCTTTTATACGATCAGAAATCCATCCTTTCATAGATGAAAATAAAGTGAAACTAACCATCAGTGTGGGGGTTCCTCCTCCCTACTGATGGTTAGTTGAACCAATCGGACCTTTACGGATAAGTTGATCTTCCACCTATCTTCCTCGAATTTACACTAGCAAGGAGTGAGAGTCTTACTGTCCGTTAAGAGTGGGATAGAAACCTACTATTTATATTCGAAGGGGGAGCAATATAATTTGTTACGCTCAAAATTTAAGACAATCGTACTTGCTTTATCTGCGTCTCTATTGGCTCTTGCCCTGATTTCTTTTCCAGGGGTAGCAGTTGACGCTTCAAAAAATGGACTCAACACTTGGTGGACGATTGTTTTTCCTTCACTTCTTCCTTTCCTAATTTTATCTGAGATATTAATAGGGTTTGGTGTTGTCCGTTTTATTGGAGTTTTATTAGAGCCCATTATGCGCCCCCTTTTTAAGGTTCCAGGGGTAGGGGGATTCGTTTGGGCAATGGGGATGGTTTCAGGCTTTCCAACTGGAGCAAAATTAACTGCGAGAATGCGGGAGGAAAAACAGTTAACGAGAACGGAAGCAGAAAGGCTTGTTTCTTTCTCTAATGCTTCCAATCCGATGTTTATTATCGGTGCCGTCTCCGCCTCTTTTTTTCATAGTCCTAAGCTTGGTTTGCTGCTTGCTTTCTCTCATTACTTAGCCAATTTTACTGTTGGACTATTTATGAGATTTCACGGAAAAGACACAGAAAAAAAGACGAAAGATCCAAAAGAAAAAGCCTCCATAAAAAGAGCGTTACGAGAACTGCATCATACTCGTCTAAAAGACAAGCGTCCACTTGGTAAATTAATGGGAGATGCTGTAACCTCCTCAATTCAATCTTTATTAATGGTTGGCGGCTTTATCATTCTTTTTTCCGTTATTAATCGTTTATTATTTCACTTACATATTACTTCCTTTTTTGCAAAATTTTTAGAATTTGTATTCCAGCTGTTTACTTTTTCAGGTGATTTAACGATTCCCTTTATCGCCGGCATTTTTGAAATCACATTAGGAAGTAAATTAACGAGTGATGTAGAAACATCTACGCTTATGCACCAAGCGATTTTAACAAGCTGCATCCTTGGATTTAGCGGATTAAGTGTACAGGCACAGGTAGCAAGTATTCTTGCTCAGACAGATATTCGTTTTAAGCCTTTTTTCTTAGCGAGAATTATGCAAGCAATCTTTTCTGGCATCTATACTTTTATCGCATGGGACTTCTTTTACAAGACATTCTTGACAAAAGATACTCCTACTATCGCAATCCCAGGTATAAACAGAGAAGAAGCTTTCTTTCAGCAAGTATTTGAAAATATAAGCACATGGGGACCAATTGTAACGATTGTTTCCTTAACAGTCTATTGTTTTATTTTAGTAAAAAGATTATCACCCAGAGGAGAATTATAAGAAAAGCGGAGAGCTCCCGGTTAGGGGCGTGTGGGCTAGGAGCGACTTTCCTGAGATAAAGGAAACACGGTGAACGGACGTTGAGCCGATATTAACTTATCGTAGGGAAACAGCGCGAAGCCCATTAGCCCCTGTGCCCGGAGCTAGACAAATAGAAAAGCGCAAGCGTATAGAATTCAAAAAACTTTCTTAATTATAAAAAGGACATCTTCTCAAAAGAAATAGATGTTATCAAGATGTCCTTTTTTAGTTACTTTTAATAGGGTTTCACTTCTTGTAAATCTTTATTTTCCATCATGATGAAACTTTGCTCTTAATGCATCGTTCACAATCTTCGGAACAAGCTCTGAAATATCACCATCATATTTACTTACTTCTTTCACAATGCTGGAGCTTAGGAAAGAATACTGATTATTTGTCATTATAAAAAATGTCTCGATATCGTCTGATAGAACACGGTTCATCGACGTAATCTGCATTTCATATTCAAAATCTGAAACTGCTCGTAACCCTCTAATAATTGCATTTGCATTAACGCTTTTTGCATAATCAATCAGAAGGCCTTCATAAGAAGATACGGAGATATTCTTAATCTCTTTCGTTACCTCTCTAATTAGCTCCAATCTTTCATCCACCGAAAAAAAAGGTTTTTTGGCAGAATTATTTAATACACATATGTATACGTGATCGAATACTTTAGCAGCCCTTTTAATAATATCAATATGACCATAAGTGATTGGATCAAAACTACCTGGGCAAACTGCTATACTAGCCATCTTTTTAGTCCTCCATACCATTTTGTAAGGAATAAATAGAAATCCCAATTATTCCATATTTTTCATGTCTCACTTGTTGAAGTCTATTTACTGCCTCAGGTAAAGAAATGTCCGAACCATGTTCACATACAATGACTCCTTCACCCTTCAACAGATCTGCTTCATCAATAAATGTTAACATATTTTCTAATTGCTGCTTTTTATATGGCGGGTCTAGAAAAATATAATCAAATCTTTTTTCTCTTTTTTGCAATGCTTTTAAAGCTCGATTCGCATCATTGCGAAATATCTCTGCTTGGCTGTCCAATTTACATGTAGAAAGATTTTCTTTAATCGTATGTATTGCTTTTCCTTCTTTATCTACAAAAATAACAAGATCTAACCCTCTACTTAAAGCTTCAATGCCAAGTCCGCCGCTCCCAGCAAATAGATCAAGGCCTTCTCCTCCTTGAAAGTAAGGACCTATCATATTAAAGATAGCCTCTTTCACTTTATCTGTAGTTGGCCTAGTCGAGTTACCAGGAACCGCCTTCAATGGAATCCCCTTATTCTTACCGGAGACAACTCTCATTTCAATCACCACAACCCTATTTTACTTTAAGTTATTTTACCTTCCCTATCCTACCATAAACCCATTAGAGAGCCAACATTTTAAGGTTTTTTTACTTTTTATCTACCAATTTTACTCTTGAAAGGATAGGCAAATAAGGAAATCCTTACAATATCCTCAGTTTTTCTACGGTACAAATTAAACCTGATTGCTTAGAGTTTTTGATTTCCTAAAAAAATTATTTATTTTTATGAATAAGTGGTCACTGGATGGGGATAATGTAAGTAACAGCATCTATTCGAGGATGTTGTTGCCAACCGCGGAGAAGACTTACGTTTCCCCATAAGTTCTTCCTCCGGTTTCTCCTCTCCCTTTACCTTCTGTTCTTATGAATAATGAGAACGTGGAAGGATCCTGCAGGCATATGCTTGCAGGCTTTTTTTGACTTTTCTATTTACAATAAAAAACAGTATTCATGAAGGCTTGGTGGGTTCTCACCTTTCCTTAACATAAAATACTGTTTTTTATTTTTTCCCGTAAATGAGTTTTATGAATATGATTAAACACTAATTATTTGCGTAAAATCGATTGTCCCTTAAATGAACATTCCAATGAGAAACCTTCATTATATCCCCATTTTATAATCATATTCTTTCGCTTTATCTGGCCGCGAATTTTCAAATTCCACTTTTAAAAATGGTTTATAGGAAGGCTCTACCTTTTTAACGAAAGAATGAGCATTAATTTTTTCCATTATGCTTTCCACATCACTTTGATTCGTGTAGAGTACAACATATTTTAATCTTTTGGAAATAAAATGAACATTTCCATACCTTCTTAACATTTTTGCTTGCTTCAGTGAAAATAACCAAACAATGATTCCTTGTCGTTGCCCTAGCATAATTTAACCCCTTTAAATACCATTATTTATCATAATAGCATAGGCAAAGAAAATAGAAAAGCTGGAATCTGTTTTTAAGAAAACTAACAAGCAATAGATGAAAACTTCAAATTAAAAAGCAATGACCCTAAATTTTGATCATTGCCTCTTAGTATATTATGCAGAACAACTACAGCTTCCACCACTTCCACAACCTCCGGAGCAACCAGAAAGTTCATCAAAAAATGGATTTCCTGTTGGTACTTTAATAAAAGTAGAAACAGAACGACCGATAATAACACTTACATCATCTAGAAGCTTTTGCAAACCATTCTCCGCTACTTTAAATGCTGCCACATTATCATCTAAATCCATATCGCGTTTAAGCTGTCTAATTTCCATCATTACTTTTTTATATTCAGGATGGTATTTTCCAAAACGCTGAACCTCTTCATATAGCTCTTTCATTTGGTTAAAAGAATGAATTTTTTGCTGTGTTTCCTTATTTGATTGTAAATTGGCCAAACAAATACGGTATTGTTCTGCAACATCTGATTTTAATATCATTTCTGCAATCTCTTCTGCTTCCTCTTGAATAAGGAGTATTTCAGTTGTCGCAAGCACGTATTCGCTCACCTCCAATTCTTATTCTACATGAAAGTCAGAAGAAAGAAAAGGCTTGAGATTTCCTTTTTCTTACCTACTCTTTAATCATTACTTGAAATGACTTTTTAAATTTGGTTGTTTTGCTGGCAACATCAATAACAGATAAGGTCATTGTATGTTTTCCTGCTTTTAATCCTTCTATCACAAATGCAGCAGAAGAATATTCTTTCTGCTCACCGTTTATCTCCAAAACGATTTTACCTAATTTCCCCGTGCTATCTTCTCTGAAAGAATAGTCTTTCACTTTACATTCCACGAATACTTTATTTCCTTTAACGATATGATGAACATCAAATCCTTCATTTGCTGTATTGGAAAAAGAGGCTTGTACATCAGCTGTAGTAGGAATGGAAGAATGAGTAGCAGCTTCTTTATTGGTCTTTACTTCTGGATCTGGTACATCATCTCCACATCCAGCTAAAAGGAGAAAAGCAGGAATACAAATCATTCGGATTTTTTTCAAAGTAAACACTCCTGGTAATTTTTAATGAATTTTCATTTAGGTTAGTATTACCATTCATGCTTTTTTTACTCTAAATAATATTTATCCTAAAGAATTAAGATTGGGCGTTCATTGCTTGAAACATGCTAACCATCATGGAAGCCATTTGAACACCGTTTGTAAATTTTTGTACATGATCTGGAATGGTTTTCTTATAATAATGGAGAGATGCTATCTCAAAAGTTTCTAATTGATTTGGATTTCTGCTTAGTTCTCTATACCATTGTGGCTGTTCTCTTATAAATTGTTGCAATTCCGGATTCTGCGCAATATATTCTTTAATACTCTGTCTCATATGCTTCCTCCTATTTAATCTTTTCTAAAAGAAAATGGGCCAGAAGGTTTTTGTTCTGTTGGCGCAGATGATCCACTAGAACCACTATTCGGGGAAAATTGAGTAATCACACCTTGTATAGTTCCTAAAGCTTGATTTAAGTTTGCTAAGTATCCCTGTATTTGATTTTGATCCATGTTTTTTAACGTATCAACAATAGTAGACATCCAGACGGTTCGATTAGATGTTGTCTCATCCTCCTTTTTTGTAGAAGCTTCAGAAGCACCAACTCGTAATCCGTCCCATCTTGCATCATCAGGACCTAATAAATACCAATCCTCATATAACTCTTGTAATGTCACCTTCCCACTTCTCGCTTCTTTCAATATTTTTGGATTTGCTTTCACAAATGCTTTAAATTCTTCTACAGAAGGATGAAGTTCTTTATTAGCCATCGTTATTTCACCTCTAATTTGATACATCTGCCTATATTACTTTATGATGCATTTTAGAAAGTGTGCATTCCTTTCAAATCCTCTATACTATCATCCTGCAAATTTTATTCGAATACAAAAAAGCTGCCAACCAACTCCACAACTGTGGTCGACAGCTTTTTTAATAATATCTTTTTTACCATTTTTCAATAAAATTCTGTGTATAGTATTTATCAAATACGCCTACTCCAAGATGAGTAAATTTCTCATTCAATAAACACTCTCGATGACCTTTACTATTTAGCCAGCCTTCGATTACTGCCGGGGCATCCGCATAACCTGCTGCGATATTCTCTCCAGCAACTTGATAAAATACGTCTCCTGCCTTTAAACGATCCTCTAGATCTCCATACTTCTCTGACGTATGGGAAAAATCCTCAGTTTCAAACATATCTTTACTATGGCCTAATGCCACTTCGGCAGTTGGTTGATCCCATTCCACTGTATTTAATTCAAATCTTTTTCTTAACACATTCGTCATATCTAATATTTGCTTTTCATTGCCCTCTTGAATTGCTTCACTATCTTCTACACTATTCTCTGTTTCTAATAGTTCTCCTCGATAAACTAATTCGTAAGGTCTTAAATGAAGTAACGTTCGTGCATCCATGTAACGAATACTTGATAAAGTGCCATTAAATTTATCAAAGTATAGCTGTGCATAATAATCTCCTATTTGAATTAATGGGCGGTTATTTATTTCGTCCTCCGATAATTCGAATCGGTATGAAGAATTTTCATAATTGAAGCTAATATTCGTTTCAATTGGTGTCATCGTATAAATATCTCCAACTTCTTGTCCGATTTTATAAGGATTAATATTCACAGCACTACCAATCGCATAGACAGTCACCACTTTGTCATTTAGAATTCCCACTTGAAAATACTCAGTATCATTCTTATTATATATCCACCAATCGTATTCATATGCTGACGGATCGATTCTAGCTGGTTCTCCATACTTCTCTTTTAGTTCACTTGCACTTTTACCAATCAAACTCCCTAATCCTTCTTTAGGAGCTGGAAGAATTTGCGTATTTTCTTTTGCTTCTTTGAGATTATCCTCTACTTTTGTTGGATTATCACCATTTTCAACTAGTACATCTGGCTGGTCCTTATCATCTGTTATACTAAAATAGAATCCAATCGCTGATAATACTGCAATAATTACGACAGTTCTTAATAAAATTTTCAGAGGATTTCCCCCTCTCTAGCATTGTTCTATTAATATATGTTGCATTCTTACTAAATAGTATAACTTACTTTAAATAATTTTAATAGAATAAGTAGTTTTGGATTTCTTCCTCTACAAGCAAGGAAACTCATTTAAAAACAGCAAAAATGCTTCTATTTCGCTAGAAGCATTAGTCTCGCATTTTGAGAACGAAGAGATTTGGTAGAATAAGGTGAACAAAAGCACTATCTTGCATTAGAAGAAGATTAAAAAACTGAAAACAAAGCTCTCTCGTTTTCAGGAGTTTGTCTTCAGTCTGAAGGAGGCTGGGACATAACTAACTAGAAGATCTGCAAAGGCGAATAATCCCTAGTTTACTAATAATAACTATTGTGTTTTTAAATATAGTTAAGTGTAAGAACTAGTCGTTCCATTGCGCTACAGACACTCCATTCGCCGGTGGTTCACTGAAAAAGTATGTTTAATCTAAATTCAACTAGGATTTTGAGCTTTGAAAGTGAAAATATGTTGGTTTGGAGAGGTGGCAGCTTGACTCCTATGGGAGCTGCGAGAAAGTCCGAGACCATGTAGGAGCATATCATTCAGGCTGCGGGTAAAAGCAACAAACTTCATGGAACATCTTAAAAAAAACGGTTAAAAAAACCCAAAACGATTATACGAATTATCCCTTGGCATCTTCGTATAATTGTTTGGGTTTATCTTGCTGGAATACTTATGTCCCAGGCTCGTCTTTTATTCATTTAAAAGCCTAATATCGCCTTTATAACAGACGTTGTTTCTCCACCATGATAGAAAACATAGAGAAGTAAATAGACGGCTGTTCCTGTAATGGCTGTAATAAACCAGATAATACTTGTCATTGGACCTAATTTACGATGTTTCGCATATTGTTTTTTATAACCTGTATACAACATGATAATTCCTAGCACTGCTCCTATTGTTGCCAGTGTGATATGAAATATTAGGAAAATCGTATAATAAATCTTAATATCATCTGGTCCCCCAAAAGATGTGTTACCAATAAAAATTGTTCTTGATGCGTATATGACAAAAAAGATAACTGCAAAAATAGCCGCAATAAGCATTACCGTCTGATGTTCTTTTCTTTTTCTTTTCCTGATTAATCCCCAGCCAATAGCTACAAAAACGCCACTTAAAACGATAAATGCAGTACTTATTGTCGGCAAAATCGGTAATGTAAATTCCATTAAACTACCCACTCCATAAAGTATTTACCTCTTTGTTAAACTAACTCCCCAAATTCCCTTTATTTCTATTAAAACGAATGATTATTCTCCTGGATTCGCTTTCCCCTAAAAACGTATTCCTTCTTTAGAATAATGTAAATACCACCATTGAAACAAAAAGTATGGTTAAATATTGAATTGAATAGATGAACATTGATGTAGCCCATTTATATTCATCTTGCTTTTTACTTGCTCGGATTCCAGTAATAATCCATCCGATATTTAGTAACGTTGCTAAAATTAAAAATGGGATTCCAAGTTGATATAACAAAAATGGTAGTGGGAATAATGCAACAATCCAAACATACGTATGCTTCTTTGTTACTTCAAACCCTTTAACAACAGGTAACATCGGAATCCCTGCTGATCGATACTCTTCGACTCTTCTAATTGCCAAAGAATAAAAATGCGGTGGCTGCCAGACAAACATAATTAAAAATAGGCTCCAAGCAATAACATCAAGTCCAGGATCAATTGCGGCCCATCCAATTAGTGGAGGAACTGCTCCCGAAAAACTACCAATAACGGTATTTGACACAAGTCTACGCTTAGACCACATTGTATAAATCACAACATAGCTAAATGCTCCCACTAAAGCAATAACAGTTGCAGTGATAGTAGTTAACAATAAAAACAAAGTACCAATTAGTAGAAAACCAAAACCTAAAACGGCAACATTTGTAGGCTTTGCTTTTCCTGTTACAGTCGGTCTTGCCTTTGTTCTTTCCATTAATGGATCAATATCACGATCAATAAAATTATTTAAAACACAGGACCCAGCAATGATTAATCCTGAGCCAATCAAAGTATATAAAACGATATCAATTTGCTCTAAAAACTTTGCATCCGTAAAGACAATCGCAAGCCAGATACCTGTAAATACGGTGATTAAGTTTGAATTCACAATTCCTATTTTAATTAATGCAAGAAAGTCCTTCCATGCACTTGTATCGGATTGCTTATTCGTCAATTTGGCATTAGAATATGCACGAAAATTAGCCATTTGATCATGTCTCCCCTTTCTATTACATAGTAAAAAGAAAATACTATATAAATAACCGTTCATTTCCATTTGTGTCATTATTCACATTTAACAATATAGTAATGTTAAAAAAGACTCTTTTGCTATTAAAACATATTTCCACTGAGATTTCTCTCTTTTTTTGAAAAAACTTCAGTTTTCACATCATTGGAAAAAATCAACATTTCATATAAACGCTTCGAAAGCGTTTTACGAATTAAAGACACTCTATTTATTATAGCTTTTTTTTACAAGGAAGCAAATCAATTAACCTTTACTTTAATTATGACATGTACAAGACTTAGGAATAAAAAAATAGCACCGCTACTTAGTGCTATCTTCTCGAATCTATTAATTAGTCTGTTTTCGTAAAGCTTGTTGTTAAAAAGGTCGGTTTGTTCGAACAAATGGAGAAGTAGCTTGATTCGCCTGTGGAATATCAGCAATTTCCTCATCTTTTGTTTTATAGACCCTCTCATATTTTACAAACATGGAAACATTCACTAAAATTCCCATTCCAATTGATAATTGCAACAAGGATGACCCACCATAACTTACAAAAGGTACTGGCACACCGGTTAATGGGATTAATCCAGAAACCCCACCGATGTTAATAAATGCTTGAATCCCTATCATACTCGAAATCCCTATCGCTAGTAAGCTTCCAAAAGGATCTTTACACTTTAAGCCCGTATAAATTCCTCGTAAAACTATATAGCTTAGTCCTAATACAACAAAGCCTACACCAAAAATCCCTAATTCCTCCGCTATTACTGCCATGATAAAATCCGTGTGACCATCTGTTAAATAGCCAAGCTTTTGCACCCCTTGTCCCAATCCTACTCCTTTAAGACCACCAGAGCCAATCGCAATGAGTGAGTTACTCATATGATAACCAGAATCTTGCACAACATCTTCGCCAAATGGGGAATCCATAAACACAAATATTCTCGCCATTTGCTTCTCGGTAAACATACTTTTGCCAGCCAATTGCATGCAAAGAAGAAATAATAGTAAAAACGATAATCCAATAAGCATCAGCTTCGATAAATTCTTCCAATTCATTCCTGAACAAAGAATAATTGTTGCACCAATCATAAGAATGATAACAGCTGTCCCAAAATCCGGTTGAACCATAACTAAAGCACAAACAATAACTAAATAGGCTAGCGGCGGGACAACTCCCCTATTAAATTCATTTATATAAGACTGCTTTTTTGAATAGATAGCCGATAAATAAATGATCACAGATAATTTAACAAACTCTGCCGGCTGAAGACTTGAGGTTCCAATTTTATACCAACTTTGCGCATTTCCATAAACACTACCGAACAAAAATATTCCACCTAAGAAAAAAATAGACCCAAATACCATTGGCACTAATATTTTATTGCTTAATAGGGCTTTGTATGGAAAAATTGCGACAATAATAAATGCGGCACCCGCAACTATAATATTCTTAATCTGCTTCTTATAATAAAAATCACTACTATCTTGTCCGTAATATTGGACTGCTGAAACCATGCTCGCACTATAGATCATGATTAACCCAAATAAAATTAACAGCACCATTGCTATAATAATTGTATAATCATACGATTTTAATATCTTCTTTACCATTCAACCGCATCCCTTATTCATTCTCCTCATTTAGAGTATTCGTTGTCTCTTATCTATTTCCTGCTGAAAAGGATAAACTTCTATTCATTCTCTTAAAATATTGGGCATAAACTTTTTTAATATCTATCTTAAAATAATCCTTTTTCGTATGTAATTCCCTTATTTTAGAATAATACACCTTACCACTAAAAAAACTCAAACAATGAATGCTTTTGTTTGAGTTTACTTTTTATTTTCTTATAGATGCTTCATGCAAATTTGATAATTCTTTTTCCAATTCATCTAAAATCTTCTTGCCAACCTGCTCTTCTACTAATCCTAATCGAATAGCAAAATCTATCTCTTTAGACAATCCATACATTTGCGTATCCAATACCTCTTCATATAGAGGACATTGAGGCATTGTTAAATTATCCATCTGAACTTTAATTAGTTTTAATATCTTTTCAGCATCAGCTTTCAATAGCTCATTTGCTTTTTCTTTATGATTAATAATCATTTCAGAAGTCAATCCTATCCCCCCGTTTCCGAGCGATTATCCTATCTATAAAGTTTAAACTCAACCTAGAAAAATTGCAAGAACAATCCCCCTAAAAAAATCTAAAAGTTTCGTTTCTAACCTTCTAAATGACAGAAAGACAAGAAGAAGCTATACTTAAATTAACATTGTTTTTAGTCTGCTAATTAAAAAATGTTCAAGTCCTCATTAATTTGCAGAATTTTTATACAATCAAAGAATAGCGAATAAGGAGGAGATTTTAATGAATACTATTATTCAAGTTACCGGATTAGTAAATTTTCCGATTACCATTGATCCTACTGTATGGATATTTGATGATCGTAAACAAACAGCTGAGTCAGTATTTGCGCCAGCGGAAGTAAAGGATGAATTAGAAGCGTATACAAAAGAAGCATCCAAGCACTGGGATCAAGAGATTACAGAAGGTGCAAAAGTCCCAGTGCAATCCACAAAAACCTATAAAAAAGTAGAAATGCTAACTGGTACCTTCTATATGCCTTTAGCTCCCTTTATAAAAAATGCTGAACCAAAGGAAGTAGCAACAAATCTGGTAATCACAACCGAAGACGAAGAATATACAATTCCTCTAGAAGAAATCGATTCGATGTTCTTATTATTTTGCGTAAAAGGAAAACCGCTTACAGAAGATGGCCCTGTACATATTTTTGACAATACAAAAGCCAAAGAACAAACTCCTATCAAAAATGTCAAAGCATTTAAAATTACATAATGGAGCATCCATCCACACATACGCCATCTAGCAATTGCTAGATGGCGTAAACAGTGCTAAAAGGCTAAACTTTATAATAAATCTGCAGCCAATTGTGCTAGAGACGATCTCTCACCTTTGACTAATTTAACATGGCCAGCGATTGGTTGGTCTTTAAACCGTTCTACCACATAGCTTAACCCATTATTAAAAGCATCTAAATATGGATGGTCGATTTGTTCTGGGTCTCCCATTAAAACGATCTTACTACCTTCTCCTACTCTTGTTAAAATCGTTTTCACTTCATGCTTCGTTAAGTTTTGTGCTTCGTCAATAATAATAAATTGATCAGGAATACTTCTTCCCCTAATATACGTTAATGCCTCCACTTCAATTGATCCCATTCCTGCAAGAATTGCTTCTAATTCCCCAGGTTTCTTTGTATTAAACAAATACTCAAGATTATCGAATATCGGCTGCATCCACGGCCTTAATTTTTCTTCCTTCTCTCCCGGAAGGAAGCCTAAATCCTTCCCCATCGGTACGATCGGTCTTGCCACTAATAATTTTTTATAATCCCCAAAATCTTCTGTTTGCATCAATCCAGATGCCAATGCCAATAACGTTTTTCCTGTTCCAGCTTTTCCTATTAGCGTAACTAAAGGCATGTCTTTCTTTAATAACATTTCAATCGCCATCGTTTGCTGAACATTTCTTGGGCGAATTCCCCAAATATGCTCGTGATCAAAAACTAGCTTTTTGACATATTTCCTCGATGAATCGACCATTGCTAAAGCAGAAGATGAAGATCCTAGAACATCCTTTAAGATAAGAAACTGATTTGGATAGTATATTCCATTACCAATTTCAGCTATAGGCAGTTGTCCATTCTCATAAAAGCTATTTAATACCTCTATCGTTACTTGTACATCCATAAAACCCGTATACAAATGCTCATTTTCAACCACTCGGTCACTTAAGAAATCCTCACTTATAAGCCCAATTGCATCTGCTTTCACACGAACTAGTGTATCTTTACTTACTAAAATAACGGTTCGTCCATTTTCTTTTTTGCTTTCTTCTATTGATAAATTTTTTGCGACTGCTAATATACGGTTATCATTGGTTTTTTCCACAAATATTTCTTGTAGCTCATGAAAAGAACGGTGATTTAGTTCAATCCGTATAGTTCCACCATTCTCCAAAGGAATCTTATCGTGCAACTTTCCTGCTTCTCTTAAGTTATCGATCAATCTAGATATTTGTCTTGCGTTCCTTCCGATTTCATCCATGTACCGTTTTTTGCTGTCTACCTCTTCTAAAGCTACTGCTGGAATTACTACATCATTGTCACTAAAAGAAAAAATGGAATAAGGATCCTGTAACAAGACATTTGTATCCAATACGTAAATTTTACTCAAACCGATGCCCCCTGCTCTAAAACGTCATATATTGCTGCACTATCCGTGTAACGGAAAGAACCTTGGTAAAATATATGTTTTATCGCATAAAGATAGAAGATATTTTGCACAATAAAGAGAGAAGAAGTATAAAAAAACATGAAAATGCTCATTTCCACCTGCAAATTAGGTGTAAATGCACACTTTTAGAAGTTATTCTTCAATATTAAAGGAGGTAATTTTTATGAAAAAAGGATATCTGTTAATTGCAATCCTTTTTCTGCTTGCTGGATGTAATAACAATAATGTAGAAAATAGCCAACAATCAGAGAATAGAGATGATACCCCTCATGTAACAAATGTTAAAAATTCTACTATCGAGGAAGTTGACCGTAAAACTGGCCAGGACATCGCTAAAAGGCTCGTAACCCTTGCAACTAGTATTGAGAATGTCAATGATGCAACAGCAGTGGTCATCGGTAAATACGCCCTTGTTGGAGTCGATATCAATGCTGACTTAGATCGTTCAGAAGTAGGTTCCATCAAATATGCAGTTGCTGAAAGCTTAGAGAACGATCCTGATGGTGCAAATGCTATCATTATTGCTGATCCAGATATGAATGCAAGACTAAAAGAAATTGGCGAAGATATACAAAATGGGAAGCCAATCCAAGGAATTTTCAATGAATTAGCTGATATTAGCGGAAGACTTATCCCTGAAGTACCTGCTGATATGATTAAAAATGAGCCAGATAGAGATATGAAAAAGCCGAATGAAAAATTGAATGAAGGGGAAGAAAAAGAACTGAAAAAAGATCAAGATGAACAATCAAATAATCATATAAGAGATTAAAATTCGATTTTCTATACAGTTATATATTATAATGTGCCTATAATCTATTTTTACCCGAGACTTATATGATTAGAGGTGCAGTTAGTGAAAGTACAATGTGTGATATGCGATAAAATTGAAGATATAGAAGAAAACTCTTTTCAGGCAAAGCGACTGAGAAACAGACCAATTCATACCTATATGTGTAAAGAGTGTGAAGATAGAATTGCAGAAAATACAAAGAAAAGAATCGATTCTGGCAACTTTGTTCTATATCAAAATAAATCGCAAGAAGATGATTGGTAAGTAGACAAGCTATATTATTTTTATAAAGAGGCTGGGACATAAATATTCCAGCCACAAACAAACCCGAACAACCATACGATAGATATGATTGTTCGGGTTTATATTGGTTTATAAAGGCTGTTTCAGTAAAGATGGTGTTATTATCCGCAGCCTGAATACACTTCGCTTTCCATGGGGCGAGGCTCCTCTGTTACCTTTCGCTTTGCTTTTTCTTGTCCACGGGCACTGATAAGGCTTCTCTGTTACCTTTCGCTCTATTTTTCTTGTCCACGGGCACTGATAAGGCTTCTCTGTTACTTTTTCCCCTCACTTCCTTCCAATCAGGTACTGATAGAACAAAACAGGTACTTTCACTTCCTACCACACAAAAATAAACTCAAAAAAAAGAAGCCATCAACCGATGACTCCTTTTAACTATTATTATTCAGCAGATTTTTTCTTCTTGCCAGCTCTTTCACGTTCTGCTTTATTTAAGATTTTTTTACGTAAACGAATGGATTCAGGAGTTACTTCACAATACTCATCATCATTTAAGTACTCTAAAGATTCCTCTAGTGTCATAATTCTTGGTTTTTTCATTGTTGCTGTTTGGTCTTTGTTTGCTGAACGGATGTTTGTTGCTTGTTTTACTTTTGTGATATTAACAGTAATGTCATTTTCACGTGTATGCTCACCAACAATCATACCCTCATAAATTTCAGTTCCAGCTTCTACAAAGATAATTCCGCGGTCTTCTACTTGCATAATTCCATAAGTAGATGATTTTCCAGATTCCATACTTACTAATACACCTTGGCGACGTCCACCAACTTGGCCTGATGCCATTGGTTGATAGCTATCGAATGTATGGTTGATGATACCATAACCTCGTGTTAATGTTAAGAATTCAGTTGTATAACCAATTAGTCCACGAGCAGGTACGTTAAAGATTAAACGAACTTGTCCGTTACCATTGTTGATCATATCTAACATTTCACCTTTACGAGCACCGATAGATTCCATAACAGAACCTGTATGCTCTTCAGGAACATCGATTTGTACACGTTCGATTGGCTCACAACGAACACCATCAACCGTTTTAACAATAACTTCTGGTTTTGAAACTTGAAGCTCATAACCTTCACGACGCATATTTTCAATCAAGATAGATAAATGAAGCTCTCCACGTCCTGATACAGTCCAAGCATCTGGAGAATCTGTATTTTCAACACGTAAACTTACATCTGTCTCTAATTGTGCACGTAATCTTTCTTCAATTTTTCTTGAAGTTAAATATTTACCTTCTTTTCCTGCGAAAGGAGAGTTATTAACTAAGAATGTCATTTGAAGAGTTGGCTCGTCGATACGTAATACTGGAAGTGCCTCTTGATGTTCGAATGGACATACTGTTTCACCAACGTTTATATCTTCCATTCCTGATACTGCGATCAAATCTCCAGCATATGCTTCTTCAATTTCTTGACGTTTCAATCCGAAGAAACCAAAGATTTTTGTTACACGGAACTGCTTAACTGTTCCATCTAATTTCATTAAGGCTACTTGCTGACCAACTTTCATCGTACCGCGGAATACACGACCGATACCAATTCTTCCAACATAGTCATTGTAATCTAAAAGTGCAACTTGGAATTGTAAAGGTTCTTCACGATTATCAACTGGTGCTGGAATATGATCCACAATTGCATCATATAATGATTGCATGTTCTCATCTTGTTTTTCAGGGTTTGTGCTAGCTGTACCATTAATAGCTGATGCATAGATAACAGGGAATTCTAATTGCTCTTCTGTTGCATCTAATTCAATAAATAAATCTAGTACTTCATCAATTACTTCAGCAGGACGAGCAAAATCACGGTCGATTTTATTAACTACTACAATTGGAGTTAAGTTTTGCTCTAATGCTTTTTTCAATACGAAACGTGTTTGAGGCATACAACCTTCATATGCATCAACAACAAGTAATACACCATCAACCATTTTCATGATACGTTCTACTTCTCCACCGAAGTCAGCATGTCCAGGTGTGTCTAGGATATTAATACGTTTATCTTTATATTGAATAGCAGTATTTTTCGCTAATATTGTTATTCCACGTTCTCTTTCTAAATCATTGGAATCCATTGCACGTTCTTCCACATGTTCGTTTGTACGGAATGTGCCGGATTGTTTTAACAGCTGATCAACCAAAGTTGTTTTACCATGGTCAACGTGAGCAATAATAGCAATATTACGAATATCTTCTCTAATTTTCAAAAATTTCACTCCTACCTAAATATGTCTATCTGGATTCAACTTATTTGTTTAATAATATTATAACTGAGTCATTATATCACATAATTCTTCAGAAACCTAAAAGCTTTTATAAAAATTACTGAATGTAAACGTTATTTCCAAAAAATATTTTATTTACCCACCCATTATCCTATATATTATCAATTTCTTTACAATATTTCTGTTCTTTCCAATCCATCCCATAGTATTATAGAAGGGGAACAGCGATAAAAAAACCCACATCATTTCGCTGTGGGATGATTTTAAGATTATCATACGCTATTATTTCCGATTAATATACACCATAATAAAGGAAGAAAAACATGAATTTTGATAAATATCCATTTTTTTACTACAACACCTATGGAATTTCAAGTTTTATTGGCATTGGTATATGTATTCTTGAAAAAACGTTACTTGGCACACTTATATGTTTTTTCTTATTTTGCGGCATTTGGTCCCTAAAATCCCATAAGAAAAAGAAAATGCAAAGAGTAACGGAAAAACAGCATGGTTAACTTTTACCAGTTTCCATCCTTTAAATACTTTTGGAGAATTTCATCGTGTAATCCAGGCTTAGAAGCAAAAAAGGATTGTTGTGTTAATAAATCGAGAGGTTCATTTCTTAAGGTTGTCACCTTGCCCCCAAGCTCTTCTACCATTATCTTCCCTGCTGCATAATCCCATGGTGATAACCTTAATGTTAAATAAGCATCCATTCGACCAGCAGCGATATATGCTAGTTCTAAACAAGCAGATCCAAAAGATCTAGTACCCCTAGATTCTCTTACAAGTGGTTCTAATAGGCTCGGATCAATTCGTTTATTTTTTGTAACCCATGTGGCGTTTAATCCAATAATAGCCTCGTCAACAGCAGTGTCCTTTAAAGGCAATAGCTTTGTATCATTCATAAATACACCATTCCCCTTTTGAACATGGTATAGTTCATCTGCTACCACATCATAAATTAAGCCGATTTTCCCAATTCCATCCTCATAAATACCGATTGAAATCGCAAAATCCCGCTGCATATGAACAAAATTCATCGTTCCATCGATTGGGTCAATAATCCAGACAATTCCTTTTAAATCTTCTAAAGATTCACTTACTCCCTCTTCTCCTAAGATTCGATGAAAGGGAAAAACTTCATTGATTTTATTTATCAAAAACTCTTCTGTCCCCTTGTCTATTTGCGTGACTAAATCATTTTTATTAGATTTTGTTTGAATAATGAGCTCGGACGAAAAAGACTTGATGATTCTATCTCCTGCCTCTTTTATCCATTCTTTTGCATACTTATCGATTTCAAGCCAATTTGTCATCTTCTCAACCTTCTTTACATTCTTTTTTTCCAGCGCTTACTATATTTTAGCTAATATAATCCCTAAACATACTTCAAAAAAATCCATCCTTATACTATATAGTATCATAAAATAAGAAAATTCAATGAATTGCAGTTCTTATGGAATAGCTATTTTTAAATAAAGCCTGTTACAATTAAACAGATCCCTTCATAATACTTCCCCCAAAAATGCTGAACAAAAAATCATGCAGCTGACTCTATAGGAATTCAAGATTACTTCCTATAGAGTCAGCTGCATGATTATCTAACTACCTATTCATTCATTATAACGCTTTAAGTCTTAGAAGTTCCTGCCTAATTCTTTCTAGTTTTTGCTTACTTAATTTTTTTTGTTTTTCATCCTTTTCATTGATTGCATCGAATAAGGTAGCCAATTCATAATCCATTTCTAGACGAAGAACGGCCTTTTTTTCCTTTTCCACTTCCATTTTCTTCGCTAAATTCATCAATTGTTTCACTGACAGTACACCCCTTTCATCGACTTGCATTTCTGTTGATTTCTTATATATTATGTGGAAACCAATTAGCTTGCTCCTTTTTTGTGCCATAACCTAGTGCAATCCATATTTCTTCATAATATTTTTTATGTATGCTACAATATTTGCGAAAAGCTTATCTAAAGGATGAAAATGCAAGTAAATGACTAGATAGCTTACTTGATTTTATATACACTATTTACCCGGAAACATAGCAGATAAACTAAAAAGGAGATAAGAAATAATGTCGTTCACTGGTTTTACACAAAATGATTTTGACACATTTACGATTGAAGGTCTCGACTTACGAATGGAAGCAATCCAAGATAGAATTCAGCCGAAATTCCGCGAAATTGGTACAGAGCTTACTGAGCAGCTTTCTGGAAAACTGGGAATGGAAATGTTCCTACATATTGCAAAACACGCAAGACGTACCGTTAATCCACCAAAGGATACATGGCTTGCCATTGCTAGTAATAAGCGTGGATATAAACAACATCCACATTTCCAAGTTGGTTTATTTGATGACCATGTCTTTATTTGGCTAGCTTATATATATGAGCTTCCAAAAAAGAAGGAAATCGCAGAAGGCTTTTTAGCAAATTACGAGCTATTACAATCAACTCTGCCAAAGGATTATTTCCTTTCCATGGATCATATGAAAAAAGAGGCCTTAAAAATAAAAGACGCCGATTTAAAAGCTGCTTTAACAAGATTCCGTGATGTGAAAAAAGCTGAATTTTTAGTTGGACAGCAAATCCCAGTCGGTGATTCTATCCTTTCAGATGGGGAAGCATTACTCTCATTAATTGAACAAACATATGATACATTAATTCCAATTTATAAATTATCAATGGAATATAAAAGCTGACAGCCCAATGACGGTATAAGACTAGTACAAAAAAACTTGGGAATCCCAAGTTTTTTTGTCTACTATAGAATCAATCTAATTGCATTCCTCTCACCATTTCATCAACTGCAAACAACCCTTCTATCTGTTGTAGGCAAATCAGATAGAGTATTATTGCTGAAAGGATAAAAAATTTGCACCCTATTAGCGTCATAACACTAAACTCATATCAAGAGTGTTTTTTTGTATTAAATGGTAATTTTCTTTTACAAACAGCCTTTATTCCTATGCCATCTTTATTCTACTACCATCCGCAGCTTCTTTCGCCTTTTTGATTGTTCGATAAGTAGAATATCCACTTACTTCTTCAAATTCATCACAAACTTTCTTTTCTTGCGCTTTTCCTGGTACAATTATTTTAAAGGCACGGTATTGTTCCATTAATTCCGCCTTCTCTACTCCTTTTTCATAGGCTTTCTCAATGCATTCAAAAAATTTAACTACCGTAATAATTTCATCTGTTGACCAATCGATATCGATCGGATATTGATAATCCATTATTCCACATCCTATTGTTTAAAGTTTTTTTCAGATAAAAACTATTGTAATTTAAGTAGCCAAGAAAGTAAAACTTGTCCCTCCATAAGCCTTAAAACGAATGTAAAAAACTAATTCTTTTCTATATAGTAAAAACTAATTGTATGCAAAGAAAATAAAAAATGCTATAATTCTTTTGTTTTATGATTTTTATAATTTGAGATTAGGGTAAAACTTGTTAAGAGTAACGAAATTTAAGACAAAATGGCGACAAATAGGTACAATAAAATTTCTGGCATGTACATAAGAAATTTCAATAAAGTTCGCTAATGTTTGCATAAAAATACTTAATAAAGAGGTGTGGTAATAAATTGTCACAACACGAAACACCGTTATACCACGGATTATTGGAACATGTTAAAAAGGATCCGATACAATTTCATATACCCGGGCATAAAAAAGGGAATGGAATGGATCCAGAATTTAGAAACTTTATCGGAGAAAACGCCCTTTCGATAGACCTCATTAATATTGGTCCACTTGATGATCTTCATTATCCAAAAGGGATGATTAAACACGCCCAACAACTCGCTGCTGAAGCGTTTGGAGCAGATCATACTTTCTTTTCCGTTCAAGGCACAAGTGGTGCTATCATGACAATGATTATGAGTGTTTGTGGCCCAGGAGATAAAATTATTGTTCCAAGAAACGTTCATAAATCTGTTATGTCTGCGATTATATTTGCCGGAGCGATTCCAATTTTTATCCATCCAGAAGTAGATAAAAACCTTGGTATTTCTCACGGAATCACGATTGAGTCTGTTCAGCATGCTTTAGACCTTCATCCAGATGCGAAAGGACTACTAGTTATTAATCCAACTTATTTTGGCATTTCAGCTGATTTAAAAACGATTGTGGATTTAGCTCATTCCTACAATATTCCTGTTCTTGTGGATGAAGCACATGGGGTCCATATTCATTTTCACGAGGATCTGCCGATGTCTGCGATGCAAGCAGGTGCAGATATCGCAGCAACTAGTGTACATAAACTTGGTGGTTCTATGACACAAAGCTCAATTTTAAATATGAGAGGCGACCTAATCAGCTACAAGCGTGTACAATCTATTCTAAGTATGCTGACAACAACTAGCACTTCCTATCTGTTGCTCGCATCACTAGATGTTGCGAGAAAGCGTCTTGCAACAGAAGGAAAAGAATTGATCGATAAAACGATTAATCTTGCACAATACATTCGAAGACAAATTAATGACATTGAACACCTATATTGTGTCGGAGAAGAGATTCTTGAATCAGACTCTGCTTTTGATTATGACCCGACAAAACTAATTATTTCTGTGAAAGATCTTGGCTTAACAGGCCATGATGCAGAAGAGTGGCTTCGTAAAAATTATCGTATAGAAGTGGAAATGTCTGATTTGTATAATATCCTGTGTATTATTACACCTGGAGATTCAGAAAGAGAGGCAAATATTTTAATTGATGCCTTGAAAGCTCTTGCTGAAGAACGAAAAGATAAAGCCTCTAAAGTGGAGGCACGAGTGATGCTGCCTAACATCCCTCTATTAGCACTAACACCGAGAGATGCTTTCTATTCAGAGACAGAATTAATCAATTTTGATGATTCAGTTGGAAGAGTAATTGCGGAGTTTATTATGGTATACCCTCCAGGAATCCCTATTTTCATTCCTGGCGAAATTATTACAGAAGATAACCTTGCCTATATAAAAAGAAATATGGAAGCAGGATTGCCTGTTCAGGGGCCTGAGGATTACGATTTCAAAAAGCTTCGCGTTATTAAAGAGCATCGTGCGATAAGATAATAGTGCTTTGTTAACAGGAATGCCAAATGAAGGTATTCCTGTCTTCTATTTGGATATAAATGAATGCTAAACATTAATATCTATAGTAGGTAAGAAAAGATTGGAGTTTTCTTTTTTGAAAAAATATATAGTTATGACGATTATAAGTTTACTAATTAGTCTTGCAACCCCGTTTATCTTTAAAAATTACGTAGAACAAAAACCAGAACAATTAGAACAATCCTTCCGTTTTGGAGGTCCAATCCCATTTGCAGAACAACAAAAGCTGTTACCAGCTTCATCGAATGCATATCCATTAGAAGTTTTATTCGAGTCTCCGATTCAAACAAAAACTATTTTTCATCCAGTTTCGTTTATTTTTAGCTCGCTTGTATTTTTCATATTAGTACTATCTATCTTCACAGTTCTTAAAAGCTATTTTGGTAAAATACCATCAAAACGGAGACAATAAGTAGTTGCATGGTTTTGAATAAAATGCCTTTGCTTGTACAAGGGCATTTTTTTGTGCTGTGTTTGCGTTTTATTTATAAGGAAATGGCTATGGTAACAGAGTTCGCTTCTCTAGTCCCTTTTCGCTTCTTTTCCAGCCCTAACAGTAACAGAACTCTCGCTTTCTTCTTCTTTTCCCAAGAAAGTAAGTTCAAATTATACAGAGAAAAAGCTTATCAATGCCTTTATCATAGGATGTTATATCGTTTCTTTTAGACTACAGAAATAATCGTCATAATTAAATGGAAGGAGCCGTATATAGCTAAACTGATCATCGTGGCTAGCATCGTTTTTCTTGTTGACTTTATGATTGTATTTCCAATGATAATCGCTAAATAAAAGAACACCCCAAACATAAACACTTTATAAAGGATTAAATCATGTCTTGATAACCATTCAATTATCGAAAAGCCACTCCAAATGATTAGTTGAAATAAAATTGCTGTATAAATCTTCAAGAAAAACCACCACCCTTCCTCAAACATAACGATTAATACTAGTATATGTATCAATCTTTTGTTTTATTTTATAATTATTTTCTTCAAAAAAACAGTAATAAGGCTGGATAAATATAGCTGACTATATTAAAAAAGTATAAAATTAAGAGATTCCATTCTTTTTAATGACAAAAAAAAGCCCTCATTCGAGGACTTCTTTTTGTCATTAACGTAAGATATGAATTGGGTTACCAATTGCAACTTCCGCTGCTTCCATTGTTACCTCACCTAAAGTTGGATGAGCATGGATAGTCATAGCTAAATCTTCAGCTGTCATTCCAGCTTCGATAGCTAAACCTAATTCAGCAATCATATCAGATGCGCTTGGACCAGCGATTTGAGCACCGATTACAAGACCATCTTCTTTACGTGTAACAAGCTTCATAAAACCTTCAGCATCATTAAGTGCTAACGCACGTCCGTTTGCTGCAAATGGGAATTTAGCAGCTTTCACTTCGATACCAGCTTCTTTAGCTGAAGCTTCTGTGTGACCAACTGTAGCTAATTCTGGCTCAGAGAATACAACTGCAGGAATTCCTAAATAGTCGATTTCTGAGTTATGTCCAGCAATAACCTCAGCTGCAATTTTACCTTCATAAGAAGCTTTATGAGCTAATGGAGGACCAGATACAACATCACCGATAGCAAAGATATTGCTTACAGTTGTACGGCATTGTTTATCTGTTTTAATGATACCGCGTTCGCCTAATTCAATACCAACTTGCTCTAAGCCAAGTTCGTCTGTATTAGGTTTTCTACCAACCATAACGAATACATAATCAGCTTCAACTGATTTTTCTTCGCCTTTAACTTCATATTTAACAACAACGCCAGTGTCCGTTTCTTCTACACCTTTAGCCATTGCTTTAGTAATGATTTCAGCGCCTTTTTTCTTTAAGTTACGAGTAACTAAAGAAGACATTTGTTTTTCGAAACCACCAAGAATTTCGTCAGCACCTTCAAGGATTGTTACTTGAGTACCAAAGTTAGCATAAGCTCCACCTAATTCAGTACCAACATATCCTCCACCGATTACAACGATTTTCTCTGGAATTTCTTGAAGTGCAAGAGCACCAGTTGAATCAAGAACTCGTTTAGAGAATTTGAAAGTAGGGATTTCGATTGGACGAGATCCTGTTGCGATAATTGCGTTTTTAAAAGTATAAGTTTGAGATGATTTTTCATCCATTACTTTTAATGTGTTAGCATCTACGAAATATGCTTCACCATATGCAATATCAATTTTGTTTCCTTTTAAAAGTCCTTCTACTCCACCAGTAAGCTTTTTAACAACACTGTCTTTCCAAGCTTGAACTTTTGAGAAATCAACTTTTACATTTTCAGTTGTAATACCCATGTCTGCAGAATGTGCAGCATGCTCATAACGGTGTCCAGCAGAGATTAAAGCTTTAGAAGGAATACATCCAACGTTTAAGCAAACTCCACCTAATACGTTTTTTTCAACGATTGTAACTTTTTGTCCTAATTGTGCTGCACGAATTGCTGCAACATATCCACCAGGACCTGCACCAATGACTATAGTATCTGTTTCAATAGGAAAATCTCCAACTACCATGTTTTTACGCCTCCATTAACAATAGTTCTGGATCGTTCAATAAACGCTTAATATGATTCATTGCATTTTGAGCAGTAGCTCCGTCGATCATTCTGTGGTCAAAGCTTAAAGAAAGTGCTAATACAGGAGCAGCAACAATTTCTCCATCTTTAACGATAGCTTTTTCAGCAATACGACCAATACCTAAAATAGCAACTTCAGGATGGTTGATTACTGGAGTAAACCATTGTCCACCAGCAGATCCAATGTTAGAAATTGTGCAAGAAGCACCTTTCATTTCAGCTGGAGCTAATTTACCGTCTCTTGCTTTAACAGCAAGTTCATTAATTTCGTTAGAGATGTTAAAGATACCTTTGCGATCTGCATTTTTAACAACAGGAACTAATAAACCTTTTTCTGTATCAGCTGCAATTCCGATATTATAGTAATGCTTATGAACGATTTCGCTTGTAGCATCATCTAAAGATGTGTTTAAAGCAGGGAATTCTTTTAATGCACTTGTTAAAGCTTTTACTACATAAGGTAAGAATGTTAATTTAATACCTTTTGCTGCAGCAACTTCTTTATATTTCTTACGGTGTGCAACTAATTTAGATACTTCAATTTCATCCATTAATGTTACGTGAGGAGCAGTGTGCTTAGAGTTAACCATTGCTTTAGCAATAGCTTTTCTGATTCCGCTCATTTTCTCACGAGTTTCTGGGAAGTCACCTTCTGGAATAGCAAGTGGCTTAGGTGCCTCAGTTGCAGTTTCAGCAGGAGTAGCTTCTGCAGCTGGTTGGCTAGCTGTTGCACCACCATTTAAGTGAGCATCAATGTCATCTTTTGAAATACGTCCGTTTTTACCAGAACCAGAAACAAGTTGAATTTCTACTCCTTTATCACGAGCATATTTACGTACAGAAGGCATTGCAATAATGCGTCTGCTTGGATCAACATCCGCTTCTTGTGCTTTGCTTTCTTCAGCAGCTTCAGGTTTTGCTTCTTCAGCAGCAGGAGCTTCATCAGCATGATCGCCTTTGAATTGAAGATTTTCGTATCCAGGAGCATCGAATGTAATTAATACATCACCAACGATTGCAACTGTTCCTTCTTCAACTAAAACTTCTTCTACAGTACCTTCAACTGGAGAAGGAATTTCAACTACTGCTTTATCATTTTGCACTTCACATAATACATCATCTTCTTGTACTTTATCGCCTGGTTTAACAAACCATTTTACGATTTCGCCTTCGTGAATACCTTCACCAATGTCAGGCAATCTAAATTGAAAAGCCAATGTGACAACCTCCTAATAATCTTATGAAAAAATTTTCTTCTTTTAACTAACTTATCTTCTAATTCTTATGCGAATATTATTCGGCATTAATTAGAAAGTTAGAACTTTTTTAGCTGTTTCAATAATATCTTTAAAGTTTGGAAGCCATACAGTTTCAGCTTGTGTAAATGCAAATACAGTATCAGGTGCTGTTACACGTAAAACTGGAGCTTCTAAGCTTAGAATTGCACGATCATTGATTTCAGCAACAACATTAGCTGCAATACCAGCTTGCTTTTGTGCTTCTTGAACCACAACAGCTCTTCCTGTTTTTTCAACAGAACCAATGATTGTTTCGATATCTAGTGGGCTAACTGTACGTAAGTCAACTACTTCCACTGAATATCCTTCTTTTTCTAATTCTTCTGCTGCTTTAATAGACTCTTGAACCATTGCTCCATAAGTAATGATAGATAGGTCTTTACCTTCACGCTTAACATCCGCTTTTCCAAGAGGAATAGTGTACTCTTCTTCTGGAACTTCTTGACGGAAAGAACGGTATAATTTCATATGCTCTAAGAAGATAACAGGATCGTTATCACGAATAGCAGAAATTAACAAACCTTTAGCATCGTAAGGAGTTGACGGAATAACAACTTTAAGACCAGGTTGTTGTGCCATTAATCCTTCTAAGCTGTCCGCATGAAGTTCTGGAGTATGAACCCCACCACCAAATGGTGAACGAATTGTTACTGGTGAATTGTAGCGGCCACCTGAACGATAGCGCATACGAGCCATTTGTCCAGAAATACTATCCATTACTTCATAAACGAAACCAAAGAATTGAATTTCAGGTACTGGACGGTAACCTTGAAGTCCTAAACCGATTGCTAAACCACCAATTCCAGATTCAGCTAATGGAGTATCAAATACACGATCTTCACTGAATTCTTTTTGAAGACCTTCTGTCGCACGGAATACACCGCCGTTTACACCTACGTCTTCTCCAAATACTAATACGTTTGGATCATTACGTAATTCTGTGCGTAACGCATCAGTGATTGCTTGAATCATAGTCATTTGCGCCATGGCTTACTTCGACTCCTTTGCTGCATAAATTTCATATTGTTCTTGAAGATTAACTGGTAGCTCTTCATACATGATGTTCATTAAGTCAGTAACTTTTTGTTTTGGAGCTTCGTCAGCAATTTTGATTGCTTCTTTAATTTCTTCTTTAGCACGCTCGATTACTGCGTTTTCTTTTTCTTCATTCCAAATTCCTTTATTTTCAAGGAATTTACGGAAACGTACTAATGGGTCTTTCTTTTCCCACTCGCTGTCAAGGTCAGCTGTACGGTAACGAGTTGGGTCATCCCCAGCCATTGTATGTGGACCATAACGGTAAGTTAAAGTTTCGATTAATGTTGGACCTTCGCCATTGATTGCTCTTTCACGAGCTTCACGAACAGCAGCATAAACCGCTAAAGCATCCATACCATCTACTTGAATTCCAGGGATACCTGCAGCAACTGCTTTTTGAGCAATTGTTTTCGCAGCAGATTGTTTCTCAACTGGAGTAGAAATTGCAAAACGGTTGTTTTGAACAACGAAAATTGCAGGAGCTTTGAATGCACCAGCAAAGTTAATTCCTTCATAGAAATCACCTTGTGAAGCACCACCGTCACCTGTATAAGTAATTGCAACAGATTTAGCACCACGTTTTTTCATTCCTAATGCTACACCAGCTGTTTGGATGTATTGTGCACCGATAATGATTTGTGGAGAAATTACGTTTACACCTTCAGGAATTTGGTTTCCTTGGAAGTGACCACGTGAAAATAAGAATGCTTGAGATAAAGGAAGTCCGTGCCAAATAATTTGTGGAACATCACGATATCCTGGAAGAATGAAATCTTCTTTTTCTAATGCAAATTGAGAAGCTAATTGAGAAGCCTCTTGTCCTGCAGTAGGTGCGTAGAAACCTAGGCGACCTTGTCTGTTTAATGAAATAGAGCGTTGATCAAGAATACGAGTATATACCATACGAGTCATTAATTCTTGTAATTGCTCATCACTTAAATCAGGCATTGCAGATTCGTTTACAACTTCGCCCTCTTCATTTAGAATCTGAAGTGTTTGAAATTGGTTTGCCACTTGTTCAAGCTGTGCTTGCACATCAAATTGTGCCTTCTTTGTTTTAGAAGCCATTAAAGCCACCCTTTCCTTTCATATTAAAAGACTTTTTTCTGTAAAAACATTAGATGTTTACAATGTGTTTGAATGTGGTAAACATTCAGTTGGGTAACGCTTTCTATTACTTACAGCATATCACTTTAAGCAACAAAAAAAACCATACTTAAACAGTTTTCCACAAAATACGCAAGAAAAAACGTCTTATAAATTAATTCGGTTCCCGTATAGACTGTATCAATTATTTATATGTAAATATTAATACAACTGTTCAATACATGTATAAGTTTAATATACTTAAATATTATCCGTCAATCTTTAAGCTCTAAGTTTTTTTTATTTTTTTACATAAAATTAATATAACTGTATTATTTATAAAACTACATCTGTATCATACAGATAACACTATTTACAACTGTTTTATAATAATTTTCCTCCTTGTCGAATAAACACATTATTGTTTTTAAATGAAAACATAAGTAGTTTCTGTCATTAATTGAAGTTTATTAGTTCGCTTTCAACTAACTCCTCATTTAACTCGAATAACTATTTCAGTAATCTCCATCTGTTGCGGAGTCTCACCAGTCACTCTAAATTTAGTCTACTCTATATTTCTAAATAATTAATTTCCCCTATAAAAAAAGCCACAGAAACAGTTTGTCCAATCGAGCAAAGTTCTTGCTCCCTGACAGATTCTGTTCTGTAGCATATTAAATGATATGAATTTAGAAGTCAGACATTAAAAAATGAAAAGGCTACTTACTTCTCTTCACTCATTTTAATTTTTATTCCAGCTTCCTTATAGAAGTCTACCTTTAGCTCATTATATTTTTTCGTTAATTCATTAAAGGTTTGGTTATTTTCATAGACCATTTCATACGTTTCATTTATTTTCTTTACTTGCTTTTCTAAATCATCCATATTCACATTTTCATCTTTAAACATTTCATATAGTTTTTTATCACTATTAAGCCCTTCTATGTAATTAGCGTATAATTTATCATGTTCTTCATAACGGGCCATCATTGTTTTATAAAGCTCGTCTGCTTTTTCTTTTAGCTGTTTATCTTCTTTTTCATCAAGATCTTCTATATCAGTCGTAATCGTCTCAAACTTTACTTGCGACTGCTTTATACTTTCTGCTTCTTTATCCATATATTCTTTTCTCTTCGCAATAGATTCTATAGCCTCATCTGATAATTTTGTGATTTCATCCATATCTTCTAAGCCAAGACTAATTATTTTTGAATAGATGTCCTGTTCTTTCTTTTCTAAAGTCACAAGAGGCTCTTGTTGCTCTTCAAAGCCAATTTCAATTTCAACCACTTCTTCTAGTTTTTCATACATTTTCTCACTTGGAGACTGAAAATTACATCCAGCAGCAATCATTGCAAATAGCATGATTGTACCGATTATTAGCATTCTTCGTTTCATCTGTTTCCTCCTCACTTTCTTATAACTATATCGATTCTTCTGTATTTTTACAATAACGGTTGGCTGATTCATGCTCCCTTTCCTTTTTACTTTTCCTGATAAAAACACCATAATAAAGTGGTTTTTCATTTAAGTAAAATGAAACAGGTTTATATAATAAACATATTAGCCTGTCCTATAATATATTATGGGTATATATAATTATCTTATTGCATAAAGTACTATTCTCTTGTATTAACTTTTTATTCTTTCTCTGTTAGACTACTTTATAGATAGATACAAGGAAGTGATTATGTTGATAACAATGGCAGATATTATTCGCGATGGTCATCCGACATTAAGGAAAGTGGCAGCGGAGGTTACAATGCCACCAAGTCAAGAAGAAAAAGATATTTTAAAAAGCATGCTTGAATATGTAATAAATAGTCAAGACCCTGAATTGGCGGAAAAGTATGGTTTAAGAGGTGGTGTAGGATTAGCTGCTCCACAAATAAATATTTCCAAACGAATGATTGCTGTTCATGTTAAAGATGAAAATGACAAGCAATATAGCTATGCCCTTTTCAATCCTAAAATCATTAGCCATTCGGTTGAAAAAGCATATTTAACTACAGGGGAAGGTTGCCTATCTGTAGACGAAGCCATTCCAGGATTTGTGCCAAGATACGCAAGAATCACATTAAAAGCAATCGATTTGGATGGCAAAGAAGTAAAGCTGCGACTAAAGGGCTTACCCGCTATTGTGTTCCAACACGAAATTGATCATTTAAATGGTGTCATGTTTTATGATTATATTAATGAAAATGATCCTTTTCTTCCTATTGATAATGCAATTCCTGTGGAAAGATAGAATGAAGGACATTCCTTCTTTCATGCTGGTTCGATCATTTAATAAACTAGATCTTTGAGCCTTCTTCTCCCACCCTCTTCTCTCAAAAACAATTACAATAGATGTAATCAATCTTCTTGCTTCCCCTCTTGAATTGGAGGGGAACCCCAAATTCGCTTTCTTAAATAGAGAATTATTACTAAATAAAAGCCTATTTTACAATTACCAACATTATCCATGAGAATCCTACAATAAAATTCATATACTATTACTATAAAAGGCTATTTTCAAAAAGATTGTTGTTATTATCACATATAACAAATGAAAAGAGCCCTATTAAATGAACGAACCATTCGATGTTAAAGAGCACATGTAAAATCACCTTCAATTTTAAAAAAGAAAGAATCAGTAAAAACAACATCTCAAAAAAACTATTTTTTCACAAAAAGAAAATATAAAATGTGAAGATGACTTTACTTTGTACAAGAATGGTTTAAAATAGAATTAAGGAGATGATCCACTATGTTAAAGAAGCTAAGAAAAAAGCTTTTAAAACAGTGGAAAGATTTACTGCGCAAAAAAACAATAGCTTAAAAAATTGAAGGGTATTCTTACGGTCCGACCTATGCCACGCTTTGTTAAATATAGTGGTTATTATACCACTATATAAACCAAGCTTAGTGGTAATGAGTCTGGCCTTTTATTTTATAAAGATTTAATTATATTTTACATAATAAAGTTGTTTATCTTTCGAAACAATGATCGATAACAATTGCTATTAAAAGAAAAAACATGAAAAACATGTTATTTTTTTATATAATAAATTTTAGATACAAATGATTAAGGAGCGAATTAAAATGATATTTAAAGTATATTTTCAAGATTTAAAAACAGAGGTACCAGTAAGAGAAAACACAAGAACAATTTATGTTAAAGGTGTATCTGAAAGAGATGTTAGAACAAAATTGGCAGAAAAACCATATAACATCGAGTTTATAACTCGTGTAGAAGGTGCATTCTTAGAGTATGAACAACAAAACGAAGACTATACAGTATTGGAGATTGAATAATGAAATTTGTAAAAAATGATCAAACTGCTGTATTTGCCCTGGGTGGACTAGGGGAAATCGGCAAAAATACCTATGCAGTCCAGTTTCAAGACGAAATCATTTTAATTGATGCTGGTATTAAATTTCCGGAGGACGAGCTTTTAGGAATTGACTATGTTATTCCCGATTATACTTTTTTAGAGAAGAATGTAGACAAAATTAAAGGCTTATTTATCACGCATGGTCACGAAGATCATATTGGTGGTATTCCTTACCTTTTAAGACAAGTTAATATTCCTCTTTATGGTGGGAAATTAGCGTTAGCACTTGTTCGTAATAAGCTAGAAGAGCATGGATTATTGCGTCAAACTACGATGCATGAAATTCAAGAAGATGATGTGATTAAATTTAGAAAAACATCGGTCTCTTTCTTTAGAACCACTCATAGTATTCCAGATTCCTATGGTATTGTTGTTAAAACACCGCCAGGAAACATCGTACACACTGGAGATTTCAAATTTGATTTTACACCGGTTGGAGAACCTGCCAATTTAACCAAAATGGCTGAAATCGGTAAAGAAGGCGTTTTATGTTTATTATCTGATAGTACAAATAGTGAAGTACCTAATTTCACTATGTCTGAAAAAAAGGTTGGCAAAAGCATTCATGACATTTTTATTAAAGCAGATGGTAGATTGATTTTCGCTACTTTCGCTTCCAATATTTATCGTTTACAGCAAGTAACAGATGCTGCGGTAGAATTTGGTCGTAAAATAGCTGTATTCGGACGAAGTATGGAGGCTGCCATCAATATTGGTTTGGAGCTTGGATTTATAAAAGCACCAAAAGAAACATTTGTGGATCCTCAACAAATTAATCGATTGCCTGCTAATCAAGTTGTGATTTTATGTACAGGAAGCCAAGGGGAACCTATGGCTGCTCTATCAAGAATTGCCAATGGAACACATAGACAAATCCAAATTATCCCTGGTGACACAGTAGTATTCTCTTCTAATCCTGTACCAGGTAATACACTAAGTGTTAATAAAACAATAAACATGCTTTATAGAGCTGGTGCCGAAGTTATTTCTGGACCACTTAGCAATATTCATACTTCCGGTCATGGTGGGCAGCAAGAGCAAATGCTAATGCTACGACTAATCAAGCCTAAATTCTTTATGCCAATTCACGGAGAGTTCAGAATGCAAAAGACACATGCACAAACAGCTGTTGACTGTGGTGTCAAAGAAGAGAACTGCTTTATCATGGATAACGGTGAAGTATTGGCCCTTTCAAGCGATACAGCGCAGGTTGCTGGTAAAATCCCGTCCGGTAACGTTTATATTGATGGAAGCGGAATTGGAGATATAGGCAATATCGTATTACGCGACCGTCGAATTCTTTCAGAAGAAGGCTTAGTGGTTGTCGTGGTAAGTATTAACATGACAGACTTTAAAATCTCAGCTGGACCAGATCTTATTTCAAGAGGTTTTGTATATATGCGCGAGTCTGGCGATTTAATAAATGATGCGCAAACCTTAATAAGCAAGCATCTAAATAAAGTAATGGAACGCAAAACAACGCAATGGTCTGAAATCAAGAATGAAATTATTGATACGATTTCTCCATTCCTTTACGAAAAAACAAAACGTAGACCAATGATTCTTCCTATTATTATGGAAGTGTAACGGTATAATAAAAAGGAGCTATTTGTTCAGCAATTGAACAAATAGCTCCTTTTTTAACAGTTATGAAAGTATATTTTACAAGATGCCCGATGCTAAATTAGTGTCTAGCACCTGGAACCCAAGGACTGATTTGCTTTTACGACCATTTCTTACGATAAGTCAACGCGAAAAAGCTTTCGCTCTTCGTGTTGACTTTCCCTCTGTCACAGCGATTAATTGTACTGCCATTTGGCGAGCGCTCCCACCGCTTTTCTTATTAATTATTAAGACATTACCTTTTTTTCAAAACGATTAATATCAGAATCCGCACCAATAACAATCAAAATATCATTTTCTCTTATTGGTTCCGATGCCTGAGGAGAAACAATAATCTCCTTGTCTCTTTTTATAGCAACAATAGTGATTCCATATCTCGCACGAATATCTAAGTCAATAATAGAACGACCATCTAATTTGTGGCTAGCTTTTATTTCCACAATACTATGTTCATCAGAGAGCTCTAAATAATCAAGAACATTATTAGAAACAATATTATGGGCAATCCTCTTCCCCATATCTCTTTCTGGATGAACAACTGCATCTGCCCCTATTTTACTTAGTACCTTCTCATGATAATCATTTTGGGCTTTTACAGTTATATTTTTAACACCCAATTCCTTTAACATTAACGTCGTTAAAATACTCGCTTGTATATCCTCCCCAATCGCAACAATAACGTGATCAAAATTACGGATTCCAAGACTCTTTAATACTGTTTCATCTACTGCATTACCGACCACTGCATGTGAAACTAGATTTGCGTATTCATTTACTTTTTCTTCACTTTTATCAATTACCATAACATCCATACCTAGTTCCGTTAATTCCCGACAAATACTGCCTCCAAATCTTCCTAGGCCAATTACCGCAAATGCTCTTTTCACTATTAAATCCTCCAACTATCGTAAAAATTTCATCTCGCATCACGGGCAGTATTATCTCCCATAATAAACATTAATTTTAAGCGAGAAGTCAACACCTATTGACATAACTATCTTATCAGTGCAGGTATAAAACTCCTAAATAATGAAGTTTCACTTTAACTAATTAAACGCCATAATTATAACATTAAATGAAGCTGTATTGATATACTTTCCTTTCTATGTTAAAAGGTTCCTACCTATATTCACTAAGTTAGGTCTACAGGGCTATTTAATACCCGACTTATTCTAGTATCTAACATTTTCAAATTAGTCCCGCCAGCCTGATAGTATCGTAATTTTCCATTTTGATCAAATAAATAATAGGATGGCACATATTCATTTGAAAATGCTTTAGCTAACTGAAATTCATGGTCAACATAAATGGATTGCGTCATCTTATATTCCGCCACAGTTTTTTTCACTAGTTCTATATCTAAATCATGTTCCGAACGAGGAAAATGCACAGAGATAACAGTCAGATTTTCTTGATAAAAATCTCTGTATTGATTTAATTCTGACATAGCCCTTTTACAAAAATAACAGCTTACGGACCAAAAATGAATTAAAGTTGCTTTATTCCCCCATTCTTCTCTTCCCCTTGCTTCTCCATTAATCCATAATATCGGAGCGCTCCATTTCGGGAGTGGATCACCTATTTTCATAGTGCATTTACCCTCTTTCCTTTTCTCTCTTGAAAATATAATATCCCCCCTAGTTTATCAAAAACATATAAGGTAATAAAAAGGTAAAGCTTGACTAGTTAATTTTTTAAAAGGAGTACAACATTAAATGATCTATTTAAACGAATTCAGAACCTATATACAAACCATCCACTGGGAGAATTTTTCTTAAATACTGCCCTTCTAGCATTAAAAATACTGCTTATCCTTCTGAGTTATCTTCTAATTAAAAAAAAGGCATAGCAGCTATTAAATAAATTATTTGAAACCTATATTCAAAAAAACTCCATCTCTCAAGGAAGAGCTTTTACCCCTGAGAGTTTAATAAATAACCTAATTACCTATATACTATTTTTCATTCTCATTATTACCATTCTCCAATTGCTAGGAATCGATGCTACAGCAATAGGGATAATTGGATTAGCAGTCGGTTTTGGAGCTCAAGGACTAGTAAGTGTTCTTGTTTCTGGATTTTTTATCCTATTAGAAAAACAATTAGATGTTGGGGAACTTGTTACAGTTGGAGAATTTCCAGGTACTGTGGAAAAAGCGGGGCTTAGAACAACACAAATTCGAGCCGCAGATGGTACTTTACACTTTATCCTGAATCGAGAAATAACGCAGCTTAGTAATCATTCCCGTGGAGAAATGCAAGCTCTAGTGGATATAGATATTTCAGTGAATAATGATTTGCCGAGAACACTAGAAATACTACAGCAAGTATGTGAACGCATTGCCAGCAAAAACGAAAGTATAACAGATGGGCTAAATACGATTACAATAAGAATAATTGCAAAAACAAAAAATATGGAGCAATGGGGAATGGAACGCTTGATCAGACAAGAAGCGAAAGTAACGCTTGATGAAAATGGGATTCCATTCCCTCAAGCACCCCTTATGATTGAAAAAGAAAGTTAAGGCTTCCAAAAAAAGCTTACTGCTTTCATTCCAATATAAAGCAGTAAGCTTTCTGTTTTCAAATAAGCAACATACTGATAACTACAACATTTATGAAAGCGAACAATTAATTCCCTTTTTTCGTTAAATAAGCAGTTAAAACATTAACAGCTACTTGTAATGCATCTTCTTTCGGATTAAGCTTGCTATGATGTAAACCAAATGGAGAATCAACACCTAGCCAAAACATAAACCCTGGAATATCCTTTAGCATATAGCCAAAATCCTCGCCTGTCATTGCTTCTTTGCATTCAAACACATTTGCTTCTGTTTCGTGCTCGATAAAATCCATAAACTCTCTTGTTAATGGCTCGTTATTATACACTTGGTAATAACCACTACCGAAATCAATCGCACACTCACAGTCATAGCCTATTTCGATACCTTTCACTAAGGCTTGGACTCGTTTTTTTACTTTTTCCATTGCATCACTTGAAAGAGTCCGCATTGTCCCTTCTAGTCTCGCGTTTTCAGCAATGACATTTTGCACAGTTCCTCCTGTGATTTTTCCGATTGTCACAACTGCACTATCAAGGGGATCAATATTTCTAGATACAACAGACTGTAGCTGTGACACAAGACTACATGCTGCAACCACCATATCATTTGTGAGATGTGGGTATGCTGCATGCCCGCCTTTCCCTTTTAAATCAATAAAAAGCTCAGAAGTATTCGCAAATAGCAACCCTGGCTTTACGGCAATGGTGCCTACTGGATATTCAGGAGCAACGTGAAGAGCCAAGATAACATCAGGCATCCATTCTTTAAGCTCTTTACTTTGCAGCATAGGTTCTGCTCCGCCTGGGCCCTCCTCAGCAGGCTGAAATATAAACACTACATCATCTTTAAGAGGGGCTTCCATTATATTAGCAAGTACACCTAAAGCAATTGTCATGTGAAAATCATGTCCACAAGCATGCATTTCTGTAGGGTGCTCTGATAAAAATGGTAATTCTGTTTCTTCAACAATTGGCAATCCATCGATATCTGCTCGGTAGCCAATCGTTTTCGTTGGATTAAGTCCATGAATCTTAACAATAATCCCTGTTTTCCATGTTTTTATTTCTACTCGTTCATTTGAAAAGCTTTGTATTTTTCCGAGTAAATATTGCTGTGTTTTAAATTCTTTAAATCCAAGCTCTGGAATTTTATGCAAATCTCTGCGAATTTTGATTAAATCAATCGTACTCCCCATATAAATCCCTACTCTTCCTTCCATTTTCTAGCGGATCCATTCAATATTGCATTCCTTGTCCTTTACTTCTATAACAAAAGCGTGGAACCTTCTCCACGCTTTTCACTGAAAATTATAGTTGACGTAGCTCTTGCATAATTTCCGTTTTTGATTTTGTTTTATCATCAATTTCTTTCACAACACGTGCAGGAGCTCCTGCAACTAATGTATTTGCTGGGACATCTTCTAGTACAATCGCACCTGCAGCAACTACAGATCCTTTGCCTACCGTAACCCCTTCTACGATAACTGCGTTTGCACCTACTAATACATCATCTTCAATGATAACTGGTTTAGCAGAAGGTGGCTCGATAACACCAGCTAATACTGCACCTGCACCAATATGACAGTTCTTACCTACAGTAGCACGTCCACCCATAATAACGCCCATATCAATCATTGTACCTTCACCAATTACAGCACCAATATTAATAACTGCGCCCATCATAATTACTGCATTGTCGCCAATATCCACTTGATCACGAATGATAGCTCCTGGCTCAATACGAGCTTTAATATTCTTTAAATCTAATAAAGGAATTGCAGAGTTTCTACGATCATTTTCGATCACATAATCTGTTACTTTATCCTTATTGCCTTCGATTACACTTTGAATATCAGCCCATTCTCCGAAAACGACCCCAGAATTTCCGCTGATAAAAGTTTGCACATTATCTCCAAATTCAACTGCAGATAAATCACCTTTCACGTATACCTTTACTGGTGTAGATTTCGTACTATTTTGAATAAATGAAATAATTTCATTTGCATCCATCATTTTCATTAACTAATACCTCCATTATGTATATATACAATACTAAAAATTACTTTACCAAACAAAAGTGATGAAAACAAGCAATAAATACTAATTTTATCGTCAATCCATCTCTTTCTCTGTCTTTTCTTCTTCAAGATATTCACTAACAATTTCTAAAAAAGCTTGTACCTGTTTTAATTGAAAAGTTGCTTCATAGCCAATTAACCAAGTTCCTCTTGTTATCGGCTCATTATGATCATTAAATAACGGAATTCGCGAAAGTGCATTATCTGCTTTTCTTAATGCAATAGAAGGGAGAATACTGTAACCAATACCATTAAAAGAAAGCTGTTTACATGTTTCAATCTGATCTACGATAATGGTATTGTTCGGTGGCATCTGAAAATTCCGATGCCACCAAACCTGTATTTCTTCATAATAGTTAGAATCACTTTTAAATTGGATAAACGGTCGATCTGTTAATACAATATCCTCTAACTTCGCAATTTCTCGATCCACTAAATAAAGAGGATCATCAAATAAATGCATTTTAATTCCTTTCCAATCAGATACTCCTCTTACAATACCTATATGCATGCTATCCTCAGTAACAGATTTCATCATATCGCTACTCCAGCCAGTTACTAATGATACCTTGGCCTGAGGATAGCGCTCAACAAATCGTTTTAATACCTCTGGGAGCCAGTTCTGTCCTACGATACTTGCGACAGCTATCTTTAAAGTTCCATATACTTCTTCTTTGAAAGCATGAATGGATTCCTTCACTTCTTCTTCTTTCTTTAGCGTTTCCATTGCGAATTTCGTAACTAATTCGCCAGCAGCAGTCAGAGAAAGTCCTCTTTGTGACCTAATAAATAATGGCGTTCCCCACTCTTTTTCAATATTTTGCAGCCTTTGAGAAAGGGCAGGCTGTGTGACAAAAAGTCTTTCTGCTGCTTTTCTCATATTCATTTCCTGCGCAAGGACTGTTAATAATTGTAATTCGGAAATCGTTGACATGATATTATCCTCATAAAAAATTTGTTATCAAAAGAGGGATTGAACTCTAATGAAGAGGTGAATAAGAGCGGCAACAGTAGGTGAAGGAAATGTTTTAGATTATTGTTGATTGTTTTGATGTAAATAAATGTTAAGTCGCTTTAATATTGCTCTTCTCGTTAAAATCCCATCAAAATAGCCATCTTCTGTTTCTACACAAATAAAAGGATGGTCTACCAAATGTTTAATCGTATGTAATACAGAACTATTGCTCTTTACTCTTGGCATTACAGTGTTCATAATCGTTTCTACTTTTATTTCTTCTAATTTTTCAAATTCAATTCTTTCTAGTCCAAGTATACTCTCCATAATAATTGGCGTACTAACCAAGCCGTGGAGCTTATAGTGTGCATCTAATACCGGGATTGCTGAGTATCCACTTTTTGTTAAGACTAGCAGAGCGTGTTCTAAACTGTTTCCTACCTGCACATGTGCAACCCGTTCAGACGGAATTAATAAATCATTTAAAGTGATGTTTAAAAACTCTTCGCTGTGCATACTTATCATAGCCGAAAACTCCTCACAAAATATATTTATACCTTATTTTATCATAGTTCTCGGCTTAATGCTCCTTTAACCCTTACTCGTTTTGATATTCCTTACAAATAGTTGACAATGCGGGCATTGAAAGATCACATTTTGATTAGATTGAGCTGTCAGGACATTCTCTAGTTTTTCTTCACGAGAACATTCTGGACAAATAACCGTTGGCATCATATTTATCACCTCAATTATTAGTATGGATCCTCTTGCCTTTTTCATGTAGTTAAAAATATATAAAAAAAGCTTTCTGCATTTGGATATCCCCCATGCAAAAAGCTTTTTGAACCATTACTGAATTAAATCAAAAATCTCAATCGTAATCATATCAACATTATCAAATTGATATCTTTTTGGTTTTTCTTTGTCATTATATACTTCTAGTTCAAACGTTTCTGTTTTTGGATGGAATGTTACTTGACACTTTCTCTCCCCATTCACCTCAAAGAAACGTTGAGTTGGTTCTCCCCCAGTTGCCTGCTCTTGCAGATTTTTTAATCTTGTTAATATGCCTTGTAATTGTGACATGCTCTCTCTCCTTTCAAAACAAACCTTTTGTTAACAATAGGTTTAACTATTAGCATGTTTCTATACACTTTCTTCGTTAAATAAAGTACAATTCGCCTCTTGTGTAAAAATGCCAATACTAACAGAATAAAAGATTGTCGAGAGTTTGTCCAAGTAAAACTGAAAAAAACTAGTTGTTTTTTTATTATTTATTTCATCTGAATATTCCTACTTATAAAAATACAACAAAAAAGCGAGTTCCGTCAGGTAAATTGAAACGTTAATCAGTCTCGGTCATACTATTTAAGTACCCCTCAAGAATTCAAAAAGTAATGCTTCTGTGAAACTAATTCCTTTCTTCCGTTAAAAAGAATTGCACGAAAAAAAATTTCTTTGTATCATTAGAAGAATAATGAATGTAGGAGGAACAAAATGCACCAAATCACGTTGTATACCCAGCCAGACTGTCCCCCTTGCGAATATTCCAAGCTGTTCTTAAAAGAACATGG
The DNA here is from genome assembly GCF_044704065.1 of Niallia tiangongensis. Taxonomy (NCBI): domain Bacteria; kingdom Bacillati; phylum Bacillota; class Bacilli; order Caryophanales; family Bacillaceae; genus Niallia; species Niallia tiangongensis. Next base: position 1,937,351 of record NZ_CP162613.1, on the reverse strand, counting down.
GTTTGACTTTGAAATAAAGGATATTCAAAAGGATTCGCGTGCGAAAACAGAATTAATAAAGAAATATCAATCTTTTTCAACCCCAACCTTTGTGATAGATGGAACTGTTATTTATGGTTTTGATTTGGAAAAACTTAAAATCGCTCTAAATCTTTAAGAAGAATTCATCAATGTGGCGTAAAAAAACACGTAAATAAGTGCGCCACACTTTCATTAATAACTTTACACCTAAGTCTAGAGAAGAATCCCTTACAAGCTATTTATGGTTAGGCTTTTATGCATTTTGCTATTATGCGTGATATAGGTTACTTGAGTTTCTATAGAAAACAATGGCATGTAAACCAATGTACTATAGTTATTTTCCTTGCGATTTATAATGGTTCGTACCTCTTTATCTGTCAGCATATTTGTTACGAGCCATTTCTCATTCAGCTTTCTTATAAACACTCCTTCATATGCTCCTTCATATACTTTTTCTCCAAATACAATTGGTTCATAATATTCATATAGGAGAATACTATTTTCCTCCGTATCAATAAAGGTTTGATCTGATAGCTGATAAAAAGGAAGATAATATTTTCCGAATTCATTTCCGTAAGTATAAAATCCCCCTTTTTCTCCAGTCAGGTTTTCATTAAGAAATAAATAGATTAGTTCCTCCGAAAAAAAAGGTGCCAATATTTCTTCTATCTCCTCCATATCCCTCGCTTCTTTACTTAATGACACTTGTACCCGAAATGCCTTTTCTACAAAAGCAAAGACTTCATCCCTGCTTGCCAATTGGCTGGTAGCATGTGTGTAATATGGATACATACTCCAAAGCAAAATAATCACCAAAGTAGAGAAGCTTTTTTTCATCCTACTCTCTCCTTCTCTATTTACTTTATTTCTACTAACACTACCCTTTATTCTCTGCATAAAAACAAGCTGAAGAGAAAATCTCTTCAGCTTGTTTTAACTAAGCAGCAATTTCTTTCTGTCAAGAAAATTATAAGATAAATCAATAAACAAATACTCTTTTGCATTTAATGGATATGAATAGGTTCTTACTGTTTCTCCCGTTTCAATATCACTATATAAATCAGACAAAATCCCTCTTTTTTCATTCCGCATTTTAATAATATTTTCTAGGAAATATGGTCGCCAACTCCAATTTTTGTGTGCATATTCAGGCTGAACAATCCAATCACTATCGTATTTAATAATATTTGCAGATTTCTGAAATCCATCTTCATCACATACATACATTCGAAAAGCAACATCTGTTAAATCAGCAGTAAGTAATTTCAAAAGCTCTTCATACGAAGAATATTTCTTATATTTAACAAGCAATGATTGTAATTGAACTTGAAACTCTTCTGTTAAATCAAAGATCGTTGATAATTTTTTCTTTTCTGAGAAAATAAACTCATGAAACAAATCTCTTAATGTCTCTTTTCTACTATTACGATCAACGAAATTTGCCTCAGGATAGTGTAAATAATATCCTTGATAAAATCTCCCACCATTTTTCCAAGCAAATTGAAGCTGATATACCATCTCGATATTTTCAAATAATAAAGTAGCACCAATTTTCCGAGCAAGCATAGACAACGAATATAAAACATTTTGGTAAGCATGCGAGGTAGATGTAGATCGCAAAGCTAATAGATCAATTTTAAGGATGTCAGGGGCCAAATCACCAATTCTGTCTAGATAGCTACTATCACTTCCCATTTTATCAATCGCAATCTTAATGCCATATGTTCGATAATAGAGTAATAAATGGTCTAAATGATAAAATTGTCCATGATAATTTCGCTCTGAAATCTCAAGGACTATTCGATCTAGCTTGAATCCTTTCCCTTCATATTCCAATAATGTTTCTAAAAACGATTCCCCGTCATCTTTCATCAAGATTTCGGCATCTCTATTGATAAAGAGCAATACATCCTCTTCAAGGGATAATGCTTTATCCAACGCTTTCGTTAAAATAACTTGATCTACTTCCACCTTATATTCATCAGGGATTCCTTCATCCAAAAAGAAATCTCCAAGGCTTTCAACACCATCTGCTCCATTATATCTTCCTAATATTTCATATCCGATAACTCGATGTTCATCAGCGCTAAAAATAGCTTGAAAATAAGGGATGACATTTTCTAAATCAGTCAAAATATCCAAAGCATCCATATTTTGATAGCCTCCCCATAAGAAAAGCAAACTCCTTTGCTTATCGCTTCCTTTTTAAATCATTTCATACTTTTTTATTTGAATGTTTTTTTAGTCTTAAAACATCAAACCTTAAAAAGTTCCTATAGTTAATTTATTTTGTAGACAGTAGGCAAAGGCACTTCCCTTTATTCTTAGAATTAAAATAAACCTTATTATATCATATAAATCCCTTGCTAAAGAAACAATGATAGAAAATTCTTTCTATTTTTCTGATTGAAACACATTTTCATCTGATGGTATCATTTCGCAGCCTAGCATAACAAAAAGGTTAGAAGTGTTGGTAATAATATGCCCTTATAATTTGATTGAAACTTCGTATGATAAAAAATAGGAGTTGGCAAGAAAGAGGTAGTATATGCAGTTGTTTAAGCTGTTACTGTTGCTCACTCCCTTTTTCGGGTCGGAGCAAGTTTGGGAATATTTCCATATTGACGAGAGTAAGCCAAAAGTGGAACAAATAAATCAAGTATCTAGCTCCAAAAAAAATACACTGTTAGATGTTCCTTTGATAAAACAAAATCCAGAACTAAAATACGGATGTGAAGTGACCAGTTTGACGATGGTTTTGAATTATGCTGGTGTAAAAGTAGATAAAATGGAGCTTTACAAAAATATTCAGAAGGACTTAGATCCATTGGTTCGAAAAAATGGAAATATTATCAAATGGGGAGACCCAGCTATTGGATTCGTAGGTGATATGACTGGAAAAAAGGCTGGATATGCTGTATTTGATAAGCCAATGGAAGATCTAGTTAACAAATACCTCCCAGAAAGAGCTGTTAACTTAACGAAATATTCTTTCCATGATTTAGAGAAACATGTTCAAAATGGTTATCCAATTGTAGTTTGGACTACAGGCGATTATCGTTTACCGGACAGATGGGAATCATGGGAACACAAGGGAAAAACGATTAAAACACCATTAGACTTACATGCTGTTGTATTAGTTGGCTTCAGTAAGAATCACGTTTACCTAAATGATCCATTAACAGGTAAAAAGAATGTTAAAGTGGATAAGAGGACCTTTATTAAATCCTGGCATGCTTTAAAGTCTAGAGCCATTAGCTATCGGTAAAGGTAACTAATGGCTAATAAATAGACCATTTTTATAAGCTATTTTGTAGCAACATTTAACATGCTGCGTTGATTGCATCGCATATCCTAGATTCTTGTTGAAAGTAAAGTATAAGGAATCCGACTGAAACCAAATGCCTTTATTCTTTCCTCGAGAATCAAGTGTTTGCGAACTGCAATCAACGAGCATCTTTAAAATCAAATCCAACTTACTTTTATCATTCTTCAGCAGAACTTTTAAGAATTAACAACAAGATATGGAGCCTTTGCGTTCCTTCTAGAGGATTCCTTTTTTGAACATGTTTTTCAGAAAACTTGCTTATTATAAGTTTATGAGTCCAGATTTCTATTCATGTTTAAAAGTCCTTAAGAAATTGTTATGCATCTTCACAAGTCAATGGTTACTGAGATGAACCGTTTCAGTAGGGGCTTGAGTTAGAACACTAGGTCTTTTTAGACAGTTTGACGCTTTAAAATCCATGCCACCATTTTGTGACACCCTAAGTAGATTTTTGGTTGGTACTGACAACAAACGATTGTTTTTTCCACTTGCACCACTATTCAAAAAAAAGCAGTGCTTCCTTGCGAAAGTAGCCACCACTGAAATTTTTGGCGTGTACTACAAGCCCCGACAAGTCGAGTACACATGGATGGTTGAACACCCACTAAGCAATGCGCGAAGCAACAGCCTTACGTTTTTGTACTTCTAATGTAATTGGCACCTTAATTTTGATCTTTTCGTCCATTTTCACCACTTCTGATTTTCGTTAAAAAAGGGTAAGCCAGGATTATTTTTCGAATTTTAGATGAATTACAGAAAAGATATTCTCTTTTTATTTCCTTTCTCTCGTAAAAATAGTATAATAACTTGTACAATTTAGAAAGAAAGGAGCATTAACCGATTGAATAAGCAGCAAAAATATCCACTACCAATACAACCTACTGTTGAAAATCTTCTCCAAGCAATATCTGTTGTAAATCGTCACGCAAAAACTGCTCCAAATCCAAAGTTTTTATATAAACTAAAGCATGACAGTTTACATAAGCTATTAGCAGAAGGCAAAGCAAAAAAAATTGGTCTACACTTCTCAAACAATCCAAAATATAGCCAACAACAATCAGATCTATTGATTGCATGTAAAAACTATACTTTTCATTTACCTCCGACTAAAAAGGATTTTGAGGAATTGCCACATTTAGGATCTCTCAATCAAAGTGTTCGAAATCCCAAATCAACTCTATCCTTAACACAATCAAAAAAACTTTTATCCGTTTACACTGGTTTAAAAGAAGATTCGCCACCTAATCAAACAATCCGCAAAAAGCAATACCAAAAACCAGTTTTTAAAAAGCTTGGTGAAAGCTATTAAATTTGCTCTTCCTAAGTTTTTCAAAAAGCGAGGTAATCCTCCTATACGACTACAAATGGAGCTATTGATATTTTATAAACAAAGAAAAGCTGCCAAGCTATTTTGTTCTTTAAGAACAAAATAGCTTGGCAGCTTCCATTTACCGCCCAATAAATTACATGCTTCTCTTTTAAAATATAAATTGTTATAAAATGATATCGTCGATAATGTGAATTAATTCATTAATCTCTGGTTTACTTACTTGAGCATTTGCCCCAACTACCTGCCCCTTATGTCTTAAATCCTCTGTAATTAAAGACGAAAATATAACAACAGGCAATTGGGATAAACTTGTATTGTCTTTAACTAGTTTTGTTAAATGATGCCCGTCCATTTGTGGCATTTCTATATCGGTAATCATTAACTGGGCAACCTCGTCTATAGAAATACCATTCTCCACATTTTTTGTTAAGTAGGCCAATGCTTCACGGCCATTTTCAAAGAATGTAATGTATTGAAATCCTGCAGCATTCAACGTATCTTCCAATAATTTTCTTAGAAGTGCAGAATCTTCCACCACAATTAGTTTCTTATCACTTCTTGTTCTTTCCCCTAATTTTTTCACTTGTTGAACATTTATACCAGATTCAGGATTAATATCTACAACAATTTTTTCAAAATCCAGCAGCAAAATCATCTCTCCGTTTAATTTTACTACGCCAATTATTTGGCTTTCTGATCCATAATAAGTCTCTGATGGTTTTTCAATATTTTCCCATGATATACGGTGGATTTGTGTAACATTATGGACATGGAAAATAATTTTTGTTTTATTAAATTCAGAAACAATATATTTATCCTTTTCCGGAGTATCAGAAGGAGAATATCCTAATACATTTGCAAGATTAACTACTGTTAATACTTCCCCTCTTAGTTCCATAATTCCTTCTACATATGGATGTGCATGTGGTATTGGGGTAATCGGCACTGGATTAATAATTTCCTTTACCTTAATAACATTTATACCAAATTTGTTCTTTCCAACACTAAATTCAACAATTTCAAGCTCATTTGTTCCAGTTTCTAAAAGAATCCCTTTGTCATTTTTCATTTAATCCTGTCCTTTCACGCTTCCAAAAATTCGTTCATTTATGAAGTCCACTATTCATTTATATACCTATTCTTTATATCGGACTTATTATCTATTCTTAAAGTAGGTCTATTCAATTTTCTCCATTTTGAAAATCCATCTACTTACTCGACCAAGAATATCCGTTTTTTTTAATTCAATCTAGAAAATAATTACTTTAAACAATACAGCCATATGGAAAAAGACCGTTCCTAAAGGTAACAGTCAATCAAAGCATTTCCATTGGTTCTTACCCTTAACGGAATATCTGTCTCGTTAGCTTTCTTGAACAGCCTACCAATCTTCCTTGACGCGTGCATGAATCACTAATCCAATAATAGTTAAAATAATTAACGAGCCAAGCGCCATCCTGCTCGCTATATTTCCTAAATCAGCAAACATGAATGTAATTGTACCATATAAAAATGGACCGAGAATGGAAGATACCTTACCAGAAAAGGCAAATAGGCCAAAGAATTGTCCTCTCTTCTCTTCTGGGGTAATATCAACAATATACGTTCTTGTCGTTACCCACATACTTCCTAGAGCAACTCCAAAAAGACTACCAGCTACCCAGAATAATCCTTCATTCCAAGCAAATGTTGCAATAATCAAAGCGATAACTAATAATACCCCTACATATCGAACAGCTCGATATGCCCCAATATTTTTCGTTATATATCCAAAGATAAAGGATCCGATAATGCTTGCAATGGTTGACACAAGATATAGAATAATAAATTTGCCTGTACTTAATCCAATAATCGCATTTGCATAAACTGCCATCATAGCAATTGTAGTTGCTAATGCATCATTAAGAAAAAAATAGGCGAGCATAAATGTGAAAATCTTCCGATAATTCTTCATCTGCTTAAAGGTTTCCGCTATTTCACGATATCCTGAGAAAATAGATTGTTTTTGGACATTTGCTTTTGGTTTATCTTTGATGAAATAAAATAATGGCAAGGATAAAAGCAAAAAGAGGATCCCAGTTGGAATAAATGATTGATTATAAGCCCCATCATCTATAAATAAATAAACAGATAATCCAATAAGTGTTCCAATATAACCTACTGCAACACCAAATCCGGAAATTAACGGGATTTGTTCCTTGCTTCCTAAATCAGAAATCATTGTATCGTAAAATACTAAGCTTGAATGATACGTAAATTTAGATAGTATAAAAAAGAGAATAACAAAACCTAAGGACATTGGTATTCCGAACATCATTTGTGAAAACTGAATAGACGAAAGGATCCCCATAGCAATCGTTCCTACTACTGTTAATAATGTTAGGATTACAATATATTTCTTCTTTTTTCCTGTTCTGTCCATAATTACTCCAAATAACGGTGTAAAGATAACTAACAGAAAGCTTGCAAGGGCATTTGCATACGAAATAAATGTGGATGCTATTTGTTTCTGCACTTCATTTGAACCAATAATTTCCTGTAAATACAACGGGAAAAAGACTGTATTAATATTAGACGAAAAAATGGTATTAGCAGCATCATATAATGCCCATGAAAGAATTGGCAAAGAAAAATATAATGCCAGTCCTTTTTTTTCCATTTGAACTTTATTAGTTATTGGCTCCATCCATCAAGCGCTCCTCTCAAAAAAGCAAGTATGTTCATTTACATACTGTTAATTGTCCCCCATAAGAACCTTTTGGCTATCCATAATGCTCTTGGTGCCTAAAGTGCATTATGGATATTTAACAAAACTAATTATTTTTTCACTACAAGAGAACCAACGATTAAATCATGTAATGGTTGTTTTTTCTCTGTAAAAGCAGCCAAAATTAAAAAGACTAAAAAGCAAACATACCGCCATTGTTCCGAAAAAAGCAACCATCATCAGCCCTATTATCGAGAAGATTTCTGCATCAGATAATGTTTCTACACTTGCCGGATCCACCTATATCTCTTCAGGGATTTCCATTGAATTCACAAACAAAGCAAAAATGACATTTGAAAGAATAGTAAGGGAATCCCGACAATGAATACTATCGATTAACATGCTCCAAGCGAATCCAAAATCCTGCTTCAGGTTAGTCGTTTTTTTCTATATGTATTGTTGTAACCATCTATTTTCCCCCCTCCTATTAATAGGATAAATGGAATTTATTATCTAAACAACCTTTTTTATGTAATGAGTGGTAGATTTACAATTTCTATACAATTATAGGATCCCTTTGTTTCCTTCCCTTTTCCACTTTAAAAGTTCATAAAATGTTTATTTATTTTTTACTATTTCGTGAAAAGTATAACAAAGACCTAGACGATTTAGAGCGATTGGAATAATCTAAAAGTGTAAGCAAGTGAAGAAGAGAATGAAAGGATTTTTTCTTAAATACATTTAAAGAGAGGACGAGTACACAATGAAAGGTACTGCAATTCTTTTTCATGAGGACTTATCTGTAACTTTTTTAGAAAATTTCGACTTAGAAGCATGGAAAAAACTCGAAGAAACAGACAATGCAACTAAAAGCTTAGAAAACCATGAACAATTATTAATAATGGAAGAAGACGTTGATTGGGATTATGGTTACTAATTCATATTAAATAGGTAGAGCAGTGATTGATATTTTTAATCATTGCTCTTTTTGTTTGTCTATGGTTTTCAATAATCTCCGCTTTTGATATCATAATAGAATATGTTACGATAGGAGACTAAATATGGAACATTTAATCAATAAAAAAGTTAAAAATATTGAGATTTCTGGCATCAGAAAGTTCTCTAATATGGTCGCTGGAAAGGAAGGGATGATTTCTTTAACAATTGGTCAGCCTGATTTTCCGACACCTCTTCATATTAAAGAAGCTGCTAAAACGTCCATTGACGAAAACTTTACTTCCTATACGCATAATGCTGGGGAGCTTGAATTACGGAAAGCTGCATCACAGTTCGTACATAAAAAATACAATCTTTCCTACGATCCTTCCACTGAAGTGCTGGTAACAGTTGGAGCTAGTGAAGCAATCGATATTACCTTTCGAACCATTCTCGATCAAGGAGTAGAAGTAATTCTTCCTGGTCCTGTATATCCTGGATATGAGCCAATCATCCGTTTATGTGGTGCCAATCCTGTATATTCAGACATTCGTGATACCGCTTTTCGTTTTACAGCGGACGTAATAAAAAAGTACATCACAGAAAAAACTAGATGCATCGTCTTACCCTACCCATCCAATCCTACAGGAGTTAGCTTATCGAAAGAAGAATTAATGGAAATTGCTGCTCTAATTAAGGGAAAAGACATCTTTATTTTAGCAGATGAAATATACAGTGAATTACTCTATGACCAAGCGCATGTGTCCATCGCGGAGTTTCTCCGCGAACAAACCATTGTCATTAATGGACTATCTAAATCCCATAGTATGACAGGATGGAGAATTGGACTATTATTTGCTCCAGCCTATCTTAGTCAGCAAATAATTAAAGTACATCAATATAATGTAACTTGTGCCTCCTCTATCTCTCAAAGGGCTGCATTAGAGGCGTTAACTGTTGGTATAAATGATGCCGAGCCGATGAGAGATGACTATAGAGAGCGAAGAAAGTATGTGTATGATCGCTTAACCTCTATCGGATTAGATGTAGTAATGCCTGATGGTGCTTTTTATTTCTTCATATCAGTTCCGACAACAAAGTTGAATTCCTTTGACTTTTGTCTAGATTTAGTCGATAAAGTAAATTTAGCTGTTGTTCCTGGAAGTGCTTTTTCTGCATTAGGAGAAGGATATTTCCGCATATCATTTGCATATTCAATGGAAACCTTAGAAGAGGCATGTAATCGATTAGAGAACTATATGACAACGTATATGAATTAGAAGCAAAGAGCTTCCACAGAAGTGGAAGCTCTTTATAATCAATCCCAATATTTAAATAAAGCTTGTGTGCCGCTCTCTTCTTCTCCTTTAGCAGATAAATGACTATATAATGTTTCTGCAAGAGATAGACCAGGAGTTTCCATGTTCATTCCCTCTGCTTCTTTAAGGGCAATCCGCATGTCTTTAATAAAATGCTTTATATAGAAGCCTGGCTCAAAATCGCCTTTTATCATTCTTGGCGCAAGATTACTTAGGGAGAAGCTTCCGGCTGCACCAGTTGATATACTTTCTAGAACTTTCTCTGGCTCTAATCCAGCATTCTTTGCATAAACAATAGCTTCCGTAACGCCAATCATCGTAGAGGCAATGGCAATTTGGTTACACATTTTTGTATGCTGACCGGATCCTGCAGGTCCTTGGTAAACAATATTTGTCCCTAGTATTTCGAATATGGACTGGAGTTCTTTAAAAACCTCTTCGTCGCCACCAACCATAATAGATAATTTGGCATCTCTTGCTCCAACATCTCCACCGCTAACAGGTGCATCCACAGCAAAAATATTTTTCTTTTTTGCTTCTTCATATATTTTCTTCGCAAGGCTTGGAGTAGATGTAGTCATATCGATTAAATAGGTATTTTCACTTGCATTGTTAACTAAGCCATGCTCCCCTAAATAGACTTCCTCTACATCTTTCGGATAACCAATAATCGTAATGATTACATTTGCCTTCAAAGCCATCTCGTACGGACTGTCGACCCATTCTGCTCCTTCTGCTACAAGGTCGCTTGCTTTTTCTTTCGTGCGATTATGTACAATAACGGGATAACCTGCCTGTAATAAATGCCTTGCCATACTTTTCCCCATTACTCCTGTACCGATAAAGCCAATGGTAGTAGTTTCTTTTGCCAACATTCTATTCCTCTCCTTTATACAATGTCTATTATTAATTAAACATTGTTTTTCTTTATAGTATCATGAAAACATTTATAATTGTCTAAATTCTCCTTTGAAAGTTAGAATCACGCTGAAAGGAAAAACTACCCATTATACAAATCTTTATCACCGATTGTATATGTAAAGGTAGTTTTTCTTTCAGCTTATTTGCGTAATATTCTCACTATAAGGACTTTCATTATTTCCATTGCAATCACAGCAGCGATTGCTAAGCCAGTTGCTATTAACCATTCGTTCATGCCAAATGAAGCTGGAATAGCAAAGACTTCTCTAGAAAATGGCAAGATGGTAATCAAATATAACAAGAAGCATATTCCAACAGCACCTAATACATATTTATTGGAAAATATACCAACACCAAAAACCGTTTGTGTACTAGATCTAGCAGCAAAAGTCTGCAAAGAACGTGAAAGGATTAAAGTCGTGAAAGCCATAGCGACTCCTAATTCATCCGAATGCTGTAACCCAATATAATGGGAGATAATAACCGCTATACCAATTAATACTCCTCTTACAACGACTGCTCGAAGTGTTCCACCGGCAAAGATTCCCTCTTTAACATCTCTTGGTTTGCGCTTCATTACACCTGGCTCTGATTTTTCCATCCCAAGTGCAATCGCTGGCAAGGAATCATTCACTAAATTAATAAATAACAGCTGTAATGCTGTAAAAGGATTTGCCCAACCTGCTATTACGGCAAATAGTATGGCAATAATTGCCCCAAAATTGCCTGCAAATAAATAACCAATTGATTTTTTAATATTATCAAAAACAGTTCTTCCTACACCAACAGCATTAACAATTGACACAAAATTATCATCCGTTAATATCATATCAGCTGAATCTTTGGCTACATCCGTTCCACTCCCCATTGCAATACCAATATCAGCCTGTTTTAATGCTGGTGCATCATTGACACCATCTCCTGTCATAGCAACAATTCGATTCTTCTTTTGCCACGCTCGAACAATTCGAATTTTATTCTCTGGAGACACACGAGCATAAACAGAGATATTCTCTAATTTTTGGTCTAATTCCACTTCCGATAAGGAATCTAACTCTTGACCAGTTAATGCAATATCGTTCTCCTTCATTAAACCGATTTTGCGACCGATTGCCTGGGCAGTTGTTTTATGATCCCCGGTAATCATCACAGTACGTATCCCTGCATTCTTTGTTTGCTCAATCGATCCATATACTGCCTCACGTGGAGGATCCATCATTGCACTTAACCCAACTAGAATAATATCGGCCTCATCTTCTTCTGTAATTGCCGTTTTATCCTTCGACATTATTTTATAGCCATAGGCTAGTACTCGCAATGCTTGACGGGAGAAATCTTCATTCGCTTCCTGAAATTTGTTTAACCATTCATTTGTAAAAGGTACTTCTTTTTCATTGACTAGTACTTTCGTAGCCCGATTGAACATGACATCTGGGCCACCTTTTATAAGCATAATCCGTTGATTATCGATTGTATGGACGGTAGACATTAACTTTCGATCTGAATCAAACGGTAGTTCTGCTTCTCTAGGATATCTTGAACGAATTTCTTCATAATTTCTTTTTCCATCATTATAGAAATTAATTAAAGCAACTTCCGTTGGATCTCCTACTTCCCTATTTTCTTTATTAATATAGGAATCATTACATAAAACTGCTATATTTAAGAGCAATCTTTCTGATTGATTCCAATGGGCGGAATCTTCCGGAAGGTGCTCTCTTTCTCCTTCTGGAATGAAATAATCGGTTACGGTCATTTTATTTTGTGTCAATGTCCCTGTCTTATCTGTACAAATCACACTTGTTGAACCTAATGTTTCTACCGCAGGCAATTTACGGATAATCGCACTTTGTTTAGCCATCTTATTTGTTCCGACAGACAGGACAATCGTAACAATGGAAGATAACGCCTCTGGAATAGCCGCTACCGCAACAGCAACTGCAAATAATAATGCGTTCAGAATGGAAGTAGTGACATCTACAGTTTCGTCTCCCAACCATATTCTTAATGCTTGGATAGCAAAAATAAGAATAGATAAAATGAGAATTCCTACTCCTAATTTCTTACTAAACGCTCCAAGCTTCTGTTGTAATGGTGTCTGTTTTTCTTCAGCTGTATTTAGCATATCAGCGATTTTACCGATTTCCGTTTTTTCACCAGTACCAGTTACTACAAAAGTGCCTCGTCCATAAACAACCAAGGAACTGCTATAGACCATATTAATACGATCACCAAGAGCAGATTCTTCTGAAATAACCTTATCTTGTTTCTCAATCGCTTCTGATTCACCTGTTAGCATCCCTTCATTCACTTTCAAGGAACCACTTTCTACTATTCTCCCATCTGCTGGAACATAGTCACCAGCTTCTAGGAAAACAATATCTCCTGGGACTAGCTCGCGTGCTGGAATCGTACTATTCGTATTATCTCGTCTCACTTTTGCCTCTGGAGCACTCATATTTCGCAAGGCATCTAATGAACTTTCTGCTTTTTTTGTTTGAATAACACTAATAACTGAATTGAGCAATAACACTAAAAAAATAATTAGTGATTCGACAAATTTTCCCATTATCAGTTGGATAACGATTACTACTAATAACACAATAACCATGGGATCTTTAAACGTTTCTATAAAGAGCTTCCATGTTGGCACTTTTTCTTTATCTTGGAGCTCATTATATCCATCTTTCCCCAAAATCTCATTTGCTTTGTCTGATGTTAAACCTTGTTCAGATGACTGTAACTCTTTTAATACGACATCTTTGTCCTTTTGATAAAAATCCACTTGACTTTATTCATCTCCTTCATACTTTGTCTTGTTAGTATATTTTTGCCGTTTCTAGGAATACCAACATAGAACGAATAAACATTTCTTTGTTCATATGTATAACAGAAAATCCTTTTTAAAACCCCTTCCCATTATTTATTCCCGATAAACCTGTCCAAATAAATAGAAAGAACTATTTTCGTAAAGTTTGTTACAATGAAAATAGCTTAAAACACTTTACATCCTTGCGGGAAAATTAGAGCCTACTCGGTATAATTCATCAGTGGGGGTACTTTCCGCCCCCACTGATGGTTAGTCGAACCACTTTAGACCCTTTACAAATAGTTGAGTTAATCTCCCACCTATTTTCCTTTCATGCTCATTATATCTTGGCGTTTAATAGTGGATATAAGAATATTTATATTTTACCTCTATCCTTTTCTTTTCATGTATGGATCTTTATAACCACCAAAAATCTTATATCCGAGGCTGGGACATAAGTATCCCAACCAAATATAAACCCTAACAATTTTACGAAGATGTTAATAAAAATTCGTATTATTATATGGGTTTTTAAATTTTTTAGAATAGACGGTTTATGGTTATCACCCGTCTTTCCAATTAATTAAGTTTTTCTATTCCCAGAATAGTAAATAGAAAAACAATCTTTAAAAACGGAGTGGAGCGGAGGACACTCAACTCCTGCGGGCAGTAGAGACGGCTTTAGACCCCAGCGCCTAGAGTGTCCGTAGTGTAATGGAATGAATTAGTTTTTACACTGACTGTATTTAAAATCATAAATAACTCGCTTGAAAAAGTAGCCTTTATTTAAGTGCTAAATTAAAGATTATTCGTCTTCACAGATTTGCTATTTAGTTTTGTCCCAGCCTCTTTATAACCACAAAAAAACTGACTAGAATCATCTAGTCAGTTCAAATAAGGGGAAAATGAGAATAGCGTTAAGCTAACTTGTAAAAGAGCTTATGCTATTTTTATTTATACCCACTATTTTTAAGGTTAAACCTATTTTATTAAGAAAGTTTTGCTGCAGCTTTTACTGCTTCCATAACTTCTTCTGTTGTAGACATTTGTAATGCTTTTTCTGCTAATTCTTCCATTTCTGCTTTAGAAAGGTTTAGAATTTGTGATCTTGCTTTTAAGATAGATGTAGCACTCATAGAGAATTCATCTAAGCCTAATCCTAATAATAAAGGAATTGCTGTTTCATCTCCTGCCATCTCTCCACACATGCCTGCCCATTTACCTTCTTTATGTGCTGCATCGATAACCATTTTAACAAGACGTAAAATAGAAGGATTGTATGGCTGGTAAAGATAAGAAACACGTTCATTCATACGGTCTGCAGCCATTGTGTATTGAATTAAGTCATTTGTACCAATACTGAAGAAGTCTACTTCTTTAGCAAATTGATCTGCAAGAACTGCTGTAGAAGGTATTTCAACCATGATACCTAACTCAATTTTTTCTGCAACTTTAACGCCTTCACTTGTTAAGTTAGCTTTTTCTTCTTCTAATAGAGCTTTCGCAGAGCGGAACTCATTTAATGTAGCAATCATTGGGAACATGATTTTTAGATTTCCATATGAGCTTGCACGTAATAATGCTCTTAATTGTGTACGGAAAATATCTTGCTCCTCTAAGCATAAACGAATTGCACGGAAACCTAAGAATGGGTTCATTTCTTTTGGAAGATCTAAATAAGGTAACTCTTTATCTCCACCAATATCTAATGTCCGTACAACAACTGGCTTCCCTTTCATGCCTTCAAGGACAGCTTTGTAAGATTCAAACTGCTCATCTTCTGTAGGAAGCTGATCTCTACCCATGTAAAGGAATTCAGTACGGTATAAACCAACTGCTTCCCCACCATTATTAATAACACCTTCTAAATCATTTGGTGTACCAATATTTGCTGCAAGCTCTACGTGAACGCCATCTGAGCTAACTGTTTGTTCATTCACTAGTTTTGCCCATTCTGCTTTTTGTTGTTCATATTGTTCTGCCGTCTTTTTATAGCTTTCTACCACTTCAGGCGTTGGATTAATATGGATTTCTCCTTTTAATCCATCAACAATTACTAAATCGCCATTATTAATTTCTTCTGTTGCCTTTTTAGTACCAACAACAGCCGGAATTTCTAAAGAGCGAGCCATAATTGCTGAGTGAGATGTTCTACCGCCAATATCTGTTGTGAATCCTTTAACAAATTGACGGTTAAGCTGTGCTGTATCAGATGGTGTTAAATCTTCTGCAACAACTACTACTTCTTCGGAGATCATACTTGGGTTTGCCAAATGCACGCCTAAAAGATGAGACATTACACGCTTCGTCACGTCACGAATATCTGCAGCTCTTTCTTGCATGTATTCATTATCCATTGATTCAAACATTGTAATAAACATATCTGTTGTTTCTTTTAATGCGTATTCAGCATTCACTAGGTCTGTTTTAATTTTATCTTCAATAGGTGCAATTAATTCTGGATCACTTAATACTAATAAATGCGCTTCAAAAATCGCAGCTTTATCCGCACCAAGCTCTTTATTAGCTTTTTCACGAATAGCTTCTAATTCTGATTTTGCTTTCGTTAAAGCATCTTGAAAACGAGAAATTTCATTTTCTGCATTTTCAACAGTAGTCTTGTCAAAAGAAAGATCTGGTTCAACTAAACGATATGCTTTAGCAATGGCTATTCCACTAGATGCAGCAATTCCCTGTAAAAAACTCATTATTCTGCTAAACCTTCTTTATTTAAAGTTTCTTGTAATCCATTAATTGCTTCTTGCTCGTCGTTACCTTCTGCAATAATTTTAATTTCAGCACCTTGAGCAATACCTAATGACATAACACCCATAATCGACTTAAGATTTACTTTTTTCTCTTTGTATTCTAATTGAATATCTGAATCAAATTTGCTAGCTGCTTGTACTAAAAGTGTTGCTGGTCTAGCATGAATTCCTGTATCTGCAATAACTTTAAATTGTTTTTCTACCATAATAAAATCATTCTCCTTTATCGATTAAGTTATAAGATGTAACATATAGACAAACTTTTCAAACTTAAACAACCTTAATATAAATTAACAATTGTTTATCATTAATAATATATAATTTTTATATTACAATTGTAAACTGAAAGCTATGTATTTTGTCGAAAAATATCGCTGTCTATGCACACAAACTTTCTTCACAACTATTTATAGCATCTTCTAAAAAGATGAGAACATGTAATAACCTGTTCAAAAATAGACAGGCAATTTAAGTTTTTGAAAAAGACATCTCAAATGAAAGAATAGCATTTCTTTCTTAACTAGACAATCAAAATTTATTAAACGACAAAAAATTGTTAACTTTATGGCGAAAATTAGTACATTATATACGATAAGGGATTACTCGGGTGACGTTACTTCCTGTTTAGTAAAATCCCCTAATTATAAATTTTTATACAATTAATAATACGGCTCTTCTCTTAAAAGATTGTTGCTATTGAAAAAACAACAATTTTTTGGAAACAGCCTAAAACTATGTTGAACAAACATTTGTGACAAATCCTTCAAACATTCGAATAGAAACTATTAATTAATCGAAAAATATATTGCATTATCTCGTTAAACAAGCTTTAATATTATTGAACTTTCAGTATGAATTAGTTAATCTTTTGAAAATATAAAGCTGGTTGTTTTCGTCTAATTCACACTATTTTCAACATCATAAATATAAATTCCTAATTGGAAACAACTGTGAAAAATAGTTAAAGGGAGGGAAAGTATGAGATACAAACGAAATGAAGCTTTTCGTTATCAATTGAATGATTCTCTTGACGCTGTATTTACACTAAAGGTCGATGAAGATACACTTTCTAGTAAAGGGCATGCCCTTATCTATAATATAAGTCCCAATGGATTAAGATTTCGCACAGAATATGACTTACCTGTTGGTGATTCACGCTTATTATTACAGCTTCAATTCATTTTAAATGGAACCGAAATAAGTATGCCTGGCCAAATCACCTGGAAGAAAAAACTTGGCAATCTATTTGAATATGGCTTTGAGGGAACTGGAGATAATGAATCAAAACAGAAGATAATCAATGGCTTAAAGGAACTTTCTCGAATGGATAATAAAGATACTCTTTAAAAAGGGATGTTGTTTGTTATGTTTGTTGTTAATATTACAAGATTCTTGAATACTCTTCACTTTTTGCTTGACCACTGAACTTTTTCAGTGGTCGACTTTTTCTTTTGGGGTCCCCTCCTTTCTTACTAATCGCCTCAACAAGTCTCAGTGTATTTTGGCTGCTCCATTATGATAAATATACATTTTCCCATGTTCAAAACAATTGAAATAAATAAACCTCGTTTTCCATCCCAGTTTGTATATAACTAGATAAAGTGAAACTTCTATCAGTGGGGATTCCTTCATCCCCCACTGATAGTTAGTTGAAACCTTCGGACATATACGGACGGACAGTGGATCTCCCGCCTTACTTCCTCGAATTCTCTTTAGCAAGAAGGGCTTTACTGTCCATTTAGAGTGGGATATTAAGCGAAGTTTACTTTCTTTTTAACTTCTTGGTTCGTCCATATATTTATACGTTACATCTCCGCCAATTTCTGCTATTCCTTTAAAATGCTTAAAGTCTTCTCTCTTTACCAATTCTGTTCGAAACGTAAGAAACTCCTCTTTTTTAACGCGATAGCTTTCTATTTCTTTATTCTTTAACTGCTCTAATATTTCTTCAGCCAATTCCTTATTCATGCAAATCACCAATTATCCTTTCTATCATTTTCAGTCCATATTTTAATTTATTGTTATGTTTTACGCAAAGAATTCTACACATTTCCTTTTTTAATATTATTTTTTGATATTATTATGTATATTTTTCCTAATTATGTTATAATATCATCTAATATTAGAAAAGTGTAACAATTAGTGATAGGCGAATTCTAGCATAATGAAGTAGAAACTCACTTACTTCACTTTCTTTTATATTAAAAATACATATTTTTTCGATAAATAGTATTCCCTTTATTTTCATCATGCTAGGTTGGACTTACCTTCAAGCAGCAACCAAAAAGACCTATTTCAAAAAAGTAAATGATACACATTTTAATTGCAGTTTCATAGTATATATTTATTAAGATTACTATTCTGCTATTTTTTACGAATAAGTTCTAAATAGTGCAAACTATAACCAGAATTTATATAAAATTTGGAATGATAAGGAGAGATTGTGAGTGAAAAGAGCTGAGGTTGGAAATATAATTGAATTTAGAGGATTACAAGGAATCGTTGAAAAGGTAAATGAAAATTCAGTCATTGTAGATTTAACTTATATGAATAATTACCGTGATTTAGAATTAGAACAAAGAACAGTTGTTAACCACAAAAACTATCGTATCATAAAATAAATGTTTAAATAGAAAAAAGAAGTCATACTAGGGTTTCCTCCTTTTATTGACTTCTTTTTTGTATGCGCTTTATTTAATATATATAATAAGGAAGAAACTATTCTTCCGCCAATTCTTTTTTTGTCTTTACTTTCCCATGTGGCTTTTGTTTCTGCTTACGCACGGTCCATTCTCTTTCCTTTTCCCTATGTGCTTTTGACACCTTCATCACCTCCATCCTTTCCGTTTTATCATAAACATTATTTACTTTTTTATCCCTCTTATCAGCTACGAACTTATCCCATTTTTTATGTGTTATTTTTCTACGGATTTAAGCTAGTCAAGATCCATAGCACTCCTGACAAATATTTGGTTGACCACATGAAAAAAAACTGTTAACATCACATTATATTTCTTAAATAAATTGCATGCTATGAATGTTATGGATCAAACTATAACAGGAGCAGCTTCTGGAGAGACCGTTTTTATTTGCAAACGGCACCGAAGGATTCACAATCTCAGGTAAAAGGACAGAAGAACAACCAATACATATTAGCTTATCATGTCCTGGTTCTTCTTATCCTTTGAAACAGATTGGTGTATCCAATCTGTTTTTTTTCATACATTCATTAAATAGTTTTATTTGAGAAGCATACAAAATTGTGAGGTATGAGGTGAAATAATGGTTCAACAACGTCGAGCAGTCGTAAGTGTAATTGGAAAAGATCAAATTGGAATTATCAGTAAGGTCACGACAATCCTTTCTAATAATCACATTAATATCCTAGATATCAGTCAAACCATTCTACAAGATTTCTTTACAATGATGATGTTAGTAGATATTACCGATAAAGAAAACTTAGATAGCTTAACAAAACAGTTTGATGAATTAAGCGAGCAACTTCATTTAAAAATAAATATCCAATTAGAAGAAATTTTCCAATCTATGCACCGTGTCTAAGAAAAGAGGGTCAGAAAATGAAAATTGCATTGAATGAAATGATGGAAACCATCAATATGGTACAGATGGAAAACCTTGATATTCGTACTGTTACGATGGGAATCAGTCTCTATGATTGTGCTGATTCAGATTTTCAAAAATTAAATGAGTCTGTCTATAAAAAAATAACCACGTATGCAAGCAAATTAACGGAAGTAGCAAATGCTGTTGAAAAGGAATATGGCATTCCCATTATTAATAAACGTATTTCTATCACTCCAATTGCTGAAATTCTAGGAAATAGTACAGTAGAACAAGCAGTAACACTAGCAAAAACACTAGATAAAGCTGCAAAGGATTTAAATGTAGATTTTATCGGCGGCTACTCTGCCCTTGTTCATAAAGGAGTTTCTAAAGGAGATCAAACATTATTAGATGCCCTTCCAGAGGCACTTTCTGTGACAGAACGCGTTTGCGCCTCCGTATCTGTTGCTACGACAAGAACAGGTATTAATATGGATGCAGTAAAACAAATGGGAGAAATCATCAAAAAAGCTGCGGAAAATACAAAGGATCAAAATGGTTTAGCTTGTGCTAAGCTAGTTGTTTTCTGTAATCCTGTTGAGGATAACCCATTTATGGCTGGAGCCTTCCATGGTGCTGGTGAAGGAGAAGTTGTAATCAATGTTGGTGTTAGTGGACCTGGCGTTGTATTAAGTGCTTTGAAGAAATATCCTGAAGCTGATTTAGGTGAAGTCTCAGAAATCATCAAAAAAACTACCTTTAAAATAACTCGAGCTGGGGAATTAATCGGACGTGTCGTTGCCGATCGTTTAGATGTTCCGTTTGGAATTATGGATTTATCCCTTGCGCCGACTAATGCTATTAATGATAGTGTTGCAGAAATTTTAGAAGAAATTGGTTTAGAGCGTGTCGGAACACATGGTACTATTGCTGCTTTAGCTTTAATGAACGATGCAGTAAAAAAAGGTGGAGCAATGGCAAGTAGTTATGTTGGTGGATTAAGCGGCGCCTTCATTCCAGTCAGTGAGGATAATGGGATGATTAAAGGAATTTTAGATAATAGCTTAACCCTTTCTAAACTGGAAGCAATGACTTGCGTATGCTCTGTTGGACTTGATATGATTGCCCTTACTGGAGATGCTACACCAGCTACGTTATCAGCAATCATTGCCGATGAAGCTGCTATTGGAATGATCAATAAAAAAACAACAGCTGTCCGTGTCATCCCTGTACCTGGGAAAAAAGAAGGAGAAATCGTAGAATTCGGTGGCCTTTTAGGCAGAGCACCTGTAATGGGAGTCAATCCATTTAGTTCAGCTAAACTAATTGACCGTGGCGGACGTATACCATCCCCACTACAAGCTTTAATTAACTAATATTATTTTTCACATGACAAATACGTATCCCTTTCCTTTTTATAAAAACAGGAAAGGGATATCTTCTTGGAAGAAGTTAAAAACATATTATTTAGGCACAGGCTTAATCCATAAGAACAACAAGAATACTAAGCTTATATAACCAAATATAGGATATAAAAACGATAATAGTGTGCCATACTGTACAAAACTAATTAAATAGGAAACCAAGATAATCCCACCAATTAATACCATACTTGGTAAAGGAATAATGCTCCGTAACTGCCTCTCTAACCCATAGATATTTCCAATAACCGAACTAAAAATTTCTCCATATATCACTAAAATATAAACCCATGAAAGCTGTGGTGCTAAATTTTTCATAATAGTAGCCATCGGAATAGAATACAGGTAAACATTCTTAAGCATAATAAGGGAAAAATGACTGGATATCAGAATCATCATAAGTGCAATTCCACCTAATATACCTCCCCATTTAACCACTTCTTCATCACCAATTTCAGAGGCCGCGGGTACTAACACCGCAATTGCTAAAGCCAAATTTAAGGCAGTATACGAAAATGGAGAGCTGATCATTTTCCAAGTAATGGACTCTATTTGAAAAATCTCTCCAAAAAATCCTGGCAAAGAAACGGATAGAAAAAAGAGAATAAAGCTGAAACTAATCATAATGGGCACAACAAAAGTATTTACGGCAAATAACCCTCTTGTTCCTACCCTCATAACAATTAAAGAAAGGACAATTGTAAAAATAACTCCGATTGTTTTATTTAGACCGAGCTGCTCTTCGAATACAGCACCAGCGCCCGAAAACATCACTGCACAGACCCCTACTAGCATAAGCAATAATAGAAAGTTAATCATCGTGCCTACCACTTTACCAAATAAGTAAATAGTAAACTCTTGATAGGAAGAAGCCTTTATTTTGACAGAAATGCGCATTAATTTTGCACCAAAATACGCAAAAATAAATCCACTTAAAAGGATTCCTAACAAGCCGATAAATCCATATTGTGAAAAAAAGACTACTATTTCTCTTCCTGTCGCAAATCCAGCACCGACAACAGTGCCTACATACACCGCTGCGAGCTGTATTGCAGCATACCATTTATTTTTCACAGATTTCCCTCCCTACATCAACTATATGTTGAAATGGACAAACAATGACGAGCATTTTCTCTAATTGAAAAATAAATTTTTTAAACAAAATAGTTTCCTATTTTTGAACAATAATGTTTACCATAAAGGGAAATGAACCATTCGGATTTTACAGACATTATGACTCCCACCTATCTCCCTCGAATCCTCATAAGCAAGAGGTGAGAGACTTACTAAAGTTTAAGAGTGGAATAAAATCCCATATATATTTTTCAAGCAAAATGCTTGAAAGTCAAAAAAGGTCAAAGTATAATCGTAATTACAAAAGGTCAATATTAGTCAAATTCAAAAGGAGGATATTTATTTATGAAATGTGAAATTTGCCAACAAAACAGTGCCACCATCAGCTTACGATTTGTATTAAACAATATGGAGAGCACAATGAATCTTTGTCATGCTTGCTATCAAAAAGAAAAGCAAAAAATGACAGCCCAAAATGGCCCAATGTTTTTCCAACCTTCCCCTTTTGACGAGTTATTTCAATCATTTAACCAATCAAATTCATTCGGGGGAGCTAGTGCTTCAAAGGAAGCTCCTTTTATTAATAACAATAAAAAAGCTGGTATTCTCGATAAACACGGGAAAAACTTGAATCAAATGGCTAACGCTGGTTTGATTGACCCTGTTATTGGAAGAGAAAATGAAATTGAACGTGTAATCGAGATTCTAAATCGACGAAATAAAAATAATCCTGTTCTAATCGGGGAACCTGGTGTTGGGAAAACTGCGATAGCAGAAGGATTAGCTTTAAAAATTATCGAAGGCAATGTTCCTAAAAAATTACAAAATAAAGAAATTTACTTATTAGACGTGGCTTCCCTTGTTACAAATACAGGAATCCGCGGTCAATTTGAAGAAAAAATGAAGCAAGTCATTCAAGAAGTACAAGCTAGAAAAAATGTTATTGTCTTTATTGACGAAATTCATCAGCTAGTTGGAGCTGGCTCTGCAGAAGGCTCTATGGATGCTGGAAATATTTTAAAACCTGCATTAGCTCGCGGGGAACTGCATATCATTGGGGCAACGACCTTAAAAGAATATCGTCAAATCGAAAAGGATGCTGCCTTAGAGCGACGATTCCAGCCAGTGCAAGTGAGTGAGCCATCTGTTGAGGCAACGTTATCGATTTTAAATGGTATTAAGGACAAATATGAAAATTTCCATGAAGTTACTTATACAGAAGAAGCAATAAAAGCATGTGCGGAGCTATCTCACCGTTATATTCAAGATCGTTTCTTACCGGATAAAGCGATTGACTTAATGGATGAGGCGGGTTCTAAAATGAATCTTTCTTCTACTTATCAAAACACAGAAGAAATTGAAAGTCGTCTTGCAATGATAGCAAAAGAAAAAGAACAAGTATTAAAAGAAGAAAATTATGAGAAAGCAGCTCAATTACGTAAAGAAGAACAACAGCTTGAAAAAGCATTAAATGAACCAGTCAATGATGATAAGCCGATTGTGGATGTTGCCCTTATCCAGCAATTAATCGAAAAGAAAACTGGCATACCAGTAGGAAAATTACAGGAAGATGAGCAGCAAAAAATGAAGTTTTTAAGCGAACGATTAGCAGCTAAAGTAATTGGACAGGATGAGGCTGTTCGCAAAGTGGCTAAAGCTATTAAACGTAGTAGAGCAGGACTAAAATCAAAAACAAGACCAATTGGTAGCTTCCTATTCGTCGGTCCTACTGGCGTTGGGAAAACGGAACTTACCAAAACACTAGCAGAAGAATTATTCGGCAGCAAGGATAGTATGATTCGCCTAGACATGAGTGAATACATGGAGAAACATAGTATAAGTAAAATCATTGGTTCTCCTCCAGGATATGTTGGTCATGAAGAAGCGGGACAATTAACAGAGAAAGTTAGAAGAAATCCATATAGCATTATCCTGCTAGATGAAATTGAAAAAGCACATCCTGATATTCAATCAATCTTCTTGCAAATTTTAGAAGACGGCCGATTAACAGATAGCCAAGGACGCACTGTAAGCTTTAAAGATTCCGTTATTATCATGACAAGTAACGCAAGTGTCGGCCATAAACATAAAGTCGTTGGCTTTGGAAATAATGATGCGATTGAAGAAAGCAATCTATTACAAACACTCGGAAACTTCTTTAAACCAGAATTCCTTAACCGCTTTGATGCGATTATCGAGTTTAAAGCATTGGAGAGTGAACACTTACTACAGATTACAGACTTATTATTAGATGAGCTTTCTCAAAACCTACAAGAACAACAAATCACTTTACAGGTAGAAGAAACGGCCAAAGAGAAAATCGTGGAATTAGGAACACATCCAAGCTTTGGTGCTCGTCCTTTGAGAAGAGTGATTCAAGAGCATTTAGAAGACCAATTAGCAGATGTTATACTTGATGAGCCAACAGTAAAAGAATTAACTGCAGTTCTAGAGGACGACCAAATTAAGATCAAACCAGTTCAAACACAATCTATTACTAAATAAACTGCAAATAAGAAAACCGCGGGATGATTTCTAACCCACGGTTTTCTTTTATAGATTTCGATCTTCTACAGCACTTAACCACTCATCAATTACTCCGACAACAGACTCCACACAGCCATCTTCAAATGGAGAGATTAAATTAGCCTCTTTCACTAATTCAGTAAACGGCATGCTTCCGCCTAATTTGCAAAGCTTCACATAATCCGCCCAAGCATCTTCTTGATTCTCTCTTGAACGTTTCCAAAATTGGAATGCACATATTTGCGCTAATGTATAGTCAATATAATAGAATGGAGAATTAAAAATATGCCCTTGTTTTTGCCAAAAACCACCATTCTCTAAAAACTCATTTCCATCATAATCTAGATGAGGACTATATTTTTTCTCTATATTTCTCCAAGCGTTCTTTCTCTCTTTTGGAGTAGCTGTCGGATTTTCATATACCCAATGCTGGAATTCATCTACTGACACTCCATAAGGAAGGAATAGCAATGCTGAGCTTAAATGGGAAAACTTATATTTCTCTACATCTTCTTTAAAGAATAGTTCCATCCAAGGCCATGTAAAGAACTCCATGCTCATTGAATGAATTTCTGCTGCTTCATATGTTGGCCAATAGTATTCAGGAATATCAAATTCGCCACTAGAGTAAACCTGGAATGCATGACCTGCCTCATGTGTTAATACATCAATATCTCCTGATGTTCCATTGAAGTTAGAAAAAATAAAAGGCGCCTTATAATTTTCAATAAAGGTACAATAGCCGCCACCAGCTTTTCCCTTTTTAGCAACTAAATCCATTAATTCTGTTTCTCTCAAATAGGAGAAGAAATTACCTGTTTCTTTTGATAGTTCATCATACATCTTTTGACCATTTTCAACAATCCAGGCTGGATCTCCTTTAGGAGCAGCATTCCCCGTTAAAAATTCGAATGGCTCATCATAATATTTTAAGGAGTCTACCTCTATTCTCTGTTGCTGTCTTTCTTTTAATTTTGTTGTTAATGGTACGATATGTTCTTTTACTTGGTTTCTAAATGCTGCAACCATTTCAGCATTATAATCCGTACGATACATACGATAGTATGCGAGCTCGACAAAATTTTCATATCCTAGCTTTTGGGCAATTTCTGTACGAACCTTTACCATGTCATCATATATTCTATCTAACTGCTCTTCATGTTCACCAAAAAAAGCAAAACGAGCCTCACTCGCAGCCTTTCTAGTATCACGGTCTTTCGATTCCGTAAATGGCTGCAATTGTGCAAGTGTTCTTTCTTCTCCATCAAACATAATCTTCGCAGAAGCAACAAGCTTTGTGTATTCTGTTGATAGTTTATTTTCTTGTTGTAGAAGCTCTACTACTTCCTCAGAGAAAACTTTTAATTGGGCTTCTGCTAATGCAAAGAGTTGATGTCCCCATTTTTCTTCCAGTTGCTCTTTAAATTTGGATTGCACCAGCGCTTCGTAATATTTAGTGGTTAGCCCCTCAACTTTAGGAGATACTTCATCCATATAATCTTGTTCTTTTTGATAAAATTCATCATTCGTATCTACAGAATGGCGAATATAGCATAAATTAAACATAGTAGAAATGTCATTTCTAAGCTCGTTTATTTTCTTGATCGCCGTAATTTGTTGCTCGACATGCTCTGCATTGTTAAAATCTACTAATAATTCATTCATTTTAATTGAAAATTCATCTATATCTGGTCTTTTGTATGTAAATTCCGAAAACTTCATTTCTATACCCCCTATTTTTGTTCATTACCCTCTTTGTAAAGGCCTATTTATCTAATTATACATGAAAAATAACAATACAAATACAAAAAAGCGAATATTCATAATGGAAGATTTATTTCTAGAACACACCGAAATAAACTATTTTTCCATATAATGAATACTCGCTTTATAAACATATTGCGAAGCTATTATTTCCCCACAGATAAACCAATTCGTTTAATTAGTTCAATCGCCACATCTTTTTCCTCTTGTGATAGTTCAGACATGATTTCATGGATTCTTTGCTCGTGATTTGGAAAAATGCTTTCAATCAACTGCTTGCCATTTTCCGTGATTTGAGCGAATGTCACTCTTCGATCTGTTGGACAGGCAATTCTTCTTAAATATCCTTTTTCCTCCAGTTTATCAACTACATAGGTGATACTTCCACTTGCTAATAAAATCTTTCCACCGATTTGCTGTAACGGTTGATCCCCTTTATGATACAACAATTCGAGAACAGCAAACTCAGTTGGATTCAATCCATTTGCTGTAATTAATTTATTTACATTTTCATTTATTGCCCGATATGCTCGAGACATAACAATATATAATTTTAATGATTGTTCAATATCTTTTTTTTCCATATAAAACTTCCCTTATTAGTATAATTCAATATCTCGAATTCAAATAAATTATATTATTCTCCCTCAAATTTGTCAATTTCAGTAGAACCTCCGCCTATCATTGAGCTTTCACTGATTCATGTTATAATGAAGTCTATATATTGGAATTTCGCTATGGAGAATCTATTAATGAAAATAAATACACAAAAAAAACTTTTATATATTGTAATCGTCGTTATTCCTATCATGATTACTGCCTTACTTTTTTTTAATTACCAAGTAAATAAAGAAATAGAAAAAAATAAAGCTCACGCAGAATGGATAGCTTCCATCCATCAAAGGCAATGGGACTCTTATATAAACAAAGTCGTTTCTTCTTTAAATATATTAAGTCTATCGATTCAAACAAATATTGATACACCAAAAGAGATGGATAGCTTGCTTAAAAAAGTATTTACGAACGAGCATATATATGGTGGTTTATTCTTGCTCGATAATAAAGGGAAAACGATTGCTGGAGTAAATGATACTTATGATTCCGTTAATATTTCAGAGGAAGATTATATATTAGAAGTTATAAACTCAAAAGATTTAGTGATTTCTAATCGCGAAGAAGTATTAAGTAATGGACAGAAGGTTATCGGTATTGCAATGCCTATTATAGGTGAACATAATCGACTAGACGCTATTATAACTGCTTATCTTCGTGTCGATTACCTTATTAATATAACGAAAATGTTATCCTCAGAGGAAAATATTGCGATTATGAATGGTCAAAAAGAAACAATGCTCTATATAAATGATGGTGCAACCTTAGGCAAAAATGTCATTAGTATGCCGATTGATCGTTTACCTTGGACTATTATCGTTGAATTAGAAAAGCCGAATATTTGGAGCATAGTAAAATCAAATATTTGGATACTTCTTTTCTTTATTCTAATTTTTCATCTGATTTATCTGACACTGATTCTTTACTATCAAAGGAAAGTAAGAGAAGAAGAAACAAAAGAGAACGAAATCCAAAAATTAGAGCTCGTTGGTAATTTAGCGGCTAGTTCTGCTCATGAAATTAGAAACCCTTTAACTGGAATCAAAGGATTAATCCAATTGTTAAGTGAAAAACATCAAGATCAAAAGGATCAGCTATATTTTTCCATTATCCAGAAAGAAATTGTGCGAATAAATGAAATCGTAAGTCAATTCCTTATTTTAGGAAAGCCTACCGCACAAAAAAAACATAAAATGAATTTAAAATCGATTATAGCAGAACTTGATCCACTGATTATTTCTGAAGCAAATTTATATAATGTAAAGTATATGAAAAAAATACCTGATCAAGACATTTATATCCTTGGGATTGCAGACCAAATGAAACAAGTGCTACTTAATTTAACAAAAAACGCACTTGAAGCAATGGAAAATGGTGGTCAGTTAGAGCTTACTGTCCGTACCATTCATTCAAATGTACTTATTGCAATAACTGATAATGGTATAGGCATGTCCAGCCGACAATTACAGAAAATATTTGAACCTTTTAATACTTCAAAGGAATCAGGAACCGGCTTGGGGCTTGTTGTATGTAAAAGAATCGTTGAATCATTCGATGGTGAAATACAAATATCCAGTAGAGAAAAGAAAGGAACAAAGGTTAATATTATCTTACCTTTAATGGAATAATATCTTGTCTATTTTCGCTTCTTCCATGTTCATTTCGTATCCCCATCTTCCATAAAAGGAGCTTATACCTTATGAACAAAAGAAGCTTTTTTTCTTTTTATCAACATAGCAGACATATATGAAGTAGAACGGGGTGCTGATTTAATTAAAGAAGGGCATTGATTTAGATGAAATATTATTCAGGTAATCACTGCCATTACCCTTCACCATAATTTACTTACTCTTTATCTATAAACAACCTCAGAATAATTCTTCCGTTTATATTGACTTGCATTAGACCAAAAAATTCGAGTGTTTTTATATTGTCTTTTTATTTGTTTTCTTTTTTCTCGTTCATTACGAAAAACAAGCTGATATTTATAGATTAATTCATCAAGTTCCTGACTTAATCTAATTGTCTCCTCATCGATTGTCCCACGCTCTTTTGCCGTTTTAATCATTACCTCCCTTTTATCTTGAATTTCAAATAACAATTCTGTCTTCTTACAATACACCTTTTTCTTCCTCCTAATCAAATTCCAACTTTCAAACAATTCATTATTGTTTACTTGATGAATTATTGCAATAAAACAAATAAAAGTAAATAGAATCGCAATATTAGACATTTTTTTAAGATAAAATAGGTAAAAAGACTCATTAACTTAATAGATTCCCACTTATTTTCGACAAAGATAATGGTGAAAATCGTCGAAAAGCAAAAATAATTAAAGCAAACGCTTTCTTTTTAGTTATTTTGACCTATAACCTTCTCTAATGTAGAAAAAGGGATACCTTTTTATATTAAAAAAGGATTAAATAGATAAAAATCTATTCAATCCTAAAGGGAAATTTTTAGCGATATTCACTTATTTAAAAATCGGAAGCGTACTTAATCTTTCAACTGCCTCTTGCAATCTCTCTACTTCAGTTAATAGCCCAACTCGAACATATCCCTCTCCAAATTGACCAAAACCGGATCCTGGAGCCATTGCAATATGTACTGTTTCTAATAAATAATCACTAAATTCTTGTGAAGTAAAACCATCTGGTACTTTCAGCCAAGTAAAGAATGACCCTTCTGGAGCATTAACTTCCCAACCAATTTCGTTAAGTCCTTTTATTAAAACATTTCGTCTCTTTTCATAAAGCTCATTCATTTCTTTAACACTTTCTTGAGACTCTGTTAATGCCGTGTAGGCAGCTTCCTGTATCGCTCCAAATAAACTTACATACAGATGGTCTTGGTAAAGATTAATAGCAGAAATTACACTACTATTTCCAACCGCAAAGGCAACTCGCCAGCCTGCCATATTAAATGTCTTTGATAAGGTATAAATTTCAACTCCAATATCCTTTGCACCATCAACTTGAAGAAAACTAATCGGTTTCTTTCCATCAAACCCAATTGCTCCATATGCAAAATCATGGACAACACATATATCATGCTGTCTACTTAGAGAAACTGTCTCAGCAAAGAATTCCTTTGTCGCAATCGCTCCAGTCGGATTGTTTGGATAATTTAAAAACATTAACTTTGCTTTCTCTAAATCTTTTTCTTCTATTTCATTATAGTTGGGTAAAAACCTATTTTGTTCACGTAACGGCATCATGACGGTCTCTGCTTTTGCTAAAGCAATCCCAGATAAATAGTCGGGATACCCAGGATCAGGAACCATTACTTTTTCTCCTGGATTCAATAAACATAACGGTATTTCTACAAGACCTGCCTTCCCCCCAAATAATATAGCCACCTCTGTTTCAGGATTTAAATCTACATTATATTCTCGCTTGTAAAATTGAGAAACTGCCGTCTTTAAATGTGGATAGCCTCTAAAAGGTGAATACTTATGATTTTTCGGTTCTTCTGCTGCCGCTTGCAGGCTCTGGATAATATTAGCAGGAGTCGGTTGATCTGGATTACCTTGTCCTAAATTAATCACATCGTGGCCTTTCTCAATATAGCTATTGACCTTTGTAACTAATGTAGCAAAAAACTGTTCTGGCAAATTTTTCAATAACTGAGATTGTTCATATGTCTTCATGTACCTCACACCTTCTTTAAACTATAAAGTGAAACTTTCATCAGTGGTGGTTTTCCTTCATCTCCCACTGATGGTTAGTTGAACCATTCGCTTCTTTACGGACAGTTGATCTCCCACCTATCTTCCTCATCTTCTCCAAAGCAAGTGTTGAGAGTCTTACAGTCCGTTAAGAGTGGGATAAACGTTAAAAATATTCCAATTACTTAAATGATGTAATTACAAAAATAATCGTTTAATAATTCGCTTTTTTATGATATAACCAAATTACCTTAATAATTGGATTTTTTAGTTGATTATCATTATATAGGAAAATAACGAAGATGAATAGAGGTGTTAGCTTTTGAAATTTCGAATTAGTTTAATTCAAATGGATATTGCATTTGGTAAACCAGAAGATAATTTTAAGCAAGTAGAAGAAAAAATTACTGCTGCTTGCAAAGATAACTGTGATATCATTGTATTGCCTGAGCTGTGGTCAACAGGCTATGACTTAACAAGACTTCTTACAATCGCTGATAATCATGCAAAGAGCACAATCTCTTTTTTAAAAGAATTAGCACTTAAACATCATGTCCATATCATTGGTGGATCTATCGCAAATAATAAAGGAAACGGCATATATAATTCTCTTATCGTTGTAGATAAATCTGGAAACGTCGCCCACACCTATGACAAACTCCATCTTTTTCAATTAATGGATGAACATTTATATTTAAAAAGCGGGACATCAAATGGCTTATTTTCTTTAGAAGGAAGAATGTTTGCCAGTATGATTTGCTATGACATTCGCTTCCCTGAATGGATAAGAGCTCATACAACAAAAGGAGCTGAAGCAATCTTTGTTGTTGCTGAATGGCCAAAGGCAAGATTGGCACACTGGAAAAGTTTACTTATTGCTCGAGCAATTGAAAATCAATGTTTTGTTATTGCATGTAATCGCGTTGGTGCGGATCCTGATAATGTCTTTGCAGGACATAGTATGATTATTGATCCATGGGGAGAAATCGTAGCGGAAGCAGGCGAGGAAGAAGAAATTCTAACAGCTTCTGTTCATTTAGATAAAGTTACAGAGGTTCGGAAGACTATCCCTATTTTTGCCGATCGCAAACCGGAATTTTATAATTGATTTTGGCATTTTCTAAAATTGTTTTTTATAGGAAAAGGCTGATTTCTAAAAGATTATTGCTTTTTCAATAGGAAAAATAAATTAATTAGTAATACTGAGCAGCCTGAATACATGTAGACTCCCTATGGAATTAGAAGGGCACTGAAAAACCGTTAATTAAGGGTAATTGATAGTTGCCAGTTGAATAAATTGGGATATTGCATTTGTGCTCCGAGGCTTGAGTTCCTGCAGGGTCTTGGACTTTCTCGCATCTCTCATAGGAGTCGAGCGGATGCCTCTCCAAACCAACCTATTATTCGCTTTCCAAGACCTAATCCTTATTTAAACTGGATAACTATACTTTTTCAGTGGCCTAGAGATGCCCGAGAAGGCTAAAAGCTTGCCCCATGGATAGCGAAGTGTATTCTGGCTGCGGGGCATAGCAACAAAGGACTGTTTAACTCGATTAAACAGTCCTTTCTCTTCCCTTTACTTTGCCCACATTTCCTCTGGATTAAGTTCATATATATTATTTTCTCTATACATATAATGATTAATGATAAACTCTCTTCTAATTGTGGCATAATCATCGAAATACTGTTTTATATGTTCATTTATTTCTTTTTCTTCATATTTTCTTCCAAAAACTAACCCCTTCAACATGTATTTGAATACAACTAATTTCTTCTTTCTTTGAGCAGGAATATTCTTAAGTCTCCCCTCTGCAGTAAAGAAGTTCTCAATAATTTTTGATTGTTCCTCATCGCTAACAATCATCACACTCTCCTCCATTCCAAATGCAAGTTTTTTTAAGGACTCTGTTTGTTGCAAAATAAAGGACTTGTTCAAATAAAAATAAATCGTATTCTTATCTCTTCTGTCATAGACGATATTTATTTCACGCATTTTCTTTAAATGATGGGTAATCGTAGGAGCAGATAAGCCCAGTTTATCCGCTAAAGCTTGCCCATTCCATGGTTTGTTTGCCAATAAAGAAATAATTCTTATTCTTGTTGGATCTCCCATTGTTTTATAAAAAGCAACCAGTTTATCTAATTGCATTCAACCACCTACTTTTATAAGTATCTAATTAGATGATAATAAAAGTAGATAGCTGTGTCAAGCAATAAAATAAGTACAATTAATTATCTGTTTGTTTTTCGTGTCTTACTGAAGCTTAAGAGTGGGATAAACGCGCTATTACAATTACTTTACTTCAACAAAAAAAGACCTAGTTACATACAACGGGGTCTTTAGTAATAATACGTTAGTCTATTATGTCTTTTTTTATTGGAAGTAGGAGGTGAAAAGTCGTGCCAACGCCTAGCTCCGACTCTACAGTCACTTTCCCATGATGCTCTTCAATTATTTGATAGGATACTAATAAACCTAAACCAGTCCCTTTTTCTTTTGTCGTATAAAAGGGCTCTCCAATTCTTGCTAGCTTTTCTTTACTCATTCCCTTTCCATTATCTCGGATTCCTATATGGAAGTAATCCTGTTTTGCTTTAATCGAAACCTCGATTTCCCCGCCATCTTCTAATACTTCTATTGCATTTTTTATGATATTTATAAATACCTTTTTCATTTGATTTGGTTCACAGTAAATCATTGGAATTTCTTCTTCATACATTTTTTTAAATTGAACATTTTGTAATACTGCTTGAGCATGAAGTAATTCCATCGTTTCATTCATAATCTGTCTTAAGTCACTTTTTACATATTTCACAACCTGTGGTTTAGCAAGCAATAAAAATTCATTAATTATCGATTCAATTCGCGTTAACTCTGATTTTATTACCGTAAAGTACATTTCATTTTCAGAAGAAGCCACATCCGTTTCTAATAGTTGAATAAAACCCTTTATAGCTGTCATTGGATTTCGAATTTCATGGGCTATTCCTGCTGCCAATTCTCCTACAACGTTTAATGTAGATGATTTCCTCAGCTGTTCTTCCAAAACGGCATTTTCTGTGATGTCACGTAATGTGGTAATACTTAAGCCTGAATAAACATTAAATTTATTTCTATACTCAAGCTGTGTATACTCCCGTTTATTCTGACATTTCACGGTATAAAGTCCTCGATTTTGTCCCTCTTCTTTTAGATTTAATAATTTGGGTTTGATATCTTCCCCTATCGATTTTGCAGAAGGAAGCGTGGATAATAAATCTAAACCGATTAAACACTCTTTGTTTTTGCCCAGTAAACGTTCCGCAGCTTTATTCATATCAATTATTTTAAATTTCTCATCCCAAATGATAATACCCTCAAAAACTTCTTCAAAAATATTTTTGAACATCGCCTTACTTTCTCTTATTTCCTCTTCCATTTTGTATCGTTCCGTTACATTACGAAAAATACTCATATTTAAACCTTCCACAGAATGTAGTTTTGTAGTAAATTCCAGTATTTTTTTCTGCCCATTTGGCATCAAAAACATTAATTCTTCTCGATTTTCCTTTTGATGATATAAATTCATGACTATTTCAGCATATCTCTTATCTTTTTTATAAATATAGTCACTAATTTTCGAAGTCAGCAATTGTTCTCTCGTACTTTCAAAGATTTTAAGAGCGGAGGCGTTAGCAGCAATAATTTTCCCTGTTTCTTTCCATAACACAATCCCATCAAGTGCTTCTGAAAAATATTCATTATACAAGATTTGTGTTTCTTCTTTCTCTCTTTCTTTTTCTATTTCTTCCGTTATATTTTCGATGATTGTTACAAATCCCATCTCATATGGCAAGCGACTTGTCAGGGTTTCAAAATAATGTAATTTATTATTAACCGTTATCGGTAATACACTACGTGCTAGACCGGATTTGTTTTTTAGATTATTAATATACTTTCTTATTATCGATTGTTCTTCTTGATTAAGGAAGTGCGTAATATTTCTACCGACAACTTGATCAACTTTTAAGTTAAAGTTATCACAAAGACATGTATTGATATCGCGAATAACACCATTATCATCAAATATAATGATCCCTACATTTATCGTTTGGAAAGCAGTTGATCGCCTATCCTGGATACGACTATTTTCCTCTAGTTTTTTTCTCAGCAGCGCATTCTCTTTTTCGACTTCGCTCAGTTTCTGCTGTAATTGGTGATATTCTTCTGAATAGGATATACGATCCATCGTAGTGGTTCCCCCCTTGCAAACGTAGTGTTTACATTATTCTACATAATTTTTGAATTTCCTCTCCTTCTGAAAAAATAAAACAGAAAAAAATTTAAAAAAATATAGGAGAAGAAATCTCACTATTTAATGGAAACAAGACAATCGTTTCATACTTTCCTATTTATTCCTCCTGCACCTATCATTTTTTTATAATTCCCCATAAAAAATTAAACAAATTTAAAGGGAAACCTGTTATTATAAATAAGGTTTTGCTCTTTGGGTTCTATCGCCCGTTCATTTCATTTTTGTAATAAATATAAGTTATTTCGTTAACAGATTAACTACATGCGATTAAAACTAGCGGTTTTGTGTTATATATAGTTAGTGTGAAATATGTGATATTTCCATTCATGAAAGGATGAGTTTATGAAACAACGGGATTACTACTTTGATAATGCAAAATTTATTTTGATCTTTTTCGTTGTCTTCGGTCATTTTATCCAATCATTTATAAATGACGATCAAAATATTTATACGTTATATAAAGTAATTTACACTTTTCATATGCCGGCATTTATTTTAATTTCGGGATTTTTTGCTAAGGGGATTGCGGAAAAGGGGTATATAAAAAAATATGCAAAAAAGCTTATTATTCCTTACCTTATCTTTCAACTAGTATACAGCATTTTTTATTATTTTCTTTATGGAAAATCCACGTTTGCAATTGAACCGTTGACACCACATTGGTCCCTATGGTTTTTAATTAGTTTATTTTTTTGGAACATCTTTTTATTAGCATTTGTGAAATTAAAGCCGATACAAGGGATTATCCTATCCCTACTATTAGGACTTACAATAGGCATGATTGATTGGACATCAACCTATTTAAGCTTAACGAGAACATTCGTTTTCTTTCCTTTATTCTTAATAGGCTTTTATATGAAGAAGGAACACTTCAATTTAGTAAAAACGAGAAAAGCTAGACTTAGTGCTATTATCATTTTCGCTCTTGTTTTTATTGGCTTTCATTTCTTTCCATCGATTAATTATCAGTGGTTATTTGGCTCTAAATCCTATGAGGCATTAGGGGAAGGGTACTTAGTAGGAATGGCAATTCGAATATTTTTCTATATGTTAAGCTTTCTCATGATTTTTTGCTTTTTCGCATGTGTGCCGAAAAAGCAGTATTTCTTCACTAAATTTGGTAAATCAACGTTATATGTATATTTATTACATGGTTTCTTTATCCGTCTATTTAGACAAAGTGATTTACCGGATATATTTGAATCTCCCAGATCGTATGTGATGATTGTAGTTGTATCTTTCTTGATTACGATGCTGCTTTCAAGCAATATCATCATTTCTTTCACACAGCCGATGATTGAGTTAAGAAGTTCAAAATTGAAACAACTACTCTTTAAGAGTTCAACGTATACTTCAAATAGATAGATAATGAATCTTCCCATCAGTAATACCGATTCACTGATGGGAAGATTTCTTTATTTCCTTCTAGCTTTCCCCTTTCCTTTTTCCTTTGTTAATGCTTCTGTATCATAGAATTTGCTTGCATTCACATCACCAAATTCTTGACCAAATTCTACATTTGAGCTCTCTGTTTGTTTACGACTCTTTTCTTTTTTCGGCATTTAATTTCCCTCTCTTCCCTGCTTTGAATTTCGATTAGCACCTTTGATTGGGTTCTCGCCTCTGCTAAATTCAGCAGAAAATTCCGTTTCTTGGGTGTTTGTCTTCGGAGTTTTACTATATTTTTCTACACTATTAAATTCAGCCTTGCGCTTTGCCATATTAGTCATCTCTCCTTTCACACTTACATTTTTATTATTCGCAAGCCAAAAAAAGATATGCTTCCCTACATTTGTTAAAAAGGAATACACACAAAAATAGAGCTGCCTTATTGCAGCTCCATTTTTTGTCTTTATTACCCAATAATAATTCGTTCTTTTGGATAATGGAAATTATCTTTTTTCTCTTTTCCACCGATAATATAGATGAAAGAAGTCAATCCTATTCTTCCAATAAACATTAGCAGCATAATAACGCATTTTCCAAAGTTAGATAATTCTGAAGTTAAGCCTAATGAAAGCCCTGTCGTACCAAAAGCAGAACAAACTTCGAAAAGGATTGCAATGAGAGAGGCATTTTCTGATATGGAAAGAGCGATAACAGCGACAATACAAATTCCAGTCGCAAATATTGTTACTACTAATGATTTTATTATATCCTCTTCATGTATTTCTCTTTTAAATATCTTTATATGCCTGTTCCCATTTGCATAATGGTAAATAAATAATATGTTTAATGCAAAGGTTGTCGTTCGTATTCCACCACCAACAGAACTTGGAGAGGCACCGATAAACATAAGAAAACAAAAAATAAGCAATGTCGTAATAGAATACGCATTTAAATCCATTGTTGCTAAACCACCGCTTCGTGTGGACGTAGAATGAAAAAATGCATTAAAGAATATTTGGTGCCAACTCATTCCTGCATAATAATTTCCCCATTCTAAAAGAATAATCATGATTGTTCCAAATAACAAAAGAAAACCAAAAGTAATGGTAGTTAACTTCGTAAATAAAGAAAATTTCAAATCCATATTTCCTGCTTTTGGGAAAAGATAATTTTTTCCTTCAATCAATACAGGAAATCCGATTGCTCCTAATGTAATAAGGATGATATTGACAAGCTGTACAAAATAATCATCCTTAAACGGAGTAAGTGATTGACCTGTTAAATCTAATCCTCCATTTGTAGTAGCACTAACAGACGCAAAAGCGCCATGTAAAATAGATTCTTTCCAGGTAGGATAATAATTATGGAATTGCAAAGTAAGAATAATAGCTCCAACCACTTCAATGATAACAATAATTTTAAAGATTTCTCTAATTAAATTGACTAGCCCTGAAAGATTAGACTGATTGTGATCAATCATTATTAACTGTCTCTCTCTTAAGCCTATCTTCCTACGAAAAATCATCCAGAAGAATGTTCCAATCGCCATAACGCCAATTCCACCAAATTGTAGAACAAGCATTAAGACTATTATTCCATATGTACTATACGTTTCTGCGATATTAATTACCGTTAGTCCTGTTACACTTACTGCTGTAACAGCAGTAAACAGCGTATCCATAAATGATACCGTTACTCCTTCTTTATGTACCCCTGGTAAACTTAATAATAGAACTGATATACTAACCGCTAATATATAATAGCTGGTTATCATTTGTGCAGGAGTTAGATTTTGAAGGACTAACTTAAACTTCTTGCCCATTAAAAAACAATCCCTTTCTTTCAAGCCAATTAATAAAAATCAATTATTTACTTTCTTTTTTATGACTAATTAATAATGTCTTTTTACAAAGCATGGATAATAATCAGTATAAGTTATCTATCCCTAGTCGTACAACCTTATATTATAATGTTTACTTAACTTTTAATAAAGCACTGTAACATTATACGATACGCTATTGTAGTCAGGAAAGATTCATTTTTTTAGACTCTTTTCATGAAGCTAATTACGAATGACTCTATGTTGAATGTAATTTATCCTATTTTCTCCCATATACACAAACATTACCACTAATGAACTTCAAATAAATCCATATATTATAAGTACAGAATCATTTATCATTTCCATAAAAAATTGCAATGAATTTGATAAATAATCGCTGTACTATTAATAAGGAGGAATAAAGAATGGCTTCTAGAAATAAATTATTAGTTCCAGGAATTGAACAATATTTAGATAGTGTTAAATATGAAATTGCACAAGAATTTGGAGTAAACCTAGGATCAGATACCGTTTCTCGTGCTAACGGCTCTGTTGGAGGAGAGATTACAAAAAGACTTGTTCAACAAGCACAAGCAGAACTTTCCGGTAAAACACAGTAATATAAGTGTTCGTATTACCATCTCTAATTTAGGCTTTAGCCGAGAACCCTCGTGACTTCAGTCGTGGGTTGTTGACAGTAACGTTTTTGAAATATATCGTTCAAAAAAAGCCATTCCAAATTATGGATGGCTTTCTTTTTATCCTTTTATGCATTGCTTTCCTTTGTTTTAACAGCTTCTTTATTGGAAAAGAAATATCCCCCAATAGCGATTGCTACTAATACAACCCAGAAAATTCCTTTCCAAACTTTAGATTCTGGAAAATGCTCATCTAAGAATCCGATAGATGGGTGTGCTAAAGTAAATACAGCTAATTTTACACCAACCCAACCAACAATTAAAAATGCTGCTGTTTCAAGAGACGGACGGGAATGAAGTAACTTAACAAACCAGTTAGCTGCAAAACGCATGATGATCAATCCAATTAAACCACCAAGGAACATAACTAAAAATTGTCCTCCATCAATTCCACCTAACGAAAACCAATTTGTTTTCGGTAAGGTAATCGCAAGCGCAACTGCCGCTAACATCGAATCGATTGCAAATGCAATATCCGCTAATTCTACTTTTAAAACCGTCATCCAAAAACCAGATTGTTTCTTCGCCTTCTTCTCTTTATCCCCCTCATTCTTTTTCGCATATTTCCCATAAATATTATGCACTGCAATAAAGAGAAGATAAAGAGCACCAATCGCTTGAACTTGCCATACATCTACCAAAAATGAAATCATGAATAAGGTAGCAAAACGGAAGACAAACGCACCCAATAGTCCGTAGAAGAGCGCCTTTTTTTGTTGCTCAGCTGGTAAATGTTTAACCATAACCGCCATAACAACTGCATTATCTGCTGCCAATAACCCCTCTAATACAATTAGAATCAATAAAACCCAGCCATACTCTAATAACATACTCGCATCCAATAATATTTCCCCCTTTAGGTTTTATTTGTATACTTCCTATTAGCAGGTTTTGCTACAACTCTCGTTATTATGTACAAAAGTGCGCAAAAAAGACCTTTGCCAAATAGGCAAAGGTCTTGCTAAGCACTAACATGCCAACAAAGCCGATGGCATATGCCATGAACTGACGACTTTGTTTTAGGTATCAACCTAAAAGCTACTCCCCTTTGAGTAGTATACAAATATTAATATGTTTTAATTATATACATTATTGAACTATTTGCCAATAGTTTTTTCTGATTTTTTTATTTTACTGATAAATTTTTCAGAAATAGCATACTGAACTCTAAACCTACACCCTTATTCTTGGGTGTAACAGAGGATTTTCACAAATGTCTCTTTTTTTTGTAATAGATTAAACAATACTTTACCATTTGACCGCAAATGATACCGGGTATCAAAAAAACCATCGGTAAAAAAACAGGACCTAACAACACACCAAATAGCTTTAACTTTGTCGAATAAAAAACGCCTACCGTAACAAAATATGCGCAAAAAACAAATGGCAAAAAAGCATATTCATTGTCTGTATCCATTACTTCTTTATAGGCATCCCACATCGCAAACATATATAAACACGGATAAAACAATATCCATTGAAAGTCCATTACGTTAATTGCTTCTTGGATATTGCCGCAAAAACTAAGCATAATTGCTATATTGAAGTTACTTTTCGCATTTATAATAAACTCTAAAATAACAAACAATGTTCCTTTCCAATATTTTTTCAATAATAACTGACTAAAACCTGGAAGTGCAATACTCCACATGATTGCTTCAAGTCTACTTAGGCCCTTCATTGGTATCACCATCTATTTTTCTGTACCTACTTACATTTTTAGCGAAATAGTGATATTTTATACAATATGAATTTCTACAATTTTACATCCTTTAAAAATCTATTATACAGCTTCGTAAAACATAAAAATTCCATTGCAATATTATCTTGATAATCTGCCACTTCACCACTGATTAAATATACTTTTCTCAAAAAATTAGTTGTTTTGGAAAATTTATTGCCAGGAGTAAGCAGCCTGAATATACTTCCCTTTCTATGTAGGGAATCTCGCCTTTCTCGCTAAGAGCCAAGGTGTATTCAGTCATCTCAATATTTCTATTTATCTCACTCTTAACGGACAGACAGTAAGACTCACACCTCTTGCTTATGAGAATTCGAAGAAGATAGGCGGGAGAGCCACTGTCCGTAAAGGTTCGATTTGTTCAACTAACCATTAGTGGGGGATGAAGGAAAACCCTCACTGATGGAAGTATCACTTTATTAAATTTGAATAAGCAAAAAAAAGAGGCTGGGACATAAGTAATCCAGCTAGTGATAAACACGAACAATCATACAAGAATCGAGGTATAATTGTTCGTGTTTTTAGTTTTAAAACTTACGCGGAATAAATAACACCAACCATGTTTATGAGTTATAATAGACTTATAAATTATTTAAGTTGGTGTTTATTTATGCGTACAAAAAATCGGTTAAATCCAGTTGAATCTATTTACTATACTCCTGAGATTACACATTGCCCTAAATGTGAAGGCAAATTAACATACTGTCATCCTGTATGGCGGAAAACCATCTCTACTCTTAAAGGTGAATTTAAAGTAATCAATCTAGGTTACAGATGCGAAAATAACTCCTGTGATAATCATATCGTTTATCGCTCTGCAGAGGCTGAACAACTCAGTATGAAACATATTACATATGGAATGGATGTCATTGCTCATATTGGTCATTTACGCTTTAAAGAACATAAAA
Organism: Niallia tiangongensis; assembly: GCF_044704065.1. Lineage (NCBI taxonomy): Bacteria > Bacillati > Bacillota > Bacilli > Caryophanales > Bacillaceae > Niallia > Niallia tiangongensis. The sequence continues at coordinate 1,895,731 of NZ_CP162613.1, read as the reverse complement.
CACGATTAGAAATTACCGACATACTAACGGAGAAGCAGATTAAAATCTCTGAAAGACAGGTTCAAAAACTCTATGAACGCTACGCGTTACTACTTAGGTCATCTGTCGAAGAGAACACGAAAGAAATTTTAGAGAAAGTCGTAGAAGAAAGTGACGGATTAATCCTTTCTATTGATGGCGTTCAACCTGAAAAAGGAAACGAAACACTTTATGTAATCCGTGAGGTACTAAGTGGAACTGTCCTAGCTGCACACAATCTAAAGAGTAGTGCATCTCAAGAATTGGTTGGGATTATTCAACCCATCATTAATTGGGGTTACCCAATTCAAGGGTTTATTAGTGATGGGCAACAGTCAATCCGTTTAGCGATTGAGAAAGTCGCACCAAACATTCCATATCAGTATTGTCAGTTCCATTACTTTAAGGATATTGCCAAACCATTAGTGGAAAAGGACCGAAAGTTAAAGACAAATATTAAAAAGAAGCTAAGGGGAATTCGAGATATCGAGAGAAAAATAGAAGAATCCCCTTCAGAAAGCTTAGAAGATGAAATCGCAAGTGATTATGTGGCAGCCATTCGCTCCGTATTACTGGAAGATGGTAAGCCCCCGTTTGAATTACCTGGTACTCGAGTCTATGAACGAACAAAATCAATCAAAGACTCGATTGAAAAATGCCTGGATAAAAAAGGGGACTCTTTTACTTGAAAAGCTATTCAGAATAGTCAGTAATGTTGATAACTTTAACTCAGATTATCAACTTGTGAAACGTTGGGACCTGCGTTTTAAACGGATTGCCACTATTATGGAGCCATCTGAAAATAAAACAAGTTCTTGGGTCGAAAATAGACTAAAACAGTATCTAGATCATATTAAAAAAGAGCTTAATCGGGAAGAGGATCATGCGTTTGTGGATAATCTTTTAAGATATAGTAATGGCTTTTGGAAAGGACTTTTTACTATATACGATTTCCCTCTCTTACCTAGGACGAACAATGATTTAGAACTATTCTTTAGACGTACAAAAGTAAGGCATAGGCGAATAACTGGTAGTCGAACTTGGAATCGTTATATTGTTCGTCATGGTGAAAACATTGTTTTTGTTGAAGGTGTTACAGATGAACGAGACGGTTTGAATAAGATAAGGAAAGCTGACTATTCTACCTATAAGAACGAAGCTAATAAGTGGAATAACCGGATACTTGAACACACAAAACAGAGAAGGTTTAAAAAGGACCCAAATGCATATTTACTCAATATTGAGAGCAAATGGAACGAGCACAACTAACCTATTGTGTTAGTTGTGCCGTCTAAGTTTAAAAAGAAGGTTTCAGTAAAGTCTGTTGTTATTACCCTCAGGCCTGAATGACTTCGCTTTCCGTGGGGCTCGCGCTAAAGCCGCGGTCTGCCCTTGGCCAGCAGGGTCTCAGCTGTCTCGCTAATCCCCGTGGCGTCTACGTGTATTCAGGCTGCTCAGTTCTTCCAAATAATTAATTATTTCTATTAATAAACATTTTTCAGAAAAACAATCTTTAACAACGAAGTGGAATGGAGGCGGAGGACACTCGACTCCTGCGGAAATAGAGGAGGCTCATTCCTCCCCGGCGCATCGAGTGTCTGTAGCGCAATGGAACGAACTAGTTCTTACACTTAACTATATTTAAAAACACAAATAACCAAGTATTTGATAGCACAACGGTTATTTAATAGTAAATTAGGGATTGTTCGCCTTTACAAATCTTCTATTTTGTTATGTCCCAGCCTCTTTTTTAAAGTATCTGAGATAAGAAGGCTTTCGTCCGTTCATGCTTTGGATTATCAAATAATTCTTCCGGTTTCCCCATTTCTACAATTTCTCCCTTATCAAATAGGATAATACGGTCCGCTACTTGTCTTGCGAATCCCATTTCATGTGTCACAACAAGCATGGTCATACCAGATTCTGCTAAAGTTTTCATAACATCTAATACTTCTTTTACCATTTCTGGATCGAGCGCAGATGTAGGTTCATCAAATAGCATTATCTTAGGCTGCATCGCTAATGCTCTTGCAATTGCAACACGTTGCTGCTGCCCACCTGATAATTGTCCAGGATATTTATTCGCTTGCTCAGGAATACCTACTCTTTCTAGCAAATCCTTTGCGATTAGTTCCGCTTTTGCTTTTTTCCACTTTCTCACCCATATAGGAGCTAAAGATATATTTTTCAAAATTGTCATATGCGGAAATAAATTAAAGGATTGAAATACCATTCCCGTTTCTTTACGAATTTCTTCGATATTTTTAACATCATCGGTTAATGCAATGTCATCAACAATAATTTCACCCTTTTGAAATTCTTCTAAGGCATTAATCGTTCGAATAAAGGTTGATTTACCTGACCCTGATGGTCCTAAAATAACGATTACCTCTCCTTGCTTAACCGTAAGATCTACATCCTTTAATACATGATGATCTCCATACCATTTATTCAATTTATTTACTTTAATAATATCTTCTCTCTCATTTAAAGGGGTTGTTAATTTATTTACACCAAATACACTTTCCATATACTCCGATTCTCCTTTCTATCTCGTTCCTACACCAAGTGATTTTTCAATATGTTTACTTACATGGGACATTAAAAAGCAGAAAATGAAATATATAAACGCAATGACAATGTATAACTCCATATATTTTCCTAGATATTCAGGGTTGGCAGCGATTTTTTTTCCCATACCAAGAAAATCTGCTAATCCTATCACTGCAACTAATGATGTATCTTTAAAAACAGAAATAAATTGTCCAACCATTGCAGGGATAACAGCTTTTAAGGCTTGTGGTAAAACAACAAAAACCATTACCTTAACATTATTTAACCCGAGTGCCTGTGCTGCTTCGAATTGACCTCTAGGAATCGATTGTAAGCCACCACGAATATTTTCTGCTAAATAAGCGGCACTAAATAAAGTGAATGCAATCATAGCACGAACAACATTGTCTAATTGAATGCCTCCAAGGAACATAGGAAGCAATAATTGTGCAATAAATAACACCATAATTAGGGGCATCCCACGAATTAATTCTATATACAGAATACAGCAATATTTTATTATAGGCAGTTTACTTCGTCTTCCTACTGCAAGCAATAATCCTAATGGAAAAGAACAAATAATTGCTACCGAAGCAATTACTAATGTTAATAAGAAGCCTCCCCATACATTTGTTTTTACAGGCTCTAATACACCAAATCCATTAATAATAGAAAGACTGATTGGAATATATAATATCCATAGCACAAGCATAGGAATTTTTAATTTTGGAACATATTTCCCAACGAAATAAAAAACAACAATCGCAGCAATACTTGAAAATAAATATACTTTTGATTCCATTTCCGTATAAGGAAGAATGCCGAATACCAATAAAAGAGCACCAAGACTAATTGCTACATGTCCGATAATCCCTCTCCAAACTCCCCAAGAAGTACCTAATAATACAGACATAAATAAAAGGGATACCCATAATCTCCAAATTTCCTCTATCGGAAATTGCCCAACAAATAGCAGTCTCAAATTATCGGTGACAACACCCCATTCACTTGCAAACAAAAATTTCCCTATATTTGCAAGCAAATAAATCGTAAACATTAATGTGACAATAGTTAATACGGCGTTTTTCCAGTCCTTAAATAAATTATTTTTCAGCCATAACTGTAGTTTCTTCTGACTATTTAATTTTGTCGTTTCCAAAACTGGTTCCGTGTTTTCTAATTGTATATTATCCAATTTGCTTCCCTACCTTTCTACCAGCTGGAATTTTTTGTTGAAAAGATTCATTAACAGGGATGTAGTTAAGCTAAACAATAAATATACAGAAATTACAATTAATAGTGTCTCTAACGTATGTCCTGTTTGATTAATGATTGTATTTCCGATTCCAACAATATCTTGATAGGCTACTGCCATCGCTAAGCTTGAGTTTTTTATTAAATTTAAATACTGGCTTGTTAACGGCGGGATAATTATTCTGATTGCCTGTGGAAAAATAATTAACCGAAGAGCTGTACGACTTTTAAAGCCAAGCGCCTTTGCAGCTTCTGTCTGCCCTTTTGGAACACCCATAATTCCTGCACGGACAATTTCTGAAATATAAGTAGATGTATAAATAGTTAGTGCAACGAACACAGACATAAATCCAATGGATAAAGATGTCCCACCCTCAAAAGAATTCCCATTAAAAACTGGAACAGATACACCAAAAGGTCCATTTCCTAAAACAAGAAATGTAATAATCGCGCCAATTGCTATTAATCCGATACTGGAGATTAATGGATATGTAGATTTACCTGATTCTAATGATACCTTTGTTAATTTTCTAAATAAAAACACACTAGCTACAATTAGGAGAATGAGTACGATCAACCAAATAAGCGTATTATTTTGTAATGAAAACCATGGAATTGACGCCCCTCTATTAGAAAAATAAAAAGAACCGATAGAGAATGCATCTTGAATTTTTGGCATCGGTAAAAATACGGCGAAGTTCCATATAAATATCTGTACCAAAAGGGGAGTATTTCTAAAAACCTCTACATAAATAGTTGCAACCTTACTTACTAACCAGTTATCAGATAAACGTGCAATCCCTACTATTACTCCGATAATGCTTGCAAATATAATTCCAAAGATAGAAACCTTAAAAGTATTTAATAATCCAACTAATAAAGCTCGGATATATGGATCATCTGGTGTATAGCTAATAATAGATTCTGCAATTGGAAAAGATGCTTTTAGATTTAAATAGCCTAATCCCAGGGTCAATCCTATTTGTTCAAGGCCTGATATCACATTACTTACCATAAAGGCAATTACTATTCCTATTATAATGACAAAGAGGATTTGGGTAATAATTGGTATTATTTTTCTATTTCTCCAAAGAGGAGTCGTTGCTGTCTTTTTTATTTCCACTCTTTCTCACCTCTCACTTAAAAGAATAGGAGGTACTCAAAAGGGTATAACACTTTGAGTACCCCCTTATTTTTTAACTTAATAATTCATATTAACGGAACGGAATAGAGTACAATAATCCGCCATCACTATATAATGCATTTTGTGTACGCTCTAATTTGAACACTGTATCAGGACCTAAGTTACGATCATAAATTTCACCATAGTTACCAACTTGCTTAATTACTTGGTATGCGAAATCATTTGATAGTCCTAATTGTTCACCAAGATTTCCTTCTACTCCTAAAAGACGTTGAATTTCTGGATTTTCACTAGTTAAGAAATCATCTACGTTTTGAGAAGTAATACCAAATTCTTCTGCTTGAATCGTTGCAAATACAATCCATGTTACTGCATCCGCCCATTTTTCATCTCCATCTTTAACTGCTGGAGCTAAAGGTTCTTTTGAAAGTGTTTCATCTAAAATAATATGTGCATCTGGATCTTGTAATGTAGACTGACGAGAAACTAGTCCTGATTTATCTGTTGTCCATGCATCGATAGAACCTTGCTCATATGCAGCTATTACTGCATCAGCATTATCAAATGTTTGTGCTGTATAGTTAACACCTGCAGCTTTCATTTGATCCGCTAAGTTTAATTCAGTCGTTGTTCCTGTTTCTACACCAATTGTTTTCCCCTCTAAATCTTTTAACGTTTTGATATTGCTATCTTTCGGTACCATAATTCCTTGCCCATCATAGAAAATTACTGGAGCAAAGCTTAAGCCTACTTCTGCATCACGGTTTGTTGTCCAAGTTGTGTTACGTACTAACACATCAACTTCACCAGACTGAACAGCTGTAAAACGGTCAGTAGCTGATAATGGTCTAAATTCAATTTTCGCAGCATCTCCAAGTACTCCTGCTGCAATTGCTTTTGCAAAATCAACATCAAAACCAGTATTTTTTCCATCTGATCCTATGTATCCAAAGCCAGGAAGTGCATCATTGACACCAGCTTTTAATGTACCTCTGTCTTTAATTGTGTCAAGTAGACTTTTAGAAGAACTTGATTTCGCTCCACTACTACTATCCCCTTCAGATCCTGTCTTACTTGAACAGCCAGCTAAAGCAAGTACAAGCACTAATAAAATGCTAAAAATAAGCGACATACTTTTTTTCATGCAACATATCCCCCTATTATCTATTTTTTATAATACTATCAGACTCCAATTGAACGAATATTCAATCTTTTCATCTTAGAAGAATACTCTTATTGCACCGAAAGATAGTATCATCATTGCTAAACCATTAACAAGTCAAATATACTAACATTTGTTTGTTAACTTTTATAACAACTTGTTTTTATTATACCTATTTTTTTTCTAAATACAAATAGTTTTTTGAAAACTTTTAATTTTTATATTATTTAACGTTTTCTTATTTATTTAGAAATACAAAAACCTTATATATCAGTAATTCGAGTGTCGAAAGACTTCCATTTTCGCTATTAACACGATGAAGTTATTGACTTTTTTGAAATATTTTAGCAATAAATAAATTAAAACCGTTGGAATAAATTATACCACCATAATAATCCCTCTTGTTTTTAAATAAACACATGTTTTCTTCATCTTTTTTCTCTCTATATTTGTTCAAAAACCTGACACAACCTTTAGAATAGTCTTCGCCTTCTTATGATATTCTTTTTATTGATCAGTCATTTGAATTTTAATCTATCTCTAACGAAACTATCTAAATAGATAGACGAGTGAATCGCTGCTTTCAAATAAAAAAAGACTGTTCCATTCATGGAACATCCCCTAACAAAACAGGGGATACCCATTTGAAACAATCTCTTTCTTATATTATTCTTGCTCATCCATCGGATTAAATAATTTTACTTCTGGATTTTTATCTTGGAACCATCTTAAGGCAAATTCATTTTCAAATAAAAATGCTTTTTTGCCGAAGCGGTCTTCCACTAATAAGCTTCTTCCACTAGAAAGATTTTCATTCACTTCTTCATCTACTAGCCAACGGGCAATTTTAGAACCTACATGTTCCATAATTACTTCGACATTGTATTCATTTCTCATACGATGTTCGAACACTTCAAATTGCAATTGACCTACTGCTCCAAGAAGATAATCTTCTGTTTTTACGGTCTTATACAGCTGAATCGCTCCTTCTTGCACAAGCTGCTGAATCCCTTTATGAAAATGCTTTTGTTTCATTACATTTTTTGCTGTTACCTTTACAAAAAGCTCTGGTGTAAACTGTGGTAATTTTTCATATTGAAATGCAATCTTACTAACAGTTAACGTATCTCCAATTTGATAAAAACCTGGGTCATATAAACCAATAATGTCCCCGCTAACCGCTTCATTTACAGTGCTTCGATCATCTGCCATAAATTGAGTCGATTGAGCTAGCTTTACTTGTTTTCCAGTTCTCGGTAAGTTAACAGTCATCCCTCGTTCAAATTTCCCAGAACAAATCCGTAGGAATGCGATACGGTCACGGTGAGCCGGATTCATATTCGCTTGGATTTTAAAAATAAACCCTGAAAATTCCTCAGAAAGCGGATCAATCTCACCAATAGAAGCGTTTCTTGCTTGTGGTGATGGAGCAAATTGCAAGTAGGTTTCTAAAAATGTTTGAACGCCAAAGTTGCTTAAGGCACTTCCAAAAAATACTGGCGTTAAATCCCCATTGTTAATTTTCTCCTCAGAAAATTCATTTCCTGCTTCATTTAATAGCATAATCTCTTCTAAAGTTTGATCATATAAGGAATCCCGTTTAATTGGATGGTCTCCCTCAATTTCGCCATCTTCATTCAGCGGAATATACTTTTCACTATCTTCTACACGGAACTGTTCAATACGTTTATAAAAACGGTCATATATTCCTAAGAACTCTTTTCCCATTCCAATCGGCCAATTCATTGGATAGGACTCTATTCCCATTACTTCTTCCAATTCTGCAAGCAATTCAAGAGGTGCTTTCCCTTGGCGGTCCAATTTATTAATAAAGGTAAAAATAGGGATACCTCTCATTTTACAAACTTTAAATAGCTTTAACGTTTGCTCCTCTATCCCTTTTGCCGAATCAATAATCATGACAGCACTATCAACTGCTGTAAGGGTACGATAGGTGTCCTCACTAAAATCTTGGTGACCTGGTGTATCCAGAATATTTACGCGTGCATCTTGATAATCGAATTGCATCACACTTGATGTAACGGAAATCCCTCTTTGCTTCTCTATCTCCATCCAGTCACTTGTTGCATATTTTCCTGTCTTCTTCCCTTTTACTGTTCCAGCATCTCTAATAGCGCCACCGAATAGTAATAGTTTTTCCGTTAAAGTCGTTTTTCCGGCATCCGGATGGGAAATAATCGCAAAGGTGCGACGAGACAGTACATCCTGTTTAAAATTCTTTGACATGTTACTTTCCTCTCTTTTTACGCTTTCAAATTTAGTCCATTCCCTTATATTATCTCGATATATCAAAGTTTGCAATGGGTTTAAATGTATTTAAACTAGTTTTATTTCGACTATTTTCTTCTATATTCTCTATAAGCTTTAAATCCTATACGTCGACAACAGTACTGTTATCTATAGCTTAGAATTTATTTCCTCTAATACGCTGCCAATTGATTCATGAATGACGATATCTGCAATCCCATCCATTTCTGTTGGTTCTTTATTCACAATAATTACCTTAGCTCCCTTTTCACCTGCTAGCAATGGAAATTGATTTGCTGGTGAAACGGATAAGGAAGAACCTAATACTAAAAAGACATCTGACTTTATGGCAGCTTCTTCTGCCGCTAAAAAAGGCTGTTCTGGAAGCATTTCACCAAAGAGAACAATAGATGGTCTCAATACGCCTCCGCAGCTGCATGTGTAATTTTCATGAAGATATTCTTCACTAAGATAACTTTTCCCACATGTTTCACAATGTACCTTTTTTAATGTTCCATGCAACTCAGCCACTTTTTCGCTGCCTGCTTCTTGATGAAATCCATCAACATTTTGGGTAATGATTTGTTTTAAACGCCCCTATCTTTCCCATTCAGCCAGAATCTCATGTCCTTTATGAGGCTTAAATTCATGGATACCTTGTACTCTTTTTCTATAAAAATCGATAAATTCTTGTAAATGATCATTTAAGGCATTCATACTTGAAAGGTATTGCTTTTGTTCTGTTGTCCATAACCCACGGTTAGCTGACCGAAAATCAGGTAATCCACTCTCTGTTGACATTCCTGCACCTGTAAATACAACTAAATGATTTGCAGACTTTATTAATTGTTCTAATGAAACCATCTTACAATCCCCCTAACACACCTCTTATCCTTTCATTTTATCAAATGGATGAAAGTACTCAAAATGAAGGTTCTTTTCCTTATTAAAAATGTAATCAATTGGTTTCCTACTCTTTCCTTCTGTTATAATGAAGGAAAATCTCAATCAATGGAGACTATAATGGCTTTAATTTCCGGACAAAGAAATGCCTTTGTAGAGACGATACAAGTTTTACCTCCTCCTTTTCCTATCTAAAACTTAAAGGTGATGAAACATGAATCAGATAATAGATGCACATATACATTTAGATCAGTACAGTAGAGACGATATTCTTCGTTTTGCTAATGAAGACACATTGCAATCTGCCATCTCCGTTTCAACGGATTTACAATCATGTAAAAAAACAGAAAAACTGAGCCAGGAGTTCGCTTTTATTAAAGCTGCATATGGTTATCACCCGGAACAATCTGTCCCTTCTGACAACGCCTTAACTGCTTTATTTATATGGATTAACAAAAATCAGAACAGTATGACTGCAATTGGTGAAGTTGGCTTGCCACATTATATACGGAGAAAAAACCCCGCCTCCATTTCTTTAGAACCTTATATTGAAATTTTGGAATTATTTATTGTACTAGCAAAAAAATTAGAAAAACCAGTTATTCTACATAGCATTTACGAAGAAGCTGATATTGCTATTCATTTACTTGAAAAACATAGCTTTTCAAAGGCTCACTTCCACTGGTTTAAAGGAAATCCTAAAACAATCGAACGAATGATAACAAATGGTTATTATATTTCCCTTACTCCTGATCTATTATATAAAGAAAAAACTCGCCAACTTGCAAAACAATATCCAATAGAAAATATAATGGTAGAAACAGATGGCCCTTGGTCACTCGAAGGACCTTATCTCCAGCAAAAAAATGTCCCAACGATGATTCACGATACCATTCACTATTTATCAGCATGGAAAAAGATTAAGTTACCAGATATGTACAACCAGCTTTTGATAAACACGAAAAAATTTTACTCCATTTAATTGTCGCTATACTAGAAAAAAAGAGGCTGACTCTTCGAATCAGCCTCCACTATTTTAACCTTTTACCATTTGAAGCAAGCTGCACCTACAATGATTAAAAGAATGAATAAAACAACGATTAAAGCGAAACCTCCGCCGTAACCTACACCACCATAGCCATAGCCAGGATATCCATAACCACCATATCCGTACATTCTAGTTCCTCCTTTTACTTTCTATTCAGTTACGGATTATTAAAATCCGCCGTAACCCCAAGAAGCACCAATAATCACCAATAAAATAAACAATACTACTAAAAGAGCGAAACCTCCGCCGTAACCTACTCCTACTTCACCCATGAATAAAAACCTCCTTTTTTTGATTCCATATATCCTATTCAGGAATCTAAAATGTGCGATAGACAAATGCACATTTTTTAGGGTTTTTAACCAGTGTTGTCTTTGAGTGTATAGTTCTCCCTTATAATTAGCCCTTCCTTTAGTACTAAATTTGCGTAGTACTAAAAGGCTTTTTATCAAAAAAGAGCAAAAAAAATGTTTTTATATAAGGTTTTAAATCAAACCTTATATAAAAACACCCTTTTAGTAAAATTAAGTTAGACTTATTTTTCTTCTTCTTTTTTCGGTACTAAATTAAATATCTCTTGTGATTCCAAACTATCTACAAAACGATCCAGCCAGTCATAGTAATTGATTGCATAATTTAATTTTTCTAAGTCATTTTTCGCATCTTTCCTAACATCTTCAGAAATATCGTCTTTATCTATCAAGACTTTTAATTCATTAATGGACTTTTCAATTGCATACACATTTTCTGTAATTGCTAATCTCCATTTGATCGTGAAAAAATCGATAAATGATTGATACCAATCTTCTTCCGCTTTATATAAATCTTTTCGAACACCTTTTCTCCATACTTTGTCTACCATTTTTAATTCAAGCAATGTTCGAACTGATGTACTCATACTGGTTTTACTCATCCCCAGCTCTTCTTTCATTTCGTCAAGAGTCATTGGATTTTGCTGGAACAATAACATTCCATATAATCTACCAATCGATTCTGTTACACCATATAGATCCATGTTTTGCGCTACAGAATCAATTACTCTCTCTCGAGCAATATTTAACTGCTCCCTATCCGTCATTTATCATTCACATCCATATTTTATGTTTACTTATTCATTTTAATGATGATTATTTCAATAATCAAGGTGAATTCAATAATAACCTAAATGCATTTTCTGTTTATAGATTAACATGAATGAAAAAAAAGTAAAGTAGCATTCATAATAGGAAAAGGTAGCATATGGGCGTATTATTAAGAATTTAGATGCTTCAGTACGTTCAGTTTTTTCTGTACGTTCAGAATGAATGATTTTAACTGATTACACCGTTTGAAATGATAGCTAACTAACTACTATAATAAGTGAGGGCTCGATATACACAAGAGCGGTTAGAATTAAAGAGGTGAAATTATGGAAAGTTTGGCAAAATTAAAAATCGAAAATGTAACAAAGATTTTCGGAAAAAACACGAAAAAAGCCATTCAGCTATTAAATAATGGTGAATCAAAAAAAGATATTCTAAAAAAAACGGGAGCAACAGTCGGTGTAAATAAGGCTAGCTTTGAAGTAAATCCTGGAGAAATATTTGTAATCATGGGTCTTTCAGGAAGTGGTAAATCAACATTAGTCCGAATGTTTAATCGTCTGATTGATCCAACCATCGGAAATATCTATATTGATGGGAAAGACATTGTGCGTATGTCTAAAGAAGCATTGCGTAAGGTTCGAAGAGAAAAAATAAGTATGGTCTTCCAAAAATTCGCATTGCTTCCCCATCGAACGATCTTAGAGAATGCTGAATTCGGCTTAGAAATCCAAGGTGTAGATAAGGCAACTAGAAAAGAGCAAGCTCTTGAATCACTCAAGCTAGTTGGATTATCTGGTTATGAAAACCAGTATCCAGACCAATTAAGTGGGGGGATGCAACAAAGAGTTGGGCTTGCTCGTGCGTTAGCAAATGATCCTGATATTCTTTTAATGGATGAAGCATTTAGTGCACTCGATCCTTTAATTCGCAAAGATATGCAGGATGAGTTATTAGACTTGCAATCAAATATGGAAAAAACAATTATTTTTATTACACATGATTTGGATGAGGCATTACGAATTGGTGATCGAATCGCATTAATGAAGGATGGTTCCATCGTACAAGTGGGAACACCTGAAGAAATTTTAATGAATCCTTCAAATGATTATGTAGAGCGATTTGTGGAAGATGTTGATTTATCGAAAGTATTAACCGCAAATCACATTATGAAACGTGCAGAGGCAGTAAATATAGAAAAAGGCCCTCGTGTTGCATTACAAATGATGAAGAAACTCGGAATTTCAAGTATCTATGTTGTAAATAAGCGTAGAGAGCTTCTCGGCGCCATTACTGCCGATGATGCACGAATTGCGAGTGAAAAAAATGAAGGAATTGAAACCATTTTGCAAAAAGATGTGATTACTGTAACAGGTGATACATTATTATCTGACCTATTCGATAAGGTTTCCACTGCAATCATTCCAGTTGCCGTAATAGATGAGCAAAATAGATTAAAGGGTATTCTAGTGAGAGGTGCAGTTATTGGTGCCCTTGCTGGTAATAATGACCTTATAAATACTCCCGAAACGGAAGAATCCGTACTAGTTGGGGGGATGCATAATGAATAATCTATTCCCTAAACTGCCTGTTGCAGATTGGATTGATTACTTTGTCGACTGGCTTACAACTACTTTTGAAGTATTATTTGATGGAATTACAGCAGTATTAGAATTTGTAGTTAATATTATAGTATCCTTCTTTGGATTCATTCCTCCTATTCTATTAATCATTTTATTAGCATTACTAGCTTGGAAATTAGCGAATAAGAAGATTGCTCTATTTACGCTGATAGGCTTATTACTTGTAGATAATTTAGGCTATTGGGAACCAATGATTGATACATTAGCCCTTGTTCTTTCTGCTGTATTTATCTCAATAGTAATTGGTATTCCGCTAGGCATATGGGCTTCTCAAAACAGTACAGTCCGCAATATTGTAATCCCGATATTAGACTTTATGCAAACAATGCCAGCCTTTGTATATCTTATTCCTGCTATCTTCTTCTTTAGTATTGGGGTAGTGCCAGGAGTTGTCGCATCTGTAATTTTTGCAATGCCGCCTACTATACGGTTAACAATTCTTGGTATCCAACAGGTTCCAAGTGATATTACAGAAGCTACAGAAAGTTTCGGTAGTACTACATCTCAAAAATTATTAAAAGTTCAATTACCACTTGCAATGCCAACAATATTAGCTGGTATTAATCAAAGTATTATGCTTGCGCTATCAATGGTAGTTATTGCTGCAATGGTTGGTGCACCTGGACTTGGTGCAGATGTTTATCGTGCTGTAACCCAGATTCAAATTGGCCGTGGGTTTGAAGCCGGTATATCCATTGTAGTTCTTGCAATCATTTTAGATAGAATTACCCAGAATGTGGGCACAAAAAAAAAGGGGGCAAATTAATATGAAAAAAATGACTAGTTTACTAGGAGCAATCACACTTACTTTAGGGTTAGCTGCCTGTGGTTCTAACAGTGTAGATAACGAAAATGCTACAATTGGCGAAAAGGTAGATTATGAAATTATCGGAATCGATCCTGGAGCTGGATTAATGAAAGCAACGAACCAAGCAATTAGTGATTATGAATTAAGCGATTGGACTTTAGTAGAAGGCTCAAGTGCAGCGATGACTGCAGCGCTAAAAAAAGCATATGATAAAGAAGAACCAATCATTGTAACAGGCTGGACTCCACATTGGATGTTCGCTGCATATGATCTGAAATACTTAGAAGATCCAAAAGGCTCATTTGGTGAAGATGAAAACATTCATTCCATTGCACGTAATGGACTAAAAGAAGACATGCCAGAAGCATATGAAGTATTAGATAATTTCCATTGGACAACAGAAGATATGGGAGTTGTTATGATGGATATTTATGAAGGTGAGTCTCCTGAAAAAGCAGCCGAAAGCTGGGTCAAAGACAATGCTGATAAAGTTAGCGAATGGACAGACGGTATTAATAGCGTTGATGGAGATAAATTTAAAATCGGTTATGTTGCATGGGATAGCGAAATCGCAAGTACAAATGTTATTGGCAAGGTATTAACAGATTTAGGCTATGATGTAACATTAAGTCAAGTAGAAGCAGGTCCAATGTGGACTGGGGTTGCTGACGGCAGCTTAGATGCACATATTGCTGGTTGGTTACCAATTACACATGAAGACTATGCAAGCAAATACGAAGGTCAATTTGAAGATCTAGGTGCTAACCTAGAAGGAACAAAATTAGGACTTGTTGTACCAAGCTATATGGATATTGATTCCATTGAAGATTTGAAAGAATAAAACGCAATTTCGAAAGAGGCTGGGACAAAACTAAATAGCCAATCTGTAAAGACGAACAATCTCTAATTTAGTTCTTAAATAAAGGCTATTTTTTCACCCTGAATATTTAGTAAAAACTAATATCGAAATAGAAAAAAATTAATTAATTGGAAAAACGGAGCAGCCTGAATACACATAGACTCCTATGGGAGCTGCGAGAAAGTCCGAGACCCCGCAGGAATGTAGTGACGAAGGCTCGGCGCTCGCCCCATGGAAAGCGAAGTGTATTCAGGCTGCAGGTAATACCACCAAATTTACTGAAACAGTCTTTTATAAAATTAACAATAAACACGAACAATCATATATAACCATCGTATGATTGTTCGTGTTTATCCACAACTGGAATACTTATGTCCCAGCCTCTCTTTATTGTTCTGTTTTATTACTTAAATTATCATTCAACTCATTAATACTCTGACGAATATTCCCTTTACCAGATAAATTCTCCAGTAACTCTTTGACATCAATTCCAGCTGAAGCCTTTAAAGATTCTTGCATTGTTGACATTAGGTTTGTCGCATAGCCAGTAACTTTATTGGCTCCACCATTACTGCCATCACTTCCTGTATCAACAACTGTGATCTTATCAATATTCGCTAATGGGCTAGCCACTTGTTTTGCATATTCAGGTAACATTTCAAGCACCATATCTAAGATTGCCGCTTGACCGTATTGCGCATATGCTTCAGCAATCTTTCGTTTCGCTTCCGCTTCTGCCAAACCTTTTAAGCGAATGATTTCTGCTTCCGTTTCCCCTTTTGCTTTTTCCGCTTCCGCTTTCGCTAAACCGTCTACACGTACTTTTTCTGCCTCCGCTTTCGCTTGTGACTCAATACGATATTGGTTAGCATCCGCTTCGGCAATTTCACGACGTTTATTTGCCTCAGCTGCCTGTTCCATTGCATAGCGGTCTGCATCTGCTTTCTTTTTAACCTCTGAATCATACTGCTTTTCTCTTCTTAAAATTTCTTTTTCTTCTAATTCAATTTGTTTCTGTCTTTCAATAATCTTAATTTGCATTTCTTGTTCGGTAACTTCTTGCTTAGAACGAGCACTTTCTAAATCATACGCTTGGTCAGCGCGTGCTTTTGCAATATCTTGATCTCTTCTATAATCAGCAATTTTCATCTGATTTTCTTTTTCTGCTTCGGCAATTTCCGTAGCTCTTTCTAATTCTGCCTTTTTAGCTTCCTTATCCGCTTCCGCTTTTTTGATTCTTGTTTCTTTGTCTGCTTCTGCAGTAGCAATATTTGCATCACGTTTTACTTGCGCAATTCGCGGTTTACCAAGTGATTCTAAGTATCCATTTTTATCTCTTACATCTTTAATGGTAAAGGAGACAATGATGAGACCCATTTTTGCCAAGTCATGAGAAGCGACTCTTTGCACTTCTTGTGAAAACTTATCTCTATTTTTATAAATTTCCTCTACTGTCATACTACCAAGAATGGAACGTAAATGTCCTTCTAATACTTCTCTAGCTTCGTTTTCGCGATCCTGTTTTGTTTTTCCTAAAAACTGTTCAGCAGCTGTTGCGATTTCCCCAATAGAACCACCAATTTTAATAATTGCTGTACCATCCGCCATTACTGGAACACCTTGCTCCGTATATACTTCAGGTGTAGAAACATCTAATTTGCTAGATAATAAGCTTAACGGCTCTGATTGTTGGAAAACAGGAAGAATAAATGCCCCCCCACCTCTAATTATCTTAATTTTATTTCCAGATTCATCGACATGAACATTTTTTGTCCCTAAATAGCTTCCTGTTACAATTAGTGCTTCATCAGGTCCTGCTGTTTTATACTTTGCCATAAATATACTAATAAGTGTAATTAGTAAAATTGCTACAATTCCTATTACAATCCAAATCTCCATTTGCATCCATTTTTCCCCCTCTTATTAACTTTGCTAAATTCCGTTATTACGTACTACATAAGCAACATTCTCTTTAATCTCTACTACAACCGTTTCCTCACCAAACCCAATTTCTTCATTATAAAAGCTTGCTGCGGTCTTTGGGATATTACCACTAATACTCTCAATTAAAATTTCTCCATATCCATCTTTCGGAATAGCAGTAATCACTTTGCCAATTCTGCCTTTCAATGATTCATCATTGTAAACCAAGGATTCTTCTGCATTGGCAAGTGGGATAAAAACAAAAAAGTGTAAACAGCTCGAAATAATAAGTGCAATTACTGCTGAAATGGATAGAACCATAATACTATTGATATTGGAATACTTCTCCATCAAATAGCCACATGCTGCTAATATCGTAAAAAAAGCAAGGATTAAAGTGGGATTGAAAACACCAATATCTCCACCAAATAAATCTGATAGTAACAATGTTAAAATGACGCATATTCCCGATCCAATTAATACAGTTAAATAAATGGTAGGAAGATCAAAGCCGAATATTTCCATAAACATCATTCGCTTTCCATATTTTTAATGTTATTATGTGGTCACCTAATCATTCCTCCTTCATTTTATTTCTTATCAAATATACGAATAGAAATAAAAAAGGTTTCAGGAATATTTATAATCATTTAAAAAACAAATTCAACCTATTCAATTTCCCTTTCAATATTCAGTATGCCTCATGTGTACATATTATAAAGAACGTACAAAACGAAATAAAGAACAGCCCCATCGCCTTTTTTCTTTCCCTAACAACGAGCTACATCAAAAAGAGGAAAAACTACTTAACATACAAATTTTCGTCATCTTTATGATTTTGTTTCATATCTTAATTTAGAGGGAATTTCATATATATCAACCTATTATTATATATGCCATTGTTACCGTTTGAGCAATTAATCTTAACGAAAAGGTGATATTGTGGAGGCGCATATGAATCGTACGGAAAAACACGACGAAAAGAAAAATAGTATTGGCAAAAAAATTATCTATTTTTTAGGTTCCATCCTACTCTTAACTACACTCTTTGGAGGCTATATTTTCTCAGATAAATATTTTGCTAGTGAGCCTAGAACAGGTAAAGAAGAATTCGGGGAAAAAGTAGTTATCACTTTACCAAATGGAAAAAAGGTATTTACCTATGAAAACCTAATCGTGAAAGAAGATGACAAACTTCTTTATAAAGGGGAACGCAATACCATCGATTTATCAGGTGGAGTTGTAGTGTATGAAGATTGGAAAGATTAAATATTCCATTTTATCCCAAACTGTCAAAAGACCATGAAACTGGCTTTTGACAGCTTTTCTTCTATGTATACAAATATTTCTCCAGCATTAGATAAGACCAATTTCTTGCAAGCCGTAAGATAGGCCACCTTCATTCACATGCTTTGTAACCTTTTTCGCAAATGGCTTAACATCTTCATGAGCATTTCCCATCGCTATCCCCATACCTACATACGAGAGCATTTCTTTATCATTTAGTCCATCTCCAAATGCTACAGCATCCTGTGGATCGATATTTAATATGTTTAGAATTTCTGCTATCCCTTCTGCCTTTGACCCACCAGTCGGGATCACATCCATTGATAAAGGATGCCAACGTACAAATTGAATAGTTGAAAATGTTTCTTCATATAATTTTTCTTCTTTTTCTTCACAGAAAAGCAAGCATTGATAGATATCTGCTTCCTTCCAGAAATCTTTTCGATAGGATGGTGCATTTAATTTCAATGACTGAAAGGATTCAATAATATGAGCATGCTCTTGATGATTTGCACAGCATTCTTTACTTCCTTGAAATACTAGCGGCTGATTATTTTTCAAAGCAATTTGTTCTAGTTCCTCTAGCGTCTCTATCGGAATGGGTTTTTTATATATTTCCTCTTTCTCGTGTACAACATATGAGCCGTTAAAAGAGATATAGGATGATAAATTTAGCTCTGTTAATATATCTGCAAAGAAATACGGTGCTCTTCCTGTTGCTAAAACGATGGGAATATTGCGTTTCTTTAACTCCTTAATTGCCAATTTTGCATCGTGAGGTATTTTTTTCTCCTCATTCACTAAAGTTCCATCAATATCAATAAATACAATTTTATAAGCCACTATCTATTCTCTCCTTTGCCTAATTTTCTATCAGTGAGCTCTTTCTAGCCAATAGTGGCCGTTCATTTTTCCAAATAACTTCAACTGGTAACGAAAAAAAGCTACTCATATTTTTACTCGTTAATATATCCTTTGTATAGCCGGATGAAAATTCCTCGCCTTTTTTCAGAAGAAAAGAGTGGGAAAAAACCGGTAAAATCTCCTCCACATGATGTGTAACATAAATGATGCTGGTGTCCTCGCTTACTATTTGTGAAATGGTGTC
Source organism: Niallia tiangongensis (assembly GCF_044704065.1). Taxonomy (NCBI): domain Bacteria; kingdom Bacillati; phylum Bacillota; class Bacilli; order Caryophanales; family Bacillaceae; genus Niallia; species Niallia tiangongensis. The sequence goes on along the minus strand of NZ_CP162613.1, from coordinate 1,876,671 downwards.
CAATAATTGTTCTCTTGCCAAAAAATCTAAGCCAGTTGCTGGTTCATCTAATATAATAAGCTCTGGGTTCAGCATTAATGCTCTTCCAATAAGTACCCTTTGTCTCTCTCCTTGAGACAAACTATTATATGGTCTGTCAGCATATTCCAAACTACCTAACTGCTGCATTATATCAATAGCTCGATTCCTAATTTCAGTTGTCGGTGACTCATATAAACCAATCGACGCATGGGCACCACTGAGCACGATTTCAAAGGCACTGTCTGATTCATATAAATTTTGTTGCAGTCGATTCGATACTAAACCAATTCTTCTTCTTAACGCTCCCCCTAATTCAGATTTCCCGAAAACTTTTCCTAGTACTTCCATCTTACCTACTGTTGGATGATAATAGGCACAAATCATATTTAGCAAAGCTGTCTTTCCGGCACCATTAAGACCATATAAAATCCAATTTTCTCCTTTTTGAATCTCCCAATTAATATGTTGTAGTATCCACTGTCCATTTCTTTTTAAGCCAACCTCTTCTAATTTTACGATCATGCCAATCCCCCTATTCCCTTTTTATTTTACTAAAAATTCTCATAATATGTACAGTGAGAAATAGGAGGCAAAGAATATATAGAAACAAGCGCATCCCTAAAAATGTGCTAATTTATTAGTGAAAAGGCAAAAAAGATCTGACTTTTGTTGTCTAGACATTCAAAAGTCAGATCTTTTTTTGCTGAAGCTAAAATGTAAACGCTTTAATCACAAAACAAAAAAAATGAGAGTGACCCCCATTTCAGAGGGTCATTGAAGCATAAAGATTAACCAACTAATCCTTCTTTTTTAAGGACAGTTTCTACACCTTCTACTGCTTCTACTTCATCTTCACCAGTTGCAGAAATAGTAATTTCTCCACCCTTTGGTACACCTAGTGACATTACGCCCATAATAGACTTTAAGTTCACAGATTTTCCTTTGAATGAGATTTGCATATCAGATTTGAATTTACTAGCAGTGCTTACTAATAATGTTGCTGGTCTTGCATGAATCCCAGTTTCATCAATTACCGTAAATGTTTTTTCGCTCATTGTTATGCCTCCTAAAAAAAATTGTCTTACCTTATTATTTTAGCTGATTTTAGGAGTTAATACTAACTTTTTTTTTCATCTTTTTCTGTTTTATCCTTTATCTCTATCTTTCATAGCTGTTTTTTCTTATAGCTTCATTGTTGTACCATATTAACATTTTCAAATTTTGCACTTTTTATAAATTCAGCAAAGATTTGATTCATTTTTTCATTAGTAGATGCCATAGATTCAGGATGCCATTGCACTCCCAACATAAAATTACGATAACTTTTATGCTCGACTGCTTCAATTATGCCATCCTTGCTCGTTGCAACCACTTCTAAATCCTTCGCTAATATATCAATAGCTTGATGATGAAGGCTATTTACTCTTGTTTTGGTTTCCCCCATTATAGATGCTAATTGACTATCTTCTTTAATGGTTATAAAATGGGTATCCCAGCTTCTATTCACGGATTGAGTATGTTTAATACTATCTTTCACTTGAGAAGGAATATCTTGGATTAGTGTTCCCCCTAAAGCTACATTTAATATTTGAATCCCCCTACATATTGCCAGTATCGGTTTATTTGTCTCCATCGCTCTTTTAATGACATTTAATTCCACTTTATCCCGCAGTAGAATTGTATCCCCGATTTTTTGATGTGGATCTTCCCCAAACGTAATAGGATCTATATCCTCCCCACCACTTAAAATAACGGCATCACATAGATCCACCATTTCCACTGCTAGATTCTCCTCCACAAATGGAAGAATGATCGGCAATCCACCATTCGCCGCAATTGATTTTTGATAGTCATGATGGACGTATGTACCTTCCATAAATTTATTTTTAAATATATAAGCACCTGTTATTCCTATTATCGGTTTACTCAACATTTTCATCCCCTGACACTTCTTTTTTTTAATATTAACAATATTAAAAATGAAATAAAAGAACTTGTCAATTAACTTTTCTGAAAAATAGTTTAGAAAAAATCAGCTATTATCGATAGAACCATATAGATTCTCTCGACAATAGCTGACTATTCTTACCATACAGACTTGTTTCCTGTTCTAAATACAATCACCAAATAACTTTCCAATTATGATTACAGGTGGCAGGGACGATTTTTCGCTTCATTATATAATTTGCAAGTAATTCAGAAGCATCAAATTGAATCTCTCGGACAACCGGCTTATTCTTAAACATAAAGAAATCACCGCCGCCCCCAGCCCGATAATTATTCATTACTACTTCATAAATAGCTTCTTCTTTTATTGGTTCGCCTTCAAAATCTAGCTGTATGACTCTTTGTCCAATCGGTTTTGTTAAATCAAGGGTATATTCAATCCCTTCCCACATATCATAGTTGTAATGCTGTGGCTTAGGATAAACAAACGAAGGATTAACTATTGGTTTGCCTTCCTCGTCTAAGGCAAAGTATTTAGCGCTTTGCTCAAGTGCTGCACGAATATCTTTCCCATTTAAAGCTAGTACTTTAAATGTATTAGGATAAATATAATTGGAAACAATGTCCCTCATTGTTACATTTGGTTTAAAGCCAGGGGATTCATTATTAAAGAGTGCGGTATTACTGATTTTTACATTCGCAGCTTCCATTTGCACTTTATTAATAAATTCAATGAGCGGACTATCCGCTAAGCGAATCTCCATTGGATCTTTTACCAGCATATCTCCATCAATATGTCCGATTGGCGTATCCAACCATTTTTGCGTACTCTCTTCATATTTTTTTGCCAACATAAGGATTTCTTCGTCTGCCTCCACATCTGCTACTGGTAATAATTCGGAGCCTTTCTTTATTACCTCTCCGTTCTCATCAAGAACCAATGTTATTTTGCCTACGAACTTCCCATTATTGCTTGGTTGTATAATTTCTGTTCCGTTTATATTACCAGTTATTTCTCGATGCTGATGGCCAGTTAATAGCACATCAACACCATCTATCTGTTTGCAAATGCTATATCCTTGATTCTCCCTAGTTAATACTTCTGTTGGCTCACCTGTTTCAGGATTCCGTTCAAAGCCACCATGATAGGAAATGACAAGAACATCTGGCTGTTCTTCTTTATTAATAAAATCCACCCATACTTTTGCAGTATCGAATGCATCATTAAATTGTAGTCCTTCGATATTCTTGGGATTTTCCCAATTCGGAATATAGTGAGTTGTCACACCTAGGATTGCAATCTTAAAGCCATTTATTCTTTTAATCAAATAAGGGGTACCTAAAAACGGCTGATTCGTTTTTTCTTCTACAATATTCCCACAAAGCCAAGGAAAATTTGATTCCTTTACAGCACTTTTTAAAATATTTAAACCATAATTGAATTCATGATTTCCAATAACAGCACCATCGTACTTTAATTGATTTAAGATTGTTATCAATGGATTTTTTTTATCTGCTAAAAAATTCACATAATGGTAAGTTAACGGTGTACCTTGTATTAAATCACCATTGTCTATAATAATCGTATTCGGATTCTTTGCTCTTTCCTTTGCTATAACAGTAGCAATTCTTCCTAGTCCAACAGCAGATGGCGCATTATTCCCATAGTTCAGTGGAAATATATTTCCATGTACATCACTGGTTAATAAAATAGTTACTTCTGTATTCAAGATTTCATCTCCTATATCTAAATTTCCGACTATCATGCATACACGAGTAAGAGCTTCGCCAATCAAATCTTCACTTTATTCCCCTATGTCAAAATCCCATTAATATCCATAAATATCTAGTTAAGCATTTTTATTATAGCAAGTTCATTCTTTAATAACTACCTATAATTCTTTTATTTCTCTTCAAGTTTCATTCTATTAATTCATTTAGAGAAACAAATAATCATCTTTACTTAAACTTCGCAATTTTTTACATTAACCCCTCTTCAAATATGATAAATCTATTATATATTTTTACAGTAACACATTAATAACATTCGGAGGTTTAACAATGTTTAAAAAATTAGCTACACTAGGACTTTCCCTTACATTAGCTACAGGGATTCTTTCTGCTTGTGGATCAGAGGAAAAAACGACAAGCAATGGAGATGGTTATGAACCAAAGGAATTAACCGTACAATTCGTGCCATCTTCTAACGCAGATACTTTAGAAGCAAAAGCTAAGCCATTAGAAGGCCTGCTATCTGATGAGCTAGGAATTCCTGTTAAAGTGAGTGTATCCACTAACTATAACACGATTATTGAAGCAATGGATTCCAAAAAAATTGATGTTGGTTTTTTACCTCCAACGGCATATGTTCTTGCACATGATAAAGGATCTGCTGATGTCATCCTTCAAGCACAACGCTTTGGGATTAATGATGATGGAAGTGAAAATGATGAATTAGTAGATTTTTATAAAAGTATATTCATCGTAAAGGCAGATTCTGATATTAAAACAGTAGCTGATTTAAAAGGGAAGAAAATCGCAACTCAAGATGTTACCTCTTCTGCTGGTTATGTATGGCCAGTTGGAAAACTAATGGAAAATGACATTAATGTTCCTGGAGATGTAGATACAGTTACAGTAAAAGGACATGACCAAGCTGTTATCGCGTTATTAAATGGTGATGTAGATGCTGCTGTAGTATTTCAAGATGCTCGTAATATCGTTAAAGCAGATTACCCAACTGTTTTCGAAGATACAAAGGTACTTGAGTTTACAGAAAATATTCCAAATGACACAATCTCTGTCCGCTCCGATATGAGTGAAGAATGGAGAAAGAAACTTCAAGATGCATTTATTGTGATTGGCAAAAGTGATGAGGGACATCAAATTATCAGAGACATATACACACATGAAGGATATGTTGTATCAGAAGATAGTAAATTTGATATTGTTCGAGAATATAACGAAAAAGTTACAGAATAAAGCAGCTATGCCAACCATTTAAATTCTAAATGGTTGGACTTTTTTCTAGTAAGTGCCGGATTACAGTATCTTCAATCCGACTTTTACTAGGAAAAAGAAGTATGGATTTATGTACAAACTCCTTTCTTTTTCAATATTTTTAGAAAGTTGGTAAAAAATTGATACAGTTTAAAAAGGTAACAAAAATTTATCCAAATGGTACAAAGGGATTGAATAACATTAATATTACGATTAACAAAGGAGAATTTGTTGTCATTGTTGGTCTTTCTGGTGCAGGAAAATCTACTTTTCTCCGATCAATCAACCGCCTTCATGAAATAAGCGAAGGAGATATTCTTATTAACGAAAAGTCTATTACCTCAGCAAAAGGTTCCGAATTAAGAGGTTTTCGTAGAAATATTGGCATGATTTTTCAAAATTTTAATCTTCTCAAACGTTCAACCGTTCTCCGCAACGTTCTATCTGGACGAGTTGGTTATCACGGTTCTTTAAGAACCATTTTTGGACTTTTTCCGAAACAAGATATAGATCTGTGTCTTCTTGCATTAGAGCGAGTCAATATATTAGAAAAAGCATATTCCCGTGCAGATGAACTCTCTGGTGGACAGCAGCAACGTGTATCGATTGCACGCGCATTAGCACAGGAAGCTGATATTATCTTAGCAGACGAGCCTGTAGCCTCCCTTGACCCGCTAACTACAAAACAAGTTATGGATGATTTGAAACGAATTAATGAAGAAGATGGAATTACAACTATCGTGAATTTACACTTCATTGACCTCGCTCGTCAATATGCAACACGAATTATCGGTCTTCGTGCAGGAGAAGTAGTATTTGACGGTCCAGTTGAAGAGGCAACAGATGAGGTGTTCAAACAAATATACGGACGTGAAATTAAAAAAGATGAATTATTAGGTGAGACCCTATGAATGAGAAAGAAAACAAACAACCATTAATAAATAAGCCAACTCCACCAGCTAAAACAAAATCGATTTTTACGATATTACTTCTCATTGTTTTATTATGGTGGAGTGCTTATAAGACAGATGCAAGTCTTACCGAATTGATTCAAGGCTTTCCCAATATATTCGATGTACTCGTACAGATGATACCACCTGATTGGCAATATTTCCAAAAAATTATCGAGCCATTGTTAGAAACAATACGAATGGCCATTATTGGCACTACCTTTGGTGCTATTATAGCGATCCCTCTTGCAATTTTTTGTGCAAGTAATATTGTAAAGTCGGCGCATATTTTTTACCCTTTTCGAATGATATTAAATTTGATTAGGACCATTCCCGACCTATTACTTGCTTCCATCTTTGTTGCTATATTTGGGATTGGGTCATTACCAGGGATTATTGCACTAACTATTTTTTCAATTGGCTTACTTGCAAAGCTTTTGTATGAATCGATTGAATCGATTGATTCTGGCCCACTGGAAGGAATGACTGCTGCAGGTGCCAACAAAATCCAATGGATTTTCTTTGGTGTCGTTCCCCAAGTTACAGCTTCTTTTACTTCCTATGTGTTATATACATTTGAGGTAAACATACGTGCTGCAGCAATTTTAGGATTAGTCGGTGCCGGTGGAATTGGTGAATATTATGATCGTACACTTAACTTTTTACAATATGATCGAGCATCTTCTATTATCATTCTTACTTTAATAGTTGTTTTATTTATCGATTATTGTAGTACAAAATTACGGGAGAAACTGTTATGAGTCAAACAATAAAAGAAATAACAAAGCCAAAAAAGAAATATTTTAGAAATAGCACCCTAGTAATCTTGCTTGTCCTTATATATATTTGGGCTTTCTCTGATTTACCAATAACTTCAATTAAAGACAGTGCTGCTCAGATTTCTAAAGCTATCTTTTCAGGCATTTTTCATCCCGATTGGGAATATGTATATTTGCCAGATGGTGAGGATTTATTACGAGGTTTGCTTGATACTTTAGCCATTGCCATATTAGGTACATTTATATCTGCACTTCTTTGTATTCCATTCGCATTCTGGGCTGCTAATAATATGAGCAAAGGAAAAACAATCGCTAGTACAGGGAAATTTGTATTAAGCTTCATTCGCACCTTTCCTGAAATTATCATGGCTATTTTGTTTATTAAAGCAGTTGGGCCTGGATCATTTGCTGGAATACTAGCATTAGGAATACATTCAATAGGGATGTTAGGAAAATTATTCTCTGAAGAAATTGAAAATCTAGATTTGGGACCAACAGAAGGTTTATTAGCAGCAGGTGGGAATAGATTGCAAGTCTTATGGTTTGCCGTATTACCACAAGTTTTACCTGGATTTTTATCCTATACACTTTATCGATTTGAAATAAATATTCGTTCTGCTGCCATCTTAGGTGTAATCGGCGCAGGAGGAATAGGAACACCACTTATATTTGCACTTAGTACGAGAGATTGGGACCGAGTTGGAATAATTTTACTTGGAATTATTGTCATGGTAACAGTAATTGATGTAATAAGTGGTTTTTTAAGAAGAAGGATTACTTAAATGTTGCTCTTTTCTAGACACTGTAAAAAAATGAAATTTAAATGAAGAGACAAACATTGCACACATTGACTCTGCTTGATGTGTGTTTATTTATTAAAAAAAATCAAAATAGTTTCAATTGTTGCTTAATTTGATACAATAGAAATAATAAGTTATAAAGATAAAGGAGTGTTCCCCTATATGAATAGCAGAAAAATATTAATTACCCACCCCCTCCATCCTTCTCTTTTGGAAAAAGTTAAGTCCCAATTCTCTGCATGGCAAATTATTCATGCATTAAAACAGGATGATTGGCAAGAGCATTTGATTGATTCTGAAATAATCGTTGGTTGGAAAAGTAGTTTTGATATGGAAACCATTATCCAAAATGATAAGCTTAAATGGATTCAAACATGGAGTGCTGGTGTAAACTCCCTTCCATTAGACCAATTAAGTAAAAAAAAGATTTTTATTACAAGCGCAAATGGTGTACATAGCTACCCTATTTCCGAAACGATTTTCGCACTCCTACTAGGATTAACAAGAAATATTCATACATACGTACGAAATCAGCAAACAAAAGAATGGGATGGTACCGATATTAAATTAGAAGCCCATAAAAAAAAGATTGGCATTATCGGAGTAGGGGCAATTGGGCTAGAAACAGCTAAAATTGCGAAAGCATTTGATATGCATGTCATCGGTGTACGAAACTCGCAGAAGCCGACTGACTATGTGGATGAATTATACACTTCCGATCAACTAGCTGAAGTACTTCCTATCTGTGATTATGTCGTGGTCACCCTTCCATTAACTGATGATACATACCATTTATTCCAAAAAGAACAATTTCAACAAATGAAAAAGTCAGCATTTTTTATTAACATCGGACGTGGAGAAATCGTGAAAGAAGAAGATTTAATTGAAGCCTTAACAAGTGGAGAAATATTAGGTGCAGGATTAGACGTTTTTGAAACAGAACCTTTACAGCAATCAAGTCCATTATGGGATTTAGAAAATGTCATTATAACTCCTCATACATCCGGTTCTACAGAGCATTATAGCAGTAGAGTTATAGAGGATATATTTTTGCAGAATGCACATTACTATTTAAAAGAAGAACCACTACCGATTAATTTAGTAGACTACCACAAAGGATATTAACTAAATAGAGAAAAAGAGGAGCCAGCTACAATACAATAGCTATGGACTCCTCTTTTTTATCCTACTTTTTTATAATTTTTCTGGCTGGATGCACGACGAATCATCATATAAACCTTTTGACTTAAGAAACCTATTAGCAGGATAACCACTAATAAAAGTGTTATCGTTGCTCCAGGAGGAGTTCCTAAATGATACGATGAAAACAAACCCGTAAAAATACTAACTGCCGCTAATAAAATAGCAACGATAAACACCCATTTAAAACCTTTTACTAGTTTAATCGAAAAAGCAGAAGGCAATACCAACAACGCAGAAACTAATAATACCCCAATTGTTGGTATTATAACAGAAATTGCAATACCTGTTAAAATGCTAAATGCAATAGATAGCATACTTGTATTAATACCACTAGTTGTGGCAGTATCTTGATCAAAGGTCATAATATACATCTGTCTAGTAAAGAAAACAAAGAATAAGAGAATGATTCCAGTTACAATTGCTAATACATTTACTTGCTGCTTACTGATAGTAATAATACTTCCAAATAAATACTGATCCATGCTTGTCGTCATTCCACCACTAGATAAGCTCATAAGAAATAAAGCGAATGATAGCCCAGCAGCCATTAAGATGGCAATCGATACTTCCGAATAAGTATGATATGCACGTCGCATATATTCAATCCCAATTGCCCCAGCTATAACAACAAGTAGACTAGAGAGTGTCACATTTGTTTGAAAGAAAAAACCAATCGCAACACCTGCTAATGAAATATGGGACAAAGTATCAGCCATTAACGCCTGTCTTCTTAAGACTAAATATATCCCTATGATTGGTGCAATTATTGCAATGAGCCCACCTGCCCAAAATGCTCTTTGCATGAATTCAAGCTCAAACATCTCCATCCACCTTTTTCTCCTTTCTCTATATGAATAATCTTATCTAAATAACCTTCTACTTCATCTTGATCATGTGTCACCATGACAACCGTTCTATTATGTTCATTCACCTGATGCTTCATAAATTCATAAAATCCTTTTCTACTGTCCGCATCCATGCCTGTTGTCGGTTCATCCATAACAAGTAAATCTGGTTCTGACGCCAGTATTCGTGCAATCACTATCTTTTGTTTTTGTCCTCCAGATAACTCCCCAATTTTCTTATTTCTATACTCCCACATTCCAACCATTTCTAAAGACTTCTTCACTGCCTCATGGTCTACTTCCTTCAGTCTCTCGTAAAATTTCTTACGCTGATATCTACCTGAGCGAACAAGCTCTATCACAGTACTCGGGAACCCAACATTAAAAGAGGAAATTTGCTGTGGCACATAACCAACTGTTAATTTTTTTCCATTAACATTCAGCTTGCTTATTTTCACACTTCCTGACCAAGGTTTTAGTAATCCCAACAATAGCTTCAATAGCGTAGATTTACTTGCACCATTGGGACCAGTAATCCCAACAAACTCACCACTTTCTAATTCAAAAGAGACACCTTCAAGAGAAGGAACATGCTCATACCCAAACGTAATATTTGATACTGTCGCTAGTTTCATAGTAATTACTCCTTTCCATTTGTTATTCGGCCTTCGATCCATAGTTTATACAAAAGTCAATCATTCTAAGAATATCCAGCCATATCTTATATCACCTTTGTTCATCGATTGCCTAGACACAACTAAACTTTAGGCTTTTTTCGTAAAGTTTGTTGCGAGCGCCAAGCCTCTCACTTATTAAGTTCCTGCGGGGTCTCGGACTTTCTCGCTAATCCCACAGGAATCTACGTGTATGCCGGCTGCTCTATTTTCCCAACTAATTCTTTTTCCTATTGAAAAAACAACAATCTTTTAGAAAACAGCCAAACTTTAATAATTTTTGCCATTTTCCCAAGGTATATACTCTAGTTACTTATATATTGAGTTGTTTCCTTATCCTGTTGAGGAAGTGAAGCCTATCATCTAACCATTTCGTATTCATTACGATTTAAAGAATAAATGTAGCAGCTAGTTATTCTTTTGTCTATGTGAATCATAAATAAATTACATCTCTACCCTTTTCTTTTATATACTTATTATACATGACACTTAATAATAGACTTTTCCTATTAAGGTGTCAACATAAATCCAAACGATTCCGATTAAAAATCTTATAATAAATTCTTTAAATTGGTCAAGAATTTTCCCTTTTTAATGATGCTATCTATTTTTCTTCATAAATATTATTCATTTCACTGATTGGTTAACATATTACTGTCGCTTAAATAGTACGGCTGGCTGTTTCGGATACTTTATGCAAAACGGTAGTTGAGCTCTTACCTATCTTCCTCGAATTCTAATAAGCAAGAGGTGAGGGTCTTACAGTCCGTTAAAAGCGGAATAAAATCGAAAAATTACTCATATATCAGTCAAAAAATGCATATATTTTTTTAATAATGGGTATTAAAGAAATAAACAGAATAAAAGCATTACTAGATAAAACACACTAGTAATGCTTTCGTCAACAACCCACGACTGAAGTCACGGGCGTGTAAGGTCTTGCAACCTTTGGAATTTACAGCGGACAACAAGACCAATGTCTTGCCCTTCAAATCAAGCAGAGATACTGTTTGGGCTCCAAGCAACCCGTTTGTATTATTATACCACAACTGTTTGCAGTAGTAGTATATTTCTTCTCACGACTGAAGTCACGAGGGTTCTCGGCTAAAGCCTAAAATTACTATATTAGAAACGAACAACTCTTCCATTAAATACAGATTTCCAATAACCACTATCCATTGATGCTATGGCAACACCAGTAGAGCTTTGTGAACCAATAAACTTGCCACCACCAACATAGATTCCAACATGTCCATCTGTTTTATATGTGTTAAAGAATACTAAATCTCCTGGCTGCATATCACTTGTAGACACACGAGTTCCTGAGTTTTTCAAACCATCCGTACTTGCAGGAATGCTATATCCAGCTTGTGAATAAGCCCAGCTGACAAATCCAGAACAATCAAACAATCCGTTTGCTACATCTGAAGCAGTTCTTCCACCGCCAAATTTATAAGTAGAATTCCCAATGTATTTATAACCTGCAGTTATAGCTTTTGATTTACCACCGCTTGCTTTTACACTTGAACTCTTACTAGCATTTCCACTGTCACTAGTTCCAACTGTTGAAGCAAGCAATTGATTTAAGTTATCTTGTTCTTTTTGTTGAATCATTTTTTTAATTTGTGGCTCTACAGATTGTAAAGAACCGTATTTTTGTTCCAATTCTGCTTTACGCACTTTATTTTCAGTTTCTTTTGCCTTTAAATCTTTTTTTGCTTGCTCATTTTTCTTCTGTTTATCTAAATTTTGCTTTTGCATTTCTTCTAGATCTAACTTCGTATTATTCAACTCATCATATTTATCTTTTATTTCTTTTTGCTTCGTTTCTAAATCTTTTTTATCTTTTTCATTGCTTGCAATTAAGTCTTGATCTGCTTCCATGATTGTAGCAACAGCACCCACACGGTCAACAAATTCCTTAAAGCTAGCAGCACCGAATAAAACTTCAATATAATCGACATTTCCTCCATTTTCTTGGAAGCTGCGTGCTCTTTCTTTTAATACATCATTACGCTTTTCAATTCTATCTTCCAATTCTTTTATTTTTTTCTCAAGTGAATCAATTTCTTTTTCTGTAGCTTTCATCTTAGCCTTTGTTTCATCAATAAGACTTTTATTTTCCTCAATTGCTTTATCTACTCTTTTAATTTGAGCTTCTAATTTTTTTAACTCTTCTTGCGTTTCTACAATTTTAATTTGAGCGTCAGAAATTTGGTTTTGTAAAGATGCCTGTTGTTGCGTAATGCTAGTTGGCTGAATTGCATGAGCATTTATTCCTGGGATGGTTAAGCTAGCGCCTAATCCAAGTAATATCGTCGTATTTAGTACCACTAGTTTCTTTTTTAACATTTCCATTTTCCCCCTGCACATTTATCTAATGTAGAATTCTTCTAATTTATTTATCTATGTATCTTCTTTATGTTTATGATGTAATTGGTAGAGAGACTCTTATAATATAGTATTCTCTACATTGTAAATCAAACAATAACCCTGTTTTCGACGAAAGTTCTTTATATAAAACATCTTTCGCCACAAATAGAAGTATAACATCATAATTTGTCATTTAAGTAATAGGAATATTACAATTGTGTTTCAAATGTCATTTTTCTTCGATTGTTCACAATTTTTTCAAACTTTTTTCCTATATATCCATCTAAAAAATGGAATTAAATAAATAATTTTAAAATAATGTATCGTTCTTAATAGAAGTATTTTATCGTTTTATCTCGACACACTTCAACATTTTTCTCATAAAATTCTTCTTATACACTATGGTATATTATAAATTGGTTATTACTTTGGCTGTTTTCTATAAGAATATTGGTTTTTTGAATAGAAAATAATAAATGACAACACAGCATTTTAGGGATAATGAAAGGCTAGACCCCCTTGAAAAAACAGGGTGAACCTTAACATAATCTCTTGAAATACGAAATACATTCCATCTACAACCAGCAACCCTTTGAAACCAGCTTTTACTTAATATATAGAAGGAATTGATAAATACATGAAAAAAGTAGTAGTCGTTGGCGGAGGCATTCTTGGCGCCTCTATCACCTTTGAATTAGCAAAACGTGGAGCAGAGGTTATAGTCATTGATAGAGAAGATCGAGGACAAGCAACAAAGGCAGCCGCAGGCATCATTTGCCCCTGGAATTCCCAGCGTAGAAACAAAAAATGGTATGTATTGGCCAGAGAAGGTGCAAAATACTATCCGTCCCTTGTTAAAGATTTAAATAGCTACCATCAATTGAATACAGGCTATAAAAAGGTTGGCGCACTTAGTCTCCATTCCGATCTCGCAAAACTAGAAGCTATGAAAGAAAGAACATTAAAACGAAAATTAGAGGCGCCAGAAATTGGCGATATAAACATCCTTACCTCATCAGAAGCAAGGGCATTGTTCCCGTTATTAGCTCCTGGATACGGCGCTTTACATATTAGTGGAGCAGCAAGGGTAAATGGATGGGCATTACGAAATGCTCTTATAGAGGCTAGTAAACAATTAGGAGCAACCTTTATTCACTCAACTAGTACGCTTATTAAAGAAAAAAATACAATTAAAGGGGTAAAGCTTAGTGACAACACAACTATTTATGCGGATGAAGTAGTTATTGCTGCAGGGGTTTGGGCGAATGAATTACTGGAACCATTACAATTATCCTTTGACGTGAAAGCACAAAAAGGACAGATTTTGCACGTAAAGCTAAAAGATGTTCCATGTTCTGATTGGCCTGTTGTGATGCCACCACATGATCAGTATTTATTAACATTAGAAAATAACAGCATTGTTATAGGGGCAACGCACGAAAATACGACTGAGTTAGCTGCTGACATTACGGTTGCTGGCATAAAAGAAATTATCGATAAGGCTTTATTATTTGCCCCTGGCTTGTCAGACGGGATATGGAGTGAAGTAAAAGTTGGCTTTCGTCCATTTACAAATGACTTTCTTCCTGTGTTCGGAAGACTAAAGCAATATGAAGGGGTAACAATTGCTAATGGTTTAGGTGCATCCGGCTTAACAATGGGCCCATTTATCGGACAGCAACTCGCAAAATTTGTTCTTGGATCTGAATGTGATATCGATTTCGCCCCATATTCCATCGATAGTTCCATTCAAGAAATATAAACCCATTTTTTAATACCCTTCTCGCTTATATGGTTTATGCGATTAAATTAATCCATAAAATGGAGGACGCTTGATTTCCGCTGACCTTTGGAGGTTCACGTGTCCTCTTTCCTTAACAAGGATTAGCCGTCATTTTATCTAAATCATAATTCCCCAGATACAGTATAGGTACTTTTCCTTATTTTTTTCTTTCACAGCTAATTATAAATACTCTTTCCTAAATAAAGCGAGCCCATAAGCAATTACGCTTAATCAGTCTTTCTTCCTATTACCAATCCAAAACTCTTACAAAAAGCTATAAATCACCTAATTAAGTGGGGAATTCAATAGAATAGATAGTAGTTTCTACATATGGTTCTTCTCGAATATTCATATTAAAATTGTTCTGTATTACGTTCATTTTCATTCTATTGAACGCTCTTCTTAATTATTACATAGGAATAATATAGTGAACCTTCAATTAGTGATTTTTCTACTGCCACTAATTGATAATATAACGAACTTACTGTTGAGGGACTTTCCTCTTTCATCAGCCTTTTTACATTTTAGGGGGATTAAAAAATGAGTCGAATTATTACTATTACTTCTGGGAAAGGAGGAGTTGGAAAAACTACAGTTACTGCTAACATCGGTATTTCTCTTGCATTAAAAGGCTATAAAGTATGCTTAATTGATGCAGATTTTGGTTTACGAAACCTTGATATTCCATTAGGCTTATCTAATCGAATCATCCTAGATATTTTGGATTATTTGCAAAAACTATGCTCTTTTAATCATGTAGTGGTTAGACACCGTACAATGAAGAACCTTCATTTAGTACCTGGCAGTAAAAAACATTTATCAGAGATGGAATTTGAATCGTTTGTGGAGATGCTTTCTGAAATCGATCCACTGTATGATTTTATATTAATTGATTCTCCCTCAGGATTGGAAAGTGGATTTTTCTATGCATTAAATGGAGCTGATGAAGCTATCGTCGTTACTACACCTGATAAAACTGCATTACAGGATGCAGACAGAGTAATCGGTATACTGGAATCACAAAATAAACAGCAATTATCTCTATTTGTAAATGGTTATAAGCATAACCAAGAAATAGAAAATATATTACAATTATTGAATATTAATATTTTAGGTGCCATTCCTGCAGATGTAAATATTATCGCAGCTAATAACAAGGGCAACCCAATTGCACTAAACCCTAGTTTACAATCTGGAGTGATGTTTAGAAAGATTGCAAACAATCTTTCTAAACATCACTATAACCAGAGAATTGATTTATCTTCTTATAGCCAAAACCTTTATACACACAGAAAATTAAAGCTATCTTTTTAAAAACATATACGAATGACTGAAATCATTAGTTTCTTACTTAGAATTTACTTGATAGGTTGGAATTTCATAGTTTAATGTATAAGAACTTATTAAACTATATAAGTTATAGATCTGATTCACCTGTTTTGTTGCCCAGCCAATATCTGAAGCATACTGATGCGTTGCTGTTCCTGTTTTCTCAGCTGCATCAGGATTCCATCTCATTTTATATAAAGTATCCTGTCCAGCATTAACATAGCCCTGGGCAATAAATTTCGCACCACCTATAATCGCAGCTTCCGGTGAAAACCAGCCTGCATTATAAGCATATTGAGCACCACTAGAAATGGCAGATCCATCATAGGCACCAATACCATACATGTTATAAACTGTTTTACCATTAATCTCAACACCATTTGCCAAAGTAGACGTTCCATTCCCAGTCTCTAAAAGAGCATGTGAAATCAAGTAAAGTTCATTCACCCCATAAGCATTAGCGGCCGTTACAAAAGCAGATGCTTTTCCTGCTAATATACCTTTTCCAGCCAAAATCTTACTATCTACTTCCTTATCATCCACATTTGCTTTTGCTGACAATTTTAGAAATTGAAGAGATTGTGTGTCACTATTAATAAAGTTATTGGGATTAAGATAATAAGCAGTATCCTCTTTACTAGCACTAACCCAAGCCTGTGAATAATTGACTTTATACCAGTAGTAGCCGTCTGTTCCCTTTACTTTGGAAACAACCGTTAATACCTGTCCACTCGTTAAGGTACTTACAACGGAATAATCGGTTCCAGCACCTCCACGTAATCTCCAGCCATTACCTAGCACGGTTCCTTTTGTTGAATCAGAAGTTTTGAATGCAATCGCGTCTTCTCTGATATATGTATCATATTTTTTGTCTGTTTGTGGATTAACTTTTAATTGAATATTAGTCATGTCTTCTAAGGTCAGATTATAATTCACATAATTTTTATTTATTGTTACATTAGTGGTTCCATTTCCTTTAGCAGTTAAATACTCTATGCTTACATAACCTTCCAGATTATTCACTTTTACTTTGGACCAACCATTTTCTTCTGATTGAACAATTACTACTGTTCCCGCAGCTAGCTTGCTAACAATTGCACCACTTGTTGATGGTGTGGCTCTCATATTTAAGCTAGAACCTGCTTGGACATTGACGATTTTTTCTACTACCGTTGGCGCTTCTTCTAGCTGCTTGTCTTCCTCTTTATCTGTTTGGTCTGTTCCCTTATCTGGTGTAGCAACGCTTGTTAAGTACTCACTACTTACATACCCTTCCAGATTATTCGTCTTAATTTGGGACCAGCCATTTTTCTCTGATAATACTGTTACTACCGTTCCTGCAGAAAGCTTCCCTTTGATTGCTCCACTTGTTGATGCTGTGGATCTCACGTTGAGATTAGAACCTGCTTGGACATTGACTTTCTTTTCTACTACCGTTGGCGCTTCTTCTGGTTGGTTGTCTTCCTCTTTATCTATTTGGTCTGTTCCCTTATCTGGTGTAGTAACGCTTGTTAAGTACTCGCTACTTACATACCCTTCCAGATTATTCGTCTTAATTTGGGACCAGCCATTTTTTTCCGATAATACTGTTACTACTGTTCCTGCAGAAAGCTTCCCTTTGATTGCTCCACTTGTTGATGCTGTGGATCTCACGTTGAGATTAGAACCAGTCTGTACGTTAACTTTCTTCGTGATTTGTGTCGGCGACTTGTCCGTATTACTTTGTCCACTTTCTGTTTCAGGTGCTTTAGTAGTAGTATCTGTAATTTGCTTATCAGACAAATAACTACTACTTACATAGCCTGTCTTCCCAGATACAGTTACTTTATCCCAACCGTTTGCACTTGAGAGAACAGTGACCTTCGTTCCTCTAGAAAGCTTCGATAGGATGGAACTACTCGTATTCGATTCCTTTCGCACATTTAGCGAAGAGTTGTTAGCCACATTTACATATTTTGTAGTCGTCTTTACACTTGTATCTTTATTGGCGCCAGTACTTGTTTCTTTTGATTGCTCTGTATTAACAGTTGATTTTTTTTCAGCTAAATACTGTGTTGCTACATATCCTTGTTTTCCATATACTTCTACCTTTGACCAACCATTGGATTCTGAATAAACCGTTACGGCAACATCTTTTGCCAATTTAACAATAATAGAAGCTGAATTCGAAGAACTATTTCTTAAGTTCAAACTTGAACCAGTACTTACATTGACATATTTAGTTACTTTTTTTTGTTCGTTTGATGTATCAGTTGTTTTCTTATCCTCTGTTTGAACTGCTTTTATGTATTCGGATGCTACATAGCCATTTATTTCATTTACTATAATTTTCGACCAGCCATTAGATTCAGAAACTACTTCAACCTTTGTATTCTGTTTAAGCTTTGTTACGACCTTTGCTTTAGTAGAAGCTGTTTCTCTCACATTTAAGGTGGAAGACGGGTTGATGGAAACATATTTTATCGAACTTTCTTGCTTTGTTATTAAATAACTTGATGATGCATATCCAGTTTTTCCATTTACATTCACTTTTGACCAGCCATTTGTTTCCGAAAGGACATTTACTTTCGTCCCAGCGTTTAAAGTCGTTACAATATTTGTATTTACTGATGGACCGACCCTTACATTTAATACCGATCCCTTACTCACCTCTACATATTTGGTAATGGAAGCAGCCTGAGCCTCTTCCATAAAAAGTGGAGAAGATAATGCTGCTAGAAATATACCAGGTACTACTACTTTTTTCACCACTACATACCTCCTAGATCTATTGTCTCAATTCATTATTAAGCATCTTTAAACCTATCACCTTATTACTATCTGTTTCTATTACCCCGATTATGTATTCTTTAATACCTATGATATTATCTATTATTCTACTAGTATATAATCCTATAGTCACATTTTTTTCATTTTCTTTTGTTTTTATAGAACTAAAGATATATGCAAATACAAAATCTGTCCATATTATTTATTTCAAAAGTTGCTTTATTTAACTGTAAATCTAGTTTTTGAAAATATTACACTAGAAATAGATGAGTTAAAATTAGGTGTATATACCTAAAATCCCAAAAAAGAAATCGTTTTCATCTTAAAACCAAAGAAAAAAGAGGCTGGGACAAAACTAAATAGCCACTCTGTAAAGACGAACAATCTCAAATTTAGCTCTTAAATAAAGGCTAGTTTTTCATATTAGTTATTTATGATTTTAAATATAATCAAGTGTAAAAAAACAATTCTTTCCATTGCGCTACAGACTCTCGATGCACAGGGGAGGAAGCTGAGCCTCCTCGGCTTCCCGCAGGAGTCGAGTGTCTTCCGCTCCATTTCACTCCGTTTTTAAAGCCTATTTCTTAAAAAAATTGTTTTTTTTAAGAAAATTTGAATTAGTAGGAAATAGGGAGCAGCCTGAATACACGTAGACTCCACGGGGATTAGTGAGACAGCCTGAGACCCTGAAGGCCAAGGGCAGACCGTGGCTTTAGCGCGAGCCCCACGGAAAGCGAAGTGTATTAAGGCTGTGGGTGATAACAACTGAAACAGCTTTTTTACAAGCTAATTAAAAAGCCAAACAATCATACGAAATTTTCGTGTAATTGTTTGGCTTTAACTTGGGCTAGAATACTTATGTCCCAGCCTCCTTTTAATCAATTTTTTTCAAATAGAACGAATCTTTAACTCTCCCATTCTACTGATAAATCATAGGCAATGGGACTTTCCATCACTCTTTTTACTTCATTTACTGATTGTTCACTACCAAGTACCCACATTAATTTTGCTACTATAGCTTCGGTATTCATATCTGCTGATAATATGACATTGTATTGGGCTACTTTTCTTCCTACTTCATATAATAATAGATCTTGGCCTTCTTCAAGACACTGAGTAGAAATAACAACTGCAATCCCTGCGTTTACCATTTCAGCAATCTTCGGCAAGAGGTTTCTCTCCTCAAAAGGTAATCCTCCATTGCCAAAGCTTTCGATAATGACGCCCTTATATGCATGTTTAATAAAATCAAAGATTTCAGGTTTTGTTCCTGGATACAATTTTAATAGGAACACATCTGGACAGATCCTTGTATCCAATACTAGTTCACCCGTTTGCTTGTCCGGCTTCCATAAATAATGAATTTGATTTTCTTCTATCTTGGCCACATATGGATGGTTAATGCTTTCAAATGCATCATAGCTTTTGGTGCGCATTTTTACTGCTCTAGTTCCAATAATCACACGACCATCGAAAACGACAAATACGCCACCAATGTCCTCTTTTGCAAAGCGAATACTATCCATGACATTTTTCTTAGCATCTGTTTGTTTAAAACTAATTGGAACCTGTGATCCCGTAATAACAACAGGTTTTTTTAGACCTTGCAACATATAAGAAAGCGCAGCTGATGTATAGGCTAACGTATCTGTTCCGTGCGTAATCACAAATCCATCATATTCGTGATAATGTTCCGCAATTGTTGTAGCCATCATAATCCAATGTTCCGGCTGCATATTCGTACTATCTCTATTCATAATGATTTTACAAGTCACATCAACTTCTAAAATATCATTTTTAAAATATTGAAGGAGCTCTTCTGCAGACAAACCGGGGACTAGTCCTTCCTTCCCTTCAACTGAGGCGATTGTTCCACCGGTTGCAAGTAACAGCAATTTTTTCATTTAAAGTCCTCCTAAATGCATTACTTCGTAAAGTATACACTTGCTTGATATACACCAAGTTATTATATATAGTGAATGAAATTTCTGCAATAAGTGGATTCTAACCGTTTTTGCAAAACGGAATAAACTTCATTGTATGTACCTAAGTCTATTTTCCTAAAAAATGTGACTAAAAGGAAGTGGATTGGGACACAAGTATTTCAGCCAAAGCTAAAACCGAACAAATCATTCAAAAAATGATGAATGACTGTTCGGTTTTATTATTAGTTTAATAAATGGCTATTTTATTTAGGCTGTTGTTCTTAGCAGCAACCAGAATCATTAATTTTTTCTTTCGGGAATTTTTTTTGAAATAATTACCTTTAAAAACAAAGCGTAAGGCTTTAATCTAAGTAGATAATTTTGTCTTCAATGGAAGCTCGTTCTTTCGCAGCCATGATTTCTTCTGGATAACCAATTGCAAGTACTCCCACTACTTCAAATTCATCACTCACTCCTAAAGTTCTTCTTCCTAAAGCAGAAGAACCTACAGAACTCCAAAACGTTCCAACTCCTTCGGCCCACGCCTGGAGCATAAAATTTTGAATAAAGCAGGAAACGGCTGATAAGTTTTCATCCCGTTCCATTTGATTTCTTCCTTTATGTGATAAAATTGCTAAAACCTTTGAAGCCCCACCAAAATTTGTTTTATGCTTTAATTCTGCTCGAGTCTTTTCTCCAATAAAAAGAATTTCCCACGGCTCAGTCATCTTATGATTTGGTGCAAATCTGGCACGTTGTAGCCACTCCGCAATAATGGAATTATCGACTTCGTCAGACTTAAATTTTTTAATCGTTCTTCTTCCAGTGATTACCTCGGATATATTCATTTCTACCGCTCCCCTATTTGTGAATGCATCCTTCATTCTCCTTTTTATCATAACGCTATTTTTATCATTTTTAAAGAATTCCTATTTATAAAAAGACAGTTATTTTACATTATAGCTATTGTTTCTAAAACCGCTTCTTTTTATTTCCATATTCACATGTACATTTATCTTTGCATCTTTAAAACCTGCATCCCAATCTTCTCCGTATTGTTTAAAATGCTTATAGTCTTGGTCTCTAAATATTTCTCCTAATCCAAATATATCAGCCACATATTCTTTTTGCATTTTTTCAATTAGTTGATTGAATTCCTTTTCTAGATAGCGGTTGGTCCGTTCTTCAAAATCTTCGAATGCGTTTACTTTTGTAGCTTTTATTCCCTTATCTGATCCGTCAAGAGTGGATTCCGAACGGACAAATATATCTATTTGAGGTCTTCCGTTTACTTGCCTAGCATTAATTTTTGTCTGCGTATGGATAACACGTAATCCAAAAAACTTTTGGTCTTCATAGGGTATAGTTAAAGAAGTTCGTTCCAATTTATTTTGAATCCACAATAAAATTCTTGTATCATGTAAATCAAGATACCCCTGGAGCTTTCCGTATTTAAAAATCGCTAAAGAGTCAATTTTTGCGATTGCTGCTGGTGATGTTGTCTTTATATTATCCATACTGCCGCCCATTTCTTTATCGCCGGAAATTTTCATAGCAGCTAACACTGGAACTTGACCTTGTGATGAATATGTACGAATAAAATCATTTAACTTCATTCCAGGTGTTCCGCCCCAGTCCTTAAGCATATTATCCATCTGTGGAAATATTTTTAAAGAAGAGACTTTTTGATAATCGTTAACCACTCGCAAAAAATCAACAGCATCTGTATCTCTAGCAACAATGATATTAAAGTCATCTCTTATTTCTCTATCTCTGTCGAAATAATCCATAAAACTAAGAATACCTTCTCGAGCAATTTCTTCCCCAATGACAAGTAATCTCATATGCGAAAATACCAAATGAGTAGATATAGCAACGTTAAACTTATGGGTAATCTCCCCAATAGTATCTCCTTCTATCGAGTAAACAATCGCAGGAGCTAAACCTTGAGCAGTTTTAGGATTTAGCTCTGTTGCTGAAGTGCTTTCAATAGAAAGTTTATATTTATGTTCTTCTCCTTTATCTACTGCTATCCCTGTTACAATGGCATTTTGATTTAATTCCGAATGATCCCAACAGCCAGTTAGCAAAAAGATAGATATAATAGACATACTTAATAAGCAGCGTTTCATATTTTAAACTACTCCCTTAGAATCATCGATATCGTACTTATCTCTTTCCTAACAATATTACTAGGAAACTATACAAAAAGGATAATTTCATCTTTTTCAAAGTTTACCAATAGGTTATGAAAAAGATGAAAAATTATCCTTTATATCATGATAAATTTATATACTATTTTCTTAAATGATAGGGAACAGTTGTAACAATTACATTTCGTTTATATAAAAGATGAGTCTTAATCAATAGACTGGATTGATTGTGTAAAAAATTATGCCAATTTTTCTTCGTAATAAATTGCGGAATAATAACCGTCACATTATGCTTCTGTTCAGCGGCTTTTTCCTCGATTGTATCAACAAATCTTGCTAGTGGCCTAATCAGACTTCGATAATGAGAATGAATTGTTACTAAACGAATATCCGGTCTAAATTCTTTCCACTTTTCCTCCATTCGTCTCTCACTCTCTCTGTCAAATGCAACATATACAGCAATTACTACATCTCCTACTGTCTCCGCATATGCTAAAGAATTCTCTACCACCTTCGTAATCCCGGCAACTGGAAGAATAACGATATTCCCTTCCATTTTTATAGCAGAATGTTTCTTTGATACTCTTAATTGCTCTGCAACATTATGATAATGTTTGTTTATTTTATGAAACCCGAAAACAACGAAAGGGAGAAAGAGTAATACTGGCCACACTTGGAAGAACTTAGTTGTGAACAGAATTACTAAGACGGTAAAGGTAATACACGCTCCGATTAAATTAATAGCTAGCTTCCCTTTCCACCCCTCAGGTTTCTCTTTCATCCATTTTCTACTCATTCCCGTTTGCGATAATGTAAATGGAATAAATACGCCAACTGCATATAATGGAATAAGCTTTTCTGTATGACCTCCGAAGAAAATGATTAATAATATAGATGCGATACCTAAGATAACAATTCCATTTGAATAGCTTAATCTATCTCCTCTAACTGTAAATATACGAGGCATATATTTATCGGTCGCTAGATTTACGGCAAGTAACGGAAACGCTGCATAGCCCGTGTTGGCTGCCAATATTAATATGATTGCTGTTGTCACTTGGATAAAATAATACATAGCATTTTTCCCAAACACTTCTGTAGCTATTTGGGAAATTACCGTTTCCTCCCCACTTGGGGCAATCCCAAACCAGAAGGCAAGAAAAGTAATTCCAGAAAATAACACAGCTAGAAATAACCCCATCATCGTTAACGTTTTAACTGCATTTTTGGCAGAAGGTTCTTTGAAATTTGGCACAGCATTAGAAATTGCCTCCACACCTGTTAAAGCAGAACATCCAGAAGAAAAGGCCTTTAACAAAAGAAAGATACTCAACCCTGGAACAGTAGTCCCCATTGGCGTGTGTAGCTCAGTAGGAACTTCTCCGTTTAAAACCTTCCAAATACCAACACCAATTAAAATAAATAAGGTTAAAACAAATAAATAGACTGGATAAGCTAATATAGACGCAGATTCGGTTACGCCTCTTAAATTTAGAATCGTTATCAGAATAACCATCATTATTGCGAGAATAACATTATATTGATACAAACTTGGAAAAGCAGAAGTTATTGCATCTGTCCCAGCAGAAACACTAACTGCAACGGTTAGAATATAGTCTACTAAAAGCGATCCACCTGCAATAAGACCTGCATTTTCTCCTAAATTATTTTTTGACACAACATATGCTCCTCCACCTTGCGGATAGGCATAAATGATTTGACGATAAGACAACATCAAAGCTGTCAATAAAATAAGCACACCAATTGCAATTGGGATAGAGTACCAATAGGCAAGGAAGCCTACTGCCGATAAGACAAGCAAAATCTGTTCTGTTCCATATGCTACCGATGAAAGCGCATCAGATGAAAGTATCGCAAGAGCTTTTAATTTATTTAATTTCTGTTCTCCTAAAGCACTTGTTTTCAAAGGTTTCCCAATAATGATTCTTTTTACGGTTAATTTGTTCACGATGTATCCCTCACTATAAACTTTTCATCATACTAAATTTTAAACATAAAAAACCTACAAAGAATTACTTTGTAGTCTAATAGCTTACATCAAGTATTCTCCCCTCTTAACGCTTCCGGAGTTAGCTGTCGGATTAGGACATATGAGAGTTGCCCTTCCTTAATAAGGATTCACCCCTAGTGTTTTCACACAAAATGCGGGTCCCCCGTTCCAAAAATGGATTAAGCGATTTGTATAAATTTGTTTTGCCATGAATGATATTACTCCTGAAATTTAGGGAAGTAAAGAAACGAAAAGGAACAAAAAACAGTGAAATTAACCGAAAACAACCATCTAAGCTATTTTACATGGAAGAATCTATCTCTAGCTCCTTTTTTTATGAATTATCTCTATCTGATTTAAAATAACGATTACCCTATTCTATGAAGTTTAGCGTTTTTTTACAGGAAAAAATTTGCGCTGATTGCGGGAAAGAACACCGACAATTCCTTATAAAAAAAAGATGAGTACAGTGCTATGCACCATATCTCATCTTTTTTCAAAAGGATTAATAAGCTAAGCTGAATAATCCTTTAATATGTGACAAGTAACGAATATTACTTGCTTCTTTCATTAAGGAAGCAGGTAATCCTTTTAATGGAGTGGAGCTTCCGCCTACGATTGCTACTCCGTCTTTTCTACCAAGACTTGCAAGTGTACCAGAGTTAATTGGATCAAAAGTATCTAATGCTTTATTTTCAAGGTAAGCATATAGATTATATCCGATTAATTCTCCCATTTGCCAAGCGATTTGCGCTGTTGGTGGTGCTGGACGACCATCTCCATCAGCAGGGAAGTACACAGCACTATCACCAGCTACAAATACATCAGGATGTGATGTAGATTGTAGGAATTCATTAACTGTTGCACGACCACGATTAACTTCTAATCCAGAAACACCAACTAATGGATTTCCTTGTACACCGCCTGTCCATACAAATGTATTAGCAACGATTTTTTGACCATCTTTTAGATCAATAACATTGCCTGCTACATTTGTTACAGGAAGGCCAGTTAAGAATGTTACGCCACGCTTTTCCAAGCTTTTTGTAGCACGTTCGATTAGGTCTTCTGGTAATACTGGAAGAATTTTCGGACCAGCTTCTACTAATAGTAATTTAATATCTCGGAAATCAACACCATATTTTCTAGTTAATCCTGGTAAGATATCAGCAAGTTCACCAACAAGTTCTACACCTGTTAGTCCGCCACCACCGATTAAAATAGTAGCATCTTCTTGTTTTCTCGTTTTAGCATATTCACGAATACGCTCTTCAACATGGTTGTAAATTTTGTTTGCATCGTCTGCAGACTTAAGAACCATGCTGTTTTCTTCAAGACCAGGGATACCGAAGTATGCAGTTACACTTCCTAAAGCAACTACTAATGCATCATAAGTTACTTTAGATCCATCGCCTAAAACAACTTCTTTTGTATCCACATTGAAAGTATCAACGGAAGCAATTTTCAAGTCGATATCTTTCCCTTTAAATAATTTGTCTAGGGGCATAGCAACTGCTTTTTCAGAAACATTGCCTGCTGCTAAACGGTGCAATTCAGTAATAATTTGATGTGTTGGATATTTATTAATAACGGTAACTGTAGCTTCTGCTTTACTGTAAAATTTACGAACATTTAAAGCTGCTAAAAGGCCACCGTATCCAGCACCTAAAATAACGATATGTTTTGACATAGTAAATCCTCCGTCCTTATTACATTTAAAAGTATTGGCAGGCTTGCTTGTCAGTATTGTCATGTAAGGATGTCCCTTTTTCTTAGACAAAAAGCTGACTTGGCAAGACTCTACATGAAAGATTATTTATTATTGCGCTCTGACATAATTTGAAGATAGCTCTGTAAAAAACGGAACATCTTTTGTGCTTGTGGGTCTTTTAACATTTTCATTAAACCAAATATACCAATTGTTTCATTGCTTTCTTCTGCACGATCTTTTGCTTCAATTGCTGCTGAAGCCATCCCTTTAACTGAATGGATTACTGGTTCGAACATTTCAGTAGTCGCACCAACAATATCGCTCTTAAAAACTTCATCTTGTGATAATGATTGAACAACATCATAAGATTTAGATAATCCGTTAACCATTTCAGTTAACTTAGGTAATTGCTCGATTAATGTTGTCAATGATTCTTGTACCTCAGGCTTTAACAACTGATCCAATAGGTCTTGATTTGTAGCAGTCAGTTGTTTTTCAGCATTCGTTTGAGCAGTAGTTTCTGACATAACTGATTCTCCTTTACTATAAGCTTTTCGCTTAAATGTTATTAACAAATTTATTGTGATTGACTGCACAAAAATTTGCAAAAGATATTTTTACCAACTCTAGTTAAAATGAATGAAGGTATGTACGAATGAAAATTCTGGTTACAGTCCTCTTTAAAACAATAGAATAGGATGGTACAACCTCTCCATCATTAAACTCCTTTAATATAATACCACTTTTTGAACAAAAATAAATGTAAGTTTGACAAAAAAATAGATTTTTTTGGACAAAAGTGAAGTTTATCACGAATCAAGAGATCATCGTCACAAAACCAACAAATTAAATATTAACTCAAAATATTCTTAAGTTTCACTGTATAAACTATTATGCTAAAATACTGACGTAATATTCATTTCTTTCCTTATATATTCTTCAGAAAATCCAGAATCCCTGTAAGTGTTTCCATTTTTACCTAAACATTTTTCCCTTAAAGAATGTATGAACAAATTTATCAGTAGTTTATACTCTGTCCATACATCCCTCATTTATTTATTAACAATCGGCAAATAAACAGAAAAAGTTGTACCTTTATTAACTTTACTTTTAATCTTAATTTTGCCGTTTAGGTGATGAATAATATTAAAGCATACCGTGGTACCAATACCCGTTCCTTGTGTTTTTGTGGAATAAAAAGGAGTTCCTAGTCTGGTTAGTTCCTCTTCGGACATTCCTTTTCCATTATCCGTAATATTTATCTTTATATAATTCTCTGACATCTGTTCAGAAATAACCACTTCACCCTTGTCCTCTATAGCTTCAATAGCATTCTTGATCATATTTATAAATAATTGCAGAATTTCATCTTGCCCAGCACTAATTATACAAGGCGTATGAACTTGATTATAAATTTTCACGTTATTTAATAGTGCATATGGACTCATAAGCTCTTCTACTTTTTTAAGAAGATTGGCTAAATCAATCTGTTCTTTGATGCCTTCATTTGTACGGGCAAGTGATAAATAATCATTTATTATTTTTTCTGCCCTCACCAATTCTGATTCCATGAGTGAAAGCATCTCTTGTTGTTTTCCTGTAATATTTGAAGATTCCTTTAATAAATGAGTGTATCCTTTTACAACGGTTAAAGGGTTTCGTATTTCATGTGCAACAGAAGCAGCCATTTCACCAATTAATCTTATCCGTTCTGTCTGTTGTTTTTGCTCCTTCTTCCTTTCTTGATAAGAGAGGGACTCTATTAGATAAATAGCTATAATAAAAGTAACAAGATGAGACAAGTATAAATAAACAATAAAGGTTAAGGTTATTTTATTTGTGAAAAATGAAGTAGCAATTAAATCAATGCTTATAGGAAATAGCAATGTTATACAAGCAATCATTGTTTTTTTTATTAAAGATTGAGCTTGCTTGTATTTTTTGATTGCGAAGTACAAAATGGGTAGTGAAAATAATACGATGATCATCGTCACAATTAGTCCTTCATTAAACCCAATCATATATCTGTACATTCCTATCACAACAGTTGTCAATAAGCCTGCCGGAAACCCTCCATAGAAAAAAGCTATTAACCAAGGAATTGTCCTTAAATCATAAATATGACCAGGAGCTATTTCTAATGGAAATGTCATGGATAAAATTAATATGGCTGAACAATAAATAAATGTAAATACTGTTTTATTTTTAATTTTCAATTTATGAAAATAATAATAATAAATAAAAATCGGAACAACATTTAATAATAAAACAAATAAGTAATTGTCAAATCTAATCATCATTTCTCCTCATTTATAAAAAAATCCTCACCTTATCTAAGTTACCATCATTTCACAATTATTTCATTAGGAAAAATTTTTTTCTACTAATTGCTAGGATGAAACAGATAGTTGTTTCTATTATTAACGTTACTTTTATGTTTTAAGTTATACAAATAATTGCTGTAAAAGCTGACATACTAATAGTGGTTAATTACAATACAATCTTTTTTATGTAATCCCTTCATCATTACTTAAAGAGGAGAAAAACATGACGAATAAAAAAGAAAATTCAAATTCTTCAAAATCTGAAAATCTGAAGTGGTGGCAGCTATCTTTAATTGGCGTAGGCTGTACGATAGGCACTGGCTATTTTCTAGGGTCTAGTCTTGGCATTAAAGAAACAGGTCCTTCCATTGTTTTCACCTTTATTTTAGCTGCGATTGGTACGTACATTGTTTTTAATCAATTAGCTAAAATGACCGCAGAGGACCCACAGGAAGGATCATTCTGTTATTATGCAAACAAAGCATTCGGTCCATGGGCCGGCTTTAGTTGCGGATGGAATTATTGGTTCTCTAATATCCTAATCATGGGCAGCCAATTAACAGCGCTTTCGCTTTTATCACAGTTTTGGTTTCCTAAAGTACCTTTATGGGTATTCGCATGCATTTATGCTGTTCTATCTTTATTTGTCGTCTTTCTAGGA
Source organism: Niallia tiangongensis (assembly GCF_044704065.1). Taxonomy (NCBI): domain Bacteria; kingdom Bacillati; phylum Bacillota; class Bacilli; order Caryophanales; family Bacillaceae; genus Niallia; species Niallia tiangongensis. Next base: position 1,847,413 of record NZ_CP162613.1, on the reverse strand, counting down.
ACAAAAGGCTTTGATCGCGTCGAAAATTATTTGGCTATTATCAAAACTGCAGCGATTATTATGTTTATTGGTTTAGCAGCAGCTGCTGTATTTGGCTGGATACATGGAGGAAACGGCGATATTTCTATCCCTCGTTCCATGAATGAACTATTTCCGAAAGGCTATAAAGGCTTCTGGATTTCTTTATTATTTGCGTTTTACGCATATGGAGGAATAGAGGTAATCGGGTTAATGGCAATGCAGCTAAAAGATAAAAAAGACGCACCGAAAGCTGGGACAAATATGCTCATAATTCTTGTAATAATCTACGTTCTTTCTCTAGGGCTAGCGTCGATTTTAGCGCCACTCGATCAGTTTTCCGAAAAAGAGAGTCCGTTTGTAACTGCCTTATCGGATTATCACTTGAACTTTTTCCCCCATGTATTTAATGGAGCTATTATCATTGCAGGATTTTCCACTATGACAGCGTCTTTATTTGGAGTGACTAGCCTGTTAGTTACATTAGCAAAAGATGGGGATGCACCAAAAATCTTTACAAAAAAATTAAAGAATTTCAACCAGTTGCCTCTTCCTTCCTTTATTCTTGGAGGAATTGGGCTCTTCGCTTCTGTTATAGCCGCCCTTTTGTTACCAGGAAAAATATTCGAATATATTACAACGGCAGCTGGGATTCTTTTATTATACAACTGGGCTTTCATCCTGTTTTCTTCCTTTAAAGTATTAAAAGGAAAACTGTGGGATAAAATAAAATCTTCATTTGGTATTTTACTTATTGTCTCTGCTGTTGTAGGAACCATTATCGAAAAGCAAGTTCGAATCGGCTTCTTTGTTAGTTTAGCATTTGTTGTGATTATTGCAGCAGCGACATTTTTCATGCGACATAAATTAGGGAAAAATAAGGCGGGCTGTGCAGAATAAAGTCAAATGTTTTGTCCCTGCATTATTAGTGAAAACGCCTCAGAAAATGGTAAAAAGGAAAAGTCAACGTTTAGGCTGTGACTTTTCCCTATTACACTGTCATTGATTCTGTTGTGAATATACTTTTTCTATGCTTTCTTTAAATGTTTGAACAGTTTTAGCATATGGTGTATCTTTTACCTCTTGCATCAGAGACATTAATGTACTTTCGATAATAAAATATCTTGGGTGTTTGATCTCTATCTCTTCTTCAATAAATGTTAATAATTGTTCTATTTTTTCTTGATTAGTAAGAAATTCTTTATCTTTTTTTAAATCCGCTTTAAACGTATAAAGCATACAAAGAATTTCCTTCTTTCCCATATCATCATCGTTTATGGATTGAAGTGCAATCCAATTATAAAGCGTATCTGGCTTTAAAAGGACTTCATTGGATTTAGATAACTGGTTAACCATATCAAGTACCCTATTCACACAGTAATGAACAATTTGATGTATATTTGCGTGATCCTGATAGACTAATGAATGCACAAAAATGTTAGAATGGATCATTCCCATTAGCATGATGGAACAATCTAATAAATATGTTTTGTTTTGTGCACCACATACATCAACTAATCGATTATAAATCCAGCTTAACTGATGTACTCTTCTATTTTTAATATAATTTTTTAATTCTTCATCCTTCGTAAAAAGGATTTCTTCAAATAAAGAAATTATTTTATATTGATTATTTGTGCGAATCAACATTTCGATTTGTTTAATAAATAGGGTGCTATCCGTTTTATCTTGACCAATTAGTAATTGTTTCCTTTGCCATTCCAATTCCGTATAGATATTTTTAAAAATCGAAATCAACAATTCATTTTTACTGGAGAAGTAATTATAAAACGTACCTTTTGAAATATTACTTGCAGTTAGTATGTCTTGGATCGACGTTTGCTGAAATCCGTTTTCAATAAATAATTCATGCGCTTTATCCATTACATGCTGTTTACGTTTATTCATTTAACCACCTTAAAAGTAAATTTAGACTACTGGTTCAAATTATATACTAGGTTATTTAGAATGAAATTACAATCATTCAACAGATAAAATAACGGGTGAATTTCTTGTTATATAAAGGTTTCCTCCATAATATCATTAGTCGATTGTAAAGAAATTATTTTTTACTTAGGGATTCTAAACATTTTTATTGCAATATTTATACTACAGGTATATTATTATTTAAGCTTAGATTCAATAGGATAAAAAGAACGAAGAGTTCATAGGGAGGAATTGTTTTAATGAACACAAATGCAACAACGAATGAAAAAAAACCTGCATATGGGATTATTGTAATTTTAATGGCGGGTGCCTTTGTCGCATTTCTAAATTCAACACTGTTAAATATTGCTTTACCGTCTATAAGTGCGGACTTCGAAATTGATCCATCTGTTGGTCAATGGCTAATTACTGGGTATATGCTTGTCAATGGCATTATGATTCCAACATCCGCTTTCTTAATTCAAAAATATTCAACAAGAAGATTATTCATCACAGCGATGTCACTTTTTGCTGTTGGTACTTTAATGGCTGGAATGGCTCATTCCTTCCCAGTATTGTTACTTTCACGAATGATACAGGCTTCCGGTTCGTCTATTATGATGCCAGTTTTAATGAACTTTTTGCTAACGAGCTTCCCAGTTGAAAAACGTGGAAGTGCAATGGGTGTATTTGGTCTTATTTTGACCTTCGCTCCAGCAATCGGTCCTACATTATCAGGATATATTGTGGAACATTATGAATGGAGAATGTTGTTCTATGTTGTTTCTCCTATTGCAATCATCGTTTTAATTTTAGCGATTTTTAAAATTAAAGATAAGAAGGAAAAAGTAGATATTCATATTGATCGTTTATCTGTCGTTTTATCCAGCTTAGGATTCGGTGGTTTATTATATGGATTTAGTTCTGCTGGTACAAAAGGTTGGAGTAATATTCATGTTTACGGTACTTTGATTATTGGTGCAATATCTCTTATTTTATTTGTTCTTCGCCAATTAAAGATGACAACTCCAATGCTCGAGTTCCGAATCTTTAAGTATCCATTATTCTCATTATCAGCAGTTATTACGATAGTAGTTAACATTGCTTTATTCTCTGCGATGCTGTTAATGCCGATGTATATTCAAACAGTTAGAGGCATTTCACCTTTCCATTCTGGCCTATTATTATTGCCTGGTGCCATTATTATGGGGATTATGTCACCGATTACCGGAAGACTTTTTGATAAATATGGGGCAAGAATACTAGCTTTAGTTGGATTAACATTGACTGCCATTACGACCTATATGTTTAGTCAATTATCGATGACAACTACTACAACTACATTAGTGCTTATCTATTCCTTACGCATGTTTGGTATGTCCATGGTTATGATGCCAATTATGACAAATGGTTTAAATGAATTGCCATCGAGAATGAATCCTCATGGTACAGCTTTAAATAATACATTGTCCCAAGTGTCAGGAGCAATTGGCTCTGCAGTTATGATCACCATCATGTCACAGCGTACAGCAGCACATGGTGAGGAATTAGCTGCCCAAGCAATGAAAGAGATGAGCAATGCAACGACACAACCAACTCCTGAAGCAATTGCAACAATGCAAGAACAGCTTGGAATGAAAGCAATGCTTGAAGGAATCAATGATGCATTTCTTATTTCTGTCGGAATCGTTATTGTTGCACTTATTCTTGCCATGTTTGTAAAACGTGCAGTTCCTCCAAAGGAAACAGAAGAACATACTAGTCCAACTGAAATGAATGAAGCGGTAGAATAAGAAACTACTATAAGCAATATTACTACTAGTCAGCGTCAAAAACGCTGGCTTCTTATAATAAAAAATGCAGTTTTCGTAAAGTTTATTGCTATTACCCTAAAAAAACAAGGATATCCTCTTTGCGACATCCTTGTTCTTAATAACTACATGTTTATTCTGCACTTACTAAAATCTTCACTTGATTTTTTTCTGAAATTAATGATTGGAATCCTTCTTCAACTACTTCATCTAATTTAATTTTTTTTGTCACTAATTTATCCGCTGAAAAATATCCTTTTCTCATTAAATTCAACACGCTTGGAAATACATCTCGATAACCAATAATCCCTTTAATTGTTCGTTCTTTAATGACGATATCATTAGGAAGGATTTCCGCACCTTTTTCCCAAATACTAACAATAACTGTTTCACCTGCAATGGAAGTAGATTGAATAGCCTGTTTTAATACAACTGGTACTCCTGTTACTTCAAAAGATACATCTACTCCACCATTTGTACGGCGAACAAGCTCTGCAACAACATCTTCGTATTCAGCTGGATTTATAACGATTGCTCCAAGTTCTTCTGCTTTTGCCTGACGTTCAGAAGAAAGCTCCACTGCATAAATATCTGTTGCACCTGCCGCTTTCAATGCTTCTATTACTAGTAAACCAATTGGACCACATCCAAAAACTGCTGAAGTATCCCCTGCCTGAATTTTACTTGAACGAACAGCATATAAAGCTACTGCCGAAGGCTCCACTAATGCTCCTTGCTCATAGGACAACTCATCTGGCAATTTATGAAGTAATTCTGTATCAACAGACACATACTCGGAGAAACCTCCACCTCCGCCTGCTAAACCAAGGAATCCCATGTTCTCATCTAAATTATAGGCTCCCTGATGACCATGTGTTGCAAAAATCGGTTCGACAACCACACGATCGCCCACTTGATAGTCGGTTACTCCTTCTCCAATTTCCACTATTTCTCCAGAGAATTCATGACCTAATGTGACTGGAGCTATTTCATTTGTTAAAGGGTGTGGTTGATCTACTGGAATAAAGATAGGGCCTCCTAAATATTCATGTAAATCACTTCCGCAAATTCCACACCATTTTACTTTTATCTTTACTTTTCCGGGTGCTACTTGAGGTTCTTCTATATTTTCCAATCGAATATCCTTTTGATTATGCCATCTTAATGCTTTCACTAGATATACATCCCCTGACTTAAATAAGTTTTATCGCTAACCTACTAAATTTTACCTAGCTCTATTTGTTATTTAAGGCCTTAAAAATCTTACGTTTCAGAAACAATTTAATTATAGTACTTATATTAATAATTTGAAATTATATTATAATTAACTATAGTTAACGATTACTTAACTAAAAATCTATCTTTTTCAGAAAGGATCTACATATGAATATTGAACAATTAAAATATATAGTAGAAATCTCAAATGCTGGTTCATTAAAAATGGCTGCAAAAAAGTTAAATATTACATTACCTGCTCTTAGTCAATCCGTAACAAAGCTAGAAAGAGAGTTAGATGTTGAAATCTTTCACCGTTCTAGAAAAGGCACCTATTCAACAGCTGAAGGAAAAGTCCTTATACAAAAAGCTAACGACGTATTAAGGAAATTACAAGATTTTTTTGATGAAGCCGAAAACTTTACACATACATTAAAAGGAGAGTTAAAAATCGCTACGTTTCCGGGACCATTGGATTTACTGGCTGATCAAATTACTTTGTATAAAAAAGATATTCCTTTCATTAAGGCATCTATAGAAGAGGATAATTCTCAGCATATTATCGAAAAAGTAAAAAAAGAAGAAGTTGATATTGGTTTCATCATATATAACGAAGAAGATATACAAAATAACAAAAACATACATTTTCATAAACTTTATGATGGATGTATGGTTGTTGCAGTTAATAAAAAATCTCCTTTAGCAAACAATTCGTATATCAGTGGAAAAATGCTAGAGAACCAACCAATTATTTTATATAACGATCATTCTATATTAGAATTCGTCCAAAACCTAGATATTGTAGAAAATAATATGGAGGTTTTATTTACAACGAATAATGTTGAAACCATTCGATATGCATTGGAAAGAAATACAGCTATAAATATAGGCTATGATTATGCCTTTAAAACAATAACTGGACTAGCAAACAACAACAGTTATGTTACACTACCATTTGTTGATACCTTAACAAATACCTATTACTTCGGTTATATATATCTTTTTAATAAAGGAATTTCCCGAGTAGCTAAAGAGTTCTTAAAAAGGTTAACATGAGCTTTTACAAATTAACTTATGGTAGAAAATAAAAGATCATTATAATCGTTTTTTCAGAGTATTTCTATTTCTTCATATCTACAAGTTCTTTTCTTTTATGTAAAAGATCCTGTAGGACTTTATATAGAAAAAAACCAAAAATGATCCCTAAAGCATTTAGAATAACATCATCTATGTCCGTACTTCTCCCAATAAATAATTGAGTGATTTCTATAAACAAAGGAATACAAATCGACATCCAAAACAGGTAGATAAACTTTCTAAACGGTCTCCATAATAAAGGTAGGAAAATACCAAAAGGGACAAACACAAGGACATTTCCTAATAGATTAATAATAGTAACCTGATTCCAATTACTAACTTGATTGTTTGAAATAGCTAAGTAGGAAAAAATCGTTGAAAAAGGCAGGAGATTAATACTTCTTATCCCCTCTAGCCGATACATATAGATATGTGCTTTTCCATCCTCTCCAACCATCGTATACCATCTTGGAATAATCGTTTGCGATGCAACCCCTATACAAAACATGATAAACAAAAACAATAAGATTTCCTTGCCCCAGTTCTGCTCATGCTTTTTACATTTAATAAAAAGAAAACGGCCTAGTAAATAAATTGGCGCTCCGATCAACATATAAATGAGCATTGCCTCTAGATACATTCTTATCATACTGTTCCCCAAAATATGTTATTGAAAATTTTTTCTGCGAATAATGCTTAATATAAGGCCAATTAATAATGCATTAATAATCGTTGGCACGATACCATAGCTAATAAACGGCAAGGATAAAGAAGTACTAGGCAGTAACCCTACACACATGCCAATATTATAAATCACTTGGACACTATATAATGCTGTCGCTCCTATTATGAGCAGCTTTGCATATGGATTTTTAATTTTATTTACATTACTAAACATTTTTATGATAAGTGCACCAAAAAGCACCGCAAGTATCCCTGCCATAACATACCCAAATTGGTATGAGAGTTGAAGAAATACAGTATCCGTATAATTAACGTAAAACAAGGCATCAGAATCAGAAGGTCCTATCCACCTTAGACTAGCCCACATTTTATCCAGAAATAAATAATACCAACCGGCATCATCTCCATATCTTTCAGGAAAGAAAAATGCCATTAGTCTTTTAAGCCTGTAGTTTCCTCTTGTAATATAGATATAAGCATTTATTAATAGGAAGATACTTATTCCGGTTCCAAGTGTAAGGAGGACTTTCTTTTTTGAAAAATTGCTCCAAAATAGCATGACAACAACTGTAAAGATATAAATAAATACAGTGGATAGACTATCTTTAATATAGTAGCAATCTCCTTGATTGGTAGTTCTTCAAAGTAAAAGAGAAAAATGATTTCCCGATACACGACCGGCAAATTCATGACAGCTTGAATAAGCAATTGCTCTTCTTCTTTTTGAAGAATTTCTTCTTCCACATTTTCTCTTCTGTCTTCCCCAAAAAGAAATTCATCATCTACTTTTACAACATTTTTCGTATACCAACTTTTCAAATAATCTTTACAGTGGTTAATAGCTATTCTCCATAGCCATGTTCGCAAGCTAGATTTCCCTTTATATTTATGTATGGAATAATATACTTTTACAAATATGTCCTGTGTTAATTCTTCAGCAATTGCTTGATTTTTCACATAGGAAAAAACCAAATGCAATAGCTCTTGTCCGTATGTAATCATTATTTCATCAAAAACTTCTTCTTTATTGTCTATTTCATTCCAGCTTGCTGACAATTCTTCCAAACGATCCCCCCCTTACTTATCTATTAGACGACATGTAAAAGGAAAAGGTTTGGATATAAAGGGAAAAATGATTAAATTTATTGTCAGATTCTCATCATTTTTTGTAATATAAGGCGTAAAAACATATAATGAAAGAATAGGTAAGGAAAGTGCTTATTTAGATATATATTCCAATATCAACGTTTAAGCAAGTTCTTCACTCTACCAAAAAATGAAATATGCTTATAAATGGAGAGATTAAATGTATAAAAAAATCATGCAAATTGGATCCATCATTATTATGTCCTTCTTAATCATTTATTTAGGCACTCTGATTGATTGGTTTTTTAGACCCATCATTGTGTTTGTGCAAACTTTATTTATCCCGATTTTACTAGCGGGTGTCCTTTTTTACTTATTCAGACCATTGGTGCTATGGCTAAGTAAAAAAATGCCGAGAAGTCTAGCCATTTTACTACTATATTTATGTTTAATAGGCATAGGATTTGGGCTTATATCCTTTATAGGGCCTGAATTGCACAAGCAGTTCACAAATCTTATTAATAGTATGCCGTTTATTTTTTCTGAATTAAAAAATGTCTTACGTGAAATTCAGCATAACGAGCTTGTATTACGGTTTGGTCTAGAAGATGTCTTTAATTGGGAAGATAAAATTGAAGAGATTGGCGCAATAGCTGGTGGGATATTAAAGAATTTAGTAGCAAATTCCCTTTCCTTTGTTGGAACCATTTTTAATACCCTGCTTTTATTCATTATTGTTCCTTTTATCCTTTTCTATTTATTAAAGGAAGGTGAACGGCTCCCTACGTTTTTCTTGCAAACCTTAAGTAGAGAAAAGCAAGAAAAAGTAAGACCTATTCTTTCCAATATGGATGAGACGTTAAGTAATTATATTCAAGGAGTTTTAATCGTTTGTTCCTTTGTTGGCATCCTTTACTACATAGGTTTTAGTACCATTAAGCTGGAATATGCCCTTATTCTTGCGATTTTTGGAATGATTACAAATTTAATTCCTTATGTAGGTCCTTGGATTGGTGCGATTCCTTCTGTCATCGTCGGGCTATTACATTCGCCAATGCAAGCAATTATTGTTCTAGCTATTGTTGTGATTATTCAACAAATTGAGAGCCTTTTTGTCCAACCGCAAATTATCGGAAAACGGATGTCCATTCATCCAGTCACGGTGATGGTTTTAGTCTTAGTTGCCGGTCGCTTTATCGGTGTCATCGGCATGGTTCTCGTCATCCCAATCTTTGCTATTATTAAAGTAATTGTTACACATACATACAGATTATGGAGAATTCGACAGGAAGAAAAAATACTTAAGGAGTAGTTATTTAATTGATGGCTACATATTCTATGTTCTTTTTCTCTAATAACCAATATAAAAACTCCTGCGTTATTGGCTAATCACCAAATAACGCAGGAGTTTATTTTTTATAACTGTTTCACTGCCTGTAAATTTCTCTTTTTCATATCGAATTGTTTAAACATCACGTAATAAATAAACGCACTAACTACTGCTAACATAGCAATAATCAAAAATGTCCATTCAAATCCAAACCACGCACTCATTGGAATAGATAACGGTGCAATCATTTTGGAAAAAGTAAACCTCAGGCTAGCTGCTGCAAAATATTTTCCCCGTTGGTCATCAGGAGCGATTTCAGATATAAAGCTTTGCTGAATTCCTGCTGTCATCAGTTCAGCAAAACTAAATAATAGCATCGCAAACATTAACCCCCAAATTATATTGGTTTGACTGAACATAATAACAGCCATCGCATAAATAAAGGAGGAAACAATAAATACATTTTTCTCTTTATATTTAGACATCCATTTTGTCACCATTATCGTAAATATAGCTACTACCAAACCATTTTCTGCTAGGATTAATCCAAAAGCTTGCGTACTTTGAATTTCTAACGACCAACTGCCGATAGAAAATAAGCTTTGGGTTGCGACCACTTCATCGACATAAACTGGCAATAACAAATCCAATTGCATAAAGGTTTGCCCGATTAATACCCCTGCTAAAATAAACATTAAAAAAGTTCGATCTCTTACTATAACCTGGTAATCTTTCAACTGAGAACCTAATGCCATAATCCAATTCTTTTTTGTGCCTACTGACTCTTTATATGGTGGAGCTGTTTCTGCTATCCAAATTTTTAAAACAATACTTAATAGAATATTTAATAGTCCAGCTGCTAGTAAAAGGAAGAATCGATAATCCTTATAAAAGAACCCTCCTAGTACGGGACCTATTACTACTGCAATATTAGTAGATGTGTAGAATATCGCAAATACACTGCTGCGATCTTTCTCTTTTACTACATCCGCTACCATCGCTTGACTTGCTGGCCAATATATACTTGTAAAAAGGCTAATCACTGTAAAACAGATAAAACTAATGGCAGGAGAATCAAGCCAAGGAGAGCTTGCTAATGCAAAGACTAGGTAAGAAATCCCTTGCGCCAAGCTTGATATGACCATCATTTTCTTTCTTCCGTATTTATCTGCATAATAGCCACCAAGTAGATTGGCAACAACCGAAAACCCTTGTGAAAGTATTAATAAGAACCCAGCAATTGATTTTCCAAATGATTCTGTAAAATAAATCGCCAAAAACGGGAAAAACATCCAAAACGTAACATTAACGGTTGATTCACCAGCAAGACGAATCTTTAAATTTCGATCCCAATCTCTAAGTCGCATCGCCATGTTTGTTGTTCACTCTCTTTCTATTTGCTTCTCCTATCATACCGTGATATTTCGGATTAGAAAAGACTTTCTTATTCCTTGTGTTCACTGGTTTAGAATAAACAGTTTGCACGAAAAGAAAGAGGCATGTTAGTTAACAACAACGCCTCTTATACAAATAGTTTTCTATTTTGCTATTTTACATTATTATAGGTTTTCAACCATGCTTGTGCCATCAACATATTTCCAGCAGAATTCATATGTACTCCGTCTGTTGTCAATGCTTGATGATTGGGTTGTTGTAAATATTCGATAAACACTTGATGTGTCGGGACAATTGTCGCATCGTATTTTTCTGCTAATTGATGAATCACAGCAACATAATCCTTTATTAAAATATTCCCTTTTGCATCTACTGATTCCTCAATGATCGTTGGTTCCATTAAAAAGATCCTGGCTTCTGAATTTATCTTTACTTGTGTTAAAAGGCGATCATATATTTCCTTAAAAATTGCTGGAGTAACTTGTTCCATATCAGGGTTGTCTAATTGTCTCCATACATCGTTAATCCCAATCGATATAGTTACTAAATCTGGTCGCAAGGACAGGACATCCTCTTCCCACCTTTTCTCTAAGTCTGGGATTCTATTTCCATTAATGCCTTTATTAAAAAAGTCAGGCAATGCTTCAGGCTGATTTATGGCAATATAATCTTTAATATAGCGAACATATCCATAGCCAATTTGTTCGCAATCTTCAAGCTTATCTGCCTGTGTAATACTATCTCCTATAAATACAAACCGTTGATTAGCAACCATTCTTATCCCTCCATCAAAACGCTTTCACTAATACAATATCACTTTCAACTCCAGCAAAGCAACAGGTAAGTTAACAACCTAAATGAAAAGCCTCCATTGGAAAGAAAAGAAACGCCAATGGAGGCTTACATAAGCTATTTTATTATTGTTGAGCTTGCACGATTTTTTCTAAATTTCTTTCCATTACCTTAATATAATCCAATCCATTATCTTCATCTTCTTTGCTTAACACTTCTAATGTGCTAAGTACTTCTGTTTTCGCTCCGATTTCAGATGCCAGTGTATCGGCAACCTTTTTAGATGCTGTTTCTTCAAAATAAATAACACTAATATCATGTTCTGTTGCAAAATCTTTTAATTCAGCTAATCGTTGTGCGTTTGGTTCTTGTTCTGGCGATAATCCAGTAATTGGTACTTGTGTAAGTCCATATTCACTAGCTAAGTATCCAAATGCTGCATGCTGTGTAATCATCTCTTTTTTCTCTACCTTACTTAAAGCGTCTTGATATTCTTGATCAAGTGCTGATAATTTAGCAATATATGCTTCACTATTTTGTTGATACGTTTCCTTATTATCTGGATCTGCTTCTATTAAGCTAGCTGTAATTGTTTCTACTTCTTTAATCGCTAATGCTGGGCTTAACCACACATGTGGATCTTTCTCATAGCTATGCTCGTGTTCAGCTTCTTCACTCTCATGATTATGTTCATCAGTAATTCCCTCTTTTAATGTAATTCTATTACTTGCTTCAACGAACACTGTTTCTTTATTATTAACTGCAGATTTAATTGTATCTACAAAGCTTTCCATATAGATACTATTAAAAACAAATAAATCTGACGCTTGTACATTCGCTATATCTTTTGGTGTCGGCTCCCAACCATGTGGCTCCTGATTTGAAGGAATAAGTAATTTTACATCTGCCTTATCACCAGCTATGTTTTTTGTAAATTCATACATTGGATAAAATGTTGTCATGATCTGCAGCTTTTCTTTGCTTGATCCACCTGACGCATCATTTTCGCCTTTCCCACATGCAGCTACTATCAATACTGCAAGTAACATCATACTAATCAATTTAAATTTTTTCCCCATTTTTTTCACCCTGCCTTTTTATTTACTTTCTTTATGCAATGTTTTTCTTTTTGGCTATTTTCGTAAAGTTTGTTGCTATCGCCCGCAGCCGGAATACACTTCGCTTTCCGTTGGGCTCGCGCTTTAGCCGCTTCGTCGCTACGCTCCTGCAGGGTCTTAAGACTGTCTTGCTAATCCCACAGGAGTCTACGTGTATTCCGGCTGCTAATTGTTTCCAACTAATTCTTTTTTCCTATTGATAAAACAACAATCTTTTAGAAAACAGCCTTCTTTTTAAACGTGGACTATATTTCATTACCTCTAATTGATCTGGGTTATTCCGCTTATTCTTTGTGGTTATAGTTACGATCTCCTGTTTCTGTGCAAACAAGTGTTATATTTACTCTCATAATTACCAAACCTTTCTGTGTTCATACCCTAATAATGCATGTGTAATACTGGATAAGTAACCTCGAATCGAGTCACAATCCAAGGGTTTGTGCAAAGCTACAATTATGTACTCCACCATTTATCAAAAACCTATGAAAATCATAAATATAGAAAAACTATTTTTAAAACATCTTACGTAGTGTATAATAAAAACAGTCATTTTGCATCTCTACGAATTCCCCTCTATTCTAGCAAACCTCCTTACTTAATAAGTGAGGATTTAATAATACCTTCCACTTCATCATTCACTTATTCCCTCTCCTTATTAATAAAAAATTCCTGCAAAAATATTGCTCAGCACATCATTATCACATAAAGCTCATATCAGGAATTTCTCTATAAGCTCTGAAAAAAACAAATCGAAACGATTACGATTTATAGCATTGAGTGAACAATCATTTCATCGACTATCTTATATTAACCGGAATCATTACGATTTGTAAAGTGTTTTTTTTCATTGATTTTATTCTTTTATTACGTATGGAAAGAACCATCATAAGCAAAATATTATAAAGAAAAAGCTATACTAACCGTCTTCCACGGTGTAAGTATAGCTTTTCAAAATAAGTAATCGTCTGAAAATAGTATTTTACAAAGTCTCCACTTTCGATTTAAAATAAACTCGTTCTTTTTTCTTCCCTGATTCGTAAACCGCACAAATCATTTCTTGTGTTTTTAAGGCCTCTTCCCCAGTGATGTCTACAGGGATTCCCGTAGCTAATGAATCATAAAAATTATTTATTTGCTTCACATGGCTTACTCCCCAGTATCCTTTTACTCCATTTTCATAATGGAAGGTTTCCTGTGGATTATTATCTGCAATAAATTCTCTTCCATCCAGTAAACGTACTGTTGCCCGGTCTGCAACCATTTTCGCAATTCCCTTGTCACAATGTAATTCAATTTCAACAGGAGCATCATATGTGTAATAATTTATGGCATGAAAAGCTGTAACAATGCCATTTTTATAGGCAATAACTCCTTCTGCTGCGTCTTCTACTTCAATAATTTCATGCGCCCGATTACTTATCGATGCATCTACATACTTAATCTCATCATCAATAAACCATCTCATTAAATCCATCGTATGAATCGCTTGATCGATTATTACCCCGCCTCCTTCTTTTTCCCATGTACCTTTCCAATCGCTTTTTTGATAATATTCATCCGATCGGTCCCATGTAACAGATAGCTTACCTGATTTTATCGTACCAAGCTCTCCATTATCTAGCATTCTCTTTATCAGCTGTGACCCAGGATTATAGCGATTTTGGAAAATGACACCAAGGGTAACCTTATTTTCTTTTGCTGCCTCCACCATTGCTTTCGCATCGTCATAGTGAATAGACATCGGTTTCTCTGTCAAAATATGAATCTTTCTTTTTGCTGCTTCTATTGTTACCGGTGCATGCAGATGATGTGGTAAACAGATATGCAAAACATCTATCTTTTCCTTTTCAAACATTTCTTTATAGTCAGTATAGCTGGCACATTGATAGATTTTTGCTTTTTCTTCCGCTCGTTCTTGTTTTACATCACAAACTGCTACTAGCTCTGCATCTTCTCTTGAGACAATCGACTGTGCATGCATAGGAAAAATATTGCCACAGCCAATAATAGCTACCTTTAACTTGGACATATGTCTCCCCCGTTTCTATTAGTTGTATACCATTTTATTTAGACTGTAACTACTTACACCCACCACATTTGCGACGGTGATTCTTCAATTAGGACAGATTTCAGATTGGTTACTGCTCTTGTTAATCCCTCTTTTATCGACATAATTGGATCTTCGTGTTCAATGCTAACCACATAGTCATATCCATAAGTTCGTAAGGCACTCATCATATCAGACCATTCACTGACACTATGTCCACATCCTACAGAACGAAATGTCCATGCTCTCGTTTGTACTTCACCATATGGCTGCATATCTGTTAAACCATACATATTGACATTTTCCTGATCTATATACGTATCTTTTGCATGAAAATGATGGATGGCATTTTCCTTTGCTAAAATTTTTATCGCTGCAACTGGGTCTATCCCTTGCCACCATAAATGGCTTGGATCCAGATTTGCTCCAATAGCATCACAAGTTTCCTCACGTAATTTTAGTAGCGTATATGGTGTGTGCACTAGAAATCCGCCATGTAGCTCTAAGCCAATTTTCACACCATGCTCTTTTGCGATAGTCCCTACTTCTTTCCAATAGGGAATCAACTTTTCTTCCCATTGCCATTTTTTCACATCACTATATTCATTTGGCCACGGTGTAACAGGCCAGTTTGGATATTTCGCTCCATCATGATCTCCAGCAGTTCCAGAAAAGCAGTTTACGACAGGAACATTCATCAAAGATGCTAGTTTTATTGTTTTAATCAACGTTTCATGAGATTCTTTTGCGAATGCTTCTTGTGGTGAAATGGGATTTCCATGGCAGCTGAAGGCACTAATGATAAGGTCACGCTCTGCGATCTTTTCTAGATATTCTTTTCGCTTCTCTTTTGATTCCAATAATTCATCTACATTACAATGATTGTTTCCAGGGTAACCACCTGTACCTATTTCTACCGCTTGAATCCCTGCTTCCTTCACCGCATCAAGCATTTCTTCAAATGTTTTATCTGCAAACAAAACGGTAAACACACCTAATTTCATGATAATTCCCCTTTCGATCATTCCGAATTGATAAATACAGTTTAATTATAGGTAGTTAAATTTTTGTAATTGTCTTCGTTTCTTGTGACGCTAAAGCTGCAAGAATAATAGCTAAAGATTTTTTGCCTTCTTCCCCAGATATAAGAGGCTCTTTATCTTCTATAATGCTTTCTACAAAATGGTCAATTACACCTGTCTTATTCTGACCACCATCATTATTTGACTGAATTCTGCCTAACTCATAATTTACTTTTTCCCCATTTGTATATTGAATGATTAACGAATAGTTTGGATCATCCTCTAAGCGAATAACTGCTTTTTCAGCGTATATAACAGTAGAATTATCTTCTTTCCCTCTATAAGCCCAGCTCGCCGTAAGGGTTCCAATAATACCGCTCTCTGTTCGTAATATACAAACAGCATTGTCATCCACACTTGAGAATTCTTTCGCATTTGTTTCTACAAATGCCCCAACTTCAGAAAACTCTTCTCCTAATACATATCGTAATAAATCAGCTTTATGCACTCCTAAATCTCCCATGGCACCGATAAAAGCTTCTTCCTTTTTAAAGAACCAGCTTTCCTTACCATCTACGCTCCATCCTTCTGGACCACCATGACCAAATGTCGTACGGAAACTATATATCTTTCCAACTTCTCCGCTTTTAATTAACTGTTGTGCTTTTTGATGAGAGGAAACAAAACGTTGGTTATGTCCAATCATCAATTTTTTACCACTCTGTCTAGCAGCTTCTATCATTTGATTTGCTTCTTCTTCTGATGTCGCCATTGGCTTTTCACAAAGTACATGTTTTCCAGCATGCAAAGCATCAATGGAAATAGGAGCATGAAGATAGTTAGGAGTACACACGCTAACAGCATCTATTTCTGCCATTTTTAACAAATCTTTATAATCGGTAAATGCTTGAACTTGATATTTTCCAGCCACTTCTGCTGCTCTTTCTTCATTTATGTCACATACCGCAACTAATTCCACTTGCTCATTCCACAGATACTCCGGGATATGGCGATGCTGTGCAATACTTCCACATCCTATTACGCCAATCTTTAATTTAGTCATTTTCATTTCCTCCTCTATTTACTTAACAGATATTGTTTCGATAGGCTTAGCATTTCCATACACTGGTCTCTTCCGTTTAACTGGTGTTGCCCATTTAACTGCATTGCTAATTACTTGTTGGATTTCTTTATGATGATAGGTTGGATATGTCTCATGTCCTGGTCTAAAATAAAAAACCTTCCCGTTTCCCCTTGCATAAGTACAGCCGCTGCGGAAAACCTCTCCTCCTTCAAACCAGCTAGTGAAAATCAGTTCATCTGGTGCTGGTATATCAAAATGTTCCCCGTACATTTCTTCTTTTTCTAATTCTATATATTCATTAATTCCTTCCACAATTGGGTGATTAGGGGCTACCACCCACAGTCTTTCGCGATCATCTGCTTCCCTCCACTTAAGGTCACAGCTAGTACCCATTAAGGATTTAAAAATTTTGGAAAAATGACCAGAATGAAGTACAATTAACCCCATTCCATCTAAAACACATTGTTTCACTTTTTGTACGATTTCGTCCTGTACCTCTTGATGCGCTAAATGCCCCCACCAGACTAAGACATCTATATTATTCAATACTTCCTCTGTTAATCCATGCTCTGGTTCATCTAAAGTTGCCGTATGTGTTTCATAGCCGTCCTTCTCCAAAAATGCAGCAATTGTACCATGAATTCCATTTGGATAAATCTCCGCAACAAGCGGATTTTTCTTTTCATGACGGTTTTCATTCCAGACTGTAATCATTGTTTTACAACTCCTTTTCTCATTCTATGTATGGCTTTATTATAAAAAATGAAAACGTATAAAAAAATACTTAATCCTGTCATTTTTTTATCCAATTATGTCATTTCATTATCTCCTTTTTGTTACAATAGAAAGAAGAACAGTATCTTTAGAACCTCGTCAAATAGGAGGAGAAGATGAAGTGGAAATGAGGACAAAGCACACCTATAATCAACCTGTTAACGAAAAGGTTATTTACCAAAACCCTCTTCTATCCCTAAAAGTGTGGGAGATACATGATGAGAGGGAAAACGCAATGAGTTCCGTTGAATATCACCCTTGGCACTATCATAAAGAAGTAGAGTTACTTGCAATTCTTGATGGTAGTTTGGCGGTGCAAACAAAAGAAATGGATCAAACGATTTCTGCAGGGGATGTACTCATTATCGGGACATCACAACCTCATAGAACAAGTAAGGCTAGGGGAGAAAAATTGCGTTATATCGTCTTGCAAATAGATTTACATAAACATTTTGATCAAAGCATCCTTCCTTATTTCTATTGTTTTTCAGAATTAACACATCCATTAGACAAGATAAATTATATCTTTGAAGATAATCAAAAAATAAAACAAGAGGTGCATTTTTTAATTAACGAGATACATAGGGAAAGTCAAACAAAAGAAAAAGGCTATGAAATTGCAATCAATTATTCAATCAAACGCCTTCTTCTTTTATTAGTTAGAAACGATTCAAAAAATATGCTCCATTATTCAGAAGAACAAGACCTTTCCAGACTTAAGCCTGTTTTAGATTATATTGATCGTCATTTAGAAGACCGGATACTTGTAGAGGATGTCTGTGAGCTCTTGAATTTTAGCTATCATTATTTCATTAAATACTTTAAAAAAGTTATGGGGATGTCTTTTGTAGATTATATTAATCTAAAGCGAATAAAAAAAGCCGAATTATTACTCTTAACTACAGACAAAAGCATTTTAGAAATAAGCTATGAAGTCGGGATTACGAATATGGCCCAGTTTTATAAACTTTTCAAACGAGATAATCAGTGTTCTCCTAAAGCATTTAAAAATAAAATGTTAAAAAACTAAACCCTTATAACTAATTAAAAACAGCTGACAAACAAAACACAGCTGTTTTTATATTTGTGACACTTTTGTAAATTTTTTCAGAGTTTTCACAAAAAAAGTTCAGAAATGCAATAAGAACCCTTCATTTTTGTCAAAACTTGTCGAAATAATAATTAACTTTTGATTATAAAGTACATTTAAAAATGGCTTATCGTCCTTAGTTATACAGCAAGGTCTAACAACAATTAATTCATGGATGACACAAAATATATGGAAAGGAGCTATGATTGATGAGAAAATTGAAATCATTCAATCAAAATTTAAAATTAAGCACCAAACTTTACATTGCTTTTATCCTTATTCTAATCGTCCCTACTTTAACGGTAGCGTACCTATCTCTGCAAAGTGCTAAACATGAACTTAGCGAAAAAATATCGGAGAGCACAAAAGAGAATGTAAAATTATTAAACAGTAGTATCGACAATACGATTTCTCCCAAGCTTTATGATGCCAATTATTTGGCAGAAATAATAACAGGCGACTTATTTGAAAAACAAGAAGATAATCCTGTTGCTCTTATGACAATACTAGACCAATATAAAGGACTTCATCCAGAAGCTGACGCCGTTTATTTAGGAACTCTGGACGGAAAAATGTACACCTCTCCAGCTTTAGATCTTCCAGAGGATTATGATCCAAGAGAAAGAACTTGGTTTACACAAGCAATGAACAACTCAGAAGATAAAGCAATCGTAACAAGTCCTTATATAGATGCTAGTTCTGGAGAAATGGTAGTAACTATTACAAAAAAAACAATAGATGGTGCCGGAATAATTGGAATTGACCTTAATTTATCCGAATTAGAAAAAACTACTAAAAGCGTAGAGATTGGTAAAGAAGGCTATATCATACTTTTGGATGCAGAACAAACCTTTCTGGTTAGCCCAGTAAACGAAACTGGTACAAAGGTTGACAAAGATTTTCCTAATCTATATAACCAAAATTCTGGAGAGCATCATTATAAAAGGAATGATGAAGATAGAACACTTTACTTTTTAACAAACGAGAATACAGGTTGGAAGATTGTTGGTTCCATGCTGGACGCTGAAACAGATGCTGCCGCACAACCTATCTTACAAAAAAGTCTTTTAATTGTGGCCATTTCTATTATTCTTGGTGGGGCTATTATTATTTTAATTATTCGTTCGCTTGTTAATAGATTAAAAGACATTCAGAATAAAGCAAAAAAAATAAGCGATGGAGATCTCACAGAAGAGATACGTATTCAGTCCAATGATGAAATTGGACAACTTGCCCAGTCTTTTACTACCATGCAAACCAGTTTAAAAACACTTTTAAAAAAGCTAGAGCAACATTCTTTAACAGTTGCCACAACTGCTGAAGAATTAAACGCTAGTGCTGGTCAAACAAGTGAAGCTAATGAGCAAGTCGCAACAGCCATCCAACATGTGGCTATTAGTGCCGAAAAACAAACAGAAGGCGTAGAAGCAAATATACTATCCTTAAATCAAATAGTTAATGGTACAAATACAGTTTTGCTAAATGCTAATGAGGTATTAGAGCGTACACAAACTACTACTCAAAATGCAGAAGTAGGAAAAGCAATTGTCGAGCAAACCGTTTATCAAATGAGTGAAATTCATCATTCTGTATCTGATTCAAATAAAGTAATTGCTTCATTAAATGATCGGACAAAAGAAATTGGCGCAATCGTAGATGTTATCACCGATATTTCTAATCAGACTAATTTACTTGCCCTAAACGCTGCAATTGAAGCAGCAAGAGCAGGAGAATCAGGTAAAGGTTTCACTGTCGTAGCAGATGAAGTAAGAAAATTAGCGGAACAATCTCAAGTTTCTGCCAGTCAAATTACGGAAATCATTAAGGCGATCCAACAGGATTCAAAAGAAACAGTCTATACCATGTCCACTGTAGAAAAAAATGTACAGAAAGGACTTGAAATTTCAGAAGAGGCCATCAATAAATTTATGGAAATATATGATAATATGAATCTAATTTCACCACAAATGTCGCAAGTAACTTCGACACTAAATGAGATATTAACTTTTGTACAAAACACAGAAAAAACAGCAGTAATCATATCAGATCTAGCCAAAAACAATGCTGCTTCTTCTGAAGAAGTTGCAGCTTCAACAGAAGAACAACTTGCCGCAATGGAAGAAATATCTTCATCTGCCAATACACTTGCTTCCATGACAGATGAATTGATACAGTTAATTAAAAAATATAAGTTTTAATCGGACAAAATACTTATATTTATACAAAAAATAATCTAAAGGGAACTAGTCTGAATAATGATACACCTCCATATAGATTACTATATGGAGGTATTCTATCTACACGGAGGAAAGGAAGTGAAACGATTGAATCAGAATCATGTGTTATTAATCATTGGTGGTGACTTTAGACAGCTAGAAGTGATTCGCCTTTTAGCACCAAAGCTTAGAAAAATATATTTAATGGGGTTTGAAGATGCTTCCATCCCTTTAGAAAATGTTGTAAAAGTAAATGAACAAACAGCCCCGCTTCATGAAGTGGAAAGTATTCTCTTGCCGATTCCCGGAATTCAAGATAACGGAATGGCAGAATCGACATTTTCCAAGGAAAAAGTGATTCTAACCAAAGATATCATAAATAAAACGAAATCAAATTCGATTATATATTCTGGAATTATTACCCCCTTCTTAAAACAACTTGCTGCAGAAACGAATCGCAATTTGATTGCGCTTTTCGCGAGAAATGATGTAGCTATTCTTAATTCCATCCCAACGGCAGAAGGTGCATTAATGCTTGCTATAAAGCATACCGATATTACGATACATAACGCTAATGTACTTGTTCTAGGTTTCGGGAGAGTCGGAAAAACTGTTGCTCGTCTTTTTTCTGCAGTTGGTGCCAAAGTTACAGTCCTTGTTAACAAAAAGGAAGATGAAGCAAGAGTAATAGAAATGGGATTCTTACCTATTTTTGAAGCCTCATTAGAATCTACAATCTCAGCCCAACATATTGTAATAAATACTGTTCCTGCACTTATTCTGACTGCTCCCCTTATAAGAAAAATGTCCAGCCAAGCTTTAATCATTGATTTAGCTAGCAAGCCAGGGGGAACTGATTTTACTGCTGCAAAGGAACATAATATCCAAACATTATGGGCATTAGGTTTACCTGCAAAGGTAGCACCAAGAACAGCAGGTACCATTATCGGAAAAACCTTATTGGAATTACTGAAATCAGAATAATTGTGTAAATCGCTTCGGAGATAACTAGCTATCTCCTTTTTGTATGCTTATTTCTGATGTAACTAATTTACAATATTATACAAAAGCGATATCGTAATTATATCAAATTGAAATTATAGAAGTGATTCATTTGAAAGAAAAAAACGCATTTCATTTTAATGGATTTATCGGTGTTCTCCTTATTGCTATTTCCCTTTTTCTTGGTGCCTATTTACTTGTACAAGAACTTCCAGGTGTAGGCATTCCGTTTATATTAATAGCTGCACTTCTTAGTAGTGGAATCACCATTATTCAACCAAATCAGGCTGTAGTTGTAACCTTTTTCGGTAAGTATTTAGGTTCGATTCGCAGTAGTGGATTATTTTTAATAATTCCACTAACTTTAAGAAAAACAATTTCCTTACGTGTACGCAATTTTAACAGTAAGCGATTAAAAGTAAATGACGTCGATGGGAATCCAATCGAGATAGCAGACGTTATTGTTTTCAAAGTAATTGATTCAGCTAAGGCGATTTTCGATGTGGACAATTAGGAGGAATTTGTAGAAATCCAAAGCGAAACAGCTATCCGCCATGTTGCCACGAAATATCCATATGATACCTTTGAAAATGTGGAATTGACATTAAGAGGAAATGCAGAAGAAGTTTCCAACGAGCTTACAACAGAATTACAAGCTCGACTTGATCTTGCTGGAGTCGAGGTAATCGAAGCAAGATTAACTCATTTAGCCTATTCTACTGAAATTGCTCAAGCAATGTTGCAGCGTCAACAAGCCTCTGCTATTATTTCTGCTCGTCAAAAAATTGTGGAAGGCGCTGTGGGAATGGCGCAAATGGCCATTAACCAATTAGAACAAGATAAAATCATTGAATTAGATGATGAAAGAAAGGTACAATTAGTAAATAATTTACTAGTAGCGATAGTTTCCGAAAATCCTACAACTCCTGTAATTAATACAGGTACTTTATATTAATGAGTGGTATAAAAAAAGCTTTCCATTACGCATTGATCCGGAGCTATACGAAGTACTGCAAAAATGGGCTGCAGATGATTTTCGCAGCATTAACAGTCATATTGAGTATTTGCTTCGTGAATCTGCCAATAAAGCCAAGCGATTTCCAAAGCAAAAAGAAGAATGACTTAGCAGATGATTCGTTTCATCTAAAAAGGAGGCCACAGCTTTTATGAAAAGCAGCGGCCTCCTTTGTCTTTGCATTTCGCTATTTAGCTTAGCTTAATAATTCCATTAAATCCTCTTCTGTTATGGAAGATATCATTTTTTCATCTGAATCAATAATTTCATCCACTAAGCTCTTTTTCTTCTCCTGTAGTTCATATATTTTCTCTTCAATCGTTCCTTTGGAGAACAGTTTGATGACATCTACAATATTTTCCTGCCCCATTCGGTGCGCACGATCTGCGGCTTGCTCTTCAACAGCAGGATTCCACCATGTGTCATATAGAATAACCGTATCGGCAGTCATTAAATTTAGTCCTGTTCCCCCAGCTTTTAAGCTTATCAAGAAGTAGTCTCGTTCTCCCAAATTATAGCGATGACATAATTCCACTCTTTCATCAGGTGGTGTATTCCCATCCAAATAAAAAAACGCCAAACCCTTTTTCGCTAATTCCTGTCCGATAATATCCAACATGCTTGTAAATTGCGAAAAAATCAGTACTCTTCGATTGGAACGTTGTGCTTCTTCCATTAATTCCATTAAATGAGCTAGCTTAGCAGAGCCACCATCGTAATTTTCTACAAATAAAGCAGGATGACAGCATATTTGACGTAGTCTTGTTAACCCAGCAAGAATTCTAATCTTATTTTTTCGTAATGTATCTTTATTTAAGTGCTTTAGTGCATCATGTCTTAGTTTTGCCAAATAGGCTGCGTATAATCTCTTTTGCTCTGGTAACAATTCCACCATTTCGCTCCACTGCCTTTTCTCAGGTAGTTCTGCTAAGACATCCTCTTTTAACCGGCGCAGCATAAAAGGTCTTATTTTTTTGGCAATCTGCTTATTTGTAAGATTTGCGTATTCCTTTAACCCCTTCAATAATTCAGGGAAAACAATATGGAAAATAGACCATAGCTCTTCAATGGAATTCTCAAGGGGCGTACCCGTTAAAGCAAAACGATTTATCGCTTTTAACCTATTCACTGACTTAGCTGTTTGAGAAAGTGGGTTTTTGAAATACTGTGCTTCATCAAAGAAAACAGTGTGAAAAGCTTGCTGTTCATACCATTGTATATCTTGTCTAATTAATGGATAGGACGTAATCAGAACATCGATATTTTCTAAATCCTTTTGTAGCAGCACTCGCTCCTTTTTATTCCCATCGAGGACAATACATTGAATAGTTGGAGCGAACTTCATGATTTCTCTCTGCCAGTTATAAAGAAGGGAAGAAGGACAAACGACTAGTACTTTTTGTTTTTCTCTGCGAATCACTGGTAATTCAGATACGATAAAGGCAATACTTTGAAGCGTTTTGCCTAACCCCATATCGTCTGCTAAAATTCCGCCAAAATGAAATTGCGATAAAGTTTTCATCCACTTGAATCCATCTTTTTGGTACGACTTGAGCACATCCTCTAAATCAGCAGGAACCTTAATCGTTAATGTTTCTGGATGTAGGAGAGAATTAATCAGTTCAAAATAGGATTCGTCTAGTTTAAATATCTTTCTGTCTTCCTCTATAAACGATAGGCTTTCTAAAAGAGTGAGTTCAAATCCACTGACAAAATCCTTATCTTTTATTTGTGGGGAGTGAAGATAGCTTTGAATTTCCTCCATCTCCCGCGTTTTTAAGGCAAAAAGAGATCCATCCTGTAAACGATAATACTTTCGCTTTTCTTCTAAAGCAGCTAACAATCCTTTTATTTCTCGTTCCGGAAATCCTTCCATCTCAAATTTAAACTCTAGCCAGTTTATCCGATCCTTTTTTAATTTCACCGAAAACCGTGGCCAAGTTTTTTCCTTAAAAATCCGATTTCTAATCGCCGTTGTTGCATAGACCTTTACAAGCTTTTGCAGCTTCGGTAATACGTAATATAAAAAATCGAACTCTAATTCTTCGTTAAAAAGCATATATCCACTATCCGTTTTCGCAAATGAACTACCATCCATAAGTTCTAATATTACTTCTTCTTTTTTCCAATCTCTAATAAGCACTGCATCTATGTCTTTATCTCGTTCGTGAACTGGATTAATAACGATATTTTCATAGCGGAATTCTAAACTTGCCAACAATCGGTTATTTACTCTATCTAAATAGAGCTCTGCTTGCAGTGGAGCTTTGCCAATTTTTTTGGAAAGTTCTCTCTCCAATTGAACTTCCCCTAATCTTTTCAAGCCTGGAGCAACCTTTTCTAAAAAGAAGTCTAACTGATTGTTTGCAATAAGAATATAATTCTTGCCAACTTTCTCCGTCATTCTCTTCATTTCCACAAGCCTATTAAAATCCTCCGATTCCAATTGAACAACCATTCCATCTATCATTACTGCATAATATTGATGCAAGAATAGAACAGATTCCATTCCAAGAACATTCAATTGATAGCTTCCTGTTTCCTCCTGAAATAAATGAAAGGTAAGTGGAAGTGGTTCATGAGAAACTTGCAAGGGCATTCCAGTCTTACTATATTCTTCTAAATAGATTAATTCCTTCCAATGAGAGCGAAGGATAATCCAAGAGGACGGTGGTATTAATAAAGTATCTTTTCCCCCTAGATTGCTTAATTCGTTGTGATGATTCAAAAAAATTGTTTCATCGCTTACCACTTTCCATAACGCCTGAAGGATTACCTCACTTTCTTCCTTTACGCAGTGAAGCATTGGATCAAATTTCTGCCCTGGAGCATATTCATATGCTTTTCCTTCCTTAATTTGTTCTAAAAATTGGCGAATGTCTTCAATTTTATTGGATAAAAGGTGAATTTCGATGCCAAACATATTTGCTTCTGAATCAACTTCAATAACCTTTATCAAAAATTCAACAAGAACTTCTTCTCTTTTTTCAAAGTGGCGTTGTTTCTTTGGTGAAGGAGAACGAGTCTGATTAAATAAGGCAAAAAAATCATCAGATACATTTGGATTCATATCTTCAATTAAAGAAGGCTCCTTGCCACTCATCTGAAATTTCTTTATCTCCATCAAGACAGCTGCAATATGCTGACATTCCTTTTGGAAGGAAGCTAGCTTCGGACAAGAACAAGTCGCTTTTATTTCACCAGCTTCTACAGCCACCATTACAGCAAAGTCTTCAGTTGCTTGAACGAATGCTTCACAGTAGTCTTCTCTATATTCTTTAAACAACACCTTATGATTCTTTGAAAATGCCTCGCCCCTTTTTAATGAAACAGGACCACACATCTCCATGACCATTTTTCGTGTAATAACGATATTCAACAATCTAATCTCCTTCTTTTAATATTACAAGTTACGCACAAATACCTCCTTACACTTTACTACTTTTTTCGAAACATTTCTATTATAGGAGCATTGTAAAATTAGGTAGAAGTTTTTGTTTCTTATATGAATTATTGATGGTGTATTGGAATTTTGGATCATTTATTTGGTTTTTGGATCATATCCTTATCCAGTTGGATTATATAATCTTTTTTTCATCAATCCCCTTAGAATTTATAAATCATCCCGCCCCTCCTATCTTCTTCCGCTACAAAAAAGTAGACAAACTCCCTTATCAAGAAGTTTGTCCACTTTTTAATAATCATTCAATTATTCATTTGGAAGGTTTCTTTCCTCTTAATTACTATTGGTAACAAGTAATTGCACAGCAGATTGGAGTTTTTCCGTTAATTCATCTGGAGCCGTTAAATAGAGAATTCCATTCCCTTCTATACTTGGTTTATTTCCTAATGGGATGGTTCTTTTAATTAATTGAGCATAAATTTCTGGCTCTGTTAGATTTCGTTCAAAAGCTTCATTGCTGATTGTTTTAATTAACGCTAAAGCACCGCTCACATGGGGGGCGGCCATCGAAGTTCCTGTTAGGCTTGCGTATTTTCCATCTAAAAAGGTAGAGAGAATCTCTTCCCCAGGGGCTACTAAATCAACTTCTCGATTCGAATTAGAAAAACGCGAAGAATTTCGCTCTAAGTCTACGGCACCAACACTTATTACCTCATTATAGGCAGCCGGATACCCCAATTCTTCGGTTGAAGCTAGACCATCGCCTTCATTCCCCGCTGCACATACGACGAGAATTTGCGCTTCGACTGCTTTTTTCACTGCCGCGTGTAATTCCTCAACATCCTCAGGTCCACCAAGACTCATGGAAATAATATCGGCCCCCTGCTCAATAGCATAATAAATTCCGTTTATAATCCAATCATATTGCCCAGAACCTTCTCCATTTAAAACTTTTACAATTAAAAGAGAAACTTCTGGCGCTACTCCTGTTAATCCATTGTCTCTTCCTGATGCTCCAATTGTTCCAGCAACATGTGTCCCATGGCCATTATAATCCATATATATGGCTGGATTTCCGTTGTCATCATCGGTAAAGTTCTTTCCACCTATAATCCGTTCTTGTAAATCTGGATGATTTATATCACACCCAGTATCCAAAATAGCAATGGTTATCCCTTTGCCTTTTGTTTTATTCCATAAATCAGATGCCTGAATTAGCTCAATTCCTTTTGGTATTTCTATTGATAGATCGAATACTTCTTTCACTTGGTAAGGAATTACTCTACATTCTTTTTTCATATAACAGCCTCCTAATAATAGAATGAATAACCCAAAGATAATTTTAACAATTCTGAATTATTTCGATAAGAGGCTTAAGACTCAATTTAGGAACACTTGTTCTCATCATCTAATTATCCTTGCCAATTCCTAAAAAAATAGCCTACATAGATAGACTATTTTTTCTTCTTCCTATTTTTTCAATTGACAAAATTAAAAAAACGCTTATCTCACTCCAAATTTTTTCCTACACAACAAATAAAAAGCAACAAAAATGACAATCGACCAGATCAACGAATACAATGGACTTGTATCAATAATTCTAAAAAGACTTGGGATATCGCCTGCAACAGAATCATCATATGTAAATAATAAGAAGATCATCATATTATTTGCCGCATGTGCACCAATGGATAGCTCTAAACTGCCTGTTTTTACTGCTATGAAGGTTAAAGCAAACCCTGCAAGCAAATAATCTAAGCCTACTAATATTGCAGAATCATTCATTTCAGGATTGGCAAAATGTAAGGATCCAAAAATAAGTCCAACAATAAGTGCTAATAGAATTGGATTTCTCAGTTTTTTCCCTACCCATTGTAGTAATAATCCCCTAAATAAAAGCTCTTCTACCGTTGTTTGAATCGGAACAAAAAGAATAACGACGAGGAATAAAAAGACGTACTGAGAAAATGAAACATTATTCCACGTATAATCAGGTGCATTTACCAAGAAATCAACACCTGATGTCACAAGGAATAACCCAGCAAATACAGCAAAGCCCCAGACCATCTTTTTCCAATTCACTCTTTCTTCACCAGTAATCAATGTTCGGAATTTTCTTTTGTGAATAAATCGTACCCCAATCCATAGACCAACTAAAGCAAAGATATAAATAATATGTGTCATTAATAAACTAAGTGTGCCATTTCCGCCGACAACCATGCCTGTATCCAACTCAATAAATGTAGCATCGTTCCCGTCCAGTTCCACGCGCAGTAACTCAATAACGAAATAAACAATAGAACCAGCAATCATAAATCCAACAGCTAATAAAATAGAAGCTAAATAGCGCGGCCAGTTATTCTTTCCTTCTTTTATGTTCAAATAATGTTTCAATCCAGCTACTCCTTTGTATCAATATTTTTCAATTGACGACGCCATTTCCAATTCGAAATTTGCACATATTTCGCCAATTTTTTCTTTTCTTGCATTGAGTACTGGTGCATGCACGTATCTTTCTAACTCAGCAAATATTTTCTCCTCTTTATAGCCTAACTGACTCAGAACCTCCATTGCCGCAACATTTACTGCTCGTGCTCCCCCATCTTCCACCTTTATCGCAATTCCGATTCCTTCTTCGACAAGCCCCATACACTGAACAGCCTCTGCACCTGCTTTTGAAACAATCCGTCCTTGATAAGCGTTCATTAGGTCCGTATCAAATCTGCTTGTACCGCCAACCATTTCAGGAAATTCCATCATGCTGTTTCTTATCCGTTTTACTATATTTATTCGCTTTTCTGATTTAATAGAATCAGGGCTTGCTAGTCTTGCATAACCAAGTGCTACATGATATAGAGGTAGTTGATGGACTGGCACGCCACAACCATCTACACTAAGCTTTATATTTTCTTTTGGAAAATCACATATTTCATCAATTGCCTCTAGTATTCGCCGTTGATGAGGATGTTCTACTTCCCGATAATTAGAAATATTTTCCTTCATATGAATAACAGTAGCCAGCATACCGGTATGCTTTCCAGAACAATTACTGAAAACAGGTGTCACATCTTCTCCATTTCGCAACAGCTCTTTATAGCTTGTTAAATTCCATGGTGTATGTGTTCCACATTGCAGGTGATCCTCTTTAATCCCTAATCTTTCTAACAGCTGAAGAATTGTTTCTCGATGGAAGGATTCACCTGCATGGGAAGCGCACGCAATTGCTATTTCTGCATTACTATAAGAATATGCATCCGCTGCTCCAGTCTCTAAAAGGGGAATCGCTTGAAATGGCTTCATCGACGATCTAGGGAATGTCATCCTATTTGGATTTCCATAGGAATATAGCAATCTACCTTCTTTATTTACTACAGCAACATGAATATTATGTGTACTTTCAACATATTGTCCACGGTAGACAAGTATTGGCTTATTCAATTCAATCGACTCCTTTTTAACTTTAAAAATCAAATTTTTCTTTCAAAGCTTCATATTGAAAACCTTGTTTTTGATAGTTTTGCTTTTTATACATTTCTCTTGGTGTATCTTCTCCGTCTGCCAACAAAATAATCGTTTTATTTGGAAATAGATCCATCACCATTTTTTGCATGCGAGCAGCAATCCCTTTTCGTTGATATTCTTCAATTACAAAAATTCCGTCAATTTCGACTGTCTTATCTGCTATAATTACTTCTAAAGCACCAGCCCCTTTTCCATTATAATAAGCAATTATCTGTAAGAAATGAGGATCTTTAAAATTTTTTCGATAGACTTCTGTTTTTCCTTTTGCATAATCTATTCCATATTCTAAATCTTGATTATATTCTAATTGTAAATAGTCCTCAAAATTATCCTCCGCTACTTTCTGAATCAGAATATCTTCTATATGAGACAATACAGGAAATTCATTAGGATCAATAGCATAAAGTTCAGTCAAACCCACGTCATAATAACGTTTACTTACAATATGCTCCAGTAGCTCTTTTGTAAATTTTTGATTTTCCGGAAAAATAAATTTAAGATGCTTCTGGCCAGTCTTTTGATGGAATGCTTTAAGATATTCTTCCGCTAGGTCAAATTCCATTATTGTTGGCATTGCTTTAAATTGGATATAATTACTGTCATACTGAAGTAGCATTTCCGCATTATGAACATGGATCCAATTAGTAGATTCCGTTATTTGTTTGCCTTCCTTATGAATGTTTCTATAGGACACTTTCTCCATGATGTTTCTCCTACCCTCTCCCCAAACTACTTTTTATTGTAATATATTAATAATAAACGATTCATTTATAGAAATCAGTAGATTATAGAAAAAAATGACATTATTAAAATTAAACCAAACGCAAAATAGGACTGCTTCAAAAGAGACAGTCCTACTAAAATGATATTTCTCTCTTAGATTATATAGCTTCGGCATTTTCCCTCCTTTCTCTCCATAAAAATACTTCGTTTCCCATCTCATTATATTGTACTTTTTGAAAGATCTGCATCATCATTAAAATACCTCTTCCTCGCTCTTCAAACACAATATCACTTAAAAGCTTATCTGTACCATATTTTTCGATATCTTGGAATTTCTTCGCCACATTAAATCCATCCCCATGATCTTTAATCCTCATGTCTACAGTATTCTTTGTATAGTGTAGTTCTAAAATAACGGGAAAAGCCCCATGTTCAATCGCATTATTAACAGCCTCACCTATTCCCACGCTAAGCATAAAATCCTCTGACAACCAATCCCTTAAATCCTTATTTAACTTTCCTTTCCATTCTTTTTCTGTATGATCATGTATTACTATCGTTTGATAGCTAATAAGTTCACTCATATGTTGTCCCCCATTTTTAGAAAAACGCAAGCTCCATATTACCGACAAATAATATAGAAAGACTTCTACTGAAATAAATGAAACACCCTAATGGCATAGAATTAGTGCTACTTATAATGCAGTGGAAACCTGCTGTTTGCCAGTTGATTATGGCTAGAGCTAAACATTCTTTATAAATATAATTACGCTTCTTTTTCATAAAAAAAGACTAACAAAACAAGGATAGTTTGGTTAGCCGGTTGCGCTAGTAGCTCATAATCAACAAAGCGCCCAAATAAGCTGATTAATCATAGCTTTCTACCTTTAAATCGTTCTCATAATTTAACAAGCTTTTAAATTACATAGTATTATATACCCATACCAATACCACATAAACCTATTATTAGAGAAATTATAAAAATAAAGTATACCTTCCATCAGTGAGTTTTTCTCCTTGTTAGTTTACCATTCAAGCTTTCAGTTTTTAGGAACAATTGCCCACCTATATTGATCCACATTACATCATTTTGAGGCGTGGGTCAGAGCCCATTAATGCGGAATAAAGTGACACTTCCATCAGTAGTGGTTTTCCTTCCTCCCCACTGATGGTTAGTTGAACTATTCGGACCTTTACGGACAGTTGATCTCCCACCTATCTTCCTCGAATTCTCCTAAGTATGAGGTGAGAGTCTTACTGAAGTTTAAGAGTGGGATAAACAAGGTTCATGAAATATTAATAACAATGAATTTATTTAAAATCCCTCTTAAATACCTAGAAAATTTCAATTTAGACAAAAAAGAATGCTACAAGCTACTTTTTTTCGATCCGTGAATAAAGTAAGAGGTAACTAATTTTTGGGAGGTAAAAGAATGAATTACCAAGAAGAATTTCGCGGAAAACATCTTGCTTGGCATGAAACGCTAGAGATACATGAATTAACTGCTGCACAAAGCACATCTTTACTTAAACTAAAAGAGACAGTCGGGGAAATTTCAGATTCAGAGTTAAAGGATTTATATATTCAGAGTATTAATTCTCTATCCGCTAATATCACAGAACTACTGGATTTTTATCCCATGACACCAAGAGAAGATAATGATAACGAAACTATTGGATTCCGTAATGAAAAAACGCCTTTTCAAGCTGGAGATTTATTAGGGATGTATAAAGCATCGATTAAAAACTACGCAACAGCCTTAACCGAAACTGCAACGCCAGCTCTTCGAAAAATTTTAAAGAAACATTTAGATCACAGTATTGATTTTCACGCAAAAGTATTTCATTTCATGCATAAGAATAAATTATATCCAGCATATAATATCCATGAATTGTTACAAAATGATGTGAATATGGCTAAAAAGGCGCTTAATAAATCATATAAGTAAAATAAAGCCATCAGTTTATCTTTCACTGATGGCTTGTTAAAAGATTCTCCTTCTTCCCTTTGGGATCACAATTTCCCTCGGTAATTAACATCAAAGCTAATTCTAATGCCTCTGTTTTTTGCTTCTTTCACTAATTGACTCGTAACAATTCTCCAATAATCAGAAATAGCTGGCATTATACCTGATACATAGAAAGACGACGAGTTTAATTTAAATGAAATACTTCCTCTAACTCATGCATTACTGGACTATAATCATCATTTGTTTCCATGATTGGAGCCATGTATTTCCACCATTTCCGACAAATTTCCGTTTGAGAAATAGCTTCATATGTAGCTTTATCCGCTACTTCTAAATAAGCAAATAAGACTTGGGATTCATGATGAAGATAAATAGAATAGTTAGTGGCACCATGTTCCTTCAGTGCTTCCTCCATTTCTGGCCAGAGTTCGTCGTGTCTTTTTTTGTATTCATTTTCATATCCAGGTTTAATAAACATCATAGATGCTATCCTTTCCAATACATCTCCTCCTTTTTTTCCAACTATTCAACATTCTAGCTAACCACTTGACTTCCTACTTCACAAATGGAAGCCTATCTTTAACTACGATATGCTAATTTAGCCTCTCATATATTTCCTGCAATCTCTTCAATCACTATTCTCTTATTCTGTTACCCGAAATTTCAATTTTGTTTCGGCAAAATAGGTATCTTCTGGTTTCAAAACGACGGATGTAAATTCAGGGTGATTTATTGCATCAGGAAGTCCTTGCGTTTCTAAACATACCCCTAAGTATTTTCTTCCAGTTACACCATTAAAATCATACTTATCCTCTAACTGGTTTCCTGTATAAAGAATGATTGCAGGCTGATTTGTGACTAAAGACAATTCTCTACCACTCTCTTTATCTCTTAAAAGAGCAGAATGTGATCCTTCTGCCGAGAAGACAAGTGGATGATCATAGCCATTACCTACTATAATATTTTGTTCGAAATTATTGTCAATCCCTGCTTTTAACAGCTTTCCTTCCGCAAAATCAAAAGGCGTATTTTCTGTAGGGACCATTTTTCCTGTTGGAATAAATCCTTCATCCAGCTCTAAGAATCGATCAACATCTGCAATTAGTTCATGCTCTGTTATATCTCTTTTATTATTTCCACTAAGATTAAAATAGGTATGATTGGTCACCGTTACAGGCGTTTCTTTATCCGTTTTTCCTTTGTAAGTCAGGACTATTTCATTATCATTTGTTAATAAATAGTCCACTGTAAGATCAAAATTACCAGGATATCCTTCTTCTCCATCCGGACTATAATAAGTGTATCGGATTCCAATTGTCTCTTCCTCTTCTACTATAGAAGAATCAAAGACTACTTCACTCCAACCAACCTTTCCTCCATGTAAATGATTAGGAGGGGTATTTGTATTTAAACGATACTCTTTGCCATTAAGTTCAAATTGTCCAGCCTTAATTCTTCCCGCAACTCTCCCAACAATCGCCCCTAAATAAGGTCCTGGATTCTGTCTATACTCCTCTACTGTTTCAAAGCCAAGCACCACATTTTCCTTGTTTCCTTCTTTATCTGGAACTATTATTTTGGTGATAATGCAGCCATAATTCATACTAGAAAAACTCATTCCATTGTTATTAGTAAAGGTATATTCTGTTATCTCTGCTCCATTTACTTCTCCCATTGATTTTTGACTATATTTCATAATAATCACTCCTTAAAAGTTTGTTCTGGTTCCTCTTACCATTTACTAAAGATACTTATCTTTTCCTTTTAAACCTAAATTGAAATCGCCTTCATTTTGCTTTTTTAAAAATTTGGGATTGAAATAATACCAAATAGTTTGTTTAACATATTAACTATCCTATTTATATCTTACTTTATTTTATCAGAATGGAGAATATCTTTTTTTATTTTTTCTATGGAAAATTAAAAAAACTGTCATCACAATTATTTCGATTGTGCCTGACAGCTTATTAATTTTCCTATCAAATACGTACCGCAAAAGCTTCATACGGCTTTAAATGGATATTTCTAAAATTCACACCTTTTCGATGATAATTACTAATAATCACATCATCACACTCGCCAAATTGACGTAAGTCCAGCAAACTTTCTTGCTCACTAAAGTTTGCCACTATTACCCAAGTCTTTCCTTCAAACTTTCGTGTATAGGCAAAAATCATTTCTTCCGTATCTTCAATTAACTCAAAATCTCCCCATACTACGATTGGGTTCTCTTTTCTCAATTGAATTAAAGATTGATAACAATAAAAGACCGAATTAGGATCTTCTAAATTATTCTTAACGTTTATTTCCGGATAATTCGGATTGACATGTAACCATGGTGTACCCGTTGTAAAACCTCCATTTACCGTATCATCCCATTGGATAGGAGTTCTTGCATTGTCTCTTCCTTTCACATTTATAGAATGAAGAATCTCCTCTTTCGTGTATCCTTGTGCTAATCGTTCATGATACATATTGATGCTTTCAATATCATTTACTTCGCTGATATCAGTAATTGGGCAATTGGTCATCCCAATTTCTTCTCCTTGATAAATATAAGGAGTTCCTTTCATTAAATGTAAAAGAATGGCGAACATTTTTGCACTTTCTACCCTATATTCCTTATCATTTCCCCAACGAGACACAATTCTCGGCATATCGTGGTTGTTCCAAAATAGACTATTCCATCCT
This sequence comes from Niallia tiangongensis, assembly GCF_044704065.1. NCBI lineage: Bacteria > Bacillati > Bacillota > Bacilli > Caryophanales > Bacillaceae > Niallia > Niallia tiangongensis. The sequence continues at coordinate 1,812,402 of NZ_CP162613.1, read as the reverse complement.
TCCTTTCCTAAAGAAGTTTGCCATTTAGCTAGAATTTCTTTCAATTTATTGATTTCTAGTGGCTTTAAATCCCATTTTTGTTTTCCTTCTTGTTCATCTAAAGCACTATGCTCAAACTGAAAGATCATTGATAGCTCCTTTCTCGTAGGATTCGAATATAATTTAGCAATTTCAGGAGTCGCTCCCCATGTTTCACCTACTGTTAATACATCATAATTACCAAACGATTTTTGATTCATTTCTTGGAGATAATCATGAAGTTTTGGACCATTTCCGGTTATGCCAAGATCTGGTTGTTTTCCTACCAAATCAATCACATCCATACGGAAGCCACCGATTCCTTTTTCTAACCAGTAGTTCATCATCTTCCAAACTTCTTCCCGCACTTTTTCATTTTCCCAATTTAAATCTGGCTGTCTTTTACTGAATAAATGCAAGAAATATTGGCCGCTATCTTCATCAAATTCCCAAGCAGAACCACTAAAAGTTGACTTTAGCCCATTCGGCACTTCACCATTAACTGGATCACGCCAAATATAGTAATCTCGGTATGGATTGTCTTTTCCTTTTTTTGCTTCAATAAACCACTTATGCTCATCTGATGTGTGGTTTACTACTAAATCCATGACAATTTTAATTCCTTTTTCATTCGCTGTTGCAATTAATTCATCCATATCTACCATTGTTCCAAATTCATCCATAATATCTTCATAATCACTTATATCATAGCCATTATCATCATTCGGCGATTTATATACGGGGCTTAGCCAAATAACATCGATTCCTAGCTTTTGCAAATAATCAAGTCGGTTGACGATACCTCTTAAATCACCAATCCCATCCCCATTGCTGTCTTGAAAGCTTCTTGGATATATTTGATATACAACCGACGTTTGCCACCATTTCTTTTCCATTTCGATACCTACTTTCTATTAAAATATTTGTCTGAACGTAAACGTTTACGTAAAGTATAAAAAAATTTAGTGATTCCTTTTATTCACCGATGCTCTTTCCACTATATAGAATGGGAGCATTTCTGTTTTTACTGCTGTCTTTTGCTGAATAGCCTCTATTATTTTTATACAGCCCTTCTCTCCCATTACCTGAAATGGTTGCTCAATCGTTGTTAATGGAGGTACAGCCATTTCTGCAACTCTTGTATTATCGTAGCCCATGACGGAAAGGTCCTCTGGTATTTTTATGCCTAATTCATAAGCTGCTGAAATGATGCCAAGCGCTACCTCATCACTTACACAAAATGCTGCTGTTATTCCCGCCTTTTCAGTATGGAAAGCATAGAGGGCTTCTTTCCCTGCAGAAAAACTATAATCTCCTGCTTTTATGTAGTTGGCAGAAAAGCTTAATCCGTGATCCATTAATGCATTTTTATATCCTTCAATTCTTGGAATCCCAGCTACTCGATCAGAGAAATCCACACCTGCCAGGCCAATTTTTTGATGTCCATGATCTATTAGATACTTTGTAGCAGCATAGGAAGCTCCATAATCATCTACTTTTATAAAAGGTATTTGTTTATTTTGTGTATCTGTTGACAATAACACATACGGTATACTCAATGATTCAATTGCTTGAATTTGTTCTTCCTTTAGTGGAATAGATACAATAACAAGCCCATCCACTTTTCTTTCTTCAAGCATTTTTAAACAATCAATTAACCGATTACCTTTTTCTCCTGCATGGGATAAAATAACACTAAATCCATGTGTTTGTGCTACCTGCTCCATTCCATTTACGATGTCCGCATAAAAAATGGTCGATACACTTGGCATGATAATACCTATTAAGTTGCTAGATTTTTTCACTAAGCTTCTCGCCATTTCATTTCTCCGATAGCCAAGTTCTTCTGCGATTTGCAGAATTTTATTCTTTGTCTCTTCAGTGTATCCACCTGCCCCATTTAAAACTCTTGAAACAGTTGCTGTGGACACCTTTGCAACATTTGCTATATCTTTTATTGTTATCGTCATTTATTTCACCCTTTACGTAAACGTTTACGTAACTATACTTTAGCATAAAAATGTAACGCTTACAATAAATATAATAAACAAAAAATGTATGCTTTGGTAATGGTGTAATTAATACCACTAACAAAGCATACAGCTTATTTTAATTCTAGCTTTACATCTCCTTCGATGTAATTAGGGTAAAATGTCAATTTCATTTGCAATGGATTTTCGTACTCGCTATTTTCGAAAAACATATTCCAATATTTTTTGTTTTCATGATTGTAAAATTCAGTTGATGGTATCCTTAGTTCTTTTCCTGTTGCATCAACAGCCTCGTCGAAGATAGTATACATATTCTCTGAATCAGATATCATATAAAATTCAGCTTGTGATTTAGATGTTTTTCCTAAGTTGAGTTTTCGGTCTTTCGGTCTTTTTATTAATTTATTTGTTTCTGTATTTACAATAACTACAGTATCCTCTTTGTCAATCGCCATCAATTTGTTGATACGCAAATAAAGCTCTTTCGGCTTTTCAAAATAATTAGATTGTAAATAATACATTTTCTCATGCTTACTCAAAGTCCTATTTACAGTACCATTTGCAATAGAAGTCCATACCTCGCCGTTTTCATTTTCCAACCGCATATCTTCGAATCCCAAAATTTCTTTTGTATTTGTAGGATCAAATGCTACCTTCACACCAATTCTTAAAGGATACACAATAATTTCTTCAATCTTGATTTTCTGATTCTCGACTTCCACAACTTGTTTTATTGGATAAGTAATATTCTTCCTTACATTTTCTTTTAATTCAAAAGGAATCAGAAACTTTATTTCTTGATTGTCCATTACTGTAACGAATTCAAAGTTAAACTTTAATTCCTCAAAAGAAAAAGAGTTTACAAATTGGTACTCCACCATATCTTGAAATTCATTTTGAATATCATCAGGAAAATAAACATTATAGCTACGTGAATGCTCAGGAAATTCTTCTTTATTAAGGAGATTAATATACTTTATCTCTCCACCAGTTAGAGGTTTTGTCGATTTCAACGTATAAAATACATTCATTCCTGATTCATCCATAATCACTCCATCAATCGTTAACGTCAAATCTCCTTTTGTCTCAGAAACATCTACCTTTTGATAATAATCATTTTCTATTATTGCTGAAAAGCCTTTATCTTGTTCAATAAAACCAATCATCCATTCCATTCCAGGGATGGATGAGAGGGCATTTGCGAAGGTTGGGGATATTCGAATGGATGTTACAAAGGAAATGATGATAATAGCCGCAATCGCAATTCCAACAAATCTTTTTTGTTTTTTCTTAACCAGACTTTTTTCTCGCTTAGCTTTCATAAATCCGCTTAAAATGGCTTCATCCGCTTTTTCAATCGGTAATTCTGCTTTTTCTAAGTCATCTTTTAACTTAGACAAGCTTTGTTCCTCTTGTTCATACATGATCACTCTCTCCTTTCTCCTTAAAATATAGTCGAAGTGTTTTCAGGACTTTATGTAATCGAGACTTTACCGTTCCTTCTGGTATTTTTTCCATTGCGGCAATTTCTTTGATTTTCGTATTTTGAAAGTATTTTAAATAGATTAATTGTTGGTCTTCATTGGATAACATTCCAAGGGCTTCCTTCAGCTCGATCAATGATTGGTCTTGGTGAACGAATACATCGTATAATTGGTTATCAGAAATAACTCTATTGTTTCTTTTTAATTGATCTTGACAGTAATTAATCATAATCCTTGTCAGCCATGTTTTTAAATATGCTGCCTCTTTAACAGTATGTATCTTTTTATATGCTCGATATGTCACTTCCTGTAGTGCTTCTATTGCCGCGTGCTCATCTTTTAGAAATGCTAAAGCAGCTCTTAGCAAAGATTCCTTATGTAATTGCATTACTTCCAAAAAGGCATCATCATCTCCTTTAATGGCTTTCTTACTAATCTCTAACTCTTCCAATTAATCACCTCCTCAAATTTTCCTATACATTAGACTTTCTACTGTGGAAAAAGTTCATGAAAAAAATAAATTTAAATTTCTTTTTATCTAAGAGCAAATTATACATGAACTTTTAAGCATAAAAAAAGCCACTAAGACAAAGTAAAATGTACCCTTTGTAAAGGACAAATTAAAAAAGCCTAGGCTGCGTTAAGAAGATGACCTCTGTATTGAACAGGGGTCATCTTTTTTAAATTCCACTGATATCTATAGTAATTGTAATAAATCATATATTGCTTAATTTCTTTTTTCAATTCTTCTAGTGTTGTACATGCTTTAATAGAGGCTTCATCTTTAAGATGGCCAAAGAAAGATTCTTGGGGGGCGTTATCCCAACAGTTTCCTCGTCTTGACATAGATTGGTGTAATCCTAACTTCTTTACTGCCTTTTGAAAGTCAGGATGTGTATAATGGACTCCTTGATCTGAATGGATTAGTGCATCTTTTACTTTCTTGAATTTTTTATTCTTCTTTAACTTCTTGAGCGTATCTGTAGCTAAATTTAAGGTCATTCGATCTAATACGTGATAGGCCAGGATTTCACCAGTTGAACCATCCTTAATTGCTGATAAATAAGCCCTCATTCCTTTTCCAAAATGAAGATAAGTGATATCAGTTAATAGCACTTTCCCTGGAATTCCTTGCTTGAATTGTCTATTTAAAAGGTTTGGTACAACGCTATGCTCCTGTGTGGCTTTCATCATTCTTCTATAAGGATTTGCTTTTCTAATGGGGCAGATTATACCGTATTTTTTCATAATTCGTCGTATACGTTTCAAATTGTAGACAATATTAAATTGACCCGCCAATGTCATTTTGATTTGACGTGCCCCTTTCTTGCGGTTTTTAAAGTTGAAAGCTTTTAAAATAATCTCCTTTACAACTTCCTCTTTTTTATCCTTTTGCATTCTTCGTCCAAATGATTTCTCAGTGAAATAATTATAATAACCACTTCTTGAGACGCCAGCTAGCTCACAAAGATAGCTCACCATATTTTTTAATTGATATTTTTCAATTACTGAACGAATTAAAAGATACTTTTGAGAGGGAGGAAGGACTATTTCTTCATCCCCCTTTCCGCGAATCGTATCTTTTTTAACAGTTCGTTTTCAGCCTTAAGTAAGTTGATTTGCGCTTCTAAACGAGCATTCTTCTCCTCTAAAGATAGTTCTTTTTCTCGGGGACGCCCTGAGTTACCAGCTCTAGTATCACGTAAACCGCTTATTCCATTCTTAATGTAGGCTGCTTTCCATCTTTTACTAGCTGAATGGATTCGTTGTTTCCCCAAAACATCTACATCAAATCCATATTCTTCAAATATATCTCTGGCAAACTTACCTTTTTCTTTCTCCGCTATAAAGATATGTTTAAACTCATCCGTATAAGTGATCCCTTTAGAACTAACAGATTTAACGTATTTAATAATAGACAGCTGTTTGATCTCTTTTTCTGTAAATGTCTTTTTACTCATAAAATATTTCTCCAGTCCCTGTTGTAATTTCTCTAGTTGTGTTTCTTTATTATACAAAAAAGTACCCTATAGGTAGACTTTTTTTATGCGTCTACTCTATAGGGTACATTTTAAAGTCCTAGCAGCTTCCTATTTAACTTTAATACAAGCCCTCTGTTTCTTCTTTCGTTACAATATAAATATTTTTCGTTTGGGTATAGCCATCTAATATGCTCTTGTATGTTTCTCTGCCGATTCCTGATTTTTTGTAGCCTCCAAATGGTGCTCCTGCTGGAAGCTGATTATACGTATTCACCCACATACGACCAGTTTCCACGCTTCTTGCTACACGAAGTGCTGTATTAATATCACGTGAGAATACTGCTCCTCCGAGTCCAAACTCCGATTGGTTAGCCAACTCTATAACCTCATCTTCTGTCTTAAATTTTATCACCGTTGCAACTGGGCCGAAAATTTCTTCTTGAGCGATGCGCATCTCATTTGTTGCATCTGCTAAAATCGTTGGTGCCATAAATGCTCCCTTTTCCAGTCCATTATTTTCGAGTCGGCAGCCGCCTGTTACAACTCTAGCTCCTTCATCTTCGCCGATTTTTACATATTCTAAAATTTGTTCTAATTGACGCTCATTTATTTGAGCCCCCATCACAACATCTTCTTCCCAAGGCAAGCCAACTTTTACATCCTCAAATGCAAGTTTCATTTTTGCAAGGAACTCATCATAAATTCCTTCTTGAATAAAAATCCGTGAACCAGCACAGCAAACTTGTCCTTGGTTAAAGAGAATACCTAATTGAACCCCTTCTAACGCTCGCTCCATTGGTGCATCATTAAAGATGATATTTGCTGACTTTCCGCCGAGCTCAAGTGTTGATGGAATAAGTCTTTTCGCTGCAGCAACCGCAACTTCTTGGCCAATTTCAGTTGATCCAGTAAAGGCAATTTTTGCGAAGCCTTCATGATTTAACATATAGTCTCCAGAGTGAGAACCTCGACCTGTAATAACATTAACTACACCCTTGGGTAAGACTTGATCTAAAATCTTGGCCAATTCCAATAAGCTTAAAGACGTAGTAGAAGATGGATGGATAACCACTGTATTGCCAGCTGCGATAGCTGGTGCAATCTTCCATGCAGCCATTAATAACGGGAAATTCCATGGAATAATTTGACCAACTACCCCAATAGGCTCTTTTATTGAAATGGATAAAGTATCCTCATCAAATGCTTGGGCAGTTCCTTCTTCTGAGCGGATCACCCCTGCAAAATAGCGAAAATGATCAGAGCTTAATGGAACATCAATATTTCTTGTTTCTCTTAGCGGCTTTCCATTATCCAATGTCTCCACTAATGCTAACTTTTCCGCATTTTCGTCAATTAAATTAGCAATTTTCAATAATAAATTGCTTCTCTCTATCAAACTTACTTTCTTCCATGTTTTTAAAGCTTCTGTCGCAGCTGCTACTGCTTGATCGACATCTGCATAGGTAGCATCCACAAAATCAGCCAGCTTGTCTCCGTTACTTGGGTTATAGCTGCTAAGGAGCTTACCTTCTGAACCTTTTATCCATTGACCATTAATATACAGACCATACTCCTTGTCCAATACTGTTGTTGCATCTAAAGCAGTTACCATTTTCAAAACCCCTTTTTAATATATTTAAAAATAAGGCATGTAGGAAAAATGCTTTGTTTTAAAAATCCCAGACCTTATTTTTATCCTGGTTATTAAAACAGACTATTAAGAATGCGTTTGCAAAATTTATTAAAAAAAGACTACTCATTTAAATCTAATGTGAACATTTTAACAAACTAGCAGATAATTAAATTATAGATTCCATTAAAAGGAATGTCTATTAATAATATTGTACTTTTTTTTGTTACAATCACTAAATGGAATTTTTCTTTTCATTGACACTCGCTGACCCTCTTAGAACAAGTTACAAATATTATTAAAATAAAGTGAACTTTCATCAGTGGGAGTTTTCCTTCATCCCCCACTGATGGTTAGTTGAACCATTCATACCTTTACGGACAGTTGATCTCCCACCTATCTTCCTCGCATTCTCATAAGCAAGAGGTGAGAGTCTTACTGAAGTTTAAAGGTTATACTTGGAAAATTTATAATAGACAAAATGTGTCAATTGTCACACAAGATTATATTTTTTGAGGTAGATCATTTTTTTAGTTAGAACTCCTTACTTTTAAATTAAAATAAGTCGACAAAAATTGTCATTTTTATTCGATGAGACTTCTAAGACTTTTAATCAAATATAACAAAATCCCGCTTTATCCTTTAGTAAAATTAATGCTATCGTCCTAATAAAGTATATGTCTATTATCCAAATTAAAAACTTCACCATGCGACAGAAATGTCGAATAGTTCAAGCTGTTCATGAAAATGTAAAAAAAATCTTCTTTGATTTCTGCATTTAGTTTATTAAAATACAGAATATAAGGAAATTTTAGGAAAGAAGTTGAAAGAAAAATTGAAAAAAGATGCTAACTTTCTATTAAACCAGACATTTAACTTCTTTAGAAATTGTATATTGGAATTTAACCTTCATTTTGAAAATGATTCCAAAGACATCTATCTTTACCATGATTAGAAAATTTAAGTTAATTCATTCTATGTATCACTTTTTTTATTAAAACTAATTAAACTCATATAACTTATTAGAACTATAAGAATATTCTTAATAGATATTTATTATAAGATAAAGCGAGGTTGAAGAGTTTGCCATTATTTACAAAGGATTTATTAGGCAGTCTATTATTTTTAATAATCATGTGTTTTGTTATAAACTTTACTTTGAGGTTTTTTGAAAAAAACCTTAAGCTAAAAAAACTCATACATACTATTTTAAGAGGAATATCAATTATATGGTGTACTTGGTTTGGTGTACATCTTAATTCAAGTATTTTTCTTGATTTAAGCCAAATCCCATTTATACTACTTTGCTTAATCGAAAGACCAACTATTGGTATATTAATGTTAGTTTTCACTATTTTGTCTCGTTTGATATTGATTGGAGAAATTGGAGTTTATGCAACAATAATTACATTCAGTATTCTCACTGTAGCAATTTTCATTATTCGTCCATATTTTTTAAAAGGAAATATACTTCAAAAATTTTTGATTTGTATTATGCTTTCTTTCACTTTTTCTATTTTAATGATTATAAGTTTAATTTTTTTAAACAATCTTCAATTAAAGGAAGTTCCAATTGTTTATCTATTAATCCCCGCACTATGTATAGGTCTAATTGTATTTATCTCAGATTTTGCAGATGACTACTTTCACATTAAAAAGCAAATTATCAAAGCGGAAAAGCTACAAGTAGTCAGTCATCTTGCCGCTTCTTTTGGGCATGAGCTTAGAAATCCTATTTGTGTTTCAAAAGGATTTTTACAATTATTATTGGAAAAAGAAGTTTCACTGGAGAAAAGATTGGAATATGCAAGAACTGCCTTGGATGAATTAGATCATGCGGAAAGCGTTATAAAGGACTATTTAACTTTTGCTAAACCCCAAGTAGTAACAAAGCAAACTTTAGATTTACAGGATGAAGTGAAAAAGGCAGTTGAAATAGTATCTGCCATGGCAAACATGAATAATATTCAAATAAAATTCACAAAACCAACTGTAATTACAAATAGAGGGATGGTTGAAGGAGAACGAAATTACTTACATCAATGCCTCCTAAATATTTTAAAAAATGGTATTGAGGCGATGCCTAAAGGTGGTATTTTAAGTGTCGAAATATTTGCATTAGAACATATTATCGGTGTTCGAATATCTGATACTGGTATAGGAATGTCTAAAGATCAGATAAAGCATTTGGGAGAGCCTTATTTCTCATTAAAGCAAAAAGGTACAGGACTGGGAATGATGGCTGTATTTAATATTGTTAAATCTATGAAGGGGCAAGTAAAAGTGGAAAGTGAATTGGGAAAAGGAACTGCATTCTCTCTATTATTTCCTTGTCCCTCAAGTGTTCTTAAAGAGGAAAAAATAGGTTAGATTATTTCAGGGAAGCTATTGTCCCAACTATCTGGATAAGTAATTCATCCGTAAGGTACTGATTTAAATTTTATTAAAAGTTTCCCCTGCTAAATGATAGTTCCTTTTGTTAATTCACCTTTCTCAAATAACTTGTAATCAATCATTAACTGGATCAAAACGGCGTGTGGCTTCCTACACATCACATTCTTTTTGCTTTTATAATCATAGTAGTTGGAAATTTTCTTGCTTTGTATAATGAATAATAGCGATCAGAGATTTCAGCTTCAACCATTTCAAAGTTTTTGGAAACCTCACTTTCTATAACACAGCCAATCGTAAATCCAGCTTTAATTAATTCATTGATATAGGTACTCCTTTTTCTATTTGGTATGACTACTGGTGCTTCTTCCCCTTTAAACCTTGGGTATGTTGTTAATCCTTCTTCTTGATAGGAACCAGTAAGAGAGATTTGACCGTTTTGGCTCTGCATATATGCATATAGCGGATGGTCCCAGCTAAATATAAATTCTCCTCCTGGCTTTAAATACGAATAAATAAGTTTAAAGGTCGAGGCTAAATCTGTTGTCCATCCGATTGCATAGATAGAATAAACTGTATCGAAATATAACTTAGGAAGACCAATATCTTCCTCCATCGCAGCGCAGTATAAATGGGAAGGCAGGACTTTTAATGTTTCTTTTGCTGTCTCCATTTGCTTTTCAAATAAGTCTACACCCCATAATTCACTAGCTCCTTTGTCAGCCATGTACAATAACGAATGTCCACTGCCACAACCGATATCAAGGACTTTTTTATTTGTTATCTCTTCAAATAGTCTTAACTCCTCTTCCGTTTGGCTAAAAGGGCCATAACTAGGTAGTGCGTCTATCCCGTTGAAATGATGGGCTACTTTATCCCAGCTTTTCTTATTTTGTTGTAAAATATCCATTGTCATTTTTACCCTCCTCTGTCTTCCTTACTGATTCTACATCACTCTTTCACTTACCTGCTTGCTTTTGCATATGAAAAAACCCGCCAATATGGACGAGTTTTTTGTCATTCTTATCTAATTTTCTTTGTGCTATTAAGCATTCTCTTGCTTCAGGCCATCAATAATATTTTCTTTCTTAATTTTGCTGACTGAATAAAGCATGGCTGAAGCGACAATGATAAATATTGCAATCACTACAAGGAGAATGCTCAACCATGGAAGCTTAAAGCCATATTCAAATGTATTGCTAATGGACCAGTATAGTATTGCTATTACGCCTATACTAATCGGAATACCATACATCAATGCTTTTATCCCATAAAAAATGCTTTCAAAATAAATCATTTTATTAAAACCTGTTGGCGTCATCCCAACTGAACGCAACATCGCAAATTCCCTTTTTCTTAAAGATATACTAGTAGAAATGGTATTAAAGATATTGGCAATACTGATTAATGAAATGAGGGAAATAAAGCCGTACATAAAGACAGACATAATCATAATCAATTGTTCTGATTGCTTACGATTCTTTTCCACATTGTAAATATAGATGGAACCTGTTTCTAAGTCTTCTAATTCCTCTTGGGCTTTCTCTGGATTATCGCTGTTTAAATAGAGAGTATAGTTCATATTAATATTTTTTTCATTTTCAAATAATTTCTCTGCTACTTCATTGGAAATAATCATTGTAATTGTTCCATAGTTATCCGGATTAATCCCCATTAAAGTTTCATTCGTAAATAAACCAATTTGAATCTTATTAAATATTTCATCCTTCTCACTGTCGAAATTGTAACTATAGAGATCAATATAATCTCCTGGTTTTGCATTCATCACTTTTTCCTCAACAAATTTCTCTGCATATGGATCAAAGTAAGATATGTTCTCTATCACAATACCTTTTGGAATATTAGGATTTGTATATTCATTGACATTAAAACCTGATGTTTTAGCATAGTTCTGAAAGGCTTCTTCAGATAACATAATGAAATTCACATTAAATGGCAGTTTCCCATCCATAAGAATGGTTTTATCTTTGTCAACGAGTTTTTTGCCATTTTCACTTAATACGTCCTCTGCTAAATAAGTGCTTACATATGTGTTCTTAATTAAATTACTTTGTGAAATACTTGGTACATTTGCAAGAGTCTGCATCTCTTCCTCTGTAGTAATTGAGTCAGCAGACACAGCAATATCGTAATCGATATTTTCCTGTGACAGTTCAACTGACTTTTTCATATTATCTGAAAAATAAGATACGACTAAGAAAAGCAAAATACTAATAACTAAAGAAAAAACGGTTGTTTGATATCTTCTCTTATTCCGTTTTAAGTTTTTTAAGCCAATTTCCGCTTCTATGCCAAATAGCTTGCGCACTAATTTTGATGTTTTTACTTTTTTTCCTGATAATTTAATATCTTGCGTTTGTCTAATTGCATCTATTGCAGAAATCTTTGATGCTTTCCTAGCTGGCAAATAGGTTGAAATAAAGATTGTTACAACGGAAATAATAATAGAAAATAGGATTGAATAAGGCGTTACAACTACATTTAATCCTTGTGTAGAGTTTAAGGCATCTTGCAAATACTTATTTATAAAAGAGAACGTAATTCCAATTCCCACAAGCCCAGCAATTATTCCTAATGGAATGCTGATGCCGCCTATCACCGCACCCTCAAAGAAAACAGAGTTTCTTTTTTGCTTCTTCGTTGCTCCTACACTCGAAAGCATGCCTAAATACCTTGCCCGTTCCGACACACTAATGGCAAAAGCATTATAAATCAGTGCCACAGAACCAATAACGATTACAAGGATGATAATGCCTATTAGTGAGTACATCGTAAGAAGCAGATTATCATTCGATGATACTCCATAATAACGCAGTAACTCATTATTAAAATCCACTTTTGCAATAGCTAATTTCTTTGCCAATGATTCCGAGTCCTCATATATAGACTGCTTTACCCTTTTCATCACAACACTTGCATTTACGCTGCTATTACTTGTTAATTCACTTTTGTCTACGTAACTAACAAGGGTATAACCAGGTGACCAAGATGGCTCCCAAGCCGGACTTTCCATGATTCCGACAATTTTGAATGTGTAGGATTTTGCTTGTTGGATTTCCTCGACACTTTCCCCTTCTTCATTCCTTTGTAAAGGATCTGTTTGTGTTAGGATTGAATCTTCTTTATCTAATTTAAAGCGCCTTTCCCCAATGCTAACTTTTAACTCCTCACCGATGGCATACTTATTTTTCGCATTCTTTATCATTGCATCTGAAATGATAATTTCATTAGAGGCTTTTGGATACGTTCCTTCTTTTAAGGTAATTGAAAACTGCTTAAATCCTTGCTCATCATATTGTTTTAAAAATAAATACGGTTTATTTTCGTTTTTTGAATCATTCCAGTTCGCATAGCCTAAATCATTGGATAAGATAACGTTTTCTATTTTACTATCCTTGTTTATCGCTTCGATTTGCTCGCTATTAACACCTTTAAACTGGACATGCCATTCCCCGTCTCTTGCTATGCTATCTCTCTTTAATAAATCGATAAAAGAAACACCTAGTGTCGCAACAGCTGTCAACATACTAACAGAAATAATAACACCAATAATCGTAACTAGTGTTCTTCGCTTATTCTCCTTTAAATTTCTTAAAGTGAGTTTATTCATTATATTCATGGACGAATCACCTCATTTTTGGCGATTTTTCCATCTTCAACAGATATAACACGATCCGCTTGTAATGCAATTCGTTCATCATGGGTAATAACAATTAATGTTTGATTATAGGTTTTATTAAACATTTTTAATAGTTCCATAATCTCTTCACTATTTTTACTATCTAAATTCCCTGTAGGCTCGTCTGCAAGCATAATAGCTGGATTACTAATCAGTGCACGTCCAATGGAAACACGCTGCTGCTGTCCCCCTGATAATTGATTAGGCAGGTGATCTAATCTTTGTTGTAAACCTAATATGGAAACAATCCGATTAAATTGCTCCTTATCTACTTGATGATTATCTAATAGAAGAGGCAGCGTAATATTTTCTTCTACTGATAGAATTGGGATTAAGTTATAAAATTGATAGATAAGGCCAATTTGTCTTCTTCTAAAAATAGCTAATTGTGTTTCGTTTAATTGATAAATATCTGTATTATCAACAAAAACTTTTCCACTTGTCGGTCTGTCCACTCCACCTAACATGTGAAGCAACGTAGATTTACCTGATCCAGAAGGTCCGATAATTGCCACAAATTCACCTTTATTAACAGAAAAAGAAACATTATCCAATGCTTTTACTGCCGTTTCCCCTTTTCCATACACTTTAGACAGATTTTCTATTTTTAAAATTTCCATTTTATCGTCCTCCAATTACTTGATACTCTTAGAGTAACTGTCTAAAGTGACTCTCCAGTGACTTGAAAGTGACAATTTAGTCACTTTCGTAGGAATAGGTGGATGGTTCTTCTATGCTTTTATGGAGTATGGAGTTCATTCGCTTAATGAACGCCACTTTTTCCTGCAGCATAATAGACTCTGACTTTCATTCTCTTTATGAACGCCACTTTTCCTTGTAGCACAGCAGATTCTAGCTTTCATTCCCTTTATGTACGTCATTTTTTCTTGCAGCCCAGTGGATTCTAGCTTTCATTCCATTATGAACGCCACTTTTCCTTGATGTACAGCAGATTCTGGCTTTCATTTCCACTCTCCTAAATTCCACTACTCCCACTAAATCACTTGTTTATAAAACTTTATATGAAAAGTAGTCCCTTCTCCTATCTTACTTCTGACTTCAATATCACCATGCTGGCTTTTGATAATACTATATGCCATCGCTAACCCTATGCCGACGCTATCTTCGCTTGCATTTTCTCCCTTATAAAATCGTTTAAATATATATGGTAAATCTTTGTTAGCGATACCTTTCCCATTATCCTGAATAACGATTTCTGTAAATAAAACATTCTCAGAGAATCGAATTTGAATTTCTCCACCTTCAGGCGTATGCTCCACACAATTTTTCAAAATATTAATGAGCGCTTCTGCTGTCCAATTAAAATCTCCAATATAGGTAACACCCTCTCCTCCAACAATTGCATGAGCCTGTCCCTTGATATCCATTGGAATTAATATTGGTTCTACTGCCTTATAAATCAGTTTTTTGACATCAACTTGCTCCTTTTTAAAAAGAATCGTCCCAGCATCCATTTTCGATAATTTCAGCAATGAAGAAACAAGCCATTCCATTCTTTCAAGCTGAATCGATATATTATTAGTAAATTCACGTCTTCGCATTTCCTCAAGCTGTGGATTACGCAACAAATCCGTCATGACAACCATGGAAGTAAGCGGTGTTTTCAATTGGTGAGAGATATCAGAGATAGCATCTGTAAGCTTTAACTTTTCTTTATGTAGAAGTGCACTCTGCTCCGATAACATTAATGTAACCTTGTAAATATTATTTTTTAAAATACTCAATTCGCCTTCCACATTATCACGAATATCAAGGCTTTCATCTCCATTACTAATTCGCTGCAAGTAGTTCGATAGCTTATCTATTTCCTTATATCGAAACCTTGTAAACTGATAAAAACAGCCCAAAAGTATAACAAGCACTGCGAACAAATAAACTGCGACTGAAATAGAGTAGGCAATAGCAGCATGAACAATAGCTAAGAAACTAATGAATACTAAAACGATGGTGAGAACCTTCACTTCTCGATTACGAATCATTTTAGTCCCCTACCTTATAGCCAAGTCCGCGAATGGTTTTAATGATGGTTGGCTTTTGGGGATCATCCTCTAATTTCTCGCGGAGCCTTTTAATATAGACAGTTAAAGTATTATCATTAACAAAATCCCCAGCAACATCCCAGATTTTCTCTAATAATTGGCTTCTAGTTAACACTTGTCCGATATTATTAGCAAAAATGAGAAATAAGCGATATTCAAGCGCTGTAACCATTACTTCCTCATTCCTTTTGTAAATTTTCCCTTCCAATGTGTTAATCCGTATAGAATCTATTTCTATCAATGAATTATTCTGCAACTGCTTATTGTACCGCCGCAAAACCGATTTAATTCTAGAAAGAAGTTCTCTTATGCGAAATGGTTTTGTAATATAGTCATCTGCTCCCATATCCAGTCCCATTACAACATTCACTTCATCATCTAAAGCAGTTAAAAAGATAACAGGCTTATCAGCTTTTCTTTTTACATACTCACATAGCTCATAGCCAGAACCATCTGGTAGCGACAAATCAAATAGACATAAATCAATATCTATAAGCTGATCCTCTAAAGCTCTTTTAGCAGTTTTTGCGTTAAAACAAGTGATCGTTTCATACTTTTCACTTTGTAAACTATATTCTAACCCTGTGGCAATGGTTTTATCGTCTTCCACTAGTAGTATTTTCATTATCTACTCCCATATATTTTCTTTTTTCTGTATTATTCTAAACGATTGATGCACAGAGGAAAAGCGATTTTAGTATTATTAACGTTTCGAATAATAGGTAGTTACACTTAGCATACATTGATGAATGATTGAAAATAATAATATAAAACAATTAAAAGGAGTTTTGTTATGGACACTCGTGAACCACTGTATATGCGTTCAACAAAAACTGACCTCAGTGAAAAGCTTACATCAGCAGAAATGGGGAAACTTTGGGCGACTTATATGGGGAACAGCATGTCTAAATGCTATCTCCATTACTACCTTCAGCATGTTGAAGATAAAGATATTAAACATTTACTAAAAAAGGCATATAAATTATGTAGCGAATTCTTAAATATACTGCTAAAGCAGGGATGAGTATATATACTGTGGCTCTTTAAATCTTTATTTAATTCTTAATAGCCAGCATCTTCCTTTTAATTATTTTCATCTAATTGCTGAAGCTCATTTACAGTAATAAATGTATAACCTTCCTCCGTTAATGTTTTTAAAATTCCTTCGATTGCTTTTATTTCCTCACCTTTTTGGTCATACATCGGATGCATTATAATAATGGAACCTGGATTAACAGATGCCTTCACATAGTTTACTTTATCCTCTGCCATTTGATAATAAGTATCTGGTTCGATGTCCCAGAGAATCGTATCCATATTTGCTTTTTTTAAATAATATGGAAGTCCAATAAGTTTTTTCCCATTTGGAGGTCTGAAATCCATGTCCCCTGTAAAACCCGCTTTTTTGATTAATTTATTTGTGTCTTCAATTTCTGCCTTTATAAAGGATTGCGATTTAAAAATCATTCGATTGTGAGAGTATGTATGATTTCCAAGTTGATGTCCTTTTTTTACAATTTTCTCTGCTATTTCAGGACTTTTTTCTATTTCATTTCCGATAAGAAAAAAAGTAGCTTTTGCATCATAGGCATCTATCAATGTTAGTATATTGTTCACATTTTTTGTTGGTCCATCATCAAATGTTAACGCCACTACCTTCTCCTTTGTCTCCACATGATTGGTTAACCCTCCAAACAACTGAAAGGTTCGTGCATTCATTAATTTATAAGCACTAAATAATATCAAGAACAGAACTAATATGCCCATTAGTATAATCCATATTTTTTTCATGCTAACAGCCTTTCTTTCGATTATTTTGACCACTAAACATTATATCTTATGTAATAGACAAAAAGAGAAGAATGACTAATCACTCTCCTCCATCTCCATTCCTATATATAGGAAACAAATAATTATTTTTCGTTCTTTTCCTTTTTCTTATCAACCGTTCCCTCTGTTAAACTATCATTTGCCTGTTCATGGGTTTCTTTCAGGCATTTTGAAGCCTCATCCTTCTGTTTCTTCTCATTAGGCTGATGTGTTTTACCTGCAGGGCTTGTTGTTGATTCTTTACTCAATTCTAAACGCCTCCATTCTAGTTGATATAAACTTATCTACTAGTTTTATACCACTTTTAATAGAACAGAAAACATCGTCTTTTTAAGAACCTGTTGATCGATAGTGTCGTACACCAACTATCCAAACAAAAATACATGGAAGGATAAATAATATACCGGCAAGCGGAGTTAGCATATATAGCCATTCAGCCTTTCCTCCCTTTCCAAGTAGATATAATAAAGGGAAATAATTGACACTTCCAAAAGGAATCACAAAAGTAAAAAAGCGTGTCACCCATTTTTGATAAATATTTAGCGGATACTGAGCCATTTCTCTGCCACCATCAGTAAAAATATTCGCAATCTCTAAACCTTGTATCGTCCAAAAGCTAAGAGTGGCGGCTAAAATAAAAATTCCCGTAAAGATGAATACCCCGCTCATAATCATCAATAACAGCGTTAGAATTTTCATTAGACTCCAATCGATAGCAAGATTACTTAAAGCCCAAGCTAGGACGATAACGCTTTGCAAAAGTCTCCCTACTCTAGTAAATTCAAATTTTGAACCAAGCACCTGTACAAATGTTGTCCTTGGTCTAACAAGCAATCTATCAAAATTACCGCTTGCAACTAGACTCGAGAAATTATCAAATCCCCTTGCAAAGCATTCACTTAATGCAAATGCCATATGAATAATCGCAAAACAAAGAGCTACCTCATAAAAATCCCAGCCCTTTATTTGTCCAAATCGTTCAAACAGGAAGTATAATCCAGCAAAAGCAGAAAACGGTACTAGAAATTGTCCTAATGATAAAAGCCAGAATGACGTCCGATACTGCATTTGTGATTTAAATAATACGAGAAGGTATTGAAAATAAAGTTTCATAAAGGCTTACCCTCCTTGCACAATGACTTTTTTCATTGCTTTATGTAACGCTATTTCCCCGAGAAAAACAAGTACTAACAGCCATGCAAGCTGAATGAAGATGCCCTCAATCGCTTCTCCATTCGGAATATTTCCTGAATAGACACGAAAGGGAAAATCAGCTGTTAAACGGAACGGAAGTAGATACACAATTTGTTGGAGCCATTCTGGCATTAATGGAATTGGTACAACCATCCCAGCAAAAAACTCCCCTACTACACCAAATACTAGAAGGGAACCCATTGGAGATAAAGTGATAAAAACAGAAATATAAATAAACATAGAAATAGCTACTAAAACCAATAGTCCTAATAAAAGAGAGAGACAAAATAACAAGAATGTCACAACATCTGGAGGCAACATCAGCCGATACGCTTTCGGCAACAAAAAAGCCAGCAATATTATCGGAAAACACCTTAATAATGCGCTAGCCAATCGCTGTGCAAGTAATTTACTAAACCAATATTCATATATCCCAATTGGCCTGCATAGCTCATAAGCAATATTTCCAGTTGTGATTAAGTCAAATAATTCATTATCTCGAAACCATAGCATTATAAATGCTAAAAAAGATTGCTGCAGCCATAAATAAGTAACCAATTCTTCTAAAGAAATTGGTTGATTTGAACTTGCTTGGGCATAAAAGGCCTGAAATATCATAATATAAATAAAACCCCAGAAAAACTGTGTAGCTACTCCCGCCAATGCCGCTGCTCGATACTGCATCCCATTTAATAAACGTAATTTTAATACAGCAATATATGGTTTCATCACTCTCATATCTCATACTCCTTATAGAGCTGTACAATAATATCTTCAATTGGCTGGGATGTTACCGAAATATCAACTAGATCAAGGGAATGGGTCAATTTCATGATTACTTCCGATACAGAAATTTGTGTTGTATCCACGCTTAGAATTGCTCTTTCCTCTGTCCAAGAAAGCGTAGTAGTTCCAGGAATATGAATCGGACTATTACTTGATTTATAGTCTAATGTTATGGTGCGATGGGAACCAAAACGACTTCTTAATTCCTGTAAATTCCCATCATACAATAGGCTCCCTTTCCCGATTAGGATGACTCGATCACAAAGAGCCTCAATATCGAACATATCATGTGTCGTAAGGATAACCGTTACTTTTTTTTGCTTATTGATTTTTTTTATAAAGTTTCTTACAGCAATCTTGCTTACTGCATCGAGACCAATCGTAGGTTCATCTAAGAAGAGAATTTGTGGATTATGTATAAGAGAAGCAGCAATTTCACAACGCATCCGCTGTCCTAAGCTAAGCTGTCTTACTGGTGAATATAGAATGTCCTTTAATTCAAGTGTTTCGATTAACAATGATAGTGTTTCCTTATATTCTGTATCTGGGACATGATAAATATCTTTTAATAAGGCAAAGGAATCAATGACCGGTACATCCCACCATAGCTGGGACCGTTGTCCAAAAACAACGCCGATATTTTTCACATATTCGACCCGATCCTTCCATGGTGTATAGCCCATTATTTCGCAAGTTCCACTATCTGGAACTAAAATGCCGCTCATCACTTTAATCGTCGTTGATTTTCCTGCTCCATTTGGACCGATATAACCAACAATTTCTCCAGGTTTTATCGTAAAGTTCACATCATTTAAAGCATGGACGATTGTATGCTCCCTATGTAGGAGTGATTTCAAACCTGCTTTCAAACCTGTCGTCCTTTTAGCAACCTTAAAGGACTTATTGATTCCTTCGACTTTAATCAATGCTTTTCCCTCCTTTTTCCAAAGAAGACTATAATAGCATTCTATTTAAGAAGGTGTCAATCAGTTTTTTGACTTTTTAAAATTTTTCTCCTATTCCAAGTTAAAAATGATAAAAAAGCCTGAAAATGATATACATTCATTTTCAGGCTTAATCTAAAAAACAACCGATCAATTAGAAGCTTTATTCCATTTAAAATGGTAAATGACCAATAACAAAATAAACCACACGGGTGTCACGAATAATGCGATTCTTGTATCCTCTGCAAGTCCTAATACAACAAGCACAAAAACTAAGAAAATAAGAATAATGTAGTTTGCAACTGGATACATCGGCATTTTAAACTTATTCTTTACTGCTAGATTTGGGCGTGTTTTCCGATATTTCATATGACACATAACGGTAATTGCCCAAATATAGATAAAACAAACCGTAGAAATACTTGTAATTAACGTAAATACACCTTCTGGCATCACGTAATTTAAAACGACCGCAATTAAAACAACAATAACCGAAAAGAACAAAGCGTTTGAGGGAACTTTATTTTTTGTTAATTTAGCTAGTGCTTTTGGAGCATTCTTTTCCTTTGCTAATGCATACGTCATTCTACTAGTACTAAAAATCGCACTATTACATGCAGATGCAGCAGAAGTTAAAACAACAAAATTAACGATCCCAGCAGCTGCAGCTATTCCGACTGCCAAGAAAACCTGAACAAATGGACTTTTGGCTGGATTAATGGCATTCCAAGGGTAAATGCTCATAATGATAAGCAATGCTCCCACATAGAAAATCAAGATTCGCACAGGGATATTATTGATTGCTTTCGGAATAACCTTTTCAGGATTCTCTGTTTCACCAGCAGTTAGTCCAACTAGTTCAATACCTACAAATGCAAACACAACCATTTGGAAGGAAAGGATAAATCCATGCATCCCATTTGGAAACATTCCATTATGGCTCCAAAGATTGGTAAAACTAGATGGGCCTGCATCTGTTGAAAAGCCTTTAATAATCATAATAAAACCAATAATAATTAAGGCAATAATCGCAATTATTTTAATCAAAGCAAACCAAAATTCCATTTCACCAAATAGCTTAACAGTAGCTAAATTCATAATTAGTAATACAATTAAGGCCATGAAGCCTGGTAACCATTGCGGAACACTTGGAAACCAAAACTGTGTATACATGCCAATAGCGGTTAAATCTGCCATTGCAATCGAAATCCAACAGAACCAATACGTCCATCCTGTTACAAAAGCAGCCCTATTTCCAAAATAATCATGAACAAAATCAACAAATGAATGATATTCTAGATTAGACAAAAGCAGTTCTCCTAGTGCCCGCATAATCAGAAAACAGATAATACCTGTAATAATATATGCAAATAATATAGAAGGTCCTGCTAAATGAATGGACTTACCCGCTCCTAGAAAAAGGCCGGTACCAATCGCTCCCCCAATCGCAATTAATTGAACATGTCTGTTTTTCAAGCCTCTAGACAATGTTTCTTGCTGCATTTTTAATCACTCTCTTTTCAGTTGTACTATTAAAATCTATTATGTAATAAAGTCAGCGAATTATAGTTTAGCACATTATAAGGGAACATTCACGAAACTCTCTTATTTAGAGTTGAAAAAGTGGCTTTCCAAACAAATGATTAATTTTTATGCTTTTAGAATATGCTATTATAGATTAAATACTAGTACTATTCTATTGCAATATTAAGAAATGTTTAAGAAATGTTTAAGAAGTTTCATTCTAAAAATGCTATAATTGGTTGAAATGCAAATATCAGTATCCTACAATACTTATAGTAGGATCTATACTTTAGGTAGATTGAGATAGCTAAGTCTGTTCAGATTATAGGAGGAACAATTCATGCCCAATACATATCAAGGAACAAAACTAAAAGTTTTCGCTCTTAATTCATCCCCTGCTCTTGCCCAAGAAATAGTAGAGCATCTAGGTATAGAATTAGGAAAATGTACAGTTAAGAAATTCAGCGACGGGGAAATTCAAATTAATATCGAAGAAAGTGTCCGTGGTTGCGAAATATTTATTATTCAATCCACATGTGATCCTGTAAATCAAAGTATTATGGAATTGCTTATTATGATTGATGCCTTAAAACGTGCTTCTGTTAGTACGATAAATGTTGTTATTCCATACTATGGATATGCACGTCAGGATAGAAAAGCACAACCCAGAGAGCCGATTACTGCTAAATTAGTAGCTAATTTGATTCAAAAATCTGGTGCAGATCGTGTTATTACATTGGATCTTCACGCACCTCAAACGCAAGGTTTCTTTAACATTCCAGTGGACCAATTAGTAGGAATACCACTTCTTGCCGATTACTTAAATACAAAAGAATTTGCACGTGACGTAGTAGTGGTTGCCCCTGATCACGGCAGTGTTACACGTGCCCGTGAGCTTGCAGATCGCTTAAAAGCTCCTATCGCGATTATTGATAAGCGTGGTCCAAGTGATATTGGTCCTCGTGAAGTAAACATTGTCGGAAACATTGAAGGCAAAACTGCCATTATTGTAGACGATATCGTCGATACATCCTACCGAATTACGACTGCTGCAAAAGCCTTACTTGAGAACGGTGCAGAAGAAATATACGCATGCTGTGTCCATCCTGTTTTATCTGAACCAGCTATTGATATGATTCAAGAATCACAAATCAAGGAATTGATTGTTACAAACAGCATTCCACTTCCAGAAGAAAAGAGAATTGACAAAATTACACAGCTATCGATTGCTGAATTACTAAGTGATGCTATTAGCCGCGTTTATGAGCATAAGTCTGTGAGTGTATTGTTTAAATAATCTGTTACAGTTAGAGGTTGTCCTAGAGGCAGCCTTTTTTTAGTGGATTGGGGTTTGTGGAAATGATGGGTTGGATTATATCCTTGATTGCTTTGAATCATATATTCTTTTTTCGGATCATTTCCTTGTTGGGTTGGACTATATATTCATTTTATCGATCCTTTAGCTAATTTTCGATAGTACCCCCACTTTCTAACAATACAAAATAGACTCCTTTTCAACCAGGAGTCTATCATATTTATCTATTCCTCTATTTAAATTACTCTCATCGTAACAATTCCATCAATCCCTTTTAATTGCTTAGAAAGAAGTGGAATGATTTCATCTGCCACTTGGTTATCGATATCAATCATCGTGTAAGCATACTCGCCACGGCTTCTGTTTATCATATCAGCAATATTCAACTGGTATGTTGAAATTACTTGTGTTATCTGTCCTACCATATTAGGAACATTTAGATGGAAGGCTGTAACACGACGTTTTCCTGTGTAAGGGATGGACGCATTCGGAAAGTTTACAGAGTTTTTAATATTTCCTGTTTCCAAAAATTCCTTTACTTGACGAGCTGCCATTACAGCACAATTTTCCTCAGACTCTTCTGTAGATGCACCTAGATGAGGAATAGCAATCGTGTTCTTCATTTGCAAGACATTTTCATTTGGAAAATCTGTAATATAACGTCCTATTCTGCCTTCTTCTAGGGCAACGGCCATATCAATTTCATTAACAAGCTCCCCACGAGAGAAGTTTAAAATTTGTGTACCAGGCTTCATTAAGTTAAAAGCCTGCTGATTAAACATCCCCTTCGTATCTTCTGTTAATGGCACGTGTACTGTTATATAATCTGATTCTGCAAATAGCTGTTCTAAGGACATAGCCCGCTGTACATTACGTGATAAATTCCAAGCTGTATCAACAGATAGAAAAGGATCATAACCAATGACATCCATATCTAGAGCAAGGGCATCATTTGCTACAAGAGCACCAATTGCTCCTAAGCCAATAACACCTAATGTTTTCCCTTTGATTTCTTGCCCAACAAATTGTTTTTTGCCCGTTTCCACTAGTTTTGGAACTTGATTTCCTTCGGTAAGGAGTGTTTTCGCCCATGACACTCCTTCAAACAAGTTTCGGGATGAAGCCATCAATGACATAAGCACCATTTCTTTTACTGCATTTGCATTAGCACCAGGTGTATTAAATACAACAATTCCTTGCGTTGTACATTGCTCAACTGGAATATTATTGACACCTGCTCCTGCTCGGGCAATTGCCTTTACATTCTCTCCCAATTCCATTCCATGCATATTAAAGCTGCGCAAAAGAATCGCATCAGGATTTTTGCTTGTATCGTCAATAGTAAAGTTTCCTTTTTTAAACACACTTAGGCCACTTGCTGCAATATTATTTAATGTCTTAATAGTCTTTACATCTTTAACAGTCGTAGTGCTCATCTCCATTGCTCCTTTTAAATCAATTATATTCTTTTCACGCTTGGCTAATACGTTTTCCCTTTTTATACGAAATCGTCTAAAAAGAAAAAGGCAAGGAGTAAATCCCTTACCTCTGCCCAGGCGAACGGCATACGACACTATGTGCTCCCCTACGGTTATCCGTATTTCGCCAGTTACACATAGCCTTTAGATTGCCTTCATTCTATCAGACTATTCAGTAATCATCAATGACTAATTTCTTATTAATTTTGAGTTTTTTCATGCTTTTTTTAGAATGGTTTATTGGTATAATTTATTTTTCTTTATATATTCATAGCATTTTTCCGGCAAAAGATACCTCGGTTCCCCGCCCATCGCAAATTCTTCGCGTATATAGGTTGAGCTTATTTCCATCGCTAGCCCCTTATCTAAGAGATGAAAGGTGCTCCCATCGTCATGATTACGGAGGATTGGAGATCGGCTAATGGCAGAAAGCATATCAATTCCATTTCGAGCCATTACGATAAACCGATTTTCTGCTATCAAATCCTCTCCTTTTGTCCAATTACCTCTTCCAATATCAATAAGCAAATCAGCTCCCATAATAAAGTACACTTTATCCTCTGGAAACAGCATTTTAAAATAATTCATCGTATGATACGTGTAGATTTCCCAACCATCTTGCTTCATTTCATAATCATCCAAAGAAAACTTATCATTATTCTTTATCGCCATGCTTACCATCTTTATACGATGTTCATCTGCTGTTTCCATTGTTTTATCCCTTCTCTTACTCGAACAAGGAAGAAAAATAACCTTATCTAATTTACAACGATGGGCAACAGTGCTGGCAGTCCAAAGGTGAACATTTGTTATTGGATCAAAGGAAGATCCATAAATCCCTATTTTCACCAATTCATCCTCCCCCTAAAAAGGTTAAACTCTGCGTGACTTCTCTTTCATTTTTTCTATATAGTTTCGCTTGTTTTCCCAGCATGCTTTACTTAAATCAACCGGATACTCTTCTGGATTAAGCGTTCGCTTATATTCATTCCAGAGATAATTCAGATTCTCTTTAGCCGTCATTTGAATATTCTTTAATGCTGGTGATTCAAACTGGATATGCCCGCTCTTTATAACTGGATGATGTAATTCGATCGCCCTGTAATTTGTCACAACTTTATTTAAATATGGATGAACAGGATGAAACATTATTAATGGTTCTTGTGTTATTGTTTCAGATGCCAGCGCAATGTAATCACCCTCTGCATGATTATTTTCATTATTAATAATCCGATACACTCTTTTCTGACCTGGTGTAGAAATCTTTTCCGGATTTCCAGATAATTTAATTGTATCCTCCATTTCACCATGTTCATTTTCAATACTGACTAATTTATAAACAGCGCCCAGTGCTGCTTGATCATAGGCAGTAATTAACTTTGTTCCAATGCCCCAGATATCAATTTTTGCTCCTTCTGCCTGCAAATTCATAATGGTATACTCATCTAAATCATTAGAAGCAATAATTTTCGCGTCAGGAAACCCTGCCTCATCAAGCATTTCTCTAGCTTTCTTTGAAAGATATGCCAAGTCTCCACTGTCTAATCGAATTCCGTTAAAGTGAATCTTATCTCCAAACTCCTTTGCCACCTTTATTGCATTTGGAACACCGGACCGAAGTGTGTCATATGTATCGACTAGGAAAACGCATTCTGTGTGGGTGCTGGCATAGCTTTTAAAAGCCTCATGTTCATCTTGATATGCTTGGACAAGTGCATGTGCATGTGTTCCAGATACAGGAATATCAAAAATTTTCCCTGCCCTTACATTACTCGTAGCCGCAAAACCACCAATATAGGCAGCCCTTGTTCCCCATATCGCTGCATCCAGTTCCTGCGCTCTTCTTGTTCCAAACTCCATTGCCGTCTGCTCCCCAATAACTTGCTTCATTCGCGCAGCTTTTGTTGCAATAAGCGTTTGGTAATTTACAATATTTAATAAGGCCGTTTCGATTAATTGTGCCTCTGCAATTGGTGCTTCTACTCTTAGAATCGGTTCATTGGCAAATACTAGCTCTCCTTCCTCCATGCAATATATATCACCAGAAAAACTAAATTTTTTTAAATAATGAAGAAAATCCTCCTTATAGCCTACTTCATTTCTTAAATAATCCATATCGCTTTGTGTAAACCGACAATTTTTTATATAAGATAAAATCCGTTCGAGACCAGCAAATATAGCAAATCCATTACCAAAGGGGAGTTTGCGAAAGTAAAGTTCAAACACCGCTTTTCGTTCATGTTTGCCATCTCTCCAATACGCCTCCATCATGTTTATCTGATAAAGATCCGTATGTAGCATCAGACTGTCATCCACATAGTTCATTTATTTTCCTCCTCTTGCTAAATTCATTTCCACTTCTAAATTCAAAGTCCATTACCTTAACATGTGACAAATCTCTGTTTGTTATATAAATATCCTTTTATTTATTAAATCATTCTCTTTTGTACAAAGGTTTTTGTTTAATGTAATAAAAATGTTAATTTTTGAGATAAGGGAACATTTTATCAAATGATCATTTAGACAGAGCTCCTCTAAGAACTAATTCGTTCCATTACACTCCAGTACACACTGTTTATAAAGTGTAACTAACGGTTCGGACCTTTACAGACAGTTGATTCCCACCTACCTATCTCAAATTCTCCTAAGCTTGCAGTTGAATCTTACTGAAGTATAAGTGCGGGATAAAAATAATTTCCATAAGCAAAAAACTGATAAAAAAGCCTATAAAAAAAGCAAGTAGGTCAAAAAACAACCCACTTACTTTGTCTTATTTCTATTAAAATTTTACCTTTTCCAAAAACAATCCATTCGGTTCTGCCATCATTCCTGTTAGACTGCGATCCTTTTCTTCCATAATTGCTAAAATAGCATCTGCTTCGATTTTTCCTAGCCCAACCTCTATTAGCGTTCCGACTATTTTTCTAACCATATTGTAAAGAAAACCATCACCACTGACACGGATTTCAAGAAATCCTTCCACTTCTTTTATATCAACGGAGTATATTTCTTTAATCATTGATTTCTTCTTAGATTTAGCGTTCGAGAAAGCTGTAAAATCATGTTTGCCAACAAAATGGCTAGCTGCTTGTTCCATTCTTTTTACACTTAGCTTTTTCTCTATATGCATGCTATATTTGCGCATAAAAGGATTGGTATACGATTTATTCCAAATTTTATATACATATGTTTTATCCTTTGCGTTATATCTTGCGTGAAAACGATCTGGAACGATTTCTACTTTTGAAATGCTAATATCATTCGGTAAGTAGTGATTTAGATAATTCATGACCTCTTTTTCCGTCATTTCTTTGTTCATTTTGAAATTAGCAACTTGGGATAATGCATGTACCCCTGCGTCTGTTCGGCTGCAGCCAATGATTTCAATCTTTTCTCCTACCATTTCTGTCAGGACGTTTTCGATTTTACCTTGAATCGATTGGTCCCCATTACCTAGACGTTGCCATCCTTTGTATCGTCCACCATCATATTGAATAAGCAATTTATAATTTTTCATTTTTTCTCCTGTTCTATTACTTTTTATGTTCTTTAATATAATTGGCTGTTTTCGTAAAGTTTGTTGCTACGACCCGTAGCCTGAATACACTTCGCTTTCCATGAGGCGATCTGTGAGCCTCCTCGACTACACTTTGGGTCTCACCTTTCTCGCTAATCCCTGTGGCGTCTACGTGTATTTTGATTGCTCATTTTTTCTAATAAATGTATTTTTCCTATTGAAAAAGCAACAATCTTTTAGAAAATCGCCTTATAAATAAAAACGTAATGATCTTACCAAGCTGTTCCACCATTTTAAGGAATCATTACGAAAACCTAAAGAATATTACTCATTATACACTATTATCTCCAAATTCTTCATTGGCTAAAAAATCAGATTATAACAGAAATGCTTCATTTTTATAAATTTTTATTTAATTTATTTCCTAAATAAAAGAATCAATGTTAGAGTAAGATATAGCAGTAAACTATAAAGAGTTGTAGGTGAACAATAATGATAGAAATTAAAACATCCCCCCTAAGCGATGGGGAATTCAATAGAGGCGTATTTGCTACATGTGATATTAAAAAAGGTACCTTATTTCATGAAGCTCCTGTCGTTCCTTATCCAAATGATCAACATAAGTATATTGAAAGAACCGTTTTGGAAGATTATGTATATGAGTATGGCATTAATCACAGTGCAGTTGTTCTAGGCTATGGCATGCTTTTTAACCATTCCTATGAACCTAATGCAACTTATGAAATTAATTTTGATAAACACACATTCGATTATTATGCTTATAAGGATATAAAAGCTGGCGAAGAAATCTTAATCAATTATAATGGCGAAGTCGATGATTACGAACCATTATGGTTTAATAAAGATAAAGAAGAAGAGGAAGAAGAGAAAAAAGATTAAGCAGTCAATTTCATCGCTGAAAAAGGTTGATTGGAACGGATAGGTGATACTCCCGCGTAAATCAACATCCTATTAGTCATTAAAAAAACCGTAAACAACCTCCAAAATTTCAAAGGATTTGTCTACAGTCTGAAGGCTCGATATTATATCGAGCCTTTTTTCTTCTTCCACTTTAATTCATATTCCGCTTTTTCACGATGTACTTCCTTCAATAGACTTACCGTCATTAAAATCATGATAATGGAAAAAGGAAGTGCTGCAATAATCATCATATTCTGTAATGCTTGCAATCCGCCAGAATAAAGTAATACAAGGGAAATCGTCGTAAGCAATAACCCCCAAATGACTTTAATGCGATTACTTGGATTTTGTATGCCATTAGCAGAAAGCATTCCCAAAACGAACGTTCCTGAATCGGCAGAAGTAATGAAGAAAACAGCAATCAACACAATAGCTAAAATGGATAGTACCGAACTAAGAGGGTAATGCTCTAAAAGTGCAAACAATGTTTCTTCTGTAGCAAAAGTCGAAATAGTACCTAACCCTTTATGTTCAAGGAACATCGCATTTCCACCAAACACAGAGAACCATAAAAACCCAATTACCGATGGAATAAATAACACGAAAGTAACAAATTCACGAATCGTTCTCCCTTTCGAAATACGAGCAATAAATATACCGACAAATGGTGACCATGCAATCCACCATGCCCAATAAAAAATCGTCCAGGCATCTATCCATTGGCGACTTTCGCCATTCAAAGGAGAAATTCGGAAACTCATGCGAACTAAGTTTTGTAAGTAGGTTCCGATTGTATCTGTAAATAAATTGAGGATAAAGACAGTATTTCCTAAAATAAACACTACCAAAAATAGGACAAAGGCTAATATCATGTTCGTATTACTGAGGATTTTAATACCCTTTCCCAAACCAGTAAGGGCTGAAAGTAAAAACAGGATAGTGACAATTGCTATAATAATAAATTGTGTTAAAAAATTGGAAGGAATATCATATAAAAAAGATAGCCCACCATTTATCTGCACTGCTCCAAATCCTAGCGTTGTTGCAATCCCCGTTACCGTTGCAAAAACAGCGATAATATCAATGATTCTTCCTGCTCTTCCTTCCATTGAATTACCTAGCAATGGTTTCAAGGTTGAACTGATTAATGTTTTTCCATCCTTCCTAAAGGTCGTATAGGCAAGACTTAAAGCAACAATTCCATATACTGCCCATGCATGAATTCCCCAATGGAAATAGGTATACCTCATTGCATCTTTCATGCCTTGATCTGTTCCAACTTCATTCGTCGGAGAGCTAATTGCAAAATGACTTAGCGGCTCCGCTGTCCCGTAAAAAACTAGACCGATTCCCATCCCCGCACTGAAAAGCATTGCTAACCATGCCAATCGTGAAAACTCAGGCTTATCGTCTTTTTTCCCTAATTTAATTTTACCTACAGGACTTATTAATAAATACAAGCATATAATCACAAAAAACGTGACAACAATTAAATAATACCAACCAAAAGAATCCGTAATAAAGGATTGTACACTAGCAGTTCCTTCCTTAAGTGTTTCTGGTGCAAGAGCTCCTACTAACACAATCAATAAGATAATGATTACAGAAACATTAAAAACAAGATGATCTTTAAACTTCATATAAAAAATTCTCCTTCTAATCGAATAATAATCTATGTACGATAGCCGCCTAGTTATTATATCCTTTATTAGGAGAATTAAACAAGGGATGCCCCTTTTTAGCATTCTATTGCAAGTACCTTTTTTACTGGGTGATTACTGGAATCAAAGTGAATTGTACTCTTCCATAATTCTCTTTTGATAAGCTCTTATACTTATAATCGTCTTCGATAACAACCAGCGAATCTGGAAGGAACAGGTATTCACTAGCAAGAGTAAGAAAAAAACAGAAAAGCAAGTGTAGAAAAACAGCTCGTTTCTCTATACTTGCTTTATTTTAGAGCTTTTCAGACTGTCGTATGATTTTTAATTGGCTTCCCAAATACCGGAAATCCATTTTCATCCCAAGTAAATACTTGAGCTCTTGCATGGCGGTCTGGATTATTCAATGGATCCCCTATTATTTCTGTATAGGGTCTTGCATGATATATTAGTACATCATCATTTCCATCTTCACTTACGGTAAAGCTATTATGACCTGGTCCATATTGTTGATTCTCTGGAGCACTGCTAAAAACAGGTTTATCAGATTTAGTCCAAGAATATCCATCTAATAAATCGGAATTTATATCTGCCCAAAGCATACCCATGCAATAGTTTTCGTCTGTTGCACTGGCAGAATAAGTAATAAAAACTTTTCCATTTCGAATCAATACAGCTGGACCTTCATTTACTAAGAAGCCAACTTTCTCCCAATCGTAATCAGGAATAGATAACAATAATTGCTTTCCTTTTAATGTCCAAGGATTCTCCATTTCAGACAGATATAAATTGGAATTTCCGGGGATTGCAGGCTCTTTCTGTGCCCATACATAGTAGAGCTTGTCGTTTAATTCAAACACGGTTGCATCCAAACTAAAACTTTCCTGAACCGTTTTAATTTGCCCCTTTTCGACCCATTTACCGGTTAAAGGATTTTCTTCGCTACATTCTAGTACATACATACGATGTTGAAAAATCCCATTTTTAGGATAATCATATCCAGCCGCCGCAAAGTAAATATACCATTTCCCTCGGATAAAATGAATTTCTGGCGCCCAAATTAAAGAGCTGAGTGGTCCTGCTGGATGAGCATGCCACACAAATGCTTTTTCTCCGTGTTCCAAATCATTTAATGTACTAGCTCTCCGAACCTCTATTTTCTGATAGCCAGGCACAGAACCAGTAAAATAGTAGTAGCCATCTGTATGTTTGTAAACCCACGGATCTGCCCGCTGATAAACAATAGGGTTATTATATTGAATTTCGGTTAATTTCGTCATAGCTTTTAGCTCCTTTATTCCACATTTCGAATCATAAAAATAGTTTCACCATTCTCCGACAAACCGCTAAATGCCATTGTTTGTGCTTCTTGATATTCATCCCATTGAGAAATAAATATCCCATTATAAGTTATTCCATTTAGAGTGACATTTGCATATTTATCGTTTGACCAATACCACTTTCCAGCATATTCCCCTTCGACTTTTCCATTTTTCTTTACTTTTACTTCAGTCGGTACTTTAATTTCTTCTGTTATATCTCTGCCATGGAAAATAAGCTTGTAATCTCCTACTACTTGCTTATCTGTATATTTTGTTAATTCCTCATTTGCATATCTTAACGGAGCGATCAGTGGCCATCCCTCTTCATTGAAAAACATTTGATGCACACGTACACTATGTTGTTCTCCTAGATTCGGAAAACGAGTGTGAAATACTATAAAATACTGACTGGTTTCTTTTTCATAATAAGTAGAATTATGTCCTGGCGAAACATAGCCAGCATTCGTTATATCAAGGTCCTTCTCCCAAGAATGATTACCAATCAGTTTCGTCCCATACGGAGCAATGGAATCATCATCAAATAATGTTCCTTCTTTTCCCTTGGCATCCAACATGGAATTCCCTGTATTATCCAAGTAAGGACCATCTGGATTTTTTGACCTTGCTACTCGAATATTATAACCTCCGTCTGCGGCTAGACCTCCATAGGATAAGAATAAATAATAGTAGTCTGTCTCTTCATTATATTGAATATATGGTCCTTCTATTCGACTATGGTTCCCTCCTAATAATTTCGTGCCATAGCCTTGCTCTTCTTTCGGGAAACCAGTTTCTTCATCCATTTCTAAAATAAAGATTCCTCCAGAATAGGAACCATACACCATCCATAACTTTCCTTCTTTATCATAGAAGACATGCGGATCAATAACATTCGGCTCTTTTGTTGCATCAAAAGCAGAACCATCTTCTTTCGTTATTCCAGATTTTAAAAAGATGCCTTCATTCTTATAAGGTCCTTCCACATGATCGGATACTGCTACACCAAGTACGGATAGTGGACTAGATCCTTCACATGCAGAATAATATATGTAATACTTTCCATTTTTGAGCTGAATCATGTCTCCTGCCCATAGGGTATCTGTTTTTGCAAATTCAAATACTTCTGCTAATTCATCATATATATTTGGAATCAAATGATTAGTAGGTACACTCTCTGACAATTGCTCCCAATGAATAAGATCGTTTGTTTTTGCAAATTGCATATGGGATCCTAAAATATAATAAGTCTCCTCATCCTTTATAATAGATGGATCATGCACTATTACATCTTTGAAACCTGGGTCCTCTAATTTCTGATCAACGGCTGTTGGCATAGTAGAACATGCTGATAAACCAATCAATAGCATCGTACTGGATAAAAATCTATACAATCCCATCCTTTTATTCATCTGTCCCTCCTTTTATAATGCCTTTTTTTGTTAGTTCCCTTTTAATAAATCGATCGATACAAATGAAATAGGTACTAATAAAAAACAAAGGAAGAAAAATGCTAAAGCGATAGGCAATCATTGATAATACAAGAAAGAAAGTTAAACTAAAAACTGTTTGAAAGGGCAATAGCAGCGGCAATAAAAGTACAGCCTTGGCTTTTTGTTTAAAGGTTCCTTCTGTATAGACAGACACTGGAAAAGTATATATTATGGTAGCCAAAATATAGGTGATAAAAAATAATACTGGATAATAGAAAAAAGCAGCTCCTACAGTCATTCCTTTAACAAGCTGAAAGTCAATCCAGAGCATATATAAAACTACTGCATAGATCAACCCAACTCCATTTATAGAAAGGAACTTACGTTTATAGGCACAAAAGAACGCTTGAGCAAGTTTACGAAATGAAGGAAAATCGTTAAATATCTCTCCATCCTTTAAAAGATGATAGAGTGCATATGTAGCAGGAAAAACCCCACCTACTCCTAACCCTAAAATCGTCCCTATTATCCAAAGAACGTTCAAATAAATAATACTTAGTATCTTATCAAGAACGATCATCACCTTATTTGACCACACCATCTATTAAACCCTCTTTCCGAAGATAGCCCTCCCCTCCCTAGTAAGACCAGAGAAGCCTATCGTTTCTTTATTTCTTTTCCAATCCATACATGGAAATACAACAAATTGAAAGTCCCCTTCCAGATGTTGAAATTGATTGTTATCAAGGGATTGAATCGCAAGTAAATCGGTATCTTTTATTTTCGCAATCTTACTTTCTTTTATATTTGTGTCTGCATCAAATGCAATCCATTCCCATTCTCCTAGTAAATCGTTAACAGAATAAGTGTGTTCATTTATCCATTGATAATGCTCAGGGGAAACAACTGGCCAACCATTTTCTAACCAAAATAATTCCCGAATATAAGCATAATGATAGGATGAAAAAGCCTCTACCCTAACATGATGAACCATATATAGCTTCTGTTTATCTGCGAAAATAGAATTATGTCCTGGCGCAATCCAAGCTATATCTTTTTTAAATTGATAACTTCCAACTAGTTTCACCCCAATTGAATGTGGAGCTTCCTCTGTATCAATCATATTTTTCCCATTTTTATCAATATAGGGTCCTGCTATGCTTTTCGATTTGGCAACTCTAACATTATAGGTATCACGCAAACTGTCATAAGAAGTAAATAAGTAATAGAAATCAGATGCCTCATGATAATAAATAAAGGCTCCTTCAATTGCGCCTTCCACAGTTTGTGGCCTTCTGGCAATAAGTATTCCATAATCATTTTCTTTTTCCGGAAAACCGGTTTCCATATTAAGCCTAACAAGATGAATGCCACCGAAAAAAGAGCCGTAACATAACCAATAATTTCCCTCTTTATCCTTTACTACATTCGCATCTATCGCATTATGGGTTGCTATAGAAGGAGTCGTTTTAATAACAATTCCTTCATCTTGCCATGGCCCCTGTAAGTGGGGAGCTTTTGCTAGACCAATACAAGATACTGTACTTCCGAATGTAGAAGCTGAATAATACATATAATAGACTCCATTATATTTTATTACTTCTGGTGCCCATAACCCCTGTGCTTTAGACCATTCAAAAGCCTCATTAGGGATATTATTTAAAGCAGTACCAATATATTCCCAATGGACTAGATCCTTTGATTTTCTAATTTGAACACCTTTTGTAGGAGAATGATTAACTGATGTATCTGTTGAAAACATATAATAATCGTTTTCCTCTTTTACAATCGTCGGATCATGTGCACCAAGCGTTCCCCATCCATACTGTTCTATTAAGAGCATGGCGTTTTTTGTATCTGTGATTCCAGTCATTCAGAAGCCTCCACTCATCCTTTTACACCTGATAAGGCGACAGATTCAATAATTTGCTTTTGGAAGATTAAAAATACTATTAGTACTGGTAATAGCGACACCACAGAGCCTGCCATAATTAGCGGATAGTCGGTTTGAATAGCATATGTAGCCTTTAAATTGGCAATTACTACTTGCAGTGTTTGCTTTTCTGGACTATTCAGATAAATCAATGGCGCTAAATAATCATTCCATACTCCCATAAACCAAAGGATGAATTGCGCTGCAACAGCGGGACGAATGACCGGAAAAATCAATTTAAAGAAAATCTGTAAATATCCAGCTCCATCAACTTTTGCCGCTTCAATCAAGGAATAAGGGACATTAGTTAAGTATTGTCGCAAAAAGAAAATCATTGTTATATTACCAAATAATCCTGGTACGATTAATGGAAGTAACGTATCCACCCAACCAAATTTTGAGAACATTACAAATTGAGGAATCATAATAATTGGGTAAGGAATCATGATGGATGCCAGCAATATAAAAAATAAGGTGTTTTTAAAAGGCATTTTTAATTTTGCAAAAGCAAAAGCAGCCATACTTGATGTTATCGTACCAATAATCGTTACAGTTAGAGACACAATAATTGTATTTTTAATCCCTGTTCCTAATGTGTCTAGCTGAAATAAATTTATATATGCATCAAATTGAACAGGATTTGGTATCCATTGTGGTGGTAATGCAAATACTCCCGTTTTATCTTTTAAAGAAGTGGTTATCATCCATAATAAAGGGCCTATCATAAATATAGATCCTATACCTAGAATGACATAAATGAATATATCTGTAAGTTTCTTTTGTTTTTTCAATGCTCACGCACCCCCTTTAATCCAAGCTATAATCGGATTTTCTATTCATATAGAATTGGACAACAGTCACTACAAAAATAAACACAAACAAAATCAGTGACATTGCAGAACCATAACCCATTTGATAGTATTTAAATGCCTTTTGCCATATATACCAAACGATTGATGCAGAACTATAGGATGGGCCTCCAGTAGGAGTCATGATGTTAATTTCTGTGAAAATTTGAAATCCTCCAATAATGTTGGTGATAACTAGAAAAAACGTTACTGGCTTAACCATTGGCCAAGTTATATTCCAGAATTTTTGAAAACCATTTGCACCATCCAATTCTGCTGCTTCATAAAAAGTCTTGGAAACGCTTTGAA
Source organism: Niallia tiangongensis (assembly GCF_044704065.1). Classification (NCBI taxonomy): domain Bacteria; kingdom Bacillati; phylum Bacillota; class Bacilli; order Caryophanales; family Bacillaceae; genus Niallia; species Niallia tiangongensis. The sequence goes on along the minus strand of NZ_CP162613.1, from coordinate 1,776,134 downwards.
TGGCTGCTAAATAAAGTAGCATAGAATAGCCAAGCCCTTTCCAGACGGCCATAAGAATAATAGCAGGTTTAACGGTCGCTGTATTTTCTAGCCAATTGGGACCTTTAATTCCAAAAATCTCTAAAAATTGGTTAACCAAACCGAAATCGCCATTATATGCCCATGCCCACATAATCGAAATCGCAGCAAGGGAAGAGATAACAGGAATGTAATAAATTGTTCTAAAAATCGTTGTGCCTTTAAGCCCTCTGCTTAGTGCAATTGCCAGCAATAAAGCAAGCCCAAGGCCAATAGGAATTCCGATCATATAAAAGACCGTGTTATATAATGTTTGATAAAAGTACTCATCTTTAAAAAGCTTAATAAAATTATCTAACCCAACGAAATTCATTCTATTTAATCCGTTCCAGTCTGTAAAAGAAGCATAGACAGAATAAGCAAATGGATAAACAGAAAAGATTAAAAAGCCAAGAATTGGTGCAGATACAAATAATAACGCTACTTGATGTTCCTTTTTATATAGATTGCTAGTTTTTGTTTTTAACTTCGGATTTTTATTTTTTTTGCTATTTGTAGCAATAACACTGGACATATGCTCACCTCTTTACTTAAATGAGTTGTCTTTTTAGGGTCTAGCCTTACAAAAGGAATTCTTATTGTTATGCTAAACCCTATTTTAGGACTTCTACATTAATTATTTTGACATTTTTGCCTGCTCGTTTGCTTCATCTAACAGCTTTTGCATTTTTGGTTGAATCTCTGCAAGAAACTCTTTAGCTGTTTGCTTTCCTTGCATCACAGGTGTGATATTTGCCCAGAATTCATCTAACCATTGAGAGTTATACGTAGCAAATGTTGGATAAGGTACTCCATAATCTTGTACAATATCTAAGAACTCTTGCTTATTACTTGGTACAGATTCAGTATCTGATGCCCATTCTTCTGCCATATCTATTAAATTGGGAATCTGAACTTGTGCATCTAATAGCGTTTGTTGCGCTTCTTCATCTGCACATAAATAGATTGCTAATTCTGTAGCTAAATCCGGATTTTTCGTTGACTCAGAAACTACCAATCCTAATGAACCAGTGTAAGCAACTGATTCTCCTGTTGTACCAGATGGCCAAGGCATTAAATCATATTCAAAATCAAGCTTTGCATACGTACTCATATCCCATGGACCAACAGGGAAAAATGCTAATTCTCCGTTCATCCATCTTTGATATGTATCTAATGTTTCAGCTTGTGAAGAATTTGGAGTTGTGTGATATTTATTCGTTAAGTCTGCTAATAATTGTAAAGAGTCTGCAAATTCTGGTGTATCTACCGTTATCTTTTCTCCAGTATCATTTAAGAAAGAAGCACCATTACTATAAGCAAAGGATTGTAACGTCCAGGTTGCATTGAAGCCGCTTGCCCACTGATCTACTTCTCCATCACCATTTGTATCTTTTGTTAATTGTTGGCTAATTTCGAGGAATTCTTCCCATGTGTAAGCCTTATCTTTATCCGGTAAAGGAATACCTGCTTCTTTAAACATATCTTTATTGTATCCTAAAGCAAACGGACCAACATCTTTTGGCAAACCATAAAGAGCTCCTTTGCCAGGTGTTTCTCCATCATAACGATAGATATCTACACCAAATTTCCAAACGCTATTTAAGTCAAAATTGGCTGCTTCTATTTCATCCGTAATATCAGCAATAATCCCATTGTCTACATAGTTTGCAATACTTCCTGAATCAAGGTAAAATACATCAGGGACATTTCCACCAGATACTGCTGCAGATAATTTGGTTGCATATTGATCAGCATCTGTATTAATTATTTTTACGGAAACACCTTCATGGGATTCTTCAAACTTTTTAATTGCTTCCGTATAGGCAGTCTTTTCATCTGGTCCACCTCTAAACATAAAGGTAATTTCTTTTTTACCATCAGCCTCTCCACTACTACCGCTTGAACATGCGCCTAAAAGTAACATACTGAAAATTAACATACTAGAAAGCAATAATTTTACTTTTCTCATTAATATTCTCCTCTACTTTTTGATATTTTCATAAAAACAAGAAGCAATACTTTCATTCTGATTTTCAATTTTGGTATTTCTTATGTTAATTTCTTTGACCAAAATTGTAAATAGCGTTCAATTACCATTTTCCAACCGCAGTCGATTGGCTCTCCTTTCCACTTATCTCATCCCCCTTAATATAAAACCTGTTAAAAGAACTCATTAATAGAATTATTCAAAATATATCTTACAAGTAATTTATACCTCTTTCTGCAAACGCTGTCAATAACTTTTTTATAAATCTAATAATAAATTATAGATATTTAATTAACAATTATATTAATTATTTACCTTTGTTAATTGAATCATTTACTAAAGTTAACACAATGATTAATTATTGACGTTCTAAAAAACCAATATTAACTGTTCTATTTAAAGAGTTATTTATAGTTTAAAAGTTTTGTACCTCTAGCATACTCCTGCCATATGATAGGAACTAAGCTCTTTCCACGCCAATCATTTCCGTATACGACTAGCACTAAGTCGCCAATGCGTCGTTCTTTTCCCCCAATCAGCAGGTACAAGAAAAATTTATAGCCAATAACTTATATGTATACAAGGTATAATAACGAAAAAAGAGAAATTGAGCGAACTCAATTTCTCTTTTTTCGTTATTTAGTACTAATTACACTCTCAAGCGCTCAGTTTCTAGTTGGTTTTAACCTTAATCCTATTAGAAAACTCTCAACTCATTTTAGTCCCTTAACACAACTAAAATAGTTTTATAATTTAGGTGCCAACTCCACAGCCTGACGCATTGCTTCCATTAAGCTTTTTTCGTCTGCTATGCCTTTCCCAGCAATATCGAAAGCTGTTCCATGATCTACACTTGTTCGAATAATTGGTAAACCAACCGTAATATTTACGCCTGCATCTAATCCCAACACTTTTACTGGTCCATGTCCTTGGTCATGATACATTGCAACAACAATATCAAAGTCCCCACGTACTGCACGGAAGAATAAAGTATCTGCCGGAAGTGGACCAATTGCTTCTATCCCCTCCCTTTGTGCTTTTTCAACCCCAGGAATAACTTTTTCTTCTTCTTCCCCATAGCCAAATAATCCATTTTCGCCAGCATGTGGATTAATACCGCAAACTGCAATTTTAGGATTTGGAATACCAGCTTTTTGCAAAGTATCATGGGCTAGTTTAATTACATGATAAACCCGTTGGGGGTTTATCAGTCTTACCGCATCAATAATACCAACATGTGTTGTTACATGAATGACTTTTAAGTTTGGCGCAGAGAGCATCATGGAGAAATCTTGTGTGCCAGTAAGATCTGCTAAAATTTCTGTATGCCCTGGATATTTATGACCCCCTTTATGCAATGCCTCTTTATTTAAAGGAGCAGTACAAATAGCATGAATTTTTTCCTCTTTTGCAAGCTCAATTGCTTTAGCTAGATATTGAAATGCTGCATTGCCTGCTTCAGGAGATACTTTACCGATTGGAAGTGTTTCATCCAATAAATTTAGATTTAAACAGTAAACAGTGCCATAATGAAAAGATATCTCTGCAATTTCCTCTACAGATATATTCTTAATAATCAGCTCACTATTCACAAATTGTTTTGCTCTTTCTAAAATTTTGCTATCGCCGATTACTAAAGGTCGGCTAATAGTATACATTTCCTTTTCTCTTAAACTTTTTAAAATAATTTCCGGACCAACACCTGCTGCATCTCCCATTGTTATTCCTACAATTGGTTTTAATGTACTCATACGATCACCCTTCTTTTTTTAATCAAAAATTCTATTGCTTTTATTAATGATTCCTCTTCACCAAAGCCACCAGCCTTGGTTACTGCCCAATAACTATTATTCTTTGTTCTAATTTTACCAAAAGGGAGTCCTGGCTCAATCTCTAAATATAATTCCATTTCTGTCACACCAAGTGCTCGACAGACAGCCTTTGCAGTATCTCCACCGGTTAACGCTAAACCTTGGATAGTTGGAAACATTTCTAATAAGTGATTTGCAATGATACCTAGTCCATTCGATATCGCCTCACTAACATCATTTCTACTTAAACCAAGCGTCTTACCAGCTTCCACCGCACTCGTTCTGTTACCATCATCTGCTTCCACATATAGTACAAAATGTTGATAGCTCTTATGCTGCTCAATTCTCTTTGCAAGCTCATCCAATCTATACATATGATTAACTAAATCAACAGGATCAATTTTAAGAAAATAGGAGTTTGACAAACTCTCAACCTTGCATAATTGCTTTTTGGTTACTTGAGATAAGCTCCCTGACACAATAAGTGTATGATTGACTTCCATTTCTTCTGTATCTTTTACAGAGGCAGTATCTAGATTTAATATCTCTGGCAGATACTCAATTAGTCCAGCTGACCCTGCCCAAACAATTGATTTATTTAGCCTTACAAACTGTTTTGCTATTTGTATTAGATCCTCTTCTGTTTCCGCATCACAAACAAACCATGTACTACCTTCCACTAATGAGGATTGTATAATGTTATCTATCCCCTCTTTAGACTTGCGCCAAAGCTCCCTATTTAACAGCTTAATCTTTCTATTATCATTCGGATTTAAAAGCCTTGGTAGATAGGATTCTTGTACTGGTGTCTTCGGGTCTTTTGCAAATTCAGTTTCTGTTATGATTTTACCATCTACAAAATGATGACCATTGATGGTTTGTCGTCTCATTTTTGGATAAGCTGGTGCAATCACAATAATCTCTGGCTTATAAACAGTTTCTATCGCAGAAAGTTCAGCTTCTATATTGCCTCTTAGGGTAGAATCTACCTTCTTATATAAATGGTTATATCCTCTTTTTTTAAGAAATGAAGCTGCCTTAACTACCGATTTATAAGCCCCTTCTTCTTGTTTCGCTCGACTATCCGTATCTAATATAAGTACATCAAATTCTGTATTTAAAGATGAATTTCCATAATCAAATACAACAGTAGTAGACAGACCCTTCAACGCCAGCTGAACACCAGAATCGTTAGCACCTGTTAAATCATCTGAAATAATCCCAATTCTATTTCTCACGTCGAACACACCCTTAGCTTACATTTTGATACCCTGTGTCTCAAATTTATATCCCTTTTTTTCTAATCTCTTCACTAAATATCCTACATAGATTGGAAGTAGAATTGCAGTCGTTACCACAGAAGCAGCCACCTGAACTGTTGCAATATCCACCACTGAGGCGAAGCTAGCATTTGCAGCAGCTATAACCGCAGGTGTTGCAACCGCATTTCCAGCTGTTGAACCTTCAGCAGCTCCAACAATTGGATTCCATTTTAAAAGTTTGAATACATAGTAACCAGCGGTTCCAGTTACAAAAACGGTTAATAGCCCAAGAATAATACCGGCTAATCCCCCTTCTATAATGGCTGAGAAATTAATACCCATCCCAAGGGAAAAAGCAAAGAATGGGATTAACATCGAACTACCACTATCTAAAAATTCCCTCATTTTATCATCTAAATTCCCTAATACCATACCGACAATAATCGGAAGAAGTACAGAAATAAAGGAGGTAAAAGAAAATAATCCATCAACAAATCCCATAGCACCAAAGATGGATAAAGCTACCATTGTTAAAAATGGTCCATCATTAAGAGCTAAAAGAGAATATGCAGCTCGGTCTTCCTTACTACCGTATTGACCTACTAAAGCAACAAATAGTCCTCCATTACTATTTGTCATTGCTGCGATAACAGCAATAGGAGCTAAGCCTAACCAAAGACCGTTATCTCCAGCAAATAGATACGCTAATAATCCAAAGATGGCACCAACAACCCATTTTGTTATTAATAAAGTTGCACCTTTTCCAACAGAAACTCCAAAAGATTTCACATTTATTTGTGCTCCAGTACATAAAAGAAATAATGCAATTAAAGTTGGTGCCCCATTAACAAATAAAGCCTCCGTAAAGTTGCCAATTCTAAGTAGGTTAGGAGCAAATGTATTTAATAGTGCTGCAATTAGCAACGGAACTACCATCATCCCTCCAGGAATTCGATCTAACGTTTCTTTTATCTTCATAATTTTAACACTCCTTTTTATATGTTTCAATTTTAAACAATAAGTAATCGTTTACAATACAAATTGTAACCACTTTCATTATTTAACACAATGGAAATAGTATAAAATGTTGCAAAATTAAACACACAAAATAAAAAAAGCTGAAATCTTATTGTTTCAGCTTTCTCCATAAAGTCGTTCGGTTTATACCTAGTCGTTCAGCCACTTTTGTTTGATTATATTGCTCTTCATCCATCACAGCATCAATAATCTTTTTTTCAATTTCAACTAAGGTACCATGTAAAAACTCATTATTTATAGTTTCAATTTTATTTAATCTATCTCCAAGAAGCATTTGCAATAACCTCTTCCCAATTACAAATCCCTTTTCTTCCTTTACAGCATCAAGAATAAGAATATATAATTCTTCTACATTCCTTGGCCATGTATAGGATTCTAATAACTGCAATGCATCTTCCTTTATTTTAATTGCTGAAGTTCCAAACTCTGAATGGAAGACAGCTAAAAAGTGTGCTGCTAATAACCTGATATCCTCTTTACGCTCAGACAAAGTTGGAAGGTTAATTCGAATGCACCTAGAATCATAAAGAGAGCTATAGATTGCATTATCTATCGTATCTAAGGCAATAATTACCCCAATCCCACTATCACGTAGCTTCCTTACTGAATCAACAAATAATTTCAACTCACTAGAGCTTAGCATTTCGATTTCATTAATAAATATCGTTTTTATATCAGTATCTAATTGCACCTTCATGTTAAGAAACGAATGAGCAGATAGTATTCCTAAAAAACCGATCCCCCTATTTTTTTTGTAATGAATAAATGTTGCGATTTGTTTCTTCCCTGTACCAGATTTCCCAATCAATAGCCAATAATCACCACTAAGATTACTTTCTATCTTTTCTATACAGCTCTTCATCCCATCACTTTTAGAGATGATTACTGGTTGATTTGGGACATCTATTATCTGTAAAGCACTTTCATGTACTAATTCTTCTAATATGGTGAATGCAAATAAATAGTGATTTTCACCCTCTAAATTTATTGGTAACGTCATTTGCTTAACTCTTTTATGCTGAGCCGTTTCTATAATATCTAATTCTTCTTGGGATTCATTCTTTTGTTTTATCCTATTAATTAATTTTTTTATCGAAACCGGAGAATGGTCAAATCTTTCCCAGTTTTCATAAACAATATTTCCCTCGCTACTTACTACAATAACATCTGATAATTGTCTTTCTATAACCGTCTGCATAATAGTCATTTGAATACGTTGCTTTTTCAACATTCTGTATATGCTCTTGACTTCTTTAATCGCTGAAAATATTGCCTCTCTTCCTGATTGTATAAGTATCCCGTCAAGTTTATATTTAGCTGCAGCATCTCTTGTAATAACATCGCCAATGATTAATTCGTATCCGTCTATTTTCAATTGATTTACTAAAGGTTCCACTTCTATTGCATCTTCAATCGTAAATACCTCAATTGGTATATCTAACAAATCTGTTATCGCCTTAGCTCCAATTGTAATATTAGAGAAACCAACTATTGCTTTTTTTCCTGGATAATCATTAGCCAGGGTCAAAACACGCAGCATATCATATCCTGAAACATGTATATCAACAACCGGAATGTTTACTTCTTGCTCTATTAATTGCGCTGTTCCGCCACGGCTTATAATAATTTCAATCCCTTGCTTTTCCGCCTCTTTCGCAATCGGAATTGCCTCCTGAAGATTTGCCAATTCAATATGCATATTTAATCCATATTCTATTTTTAAGCATTCTTCCATTACATGCTCCAAAGCAGGATATGGAGCAATTAGTAAAGTTTTAATTTCCATTGTATTCACCTATTTTTCTTTATTACTTAATACATTGAAAGAAATAAGGATAGATGTCAAGTGCAGTCAATAATTTAGTAGGAAAGCAAGTGCCCTCCTTTTAGGAGCGCATAGGCTGGAGTGACCTTTTCTGTGATAGAGGAAATATAGCGAGCGAGGGGCGAAAACTCATCCTAGGAAACGACGAGAAGTAAGGTGTGCATAGGTAAAACACATCGATTTCAAAAGTTACCAAAACCGTCCTTTTAAAAAAATCATGGTCTGTTATTATTCATTGTTGATTTTCTAGTAGTATGAGAATTCATAGGCGGAGAATTTCCGGCTAATGTATATAGATTGAGCATCAGCAGCAGATATAAACGGAGATATTCCGATTAACGGCTGTAAATTAGGCGAAATTCATAGATTTGGATGCGATAAACGGAAAAACCTCCTTTATTTTTGAGAAAATGTGCGTATTTCCCCATTTAAACGGAATTATACCGTTTATTTTTCAATACAATAATCAGCATTTCGTTATAACAGTGCTAAAATCATAAAAAACACAAACAACTATACTTGATTAGTATAATCGTTTGTGTTTATCACCAACTGGAATACTTATGTCCCAGCCTCATTTGCTCATAAGGTAAAATTAGCGTTTTAAATAAATTATTTCCTCGGCTAATTTAGTCATTCTTATTTTAGCGTCTTCATCCGTGATTTCATTCTCTTCATCAAAATAATCATTATGCACAAACACATTTTGCACAGTAACCAATCCTTTAAAATACGTAAGAATTGGCTTTAATTGATATTCCATCACAAGAAAATGTTTATCTGTACCGCCTGTAATAACCATTCCTGTAACTTTTGATTTGAACGCATCTACCGGTAGATGATCAAAGAGATTCTTTAACACACCTGTTATGGAAGCTTGATATACTGGCGTACCTATAACTAGAGCATCAGCAGCTAATATGGTGTTTACTACTTTAATCGTATCATCATTATAATAGCTAAGTGGTGCACCATTAACAAACTCAATATCATACTCTCTTAAATCAATCAACTCCACTTGAATAGCTGGATCAAGCGACTTAGCTGCAACTAAAACTTCATTCACTGCTTTGGAAGTTTTTGAACCCACTAACGAGCCGGAAATTCCTACAAGCTTCATATTATCCTCCAAGCTTAAAGATAAGCATGAAACACTTAATCTTCGTTCATCTTATTAGTTATTATTAGCAAATTTATCAGCAACTACGCTCCAATTAATAATAGAGAAGAAATTGGAAATGTATTCAGGTCTTCTGTTTTGGTAATTTAAGTAGTAAGCATGCTCCCAAACATCTAAGCCTAGGATTGCACGTTCTCCTTCCATAATTGGATTATCTTGATTTGGTGTGCTTGTTACTTTCAAGTTTCCTTCTTGGTCAACAACTAGCCATGCCCAACCAGATCCAAATCTAGTTGTAGCTGCTGCAGTAAATTGTTGTTTAAATGTATCGAAGCTTCCAAATGCTTTAGTGATTGCCTCTGCTAATTCACCAGAAGGAGCATTTTCATCTGTAGCTGGTGCAATTACTTCCCAAAATAAAGAATGATTTAAATGACCGCCACCATTATTTCTAACAGCAGTTCTAATTTGTTCTGGTACATCATCAAGATTACTTAATAATTCCTCTAATGATTTTGCTTGTAATGCTTCCTGCCCTTCAAGAGCTGCATTTAAATTATTTACGTATGTTTGATGATGTTTTCCGTAATGGATTTCCATTGTTTGTTGATCGATATGCGGCTCTAAAGCAGTAAATTCGTAAGATAAAGCTGGTAATGAATATGTAGTCATTTGTAATTCCTCCATTATTTTTATTTTTATACTTATTGGTTTAAAAAGTATAATTAAACAATAAACCAAGAAAAGAAAAAAATCAATCATTTTATCTTTTGAATTTATGTAAATAAATCTTTACAGCCTTCGTACACATTAACTGCTTTCAACATTTTATACTATATGGTATAATAAATTTTACTACATTTTAATTTGCTTATATTTTTCTCTCCAATGTATAGAATGGAGGTTTATGATGACAACTAAACAAAAAACTACAAAAGATAAAATCCTTCATTTCCTTAAAAAAGAAGGAGCTTTAACGGTAAATGATTTTACAGATCGCTTGCAAATTACACATATGGCCGTGCGAAAGCACTTAACGATATTAGAAAAAGATGGATTGATTCAATCCGAACTAGTAAAACAGCCAATGGGACGACCTATTCAAAGCTATACTCTGGCGGAAAGAGCAGAGCTTTTTTTCCCGAAAAGCTATGAAGGAATTAGTATAGATTTATTGCATGATGTGAAAGAACTATATGGAGATGATTCGGTTCAGCAGTTATTTAATAAACGGGAAGAACGTCTTACAAATGAATATATTTCGCGCATGAGTGACAAGACCCCTTCTGAAAAAATGCTGGAAATGGTTGAGATTCAAAATGAAAAAGGGTATATGGCGGATCTGTCGAAAGTGGACGACCATACTTTTGAAATAACGGAATACAATTGTCCTATCTTAGAAGTAGCTAAGGAGTTTAAAGTAGCCTGTCGCTGTGAGACAGAAATGCTAAAAAACGTCCTAGGAACAAATACAGTTAGCAGAACATACTGTCGCACAGAAGGAGATAATCACTGTAAATTTTTAGTGCAGTTTGTATCTTAAAATGAGGATATTTCCATATTCGGAGCAATAGAAAAGGGAAGCCTTAAGCGTTACTCACTTAAAGACTTCCCTTTTTTTAAAAATATATTATGCAAAAATAGCTAGTTCCGCTTCAATTTGCTTCATAATTAATTGGAGGCATTCTTCTGTGGTTTTCGCAAAAATCCTTTTTCCGTTCACAATGGCATAAGGTCGTTTCGCACACATCCCACAAAATGAAAGACAGCTGCTTTCAATCACTGCAACTTCTGGATATTTTGATTCTATGATTTTTTCTAAATCTATTTCAGTAATCAAGCTTCCATCACAAATTTCTACGACTACAATCCCCATTTTTCAGCTCCTCCTTTCTCATTTCTCCATTAGCTATATATAAACGATGATTTTGTAATTGTTCCCATTAATAGTAAATCAAAAAATATTACTTCATTTTATGATCTAACAGCAGATAATTTAATCCCAACAAGGACTATCATCAGCAATCCCATCTCTTTTTTATACCGTATAGTATAAAAAACAAGTATATACATTTAATCACTTTCTGTACAAAAAAGCAAGAAAAGAAACTCAGGTGAAACTAGTCTCTTCCTTGAAAATAAAAAAACTCCTTGGTAGTAGACTTAGGAAGTAAAACAAGTCAGGAATCATCTACACAAGGAGCATCGTTTTATAAGTCATTAAGTTTCTTCTATGGAAAATTTTGTTTCTACCCACCAAAAAATTTCTTTAACTTCTCCAATTCTTCTTCACTGTATGTTTTCGACTTATCAAAATAAGGATTATCTTCCAGTACATTTTCAGGGTCAAGATTTGTTTTAATTGATACACTAGGCACTTCTGAATTTTCTGCTATAACCCTATCTGTTAAGCTATCAAAGTTGGGTAGCTTAGTTCCTTTTTGCTCTTCCATAAAAGTACCTCCCTTTTTCCTATAGGATTTTCTATTACCTTTAATTTATGCTAAAAATCCAAGTGAAAAATCCTTAAAAGCATCCCTTTTGTCTTTCTTATAATAAATGGGAATATCATCCTAATTATTAGTAATATTCGGACAAATTCGCTCATCCATTCACAATGTTTGCTTTTGTAATCGTTTTCAAATATAATGTAAACTAGGTTGGATAACATCAGTGGTTATCATCGTACTCAGCGCAGGTGGAGCTGGTACTATTATAGAGCTTTTTAAAGTTCTAAAAAAGAAGCAGAAAATTTTCTTATTAATAGAGGATTTTCTGCTTCTTTCCTTTTCCTTATTAGATTATTAGTTTATATCTCTGCTCATGACTAAGCAGCCACTCTTTTCTCCATAAGCCACCCGCATACCCAGTTAACGTTCCATTTGCACCAATAATTCGATGACATGGAATGACAATACATAGTTTATTTTTGCCATTTGCACTTCCAACTGCTCGGACTGCCTTTTCATTCCCTATGTTGTTGGCAATATCTTTATAGGATCCAGTAGCAGCATACGGAATAGTCGTTAACGCGTTCCAAACTTGCTTTTGGAAAGGAGTACCCTCTATTTCCATCGCAAAAGAAAAGTCATGGCGCTTCCCCTTAAAATAGTTATCTAATTGCTTGAAGCACGCAACTAACACATTTGGTGTATATGCATCAATCACATTTTCTACTTGCTCTTTCTCCGAAAACAAGATAGAATAAATAGCCTTTTCCGTCCCGCTTATTTCTATTACTCCAATTGGAGAATGGTAATCGATTGTATACATCCTATCCCCCCATATAGCCTTATTTGCTATTTATTTTACCAGAAAGGTGTATAACAAACACTATACTAAATGATTTTATCTTCCCCTCGCTACTTTATCGAATTAGCAACAACAAAAACACCTTAGCTATTTTGTATCTAATCCTTCCCATATTTTAAAATTTTATATTTACAAATGTGATAAATAATGGTAATCTTTTAAAGAATTTACTTAATCCCTATTTAACCTATAGGAATTATATTTTTAAAGGAGGACATAGTATTGAATTTATTTGCTATTTTAAACATTATTATCTTACTTATCTTGCTTAGTGTTCTTTTCTATATGCAAAAGAAACATATTTCCTTTTCCAAACGTGTGTTTACAGGATTAGGACTTGGTATAATATTCGGGGCCATCCTACAATTGTTTTATGAGCCGACTTCTGAAGTAATTACCATCACGAATGATTGGTTTGGTTTAGTCGGAAGCGGATATGTAAAGCTATTGCAAATGATTGTTATGCCACTAGTATTTATTTCGATTATTGCAGCATTTACTAAGCTTGAAAAATCAGCTAATCTTGGGAAAATCAGTGGCCTTGTAATTGGAACACTATTAATTACAACAGCTATTTCTGCTGGAATTGGAATTGCTACAACTGCTGGCTTTGACTTAAAAGCAATTGATGTAAGTGCTGGCGATGCTGAAATTCTTCGTGGACAACAATTAGAAGAAACTTTAGGAGAAGTACAAAGCACGACTGTACCACAAAAAATTCTTAGCTTTTTACCTGCTAACCCATTTCAAGATTTAACAGGTGCTAGACCAACATCTACGATAGCAGTAGTTATTTTCGCAGCATTTGTTGGGGTTGCATTCCTTAGTATTAAAAGAAAAAATCCAGAACAGGCAGCATTTTTCCAAAAAATCGTCGAGGCTATACATACGGTTGTTATGCGAATTGTAACATTAGTGCTGCGATTAACTCCATATGGAATCCTTGCATTAATGGCAAAGACCGTTGCAGGAAGTAACTTTGATGCCATTGTGAAGCTAGGTAAATTTGTTATTGCTTCATATGTTGCGTTAATCGCGATGTTTATTGTTCATTTAATCATTCTTGCTATTATGGGACTAAGCCCAAAACAATATGTGAAAAAGGTTTGGCCTGTTCTTACTTTTGCTTTTACATCACGAACAAGTGCTGGAACAATGCCATTAAACATTGAGGCACAAAAAAATAAATTAGGTGTTCCTGAATCCATTGCAAACTTCTCTGCATCCTTTGGAGTATCCATTGGGCAAAACGGCTGTGCGGGAATCTATCCAGCAATGCTTGCAGTTATGATTGCACCGACACAAGGGATTAATCCTTTATCCCCTTCTTTCATCGCAACTTTAATCATTGTTGTTATGATCAGTTCTTTTGGGGTAGCTGGAGTTGGCGGAGGAGCAACTTTTGCAACATTAATCGTTCTCTCTACTTTAAACCTACCAGTTGCTTTAGCCGGGGTATTAATTTCCGTTGAACCACTAATTGATATGGGGCGTACTGCTTTGAATGTAAGTGGATCGATGGTTTCTGGTGTTGTAACAAGTAAAACATTAGGTGAATTAGATACGAAGCAGTATCATTCTAATGAGATTGACGCTTCTGAAAATATTGCGTAATAGAAAAAAGCAAAGCTCTTATCAATTCGTAGGGGCTTTGCTTTTTATTTTGACTATTTCACATAGTTTGCTGTTTACTATGAAGTTAGGTATAAAATCAGGTTCGTATCAATACGCTCTAGGCACTTTCTTTCCCCTACTTCCCTTAAAAATTAAGATTGAGTGTCTAACATTGACAGATTAAAAAATACGCTTCAAAAGGAACAATTTTTACGAAATCACCTTTCTTATTAAGTTTTATTTACTTAATTGATCGATAAGGTCAAAGTAATTGATTTTCATAACTTCTATTTTATGTTCTTCATTTAGATTTGCTTGCCCAGTAATCGTTCCCACTGCTGCTGAACTACTGCCTTCCTTTTGATACTCTACTTTCGCAGAAAAATTATAAATGATCTCATCTGAATTGGTTTTTTCACATTTAATATCCAGTGCCCTTAACTTGTAATGATGTCTCTCCGGTTCAATCCATACTACGGAACCATAGCGTGATACATATTCATCAAATGCCTCATCACTTGCAAAATATTCTCTATATAAATCCTCTTCATATTCTCTTAATCCTTTAATTTCTCCCTCCTCTTCTGTATCCGTATTATTCATTATTTTTTCCCATTCATCGTCTGGACTTGTAAAGTTATTTTTTATAACAGCTTCAATTGTTTTTATATTCTCATGATCATTTGGCATGGGTTCTGAATCATAAGGTAATACACTTAGCCCAAGTGGTATTACGATAAAGATAAATGCTACGGCGGCTATATATGGGAATATTCTGGAAGCTATTCCACTCTTCTTCCGAGTCGAAGAGACCTGTGTCCATAATTCTTCCTTCATTCCATTAGGTACTTTAATAGAGTTAAATTCCTTTTCTAATCGGTCCTTTATTACTTTTTCTTGATTATTCTTCAATTCTTCCCTCACCTCCTGTTTGGTACTGTTCATATATTTTTTGTTTTGCACGGAATATTCTTGATTTGACTGTTCCTAATTTAATTGAAAGTAGGTTAGCTATTTCTTTCTCCGTCAGATCATCCATATACTTTAAAACTAAGACTTGTTTCTGTTCGGGTGGTAAGTTAGCTAAATAAAGTTCTAATTCATCCTTCTCATAATTAAATTCATCAGAATTTAAGACATAGTTTTCTTCTTCAAACGTATAGGCTGATTGTCTTTTGTTTTTATTATAGATATCAATGGCAGTACGTGTAGCAATCGTAGTTATCCAAGCGTTCATACTTGTGTGTTTATTTATTTTCCCTAAATTTTTAAACACCTTTATAAAGGTATCGTGTGTAGCATCTTTCGCTAGCTCCTCATTTTTTAGAATATAATAAGTTGTTTTATATATCTTTTCAAAAAAGAGTTCATAAATTTTTCTTTCGTTTAATGTACTGATTTCGAACACCTCCCTTTATCTATAAAGACTGGTTAATAGATAGAAAAGTTCCTTTTATTCTTACAAAATTTCTCACTTCTATATGCAAGGTTTATTAAAAAGCATATGAGTTATAAAAAAAAAATCCTGCTAATCACAGGATTTTTTCAAAAATTTAATACAAATATCAAACTTATTTTATCATCGCAAATACTTCTGCACGCTTATTACTGTCTGTTTGGAAAACACCACGAACAGCAGAAGTAACTGTTTTAGCCCCAGGCTTTTTCACACCACGCATGGTCATACACATATGCTCTGCTTCCACAACAACCATCACACCATGTGGCTCTAGTGTTTCCATCATTGTATCTGCAACCGTGGATGTAATTCGTTCCTGTAGCTGTGGGCGTTTCGATACTGCCTCGATTGCTCTAGCAAGCTTACTTAACCCAGCCACTCTTCCTCCCTTAGGAATATAAGCTACATGTGCTTTTCCGTAAAAAGGAACTAAGTGATGCTCACACATCGAGTAAAAAGGGATATCCTTTACTAATACCAATTCTTCATGGTCTTCATGAAAAATCGTTTCAAAATATTCTTTTGGATCGATGGTAAGACCAGAAAAAACTTCTTCATACATTTTTGCTACACGTTTTGGAGTATCCAATAAGCCTTCTCTGTTTGGATCCTCTCCAACCGCTTCTAATAATAAGCGAATTGCCTCCTCTATTTGAGGAATATTAATTTTACTCATTCCCAAATCCTCCTAAATACCTTCCAGCTTATCTACACTCCACGCTTATTTCCCCAAATATACGTATGCAGCTGTGGAAGTACCTTTACATTTTTGAATTCATTATCAAGCATTGTCTTATCAATCAGCCACTCGTATTTAGTCAGTAATTGCTGTACTAATTGCGCGTTATCGATTGTTTTATTATCTTCGTTACCGACCTGCAGAAAAAAAGGAACATCTGGATAACGCAGATGAACTTTCTTCGCATATTCATAATCTTCGTCTGAAAATACAACAACTTTTAGACTAATATGATTACTTCGGTTTGCATCTCTTAATCTTTGCATAATCGAATCTAATATGTCAAAATCCGTATTCATTTTAGAGCTTGGTGGTTTGGGTGAAATAGTTAGTTCATCAATAGTTACAAACCAATCCTGCCATCTACTCCCCTGTGTTTCAAGGCCAATTTTTATTTCTTTTTCTTTTAATAAATCTACCAGAAAGGAAAGATTTTTCAATAGAGCAGGATTTCCTCCAGAAAGGGTCACAAATGAGAAGCCATTGCCGCCTAAGCGAACTAATTCATCCCATATTTCTTCTGCCTGCATTTGCTTAATTAGCTCTTTGCCGCTGCCATCCCATGTAAAAGCAGAATCACACCAAGCACAGGAATAATCGCAGCCTGCCGTTCTGACAAACATCGTTTTTTGACCAATGACCATTCCCTCTCCTTGAATCGTTGGTCCGAATATTTCCATTACAGGTACTTTACTCATTCTCCATCCACTCCCTTCTCATTTCTGCAAAACTAGTAGGAGTTTCATAAAGACGAACAAATTCCACTCTTGCCCCATTATCTGCTTGCTTCATTTTATCCTTGTTCAATGCTTCTTCCATTTTTTCAAAAATCCAATAAACGATATTTTCTGCTGTTGTATTCATTAGCGGAAGTGTTTCATTTAAATAGCGGTGATCCAAATAAATTTCAATATCCTTTTTCCAAATATTTTTAATATCACCAAAATCAATCATTAGGCCACGTTCATCTAAATATCCGCTAATGCCAAAAACAACCTTATACGTATGTCCATGAAGATTCATGCATTTCCCTTCATAGGCATGCAAGTGATGTGCTGCATCAAAGGTGAATTCTTTACTCACCATGACACGTTTATGATGATATTTTAATTGCTTAGAAGAAATATCTTCCCCAAACTTTTGCAGTTTATCTACAATTCGAAAGTTATGCATATAATTATAGCCCCTTTCGAATAGCTAAATATTCATCCAAGCCCTTTTGACGTAGCTTACAAGCAGGACACTCTCCACAGCCATCTGCAATGATGCCGTTATAACAGGTTAGTGTCTTTTCTCGAACAAAATCAAAGGCTCCTAGTTCATCTGCTAGCTCCCAAGTTTCTGCTTTATTTAACCACATAAGTGGAGTATGAATTACAAATTGATTATCCATTGATAGATTTAGTGTTACATTCAACGACTTAATAAAAATGTCACGACAGTCAGGATAACCACTAAAGTCTGTTTCACAAACACCAGTTACGATATGCTTTGCTTGAATCTGGCTTGCTAACACACCCGCGAATGACATAAATAATAAATTGCGTCCAGGAACAAATGTGGAGGGTAATGCTCCATCTTTTCCTTCTTCAACCGCAATATCGTCTCTCGTTAAAGCATTTGGCGCAAGCTGATTTAGCAAGGACATATCAAGAATATGATGCTTAATGCCAAGCTCTTCGGTAATTTTCTTCGCACATTCAATTTCTGTAATATGTCTTTGGTTGTAGTCAAACGTTACAGCCACTACTTCTTTGAAGTTTTTCATTGCCCAAAATAGACAGGTAGTGCTATCTTGACCACCACTAAATACAACAACCGCTTTTTCATTTTTCATTTCTAAAATCTCCTTCATATAGAAAAAACAGCACTACTAAGAAAGCAGTCCTGTTTTTCTTAGTTTTTTAAAGAGGGTAGCTAGAACCTCCACCGTAGTATACGGATTTTACTATACTATTGTTTTAACTCGACTTATTATAACGTATATTCACCAATTATTCTATTAGAATATTACTTTTTCTCTAAACATGCTTTAAATAAACACTATGCCAATCTTTTCTTTGTATATAAGTTGGTTACCAAAAAGCCACAAGCAATCATTACAGTCGCAAGAAAGCCTCCTTCTAGACCAAAAGAACCACCTGTTAACCAATCATTTCCCATGGAAACATCGATTCCGTAAAGACCATATGGCGTCGTACCACTAACTGGGAAGCCAAATACATTTCCTTGGAAATAATTCCACGTTATATGATAGCCAATCGGCATCCATAGGCTTTTTGTCTTATCATACATATAGGCAAACAAGAGTCCTACTAGAAAAATATTAACAATTCCGAGGATCGCTACATTAGGATTTAATAAATGAGCCACACCAAAAATTAGCGCTGAAACGATATACACAACAGACTTAGAGTTCCCGTTATCAGTAAGAGTTGTCATAATATAACCTCTATATGTTAGTTCCTCTGAAAACCCTACTAAAATAAAAAACAAAAGATAAGCTATCGTGTAGGCAGAAAAATCTGGAGAACCAATTGAATTAGCCATCTCTATATTTTTTGTGAATAATAGAATAAAAAAGATAACGACGATAGACACTGCACCAAGGGCTAAACCAGTGAAAAAATCTGGAGAAAACTTTTTAAATCCCATTTCTGAAATTCTCTTCTTATTAACAAACTTCCATAAAAGAAACAAGATTGCGATACCGCCGACCATCCCTATTCCCTGAGACAAAAGAGAGAGGGGAGAACCATCTAATACCTGATCAATCATTTCATCAGAAATATCAGGATTAATTTGAGATTCAATAATGACAGCTATAAACATACCTGGGGCTGAAAGAATCAATTGCGCTATCATTGTGGCCAATAAAGCTAACAAAATAATCCAACCAGATCTTATCTTACCTAACTTATTTTTGAACATATTTGCCTCCATTTTTTTGGCTTTCTTCATTTAAAATGCCTCTCCTCATTATATCTATTTTCACTTGGAAAATATATACTTTATTAAGTTAGCAACAACATCAAAATTGTTGTCTATTATTCGGAAAATTCTACATAGTAGTAAGAGAGAAACAGGAAGCTTAGCTCCATTTACATTTTGAGTAGGAATGGTTAGTTAGTTTATTTTTGGGTATGGAATAGTACTACTAAATAAAATATTATGAAAAGATTGGAACGATTATCATGATTCAATTTGAATATGATATGGAGCTACGAAAATATTTAGAAAATGAATTAATTTCTACCTCAGAAGTTACCGAGCTATTAGGATGCACTCGGCAATATATCCACGAATGTGTTAAAAAAGGAATTTTAGACCCTCTTAAAGTAGGCAACAAAGAAAGGATTTATTTA
The DNA here is from genome assembly GCF_044704065.1 of Niallia tiangongensis. NCBI lineage: Bacteria > Bacillati > Bacillota > Bacilli > Caryophanales > Bacillaceae > Niallia > Niallia tiangongensis. Next base: position 1,756,542 of record NZ_CP162613.1, on the reverse strand, counting down.
AAGTCAGATATAATTGCACATATAAACAGAAAGAGAAAATGACTAAGATCATTTTCTCTTCCCCTACACTTCTTCGTCTCGTTTAAATATGCAAATTAGGTTAGTTCGCCTACCACTTTCACTCGTAGTCTTGTAGCATTGCCTGGATGATAAGCTAATGGAATTTCTTCTATTTCCACAAGCTCAATCGTATCTACTTTTGCACCTGCTAAAATTGCTTGTTGTCTAGCCCTATCTTCCGCATCTTTTCGTGCATCCTCACGAGAAATTTGGGAATAAATATATATTTGCTCAAATTGTCCGCTTATTTGAGAAATAGATGCTCCAATCGCATTTGCCACAGCACCATTCTCATCATGAATGATTTCTTTCACTCCTTTTAAATGTCGTGGAATAATAATGCTTCCACCGCCTACTAAAACTACAGTAGCATCATTATTACTCGTTTTCATTTTATCAATAGCCTCTTCCGTCATTACAGCTATTTTTTCAAAGGCTTGTTTGGCAAATACTTCATCTATATGAGCTACTAATTCTGGATTACCCACCTCTGCCGCTCCTAAGCGAACAGCAATATCTGTTGTTGTAAGCGTGTCACCACCAAATACCAGAGCTTCTTCTGTAATTCGATACCCTACACTGTCTGGTCCAATCGTTACTTCATTATTTACTTCTCGAACAATACTTCCCCCACCTAAACCAATGGATATAATATCAGGCATACGGAAATTCGTACGGACACCACCTACATCCACTGCAAGCGAAGACTCACGAGGAAATCCACCTGTTAGTACACCAATATCGGATGTAGTTCCTCCAACATCTAAAACCATTGCATCTTTGATTCCTGCTAAGTAAGAAGCACCCCTGATACTATTCGTCGGTCCACAAGCAATTGTTAAAATCGGAAATTTACGAGCATAATCAATAGACATTAATGTTCCATCGTTTTGGCAGAGGAATACTTGTGCATCATTTATTCCTTCTTCCTTTAACGCATTTTCAAAACCATTGCTTGTCGTTGCAATCACCTTAAATAAGGCGCTATTCAATATCGTTGCATTCTCTCTTTCAATTAAACCTACAGAACCGATTAAGGAAGAACAAGATACGGGAGTTGTTTCTCCCATCACTTCCTCCACTAACTCCGCAACTCGAAGCTCCTGATCATTTTTTAAGGAAGAAAAGACCCCAATAACTGCTATTGCTTCCACTTTCCCATTCCATTCTTTCAAGATGCCCCGTATTTCTTCCTCGGAAAATGGAGAAAGTAACTGTCCATCATACTCATATCCCCCACATGCCAAGCGATACTCCCCCGATAATACAGCTACCATTTCTTCTGGCCAAGCTGTATAAGGAAGGACAGAGGCGGTTGCTGGATAGCCTAGGCGAATGACCCCTACTTTTGCTAGTTTTTTTCTTTCCACAATTGCATTGGTGCATTGGGTAGTTCCTAACATCGCATGCGTTACTTTTTGTCGATCAATTCCTGATTCTTCTAATACCTTTTTTAAAGCAGAAACAATTCCAAACTCTATATCTTCACTTGTAGGCATTTTGACTTGATGAATTAAGTTTAACTTTTCATCCAGAATAACAGCATCTGTATTTGTTCCTCCCACATCAATACCAATTTTATACATCTATTACACTTCCTTTCTCACAAGTTCCTCTAATGGTGTATAGGAAAGATCGTAACCAAAGTACTTTGGTCCAACCGTTTCAATCCCCTTTTCTGATCGCCATTGTGGATCAGAAGGCAATGCTAGCACTCTCACTCTTTTTCCATATTTTAAAGATTCTGTTGTAATAGGATTCAACGTCTCTAAATCTACTAAACAAATTAGATCAGGTGTCATCGCAAGAGGTTTTCCATTCTTTTGAGCTACTAAATTTTCATTTTGAAAAAACACTTGCACATTTTCTCCTAAGTAGTTTTCTAAACCATCAAGCGTTACACAGCCTCTATTAAATCCTCCCATTGTATTGCGATCCACATCAATAATTTTCCCGTCAAACAAATGATAGCCATTCGTAATTTCTAATAGTTCTCTTAATTTACCCGATTCATCGTCACGATTGGAGCGAATAATTTGTCCGATTTTTTCTGACAAGGTGATGATATTTTTCACACTATATTTTTTCAACTGTTCCCCTGTACAAGGATAGATACTTACTAAGGAGCTTGCTCCCATCTCAACGGTCGCTACTCTTGCAATTCGCTCTGTCCATTTATTATCAATTGTTTCCATAATACCGATATTCCCTTTTTCATCTGTAATAGCCATTGGAGTAGAAGAAACACCATTTAGATGAAAGGTTACCATTTGTAGTTCTGGGAATGCTCTCCCCATTCCGTCACAATCAATTAGCGGCAAACCTAACTGTGCAGCAACTACTATAGGAATCATTGAATTGACTCCACCAGCTTCCATCGGAAATGTTCCCTTTACTTCTTTATTTAAATATTGACCTAGTTTTTGAAATACACGGACGAATTCATCACCTTTTGGAAATTTCTCAATCAAAACAGATGGTGCCCCCATCATTGCTGCTGGGATAAAAAAGTCATCATTTTCTACTTCTTCAGGCGACAATAATTGGACAGGACCATTTGCTTTTATTGCTGAAAGAGCCATCATCTTTCCGATATATGGATCCCCTCCGCCGCCAGTACCTAAAAATGCTGCCCCTACTGCTATATTTTCAATTGCTTCCTCATTTAGATATCGCATGTTGCTACCTCCAGTTGTTCAATTTATTGATTAATCGACACTTGTTTTTGTATGATAATATTCCTTGCAACTAGATAAAGCACAAAGGAAATAACCATGCCAATCAATGGTTGATTTGGAAACTGTGGCAAACTAGGGAAAAAGGAAAAAATAACTGGAATGCCTGCAATAGCTGCACCAATTAGCCAAGATATTACGCCTAGTGAATTCACTCCTTTTATACTAGTCCATTTCGTTTTATCCCCTTTATGAATCACCCAATAATTTGCAATCATCACTCCCGCAACAGGAGGAATCATTGCAGAAAGAACAGACATAATTGGAACAAAATAATCTAGAATTCCGACAACTGCCAAAAGTGTTCCTACTGCACCTGCAATGGCTACTGCCATCCGTTCTTTCTCCTTGGAAATATTAAACACATTTATTATGGCAATCCCTCCAGAAAAAGCATTTACTGCATTCGTTGTCCATGTTGCTAAAACTAGTGCGATAATCCCTAAAATAGGTAAGCCTAATTCAGTGAAAACGCTAGTGATATCCGCCGATCCAGCTGTAAGAGTTAAAATCGCACCTACTGTTATCATTAAAACACCAGAAGGCAAAATGCCAATCAGTGCAGCCTTGCTAACATCTTTTCGTGATTTCGCATATTGAGAATAATCACCAGCGATAACTGCTCCTAATGCAAAAGAACCAATTGTAATCGACAGACCAGATAAGAAGGACATGGAACCAGTAGGAATATAAGTAGAAATCTGATTCACCCCGTTACCCATTAAGGAAACCGTTACTGCATAGATACAAACAGCAAGTAAAATTGGCACCGCAATATAATTGAGAATATTCAGTATTTTAATTCCATAGATTGCTGATAGAAGCATAATCACTCCCCAAATAAGAGAAGAAACTGGTACTGGCAGACTCACCCCATATACACTTAAAAATTGTGAAAAGGCTACGCCACATACATTTGCTTGTATTCCGAACCATCCCAGGCATGCTATTGCAAGGATTATGGAAATAATTTTCTTTGATCCCTGTTCTCCAAAAACCTGGGAGGCTACACTAACTGTAGGCTTATGTACATCACTACTTTGTATTCCTTGAAATATCATTAATATAACAATAATTCCATAGCCTAATAATCCAACAAGTATTGCTTCCCATAAGGGCATCCCACTTACTAATGTTCCCCCAATCAATAGACTAGGTACACAGATCATCGAGCCTGTCCACAAAAAAGCCAAACTCTGCCAAGATTGTGTTTCTTGATTCCCATCTCTTTTATCACTCATGTTTATGCCTCCTTTATTTAATTATTGCTAATTATAACGATAACTCTTCCGTATGTATTTAGCTGAACAGAAAAATAAAAAGAGCATTTTTTGTTTAAATGAACAAAAAATACTCTTTTCTATATTACTGCTCTTTTAGCTGCGTTAACATTCGATAAACGGCAACTGCCTTATATAGTTGAAAAATTTCAGGGGTTTTTGTAACAGGATATTGAAGAATTTCTGCTAACCTTTGGATACGATATTTAATCGTATTCTTATGTAAATATAGAATATCTGCAGTTTCTTGAAAGCGACTATTCCCTTCTAATAGATAAACCGAAAGTGTACTTAAAAGATCTTCCGCTTGTTGGTTAGCCTGTTCCATAATAGGAGAAAGCGGCTGAAGGGCTTTATCGATCGCCAGTTCCCCCCCATTAATTAAATGATAACAATCTGCTGCAAAGTTAATTTCTTGAAGTGAAAAAATCTTTTTATAAGGGTATATAATTTTCGCCATCTTTGTATATTCACTACAAGTTAAATATGCCTGCTGCACATCTGTTGTATTGTTCATATTCTGACAGATTGTTATAGTAAATGTTTGTTCGTCTTCCTTTAGACAATCTAGTAATCGATTAGCAGATTGGAAGGAATCCTCTTGTATAGCAGAATTATCTAATAAAATAACGAGTGTTTGATGATAAAAATCAATTAAAGAGACATGAAAATTCTGCCTAATAAATTCTCTCACTTTCTGGAGTTGTTTTTCTGCACCAAAATTATTATCTACTTCCATTAGCCACATCATTTGAATAGATGATACATCTATATTCAATATATTTGCCAGTCTCCGCATTTTTACACTTTCATCATTCATTATTGCTTTCATTAATTCTGCTGTACTGATTTCATCATAATGCTTTCCCCATAGATTAATAAATACTTGTACTACTTCTGCTAATTGAATAGCAGTCTCACGCTCGAATGAATCTTTTTCCTTAATAATATATAAATTCATGGAAGCGATTCCTTCTTGTGCAATTACCTTTTTTGAAATGAATAAAGGTTGCAGTGAATCTCTTTCTTCCCTATACACTGCATCGATAACCATATCTTTGTATTGTTCAACAGTTCGAAAGATATCCATTGTACTTGTTCTTGGCCACGTAACAGCATGGATAACCTGATTATTTTTATTTGCTAAAACAAGGGAGGATCGTGTCCGGTCAGCTAATATTTTCAGTACTGTATCCATATTTCTTTGCTGAAGAGGCACTCCAGAAATTTGTTCAACCATTTCGCTTACAAAACTAGTAGAAGCCAAATCGTTCTTAACAATTGCTTCAATAACCTCATAAATAACCTCACTGTATCTTAACGACATTTCCTTTTCTGGCATAACAATTAAGGTAAAACCAAGTCTATCTGCCAATCGGATGACTCTTTCCTCAATTTTCGGCAAAAAGACGCCAACATAGTATAAAATTAATCCTATTTCTCCAACTTTATGCAAATGTTCGATTGTTCTACATTGTGCCTCTACATCATCTTTAATCATAATCAAAGCGGAAATGACAATTTCACTGCCATAAAATTCATCATTATTAAACAAATCTTCCTTTAAAGAATCGACTTCCGTATATTCTAAAACAGAAATAGACGAAACAAGCTTCGCTAGCCCTTCTTTCCCTGCAACTACTTTAGCTTCACGCAAGGATGGAAGTTTTAATAGTTCTTCTAATTTAATACTCATGAAAATAACCTCTTTCTTATTTGCCCATCAACTATTATCCATAAGCCTGTGCTGCAATCGCATATAAGCAATTATTTCTTTTGGCGAATGCTTCGATATTTTTAACCATTACTGGAGGGCGATTTGCTATTTGAAACCCTAGCTTTTGCAGATCTTCTATTACTTTGTTTTTTCCTTCCACTACATCTATTCTTATGCTTCCCGGATTGTTTGCAATGATTGTCTGAATAAGGAGAATTGCCTGTTCATCATCTTGTGCTACGATCGGACCGATAACTAGATTACTAGGTTTTTTTACAGTAAGAGCATATCCGACAATTACCCCTTTTCTATTCTTTAATACAAGTGAGTCTTTCGCCTGTTTAATTCTGTTCTCTAGAAACAACACTCTTGAACTTCCAAATGCAGCTTGATCTAATACAAGCATTTCTTCTAAATCTGTTTTCTCCAATGGATGTATGGTATAGCCATCTAATTCTACTAGCTTCATTTGCTTACCTTCCCCAAGAAGCTTTGTTACATGGCTATATTCCTTAAACGATAATTTTTCATAAACAGGTCTGCCTTCTTTTGTAGCAATTAACATAAGTGCCATATTTCTTGGCACTTGGTTCATACAATGAATCAGCAACGCTTTCGCTAGTCCTCTTCCTCGATAGTTTGGGTGAACAATTACCATGCCGATAGATGCTAGCCTAGCTCCATAAGGAATAATAGCAGCACAGGATATTACAGTCTTCTCTAACGTTATGTGACCAAACATAGTACCGGAAAAAAGTAAAGTTTGGATTTCTTCCAAGTCATAATCCCAGCCAACGATAGTAGCTAAGGAAAGCAAGTCATTCATATGGGATTTATTTAACTGTTGCATCGTTATTAATTCTTCGTTATTCATCAAATACTCCTTCCTTATAAATCAACTGAAAATTTTAAATAATATTTCTATTATAATCGGTAACTTCCATCTGTGGGGATTTTTTCTTTTTCATTTTAGTCAATAACACCTTTAGGAAGCTGTCCTGTTCATACAAAAAAGAATCAGAAAATCTTTGCTCCATGCAAGATAATTCTGATTCTTCCCCTACCTATCTATTAAATTTTCATTTCTTTCCCAGTAAAATCAATAAATCCTAGTTCGCTAGTTATGTCTAGCTTTCCTTCTAAAATATCAAGGATACCATTTGCTGACTCTTCAGGATAACCTGTTGCATTGTCCCCACCCATATCTGTTTTAATCCAGCCAGGATGGACAGCATATACGGCAATGTCTTTGTCTTTTACATAGCTTGATAATTGAACGGTAAACATATTTAGGGCTGCTTTCGAAATTCCATATGGAAAGTCTCCACCATAGGCATTATGTATACTTCCGGCTTCTGAAGAGATATTGATAATCGCCTGTTTTTTCCCCTTATATAAAAGTGGTAGAAAATGTTTCATTATTCTCATCGGTCCTAATACATTGACATTCATCGTAAACTGAACATGATCAAAATCCAGCTCTTCTATTGGCTTTCCCCGTTCTGTTAGGACTCCTGCATTATTAATAATTCCATCAATAGAACCAACATCTTTTGCTGCTAGTTCAGCTGCTTTTGCAATCGACTCTTCGTTTGTAACATCGAGAAAATATGTATAAACATTGTCTGGATATTGTTTTTCCAATCGATTTATAGGTGAATCTTCTACACCCGTTCGCACACCCGCAAGTACTGTATGACCTCTTTCCAAAGCAGTTCTAGCAAGATGCATTCCTAATCCCCGATTAGCCCCTGTAAGAACAATTTTCATTCCATACACTCCCATCCTTTTTCAACATCGACGAACGTTTAGCTTAAATCTCACCCTTTTTCTGGCTGAATTTCCGTATGAAGTGCTTTAAAAAATTGCTGTATATATTTATAGCTGGAGCCGAAATCCCCTAAAGCTCCTTCCTTTGAACAATATATATCAATTGCCGATTGCATCCCAGCTAGTTTATAAACGGTTATAATCATTAAGCTAGATCCTTTGCTTAATACGATTTCACCACGATCCATATCAATTTTTTTTAAATCCCAATTCGACATTTTTCTTTCTACTACATTTTTTATCGTTTCCATTAAGCGGTCACGACTTTTTTTATAATAGCGAGTCTTTAATTCAGGAACCTTAGGCTGTTCCTTTGTTTCTTCAAAACTTTTAAATATACCTACCAGCGCACGTGTTAAAGACAATTCCTTTTCCTCCTCAAAACATGAATTCCTACTATTTCACTAACATACCACTAGTATGGAAACTTCCAACTAGACGGGTTTATTCTAACGTCATTTTTTTGGTTGCGTCAGTCAAATGTAAGAGCTTTCTTTTTATTTTCATTATATCTTATATGAGAACATCAATCTAGATTAAACTATTTAGGCTTATTAATCTCAAGCTGATTCTTCTTATTAATATAATATATTGTCCCATAACGAAGCTTATGCCAAATAAGCAGTGTACATATATACACTGCTTCCCTACTTAGTTGCCTTTATCCAATACCGGTGGGACTCGATGCTTTGTTGCTTGTTCATAGCTATAAGCCATTTCTATTAAACTAGGTTCACTATAAGCTAATCCTGAGAATGTTATCCCCATTGGCTTTCCTTTTGGTGTATAGCCTGCTGGAACAGTAATAGATGGGTATCCAGCTTTTGCAGGCAGCACACAGCCTAAATATTTCGCAAATACTAAAGCATCCAATTGATTTTCTTTCATCGTTATGTCGATTCCCTCTGTAGTAGAAAGTCTAACATCCGTTTCCCGATGCTCTTTATACTTTGCATCTTCCAAATCCCCATTTAATGTTTCACAATACTCAAGAATCGTCTGCCCAAATTTAATCAGGTCTGGATGCTTTTTATTAAATTCTATAACCTCGCTTAATGAATGAACAGGAACTTCTTCAGAAAGTTTATGTAAGTAGTTATCTATGCCATATTTAAATTCATGGTAGAGAACAATAGAATCGAATTTTTCATGGGGAATGGTAACATCTAGCAAAACAGCCCCTTGCTTTGTTAATTCTTCCATCGCTTTTTGAAACAGAGCTACCTCCTCTTCCTCTTCTGGAAAGAAGGAACGATCGATCCCAATTCTTTTCCCTTGTAGTCCATCTGTTTTTAAAAAAGCCGTGTAATCACTTGGCTGCCCGATACTTGTTTTTGTCACTTCATCTTTTTCATCAACACCAGCAATGATCCCTAAAAGAATTGCTGCATCACGAACGGTTCTTGTCATTGGTCCTGCCGTATCCTGACTGTGAGCTAGTGGGATAATTCCAGTACGGCTAACGAGACCAAGAGTAGGTTTAATTCCAACAAGTGAATTATTACTAGCAGGACTAAGAATGGAGCCAGATGTTTCAGTTCCTATCCCAACCACTGCAAAATTAGCAGCAATGCTTGCACCAGTTCCCGAGCTTGAACCACCTACATCCCAAACACCAGGACCATATGGATTCATGACCTGTCCCCCTAAAGAGCTATAGCCATTAGGCATATGTAATTCCGTAATAAAATTAGCAAATTCGGAAAGATTAGCCTTTCCAATAATAACGGCTCCTGCTTCTCGAAGCTTTTTAACAATAAAAGCGTCCTCTTTAGCAAAATTATGTTCTAATGCAATCGAGCCAGCAGTGGTCGCCATCGAATCATTTGTATCAATATTGTCCTTTATAATAACAGGGATTCCATAAAGTGGTCCTACTTGCTGGAATTCCTTCCTTTTTTCATCTAGATCTGCGGCAATTTCTAATGCATCAGGGTTTATTTCCCTTATTGAGCATAATGTAGGATCAAATGATGCGATTCGATCTAAATATTGCTTGGTCAGCTCTACTGAAGTTATCGCACCAGTCTCCAGGGCTTTCTGTACATCTAAAATAGTTATTTCTTCTATATAATACGGGATACTACTTTCTGTTTTCACGGTCTCTTCTACCCCCTTCACCTTTTCTCTAGTATAGCCTGTTCAAATTCTCCAGAGAAGAAGAATCTACTATTTTATCAAATTATTTTGATATGATATAATTTTCCTAAAAAGGAGCCAACAATCATGTTTCACTTTCAACTTATTACACAAGAACAAGCAGAAGAAATTGCTTATCAATGGCATTATGATGGAATTTATGAATTTTATAACATGGAGGCAGATGAAGAGGATTTAGCTGAGTTTCTTGATAGTGATCAGAGAAATGAATCAATTTATGCTGTTACAGAAGAGAATCAACTCATCGGTTTTTTTAGTATAAACAAAGCAGAAAACGATACAATCGATATTGGCCTTGGTTTAAGACCTGATTTAACGGGCCAAGGAGCAGGATATACATTTTTAACAACTGGAATGAATTATATAAAAGAGCATTTTTCCCCTTCCTTTATCAGCTTGGCGGTTGCAACATTTAATAAGCGTGCTATTAAGGTTTATAGGAAAGCAGGATTTAAAGAAACAACTACGTTTATCCAATCGACAAATGGCGGAGAGTTTGAATTTGTTAATATGATTTATACTTGTTCCCCTGCAGCTAAAAAAAGTGTTGATTTCGTTTAAATGAAACCAACACTTTTTTAATTAATTTATGAATATCTCTAAAACTGGATATACCAACTGAACAGGACCGCCATAAACATTTTTTGCTTCTTCCACTAGCTTTTCCTGGTCACCATATTGGGGAAGATGTGTCAAAAAGAGCTGTTTTACTTCCGCTTGTTTCGCGAGTTTTCCTGCTTCTTCTCCTGTAAGATGACCTTTAACCACTCCAAATTGTTCCTTATATATACTAGCTTCACTTATTAAAACATCTGCATTCCTCGCAAAAGAGATTAGCTCCTCCTTCCACTCTGTATCTGCGGTGTAAAGAATGGTCTTTCCATTTGCTTGGATTTTCATCGCCAAGCAATATACTGGATGCATCGTTTCACAAAAGGATAGGTTGAATGGTCCAATGGCAATCGATCTATCAACAGAAATTTCCCGTCCTTCGGTATAGACATCATGGGTGAGTTCATCAAATTTAGAATCCCTTTTATGGCCATAGATTGGGAAGGGCTCTATACGTTTTCCAAGTTTATTCTCCACTAACATTGCATATTGGAGACAACCAACATCAGCGATATGATCATGGTGATAATGGGAAAGAATACATGCATCTAAATCCTTTAAGTCAACATAAGATTGAACCTTCGATAACACGCCACTCCCACAATCCACTAATAAATGAAATCCTTCAAATTCTAATAAGAAGGAAGAAGTAGGACTTTCCTTCCCAGGGTAACCACCATATTTTCCTAAAAAAGTGATTTTCATCGCGAATTCTCCTCCATATCAAACTTCTTCATCCATTATTACCGAGTTCGGTTTATCATATAATCTACTAAGAACTTTAAAAAGTTGGTCTTCTTTGGTAACAATTCTACTATATCTAATGCCATACAATAATGCTCCCACATTTCCTTTCGAGCACCTTCCAAACCTAACACGGTCACAAATGTAGAGGTACCATTGTCTTTGTCCATTCCCGCTTTCTTTCCTAACGTTTTTTGCTCTCCTTCTACATCTAGTAAATCGTCCTTTATTTGAAAAGCAATCCCAGCATGGTAAGCATAATTCTTTAATAAATCTATGACTTCTTTAGAAGCATCGGCTAAAATGGCGGGCATAAGAAGAGCCGCCTCAAATCCGATCCCTGTTTTATAAAAACAAAGGGTATTCAGTTCTTGAAGAGATAATTGTTTTCCTCTCGATTCTAAGTCCATCAACTGCCCCTTACACATATCTGCAGTAGTTTTCGTTGTATATTGAATAAGTTTTAATACACTCTGTGAATCAAAAGCGTGTAAACTAGCCTGTTCTTCCATTGCCTTCTGTGTGAGAAAAAGTCCCGTTAATTCAGCTGTTGCAATATCGTACACCTCATGTAAAGTCGGTCGTCCTCTTCTCATCGCTGCATTATCTTGGAAAGGCAAATCGTCAAAAATAAGCGAGGCTGTATGCATATACTCTACCGACCGCAATAATGGGACGATTTGGGCATTATCCAGCTCAAATTCCTTCACGCCGATAAACCATGTGATAATCGGGCGGATTCTTTTCCCATCTCCTTGTAAGCTATAATTTGCTGCTTCAGTCACGATATCCTTCTTAAGTTTTGCATTTTCTGAGATTGGCAGCATCTTATCTATAGGGGAACGTATAGACTTAACCATTTCGGAAAATTCTTCCTGCTCTCGTCGATTTTCCTTTAATACGGAAATCATCTGGTCACGAAGCAGCTTATCAAAAAAGTCTACATCATCTGCCTTTTCAACCATTTGCTGTAGGACTCGATTAAAGGTAGACATTCTTTTTGTTAATATCCCCATTAAATCACTATATTTCTGTTCGCCTAATTTTTCTTTTAACCGCTTTAACCCATTAATCGCCCGATCCAGTATGATTTCCTTTGTTTTGAAATCCGATTGATAGACATCATGAATTAAATAGGAAATGACTGTCCAATACATTTCAAAAGGATTTATTAAATCTATTCTAGTTGTGTGATAAGTTAGATAATACGTATAAGGTGTTACAGCCCCGTCTTTTTTATCATCAAACATATCCGCCAAATCATCTGCAAGCTGATTATAAATACCATAATAAAAGGTTCGTTTATCATAGCCTTCATCCTCAGGAGCATTCATTAACGACCGGACAATCTGCCTGGAAGCGGAAGATTTAAGGATTACTGGAATATAAATTTCTTCATTAGAATAAGTGCTATTGGTTAACACCTTTTCCCTATCGACCTCTTGTGAATGGAAAAAGATATAAGCTTGTTTTAAAAATAATTTCCATGTTCTATCATCATGCTGTAGCTTCATATATTCGAACGCTTCTTTAAGCTCGCTATGGATGAATAATATAACCTCTTTATTATCCCCATGCCAGTTGTCTAATGCCGGTACTTTTCCCGTTTCTAATGTAGTTCGAATTAACGTAGAATACTGTTTTTCCTCATCCATTGATAAAATTTTTGCATCCAGCAAATCATCAATTAAGGGATACGTTATTCCATAATAAAAACCTAGTTTTATTGCTTTCTCTAATCGACACTTACGTTCTTGGTCTGCTAGCTCAATGCCTCGTCTTTCTTCCAATTCATGCATTAAGACCCCTGCAAGGATTTTTAGGATTTTCCGTTGGGCATGTTCCACACTCATTCCATTCGGGATATGCGCTGTTACTCGTTTCAATTTTTCTAGTACAAAAATCATCGTATGTTCCACTGCTTCTTTTTTAGCAAGTTTGTACAGACTAGATACACCAAAACCGTCATCCTTTGCATCTTTCTTCAAAAGGTTCAATTTCACATGGTGGACGACTTCCTCTATTCTATCGATAGTTGGTTGTGATGAAAGTGTCTTTCCTAAATCACGCATATATAGATATGAAATACTTCTATTCAAATAATCATCTAATTTGCCTGAATAGTTCAGCCACTCTATATAGGGACGATACCCTTTTATGTTCGGTTTTCTTTTTTTTCGGGAAAAATAAGATAAGATGGAAGGAGAATGAATATGGTTTATCTTCCAAGTTTGAAAGTCATTTATTAAGCGTGACACATAAGACTGATCCGTTAACTGATTTTGAAGGGCTTCAAAATACCGGACAGCCTTATGCTCTGCCGATCGATATTCTTCATTTATTGCCTCTTTTAACTTTTTATCCATAAGTACATTACCTCTGCTTTACCTTTAAGTTCGTTTAATTAATCTAATATAATCGGTTATCTTCTTTATTATAACTAGAATGTTCATTATCTCCTATTAATCTATATTTTTTCATTAGAAGAGGCTGGGACAAAACTAAATAACTAGTCTTTAAAGACGAACAATCTTTAATTTAGCTCTTAAATAAAGATACTTTATCTATGTTTTTAAATAGAGTTAAGTGTAAAAACTAAGTCGTTCCATTGCGCTACAGACGCACGATGCGCCGGGGAGGAAGCTGAGCCTCGCATGCAAGACCACTGAAAAACTGCAATATAATCATAATTGTTGGTGGCCGACTTTTAAATTCGGGTATTTCATATGTTTTCCGAGGCGACAGCTCGCTTTCCATGGGGCGAGCGCCGAGCCGCTTCGTCACTGCGTTCCTGCAGGGTCTCGGACTTTCTCGCAGCTCCCATAGGAGTCGAGCTGTCGCCTCTCCAAACCAACTTTATATTCGCTTTCAAATAAATAAATACTTATTTAATTTGGAGAAACTATACTTTTTCAGTACCCTCCTCGCATGCGCTGCGGGGTCTAAAGCGTCTCTATTTCCCGCAGGAGTCGAGCGTCCTCCGCTCCATTCCACTTCGTTTTTAAACCTTTATCTAAACAATAAACACGAACTATAATGTAGACTAATCGCATTATAGTTCGTGTTTATTGTTAGTTGAAATACTTATGTCCCAGCTTCATGGGTTGATATATTTTCTTGTAATTTATTTTTTGTTAATTGTTGCAAGCTTGGGGGATGTTCAGAATTACTTTATTACATAAAGTCACTATTCTGTTACCTTTGTTCGGTGTGTTTCTTTTTCCGGGACATAGAGATCCATTCTCTGTTACCTTTGACCAGTGTTTTTCTTCTTTTGGGGCACTGAGATTGCTTCTCTGTTACCTTTGACTGCCGTTTTTCTTCTTTTAGGTAACGGAGACTGCTTCTCTGTTACCTTAGATCAGTGCTTTTTCTCTTTTTGGGCATAGAGATCCATTCTCTGTTACCTTAGTCCAGTATTTTTCTTCTTTTTGGGCACTGAGATGCCCTCTCCGTTACCTTTTCTTGTTGCTTTTCTTCATTAAAGTAACAGATGGTACTTCTCGAGATTCTTCAAACGGAAGTAGCTTTCTCTTTAGCAATCGATGCATTTGACTTCGATGTATTTGCTTTTTCCATTACAGATGGCCTTGCTAATATTAATACAGAAACAATTAACGTACATCCAGCCACGATTAGAACCCACTGTGCTGCTACGTAATCATATAATACTCCAAATAATAAGGTGCCAACTGGCATCATCCCCATTGCAAATGTCTCTAAAATTGTAAAAACTCTTCCTTTGTATTCACTGGCAATTTTCTTTTGCATAAGCACCATGATTGGAATATTCACCAAAATATTGACCGCTCCAAATATAAACATAAGTGCGAAATAATAGATAAAAACAGACGAAGACGAAAATGGAATAAGCATTGGAACAGCCGCCGCAATTACTAATAATCCTAAAGTAATTATTCCCATTCTACTGACTGATAAAGGCTGTTTAAATTCCTTTCCAAAAGAAAGATAGATAGAGAGAAGGAGCGTCCCAACTGCAAATGCTCCTTCTACAATCCCAAACTGCACGGATGGCATTTGTAGCTTTGTATTAACAATAAAAGGGAACCCAACATTAAATGCTGTAAAAATAAAATTAACAATCAAGCTAATACTGATGATCGCCATCAATAATGGCTGAAGCCTTACATAGTTTAAGCCTTCTTTTAAACTTTCAAAAACCGATTCTTTCTTCTCTTGATGCTCTCGTTCTTTTTCAAAAAGGGTAAAATTCATGGTCGAATCGAGTATAACAGCAATCAATGACGCAATAAGATAGATCGTTAAAAACACGGACATGGAAACTAGGCCAAATAATATTCCACCGATAGCTGGACTTGCGATTTGCGCAATGGAAATAGCAATTTGATTTAAAGAAGATGCTTTCTGGATGCGAGCTTCATCAATTAATCCGGTTAATGATGAAGTAAAAGCATTGCTGGCAAACATAGAGGTAATGGACAGGATACAGGATGTTGTATAAATAGCAGGTAAAGATAATCCCATCGTGATGCTATAAAGTAGTAATCCACCGATTGAAATAGCGGAAACAGTTTGCGCCGTAATTGCAATCACTTTACGAGGATACCTGTCAATGATGGACCCAGCAAAAGGGGCAACGATTGTTCTAGCTCATTCAACTTTTCATTCTCGGAAGGGGTACGATTAAGCCATTTATAATAGGAAGAACGTTGAATTTTCCCAATTTCGCATAATAGCACAATGGAGAATTTCTCTTTCTCATGAAGTTCCTGAATGACTACATATTTATCGGTCAATCGAATTTGGCTTAAGGACGTTTCTTTAAACGCCTCCTTTCGAGTTCCTCCAACTTTTTTAAGAATGCATTCTCAGCCCGAAGGCGCTCATTCTCTCTCTCCAACCGTTTCATTTCACGCTGGATCTTCTCTTCTGGAGTTAACTCTGGTTCTGACTTACGTTGGCCTCTCTTATCTATTAGACCTTCTTCTCCGTGTTCCTCATACTTTCTCACCCATTGATAAACCTGTTGATAGGAAACATTGAACTGTGTCGATGTCTGTTGATAATTTTTGCCGTTCTGTAAGCTGTACATAACGATTTCCAAACGCTCTTCTTGTGTGGTAGACCGACCTTTAATCATAGAGTTGTTCATCCTTTTCGTCTCTTTTAATTCTCTATGATCATTATACTTCTTTATCCAATCTTTCAACACCGAACGACTGGATATTTCATATTTATGTGTAATCTCAATCAGAGAATAGCCCCCTGAAAGATAATCAAGTACTGCAGCAGTTTTTACCTCTTTGGTATACCGTTTCCATCCACTAGAAGCTTGAAGTCCAGACGTTCCATAGGTCTGAAATAGATAAAGCCAATCGTGTAGAGCTCTTGTTGAAATGCCATATTGTTGACAGAAGTCTGAAATTGAAGTTTGTCTGTCCACATAAGCCATAATTATTTCAAATTTCTCTTGCGCTGAATATGCATTTTTCGCCATGAAAAAGCCCCCAATAAAGTTAAACAGATTTTTTACTATTTCATCTGTCTACTTTATTGGGAGCATATCAAATTCCATATGATTGTTCGGGTTTGTTTCGGTTATAAAAGGCTGTTTCCGTAAAGATGGTGTTATTATCCGCAGCCTAAAATACACTTCGCTTTCCATGGGGCGAGCGCCGAGCCGCTTCACTGCTCACGCTCCTGCAGGGTCTCGGACTTTCTCGCAGCTCCCATAGGAGTCTACGTGTATTCAGGCTGCTCCGTCTTTCTAATTAATTAATTTTTTCTATTTCCATAATAGTTATAGAAAAACAATCTTTAAAAACGAATTAGTTTTACACTGACTATATTTAAAATCATAAATAACTAGCATGAAAAAGTAGCCTTTATTTAAGAGCTAAATTAAGAATTGTTCGTCTTTACAGACTGGCTATTTAGTTTTGTCCCAGCCTCTTTCTTGCAAAATCTCTATCCATTTTGATCTGCAAATCGCCAATATCCAAGCGTTGATAATATCCCAATTATTCCTGTAAAAATAAGTAGTAAAAAGCTTCTTCCTTCTAGTGGTGTATCTGCCAAAATATTACTAAATAAAGCAGGAACTGCCCAAGGGAAAAAACTTCCATACCCTACTGTACTTATAATCTGTGCAAAAATGATCGTAATAATAACAAAGCCTAATGGTGCTAAATATCCCTTTCCGTAACATGCAAATAACGCTACTGGTGTACTAACAAGAATGGTTAATAAAGAAGTAATAACCAGGACATATAAGCCATGCTCCAAAACACCTGTCGACCATTGTTCAAGACCAATAAAATGTCCGATGACAAATCCGAATCCAATTACCCATATAGATACAAGAAATGACCATATCACAACAGTTATAAACTTAGCGATTGGAATATACGTACGAGAAAAAGGTAATGCCAATAAGTCCTTAACGGTTCGCTCTGTATACTCTCTTCCAAAAATCCAACTAAACATAAAGCCAAATACAAACAGACCACCAATCGCAATTCCTTGTGCAAGTAAGTTTAAATAGGATTGCCAATCAGCCGTTCCAGCAAGCTGAGCTTTTGCACCTAACAAACCAGCCTTTTGAGCAAAAACTGGATCCTTTAATACAAACATAAAAAATCCAGCCATTATCGGTAAAATCGTAAAAGCGAGCGAGATAATCCACATTACTTTTGATTTTCGAGATTTTAGCAGTTCAGTAGAAACAACATTATATAATTGCTTCATTTTCAAGGCCTCCATTTTCTCCAATTACTCGTAAAAAATACGATTCTAAATCCTCTTCTTCTACGAGTACCATCGTTGGTGCATAATTTGCATGAACTAATTTGCTTACTAATTCATCGGGCTTTTTCATTGCCTCTCTGTCTATTATTTCCATTGCTCCGTTCTCATTCTCTCTTACAATATATCCAAGAGAATTTAGGAAGCTTACAGTATTCTTTCGATCTCGTGTCTTTACCATTAGTTTTGTGATTCTGTTTTGTTCTAATTGCTCTTTCGTTAACTCTTGAATTAATCTCCCATGATGAATAATTCCTATTTTCGTAGCAATTTTAGCGATTTCTCCAAGAATATGACTGGAAATAAAGACAGTTGTCCCCTTATTAGCAAGCTCTAATAATAATTCTCTAATTTCTACAATTCCAGAAGGATCCAAGCCATTTGTCGGTTCATCTAATAATAATACGGGCGGTTCATGAAGGAGTGCCTTTGCAATCCCAAGTCGCTGTGCATTTCCCATCGATAAATGCTTGGCTTTTTTATCGGCAAAAGAGGTTAGATTTAACCGTTCTATTACGCTCGTAACAGCCGAGGCATTAATTTGGTGTAGCTTTCGAAAAATCTCTAAATTTTCCCGAACGGTTAGCTCTGGATAGGCAAAAGGAGTTTCCACCATATATCCTACCTGCTTCCATAACTGATTATTACCAGCACTTACTTTTTTTCCATTAATAAAACAAGAGCCGGAAGTAGGTTGAATCATTCCTAAGAGCATACGTATAGTTGTCGATTTCCCAGCACCATTCAATCCTAAAAACCCATATATTTCTCCCTTTTTCACTCGTAAAGAAACTTGATTGACGACTTGGAGGTTTTGATAACTTTTTGAAAGCTGATCGGTATAGATGATGTATTCTCCCATTCCTTTACTCCCCCTTCTTTATTAATCCCTCAACTATTAAATCCATTAACAATTCCATCGTTTTTGGGTAAATTTCTTCTCCAACTTCCTGTTTATGAAGACTTATGGTAAATAACGCTCGAAATAATCCCGCTATAGCATCCTCCTCTATCCCTTGCGCAATCCCTATTTCCTTCCATTTAGATAAGATCACTCCAATCGAATCTGAATCTCTATGCAAATGCTCTTCTAATTTTTGCGGTGGTAATTTCCTAAGTAATGCATCATAATTTTTATCTAGTAAAAGCTGTCTAAATAACTCATTTTCCTCGACCATTGATAACATTTGAAAAAGAAACCTTTTCAGCGATTCCTTTATATCTGCTTCTCTAGTTAAATCAAGTTGAATAAACCGGCTTCTTATTTTGTCTTCTTCTTTTTCCATAATTTCAAAAAAGAGTGCTTCTTTGGAGTCAAAAAAGGTATAAAAAGAACCTGGTGCTATTCCTGCCGCTTTTGCTAATTCGCCTACACTCGTCTTTTTAAGACCAAAACGACTAAATAATCGCTTCCCTTCATCTATTAATGTTTCAAATATTTTTTGTTTCTCCTGTTCATTAAAACCCCTTGGCATTTGTTCCCACTCCTATACATATGAATATTTATTTTTTTTATTCATATATTCATTTTAAATCGGTTTTTATTAAATATCAATAGTAATCCATTGAAACCTATTACCCACAAGCTACATATAAAAATAAATAGATGAAGGAATACAAATGGATTTTTTCAATGAGGAGTGTAAAATTTGCGGAGCGGAGGTCTTTCCTTTATTTCAAGCAACAGATTAGATCAATCTTCACCCTTTAAATAAAAAAATGATTATGGAAATCTGAGAAAGTGTATATCGTTTGTTTAGATTATGGAGAAGTTACTTCGATAAAAATAAATATCCAGAGAGATTAGAGCCATCGGTTTCCCTGTTGCAAAAATGAAAAATGGGCGTGAATACTTTCCCTCACACCCGTTTTTTCCTATATCGCTAAAATCTCTTTCGTAAAATGAATATAATCGGTGAAATAGCCATCCACTTGATACTCCATTACTCTTTCTTGTTCCTCTTTTTGTGTTTGCCTATCAATGAAATATACGTGAACTTCTTTTCCCTTTTTATGTAATTCATTTACAATTTTCTGCGTAACATCCGTAGACTCGATTCCAATAATAGGAAAATCGACCTTACTTGCTTTTTCCAGTGAAAAAGAGCCTTTTCGAAAAAGAAGAGCTAATTCTGTATGTGGCGCCAGTTCTTTGATTTTCAATAAACTCTCTTCCGAAAAGGACTGAATAGTTACCAAGTTTTTTTCTAGTAATTGATATTTTTCTAGCAATTGAATAAGCTTTTCTTCCATTGCTAATTCCCCATTAACGAGTCTTGTTTCAATATAATAACTTTGGGAATCACGAAAAGTCTCGATTATTTCCTTTAATGTTGGAATTTCTTCGGTGACTACCTTGCTATGATTCGATTCCAATGTTCGAAAAGTCTTTATCTCTTTTAAGGTATAATCAGAGACCCTTCCCTTTCCATTTGTTGTGCGATCAATGGTTTCATCGTGCATAGCGATTAATTCGCCATCCCTTGTCATCCGTAAATCTATTTCAAGGGAATCTACCCCTGATTCGGCTGCTATTTGATAAGCCGTGATGGTGCTTTCGTTATACCATTCATTTGCTCCTCTGTGTGCAATTACTCTTGGACTGCCCTCTTTTTCTATCATCAGCTGGGCTACGACAGATACGGAATTATCACCACAGGAAGTAAGCAAAAGAGTTAAGAAAGGAATGAGCATGTATCCAATCGATTTTTTAGTCAATCGGTACAGCTCTTTCCTGCCTAATCGCTATTGCCATTTCGGGATAATCTGTGATAATCGCTTCCACTTTCGCATCTATTAGTTGAACCATTTCTTCTCTTTGATTTACTGTCCATACTCTTACTAGATTTTTTAATTCCTTCCAATCATTCAGATGATCGATTACCATATCTTTATGAAGATGCAATGCCTCTAATTCTAAGCTTTTTATATAATCAAGAGGATTAGAGATTACTTGATTTAATAACCATGCAATTGGAGCAGATGGATCAATCGCCTTTATTCTTAATAAAGTTGGTAAATGGAACGAAGAATAAACCACCTTACGACCATTCCCATATTCGTTCACAAGTGCGAGTGTCTTTTCTTCTATCCCTTCGTATTCAAATGTATAGGTTTTAAGCTCAATATTTAGTTCTATTGGGTAGGGTGCTAGTAATTGTAATACTTCTTTTAAAGTTGGCACCTTTTCTAACACCCAGCTTTCTTCATAATCAGGAAGGGAGGAAAACTTACTTCCTGCACTAAGTCCTTTTATTTCCTCTAATGTATATGATCTTACAAAGCCAGTTCCATCTGTTGTCCGATTTAAAAATTCATCATGAATAACGACAATTTCGCCATCCTTCGTCATATGAACATCGAGTTCAATTCCATCTACCCCTTGTAAAATTGCTTGTTGAAAACTAAGAAGTGTATTTTCTGGATATCTACCCTTTGCCCCTCTATGTCCATATATTTTTGTTCGATTCATGTCCTTCTCCTCCTTTTTAATAGAAAGCTCTGTTATAACGGAATGTTGAGTTTACTGTATATGAAAAATAAACGGCATATTTCCGTTTATCGTTGGATTTTGTCTTATTTAGAGCAGTTATTCGGAATTTCTCCGCTTATATCTGCTACTAAAGCCCCCTCTATATACATTAGCCGGAAATTCTCCGCCTATTAATTCTCATCCCTACAAGAAAATCAACAGTGTATAATAACAGAGCCTAATAGAAAGAAACAGACCAACAAGTATTAAATTAGTCTGCTTCCCTAACTTCCTATTTTCTTGCTCGATTTGCCTTTTCAATTGCTTCATTTAACTGTTTAACCATCGTGGTATATGTTTCATCAACATCTCCACCGTTATAAACCGTTTCAAGTGCCGTTTCACTTATACGGCGGCCTTCTGGAATCATATCCATTAATGCCCCTTGTGTAGCGTAAGAAGATTTTGTCGATTGTAACTGCTCAACTGTTACCTTCAATTGCGGCATCTCTTCATATGCATCTTTCACTACTTGCTCGCTATATGCATCTGGATTAATAGCAAAGTAACCTGTTCCAACATGCCATTTTCCTTGCACCTCTGGAGTTTGCAAATATTTCATAAATTCCCAAGCAGCTTTCTTCTCCTCATCACTCTTATCTTTCATCATCCAAAGACTAGCTCCACCAATAACAACCCCTTGTCTTTCTACCGCTTCTGGATGTGGAATAAATGCAACGCCTACTTCAAATGGTGCATTATCAATTACGTCTCTTGCACTAGCAGAAGATTGCATAAACATCGCTACATCTCCTGCTAGGAAACCAGCAACCATGTTATCTCCATTTGTACCGTAGTTAGCAAATGTCTTATCATCAATCATCTTTTTAACCCAATTAAAAACAGACTTCCCTTGTTCCTCTGTAAAGCCAATCTCTGTTGGTGTTTCCGTTCTACCATTATCATTGTTCATTAATAAAGCCCCTTGGTTCGCTAATAATTGCTCATATAACCAACCATATGCTTGGAGCGCAAATCCTTTCATTTCTGGGTTTGCCTTTGCAATTGCCTTTCCAGCTTCTTCTACTTCTTCAAATGTTGCTGGTGCTTTCTCTGGATCTAAGCCAGCTGCCTTAAAGGCATCCTTATTATAGTACATAACTGGTGTAGAAGAGTTAAATGGCATGGAATAAAAAGTGTCATCAATTTTATAATAGTTTGTTATGTTTTCCTCTAAGCCACTCATATCATAGCCATCTTCGTCGACAAGTGTTTGAATCGGCTCAACAAATCCGCTATTTATCATGGATTTTGTACCAATTTCGAAAACCTGCATCATCGTTGGGGCACTCTCTGTTCCTGCAACTGTATGAAATTTCGTTAAAGCCTCGTCATATGTACCTTGATATTCTGCATTTATTTTCACCTTATCTTGAGAGCTATTGTATTCTTCTACAATAGTATTCAATGCTTCTTGTGCTGCTCCTCCCATAGAATGCCAGAAAGTAACAGTAGTAGGACCTTCCTTTTCTTCTCCGGTATTAGTAGAAGATTCTGTATTATTGCTACATCCAACAATTAATAAAACCAGTGATAGTATAAACATGCTTAGTAACTGCTTCGATTTCCTCATTCTTCGTACACTCCCTAATTTATCTATTAGTAATATTTATTACTTTAAGGCTCCTTCGGTTAATCCTTTTTGGAGTTTTTTCTGTCCCAAAAATAATAGAATTAACGTTGGCAAAACAACAATAATTGCTCCTGCCATGATGACGCCCCATTCATTTAACTGTTCCTGTGACTGAAGCTGTCTAAGACCTATTTGCACAGTACGCACACTATCATTTGTTGTCGCAAGTAACGGCCATAAATACATATTCCATGACGTTACAAACCCGTACACTCCAAGGGTAATCAAACTTGTTTTTGCCATTGGTAAAACAACCGTTAAATAAAATTTAAAGTCTCCGATTCCTGCTATTTCACTTGCCTCCTTTAACTCTTTCGGAATCTGCTTGAAATTCTGGCGCAAGAGAAAGGTTCCAAAGGCTGTTGCGAAAAAAGGAATTGTCAAGCCATTATAATGATCAAGCCAGTTAAGATTTCTTATCGTTTGAAAGTTTGGAATGATAGATGCTTCAAAGGGCACCATCATGGTAGCAATAAAGATAAAGAAAATAAAATCTCTTCCTTTAAATTCCAAAAACACAAATGCATATGCTGCTAAACTAGCAAGTATTAATTGCCCCACCATAATGACGATGGATACGATGAAGCTGTTTAATAAATATTGCATTAATGGAAATCGCTCAAATACTTTTAAATAGTTGTCTAATGTTAATCCTGTTGGAATTAATTTTCCAGTCATAATATCCTGTGAGGACATAAAGCTCATCAGAAACGCAATAATCGCTGGCGAAAAAATAAGCAGTGCTGAAATAATTAATAATAAATAAAAGATAATTTTTCTATGAATTGGCAATGTCACTGATAATGAACCTTCCTTTCTCCAAGTTTAAATTGAATGATAGTCAGAACAAGAATAATCACAAAAAGAATAATCGCTTGTGCGCTCGCTGTTCCGTATTGGTAGTTCATAAACGCCTCCTGGTAAATGGAATAAACGATTAAATTAGTCTCATTCTGCGGCCCACCTCTCGTTAACATATCTACTTGGCCAAATGTTTGAAAGGCATTAATCAATGTTACGGTTAATACAAAAAATAAGGTTGGAGACAGCATCGGAATCGTAATTCGTCTTAGCTTGTAAAAGTAGCCTGCCCCATCAATATCAGCACTTTCATATAGGTAGGAATCTATCGATTGCAAACCTCCTAATAAAATCAAGAAGGTAAATCCTACATTCATCCAAATCGTGGATACAGAGACGGAAAACAGCGCCCAATTTGGATCTGTCAGCCAGCCAATAGGCTCAAATCCAAATGCTTTTACGATGCGATTAAGCCACCCTATCGTAGGATGAAATAAGAACATCCAAAACACGGAAGCAGCCGCAACAGATATCCCCATCGAAGAGGAAAAGACTGTTCGAAAAACACCGATTCCACGCAGCTTCTCATTTGCAAGAATTGCCAGAAATAAACTAACGATAATGCTTCCTGGAACGGTATATAAGGCAAATAGTAAAGTTGATTTTAAGCTTTGCAAGAAGATTGGCGATTTAAAAATTTCAAGATAATTTTCCAGACCTACAAATACCGTTGGGTCTCCTCGATTATCTGTCAAGAAAAAGCTCAAATAGATCGTTTTCCCCAATGGGTAAAATAAGAAGACACTAAATAATAGAATAGAAGGTAATAGAAATAGCATCCCTTTCAGCAAATGCTGTAACCGCTGCTTCTTTTTTTCCTTTAGAAAGTCGACGGAATGCTGTACTTCATGTTGATATGCGATTTCACTCATAGTCCAACAACCTCTTGTTCTTTCATAGCAACTGCTGGGCGAATTAATGCTCCTGATTCAGAATCAAAAAAACAAATATTCTTGGAAGACAACTGGACAGGTACACTATCTCCTACTTGAATTCGCCATTGGCCTAACCATTTCGCTGTCCACAACTCTTTTCCTACTTCAAAGGTTAACAGCGTTTCATTTCCGAGCTGTTCTACATTCACTACTTCTAATGTATGGCTTGTCTGTTCAGCCGTTCCTGGGAAAATATGCTCTGCTCTAATTCCCATCGTAAGATTTGGATGAGATAATAATGGGAGAATATCCTCTTTGTCCATCGTAATTTGCAGACCATTCTCAAGAACCAATTTATGATCAATTAGTTTTGCTGTACTTAAATTAATTTTCGGTGAGCCAATAAAGGAAGCAACAAATAAATTGGCAGGCTGATTATATAAAGTAATCGGTTCTCCTACTTGCTGAATTTTCCCATCATTTAATACCATGATTCGATCTCCCATTGTCATTGCCTCTACTTGATCATGAGTAACATAAATCATCGTTAAACCAAGCTTTTTTTGCAGGCGGCGAATTTCAATTCTCATATGGGCACGTAGCTTTGCATCTAAATTTGAAAGTGGCTCATCCATTAAACAAATAGGAGCTTCACTTACAACAGACCTTGCTAGTGCTACACGTTGTCTTTGACCACCTGACAATTCCTTCGGCTTTCGTTTTAATAACTCGGTTAATCCCATCATCTCAGCCGTTTCTTGTAATCTTCTTTGTTGCTCCTTCTTGTCTACTTTTTTGGCACGTAAGCCGAAGAGAATATTTTGCTCCACCGTTAAGTGTGGGTATAATGCATAATTTTGAAAAACCATCGATAAATTACGATCCTTTGGCGGCAGGTGATTTACAACTTGATTATTCATCTTCAATACTCCACCTGAAATTTCTTCTAGACCAGCAATCATCCGCAATAATGTACTTTTTCCAGATCCAGACGGTCCTACAAGGACAAAAAACTCCCCTTCTTCTATCGAAAGACTAATCTGATCAATGACCGATTTCTGCTTATCGTATGATTTAGAAATGTCCTTCATTTCTACTGCTACCACTAACTAATCCCTCCCCATTTGAATTACATTCCTATTTAAACATACAAATCCATGTGAAAAATCAAATTTACCAATCATTAACAAACTCATAATAACGGTTTGACAAACTTCAATTTCCCTTTACACACTTTACATTTTTTAAATATTCTAAAATCATCAATAAATAAAAAAGCACGAAAAAAGCTCAGAGCATACTCTCAGCTTTTTTCGTGCCTTCTATAATTCCAATGTTTCATTTATATCTGTGCCTTCTCCTTCTTGTCCGGTAATCCGTTTATAAAAAAAGACGATATTCTTCGTAAAACTTCCAGTATCCCAATACTCTGCGGATTCAGCTTTTACTTTAATTAATACAATACTAGGATCATCATATGAAGTCTGCAGGATTTTTTCATAGGCTTTACTCCATAACTCTTTTTTCTTTGCAAGATCATCAACGAGTTCAGCTCTTCCCCTGATAGAAACATAGGATTTTCCTGCATAGGCGACATTAACTTCATTTTCATGCAAAATCTCTTCGTACTTTTCCGTATCCTTCTTTGTCAGAAACCATAAGTCTCCATCAAATTCTACTTCTTGCGTTTTCATTGGACGGGATACAAGACCTTCTTCAGAGATAGTAGTAAGCATTGCAGTATCCACATCTTTTATTAGGTCTCTTAACGTTTCAAGTTCTTCTTGCATTATTATCACCTCTGATTGTTTTACAGATATATTCCCCTTAAACGGAACTTTTAATCAAAGGCAATTATAATAATCTATACTAGTTTTAGTATAATGAACCAAATAGCTGGAACTATTAGCGCTGGCAAGAGATTTAATGTCTTAAAATTTTTGATGCCTAATATACTTAGCCCTGAACTTAAAATTAGAATTCCACCAATAATCGATATTTCAGCTAATAAATCTGGTGTTAGAAAGCTTGCAAGTAGTCCTGCTGTCACATAAAAAAACCCTTGCCACAAAAATAAAACGAGAGCGGAAGCCGCAATTCCAAAACCAAAGGTAGACGCCAATACAATAGAAGTAACCCCATCCAAAATGCCATTTGTAAAAAGATATGTATGATTTCCCCTCAAAGCACTTTCAATAGGACCTAATATGGACAAGGTTCCTGCACAAAATAGTAGAATTGCCGTCGATAATCCTTCTGCTAAATTCCCCTTTGAAAATTTCGACACAATACGTTTAAAGGCGTTTTCAATGTCTAGCTTTTCCCCAATTAGGCCTCCAATTGCAAGGCTCACAATAAATAGAACAGGATACTTACTGTCTGGCATATATTGAACAATGGAATGAATCCCAAGAGCAATTGCAGCAAGCCCCATCGCCTGCATCAGAATATCTTGATACTCCGCTTTAATTCCTTTTTTTAAAAAACTTCCAACCGTACTGCCTGCAAGAATCATGAAGCAGTTAAATAATGTTCCAATCAATTTCTCTTCTCCTCGACTTTAAAATAGATAGAATTATATATAAAGTCATTTTATCCTATCCCGCTGCATTTTTGTAATTATTTTAATTAACATCTAGCTTTTCATTTTTATTATTTCTTTGCGCCGTCTGCTTAATAGCAAGGTTAAAACCAAAATAAGGAATAAAGCAATAATAGAAGACCGCAAAAGTAAAATACCAAATAACACACTAAGCACGATTGCCATTCCTTTTATCCATGGAGCAGCTAATAATTTGATTGCTGCAAATAAGCCAATTAGTGCATTAGCGATGAAAAAAGCATTCGCAAGTCCAACTAATTGCTCTACTGTCACGATTTTTATAAATAGCAACACAACAAAGAAAAGATGTATCAATACAAGAAGTGTAATTGCTTTATATGGAGCACCATTGGAAAGCTTTTTCGTTAAAAAATGAAAAGGTGGAACTGTTTTTGATAAGTCTGCTATCAATCGAGCTACTCCTCCAACAACCATTAAATGGGTTGTTATACAAAGTCCTGTTGCCACGATTGCGAGTAAACCGATAGCAAATTGACCAAATAGAGGGTACATGACACCAGCTAAGCGAATTGTAAATGAACTGTTATATGTCGTCCATTGTACAGCTGCAGAGAGCACTAAATTAACAAGCAAAATGACTGCTGCACTAAAAAAGATGGCTTTTCTAATCGTCGACTTCGGATTTTTCACTTCACTGGAATAATTCCCGATAATTTCCCAGCCTACAATCGTCCAAAAAAGAAGCAAAAGACTATATCCAAAGGAATCGAAGTGAAATTCTGGAAAATCCCAAGTTCCAGTAGGCTGATTAAGCAAAGCAAATATACTTCCACTGACTAGAATCAAAACTGCAAAGGTTGAAATAAGAAAGGATAGTTTCCCAAGAAAATTCAAACGGAGCAGTAAAATAGAACCATTCAGAACTAATAGGATAATCGCAATCCATTCCACTTTTATCTGATCAGGAAATAGCCAAATCTGAAGATATTCAGCTGCAGTCATCATGACTGCGACTGGCCCCATAAGTGCTGCAATCATGAGAAAGATGGAGGCAAGATTTTTTATCTTTGCCCCAAATGCCCTTTCCATTGCATTCCCAAGACCAGCTTCTCCTGGAAATTGAATCATTAATTCTCCACAAACATAAGCAAAGCAAATCCCAATTATAGACATGACTAACCATGCAATAACCGCATAGTTTCCTAGATTTACATAAATAATGGTTGGTAATAAAATAATTCCTGATCCTAATAGCGGACCAATGATTAATCCACTTAAGGTCAAAGAACCAATTTTTCCGTGCTCCATTCTTTCTCCCACTCCCTAAAAAAAATTTATCTACTTCTTATTCCCTATTGTATTTCTGTTTTGTAATTCAGTAAAATAGATACGTAAGATAGATGGTATCGGTTTTATCGATAATAGGAGAGGATACAATGGAAATTCGCCACTTACAAACGTTTAAAGCTATAATAGAAGCAGGTGGTTTTGCAAAGGCAGCCAATCATCTTGGTTATGCTCAATCCACGATTACATCTCATATACAAACATTAGAAATGGACTTAGAGGGCCCGCTCTTTGATCGACTTGGGAAAACAATTGCTTTAACAGAGCTAGGTAAATCCTTTCTTCCCTATGCAAATGAAATGCTTCGTTTACATAAAAGTGCAAAAGAACTTCACCAGTCTTCTGTTACTAAAAAAGGAAAAATCACTATTGGAGCCTCAGAATCATTAACAGTTTACCGACTTCCAACGATAATTCAGGCTTACAAAGAAAAGTTTCCAGATGTCCATTTATCGGTTCGTATGGGTACATGTGAGGAGATTCAACATTTAGTTGAAATAGGAGATTTAGATATTGCATTACTTCTTAATTTAGAATTTAAAAAGCATCCATCGTTAGAAACGATTAAAATGTTAGATGAACATATGAGCATCATTTCTTCACCAGGAAATATGCAGCCTAATTCTATTCTTTATTCAGAAAGCAATTGTCCCTATCGGATGATTTTTGATAAATTTATGGATGAGGAAAATATTATTCCCTCTTCTATTCATGAATTTTGGAGTATTGAGGCAATCAAGCAATGTGTTCAATGTGGTTTAGGATTAGCACTTGTTCCTGAAATTACAATTCAAAATGAACTAAAGGATGGCCGTTTATCTGCACAACGGATAGATAAGAAACATGGTCAAGTTGCTTCCTTTCTTTTTTATCATAAAAGCAGATGGGTTTCTCCAATTGTTCATTATTTTATAGAAGAAGCTTCCGCCTATTTTAAAAAAGAGGAAGTACAAAGGAAACAGCAGGAAGTATCAAGTTGAAACATATATGTAAAAAGAAGCCAGTTACTAAAACCGTAACTGGCTTCTTTTTTCACTACAGGTTATGCAATTGCTGTTTCTTTTTTATGTTTATTATTTCTTCTATTAGTAAATTGATTTTTGATATATGGCATTGCATAACGGTCAAGACCGAATTTACCTGCATTTGCACCTGCTACGATTACGAATATTGCTAATAGAATCATTTGTCCATTTGTGCTTACTGTTCCACTAAATAAGAAGGCGAAGTTCATTACCATCCCCATTAATGTTGCGAAGCTTGTGAATATACCAAGGATTAATGCAATCCCTACTAGTACTTCTCCCCATTGAACTAAGAAACTGAATAAATCTGCATTTGGAAGTGCTACATGCTCAAGAAATGTTGCCCACCAGCCTTGTACTGCGGGATGATCGCCCGTGCTACTTGCAATTGCTCCTTGTAGGAAGCCACTTGCGTCAAAGCCGCCACTTGTTATTTTTTCATAACCTGCATGAATAAATTGATAACCAAGATAAATTCTAAACACCGCTAAAATTCCTGCCACCACTTTATTATTTCTTAATAAGTCTAACATTTTACTCCATCTCCTTAAGATTAGTTATTAGTTTGTTTATTCGGTTAGTTTGTTCACTGTTTCACATTAATTTTTACAAGATCTTGTTTGTTTCTTACTACACTTCTATAATATCACTATTTCTAACGTAAGAAAGGTATTTGTGATGTAATTCACATTTTGTACATAAAGTTATGTCTGATTCGTGAACTAACTACATGGATATCACTTTCTATGGGGAATCAAGATTCATCATTCCTTTTTCCTAACACGTAAAGAAGGGCACTGTAAATTTCACAGTACCCTTTCCCGATATTCTTTTACAATTCATCATACTTAAAGTATGGAAAATAGCTCGGTTTCTTTTGCCCACTTAAATCTTGTGAACATACCCCGACAAAGGTTCCTGTGAAGCGGATATAATCTGCATCATCGTCCGATAAATGACTAATATCGATTTTACTGCCGATTTCCTTCCATTCACCGTCTCCTTCTGCATAAGCAAACTGAAGCCATTGATGATCGACTTTTGCCTTTAACTTAACCTCCCCATTAGATTTTAACGAGATATCTTGATCGAGTAGTTCATCATAAACGCCATGTTTGGATTCAATAATTCCGATACACTTTCCTAACGTTTCATGTGTCGTAATTCGGAGGTACACATAATCGTCTGTATCATAATAAAAAATTAATCCCGCCATTTGCTGAAAGTTTTCTGGTGTATAATCAACAGCTGTTTCCACTTCCGCTGTGAAAGTCTCTAATCTGCGCGCAAGCATGCTTTGATGATGAAGAGAACTCATTGATTCCCCACCTTTTAAAGTTAAATATCCTGGTCGTTCCGTTAAGGAAATCCATTCTTCACTAAATATTCTTCTTAAAGAGTTCCAGAATTTTTTTAAGGAATGGCCTTGGAAATCATCATGGTTGCTCTCTTGTTCAAAAGGATGTGGTTGTATATCAGGTGCCTCCACAATGGTTGATGGATTTGGTCCTCCTTCGACACGTAGCCAATCATCTTCTGTCCAATAGCATTTTTGGATGGCCGTTTCTCTCCCTAATATACATTTTTTATCGACTACTGGTCTTCCACATAGATGTGCCATATACCACTCACCATTTTGCGTTTCCACCAAGCTTCCATGACCTGCCTTTTGCAGTTGGTCTTTTTCGTTTTCATTTGATGTCAAGATTGGATTGGTTGGATCTATTTCATATGGACCGAATAAAGAGGTTGATCTAGCTACTGTTACCGCATGGGTATACCAAGTTCCTCCTTCTGCTGTCACTAAATAATAATAGCCATTTCGCTTATATATATGAGGCGCCTCTGTTAAACCAATCTCTGAGCCTTTAAAGATATTTTGAATCGGTCCAACTAATCTTTTTTCTTCAACTGAATATTCTTGGAGCGCAATTCCCGCAAACGAATTTGTTCCTTTACGAAAATCCCAAATCATATTAACTAACCATTTTCTACCATCCTCATCATGAAACAAGGAAGGATCAAAACCACTGCTATTAAGGTAAACCGGCTCTGACCATGGTCCTTCCA
Organism: Niallia tiangongensis; assembly: GCF_044704065.1. Classification (NCBI taxonomy): domain Bacteria; kingdom Bacillati; phylum Bacillota; class Bacilli; order Caryophanales; family Bacillaceae; genus Niallia; species Niallia tiangongensis. The sequence goes on along the minus strand of NZ_CP162613.1, from coordinate 1,724,712 downwards.
TATTTTCAGCCGTCACTAAATAGTTATGTGTATCCTTAAATGCTCCCACTCTACTTTTCACATCTGTATAGATTAAATAAAACAAACCATCTGAATAACTCAAACACGGTGCCCAAACCCCACCTGAATTGACATTCCCAATCATATTTAATTGGGATTCCCTTGTTAATGGATATGTTAGCAATCGCCAATTAACCATGTCTTTTGAATGATAAATCTGTACGCCTGGAAACCATTCAAAAGTAGAGACAGCAAGATAATAGTCATCTTCTACTCTCAATATAGAAGGATCAGGATGGTAACCTGGCAAGACCGGATTGATTATTTTACTCATTTCATAACCCCTTTTCTTATAGATTCATAAATTCTTCAGATAATCAGGAAAGGAATCTACAAAACTAGTACATTCCTTTCCCAATTAGATGTGCCTTTAAAAAAAACATAGACAGCGTGTCAAAATTAGTTCGCGCTTCTAGCTTTTAAATCACTAATAATGCGAGGGTATATTTTATCTAAGCGATAGAATAGCATTAGAATAATTAATAGAACAGTAATGGCCATTGGAATGTAAATAAATAGGGATTGAATGGAAAGCAATGCTGCACTTGATTGCGTACCTCCACCACCAACATATCCACCAAAAGCTAATACCCATCCAATAACAGCGGTACCTAATCCACTACCGATTTTGATACCCATACTTCCTCCACTATATACCATACCTTCATTTCGAATTCCTGTTTTCCATTCCCCATACTCAATCGTATCACCTAGCATCGCAAACATGCTTCCATTAATTGGTGCTTTTCCAATTCCTCTAATAATAGTACCGGTGACAATTAAAGCTATATTGGTAATATCAATTAACATGATGAGATAACCAATTAACGTAATCGCTTCCCCAACAATAATGGCATTTCTTTTACCAAATCTTTTCGTAATTGGTGCTACAATGACCATTCCCAAAAGAATAAAAACAGTATAAGCTGTTGTAACAAGTCCAACTAGAAGGGTGTTATCTAAAATATACTGTGCAAAATAAATTACTGCACCAGAGTTTAAAGCATTGAAGATATAGGTCATAAAGATGAATATTGTCACTAATGCCCAATACTTATTTTTACCTAGTGTTCTTATGCTATCTTTTAGTTTTACAGGATTTTGTTGTTGTTCTTTGCTTGCAGGCTTTACTCTTTCTGTTGTTGATCTGAAACAAAAATAGAAAAGACTGCTTCCAATTGATCCGAAAATAAGGAATGTTATAATCCAACCAAATTGGCCTCCACCAAAGGCATTTGCAAGTGGAAGGGTTAAATTACTAACAATAAGCGATCCGATTAAAGCAAGACTCATGCGGAATACATTTAAAACAGATCTCTGATATTGATCTTGCGTGATTAAGGAATTTAACGTTCCATACGGTACATTTAAGCCTGTATACACAAGACAAACTAAATTATAGGTAATCGTAATATAAACAACTTGCCAGACAGTGCTAACATTAGGAACGGTGAACAATAATACAGCTGAGATTGCAAATGGAATAGCTAGCCATAATAGCCAAGGCCTTGCCTTACCATGCTTCGATTTCGTCTTATCAATGACATAGCCCATCAATACATCTGTGACACCATCAAAAACGCGAGAGAATAACATGATGGATCCGATAATTCCTGCTGCAATGCCAATGACATCTGTAAAATAATATACGATAAAAATGCTCATTGCTTGCCAGATAAAATTACTAGCTAAGTCACCAGAACCATAACCTATTCTTTCTAATAAACTTATCTTTTCTCCTGCTGGTGCTGCTTGTGTCGGCGTAACCTCTTCCCTTTGTAAATTCGTCGACATCTTAATTCCTCCAATCGTTTAATTTTGTTCACGCTTACAACGAATCAAAAATAAAACTAACATGTTAACAAAAGACACCATTAATCCTTTCGCTTTCTTACCTATTTTATCTGGAGAAAGAACCTTCTTCTTTCGCTAACGCCTTCTTCCCTGCTTCCAATACTTCAATAATTCGGTCGACATCGTACACACTTCCTCGCCAAGTACCGCCACTAACTGCTTGAAGTGCTGCCCAAAGCCTTGTATCATCTGGCAAATCCGGGTCTGGTTTAAGATCTGGATGAACTTCTCGTGTTTCTAAAACATGAGTTGCTTCTTCTTTTGATAATCGCTGATCTCCTGTGCCAATAAAATCAACAGATCCTACCAAGTTTTCACAATCAACAATAATTTCGATTAAGTCTCCATCACGAAGTTTTCCGATTGGTCCATCGCTCAATGCTTCTGGCCCAATATGACCGATGCAGGCTCCAGTCGAAACACCTGAAAAACGAGCGTCAGTAATTAGGGACACATATTTGCCAAAAGGTAAATATTTCAACGCAGAAGTTAATTGATAGGTTTCCTCCATCCCTGTTCCAGATGGTCCTCCCCCCATTACAACCATTACATCTCCTGCTTTTATTCCACCAGTTTTTATCGCGGTAATAGCAGATTTCTCAGATGTAAATACCTTTGCTACTCCTGTATGTCGATAGATTCCATCTTCTCCTACTACTGATCGATCGATAGAAGTTGATTTGATAACAGATCCTTCAGGAGCAATATTCCCTTTTGGAAAGGTAATTGTGGAAGTAAGCCCTCTTGCTTTTGCTGTGTCTGGATCCATAATTACTTGGTCTGGATTGACTCCATCTGCTTCTAATAAGCGTTTTCTTAATTGCGCTCTTCGTTCAGATTTTTCCCACCAATCTAAGTTTTCTCCTAAAGTGTGTCCAGTAACGGTAAGGACATCTTCGTGTAAAAGCCCTAATTTTCGCAAATGAAGCATTACTTCTGGTACACCCCCAGCAAGAAAAACACGTACTGTCGGATGATGATCTGGTCCATTAGGCAAAACACTTACTAAGCGTGGAGTTTTGCGATTAATTCTTGCCCAATCATCCACTGTAGGTATTTTACATTTAGCAGCATGTGCAAGGGCTGGGATATGTAATAAAAGATTGGTTGAACCACCAAAAGCAGCATGAAGCACCATTGCATTTTCGATTGCTTTATCTGTAATAATATCCTTTGTCGTAATATGATTCTTCTCCATTTCTAAAACAGCTCTTGCTGATTGCCTTGCCATTTCCGCCCAAATCTTTTGTCCAGAAGGAGCAAGCGCCGAATGAGTGATTGCAATTCCTAATGCTTCTGCAATAACTTGAGAAGTTGCAGCCGTACCAAGAAATTGACAGCCTCCTCCTGGTGTAGCACATGCCACACAGCCAAGTTCTGCAGCTTCTTTCAAGGTAAGTTCTTTATTGGCAAATCGTGCGCCAATTGTTTGGATTTTCCCTGCATCTTCCCCAAGTGTTGGAGGCAATGTAACGCCACCTGGCACAATAATGGTCGGTAAATCATGCATAGAACTAAGCGCAATCATCATTGCAGGAAGTCCCTTATCGCAGGTTGCAACGCCTATTACTGCTTCCCTTGTTGGCAATGAACGGATTAAACGACGATAAACAATCGCAGCATCATTTCGATAAGGAAAAGAATCAAACATCCCTAGTGTTCCTTGAGAACGACCATCACAAGGATCACTAACAAATCCAGCAAAGGGAACACCTTTATGCTCCCGAATTTCTTCTGCTGCCTCTGCCATTAAGATATCAACTTCCCAATGTCCCGTATGATACCCTAATGCGATTGGCTCACCATTATGGTCTCGTATACCCCCTTTTGTGCCTAGAATAAGGACTTCTGTTCCTAACAGATCTTTTGGTTTCCATCCCATTCCTACATTTTGACTAAGTCCGAATAAATCCCCACTTGGCGAATCCTCCAGCATTTGTGCAGTAAGTGGCAGTGTTCCAGTTGGCCCCTTCGCATTGGTTCTTACTTCATAAAGGGACTCATTCTCGTTTTCAAAAATAAATGGTAATGTCATAACGTTATCCCTCCACCTTATGTTTGTTTAGTAAACGAATAATCCTTTGAAAAAGAAACACTTAATCTACTATTATAACAGTTTTGCCTGCTGCAAAATTTCTTTCACTTGCTGTTTCTTCTCTGCGCTTAGTGTTTTCGTAGGAGGTAAAACCTCTGTTGTAATATTAATACCACATAATTTAGATGCTTCCTTCACTACATTTACAAATGGGCTATCAATTTTATATAGTTGTGGCAAAATCGATAATTGCTTTTGGAGAGAAACTGCTTTTTCTAAATCTCCCGCTAAAAAGGCATTGTATATGCCAACCGATAATTGTGGAGCAAAATTTGCACTAGCTGATATTGCTCCGTCTCCCTCCAGCAGTAATGTATTAAATAGATGATCATCAAACCCGCAAAATACAGAAAAATTGGGATTAACTGTTTTTACCTTATCAATCATTTCGCGAATATGTCCGATGGAATCAATCGTTTCTTTAATGCCAACTATATTTTGATGGGTTAAAACAAGCTCTTTCACAAAATCAGGTGTTAAATCCTGTCCTGTAAGCGTCGGAAAATTATAGAGCAGAACTGGTAGATTTACAGATTTCGCAATGTCACTGAAGTATTGATATAAATTCTCTTTGGTCAAATTCCAGTAATATGGATTAATAGCAACAATGCCATCTGCACCTATTTGTTCCGCATGTTGACTGAGCAGAATTGCCTCCCTTGTATTCGTACTGCCAATTCCAATTAACACTGGAACTCTTTTTCTGACGTACTTAACAGCAAACTCAGCTATTGCCTTTCTTTCCTCCACAAACATTTGCGAAAATTCTCCACCGGTACCTAAAAAGAATAAACCGTTTACTTTTTCCTCAATTAGTTTGTCAATTAATAACACCATTTCTTCTTCTTTCAGATTTCCTTCTTTATCAACAATGCTTGAAACTGGCGGAATAATTCCCTTAAAGTGATTTAGTTCGGTCATATTTCCCTCTCTGCTCCTTTTTGTTTTATATTATAAAACTCAATGCTATTATTTAGTCTATTTGAGTTGATTATAACATACACCCCTCAAAAGTAAACACTTACATATAATTAATTTCGAATTTTTAATTAGTTTAAAATAGACATTGCTATTTTTATATGGCTATATTAATGTAAAAGTACGTCATAATGTTTGTTATAATAGTAATGAGTTAAATATTATAAAACGAATACGGAGAAGATACTATGCCAATCATTCAATCTGTGGAACGCGCCCTTCAAATACTAGACTTATTTAACGATCACACGATAGAATTAAAAATCACAGAAATTAGTGAACAAATGAAACTTCATAAAAGTACTGTACATTCCTTATTAAAGACCCTTCAACAATCTCGCTATATTGATCAAAATCCAGAAAACGGAAAATACCGTTTAGGCTTAAAGCTCGTTGAAAGAGGAAATTTAGTTATCAATACTTTAAATATCAGGCAAATTGCTAATAAATATCTCGTTGAGTTAGCACTTAAAACTGGTCAAACATGCCATCTCGGCATTCTAGATGGGAATGCAGGTGTATACATTGACAAGGAAGAAGGAGCTAATTCTGTTATTCGTTACTCTCGGATAGGACGAAGAATTCCCCTTCATTGTACAGCTATTGGAAAATTACTGTTATCCTATCAACATCAAGAAATAATTAATTCACTCCTTGATGACTATCAGTTTACGCAAGCTACAAACCGGACTATTACAAAGAAAGAAGATTTTCTTATTGAATTAGAGAAGGTGCGTCATAACGAGTATGCTGTAGATGACCAAGAAAATGAACTAGGTGTCCGCTGTATCGCTGTACCAATTATTAATCAGCATGGACAAATACTTGCAGCACTTAGCATCTCTACATTAGTTTCTAGAGTGAGTGATGATATCCTTGATGACTATATACAGCTATTAAAAAAGACTGGAAAAGAGTTGTCAGAAGAAATGCGATATGGGGTTGCGATGAAATAAGAGACAGGCATTTTTGCCTGTCTCTCATTCTTTCATCCAAATAACTGTTTCTCTTTTTCTAACGCTTTTTTCATCCACTTCTTCGTTAACGTAGCTGCCTTTACTTTTAAATCTAGATTTTCAGAAAGATGGATTTTATATTGCGCAGAAGCAATGGATGCCTTCAATTGTGCTACCGAATCACATTCATTTTCAAGTTCATTATATATGCTTCCATATTGTAAAAAATGATGTGTATCACTTCCGCCCACAACTGGAAGTCCTAATTTTTCTGCAAAACGCTCTAGCTTTTCTCGATATCCTTTTTGACCTTGAGCATGCAGATCTTTTCCATTTAAATCAAGGGCATCTAAACGATTAAGCTGATCTTTCTTCAAATGATAAAGAGGTGTACTTTCGCGGAATGCATGTGCCCCAACCTTTAGAACATCATAATGCTCTGCTATATCCATTAGCTTATCAAAGGCAAGAAAATTATCCTCCCTCTTGTTATTTTCTAGTAAGCTTCGAATGGATAATATATCCTTCCGACCACCAATAAGCAAAATATGACCAATCTCTTTCACATCTACTTCTAATCCTGGAAATAGCTTCAACTCGTCTATCATATAATAGTCATTCTCATATGGATAATGCTTATCCAGGAAATCATAAATATCTGTATATCTAAGTGTATTGAAATGCTCTGTCATCGCAATTCCTGTTAATCCAGCTTTTCTTGCCTCTTTCATCATTTCTTGAAAATATTCTGGCATAAAATCGGTTTTTTTGGAAATTTTCACATGACTATGTAAATCGATTTTCATTTATAACCCCTCCTTGAAAAATAAAAAGACGAAAGTATATAAAAGCAATATATAAAGCACAGACACCATTAAAAACAAATAATCTCTATATTGAAAACGAAGATGTACAAGCTTGATTTTCTTTATCTCTGGCCGACTAAATGCATAAAAGCTTCCTTTTGTTTCTAATGCTTCTACTGTTGTACGTGCTCTTTTTGCTGTACTTAGTAGTAATGGATAAAAGGAAAGTACTGCTATCTTTGAAAAATAAATAATAGATCGCCAATAAAGAACTCCATGCTTATCCGGTGCCTTTCCCCGCAAACGAAAGGATAGAAATACATGGTGATATTCTTCTAAAAGACTAGGGAGCATACGATAGCCATAGGCAATACTAAAGGATACTTGTCCGGGAACCCCAATTTTCAATAGTCCATTGCTTAATTTTTCAGGATCCATGGAGCAAAATACTGTAATACTAGCTAAAGAAATAATGGATAGTTTTAATGTCAGTGTTAATAGAGGAACAATGACTTGTAAATCCCCACCAAAAAACCAAGAGGCAATTAGTAAATATCCTCCTTGGCCAAGTAAACCGAGACAAAGAATGATAATTACTAAAGGTGTAACCTTGGACATAAAGGTCGTAATAGCCATAAATACAAACAGCCCTATTAATATACTCTGATTATGGATAAACCACGGAGCAATTCCGAAATACAAATACCACATAAATAGCGTCCGAGGATCAAGCTTTGCGAGAAACGTTTCATTATTTCCATAGGCAGTATGAAGCAGCTCAATCTTCACTTGTTCTACAGACAGTTTTTCCGTTAATTTTCTAGTATACTCCATTTAACAAGCGCTCCTTTGTATCGATTGATTGCACAAAGTCCGCGACAGTATAAGCTAATTTTTTCTGCTTCATTCTCCTGCTTAATTCCAGAATTTGCGGAAGCTTAAGACCTGCTTTTTCCAGTAGGGCATGGTTACTAAATACTGATTCACGATCGCCATCATGGATAATCTCTCCTTCATGGAGAACGATAATTCGATTAGCCCATTCTGCGACAAGCTGCATATCATGTGTAGCAATAAGGACTGCTTCCACTTGCTCCTGTAAGGAATCAATTAGCTCTGTAATATGCTTGCGTGTCGCCATATCAAGATTTGAAGTTGGTTCGTCTAACAAGATAATAGATGGATTCATCGCTACCCCAATCGCAAGGGATGCTCTTCTTTGCTGACCACCACTCATTAATCGACTGTCCTTGTTCTGCAACTCTGTCAATTCAAATTGCTTCAATACTCTATCGACCTGTTCCTCATATCCTGAAACCTTACGCGCTTTTAAAAAGAACTCTACATCTCTTCGCACACAGTCTTCAATAAACATCTCTTCTGGATTTTGATAAATATATGTTACGACATCTGCCAGCTTTTCTGGCGAACAATGGCGAGTATTTTGACCATGAACATGTATTTCTCCCGTCTCTGGTTTCACAAGTCCTGTTAATAAGCGCATAAGCGTAGATTTTCCAGCTCCATTGTTTCCGACAAATGCAATTAAATCATTTTTATAAATATCAATGTTTATGCCTTTCACTACTTGTTTTTTGGAGCGATTAACAAGTTTATGTGAAAAGCTTGCATCCCTTATTTCTATCAATCGTTCACGCTTCGGAAATTTATTGTCAATTTCTATATCATTCTTTCTCTCTCTTTGTGAAACGGTCTGAAAAAACACTTCTGCTTCTTCCACTGTTACTGGCAATACATCTTTTGAATATCCCAATTGATAGGCAGCTAATGTTACTTGGGGCGGATAAATTTGCCGTTGTAACAGCTCATTTACATCTGTTAAAGCTTCTTTTGTTTCCTTTGTCCAAACAAGTTTCCCCTCATCCATTAGAACTACTTTGTTGCAATAGCCCGCAATAAATTCGGTATGATGCTCAATAACTATGATTGTTTTCCCATATTCTTGATTTAATTTTTTTAAAATATCATAGATTTGTGTAGCATGCTCTGGATCTAGCTGCGCAATAGGTTCATCAATTATAAGAATATCCGGGTCCAACGCCAATGCACTAGCTAGGGCTAACTGATGTTTCTGGCCTCCGCTTAATTGCCAAATAAATTCATCATCATGATTCTTCAGACCAACTAAATCGAGGGCCTTTTTTCCCCTTTCAAGATAATCTGTATACCCGAAGTTAAGAGGGGCAAAGCTCGCGTCCTCCAATACCCGTGGACTAACAAGCTGATTTTCAAAATCTTGATAAACATAACCAACATAGGAAGAAAAATCAGTTACTTTATGCTCTGTCGTAACGAGCCCATTAACAGTAACTTTTCCAGAATAATCTCCTACATAATAATGAGGAATAAGGCCATTTATTAATTTACAGAGAGTGGATTTGCCACTCCCATTACTACCAATAATTGCAAGAAAATCACCTTCATGAACCGCTAAAGAAACATTATTTAATACTGGCTCCTCTATACCTGGATATTGAAAGGAAACTTTCTCTATTTCAATTTGAACAGTCATAACTGAATCCTTTCTTCATTACCTGCATTATTTTTCTTTTTCATTATCTGCATGATACCTAAAGTAATACCCGCTATGAATGCCGCAGCAGCAATGCTTACCCAAATAAACCAATCACCATATGTCTCTAGAAAATCTGCTTCCCACTCGACATTAAATCCAGCTTCTGATAAATATTCAAAGAAAAAGGCGAAACAAGCTAGCGCAATACCAACAAGAATCAATTTAGGTGTTACAATACTGCCCATAGAGTACTTCATTTTATTATTTCTCGGCTTCATGCCTAATAAAGGCTCAATTTTCCCATATAAACGTGGCACTAAATATAAGGTTGGCAATAAAGCAAAGAGGATTCCTGAAAATAATACGTCATTTAAGAAAGCAAAGCCTTCCACAATCACAACACTTTCCGCTAAACCAGGAACGGTCTCCAGTTCTTCTACACCTATCCAAACCTTTCCAATATCAACTATTGAACTTAATGCTTGATGAATGATGACACCAGTAATTGCAGCGATCCCAACCTGCCTTTTATTCTTTGGATTATTCACAAGGGATCCAGCAATAAACATCGCTAGGGAAAAAGTAATAAATTTTTCTAATTCCCCAAAACCACCAAATTGGCCTAGCATTATCTCACCAAAAATGACTTCTCCTAAAGCAGCTCCAATTGCAGCATATAGAGGATGAAATAGCATACATAAAGTCAATGGAATAAATGCAAAATACTCAACGGAAAATTCGACAGGACCAAGGTGAATAGCAGGAATAAGTTCTGTAATCATGTTGGAGAGTCCATATAAGGACATAGATAAAATGAAAACCATCATCTTTTGAGACTGTGTTAATACATACCTATCTTTTAATTGATTCATATTACTTGCCTCCTTTATTTGAATACCTTCATCATAATGCACAGAATTTAATGAAATATGGTAGACAAGTAAAAGCAACGTAAATTTATTATCGTTTTTTAACATTATGTAAAAAAATTATCAGGAAGAATTTGCGTTTTAAAAAATATGCTATATTTAGATCAATAAAGACGGGAGGTTAGGTGCTAATGTTTAACTGGAATACAAAATCAATGTCGCCAAGTCAATACAAAATTGCAGACTATATTCAAAAAAACACTCATCAAGTTCTATTATCAACAGAACAGGAAATAGCAGATGCAGTAAATGTTAGCATTGCATCTGTTTCTAGATTCTGGCGTATAATCGGCTTTAAAAATTTAAAAGAATTTAAAGGAGAAATTGCTTCCCAACTCAAGCCTTCCCCTGCCAAGAAAATAGCAAAACTAATAAATACGGTGGATAAACATGCATTCCCTTACTATACACTTAATTCTTCTATCCACCATCTCTATAAAACAATTGAACAGTTTCAAGAAGATACTTTTAAAAATGCTGTTCACTCGATTATTTCAGCAAGAAAAGTCTATCTATATTGTCCTGGTCCTTCATTAGGGCTTGGAGAATTACTGAAGTATCGAATGGCTAGATATGGGTTAAACTTTTCTATCCTTCATAAAGGAGGGAGTGAATTATTGGAGGACTTTATCCATTTTTCCAAAGAGGATGTAATCATTTTATTTGGCTTTATCCGTTTGCTTCCAGAAGCACAGGCGCTTATGGATTACCATAAGCAAATCGGCTATAAAACCATTATCATTACAGACCAACTTATATCAGAATTTACAACACAAGCTGATATTGCTTTATTTGCGAGTAGAGGAGATATTCGTGAGTTCCATTCGATGATTGGTCCAACCTATTTAATCGAGAATCTTGTCCTTGCAGTTGGAGCGGAGAATGAAGCAGCTAATGTACAACGACTTGAGAAAATTAGTGAATTGAGAACTCAATATGATCATTTGCTGCCAAGGTAGGAATACCCCAAATTAAATAGAATGGGCATTATAAAGCAACGTAATTTACCGCCGTTGCTTTTACTTTCCTTTATGTTTTGGAAAGGAGCCCCATAAATCATTTATGCGGATTAGCATTCTTTCGATTTTATGCTCATCATTTAAATCGGCTTGCCCCGTTATTTTTTTTACTTCTGGTAAGTCCTTCCCCTCTTTCCGATACTGTAATTGGATGGAAAAATTATAAATATTCTCTTTAGAATGTGTTCTTTCATACTCTATATTTTCAACCTTAAGTGTATATTTATTTTTATACGATTCTGTCATTAATACTGTTCCATATCTTGAAATGAAATCAATGTATGCTGTTTCATTTGCAAAATAATCTTTATATACATTTTCTTCGTATTTAGCTAAAGCTGTGGTTCTTTCTTTTCCATCCTTACTTTCTAGTATTTCTTTCAATTTATCATTTGGACCTGTTAAGGCATTATGTAAAACAGATTCTACTGTCTGTATATATTCATCTGTATTTTTATCTACTTTTTCTGTACAGCCAATTAATAATAAGAGAAACGGAAATAAAGTGATACTGATGGCTTTGTAATTAATTCTTTTCATTTTAACCCCTCCACGCTATTAACGTATACGAATAGGCAAGTTATTAAGTTTCAAATATTTTCCTTTCTCCTATTATTTTAGAAGGTTTTAAAATGAAAAAGAGGAGCATTCGTATTTGAATTACTCCTCTCATTACATTGATTTTTATATTTTCGCAAAACGAAATATTAGCTTCTTATTACTTATAATTATATAGAAAACGCGTGATTGCCTATTCGTTTAACTACTGTTCTTGAGAAAATCCAATCACTTGTTGCTGTATCTGGATTATAAAAATAGAGAAGCTCTTTATTCTCTTTTCCATTTTTCAACGCTTCTTCTACTGCTTTACGTGACTCTTTATCTGCTTTTTTTTGAATAGAACCGTTCTGTACTGGTTGAAAGGCATTCTTTTCATGAATTACACTTTCTACTGAATCAGGAAACTGCTTATTTTCTACACGATTTAATACGACATCAGCTACTGCCACTTTACCGGCAAACGGCTCACCCTTCGCTTCTGCATGAACAAGACGGGCCAGTAAATTCTTTTCATTGTTCGTTAGATTTGCTGATTCATCAGAAGCTTGTACATTTTCCTTCTTATCAACAGCAAATTTTCTTGTTGATACATTTTTTGTTTCTTCTGTATTAGTTGTTGCTGCTTTAGCAACGGATGGAACATATATATAAGAACCAATAACTAAAGTGATTGTAATTGCTATAAATAATAACTGTTTCATTTTTGTATACCTCCTGTTTTAACAGGCCCATATACAAGGCTAACAGGTTTGCAAGCAAAACTCATTACATAATTGTTGGAAGAACTGTAAGATTTCCCGGGATAATTGGGAGAAATAACTATATATTTACAATTAGATATTTCTCTATATGTTCATTTTCTCTTATTTCGCGGATAAAATTGTATAAATAGAAGAAGTTAAATTATAAGTACAACTCATAAAAATAGATAATTTTCGTAAAGGTTGCTACTGCTCGCAACCTGAATAATTAATTTCTCCTGTAAAAAAGAAAAACTGATATCAGTCAAACACTGATATCAGCCTCACTCTCTTAATTATTTCGAACTAATAATGCACAACATTCTACATGAACCGTATGTGGGAATAAGTCCACAGGCTGCACTACTTTTAATGTATAGCCAAATGGCTCAAGTTGCTTGATGTCTGTTGCAAATGTATCTGGATTACAAGATACATAAACGATACGTTCTGGCTGAGAGCGTCCGATACGTCTCATTACTTTTCCACCTGCTCCAGAACGTGGTGGATCTAGCAATAGTAATTCTGGTCTGCCAAAAGTTTCTAAAACCTGTGCTAATCCAGTTCTTGCATCTTGTGCTAAGAATGTAGCATTATCAATGCCATTATCACCAGCATTACGTTTAGCTGATTCAATCGAGCTTTCGACAATTTCAATTCCTACAAGCTTGCCAACTCTGCTTGCAAAAGGAAGGGAGAATGTACCTACACCACAGAAAAGGTCAATCATATTCTCTGATTTTTTCGGTTCTGCCATTGCTACAGCTAAATCAACTAATTTTTGTGCTTGTGTTGGATTTGTTTGGAAGAATGTGTCAAACCAAACGCGGAAACGATAGCCATCCATTTCGTCATAAATGAAATCTCTGCCTGCTAATGTATGGCTTTTCTCTGATTGTGTGCGATCTGCCCAATCCGTATTTTCTAACCACATAAGGCTTTTTACTTGTGGGAACTTTTCTGTAATACGAGCAACTAAAGTGTCTACTGCATTTTTCAAAGATCCCTCTGGAGCTTCTGTCGCAAATAAAGCCAACATCATTTCCCCTGTAGCAAAAGACTGTCTCACCATTAAATGACGAAGAAGCCCTTCATGTGTATCTTTGTTATAGCCCTTTAAATCATGTTCTTTCACCCAATTTGCTACTTCAATCGCTGCTTCGACCATTTCTTTTCCTGCGATTAGACAAGTCTCTAAAGAGATGATTTTTCTAAAATTGCCTTGCTCATGTAAACCAAGCGAACCGTCTGTAGCAAAGGTAAATTCCATTTTATTACGGTATCTCCAAGGCTCGTCCATTCCGATTGTATCGTTTACTAAGCTAGGGTCAAATCCTTGCTCTTCAATTACACGTTTCACATGATTTGTTTTTTGTTGTAATTGGCCGTTATATTCCCAATGCTGCCATACACAACCGCCACATTTTTCAAAATGAGGGCACTCTGGTCCGATTCTTTCCGCATGGGCATCTAGAATTTCTTCCGGCATTGCCTTTCGATGTCTTCTTTGCGGCTGATCAACAGTAACCCTTACCTTTTCACCAGGTAATGTTTGCGGAATCGTTAGCTTTAATTTCTTCTTGTTTCCTAATTCATTTTCGCGCCAAACAACAGCCTGTCCAGCCCCTTTTTCATCCACATTCTTAATATCTACAATCATTGTTTCTTTTTCAATTGTCGTCAAACGTTTTTTCCTCCTTACACCATTTCACTAATCAAATTTATTTTAAAATGATTTATTTTTCATTGTTCGTCTAGCTATTATATTTTTAACATACTTCCCTAGTATAAAGGACAATCATACATATGAAAATAATTTTTATTTTGTAGATATTAGTAATTTTTTCGTTTGCACTTTATCCTATCTTTTTTAATAAAAAAGATAGTGGGAATTTACAAATACAGAAAAAAACCTTCAAATATGGTTGTGTCCCATTTTCGAAGGTTTTTTGGTTAAAATATACTTGCATTTACAATCTACGTATAAAATTTCTAAATCAATCTCTATTAAATGGCAGTATCTTCTGCCATTTTCTCCAAACAATCTTCTAAGGTACCAACAACAATAGTCATTGGTATAGATAACATTAAATTAAGCGGTAAATTAAAATCTTCAATAAACATACCCTCTTTATACAATCCCGTTTTTTTATCTACATCGGCACTCAATCTTTCTTTCATCGACTGGCCATTATCTATATATCCATAAAGTTTTTTTCCTAATCCATAACCTAAGCCACACTCAAAAACTGTTCCTGAATCAGGTTCATTTCCTCGAAATGGATTTAAGTTCGCCACAATTACATCACACTCTCGAATCAATCCTTCATTTGAATAAAAAATCATAGTCGCCTGTTCTTCCCTTTGTAAATTATCGATTGGTTCATTATCACTCGGATATAAACCTCGATATCCGTACTTTTCACAAAGATTAATCATTCGAGTACGAATAGTTAAAGATTCTGGATGGAATACATGAAAACCAGCTAAATATATTTTTAATATTGATTGATCAAGATCCTCTTTCCATTTTAAAGCTGTAGGAGAAATAGTATTATTTAGAATCGATTTTTGTGCATCTTCTTTATTCTCAAAAATAAAATCTTGCATGAAAGAATGATGAATATCCTCCTCATAGGCTACGAACTGTTTAACTTGGGAACTTTCCTTAAAGTATTCTATCCCCTTATTAGTAACTCTTTTTTTGCACTTACTAATTCCTCCATTGACAACAATAAAATATTCTTTCGCCTCCATATAGTCCTCTCAATTCCTTCTATTTGTGTATAGAAATCTATATTCCTGCTTTTATTGCGATTGGTTTCAAAGCCTGTTTACTTTCAAACATGATTTTTTCTTCATCTAAAGTTAATACTTCTCGGTTTTTCATGACAATTTTACCGTCAATAATCGAGTCCTCCACATCCCTTGAGGTTGCACATTCTACAATGGTATTAATTAATTTATGAGAAGGACTTAAGTGAGGTTGATCAATATTTAATAAAACTAAGTCTGCTCTTTTTCCAACTTCTATGGATCCAATTTGCTCTTTAAGCATTAATGCAGATGCTCCCCCTGCTGTCACCATTTTCAACAAATCTTTAGCAGGAATAACCATTGGATCGAATATTGGTAACCCCCAATAAACATTAAGTCCAGAGCGAAGAACTCTCATTTCATCAAATAAACTTAAACTTGAACCAGCAGCTCCATCTGTCCCCATACCAATAGGCATATCATTTTGCATAAAGCGAGGAGTTTTTGGGAATCCATGACTTCCGAAATTACTTCTTGGATTATGAACGATGTTTACTTTTCTTTCCTTTAACAGATCAATCTCTGATTCGGATAATACAACACTATGTGCAGCTAATAAATTGGGACCAAGGGCTCCAAATTGGTCAAATACTTCCGCTGGTCTTTTTTGGTAATTTTGCAAACAATAGCTTACTTCATCCCGATGTTCTGATAAATGAATATGTAAACCAGTATTATATTCTTTTGCTTTCTCTGCCATATGTTCAATCAATGCAGGTGTACTTGTCATTACCTGACGTAGAGCAAACCAAATCTGAATTCTGCCATCACCTGCACCATGAAAGTCTCGATAAAGTGATTCGATTTTTTGAGCTGCTTCAAATGGATTACTCTTCATTGAATCAGGTATAAATGGTCCCTGATCCATAGTAGAACAAGTAATCGCTCCTCTTAAGCCAGATTGCACAGCCACCTCTGCAACTTTGTGCATATGTACTCCACCTGATTCAGCAAATGAAGTTGTTCCAGATTTAATCATCTCTAAACAACTAAGCTGGGCACTTTTGTATGCATCCTCTTCATTTAAACTACTCTCAAACGGCACTAAAATTCTTGCCCAAACCATTGGATACTCATCAGCAGTTCTTCCTCGAAGAAACTGTTGACAAATATGGGTATGTGCATCAACTAATCCAGGCATTAACAGCTTCCCATCTCCATATAATGTTTCCTTCGCTTCGTATTTCGCTTCAATATTTTCTACAGAATCGATTGCTAAAATAATATCTTCATTTATAACTACAGATTGATTTTCTTTTATCTCGAATTCTGGTGTGATCATACTGCAATTTTTTACTATTAGGTTCACTGCTGTTTTCATTGGTTTATCATCCTCTCGTCTTCTCTTATTTCAGACTATATTTTTATAAAAATCTTTCATAAACTTTTCTGCATCTACTTTAATACTGGCCTCTGTTTGCAACAGTTTCGATTCTTCACAATATAAATCTTCTGTTGTTCTTCCAGCCGAGACTCCTTCTACTTCTACTTCAATATGGATAGGAATGGTTTGCACAAGAGAAGGATCTTTACCAACTGCAATTGCTAAAGGGTCATGTAAGGCGCATCCTTTTAAATAGGGATGAATTTTTTTATAAGCATCAAGATAATACTCTGTAAATTCTGCAAAAAAATAAGATAGTTCCGTTCCTTTTTGTTTCCATTTAGCTACATCTTCTTTAGTCAATAATGTTTTTCTTGTTACATCTAACCCAACCATCGTTATAGGAAGATTCGTCTTATATACATAATTTGCAGCATGAGGATCTATTGCATAATTTGCCTCTGCATATCTATTTACATTTCCTGGCGTAGTAAGAGCTCCTCCCATCGATACAACTTTCCCTACTAGATTTACAATATTAGGGTCTTTTTTTATCGCTAATGCCAAATTTGTTAACGGTCCTGTCACTACTAACGTTAATTCTTCCTTATACTCATAAATTTTTTCTATTAGATAATCAACTGCATGTAAGGAAGGACAATCTACTAAATCCTCTGGATGAACATCACCAAGCGTATTCCCTAATCCATCCATCCCATGGATTAATCCATTGTATTCTTTTTCTAACACAAGAGGTTTTTCTGCCCCCTTCCATACACCTATTTCACTTCCTAGCATCTTTACTATTTTCTTCGCATTACGATATGTATAATCAACAGGAGCCATTCCGTAACATACAGTTATTCCCAAAAGCTCAATTTCAGGAGAATGAACGGCATATCCTATCGCTAATGCATCATCAATTCCAGTATCACAATCCAAAATCATTTTTACCATCTTATCACCATCTAGTTATTTTTTATGCTTGCCATGAGTTATAGGAAAAAGGAGGAACTTCAAGCTCTTTCTTTTCCTTATCATTAGTTACAATTTCTATTAATCTCTTTTTATAAGCTAAATTAACATCTTCTTTCTCTGGTATTACCTTACTTGCCTCTTCCAAAAAATGAAGGATATCTTTCCCTTGCTCTCTTCCTCTATTTGTATGCATATCAAGCGCAAAATCTGGAATCTCCGGCTTTCTTCCCTGTTCAAACTCATGAATAACAATATTCTTTAACCAATCGGAAGAACGCTCTTTCGTACATTGACATAAATAACGAATTGCATGAACAAAAAACATTGGGCGATCTCCATCTTTATAAGGAAAATTCTGTCTCATCGTATTTAAAGTGTTAATTAAAATAGGTGCACTCACCTCACCAAATCCAACATCTTCTACTGAAATAGCAAGTAGCCTTCTCCACATTTTTTCTTCAAATTCAGGACTTGTAATATACATTTCATATGCCACCGTAACTGCTTCTTCTTCTAAACCCCGTCTAATACTTTTTTGCAGAGCAGATATAATCTCATCCCCAGGTATACCGTTCCTCGTTTCTACTTTACTCCACGGGTCATAACTCATAAATTTTTCCATGAGGTACACCAACTTTCTGCTATATTTTTTAGATTGCATGAAACAAACTATTTCACAGAGCCTTCCGTTAGGCCCTGAACAATATACTTTTGAAAAATCATTACAATGATTAATATTGGTAGACTTGCAATCACACCAGCAGGAAGGATCATTTCATATTGAACCCCTTCCTGACCAATTAATTCGCCTATTCGAATGGGAATCGTTTTTAAATTTGTGTTGGTAAATACAGAAGCAAATATAAACTCATTCCATGCTCCAATGAAAACAAATATCCCAGTCGTGACAAGCCCAGGAAGAGATAATGGAAGAACCATTTTGACAATCGCCTCAAGTCTTGTACATCCATCCATTCTAGCTGCTTCCTCTATATCGTTTGGAACCGAAATAATAAAAGCTCTAAACATCCAAATAACATAAGGTAACGAAAAGGTAACATAGGCACATATAATACCAACATGAGTGTAAAGCAATCCACTCATTCGCATCAATATGAAAAGGGGAATTAATAACGCCATTTGTGGTAGCATTTGTGTTCCTAATATCATTAAATAGAGCGAATTTCTACCTGGAAATTGCAATCTCGCAAAGGCATAGGCTCCTAGTGTCCCAATTACTATACAGATTATGGTAGTAAAGGAGGCAAAAATAAAGCTATTAGATAGTGAACTGGTAAAAGACTCTGTTTGAAATAACTCGAGATAATATTTAAATGTGATTTCTTGTGGAATCCATGTTGGCGGATTTTGAAACAACTCCACTCTATATTTCATACTGGATAAAATTAACCATAAAAAAGGAAATAGCAAATATATCATTAAACCAATTGAAACCCCAATTAGTAATGTCTTTTTTGCATATTTTTTCAAAACGCGTCACCAGCACTTTCCCTTATTTTTTATAGGAAGAGGATAATGATATCCTCTCCCTTTTTATCTGTTATGGATTTATATTAAGCACTTCTGCTTCCGCATCCGAAAGTGCCTTTTCAGCATTTTTTTCTCCTTTAATAACTTGTAAAAATTGTCTAGATACTGTATCAGAAATCAATGTTGCTTGCTTATGTTTAAATAGGCCATGTGGATATTGAATTTGTTCCGAAACATAAGCAAAGTGTGGATATTTCTCTAGCACCTCTGCATCTTTTAAAACCTCTAAGTTAGCTGGAATTCTCGCCACTTCTGAAAGAGCCATTTTCTTCTCTTGGTCTGCACTTGTAGCAAATTTTATAAATTCAAAAGCTTCTTCTTTATGCTTGGAATTAGCTGGAATACCTATTGCACCGGTTTCTGCTAAACTGGACGTTTTTTCTGTACTACCCGGCATTAACGCAGTTCCTAAGTCACCAATAATCTTCGACTTTTCCGGATCATTAGCAAATCCTACAATATCTGGATAACCAATAAACATTGCAGTTTTTCCTTGTAAGAATTGATCTTTTGCTGATTCATTCTCAAATGATAAAGGATCTAAAATTTTCGCTTTTGTATTAATCTCTTCTAATCTCTGTAAAGATTTTAGCCCTTCTGGCGTATTAAAAGTTGGTTTATTGGCGGAATAATCCCAAAACTCTCCACCTTCTGCCCTTAAATTTAAAATAAAAGGTCTAATTGCATCTTGTTCTCTTAATTGAGTAGATAGAGCATATTCAACATCCGTTTTTTCTTGGATTTGTTTGCCCACTTCGATTAACTCTTCCCATGTTTCTGGAACCTTTGTAATGCCTGCTTCCTCAAAAATTTTCTTATTATAATAAAATTGAGTTAACCACAAATATCGAGGCACACCGTATATATTTCCATCATAAGAAAGATTATCAAAGCTTAATTCACTAAAACTATTTTTCATATCATCTGTAATATAGTCATCTAAAGGTTCTAAAAAGCCCTGTGATGCAAATTCATCAGCCCAATCATCACGAACATGGATAATATCATAGTCATCACTTCCACCACTTAAAGCAGTAAACATCTTATCATGCAATTGTTCAAACCCAACTACCTCATAATTCACCTTTATCCCTGTCTCTTGTTCAAATTCAGCTGCTTGATCTTGCCAAAACTGATCCCCTACATACAATATAGTAATCTCTTTCTCCCCTGAACTACTTGCTTTTTCTTTTCCACAAGCAGTGATTGAAATTAATAACAGAACTGCTAATATCGCTACCCCTATTTTCTTCATATAAATTTCCCCCTCTATAGACCCTATTAATTTTCTTTCCCTAACACCCGTAAATAAAATACAGTGATAACCATGGTAATAAAAGTAATTAACCAAGCGAGAGCAGATCCGTATCCTATATCTAAATAGCGGAAAGATTGGTCATATGCATATACATTCAATACCATAGTGCTATCTACTGGTCCCCCTTTTGTTAGTACACTAATGATGTCAAATACTCTTAGTGTCCACATTGTTTGAGTAACCATAACAACAAATAAAACAGGCTTTATTGTTGGTAAAACAATACTTTTAAACTGTTCAAATGGACCAGCTCCATCCACTTTTGATGCATCATATAATTCTTTCGGAACACTTTGAAGCGCTGCTAATATTAAAAGTGCAGCAAAAGGCGTACTCTTCCATATATCCGCTAAAATAATTGCTCCCATTGCTGTTGATTGTTCCGTTAACCACATAATTGGTTTATCAATAATGTGCAACTCTAGCAAAATATGATTTATAATCCCATTGCTAGAACTATACATCCACTGCCACATGAGTGCATTTACTACATTCGACAATGCCCAAGGAATAAGGAATAATCTTTTAAATAACCATGCTCCCCATATGCCATGATGAATAAATAGAGCAATGGCAAAGGCGATAATTACCGTTCCTAACACACTAACAATAGTAAACACAACAGTATTCGACATAATATTCAGAATTCTAAGATCCGAAAATATTTTTAAATAGTTGTTTAATCCAACAAATTCAAAATCGATAACACCAGCTTTATACCCTACTTTGTTTAAAGACATCACAAAAGAATAAATGATTGGAAAAACAATCGTTAGTAATATTAAAAGCAAGGATGGAAATAAATAGATAGAAGCTGTTTTTGTTTCAGATAACCTATCAAATCGTTTTCTCAAACTTAATGATTTCGTCTTCTCTGTCTTTTTCTTTAAACTCTCTTTTGATAGCTGGGTTTGCAAAGGATCCCCTCCAACACACTATAAATTTCATTAAAACTAAATGTCCGTAGATTAATTAAATATATTTTCTTCTTTAACTGAATCAAAAAAGTGTAATTTTTCAAGAGTCAATCCAATTTGAACGGTATCTCCTATTTTTAGATGGTTATAACCTTCTAATCTAATTAATACATCGCCAACATCGGTTTTACAGAAAATCACCGTTTCAGAGCCAAGGTACTCGAGTGTCTCAATGATTCCAGTAAGATGCTCATTCCCTTTGGTAGTAAGAAATAAATCCTCCGGACGGATACCGACGATAACAACTTGTCCATCATATTCACTTAACTTCTCAGCTTTATCTTTCGGGATATTCCAACATCTTTTACTTAAAGTTACAAAAGGGACTTTATCTTTTATTCCTACATTCCCATGAAGAAGATTCATGGGCGGTGTTCCTATAAAACTAGCAACAAAAGTATTTTTTGGGTTCTTATAAATGTTTGCAGGGGTGTCTATTTGTTCTAGCTTTCCTTTATTCATCACAGCTATTCTAGTACCTAATGTCATTGCTTCTACTTGGTCATGTGTTACATAAACCATTGTTGACTGGAGCTGTTGATGTAATTTGGATATTTCTTTTCTTGTGGATACTCGGAGGCTTGCATCTAAGTTGGATAGTGGTTCATCAAATAGGAAAATATCTGGTCGTTTTACAATTGCTCTTGCTAAAGCAACTCTTTGTCTTTGCCCACCTGATAAATGCTTTGGTTTTCGTTTTAATAATCCATCTAATCCTAGCATTTTTGCAGTATGCTGAATCATTTCATTCATATTATCTTTCGGTACTTTTGCTTTCCTTAATCCAAAAGCAAGATTTTCATATACATTTTTATGTGGATATAAAGCATAGCTTTGAAATACCATACCAATTTTTCTCTCACCTGGGGACAACTCATTTATGATTTGATCATTAAATACTAGTGTCCCTTCTGAGATTTTCTCAAGACCTGCTATCAATCTTAATGTAGTTGTTTTTCCACAGCCTGATGGTCCTACTAAAACTAAAAACTCTCCTTTTTCTATTTCGAGATTTAGATTATTTACCGCCAAGGAATTATCATTGTATTTCTTCGTAATTCCGTTTAATATCATTTTAGTCAAGCGACCACCTCAATTTCTTATATATACATAGAATTTTCAGAATATTTAATGTTATGATTCCTAACATATAGCAATAACATGGATTCATTTTAATCAAGATTTTTATAGAAGTCATTGTATATTGTGTATAATAATAACATTCCATTTTATTCAATATAGATAAATATTTGCGTTTAATTGTCAAAATAAAACAATATTTGCACCTAATTACCGAACATTGACGTAAACTTTAGTAACATCATTCATATTTAAATATGCTCCAATTTACTATGGAAATTATTTCGACTTTCAATTATATTTTACACAAATAAAAGAGCATGATTTGACTAATCAATCCAAATCATGCTCTTCTTACTGTATACATTCCATACTCACTCTAATACTAACACATCATAACCCTTCAAACTTACCTTCTGATAAACCTTCTCTCCTGTTAAAATATCTGTCATTTCTTGTTTCACGTCAATTTCTTGAGGCTGGTTGGAATAATTTAACAAGAAAACAAAATCCTTCTCCTCTTTCTTGCGAATAGATAACTCTACACTTTCAGGTAAATCAAAATTATTTTTGTAGTCATTTATTTGTGTTTCTTCGATTAGTTTTTCGGCAAGCTCGATAGTAAAAACACCACCAAAATAATAACAAGTACCCTCTCCATATTTCCGCTTTACTAGGCCTGGCTTTCCTTCAAAATAGCAATCTGAATACTTCCCAAGCACTTCAGCATTGTCTGCCTCTATTTTCAAAACCTCATAAAAATTAGTTGTTTTAATCTCCGTTTTTTCTTGATAGATTATCTTTGGTGTAGCTTCAAATGGTGCTTCCCTTGTAAAGTCCTCTACCGTAATTCCAGTGAGCTCTGCTAGATAACCAGGAAAGGCTTTCATATAAGTTTGACCCGTTTCATCTTTATAGCCCGTTCGGCAGCCTAATATTAATTGACCTCCTTGATTTACATACTCTTTCAACAAATCTGCTGTTTGTTCTGACACAATTGCTGCATGAGAATATACTAAAACTTTGTATTTTTTCATTTCCTCTACGTTAGAGTTTCTGTTTAAATTATAAGCATCTACAGGTACGTGATTGTACTGCAACGCTTTAAACCATGCATCTTTGCTTATGGAAGTAAATGGCCCACTCCACTTATCAAATTCCCCGTCCCACTCATTATCATAATTGTTGACAATTGCTATTTCTGCCTGGTAACTTGCACCTACTATCTTCTCTCCTATTAGCTGAATCTCCTTGCTTACTTGCTCCACTTCTTTTATACGGCGGTTGGGCAAATTATGATAGTCATTAATGCCATGCCAATAAATTTCTGTTCCTTTTGTCGCTGTTCTCCAGCGGAAATACATGACTAAATCTGCACCATGAGCAATCGACTGGTATGTCCAAAGACGAAGCTGTCCTGGATTAGGCGACGGCTGTTCTAGTCTTGTTACCCATCCTCCGGGACCAGACTGCTGTTCAAATATAGCAAAATTGGGTGAAATACTGCGAACGACACTTAAGTTCCAGCTCCATTTCCGGTCACGTAAAGGCTTCTCACTTTTATCTTCTAATACTCTTCCAAAATTAGGATAGGAATCATAAGCATAGAAGTCTAGCACTTCATTCGTTAATTTATGATTATCGAGATGCTTAAACATCCCATTGGTCGTAACCCATTGATTGTTTGTATATTTTCGAATGATGTCTCCTTGCATTTTTGCATAAGAAATAGCGCTATCCGAAATGAACCTCTTTTCATCTAACATTTGATGAGGATTCGGTGAATTTGGAACCGTTGTACGCGTTAAATAGACTTGATCCCAACTTGTATACGTCTGATTCCAAAAAACAGTTCCCCACGCTTTATTTAAATGATCTAACGTTTTATACTTTTCTTTCGCCCATTTTCTAAAAGCAAGATGATCTGCTTCTGAATAAAAAACATCTATTTCACAATTTAATTCATTATCAATCTGCCAGCCGACAACTCCTGGATTAGTGTTATAATGTTTTGCCATTTCTGTAACGATAACCGAACTTAGTCTTCGATAGTTTTCCGAATTATAGTTATAATGTCGACGTGCGCCATGCTGGTATGGAATACCTGATTGGGATACATTCAACACATCGGGATATTTATGTGTGAGCCATGCTGGTGGTGTTGCTGTCGGAGTACCGAGCACTGTTTTTAAGCCAAGATTATGAGCCTTTTCAATCGCCCAATCAAATAAATCAAAGGAGTATATCCCTTCTTCTGGCTCAAATATCGTCCACGCAAATTCACCCATGCGAACATAGGTAAATCCTAACTCTTTCATTCTTTGAAAATCATCTTCCCACAGTTCCTCTGGCCAGTGCTCTGGATAATAGCAAACACCTAGTGTTATTTTTTCTGCTGTCCATTTTTTTGTCATTATTTAATCTCCTATCTATACAATTTATTCTTTTATCGAACCACCTAAAATACCGGAAATAAAATGCTTTTGCAGGATGAGAAAAACAGCCATTACTGGTATTACCGAAATTGCTGTACCTAACATCAATTGTCCGTAATCAATAGAATTAAGACCAGCTAAAGTGGATAAAGCTACTGGCAAAGTATAATTTTCCTGTGTTGTCATCACAATTAATGGCCACATAAAATTATTCCATTGATGGGTAAAAAGGAAAATCCCAACAGCTGCTAAGGCCGGCTTCATTGTTGGCAAAGCAATTTTGAAAAAAATAAAGAATTCTCCTGCTCCATCTATTCTTGCCGCTTCAATTAAGGAATCGGGTATCCCCTGCATATTTTGCCTAATCAAAAAGATAGCAAATGGATAGCATATTTGTGGCAATATAATCGCTTGATACGTATTAATCCAGTCTATCGCTCCAAAGATTTGAAATAGCGGAATAATCGTAGCCTGATACGGGATCATCATCGCCAATAAAAAAGATGCAAATATCAGATTGCTACCCTTAAATTTAAATTTCGCAAAAGCATAGCCTGCTGCGGAGCAAATGAATAAACTTACTAAGACAAACACAATCGCAATGAGAGATGAATTAGTTACTGCTTTGACAATATCGATGGAATTGCTTAAATTTCGTAAATTCTCCAGCAAGTAATTACCTGGAAGCAACTTAGGAGGAAAGGCCAGCACATCGCCTGAAGGATTGGTCGCACCTACAACCATCCAATAAAAAGGACCAATCGAAATAACAACACCAATTAGTAAAAATAGATGCATACATATTTTTTGAATCCGTTTCTGTTTTGCCATTAGTCATTCCTCACCACCTTAAATTGAATCCATGATAGAACTGCGATAAAGAGTACAATTACATAAGCAATGGCAGATGCATAGCCAAAATTAAAGAAACTGAAGCCTTGATTATAGAGATAGTAAGTAATCGTTATCGTCGCATTATTTGGACCACCATTTGTTAAGTTGTACGGCTCATCAAATAATTGAAAGGAGCCAATTGTTGACATAACAAAAGTAAATAATAGGACTGGCTTAAGCTGGGGAATCGTGATATAAAAAAATTTCTTTATCGTACTGGCACCATCTATACTAGCTGCTTCATACAAACTATTCGGGATATTTTGTAAGCCAGCTAATAAGATAACCATGTTATAGCCAGTCCATCTCCATGTTGTTACAAGAATAAGAGAAACCTTCGCCCAGAAAGGATCTGTTAACCAACGAACCTTATCAAGTCCGATCGAAGTTAATAAATAATTGATTAATCCGTAATCTGTATTCAGTAATAATACAAAGATGATAGAGGCTGCAACTAATGAAGTAACAGCAGGTGTAAAAAAAGCTACTCGGTAAAAACCTTTCATTCTTAATAACCCAGAATTCAATACACTGGCTAAAATGACAGCAAGAAATAACATTATCGGAACCTGCACTAACAAAATAATAAAGGTATTGCCTAGCGCCTTATAAAAGAGCGGGTCACTGAAAAGCCGAGTATAATTTGCAAACCCAGAGAAAGTATAAACACCTGCAACCTTTGTTTGAAAGCTTAATAGAAAAGAAGCAATAATAGGATAAACGGTAAAAGCAATAAACAATAATAGGGCAGGACCAACAAATATATAAGGAACTGTCTTAGGCGTGACAAACTGTTTCTTCTTTTTTATTGTTAAACGATTCGTTCCTGTTTCCAGCATTTTATTATCCGACATACTTCTTCCCCTCCTTTTTTAGAGGCTGCTTTAAAAATAGGTTCTAACTCTAAGCTAGCCTCTAATTCTGCATTAAAAATAGTTATTAATTGCTCGATTCTAATCCAGTTTGCTGCTCTGCCTGTTTTTTACCAACTTCCAATATTTGCGCTGCTGGTTTATTCTCAAGCAAGAATGCTTCCATTTGACTTGTCATGATTGATCGAAGCTCTAACTCTGCACTGCTGTGATTAACGGAAGGAATATCTGTTACTGTATCAGCAAAATCTTTAAAGAATGTTTGGTTATTAAAGTATTCTTGTTCTTCGCTGAAAACTGGCTCTTCATATGCCGATAATAAAGCCGGGAATAACCCTCTATTCGTTAGCGCTTTAATTTGTGAATCTACATCTGTTGATGCAAATTCAGCAAACACATAAGCTGCTACTTTATTATCCGATTTACTTGGAATCGCTAATGCAGATCCCCCATCATTAGAAGCTCTTCCTCCCCCTTCTTCAAAGGCAGGCAATTGAAACATGCCCCACTTCCCGGACAATTCAGGCATTTGTTCGATCATCGTTCCACTCCACCAAACTGCACCAGGCTGTGTCGCAACCTCTCCGTTTTTCATCGCTGCTACTTGACCATCCCAGTTATTCGTATAGATAATTAATCCTGCATCTTTCATTTTTTGTAGAATAGCTACTACCTTTTTAGCTGCATCAGAAGTAAGATCTAATTTATCATCTTCTGTAAAATAATAGCTTCCTTGCTGTTGAAGCATAATTCTAAGCAGTCCATCACTATCTGTTCCTAAAAATGCCTTGCCTGTATATGCAACAACCTTTTTCCCTGCTTCAATATAGTCATCCCATGTCTGAATGCTCCCTGGATCAATTCCAGCCTCCTCAAAAATATCTGTCCGATAGATAACTCCAACTGGTCCTAAATCCCTTGGTGCTGCAATAATATTTCCATCCTTATCCTTTAATCCATCTATTTTTGATTTAGAAAATTCATTTTCATGCTTATCAAAGCCAAGTGAACTTAAATTCGTAAATGCATCAGGAAAATCGTCTGTAAACGAATGAATGCGGTTATTTTCGACCTGTACTACATCTGGTAATCCACTTCCGCCTGCTGAAAGACCTGCACTAACTTTTTGGTATACTTGATCGACTCCAATATGCTCAACCTTCACATTCACATTTGGATATTTTTTATTAAATGCAGGAAGAACATCCTTTTCTAAATAGTTTGCTTCCAACGCCCAAGCCCAAACAGTCACATCACCTTTTACATCTTCTGGATTATCCGGAATCGTTAAATCTTCCGTACTCGATGAAGAGCTATTACTACAAGCTCCTAACACAATCGTGAATAGGAATAATAAAATAAAACCATACATTTTCCTCATAAAAGCCCACTCCCTTTAAGAAAGAATTTTTCACAAACTATTAATCTACAAAGGAAACACAATTAATAGTAAGCGCTTACTTCAGTAGTCCAAGTATATACTGATATTGAAGTTGTTTATGGTATAATTTCTATTATTTTAGTATTTTAACTACCTTATCACTCTCTAAATTTTGACAAAATTCAATTTAATGGAGGAGAATCTAGTGGAAAATCGTCTAAATATGAAGAATTTGGAGTATGTATGTAACATAATGAAAGATATATTAAATGTCTCTATTACTATACTTGATAATGAAGGAACCATAATAACAGAGATACCAGCAAATGAATTATGTAATCCTCTTTATCCCTCTAAACAATCATTTTATAGGCAAGTCCTTAGTAGTAATAGAAAGAAAAATCATGATCCTATTATAAGAAGCACTACTTATTATGAAAACGTATCCATTATTCAATTTGCCAACTTAGGAACCATCATATTAGGTCCAGTACTATCTTCCCGACCAACTAGAGTGCTTATCGATGAATTGATTTCTACTCATGGAAGAAAAGAGATGGAAGATACATTAAGCGATTATTATTATTCTCTTCCTGTAATAAGCAATGCGAAATTAGGGCAAGTCTGCAAACTTTTCTATTTTTTATACAATAACAAGATTTATGACAATGAAATTGCCTTTCCAAAAATACAATCGCCCAATCATGTAATCGATGAAAAGATTGCAAATAAATACATGTTAGAAATACACCAAGACTCTTCTTTTCACCATGATCCTATTGCTGAGAAAAAAATCTATCAATTTATTATAGATGGTCAAAAAGAAAATCTTCTTGCTTATTGGAAAGCTTTTAAGGAAAACACTTCTTTTGATTTCGGAAAGCTTTCTAAAAAAAATGAAGTAAGAAATCAAAAAAATTTATCCATTGCAACAATTACACTTGCAACTCGCGCAGCCATTACAGGTGGTCTTCATCCTGAGATCGCCTATACTTTAGGAGACCGTTTTATTCAAGACTTGGAGGAATTGCAAGATTTAAAGGATATTCATCTTTTCACTGAAAATATTTTATATGAGTTTGCAGATAAAGTAGCTAAAACAAAAAGGGAAAATTACTCCAGACCTATCTTTCAATGCAGAAACTATATTTACAAACATATCTATGAACCACTAACCTTACAATCCATCGCAGAGCATTTATCCATCAGCCCAAAATACTTATCGAATTTATTTAAACAAGAAGTGGGGATGCCCATTAGTGAATATATACAGCAAACGAAAATTGAGGAAGCAAAAAAGCTAATGACTTTCGCTGAACACTCCTTATCCGATATTCATGCCCTTTTAAATTTTACCGATCAAAGCTACTTCACTAAAGTATTTAAAAAATATACCGGGATTACTCCTAAAGAATTTAGGAAGAAATCAGTTGATTTTTTATAAAAAATTAGAAATAGGGCTTATCCAACAGCAAGTTACTGCGTTGGACAAGCCCTATCAGATTAAAAGGTTCCTTAGAATACTTATTTAAAAATCTTCTATCGTATAACAATTAATCGATCATCTTAAGAATCGTTCCGATATCATGGTTCTCCACATATGGCTCACTATCATTTAACATTTCATCTGTAAACTTAATACCACTCATCACAATATAAGGAACTTCTACATTACTTACACGTGAAAGCTGCATAACCGCATCACCTCTGAATAATTCAAGTGGCTCTGACTGCTCCGTTTCCGTATCATAAATCTGTACATCACCACTCGGAACTGTGCCATACATATAACTACTAATGTAGAGGATATATCGCTCATCTAGCCAAAGTGCCCCACTCGGATAATTTTGTACTCCTGAAGTAGCTCTCGTATTAATGATTTCTTGTAGTCCCTTCTCTTCAGAATAGATATAAAGAGCCCCACCTTCTTCCCAGCCATATTGTGGTGTTAACAACACTTTTGCGCGTGTTGGCGAATAATCGACCGGTTCCATCTTAGCAAATGAACGATCATGGTCAAATGTTTGCTTAGATCCATCCTCTTTTGTTATCACCAAAGAAGTTGGTTCAACACTGTAGGATAGACTTTCTCTCTCTGTTTCTGTTTCTGTTTCACTATTATTTTCGGCATCGACATTCTCTTCGTTTTTGCTATCATTCGATGCTTCCTCTGCAATTGTTGCAGAATCTGGTTTCGTTGCCTTTTGAAACGAATAGTTACCAATAAACACAATTCCAATGCCAATTATTAATACAGCAGCTATTCCTATAAAAAATCCTATCAAAATATTTTTAATAATAATCCCTCCATTAATCCCTATTAAATCATTAAGAAACGGGTCTAATAATAGCTTTAATACTATTCTCCACTAGCAAAAGTAATAATTCAATATCTTTTATTTCAATCCAAAAGTATGTAAATCCTGCAATTATTTAAATATAGGACAACGTCAAAAAATAGTAGTATAATACACTACTTCCCATAACTTTCCCTTTTTGGACCCTATTTTTCGAAAATTATGATACAATAGTTAATGACGGTAATTATATTAAAAAAAGGGGGTTACTTAGTTAGCAAAATCGGGTAATTAGTTTTAAAGAAAAGTCTGGAGGTGTTCGTAGAAATTGATCCAATTTAAAGAAGTTACTAAAACGTTTCAAGATGGGTTTAAAGCACTTAAAAACATCACATTTCAAGTGAATGAAGGAGAATTGCTTGTTCTCATTGGACCAAGTGGTTCTGGCAAAACAACCACTATGAGGATGATCAATCGACTTATAGAACCTTCGAGTGGCACGATTACTATTGAAGGTAAAGATATTTCCACTGAGGATCCAGTCAAACTCCGCAGAACTATTGGCTATGTCATCCAGCAAATAGGTTTGTTACCCCATATGACGATAAAAGAAAACGTCTCGCTCGTTCCTCGACTTCAAAAATGGAAAAAAGAACAATACATGGATAAAATCAATGAATTAATGAACATGGTTGGACTTGATCCAGAAATTTTCGGTGATCGCTATCCTTCTGAATTAAGCGGTGGACAGCAACAAAGAATTGGTGTTATCAGGGCACTTGCTGCTGAGCCGAAAATAATACTGATGGATGAACCATTCAGCGCCTTGGACCCTATTAGTCGAGAGCAGCTTCAGGATGAATTAGTTCGATTACAGCAGGAAATTCAAAAAACGATTGTATTCGTTACACATGATATGGATGAAGCGCTCAAAATAGCGGACCGTATTTGTATAATGAAAGATGGCGAAATCGTACAAATCGATAGCCCAGAAAATATTTTACGAAGACCTGCTAATGAATTTGTTCGTAGCTTTATTGGCGAAGACCGATTACAAGAAAATATTTCCTTGCCTCCATTAAAAAAGCTAATGATTTCACCTGTTACTGCAAGCCAATCCCGTGGCCTTGCAGAATCATTAAAATTAATGAGAAGAAAACGGGTTGATAGTCTTGTCGTGTTAGACAATGCTAATACCTTTCTTGGAATAGCATCCGTTTGGGATGTGCAAAAACACTATAATGAAGAAGAATTAACCTTAAAAGATATAATCGATACAAATGTACCAACACTTAAAATAGAGAATCCAACAGAAATGGCTTTTCAGCTTGTTAGTGAATCCAATTACGGCTTTGTTCCAGTAATTGATGAGGATTCTAAAATTGTCGGTATTGTCAATCGCGCAAGCCTTGTTGAATACATAGCCGATCAAATTGGTGAATAAAAAGGAGGTATGAATCATTCCTAATATAATTACAGAGACAATAGATGTCTTTATCAACCGTTGGCCAACAATATGGAACTTAATTTTAGAGCATATGTACCTTTCTCTACTTTCGATTGCTATTGCAATTATTATTTCCGTCCCTCTAGGAATCTATTTAACTCGCCATAGAAAAATAGCAGACTCTATTATTGGAGTTGCCGGCGTCTTTCAAACAATACCAAGTCTTGCACTATTAGTGTTTCTAGTGCCATTCATCGGAACTGGTAAACTTCCAGCAATTATCGCTTTAACTGTTTATGGTTTATTGCCGATTTTACGCAATACATATTTAGGGATTGTTGGGGTAGAACGATCCGCAATAGAAGCTGGTGTTGGGATGGGCATGACCAACCGGCAAGTATTGTGGATGGTTGAATTACCCTTATCCTTAAGGGTTATCATGGGAGGAATACGGACCGCAACTGTCTTAATTATTGGTGTGGCAACAATAGCTGGACTAATTGGAGCAGGCGGACTGGGTGATTTAATCTTCCGTGGTTTACAAACATACAATACCGGTCTTATACTCGCTGGTGCTGTTCCGTCTGCACTATTGGCGATTATATTTGATTATTTATTGAAACTTCTAGAAGATGACGTAACACCTCAAGGTTTGCATCAAAATAAAAAAGCGAATAAAAATAAAAGTCGAAGTAAAATTCGAATATGGATTATCGCAGCAATAATCGTCCTACTTCCACTATCCACTGTCATTGCAAATTTCAGCAATGGAAAAAGTGGAGAAGACACCATCACAATTACTGGTAAAAATTTCACCGAACAAGAAATTATGGTTTACGTCATGGGACATCTGATTGAAGAGCATACAGATTTAAAGGTAAACTATGAATCTTTTCTTGGCGGGACAGCTCCAGCATTTGAAGGAGTAAACACCGGCAATTATGATATGTACATGGAGTATACAGGAACAGGACTATTAAGCATTTTAAAAGAAGAGATGGTCAGTGATCCAGACAAAGCCTATGACATTGTAAAAAAGAAATTTAAAGAAGACTACAATTTAGTTTGGCTAGAGCCATTCGGGTTTAACAACACATACACATTAACACTTCGCAAAGAAGATGCCAAAAAGTATAATATAAAAACGATTTCCGACTTAAAACAGATGGCACCAGAACTAACCTTAGGCTCTGAACCAGAATTCCTTGAAAGAGAGGATGGTTATCCTGGTCTCGTTGATACTTATAGAATAGAATTTAAAAATACGCAAGCAATGGACTCCGGCATTATGTACAGTGCGATTAAAAACGGAGATGTCGATGTAATTGATGCCTTTTCAACAGATGGACGCATCCCTGCATTTGATTTACAGGTTCTAGAAGACGATCAAAACTTCTTCCCTCCATACTACGCTACGCCCGTAATTAGAGCAGAAACATTAGAAAAACATCCAGAATTAGAAGAAGTACTAGGCATGCTTGTTGGAAAAATTGATAATGAAAAAATGCAAGAATTAAATGCTCGTGTAGATATTGATAAAGAGCAATATGAAGATGTGGCAGTAGACTTTTTGAAAGAGGAAGGTCTTATTGAATAATTAAAATAGTGGTCTGGACATAGTTATCCCCGAACAACCATAGGAGTTCCATATGGTTGTTCGGGGTTTTTATTAGTTTATAAATGGCATGTTTTAAATGGCTGTGATTCACCCGCAGCCTGAATACACTTCGCTTTCCGTGGGGCTTGCACTGAGTCGCTTCGGCACATTGCCTGCAGGGTCCCAGCTGTCTCGATAATCCCACTGGAGTCTACGTGTATTCAGGCTGCTCCGTCTTACCAATTCATTAATTTTTTTATTTCCACAATAGTATATAGAAAAACAATCTTTAATAACCAAGTGGCATGGAGCGGAGGACACTCATATCCATTATTGAATCATTTCAAGAATTTCTTCTATATCATGGTTCTCCACATAAGATTTACTATCATTTAACATTTCATCTGTAAACTGGATTCCGCTCATAACAATATAAGGTTTATCTACATCACTTACGCGTGAAAGTTGCAAGACTGCATCGCCTTTAAATAATTCAAGTGGCAATATCTGCTGTGTTTCTGTATCATAAATCTGTAATTCTCCACTAGGAATCGTCCCGTACATATAACTATTAATATAGATAATATATCGCTCATCTAACCAAAGAGCGCCACTAGGATAATATTGTTCTCCTGACGTAACTTTGACATTGATTAGCTCCTTTAGTCCATTTTCTTTAGAATAGACATAAAGCGCCCCACCTTCTTCCCACCCATATTGTGGTGTTAACAAGACTTTTTCACGAGTTGGCGAGTAATCAACAGGCTCCATCTTCCCAAAAGCATTATCATGCTCAAATATTTGTTCTGATCCATCCTCTTTTGTTAAAATCAATGAAGTTTGTTCGACACTGTAGGATACATTACCATTACCACTGTCTGTCTCTTCTGTTTCCTTACTATTTGATTCTTCTTTAACGATTGTCTCAGACTTTGCCTCAGTTGCCTTTTGGAAAGAATAATTACCAATAAATAAAATTCCTGCTCCGATGATTAACACAGTGGCAACACCAATAATAAATCCTATCCATATATTTTTTTTCACGAATAATCCCTCTCTTTCTTCCTAACATACTTTCCCATATTACCATACCATATTTTGTGTCATTGATTCTCTATCGTAGGAAATTATTTATGATGTATGCAAAAGGACCATTTCGTTTAAAAAATAATGCACATAATCTAAACTACAAAAAGAGAGGAAGGAAATAACCCCCTACCTCTCTTCTCCCAAGCTATTAAAATCAGTAACTAAACAACTATAGATGGTACTATCTAAAAGATGTCCCCCTTCTATCTTTTCTCATTCATCCAAACGATCATTTCACCTGGTTCGCGATTACACCAAGCATAATACGGAATCGCTTTCAATTGTACTTTAGTAGTACTGTCTTCAACTGGACGATACAGCTCGCTATTCCAATTGCTTTGGTCTAGTCGTTCCGCTTCCCCAGTAATTCTAACAACCCCTTCAAGCAATTCTGGATCATATTCTGCTTTTAACTCTGCATCTCTTGGTAAGATAATGCCATGTAAATTTTCTCCATTATCTACTTGCTCTAGACAATAAACCACTGGTCCACGTTGAATAGCGACTTTCCCAACATTATGGCGTACCTGTGGATTCGATTGGATACGTTCCGCTACCATTGGGAAAGATAATTCAATATGGTCATTTTCTTTCCATCTACGATTAATATATACATAACCATTCTTCATTAGTGGAAAATGATCTACTATCTCCCCATTTAGCTTCACCACTGTTCCTTTTGCCCAACCAGGAATGCGTAGTGCCATAGTAAAGGTTTCCTCCTTTTCTGGAGAAACAATCATTGAGACATTTCCATCCCACGGGTAGTTCGTTTGTTGAACAAGCTTAACTTGGTTATTTGCGATTTGAATATTTGTCTCACTTCCCATATATAAATGAACAAATAGTTCTTTTTCCTTTTGTGAATAAATGTAATGGCCAATGGATGCAATTAACCTTGCTAAATTCGGAGGGCAGCATGCACAGCCAAACCACTTTTGGCGAACAGATTTCACATGCTTTTTATCCTTTCTTTTATCACTAGCTTCTGGTAAAACTTCTAATGGATTGACATAAAAGAATTTCTTACCGTCTAAATCCATTCCGCTAATGGTACCATTATAAAGAGCTAGTTCCATTACATCAGCATACTTATTATTTGCTTCTAGCTGTAACATACGGTTAGCCCAGAAAACTAAAGCAATAGAAGCACATGTCTCTGTATAGGACAAATCATTTGGCAAATCATAGTTGAAGGAGAAAGATTCACCAAACTCCATGGAACCAATGCCTGCAGTCACATACATTTGCTTTTGCGTGACATTATTCCAAAGTTCTTCACATGCTTTTTTTAGGGATTCATCTTTCGTTTTCAATGCAAGATCGGTCATTGCTGTATACATATAAGTAGCTCTAACTGCATGGCCAACTGCTTCTTTTTGTTCCCTTACTGGCTTATGTGCCTGATGATAAGCATAATCGTCGTTAAACCAAAACGGTTTTGTTTCTTTTCGTCTCTCTTTCTCCATATCAAAATAATGAGGCTGTTTTCCCCGTTCATCAATAAAATATTTACTTAAATTCAGATATTTTTCCTGCCCTGTTACATCATATAATTTAACTAATGCTAACTCAATTTCTTGGTGTCCTGGATATCCCTTTAACTTATCTTCTTCCGGACCGAAAACGCTATCAATATGATCCGCATATTTACACATAATATCAAGGAATTGCTTCTTACCTGTAGCTTGATAGTATGCTACTGCTGCTTCAATTAAATGTCCAGCACAATATAATTCATGATTATCACGAATATTCGTCCATCTGTTATTAGGCTCTTTAACCGTATAATAAGTATTTAAATATCCATTTTCATCTTGCGCTCTTCCTAATAAAGCGATTACTTCATCTGCCGTTTTCTCTAGTTCCTCATTTGGCTCATTTTCTAAACTATATGCAACTGCTTCCAGCCATTTAGCAATATCACTGTCTTGAAACACCATTCCATAATATTCGCCTGAAGATTCCCCTGCTGCAATTCGAAAATTTTCAATGGCATGGCTTGGGGAAGTATCTGGTAATCGATCATTCAGTGCTTCCCATTGGTAAGGGATGACATGATTCCGTACAACCTCTAAATATCGCCCCCAAAATCGATCATTAATTTTCACTTTATTCGTTGCGATTTCTTCCACTTTCTTCATTCATTTAAACCCCTCTCCTATTATTCTTTTCACTATTTTCTTAAACTAGTCACTCATAGATTATATTTTCTGTGAATTTTGCAATAATCCTTTTTAAATCTATTATTCATTCACTTGGATATCTACCTTCCAATAATGGAGAAACACTCTCTTCTAATTCTGCCAGTACATCATCTAGAGATTTCGCATCTGTCCAATATTGGTCAAGTCCTTGTTCTAATTCTGTATTGATTTGATCCCAATTAATGATATCGATCTCAGGAGCTTGAACTGCATAATCTAATAGATAATTTATCGCTGCATCTCTATATTCTTCTGGATGTGCTGGGTTGTCTGTCCATTCTTTTATTTTTGCCTCATCAGTATAATATTCTTCTTGGATAGGCATCCATAACCCAGTCTCAAATAAATCAACTTGCTCAGGGTCATTGTGATACATATAAAACTCTAATGCCTCTTCTGGATGTTCGGTACTGGAGAATATAACACTCGCTCCAGATAAGAAAATTGTTTTTAGTTCATCGAATTTAGGAAGGACAGCCACTCCGAAATCTACTCCTGAACCTGCAATATCTAATAAAGCCCATTGACCATCAATAGCCATCGCTACCTTCTTCGTCTGCAAACTAACACTTGTTGCAGGCATGTTCTCCATTTGGACAGGAGTTGGAGCTATATGATATTTATAGATTAAATCATGTATATTTTGAAAAACTTCTTTTGCTTCAGGGGTATTCAATGTTAATTCGGTACCTTCTTCATTGATGATATCCCCTCCATTACTAAGTACCATTGGCAACCATCCATTAAAAGTAGAAGGAATACTAATTCCATATTGCATAATTTCTTTCGGGTTAAAATCAGATTCATCAGCTGTTCTACCCTTTGAATCTTTCGTTAGTTTTTGAGCCGTTTTTATAAGTTCATCCCAAGTCCAAGCATCTTCCGCTTTAGAAGGTGGAACCTCAACACCAGCTTCTTCAAATAATGACTTATTATAAAACATCATCTCGATTTCTGATGCGGTAGTATTACCTACATTTTTTCCAGGCTCATAGTATAAATAAGACTGTGCAACACGTTCTTTCAATGCAGGGTACTGATCTTGATAGTCCGTTAAATCCATAATTTTCCCTTCCTGTGCCCACTTTTTCGCTAGAGATGTTCCTAAATAGGCAACATCAGGGAGTTCATTGGATGCCATTAAAGTATTCACTTTCGTGTTATAGTCCCCAGCTACATGCTGGCCAACTACCTTAATATCTGGATGCGATTTATTAAAAGAATCAATCATTTTCTGTATTGCTTGCTTTTCCATGTTACTGCCCCAGTACATGAAAGTTAATTCTACTTGATCTCCGTTATTATTTGAGGAACCAGCGCTTTCTCCACTACTACAACCAAATAGTAAAAATACAATCGAAATAACCAAACTTGCAATTTTTACACTTCTCCATTTCATCTTTATTCCCCCATTTTCGCGAATGAATTCTTTTTAACCCTTTGTTCCAGTAAGCGTAATACCTTCTATAAAGTAACGCTGCGCAACAAAATATAGAAGGACGATTGGTGTTACGATCGCCACACTAGCAGCCATCAAGTAACCCCACTGTGCATTATATAGTCCTTTAAATGTGGCAAGTCCGATAGCCAATGTAAACTTGCTGTCATCATTTAAATAAATTAATGGTCCTAAAAAATCATTCCATACGGCAATAAAAGTAAAGATCAAGATGACGATAAACGCAGGCTTTGAAAGCGGTATTATAATCCGAAGCAGGACAGTTAATGGTGATGCTCCATCAATATAAGCAGCCTCTTCTAGCTCCCGTGGAATCGATAGAAAAAACTGACGTAATAGAAAGATATTAAAAACACCATTTATTCCTGTACCAAACCAAGATGGTAATGTTAATGGAACGATTGTATTTAACGCTCCTAATTCTTTCCACATCATAAACGTTGGTATTAGTGTAACCGCATATGGTAACATCATCGTACTTAAAATAATCATAAAAACGATATTTCTACCTTTCCAGCGCAACCGAGAAAAGCTATATGCAGCTAATGTGCTACTGATCAATGTACCTGCAAGGACTAACAGCTCAATCATTAACGTATTTAGCAAATATTTATCAAATGGGACAGACGTTAATGCTTCTGAATAGTTAGACCACATAAACGGTTTAGGAATCCACTCTGGTGGAAATGCAAAAATTTGATTCATCCCCATAAACGAACTTCTTACTAACCAAAAGAACGGAAAGAGCATAATTACACTACCCAAAACAAGCAGTAAATAAATGAATATTCTACTTAACTTGAAATTTGATTTGCGAGTAGGTTTGATCGGCTCTGGATTGATGACAGGATTTGTTTCCATTTTAGTTTTCCCCTCCTTCGTAATAGACCCATTTTCTGGATGTCAGGAATATTAAAGATGATAAGAATAATATAATTAGAAATAATCCCCAAGCAAGTGCACAGGCATAGCCCATTTGACTATCTTTAAATGCTGTTCTAAAAAGATAGTATACATAAAATAATGTCGAATTATTTGGTCCACCTTCTGTCATGATGTACGCTTCATTAAACACTTGAAATGTATTGATTAAAGCCATAACTAAGTTAAAGAAAATGGTAGGTGTCATCATCGGAATCGTTACATGCCAAAGCTTACGTAATGGTCCCCCACCATCTACCTCTACTGCTTCATATAAATGTGCTGGAACACCTTGTAGTCCTGCTAAAAAGATAACAGCAGCATTTCCTAATCCCCAAGTACTCATCAGCATAAGGGAAGGGATGGATGTTGACTCACTGTAAATCCATTGTTGCCCAGAGACGCCAACCGATCCTAAAATCGTATTTAATAAACCAAAATCGGGGTTAAACATCCATAGCCAAAGCATTGTATTGGCAACAGATGGCACTAATACAGGAAGGTAAAAAATGGTTCGAAAGATAGAAAGTCCTTTTACTTTTTGATTTAAGAGCATTGCAATAAAAAATGCCCCAGCCATTACCAATGGCACGCTTCCAAGAGTGTAATAGATTGTCACAAATAGAGATTTGCTAAAAAGCTTATCTTCTGTGAGCATGGTTTTATAATTTTCTAAACCAATAAAGGAAAAGCTTCCCCCTATATTCCAGTCCGTCAAACTAAAACCTAATGATGCAATCATTGGAATGAGGGTAAATAGTAAGAATCCGATCATCGCCGGAGCAGCTAAAAGAATGCCCCAGTTTCTTTCCATTCTCCGAATGCCTGATTTATGTTTCCGGCGAGCTGTTACTTCCAAAATTCATTCCCCCTTTTTAAAATGATTTACGTATATTAATTGTTTAAGCTTTGTCTTACAAATTGATTATAAAGCGCTTTCAAACTATTAAACATAGAATATTCTACGATTACCTTTGTTTTTTTACGAAGA
Organism: Niallia tiangongensis; assembly: GCF_044704065.1. Classification (NCBI taxonomy): domain Bacteria; kingdom Bacillati; phylum Bacillota; class Bacilli; order Caryophanales; family Bacillaceae; genus Niallia; species Niallia tiangongensis. The sequence goes on along the minus strand of NZ_CP162613.1, from coordinate 1,684,543 downwards.
TATTAAAAAACCCTATGCACTAAAAAAAATACTGATAATTATTCATTAATTGGTTTAACAAAAAAAGAATTCTTCCCCTCTTAGAGATGAATTCTTCCTAATTTCTTTATAAATAGCGCGCTCTATATTGAGATGGCGTCATTCCCTCATTTTTTTTAAAAGCGATGCTAAAATAATTCGCATCAGCGTAACCAATTTTTTCAGCAATTTGAAATATTTTTATTTCAGGTTGAATTAATAGCTGTTTCGCTAATTCAAATCTCGTTCTAGTTGAAAACTCCATAAATGTTTCGCCTGTCGCTTGTTTAAATAAAGCACTAAAATAGTTAGGACTCATATGAACATAATTTGCAAGTTTATTTAAACTTATATCTTCAGAGATATGCTCACGTATCCATTGTTTTGCATCCTCTATAACATTAGGATTTCCTAATCGATGTTGTTTTTTTATTTCTTGAATAATTTGATGAAAAAAACCTGTAATAACAGCCATGACATCTGCTACCGTTTCAGCATTATAAATCTGAGCAAATGGATCTTCCTTAAAAATGTCCGCTTTTTCTAGCTCATTTTCTGCGATTAATCGGATTGCATAAATCATTAGTTGAGTGGATATGATTTTTCCATCACCAATCGATCTTCCTTGTAGCTCTATAATGATTTTATTCAAAATATCATCCACAGCTACCTCGTTACCAAGTCTTAATTCACTCAATAAATATAGTTCCTTATTCAGTACTTGTTTAACGGCTGCTGCTTTCGGTTCAATCAACTCGAAATAAATGATTGATTTTTCTCCTAATACAGACTTATACTCTAATGCTTGCATAGACTCTTGGTAAGCTTTGTGAATATCATCTGGATTTTCATGAATATCACTTACTCCTATACTTGTCGATAAATTATAATAGTCCAAACATTTATATTGGAATTCTTTTACTATATGGTTTAAAACAGTCTTACTTCGACGAGCGTCGGGTTTATAACCACTTGTCACAATAAGTGTCAGATACCCAGGCTGCCCTTTTATCACCACTCCATTTGCAAACAAATCAATGACTTCATTTGCTAATTTTGAGAGAGCATAGCTATTAAGCTTACAATCCTGTACATCCCATCGTTCTAATAAACGACTATAATGATCAATAGAAACGGAAATAACGGTATAAGAATTATTCAATGTGAATTCCATTCCGATTTCACTTAAGCTTTTCACACACTCCAAATAACTTCTTTGTCGATGTAAAAGTTCCGTCCATATTATGTCCGCTGTTATTTCTACACTTTCTAAAATTTTCCCTTCTAATACTTCAATGTATTTTTTACTATGTTCTTGCTCCCTAACACTCTCCGCTGCTTTTTCTAAAGCAGTACATAACTCCTCGTAAGATACAGGTTTAAGGAGATAATCAGATGCACCTAGTTCAATCGCCTTTTTCACTTTAGGAAAGTCATCATATCCTGTTAGAAAAATAAATTGCATATTTTTATTTTCCACTCGGAGTCGTTGCGCCAACTCTAATCCATCCATATCAGGCATATTAATATCTAAAATAACGATACTTATCTTTTGTATTTTCACCTTGTTCCAGGCGTCCAGCCCACTAACAGCAGTACCAACAGAATGTAAATCTAATTGCTTCCAGGGAATCGAATCATTTATTCCCTCTCGGATATGATATTCATCGTCCACAATTAATACATTAATCATCAGTACGATCCTCCTTGGTAAAATCAGTCAGTTTCGGAACCTTTATACTTACTGTTGTGTATTTGCTAAATTCACTAGTTATGTATACGCCGTATGCTGACCCAAACTGGAGCCTTAATCGATTATGTACATTCTTTAGACCGTATAAAGGTATGAGATTTTCTCCATTTAACGTACGATTTAATTTTTCTACTTGGTCCTTTTTCATTCCCATTCCGTCGTCTGTAATATGAAAGCATATTCCTTCTTCAAAAAATCCCCCCGTTATCATAATAGTGCCCTTATCATTATTAACTTTAATACCATGATATAAAGCATTTTCTACAACAGGCTGTAAGAGCAGCTTAGGAATATAATAAGGATGAATTTCTTTATCTACTTCTACTATCACTTCAAACTTATCACTATACCGGATTTTTTGAACTTGAATATATGCCATCACATGATCCAATTCATTTTTGATTGAAATATTATCCTTTCCTTTATTTAAGGATAAACGGAAAAAATTTCCTAACGCACTTATCATTTCACTAATTTGATATTGTTTATGTGATAGTGCTAACCAATTAATAGAATCCAATGTATTATACAAGAAGTGAGGATTTATTTGTGCTTGAAGTGCGTTTATCTCCGCCTCTTTCCTTTTTACTATCGCTTGGATGACTTGATTAGTTAATTTCTTATTTTCCCGATGCATCTTTATAAATTGAACCCCAATCTGCCCCACTTCGTCATTTGGATTAAAATATTGTAATTCTTCCTCTGAATCTTTATTTCCGTTTATCACTTTAGCAAGATTATTTAATGGAGAGGTAATTGCCTTACTAAAAACAAACGCAATAAAACACCCAATTAAAAACACAACAAAAAGAACCCCAATCGTAACCTTTTGAATAATAGATGCATCTGAATAAAATTTTGATGCTTGGATTAGATATACAAATTCCCAAGGCATATTCTCGATCCGTTCAGAAGAGATAATATAATGCTCTCCATCAATCTTTGTACTTTTAATGGTTCCTGGTTCGTTTTCACTAAAACTCTTCAAGAAATTTTTTTGGTGGACTATTTTTGATGCACTATCTGTTTGCAAATAATGTACAAGCTCATCATTATTATCCACAACAAAAAAATTCGAATCTCTACTGGAATTTAAAAAAGACAAGCCTTCAAAAAAAGTAGATTTTTCTATCTCTAATAAAATAAATCCGCATGGTTCATAATTTTTTTCAATATTTCTTAAAACTCTCCCAATTACCATTGAACTTGAATCATAGGCGAAATCAGTAAGTGAACGGTTGTTCCACCAAACGATATTATTCTCTTTCAATAACTGGCTATAAATTTGATTGCGTTGCTTTTCATTCAAAAATGTATTGGAACGTGCATTAGAGCGTTTGTATAGCTGTTTGTCTGTTTGATGGTAAGAGGAATATAAAACAAACGAGGTAATATAGGATTTATTTTGTGTGATCTTTGTAATGGCAGAGGTTACTTCCCTGACATTTTTTTTATAACCATAATCATCATGGTACGCTGTATTCAGCACATCCTGAATTTCCGAATTGATTGTAATGACATTAATAACGTCCTTTAAATCAATATAAAGTCTTTGAATATAATGATCTCCCATTTGAAGGGCTGAGGCTACTTGTTCTTCTGCTCTTTCCCCAAGTTTTTCTACAGAAATATGGTAAACTACAAAACCAAGAATCAACATTGGAAGCAGTGTTAGCAACAAGTTTAGAGAAAAAAACTTTCCACGAATCGTTCTTTGATTCAAGAGTTCGATTAATCTAACCTTCTTCATGTCTAGCCCTCCAAAAGTCAAGCGTGAAAGCGCTTAAATTTAGGTTTATTTTACTTGAATAAGGGGAAGGCTGCAAGGTGAAATATGTACTAGATAGAGGAATCTTCTACTAAAGGATCATTTAATCTTTGATTCTATTATAAATATTAAAGAAAAGGACAGCTAATCTAAACTGTCCCTTAACAATTTTATTACTTCGAAACTCCATATCTACTACTCAACTCATCCCCTAAATAGGTAGCGAGTTGAAGCATTCCATATATGCCAGCTTCTTTTTCTGCATCTGCATTGTAGTTTGTATTTGTATTAATATCATACGTATAAATTGTACCCTTATGATCTTTCATAAATTCAATTCCAGCCACTAATATTCCTTGTGTTGCTAAGAATTGCTCGTATTTTTCGATGATTGGTTCATTAAAGCCTTGTTTAATCGTAAAGCTCGGCTTTTCTTCCACTTGTTCGCCAACTGGGCAGAATAAATCGTTTATTTGGCATGCATCTGCAGGGCAAAGCTCGAAGCCTCCTGCTGTATCTACCTTCACTGCATAAACGAATTTCCCGCCAACAAATTCACATCTTGTAATCGATTGATCAGATGTTTCAATATATTGTTGGATTAAGGTAATGCCATCAACAGGTTCTTCAAATTCTGGTCCTTCTACGTATGCTTCCAATTCTTTAATGGAATGGAATAAACGAACGCCCAATCCTTTTCCTGCACGATTATGCTTTGTTATAAAGGATGGATCGCCCAGCTGTTTTGCAGCTGCAATAATATGGTCTTTACCAGTTGCCACCAATGTTCTTGGAGTAGTAATGCCATGCTTTTGCAATGCTGCATATTGAGCCGCTTTACTCACTTCTAACTTTAAGGCACTACTGCCATTTACTACCGTTCTTCCATTCGATTCTAGCCATTCCAAAACTGCAGCCGTATATTCAGCTGCATAGCGATGATTACGTGTATGGGAAGAAGCACTCATTCTGCTATAAAAGATACCTTTTGGTGGCCCCTGAAGTAAATCGAAGCTTCCTTCTGATAGATCCCATTCTTCATAGGGCAAATTTAATTCATCTAGTCTTTTTGTTAAATGAACCGTCCACTCACTATTTTCATGAATAACATAAATTTTACTCATCATCCAGTCACTTCTCTTTCTTTACGTAATGTCTCAACTAACGGCATAACCTTTTCGGAAAATCTTTTCATTTCCTCAAGCTGTGGGGAAAATTGTAATAATAATAAATCTACTCCCGCTTCCTCATAATCTAGTATTTTTTTCGCTATTTGTTCTGGTGTTCCGATTAAATTAGGACGCAAGCCACGATTGGAAACGGAGTAATCATATAGTTTAATTTGCTGTTCTAATTGAGATTTATTAACAAAATCATCAAAGCCCGCATAAGCTGACGACTCTTTTACATCTGTAATTCTATCTAACTGTACTTGCGCATCTTCTTGTGAATCACGGCAAATAACATATGCAGCCATTCCAAAAGAAGAAAATGGTTCTTCTTCGTATTTCTGTCTCTCTTCTTGCATTCCTTTAATTTTCACCGCAATTTCTTCTACCGTACCACCATGCATCACATAGGCATCACAGTTTTTAGCAATAATCTCTTTCCCTTTTGGACTTTCTCCGCCGGCATACAGGATTGGATTTGGTTTTTGGACTGGTTTTGGCGATAGCTTTGTATTGGAAATCTCATAGTACTTTCCTTTATAGCTAAAGGTTTCTTCTGACCATAATCTTTTTAGTATGTCAATAAATTCTTGTGTTCTTTCATAGCGATCATCATGCTCTGTGAAAACCCCACCATATTGTTTAGCTTCTTGCTCCCACCATGCGGAAACAATGTTTAACGTAAATCTCCCCTTGCTAATATGATCGATGTTTGCAGCCATTTTTGCTGCAACAGCAGGATTATGGAAACCTGGTCTAATCGCAGTCATAATTTCTATCTTTTCCGTAACAGCAGCTAAAGCCGCGGCTGTTGACCATGCTTCTAGAGAATCTTTTTCAGGACCTTTAATATCGTTTAAATATAGTTCGGCTATTAAAGTAGTATCGTAGCCCCATTTCTCTCCACTTTGAATTACTTCTTTTCTTTTGCATACTCAAACGTCGGTGGCATGTTTTCATTTTCTACATTTCTTAGCCATCCCCCAAAAATAGGCAGCCAAAATCCATATTTCATGTTCCTTACCCCTTTTCCCATGTATTCTAAAAGAAGCTATCTTTTTAATAAAACAAATTGTTTAGAATATTAATAATATTATTATACTTCTTACTAGATTGCAATATTTTCACAGAAAACCGATATATTTAGTGTGATTAAACGTTATTCTTTTGTAAGCAGATATTTTCTTCTATTCAATCATTTATATTACAACCATGTAATTTTTTCGTAAATTCCCGTTATATTTTTGCATTGTTTGCTAAAATTAATATTTACTAGCTCAAATGAGGTGATACAGTGTTTAGAAAAATCATGAAGAAAATACAGCAGATTTCAGGCAGTTACAGTAAAAGTCGTCGGTATAAAAGATATAGTAGCAGTGACCGAAGAAGTTATCGTAAACACAAAAGCTACAGCAGCTCTGATTACAGAAAACGTAATCCGTACGGTGGCAGTCATTATTATAAGCGCCGGAAGCACAGTAGCTAATTAAAGTTCAGACAAAAAAATCTTGTACAATTGGGTACAAGATTTTTTTTGCTATACTCTTTTGGGTTCTTTTAAAGCTTCCATCGCAATATTTAAATCTTTTTTAATTTCGTTCACATTAGTATATGGCTCAGAAATTCCTAATAATTTTTTGAGAAGTATTACTGTTTCAGGATGCAATGACAATTCCTCTAACCATGTACGTTTCTTGCTTTTCTTCCCTTTAAACTTGGAATACATTAAAAATAAAATCATTTGACCAAAGTCATAATAATCATCTTGACGATAATTACTTACTGCTTTCTCATTGTCTTGATCTATTCGATTAGCAAGTCCAAAGTCAATCAAGTGCACTTTCTCTTGTTTGACGATAACATTAGGTGGTCTAATATCTGTATGAAAGATATTATGTTGATGAAGATAACTTATAATAGAAAGAAGTTGTTTCATCATGATTAGTGCTTCTAATTCTGTGAACATTTGATTTTGAAAAAATAATAAATCTTCTATATTATCTCCATCTACATATTCCATTACATAATAATATTGGTTTTCTATCCTAAATTCATCCATTAAAGCTGGAATCGCATGATGATCTATTTTTCTCAGTAATTCCGCTTCGTCCTTAAATCGTTCCCACTCTCGCTGTTTTTTCCCTTTGCTTGGTCGTAATTGTTTTACTACATATTTTTTTCCTGAACGATTATCTGTGCACAGATATATCATTCCATATGCACCCACACCAAGACATTTTTTCAGTGTATATCTATTTAAGACAGTTCCATTTTTTTGTGGCTTATCAAAAATAAACCGAGTTACATAACTCCATTTCAATACCATTTACTCCTTCTACGCTAATATTTCATTGTTTTATTGTAACAAAAATGGTGAGTGAGCTAAAAGGAAAAAAGCACCAATCCACAAAGATTGGCGCTCTGTTTCTATTTATCTAGCAAAACGATGATTTCCAATTGTAACGGTTACTTCACGTGAAAAAACCCAGTCACTTGTAGCTGTTCTTGGATTGAAGAAATATAGCGAACCATTTCCTTGTCCCCCTAAAGCAATTGCTTCATTGACAGCTCTTTTTGACTCTGCGCTAGCATCCTTATTAATTTCTCCATTTTGAACTGGTGTAAATGCATAATACCCATTTACTTTTTCATAGATTACACTGCGAATGTTATTAGGAAATTGATTGCTTTTCACACGATTTAGAACAACAACTGCCACTGCAACCTTCCCAGCATAAGGTTCACCAACTGCCTCCGCTTGAACTAAACGCGCCAGTAAATCTTTATCGGCTGGCGAAACTGTTGCATATGGTAGAATCATATTTTGACCTATAATTAATGCTTTACTATTGTTTGCTTTCATTAAATCACTGACTGGAATTCCAAATCCTTTTGCCACTTTCCAATAAGTGTCCCCAGACTGGATTGTCCGATTCGTTGCAGCCTCTGCTTGATCTATTAATGTAAATGCTGAAATAGATAACACTAATCCAGCGGCTACTATTAGCTTCTTTAAATTCTTCAAATCCTCTTACCTCCTAGTAGTCTCTGTGTCTACTACTAGGCTAGCAGATGTAATATTTCTATTCATCGTCCAAAAAATGGGAAACAAGAAATTGATTTGCCTGTGCTTTGCTAGGAAAGGCATAAAAGTTTCAATGGAATTGTTAACCAATTGAGTTAGTTAGCTAAGGTTATCCTTATGTGGGAAAATCAGGTAGGTTTGTTACGATGTGAAATTTGTTTGTAACAACATTACAAGGGAGAAATTAGCGCCATTAAATCTAGATTAAAGGCGCTAAAGAAGATAATGTACTTAAAACAATCCAAATCGTCTTCCTTATACCAAAGAAAACTGCTGTTTTAAATAAACAAGGGATTGCCCAATTTCTTCTTCAAAGTCCCTCCAATTACACTCGATGGAAATTCTGCCATCATAGTTTGCTTTATGTATGTAGCTAGCAAACTCTGAATATGGATACGTACCAGTACCTGGAGAAAACCTACTAGAATCAGCAACATGTATATGAGTAATAGAGTCCTTATGTTCGTATAAGTTGGAAAGTGGTTCCCTTTCTTCTTCCATATGATAGAAATCAGCTAACGCTTTTAATGATTTTCGATTTAGCTTCTTTGTCCATTCAACCGCCTCAGGGATACTGTTAATCACATTAGATTCTTTTTTGTTTAACGGTTCAATAACAATTGTTAAGTTTAGCTGTTCGGCAATATCCGTTACCATCGATAAAAATGTTACTATTTGTTCTGCCCCTTTTTCTTTCGGAAAGCCTTTAGGCAAGCTTCTAGCACCACCACTTCCAAATACAATAGTATCTGCGCCAATTCGGTGCACACGTTCTAATGCCGAAGACAGATAATTTTTCACTCGCTGATTATTCACATTTTCTCCAACGATTTTCAAATCGCTTGGAAGGAGAACATTAAACGCTTCAATCGGTATGGGGGAATCTTTATATTTATATAATATGTTTTTAAATACTTCTTCGTTTTCCTCTGGCATGAGAGAAACAATGGTACATTCAATAAAATCATAGCCTGCTTTATACAGCGCCTCTGCCTTATCAATCTCAGCACAACAACCAAACTTCAATGGAATCAACACCTTTATAGAAGAATATTGTTCATATACTTACTAAACTGTTTAAATGCAATTTCTGGCTCTTCCAATTCAGGACACCACTTTTTTTCCCATTCTAATGTAAAGTAGCCATCATAATCATTTTTCTTTAATAGGCTGAATATTTCTTGTAGAGGTATATCTCCTTCCCCTAAAAGACAAAGTTGATAGCCTCTTCTCGTCTCTTTCTTGACATAGGAATCCTTCCAATGTGTATATTTAATCCTTTCACCTAGCGTTTCCCAAGTGGATTCAGGTTCTTCTCCAATTGTTCGATAAGGATGATGAACATCCCATAATATTTGGAAATGCTCAGAGGAGACACGCTGAACCAGTTCTTTTACATATCTACTATCTGTCCAATCATCATGTGTTTCTAGCAAAAGTTTGACATTAGCTTCTTCTGCAATAGCAAGATATTGGCGAACATTTTTCTCGGCAACTTCTATTGCTTTTTCTCTCTTTAACTCCCCAATTGCTCCACCAAAGACACGAATATACGGGGTATTGAATTCTTTGCATAGCCATACATACTGTCTTAATTCTTCTAAATACGCTTCATATTCTTCCTGTGATTGAGTAACCAGTTTCACCGAGCTTGAAAAACATGGGATTTCTAAAGCCGCTTCCTTAAATCGGCGAACCGTTTCTTTTACATTCGATGAAAATTCTGGAAGCTTGTAAATATCAAGTTTCCCTAAAAACCCGCGAAAATCAACACCATCGTAGCCATTTTCGACTGCATTTTTGATAATCCTCTCTAAATCCCAATTAGGGCAGCCTAATGTTGTAAATGCTAATTTCATTTTTTTACCTCACCTACTATCATAATAGTATTCTTACAGAAAAGGGCAGAATTAATCTGCCCTTCTAAATTAATGTGAACCTTCTACATTTAACCTGATATTTTCATTATTTTTCTTTTTAAAAGTAGATGCATTAATTCTTTCTTGCAATTTGGAATAGTAAAGGCCTTCATTGATTGGAAGCTCCACCCAGTCATCTAGCCATGCAGATAAATGCATCGCATTAGAGATTTCTAATCCTTTTATACCTTCTTCTCCAGGTCCAAGTAATGCTGTTCCATTACGAATTGCATTCACCCAGTTTGCTGTAATTCCTTTATGCTGTGTTGCTTCCCCATTAATTGGGATATCGATTTTCCAGCATTCTGGTTCGCCAAATCCACCTTTATATTCTTTATTGAATTCCCTTTCCGATTGTCTCAGTCTCCAAAAGGTTAATTTCCCATCCTCTACCACTACTTTTCCGCGATCTCCTGAAATTTCATAGCGATTGGTGCCAGGAGAGTCACCTGTTGATGTAACAAACACCCCTGTTGCTCCATTTTCAAATTCCACATAAGCGGTTACATCATCTTCTACCTCAATATTGTGAAATTTCCCAAACCCACAAAATGCCCGTACTCGTTTAGGCATCAATCCACTCGTCCATTGCCATAAATCAAGCTGATGGGGATCTTGATTTAAGAGAACGCCACCTCCTTCTCCAGCCCATGTCGCTCTCCATCCACCTGAATCATAATAGCTCTGTGATCGATACCAATCAGTGATAATCCAATTCGTTCGTTTAATTTCACCAACTTCTCCACTTTGCACAAGATCTCTAAGCTTTTGATATAAAGGATTCGTTCGTTGATTGAACATAATTCCAAATACCTTATCACTCTTTCTAGCAATCTCATTTAATTCACGGACATTTTTTGTATAGACACCAACTGGCTTTTCTACTAAGACATGGAATCCTTTTTCTAGTGTTTTAATCGCTAATGGCGGATGATCATAATGGGGGGTTGCAATAATAACTCCGTCCATACCCCCAAATTCAAAAAAACGATCAACCTGATCAAATGTCTGAATATGCTCTCCTAATGTTTCCTTTGCCCAGTGTAATCTTTCTGGATTGCTGTCACATACAGCAGTTAATTCCGCTCCCTTAATTTCTCCGTTATTAAGATACACAGCATGTGAACTTCCCATATTACCGATACCGATAATTCCGATTTTGATATTCCCCAACCTACTCCATCTCCTTCGTTTTCATCCTACATCTTTATACACTATTTTCTTTCAAAAAAATGGAAGTGTTATTTATCGAGAATTCCTATTTCTACTCCTATAACTGCTTTGTTAATCGGTTAAGGTTTTCTAAACTTATTTGTAGACTATCCATAGGGTCTCCAGGGCAAATATCTTGTTCTACTGCATACCATTCGACTCCGGATTTTTCACACCAATTTAGAATAGGGACGAAATCGATTACGCCAGTACCTACTTCTGCAAATGTTTGTCTTTCATCATTCGTCATGTCCTTTAAATGAATGATTGGCATTCTATTTGCATATGGTTTGATAAACTGCAAAGGATCTTTCCTACCTTTTTTCACCCAAAATACATCTATTTCCGCATGAATATTATTATTGTCTGTTGTCTCTAATAAGTATTCCAAAGCTGATTTTCCGTCTATTTCGGTATCAAATTCAAATGCATGGTTATGATAACTTATACGAAATTCTGGTGCCTTCTTCGCCACTTCATTCAAAAGTGTCTTTACCTTTTCATATCCATCTTTATTTCTTAAATCTTCTGGTAAAAATGGGCAAACTATATCCTTTGTGTTATATAGTTTTACCTCCTCCAACACCTGATCTAAATCATTTTCTAAACGATCGATGGATATATGTATCCCTGCCGTTCCCAGTTTATTTTCCTGTAAAGCTTTTGCTACCTCGACTGGATCATAACCAGAAGGAAGTGCAGACAACTGAACCCCAGCCCAGCCCATTTCCTTCAACTCTTTAAATACAGGGGATATCCCTCTTTTTAATTCCTCTCTTAAAGTAAATAATTGTGCAGCAAACTTATTTTCCATTTGGCTCTCTCCTTTGTTATATAAAAATAAGGCTCTGTTATAACGGAATGTTGATTTTACTGTGTTTGAAAAATAAACGGTATAATTCCGTTTAAATTGGGAAATGTCCATATTTCCTTAAAAATAAAGGAGGTATTTCCGTTTATAGTATCCAAATCGTTGGATTTTGTCTTATTTAGAGCCGTTATTCGGAATTTCTCCACTTATATCTGCTACTTAAGCTCCCGCTATATACATTAGCCGGAAATCCTCCGTCTATGAATTCTCATCCCTACAAGAAAATCAACAATGAATAATAACAGAGCCTAAAATAAAAGTCTATTATTCTATATTAAGTGGTTTATTTTGAAAAACATTATCTTATATTGTTCATTATGGACAATTTTTTTACTCGTATTGCTTTTTCCTAAACTTATCCTCTTAATCACTTAAAAAATACTCTCTTTGCTCATTAATGCACAATTTAACAAAAATCTTTCCATTCAGGATTACTTCTATCCTAGAATGCTCACATATCTCCTAAATTCCTAAAACCATTTCGGTAGCCGGAAAATGGGATGTCATCTAGTGTTACTTCCTTCTTGATTTTTGACGATTTGACGATTGCATCAATCATTTGTAAGGAAGGAAGTGCATCTTTCACATGAATATAGTTTTGGCTATTCTCTAAAATGCACGTATAGAATGTATCAATCAATTTTTTATGACTTGCTCCGTAGTAGAATTTGGAGCCATCCAATTTCGTGTCTTTTTCCTCTTCTACTTTTTCGCCATTTTCGTCAAGTATCGTTAAGATATTGTCCTTAATTGTAAGTTTTTGTTTCTCTAAGACTATCTGTAGTTCCACACTTGAATTATTTCCATTGGCAATTGTCGCAAAAAAGAAACCTTTTGCTCCGTTTTGGAATAAAATTGATGCAACTGCTGTGTCTTCTGTTTCAATCCCATAATCAAGAAGCTGATCAATAGATCCTCTTATCGTTGCTATTTCCCCTCCAAATAGCTGCATTAAATCTAAGGTATGAATCGATTGATTTATCATTACTCCTCCACCAGCCAAGTCCAATTTCCCTCTCCATGGTTTCTTGTCATAATAAAACTTAGGTCTTGCCCAAGTCACAATTCCTTTTATCCCAATGACTTTTCCATATTCATCTGAATCTATTATCTTCTGCAATTTTTCAACCGTCTCATTCAAGCGGTTCTGAAAGCATACACATATTTTCACCTTTTTGTTATCTTCTTCTAGCTTCACTAATTCAAGACCTTCCTCTGCATTTAAGGCCAATGGTTTTTCTTGTAAGACATTAATTCCCTTTTCTACACAAGCCTTTGTTACAGGATAATGAAGATAATGTGGTAAACAAATATGGACACAATCTAACGTTTCAATTTCTAGCATTTCTTGATAATCTGTATAAAATTTCACTCCATGAACCTTCTCCTTATGCGATTCATCAATATCACTGACTGCTACTAACTTAGCTTTTGGGTTTGCTTGAATAGCAGAAAGATGGATACTTGAAATATCACCGAGACCAATCACAGCTATCTTTAACATAGAACACTCTCCTCGTTTTTTATAAAGCTTGTTTTTTAACAATCAGACTGCATACACATTACTTTCTGTTAGCAGCTCCGTTCCTAGATGTTATTGTGCATACAGTCTGCCTAATATTTATTGATTAGATTAAAAATCTAGTTTTTAGCGATTTTTCACCCACTCCGTACTCTCCTTTTGAGCTTTTTCAAGGGCAGCTTCTGGACTTCTTTTTCCCGTTAATGCAGCTTCGATTTCAGATGTTAAAATATAACGTGGTTGAGAAGATCCCCATGGATATCTTGGAGTTGTCGGTGTGGACATTGCTTCAAACACAGGAAACATTAAAGGCTGCTCTTTTACACTTTTCCATTCAGTTGCAGATTTCACTGACGGTACTAGACCAAGTTCCTCATAGACATATTTTTGGGCAAAATCACTTGTAGCGAATTTGAGCCACTCCCATGCTAATTCTTTATTTTTACTGTCTTTGGCAATAGTGATTGGACTTCCTGCAAATAAGCCGCCTTGACCGTCGTCATTCTTAAATTCCTGAGAAATTCCGATTCGATCCCCTAGTCCTTGGGCATAGGCTGGTTTCACCGTGTCCCCAGGTCCTTGGTTTAACATAATGGCAATATTATTATCCTTGGTCAGCCATTTTTCATTTCCTTGGTTACTAACAATGCCTTTTGGGGCGTAGTTTTGCATATCTAACAACCAATTTAAACCGTTCAACATTTCATTTGAATTATAACTAAATTTGACCTCATCCCAGGCAAAGCCTGTTCCCCACTGTCCATTTTGACCTTCAGCAAGATCAACTAACGTAAATGCAGATGACCAGTCTCCACGGAACCAAATGCCATAATTTTGTTCCCCGGTTACTGGATTTTTCCCAGTCATTTGTTTCGTTTTTTCTGCCACTTCTTCCATCGTTGGATATTCAGATAAATATTCTACTCCCCATTCATCAAATAACTGTTTGTCATAGCTGATAAAACGTGCATCTCCCAAAAACGGAAGTCCGAAGATAGCCAATTCTTTACTATCTGAACCTAAAGCTTTCCAACCTTCTACTTGATTATCGATAAAAATGTCTAAATTAAAATCTGGATCTTTATCAATCCATGGCTGTAATGGTTCTAATACACCTTGAGGAGCAAAATCAGCTACACCTGGCATCTGATATACATCTGCTTCGCCTGAAGTAATCATTGCTTGCGTTTTTTCTGTGTATCCTTCCCAAGGCATCAGGACAAATTTTACAGTGGCGCCAGGATGTTGCTTTTCAAATTCTTCTTTTAGGACTTTTACTCCTTTTGCAGACTCACCAGTAATCGGATCTGTCTTATCTTCCATGGCAAAATCACCGATCATCATGACTGTTATTTGTTGCCCTGCCCATTCTCCATCTTTATCTGAACCCGAGGAACCTTCTGATTTCGAGCTACACCCTGCAAGCACAGTACCAATTAACAGCGTTAATACAAATGCAAATGTAGCTGTCTTGGAAAATAAACGCTTTTTCATCTTTCTACCCCCCTGTTTATTTAAAAATCTCCTACTCACCTTTAACACCACTTAATGCAATACTTTGGATAATGTATTTTTGTAAGAACAAATACACGATGACAATTGGTAATACACTTACTGTCGCAAGTGCCATCGTTAATCCGCCTAAACTAGAACCATTTTCTAGGGAGAAACTTGCTAAATATAGAGGAATCGTTTGCAAATTTAAATCATTAATAACAACTAGTGGCCACATAAAATCATTCCAGCTCCATATAAAAGATAAAATGACCATTGTCGCTGCGATAGGACCTGCCAGCGGCAAGTACACACGAAAGAAAATTTTAAATTCCCCGGCTCCGTCAATTTGCGCTGCTTCTCTTAATGTATCTGGCAGCTGGTCAAAAAACTGTTTACATAGAAAAATGAGCATTCCACTAATAATAGATGGAAGGATTATGGGCCAAAAAGTATTTAATAGACCAAATTTATTAAATAAGGTATATAAAGGGATTAACCGTGGTTCCATTGGAATCATTAACGTACAAAGGACAATAACAAATAAAAATTTTTTCCCCTTGAATTTTCCTTTAGAGAACGCATACCCTGCTAATAAAGAAGCAGATACACTTAAGAAGACAGAACTTACAGTCACAATTGTTGAATTTATATAAGATTGTAAGAGTCTCCCATTTTCAAAAACGATGCCATAATTGAATGATGAAATTGTCTCCGGTATTAATCGAGGTGGAAAAGGCATCACAATATTGGCAGTTCGATCAAATCCAACGCTAATCATCCATACAAATGGCGCCATTAGAACAATCCCAAAAAAGACCAAAACAATATATTTAATAATGGATGTGATTCTATCCAATTTCCTCATTGACATATTAATTTTCACCGTCTCCCTCCCCACTAGGTTAAATTTTCATTTTCGACATTTTTAAATTGATAAACGTAAATATTAAAATAATAATGAACATAATATAAGTGGCAGCCGATGCGATTCCAAACTCAAAACCTGTAAAACCACGCTCATATATAAAAGCCCCCATTGTCTGAATCGAACGAGCAGGACTTCCATTTGGACCACCTATTACATACACCTCATTAAAACGTTGCAACGCTCCAATCCAACCAGTAATCAGTAGGAAAGCAAATGTTCCCGTCATATTTGGAATCGTAATGAACAACCATTGCTGTAATCCACTAGCTCCGTCAATTTTAGCAGCTTCATACATTTCAGATGGAATTGCTTGAAGATTAGCAAGACATATAATGATAACAAAACCAATCCAATGCCAAACGGCGAGTAATATAACTCCCCATTTAGAAGTGCTAGGGTCTGAAAACCAACCTGGAGCCGGCAGCCCGATTGAATCAAGCGCAAAATTAACAATTCCCATTTCAGGATGTAAGACAAATTGAAAAATCATCGCCGCAGCAACAATGGAAGTAACATTTGGCAAGAAGTAGATAACTTTAAAGAAGTTTTTTCCCTTTCCAATAGTGTTAATTAATGTCGCAAAAATAAAACCTAATGGAATGGTGATAATAACTTGGAATATTCCGATAAAGAAAGTGTTCCACACAGCATTCCAAAACGGTCCTGATGTTAACACAGTGCGAAAATTATCTAGTCCAGTAAAGCTTTCAATTGTTCCATTCGATTTAAAAAAGCTTAATCTAAATGATTCTAAAATTGGATAAAGCATAAATAGCAAGATCCCTAAAAAACTCGGAATTAAAAAAATATACCATGTCCATTGTATCGTTCTATTTTTATTTTTCTTTCTATCTGACTCTGAGTAAATACTGGTTTTCACACTTGTTTCAGTCGTCGTAGCATGATTATTTTCCATAGAATCTCCTTTCTTCAATAGACTCGTTTTCTTCCTAACCTATTTTCTCGAGATGATAACGCTTTCAATTCAATGGAAATTTTAACGAGATAACTACTCATTTACTTCTATCACTCCCATTCTATTAACAAAACAATCTTTTTCATAACGGGGTAAAGTAGTTAGGTCACTTCTAATTCCATTGTATGAAAGTTATAGTTTTTTAACGTGTATATAATTGTGTAATATGAAGAAGAAATTGTTTTCTATTGCTCTTTTAAGCAATGGAAGTAGTAAAAATCATTGGAGAAACAGACCAATTCTTAGTACGTATTTTTCATACGAATGGCTTTACTATTGCGATATTCGGTAGGAGTAAGATTCATTTGTTTTCGAAAAAAACGACTGAAATGAGAGGAGTCTTCGAATCCTGATTCTAAAGATACCTCAAGAATCGATTTGTCTGGATGTATCTCGAGAAAATATTTAGCACGATTTATGCGACAGCTCATTATATATTGCATAATCGTATACCCAGTTACATCTTTAAAGATTCTAGACATATAATACTTGCTTATATTTAAATGTTGAGCAATATCATCCAAAGTAATCGGATTACAAAAATGCCGATCAATCCATTCGATCATTTTTTTGACATGTATATTCTTATCTGACTCGACAGGGGCACTATATTGAAGCTGTTGCTTACTTAAGTCAAAAACCTTAAATAAAAGTTGGACTAACATCGTTGTTAATTCGCCATTTTCCAACCGATTTTCTATCTTATTTTCTTGATTAGAAGTTTGTCCTTTCATTGCCATTTTTCTTATTAGCTCTTTCATTTCTGCAGATTTTTCTTTGTCTCTTATATGAAATAAAGTATTAGTCAATTGACTAAAAGGATCTAACAATTCAGGGACATTCAAATTAGTTAAAATCGGTCGTAACCATTCAGAGGAAAACTCAATGACACTTCTCTCATAAGAAATTCCTGGTTCTGGATATGCTCGATGTAAAGTTAATCCATTCATAATGATTAAATCATCTTCTTGTAAATGATAAATATGATCCCCAATTAGATATTTACATTTTCCTCCATGAAAATAATAAATTTCATACTTATCATGGGAATGGTAACGAAAATCTTCATAGCTTTCCACTTTATCGACTAAACGATAGCCTGCAAAAATTTTATCAGCCAACTTTAACCCTCCTATCTAAAGCGTTTTCAAAAATGATTGAATATGAAATTGGTATACAACTAAACTAATCCCTTTGCTTTTGATTTTTTCTTCTTATTTATTCTCTATTCTTATGATAGTAACCTTTTATAATTCCAAAAATAATTATTTGATTTTAATACCTTAGAACTTTCACAATTTGAGTGATTTAAAAAGAACATGTAAAAGTAGAGGACTGCAGGGCTTGATTAGAATTAGCATAATCTTGCTTGACTTTACTTTATTTAAATGAAATAAATCACTTGTGAAGAGGGAGAGATTATTAATTTCAATGTTGTTAATTTTCTTAGCATATCCACTCAATCATTTTAGAGTGAACATATCATAATCATAAAGGTGACTTAGGATGACTTTATATCCCACTGTATTCGGATAAAATCCGTTCAATTTTCTTATTGCTAGCTTCGGCAGCCTTTTTATCCCCGACTACGTTCAGATAAAATCAACTTCAATCTAATATGAGACAACTGCATAAACAAACTTTTCCCACTACGTTCAGATAAAACAATATTTAGCTCCATCTGCTAATAGTTTAGGTTGGACCACTTTATATCCCACTACGTTCAGATAAAACTTTTAGTAACGATTTACGCTATGTCATTCGTTTCCAGCTTTATATCCCACTACGTTCAGATAAAACAAAGGTTGGAATGTTAATTTACAGATAAGTGTTCCTGCCTTTATATCCCACTACGTTCAGATAAAACATTAAAACAATTCATTTTGTGGTGTGAGCAAACATACTTTATATCCCACTACGTTCAGATAAAACGTGAAAGGCATTAAGGATGCTCTTAAGCAAATCATTCTTTATATCCCACTACGTTCAGATAAAACGCTGAGGTTTTGGCACAGAACTGGGGCAACTTATCATTCTTTATATCCCACTACGTTCAGATAAAACAATAAAGACGGTGAAAGAACTGGGAATATTGAACTACTTTATATCCCACTACGTTCAGATAAAACTTATATAATGAAATGACTAACCTTCAATTAGCTTCTGCCTTTATATCCCACTACGTTCAGATAAAACAAAAGGAACAGATGGAATTGAACGGGTATTAACTGACTTTATATCCCACTACGTTCAGATAAAACTAAAGACACTTTTGTTTCGTCCGAATCGTAAGTAATCTTTATATCCCACTACGTTCAGATAAAACAGATGCTGGAAGACCTAACGGTACACTGTACAAGTATGCTTTATATCCCACTACGTTCAGATAAAACAAAACTTGGCATCTGGAAAGGCGGAACCCCTCCTTACTTTATATCCCACTACGTTCAGATAAAACAAGGATCAGGAGCCGAGGACAAGCCTATATGTTCTAACTTTATATCCCACTACGTTCAGATAAAACCCCTACTACTTCCTCTGTAACGTGGAATTTAACTCCCTTTATATCCCACTACGTTCAGATAAAACGCGGTAACGCTATTGTGTTCTGCAACCAGTCTTTCCTGCTTTATATCCCACTACGTTCAGATAAAACCGGTAACGCTATTGTGTTCTGCAACCAGTCTTTCCTGCTTTATATCCCACTACGTTCAGATAAAACACTTAACTTTTGCTACATCTTCACAATAATCACATACCTTTATATCCCACTACGTTCAGATAAAACTAGCATACGAATACACATTGCCTAAAGCAATTAAATCCTTTATATCCCACTACGTTCAGATAAAACCAGTTGCTGCAATTGATTTGATTAACTCTGTTATATACTTTATATCCCACTACGTTCAGATAAAACAGTTGCTGTCTGCCCCATGCTGTTATGGCAATAGCCACCTTTATATCCCACTACGTTCAGATAAAACTAACTACTCCTAAACAAATTCGATTCCTGGAACAGCGCTTTATATCCCACTACGTTCAGATAAAACCTTATTGTAATTCGTTTTCATAGATGTGTTTTCCAGCTTTATATCCCACTACGTTCAGATAAAACGCTAATGTACCGTTATTTACAACTTCAATTACGGACTTTATATCCCACTACGTTCAGATAAAACACAAATAATTGATTTTTGAACAATGCAAATCCTTGCTTTATATCCCACTACGTTCAGATAAAACGATGGTTTGTTCGTATACATCTTCCCTATTTTTCTCACTTTATATCCCACTACGTTCAGATAAAACGTTGCACATGATAGAAATAATTCCAATAAAGTCCTTTCTTTATATCCCACTACGTTCAGATAAAACTTTGATATAATTGGAGATAAAGCGATTATATACGACTTTATATCCCACTACGTTCAGATAAAACCAAGTCTTCCTCCTTCCAATGCTTCTGCTCTTACTTCTTTATATCCCACTACGTTCAGATAAAACTCATCTTCATAATCCATTAAACTAAACCATTTCAACTTTATATCCCACTACGTTCAGATAAAACTTTTTAGTTTATGAGTCATTTCCTCAGTGGCTTTTATCTTTATATCCCACTACGTTCAGATAAAACTAGAGCACTCAATTGTAGAATTGAAGATCTCTATCAACTTTATATCCCACTACGTTCAGATAAAACGCTATACCTACTACAGCGATTGCTATCAAACCTATCTTTATATCCCACTACGTTCAGATAAAACCCGCCCAATGCTTATAAGCTTCTGCGCCAAATAAAGCTTTATATCCCACTACGTTCAGATAAAACAATAAGCAACAGCGCATCTATAAGCATCTCGAATTACCCTTTATATCCCACTACGTTCAGATAAAACGATGATGTAGGAGCCGAGGAACTACCAAGTAATATCAACTTTATATCCCACTACGTTCAGATAAAACACTACTCTATTTAATGCTTCATTCGCATTTTCAATACTTCTTTATATCCCACTACGTTCAGATAAAACCTGGAAGGCTGAACAGAAAATAACCTTTAAATATAAAAACTTTATATCCCACTACGTTCAGATAAAACGAAAAAGAAAAGAAATGTTAACGTTCCGATTACTTCTTTATATCCCACTACGTTCAGATAAAACGTTTAGCAATCGCATATGCACCAAGGACTTTTCCACGCTTTATATCCCACTACGTTCAGATAAAACGTGCCTGTGTTTCTATGAATCAATGAAACTTTCTCACCACTTTATATCCCACTACGTTCAGATAAAACTCTTGCCCTAATTCATCTACATCAGATACATAGTGTCTTTATATCCCACTACGTTCAGATAAAACGCTCTACATATTCTGGTCCTAATTCCAACATATCTTTCTTTATATCCCACTACGTTCAGATAAAACGGTTGTGCAACCATGTTTGGATATCCAGTTTGATTAATTCTTTATATCCCACTACGTTCAGATAAAACTCCAGTCACGACAGCTAGAATAGATGCTGCTAAAACCTTTATATCCCACTACGTTCAGATAAAACGCTCTACATATTCTGGTCCTAATTCCAACATATCTTTCTTTATATCCCACTACGTTCAGATAAAACGGTTGTGCAACCATGTTTGGATATCCAGTTTGATTAATTCTTTATATCCCACTACGTTCAGATAAAACCGCTAATAACCAAGCACCAGAACCAACGCAACCAACTTTATATCCCACTACGTTCAGATAAAACAGAATATACGCACCAGGATTCTTTACGGATCCGATCTTTATATCCCACTACGTTCAGATAAAACTTAAACACGAGATTAGCCATTTCAGAAGCAATTACTTTCTTTATATCCCACTACGTTCAGATAAAACACATTTTGAGTGTTTTTGACACAATGATGAAACAAACTTTATATCCCACTACGTTCAGATAAAACACACGATCGTGAGTTACCTCTATATGTTGACCCAACTTTATATCCCACTACGTTCAGATAAAACATCATGTTGGTGATGGAATTCTTATGAAGCAATCTACCTTTATATCCCACTACGTTCAGATAAAACGTGGTTAAGTGAATCAATAGAGACTGATACATATATTAACTTTATATCCCACTACGTTCAGATAAAACCCCAAAAAACAACACATCAAGAACCCTATTATATCAAGGGATGAGGTACATTATTGTAATACCGCAATTTTTCTAATTTGCAGTGAACCTTTAGTTGTGTTTTTGTAAAAGCTTTAAAATATGCTTTAATTCCTTTGATAGCAAGGTTTTTAGAGTTTTTAAAAAAAAGTAGGTTTGATGCAAAATCAATGCTTATTTAAAGTAATTCTAACATTAAAATAACTAAAACTACTACAAAAAGAGATCAAATGGATTCTTTTCTCTACCATGTACAATCTTTTTTATATTACGTGGATTTTTCACTTGGTAGACATATATGGAATCTGTTTCTTTGTTTACTATTTTATTTAATTCCGCTATACACTTCTTATATTTTCCAATTGTTATTTCACCTTCAAAAACAGAATTTTGTGTCCAATCAAGATATTCCCTAAGTTTTTTACAAACTTTTCCCACTCTTTTTTCATTTACATCATAAGTAATAATAACAAACATTTAATCTACCACCACGCTTTCAATGGTTTATATACTTCATCATTAATTACATGCTTAATTAATTTATAACACTCAAGCCGGATTAAATAACGATAAGTCGTATTTCTCTTTAACATTCGATGTTTAACAGATTGATTTAATTTTTCTTCCCAAGCCATAATAAATTTTTTCTTACCCTCATCGTTTAAATAACATATTTCTCCTTCTAAATAATCAAAATGCTTCTTTGTAATTTGCCTTCGGTTGATTAGAGAAAAAATTATCGGATCAACAATTAATGGCTTAAATATTTCAGCAATATCTAAACTTAATGAAAATCTCTTAGTTGATGGCTCATGAAGATAACTTATGGTAGAATTCAATGAAGTTTTGTAAATCTCCGTTAATACTACTCGATACATTAATGTATTACCAAATGAAATGAGGGCATTGATTGGATCTCTCGGAGGTTGCTTTTCTCTTTTTTCAAAGACAAAACCTTGTTTAAAAATGTGATTAAAAGATTGATAGTACAAATGACGAATTTGTCCTTCTCGTCCCATTAATTCTTGAATACTTGTGGAAGTGTGCAACTGGTTTGATAGTAATAGAATTCCTTCTATATACTCAGCAGGTATTTCTTTATGCTTACGTAGATTTCGAAGCATATGATGAACTGCACCATTTAAAAATTGGTAAGCAATATACAAGCGTTTATATTTATCAGAGTAATGTTCAGTTTGCTTGACTATAACATGGCCAGATTCTTTAGCATCTCGAGGATTAAATGCACCAGTAAAAAAACCATAATAATTATAAAACTGTAGTGTTATTCCATATTGGCTTAAATAAGTTAACAGCTTTGAATTCACATCAATTTCTCCAAATAAATGCAATGTTTGAATCTTTTCAATAGGAAGTGGCTTTTTCTGCCCGTCTTCATTTTCAAAATATATTGTATTATCTTTTCTTTTTAATCTTCCATTTGAAAAGACATAGTGATCACGCATCATCATCGTCATCCTCTCTAGAAAAACAAAATGGATAATAGGCACAACTTTTACAATAGCGTAGCTTCTGTATAGGAGGCGGAGTGTCTCGATCGATAATTTGATACGCTTCCGCAATTGCTCGCTGAATATTTTTTTTATTCTCTTCTGTCAACAGTACCTCAACGGTTTTCTTTTCTTTTGTATAGCTGATTAAGCCTTTTTTCTTCATTCCTCGTAAAAAAAGCTGGTACAAATAAAACAGCATTTGCATTTTATCTGACTCTTGCATTTTACTAGATAATTTAATTTCTCTAACATATTCCCCCTCAATTGCATCTATCTTAAATGCACCATCAATAAGAATTTCTTTTTTATTTAGGCGAGGATAAGAAGTCTCATGAAGAATAGATCCTTCGAGCACTCTATCTGACTCACTTTCCATCCCAATTCCTTTCTTATATAACCAAAGCTTTCTTTTACAGACAATATAGTAGGCTAAATCCACACCACCAACTGTTTTCGTTTGTAGCATCCTCTTATCTCTCCTTATAAAATTTGACTATTAGAAAATAATTTTTTATCATTTGGATATTTAAGACCGACTGTTGAATCATATTCATAATCAATTACTTTAATAGATTCATAGCTACCTATCTTTAAAAATTGTTCCTCTCTATTTAATTTTTTTGCATTTGCAACTCTAAATTGTGGAATATCTACTGTAAACTCATATAATTCATCACGAAGTTTCGCACGCTCTTCTCTTATCGCATTCGTTGCTTTTATTCGTAACGTTTTACTGTATTTAGCAACTAAGTCCTCTATTGTATTTTGATTTTCCTGATAAACGGAATATGGAATAATCGTTTCATTAAATATTTCTCTTAAATCTGTAATTCGAGGATCTAATTCTTCATCATATTCCTCTATACTTGTTAAAATATCCAAAAACTCTTTAACATCGTTATAATAAGTACTCTTTTCTATACGCTGTGTAGTATAGTTTTTTTCTATTAATTCCATCTTTAACTCTTCTGTACAAATAATAGGAGAATTATATTCTTGCAAAGCTTGTTTAGAAATTTCAAAAATACAACTATCTACTACACTATATTTATCACGATAACTAATCCCTGATGTATAATCATCTCCACCATCATAAACAACTACATTGACTCGTTCATGGTCTAACATTCTATTTCTATAAACTCTACCCATTCGTTGAAATAGACCACTCAAATCAGAAAGTTCTGTATAAAGAACATCGAAATCAATATCTACACTTGCTTCTACCACTTGTGTCGTAATCCAAATACCAGTGCTCGGATTCTCCAATTTCCCCATTTCTTGAATAGCAGCTTCTTTCGCTTTACGATCCATTTTCGTAAATCTACTATGAAATAAAAATACATCGTCACGCTCTTTTAATGCATCATGTATTTCTTGAGCTTTTTGAACAGTATTTACGATTATCAATATTTTTTGGTCTATCTCATTTTTCATAATATCCTCTATATTTAATTGCTCGTTCTTTACGATCAGACGATGCCGAACTATAACTTCTCCATTCAATTTTTTATAGAAAGGATCGCATGGTTGCTTAAAAGGAATATTTAATTTTCCTACCATCAAATCTAATAAAAATGGAGCAAAAGTTGCTGTCATAATAGTAAAATTCCCACCTATATCTGTTATCTCTTTTAAAGCAACAAGAAGGCAAGCCAGCATTTTTGGTGAATACATTTGAATTTCATCTATTACTAATTTGGAATAGGCTAAAGTAGCTAATTTCTTTTCAAACCCTTCTTCCTTAAAGACAAAATCTAAAATTTGATCAAGCGTAGAAATGGTCAAAGGCATCGACCACTGTCTTGTCTTTTCGAAATAATCAATTGAATAAAGATCATTTTTCACATATTCACTTTCTGTTTCTGAATGTAGTAATGCAACCTCTTTAAAATTAATTTCACTCTCTATACGCTTATATATACTATTAATCGATACTCGAAGCGGCAGTGTAAAAAAACCTTTACTGCTCCCAATCCAATATAATGCTGCTTCTGTTTTTCCTATGCCAGTCGAAGCAATCACAATATTATTTTCCTTTTGATTTTCCAGCAAGTAATTTTGCAGTTCATTTCTTCCACTCTTATATTTAACCGCAAGGAACTTATCTACATAATTACCTAAACCAGGATTAGCAATTTCCACCGGGATATGTGCACTTGCAGCATAATCAATTTTGTTAAGCAAGCCTTTTACAAGCACAAATTGTTTAGCCTGTTCTTGATTTCTTTGTTTTCTTATTCTTCTATTAAGATACGGCTTAAAATTTGCTTTTGGTTCAGCCAAGAAAAATGGAAATGCTTCTTTAAATGAAAGATAATACTTGGGTAAATCATAAAGAATCGTTTCTTTCAAATCTTTAGGGCTAGCTGCCGATCTTTTATGGTGATAATAAACAGCTTGTGCCACAATTTCTCTTTCCTCTTTATTTTCTAATATTTCCTTATAAGGAATAAATGCACAGCTTAAATATCCGTGGGGAACTTCCCCCGCTTTCGGTAAAATATCTTCTAATAAATAATCGGTCTTTTTTAATGCTTTCAATAATTTATTTTGAAATTTTGTATTAATTTTTCCGACATCGTGGTAAATACATGCCATTTCCAATAAATCACGCCTAAGATTCGGAATATTACCATAAATAACTTTTAGTCTTTCTAACTCTTGTAATAATGTTTTCGTATGCTTTACTATCGTTTCTTCTAATTGTACATCTGACTTAGCGAGAAATAAATTATTCATAATATACTCCTTTCAAAATAAGACTAGGAATTCCTAGTCTTATTCACTTCCATAGCTTGTCCTTTATGCAAAAAAGACAATATTCCCATCTTCATCGAATTCATAAACATTATCATTTAGAACTTCTCTGCCTTTTGCTCCATAAAATACAGAAACTTGCTTCCATCTTCTTTGCTCTAATCCTTTTTTGATTTGTACTTTTTCATAATATCGATTTAGCTTGTAAACAGTGGCAAACTCTATACCTTCAGAACTGTAGCTCTCAAATAATTCTACAGGTATATATGCAGAGTAGTTTAATGTATAGGTGTCTTCTAATTCTTTTCCCTTTATGTTTACAAGCTTTACCTCTTCAATTCTTGCCAAATCCTCCCTACGCCCAAGCGAAATATACTCGGAAGGATTTTTAAACGACTGATACAAAATCTCTAAATCTTCTTCCTTTTCCGGCAAAATATGAATCATTAATTCTACATCTGTTAATAGTTCCGTTGTACTTACTCCTCTTGCTAATCCATAGTCCCGATTATCTTTAGAAGAATGCAATTTATAGGCATGTCTTGCTGTTTCATATGTTGCTGCAGCAAATTCATATCTTGTTGCTAAATCATTGACTTTTGAATAGTAATCCCCTACAATACTGATTTTTAATGGATGATATTCGGTAAAACCACATACGCGATGAATCATTCCTGATACAGTAGAGTACGGAGGAAGCGGATATGTTTCTTTTAATTGAAAACTAGATGGCAACTTATAATTAACCATATTTTGATAAAGTTTTATTCTCAATGCCTTCATATTGTCACCACTTAATCTAAGTAATAGTTGCTTACTTCTTTTTGGATAAAATCAAAGAAAGCAGCAACAGATAAAGGAGAAAGTGTATCTTTAATTTGTTGATCATTATCAAATATTCCTTCAATGAGTCCGCATTTTGTATAATCTGCTATATGGCTTTCTAATGCTAAAACACTCACTAATGTTTGCACATTTAGTTTATTATCCTTTACTTTAATACGGTTTTCAAAAAACGGGTTTTTTATATCATACACCCCACCAATTACAAATAATGGCGAAAAATTCTCTCTTCTTCCTTTTATATCACGATATAAAAATTTTAAAGTTTGCAGTAAAGCATTTACTCTGTTGGCTTTTTCCTCATTAGAAACAGAAATTTCCTTCTCATTATGATCGATGCCTACTTGATCTAAGTCAATGGTAACTGTATACGTATAATACGAATGATGCATCTCGCTTTGCGCAATATTGCCACCTTTTTTTTGTTCTTTTCCTTCCGTTATAGTTGCAGCTTGATAACGATCAAATAATCCTTTATTAGTTAAAAAATCTGTATCTGCTTGAAAACTTTCTAATGCAATAGCATTAGATAAACGAGCAACAGCAGATCGTGTTTTCGTTCCTTTATTTGTTTTCATATAACCAAATAAATCAATTTCAGGATAATCAGAAATTTGAGCATCTGGAGCAAATTGTATAACAGAGCCATCCAATTCAAGCGGAGTACGATCTTCACCCATTTGCTGGATGATGTTATAGCGAAGTGCCTGCCTTGAAATATATGTAAAACTATCGCCTGTTCCCCTTGTTATTTTTTTTAATGACGTGACATTTCCGACTCCTTCACCATAGTTGCCACTTTCTGCTTCAAAAACAATCGATAATGTTAAACCTTTTTTATTCATTTTCGTCTTCCTCCTTTTTATCTCCTTTAGGGTTAAGTCCTGAACGCAACCCTAAAACAAATGCATAGCCAAGTGTTTGCAATTTATCTTCATCCGTTAATGCCTCTGTCATTTGAGGGGGAATGATTAATTCTCCTTCTCTTGCTGCATATAAATGGGCATTGATAAAAGTGTCCATAAATTTTCCTGTATCCTTTGTTTTTAAAGCATTAAGTAAACGATAGGTAATACCACCTAATTTATTGCTGGCATTTCTAACCTTATAATTATAGGCTAACTTTCTACCTGCATTTTCCATATGCGCAATTGTTTCCCTATTAACATAAGAATAATAAACACTCATCGAACCATCCTCCTTCTCTTTTTGATTTCGTACAATCGTTCCTATAAAGCTATTATTTAAGTATAAAATGTCTAATATTAGTCTGTTACTTCTAATCGGCTCTTCTGGTCTGTTCGGCAAATTTGTCCTACATAATAAACCAATTAAATCAAATTGATTTTTATTACTGTATAAACGTTCCATTACATTTTGATAGATTCTTAGGTAAGAACCATCGCCTGTTTTCACTACCTTGCTAATCATATTGCTTAATGATTTTTGATGTCTTTTAATAACTTCTAATTTATCTTTTGATAACACATTATAAGTGTATGGTCGAAAATTATCTGTCTTATTATCTGTATTGCTAAATTTAATGACTTGAATATTATCTATCTCATACCTTGATTTTTTATTTTTTTGATTTTCCATGAAATCTATTAATTGATAATATGTTCTTGCTTCTAGTAGTTGAATATTATCATCTGATTTAATGACATACATTTCATGATTGTTATTTAATCTAGTTAGAGCTTCAACAGAACTGTTACAATTGACAAAATATCCTTGATTATTCATAAAAGTAAACCCAGCAGGAATACACGAATAAATAAAATTAATAAGCGGTGAGATATAGCATGTGTTTGACTGCAAATTCCAAAAATGAGATTTCTTCTTCCCCATATCTACTCCCATACTGGTAAGCCAACTCATCCCATATGCATATGGCTTTTCTGTTTTTTTAATAGGCTGATTGCTAATAAAGCATACATATTTATCTTTTGTGTGATCTTCCTCATAATAAAACTTGACCGGATTAATAAAATATTTTTTATACTCTTCAAAAATATCAGCTGTTGTAGCTTCTTTTGATTTATACAAAAAAGATACTCCACCCCAAAAGTTCTCAATAATTGTATAGGCAATATTTTTAGCAAGAATAAATTTTCCCACCTCCTCTTTTTCCAAAAATTCAATAATAGTTTTCAGATAATGTATTTGTTCATGGATTTCATTTTGAATATCTGAAACGGTTTGATTCTTTTTTAACTTCAGTTTTTTTAGCTTTTTTTCCATCTCTACTAAATCTACTTCCGTACAAGACATCATTTTATATGCAGCTGTATAACTATTACTTTTAAGATTCTTTTTTGCTCTTTCAATATATTTATTCCAATCTTCTATTGTCTTATCATCCCATTCTTTTTTATAAAGAAAATCCTTTCCCTTTGTTACAATAAAAGTATGTGATAACAGTTCTTTATACCTGTTTGCGAAATAATCAAAATAATAATGATGGAAATTTTCTAAGATTGATATGTCAAATTCTACATAGTTATTAACACATTTGTAAGAGGTAATATTGGCATCCTTTAAGATATTCACAAAGCCCGTAATCCCAGCATTTAAAAGTGCATCAGCAGTCTCTATTCTTGCTATTGTCACTATCCATTCTCACCTCCTCTCAAGTTATAAAACATCTATACAGCCAAATCCTTGGTTACTCCGAAGTGCTATACCCTCCGAATAGAATATTCTTAAATCACGAGGATCACCTTCTAACAAGAATCGGCCAGTATTTCCTGTAAAATATAAATTTCCTGATGCTTGGTGCAAATTTTCTTTCACAACACTTTTTTTCATCTGATGTTTTAATATTTTTATTGGTTGGTATAAAGGTCTTCCATACTTACTATTCATCATTTTCGAACTAATAATATTTAATTCTTCTTCAAAATTATCATCATCAAAAAGCAATGGTTTTCTCTCTTTTGATTCCACTAAAATCGGTGTTAAAGTTTTAAACCAAGATTGTGACTGTACAATTGTCTTTTCTTTGACCATCTTCATCCCAGTAAATTTCATAATGCTTTCTTTATAGTGGTATTCGCTCTTTTGCTGGCTACCATTAATGAGGTAAATCATCATTTCCATATTCGAACTGGTCACTGTTAGATTCAAAGATTCTGAAACTATTAAATCTCCATCGATTTGAATATTCGGAAAATAAGGAGCGAAAGAAAATCTCTTTGTCTCTTTTTCCCTCTCTACAAAAAACGACTGATAGAACTCTTCTGATTGTGAGCGAATCATTTCCTTTATGTACGATAATAGTAATAACCGATACCGTATTGGGAAGTACTCGATTTTAAAACTAAACACACATCTCACTTTATCACTCCTATTTAATATTATTTTATTCAATATTACCTTACTATTTCATCTTATACCAAATAAAGGTAATACGCAATATTCACACTATTTTTCTTTATTTATTATTATAATAGATAAACTGACAAAAAACGTCAGCGAACACATGTTTTTTCAAAAAAACACAAAAAATGGAGTAGGGTATTGATCACCCTACTCCACTACCTGCAAAAAATTAATTAATAGATAGTTATCCCGCTACGTTCAAATAAAAATTAATGCTTAATGAAATAATAATAAATTTTTATATCCCACCACTGTTCAGATATAATTTATTCCCCATAAATATCCAATAACTTTTTATACTCATTCTTTAACTGTTCTCTAATGTGAAGAGGCTCCATTACTTCAGCATCCATTCCATATTTCCTGACCCATCGTAAAAATAATTTACTCATTGTTTCAATAGTTAAAAGTATTGAACCATCTTCCTTTTCTTCTATTATAGCATTCTTATCATAAAATTTTTTTTCCTTTATGTATTTCCCTACTTTATTACTAAATCGTACAACAAATTTATTTCTTTCATCTGTATAATCCATTTTCCAATTTGCCAGATGGTTAGCTATAGAAAACTCCTCTTGAAACTCATAGATTTGCTTTTCTATTTGCCATGATCTGATACGATCTATACGAAAATTACGAAACTCCTTTTTTTCATTACAATAAGCAACAATATAATAATGATCATCTCTATCGATAAGATAATAGGGATCAATTATTCTTTTTGTTTCCACTTCATTTGTAGGACTATAATAAGCAATCATTAAACTTCTTCTTTTTTCGATAGCCTTGACAAGCGAAATCACTAAATTTTCATCATAGTTATCACGATAAAGGAAATGATGTAATATTCGTTCACTAATTACCCGATTCCATCCTTTTTCTTTGCTTGTTTTCTTTCGTCCAACCTTGTATTCTGTAAGCATCGAGTTTTCTGAAATCACATTTTGCTTTGGAAGTGCTTGTGTTAATAGAAGTGAGAACCATTCTCTATCAGTTAAACCAACATTATGTTTAATTGGCTTTTCCATTAATAGATAGCCTTTTTTCTCAGTATGAAAATAGTAACCAACTGTTTCTAACTCTCTTATATCTCGATAAATATTGCGTTTAGATGTATTAGTAATAATAGCCAATTCCTCTGCGGTTACAAAATCTCCAGCACTAAGGTAGTCAATAATTTTAAAAAGTCTTTCCACCTTATTCATTTTCACCTACAACATCCCCTAAAATAAATTCCGATTTACTACTAAATATAATATACTATAGATAATAATATGTTGTCTCAAAAACAGTAAATAACTATAAAATGACGAACGACTATATTATATTTACTATAATTAAACTACAAATCTGCAGTAAACCTATTTTTATTTATATTAGCTTCAAACATAGAAGCGACAAGGGTTTGAATAGTTTTTTATAAAAAGCAGGAATACACGACTATAGGTTCGCTGCAAAATGGATAAATACTATTAAAACAACAATTGCCTTAAAGCCTTGATACATATAGGGTTTTCACATAATAAATTTGAGGCTTTTATCTGAACGTAGTGGGATATAAATCTGTTTACAGTCACGTTTACAAGTGCTACTCCAATTTCCTTTTATCTGAACGTAGTGGGATATAAATAATGATGTCACTAAGATTTATGATGTTCCTGTAGATACCTTTTATCTGAACGTAGTGGGATATAAATTTTATATAACGACGCTGTTTCATAATATCCATCGCACCTTTTATCTGAACGTAGTGGGATATAAATTTATAAAGGATCTACAGGAAAGAAATATAAAAGCGCTTTTATCTGAACGTAGTGGGATATAAATTACTAATTACAGAAACATTGATAATTGTTGGAACACTTTTATCTGAACGTAGTGGGATATAAATAACTTATCTAAGTAATTAATCATGATGTCCTCCTATCTTTTATCTGAACGTAGTGGGATATAAATGATTATCAGACTATTAGTGAGGAATCACCAATTGACTTTTATCTGAACGTAGTGGGATATAAATGAGAACATTTGCTTAATCCCTTCCCACATTTTAGACTTTTATCTGAACGTAGTGGGATATAAATAAGAAGGGGAGAATTTAGCGGAAATATTAGGGTTTTCTTTTATCTGAACGTAGTGGGATATAAATTCGGGTCAACATATAGAGGTAACTCACGATCGTGTCTTTTATCTGAACGTAGTGGGATATAAATATACGATATCATAAAAAAGGCGCTAGACTTTTACATCCTTTTATCTGAACGTAGTGGGATATAAATTCGCAAGCACCACGAGGGAAAGTGGAAACATTGTCGGTCTTTTATCTGAACGTAGTGGGATATAAATAGAGTAGCTGTCTTTTTGCCAAAATCACTTATTTTCTTTTATCTGAACGTAGTGGGATATAAATTTAGGACAGTTGATACTTTGCCGAGTAGTGGCAGACCCTTTTATCTGAACGTAGTGGGATATAAATGATTTAGTAGTTAAATGAGTTAATTTCATAATTCGAGCTTTTA
Source organism: Niallia tiangongensis (assembly GCF_044704065.1). Lineage (NCBI taxonomy): Bacteria > Bacillati > Bacillota > Bacilli > Caryophanales > Bacillaceae > Niallia > Niallia tiangongensis. The sequence goes on along the minus strand of NZ_CP162613.1, from coordinate 1,651,631 downwards.
AAGAAACACAGACTTACAGAATTTTATCTCCTATAAAATTTTTAAGCTGCTTGTTGCTTACTTAACTTACGGTTAATCCTATCTGCTCCTAACTTGGAAGCATTGTAAACAAGCGTTACGAGATCAAAATGGACTTTCGCTCTTTTCCCAGTACGATAACGAACATTGTTGAGCTGGAAATAACCTTTAAGATAGGCATTTACTCGCTCAACCGCTGTACGTCGTTTAAAGATGGTTTTCCAAGTTTTTGATCCACGGGCTGGTGCGGTATATCTTCTAAGATCGGTTGTGATTTTTACTTTGTATACTTTCTGGCAAAGACCATCATTCGCTAACGGACAGTCTTTACACTCTTTTGGACGTGTATATTTTAATGTTTCATACTGATGATCAAAGCTATCGTAACGGTAAGAATGCTCTCGAACACATGTAGGGGCGAAGTGCTTATCAAATCCAATAGGTTCGGGTTCATTCCGCTTATTATAAGCAATCACAGATTGATGCCCCATTCGATGAATTTGGGTATAAATCGCTTCAAAATCATAACCTGCATCCATTGTTTGATAACGCATGGAAGGAAACAAAACGTGTTCGTGAAGTCCTTTTAATAAAGGGATTGCAGCTTTTCCATCATTTAAATTAGCGGAAGATAGAAGAGATTGAAAGATATACTGACTCTTTGTCCCTACAGCTAAATGAGCTTTGTAGCCATACCAAAAAACATTTTTTCCTTGGCTGTTTTTCTTGATTCCCCATTGAGGATCTTGAGGAATTTCAGCTCGAAGTTCATCCAGAGGAATATCTAGTTGTTCTTCTATTTTCTTGTCATAAAGTGGAAGGTTGGCTTCCTGTTCTGCTTTTTCGATAAGCCATTGTTCACGCTCTTCTTTTGATTTACGTCCACGTTTTTTCGGTTCCGATTTTGGCTGTTCTTCCTTTGGAGGTGCTGCATCTTTGGCTAGTACATGAGTGGCATCAATGGCAACTGTGTCATCCTCCACAAAGCCTTCTGAAATGGCTTGATGGAGCAGTGTTCCTTGCACATTTTCAAGAACATCGGATTCACAAAGAACAGTAATCATTCTAGAATAAGCTGCTTCTGAGGGGATAGAGTCTGAAACTAAAAACCCACAGTCGAGACGAAAGATCATGTCATATTTTAACCGTTTCACTAAATCCTTAATAAACGGAATTCGCTCCGTAATTCTAGCGATGAGCGAATAAATCATCGCTGCATAGTTTAGCCCAACAGGCCTTCCAAAACGCGATTTCTTCGTTACCACAGCGAAGATCGGTTCGATGTCAATAGTAGAAAAAACAGCTTCAAACCGTTGGGTAGGTTCTAAATGATATAATTCTTGTAGGTCAAATAGGCTTCCTTGTCGTATAATAGTCATAGGGAGTCTTCCTCCAGTCTTATTAGTTTGTGTAGTGCTTACTAAATTCGACATTTTGGGGAGGTACTCCTTTTTTTGTGTCTCTGAGACCTTGAGGCTCTAAGCGTTAAATTTATGAAATTGATTCAAATATAAACTAATTGCAGTAGATAATCTTTTATCTGAACGTAGTGGGATATAAATAAGTGTATTGAATACATATGGCAATCCTGTGCTAACTTTTATCTGAACGTAGTGGGATATAAATGTGAATAAAACTTCTTTAGCCTTCTTATCTACCTTCTTTTATCTGAACGTAGTGGGATATAAATATGACTATCTGCTAGTATTGGAAATTCCTTTAATACTTTTATCTGAACGTAGTGGGATATAAATTTATCCCTAGTAAAGCACTTGATTCTTCTAACGGGACCTTTTATCTGAACGTAGTGGGATATAAATTATTGACGGTAATAAGTCCGTTTTCATCTACTATCTTCTTTTATCTGAACGTAGTGGGATATAAATGAGCGAATAAAATTACTAAATATATCATCAACTTTCTTTTATCTGAACGTAGTGGGATATAAATAGTGATTTAAGTATACATTCACTCAGGCACACACATGCTTTTATCTGAACGTAGTGGGATATAAATGCAATTATACGCAAATGATACAAGCGCATCAAATTGATCTTTTATCTGAACGTAGTGGGATATAAATGGAAGGTCATCTTTTATAACGGCTTTCAATTCTTCACTTTTATCTGAACGTAGTGGGATATAAATAAAGAACAGCTTAGCGGATTTGAATAAAAGAGCACAACGCTTTTATCTGAACGTAGTGGGATATAAATTTGTTATTTACTTTGTACTCAGTCAAAGGACGATTAGCTTTTATCTGAACGTAGTGGGATATAAATTTATTTAATCTATTTATCATCTTATAAGCATAACCACCTTTTATCTGAACGTAGTGGGATATAAATGAACGATGTGTATATTCTGATGAAGAATATATTTCAAACTTTTATCTGAACGTAGTGGGATATAAATAGGGTTTCCGAAAGCATTTTAAGACAAGTGAAATACTTTTATCTGAACGTAGTGGGATATAAATGCGTCTTGAATTGCCTTTGCCTCCGCTTTATCAAAAGACTTTTATCTGAACGTAGTGGGATATAAATGATTATTAGACTTTCGATTCTTGTATAAAAAGTATCGTCTTTTATCTGAACGTAGTGGGATATAAATGTAGCACCGGTTGCACCAGTTGGCCCTTGGATTTTAACCCTTTTATCTGAACGTAGTGGGATATAAATAAGATTATCGAGATTAAAAACCTCATCAGCCTATCGCTTTTATCTGAACGTAGTGGGATATAAATTTATAAGAAGTTAAAGTTCCCCGTCTTCCTTCTTGTCTTTTATCTGAACGTAGTGGGATATAAATGGCATTTTTCTAGCCTTGTCTAACATTCTTCTTCTCACTTTTATCTGAACGTAGTGGGATATAAATACAGAAAAGGCACGTGCTGAAATGAACGCTAAATTCTTTTATCTGAACGTAGTGGGATATAAATCAGTTACTATCTTCTTACCCACTGCATTGTTTAAACTTTTATCTGAACGTAGTGGGATATAAATGGGCATGACACAAGAGGATGTGGCAACTGAAGTGAATCTTTTATCTGAACGTAGTGGGATATAAATTATGTAGAAGATGAGGAATCTATAGCGTTGTATGGCGCTTTTATCTGAACGTAGTGGGATATAAATGGTGGAGAACGAAAAGAATGGATCATCACAGTTGATGCCTTTTATCTGAACGTAGTGGGATATAAATTGAGTTACTGCTTCGAAACAGGATGCAGTTCCCTTACTTTTATCTGAACGTAGTGGGATATAAATGATTTTAATGAGATGAAATACGGTGGTACGCTAACTGTTACTTTTCTCTGAACGTAGTGGGATATAAATCAGGTTCATCTAAACCGCTCGCTCTAGTTTCAGCACCCCTTTTATCTGAACGTAGTGGGATATAAATATGAAGTCTACAACACATGAACTATGGCAATTTCACTTTTATCTGAACGTAGTGGGATATAAATCACCTTGAAAAATTTGCGGAAAGATTGTATTTAAACATAATGAAAAAGTCAAAAAATTGATTGGAATTTAATCATAGATTTCCAATCAATTTTAGTATCTCTTTCACGTTTTGCCATTTCTTATATCGTCTACATGCATATAATTTTTAATTCATTTTCATTTTCAAAAACTTTTCTAGTTCCCCAATCCATTGTTCCCTCTCAATAAACAAAGCTTCTGCTTCCTTTAAAGTAATTTCTTGAAAACAAATTCCCCCACCAGGCTTCATTTGTGCTACTAAAGATAGATCCACTGAAATTACATGAGCAATTTTCGGGTATCCTCCTGTTGTCTGTCGATCCGCAAGTAGGATGATTGGATGTCCATCAGGAGGAAGTTGGATGGTTCCAACTGTTACGGCTTCTGAAAGCAACTCAACCTGTTCGTCTAACTTTAGTTCCGGTCCACTTAATCGATATCCCATCCGATCAGACTGTGGAGAAACAGTAAATTTTTCAGTATAGAAATTCAACTTACTGTTAGTAGAGCACATAGAAAAATGACTCCCCGTCAAAACACGGACTGTGTATTCATTAAATGTAATAAATTTTTGAAAATCTACATACCAGCTCGTTGTAATAAAGGGTTGAGAAGTATATTTATTTTTTAGTTTATTAAATAAATTACTAGAATACGATGTCATAGAATTAGTCTCTATTCTATCTCCAGCCTTCAACGCCCTTCCTTCGTATCCGCCTAGCCCTGCACGTAAATAGGTACTTTTGCTATGCAGCAGCTTAGGAATGGCAAAACCACCAGCAATAGTAAGATAGGCACGACATCCAGACTTTATTTTTCCAAACCTCAAAACGCTTCCCTTTTTCACTAAAACTGGCCGCCATAAAGGAACTTGCTTCCCCTCTATTTCTGGAGACAAATCTCCGCCTGTAATAGCAATAAGTGTATCTTTTTCAAATACGAGTGTCGGACCTAACAAAGTAATTTCTAAGCCAGCTTCTCCCTCTTGATTCCCAACAATTAAATTACCAATTCTAAGAGAATAAGTATCCATTGCTCCACTAACAATCACCCCATACTTTTGGTATCCATATCTCCCCAGGTCTTGGATACTTGAAAGCATACCAGATCTGACTACAGTGATTGTCATTCGTTCTCCTCCTTTTGATAAACAAACTCCTGCTCTGAAATGGGGACAAATTTCACGATATCTCCAGCCTGAAGCAAACTAGGGGGATTTTTATTCGGTAAAAATAACTGTAACGGTGTTTGCCCAATAAGTTGCCAGCCCCCAGGTGTTGCAATTGGATACACACCTGTTTGCACCCCTGCAATTCCTACAGATCCTGGTAGAATCAATTGCCTTGGAGTAGAACGCCTTGGTGTCGCAATTTTTTCTGACATCCCTCCTAAGAATGGAAATCCTGGAGCAAAACCAATCATATAGACACAATATTCTCCTCTAGAATGAATATCTACAACTTGTTCTACCGAAAGCTGGTTATGCTTTGCAACTTCCTCTATATCTGGACCATATTCTCCTCCATAACATACTGGAATTTCAATGATTCGATTGTTTGTCATCTCCACTTCCTTAAGTTGATCGATAACCTCTTCAATCACAGATTTCACGATTTGAAAGGGTGACAAATTATTATTCATTTGTTTATAAGATTCATAGACTACAAACGGATGATAATATACTGCCACATTTGTATAAGCAGGTACACATTCAATCATACCTGGAAAAGGATGCTGTGCTAGATATTTAGCCAGCATCTGCACTTTTTGATGGATGTCTGAATCAATCCTATACCCAAATCGAACCACTATTGCAGAATCTCCAAATGGTTCTAAACATATATTATGGTTATGCTTTGATGCATGAATCAGTTAACTCACCGCTTTCTTCTCCTATACTATATTTTAATTCGTTCCCCTTTTCATATATATAATCTTAACATGCACCATTATGAAAATTCTATATTTTCAGATTAATCAACACATCTTAGAATAGAAATTATTTTATTTTTCTAAAATTTAATTGATTGCTATTGAAAAAAATGCTCTTAAAAAACTAAAATAGAATAAAATAAATCCTTTAAAATACAGTATAAGGAGAAATAAAAATGCCCATCCGAAATGTCCAACAAACTGATTTACCTTCATTATTAGAAATAGAAAATATCGCCTTCACCCCCGCCGAAGCAGCAACAAAAGAAGCTTTTATAAACAGAATTCGCACCATTTCTGATACGTTTATTATTAATGAGGAAAACGGAGTAGTTGCTGGGTATGTTAATGGACCTGTCATCTCAGCACCATTTATAACTGATGACTTATTCGAAACAACTGTCTCAAATCCTCCAAAAGGTGGCCATCAAAGCATTTTAGGAATTGCAGTCCATCCCAATTACCAACAAAAAGGCATCGCTAGTGTATTGCTTCAAGAATTAGAAAAAATAGCAGCAAAAAACGAGCGATTAAGCATCACCTTAACTTGCCGTAAAGAATTGATTCCTTTTTATGAGAAGAATGGCTATCAAAATCAAGGTATTGCCGACTCTCATCATGCTGGCGTTCAATGGTTTAATATGAACAAGCTGTTAAAATAAATAAAAGGTATAGCATTTATAAACAAGCGTCTTCTCACTTTATAAATGTTGTACCATTTTTTATTATTTTCCTGCTTCTATAGCTGCAATCACACTCTCCTCATGTTCCGGAACCCAGCTCGTCACCAACACTGCATCGACATCTCCCTCTGCAATTAGGATTTTATCATCAGGATAAATACCTGCATCTAATCCAAACTGTTCTATCGCAGATTTTGCGGATGCTTCCTCTATATCTGTGACTGCAACTATCTTTCCACCTGAGAGATTGTTAGTAATTCTTCTAATATGCTCCTTTCCAATTGCACCTGTACCAATTACCCCAATTCTTAATGTCATAGCAATTCACTCCTTTATTTATAAGCCTCTAATAGTAGTTCATTACTTTTCACATGAATATAGCAATCTATTTTAGTCATCTTTACCCAAGAGACATATTTCTACAAATATCAGACATAGAGGGACGGTTCAATGCCACTGAAAAACTACTACTTAATGATATATTGATTGTCGCCTGCTGTTAAAGTTAGAGTTTGCATTCGTTTTCCGAGGCGACATCGTGTACAGTTATGGAAAGAAAAAAAGGCTAAAAAAAGAAAGAGTCTCTCTTGTAATCGAGTACTCCTTCGTTTTGATATACTATTAATGAAACGCCATAATGAAGCCAGTTCTATAAAATAGTTAGGCCAAATTTGGAAGGGCATCTAACTTAATTACATTTCATTTATCGTCAACAACCCACAACTGAAGTCACGAGGGTTCTCGGCTAAAGCCTAAAATAATCAAAATCAGCGTATCCGCCTATTTCCTTTGTCGCAAATTTAAATAATGCATATCGATATCCCATAATTTTAATTGGAAATGATTACTCATATTTCAATTCCTCACTTCACTTTTTGTCAGCAGTATTTTATTTTTAAAAAAACTCACAATTTTTTTAAGAAACATAAACGCCTATGAATGTAAGAGTTTATGTTTCTTTAAAATAGATAACTTCTAAACACTATTTATTAAAGAATACTGGTTCACCTGTTTTAGCAGATTGATAAATTGCTTCTAAAATTTCTGTTACGACCAAAGATTCTTCTGGCTTTACAACTGGCTCTGTATCATTTAGTATCGCGTCAATCCATAGTCTTATTTCTAAATCTGCTGCACTCTCTCCTGTACCACTGAAAAAAGCAACACCGTCCGATTCTAAGGCTATTTTTTCCGTATATAACTTTCCATACTTTTCACCGTTTATTCGTAAACCATCTTTCATATCAGCTCCACCCTCTGTCCCACAAAGGGTACATTTCGCCTCATCCTCATCCAAGGTGTTAAGTGCCCAGCTTGATTCGAGAACAATGGTAGAACCATCCTCCATTTTAATAAAACCAAATGCAGAATCCTCTACTTTAAACTCAGCTGGATTCCATGATTCCCAAGCATTCGCAGCATTTGCTTTCTTGCCTAGCTTCTGAAATGTTGATCCCATCACTACATGCGGCTTATAATTGTTCATCATCCATAAAGTTAAATCTAACGCATGTGTTCCAATATCAATGAGGGGACCTCCACCTTGTTTTTCTGCATCTAAGAAAACACCCCAAGTTGGTACTGCGCGCCGACGAATTGCATGTGCTTTCGCATAATATATTTCTCCGAGCTCTCCATTAGAGCATCGTTTATGTAAATACTGACTGTCTGGACGGAAACGATTTTGGTAGCCAATGGTTAGTTTCTTGCCTGTTCTTGTGGCTGCCTCTACCATTTTGCGACCTTCCTCTGAACTTATCGCCATCGGCTTTTCACACATTACGTGCTTCCCGGCTTCTAATGCAGCAACCGTAATTTCAGCGTGATAATTATTCGGAGTACATACATGGACGACATCTATGGATGAATCTTTTAGTAATTCATAGTAATCCTCGTATACTTTTGCATCTTTCCCTCCATATTCATCAGCCACTTCTTCCGCTCTTTCCCTAATAATATCGCAAAAAGCTATCACTTCTACCTTCTCTAATTTAGCTAAACTTGGAAGATGCTTTCCTCTTGCAATCCCCCCACAACCGATAATACCTACTTTCAATTTTTTTGACATTACGTATCCTCCTTACATTCTATAATTTAGGCAAATTCAAAAATTTCGTTTAATGGGCCCATATAAAAAAATAGTATTCTAGCCTTTTTACTTACTTTCATTCTTTTTTCCAAAAGCTTAAAGGTGTTCCAATAAGCTTCTTATCCACCATTACCTATTACATAGTTGTCCACATCACACATTTTTTCAGTATTTCTTTAAATGCTGGATCCAATAATCCTTCCTTATTATGGGTCGGTGTTAGGCAGCACACTTTCCCATTTCCATACGAATGATACCAACCAGCAATGGACTTTCCATCTATTGAGTTAGACTGAAGAAAAATAGTAGTGTTTTCTTTATCACAATGAACGAAATAATGTTCATCTATTAAATCTAAAGTTACATCAGCAGAAAGTATGTCATTATCTGTTGTACTGGTATAGCGGACCACTTGATGCTTATCTGGGTGATATTTAAAATAGCCTCTAACCATCTGAGTATACTTACTATCTATTCCATATGAAGATAATCCAGAATGCCATGCCAGCCAGCCTCCACCTGTTTCTACATATTGTGTGATGGCACTCGCTATTTCTTCTGTCATCCATGTATTCACTTTATCATCTGTTGGATTCACTCTGTTTTCTGAAAAAAGTATGACTGCATCAGGTTTTCTTGCAAGCTTCTCCAATAAGTCTACACGCTGACAAATCTCAAATTGCATTTCACCGTTTGAAAGATATGGAGATAATGACTCTTCTAAAGATTGTAGTGCTAATTCCTTACGGTGATAATAATCACCAACTATAGCTAAAATGGATGTACTCATAATGCTTCCCTATCCTCTCCATGGTTTTCAATTACATACTATTGTCCGTATAAATACAAAAAGCGCTATCAATCATTTTCTAATAATTCTAGGATAATTTTTAAATCATTAAATGTATCCATATATGCATATCTTCCACCGGTATATTCGCCTTTTTGAAGAAGAGGCATTTGATTTCTTTCCATCATAGCAACCTTTCCCTTCATCCCATTAATAACGAAAGCGATATGATGGGGACCTTCCCCATGTTCATTCAAATATTCGCGCCATGTACTTGGATTATGATCCGGTTCAATTAATTCAAGCTGAAGGGAACCCATATCAAAAAAGGCAAGTTTTACGCGTGCTTGTGTTGGTTGTTTACGATATTCTGTTTGTGCAATATCAGCCGTATCAGTCATTGACCAATCAGGTTTATCTATTCCAAAAAAGTCTGCATAAGCCTGGCTTGTTTTTTCAATATCGTGAACTAAAATACCTATTTGTGTAATAACGTTATTTCCTAGAATATTTTTATCCATGATTCATTCTCCTTTTTATATAAACTATTCGGTTCTTAGCCTTTTTATTTCACCTTTCATCTATTGCTCTTTTATGCCTTTCCCCTCACACCTTCCTGTCAGCTTGAAAAATAGATAACATCATAATTTATGAGAACAATTAAGAGAATAGAATGTAAAAAACATTTACTAGAACACTCTATTTTCATTAATTAAAAACGTTTTTGAAAAACCTATTAATCTCGCTATTTCTACCCTATTAAATACTTGTTTACAAACGAAATATAACGCTTACATTTTTATTTGTCAATTTAGTTTTCTTAATATTTTATATATTTTAAGAGAATGAATTTACACTTTATATATTTAAAGACTGTGAGTAGTGTGTGATTACATATTTCTGACAAGTCTATCGCTTCATGTACGTCGTTTTCATATATAAAATAAGCTATTTTCCTTTGTATACATTTTGCCTAATAGAATAGATGATGCTTATTGCTACTTCATTTTCCGCCATAGCATAGCTATTTTAATTATCATTTACTAAGTACAAATAGGCAGAGGCACCAGATTATCATTATCTGGTGCCTTCAAGTTTAATACAAATTAGATTCTCCTTATATCCTGCTCATTAAAAATCACTAAAACCAAAAACCACTAATTCCCTATCTTCTCAGTAGAAGCCTCAAAAATAGTCGTAACGGCTTCTTTTAAAGCGGCATTGAATTCCTCTTCTGATTGGTTGACGTTCAGCTCTTCGCTTAGCGCTCGAGAAAAGCTTGCGATGATGTTGTCGTTTTCTTTTAATTTTTGATTGGCTTCTTCTCTGCTGTATCCACCTGAAAGGGCTACTATTCGAACGACTCTTGGATGGGCAGTTAAGTCTTTATAAGTATTGGCAACTGTTGGAATCGATAGCTTTAGCATGACATTTTCATCTTCTTTTAGGCTATTTAGATGTGTTAATAATGCCTCCTTCAATATCGCTTCCGATTGTTCTTTATCTGGACTAGTAATATCCACTTCTGGTTCAATAATTGGCACTAGTCCTGCTGCAATTATTTGTTTTCCTATTTCAAATTGTTGATCCACTACTGCTTTGATACTTTCGGCATTTGCTTCCTTAATAACAGAGCGCATTTTCGTTCCAAAGATATGGCGCTCCTTTGCATGTTGGAGGATTTTATCTAAATCAGTGATTGGCTTCATCAATTGAACTCCATTTGAAGGTTCAGCTAGCCCTTTATCTATTTTTAAAAAGGGGACAATCCCCTTTTTCTCTGCTAAATAATCCGCTGTGTACATTCCTTCTATCTTACTATCCATCGTTTGCTCGAACAAAATGGCACCAAGAATATACTGTGAATCAAAAGCTGGAGATGTAATAATTCTTGTCCGCATTTGGTGCACCCTATCAAACATTTCTGCTTCATTTGTATAGGCACTTTCAGGTACTCCGTAATTCAACAATGCTTTTGGTGTACTGCCTCCACTTTGGTCTAATGCCGCAATAAACCCTTTTTTGTTTTTCATGCTTTCAAATTGTGTGTTCATATTTTTGAACTCCTTTTATTGATGGATTGTTTATTGAAATTATACACAAAAGTGGGAGCGTTAAAACATTATTCTTCATTTTAATAAAAGTCTTTTTTTACTTACCAATAAAATTCTATTAATCATTTTTAAAATGCAATAAAAAATGTTTGAAGTAATTGACTAGAACACGCATAAGTTATAAAATACCATTAAAATATTCAAAAAATTCTAAATAAAAACTTTGTATACAATTATACATTTGTAAAATCAATTAATTTATGCAAATGGAGGAATTTTATGGTCAATCGTACAAATCGGAAACTAACAAAAGATCATGCTTACCTTGAACTTAAACACCAAGTGATAAATGGAGAATTAAAGCCCGATGAAATTATACGAGAAGAACAACTTGCATCCAATCTTGAAATAAGTCGTACTCCTTTACGCGAAGCAATACAACGACTAGAAATGGAGGATTTTCTAATACGCCAAACAAATGGTAGATTAAAAGTTGCTTCTGCAAATAGAAAAGAAATGGAAGAAATATTTTTAATAAGAAGTATGCTTGAAGGAACTATCGCAAGACATGCTGCAATGAGAGCAACTGATAGAGATATCCGTATATTAAATAGCATTCAACACAAAATTAAATTTTCCTTTCAAGAAGGAGCAAACCAAGATTTCGTCTCTTATGGCTTTGAGTTTCATGATTACTTGGGTGAAATTAGTCAACTAAAGACATTTGAAAAAACATTAGAAAAACTTAGAGACCATTCTCTTAGATACTGTCGACTTATTTCTCGGTTCGGGAATTGGAGCGCTCAAGCGGACAAAGAACATGCTTTTATTTTACAAAAAATAATGGAAAAAGATCCCGATGGTGCAGAACAAGCAATGAAAGATCATATATTTAGTAGTTTATCCACAGCTGTAGATAAACTAGACAGGCTGTCGAGTAATGATACAAAAACAATGGGGATTTGAAACATGGCACTCACCAACAAGTCCTTAATTCCCGATAAGGATGCACGCCATTGCGAAAATGCTTTACAAATTGCCAACGATTTAAAAGGTCATCCATCCATACAAAAGGTTTATTATCCAGGATTAAATACCCATTCGCAGCATTTATTCGCAAATAGATATTATTCTTGATATCAGTCAAGCTATATTTACAACTACTTTACAATCTTCAGAGATATATTCTGGAAACAAATAGTTCTTTAGACCTATTTCCAAACATAATAATTAGCGTTATCTTAATTGTCAATGGGAATAGTCGGAATTTATCGTTCTGAATTTTTCCACCCTTCTGTTTTTTTGCAAAAAAATAATATTTTATAGAAAGGAATTGCCCATGATTGAATTAAAGGACATTCATAAATCTTATACACGTAAGAGTATAACAGTAGAAGCCTTAAAAGGAATCAATTTAAAAGTAGATAAAGGCGATATTTTTGGTGTAATAGGATACAGTGGTGCAGGAAAAAGCACCTTAATTCGCCTTGTCAATTATTTAGAAATACCGACGAAAGGAGAGGTAATTGTAAATGGTCAATCCCTAGCCACCTTCAATAAAAGGGACCTTAGAGAAACAAAAAAACAAATTGGAATGATCTTTCAACATTTTAATTTGTTAGGATCAAAAAAAATCTTCGACAATGTAGCAATTCCTTTAGTGCTTCAAAAGAAAAGCAAACATGAGATTAAAAAAAGGGTAACAGAATTACTAGATTTTGTTGGATTAAGTGATAAATCAGACAGCTATCCAAACGAATTATCAGGAGGACAAAAGCAGCGCGTAGGGATTGCTAGAGCTTTAGCTTCAAATCCATCCATTTTACTTTGTGATGAAGCAACTTCTGCACTCGACCCAGAAACAACACAATCTATTTTACAATTGTTAAAAAAAATCAATGCTGAATATAACATAACGATCATGATTATTACACACGAAATGGCTGTTATCCAGGAAATATGTAACAAAGTCGCAGTAATGGAGAATGGAATAATCATCGAGTCTGGAACCGTACTTGAAGTTTTTGGGAAACCGCAGCATCCAACAACCAAAAATTTTGTACAAACCGTAATTCATGCTAAAGTTCCAAATAGTCTTCAAAATACTGTGGACTTCAGTCATCAAACTTTCAAACTAGAATTTATTGGCAAAACAGCTTCAGAACCAATCATCTATGAACTAATCCATCATCATCAACTCAAATTAAATATTCTCTTTGCAAATATGACTGAAATTCAAGGTACCGCGATCGGTAATATGATTATTCAACTGAATGGAAAATCATCGAATATTCAAAACGCCCTAACCTATCTTCAAGATAAAAATGTTTTCTTCGAGGAGGTACATGAGTATTGACTACTAATATTACATTATATCAATTTTTCCAAGCAATAATTGATACACTTTATATGGTTGGATTCTCTCTATTCATTGGATCATTAATTGGGATCCCATTAGGAATTTTATTGGTTGTTACAAGAAGCGGAGGAGTATTGGAAAATAAAATAGTCTATTCGATATTAAATCCAATCATGAATATTTTCCGTTCCCTTCCCTTTATCATTTTATTAGTAGCTATTATTCCTTTTACTAGATTAATTGTACAGACATCTATCGGGACTGCGGCTGCAATAGTTCCGCTAATCATTTATATCGCTCCTTACATTGGTAGATTAGTGGAAAACTCTCTGTTAGAAGTTAATCCAGGAATTATAGAAGCCGCTCAATCAATGGGAGCTACTCCTATACAAATTATCTGGTATTTTTTACTACCAGAAGCAGTTGGCTCTTTAATTCTTTCTATCACTACTGCAACAATTGGTTTAATTGGTGCAACAGCCATGGCTGGAACTGTTGGTGGAGGTGGTGTTGGTGATTTAGCGATTGTTTATGGCTATCAGAGATTTGATACTGTAGTAATGGTAATAACAGTCATAGTTCTTATTATTATGGTTCAAGGAATTCAGTCGCTTGGGAACTTCTTGGCACGAAAAGCAAGACGTAACTAAAGTATCTTACATGAATACAGACTACCATTCATTTTTAAAAATATTGTGAGGCGATAAAATATGAAAACTTGGACAAAACAGGATCGATTTAACGCCCTCCTTTCCGGAGAAAAAGCGGATCGTCCGATTATAAGCGGATGGAGACACTTTATAGACAAAGAGCAAAATGCCTTTGATCTAACAAGTTCAACGGTGAACTTTACAAAAAAGTACGACTGGGACTGGGTTAAAATTAACCCTAGAGCTACTTATCTTTCAGAAATTTGGGGAAATGAATACGACTTCACAGACTACCATTCCGTTTTTCCAAGACAATTAACAACAGTAATAGCTAAAACTTCCGATATATGGAAATTAGAAGTGAGAAAAGTGTTCAAATCTTCTTCTTTACTTGAACAACTAGAAGCTTGTAGAAATATTAGGGCTGAATTGCCTGAGACACCCTTAACTCAAACTATTTTTTCTCCGCTATCTGTATTGCTTTTTATTGCAGGTAGGTCTGCTTATATATATGAAACGGTATTTGGTATCAATGCACCTGTTACATTCGAAAGTTTATTTGTAGATAATCGTTCTGGTGTGCATCATGCTTTGCATGTTATCGCTCTAACTATCGCTGAGTATGTTCAAGAGTTAGATAGAGTAGGAATAAACGGACTTTTTTATGCCGTAACAGGAACAGCTAATCCTACCCTTTTTGACGACTCTGCCTTTAATGAATTTTCAAGACCTTATGATTTAATCGTTTTAGAAGCAGCTCAAAATGGAAAAAGAATTTTACATACCTGTGGACCAAATGCTCAGCCTGAAAAATTCAATGATTACCCTATAGAAGGTATAAGTTGGGATACAAAAGCCACTGGGAATCCAGGTTTATTAGCAGACGTAAAAGCAACCGTAGTTGGTGGTGTAGATCATCATTTATTTGCAGATAATCATGTTAAATCCATCACAAAAGAGACAAAATATGCCCTTAAGCTTATGGAAAACAAGCCTTTTGTTGTTGCCCCAAACTGTGCCATTCCACTTAGTGTTAAGGAAGAATCATTGCATGCATTCAGAAAGGCTATTTTAGAAAAGGAGATTTCAAAATGAAAAAAACATTAATTACAATTTTAATAGGATTACTTCTTATTGTAGGAGCTTGTGGAAATGACAAATCAACTGCTGGAGAAGACAAAAAAGAAATAATAGTTGGTTTTGGTGTCGGAACTTATGAAGAGCAATTCCGTAATGGGATTCTTCCAATATTAGAGGACAAAGGATATGATGTCACGATTAAAACATTTAGTCAGAACATGCAAGTAAACCCAGCAATGAAAGAAGGCTCTATTGATGCAAGTGTTTTTCAAAGTACTGCATATATGAAAGGCATCAACGAAGAACTTAATACAAACATGATTGGGATCACCTTTGTCCCAAGCGCTCCTCAAGGATTGTATTCTACTAACCATACTTCATTAGATGATGTTAAAGATGGAACAACAGTTGCTGTTCCAAATGACCCAGTAAACCAAGAGCGTGCTGTACGAATTCTTGAAGAATTAGGATGGGTGAAAGTTGATGACGACGCGGGCACAACTGATTTTAATTTAAATAGTGTTAAACCGGATAAATATAATATGGATATTAAAGTCTTGGATCCAGCTCAAATATTAGTTTCTTTACAAGATGTTGACTATGGTGTAGTAAATGGAAATTATATTGCAAGCGCTAGTAAAAAAATTACGGATGCCTTAAAAATAGAAAATACTCCTGAAGAACATCGTATTATTGTATCCATTAATGAAGCGGATAAAGATACCGAGTGGGCAAAAGATTTAAAAGCCGCCTACGAGTCAGATGAGTTTAAGTCTTATATTGAGTCACAAGGTAAATACGATGGTTTCATCCTACTAGATGCTTGGAATTAGAAAATTTAGTAGTTTTTAAATTCTATGCTGTGTACATAGAACTTAAGGCACACAGCATAGGTTCTACCTAATAATTTAATTCAAGCAATGTACAATCATTAATAATCTTTTCAATAAAAAAGGAGTATGAATCATGAAAAAGATATATTTTATCGGTGGAGGACAAATGGTTGAAGCAATCATTCGGGCAGTTATTCACAATAATATTTTTGAGAATAAACAAATTAACGTATTTGATATAAATCATTCTCGGCTAAATTATCTTGCTGAAACATATGGGATAGATGTTGTTTTTAATGAAAAAAGCGGGTTTAGGGATGCAGATTTAATTATTATTGGTGTAAGGCCACAAGATGATATCAAGACTATTAGTGGTTTAATCGATCAATATGCCGATCAGAACGCTACGATTATTTCCATTGTTGCTGGAGTTACGTTAAAAAAACTTGAATCCTATTTAGATAATAAATTTGCCCTTGTTCGTGTTATCCCTAATACGTTAACAGATACTGGCTTTGGATACAGTGCTGCCACCCTAAATAATCTTGCTGATAAAAACAAAATCAATTCATTTTTAAACGGTTTTGGTAAAGTGGAATATATCGAAGAATCCTTATTGGATATATTTACTGGATATGGAGTTGCAGGTCCAAACTATATTTACTATTTTATTGAATCATTAGCAGATGCCGGTGTACTTGCAGGTTTGCCCAGAGATCTTTCTTGGAAAATCGCCCTAGAAAACACGAGTGGTGCAGTTGAAATGTTAAAAATAACAGGAAAACATCCAAGACAATTATTAGACATTAACAATTCACCTGGGGGTGTTGGAATAAATGCATTATTTGAGCTAAATAAAAGTGATTTTGCAGCTGGATTACAAAATAGTGTATTAACAGCTGTTAAACGGACATCTCAATTAGGAGGAGAAACAAAGTGACAAAAGTAAAGTGGGATCATATCGTTCACTATGTTAACGACATAGATAAACCAATTGATATATTTAAAGAAAAAAACTTAATTGCTTTTAGAGGTGGTTCTCATAAACAATGGGGAACCTATAATTCTCTCAGTTATTTTGATCTAACCTATATTGAATTCTTAGGAATTGAAAATAAAAATATGGTTCAACAAGTTAAGGAGCCTAACAGAGTAGTAAAAGATTCCATTCAAATTCTCCCTGAGCATGAGGCCTTAAGTAGAGTTGCTCTTCGAACAAATAATATAGAAGAAATCGCTCATAGACTAAAGGATGCTGGACTTTCCCTTTCCCCCATTATGGCAGGAAAACGATTAGATAGTAAAGGAGAACTCATTGAATGGAAAATGATGACAATCGACGGTTCCTATCAAGGTCTCCCCTACCCGTTTGTAATTGAGTGGAAAGGCACTGATTCAGAGCGTTTACATGCACTTCAATCTTCAGGAATTATCCAAAATCATCCTGCTGGAAAAACAATTATCCATCAGGCAGTTTATACCGTATCAGACCCCTCAGCGGTTGCTGAGCATTGGAATGAGTTATTTCACTTAAATATCATCGATTCTTCTAACACATCATCTACTTTATCAATCGGAGAACAAAGCTTTCTATTTAAGAAAGGTTCTGCAAATCAGCTAACTGAAATCATTCTTTTAACCGAGTCTTCACAGCTTCAAAATAAATCGTTCACGATAGGAGAAGGAACTTATACCTTTAAATCATTTGAATAACATATAGCCCTTCTTTTTGTTTTGAATTGTCCCAAAAAGCGTATGATTCTATACAAACTATACGGATTGATTCGAATATAGCATTATAGTCTGAAACTTTTTTGGGACAACTCCCTTTTCTATTTTTGCATAGTACCAATTAGCGGATACTTTCCTTTTTACCGTTAAAATTAAGAGTTTGTTTTTTTATACTTCTCATAAAATCGTTCCACTCGACCGCCGCGATCAGAGAATTTTTGACGCCCTGTATAAAACGGATGGGTAGCAGAGCTAATCTCCACTTTTATAAGTGGGTAGTTATTTCCATCCTTCCAGATAATTTCTTCCTTTGAAGTTTTTGTTGATCCAGATAAAAATTGAAAGCCACTATTTACGTCCATAAAAACGACTTCCTGATAAGTAGGATGTATTCCTTTTTTCATTATTTAGTCCTCCTCTATTTTAATTGAATATACTAATCACCAGCTGGACTTTTTCACACCAGGTACTTGCCCCTTATGAGCATATTCTCTAAAGGCAATTCGAGACATTTTAAATTTTCTTAAATAGCCTCTTGGTCTTCCAGTTACTTCACATCTATTTTTCAACCTTGTCGGGGAAGAATCTCTAGGTAGTTTTCTTAATGCTTCATAATCACCCTTCTCTATTAATTCTCTGCGAATGGTGGCATATTTCTTCACCATTTCTCTTCTTTTTTTCTCTTTTACTACCTTTGATTTTTTGGCCACAATCTTTATCCTCCTTTATATAAATCGATATCATTACGATTTACTATATAAAAATAACCAATCTTTTAAACACTTATTCATATTAAAACGAAACGATTACGATTTGCAAGCTATTTGTTTTACAAAACTATCCTGCTGCTACTTGCCATTGAAACGGATCGCTTAACAGATGCCAATCGTCATAAAACTATTCATCTGTTAATAAGCATTCGTCGAATTTCCTTTTATCAGCGCCACGTTTTATCCATCCTATAAATACTAGCATTTCCTCTTCCGGGGAAAAACGCCAACCGTTTGTACAAGTTCACTATCAATATTTACTTTCCTCATGTCGTTGACAGTTACTGCAACTTTATGATTATGTATAGAATATGATTAAGTAATGCGTTTTCCTAGCACCTAAATAGCCACTTAACACTGTAACCGGTATTTTTTCATTTTATCACTCTCTCATTTGACTTAGCAAATCGTAATAATTACTATTTATCTATCGATTTCTTTTATAAAAAATGAAGGTGGAACACATGATGGGAAGGAAAAGGATAGTTTTGTTCCATCATTTCCTCATTCTAGAACCAAAAAAGGAAGCAGAAGAGCAACCTCTCTGATTCCCTCTATAGCTTTAATTAATCACTAAACGACTAACTGCCTCAAATCCTTTTGTCTTTTTAAAATTCATCTTGTGTTCAAAGTTTTCTAATGCATCGGAGCAGTCAATATTAGCAAAATTTAATCGATTTAGTTTGCCTTTGTCCAATTTCACGGAAAGAATGGTGATCCTTTCCATATATCCATTCGCAGTGTTTAAACGATTATCTACTGCATGTATGTAGACGGTATGTAGTGGTAATAGTGCAAACATATCACGGGCAATTCTTAATATACAGCTACAGACATAATCTTGCTGAATGTCAAAAAACTTCCCCTTCGGCATTTGCTTTCTCGATAATTTCCCAGTCTTTGTTAAAGATAATTGTTCTTTTGGAACAACATCGTCGGCATTTACTTCAAATTCAATTTCCATTACCTTCGCATCGCCACAACTGAATTCAAACCCACTTCCAAATTCCGTTAAATCAGCCAACGGTGCAAATGCTTCAATGACTTGGAAATATGTATCAATATCTCCCTCCAACACCTTTGTAGCAATCTTTACATCGCGCTCCCAAGCAAGATAATCTTGTTTATCTTCTTCTCTAGCAGCTATAACCTCTTCTCGTAACTTCTGTTCAGCAGATTGCCGATTAAAAAGCTTGGAAAGAACTCCGGGCTTATAATTTTGAAGCTTCTGTAAAGCTAGTTTTTCCTTTTCTCCCATTTCTCCATTTGGGAGACGGTAGGGAGCAACTGAAGCTCTTACTTTTATCCAATTAATAGGATCATCTGCTTCAATATGAATGCTATGAATTCGTTCAATTGTATTTTCATATGCTTCTACTGCAAGTCTTGCCTGCTCTAATTCATTCAGCTTGTCTATTTCACGTTTCCTTCTATTTATATCTGCCTGTCTTTGATAGGCAGACGACTTTCTACTTCGGCTACCTGTTGTGGTATAAGATACACCAGTTCCTGGGATACTAGCAGTCACTCTACTGCCTGTTCGAGAGTTTACGCTATATCTAAGCCCTTTTACACCAGCGCTTACCCCAACACTCTTTTTTCCAACATTCACCCGAACACCAGGAGCTATTTTAAAGCTCTTTCGAAAACCAAAGCCCATATATAAGACCTCCCTTTTTCCATATTATAACATAAAGGGATGGTAACTTCGATTCTATCTAGGTTAGAAATATCAACATATTGCTTTTGAGCCAGATAGAAAGAATCCCCTATTAAGATTGCTATAATAGAGGATTTTTTCTATCTAACTTAATATTATGTATAAGGAAAGAATGACAAATTAGTAACCTATTAAAATTCCTTTGATGTCAATGGCAAGAATAGCTTAACGCCTCGTTTGTTAAATGGGAGAATTTTTAAATCGGCTATTAAATGACTGATATATCCACCAATACACGTATAGTACACCCCCTGAATACCAAGAGAAGTCTCTAAATTTGCAGCAATAATTCCAAAAAACACAACGCCCAAAATAGAATGAGTATAGCTACGATGTGAAGTAAAGGATGCAATCATAATATAAATTCCTAGAAGAATAATCCATCGTTCCTCAACAGAAAGTCCTCCCATCAACACAGCAACACCCGTTATCGTCAGCATATGCTTTTGTTTAATTAAGGAAGCAATAAATAAAATCATAATCCCAATTCCGACACCCATCCACCTTTCTACTGCTGTTTTCTCAAAGAAACTATATAGCACCATAAGTATTCCGATTACCTGTGCAGACAATTGTATCATTTGATGAGGTAAAGTAATTTTTCCACGAAGCTTCCCGTCAATATCCAGGTCAGGCATTAATCCAGAAACGGCTCCTAAAGTGACACACACTAATGTCTCTGTTGGTGTGGATTGCACTGTATGAGCAACAATAAATCCAGTTGCTGATCCAATTACAGCATGTGATGTTCCATTCAAGTTGATTCCACCTCTAATATTTAATAGTTTTGATGCAACATTTACTATTCTACACCAAAACATTTGTTCTGTTTAGAGGGAAATTAAACGTGGAATATATATGATAAAAAGAAATCAACTAGATTCGTTTATTAGATTCTTTCCCTCACTTATGTTACACTTCACTTCAAAAGGTGGTCATAATTATGCAGCAATTACAATTTGAATCTTCCTGGGACAAGCAAATTGCCCCTCAAGATAGAGAAAATATAGAAAAAATCTTTAATGAAATAGAACACATAAACAGTTCAAGTGTTATTTTTTCTCCTATCCGAGAAGCAATCAATCATAAGGATGCACTACTTGTTTCCGTATTGGTTCATAATTTCACGGAACATCCGCTAAATTTTCAAAATGCAACATTGCATTACAGTGTTAATGATGAAGTAATTGCAAAAAAGGAATTCACACTGCCAGACCTTGTCATTCCTTCCCATGTCAGTATGCCATGGACATTTATTTTTCCAAAGGATAGTTATAGAACTACTCCTTCTTTTAAGGATGGGCGATTAGAACTTAAATAAAGATAATTTATAGAAAAAGTAATAGAAAATAAACAGGGTGTTAACTAGCTAGGACGGTTAACCCCTTTTTTTATGTATTCAACAATCATAATAGAATAATGATGGTAGAATAATACAAAGCGGCACTTCAATTAGTGGAGGGTTTAATAACCATGAATTTGGACTTAGATAGGTACTTTTTAGAATTAGCATTAGACGAAGCTGAAAATGCATTAATGGAGAATACATACCCAATTGGAGCAGTAATAGTTGATGAAGATAATAATATCATTTCCAAAGGGCGAAACCAAGTACATCCTCATCAAGATGCAACAGCACATGCAGAAATTATTGCGATAAGAAATGGCGGTCAGGCTATTTTACAGGGAAAAGCAAGTCGGCAGAAATTCACTATTTATACCTCTTTAGAGCCTTGTCCCATGTGTACTGGAGCAATCTTATTTGCCAATATGAAAAAAGTTGTCTGGTTACTAAACGACGACATAGGCTTTGGAGGCTATAGAAAAATAAAAGAGGCTAATCTATTTGATGCACGGTTCGATGAAGTAGAGATGGTGGAAGAACCTAATGAAGATTTGAAAAGAAGACAACAAGAGCTTATGAGAAAATGGTCTACTAATCCAAACCATATCGTTCAGTTAAGAAAGGATTTAAAATAATTAATAAAAGTGCCAGCACATAATAAATTATTCGTGCTTGACACTTTATTCCTATTGTTATTTAAAAGGTTGCACCTTTACTTTAGCTGATTTGCTTTTATTATTCGCATTGTCTTTTGTAAAAACGGTAAGAACAGTATTTTTCTTTTGCTTTGGAATTTTGATAATGTAATAGCCTTTTGCATCTGCGACCATTGATCCTAAACGTTTAGATCCCTTATAAAGAAAGACAGTCGTCCCTTTTTCAGCATATCCAGAGACAATTATGGAATTGGTCGTTACTTTATTCACTTTTGGTTGCTTAGGTACTTCTTTATCAATATTCGTTATCTTTATCTTTTGTGTCGTTTTATTGCCAGCACTATCTTCAGCTGCAAATGTATAGGTTCCATTTTTGGTAATCTTGTAGGATTTTAAGCTAGCCTCCCCTTTTTTTCCGTTTGGAAGGTGAATATATTTTATTCCCGATTCCTTATCCTTCGTATAAATAAATAGGGTTAGGTCTTTATTTGTCGGCATAAGTGTTGATCCGTCAATCGTCATTATTGGTGCTGTTTTATCAATATTTTTAATTCTTATATACTTCTCTATCTTATTTCCT
This sequence comes from Niallia tiangongensis, assembly GCF_044704065.1. Lineage (NCBI taxonomy): Bacteria > Bacillati > Bacillota > Bacilli > Caryophanales > Bacillaceae > Niallia > Niallia tiangongensis. The sequence goes on along the minus strand of NZ_CP162613.1, from coordinate 1,628,853 downwards.
GCTATATCCTTGGCAGAGAAGGTATAGACTCCATTTTTCTTTATTTCGTATGTTTTTTGATTGGTGGGAATCTTTTTTCCATCTGGACCAATAAGCTCAGCAAGCCCAGTTTCTTTATCCACTGCTTCTATTGAAACCTTTACATCCTTATTGGTCCAATTTGTATTTTGGCTAGTTAAATTTAAACTTGGTATAATCATATCAATGGTAAAGCTAACAATCGTTTGCGCACCAGTTTTATTTGTGACAACTAGAGAATATTTTGCATTTTCAGTAGCCTCATAACCTGTTTGCATGTAGCCGTAGCCGTGTGATGACCATTTATAATTAAATCGTTGAGTTTGTAAATATCCTAATCCTTCATTATAAGTAAGAGTCACAGGTTGATTATAAATCATCCCCTCCTTCACTCCACTAATAATTGGTGGCGTTTTATCAACCAGGAATGGAACGGTTACTTCCTTCCCTAATGGATTGGTAATGACAAGTTGATAATTCCCATCTCGATCAATAGTTGTTCCGCTTGTAAAACGCTTCCCATCAAGTTTTCCCTCCCCAATAAATACTGGCGTTACATTATGATCATATACACCATCATAATCGATGAAATTAAATCCTATTGGAAGAGAGTTACGCTTTAAATCAACCCATTCTATTAAACTACTATCATGTGAGTTATAGGCACTGTCATAAATAGAAATATAATGTAGCTTCCACATTCCATAAGGTTTATCCTCTTTTAATGTATAAGTACCTTCATATATATCCGGATCATTTGTTTCCTGTAAATCCACAAAAATCAAATTTCCCCAATACTCAGGTATATCTAGATAAAAGGAGACATTACAAGATGTAATGGTTGCAACAGAATCAGTAATTTTCGCACGGACAGTAAAAGTATCCCCCTTTTCTAGAACCTGCTTGTCCTTAGGAAGGATTACTTCTATTTTCTGTATTTTTATGGGATAAGCATTTGCATCTTCAGCAAAAATGTTGCTAGGGATACATAATGAAATGAATAGAAATAGGAAAACAACTATCTTTATTTGATGGGTATTCTTAATCAAGGCCGAACCTCATTTCAATTTTTTTCATAGATTAAAAAAATTATAGCATATAAAACGATAAAATTTCCCATATCCAAAAAATACTATTTTTCAAAACGAGTAACTTTTAATTATATATGATATCCACTTAATAAAGTGAAATTTCCATCAGTAGGATTTTCCTTCCTCTCCCACTGTTGGTTAGTTGTTCCATTCGAACTTTACAGACAATTGGATTTCCTACCTATCTTCCTCCAATCTCTTATGCAAGAGTTGTGAGTCTTACTGAAGTTTATGAGTAGGTAAAAAAACTAGCATCACAATTTCTGTGTTTGCTAGCCTTTTTGAAGAACTCTAATGATAGATAAATCTTTATAACCTATAAAAAATTCTCTATGCAGAGGGCTGAAATTTTATGAATGAAAACAAATTTTACTTCTACCAAAATCAAAGGAGTTGTAAATGTCCTGTAATTTCATCTACATTGGTCCTATATCCTAAAATGGCTAAACAAGTATCTGTCTTTTCTCCATGAAACATTGTCAAGCCGCTGTCTGTTATTAATTTAACCGCTTCTCCCTTTTCAATGGCTCTATTTTTTATTTCATGCAGTTCGTTTAGGCTTTTGACATAAACACATATTTTAGTAGATGATTCATCGAACCATTTTTCCAGTATAGCTTGTGTATGCTCATCCTCACGCTTTTGCATATCCAATACTAATCCTAAACTTGCGTGACTACCTTGTGCTACATATTTCCCCTTTGTCATACACAAATCTTTTCGAACCACAATAACCATTTTCGTTTCTGTTGCCTTCCTCTCCAATTAACGTCACCCTCTGTTTATATTCTACAGAACCTTTTTTTGTAGTTTTCAAAATTTTGGCTCCGGTTGCTATACTATTCCGCGATAAATTTTTTTGTTACTTGTTTAAGTAAAATCTTAATTAGGATGAAAAAGCCAAAAAAGCAAAAATCCCTTTACTTTTTTGGCTAATTATTTTTCTTATTATTTTCTTCTCAGACCTTGTTGTGTCCTTTGCTAATCTAATTTTACCCCTCACTATCAGTAGCAATAGGTGTTACCGCCTTAGACCGATCCACATAAATAAATCCATCATAGCGCTCAGAAATGTTAGACGGTACATAATTCCCATAATGTTCATACGCTGGTTCATATATAACCCCTATAGCACGATGACCGATTGTCTGGTTAAAAAGGTGACGGTTATCTTCTGTAAACGTTAGATATTTATTAAAGGAGCCCGCACGATGAAGTTGTTCTTCCCAGCTATTATGTTGCGCTGCTGGAATGTCCATTATTTTGTATGGATCTCCCCATTTTTCTGCTGCAATGACGGTCCCTTCGTAGGTACCAAAACCAACTGCATACACATTTTCTGCTCCAAATTTTTCTTTTGTGATTTGTCCAACATTTACTAATCCTTCTTGTTCCATACCAGTTGCTCTTGCATCACCAATATGGGTATTATGTTCCCAAACAATCCCTTTAGCATCCTTTCCATAAAATTGGCTGATAAATTCTAGAGCTTCCACCATATGATGATCACGAATATTCCATGATTCGGTATCGTCTGTAATCATTGCCTTATAGTAGGCTTCTGCATTTTTGGACACTAGTCCATTGATTTGTAAATTAAGATAGGACTCCCTATCCTCTTCCATGTATTGCTTTCTTTTCGATACAATGGAATTTAGAAGCTCTAATACTTCCTCTCTACAGCTTTCTCCTAAAAAAGCTGCTGACATGCCATATTGCTCTGGTCTTTTGTTATAGGGGTGAAAACAAGTAATTGCTTGCATTGCCTTATCCAAATCTGGGGAATTTATTTTTTGCAAATAAGTAACAATCGTCTCCATCGATTCCCATAGACTATAGACGTCTATTCCATAAAATCCAACCTTGTCTTCTTCCTTTTTATCTAGGTTATATGCTCTTAGCCACTCAATGAGCGGAATAATTTCTTCATTTGCCCACATCCAAGTTGGCCATCTTTGAAACTGAGAAAGTACTTCTCTTGCATGAGAATAATTTGAATGCCCTTTTACATATTGGTTCACTTCAAAGCAAGACGGCCAATCCCCTTCTACTGCAATAAAAGTAAAGCCATGATCTTTTATTAATTTTTTACTGACTTCCACTCGAATGGTATAGAATTCTGCTGTCCCATGGGTGGCTTCTCCCAGTAATATGTATTTGGCTTTACTAGCCTCTTGAATTAAACCGTTTAAATCCTCTATATCATTAAATGACTGACTATATTGTTGGATATTTTGGATAGTCTTACTGATTTTTGTGACCATTTTTTCGAACACATCCTTTTAAATGCGATTTTTCCTCTTTAATTCCTTTTATTTTGTTCATAAAGGAGCATGGTATTCACCTTTCAATCACAAGAAGGAAAATAAAAAATCCACCTCCTTTTTCCGAGATAGATTTTTTGTGATACACTTCACATAAACAACTTGAAATTAAGCTTCTTTTTTAAATGATTTAACTACAGCTTGCGTCTTCTCTGAAATATGATACCAATATGCTGCCCCGACGAATAAAGCGCCGCCAATTATATTCCCAATTGTTACTGGCAGTAAATTAGCAAACATTCCACCAATGGAAACTGTCTCAGGATGAGGAATGATTAGGGCAATAGATAATAAAGTCATATTGGCAATGCTATGCTCAAATCCAGAAGTAATAAAGGCAAACAGACACCAAAAGATCATGATTAATTTTGCTGTTTCATCCTTTAATTTCACCGAACACCAAACAGCTAAACAAACTAAAATATTACAAAGAATCCCACGAATAAGTAATTCCATAAATGGAGCATTCATTTTCGCTGCTGCTCCGTTTGTGATGAAATCTGCTACTCCTCCAACCGCTAAACCAGAGTAACTAAATAATAACGCCACGAGAATAGAACCAATAAAGTTGCCAAGATAACTATATCCCCATACTTTTCCGGTATCTTTCCAGGTTACTTTATTCTCTAACATACCAATTGTCATCACCATATTATTCCCAGTAAATAAATCTGCCCCCGCCATAATTACTAAACTCAAGGCAATCCCAAATGAGACACCCATTATTATTTTGGTACCTGCAAATCCAGTTGAACCAAGCAATCCACCAATTGTAAAAATAAGAATAATTCCTAACCCAACAAAAAATCCGGCCAGCATGGCACCTACTAAATACTTCTTTCTACTTACATGTAAAGCGTTAACCTTCGTTAATGCCGTGTTACTAAATGAAGTAATAACCTCTTTCATCATGACACTCCTCTACAGATAATTTAAACAATAGATTATTTTTTGAGACTCATTAATTGTTCTTCCATTCTTTCTATCAAAACTTCCTTCATAAAGGAATCGTACTTTAATGGATTACAAAGAATAACTTTGCCGCTGTTTTCAATTTTATTCTCCATTCTTTTTAATAGCCTTCCAGTAAAAAGTAAATACGGAACGACATAAATCCTGTTATCCTTTAATTGAAGCTTTTCCAATTCCTCTACAAACGCTGGCGTTCCTGCTGTTAAAAAAGCTGTATAGACGGAGACTCCTAATTTTTGATGGATGCCTTTACTCATTTCCTTCAGTTTCCAAATTGGTTCCGGATCACTACTGCCTCTGCCCACCAATAGAATTACCCCATCGTTTTCTACTCGTTTTTCGTCTATTCTTTTTAGGACTAAATCAAGCATTTTTGGATGCAGATCAAATGGTTTAGAAACATAAAAACGCACTTTCGGAAACCTTTCTTTCACAGCTTCCAATTCCTCTGGAATATCTCTTTTAAAATGGGCAGCCGCAAATAATAGAACAGGTACTACTAGAATATCTTTTGCACCTGCACGAATTACTTTTTCCATTGTTTCACTAATAGATGGTGAAGCTAGTTCTAAAAAAGCAATTTCCTGAACTGGAATATTTACTTCTCTTTTAACTTCTTCTATAAACGCTAAGAATTGTTTATTTCCTTCTACAATTCTGCTTCCATGACCAATATATACCACTGCATCCATTAACTCTCACGCTTCCATTCCTGCTTATCTAATTCTAGCTGCACATGCTCATCTTTCTGACTAAATCCTCTTTTACGTGCATACTCCTGTACCGAATGACCAATTGCAGCAAACAGAAGTTCTTTTGGATCTTTTTCACTAAAGGTAGGCCATTCTTGCAAAAATAAGTCAACAGATCGCTTATTTGGAAATATAACCGTTTCCCACTGATTTTCTGTCAATAAGCGCTCATTAACTTCATGAAAACGTTCATCTATTTGATTAGTATGACTAGGGAATGCAAGAAGATTATCTGAGAACGCTTGTTTTTCTATTACTTGTTCATCCCCAATAAAAATGGCACTTTTTTTGTCGTAGGATGCCTTTATGCCGCGAACTCCCCTTTTCTCTAATTCCTTACGTGTTTTATCAGATAGATGTTCGATTTGTCTAGGAAGATCCCGTAAATCATAACCTGCCTCAAACAGCTGGGAAAACACATAGCCTACTCCTTCTACAGATGCAAAAATTAATCTTTCTGCGTTTACTATCAACTGTAATTCCTCATCCGTGTAAGAATGAGCAATTGAATTGAAAGTAGGAAATGAATAAGCTTCAGCACCATTTTTCGTAAAATATCTTTCTAGCATACTTTCCTCTGAAGAGCTTTTTGCAATTAATAGCTTCTTTTGATAAAAGGATTTTTTCTCAAACCAGGCAATCGATGATCTTAACTGAACGACATCTCCAATAATGGTTAAAGCAGGATTTCCAAGCTTTGCTTCCTTTACCTTTTCGACAATTGTTGTTAAGGTACCCTCAACTACTCGCTGCTTTCCTAATGTTGCCCATTCAATAACAGCTACTTTTGTATCACCAGCCTTACCTTGAGCTATTAAACTTTCACAAATTCCCGGTAAGCCCTTCACTCCCATATAATAAGCAAGTGTATCTCCTATTGCCTCCGATTGCTTTGGTTCATGATGAACGGAAGCTTCATTTTTCTTACAAGCATGCCCTGTTCGAATCGTAAAACTAGTACTATAATCTCGGTGGGTTACCGGAATGCCTGCATAAGCACTAGCTGCAATGCTTGATGTCACACCAGGTACTATTTCAAAGGGAATATCGTATTTTGCTATCGCTTCTGCTTCTTCTCCTACTCTTCCAAAAACAGAAGGATCTCCCCCTTTTAACCGGACAACATATTTTCCTTTTAACGCCTCTGCTACTAATGTTTCATTAATCTTTTCTTGTCGCATGATATGATTGTTTGGTAGCTTTCCACAATAGATAAACGTACAATCCTTGCTTGTAAAACGTAATAAGCGCGGATTTGCTAGGCGATCATACAAGACAACTTCTGCCTGTTTTAAACACTCTACCCCCTTATTGGTAATCAATCCAATATCTCCAGGTCCTGCTCCGACAAATGCTACATACCCCTTGTTCGTATTCATCTCTTACACCATTATATAAATATAGTCATCTTTTATTTGTGTTTCATAAACCTCTACACAGCCATCATCCGGCTTTTGAACTTCCCCTGTGACTAAGGAGATTTTCCAATCATCGAGGGGGCAGAAAACATACTCGCCTGACACTATGCCCTCTGCCAATGGTCCATTTTGATTGGGACATCTATTGGCAACTGCTCGAACATCTCCATTTGAAAGATGAAATAACGCAATTGATTTTTCTTTTAAATGAACCTCTTTGCCAATTTGTCTAGGTAAATCAGCTAGTTTCATAATCTTCTTCCACTCTAAAGTTGCAGTCATCATGTATACCCTCCATTTTTGTGCTCTGCGATTATCCTTTTATCACTTCATACATTTCTCTTTTCGTTTGGTCGTTTAGAACAGAAGACCAAGCTTCTTCGTATGTTGTTTTCGCTTTTTCAAATCTGCTTACAAACTGTTTCATATTTTTTGCATTTAACAGTGTTTCTTTCACTGTTTCAATACCCATACGTTCCACCCATGGAGCCGTTCTTTCTCCATAATTAGCATTTTCACGATAATACTGAACATACGCCTTTGCCATCGTAATTACGTCTTCTTCTGTTTTCACCGTTGTTAAGCTATCACATTCACGGACTTCTGTCCCACCATTTCCGCCGATATACAATTGATAGCCATTTTCTACACAAATGACACCAAAGTCTTTTGTAAGAACTTCCGCACAGTTTCTTGGACAGCCTGTAACGCCCATTTTCATTTTATGAGGAGTATCGACCATTTCAATTGCTTGTTCTAATTTAATACCAAGCCCCAATGAATCTTGTGTGCCAAAGCGACAAAATCTTGAGCCAACACATGATTTTACGTTACGAAGGGATTTAGAATACGCATAACCAGAACGCATTCCTAGCTCTTCCCAAACAAGCGGTACATCCTCTTTCTTTACACCGTAAAGTCCGATACGGCTTGCACCTGTAATTTTTACTAATGGTACATTATATTTTTTCGCTACTTCTCCTATTTTCACTAGATCCTCTGCTGTAGTTGTTCCTCCATACATACGAGGAATGATAGAGAACGTACCATCTTTTTGAATATTCCCTTCCATTTTTTCATTTACAAATCTGGATGCTTTATCATCCTCATACTCTTCTGGGAACAGCATACGCATATAATAGTTTAATGCTGGACGACATTTAGAACAGCCTTCCTCACTTGCAAAATCAAGCACCATTCTTACTTCTTTCGGAGATTTAAGCTGCTTTTCTTTTATATTTGCTACTACTTCATCACGAGTAAGTGTCGTACAGCTACACATTCCTGTTTTTTGAATAGAAGCGTCAAAACTGTCACCAAGTGTATGTGCTAAAATGCCTTCAACTAGTGGTTTACATTTACCACAAGATGCCCCTGCTTTGGTACATCCTTTCACTTCTTCAAATGTAGACAATCCTTGCTCCAAAATAGAATGGACAATCGCACCCTTTGTCACCCCATTACATCCACAAACTGTATCATTCGCACTCATACTTGCTACTAAATCCTCTTCTGAGTCCTGCCCACTCTTGCTTAAAACAGAGGAACTTGTATATTCGCTAATATCTGCTTGTTTCTTCAGCATATTAAATAAACGATTCCCATCAGAGGCATCTCCGTATAAAACAATCCCAACAATTTTGTTATCTGTTACTAAGATTTTTTTATATACTTTTGCAAACTGGTCATGGACGATGATAGCTTCTGTATATACATCTTCATGGATTTTTCCCCCTGAGAATAAGTCACACCCTGCCACTTTTAATTGGGTAGAAAGAATCGATCCTTTATATCCTTTACCTTCTCTGCCTGTAATGCAATCTGCAAGGGCAATTCCTTGTTCATAAAGGGGAGCAACTAATCCATAAGCAATTCCATTATGTTCCGCGCACTCTCCTACTGCATAAATCGATGGATCAGAAGTAACCATTTGATCATTAACAATAATGGCACGATTTACATCTAATCCTGATTCACGGGCAATTGCCACATTTGGTCGAATTCCAACCGCCATCACGACTAGATCACATTCAACACTAGTACCGTCTGTAAACTTTAATCCCTTAACACGTTCTTCTCCAACTATCTCTGCTGTCTGCTTTTCCATCAAAAATTTCATACCTTGTGCCTCTAAATCTTTTCTAAGAAGATTAGCTGCTGCTGCATCTAGCTGTTGCTCCATTAAAGTAGGCAATAAATGGACAACATGAACTTCCATTCCACGATCAATCAATCCTCTTGCTGCTTCTAGCCCTAATAATCCGCCACCGATAACAACCGCTTTTTTATATTGCTTTGCTGTTTCCATCATTTTTTCTGTATCACCAATCGTTCTGAAACCAATTACTCCTTCTAAATCACTTCCAGGTATCGGTAGAATAAAGGCACTAGATCCTGTTGCAAGGATGAGTTCATCATATTCAATCATTTTCCCTTTATCAGTGATTACTGCCTTCTCTTCTCTATCAATCTTTATCGCTTTTTCACCTGTTAATAGATTAATATGATTTTCTTGATACCAGTTCCAGTCATTAATATTTATATCATTTACAGTTGTTTTTCCCTGCAAAACATTTGAAAGCATAATCCGGTTATAGTTTGGATAAGATTCATCCCCAATAATCGTAATTTCGAAAAGATTCGCATTTCTCTTCAATATTTCTTCAATCGTACGAACTCCCGCCATTCCGTTTCCAATCATTACTAATTTCGTTTTCATTTTCATTTTCGTCCCTCCAAGATTCTACTAGTAAGGTGGATTTCTTGTGAAATAAATCACATAATTTTTCAAGTGTAACATTACGCAAATATATTATCCCGTAATTATTCAAAGAACTTATATTACTGTCTATCATAAGATTTCTATTCCCTTTTATTTGGCAAAAACAATAATATACTAAAAAGTAGCAATTTTTAAAGAAGTATTACTCATACATCTTTTATAGTTCCATTATATCTACTTTTTCTGAAAAAGAAGACTTTAAAATTGACGATTTAATGAACTTCTTTTTCCTTTACTACTTTCAGTAAGAGGATAATGGAAAAGAAATGTATATTTATGTATCTATATGCACAACCAGACAGAACTATATAAAGGATGTTACCATGAAATTCCTTTTTCTCTGAATAAAGAGATAAAGTGATTTTGTCCACTTGTCAATAAACACGCTATCTACTAAAACTACAGAAATGGATAGTAATTCCCTGATTAGATTAGGTTTATTAAAGACATTAAAAACCATTTAAAGAATTTTACAGCAAAAAAAAGCAGCCTCACCGTGCATAAAGCACATGCGAGGTTGCTCCTATTTATCTATTTTCTCCATTCGATTCGATTACTTCCTTATACCAATAAAAGCTTTTCTTCTTGATGCGGCGAAGGTCATGCGTTCCTTCTTCATGCTGATTGATATAAACGAAGCCGTATCGTTTTTGGAATCCGTTCAACCAGCTTAGAAGATCGGTAAACGACCATACACAGTATCCCATTAAGTCTACTCCATCTGTAATGGCTTCTTGCATTGCGTTAACGTGAGCACGGATAAAATCAATGCGGTAATCATCATTGACGATATCGCCTTCTTCTAGTTTATCAAATGCCCCTAAGCCATTCTCACTGATGAGAATAGGGAGATGATAGCGATTTGTAATTCTCCGAAGTGCTATACGTAATCCTTGTGGATCAATATTCCAATCCCAATCGGTTCTTTCTAGATTTGGATTTTCGACTGTTTTGAACACACCAGGTATTCCTGAATCCTGTGAAGTACCTTTTTTACCAGAAGTGTTCATTTCAGCACTACCTACTCCGCCTTCTAACGGATTTTTCTCAAAGGTCGTTGTTTGATAATAGTTAAGTCCCATGAAATCAGGAGTACCTTCTCGTAATAATTCAAAATCCCCTTCTTCTACCTCTGGAGCTAGTCCATTTGCTTCTAAATAGTTCCAAGCAGCCTCCGGGTATCTTCCCCAAGCATACATATCCATCCACCAATGGCTATTAAATTCTTCAGCATTCTCTGCAGCAATAATATCTTCTGGCTTTGAAGTTAAAGCATATGCAGGCGAGTAAGCAAAGCTAGGACCAATTTTTCCATTTGGAACATATTTGCGGAATGCTTTGATAACACTAGCATTCGCTAAGTTCGCATGGTGATTTACTTGATAGAAACGTTTTTCATCTGTCACTCCAGGTGGATGTACAGCCATTCGGTAGCCTAAACCAGTAAAAATATTTTGCTCATTTAAACTAACCCAATATTTCACTCGGTCTCCAAACTGTTTAAATAATTCTACACTATAATTCGTAAAATCCTCTATAATCTGGCGAGATTCCCACCCTGCATATTCATCTTGAAGAACTTGTGGGAGATCCCAATGATAAAGAGTAAGAACTGGCTCAATATTATACTTGATTAGCTCATTAATTAAATTATTGTAGAACTCAATTCCAGCTTGATTTACTTCTCCTCTTCCTTCAGGAAAAATACGAGTCCAAGCAACAGAAAATCGATATGCCTTCATTCCCATTTCGGCCATCAATTGTACGTCCTCTTTATAACGATGGTAATGATCTACCGCTACATCTCCATTTGTACCTTTGAATGTTTTTCCAGGAATTCTAACAAATTTATCCCAATTAGATACTCCTTTCCCATCCTCATTCCATGCACCTTCTACTTGATACGCTGCAGATGCAGCACCCCAAAGAAAATTACTAGGGAACGCTTTCAATGATCCGTGAATCATCTCAATCAACTCCTTAAATTATTAGAAATAATGTCCATAACATAGTTATATATTCTTAGCTAACAGGTTGCTTTTCATAACTATACATACAGCTACTAAACAGTTTACAAAAGTATAGATTATTATAAAATAAGTATATACATTTATAAAGATTTTCGCAATACTAAGATGTCATTAAATTAGAAAACCCTTACTTACTCTATTAAAAATGGACATATTTTATTTTTCGACATTGCTATTTATGCTTATTTGCCAATAAAAATCGTTAATCATACCCAGAAACAATTAAATAAAGGAAGAGTTATATATTGGGAATTAAACTTATAGACTTATCATTGGGCATGTATGAAAGTTTATAAGAATACAATATAATAAAGGTAAAGGAGGGGGTATTTTTATGGAGTTTTCTTTATTTTGGGTAATAAACATTTTAATAACGATATATTTGGTTATAGATTCCAAAAAAAAAGGCAAAAACCCTGTTCTCTGGGGAATCATGGGCTTTCTGTTTGGAATCATCACACTTTCTATTTACTTGATTAGAACGGATCGAAAAATTCTAGGATGGATTTTACTCGTATTAGCAATAATTTTTATGTTACTATTTATCCTATTTATCTTCGCCATTTTGTTTATGTCTTTTTCTTATATTTAAGGATTACTTTTTTCGAACTCGAATAACGGTTACTTTTTCATTATCATAGTCATTCTGGCATAAGCCGTTTATTTTTTTCAAGAAGCTCTGTCTTTTTTTGCTAAAAAATAACTCCTTCTTCTTCCATTAACATAATATCCGCCTTTTTTTGAAATACTATGGGATAAAGAATTAGGAAGGAGGAAAAAGCATGACGCAAAATAAGGAGAACTTAAATTCCATTATGAAGCCAGATTTTGCAGGAACTGATTCACAAAAAGTAAAACAAGAAATTCAAAGAGATGTAAAAGCAGGAGATGGAGCAATGACTTCTCGGGAAGCTGGTCATATGCGCGACTGAAAAACTACCTTATTTTCCATTATGGCTAAAGGAAAATAAGGTAGTTTTTATGGATTGGGATAGATAAACAAATAAAATCATTCGAATCTAACTTTTCGATTACTAATTTTGACCGAAACAGTATATTTCCAAATCTATTGAATTTGATAACTAAAAACAATTAATGAGATATTTCATGTGATAAATCTATATTTTTCCTCTCTTTTTTCTTAGAATCTATTTTTATAAGATGAGAATAAAAACCTAAAAAGGCGGTAAATGCTATAATAGAGCCAATAAAAAAAGGAATTAAAAAGGTTATAATATTTATACTTAAATAGAGAATCAACCCACTAACACAAGCAATCTCCAAAGTAATCAACGGCCTCCCAATTGTAATAAAGATTGCATGTTTTAATGATGCCAATAGCTTCACCTCGAAATGAACATTAATCGAAAAGAAGTTCATGGTGAAAACATATAAAATGCAAATTGGAAGTAACAAAAATAACGATATTCCCCTATTTAAATAGAGAAAATAACCATAAAAGGCAACAACAAACCATATAAGAATTATCAATCCCCCCCCAGACATACTTCGTAAATAATTCTTCCGGTAATGGTTTACGTATACTTGGATTATTTTATTCGATTCATCCTTCATAATCCATTTTCTCACAACTGCAAATAAAGCGACCGTCGCTGGAAAAAAAACAAAAGGCAACAAAATAAAAATACCTATATAGGAAATAATTACTTGGTTTATACTACTAGCGGAGAAGAGATTTAAAATTAGAATAACGATTGGAATGTTAAACAGCACCCAAAGCAAATTCGCTCCTGAAAATTTCATGATCCATTCACAGACTATATAAAGCCCACCCCATTTTCCATTCATTCGCAATGTATTCTCCCTTCTACCAATGAATTCATTACTCTATTTTATTTTCTCATGTAATCACCTACAAAAAAATAGAACATATATAAGATTCAGATGTTCATTTTTAAGAACCTGAATCCTTCTATGTTCATTCGACTATAATTCATTTATTTTCATTAATAGTTGCCGCATTCTGCTTGATAATATAACGTTTTCCTTTCTCCGTATTAAATCGAATAATATTGTTTTTTTCCTGATAAGTAACTGTAGCTGTTTTACCTTCTTTTTTAAGTGAAACAGGACCATCACTTTGAAGTAAACACGTTCCTCCAACTTCCGAATAAATTTCCGCATAAACTAATTGATGCTTTTTCCATTCTAAATCTATTACAAAACCACCACGTGCTCTTATCCCTTTAATACGACCATTTGGCCAAGCATCTGGCAGTGAAGGTAAAAGACGAATAAAGCCTTCATGTGATTGTAAAAGCAATTCTACTATAGCAGCGGTTACTCCAAAATTCCCATCAATTTGAAAAGGAGGATGTGCATCAAATAAATTGCGGTATACTCCTCCCTCATGCATTTTTTCTTCATGACTTTCCACAAGGTTTAACAGTCTAGAAAGTATTCGATAGGCTCTATTTCCATCGCCTAAGCGAGCCCACAATCCTATTTTCCACGCCAAACTCCAGCCTGTGCCCTCGTCTCCCCTTCGATTTAATGATGTTTTTGCAGCTTGATAGAATTCTGGAGTATCTTTTGTAATCTGTCTACCAGGATAAACTCCAAACATATGAGCACTATGACGATGGTGTGGATCTTCCTCCTCGAAGTCAAGAAACCACTCTTGAAGCTGCCCATATTTCCCTATTTTCATTGGATACAGCCTGCTTCTTGCAGCTTCAAGTTCTTGTGCAAATAATTCATCCATGCCTAGAATTCGTGTACTCTCTATACAATTTTTGAATAAATCCCAGATAACAGCCATGTCCATTGTAGAGGCATACGAAATTGCTGCAAAACCACTATCCGTTTTAAATAAATTCTCAGGGGACGTGGAAGGCGCAGTTACCAAATTACCTTCCTCATCCTCTATTAACCAATCTAAACAAAAAAGTGCAGCAGCCTTCATAATCGGGTAAGCTTTTTCCAGAAGAAATTTTTTATCTTGACTGAATGAATAATGTTCCCATAAATGTTGGGACATCCACGCACATCCAACTGGCCAAATCGCCCATACTGCCTCCCCTTCACCATAGCCTCCGCTTGGAGCAGTCTGACACCAAATATCTGTACAATGGTGAACAGCCCATCCCCTTGCTCCGTAAATCTCCGCCGTTCTTTTTCCACTTTCTGCCAATGAATGAATAAACTGAATAAATGGCTCATGACATTCTGGTAAAGAACTTGATTCTGTTAGCCAATAATTCATCGGAGCATTAATGTTTAAAGTATAATTACTGCTCCATGGTGGACGCGTTTCTTTGTTCCAAATTCCTTGTAAGTTTGCAGGCTGCGAGCCAGGGCGAGAACTCGCTATCATTAAATATCTTCCATACTGAAACAACAGTTCAATGAGTCCTTTATCCTTTGCACCAAATCGTTGTATACGGTCATCTGTCGGTAACTGGTTATTACGCTTTTCTGTATCTAAATCTATAATGACTCGATTAAAAAGAGACTTATAATCGTAGAGATGGTTATCTAGAAGCGCTCGATAGGATTGCCAAATTGCCTTTTTTAAGTATCCACTGGCGATTTCTGATTGATTTTTCCCTTGCCTATTTGGAGAACGGTTAAATCCATTAAAGCTTGTTGCAGCACTAAAGTATAAAATTACTTCCGTAGCGTTTATAATATGCAAACCATCATTATCAATAATTAATTTCCCATCTTCTAAAGTTGCACCTAATTGACCTTCAAATTGAATAGCTTCGGTTTCACCTGGTTCGCCATAAACAAGTGGATTAGGAGAATTTGAGTGGTTTGGAGCCGAATACTCCGGAGCTATCCCCTTGATTATTAGCTTACTGCCATCAAAATCTGTTCGATGCCTTAACAAACTATCTAATTTTGCATGAAAAGTAAGCATTCCCTGCTTACTAGATTTCAGACGCATGCAGATTACTTGGTCTGGATAGGAAGCAAATATTTCCCTTGTATACACAACATCACCTATGGA
The DNA here is from genome assembly GCF_044704065.1 of Niallia tiangongensis. Classification (NCBI taxonomy): domain Bacteria; kingdom Bacillati; phylum Bacillota; class Bacilli; order Caryophanales; family Bacillaceae; genus Niallia; species Niallia tiangongensis. The sequence continues at coordinate 1,613,490 of NZ_CP162613.1, read as the reverse complement.
ATACTTAACAATTGCCAATCCATTATCCAAATCAAGGCTGCGCTTATAATTATGGTACAGATTTCCGTGTTCAAAAATTAACTTTATTAATCCTAATGGCATATAGGACTCTGTATAGGGTCCCATTATCTTCTTACTAAGTAAATCGGCTTTCTCATATTGTTTTTCTCTTACTAATTCACGAATTTTGCCAAGAACTTCTTTTGCATCTGGGCATTTCCAATCTTGTTTGCTCCCAGACCATAGAGTATCTTCATTTAATTGAAAAGTCTCTGTCTCGACTCCACCGAAAATCATTGCCCCTAGACGTCCATTTCCAATAGGTAAAGCATCCGTCCATTCTTTTGATGGCTTGTTATATAGTAATTCCAAATTACCCACTTCCTTTTAATGCTTATTAAAGTAAGGTTATTAAAAAATTTAGGTAAGACGAAGATGCCTTACCTAAATGGACTAAACAAATTATTTAACTTCGTTATATCTCTTAACTACTTCTTCATAGCGCTTATTTGCATAATCCTCTAATTTTGATAGACCTATGTCCTCTGCAGTTTTCATCATGCTTTCGTAAGCTTTCTTTGCCTCAGCTTCCGATTTTGCTAAGTAAATTTTAGATTGTTCATTTGTAATCATATTATCAATGTTAGCTTTGATTACTTGTGCATCAGAACCAGCTGGTGGATTGACTGCACCCAACATAGGGTCTGAATTCACATATTGTTTTGCATCAATCATAGCCTGAGAAGTTGGCGAATCTGGAACATAACGTTGTACTTGCTCATAAATACCGTTATCTGCTAGTAACCCCCACCATACAACTCCTAATTTTTGTTGTTCAACGGCATCCTGTGAATCGAAAGTAAATACTGGATATCCACCTTCTTCTAGTGACTTATCCATTGTCCAATGTTCCCCTTCAATACCCCATAAGCCTAGTTTCTGACCTTCTTCACTATTCATGAATTGTAGGAATTTAATAGCTGCTTCTGGATTTTTAGAATTCTTTGTTATAAATGTACCAGACCATCCACTGCTATCTGCAAATAAACCAGGATTTTCGCCAACAAGCTTCGTTTGCTGAGCAATTTCAAAGTCTTTACCTGCAGCTTTAATTTCATTATTAATGGTTGGAACTGCATTTAAATTATTGATAGAAAAAGCTTGACCATTGATAATTAGTTCTTTCGCTTTATTTGGTTCATTCCAAGTAAAGTTTTCGGCCGTAATGAGACCTTCACGATATAGTTTATTCATGAACATATAATAATCATATTGTTTTGGATGATTAATGTAATAATCTACATTTCCACCAACTTCCACCCAACCCTGATAAGGAACTCCAAAATTGACACGGAAATACTGACCAATAGCGTTTGGATTCATAACAAGTGGGATCATATCTGGATAGTTTTCTTTTACTTGTCTAAATACATCCACTAAGTCATCTAAAGATTCAATCTTTGGATTCCCTAATTCTTTAAGAATATCCGGACGAAGGGCAAATGATGGGACATTGCCTAATGCTGCGGGTGTATTCTTAAAATCTTCTGGGCTAGTGAAACCATTTTTTACAGAGTAAAGTTTCCCGTCTTCTCCTTCGTTAAGAACTCTTGCCATTGGATCAATCTCAAAATCTTTTATGTTATATTTATCAATCAATTCATCCCATGTATAAGAAATTTCTGAATTTGACATGGTCTGGAACTGAGAGGATGTGAAAACCATGTCAGGTAAATCACCTGAAGATATCATTAATGGTAATTGCTGCCCATCAGTCGCAACTTGGACTTTAAGCTTAATACCCGTTCTTTTCGTAATTTCTTCTGGAATTTTACCTGACCACTCTTTTAATGGCCAGAACGTTTGATCAACAAACATCGTTAATTCAATTGGACCATCTGAATCCGAATTTGCTTTAGAATCATTCTCTCCATTGGTTTCAGAACTTTGACATCCTGTTAAAAATGAAAAAGCTAATAATAACATAGTAAGAAATATACTACTTAACCTAAACCTCTTTTTCATGGTAATCCTCCTAAATTCAATATGTATATTCACCATTCAGCTTTTTTGAATGGTGAATATTACTTTCTTTCCTTCCCAATCACCCATCAGAAGAAAGCGCTTAAAAAAACAAATTAGATATATACATAAAATTATTTTACTTCCTCATACCGTTGAGTTGCTTCTTCATAACGTTTTTGTGCATAATCTTCTAACTTAGCTAATCCAATATTTTCTGCAGTTTTCATCATATTATCAAATGCTTTTTCTGCTTCCTTTTCGGATTTTGCTAAGAAAATCTTTGCTTGTTCATTGGTAATCATATTATCAATATTTGCTTTAATAACTTGTTCATCAGATCCTGCAGGTGGATTGATAGCACCTAACAATGGATTTGAAACAACATACTGTTTTGCATCAACTTGTGCTTCTGTCTGTTCTGTTCCTGGTACATATCGCTGAACTTGCTCATAAATCCCATCATCTGCTAATAACCCCCACCATACTACTCCTATTTTTTGTTGTTCAGTAGCATCCTGTGAATCAAATGTAAATTCTGGATATCCACCTTCTTCAATTGGCTTATCCATTGTCCAGTGTTTCCCCTCAATTCCCCATAGGCCTAGTTTCTGCCCTTCTTCACTTTGCATGAATTGAAGGAATTTTATAGCAGCTTCTGGGTTTTTAGATTTTTTCGTAATAAAAGTTCCTGACCATCCTCCAGCCGCTGGATATAGTGCAGGCTCTTCTCCTATTAATTTTGTCGCTTGGGAAATCACAAAATCTTTACCCGCTGCTTTAATCTCAGAATTAATAGTTGGTGTTGCATTTACATTGTTAATGGAAAAAGCTTTCCCATTAATAATCATTTCTTTTGCTTTATTAGGTTCATTCCAAGTAAAGTTCTCAGCAGTAATTAAACCTTCACGATATAACTTATTCATAAACACATAGTATTCTTTTTGCTTCGGATGACTAATGTAATATTTTACTTGACCATCAAGATTCAACCATCCAAGATAAGGTGCACCAAAATTAACACGGAAGTATTGACCAATTGCATTCGGATTCATAACGAGTGGAGTCATATCAGGATATTTTTGTTTAACCTGTTTCAATACATCCACTAAATCATCTAAAGATTCCATTTTGGGGTTACCTAACTCTTCTAAAATATCAGGGCGAAATGCAAAAGATGGCACGTTTCCTAACGCTGCTGGTGTATTTTGAAAATCTTCTGGGTTAGTAAAACCATTTTTTACTGAATACAATTTTCCATTCGGAGCTTCATTAAGAACCCTAGCCATAGGATCAATATCAAAGTCTTTAATATTATACTTTTCAATTAATTCATCCCATGTATAGGATACGTTTGAATCGGACATTTGCTGGAACTGATTTGTTGTGAATACCATATCTGGTAGATCACCAGATGAAATCATTAAAGGTAATTGTTGACCATCTGTAGCTACTTGAACCTTAAGTTTAATACCAGTCTTTTGCGTGATTTCTTCTGGGATTTCACCAGACCAATCTTTTAGTGGCCAGAATGATTGATCCACAAATATGGTAAGCTCAGTTATCCCATCTTTATCTTCTGCTGCTTTGTTTTCTTTGCTAGCATTAGAAGATGTGTCAGTACTCTGACAGCTAGCCAATATAAAAATAGCTAATAGTAAAATTGCAAAATATTTAAAGCCCCTTTCAAATGTCCTTTTCATGTTAAGCCTCCTAGAATTTTTTATAGTAACACTTGACTTAATAAGCTAATCGTTTATTTAGCCCTGTGTAAATACCATAATGATCATCCTTTCACAGCACCAATTGTTGCACCCTTAACAAAATATTTTTGTAAGAAAGGATAAACACATAAAATCGGAACAATCGCTATAACCATTGCTGTGATTTCTAATGAAAATGGAGTTGCTTGTGCTGCTTGTGTTGCCAATTCTACTGCAGGACCCTGTAAGTCTGTCGGAACACTTGATGTATTGATTAGCTCAATCATTCTGTATGTTAACGTTCTCAAATTTTCGTTTTGTACATAGTAAGCAGAATCTAACCAAGAATTCCATTGACCAACACCGATAAATAAAGACATAGTTGCAAGAATCGGTTTAGAGATTGGTAGAATAATAGAATAGAATATTTTCAAGTCATTTGCACCATCAATTCGCGCTGATTCTTCCAATTCAGAAGGAATTTCCCGAAAAAAAGAAATGGCAATAAGTAATAGAAATAAATTAAGCATTGATGGTATGACATACACCCAAAATGTATTTAGTAGATGCAAATGTCTTAAAACTACATAGAATGGAATTAATCCACCCGATACATACATTCCAACAATAAAGATCGGATAATAGACTTTTTGAAACAGTAGATTCTTGTTTGCTAAGCCATAGGCTACCATACAAGTAAATAATACACCTAAAAGCGTTCCAACTAATGTTCTAGCGACACTGACAAAAAACGCCATTATCCATTTAGGATCACTTAGAATCGTTGTATAATTAACGAGTGAGAACTCTCTCGGCCAAAAATAAATTCCTCCTAGTGATGCATCTAATCCTTCATTAAACGAAATGATAATTAAGTAGTAAAAAGGATAAAATGTGATGACAAAGATGATTGCTAACAGTGTATAGTTAACGCCATCTACGATTTTATCTTCTAATGTTCTTCTCATCATAGTCCTCCTTTCTTAATCAAAATAATCCTGTTTTTGTTGTTTTCTTTGCTAGCCAGTTACTGCCAAAGATTAATATAACAGCAATTATTGACTGTAATAGGTCAATAGCTGTTGCATAAGAATAACGTCCTTGTGCCAAACCCATTTTAAACGCATAAGTTTGGAGGATTTCTGAACTTTCAGCATTAACAGGATTACCTAACAAAAATGCTTGCTCGAAGTTGGATCCTACTAAACCACCACCTAGTAAACTACCAATTGCTAAGATTAATACTACAATAATCGTACCTCTAATTGCAGGAAGGGTAATATGCCAAATTCTTCTTAAGCGACCTGCACCATCCATCTCTGCAGCCTCATATTGAGAGGGATCAATCCCACTGATTGCTGCCAAAAATATAATCGTCCACCACCCTGCTTCTTTCCACATAGCTGTTAGTACTGCTAAACTATAAAATTTATCTGGATCAGACATGAACGCAAGCGGTTCTTTTATTATTCCAAATTTTAATAATAAGTTATTTATTAGCCCACTATCAGTTGATAAAAAAACTGATACCAAACCAACAACCACTACCCAAGAGATAAAGTGGGGAAAATAACTTGTAGTTTGAACAATTCTTTTCACATATTTATTTCGAGCTTCATTTAGCATTAAAGCCAGTAAAATTGGTACCGGGAACGTAAAAATCAATTTTAAGAAACTAATAGAAAGGGTATTTTTTATAATTCTTTCAAATTGGTAATCATTAAAAAATTCTTTAAAATACTTAAGACCAACCCATTCACTTGTAAAAATCCCCTTAATTCCTTCATTAATAGAGTAATCTTTAAAAGCCATTAAAATTCCAAACATTGGTAGGTAGTGAAAAAGAAATAAAACAATAAGGCCCGACCAAACAAAAAGCTGTGGGAATTCCTGTGACTTTAAGCGCTTCCAAACCGGTCGTTTAGAGGTCTTAAGTACTGGTATATTTTCACTAGACTTCTTAATTTCACTCTTCAAATCCCTCTCTCCTTTCATATGTGTTATACCATTTTTCTAAATTCTATCACCATGCTGTCTAAATAAGATATTGACGAAATTTAAGATTAAGATACTTATTTATAAGATTTCTACTCCAAAGAATTAAAGCGTTTACATTTATTAACAACTTTATATATTAAGCTCTTTAATTAAATTTTATCGTTCCTTTAGATTGGTTAACAGTGCTTATTTTTAATTAAAAGTCTTAAAATTAAGTACCGTTACATCTAATTCTCTTTGCCAAAAAAAAGCTGACCCTTTACTTCATAGGATCAACTTTCTAATGGCTTTATTTATATGGTAATATTGTATTTCCTTAATTCTTTGCATAAAGCATCTGCCATTATATTATACCCTAGTACATGCGGATGAAGTCCATCCTCAGCTAAGCCAGGTTGTAACGTTTTACCGTCCTCAGCTACTAAATAAGAATGATAATTAACAAATGGAATAGAAAGATTTTCTGCTTCTTTTTTTAACTGTTGATTGATCGCAATAATTAAGTCATTTCTTTGTTCTGTTTGTTTATTTGTATCAATACATGTGGGAAGAATCGAACAAACTATTGGTATAATTCCATCATCCTTAGCTAGATTAACCATTTTCAAGATATCTGCCACAATCTCTTTTTGTAATTTCTCTGGCTTTGGAATATCACATGCTCTCCATGCATCTAATGCCCATGTATTGTTAACACCAATAAGAATAATGGCATATCTCGGTTTTAATTGGACACAATCGGCTGGAAATCGGCGTAACAAATAGGGAGTCATATCCCCACCAATTCCTCTGTTCACAATCCGGTTTCCTTTCCCTCCAAAATAAGTTTCAACGTCCCACATATCTGTAATAGAATCTCCAATAAATAGGAAATCTATTTTTGTCTGATGAGAAATTAACACTTCATTATGATAGTCAAAAACATTTCTTCGTGTATCTGCAGAGATTACCCCACCAAAAAGTCCTGGTCTAATCACATCTGGTCTTGACATTGTCACCATGCCATTTTCCCTCCTCTAATTTGTTCCATTTAGGGCTGTCTTTACGTGTACTGGGCTAAGTATGTAAACCTTATTTGCCTCTGTTTTAAATTCAATTATTCCTTTATTATTTGGAATATAGTCCGTACCATCTACTTGAATAGTAAGGGTACTCCTAATTTTACATAATCTTGAAAACGTTGATTTAATTACCGCTTCACTAAGTACTCCATTTTCCCAGTTGATATCGACTTCATAGCCTCCTCTTGCACGTACTCCTTTTATATATCCTTTTTTCCACATTTCAGGAAGTGCAGGAAGAAAGGATAATTCTCCGCCATGGCTTTGCATTAACATTTCTACTATACCTGCCGTGGCGCCAAAATTTGCTTCTATTGTCAACGGAAAATATTTTAGCTTCGGATGACGGTGGGCATTAAATAGATTTGGGAATGGATTTTTTAATAATTTCATTAAATATTCATATGCCATTTCAGGCTCTTCTAGCCTTGCGTACATGTTAACATTCCAGGCAAAACACCAGCCTATTGTATCCTTCCCCTCATACACACGGCGACGCTCTAAAGTTACTCGAACCGCTTTAGCCAGTTCGGGTGTTGACCTAGGGGTGATTTGATCTCCAGGATGCAGTGCATATAAATGGGCTGTATGACGGTGCCCAGGCTCGGCTTCTTCAAAGTCTTGAAACCACTCCTGTAACTGACCGTGCTTACCAATTTGTAAAGGTAATAACCGATCTCGTGCCTTTTCTATCACTCTTCTAAACTCATGATCTTCCCCTAGAATATAAGCACTTTCCATACAATTAGTAAATAGTCCCCACATTAAAGCAATGTCCATCGTAGAACTCATACTTACAGACGAAAGGGTTCCGTCTGGTGCAATAAATGTATTTTCCGGAGAAGTAGAAGGAACTGATACTAAATTATCGTTCTCATCTTCAACAAGGTAATCTAGACAAAATAGCGCCGCATCTTTCATAATTGGATATGCTGTAGTACGTAAAAACTCAATATCACCACTATATGCATAATGTTCCCATAAATGCTGACATAACCAAGGACCCGTCATTGGCCAATATGCCCAACTTGCAGGCCCCTTTGATGGTCCTCCTTGAGGAGTAACCGTTCTCCAAAGATCAATACCATGGTGCGCAGCCCAGCCTCGACAGTTATAATAAATTTTCGCCATTTTATTTCCAGCTATCCGTAAGTCTTCCATCATCTCAAATAATGGTGTATGAAACTCTGCTAAATTACATGGTTCTGCTAACCAATAATTCATTTCAGTATTGATATTCGTTGTATAATTTGAGGTCCATGGTGGACGTGTCATGTTATTCCATATTCCTTGTAAGTTAGCAGGTTGAGTTCCGGGTCGAGAACTGGCTATTAATAAATAGCGGCCGAAATGAAAGAATAGTATAGCTAATTGATCATCCTTTTCACCGTCTCTTACAGCCATAATACGTTCATCTGTTGGAAGATAAGGATGACCTGGTACCTCAAGTTCAAACTCTACTCTATTAAAATACTTTTGATGGTCTTTAATATGTCGCTCCTTCAATTCTTTATAAGAATACTTGGAAGCAGACTCAAGCCATTGCTCACACAAATATTGAGGATCCTTACCCTCTATAAATGGGTCTTTATTAAATCCATTAAAGCTTGTAGCGGCAGTAAGCAAAAGAGTAACAGCGTCAGCTTCTTTTACAATAAGTCGAGAACCATGTACTTCAACGCGACCTTCATCCGCAATAGCTCTTAGATGTATTTGAAATGTCATTCCTTTTCCATCATCATACTTAACAGGATCATCTGTTTGATCATGCATTGGATCTACAATACTCGGAGCTTGACCTTTTAGAACAATATAATCTTTCTCTACTTTATAAGAGCTATAATTCAATGGACTAGTTAAACTAGCATCAAAATCAAGTTCTCCTTGCTTGTTGCTTTCTAAACGAATCGCCATTACTTGATCAACCGCAGACACAAATGTCTCTCGTGTAAAGTGGACTCCCTGATTAGTAAATTCTGTTTGAAATATAGCTGTACTTAGATCCAGTTGCCTCTCATAGCCATTCGCTTGAGAACTATGCTTGAACTCTAAATGTAAATCGCCCATTGCCTGATAGGAATGAGACCAAGGTCCAAGCATATGATTTTCAATGATAGTCTGAGCTTCTTGGTATTTTCCTTCAAAAATTAATTTTCGCGTTTCATCGAGGTATTGAAATGCTTTAATATTATCTGCTTCTCTCGGAGTGCCTGCCCACAGTGTATCTTCATTTACGCTAATTCGTTCCTGCTTAATCCCACCATAAATCATTCCGCCAAGCCTACCATTTCCAATTGGGAGTGATTCCACCCATTCCTCAGCAGGTTTCTTGTACCAAAGCTTTTTATTTCTATTACTCAAATGTTTCACCCCTTTACACTGTCTATTCTTATTTACTCGTTGTTTTTTTCCAATTGATATTCAAGAACTTTAACATCTTTAGAAGCAATTTCTATTTCTCCACTTATAGCCTGATTATTAAGTAAATCTCGATAAAGCTCTTTCCCTAAATTTACAATTGTGGGCACTTCATTGTGATTCATGATAAAGAAGAACTGTTTCCCGTCTTTGTTCCGACAGCTAACCTCTACCTGTTCGTGAGTCTTTAATAAAGGTTTAATCCCTTTTTGTGCGCTTATATGGGAAAGTAACTCCTTTAAAAAATCATGTTCAGGACTCGATGCTATATACCAAGCCTCTCCATTTCCAAACCTATTTTTCGTAATGACGGGCATCCCTTTGTAAAATTCACTTCCATATTCAGCAATAACATCAGCTCCCTCTGCATGTAACAAGTCACATAAAATTCCACATTCAAATGTTCCTGATAATTCTCCGACATTCTCTTTCATCACAATACTATTTTTTTGTTCAGGGAATAGCGCATCCATTTCCTCTACCCAAATTCCAAGAAGCTCTCGTAGCTCGCCTGGATAACCGCCTAATGTAACTAAGTCACTTTCATTAACAATGCCGCTAAAGAAAGTGGTGACAAATGTACCACCTTTTTTTACAAACTCAGTTAGTTTTTCTGAATAGCCTTCCTTTACCATATATAAAACTGGGGCAACAACTACATCATACTTACTTAAATCAGTATCAACTCCAATCATATCTACTTGGATATTCTGTTGATAAAAAGCATCATAATATTTTTGAACTTCATTTAAATATTTTAATTCCACCGTAGGACCACTAGAGTATTCAATTGCCCACCAATTCTCCCAATCAAAAAGGATAGCAACTTTTGATTCAACACGAGCTCCCAAGAAGCTATCTCCGAGTACTTTTAATTCTTCTCCAAGCTCAGCACACTCACGAAACACTCTTGTATTCTCATGACCCACATGATCAATTAGGGCACCATGAAACTTTTCAAAAGCTCCTACAGATCTTCTAAGCTGGAAGTACATAACACTATCTGCACCACGCGAAATTACCTGATAGCTCCAAAGCTTATTTATCCCAGGGCGCTTTAATGCATTTTGTGGTTTCCAATTTAGCTGGGTTGGACATGACTCCATGAGAAGGTAAGGATCTCCATCCTTCAAGCCTCGCATTAAATCGTATCTCATCGCTGTATGACTCATCGGCATATCATTTGTAGGATAACTATCAAGGGCAATAACATCTAGTTCTTTTGCCCATTTAAAATAATCAAGAGGTTTATACGTTCCATTGCTTTGAAAATTTGTTGTTACTACGGCATCGGGAATGATTTTTTTTATGGCATCTCGCTCTAGTTTATAGCAATCTAAAATACTATCTGACATAAATCTAGCATAATCCAGTGATATCCCTTGAAAGGAAGTCACATCCTGATTATTTAAGTCCAAATGCTCACTTAACACATTGGGAAGAACCACTTCTTCCCATGAGTAAAAAGTGTGACCCCAAAATCGGGTGTACCATGCACGGTTTAACTCCTCTAATGTTCCATAACGTTCCTTTAGCCATACACGAAAACTTTTTTCGCAATTTTCACAATAGCAATGCACTCCATACTCATTGTTAACATGCCATAATAACAATGCTGGGTTGTCCTTATATCTTTCTGCTAATTTTTGAGCCATAGCTTGAGAGTATTTTCTAAAAGTAGGACTGTTCGGACATGAATTATGTCTGCGTCCAAACTTTCTTTTTCGTCCTTCAAAATCTACTATAAGAACATCTGGATATTTTGTTGCCATCCAGGCAGGGTGAGCTGCTGTACTTGTTCCTAAACAAACATGAATACCATTTTTATGCAGTAAATCCATTGCCTTATCCAGCCATTCAAAGTTATATGTATTTTCATCAGGCTGATTTAATGCCCAAGAAAAAACATTAAGTGTTGCAATATCAATGCCAGCAAGATCAAATAGTCGCATGTCTTCATCCCAAATTTCCCTTGGCCATTGCTCCGGATTATAATCTCCTCCGTAAAGGAGTTTAGAAACCTTTTTATTAAACATTTATGGTCACTTCCTTCTCACTTTTCACCATATTTCTCCTTAGGTTCATTGGAGATTCCATCGTTAAAGATATTGGTCTCATTTTAAAGTTAAATATCCTTTCTTTTGCGTCAAGTAAATATTGAGAAAGAGTAGGAGCATATCCACAGCTATGATTTCCAATTCCACTTTGCTCGTCATCTATGTTTACAATTGTTTCCTTTCTTTTAATTAGATCAGCCACATTTTTAGCTGCCGCTAAATCTTCTGCTGTATAATGATGAACACTTGTATTGATAAGTGGCACTCCACTAAACATTAATCCGATTCCCATTTTATTAGTTAAAGTTGCCCATCGAACCTCTGCCTTATTGCCATTTTCTTGTGGCTTTATATATGGAACAAATTGTTCTTCTACTGTTCCTTTATAAATACCTAATTTCCCACTTTCTTTACGATCGGAATAGCACTCATGAGGTCCTAGACCAAACCATGCAAACTGATTATATTCATCTGTCAACTTCAAATAAACACCTAATCGAGGTAATGGTGGAAGCGCTCTATTTTCTACTGGTTTTAAAGAAGTTATCACATCTATTTCTCCATCCCCATAAATCGTGTAATGATTGGATAGATAGAAACAAATACCTTCTCCATTGGCACCTAACGTATAAAATGAATCGATTCGAATGGTGCCATCATTTACGTAATTTGATGAAAATGATAGTTGATTAGATTCCAACCGATTGTATCCAGCCTCTACCCAATCTTTCTTTAAGTTCACATCATTATCAAGTGGCGCTCTCCATAAACTAATTTTGGGACCCTCTTTTAGGATCGATACTCCCAAATATTCCATCGCCCTCATTATTCCATCTCTCTTTGAAAAATCTATTTTAAAATTTGTTCCAAGGATAGAAAGTGTCTCAGCATCTTCCTTCCTTCTTAGAGAAGGTAGACTTCCCTTTCCTAAATCCACTGATTTTTCTTCTAGTAATAAAGAGACATCTTCCCAAGCTACTTCATGCCCTTGCTCTGCCCATAAATTGTCTTCACGAAGACTAAAATTTATATGTAGCCAATACTCTGAATCAGGCTTAACAAGATTGGAATCAAATGGTATCTGTATATTCATTTTACTTCCAGGCGATACATTTAACCTGGACAATTCTCCCTGCTGGATTACCATACCATCTTGGTACAATCTCCAAGTTCCTCTTAAATGCTCTAACGTTAAATGATGGTAATAATTCGATACGCAAACTACTCCTTTTATAGAATCTATCACTTCTATTTTTACTGGTTGAATAACCTTCTTATATTCAAGAATAGACGCCTTTAGTTTTCTATCAGGAAACAATAAACCATCAATACAAAAATGCCCACTATTTGGATAATCATCAAAGTTCCCACCATAGGCATACCATTTTTCTCCTGAATCTTTTTGTTGGAGGATCCCCTGATCAGTCCACTCCCAAATAAACCCACCCAAAAGTCTTGGATATTTATAAATTGCCTCCCAATACTCCTTTAAATTACCGACAGAGTTTCCCATTGCGTGTCCAAATTCACACATAAGAAACGGTCTATCTTCATTCATTTTTTCTCCTTCTTCGATAAGAGTTTCAAGAGAAGGATACATAACACTAACGATATCGACAACTTCTGCCTCTCTTGCACGCTCATAATGGATCAGTCTTGTTGGATCATGGGTACGAACCCATTTTGCCATTGCATCATGATTACAGCCATAACCTGATTCATTCCCAAGAGACCAGATAATAATAGAAGGATGGTTTTTATCTCTTTCCACCATTCTGACAACTCGATCAAGGTAAGCGTGTTCCCATTCACGATTCTGAGATAGATGACCTTCATTACCTATAAAATGACAGCCATGTGTTTCAAGATCTGCTTCATCTATTACATATAAACCATACTGGTCGCATAAATCTAACCACCTTGTATCATTTGGATAATGAGAGCATCTGACAGCATTAATATTATGTTGTTTCATTAATTTAATATCCTTAATCATCGATTCCATTGTTACAACATATCCAAGTTCAGGGTCAAACTCGTTTCGGTTTACTCCCTTTAGAATGACGACCTTGCCATTTACGAAAAGTTGCCCCTTTTTGATATGAACACTCCGAAATCCAACATTAAACTTTACTACTTCTTCTATATTTCCAACTTCATCAACTATTGTTAATAAAAGCTTATATAAATATGGATCCTCAGCAGTCCACTTACGAGGATTTTCAACATAGAGATTCAATTTTTCCTTCCGATGTTCTCCTGGATTTAAAATGACTTCTTTTTCTGTTTGATTAAGAATAATTCTATCCTTATGATCTAAAAGGGAAATCCTTATACTCCTGGATGTACTTATATTGTGAGTATTATTATTCCATTCAAAATTTAGTTTCAATTCAGCATGCTGATATTGGCTATCTAATTCAGTCGTAATATAAGAATCTCGAATTTGAACTTGTGGAGCTCCACTCAAGTACACATCTCGAAATATTCCACTTAATCGCCACTTATCCTGATCTTCAAGATAACTTCCGTCTGAAAACTGGTAAACTTGAACAGCGACAACATTCTCCCCTGTTCTTAGTGCTTCTGTAATATTAAACTCAGAATGCAAGTGACTGCCTTGACTATATCCAATAAACTTGCCATTTACCCACAAGTGAAAAGCAGAATCAACTCCCTCAAAGACCAAATGAGTGCGATTATTACTCCAGCCTTCTGGAAGATAGAATCTTTTAAGATAGCAACCAACTGGATTTTGTTTTGGTACGAATGGTGGATCGATTGGATATGGATATTTGCTACTACTATAAAGAGGACGTCCATAACCCTGCATTTGCCAATTCCCAGGTACTTTAATTGTATCCCAATGATCACAATTAAAATTTTCCTCATAACACCCTTTTGGTATTTCGTTAGGTGAGTTTGCATATTGAAAATGCCATTGTCCACTTAACAGCATGTAAAAAGGCGATAGCACCTTATCCTCAAGAAGGGCAGATTCCCAATTATGATAAGGGGTAAAGTGTGCATGAGGATGCTCAACATTTCTGCCAAGAACACTAAGGTTTTCCCAGTCCTGTATATCCCGATTATAATTCTGCATGTAAAGATTCTCCTAATAAACGTTTAATTTCACTTACCCCTCTAGTCGGACTGGATAATACAGGAGTACCAGTGTGTTCATACAATGCATTTTCCATTCTCGCCATTGATCCTTGAGCAAGGACAATTGCATCTACTTGTTTGGCTAAAGAAACTGCTGTTTCTAATATGATTTGATCATGAAGATCTGGTCTGCCATTAATTAGAGCATCATAGGCACCTTTTGCAAGACCATTGATTATTTTTATTTTTTTACCACCTGTTTCAGCATGCTTGTGAATCAATCTAATTGTTGGCTCTAATGTTGATGGCAATGTAGCGATAACTCCAATTGTTCCATAATGCTCAATTGCTTCCTTTGCCATTGCTTCATCCATTTTAACAATTGGGATATCAATAAATGGACGAGCTATGTCAGCTACTTCCCCGACCGATGAACAAGTATTCAAAATCATGTCTGCTCCCATATCTACTGCATTCTGATAATATTGAAACAATCGCTTCTTAACTGCTGTTGTGATTTTCCCTTCACTAACAACTTCTGTAATAATGCTGTCGTCGATAATATTAATCAATTTTGCATGCGGTAATTGTTTATCAAATACTTTCTTTAAAGGATCTGATAAGCCTTGACCTGTATAAACTGCAACAACTTTTACCATCATAAACCCTCCTAAATTATGAATAGATAACTTCATGAAACAGTATTAGGTTATATTCTTCACCTTTACGAAAAAATCAACACTGCCCATTTGACCACCTTTTAAAGTAATTTCAAGATCATCATAAATTGGATTATTAGAATAGGTTAAACATAAAGGTGCCCCCGGTGTAATTGGTTTAATCATTTCCATTGCCACAATTTCCAGATTTTTTGTTATATATCCAGATGTATCTCCACCAGCAACAGCTATTCTTTTTATCTTCGTATTCTTAATTACTTCTTTGCTTATTTCCCCTAATTGTTCACCTAGAATTTTACTAGTGTCCGTCTGTTTTCCCCCTGCCTCTACTAGCTGTCCCTTCGTCATTTCAATACTTGAATCCTCAGGACCAAGTGCAGTATAAATAACGACATCAATTCCTTTTTCCAGTTTTTCTGAAGCTTCATGTATAATATGAAGACAAGCTTCTGCTCTCTTTTCAAGATTAATAATGCTACTACTTTCCACCTTAATCCCGTAAAAATCATGCTCTAATGCATAACCTATCTGCTTTTCAGTTACGGATGAGCAGCTACCAGAAACAACTAAAAGAGGGTCAGCAGGCATTAAACTAGACCACTTCTGCTCCTTTAAGTCATATTGGCTATTCTCCTTCCAAACGGCAGTCAAAGCATATTCCACACCTGATGACCCCACCGTAAAAATCGTATTCTTTTGTGTTTCATTTACTAACACAATACCGATTTTAGTTAGCATTTCTTTCGTTAGAACATCAAACAGAATAACTGGTGCTTCATTGTTTTTCTTTATCTTCGATTCAAGTATTCTGTCAATCTCATAATTGGAACCATTTAGTTCTAACAAATTCATTGATTCTATTTCCGCTGATGTCTGCCTACTAAGATGAATACTTAAATCGGCTTCGTCCATTGGTGTTATTGGATGCTTTGACATGATAGGATGACGATCTAAACGGTAAGTACCATCCTCCATTGTCGCAAAATGATTGCCAAAAACGGTATACCTCTTGAGGGCTGGCACCCCAACAATCAAAGGGCAAAACCTTTGATTCTGAAAAACCTGTAAACCAAGCTCAATCGCTTTTCCTATACTTCCTATATCAGGAGAAGAATCGAAAGTTGAGCAAGTTTTGTAATGACATATCTCCACATTCGCATTCTTTAAACTCTCAAAAACAGGCAAAAGCTCGTTTTCCATCTCTCTAGGCGAAAGTGCCCTACTTATTCCAGCAATTCCAATTGCTTTAAAGTCTATAAACCGCTGATTTTGTAGCAGCGTTTCATTAGGGGGTTCAAGAAATAGAATCGATTTCACCCCATTCATAGTAAGGGCTTCCAAAGCATCAGTGGAACCTGTAAAATCATCGCCGTAGAAGCCAATCCACTTCCTTCTGCTATCCACCTTACTCCCTCCCATTTGTTTTTTTCTAAAAGAAAACGAACTCGGACATAACATGATTCATTTTCGTCATGATGTTATCTAATAAACAGGTTTACAATATTTATCTGGAGTAGCCTATAATCTAAGAGGTGTTACTTTTATTTTTACATGTGATGATTTCCAAAAAAATAGAACATATCTAAGATTCATATGTTCATTTTAAAGGTAAATTTAATTTAGTGTATTTTATAGAGTTCACGGAACTTCCCAGGGGTTTCCCCACTATATTTTTTAAAAACATTAAAGAAATGGCGAACGTTTTCATATCCTACCATTTCCGAGATTTGTTGAAAGGATAGTTCTTTATCCTTGATCATTAATTCCTTCGCTTTCTTAATTCGATATAAATGAAGATAGTGGATAAAAGTTAATCCGGTATCTTTTTTAAACAGAGAACTAATATAATTGGGATGTAAAAACACATGATCTGCTAATTGGTCTAAAGAAATATCCTGATTATAATGCTCTTCTATATACTTAATAATCACCCTTACGTTTTTTGACATATTGCTATATTCTAAGTTTGGCATAGAAGAATCAGCAATTGAAACAGTTACAGATTCTTTTTCCCTATTTTCTTCATGCAATAATTCAACAGATAAGTTATTTAGAACATCGTACAATTCTGTTTTATTTATCGGTTTTAATAAATAGTCAATCACTTTTGAACGTATCGCTTGACGCAAATAGGAAGTATCATCATAACCCGTTAAGATGACAAATCGATCACAAAATCCTTTTGCCTGTACATTTTTAATAAGCTCAAGTCCTGTCATTTCAGGCATTTCAATATCCGTAATGATTAAATTTGGTCTAAATTTTTCTAGCTTCTTTAGCGCGTCAAACCCATTACAAGCGCTTACAATTTTTGAACAGGGAGTACTGCCCTTTTCGATAATATTCATTAGCCCCCTCTGTATTAATGGTTCATCATCAACAATCATCAACTTTAACATCAATATTTCCCCCTCTTATTTTTAGTTTAAGCTTATATATTGTTCCTTCACCAAGAATACTATCAATTTCTAGACATGATTCTCCACCAAAAAACGCCTTAATTCTTTCACTTACATTATAGACCCCCAGACCTGAATCCTTGGTTTGGAGCAAAGCTCTATCAAGCTGATTACTTAATACTCCTTTTATAATTCCAAGTCTCTCAACAGGTATACCAGCACCATTATCTGAAATAGTAATATGTAAATAAGGATCTTCTTGGTATATATGAACCTTGATAGAACCTTGATCTCGCTTTTTTGCAAGACCATGTCCAATACTATTTTCAACAAGTGGCTGTAGGATGAAGCGTGGACAACGAATTTCTTCAATGTTGCAATCTACTTGAATATCATATTGCAATCGATCCATCATTCGGATTTTATGTATTTTCAAGAAATATAGAATATTTTCAACTTCTTCACTTAACCATGTTTCATTTCCACCTGGTGATAAGCTATATCTGAGCAATTTCCCAAAAGTATACGTTGCCTCTACTACTTCTTGGTCATCATTAATTTCAGCCATCATCCGGATAGATTCTAAAGTATTGTATAAAAAATGTGGTTTTATTTGCGCTTGCATGACTAAATAATCCGCTTCTTTCTTCATTAATTCCACTAGATTAATTTTGTTAATTAGGTCATGAATCCGCTGTATCATTGAATTATATGAAGTAGTTAAATAACCTATTTCGTCTTCATAACCACCCACATCCATTGGGGTTAAGTTGTTTTGATCAACTTTTCTCATATGCGACGCTAATTTTAGAACCCTACTCGTTAGCATCGAAGCGGTAACATAGTAAATAACAGAAAGAACAAACAATAATATGAGCAGGAAAATACTCGATAGCAAGGATTTGTTAAGCATATCTGGAATTACTTCATTTCTTGGGCTAAGAAAATAAAAATCCAAGCCTAATTTCGGTAAATTTACAGTATTAACTAAAATCTTCTCGTCTTTCCAATAGAGATAACTTCTATTATTTTTTTTTATTACTTTAGATATCTCCAATACTTTATCACTATCTAATGTATCTCCTTTACTCTGATAGAAAATATTGTTTTCTTTTACAATAATGACCTCTGCTTTATTTTCACTATCCATTGTTTTAATAAAATTCTCTAATATCTGATCACTAACAATTACTTCCAATACAGCTAATTGTTGTGAATATTTCTCATTGTAGATTTTTGTATAATAAGATATATAAGGAATATTGGAAATTTCCTGTTTTAATGGAATCCAACTCCCCTTGTTCATCGGCATATTATCAATGACTTTATATATCTGTTTAGAAGGAAAAATATCTATATTTTCGATTTCACCAGATACCGGCATAATATTTTTGTCTTTTGCATATAATCGAACGGTTTTTACAGATTCATTTGCAGAATACGCAAATGAAAATACAGGACGGATATCTTTCAAAAAATGATAAACTTGATCACCCTCCGATTGATATAGCCCAGTTAAATAATCGATAACTAGTGGATTGTTTTGAAATAGAGGATAGGTAGATTCTACCTGTGTTAAACTGACCGTTAAACTATTAGCAGCTTGGTTAAGAAGACTTTGTTGCCCCGCTAAAATGTTAGCGATTACATTTTTGTGTGACATATAGAGAAACGTTGAACCAAAAAGTACCACTGGAAGGAAAACAAGCAAGATATATCCTAAAAACATTTTTTTTACAATGGTCATTTTTTTATGGATAGTCATTGTTTTTACTATCCAATTAATGAAGTTTTTCATCATTATCACTGCTTTTCATCTAAAATTTTAAATTCACAAGCTTATTATTATGTCTTGAAAAGTGTCAGATTTTTTTCTAACTCATCTCTGTTGATTGTTTTATAGGTAGATACTATTATCATATCGTATTTATTATTTATTTTTCTACCTATAATTACATAAAGTGTCAAAATCGCTTATTTTCTTTAAAATCAGAGATAAAACGCTTTCTATTCCTTTTTCATTATTTTATCTTATCATTCCTTCTATTGTTATTGTTCAAATTTAAGAAATAAATGTCCATTTTTCAGGTTTTAGTGAAAAATGGACATTTATTTTGTGCTTATTTAGAGAATTTATCGATTGCTTTTTTCAATACATCATGTTTATTTGCATAATTGTCTAAGGAATTTCCTTGAACAGCTGCTTCCCAAGCAAGGCGCATACTCTCAAAACCTGCCGCAGCACCATCTGGATGTGCAAGAATCCCTCCACCAGCTAAGTGCATAACATCTACTGTTTCTGCTGCCTTAAAAGTATCTGTAGCTGTTCCTGCCCACTGTCCTGAAGAAACAACTGGCATGGAGCTATAACCATCTAATATAGGTTCTAAGCAAGCTTTGATTGAACGAACAACAGATTCATTACTTTCATAAAACTTTCCATTTAAACCATTAACATGCATATGATCGGCTCCGGCTAAACGACATAGCTTTTGGTATACCGTAAATTCCATTCCAAGCATTGGACATCGAGTTAGCATTCCCCATTGATTTCGGTGTCCGTGAATTGGCACTTCACTAAATTTATTTAAATAGGTAAGTCCTGTATAACCAACGCTATTGATACTGACCATTACACAATTTCCGCCAGCCTTTACAACTATATCATGATTACGTTTTAATTCCTCTATGTCTCCTGTAATATTAAAGGCATACATCACTTTTTTTCCAGTTTTATCAGCAACATGATTTATAGCTCTCATCACTACCTCTACTCTTTTTTCCAAAGGGGCAAAGGCGGGATTTGAGTTAAGTTCATCATCCTTAATGAAATCTAATCCTGCTAAACCTAGTTCTGTTACTAGTTTTTCTAATTGATCTAATGGAAGTCCAATACTCGGCTTCACGATTGTGCCAATAATTGGTCTTCCATAAACTCCGGTCAGCTTTCTTGTCCCTTCTATACCAAATTTCGGCCCTTTGTAAGCTTTAGAAAATTCTTGAGGAATTTCGATATCCAACAACCTTAGTCCAGATAGTTCCTGCAATTCTGATAGATTTCCTGCTACCGCTGACAAGAGATTTGGTATGGATGGTCCAAAATTTTCTATTGGAAAGGATAAGACAATTTCCCCCTGTTTGTACACTCCATCATGATTATTAGGAACTTCCCCCCCTGGCAATGAAGGAGACATAACTTCACCTGTTTCTGTTATACTTACCACCATTGCGCCGAATCTTTCCTTTAAAGAAGCAGTTTCTCCAGGTACAGATATGAACGTTCCTGTTGATTGTTCTCCCGCTATTACTCCTGCAGCATGATCTAATGAGTAAGCAGTCTCTATTCGATATCTGGCTAAAAGCCTATTTTGATTCACATCCTATTCCTCCTATCCTATTAATCCATTCCTGTTTCTACTGGCGTAATAATTAGAACTCCTTTTGGTTCAAGGATGGCTTCTCCGTGGTATAATTTCTTCGTAATAATATCTTCATAGGTATCATTTGAAAAATGTATTTGTTTTACTTCATCACTATGGTTAAGAAGAAACGTGAATGACTTTCCATCTTTTGTTCTCTTTGTTACTTCCACTTCTGAAGGTGTCTTTAATATAGGTTTAATACTGTGTTGATTACAAAGATGATTTATTAGGTTCTCCATAAACTCAGCATCAGGACTGGAAGCTATATACCACGCTTCCCCTTTTCCAAATTTATTTCGTGTTAATGATGGCATACCCTTATAAAAATCACTTCCATATTCGGCAACAATCTCGGCACCTTCTGTATGTAGTAAATCACATAAGATTCCACACTCATATGTTGCTTTAAAACCTTTTATTTCTTTTTTCATTACGATTTGATTGGTTTTCCCTGGATATAAGGCATCCATTTCTTCTACCCAGATTCCTAGAAGATTTCTTAGTTTTCCAGGATATCCACCAAGATGGACTAAATCATTCTCATTTACAATTCCACTAAAGAAAGTGGTTACAAATGTCCCCCCTCTACTAGTGAATTGTTCAATCCTTTTATCAAGGTCATCTTTGACCATATATAGGACAGGTGCAATTACAAGATCATACTTGCTTAAATCTGCTTCTGCATTAATAATGTCAACTGCAATGTTTTTCGAGAAAAATGCCTTATAATACTTTTGAACTTCCTCCACATATTTTAACTGATCACTTGGACCACTTGAGAACTCTACTGCCCACCAATTTTCCCAATCAAACAATAGTGCAATATTTGTATCAATTCGGGAATCCAATAATATTTCTCCAAGCTGCTGTAACTCAGCACCAAGTTCCGCCACTTCCTTAAATACTCTTGTATTCTCATGACCTACATGTTCAATTACAGCACCATGATACTTCTCACAAGCCCCATATGATCTTCTTAATTGGAAGAACATGACCGTATCTGCGCCTCTCGCTATCGCTTGGTAACTCCATAATCTCATTACTCTTGGTCTTTTTAGAGAATTATACGGCTGCCAATTCTGCTGGCTTGGAGTTTGTTCCATAATCATGAAAGGATCTCCATCTTTGAAACCACGCATCATATCAAGTCTAAAAGCAGTTGTACTTTCTGGGGTATCAAAAGCTGGATAATTGTCCCAAGCAACGATATCAACATACTTACTCCATTTAAAATAATCTAATGGCTTGTATGTTGCATGACCATGATAGTTTGTTGTTATTGGAATATTCGGTGTGGTTTTCTTTAAGATTTCGTATTCATCTAAATATCGATCTAAAACACTATCAGAATTAAAGCGATAGTAATCTAATGAAATCCCTTGAAATGCTGTTTTATTAGGATTACTTTCATCCAAGTGTTCACTTAACAGATTGGGAAGAACAATTTCTTCCCAACTGTAAAAAGTATGTCCCCAAAAACGAGTATTCCATGCCTTATTTAATTCTTCTAAACTTCCATACCGTTTTTTTAGCCACACTCTAAATTCTTTTTCACAATTATCACAATAACACTGGCATCCCATTTCATTGTTTACATGCCAAACAACTATTGCAGGATGATTTTGGTATCTATTTGCAAGCTTTTCTACTAACAATTTGGCATACTTTTTATAAGTAGGACTATTCGGACAACTATTATGCCTAAACCCAAATTTCCTTTTCCTCCCGGCGAAATCAACAGATAAAACATCAGGGTAGCGATTTGCCATCCACGCAGGATGATTAGCAGTACCTGTTGCTAAACAAACATAAATCCCATTACTGTAGAGTAAATCAATGATTTCGTCGAGCCATTCAAAGTGATAGGTTTCTTCATCTGGTTGGTTTAATGCCCAAGTAAAAACGTTTAAGGTAACGACATCAATGCCAGCAAGTTTAAACATTCTGATATCTTCTTCCCATGTTTCTCTTGACCACTGTTCTGGATTGTAATCTCCACCATAAAACATTTTAGGTAGTTTTGTACTTAAAATAGTAACCACTCCTTTCTTTATGATTCATATAATCGAACAGGTCCATATAAACCGCCAGAAGCAAAAAGGTTAGACCAATTTTCTTTAATATGTTTTTCTGCTTCATTCCAGTAGGATACCTTTGCGTCTAAATTGCCTCCAACATTACTTGATGGTCTTCCAACTTCATAATGTGTTCCTAGAGTATTAGTCACTCTTACCCTTAAATCATGTGGACCTTTAGCGAGATTATTAGAAAGATTAAATCGGTATGGTCTCCACGCTCTAACTCCTAATGGTTTTCCGTTTAACCATACCTCTGCTGTTCCACGAATATGTCCTAAATCGAGCACAGCTGTTTTTGTACCACTTAATTCAATTTTTCGTTCATATTCCACTACACCACTATGATGTGGTAACGCTAGCTTTGTTCTCCAATCCCCAAGTTCTCCAACTATCGGAGCAGTTTCAAAACGAATGGGCTCTATAAGTGCATCTGCTTCAGAATATGGCCCTGTAGGTACAATACGAATTGCCGCTATCGTTCCTGCTAACTGAGGTGTAAATGAGACACTGTTGTTTGATACGGGTCTTTCCTTCCCATTAATCCACACACGATAGTCACCATCACAAGATAACTTCATTTTATTAGCCCCCACTGGTAATGGAAAACGCATCCAAATTGGCTTTCCAATTCTAGAAGGATCATAATGGAATGGCAGCGGTTTGGCTTCTGGAACAGCATCTGGTAATAACCATCCAACATTAGGTAATGGATGCGGACGATGTTTTATCCATAACGTTTCTGTTTCTGCAAATTGCAAGACCGCTTCATGTAAAATTTCAGGAGGGTTACCTTCTTCATCTTTCCAATCTTTTCCAGTACAAAACTCTATCTCTTCTCCAGAGAAAAACTCGATTATCCCATCGGCAAGTACTTCCCCCTCTCCTTCTGGAAGAAGAAACTTTATTTCATTCTCTCCATCCTTCCAAAGTGCTGTTACATCAACCTCTTCTTGTCCTTGGCGAATATATGGATTAAAATCTCCATGCTCTGTTACTTTTTCTCCATTTACATACAGTGCAACAAGTCCTCTAGCTGCAAAAACTAAACGAACCTTTTGAATAGGAGTTTCTGAGCTAGTTGTAATATACTTTACAAACTGTGATTTAGAGTTTGGTTTGCTGGCATAAATCCACTTCGGTAAGCTAGGACGTTCTTCTACATTTACTTCTATTCCAGCTCGAATGAGTCCAGTTACAATTGCCTTTGCTCTAATAAGGATTTCGTTAGCGCCTTCTTTTAAATAAATCGAGGCTGTCTGTTCCTCTGGCCCTCCGTTCCAATTAATCTCTTTTCCACTAATCCATCCCTTTATCTCCGCATTATTTTCCATTCGGATCCAATATTCACCTTCATGAGGCGCAATTACACTAGTTTTCGCACAAACATAGTCACCCTTATTCACTTCTCCTAGATTTAAAAATCTTCGTGGAATTCTCCCCATACGCCCTGCCCATGTACGAAACTTTAAGTCCCCAAATGTATTACTGTAAACAACCGGTCTTGCATTTTCTTCATCAAACTCTAGTCCATTACTTACTAACCAATAAGCCGATTCCGTCCATAGACGCTCATCCCAGGAAGAATCATCATAGTATGTTTGATGCCAGTTTCCATTTTCTCCAGAACATTCATCCATTTCTTGTTTTACCTTAAACTGCCTACGTTCAATGGAAAGAAAGTTTAGATTATCTCCATGTAAATCAAAATCACCATAGCGGTTATCTAGAGTTGGAACAGCAAGCACCCGCCAATTATCATTTTGAATTTCTTTATATTTTTGCTCGAAAAATGATCCAATATCAGCTGGGAATGAACCTTTAATTTCGTCATTAGAGATTGGTTCATTTTGTACATTAATAGCTGCTTGTTTGACAGGACAAACGATAATTGCTGCCGGCCATGATTCAAATGGAACAATTAACTCTATCCACTCACCATCTCGCTTGTAGTCGAGGTGGTCCATTTGTCCCGTTACCGGATCCCATAATTCCGGTTCACCAATTGTTTTTAAACGATAAGTACCTTTAGATTGTATAGTGGTATCAGGATTCGCCGGTTCATGCATTTTTAATAACTTTCCGTTATCAGGTAATAGTAAAAATACATCCGTATCATTTATTCTCCGCTGTAAGGTTAAGCCATTCCCTTTCACACGCTTCTGGATTTGTTTTTCAATCGACTCCATCGCTTCTTCAGCTGTTTTTACAAACGTTATTCCAGGAATGAAAGGATCATTATCTGGAATATCAACTCCAATTACCCAGCCACCTTGATTAATCCATGCTTCTAACTTTGTTTGAGCTTCTTCATCCATAATCGTTGTACCACATAACAGAAGTACGCTAAATTGCTCCTCTGCAATTTTTAATTTCTTATTTTCAACAGATGATTTTTGAAGTGCTGAATCATCGACAATATCAAAATCATGTCCTAGCTTACGAATAATTCCAAGCTTTGTCTGATCTCTACGATTCCAGCTACCCGCAATGCTTTCATACGTTTCATGTATATGCTTCATAGCATCATTAGGCATTTTATTAGAAACAGACATTGGATGTTCATTCGCATCCCCATCACTTAAACTCATGAAACCACATGCAGCCTCAGATGGATAATGGACCGCAATATCGGCGATGTGGGTTCCCTCTGTTAGTAAGGAACACACTCTGCTGATTGTATTGGCAAACACGGAGTAATGTTCAAAATATGGTTGCCTCCAGCCCGTATCTGGCGGAGCCCACTCCCACCATCCCCCTCGCGTACTGTAATAAACGGAATGTGGACTATAAAGCGTTACCCCTGTTTGCAACCAAGGTATTAGCCAGTGCATCGTTTCTTCAAGTGTTCCTCCCCAACCACTTGTATGAAAGGATTCTAGAAAAACTCTTTTTCCGCCATGTAAATGTGCCATAGAAGAATGGACTTTTGCATTCCCTTCCATGTCAGAACCAGCAGCACTATACCATCGATGTGTTCGAAAATAATCTAAATAAAGACGCTGGGCACCATGTACATCTGCTCTCCTTGCAGGACCAGCTTGGTCACAGCATAAGAGAAGGTCATATTTTTTATGCCATTCCGATAACGGAATAAAAAAAGACGTTTCAGCTAAACCTGCTGCTAATTTATAGACTCGTCTGCGAACTTCTGCTGATTTTGGCAGTTCATCAAATAACGAAGGCAGTTGAGGAATCAAATTCTCTTTATACCTATTAAAATATAACTCCGGCATTTCTGGTGTCCATAATGGTAGAGGTGGCAATTCATCCTGAAAAGTTCCACCGATTGTTTTTCCCAGATCATTTGGAAAACGACGCTCAAACTCTCCATGGACGCGATCAATTAGCATGGCAGCGGCGTCATGATTAAGCCAATTAAAGCCTTGAACAACAGCCGCATATATATATTCATCATTTTCCAATAAAACATTTGATTTTTCTGGAATTTCTTCTCCATGTAAAAAACGCCTTAAAGCCCATCCAGTGTATTCAGGGTGCTCCGTTACAATTCTTGCAGGTAAATTAGATCCAGAAAATCCAATTTGATCATAAAAAAAGATTCTCATTCCTAGTCTTTCCGCTTCTCTTATGGCTACTTCAAACATATTCCACCATTGTTCAGAAAAATATGCCGGGTTATCACTTTTACTGCCATACTGTGGTCCAGTCGGTGCAATATTCATAATGCCTATATTCCGCAAGCCCCCACTATGAAACTTTTGCATTTGCCAGCGAACCCTCTCAGCTGTTACTTCTTCAGCACTCCACCACCAAAAGGGTACAGGACCAAAGCGATGATCAATCTTGATAAAGCTATTTCGAATATGCTCCAAGCTCATATATTTCACTCCTTTTATTATTAGAGTCACCTCAAACATTAACCGCTCACATAAAGGGTTATTTAATTCTTCTTTTATTCTATTCCTTCTAATCATTGCAAGAATAGCGATGATTTTTAATCAAAACTCTTAATATTAAGTAAAAATAAAAGCTATTCACCATTATCTTAAGAATGAATACCTTTTTCTTAAAATAAAGTATAATATTTTGCTTTTCACTCTTGATAAGATAATACAAAGTGCCTAATCTTTTTTAGAAAGGGGATGTAGAGGTGCAAATACAGACAGTTTTAATTGAAAATCAATCTTGTCCATTAGGAATAGACTGTGAACAGCCTGCTTTCTCTTGGTCCTTTGCAGAATCAAAGGAACGCGGAAACTATCAAACCGCATACCGCATCATTGTTTCAGACAATGAACAATCATTAGAAGACGATTTGGGTACCATTTGGGACAGTGGTATCGTAAAAAGTAGAAGAAATATTAATGTACTGTTTCAAGGGGAACCACTTGTATCTCGCAAAAGATATTTTTGCAAAATACAAGCCTGGGACCAAAACAAAAAAATGATGGAAAGCCAAATTACTTGGTGGGAGATGGGATTATTACATCAAAGCGATTGGTCTGCTGAATGGATTTCAAAACACATTATGGAGGACGGTCATGAGATTCAGCCTATCCCTCTATTTAGGTACGGATTTAACATTGAAAAGCCAGTAAAACAAGCAAGAATTTATATTTCTGGTCTCGGTCACTATGAATTACGGCTAAATGGCTCCAAGGTTGAAAATAGAGTTTTAGAGCCAGGCTGGACCAATTATAATAAAACATGCCTTTATTCCGTTTACGATGTAACTAACTATTTATCGGTTTCAACTAATACTATTGGCGTTATTCTTGGTAACGGATTCTACAATGTTACTGGTGGAAGATATGTAAAATACAAAGGTTCCTTCGGTGAACCAACTTTTATTGCACAATTAGAGATTCAATATGATGACGGTACAAGATCCGTTATTACCAGTAATACTAATTGGCTATCTTCTCTCGGTCCTACTACTTTTTCTTGTATTTATGGAGGAGAAGATTATGATGCCCGTTTAGAGCAGCTTGGTTGGGATACTGCTAATTTCTCTGTAAATGATCTTTGGAAGCCAGCTTTGAAGGCGGTCCCGCCAAAGGGGAAATTAAGAGCACAGAAAACTCCTCCATTGAAAATAATGAAAACGTTTAACCCAGTTGAAATGAAAGAAATTAAACCAAACGTTTATGTAGCTGACTTGGGACAAAATTTTTCTGGCTGGATAAGGTTAAAAGTTAAAGGCTTTCGAGGTATGACTGTTAAACTGACACCAGCAGAATTAGTAAATGAAGATGGATCTCCTAATCAAACATGGACTGGTTCTCCGTATGAATTAAATTATACGTTAAAGGGTGTAGGTGAAGAAACCTGGAATCCTTGCTTTACTTACTCTGGATTCAGATACGTACAAATGGAAGGAGCCATTCCTAAAGGGTTCCCTATTGAAAATAGTAATTTACCACAATTACTCTCTTTAGAAGGCCAAATGATTTACCCGGACTTTGAGAATAGTGGTGACTTTGAAAGCTCCGATGAGTTATTAAATCGAACGCACGAATTAATTAACTGGGCCATATTAAGTAATACGAAAAGTGTCTTCACCGATTGTCCACATAGAGAAAAATTAGGTTGGCTTGAACAAGTGCATTTAATGGGGCTTCCCCTTATTTATAATTATCCAGTGGAATCTTTACTCTCGAAAGTCCTTGATGACATTAAGGATGCTCAGCTTCAAAATGGAATGATTCCAACAACCGCCCCAGAATACGTAGTCTTTGAAGAACCTTGGGATATCTTCCGACATTCCGTCTCTTGGGGTGCGACGTATATATTAGCAGCTTGGATGATGTATCAAAAATATGGCAATAGTAAAGTTCTTCAGGATCACTATGAAAATATGAAAAGATACATCCATTTCATTAAAAACCGCTCTAAAAATTATATCGTTAAAGATGGTCTTGGAGATTGGTATGATGTGGGACCAAATGGACCTGGTTTTGCTCAAAATACTCCAGTATCCTTACCCGAAACTGCAATGTTCTTCCATCTAGTTCAAGTATTGGAACGAATCACTAGAGCACTAAATAAAAATGAAGATACACAAGCATATATATTTTTAAGTCAACAAATTAAGGAGGCTTATAATAAAGAATTCTTTAATCCTTTTACTAGTCAGTATGCTACTGGAAGTCAAGCTGCGAATGCCATGTCTCTTACTCTAGGCTTAGTAGATGATCCTTATCAATCAAAAGTTTTACAAAATCTTGTAGATGACATTGTAAAACGGGGTTTCCATACTACCTCTGGTGATATCGCCCATCGTTACGTTTTATTAGCATTATCTGATAATCATCGTTCCGATATTATTTTTAAAATGACTAGAAATACAGATTATCCTAGTTATGGTTATCAAATTGAGCATGGTGCTACTGCGCTAACAGAAGCTTGGGACGGTCCAACAGTTGGAAAATCACAAAATCACTTTATGCTTGGTCACATAGAAGAATGGCTATACAGCGGATTAGCGGGTCTAAATTATACGTTTGATCCGATTAAGGAAGCCTACCAATTTAAGATTAACCCTTACTATGAAAATACTTTACAATGGGTTAAAACAGAGCAAGTTTTATATACAGGCAAAATGTATACTCATTGGAAGCTTGTAGATAATAATCGACTCTCTTTAGAAGTTCAACTCCCAGCGAATTGCTCTGGTGAAGTTTATATCCCAGCTGTCTCCATTACAGATATTACCGAAAATGGAGTTTCAATCGATGAGGCAGAGGGTGTAAAGTTCCAACGTTTCGAGAACGGTTGCATCGTCTTAAAAATAGTTTCCGGCCACTATCATTTTGAAAGCATTCCATTAAATAATGAAAAGGAGAAATCTGATGAATATCCAATCGTACCTAACACCCTATAAATATGGTAAGCCTGTTCTTTCAGGATCAGGGATTAAAGGCAACTTTGATTATCGCGCCGTTGACTGTCCCTTTGTCTTCCAACATAAAAATAAATTTTATATGATGTATGTTGGCTTTGATGGGGAAGGTTATCAAACAGCTCTTGCAATAAGTAAAGATTTACTTAATTGGGAACACCTTGCTGTTATATTACGAAGAAATGAAGGGTCTGCGTGGGATTCGAAAAACGTTGCAGGGACTTGGATGCTTAAAGAAAATCGAATTGATGCTCCCCCAACATTAAAAAAGTGGGATAATAAATATTGGCTAGTATATCATGCCTATCCAGAATTCGGTTATGAGGAAGGCTCCGCAAAAATTGGTCTAGCATGGACAGAGGATGAAAATTTGTTGGAATGGCATCGCCTAGAAGACCCTATCTTAATCCCTGAAAATGGAGATGATTGGGAAAAAGGTGGTCTCTATAAAGAATGTTTGATTGAACATGAAGGAACATTTTATTTATTTTATAACGCAAAAAATACCAACACTGGAAGATGGATCGAGCAGACAGGTGTTGCCACCTCTACTAATTTAAAAGACTGGATAAGATACGAGAATAATCCAGTCTTAAAAGTTTCTCCTGATCGATGGGACGCTGGATTTGTAAGTGACCCTTGCGTCTTGCAAGACGGGGAACAATGGATAATGTACTTCTTTGGTTATAACTACAAAAAGGCACAGGAAGGGATTGCCCTCTCAAAGAATCTTTTTAATTGGGAGAAATATCCTGAACCAATTATTACAGTTGGGAATGAGGGCGAAATCGACTCAATCTTCGCCCATAAACCTTCTGTCATTATGCATAATGGTGTTCTTTATCATTTCTATTGTTCAAGTAGAGCATATAGAAATGGAGATCCAACTATTAACTGGGGAACAGAATATCGAACCATCACTGTCGCTGCTTCAAAGGATTTTTTTTCTTACGCGGAATAAATAACACCAACCATGTTTATGAGTTATAATAGACTTATAAATTATTTAAGTTGGTGTTTATTTATGCGTACAAAAAATCGGTTAAATCCAGTTGAATCTATTTACTATACTCCTGAGATTACACATTGCCCTAAATGTGAAGGCAAATTAACATACTGTCATCCTGTATGGCGGAAAACCATCTCTACTCTTAAAGGTGAATTTAAAGTAATCAATCTAGGTTACAGATGCGAAAATAACTCCTGTGATAATCATATCGTTTATCGCTCTGCAGAGGCTGAACAACTCAGTATGAAACATATTACATATGGAATGGATGTCATTGCTCATATTGGTCATTTACGCTTTAAAGAACATAAAACACGATTAGAAATTACCGACATACTAACGGAGAAGCAGATTAAAATCTCTGAAAGACAGGTTCAAAAACTCTATGAACGCTACGCGTTACTACTTAGGTCATCTGTCGAAGAGAACACGAAAGAAATTTTAGAGAAAGTCGTAGAAGAAAGTGACGGATTAATCCTTTCTATTGATGGCGTTCAACCTGAAAAAGGAAACGAAACACTTTATGTAATCCGTGAGGTACTAAGTGGAACTGTCCTAGCTGCACACAATCTAAAGAGTAGTGCATCTCAAGAATTGGTTGGGATTATTCAACCCATCATTAATTGGGGTTACCCAATTCAAGGGTTTATTAGTGATGGGCAACAGTCAATCCGTTTAGCGATTGAGAAAGTCGCACCAAACATTCCATATCAGTATTGTCAGTTCCATTACTTTAAGGATATTGCCAAACCATTAGTGGAAAAGGACCGAAAGTTAAAGACAAATATTAAAAAGAAGCTAAGGGGAATTCGAGATATCGAGAGAAAAATAGAAGAATCCCCTTCAGAAAGCTTAGAAGATGAAATCGCAAGTGATTATGTGGCAGCCATTCGCTCCGTATTACTGGAAGATGGTAAGCCCCCGTTTGAATTACCTGGTACTCGAGTCTATGAACGAACAAAATCAATCAAAGACTCGATTGAAAAATGCCTGGATAAAAAAGGGGACTCTTTTACTTGAAAAGCTATTCAGAATAGTCAGTAATGTTGATAACTTTAACTCAGATTATCAACTTGTGAAACGTTGGGACCTGCGTTTTAAACGGATTGCCACTATTATGGAGCCATCTGAAAATAAAACAAGTTCTTGGGTCGAAAATAGACTAAAACAGTATCTAGATCATATTAAAAAAGAGCTTAATCGGGAAGAGGATCATGCGTTTGTGGATAATCTTTTAAGATATAGTAATGGCTTTTGGAAAGGACTTTTTACTATATACGATTTCCCTCTCTTACCTAGGACGAACAATGATTTAGAACTATTCTTTAGACGTACAAAAGTAAGGCATAGGCGAATAACTGGTAGTCGAACTTGGAATCGTTATATTGTTCGTCATGGTGAAAACATTGTTTTTGTTGAAGGTGTTACAGATGAACGAGACGGTTTGAATAAGATAAGGAAAGCTGACTATTCTACCTATAAGAACGAAGCTAATAAGTGGAATAACCGGATACTTGAACACACAAAACAGAGAAGGTTTAAAAAGGACCCAAATGCATATTTACTCAATATTGAGAGCAAATGGAACGAGCACAACTAACCTATTGTGTTAGTTGTGCCGTCTAAGTTTTTTTAAAACTTCGAACCAACTAAAAAAGAGTTGTCCGTGGTGCCGAGAACTCTTTTTTCTATATCCGAAGAAGCTTTTTTCGATTTGTCATCTAAACTGTTGTGTACCTGAACCAACAAAGTTATTAACACACTACGGTTAACGCCCTTCTGCCCCATATCAAGAACTCTTTCACTAATAATAAAGGGCATTCAATGATGCCCTTTACCACTGTATTTACGATAAAATTTTTGATTCGTCCTTTGCAATCTCTTTTTGCATATTCTCAGTTTCTTCCACAAAAACATTTGTTAACTGGCCAAGTTTTTCAATCTCAATTGTAATTGTATCACCTGGTTTTAAGTATTCTTGTTTTTCAGGCAGGAATTACTTTCAAAGCATCTTATTCCTTTGTCAGTTTTAATACCTAAGATGAACGATTTTCACTAGCAAAATTTAATAATTTCATCATTTATTCCTCCTTTTCTTTAAAGCAATTCTCTCTATAGACAATTGTTTATATAACCTCTTCATTATGCATTTTTGCCAGAGACTACTCCGCCATCGATGTACAGTGGTGAACCCATCATGAACTTTGATTCATCCGATGCTAAAAACAGTGCTGCCTGAGCAACATCTTCCAGATTTAACTAAGAAAAACGCTGTGATGTAGCAACAACAGGAAGGAATCCACGGCTATGATTCCATGTAACCCCCTTTAATTTAATTGTCATTTGGATAATTTTCCATCCTTCTATTTAATTCGGTTACAATTTATCGATAAATAAATCTCTTTTATAAATAAGTTTCCAATATTACTTGTCAGCTTAAATGGAGTCACTATCGTCAAATAGAGCCTTATCAACTTCCTACCGCCACTTATATTTAGGAACCCCTCCAAAAAGTCGTTTTGTTTTTTCATTTGACAATAAAGATTGATAGCCATCAATCGATGCACGGAAATCCTTTACATCCGGATAACATATTGCCATCAGTTCTGAACTCTTGATATCCATACTAGACTTTTAGGTGTATTAAAAGCATAGTAATATTATTATTTTCGCATTTTCAATCGTTAAAAAAGTGCACAAATCTAAGGTTCAGGTTTCCATTTTAAAGAATCTGTTATGACCAACAAATGAAAAGAGGCTGCCCCATAAGTTTTTAAACTTTTGAGACAGCCTCTTAAATAAATTTTAAGCTTGATTTATATGTGATTAGAACTGTTATGAGCTTTTCCGCGTTTTTAAATGGTAATTTTATATAATCGCGCCACTTTATTGCTCTTAAAATCAAACAGCATAGTATCTCTAGAATAATCAAACATACCAACTTTTTCTTGTTTTTTTGGATAAATTTGTTCGACGTTGATTAATTCATAGGGAAATTTAATACTAAATTGATTACTCTCACTATAAGTTCTCCATACCGCAAGATAAATTTCATTTTCACATTTTAATGAAAAGCTAAACCATTCATCATCTATCTTAGGGATTCCTGAGTACCATTCAGGGGATGATTTAGGAATATTATGGCGAATTTCTTTATAAACATCAATCCCTTCCTTTACTAAAGAAAGTCTTTCTGTATTTAATTCAGCAAGATGCCCACTTTGATGTATCCTTAAAAGCATAGAATTTATCATATTAAAAATTACCTCTTCTAAATCACCCTCTTTTAAAGGATACGACCAAATGGCTGATTGTTCAGGAGTAATCGCCGAAGCACAAATTGCTGCAATTGCCCCATTCCTTAAATAATCAGTTTGGTCTGTAACAGATTGAATACTATGTCTTGCTAACATAGCATAATCATGTCTCATTCCACCACTACCACAATTTTCAATTATTAGATCCGGATATTTTTCGAATATTTCATCTAACCATTTTAGATATGCTCGATTATGCTGTAGAAGCGCTTCACTAAAGCTGTCAGCATTAATATCACTACCTATACCCGTTGGTGTATTATAATCCATTTTAATATAACCAATTTGGTAATCATCAATCAGACGATCAATAACGGAAGTCGCATATTCTCTTACTTCCGAATTTCGGAAATCTAAATGATATCTACTATGGTCTTTAATCCTTTTTCCATGACGACAGATAAACCATTCGTCTGGTAACGAATTAGCTAATTCGCTATTAATACCCATCACTTCAATTTCTAACCACAAGCCGGGAATCATTTCTTTATCACGAATATACTTAGCCAAAAAATTAATACCTTCTGGAAAACGTTCCCTTGATGGAAGCCACTCTCCAACGTTATCCCACCAATAGCCATCAGAATACCAACCGCAATCAATTACATAGTATTCACAGCCTACTTCTGCAGCTTTATCAATTAATGGAAGTTCTTTAATGGTTGTTGGATCTCCCATTAAGCAATTCATATAATCATTAAAAATGACTGGACATTTTTGGTTATCCTCATTATCTCTACGTATTGCTCTTCTATAGAGAGTCAATGCATTAATCGATTCATCAAATCCACCATTTACAGTTCCATAGGCTATGGTGACTGATTCAAAAGCTTCACCTTCCCCCAAAGATTTCCACCAATGATTAGTGGGCTCTGTTGGTCCCAATCCTCTTAGTGCTATATATTTTCCTAAACCACAGTCTGTCAATTCCCAATGCCACTCACCATTATTTTCTATTTGCCAAAAGCTAGAAACATTTAATAATGGATTATGCAACACTGCTAATGGACTATATTGCGAGCATGACCAAGAACTATTATTAGTTATAGAAATAGTTTTCGTGGAATCTTGTAGTTTTTCACCATCCAATTGAAAATCTAAACCATAATTTTTCAATGTATCCTGTTGCCATTGCAATTCGCCAGTCCAAGAGTTGTGTGGCAAATATAGAATATGATCAATATATTTTTGAAAAACTTGCCCTTGATTCAAATTAGTAATATTAATTGAAGTAATATATTCAATTCCAAT
The DNA here is from genome assembly GCF_044704065.1 of Niallia tiangongensis. Lineage (NCBI taxonomy): Bacteria > Bacillati > Bacillota > Bacilli > Caryophanales > Bacillaceae > Niallia > Niallia tiangongensis. The sequence continues at coordinate 1,578,108 of NZ_CP162613.1, read as the reverse complement.
TGGTTCACCAAGGTTTTCAACAATATTTTTCCAACGAAATACATCAGTATCTGTAACATATTCAATAATAGTTTTTACTCTGATATCTATCTTCTGAAATACATATCGTTGCGAAATAATTAGTTCATTATTTTCTGTCTTAATATCCTCTAGCTCTAATTCACTACCCAGTAAGGTATTCCCAAGTTTATTTCCTTTATGTTGTGGCTGATTCATTCCAGTAACTTGAAGTTCAACTAGATTACTTGAGTTGACTAAATGCTGATCCAATGTATTCATATCAACATATGGAAAAGTAGAAAATTGTACTAAACGAATTTTATTTTCTTCCGTTAACACAAACGCTATATTTGTAGATCCAAATCTATACTTAAATTCTTTTATTATATTCATCATATATTATCCTTTCACTGCTCCTGACATTAATCCTGATAATAAATAACGTTGTAAAAATACAAAAATTATTGTGACTGGAATAACAGCCAGTACACTTGCTGCCATCAAATTTCCCCAGTCTGTAGTAAACTGCCCCCTAAATAAGGTTATTCCTGGAGTTAATGTACGATGAGCTACATCATTAATTAAAACATATCCAAACATATACTCATTCCATGCTGTTACAAAAGTATATAATCCCGTTGATACCAAACTAGGAATAGAAACTGGAAGTATAATTTGAACAAGAGTTCTGAACCTAGAGGCTCCATCCAGTTCGGCAGATTCCTCTAGTGATATAGGTACACTGTCAAAAAAACCTTTCATCATAAAAGTACTTAACGGTATAACAAATGTAGAGTATGCTAAAATTAAAGCAGGATAGGAGTTAATCAGATGTACTCCTTTAAATATCATATATATTGGAATCAGTAATAATACACCTGGAACCATTTGACTCACAGTTAAAGACAAGCCTGCTAATTTTATAGACTTATAGCGTCCATATCTACTCAAAGCATAACCTGCTAATATTGCCAAAATAAGGCCAATAACTGTAGTTACAAACGACACAAATAAACTATTTTTAAAAAAAATCAAAAAATCCGATTCTTGTAAGACTTCCTTAAAATTTGTTAAAGAAAAATTCCTTGAAAAAAACGATGGTGTTGTCGAGTAAATCTCTGTATCTGGCTTTAAAGCAGTTGATACCATCCATAAAAAAGGAAAAAAGGAAAAAATCGAACATAAAACTAAGATAAGGTATGTTGCAATCTTTGAAAATATTATTTCACTTTTGCTTTTAACCATTTATGCAGCCTCCTTAATCTTTTTTGCAACAAGTTTTATTAATGGTATAAATGCGAATAACAGTAATAAAATGAAAATCATAATTACAGATAACGCGGAAGATTTTCCAATATCGTAACTTTTCATCGCAAATCGATAAATCATAATTGGCAATGTTTCAGAAGAATAATTCGGTCCACCTTCTGTAGTAATCCAGATGAAGTCAAAGTTTACCGAAGTCCAAACAATATGCATAAAAATTAAAGTGGTTATCACATTTTTTAAACCAGGTAATGTTACATGGAAAAAACGGTAAAAAATATTTGCTCCATCCATTGCAGATGCTTCATACAAATCTTCAGGAATAGATTGCAATCCTGCAAGAATACTAATAACCCAATATGGAAAAGTTCTCCATATATTAATAAAGGTAACTGTTAACAATGCAGTTTCAGTATCACCAAGCCAATAGATTGATTTATCAATTAAACCTAACTTAACAAACAAATAATTCAAAATTCCATAATCTGGATTTAACATCCATGTCCATGTTAAGCCAGCAACAGCAATCGGTACGATCCAAGGAATAATAATCATACTTCTGAATGCTACTCTACCTTTTATTTTCTGATTTAGAGCAATTCCAACTGTTACTCCTAATAAAAGTTCACCGAAAACCGATAAAATTGTCCAAACTACCGTATTTTTTAAGTTGTTCATAAATAATTGGTCAGAAAGCACTTTTTTAAAATTTTCTAATCCAACAAAACCATCCAAATTCGGATTTGTTAAACTTTTAGCATGAAAGCTATCCCAAATAACTTGAACCAGTGGAATACCTATCAAAAAAACCATGAAAATAATCGCAGGACCCATATACACAAGGGAATTTATTCGATTAGCGGTTTCTTTATTCATCTTTTTTGAAAGCTCCATTTCAATCTTCCCTTCTTAAGAAAATGTGAACGAAAAGACTATTCGCCCACATCGGATACTTATTCAGCGTATACTTCTTGGTTTTTCAATGCTTCGTTAATTTTGTCAGAAAGATATTTTGCAGCATCTTTAGGACTATCTCCATTTTGAAGAACCATCGCAATTGCATCTTGCATTGGCCGAGTAATTTCTGCCATTGAGATTGGTGGAAGTGGTTGTGCTTGACTAATTAATTCTGGGTTAGCAAAACCTTGAGCCCATTTATTATTTCCATCAATTTCCATATCCATTCTTGGTGATCCTTCAGGTCTTCCAGCTTGCTGATTCTCTTTATTTAGAAGATATTTAACTAATTTAGTAGATTCTTCTATTTCTCTTTCGTTATTGTTGTAAATATAATAGGTACTTATTTCTAAGAATGTAGATGGATTAGAGTTATGTGGCGGTAATCCTACTGCTACATCTTTCATTTCTTCTGGATTATTTGCTTCGTAGTTTTGCATCCATGAACCATCATTTACCATCGCATATTTACCTAAGGAAAAGTTTGTGTCTAGTTCTTCCCAACCACCCACAGCTGAATTTGGATCAATAACTTCATTGTCTAACATATCTTTGTAAAACTGAAAAACCTCTGTAGCTTTCTTCAAATTGTCTGAACTATCTTGCCAAGTGTTTTTATATTTGCCGTCACCCTCAGAATCCGCAATGTTTAAACCATTTTGGAAAAGGAAAGATGCTAGTTCTTGAGGTGCTCTATCCCCTGTACCTGCAATACCAAAAGCATATTTCCCAGTTTTATCTTTAATTGTTTTAGCCATTTCAACCATCTCATCCCAAGTTTTCGGAGGAGCATTGTAGCCTGCCTTAGTTAATAAATCGCTATGATATACTAATGCTCTTGGTGCAATATAGTTTGGCAATGCTTGTAGTTTCCCGTCAGTAGTTAAAGCATCTATCACATTTGGATAAAATTGATCCTTATCTTCATATGAATCCCAAAAGCTAGATAAATCTGCTAATGCACCCATATTGCTAAACTCACCATACCATTCACCTAACCCCCAAGTAATAGAAGGTGCATCACTTGCAGCAACAGAAGTAACAATTTTATCTTTTAACTGATCCCAATTAAACAATTGATAATCTATTTCAATATTATTTTTCTCTGCATACTCTTTGATTAGTTCCTCCTCGTGTATCTGATCCTTGTTTCCTTTGGTTGCTCCTGACCAGAATACTAATTTCACTTTACCATTTTCACTATTTTCATCTCCGCTACCAGAGCCACAACCCGCTAAAATCATACTTAATAAGAATAAAGTAGTAATCATCCATACTATGCTTTTTTTTCGAACCATATTATTACCTCCTAATTGTTATCGCTTACAACATATATTATAATTAGAGTAAGATGATAAATAAATAACGAGTTCTATTCTAAAGTATACACTTTCTGACTTTTTAAACTATTTTTTTCTCAAAGAAAACTATACAAAATCTGATATAAAGGAATGATAAAATGTTTTTAGAAAGCAAAGATAGAATTGAATTCTTTTTTAATGATTGTCTTCTAACTGATCTAAGTATAATAAATTTTGGACATGAAAAATGTCTGCCTTTACACAGCTTTGGACCACAAGTAAGAGAATACTATGTTATACACTATATATTGAATGGAAAAGGGATTTATAAGTATAAAAATAATCAATATCATTTGAAAAAAGGAGATTTTTTTCTAATCACGCCTAAAGATTCCGATCCTCTCTATCAAGCTGACGCTAAATCTCCTTGGGAATATATCTGGATTGGTTTAGAAGGAAATAAAGTAGAAGAAGTTTTAGCAGATTTGGGTTACAACGGAGAAAATAAAGTTGGACATGTTCTCAACCAAGATTTAATTGATCAACACATCAAAGAGCTAATAACAACAAATTTTCTTTCTCAATCTAGTTCTTTAACCATTCAAGGTAAATTAATTACTATATTATCCTTATTAAGCTTAGATGGATCAAACATATCTTTAAATTCTAACATGACTTCTGAGCAAAAAATTGTTGAACAATTTATTTTATATATTAGAAAAAACTATTGGAGAGAAGATTTAAGTGTCCAGACACTTGCTGACGATTTAGGATTTAATAGTTCTTATTTATCAAGAATCATTTCAAAAAAATTAGGAGAAAGTACTTTGGAATACTTAATTAAATATCGAATGCTAAAAGCCAAATTCTTAATTGAAAACTCCGATCACACAATCGCGTTAATTTCTAAAGCTGTAGGATACCAAAATCCGCTTTCTTTCTCAAGAACTTATAAAAGAATTTATGGACACTCACCTAGAAACAGCAGAACTAAATATTAATTTATTACTTTATTACATGATAAATATCCTGTTCATTTTTAAAAATGTTTACGGTTAATTAATAAAACAACATTCTATAAGTCGTAAGATGTTCAAGCCAGAGTTTGACCAATCATTATTTATTTTTAATTTTAAGAAAAAAGTTCCAGCATAAGAGAAAACTAATAACTAATGTCATTCATTTTAGGACTACGGATGGATTTTCTTAAATAAATAAGATTTCCTTACATCTTATCACTCAACTTTCGGACATAGAAAAACTCAATGAACCCTTGATGTAACTTGGCAGGGATTCAAACCAATGTGTTAATTGACCCGTTAAAGTTTCCGTGCTTAAAGAAACAGTACCTTTTGACATTGTTTCGAAAAGTTCTAGTAACTGTTGTAAAGCCGTAAGCATATCCAAATCTTTTACATCTTCGCACATTAAGAAAAAGAGTATTCCGATTGTTTTTGGGTCTTGTTCATTTCTTCTGCTCCATTCAAGCAGAGTATAGCGTGTGAAAACTAAGGTTGTATGGCTGATCATGGAATCATACGATCTACCTTGAAATTCCTTTGCGAGCTTTAACATTGACTTTGTGCATTTAAAGAATGTTTCAATGTCCCAACGCATACCATAAATCCTTACAATTTCTTCATCTGAAAGGGCAGTATCCGTGCTTAAAATGGCTAACCATTCACTCTTCTTATTGCGATTTCTAACAAAAACAATTTTGACAGACGTCTGTTTATCCGTTTGAAGGCATACTTGAATAGAGCCCAAGACACCTTTTTTTTGAAGGTTGGGCTTAACTACCTTAAACAACTCATCTAGTTTCAATAGTTTGTCGTTATAAAGGTAGCGTTGCTTCATTTGTTTGACCATGCCAATCACGAATAAGCCTTTTTCTGTAATCGATTCGATTAAAGGCGCATGTGTAAACCAAGTATCCATCAACACATAATCCGCCACTATGCCTTTATCTAAGCAGTTTTGGATAAGAGTAGCGGCCATTTCAGGTTTAGGTTGTATAGCTTCCAGACGACGCTTATATCCAGAAGTTCGCTTATCAATAGTAGAATCTATTTCACAATAACGGTTCTCCTTTTTAGTTGAACTGAGGAGCGCAAAGTCAACTGGTACAAACGAAAATCCGTCAGACCAACCGAGTGTTAACATGGAGAACCCCTTAACAAATTTATGTGTCACATGGTCATGAACACGTGCTAACAGCTCTACTTTTTTACTACGGTTACGTGAAAAAACTGAGTCATCCAAAATAAAAACGGAAATCCTCTTTGATGAAGTTAACCTTTCAAAACGCTGTGTAACTTCAAATGAAAGGGATAATAAAAACTTGCGCCAGTTAAATGTAGGCACCTTTAAGAAGTCATAAATGACATCCTTACCTGGAAGAACGGTTGCTTTTTTACTCAAACAAGCTTGATACCAGGTACGATGTTCAAATACTAAAAGAAACAAAAGTTGAAAAATGGTGAGGCATGAAAATCCAAGTTTTTTGGTAATACCCGCATTCCGTAAATGCCTTCCCACATTTAACTCCGAAAAGCTGTGTTTCATAGCTTGCGAGAGATGGACAAAAGACGAATTTTTCGATAACATAATGGTAGACACCTTTCTTTGTGTAATTGGTTTAGTCACCGTTATTTTACCAAAGAAACAGGTGTCTTTTCTTTTTATCTTCACAAAAGACAAAGAAAAGCAAATGGATATTAAATGGGGTCTACCCTATCAATCGTAAGGCTTTAAAAGTTAAATTCAACTCCGAAAGTTGAGTTATCACTAATCACTCATTAGACATGTAAGAAAGCTTATTTAAATACAATAAAAAAATGGAAAGAAGAGGTTGCTTAGTTTATGGAGTTTTCTTTATTTTGGGTAATAAACATTTTAATAACGATATATTTGGTTATAGATTCCAAAAAAAAAGGCAAAAACCCTGTTCTCTGGGGAATCATGGGCTTTCTGTTTGGAATCATCACACTTTCTATTTACTTGATTAGAACGGATCGAAAAATTCTAGGATGGATTTTACTCGTATTAGCAATAATTTTTATGTTACTATTTATCCTATTTATCTTCGCCATTTTGTTTATGTCTTTTTCTTATATTTAAGGATTACTTTTTTCGAACTCGAATAACGGTTACTTTTTCATTATCATAGTCATTCTGGCATAAGCCGTTTATTTTTTTCAAGAAGCTCTGTCTTTTTTTGCTAAAAAATAACTCCTTCTTCTTCCATTAACATAATATCCGCCTTTTTTTGAAATACTATGGGATAAAGAATTAGGAAGGAGGAAAAAGCATGACGCAAAATAAGGAGAACTTAAATTCCATTATGAAGCCAGATTTTGCAGGAACTGATTCACAAAAAGTAAAACAAGAAATTCAAAGAGATGTAAAAGCAGGAGATGGAGCAATGACTTCTCGGGAAGCTGGTCATATGCGCGACTGAAAAACTACCTTATTTTCCATTATGGCTAAAGGAAAATAAGGTAGTTTTTATGGATTGGGATAGATAAACAAATAAAATCATTCGAATCTAACTTTTCGATTACTAATTTTGACCGAAACAGTATATTTCCAAATCTATTGAATTTGATAACTAAAAACAATTAATGAGATATTTCATGTGATAAATCTATATTTTTCCTCTCTTTTTTCTTAGAATCTATTTTTATAAGATGAGAATAAAAACCTAAGATTTGTCCGGTTCTTGACACTGAAAATCCAGAAATCTTTCATTATTTATCTTTATAATCATAATTTACATTTATACCGTTGTAGCTAAAAAAGACTGCCAAGCTTTTAACCTTGACAGTCCAAATTGCTATATGCACTTTTAATTAAAGAAACTCAGTTGTTCCATTTCTTTAAATTTAATTTCCGTATCTGGTTCTGTACTATTAATTTCAGAAATTCGTTTACCCATTCTCTCAATAAGTCCCACTACTAAGGCATTCCCCATGCAAAAATATCGCATTCGCTCAGACATACCTTCAGTCCAATTATCAGGGAATCCATTTAGTCTTTCGCACTCAACTGGTGTTAGTATTCGTAATCTCTTTGTAGTAGGATCTTCAACTACATGACTACTTCTATTAACTGTTCCTTCACTAGTCAACATAGTACGGCCGGGTTTATCTAAGGGGTCTGGAAAAGCCATACCACCTTCGGAAAATATATATTTATGACCACTTGCAGCAGTTCTTTCAATTTTTTTAGGTCCTTTTAAGTATTTAAACTTTTCTATTGCTGCTTCTTTCAAATAATATTTGTCGTCAACATTAGATTGAAGTATTTTTCCTAATGTCTTTGGCTTTTCCACTTGGGGCAAAGTTTCTTCTGTATAAACAATCCCATTTCTCATAATCCCAGCATTTAAATATTTCATCGAGAATTCATCCGAAACTTCAAGTATATCTTCTGGTAATTCTCTTAATTGAGCTACATGCTTAGACGACGATTCCTCTTTAATAGGAAATGGTTTGGCAAAAAATCCTTCTTTATGCAATATTTCTGCATCAGTGATTTTTTCCCTATCTTTAATATATTCAGTATCATTTCTAATAGCAAAAATGAAGACTCTACGTCTTCGTTGTGCCTGTCCATACTCTGCAGCATTAATAACTCTCCATTCTACAGAATAGTTTAAATCTCGAAAACTTGCTAGCATTATAGAAAAATCTCTTCCACGCTGTTTAGAAGGAGATTTTAATAACCGATCAACATTTTCGAGCAAAACATACTTTGGTCTTAATTCTTTAAGGAAACGAATTATCTCCCAAAATAAAACGCCTTTTTTCCCTTGAATACCTTGTTCACCAGATAAACTTCTTGCAACAGAATAATCCTGACAAGGAAATCCACCTACTAGTAGTTGGGCATTTAAGTATTTTAAACTATATTCATCAACAGTTGCTATATCTTTATTGGAGTGTATTCCTTGGTCCATAAATTGTCTCTGATAACAATTAAAGGCATCTTGAACCTTTTTTGATGGCTCCCATTGATTCCCCCATACTATTTCAAAATTTTTCGTTGCTTCTAGACCTAATCGGAAACCGCCTACGCCTGCAAACAACTCTAAAGCCTTAATCATTTATCGAACATCCTTTCGGTACAAAATATACCAAAAATATAGTAATATATAGGAATTAATTACATTAATGTATGTTATTGTTACTTTCTTAAAACTAAAACAATACTATTTTATTTTATCACACTTTAAGAACAAACGCTCTGTTTAAAAACCTAAAATAAATATTCTAAGGAGATATTATGTTATACAAAACAGAATCTGAATTACTAAGTAAAGCTAAAGAAGCCGAAGGTAAAACGTTTGGACAAATTGATATTTATAATAGATTGTCTAATCGTAAATCAAAAGGTAGTTTAGGTCAAGTTATCGAAGAAAGTTTCTTTGGCTATAAAATTAATTCCAATGCTAGACCTGATTTTGAAGAATTAGGTGTGGAATTAAAAGTAACTCCATTTAAAAAGAATAAAAATGGAAGTTTATCTGCAAAAGAGAGGCTTGTATTAAATATAATTAACTATATGGAAGAAGTTGAAACTACTTTTCATACGTCTAGTTTTTGGGAGAAAAATCAAAAGTTATTATTAATGTTTTATGAGTGGACACCAAATAATGAAAGAAATGATTATTATATAAATAAGAGTTTTCTCTATTCTTTTCCAGAAGCAGATTTGGAAATCATTAAAAATGATTGGAAAGCAATTCTCGATAAAATAAAAGAAGGAAAAGCTCATGAAATATCAGAAGGGGACACTATATATTTAGGTGCATGTACAAAAGGAAGTAATAAAAATTCACTAAGAACTCAACCATTCTCGGATATTCCCGCAATGCAAAGAGCATATTCCTTAAAGCAATCTTATATGACAACGTTAGTAAGAAAACATATAAAGCAAGAAAATCTAGTGAATTTTGCTAAAGCAATCGACTTACAGAAAAAAAGTTTTCATGAACTACTAAATGAAAAATTCGCCCCATATATAGGATTAACAGATGAAGAAATATCTAAGAAACTAAATATTAAGTATAACAAGGGATCCAAAAGTTTCATTCCCCAAATTATAAGTGCTTTATTAGGTATAAAAGGGACAAAATTAGATAACATTGAAGAATTCGCAAAAGCTAATGTACAATTTAAAACAGTTAGATTAGAACCAAATGGTATTCCAAAAGAATCCATGTCATTTGAAAACATCGATTTTAATCAATGGAAAAATGAAACATGGGAAGAAAGTTACATACGTAATCGCTTCTATGAAACGAAATTTCTATTCATTGTATTCCAATATAAGGAGCAAAAAAAAGATAACCCAAATAGAAAGTTATTTTTAAAAAGAATTAAATTATGGAATATGCCAGAAAAAACTATCGAGTCAAAAATAAAAGAACTCTGGGTTGAGGTTAATAAACTATTGCATAGTGGTCTAAAAATTGAGTATATAAAACGAGGGGGAAATCTCGTTGAAAAAAATAATTTCCCAAAAAGTTCTTTTAATGGTGTAACCCATATTCGTCCAAAGGGAAGAGATGGAAATGACAAGATTGAATTACCAAATGGTCAATTAATTACTAAGCAATGCTATTGGTTAAATAATTCATATATTTCAGATATCATAAAAGATTAAATAAACAATTAAAGCCTATAGGTTCAGCTTTCTACTATAGGCTTTAATAATTCCATTTTTATATTTCTTCAAAAACTAGTCTGCTTGTATTATTATCATATTTATATTTGATTAATCTTACATTTCTCCATTCAGCAGATTCTGTAGGGCGTCTTCCTTTAATATAATTCCGCTTGCAAATATTCTCTTTTTCCTTAATTACTTCCTCTGGAAAATCATATGCCACAAGAAAAGCTTCAATCATTGAATAATCACCATGAGAGTATTCTTGATTAATCCAGTCTACATATTTCATCACTTGATTAATTGCTTCTTTATTCGCACTATCTCTTTTAATCTCTATTAATAAGTACTTAGAAATAGTATCAAAACCTTCAATATTTCTATATCCAAATATATCCATTTTATCCATATAATCAATAGGTTTAAACGGTGAAGCAATCACTTGATGCGAGATAAAATCCCACTTTCCAAATATTCCTTCTTTATTATTGGTAATAATATCAGCAATATGAGCTTCAATTGCCATCTCATGTCTTATGTAATCTTCTTTAGAAGAGTATTTTAAGATATTCTCAGATGTTAAAGAATACTTTTCAGACAATTTATGTTTGAAACTATTTTGTAAAGATTCACTAAATGAGAATTTCCCTTGCTTTGTTGTAAACAGTCACTTTTTTTCTGCAAAAAACACCACTATTTTTTCAAATTCCTTCGGAATAATATCTATACTTCACCGAAATAATGTGCTAAATTTTTTTCATATTATGGAGGTGGAGTTTTTTATGATTGTCTCTTTTGATTTTGGAATCGATTTAAAAGAATATGCCGATAGAGGGAAGAATAATAGCTTTCCTACGCTTGAATGTTGTCCTAATTGTAAGTGTATATCACATGGAAATCTTCATAGGAACGGCTACTATTGGAGGTTTGGAATTACGGAGGATTTAACGATCAAGATTCCTATATGTCGAATTAGGTGTCTGATTTGTAAAGTGAATATATCAATCCTACCAGATTTTTTAATCCCTTTTTTTCAGCACACCATTAGGACTGTGTTAGATCTTATACAAGAGTTAATTCAAAAAAGGAAAACCAATAGCAGCCGCCAATTATTAAGGTTTTATTTTGTACGGTACAATAGGAAGTTGAATTGGATCCATAGCTTTTTTACCGATATTGGTTATTCTAGTGGCTTATCTAGCAATCGAAAAAAAGAAGCCATAAAATATTTGAAAATGATCCGTGATTTTGGCGAATCCTCCTTCTTACGAAGGAGCTGGGGTCATTTATCAACGTACTTTATGGCAAATTAATTCTACCATATTTGTGGTGATACAAAAATATTATTTGTCCCACACACCTTTTGCATCGTCAGAAAATGACAAAAAAAGTAGAATAAATACATGGATAACCGGTTGTCCTTCTACAAAAAGGAGGAAGAATTCCATGAATGAAAAAGAACGTGAACAGATTGCTTTATTTCGTTTTGGACTCATTGCCCCTCTGTTTAATGGTCAAGTGGATCAAAAAAAGTATCTAAATGAATTGGAGGGAAAGATTCATTCAGTACCCTACTATGGGGAACGCAAAATTGCCGTAAAAACAATAAAAGAGTGGCTTCTTCACTATCGCAGAAATGGGTTTGAGGCATTAAAACCAAAGAAGCGTGCGGATCGAGGAGATTCTAGAAGACTATCACCTGATGATCGGGATCACATCATCGAAATTCGAAAAAAAAATCTCCATATGCCTGTTAGTGTGTTCTACGAACAACTAATGGCGAGTGGAGAAATCCAAAAAAATCAAATATCATATTCTACTATAAATCGATTATTAAAAAAACACAACTTAATAGGTAAAAAAAAATATCAGCCATTCCCGAACGGAAACGGTTCGCACATGAAAAGGTGAATGTATTATGGCAAGGAGACTTGTCTCATGGTCCATACATAAAGGTGAATGGGAAAGCAAAGAAAACCTTTTTAATCGCCTATATCGATGATTGTTCTCGACTGGTTCCATATGCGGAGTTTTTTTCAGATGAAAAGTTTGATGGATTAAGAGTCGTAACGAAGGAAGCTCTTATTCGAAGAGGAAAACCAAAAATGATATATTCCGATAATGGTAAGATTTATCGATCAGAAACACTTCAATATGCTTGTGCTAGACTTGGAATTACCTTGGTCCATACTGCCCCTTATGATCCGAGGGCCAAAGGCAAAATTGAAAGGATGTTTAAGACCATTCAAACAAGGTTTTATCCACTTTTACAAGCTAATCCTGTCCATTCCTTGGAAGAGTTAAATGAACGATTTTGGGAGTGGTTAGAGAAAGATTATCATCGGAGGCTTCATGCATCTTTAGAAGGAAAAACACCGCATGAAGTCTTTCACTCTCAGTTTCATGAAGTGTCATTTCTAGAGGACACCTCTATTCTTGAAACAATCTTCTTAAAACGGGAATACCGGAAGGTGAAACCAGATGGAACGATTACATTAGACAAGCAGCTTTATGAAGTACCACCAAGATTTATCGGACACCGTGTGGATGTCAGGTTTGATGAACAAGGCGTTTTTATTTTTGAAAATGATCAAAAGGTGGCAGAAGCCATTCCGGTTTCTTTTGAAGTCAACGCTCAGGCAAAACGAGTTCGATCCCCGTTCTTATTAAGCGAGTCGAACGAACGGAAAGAAGGTGAAGACCATGTATAAATCTTTCTATTCTTTAGCCCAAACGCCATTTTCAAAGGAAATACGTCCTTTAGATGCATTTCCAGCTACTGATTATAAGGGGGCATTAAATGCATTAAAATATCTGGAAAAATCAAAAGGTATCGGTCTTCTTATAGGTGAACCTGGTGTAGGAAAGACATTTACCTTACGGTCTTTTAAAGAGTCCCTAAGTCCTTCTTTATATCAAGTAATCTATTTTCCTCTTTCAACGGGAGGAGTAATGGATTTTTATCGCGGTTTAGCCTATGGTTTAGGAGAAGAACCAAAGTTCCGGAAAGTGGACCTTTTCCGGCAAATTCAACGAGGAATTGAACGGATTGTAGAGGAACGAAGAATTACACCTGTTTTTATTCTAGATGAAATGCACATGGCAAAGGATGCTTTTTTACAGGATATAGCGTTATTATTTAATTTTCAAATGGACTCTACCAACCCGTTTATTTTAGTGTTATCTGGATTACCTCATTTGAAGACACGGCTAGCCTTAAACCATCATCGCCCACTTACACAGAGAATCATTATGAAATATGAGATTCAGCCACTAACCAAAGAGGAAGTGTCAAATTACATTGACCACCATTTGAAAATAGCTGGAGCAAAAATGCCTATCTTTACTGAGGCAGCAAAAGAGGCTATAACCTTACGCTCGCAGGGATGGCCACGAGTCATAAATACTTTAACCATTAACAGTTTATTATTTGGTTCTCAACTTAATAAGGAACAGATAGATGAGGAAATCGTAAGATTGGCCATTGAGGATAGTAAACTATGATGAAAAGAGGAATATTAGTCTTCAATCATATTGACCATGAATGGAGAGTTTGGATTGGGCAGTCCTCCTATTGGATTGACCAAGGCTATCATTTTGAAATTCAAATCAACAATCAATACTTACGAGCCTATCTAGAGAAAGATCTAGATTGGTTCGTCACTTTGAATAACGATGTAATATTTGTCCTTCATAACCAAGAAATATATAAGATTCGATTAAAAATTCAAGATTATATTCGAGTTGATGCCCCTTTTTAGGGGTTTTTGTTTTAATGTTTTAGCCGAAATAATACGAACAAGAATTTCCACTTTCCAATTTACTGTGAAAAAAAGAGCACATTATTTCAGATTTTCCACCGATTTAAAATAAAAAACAGTGTCTGGAATAATATGCTCGTTTACAGCTTTGTGTTTAAATGCTCTTCATTTCTCTTTAATATTATATCCCTTAGAGCTTTATTTTCTTCATCATCAATTTTTATAAATGATACCTTCCAGAAGGCCCTTAAAATTCTAAATTTATCTGGATTGGAGGCTAACACGTCATCCATATCAATTCCTTTTTCGAAAAAATAGGGATATGGATAGAACGAACAAATAAATCTATTATTAATAGAGTTACTAGATTCATCTAATAACAAACTATCTTTAATATATCCGTAGATTGGTATTTTGGGAATATCAGCCTCAGGAAAATTTAGAAATTTACAACTATCATTGATATTTGTAAGGATACCAATTCCATAAATTTTTCTTTTTTAAAAAAAATATACATTATCTCCTTCTTTCATTGTTAGATAGTCCGTTAAAGTTCCTTCATGGTGAGCTAGCCAACGATTATTCGTTGGCTCTGTCAAATTAGTACTATAAACACCATTATTAATTATTTTTTTAAGTGACTCCATATTATTTAAATTAAACACATACCCTGCCATATTATCACCTTGTTTTTTGTTTTTTCTTGTTGTTACTATCTAATATCAAAGATACCTCATATTTTTTATTTTCTTTCAATTCCGATTTTCACTATATTAATTCTAATATTTCCCACAAACTAAATCAAATATATCAGCATAAAAGCCATTTCCTCTTTGGATATATTGCTCTGTTCACTACTCTTCTACATATAGTATTCTAATATAAAAACAAGTGGCACAAAAAAAAATCATTTGTTCAAAAGGTTAAATCTATGACATAATATATTTAGTCTGATTATTCAAAAAATACGAAAGAGGGGTATTAAATGATAGAAAGACTTCACTGGTTACCTACTGGAAAGTTAACGCTTGATCACTCGTCTTTAAATCAAAAATTAGAGCCTGGCAAGCTTGTAACCTTGCAAATATGGTCCTATTTGCTAGAAACAAAGGATGGCCCAATTATCATTGATACAGGTATGCCAGAATCGTTTATTGAAAATCCAGGTTATTTTGATCATACACCATACGAAGGTTTATTCTTACCTGATATGAGAAAGGAAGATCATATTCTTGCTGTTTTAAATAGAATTGGCTATAAACCTGATGACATTCAAGCAATCATTTCTTCCCATTTACATATGGACCACGCAGGTGGAAATTCGCTGTTTCCCAAAACACCCATATTTGTTCAACAAGCAGAGCTGGATGTTGCCATTGGAAATGATAGTTATGCTCCGCCAGAATGCACTCAAGCCGATTTAAATTATAAGGCCATTAAAGGCGATTACGAACTCATGCCTGGAATTCAGCTTCTCTTCACTCCTGGCCATACACCAGGACATCAATCAATTCTTATTACAACGAAACAATCTGGCCCTATTTTATTGACGGTTGATTTAGCCTATACTAAAGAAAATTATGAAGATGAAATTCCATTTGCTACATTCGATCAACAAATAGCTAATGAATCGATTAGAAAAATAAAAAGCCTTATGGCTGATATACGTCCTACTCACATTTTTTATGGTCATGACTTGGGCCAAGCAACTTCACAGAAGACTTACCCAGATTTTTCTTAGAGACAAACTTCAGATATAGTTTATAACAACTATCATAGCAGTGCTGTCCACTTCCATTTTGATAGATTATGAAAAAACAACAGTACCTGTCACCCAATAAGGTGCCAGGCACTATTGTTTGCTATCAATTCCCATCACTCAAACATCGTCATCTGCTCCGTCTCCCCAAGCCGATCAATCGTCTGCGGCTCATGATCCTGGAAAACGCATGGTGCAACTATTTTTCCTTAGTCATAATCTTTTTACTAGCATCATTTGATGGTCTTAAGCGACAGCTATAAAGGATTGAAAAATAATCTTGCCTGACACTTGGAAAACAAAAATGATTAAATGCTCTACAAAATTTTAAGACATAACTAAAAAACTCTTCCTTCAAATAAAAATAAGAGAACCATTAACACCACTGATAGAAATCAATCATTAGTCATTTCTACCAAAATCTTACACTGACTACGATCATTCGTTAACCTTTCCAATCCTTCTGTAACTAAATCATCCAGTGCAATCTTGCTTGTTATAACTGCATTTCCATTAATCACACCTCGTGCTAGTAATCGAATTACTTCAGGGAATAGATTATTATAGGCAAATGAACCACTTACCTTTACTTCTGGAGAAACGATTAAATTTGGACTAAAAGAAACTGGTTTCTCCCATACACTTACTATTTTAAATTCTCCTCCAGGTCGGATAGAAGCTATGCCTGTTGTAAATGTCGCTTCCACTCCTGCCGCATCGTAAGCAACATCTACTCCCCCTTCAGTATTATCTAGAATAATACTTCGTACATCTTCCTCCATAGGATTGAGTACATAGGTTGCCCCTAATTCCAATGCTTTTTTCCGTCTTTCATCAGAAACTTCAACGACAAAGATTTCACTTGCTCCTGCGGCTTTTACTGCCTGTAAAACAAGTAATCCAATTGGTCCTGCACCGAATATAGCAGCAGTGTCACCAAGACGAAGCTGACTTGTACGTACAGCATGTACAGCAACTGAAGTTGGCTCAACAAGGGCTCCAAGCTCCAAACTCATTTGATCTGGTAAAAGATATACATTCTCTTGGTTGACCACTGCAAATTCAGCAAATCCACCAGATTTTGTATACCCATAAGAGCCACCCAATTTACATATATTGAAATACCCTCGTTTACAGTTCGTACATTTCCCACATGGTGTTAACGGTTCAACAGCGACTCTATCTCCAACAGTAACCTTTGAAACACCTTCACCAACTTCGACAACTGTTCCAGAAAATTCATGCCCCCATACAGAATGGGTACGAAAAGGGTAGGCCCCAGCAAGATATTCATGCATATCACTTCCACAAATTCCCGCAAACGCTACTTTTATTTTTACCATACCACTATCTAATAGTGGAACTGCTGTTTCTTCTATTCGAATATCTTTTGCTCCATAAAAATTGGCTGCTTTCATTACTGAACTCTCCTTTATGAAAATACTTACCAGCAATCAGGAGGTTATTTTTTTCTATCCCTCACCGATCGTTTGTTTAAACCAATCAGTCTTTTATAGGATAGGTGTATCCCTTACTAATCTCCTTCACTTTGTTACAGAGAAGACTCCCTGCTCTTTAATTCGGGATCGATAAGTCCTTGTAAAAGAAAACGCACCGCATAATCTGCAATCTCTTCGGAAGTAAGATCTAAACTCCCACGATTTAAAAAACTATTATGGTAAGAATACATTAAAGTTCCCATAATAAAGTCAATAGCTAAATCAACTGATGGAAAATGAATCGTTTTCTGCTCCAAACATGCCAGTAATATCACCCGAAGTTGTTCCCAAGAAGGTAAGAAGACATCTTTCAACATCCCAATCCTAGGACTATTCATTACAATTTCCTGTTGCAAGATATTAATTAATTCATGCTCTTCATGACGATATAGAATAAATCTTTTACAAAATTCTTTTAAAGCTTCTAAAGAATCCGATAAATCATATTCTGTTGTCATAAAGGATTCTCTCAGCGGTTCAAAAAGTGCATAAAATACATTTTCTTTTCCACCAAAGTGATAGGACACCAATGCAAGTGATACATTCGCCTCTTCACATATCTGCCTAACTGTCGTTCCATCATATCCCTTTTTTGAAAATAGATGCTTAGCGGCATGTAATATTTGCACTTTTACTTGTTTATTCTTTTCTTCATCATTTACTATTTGCTTTGCCATAGTCCCCTCTTCCTGTCCTACCTGAACAAATAATGAACTTTTTTTAAAATACTAGTTTATGCTTGTCCTTATTACTTGTCAATTTACTCTTAGATAGAACTTCTGGCATTTTCATACTTATTTATTTTTTAGAAAATCAGGATCAACGAAACTTGGGTTTGGGTATTTATAGAATCCTTCACCTGTAGCACGTCCCAATTTTCCTTGATCAATATAATCTGCTTTTAATTTTTCAGCTAGCTTTACAAATTCAGGATTTCCTGTCGCATCTGCTTTTCCTTTTGTAATGTTATAAGCAGTAGTAATACCGACTACATCAAGAATCGCAAATGGTCCCATTGGTGCTCCAGTTGCTACCATCCATGTTTTATCGATTGTTTCCACTTCTGCTACTTCATTAACAAGTAACATTTGAGCTGCTTCTAAAAGGGGAACTAATAAGGAATTCAAAATATAACCTGGCTGTTCTTTATGAAGTGGTAACGCAACCATTCCAATACTTTTTGCAAAAACTATAACTTCTTCAAAAACACTTTTAGAAGTTCCTTTATGTTTCATGATTTCCGCTGTGTTATTTTTCCAAATTTCATTAGCAAAGTGAAGAGCTAAGAACTTATCTGGTCTTCCAGTAGCTTCAACAAATTGACTTGGTAGAAGTGTTGAAGAATTTGTAGCGAAAATTGTTTTTTCTGGAGCAACAATTGCTAACTGTTTATAAAAATCTGTTTTAATTTCTACTACTTCAGGAATTGCTTCAATAATAAGGTCTGCATCCTTCACTGCATCAGCTAAATTCGAATAAAAGGAGAGACGTCCAAAAGCATCCTTTAATTCTTCTTCAGTAGCACCAATATCTTTTTTATAATAGGGTTTTAAGTTTTGAATGCGATTCTTAGCTTTTTCTAGAACTTCATCATTAATATCATAAACAGATACTTGATACCCCTTAAATGCGGTTTGAAAGGCAATTTGACTACCTAAAACTCCACTACCTGCTACTGTAATATGTTTGAAATCCATCGTAAATTCTCCCTTTCTTTTCCCTAATAGTTTCATTACTTCTTTTGAAGAAATGAACCATCTAATTATTTGAACATTCGTTTTGAACGATTGTTCAATAAATAATTTACGCTTATCTTTTTTTCTTGTCAAACATAAACACATTGCTTATAGTGAAAACAAAAAAACAAATGCCTGTCACCATAAAGAACGTTTGTTCCATAAGGTGCCAGGCACTATTGTTTGCTATCAATTTTCATCACTCAAATAACGTCATCTGCTCCGTCTCCCCAAGTCGATCAATCGTCTGAGGCTCATGATCTTGGAAAAACGCATGGTGCAACCATTTTTCCTTCGTCATAATTTTTTTACTAGCGTCACTAGATGATCTTAAGCGGCAGCTATAAAGGATGGGAAAATAATCTTGCAGAAATTTACCTTCTGCATGTGCTGTCAGCGCAATTATTTGGAATCCTAACTGTTCGGCAACGAAAAAGACTGGACTTAACACATGATCGCTCGATGCTTTTCCGAATGGATTATCGAGAATTACTACTCTATTACGTTTTCGGTTAGTGGGTTGATGCTTTTTCTTTTCTGCAACATAATTGAGTATTCCTAAAAATAGAGTCATATTCTTACTCCATTTTTCCCCTCCAGACCAGACATTACTTTGCTCCCAACTATAGTTCCGAGTGGATACCTTATTATCATTAGTCACTTTGCGGCAGTTTACTTTTAAAACATCATTATTCATTACTACTTGCAGCAACTGTTTCGTCTGCAGCCATTTCTCTGTCTCTTTTCGGATTTTTGATGTATCTTGTTGTCCTAAGTCATTTAAGAATCTTTCTGAATCTAATTGCCGTAAGATCCATTCAATATAATCTCTTATTCTCATCTTACCGGCTTCTTCTTCCCATTCAGGGATTTTAAAGGTATAGATTTGCTTCCAATCCTCTTCCACTTTTACTCTTGTTTTCTTTGGAATCTGATTAATTTCTTCAACAAGTGTTTGTAAGTGTGAATGGATTTGATTAATAAAAAATTGTAAATCTTCATCACTTTGACGGATATGTTCCATCGCATAGTTAGATATTTTCTCAATGCGAAGAAGCATATTTTTCTTAAACTCTAACAAATCTTCATAGTTTTGTTTATTATCTAGGCCAGAGATAGCCATCTGCTGCAGCTTTATATTGGAAATTTCACGATTACAAAACTCTCGGAATTTTCGTCTAGCCTTTTCCACGTCCTTCTGTTCAGTTTCCACTAGTTGCTTCTTCTGCTTTAATTCATCCACTACTTTATCTATATATTTCTTGCGACTATAAGTAAAGGTGAGTATTTCTTCCTGTGATAGGGAAACTGGTACAATATGTGGTGCTTTAAAATGATGACTATCCTCGAAAAGATCCATGCCTATAATCGCTTCACTTATAGAAGATAACTCTTTTTTTATTCTTGCTTCCTCTTTCTCTAGATATGCTTTTCGTTCGAGTAAAGCTTGTTTTTCTATTGCTAGTTCTTCCATAATTTCCGCTTTTATTTTGGTAAAATGGATTATTTCTTCTTCTAGGAATTTCGCCTTAAATTGTTTCACTTTTAGTTGCCATATACCATGCTGTCTTTCTTTTCGAGTGTTTTTGCGCTCTACTTCATCTGCTAGTTTCTCGATTTCACTCTGTGCCGTTTGCATTTGATTCCATAACTGATCTTGCAATAGCCTGTGGTCACTTAGAAACTCTATTGTTTCATCTATATAAGGATGTTCCTTTTGTAACTCTTCTATTTGATCCTTTACTTTGTTAAGGGAATTTTGATTTGCTTCTCTTTTAGCGAGTAATTCTCCTTCGGCAACCGTTATTTCACGAATTTTCATTTCTAATGAGAACATTTTTTCTTTAATTGTCGTTTTATCCTCATTTGAAAAGATAGGATTAATGGATCCTAAAGATTTATACTCCTCCTCTTGCTGAAGCATTTCAGCTCTCACCTTATTCCTACTTATCTGTTCATCTAGATACTCTTTCTCTTCCTTCAAATCAGTAAGTTGCCGTTCAATTCGTTCAAGCTCTTTTTTTAATTCTACGAGTTGATTTCTAGTATCTATTTCCTTTCTAGATACATCCATTACTTCTTTGGCATACTGTACATATTGCGTCCCTTTATCGATTTTTCCTTCTAAACCATTTTTCTCATCTCGATAATCTTTAACCGTATTTGTATGCTTTTTCCCTTTATCCTGTAGAGCAAGTATAACGTATTTTTCCTTTTGAAGTTGCTGCTCTAAATCCTCTAATATAGCTTTTGCTTCATTCTGCTGACTCTTCCATTCTGTAAAGAGAGCAAATGGATATGTTTCCATAAATTGTTTGAACGCATGCTGGCCATCTTGCCATTTCTTCATTTCCAATTCTTTTTCCTCACGAAGTAGAGTAGCTTCCTTCGCAATCGTACTAACCTGTTTTTTCCATTCTGCGAAGTTATTCTGACTTGAGTTTGTTTCCCAGTGAGATGGCACCACCCAATTATCATTTGTTTGATAATCTTGCATCGTTAATGCTTCCTCAGTAGTAAGTACCACAATAGGGTATTGCAACTCTTTGGTCATATTGGAAATTCGATTTAGGAGCTTTGGCTTAGATTTTTGTGTTGTCACCAGCGTAATCGGCCATAAAGGATAACGTTTTGCTGCTTGCTTTTCTACTTCATCTACTTCTTGTAAATACTCTACTCCTGTTACTACATAATCCAGTTGATTTTTCCACGTACGGAGTTGTTTTTCAAGGTAGGGATCCCCAAAGAATATATCTTGATTCGCGTAATCATCAACAAAGCGATGGGCCATTCTTTCTTTATCTAGTAACTTCTCCTTTTCTTTCTTTACATTCGCCAATGTTTCAGTGAGCCTTTTTTCAATGGATTCTTGCTGTAAATATACTGTATCAAGGGCATTCCATGCAGCATGAAGAGTTGCTAGTTCGTTTATTAGCTTTTTCTCTGCTTGTTCTCCAAGTGACAGGTTAAAGGAGATTTTGTCCATCTCTTTTTCTAGATTGATCACTTGCGATTGAATCTCTTCTTTTTTTTGCTCTGCTTCTTTTATCTGAACCAGAAATTGCTTTATTTCCTGTTCCAAACGAATGATTTCTTGATCGAGATGCTGCGCTCTATGCTGCCATACTAAGAGCTCTGTTTCAACTTTTTCCTGTTCTGGATTGGCGAGAATTTGTTGTTTAATACGCTGCATATCCTTTTTAAGATATCTAATTGTCGTAGTAATTTGTGTATTAAGTGCCTCTATCTCCTTCTCCCTTGCCAATAAATCTTTTCGGTTTGATTCTTTACTAGCAATCCCTTCTTTTATAGGATTTAGTTGATACCTTATCTCTTGCTTATTCTTTTCTAACTGTTCTAATTCCGCTTTATACCAACCTAACAACGTCGCTTTTATTTCCTCTAATTGTTCTTTAAAATCTTGCACTTCTTCCTTTTGATCGTGCATTTGTAATTCAGCTTCAATGTTGGCTAGAGTTCCTAATAATACACGCTTTTCTTTCTTTAAACCTATTAGTTTTAAGGAGTAAAATTCTTTTTTATACCGCTTTAGATTTTCTTCTTTGTCATTTTTTTGTTGATAGCTTTCTTTATAAGTTCGATCTAAATTCTGGAACTTCCACTCTTCTTGTAAAATATCAAATGAAGCCTCTTTTACTTCGTATAAATGATTACTCGAAAACCACTCCTTCCAGTTTTCTGTAATGCTTTGTTGTTCTGCTAAGTAGCTTTCTTTTTGACTAATTGCTTCCTTATAAAGTCCTTTTACAAACTGTTTCATTTTTTCATAAGCAATTTCTTGAAGATGAAGTACTTCATATGTTTTTGTGAAATCTTCCAATTTCCTTTGTATTTGTTTATTTTCTTCTAACGTTTCTTTTAAATTTTGATAGTTTTTTAAACTGGCATGCTGCTGTTCAAATGTATTAGCGAACAACTGCGTATCATGGCCAACAATTGAATTTTCTACTACGGGAATTAATAGGCGGTCAAATAATTGATTCGTGTTTTTACAGTCGTCAAAAAAAGCTTCTACTCCCCCTTCTGAACTATTAATTTTTGCGATACTTTCCCATTCACTTGTGATGATTTGAAATTGTTCTTCGATATACTGCTTATACTCTTTAATTGTCTGAAACGTTCTCGCAGATAAAGATTTTTCTCTCATATAACTATAATAGTCTTGCATTTCCCCTTTTTCTGCTGTTCGTTTGCCTTCTTTCCCTTCTTTCACAAAAGGAATTTCTTCGATGCTGTTTGCATCATTCTCTCCGTAATCATAGACATAGCGGAGTGAATCGATTCCTTGTTTCGTTGTAAATAGCGACACCGCTGTAACTACATAATGTCTTGGCTTATCATTGGTAATCCATTCAATAGCAATATGTGCTGGAGCATTCTCAAGCATTAATGTATTCTTGATTTTTCGATCTGCTAAATCTGCATGAGGCAAAATAGCTTGCAGTGCAGTTTGAATAAAAACAGTCTTTCCTCCGCCGTTTTCTAAAAGAATCGCACTATTTTGACCATCAAATAAAAAAATCTCATTGTTGTAGCGCTTGTTCCCCTCTTCATAGATCACATTCGTTAAACGGATTTTGCTAATCGATGGCATGGCTTTCCTCCTTGCTAAAGCTATAAATAAATTCAAAAATACCTTTATTATATTCCACTTCCATAAAATATCGCTGAATGATTGTTTTCGCCTTTTCCGTTAAAGTAATTTCATTATTACCAATATCTTGGATTAAAGCTTGATCAATTAAGAATCGCTTCACCGTATTCATGAAACTAAACCGACTGATTGTATTTCCAGCCTGCTTTTTAGCCGTTTCCTTAATATCATCCATGTCTTCCCATTTCTCGATAATGATACTCCAATTATAGGAAAACTCCTTTTCCAGTTCCTTCAATGTACCTTCATCATGGGTCTTTAGATGCTCTATTCGTTCATGAATAAAGCGCACCCATTCATCCAATCTTAAGAAAAGTCTTGTGGGCTCTATGCTTTGATAGGTATCGTAAAAACTACCAAAAAGAACGATGGTCGCAAAGTAAAGCAAATAAATATCTCCATTTGTTGCTCCAGAACGTAAATAATTACGCTTCAGCCAGTCATTGCTAACATGAAAGGGTGACAGTTTCGTTTCAGGGATTAACAGCATTTGTTCGCTTGTATTCACGATAACACAGTCCACTTCTCTACTAAAAAGATCGAGTAAACCCCGAATTTCGTCATCTGCTTTATATTGCTGAACGGCTTCTTTATCTGCTACTCCATCCCGAACTAATTTCGTATATATTTGAAAAGCATTTTTAATCGTTTGTTCCGAGTAATTCATTTTCTTCTCCTTCCAAAGAAATAATCATTTCTTGAATAGAATAACGGGCAAATTGTCTAACAACACGCTTTTCTTCTTTAACAATAAGGGTACGATTTTCTAAAAGTGCCAAAGCGTCACCAAGTAAGGTTGTCCCTTCTTCTTCCTGGATAGCACCTTGTACAACCGGAGACCGTTGATGTAAGATCAACCAAAATTCATAAAAATAACGATTTTCATAGAGCGACGATTGTCCTATTTCATCTAAGTAATGAAGAAAGGAAGATAAAGTATTCCCCTTTCCTGGCTGATAGGCAAATAAAAATAATTCCATAATCTCTTTATATTTTTTCATTAGATTTTTCCGATAAGGACTATCTTGGTCTTCTTTACTTAGCTCTATTAATCCTTGCTCCACTGGTTTTTCTCTTTCTTCGTTTATATTTTGCTCGGCCAAAATGGTCAGTGGTGACCAGAAGTGATTTTCTTCCACTTTTAAAAATGGCTGCAAAACACCTTGCATCGCTTCAAAAGGTAATGGTGTGGAAATCAAATGGGAAACAATATCTTGATCGAAATTAAATGCTTGTATCCCTGTATAATATAGTGATTCTTGGGCAGTCACTAGCGTAGTATTTTTTAAGGATAGCGTCTGTTCCAACAACCTTGAATGCTCATAATGTACCCCTTCTAATTCTCTTGTAATGGTAAGAATTAATTCATACGTTTTGTGCTCCTTCTTGTGAACATCCTTGGAATACAATCTCTCTCTTGTCTCTTTTACGAATTGGCGGAGCTCTTTAAATTCTTCATCTTCTCTTGATAATCGGGCAGAAATATCTTCTAATAGCTGTTTATAGCGGGCAAAGGTTTCTTCTGAAACAATACTCCGCTGAATCTCATGTTTTAACTTTCCAATTCGTTCATCTAAACTCTCTACATCTATTCTCATTTCATTAATCTGGCGCAGAGCTCCTTTAAACTCCCCTCGATCCAATTGTTTCCGCAACATAAGCTGATTAATAGACAGTTGAAATTCACTATAAAATTCTTTTGTCGCAAACACTAATTCAAGCCCATCTTCATCCAACGTATAATATTGTGTATTGGTTTCCATATCAAAATTATTCGCTTTGAGAATAGAATAGTCTATTATATCCTCTTTTCCTGAATCCCAATTATAATAAGAATAACTGCGTTTCCTCCCTGTTGTAGGTCGAAATATTTGAATAATAGTTCTTGCTATTCTTTCATAATCCCGCTCATCAAGTATATATTGATTTTCCGTTAGCTTTTGCAAAAAGTTAGCCAATTGCTTTGTACCAACTTTATAATTCCGAATTAACTTCTGCTCAAAAAAGAAAAGCAGGGAAAGCAAACCAAGTCCTTTCATATCAACCATTAATTCTTGTTGGTCTTGTTCCCGTTTTCTTTCTAATTCATATAATGGATCAAATAAGGCAAGGCGGCGTATTCTTTCTCTATATCCATTTGTTATTTCTTGTAATTCAAGCTTGTCCAATCTGACTCCCTCCAAATTTGCTGCAACTCCCTAGTTTTAAGTGTTTCCTGTGGATAATAGCTTCCGTCTTCTAAGAGGCGTTGAATTTGCAGTTGCTGCTCCAAAGGAAAATAGGATAAAAATTGACTTAATGCTATTTTTCTACTTTTTTGATATTCTTTTCCCATAGCAGATTTCTTGTGCAAACAAGCTTCATAGAAAGGTAACGCTAATATCATATTCTGTTTTTCATTCAAGGAATACCAAATGGATATGCCTTCATGATCTATATCACCAAAGTAGAAAAAATAGTGTTTAGCTATTACAGGATACTGCATAGGAAATTGTTCAATACTTTTTATTACTGCTTTTCCACTCCCGTAGATTAATGTAGAAAATTTTGTTTCTTTTAATACAGGAAGTAGCCCTTGAAAGGTTGTCTTATTTTCAACTATTAAATGAAACTGTTCTTCTACTGTTATTTGCATAGGATTAATTGCGAACATGAGTGGTTCAGAAACTGGGATAATTTTCAATGAATGAAAGAGACCGATTTTCTCGAGTATTTCTTTTCCTCCTTTTTCCACTATCCATTTCTCATCTTCCACTAATTCATAGCTTCGTTCTGGAGCAGGTACTTCTTCAGTTGGAAAAGAAAACTTCTGCAAATACTGATCAATCTTCCGGATATAAGGTAAGTGTTTTTTCCAAACATTAGGTTCTTCTTGGTAGTATGCGTCCAAATTAATGGATGGGTGCAAGTTTCTTCGGTAGGATTGTAATTCCTTATGATAATCATCTACTAACATTTTCTTTTGAATACGATATTGAAAGGCAAGTGAAGGATTTCGACTATTTCTTCCTTTTGCTTTTACCATTCCCAGAATTCCTTCTGCTTCCAATTCCAACACTACTTGAGCAAATTCCTCGTAGCTACGCATAAATGGCTTTATCACTTGTTCTAATTCAAGCAAGGCTATAGTCTTCTTTGGGAATGCAATAAACAATTTTTTTATCTCTTCCAATACATAAACACTTCTTTCTTATGTAATTAAATCTACTATTATTGTACTAGATAATGGTATGAAGGCTAAATATTTTTTTACATAACAAAGTCCCAGGCACCTTAAAAAGACATTTGTCCATCGCTGGTACCTGGCACTCAAAAGTGAAAGCTGCCCCAAAATTGGGACAGCCTCTTTATTTCTGTTTAAATTATGTTTCACTCCAAATCCCACAAATGATAATCCACACTAGCATCCAATATATTTACCTTTCCATAAGAGACACTATCAGATACTGCTGCAAAATTATAATCAGAATATAGGGTAAGAACTGGCAAATCCGCTTCCCAGATTTCCTGTAGTTCCTCGTAAATTACTTTTCTTTTTTCAGCGATTGGTTCTGCTTTGCCATCAGCCAATAATTGATCTACTTTTGGATTATTGTAGTTCATAAAGTTAAACGAGCCGTTGCTGGCATACATGGATGATACATCTGGATCTACCGTAAGAGCATTTCCTAATAAATACAGATCGTAGTCTCCTTCTTTTGCCATTTGGAGTGAAGACGGGAAATCATAGGTTGCTGTTTTGACCTTTATGCCGATATCCTCTAAATTCTGGACGATGATATTGGCTGATTGTTCCCGTACCTTATTTCCGAGTGGAACGACAAAATCTAATGTTTGGTTTATATCCCAACCAGATTCAGCAAGTAATTGTTTTGCTTTCTCTGGATCGTAGGTGTATTTGGTTAAATCATTATTTAAATAAGGATTTAAGGAGGTATACGGTCCATCAATTATTTCTCCTGTCCCTTTAAGAAGATCATCTACAATCGATTCACGGTTAATTGCATAGGCCATTGCTTGTCTAAGCTTTGCATCCTTTATTGTCTCCATATTAAACACTAACATTTGAAAACCAATTGTTTGCTGCAATTCTGTTTTTACATTTTCAATCTTCTTTACCGTTTCATAGTCTTGTACAGCTATTTTCCCTAATGAATTATTCATTTGAATTTCACCGGTTTGGAGCTGTGCGACTAAATTGGATGCCGGCATTATTTTCACATATATCTTGTCTATTTTTGGAGTGCCTAAATAATAATCAGGGTTCTTTTCAAATTCTACATATTGGTCTTTTTTATATTGTACAAATTTGAAAGGTCCATTCGTAACAGTAGGATTCTGCATAAAGGGATCCTTTGATAGTTCTTTTGGATCGACATCCTGTAAAATATGCTTTGGCAAAATCATTAATTTGACCCCTAACTGTTCTTTAATCATATTGGGGTCAACTGGGTTTGTCGTTTTAAATTCTAATGTTTTTTCGTCAATCACCTTTACAGAAGGGATTTCAGCTACTCCTTCTGGCAGCTTTCCATTCTCTAACCCTTCAAGCGGCGTTAGAAAATTACCTACATGTGTTTCAACATTTGGGTTGGCAATCAAATTCAAGGTGAAGGCAGCATCTTCGGCTGTAACAGGGGTCCCATCTGACCAATTGGCTTTTGCATTTATTTTAATGGTATACGTTTGATTGTCTGTTGTTTCAAAGGATTCGGCTAATTTCGGAGTAAATTTCAAGGATTCTGGCATATCTAATAGGGAGTCAAACATGAATCCTTCTATATACTGTGAGGCTACATCTGATGAATTAATCGTGTTAAATGCGATTGGTGGATTAACCATTCCAATAAATAAATTTTTCTCCTCGGAAGTATTTGCAGTACCATTTGTTGTACTATTGCTACAAGCTACAAGTAATAGCAATACAGAAAGCATGAGCATTAAAGTGCTTCGATTATTAAACAACATGTTTTCCCCTCCAACATATTTCATGTACTACTTCATTTAAGGACATAAATCAAATAGGCTCATGGAGTGATATGACAAGACTCTTCCATTTAATTGTCATAAGTAAACATGGTGTTTATTTAGAAAGCATTGCTTTAAAGGTCCTATCACTTCCCTTTACTTTACTGCATTGTATGGGGCTATGACTTCTAACGCATTTTCCACTAGATAATAATGAATGATGGAGAGCATTGCTTTTCCTGCATTTAGCATTGCCCTTTCGTCAAAGTTAAATTTAGGGTGATGATGGGGATATACAGCACCTATGGCTTCATTGCCTGCTCCAGTAAAGAAAAGCATGCCAGGCTTTTTCTCTAAATAATTGGCAAAATCCTCACTGACTAACAATGCTGGCACTTCTTCAACATTCACTTCTGGTAGTGAATCTTTCATTGTGCTGGCAAATATCTCTGTTTCATTCAGATGATTATAAACCCCTGCTACTCCATGGAAATAGTTAAATTCATAATCAGCCTTGGAACTTAAGCAGATACCTTTAATAGCATCATTCATTGCTTCTTCTACTAATTGCTGCACTTCTTTTTCATACGTTCTCACCGTTCCTTTTAATAGCGCAGAATCTGCTATTACATTCCCAGCATCTCCTGCATGAATGGAGCCAATTGTGATAACAGCCGTTTTCTGAGGGTGAACTCTTCTACTTACGATGTACTGAAGCTGATTAATCAACTGACCAGCAACAGCAATAGAATCAATGGTATCCTGAGGAGAGGATCCATGACCGCCTTTTCCTTTTATTTTAATCTCGAAGCCGTCTCCTGCTGCTGTTGTATATCCTTTCGTATAAGAAATTGTTCCAGTTGGGATTAAACTCCATAAGTGATTTCCGAATACGATATCTACTCCTTCCAAACAATTGTCTGCAATCATTTTTCTTGCACCACCACCGCCTTCTTCCGCATGTTGAAAGAGTAGTACTACGTTGCCAGCTAGTTGATCTCTATTTTCTTGTAGTACCTTACCAACTGCTAACAGGGTAGCTGTATGCCCATCATGTCCACATGCATGCATTACTCCATCTACTTTTGATTTATACGGTACATCTTTTTCATCCTGAATTGGCAGTGCATCGAAATCCGCTCTTAATGCAATGGTTTTTCCTGGTTGGCCTCCCTTTACATAGCCTATAATACCCATACCGCCAACCTTTACTTTTCTCTCAATCCCGTATTCCGATAATAGAGATGCGATTAGCTTTGAAGTCTTAAATTCCTGATTTGATAATTCAGGATACTGGTGCATATATCTGCGCCATTCCACCATTTTGTCATACATTTCTTCTAATTGTAATTTCCAATTGCTTAGCATATTCCTTCCTCCTTCGTTCTATTGATTTAATATTAACCCCATTAAATATTCTTTATATTCAGAATATTAAATTTATAAATAGTATATCGTGAAATAGTCAAGAATACAATTTTATTATACGAAAGTCGAAATATTGTTTATTTATATTTATACATCCATTTGTTACTAAAAAATGTCGACACTTTAAAAAGACATTTGTCTATTAAATAAAATAAGAGAATCAGCAAAATGCCAATTCTCCTTCTATGTTTTATCAAAATCTATTAAACCCTATCTGTTCATAAGCTTGTTATATAATCCCCTGTTCAATCATTGCATCTGCTACTTTAATAAAACCAGCAATATTAGCTCCTGCAACGAGATTCCCTTTCGTCGCATAATCCTCTGCTGCTTGGATGCTTTTGCTATAAATATTCTTCATGATGTCTAGTAATTTCTTATCTACCTCATCATGGGTCCAAGCTACTCTAGCACTATTTTGTGCCATTTCTAAAGCAGAGACTGCTACTCCACCTGCATTTGCTGCTTTCGCAGGTGCAAATAACACATTTTGATGAATAAAGGTATCAACCGCTTCTAAAGTAGAAGGCATATTCGCCCCTTCCCCTACTGCTCTTACCCCATTAGAGATTAACTTTTCTGCGGCTTCCTTATTGAGCTCATTTTGTGTGGCACATGGCAAAGCAATATCGCATGGAATTCCCCAAATGCCAGTATATCCTTCCTGGTAGATAGCATTTGGATGTTTTTTCACATATTCATAGATTCTTTTGTTTTCTACTTCTTTTAATTGTTTCACTGTATCTAGATCAATTCCATTTGGGTCATATACATAACCACTTGAATCACTACAAGCAATAACTTTTGCACCTAACTGCATCGCCTTTTCCATGGCGTAAATAGACACATTTCCTGAGCCAGACACAACAACTGTACTATCGTTAAAGCTTAATTCCTGACTTTTAAGCATCTCTTCCACAAAGTACACTAATCCGTATCCTGTCGCCTCTTTACGCCCTAAGCTTCCACCAAATCCTATGCCTTTTCCTGTTAATACACCTGCTTCATATGAACCTTTTAATCTTTTAAATTGTCCAAACATATAGCCGATTTCTCTTGCACCTACGCCAATATCTCCAGCAGGCACATCGATATCTGGTCCAATATACTTGCTAAGTTCTGTCATAAAGCTCTGACAAAATCGCATAATTTCTAGATCAGATTTGCCCTTAGGATCAAAATCAGAACCACCTTTCCCTCCGCCTATAGGCTGCCCAGTTAATGCGTTTTTAAAGATCTGCTCAAAACCAAGAAATTTAATAATACTTGCATTAACAGAAGAATGAAATCTTAATCCTCCTTTATAAGGCCCAATGGCATTATTAAATTGGACACGATAGCCTCGGTTTACTTTTATATTGCCATTATCATCTACCCAAGGTACTTTGAAGCTAATTAATCGATCTGGTTCAAGCATTCTTTCTAATACAGCATGTTTGATATATGTTGGATTTTTTTCAAGTACAGGAACTAAAGAAACGAGGACTTCTTTAACTGCCTGCTGGAACTCCTTTTCGTGAGGATTACGTTCTTGAACTTGAATAAACAACTCGTTAATGTAATCTGTCACGGTTTGTGTTTGAACCTCTTCTTTTTCCTCCAGCACTTTCATCCTTTTTCAGCCCCTAATGTTTTGAATGTTAGAATATTCTCTTTTCTAAAAGTTGTTTTTATTTTATAATTTTATAATTAATAGTTTCAATACTAATTTCGGATTGAATTCATGCGTTATGCGCATGAGTGGAAAAGAGTGAAGAAATGGAAATAAGACAAATTCAATATTTTTTAGAAGCTGCCAAAAGAGAACATATTACAGAAGCTGCGTAAGCCCCCAATCAAACAACGCATATAAACACGCAGTGCCTCCTGGTACGATGAATGTATCAATTTAAGGAGGTGCTTTTCATATGCCAAAACAAAAACTAACAATCGTCCCCGTTACATTACATTCCGAAAATAAGGTTTCATATTCATCCACGTCATCAGCAGCCTCTTCCAGTAACGCTTGCACGATCAAAACGGCAAGCATAGAAATCTCCTTCAACAACGGCGTGGATCAGCACATCATTCAAACGGTTATGAGGGAGCTGAAACATCTGTGAAACACGACTATACAAGTGTTAAAAATATATATATCATTTGTGGAAAAACTGACATGCGTAAAGGGATTGATGGATTAGCGACACTGATTCAAGATTCTTTTGAACTGGACCCATATGGTGATTCCATTTTCTTATTTTCAGGATGGAGTAAGGATCGGTATAAATGTTTGTATTTCGATGGTGATGGCTTCGCCATGCTTTATAAACGTTTGGATAAAGGCAAACTTCAATGGCCAAAAGACGAAGATGAGGTGCGAAAACTTTCCCAACAGGAGGTTAGGTGGCTGCTTGAGGGGTTATCGATTCAGCAACCAAACGCCATTCAAAAATCACAAAAAGGAGTATTCTAAACCTGCTGGAAATGTTGATTTAAAGCCATTCTCAAGTTTATTTTTCATGTTAAAAATGTTATAATATACCTATAACTTATGTGAACGAAAAGTGGTGAAATAAATGGTTAATGCTTCTTCCAATAACAATAATCCATATGAGAAATTAATTCGACTTCTCGAAGAACAATTGGCTCATTCAAATCAACAAAACAAAGATTTATCGAAAAAGCTAGATCGATCAACTAAACAGATTGAAGTGTTAACCGATCAAGTACGCCATTTAACTAAGCTTTTATATGGATCAAAAACCGAAAAATCGAAATATAACCTACCAGATGGGCAAGGCTCATTATTTGATGATGACCCGGATTTTAGCGAACCTGAGCACACAGAAGAACAAAGCCAGCAGACAATTTCTTATACTGTTGTACGAAAAGTTACATCAAAAAAACGAAATGATTCCTTGCATGATGGTATTGAAGTAGAAGCTATTCACCATTATCCGGAAAATACAATCTGTGACTGTTGCCAAGAGCAAATGATTGAAATTGGCAGTACAATCGTACGTGAAGAAGCAACATTTATTCCTGCCAAAATGATGAAAGTACAGCACGTTGAACATGCGTATGAATGTAAAGGCTGTAAAGTGGATTCATCACAGCCAGCACAAATTAAACGCGGGAAAGCACCTCAACCAGCGATTCAGCGTAGCATGGCAAGTCCTAGCGTACTTGCCAAAGTTATCTATGATAAATTTGTACAATACTTACCTCTTTACCGTCAGGTAAAAGAATGGGATCGCTATGGATTGGATACCAATGATAAAAATCTCTCGAATTGGGTTATCCGTGCAGCACACGATTGGCTCATACCTGTTTACGAACGAATGAAAGAGTTGATGATGTCTAAATCAGTTTTGCATGTCGATGAAACATATGGACAAATTATCAACCGATCGGATGGGAAATCAGGCCAAGCCAATGCCTATAATTGGGTGTTTCGAAGTGTGCCAAGCCAAGGGCCAACAATGACTCTCTTTCAAAGTGCATTATCTCGAGCTCGATCTGTCCTTGAAAGTTTCATTAAAGGCTTTTCTGGTACGATCATTTGCGATGGTTATTCCGCCTATGATAAGTTGGAAGGCGTTACCTTCGCAAATTGTTGGGCGCACGTTAGGCGTTACTGGCTTAAAGCAGACAGCAAAAATGGCCGAATCGGAGTGAGCTATTGCGACGAATTATATCGACTCGAAAGGAAATTTAAACATTTGTCTCCGAGTAAACGAAGGAAAAAACGCCAAAAATACTCAAAGCCAATTGTAGATAAATTTTTTAAGTGGGTTGAAACGTCACCATTCTACGGAAAAAATGCCTTGGCTAAAGCAGCTGAATACACATTGAACAGGGCAAATGGACTTAAAGCATTCCTGAATGATGGGCGAATTGAAATAGATAATAATCCGGCCGAGAACGCCATTCGTCCCAACGTTATAGGAAGAAAAAATTGGCTTTTTAGTGTAAGTGAAGCAGGTGCAAAAGCGAATGCCGTCTGTTTGAGTATCGCTGAAACTAGCAAAAGTAACGGCGTTGATTTCTATAAATATATAAAAAAACTTTTTACGGATCTGCCAAATCTCAGCATCCAACAAAACCCTGAGATATTAGATCAATACATGCCCTGGTCAAAAATAATTCAGGGAGAATGTAGCAAATAAATGAAATAGCCGTAATTCGATTAA
The DNA here is from genome assembly GCF_044704065.1 of Niallia tiangongensis. Classification (NCBI taxonomy): domain Bacteria; kingdom Bacillati; phylum Bacillota; class Bacilli; order Caryophanales; family Bacillaceae; genus Niallia; species Niallia tiangongensis. The sequence continues at coordinate 1,543,914 of NZ_CP162613.1, read as the reverse complement.
AAAAATCAGAATTCACGGCTATTTGTAATGCGTACCGAAAAGGTGCGCTATTTTTATAATTCGGGCTTACGAAGCTGCCGATTCTTTGCATGTTGCACAATCATCTGTGAGTCGTCAGATTTTTAACTTAGAAACAGAATTAGGAGTAGAACTTTTTATACGTGAAGGGAGAAGCGTGAAATTAACGCCTCTAGGAAAAGTTTTTTTTGAACGGATGAAGCAAGTATGGAGTATGATGGAGGATGCGAAGAGAGAAGTAGAGGAATCACTCGACCCTGAAAAAGGAACAGTCAGAATTGCATTCCCTATCAGTATGGCTGCTCATACACTCCCTTCTATTATTTATTCCTTTCGAAACCGATATCCAGAAGCTAAATTTCATATGAGTAATGCCCTGTATCACGATCTTATCGATGGAGTGATTAGTGGGGAGTTTAATTTGGCAATGATTGCACCAATGCCGAATCGAGAAAAAGAAACTAAAATCAAAGGTGCTACATTATTTACAGAAAATATTGTTGCACTACTCCCTCTTCACCACCCATTAAGTAGACAAAAGGAAATCCAGTTAAAAGACCTGAAAGACGACTCTTTTTGCGTCTTGCCTGAAGGATTTGTATTTCGTCATCAAGTAATTACAGCATGTCACGATGCAGGTTTTTCGCCACAGATTGCATTTGAGGGAAAAGATATTGATGCATTAAAAGGATTGGTATCTGCAGGATTGGGCGTTGCCTTGATGCCTGAAATGACTCTCGTAGATAATACACCACGTTCTACTTGCGTCATCCCCCTTTCAGATGACAATCTCACTCGAACCGTGGGTGTCATTTATCCCACCCATCGAAAACTTCTTCCAACAGAATCATTGTTTTATCAGTTTTTGTTGGAAACATATGAGAGGTTAAATGAGTTTAAAAAGTAACGATGGAAAATAGAGTGTCAGGTACTGTCAAAAGTCAGCTGTCTAGATTAGAGGTGCCTGCCATTCAAAATCAAACTTAATTAAAGTTTGATTTTGAATGGCAACAGAATTTATTTTCTTTAATACTTCTTAACTTACTATAATATAATTCTCGAAAAAATAATCTACCTCACACCTGTTTTTCTATTAGCTCTACTCTATCTTTCTCCTGGATTTTTAGGTCCTCAAAATATTGAGTGAACTCTGACTCTCCTGAATAAGATAAACATAAATATTGCTTCGCTCTTGTCATACCAATATATAACAAAGATACTTCTCTTTCTTTGTCTTCCTCTAAAGGAAAAGGCATATTATCCACATTAACAATAAAAACCACCTGAAAGTCAAGACCCTTACTGCTTTCAATTGTACTAATTTTCACTGTTTCTCCTTCCAATTCAAAATTCCGTTTTGTCTGCTCGTTCTCTGTGATCCAGTAGTTTGGAATTGCTTCCTTATGTAAGGACTGTTGAATAGTATCGATTATGTTCAATTTATGTGTTCGCTTAACCCGATAAAGTATAAGTATATCTGAATAGGATATCTTCTTTTCTTCATGTAACTTTTGGATTTGTCGTGCAACTATTCTCATTTCTTTCCAAAAACTATCAGCTTTTACTATCGCTGCCTCTGGACCTTTTCTTCTTGTACTTTGTGGGGCAATAACTTCCCCTTCATGTTCACGTGAAATAACTTTATTTTTTAAGAAAGAGTGTTTCTGATAAAAGTCCCATGCAAATTTAACAATTTGAGCAGTATTCCGATAATTAATCGTAAGAATTTTCGACCTACCTTGAAAGCTTAAACCTGTATCTTTGACATAACTTCTTTTTCTGTTATATATTGTCTGTGCTCGATCTTCTACTAATAAAAGAGATTGTGTATTTTCATTTAATAACTTGCTAACTAAAGCTAACCAGTCAGCTTCAAAATCTTGACCTTCATCTATCAAAATAGCATCATATATTGGCAGTATTGTTTCTTTTTTCTCCAATTTTTCTATAATTGTTGGAATTTGTTTCTCATTAATTTTCAAATCAAATTTAAGCCATTCGTGAAAATTGCGTACAATCAAGTTATTTTGACTCTGTATGAGCACATCTTCTACATCCTCATCCTTATTAGTGAAATCAAAAAGACTATCAGGCTCCTCTAACATGTGGCGAATAATTTGCTTAATATTCTGGGATAGGGAAATGTTATAACAAAGAATAAGAATTTTCCAATCAGGATGTTCCTTCAATAATAACTTAGCTCGACTTGCCAATATCAATGTTTTACCGCTTCCAGCAACACCTCGAATTAATCGGTTTTTATCGCCAATTTGTTTTGCTAAATTTTCTTGATGCAAGTCCATTGCTTTTATATCATGAAGACTAAGGAGTAATTGATCTTGATAAGGAACTGGGGCTTTAAACTCCGCGCTAATGCGAACTTCCGGGAATAGATGATATCGGATAGCATTAATATCGTAAATATCTAAGTTTTTCCTCAGTCTATAGGGAACAACAAACATATTTGTTATCTTTTCAATTAAGTTTTCTTCAGTAAAACTCTCTTTTTCCGGGTCAATTTCATCTCTTATTAAACATAAATTGGGATCAATAACACTATAAATTCCTTCAGCAATAAAATCTTTTTGATACATTCTTGTGAAGACTGCTCCAAAACCATAAGGAAACTTTAATTGCATTTGATATTTGCCAGCTGTATGAATCAAATTCTTATCCTTTTTTAATGTATCTACTACATGAAACATATTGTCTCTTGCCTGTTTAAGAGGACTCTTTACCATTGCCTGTTCTCCATTTGCAGAGACAATAATCCAATCATCGTGATTAATTTGTACTAGTGTAGTTTTTGTATAATCCTTGACTTCTAGCACAACCAGACCTAAATCAGGACCAATTATAACAAAGTCAGGCCGTTTTCCTAATATTTCTGGTTCATAATAAACGATATAATCATCCGGTAAATAGTTCTTTAAGGTCCGAAAGAGCAAACGTTCTCCTGCGGTTGCAGTGGATCGTATAGTCTCAGGTACAGTCTGTGCCACCTATATCAACTCCATTTATAGTAAAAAAGTAGTATAATAGGCAAATTATATCATATCAAATATCATCATTTTCTTGATTTTAAAATATTTCTCCTCACTCATTATTATTTTGAGTTTGGAAATTCTTCATTAACGTATTTATTAGTCCTTTTCCGCAAATTGCTGGCTGTTTGCACTCCATCTCCCTAATACACGAATAACAATACCCCAGCTCCAGCTCAAATTTATACCACTTTTCACACTTCAAGCATTTTTTATGTAATACTTCGTTTATCAATAAATCGTATCCATAATATGTAAATACCTTTTCAATTTTCATTGCATCTGCCCCTTTCTTTTCATCACCCTCTGCTAAACTATGCAATCGCTTGAAATAGGTGATAGCCCAAAAGGATTTTTTCGGCAGAAAGGAAGGGGATTTAACCTGTTTATAAAAGAAATGCACTCCAATACTTTAAATCAGAGTACATTTCTTTCCCTTATTAATGTTGTTTATTAGGCAATTTTGCTTCCGGATGTCCTTTGCCATGCTTTTTATTTTTCTCTTGCTTCTTTTGATCATTTTTTAATTTTTCAACAAACTGATTCGTATCTTCCATTATTATCCCTCCTATAAATGTTCATGTTATTTTATCCCATTATCGAACTTTACATTCTTTCAAATCCTTTCATTTCTCCGGGGCATACATTGTAAAACGAACATTTAGCAAAGTAAAAAAGTTCCTTTCCCTTTGGATTAGCACCACATGATCAGTCTAATTCAATAGCTCTGGTTACTTGTTTGCCACAATTTTTACAGTTTCCTTGTAAAGCAATGCCAATTTTGTTTCTTTGATTAAATAATTTTCTATTTGAACGAAATCGATGCAGGAACTACCCATACATTCCTTATTAATTCACTACGCGTTTCTTTTTGAAGGGACAACCATTTTTTGTTGCGTTAAAAGATAATAATTCTGTCTCTTTTTTGTTATCCACCCATATTCCCTCCATTTTTTTTAATTTCTTTTGCACTTACAGTCTATAGTCTAATCCATTAGGAACTTAGACAAATTCATCGAGTCAACCTTCCATTATCGATTTATTCGATTATACCTATCGATATTATCCTCTTTATTAACAGTCACTTTCATATTAAGATAGAAAAAAGAAATAGATGAGAAGGATGAAAATTCATGAAAACTATCGCAGTAATTGATGGGGGAACTCGTCCTAATGGAAATACCGCAATCTTGACTAATCAGGTATATAGAAGGTATCTCAGCAGAAATAATTCACCTTAGAGATCATACCATCTATCCGATTATAGATATGCGACACACTTTGGAGGGATTTCAAACCAGAACGGATGACTATAATGCAATAATTGATCTAGTACTTGCTCATGACATATTAATCTTCTCCACCCCTATTTATTGGTTTAGCATGTCTGGTTTAATGAAGAATTTCATCGATCGCTGGTCTCACTTTTTAAGGGATGTAAATTACCCTGATTTCCAAGAAAAAATGGCTGCAAAATAAACCTTGTATCAAGGACTTCTTTAGCCTTGTCGATCTCTGCTTGAAAAAAATAAATCATGGCTAAATTTAAATGATGATTTACATTTATTACCACTACTCAAATAAATAAAACAAACCCTTCGTAAGTTTTTTGATAAAAGGTGATGACCAAACCCAGGAAAAGCGGCAATCCACCACCCAATGATATAAGGATTTCGCAGGTGAATTTGTGTCGTTCCGAGAACACTAACATGCGCCCTAAACCTTCTAGCTGTATTATCATTAGTAAAATTATCCATAATTAATTCACCTTATTTTCCTTCATATGAATACAAAGGAGTAATAACTTAGTGTTATTTTTAACTAAAATATGAAATTTCATCCACGGTTTACTTTATTATTACACATCAAACTAGTTAAATGAAGTTAAAACACCATTGGAATTTTATGCTAAAATTTACCTTAGTAACAAAAAGCACTTCAAAAAGGGGAGAACGAAATGTCTCAAGCACTAATATTTGATATGGATGGCACACTTTTTCAAACAGAAAAGATTTTAGAAATATCCCTTGATGATACTTTTAATCACCTACGCTCCCTTCAGCATTGGGAAGGAGCAACCCCAATTGATAAATATCGTGAAATTATGGGTGTTCCATTACCAATCGTTTGGGAAACATTATTGCCTAATCATTCCATCGAGTTAAGAGAACAAACAGATGCTTATTTTCTTCAACGATTGGTTACAAATATAAAGAATGGGAAAGGTGCTTTATATCCAAATGTAAAAGAAGTTTTCTCCTATCTGAAAGAAAATAACTTTTCTATTTACATAGCTAGCAATGGTTTAACAGAATATTTACAGGCTATTGTAGAATACTACCAATTGAATAATTGGCTAACAGAAACATGTAGTATTCAACTAATTGAATCACTGAATAAATCAGACCTTGTTCGTAGTATCATAGACAAGCACGGAATAACTAGTGCAGCTGTTGTCGGTGACCGTCTGTCTGATATTAGGGCTGCCAAAGAGAATGGTTTAGTTTCTATTGGTTGTAATTTTGATTTTGCTAAAGAAGATGAACTCAGCCAAGCAGCTATCGTTATTGATGATTTATTGGAGTTAAAATCGATTATACCGACATTATCTTCCTTTCAAGTTAATGAACTTCTACAAAATAAAATAGGATAATAATAATCCTATTGCAGAATCCTATAAAGCTATAGAAAACAACATATTGAGCAAGCCTTAGTTAACAAGGATTTTATTGGTGCCAATACTCTTTATAAGTATCCATCCCTTTCTAAGTTTAGAAAACAATCTTGCAACCGTTTATTGCGGAAATAAATTTCAAAGAGATTGGCTTGAAGAAAAAGATGCCCCTCTTATGATCGAATGTTTATAAAAAGTTTTACCAGCTGCTCCAGAATTTATTGTGACAATATAAGTTAAATTATTAGAAGATACTAATAGCTGCCATATATGGAATCTATAGCCAAAAAAATTCATCTATTCTATCAAATTATATCCCGTTTCAATTCTTAATAATTTCAGCAATACTCATAAAGCTGTTCGTGCGAATCCCCCACAAATCAACATTCCCAATAAATTCGTAATTTTGATGACTTAACAATGTTTCTAGGCTTTCTTTCCGTTCCTCATAGGGCAATTTGTATTCATCGATCAAATGCGCTTCTTCTCCTACTACTTCATAATAACTAAATAAAATGGAGTAACCCATCAATACTTTCTCCCCTTTTTCCATCGTACAATGTATTCACTCAAAAATTTATTTATTTCTATACAAAACATAGACTTTCTTATTTATGTTTCTTAGTATAACGTTGTAAAGTAAACTGAATATAAACTTCGGAATATTTATTTTCAGTTTATCTTTTGCTTTTAAAATAGGGATAAATTATACGTATGGAGGCATTTGATGTTTAAAATATTAGTAGTGGAAGATGATAAAAATACAAGAAAATTAATGTGTGCTGTATTAAAACAATATGGCTATCAAACCTATGATGCTCAGGATGGAATCGAAGCTCTTCGTGTCATGGAAAAAGAACACATTGATTTAGCAGTTCTTGATTTAATGATGCCGAAAATGGATGGCTATGAATTAACGCGACAGCTAAGACAATCATGGGAGACTCTTCCTATATTAATGGTTACTGCCAAACAAGAACCGGCAGATAAAAGGAAAGGGTTTCTTGTCGGGACAGATGATTATATGACTAAACCTGTGGATGAAGAAGAAATGGTGCTTCGTATTAAAGCCCTTTTACGCAGAGCTAAAATTGCTAATGAACACAAGCTTACAGTTGGCAAAACGGTACTTGATTATGATGCACTTACTGTATCTCGGGACGATTTCGTTATCACGTTGCCACCTAAAGAATTTTTCTTATTGTTCAAACTACTATCCTATCCGAATATGATTTTTACACGCATTCAGCTCATGGACGAAATTTGGGGCATGGAATCTGAAACAGATGACCGCACACTTAACGTTCATATAAACCGATTAAGAGACCGATTGCGAGATATTCCAGAATTTGAAATTATGACTGTTCGAGGACTAGGCTATAAGGCAGTGAAAAAAGGATGAGAGATTTCTTTACCAAACGATTAAGTCTTGCTATTACATTAGTTATGTTTGTATTTGGTGTAATTGTGGCAACGGTATTGGTAGCTGCCGTGATCACTTTTGCCTTACAGCATTTAGGAATTATCTCAAAGAATAGTCAGCTTCCGTTATTTCCGTTAATCGCTTTTTTAGGCTTCTGCATATTACTTGGAACTTCCCTAACAGCCTTTCTCAGTAAAAAAGCATTAAATCCAATTCGAACCGTAATCGATGCAACTCATAAAGTTGCTGATGGAGATTTTTCTGTGCAAGTAAACATAAAAGGGATAGGAGAATTAGAAGAATTATCTCAAAGCTTTAATAAAATGACACAAGAGCTTTCCGGAATTGAAACATTACGGAGTGACTTTGTAAATAATTTTTCACATGAATTCAAAACCCCTATTGTATCGTTACGCGGGTTTGCAAAGTTACTAAAAGAAAATAATTTAACAGAAGAAGAGCGACAAGAATACCTAGATATTATCATAACCGAGTCGGAGCGGTTAGCGGCACTTTCTACGAATGTACTGGCACTTTCAAAGTATGAAAATCTTGAGATTATTACCGATAAAACGCCATTTAGACTAGATGAGCAAATACGAAAAACAATTGTGTTAATGGAGCCAAAATGGTCTACGAAAGAAATGATCATTCATGTGGAATTGGATGAGGTGACTTATAGTGGGAATGAAGATTTAACCCAACAAATTTGGCTTAACCTTTTGGATAATGCTATTAAGTTTTCTAATATAGGTGGAACAATCCAATTAACCCTTACAAACGCGAAGGATGGAATTCGCTTTTCGATTCAAGATAATGGTCCTGGAATGGATAATCGCACTAAAGCACATCTTTTCGATAAATTCTATCAAGGGGATACCTCTCATTCCAAATCGGGAAATGGACTAGGACTAGCTCTTGTAAAAAGGATTGTGGAACTATGTCATGGAGAGATTTATGTAGAGAGTGAGAAAGATTGTGGTAGCATTTTTATCGTTCGAATATAAGTACTGAAGTTTCCAGCACAAAATACAGATCTTAACTTCTTTCCTTTTGCTTTTTCCATAGGGTAAGAGGGATGTATTAAATAATGATGAATGATGTAATTCTATTTAAAATCAAAACCACCAGTGTGAACTGGTGGTTTGCTCTGCGGCTAAAAGCCTCTCTTACCGGCCTCGGCCTTAAAGGCCCACTGAAAAGGTTTCCCTTCTGCACCACATTCACTCACCAATTCTAAAGAATTTCTTTATTTACTTCCGATTTTTCTCACCCGTGAACGGATCGAATTCTTCGAACAACGTTAGCTGATCAGCCATATAATCTTCTTTCAGCTGATTTCTTATATATTCTTGTATTTGTTTCTTATTTCTCCCCACGGTATCAACGTAGAAACCACGACACCAAAATTTCCGATTCCCATAGCGATATTTCAAATTCGCATGTCGATCAAATATCATCAGGCTACTTTTTCCTTTTAAGTAACCCATGAACTGCGATACACTTAATTTTGGTGGGATACTAACCAACATATGGATATGATCCGGACAGGCATTTGCTTCATGTATGATAACACCTTTTCTTTCACATAGCTCTCTTATGATTTGTCCAATACTCTTTTTGTATTTGCCATATATAATTTGCCTTCTGTATTTTGGGGCAAAGACTATGTGGTACTTACAATTCCATGTTGTATGTGCTAAACTGTTCATGTCCTTCATAAGGGCATACCTCCTTCTTGCGTGAGATAAAGTGGTCGGGAAACCAACTTTATCCTACCATGAAAGGAGGTTTTTTTGTTACCTCGCTATAAGCTCTCCGGAACCCCCGGCATAGCCAGGGGTTTTCGAAACCATCAAAAAGAAAACAGGTACCAATTGGTTTGATACCTGTTTTCTTCTCTCTTCTTATTATCCCCAAATCTCTTTGGCAACATCAACAATGTATTTCAATTTATTCCATTGTTCTTCTTCTGTTAGTATATTTCCATGATGAGTGGAAGCAAATCCACATTGTGGACTGATACAAATCTGCTCTAGGGAAACGTATTTAGAAGCTTCTTCTACACGTGCTTTGATAGCTTCTTTATCTTCTAATTCTCCCGTTTTTGAAGTGAATACACCTAAAACTACTTGCGCTCCACCATTTGGTACAAACTCAAGCGGTTTGAAACCACCGGAGCGCTCATCATCATACTCTAAGAAGAAACCATCTACTTTTTCCTTCGCAAAGAAGCTAGGCGCAATTTTGTCATATGGACCTTCAAATGCCCAAGTAGATTGATAGTTTCCACGGCATAGATGTGTTGTCACGATTAAATCCTCTGGTTTTCCTTCTAAAACACCATTGACTACACGTAAAGCTAAATCGATTAATTCTTGTCTTTCTAACTCACTTTTTGCAAATGGTAATTCTGGAGCACAAAGTCCAGCAATATATACATCGTCAAATTGTAAATAACGACACCCAGCCTCATAAAATGCTTGAACCGCTTCACGATAAGCTTGGATAATATCGTTTGCATAATCTTCAATCTCCGGATAGATTTCTTCATTACGGATTCCTGCATTGAAAAGTTGATTTGGACTTGGAATAGTCATTTTTGCAACGGCACGGTCTCCAACAATCTCATAGAATTCCTTAAAATCTTTAAGATGAGGATGATCAGGATTAAAAGATACTTTTCCTGTAACACGTACATCATATGCTTCAGTTTCAACCCCATTAAATTTATAACCATGGTCAGGTACATAACCTTCTACGCCATTTAAATGCTCCATAAAATCAGTATGCCAGAAGCGGCGGCGAAACTCACCATCCGTTACTGCTTGAAGACCAACTTCTATTTGTTTGTCGACAATTCGTTTGATTTCTTCTGTTTCTACTGCACGTAGCTCTTCTGCGGTAATAACTCCATCAGCAAACTTCTTTCTAGCATCATGAATCGATTGCGGACGAAGCAAACTGCCTACATGATCTGCTCTAAATGGTGCCTTAATAATCGTTTTTGTCATTTGAATCCTACCTCCGTAAATTTCTTCTCTCTTTTTTATTTTAGATTTTTCTAAAAAAACAAATAATTATTATGTATAGAAAAATCTCCTTTGTGGATCATACAAAACTAATTTCCACACCTTGCTTAGTTATAAATAAATGTAACATGAAAACAAGCATTCGGAAATACACAAAATTTTAATTCTTGTGATTATTTAAAACTTTTCTAGTAATTCTACACTATTTCTAAAGAGAATACTAGAAGAAACAAAAAATAGACGTAAGCTACTTTTTTGTAATAATAGCTTACGTCTATTTTTATTATTCATCTTACTTTTTAATATTCAAATCATGATGCAACGATTCGGAAGGAATAGGATTACTTGGATCTTGTCCTTTTGGAACCGGTTCTTTTACATAAACGAAGTCACCAGTACCATCTTGTGCACTTCCTGTTGCCCATAAGCCTTCAGAAGAAGCATCTCCTTCTGATAGATTCCAAAATTCATAAGCTTCTGGCTGCGATTCTTTTTCTGCTTCTGGTGGGAAGGTTGCTGGAACGACCACACCATTTTTCACTTCTAGTTCCTCTATTGCTGCCATCCATTGATACTGGTGGTAACGGTCACGTGCTAACATTTTTCTAAATGTTGCTTTAACTCCCTCATCTGTTGTCATATGGTACAATCTTGCCACCTGCAGACGACCTTGGCTTTCTGCATGAAGATTGGAACGCATATCTGCTAATAGATTCCCACTTGCTACAATATAAGAACCATTCCACGGTACCCCATTTGAATTAGTAGGCATGCCACCCAAACCACTTACAAGCAGATGCTGCGGATTAATTCCACCCATAATGGCGGCAACTGCTGGATCTTTTGCAGCTTCCGCTTGATCCTCAGGTGACGCTCCATCTAGAAGCTGACTTATGAGAGAACACAGCATTTCCACATGGCCAATCTCCTCTGTCCCGATATCCATTAGCATATCCTTATATTTTTCTTCTCCTCGACAGTTAAAACCTTGGAAAAGATATTGCATCATAACTGTCATTTCCCCGAATTGACCTCCAAGTACCTCTTGGATTTGACGTGCTAACATTGGATCTGGCTTGTCCACTTTCACTTCAAACTGTAATTCTTTTTGATGACGAAACATGACGATATCTCCTCCTTACGACTTTTCTTATTTACTGTTCCGTAAAGATGTACCCCAGATAGGAAAAAAATAAACAATGGAAGAAATCTTAAAATAGAGAAAGTGTCTAGAATTATGATCTAATAAAATTGTTAGCACACCTTTCTATCGCAACCCGTAATCATTTTTTCAAGTGGCCCTTTATTTCAGCTAGAATATGCATTTTCACATAATTTAAACGCTCACATTTAAAGAGGAAGAACCATGCTAATCTTCTTTAAAGTTTTTGCACTATTGTATATTGGAAAATAATATATCTTCAAAGGGGGAAAGTAGATGAGTAATTTGTTAAAATATTCCATCGATAGAATCTATTACTTGGACATGGATATATGCATTCTTCCCCGTCCTTGCTAAATTCAAATAAAAAAAGGCAAGGTTACAGAAAACCAGCACCCTATTCTTCCTTTGCAGTAGCCATTCTTTCAATCGCACTTGCACTATTTGCTCAAAAAAGAATGTAGCCTTTCTCGTATCCCTTGCATCTGCGTAGCAGCAAGTGCCAACGTACCAATTATCACCATTACAAGACGTTAGGAAATTTTAACACTACAAATGCTATAACAGGTGTAATAACTGGATTAATTTCGGCATTAGTATTGGTTGCAATTAGTCCTAGTATACTCAATCCAGAGCCTAGCGTCGCTTTTTTAACTGAAACTGCTATATTCCCTTTAACAAATCCGACCATTGTTTCAATTCCAGCTGGTTTCTTAGGAGCATTTATCGGAACACTTCCATCCAATCATCCAATATACTAGATGTGAAGAAATACGCAGAAGTGATTGTCAAAGCGAATATTGGGATGAAGTAAACGTATGGGACTGATTTTCTATAACTTGATTGTACAAGAAAGACAGTCCATTGCTTTCCCGGGAAATAAAATGACAAAAACCGCCAATAATCGATATTATCCTAAAGTTTTGCCCTACCACCCATAAAATGATAATCCCTCCTAATAGGAACCTTAACTTATCTTCCTTCCACTATTTCAACAAACTCCTCCTGTGTAGTTGAATACTTAATATATTTTCGAGGCAATAGATACCGTTCATCCTTTATCCCCTTTTCACTATAGAGTTCAGGTGTTGTTGTTAATCCCCAAAAGTAATACTTCTTTACCTCTTTTATGACTTTAGAATCGGTATTACCATATGGATAAGAAAGGACATTAACTACTTTACCTGTAATTTTCTCGATTTTTTCTTTTGAATCTTTGAGTTCATGATAAAAATCTGATGTTTTTGTTAAATCAGGATGTGTGGCAGTATGGGATTGAATAGAAAATAATCCCGAATCGGACAGACTCTTCAAATCTTTACTAGATAGACGATTCGTATTCCCAATAAAATCTGATATAACAAATATCGTTGCTGTAGGGACAAACTGATTATTCTTAACCCTTTGAAAAATATCATATACATTTACATTATTTTTATAGCCATCATCCAAAGTAATAAAAATCGGCTTTTTTACTTTATGAATATCCTGCCATCTTTCAAATGTTAACAAACTAAAACCATGGTCGCGCAAATACTTCATTTGTTTTTCAAAATTGTCAGGAGAAACATATAATTCCTTTGAACCTTGTCCGTGAAACTCATCAATGGAATGATAAACTAAGATTGGAACCTTTTGTTCAGCAAATACAGAGTAAGATGGGAAAAGTATAAATAGAAAGAAGAATATAATTGCTATTTTTTTCATATAGAATATGCTCCCTTTTCTTTTCTTATACTGAAATGAAGTTGCCTCAGAAATCTGAGGCAACTTCTTCTCAATAGGCGATTAATGCATATTATTATTCATATTCATTTGCTGTTGCATCGGCATACCTTGAGCAGGTGCAAATCCGTTTAATATTTGCTGCATATCTTGTGCAGCTAATTGTGGCACTTGATAATAATGATGCTTGTTTTGATATAAGGAGACTTCATAAGCCATTTCAAGACAGTTTGGTATAGACGCTGCAATGACACGACGTACTACCGGATTGGTTGTCTCTGCTGCTGCCATCGTTTTCATAGAAGCAGATGCCTTTAGTGCATTTAGCATTGCTGCTGCCACATGCTGATCACTCATTTCAGTGACATTTTGAATTGGTTTAGATGGTGGCATTTGCGTCATACCAAAGATGAAATCATTATTTTCTTTCATCATATATGGCTCTGTTCTTTTAGCTGGAGGTTGTCCAGATTGAAAACACTCCAATGTTAAATTGTATTCTTCTTGGATAAATTGGTATTGTCTGTTATGAATATCACGTAATTCAGGATCCTGAACATGTTCTGCTAACAGTTTATACAAATTCATCGTATTAATTGCTCCAGCTAATACTTCATGCACATCAAACATTTCATGACCACCATGATTCATCGCCTGTGGAACTTGCCCCGTTTGCATATTTTGATGTACTTGTTGTCCATTTTGCAACAAAATAATCTCCTCCTGTAAATATAATTCAACAACAGGATTAGTATGGTAAAAGCTGATTAAACTATGCGCTTAAAAAATGAAAATAATATGGCAATAATAATTACAAATGGATTCACCCTATCTTGTGAAAAGCTAGTGTTTTTTGATTCAGAAAAACATGGATTATTTTCTTATTTTAATCCATCCTAACAATAGGAGGTGTTATGATGCCAAGAGATCAAGCTCATGTTAATGTGGATCCTAATATGGATGGACCAAGAGAAGGAGTTATTGCAGATGCTGATGGAGACCAATTAGGAATAAGTAGAGACACTGGCGCAGAAACAACTGCCTTTCATGTTAAGCAATTAAAAAAAGACCCTGAATTGGCAAAATTTAATCAAACATTTAAACAATAAATTTACAGAAAAGTGGAGCTGACCGCTATGTTTGATAAATCTTAGGAATTGTTTGGAGGTAGAAATGAGTAGCAATTTCGATAAAATGGTCACAAAAGTAAAAGATTCGATTGCACATGCTACTGATTCAGTACGCAAAGGTTTCCTCACACTAACCGGTGAATCCTCTGTCTCCATGAATCAACTTGCAGAATTTATAAAAGAGCATAAGGAGACAAAAACAGAATGCAAATATTTATTGGGGAATTATTATTACTTCAGCCATTTGCAAGAAAATGGCATTCATTACTATTTAGAGACAAATGGCAATTATATTTTACAATTAGATGCTAGCACAAAGGATCAAATCCTTATTGCCTATCGTTCTTATAAGGACAAGCTGTCTTTAAATTCTCCCATTAAATTTCCCAAAGCTTTTTAAAAATAGCAAAATAAAAAACAGGATAGCACGAATTTATCTCGCTTCCTGTTTTTTAATTACCTTAGACTACTTTCCCACCCCAGCTCTGCATCCCATCAATCATATTTACTACACGAAAACCATTTTTCGATCATAATTGAGCGGCCTGAGTACTTCTTCCACCTGCTTGGCACACGATATAATATTCTATTTGCTTATCTAATTCATGCATTCGAAATTCAAGTAATCGTAAGGAGATATTCATTGCGCCAGGAATTTTCCCTGTAGCCACTTCAGCTGGTTCACGTACATCAATAATGGATACTTTCTCACCGCTTGATAATTTTCGATTTAGTTCATTAGATGTTATTTCCTTCATAGTATTATTCCTCCCAAAAATATTAAGACTTCCACCTCTTACTTACGAAATTTTGAGGAAGATATGTGGGTGTCCTAAAGGCCCGACTGGTTCCACTAACCATCCGCGGGGGATGAAGGAAATCCCTCATTGTTGGAAGCTTCACTTTATTTTAGAGCTTTTATCTTTTTATCATCTACTTTTTACTAACAGGTTAACAGCTTCTTTTATAACCTCGTCCATTCTTTCTCCGTTTTTTTCTGCTTCTACTACACAATCTACTAGGTTAGTGCTAACAATTACTCCCATTGTTCGATCTACTGCTGAACGAACCGCTGATAGCTGTGTTATTACTTCCTTACAATCCTTATTCTCCTCCATCATTTTCAGAATGCCTCTTAGTTGTCCTTCCATTCGTTTCACTCTATTTTTTAATTGATCATTATATTCCAAAGAAAATGCTCCTTCCATTCGACAAGTATTTTTAATCAACCATTATTAATCGTTTCATTATACTTGATTAAATTATACTATATCTAGTTTTATCTGTGGGAAATCACGTTTTACAAATCGAGAACTAACGCTCTTGTAACTATTTATTGCTTTTGATAAGTCGATATTAGGAACAGAGCGAAACAAAATAGGAATGTGGTCGCTATAATGGTTCCATTCTTCTACGGTAATTCCTTTTGGTTCTAACAATCGGACGAATCTTTTAGATAAGCTGAAATCTCATTATTCCGTGCTTTTTTACGATATTTTGTAACCAAAACCAAATGATAGTAGAGTGAGAATACTGAGTGGTTATTATTATCTAATTTTGTTGTCAAATTAATCCACTTCCCATCTATGACTGATTATATTATTTAACAACAAAAATAGGCCAATGATAGCTCATTAGATAGCAAAAAAATGATAGGAACCACACAAAATTGTTCAGCCTATTGGCTGACGGCCATTCATCTCCACCTGATTTGTTGGGCTTACGCCCGCAACACAAATCAGATGGAGTCTTCTGGATAAAAAAAGACAATGATCCCATTAGTAGGACCGGCAAATCGCCAAGGGAGAATTGCGGCAAATAATATAATGGGAAAAAGAGAAAAGTACGAAGGGACATTAGGTACTTCTATTGTTAAAATATTTGACCTAACAAATTGTCCAATACGGTGGATATTTACTTGATGTAAGAGAAAGTGTAGAGCGAGAATTTGGTTTTATTGAAGGATCACAGAATATTTCCTTAGGTAAAAGTAAAGAAAAAGATGTCTGACACTACAAAAGATAATTATCTAATGCACTACCTAACACCTTTTATGAACTAAATTATACAAGTCTTCTACGAATTCTACTACTAATAAAGTCAATGACAGAAACAACAACAATGATAATAATTAACATCATCCCAACTCGTTCCCAGCTACGCTGCATTGCAGCAATGATAAGAGGTGTACCAATTCCGCCTGCACCAACTACCCCAAGTACAGTAGATGAACGCACATCAATTTCATAGCGATAAATAGCATATGAAGCAAATTCAGGAATAATCTGCGGTATTACCCCATACCAAATCGTTTGCAGTCTTCCTGCACCATTAGCTTTAAATGATTCAAGCACACTCATATCGATTGATTCAATAACTTCTGAATACAATTTCCCAAGCATTCCAATGGAGTTAATCCCAATCGCAAGCACTCCAGCAAATGGTCCCATTCCAACCGCAGCGACAAAGATAATCGCAAACATTACCTCTGGAAATGCACGAATAGCATTTAAAATCCATTTTCCAATATAGGAAAACTTCGAAATATTGGAAGCAGCTAAGAATCCAAATGGAATCGCTAAAATTGCTCCAATAACTGCTCCTGCATATGCGATTGCTAATGTTTCAATCATATAGGCTATGTATTCAGGCACCTTCTCTAAAACAGCATCATCAAAGAACGGATTCCAAAATAGACGTTGCAGTAATGCACCTGGACTCAAAGTTGATCCTCTATATGTCAAATCTGTTGTAGTCAGGGCAATATAGTAAAGAAAAACAAGGATGACAGCAGAAATAGTTGTTCTAATCCAAAACATCCTGTCTTTTCTTGGCTTTTGTATGATAGTATTTTTAGTCATTATAATAAACGCTCCCTTACACGACTACTTACAAAGTCAATGATAGTGACCGCAATAAATGTCATAAGAATAATAGTTGACACATTTCCATAATTAAATAGACTTGTTTGCTGTTTTAATATAATCCCAATTCCACCAGCTCCAACAAACCCTAAAATAACAGAAGCACGCACATTTATTTCTAACACATATAATGCGTAAGAAGTGTACTGTGGCAAAATTTGTGGTATTACAGCATATCTAATTACTTGAATGGTGTTAGCACCAGTAGCTCGAATTGCTTCAAGCGGGTTTGGATCAATCGCTTCGATCGTTTCACTAACAAGCTTTGCAAGTATTCCTAGTGAAAAAATAAACAATGCTCCAATACCAGAAATAATACCAATTCCCATAAAAGCAACAAGAAGAACTGCTAAAATAAGCTCTGGTATCGTACGGATGATATTTAAAAGAAAACGCACAATTTGATAAAACACTTTATTCTTATTGATATTTGCAGCAGCAAGAAAACTTATCGGCAATGCAATAATAACCGAAAGTGTTGTACTCAATAACGCCATATTCCACGTTTCGATTAATGCTTTCAAAACGGTAGAAATATACTTTAAGTTAGGCGGAAAAAAATCATAAATAACAAAATCTATAACAACTGGCATTCCAGCAATAATCAGATTCGGATAAGCTTCCGTGTAAAATGCAGAAGCTATATATAAGCCTATTACAATAATAAGGATATAAGTTATTGTTACTTTCGTCTTTGAATGGAATACAGCAATATTCCCATTATCCACTAACTCTTTCTTCTTTTGCTTCGACATTATTTTTCAGCTCCTATAATGTCATCTTCTTTAATTGGACGACCATAGATCTCTTCAAATGTTTTTTCACTTACTTCACTAACAGGTCCATCAAATACTACTTCCCCTTCACGCATGCCAATGATACGGTCAGCATATTCCATTGCCATATCAATAAAGTGAAGGTTAATAATCGTTGTAATTCCGTCTTCTTTATTAATTTTCTTTAAATCTTTCATTACTGTATGAGAGGTCGGCGGGTCTAAACTTGCAACCGGCTCATCTGCTAAGATGACGTTTGGTTTTTGCGTAAGTGCTCTAGCGATACTAACACGCTGTTGTTGTCCACCACTAAGTTGATCTGCTCTTCGGTACGCTTTATCGTCAATCCCCACTCTTGCAAGACTACTCATTGCCAATGCCTTATCTTCCTTTGAAAATAACCCAAATAGGCTGTTAAATGTACCCGTTCTACCAAGACTTCCAGTTAACACATTGCGAAGCACTGACATTCTTTTTACTAGATTGTAGTTTTGGAAAATCATTCCAATATTTCTGCGTACTTCTTTTAATTGCCGTTCATTATACTTTAAAGTATCTTTCCCATTAATTATTAGTTCTCCTTCTGTAGGTTTCACTAATTGGTTAATACTTCTTATTAAAGTAGACTTTCCTGCACCTGATAATCCAACAACAACGATAAACTCTCCATCATTTATCGTTAAATTAACATTTTTTAGTCCTTGATGACCATTTGGGTAAGTTAAAGATACATTTTTAAATTCAATCATCTAAAGAATCTCCTCTGCATTTACTTACTTGTAAAAAAGGAGGTAAACTCCGCCTCCTTTTTTACATTACTCTATATTATTCAGATAACTCATCTTCGAACTTGCTGTATACTTCTCTTACGATTTCATAATCTTCTGATTTAGCTTCTGCAATACCATCCCAAGTATATACATCATGCATAATTGTCATCATTTCTTCATCATCATTAAATGCTAGGAATGCATCTTTAATCTTTTGTTTCCACTCATCTGGCAGGTCACTACGAACAGATAATGTATCGTTTGGAATTGGATCTGTATGACCGATAACCTTTAAGTCCTCTTTAACTGTAGGATAGTCACCCTCTACTGTATCACGGGCATCATCAAATGTAGTTGCAAAATCAGCTTGTCCATCAAGTAATGAAAGAATCGCATTATCATGTCCGCCAACTACTGAATGCTGAAAATGTGTAGATAAATCTTTAACACCCATATCCATTAATTGTGAAGCTGGGAATAAATATCCAGAAGTAGATAATGTATCTGCATAAGCCCAAACAAGACCTTCTGTATTTACTAAATCTTCAACCGAATTAATTTTAGAATCTGCTGGAACAACGTATTGAGCAACATATGTATCGCCACCATTACGAATCGCTTTTAATAAAACATCAACATTGGCACGATCTTCTGCTTGAACAAATCCAAATGGATTTAGAAATCCAATATCAATTTTTCCCGTTCTCATACCTTCTACTAATCCAACGAAGTCAATCATAACTTCTGCTTTAACTGGAATTCCAAGTTCTTCTGAAAGTTTTTTCTCAAGTGGTTCTACTGTATCAGCAATTTTATCTGCCTCTTGTGATGGAATAAACCCTAAAGTCAGTTCCTTAATTTCTCCGTCATTTCCATTGCTCTTGCTACTTTCGTTCTTTTCTCCCCCACTACATGCGGTTAGTGCTACAAGCATTAATACCATAACTAGTGAAAATAATGTCTTTTTCAATTTCTTAGCCCTCTTTTCTTAATAGATAGTGTAATAAATAAAAGAAAACAACTGCAAAAAACCGATAAAAAAAGTAGCTTTTAGTATGAGTATGTAGATACATACTAAAAGATTGTCCCCCCCCTGTTCAAATTGTAGTAATGGATAAAATTTATATAAAAATGGATAAAGTCCATTTTTATTACAAAAGAGAAATATTAATACTGTTATAAAGGTGATAATAGTAATTAAGAAAGACTGTCAATTACCTAATATTTCGTTTAGCTAAACGAAATATTATATTATCTTTTTTTCAGAATATTCAATTTAATAGAGACCTACGATTTTTAAGATAGATACTCAAGAATATATTGATGAATTCCTGGTCTAGAAAATATAGTAGATGATTTCGTATACACATTAATGGTTTGGTTTTCCAAAGTCGTCATTTCAGCACCTACTTCATTCAAAATGACTAAACCTGCTGCAATATCCCATGGAGATAGTCTAAAATCCAAAGAAGAGTCTAATCTTCCACAAGCCACATATGCCATCTCTAATGCTGCAGAGCCAAGATAACGAACACCTCTTACATCACTTACTAGGCGTTGCATTTTTTCATAGTCTACTTTTTCATTTGGAACAAGCCACAAATGGTTGAAACATATTACTGCTTCTTCTATCCCACAAGAAGTTAAAGTAGATAAGGGCTGATCATTTAGAAAAGCTCCCTGATTTTTTATCGCAGAAAACAGTTCCTTTTTAATTGGATCATAAATATAACCAATGCTTGGTTCTCCTTCTATATAAACTGCAACAGAAATAGCATAATTCAGATTCTGATGAACAAAATTTGTTGTACCATCTATTGGGTCAATAATCCAAACAACTCCATTTTGAGTATCTGTTGGCAATACATCTGATAAGCCTTCTTCTCCTAAAACATAATGTCCTGGATAGGTCGTCTTTATATTCCCGATAAAAAATTGTTCAATTTCTTTATCCTTTTGTGTAACGATGTCAGCAGCAGATGTTTTATATTCTACATTTAACTTTTCTTGGTGAGATAAGTTTAGACGAGCTCCAGCCTCCAGCGTCCATTCCTTCGCTTTTTCAGCAATCTCAACCACTCTCGAATCTTCCATCATTTCCTCCCCTAAAACTTACTGTATACAAGATTTATTTATTTATGTATAAATACCTATTAGAATCAATAGTTTTTGCCGCTTTTTGTCACTATATGTTAGTTTATATCACATCACCTTTACTTTCAATAGAATATTAAATTTTTTCATTCAAATTTTTATTTTGCAAAAGTTTTCTAAAGACTTCTTGCAAATGATATTTCAATAAATCTTTTTTAAAAAGATTTATTAGAAAATATCTTCGAAACGCCAAAAATACCTCTACCAATAACAACTGACTATAAAGGAAAGACGCCTCCTTCTTGAAATTCACAATTGAAGCTACTAAATCTTATTAACTCGATGATATTCGACAATAATTTCTAATCATTAATTAACAGAAGAAATTGAGGGAAATGCGTTTCAACCTTTCCTTTATAATCCTTCGTTGAAAGCAGATGCATATTTTTATAACTTATAAAAAAACTATATATAAGTTATAAAAGGAGTGAACACATGGACTATCAAAAATTCGAACTAAAAAAAATAAATTCTACTAGCGATGAATATGAATTAATTATTTATATCGCGGATCATTTATCTGAATTTGCTGAGGAATTCGGCAGTATTCCTAAAGATAAGAAAGATATTGTAGAAATTGCAAAATCTATCATTAAAGAAAGATACCCTGCCATTAAAGTAAAGGTAGCTAAGGTTATAATTGGCGGAATCGCCGTAACTACTATTCCATTAATGGGAGAAATCACTTCTGCAAAAGCAGCTTCTCCTTCCAATTATTCCGTACAAAGTAATTCGATTTATTACAGTACCAAGAATAATGATACATTATGGAATTTATCCCAAAAATACAACACCACTGTTGACAATATTAAAAGAGCAAATAAACTTTCATCAGATGTTCTACAGGTTAATCAACAACTAATCATTCCAAAATCATTTCATACAGTGAATACAGGTGATTACCTAACCGTTCTTGCCAAAAACTATAACACAACGGTTGATGGAATAAGGCAGGCTAATAATTTAACTAGTGATAACACGCGCCTAGGTCAAACTCTCATTATCCCTATGATTTTTGGAGAGCAAACAACAGTGCAAAGTAATGAACCGGCAACACCTACTCCACCATCTACAGCTAATCATTACACTGTACTTGCCGGTGATAGTTTATCTGTTATCGCAAGAAACCTCGGCGTTACGATTAACGATTTGAAAAAAGAAAATAATTTAACATCTGACGTAATAAGAGTTGGCCAAGTGTTAGCTATTCCATCTAGCGCAACACATGCGCCTACTCCTTCTCCCACACAACCTGCAACACCTACAACTAGTAATTATACAGTTGTTGCAGGGGATAGCTTATCCGTGATTGCAAGAAACTTTGGCATCACGATTGACGATTTGAAAAGAGCAAACAGTTTAATATCTGACGCTATAAGAGTTGGCCAAGTCTTAGCTATTCCATCTAACGCAACACATGCGCCTGCTCCTTCTCCCACACAACCTGTAACACCTACAACTAGTAATTATACAGTTGTTGCAGGGGATAGCTTATCCGTGATTGCAAGAAACTTTGGCATCACGATTGACGATTTGAAAAGAGCAAACAGTTTAACATCTGACGCTATAAGAGTTGGCCAAGTGTTAGCTATTCCATCTAACGCAACACATGCGCCTACTCCTTCTCCTGTTCAACCAACAACTACCAATTATACAGTTGTTGCAGGGGATTATTTATGGTCAGTAGCACAACGATTTGGAACGTCCGTTTCTGATTTAAAAAGCATCAATAACTTAACTTCCGATGTATTGCAAATCGGACAAACACTTCAAATTCCTAGCACTGCATCCGAATCTTCCAAAACAGTTACGGAAGAAAGAAAAACTTTTACTTACTATGTTAAATCTGGAGATACGCTTTCTTTGCTTTCAAAACAATTTAGTGTGACGGTAGACTCTATTCTTTCTGCAAATCTGCTAAGATCAGATATATTACAAATTGGTCAAGCTCTGTCAATTCCAGACGGATTAAATGCTCCATCCCAAGCAAGTGCCAAAACGATTACTTATACGACACATACAGTTGTCGCTGGAGATAATATATGGGACTTAAGTGTAAAATATAGGATACCTCAATTAGAGCTTTTACGAGCAAATAATCTATCAACGAATAACACTTTATCAATAGGACAAAAATTAACAATTCCTGTCCATCATATTCCTGTGAAAGAAGTTGTTAGCTCAAACCATGGAGAATATTTAGATTGGTGGACAGAGGCTCAGTACATTTTCACCATTGGAAAAAAAGCAAAAGTAACCGATTTAATAACGGGGAAAAGTTTCTATATTCAACGAACAATTGGAGCAAACCACGCAGATAGTGAAACAGTATCAGCTTCTGATACCAATATAGCAAAATCTATTTGGGGTGGATTTTCCTGGAATACTCGTGCCGTTATTCTTGAAATAGATGGTAGAAAGCTTGCTGCTAGTATGAGCTTTATGCCCCATGAAAGAGAATATATTGCAAATAACGGGATTACTGGTCATTTTGACGTTTATTTTGCCAATTCAACTCGCCACGCAGATGGAAAACCAGATCCATTACACCAAGCTCAAGTAGAAAGAGCAGCCGGGCTTACAAGATAAACAAACTTAGAGCAGTTTTATCATTATCTAGTGATGTTAAAAGTAGAAAGTGAATTCCACTCTCTACTTTTGAGGTCATTACAATAAAACTATATACTGTTCCTCCCTTAAACCTGTTAAAAGAGGCTGGGACATAAGCATTTCAATTAGTAATAACCACGAATATCTATGCAATGTAGACGCATTATTATTCGTGTTTTGTCGTTTTAGAAAGAAGGTTTCAAAAAGTCTGTTGCTAATACCCGCAGTCTAAAATACACTTCGCTTTCCATGGGGCATTTCTGAACCTTCCGATAATACATAGCATAGCTATTGATTCATCGTCAACAAACACTCCAAAAAAAATAGGAAAACACTGTCAGATATTATGACAAATGCTTTCCTGCATACTAAACCATTGTTTTATCCAAGCCACGATGTTGTTGCTAACCACACAAATCCACTAAACAATAGGAGCAGAAAACCAAGTTGCAGAATGGTAAATAACGCTTCCTTGCGATTCTCCAAATACTTCAATTCTATTAGGGCACGTGTAAGTCCTGAAATAGTAATGAAAAGAAGCAATACAAAATAAGGCTGTAAATACCACAGATTATAGGCATAATTTATTACAAAGGCAGTAAATAAGATAAACATGAAAGCAATTCTTATACCCCAATCGATTCGTTCGTGTACTTTATTTATATGGTTATAAGAAAAAAATTTTCGCCTTTCTAATTTCAATATTTTTCTAGCAACTAGATCAAATATATTACTAGCAATAAGAAAGACAAATAATAATATCAATAATTTTAACCAAAAAATACCTTCCAATCCGAACATAGCTCGTCTTCCTTTCTCCGTTTCTTTATATAACTACATACGAATTAAAAGTTAAATAGTTCCATCGATTAAACGTCTAAGTCCTTATTTCTACGCTATATCTCTTTTGGACTACATATTCAAATAGGATAAATTTGCTTATAATTGCCATACTAAAATTAGTTTAGAATCTACTACAAAACGTAAACTTAGCTTAATTGGAGGTTTTTCTTTTGAAGCGTAGCGAGAAAACACAGAAGACAACCTTAACCGCTGCCGAGGTATCTGCACTTTGGCTTCAGTATATGGGGGATAGTATGGCAGTATGTATGTATAAATATTTTCTTAAAATAGTGGAAAATGAAGACATAAAATCTATTTTAGTCTATTCGTTACGATTAGCTGAAAGCCACCTTATTAAAATTACAGATTTCTTTACAAAAGCAAACTTCAAGCTTCCGAAGGGATTTACAGAAGATGATGTAAACCTTAATGCTTCAAGGCTATTTTCGGATTCATTTTTGCTATTTTATTCAAAAATGATGACGATGCATGGTATTTCTGCTTATACATTAGCTATTACAAACGCAGAGCGAGAGGATGTCCAAAATCATTTTTTTGAATGTACAGTAACATCAAAAGAATTGTTCCAAAAGATCGTCAAGTTAGCTAAAACTCACCCAGAGTTCTCTAGTGTTCCAACCATTCCGTCTCCACATGAAGTAGAATTTGTTGAATCAACAGGCTTTATTTCTAGTTTAATTGGAGACAAAAGACCGCTAAATATGTCTGAAATAAGCAATCTTCACTTCAATTCGAAGAAAACAGGCTTTGTTCGTTCTTTAAGTCTTGCCTTTAGTCAAGTTGCGGAAAAAGAAGAAGTAAGAAATTTCATGTTAAAAAATGTGAAATTAGCTGGGAAAGATGCAGACAGCTTTGATGAAATACTTCAAAAAGATAATTTACCTATTCCCAAGAGATGGGATGCAGAAATTACCGATTCCACGATTAGCCCTTTTTCCGATAAATTAATGATGTTTCATGCGGCATTATTAGTAAATGCAGCTCTTTCGTATTATGGAGCAGCCATTGGTTCGAGCTTAAGAACAGATATTATTCTCAATTATAAAAGTGTATTTAACCACGCCATGCAGGCAGGCGCATTTTGCTATAAACTTTTGGTTAAGTATGGATGGATGGAGAAACAGCCAGAAGCAATAGATCGAAAGGGATTATCGGGGAAATAGTTATTTAGAGATGGGTTTTCATCTATTTGTGTTTTGGATCATATCCCTTTGCTTTTGGATCATATATTTGATTTTTGGATCATAATCTTATTTTTTGTCTGGACAAACATATGGCATACCGATTTCTCTTAACGGTATGCCATAGATAAACTAACTTATTGATTTTTTAACAAGCTTTATTTTCATTTTCGTAATAAAAGTATCCACTTCTTCTTCTTTTGTAGCCCATGACGTAACAAGGCGAATCGCAGAATGTTCGCTATCAATTTTTTGCCAAATATTGAATTGATAATTCTCTTGTAATTCTGCAATTGTCTTAGTAGAAACAATTGGAAATACTTGATTTGTGGAAGAATCCGTTAAAAAAGAATATCCCTGCTCTTCCAATGCAACTTGTAATTTTTCCGCCATCTTATTAGCATGCTCCGCTAATTCGAAGAAAAGATTGTCTTTAAATAGTTCGTAAAATTGGATTCCTAGCACTCTTCCTTTAGCTAGCATTGCTCCCTTTTGCTTTATATGATAGCGAAAATCTTCCTTCAAGGAATCATTCTTTATCACAAGTGCTTCTCCCATTAATGCTCCGTTTTTCGTTCCACCGATATAAAAGGCATCTAATAATTTTGGAAAATCACTTAAACGAAGATCATTGTCCTTTGCACATAGAGCAGATCCTAATCGTGCTCCATCCATATAAAAAATCAAATTGTTTTTTTGACAAAATGCACTTAATAGTTCGAGTTCTTGTTTGGAATAAATGGTTCCAATTTCTGTTGAATTAGATATGTATACTAGCTTTGGCTTAACCATATGTTCATCTGTATGCTCATCCAGTACATTTTGCAGCAAGTCTGGTGTTAGCTTGCCATTTTCCGAATCAACCGTTATAACTTTATGTCCAGTTGCTTCAATGGCTCCTGTTTCGTGGACAAAAATATGTCCAGTGGAAGCTGCAATTGCTGCTTCATGTGGTCTTAAAAAGGCAGAGATTGCAATTAGATTTGTTTGCGTTCCACCGACTAAGAGATGAACATCTACCTCATCGCTATTCATTTTCTCTTTTAAAACTTCCACCGCTTTGTTTGTAAAGGAATCCTGTCCATACCCTATTTCTTGTTGTAAATTGGATTCTACCAATGCTTGGAGAATTCTTGGATGTGCCCCTTCACTATAATCATTGTTAAAACTATACATGGACATAACCTCCTTTTTTAAAAGTATTTTCTCATAAAAAGATTCTTCTTGTCACGAAATGTTTTACTTGTAATTTAAAAAGTGCCAAACACCCTGGAAAATATTCCTTTAGTGTTTGACACTTTTTATCGATTATTGAACTTCATCTAATAGAATAATTGCATCTGATTTAGAACCTACCTTAAGCAATTTTTCTCTATAACTCTCATCCATTAATTTGCGTGATAGCATTTGTAAAATTTTCAAATGAGCGTCTCCCGCGCTTTGTTCTGGCACAGCGATCATAAAGATTAATTTTGCATCTGTCCCATCTAAACTATTCCAGTCTACACCATTCCGCTTAATACCAAAGGCAACTGCTGGGCGTTTTACTGCATTTGACTTACCATGAGGAAGCGCAATATTCATTCCTAATCCAGTAGAGCTTTGTGCTTCCCGCTCTAATATAGCCTTTTTGTACTCTTCCTTCGAATGTAAGATTCCTGCATCTTCAAATTTTTGAATTAGCTCATCTATTACTTCATCTTGTGTTTCTGCAACTAAATTTGTTGTTATTAAATCTTCACTTACGATATCTGTTAATTTGGTTATTTCAATCGGTTCTTTTGTTTCTTCTATCGTTGCCGCAACTTCTCTTTTCTCCATCCCTTTACTAACAGGAAGATCAACCGCCACTTCTTTTTTCAATGCATTAACCATAAAAGCTGTTACTAAAACACCAGCTAATGCTGCGATAAAGAACATTGCTACATTATCTACTGCACCTAATACTGCAACAATTGGACCACCATGTGCTACTTTATTCCCTACATTTCCAAGCATCGCAATAACAGCACCAACCATCGAACCAGCCATAATACTTGGAATTACACGTAATGGATCTTGAGCCGCGAACGGAATGGCTCCTTCTGTTATACCAAACAGTCCCATTGTAAAAGATGCCTTACCTGCTTCCCGTTCATTCGGAAGGTATTTTTTCTTATTAATAAATGTAGCTAGACCCATTCCAATTGGTGGAATACAGATTGCTACTGCAATAGGTCCCATAATGTCATAATTTCCTTCTGCAATCATAGCAGAACCAAATAAGAAAGCAACTTTGTTAAATGGACCACCCATATCTACTGCGATCATTGCCCCTAGAATAAGTGCTAATAAAATCGAACTTGCTCCTTGCATTCCTGCAAGCATACTAGTTAAACCTTCAAAAACCTGTGCTACTGGAGCACCTATAACAAAAATAAATAATAGTCCAACAATAACAGATGATACGATTGGAATAAAAATAATTGGCATAACTGGTAGAAGTGCTTTTGGTACTTTTATCTTTTTAATACCTAATGCAATATAACCTGCTAAGAAACCAGCAATAATTCCGCCGATAAATCCTGCACCAGCTTCACTACCATAAAAACTGCCATTTGCTGCAATATAACCCCCAATCATACCTGGTACAAGTCCTGGACGGTCTGCAATACTAACAGCAATAAATCCAGCTAGAATTGGTACCATAAACATAAAGGCTGTTCCACCAAGACTTTCAATCTGCTTCCAAATTGAATCTTCTGGTATGACAATTCCACCAGGTGTCTGTTCCCCGCCAAGTGTAAGAGCAAGTGCGATCAGCAATCCTCCTACAACAATAAACGGAACCATATAGGATACACCATTCATTAAATGTTTATATATCGGATTTTCTTTTTGTTTACGTTGTCCCTTGATTTCATCTGCTGATTTTAATTCCGCCCGATATACTGGTGCATCGCCATTTTGAATCCTTTTGATTAATTCATGCGGGTTGCGAATCCCTTCTTTTACGCCCGTAATAATTACTTTTTTCCCAATAAAACGGTCTTTAGAAACTTCTTTATCCGCTGCAATAATAATGCCATCCGCTTCTCTGATATCTTGATCTGTCAAAGCATTTTCAACACCAATGGAGCCTTGTGTTTCTACTTTCATATCAACGCCTAATTCTTCTCCAGCCTTTTGCAGATTTTCTGCAGCCATATATGTATGAGCAATACCAACTGGACAAGCTGTAATCGCTAAAATCTTCATGTTCTATTCCTCCTAAATCCTATTCATGCGCATCATGTAATTGCTTACATTTTGATTATAAACCCATGTCCCCTTTCCAATAATCTTAATTTTTACCAGACTTGTGGTAAAAATTAATTATTGGAAAGGAATTTAGATGGAAAACATTTAGTTTAATTAAACGCAATTCTGTTATCATGGGTGCCGTAAGGAATAGAAATAGGAAGAACTACACACAACAAACCCTAACACCAAACGTGAAACATTTACTATTTTATAAAATCAAGCACACCTTTAATATCCGAAAGTTTTGTTATTCCACTTGTAAATTCGAGATTTTCGCTATAGGATGCAATTTGGCCAACTACAGCGCGATTAAGATTTTGATCGCCTTTTGAAATAGCTAATAAAAATATGACCGAAACATAATCATTCCCCCACAGTATCGGCTCTCTTAATATAGCAACTGCAATTGCAGACTGAATAACCATATCTGGATTTCCATGAGGAATAGCAATATTCCCACCAATTGCTGTAGCTGACTTTCGTTCCCTATTAAGCGCACTATGAATGAATTCCTTCTGAATTAAGCCCTTTTGATATAAGGTGTTTCCTAACATTTCAATAACTTCATATGGATGCTCTACTTCTATTCCAAGATGCACCAAGTCACCACGAACCAATTTAGACAGCTGTTTACTATCTTCACTACTGTTTTCTTTCGTTTCTTCGATCTTTTGAACAAATTGATTTAACTTTTCCTTATCCTTTCCTTCCAAGAGAGGAGAAATTACAACATACGGAATCGGAATTTCGTCAAGAGAAACGGTTGAAATAATAAAATCCACCTTATTTTTTTTTAAGAATTCATCGATGGAAGCTTTTCCGATACAAGCCAAAATATGAATGTCCGAATAGTGCTGTTTAATTTTCGCCTCTAATAAATGAGAAATACCCACTCCTAAGTGACAAACAATTAAAGAATTTTTCTTTTTCCCCCTACTTCCTTCTAATCTCTCAATAGACGCTTGAAAATGAAGCACTAGAAAAGCAGCTTCATCTTCATGTACATCTAAATCATAAGCACTATTAACCTCTTCTAAAGCAAAAATAACCATATTAAACATATATGGATACATTTTCTTAATGTCCGATAAAAGAGGATTGCTGATAGGGAAACCATATTTCAAGCGGTTAATGACAGAATACATGTGAACGGCAAGCCCTTTAGTAAGAATGGAATCCTTTTCAAATGGGTAGGCAGTTAATTCATCTAACCTTTTCGTTATATCATGAATGATGCTAAGCAATACTGTATCTTGAAAATAGACGTGCTCTTCCCCATCGCCTACCCTTTTTCCACTAATTAAATGCCAAGTAAAATAGATGCGTTCATTATCTGGAAATTTCATAGAGAAAGACTCTTCTAATTGCTTAAAAAACAATGCAGCATATTCAAATTCTTTATAGGATGCTACATAAGCTTTTTCTTGCTCTATTACGGCAATTGGTGATTTTTGTCTTGTTCGCTTCACCATAATAAGCGCATGCACAACTAGACTATCAAATGTCTCGTCCATGAATTTGATTTCAAATTGATTCTGCAATTTATGTAATGCTCTTGTCACAGTTGTGATTTCGTATGGTAAAAACAAATCAAGTACATAATTTTTCTCAATGGAGACAGAAGATATCAACTGTGATAAATGTGCTAAAGCATTCCTCCTCTGCAGTTCAGTACCTTGAAGTAGATTTCCAAGTCGAGGCTTTGATATTAGTTTTAATTCATAATCAGCTAACCACTTTTCAATAAATTCCATCTCTTTTTTTATCGTAGATTTCGGAACATAATAACGTTGGGCTAGACTCTGTAACGTAACCGGATTTTCTGAAACAAGTAATAAATAGGCAATCTCAATCATTCGCTCTTCCATCGCATTATGGTTATGGAAAAATTGTCGTTGAAGAAGTGCAGAGCTGTCTTCCCTACTTATTTCAAGCGTAATACCAATACCAGGCTGTCGTTTAAGCTTTGCACTTGGGAATTTATTTAATAATTGCTCCATTTTATTTAAATCATTACGGACTGTTTTTTCTGAACAGGCTAATCGTTCAGAAAGATCTACTATATTCCAAGTATTCCCTTTATTGGAAAGTAATGTTTGAAGTAGAGCTTTTTGTCTATCATTCAAGTAAAACACCTACTTTTTTAGGCTGTGTCGTAACGATTTTTGCTATGTGAAAACAACAATCCTTTCGACAACAGCCTTTATTCATCAATAAAAAGTGTAGCCTATTCGATAGACGAATACAATTTTATTTTTCACTAGATGGATAGGCATTTTTCTTACTGATTGATGTTATCTGTTCATTTCGCACTAGATACCTGACTATCTTCTAGTAGAGATGAAACAAAACTTCTTATTAAATAGAAAAAAAGGGATACAACTTAAAAATCTTAAGCAGTAATCCCTTCTTTGAATATTTATTTCGCTATAAACATCTGTGTCCAATAGTTTCCATTTTGGTAATAGCCTACTCCTATTTGTGTAAAACTTTTGCTTAAGATATTTGCTCGGTGACCGCTTGAGTTCATCCATGCCTGTACGACTGCTTGTGCACTTGTTTGTCCTTGAGCAATATTTTCCCCAGCTGATTTGTAGCTGATTCCGTATGCTTTCATCATATCAAATGGTGATCCGTAGGTTGGACTTGTATGGCTGAAATATTTCTTTTGTGCCATATCCATTGATTTGTCTCGAGCTACTCGTGATAATTCCCAGTTTTCCGTTAATGCAGGAAGTCCATTTTTTTGCCGCTCAATATTACAAAGTTTAATTACTTCACGTTCTACTGTTTTGATAGAATCGATATTGGGAATCGTTAATTTTTGATTCGGATAAATCAAGCTTGGGTTTGAAATCTGCGGGTTAGCAGCAATAATCTCCCGTAAGCCAATTTGATATTTCACAGCAATTTTCCACATCGAATCTCCGCTTTTTACTGTATATGTATCAGCGAGTACCATCGTTGGGAGTGTAACTAAACATAAAAACAAACTAAATATTGCCGTTATTTTTTTCATTTTCTTTCACCTCCTTCTGAATAATAAGTTGTGCACAAAATTTTGTTCTTATCCTTTCTTTCTATGATTTTTTGATTTTTTCCACTTTTTTTAACTTGCGCTGAGCAAACATTTTTCGCAATGAAAAAGCCCCCAATAAAGAAGACAGATGTTTTACAATTTCATCTGTCTACTTTATTGGGAGCATATCAAGCTTCTGAGTGATTGTTTGGCTTTTTCTTTGGCTGAAATACTTATGTCCCAGCCAATTAAATAATCCGATTGTTTATCGATTCTTACACGTAATAGCTATTACTATGTTATTTATCTTGAGCTCTATCAATTTTAAAATAGTTGAATAATAAATAAGATAGCCATACACAATCTCGATGATGGCGAATGTTTTCAATTAACCCTTTCAATAAAACTGAACTTAGCGTTTTCTCTTCTAACTCCTCACGAAGTAAAACAAGAGAATCTTTCACATAAACATCATTCACGTCTTCTATTTTCTCTTTTAAAAGCTGTTTTAGCTCATTTTTTGAAGTTGCTGCTTCTTCCGACAGGGACTGATGCAGCATTTGATATAAATTTTCTGTAAAAAATGGCGATTTCGTATGGGCAGCAAGAATATCTGTTTTCTCCACTAGAGATTCTGCAAGCATATGTAAATCAAAATCAATCAATTCATGATGACTTAAAACAATATGCGTATAAGTATTTAGAAAACCCTTAATACTAAATACTAAATCAAATTTCAATTGCTGTATGGACTGATCATATACTTTTTCAATCATCCGCTCGATTGTTTTTTCAAGTAAATGGTCATAATAAGTGAATTTATTGATAAATTCTTCGTTAAACGAAAGCGCTTGCTCTTTAATAAACAACATAGCAAAACTGGAATTTTCCTTAAAAGTAAAAAAGATTTCATAATAAAAATGGTAAAGTATATCCTCTTCATGATTGACTGTATAGTCAAGTTTTGCGATGAATTGTTCCATAAAATAATCGACTAATGCCATGATTAGTTCATCCTTAGACTTAAAGGATAAATAAAAGGCACCTTTTGATATGCCACAATGCTCGGTTATCTGTTGAACGGAGGTAGCTGCAAATCCTTGTTTTGCAAATAACTCAATTGATTTTTCCATAATCAGCTGTTTTTTTGTCATGCTCATCCACTCCTATGAACTATCGTTTGACATATGACCACTTAGTCATTTATTATAGGTAAATGAGTTAGATTAGTCAATAAAGGGAAGGTGTATTATGAAAGGTTTAGTAAATTTTGTGTTAGGTAACAAGCTTGCGGTTTGGCTTCTAACCATTATTATCACTGTATCAGGTATCTATTCTGGTACAAGAATGAATATGGAGACAATACCGAATATTTCCATTCCTTACTTAACGGTAATGGATGTTTATCCGGGAGCTACTCCGGAGAAGGTAATGGAAGAGGTTTCCATGCCAATAGAAAAAATAGTAGAAAATCTCGAAGATGTAAAAGCGGTTTATTCAAATTCTTATTCGAACATGGCAAATGTCCAATTAGAGTACGAATATGGCACAGATATGGATGAAGCAAAACGAGCTTTACAATCTGCTTTAGATAATATCACCTTGCCTGATGATGCACAGGAACCTACAGTCACAGCAATCAGTATGAATATGATGCCAGTTGTAGCGTTAAGTGTCAGCAGCACTGAAGAAGATATTACGGAATTAACATCAACTGTTGAAGAGATTATCCTTCCAAAGATTGAAAAGATTGATGGTGTTGCTTCTGCAACCATCACTGGACAACATATTGAAGAAGTAGATTTAACATACAATAAAGAAAAAATGGCACAATTAGATTTAACGGAAGATACAGTAAAAAATATGATCCAAGCAAGCAACTTGGCTGTTTCCTTAGGACTTTATGAGTTTGAAGAAGGCGAACAAGCAGTTGCAATCGATGGCAAGTTCATGACAGAAAAAGAGCTAAAGGATATGCTTATCCCTGTAACTCCATCGGAACAAAATCCGTCCCCGTTCGTCAAGCTTAGCGATATTGCTAAAATTGAAGTGGTTGGGAAAGTAGAATCTGTCTCTCGTACTAATGGAGAAGACGCAATTGCTATTCAAATAGTG
The DNA here is from genome assembly GCF_044704065.1 of Niallia tiangongensis. Classification (NCBI taxonomy): domain Bacteria; kingdom Bacillati; phylum Bacillota; class Bacilli; order Caryophanales; family Bacillaceae; genus Niallia; species Niallia tiangongensis. The sequence continues at coordinate 1,510,011 of NZ_CP162613.1, read as the reverse complement.
AAAGGACAGCAAGCTAACACAGTTGATGTCGTTAACAGTGTTAAAGATTTAATGGAAGACGAACAAAAAAATATCGATGGTTTAGTGATTGATGTTTCTCTTGACCAAGGAGCTCCAATTGAAAAATCAGTATTTACAATGATTGAAAAAGCAGTATTTGGTTGTTTAATTGCCATATTAATCATTTTGCTATTCTTACGTGATTTTAAATCAACGATTATTTCCATTATTTCCATTCCAGTATCTATTTTCATGGCAATGTTGCTATTAAACTGGATGGATATTACTTTAAATATAATGACCCTAGGTGCTATCACGGTTGCTATTGGGCGGGTAATTGATGACTCCATTGTTGTTGTTGAGAATATCTATAGACGCCTACATCTTAAAGAAGAAAAATTAACAGGTCGTGCGTTAATTAGAGAAGCAACGATTGAAATGTTTAAACCAATCCTTTCTTCTACATTAGTAACGGTTGCGGTATTTGCACCATTAATGTTCGTCGGTGGAATGGTTGGAGAATTATTCCGTCCTTTCGCTTTAACAATGGCATTCTCACTTGGCGCATCCTTACTAGTTGCAATCACTATTGTACCTGCTCTTTCTCATTTCTTATTCAAGAAGAAATTATATGGAGAAAAAGTAGAAAGCAATCATAAAGAAGCCGGCAAATTGGCGAATTGGTATAAGGGCATTCTTGAAAAAGCTCTTAACCATAAAATCATCACTTCCCTTATTGCTGTCGTGTTATTAGCTGGAAGTGTTGCGCTTACTCCTTTAATCGGCTTTAGCTTCTTAGGAAGTGAAGAAGAAAAAACAATGTATATCACCTATACACCAGAAACTGGTGAATTAAAGGATGAAACATTAAAGAACGTTACAGAAGTAGAAGAAAAAATGCTTGATCGCAAAGATATTGATATTGTTCAACTATCTATCAATGATACAGCTGATGCACAAAGCGCCATGATGGGCATGGGAGCTGGCGGTGCACTTATGTACCTAATCTTTGATGAAGATATGAAGAACTTCCCAGAAGTTCGTGATGAAATTGAAGAATACATTACAAATATTGGTCAGTCTGGCGAATGGAAAACCCAAGACTTCTCATCAATGGGAATGTCAACAAATGAAGTAAGCTATACATTCTATAGCGAAGATTTAGATAAGCTTAAAGAAGCTGTTAACAAAGCCGAAGACATTTTAACAGAGAACGACAAATTGGAGGATGTTTCGACCACTGCCGAAGATGCATATGTAGAATATACATTTAACGTAGATCAAGATGAATTATTGCAGTATGGTTTAACAGCAGGTCAGCTTCTAATGTTGCTAAGCCCAGATAATACAAAAGATGTTATCACAACCATTGAAAAAGATGGTGAAGCGTTAGATGTAATCGTTCAGCAAGAAAAATCAGCACAACCTAAATCAATTGACGATATGCTAGACACGGAAATTCCAACTGCATTAGGAAATACGATGCCACTTTCGGAACTTGTTGAAGTGGAAGAAGGAACTACCTTAAATACACTTTCCCGCAGTAAAGGAGAGTATTACGCAACTGTATCAGGAAAAATTCTTGGTGATGATGTTTCCAAAGTAACAAGTGAAGTGGATAAAAAAATCGATAAAATTGACTTACCAAAAGGCGTTACAATAGATGTTGCTGGTGTAGCAGCAGATATGAATGAAACATTTACGCAATTAGGTGTAGCAATGATTGCAGCTGTTGCAATTGTATACTTCATTCTTGTTGTAACATTCCGAGAAGGAGTTGCCCCATTCTCGATCCTATTTAGTTTACCGTTTGCCGTTATTGGTTCATTTGTAGGCTTATATCTGGCAGGTCTAACCATTTCCGTTTCGGTTATGATGGGATTATTGATGTTAATCGGGATAGTTGTAACGAATGCGATTGTATTAGTAGACCGCATCATTCATATGGAACGCGATGGAATGAATATGCGTGAAGCGATTCTCGAAGCAGGATCTACTCGTCTTCGTCCTATTCTAATGACAGCAATTGCAACAATTGGTGCATTAATCCCATTAGCAATTGGTTCTGGTGGTAGTGGATTAATCTCTAAAGACCTTGGTATTACGGTTATTGGTGGTTTAATCAGTTCTACTTTATTAACACTCGTTATTGTTCCAATTGTATACGAAGTTCTTTCAAAAATGTTTAAGAAAAATCGTAAGGATATTGACGAAAGCTAATAATAATGAATACCAAAAGCCAGTGAAAATTTATTTCACTGGCTTTTTTTGTATTTGTATTCATTATCTTATCTTTCTATCAGGGCTAATGAATGCTACTTTTTGGGATTTTCCTTGGTTATGGTGTTCATCTCCTTCATGAACACCACCTCCAACGCCTCTCCTTCAAAATGTAACGTTCTTCCCCTTCAAACAAATCCCACAAGTTCTTTCATAAAAAAATATAAACAGGAAAAACTAACTTCCATACTACAATGGAAAGGATTTTGTCATGAAAGTACATTGTTCCAATGAATATGATCCATTAAAGGCAGTTGTCTTAGTTTCTCCCGAATATATGGCTATTAAAGTTCCTATAAACGATATTCAAAAAAAACATGCAAAGAATAATATTGATAGGCAACTTGCAGAACAGCAGCATCAACTATTTGTTGAAAAGCTACAAGAACACGGAGTACAAGCGATACTGCTAACTCCTGAGGAAAAATACCATGAGCAAGTATTTACAAGAGATATTGGCTTCACATTAGGTAACCAAATCTTCGTTGCAGAAATGGCCCGAGATGTAAGGCGCGGAGAAGAAAAGATTTTAATAGACTATTTAAAGGAACAGGAAATTACTTACACAGATATTAAAGGAAATATGATTGAGGGTGGAGATGTTATAATCGACGGTAATACCATTTATGTTGGCATTAGCCAGCGTACAAATGAATTTGCTATCCGTCATTTACAGACATTGCTGCCTTCTTATGATGTAGTCGCTGTTCCCTTTACCGATACGTATCTTCATCTTGATTGTGTATTCAATGTTCTGTCTCCTACAGAGGGGTTAATATTTCCTGGAGAATTCCATAAAGAAAAGGAGAGAATGCTACGAGAACGATATGATTTAATTCATGTAAGTGTGAAAGAGCAAGAAACTTTAGGTACTAATGTTTTATCCATTGGTAACAAAAAAGTATTTAGCTTGCCTATGAATGAGGGCGTTAATAAGGAACTACAAAAAAGAGGATATGAAGTGATTGAAGTCGATTTTTCTGAGATAATTAAATCTGGAGGCTCCTTTCGCTGCTGCTCTATGCCTTTACTTAGAGAACAATAATATGACAGCAGAAATGAAAAAATCAAATAGTGGGGCCAGAGACCTCGTCCCCGCTATTTTTTGAATACTACATTTTCTGTTCATCTAGCATTTTTCTTAGATTATTTAAACTAATTTCAATACTTTCAAAAGGTGTTCTTCTTGTAGCATCCTGTTCGATGATCCACCATTGTATATCTGCTTCATTTCCTTTTTCCAGAATGGGTTGGAAATCAATACACCCTGTCCCAACTTCAGCAAAGAATTTCTCTTCATCTTTAGTCATATCTTTTAAATGGGCAAGCTTTATTCTATCTTTGTATGTATCAATCCATTTCGCTGGATCATACTCTCGCATAGAAAGCCAGTATACATCTGGCTCTGCAAAAACAAGACTTAATTCCTTTAATTCTTCTACAGGTATCCCGCCATATCCCGCAAGCTCTACTCCTTGAAAGCCTTGCGGAGAGTCCCGCGAAAATCATCTTCCCATTCATTTCTTAACGTATACATTTGAACAGCTATTGGTATATTCTTCAATTACCTTTCCCCCTTTTTTACACAGCTTTTGAACTTAGCTTAAAGTTTAAAAACGACCCATTTTCCTGTAAGCTAACTTAAAGGCTACACCTACTACTTTACAAGAAAACGTTATCATTTTACAAAAAAGATGGAAGAATGCTACCATATTGTTTCACAAAAAAAATAATTAGGATGTGTACTTTAGTGGAAAAGCATATCAAAAAAATAATAGAACAAACAGAAAAAGAATTGGACGTAAAAGTACTATATGCTTGTGAATCAGGAAGTCGTGCATGGGGGTTTCCATCTCAGGACAGTGATTATGACGTTCGATTTATTTATATTCATCAACCAAACTGGTACTTATCAATTGATCGGAAAAGAGATGTGGTTGAGATTCCCAGCCATGATACATTATCGGTTCCAGTTGATCCATTATTAGATATGAGTGGCTGGGAACTAACTAAAGCACTTAAGCTGTTCCGAAAATCCAATCCACCTTTATTAGAATGGTTACACTCCAATAAGATTTACTATCAGCGCTTTTCGACTATTGAAAAAATGAGAAAAATGGAGAAGGAAATATTTTCTCCTACTTCTACTATTTATCATTATGTAAATATGGCTAAAGGCAATTTACGAGAATATCTGCAAGGGGATACTGTGAAAACAAAAAAAATATTTTTATGTATTGCGACCTGTTCTAGCTGCCAAGTGGGTGCAGATTTTCCAAACGATTCCTCCTATGGAGTTTGACACCTTAGTACACGAACTTATTCCAAAGGGAGTTCTTCGCATAAAGATAGATACATTAGTAGCAAGGAAAAAATCGGGGCAAGAATTAACACTCGAACCACGAATTAACCTTATTAATGAGTTTTTGGATATAGAGATAAACCAATTAGAGACATATGCAAAAGGGTTAGAGAAACATCTAATGGACCCTACAGAACAATTAAATAATCTCTTTCGCAATACTTTGAATGAAGCATGGAAAAACAACTAAAAAAAGGACATTTAAAGAAGTTTGCTTACATAGAAAACTTCTTTAAATGTCCTTCATATATTTGCGTCTTCCTTCTATTTAAAAAGTTATCGCTTCATCCTTCGCGCGAGCAATCGCATTCGCTTTAATTTCTTCTGCCTTTTCTGGCACTAAATCATGTCCTTCCACAAATAAACCTTGGAAATCAGTAATACCGAAAAATTCCATTAGTGTCTTTAAATAGCGATGTCCCATTTCTTTATCAGCAGATGGTCCATGAGAATATATCCCACCACTCGCTTGAATATGAAGAGCTTTCTTATCAGCAAGAAGTCCCTTTGGTCCCTGCGCAGTATATTCAAATGCTTTTCCAGCAACCGCTACAGAATCTAAATAGGCTTTCATAACTGGAGGAAATAATAAATTCCATAATGGAGTGACAAAAATATATTTATCTGCTTCAACAAATTGTTCACTTAGTTCTGCCAAGCGACTAACCTTTGTTTTTTCTTCATCAGAAAGCTGATCAAACCCACTTCCAGATTGCAGTTTTCCCCATCCTTGGAATACGTCTGCATCAATAGAAGGAACGTATTCTTTATATAGGTCAATATGTGTAACCTTATCATCCGGATTAGATGCTTTATATTGGTCAATAAACGCTTTACCAACTGCCATTCCATATGATTTAGATTCATCAAATGGATTTGCCGTAATATATAATACTTTTTCCACTTTATTCAGCTCCTTAAGAAAGACTTTATTATCTTCCCCTTTACTATAGTGCTGATTAAATCTATATTCAATGGAAGTAGGCATATGTTACTAATATTGTCACATTTCAAATAACAATTAACTATAAAAATCATTAAACACCGCTAGTTGCTATTCTTTAAAATAGGGATTCAAATGGATTAGCACTTCGTTAATATTGTCGTGTTTTGCCATTAGCTTCTTTTTTATTTTTCTTGATAAATCATGTCCTTCCTTAATTGTTTTGTCATAATCGATAGAAATGCGTAGATCGACTAATATATAATGTCCATGTTCCCTCGCACGTAAACGATCAATCCTTTTCACTTCAGTAAAGGAAGCAATAATTTCACGATATTCCCTTAAAATTTCTAAATCTATATTTCGCTCCAGTAAAATATCAAATGCTTCACTTACCATTTCCTTCGCAATCTTAAAAATTAAATAAGCGACGATAATAGTCGCAATTTTATCACCATAAAGCAGTGCATCAATCGCTAATTTTTCACCAAGTATAGACAATAAAACACCTATCGCAGCTGCGATTGATGCGACAATATCTGCCTTATGATCGTAAGCAATTGCTTCAATCGCTTTACTACTTTGTTCTTTCGCAATCTTCTTACTATATCGATATAATAGTACTTTTGTAATATACGAAATGACCGCAACCCACATTGCAATCATACTCGGTGTTGTAATCGGATGAAAGAAACCCATCATAGCTTCATATACCAAATAAATGGCGACACCAAGAAGTATCATTCCGACTATTCCAGATACAATTATTTCTGCCTTGCCGTGGCCATATGGATGTTCCTGATCGGCAGGTTTATTGGCAATTCGAATGACTACTAAAACAATGACTGATGCAAAGACATCTGCCGCAGAGTGAATCCCATCAGCAAAAACAGCGTCACTATTGCCTAACAAACCGACTATTAATTTTCCAAATGTTAATACAATATTACTAATAACACTAATCCATGCCACTTGTTTAGCTAGTGATTCTCTAGATCCCATTTTCATCAACCTCATTTATTTTTTCCAATAATTTCAATATGTATAAAAAGTCAACCTAACTATCTTAGCAGAAAAGAAATCAGTGAGTCTAGAGAAAAAAAGTTGCCTCTTTGCAAATTAATAATTTACCATTCATTGTGAATGTATTCGATTATGCGTGCTAATAATAGAGAGTATGGAATAGCAGTTAGCGTTATTCTTACAAACTTCAACTGCCTAACAATCCATTGTTTTTAAACAACAAAGGATTGTTAATTAATGAAAAAATTTTCCTATTAGGATGGTTACGATGACAACTATTTTTGAAGCATTAAAAGATTATTTGCAATTGAATTTAGATATGGAGCCAAAAAATCCTCTACATGTAGGCGAAGTGATGAGTTGCTGGACCTATCTTACTATAGTGGACGAAGCGAATATTTATATTCAGGTTGCATTAAATACGACAACAGATGATGATGTTATTAAATCATTAAAAGACAGTTATAAACAATGCGATGCACAAGGGCAAAGATTCCAAGAATTTCTTATGGCAGAAGGAATTCCATTGCCACCAACTAGTGAACAACGACCACTTTCTAATTCACAAGCTGTACCTCTTGGTGTTAAGATGACTGATGACGAAATAATGAATGGGTTAAGCATTAAAACCGCTGCATCAATTACTCACTGTGCGGCATCTGTATCCCAATGTATACGAAATGATGTAGCTACTATGTTTACCCAATGTATGTTAGAAAAAATGAAATTCGGTGCAAGTGTAAAAGATTTAATGAGAAAAAGAGGCTGGATTAAAGTTCCTCCTTATTACTATCCTCCTGGTGCACCAACTGAAAATTCATGAGAAGATTATAGCGATAGGTAAAATCGAGTAGGAGGAGGTAATTACCCTCCGACCTCTCACACCATCGTACGTACGGTTCCGTATACGGCGGTTCAATTAAGATGAAAAACGCAAAGTTTCATAACGAACTTGCAGACTTTTCAGCCCTTGGGCTTTCCCAATGAATTGCCGAGGGTTCTGTGTAATATGGGGGTTATAGAAATACGCAGTCCCCTTTTCGAGTGTTTCCCCACTCGTATGCTTTTCCATATGGAACTTTCAACAGAGTAAGATTTCTGATCCTTGTTCGAGGTTTCTTCTAATTCTTCCATAGACACATCCTTAATCTTCTTTTAATCCAGATATCTAGTGATTTGAATGTGGAGCTTGTATCTGCCAATGCAAAATAATATGAGATTCGTGTTCCTCGGACCGGTGTTTTGCCTCCAGCTTCCTTCAGATTCCGCGTCACCACGGACACCCTTGCTCTTGGCTAACCTCTACTTCTGTCTTCGGAGTTCGGGACTTGCACCCTATAGTAGTTCATGCGCATGCCGGGTGCACATCAAGGGCCCCAGCTCTTTCTTTTAGCGGGGGCACAGTGTCTTTTAAAGGCATTAGGCTATGGACATTCTTTGTTGTATTTTTTGGAATGAAAGCTATATTTATTGGCTAATTTTTTCCAATAGTAAAGCATCCATAATTTTATTTTTTCCCACTTATATACTTTTGCTTTTGTATGATGTAATTCTTCCCATGCAGAATCTAATTGGTTTGCCTCTAGTAATCTTTTGCTGTAATCTAATTTTAATTTTGATAAATACACGTCGATATAAGGAAGATTTTCTTTATGAAGGAGTCTCTCTAAGTAGTCGATAATTGGATATCGATTTAGAATACTTAAATCCATGCACACACTATTTTCTAAACCACGATAATAAATCGCAAAGCTTTCATTTTTATATGCAATCGGATAATTCATTCCGATTCTCAACCACATATCTTGATCTTCCCCAAGTGGTTCCCCTTCTTTAAACAAACCTATTTCTTTAAAAATTTCTTTTCGAACAGCAACTGCGGAGGATATAATAGGCAAATCCTTTAGTGTTTTTTCCACATAGTTTGTAAACACACCTTCCCACTCTTCTGGTATTTCATAAATAGTAGGGATAATCCTTTTTTTACTTGGCAACTGAATCTCATAACTTGTCGCATAAGCACCACAATAAGGATATTTGTTTTTTAAATCGATGATATTTTCTAGGAATCGCGGCTTCCATTCATCGTCTGCATCAATAAAAGTAATTAAATCTGCTTTTGCAGCAAGAATCCCTTCATTTCTTGCTGCTGAAGCACCTTTATGTTCCATCTTTCGTACTGTAATTCGATTGTCTATCCATGCTTCTGCTTTTTCTACACTGCCATCTGTTGATCCATCGTCTACAATAATAATCTCAAAATCCTGGAATGTTTGGGATAGTATGGACATTATCGTTCTTTCAATATATTGTTCTTTATTATAAAGCGGGATTACTACTGAGACAGCGACCATCTTGCACCCTCCCAATTTTTCATTGCTAATGATTGTGCATTTTTTATTGGTAGCTTAGGATACTGATATTGACCAGCTGCAATTTGCCTAAGAGCGTGCCATACACTTTCCTCCGTAAAGGAATTGGAGGAAATAATAAAATCATTGTCTGCTTGAATTTGTTTTGCCCATCCATCGCATTTGGGATGGTAAGAGAAAATGATAGTTGGTGTATTAGTGATATAGCCAAAAACAGCACTATGCAATCGCATACCAATCAACCCTTTTAAAGAGGCAATAGTGCGAAGAACATTTAATGGGTTTTTATCATAGGAAACATGTCTAATTGGTATATTCGTGTGTAGCTGCTCGATAACCTCTCGATGAATGTCCTGATCTCCAAAAATAGGATGACCATTAAAATCGATAAAAACTAATTCCTCAAAATGCTCTTCTTTTAACCCATTTAAAACATTTACCATTTTTTCAACCCTTGTTTTTTCTAAACTTGTATCTCCCCCAATATATCTTTCATAATGGCATAAGGAAATTCCTAGCCCCTTTCTCTTATGATTTCCTGAAAAATCTTCCCCAGATACTAGCGGTAAAAGGACTGCTAAATCAAACGTTAAGTCTGCATTAATATTAGAATGGAGAGAACGAATTAATTCATAGCTTTCCTCATCCCTGCAACCGATATATTTAAATTTCTCAATAAGCTTCCTACATGCATCTTTTGCAGCAGAATCTCTAAACGGGCCAAAAGATACACCAATCGCTGCTGCTCCTTTTCCCCTATTTAAATCGATTAAATCCCCATCTCTTGTCATTTTATCTGTTGAATGAAAAACAGATCCGCCCCCAAATAAAATGAAATCGCTCCTATAACACTGCCTGTACAATCGCAAAAGGTTTTCGTTACGCTCTTGTTCTTCAGAAACAAAAAGCACTTCAATATCAGCATCTAATGGAAGAAAAGGTTTTTGTATACATGTCCCATAGATTTTCTCTCCAAAAAGAAATTGTCGACTACCCCAAGAGGATACTAGTAGTAATGCATCATCTCCGCTATTTAGTTCCCCGTAATAACCTGAAAGAATAATCTTATTCATCTAAGTACGCCTCCTACCTCTCGTGTCTCTTAATAGTATATGGACAATCCATTAAAAGGTGACCGACAGCTAATATTTGGACAAATTGCTATGGTCCGATTTAAGTGGACAAGAATAGAATATATAGTAAATATTAGGGAAAGGACATGATGCTGATGACATTAAAGAAGAAAAGAAAGATACTTTTTATTACAAAGAACTGGGAAAGTGGGATAGAAAGAAATACGTATTATTTAACAGAGGAATTAAAGAAATATGTTGATATAAGAACCTGGGAGGAAGACGGTAATATAAGTGGAATTCTACAAAAAATGAACTTTCAGCCTGACTTTATCCTAGTAAATGATTTACGTCCTACTCGATCACCAAAAGTAACTGGCCTAAAGGACTGCAATATTCCATTGGGAATAATTATGCATGATTTAAACTACCAGATGGACCAAAGAAGATCATTTATTAAAGAAAATAATGTAAAATACATCTTTACCCATTATAGAGATACTTTTTTGGAATGGTATCCAGATTTTAAAGATAAAATGATATGGTTCCCCCATTATGTTAATATCGATGTATTTAAAGACTTCAATCAAAAGAAAACGATTGATTATTTAATGATGGGTGCTGTACATCCTACTGTTTATCCATTACGTCAAAAAGTTCTCGATGAAATGAAAAGTCTACCTAATTTCACCTACCATGCACATCCTGGCTATTTTCACGAACAGTACGACGAGAAATCGTTTAAGGTAGCTAGCAGTTTCGCAAAAGAGCTTAATAGAGCAAAAATGTTTTTCACCTGTGATTCCATTTATCATTATCCTGTAATGAAATATTACGAGACTCTGGCCTGTAATACATTACTGTTAGCTTCATGCACGAAAGAAATTAAGGATTTAGGTTTCATCCCTGGTGTCCATTTCATTGAAATAAATGAAGAGAACTTTAAACGGAAAGCAAAATATCACCTAACACATTATGATACATTAGGGAAACGGATAGCTCTAAACGGTTATAAAATGGTAAGAAAAAAACATTCTGTACAAGTTCGTGCGAAACAGCTCCTTGATCATATCGAAGCGATTCTTTCTAAGGAAGGAGGAAACGAACTGTGAAAATTTTATATCTTGGTTATTTAGGAGTCAATAATATAGGAGACGAAGTTTGTTATGAAGCATTTGCTCAAGCATGCGATAGATGGCTTAACGAAGATTATACTTTATTCTCCTATCCAATTAGCGCATCTAAAACACTGAAAGAATTACATGCAGAAAAGCCATTTGATCTTGTTGTCTTAGGAGGAGGCTCTTTATTTCAAGGTAATTTCTTTATTGATTTAGCTTTAGAAGCAATTGAAATGAAGCTTCCTCTTTATTGCTATGGAACAGGTATTGATTATATGACGGAAGAAACTATAGAATCTTTTAAAAGAGGGGATTTCCAGTTATCGCCAACTACTTTTAATAACAAAGAGATAAATAGAGATAAAATAAAAAAAGTGATTGAAAACTCCACATTTGCAGGTCTTAGAGGTCCACTTACACACAAATATATTAAGGCTTTAAATCCATCACCAGCAAGTAATTATCAGATAATCGGTGATTCTGGGATGCTTTTCACACCTAAAAAAGATGATTATATTCAAAGAAAATACTTGCATGACTCCAGTAAAAAAATTATTGCAGTCAATTGGGGAACCACTCAAAATATTTTATTTGGCTATGATGAATATAAACTTAAAAACCAAATGATTAAAACTTGTACAAAATTATTACAAAAGGGCTATCAAATTGTGATTTTCCCAATGTGGGATATGGATATCTCTCATTGCAAGAGTTTGTATGATAGCCTGAAAGAGCAGGGTAACGTCATTTTCATTCCAGAAGTATGCACAGCTTCACAAATTTATCACTTTTTATCTCTTTGCCATTTTTCTTTAAACCTAAAGCTTCACGCAAACGTACTTTCTGCATCTAGCGGTACTCCATTTATTCAATTAGCGTATCGCTCAAAAGGAGTAGACTTCGCAGCTTCCATCCACCAATTACCTTATACGATATTAACCAATACAAATACACTGTCTGAAACAATTGAAAAGAAAGAATATTATTTAACAAGCAATAAAAACCGAAAAAAAATACGGATAGCAAAAGAAAGAATTATAGCTAGACATAAAAACTTTATAGCCTCATTGAAAAAGTAAGAAAACAGGATATTCCCATGCTGGAATATCCTGTTCTGTTTATCGTCAAAAAGATTTTTAATAAGTTAAATTAGTTTTTATGCGTTGCTTGGAGTGCAAGGGTGAGACTCCTGTGGGATTAGCGAGACAGCTGAGACCCTGCAGGCCATAGGCCGAAGCGGCTCAGCGCGAGCCCCACGGAAAGTGAACCCTTGAAGCGGAAAGCAACATCTTATTCGAAGAGATTAATAAATATACTTTTTAAAAAACGTCTGCCTCTAAAATTCCGGAGTTTGTCTACAGTCTGAACAGGATATTCCCATGCTGGAATATCCTGTTTTCTTATAAATAGAGGGATGTACTACTCTTTGGTTTATTTTATTATAGCTAGCAATACTCACATTTTTTTAACAAAGAAATAAAATAGAAGCTCTCTACCCTTTCTTTCATGCTCTAGTTAATCGTGAATGACAGGGAGAGAATAGCATCTATTTGTTTGGTTATCTTATTTTTCATAGTCACTTATCTGTTTTAAACAAAGCTCATATACATCTACTTCTTTATACAATTTATACCATTCTATTGTATAATATACAGTTTGGTCAATATCCCATTTAGGGTGCCAATCTAAATAATGCTTTGCTTTATTTATATCCAAGCTAAGAAGCTTTGCCTCATGCTCTGCGGAAACTGACGTATCCACTTCCCATGTTCCACCCTTCCACTGCATCACTATTTTTTCTACTAATTGTTGTACAGTAGTCACACTTTTCGATTCTGGTCCAAAATTCCAGCCTTCTGCATATTGCGTTTTTTCTTCATATAGATAAGCACCTATTTTTAAATAACCAGAAAGTGGCTCTAATACATGCTGCCATGGACGCACAGATTGAGGGGAACGTACTTTAATAGATTGACCCGATAATAAAGACCGAACACAATCAGGAATAATTCGATTTTTAGACCAATCCCCGCCTCCTATTACATTTCCTGCCCGAACAGAAGCAATGAGCTTACCATGCTTACTGTAGGAGTCAATGGGAAAGAAAGAGTTCTGATAAGAGGAAATCAATATTTCGCAACATCCTTTACTTGAACTGTATGGATCATACCCTCCCATTGGATCTGTTTCCCGATATCCCCATACCAACTCTTTATTATCATAGCATTTATCACTTGTTACCATTACTCCTGCTTTAATAGATGGCGACTTTCTTATCGCTTCTAACACATTCATCGTCCCCATTACATTCACTTCATACGTATATACAGGATCTAGATAGGACTGTTTTACTAATGGCTGTGCAGCTAAATGAAAGACAATCTCTGGTTGATATTGCTCAAAAACAGCTTGAAGCTTAACCGCATCACGAATATCCCCTCTTATGTCCTTCATTTTATTACTCAGCTCAGCCAACTCAAAAAGACACTCATCACTGATCGGATCTAATGAATAACCAATTACATCTGCACCTAGCTTTGATAACCAAATAGCTAGCCAAGAACCTTTAAAACCTGTATGACCAGTTATGAGAACCTTTTTATTTTTGTATATTTTTTGCCAATCAGTTGTCATCGTTACACCTCCACTCCCTTATTATAGATTCTCGGAATTAAATTTTCCGCATAAGCTCTAGTCTTTTGACTAGGGCTTTTTTATTGTGACACCCCCAAAACGGAGATGCGAACAAACTTTCCTCTTGACAAACATACGTTCCCTAAATAATTAAGTGACGGTATTTTTTTAATCACTTAAACGGGGGAAAACTTATGCTTACAGATATTCGTTCTCATGAATCCTATCTACACTTTGTTGTAGAGCAGCTAGACATACACTACAATAAAAAGTTTTTAAAAGATTTCTACTTCGAACCAATCATTTGGTGTTCTTTAATCGATCTAACTGACACCACAGAATTACTGAAACAACGGTATTCCTCTAATCCAAGAGGAAGAAAACCACGGAATCCTTGTGATATGCTTCGAAGCTTAATGCTTATGCATTATCAAAAGGAAACCAGTGTGGATCACTGGGTTTTTATCTTAAAAACAACTCCCATATTCGCCATTCTTAGTGGCTTTTCTCCAGACAACGTTCCTGGAGTTGGTACGTTTTATGACTTTTTCAAACGCCTTTGGCTTACATCAACTCCTCATCTATCCAATCGAAAGAAGAGAAGGTTGAAAAAGCCAAGAAAGAAAGGCAAAAAGAATCAAAAACTTGAACCTAAAAATCCAAAAATTGTGGAGAAGCTAGTTAACCGTGCACTAAAAAACAAGAAAGTTCATTATAAACAAAAGGCACACGATCAACTCCAACTCCTATTTCAATCACTATTCGTAAATAAATCGGCATCAGATGGATTATTAGGAAATACGCAGTCACTCAGCATTTTGGCTGACGGAACTCCTGTTGTAACGGGAGGTCGGTCATATGGGAAATTCCTTTGTGATTGTCGAAAACAAGGAATTTGGAAGTGCCAATGTAAACGACAATTTTCAGATCCTGATGCTGATTATGGCTGGGATAGCTCTAGAGAAAAGTACTATTATGGACGAAATCTCTTTATGATAGGTGCCTCAGATAGTCCGTATAATTTGCCAATCTACCCAAGAATGTATCGAGCTAGTAAACACGATTCTGTTCTGTTTGTAAGTACATATCATGAACTTTTACATTGGTATCCTGATTGGAAATTTAGGGAAGTCATCTTAGATTCAGCCTTAGACGCTTATCCCATTTATAAAATGTTAGAACACTATGATGTTTCAGCCATCATTGACCTCAATCCTAGGCGTTCTAAGCAGTTTATTTACAATGAAATGGATATTAATTTAGACGGTGTTCCGATTTGCCCAATTGGTCGCAAAATGCTTGATTGGGGAGCGGATAAAAAACGTTACCGTCGTAAATGGCGATGCCCAGCTGTAGTTGGAAAATGGAAGTGCCCAAACCCATGTTCTACCTCTACATATGGACGAACTTTTTATACATCGACAAAGGATAATCCTCGTCTATTTCCACGTGTCAAACGTGACAGTAAGGAATGGTATAAGCGTTATTCCTTGCGTACTGGGATTGAGCGCTGTATTAAACGGCAAAAGATTGATTATCATTTAGAGGATTCAAGAGGACGTAGTTCAAGGCATTGGAATATTCGAACCTATATCATCGGCATGTGCCAGCATGCCGATGCGTGGTTAAAGGAGGCAAAAAAGAATCATTTTGCAAATCTTAACACATTAATTAAATCTCTTTTGTCCTTATAAAGTCATCTTAAAATACATTTTTAAAAAAATCCACTATAGGTGGTTTATTTGATATGCACTTTTTTAAAAACGACTTTGAAAATTCCAATTTATCCTCCAAAATTTAGCTATCATCCCCCTTAAGACCCAGAATCAGTCATTTAATTTCCGAGCCTCTATTTATTGAAAATGATAATAACCTTTATACCAGGCAATTGTTTTCTTAATCCCCTCTTCTATGGAAACAGCTGGAGTCCACCCAAGAATTGTTTGAATCTTTGTTATTTCCGGTATTGGTGCGTTCCTTTCATTTGCCCTTTTTGGAATGGCACCATAAAGAGGAACTTGCTTCGTATCTAAATGTTGATAAATTAAATCAACAAAATATCTTAAAGGATGAGCTTCACCAGAAGCAATATTTAAAATCATATTATTATTTCCTTCATCTGTGGATGCAAGGATTAAGCCATCGACAATATTTCCTACATAGCTATAATCCCGATATTGGTCACATGTCGTTAATTGTACCTCTTCACCGCGAAGTACTTTGTCAATAATATGAGAGAATAATTTATGGTTATCCTCCGCTTCTCCAAAAATATTAAATGCCCGTAAGGTGACTATCGAAATCTTATATTCTTGTGCTAATTGATGGGAAATAATTGTAGAGGCTGCTTTCGTACTTCCATAAATATCGACTGGTTCTAATAGCATTCCTTCATGAATCTGTTCTTTTTTATCCCCATACTCTGAACTACTACCAAGGCAAATAATTTTTTGACAATTTGTATCTTTTGCCGCAAATAGGATATTCATTGTTCCTAATATATTCGTCTCAAAAGCAAGTAAATCATTTTTATTATTGGGATTCGTTCCATAAGCTGCTAGATGAAAAATATAGTCTGGTTGGAAGTCATGGATTATACGGCATATATCGGGGCGATTTTGAATATTTGCCTCATATATTTTTAATTGAGGCAAATATTCTTGTACTCTCCATGGATTAGAATCTTTTCTAACAATTACAGCAATAGTCGTATTTTCGTTCACTAGCTGTTTAATAAGATGAGATCCAATAAAACCATAAGCACCTGTTACTAACACTTTTTTATTTTTCAATTTCATGGCATACACCACTTATAAAGAGGCGATAGAATAAGGATTTTTTGCTGTATAATCAGCAGGTACGTTTGCAAAGAATTCTGGATTATTAGAGAGGCTATTTGAGAACTCTTTTAATTTCACTAAATAAGGATTATAGATATTTGTTAATATTGGGGCTGAAATATTAACTTCTTCTAGCTTCCATAGATCAAATTCATTCTCATTAAGCATTAATAGACTTCCAAAATGGAAGAACTTCAATGGATTATTGTCAATATATACTTTATTCTCCCTCATGGTTACTTCTTGTTCTGTATTATTTAAGATAAGATTCCATGGAGCAGCGTTAATTCCTGGATTTTCATTTACTTTAATATTAATAAACAATTCTGGAATCCGATCTAAATACAATTGATCTCCCCATGATTTCCGTTCGTCATTATATACTTCAGAGCATTCTTCTAAGCATCTCTTTTCCCACCAATTTAGAATCTTTCTGCTGTTTTTTTCATTTTTGAATCCGATAAATCCAGCCTGATACTGACCATGGAAATGTTCTAATAAGTCTGTTCCTCGTTGACGACATAGATAGACAGAATATCTAGCGAAGTCATCTATCACAGAGATTGGGTTAGAGAAGAAGTATAAATCACTATCACAATAGAAAAGATGATCAATATCGGAATGAGTTGCTAATAAGTGTTCCACTAATGTTGCTTTTATTGTCCAACAATATTCTTGCAGTGTTCGCTGTTGTTTTATCTCTTTTAATTGCTGTGTCTCAATTGTTTCTACTGGCACTAATGTTACATTTTTTAAATTTAAATTAGATAGGACATCGTTGGTTTCTTGGTCCATCGTACAAATCCATAAGTGAAAATTGTCTATCTGCTTACTCAATGAATCGTACATCGCTAGTCCTTTAACTAAATATTCTTTACTAAAGATAGAGGTTAATAGTAAATAATTATTGTACTTAATCATTTTTCTTTTCAATTTAGTGGAATGGTACTTTGTCTTTGCCTGAATAAAGTCATTTGTCGAAAGCGTGGCTCGAATAATTCCAGGATAACTATTCTGATACGACGTAATTAATGCTTCTAAATGATCAAGATATGGAACATAAATATCATTCATAATTTCCTTTGGAATATTTAATTGATGCATACTCCATAAATCATATTTATCACTATCATAAATAGTTATACAAGAAAAATGATATGCAACTAGCGGGTAATTATTTATGAAAACTTTTTCTCCTTGTAGAGAAATTTTAAAATCATTATTGTAAACAATATTCCAAGGTGCAGCATTAACCCCTAAATCAGTAGATATTCGAACATTATCATACATAATTGGAAGCTGATCTAGATACTTTTGGTCTCCAAATCGGCCATTACTTTCCACTACGCTACACCATTCAAGGCATCTATCCTTCCACCATTGAACAGCTGCCAATCCTGTCTCATCTTTTCTAAATCCGACAATACCAGCCTGATACTTCCCGTACTTTTGTTCTACCCATTCTAAATCTCTTTGTGGAGTCAAGTAGATGGAAGCAGAGCCCCATTCATTAAAAATACTTTCAGGATTAGAGAAGAAATACATATCTCCGTCACAATATAAAACTTGCTCAATATCATTATTTTTAAGAATGTATTCAATTAAGAAAGATTTTAATGTCCAACAATATTCATTTGTCATTCTTTCTTGTTTAACAGCTCTTAACTGATCATTCTCTATTTCTTCTACTCTAATAAGATGCATATTTTTTAGATTTTTTTCATTCAAAAACTTATACGTAATAGCATCAGTACAACAAACCCATAAATTGAAATTCTCACTATTTTTAACAAGTGATTGATAAACCGCCATAATCTTAATACAATATTCTTTTCCTGCAATTACACAGAAATTTTGATTGGTGGATGAAATTGGCTCTGTTGGAGATATTTTTGTTACCTCATTTATTTTAACTGCTGCTACTTGTTTTGCTTTTTCCTGTGCCAATGCTCCTTGTTTTGCTTTTTCCTGCGCCAATGCCGCTTGTTTTGCTTTTTCCTGTGCTAATGCTGCTTGTTTTGCTTTTTCCTGTGCCAATGCTGCTTGTTTTGCTTTTTCCTGTGCTAATGCCGCTTGTTTTGCTTTTTCCTGTGCTAATGCTCCTTGTTTTGCTTTTTCCTGTGCTAATGCTGCTTGTTTTGCTTTTTCCTGTGCCAATGCTCCTTGTTTTGCTTTTTCCTGTGCTAATGCTGCTTGTTTTGCTTTTTCCTGTGCTAATGCTCCTTGTTTTGCTTTTTCCTGTGCTAATGCTCCTTGTTTTGCTTTTTCCTGTGCTAATGCTGCTTGTTTTGCTTTTTCCTGTGCTAATGCTCCTTGTTTTGCTTTTTCCTGTGCTAATGCTCCTTGTTTTGCTTTTTCCTGTGCGGCTGTTTCTTGTCTTGCCTTTTCTTGTGCAAGTGCTTCATCATTGTTTGAAATACTGTTAATCGCGCTTGGATTAGTTTCATTAATCAATTGATTTTGTTCAACAGTATTCGCTTGTGATGATGATGTCTCTTCTTGTGGAGATGGTAAAGCAAGCATCTTATTATTTTTGTTTTTAGCTCCAATTAAAATATCAACCAAATTATCTACATGAAATTTAACCGAAACCTCTTTTGAAAATAGTTGAATATTTACAGTAGCCGACTTATCCGCCTTTTCATTACTAGACAATGCTTCCAGAAAGTCATTTATGATGTTTTTTCTTAGCCACTTCACGGCAATCCTCTCTCTCCCTTTTACCTATTATTTTTGTTTCCATATCTTTCTAGCGTCTTCTAAATCCTTTGGCGTATCAATAGATATCCATATTCCGTCATGTAAATAGACAGCTAATTCTCTCTCTTCAATTAGCTTTCTTAAAGGCTCTTCCTCTAGCACACAATCCGGCTGTGCTGATAAATAGTCAAAGAATTCCTTATTACAAACAAAAAATCCCCCATTGATCCAGTCATTTAAAATTGGCTTTTCTGAAAAACTATTGGCAATTCCCTCTTCTATATCAAGTACTCCATATTGATTATTTTTTTTAATTCCTGTTAGTGTTACTGTTTTTCCTTTCTCTTTATGAAAGGCAATAAGTGCATCTAAATCAATATTTGATAAACCATCCCCATATGTTAATAGGAAGATATCATCCTCTATATATTCTTCTAACTGTTTAATTCTTGCTCCTGTCATCGTATCTTGCCCTGTATCAATACATGTAATTTTCCAAGGCTCTGCTTTTTCGAGAATGTCATATTGATTGTTTAATAAATCAATTTTGAGATTGTTATTTTTCCAAGCCAGATTTACAAAATAATCCTTTATTTGTTCTCCTTTATATCCCAGTGGCAAAATAAATTCCTGGTGTTCATATTTACTATAATGCTTCATAATATGCCATAATATCGGTTTTCCATTAACATCAGCTAATGCTTTTGGTATGTTCTCTGTTAAGCCTCTCATTCTCATTCCTTTGCCCCCACATAAAATGACAACTTTCATGCTTTCACCTCTTCACTTAGTATTTTCATGCCATTATATGTACAGGCTACTAAGTGTGCGTAGGTGGTTTCATTATGTTTGATGAGATATAGGCGATTTTCTGAGAGATTGGGAAAAAAATTTTTTTTATCGCTTTCTCTGTATGGAATAAAGTTATTATCCCTCAAACAGGAAGCAAGCCCCATACTGAACGGAAGTGCTTTCTGATAATTAGTAAACAAGTAATATTGTATCTAAGATAAAATAGATGAGCCTTCACAATATTAGATGGTGCTCAAGAAACAGTGGAAGCTGTGGATAGTTCGAAAGTACTTTAATATGAAATTCAAGCGAGAGAAAAATATTTCTCTACTAATTCTAGGCAAGTATCACTTACTATCAATAACGTCATGGTTCTTATGACAAATATAAAAAAGACAATGGGGAATATCGTTTGCTATTGAAAAATAGATTGCTAGAGTGGGCTTGTTTTGTATCAACTACTTTTGTCGAATGATGGATGGTTTTCTTTTTGTGAGGGAATTTCGACTTTCATTCAACCGATGAATTTTTACAGGTACGATTAGAGAGAATATTGCCTTTTGTAAAGTCGAAGCCACAATAGAAGAAATATAAAAGAGTTAATTTATCTGTCAGGCAAAAACAAAGGATGTCCATTGCTAGAGCAATCTTGAATCAAGTTCCAATTCAATAACGGATGATAGTACTATTGCTTTAAAATTGCATGTAGCGAAAGAAAATCTATCAAAACAGTCCATTACTTTTAAAAGGTAAACCTCGGATGTCTTTTCCATCTATTTCTATAGAGCCACTAGTAACCTCATATAATCTTGGAATTAAATGAACAAGTGTCGTTTTCCATTCACCTGTAATAAAGTGAGATCATGCTTTACATTTATCAATAATGCCATTACTACACTTTTTTCCTGAGCTTTTGATTCAACTTTTAACCCTTTATAAAGAAAATGCTATAAGGCGAGACAGCCTCATAGCATTTTTTTACCCGATTTTAATTTCATTTCCTTCCACTACTACTTTTTCATTTTCTCCTAGGTTCGTAAATACCATTGGAGTTATAATAGAAGGAACTTTTGACTTAATCGCATCAAAGTCGATTTCCATTAATTTTTGTCCTTGTTTTACTTTATCTCCATCTTTAACAAATGAAGTGAACCCTTCACCTTTAAGAGTAACGGTATCTAATCCAACATGAATTAAGATTTCTTTACCACTATTGTCTGTCATGCTCAATGCATGCTTTGTAGGAAACACATTCATAATTCGCCCATCTGCTGGAGCAACTAATACACCATTAGTCGGATCTACTGCTATGCCATCACCCATCATCTTTTGTGAAAAAACAGGATCAGGTACTTCACTAATACTTAATAGTTTTCCTTCTAAAGGCTGAATGTAATTTTTAGTTGCACTCGTATTTTCTTCCTTATTTCTTTTAAATAGATTTTTAAACAAGATAATACCTCCAGTAAAAGATTCTCTAATTCTATTTTAACGCAATAAAGAAAATTTTCCCATAAATCTGATTAGTAATATTTCCTGCGAAATTTCTCCGCAGGAAACGAAGTCTTATTTTAAATGATAAACAATAGATTCATATGGTCTTAGCGTAATACTTTCTCCAAGTGATGCAGAATCTGTATAGTTAGAAAGAAGAGTTGTACTTGTTAATCCTGTTGTATCCATATGCTTCGGTAAAGTAAACACCGCTTCTTCCTCGTAAAAATTATTTACTACTAATAACTTTTCTTTATCCGTGCTACGCAAATAGGCAAAAACCTTATCATCGTCAGGAGCAAGTAATTCATAGTCTCCATCTGTAATAATATCGTATTCTTTGCGAAGCTTAATTAAATTTTGATAGTGATAGAAGACAGAATCCTTATCCTTTAATGCATTTTCTGCATTCAGCACTTTATAATTTCTCGCTGTTTCTATCCATGGTGTTCCCTCAGTAAATCCTGCATTTTCCTCTCCATTCCATTGTACAGGTGTTCTAGAATTATCACGAGATTTTCTTCGGAGAACTTCTAATATTTCTTCTTTTGGCTTACCATTTGCTTGTAAAATATTATACATATTTAAAGATTCCACATCACGGTATTGATCAATAGATGTAAATTTAGGATCGGTCATCCCAAATTCTTCTCCTTGATATATATATGGAGTCCCCTGCATCATATGGATTGTCGTCGCAAGCATCTTCGCAGATTCCTTATGATATTTTCCATCATTTCCATAACGAGATACAATTCGAGGCTGATCGTGGTTACACCAGAATAGGGCATTCCAGCCTCCACCTTCATTCATCCCTCTTTGCCAGTTAGATAGGATTTGTTTTAAAGCATGAAAATCCATTTCCCCAATTTCCCATTTTTCTCCGTTTGGATAATCTACCTTTAAATGATGAAAATTAAAGGTCATGCTTAATTCATTACGTTCTGGCTTTGTATATTTAATACAATGCTCTAAAGTCGTGGAAGACATCTCCCCAACTGTCATGCTGTTGTATTTTGAAAATACCTCTTGATTCATTTCATGGATAAATTCATGTACACGTGGACCGTCTGTATAAAACTTTCTTCCATCACCAGGTGCTACTGAACCATCATCATCTGGAAAGTCCTGATTTTTTGAAATCAAGTTAATAACATCTAGACGGAAGCCATCTACCCCTTTTTCAAACCAGAATTTCATCATTTTGTATACTTCATTGCGCAGCTGCTCATTTTCCCAATTTAAATCAGCTTGTGTTATATCAAAAAGATGCAAGTAATATTGACCTGTCTTTTCATCATATTGCCACGCATTCCCACCAAATTTTGACTGCCAGTTTGTTGGCTCACTTCCGTCTTCTTTTCCATCTTTCCAAATATAAAAATCACGATAAGGATTATCCTTAGAAGAGGCTGCCTGTTTAAACCACTCATGCTCAGTAGAGGTATGGTTAACGACAATATCCATAATAATTTTTAGCCCTTTTTGATGAGCTTCATCTAATAGCTGATCAAAGTCTTCCATTTTTCCATATTCATGATGAATGGAATAGTAATCACTAATATCATAGCCATTATCTTTTTGTGGGGAAGCATAAATCGGCGTTAGCCACAGTACGTCTACCCCTAATTCCTTTAAATAATCTAATCTTTTTATAATTCCTTGAATATCTCCGACTCCATTTCCAGTCGTATCTTGAAAACTCTTCGGATAAATTTGATACACTACTGCTTTTTGCCACCATGCTTGTTCCATCTATTTACACCACCGATGTGAAAATTATGTCCCTTTTTCCTTTTAGCTTAACGGAATTAGTATCTGCCTTTTTTTCCATTTCATTATAATTTACTAGGAAAAGTACAATTACTACTTGCTCATTCACGCGCAAAATGGTCGACATCACAATGAACGTCAACTTTATTGGAACTGTACTTGAGCAAGACCATTAACGAAAATATTATTTTCCTTCCCTTTTATCATAACATGTATATACAAGTTGTCAACAAATTAAGTAATGCGTTTTCAAAACTCCTATTAATAAAGCATTCATGATCAAAATTCCCGGTAAAATATATGATACATTATTGGATTCTTCAAACCCATTAACAGAAGATATGTTTGAAAATATCGTTCCAAACACCACTAGGAAAATCAATGGTTGGAACATTGAAATAATAATTGCTATTGGATTTTTAATTAGCGGTGTTAGTCTCTTTTTTTGCTAATAACAAAGCGAATGTTATGTTATTCATAGTTCTGCCCCTTTCTCATTAAATTTTGCTAAATAAACGTCATTTAACTTTGCCTATTTCAATTCACTAAATACTATTTCGACATTACTTTGAATTAAGTATCGCAATAATTCAGATAGCATTTGTTGTCCATGACTCGTCATAATTGTTAATGCCGTTGGTTTTATTTCTTGGTGTACGACCTCTTTCAGGTCAGAAATATATTCTTCGATTTTTTGAATGTTAGGAAAGTCTACTTTGCGATAGTGGATTTCCAATTGATCAGCCGTAAGTTTATTGATCAATGCTTTTGGCGTCCCAATATCAAGTATCTTTCCATTGTTGCTTAATGCAGTTTCAATTGCTAGGTGATTAATTTCCTCTAAATAGTGTGTTGTTACAGGGTAGTTCTCGACTCTGGGTCTAATTCTGCTGTAGGTTCATCCAGTAAAAGGATTTCAGGTTTATGAAGCAAACTTATCGCAATATCCAATTTTCTTTTCATTCCACCTGAGTAAGTATCAATCAAATCGTTGGATGCCTGAAACAAATTAAATTCTTTTAACAGGTGTTCTCCTCGTTCCATTATTTTTGTAGTACTCATGCCATACATTTTACCGGCAATCAATATGTTTTCCCAAGCTGTTCCTGTCGTAAATA
The DNA here is from genome assembly GCF_044704065.1 of Niallia tiangongensis. NCBI lineage: Bacteria > Bacillati > Bacillota > Bacilli > Caryophanales > Bacillaceae > Niallia > Niallia tiangongensis. The sequence continues at coordinate 1,485,486 of NZ_CP162613.1, read as the reverse complement.
CAGTTGTTGTTGGAAAGTGATACCAACTTTTTTTCGAACCTTATTCACCTCAGAAATAGCGTCTAAATCGAAATTTTGACAGTACCCTCATTGGGCAAGGTCAAAGTAGCTAGTATTCTCGTCAAAGTAGATTTCCCTGCACCATTTGGACCAATTAGTCCGAAGATAGAACCTTTTTGCCAAACGATTTGCTAACATCGTTTACAGTTAGTTCATACATAGTCTTCCCTCCTCATATCTTACAAAAGGAACTTTGAACTATCCTCTTAGGGGAGAGTCAACCATCAAGTATTCTTTTTATAAAAGGCAAATTGGAATGAATTTAACGAAGCTGGAGAAAGGAAAACTGAATTTCGGATATTCCCCTCATCAATACTGATCTCGACAAGCGTAAAAACGCCCAAATGAAAACTTGGACGTAGTTCTTTAAACTTGCATTAAAACAATGATGATTCGATCATAAAAGGGTTTAAAACGAAAAATACATTAAAGGTTAATCAGTTTCATGGATACAGAAAAAGCAAATGATATTATATGCAGTTTATTTTACACACAATTATCCGATTTATGGTGTTATGAACATTAATTTATAAAAAACGACAATCTTTTAATAAATAGCCTAATGAAAAAGCTAAGATGATATGGAAAACTTGTACGTATAATATTAATTTAATTATATCAGCGCTCCATTTTATACGAAATTCCAAATAAATATCACTACTTTATCATCCTTTTACTGCGAAATTAATGGTCTTTTACACCTTTTTTTGATACGATATCTCTATAATTTTTATTGTACGTATAAGTTACCATCGTTAACTACAATGGAAAGCGGTGAAACAGTGGCACAAACAACTAAATACAATATGGTGAAAGAGAAAATTACGGAATGGATTATTAGCGAAAAAGTGCATCCCGGTGAAAAAATACACTCAGAAAATGAGTTAGGAAGAATGTTTGGGGTAAGTCGCCATACGATCCGACAAGCAATAGGAGATTTGGTACATGAGGGTTGGCTTTATAGGGAACAAGGTGCTGGAACTTTTGTCTCCCATCAACAGGTTCACTCTTCTCAAACATTACTTTCCCATCCACCATTAAAAAAAACGAAAAATATCGGCGTAATCACAACATATATATCAGATTATATTTTCCCATCCATCATCAAAGGAATTGAATCATATTTAACTAATCATGGGTATTCTCTCACTTTCGCTTGTACGGACAATGATATAAAAAAGGAAAAACTATGTCTTCAGACTATGCTAAACAGTAATATAGATGGATTAATTGTCGAGCCAACCAAAACCAATACTTTTAATCCAAACATACAGCTTTATTTAGAGTTGGAGCAGAATAACATTCCCTATTTAATGATTAACCAATTTTATTCACAGCTCTCTCCCCCACATTTAGTGATGGATGATGAACTTGGTGGGTTTATTTCGACCGAACATTTAATAAAGCTAGGGCATAAAAAAATCATCGGATTATTTAAATCAGATGATTTACAAGGAATTAATAGAATGAAAGGGTTCATTCAAGCATATAAAGCATACTCGATTCCATTTTTTCCAGAAATGATGATTAATTATTCAACGGAAAATCAAGAGATTTATCCGATTGAGCGATTAACGGAAGTATTCGAAACAGCTAATAGACCGACTGCTATTGTTTGCTATAATGATCAACTTGCTATTCAAGTAATTAATTACTTGCGCTCGTTAAACTTAACTATCCCAAATGATATATCCATTATTGGCTATGATGATTCCTTTTTAACCGAAGCTTCAGAAGTCAAATTAACTTCTGTATCCCATCCAAAAATAGAGATGGGCACGGAAGCTGCAAAATGGATTGTGGATGCAGTGGAAAAGAAAGGAACTTTACCTCCATCCTCTGTGTATAAACCAAAGCTTATCCTAAGAAATTCCACAGGACCTTGTCCGGATACTATATAGAGGAAAAAGTTCATTTTCTCCACATATTAGGAAAGAACATGTATACTATTAATAGATTTATACTTAGGAGTGAGCCATTTTGAAGGATGAATTAGCTTATATAGGGAACAAAATCATAAAAAACAAGAACATCCTTGCTGAAAATACGAATACATTACTATCGCAATTTTTACAGCAGCAAACATCTGATTTATCCCTTCCTTACCCTGAACAAGATGTCCTTGAATGGAATGCTAAACTTTTTTTCATTTTAGCTGAAGCCTTAAAGGATAATAAAAATGCTGATGGAATACAGAATTGGTCTAAAAAAACTGGAGAAGCCTTTGTAAGGAACCATATTCCTTTACAATCTTCCCTTCGCTCCTTATCGATTTATCGCAATGTTATTTGGGACGTATTCACAGAAGAACTAGAACAAAAGTCTTTTGCACCAATTACTATGTTGGATGTAGGAAAGATCATTGATCCAATTCTCGATGAAATTAGTGCTTATATTGGGCATTTTTATGAGGAACATAATACGAAAATCATGAAGATTGCATATACTGCTTTAGAAGAACTTTCTGTACCAGTTGTTCCAATCGCGAAAGAAACAGCTATTATCCCTCTTATCGGAGAAATTGATACACAGCGCTCTCAATTGATTTTAGAGGTGGCATTACAAGAATCTTCTAATTTAAAAATTGAATATCTAATTTTAGATATCTCAGGAGTACCAATTGTAGATACGATGGTTGCGGATAATTTATTTAAAGTTGTTCATGCATTAGATTTAATTGGAGTTAAATCCATCGTCTCTGGGATTAGACCGGAGATTGCTCAAACAATTATTTCATTAGGAATCGACTTTAGCAAAATTACCACATGCGCGAATTTACACACTGCTTTAGCAAGCATTGGGTTGAAGAGGATAGTAGAATAAGGATAGGATGTCTTAAAGTGTTATTGTAATAATAACTCTGTTAAGACATCCTTTTTTATGCTGTATAACGCTCTTTTTCAATTTCTTTTAATGATTTCCCTCTTGTTTCAGGTGCCATTACGAACCCGACAATTGCTGCAACTAACAAGAATCCTATCATAATCAGACCTGAAATCTTAAAACCTAACGTAGTAATCATTAATGGCACTACTAAGGAAATAAGTCCGACAGAAATACGTGCCGTTGCAAATAAGAACCCTTGTGCTTTGGCTCTATACTTCGTATGGAATAGTTCACTTGACCACAATCCGTAAAATGCCTGAGCACCAAATCCAGCTGCAATTCCCCAAAGGATAACAAATGTGAATAATTCAAACATTCCCATTGATCCTAAAGATAATACTAGCCAAGCGATAATTCCAAGGACTGCTCCAATGGTATAAAGCATTTTACGATTTACCTTATCACCTAGTTTTATAAAGACAAAATAAGTAGATGCTACCGTTAATATCCATAAGAATGCTTGCAATAAATTAGCGTGTGCTGCTGTTAAGCCACCGACTGTTTCGTAAATATATGGCATAAAGTAACCCATTACGCCTGCAACTAAATTCCAGAATACATAGATTCCTATTAAAAGAACAATTGCTTGTCGATTCGCTTTAATGGAGAATAATTCTTTAATCGGATTGGCAATTTTTTCACCCTTTTGTATTTGAGCTTTTTCTTTTTGTTTTTCTTCTTCCCAAATCGCTGATTCATTAATCTGTTGCTGCATAATCCATGTAACTAAAGCGATTACAAATAATTGCGCAAATATTATTCTACTTCCTAATAACCCTAAAGGAGCTAATAAAACAGATAATAATAGAGAGATTGCTGGTCCTACAGACCAAGCTAATTGACCATAGCCTATTCTGGCAGCCCGCTCGTTATCAGGCGCTTCTTCCGCAATATATGTCCAAGCAGCTGGAATAGCAGCACCTACTGCAATACCTGTAATAACATAACCAATTAGTAGCATTGGAAAATTGAAAGAGAAAGTAATCAATAAAACCCCAAGCATGTATACTAGAAGATCATACTTATAAATAAACTTTCTTCCATATTTATCTACTAAAATACCACCAATTAAAGCACCAATTGCTGATCCAAACCCATTCGCACTTAAAGCACCAAGTAAACCAAGCTTAAAATCATCTAAATTCAAGTATTCCATCCAAAGAGTCAATCCACCAGCACCAGCAACAATAGAGCCTGCTTCAAGATAATTGGACATTGCTACTGTAATAGTAGCCTTTTTATTATTTTTTTTCACAGCAGTTGCCATCTCTAATCTTCCTTTCTATTATTCTATTCGAGATAAAAAACGCTTTTAAGCTGTTTTGAAATAGGACTATTATCTGGATTTGTCTCCATTAATGGCTCCATATATTCCCACCACTTCTTACAAATGTCTGTTTCTGAGACCTTATTCCAGTCTTTCACATCATCTACTTCTAAATAGGCAAATAATTGTCCAGATTCTTCTTCTAAAAAAATTGAATAGTGGTGCACACCATGAGTCTTTAAAGTCTCCTCCATCTCTGGCCATAGTTCATTATGTCTTTTCTCATATTCTTCATATTGATCCTTATATAGATGCATAATACTTGCTAATCTAGTGCGATTTTTCATTCTCTCTTTACTCCCTTCTTATTATCGAAAGCAATTACATGGTTGATATATACATATTAACGCATGAAAAAAGCGCTTTACAGGAGACAAAACTAAGAATGGGGGGATAATCAAATGTTTTTTGGTAGGGTTTTCATTTTAAGCGTAATTTTTTGTGGGATTTTCGCTATTGAACTAGAGAATATTTTTTTATGGCTGTTTTCTAAAGATTGTTGTTTTTCAAAGGAAAAAAGAATAAGTTGGAAAAATAGAGCAGCCGGGATACACGTAGACTCCAGTGGGATTAGCGAGACAGTCTGAGACCCTGCATGAGCGTAGCGACGAAGTAGCTCAGCGCGAGCCCCACGGAAAGCGAAGTGTATTTCGGCTGCGGGTGATAGCAACAAACTTTACGAAAACAGCCTTTTTTATTAAAAATCCCCTTCTTTAATTAAGCTTCGATACATATGAAAAAGAGCTGTTTAAGTACACTTTTTTCCACCAAAAAAAGCGATCAGAAATCCATTTTTTAGATTCTGATCGCTTAAAATTATCATTAATACTTGTACTTTCTCTCCTATCTTCTTAGATGAGCTTCTCTATATTGAGAGGGAGTATATCCATACCATTGTCTAAACAATCGACTAAAATACTTTGTATCCTGATAGCCTAGTTGAACAGCTATATCATATATCTTAAGATCTGTTGTTTCCAATAATTCTGTTGCTTTTTTCAATCGCGTTTTCGTGATATAGTCTAGGATTGTTTCACCTGTTTGCTCTTTAAAATAAACACTAAAATAGGTAGGGCTCATATATACCTGTTGCGCAATTAGTTTAATCGTTATCGATTCACCTAAATGAGCTTGAATATAATCCTTTGCTTTTTGAATAGGGTTTTTATTTGTTCTTTTTGCTTCTTGAATCCTTTCCATCACAGAAAGAACCCAACTTTTTATCTTATCCTTCAATTGATAAAAATTGGATGTATTTTTTGTTAAAGAGATAACTTCGCGGAACAAAATTCTTTCTTCTCCAAAACCTTCTAACTCAACCCATCTGTTTACGATTCTTATTCCAAGTAATTGTACAGCTTCTTCTAATATACTTGCTGATCTAATAAGCTGCAGCTTATTGAAATATTCATCGAGAAAAACAATAACTTCTTTTTTTTCTTCATTTTCAAGACTAAATAAAAGTTGCTGGATACTTTTAATAATTTCTGAACTATGTTTTTTACTCTCCTCATTTGTTTCAGGTAATTGTTCTAGCCAAAATACTTTATTGCATCCATATATCATTCGATTCTGCATTATATTTTCTAACTTTTTTCGATTATCCAAAAACTCTACTATACTTGTAATGTCCTTCCCAACGGCAATTGTAACGGTATTTTTGGAACCATGTCTCACATTTTCTTTCCAAAAATCCAAAAAAGCCTCTGTCTCAGTATGTAATTGGTCGTTTTCTTTCTGTTCTATTAAGAGCCATATTGAAAATAGATCATCTCTCCATAGCCAATTTCTTATGTGAGAAGATGATGACCATTCTTCTAATGCATTCTTTAGCGAAGAAAGAATATCTTCGTTTGCTTGTTTTAACCAAGCTGAATAATTATCCGACCAGGTTTTTTTAATATTTTGGTCAATACTAAAATATAGTAATCGAAATGACCCATTTCCTAAGAATTGGTGCCACTTTAACTTATCCTCTGTCGAAAAATCTTTTTCTTGAAGTTGACTTAAATAATAGACTTGCTTTGTGTAATCTAATTCTTTCGCCTTTCGTTGTAATTTCTGCTTTTCATTTTCTTCTATTCTTTTTGCTTCAATTTTTTTCTGCGTCTGTTGCAATACTTCTTTTAATTGATCTCGATGAACTGGTTTCAATAAGTAATTAGAAACGCCTTCTTTTATAGCAGATTGCAAAAAGATAAAATCATCAAATCCGCTAATGATAATAGACTCAAATGACATTTTATCTTTCAACTGATTAATAAGCTGTAGACCTGTTATTTCTGGCATTTGCACATCTGTTAAGAGTAAATCAAATGTAAGTGACTGCTCTTCTATTCCTTCCATCACTTCTTTTCCGTCAGAGAATGCCCCGATAATTTCCCAAACTTCTCCCTGTTCTTCTACCATCCGTATCATCCGTTTTAAAATTCTTGGCTCATCATCTACAACGATTACTTTCAACTTCTCCATTTTCTCCCTCCTCTTTTAACCTTTTCTCGCACACAAAATTAGGATTTGTAATTAGAGGTAATAAGATTGTCACTTCTGTTCCGATTGATTCCGTGCTTTCAATCGAAATACCGTATGTATTTGTAAATAACATTGTAATTCGAGCATGTACGTTAGTTAATCCCACTCCCGATTCTCTTGTAAAATAGTCTTGTTTCTCTAAGTTTTTTTGGATAGTCTGCAGCTTTTCTTTATCTATTCCAGGTCCATTATCCTTTATGATAATTTTTAATAGTTCATCCTCAACCAAAACTACAATATAAATTCTCAATACTTTCCTTTGCTTCATGCCATATTTAAAAGTATTTTCAATAATTGGTTGCACAATAAATTTAGGAGAGTAATAGATGCCAATCATTTCTTCTCCAATAATTTCATAGTGGACTCTATCCTCAAATCTAATTTTTTGAAGTCTTAAATAGTTTTTTATATGTGTCAATTCTGTTTGTAGAGGTACCAGTTTGCCACTACTACTTAATGAATACCTTAACATTTGCCCCAGAATTTCAACCATGTCGACTGCGGTTTCCGTCTCCTCTTCTTCAATAACCGCTCCTATTGTTTCTAAAGTATTGTACATAAAGTGTGGATTTATTTGTGATTGAAGTGCATAAATTTGCGCATTTCGCTGTTGTAGTTCGATTTCATAGTTTTTCTGAATGAGAATTCTTAATTGCTCTAACATGGAACGAAAACTCTCAGCTAATTGTCCCACTTCATCTGTATTGGTTGGTGTAATCGTGACATGTAAATTACCATTTTCCACTTCCTTCATTACTTTACCAAGATGCTTGATTGGTTTCGTGACAGACCAAGCGATATAAATGGAAATAACTGTCGAAATAATTGCTAAAATCAAAAAAATGGAAAGCGTATAATTCTTTACTATATCTGTTCTTTCTGTTAAATATTTCATTGGAATACTGTGAGCGAGTTTCCAGTGTCTACTTATTGATTGATTCATACTATATAATATATTTTCATTTCCATGTTCCATCGTTCGAAAACTGCCATTCACTAAAGGATAATCCACTAATCCGCCATCAATTTGTCCAATTAGTGATTTATTAGGATGATAAATAATATAGCCATTTTCATCCATTAGCCACATAGTAGCTCTTTCTTCCTTATCAATATCATTTAGAATTTTTTCAATAAATGTCACATCTACTGCAAATATCAAAGAACCTAAACTTTCCCTATTTTCAAAGTCTGTAAGTTCATTAACAACTAAAATAAATGGAATATCTTTTTCAAAAACTAAATTTGTTTTATTAGGTAAAATGATTGGCATTTCTCCGGCTGAATCATGTATTTCGCCAAAAGGAAGGATAGAATCGTTCAAGTCCATGCCTTTAAAAGCAGTTTTTGTACTTATATAGTTGCCATTATTTGTTATCAAAAACGCAGCAAGAATATCTGATTGATTACTATTTAAATAGTTATTGGATAAAAAACTTTCCACTTTATATTGTTCCTGTAAAAAAGCAGATTTCTCCTTGTATGGAGTACTTCTTAAAATAGACATGATTTCTTTTGAATTATAAATGGCATTAGGCAAATCATTTAATAGATTTAATTCATTTTCAATATTTTTATTTGCTTGATTTAGTAATCTAGGAATATATTCACCTACTTGTTCCTCTATAGCTTTTGTATTTTGGGTATATATAATATATCCTAATATTCCCATTGGAATTACTGTCATTATTATATACGTAATAATTAGCTTACGCTTTAAGGGGGCTTTTCCTAGCTTAAATAAATGAGTACGGTTAAAAATCATATTGATCGATATTCTCCTTTATAAAATCAATAGGCTGCCCCATAATAATAGTATCGTCTTTCAGTCTAATAACACCGACATTTTCAAATGCCTTATTATCTGTCACTTCATTTCCTAGTAGAATTTCTTTTGCTACACTAACGGTTAAATATCCTAATTTTTTTGGACTCCATAAAGTGCTTACTTATAGCGCTTCATTTTTCAAATAGGAACGCACTAAATTAGGGCTGGATAAACCAACGACAGCTACTTCTCCAACTTTACCAGCATCAATAACTGCTTGTGCTGCTGCTGGAGGTCCTACTGATGAACTTCCAATTATCCCCTTTAAGTCTGGATAATTCTCCAATAATTGTTTTGCAATCATATACGCTTTTTGAGGATTATCATTTGATTATCCTACTTCTAATAGCTTCATGTGAGGATAGTTTTGCTCTTGTTGTATAACCATCCACTTAATCCATTCCTTTAAAGTTGCAGCATTATCGGAACCGGTGATAATGGCATAAGCACCTTTTTCTTTCATATTTAAAGAAAGTGTGTCCATAACATGTCTACCAAGAGTCTCTGGATCGACAGAGCTAACAAAATATTTACGATATTTTTCATTAGTATCCGAGTCCCATGTCATCACTACAATCCCTTTTTGCTTTGCTTCCATTAATATCGGACCTAATTTTTCCGGATCATTTGCTGAAATGGCAATAGCATCAACCTCTTTTTCTATGTATTCCCTAACTAATTCCTCTTGCTGCTGCCAATCAGCTATTAAAGGTCCACTGTATATTACATGGACATTCAAATCTTTCCCAGCTTCTAATACGCCTTCTTCCACTGCATTAAAGTAGGGGATACCACTCACCTTTGGTATTATAGCAATTGTATACTCCTTTTCTGTTGAAGAACTTATCTCTTCTTTTGTCTGAATCCGATCATCCTGATAGATAATTTCATATTTTTGATTAGATAAATCGAAAGTGCATCCGCTTACAATAATCAAAAGCATGAAAACTACCATTATTGATTTTAGCTGCATTTCTTTTCACCTAACTTTCATTTCTCTCTAAATAAAGTGCTTTCTTTTATTATATAAAAAACAAACAAAGAAATATATATTTGTTTGTTTTTATTTATTCGGTTTTATTTGGAAAATCCGTAAAGAATAACTTCCATCAGTGCAGGGCTTTCCCCACTGGTTAATTGAACCAATCTGCCCTTTATGGATAGTTGAGCTTCTTACCTACCTTACTCGTTTTCTCCTTAATATGAGAGAGAGTCTTACTGCCCGTTAAGTGTGTGTTAAATTTTGAACAAAAAAATAGAAGGAATCAGTACTGTAGCATACACACTAATTCCTTCTAAAAAATGCTTACAAAGAAGCCAAATGTTATTATTATAAAATCTCTTTAAACATAGAAATGACTTCTTCCCTTGTAGGTTGGAATGGATTTCCAGGAGCGCATGCATCTACTAATGAAAAATTCGCTAATTTATCCAAATCGACCTTATCTACACCTAATTCTGATAATTTTGTCGGAATTTCTACTGTTTGGCAAAGCTTTATTATGGCAGCAATTACTTCCTCCGCACACTGGCTATCCGTTTTTCCTTTTGTAGAAATACCAATTGCTTTAGCTATTGCAGGAAATTTATGAGGATCCCGTCTAGCATTTTCTCTTTCCACGATAGGTAAGAGCATGGCATTGCATACACCATGTGGTAAATCATATACGCCCCCTAATTGATGTGCCATTGCATGAACAAATCCTAAACCTGCATTATTAAATGCCACACCAGCTAAGAACATAACATATACCATCTGTTCACGGGCTTCTATATCATGTCCGTCCTTTACTGCTCGGGGTAAATAGGTGAATATCTTCTCTACTGCAGCTAAAGCGGTAGCATCGGTTACTGCATATGCTCCCGGAGTAACAATTGCTTCTATCGCATGTGTTAAAGCATCTATTCCTGTTGCAGCTGTTAATGCAGCAGGCTTATCCACCATTAGCTCAGGATCGTTCACGGATATTGTTACAAGACAATTTTTATCCACCATTACCATTTTAACTTGTCGTTCCTCATCTGTAATGACATAGTTAATGGTGAATTCACTGGATGTTCCAGCAGTTGTGTTTATCGCAACAATTGGTACTGATTTTTTTGAAGTTTTTCCTACACCTTCGTAATTCCTAATATCTCCACCATTTGTTACATAAAGTCCAATCGCTTTTGCTGTGTCCTGAGGAGATCCTCCACCAACAGATACAATAAAATCACATTCATTTTCTTTGTATGCTTCTACTCCTCTATATACATTTACTGTTGTCGGATTAGGTTTTACTTCTGCATAAACAACATACTCTATTTCTCTTTCATCCAGTACTTTTTTCACTTTTGCTACAATCCCGCTTTCATTTAGGAAAGCATCGGTTACCAATAGCGCTCTTTTTACGCCTAATTCTTCTATTTGTGGTCCTACTTCCTGTAGACAGCCTCTCCCCATTAAATTCGTACTTGGAACATAAAATACATGTGCACTCATTTTATTTGCCTCCTCTTATTTTGTTCAGTATTTCACATAATTATTTATAAAGAAAGGGTTGGGACAAAACTAAATAGCTAATCTTTAAAGACGAACAATCTCTAATTTAGCTCTTAAATAAGCTACTTTCTCATGATGGTTACCTATGTTTTTAAAATATAGTCAAGTGTAAAAACTAAGTCGTTCCATTGCGCTTCAGACGCTCGATGCGCCGGGGAGGAAGCTGAGCCTCCTGCATGCGCTGCAGGGTCTCAGCCTTTCCTCTATTTCCCGCAGGAGTCGAGCGTCCTCCGCTCCATTACACTTCGTTTTTTAAACTTTTTCTAAAACAATAAATACGAACATTTATGCAAATTAATTACATTACAATTCGCGTTTATTGTTGGTTGAAATGCTTATGTCCCAGCCTCTACTCTTTTATAGATTTAATATTCCTTCCCTAGGTACTACCTGAAAAGCATCTGCCAAATCTTTAAGCTGCTGATCCGTAATAGTCTGTTTTATTTTAGAAGCATCTCCGATAATCGTAAAAATTTGTGCTGCTTTTTCTGCTGTTTCAATTAAACCAAATGTTTCATCCATTGTTGAACCAGCACCAAAGATTCCGTGATGTGGCCAAATCACTAAACGATGCTCCAGCATTTTTTCTGCTGTTTTTTTTCCGATTGCATCTGTTCCAGGAACCATCCAAGGCAAAATACCAATTGCATCAGGAAAAACTACGATACATTCTGTACACATTTGCCATAATGTTTTCGTAAAGCTAGCTTCATCTAAATCATGGATAAATGTCATTGCAAGTATGTTTGTCGCATGATTATGCATAATAATTCGGTGATTAGGGTCTACTCGCAAACGAGCAATATGACTCATAAAATGTGATGGTAACTCACTTGTAGGATTTGAGCCATCTTCAAAGCCCCAAAGTATGTGGACTTTTTCTCCACTATTATCTACTTTTACAACACCAAGTGTATTTGCAGGATCTCCTTTCACATTTTTAAAATATTTTCCAGAACCTGTAACAACAAAGTATTTTCCTGCTAATTCTGAAACTGGAAATTTTAATGGAAGATACCGGACAATTTTGCTGACATCTAAATACTGTTCTACTACTTCCTCATCTAAAAGATAACTAATATTTCCTCCATTTCTCTCATCCCAGCCCATATGCCACATATTAAAGGTTGCTTCACACATTTCCTTTATAAACGGTGCATCTAATATATTTTTCTTTTGCATAATCGCTACCATTTCTGCCACTCCTTTTATTGTTTTATTAACTAATATTTTTGTATTCTTTGATTTCACACCTTCATATTACGCTCTAAACAAAAATAAGTCAACATATACAAAAGTAAAAACAGAATAATATTATGTATTATTTGTGAATTTTATTTTGTTTTTGTCTGTTTCCTCACCATATCCTTATTATTCAAAAACAAAAAAAGACAGTTTCAACATTTTTTAAACTGTTGAAGCTGTCTATTAATTATTGTTCAATCTACTGTTTCTTGAACGTCTTCTTTAAGACAGAACAGCCTTAAAGGATATATTTTTTTCTTGAAACCAATTTTCATATTCTACTGGTATATTTTCATCTGTAATAACATGGTGTATCTGATCTAGATGTGCAATATGTGCAAAAGTTTTCACTCCAAATTTACTTGAATCCACTAGGAGCGTTACCTCTGATGATATATCCATCATCTGTTTCTTTAAAAGTGCCTGCCATTCATTTGCATCACTTAAACCGCTTACCACATCCACCCCTTTACAAGATAGAAATAGCTTGTTCACATAATATCTGTCAAGGGAACGCTCTGCTAAAGGTCCAACATAAGATAAAGATTTTGACAGAAGCATGCCACCTGTTGATATTACTTTTATTTGTTCTTTCTTACTCAATTCTAAGGCTACCTTAATAGAATTAGTAATAACTGTAAGTGGCATATCTGGTAATTGTGCTGCCATATACCAAGCAGTAGTGCTTCCATCCAATATAATTTGTTCTCCTGCCTGAATATGTTTTACCGCTTCTCGAGCAATTGCTTTCTTTTGCTCGGCATTTGTTACCTCTCTTACGATAAAAGGAATATCTGTAGGCTCCTTCTCGATACTCACTGCACCACCGTGACTCCTCATCAAAAGCTTTTCCTGTTCTAGCTTTTCTAAATCTCTTCTGATCGTTTCTTCTGTTACAGAAAAAATCTCACTAAGCTCTGTCACACGAATGCTCAGTCTTTCATTTACAAGCTCCACAATTTTTCGTCGTCTTTCCGCTACAAGCACCTTTAAAGTTCCCCTCCATTTTTGTTTCCTTGGGATTATGTTGTTATATGTTTATTACTATAGCATATTTTTTAATCCTTCAACATATCGGTTTATTTATAGATTGAGTCAAGTTTTTGTGGGAGTTTTTTTAGCTCCCTTTTTTATAAAGTAAAACCTCTAAGTTTGTATCCGCTTTCCAATTGGTTTTGTTCTTCCAACTGTTGATTCTCTCATTTTTTAAAAACCTTTTAATCCCTGTAAGGCAAAGTGAATGGGTTTTCCAATCGCCTGATTTAAGTATGGCATGTTCTGACGCACGGTTTCTGTCACTAATTTTGTGGATATTTTTCTTTTCGGTCGATGCTCTTTCTTTGATTTTTCCGTGGCTTTTTCCCATTTTCCATATATCGTTTGGATAGATAGATCATCCTTCAACCCAATCCACAAACGTGCCATGCTCATGACGCCTTTTTTGCTCCATGCTCTTCCATTTTTTAATCGTTTGGCTAATTGATTCATCATTGCTTCTGCACTTCCCATCGGACGATAAGCTTCGGTGTTCACATCCTTCTCCTCTAACCAAATACGATAATCTTTTATTGCTTCCTGATGATGCGTCAAAAATGCAAGTAAATGCTCTAGTTTTTCTTCTTCTTCTGGTGTTTCCATTGTTCCTACTGCACTATTCAACTCTAGAAGTAATTTTTCTACCTGGTAGTTTTTTAACGCTATTTTCATGTAGCGGTATCGGGGATGGCTCTTCATTAGCTGTTTCATCGAACGAGCTACATGAAAACGATCCATGGTGAAAAAGGCGCGTTCATGAAAATACTCCCGACATGCCGTTATCCATCCTGCTCCATCGCCATTAATAATAAGCAAGGTTTGGGTAGGATCATACGCATAATTATTCTGTAAGAACGTTTCAAACGCTTCCCAAAATGCTTCTTTTCCTTCATAGAGAAAATGCCTTTTATTTCGGAGCCTGACTCGCTTTCCGTTTCCTTTCCATCCCTCGTGTACAGCGGCGAATTTCAACTCAAATCCACGCTTTTTCTTTTCTTGGCTCTTCACATATAATCCATCTACTTCGACAAACAAGACCTTTTGAAAGGGACGTTTTTCCGTAACTGGAAGCACGTTTGTTTGAAGAAGATGTTGCCGTAATGCTTCGTGGCTCATCGCCGAATAGCCTAAAAACTGTTCTAAGGTTTCCACAGCCTTTCGATAGGAGGAGCCATTCGTCGCTAGTTCTAACCCCCATTCTTCTAGTAGCGGACTAAATCCCTTATTCCCCTGAAACTGTAAATAGTGATCTAATAGACAAATATATTTTTTGGTCACACGATCGAAATAATAATTACGCTTCAGCTCCACTGCTCCAAAAGCTGTCTCTAATCGTATATCTCGTTTATCTCGTAAAGCAAATCTTCTTTTATCTCGTTGCTGGGCAATCTCTAGATCCCAATTTTCTAATGTTTGAACAAGGATTTCTTGAAACGTATTTTGTAGCGTTCGAAATAAAGTTTTTTCCAATTCTTTTAATGATGGTAATTTTATGTTACATTCATTCATGAGAGCCTCTCCTTTTCGTAGTGTTCTAGTCAAACTCTACTTTACAAAAGGAAGCTCTCTTTTTTAATACTTAATTTTTTCCAGCTACCGCGCTTTCGCTTGGTGGCCTTTTTGTCTAGTTGGGGGACTCGTCCCCCAACTAGACAAAAAGGATATTTATTCTCCCACAAACATTTTACTCATACTTATTTATATATGTAAATACTTACATATTATAGTAGCTTCTGATTATAGAAAAAGAGTAAAAGTCCAAGACTTTTACTCTTTTTCACCTCATTTAACTCCATTAGTAAGCATATCATTACTAATTAAAGGTTTCCTTTATCTCTTCAATAGAACTTCTTCCTCATATGCCTTCACTTCATTAATCCAAGTTTCACGCACAGGTACATTCATTTGCTCACAATAGTAATCCCAAATAGCTCCAAATGGATATGTTTTAAATTCTTCCATTAGCGCCAATCTCTCTGTGAAATTTCCTTCCTCTTGTAATTGTTTTAACTTTTCATTAGGAAGTAACAAGGCATTTAAAAGTGCTTTAATCATATTTCTTGTACCAATTGTCCATGCAGCTACACGGTTAATGCTAGCGTCAAAGAAATCTAAACCAATGATTACTTTGTCTAACGCATCATTTCGAACGATTTCTACGGCAATTTCTTTTAGTTCATCATCTAAAATAACAACATGATCGCTATCCCATCTTACTGGTCTAGATACATGCAATGCTAACTTCTCACTAAATAAAAGCATGGAAGAAATTTTGTTAGAAACAGTTTCTGTTGGATGATAGTGACCAGTATCCATAAGACATAATTTATTATTTTTCAACGCATACCCTAAGTAAAATTCATGGGAGCCCACTACATAGGATTCTGACCCAATTCCAAAAACCTTACTTTCCACTGCATCTAAGTTATATCTTTCGTCCGTTTCTACAGCATAAATTTTATCTAAGGAATCCTTTAGTCTTTTTCTTGGTGTTAAGCGGTCACTTGGAATATCTTTATAGCCGTCAGGAATCCAAATATTTGTTAAAGCAGGCGTTCCTAGCTCTTTCCCAAAATATTCAGCGATTTTTCTACTTGCAATACAATGGTTAATCCAAAAATCACGAATTTCTTCACTTGGATGAGCTAATGTTAAACCGTCTGCTGCATTTTCATGGGAGAATAAAGTCGGATTAAAATCTAGCCCTAAGCCATTTCCTTTCGCCCATTGTACCCAATTTTCAAAATGCTTCGGTTCTAGCTCATCTCTTTCTACAGCTACCCCATTGGTTTCCGCATAAATAGCATGAAGATTAACACGATGCTTACCAGGAATCAAGGAGAGCGCTTTCTCTAAATCGCTTCTTAATTCTTCAGGATTCGTTGCTTTTCCAGGGTAATTCCCTGTTACATCAATACCACCTGATAATTCTCTTTGATTGACTTCAAATCCAGCGATGTCATCCCCTTGCCAGCAATGAATGGAAATCGGAATATTCTTAAGCTTTTCTAATGCTTCATCTACATTTACTCCCCATTGCTCATATTGTTTTTTTGCTAGATCAAAATTATCTTTAACAGACATGTTTGTTTCCTCCTTTTATTTAATAGCATCTTCAGTAGCTTTATATGCTTTTATTTCAAATGATTTCTTTATCATTTGTCTTGCTTCTACTAGACTATCTATTTCTCCTAATGCGATGAATTGAGAAACAATATTTCCAATTGCTGTCGCTTCAATCGGCCCAGCATATACATCTTTCTTTGTGGCTTCTGCAAGTAACTGATTTAACATTTCATTCTGACAACCTCCGCCAATAATATTTATACTCGGAAAAGTTTTTTCGAAAATTTCTTCTATTTCATTTATCGCTGTAATATAGCTATCTACTAAACTATCATAAACGCATTTCGCTATTTCTCCAGGTGTTGCCGGAACCTGCTGTCCTGTTTCTATACAATAGTTCTGAATTTCTTCCACCATATTGTCAGGCTTTAGAAAACGATCATCATTCACATTTACAATGCTTGAAAAATCATGTGCTTCTTTTGCTAATTCAACAAACTCAGCAAAAGAGTATTGGTTATTATAATTGCGTCTGACTTCCTGTATCATCCAAAGCCCCATAATATTTTTCAAGAAACGAAAGCGATAATCGATTCCTCCTTCATTAGTAAAGTTATAATCTAACGCCTTCGTTACACAGATAGGAAATCTATTTTCCACTCCAATCAGTGACCATGTTCCTGAACTGATATAGATTGTATCATTTAACTCTGGAACGGAAATTACTGCGGAACCTGTATCATGTGTTGCTGGTAGAATAACCTTCATATCAAAGCCAAATTCTTCTACCAATTCAGGCTTTAAATTTCCAAGAATCGTATTCGGCTTTTTGATTTCTTGGAACATTTGACTGTTAATTTCTAATGTATCGAGAATTGTTATATCCCATTTTTTTGTAAAAGCATTTAATAATTGTGTAGAAGAGGCATTAGTGTACTCATTTGCTGGAATGCCTGAAAGTAAATAGTGTAAATAATCAGGAATCATTAAAAATGTTTTCGCCCTTGCTAATACTTCCGGCTGCGTCTTTTTTAAAGAATATAATTGATAAATTGTATTAAATTTTTGGAATTGAATACCTGTTTCTAAGTATAATCTTTCCTTCATGATTTTCTGGAATACTTCTTCCATCTTGCCATCCGTTCGATCATCCCGGTAAGCAATGGCATCTGTCAAAAGTTCCCCATTTTCATCTAGTAAAACAAAATCCACGGCCCAAGTATCTATGCCAATACTTTCTGGCTTGATACCTAGAGCATTGCACTTATTTATACCTTTTTTCACTTCAGAAAAAAGCCTGTCCATATCCCAACAGTAATGCTGTCCTTTTTTAATCATGTTATTTTCAAAACGATGAATTTCATTAAGCTCTAATTTTTCATTTTGAACTGATCCAAGAATAAGCCTTCCGCTAGAGGCTCCGATATCTACTGCAAGTGTATACCTTGTCATTTCCACCTCTCCTTAAAAAGGAATTAGAAAACGTTTCCTTAGACTTATTGTAATGGTTTACAATCTAAAAAAAAATAACGTAACTTCTCTTTTTTATTGTCCTTATTTTCCAAACCTCCAAAACTATTTTTTGTATTTTCAAGAGGCTTGGACATAAGTATTCCAACTAACAATAAACGCAAACTATAATGTAATTAATTTACATAAATATTCGTGTTTATTGGTTTATTAAAAGGTTTAGAAACGAAGTGAAATGGAGCGGAGGACGCTCGACTCCTGCGGGAAATAGAGGAAAGGCTGATACCCCGCGGAAAGCGAGCGTCTGTAGCGCAATGGAACGACTTAGTGTTTACACTTGACTATTTTTAAAAACATAGATAACCACATGAGAAAGTAGCTTTATTTTAGAGATAAATTAGAGATTGTTCGTCTTTAAAGATTAGTTATTTATTTTTGACCATCCTCAAAAAAACTAGCAAATGGTTACTTTGCTAGCTTCAACCGAAAAGTTTTCGGTGTCATTCCATATTTTTCTTTAAATATCCGATAGAAATAGCTAATATTATCATATCCTACTTCTTCAATGATTCGCTTAATCGAAATATCCGTGGTCTCCAACAGAATTTTTGACTTACTAAGACGCTTCTCCTGCAGCAACTCCTTAAAAGTATAACCTGTTGCTTTCTTTATATTTTTACTCAAAGAAGACATAGATTGATGGAGCTTATCTGCCAGTTCATTTAGCGTTCCATTTTGATAATTCTCTTCGATATAGGTCAAAGCTTCAATCACAAGATACTGATTTTGCAATGCCCCTTCATTTTGTTGAATTTTATCTGTATTTTTTATCAGTTCAATTATCAATAACCCCATATACAGCTTCATCGTCGATTCCGATAAAATGGAATTATTTGTTTCTTCCTTTAATAATTTCCCGATGATGTCTTGGATTTCCATAACTTCAGAGACCTTGTAGTATAAATACTGGCCACTTTCCGTATGATTAAATAAGCTATTAATAAGAAAATCGATTAGTTTATTTTCTCCATGTAAATATTGAAAAATAAACTGAAAAAAAGGCGGCTGGATGATGAAATTAACGACGATATCTTCCCTATCACAAGCCTGAATTTCATGCTCCATATGCTGATTTAAAAATAAGAGCTCCCCTTTTTTTAGCGAAATGTGGTCTTTGCCAACTTTTTGCTGCAATCTACCATTCACCACATAATTTATCTCAATATAATTATGCTTATGTTTAGGAAAGTCAATAAAACGTGTATGCTTTCTCACCGTTATCATTTTATCTTTTCGCAGAAACTTTTCACTTTCAATAACAAAATTACTTTGACTTGTATAGATGTCTTTCATAACGCCTTGCTTTTGCTGCACAATACTTTTTTCTTCCTCTGTTAATTTCATTAATTGCTTCAATAAAACATTTTCCAAGAAGGTCAACCTCCTGTTTAAACTATCTATAATATTATTGGTGATTTTGATACGCTTTTCTGTAAGAAAAAAAGACGCGATTTTTCGAAATCGTTTACATTGCTTCTACTTTAGTATAAGACTTGCTTCTGCTAATATCTACTTAACAATTGGAAGGAAACGTCTTTTCAACTATTTTTCATTCCTTTCACACAAAAAAAAGCGGGGATAGCATAAATCCCCACTCATTGAAGCTCACTTTATATTATCTAGTGAATGCTGCTGGAACTCCTCCATCAACTGTCAGCATGCACCCTGTTGTTTTCTCTGCTTTTGAAGAAGAGAAATAGCAAATAGCTTCCGCAATATCCTTTGGAAAAATATTCACTAATAAAGTAGTACGTTTCTTATAGTGCTCTTCTAATTGAGCTGGGTCAATTCCATAATTGGCTGCTCGCTCTTCACGCCACTTTGATCCCCAGATAGCAGACCCCTGTAATACAGCATCAGGTAATACCGTATTAACACGGATGCCAAATTCTCCTCCCTCTGCAGCAATACATCTTGCTAGATGTGCTTCCATTGCTTTCACGGAGCTATAGGCAGTAACATTTTTCCCTGCATATACAGAGTTTTTGGAACCGATGAATACCATGCTGCCCCCTAAACCTTGCTCTTTCATTTGCTTAAATGCTTCTCTCGCAACTAGAAAATATCCTGTTCCAAGAACATTTACATTTAAATTCCATTCTTGTAAAGAAGTTTCATCAAATGGACTAGATGTTGCAAGTCCTGCATTATTGACGATAATATCCACTCCCCCAAATGTAAGGGCTGTTTTCTTATAGGCTTCTTTCACAGCTTCTTCTTTTGTTACATCCATCTTAACTGCTAGCGCTCGTTTAGAACCGTACTTTTCATTGATTTCTGCAGCTACCTTTTCTGCACCTTCTATATTAAGATCCGCAATAACAACATGTGCCCCTAGGTCTGCAAATAGTCGGCAAGTTTCACTTCCAATACCACCAGCTCCTCCGGTAACAAAGGCAACTTTACGAGAGAATTCCGCTTCTTTTGGTGCAAGGGATAATTTATATAATTCCAGTGGCCAATACTCTATCTTAAATGATTCATTTTCATTTAAAGATACAAACTCCCCTAATGTTGTAGCCCCCTTCATAACAGAGATTGCTCGATGATATAAAGCACCACTCACTTCAGCCATAGCAAGTGTTTTTCCAGTGTTAACCATACCAATTCCAGGTATTAGAATAACCCTTGGAGCCGTTTCAGAAATTTGATCTCCCTCCTCTTTATTTCTATCAAAATAAGCAATATACTCATTTTTAAAGTTCTCTACACCTGTTTTTATACTTTCTTTTAAACTAGCAATATCTTTTGTCGCCGAATCCCACTCTATATACAATGGTTGTCTTTTCGTATGTACAAGATGATCTGGGCATGCTGCACCTATTTGTGATAAACTCTTTGCATCGTTGCTATTAACGAATTGAAGTACTTCTTTCTCTCTATCATAGGTTAGAAGCATCTGTTTTTCTCCACTTATTGCTCCTCGAATTACTGGCAGCACTTGGCTAAGAATCTCTTCTGCCTCTTCCATCGATAAAGCAGAATATTTTTCTCCACCAAACACTTTTTCTTCTTTTATTTTATTATGAATATAGCTTTCTGCTTCGTTAATAATCGCGATTGTTTTTTCATAGCTTTCCTCGGCTGTATCTCCCCAAACAACAAGACCATGCTTTTCCATTAACACTAACTCTGCATTTGGATTATTCTTGACACCTTCTGCAATCATTTTTGACAAGATAAAGCCCGGTCTAATATAAGGTACCCACACAAAACGATTCCCATAAATTTCTTCGGCGATTTGTTTCCCATTATCCGCACAGCAAATGCTGATAATAGCATCTGGATGGGTGTGATCGACATGTTTATACGGTAAAAATGCGTGTAATAAGGTTTCGATAGACGCTCTTGGATGAGTACTATCAATCATACAATGAGATAAATAAGCGACCATTTCCTCATCAGGCATTTCTTCTCTTTCGATTAATGGTTTAATATCTTCCAGCTTAAGTCCTGTAAAATTATGCGCTTTCATTGTTGCTAAGTCTGAACCGCTTCCTTTTACCCACATTACTTCTATTTCTCGTCCACGAAAATCCTTTTCGATTGTTTTCATGGAAGTATTTCCGCCTCCCCAATTACATACAGCTCGATCTGAACCAATTAAATTGGAGCGGTAAACTAACTCATCTAATCCTTTATTCAATTGTGAAGCCTTTTCATTTTTCCATAAATTCTGAACCATAATAATTCTCCCTTCACTAACTGTTTTTTTATACCCCAATTACATTATATAGTATGTTTGTTTGTTTTTGAAATAGTTTATTTATTTTTATTTGTAGTTGTTTTGTAAAGATTAATCCACATCAGGAAAAGTTAATAGGAGCTTCTTTTGATGGGGACTGTGATGTACAGCTATGTTACGCTTAACATTGTTTTTTTGGGGGGAATTTATTTCTTCTAACTTTTTGGGTTTCATTTGCTTTATGAACGCTACTCATTCCTTTGTCGCTCTGCTTTTCGGCTTTCATTCCCTTGATGAACGCCACTTTTCCCTTTGTCACTCTGCTTTTCGGCTTTCATTCCCTTGATGAACGCCACTTTTCCCTTTGTCACTCTGCTTTTCGGCTTTCATTCCCTTGATGAACGCCACTTTTCCCTTTGTCACTCTGCTTTTCGGCTTTCATTCCCTTGATGAACGCCACTTTTCCCTTTGTCGCTCTGCTTTTCGGCGTTCCCCCCTTTCATTGAATGCCCATTTACTCTTACTATCCAAATTTCAGCTTTTATCTAAAAAAAGAAGCCTAGGTACCTACCTTCAGCTTCTATCGGCTTTATTCCCCTAGCATTTCTTGTGTTTCTTCTACTCCCACAGCATAATCTTCAAAAGTACCATTTTTAATTTTTATCATCGTTGGTGTGCCAGTAATTTCAATTTCCTCTGCTCTTTCTGGCGCTTCATTACCATAAGCTGTATTATGTGTTGCAATAATTTGATTATCTTCATTTGCCACTACCCCCCAGGCAATATTTTTATCATTTTGGAAATCCTCTATGTCTATTCCATCATTCCATACTTCTTTTCCGTCTTCTATTTTACCTATTACTTTGTCATACTTTTTATGATGGGCATCCCAGTCATACCAGCTAGATTCATTCTTTTCGTCCTGCATATCGACAATATAAATAGGAATATCTCCACTGTTGCTAAAATCAATAACATCATTTTCGATTTGTTTACAATATGTACAGGTTGCTTGCCAAAAATAAACGATATATTCCTCATCTTGCTGATCAAATGTAGCTGATGCATCTATTTTCCTTATGTCCTCAATCGCATGTATACTCTTACCGTTTAACCACCATATAGCTGCAAAACAAATAATAATAATTACTGCGATTGTACTAATATATTCGTATTATTCATTCCTTCTATGATAAAATCAGGATATCTGATAAAGGAGTTGAATATTGTGAAAGAAAATATTATAAATCGTTTTATATCGTATACAGTGGTTGATACGCAATCAAATGAAAGCAACTCTGAATGTCCATCTACTCCAGGACAATTAACACTGGCAAATTTATTAGTGGAAGAACTAAAAGAAATTGGAATGGACGATGTAACTATTGATGAAAATGGCTATGTTATGGCAACCTTGCCGGCTAATACAGATAAAAAGGTTCCAACGATTGGCTTTCTAGCTCATTTAGATACAGCAACGGATTTCACAGGGAAAAATGTTCGACCACAAAAAGTGGAAAAATATGACGGTCAGGAAATTGTATTAAATAAAGACTTACATATCGTTTTATCACCTAAGGATTTTCCAGAATTAAAGAATTATGTTGGGCATACATTACTCACAACCGATGGAACCACCTTACTTGGTGCAGACAATAAAGCTGGAATTGCTGAAATTGTAACTGCCCTTATTTACCTAAAAGAAAACTCCGACATTAAACATGGGAAAATCAGAGTTGCCTTTACACCTGATGAAGAAATTGGAAGAGGACCTCATAAATTTAATGTTGAAGCCTTTGATGCAGATTTTGCTTACACGGTTGATGGTGGTCCATTAGGCGAATTACAATATGAAAGCTTTAATGCAGCTGGAGCAAAGATTACCATAAGCGGAACGAATGTTCATCCAGGTACAGCAAAAGGGAAAATGGTCAATAGTATCAAAATAGCGATGGAGTTACAAAGCAGTTTACCTGCAAATGAAGCACCTGAATTCACAGAAGGATACGAGGGTTTTTATCATTTACTGTCCTTTGAAGGAGATGTAGAAAAAACAAAGCTCCATTATATTATCCGTGATTTTGATCGTGCTTCTTTTGAAGAAAGAAAAAATGCCCTTCAAGCAATTGTGGTCGAGTTAAATCAAAAGTACGGCGATAATACGATAAAGTTAGATTTAAATGACCAATACTACAATATGCGCGAAAAAATAGAGCCAGTAAAAGAAATTGTAGACGTCGCATACCAAGCATTGGAAAATCTCGGAATTACACCAATCGTACAACCAATCCGTGGTGGTACAGATGGTTCTCAGCTTTCATATATGGGACTACCAACCCCAAATATATTTACAGGTGGAGAAAATTTCCATGGGAAATATGAATATATTTCTGTCGATAACATGGTGAAAGCGACAAATGTAATCGTAGAAATTGCTCGCTTATTTGAAGAAAGAGGAGAATAATAGAAAGAAGGCTCTATGCCTTCTTTTTTATAGTTTTACTAGTTATTTTTTTACAATAATCACCCCATTCGCATTCCAAATATACTTCGAATACCGAATTAAATTTTGTACTTTTAATAGTTTAGTATATAATAATTCAGTGCCAAAATCCCTATATTCCATGGATTTAGTGGTGAAAGAAAAGATTAGAGGAGTTTTGCAATGAATACAATCAGTAAAATGCAAGAAGAAGTTACACAAAATACAGAATTACATCACTATATATTAGAAACATTTGGACTTCAATCCAAGAAAAAAAGAGTGCGCAAAAAACTTTTTAAACAGGTAATCTCTCAAGAAAAGGTTCTTAAAAAAGTAGTGAAAGAGTTTAAGCAAACAGATCAAGAACAGTCTATTCCAACTACAAAGCATGAAGAAAGCAATGTTTCTTTTGATACCCTGCCAATTACTGCTCTATTAAAAATTGGGAAAGAATTCTTTAAAGAAGAAGAGAGTGTACGTTTTTACTATAATAAAAACAAAGAACCTTTCTATAAAAATAAAGAAATGTTAGTTTCTTGTATTTCAACAAATTATGCAGCTGCGACTGCTGAAATTCAAAAAGATATCATAAATAAATTATAATTCTTTAAAAATACATGATTCATTTTTGATAGCCACTTCTTCTCATCCTCCCATATTATGAAGTGGCTACTATTTTTTTTATTACCTCTTTCCCTGCAATAGTGGAACCGCTTTTAATCTCCTTGTTCCATTCCGCACACTCTGATATAATTTTCATGTATATTTTATTGCACTTATTTTAAACCATAATGAGGAGGAAACATATGATTAAAGTTGCACCCTCCATTCTCTCCGCTAATTTTGCGAAGCTAGGAGAAGAAGTTAAAGACGTAGAGTTAGGTGGTGCTGATTATATCCATGTTGATGTCATGGATGGACATTTTGTACCAAATATCACTATTGGTCCACTTATTGTGGAAGCAATCCGTCCAGTTACAACATTACCTTTAGATGTTCATTTAATGATTGAGAATCCTGATTCTTATATACCACAATTTGCAAAAGCTGGTGCTGATATCATTACGGTACATGTGGAGGCATGTCGCCACCTACACCGTACTATTCAATTGATTAAAGAAAATGGGGTCAAATCTGGGGTGGTATTAAATCCAAGCACTCCTGTTGAAATGATTAAACACATCATCGAAGATATTGACATGGTTCTATTGATGACCGTTAATCCTGGATTTGGTGGACAAGCATTCATCCATAGTGTACTTCCAAAAATAAGAGAAGTTCGCCAATTAGCTGATCAATTAAATCCTGCACTTGATATTGAAGTTGACGGTGGTATTAACGCTGAAACCGCAGTATTAGTGAAAGAAGCTGGTGCCAATGTGCTCGTTGCTGGATCATTTATATATAATAATCCAAATCGTGAAGAAGCAATTAAGGCTGTACGTGGATAAATAAAGTGAAACTACCATATAAGACCGTTAATTAGTAGACCCTTACTCCCATAAAACCGAATTAATTGATAAAAAGAGGCTGGGCCAAAACTAAATAGCCACTCTGTAAAGACGAACAATCTCTAATTTAGCTCTTAAACAAAGGCTAGTTTTTCATACTAGTTATTTATGATTTTAAATATAATCAAGGGTAAAAAACAATTCGTTCCATTGCGCTGCAGACACACGATGCGCCGGGGAGAAAGCTGAGCCACCTCGGCTAAAGCCTGTGGGATCTAAAGCGACTCTATTTCCCGCAGGAGTCGCGTGTCTTCCGCTCCATTTCACTCCGTTTATAAAGCCTATTTCCTAAAAAAATAAATTAGTAGGAAATAGGGAGCAGCCTGAATACACGTAGACGCCACGGGGATTAGCGAGACAGCCTGAGACCCTGCAGGCCAAAGCCAGACCGCGGCTTTAGCGCGAGCCCCACGGAAAGCGAAGTGTATTCAGGCTGCGGGTGATAACAACTGAACCAGCTTTTTTACAAGCTAATTAAAAAGCCAAACAATCATACGAAATTTTCGTGTAATTGTTTGGCTTTAACTTGGGCTGGAATACTTATGGCCCAGCCTCTTTTTGCCTTTCTCAACCATCCTCATATGCTGATCCAACATCGCACTTGAACCTTCACAATTATGCCGTCATCAATTTTTTTCCTCCTTTCCATTCACTCACGAATCGGATCCAAATAACACCGGAAACCTATCATAGATTCAATCGAAAATATTATATTAGAAATATTTATTCTTTTCTAAAAAAAAATTATTAAGACTCCAATCCGATATTTCCTTATATTTACCTACATTAAAGCTTTCACGAAAATTTTTTTGACAAATCTAGCATCTTTTCAGTATTATATTAAAATAATAGAGGAGGTTTCATGATGTCAGAATTAAATAAACAGAAAATTGTGGACAGTGTTCCCCAAAAGGGATTCTTTGGGCACCCAAAAGGATTATTCACACTTTTCTTCACAGAATTTTGGGAGAGGTTTTCTTACTATGGAATGAGAGCCATCCTAGTTTATTATATGTACTACGAAGTTTCTAAAGGCGGATTAGGTATCTCTGAAGGAACGGCAATTGCCATTGTTTCTATTTACGGTTCCCTTGTTTATATGTCAGGTATAATCGGCGGATGGTTTGCAGATAGAATTTTTGGTACGTCTATGGCCGTTTTCTATGGTGGTATTTTCATCATGCTTGGTCATATTGTTTTAGCAGTCCCAGGAAGTATCACGATGTTCTTTATTTCGATGGTCTTAATTGTTATCGGAACAGGATTATTAAAACCAAATGTATCAAGTATTGTTGGTGAAATGTATAGTCCACAGGATGCTCGCCGTGACGCCGGCTTTAGTATTTTCTACATGGGAATAAATCTTGGTGGATTCCTAGCACCAATCATTGTCGGAGAGATTGGAATGAATTATAGCTTCCATCTTGGTTTCGGACTTGCTGCAATCGGTATGTTATTAGGACTAATTGTATTTATGATGACTAAGAAGAAAAATCTAGGTCTTGCTGGTACGGTAGTGCCAAATCCATTGTCAAAAGAGGAAAAGAAAAAAGTCTATTCTTCCATTGGTATTGGTATTGTTGTACTTGCCATTATTCTTGCTATTACTATTTCTTTAGGCATATTAACATTTGATTCATTCATCACAATTATTGGAATTCTTGGTTTCTTAATTCCAGCTATTTATTTCACAGTTATGTATCGCAGTCCTAAAACAACTCGTGATGAGCGTTCCAGATTGATTGCATATATTCCGTTGTTTTTAGCTGCAGTTATGTTTTGGGCTATTCAAGAACAAGGTTCCACTATTCTAGCTACCTATGCAGATAAACGAACACAATTAGAATTTGCTGGTTTAAGTCTTTCACCGACAATTTTCCAATCCATCAATCCGTTGTTCATCATTATTTTTGCACCAGTATTTGCATGGATTTGGGTAAAGCTTGGTAATCGTCAGCCTTCTGTTTCTAAAAAATTCTCGATTGCTTTATTATTTGCAGGTTTATCCTTTATCCTTATGATGTTACCTGCTTATATTAGTGGAGAAAGTACACTAGTAAGCCCATTATGGTTAGTATTAAGCTATTTCCTTGTAGTTGTTGGGGAGCTATGTATATCTCCAGTAGGATTATCTGCAACTACGAAGCTTGCGCCAGAAGCTTTCTCTGCGCAAACAATGAGCTTATGGTTTTTATCAAGTGCAGCTGCTCAGGCGCTTAATGCACAAATCGCTCCGTTATTTACAAAAATATCAGAAGTTGCCTATTTCGGTATTCTAGGTGGAATAGCTATCCTCTTAAGTATTATCCTTTTCTTGATATCACCAATGATTCAAACCAAGATGAAGGGAATAAAATAAAAGAGGATGGTACAAAAGTAAATAGCCAATCTGTAAAGACGAACAATCTCTAAATTAGCTCTTAAATAAAGGTTACTTTTATACAATAGTTATTTATGTTTTTAAATATAGTCAAGTGTAAAAACTATTTTGTTCCATTGCGCTACAAACCCTCGCTTTCCGCGGGGAGGAGTCGAGTGTTTTCCACTCCATTCCACTTCGTTTTTAAAGACTATTTCCTAAAAACTAATTTTCTTCCAAGAAAAAATAAATTAGTAAGAAAAATGGAGCAGCCTGAATACACGTAGACTCCTATGGGAGCTGCGAGAAAGTCCGAGACCCTGCAGGCCAAAGGCAGACCGCGGCTCGGTGCTCGCCCCATCGAAAGCGAAGTGTATTCAGGCTGCGGATATTAACACTAACTGTACTAAAACAGCCTTTTATAAAATTAATAAAACCCGAACAACCATCTAGGACTCTTTGATAATTGTTCGGGTTTATCTATGGCTGGTATACTTATGTCCCAGCCTCTTTTTATTTTAAACCTATACTATCCATTAATACTTAAATTGGAGAGCTAATTTCTATCTTCATCTCTTTATATCTCCATTTCTACTTTTTGTACTACTCTCGGAATTGCATCCATTTTTTTTGAGCTTACTAGACTTCTTTTAAGTAATTTTAAGGCACGATGCTGTGTTGTCTTCACCTTACTTTCAGACCACCCTAAATTCAATGCTGTTTCTATAATAGACATTTCCTTCAAATATCTACAATAGATTACTTTTTTTTGATCTGCTGTACAGCATGTTAGTAGATGATTAATCCAATCCAGTTGTTCTTTATGAAGTGCAATTTCCTCAGGAAGTGCCTGTTCATCTTTTATATGGATAGGAATTTCACTATCAAAGGAATAGGAATTTTTTTGCTTTCGAAAATGATCGATGGCGATATTTTTTGCAATTGTATATAACCAAGTCCTTTCACTGCTTTCTCCTTTAAAGAGGCATTTTGTTTTAAGAACTCTAATAAAAACTTCCTGAACTAAATCCTCAGCCTCCTCTTTTTTTACTCCTAAATATAGTAAAAAATGAATTAATTCTTGATTATATTGTCTATAGAGCTCATCAATCGAACCCATTTCCCCCACTCCCAACCAAAACCAGTGAATCAATGGACAGATAGCAAGTAAAAAAATTTTATTACTAGATTAATGAGAAGTATTTTTTATAAAAAAAATCCAATTAACAGCATGTAAAATTTGTCACTCAATTCGAGTTCCTCATTAAGTTATTACTATCAAAACAGTGTTTATCCATTAGATTTGTTACAAGACTGTTACTAAAACTCCGTTTGTAACATTAATGAAATATATTATACATCTTAATGTAATAAAAGTCCCATTTTTTTCATTAAAATTCTGTTATTTTTCTATTTCCTTATAGCTGTCTTAATGGAGCGTTGCTTCTGCTTTTATTTTGTCGGGAGAACTACTAAATCGTCGTCATTATAGGGGAAGCAAAGCATTACTGCTTTGCTTGTTTCGACTGATTGAAATTTTGAATGCTTATATTAGATTGAAGCAGAGTTGTTCTGATTGTTTTTACGATAGATAAGCCGTTATTTGAATCCCCATGAATGCATATTGTATCTGCTTGAATGGGTACTTCTTCTCCTTGGTTAGAAATAACCTTATTATCCTTGACCATATGAACTATCTGCTTGGCTGCATGATCTGGGTTATGGATTAGAGCATGTTCCTGTGTACGTGGAGTTAAGCTTCCATCTGACTGATACATCCGATCCGCAAATACCTCGTTAGCTGTTTTTAAACCATAACGTTTACCAGCTCTGATTATTTCGCTGCTTGCTAAACCAAAGAGGATATATTCTGGATTCACCTTATAAACTGCTTTAGCAATTGCATCTGCTAATTGCTTATCTTTCGCTGCCATATTATATAATGCACCATGAGGCTTTACGTGTTGAAGCGTTCCTCCCTCTGCTTTTACAAATGCCTCTAATGCTCCTATTTGATACACGACAAGATCATATACTTCACTGGCTGAGATTTTTATTTCTCTTCTTCCAAAGCCAAGTACATCCTTAAAGCCTGGATGCGCTCCAATAGCGACGTTATTTTCAAGAGCAAGACTCACAGTTTTTCTCATCGTCGTTGGATCACCTGCATGAAATCCACAGGCAATATTAACACTTGTTACAAATGGTATAATCGCTTCATCATTACCTATACGATAAGCTCCATAGCTTTCTCCTAAATCACAGTTTATATCAATAAACATACAAACTCCCTCCAATTAGTCAAATCATTTTTATAACAATAGATGTAACTTCTATCAAACTTTTACACACGTAATATCTTTCTCTTAGTTCCTATTTCTCCTGTCTTTACTATGGTGATTCTAGATAACAGACGTTTAAACCTGCTAATTTTTCTACTTTCTTTATAGCAACAAAAATACGGTAGCCCCAATCAAAGAGAGGACTACCGCATTTTCATTTAAAGATTGTTTTCCTTTTAGGCTATTATTCCAGTAGACTTTGATTAGAAGAAGAAATAGCTTTTAACACAATCCATCTAATTGTTTACACCTTTCTAATCTTTTCAATCTCATCTGCAACAAATTGAACATTTGTCCCAACAATTACTTGTATGCTTGTTTGTCCAATAATATTAATCCCTGGTACACCAGTAGTTTTTATTTTCTGTTGATTAACTGCATCCATATCTTTTACTTCAATCCGCAAACGGGTTACACAATTATCAACAGAAGTGACATTACTATCGCCGCCAAGACCTTCATAAATTTCAGAAGCCATCACAGCAAATTTATTATCCGTAGTAACTGCCACCTGATCTAATGATTCATTCACTAACTCATCATCTTCTCTGCCTGGTGTTTTAAAATTAAATTTAGTAATGAGGAAACGGAATAATGTATAGTATATAACAGCAAATACTAGACCTTGGACGATTAGCATATATGGCTTATTGGCTAATGGCAATTGAGAGCTTAAAATGAAGTCGATTAATCCTCCACTAAATCCAAACCCAGCTGTCCAATGAAAACTTGCTGCAATAAATAGAGAAATACCTGTTAATAGAGCATGAACAACATAAAGGGCCGGAGCTGCGAACATAAACGCAAATTCAATTGGTTCCGTAACACCCGTTACAAAAGCAGCAATTCCTGCTGCAAGCATTAAGGAAGCCACTTGTTTTTTACGTTTTGTTTTTGCTGTATGATACATAGCAAGAGCTGCTGCTGGAAGTCCAAACATCATTACTGGGAAGAATCCCGCCTGATACATACCAGTTATTCCTTTTTCTCCATTGCTGGACCAAAAATTATTTATATCGTTTATCCCTGCAATATCAAACCAGAATACAGCGTTTAAGGCATGATGTAAACCTGTTGGAATAAGTAAACGGTTAAAGAATCCATAGATACCTGCTCCAACTGCCCCTATTTTACTGATTGCTTCCCCAAAGTTAACAAGTCCTGAAAAAATAGCTGGCCAAACAAACAATAAAATCACGGAAATGACTAGCATCGAAACAGCACTAAGAATTGGAACAAGCCTTTTCCCGCTAAAGAAGGCAAATGCTGTCGGAAGTTGAGTCTTGCTAAATCGATTGTATAGTGCTGCTGCTACAGCACCTGCTAAAATACCGATAAATGCATTCTCAATTTTAGAGAAAGCTAAATTTACATCTTCCACATTAATCCCTTGTAACATTGCAACAGAGGCAGGAGATAATAAGGTTTTGACAACTAAGTATGAAACTAAGCCACTCATTGCAGAAGCGCCGTCCTTATCCTTTGACAAACCTAACGCGACTCCGACTGCAAATAAGATTGCTATATTATCTAATATCGACGAGCCCGCTTTAATTAGAAAAGAAGCAATCGGACTCCCTTCTCCCCATCCACTTGGATCAATTGCATAACCAATCCCCATTAGTAATGCTGCTGCTGGTAAAACAGCCACTGGCAGCATCAATGCACGACCGAGCTTTTGTAAGTATGATTTCATTCAACTTCCCCCTAATATAATAAATAAGTTAAAATAATGCCATCCTCTACTGCTGTTTTAATAAGAGACCTCTATTGACCTTATCTTTTTTTGGGCATCCCTCCTTTAAATAGAAATTCATTAGTTTTTTTGAAAAAATTGTTGCATAGCTTGCTTTATATGACCGTCTGTCTCCCGAAGATAATGAAGTGCTTCCTCCTTTGTTCCATCTGTTAGCACACGAAATATGGATACCTTCAAATCCTCCTTATTCTCTTTTAATATTCGTGCAGCTTCCTCCTCACTGATATCTGTAGTATTCATCAACGTTTGTACAGCACGATATACGAGCTTTCTATTAATTAACTTCATATCAACCATTTCATTACGGTAAACCTTCCCTAGTTTCACCATAGAAGCGGTAGATAGCATATTCAACACCATTTTTTGAGCGGTTCCTGCTTTTAACCGCGTAGATCCTCTAATAACTTCTGGACCTGTTATTGCTTCAATTCCATACACACAAATAGAGGAAAGTAGCGTATTTTCATTATTACTTATCCCTATTGTTAGTCCATTTTTTTCATTTCCATACTGAATGCCCGAAAGGACAAATGGGGTAGATCCACTCGCGGTCACACCAATTAATACATCTGTCGCTGAAAAATGATAGTTATCCAATGTTGATAATATAAGCTGTTCGTCATCCTCTGTCTCCTCCAAAGAGGTCCACATAGCGTCATAACCACCAGCAAGGATTCCAGTCCACCGATCATGCTCAATAGAAAAAGTGGGACCAAGCTCCACAGCATCCACAACCCCTAATCTTCCACTAGTACCTGCTCCAATGACAAAGACTCTTCCTCCTTGTTTCCATCGATCTACAATTCCGTCAACTGCTAAGGCAATCGTTGGCAATGCTACTTTTACCGCATTTGCAATTCCGTCATCTTCCTGGTTCATAAACTGAACAATTTCGAAAGAACTCCATTCATCTAATAACAGGCTTTTTTCATTACTATTTTCTGTCGTTCTATGCTTCTTCATGATTGTGACCTCTTCATATCAATAACAAATTTATAACGATCTCCCCGATAAATAGATTTAACATATTCAAAAGGAGTTGCATTTTCCAAATAGCTATATCGCTCCATCAGTAAGACAGGTGCTCCTTCTTTAATCCCCAGAGGCGTACTTTCACTCTTTTGAGCTAATGTCGACTCTAATGTTTGTGTAGCATGACTAATCTTTAAATGTAAAGTTTGCTCCACATACTCATACATAGAACCATGTAAAGTCTCTTCCTGAAGCTCTTTAATCAATGCTGTTGGAAGATAGGAGGTTTCAAGCGCCATCGGGATATCATCTGCAATTCGCAATCGGCTAAATTCATACACCATATCACCCTCATCTATCTTAAGTTTAGAGGCAATTCCTCTTGGACAAGGAATCGTTTTAAAATCTAAAATTTTTGTATTTGGCGTTAATCCTCTCGAACGCATATCTTCTGAAAAGCTTGTTAGCCCAGAAAGCTCCTGTTCTACTTTAGGAGTAGCAACAAAAGTTCCCTTTCCTCGCTTGCGAACTAGAACACCCTCTGCTACTAAATTATTAATTGCTTGGCGCACCGTCATCCTGCTGATACCGTATTTTTCCGAAAATTCCCGTTCTGAACTTATGGGATCCCCTGGTTTTAATTCTTTAATGATTTCTTTTATTTCCATCTCTAATTGATAATAAATAGGAATATGCGAATCTTTTATGATCAACTATATACACTCCCTTTATTTTCTTTTAAAATCGAAAGTGCTTCCTGATCAGCTATAATCGTGACATCCAAATGTTTTTTCAAAATAGATGCAGGTAGATCCTCCTTTACATCCGTATGAAATAACTGATTTAATATTGGAGCTTTTTTCACTCCGGAAACAAGTAATACGATTTTTCGACTTTTCATTATCGTGGAAATTCCCATAGAGATAGCATGTGTTGGTACATCCTCCATCTTAGTAAAATATCGAGCATTTGCTTCTCTTGTAGAGTCAGCCAGTTTTACAATACTTGTAGTAGAAGAAAAAGAAGTACCTGGTTCATTAAAACCGATATGCCCATTTTCACCTATTCCTAAAATTTGCATATCTATTCCACCTAATGAATCAATAAGCTTTTCATAATTTCTTCCTGCCTCTTCATCCTGAACACTTTTGGCAGATGGCAAGTAAGTTTGATTTTCTGGAATATTAATATGCTTAAATAACTGCTCTTTCATATAATAGCTGTAGCTTTGTGGATTATCCTTTTCTAAACCAATATATTCATCTAAATTGAGCGTAATAACTTGCTCATAGGAAGTTTTATTTTGGGTAAAATCCTTAATTAAATGCTGGTACGTTCCTATTGGGGTACCGCCAGTTGCGAGTCCTAAAACACTATTTGACTTAGTTTGAACTTGCTCGATTATTATTTTCGCAGCTAATTTACTCATTTCGTCATAATTTTGCGCTTCAATTAGTTTCATGCTGTTACTCCTCCATTCGAATAAACGATTTGTCCATTACAAATTGTAAGTATCACTTGATGTTTCTCATCTAATACGACTAAATCTGCATCTTTTCCTTTTGCGATACTTCCTTTTTTATCCAATACCCCGATCTGTTTGGCAGGATTATAAGAAGCCATTTGTATTACATCCTTTAACGTGCATCCTGTAAAATTCATCATATTTTTTATAGCATCATTCATTTTTAACGTACTTCCAGCAAGTGAACCATTTTCTAATAATGCTTTTCCATCGCGAACAATTACCTTTTGCCCACCTAAAGAAGATATGCCATCCTCAAGCCATTTCGCACGCATGCTATCTGTAATGAGGATAATATGATTAACTCCCTTTTGTAAAAAAGCAAGTTTAACGATGTCTGGATGGATATGCACGCCATCTACAATCATTTCTGCCATTAACTCAGAATGAAGCAAAGCTCCACCAGCAACTCCTGGATCGCGATGATGTAGGCCTCTCATACCATTAAAAAGATGTGTGACATGATTTACTCCTGCTTGAATGCTTGTTAGTACTTGCTCATAAACTGCATCTGAATGGCCTATTGACGGAATAATATTCTCATCTTTTAAATAGCGAACAAGTTCGAAGTTTTCATCTTCCTCAGGTGCCATCGTAACAAGTTTGATTTGATTGTGGGATAACCTTTGCCATTTTTTAAACAGTGCTATATCTGGCTTTTTAACGGATTGAATCGGTTGAGCCCCTACTCTTTTTTCTGAGATAAACGGACCTTCTAAGTGAATACCGATTATTTCCGCTTTTCCAGTTTGATCAGCAGATTCGATATACTGAGCGATAGTAGACAGTGCCTTTTCGATACTTTCTGCATCTTGCGTCATTGTCGTTGCTAAAAAGCTTGTTGTACCTTCCTTTGGTAAGATATTGGCCATTATTTCTAAGGCATTCAATGATCCGTCCATCGCATCTGCATCATTTGCTCCATGAATATGGATATCTATGAATCCTGGAATTAAATTCATCCCCTTAGGGAAATCTATTACTCGTACATTATTCCAGTCTTTTTCATGAAAGGATTCCATTAAGCCAATTGTATCGATTTTTCCTCCTTTAACTGCCACATATCCATTTGGAGTTATGCCTGATTCTGTGTAAATACATAAGTTTTTTAAAACTAATTCCTGTTGTTCATCTGTAATCATAAATTTCATTAGCCCCTTTTAAAATGGTTTATTAACTATATATCTAGATGTCTATACCAGTTCTTCCGTACATAATTCTTATTACATATACTACTAAAAGTATGCATATAAATCTCTAAACTTGTCAGGAAATTTAACAAAGTTTTTTTATTTTTTTATCTGCATATATCTAGTAATCGCTTTCATATAAAATTATAGATTATTTCGTTTTCCCAAGTCAATCTTCAACTATCTCTATTTTAATTAAATATTAAATGATATCAGCCAAAGCTTGCCTTTCCAAACTCCAGCTGATATAACAAAGTTAAAAATTCTTTTTCCAAACGCTCGCTCTTTCCATTCCCAAAGACAGGATATAATCCCCACTAAACCTTTCTAACACTTTCCCGATAAATAATTTCAAATCCAGATACTGTTTTCATCGGAGTGTCCTCTCCTCTTATAAGACTAAGCATCTTTCTAGCTGCAAGATTGCCAGCATCTTTATAAAAAAACTTAGCAGT
The DNA here is from genome assembly GCF_044704065.1 of Niallia tiangongensis. NCBI lineage: Bacteria > Bacillati > Bacillota > Bacilli > Caryophanales > Bacillaceae > Niallia > Niallia tiangongensis. The sequence continues at coordinate 1,449,152 of NZ_CP162613.1, read as the reverse complement.
GGTTAAGCCAGGATGAATCATTTCTGCCATTTCGTACCCTCCAAAACCAGTAATGGAAAGATCATTCGGAATAGAGATACCCTTCGAATAAACCGCTTTCATTGTTTCGATCGCAAGATTATCGGTTGCACAAACAATGATACTAGGACAGAATGTATCGATTATGTCATAAACAATGGAAACTGAATCTAAAGTATTCCTATTTGTTTCAAAAAATCTTACATCTATATCAACTGCTTCTTCTATACTTTTTTTAAAACCTTCTTTTCGATCAATTCCAATTGCAACATTTTTTTCATTGGCCCCAAGGAATGCAATTCTTTTATGTCCTTGTGACATAACATATTTCCCTACTTCATAGGCTGCTTCATAATCATTATGAATTAAACTATGAATTTCCTTATGCTGCTGTCCGACAATTAGCACAGGTATATCTACTTCCTTAATTATCGATATGTGACGATCCGTTATTTCCGTCGCTAATAAAATAATCCCTGCAACCTTTTGCGTTACTAATGAATGAATATTTTCAATTTCCCTTTCTAAGTCTAGATTGGAATGGGAAATTAGCATTTGATAATTCATAGTTTTTAATTCTTCATCGATTCCAATTAACGTTCGTGAAGAAGCATACGAATCTAATCTAGGCACGATCGTTCCAATGATATTCGTTTTCTTTGCCTTTAAGCTTTGAGCAAATGCATTAGGTGTATAGCCTGTTTCTTTAATAATATGTTGTATTTTTCGTTTTGTGGCTTCACTTACAGAACCATCATTTAAATAACGAGAAACCGTACTTTTCGCTACGCCTGCAAGTTTAGCAATATCACCAATTGTTGTCACCTATAAACCAAACCTCCTTATAAGTTGCTCTTGCAAAACATAATGGTTAAGAGCATCCCGCATCCCAGTCATCAGTCATTCTAGAAAGCCTTTTCATTTCGTTGTACTTATGTATCTGATTTACTTAGCGCTACTTTCACTCTAGCCCCTTTTCTTTTCTACCTATATTATACAGGATAAAAATAATTACGTATTAACTATTTTTTCTAATTGTGGAAGTATACCTTTCTGCTTGTTGTTTCATAATGATTGCTAGTAGGATCTTCTTTTAGCGTTAATTATAAAGGTAGGGTAATCAATGAAAAATATATCATTTCTCCAAAAAAACAAGAAATATAGGTATGATCTATATGAAAGTGAAAACTATTTAAATCAGCCCCTTATCTCTGTCATTACACCCGTATATAATAATGAAAAAACAATCAAGCATACAATTGAATCGGTTTTACAGCAATCCATTATGTCGCAAATTGAATATATTATCGTTGACGATGGCTCTAAAGATCAGACTCGTTCTATCTTAAAAACGTTCGTTAACGAACATCCTAATATTAAACTCGCCTTTCTTGAGAAAAATAGCGGTACCCCAGCTTATCCTAGAAATTTAGGAATCGAGCTTTCATCTGCCCCCTATCTAACTTTTTTAGATGCTGATGATTGGTTTGAAAAGACTGGCTTAGAAAAGCTTTATAGTGTATTGAATGAAACAGACGATGATTATGTTGTTGGGAAAACAATTAGAGTTACTTCCAATAAAAGTGCAATTGTAGCAGAACATGAATCATGGAAAGAAAGAAGAAGCATTCACCCGACAAGTATCCCACATATTTTTCATCATTTAGGACCTAGAGCAAGATTAATGAAATCTAGTATTATTAAAAAAAATCAAATTAAATTCCCTGAGATGAAATTTGCAGAGGATAAGCAATTTTTCATGGAAGTACTGACTAATTGCAAGAAAATCTCAACAACGAAATCGATTATTTATTATTTAAATCGCTTAGATGAAAATAACGAGTCCTTGACCAAGCAAACGAATGCTCTAAATAAAATGCGTTGTAATAGAAAAGTCATTCACTATTTTAAACAGAAGGAGATGGATGCAGAATTAAAGAGAATGATTTTTAATCGACTTTATGAATTTGATTGCTTTAATGGTTTTATGAATCGTTATCATACGCTAAGAAGCGAGAACACTCAAACTTATAAAGAAAAAATAGATGAATTTTTAAAAAGAAAAGCATATATATCAACCATGAAAAAAATGTTGCGTACAACTTCTTCCTTTGATTATGAGATCTGTGACCAATTTTATCATCCTTATAATAAAGTTTGTTATCAATTATTTCTGCAAAAACGCTATAAAGATATCGAAACATTATGTAAATGGATAAATCAAGAAAAAAGCAAGAAACACATTGTAAAAAACGGTTCTGCTTATTGGGTCTCCCCTTTAAGCCCACCGTATAACTATATTAAAGTTCCCATGTATGCCGAATTAGTAAATTGTGAATATGCTAATGGTTTCTTCCGGTTCGATATCGGCATAACAGGTGATTATCCAGAAGACATGGAGCAGATACTTTTCCGTGATCGAAACGATATGCATAGACAGTATTTCTTTCAGATTGACCCATATGAAGGAGCTTTAAAAAGAATTATGATACCTGAAGCATTCTTTACCTCTTTTGGAAAATCGGTGTACACAATTTATTTATCGTATCAAGATTATCATACAGTACAGTTACATATTCCAAATCCAAAGCTTCGGTTAAAAAAACGCCAAACAGATAAGCATCATTTTTACAAAACGATTCATAATCATTTGGCATTAAAGGTTCTTGGATAGACAAAAATTATGAATAATTAGTTCGAAAGTAGATTTTAATAAAGTGAAAAATTGTGTTCCGAGGCGAGTTCTAAACCTCGACTTAAGTGTGGCCAATAAAATCTGGTAACTATTGATTATTTGGATGATGCTATTTCTAAACTTAGATGTAACAGTTTTTGTTTTCCAAGGCGTCCACTTTCCAGGGGGCGAGCGGACGCCTCTCCAACCAATATACTTTTCGCTTTTTAAGTCCCTAATTTCTAATTTTCTCTATAAAACACTTTTTTCACAAACCCTTTTGGAACGAGGCGGATAGCCCATTATTTCACTTTATTTTTTGCAGTATCGCTACAAATCGTTGAAATGCTTTTTTTCCTTTGTCATCTCTTTTAAACACGCCTGCATGATGCAAAATGGTTTCGAACACTATGCCTATTTCTGATTGTAAGATGGAGTGTACATTTTCTATTGTCATCTCCTGGTTTTTCTCTTTTACAACCTTTGCCCAGTCCAAATGTTTTATAATGGCAGGCTCTTCCTTGATGCTTGCTTCGAAATCAGCTTGTAAAATTTTGTCTGCAAGCAAGCTCATCTCTTCTTTTAAGCGTCCTGGCAAGACTGCTAAGCCCATCACTTCAATAAGTCCGATATTCTCGTGTTTTATCGCATGGACCTCCTCATGCGGATGAAAGATTCCGTATGGATGCTCTTCACTTGTTCGGTTATTGCGCAACACTAAATCGATTTCAAATAATCCATTTCGTATTCTGGCAATCGGTGTAATCGTATTATGGCGAGTATGAGCTGTGTATGTAATAATATCTACCGTTTCATCACTATAGTCCATCCATTCTTTTAATATATAATCAGAAGCCTCCACTAATTCTTGTATATCTGTTCCTTGTAACCGGAGGACAGACATAGGCCATTTGACAATTCCTGCTTGAATAGAAGAGAAACGGTCCATTGTAAATGTTGTTTCTATTTCAGCCTTTGCCATCGGAAATTCATGAACTCCCCCTTGAAAATGCTCATGTGTCAGAATCGATCCCCCAACAATCGGCAAGTCTGCATTTGAGCCCATAAAATAATGAGGATACTGTTTGACAAAGTTTAATAATCTTGCAAATGTACGTTTAGAAATAGTCATTGGTTCATGCTTTTCGGAAAAGCATATTGCATGTTCATTGTAATACACATATGGCGAAAACTGCAGGTACCACTGTTCCCCCGCTAAAGTTACTGGGAGGATACGATGATTTTGCCTTGCGGGATGATTGACTCTCCCCGCATAACCAGCATTTTCTTTACATAGCAAACATTTTGGATAGGACCCTTGCTTTATTTTTTTTGCAGCTGCAATTTCTTTCGGGTCTTTCTCTGGTTTTGACAAATTAATCGTAATCTCTAAATCCCCATAGCTCGTTTGTACCAGCCATTCTTCATTTTTGGCAATTCGATCGGTTCGGATATAATCTACCTTTTTCGAAAAATCATAAAACCAGTTTGTTGCTTGCTTTGCTCCCTTTTCTTTGTATAGCATTTCGAATCTATTATTTATTTCAGATGGCAATGGAACAAAGCAGCCCATTAATTTTGTATCTAGTAAATCTCGGTAGGTAATCGTAGGCTCTAGTAAGCGATTATTTTCTGCTGCCCAATCTAATATATTATCTAAAATAATTCGCAAATCTGTATCCGTTACTTCCTTCTTATCTGATGGAATAAAATCATCCAATTCTAAGATTTCGAGCAATTTATTTCGTACTACATCTATATCCCATTTATTTATTAAATCTGATTGTAGTCCATAATAAAGCAATTGTTCTACATGATGATAAATAGTTAGTGTCATCTACCATTGCTCCTTTCTTCTTCGTCATTCCTCATTATCTATCTTTATAGCCTTCCGGATTTTCTTGGAACCATCTCCAAGCGCTCCCAATCATTTTTTCTAAAGAAGTATATTGTGGATTCCAGCCTAATTCTGCTTTTGCTTTGTCTGAAGAAGCAACTAATCGGGCAGGATCCCCTGCTCTTCTAGGTGCAATTACGGTTGGGATAGGATGGTCTGTTACCTTTCTTGCTGCTTCAATTACTTCTTTCACTGTAAATCCTGTTCCGCTACCTAAATTGTATATCCCACTCGTTTCATCTTTTCTTAATTTTTCCAAAGCGAGTATATGAGCATTCGCTAAATCAGTGACATGAATATAATCTCTTATACATGTTCCGTCATGCGTATCATAATCATCGCCAAAAATGCTAATAGCTTCTCTACTTCCTAATGCCACTTGTAAAATAATCGGAATAAGATGTGTTTCAGGAAAATGATCTTCTCCCAATTTTCCGTCCAAATGCGCTCCTGCAACATTAAAGTATCTTAGCGCTACAAAATGAATCCCATGCGCCTCTTCCGTCCACTTTAACATTTTCTCAATCGCAAGCTTAGTCTCACCATATGGATTCGTCGGGATAGTAGGATCACTTTCTTGAATCGGAAAATTCTTCGCTTCTCCATAAGTTGCAGCTGTTGACGAGAATACCATTTTCTTCACACCGTTTGACTGCATAACCTTTAAAATCGACATAGCACCATATACATTATTGTCATAGTACTTCAATGGATTGTTTACACTTTCCCCTACTAAGGAGTCAGCTGCAAAATGGACAACCGCATCAATCGAATGTTTCTTAAACACAGCATCTAGGAACTGTTCATCTCGCAAATCACCAATATAAAGTGCTGCATTTTCTAATACGGCTGCTTTATGTCCTGTTTGAAGATTATCTACAACAACTACTTCTTCCCCTCTGTCTAATAGTTCAGACACCATATGACTTCCAATATACCCAGCACCACCACATACTAGAATTGCCATTTCTTACTCCTCCTTTTATTATTAGCTTCTACGCTTCCACCATTTCTTTTGCACCATCGCCAACTTGAACAACATAAAAGTCTGCCTTTAATCCTGTCTGCTCTTCGTATTTCGCCCCTACCTTTTCGATAAAGGCATCAATATATTCATTGTTCACAATGCTGATTGTACAGCCACCAAAGCCTGCACCTGTCATACGAGAACCAATGACACCTTCTTGTTCCCATGCAGCCTCCACTAAAGCATCCAATTCTTTTCCAGTAACTTCATAATCGTCCCTCAAGGAGATATGTGATGCGTTCATCAATTGTCCAAATCCAGCAATATCGCCATCTTCAAGTTTCTCTACCGCCTCTATTGTTCTTGCATTTTCATATACAGCATGCCTTGCTCTTAATCGATCAATATCTTGCTTAATGAAATGAGCATGTGCATCAAATTCCCCTTGAGTTAATTCTCCAAGCGAACGAATATCTAGCTCTTCCTGCAAGTCTTTTAGTGCTCTCTCACATTCCCCTCGTCTCTCATTATATTTAGAATCAGCAAGCCCCCTGCGCTTATTGGTATTGGCAATAATTAGCGATGCATTTTCTAAATCGAGTGGACTGTAGGTATAATCAAGCGTATCGCAATCTAGTAAAATAGCATGTTTTTCTTTTCCCATTCCAATTGCGAATTGATCCATGATGCCACAGCTTACACCAATAAACTCGTTCTCTGCCTGCTGACACATTTTCACTAGCGAAATTCGATCAATCGCAAAAGAGTAGAGCTCATTTATCATGATAGCTGTTACTACTTCAATAGAAGCAGAGGAAGATAAGCCCGCACCATTTGGTATTTCTCCTTCATATAAAACATCAAATCCAGAATCTAGTTTATATCCATGTTGTTCAAGTATTGCAATAACTCCTTTTGGGTAATTCGCCCAATCATCTCCTTGATCATAGACTAGATTATCTAAGGCTATCTTTATGACACCTAAATTCGTAAAATTTGTAGAATAGAATTGAATCATTCTATCGGATCTTTTTCGAACAATTGCTGTTGTTCCAATGGATAAGGCACAAGGAAAAACATGCCCTCCATTATAATCTGTGTGTTCTCCTATTAAATTCACACGTCCCGGTGCAAAAAAAGTACGTATTTTTGTTTCCCCTTCGTTAAAAATATCAGTAAAAGTTGTACATAGGTCATTTGCCATTTATATCTCTCCTTTATATAGGAACGATTATTTTCCCTCTCGTTATCAATAATTCATTGAACCGTTTACATTTTTATTTTATGCTTCAAACCTTTCTCTCTCAATGGTAAAATAAGAAAGGGAAAAGGGTAATATTTTGCTATTCAACAGAAATATTTCTGATAAACTTTAATATTAACTCAAATTCCTATCCATCTATACAGGCAAGTATCTACCTATGTTATCTCCACTTAGAAAGGGGCTTTCTCATTGCCTAAAAAAGATAATAATGTATTTGCATACAGATTTACGGAAAAAATTACAAAAGAGGTTGCCCAAATTTGGTCGATTGGATGGGAGAATCAAACTTCTCATCTTTATAATTGGAAAGGAAAAAAGCGTAAAGAGGATAGCATGTATATTTTCCAATATACTATTTCTGGAATGGGAGCTATTGAAATGGGAGGAAAAGATCATAGATTAACCGCTGGAAAAGCATTTCTAATTGATATTTCAGAGGAATACAGATATTATCTGCCACAAAATAGTGAGCAATGGGAATTCATTTTTATTACTTTATATGGGGAAACGGTAAAAAAATGCTGGCATTCCTTCACCGAGAATAATCAATTCATTATACAATTAGCTTCTGATTCTAGACCCATACAGCAGCTTCTTCACATTTATCAACTAGCAAATGAGAAGAATATAACGAATGCGTACCAAGCGTCTAGTCTTGCTTATTCCTTTATAATGGAAGTGTATCAATATAAGAAGAATATGGGAGACATTCCATTGCCTGAGAGTATATTAAATGCAACATTATTTGCGCAAAATCACTATGATAAACCAATTGGTCCTGATGATATGGCTGAGGCAGCCGAACTTTCCCGCTTCCATTTTACCCGTTTATTTAAAAAAGTGCTTGGCATTACACCTATCCAATATTTAACGAATATCCGGATAATAAAAGGAGCAGAGTTATTGTATCAAACCAAATATTCCATTGAGGATATTTCCGTTCAGGTAGGCTTTGCAAATGCAAACTATTTTACGAAGGTGTTTCGAAAATCAACTGGCATGACACCTGGAGAGTTTCGGAAGAAGAATATTCGTCCAAGCGAAGATATTCTTCTCTAATACTTATTTCTCATCAAACATTTCCAAGCTGAACATTCCTTTTTCATAAATGAAGTTCAGTTTCTTCCCTGGTGTTAGCATATTTTCCAGAATATCTTTTGAAGCTTGGAGAGCAATGGACATTCGATTATACTGTTCTTGCTCCTCTTCCTGCAATGTATCCGAATTTTGACATAAAATTGCTTCCAATTGGTTTTGATAATGGAGTATTTGATTGTAAATAGCCTCATACATCTTTTCCATTTCGTTATTCATTCAAAAAACTCCTTACACATAGGATGATTTCATCTTAGCATATTTTTGCTCCGTTTTTACTATATTTAGAGCAAAAATATATAACTAATCATTATATGGAGCACTCAAATTCGACAAGCCTATAAATTAACGCAAATTAATTTAAAATAATTCATGAAAACAGTTTCAAAATAAATATATATCCTTTAAAATATAAGTAAAGAAATTTTTTTCTACAAAAAATACATTTTATGAAATATTTTTTAGACTTTCCGTATAAAGGAGTTTTTTATAATGAGTTCAACATCCCTATATTTAGGTGTAGACATTGGTACAACAAGTACAAAATCTGTGCTATTTGCGGAAGCTGGCAAAGTATTAAGCATGCATCATGTAGAATATCCATTACATAGCCCTGCACCGGCAATTGCAGAACAGGATCCTGAGCAAATTTTTCAGGCTGTATTAGAAACAATGAAGACTGCTCTAAGAAAAGCCAAAGTGGATGCGAAAAATCTAAAATTAGTATCCTTTAGCTCTGCAATGCATAGTGTTATAGCATTAGGCGAAAATGGAAAACCTTTAACACGCTGTATTACGTGGGCAGATAGCCGTGCTTCTTCTTGGGCAAAAAAAATCAAAGAAGAACATAATGGCTTAGAAATATATCGCAGAACAGGAACGCCAATTCATCCCATGTCTCCTTTAGCCAAATTAACTTGGCTAAGAAATGATCAACCAGACATTTTTACTAAGGCGACTAAATTTATTGGCATTAAAGAATATATATTCTATCGCTTATTTGACGAGTTTGTGATCGATTATTCTATTGCTTCTGCGACTGGAATGTTTAATCTTGAACAGTTAAATTGGGATCAGGAAGCTTTAGAAGTTGCTGGTGTAACTCCTGAGCAGTTGGCGAAGCCGGTTCCTACTACCCATTATTTGACTGGGCTAAAGGATAAATATGCAACGGAACTTGGAATTCCTGCCGAAACTCCATTTGTTGTAGGTGCAAGTGATGGCGTTCTTTCTAATCTTGGAGTAAATGCTATTGACCCTGGTGTTGTTGCAGTGACAATCGGTACAAGCGGTGCGATTCGTACTGTAACCGAAAAACCAATAACAGATCCTAAAGGAAGAATCTTTTGCTATTGCTTAACAGAAGATCACTGGGTAGTTGGTGGTCCTGTAAATAATGGTGGAATGACTTTCCGTTGGGTGCGTGATGAATTGGCCTCTTCGGAAGTGGAAACAGCAAAAAGACTCGGAATTGACCCTTATGAAGTTTTAACAAAGATTGCTTCCCGAGTTACACCTGGTGCTGACGGTTTATTATTCCATCCATATCTTGCTGGAGAAAGAGCGCCTTTATGGAATGCCAATGCAAGAGGTTCCTTCTTTGGACTAGGTTTACATCATAAAAAAGAACATATGGTAAGAGCAGTATTAGAGGGAGTTATCTTAAATCTTTATACGGTTATGTTAGCTTTACAGGAAGTGATTGGAGCACCAAAGCAAATTCAAGCAACAGGTGGATTTGCCCGTTCTGAACTATGGAGACAAATGATGGCAGATATTTTTGATCAAGAAGTAGTCGTTCCAGAAAGCTTTGAAAGCTCTTGTCTTGGGGCCATCGTTTTAGGCATGTATGCACTGGGAGAAATTGATGACTTCTCGATTATGAAACAATTAGTTGGTAGTACACACTCCCATCAGCCACTTCAAGAAAATGTTGATATCTATCAGGATTTAACTGCTATTTATATCCGTATATCTCGAGCATTAGAACAAGAGTATGATGCAATTGCATCGTTTCAGAATAAATGGGTGAAATAAGGATTTCGGCAGCTAGTAGGTAGCTCAGATAATTTGGAGAAAAGGTTACATTATATTCTCCTGTTAAAAGCACGCCAAATGACATGCAAAAACGCTTGGACCCTTTCCAAGCGTTTTTATATTTTTCTATTATCTTTTTGAACAAAAGGGGTGCTATAGTTGAAGAAGAAATTATCTTATTTACTTAATGTTGTTTCTAACTGTTCGTTCCTCACTTCTAATAGATAATTTTTGAAGACATAATCTCTACCGCCCTGTTGTTCATACCATTCTTTAACTCGTTGAACATGTGCTTCGTCACTTCTAACATTATTTTCAATTTCAACGTAATCTTCGTAACTGTCATATTCCCAAATAGCGAATATTTCTGTGGTTGTTTCATCAATTGGAATCATCCATCTTCCTACCAATCGTGCACCATGTTTTAATTGATTAGGTAAATTATTTTCATTAAAATGAGCATTAAAAACTTCAACAAATTCATTGTTAACATAATATTCCGAATATATTGAAGCAAATAAAAAGACGATCTGATTTAAAGCCCGCCTTGTTCAACTCTTGCACCCGTTAACGCAACGAGAAAATAGCTTCTATTAGCTGGTTTAGTTAAAGAAACTTAATTCTTCCATTCTTTTTTGTCAAGGATGTAATGATAATGTAGTTGGTTTTCAATCTCAACATCTCTACTAAGTTGAAAACCGCATCTTTCTATAACTTTATTTGAAGCTATATTTCGTGGTAGTACCACAGCATTCAATTGTTCAACATCAGTGTTTTCAAATAAGTATTTTACTAATCCTTTTACTGCTTGTGTTGTGTACCCTTTATTTCTATAATGTTTAGAAATAGCATAAGCAATTTCTCGATTCGGTTCACTTAGTTCATCTTTTATACCCGTATTACAGAAACCAATAAATTCATCAGTTTCTTTTAGAATAATTCCCAGTTTCAGCCACCTTTCACCAATACTTGGGATATTAGCTAAAAACTCTTTATTATCGGGTATCTCATAATTTGTAACCCAGTCTAATCTTTGTTCTCTTGTCGAACGCCAATCGGGCAAAAATTCATAAACTTCGGATTGTGATGTCAATTCATAAATAGCATCAACATCCTCTTTTCTAAATTCTCTTAATAGTATTTCACCACAGTCTATTGTAAATAAGTTGTCCATATCCATTCCCCCAGCAATTCGATGTGAATAATATTCTTTGATAAGGTAAATAACTCCTTCTTAAACTCTACTACCCCGTTTCTACCATAAGCAAAGTTTCACTTATTACAGGAATGCTGCTCCGTTTGTCACATAGAGTAGTCATCTCCTTGTTTGAGGAAAGGGCACAAAATTTAGTTGAAAGTTTCATCTAGTTTATCTGCATAGAAATTTATAGCTCTTTTATAACTTAGTAACTCTGTGTCATTTGTCGTATTTATTAAACACTTTAGTATTAGTTCCATCGCTTTACTATGTTCTTTTAAATTGTATAAGGTCATGGAATAAAATACTTGAATTGCATGATTTTCTGGGAATAATTCGATTCCTTTTAGAAATACATCTTTTGAATTTTCATATTCTCCTAAGGCTCTATATGTACTACCCAATCCCAATATTGCACCTTCCATATCCTTAGAAGGTAATCCTCCAATCTTTATAGCATTTTCGTAATATGGCACTGCTTTTTCTTCTTCTCCCAATATATCAAAGCTCCAGGCATATTGATAATTATATAAAGCATCCTTTGGAGATTCCCTTACTAATTCACTAAGCACTTGGTTAGATTCTTTGAGATCTCCATTCTTCCGTAAATCTATTGCTTTATTAAGTTTGTTATTCACTTCTTACAACTCCAATACTTCTTTCTTTCACTATGTTACTCTCATAACGCCGTTCCACTATTAATTCTATATGAGTCGCAAAATTCCTTCTTCCACTAACCTGCCCCATTAGTTTAAGTATACTTTTTCACACTTCCTCTTTTGATATGACATTCCAAACAGATAGGAACTCTTCTATTGTCGAATATCTATCTAATTTAACAGCTTTACTTGCTTCTTGATAAAGTACCTGTCCTGCATCCCACTTTGAAATGGATCGGTCAAGTTCTCCACCTAACATCCCAAATGCGATTGCTGCCATGTTAAATACATTTGATTTTCCGTCTATTCTAGCACCTAATTTAAATTCTTCTGGTGGCATGAATCTTGATGAACCCCATATTCGCCCCATTGTATTAGTAAATGGTTTTTTCTTATATAAATCAATATCACAAATCTTTGTAACAATGAAGTTTACCTTCATAATCTAACAACAACTATAGACGGATTTTTTCTATAAAAAAAATCCTTCAGCAAACATACTTGCTAAAGGACTCCGTAATTTATTTTGATTCCACACTATGTCCGCCAAATTCATTTCGTAAAGACGCAACAACTTTACCTGAAAATGTATCTTCATCTAATGAACGATAGCGCATCATTAAAGATAATGCTGTAACTGGCATTGCAGTTTGTAAATCTAATGCTGTTTCCAGCGTCCATTTTCCTTCACCAGAGGAATGCATTACTCCTTTAATACCTTCAAGCTTTGGATCTTTAGAAAAAGCATTTTGTGTTAATTCCATTAACCAAGAACGAATGACAGATCCGTTATTCCAAACCTTTGCCACTCCTTCGTTATCAAAATCATACTCACTTTTTTCTAACAGCTCAAAGCCTTCTGCAATGGATTGCATCATGCCATACTCAATTCCGTTGTGAACCATCTTTAGAAAATGGCCGCTTCCAGATACGCCAGCATACGTATATCCATTTTCCACACATAAATCTTTAAATAGTTCTTCTACTGTATCAAATATTTCTTTATTCCCACCAATCATCATACAAGCGCCATTTCGAGCCCCGTCTACACCGCCACTTGTACCAACATCTAAATAGAAAACGCCAAGTTCTTCTAAATCAAGTCCTCTTCTTTTCGAGTCTTTATAATGAGAATTACCACCATCAATAATAATATCTCCTGTTTCCACATACTTCTTTACTTCGCGCAACACATTTTCTGTCACTTCTCCGGCAGGAACCATTAGCCAAATTACTCTTGGTGTAGGCAGATTTTTCACTAAATCCTCAATTGTATTTACTCCTGTTACATTTTTATGAGAAATTTCTTTTACAGCGCTTTCATTTATATCAAAAGCTGTTACACTATACTTATGATCCACCATATTTAAAGCTAAGTTATAGCCCATTTTTCCTAAACCAATAAGACCGATGTTCATGCGTTACTCTCTCCTTTTGAAAAAAATTTTCTCTCTATTTATTATTATACGAAATTTTTTTTAAAAATAATACCCCTTTACAAAAATTTTTCGAAAAAAAATCTTATAATAAGAAATTTTTTTTCAAGAGACTAATTGTGTTATACTACAACTATATTAATTTGGAAAGGATAGAAGTCTATGGCGCAAAATTGTCTTGGGAAAATTCGTTCCTATTACGCTAGACTAAGTGAAAAAGAAAAAAAAATCGCTGATTATATTCTTGAGAATCCTGAAAAAATCATTCATTCCACCATCAATGAATTAGCAGAAGATCTAGGCGTTGCGGACGCAACGGTTTTTCGGTTCTGTAAGCGGATTGGTTTTAAAGGCTATCAAGCAATGAAAATAGCTTTAGCTTCTGAAGTAATTGAACCGATTCAGCAAATTCATGAGGAAATTAGCGAAAATGATAGTGTCAAAACCGTTACTGAAAAAGTATTTAAATCCAATGTGCGAACACTCGAAAATACATTGGAAATACTCAACGGCCATTCTATTCAAAAAGCAGTTGAATTATTATTACATGCAAAACGAGTAGAGTTTTATGGTACAGGTGGTTCAGCTGTTATTGCAATGGATGCTTTCCATAAATTTGTACGAACTGGAATTAAAGCGTTTTCATTCGTCGACTCTCATTTTCAGCTAATGTCTTCTTCTCAACTATCAGAACAGGACGTCGCTGTCATTATTTCACACTCTGGTACTAACAAAGATACTATTAGCATAATGAAAACAGCTAAAAGTAATGGTGCTAAAACCATTGGAATTACTGGGTATCCCAAATCACCAATCGGTCAGAATTCAGATGTAGCTCTATTCACAAGCTCTGAGGAAACGGAATACCGTTCGGAAGCTTTATCTTCAAGAATTGGTCAACTTAGTTTAATTGATGCATTATATGTAAATGTGATGATTTTAAATAAAAATATTGCAAATCAATCATTAGAAAGAATCAGAAATGCTATATCTGATACAAGAATATAAGGGAACGAACGATTCTTACTACTTCCGTGTTTTAACAAAACCAAAAAGGGAGTTAGTTATGGTAATCCATAATTAGCTCCCTTCATCTATTCAAACTATTATAATATCTCCATATTAATAAAAGGAGTATCAAATTCAAGCTGTCCTTTAATTCTTTTTAAATTCAGTTTTTCTCCCTTCAAAAAGGAATCCAAATCAATGATTAAAGGCATTCTATCACTACCAATCGCAAACCATGCTTTTCTTTCATTAGGGAGATATGCTGCAGTGTGAAGCGTTCCAGACCAAGCATTATACTTATTTGAAAACACCTCTTTATCCTTATCGTTCAATATGCGAAAAGCTTCATACACATTTGAATGACTACCTTGCTGTCCTTCTATTTTCCGCTTTCTTCGTATCGAGTCATCCATTTGATAGCGATTTTCTTCCTTTAAAATTTCAAAATGATTGGTGCTTATATTCGATTTTCTCGCAATGACTGACCTTGGAGTTGCTTCTACCACGTATGCTTCTCCACGCGGATCTAATAATACGTAGCTAAAAGAAGTTCGATGGGGTATTTCCTTTAATAAAGTAATTGCCTCCTCTACATTTGCACATGTTTCTAAGATTATTCGACCAATCATATTACATATAAAACCATCCCCAGAACCCACTCGATTAATAAAGTTATAGCCCATTGCTAGACCTTTTTCATTCATACCATCAATTCTTCCAGTTATTTGCATAGAAGGACCAATAACAGCATAACCCGTATCAGTTGGCTGATAAATCATGTAACGTCCTTCATATGAACCAGGATGACTATCATAGTTTCTAATTAAGTAATGGGATCCTGCTAAGATAGAACAGCCGCTTCTTGCATATTCGACGTAATGGCCACCAAATTCCCTTAATGCATCCTCTAGTTGCCAGTGGAGAGCGTCTGCTAGGCCAGTGATTTCCGCTAGCATTCCCGGAATAAACTTATTAAGAAGCTGGATGGATTCTTTTTCATTTATGGTAAAATAACGTTTCCGCTTTGATGTCCAGTGCTTTATCCGATTAGGCAAAATGGGAGATTCCTTCAATAATTGCCCTTGCATATATCCAAAATCATAATGATTTCCACGAAACTGAATGAAATCACTATATACTTGTTTCATTAACATTTCCCCTTTAATTGCTTCCATATGGAGAGTATAACTATACTATATTTTTAGAGAATGACAAGTAAATTGCTTTTGGTAAATGTTTTCGAAATTTGGAGTGTCCATTGATTATAAACAATAGACGCTCCTAATTTTCTTTAAACTAAGAAGAGGAGGAGACAAAAGTAAATAACCAATCTGTAAAGACGAACTATCTCTAATTTAGCTCTTAAATAAAGGCTAGTTTTTCATACTAGTTATTTATGATTTTAAATATAATCAAATCAATTGTAGAAAAACAACTTGTTCCATTGCGCTACAGACACACGATGCGTCGGAGAGGACGCTGAAAAACTGCAATATAATCATAATTGTTGGTGGCTGACTTTTAAATTCGGGTATTTCATTTGTTTTCCGAGGCGACAGCTCGCTTTCCATGGGGCGAGCGCCACGGAAAGCGAAGTGTATTCAGGCTGCGGGTACTAACAACACAAACAGCTTTTTTACAAGCTAATTAAAAAACCAAACAATCATACGAATTCGTGTAATTGTTTGGTTTTAACTTGGGCTGGAATACTTATGTCCCAGCCTATCCACTATAGGCTTTTCTATTAAACAATTAAATCTAATATTAACACTCCTGCAAATGCGACGAATGATAATACTGTTTCTAGTACTGTCCAAGTTTTAAATGTTTCTTCTACTGTTAACCCAAGGTATTCTTTTACCATCCAGAACCCGGCATCATTTACATGAGAGAACATTAGGGAACCTGCACCTGTTGCGATAACTAATAGCTCCACATTTACTCCTGACATTCCAGCAATGATTGGGGAAACAATTCCTGCAGCTGTCGTTAATGCTACTGTTGCTGAACCTGTAGCTATTCGAATTAATCCAGCAATGAGAAAAGCTAATACTAGTGGTGATAAGGATAAGCTTTCTGACATGGTTCCAATCGTACTCCCTACTCCACTATCAATCAACACTTGTTTGAACGCTCCACCTGCTCCAATGATTAATAAAATCGAACCAACTGGTAAAAAACAATCTTCCGTAAATTTTTTAATACTATTTTTATTCATTCCTTGACGTATACCAAGGAAGTAGAAAGCAAAGAATACAGCAATTAATAACGCTAATAATGGACTACCTAGAAATGCAAGTACATTTCTTACCCCTTCTGAAAAAATCGTCAAATAAGGTGCAGCAGTTCCAATAATCATTAAAATAACAGGTAATAAGATAGACAGAAAAGATACTACAGTACTTGGCAATTTATCTTCTGCTAATGGTTCTGCTGTGATAAGAGAAGATTCTCCCTTCGGAAAAACACGCTTATTAATCCACTTCGCAAATAACGGTCCACCAATGATTCCAGCAGGTAGTGCAATAATCAATGAATATAATAAGACAGTTCCTAAATTAGCATCGAAAATTCCAATTGCAGCAATTGCCCCAGGATGTGGCGGAACAAGTCCATGTACAATAGACAATCCAGCAATACCAGGTAATGCTATCAATAGGATGTTCTTCTTTGTTGCTTTTTGTATAGAGATAACTAGTGGCAATAATATTAAAATACCAACCTCAAAAAATACAGGAATTCCAATAATAAAGCCAGAGAAAAACATCGCCCAAGGTAATTTCTTTTCTCCAAAAACGTTTACAAAAAAGTTAGCAATTCTCAATCCAGCCCCAGATTCTGAAAGCATTTTCCCCAAAATCGTTCCTAATGCTAATATTCCAACTAAGTGACCTAATACGCCACCTACACCAGTCTCATAAGCGCTTACAATCTTATCAAAAGATAATCCTGAAAAAATTGCTAGAAATAAACTCGCAACTGTTAAACTGATAAAAGCGTGCCACTTTAATAGTGAAACTCCTAAAATAACAATTACAATTGATAGTAATGCAATAATTAATAAATAGGCATCCATTTTTGTACCCCTTTTCTCTTACGTTTGAAAGTGTTTTCATTTGATAATCATATTATACGAAAAAATTTTTCTTTTATCAACCCATTATTAAAGAAAATTTTTTATTCTTAAAATCCCTGAAAAATTACGTTTAATACTTATCATTATTTTCACCTTTCCAATTAGGAAGAAGTTTTTCAAAAAATTTCTTTAATTGTAAAACAAATCTACCTTCTATTACGTCTATATATAATGGAGAATCAACTAATAGATTACAAGCAAGGAGCTAGATCAGCATGAAAAGTCTAAAATGGAGTAATTTTTTTATATTCCTTTTTTGCCTCAGCCTATTATTTTTGGGATTCAAATTTTTTGAAGGTGAAAAAAAGAAAGCTGCTGAGCCTCCAGCCAAAAAGCCAGAGGTAAAAATACAATATGATAAGAACTATAAAACCATTGAAATAAATTCGTATGTTAAGGATAAAAAGCACGGGGGGTACTGGACGAGTTATCCTATCCTTCCAGATAAAACGATAACAACCTCGTTGCAGCAGTATATTACAAAGAAGATTATCGAATATGATCAGCATATTCAAAAAGCCAATGTCCCAAAAACACAGGAAACTTCCTTACATATTTCTTACTCGATCACCCATTACAGCAAGCAAACCATCTCTATTCTTTTTGAAACCTATGAATATATAACAGGGACCAACGGAATTTCGAAAAAAGAAAGCTTAACATTCGATTTACAAACACATAAACAGCTTACACTAAAAGAGCTTTTCCAAGAAAACAGCCATTATTTATTTATTCTTTCAAAAATTAGTTATTGTGAATTAATGAAGGATAATGACATAGCAGCTGACAAAGCATTATTAAAAAAAGGCACGGCACCTATAGAAGAAAACTTTCAAAACTTTGCTGTTCTTAATGATTCCATTCTCTTCTATTTTCCTGAAAATCAAGTCGCTGCAGTAGAACTCGGAGTTCAAGAACTAGCTATCAAAAAAGAAATCTTACAGGATAACCTGTTGCCAATCTATCAAGATAAAGAAAAAAATAATAATCAACTTACCGAAACGACTCCTAATAAAATGGCCACAGAATTACCAGATGTAGCGAAAATTGATCCGTCCAAAAAAGTCATCGCCTTAACTTTTGACGATGGACCAAGTAATAAACCAACAAAAAAAATCTTAAACGCTTTAAAGAAAAACAACGGTCATGCAACATTTTTTGTTCTTGGTGAACGTGTTCAATATTACCCTGAAGTCATTCAGCAGACTATCAAAGAAGGGCATGAAATCGGAAACCATTCTTGGGATCATCCCCTTCTAACTAAAATGACAAAGAAAGCAGCCTTAAAAGAGTTTCAGGATACAGATGAATTACTAAAAGAAATAACAGGAATAGAGACCACCCTTATTCGCCCACCATATGGAGCAATCCAAAAGGATTTAAAAAAAGAGCTAGAAAAAGAGATTATTCTTTGGACCATTGATCCAAAAGACTGGAAACAGTCATCGAAAAAGAAAATTGTCGATAAGGTTATAAAAGAATCAAAAGATGAAAGCATCATTCTCATGCATGACATTTATGATAAAAGTGCTGACGCAGCAGTAGAACTCATCGAAAAACTAACGAAGGAAGGGTATCAGCTGGTGACTATTTCACAATTACGGGAAGTGCAAGAAGAGCGGAAAAATAAGTGAGATTTAGAGGTTATAACTATTTATCATTAGAGGATGATAAATAGTTACCATTATTCAAATATATAAATGATACAGATTTAACCTGCTTCATTGTCTCAAAGAATAACCATACGAATATTAGATTTTCTCCGAGAGGCTGGGACAAAACAAAATAGATATTCTGTAAAGACGAACAATCTCTAATTTAGCTCTTAAATAAAGGTTACTTTCATACACTGATTATTTATGTTTTTAAATATAGTCAAGTGTAAAAACTAATTCTTTCCATTGCGCTACAGACACTCGCTTTCCTCTACTTCCCGCAGGAGTCGAGTGTCTTCCGCTCCATTCCACTTCGTTTTTAAAGGCTATTTCCAAAAAAATATTGTTTTTCCAAGAAAAAATAAATTAGTTGGAAGAATGGAGCAGCCTGAATACACGTAGACGCCACGGGGATTAGCGAGACAGTCTGAGACCCTGCAGGCGGAAGCAAAGCAGACCGTGGCTTTAGCGCGAGCCCCACGGAAAGCGAAGTGTATTCAGGCTGCGGGTAATAGCAACAAACTTCATGGAACATCCTTTTTATAAACGAATAAAAAAGCCCAAATGATTATACGAACCTTTCATTGGCATCTTCGTATAATCATTCGGGTTTATTTTAAGCTGGAATACTTATGTCCCAGCCTCTTTTTTATTTACAGTTTTTCAATAACACAAACACCTATTTTATTAAGGACAACCCACTATTTAAGGTAATTTACATATTATAAATCAAAAATTAGGGAGGCAACCTTATGCAACCAACAGTCATTACTGGACTTAATGGAGTAATGTATCAAAACTTTCCTCAGCCAGCATATGGAGCTTGGAATCAACAACTTTTAGGAACTGGCGATAATTATTACTACATGGTAGGAGGACAAATGTTCCAGATTGCTCCAAGACCCCAAGGATCACAAGCATACTATCCATATTTGGGTCCGAATGTTCCTTTGAGTATAAGACAAAGACAGTGGTTTTAATTTTTTGAATGCTCCATCTTCCATAAAGCTTGAAGTTATTTCTATTGTTTGTTTTCCTTATTTCTACGGAGTGTGCTACAAGCCCCGACAAGTCGAGTACACAAGGATGGTTGACGCACTCACTATGCTTTGCGTGAAGCAACAGCCTTACGTTGTAACCAATTAGAGCTTGAATATTTTACGTGACAAAGCATTTTCTTGCCACAACCTTCTATATTCAGTTCTCAATGAACAACTTTTATATGTAAGAAACAGGACAACCGTTCGATTTTTTCAATAAAAAAAGGGCTTCTCTTTATTTTTTCGAGAACCCTTTTTATTAACCATTAATCATAATGACCTGTACTGGGTTCGAACCAGTGACCCCTTGCCTGTCAAGCAAGTGCTCTCCCACTGAGCTAACAAGTCATATTTAGTAATTCTATCTCTCCCTTTATCTTATCATGTCCTTCCCTTATATTCTAGAAAAAAAATAAAAAGTGACGGTCTCCCCATCACTTTTTCACACTTATTGAATTTCTTCAAGCAGCTGCTCTAACTGGTTGGTAATCCTTGTCTCAGAATCTGAATCTAATAAATAGGTTTGTTTATCTTGCTTTGTAATTTGATTATCTGTTACATAAGCCCCAGTTAATATATTTGTAGCACCTAAATTAGCTAAAACTGGTTTCAAGGCATAATCCATCACCAATAAATGGGCATAGCTACCTCCCAGCATTAGCGGTAGCACCGTTTTATTGCGCAGACTCTTTTGTGGCAGTAGATCAAGAAATGTCTTAATAATACCTGAATAAGAAGCCTGAAACACAGGCGATAAGACAATAACTCCATCACTTTGTTCCACTTTTTGTCTCGCTTCTATGATTTCTTGATTCATAAAATCAGCCGTAATCAATGCATTGCTTGGCAATTGATGCACTTGTATGACGTGAACTTCTACTTTCTCTTTTTCAAAAAAGTCTGCAGTATATTGTAGAATACCAGTTAACCTTGAGTCTATTTTATGTCCACCCGCTATGATGGTTACTGTCGTCATTGAAGTCTCCCCTTTTAAAAAAATCTTACATGTAAATAATTGCTTTTTCCTTGTGCAATTATTCTATCATGAATAACAGTTTATGTGCTTAACCCCTGTTTCTAAACAATTGTGTTACATAAATCACTTTCCCTATAAATCAAGTTCACATTTTAGACATACTCTTTTGAACATTTTGTGTATTCATTCACGAAATTATATTTATCTAATGAGTATTTGATATATTTAACTTGTAAATAATAAAAACGAAATATTAGAAAGGATGATTCTTATGTATATAGGGTTTTTAAGAGAAAATAAAATTGCAGCTGGTATTTTAACTATTATTCGTTTATTTCTAGGCTATTCTTGGTTTACTTCTGGATTTGGAAAATTAACTGGCGGTGGATTTGACGCTTCTGGATTTTTAACAAATGCAGTTACAAACCCTGTTAAAGGTCCAGACGGAACAGCAGTATATGGCTGGTATACAAGTTTTGTCGAAGGTTTTGCTTTACCAAATGTAGGTCTATTTAATGTACTCGTCCCAATTGGGGAAGTATTAGTCGGACTTGGGTTAATTTTAGGTTGTTTAACTACAGCTGCAGCATTCTTCGGAGTACTAATGAATTTCTGTTTCTTACTTGCTGGCACAATTTCTCATAATCCAACTGATATACTATTGGGCATGATTATCATGTTTGCTGGAGCAAATGCTGGTTATTATGGTCTAGATCGCTGGGTACTACCCTATGTTAGAAAAGCAATCTTTAAAAAAGAAGAAGATAACGAAGAATTGAATAAAAAACCTCGTTTGACATAATGACGAAAGTGCACTTACTAAAATAGTAAGTGCCTTTCTTTGGTGTTCTATTCGCCATATAAAAATAGTTTATGCTCCTTCAGACTTCTCCGACAATCTATCACTCGTTGGTTTTTACTTCCTTTATAAAGGAGACTTAAATCTCTTTGTTCGATTAGAAACCGGCCATCAACTAAAACGTCTAAATATATACTTAATTCCGCAAAATCTTCTTTAAATTCTGTCACTAGCTCTTCCCATAGAAATCCTGTATAGCACCAAATATTTTTATTATTTTCTTTGCATTTTTTAGCTAATCGTATAAGTTCTCTTATTTGTAGCATTGGCTCTCCACCACTAAAGGTAATATCATTTAATGGATTTCGATTCAATTGACTCATCATTTCGTCCATTGACATCTCGATTCCCCCATCTATTCGCCAGCTCTCTGGATTATGACACCCTCTACAATAATGAGTACACCCAGCAAAAAAAATAGTAGTTCTTAATCCTGGACCATCGACAATACTATCTTCAACTATTGATAATACTCTCAACGATGTTTAACCCTTTCCCGCTCTTCTGCACGCTTAGCTGTATTCCAACGATCAAGTGATCCAACAAGATATCCAGTAATTCTTCGTATCCGTTCAATCTTTGTCTCTTCCTTTTCTCCACACTTAGGACATTCGTTATCAATAATCCCTTTATAGCCACAGCTTATGCAGCGATCCACTGGATGATTAATACTTCCATAGCCAATCCCTGATTCTTTCATTGTCCGAACGATCTTCTCCATCGCATCCATATTTTTACTAGCATCACCATCTAGTTCGACATATGTTATATGACCCGCATTCGTTAAAGAATGAAATGGTGATTCCCGTTTAATTTTTTCATAAATAGATATTGGATAATAGACGGGGATATGAAAACTATTAGTAAAATAATCTCTATCCGTCACTCCTCTAATAATTCCAAACTTCTTTCTAGTTGCCCGTAATGCTTTTCCCGCAAAGGATTCCGCAGGTGTTGCAAGCAGTGAATAGTTCAGCTGATATTTTTCCATTGCTTGATCCGCTTTTTGGCGCATAAACTGAACAATGCGCAAACCAAGCTCATACGCCTTTTCGCTTTCTCCATGGTGAAAACCAAGCAAAGAAACTAAACACTCTGCTAAACCAACAAACCCAATCGATAATGTTCCTTGCTTTAAAAGTTCATCTAGTTGAGCATCCATCTGTAGTTCTTCTCCACCTTGCCAAACTCCTTGTCCATATAAAAATTTAAAATTTGCTACTTTTTTCTTTCCTTGGTAATGATATCTTTCTAGCAGTTGATCAGTAACCAAGTCTATCGTTTCATTCAATTTATAAAAAAACGATTCTATAGTATTGGACTCTAAAGCAAGTAAAGGAAGATTAATACTTGTAAAAGATAAATTCCCCCTTCCAATCGTTTGTTCCCTTCCATGGATATTTCCCATTACTCTTGTTCGACACCCCATTGTTGCCACTTCTGAATGAGGAGTACCGTCATAATATGCTAAATTAAAAGGTGCATCGATAAAAACAAAGTTAGGAAACAATCTTTTACTTGTTGTCTCGATGGCTAAGTGAAATAAATCATAATTTGGATCTTCTTTTTGATAATTTATTCCATCCTTCACTTTAAATACGATGATCGGGAAAATTGCCGTTTCTCCAGCACCAAGACCTGCTTGTGTTGCTAATAGCAAGTTCTTTGTTAACATCCTTCCCTCCCGCGATAGATCTGTCCCTAAATTTACCGAAACAAATGGAGTCTGCCCCCCACCTCTTGAATAGTGATAGGTAACATTTTGAAGTTATCACCATGTTTTCCCCCACTCTACACCGTACGTGAACCTTTCAGCTCATACGGCGTGCCATCGAAATAGTTAAATCAAAAATTTACTAAAAGGTAATGTTGTAATTTCCCACTAGCTTTCGGAGTTCGTTAATCTTTTTTTCTTCTTTTTTGCCATAGTCATAAGTCGGTGTTACCACCTCTCTTAGTCATAATCGAACCTTATGATTATTACAAAAGAACCATGATTTTACTATTTCGACTAGAGGCTATCCCTCCACCATGTTTCCATGGCTTCAAAGGTACTGTGCCTCCGCTCTCACTCGGATTCAATACGTTATAACAAATTGCTTTTGAACCGTATTTACGCCTCATTGGTGGTTAATCCTCTGCGTTCCGAGCTTTCCCCGTTCCGATATTCTTATCCTTTCATTTACCCTTAGGTTCCATCTATGAGCCTGCTTGAACGTCATCACCTTTAATGATGAAGGGTGTTTCATAATGCACCATTTTACTAAACCCCTCAAGCACCTAACATTGTAGGCATATGCATTTCTACATATCACACTATAGACTCTTTAGGTCAATGGTTCGTCGGTGGTTTGCCAACCACATTCTAACCATAGGTATTTTATGGACTCCCGGCATATAGGCTACGCTATTCACCTCTGAATAGGTTTCGAATCAAAAAGATTTTCGGTTGCTCTCTGCCGACTTCACCGAGCTTCGTACCATCAAATGTTAACCCAATATCAGGCACGTCGGAGTATCAGAGGAAGCATTTCAAGGCGTTACCCTATCATTCTACTTCTCAGATTATCAGTTCTAACAATAAAAAATTGTTGTACCAGCTTTTCACTAGTAAACGGGTCACACATGCATCGAATTACAATTATGTATAAATGCCTCACAAGCTTGGTAGGTTTCTCTTTCTGTCCATTTCCAAGCACTACGTTCCAACTCTTTACTATCATCTATTAATTCACTTAAACGAAGCTTATTTTGGCAGTATGTTTTATATACATATGGTGCTAGATCATAGTCTAACATTGGGATAGATTGTCCCCCGTGTTGCTGATTTTGGTTAGCTTGTAAAATGATGGATGTAAGCGCCATTGCACTCATAATAGATTTTGGCTCTCTCATAAATCCATGACCTGTATTAAATCCATTTTTTAAGAGTTTAGCTAATGGGATTTGACAGCAAGTTGTCGTACCAGAAGAATAAAAATCAAGATCATGGATATGAATATATCCTTCTTGATGTGCCTCCCTCACCTCTTTCTTTAACAAATGCTCCATTGTATAATACTTGGAAGCAGTAGCAGCAAATTGCATCATATGGCTCATCGGTGACATTCCATCAATATTTGCATTTTCTTGAATAAAGTCTTGATTATTGCTTTTAACTATTTCATCAAACTCATTTAATAATTGGACATTATTGCCCATTTAACTCACTCCATTCATAAAGGAATTCTTATCCATTATAATAGTAGCTCTTCAAATTAATCTATATATTGTGTCGTTTTCACAAAATATACACAATATATAGGTTACTCTAAACAAATCACCTCATGCCAGCCTGACTTTCTACTATTCATGAAGTATTTTTATTGATACACTATTGGTAAATTCAGTGACAAAGGAAGGATAACTATGACGACAAAAGGAACATTAAAAGAGGAAACATTATTTAGCAAAGAATTAGGAGAAGAAGTAACTTTACTTATCTATCTTCCTCCAGCCTTTTCGCCTCTTTATAAATACCATTTGCTTATCGCACAGGATGGGAAAGATTATTTTCAATTCGGTCGAATCGGAAGAGTGGCTGATCAATTACATGCAAATCATCAAATAGCGGAGACTATCATTGTTGGAATTCCTTATTCCTCAGTTCAAGATCGTCGGGGAAAATATCACCCAGACGGTCCTCAAAATAAAGCATATATCCGCTTCTTAGCACATGAACTTGTTCCTTATTTAGATAAACAGTTTCCAACCTATCAAATGGGATTAGGACGTGGACTGATTGGAGATTCATTAGGCGCAACCGTATCACTAATGACCGCCTTAAAATATCCACATACCTTTGGCAAACTCATGTTGCAATCTCCATTAGTAAATGAGAAAGTATTACAAGCTGTTCGCCAATTCGATTCCTATCATTTACTAGAAATCGATCATATTATTGGTACAAGTGAAACGGCTGTGAAGACAACAATCCAAACAACAGAGGATTTCCTTACCCCAAATAGAGAGATGGCTCATCTTCTGAAATCAACCAACTCCGATTATAACTATGAAGAATTTGATGGTGATCATACTTGGAAACATTGGCAACCATATATAGCCAAAATGCTAGTAAGAATATTTCCTTCCTAAATGGAAGTTATATTCGTTTAGAATATGATGTACTTTTTCTCTATGGTAGGATGAAAATTTAGTCTTTAAGAAACACTTAATCAAAACATTCTAATTAGGACATGATTAGTTGTTTGCCAAACATTAGATTTTTTCTGAAATCTTTGAACTTAAAAGAATAATTTTGTTATAATATCTTACATATAGAACATTGAAATCGTAATAATAGATAGTCCATTTTCTATATCTTAAAATAACGTTTTTATTATGAAATGGAGGTCCACCAAATGAAATATGGTATTGCTATTTTTCCTGGAAAAGAATTGCAGGATTTGGCCAATTCCCTTCGTAAACGATATGATCCGAAATATGCGTTAATCCCGCCACATATTACATTAATTGGTGATTTTGAAGCAGGAAACGAAGAGATTGAAGAAGTAAGTAAAAAACTTGCAACGGTTGCTAATCATTATCATTCTATTCCTATTAAAGTATCAAAAGTCAGTTCTTTTAAACCAGTCAGTAATGTGGTCTATTTAAAGATTGAACCAAATTCAGATTTAGAACACCTTCATCAAGAACTAATAAGTACATTGGGCGTTAGTCCAGAACATCCATTTGTTCCACATATTACACTTGGACAAAATTTATCGAGTGATGAGCATTTGGATTTATACAGTAATTTACGAATGCAAAACTTTCATTTTGAGGAAAAATCTGACCGCTTCCATTTGCTTTATGAATTGGAAAATGGATCATGGACTGTATATGAAACATTTAGGTTAGGAAAGGAATCGTGAAAAAGTGGAAGCAATTGTCGTTAAAACAGATAAAGAATTAGAAGATGCATTTTATGTACGTCAAACAGTTTTTGTAAAAGAACAAAATGTACCAGTAGAAGAAGAAATAGATGAATTTGAAAAGAACAGTACCCATTTTGTCCTTTATGATGAGAATAAAAAACCAATAGGTGCTGGTCGCTATCGAGCATTCGATGAGTATGGAAAAGTGGAAAGAATTTGTATCCTCTCTACCAATCGAAAAGGCGGCGCAGGGAAAGCTGTCATGAATAAAATAGAAGAATATGCCTTAAATAGCGGGGCTCCTGCACTGAAGCTCAACGCTCAAACACATGCGATTCCTTTTTACAGCAAACTAGGGTATGAAGTGGTTTCCGAAGAATTCTTAGATGCCGGTATTCCGCATAGAACAATGATAAAGAGATTATGAAATATTTGGTTGTCCGAAGGTTTGATGTCACTTATTCCTATGAATGGAAATTGTTTGTGACTAACCTAATTGGGCAGCCTTTTTTTATTTCCAGCTCTACAGCTTAATAGGTTTAATTTTCATGCATTTGCCTACAATAGATGTAGGAAAGGGTTGAGTTGCATGGAATTCACACATATTTTTAGTGAACTTATTATCGGGTATTTTTTGTTGCTTCTTTTAACAAAAATATTAGGAAAAACACAAATCACTCAGATTACTACCTTTGACTTTGTTTCTGTTCTGGTGCTAGGTGAACTCGTTGGAAATGCCATGTATGATACAGAAACGGGAATTAAAGAAATTACATATTCTATCCTTCTTTGGGGAGCTTTAATTTATGTCACAGAATTTATTACTCAAAAGTTTCGGAAAACAAGACAGCTTTTAGAAGGAAAACCATCTATTGTTATTAATAAAGGCAAGATTGATTTTCGTGAACTAAAGAAAAATCATTTGGATATAAATCAGTTACAACATTTACTCCGTGCAAAAGATGTATTTTCGATTACAGAGTGTGCTTATGCTATTTTAGAAACGGACGGCACCATAAGCGTGTTAAAGAAATCCGCATTTTCGAATCCAACAAAACAAGATATGAATTTACCACTTGATATCATTTCCCTCCCGATAAGTGTCATTTTAGATGGTGAAATCATAACAGAAAACTTACCTCGAATAGGTTGGAACGAGGACCAATTAATGCAAGAATTAAAAAAACAAAATATTAAATCCCATAAAGATATCCTCTATGCGGAGTGGTGCGAAGGCTCGCCATTATATGTACAGAGCTACAAAATGAATTAAAATCCACTATACTTGTGCATGAAAATAAGTACCCTTTCCAGTTAATTGTGCAATTAGCTGCTCATTGGCTACTTTTATTTCATGCGTTTTGTTTTTTTGATAAAAAGCCTTAGTAGAAGATTTTTCATCTTGATTAGTAGGAAGATTAGCGATCTTGGCAACAGGATAGGCTGCTTCTTTCTTATAGATTTTTGTTTTGCTAACAATATCTCTAACCGCATACTGCTCTACTTGAAAATGAGTCATTGGTAAGATATATCCCATCTTAATCTGTCCTTTCTTTCTATATTATTTTATCCTTTTCCCTTCTTTCCCACATGTTAAACCAGTTTTCTACTCTTTAAACAATCCTCTGTTTTTGATATGATAGATATTATTTCACAAAAGACATGGATAGATGTATTAAAAATAGATTCGAGGTTTCCTATGCTAACAGCTTTTAATTATGATAGACTCATTTCATTAAATACAATCGATAGACAAGAATTGCAGAAAATTTATGAAGCTGGCAAAAATGGGCTTCTTGCATGCTCTGTATGTGGAGAAGCGGTAAAGCTTTATTTAGGAATAAAGAGCGCTCCCTATTTTTATCATTATTCTTCTAAACTACCATGTATGACAGAAGACGTACCCAATGTCCAGCAAGAACATGCTGCTACTATTGATATAAACGACGAAAGAACAAACGGGTTTCGAATTCCAAAGAGTAGAAGCATTTCAAAGAGTGTTACAGAAAGCACATCTTTTAAGCCACCTATGACTATTAAAGCAACGATTCATACATCTGAATTAGCAAATAGTCTACCAGTTACTTACCCAAAGGAATCTTATTTAAATATTCTCGACCAAAATGGTTATTCACTTGATGCCACCCAAAGTAAAGCTGTTACAATCGATGATGGACCGATTCTTGTTCTTGCAGGAGCAGGAAGTGGCAAGACTCGAGTATTAACAATGAGAGCTGCTTTTCTAATACATGAGAAAAACGTTAATCCGTCGACAATCATGCTCGTTACTTTCACCAATAAAGCCGCAAACGAAATGAAGGAGCGATTATTACACTATCCAAAGATGAACAAAGGTTTAGTACAAAAAATTATTTCTGGAACTTTCCATAGTATTCTTTATCAAATATTGATTTTTCACGAACGAGAAAAATGGCAACGAAATCAACTACTAAGTAGTAATTGGCAACGAGAGCTTTTATTAAAGGAAATAGCACGGGAAAAGCAAATTGATGAGAAAGACTTCCCATTTGATGCAGCCCTTCAATTAATAAGCGCCTGGAAAAACAGCATGCTATCCCCCAGTGATGTTGAGCCTAATAATGACTGGGAACAAAAAGTCGCACAGTTATATACCGGCTACGAGACGAAAAAACAACAGCAAAATCAATATGATTTTGATGATATGCTTCTTGGTGGCTATCATTTCTTTCTGGAAAACCCAGCCATTTTAGCAACCTATCAAAAACGCTTTACTCATTTCTTATTAGATGAATTTCAAGACATAAATAAAGTGCAATATGAGTGGATAAAGCTAATGGCAGGTTCTGCTAAATCAATTTATGCAGTGGGTGATGATGATCAATCTATCTATTCTTTTCGAGGCAGTGATCCAAAATACCTGTTAAATTTTGAAAAAGATTATCCAAATTCACAGACAATTATTCTTGATTATAATTACCGCTCTTCACAAGAAATCGTGTCTGCAGCAAAATCAACCATTAGCAAAAACACAAAGAGACGTGCAAAAAAAATGATTACAGGCTATTCAGGAAAGCATCCGCTTGCCTTTTATCCTTATGACGAGGAAGAAGAAGCTACGATGATTTTGACAGATATTCAAGAAAAGATAAAGTTAGGTTATGAGCCAAAGGATTTTGCGATTCTCTTTCGTACAAATACGAATAGTCGTGCCATGTTTGAGCGATTAGCATCTTCTAGTTTACCATTTAGATTGGAACAGGATATAGGTTCCTTCTACCAAAGGTTTATCGTAAAAAGCATGTTGGCTTATTTAAAGCTTATTCATGATCCGGATAATCAACAAGCTGTTGTCGATATCCTTCCTACTCTCTTTTTGAAAAAAACAGTTTTGCAGGATATTAAAGCAATGAGTATTTTAGAGGATTGCAGCTTTTTAGATTGCCTCCATTTTATTAAAACAGGGTTTGCTTTTCAGGAAAGCAGACTTAAAAAAATTCCAGATACGTTAAAGCGATTAATGGATCGTTCCCCTCTTGATGCCATTAATTATATTGAAAAAGAATTAGGCTTTCAGGAATTTATAAAAAAACGGGGAAATGAAGGTAATCAATGGGATAAAGGTTCAGACGATATTCGCGATTTAAAGGTCGTTGCACGTAAATTTAATTCCATTAAAGAATTTGTACAATATACAGATCATATGATGGCGATGAATGAAGAATTACGTAAGCAATTTAAAAATGAATCCAACGTAATTACTTTAAGTACCATTCACCGTGCAAAAGGATTAGAGTATAAAACCGTTTATATACTCGGTGCGGTTGATGGGTCTATCCCTCATGACTTCGCATTAGAATCATTCCGAAATAATAACATTTTGCCCCTTGAGGAGGAACGTCGTCTCCTTTATGTTGCGATGACAAGAGCACAGCAAGGACTATTTTTGTCGATTCCTATGTATCTAAGAGGGAAAAAAGCTAAGGAATCACGTTTTTTATCTCCCTTGTCGATGTCTCCTTTTGTTCATTTAGATTAATTTTTGAAAGCTATGTTAAAACTTTATTCTCCTTTTTTGATGGGCTAAACAAAAAATTGGGTAACTTGTCATAAATGTTGATCAGTTACCCGTTTTACCCTTACTTTTTGTTAATCATTTTAGATAGCGTATTAAAATCCAACTGCTTGCCGTCTTTTACAATCGATTCAACAATTTTATCCTCTGTTTGCTTTGGAACAGATTTACCAGCAATTTGCGATACTCTGCGAATAACACTTCTCACTGTTTTTTCATCTTTAAAATTAGCATTTTGTAAGGAATTAGCTAATTCCAGAATATCTTTCATATTTACACCAGTTTTTGATTCTATGTTTTTAAAGAAATTATTGTTCATACACTTGTTTCCTCCTTAGGTGAGCTACTTTACATTGTATGAAGCAATGGGAAAAAGGTGAAAATACGAAGAGGAGAAAACCAAAAATGAATAAAAAGCATAACAAATACTAAAAGATACTTACGTAAGCTTATTGCTACAAAAGATCTTCAGACTAAAGTCTAAAATAAAAAGGAGCTCCCTATAAAAAGAGAGCCCCTTTTTCCCATGAATTAGTTGTAGAAGCTAGCTCCTACGATTACTAACAAGATAAATAAAACAACGATTAAAGCAAAAGAAGAGATACCTCCTCCGCTATAGCCGCCGCCATAGCCATATCCGCCATAACACATTCCTACTTCACCTCGCTTCTCCTTGTACTCATTATCAGAATATGGAGAATTGAAGTTTATGTATAGGCAAGCTACTAATAACGAATAGAATGTACGATTGTCATGAGTATCCCTTGCCTTGCTTACCAAGAACGGATGCTTATTAGATAATAATTAACTTTCCTACCAATAATCAAAGAACGAAGGAATCCCAGATATTCTTACCCTTTTGGTTTAAAAATTAGGGCACCGATAAAGCCGAATATAATAGCAGCAGATATCCCTGAGCTCGTTACTTCGAACATCCCAGTTAATACGCCAATAATGCCATGCTTTTCAGCTTCTTGCATTGCTCCATGTACTAATGCATTACCAAAACTCGTTATTGGAATGGTAGCACCTGCACCTGCAAAATCGGCAAATGGCTCATATAATCCAAATCCATCCAATATCGCACCTACTACGACTAATGTTGTTAATGTATGTGCTGGGGTTAGCTTGGCAACATCAAACATAAGCTGTCCAATAACGCAAATAATGCCTCCTATGACAAATGCCCAAAAAAACATTGGGAGCATACCTATTCCTCCTTTTCCTTATATTTGATCCATTTGATAACCAGTAGGAAAGAAATACCTCCTACTGATTGATTAAATTTCAATTGATACAGCGTGAGCGATACAAGGTATCGTCTCATTTTGTTGCACTGTTAATGGTGAAAGAAGCGCACCTGTTGCTACTAATAGAATCCTTTTGTACGACCCTTTTTTCATTTCATTTAATAAATGTCCATAGAGTACTGTTGCTGAACAACCCGCTCCACTTCCTCCAGATTGGACCGGCTGATCCTTTGTATAAACCAACAAACCACAGTCTTTGAATTTATTTTCGTCTATACTCAATCCTTTTTCTTTTAAAAGCGCCATCGCGGTTTCTCTTCCGATTCTTCCTAAATCACCTGTTACAATTAAGTCGTAGTGAGATGAATCAATATTTAAATCTTGAAAGTGTGCAAGTATCGTATCTACAGCTGCCGGAGCCATTGCTCCCCCCATATTAAATGGGTCCGCTAATCCCATATCAACCACTTTGCCAATGGTGGCAGAGGTTGTGTACGGTAATTGTTCATTTGATTGCCTATTTGTCACTAACGCCACACCTGCACCTGTTACAGTCCATTGTGCTGTCGGTGGTTTTTGCCCACCATATTCAGTTGGATAACGAAACTGTTTTTCAACCGCTGCATTATGGCTAGAAGCACCTGTTAATACATTCGTAGCACCTTGGTAATTCACCATGAAGGAAGCAAGAGCAAGACCCTCCATAGACGTAGAGCAGGCACCAAATAAACCGAAATAAGGGATTTTCAAATCTCTTGCTGCAAAGCTTGAAGGGGTAATTTGGTTAATTAAATCACCAGCTAAAAAAAACTGGATATCCTCTGGCTTTATTTCCCCTTTTTTTAAAGCTGTCTGTGCAGCTTCCTCTAGTAATATCCGATGGGCCTGTTCATAAGAAGTTTTCCCCATCCATAAATCATCATGTAAAATATCAAAATCATTAGCTAACCTTCCATTTGCTTCAAAGGGGCCTCCTGATACGCCGGTTGCTTTTATTACTGGATGATTTTGAAAAATCCAGGACTGTTTTCCCTGAAGCATTAGAATCCCCCCGTCATTATAATAAATATTGTTTTAATAAGCGCGACCACAAATGCGGAAAAAACACCGAATAAAATAACGGAACCAGCAAGCTTGAAGATATTTCCACCAACTCCAAGCACAAATCCTTCCGTACGATGTTCAATTGCCGCAGAAATAATGCTATTACCAAATCCTGTTACAGGAACAGCACTTCCTGCTCCTGCAAACTGTCCTAACCGATCATAAATGCCAAACCCCGTCAATAGCATCGAAAGAAATATAACCGTAGCTGTTGTTGGGTTGCTTGATGTTTGTTCAGTAAAATGGAAAAAGTAAATATATAAATAAGAAATAATCTGTCCAATCATACATATTAATCCGCCGACAAAAAAAGCTTTTATGCAATTTTTTAAAACAGGACGTTTTGTTTCATATTGTTGTTCAAATTTTTCATATTGCTGTTGCTCTGGTGTTTTGTTTTTTTTCTTACTATTTGCCATTTTATCCCTCCTTACGTTAGCTCATTATTTAATTTAATTATCTCTTTCAAACGCTTGTCTGCTTTTTCTTCACTAAAGTCTGGCTCTTGGATTTTATCCCTTAAGCGCATTGTCTCTAAGAAAATTTTAAAATCACTAGAAACAGTAAATTTTTCCTCTGGATATTTAGATTCCAGTTTTTTCGTTAATTTTTTTTCAATGCTTTTCATTTTAAACCGAGCCATCTGCTTTACTTTATAGGCTACTAGTGTATCCTTCTTGCCTTTAACCACTGCTACATCATAAATGGACGGAATCGTATTTGTTTCTTCCTTTATCCCTTGTACCAATTCTTTTTGACCTGCTTCTGGTTCTGTATAAATAACGACTGGTTCTGGATCTACCTTTTTCAGCATAGACCATCTGCTATTCGGAGTTTCTTTCTCACAACCAGTTAATAAAACACATATGCTAAAAATCAAAATAAAAAAAGCGTATTTTTTATTCGTCATATTCTTCCCTTCCTATGTAAATGATGAATTGATGTATATATTTTCTTCTTTTTAGGCTTTATTTATTAGAGGTTTACGCAACAATTAAAATCCAATTTTTACAAACTCAATTTTACATACAAAAAAATACCCGCTCAAAGTCGGGCATTATCCTTATTTCGCTAATTTTTTTCCGCAATTACATCCTGATTTTTTCTTTTTTGTTTTAGTTGTTACTTTCGGCTTTACCGTCTCTTTTACTTTAAATACTTTTTTTTCCAGCATCTCAATCCCTCCAATAATGATATCTATGCACGAATAAAAACACTGTGTTCATATGTGCCTTAACACAGTGTATGATGGAATGAAATGCATGTGTAAACAACTAGCCTATCTACTTCAACTAATCAACAAATACTCTTTGTAGGATAGCTTCGATTAAGGAAGCCCCTCCTGCTATAGCAAAGACAAGAACAAAAGGTCCACAAATGCTTGGAAAGAAATAATATAAAAGCGTAAGGAAGATTGCAACCCACACACCTGTACACCAATAGCAGCTAATTAACTCCCCAAAAAAACCACGAATTTTTCCCGGTTTAGGTACTATAAAAACTTCCGTTTGACCTTCTTTATTCCGTTCCTCTACTTCATCTAAAAAAAACTTTCGGAAAAATTCTGTGATTTGATCAAAAACAACTAATCTCGTTAGACGAAAGCTTGCCAAAATGAATAAAATAAACTCCATCCATTGGATATCCATCTAGATTCTCCTCTCCAATCGACCAAGGTATTATAAACGAATAGTCAGATGCCCAAATTTTGAGAAAAAAGGCGTTTGTCCGTAACCCATAAGGCTCTTCGGCAATATGTTAGTAATGTAAGAAACATAAAGAAAGAAACAAACAAGGAGGAAAACAATTATGGGTTGTGGAAAAAAAGAAGATATTCACGGTACATCCAGCTGTGTTTGCGAAGTGGTTCGTGCCATTAAAGATATCCAGGATAACGCTGAAGACACCTGCGAATGCGAAACTAACTGTTTCTCAGAGCCACTAGGAGCTCTTGTATCTCCAAAAAAGCGTAATAAAGCAGATACTCGTGTATTCGTTTTAAGTACTGCTGATGGCTCTCCATTCCATGCATTTTATACAGGTTCAGACTGCAACTGTGTTTCTATCTTTTTCCGAGTAGAGGATGTTTTTGATAACTGCTGCGCAGTATTAAGAGTTCTTGCTCCAATCGGTAAGGACGGAGATACACTTGATATCGTTGGACACAAAGGAATCGACTTAAGCAAAATTTGTGAGTTAGAAGGTTTCGTTCGCACTTCAAGCTGCATAACAGTTGACTTAAAATGCTTCTGTGCTGTTCAATGTATCGCTGACGTTGACTTAAACATTTGTGACTAATAACTATAAAATTGTATATGCTTTACCCTCGGAGGACGTCTATCATGGCGCCTCCATTTTTAAGTTTACTCCTTTCTTTTTCCTTACATTTTATGCACGGAAAGGAGTTGTCATGTTACCTGACAAGCCTATTCATTGCTATCACAAATTTGTTAAACATGGACAAGAAGAAATCAGTGGAAGTTCTTCTCTCCAGCTTGATTTTTTAGAATAAAATGAAAAATGGGGGCATCCATATAATAAGTAGTTCCGATAATGCGGTGAAAATTTCAAAAGATATTTAAAATAACACATTATCTCACAGCAAAAATCGCATACCAATCCCCCCTCTCAGTGTGATAAACGGGGGCTTTAGAGCTACTCTTTTTCATTTGAAAGCCTCTCTCCCTTGAGGAAAAAATACCCCCTTTGTCAAAATTGCAATCTTGTATGATTAATAATCCTTGTGTTTAGTTTTTGAATGATAACCCCTTTTCATTTAATACAGACCTAAGTTTTGGTAAAGAAGCTGGTCCCATACCGTGAAACTGCAAAATATCATTTTCGCTATATTTTGAAAGCTCATCTAGAGATGTTACCCCATTGTTTTCCAATGCGCGTCTTGCTGGTGCCGACAGCAATGAAAGAAATCCATTATTAGGCTTGCGTTCTTGCTCACAAGTCGGGCAGGTTGGACAATCGCTGCTTTTAAAGTATTTGTGCCCCTTATCGCAAGTTCTTAAAATCTTTTTTGAAGTAGTCATAAAATGTCTCCTTATTTACTATTATTTTCTTTCCTTTCAACACCTTGTCAGTTATTGAATGATGCTTTTTTCGGGATACCTCTCTATTTACCAAAGTTTTACTATTACATGTTTCATCATTTCTTTATTTAACAATCCTGCTTGCTACTTCTATATTTGTTAAATTTAATATTACCATTAAACTCCGAGAACTTCCTTCCGTTTAACACTAAGAATAAGATTGTCACCATAATTAGCAACCAATTTAACAACTTAAATGTCATGATGACAAAGAACAAATCTAATGCGATTTTGTCTGCTAATCAATATATTATTTACTATGTTTCTCAACAAAAACGTAAACTACTTAACCGCATGATGAACCCCTTTTTTCTTATGCTTGTATAAGATTAATTTTCGTTTGGTTGATGAACGGATTTTCCCCTGCAGAAAATAAAAATAGAGTTATTCCAAATCGATGAATGGTTATAAATATATCGTTAGCCAGCACGTAATTTCTTTATTACTGCTAATATATTTATATACAAATCAAAGCTAATTTGAAATAACTCACTTATCAATGAGGAAGACCTTTTTAAATACCAATCATTCTTACTTCCTGAATTGCAGTTATTTTTAAGGTAACGATCGACTGATCCATTAATTTTATATCAACATTTCCCTCTGTTAAATCAACAATAAATCCACGAATATTCTCGTTTGCAGTTATAACATTACACGGGACTGGTGGTAACTGCTTAGGAAAATTAAGTAAGTACTCTAATTTCTCGACTATTTCCATTTCTTTAAAACTTTTCAACCGTTTAAAGGCTGGTTTTCTTGGAGATTTTTCAACTAGCTGCTCCTGATAATTTTGAATTTGTTCCTGGGTATTCGCTGTTGAAGCTTGCTTTTCCGCTCCTTCTTTTGTTAGCTCTTTTTTTTCTTTTATTTCCTGGAGCATTTCTTCTTTTTGCTTCTTCTCCATCAGTTCTTTGTATTGCTTCTGTTTAGAAATTTTTGCAGAGTAGCTAACTTGCATATTGCCTTCCATCTTTTTTGTACCAGACTGAGAAAGATAAGGCTTACTATTCTCACTGTACACTATAATCACCTCCTAAAACAAAAACCATATTTTTATAGGATTCATCCTAATGTATGCATGATTTGCCTAATATGTAACTTAATTATCGAAAATGAAAGGAAGTGTATGAGGATAAACGTATGAGGTTTGGTAAAAAAAATGAGGCTGGGACATAAGTATTCCAGCCACAGATAAACCCGAACAACTATACGGCAGTTCCATATGATTGTTCGGGTTTATATTGGTTTATAAAAGGCTATTTCAGTAAAGATGGTGTTATGATCCGCAGCCTGAATACACTTCGCTTTCCATGGGGCGAGCGCCGAGCCGCTTCGTCGCTCACGCTCCTGCAGGGTCTCGGACTTTCTCGCAGCTCCCATAGGAGTCTACGTGTATTCAGGCTGCTCCGTTTTTCCAATTAATTAATTTTTTCTATTTACATAATAGTTTATAGAAAAACAATCTTTAAAAACGAATTAGTTTTTACACTGACTATATTTAAAATCATAAATAACTAGCATGAAAAAGTAGCCTTTATTTAAGAGCTAAATTAAGAATTATTCGTCTTTACAGGTTGGCTATTTTGTTTTGTCCCAGCCTCTAATCGAATTAACCAACAATATGAAAACCTGAATCCACATGAATATTTTCTCCAGTTGTTCCTCTTGCTAAATCACTGAACAAGAACAATGCTGTATCTCCTACTTCTTCTGGAGTTGTTGTTCTTCTAAGTGGAGAACGTTCTTCGATTTCTTTTAAAATAGAATTGAAATCACTGATTCCTTTTGCAGATAATGTGCGAATCGGACCTGCAGAAATAGAGTTCACACGAATACCTTCTTTTCCTAAATCAGCAGCTAAATAACGAACGCTTGC
Source organism: Niallia tiangongensis (assembly GCF_044704065.1). Lineage (NCBI taxonomy): Bacteria > Bacillati > Bacillota > Bacilli > Caryophanales > Bacillaceae > Niallia > Niallia tiangongensis. The sequence continues at coordinate 1,410,929 of NZ_CP162613.1, read as the reverse complement.
ATCCAAGGAAGCTTTTGCAACACCCATTACATTGTAATTTCTAATTGCACGCTCTCCTCCTAAATAAGTTAATGTAACAATGCTTCCGCCTTCTGTCATTAAACCTTTTGCTTCTTTAGCAACAGCTGTTAATGAATAAGAACTGATATTATGCGCAAGCAAAAAACCGTCTCTTGTTGTATTCATATAGTCGCCTTGTAATTCTTCTTTATGTGCAAAAGCGATGCAGTGAGCAATTCCATGAATTGTCCCAACTTCTTTTTTAATTGCTTCAAAGCAAGTTGCAATTTCTTGATCATTTGTAACATCACATGGTAACACAATGCTATCTGTTGAATCTAAAGTAGCAACAAGGTCACGAACGCTTTTTTCTAATCTTTCCCCTGCATAAGTGAAAATTAAACGAGCACCTGCTTTATGCAAGGAAGTCGCAATTCCCCATGCAATACTTCTTTTATTTGCAACACCCATGACAACATAGGTTTTGCCCTTTAACGAAAAAGTCATTCTTATTCCTCCTATATACTATTACAAGTTATTAGTACCTAGTACTAATTTTACTACAAAAAAATAAAAAAAGAAAGCACTGTTCCAATAGGCTCTTTTGTCATTTTTGGCGTTGGTACTTTTTGTTGAAATGAGCTCAGAGGCTGCCTCTGTTACCTCTGCTGCTTCCTTTTGTTGAAAAGGGCTTAGAGACGGCTTCTCTGTTACCTTTTGCTGCTTCTTTTTGCTGAAAAGGGCATAGAGATGGCTTCTCTGTTACTTTTTGCTGCTTCTTTTTGCTGAAAAGGGCTTAGAGACGGCTTCTCTGTTACCTTTTGCTGCTTCTTTTTGCTGAAAAGGGCTTAGAGACGGCTTCTCTGTTACCTCTTGCTGCTTCTTTTTGTTGAAAAGGTCTCTGAGGCTGGCTCTCTGTTACCTTTTGCTGCTTCTTTTTGCTGAAAAGGGCTTAGAGACGGCTTCTCTGTTACCTCTTGCTGCTTCTTTTTGTTGAAAAGGGCTTAGAGACGGCTTCTCTGTTACCTTTTGCTGCTTCTTTTTGTTGAAAAGGGCTTAGAGATGGCTTCTCTGTTACTTTTTGCTGCTTCTTTTTGCTGAAAAGGGCTTAGAGACGGCTTCTCTGTTACCTTTTGCTGCTTCTTTTTGCTGAAAAGGGCTTAGAGACGGCTTCTCTGTTACCTCTTGCTGCTTCTTTTTGTTGAAAAGGTCTCTGAGGCTGGCTCTCTGTTACCTTTTGCTGCTTCTTTTTGCTGAAAAGGGCTTAGAGACGGCTTCTCTGTTACCTCTTGCTGCTTCTTTTTGTTGAAAAGGGCTTAGAGACGGCTTCTCTGTTACCTTTTGCTGCTTCTTTTTGTTGAAAAGGGCTTAGAGATGGCTTCTCTGTTACTTTTTGCTGCTTCTTTTTGCTGAAAAGGGCTTAGAGACGGCTTCTCTGTTACCTTTTGCTGCTTCTTTTTGCTGAAAAGGGCTTAGAGACGGCTTCTCTGTTACTTTTTACTGCTTCTTTTTGCTGAAAAGGGCTTAGAGACGGCTTCTCTGTTACCTCTTATCCCTTTTTCTTGCTGAAAAGGGCTCCAATAAACAAAGCTCTCCCCTCCTTTACATCAAAAAGGAAGGGAAAGCTTCTTCATTCTCTTATTTAAAATTAAACTCCAACTGTCGCTTTAATTCTGTAACATATTCATGTGATCCTGTTACAAGAAGATGGTCATTAAGCTGTAGCTCTGTATCTCCATGAGGGATGACGAAATCAGAGCCTCTAAAGATTCGGACGAAAATGACATCTCCGGTAAACGGGAATGATCGCAAGGACATCCCTTCAAATTCTTTGTTTCTTAATATTATTTCATGTAGAGATGTCTCCGTATTTCCAAGTAATGCAAAAATATTTGGAGACTGAATTAATGCAGTTAATAATGCTTTCGTAGATGTCAGCATAGAGAACACTTCTATATCTTCTCTACGTAATTCCTCTTCCATCTCCATATTTTCCACACGACAAATCACTCGATCTACCCCTGCTCTTTTAATCATAAGACTCATCTCTGCATTTAAGAAAGAATCTCCTGTCGAAATCACAACTATATCTGCTGAGTAAATATCTGTTTGTCGTAGAATCTCCTCTGAATAATTTTCCAGTTCCACAATTTCAAACAAGGAATCTGCTATTTGAAAATCATACTTTTCTTGTTGCTTATGATAAAAAGTGACATCATACAAAGTTGATTTCAACTCTTGATAAACCTGCATTGTTACTTGGTTAACTCCAATAATAGAAACATTTATTACTTTTTCGCGAGCTGCCTCTTTTGGGAATAGCTTTTTAAAGACAATCGGAGTAATGATACAAGATATGATAGCAACCAAAATAAAGATTCCGCTCATTTGAGGCGTTATTATATTTAGACGTTCTCCTATCGTTGACGCGGCTATAACAAGTGACAAGGTAGATGTTAATAAAAATCCAGAAGCCATAATCGTTTTTGTATCATACCATTTTTTTAAATAGTAGACTGGTAACAACTTACTTACTAATAAAGCAATTAATAGTAAAGGAATAAATAATAATAGTTTAGGATCTGTAAATAGCGACCATATATCCATTTCAACACCAATCATCACAAAGAAAATAGGTATTAAGAATCCATATCCAAAAGAATCTAATTGGTGAACCAATTCTTCATTTGGTGATAATAGTGACACCAGTACTCCTGCCAAGAAAGCACCTAAAATATGTTCTGCTCCAACAGATTCTGATAATGCGACAAGAAAGATGATTAGTGCAAATACTGCTCTAGTGCCTATTTGTACCGTTCCTCTAGAAAGTGTATCCATAATTTTATTATTTTTTATTCTTCTACCAACAAAGTAAAGGATTAAACCTGCTACAAAAAGAATTAATAATAGCCAAGTATTCCCTCCTGTTTCATGAATAGAAGCAAAAACAGCTAGTAGAATCATTGTGACTAAATCAGCAATTACTGCTACAAGCAAAATAATTTGCCCAATAACGGACTTCATTATGTTTGCTTCTTTTAAAGTTGGAACTACTACACCTAAAGAAATAGTTGCAATAATAATTGTCATTAAGAACGCACTATCAACAAATCCAGCGAGTACAAATAAGAAACTTAATCCGATTGATAGAATAAGAATTGCCACAAAAATAATCATTGCCGTCTGAAATGATTTAGGCTCTAATTTCCCGTTAGGCAATGGCTCTCTTTTTTTTCTACTAGAAAAAGCAGAAAAATCTATCTCTAAACCACTTAAAAACATTAAAAAGATAAACCCTAAAGTCGATAGAGTTTCTAGCCACATATCCTGTTCAACAAGGTTAAATCCACTTTTCCCGATAATTAAACCCATCAAAATTTCTGCAACAACTACGGGAATGATATTCAATTTTAGTCGTTGCAAAATAATTGGTGTTAATAGAGCCACCGTAACTACGATAACTAGTGATGTGAAAGAAGCACCGTGTTCCATCGCTATCCCTCCTTTTTTTCCTTTAATTCGTTAAATAACTCATGAATATGGTTGCCATACCAAAATAGATCAAAATACTAATAATATCATTGATTGTTGTAATAAATGGACCTGAAGCCACAGCTGGGTCTATATTAAATTTGTGCATAATTAGGGGGATGATTGCACCAGCAATCGTTGCTACTATTAGCGTTCCAAGGATAGAAAATCCAACTAGAATTCCGAGAAATAAATCACCCTTCCATACATACACCACAATCGTAACAAGTATGCCACATATCGTTCCAGTAATTAACCCAGTCCCTGCTTCTCTTACAATTAACTTCCAGCTGTTTTCCTTGCCAATATCTCCTGTGGCTATCCCACGAACAGCCACTGCCAAAGCTTGCGTCCCTGTATTCCCAGCCATTCCAGCAATTAGTGGAATAAAAACAGCTAGAATTGCCACTTGATCTAACGTTTGTTCAAACCGACCAATTAAACTGGCAGTAAACATCCCGAGAAATAATAAAATAATGAGCCATGGTAGTCTCTTTTTTGCAGCAGAAAATGGATGCTGATCAACAAAATCCATATTCGATACAGCAGCAAATTTCGAATAATCCTCTGAAGCTTCCTCTTGCATAACATCGACAATATCATCAATTGTTATAATCCCAAGTAATCTTTTTTGAAAATCAATAACAGGAAGGGCCAAAAAGTCATAGTCTTGCATTTTTCTAGCTACTTCTTCTTGATCCTCACTTACAGAGACAGAATAGATTCGATCGCTCATGATATCTTTTATAAGCGTTTGATTATCACTAACAATTAAACTTCGTAAGGAGACAACACCAACTAATTGTTTTTGTTCATTAACAACATAAATATAATAAATAGTTTCAGCATTAGGAGCCTCTCTTTTTAAAATATTCATTGCAGTCTCCACCGTTTGTTCTGCCGATAGACTAATATAGTCAACTGTCATAATACTTCCAGCAGTCGACTCTTCATAATGCATAAGTGCTTTAATGCTCGTTGCCGTCGGCTGCTCCATTATTGCCAAATAGCTTTCTACTTGCTCTTTTTCTAATACATTTAATATATCTACAGCATCATCTACAGACATATTTGCTAAAGTTTCTGCTACATAATCAGGAATAAGTTTAGCAAAAATCTCTTGATATTCCCAATCATCCATTTCTAAGTTCTCAAACATTTCTGCGATTTCACTTGGAGCTAAGTATTCAAAAACTTTGGTTCTCTCTTCTATCTCCATTTCTTTAAAAAATGAAGCTTGGTCATAAGGATGTAAATCAAGGAAATTTTTACGAAATTCCTGTAAGTTTTCATTTTGTAAAGAATGGAGAATTACATCATGCTGTGCTTCATTCGTTAAATTTTTCTCTGCCACTGATCTTCCTCCTCTCTTTAAAAAATAAATATGATTTTTATAGTAACAAAAGATAGACGATTTGTCTTTTATTTAGACATGGCACTTTCATTCTTTTATCTTTCCCCAAAAGCAGAAACAATTAACAAAAATGCTCTCACAGCAATTGGGTATAGTAAAAAAGAGAAATAATGAGAGAGGGATTATATGAAGGTTGATATTATTGGAGATATTCATGGATGCTATGAGGAGTTTAAACATTTAACAGCGAAATTAGGATATGTATGGGATCAGGATTATCCACAGCATCCTGCAGAAAGAAAACTAGCATTTGTAGGAGATTTAACAGATCGCGGTCCTGCTTCCTTAGCTGTAATAGAAACGGTCTATTTATTAGTCAAAAAGGATTTAGCTTATTATGTACCGGGAAACCATTGTGACAAGCTATATCGATTCTTCCTAGGAAGAAATGTGAAAATTGCCCATGGCTTAGAAACAACAGTAGCAGAATGGAAGCAATTAAATAAAAGAGAGCAGGAAAGAATAAGAAAAATGTTTAAAGAATTATATGAAAATGCACCATTATACCATGTGCTTGACAATCAAAAGCTTGTCATCGCTCATGCTGGTATTCGGGAGGATTACATTGGCCAATATCATAATAAAGTAAAAACATTTGTACTTTATGGTGATATCACAGGGGAGGTACATGCTGACGGTTCACCAGTAAGAAAAGATTGGGCTAAATATTATAAAGGAAAATCAAGCATTGTTTATGGTCATACACCTGTATTCAATGTAAGAGAAATCCATCGTACCTATAACATTGATACGGGAGCAGTGTTTGGGGGGAAATTAACCGCTCTAAAATATCCTGAAATGACAACCGAATCTGTACCATCCAGTATGCCCTTTATTGCAGAGAAATTCCGTACATTTGATGAGGAATCCGTAGGGAACAATGGCAGGTGAGTGAAAAAAAAGAGTTAAAGATCTTTTCTGTGATCCTTAACTCTTTGTTATTTTTTGCTCCAACCTTTTCATATCGTCCGGGAGATCAATTGTAAATGTCATCGTTTGTTTCGTAACTGGATGTGTAAATTTGATAAAAAAACAATGTAATGCTTGCCGGTCAATTTCGTTTCTTTTCCCGCCATATAAGTCATCCCCTAGAAGCGGGTGACCTTTATAAGCAAGATGAACTCGGATTTGATGAGTTCTTCCTGTCTCAAGTGTTAATTCTACTATAGAATAATGAATATCCTGTGATAATACCCGATAATGTGTAATGGCTGTTTGTCCGTCATCTCGAACTTCTCTTTTAATAATACTGTCTGAGCATCTGCCAATTGGCTCATTAATTATATCACTTACGGGCTTAATTTCCCCTTCTGCAATAGCGCTATATTTTCTTTTAACATCGCCAGTTTTTTGTTGCTCACTTAGTAAATGATGAATATGGCGGTGCTTTGCAATAAGTACTAATCCCGATGTATCTCTATCTAAACGTGTAACAATATGGGTTGTTGCTTCAATGCCATGCTTCTGATAGTAACCAACTAAGGCATTTGCCAAACTGCCTGTAGGATGCTCTCTTGAAGGTATCGTATTCATCCCAGGATTTTTTTGCACGATAAGAATATACTCATCCTCGAAGATTATGTTTAAAGGAATTGGTTCTGGAATTAATCCACTACTAGGCAACTCAGGTGGAAAAAGAACAACTAACCGATCGCCCCTTTTTAAAAAATAGCGTACATTTTCTTCTTGGTCGTTTACAAGGATCTTTCCGCCTTTAAACTTTATATCTGTTAAGGCAGCCTTCGAGATACATTGTGTTTTCAAAAACTCTTTAATGGTGATGCCTGTTTCATGCTGCATAACCCACTCTAACAAAAAGCTCAAACTATCGCTCCTGTCTATTTCTTATTCAGAAATGAAAGAATCATGTACTCGTTTCCAGAATGGGAACGAACGAAATCTTGCAAACCGTACTTTTTCTTCGGCTACACGATATTGAATCGAATGTACTTTTTTATGTAATAGATTCAAATGATCAATAGAAATTTGAAAATTCGGCTCATTAACTGGCTTTAAAACACATGTATGATGTTTTGGTAAAATCAATGGGGAACCAACCGTTCTAAAAACACGATTATTAATGGACGCCATTTCTGCCAGCTGAATTGCTTCAATGGAAGGATGTACAATAGCCCCACCTAATGCTTTGTTATAGGCAGTACTTCCTGAAGGTGTTGAGACGCAAAGGCCATCTCCTCTAAACCGCTCGAAATGCTTGCCGCTCATTTCCACATCCATTACAAAGGTTCCTTCTATACTTTTCACCGTTGATTCATTTAATGCTAAGTATCTCGTTTCTTTCTCTTCATTCAGATATCGTACAATCACTTCCAAGATTGGATATTCAATGATGTTATATGGCGTTTTCGCTATCGCAATCACTAGTTTTTCCAATTCAGCTGGCGTCCAATCCGCATAAAATCCTAAATGACCTGTATGCATACCAACAAATGCTGTTTTGTCTAAACGATTGCTGTAGCGATGAAATGCATATAGAAGCGTTCCATCTCCCCCTACAGAGATAACAATATCTGGCTCTTCTTCATCATATTGAAGTTCAAAATCAAGTAAGTATTGTTGGATTATTTGTACTAAGTTTTCTGATTTTGAATCACCCTTTGAGGTTACGGCAAATTTCATTGTTTAGTAGCTCCTCTTCTCAGTTTAGAAATGCAGAATATATTTTTATTTCTATTGCTTTAACTTAAGAAAAAAATACTAACTATTCTTGTCATTTTCTTTTTTTCGATTAAAGAAAGCTTGTGCTTCTTGAATTTCTCCACGGATTAAGGACATTTCTTTATCTAAACGAAAAGCTGCTTCTGCAGCTCCCTGCAACCTCATTTTAATATCTTCAGGAAATTGCCCCTTATATTTATAATTCAGTGAATGTTCAATCGTCGCCCAAAAGTTCATCGCAAGGGTACGAATTTGAATTTCAACTAATAGCTTCTTTTCCCCATTAATGGATTGTACAGGATAGACAATTACCACATGATAGGATCGATAGCCGCTTTCTTTACTATGTAATATGTAATCTCTTTCTTCTACTATTTCAAAATCATTTCTTTGTCTTAATAGTTCAACTACTCTTATAATATCGTCAACAAATGGACACATCATACGGAGTCCTGCAATATCCTGCATTTCCATTTCTAATTTGTCTAAAGGAATCCCCTTTTCATTCGCCTTATCTAATATACTTGCAATCGGCTTTACGCGCCCTGTTACAAATTCGATTGGAGAATGCTCTTCCTCATGATCAAATTGGCGTCGCATTCCTTTTAATTTAACCTTTAATTCATCCACTGCCTGTTTGTAGGGAGCCAAAAATTGATCCCACTGTTTCATTTATAACACCTCATTTCCAAGGTTTCTTTTTGAGACGAGGCATCTCTTTTATAGAAGATCTGTTAATTATTCCTTGTTCTCTATACAAGAACTAGCACCTACATTCATGTTTTTGTAATCCAATTCACAATGTCTTAAAAGCTATGCAGTTGTATTTTCTCTTCCAAAAACAATCAACAAATCATTATAGGAAAACGGATGAAACCGCTTTTTCCATATCCTCTCCATAATTTCCATTTCCTCGAATATTTTCAATTAAATATTCCATTTCCTCTTTAAAGTTCTCAAGCAATAATTCCCCATTTAAATCCTTAATAAAGAATGTATCATTTGCTGCTAATGCCACTTTGCAATCCTTCCATACCATTTCAGGAATTTCTAGATAAACATATTCATTTTCTTTTTCAAGTAAATATATAAATGCAAGAGAATCAGAATCAACAAGCATTTGACCACTTGCTTTTGCATTCTCTAAATTTGCATCCTCTTGCAATTGAAATACCAATTCATTTTCTCTTATAACACTCTCTTTAATTTTCCATTTTTGTTTCATAATTCACCCTCCAACTATGCATTATTTTACCACAACCAAAAGAATTATCATAGAAAAGCGAAGGTGTCTGGATAGCATTGGATTAAACACAAAAAGAATGAAAAAAACACAATCAGAACAAAATGAACCAGAAAATAGCATGTTTTCCCATCTCACCTTATAATAATAGACAAGATTACTTTAGAAAGGGATTTATTTATGTCGCAAACTCAAAACATTGAAATTGAATTTAAAAATATGTTAACGAAGAAAGAATACGAATTGCTCCTTACTCATTTTCACATTCAAGACGGAGACTTATTTGAGCAAGAAAATCATTATTTTGATACAAGCGATTTTGCTTTAAAGGCAAACCATTCTGCATTAAGAATTCGCAAAAAAAATGACGGATATGAATTAACATTAAAACAGCCTCATCCAGATGGACTTCTTGAAACAAATAAAGTTCTTTCCAAAGAAGAAAGCGAAGCAATTTTTGCAACTGGGAAAATAAATGATAAGAAAATTTCTAGTCTGTTGGTAGAAATGAACATCGAGCCTGCTTCCATTTTATATTTTGGAAGCCTGCGAACTATTAGAGCAGAAAAAACAATTGGAAATGGTTTACTAGTTTTGGATCATAGTTTTTATTTAAAAAAAGAAGATTATGAGTTAGAATATGAAGTAAGCAATCGGGAAGAAGGAGAAATATATTTCACAGAACTATTATCCAGCTTGAACATTCCCGTTAGAAAAACGAAAAATAAAGTACGCAGATTTTATGAAGAAAAATATAAACAAAAAAAATAAATAATAGCTTATTAATATACAATTTAATGGACCTTAATATATGGTTCCATTGCGTTTTTAAAGATTATTTCTTGAAAATTTTGTTTATCCAAGAAAATATCAATTAGTTGGATAAATGGAGCAGCCTGAATACACGTAGACTCCTATGGGAGCAGCGAGAAAGTCCGAGACCCTGCTGGAACGCAGTGACGAAGCGGCTCGGCGCTCGCCCCATGGAAAGCGATGTGTATTCAGGCTGCGTGAAATAACAGCAGAACTTCACGAAAACATTTTTTTAAGACAAAAACATGAAAATATATTCGTTTGTGCTTATCGTTAACTGGAATACTTATGTCCCAACCTCTTCATTTTTGTTAATCGAAATTTTGCATGCCTGTTATAAAAGTCCTTATTTTAACAACGGAGGAAAGCAATGAAAATTGATCAATTTAAAGTAATGCTTGAACTCCAAGCTTTACAAGGTTTAAATTCTATGAGCACTACAAATAATAATGCATCCACCCTTTTCCAAGACTTTCTCAGTAATATGTTGTCATCAGAAACAACTTTAACAAATTCTATTGATAACAATACATTAGGAGCTTCTTCCCTACCTGTAGGACTAACAAATAATGTTTCCCTTCTGCCAATGAGCTTAACAAAGCTATCATCTTCATCCTCCACAGATTTTGATGAAATGATTAAAGTAGCTGCGGAAAAATATAATCTACCTGAAAAACTAATAAACTCCGTTATAAAAGTGGAATCTAACTTCAATCCAAATGCTACGAGCTATGCGGGAGCATCTGGATTAATGCAACTAATGCCTAGTACGGCAAAATCATTAGGTGTACAAAATGTATTTAATCCACTGGATAATATCATGGGTGGAAGTAAGTATTTAAAGCAAATGTTAGAGAAATACAACGGAAATGTTGAACTTGCTTTAGCTGCATATAATGCAGGACCTGGCAATGTTGATAAATATGGTGGTATTCCACCGTTCAAAGAAACACAGAATTACGTAAACAAAGTGACGCAGCATTATATGGCATAAATTCTATCTCGATCTATTTACAAGCTATTTATTTGTACAATGAAATATCGATTGTTACAATATAATAAAGTAATGCTATAAAAAGAACGATAAAGGAGTTTTAAATATGGTCGATAAAATGTCGACACCTTATGATCAAATCGGTGAAGCCACATTAAATAAACTTGTAGATATATTCTACAATCATGTTGGTCAACATCCTGACCTAGCTCCTATCTTCCCAAAGGATTTAACAGAAACAGCTCGTAAACAAAAACAATTTCTTACGCAATTTTTAGGTGGTCCTTCCCTTTATTCTAATGAACACGGTCATCCCATGTTAAGAGCGAGACATTTACCTTTTCAAATAACAGAAAAGCGAGCACTAGCATGGTTAGCTTGTATGGATCAAGCCATGGAAGAAGTAGATTTAGATAGCGAATTACGAGAAGGAATTTTTTCAAGACTCGTGCTGACAGCAAAACATATGATTAATTCGGAGGAAATCGAAACTAAAAAAGGTGATAACACGTGATGGAAAAAGACTTTTCTATATCCAAGCCGAAAACAGCTGATGATAATTGCCAAGAAAGCAAACCACTTGAAATATATATGTTTATCGATCCACTCTGTCCCGAATGCTGGGCACTTGAGCCTATTATGAAAAAATTACAGATTGAGTATGGACAATATTTCTCCCTTAAACACGTATTAAGCGGTAGATTATCTTCTTTAAATTGTAGTAAGAAAAGCAAGCATGCGAACATTGCTGAATTTTGGGAAAAAACAGCTAGTCGTTCAGGAATGTCATGTGATGGTTCCTTATGGTTTGATAATCCTATTGTATCTCCACATTTACCTTCCATTGCTCTGAAGGCTGCTGAATTGCAAGGTCGGAAATCTGGCATGAAATTCTTACGAAAATTACAAGAACTTTTGTTTTTGGAGAAAAAAAATATTGCCACATTTGATGTACTTAAATCATGTGCCAAAAGCGTTGGGATAGATGTAATAGAGTTTGTAGCCGATATCCATTCAAATAGTGCAGCAAAGGCATTTCAATGTGATTTAAAAATCACAAGAGAAATGGAAGTAAATGAAATTCCGACACTAGTCTTCTTTAATGAAAACATTGAAGAAGAAGGAATTAAAGTTACAGGTTACTATCCGTATGAGGTATATGTACAAATCATCGAAGAAATGCTGCAGATTCAACCAGAAAAAGCAGCACCACCACCACTTGAAAGCTTTTTAGAGTGTTTTAAACTTGTTGCGTCAAAGGAATTATCTGTTGTTTATAATAAATCGATACAAGAAATTGAAAAAGAAATGAAGAAATTGCAATTACAACAACTAGTAGAACAAATACCAGCTAAATACGGGGTATTTTGGAAATATATCGGTTAGTAAATGAGGGATATGGCATATCTATCTACAGATGCCATGTCTATTTTTTATTTTTCTACATAATAGGAACTGTGAAAAGGTAATCCTAAAAAAATAAAAAAGGACTTGCTGTCTCAAGGCAAGGCCTTTTTTATTTTTTTACGAACAAAGGGGATGGGAGAAATTTTTCACGGTCAAACAAAGGGGTATAAGTTTGTTTGTGATTAACTTCACAACTAAATAATATCATAAATCAACCATTTTCTGCAATACACTCGATACTTTGTTCACAAAAACGTCAAAATTAAAGGCTTTTTGGGTAAAGTTTGTTACAATTACCCGCAGCTTGAATACACTTCACTTTCCGAGGGAAAAGCTTTATACATCCTCAATATTTCGCCGAAACCACTGAAAAAGTAAAGAAATGCAAACTCCATTAGGATTTTGACCTTTGAAAGCGAAAAATATATTGGTCGAGCACTCTACTCCTATGGGATCTGCAAAAAAGTACGAGACCCTGCTAGGATGATGTGATGTGACTCGGCACTTGCCTCATAGAAAAGCGAGCAGTCTCCTCAGAAAACAAATCCAACACCTGAGTTTAAAACATCGCTACCGTTCATCACCATTGCTAGCCAGTTTTTAAGTCGCCTCATTTCGAGTTTTCCCTCATAGAGTTGTAGAGCAATAATTTACATAAATACAATCTGGTCTTACAATTCCATCTTGTTGATGATAAACTATTGTCGCTCACAAGATAAAGTAGTTGTGTGGATATTATGGAGATTATTTTTTTTCCTAAATATGATGATAATATGCTATTAAGGGGTGATTATTTTATGACAAAAATTCTAGTTGTAGATGATGAAAAAGTAATTCTTGAAGTGTTAGAAGCCTATTTCGAAAAGGAGAGTTGGAAAATTTCTTGTGCTACCAATGGAATCGAAGCTCTAAAAAAAGTGAAGGATGAGAGTCCTGACATTATTATATTAGATTTGATGTTACCTGATATTTCAGGTGAAGAAGTGTGTAGGTTAGTGAGAAAAGAAAGTGATATTCCCATTATTATGCTTACCGCAAAGTCAGCTGAGGATGATTTAATTAATGGAATTGGCATTGGTGCCGATGACTATGTGATCAAACCTTTTAGTCCAAGAGAAGTGGTTGTAAGAGTAAAAGCTTTATTAAGAAGAACACAAAAGACAGACAATGTAAATCAAATCAGTTTTAACAACCATAAACTTATGATTGACCATATGAAAAAGGAAGTAAAACTTAATGATGACATACTTACGCTAACCCCAAATGAATATAAGCTATTAATGACGATTGCGAGTTATCCTGGAAAAGTCTATAGTAGGGCTGACTTATTGGCAAAAATTCAAGAAGATGGTGTCTATTTTGAAGGATATGAAAGAAGCATTGACACCCATATAAAAAATTTGCGAAAAAAAATTGAAACCGATTCACGTCACCCTGAATTTATCTTTACTGTGTTCGGAATGGGCTATAAGTTTGGAGGGAAAAAAGATGAATCTTACACTTAGGTTAAGAATTTTAACTTATCTTTTAATTGTCTCTTTGAGCGGCATTTGCATTACAAGTTTCACTATTTTTTGGGGAGTTGAAAATCAATTTACCGACTATCTAAAAAAAAATAGAGAAGAAAATATCGAATCAATAAAAACGGATGCACTGCAACAATATAGGAAGACAGGAGAACTACTAAATCAAAATTTGAGTTATAAAATGCATGAACAGGCAATGACTGAAAATTTACTTTATAGACTTTATGACGTAAATGGTAACTTACTGATTGATACAACATCGGTACGATCCATGATGGGAATGATGGAGAGCAATCATTCCTCTCTTGATTCTAATGAGTATCAATCAACCTCTTATCCATTAAAAACCAATAATAAATTAGTAGGCAAATTGATGGTATTTTATCCAGAAGAATTAATGGGTGAGGATTCTGAGTTTTTGAAGTCTATTAAAAGAAACATATACCTTGCAGTATTAGTTACTATTATATTATCGCTCTTATTTAGTTTACTATTTTCTAAAAGACTTACAACAGGATTCAAGCAATTCAGCAATGCGATAATTGAACTACGTAATCATCAATGGCGAACTAGAGTCCCTATTGATCAATTAACAGTAGAAATGAAGCCTTTAGGGGAGTCCTTTAATCAGCTTGCAGAATCTTTAGCAAAAGAGGAATCACTACGAAAACAATTTACAGCTAACTTTGCTCATGAACTTAGAACACCACTCGCAACATTAAGAAGTCATATTGAAGCTTTTCAAGATGGCATTTGGGAACCGAATTCAAAAAGATTAGAGCAATGTCATGAAGAACTAATGCGGCTAGTTCGTCTAGTTAATGAGTTAGAAAAATTAATGGCAGCTGAAAATCCCCAGATTAGATTGGATAAAACTAAACTAGAATCTGGTAAACTATTAACTTTCATTAACGATCAATTCAGTCCGCTGTTTATGAAAAAAGGAGTTGAATTAAAGGTTCAGCTCCCTGAAAAGCATCATTGGTTCTTAGGAGATCGCGACAAAATCATTCAAATATTAACAAATATAGTTAATAATGCTCTTCAATATACTCCGAAAGGAAAACTAGTATCGATTCATATAGAGGAAAAAAATGATCAAATTAGTTTTATTATTAAAGATGAAGGAGATGGGATTAGCGAAGATGATCTTCCATTCCTATTTGAAAGATTCTATCGGGGGGATAAATCACGTGATCGGAAAACAGGAGGAATTGGGATTGGCTTGTCTATCGTTAAGGCACTTTTAGAAGCCCATCATGGTGACATCAAGGTAGAGAGCCAATTAAATGTAGGAACAACTGTAGAAGTAATATTTCCAAAGCATAAGGATTAGGTCACATGACTTAATTCTTTTTTTGCCTATTTTATTTATTTTTTCGAAAGCAAATAAAATAGACATCTTTCATCTACATAATTTCACTATAGCTTCTCCATAACTTTCACATACGTTGCTCATAAATTCTCCATTCGTGAGATGTAAGATAAAAACAGGAAAGGAGAGATAAAACAATGATGGGATTAGGTCATGGTTTCGGAATGTTCGGAATGGGAGGTGGATCTATTATGATGATTTTATTCGGTTTTTTAATAGGTTACTTTTTCTATTTCGGAATGAATAATCAAAAATTAGGTATTAAAAGGAAACAACAGGAAGTTACAAGTTCAAATGCATTAGAAATTGCTAAAACAAGACTTGCTCAAGGCGAAATTTCTATTGAAGAATATGAGCAAATTAAGAAGAATATTTTATAAAAAGAAATACTCTAAAAAGGCAACTATTAAAAGGAGATCGAATAGATATGAATATTATGAATGGTATTTTAGCAGCTACTTTAGCTTTTACAGGAGGCGCAGGTATATCTCTAAATTCTGAAAAAGATATCCCGAAACAAAATACAATTATTCAGGAACAAGGAGTTAATTATAATCAAATGGCGGATATGATGAAATCAGCAAATTTCGGAAATATGCAAACGTTTATGGAAGAAGATAATATGGATTTTAATGAGATGCAAGATTTCATGGAAGCAGGGAATATGAACTTTGGTCAAATGAAACCATATATGAGTGAAAGGCATCCTAATTTAGACAACCAACAACTCGAAGAAATGTACAAGGGAATGCATGGAACGGGTGGTTCAGCTCAAAGCAGTAAATTTAAAGAAATAGGATGTTTATAATTTTCACTTTAAGTAGGTCGTTAATAACCCGTTTCTCCAAAAGTTGATACCTACCCTTAATAGAATAAGGGAACTCAAGAAAATTTGGGTTCCCTTTCAAAATTTCAAAAATCAACATTATCCTTTAACATAAGTCAACAACCCACGACTGAAGTCACGGACTTGTAAGGTCTTGCAACCTTTGGAATTTACAGCGGACAACAAGACCAATGTCTTGCCCTTCAAATCAAGCTAGAGATACTGTTTGGGCTCCAAGCAACCCGTTTGTATTATTATACCACAACTGTTTGCAGTAGTAGTATATTTCATACTTTTTGCTTTTAGCAAAGAAAGAGAATGTCGGACAATTGAGTTAGCAGAAGCTAACCCTTGTCCAAAGCCGATTCATCTCACGACTGAAGTCACGAGGGTTCTCGGCTAAAGCCTAAAACGTAATCTAGATGTGGAATTTGTTCATATGGAACATCATTTGGTAAAATAATAAAAGTCCCATTAATCCTTGTGGTATCTGAGAAGCATCTGAAGCATGGTAAAAAAAGGTTCCTGTTTGCCAAGCATTAAATTGGTAAGTATACGATTGGCCTGGTCTAATAAAAGGAGTTTCCGGTTCTGTTTCAGGAACCCCATCCTGGGATACAGGTTTTGAAATGTTTTGAAATGTTTTGAAATGTTTTGAAATGTTTTGAAATGTTTTGAAATGTTTTGAAAGGCCATGAACATGAAGTGCGGTTTTCTTATCTAATCTATTTTCCAATTCAATTTGTATATTCTCTCCTTGTCTAAATAGCAGTAGTGGCCCAGGAATGGAGCCATTGTACCCTAACCCATTTATTGTTACCTCCTCTAGCATTTTATGGCTAGTTGGTTGAGCTACTAGTTTATAATAACGCGTATTGGAACCAAATTGAGGTGTTTCTTTTTTCCATTCGGCATAACAATTTTATCTTCCTAGTTCATAAAACGGTCCTCCTTTACCATGAATTGTCTTTAGTTAAACATATGGGATGAGTTCGTATATATGAGCAGTAATGATTTTTTATTATAATATCTACTTTGTTAGGACTAACGTGATTTTTAATACTCTTCGGTTACGATGGATTTACCTACTGTTAAATGTGTTACAATCCTTCGTTTTCCTAAATCCCTATTGCAAATTAAATTTCTTCTGATCATCTATTATTAAGGCTGTTTTCCTTTAGCGTATAAACTACCTGTTAAGGTTGGAAAGTCATATACACAAAAATATTGACTAGCCTTAAAAAGTATTATTTTAGAATTATTTTTAACCTTGAACGAAATAATAAATAATAACTGATACAATGATCATTCCTAACACAAATAGTCCAAGTTTTAAAAATTCACTCTTTTTAAATTCAATCTCTTTTATCTCACTCTCTTTTGACTTTCGGTATTTTATTAAAACAACCCCTAAGATAATTCCAATTATACTCATGACATGACTTACACTAAAGGGACCAAAAGCCATTGGGTTAATTCTTGTAAATTCAACAATCCCACGTATAATCATAAAACCAATTATATAATGAATAAAAACTTGACCGGAATAAGAGGGTTTATTATAACGCAACCATAAATATCCAAATAATAAGTAATCTAATATAAATTCGTAGGCTTGAGCCGGATGAAGATATTCACCGTTGATTGCCATACCCCATGGTAAAGAACTCGAAATGGGACTACCAAAAACATCACAACCAATCCTACTTATTCCTTGTGCTATGATCAAAGCGGGAGCTACTATATCCATTGTTTTCCAAAAAGATATTTTATGACGTTTTAATAACCAATACCCAACCAATAACCCTCCTAAAATACCTCCGTGTATGGAAAGCCCTCCTTCGTGAATGGAGAATATTTCTATGGGGTTAGAAAAATAGTAAGTAGGGTTATATACTAATATATAAACAATTCTAGCTCCAACAATCCCACCTATTATGGAATAAATCGCAATATCTGTTAATAATTTATGGTCAAGTCCTTGCCGTTTAGCTTCTCTATTAAAAATTATAATTCCAACTAAAGAACCGATTGCAATCATAATTCCGAAAAAATAAAATGTAAGCGGGCCTATACTGAACATTGGTATCATCTATTTTCCTCATTTCCGTTGTTTACTATAATTAAATATTACTTTATTCTACCTAATATATTTCTTATCACACCTTCCGATATTTTCTATCATAAAAGTAAAAAATGAATTTTTTATCGAGAAAATGTGTATAAAATTATAATTTCCCTAAAATCAAATTATCGATTGCCTATAGAATTTTACTAATCCATTGCTTTTACAAGCGTTTATCTACTTTATTGAACACGATGTAATTATGAATTATTTATGAATTCATACTTTCTCCATATTCATTATTTAAACTAATAACTGGATAAAAAACTATTTTCAAAAGAGAGGGGAGGACAAACAAATTAACTATTAAATGCAATTAATCCAAGAAAAGTAGCAAATGCAAAAAGTTTGGCAACAGTTAAGGATAATGTTTCAAGTCTATTCAAAGAGGATACAGTCTTCATTTTATCCCCAATTAATTTCTATTTTTGTGTCAAATTTCTTATATTATTTATTCGTTCGCGGAGGTTGTACATGTCAAAAAATCACAAACATTCATCTATTAACAAGAAAAGTACCCTATTAAAAGCAGTAGGTTCCATATTATTTGCCATAGTCGCCTCATCGCACCACTGGCTACACACACTTATTATCGCACTTGGTCTCACTACATTAGGAGCAGGTTTAGTAGCACTACCACCAAGCATAAGATTATTGCTTTTGTTGGCATCTTTTGTTTTTTCCGTATGGTTTTTAATAGTGGCAAAGCGTAAATGGACTAAAGACCGTACAACAGCCATTGTATATATTGTTTCTTCCTTAATCTCAATAATACTTGTTATTACAGCAATACCTGATTCTATATCAAGTATGAAACAACAGGAGCAGCAGGTAGAGCATAATCATAATGATCATAATTAATTTCAAAGAGGGGAAAAAAGAGATACTCAAAGAAAGAATAGAGTTATTCACAAAAATTAGATTGCTATATAGAAACCCTCCTCCAGTGCGGATTTTATCGCCAGTTAAGAGTGGGATAACCTTACACTTCAGGAACGCCTAATTGTAAGATTAGAAGTCCTTATCCTAGATATCTTCCAGCTCCACCATTAGATATTCAATTAATTTCTCCATCCAATTATCCATTTTATTTGCGCACATACATAAAGACTGTCGAAAAATTTTTGACAGTCTCTCTTTAACGTTTTCTATAATAGCACTTTCGCATATCTTTTCCGTTTATCAATTCGGGAGAATATCTATTGGATTTAATAGTTTACCATTTTTATATATTTCAAAATCCAAATGAATCCCTGTTGAAAAACCTGTACTACCCATTACACCAATCTTACTAGCTGTTGTTACAGTTTGCTCCATTTTCACATTTATTGAATCTAAGTGTGCATATTGAG
Organism: Niallia tiangongensis; assembly: GCF_044704065.1. Classification (NCBI taxonomy): domain Bacteria; kingdom Bacillati; phylum Bacillota; class Bacilli; order Caryophanales; family Bacillaceae; genus Niallia; species Niallia tiangongensis. The sequence goes on along the minus strand of NZ_CP162613.1, from coordinate 1,391,644 downwards.
TTAAATATCCATTACTATGTTGAATTCTAACTGTATTTCCGTAACCATTAATCCATCCTGCATATTTTACTGTTCCACCATTTGCAGCTAAAATGGCATAATCTGCGGGTCCAGCAATATCAATTCCTTTATGAAATTTCCCCCAACGCATTCCTTGATAAGTTGTAATTGTTCCTCCAACTGTTGGCCAAATAAATTGGACATTTTCTTCACTTTGTGCAACTTTCTCCCTCGTAACTACTATGTTTTTTGGTTCCTCGTTAATTATTTGAGTAACTACTTGATTGTTTATTCGTTCATTTTTTTTATTTTCTAATACACTAACTTTCATTTTCACTTCCTTTTCTTCTTTTTTTAAACTTTCAATTAAGTTAGTTTGGTCTGTTTTCTTTGCTTTTAAATCCTCCTCCATCTTTTTCAAGTCCGCCATCAGAGCTTCTAGTGATGACAATTTAGTTATTAGATCAGATTGTACTTTAGTCAACTGTTCCTTATCTTTTTGATGATTTTCTAAAATATCACGGTCAGCCTCCAAAAAAACTATTACTGCCTCTGTCCTATTAATAAAATCTCTAAAGCTTTTTGCACCAAGTAAAACATCCAAATAATTAATGTTTCCTCCTGATTCCTGCAAAGAGCGTACTCTGACCTTTAGTAGACCTTCCCTGGCTTCAATTCGTTTATTTATATCGTTCATTTTACCACGTAGATTTTCGATATCTATTTTCATATTTGTAATTTGCATTTTTTTATCTTTTATTTTGTTCTGAGTATCATTTATTTTATTATTAATCTTACCAACTTGTAATTGTGCTAATTTCAATTCTTGTTGTATTTCGTCCATTTTTGTTGGTTTTGTTTCAATTTCTGATTTTGAATATTCCGCTGCCTTTACAGGAACTGCCCCACCAAAAATTCCTCCTATTCCTAAAAGTGAAATAAGCGTTGTTTTAATTAAAATATTTTTCACGATTCATTTCTCCTTATCATCTCTTAAAAGATTAACTTCGACTTAAAAGTTCTCATATGTATGTTTTTATAAACGCAAAACAAGCTAAGAAAAAACAAACTAACTAAAATGCCAACCTTTTTCTCATTGATAGAATAACGATGAAATATGGAGAATTTTAGCGTTTTACATTTCAAATTTATTACAATAAATATTAAACTTAAGCCTTCTGAAAAAACCTCTAAAATACAGATGCAAAATATACGGTTTTATTAAAGTAAGTGTTTATTTTTTATGTTCTATTTAATAAACGAAAATTTTTTAGAAAACAAAACGAAAAAAATGAACAAAAAAAACTTACGCGGAATAAATAACACCAACCATGTTTATGAGTTATAATAGACTTATAAATTATTTAAGTTGGTGTTTATTTATGCGTACAAAAAATCGGTTAAATCCAGTTGAATCTATTTACTATACTCCTGAGATTACACATTGCCCTAAATGTGAAGGCAAATTAACATACTGTCATCCTGTATGGCGGAAAACCATCTCTACTCTTAAAGGTGAATTTAAAGTAATCAATCTAGGTTACAGATGCGAAAATAACTCCTGTGATAATCATATCGTTTATCGCTCTGCAGAGGCTGAACAACTCAGTATGAAACATATTACATATGGAATGGATGTCATTGCTCATATTGGTCATTTACGCTTTAAAGAACATAAAACACGATTAGAAATTACCGACATACTAACGGAGAAGCAGATTAAAATCTCTGAAAGACAGGTTCAAAAACTCTATGAACGCTACGCGTTACTACTTAGGTCATCTGTCGAAGAGAACACGAAAGAAATTTTAGAGAAAGTCGTAGAAGAAAGTGACGGATTAATCCTTTCTATTGATGGCGTTCAACCTGAAAAAGGAAACGAAACACTTTATGTAATCCGTGAGGTACTAAGTGGAACTGTCCTAGCTGCACACAATCTAAAGAGTAGTGCATCTCAAGAATTGGTTGGGATTATTCAACCCATCATTAATTGGGGTTACCCAATTCAAGGGTTTATTAGTGATGGGCAACAGTCAATCCGTTTAGCGATTGAGAAAGTCGCACCAAACATTCCATATCAGTATTGTCAGTTCCATTACTTTAAGGATATTGCCAAACCATTAGTGGAAAAGGACCGAAAGTTAAAGACAAATATTAAAAAGAAGCTAAGGGGAATTCGAGATATCGAGAGAAAAATAGAAGAATCCCCTTCAGAAAGCTTAGAAGATGAAATCGCAAGTGATTATGTGGCAGCCATTCGCTCCGTATTACTGGAAGATGGTAAGCCCCCGTTTGAATTACCTGGTACTCGAGTCTATGAACGAACAAAATCAATCAAAGACTCGATTGAAAAATGCCTGGATAAAAAAGGGGACTCTTTTACTTGAAAAGCTATTCAGAATAGTCAGTAATGTTGATAACTTTAACTCAGATTATCAACTTGTGAAACGTTGGGACCTGCGTTTTAAACGGATTGCCACTATTATGGAGCCATCTGAAAATAAAACAAGTTCTTGGGTCGAAAATAGACTAAAACAGTATCTAGATCATATTAAAAAAGAGCTTAATCGGGAAGAGGATCATGCGTTTGTGGATAATCTTTTAAGATATAGTAATGGCTTTTGGAAAGGACTTTTTACTATATACGATTTCCCTCTCTTACCTAGGACGAACAATGATTTAGAACTATTCTTTAGACGTACAAAAGTAAGGCATAGGCGAATAACTGGTAGTCGAACTTGGAATCGTTATATTGTTCGTCATGGTGAAAACATTGTTTTTGTTGAAGGTGTTACAGATGAACGAGACGGTTTGAATAAGATAAGGAAAGCTGACTATTCTACCTATAAGAACGAAGCTAATAAGTGGAATAACCGGATACTTGAACACACAAAACAGAGAAGGTTTAAAAAGGACCCAAATGCATATTTACTCAATATTGAGAGCAAATGGAACGAGCACAACTAACCTATTGTGTTAGTTGTGCCGTCTAAGAAAAAAAACGAGCAAAAGAGCTGTCTCTTCTACCCGTTTTTCCATGTTAAATACTATTATAGTTCATTCAATAAGCTTTCCATTTCATTTAATTTCTCTTCAAAAACCTTACATGCTTCTTCAATTGGTGTTTTGCTTGTCATGTCTACTCCAGCTTTTTTAAGCACTTCAATTGGATAATCAGAGCTACCAGCCTTTAGGAAATCGATATATCGTTCGACAGCAGGCTTTCCTTCCTCCAAAATTTGTTTACTTAAAGCCGTTGCAGCACTATAGCCAGTCGCATATTGGTACACATAGAAATTATAATAGAAATGCGGTATTCTTGACCATTCTAATCCAATTTCTTCGTCAATTACGATATCTTCTTCGCCAAAATACTTTTGATTTAATGCATAATATTCTTTTGTCAATAAATCAGCAGTCAATGGCTCATTATTACTTGCCTTTTCATGAATTAATTGTTCAAATTCAGCAAACATGGTTTGGCGGAATACTGTACCTCTGAATCCTTCTAGGAAATAATTAAGCAAGTATAAACGTTTTTGCTTATCCGTTATCGTTTTAAGCAAGTAATCATTTAACAAAGATTCATTACAAGTAGAAGCAACTTCAGCTACAAAGATGGAATAGTTTCCATATGGATATGGTTGTGATTTTCTTGTATAGTAGCTATGCACAGAATGGCCAAATTCATGGGCTAATGTAAATAAATTATTCACATTGTCCTGCCAGTTCATTAAAATATAAGGATTTGTTCCGTATGCTCCTGAAGAGTAGGCACCGCTTCTCTTCCCCTTATTCTCATGGACATCCACCCAGCGGTTTTCAAAGCCTTCTTTTAAGATAGAAGCATATTCCTCTCCTAGAGGTGCCAAGCCTTTCACTACTAATTCCTTCGCTTCATCATATGGTATTTCCATCTTTACATCTTTTACTAATGGTGTATAAAGATCATACATATGAAGCTTTTCTACACCAAGAACTTTTTTGCGAAGCTTCACATAGCGATGCAATAATGGTAAATTTTTATTTATTGTTTCCACTAAGTTTTCATACACTTGTTCAGGAATATTATTCGCAGCCAGTGCCGCATGTCTTGGCGATTTATAATTTCTTATCTTTGCATTAAATGTATGATTTTTTACTTCTCCACTTAAAGTAGAGGCAAACGTATTTTTAAATTTTCCATAGGTGTCATAAACTGCCATAAAAGCATCATGACGTACGCGTTCGTCTGCACTTTCTAAAAAGCGTGAATACCGGCCATGTGTAACCTCTACTTCTTCTCCATTCTCATCTTTAATGGTTGGGAACTCTAAATCAGCGTTATTAAGCATTCCAAATGTATTGCTAGAAGAATCCAATACTTCTGATGCTTGTGCTAGTAATGCTTCCTGTTCTGCACTTAAAACATGCGGACGTTGCAAGTTGACTTCTTCTAACGCCTTTTTATATAGCTGTAATTCTTCCTTTTCTTCTAAAAATGTATTGATTACTTTTTCATCAATGGATAATAACTCTGGAACCATATAAGCAAGCGCACTTGCAGCTTGGGCATATAAGCTTTTAATACGACCATCTACTCCTTGATAGTAACTATTCGTTGTATCTTGATCATACCGCATATGTGCATATGTATATAATTTTCCAAGTCTTGATAGAAGCTCATCCTGATTTTGTAAAGCTTCATAAAGAACATCTGCACTATCAGCTAGCTTACCTTGATAACCAGTTGCCTTTTGTGATAAATTCTTCACTTCTTGAAATTCTTTATCCCATTCTTCATCAGTCGCAAAAATATCCTCTAATTTCCATGTGTCCTCTACTGGAACCTCATTGCGTAATAGTAATTTCTTAACACCTGTTTCTGTTGACATATTCATCCTCCACTCTTATCCTTCGTAATACGAAAAAAAACCTTAGTACATAGTTCTCTTTTTATAAACTAATTCCTTCTTTATTGTAACAAATTTCCGGTTTAATTCCGATATTAAGCTTTCAAACAATACTATTAGCATATGTATTTTCTACTTTTTCATTATCATTTATTGCTTATCCAAAAGATTTTTTAATCGCTGGTAAAACATTACTTCTTCTTGTGTCTGAATTTCATAATTGCTTATTTTTTTCTGATGGAGAAGTCGAAAAAAATTAGGTTTTATTTCTTCCAATACCTGGAGACTTACAAGCATTTGTAAATAATGCTTAACAACTGTTTTCCATTCTATGTTTGTTAGAAAAGGAAACTCTCTTATTTTTATTTGTCCTACCTTTATTCTTCTTTGAAAAAATGCATAGATTTTTTGAAGTGGATAAATTTTCTTTTCATCATTAAGAGAAAAGCTATCTAGAAAAACATATGCCTGCCAATATAGTGGTGGTGTTTCAATGAGGAAACCTTCTTTCACAGGGATACCGATAAATGGCGGCAAGAAATGAGGATGTAATTCTCGAGCATATAGCTCTTTTAAAAAATGATCATTCGTCTTTGTAGGGTAATGTAAATCCTTTGTCTTTTGACGGTGTATCAGTTCTCGCCAATAGGAGAAATGCAAGTTCATACTTGAAATTTTTGGGAGGCTTTTCTCTAATTTTACTAAAGGATAGGAAAAAGTGGAGATAAAAGTTTGGGAGACGGAGATAGGAGTTGGATTTTGAAGCAAATAAAAGACCTTATTAAATGGGCAATATGTTGGAAGAAGATACTGCCCCTGATAGAAAGTGAGAAATTGATAAATAAAAGCGGTAAGTTTCAATTTAATTGGATTCCATTTTTTTAAATGACTAAAGCCAATAATCCATATGGGGTGAATATTTATTTTTCGATAGCCCGCTGTACGCTTTTTTACTAATTGAGGAGAAATGACGGCACACTGAAATTCAATTACATACTTTTTATTATGCAAGATAAAGCTGATATCCCCGCGTTGCTTTATTTCTGGATAATATGGTTCTAATTCTGGCTGAAGATTTACTTGAAGTAATTTTTGATACAATTGAAGCTTTCCTTGCAAATGATAAGAAGACTCTGCCTCCCCGTTACCTGAACAGCAATCTTTCCTTTCATGCGCAAAATGTGTAATCTTTTTTGCACCCATTTTCAAAATGACACGCCCTTTACATTCTGGACAATATGTTGCTAAGCTTCTTAACACTTTTAATTCGTCCTTGTCTTTCATAGTAAATAGATTAATAATGCTTCCTTTTTCGGTTATTGCTGTAAACAAATAAAAATCCCTCCTTTTGATTTCTTCCTTTACTTATTCTTTTTCGGCTTTACTATTCCTTCAAAAATATTATTTTTTATGTAAAAACAATAGAAAAAAGCTATCTTCATTCATGGAAGACAGTTTCCCACTTCTAATTGCCGATGATGGCTTTCATCCCGCTTATGAAAACCATTTTCTCTTCGACTATCACTATTTCTGGCTTTCATCCTGCTTATGAAAACCATTTTCTTTCGGCTATCACTATTTCTGGCTTTCATCCCGCTTATGAAAACCATTTTCTCTTCGACTATCACTATTTCTGGCTTTCATCCTGCTTATGAAAACCATTTTCTTTCGGCTATCACTATTTCTGGCTTTCATCCCGCTTATGAAAACCATTTTCTCTTCGGCTATCACTATTGCCGGCTTTCATCCTACTTATGAAAGCCATTTTCTCTTCGGCTATCACTATTTCTGGCTTTCATCCTGCTTATGAAAACCATTTTTCCTTGGGCAACTCCTATTCCGGCTTTCATCCTGCAACAGCGTTATAACAATGGAGACAACAATCTAGAAGTGGATTCGAGCATCCTGTATCCATAATGTCTTTTATTAAAGCTGTCCACTTCTAATTCGATTGAGTGCTTGATATCTTCTATATAATCTTTTACTAGTTTTTCAGTACTTCTTGTTTTATATAAAAAAGCACTCACTTCAAAATTTAAATGAAAGCTTCGCATATCCATATTACATGTCCCAATGGAGGCTATTTCTCCATCGACGATGATTATTTTGCTATGCATAAACCCTCTATTGTATTCAAAAATTCTCACTCCAGACTCTAATAGTTCCGGAAAGTAAGAACGAGAAGCATGGAAAACAATTCGTTTATCTGGTTTACTAGGGACTAGAATTCGGACATCGACTCCACTTAAAGAAGCAATTTTAATTGCAGAAAAAATGTCTTCATCTGGAATAAAGTACGGAGTAGCAATCCAAATCGATTCTTTTGCAGTCGTAATCATGCTGAAAAAAATACTTTTGATAACACTCCATTCATTATCAGGGCCACCGGCAATCAATTGTACTCCTCCATGCGAATTTTCCTCAGAAACAGGTGTTAAGTATTCCTCTGTTAAAAAACTATGATTAGTCATATAGAACCAATCTTGGAGAAAAATTAATTGCAAAGACCTTACAGCATTTCCTTTTACAAGTAAATGAGTGTCTCTCCAATATCCAATCGAAGAGTTTCTCCCCAAATACTCATCACCAATATTTAGACCACCAACAAAGCCGACATTCCCATCGACTATGATAATTTTACGGTGGTTTCTGAAATTAAATTTACTATTAAAAAAAGGCATTTTAACAGGACTAAAAGCAACAACTTCAATACCAGCCTCTTTCATTTCTAGACGGAACCTTTTAGAAAGCTTCCAAGATCCAACCGCATCATATAGAAATCTCACTTGAACTCCGGCTCTTGCTTTTTCCACTAATATTTCCTTTATCTCCCGACCAATTGCGTCATCTCTAACAATGTAATATTCCATGTGAATATGATGTTTTGCTTTCATTAGTTCATTTAAAATAGTAGAAAAAGTCTCCTCTCCATCTGTTAACACTTGAGTAGAGGTACCAAAAGAGATTGGACTATTTCCAAGTTTTTCAGCTAAGTGAAATAAATTGCGTTGATGTCCGTCCAGTATCTTCTTTTTCTCTTCTGTTTTAGAACCAATTTCTTGCTCCATCTTAAGAAATGCTTCTTTATCCAAAAAGTACTTTTTCCGATAAACTCTTTCCTTCTGATAGTTCCTACCAAAGAATAAATAAAAGACAAAGCCGATAATCGGAAAACTTCCTAATACAATTAACCATGTTAGCGTTTGTGTTGGGTGTCTATTTTCAAAAAAAATGACAAACCCAATAAAAATAACCGATAAACTTATTACTAAACTTAGCTGGCCGTAAATTCCACCCTGAATAGAGAAAAATAAATTAAACACATAAACCAAAAGAGCCGCTACAGCAAAAAACAATCCTAACCTAGCAGTATGATTCATAACAAACACCGCCATTCTCCCATTTACTTACATTAAGCTTAGCTCTATCCATTATTATTTCCTTATATTTACCCACAATGTCCATTTAATACTCTCTTCAGAAGGTTCTAATTTGCTTTCTTATAAAAAGGAGTGCAAACCATATTTGAAAGACAGTACTGAAGCTTTCTATTTATTACAGGTGTCTATATCTATTCAAAACCATCGACAATTATACATGCTTCCGTTTTGCATTTTATCCTATGTACGCAAAGAAACTCTACAATGCAAGGCGTTGACCGAACGTTGTAGAGTTTCTTGTTTCACTCCATATATATTTAATGTTGAATCCCTATTATTTAATGAAAGTACTTTCTTAGCTCCATAAATACTTCATTCTCAATAATAATCTTTCCATATTCTTGTAGAACATGAATAGTCATCTTGGAATCTTCTTGAGCATATTCTAGTAAAATGCTTAATGCATTTTCTACTTCCTCTTCTGGTATTTCTTCGTCAAGGAACTGTACAAATAAGTAATATTGATCATTATAGTTATAAAGTTTGGTATCAATTCCTTCTAGTCCCTGCAGTTTGGATAAGGAAATGATGTCCTCAAAATCTTTAAATGTTAAAATAAATTCAAGACTTTCTTCATATTCCTCTTCACCATCTTTAATAGTAAAGTGTTGATCCATTAAGTCTTCAAAACGTTCATCAATTGGTAAATCCTTCAGCTTATCCTCTGGAATAGAAATTTCAAACTTCTGTCCGTCTTTAGAAAGCTGTGCTTTTGTAACGAGAATTTCCAACCCTTTTTCTAGTGCCTGAACTTGAATCCATAATGGTCCATCAAACATGAAGTCTTCTTCTTGATGTACCTCATCCATCATTTCCCAAAATAGCTCTTCACTGCGTTCCCGATTATACCAAATCTCCTCACGCTTAAATCCACGTTCTTCTATATCAATATACGAAATATAAAACTTTACTGTATGATCATTAATTCTTTCAATTTCCATACGCTAACACTCCCTTCAGACTATGATGGAAGGGACAAGAGACCCCCATACAGATTTGTTTTATTCCTTACAATAAATCGTTCTGAAATAAAAAATTGTATTTTCCTCGTATTGTACCTTGTACCTTATATTTTATGACAAAAGTTGTATAAATGGAATTAAAATATCTTGGGATCGAAAAAAACCATTAAATGCCCATTCAAAAAACATTCACAATTCCCAATTTTCTAAATTAAACGCAACTTGATTCAGTCTCAGATTTTATTTCTTTTTAATACCTTATTCCTGTTTAGTTATATTTAGTAGTATTACCTCATAGAAATTATTTCAAACTAAAAAGAAACAGCAAGTACTAACCGTTTTAGCCAAATATCGCCATTGTTTCGTTTACGTTTCATAAGCGATTCACTGATAATATTTGAAATAATCAAGCTTAATGACCACTACACTTCATTCGTCGTTTCTCTTCCTATTAATAGGATTGAGCTTATTTCCCAAATAAAAAAGAAAAATCTGACCAAAGGATGATAAAATGATATCCTTTAAAGTCAGATCTTTTTTATACTTGCTTATAATTAGTTAACTAATCGTTGAGCTTCTCTTAATTGGAAAGTACGAACTTTTCTCGGTAAGAATCTGCGAATTTCATCTTCGTTATACCCTACCTGCAGCCTTTTTTCATCAATAATAATAGGACGTCTTAATAGCCCAGGATTATTTTGAATGATACCAAATAAATCTTGTAGTGGCATTGTTTCTAAATTCACATTTAGTTTTTGAAAAGTTTTACTTCTTGTTGAAATAATCTCATCTGTTCCATCTTCTGTCATGCGAAGAATTTCTTTTATCTCCTCAATAGAAAGTGGCTCTGAAAATATATTTCTTTCTTTATAAGCAATTTCATGTTCCTCTAACCATGCTTTTGCTTTTCTGCAGGATGTACAACTTGGTGAAGTGTATAATGTTACCATTTTACAAATTCACGCTCCCTTTATTTAGACATGTAATTAACTACATTCATTATAATTATAAATAACTTGAATTCTTTTTTTCGAAAATTCTTAAATTATAATTAATTCAATCAAGTAATTTATATTAATTATTATACACTAATTGTTTGCTTTATGGTATATATTTTGAAAAATTTATCCACAAGTATGATTATTTTCTGTATATAAACTTCTACTCTTACGATATTTGCTGTGCCCTCCTCCTTTATGTAAGAAAAACTCGTTATCATTGTACGAATTCCCCTCTTATTTTGTTGCTTATCATTATAGACGTTTGAAAACAAAAAAAGTTTCAAAAATTTACGGTATCTGTTAAAATATTTATTTTATAAGCTGACCTTTCTTTTTAATCCCCCTTATTTCTTATCTCTAAACCTGTTTCTATTCTCAATTAAATATGTTTTAATGAAAATACGAATACTCTTCTCCAATGTAAGCAGCTAGCATAAAGAAGGATCATATCTATTTAAAAGCGAATCAAATTTCATCAAATATATTTTTTTGCTTCTCTTCATTATTGAATTGCACTACTTTTTCGACAGGTTCATAAGCTTCACCGTAAAACTGGACGTCCTTATATGTATGAATTTTATTATATGTTTTTACCAATGCTTGATAAACAACATCTTCTCCTTCATTATTTGGAGCCCAATAGAGAATTTCCATCGCATTTACTTCTCTAGTTGCTAATGATAACCGTCTATATCCGATTGTTTTTGCATGTTTAAATCCTTCACGCTGATAAAATCTTAGTCGTTTTTTTGTATCACTATCCTTATAATTTATCGGTTCCACTTCTAATATAATTGGTTTCCCCTTCGTTTTCAGATTCTCTACTAATTGATGTCCAAGACCTTGACCTCTGGCTTCATTAGAAACAAATAAATAATCTATAAAAATAAAATCCTCTGCTTCCACATACATCAACACATGATACTTGTCTTCATCCTTATGATAATATTCCGGAAAATCCTTAAGTAATGCTTCCAAATGTTCTTGCGATTTCATTTCTTCAACAGGAAAATATTTATTAAGTTTATCATACCAATGCATTCATTAATCTCCTTTTTGTTCTTTGTTAGTCGGGTTTATAGTTAACATTTTTCGTATAATTATTCCCAGCATTCCATAATAAAAACTCGGAAACCCCTTGATCATTTAAAGCTTTTATCTGCTTTTGAATCTCTTCTTGTCCATATACTTGATAATTATCTTTACCAAGCCACGTAGCTGTGAAGTCCTGGAGCCACGGTCTTGAAATAGGAGGATTCTCTAGTTGATTTAGCTTTTGCTTTTCTACTTTAATATACTCGCTTACAAGTTCATAAGGATGGAGGTCTGGTTTTTCAATGCCGAAATAGGTAGACCAATGACTTGGATAAATCATAGATGAAATAACATCAACATGATTACTTATTCTCGAAAAATTTTGTCCAATGCCTGGAGCTTCGTCTAAGGTTGCTGTGTATCCAAATATATCAACAGAAACCTTCACATCATATGGTTCTAGTTTTCTTTTTGCATATTGAACAAAATCTGTAACAGCTTGTACTCTTTTTTCTCCTTCTGTTTTATCTAATTTCTCATAATCACCTTTCGTATAGCTTAATTTATCTCCCTTATTTTCAAACCCTTCTGGAAAACGAACGTAATCAAACTGTATCTCTTGAAAGCCCATTTTAGCTGCTTCCATCGCTAGATTGACATTATAATCCCAGACCTTTTTTTCAAAAGGATTCACAAAAGCCTCTCCTCTTCCATTTGTCCAGACCTTTTCCCCTTGCCCAAAAGACCATTCTGGTTTTTCCTCTGCCAGTACTGAATCCTTGAAAACAACAATGCGTGCAATCGGATAAATTTTCTCTTTTTCAAGCTGTTCCAATAAAGCCGTCATATTCTTGATAGAATGACTCCCAATTTTCCGATAAGGAGAACTTTCTTCCGGCATAAAGGTCAAATTTCCATAGTCTTCTTTATAATCAATTACCATTGCATTTAAATCCGTATTTTTCACTAAATTGATTAATTGATTCCACTTGCTCCCTCCAATCGAGTGAGCATTTACATATATCCCTCTTACCGCATCAGGATAGGAAAAGGAAAAGGAATTAATTTTCAATCTTGGCAAAGTAGTCGGCAATTGTTTTCTCATAATTTCCATTTGTTTTATTGGCTGTTTAGGAATGACATTCTCCCCCTTAGCAAAAGCAACATTGGGGAGTAATAAAGATATACTTAACCCGAAGGATATTAGTTTTTTATTCATAGTGATAACTCCCATCTATGTACAGTAACCATTATCTGCTAACTTGGTATAAATTATGTATTCCTTTTATTGTAACAACTCAAACAAACTTAATCTATTACTGTTTTTTCCTTTATGGAAACAGTATTAGTATAAATAAAAAAGTCGACATCCTCCCAATGCTTCTGAGATTGTCGACTTTTTTGAAATCTTTATTGATTCATTTGCTGTTTATATTTAGTATATTCCCTTTCAGAGCAATAAACAAAATGACCAGGCTTTACTTCTCGCATTTTAAGTTCTTCACCATCTTGATATTGATGAACTACAGGATCATAAACCGTTCTTTTTCTTGTGCGCTCTGTTTCTGGATCTGGAAGAGGAATTGCAGATAATAAGGACTGTGTATATGGATGAATCGGGTTATTATATAGCTCATCTGCAGGAGCAATTTCCACTAATTTCCCGAAATACATTACCCCAATACGGTCACTTATATATTTAACCATGGATAAATCATGGGCAATAAATAAATACGTTAATCCTTTTTCCTTTTGAAGCTTCTTCATCAAATTAACAACCTGTGCTTGGATCGAAACATCTAATGCAGAAATGGGTTCATCAGCAATGATAAAGTCAGGATCTACAGCTAAAGCACGGGCAATGCCGATTCTTTGTCTCTGACCACCTGAGAACTCATGAGGATAACGATTAGCATGCTCTTTATTTAAACCAACTGTATGAAGCAGCTCGTATACCTTTTCCATTCTTTCTTTTCTGTTCTGCGCTAAACCGTGAATATCAATACCTTCTGCAATAATATCCGCAACAGTCATTCTTGGATTTAATGAAGCATATGGATCCTGGAAAATCATTTGCATTTTACGATTGAATTTCTTTAAATCCCCTCTTGATTTTCTTCCATGCACATCTTCTCCATCAAAAAGAACTTGTCCGCCGGTTGCATCATATAGTCGGATGATCGTTCTACCAGTTGTAGATTTTCCACAACCAGATTCTCCCACTAGTCCAAGCGTTTCTCCTTTGAAAATATCAAAGGTTACATCATCTACTGCTTTTACTACGTTAGGAGTGCCCACATTAAAATATTGCTTAAGATTTTTTATTTCTAATAATTTTTCAGCCACTTATTTCTCCCCCTTTACTAATACTGGTGTTTCAAAGTTAGAGGGTAGCGTTCTTATTCTCTCTTTAACAGAAGCAGGTGGTTCCACTGCCGGCGCATTAGGATGTAATAACCACGATTTTACAAAATGTGTTTCTGAAACTTGATATAAAGGTGGTTCCTGTTCAAAATCAATTGCTAATGCATACGGATTTCTAGCTGCAAACGCATCTCCAACTGGAGGATTTGTTAAATCCGGCGGTGTTCCAGGAATAGCTGCAAGCTCATCTTCATTATCATTATCTAAGCTTGGCATAGACGCAAGGAGTCCCCAAGTATACGGATGTCTTGGATCGTAGAATATCTCATCCACTGTACCCATCTCTACAATTTGTCCTGCATACATAACAGCAACACGATCCGCTACATTTGCAACAACCCCTAAGTCATGGGTAATAAAGATAATACTTGTATCCATTTTCTCTTGTAAATCTTTCATTAAATCCAAAATTTGTGCTTGAATCGTAACATCTAATGCTGTTGTTGGTTCATCTGCAATTAACAAATGAGGATTTGCCGCTAATGCAATAGCAATCATCGCGCGCTGTCTCATTCCTCCAGAAAATTCGTGTGGATATTGATCCACTCTTTTTTCTGGTTTTGGAATACCTACTAAGCTTAAAAGCTCAATGGCTTTCTTTTTTGCTTTTTCTTTGTTCATTTGCTGATGTTTGATCAGCACTTCCATTATTTGTGTTCCAATACGCATTGTAGGATTCAAAGAGGTCATTGGATCTTGGAAAATCATACTCATTTCTTTTCCACGGATGCTTTCCATCTCTTTATCTGTTTTTTGTACAATATCTTCTCCATTAAATAAAATTTTTCCGCCTTTAATATGACCTGGAGGCATAGGGATTAATTTCATTAATGTTTGGGAAGTAACACTTTTTCCTGAACCGGATTCACCAACAATTGCTAATGTTTCTCCTTTATATAAATCAAAGGATACTCCACGAACTGCCTGTACTTCTCCTCCATACGTATGGAATGAGACTTGTAAATCCTTTACTTCTAATAATTTTTCCATTTATCTCACTCCTTACTTACGTAATCTTGGATCAAGCGCATCTCGAATTCCATCGCCAATAACATTAAATGCAAAGATAGTTAAACAAATAAACATTGCTGGGAAAAATAAACGCCATGGATAATATTGCATCGCTCCGATTCCGTCGTTAGCCATTGTTCCCCAACTAGCTAATGGAGGCGTTAAACCTAGCCCAAGATAGCTTAAAAATGCTTCTGTAAAAATAGCGTTTGGCACTGTTAGTGTTAAAGTAACAAGAATAGGTCCCATTGCATTTGGAATTAAATGCTTGCCCATAATTCTTGATACTCCTGCTCCTAACGTTCTTGATGCGAGTATATATTCTTGACTCTTTAAAGATAATACTTGTCCTCGAACCATACGGGCCATATTAATCCAACCGGTAATACTCATGGCTAAAATCATTGTCCAAATTCCTTGTCCAAGCACAACCATTAGAAGGATTACAAGTAAAAGGTAAGGAATTCCATATAATACGTCTGCTATACGCATCATCACTTCATCGGTCTTACCACCTTTATAACCTGCAATTCCTCCCCAGATTACCCCAATCACTAAGTCGATAAATGCAGCAGCAATTCCAATAAATAGGGATATTTTTGCACCATACCAAATACGCTCAAACATATCACGCCCCAATTCATCTGTTCCAAAATAATGCTCTGCACTTGGTGGTTGATTTGTTTTTGATAAATCATTTTCATAATAATTGTATGGTGTGAGTAGTGGCCCAACAAATGCCAAGACGATTAAAAGAATTAATAGTACAAGTCCAAATACTGCAAGTTTATTTTTTTTAAAACGAGTAAATACATCTTTCCAAAAAGACAGACTTGTCTTTGAAATCTTTTCCGATTCAACGCTGCTATTGCCTACTATTTCAAATTTATCTTTCGAAATTTCTTGCATCTTTACTCTCCTTTCTTCCCGCCCGCTAATTTAATTCGAGGATCTATTAATCCGTACAATAAGTCGACAAGAAGAACAGATACTAACAGGATAATACTATAGAAAACAGTAACTCCCATAATAGCTGTATAATCACGATTGTTTATACTTTTTACAAACTGTGATCCAAGTCCTGGAATACCGAAGATTTTCTCAATAACAAAACTTCCTGTAACAATTCCCGCAGATAATGGTCCCATGTATGAAACAACTGGAAGAATCGCATTACGGATTGCATGCTTTACAGTAATATTAAAGCCACTAATCCCCTTAGCTTTTGCTGTTTTAATATAATCATTGCTTAATACTTCTAACATAGAAGATCTAGTTAAACGGGCAATAAATGCCGTTGGACCAGCTGCTAACGCTATTGCTGGCAGAACACTTTGCATAAATGTTCCCCATCTTGCTACAGGGAAAATGCCTAGCTTCATCGCAAAAATATATTGTAAAAAAGCTGCCATTATAAAGGAAGGTACGGATATTCCTAATACAGCAACGATCATGGCTAAATAATCTTGCCATTTATTATGTCTTAAGGCTGCAATTACACCTAATGTAACCCCAATTGCTAAAGCAATGAAAATGGCTTCGATTCCCAATACTAATGAAACTGGGAAACCTTCATTAATTAATTGATTAACAGTCTGACTTTTATATTTAAAAGATGGACCAAAATCCCATTGAACGACTCTTAGCAAATATTCTCCATATTGAACATACCAAGGCTGATCAAGACCATAATGGGCATTTAAATTTGCTTCAATTGCAGGTGGCATTTTCTTTTCCGATGTAAATGGGTTACCCGGTGCCATCCTCATGAAGAAAAACGTAGCTGTAATGATTAACCATAGGGACAGCGCCATAAACAGCAAACGTTTTGTCAAGTACTTTATCATGGTTTTACCTCCGTTTTTTTCTAATACTACGCAATTAGAAAGGAAGAGGATGTCTTAGGGAACGAGCTTACTTTTAAAGTATCACTCGTTAAATAAGACAGCCTCTTTTATCTCTTTTATCTTTTTTATCTCTTTTAACTTTGTACGTACATGGATAGTTTCTTCTTGTCCTAATTCTTAAACAACTTAATAATACTTCTCCTAGAATATACTATTCCCAGTTGCGATTAGGCTTCGAATTACCTATAATAACAAAGTTATTTCTTTAATTATTCAAAATGCGCCCATTTTAACTGTGCTTCCCCTAAACCTGAAATCACTACATCTTTAAGGTTCTTTTTTTGCACCCAAGTGTTTGTATAGAAATACACAGGTGCAATTGGAAGTTCATTCATTAAAATAGCTTCTGCATCTTGTAATAATTGTTTACGTTTTGCTTCATCTGTTTCTTTTTGTGAAGCTTTAAGAAGTTTTTTGTATTCTGGATTTTCCCAACCAGTGTCATTATTTCCTCCGTTTGCATCACGATACAATTCTAGGAAATTAAATGCGTCATTGTAGTCACCAGACCATGACATACGTCCAATCTGATAATCACCAGAATCAATTTTTTCTAAATAAACTTGCCATTCTTCGTTGTCTAATTCTACATTAATTCCAAGGTTCTTTTTCCACATGTCTTGAACCGCTTGCGCAATTTTAGCATGTGCTTCACTTGTATTATAAGATAATGTGATTTTTGGTAAATCTTCTACACTAGCATAGCCTTCCTCTTTCAAGCCTTTCTCAAGAGCTGCTTTTGCTGCTTCGATGTCATTATCTTTAAAGTAACCTTTTTCGTTTTCAGAAAACATTGTTGGAGGAACAACTGCCATAGCAGGAATTTGTCCACCTTGTGTAATTTGCTCAACAATCGCTTTACGATCAATTGCATATGTTAATGCTTTACGAATATTTTCATTGTTAAATGGCTTTTCTTCTGTATTAAATTTATACCAATAAGTTCCTGCTATTGCTTTAATATTTAGGTCCCCATTGTCTTTTAATGCTTTAATCGCATCTGTAGGTAACGAACCAAATGGTAAACCAGCCCAATCTAACTCATCGTTATCAAACATACTTAATTCTGTTGTTGGGTCTTCTACCATTGTCATTTCTACTGTTTCTAATTTAACCGTGTCAGCATCCCAATAATCTTCATTCTTTTCTAAAAGAATAGACTCACTATGATTCCACTCTGTCATTTTGAAAGGACCATTTGTAACATAATCATCTCCAGCATCTTTATACCAATCTGGATTTGCTTCTGCTACATTTTTATTCACTGGGAAATAAGTATAGAAAGCTAGTAATTGTAAGAAATAAGGTGTTGGATTTACTAAAGTTACTTCTAAAGTCTTTTCATCCACTGCTTTAATAGCAACATTATCAAGATTACCTTCACCATTATTAGCTGCTTCAGCACCTTTTATGGAATACAATTGATATGCATATTGTGATTGATTTTGAGGATCAATAGCCCATTTCCATGCATATTCAAAATCTGCTGCGGTTACAGGATCACCGTTCGTCCAGTTCGCATCTTCACGAATTTTGAATGTATAGGTTAATTGATCATCTGAAACCTGAATATCTTCGGCCATAGCTGGCTGAGGCACTCCATCTTTATCAATACGAGTTAAGCCTTCAAATGTTTGAATTAACACTCCACCTGATGTTGAATCTGTAGCTAATGCTGGATGTAATGTTGGCGGTTCTGAAACAATATTCAGACGTAAGTTTTGTGATGATGCTTTATCACTGCCACCCTTATCATTACCACATGCAGCAAGAAAAGCACTTAGTACAAGCACTAAGCTCATTAGTACAAGCAATCTTTTTCTCATGTAATTACCCCCTAAATAATTTTCCTCAAATGGAACTTCGAAAATAGCTTTCCCATTCTAAACCTTAGAATACACAAGTAATCATTTCCTAAATAGTCAGTTAATTATAATAAACGACTATTATTGTATAAAACGATTTAAATAAAAACCCCCATACATAGCACATAAAATCATTATTCTAAAATAACTATTTCGCTAGTTCAATCTTTTTATGTATTCTTATGTGTTTTAAATAGTCTGAAATATCACTACCTAATCCATTCGTAATGACAATTATATAGTTGGAATATTTTTTACGCAAGAATTATGTAGAATTTTGTAGAATAAAAAACTAATCAGAAATATGTAAATCTACTGAATAATTATATTAATATAAATTTATTCGAATTGTTATAATTCATAAATTACATATAAGCATTCTATTCTTCGTCATCTTCCTTTTGATGAATCATTTTTCCTTTTACATCTGTTTGCCATTCTTACGTTTCCTCACTTACTGACTGCTCTGTTTCTAATCTGCCTCGCCTGCACTTGATTCAATTTATAAGTCGTATTTTTTTAACATTTCTCCTATAGAAACAACCTCAAAAAATAGAATTCCATTTATTTTTTCTATTAAAAACGACAAACTTTGAGAAAACAGCCTTTGAATATCAACTAATCATGCTAAAATGGATATAATAATGATTATAATGTAGTTTCTGGGTTCTCTCTTTTTGCTCTGTTAACTAATAAGTTGCTTTCTGATTCGAAAGTGCACTTCACTAAAGAACGTTACAAACAGCTGATAGAAGCCTAGTAAATAAATGAACAGTTTGTTTAGATGATGCTTTCAGCTAAACATTCGTGTCTAGAATACATATTGGAGGAAGTATTATTATGAAAACTATCTTTTCTGGGATTCAACCAAGCGGTACTATTACATTAGGAAATTATATTGGTGCCTTAAGTCAATTTGTCGAGCTACAAGATGAATATAATTGTTTCTTCTGTATCGTCGATCAACATGCTATTACGGTACCTCAAGATCGGATGGTACTAAGAAAAAATATCCGCAGTTTAGCTGCACTTTACTTAGCAGTGGGTATCGATCCTAATAAAGCTACTCTATTCATTCAATCTGAAGTACCTGCCCACACCCAAGGAGCATGGTTAATGCAATGTATCTCTTATATTGGAGAATTAGAGCGAATGACGCAATTCAAGGACAAATCGACTGGTAAAGATGCTGTTTCTGCTGCGTTATTAACATATCCACCATTAATGGCGGCGGATATTCTTCTATATAGTACAGATATCGTTCCAGTTGGAGAAGACCAAAAGCAGCATCTTGAATTGACTCGTGATCTCGCAGAGAGATTTAATAAAAAATACAATGATATTTTGACAATTCCTGAAGTGAGAATTCCAAAAGTAGGGGCACGAATCATGTCTCTTCAGGATCCTACGAAAAAAATGAGTAAATCCGATACAAACAACAAAGCAACCATTACATTATTAGACGAGCCAGCACAGATTATTAAGAAAATCAAAAGTGCCGTTACAGATTCAGAAGGTGTTGTTAAATTCGATCGAGAAAATAAGCCAGGAGTTTCTAACTTGCTATCGATTTATTCTATCCTCTCTGGAGAAAGCGTGGAGAGTCTGGAAGCAAAATACGAAGGAAAAGGATACGGTGATTTCAAGTCAGATTTAGCAAATGTTGTTGTTGATGCATTAAAGCCTATTCAAGAGAAATATAACCAATTAATGAATTCGACTGAATTAGATGATATTTTAGACGAAGGTGCGGAAAAAGCTAATAAAGTAGCTGGTAAAATGATTAAGAAGATGGAAAATGCGATGGGATTAGGTCGTAAACGACGTTAATTAATTCTTGTCGAAAATGGAAAAGCCCGATGAATTATCATCGGGCTTTAAGAGGCTGGGACATAAGTATTCCAGCCATAAATAAACCCGAACAGCCATACGATACTTCCATATGATTATTCGGGTTTATATTGGTTTATAAAAGGCTGTTTCAGTAAAGATGGTGTTATTATCCGCAGCCTGAATCCACTTCACTTCGCTTTCCATGGGGCGAGCGCCAAGCCTCCTCACAACTCATGCTCCTGCAGGGTCTCGGACTTTCTCGCAGCTCCCATAGTAGTCTACGTGTATTCAGGCTGCTCTGTCTTTCCAATTAATTAATTTTGTCTATTCCATAATTGTTTATAGAAAAACTATCTTTAAAAACGAATTAGTTTTTACACTGACTATATTTAAAATCATAAATAACTAGCATGAAAAAGTAGCCTTTATTTAAGAGCTAAATTAAGGATTGTTCGTCTTTACAGATTGGCTATTTAGTTTTGTCCTAGCCTCTTTAGACTGTAGGAAAACTATTCATAAATCTCCATTTTTTATTACTATTTCAAAACTGACAACTCTTAATTTACCTTCGGACCATGCTCCATTTCCCATAGCTTTTCAAAAAACTGCTGACCTTTTATAATATTTTCACAAAAATGCTCATGCTTTTTAGACCAACCATATTTTGTACATTCATATAGTTCATTCCAGGCATGTTCAAAATCTAAATGCTGAATCTCAAAGTAACGTTCTGGACTCCATTCTGTGTACCAATAACGAACCTCTGCAACATTTTCAGAAGAATACAGTTGATCTAATGCCATAAACAATAATTGCTTTAATTGTCTTTCTTTTCTTGTTAATCCATTCATCACATGAGGCTCAGGTGATAAAATATGGAATTCTTTCTTTTCTTCATTGTTTTGAAAGTTATAATAAATCGTTTCTTGATTTTCAAGTAATTCATAGGCCAATTGTTCTTGTCTAGGTATCATTCGACTTTTTCGAATTGGAACAGAATATCCAATTGTATCTACTACTAATAGACCAATTCCATCAGAAACTACAAAACAATAATCTAATTGAATTCGTTCATGATTTTTTCGTAGATATGCTTTTTGATAAATTTCTTCTAATAATTGTCGTGGTAGTTCCGCCAAATCGTTTTCTATGTAATGGAATAAACAAGAGTCTACTTTTAATAGCGGAACTTGATCTAATAATTCAACACCATCATCTTTTCTCCATTCATGAAAGTGACAAACATTATATCCGTTTTCTTCTCCTTCAAACCAATTTACCCAAACATCATGAAGATACTGCATATTTTATCCCTCACTTCAACAACTGTTTGTCCATAAGTATTGGCAGAGCGTAGTAAATTTATTCCTATTTTCAAAGGATTATTTAATAATCCTCTATTTAATATGAAAAAAATCTATCTTTCGTGTATTCTCTTTGCTAGGTATTTCTCTTCTTATACTAAGGCGAATGATAAGCAGAAGATATTTTCTTACTGAACCTATTATCATAATATGTACAAACTTTCCTTTACATGTCTTTTTATTTCGTTTCAATCTAATTTTCCTGCCTTTTTCCAATTAGCTTGTTCTAGTAGATATGAAATAGACGAGCAGTTTTCTATACTCGTCTTTTAAATCTTTATAAAAATGCTTCACTTTTTATCGTAAACTGCATCTTTTCTGTTATTTTTTTCTTTTCATAATATAAATTAACAAGATGAAATCCTGTATTATAACCAATCATTCGTGGATAGCGTCCATGTCCATACAAGAGTTGATCATGTTTCTCCTCTGTTTTTTTTACATCTAGATGTTCCTTTAGCTCTTTATCCCAAAATTGCTTAATTTTTTCTCCATCATACAGGTGGCACCAGCTTGCATTATAGACCTCTCCACAGTTTTCTTTAACAGCAAGCTCTGCTAATCCTTCCATAATGATGGAATCTAATAAGGTATAATCCTCTATTGCCTTTTTTTGTGAATGTATGCGGCATACATGATGATATTCGTGAATAAACAGAGCCTCTAATTCTTTATCGTCTGTTACTTCCCCAATAAATAAAAATAGCAGATTAGGAAATGATACACCTGATTTATTTTCCTCTCCTCTCCAAGTCATCTGAAAAGGAAAAAGATAAATAGGTACATCTGGTCCATCCCATTTTTTCTTATACTTTTTATAAACGCTCTCTATTTTACTCCATGTTTCTAATTCTTTCATCTTCTCAAAAGTCTGTTTAGAACGTCTTGATGGTTTATACATTCCAAATCCACTTAAATATCGATATATATTTTGAGAATCATCTCCGTCAAAGGATGCTTTCATGTTTTCACATATAGAAGTCGGCTCATAAAAATGATCTTCTAGCCATTTCTTTGTATCGATTATCCCCACCAATATTTCCCCTCTAATTCATTTCATTTTATTCTGTTCATTTAACCAGTATATGAATTTTGAATTGATGGTGTTCCAAAACAACCAATCTCTACTTTTGAAATAGCATAAAGAGGCTGGGACAATTAAAAAAGGGATATGGCAAAAGTACTTTTCCCACATCCCTTTTTATAAATTATCTATGTGTTTCTTTCATGATTCTACTTCCGCATCCACAAATAATAGAGTGCTTCAATTTTTTGATTGGCTGTTTACACTCTAGACAAATGATCTCCCTTTTTCGCTTAGCCTTTAGAACACTGTTCACAGGTTCCGTAAAACTGGAGACTATGGGAGCTGATATTAAATTTAGATATGGATTTAGCAAATGATTCTACCTCCCTTAATGTAGGATACCAAATATCCACTATCTCACCGCAATCACTGCATACAATATGATAATGTTCTTCTTTTTTCCATTCATATTTACTTAATCCTTCGCCAAATTGTATCTCTTTCAATAGCTCTAATTCTATGAATAAATGGATATTATTATAAACAGTAGTAATACTTACCGATGGCATATTCTCATTTAGGACATGATAAATTTCATCTACTGTCCAATGCTTATTGTCTTTAGATAATATGTTAATTAATTCTAGCCTTTGTGGCGTGAGACGAACATTTTTATCTTTCAACAGGTTTTTAGCCTTTTCTATACTAAGCATAGAATTCTTCCTTTCTACGTAATATCTCCTTAAATATTAAGTCATTCTCTAAAGAAAGCGTTTTCTTTAAGTGTTGATTATTTCCGAATTTATACCTTAAATAATAGTATTATAGTCTTAATTATATATACTTTATAATAATAGTCAATATTAATTTAAAATTATTATAAATTAATATTGATTGGTTTCATTTTTGCAATAAAAAAACTGCTAAGATTCGATTTATAAACGAACCCTAGCAGTTTTAATGAATGACTTATTTTTTTAGGCTGTTTTCGTAAAGTTTGTTGCTATAACCCGCAGCCCAGAATACACTTCGCTTTCCATGGGGCGAGCGGTGAGCCTCCTCGGCTTTAAACTGACCCCTGTCCCGCTATTCCCACAGGAGTCTCGCACCTACACCTCCAATCAACTCATGATAAAAAACTTCATTTTATTTTAAAACCTACAATTAATTGCATAAATTACCGATGTATTTATTGATATTTTTTAAACACAATAGTAGCGTTATGGCCGCCGAAGCCTAGGGAATTACTCATTGCTACATTTACTTCTTGTTTCCTATGGGAATTAATTACATAATCCAAATCACAATCTGGATCTGCTGTTTCAAAATTAATCGTTGGTGGAAGAATGCTATCTCTAATTGCCAAGACGCTAAAAATAGCTTCCACTCCACCTGCTGCTCCAAGCAAATGACCAGTCATAGATTTTGTTGAACTCATTGGGACCTTATAAGCATACTCTCCAAAGACTTCTTTAACAGCCATTGTTTCAAACTTATCATTATATGCTGTGCTTGTTCCATGTGCGTTAATATAAGAAACATCTTCTGGTGCAAGTCCTGCATCATTAATTGCCATTTTCATAGCTCTTGCTCCACCTTCGCCTCCTGGTGCAGGGGAAGTAATATGATACGCATCACCTGTGGAACCATATCCAACTATTTCTGCATAGATGTTAGCACCTCTTGCTAAAGCATGCTCTAATTCTTCTAGCACAACAATTCCTGCACCTTCTCCAATTACAAATCCATCACGATTCGCATCAAATGGTCTACTTGCTGTTTTCGGATCTGGATTAAAGGATAAAGCCGTATTTGCACAGAAACCAGCTACGGACATCTTTGTAATCGGCGCCTCTGCTCCACCAGTAACCATCGCATCTGCATCTCCACGCTGAATAACTTTAAATGCATCTCCAATAGAGTTTGTTCCAGTTGCACATGCAGTAACAGTACAAGAATTTACTCCTCTTGCACCTAATGTTATCGAAACTTGTCCAGATGCCATATCTGGAATTAACATCGGTACAAAGAAAGGACTTACTCGTTTATATCCTCTTTTTTGGAACATTTCATATTGATTTTCGAAAGTTTCCATTCCGCCAATCCCTGAACCAATCCAAACTCCAATACGAGGAGCATTTTCATCCGTTATTTGTAAATTAGCATCCTTTACAGCCATTAAGGATGCTGCAACTGCATATTGTGTAAAACGATCCATTTTTCTAGCATCTTTTTTATCCATAAAATCTTCCGGATTAAAATCTTTCACTTCCGCTGCTACCTTTGCTGGATATTCATCGGCATTAATTCTTGTGAGTGGTCCAATTCCCGAAACTCCAGCTGTAATATTATCCCAGGTAGTTATTGCATCATTACCAAGGGGCGTTACAGCTCCAATACCAGTAACAACTACTCTTCTATTCGTACTCATGACCTATTCTCCTTTTTTCCTATATTTATCATCTAATATATAGTTAGTTTTATTATTACAAATCGAGGGATTTTTTATTTTCCCCAACGGATAGCAATCGCACCCCAAGTCAAGCCTCCACCGAAACCGACCATTACAAGGACATCATCTTCTTTAATTTTGCCTGCCTCTAATTCTTCCACTAATGAAATAGGAATAGATGCAGCACTTGTATTTCCATATTTGTGAACTGTTTTGGATAATTTCTCTTCTGGTAAATCCAATCTTTGTCTTGACGCTTCCATGATGCGAATGTTCGCTTGGTGCGGGATAAGGAAATCTACATCTTCCTTGGACAATCCTGCTTTTACCAACACATTTTCACTGCTTTCTCCCATTTGACGAACGGCAAATTTAAAGACTTCTCTACCATTCATGTAAATATAGTCTTGATCATCTAAATAAAGATGTTTCCCACCAGAACCATCTGCTCCTAATTCGAAAGAAAGAATTCCTCTTCCTTCTGAAACTTTACCTAGTACAGCAGCTCCAGCTCCATCACCAAATAGAACAGCTGTATTACGGTCTTCCCAATTTGTAATTTTGGAAAGCTTCTCTACGCCAACAACTAGTACATATTTATAAACACCTGTATCAATAAATTGCTTTGCTGTCACCATACCATACATAAAGCCTGCACATGCAGCACTTAAATCCATTGCAGCAGCTTTTTTTGCACCTAATTTTTCTTGAATCATACATGCAACAGAGGGAAATGACTGATCTGGTGTAACCGTTGCGACCATAATCATATCAATATCTTCTGGATTAATACCAGCATCGTCAATTGCTTTCTTTGCTGCTGCTAATGCAATATCCGATGTATTGGTATTGTCGTCTGCAATTCTTCGTTCTTCTATGCCTGTTCTAGTTCTAATCCATTCATCATTTGTATCGACCATTTTTTCTAAATCAAGGTTTGTTAATATTTTTTCTGGAAGTTCACGGCCAATACCAATTATTCCTGTACCCAAAGCTTTCAGCTCCTTTATATTCACCGGTTACCCGGTATGTCTCTCTTTTTTGGTTAAAACGTTTTTTCCTCATACTCATTTAATAAAATGGCTAATTAAATGGTACTCTGAATACGATTCACTTATCATTGATGTGTGTCTTAACCTTCCTAATCGTTTTTCCTTATCCCACAAAATTGTCATGTATTCAGCCCTCGGTAATCTAATAACAAATAAGGATGTGATATTTCTCTTAGTTTACCCTAAATTGTCCAATATGGTCTAAATAGGAAGGAAAAAATTGCATTATTACAGTAATATATTATTATCAATTATTATGACTTGGTACTAATTTTAACAAATTCCTCCTCTCTTTTGCAACATATTTTGTTTTCCATTACATTGGTCTAAGCATTTACCGATGTTTTTCATAGCATATTAAGAGCATAATCTAAGAATGTGTTATAGGAGGAAGAAAAGTGGAGGAGTATAAAGATGAACTCGCTGATGAGAAAGAAAAAAAGGATGTTATAACAAAAGAAGAAACAGAAATTGATCACCTCTCTCTATTTATGTTTGGTACAAACAGTCGTTCCATAAGAAAAAAGGAGAAACGAGAGCATTCCCAACTAATTGACGAGGAGCCTTCCATCAGGAGAGGCGTTAAAGGAGATGATTGGATTCTTGGTAGGGGTAACGGGAAGCCCAATCAGGTGGAGGAGAATGAGGAAAATGAAGAAAGTGCAAACTTTGATGCGATTGCAAACTTCTTAAACCAGATTGACCTTGAACTCCTTATGAAGAATGTAGATATGTTTATGACCTCAGCTAATGATTTAAAGCCTATATTCAAAAAAATAACCCCCTTCATAAAAAAATGGATGGATTAACTTAGTAAAAAAGATTACCTGTTAGTCCATCCCCATTTTTATGGATTCTATATGATCTACTTACAACACACATTGAAAATCATCTTTTGCATAGTAGCAGGGTATTAAACTCTTATACTTTTCCTCACTAAAGGACAGGTTTTTCCTAAAAATAAAAAAGAAACAGCACCAATAACTTTATTCGGAAGCCATTTCTTTCTATTCCTCATTTGGCAGCTTTCCAGTCTTTTTATACCGATTCACATCTTTCTGTATGGATTCAACAATATCATTATCGATACTTGGACTAAATTTCCCTAAATAAATGGTCCCCTCTCTAATTCCACAGAATTGAGTACCAGAGTGAAGTTCCCCTTCATCAAATGCTGTGGCAATCTGTTCATAAAGCTTAGGGATATCTTGAACCGTACTTGTTAGCATCGTATACTTTCCTAAATTTGATTGATCAGAAATATAACCAACTGCGTATAGTCCTTTTTCTTTAATATTCTCAATGATTTCCACATTAAAGCCATCTCCTACCGGATAAACAATGTCCACATTCTTACTTATTTGATCATCTAATAAGTTCATCGCCTTTTCTCGATCATCCCAATCATTTACAAATTCTTTTATGACTTTTGCATTTTTATTGACATAGTTGACTCCATCCTCAAATCCACTTACTTCTTCTTGCCATTCATAGGCACCGATTACACCAATAATATTTGTTTTTGTCACCTGTCCAGCTACCATTCCACCAAAGAACCCCATCGGATAATTTTCAAACTTAATATTGGTTGTATTATCTTTTGTCGCAGGCTCTCTCCCATTTAAACTTACAAAATGAATGGAGGGGTACTTAGATGAAAGGATATTAAAATACTGAACAAAATCCCCACCATGTCCAAAAATCAAATTAACACCTTTCGCTTCAAATTCTTTTACTGCTCTCTCCGTTATGGTATAAGAATCAATTGACTCTTTATAAAAGACATCCACACCTAGCTTAGTATGAATATTTAACAATCCTTTATATCCTTTTGTTCCCCAGACTTGATCACTTACTGTACCACTGACCAGGAGCCCTACTTTTTCAATCTTTCCTTTTTTACCAATAGATCCATTCAAAAAAAGGAAAAGAAAAAGAACACATATAATTAGAGGAAGGATAATAAAACTCTTTCCCCTAATTGTTTTTTTTCGGATGTTCATTAATGCTCTTTTCATTATTTTTGCTCCTATAACACTATTAAATTCTATATAATAAATGATGCTTTTTCTGTTTATCTAAGTTCTCTGAAATGCTGCATTTATTTATTACCATTACCTCTTCTAAACCTTTTGAATATTCTATATATTCACGAACATTTTCGGGTACATTCCATTTTAAATGTTCTAAGCATCTTTGCCAATGGTTTGTTACATTACTTTTTAATAGAATATCATTATTTTGTCCTTTTTTTGTCTGTTTTACTACTTCCAATACGGCATCTTCGATAAAAATTGCATCTGTAGGACATTCTCGTAAACCTATGCGAACAGCTTCCTGCTCTTTTCCTTCTACTAGCTGTTGAAACAAAAAATCACTTGGCTGCCATGGTCCATATAACGTAGGCATATGTATCATCTGAATCGTATAATCACCTAGGTCTTCTTTCATTGAAGAGAATAGTTCCCTATCTTTTTCTACAGCCATAATATTTACTAAGAAAACAAGTCTTTTATTAATAGGCAATTCTTTATTACTACAGTCAAAAATTCGACTTTTAATCGTACTATACAAGGATTGTAGGCCTTCTATTGTGTATAGGTCAAAAAAAAGATAATCTATGTTTGGATCTTGGAGTATAGACCCCAGTTGATTCCAGCTTTTTTCACTAAAATTTGCATTTCTGCCTATTTCCATTCTTTTATCTTCTATATCACCTATATTTATGTTTGGAAAAGATACACCTATTATCTCCTCTCCCTCCTCTAACAGAGCTCCACATATGTGAAAACCGAGGAATTGATATGCACCGACTACTACTGCATTCTTCATTAAACAGCCTCCCATTAAAATTACTTAATGTATTCATATGCATTTAAAAAGATAAATATTTCGAAGTACCTTAAGAAACGTATATTCAACTTATTCATACGCCAGATTACTAATTTTCGATTAGAAAAAACTAAAGATGTTATTCAATTAGCATATGCTGTTTGAACAACATCTTTTCTTTCAAAGTCTTTTTTCATACTTTCTAAAAAATGAGGCTATTTGTTTCGGCATCGCACTTCGTTTTTCTGGTAAAACATAGGATACGAAAATGGGCAGATTTTTTTCTTCCCAAATAACAGATGCTTTTTTTAAAGCATGGGATTGATAATAGGATCTACCATTATGCAAGATTTGAATAATTTTTGTTGGTGTGTCTGTCTCTTCTAACTGGTACTCCTTCTTATCCTTTAATAAATCCAATAATTCATGCTTATTTGTATTAAAAGCAATACTGATTTCATTTGTTAATTTCTTAATAAAAAACTTATGCTCTTTTTCCCTTTCTAAATGTTCTTTTAAAGATAGAATAGGGTTTAACAAAACAACAGAACGAATATTATCCTTCATTTCCATCATCAAGCGAATAGCAGTTAATGCTCCCATTCCTTCTGCAATAATATGAATTCTGTGATTCAGTATTTCTGTACGAATAATATGTTCATATAGTCTTTTAGCCAACTGTAAAGCTTTTTCACTTCCCCAATTTTTCCCATATAAATTGGAATAAAAAATGGTATACCCATTATTCCGTAATGATTCAATTAAGGTTCTCTTCCCCTCATTTTGGTTCCAAAAGCTATTTGTATCTGTTACAAAATTCCTTTCGTCTCCAATAATTAAGATACCGAAACCATTAGGTCGATGAGGATAGTGTATCATGTTCCATTCGGTATCTAACTGGAAGTTCCGGTTCTCCATCTTAAAAACTCCTTTTTAGCATTTTCCTTTTAATAATGTATGTCTCTTTTATTAAAATGTAAGGGAGTTTGCCTATATTCCAAGAAGAAATGCGGAGTTACATGACCAAATGACATTGATTTTTCTCATCTTACACCCTGAAGAATGGACATTGCATAGGTGGAAAGACTATTTATATAATGAAATAGTGAAGAATTTAAGAAAGCTATATCATTCACATTTATTATTTATCTACTATGTGGTAAGATGAGTATGATAAGCAAGCTATAAAGAGGTGATTTCGGTTGCGTTACATAATGACAATTTTTTGGACATTTTTACTTGCTCAAATGTTAGTTTATGTTGTTGGTTCGATGAATGGGGTTCCTTTTAACTTTTCAATGGGGCTGATTCTAACGGCTGTCTTTTCCGTATTAGTTTTCATTCTATCAGCACTTATTCCAGATGAACCTACTCATGAAGAAGGTTCCCATTAAGGGCATGTCATTGAAAGAGTAAATGGTGTTTAAATAATATACACAAATAGCGGAATTATTCCCTTGTTCGTGTATTTTATTTATACACCTTTTTTAGTATTCTAACAAATAAGATAAGTGCTAGGTGCTAGACGCAAATCAGAAAACCTATGTTTTTTCAATTGTAAAAAGCAGCCTAAATAATGGTTTTCTTACTATATTTAGGCTGCTTTGACTAGGGAAAACACTTTATTCCATACGTTTTATAACAATATGTTCATTTTCTTCATCAATCTGAACATGATCCTTTTCTTTTATTTCCCCTCCAATTATATCTTTCGCTAACAATGTTTCAATCGTCTTTTGCAAAAATCTTCTAAGTGGCCTTGCTCCAAATTTAGGGTCAAAGCCATTTTTCGCCACAAATTCTTTCGCCTTTTCTGTCATTTCAATGGTGATATGCTGATCAGTAAGTCGTGCTTGTAGCTGAACAATAAGCTTAGAAACAATGTCTTTAATGTTCGCTAATGTTAAAGGCTTAAATAAGATAACTTCATCAATTCTGTTTAAAAACTCTGGTCTAAAATGACCATTTAATTGTGCCATGACTCCATCTCTTATTTCTTCCGGAATCTCATTTGCTTCTCCAGTTTCTAATAATAAATGGGAACCAATATTAGATGTCATGATAATTACGGTATTTTTAAAATCAACCGTCCTCCCCCTTGAATCTGTAATTCTTCCATCATCAAGAACTTGAAGCAAAATATTGAATACCTCTGGATGTGCTTTCTCCACCTCGTCTAATAGAACAACAGAATAAGGCTTTCTTCTAATCGCTTCCGTTAACTGACCACCCTCTTCATACCCTATATATCCTGGAGGAGCTCCAATTAAACGAGATACAGCATGTTTCTCCATATACTCAGACATATCAATACGGATCATTTGCTCCTCACTATCAAAAAGGGTTGCTGCTAATGTTTTGGCTAGTTCTGTTTTCCCAACCCCAGTAGGTCCTAAAAATAAGAAGGAGCCAATTGGTCTATTCGGATCCTTTATT
Organism: Niallia tiangongensis; assembly: GCF_044704065.1. NCBI lineage: Bacteria > Bacillati > Bacillota > Bacilli > Caryophanales > Bacillaceae > Niallia > Niallia tiangongensis. The sequence continues at coordinate 1,360,111 of NZ_CP162613.1, read as the reverse complement.
CCTGCTCTTGCTCTTAATACAGCATCACTGACTAGCTCTACAGCCTCTGATTGCCCAACCACTCTTTCTTGCAGAATGGCTTCTAAGCGTAAAAGCTTTTCTCGTTCTTTCTCTACTAATTTGGATACAGGAATACCTGTCCATCTAGCAACTATATTAGCGATTTCCTCTTCTGTAACTTCTTCTCGAAGAAGACGATTTTCCTGCTCTTGTTTCGCTTGTTCTTCCATTTCCTTAATTTCTTTTTCCAATTTTGGAATACTTCCATGTCTTAACTCAGCCGCTTTATTTAAATCATAGTTATTTTCTGCATCCTCCAACTCTCTCTTTTTCCGTTCGAGCTGTTCTTTTTTCTCCTGAATGGATTGCAAAGCATCTTTTTCACGTTGCCATTTAGCCTTTAATGCATTGGAACGGTCCCTTAAATTGGCTAGTTCTTTTGCAATAACAGCCAGTCTCTCTTTACTTTGGATATCTTCTTCCCCATGTAATGCCGCTTCTTCAATTTCGAGCTGCATGATTTTTCTTGTAAGTTCATCAATTTCAATCGGCATGGAGTCTATCTCTGTACGAATCATCGCACATGCTTCATCAATTAAATCAATGGCTTTATCTGGCAAGAAGCGTTCTGTTATATATCGATCAGATAAAGTTGCTGCTGCAATAATGGAACGGTCTTGAATATTCACACCGTGATGGATTTCAAATCTTTCTTTTAGCCCTCTTAAAATAGCAATCGTATCTTCAACTGTTGGCTCCGAAACAAGAACCTGCTGAAAACGACGCTCTAGTGCAGGATCTTTTTCAATATACTGGCGATGTTCATCTAATGTTGTGGCACCAATACAATGAAGCTCCCCTCTTGCCAGCATCGGTTTAAGCATATTTCCTGCATCCATTGCTCCATCTGTTTTACCAGCCCCAACAATCGTATGCAATTCATCAATAAATAAAATGATACGTCCATCACTATTTTTCACTTCTTGTAAAACAGCCTTTAAACGCTCCTCAAATTCTCCTCTAAATTTAGCTCCTGCCACTAATGCCCCCATATCTAAAGAAAATATCGTTTTATCCTTTAATCCTTCTGGAACATCCTTTCGGACAATTCGTTGTGCCAGCCCTTCCACAATAGCTGTTTTGCCCACACCAGGTTCACCAATTAAAACGGGATTGTTTTTAGTTTTTCTTGATAAAATTCGGATTACATTCCGGATTTCATTATCTCGCCCAATTACTGGGTCAAGCTTCCCCAGCTTTACTTCATCCACGAGATCTCGACCATATTTACTAAGTACTTCATATGTTACTTCGGGATTTTTGCTAGTCACTCTCTGTGTCCCCCTTATCTCTTTTATTGAATTTTTTATTTTTTCAAATGGAATATGTTCTGTTTTGAAAATCATTCCTACTGTTGATTGTTTTACTTTATATGTGGCGAGAATTAGATGCTCTACTGACAAATACTCATCATCCAATGCAGTCATCTCTTCTTCTGCTTTCGTTAGAAGCTGTTGCAAACCAGCAGTTATATAGACCGTTCCGGGCTCGGAACCACTTAAAGATACTTGTGGCTTTTTCTTTAATTCTTCCGTTAATTTATCCAGAATCCTATTCGGTTCTATTTGTAGTTTGTGTAGTATGGAAGTCAATAAATTATCCTGCTGATGAAGAATAGCCAAAAACAAATGGATATCATCTATTTCTTGATGACTTTCCTTAATTGCAAGGGATTGCGCTTCTGTTATTGCTAATTGGACTCGTTCTGTCATCTGTTCTACATTCATTTTACAAGACTCCTTTTTGACCTTTTTTGACCTTTGTTTTTATTATAGTATAAATTATCCATATGTAAAGGGATCTCTCTTATACAAAGAGTTATATTCAAGATAGTGATATCTCTGGGGAGATATTTACCATGAAGCTTACTCTTTTAGAGAAATCCCTTTTATTAAAACCGTTTAACTGTTTTGTTGATCTCCGTTCCAATCAACAAAGTGTCTAAAATTCAAGCTAATCTTGACTTGCCCAAATGAAACCAACAAATTACCTATTCATAAGAAAATCCCTTATTAAGGTTTTCTTTGGTATGTCCATAATCGATTATGGTTAGATGTTTCTGGAAAGCGATCTCCTGCTTTCATTTTTAACATTTGAGGGTTATTTACGTTACTTCCTGTTTCACCAATTTCTATATATAAACCATTGTTTGGTGCCTTTTGCCCTGGACGAAACTGTCTATTTTGACCCAAAATAAACTCCTCCTTTAGCTATCCATTACCAATTCAGAAGTTAAGTAAATACGAACAGAAATACGTATTACTTAACTGGTTATTATTATTGCCCTTTTTAGCATGAACATTACGGAAAATAATAACTGGTAAGCGTAAATACTTTTTCATTATTAGAGCATGCTATTACATGAATACGTAAACAACATAAAAAAAGGCTGTTAACGAATACTACATTTGTTAACAGCCTTTTAAGAAATAGGATTTTCTCTTTACAATTTATTTTAATATTTCAACTAATAGTGCTTTTTGAGCGTGCAATCTATTTCCTGCCTGTTGAAAGACATATGAATGATTCCCGTCAATAATTTCCGTTGTTACTTCTTCTTCTCGATGGGCTGGTAAACAGTGTAAGAAGATATAATCAGCTTTTGCATGCTTCACTAATTCTCCATTAATTTGAAAACCTTGGAAATCCTTTAAACGCTGTTCGTTTTCCTCTTCCTGTCCCATGCTAGTCCATACATCCGAGTAAATTGCATCTGCTTTTTGGACAGCTTCCACTGGATCATTTGTAAGTACAATCTTACTGCCACTTGCTTCAGCAAAAGAATGGGCTAATTCGGCCACCTTTGCATCTACTTCATAATTTTGTGGCGTAGCAATGGAAATATCAAGCCCTACTTTTGAGCATGCTACGAGCAAGGAATGGGCAACATTATTTCCATCACCAATGTATGCAAGCTTTAAACCTTTTAAAGTCCCTTTTACTTCTAATATAGTAAGGAGGTCTGCCAATGCCTGACAAGGATGGTATAAATCCGTTAGCCCATTAATAACTGGGATTGTTGCATGTTCTGCTAATTCTTCCACAATTGTGTGAGAAAATGTGCGAATCATAATCGCATCCACATATTGTGATAGTACTTTTGCGGTATCAGAAATAGTTTCTCCTCTGCCGATTTGAAGGTCACGACTATTTAGATAAAGGGCATGACCTCCTAGCTGATGCATTCCTGCTTCAAAGGATACTCTTGTTCTCGTAGATGATTTCTCAAATATCATTCCCAATGTTTTCCCTTTAAGAGGAGCAAATAATTCTCCATTTACGTGTGCTTCCTTTATTGTCTTCGCCTTATCGAGTAATTCAAGAATCGTTTCTTTTGAATAATCAGCTAATGTTAATAAATCTTTTCCCTTTAAATTCAGATCTGATGCAATCATCATACTGTACTCACTCCTTTTCTTATATTTTCATGCCATTCCTGAATAGAATGAACAGTTAATTCATTTCCTTTGAAGGAGGTAATAAATGCCTCTAAGCTTTCCTTTTGAGTAAAAGTAATAATCCGATTTCTTGTCGCTAATTCACGAGATAGTTTATCTTCTTTTAAATTTGTTGGATTATAAAAGGCAACTGTTCTCTTATCCGCTAATAACGATTCAACGGTATTATTATCAGCAATTTCAACAGAAAGCTGTACCTGTTCAGCCACTTTATAAATCGCCTCTAAATCTTCTGTCGATTTTACAACTACTTTCATCTCAAATTTCGGGATTTTCTTTAAGGTAGGATGAAAGACTTTTTTCAATGCCTCTTCAACAGTGGAAGCAAGTGCAATCCCCTCACCTGTTGAACGCATTTCTGGTCCTACTTTAGAATCTAAGCCCTTTAAAGCATAATTGGAATAAACAGGATACTTAATACAAGTAAATTCAATATCATCGGTAAATACCTTTTCTTCTTCAGTGAAGGTATATTTCCCAAGCAATATTTTTGTCGCAATTTGTACTAATGGTACCCCAGTTACTTTACTTACAATCGGAACCGTTCGACTAGCACGAGGATTAACTTCTAGAACATAAACCTCTTCTTTATTAATAATATATTGGATATTCATTAACCCCTTATATCCTGTATGTCTTACAATTTTTTTAGCATAAGTAATCATTTTTTCTTTTATGTTTAACGATAAATTTCTAGCAGGCAATAAAGATAGACTATCTCCTGAATGTACACCTGTTTTCTCAATATGCTCCATAATAGTTGGAACACAAATATCGACTCCATCAGTAGCCAAATCCAATTCTGCCTCAGATGCCTCCATAAATTGATCAACAAGAACTGGGTATGGTACATCTGTTTGCAAATATAATTGTAAAGCTTCTTCATCATTTATACGTTCCATTCCTTTGCCACCAATAACGTAAGATGGACGGATTAGAACTGGAAAACCTATATTCTTGACTGATTCTACAATCTGCGCTTCACTTTCCGCTATATCTCCTTGAATATGCGGAATATCTTCTTCTTCTAAAAGCTTATAAAATAAATCCCGATCTTCTAACACATCAATGGTACTGCTGTTTGATCCCAGAATATGAACACCATATGCTTCTAGCTCTTTTGCAACATTAAGTGCTGTTTGACCACCTAATTGGACAATGACATCCTTAATACCTTCTGATTCGATTACATTCATAATATCCTCTACTACTAATGGCTCAAAATACAGGCGATCTGCAGTCGCAAAATCCGTACTAACGGTCTCAGGATTATTATTAATAATAATGGTTTCAATTCCTTCTTCTTTTAAAGCAAATACTCCATGAACGGAGCAATAATCAAATTCAATTCCCTGCCCAATTCTTATTGGTCCACTACCAATAACAAGCACTTTTCGTTGGTCGCTTTTCTTTTGTTCATTTTCTCCATAGAAGCTGGAATAATAATAATTTGTTTTTGCTTCAAACTCAGCAGCACATGTATCCACCATTTTATAAATAGGAAGCACAGCAAATTGCTTACGCTTTTCTCGAACCTCTTTTTCTGAGCAATTCCAAGCACTGGCTAAAAAGGCATCACTAAACCCTTTTTCTTTCCACTTCCATAAAGCTTCTTTTGTTACTGTTTGGAGTGAAGAACTGATTATTTCTTTTTCCATCTCTATTAATCTTTTAAAAATATGCAGGAAAAACAAGTCGATTTTCGTTAAATCATGGATTTTAGTAACGGACTCTGACTTTCTAATAAGTTCGAGAATTACAAAAAATCTTTCATCGGTTTGTTCCAGCATTTTTGCATATAACGCTTCAACTGTCATTTCGTTTAATCCAGGTAGCGTTAAATCGTTTCCTTTTATTTCAAGGGAACGAATTGCTTTTAATAAAGCCCGCTCCATATTCCGATCTATCCCCATTACTTCTCCAGTTGCCTTCATTTGTGTTCCTAGTTTTCTTGAAACAGCTGGAAATTTATCAAATGGCCATTTAGGAATCTTTACCACTACATAATCTAATGCAGGTTCAAAACTTGCAAATGTGTCGCCAGTAACTGGATTTATCAGTTCATTTAGTGTGTAACCAACTGCCAATTTTGCAGCCATTCTTGCAATCGGATAGCCAGTAGCTTTAGAAGCTAGGGCTGATGATCTGCTCACTCTTGGATTTACTTCAATTAAATAATATTTCTTACTGTTCGGATCTAATGCAAATTGAATATTGCATCCGCCAATTATTCCTAAAGCAGAAATGATTTTAATAGAAGCAGAACGGAGCATTTGATATTCTACATCTGTCAACGTTTGCGATGGAGCAATAACAATGCTGTCACCAGTGTGGATTCCAACTGGATCGATATTTTCCATATTGCAAATGGTAATACATGTATTCATGCTATCGCGCATTACCTCATATTCTACTTCCTTAAAGCCAGCAATACTTCTTTCCACTAAGCATTGACCAATTGCACTTTCTTTCAAACCACCAGCTACAAGACTAGTGAAATCTTCCATATTTTCAGCAATACCACCACCTGTTCCCCCTAGCGTATATGCAGGGCGTACAATGATGGGGAAGCCTATTTCATTTGCAAAATCTACAGCTTCTTCGACTTTATGAACAATTTTACTTTCTGGCACAGGCTCGTTTAATTGATACATTAATTCTCTAAACGCTTCTCTATCTTCTCCTTTTTTAATCGATTCGATAGAGCTTCCTAGTAATTTCACTTGATACTTTTCTAAAATGCCATGCTCACTAAGTTGAAATGCTAGATTTAATCCTGTTTGGCCCCCTAAAGTTGCAAGGATTCCGTCAGGCTTTTCTTTTTGAATAATCATTTCTAAGACATCTACTGTCAATGGTTCAAAATAAATCGAATCTGCAAATGTTTCATCTGTCATAATCGTAGCTGGATTATTATTAACAAGTATGACTTTATATCCTTCTTCCTTCAAAGCCATGCATGCTTGTGTACCAGCATAATCAAATTCTGCTGCCTGACCAATTACAATTGGTCCTGATCCTATTACAAGTATCGTTTTTATCGTCATGTCTTTAGGCATATGCAAAAACTCTCCCATTATTCGCTTTAACGTTTTCTATAAATTCATCAAATATATAACAACCTTCAGAAGGACCTGGATTTGCCTCTGGATGAAACTGTACGGTTTGTAATGGATAAATGCTATGAGACAGTCCCTCTACCGATCCATCGTGAAGATTATAAAATCTTGCTTTACAGCCCGTAGCAGATAAACTGTCTTCTTTCACTACATAGCTATGATTTTGTGAGGACATAATCACCCTCTTTTTCTTTCGATCCATCACTGGATGATTGGCTCCTCTATGACCAAATGATAGTTTGGTAGTTTCTGCACCTAGCGCTAATGCTGCAAGCTGATGTCCTAAGCAAATACCAAGTGTTGGATAATGCGTAATCAAGGCTTTAATAGTTGGCAAAATCCCCAATAATTCCTTCGGATCACCCGGTCCATTGGAAAGAAGAACTCCATCAGGCTGCATTGATTTTATACGTGTAAATTCTGTATTATATGGGACTACTGTCACTTTACAATCACGTTCTAATAATGCAGTTAACATACTCTCCTTTTTTCCAAAATCAACGAGGACAATATGATATTCACCCTGTCCATATGTTTTAAAATTCATATCAGAAACTTTTGCTACTTTCCCATCTTCCTTTAAAGAAAAGGTATTACTAGTAATCTCTCTTTCTGCTGTCATCACTGCAGGCATGGAACCCGATTGTCTTATATTTTTTACAATAGATCGAGTATCCACATGTGTTAGCATCGGTATATCCCATTTGTTTAAATAATCTTGTAAAGAATATTCAGCCTGATAATGGTAAGCCTCCCTATTCGATTCATAAACAATAACACCTGCTACATGTGGCTGCTTACTCTCAAAATCTTCAACATTGATACCATAGTTTCCGATCAGCGGGTACGTAAAGACGATTATTTGATCCTTATAAGAAGGGTCAGTTAATACTTCCTGATAACCCGTCATTCCAGTAAAAAAAACAATTTCTCCTTTTACCTCTTTGACTTTTCCATCTATGGCAAAATCGCCTTTATATTTCATACCATTGCTTAAGTGCAGATAACCTTCCATTGTGTTTACACCTCGATAATGAATGTATAGTTACTCTTTATTTCTTATAATTATACATCATCATGCAAAAAAATACATATCAGATTGTTATTTTTGCATGAATATATAAATTTTTCTCTAATATCTCCATTGCTTTTTCGAAATCTTCCTGTAGAGTATTAAGACTTGGTAATAATCGTATAACCTTTTCTCCAGCATTTAAAACGATTAATCCTTCTTTTCTTAATTCTCCTAAAATCGAAGCTACTGGCATATCCAATTCAATGCCAATCATTAATCCTAATCCACGAATATCCTTCACCAGTTGATTTCCAGCTAGCTTTTCTTTTAGAAGGCTAATAACCCATTCACTTTTCTTTTGAACATCTTCTAAAAAGGATTGCTGAAATATGATTTCCATTGTTTTCGCCGCTGCTGCCATTGCCAATGGATTTCCTCCAAATGTTGTTCCATGACTACCTGGTCCGAAAAATTCTTTTAGCTTTCCATCTGCAACAATAGCACCTGTTGGTATACCATTTGCCATCCCTTTTGCAACACTGATGATATCTGGTTTAATTCCAAAATGCTGAAAAGCAAATGCTTTTCCTGTTCTGCCAATTCCTGTTTGAATTTCATCAATTATTAGCAAAACACCCTTTTCTTTGCAAAGAGTTTCTACTCCTTGTAAGAAATCTTTCGAAGCTACAAAAATTCCGCCTTCTCCCTGAACTACCTCAAGCATCACTGCCGCAACATCCTCTGTTAACTGTAGTTCTAATGCTTCTAAATCATTAAAAGGAACATATTCAAATTTATCTAGCATTGGACCAAATCCCTGCTTGATTTTATCTTGACCCGTTGCTGACATTGTTGCAAATGTTCTGCCATGAAAGGATTGCATGAACGTAAGAATTTTTGTTTTTCCCGTTGCCTTTCTGGCTAGCTTAATAGCTGCCTCATTTGCTTCTGCCCCACTATTTGCAAAGAAAACAAGATCTAAACCTGACGCATTTGTTAGCAGTTCTGCTGCCTTTTCCTGCAATTCTATTGGAAAAAGATTTGAAACATGCCAAAACTTACTTAATTGTTGTTCCACAGACTGTTTTACTTCCGGATGGCAATGACCTAAATTACAGACACCAATGCCTGAAGTAAAATCTAAATAAACGCCACCATCCTTACTATATAAATAGCTTCCTTTAGCTGATTCAGGCTCAATTTCCCATTTTGAATAGGTTGGGAATAAATGACTCATTCTACAATCCCTTCTTTCATAACGATTTTTGTTCCAAGTAATTCTTCCCCATCAAAAAATTGTTTTTTTCCTGATACAATCATTACACTATTTAAACCACTTTCTAAGGCAGCTATGGCAGATGTGACCTTTGGAATCATTCCACCACTAATCTGACCAGTTTCGATAAAATGATTAATTTCCTCATGTGCCATTATGGATTGAAGCCTTCCATCTATTAGGATTCCTGCTACATCTGTAACAAAGAGACATTGTTCCGCATGTAAATACTTAGCAACTGCTGAGGCAACATAATCTGCATTTATATTTAGTTTCCTTCCATCCTCTGTAATCCCTATAGGGGTTATAATTGGAATTAAGTCTTCCTCTAATAAGGATGAAATCAGCCTTGTATTCACTTTCGAAACAGCCCCTACTAAACCAAGCATTTCTTCATCAATAATAGAAGCATTTATACAATTATCGTCTGTTCCATTAAGACCAATGCCAATTAAGCCGTTCTCCCTTAACAACTGAACCAATTTGCGATTTGTTTTTCCAGAAAGAACCATCTCTACAATTTCTAGTGCCTCTTTTGTTGTTTTACGAAGCCCATTATGAAATGTTGCTTTCACTTGAAAATGATCAAGCATTTCATTAATGTCTGGACCGCCACCATGTACAAATACTAACTGGTAGCCATTATTCTTCAGCTTTTTTAAGCTAGTAAAAAATTCTGAAGTTAGTTGATCGATTACACTTCCACCACATTTTATAACAATGGTTTTCATCGATTATCACCTCAGGTTCTGTAGCTAGCATTTATCTTGACATAATCATAAGATAAATCGCAGCCCCATGCTTTTCCTTGGCCATCTCCATTATGCAAATCTACAAATATCTGAATAAAATCCTGATTTAGGTAATCGATTGCAGCTTGCTCTGAAAAGGACTGTGGCTCACTTTCCTTCAGCATGATGATATCCCCAATCGCTATGTCTACTCTTGCAGGATTAACTGCTGTTTTGGTTTGACCGATAGCAGTGATAATTCTTCCCCAGTTAGCATCTGATCCATAAATTGCTGTTTTCACTAAATTGGATCCAACAATTTGTTTAGCAATAACGCGTGCTTCCTCGTCATTATTACTTCCTGAAACCTTTACCTCTATTAGCTTCGTTGCCCCTTCTCCATCTTTAGCAATCTGCTTAGCAAGACTCTCACATGTAGTAGAAAGAAGCTCCAAAAAGATCGGGTAATCAGGATGATCTTCTGTAAGTGCTTCATTTTTCGCCATCCCATTTGCCATAACTAACACCGTATCATTTGTAGATGTATCTCCATCCACTGTAATTTGATTAAAAGTTGTTGGAATTACTTTACTTAAAGCGCTTTGTAAAACTTCAGACGAAATATTTACATCTGTCGTAATAAACCCAAGCATTGTTGCCATATTAGGATGAATCATTCCCGATCCTTTTGCTGTTCCTCCCATTGTTACAGTAACCCCATTAATACTAGCGGCGTAACAGCATTTCTTCATTACTGTATCAGTAGTCAGAATTGCCTCTTGAAAGGCTTCCGCATTTTTCAGCGTGGCATCAAAAATAAAGTTATTAATACCTTTTTCAATTTTATCCATTTGTAAATATTCACCAATTACACCTGTAGATGAAACAGCAACATATTCTTCCTTGATTTGAAGATAGTCTGCCATTATTTTTCTCATTTGGTAGGCATCCTTTAAGCCTTTCTCTCCTGTACATGCATTTGCACATGCACTATTAACTACCACGGCCTGTATTTGCTTTTCCTTTGCAATAGATTCTTGCGTTACTTTTAAAGGTGCAGCTTGAAAATGACTTGTTGTATATACAGCAGCACAATTTGCTGGAACCTCACTTATAATTGCGCCAATATCTTTTTTGTTATATCGAAGTCCAGCGTGCACTCCAGCAGCTTTAAAGCCAATTGGGGTGACGATACTCCCATCCTTTATTACTTCAATATGTGATGAATGTTCATGAATATTGTTAATAACCTGCACGTAGGCTCCTCCTTATGGGTAAAGCGGCAGAAACTGTAATCCAGTTGTTTCTTCATAGCCATTCATCACATTTGCATTTTGAATGGCCTGACCCGCAGCCCCTTTCATTAAATTATCAATAACGGATACAATCGTTAACCTTCCTGTACGTTCATCCACATTTATTCCAATATCGCAATAATTGGAGCCTGTTACTTCTTTTATCGAAGGGTAGGTATGAAGTGGTCTTACCCGTACAAAAGGACTGTTTTTATACATTTCCGTATACAACTCATGCATTTGTTCATTTGTTACACTTTTATTTAATGTAGCGTATATAGTTGCCATTATCCCTCTGCTTGTCGGCAATAGATGGGTAGAAAAAGTAATAGCTTGCATCTCGGAATTCCAATCAGTTAATTGTTGCTCTATTTCTGGAATATGCTGATGTTGATTCACTTTATAAATTTTAAAATTTTCACTCATTTCAGCGAACATATTAGCCCTGGACGGACTCCTTCCCGCTCCAGAGATACCAGATTTAGCATCAACAATGATACTATTTGGTAAAATCATATTTTCCTTCACTACTGGTGCTAATCCTAAGAGAGTTGCAGTGGGATAACACCCTGGGTTCGAAATTCTCTTACTAGTAGCGATATTTTCCTTATTCCATTCGGAAAGCCCATATACAAAGCTATTGACAAGCTCAGCTGAAACAGGCTCTTTTTTATACCATTTTTGATAATCATCTGTATTCCTTAATCGAAGATCCCCAGATAAATCGACCATTTGTATCTCTTTATCTACGAATTCTTGAACCAACTTTCCGGATACACCTGTAGGAGTAGCAAAAAAAACAATATCGCATTCTTTTGCTATTTTTTCTGGATTAATTTGTTCTAGTTTGTTCTCCATAATGTTAAATAGATGGGGATATTCATTCCATACTGGGACTTCATCTCTTGTTGTATGTACAGACTTAATTGTAAATAATGGATGACTATGCAAAATTCTAATTAATTCTGCACCACCATAGCCAGTTGTACCAATTATAGCCGCCTTCATGACTTCCTCCTTTCGATTGAAACGAATGTATATTTAATCATTTTTATTTATAATTATTAATCTAAGATTCTCTTATTATAAAAACTACTGCACATAAAATCAACACTTTTTCATAAAAGTGATAGTTTTCTTATTTTTCTGACAATAAACCAAGTAATAGGTCGATGAAATTAATTAGATGATTGGAATAGTTCTATTTTAGATGACGATTGTTGGAATGTGTTTGGATCATATATGCTATTTTTCGATTAAATCTTTTGTGGTTTGGAGCATATCTCCTTTGCTTTGGATCATATCCGTTAATTTTCAATCATTTCTCCTGTGCTTTGGACAATATATAATTTTTTGCTGTTATTCATTCTTCTCAAGAAAACCTTAATCCTCTATCTTCATGGAAAAATTCCGCATCATTAAGCCATAAAGATAGAGAATTCATCATTCACCATCAACATCATATGAGGCATTTATCTAGTGGTGTCAGAAATTTTCACAAATAGCTCATCTACAAATCTTCTACCACTATATAAGCAGCTTTTACTGGTCCATGGACACCGACAACTAAATCCATTTCAATATCAGCAGAGTTACTTGGTCCTGTAATATAGTTAATGCAAGACGGAAGCACTTCTCCGTTTTGTACTTTTTCTCGTAAGATTTTTGCAGCTTGCGTCATCCTTGGAACAATGGTGCTTTTTGGAACAATAACCACGCTGTTTATAGGTAAAAAACTGACCGTTCTTCCACGATTCTTTCCGCTATAAACAACAACAGTACCTGATTCTGCTAAAGTAATTTCACTTATGGTAATCCCAATATTCGCCTGTTCCGCTTTTGTAATATTTTCTTTTGCTAATGAAGCGTCCCACTCAAATACCTCGATATTTTCTTTGGGTAACACTACCTTAAATAGTTCTTCGAGTCCATATTGTTGATAACGAGTATCCTTCCATGTAACAATATTCCCTCCACCATACCCTTTGATTAATTGATGCAGTGTATCGGTGAGTTCCTTATGAGAAGTAATAATCAAATCTGTATGAATAAGCGCACATTGCGATTTTAAAACCTTCACCAATTCATCCTTCGTTGCCTCTTTAAGTACCTCTTCTTGTGGATGATAGGCCCAACGAGGTTTTTCTAGCTTTGTTTTTCTTTGTCTGCCTAATCTAGAAGCAATTGATTCAAGAAAAGCTTCCCTGTTTTGGATAATCCCCGTCATTTTTTATCTTCCCCTTTCTCTCGATTCTTGAACCAATCACGGAATCTTTCTTTATTTGGTGCAGGAAGATCGCGAATATCTGTCCATTCCTTTAACATGCCAACACCTTTTGTAATTTTATCTCCTTTTGCTAATGGCTTTGTCACTGCAGGGGCAATTTTAGATCCAATATTATATAGTTTTGGTGAAGATGCTCCGATACCAAACGCTTTAAATATCATTTTTTCAGAGATTGGCGCTTTTCCTTCCTTTTCCACAATTACTTGTCTATGCTTATGCAACAGTTCATGCAGTGGAATTTTAACTGGACATGCATCTGTACATGCCCCACAGAGAGTAGAAGCATATGGTAGATCCTTATACTCCTCATAGCCACCTAACAAGGGAGAAAGAACTGCCCCAATTGGTCCAGAGTAAATAGAACCGTAGGAATGCCCACCAACATGTCTGTATACAGGACAAACATTTACACAGGCTGCACAACGTATACATTGCAGGACAGATTGAAACTCTCCTCCAAGAATATCCGAGCGACCATTATCCACAATAACTAAATGAAAATCCTCCGGTCCGTCCACATCCCCATCTTCTCTTGGGCCAGTTAACGTTGTTACATAGCTAGTTAATTTTTGCCCAACAGCACTTCTCGTTAGCATTCCAACCAATACTTCCATTTCGGAAAAAGTAGGGACTATGCGTTCCATTCCCATGACGACGACTTGTGTTTTTGGGAGAGCTGCTACCAAATCCGCATTTCCTTCATTCGTTACAAGCGTAATTGATCCTGTTTCTGCCACAGCAAAATTGCAGCCAGTAATCCCCATATCCGCTGTTAGGTACTCATTACGAAGCACCTGTCTTGCATGCCATGCTAATTCTTCTGGTTTTTCCGTATTGGTGTAGTTTAATTTTTTTGTAAACACGTCACGGATTTGTTCTTTGTTTTTATGCAAGGCTGGTACAACGATATGGGAAGGAGGATTATGATCATCCACCTGCAAAATATATTCACCTAAATCCGTTTCAATGACCTCACATCCAGCCTCCTCTAACTTTTTGTTTAAGGAGATTTCTTCTGTTACCATCGATTTTGCTTTTACGACCTTTTTCACCTCTTTTTCTATAGCTACTTGTTCAATATAATCACTTGCCTCTTCAGCGGTTTTCGCAAAAAAGACGTGACCTCCTCGTATTGCTACCTGTTCACTTAGTTCGAATAAATAGTAATCTAGATTTTCTAATACATGCTGGCGAATTTCTTCTCCATGGGACCGCCATTCCTCCCAATTCCCCATTGCCTCCGTTACATTATTTTTTCTTGCCTGAATGGTTTGCTGTGCTTTTGATACGGCACCGCGCATAAATTCGTTGTCGAGTTCTGTTGAAACTCTATCCTTAAATTTTTGTGAGCTTGTTTTCATCGACATCGCTATTCATCCCCCCTTTTTATGCTCGACTATTTAATACCTCTGCTATATGTAAAGCTTTTATTGCTTTGCCCTTTCGATCCATTCTCCCTCCAATATTCATCAAACAGCCTGCATCTGCACTAACTATATATTCAACATTGGTTGATTCAACACAAGCAACCTTTTCATCCACCATCTGTTCTGAAATTTGCCTCATTTTTACCGAAAAAGTCCCCCCAAACCCACAGCAATTCTCCTTTAATGGCAATTCGGTATATTCTACCCCTCGAACATTTTTTAAAAGCTTAATAGGAGCTTCTTTAACCCCTAGCAATCTCGTCATATGACAGGATGTATGATAGGTAACCTTCCCGTGAAAAGTTGCCCCAACATCTTCTATTTTTAAGACATCCACAATAAATTGCGTTAATTCAAATGTCTTTGTGGCAAGCTCCTTTGCAATTGGCTCCCATACCGGATCCCCTTTGAAAATATGCTCATATTCATGAAACATATAGGCACAAGAACCAGACGGACATACAATATATTCTGCATTCTGAAAGGTCTTCATCATTGTTTTCATCGCTTCCTTCGTTTCCTTTACATAGCCACTATTATAGGATGGCTGCCCACAGCATATTTGTGTTGTTGGAAAATCTATTTCGCATCCTAATCTTTCTAATAGTTCAACCGTTGCTTTCCCAACATCACTTTGAAACATATCGACAAGACATGTAGCAAATAATGTCACTTTCATTCTAAATCCCCCACTTTCTATTCATAATCTATACTTCTTCATTTTTCCTAGAACTAGCATTCTCTTATCGGTTTTCAAAATCCAAAGTAAATTATCTAATGAACAGGTCATCTGATGACTTACCAAAACATATATTAAGCGGTTTCAAAAAAATACAAATCTATTAACTAATAGGATAAACTCCAAATACCATGATAAAATAACCTTTTCTCTGCTATTCTTTATGTCACCTTTTCCTCTTTCGCAAAATATTTGATTAAAATACTCTCAACATTTTCTAGATGCTGATGCATGGCACTAACTGCTTTTTCTTCCTCTTGATGGAAAATAGCTTGGTAGATGAGCAAATGTTCATTATAAAGCTGAGCCATCGTTGTCTGCCTGGAATATAGCCAAATCCGCCTTGTTTCTTTCATTGTTTCTTGCATTAGTTCGGATACATTCATCAATAGATTTACAAGCAATGCATTATTAGTTGCTTTAGCTACAGCAAGATGAAATTCCAAATCGGCAGTTTCTCCTAATTCCTCTCCCCCATTTGCCTCTTGCATTTTTTCTAACGCTGCTTCCATTCCTATTAAGTCCTGCTCTGTTCGATTTCTTGAAGCAGCTTTTGCAGTTCCTGTTTCAATCATTCTTCTTACTTCTAATAAGTTCATAACATCCTTCTTATTCATAAGAACGGCCTGTGGAAAAGAAAACACTACTTCCTCTGGATGAAATGTTTTTACAAATGTTCCTTCCCCTTGCTTTAGTTCAATTAATCCCTTTGCTTTTAAAGCGGTTAACGCTTCTCTAATTGCGGAACGACTAACCTGAAAGTTATCAGCTAATTGTTGAACAGAGGCTAATTTTTCTCCACACTTAAATTGTCCCTTTTTTATTGCTTCATACAGAGCATCTGCTACTTCTTCGTAAATCTTTTTCGGTTTTATTTGCTTAAATTCCATCCATTCACCTCCTTTAAATGGAAAATTGCCTTTTATCTGATTCCTACCCCTGCTTTGTTAATTCCATGGCCATTCAGATCCTGCTTCCTCTTCCAATAATAGAACATTAACACGCTCTCCCTTTTGATAACCTGTAGAATTACTAGGAAGTATCGTTAATGCATTGGCAAAGGCAAGACTTGTTACTATATTCGATTTATCCACCCCGCTTGGTACCGTATGTAATAATCCATCCTCTTTCCAACTCACCGTACTACGGAAAAAACGAGTGAAAGCATTCGCTGTTAAAAAATCTTCTCCTAATATTGCAGATGCAGATTGCAAATGCGGTTTGGAAGAAAATAGATATCTTCTAATGATTGGTTTTGTAAAAATTTCAAATCCAACATAGCAAGCTGACGGATTCCCTGATAAACCATATAATAGTTTGCCATCTAGATGAGCAACCGTTGTCACACTCCCAGGTCTCATCGCCACTTTGTTAAAAAGCACTTCAGCCCCAAGTTTCCTATAAATAGCTGGCAGCAAATCATAATCGCCAACCGAAACTCCACCGGTTGTAATTAACACGTCTACCGATTCAAGCTTTTCCTTCATCGCTTCATAGCTTTCTGTAAATACATCTTGTAATTTTCCAAAATAGACAGGTGTTGCCCCTGCTCTTTCTATTTGCGCCATTACCATATAGGCATTACTGTTTCTGATTTTTCCTTTTTCTAATGGCTCGTCGACTTCTAATAATTCCGTTCCTGTAGCAAAGATACCGACAATTGGCTTTTTTGCAACAGGAACTTTCGCATAGCCAAATGTAGCTAGGAGTGCCATAATACCCGGATTAATTTTTGTTCCTTTTTCCACTAGTGTTTTACCCTTTTTCACGTCTTCTCCCTGAAAAGAAAGATTGGTTCCTGTTTCCACTTCATGATCAATTATTATATAGGGCTGGGTATTTTCACTGCCTTCGATTACTACTTCAAACATTACTACTGCATCACAATCACTAGGAAGCATGGCGCCTGTCATAATTCGCACAGCCTCATATTCGCCAATTCTTTTTTGACAGACTTGACCTGCACCTATTTCATCAATGACTGATAAGGTAATTGGATTTTCCTTGCTTGCCCCTTTCAAATCAACAGAACGAATGGCAAAACCATCATATGCAGAACGATCAAAGGAAGGGACATCATGATTCGCTACAATATCTTCACATAAAAACCGTCCATTGCATTCATAAATAGATACTTCTTCTTTTTTTCCCTCTTTTTCGAATTGCATTACTCTAGTAACAGCTTCTTTTACAGATATCGGAATTCTTTTTTCCACCACTTTTATCACCTTTGAAAAGTATTTATTATTGGATTAAACTTCATCCACCAATATAGGACATTTCTATGTTTTTTCGTTGCTTTGCTGTTTCTTCCGTTCTTTCATCTGAATAACGGTCTGTTCGTTGTTCCCAGATGTTTTTAATAACAGCTGACAATGCTGAATCATCTACCCCTTGTCTAATAAAGTCCCGAATACTATGACCATTTTCATTAAAAAGGCATGTGTATAACTGACCATTAGCAGATAGCCTCGCTCTTGTGCAGCTGGAGCAAAAGGATTCGGAAACGGAGGTAATAAAGCCTACAAGCACATTGGAGTCTTTGTATTGATACTTTTTGGCTACTTCTCCAAAGTAATCAGCCTCTACCGGCTCCAATTCAAAGGATTCTTGCAATTTCATATAGATTTCTTTCTTTGTAATGACGTCCTTCATCTTCCATCCATTCGTACTACCAACATCCATGTATTCAATAAACCGAAGCTCTAATTCATTTTCTTTACAATAGGCTGCCATCGGAATTATTTCTGAATCATTCATCCCTTTTTTTACTACCATGTTTATTTTAATTCCTAAGCCAGCTTTTTTAGCTGCTTCTATTCCTTTTTTAACAGGAGTGACGCCTACATTTCTACCATTCATAGTCCCAAATAATTCATCATTAATGCTATCCAAGCTAATATTAACTCGCTTGAGACCAGCCATCTTCAAATCATCCGCATATTTTGGAAGAAAAATCCCATTCGTAGTTAAAGCAATATCATGAACACCCTCTATTTGGACAAGTCTTTCAATTAGCGCGGGCAAATCCTTTCGTAACAATGGCTCTCCGCCAGTCAATCTAATTTTTTCGACGCCTAATTGAACAAACTGTTTTGCAATTCTTTCTATCTCTTCAAAAGTTAATAATTCACTTGGAGGAAGAAAGGGATAATCTGGACCAAAAATTTCTTTAGGCATACAATATTGACACCGTAAATTACAGCGATCAATAACACTGATGCGTAAATCCCTTAGTGGTCTTTTTAGCTGATCCTTCATATTCAATCTCACTCCTTTTTACTAAACATTCACAAAAGTTTCACTTGTATCGTTTTATCATACCATTTTTCGCAATATACAGTATATTAAAAACAAAGAAAAAAAGAAGGTTTCCCTTCTTCTTTATAATAGCTGCTTATCTCACACCTAAAGCAATTTTTGCATATCTAGACATTCTATCTTTTGTCCAAGCTGGTGACCAAACAATATTTACTTCTGTTTCCTTTACTTCTGGAATATCTGTTAAAGCTGCTTTTACTTGATCAACAATGACACCTGCAAGCGGGCATCCCATTGCTGTTAACGTCATTGTTACTTCCAATAATCCATCTTCTTTAAGCTCCAAATCGTAAACTAATCCTAAGTTAACAATATCGACACCGAGTTCTGGATCAATAACAAGCTCTAGTGCACCCATAATACTATCTTTTAGTTCTTCATTCATGTGAAGGCACCCCTTATATTTATTTAATTTCAAGCATATTTAGTATCTTCTTCAAGTGAAACTTTATCTTTATATTTACACTATAACAAATAATTATGGTTTGAAAAAAGGATTTGAATCACTCTTTTTACAAGCCAGCTTCTAAATGTTTTTCAAACCATTCCACTGTTTTCAGCATAGCGCTTCTACTTACTTTATGACCTGTATTTTCTTCCGAAAGATATACTAATCGATCTGGCACTTCCTCATATAAAGGTTTTATATGTTCATAGAACTGATGAGAATAAGCATATGGTACGACTTCATCCTTCTTGCCATGCCAGAACATAAGGGGGCGATGCTGTAATTTTTCTGGTGCCTTACTTAGATCTAGTTCTTCTAATTGCATAATTAATGCTTCAATTTCACTATCACTAAGTGGAAGCTCGTATCCTCTTTTTTTCACTTCAGAAATGGTATAGTGAGCAAATTTCTCATAATATGGCATGCCCATTAAGCTTACTGCCGTGTTAATCCAAGAATACTTTCTTAATGCACCTAATGTAACAATCCCCCCCATACTTGTTCCAACTATACCAATATGTTGTTCATCGATAAGATTTTTCTTGCTAAAATAATTTTTTATTTCTTCCATTTCATCAATCGTTTTCATTACTATATTCCAGAAATGAAGATTTAATTCCATAGCAGACAATCCTTGTTCTCGTTCCCCATGATACATACTATCAGGCAGAACTACACGAAATCCCTTCTCTGCTAAGTGATAGGCAAAATGGAGATTGTGCTCCTTTGCACTGGTAAAGCCATGTGTAAATTGAATATATGGTCGTTTTTGATCATAGTGGTCTTTTTTTACAATATGCAAAACAGGAATTTCTTCTATATGTAATTTTTCAACCAGAATCATCTCTCGCCCCTCCTTTTTTGGAAAAAATAAATGATTCATGTAAAATAAAGGGAAACTTCCTCCCCCACTTATGGGTTGTTGAACCAATCGGACCTTTACGGATAGTTATTCTCCCACCTAGTTTCCTCGGATCTCATAAAACTTGCAGGGGAGAGTCTTACTGTCCGTTAAGAGTGGAATCAACTGTTAACAATAGAAAGGGAATATATCTTCTATTTCATTGATTTTACATAACTTAACAAGCTAAAAGTAGAATTAACGAATAAAGTGTAATAATATTCTATATGTATTAGTAAGTGTAACATGAAGTGGCATTTTTTTCGAAAATTACGCCCCTCCAAGATGGAATTAAAATTACTATATTGACACTAAAGGAGACACTATGACAGAAAAACACCTAATTGCATTAGACCTTGACGGAACTTTATTAAAAGATGATAAAACCATTTCTCCCCTTACAAAAAAAGTCATTCGAAAAGCGATGGATGATGGTCATGAAGTGATGATTGCAACTGGGCGACCATTCCGCGCGAGCGAAGCGATTTATCATGAATTAAACTTACATACTCCTATCGTTAACTTTAATGGAGCTTTTATTCATCATCCAAAGGATACAAATTGGGGCTTTTATCATTCCCCGCTTGATATAAAAACAGCGCGTGATATCGTTGTTGCATGCAATGATTATCCTTTTCACAACATTATCGCAGAAGTGATGGATGATGTTTACTATCATTATCATGATGAAAAATTAATCGATATTTTTTCCTTAGGAAATCCAAAAGTAACGGTTGGAAATCTACTGGAATTTCTAGAAAGTGCTCCTACTTCTATCCTAATTCACTCGGAAGAAGAGCATGTTCCTGCAATCCGCAAGCATTTATCTGAAGTCCATGCAGATTTAATTGACCATCGACGTTGGGCAGATCCATTTCATGTCATTGAAATTGTCAAAACAGGAATAAATAAATCGATTGGATTGCAAAAGGTTTCTGATTATTATCAAATCCCGCAAAAAAATATCATTGCATTTGGCGATGAAGATAATGACTTTGAAATGATTAAATATGCCGGAAAAGGTGTAGCAATGGGAAATGGAATTGATGAGTTAAAAGCGCTTGCTAATGACATTACCTTATCAAATGAAGAGGATGGAATAGCTGTTTATTTAAATGAGGCTTTAAACCTTCGTGTGCTTTAAAAGTTGGGTATCTTTACCGTCTTTAAAGGTTGTACTTTTGACCATACTATAATTGAAGCAGTAATTTACTGTTTCGCTTGATAATGAAACACTTCTTTGTCTTTCCAATTATACTCTAACACTCGGAGGGATCATGAATGGGAAAACGAAATAAATCGAAACGCTTCGTACAACAAGGAGTAGACTCCGTATCAAAGCATTCCGAACGTATCCCTTATCATATGACATATGCGGAAGCTGAGAGCTATAAAATGTCAAATGAAAGACAATCTCATGGAGGATTAGAATAAATGGGAAATAGACTTTTTCAAGAAGCCAGACAAGCAGTTGAAGTAGCTAAATATGCTGATGGCAAAGATATGGAAGGCTTAGTTGATAAAGCAAAGAATGCAATTAGCTCTGCCTATGCGAACACAACTACAGCCGAACAGCAGCAATTAGCAGAATTACAACAAGAACTAGATCAAATTAAAACACACTAATGAAGGAAAGCTGTCCAAATAAAGTTACTCTTCACAAGCATACAAAAAGAAAACGCTTGGGAGATATGCCTTTATTGGGCAGCTTTTTTATGTTTATTTTAAAGAATAATCTCGCAATAATTAAAGAAGCCTTCCTTCAGCAAAGATCACCGAACTTTACTAGAGGAAAGCTTCTAACACTTTTGCAATTAACAGTTATATTTTCTTAGCCATTAACAAATCTGCACTGGGAAAAAGATCTCAGTAAATTCAAGAAAATGTTTCTAACACTACTGAATATGGCTCTTTTCCCTCTTCTGAAAAGTATAAAATAACCGTTCCATTCGCAGGAAGCTCTTTCTTATTCAAATGAATTTCCAGCAAAAATTTGTGATTGCTTAATGGTACTTTCTTTTTCGCAATTAATTCATTGTGACCATCCTCAACTGTGTAATAGACTTCTTTACCTTCAGGAATGATCCCTTTAATTACATAATTTCCATTTGTCCCATTAACAGATAGATCCTGAATAGTCACTTGTTCTTTATTAGAATTTGCTGATACAGTTGACATATATGGAATAAACCCACTTATAATAACACATAAAACAACCGTCATAATTTTCTTCAAAACGAACAACCTCCGTTATGCTTTTCTAAAGAAGCCGAGTACCGCTGTTGTCTGCACAACATTGGTAAATGCATGTGGATCAACTTCCTTAATGACTCGTTCTATATCATATAGTTCATACCGAGTCACAACAATCATTAGCATTTCCTTTGGTTCATTGGAAAATGCCCCCCGCGCTGGCAGGATTGTAATGCCCCTAACTAATTTTTCATGGATGGCAACCTTTAGCTCCGCCGTTTTCTTTGTTATAATCATCACCGTTAATTTTTGATGTGCTGTATGTATCGTATCAATCACCTTTGTTGCGGCGTAGAGATTTACTAACGTATATAGGGCTTTTTCCCAACCGAACATGGCACCAGCTGTTATGATAATTGCTCCATTTAATATAAAGAAATAAGTACCGACTGGCTTATCTTGCACACGCGAAAGAATCATAGCGATAATATCCATTCCGCCAGTAGATGCTCCCCATTTTAACGTCAAACCCACTCCAACAGCAGCAATTACACCACCAAAAACAGCATTTAACAAAATATCATGTGAATAGCTTGTCACTGGAATGATTTCCATAAACAAAGACATAAAAACTACGCTTAAAAAGCTAAAACAGGTAAATGATCTCCCTACCTTTATCCAGCCAAGTATAGCAATTGGAACATTGAGAATAAATAATAGTATCCCAGTAGAAATTGGTGTTACTTTTGATACAAGTTGAGCTACACCTGCAAAGCCGCTTGCATACACATCAGCAGGTATCAGAAAAAAATTCATGGCAATAGCATTTAATAATGCTCCAAAAATAACAACAACTAATTTTTTTGTTAATAACCAATACATATGTATCCTCCATTACGATATATAGTAATTTTTACTATTTTTGCATTTACTATTCATTGTTTTTTCTCTTAAAGTTTTATAAACTACAAATAAGTATGCCTTGTTATCAAAAACAAGGCATTTTCACAGAGATTATTGTTATTTATCATAACTGTACTCCAATTACCATATGTTTTATAAAAAATAGAAAGAAGTGGAATGAATATGACTTTTAAAATCCTAGCAGATAGTGCAAGTGACTTACCTCTATCCTATTATGAGAAACATGAGGTTACACTATTACCGCTAAAAGTTAATTTAGACGGTAAAGAATACGAGGATTTAAAAACAATTGAACCAACCACTGTCTATAATGCTATTCGCAGTGGACAAGTTCCAAAAACATCACAAGTATCTCCAGCATTATTTAAAGATGTTTTTACAGCATTAGCTCAAAATAACGAAAAAGCTGTATATATTGCATTTTCTTCGCAATTATCTGGAACGTACCAAACAGCAGTAATGATTTCGGAGCAAGTAAAGGAAGAATATCCTAATTTTGATTTCACAATCATCGATAGCAAATGCGCATCATTAGGTGCTGGTTTAGTTGTTCAAGAAGCGGTGAAACTACGCGATCAAGGTAAAGACATAAGTGAAATTATACCACGACTAAAGTTCTTATGCGAGCATATGGAACACTTATTTACAGTCGAGGATCTAGAATATTTAGCAAAAGGTGGACGTGTGTCAAAAGCCTCTGCATTTCTCGGCGGATTACTAAATATAAAGCCTTTACTTCATGTAGAAGATGGAAAACTGGTTCCTCTTGAAAAAATTCGTGGCAAAAAGAAACTCCTGCGCAGAATGATCGAACTAATAGGTGAACGGGGCGATAAGTTAGATCAACAAGTGTTTGCCATAAGCCACGCAGATGATGAAGCAACAGCTTTAGAAGTGAAAGAAATGATAGTAGAAAAATTCCATCCAAAAGAAGTATTCATTTCTTCCATTGGTGCATCTGTTGGTTCGCATACTGGTGCTGGAACGATCGCTATTTTCTTCTTAAATAAAGTTTCGGAATAACAGCTTTAAATAGAATAAAGTTTACTCCTTTCACTAATACTATCAATGTTCTATGGAACAAAAGATGATACTGAAAGGAGTATTTTTTATGCCACATACTTCTGATAATGATAAAAAAGCAAAAGACAATAATGCATTGCGTCATGAAAAGAACATGATGCGTGACAAAAATCGCAAAAATGGTAAATATCAATACAGCAAAAAAACAGATCATTTATAATGTGTTATGTGTTATGGAGGGGCTGTCACTGGGATTGGCAGCTCTTTTTTTGGTTTTGTTGTTGGTGTGGGATTTATGGTTTCTATATTTGTTACCTTTCTATGCGGATTTTTGCTTTGAACGGCTTAGAGAGTGCTTCTCTGTTTCCTTTCGTTGCGGATTTTTGTTCTGAAGGGCTTAGAGAGCCTTCCTCTGTTACCTTTCGTTGCGGATTTTTGCTTTGAAGGGCTTAGAGAGTGCTTCTCTGTTTCCTTTCCATGTGGATTTTTGTTCTGAAGGGCTTAGAGAGCGATTCTCTATTACCTTTCTATGCGGATTTTTGTTCTGAAGGGCTTAGAGAGCCTTCCTCTGTTACCTTTCGTTGCGGATTTTTGCTTTGAAGGGCTTAGAGAGTGCTTCTCTGTTTCCTTTCCATGCGGATTTTTGTTCTGAAGGGCTTAGAGAACGATTCTCTGTTTCCTTTCGTTGCGGATTTTTGCTTTGAACGGCTTAGAGAGTGCTTCTCTGTTACCTTTCGTTGCGGATTTTTGTTCTGAAGGGCTTAGAGAGCCTTCCTCTGTTACCTTTCGTTGCGGATTTTTGTTCTGAAGGGCTTAGAGAGCCTTCCTCTGTTACCTTTCGTTGCGGATTTCTGCTCTGATGGGCTTAGAGAGTGCTTCTCTGTTACCTTTCGTTGCGGATTTTTGTTCTGAAGGGCTTAGAGAGCCTTCCTCTGTTACCTTTCGTTGCGGATTTTTGTTCTGAAGGGCTTAGAGAGCCTTCCTCTGTTACCTTTCGTTGCGGATTTCTGCTCTGATGGGCTTAGAGAACGTTCCTCCGTTTCCTTTTCATGCGGATTTCTGCTCTGATGGGCTTAGAGAACGCTCCTCTGTTTCCTTTCCATGCGGATTTTTCCCAAATAGAGCACTGAGCTCCCCTTCATGCTTGTCCTCCCAAATAAAGGATTTCAGATCTTTATTTATACATATAAAAAGTGCATCCCAAATTTTGGAATGCACCTATCTCATTTATAATCGATTACTTTTCACTGTCTTCCTTTAAATACGTCCAGCCTTCTTCTTGATACACTTTATTTTCTTTCATTAACTTTCCAAGCGCACGTTTAAACGATCCTTTGCTTAAATTAAAACGCTCTTTAATATCCTCAGGCATGCTCTTATCTCCATAAGGCATTGCACCTTTACGCATAATTAAATAATCCAAAATTTGTTGGGCATCCTTATCGAGCGCTTCTTCTTTTCTTGGTAATAAAGATACATTTACTGTGCCATCTAGCTTAACGTCGATAATACGACCACTCACTTTTTCCCCTAATCTTGGTTCTTGGCCTCTCTCTGATTCGTGAATAAATCCTTTAAAACCTTCTGCTGTATAAATCCAGCTTCCAACTTTCGCTGTTCGATAAATATAGCCATGAATGTTTTTATTAAAATCTGCTCTTGTTGCCTTAGTTGACATCTCTTCAATAATTGGATCCGTAGCAGGTTTTACATATAAATAATTATTTTTATTTACCTTTAACGTAATATAAAGCATGTCTCCAACTTCTGGCCAAACCTCTTCATGAACCGGTAAGTCATCTTCGCCTAATAGCATGTCCTTTTTCAAGCCAATATCAAAAAAACAGCCGATTCCCTCTTTACGATCCGTTACTTTTACCCAATCATATTTACCAACCGCAATAGACGGGATAAATGTGCTGGAGCATGCTCTTCCTTGTGAATCGCTGTAAATAAAAACGGGTACTTCATCGCCTTCTTCGAATTTTTGATCTGTTTCACTAAAATGTAAAAGCACATCTTCGTCTTCCTCTTCGATTGTCAAAAAATAACCGAAAGATGCTATTCTTGCAACCGTTAATATTTCCACACGTCCCATATAATCTCTTAACGACATTTGTTTTCCTCCTTTATTTCTTGTCTATTCAACTTTTCATCTATATTCTTTTATCATAATTATTCCCTATTTAGTGAATATTTCATGCCTAAAGTTGTTACAACTGCTATATTTTACTATAATACAAGCATAAAAGAAATGGGATTAGCGCTAGATATACTTAGAAATAGTGTAAAGTTCCAAAAATCAGGAGGTAATTATGGCGAAAGAAAGCTCATTTGATATTGTATCGAAGGTAGATTTTTCTGAAGTAACGAATGCAGTACAGCTAGCAATGAAGGAAATTCAAAACCGTTATGATTTTAAAGGAAGCAAGAGTAATGTTACATTGGACAAAGAAGAATTAGTGCTTGTTTCGGATGATGAATATAAATTAGAGCAGCTGAAAGATGTCCTTATCAGTAAAATGTTTAAACGCGGCATTCCCATTAAAAACTTAGATTATGGCAAAATAGAAGGAGCTTCAGGCGGAACGGTTCGCCAAAGAGCGAAATTAATCCAGGGCATTGATAAAGATAATGCTAAAATAATAAATGCGTTAATTAAAAACAGTGGATTAAAAGTGAAAACACAACAGCAAGACGATCAAATCCGTGTCACTGCTAAAAGCCGTGATGATTTACAAAAGATTATTGCAGCTGTGAAAGACGAATCAAAAATTACGATTGATGTGCAGTTTGTCAATTATCGCTAACTAGTAGGATGGCAGCCAAGTTTGGCGCCATCTTTTTTTTGAACCCCTTCTTTTCAACCAACCCTATTTTTTCCATGTTTATATATGCAGATTTGGGAAAAATAAGTAAACATGGACAAAAGATAGAAGGAGTGATTGATATGAGTAATAGTAATAATGAACAATTACAACAAACCTTTCCCCCACAGCATCAGGATCAGCAACCAGGCATTCAGACAGAAATGAATCCTCTGCCTAAAGATGTAGATCCCTCTTACAAAGGTTCAGAAAAATTAAAAGGGAAGACAGCGATCATTACAGGTGGCGATAGTGGAATTGGCCGATCTGTTGCGATTTATTATGCAAAAGAAGGTGCTGACATAACAGTAGTATATTTAAACGAGCATGATGACGCCCAAAAGACAAAAGAGCTAGTGGAAGCAGAAGGAGTAAAATGCTTATTGCTTGCTGGAGATGTTGGTGATGAAAGCTTCTGTAAAACAATTGTAGAAAAAACTGTTTCTGAATTTGGAAAAGTAAATATTTTAGTGAATAATGCAGCTGAACAGCATCCACAGCAAAGTTTGCTGGATATAACTGCCGCACAATTAGAAAAAACATTCCGAACAAATATTTTCTCTATGTTCTACTTAACAAAAGCGACCCTTCCCCATTTAGAAACAGGAGATACGATTATCAATACGACATCAATCACTGCCTATAAAGGGAATGAAACATTAATAGATTATTCATCTACGAAGGGAGCGATTACCGCTTTCACACGTTCCTTATCACAGTCTCTTGCTGGACAAGGCATTCGCGTGAATGGAGTAGCTCCAGGACCAATTTGGACACCGCTCATTCCCTCTACCTTTGACAGTGAACAAGTGGCATCCTTTGGTGCGAATACTCCTTTCAAACGTGCAGGTCAGCCTTGTGAGCTTGCTCCTGCCTATGTATATTTGGCTAGTAATGATTCCACCTATGTTACTGGACAAGTTCTTCATGTCAATGGTGGAAGTATCGTTAACGGATAAATCAACTTATCCTCTAGCAGTACAAGAGAAAACACTACCGCTCGCACCAATTAGCGAGCGGTATTTTCATTTTTCCTTTTAAAAACTTTCTATTCTGTCAACACTAGTGGCAAAAAGATATAGAAAGAACGTAAAGGGAGTGTGAAAAATGATTGATTTGGCTTCAATCTATCATCGAAGTGACGATAATTACTGTTATTTACAAAATGGGGATACCCTCCATATCCGAATTCGGACAAAAAGAGCAAATGTTAATGAAATCGAAATAATTTACGGTGATCAATACGAAATGATTGACTATCATTGGAGATCCCACCGAATGATGATGGATAAAAGCGGAACTGATTCTCTTTTTGATTATTGGCATTGCACCATTTCAAATAAAAAAAGAATTCGTTATGGCTTTATCATAAGAGGTAATGAACAACAAATAACTTATACCGAAAAAGGCTTCTTTCCCTTTATTCCAGAAGATGCCGGCTATTATTTTTGCTTGCCCTATCTTCACCAAAAAGACGTTTTCACTCCTCCTTCATGGGTGTCTACCACTATTTGGTATCAAATTTTTCCAGAAAGATTTCGAAATGGAGATAGTTCCTTAAATCCGAATGACACTGCTCCATGGGGTCAAGAGGAACCTGGCTTATGGAATTTCTTTGGAGGCGATTTCCGGGGAATTATTGATTCTCTAGACTATCTTTCCGACCTTGGAATAACTGGCATTTATCTTACTCCTATTTTTCATGCAAAAAGCAATCATAAATACGATACCATTAACTATTTAGAAGTGGATCCGCAATTTGGCGATACAGAATTGCTTAAAACGCTTGTAAGAGAATGTCACAATCGTGGGATTCGAGTCATGCTTGATGCTGTATTTAATCATTGCGGTTATCACTTCCCACCATTTCAAGATGTTCTAAAAAACGAAGAGAATTCGCGCTATAAAGACTGGTTTCATATACATAAATTTCCTTTAAAAGAAGATAACACGATAAATTATGAAACATTTGGCTTTTTTGAAGCAATGCCCAAATTTAATACAGCCAATCAAGAAGTTAAAGAGTACCTTTTACATGTAGCAAAATACTGGATAACAGAATGTGATATCGACGGCTGGCGCTTGGATGTTGCCAATGAAATTGATCATGATTTCTGGAGATCCTTCCGCACAGCCGTGAAAGAATTAAAACCAGACCTTTTTATATTGGGTGAAATTTGGCATGATTCGCTTCCATGGCTTCGAGGAGATCAATTTGACTCGGTAATGAATTACCCTTTACTAACGAAAGCACTTCAATTTTTCGCCTATGACATGATATCTGCCCAACAATTTATGGAGGATATGACGACAACGATACATGCATACCCAGATACGGTGAATAACGTATTATTTAATATTATCGGAAGCCATGATACACCAAGGATACTTCATGAATGTAGTTATCGAAAAGAACGAGTGAAGCTCTTATTCACCTTTCTCTTTACCTACCCTGGCACTCCTTGCATTTACTATGGAGACGAAATTGGCTTAGGAGGAAGCGGCGACCCTGGATGTCGAAAATGTATGCCTTGGAATCCAGGAGAGCACGATGAAGAGCTAAAAGAATTTGTTAAACGATTAATTCAAGTCCGTAAGCAAAGCTCCGTTCTCATAAATAACGGCTGTTTCTTCTTTTTGACAAATGTAGATTCTTGTTTAGCATATTATACAAAGAAAGAGGAAGAAATCATTCTAACAGTTATTAATAAAAGTGACACGGAAGCACAATTTCTGCTCCCCTTTCCATTGCGAGGGAAAAAAATCTCTCTGTTGTTAACAGAAGAAGAATATGCAGCTGAATCAGACGATCTAGCAGTAATACTCGGACCATATGAATCCAGTATCCTTCGTTTTAATATGAACTATGAATATATCCATGTAAGATAAAGTGCGTTTTTATATAAAAAGGTGTTCATGTGTAATGAAATTCCTCATGGACACCTTCTCATGCCTCTTCGATAAGCTTTTTTCCAAGAAATGAAAAATAATGATTGTTTCCTGGCGTTGAACGTACTATATTTACTATTAGATTGAATTGTTTGAATTGTCAGGAGGAAATAAAATGAATCAGCAAGCATCATCAAAATCAATTGGGGTTCCCTTACTTATCTCTATTATCGCAATCTCCTTTTCTGCGATTTTCGTGAAATGGTCGGAGGCACCTGCCACTATATTAAGCATGTATCGAATGTGGCTCGCATGTCTTATTATGATTCCCATGGTATACATACACAGAAATGATTTTAAAAAACTATCAAGAAAAGATTGGTCGTTCTTATTTTTTTCGGGCTCATTTTTAGCATTGCATTTTGCTCTTTGGTTCAGTTCTCTAAAGTTTACTACTGTAGCTAGTTCTACGATTATCTTGGCACTTCAGCCTATCGTCTCGCTTCTTGGCGGATTTATTTTCTTTCGAGAAAGAACTAATTCTACTGCTATTA
Organism: Niallia tiangongensis; assembly: GCF_044704065.1. Taxonomy (NCBI): domain Bacteria; kingdom Bacillati; phylum Bacillota; class Bacilli; order Caryophanales; family Bacillaceae; genus Niallia; species Niallia tiangongensis. Next base: position 1,329,584 of record NZ_CP162613.1, on the reverse strand, counting down.
TGACAATGGGCATTGCGATCATTGGTGCGATGATGATTGGCTGGGGAGATGTTGGACTAGACAGCAATGCAATTTTAGGAGATGTTCTTTCTTTCTTGAGCGTGATTGCAGTTGTTGGCTATTTATTAATTGGTCAAAACATTATTAAGAAAATGACTCATTGGATTTATACATTTACGGTTTTCTTTTTCGCTGCCTGTTTGTTAACCGTCTATAATCTAATCGCTGGTGAAGCATTAACTGGCTACTCTGGCAGAGAATGGGGTATTTTTGTATTGCTTGCAATTGTTCCGTCACTTGCTCATGTTATCAACAATTGGTTACTTAATTATGTCAATGCAACAACTATTTCTATGAGTATTTTAGGAGAACCGGTTGGTGCTACCCTTTTGGCTGTACTACTTTTAAATGAACGATTGATCCTATCTCAAATCTTAGGTGGTATCCTTGTTTTGTTTGGTGTATTCTTTTTCTTACTGCAAAAGCAGCCTAAAACTGCAATTACCCAAGAAAAACCAATTGGTTAGATTGATACCTATTTGTATTAAATAACTTTCAATCAGTGGGGCCTGAACCACTGATTTTTTCTTTACTCTGATTAAATTCCATTTACCATCAATCCCAGAGAATAGCCTTTCTTAAATTATCATTACGTAAACATCCTTTTTCTTGCATATTACTGGTAAATAAAACAAATACTACTTTAAGCATATACATATTTCCAATTAGGAGATTCCTTTTCATGCTAAAAGAAAATCTATCGTTAAGTCAGTTATTTGCTATTATTATTGGTTTTAACCTAGGTACTACGCTTGTTGTGGTTCTTGGTATTACCGCAAAAGAGGATGCTTGGATTACCGTACTTCTCTCGACCTTTACAGGCTTAATCATTGCCTCTTTTTTTCTTAATTTAAATGAGTTAGCACCTTCAAAGAATTTGTTTGAGATTATTGAGTTTGGGTTCAATCGATTTTTTGCCATTCCAATTACGCTTGTCTATTCTCTTTATTTTTTTTATCTGGCGGCTAGAACAATTAGGGATTTTGGCGAATTAACATCTGCCTTTATCCTCCCGTTGACTCCAATTGAAATCATTATTATTGCCTTAATGTTTATAATTGGCTATATATTGTATTTAGGAATTGAAATCTTAGGACGAACAACTGAAATATTTACACCCTATTCAGCTCTATTTCTTTTCCTACTCATTATTTTATTATTCGCAAGTCAAAATATTTCTATTACTAAAATCCAGCCAGTATTGGCAAGAGGCATCCTACCAGTAATCGAGGCAATGTTTCCGATTGAAGTAAGCAGACCATATGGGGAAATGATTGTTATGACCTGCATTTTCCCTCACATTTCGAATTTAAAAATGCGTAAGAAATCAGTTCTATTTTCTGTAGCTTTTTCTGGAATATTGCTCACTATTGCTACATTAATCATTACTGCATCATTAGGAATAACTACTGCTTCAAGAGCTACATTTCCACTTCTGAGCACGACGAGACTAATTTCTATTGGGAACTTCCTTGAAAGAATAGATGCTCTTGCTGTTTTTATTATTATGTTAGGAATTGTTATCAAAAGCTCGATTTTTATCTATTCGGGCTTAAAGGGCTTAGAATATATTTTTAATTACCAATATCGATACTTTGTTATCCCTATCGTCTGTATTATTGCAATGTTTTCTATTTTCATTAGCATGGACATAAATGACCACGTTCGAGAAGGAGCAGTAGTTGTTCCATATCTCCTATATTATCCGTTACAATTTGCTTTCCCGTGCTTCCTTTTATTTGTGCTTCTGATCAAGAAGGTTAAAAATAAAGGCCACTCTCCATCAAAGGATAAACCATATAAAAACCCCTAGATAGCACGATAACATCGTCATTCTAGGGGTTTTTGATAGGCTTCGATTTAATGGTCAATATATTTCTTATTCTACAATATTAATATTATAATCTTTAAACCAATGGTGGATTTGTACTAAGTGTGCAAGCAGCTGTGGTCCAGTCATTAGTTGGCCAAACCATGGTTCTTTAAATGCAGAGCCTTCTGTTTCGATAATTTCTGATAGTCGTTCTTTATCAAAGAATTCATATAAAGCCGAGCTTTTATCTGTCAGTGCACTCTTTAGCATATCTGTTACTGTTTTTGTGTAAATCGGATTATGCGTCTTAGGATACGGACTTTTCTTACGATAAAGAACTTCATCTGGTAGAATTCCTTCTAATGCTTTTCGCAGCAATCCTTTTTCTCTTCCTTTGTAATTCTTCATTTCCCATGGTACATTCCACACATATTCTACTAAGCGATGGTCGGCAAACGGCACACGCACCTCTAAGCTTGCTCCCATACTCATTCTGTCCTTACGCTCTAATAATGTGGTCATGAACCATAGCTGATTAAGATAGAATAATTCTCTCCGTTTTGCATCTTCTTTACTTTCGCCAGCTAATTTAGGTGTTTCCGCAATAGTTTGATTATATTTATCCATCATATACTCTTTTAATTGCAACTTATTACTCCATGAATCTTTCAATAAGTTTTGTCGTTCTTCAATCGATCTCATCCATGGGAAGCCTGCTCTTTGCAAATCAGCCTCTCTTCTAAACCATGGATATCCTCCGAAGATTTCGTCTGCACATTCCCCAGATAAGCTTACGACAAAATCCTTCTTTATTTCTCGACAGAACCATAATAGGGAGGAATCAACGTCAGCCATTCCAGGTACATCTCTTACCGTTACTGCTTCATGTAAAAAGTCGGCCAATGTTTCTTGGGTGATAACACAATTATGATGGATGGTTCCAAATGTATCTGTCATTTTTTTTATATAAACACCATCTGAATTCGGCTGGAATTCATTTGCTTTAAAGTACTTATCATTTCCTTCATAATCGATTGAATAGGTGTGAAGAGGTCCTTTCCCATTTTTCGCATATTCCATAGAAGCAATTGCTGTAATGGCACTGGAATCGACTCCACCGGAAAGAAAGGTACTTAATGGCACATCTGATACTAATTGTCTAGTAACCGCATCTTTAAAAAGGAAACGAACTTTTTCAACTGTTTCATCAAACGAATCAGAATGCTCCTCACTTTGCACATTCCAATAACGCCATACTTTAAGTCCATCCTGTGTAAACTTTAATGCATGCCCTGGTCGAAGCTCTTTAATCCCTTTAAAGATACCACTTCCTGGTGTATGGGAAGGTCCAAGTGCAAAAACTTCTGCTAGCCCTTCTCTATCCAGCTCAGTCTTCACATTTGGATGAGCAAGCAATGCTTTCAATTCGGAACCAAAGATTAAGCTTGTTCCGACTTCGGTGTAAAATAACGGTTTAACTCCTAAGCGATCTCTTCCAATAAATAAGGAATTTCGCTTCTCATCCCAAACAGCAAAAGCAAATATCCCATTTAAGTACTGCAGACATTCTTCTCCCCACTCTATATAGGAAGTAAGTAAAACTTCTGTATCAGAATGACCTTGGAATGAATATCCTTTTATTAGTAATTCTTTTCTTATGTCTTCTGTATTATACAATTCACCATTGTAGCAAATAGTGTAATGAAAGCCTTGTTTTTCTTTTGTCATTGGTTGAATACCATTTAACGGATCTACCACCACTAAGCGTTTATGTCCGAATCCTGCATGTAGAGCAGTCCAAACATTTGTATCATCTGGTCCTCTTTTTGCCAATGTTTCTGCCATAGCGGATAAAATTACCGACTCGTTTCTTAAATCTTTTTTGTAATCAACCCAACCTGTTATTCCACACATGATTATCATCCTTTCTTTCGTGGAACTTATGATTAGATACCAATCAATCAGTATGAGGTATTCTATGCATCAAAATAAGAATGGTTATTTGTCCATACCAGGTTTATCTCATGATCCACTCAAAAAGGATAAATTAATCGTTTTCAATATTTTAATGAAGGAAAAAGAAAGAGTAGTTATAAAATTTTGTTTATCTGTCTAAAAAGAATTTATGGGCGTGTAATCTTTGGGAGGTTTACAATGAACAATCAGCATAGATCAAAACTTATTGAATTTCAAACACGTGCCTTTACGAAAGGTACAGTCGAATATATAAATAATCAATGGATTTTTTTTGATGAAGAAACAGAGGATGCATCGATGCTTGATGAATATTTGCATCAAGAAATGGAGATTCATTCCTTAAATCGTTGGAGAAAAGGAATTCTTCTAGAGGATGGCAAAGTAAATATCTCTGGATCGATCCATTTTTTAAAGCATGAAGATCCTATTCGGATAAGAAAGCATCTTGTGTTTGCTTTGGAAGAATTATTAGACGATTTAAGTGATGATAGCTTTTATCAATTTATTACTACTTTAAATTCGATGAAGTTCTCTATTTATGATTGTATATACTGTTATAATCATCTTACTTTTTTAAAAGACGAAAAGCGCAAGAGTGGCGTTAATATGATGATTTTTGATAATGAGGAAGACCTTTGCAGTGTGAATCACCATTTTATCTATAATGAAAAAAATACCGACCGCTTTGAGTTTACCTTAAATACTGGAAAGCGAATGATTGTGGAGAAGCTATCGTCTTAAATAGTTATCCCTTTAGAAAAACCTAAAATAGTAGCATCATGCAAAAATACAGAAAGTGAATTGGTTTTCCGAGGCGCCCGCTTCCTTCTCCTTTTACGAGTAGGACACCTCGGGAAACTAATATTTTTTTGCTTTAAAATGGCTTATAGCCTTATTTATCCTAATGAAAATTGCCTTTAGGATTTAAATTATCTAATGATAAATACTTTTAGTACACCAAACTTCACGTAAATGTCTTATCACACTACTCCAGATTCCATCCGAATACGACTTCGGCAAACTCTTTGCCACCAATTTCTATCTCTTCTGTCCCCATTCTTTTTCCACCAATGGCTCCATAAAACTTACAAGCTGGATTTTCCTCTAAAGCACGAATAATCATGCTATTAAACCCTATTTCTTTTAAATATTCGAAAACTTTTTTCGCGAGGGAGCTGCCAATTCCTTTTCCTTGATAGGCTTCCAAAAGATAAATGGCGTATAACTCTCCCTCATAACCTGTATACTGTCCACTTCTTTCTTTTCCACCATTTGCAAACCCAACAATCTGACCCTCTTCATTTTCAGCAACAAAGACACTACCTGTCGGGATAGCCCTTTTCCAGATTTTTTCTTTTTCCTCATAATTAAGTGCCTTCAAATAGGTATCCGGAACTATCCCCCTATAGGTTGTTCTCCAACTATCTACATGTACTTTTGCAATTCCTTTGGCATCCTCACTTTTTGCTTTTCTTATGTTCATATGTACTCTCTCCTTTCTATATGGAAGTTTTTTTTACCTCCCATTCTGCAAAGCATGTTACCTCTAATCCGAGTGATCCTGTTTGTATCCATTCTACAGCCTTTAATACAAGTGGCGATGCGTTATAGATAGATATATTTTCTAAAGAAACCCATTCAGCTCCTAACGAATCTTGCCCATCAAATTGCTCTGGAACTGTAATTTTCCCACCTATTTTTCTAGCTGTGTAAAATGCAGCGATATGGTAAATATGTGTAAATTCCCTCCAGTTACAAGGGAACATAAAATCAGCCATCCCAATTTGCTTCTGTATTTCTATTTCTATCCCTGTCTCTTCTAAGAACTCTCTTCTCATTGCCATCGCTAAACTTTCTCCTTGCTCCAAACTCCCACCAGGTAAATCAAAACGATTGGCATATGGCCCCCTCTTCTTATGTATAACTAGCAATCTATCCTTTTCTACAAGAATTCCATAGACTCCAAATGGTCGATGGCACTTCCTCTCTTCCTTCAATCGTTATCCCCCCATATTCGTTTAACTGATACCCTATCTGAATGGTAATTAATTTGAATGACATCAGGATTCGAAAGCTTGCTCCATTCTATAAAACCGACTGAAGGATCAACATATTTCCACATTAATGCAAGCAAATTCCCATGTGTCACCATCGCAAACCTATTCTCTTGTCTTTGAAGACACTCCTTCATAATGTCTGTTGCTCTTGTCATCGCTTGTCTACTGGATTCTCCACCTTCGTATGCAATCTCTAAATCTGTAAAAGACTGCTCCAATAAAGATTGCCAATTATTTAAATTACGACTACTAAGCTTTCTTTCTATCAAGCGCTCCTCATTTTGAATCGGTATTTGGAGTCTTTCAGCTAATGGCTTAGCGGATTCATATGCACGAAGAGACGTACTAGAGAGGATCAATTGAATGCCTTCCTCTTTTAAAAAATTCGCTAAGTCATTCGCTTGTCTCTTCCCGCTAGCAGTTAATGGAGCTTCCGCTTGTTGACCATATGCCTCACAATGGCGAATAAGGTAAATCGTTTTACTTGTATTCAAAATTGTCACCATCCTGTCCACATTAACCTATAACCATTTTATCAAATTATTGGAAAATTCCATATAAAGAAATATAATTAAACGTTTCTCACAAATTACAGCCAATCATAGTTTTAAAGATGAGTAATTCTTTAGGAGGACATATTAAAAAATAGATAATTCGATATCGTTTAAGATAATAACTGTATAAACCTTATTTATTTTTTAAACAAAATATTAACTTATTTGTTAATCAATTTTTATTTGGAAAGAAATTATTTACAGAGATTAATTTCCATGTTATCTTTTGTACAAGAAGGAAACTTTATAGTTAACCAAACATTCTGAAAGAAGGGGTCTATATGCAATTGGGGATCGATAAATCCTCTTTAGTAGTGTATGAAGCTTTAGCAAGTGAAGTTCGCATGACAATTATTCAGTTACTGTCTAAAAATAAAATGAATATAAAAGAACTTGCCAAGGAATTGGGCATCAGCAGTGCCATTGTAACAAAACATGTAAAAAAATTAGAGGCTGCTGGATTGATAAAAACAGAAAAAGTACCAGGTAAATCAGGTTTACAGAAGATTTCCATGTTGAAGGTGGACCATATCGAAATCAACTTTCCGAAGAAAATCTATCATTCTTTCGCTTCTTATGAGACCTCTGTTCCAATCGGTCATTACACAGATTATGATTTAAAGCCAACATGTGGATTGGCTTCTGATAAGGATTTTATTGGCAGAGTGGACGAACCGAAGCTATTTATGGATCCGAAAAGAGTGGAAGCAGAAATTCTGTGGTTTACCCAAGGCTTTATCCAATACACAATTCCTAACTTTTTAAAAAAGGAAGAAAACATTCAGCAATTTGAAATTAGTTTAGAGATGTGTTCTGAATTTCCATTCTCTAATGACAATTGGCCTTCCGATATTACCTTTTCCTTAAATGGGCTGGAACTAGGGACATGGAGAAGTCCTGGAGACTTTGCAGATACAAGAGGTAAGCTTACCCCAGAATGGTGGCCACATAATCTAAACCAATATGGACTTCTTAAAACACTTCGAATCACAAACCATGGTACGTATATTGATGGAGACCCTATTTCATCTGTAACCATCAATGATCTGGATGACAATTGTGATCGCTGGACGTTTCGCATTGAAGTGAAAGAAGATGCTGAATGTGTAGGTGGCGCCACCCTTTTTGGAAAGAAATTCGGGAATCATCCACAGGATATCATGTTCAAAGTGTATTATTTGTAAGAGGCTAACTCAATTTATAAGCTAGGAGAAACTGGTTTTCTGTTTCCCCTAGCTTATTTTAATTGATTCCTACCCTCCCCATATTGATGAGGATGGAAGTGTTTATTCGCTCTATTTTGCATTCGGTGATATATAATTGGCTCAAATCTTACACAATCTCTTTAAAGACTTGAATTAATCGCTTGTAATAAGAAATTGGATGAGGAGCAAAACTTTCTCGCCCAACTTTACGATGAATCGTGATTCTTTCTCCCCTTTCATTTACTTCAAATCCATTCACTTCAATTAATTCTTTTCCACCCTTCCACAAATCATAAAAATCAGCTAGTTTAGTGGATACAATGCCCGCTACTTCCTCTTCTTGCAAACGAAAATCCTGAAAATCTATAGTCCTTTTATATAAAAAAGTATGGGCAAATTCCTTATCCAAAATATCTCCATTATTCATTTCATAATGGAAAACACCTAAGTAGATTAACTCATCCATTTCTACTCGGATGCCAATTTCTTCTTCCATCTCTCTTACACCATCTTTAGCCTCTTCATGTGCTAGTAGGTGCCCTGCAGCCGTTATATCTAAAAGATTTGGATAATCCTTTTTTAAAGGACTTCTAATTTGCAAATAAAGGTATGCTTGTCCATCTTGTTCAGATACAATCCAACAATGAAAGGTCTCATGCCATAAACCCTTTTTATGTATTTCGCTACGGGCAGCAGTCCCGATTGGTGTTCTGTTTTCATCAAATATTTTTAGTTGTTCCTCTTCCATGATGTTATGCTCCTCTGCTATTTTTTCTAAGCAAAATAGTCCTAATTGTTATATTCCATTTTTACAATGCCAGCATTTTACTAATAGACTGTCTTCGAATAAGTACTTCCTTTCCTTTGTATCTTCTTCCAAAAGATAAGATTAACAAAGAAAAGCAGTACCCCATATATATAAACACCAAACGGAAGAGATATACTAATATAATGAATTCCTGCAAAAATAGGTATCGGCAGTAACAGCATAAACAACCTCCAGCTTTGCTGGTTCGCCCCTGAATCGAAAGACATGGAAAAAGGCACTTCTTTATCTAGCAATCCGTAACAAATAACCGAATAGAGAAAAGCAGAGATAAAAACCACTAACAAATCAGGAATAATTCGAATGCCAAACAAAAACAAAAATACAATGCTTAATAAAAAATAGATGGGTAAATACAATTTAATAATTAGCGCTTTTAACGCTCCTTTGTAATACAAAGAAAAATCTGAGATTGGAAGAATCGTAAAAATCCATGCACCTTTAAATTTCCCTGAATACCTCATCATAAAAATAATGGTCGGAATATTGATCATCGTAAAATAAATCGTTAAATACGAGGAACTTGTTGAAAATGAAATGTCTTCCAAATTCGTTCCACTATAAAGAAATAAAAAGGGAATAACAATCGAAAAACCTAATGATGGATATACCTTTAATTTAAAATCTCTTTCTTGGCTAATCATTTGCCCAGTAAATTGGTAGAATGCTTTTTCTTCCCTGTTGTTAAAAAGAAGTGGTAATAGCAGTTCTCCCAGTTTTGAGACATTGCTCTTTTTCGCTTTACTTTGACTAGTTAGCTTTTCTAAATTTTTCTCAAAGCTAGGAATAAGCTTTCCATAAATGATAATCGCAACAATAGGTAAAATCATCGCAAGAGCGGCAAGCACAATAATCATCGTCTCGAAATTGCCATTCAATATCCACTCATATGGTGCTGCAAACCACATTGGAACAATGAAAACATGCCACCAGTGTACTTGATACACAATATTTAAATCAACTAATTCAAAGCTTCGAATGACAACCTGGTACCCTATCATAATGACAATAGACAAACCAATCTGTACGTAATTAATCATATCCTTTAGCTTTTCTCCATCAAAAAATCGAAGGATAGCCACGTATAGTAATGCCGTAATAACAACAATAAATAAATTTGCTAAAATAAGTAAAACAACCGTCATAAGAAAAAAGATAAATCCTTGTTTAATGAGACTTACAACTAACGGAATAAGTGTAATAGTTATCGTCAATTGAGAGAGATAAATCATAATGTGCAACACTTTTGCTGCATTAATTGTGCGCCTATTAATTGGTTTCGTATGTAGTATATGTTTATCCCGAACATCTAACAAAACACCTGAAAAATCAGAAATCATCGAGGTCATGACCAGAAATAAAATAATTCCGAAAGAAATGCTCATTTGAAATAAGTAATTATCACCGAAGGCCATCAATGGAATAAGAATCAACCCCATAAAAGCATACAGCCATAACGATTTTATATAGGCATATTTATCTTCTTTCTTTTCTTTTTTCTGATTAGATTGGGAGAAGATGGTTGGAAGCTTACGTTGATCCATTGTCAATTTCACTTGTAAAATCGTTCTTAACACGGAATAATCGATACCTATTTTCAAAAATAAACCCTCAAAACGGTCAAAGAACTTTAATATAGTAAATTCCGTCATGATTGTACCTCTTGCACAATGGATACAAAGAATTCGCCTATTTCTTTATGGTTGTTAAACCCAGTTAGTTGATTAAAGATTCCTTCCAAGCTACCCTGTTCATTTTGTGTTTGCAACTCTTTGAAGCTTCCATCTACCACAATCTTTCCATCGTTCAATAAAATGATTCTACTGCTTATTTTTTCTACTACGTCCATTATGTGTGACGAATAAAATATTGTTTTTCCACTTGATGCAAACTGGGCAAGAATCTCCTTAAACACCATCACGCTATTCGCATCAAGTCCATTGATTGGCTCGTCTAAAAAAAGAATATCTGGATTATGCAAAACACTTGATATAATTAACAGCTTTTGACGCATCCCTTTTGAATAAGAGGAGATTCGCGAATGATATACCTCTCCTATTCCAAACAGTTCCATTAATCTCTTCGCCTTATGATCAATAAAATCAGCACTCATTCCATATAGCTGACCGATAAAGGTTAAATACTCATACGCAGTTAGATTATCGTATACCTCTGCTATTTCCGGTACATAACCGATTTTGCGCTTATATTCAATAGAATCTTCATTAATATTTTTCCCAAACAGTCTTACCTCTCCATGATAATTCCCTTCAATACCAAGGATAATTTTAACGGTAGTACTCTTGCCCGCACCATTTGGACCTATATATCCAATAATCTCTCCTCGATACACATGAAGATCAACTCCTTTTAGTACTTCCTTCTCTCCATAATTTTTCCGTAAATCTTTTATCGTAACGATTTCTTCACCGACCATTTAAATCACTCCTTCCTACTCATCTCTTTTTCTACCATTCTAGAAAAAAAGGAAAAAACCTCCTAATAGCCATGTGAATTTTCTGTCATAAGAGCTAAATTAAGGATGGTTCGTCTTTACAGGTTGGCTATTTAATTTTGTCCCAGCCTCATAAGACCAGGAAAGCAAACTGGTTTGGATTCTGCCTTTATCATGGATGCTAGAAAAATCCATCCAGCAAACTTCTCATTTAGCTCTTCTAAGTATCTGTAAAACCTTGTCTCTAACATTTTTATTCCTCCTCTATTTAGTTATTTATCAAAAAAACTAGTTGGAGGTCCTCTGCAATAACAGTTATATATTTCATGTTCTAAAGTCATCATTCTTTCCGCTTCCTGTACTATTTATTTGCTAAATATCCATATTAAACTCGCTCAACTTTTTTCTTTGCTAAAAAAAATAAGAATGATAAGTTATCAAAGTGACCAAAAACTAACAACTATATATAAAATAAATCCAAGAATAATTGGAGAAACGCGGAAACGAAAAGGACCAATTCCTGCTTCCTCCCATGTCCAGCCTGCTATATTTGCGTTAAAGGCTGTATTCGTTTGATGAATATATAAGCGGATGAGATAAACAATTCCAAAAAGCAATAAACTGCCTAAAAATATGGTGTCGATAAATTTCCATCCTAATATTAATGATACGACCCAAATTATCACTGTTTCTATTGTAAATGTTACTAAAATGATATATATATTTTTCATGCAATCTCCTTAATAATCCTTTGCTTATTACTAATTTATGATTGGAAAGTCTGCGTTTTGATAGAGAAAATGGTATCTTTTAAAGAAATAAGCATCTGCCTTTATGGACAGACACTTATAAAAAACATCTATCATTTGCTGTTACATATCTCTAATTGTGTCATTCGTTAACTGAACGAGATTACCACTTGGTTCAAAAATTACAGAGATTAATAACGTAACAGGAAGAACGACAACATATAAATATGCTTTAACTATTTTTTTCAGCAAATGTTTCAGCTCCTTTTAATAAATGTTATTTATTTCCTTTTATTATACACTATTTATTATTTTTTCGAAATATTCTTTCTCATCCTCTTCCTACACATCTACACATGTCTTTTTTCAATTAGCTGAATACCTATTCCTAACATAACAGTCCCCATTAAACAGAGAATTCCTGCAGGTACGAGAATTTCAATCCAAGATGCACTTTCGATAATGCCTTTTTTTAATAATTCCATACCATAAGTGATTGGAATAAATTTAGATAAAAGAATCATTATTTTCGATGTAACGATTTCGATTGGCCAATAAGCTCCTCCAAGCATAGCGAAACTGACCGACACCAATGGAATAACAGCATTGAACTGACTTGCTGTTTTCACTAAGCCTGTAAGAAGAATCGTTAATGCCACAATCGAAAATAAATAGGGAATGATTAATACATACACCAAATAAAACTGTCCATTAAAATCAATATTTAACCCATATCTAAAGAGAAGAAAGATCATTACTATTTGTACATAGCCTACTAAAAAGCTGAATAATAAATGTCCAAAATAGATTTGAGCTTTTGATGTAGATGACAAAATGAATCGATCCCATATCCCATTTTGCTTATCTCTCAATATTTCTATTACCGTAAAAGAGACAGTATATATGCAAAAAAATAAAGTAAATCCAAATAATGCCTGCAGTGACTGACTGTAACTAGTCTCTTCTTCTGTTAGTGCTTGTTCATTTGACACGGGAATTATTGGGTTTTCTTTATTACTAGCGAGCACTCTTTCTGCGTCTTCTTTATTCGCCGCTCCATTTATTAACGCTTGTTCCTTAAGCATATTAGTATAATAGGTGTGTAGATAATTTTGGACCATTAATATATTGGAGGTTTCGGCTACTCTGAAAATCGTATAGGTACCTTCATTTAGGGATACTCCTACATCCGTTTTTCCTTCAGCTAACTGTTCCTCTACTTCTTCTTTTGAATAGGGAACAAACGAATAAGTCTCACTTTTATTTAATGCTTTTACAATATCCGTTGCTTTTTCCGACCGATCTGTATAAATTGGTACCTCTACTTTTGTAAAGGAAGAAATGCCGACTAAATAAGCAAATACGATACATATTAGGGAGGTTATAATAAATCCACCTGGTTTTCTCATAAATGTTTTGCATTTCCCCCATAGTACAGCATTCATCGAATTCCCCCTCTTTTCTTCAAGATAATGACACTAATCAAGAGCAATGTAACAGAAAACAGTAAGATAGCCTTAATCTGCCCCCATAAATCTACTAGGGAATAGCCTTGATATACCTTTAAATAAGCAGTAATCGCTGCTCCTCCTGGAGAATATTCTCCCAATGTCTCCATAAACCCACCAATTGCACTTACATCAAAAAAGCTCCCTCCGATAAAGGCGATGATAGGAACAATTAAGGAAGATAGAATACTTTCCACATTTCGCGAATTGACAGCAAATGAAATCGCTGTTGCAAATGTTGAAAATGTTGCAGCCATTACATTTACAGTCAGGGTAACCACTAAATGGTTCAGGATACTAGGAAAAACTATTCCGTAAATAGAAGCTGTCAAACTAAACAAAATAGTTAGCTGTAAAAAGGATAGAATAAATGCTGCGATAAAAACCCCTGCAAAAAATACGATTTTTGGAACATTTGCTAGTATTATTCGCTCATACATAAGCTCTTCCTTTTGCTGATAAGCGAGACCTGCTACGGTTGTAGAAATATAAAATACAAACATCACACACATTCCCACTCCATAGTAAGCAAATGCACTAATTTCTTTTTTCTTTTCGAAATTTTTAATTTGTTCGTCTGTCTTTATATTTACTAATGCTGAATAATCCAATTGAAGCTCTTGGGCAGTTTTTAGATATACCCACTCTTTTTGATAATTAGTGATAATATCCTGAATAATGGTTACCTGAAGGGATTGCTTTTCCTTTGTCATTAATGTCCAAGCAGGAATATTTGCCTCTTCCTTTAACATATTTGCATAAAATTCAGCAGTGAATCCTTCTGGAATAACCAGCACACCATCAAAATCCTTTTCCTTTACCTTTGTCCGGTCACTATATTCCGTAATAGATAGAATGTTCTTTAATTCTGGATTTTCACCTACTTCATTAATAAATGTCTTAATTGGTTGAAGGGATTGAATAAGTGCTGTTTTCTCTCTCTTTTCCTGTTCACTTCTATTTGATTGGTTCACTAAATCTATCGCTTCTTGCTGCCCTTGATTTGCTTCATCCTCCACTACAACAGCAAGCTTTGCATGCACTTCCACTTCGCCGTTATTATCCAATGCCCCTAACGCACTACCAAGTATAGTAATAAGCACAAAAGGCATGAGCAATAAAACAATAAGCTCCCTAGGTCTTCTCCAAATCATCAATAGTTCTTTCTTTATCATTTGCCAAAGCATGAGAGCACCCTCCTAATCTCTTAATTGACGCCCTGTTAAGTGCAAGAAAACATCTTCTAATGTTGGTGTCTCAATATTTACAGAGAGTACATTTGTCTTCTGCTCTTCGGCAATTCGTAATAGATCTTTTAATAAATTTACTTGTCTTGGTACGATAACCGTAATCACGGATTGTTGAATAGAGATGTTTTTAATATTTTCATGCTGACGGAGTGCTTCTGCAAATTCGTGTTTTACCATTTCCACCCTAATATTTATCGCGGTTTCTGCAGATAGAATGTTTTTAATCTCCTCTTTTGTTCCGGAAGCAATAATCTCCCCATGATCCATAATGTAAATCCGATTACATAGAAATTCCACTTCTTCCATATAGTGACTCGTGTAGAGTACCGTCATTTGTTTTTCTTTATTTAGTCTTTTAACTGTTTCTAATATATAATTTCTTGATTGCGGGTCAATCCCGACGGTTGGTTCATCCATAATGATGATCTCTGGTTCATGTATGAGAGCAACTCCAATGTTTAATCTCCTTTTCATTCCACCTGAAAAGGTTTTAACTAAATCCTTTTCTCGTTCCTTTAAACCGATAATATCGAGAACTTCATCCACTCTCTTTTGTAAAATTTTTCTAGGTATCCGATGCATTTTTCCGAAGAACAGGAGATTTTCCCGTGCTGATAGATCCATATAAACGGCAATTTCCTGTGGAACGACTCCAAGTATCTTTCGTAACTTCTGGGGTGTTTTTAATATGCTTTCATTATTAAGCCGTACATCTCCAACTTCAGGGGAAATTAAAGAGGATATCATGGAAATAGTCGTAGATTTTCCAGCACCATTCGGTCCAAGTAATCCAACAATTTCTCCTTTCTCTAAATATAAATTAACGGAATTCACCACTTGCTTCTGTTTATAAGATTTAGATAGATTCATGATTTCTAACAATGCTCATCATCCTTTCTATATACAGAATAATGAAAAAACACAGCGATTCCTATACCTAAAGGTCATTTCTTTTCAAAAATAAAATGACTCTAGTCATAATTGATTTTTAAATTGCTTCTGATAAATCAAATCCTTTTACAAAAGCATACTTTCCATAATAAAGGGTAAAACAAATAGGAAACAAGCCGTTGGAAAGGAGCTGAAGAATTTGGGCATTTTAGTCCTAGTCATCTTAATTGCTTTAAATGCTTTCTTTGCCGCAGCAGAAATTGCGCTCATTTCCTTAAATGATAATAAAATAAAACATATGGCTGATACAGGTCATAAGAAGGCTAAAATAGTTTATAATCTCCTATCAGAGCCAAGTAAATTTTTAGCTACCATCCAAATCGGGATTACGCTGGCTGGCTTTCTCGCTAGTGCTTTTGCTGCTGACAGCTTTGCAGGTCAATTATCAGATTTATTTATAACAATGGGAGTTCCTCTCTCACAAAGATTGCTTGATTCTATTTCTGTCATTGTAATTACTTTACTGCTATCCTATTTCACCCTTGTCTTTGGTGAATTAGTTCCTAAACGAGTTGCTTTGAGAAAAGCAGAAGGAATTGCTATGTTCGCTGCAAGTCCATTAACGGTACTTTCCAAAATAACAGCACCTTTTGTCGCTTTTTTAACCTTCTCTACCAACACGGTAGCTCGTTTATTTGGAGTTAGGCCAGATGATGAGGACGAGGAAGTAACAGAAGAAGATATAAAAATGATGATTGATGTAGGAAATGAAAAAGGAAATATTGACGAAGATGAACGAATGATGATTCATAATATTTTTGAATTTGATAATAAAAATGTCACAGATATTATGACCCATCGTTCTAATATGGTAGCGATTCCTTCTGATTATACGTTAAAGGAGATTACTGCTCTCGTAAATCGTGAAATGTATACACGCTACCCAGTATACGAAGAGAATATGGATAATATTATTGGTATTCTTCATTCAAAAGATCTTTTAGCCTATGTAGGCAAAGAAAATGTCTCCTTTCAATTGAGTGATATTATTCGCAATCCTTACTTCGTATTGGAATCGAAGAGAACAGATGAATTATTTATACAGATGCAAAAAAACAACATCCTATTTGCCATTGTCGTCGATGAATATGGTGGAACGGACGGAATTGTTACAATGGAGGATTTAATTGAGGAAATCGTTGGAAATATCTTTGATGAATACGATGAACCGAAGCCTCCTGAGATTAAAATTATTGGTGAACACATCTATATCCTCCAAGGGACTATTAGTCTAGATGATGTACAGGAGCTATTAAAAATCACTTTACCGATTGAAATTTATGACACGTTGAGTGGTTTTCTGATCAGCAAGATTGGTTATATTCCGAATGAACAGGAAAAACCAACTATTTCTTTCAAGAACTTTGAATTCCAGGTAGAAGAGATTGTGGATCGGCGAATTAGCGAAGTCAAAGTAACGAAAATAATCGAAGAGGAATATCCGTTAAAACAATCGTAAAAAAAGCGTGTCAGTAATCACCATGATGGTAATTGGTTGAATACTGGACACGCCTTTTATTCGAATTAGCATCAGCTATTAAATAAAATCATTCCTCACTGCAAAGATTGCTAATTGGGTGCGATCCCTTAATTCTAATTTAGCTAAAATTTGGGTAATGTGATTTTTTATTGTTCCAACGGATAGTAATAATTCACTGGAAATTTCTTTATTGGTTTTTCCTTGTCCAATCCTTTTCACAATATCTATTTCTCGCTTCGTCAAAGGAATGATCTGATTGTTGCTTAACACCTTCTCCTGATTGGCCTCTTTCTTTAAAAGCTTAGGCATTAATTTGGCTGCTACTTGGTCATGTATCGAAATTCCACCTAATAAACAGCTCTTTATGCTATTTACTAAGGTAACGCTATCTGTCGTCTTGAGCAGGAATCCATTGGCTCCTTCTTGAAAAGCCTGTATTGCATATTCCTCATCGTTAAAAGTAGTAAGGATAAGTATTTTTATTTGCTGATATCGCTGGCGAATTCGTTTCGTTGCTTCCATACCATCCATAATCGGCATTCGAATATCCATAAGGACAATATCCACAATTGTTTTTTCTAATAAAGACAATACTTCTTTTCCGTTTTCTGCTTCCGCAACAACTTGGATTTCTTCGTCTTGCTCAATAATCATCTTTAATCCATTTCTGACTATTGCTTGATCCTCAGCAATTAACACGCGAATCATTTTTCTTCCCCCCAGCAGGAATTTTTCCTTGCAGGATAAATTCTCCGTCTAATTGAAGAACCTCTAATTTCCCTTGTTCCTCTTCTATTCTTTTTGTCATGTTTTCTAAGCCAAAACCATAATGAAACGGGTGCTTATGAATATATGGATTTTTAATCTCAAAAGTTAGATATCCAATTGGAGAAACACCTAACGTTATATGGACAGCCTTCGAGCTTCCATATTTCATGGCATTAGTTATACCTTCCTGAATAGTGCGGTAGAGAACAGCACTTTGTTTATTACTTAGATTAACTTGAAGTACTCCTTGTTTCGTTGTAAAGTGCACGTAAATATTGTTTTCGCTTTCCAATTTTTTAATAAGTGCAATAATAGAAGCAATTCCACCAGGTTCCTCCACTTGTAATAGTCGAACCGCTTTTCTTGTTTCTTCTAAGCATTCCTCTGTCATATTCTTTAAAATCACATATTGTTCCTTTTTCTCTTTAATCAAAAATTGCTCAATTTGCATCATTAATGCTGTCAGCTTATGACCGACGGAATCATGCATTTCTCTAGCAATGAGATTTCTTTCCTCCACTCTTGCCGCATGTTCATTATGATAGGATTGTCTTTTTTGTATACGATAATCATTTAATAAAGATTCATATGTATCTCTGATTTGTTGATAATCTTTATCTAGCTCGTTTAAACGAATGAGTAAATAGGAGATCAACAGAAAAAGAGTGATCCAAATAAAAGGGGGATAGGATGATATAATAATTCCTATTGCGTTATTTATCAAAAACAATGAGCAAATAATCATACGGAAAAAATTTGTTGATACGTATCTACCAACTTCCATCGTAAAATAAAGCAATAATAGAAAGAGATAGCCGTGTAGCTCAACTTCTGTTGCAAGCAGCGTTATATCAAGAAGAATCAAAATGAATAAAAAGGGAATGCTTTTTCTTTTAAACACAGGTACAAGAAAATAGAATCCAAGAATAATTGCGAAAAGAAATAATAGCATAGCAAAATTCCATGCATCTGTTCTAAAGGCTTGATATAAAGCTCCTATACAAAGGAGTAGAAGTATTCCAATATTCATGGTAAGTACCTTCATGTATTGCCTCCATTTCTCCCAATACTTTTTAACGCTGAGCAGTATTAATATTTTTTGAAAAAAGAGGCCGGGACGAAACTAAATAACCAAACTGCAAAGACGAACAATCTCTAATTTCACTCTTAAATAAAGCTACTTTCTCATGATGGTTATCTATGTTTTTAAATATAGTCAAGTGTAAAACTATGTCGTTCCATTGCGCTACAGACGCACGATGTGCCGGGGAGGAAGCTGAGCCTCCTCGCTGCGCTGCGGGGTCTCATCCTTTCCTCTATTTCCCGCAGGAGTCGAGCGTCCTCCGCTGCATTTCACTTCGTTTCTTAAAGTTTTTTCTAAAGATTTTTTTGGGGTCACTCCCAAGCCGAGGAGGTAAGCGTAGCCTCATGGAAAGCGAAGTGTATTCAGACTGCGGGTAATAACAAAAGACTTTTTTAAACCTTCTTTCAATAATATAAAAACGAACATTAATGCGTATTAATGTTCGTTTTTACTATTGTTTGAAATACTTACGTCCCAACCTCTTAAGACTCTAAAGCATTAAATACTATATCCTATTACCAACACGAGAATAAAGGAAATAACCAATAAAATCCACAGCGTTTTCGTATTTTCGCCTTTTTTTGTGCGAATAAGAACCATTTCAAGCATCCCAATCACCCAAATGCCGACTAGCATTTTTATCGTGTGCATGAAATCCATGCCTGTTTTTGCAAGTAAGCCAATTCCGGAACCAATAATCAGAATGTATACGACACGCAACACCATATGGAGGATTTTACTTCCCTTTTCTTTTCCAGCTTTATGTAAACCGAATGATATGGCAAATAGAACTAGTCCGATAATCCATGTCAGTACATGAGCATCTGTAGAACTCATATATCTCCCTCCTTTTCTCCATTATTTTAACACATATCGTAATCTTCCTTCTATTCGCGAAACATCATACGTCCTTTATTACTTTATTAAAAAGGGTGCCGATTCCTTCAACTGCAATTTCAATCGAATCCCCACCTTTTAAAAAACGTGGCGGATTAAATCCTTTCCCCACTCCAGCAGGTGTTCCTGTTGCAATAATATCACCAGGCTCTAAAGTCATTCCTTTAGACAATACACTGATTACCTCTTCCACTGGGAATATAAAATGTTTTGTATTAGATTGCTGTCTAATTTCTCCATTTACCTTTGTAGTAATATTTAATTCATTCGGATTTGGAATACTGTCACTTGTCACAATCCATGGTCCTGTCGGAGCACTCGTATCTAAACTTTTCCCAATAAAAAATTGCTTATGTTTCTTCTGCAAATCTCTAGCGGTAATATCATTTAAAATCGTATAACCAAATATGTAATCTAATGCCTCCTCTTGCTCAATTCCTTTCCCTCTTTTTCCAATCACAACAGCAAGTTCACCCTCATAATCAAGTTGTTCCGTTACTTCATTATGCTCCAGAATGCCATCCATATGTCCAATAACGGTTGTAGGAGCTTTCGTAAAGACCATTACATGCTCTGGAATGTCCTCTTTACTTCCCATTTCAATGGCATGTTCCACATAATTTTTTCCAATACAAAAGATATTTTTTCTTGGTCTAGGAATAGGTGCTAGAAACGTCACCTTTTCCATTGGGATATAAAAATTAGCTTTATCATTTTGTTCTTCTACCCAATGAATTAAATCTTTCACCTTTTCCAAGAATCCTTCTTGTTCTATGCATGTAACAAGGTCTTCTCCATATGATCGTCTTCCCGTACGCTTTTCCTCTACATCATTTAAAGCTAGTATCCCCATTTCCTCTACTATACCTATAAATACTTTGTCATCTAACGCAACCGTTGCAATCTTCATTTCTTTCCCCCCATTTTCATTACTATCATTTAAGAAAATTATAAACTTTCTAAATGTTTTTTCCAAATAGAAAAATAGACAATTTCTCAAGATTATTAACTATCTACTAGCGCAGTTATTTCCCTCTTGCTTATGGGACAGATTTCTTGTCATAGTACAACCATTCATAAGAATAAGTTAATTAGGAGAAGAATTTATCTATCTAGGTAAATGTATCACCCATTCTGTTAAATTCCATAGTATGTATAAGAATATTGTATAAAGGATGTTGAATATGCCAGCAATTGTTGGAGTAGCTCAAGTTATTTCAGTGGGAGGTAGCTCTATTTTTAATATTGGCGATGTGTACAAAATGATGCCTATCTCTAATGCTAAAACTTTTTCTGGATCAGGCTCTTTTAATACAGGTGATGGATTAAAGGTTACTAATTATCGCAGTTCTACTAATACGTATGATAACGATGGACTGGATCAGCCAATCGCAGCAAATGCGTAAGAAGACTAAAAGGTGATGTGTAAATGAATTATTTTATCCAACAATCCATAGTCATAAATACGATTAAAATTGGAGGTATTTCCAACTCCTCCGTATTACAGATAGGCAGTGCAGGCATTATTAAACCTGCCTCGTATTTATATAATACAGGGGGATTCACGGAATCTGCTCCCGAACTAAAACCAGAAGAACCTGGACTGGACGTAGCAGATGAAGGTGCAGTTTTCTCGCCTGCAGTTCCCTTGCAGTCTCCTCGAAAATAGAAAAGATTTATAATAAGGAAAAAAGGGGGGATAGAAATGTCTTATGATTTTTACCAATACAGTGAAAAAATGCGCAATTACTTACAGCTGCTTGAAAAAAGAATCAAGGATTTAGAAAAGCAAGTCGCAGCACTATCCATTGATGTTACGACTATGAAAGAAAAACCAAGTGTCCATATTGACCGGATAGACTACAGCTTTGACCAATTAAAAGTGGAGACGTTGGAAGGAACATTAAATATCGGTCTTAATCCTGAAGATTTAAGCAACATCGAAGAGCTTGCCATTAATCCAAGTGGACCAGTAAATCAGCCGCATGGCCCTTTCTATCCACCAATTGATCCAAAGCAAATGATGAATCGTTCCATGGATATAGAAGAAGAAATGCATCAATTTATTCAATTAGAACTGCCAGAGATTATTCGAAAGAAGCAAGTAGAACTAAAAATGCCCGAAGAGGAATCATATATTTCTTTTATTCAAGAGGATATCACAAAGCAATTACCAACGAGAATCCAATATTATTTACAGCAAGGTGCCAATCGCAAGCAAAACGGAGGCAATTTATCCAATGAAGCGATTATCCATGCTTTAAAAGAAGAAATGGAAAATGGAATCCATTTATTTTTAAGCCATATACCAGATAACATGAAGGGAAGTGGAAAAGAATGAATTTTCAAGTATATAACCGAGAGCTTCAAGTAGGAAATATTAATATCATTGGGGTTGCAAGCTCCTCTATTTGCTTGGTAGGCGATGCCGAAACCATTCAATTAGCCTCTACATTCGATACACCCGCTGAATCTCTAATAATTGGTCCCTTTGTTCCAATGCATCCGAAAATCTAATCATGTTACAGCGTACATCTGTTGTCGATTTAATCAAGGTCAGTACAGTATCCTTTTCTTCGATTGTAGAGATTGGTGACGCTACTTACTTTCAAGCCATTTCTCGGGCTCTAGCCGTTCAAAGGCAAAAGGAACTCTTTTATGGAAATGAAGGAGCTTACGAAGACTACGCTGTCTTTAAAGAACCTATTCCATTAATTCCAATTACTGAAAATGTAGAATGCCATTTTGAAAATATGAAACCCATTATTAAAGTTCATCATATAAATATTACGGGAATATCTTCCTGCTCTTTATTGCAAATAGGAAATTGTCGGCATATGTATGCAGAAACAAGAATTAAGCATATTCGCCAAATCGAGCAAACTATTGCGACAGAAGTTGGGAATAACTTGATTCAATTGAATGATCCAAGCCAATTAGATATTCCAACCTCCGAAAGTCCCGTTTCTGTTACCGGTACAGATATTACAGGGGCGCCTTTTTCCAATGTTGAACCAGAGCAGGAACAATAAAGTGAAACTTAAACAAGAGGGGGGCTTACTTTCTCCTCATTAATGAAGGGCTATCCAAACTATAATGATACGAAACAAGGAGGTAAAAAAATGCCTGCAATCGTAGGTCCGGTACAAATTGTTAACGTAGGGGAAGGTATTGTTCAATTTGGGGATTCGTTGTTTATTTCTCCTAAAGGAAATTCCAAAGCAACCTTAGGCTCGGGAACCTCCAATACTGGAGCTTTTATCATTACAAACAACGGATTGAACGCCAGTAACTATATAGACACTAGTTTACTTGATCAACCAGTTGTTGCAAATAACTAAATTTATCGTTGTTTCACCCATCTTTCCATTGACATTTTTTCTTACAAGGAGGATAGAATCATGCCTGCAATAATAGGTCCGATTCAAATTGTCAATACAGGAGCAGGAATTGTGCAATTCGGTGATTCCCTTTTTATCTCCCCTAAAGACAATTCAAAAGCAACAATAGGCTCAGGGACTGGAAATAATGGAGCATTTATTATAACAAATAACGCAGTCAATTCCAGCAACTATACAGATGGCAGCGGCGTTGACCAACCTATAGCCGGTAATAACTAGCATAAAAGTGGCTGGGACATAAGTATTCCAGCCATAGATAAACCCGAACAACCATACGATAGTTCCGTATGATTATTCGGGTTTATATTGGTTTATAAAAGGCTGTTTCAGTAAAGATGGTGTTATTATCCGCAGCCTGAATACACGTAGACGCCACGGGGATTAGCGAGACAGCCTGAGACCCTGCAGGCGGAAGCAGACCGCTGCTTTAGCGCGAGCCCCACGGAAAGCAAAGTATATTCAGGCTGCGGGGAATAGCAACAAACTTCATGGAACATCCTTTTTATAACGAATAAAAAAGCCCAAACGATTATACGAGCCTTTCATTGGCATCTTCGTATAATCATTCGGGTTTATTTTAAGCTGGAATACTTATATCCCAGCCTCTTTTACTCCATTATTGTTTTAAATATTTTATAGTTTCAACACATGTGCACCATCAAAGAAAAATAAATATTTCTCTTCTATTTTTCGCTTTAATATTTTTCCCAATGCCTCTGTATAAAGCTCTATTTGTACTTGATAGCGCGATTCTAATATCGGTTTTGCTTCGTCGTATCCACCTTTATATCGAGCTGATATCGTGTCTGTTTTATAATCAAGCAACACAGTGCCTAACTCATCTTCAAAGAATACATCAATAATCCCCTGTACGAGAACTGGCTCTTCTTCTCCCTCCCAGTCAGCATATACTCGACTCGCTGGATAGGCAATATTAAACGGAATTTCTCGTACAAGCTTTGGTGCTTGTTGCATTCTTTTTCCTAAAGGAGACTGGAAAAAAGATAGGATAGAGGAAATATCAATAACTTCTACTTGCTCACTCGTTAATAGTTCCTTTCTGACCATATCTTCTAATAATTGCTTCAGGCTAGCTTCCGTAACTTCCGCCTTTATATCTATATGCTGCATAACCATATGCATAGCGGTTCCGATTTCTGCTGGGCTTAATTTTTTTTCCTGCATAAACTTCGGTCGATTCCACACGGTTTGCTTCCATGCCTTTACAAGCTCTGTTCCACTCTGGGCATCTCGCAGTTCCCCTTGGCGTTTTAATTCAGAAACAGACTGCTTAGAGCGATGAGACGTACTTTCTTTTGTAGAATAAGACCATGCAAATGTTTCTTTTAGTTCTTCCTTATAAGCAGAAGAACTTTCTATTCTTTTGCCCTCTACTATTTTATTTAACCATGCCTCTTCCTTTTCCTCTTCCTCAACGGATCGGGTTAAAAGCGCTTCTTTTTGCAATACTTTCACTTCCCAATTGGATGGATGGTAAGAAATTCCGTCTTTTTCACTCCAGCTTTCTAAATGGATCCATGTATTGTCCCGATGTCTGACTAATGCTGGACCAATCCAATCTAAATAAGACTTAGCTTGTGCACGATCAAATTCATTTAAAAGCCAATTCGAATGTCCTGCAATCTGTGACCATTTCTGTTTTGCCTTCTCGATATCCTTTACTGCACCTATTAAAATCAGCTTTTCCTTTGCTCGAGTTAAAGCTACATATAATACGCGCATTTCTTCTGCAAGCAGCTCCATTTTTTTCTTTTTTGCAAACGCAATTTGAGGAAGGGATGGGTAGGATATCCGCTTTTTCGCATCAATATATTTCGTAGCAAAGCCTAAATCCTTATCTAGTAAAAAGTTTTTTCTTAAATCCATTGTATTGAAATTGCGCCCCATGCCTGCCATAAAAACAAATGGGAATTCTAAGCCTTTACTGCTATGAATGGTCATAATTCGAATAACATCTTCTTGTTCCGTTAAGGCTCTTGCAGCACCTAAATCATTACCTCGATCTCTCATTCTTTCAACGAAGCGAAGAAAGCGGAATAAACCACGAAACGACGTCTCTTCATATTGACGAGCTCTATCATAAAGTGCACGCAAATTCGCCTGACGTTGATTTCCTGCTGGTAATCCCCCAACAAAATCATAAAAATACGTTTCACGATACAGCTTCCAAATCAGTTCCGATAAGGCTCCTCTTCTTGCCTCCGAACGCCAATCAGCCAATTTATCAAAAAACGGTCTGATTTTTTCATATAGCGCTTCTTCTTTCATCCTGTTCATATGGATATACGCCTGAATAGCTTCATAAAAAGCTCCTTGCTTTTTCGCAATTCGCAATTTACTTAACTCCTCTTCCGATAACCCAACAATCGGGGAGCGAAGAACCGATGCAAGGGGAATATCTTGATACGGATTATCTATCACCTTTAGTAAAGACATCATGATATCCACTTCTGTTGATTCAAAATAGCCGGTTGTTAAATTAGCATAGGTCGGTATATTATACTGCTTTAATTCTTCCATAATTTGCGGAGCCCATGTCATGGATCGTAGTAAAATGACCATATCCTTATAACGAATTGGTCGATATGCTTTTTGTTTTGCGTCATATACCTCTTGGTTTGTTTCAAATAACTCTTTAACCTTTTCGGCAATAACTCTTGCCTCCAATTGTGATTGCTCCAGTTCTGCTGCATTGATACCAGTTGACTCTCCATCCATTTCACTATCTTCACTAGAATCAGCGCTTTGATTTACTAATGCAACTTCAATCGGATAAGGTTTTTCTTCTGGATAACTCGCACCTAGCTTTAATTCAGCACTTTCATCGTATTCAATTTCGCCTACCTTCACTCCCATAATTTGCTTAAAGAGAAAGTTCGTTCCTTCTAACACTTCTTTTCTACTTCGAAAGTTTTTCGCTAAATCGATTTTAAAGCCAGCATCCTCCCGCTCTTGAAAACGAAGATATTTGGCTAAAAATAAGTTTGGTTCCGCTAATCGAAACCGATATATACTTTGTTTTACGTCCCCAACCATAAAAAGATTTCCTTCTGCTTCGCTATCCTTTGTCACTAGTTTTAGAATAGATTCCTGAACTAAATTTACGTCCTGGTACTCATCTATAAGGACTTCTTTAAATTGAGCTCGATAAAATAATGCGGCTTCTGATGGAATTAGTTCTTTTTCTTCTGAACGACTTAGAATTGCTAGACAATAATGCTCTAAATCAGCAAAGTCCACTAATCCTTTATCGATTTTTATTTGTTGAAACCTTTCTCCAAAAGCTTCGACAAGATAAACAAGTGTCTCAACATGTTGCCTCATCTCAGCCATATCCTTTAAAAAGCTCTGTGGCTTTCTTGTAAAAAGCTCACTTTGCAGTTCTTGCAATATTTTTTTCGCACGGTCTCTTATTCTCTGTCCTTCTTCTACAAGGGCAGGATCATATTCCTCTCCTTTACAAGGCTTTGCCCGAGAAAATTTCAGTGACTGCATTGCCTCATATAACGTTTCCCAAGATTGACCCTTTGCTTTTTCAAGAATAGACACTAAGTCCAAATCCTCTAGGAAATTGCTTGCACGCGGCGCTGGACCTCCCGGAAGCTTTGTCAATTCATAGCCATACTCAAGCAGCTTCCTTACTCCTTCTAGTTGTAGGTCCACATCATCGATTAAATGCTTCATGAACGGTAATTCCGTTAATGCTGTATCTTCCCCGATAGCATACATCTTGATCAAAGACTGTAAATAAGCAGAAGGGAACGGATTAGCACGAGAAAAATCATATATTTCTTGAATCATCCGCTGCAAAGCATCATCACTGCGATCATTCGTAAAAGCATCTACTAAATCAAAAAATGCTACATTATTTTCCTTTCCATATTCTTCTTCAAACAGATCTTCTAAACATTCATCTCTTAATAATTGCCCTTCTGTTTCATCAGCAATTCTAAAGCCTGGATCCAGGTCAATGACATAATAATATTTTCGAATAACCTCTAAGCAAAAAGAATGGATTGTAGAAATATGGGCTTTATTTAGAAGCGCTAATTGTCTTTTTAAATGCTGAGATGTTGGATTCGCATTAATTTCCTTTTCTAATACTTCACCAATCCGGTGCTTCATTTCAGCTGCCGACGCATTCGTAAACGTAACAACAAGCAATTCATCGACATTTATCGGCTGGTCGGATACAATTTTCCGAATCATCCTTTCTACTAAAACAGCTGTTTTGCCAGATCCTGCTGCTGCTGCAACTAAAATGTCCTGCCCGCTAGACATAATCGCTTTCCATTGATCATCTGTCCAGGTAACATCTGCTGGCTTGTCCGGTATACTAATTTCTTTCATTCGTATTGGCCTCCTCCCGGATTAATTGTAGTACCTCATCCTTTGAATAGGCTGGCAATTGTCTATATTGGTTGGTTTCTAATGCTTCATCAAATTGGCAAACAGATTTAAAGGAACAGAAAGTACATGGCTTTTTATCATTTAAACGATACGGCTCTATACCTACTTCCCCACTAATAATCTTATTTCCTGAATCCCTATATTTGTGACGAACAAATTTCTGCAATTCATTAAAGTCTTCTTTTGTTGCTACTTTAGAAGCTTTCGTAAGGGTTCCATCTGTTTTAAGACCTGCTGGTACAATCGGAGAATTCCCTTTTTCCAACGTTTCATCCATTAAGTGAATGACTCGTTCTTCCCCAAGCATTAGCCCATTCATTTTAAATTTCTTTAATAGTTCTTCTTCGATTTCATCTAATGTTAATATTTTTTTACTCGAAATCATCGGATTGTGTACATGAAAATATAATACGCCGGCTGGACTCGCTTCCTTATCTACTAAAATCGTACTATTTGTAATAATTAAATCTAAATAAGTAAGCATCTGTAAGGATAAGCCATAATATACTTCATTCATGTTCAATTCTTGGCCACTTGATTTATAGTCGATGACTCTTAAATAGACTTCTTCTCCAACAACTGCTTTATCGACACGATCGATTCTTCCAATCAAATTCATATTTGTTCCGTTTTTCAACGGAAAAGAAATGGATGGAAGCTTCCCTTTTGGACCAAATTCTAATTCTAAATCAATTGGCGAGAATCCACTATGCTTCGCATGCTCACTTAAAATAAGGGAAGCTCTGCTAATGATTTGCTCTAGCTTTCTCTTTATATAATGGTGTCTATTCGTGCTAAGCAATATTTCATTCTGCAGTTTTGGTGCTAGCATATCTACGGCGTCTTTTGCTAGTCGCTCACATTGCTCCCTTGTTAAACTAGACCACATTAGCTCCTTATTCATAACTGTTTCGGCAATATATTTTAAGGCCGCATGAAATAAGTCACCGATTGCCGGTGCCTCTAAGCGATATACTTGCCGTTCTCGAAGCTTTAATCCATGGGTAGCGAAATGCGAAAATGGACAAGCGTGAAATAATTCCATTCTGGAAACACTTGCTGAAATAGTTTCCCCATATAATTCGCTGCTCGTTCGTTCCGATAATTTTTCTGTTTGATTTTGATAGGTTAAACTAGAGAATACTTTTTTGGCAGGTTCTCGCCAATTTGTACTCTCCATATATTCATTGTAAACATCCCACCAGAATTCATAGATAGGATACTCTCTTTTCTTTAAATAAAGCTGTCCTGTTAAATAAGACAAGGTCGTTTGAAAATGGACAACATAATCCAGCTGCCCTTCTTCCGACAGTTCTTTTGGATCTGACATGTAGAAGATGGTAGTTGCTTTAGGAAATAAATCTCGCATTCTTTTGATATAAGTAGATGCCAAAATAGATTTACCTTCATCATTTGCTAACGGATAGGTTAAATAAAGATAATCAGATGGCGTAGTAAATGCTTTGTATGCAAGAAATTCTTCATCTAACAGTCTCGTTTTACTTGTAGGAGCTAACTTCATTCCTTTTTGTTGCAAAGCTTCTCTATCCGTGTCTGCAAGTATTCCTTCATCCTGAAATTTCGATGGAAAAACACCTTCATTTAGACCGATGACAAAAGCAACTTTTATATCATTTAAACGAGATTGCTCTAAATCTGCGATTAAAATCTGATCCAAGGCTGGAGGAACGAGGGAAAATTTCAAAATATCTAAGCCTGCATTAACAACTGTGGCAAATTGTTTCGTTGAAAATTCCTCTTCTCCTAGTATTTCTACAAATTGATCAAGCAGTTCCACCATGCTATTCCATGCTTGATCATGTTCTCCAGCTTTGACTAGCTCTCCTTTTTCCTCTAACTCATTCTTCCAGTATTCCATTTTCATCGGTACTTCAAGTTCCTCTAAAAATAGATATAACGCTTCACATTTGGCGCGTCCTGTTTTCCCTCTTTTTAAACGGTTTTGAAGGCGAATTAACGGTGCAGTTAAAGACAAACGCAGCGCATTTAATTCTTGCTCGAATTCTTTTTCTGCATCTGTCTGAACCCCTTGCTCCCATTCTAATCCTTGGATTCTTCTATATTTCCAGCGCTCTTTGGAAGTCCACTTGTTTCCCTTTATTCCATAAGCAAGGCAATAATTTTCTAGCCTGTCTACCTTTTCCCGAATATTATTTTTGCGTTCATGGAGTGGAAAAAGTAATTCTGTCTTTATTGAACGAAATACAGGCTCATAACGCCAATTCGTTTCAAAAATTTCTAAAGAAGAACGAATTAGCTCTACTAAAGGATGATCATGCATCCTGCTTTTCTGATCAATAAAGAACGGAATATCGTAATCTCTGAAAACAGTTTCAATTATATTCTGATACGTAGACAAATTACGCGACAATAAACTTATCTCTCGATAGCGATAATGCTTATCTCTAACAAGCTTCACAATTTCCCGCGCAATCCCTTCTATTTCTGCGCGCGGATTAATGCTTTCAGCAAATTTGATTGTAGTTTCTTCTTTATAGGCTTGAACTGGTCTGCTATCAAAATGATTTTCTATATGCATTAATGACGGATGGCTATTTTTTTTATACTCCGTAAACTCTATAATATCGACCCCAACTCCTAATTGTTTGGCCATCGAGTGAATAGTTTGGAAAGATTCTGTCGACATTCGGAATAAGCTTAGGTCATCATTTTGTGAAGATGAAGGATCTAATGTATTGGTAATTGTTACATTTTCACAAAGATGCAGTAACTGCTGAATAATCAAATATTCTTGGGGAGTAAAGCTATAAAAACCATCGATATAAATTTCCGCGCTTTTCAAATAGGAGGATTCACTAATCTTTTCTGCGAGTAAACGAAAATAATCCTCCCCATCGATGTATTTACCGACCAATCTTTGTTCGAATTTTTCATATATTAATTCAAGATCACTGATTTTATCCATTAATGCCTTTGCTGATTCTTGGCTGTCCTCTATTTGCTCTTTTGTAGTTAGCAGTTCTTCAGGAGTAACAGTGTATCTCCTAAACTCAGTTACTAGTTGTTCAACCTGCTCTATAAATCCATTTTTATCGGCAACCTTTTTAAAAAGAGTTAGTTCATTTTTATTTTCTTCAATAATCTTGCGAATGAGCATATTAACACCAATACTATTTATATGGTAGCGACTAATTCCACCAGTCTCTTGCAGTACTCTCCAAGCAAGACGAGTAAAACTGTATACTTGTGCCCGAAACATTCCTTGAACCTCGGACCCAGATAGTAATCGCTGATCGGATAAAAAGGTCATCTGATCTGGGACAATATAAATAATGGGATTGCCTTCCGGATGTGCGGCAAGCTTTGCTTGGATTTCTTCTATACAGAACGTTGTTTTTCCGGTACCAGATCGACCTGCTAATAAGCGAACAGTCATCCAATCCCTCCCTTTCTTCCTAATTCTTTATATGTACATAACATCATATCATAGAAACACACGTTTCCATAGAAAAGCGCTACTGGATAATTTTTCTCTTCCTTTAGTAATCACGATACACTGGACTCGTGAGGAAATGAGGAATGTGGAAATCACACAGTCAAGCCAAAAATCCTCATTACTCCTCATCAAATCATGTGTCCGTGTGCTGCGATCACCTGACTTTTTAACAACTGGAAACAACATAACGAAAAAAAGAACCCAACTTTGAGTTCTCATTTCATCCACCAAACCTAAAAGGAAAATTGAATTTCATTAAATGGCCAATAACGCAAGCTAACTTTTCCAACTACTTGATCAATGGAAATGAACCCGAAATGGCGACTATCCCAACTTCCTAATCGATTATCCCCTAATACAAATAATTTCCCTTTTGGAACCGTAGCCTCCCCAGTGATTTCTTCTAACGTAAAATTCCCGGTTAGCCTTCCGGATGAAACTTGTTTCCGATAATCATTTAGGAATGGCTCCTCATACTTCTTCCCATTTATAAATAGATGGTCATCTCTATATTCTACTTTATCTCCAGGGATGCCAATTACTCGTTTCACATAATCATCATTTTCATTTGCATGAAAAACAATAATATCAAAGTGATCAAAATCAGTCATTTTATAACCAACTTTATTAACAACTAATTTGTTTCCGTCCTGTAATGTAGGCATCATCGATTCGCCTTCCACTACATAATTGGAGAAGAAAAAAGCACGAATTATAACAAAGATGATAATCCCGATAGCAAATGCCTTTAACCATTCTATGCTTTCTTTCTTTATAGCTTCTTTCAACCTCTATCTCCTCCAAACAAAATTTACAGACCATCTTTTCTAATGGCTTCTCTCTTTCTCATCAATTCCTGCATTATTCATTTTTATCTCGATTCGTTTCCCAATAAACCAAAGAATAAAGATGGTTATCACAACAGGTATTGTACGTAATGGCTGCGTAATCATTGATTTCAAGTCATAGCCAATAAAGCTAATCGTAATAATCATAACTAGTTTACCTGCAATAACTGCAAGCACATATTGGCTCGTACTAATTCTAGATAAACCGGCCACTATATTTACTAGTGCAGAAGGTGTAAACGGAAAACATAGTAATAAGAACAACGGACCAAATCCATGTCTCTCAATCCAGATTATTGGTTTCTGCACCTTTTTATGTTTTCTTAAAAAGCTAAGCAGTCTTTTTTTTCCATATTTTCGGATAATCGAAAAAACTAGCAATGCACCTAAGATTGTTCCAGCCCATGAATATAAAAATCCCAGCCAAAATCCAAATGCATTTACATTAGCCATAATAAAAACAAAAAGTGGCAAAAAAGGGATAAACGCCTCTATCATTGGCAATAAAATCCCTGGCAATGGTCCGAAAGAGCGATAACTGTCAATTAATTCCATTATATTTTCAAGCGTAAACCATTCTTTAATTAAGTTCATATCCATGAGCACAAAACCCCTTGTATAACTTACGCATCTTTTCGTATGTGTATTCTTTTTAATTACGACTGTTTTCGATGAATCCACTTAAAACACAAGGAGCCTTAATACCATTCCCCTTATATTAGAATAAATTTTGCTTATAGCATTTGCTCAGCAAAAAAATCCATCTGACTATTCCATTTTAATTCATGTATTACTGCGGAAATATAAAGCATATGTTAAAAAACATTCCATTTATTGTGCTAAAAATTCTTTTATCGCTGTTTTATTCGCTTCTAAATCGACAGATAAGACGGCAGCTCCATTAACTCGCATATCTTGGAAACTTCCATCTATCGGAACTCTTAACGACTCTACCTCATGATTTTTTGAAGTCAATAATTCTTTCCCGATAAACAGCATATCCCCTGTTTCCATGCTCGTATTAATGTAAGGCATTATTACCCCTGCAAGTTTTGGCAGCTTAGCAAATGTCTGTACAGCAGAAACTTGATTAGCAAGTGCTTGCAATGTTTTTTGTTGTCTTGCTACTCTTCCGAAATCAGATTCTGCATCATGGCGGAAACGGACATATCCTAATAACTGCTTTCCATTTAAACGTTGCAATCCCGGCTCTAACGTAACGCCAATATTTTTAGACATTTGCTTTTCCACATCGATTTCCACACCCTTAGGAAATGCTTCATCAATTACCGCTTCAAATCCTTCAAAATTGATAATCGCATAATATTGCAAATCTATATCAAAATTTTGTTTGATTGTTTGCCTTAAAAGCTCAGGACCTCCGAGAGTATAAGCGGTATTAATTCTGCCTTGACTATATCCGGGTATATCCACATACATATCTCGCATTAAAGATACGATCTTATATGTACCTTTATCAGGATGATATTGGGCAATCATTATTGTATCTGTTCTAGACTGCTTTTCTCCTTTGCGCTGGTCACTTCCAAGTAAAAGAATATTTGTTCCACCGCTACTATCCTTTTCCCCATTAAATTCATATTTAATCTCGTCTACGCCTATCTTCCCCAACGACTGCTTTTCTCCTTGCTTAAATTGAAAAATACTATACCCGCCTGCAAATAATATAAATAGAATTAGGAATAGAAAGAAGACTCTTCCTTTGCGTAATTTCCTTCTTTTCTTTCCTTTTCTATATTCCGCTCTCCCCATTTCTTTTAATCCTTTCCTTATCCAAAATCTTGTTTATTTTTCTGATTTTCATTACTATCAAGTGTAACCTTTGTATAAAAATATAGACCTTCCTTTTCTATGTAAAATCCTGCTCGCTATCGAACTCCTTAATTTCTTAATGGTTAACTTTCTTTTTACTATCATATCAAAAAAAGTTCTTTTCTACATTTTTTTCTTGCTTAAAATTACATTACAGGGTAACATTGTACTTTTTCTGTTTATTCACCTCCTCACACTTCACTATTTTTCAAGGTTAATCTTAAAAATGAGGCGTTCCATTTCGCTTCAGACATTTCCTTGCCACTCTCCGTTTTTAGAATAATATTCAAAAAAAAAGAGGGTACCAGTTTATAACAGATGGCACCCTCTTTCATTGATTCCTGATTCCTTATACGTATTCCAAAAACCAATTGTTAATATAGGTTAGTCTTTCTATTCTCAGTGTAGGTTTTCCACCTCTTGAAAGTTCATGATTCGATTCTGGAAAACGGACAAATTTCGTTTCTTTTTTCTGAACCTTTAAGGCAATGAATAATTGCTCAGCCTGTTCAATTGGACAACGATAATCCTTTTCACCATGCAATATAAGCAGCGGTGTTTGAATATTATTTACATAGGCTAATGGAGAGTGCTTCCACAATGTTTCTATATCATTTAAGTCTGCTTTTATTTGCCAATCAGTAAAGTAATAGCCTATATCACTAACCCCATAAAAACTAATCCAATTTGAAATGGAGCGCTGTGTAACTGCTGCCTTGAAACGATCCGTATGCCCGACAATCCAGTTTGTCATGAAGCCGCCATAGCTCCCTCCTGTAACACCTAAACGAGAAGCATCGATAAAGTCAAATGTCTCTAAGCAATAATCCACAGCATCCATAATGTCTTCATAATCCTTGCCTCCATAATCTCCACGTACAGCATCTACAAATTGCTGTCCATAGCCATGACTTCCTCTCGGATTAATAAATAATACCGCAAAGCCATTGGAAGTTAGTGTTTGGAATTCATGGAAATAAGAATTAGCATACATCGCATGGGGTCCCCCATGAATCTCTAATACCATTGGATATTTTTCGCCCTCTTTAAAGTCTTGTGGCTTCATTAACCACCCATGCAGCTCCCAGCCATCTCGAGAATTAAATTGTAATGGCTCAGCTTCTGAAAATGCATGTGTTTCAGCAAATACTTTATTTACATCGGTAATTTGCTGAACCACTCCTGTCTCTAAATTCAGCGTGTATAAATCTCCTGGATGTGTAGGTGTACTAATGGCTACAACCGCTCTTTTTAAACTTCCTCCAGTTGATAACCCGTATACATGATAATTATCAATAAGGGACGGATAGATTGCACCTGAAATATTCCCAAAATAAACAACGGTATTTCCATGGTCAGTTCCTAAAAAAGTAAAGCTTTCATTATCTTCTCCCCATAGTATGCCAGGTGTTACGGATCCCTGTTGAAAATCTCCGATTGCATAATCCCCAACATTTACATCCCATTCTGGTGTCAAGCATTGTAGAAAATCAGATTCTAAATCATATACCCATATTTTTGACAGAGTGGCATTCTCGTATTCTCTACCACTTCCTATCAAACCTAATCTTTTGCTATCAGGTGTCCAAGTTACTTTTCCATATGAGCCATTGCTTTCTGTAACCTTCTTCCAGCTCTCTTCTTTTCTATTATATAGATAAATATCAGCGATAAAGCTAAAATCCTTTTCATTACTTTCATCTGCACTAATTGCTATGTATTGTCCATCAGGTGACCAGCTTTGCAAATAATAATTATTTTCTCCTGATGTAAGTTGCTCCATATCGCCACTTTCTATATTTAATATAGCAATATGATCATAGCTTCCATCCCAAAAGCCCTTCCCATCCGATTTATACTTCATATTAGTTACTTCTAACGCAGTTACCTTTTCCTCTTTCTCTTCCCTTACATTTTCTTTGTCTTCTACTGTTTCTCCAGTTTTCAAATTACATTGAAAAGCAATGTCCTTGCCATCGGGGGACCAAACTGGATTACTTACTCCATTCGCTAAATACGTAAGTTGTTTTGCTTCCCCACCTTGCTTGCTTAATAAAAATAATTGATTTTTCCCAGATCGATTAGAAATAAAGGCAACTTGTTCTCCATTTGGTGACCATCTTGGCGAATGGTTTCGATTTTTCCCAAATGTCCATTGAGTGGTCTCAAGTGTATCTAGATCCTTATAAAAAATATTGGAATAATACTTATCGGTCTCTTTACAAATGGAGGTGAGTACATATAAACATCCTTGTCCTTTTTCATTGACCTGAGGATCGACCACAGATTTTAATTCATACAAAGCTTCAGCATCTATTCTTTTACTTTCTTTCATTTCCATCTTCCTTCCCTATTTAAAGTAACTATATATTTCGACAACTGAAATACTTTCCCCTCTTTCTCTGTCTTTTTTCTTCTAAAAAATTTTTTCAGAATACAGCATTTAAATCCAGCTTTCTAAATTTACATTTAATATCCCTTCCAGTTACCGTGAAAAATACAATGATCAACTTGAAAATAGCAGCCAAAACAGGTATTATCAAATAAGAACAATTGTTCCATTTTATAATA
The DNA here is from genome assembly GCF_044704065.1 of Niallia tiangongensis. NCBI lineage: Bacteria > Bacillati > Bacillota > Bacilli > Caryophanales > Bacillaceae > Niallia > Niallia tiangongensis. The sequence continues at coordinate 1,293,388 of NZ_CP162613.1, read as the reverse complement.
AAGAAGGGGTAAAGATTATGACTCGAATTCCTGAAACAGAAAGGGATATTATGGAAAAGGCTATTTATCTTCCTATGCTTTTAACTATACTTAATCGGGATCTGCAGGTCATCAAAATAAGTAATTTTAAATTAAAACAACCTTATATAGACCTTATAGAAAATACAATGAATGCAGTACAATCGGAGTTGAAAAATACGAAGAATTATATGTATAAGCATGCTATGAAGATTCAAGAAGTAAATCGTGATGAAGCATTTACCATGTTTTTGTTTATTTACAACGGTTATGAGGAATATCATAATTACTTTAACCCACGTCTTCGCAATAAAGTTCAGGAACTATTAGAATATTATTTATACAAAAGGTTTACTATCAGTTAACAAAAGTATATAAATAAAACTCCTTTTCAATTGCTATCCGATTTACTCCATTTCTTTTTATATTTCATTTGGTTTTCTGCCAGTTCTATCTGTTTATCCATTCCACTTTTATACGTGAGCTTAGGATTCATACTTGCTTCATAATTATAATGTTGCAAAGTTTTATACGAATTTGTCCTCCGTATTTGATTTCTCAGAGTATAGATAGAAATCCCGATTTCAATCTTTTGCGAATTTTGGAAGGTGATTCTTACTTTGGACGCTTCTATTTTTTTAATATCAAGAATATGATGAAGTGAAATCCATGCACAGTTTTGATTTCTCGGAGAATGAGTAGGAAAAAAATAAACAGAATTATATTGATCAATTACAATTGGAACCTTATGGTAGTAGGTCATTAATCGACGTGTTCCCTCTCTCCTTCCTTCATAGGAGCTTCCCAGATAACTACAGGTATTTTTAACTATCATTAGCGGGCTAAGCTTGCATAAGAACACATTATTCTGTTCATATATCTTTGAATAGATATCACCGTTAGCTAACTTATAAGGCAGCACTGCGCGCGTGTGATAATTAATACCATAATTATCTACTATTACATATTTTTCTTCCATCAATAAATCACTCCTTTTATTTAGTAAGCTCACCTAATAATAGCACTTTTTACCTAATTAGCCCTCGTGTTTTCTAAATTTTCAGAACATAGACATACTTTATAATCAAATTTCTAAATTTTTTAAAAATAAATTGATAATTATCAAATTCTACCATATAATATTAAAAAGGCATCAGGAGGGAAAGACAATGAATGATAAGTCCTACACTGAGTTTACAAAGTTAAGTGGCCTGAAAAAAAACACAGAAACTTATGTAAAAGACCTCTACATTGAAATACTGCTTTCTGAAATTCAATTAAACAATGAAAAAGCAAGTTTGATGTCCTTGATCGATAAAGCCATTGATGAACGAGATAAAGAAAAATTTAACGAACTAAGTATTAAATTCAACTTATTATGTAAGCGCTTCGGTACATGATGATAACGAGTCCCTAATAATTTAAGGATGTCTCAAAGAGCCTAACCAGCTAGCTGAGTTAAGCTCTTTGAGACATCCTTTATCTTTTGGGTCGCTTTTTCTAAAGAGGCTGGGACAAAACTAAATAGCCAACCTGTAAAGAAGAACAATCAACTATCGCATGGTTGTTCGGGTTTATATTTAGATGGAATACTTATGTCCCAGCCTCTTTAGAATTATTAGTATTGCTGAGCAGATGAATACATACAGACTCGCATTTGGATTAGCTGGACAAAGAAGATTCGCCGTATTCAGGATACTGGTTCGGTTAGTACCCCGCATGTAGACCATCATTATTGCTGCTGATTCTGCAAACGTATGCTTTCCTCTTCTAGCTTACTGATTCTTTCTAGCATTGTCGGATGGCTATAACGGAATATTTTCACTAATAAAGGTGGGTTTACTTCACTCAGCCCCGTTTTTGCTAACTTTTGAAAAGTAACAATACCAGCTTCTGGATCTTCTGTTAATTGGACGGCATAGTTATCCGCCCTTTTTTCCTCATATCTTGAAATTAAATTAGTAACTGGATTTACAGTAAACAGCAACATGGAAATTAATAAAAGTACTAGAGGAAGGGAATGGATATCCTCTACTTTCGATATTTTAAGTGCATGACCCCATCTATGCACAATCCAGTGCATTAATTTATAAACAAAATATAAACCAAACAAAGAAAAGAATAAGGAAATACCTATTCCAATATAAATGTGTTTTTCTACATAGTGAGCCATTTCATGTGCCATGACAAACAAAATCTCATCATTCTCTAACTCCTTTAAACTCGTATCCCATAGTACAATTCTCGCATTGCTTCCAATCCCTGTAACATATGCATTTAGTGCACTAGTTTTATCTGACATATTCACTTCAAAAACATGATTGGCAGGTATATTCGATGCACTCGCTAGCTTCAATATTTCAGCCTCTAATGCTTTATCCTTTAAAGGTGTGAAATCATTATAGAGCGGATCAATAACGACCGGCTGGATAAATGTGAGAAATAATGTAAACGGAATAGATAAAAGCCATGCATAAAGCCACCATTTCTTTTGACTTTTTCTCATAAGCCAATATAAGACGATGACAATGAGATACAAAATAACATAATTCACCCAAAAATCAATCAATTCATCCTTCATCCAAGAAGGAAAGCTTTGTGTAGATATATGATAGGTTTTTGATAAGGAATAACTGATATAACCAAGAGGAAATGTCATAAAAAATGCTGTTAAATTCAGCCAAAATAAATAAATTGCTGTTTGCAGCGGCTTATATTTAGCTGACGACTCTCCCCATTTTTTAAATGTTTTTGAAAAACCAAATAACAAAATAAATAAGTATAGAAGCCATTCAAATGGTGTAGAAATAAAAAACAAGAAATTTCTTACCCGTGAATATTCCTCACTTAATACCAATTCTCTGCTATTTAGAAAAGTACTTGGATCGGCTTTAGACCCCTGAAATTCAAATGGCAAAGTTGGACTAGTGTATTGAAATAAATACCAATAAAAAAACAAGCCGTATAACACATAGGCAACTACTGCATAAAAACCAATTTTTCTAGTCATAATCTCCCTCCTGCCTAGTACAACCTATTATTAATAAGTAGTCCAAAAAAGAATTTTTAGAACTAAAAGGAGTATTTTTTGCTATTTATTTTGTTTATCTTATTAGTCGTTGGAATCGACATCTGTGTAACACTGTTTTATCAGTTAAACGTAAAAATTTGTCCGTTCCATTACGCCCCAGACAGTTGCTTTCCGCGGGGAGGAAGCTGAGCCTCCTCGGCTTCGCCTGTGGGGTCTCAGCCTTTCCTCTATTTCCCGCAGGAGTCAACTGTCTCCGCCCCATTCTACTCTCACTTTTAAATTAAAGAAATATTATCATTGAAAGAACGTAAAAAAGCATCCTAAATAATAGGATAACCACTATCATTTTAGATGCCTAAAAAATATTTTTCTCTATTATTAATAAATCAATTGCAAAAAATCTTCTTTTGTGACATTTCCAAAATAATGCTTAATGGAAATATCCTCTAATGCTTTTTCTAATTCGGATCGGTCATAGCGGACACCAATAAGGCGTTTTTCAATATCCACTACATCGCCAACACCAAAGAAGTCACCATAAATTTTACAGTTTTTTACAATTCCTTTTGCTACATCAAATCTCACATCAATTTGACCAACTGGGAAACGATGAGAATGTTGCAGATTGAATTTAGGTGATTTTCCATAATTCCAATCCCAATTTTGGTATCTTTCTTTTGATAATTGATGAATTTTCTCCCAATCTTCTGCTGTTAATACATATTCTTGAATATTCTCTTCCCCATCAAAAAGATAGACTAATAGCAGACGACGAAATTCTTCCACCGCTATTCTTTCTGGAAGAAATTCAGTAATGTTCGCCACTCTACTTCTTACAGATTTAATCCCTTTTGATTCAATTTTGTCTTTTTTCACTTTTAATGCGGACACAATATGATCCATTTCAGAATCAAATAACAAGGTACCATGTGTAAACATTCTTCCTCTTGTAGAAAATTGGGCATTACCAGAAATTTTTCTACCTTCTGCAATAAGATCATTACGACCACTTAATTCAGCATTTACTCCCATGCTTTTAAGCGCTTGAACAACAGGCTCGGTGAATTTTCTAAAATTATGGAAGCTATCCCCGTCATCCTTTGTAATAAAGCTATAATTTAAGTTGCCTAAATCATGATAAACAGCACCGCCACCAGACAATCTTCTGACGACATGTATGCCTTTTGATTCTACATAATCGGTATTAATTTCTTCTATCGTATTTTGGTTTTTCCCAATAATGATAGAAGGTTCATTTATATAAAATAAAAGAAAAGTTTCATTTATGTCTAGATTTTTCAAAGCATATTCTTCTATTGCTAGATTAATACGCGGATCTGTAATCCCTTTATTATCTATAAATAGCATAAAAAGACACCCCTTATAATTTTGTAGAATTATATCCTATTTTCCCGAATTTAATTGCCCTTTTATACTATAACGAAAAAACATGAAATAATCACTTCATTTGTACTTTTTTCATAGAATTGGCAAAGTTTATTTAAAGACAGATAAGATGCACAATCAAAAAGCTGCTATTTGGCAGCTTCAAGAATTTCTATCATATACACGTACAATAGATTTTCTATGAAGATACAAAGCAGCAGCTTTCTTATTATTCCGCAGTAACTTCCATGTCATTATTTATATAATGACGTTTGTATTTAAAAATAAAGTAAACAGCTGTACCAACAAAGAACAATATTGGATAAATACCAAGAATCTCTGCATTATACCACATATAGCCAAAATCACCAGTAGATATAACCGCTTTTAAGCCAGCTACTGAATAAGACATTGGTAATAGATTGTGGATATGTTGTAAAACGTTTGGTATTAACTCTAACGGGAATGTTCCCGCACTTGTTGTTAATTGGAAAATCATGATTATTACAATTATAAACCGTCCAGGATTTCCAAACAAAGTAACGAAGAATTGGATAATCGAGAAAAATACTAAACCAGTTAGAACTGTAAATAAGATAAACAACGGCACGCTTTGAACTTCCATACCCAAAATAACGAGCAATACAAAGGAAGCTACTAGCGCCTGCAAGACACCCACTCCTACTAGAATGATTGTTTTGCTTAAAAACCAACGAATACCACTTTTTGGTTGGCCTTCTGGTTCTGCAAAGGAGAAGACGATAGATAACATTAAGGCACCAACAAATAGTCCAAGTGAGATAAAATATGGAGCTAATCCCGTTCCATAGTTTGGAACATCTGATACCTTTTCTTGATCAACTAAAATTGGCTCCGCAATCATATCATAGGTTTTTTCATCCGAATGAATCGAACTTGCTTCCTCCGCTCCATCGGATAATTTAGAAAAAAGCTCTTTACTACCACCCAATAAGGAAGAAGTTCCGTTTACCAATTCCTTTGAACCGTTTTTCAGCAAATTGGTTCCATCTGATAAAGCCGTCGAGCCTGTTGCAAGTGTATTCATTCCTGTTAGTAATGTATTCGCACCTTCAGCTAAATTAGAAGACCCATCGACAGCTTTTGAGAATTCTGAGGCATACTGATTCATTCCAGATACAAATTGTTCTTGACCAGCTACCTGCTGCTTTACCCCATTTTCCAGCTTGGAGCTACCATCACTTAACTGACTGACACCTGTTTGAAGCTGTTTTTGACCTTCGTTTAATTCAGTAAGACCATTTGAAAGGCTTACTCCACCTTCTGCCAGCTGGACTGCTGCTTGGCTCAAAGCCTCTGTATTTGTAGCAATAGACGAACTACCGTCCACCAAGCCTTGAATTGCTGCTATTAACTGCTGCTGATTTTCTTCCGGTAATCCTTGTAGCATCGGCATAATCGAATTTATTGTTTCCTGTAAGGTTTTAGCACCTTCACTCCATTGATTTGCACCAGCAGCTAATTGTTCTGATTTATCACTCCATTCAGCTAAACCTTGCGATAAAGTATCTGAACCTGTTTGAAGCTGATTTGCCCCTTCTATTAGGGAAGGTATATTCGCTTTAACTGTATTGATTCCATCCTTCGTTTGAGAAACGCCATCCAGAATGGATTGATCCCCTGCTCGCAATTTCTGTGCCGCAGTACTTAAATCCCCTTGTGCGGATTGCAGCTCAGATAACCCTTTATTCAAATCCCCAGCACCATCTGCTAGCTCTTTCACTCCATCATTTGCACTATTTACACCATCAGAAAATTGAATTGACTTTTCAGCAAGTGTTTCTAAGTTTTTATAAACTTCTTCTGTGCCAGATTTAATTTTATCGGTTCCTTCTTCTAAATCCTTCGCACCAGAGCTTGCCGTTTTTAAGCCATCTGACATTTCTGTAATGTTTTCAAAAATAGATTCAGCATAGGTTTCCGTCACTTCTTTACTTACACCTTGCTTTATTTTTTCAATTGCAGAGTTCCCTATTTGAGAAGAAATAAAGTTATAGCCTGGATTAGAGACATATTTCAAATCTAATTTCTGTGGATTATCTTCAAGCAAGGTCGTCGCATTTTTCGAAAAACCCTTTGGTATCTCTATCAGCATATAATACTTTTGCTTTTCTAAATTTTGATAAGCCGTTTTTTTATCGACAAAAATAAAATTAAAATCTTCGCTGTCCTTCAAATTTTCCACTAAATCGTTACCAATATCTAATGATTTCCCGTTCATTTCTGTCCCAGTATCTTCATTAACGACTGCAACAGGCAATTTATCTAAGTTTCCATAAGGATCCCAGAACGCCCATAAGTAGATGCCAGCATATAATATTGGAATAAATACAATAGCAATAACAGAGACCAGCATCATTTTATTTTTAAAAATAGAGGACAGCTCTGCCTTTAATAAACTTTCTTTCATGTTATTCCCCTCCATTTTTTCAATAACTCCATTACTCTTTTCATTTACTTTCAAATCCCCTTTACTTAGAATCTAGGGAATTGCCTGATAATCCATAAAATAAATGCATTTCTAAACTAGAAGCTATTTCCTCTGCGCTTAGAGGCGGGTGATTTTTCTCCCACTCAAAAATTAACGCTAAGTATACTTTAAAGATGATAAAGGAAGTCAATTCCGCATCCTTTATTTGAATTTCCCCTTTATCTACTGCCTCTTGCACACGTATTTTCATATAATTTAATATGGCATTTTCTAAATGGCTAATAACTTCCTTTACTTCTAAAGTACCGATTTCTCGTTGCTCTTGAAAAAGTTTAACCGTCAATTGATGTTCTTTACGGTACTCAAGCATATTCATCAATGCACGATGGACATTTTCCATAAACGTAGAGGATGGATCAAATGATTCATCTGCTCGTTCCTTCATTTCTGCTATCAAATCATTAATGATTTCGTAAAAAAGCTCTTCCTTATTCTTAAAAAAAGTATAGATTGTTCCTTTTCCTACGTTTGCGATTTTAGCGACATGATCCATGGTAGTTGCTTTATAGCCGAACATAGAAAATGACTTTGTTGCTGCTTCTAAAATAAGCTTCCTACGATCAACAGTCATATATCCCACCTCTTTCTTAATAGCGCTATTTTCCATATGTAAGAAGAAAACAAAGCACCAGTCTTTTTCTTTTCATTATTAATTGACTTTATCTATTCTCCATTGCGCTCTGATCATAAATAATAAGCAAAAATATTTTTATGAAGACCACCTATATCACAAAACTGACCGAAATAACATTCCGGTCATTTAGTACAAAGAAGAATATATCACAGTGTTAAGCTGCTTGCAACAAAAGAAACCAAGCGATTTTCGTAAAAATCACTTGGTTCCGTTTACAATATAATAATGTCAAGAAAAAATATATTTTTGACTTATCCTTTAATAGGTAAAGTAATTTCTTTTAATACCGCTGTTGCTAATACATCAATAAATTCTGGCTGTGCGTTCGGCATTTTTGGTCGATAATAACTTGCACCAACTTCTTCCGTAACTACCAGGCATTCATAGTCATTGTCATATAAAACCTCTAAATGTTCTGCAACAAATCCAACTGGAACATAAACAAATGCTTTATATCCATATTTATCGTGTAAATCTCTTGTTAAATCCTGAACATCTGGTCCAAGCCAAGGATCTGGTGTATTACCTGCACTTTGCCAACCTAGATAATAAGTAGAAATTCCTGCCCCTTTTGCAATTAAATCTGCTGTTTCCTTTAATTGCTCTGGATAAGGGTCTCCATATTGAAGAATTTTTTCTGGCAAGCTATGTGCAGATACGATTAAAGCTGCATTTTCTCTTTCTTCTTGAGACATTTTACCATATGTCTCTTTTAATTGATTCACCCAATAGTTAATAAACTTAGGCTCCTTATACCAACTTTCAATACTATGAATGGTTAAGCCGCCTAGCTTATCCGCTTCTGCTTTTGCACGATTGTTATAAGATTTAATGCTAAATGTAGAATAATGAGGAGCTAGTACAATACTTACCGCTTCTTTTATTCCATCATCATGCATCATCTTTACAGCATCTTCTACAAATGGTTCGATATGCTTTAAGCCCAAGTACATTTTAAATTCAATATCATCTTGAATTTCATTAAGATGTGCTTCCAAGCCTTTTGCTTGTTCCATCGTAATTTTTGCTAATGGAGAAATTCCTCCAATTGCTTCATAGCGACTCTTTAAATCTTGAAGCATTTCATCTGTCGGCTTTCTTCCATGTCTAATATCCGTATAGTATCTTTCAATATCCTCTTCTTTATATGGAGTTCCGTATGCCATAACTAGAATACCCATTTTTTTACGACTCATTTCATTACCTCTCTTCTTTCCTATTATTTTGTATCTTTAGTTCTTTCTGTATCCTTTTAAAATGATTTTTATTTACCTTCACGCTTGCTTAATAAATCACCAGAATAGTCATGAATAAATCCAGTCAGTCTTTTCAACACAGCTGGATCTACATCCGGGAATACACCATGTCCTAAATTAAAGATAAAGCCAGGAGTTTGAATACCTTGCTGAATAATTGCTTTCGTTCTTTCTTCAATGACGCTCCATGGTGCAAGCAGAACTGCAGGATCCAAATTCCCTTGAACCGCTTTCGTTATCCCCATTTTTCTTGCCTCAGATATAGGTAATCTCCAATCTAGACCAACTACATCAAGGGGAAGGTCATTCCATTCTAGAGCTAAATGACTTGCACCTACTCCATGCATAATTAGTGGTACATTTTCTTCCTTTAACTCTGAAAAAATTCTTTCCATCACAGGCTTAATAAAAATACGGTAGTCTTCCACATTCAATGCGCCAACCCAGGAGTCAAAAATTTGAATAGCACTTGCTCCCGCCTGAATCTGTGCCTTCACATAGGTAATAACCATATCGCCAAGCTTTTCCATAAGAGTAGTCCATGCTTCTGGCTTAGCATACATAAATGCTTTTGTTTTATGATAATTTTTCGATGGACCACCTTCAATCATATAACTAGCAAGGGTAAATGGTGCACCTGAAAAACCAATTAAAGGAACATCTAATTGCTCGGTTGTTAGTAATTTTATCGTGTCAAGGACATACTTAATATCTTGTTCAGGATGTAACATACCAAGTTTTGAAACATCATCCATTGATTGAATGGGATTCTCTATCACTGGTCCAATTCCTGATTTTATTTCAACATCAACACCGATTGCCGGAAGTGGTGTCATAATATCTTTATAAAGTACGGCTGCATCGACATCATACTGATCAACCGGTAATTTCGTAACATACGCACATAATTCTGGCTGATGTGTTATTTCAAATAAAGAATATTTTTCTTTTATTGCTCGGTATTCAGGTTGGGAACGACCAGCCTGTCGCATATACCATACCGGAACATAATCAGTCGGCTGTCCTTTTGCCGCTTTAATAAATGTATCTTTCACTTGTTTGCTCATCCTCTATATGTCCACCCTTCAAAGGTATGTAATGTAATTCTATCTATATTAATCGTTACATTTATTTTATTTATAATCATTATTAAGTTATAATATTTATAAACAATATGCAAGTAAAAAGGATTACTTAGTGGGGAAATATTTAAATAACGTTCCTATTCTTTTCTCACAAGTATTATCCATTCAGAATAAAGTGAAACCTCCGTCAGTGGTCTGCCTCATCCCACTGTTGGTTAGTGGACTAATCAGACCTTTACGGCCAGTTAATCTCCTACCTATCTCCCTCGAATTTCATTAGTAAGAGGTAAAAGTCTTACTAAATTTTAAGAGTGGGATAAAAAGGAATGTCCTAACCTTGACACTCCACTCTTTCGCCTTCCTTTATGTAAAAATATCCATTCTCAATCATGCATATATTTTAATAATATATCTTTTTCACTACCTTTGCATAGATAACTTATCACATTGTCACAATTTAGACATTTTTACCCGAAAGAAACAAATATTACACCTGAAATATTTTTATTTGCTGAAAACATAAATAGATTAAACAGAACAAACTAATGTTAAGCTATACTTATAGTATGAACAAAATCGATGATACAATTAGTCATGAGGAAAACCTAAGGGAGTTTTGTATAAAAGGCTGAGGGCTTTCATTACCAAATTCTTATAATGCCACTTTTCTCTTTTATATCTCAGCTAAAAATATCTTGTCACATAGGATAGGAGGAAGAATAATGAATATCTATCTTACTAGCGGAACATATGATTATCTATGGAAAAAATACGAGAATGAATTTTCAAAAAAAACCTTATTGTTAATGCAAGATACAAATAGTGACAGGGCGATACTGCTTCACGAAAGTCAGAATCCTTCTTTTTTCAAGGAACCAAGAAGCTATGACATTTTATTTACCCATGGAATATTAGAAAACAACGGCTTTATTACGATGAATCATATACCTGTAAGTGAAGAAAATAAACCTGTTTACGAGCATAATATGATGAAATATTTTACATCTAATACAAATAGGGAGATGCAAGCTATTCGATTCCTCCGTCCTAAAAAGGGAGATACTTATATTATCTTTTGTCTATGGGAAGAAAAAGCAAGCTATATTAAGTGGATGCAGCAGCCAGAAAATGCACATGCACCAATCGGAAAAAATGGTGAAAAAAACTGGAATAGTTTGCAGCATTCTATCTTTAATGGCAAACCGTACTTCATGCAATTTACTATTCCAGAGGAAGATTAATCGTAAATAATCCCTGTAGCCTACTGAACAAGTAACTACCTTGTCATAATAACGCCATTTCGATTTGCATACACGGCTGCTTGTGTTCGGTCGGCTACACCTAGTTTGGATAAAATATTACTTACATGGGTTTTTACCGTTTTTATTCCTATGTATAATTCCTCACTAATCGCTTGATTTGTCATCCCCTCGCCAATACACATTAGCACTTCCAATTCTCTTTCTGTCAAATCATCATGGGGTTTTCTTTCCGTTGCTCGTAACTTTTTCACCATTACGTTCGCAACTTTAGGCTCAATAACTGCTTCACCACTAATTGCTTTATTAATAGCCTGAACAACCTCAAGTGCACTTGCTGTTTTTAATAAATAGCTAAAAGCACCTGCCTCTATCGCCGGAATTACTTGAGCTTCATCATAAAAACTAGTAATGATAATGATTTTGCAGCTAGGATATTCTGTTAGAATGGCTTTCGTTGCTTCGATTCCATTACCGTTTTCCATCAATAAATCCATCAGCACAATATCTGGCTTTTCTTTTAAGACAAGTTGAACAGCCGTATGACCACTATTGGCTTCTCCTACAATTTGAATATTCGACTCTGTCATTAAATAAGAAATAATCCCTTTCCGGACCATCTCATGGTCATCAACTACTACTACTTTAATCATTTCCCCACCCCTTTGTCGGAACTCTAATATCGATATAAGTACCTTCGCCGATTTTTGAACGAATTTCCATTACGCCACCAATTTCTTCACAACGCTCTCTCATCGTTTTTAATCCATAGGAAGCAATTCTTTCTACAGTTGGATCGAAGCCTTTTCCATTATCCCCAATATGTAAATGAGCATAATTCTCACGCTCTTCCAAAATAATTCTTACTTTATCTGCATGGGAATGACGAAGCACATTGGATAAAGCTTCCTGTACGATTCGAAATAAATGCTCTTGTCCAGCCGTAGTTAAACTTTCAATTTCATCTATACTTGCAGAAAAATGTAGCGTTGTTTTCCCTTTCAACTCTTGAATTAGTTTAATAATTCCATCACACAATGTATCATTACTTAATTCAACTGGTCTTAAATGAAGCAATAACGCTCGCATTTCTCCTTGTGCTTTTCCCGCAATCGAAACAATTTCTTTTAACTGTTCTTTTGCCAGAGCCGGATTACTGTCAAAAATTTTATAAGCAGCAGAAGACATCATATTTAAAGCAAATAATTGTTGACTGACAACATCATGCAAATCTCTTGCCAGTCTTTGCCTTTCTTCTATTACTGCAGCATTATGAGCAGTTTGTCCGAGTGTTATTTTTTCATTTGCTAATCTTTGCAAGGAATGGACTTGTTCTTGTTGATAGTCAGCAAGTTGATTGAGCTCTTCTTTCACACCGTGTACATACTCATTTTTAGATAGCTGCATTTTCCCTGGTATTTTCCCTCTCCGCAAAGACGATGTAAACCAAAACACCTCATCTAATTGCTTCTTAATCGTGCTATTCCATTTAAAAGCGAAATAAAAGCCAATTATAGAAGTTAGGAAAAACCAAATAACTGCTAAAATAAAGCTTTCTATAGCATTCATAACAAACACAGAAAACAAATACAAATAAATTTGTATACTTATAAATAGTAATAAAGCACTAATCATACTTGTTAAAGCTACATTTCGGTAATATCCATAACGGCTACTTGTCTGCTTCATGTTTCCTCCTATACCTTTTGCACAGCTATATCGCCTATATTAATCAAAATATTTAATTTGATTTTTTTTATTGCCTCTTGATAATCGGGAGTTACATACTCCAGGCTATTTCCAAGCCCATCTCTAATCGATTGGAGTATGCGTACTTCTCCAATTTTCGCTTCTGCAGTGATATTAATCGCTAAATCATCTGGAACAATTATTTTTATATCGCCAATTCTAGCATGTATAAATAGTTCGGTTTCCCCTTCTGGAATAAAGGCTTTGCTAAAATCGATATAGACATCCCCTATCCCATGAGATATATGCATTGGTTCAACAGACCAGTTGTCAGTATTATATTTCACATCACCGATTCGAAATGATTTCTTTGTATAGCGGTTTCCTCCACTATCATATTCAAAGGAAAATTTCTTTGGACTAATAAGCCCTAATGCCATAAGAATAATTACTAACGGCCACAGTCTCCAAAAATCCATAAAAACAAATTCCAATAGTTGGAAACGATCTAATATTAATAAAATGGAAAAAGTAAGAATAAATAAAGTGGAAAATAAATTATTTTTTCTCTTTAAAGAAATTTGATAAAGAGATAGAATTCCATAAATAAGCAACAAAAACGGATATATTATGACAAATATTTTTTTTATTTCCAAGGAAATGACACCTATATTAACGAGTAAAAGGATAACTCCTAGAATAAGCAAAGTAATGGAAAACATTGTTTTGGGGATAGATTTCTTCAAAGACTTCCCTTCTTTCTTTAAACATTTATACTTAGGATGATTATTTCTTCCCTCTACTTCGGACAATTTCAAAAAGTAATACAAGAATTTCAGTTTGTATCTAAACTCCTAAATTTTAGAAACGGAAGTTTATTTCTAGTATGTTAATTAATCCCTTTGAACAGGATATGTTTCTTTCCGCTACAGAAATTTGCTTTCCTTTGGGCTCGACTGAACTCAAAGGACTCTTACCTATCCGCTCTAAGCAACGCACGAAAATTCAATTTAACTTAATAAAATCTTTTTGTCTGCAAACTGGAATATAAACATATTGTACTATCCTTTCGAACATTTTTGCTCCTTCTATCGAAGATTTTTTCTCCGACTTAAGAAGGAGTCATTATTTCTTTGATAGATAGCCCTTATTTTCATTGTTTCCTCCACTTCTCTTTTTTCTTTATTTTGAGCTTTAGAAATTACGATCTACTAAAACGGGCTCCCCCATTTTTTCGTTAAATGACCAATCACCTTTTACATGCAGCCACATAGTCTGTATTAACCGAATTGTGATAAATGCCTATAGCATTATTGACCTTAAATCGGGAAAGGAGCTGTATTAAATGGGAATTGAATTAACAGCACTTCATTGGATATATGTATTATTTATTGTCTTTATTATCGGATTTATGGTTATGAGAAGAGATACTACCTTTATTTGTATTGTCGGAATCTTTCTTTTAGCAATCACAGCAACGGGCTCATTGAGCACGTCAATTAGCAGTATTTTTAATAGCTTTATCTTTGCGATTACAGAATTGTTACCTACTATAGTTGTTATTTCTATAATAGTAGCAATGAGCAAAATCTTGACCAAAACAGGTATTAATGATGTGATGATTTCTCCCTTTTCCAAACTAATTCGTTCACCAAGTCTAGCTTATTGGACGATAGGTATTGTCATGATGTTGATTTCTTTCTTTTTTTGGCCTTCCCCTGCAGTAGCATTAATTGGTGCTGTTTTATTACCAGTTGCTCTGCGTGTCGGTTTGCCTGGAATTGCCGTTGCCATGGCTATGAACTTATTTGGGCATGGCATCGCTCTATCAGGAGACTATATTATCCAGGCCGCTCCAAAGCTTACTGCAGACGCTGCGGGAATCCCTGTGCAAGATGTTATGCATGCAAGTATTCCCCTTGTAATCGTTATGGGGCTTGTGACCACTATTTCGGCTTTCTATTTTATTAAACGTGATATGAAAAGAGGAACATTAACTTATTCGACCGGCATCAAGTCTTCCAGTACATCAGACCTTCTCCCTCAAGTTAATCGATTACTTCTTAGCAGGACCCAAAAGAACTTATTTGCTATTCTTATTCCGATTCTCTTTATTCTCGATGTCGTTGCAATGTTTCTTCTAGATTTACAAGGGGGAGATGCTACTGCACTAGTTGGAGGAACATCCATTTTTATTCTTCTTTTAATTACATTAGTAAGCTATAAAAACAAAGGATTAGAAAAAACAACCAGTTATTTAATTGAAGGATTTCAATTTGGCTTTAAAGTTTTTGGTCCAGTTATTCCAATTGCCGCATTCTTTTATTTAGGTGACTCGGGCTTTAGTACGATTATCGGAGACTTTCTTCCAAAAGAATCCCATGGAATCGTAAATGACCTCGGAGTTGCTTTAGCTTCCACTGTTCCATTAACAAAAGAAATTGGAGCAGTCACATTAACAGCTGTAGGTGTTATTACAGGCTTAGACGGTTCTGGTTTCTCAGGAATTTCTTTAGCCGGCTCCATTGCTGGTTTGTTTGCCCATGCGATTGGCAGCGGCATAAGCACCTTAACTGCTTTGGGGCAAATTGCTGCAATTTGGGTTGGCGGAGGAACTTTAGTGCCTTGGGCGTTAATCCCTGCTGCTGCAATCTGTAATGTCGATCCATTTGAATTAGCCAGACGAAATCTTCTTCCAGTTTGTATTGGATTAGTGGTTACCACAATTTTCGCAATATTTCTTATCTAAAATAGGAAGCCGACTGATTGCAATGAAATACCAAGGTATTGAGCTTCATTTTCAAAAAAGCAACAAAATCCAATGAAAAGAGGCTGGGACAAAACGAAATAGCCAATCTGTAAAGACGATCAATATCTAATTCAGATCTTAAATAAAGCTACTTTCTCATGATGGTTATCTATGTTTTTAAATATAGTCAAGTGTAAAAACTAAGTCGTTCCATTGCACTACAGACGCACGATGCTCCGGGGAGGAAGCTGAGCCTACTCGCTGAGCTGCGGGGTCTAAAGCGTCCTCTATTTCCTGCAGGAGTCGAGCGCCCTCCGCTCCATTTCTTCGTTTTTTAAAGTCTTTGCTAAAATTTTTTTAATAGAAAAATTTAATTATATGGAAGAACTGAGCAGTCTGAATACACGTAGACTCTTATGGGAGCTGCGAGAAAGTCCGAGACCCCGCAGGAGCCATGGAAAGCGAAGTGTATTCAGACTGCGGGTAATAGCAACAGACTTTTTTGAAACCTTCTTTCTAAAATAAAAAAACACGAACAATAATGCGTCTACATTGCATTGATATTCGTGTTTATTACTAATTGAAATGCTTATATCCCAGCCTCTTTCTCACGTCTATTAAGTCGATGTTTAAAAGTTTCATACAAACCTACCCATACAAATAACCAGATTCCACCTAATAAATAGCCTCCAATAACATCGGTTGGATAGTGAGCCCCTAAAGCAATTCTGCTTATCCCGATTAGCAGAATTAATACAAAGGCAGCACCTGCCAAAATTAGCTTCCCTGCATTTGCTTTTATATCCTTTGCGATAAGATGGGCAATAAACAAGTAGAGAAGCAAACCTACCATTGCATGCCCACTAGGAAAACTCAAACTGTCTACCTCTATTGCATCAGCTGTTATCGGTCTAGGTCTTGCTACCAGATCCTTTATCCATTTATTTAATTCATTTCCTATTCCCACACATAAAACAAATGCGGCAATGCCAGCATAATCTTTCTTTTTCCACCACAGAAAAAGAATAAAAAGTAAGGCAATAATTCCAATCCCAATCTTATCTCCTAAATAAGATACTCCTTCCCAAAAAGGATTTAAGCTAGTTGAAAAAAGCATATGTATAAAATCGGTTATTGCCGTATCAAAGGCCAATTTCTCCTGACCAGATACACCAATAATAAGAAGTATAAAAAATAAGAACGAAAGGATTAACAGCCCCCAAGCCATTTTTGATTTTCTAATATCCATATTTTCCTCCTATATGATATTCCATTCCAACCTTATTTTAACAACATTCCCTTCATTAGGATAGGGGAAAATTCGGAACTAATTCCATTTCCATCTACCTTTCTCCTATCCTCTTACTTATTCCATGCTATAATAAAAATATTCTAAATAGTAAAACGAGGTGAAAGAGATGCTACAAAAAATATGGGAACAATTAGAAAACTATTATGACGAAATGGTCGAAATACGAAGATACCTTCATCAACGTCCAGAATTATCATTTAAAGAGTATAAAACAGCTCAGTATATCATCTCTTTCTATGAAAAATTAGGTATTCAGGTTACTGGAAACGTCGGCGGAAATGGAGTAGTAGCAAAAATCACTGGAGGAAAACCAGGCAAGACAGTTGCTTTACGTGCAGATTTTGATGCCCTTCCGATACAGGATGAAAAAGAAGTTGATTATAAATCAAAGGTTCCAGGTGTTATGCATGCCTGTGGTCATGATGGACATACAGCGACATTATTAATCCTCGCTAAAGTAATAAATGAATATAAAGAAGATTTGTCAGGAAATTTCGTTTTCATTCACCAGCACGCAGAGGAATCAAACCCTGGTGGAGCAAAAGCGATGATAGAAGCAGGCTGTTTGGAAAATGTGGATGCTATATTCGGTACTCATTTATGGGTGACGCTTCCTACAGGTACTGTTTCCTATAAATCAGGTCCAATGATGGCTGCTGCCGATGAATTTAAAGTCAAGATTCAAGGACAAGGTGGACATGGAGCACAGCCCCATAAGACGAAAGATTCTCTTGTTACTGCTTCCCAGCTCGTCATTAATCTCCAACAAATCGTCAGCAGAAAAGTTAATCCTATTCACAATGCTGTTTTAACAGTAGGCTACTTTGAATCTGGTAATGCTTTTAATGTAATTGCTGATACAGCAACAATTGGGGGAACGGTTCGAACATTTAATTTAGAAACTCAAGCACTTATTAAAGAAGAGCTTGAAAGAGTGATAAAGGGAACCTGCTATACAGCAAATAGTACGTATGAATTTGAATATGATGATGGATATCCAGCTGTTGTCAATCATTCAGAAGAAACTTCCTTTTTAGCTCGATGTGCTGAAAACATCCCAGGAGTGCTTGTGCAAGAAGGAGAACCAGAATTAACAGGCGAGGACTTTTCCTATTACCTTCAGCATGTAAAAGGAACTTTTTTCTTTACAGGTGCAATGCCTGATACAAATGGCCTTACTTATCCCCATCATCATCCAAGATTCGATATTAACGAAAAAGCAATGCTCATTGCAGCAAAAACACTTGGGTCTGTTGCAGTTAATTACAATCTTACCTTTTCTGAAGAAGAAACGAATACAATTAAAATATCGTAAATTCCAGAATCAAAAGGCTGGGACATAAGTATTCCAGCTTAAAATAAACCCGAATGATTATACGAAGCTGCCAATGAAAGGTTCGTATAATCATTTGGGCTTTTTTATTCGTTTTAAAATGGATGTTCCATGAAGTTTGTTGCTATTACCCGCAGCCTGAATACACTTCGCTTTCCGTGGGGCTCGCGCTAAAGCCGCGGTCTGCTTCCGCCTGCAGGGTCTCAGACTGTCTCGCTAATCCCCGTGGCGTCTACGTGTATTCAGGCTGCTCCGTTCTTCCAACTAATTTATTTTTTCTTGGGAAAACAATATTTTTTAGGAAATAGCTTTTAAAAACGAAGTGGAATGGAGCGGAGGACACTCAACTCCTGCGGGAAGTAGAGGACGCTTTAGACCCCGCAGGCGCGCCGAGGAGGCTCAGCTTCCCCCCCGGCGCATAGAGTGTCCGTAGCGCAATGGAACGAATTGGTTTTTACACTTGAATATATTTAAAACCATAAATAACTAATATGAAAAAGTAGCCTTTATTTAAGAGCTAAATTAGAGATTGTTCGTCTTTACAGATTGGCTATTTCGTTTTGTCCCAGCCTCCTATTATTTCATTTTTTCCTGTTCTTGAAAATAGCGCCAGCGATATACATTCCTAGCAGTCTCTCCCAATTGATCTAATAAATTATAGTTTGCGTAAGCACCGACTGCTGCTCCAATACCTGGTACAAGTTGGAGCATTTTCACAAAATCAATAAAATCACGATATTCTTGTTGCAGCTCCTGCCAATTAAGACCAGCAACTTTATGCTTTTCTTCTTTCCAACTCTCTATTATCTCTAAAACTTCCCTTCGTTTGCCTTCACTAGAAAAAGCTAACTGAAAGATATAGAGCAAATAAATTCTTTCCTCTAATTTGTCCGTATCATAACCATAGATCGTTGCCGTTTCCATTAAAAAATTCATTTTAATAGAAAGTAATAGTGGAAAATCGGCCAATCCAAGCAGAATCCCACCGGCACCTGTTCCAGCACCTTCTACAACAGCCACTTTTTTATATTGACCTATCTTTTTCGTTAACTCCTCATCTTTTCCCTGTAAAGTGTGAAATAGAGCTGGATTCTTTTTCTTTAAAATATTGCTACCCGCCAGCGTGGCTTGAATCATCTGTTTGATCGCTTCGGTAATTGTTTGCTGAATTTTATCTGGTATATAAGAATTTATTTTATTCTGTGCCTTCTTGGATGCTCTATTTAAAATCGAAGAACGTTTTTGCAGTTTACGTTTCCACTCCTCGACTTCTACTAATGCTCTTTGTTCATATTCATTCATCTGCCTTCCTCCTTATGCTTATTCTTACGTTTACAATAAGAAATAGTTCCCTTTTTTCCTTCCTACTAATCGAATTCAGATATAGAAAAGGAGCTTAAACCTTAGTTAATAAAGGCTTAAGCTCCTTTCCATCATGAATGTTTCACTTTTTTATTTATGTACAATAAAACAAAAAAGGCAATAAAGGCTCCATTGACTATTAAAGAAATCAATGCATATAGAAAGTCCCCTTTAAGTGCAATAATAAACGTTAAAACAATTCCTTGGCAGCCTAAAATAGAGGCCATTATTTGCTTAAAAGATTTTTCTCTATAAGAGGATTCTACCGGATATATAATGATCCACAGTTTGTTATCATAAGCATGCCAAAGTGGCAATAACTGCAAACCAGTTAAGAAAACAAATAAAACACTAATGAAAACTTGGCCTGGTCCAAAAGATAAGAAAAAAATAAAAATTCCACTTATCACTGTTAACCGTAGTGTTAATCCAAAATAATCACCTGCACGTATATAGGTTCTCCAATATAAATGGGTAAACACTTTTTCTTTCGCATAAGGGATTCGACTAAACAACAAATCTAGTAAACGTCTTCTTTTAATACGATTTCTTAACTTAGGTACCTCTGTAAACATATTCGCAAAACGATAAAAAGAGGCTAGTCTTTTTTCATCCTGTTCGATTAAATATTCCCATTTTACTCCTTTATTGCTTGTCGCCTTCTGAAAATAAATAAGCAAGAACGCCATGATAAAGAGCAAAACAAGAATAAATAATGGAGATGAATCCGCAAATAATAAATAAAGAATGGCTAAATTAACGAAGAATCGCACCACTGTATCCATGTAATGATAGCGAACATTTACATAGTATTGAATATGCCAGCGAATAAGCAAATTAGCACCTTTACTTATCAATAGCACAATTAGTAAATACCAAAAACGACTAAAATCCCCACCATGTACTTGTGCATACAACGGCATTAGCGCTGCCAGAAGGATCAACAGTAAATATCCTTGGACAACAAAGCTAACCACCATTGACTTTAGAAAATATTTCTTCATTTTCGTCTCAACAGCAATTAAAAAGATCCGATCGGCATCCTTTAAAAAGGTATAGGTAGGACTATTTGTCAGAAAAAAGGTAAGGATAATACTCATAATAAGTGCCACTGGAAAATCATTAGGAATCGTTTTCAGCCAGGCTTGATAGTAAAAGGCAGCAGTTCCTAACAAAAACACTAAAACAATGACAAGATGTCCATTGAATATATACTTTAAATATTGACCATATTCTTTTGCTGTTTGGCCAGCTCTCTCTTTCCACAATTGCTTTTCATTAAATTCAAACATGTTCTTCTTCCTTTGTTAGAAGGATATATAAATCGTCCAGTGTAGCACCTGGCATATTAAAGGCTGCCCTTAATTCCTCCATCGTTCCCTGACACTTTATTTTTCCTTCATGAATAATAATAATCCGATCACAATATCTTTCCGCAGTAGCAAGAATATGAGTGGACATTAAAATCCCTGCACCCTTTTCCTTCATTTTCTTAAGTTGATCAAGTAGAGACTGGATACCAAGTGGATCCAACCCAACAAATGGTTCATCAACAATATAAAGGGATGGTTCCACTAGAAAAGCACACATAATCATTACCTTTTGCTTCATTCCTTTAGAAAAATGAGCAGGAAACCATTTTAGTCTTTTTTCCATTCGAAACTCTTTTAATAATACTTCCATCCGCTTTTGATAGTCAGATTGAGATAATCCATATGCCATCGCAGTTATTTTCAAATGCTCTTCCAATGTTAATTCATCATATAATATTGGTGTTTCTGGCACAAAGGTAAATTCTTTTCGATACGCCTCTTTGTCCCCTTCAAACGTCTTTTCATTAATGAATATTTCTCCTTTATGGGATTCCATTAAACCGATAATATGACGAATAGTAGTACTTTTCCCTGCACCATTTAACCCAATTAAACCAACCATTTCATTTCTATTGATTGAAAAAGAAATATCTTTTAGAACAGGATTCTTTGTATAGCCTCCAGTAACATTCTTTATTTCTAACAACGCCATATATTGTACCTCCAATATGTATTATCTATAGTTTAACAACATTCTCCGTTAATTAAAAATGATTGCACAGAAAAACTATTAATTCTTTTGTATATAAATTTCTTAATCAGGACATTCTATTTATTGAAGGGGAGCACCAATGAAATATTGCAGTATAAACTCCAATATTAAATGAGGTGTTTGCAAAAGATTCTATAGAGATCTTTTAAAAGAAACTTCCATTCGTTTTTAAAAGGGGATGTTTGCCTTGCATAAGCAAGATATAAACATAAGATCAGTAACACCAAGTTGCTTTCTATCAAAAGCAGCCTTATAAATCATTTCCACTTTGAAATGAGGTGTTTGTCGCAGACTGTCATCCAATCTTTATACGTTGATAAACATATAAAGACATTTAAGGGGATGGTTCGTTTGAACAATGATCGATTTTTCTCATAAAGTAAAACAATTCATATTTAAATGAGGTGTTTATCAAAGAGAAGAACCCTAAACGATAAAGCAGAAGTTCTCTCCTTCAAAAAAGAGGGTGTCCTTAAAGGTATTCTTATCATGTATTTCCATGTTAAAGGAGTTTACTTAAACTTCTCACTTGGAGCATTCATGGTAAGAGGATCCTTACAAGGCACCCTCTTTCCTTTTGGTGTTCATTAAAATAGCTCCTGTGTTAAAATATTGGTAATACATAATGAAGGAAGGTTTTTTTATGAGTGACTGCATTTTTTGCAAAATAATCGCTGGAGAAATTCCATCTAAAAAAGTTTTTGAAAATGAACATGTCATGGCTTTCTTAGATATTAGCCAGATAACCAAGGGACATACATTGGTTATACCAAAAAAACATGCGAAAGATATTTACGAATTAACACCTGAAATTGCAAGCAATCTGTTTGAAGTAGTGCCCAGTATTGCATCAGCAATTAAAGAGGCGTATGAACCAATTGGTTTAAACCTTTTAAATAATAATGGCGAAAAAGCGGGACAATCCGTTTTCCATTATCATATGCATCTTATCCCACGTTACGGGAAAGGTGATGGATTTGGCGCAGTTTGGAAAACAAATTTTGATGGATATTCAAATGAAGAATTGACAGAAATCGCGGATAAAATTAAAGAAAAAGTGAAATAAAGAGACGAAAGTTACAGGAAGTAAAGATTTTTCTTAAAAAATTCATTTTTTCCAAAAGCTATATGATAATAGTTTCCATTTCATCTCTTTGATCCCTTCCCCCTATCGTATCAACCATCAAACATTTTGGAAGCTGGGGTAAATACTTTTTTAATAGCACAAAACGACAAAACACCCTTTTGAAAAATTCTCATTTTTTCAAAAAAGGTGTTTTTTTAATCTGTACAAATCAGTGGAATTTGTTAGTATAAGGGTAATCTTTTTGTCTTTACCGTATTACTACTAGTTGAAAAAGTTAATTTAGGAGGAAAGAACGTTGAAAAGAGCATATAACTTTAACGCAGGTCCTGCTGCTTTACCTGAATGGGTTCTACAAGAGGCAAAGGAGCATTGGCTGAATTTTAATGATACAGGAATGTCTTTAATGGAATTAAGCCATCGTAGCAAAGACTATGAGGCTGTACATAATGAAGCAAAAGAGCTCCTTACGTCTCTACTTTCCATACCAGATAATTATGACATTCTTTTTTTACAAGGAGGAGCAAGTCTTCAATTTACGATGGTACCAATGAATTTGCTTCCGGAAAATCAAACTGCCTATTACGCACTTACTGGCGTATGGTCAGAAAAAGCAATCAAAGAAGCTGCAAAACTTGGCAATACGGCAATTTCAGTTTCTAGTAAAGACGATAATTATACAAATATTCCTGATCCACAAAAAATTGAATTGCCAAAGGATGCTGCTTATCTTCATATTACAAGCAACAATACGATTTATGGAACTCAATGGAATAACTATCCAACGAGTTTGTCTGTACCTTTAATCGCTGATATGTCCAGTGATATTTTAAGTACACCAATTGATGTATCACAATTTGGCGTTATTTATGCTGGTGCCCAAAAAAATCTAGGACCTTCTGGAGTAACCGTCGTTATCATTCGAAAAGATTTAATAAAAGAAGATACCAACTTGCCAACTATGTTAAGTTATCATACACACGCTAAAAATAATTCATTATTCAATACACCACCTACTTTAGGTATTTATCTTTTATCTCTGGTATTAAAATGGGGGAAACAGCAAGGCGGTATCGAAGGAATTGCTTCCATAAATAAGGAAAAGGCACAGCAACTATATGATGTTATTGATCAAAGTAATGGTTTTTACCGAGGGCATGCGGAAGAAAAGAGCCGTTCCAAAATGAACGTAACCTTTACCTTGCCGTCAGAAAATCTTACAAAGGCCTTCTTACAGGAAGCAAAGGAAGCAGGATTTGTTGGTCTAAATGGTCATCGATCTATTGGAGGCTGCCGTGCTTCTATCTACAATGCTGTTCCACTTGACCATGTTGTCGAACTAGCTAAATTTATGAAGGATTTTCAAAACAGTCATCTATAAAAAATGCGCAAAATACGAAGTATCCTTAAAAATAGTAATGAATACTTGATTACGTTATAATATTGAAAAAGAGCGAGGTGTTAGCAAATGAGCGCAAAATCATTCTTATCAGGATTTTTAATTGGAGGAATTGCAGCTGGAATCACAACCTTACTGACAACTCCTTACTCAGGAAAAGAAGTTAGAAGAGTCTGCAGCGATAATGGAAAAGCTTTTCTACAACATATTCAAGAATTAAAAATCGACTTAAACGAAATAAAAGACTCCGTTAAAACTGTTACTGTAGAAGGAAAAACAGTTTTAAGTGCCTTTATTGAAGAACTTAAACTATCCCTTGATACGTGGAAAGAAGAAATTAAGCCACATCAAGAATTACTTCAACAGGAGCTAGATGAATTACAATCAACCATTAATGAATTAGAAAATGATTTAAAATAACCATTTAGTCCTTTTTATAACTGGGAATAACATTCTTTTGATTAGACTATAAAAAATGGAGGATTTCTAACAAGGACCCCCTCCATTTTTTTCTATTCCAAGCCATCTTCACAATGTTAATTTTTCTAACATAATGATGTTAAATCTTTATTCGCATATAATTTTTTTTATCCTTTTCCAACCAATTCTTACTTTCCATTCTTTTGCTTCGCTTTTTTGATAATTAATTTTTTATTCACTCTCTAAAAAACTTCTTACTCCCTTTTTGCTAATCCATCATTTTTTTAAGGCTGTTTTCTTATTTATTATGCTATTTTGATGAAACTCTTTGCGACCAAAAAAAGAATGAACCAAATGGTTTTAAGTGCATTCAGATTTTCAATTTAATATCAGTTAAATATATGCGATAAGTGTGAAAAAGCCACCTCCATAAGGAAGTGGCCGACGCATTATTCAACTGAAGTCCCAGACTCAGGTATAAAATCTTTATCAACTAAAGGTTTTCCATCTTTATCAACCATAACAGTTAATCCAGAAGTAGGACCGCCATAACGAAACATATATAGGACTCCTGTCTCATTATCACGAATTATTTTAGTAACTTCCATTTTCCCTTGCGTATAAACATCCTCAAAACGTTTATTTGCCACTATAACAGACTCCTTTTTTCGGTTTGGTGAAGCAGCTATCTCCATCTAATATTATCACAAAACGCCAATTAAATCCTTTGTATTGAGCAACAATCAATACGAAAACAGTCTTTTTTAAACAGATAATTTCTCCTTTTTTCATTTTTTTCTACCCGTTCTCTCTCTTCATTCCCTAAAATATGTATAGACAAACAACTGAATTTTTATTTAAGTTTTTACATATCTATTCAATAAAGCGCTTACTTTAAATAAAAATTCTTATTTCTAAAAATTTTGTTAATTTTTATCTTTATTAATTTTTGTTTTATTGGCATAATGTTTATAGATAACAGAAAAGTAGGTGATTTGTGGATGAATGAAAGTCAGATCTCAATGAAGGATGCTTTACTCTTTACTCAAAGAATTGGACAACTTAGCAAAGCATTATGGAAGGCAATCGAGAAGGATTGGCAAAATTGGATTAAGCCGTATGATTTGAACATTAATGAGCACCACATACTTTGGATTGCTTACCAGCTAAACGGGGCATCTATTTCAGATGTAGCAAATTTCGGGGTAATGCATGTCTCAACAGCATTTAATTTTTCGAAGAAATTAGAAGAAAGAGGACTACTACAATTCTCGAAAAAAGAAAATGACAAGAGAAATACCTATATTTGCCTAACAGATAAAGGAAAAGAAGTATTTGTTCAAATTATGGAAGATTATAATCCTAGTAATAGCTCAGCATTATCCGCCTCCTTGCCAATCAGAAATCTATATGGAAAGTTTCCAGAGCTTTTAGAAATGATGACAATCGTTAAGCATATTTATGGAGACGATTTTATTGAAATTTTTGAAAAATCCTTTACTAATCTTGACAATATTTTTGAAGATGATGAAGGGCATCTAAAGAAAAAGGATCCAGTATATACTAAATAGAGAAACGAAAATTGGGGAAAAGGACTCTAGGTTTAGGACATTCTAGACCTGTGTTAAAAAAGATAAGTGAGCAGGTTGCTTTCTTGTCTTTTTTTCGGAAAATTTCAATAAGTTTTACAAACGCAAGTAAAATACATATTAAGAATGATATTTCTCTGTTCGCGAATAATAATTTTACTAAATGTCATAAATTTATATAAAGAGCCTATTGATTTTTTACTCTATTCGTCGTAAAGTATCAAGGTAAGTTCGCTTGATTAAACGCAAGATAAGGCAAAGAAAAGATATTCTTCCAATTATTAGTTATTCAAGCAAGAAATTATTATTAAAAGTAGCTAAAAATTTCTCCCTATGGAGGGCATTAACATGAACTGTTGGAAGACTGTCAACTTCCATAAAAAATATGGAGCGCAGCGCCTTTTTATTTTGTCTTCTATGACAATGATTGGTTGTTTTCTTTTCCTATATGTACCAATAACAACCTATTTTGCGCATAACAACCTTTCTGACGATTACTTTTTATTATTTATGACAACGATATTGTTTATATATCCTTTACACAAATTATTGCACTTATTACCAATGATTCATTTAGGGGATAAAATTAAGAAAACGTGGAATAAACATTTACAATTTTTACCTGTTCTTCACATTCAAGTAAAAGAACCAATTGGAAAATTTCAATTTCAATTCGCACTAATTATCCCTTTTGTAATCATTAGTGGACTATTATTGGTATCTTGCTTCCTTTTCACAAGCTATGTTCATTATTTTTTAATGATTTTCGCTTATCATACAGGTATATGTGTTCCAGATTTCATTCGGATGAAAAATCTCTGGAGATCTCCACGTTCTTGCTATGTAGAAGAAAACGAGGATGGATTTGAGATATTAATAAATAATGTAAGGGAAATATCTTAAATGGATACTATTACTGTTTTACCAAACATATAATGATATAAAACTTGCAATCTAGCTTCCTACAAAGATAGATTACAAGGAGGCTAAAGAGCTTCCAAGCTATTGATTAACGAAAAAGCTAAGTTTACTGTCTAAAATAGTTGATAATACTATCTTTTTGTCCTGTAATTTGATAATGTAAATATCATACAATAAATTCTGCTTATAAGGAGGGAATCAATGATGATCTCCATTTTCATTATTTTAGCTATTTTTATTTTATATAATATTAATAGACTAACAAATGCCCTATGTTTACAAAAAGAAATTCCTGAAGAAAAACAACCAAAAGTTTTTCGAACAATAAATGTTCTTATCACTATTCTTTTGATTTCTTCCTATATGGATATGCTTTTTTAAGATTTTTTTAACTAAACAGACTCTGACATCTAAACAGAGATATGTAGAAAAGAAGCAATGTAATAGTCGACATACCGACTATTATATTGCTTCTTTTTATATGCCTCAGATCAACTTATAGCCAAGCTGCTCCGATGATTACTAATAAGATGAATAGTACTACTAATAAAGCAAAGCCTCCACCGTAAACTCCTCCACCAGACATGAAGATTCCTCCTCTCTCTAACGTTCCAGTTGTTCTTTGGCGCATAATAGACCCTCACCCTAGTAAGATTGCCTTTATACGCTATTATAGCTTACAGCCACGCAGCGCCAACGATAACTAATAAGATAAACAATACAACGATTAAAGCAAAACCTCCGCCGTAAACGTTACCCATAGTAACACCTCCTTTAAGGTTGCTACCATTTGTTAAATAAGCTTATGGTGTTTCGGTTTTTCTGCTTTCTTTTATTTAATGGCTTCCTTTATTCCTTACACCCCAAACCCATGACCCATTGTATGTGTCAGGAGTCACTTGTTAGCCATCGATCGTAATCAGATCCTCCATAAAAGAATTTGCTGTTATTTATATTATTTTGTACAGTACTACCACCCTAAGTTCATTTTTTACTACGTAAACCGTAACAACCTGTTGAATTTGCTTAATGCGAATTCTTAGAGCTCTTTTTCAAGCTCAATTTATCATATGTATTTGCCCTAAATTCGGAACAGGACATATACCCATTTTTTTATAAGGAAACGGAGAGTAAAAAAGAGAGTTTATAGAGTAACTTATTTTATAACGGCATTCTGAATGCTTAGCAAAGGCTAACACTTCATGAAAGCCGAAAAACAAAAAAAACAAAGGAGCCAACCTATAAAAGGACATTTCCATAAACGGAGAACATTGTTTAGGAATGAAATTTATAGCATTCGATCCTTTGTACGAAAT
Organism: Niallia tiangongensis; assembly: GCF_044704065.1. Lineage (NCBI taxonomy): Bacteria > Bacillati > Bacillota > Bacilli > Caryophanales > Bacillaceae > Niallia > Niallia tiangongensis. Next base: position 1,264,930 of record NZ_CP162613.1, on the reverse strand, counting down.
AAATTGTAAGAAGAAATTCCTTCATTATCCGGAAGATAGGAAGCTTAATCAAACTTCTTAATTCTCATATCCTCTCTCTTCTCCATTTTTGCGCTTTTTCTCTTCTTCTAACCTTTTCATATATATCTCTCCTTCCCGTTCAATTATTTCATTTTCTGCAACCCTATCCTCTCTTCCAGTTTTAACGGCCATAAACGCACTAATTGCAATTCCTCCTAATACAAAAATAACCCAAAGTGGAATTCCTAGCATTGAAAATTACCCCTTTCTAGTAATTTCTATCTTTTATTTCATCCTATGCTAGAAAAACTAGATTATTCCCTTGAACGCAGATTTTTCCAGAAAGAAGTTATCTTTAATACAAACTTCTAAAACACAAAAAAGGAAGAGAACCCATGGGAACTCCTCCTTAGTCTTTATTTATGAAATGTCGGCTTATAGAAGGAACGGTTTTCTAACGGGAACACTCTTTCCGTAAATTCACCTGGTTTCGCTCTTTCCAACACGCGATCTAGCATATTCATTTTAGCGTCTAAGTTATCAATATAATGTAAGATTTCTGCTTCTTTAATTAACGGAGCTTTCGGGCTTCCCCATTCTGGCTTGCCATGATGGGACAATACTAAATGCTGAAGAATGACCACTTCTTCTCCTCTTATCCCTAACTCATCAGCTGCTTTTCCTATTTCATTAATCATGATCGAAATATGTCCAAGTAAATTCCCTTCCAATGTATAAGAAGTGGAAATTGGTCCAGATAATTCGATTACTTTTCCAAGGTCATGAAGGATAATCCCTCCGTATAGCAAATCTTTATCCAAGCTAGGGTAAAGGCTTGCTATTGCCTTTGCCAAATCTAGCATACTTACAACGTGATACGCTAATCCAGAAACAAACTCATGATGGTTTTTCGTTGCTGCTGGAAATTGCAAAAATGCCTCTTGATGCTTCTTTACTAAATGCCTTGTAATTCTTTGGATATTGGGATTTTGCATTTCAAAAATATAATGAGTTATTTTACTTAACATCTCATCCGTTGTAAGGGGAGCTGTTTCCAGGAAATCAGCCAATCGAATGCCTTCTTCACCTGTAGCAACCTTAATTTGACGAATTCTTAATTGAAGCTTTCCACGATAACTTTGGATATCCCCATTCACTTTTACAATCGTTTCCGGGCGATAGCTCTGCTCATCGACTTCCGTAGCATCCCAAAGCTTTGCTTCAATTTCACCCGTTTTATCTTGAAAAATAAGCGTCATAAACGGCTTTCCATTGCTTGCAATAGCTTTTGTAGCATTCTTTATTAATAAATAGGATTCAAATTGTTCCCCAACCTCATATTGAAGTACTCCTTTTTTGTCCAACACATTCTCTCTCCTTTATCTATCTCTTTATTTAAGTATAGCATGAAGTCATTCCATCTTTATAAGCTTGTTTCTCTTTCCTCTGTTGGTAATAGATTCAAACTATCTTCTGGAAAATATTTTAATAGATGGCGATGACAAGTAAAGAATATTAGCTGATTTCGCTCGCAATTCTTTAATAATTGAATCACTTTTTCCGTTCGCTTTTCATCAAAATTAACAAAGCTATCATCGATGATAAATGGAATAAAATAATTTTGATAAAATGTTTGCGCTAAGGCAATTCGAATTGATAAATATAATTGTTCAGTCGTTCCCTGACTTAATTCCTTTGCCTCATAAAAAACATGTTGATGGCTCTCTACTAAAAATCCCGCTCCCTCTTCCTTTGGCAGTATCCGAATATATTTCCCTTCTGTCAGAAAAGCTAGATTTTCCTCTGCCTTCTGAAGCATAGCAGGCAATTGTTTTTGTTTATATTGCTCAACGGTTTTGGCTAATAGCTGTTTTGCAACGGCAAATTTTGCCCATTCTCTCGCGTCTTCTTTGAATTCCGACTGTGACTGTTTAAATGTATGCAATAAATCGGTGTATGTACCTCCACTTTCAATTCTCGAAAGCGTAAAGTTAATCGCAGCACTCTCCTCTATAACCTCATTTAAACGAGACGCTAATCGTTCCATGTTTGCTTGTTTTTCTTTTAACTGTAGCTCTGGATCTTGAATTCTTTGATACAAAGGAATTTGTCCTTTTGAGATATTCGCCATGTCTAATTGTAAATTAACCGTAGAAAGTCGATCCGTATATCTTTCTCTTTCTATTTCAAGTGCCGCCTTTTCACGAAAAGCCTCTTCTTCCTCTACTCCAGCAATCGAAAATAGTGCTATCTTTTCTTCTAAATAACGGCCATACTCCGTTTGATATCTATCCATATTTTCTGTTATATCAGCTTGCTTTCGTCGATAAGCTTTCACGGTATCTTTTTTCAATTTCTCTTCCGTTAATGCCTTTTTTAATCGATAGCACCTATTTGCAATTGTTTCTTCCTCTTCTCCGATAAACGTTTGGAAAAGATGAATGATTGTATTTGAAATTTGTTCCTTCTCTTGATGAATTTCCTTGATTTCTTGATGCAGAGATAATATTTCCCTATCTCTCGTTTTCCATTCTTCTATTAATAAAAATGCATCATATATATGCTGAGTTGCCAATTCATAAGGAATTTGGAGCTCGTTTGCCAATTGTCTCAATAGCTTTTGATGGGAAAGAAAATCTGCTTCCCACTTTTCAAATCCTTGTAATACTCTTTCATAGCTCTCATTTTGCTGGTCTAATTTAAACTGAAGCTGCGTCAATGTATCTCTCCGTTTTGCATCTTCTTCTAGCTTCTGTTCATCAAGGAGAGAAACTCCCTCTCCTTTTTCAAAGACCGAAAGCAAATGATCGCGTTCTTCTTTTATAAGCACTATTCTTTTGGATTTTTTTCTGAGTTCACTTTTAGCAAGTTTTTTTTCCGACATGAAGACGAAAAAATATACAATGCAAACAGTAAAGCTAACAAACGCGAGGAACCATTGCTCAAAAAATAAAGCTCCTCCTCCAACTAGCAACAAAAATATTGATAGAACACCTGTTACCATGGCGCTCTGCTTAAAGCGCTTCTCTTCTACCTTTACCTGTTCTTCTAATTGATTGATTTCCCTTAATAGTAAAGCAGCCTTTTCTTTGTTCCATTGAACTTGATTATCGCTTTTCACACGTTCTTCTAATCTAGATCGATCAGCTTTTGGCAGTAGCTTTTTCTTCTCTACCTTTACCGTCTCTTCTAACGCTTCTAAAGTAGTTTGCTCCTCCTTTAATCGCTCATCCAGCTCTTCTTTCTGCTCCTTTAATCTCCGTTGTTTAGAAGCAGCCTGTGCGCATTGCTCTTTTAAAAATATGCTTGTATTACTTTCCTTTAGTAAAATTTCTTCTTCCATTGGCAGATGCAATTTGCTTTTTAAGCTATCGATTTCTATTTCTATATTTTTTAATTGATTTTGCACTTGCGTTTGCCGATTCTGTAATTGTTCATAGACTGGCAATTTTTCAACAGCAAACAATATCTCATTTTCAGCAGCAAGGAGTTTTTCTTGGATAGTACAACTTGCCACTTCTTTTTCTATTTCCATCGTTTTCATTTCCACATGTCGGATTTCTGCTTCGACAGAAAGTATTTTTTCTTTTATCGATTCCCATCTAGTTAACCCATTCTGCGGGAAAGTAAACTCCTTATAGGCTTCTAATTTTTGTTCAATTACTTCCTTTTCTTGGACAATCTTTTTTATTTTGGTCCATTCTTCCAATAGCCTATATTCCTGTTCCTCCATTTTTATTGTTTCTTCCGTCTGCAATCTTTCTTTTTCTAACCGATCTTTCTCTGCAAGCAATTGCTCATATTTATTATTATCTTTCTCTTCTATTTTTAATTGGCGATGCCGTTCTCGTAAATCTTGGAGCTTTTCGTTTAAGACAGGCTTTTTTCCACTAGGCTTATAGCGTGAATCTAATTCCTTCTGTAAGTCATTTTCTACTTTTAATAGCCTATCAGAACCGACCGCTCCTGTTGAAAACAAAAACCTTCCTAGTTCTTCTCCCTTTAGTTGCTGCACGTTTTGCAATCCGTGTAAATTAAAGGAAAAAATGGATTGATAAAGACCTTTATCCATTCCTGCTAATAGTTCATTTAAAAGCTCTTCTTGACCTCTTCTTCCATCCTCCAAAGTGACTGTTACATCACCAGACGCTTTACCTTTTACTCTTTCTATTGTTGCTAGTCCAATCTCAGGGAAGAGTATTTCTAGTTGGCCGCCATATTTATGCTGCAGCTTCGGTTCATATCTTAATTCCGCCTGTTGTTTTGTTGGGAATCCAAATAAAATACTATGAATAAAACTCATTATCGTCGATTTACCAGCCTCATTTTCCCCATAAAACACATGAATAGGAGAATGGATGGAAAAAGTTTTATTTTCTAATTTCCCATAGCCATAAATAGTTATTTTCTTTAATTCCATATCCGATCACCTCCCGTAATTAACTAGCATTGAAAGCAATAATTCTTCTGCTTCTTTCGCTAAATCTCGTTTTTCATCAGCTGTCAGCTCTTCTAGGAAACGATATGCTTTTGGGTGTTGGTATAAAGAGAAAACTGCATCATCCACTGCCTCGTTTTCCTTCGTAACAGCAAATAATTCTTCATAAAATGCCGATTCTTTCAGCAGATTATCTTTTAACCATTCCGTATTTTCCTGTATCTTTATGGAAGTAACCCACACAAAGGATTCAGAATCTCCTTCATCCTGCTGAAGGATTTCTAATAAATCGGAATCGAGAAAAGAATCTTCCATTTGCAATTGTTCAATCTCGAAGGAGACAATAAACGAATAGCTTCCATCTCTTCTTTCATCGATTTTTTTCCGACAAAGCCTATATAGCTCGTCAAATGTTTTTACATTGCTTGCATCTATTTTCAATGACTCCCAAACCACTTCAGATGTAGGGATAAATTCTAATCGAGCATCCTTCTCACTTAATTCTACAAAATAGCAGCCCTTTTCTTCCGTTTCCTTTTTATGGCGCCCTTGGGTATTTCCTGGATACACAATAGGAGGAATCGTTTCTAACAATTCACGCTTGTGAATATGACCTAAAGCCCAATAATCCATTTTTTTTGCAAGTAAATCTTTCACCTGAAAAGGCGCATACGCACGATGGTCAGTGGATCCTTCTAAATTACCATGCAGTATTCCGATATGAAAATTAGCACCCTCACTTCGAATATATTCATCAATCTTTCTCTCTTTCACATGTCTTGTTTCATAACTAAAACCATATAAATTAACGGATACATTATTTTTTATAAACTGCTTTATCGTAACCATAGATGGAAAAACCTGAACATTATCAGGCAAGTCAATGTTTATCCAGCTGCCATTTAAATGATCATGATTTCCATGGACAAGATAAACCTCGATTTGGTTTTCTTTTAGACGCAGCATTTCTTCTCGAAATCGAATCTGCGCTCTAATACTCCTGTCTTCCCCATCATAAATATCTCCAGCAATTATCACAAAATCAACTTTTTTATTTATAGCGGTATCGATTACTTTTTTAAATGCAATAAATGTACTTTCCTTCAGCTTGTTATGTATAGATGTTGGCAAATTTTTCAACCCAACCATTGGACTGTCTAAATGTAAATCCGCACAATGTATAAAGGATATTTCCATACTCTCACGTCCTATAACTATTTCCTTCTATTTTACCATGTCAAAAATACGAATGCACGTTCTTATCTATAATTGGTGAGTATTTTGATAGAACAGCCATTTTTTAGTTCCACTAAATTACTCCACAAAAAAAGTCTCACTATTCATGAGACTTTTTTTACAAGTTTATTCTTTTTTCGTAAGCTGCAGAGCTTTTTTTATATCTTTATAAGAATTTGATTTTCCATACATCAGCACGCCGCCTTTATATACTCTAGCACCAAATATTGCAAGAATCATAATAGTGGCAACTAAAATAATGATTCCTAAAATTGGCTCCCAAACGGGTAGATTCAACATTCCTACTCTCATAAACATTAGCATCGGAGTGAAGAATGGGATATATGATGTAATGGTTACAAACGTGGTGTCTGGTGCACTTAGTCCGAACATAGCAATCATAAATCCTGCAACAATTAATAATGTCATTGGTGTAATCATTTGCTGGACATCTTCAATTCTGCTTACAAGCGAGCCGAGTAATGCAGCAAGAGTAGCATATAGGAAATAGCCTAAAATAAAGAAGATTGCTGCATAAATAATCGTGCTAACAGGTACTTCGCTAAATCCTAGGAACCCTTCCATCGAGCTTAGGCTTTCATTGCTAGTTAATGAAAAGTAGCCCACAGCCATTAATAAGGCTAACTGCGTTAAGCTTAGTAGTCCAATACCAAGAATTTTCGCAAACATATGCTTAATTGGAGACACACTTGAAATTAAGATCTCCATCACACGTGACGATTTTTCAGTCGCTACTTCTGTCGCTATCATATTGGCATACAAAATAACAGCAAAATAAATTAAAAATAAGAGAACATAAACTAACCCTCTAGCCTGATTTAATTCTTCCTCTGTCTTCGCATCTTTCTCAAGGGCAATTTTCTCAAAGGAAACTGGCTCATTCAATTTGGCGAGCTGCTCATTTGTTAAATTAAGCTGATTAGCTGCTAATTGACTTTTAACCAGTTGAATACTATTTGATAAATTACCAGAAATGGATGATTCTGCAATATCCATCGTATAATAAGTAGCTATTGGTAAATTACTCGAATCAACATCTACAATCAGCACTCCACTATAGTTGCCTTCTTCGACTTCTTTTTTAGCTGATTCTTCACCATCTTTATATGGAACAAGTTTGACGTCCTCATTCAATGTCTCCGCTGCCTCTTGAATGACAGGTAATAATGAGGCACTCTGGTCGATTACTGCCACTTCTGTTTTTTCGTCTTCACCAGAAAAGGTTTCAATAATGGTAGAAAGATTTGTAAGTGCAACAACAAATAAGATTGTGATGGCTGTTGTGATGAGAAAAGATTTTGTTTTAAACTTGCTTAAAAATGTATGAAATAAGATAATCCAAAAACTATTCAAGAGAAGCACCTACCTTTTCGATAAAAATATCGTTTAAAGAAGGCTCTTCTAATGCAAATTTACGGATAAAGCCTTTTCCAACAATATCTTTCAAAATTCTCTCTGCAATTTCCTCTCCCTCAATTTGAAGAGAAACACCCTCTGCTTTTTCCTTTAATTTTAATACGCCCGGATAACGGATTAAATGAGTCAAATCAAAATCTGCATGGATGGTTACATTTTTCCTTCCAAAGCTTCTTTTAATTTCTTTAAGTGAACCATGAACAACGGGCTTTCCTTTATGCATGATGCACAAATGCTGACATAATTCCTCCACATGCTCCATTCGGTGACTTGAGAAAACAATACTCGTTCCATTATTTTTTAAATCAACGACTGCACTTTTTAATTGCTCCACATTTACTGGGTCTAACCCGCTGAATGGCTCATCAAGAATTAATAGTTTCGGCTTATGTAAAACAGCACTGATAAATTGGATTTTTTGCTGATTTCCTTTTGAAAGCTCCTCGACTTTCTTATCCATATATTCTGGAACTTTAAAACGATCAAGCCAATATTCAAGCTCCTTTAAAGCAGCTTTTTTTTCCATTCCTCTTAGCCTGGCTAAATAGATAAGCTGATCCCGTACTTTTAACTTTGGGTATAGTCCTCTTTCTTCTGGCAGATATCCAATATACGGACTGGTAGAATAATTAATCGGTTTATCATCCCATGTTATTTGTCCAGCTGTACTTTCCAAGATTCCTAGAATCATGCGAAAAGTTGTCGTCTTTCCTGCCCCATTTCCTCCTAAAAAGCCGAACATTTCATTTTCAGGAATCGAAATGGATAAATCATCCACTGCAGTGAACGAACCAAATTTTTTTGTCACATTCCTTAACTCTAAAGACACAAAATCCCCTCCTCATTCTTTTATACGATTAGAATTGTAAAAGGTTTCAATTGATGTTGCTACTATTATTAGTAAATATGCCGATAATTATTAACCCAGAGTGGAATGGAGCGGAAGACAGGTGACTCCCGCAAGAAGAAGAGGACGCTTTAGAATACAGAGGCGAACCTTCTGTCTGATGCACAAGGAAGCGAATCTGGATTAGTCTTAATATAAAAAAAGCTGCTGATCAGCTCTATTGAGTCTAACAGCAGCTTTTTATTAATGTGGTAAAAACACTAATTGATAAAGGAATAAAACAGCAAACACGTATACTAGTGGATGAACGGTTTTTCCTTTTCCTTTTACTAGCTTTAATAATGGATAGGAGATAAACCCTAGGGCAATTCCTGTTGCGATGCTTGATGTAAGTGGCATGCTTAGAATAACTAAAAATGCTGGGAATGCTTCATCAAACTCTGACCATTTTACATCACTTATTGCTCCCATCATCAAGCTTCCTACAATTATAAGTGCAGGAGCTGTAATGGCAGATAAACCTGAAATGCTGCTAACTAAAGGAGCAAAAAAAGCAGAAATGATAAACAGAATAGCAACAGTAACACCTGTTAATCCCGTACGTCCACCTGCTGCAACACCTGATGTCGATTCGATAAAGGCAGTTGTAGGGCTTGTCCCAAACATCGCTCCAACAGATGTTCCAAGTGAATCAGCAAGAAGTGCCTGTCTCGCTTTAGGTAACTTATTGTTTTTTATTAATCCAGCTTGCTCTGCTACACCAATCATCGTACCAGTTGTATCAAAAATCGTTACCAATAAAAAGGAAAATACAACAGCATATAATCCATGTTGAATAACATCGCCAAACGCTGAAAATGGATTGCTAATGATAAGTCCTTCAGGTAAATGTGGGCTTGCCATAATTCCATTTTCAAATGATAAGTAACCAGTAAAATAAGCGATAATACTTGTTACAATCATCCCTATGAATAATGCCCCTTTAATATTCAAACTAAAAAGAACAATAGTAATTGCTAAACCAACAAGGGCGATAATGACAGTAGGAGACTGAAGATCACCTAGTCCTACCAGATTTTCTGGATGTGCAACAATAATTCCAGTTTGTCTTAAACCGATAAATGCTATAAATAGTCCAATACCTGCCGTTATTCCGTGTTTTAAGTTATCCGGAATAGCAAGAATTAATTTTTCTCTAAATGGTGTTAGCGATAAAATAACAAAAATAACCCCAGCAACAAATACCGCTGATAGCGCAACAGTATAATCTACATTATTATTTCCGACAACCGAAAAGGCGAAGTAAGCGTTCAACCCCATACCTGGTGCAATGGCGATAGGATAATTCGCAAACAGCGCCATCCATAATGTCCCTAAAGCAGCCGCAATTATGGTTGCTAGGAATACTTGATCAAATGGAATTCCTGCTTGTGATAAAATACCGGGATTGACAACTACTATATAAACTATTGTTAAAAAAGTTGTCAATCCAGCCATTAACTCCGTTCTCACGGTCGTATTATTTTGCTTTAACTTAAACATGAAAAAACCTCCAAAAAACGAACATTTAAAAACAACATTTTCTATGTTATTCGTTTTTACTGCAAAAAGCAACTATTTTTCTTGATAAATATATGTCGAGTTAGTGAAAAGCATTTATTAGTTTAACACTAGCGATTTTTTCCATACAAAAATAACGACGGGAACATAGAAAAAAATCTACCAGAACAGAAATTGTTCTAATAGATTTTTATTTATTCCGCTGTCCAAGAAAAAACAACACAGATATTCATTTTGAATCAGAAAAAATTTTAAATCCTTATTTAGAAGCTTCTAACGAAAAATGCTCGTTTAACAAGGCTATTTTTTTATCTGTATATTCCTCGAAGCTTTCATTATACGTTTTTGGATGCTTTGGATTAGAAAATTGTGTAATCTTCCCAGTAACAGGGTGGATAAATTTACTGGATGCACCACAGCCTACACCAATTACCGTCTGCAATTCTTCCATCATCATAATATTATAGATACTTTCTTGGTTTTTCTTTGAATAGCCGACATTCTCTAAATTCCCCAGAATATTTTTCTGGCGATACAGATAGTAAGGTACGTAGTCATGGAATTCTGTCCAATCCTCTGCCATCTTCATCATTTCCTGTATTTCGTCTCGATCTGCAACCTTATATCTCAATTTATTGCGAGTCATTTCAGATGCACGTTTAAAAGAAAGGGTATGAACAGTCAATGATTCAGGCATTAACTCTTCGGTCTTATCAAGAGAATACTTAAACTCCTCTATTCCTTCACCAGGAAGACCAATTATTAAATCCATATTAATATTATTCATTCCGTGCTTACGCGCTAAATGATACTTATCAATTGTTTCCTCCACTGTATGATGTCTACCAATGGCTTTTAACGTTTGTTGCGTATACGATTGTGGATTAATACTAATGCGATCAATATTATATTTATTTAGAACTTCAAGCTTTTCTGGCGTTATCGTATCTGGTCTTCCTGCTTCAACCGTGATTTCACGAATGTTTTCTACATTTGGAAAAGAAGCATGCATGCGCTCATAAAGCATGTCCATTTCTTCTGCCGTAATACTAGTTGGTGTACCGCCACCATAATAGACGGTTGTAATATTAATATTTTTCTCTTTCAGCCACTCACCGATTTTTTCCATTTCATAATGAAGCCCACCTAAAAAGGACGAAACAGAACCTTGTCGTCCATTAATTGCATAGGCTGGGAACGTACAATACGCACATTTTGTCGGACAAAACGGAATTCCAATATAGATGCTTACTTCTTTTTTTAAATCATATAAATCTGGAATCACCGCTAATTGCCGATCGATGATTTTCTGCATTAAATGGATTTTTTCATCTGACATTAAATATTCCTCATGAAGAGATTGATGCGCCTCTTCCTTTGGAGTCTGATTTTGCATATGACGATGGAGTAGCTTTGTTGGGCGAATCCCTGTTAGAATACCCCATTTTTGCACCATTCCCGTATATTCTTGCAGTAGCAATAAAAAGCTTTTTGAAATGGATTTTTTCATTTGCTTAAATATTTCTTTTTCCGTTAAACCACTGAGATCTGCGTTACTATCAAATGATTTTCCTTCTTCTAGCTCCTCAAGCTTCCCTTTTACAGTAAATTCTTCTTCAACTATGTCTGTATCGAAATGGACATGAAGATCTGCTTTTTCTTCCGCTTCGCTATATAAAATCTTTGTATCTTCAAAAAATAAATTGCCTATATGCTCTAATGGCCTTTTATAACGTTCATCCGTTATTCCCTGTATATATATAACTTTCATGATAATTTTTCAACTCACCTTTTTATTCTGAAGTATAATTACGCTTTATTTATCCAATTATACTTTAGTCTAAAAAAAATAACTAGAAAGGTCAAAAGACTTTCTGTATTTTCCATTTTCAAGAGAAGATAAAAGGAGAAGTCCAGTAATGACTTCTCCTTCCGTAAAAAATTAAATAATGGCTATTTTATAATATTCATCTTCCGTAAAAATTCAATTGGTTGCTGTTTGCGGAAATGTTCTTTTACCATATAAGCAACCCCGTCTTGATTATTAGATCTCGTTACCCAATCTGCAGCGATTTTCAACTGATTTGATGCATTCCCCATTGCTACGCCAAGACCAACTGCTTCAATTACATCTAAATCGTCCAAGCCATCCCCTATAGCAACCATTTCACTACTCTTTATTCCAAGTTTCTCCCCTAAATATAACAAGCCATTAAGCTTCGACACGCCAGCTGGCAAAATATCTAAGCGTAACTCATTATGCTGAACAACGTTAATATCATCAAACATCTTTTCAAGCACTTCCTTTGCGTCCCGACAATCTTTTTTCTCTTCAAAATACACTTCCATTTTAGGTGGACTAACTGGTTCCTCTAATAAAACGTCACTTAAAACATCGACAAATTGGTGGGAATAAAAGACAGGATCTCCGGAAGACAAGACCGTTTTTGCAAGCATATTATGATGGAGCTTTGATTTATTAGCTAGTGAGAATTTTTCATGAACTAAGCGAATTTGGCAGATAAACCCTTCTAAAAATCGAACAATATCTGCTGTTAGATCTTCTGCTATTCGTTTAACAAAAATTGTATCGTCCTCATTATTGGAAACCAATGCTCCTTCATGTACAACGATATAACTATCCAATTTTAGCGCCTTAGCTACCTTTTTAGCAGATGGCAAGCTCCTAGCGGTTACAAGCGTCACATAAATTCCTTTTTGCTGAACATATTCAACTGCTTCTTTCGTCGATTTTGTTAGACGCCCATTTGATTGAAGGAGAGTACCATCGATATTTAAAGCTAATAAGCGATAAATCATAAAATCCCCCATTTCTTCGATGTAGATGTATTGTCTTTATATATCATTTATGTGAGAAACAAGCATATTAGAACTTTTGACGGAAGATTAACAGAAGATATAGCGATTTATTGTGGTTATTTCTAAAAGGGCATTGTTGTTTTTTAACTTAGTACTTCTAAAATATATTTTAAAGCAATAGTGGAATGGAGGGGAAGACAGTTGACTCCTGCGGGAAATAGAGGAAAGGCTGAGACCCCGCAGGCGTGCCGAGGAGGCTCAGCTTCCTCCCCGCGGAAAGCAACTGTCTGTAGCGTAATGGAACGAATCTGTTCCAAACCTTTTCATTTTTGAATAGATTCTGTTGTAGTTAGGGAACTTCTTCTCAGAGGTTTGGTTATTTTTTAAGACCATCCTATGGAAAAAATTACTTTATACTTTTTTGCATAAAAAACGTGATTTTTTTTAAAATAATAAACGTAACACAAATTAAATCACTCAAGGAGGAAACATTCATCATGGCAAATAACAATTCATCAAATCAATTATTAGTTCCAGGAGTATCACAAGCATTGGATCAAATGAAATATGAAATTGCATCAGAGTTTGGAGTAAACCTTGGTGCTGAAACTACTGCTCGTGCTAACGGTTCAGTAGGTGGCGAAATCACTAAAAGACTAGTACAAATGGCTGAGCAACAACTTGGCGGAAGCAAATTTTAATTGAAACAAATTATTTTAATTAAATAGATATGGCTTTAGGAGGATGGCGTTTTGCCATCCTCCTACATTTATTAGCAGAAGGTATCAGTTGAACCGCCAGAAAGTACTGAAAAAGTCTTTTTTTCGAATGAAAATTAGGAGATAGAATATTTGAAAATGAAAATAAGCTTGGTTTGGAGAGGCGTCTGCTCGACTATGGAAGCTGCGAGAAAGTCCGAGACTGTGCTGAGCTGACACAGCCGAAGCGGAAAACAAATACTACATCTTCATTTGAAAGTTTTGGCTACTATCAATAATCAGTAAATTGGCTTTTCAGAGATCGAACCGTTCCATGCTCTCCTCAAAAAAACTCCACTATTTTAAAATAGTAGAGTTTCTTTCTTATTGCTGTTGAGCTGGTCCATAAAGCTCTTCTAATGGCTTCATGATAATTTGATTTAATTCACCAATTAACACACTCATACGTTGTTCTGCAGCCATTAGCTTTGAAATACTTTCATGTTGTTGAACAAGTGCCACTGTTTTTTGTGCTTGTTCTACTTCTTCTTGGGTAATTTCTTGACCTGACATTTGCTTTTGCTGAAGCTGTAATTGAATATTACGGAAATTATCAAACATCGCTTTTGCGGAAGGATCTCCATTTACTGTATCATACATTGTTTTCAATTCTGTATATTCATCACTTTGACGAATCGCTTTCTCTAAAGCATAAGCAGGATCATGTAAATTTACTGCCATTAAAACAACTCCTTTATTTAACAATTGTCTCCACTATAACAAACTATGCATCATAATACCAGAAATACCTCAATTTCAGAAATATAGGAAAAGCATCTATTTCTAGTAACCCTTCAAACAGCATAGCGCGGAAGCCAATCAATAGAAGCGAAATCTTTTTTTAGTTATCACAACTTAGCTATTCTTTCATACGATATATCAGCACCAAAATAGGCGAATGTCAGTATCGCTCTTCCTATATTGAAAAAACAAATGGGGAATCTGAATGACACTTAAATTTTTACAACTATTTAAAAAAGACGATTTTCAAGAAGCTTTAGAAGGATTATCTATTGCTATCAGTCCCACTTTGCTTAAATTTTTAAACATAAATTTGAATGATCCTGTGTATGTATGTGTTGCTAAAAGGAATGTTCAAGTAGCTGTTCAAACACATTCTCTTGAAAAGCAAGCTATTGTTTTTAGCTCTGATTTAGAAAAGAGGTTACTGCTTCCAAAGGAAACAAACACTTTCCTTATCCCTTATTTTAATAAAAATCAACTATTCCATTTAGGACCAGTGATTGGCATATTAACAGAGGTTAACGACGATAAGGAAGACATAACCTTTCCCGCTATTCAACATTTATGCAAAGAATTAACGGAAGAATTAGCTCAAATAGGTGGATTTTTTTATCTCTTTGGACTACAAAATATTCAAGAGGATAAAATTAACGGATATTTTTTTGATAATAACACTTGGACTAAGCGACACTTCTCATATCCTAATGTTATTTATAATCGACTGCATTCTCGAAAAGCAGATTCCAGCACTGCCTTTTTAAAGCTTAAAAAATTGCTTGAGGAAAAAGAAATTCCTATTTTCAATAGCAGATTTTTTTCAAAAGATGAAACATATCAGCTTCTAATCAAAAATCCAACTATGAATGAGCATTTGCCTTTAACAAAGCAACTAACTTACCAAAATTTTATCTCCATGCTAAAATTTCCACTTCTTTATGTTAAACCTGTACATGGAAGCCAAGGAAGAAATATCATTCATATTGAAAAATTAGACAATCGATTTATTGCAACTATTTCTTCTGGAAAAAGGAAAGGAAAAACGCAGCTATTTTCAGATGAAGAAAAACTATGGAAATGGCTAGAAGGTTATGCCAAGCGAAGAAGCTATATTTGTCAGCAAGGAATTGATTTTCTCAAATCACAAGAGCGCTCTCTTGACTTTCGTATTCTTTGTCATAAAAATTACCAAGGCAACTGGACCATTACCTCCATTGTTGCAAGAATTGCTCAAAAGAAAGCAATCGTTGCAAATCTTGCCCAAGGTGCAGAAATGAAGCCAGCAAAAGCTGTTTTACATGAATTACTGACTACAGAAAAAACAGGACAGAAATTAGAAGAGTTAAAAGCATTAGCTTTAGAGATAGCAGGTATCCTTAGTGAAAATACAGATGGATACTTAGGAGAATTAGGTATCGATATTGGCATGGATAAACAAGGTCACCTGTGGGTTATAGAAGTAAATTCTAAGCCTTCTAAGAAATTAGAGGATCATATTGAAAAAACAAGGCCATCTACGAAAGCTTTGCTTGAATATTTTATTGCACTTTCCTTTTCCCCTTGTTTAAAGGAGATATCAGAAGATGAATAAATTTGGAATTATGTCATTATCCTTAGAGCATGAAAACAATTATATTCACGAAATAGCAAAATATGGACGCGATAATAACTTAACTATCTATCACTTTGTCCCATCCACCTACCATCCCTTTACACATACTGTAAAAGGAAAAGAATATAGGTCAGAATCAGACACATGGATAGAATCAGAATTCCCAGTTCCTACTATTTTATATGATCGTTGTTTTTATCATGATGATTCCCATTCTATCCAATGCAAAAATATTATTCAATGGCTAAAAAAACAGCCTAATATCACCTTTATCGGCAATGGATTGCCAAATAAATGGCAGTTATATCAAGTATTGCGGGAATCAAAGCTTGCTGCATATATCCCAGAAACTTTTCTCTTACAATCGGCAAATCAAGTCAATTTTCAGAGCTTAAATCCAGTTATCTTAAAGCCGATAAACGGCTCCCAAGGAAATGGACTCTTTTTTATAAAGAAACAAAAAGAAGGAATTTTGGTCAGAACCGATAAAAAAGAAAAAACAGTAGAAAAGTTGTTTTCTGATCGGATGACTTTTAATAAATGGCTTAATCAGCTTTTAAAAAGAAATTCTTATTTAATGCAAGCATATCTCCCACTTTCAAATAAAGAGGAACAACCATTTGATATTCGTGCTCTTTTGCAAAAAAACGTGAAAGAAGAATGGGAAGTCATTGAAAAAGGAGTCCGCATTGGAGAAAAAGGGAGGATTATTTCTAATTTAAGCGCTGGTGCATCGATTGTTGCCTTTGATGATTGGTTTCAGTCCATTCCTGTTAAGTTAAAAAGCTTTCTAAAACACGAAATCGAGGAAATATTTACTCTCCTTCCTTCCATATTAGAAGATTCTTTCTCTCCTTTATTTGAAATCGGCGTAGATATCGGCATTACCCCAAATGGTTCTTTATGGATTCTTGACGTAAATTCAAAGCCAGGCAGAAAAGTAATCATGCAAGCCTATCCTCATCTAAGTGAGAAACTTTATAAAGCTCCTGTCCTTTATGCTGCTAAATTAGCTGATGATAAAAGGAGGAATCTAGATGAAAAAGCTATATCCAATCGAAATAATAAATAATAGCGAAAATACAGTCTACTTACCAACTGACTTTGAAGCTAACACAGATTTAAAGATACTTGCTTTTGGAGCTGCAAGTAAGGAAGCAACGATTAAAAAACATAAAAAATCAAGAAATACAGTGGGAATTAGTTCCGATCTTTTTAATGACTTGCTTTTCCCATCGTCTACTTCTAATATTCATTTATTTGCAGTTGATGAGACGTTATATGCAGGACCACTAGTAGGAATATTCACATCCGGCTTTTCAACAATAAAAGTACGTCCAATCGGAGATCGTTCCATTTTATTTTCAAAGCTTCTTTCTGTACAAAAAACAGTTGGTGTCATCGCCTTCCTATTTGGGGAGCAACATATTAATTGGGAAACAGGTACAATTAATGGACTATTTTATGAGGATGGCTGGAAATCAGTAGAGGTTCCTTTCCCAACTGTTATTTATGACCGCATACCTAATCGCAGAATTGAAAATCTAAACAAAATTCAAGCTGTTAAAAACAGATTACAAAAGGAATATTCGATTCCCTGGTATAATCCAGGCTTCTTTAATAAATTGGATATTTATGAACGATTACTGCAGGATGATAGTATTTCCGATTATTTGCCAGAGACCCATGCACTTACTAATTTTTCCGTCATCGAAAGAATGCTCTCGAACTTTGGCAATGTGTATATTAAACCGAAAAATGGGAGCCTTGGAAAAGGTATCTACCAGGTATTATATGATAAAAAAGATGGCTATTACTATACACGCTTTAAAGATATAGACCAAGGCAATCGGCTAATGAGATTTGACCATTTAGAAGCATTAATGAATCATTTATTCGATAAGCAAAATTTATCTCATTATATCGTCCAACAAGGCATTCACTTAATTCGCTCTGAAAAAAAGTCAATCGATTTTCGGGTTCATACGAATAAAAATAAAGATGGCTATTGGGAAATGACTGCGATTGCCGCAAAAATTGCCGGTGCAGGTAGTGTGACTACACATCTTAATAATGGAGGCATCGTTAAAGCGCTCGACGAATTGGCGGATACAGATCTTAAAAGCGAAGAAATGATAAACAAACTTACTAAGGCATCCTTGCAAATAAGTAAAGCTCTGGAAAAGCAGATGGAAGGATATATCGGCGAAATCGGATTCGACTTAGGATTGGATCGAAAAGGGCGTGTATGGTTGTTTGAGGCAAACGCTAAACCTGGAAGAAGCATCTTTAAACATCCTTCCCTAAGAAAATCCGATCTGGAAACACGCCGAAAATCCTTAGAGTACGCAGTCTTTCTAATGGAACAAAGCATCCATAGTCTTGAGGATATTTATCAATGAATATTTATTATGATTCCGAAAAAGAATGCTGGTATACCGCTTCAACCGTCCATTACTTTTTTGGGACATCACAAAAAACTTTATCCATCTCAAATCCACATCCTAATCATGCAGCTTTTCCAATTGTCAAAAACGGAAATAAGATTGGTCCTTTAATTGGCATAATGGTCGCAAGAAATAAGCATAACAAATTAATAGGGAATGGTGCGCTCTTTAAGCGGCTTCTAAAGCAACTACAGCAGCATTCGGGAGGGATTATCATTATCTTTCCTCCTGAAAATTTACAAAAAGATACACTGACTGGATTTACTTATTGTTCGAATCAAAACAAATGGCTAAAGGCCATTACACCATTGCCAGACGTAGTCTATAACCGGGTACCTTTTCGAAAGACAGAAAAGCAAGAAGGCTTCCAAAAAGCAGTATCTTTCCTAAAGGAAAAAGAAATCCCTTTTTTTAATTCTTCCTTTGTAAATAAATGGGAACTTCATGAACTATTTAGCGAGCACCCTTTGTTGAACGAGCACATACCGAAAACCTCCCTCCTAGAGGAAAAAGAGAATTTCGTTGAGTTTTTTCTTACCCATAATAATATTTACTTAAAACCAGTCGAGGGCTTCAAAGGAAAAAATATTTACCGTATAAGACTAGAAAATGATCATTCCATCTGTGTCAGTACAACAGAGGGAACAGCTTTTTTCTCTACTTTAGAAGAACTATGGAACCAGTATCATCAAGAATGGCTCCAAAAGAAATATCTTATCCAAGAAGAAATTGACGGAGCATTATACAATGGAAGACGCTTTGATTTTCGCTTGCTAGTTACTTTTGATGAAAATCGCTATGTCCTAACAGGAGTTGGAGTAAGACAATCTCATCAACAAGATGTAACGACTCATATTCCATCAGGAGGAAAACTTCTTGCCTATCGCGAAGTGCAACAAAAAGAGCATGATCTATTTTTCGAAAGACTCGTCAACCACTGTGGAGATATTTTATCCAAAAAATATGGTTTCATTGGTGAATTTTCTATAGATGCCTGTGTAGATAAAAACGGACATTATTATCTTTTTGAAATTAATGCAAAACCGATGTTATTTGATGAGGAAGAAATTGAAGAAAAACGCTGTCAACAACTAATAAAGCTCTTTTATACATTGACTAATTTTCCCTTCAAGCATAATTCTAATGAGATAACCCATCCTAAATGATAGGAGGGATTATCATGAAAAGAGCAAATAGAGATCTTGAATTTGAAGGCAAGGACGAAGTTTATTTAGATATCGACCGCATGATTAATGAAGGATTAGCTGGCGGTACGGTTATCAATAGAAAAGATAATACTAATATCGAGGAAACAAGAGAGCTGCCTGAAGAAGAACCTCCTCATATAGAAGAATAGCCGTAAATGCGAGGCTGGGACATAAGTATTTCAGCCATAATAAACCCGAACTACCATACGATAGTTCCGCGTGTGATTGTTCGGGTTTATATTGGTTTATAAAAGGCTGTTTCAGTAAAGATGGTGTTATTATCCGCAGCCTGAACACTCTTCGCTTTCCATGGGGCGAGCGCCAATCCTCTTCACAACTCACGTTCCTGCGGGGTCTCGGACTTTCTCGCAGCTCCCATAGGAGTCTACGTGTATTCAGGATGCTCCATCTTTCCAATTAATTAATTTTTTCTATTTCCATAATAGTTTATAGAAAAACAATCTTTAAAAAAGAATTAGTTTTTACACTGACTATATTTAAAATCATAAATAACTAGCATGAAAAAGTAGCCTTTATTTAAGAGCTAAATTAAGGATTGTTCGTCTTTACAGGTTGGCTATTTAGTTTTGTCCCAGTCTCTATTTTTGTTTTTCAACTAAACCTCTCTCCCCACCAACAACACTTGCTCCTTTTCTATAAAAAGTTATAAAATATACTTATGAAAATGTTTTTACTATTTCGGAGGTAGCCATCAATTGAAGCATAAATTATTAGCCTATTATAAACATAGCTTGGAGCAATCAACGCCTCCAGCCCCCTCACAGCTTTCCGATTATCATTGGTTCAAGACTAATTTTCAAGATGATTGGATTGGCATACCAAAGCAGGAGATGGATGAATCTCAGCTAGAATTATTAAAAGCATGCTATGATTTTTTTGAGCCTGATGAAACATTAAAAAAAGACGAGTATACCTGGAATCAATATCTTTATTTCAATGGAGAGCAGCCCGCCTTTAAAAATATTGAAACCTTACGTTTCATCCAGTTTCAAATTAAAGGAGATTCTGTTTCTCTTGAAAAAAAATTAATTGAGTCTGCTTTTAAGGGTTTTATTCATGCAAATAGTCTTATTATATGGAATGGCTTAAATGAAGGTGTGGTCATTGAGCAAAATGCACAATATTTAGAAGAGGAAGATTTTATTGCTCTTGCGCAAGCCTTACAATCCGATTTCTTTTTTTCTATTTGTTTTTATTTAGGAAAAGAAATGAATCCAAGTAGTCCAATCCCCACTATTTTTGGACAAGAAAGAAACCTATTTTCAAAAGGCTTGGCATTTATGCCAAAATCAAATGTACTTAGTATGAAAACGATCCTTCCAAACCTCTTAATCAGCCGACTAAGAGAAGACGAACTTCATTTATTTAAAGAATGGTTTTCGATTTTTGATGAAGATAAAGAACTTCTGCTTACCATTAAGACATTTATTGAAAACAATGGACACAGCACTAATACGGCCAAGCAATTATTTATCCACCGCAATACATTACAATACCGCCTTGATAAATTTACAGAAAAAACAGGATTTGACTTAAAAAATTATCATAGCTACATTACTACCTATCTTGCTTGCTTATATTATACAAGTGGTAGATAGCTCTTTCAAAAGCCATCAGTGGCTTTTTTCTTTGGCATCAGCTCTATCCTCCACTAAATGAATTAAATAAATAGATTTCCGCTATAAAAACTACCAAAATTCCCTGATCAAACAAGTTCTTAGGCATTTTGCTCAAAAATTTGTAAGCGTTTTTCATGCATTTCGCCGATTTGAAAACGGTATCAAAAATGTTAAAGTATAACTATAAAATAGTAGGGGGAGAACAAAATGGCAGAACTAGTGTTAAAGAATATTTATAAAATTTATGATGAAAAAGTAGAAGCGGTTAGAGATTTTAATTTACACATTCAAGATAAAGAATTTATCGTATTTGTTGGTCCTTCTGGTTGCGGTAAGTCAACAACTCTTCGTATGATTGCAGGGCTTGAAGATATTTCAAAAGGTGATTTCTTTATTGATGATTTACGTGTTAACGATGTTGCTCCAAAAGATCGCGATATCGCGATGGTTTTCCAAAACTATGCACTATATCCACATATGACTGTTTATGATAATATGGCATTCGGTTTAAAACTTCGTAAATTCCCTAAAGCAGAAATTGAAGAAAGAGTAAATAACGCTGCAAGAATTCTAGGATTAGAAGAATATTTAAAAAGAAAGCCAAAAGCATTATCCGGTGGACAACGTCAAAGGGTTGCACTAGGCCGTGCCATTGTTCGTGATGCAAAAGTATTCTTAATGGATGAGCCATTATCAAACTTAGATGCTAAATTACGTGTACAAATGCGTGCTGAAATTTCTAAGCTTCACCAAAGACTACAAACAACTACTATTTATGTAACGCATGACCAAACAGAAGCGATGACAATGGCTTCAAGACTTGTTGTTATGAAGGATGGAATCATCCAACAAGTTGGTGCTCCAAAAGAAGTATACGAAAAACCCGAAAATGTTTTTGTAGGCGGATTCATTGGTTCACCAGCAATGAACTTCTTTGAAGGAAAAGTAGTCGACAATAAATTAGTGATTGGCGATACTTCTTTCATCATTCCAGAAGGAAAATTAAAGACATTGCGCGAGCAAAATTTTGTTGGAAAAGAAGTTATCTTCGGTATTCGTCCAGAAGACATCCATGATGAATTAGTATTTATAAGCAGTTCAGAAAATACAAGTTTTGATGCAAAAGTAGAAGTATTTGAATTAACAGGTGCAGAAAGCCTTGTATACTCTACTCTATCTGGAAAAGAATTTGTTGCTCGTTTAGATTCCAGAGCAGATCTTCAAGCTGGTCAAACTGTTAAATTAGCGTTTGATATGAATAAAAGTCACTTCTTTGATAAAGAATCGGAACTTCGTATTCGTTAAATTCATTCTACTAATAAGCTTACCTTGCTATATGCTTGGTAAGCTTTTTGAAATATTTGAGAAAGTGTTCCCCTCTTCCCTTTATTCCTTTATTAATAAAATTTCTTCCTGCCCACAATGGGGACACTGTACAAAATGAGGGCATAAATGCGTAGATAAATCCTGATAGCCATCTTCTAGTTTCATCTGATCAATTGGCATATATGCACTATAATCATCATAGTAATCCATCACTCTCCCCTTGTCTTCTACTTGATATCCACAATTAGTACAAGTCTTTTCTAAGTTTTCCATACCATTACAAATCGGACATATAGAGCCCACTTGATATCCACC
Source organism: Niallia tiangongensis (assembly GCF_044704065.1). NCBI lineage: Bacteria > Bacillati > Bacillota > Bacilli > Caryophanales > Bacillaceae > Niallia > Niallia tiangongensis. The sequence continues at coordinate 1,242,545 of NZ_CP162613.1, read as the reverse complement.
TTCCTTTATTCAGCAATCATGGACAATAACTCCTTACCTGATGGAAATTCCACTTTATCTCTGCCTTTAGTTTCTGTATTGAAATAGATACTATCCAACTGTTGTAAAAGGAATTAATTTCCTTCCTTTTTTGTGGAATAAGAACAAGAAATCCAACCATAATAATAGTACAAGCAACAACCAAGGCAATAACTAAACAACAAGTGTTACATTCTATTAATGGGTTATACCTAGTGGTAGTAAGAAATTTCTTACAAACTGGTGCAATTCCAGTTAACCCAACCAAAAAAACAACTAGAAGGAGCTGGAACACAATGGCAAACAACAATTCTTCAAATCAACTTTTAGTACCAGGAGTATCTCAAGCTCTAGACCAAATGAAATACGAAATTGCATCTGAATTCGGTGTAAACCTAGGTGCAGAAACTACTTCTCGCGCTAACGGATCTGTTGGTGGAGAAATTACAAAACGCTTAGTACAAATGGCGGAAAAGCAACTAGGTGGATTTCAAGGTTAATAAAAATTTTATATAATGGCTAAAGCCCTCCTATTTTTAGGAGGGCTTGCTTATTTATCTTTAAATGGAAGAGAAGTTATAGTTATCCTGCTAAACTCTCCCCTTGCTGCAACTGATACATCTGATAATATTTCCCTTTTAATCCCATCAATTCATCATGGTTGCCTTTTTCGATTATCTCTCCATGATCAAGTACGATAATTTGATCAGCATTGCGAATCGTTGATAGTCGGTGAGCAATGATAAAAGTTGTTCTACCTTCTTTCAGTACTTCCATCGCATGTTGAATGATTTGTTCTGTTTCGGTATCAATACTGCTTGTTGCTTCATCTAAAATAAGAATCGCTGGATCAAAGGCAAGTGCTCTGGCAAAGGAAATTAGCTGTCTTTGCCCGCTGGAAAGCGTACTCCCCTTTTCAATGACTGGTTCATCGTAGCCTTTTTCTAAATGCTTTAATACCCTATCTGCCCCTACATCCTTTAATGCTTTCTCCACGGTTGCTCTTGATATAGAAGGATCATTTAAAGTTACATTTGAGGCGATTGTACCAGTAAAGAGAAACGGATCCTGAAGAACAATCCCCATATATTTGCGAAGATCCTGCTTGGAAATAGACAGGATATCTTTTCCATCTATCGTAATCTTCCCTGATTGAATATCATAGAAGCGGAATAACAGATTCATGATAGAGCTTTTTCCAGATCCAGTATGTCCAACTAAAGCGACTGTTTCTCCTTGCTTTGCTTTAAAAGAGATATTTTTCAATACATAATCATTATCTTTATAGGCAAAGTTTACTTGATCAAACGTTACATTCCCTTTATAACGTTCCAGTGTAACATCCTTCACATCTAATCCAGATTCATCTAATAATTCAAATACTCGTTCCCCTGCAACAAGAGCTTGCTCTAAATTAGCTAGTTGATTGACAATCCCTTGAACCGGCTGAAAAAGACGATTAATATAGTCAACAAATGCATAGAGCATCCCAAGAGAAAGCGCCGTTGATGCATTTAAAGATTGACCTGCAATATACCAGATAAACACAACAAATACAATGTTTCTTAATACATTCACCAAATTATGGGAGGTGAGACTATTTAAATGGAGCATCTTATTTTGAAAGCGAAAATGCTCCTTATTTAAATCCTCAAAGTCTTCTCTTGTTTGCTTTTCTTTACCAAAGGCCTGAATGATATGCATCCCTTGAATAGATTCATTAACCATTCCATTAATATCACTGATTTTTGCACGAATAACATGATTATAACGGGAAGCAAATTTGCGATAGCCAATCATCCATATATATAAAATTGGAAGAAGAATTAAACATATCGCTGCAAGTGGCGGATTCAAAATAAATAGGGCAATATAAATTCCGATAATGTTGATTCCACTTGAAAAGAAATTTGAGAGCACTGTTACATATAGCTCCCTAATCGCCTCAGTATCATTTGTTACTCTGGCAACTACTTTACCAGCAGGAAGATTATCAAAGTATTTGATCGGCAACCGCTGAATTTGAGCAAATACGTCTTCCCGCATTTTTTGAATAATCCGGTTTGCTGATTTTTGTAATAAATAATGCTGGCCATATTGGAAAATAGCAGAAATAATAACTAATCCAAAATAAAAGGATAAAAGCTTTAAAATGGGCGTAATCTCTGGCTTATAAAAATCAAATACTTCAGAACGAGTTAAAGCAGTAGCAGGATAGGTTGCCATTTCCCCCTCTCTACTGATTGTCAGTGTGCCATCCGCAAATTGTCTACTTCCATCAAATGAAATAGTACCATCAACAAAAAGAAACTGTCTTCCAACCTGAAGTATTCTAGCTTCTGCAAGCATTTCTTCATCAGATTCAAGATATTCAGCTTTTTTATAAAAATTCCCGTTATATGCTACTGTATCGCTAGTTGCTTCTGTTTGATACCAAAGGGACTCAATCCCTGTTATATGATCATCAATTACTTTTTTTGCAACAAACGGTCCTGCAAGGTCAGCGATAACAGCAATTGTCAGCATGAGTAGCGCAGTTAGAATAATTCCTTTAAAGCTTAATGCATATCGAAATAAACGTTGTCCGGTAGTCATGCTTGCACCTCCACTTCCTCAGTCTTTGCTTTCGTCTGTTGCGTAATATACTGTTCTTTATACCAGCCATTCAAATCCATTAGTTCTTCATGCTTTCCATGCTCTGTGATATGACCATCTTCCATTACAATAATATGGTCAGCATGCTGCACAGCTGTCATTCGATGTGTTGTAATAATCGTTGTTTTTGCTTGACGTTCCTGCTTTATATTCGTAATTATCCTTTGCTCCGTTTTTGCATCTACTGCTGATAAAGAATCATCTAATATTAAAATTTCTGGATTACGGATAAGGGCTCTGGCAATCGATATACGCTGCTTTTGTCCTCCAGACAATGCGACTCCTTTTTCGCCAACGAGTGTCTCTAACCCTTCTGGAAGCATTTCAATATCCTGTTTAAAAGAGGCAATGTTAATTGCTTCCTCCAATTCTTTTTCCGTAGCATTTTCTTTTCCAAATAAGATATTTTCTTTCACTGTTTTTGAAAAAAGTACATGATCTTGGGGAACATAGCCAATCCAACCTCTTAACGTATATAAATCAATCGAATCAATGCTATTCCCGTTAATCTCAAGCTTCCCTTCCCCTTTTGGATATTCTCTAAGGAGCTGCTTTATAATTGTCGTTTTCCCGCTGCCTGTTTTACCAACAATGCCAACGGTTTCGCCTCTTCTGATTGTTAAATAAATATCATGAAGATTTTCTTGTTTAGATGATGGGTATTGAAATTGCACATCCTTTAACTGGATAATTTCTGGAATACCCACTTCATTTCCGCTTTCCGGACTGATGACATCCGCTTTGTAATTTAATGTTTCCTGCACCCGATCTAAAGAAGCATTCCCGCGCTGCATGATATTCATTAATTCCCCTACTGCAAACATTGGCCAAACAATCATTCCTAAATACACATTAAATGTAACAAGCTGCCCAATCGTTAACTGTTGCTGAAATACTAGATAAGCTCCATAACCAAGTCCAATTAAATAGCTTAACCCAACAAGAATCCGTATAGTAGGATCGAATAAAGAATCTATTTTAGCAACATGTAAATTCTTTTTGAACACATCTTCAGTGAAATGATGAAATTGCTTTTCCTCTTCTTTTTCTAAAACATACGCACGAATCACTCGTACTCCTGAAACAGACTGCAAGACACTATCATTCATATCACCAAAGGCATCCTGTGCTTCCATAAAGCGCTTATGGATTCTTTCCCCATATATTTTCATGATTACTGCCATTATAGGAAGTGGAAGAATTGCTGCAAGCGTTAACTTCCAGCTTACTGTTATGATCATCGTAATTAAAATGGTCAGCATAAATACCGTGGAATCGACCAATGTTAAAATCCCAAACCCAGCAGTAACCGACACTGCCTTTAAATCATTGGTTGCTCTTGCCATTAAATCTCCGGTTTTATTTTTTTCAAAAAAGGTTGGCGTCATTTTTAATAAGTGATTCATAAATTTGCTTCTTAGTTTCAATTCTAAGATATTTGCTCCACCAAATAACTTATACATCCAAAAATAGGTGATGATATACGTACTGATTGTGATTCCTGATACAACAAATATATACATCATTGTTTTATTGCTCGTTAGTGTTCCAATCGTTAGTTCATCGATAAACAATCCTAAAATTCTTGGTGGCAATACCTCAATAAATCCAACAATAATTAACAGAATTATAGCTATCGTATAACTTTTCCAATGCTCTTTAAAAAACCATTTTAATTTAAAAAATATCGAAAACATTCACTCATCCCCTGTCTCTCTTCTTTGCTGACTAGCCACTTTCTAAATCCTTTAACTCATTTCTCGCCTCTTTTACTGATACAATCATCGACTTTTCCTCCTTTACTATTCATTAGAAAATAAACGCTTTGCCCTTTTCGCATTCCATATTTTCCCACAAAAAAAAGAGACAGACCGCAACCATGCGACCCATCTCTGGATGATAGAAAAATACACAGGTTACCTATAATGGCAACCAGCTTTTTCTTGCAAAAAATTATCGATAAGAAAGAATAAGGTTACCAATGTATGAAGTTTTAATGGAGTAATGTCTATTTAATCTTTTCATCAGTAACCATCCTTTCTCTACATTTATTTTCCAATATAAATGAGATTAACACGTAGTTTTTATAAAGTCAATTGCAAATATTTCGAAAATCAAAAGAATTTAATAATTCAGTTGAACCTCTTTTTTCCCTGCTAACTTTTCTTTTGCTTCCTTTTCTCTTGCTAATCTTGGCAATACTAAACTGTAATAGCCACCAACAATAAGGAAACATATGCCAACAAACCAATAAATAATCTCTATAGAGAACCATTTAGGATAGCCGATTGAGATAATCCCGAGCGTAATGGACTGTGACAGCATCATTAGCGGGGTAATCCAGCCTTGTACCCTTCCCATCATTTTCGGCTCTATAATTGTTGGCATCCATCCACCAATTGCAATATTAATCATCGGTAACCCCAATGCTAATAAGAAACAAATCGTTAAAAAGAAAATGACATTTGTTGCATATGACGCTAGAATTGTCATAACAGCAATATAAAATGCTCCGATTATAATCAGCTTAAATAATTTTACCTTTTGTGTAAGAAGAGAAGAAAGGAAGCTTCCAATCATTACTCCTGCTCCAAAGACAATTCCGAAATAAATAGACACTTGTTCATAATTATCAGGAGCTAATTTATATTTCAAAATGAATACTTGCATCACACTAAATCCGCCATTTACAACCCCAAATGCAATAAATCCATAAATTAAAGCTAATAATAATTTATTAGAGAGAATGTACTTTAAACCAATCATAAAGTCACTCCATATAAATCGAATATTTAAATCTTTTAACGAGTGGCTGCCATTTGGCTGTCGAATTTCTTCACTCAGCTTCATTGACTTAATCAGAAGCCCGCTTATCGTTAAAGTAACAATATCAACTACTATCGCTCCATAAATCCCCAATGTCCAATATACGAATATACCAATCGCATTACCGAATAGCATAAAGACACTATTAACGAATTGATTAAGTCCTGCTGCAGTTGTATAGTCCTCTTTTCTTAATACCCCTTGAAGAATGCCTTGTTCCGCTGGGAAAAAGAATTTCTGAACAGCACTTCTAATAAATAATGTTAGAAAGATAAGTGGCATCCAGCCAGTAGAAACTGCCCCTAATAAGCATAGCGACATGGCTGCTGCAATCATCTCACAATGGTAAGCAATCTTCTGGCGATCCAGTCGATCAGCCACTACTCCAACAAGAAAAAACACTGCTAACGTTGGCAAGGAGAACATTAATTCCGTTATCGTGGCATAAGCTGGCTGCTCAGAGAAACGATCGAGAATATAAAACATAAAAGCAGTTAAACCAATAACACTCCCCATTTGTGATGTAACATTGGCAATAAATAGTCTGGTGAAGCTCTTGTTTTTGAAAATTTCTGTGAATTTTTCCATTTCTTATCCCTCATCCTTTAGTTGATGAGTTTATTCTATCTTTCTTCCTATAGATAATGAACATTCATGCGATGGTTTCTCATTCGGTCTATAGACGGAATGAAATTCCATTATTAAGCCCGATACCGAATTGTCTTCTTTGTGAAATAGAGCCTGGCTCCTTGATTAAAGTTGAAATGAGGCTGGGACATAAGCATTACATCCCGTGATAAATACGAACTATTATACAAAAAAATGTATAATAGTTCGTTTTTTTGAGGTTTAGAAAGAAGGTTTCAAAGTCTGTTGTTATTACCCGCAGGACACTCGACTCCTGCGGGTAATAGAGGACGCTTTAGAACCCGCAGTGCAACGAGGCTCAGCTTTCTCCCCGGCGCATCGTGTGTCTGTAGCGCAATGGAACGAACTAGTTCTTACACTTAACTATATTTAAAAACACAAATAACCAAGAATATGATAGCATAACGGTTATTTAATAGTAAATTAGAGATTGTTCGTCTTTACAGATTTGCTATTTAGTTTTGTCCCAGCCTCTTTTGCTCTTGTCTGATGCTGAAACGGGAACTCATTTTATCACCCAACAAGTAACCATTTCCACTCCATTGGAACAATACTATTTTGAATTATAGAGAAACATATTTTCATACAGTCAGGCTTTTCATTAAAATAGCAAAAAAATAGACTGCCCTTATTCGGAAAATTAGTCTTAAATAGAATGACTAACTCAGAATAGAATAGCCTAATTTATGCATTATTTATTCGCCTGTAAGTTCCTTAAAACGATTTTTCGATTCTTTTTCTTCAAAGCTAGAATAAATCCGGAAATGATCTTCATCAATAATTCGAAAATGCTGACTAATAATATTCTGTTGAAGAATGAATCCGTTCTTTTTTTCTAATTCTCTCCACCATACTTTTCCACCCATGGTTTTCTCTTTGCGATAATCCATTCCATCACGGGCAACGGTTTCTAATACCTCTAACGGTTCATTACCAAATAAAAAGCGAACTGTTTCTGTTTCTCTAAAAAGCGCGCAAACAGCTACTACAGTAGACCAACCTGCATATAGTCTACCTTTCTCAATTTGCACCAAGGTCTTTTTTGATAAACCAATAACCTCGGCCATCTTATCTTGGGTATATCCCGCTTCTGTGCGTATTAATCTCATTTTTTCTGATACACTCTCAATAATTTCTTCTCTTGTCAAAGTTTCTTCATTCCCTTATTAGTTATGTGTAATTTTACACCATTACTAATATTATAAGCTTCCTTTGCATAAATATCAATTTAAAACTATGAGATATCCTATTAATTATTTTTGTTCAATACTTCACATTTTTGTTCACAAGCTTTCTTTAAGGAACACGCTGCACATCTTCCCTTTTTCGATTGTTGAATGTGACGGAATAACCCATAACTTGCGTAACTAAAAATCAGAAAGCCGAGTAAAATGCTAATCAACATTCTATTCACTCCTTTAATTTAAACCGATCCATTTTCCGAGTTGATAAATTACAAAAGAAATAAGATATGCGAGAATAAGTGCATAACCAACAGAAAAAGCTGACCATTTTTTTGATCCTGTTTCTTTATAGATTGTAGCAAGTGTTGCTAGGCAAGGTATATATAATAAAATAAACACCATAAAACTATAAGAGGCTAGTGGCGTATAGACTTCACTTATTAAATGTTGCAGGCTTCTTGTATCAGGAACGGCATATATGATATTCATAGCAGAAATAATTGCTTCTTTTGCAAGAAATCCAGTTAATAAGGATGCTCCTGCTTCCCATGTTCCAAAACCAAGTGGTGCAAGAACTGGTGCCATCACAGAACCAATTAACGCTAAAAAGCTTTGGTCCATTTTTACATCTAATCCCCCTGGGCCTAAATAAGTTAATAACCAGATGAAAACAGAACCAGCGAAGATAAAAGTACCTGCCTTCTTTAAAAATCCTTTTCCTTTATCCCACGTACTTTTCCATAATACCTTTATACTAGGTAATCGATATGGTGGGAGTTCGATTAGAAAGATAGATTTTTCTCCTTTTAAAATAGTGGAGGAAAATAGTTTAGCAAGTAATAAGGCCATTACAATACTTAAAATATAGAGAGATAACACTATTATCGCTCCATTTTTTCCAAAGAAAGCTCCTATGAATAATGCATAAACAGGAAATCTTGCCGAGCAACTCATTAATGGTAACAATAAAATCGTTAATAATCTCTCCTTCTTTGTTTCGATAGTTCTTGCCGCCATAACCCCAGGAACATTGCAGCCAAACCCAATGATCATTGGGATAAAGGCTTTCCCATTCAATCCTACATTTTCTAACCATTTATCCATTACTAGTGCTACTCTAGACATATAGCCCGAGTCCTCTAAAAAGGAAATACAAAAAAACAAAATAAAAATTTGCGGAACGAAAACTAAAACCCCACCTACCCCTGCAATAATTCCATCAATAACAAGGGATTTTATAAAGCCTGTAGCTTGCAAACTTGTTAAAAGACTTGTTACTCCATTCGTTAATAAACCAGAAATAAAATAATCTAGCAAATCAGATAACGGTGTTCCAAACCAATCAAAAGTCATCATAAATAATATATACATAAAGACTATAAAAATAGGAAAACCTAAATATTTATTTGTTACAAGATAATCTAAATTATCCGAGATTGGCATTCGCTTTTTATCTGCTATTACTTCGACTCTTTGTACAATTTGGTCAACCACTTCTCTCCGTTTAAGATAGATTACTTGTTCTGGCTTTTTTCCTATTTTTTCACATTCTATTGTTACATAATCAATCAATGAGTCTATCTCTTGTTTTGTCAAAAGATTAGTTAGAAAGGAACGAATTGCTCCATTTCCATCAAGTAATTGGATTGTAATCCATCTTATTGAAAGGTCTGTTTTTTCTTGAAGCATGAGGGTCATTTTTTCTATTGCCTCTTCTATTATTTCTCCATAATGAATAGATAGCGTGTGTTCTTCATTCTCCATCGCCTGTTTAATAGTGGATGCTCGTGATAACTCCTCACAACCATTCCCTTTTCTTGCACTTATTGCAATAGTAGTTGCTCCTAAATAGGTTGCTAACAAATGATAATCAATACTCTTCCCATTTCTTTTTGCAATGTCTATCATATTTAAGGCAAAAATAACTGGTTTACCGTATTCTATTAATTGGATTGATAATAATAAATTTCGCTTTAACTGAGAGGCATCAATGATATTGACAATCCGACTCATCTTTCCTTCTAATAAATACTTTGTGACTACAGCTTCTTCTTCAGAGATGGGTGTTAAAGAATAAACACCTGGCAAATCTACTAAAATTGCCTTTTTATTTTTTAAAGTACCAATCTTTTTCTCTACCGTCACTCCATTCCAGTTTCCAACATATTCATATGTTCCCGTTAGATGGTTAAATAAAGACGTCTTTCCAGTATTCGGATTTCCCAAAAGTGCTAATTCCATCCTATACCCTCTCCATTTGCAAAATTTTCATATCTCTTTTTCTCATCCCAATTAATGTACCTTCATATTCCAAAATGCATGGTCCTTCAAATGGCAAAATTTGCTGGATAGTTATTACAGCACCCTCCATTAATCCAAAATCAAGTAATCTTCTTTGTAGCATAGAATTTCCTTCTTCTACTTTATTTATTTTTAATCTTTGTCCAACACTAACTTCCACCTTACTTCACCTCTTTTCCTTAATTGAGAATGATTATCTTTCTCTTATATGATAGTTATATCAATCACAACAACAGTATTCAATCTGCTTTATACGGATAATTGTGACAATTCAATGAATTTTAGAAATTAATGCATTTGTCCACTCCCCACTGAGATGAATTGTTTTACTGAAGGCTTTTAGTTAAAACTCTAGGACTTCTTCGAACATATTGAAATGGCATCTTTATCTAGGAAACTAGCTTTTGATAATTGCTTTCTTTATTTTTTTCGAAACCATAATCGAGTAGGAGGCACGTTACCGTGCCGACCTCTCACACCACCGTACGTACCGTTCGGTATACGGCGGTTCGAAAGTTTATGAAATCACCTTCATTAAGGATTTTAAACCTCGCTCTTGCCAATATTGATTATTTAGGGCAAGATGTAAGATAGGATTGTATGATAGGCGCCAATATCCCTTTCGGGAGTTGGCGTTTCTTCTTGCTTCATCGATGGATATTCCAAGCTTTCTCAGGTTTTTGTATTTCGTTTTGACCTTTTTCCACTCTTTCCATCTACAAGCTCTTAATCTTCTCCTAATATGACTGTCTGTTTCACGGGCATATTTCTTGATGTCCGCAATTTTAAAGTAGTTTCCCCAGCCTTGTATTAGTTGGTTTATTTTCGCGATACGTAATTCCATACTTACTCCCCAGTTTCGGTTCGTTAGTTTCTTTAGTTTTTCTTCAAACCTTTTCTTTCTCTCTTTTGGCACGAATACTCTAGTCTTGCTTCTATTCTGGTAAAAACTTACCCCTAAAAATATCCGTGCTATCGGCTTTCCCACAGCGCTTTTCTCCTCATTCACCTTCAGTTTTAATTTTCTTTCGATGAATTGAGTAATACCTTCTTTTACTCGTTCTCCTGATTTCATACTTTTGACAAAGATGTTGCAGTCATCTGCGTATCTCACGAATTTGTGTCCTCGCTTTTCCAGTTCTTTATCTAGTTCATTAAGCATGATATTGCTTAGTAACGGACTTAGCGGGCCTCCTTGAGGTGTCCCTTCTGTATTCGGTTTAACTAGTCCGTTCTCCATAACTCCTGCTTGAAGATATCTTCTGATTAATTTCAAGGTAGGTTTGTCTGTTATGGTCTTAGCTATTAGAGACATGAGTTTATCATGGTTAACTCGGTCGAAAAATTTCTCTAGGTCTATGTCTACTACGAAGTTGTATCCATCTTCGATAAATTGCCTTGCTTGTTCTATCGCTTGATGAGCACTTTTATTTGGTCTAAATCCGTAACTATAAGGACTAAACTGTCTTTCAAAAATAGGGGTAAGCTTCTGTACAAGGGCTTGTTGGATTACTCTGTCTGTCACTGTAGGGATTCCTAGCTTCCGTTTCCCTCCATTTGGTTTGGGAATATCAACCCTTCTTACTGCTTGCGGTTTATATTTTCCTTCCTTCATAAGTCCGATAATCTTTTGACCTTCTTCTTTCAAGTGAAGGTGAGTAGCTTCTACATCTTTCGCATCGACTCCTGCTGCTCCTTTGTTACTTTTGACCTTCTTGAAAGCTTTATTTAGATTATCTAGTTCTACTATTTTTTCCATTAAACTTATATCTGAATTTGATTTCATATTGTTTCCGTGTTTTGGAGATTGCATAAGGATAACTACACTCTATATGGAACTCACCAGCTTTCCGAGCCTTCTTTCCCATATAGTCATTATGTTGGCTGTTTCCTTGTTTCCTTATAAATAACTCTAACACGGTCTCTCCTTTCGTTCCGTCCTTCTCAAATTCGAAAATTTGATACTATGACTTCTGCTGACTTCTCTTGATTCAGCTATCTATCGCTAGATAGGTTCCTAGTAGGGTTTTCAAGAGATCTCCCGGGGTAAGTTCACTCGCTTTCTCCTCATATATCTGCCACATTTATTCCCATTTCATCTGTGGATATTTTGGACTTTGTTTTGTTTTGCAAACTCATCCTGAAATGGAAACCTCAAATGTGATTCGTGTACCTCAGACCGAGGATTTGTCTAGGGCTTCCTTCAGATTCCGCGTCACCACGGACACCCTTGCCTTCGACTAATGGTTCGCATATCCCAACGCCCATAGTGGACTTTCACCACCAAGCTAGTGAACATGCCCGGCACACAAAAAAGCCTTTGCTTCCAAGCAAAGGCTTTTCCTTTATAATAGATTAAATTTTACCAAGGAATCCTTCAATTCCTCATTACTACTCTTCATTACTTCTGCTGTTTTGGCCATATTTCCAATAGCAGATGTTTGCTCATCTGTACTAGAAGCAATTTGTTCAACTGCTGCAGCTACAGACTCTGATACTTCTGAAACCATTGCAATGGAACGGGAAATATGATTATTTTGTTCAACAACACGGTTAAGTTCACCTGTCATTTCTTTAACTGCTGCAATACTATTAATAACAGCTTCTGCAATCGCAGTAAATTCTTTTTCTGTATCCTTCACTGCTGTGTCTAATTCTGCTGTTTGGTTTGTCGTTTCATATATCGACATGACCGTACTTTCCATTTCTTTTTCAATATTTTGGATCATATCTTGAATTTGTTTTGTAGCAGAGTTTGTCTCTTCGGCTAAATTCCGAACCTCATTTGCAACAACAGAGAAGCCTTTTCCATGTTCGCCAGCTCTTGCAGCCTCAATGCTTGCATTTAAAGCGAGAAGATTTGTTTGTTCTGCAATTCTATTAATAGTGGAAGTAATTTTTGAAATATCTAGCACTTTTTGATAGAGACTGCTAATGCCAATACTTACATCGTTTGTAGACTTACTTGCATTCTCGTTACATATTTTCAGAGAATTAATCGTCTTTTGTCCATTATGGGATGCTTCTTGCGCATTTTCAGTCGCTTGTTTAATGATTTGATTTTTTCCTTCCATATTATCGATCGAATTAGTAAGACTATCAATCTCTCTTTTCACTTCTTCCAATTCGGACGCTTGGCTTACGGCTCCTTCCGCAATTTCAGCCATTGCTCTACCAATTTCTTCTGAACTTGCCAATGTTTCCTCTGCGATAACCGAAACATCATTTGCTTGATTCAACCCATTTTCATTCACCGTTTTTAAACTGGATACTAAAAAAGAATATTTCTCCTGTAATTGATCGATAGAATGGCTTAATTGACCAATTTCATCTTTCGACTTGTAGCTATATTCGACAGATGGCTGTCCCTGTAATACCATATTTACTTTTTCATTCAGGCGGGAGATTGCCTTAAATTTGCCTTTCATTAGAACATAAAAAACAAAAGAGCTTAATACAGTAATGATAACTACTGCGCCAATAAAGATTATTGCTGTTTCTGAATTCTCATTTTTGGCCACATAAAAGCCAACAAATGTACTAATTAATGTAGTTATTAGGATAAGCATATTCATTATAATGAGCGTTTTTACTTTAAAACTATTTTTCTTTTTCATTACGAAACATCCTCTCTTCCGCCGTCCATATTCAGGGGCCATTTCTAAGCAAACACTGATATATAAAAACGCTTTCGCTCATAATAGCGTTTCCATCAGAAAATGCCATAGTTATGTCTCTATATCTTTAATATCGGTACATTCTACCTATTTTTTAGTATGTTTTTACAATATTTTATAAAAATTACTGTCTGGTTTTTAAAACGCCTAATTTCCACTCAGATTGCATAAGATTTCAAAGTTTACGAGCCAAAAATTTTTCTTCGCATAAAATACAACGATATCTCCTTCTTAGAAAATTAGAAAGGATGAATGATGTTGTTTAATATTTTCGTAGACCAACAGATTAGATTACGACTTTTAGAATTAAAGGATTCGAATGAACTTTTTCAAATAGTTAATCAAAATAGGAAGCATTTAAGAGAATGGCTTCCATGGGTAGATCAAATAACTTCTCCCTTTCAGTATCAAACAATTATTCCATTATGGAATAAACTTTTTACTGAGCAAACGGAACTAAATGCAGGCATTTTTTTTAATGAAAAGCTAGTAGGAATGATTACCTTACAACAAATTGATTGGGCAAGCCGCAAAGCAAGTATTGGTTATTTTTTAGCTGAAGATGCCCAAGGTCATGGCATCATGGCGAAGTCTGTAGCTGCTATATTGAATTATGCTTTTTACTATTTAAAACTAAATCGGATTGAAATACAATGCGGTGTAAGAAATATAAAAAGCCAAGCAATTCCAGAAAAACTCTTCTTTAAGAAAGAGGGAATTATAAGAGATGGCGAATTCCTTTATGATCATTTTCACGATTTATATTCTTACAGCATGCTGGCAAGAGAATGGGCAGCAAAGGATTAATTTATCCACTTCTGTACATTAAATGAGGATAATAACATAAATTGTTTAAATCCTCTCCTCTCTTTATTTTATTTTATGAAAGAAAAGGTATAAAATAAGAAAATAAAAGATTTATGATAATACTTCTTTGATAACAAATGATTGGTGATGAAAGAAATAATGATTGGAATGCAACTATTGTTAATTGTCATACTAACTGCTTTTTCTGCTTTTTTTGTGGCAACAGAATTTTCTATCGTTCGTGTAAGGCCTGCAAGGATTGAACAACTTGTAGAAGAAGGACATAAAAATGCCCTTACTGTAAAAAAGATCATTGAAAATATTGATAGCTATCTATCTGCCTGCCAATTAGGGATAACCATTACCTCTTTAGGACTAGGCTGGTTAGGACAACCTACCATTTTAAAGTTGATTCAGCCCTTGATGGTAAATTGGGATGTTCCAGCTGCTCTATCCCAAGGTTTAGCATTTGCTATCTCTTTTTCGATTATTACATACATTAATGTGGTTATTGGGGAGCTTTTTCCAAAGTCTGTCGCTATTATTCTTACGGAAAAAACTTCCTTATTAGTAAGCAAACCACTTATCTGGTTTTACAACATTATGTATCCCTTTATTTGGCTCCTTAATAAATCGTCACGACAAGTAGCAAAATTATGGGGAATCTCGGATCCAACTGCCAATAATGACGCACTATCTGAAGAAGAGCTGCAAATTGTTTTAAAAGATAGCTATAAAAATGGGGAAATTAGTCTTTCTGAATATAACTATGTTAATCGCATTTTTGAATTTGATAACCGATTGGCAAACGAAATTATGATTCCACGGACAGAAATGGTGACATTATCTGATAACTTAACAATTAAAGACGCCGTAAATATCATTCAAACAGAACGATATACTAGATACCCACTTACTAAAAATGAGGATAAAGATAGCATCATTGGTTTTATCCATATAAAACAGCTTCTCACTGATTGGATAAAAAATGGAAATGAAAATAAATCATTATCGGACTATGCTCAACCAATTATTCATATAATTGAATCAACACCGATACAAGCTGTTTTTTTAAAGATGCAAAAAGAAAGAACCTCCATTGCCATTCTTTATGATGAATTTGGTGGAACTGCTGGTCTGATTACAGCAGAAGATATATTAGAGGAAATTGTTGGTGAAATTCGGGATGAGTTTGACGAAGAGGAAACACCTCTTATTCAAAAAATAAATGACCATCACTATATCCTTGATTCCAAGCTATCCTTAACAGAAGTAAATAAATTGCTATCACTCTCCATCGATAGAGAGGAAATTCACACGCTTGGTGGCTGGATTTTGTTTCAAAACCCCAACATTAAAAAAGGGGAAACCATCGAATATAATGGATATATATTTAAAATTGACAAAATGATTCGGCAGCATATTTTCACCTTTGATGTTCAAAAAATACCTTCACACCTATCTTTAGAAAAATAATTCACTTTCCTTAATCGGAAACATCACCTTAACCATTACGATGAAACATACTCAATGAAAGATGTTTCATCGTAATACTTACTATTTCTACTTCTGTATCTAACAGGATTAAGTAGATAGAGAACATGAATCTCCCCTTTTCTTCATATATTTTTATATAGACAGAAAATTTAAAAAAGTTAACGTTATCATTGTTTGACTAGATAGTTTGGCTTGCCGTATAATTATTTATAAAATTAACCAAATGTGAGGTGGTATAATGGGATTGTTTATCTAAATGAAGAACTTAATGCCAATTCTTTCTTTCAAACGATTATTATACTAACTCATACACCAGACCTCGTTTATTAAGAAAAATAGACAACACTTCAAAAAGTGGCTTACTTAATGTAGATTTAGATCCTTTCAATCTGAATTAATCAGGAGGTGACTCCTTACTCGGTAAACGAGATAAGGAAATTTATTTGGACATATTTAACTTGGTTATAATAGCCATTTTAATTGCTTTGACTGCTTTTTTTGTAGCTTCAGAGTTTGCTATTATTAGAGTTCGTAGTTCAAGGATTGATCAGCTTATAGAGGAAGGCTATAAAAATGCCCTTTCCGCCAAAAAAGTTACTAGCAATCTTGATGAATATTTATCTGCTTGCCAACTTGGCATAACCGTTACCGCACTTGGAATCGGCTGGATTGGAGAAGAAACTTTACAGCATTTTTTATCACCTTTGCTACAAATCATCCATGTTCCTGAAACAGCCATAACCGTCTTATCCTTCTCTTTAGCATTCACGTTTATTACATTTTTACATGTTGTAGTTGGTGAACTGGCTCCAAAAACATTCGCTATTCATAAGGCAGAAAAAATTACATTATGGGCAGCAAAGCCTTTAAACCTATTTTATAAAGTGCTGTATCCCTTTATATGGACTTTAAATGGTTCATCTAGAGTCATCACAAAAATGTTTGGACTAAAGCCTGTTTCCGAACATGAATTAACACACACGGAAGAAGAACTTCGCATCATTGTATCGGAGAGTTATAAAAATGGTGAGATTAATCAATCCGAATTTAAATATGTAAATAATATTTTTGACTTTGATAATCGCATTTCCAAAGAAATTATGGTGCCACGAACAGAAATTATTTCAATCGAACAATCAAGTACCTTAGATGAATTGCTTCATCTTATACAGAAAGAGCAATTTACTAGATATCCCATTACTGATGGGGATAAGGACCATATAATCGGTATGATAAATGTAAAAGAAATTATGACAGAACTATTAAAAACCAGTAATTTAACAACAAGAACTTTGGAACCTTATATAAGGCCAGTAATTCGAGTCATTGAAACATATCCCATTCAAGATTTATTATTAAAAATGCAAAAAGATCGTATTCATATGGCGATATTAATGGATGAATATGGCGGAACATCTGGGCTAGTTACAGTGGAAGATATACTAGAGGAAATTGTTGGAGATATTTGGGATGAATTTGATAGTGATGAACTCCCTACCATTCAGACGATAAAAGAAAATCACTATATATTGGATGCTAAAGTCTTAATAAATGAAGTAAATTCTTTACTCCAAATAAGCATAGATGATGAAGTAATCGACACATTGGGTGGCTGGATTCTCACTTCCAATTATGAAGCATCTGAAGGGGATACCATTAACTATGAGTCTTATTCCTTTAAGATTATAGAAATGGAAGATCATCATATTAAATATGTGGAGGTAAAAAAAATAGCCGCAGCGATCGAACAACAACAAACAAAACATATTACAATGAAGCAAGCTCTTCCTTCTCCTTCATCAGAAGCAGAGATTGTATCATAATATAAATGTAGCCTTTACCAAAAAAACCGGTAAAGGCTACATTTTTCGTTCAAAATCTAAAATGTTTGAATCATTAAGCAAAAAAGCATGGAAGCTCTCTTACTTTAATCATTCACCATTGATTCATCAAATTTATAGCCAACACCCCAGATAGTATGGATAAATGGCTGATCTTTCGTGCCAATTTTATTTCTTAAACGCTTGATATGCACATCTACCGTTCTTTCATCACCATAGAACTGATAGCCCCAAACTCGATCCAGTAACTGCTCCCTTGTAAAAACCTGTTTTGGGTTACTGATTAGATAATAGAGCAAATCAAATTCTTTCGGTGTCAAATTGGTAAGGACTTGATTATTGTATATAACTTCTCTCGTTTCCTTACTAATTTTAAAATGCTCTGTCGCAAGAAATTTTTCATCCACTTTATTTGTTGTATCTTTTTGATATCTTCTAGTCACGGCTTTAATACGGGCCATAAGCGTTAAAGGGCTAAATGGTTTTGTCACATAATCGTCTGCACCCATCTCTAGTCCAAGTACTTGATCTGACTCGCTGTCTTTTGCAGTGAGCATGATAATCGGAACAGAGCTGACCTCTCTTATCCTTCTACAAATCGTAACACCTTCCATTCCTGGTAACATCCAATCAATAATGATAATATCCCAGTTCTGATTTTCCATGAAAAAGTCTAATGCTTCTTTTCCATTATGAATGAATTTCCCTTCATATCCTTCCTTTAGAAAAAACATCTCTAGCATGGAGCAAACACTTTCATTATCTTCGATTACGAGTATTTTCATCCTAACACTTCCTATTTACTAGCGTCCTTTATTTTATATCTATTATAACAGATGTTGTTAGCAACTTTCATATCCTCATAGCTATTAAGAAGAAAAAACAAATCCTTGGCAAATCTGCATAAAAATCTTTTCATTTGTAATAAACTAATGTAATAAACTATCCTATTTAATAACACCAATTATAAAGGAGTTATTGATATGATTCATTCCCTAGCTATAACAAAGAACAATGAGCTAATCTCTAATCTGACAATAGAAGAAATCTTAGACGGAGATTATAAATGGTTTTGGGTTGATTTTGATCAACCCATCGATAAGGAAATCGAGAAATTACATCATCCATTTGAATTTCATCCTTTATCGATAGAAGATTGTCTCCATAATTTACAACGCCCTAAAATTGACTATTTTGACTCATATACCTTTTTTGTCACCCATTGTTTAAATCCAAAAACAATTAAAAAAGACGAACTCAATATTTTCTTAGGGGAAAATTTTATCGTCACCTTCCATCATCATGCTTCCGTTGAAGTCAATGCTGTAAATGAAATGTTAGCAAGTGATGCTATTGGCACTTGGACACAATATACGGTTCTTTATCAGCTATTAGATCATCTTGTAGATAATTATTTTCCCATTGTCTATGAGATTGAGGATTCTTTAGCCGAAATTGATGAAAACCCTGACAAAAAAACAATGGAAGCATTGCTTGATGAATTATTTTCAACTAGGCATCAGCTTCTCTCCTTACGTCATACGGTCGTTCCGATGAAAGATTTGGTATATAAAATGATTAATACCGATAAATTATCTGCTCTCTTAATGAAAAGAGAATATTATTCTGATATTTATGATCACTTATTAAAAATCAGTGAACTGATTGAATCAAATCGAGAATTGACGACAGATATAAGAGATAGTTATCTCTCATACAATTCCCATCATTCAAATAGAATTATGCAAATCCTTACCGTCATAACAACGATTTTTATGCCACTTAGCTTTTTAGCAGGATTATATGGGATGAACTTTATAAATATCCCTGAACTTCATTGGAAATATGGATACTTTGGGCTTTTGTTTCTTATGGCAATTATAGTAATAGGAATGTTTATATTGTTCAAAAGAAAAGGGTGGTTTAAGTAAAGCCATAGTTTTTTCCTTTTAAGTTACTGATTATATTAGTTAACACGAAGCTTTGATGCATCTATTTCTAAACTAATATGATAAAATAGAATTATCTGTCTATTAGTTTTTTCACACGATTTTTACATAGAATTTCTAATATAGGGGGGGATTGATGATGGAGTCATCAAATATACAAACAGAGGCTTTTCTAGAAAAACCACAGCATAAGATTATGCCAAAAAGAGTTTTAGCGAGCAGGATATTTTTCATTATTATTGGTAGTATTTTAATGGGGGTTGGGATTGAAGAATTTCTTGTTCCAAATCAAATATTGGATGGAGGAATTGTTGGCATCTCCATTATTCTCTCTCACTTATCTGGCGCAAAGCTAGGCTATTTTATCTTTCTACTTAATATTCCCTTCTTCTACATTGGATACAAGCAAATTGGTAAAACCTTTACCCTATCCACTATGCTAGGAATTAGCGTTCTTTCTATAACTACTATTTTATTGCATGATGTACCGGTTTTCACGTCTGACTTACTTCTCGCAACTGTTTTCGGTGGTATCATCCTCGGAATTGGGGTTGGAATTGTCCTCCGTTTTGGAGGCTCCCTTGATGGAACAGAAGTATTAGCTCTCCTATTTAGTAAAAAAATTCCTTTTTCTGTTGGTGAAATCATTATGTTTTTTAATGTCTTTATCTTTATAAGTGCAGGTTTTGTTTTTTCCTGGAATCGGGCTATGTATTCATTAATCGCCTATTTTATTGCTTTTAAAGTAATTGACATTGTTATAGCTGGCTTGGATGAATCAAAATCAGTATGGATTATTAGTGATCAATCAGAAATCATAGGAGAAACGATATTAGCTAGACTCGGACGTGGCGTCACGTATCTAAAAGGAGAAGGCGCTTATACAGGGGATACAAAGAAAGTCATTTTTTGTGTCATTAACCGTTTAGAAGAGGCAAAGCTAAAAACGATTGTAGAAGAATTAGACCAGACAGCATTTCTAGCAGTAGCGAATATTTCCGAAGTTCGTGGCGGAAGATTTAAGAAAAAAGACATTCATTAATTCTTTTTTCTGCCTCCTTACCTAAAAAACAAGCTTCAACTCGTCTTTTAGCCACCTCTTTCTAACTTCGTTCCTTTATCCTTTTCTAAATTACTATTCCTGCTTCTATTTGGTTTTTTAAAGCTTGGATATAAAAGGAATTGGCTGTTTTCTAAAAGATTGTTGTTTTTTCTATAGGAAAAAAATTAGTTGGAAAAATAGAGCAGCCGGAATAGACGTAAACTCGGGTGGGATTAGCGAGACAGCCTGAGACCCTGAAGGTGGAAGCAGACCGCGGCTTTAGCGCGAGCCCCACGGGTATTCCGGCTGCAGGGAATAGCAACAAACTTTACGAAAACAGCCAAAGAATTACAATGGATAGGTTTATTTCTCTTTGTTTTTGTGAAAAATTTCATTTGTTAGGAGGTTCAAATTTGCGAAAAAACATAACCGTTTCCATTTTAACATTATCCACAATCGTTTGTTTGCTATGGTTAATTGGCTTAGGATGGGTGTTAGTTGACTATTACAATCATCCAAATAATAATCTTCAAACAACGGGTCAAGAACTACAAAAAGAAAGCGAAGCAAATGGTGTACAGCTCTTAGCTTTAGGTGATTCGCTTACTCGCGGTACTGGTGATGATTCTGGCAAGGGGTACATTGGGTATTTAAAGGAAGCTCTATCTGAAAAAACGGAAGAGGAAATCACGATTACTAACTATGGAATAAAAGGATTAACAACCGATAAATTAGCCGAGCAATTAACAGAGCAGGAAATACAAAGACAAGCGGCAAAAGCTGACATTCTCTTTATTACAATAGGGGGCAATGATCTTTTTCAAGGAGGACAATTCCTCACAGAAATTGATGAAGAATCAATAAGTAAATTAATGCAAACCTATTCCAACCATTTACATACCATATTAACTACCATCCGCTCTGTCAACAAAGATGCACCCATTTATTTAATGGGATTATATAATCCATTTAACGATTTAGACGATAGTGCATTAACTTCTCAAGTAGTTCGAGCTTGGAACAATGCTACAGCAGAGATATGCGCCAATTATGCCCAAACGATATTTGTGCCAACCTATGACATTTTCCAGCAGAATGTTCAGCAGTATTTATATTCGGATCATTTCCATCCTAATAAAAAGGGCTATCAGCTGATGGCTGAACGTGTAGCATCTCTTATCTCATGGGAGGTAAATGAAAATGAATGATATAACATTATCTGTTCAACATTTAACGAAAAGAATTGGGAACAGGAACATTATTAAAGACATTTGCTTTGAATTAAAAAGTGGAGAAGTATTTGGATTCCTTGGACCAAACGGGGCTGGGAAAACGACTACAATACGTATGCTGGTTGGCTTAATTAAACCAACATCTGGTCAAATATCCATTTGTGGCTACGATGTAATAAAGGATTTTTCAAAGGCAATGGAGCGTTTAGGCTGTATTGTCGAAAATCCAGAATTATATCCTTATTTAACGGGCTGGGAAAACCTCCAATATTTTGCGCGAATGTTAACAAATGCGGATGATAAACGGATTACTGAAGTTGTAAAATTAGTAGGATTAACCGATCGCATTCATGACAAGGTAAAAACATATTCCCTTGGTATGCGGCAGCGACTAGGGATTGGACAAGCACTATTAAGCAGGCCCAAAGTATTAATACTTGATGAGCCAACCAATGGATTAGATCCTTCTGGAATCAGAGAAATGCGGCAATTCATTCGCTTTCTCGCAAAGGAAGAAGGACTAAGTGTACTAGTGTCCAGCCATTTATTAAGCGAGATTCAACTACTATGTGATCGTGTATCGATTATTTTAGACGGAAAAATTATACATACCGAATCGGTACATACCTTACTAACTCAAAAGGAGAAATTAATTTGGCGTTTTACTCCTTTAGAAAAAGGGATAGAAATCTTGACAAAGCTTGCTCCTTCTGTCCATTTTCAAGGGGATTACGTAATCACCCCCTATTTAGAGGAAGAAGTCGCAAATTGGAGTCGAGTATTGATGGAGTCACATGTAGATATTAAAGAAATGAATCGACAAATCCCATCTCTTGAGCATCTCTTCTTGGAGCTTACAGGAGGTGACTCCTCTTTTGAATAAACTTATATATAATGAGATGCTAAAATTGGTCAAAAGCAAGCGTCTATTAGTTGTAACAATTATCATCGGAATAATGATTACGATGTTTACTTATGCACAGTATCGCGAAATGGAAAATGTCAAAAAGAGAATAGGGGATGCTGATTGGCGAGTCACTTTACAGCAATCCATCGTAGATATGCAAAATAGAATTGGTTCTAGTGGGATTTCTGAAGAATTTCGCTCTCAATTAAAGGTACGGATTGATCAAAGCCAGTATTATCTCGATAATAATATAAATCCACAAGAACCAGGGGCTCCCACCTTTTTGCGCGTGTTTCTTGATAATTCCATCCAGCTCCTTCTTCCTTTAATGGTAATGATTATTTCAGCCGATCTCGTTTCATCAGAAAAAAGTCTTGGTACCATTAAGCTTTTGCTGACAAGACCGGTAAGGCGTTGGAAGATCCTTTTAAGTAAATATATAACACTAATTCTTTCCGTTTCCTTTATATTATTTATGTTTGGATTATTTTCTTATCTTATTTCTGGTCTATTCTTTGGATATGCTGGTTGGACCGCTCCCATATTAACTGGTTTTACTGTAGAAGCTGGTGAATTAAATACTGCCAATGTCCATTTAGTACCACAATGGCAATATATTTTAATGATTTTTGGGCTTGGTTGGTTTGTGTCTGTTGTAGTAGGTACACTTTCCTTTATGTTTTCCGTACTTATTAAAAGTACAGCTGCTGGAATGGGAGCAATGCTTGCATTCTTAATTTCTGGAACCATCATTAGTTCGATTGCATCTTCTTGGGAATCCGCCAAGTACTTTTTTATGGTGAATCTACGATTAACAGACTATTTACAAGGAAATATTCCACCAATTGAAGGAATGTCCCTTCCTTTTTCTCTCATTGTTCTTACTATTTGGGGAGTCGCTGGAGTTATTATCTCTTTCCTTGTGTTTACGAAGAAAGATATTTATTAATAGAAGTCATAAAAAAAGACCTTTCCGGTCTTTTTTTATGACTTCGCTTCTTCTACTACTAAAGAAATAAATTTATCATCTTGTGTTCTGTGATTAACAGTGACAACCACTGTTTTTTCTTTCCCATTCTCTTTTACAATAAATTGAAAGGAATCTTGCTCTTCTTGTGCGGAGATTTTCTTTCTTCCTAAGTATTTATAATCTGTCACAGACTCCTCTGGATAATCCGCTTTTACTACGGCAATCGCTATAGAACCGAATTTTTTATAATCTAATTCCTGAACAGCAACATTATGGGATGGAAACATAAACGCCATAATTAATACCGTGACGCTAACAATAAGAATCGATAAGGATCGCGTTTTCATAAATACCTCCAATATTTTTTTACTATTATTTATCCCCCAGCATTTTTTTATGTATCGCATCGATTTTTTTTGCTTCCTCGATTAATGTTCTTGGAATGGTTTTATTTCTTTCCCATGCTTCTGGAAAATTAGTTAAGGATGGATTCTGCTCATCCACTAATGGACATATTTCGATTGTAAACGCAGGCAAATGATACGTATTGATAAACCAATCTGTGTATCCTCCTCCAATTGCATCTTTTGGTGGAGTTCCAAGCTTATATCCTGTTGCTTGTGCAAGTACTTCTGCAATCGTACGATCTCTTTCCTCATGCACACCATTATTATATTGCCAAAAAATCTCCTGACCAGACGAATGATAAGCAACTGCAATGGTTGGCTTTATTTTTTCTGTCAACTCAACTATCGCTTGTACTTCCTCTGCTTCAAACGGTGCTTTACCCTTATAATTTTTAAAGGATGGCTCTTTTTTTGAATTCTTTAAATTTTCCCATCCAGCAGGATATTGTCGATTTAAATCCACACCTAATCCGTTACTCTTCCAACGTGTAAAATCTTCTAACCCGTCATTCATTTTCTTTATTTTTCTTTTTGAAAAAAACGGGAATTTATTTATTTTTCCTTGCTGAATCGTCACTCCGTCTGGATTAATCATCGGGACAATCCAAATCGAATACGAACTAAGATAATTTTCGCCTTTTTTCATGTTAACCGCGATATCCTCTGCCATTTTCATTGTTAACAAAGAGGTTATCCATTCTCTGCCGTGATGAGCGCCAGAAAGGAGGACGCTATTCTCTCCTTTTCCTATTTGAATGGCATAAATTTTTCTGCCGAATTCTGATTTCCCAATCGTATGCACTTGTAATTGCTTTTTGTATTTACTTTTCAAAATCCAAATGTCTTCTTGATAGTCCTCGTATGTATATTCATTGTTTGCATCAATAATTGATTCAGCACTATATTCCTTTGGATAAGCATAAAGAAATAAGAATATTGCCAATAAAATAATGAGTCGCCTTTTCATAATAACTCCTTTTTTCTTTATATTGTGGATGTATGTTATTACTTATTCACTTTAAAGAAAATTTCTCACTTTTCTGCCACGAGAAATTATACAGGTAAAAATAGATAACCCTTTTAAATCAATATAGCCAACTTTTAGTGGGTAACATTCTAACCTTCCTTCATATACTATAATCATCTCCTTCCCACAAAGGAGGCATTAAAATGAATAATACAGATTATGATCGAGCCCTTTACTACACTCATCGATCAGAATGGGATAATCTTCTTATATTAATGGTAAGAACCCAGGATAACTTTCTCTCAAAAAAAATTGAACAATTTTTACACGCCTATAACTTTGAACATGATTATTCTGTCATAGAAAAACATTTATATTCATTATTGCGCTATATCGACCACGCCAACGATTTAGCGGAAGATGACTGGATTCACACAACTACTATGTAATTCAAAAGAATTCCACCAAAAAAACCACGGCTTAGGGCCGTGGTTTTACTCTGCACATAATTCCTTGTCTTACTTCTTATACTCAATTCGATATACGTCAAATCTTCTGTCTTTTAATTGGCGGACTGTTCCTCCTTGGCGTTGTCGTCTTAGGATTTCTAAGTCTACGTCACCAATCATAACCATTTCGATGTTCGGGTTTGTTTCGCCGACGATTCCGTCTCTTGCGAATTCAAAATCGGATGGGGCAAAAATAGCCGATTGGGCATATTGAATATCCATATTTTCCGTTTGCGGTAAATTTCCAACGGTCCCTGCAATAACGGTATAAATTTGATTTTCGACAGCTCTTGCTTGTGCACAATAGCGTACCCGCAAATAGCCTTGGCGATCTTCTGTACAGAATGGAGTAAAAATAATTTTTGCTCCCATATCTGTCGCAATTCTAGCAAGCTCCGGGAATTCGATATCATAGCAAATTTGTATCGCAATTTTCCCGCAATCTGTATCAAAAACCCTTACAGCATCTCCTCGTCTTATCCCCCACCATTTTCGCTCATTCGGTGTTATATGTAGTTTATATTGTTTTTCAATGGTCCCATCTCGTCTAAAAAGATAAGCAATATTATAAATTTCATCATCATCTTCCTTCACAAAATGCGAGCCGCCAATGATGTTGATATTATATCGAATCGCTAAATTTGTAAAAAGCTCAATATATTGCTCCGTATATTCCGTAACTTTTCTAATGGCAGTACTTGGAACACGTTCATCCATAAACGACATCAATTGAGAGGTAAGCAGCTCTGGAAACACAACAAAATCTGATTCAGCATTGGATGCGACATCTGTATAATATTCTACTTGATTGGCGAAATCCTCAAAGCTATATATTTGTCTCATCATATATTGAACAACACAAATCCGCACCGGATAGCTGCTTGTGAAAAAGCGCTTTGATTTTGGCATATATTCTACATTATTCCATTCCATAATTGTCGCATAGCTTTTCGATTGTGCATCATCTGGCAAATAGTTTGTATTAATACGCATTAACGTAAAGCCATTAATTAGCTGAAAGGACAAAACAGGATCATATATTTTATGATGCAGCACTTCCTGCACATATTCTCTAGCTGTCATTTGATCTTCATACTTATAATAATTCGGGATTCTGCCGCCAATAATAATACTTTGTATATTTAATTGCCGAACTAGCTCTTTTCTTGCTTCATAAAGTCGGTGACCTATTTTCATTCTCCGAAAAGCTGGATCCACCATTACTTCAATCCCATAAAGATTATAGCCATCTGGATTATGATTTGTGATGTATCCACCATCTGTCACTTCATCCCAAGTATGTCGTGCATCATATTCGTCGAAGTTAATAATCAAGCTCGAGCAAGAACCAATGATTTCACCGTCATATTCAGCCACAAATTGACCTTCCTGAAAGATATCAATGTGACTTTGTAATTGCTCCTTTTTCCAAGGATCCATCCCTGGAAAGCACTGTGCTTGAAGTTTCATGATTTTATCAATATCTTGATTTTGCGTGTTACGAATGATTAATTTCTTTTCAAATTTTGATAAATCCAATTTCGGCATAATCTTTGACTCCCTTTTGTATGTTTCTTTTTTTAAGATAATTTTACATTCTATATACTATTTCTACATTTCCCCATTTTTTTTAGATATAATCTCGATCATTTATGAAAACTAGTTTGTTTACATCATTTCCGAATACCTTTATACTTTTTCTATAGTGAATATACTTTTAATTATTTTGATTTTTGTGGATAAAGACAATAAAGGAGAATCGTATGGAAGAAAAAACAAAGCAGAAAGATTCCCGAGAGCATCTCTTATACTTAGCTTGGATGGCATCTGTCCTCAGCATGTTCGGCAGCTTATACTTTTCAGAAATTAGAGAGTTTGTTCCTTGCACATTATGCTGGTATCAACGGATATTAATGTACCCCTTTGTGATTATTCTAGGGATTGCTGTGATACGAAAAGATTATAAAATCACCTTTTACACAATGATTCTTTCTGGATTCGGCGCATGCATTTCCATCTATCATTATTCCAAACAAAAATTAGCTAGCATCTTTGAAAGCTCTGCCTCTTGTGGACCAGTTCCTTGCACAGGCGAATACATAAATTGGTTAGGCTTTATAACCATTCCCTTTATGGCACTTGTTGGATTTATTATGATCTTTACTTGTAGCCTAATCATTTGGAAAAAAACAAAGGAGATGAATGAATGAAAAAAGTAATTTTTTTCTTAGTTTTTATTATTATTTTATTTGCAGGGGTAGCCTTTCTATCTAATATGCAAAAAGAAAAAGCAGTAGAAGGGAATTTATATAAAAAAGAGAATTTGGAACCTGAAACAATGGAAATATTAGATGATCCGAATTACCAAAATATTATTGTTCCTGATGCACTCGAGGAGAAATTAAAAACAGAAGAAGATGTTACCGTATACTTCTTTAGTTCAAATTGTGTGTATTGTAAACAGACGACACCAGAATTAATGCCCCTTGCAGAGGAATTAGATGTATCGATTGATCAATATAACCTATGGGAATTTGAAGAAGGCTGGGATAAATACAATATCGATTCCACACCAACAATTGTCCAGTACAAAAATGGAGAAGAAGTAGGTAGAATCAACGGCTATAGAGAACCTGAAGTATTTAGACAATGGCTAGAAGAATATAGTGTTACGAAATAAAAAAGCCGCCGCAGTTAAAAGTAAAGGGTTCCTTTTCGGGTGCATTCTTACTAAATGACACGAGAAAAGACGTATGAATTGGCATACGTCTTTTCTTTATTTATCAAGGTTTCTGCGGAATTTCTTTAGATTTGACATAGCAATTGACATCATTATTATGATGGACAATATGTATTGTACAATTTAAAAAGACACAGTGCTGTTTTGAGTACCAATTTTATTGCTTTTAATAAGGTGGTCGATAAAAAGCCCTCATCTGGGATGGAGAGGGTCTGCCACTGATTGGCTGGGAGATCCGCTTAAGCATCAGAGCTGATAATAAACGTAAAAATTCCGCTAGCATTGCATATGTATCCACAGATCAAAAAATAAATTTAAACACGAGGCTGGGACATAAGTATTCCAGCCATAAATAAACCCGAACAGCCATACGATACTTGATTGTTCGATTTTATATTGGATTACAAAAGGCTGTTTCAGTAAAGATGGTGTTATTATCCGCAGCCTGAATACACTTCGCCTTCCATAGGGCGAGCGCCGAGCCGCTTCGTCGCTCACGCTCCTGCAGGGTCTCGGACTTTCTCGCAGCTCCCATAGGAGTCTACGTGTATTCAGGCTGCTCCGTCTTTCCAATTAATTATTTTTTCTATTTCCATAATAGTTATAGAAAAAACAATCTTTAAAAACGAATTAATTTTACACTGACTATATTTAAAATCATAAATAACTAGCATGAAAAAGTAGCCTATATTTAAGAGCTACATTAAGGATGGTTCGTCTTTACAGACTGGCTATTTAGTTTTGTCCTAGCCTCCTGTTTTATGGACGAAAGTAAAAAAGTCCCTTAAAGTAGAAGCTGAACCCACGTTATCCGTGACTGCTACTAAAGGAGACTTTCATGGATAACATCATATCAAATCAGACTGTATTTAGTAAATACCTATCTTTCTTACCGTTTGAAACATTTAAGTGTTCGTTCTTAGACAACGGTGTTAAAAAACTGACCACCGCTAATCTAATGAGGATTTGTGTCGCCATGCAATTGGGAAATTGGAAATCCTACGAGGAAACAGAAGAACGTATTCGTGCTATGGAAGGGACAGAGGAACTGTTTAGCCTTACTAGCATTAGTGCTTCTCAACTTTGTCGTCGAGTCAATGCTTTACCTTCAATCCTCCCACGGCAGTTATTTCTTGCCGCTGTTAGTCAATTGAATAAGCTGACGAGTAGCAAAAAAGGGCTCCCTTCTTTGGGTCGTCTTCATCTCGTAGATTCTTCTTCTCTGCTGCTTCTTGGACCTACATTAGGATAATGGACGTATTTTACAAAGCATAGTAATTGCGTGAAGCTACATACTCGGATTGTGGTAACGGATCCCGGCGATGTAGGGGTGGCCATGGTAAAACCAGTGGGGGTAAGTACTAGCTCGATGGCAAAATATAAGAAAAAAAGAAAATAATATCCAATTTTTTAGATAACTTGGTTCAATTACAACCCCCTTGACTTTTTGGCTCAGAACCAAGAAATCGGTATAGGAAAATTATACTTAAAACCCATATAAAGTAACCATGATATACCCTTGTGGATATTTTTGCAATGCTAGTGGAAAAACTCCGCTAATTTTACTTTCTCGGTTCTTAGGTAAAGGAGAATACATAAGATTACGATGAACCATATCCCCTGTGAGTGAGGTTTTATATTCCTAGTGAAGAAACTCGCCAATTACTACGGCGAGTTTTCCCTTTTTATATACCAATAATGATGCCAATACAATAATCATTACAGTGCACATTTAAAATATGCACCTCAAAACGAATCGGTTTACAGTAAAAAACGATGGCTTATTATTATTCCGATTAGGAATAATAAGTGCAGGCAAAAAGTTTATACTAAATACTGATTAGTTGCCTCTGCATATATACTAAAATTTGATTGATTGAAGGAACTTCCATCATCATTGATTGTAAAATTGTCTAAATCAAATGGGAAGAAGATATCCAAGTCCTCTAAAATCCGAACATTTTTTGCAAATAGATGTTTATATTTATGTTTATCTTCTGGAGCTTCCAAAATATTCACAAGGGTTTGAAGACTTGCAATTACTTGATAAGATGTTTTTAATGTACTTAATTGCTGTGCTTTTTCTGAAGTGATAACAAGAACCTTTAATCGTTCAAACTTATTTATTTCCTTATCTGAAAAATAGAAAGGAAATATCTTCGAGTAAAAGGTCTGAATCAGTTCATCAATTCTTTCCTCTTGTGTTGGTGTTGATGCAAAAACTACTTTCATGAAATGAGACACCCTCTTTGTTTCTATGATAAATTTACACTACATAAAGTATTACCATTAGTCTACCATATCCCACAAAACCATTTCTGTGGTAATTAAAACCATGATATGATGACTATGTTAAATTTAAGACTATTTTTTAATTTATACTTATAGAGAAGTAAAGGAGATTTTATATGATATTTGAAAAAAAGGGAGACTGGCTTCTGCTTAAAATCCCTTTACAATGGGAAGGATTATCAATTGAAGCATTCTTTTCAGAGGTTTTGTTGGCATCAAAAAAACAAATTCATCTGTTTAAAATGGAGAAAAAAGTCCAGTTTAATAACCAAAATGTTCCTTGGAATACGATGCTTACGCAGGAAGATATTTTAAAAATAAAACTATTTCAGCCACAGCCAAATAACATAATTCCAACCTATATGGATCTATCTATCCTTTATGAAGATGATTTTCTGCTAGTTGTTAATAAGCCAGCTTCTATTGATACACATCCACATTCTTCAGAAGATGCTTCTTCTTTATTAAATGGAGTTGCCTATCATTTGCTTATGAATGGAGAAGAAAGACCGTTAAAGCATATTCATCGCTTGGATCGAGATACAACTGGCTGTGTTCTGTTCGCAAAACACGATTTAGTCGCAAACATGCTTGATCATATGTTACGGGAACGAAAAATTAATAGAACCTATATCGCTCTTATTCAAGGATCCTTATCACAAAAAAAAGGAACGATTAATAAACCAATAGGAAAGGATAGGCACCACGGAAGCCGGAGAAGAATATCAGAAACAGGACAGACGGCAATCACTCATTTTAAACGAATGAAACAATTACCAAATGAGGGATTAACACTTATCTCTTGTACCTTGGATACAGGGAGAACGCATCAGATAAGAGTTCATTTAAGCTCCATTCATCATCCCCTTGCTGGAGATGTACTATATGGCGGAAAACCGATTTTTGATCGACAAGCACTACATGCGGTAAAGATACAATTCACCCATCCTATCTCAATGGAAGATGTTACTGTCTACGCTCCTCCATTGGACAGACAGCCAATTTTCCCTGATGAAAACTGGGAAGAGTCATTAAAGGAGACAAAATAAGAGACTAACTATATATAGTCAAGAGTAAAAACTAATTCGTTCCATTGCGCTACGACACACGATGCGCCGGGGAGGAAGCTGAGCCTCCTCATTCAGGCTGCGAGTTATAAAAACAACTTTATTGAAAAGACTTTTTAAAAGCTAATAAAAAAATCCAAACAATCATACGAATTTGGTATGATTGTTTGGATTTACCCTTGTCTGGAACACTTATGTCCCAGGCTACTTTTATCCTTCTTTATGTGGTTTTTCGCATACCGCGCATGATTAGACTTAATATAAAGACTAAAATAACTGCCCCAATAATACTTGGAATTAGAGCAAAGTCTGCAATTGTTGGACCCCAATCTCCAAGAATTAATGATCCTAACCATGCACCAACAAAACCTGCAATGATATTTCCAATCACACCACCGGGAATATCTTTACCAACGATTAATCCTGCTAACCATCCTATAATACCACCTATAATTAATGACCATAGAAATCCCATATATAACACTCCTTTTATTATAGTGTTTATTTTTTTAATGAGATAGTGAAGAATCATGCTGCAGCTTATCATTTACCCCGTACGGTTTTTTTCACTATCTGCTTGTACTTATATTTACCACCCTTTGATTCTTTTAAACCTAACAATAACATTCATTTTGTTAAGAATATTTCGATAATAACATTTCAAAAAAAGATCTATACCCTTTAATAATTGGGCATAGATCTTTTGTTCTTTTCTATTAAACCAAGCGATGTAAGAAATTAAAAAATCACTTCATCTGGATTACTTCCAAGTCTTTCATTCATATTTAATCGATCTATTTGATCCATTTCTACTAAGCTAAGTTGAAAATCAAATATCTCTGCATTTTCTTTTATTCTTTCCGGATGAATCGATTTTGGAATAATTATAATCCCATTTTGTAGATGCCAGCGTAAAATAACTTGTACTGGTGTCTTGTCGTGTTTTTTTGCAATATAGTTAAGGGTTGGTTCATTTACTAAGCGACCTTTTGCAATCGGTGACCAAGCTTCAATTTTTATCTCTTTTTTCTGACAGTACTCTCTTAATTTCTCTTGAGATAGCCGTGGATGGAGTTCAATCTGATTAACGGTTGGAACATCATTCGCACTTGCAAGCAAATGATCTAAATGATGTTCCTGAAAATTACTTACACCAATCGCTTTAACGACTCCTTCGTCATACAGTCTTTCAAATGCTTTCCATGTTTCTACGTATTTATCTTTTCCTGGCCAATGAATTAAATATAAATCAAGATAATCTAAATCCAACTTCTTTAAACTCGTCTCAAATGCACGTAGAGTAGAATCATATCCTTGGTCTTCATTCCAAACTTTTGTGGTGATAAATAGAGAATCCCTAGAGACAGCGCTTTCTTTTATCGCTCTGCCTACCCCTTCTTCATTCTTATAAATGGCGGCAGTATCAATAGAACGATAACCAAGCTCCAAAGCTGCTTTTACTGTTTGGATTACTGTATCTCCTTCTTCTACTTTAAAGACTCCGATACCTAATTGAGGTATCTCCACTCCGTTATGTAGCTTCACTTTATGTTCGATGCTATTGACCAAACAAAACACCTCCAAAATCAGAATTATCCATATAATAACACTTATTTGAATACTTCTCTATAAATTTGATTTAACCTTTTTCAAAAAATTCCTCGAAAAATATACAGGAACTGAAAAACTGCTAGCTATTATTCACTTTCAAGACCTAAATCCTAATTTAAACTGGATAACTATATTTATTCAGTGTCCTCATAAATATAACCTCTTCTTTTCCTCTGACAACAAAACGGCTACTTCTTAATATATTTTCATTTTAAGATAAATAGAACGATTTTCTCCCACCACTTCCAGGGCAGCATGTTCTTTAATAGGATTGTACTTCTCGTTCCTTTCCCAATTACATAACGCAATTTTGGATGCTTTGTTTGAGCGATTTCAACTACTTTTTTTGCCACTTTGATTGGATCTCCATCCTTTTTTCTATTTCTTTGTAAATATGTATCCAATTGTTTCATGTATGAAAAATACGGAGATGAAGACAAGGTAGATTTTACCGTTACCTTCTTCCCTGTTGTCCAAATATTTGTTTGAAAAGAGCCAGGTTCTACAAGAATTACCGGAATAGAAAAAGGAGCCAATTCTAATCTTAAGCCCTCACTCCATCCTTCTAAGGCAAACTTAGAGGAGACGTATGGTGATAAACCTGGAAATCCAATTTCTCCACTTATACTACTCATATTAATAATCATTCCTTTCCCTTTCTTTCTCATTAAAGGGAGTACACATTGAGTCACTCGAATTGCCCCAAAAAAATTTGTTTCCATTTGGAGCTGATACTCTTCGATTGGAATTTCCTCCGAAAAACCAGCTCCTGCATACCCAGCATTATTTATCAATAAATCGACTTGTCCAATATTCTGCAAAATTATTTTTAAATTTTCTATAGATTGGGCAGAAGTAATATCCAAAGAAATAATTTCGATATTGGATATTACTTCCATATCAGTTGCTATATCGATTAATTGTTTCCCTTTCTTCGTATCTCTCATCGATGCTAAAACAGTATAATCTTCTTTTGCAAATTCTAATGCCATCAATTGGCCAAATCCACCGTTTGCTCCTGTTATTAAGACTACTTGTTTCTCCACTTTTTCACCTTTTCCTTCATTTATATTAGATCCATTATTCGTTAGATACTTAACCATTTCACTGATATTCCCTACTTAATATGGACATCATATAGATTGATTGATAGTTATTATTTATTTTTATCGCTTCTCGTTGTAATCCCTCTATCTTAAATCCCTCTGATTCATATAGCGATTTTGCACGGAAGTTATGATCTACTACCTGCAGCCATAATCGATTTGCTTTCTTTTCAATAAAAGCCCATTTTTTTATTAACTGTAGCATTTTTCTTCCATAGCCTTTTCCTTTTTCAGAAAAAGCGATTCTTTTTATTTCTATGCTATCATTTTCATCTTCTAATCCATTTATAAGAACATAACCAACCGGTTTATTCGATGATATTTCGACAACAAGTAAATGCAAGATATTCGGATTATCAGTAAGCGCCCTTTTATGTTCCTGTAAGGACCATTGTAATATATAGGGACTATTAGTAGGGTCTTTTTCTGTTTTTCTCACATAAGTCAATTCTGTCTCTAGTGTTTTTCGCATAATAATTGTGTCATCCATTAACACTGTACCTCCTCCTTCCTTAGCCATTATATTATTACTTTATTCTGGAATAAGAAATTGGTCACGTTTGGATGGGAAGGGGCAAAGGAAGTTAGTAAGCATCATCGTCACTCTAACCAGTGATAAATGTTAAATTAATGCAAACTTTGTAAATAAGTAATGTTGTTTTCTTAAAATTTCGTAAATCAAATATTAAGATTTTGTAAATTTATAAATAAAATACTAGGCTATTCGACAAGTTTCCTATAAAATATGTAAGGCTTAGTCATAATTTGTTATATATTAATGGAGGTAACCGCAATGGTTTTTAAAAAACAAGATAAGTTTGCTGTTATGTTAAAAAATATCGCTTCAAATTTAAAAGAAGGAGCAGACTTTTTTGCTGACTATAAATTGACAAATGTTAGCGATTTAAAAACTTTTTCTGAAACAATGAAAGAAACCGAAACAAAAGGTGATACATATGTTCATGAAGTAATCACTGAATTAAATAAAGCCTTTATTACACCGATTGAAAGAGAAGACATTCTTGCTCTAACGATGAGTATGGATGATGTATTAGATGGTTTAGAACACACAGCAGCACTATTTGAAATGTACAATATTATTAGCGCTGATGAATATATGCTTCGCTTTGTGGAAGAAATCAAGAATTGTGCAGTTGAAATTGATAAAGCAGTAGATCTGCTTACAACAAAAAAATTACCTAAAATTAGAGAATACGCGATTAGAATTAAAGACCATGAATCAAAATGTGATGGTATTTTACGTCAATCGATTAAAAACTTATTCTCCGTAGAAAAAGATCCTATTCGCATTATCCAATATAAAGAAGTGTACGAAAATCTTGAGGATATTGCAGACTACTGTCAAAGTGTCGCAAACACACTTGAAAGTATTATTATGAAGAACGCGTAAGGAGTCTTTTTCCAATGAATACATTACTAATACTTACTATATTAATCGTTGTCTTTGCATTAGCATTTGATTTTATCAACGGCTTTCATGATACAGCCAATGCTATTGCTACTGCAGTATCGACAAAAGCGTTAAAGCCAAAGCACGCCATTATTATGGCAGCATGTATGAACTTTGTTGGTGCCATGACTTTTACTGGTGTTGCAAAGACAATTACAAAGGGTATCGTAGATCCTTTTGAATTAACAAATGGTTCTCTCGTTATCCTTGCTGCATTGATTTCCGCTATTATCTGGAATTTAGTTACATGGTATTTTGGGATACCAAGTAGTTCATCCCATGCAATTATTGGATCAATCGCTGGGGCAGCCATAGCTTCTTCAGGGTTTGCATCTCTTAATTACAACGGCTTTATTAAGATTATTCAGGCATTGATTATTTCACCAATCCTTGCCTTTATCGTTGGATTTATCATTTACTCCATCTTTAAATTCTTCTTTAGGGATTTAAATTTAACAAAAACAAATAGGCGATTCCGTTATTTTCAAATATTTACGGCCGCATTGCAATCTTTTACACATGGTACAAATGATGCTCAAAAAGCCATGGGGATTATCACCATGGCATTATTAGCTAATAATTATGTTTCCACAGGTGATGTGCCATTTTGGGTGCAGTTTGCTTGTGCTACAGCAATGGGACTTGGAACATCTGTTGGTGGATGGAGAATTATAAAAACAGTCGGTGGCAATATTATGAAGATTCGTCCAGTAAATGGAGTGGCTGCTGATATAACAGGAGCAATGATCATTTTTGGATCAACTTTAATTCATCTACCAGTTAGTACAACCCATGTTATTTCTTCTTCTATTCTTGGTGTTGGTTCAGCACATCGTTTAAAAGGAGTTAAATGGGGTACAGCACAGAGAATGCTTATTACATGGGTAATTACCTTACCAATTTCAGCAAGTATCGCTGCAATTTGTTACTATATTCTTCATTTCTTTTTTTAATATAGGTCTGGTGCAATTAACCATACACAAAGGCATCTTTACCCAATCAGGGAAAGATGCCTTTTTTATTATTTTAAAGTGTAAGAAATCTCTCTGTAACCTTTCTTATAAGTATTGGCAAGGTTTGAAAAGTATAGGGTTTATATACTCTTTCCGTCCATTTATGCCCCCCTTTCCCATAGACACCAATATTTAACGCAGGAATATTTAAACTACTCATTTTTTCAAGATCTAATGGAAATAGTGTATTCATTCCTGGAAAATTTGCCTCCACTGTTTCAATCTCGGCTTGATCACCATGAAAAGCTAAAAAGCTTCCGTCACATAAATAAGGGAAATATCCTCTTAACGGAAATACCTCCTTGTATTTCTCTTCCGACTCCTGTAATACTTCTTTCAAAGCCTCTTTTAGAAAAACAGACTTTTCATCCTCTTGTAATGTATTGGATGGTAAAAATGGTGTAGCAAAAAAGAGAATCACTCGTGGCTTCTTGCCTGGATCTACTTGCTGTAAGGCTTCTACTAGTTCAAATGCTTTTAACCGATCATCTAAATCTTCCGGTAAATTTGCAAGAAGCCTATCTAAGTGCTTTTCTGGTTCCTTTCCAATTGCTTTTAAATATTCCATATATTCTTGAATAGTCATCACTTCTGTTTTCCAATTAATAGACCTGCCTGGAAGCTTATTCGCTTCACGATACGCCAAGTAGTTATCCGCTAACTCATTCTCTACCTTTGTACACGCTGCTTGGGCAATCTTTTTTAAGGTTTCTAATACATCACTTGGCGTTTTTTTATAGATAAAATAATTAAAATACATTCTGATACTAACAGGTGTTTGAACATTATAGCTTTGCTTATTCTCTTTCATAAACAAGCAACTAGGGGGTAACACTAATTCATTTTCTAGGTTTTCAGCGAGAGAAAAATTTTGATTTATGCTTCGATTGATCTCGGAAGCAATCAATGTTGGATCAATACCAAGCAGGCTTTCACCAACATGCGCCTCTCTTCCAGTAATAGAAAAACATGGCAATAGCTTACCTGCTCCCCCACAATATACATATTTTGCTACATCACCATTATATAAAGGAGAAATAAAATCATTATTTATAGCTGCCACATATGATAATCCTTTTTCTTGCTGAAGGCGTATTAGCTCCTTTAAGGCACCTCTAATTCCTACATGCTGGTTCTCTTCATCAACATTAAGTAAGAGTAGAATATTTCCTTCTAATTTTTCTCGATGGTTCATATAATAGAGAAGATTCACTAGATGAATGCTTATTCCACTTTGCATATCAAGGGAGCCTCTCCCAAACATCCATTCTCCACTTCGTGCATCTTCTCTAGCCTCCTCATCTCCTTCGTAGCTTTGAAAAAATTCAGCTAACTTTTCCGGCTGATGAGCAATATCCTTTAGATTTCCATAATCCTCTATCCCTACTGTATCCACATGTGCATGATAAATGACCGTTTCCTTTTTATCCGAATTGCCTTGTAAAAAAGCCAATACATTTATCCGTTTATCCTCATCTATTTCCTGCTTCCAAACAAAATCCGGGTATGCTTGAAAATAAGGAAAGGATTCGATAATTTTATATAAATAGTTAGCTTTATCTAATTCTCCAGCAGTACCATTATAACTTTGCATTTTAGTGAGTCGTTTCGTTAAAAATTCCACTTGCTGTTCCGTCGTTAAAGATGCCAATTGATTATACATGCCTTCATCCCCTGGTTTTTCTTTTAGTTTTAAGTTTATTGCTATTCTTCCTATCTGACAACCTATTTTTCTGTCTATTCAAATAATTCTTTAGAATAGTAAACTCGCTTATTAAATTATTTTTTCCCTTCCTCATAAACCATTCTATTTTTCTTCTTTTTCACATAGGTATTAGTAAAGTGGAAAAGGTAAAGTTAGGATGATGTTTATTGATGGAAAAAATCGCTGCCATTTTTGTCGGGAGCTTACTAATAGGCATTGGGGTTAATGGATTTTTAGTACCACATCATCTTCTAGACGGTGGTATTATTGGAATTGGACTTATCCTTCATTATCACTATGAGATTCCAACAGGTCTTTCGATGATTATTTTAAGTATTCCATTATATATACTCATTTGGTTTTATAATAAGGAATATTTTTTTTATGGAATTATCGGGTTTCTTATTTCTTCTTTTTCCATTGATGTACTTTCTTTTTTGCGAGAATTATTTTCCTTGAATCTATTATTAAGTGCTATTGTTGGCGGAGTGATTATTGGGGTTGGGATTGGTCTTATGCTTCGTTTTGAGACAAGCACTGGCGGTACAGACCTACTTGCTCAAGTTCTAGCAAATATCCTATCCATTCAAGTGGGAATCATCATCTTTTTAATAGACGGTATTGTGTTATTAAGTGGCTATAAAATTGTTGGTCTTCCTACTCTTATAGCTTCTTTTATGACTATTTTTTGTGTCGCTATCTTTACGACTTTATTATCGAAAAAAAAGATTTCCATCTAAATTTAATAGGAAAGGCATTTGTTTGCCTCTCCTATTAATACATATTTCTATTTTCATCTCGAAAAGTAAGCTACCTTCCGTCTATTTTTAATCTTTTTTCGGAATTAAGACTTGTCCTACTTTTCCCATCTTTAATAAGGTCTGCATAATCGTTTTTGAAAGCTCACTCGGTGGATAAGGCTTTACTAAGTAATCCATCGCTCCTAGTGATAAGCCTTTTTCTTTCTCATCAAGTGCTGATGAAATAATGATGGGAATGTTTTTTAGGTTATCTGATTCCTTCATACATTTCATAATTTCCCAGCCATCTAAATTTTTATCTTCCAGCATAATATCAAGTACCAAGGCATCGGTTGGATGTTTTTCTAACATCTGGATAGCTTCTTGTCCTGTTTTATAATAGACGACCTGAAAACCATTGTCCTTTAACTCATGAACAATTAATTCTCCCAAGCTAATATCATCCTCAATTACCATGACGGAGTACAATTGCTTATTTTCTATAGATTCCTCGAGGCTTAACATATTACTTGTATGGATAGTTGGAAAAACTAATGTAAAGGTACTTCCTTTCCCAAATTCCGATTCAACTGTCACTTTCCCATCATGTGCATGCATTATTTCTTGCACAATTGATAGTCCTAAGCCAGTTCCGCCAATTTTCCTTCGATCTGTATTATCCACTCGATAAAATTTTGAAAATAATTTATCCATTGCAGATGCTGGTATACCTAACCCTTCATCCTTAAAGGCAACAAATAGCTCCTGATTCTTTTTATATAAATTTATTTCTATTTTTCCTCCATTTGGAGAATATTTAATAGAATTACTAAGAAGATTCTCTATAACCTGTTCTATCTTCGCCTTATCTCCCATTACGATGGTTTCTTCTACCATTTGATTAATTTCTATTTGATGAGAGGTTGTATGAATGGATAAATTCCCTTTGACTCTTTCTACAATTGTTAAAAGATCAATGTACTTCTTTTCATATGTTTGTTTCCCTGCTTCCATTCTTTGAATATCCAGAAAATCATTTATTAAGGAAGTTAATCTTTTAGCTTCTCCATATATCGTCTGTAAGTATTTTTTCTGTTTTTCGACCTTTAAATCGCGATTTATCATCAATTCTGTAAATCCGAGAATACTTGCTAACGGTGTACGGAGTTCATGGCTTACAGTGCTTACAAACTCCGACTTCATTTTATCAACTTCATATTCCTTGGTTATATCCCTATATACAAATATTGTCCCAAACTTTTCATTTCTTCTATAAAGTTCTTCCGAATAAGTATTAATTACTCGGCCATCTTTCATAAAACTGATATAAGCATTATTTTGATTTTCCTTCATTGAAGCTTGGATGTAATTCAACAATCCTTCTGCATCCGTAAAGTGAGCTTTTAAATGATGTTTCCATTTATCCCACGCACTACCTGGATTAAAAATGGTTTCATTCGATTCTCCGACAATTTCTTCAAACTTTCTATTCACAAGAATTATTTCACCTATATCACACACTACCTGAACACCTTCTTGTAGCGAGTTTAATATATCGAGATTTAATTCACGGTCATTCTCTGTTTGCTCAAATAATTCAATTTTATCTAGTGAAATACTAATTTGTTTTGCTAATGCTATAAATTCTGCCTTATCGAATACGGAGAAAGGATCACAAAAGCGACTTAGCATCATCACTGCTGTTATTTCATTATCTGAATTATAGACAGGGATATACAAATCATGCGTAAATCCTTTTTCAAGGTGATAGCCTTTTTCAGACAATACCATTTCTCTTGTGATAATAAATGGTTCTTTCTCCTTTTTCAATCGATCAAGCATTCCTTTAAATACATGGTTCTTAAATTGTGTAGCCCCTTCTTCCACAATTCCGTAGGATGCATAAGCTTGATCCTTTAGTAATAATATAATTCCTCTGTCTGCCTGTAGGATTGCTGCTAGATGACTAATAATACTTTCTAGCACTTCATCCTTATACAAAGAATTAGAGATACTATTAATTAATTCATTTCTTCGCTTTAATGATTCCTTATTTGCTTGAACTGTTTCTACTACCTCTTCTAGCTCTATCTGCTGCGCATGCAGTTCATCCTGCTGGGCAATTAACTCCTCGTTTTGCGCCATTAAATCCTGCTCTTTATCCTGTACACTTTGATACATATGATTAAATGCAATCGAAAGGGTTCCTATCTCA
Source organism: Niallia tiangongensis (assembly GCF_044704065.1). NCBI lineage: Bacteria > Bacillati > Bacillota > Bacilli > Caryophanales > Bacillaceae > Niallia > Niallia tiangongensis. The sequence continues at coordinate 1,201,148 of NZ_CP162613.1, read as the reverse complement.
TCTACTCGTTTTGTATCCACTCTTATTTGCGCATCATTTCCCTTTGCAATTTCATTTGCAGCATGTGATAAATCAGATAAAGGTTTCCCAATTTTTTTAATCCCCATTCTCCCGATTAAATAAATAATGGTCATAATTAAAATAATATAAACAAGAAAGCTTAGTTCCAATATCGTATTATTTTTATTTAATTCTTTTACCTTACTATTTAGCTGATTAGTCATGGAGCCTAAAAAGCTACTTAGCGAATCTTTTATATGACTAATTTGATTTGCTCCACCATCGTCGGAGATTTTTACAACTTTCTCCAATTCTCCTTCTTCAAAGTATATTAATGCTTGTGGCAATATTTCTTTGAAATAATAGGAATGGAAATTTACCAACTCTTCCGCTAATAATTTATCTTCATCTGTTTTAGAGACTGTTTTAAATTGTTCAATAAGCTCATGCGTCTCGGCATCCATTTTTAAAGCAGATGATTTCATAGCTGTATTATTAAATGCAAAATATCCTCTTGCATCTAGCAACGCATTTTCTAGTTTATCTTCCAGCTCTCTAATAATTGATGTCTTTTCTAGTATCGCTGCTCTTTCTTCTGCATACTGGTCATTCAATTTCTTCTGACCAATTGCAAGAAATAAACATCCAATAAGAAATAGCAGACTAAAAAAACACATCAAAGCAACAAACTGCCTTGAAATGCTCTTTCTTAAATATGCTCTAATTTTCATCCAATATTTCCCCTACTTTATCTAATAAAGCAAGTGGACTAAATGGTTTTGCCATAAAATAATCAGCTCCAGCTTCAATAATTTCTTGTTGCTCGTTCGCTTGACTTTTAGCTGAGAGCATCATAATTTTCAGATGCTCTCTTTCTTTATCTGTTCTTACTTTTTCAATTACTTCTAGTCCTGTTATAATTGGCATCATATAATCAAGTATAAGTAAGTCATATTGATTTTCCTGAATTAATCGGAATGCCTCTTCTCCATCCCGAGCCTCATCTACCAAATAGTCATCTTCTAATGTATCAACTATTAACATTCTTAATACCTCTTCATCTTCTGCTAATAAAATTCGCTTCAAATCCGTTCCACCTCAATTTATTTCTGAAAAAGCATCCTGCAATATATAATAAGAAGCTTTTAAACGTTCATGATAGGCTGGCGTCTCCCATTCATCCCAGGTATACCATTCAGAAGAATCAGATGATATCCTACCATCTTTTGTTAATGCTGGTAAGGAGGATATTAATTTATTCTCTTTTTCCAATACTGCCGCTATTTGAATTCCCTTAATATATTCGCTTCCATCTAAACCTTTTTTCCATAAGTCAGCCATAGCTTCTTTCTGACTTGGGTCTTTTATATTCAACAAAGCCCAAGGTATACGAATTTCAACCGTTTTTCTATCTTCGCTCACACTGATATCAGTTAAGCTATTAAAATTTTCATTTTCAGGATTGCCATTCCCAAATAGAAGTTGACCTGTCACATAAGATTGAAATGGAATTTTAGCACCTGGAATGTTTAATTCCTTATTTAAGGTTAAGCGTATAGGATGAAAAACGCCATTATTCTTTTTATTTGCATACGATTCTTCTTTAACCATATGTAACAAAGATCCATATTGATAATGGAAAGAATCATAATAACTGTCTACTACTATTTCTGAATTTTCCTCATCGGCGATTTTGATTAGAAAGTCCACGCCAAAATCTGATTTTATCTTTTGATTTCTTAAGGATATCGCTTCTTGCCCCTGGTCATTTATCGTATTTAGCAGTAAATAGGTAGCATCCTTTTGTAAGTCTATCGGCTGGTGATAGTCAATTCGCAAATTTAATTGTTGTTCATCACTACTTACATAGATAGATTGCATTCCTTCTTCTGAAGATACATTTGAATACAAAGGCGGAATCTGCAACTTTTCCCAGTCCTTTAGATTGCCATCTATATAGATGGCCGGCTCATATTTACCTGCATCAAAACTCAATAGCCCAAAATGCTGCTCATTTGTTTGGATATTGGACCAAAATGGCCTTCTATCAGGGTTATCGTATTCCATCGTATTCCATGTCCGCTTAAACCATTCATCCTGCCATGTAAATACTAATCCACCAGCATAATCTTCATCTACAATCATTTGAAACATTTCTTTATCAAATGTTCCTTGTTCTTGTTCGGAAAGATATCCTTGCGTCATTCCATTTATATTATCATGGGTTTTTCCTCTTGAAGATGGCACACCAAATTCTGCAATTAATACTGGCATATTATGAGCCTCTCGTAAATCCTGTAAATAGGCTCCATAATTACTTTGCTTCCCTTGTTTATTAATATAGCTTTTGTACTTTGGCTCATAATTTAGGAAATCAGGATAATACGGATATACATGATACGAAGCAACCAATCCCGCCTGAAAATTCTTTGTTGCTCCAATATGATTTGGATCTACCACAGACATATCTTCTTGTGAATCTGGTTCATATGGATGTTCAAGCAAATCGGTTGTAACCCAATTGGTGAAGCTCATTGTATGTTGCCACCCATATTTATCAGCCTCATATTTTGCCGTTTCATCCATTTTTAAAGCAAGCCAGCTTTCAAAAGGAGAAGCATCCTTTGTTTTAAAGTACGTTCCTTGATAGGACTTTATTTCTTTATTTTGTTCATTCGTATTCTTTACAATTTCAGGATCCCACTCGATTCCAAGCATAATTCCTAATACGTATTTCGATATATCATACGCATATTCTCCTGAGGCATGCCCTGGGCTTTCCGGTATGGAGGCATTTCCATGAATAATATCAATCATATTCGTCAGTTCTCGATTAAAATCGTTCTGTACCGCTTTTGCATATGCATTCTGTTTCTCGATAAGTATTTCTTCATTTATCCATGCACCATGAAAGAGATATAAAGGTTCTTCTGCCAATTGATTATATTCATACAACGCTTGATAAAACGCTGGTGGATGCAATGTATAAACCCGAATTGTATTTGCATGCATGGCACCTATATCTTTAAACCAACGTAAATACTCATCCTTTGTTATAGCTGTCTCTCCAGGAAAAGCTCCTGGCTTAGAGATTCCCATATTAACCCCTTTAACAAGAAAATTCGTCCATTTATCATCCTTTAATACTTGGATATACGTATCATCTGTTTTCGTATTCACTTCTAAATTATTAATAGTAGTAGTTTCTACTAGATTCTTTTCCTTATTATCAACATGTAACCCTTCATTTAAAATATGTTTCATAATAGGTACATAACTATTCCAATAAAACGAGTTACGGTAAGTAACATATCTTTTCCAATGATCAAGCCCTACAGTTTCATAAATAGCAGGTACTTCAGCTTCATCTGCGTAATCACCTGCAAAATAATAAGACGTGTATTGTTGATTACTATTTTGAATAATCGCAGGAAACTTACTAGGCAAACCATATTTATCTAAGATTGCTTTTCCTTTTTTACTGACTGGAAGTGTATAAGTAGCTAGAACATCGTTCGTTTCCTTTGCTTCCACAATATCAAACCAATAGCCATATTTTGAAGTAATAGACTCATCAAATATTTTTTCGCCTCTATCTGTAGTGGAAAATTGCACCTTCCCCCCAACAAGCTCTTCTCCTGACAATACAACTACATGATCCTCTTTATTAATAAACACCATTCCAAACCCTTTGAATGTCCATTTATTCTTATAGATACTCTCATAATTCTCTTTAACCCAAATAGGAACTTCAGTACTATTCATGTCAGAAAAATATCTTCCTATCCAACCACTCCATGAAACATGTAGAAGATTCGTAATTTTTTCACGCGCTTCATCACTAGTTGGACTAGCAAAGGTGTTAAATTCAGCAATCAGCGTTTTATTATTGTGCTCAAACAATGCATCCTCCACTTTTGAGATGTCTTCCAATTCTAACCCACCATAAATTTTCTCTGATCTTTTCCCAAGATTATTCGTTCCATAATATTCCTCTTCATAAACACCATATTGGTCGGTGATGTATATCACATCGTATTTTGATAAATCCTCTGGTAAATTTGTTACCCGGACATTTTTGTTTGCATCTGGTTTAAAACCTACATAATCCTTTTGCTTAATATAGGAATCATGTGTGCTTTTTTCAAACTTTTGATTGTTTAAGACCCATACTAGCCCTTCATGCTCACGATAGGACGAATCCGGAACGGTTTTATCCATAATCAGCACATTTAACTCCTTGTTATCCTTAAACTTCCAAATCCAAAAAGGACTTGCTATAAGTCCTATAAAAAAGATAATGAGTAAAAAGAAAACAATCGATTTATTCCATTTCATTTGGATACTCCTTTTCGCTTCATGTCTCCCCAACTTTTATCACCACTAATTAATTGCCATATCCCCTCACATCGCCAAAAAACAGTTAATGGACGATACCAAAGAGTTTCTGTTAACGAAAAGAAGAACAAATAAATAATATGAGAAACTTTTGGAAATTTACGCAAGCTCCATTCCTCTAATAATACGGCAGCCATGGAAAAAATCGATCCATAAATGCAAGATAATAAAAAAATTAAGATAGCAAATTCTAAATAGATTCCTCCAAAAAATAGGGCAATAACGGTATATATGTATCCCAATAATTCTACAATAGGTCCCAGAAATTCAATAATCCAAAAATAAGGAAAAGAAATTAAGCCAATATTGCCGTATTTGGGATTTAACATTAACTTTCGGTGGCTCCACAGACTTTCGAATAGTCCTCGTTGCCATCTTCTTCGTTGTCTTCTTAAAAACTTCATTTCTTCTGGAACCTCTGTCCAGCAAACTGGATCAGGAACATAAACGATTGTCTTTTTTTCTTTTGATTCCTTAATCAATCGATGAAGTCGAATAACAAGCTCCATGTCCTCTCCAACTGTGTTTGTTTGGTAGCCCCCTGCTTTCATAACCCATTTTTTCGAAAAGACACCAAAGGCTCCTGAAATAATTAATAATAGATTATGTCTGCTTAATCCAATTCTCCCCATGAGAAATGCTCTTAAATATTCTATTATTTGTAAAATCACAAGAGGATTATGGGGCAATCCTATATTCAACACTTGTCCATTCTTTATCGTGCATCCATTTGCAATACGAATACTGCCACTAGATGCAACAACCTCTTCACTGCTATCCATAATAGGTTTCATCACCTTTAAGAAAGCATCTCTCTCTAAAACGGAATCGCCATCTAAGGAACAGATATAAGGATAATGGGAGAAATTTAAGCCAACATTTAAAGCATCTGCTTTTCCTCCATTTTCTTTATCAATCAAATATAATTTCGGTAACAATTGGGATTGATAAATGCCTTTAATAGGCTTAGTTGCTATCTGTTTCCTAACAACCTTTTCTATTTTAACCATTTCATACTGTTCAATCATTTTTTGCAAAGTTTGGTCTTTCGATCCATCATTAACAACAATAATTTCAAATTGAGGGTAATTAACACTTAATAAGGAGCGTACACATGGTATGATTCCTGCCTCCTCATTATATGCCGGAACAATAATCGATACTGGTTTGGTATACCATTCATTTGAAATATCATCAAAGGCTTCCTCTCTGTTTAATTTATATTCCTTCCGCAATTGAAGCATGGAAATAAAAAGAATAACGGAGTAAAACAAAATAATGATTACCATATAAATAGAAATGAACGAAGCAAAGATTTGAACAGCAGATGACCACCAATGATATACCATCTAATGAACTCCTTTATTTAGCCATTCCCTGGCCATATCTTGTGCAAATTTATCTTTGGAGAGCTTTACAATTTCTAGTAAAATTACTCTCCCCTTTTTAAAGCTCATAATGGATTCGGCTGCCTGAGATCGAACCCACCAAGACGAATCATGTAAAAGCATTATTAATAAAGGAAGATATTTCTCTTCACTAGAGCCTAATAGTTTGGCTATCATCATTCGCTTCTCCCATACTTTAGACTTAGCTAAAAATAGATAATCTTCTATATTTTTCACATAACCGATTGAGGAAATAGCCTTCAAAGCTCTTAATTTAATCTCTCCATCGTATTTCTCAAAAACAGATTCCAAAAATACAAGATATTCTACTTTCCTTTTCATACTTATTACATCTAAAATAGCTAATTGTAATTCCTCTCTACAATAATAAAATGGCCGAATAAACTCCTCAAATATTGCTGATTTTATTCGGAGCAATATACTACGGTAATTTTTCTCAGAAAGCTCCATATCTTCATTAATAATCGACCAAATTTTTTCGTACTGAAAAGCTGCTAAGATACGATAAATCTGGATTTTTTCATCGCTTGTACAATTCTTATTATACAACCGGCTAATGACATGCCTTTCCATTTCATGCAAATGAAAATCCTCGATTTTATAGAGGACATTCATACGGCTACTCCAATTCCTTGCTTTTAATTCTTTCACATAGCTATCTCTCAAATAGAAAGCAGCTAATTCATGAAGTCGTTTTTCCTCCTGTTCTCCTTCCATTCTTTCAGAGAAATCAGTGAGCACTTCTTCTAATGCCTGTTTATCTATTCGCGTTTGCATTATATTCTTAGGAATTTCCTTTCCATCCCTTAGATGTTCAAAAACCGTTCCTATTAGCTTCTTTTTCTTATCGATTACCTTTTTATTTTGTCTATTTTCTACCGTTTTCCTAATAATTAAATAGACTAATAAACATACTAAAAGGACAATTAGAATGATACTAACGATTTGTAAAACCTTTATCTCTTGTTCCAAATTAAATCATCCTCGTTATTAGCCTTATAATTCTAGCTTGCAGCTCTTTAATGCTAAATGGTTTTGTTACATAATCATCTGCACCTAACCTTAATGCTTCTGCAATATCATGTTCACTCTTTCTACCAGTCAACATGAGAATATGAGCATTGTGCTTATAAACAGTCTTTTTAACAATTTGCAGTAGTTCTAGCCCATCCATCACTGGCATAATTCCATCTAAAATAAGAAAATGCATACCATTCTCTTGCAGACGATTTGATTCCAAAAATTGAATCCCATCTTCATATTCTGTTATATCGATAGTAAGGTTATTTATTTCGATTGAATCTAAAATATTATTTAGGATAGAACGAATAAGAGAATCATCATCCACAATTGAAATATTCAAAAGCTTTTTATTTGGTGTTTCCTTCATCTTATTAGCACTTTTGATACACGCGCGTCCATTTTCCTTCGCTAAATATAGCGCCTCATCTGCTATCTCTAATGCTTTTTTCAGAGGGACATCCCCTGAAGCAATTTCAAATATCCCCGCAGAAAAAGCAAGAGAAAATTGCTCCCCATCATCCACTTCAAAAGTCATTTCAGAATAGCACTTCAGCATTCTATTTAAAACATCTGCAACATCAGATTCTATTGCTCGTTGAAAAAGGATAACGAATTCTTCTCCACCATAACGAAACAAGGTATCTGTGCTTCTAATATTAGTTTTTAAAAAATTCGCAAATTCTTTTAATATTTTATCACCTACTACATGTCCATACTTATCATTTACTTTTTTAAAATGATCAATATCTATAATAGCAATGGTTCCAGATGTTTTCGTCCGGATTACATCATTAATAAATCGATTATACGAATCCTTTAAAAATTTCCGATTATATACTTCTGTTAATTCATCAATTAAGACAGACTGATCAAATATCTTTTTTCTTTCAATATGTCTCTCAATTCGAATCAAAAACTCTTCCATATCAAGCGGCTTTTCAATATAATCATCTGCCCCTTTTTTATATGCAGCTATTCTTTTTTCTCTTGAGCTATCTATACTGCATATGATTTTTGGGACAAAGGAGTGCTTTGTGTGCTTCTGAATATCATCAAGAACATCTAAACCTGTTTTAATAGGAAGATTAATATCAATAATGATACAATCTGGCTGCATGCTATAAAATTGTTCAATCGCATGTTCTGCATTTGAATTAGCTATTACCATCCAACCTTTACGTTCCATCATATCCTTTAAAAAAATTAATAAGGAGATATCATCATCAATTAACTGTATAAGTGGTACTTCTGTATCCCTAAAGTCTGGAATTCGATTAATTTCTTCATGAAAATGCTCATATTCTTCACATATATCTAGTAATTCACTTAAAAAGCCCTTAAGTTCAGAAAGTGTCCAATCTACCTTTCGTTGTTCGACTTTTGTCATTAAACCTGAAACTAATTGAAATAATAAGTCCAAGTCTAAAGTACCTGAAGTACCTTTGATAGTATGCAACAAGCCATACACTTCTTCATTTTTTATAATCTCTGTCTCTGTTTTGTTCAATAAATTTTTTAACTGCTGCGTCATCCTCGTAATAAAGATTGCTTTATATTTATCCAACACTTCTTCCTCTCCCTTTTACTAGAACGGCTTCTTTTGTAAAGACCATTTTGCTATTTTCCCCAACATATAAAAAATAATTAAACTTTGCTATTACGATTCATTTATTAGAAAATTAAAAAGAAGCGCACAAAAAAGACCAAGAGACTGGCCTGATTCATACACTATATCATTTTTTTGACAAATAATTATTTATGCCTAGATTACTAGTACATTTTTCTTATTTTATCAGAAACTACTTTCATTATATAAAAAGAATACTGAATTGGATAGAGAAACTTTCTATCTAATTTTTATGAAATTAATACTTTTTAATCTTGTTTTTGCATTTTACGATTTTTTCGGTCACAGCTTTCCATTGCTGCTAATATTGTCCCTCTAAATTGATGCTGTTCCAACGTAGTTATTGCTTCAATCGTTGCTCCGCCAGGTGTGCATACTTCATCTTTCAATATACCTGGATGCTTGCCTGTTTCTAAAACCATTTTTGCCGCCCCTAAAACCGATTGGGCAGCTAATTTATAAGCTTTTTCTCTTGGTATCCCACTTCGGACACCGCCATCTGCCAATGCTTCAATAAACATATACACATATGCTGGAGAAGAACCGCTAATAGCCGGAATATAATCCATTAAACTTTCGTCTACCATTTCCACTTGTCCAAATGATGCAAACATTTCTTTTATAAAAGCAATCTCTTCCTCGTTGATCCTGTCATTCGCACAAAATACGGTCATCCCTTCTCCTACTAGAGAAGGAGTATTTGGCATCGAGCGAATAACCTTTGTTTTTTCGGACATCTGAGATTCTATGTATGTTAAATCAATACCAGCTGCAATCGTAATAATGATTGTTTCTTCCTTCACATATGAACTGATTTCTTGTAAAACCTCTCCATATAGATGTGGCTTCACTGCAATAATTAAGACATCAGCAAACCTAGCTACTTGTTTATTATCTAAGATAGTTTCTATATGAAAAGCTTCCTTAACAATTTCTGCGCTTTTTACTGACTTTGTACTTGCCAAAATATCTTCTCGCTGTGAAAAAGAAGATTGAAGCATTCCGTTTACCATCGCTTGGGCCATTTTTCCACACCCGATAAAACCAACTTTTCTTTTTTCCAATCTGATCTTCCTCTCTCGTTAGTCTCTTTACTCTTACATAGTACGAGAAGAAAATCAACCTATCCAACCTAAGACCGAAATAATTAACGATTAGCACAAGGCTTTTCTATCTTTTAGTTTCTTATCCTTTGGGTTGCCTTCATCCATAGGAATATTATTTTATATAATCTGGAAGAAAAATTTCGTCTGGCGTTTTCGAAAAAATACTGGATATCTGTACTGCTTGTTCATAAGATAATCCTCTTTTGCCATTCTCAATCTGCCAATAATAAGACTTTGTAATGCCTAGCTTATCAGCCATCATTTGATAGGTATAGCCATATTGCTTTCTTATGATACGCAGTTTATTCCGATGCATTTTTACACCCCATCTTCCTATCATCTTTTTTCCTTTAGGCTGTTTTCGTAAAGTTTGTTGCTATGACCCGCAGCCTGAATACACTCCGCTTTCCGTGGGGCTCGCGCTGAGCCGCTTCGGCCTTTGGCCTGCAGGGTCTCAGGCTGTCTCGCTAATCCCACAGGAGTCTACGTGTATTCAGGCTGCTCAGATTTCCTCATTAATTGATTTTTTCTATTGAGAAAGCAACAATCTTTTAGAAAACAGCCTTCCTTTATTAAAATTATACGTAAACAAGTAGTTTACTTCAATATAAAATTCCGTATTTGTTAACAAATATTCATTATTTACTGTTAGCTATTTGTTAACTTATAATAGAGATATCGAAATTAGGAGCTGGTTCAGATGAATTTTCCAGAAAGATTGAGATATTTACGTAAGTCTGCAAAAATTTCTCAACAAACGCTTGGGAATGCAATGAACGTGACCAAGGTATCTATCTCAGGATATGAAACGGGTAATCGAAAACCTGACACAGACACATTACAAAAACTTGCGGATTATTTTGATGTAAGCATTGATTATCTCCTTGGCCGCTCGGAGACAAAAGAAACAAGAGCTACCTATCATAGTAAAACGATGGAAAAAGAGATTACAATAAAGGAAGCTACAATCCTTACTCAATTACAGAAATACCCAACCCTTTATGACCATTTAATAAATGACCCAGAAAAAACAGTTCTTCAGCTGTATAGACTATGGAGTTTTTTAGAAGAAGAGAAGCAGAATAAAAACTTGTAAGAATTTTTATCCTTATAAGTTTTTCATTATTCTTAACAAATTTCTTATAAGAGCGTATAATATATATAATTCTTATAAGAAAGGTTGGTTTTCATGACTAATCTAGCGAAAACAATTCCACAGCCATTAGTGCGTATTAATCAATGGGTTATTTTTCTTTCCGTTTTACTTAGTTTATTCTTTCAGCAATACTGGATTATGCTTATTCCTCTTTTAGCAGGATTAGGTGGATTATTGTTTCAATGGAATCCTATTATGAAGCTGGCAAGTTTGTTTCTCAAAAAGCCAAGGAAGGAATACCGTCAAGAAGACTGGGATCAACAGCAGTTTAACCAAATAATTGCTGTAGTTTGTTTGGCTGTTGGTTCCATTTCATTTTTCCTTAACTGGACTATTGTCGGCTACATCTTTACGATTATGGTTGGGCTTGCTTCTATAGTTGCAATCCTCGGATTTTGCATTGGCTGTTTTATCCGATTCCAATGGAAGAAGTATCAATATAATCGAAGCCTTTAATAGATAATGCATAGAGGCTGGGACAAAACTAAATAGCCAGTCTGTAAAGACGAACAATCCTTAATTTAGCTCTTAAATAAAGGCTACTTTTTCATGCTAGTTATTTATGATTTTAAATATAGTCAGTGTAAAAACTAATTCGTTTTTAAAGATTGTTTTTCTATAACTATTATGGAAATAGAAAAAATTTATTAATTGGAAAGACGGAGCAGCCTGAATACACGTAGACTCCTATGGGAGCTGCAAGAAAGTCCGAGACCCCGCAGGAGCTAGCGACGAGGAGGCTTGGCGCTCGCCCCATGGAAAGCGAAGTGTATTCAGGCTGCGGATAATAACACCATCTTTACGGAAACAGCCTTTTAAAAACCAATATAAACCCGAACAATCATATCAAGTATCGTATGGTTGTTCGGGTTTATTTTTGGCTGGAATACTTATATCCCAGCCTCTACCTATTTACAGACTTCTCTCTTTTATTTGCTTTTCTATCATATGTTTGAATGCTTCTAAAGATATTCCTTCAGAAACCGCTTCTCCATACTTTCTTATATTCACTTTATTTTGTTCCTTTTCTTTATCACCGAGGACTAATAAATATGGTATCTTTTGCATTTGTGCTGTTCTGATTTTATACCCTAATTTTTCGTTGCTGTCGTCTATCTTCACTCTTATCCCTGCTTCTTTTAAAGTAGATTGAACTTCTAGGCAATATTCTAGATGGACACTGGATACAGGAATAATTTCGACCTGTATTGGGGCAAGCCAAACCGGAAAAGCACCTGCAAAATGTTCAATTAGAATTCCAAAGAATCGATCAATCGACCCATATATAGCACGGTGAATAACGACGGGACAGACTTTTTCATTGTTCTCTTTATATAAGCTAGGTTGAAAAGCTTTGGCATTTGAAAATCCAGCTGAATTGTTGCACATTGATGACTTCTTTTCAATGCATCCTTTATATGAAAATCAATTTTCGGACCGTAAAATGCACCGTCTCCTTCATTCAGAATATAGTCTATTTCTAGATGCTCTATAACATTTCTTAATGCACCTTCTGCTAATTCCCAGATGTCGTCCCCTTCCAATGAATCTTCTGGTCTAGTAGAGAGTTCCACAGTGTATTTAAATCCAAAAGTACGATAGACTTTATCAATTAATTGAAAGATGCTTTTTATCTCCGCTTCAATTTGGTCTTCTCTTACAAATAGATGGGCATCATCTTGGCAAAATGTCCGAACACGAAGCATCCCGTTTAATGCACCACTATATTCATGACGATGTACTTGACCGAATTCAGATAATCGAATGGGCAATTCGCGATAAGAATAGAGACTATTTTTAAAAACAAGCATATGTCCCAGGCAATTCATTGGCTTTAACGCAAATTTTTGCTCATCTACTTCGGAAAAATACATATTTTCATGATAATGATCCCAATGCCCTGATTGCTTCCACATTCGCTCATTCATCATCAAAGGAGTCCTTACTTCTTCATAATCCGCCTCGCCCTGAAGTTCTCTAGAGAATTGCTCTAATTCATTGCGAATGATTTGTCCTTTCGGTAAATAAAACGGCATGCCAGGTGCTTCTTCTGAAAACATAAACAGCTCCAATTGCTTTCCTAACTTGCGATGATCCCTTTTAGCAGCTTCTTCTAACATCTCCAAGTATTCCGCTAACTCTTGCTGACTCGAAAAAGCAACTCCATATACTCGCTGCAATACTTCGTTCTTACTATCCCCTCGCCAGTAAGCACCAGATACACGAATTAATTTAAATGCTTTAATAAAACCTGTCGAAGGAAGATGAGTACCACGGCATAAATCAATAAACTCTCCTTGTTGATAGAGGGAAATCGGTTCATTGTTTGGTATTGCCTCTAAAAGCTCCAGTTTAAATTTCTCTTCTTTCGCTTGAAAAAGCTTGTTTGCTTCCTCGTACGAAACCTCTTTTCGAATAAAAGGAAGGTTTTCCTTGATGATTTTTTTCATCTCTTTTTCAATAGCTTCTAAATCATTGGCAGTTAAGCTATGGTCGAGCTTCAAATCATAATAAAAGCCGTCCTCTACAATTGGTCCGATTGCTAGCTGAACATTCGGATACAATCTTTTCACCGCTTGTGCCATTACATGGGCGCTGGAATGACGCATAATAGATACACCTACATCGGAATCTATTGTTAAAATAGACAAATGTACATCTTCCTCTATGCGATGACCCATATCCACGATCCATTCGTCATTTAACTTTGCACCTACTGCTTTTTTCTTCAAACTTACACTAATAGACTCAGCAATTTCCGCTACAGCACTCCCTTTCGGAAAATCCTTGCTATTTCCGTTTGCTAATACTACCTTAATCATTTTGTTCACTCCTTTTATTTTTTGGTACAAAAAAACACTCGTCCCTAAAGAAAGGGACGAGTGTTTTCACCCGTGGTTCCACCCAAATTCCCATGAAAAAACACAGTGGTTTTCTTATGGCTTGGTGCAGTAACGCTGCATAAACGATATTGATTACTTCTAGTTCACCAATATAGCTCAAAGGTGGTAAATTATTTTCCTTCGCTAGGAAGCTCGCACCTGTTCTTCCCTCTCTGATAACAGTAAAAATAATTCATGTCCTTTTCATCGCTTGATTATGGAATTGCAAACAAAAAAACGCACTCATCCCTAAAGAAAGGGACGAGTGCGTTTACCCGTGGTTCCACCCAAATTCCCACGAAAAACACATAGTGGTTATCTCATGGCTTGGTGCAATAACGTTTGCGTCTACGGAATTGGATACTAATAGGTTCCCCAATACAGCTCAAAGGTGGTAAGATACTTGTTCTGCGTTAGGAAGTTTTCAGCAATTCTCCCCTCTCTGGAAACCGAAATAGTAGCTCATGTCCTTGTCAAAGCTTTTAATAATCAATTTTTTAATATTCTATTACAGGATGGAAAATTATGCAACCTCTATTTTCATTATATGTATTCGCTAAGAAAATATTTATATTGATCGCCTTACGCTCTCCCCTTTATCCCACACTTGACGGACAGTAAGACTCTCCCCTGCAAGCTTTATGAGAATTCGAGGAAGATAGGTGGGAAATCAACTGTCCTTAATGGTTAGTTGAACTTAATTTACATTTACAGGACTTTTTTAAGCAAGAATATCACTATATGACAAATGTCATATAACCAACATGACATGTATGTCTGCCAATATGTTTGGTTTATATTTATACTGTAGATATCCATTAAGAGAAGGGAAACTAAAAATGAATATAAAAAACTTAAAACAATTGAGAACTGCTGTTGCGCCTTTTGAGAAATCCACTGTAAAGATAAGTGTCTGGCAGCTCGCCAATACTATACTGCCCTTTGTTATACTCTGGTTTGCAGCATACAAAAGCTTAAGTATTTCTTATATATTATCCTTTGTGATTGCAATAGCGGCAGCAGGATTTTTGGTAAGGATTTTTATCATTTTTCATGATTGCTGTCACTTTTCTTTCTTTAAGAACCGTAAAGCCAATAAGATTTTAGGAACGATCACGGGAATCTTAACATTATTCCCCTACAGTAAATGGCAGCATAGCCACTCTATTCATCATGCAACAAGCAGCAACTTGGATAAGCGAGGAGTCGGCGATCTATGGATGATGACGATAGAGGAGTATGAAAATGCCTCTTTGTTGCTAAAAATCAAATATCGCTTGTACCGCAATCCATTCATTATGTTTATATTAGGACCTATTTATGAATTTCTTTTAGCTAATCGATTCAACCGTAAAGGGGCTAGATCAAAAGAAAGGCTAAATACGTATATAACGAATATTTCCATTGTGTTATTGGCTGTTCTCCTTGGAAGTACACTTGGCTGGTCTTCTTTCTTGCTCGTACAGCTGCCGATTTTTCTAATATCCGGATCTGTTGGAGTATGGCTGTTTTACGTACAGCATACTTTTGAAGACACTTACTTTGAGGAAGATAAAAATTGGGATTATGTAAAGGCTGCTGTAGAAGGAAGCTCCTTCTATCACCTTCCAAAATGGATGCAATGGCTGACTGGCAATATTGGCTACCACCATGTGCATCATTTAAGTCCAAGGGTTCCTAATTACAACTTAGAGCAGGTCCATAAACAGACGGAGCCCCTACAAAATGTTCCAACCATAACACTTGCAAGCAGTCTTCGTTCATTAAAATTCCGATTGTGGGACGAAAAAGACAAAAAGTTTATCAGTTTTTATGAATGGAAAAAACAAAAGAAATCCCTTTCCGTGTCTGCAAGATCCGATATGTCATAAAGTGAAGCTTCAATAAGTAGGATTTTTTTCTTACCGCTGATTGGTATTGAAACCAATCGGACTTTTACGGGCGGTGCCCCCACCTAAAGAAGTGGAGGGCAAACTGCTGCCCGTTAATACGGGATAAGGCAGGAAGGTAACTCACTTGTCTTAAGCAAATCTCCGAGCAGCAATTATAAAGTTTTATACCATTAATCGCTGCTTGAATATGTTAAAATATAGGAATGACAGCCAATAAATAACGAGGTTAGAAACTGATGATAAAAAGATTAGAGATTTTAAAAAAAAGCACCGGCATTTCTCCTTATATTTGGACATTGCTTACTATTTTGCCATTTTATTTTATATTTCACGCCTCTTCAGCAGTTGATGTAATATCTGGCATCATCCTTACCATTTTATTTTTTCTATTTTACAGAATAGCTTATCTTTCAAAAGGCTGGACAATCTATTTATGGCCTTCCTTATTAATTGGAATATCCACTTTCGCCATTTATGCATACAGCTATGTTTATTTTTCTTTTTTCCTTTCCTATTTTATCGGAAATATAAAAAAACGGATTCCATATTTTATCCTTTACTTCATACACTTGGCGGTTACAACATTTGCCATTTACTTCAAAATTATAATAGGTGATTCCTTGCTGTTAAAGCAGCTTCCCTTTGTGCTGATTATCTGGTTTGGCGTTATTTTATTGCCATTGACCATCCAAAATCGTAAAGAGAAAGGTCAGCTGCAGGAACAACTGGAAGATGCGAATAAGCGCATTTCTCATTTAGTTAAATTAGAGGAAAGACAGCGAATTGCCAGAGACCTTCATGATACACTTGGTCAAAAACTTTCCCTTATTGGCTTAAAAAGTGATTTAGCCAGAAAATTAGTCTATAAGGATCCCGAACAAGCCCGCTTAGAATTGAAAGATATTCAGCATGCTTCTAGAACAGCACTAAACGAAGTTAGAAAAATGGTCTCTGAAATGCGCGGCATAAAATTAAAAGACGAGCTCCTCCTCGTCCAAAAAATATTAGAAGCGGCTGAAATAAGCCTAACTTGCGACATTGCTTCTAATCTAAGAGTTTCATCCATTGCAGAAAACATTATCAGCATGTGCTTAAAAGAAGCTGTTACAAATGTAGTTCGCCATAGCCATGCCAACGCTTGCTACATAAGCATCAGCCAGAACAAAAAAGAAACAATCATGGTGATTAAGGACAATGGAACCAGTCCTTTTAAGGAAGAAGATGCTCACAAAGGAAACGGATTAGCGGGCATGAGAGAAAGACTGGATTTTATCAACGGTACGATAGAGATTACTGCGAACGCGGGAACGATAGTAAACATAGCCGTTCCACGTGATGGAAAAATAATAGAAAGGGAGGACTTAATATGATCCGGATTGTTATTGCCGAAGACCAGCGCCTTCTTTTAGGTGCATTGGGATCATTACTTGATCTAGAAGAAGATATCACGGTTGTCGGCAAAGCAAACAATGGAGAAGAAGCCATTCAGCTAGTCAAGGAAAAAAATCCTGATATTTGTATAATGGATATAGAGATGCCTGCTAAAACAGGATTAGAAGCAGCGGAAGAACTCATGAGCCATCCATGCAAAGTCATTATTTTAACTACCTTTGCCAGATCTGGCTATTTCCAGCGTGCATTGAAAGCTGGCGTATCGGCTTATTTGCTCAAGGACAGTCCAAGCGACGATTTGGCAAATAGCATTCGCAGTGTGATGGAAGGAAGAAGAATTTACGCTCCAGAATTGGTCGATGATGTATACAAAGAAGAAAATCCCCTAACCGAACGGGAAAAAGAAGTTCTTACTCTTGTTGCAAATGGCAAAAACACAAAAGAAATCGCCCAAGAGCTATCTATTAAAACAGGTACAGTGCGAAACTATATCAGCATGATACTCGATAAACTGGAAGTAAAAAACCGAATAGAAGCTATCACCAGATTTAAAGAAAAAGGATGGTTTAAATAGAAAAGGACTGGGTGGCAGTCCTTTTTTAATTTTTGTTCCCGATCGCAATGTTTAAGAATGATAAATGTAGCTGTACCACAGAAGTATCAACTACATAACAATACAATTCTAATTTAATTGATAAAAAACTTAGGCAGTTCATTTTCACGCTTATCGAGCATAATCTGTTCTGACTTTATACCATGCTCACGCAGTACTGCAATGTTCTGCACAAGGAAGTCGTCGCTGCCAACAACATAGAAGAGGCCATCCTTGTCTGCAGCAAGATTTTTCACTTCTTCATAATAGTCTTTACGGTTATCGGTGAACTGAGCGTTGAACTTCTTGTCAGGTGCAGATTTAAAAATATTGGTGAATAAGAAAGCTTTTGATGAATCGATATTCAGGGAATGAATTTGATTGACATTGTCAGCGCGTTCGAAATATTCAAGTACAAGTGGTCTGAAAGTTGCTAGACCGACACCTGATGACAGCAGGTAAACGTTTTTGTCTTCTCTTTTAAGCGGTAAATTCGAATGCGTTTTAAATATTGCAACTTCATTGCCGACTTCAAGATTTCGTAAAATCGATTTAAACTCAGAGCACTGCTCTCTGATGCGTGTTGTGATACCAATTGCATTTTCATGCGGTAAAGAGGAGATTGACATATGGCGAATCAGGCTGCGATTTGGTTTGTCTCCGGCATTGAAACCTTTCAGTGCGAAATGAGTATGGGAACCTTCTTCCCATGTAAAGTCTTTCGGACAGTCGAGCAGGTACGTTTTAACCTCAGGCGTTTCCTCAATAATCTTATTTATCTTAGTCCAGTATATTTGCATTGTATATTCTCCTTACTCCATTATTTGTATCGTACTATCTAATATACAACAAATGATAATTATTCTCAATTAAAAAGATTGATTATTTCTGATAATTTATAAAGTATTTTATTTCTCGATTGATGAACAAAGACTAATTTATACTCTTCCGCTAATCTGTGATGATTATGACATAAGGAAAAGTTATAGGAATCCTTCCCTGCTAATTACACAAAAAATACAGTTTCCCGCGGTTCTATCAGGAATACTTATTTCTCAACTGTTCGGCTTACATTGTTCTCAACTTGTGCGTCTTTCGATACATCTGCTGCGGCAATAATATTGTCACGTTCTTTTAAATTGGCTATGTTAAACAATAATGTTGATTTTAAAGACCTTTATGCGTGAAGGTCTTTTTTGTCATTACTACGCAGATAGCCTTGTTCTTGTATCGTTTTCGTCTGTAATATATTTAACATCTTCAAATCCACATTCTGTTGCATTCTTGTATAGTAATTCGATTGTTTCCTTATTTTTGCAATAGATGGTGATATAACAGCTATCGACCACTAATAGAACAAGCTCACATTGACTTTCAATAAATTCTTCATAGGTCTCAATATCAGAAAATTCGCCTTTTGAATATGCTTGTAAGTCAGCGGAAATAATATAATACATATTGTTTTCTAATAGGTTTTTGAGTTCTGCACCTTCAATTGCTTTTTTATCTTCTGTGAAAAGTTCTTCATCTAATTCATCATCAACTACTATATATGACTCACCGTTACCAATTCTCCAACTGAAAACAGTTGTGTCAATTGGCTTTAGCACTTCTCCAAGTAAGGTTCCATATTCATTTGGAATTTCAAAGCTAATACCTCTCTTCATAAAAAAACAACTCCTCAGATTATTGTGAAATTAAGCAGTTTGTTTAAATTTCATTATTCTTAGACTTTTATACGTTTCAATGGTTGAAAATAGTGAGCTTTCTACAATCATTTTACTCACTGTTTCGTTATCGCTACGATGTTTAACCACATCTAAGAAGTGAAACCAGCTCAAATAATTATCGAGGTATTTTGTAGACACGCCATTAAATCTTTGTATCCAACCTTTTAATCGGCTGTGATAGTTATTGACATTTTGTATATGATAAAGCCCTTTAACACGCTCTGAACCATCTGATTTAAAGCGATAATGTTCCAACCCTTTGCTTTTTGCATAGGTAGAAAATGCTCTCCAAGCATCGGTACAAAGTGTATTGTCCGAAGACAATTTTGAGCCAATAGCCTTATCCAATTGAGTTTTGATAATACGACCAGTACCAAGAACCCCTAAAAAAGTTGCTTTTTGTCGGTCTCGTGCAATTAGGACACAAACCTGTTCGTGACTAATCCCACGAAATCTTGAGGAGCCACCACGTTTGCGAGAATTACGCCCTTCAATGTTTCTTTTACCTTTTTCAGAATACAAAAAATAGGTTTCATCCATCTCTACAATCCCTGAAAATGCATTAAAGTCTATTTGCTTTAATGCAGACAATACCTTATGTCTCCAATAAAAAAGTGTAACGAAATGAACATCACCAATAAGGTATGCCGATTTGCGAAGAGAATAGCCTTCCAACATACATTTAATGAAATCTAACCATTTATCAGGCTTATGAGTTCGGTACAGAGGCGTTGCGGTTACATCTGTAAATGTTTTTCTGCAATCTTTACAACGGTATCGTTTGCGTTCAACTTCTTTAAGACCAAATTTCACTTTATATTTACCGAAACGAACCACTTGTTTAGAACTGCAATGTACGCAAGTATATCCATCTTTATTTTTACGTTCAGTCACTTCTTGAAATACTGGTTCACTGGCTGAAAATGACGCAATAGAATTGATAAAGAATTCTTTTAAACGATGCTGTTCTGCGGAATTCCATTTTTTAATTTCTGCTATTAACTCTCTTAACGTCATTCCAAACCCTCCAAACGAATATTCTTTCTTATACTATAGAACATTCGTTTGCTTTTAACAAATATCAACAGAGTTAATTAACATAGCCTTTAAATTCAAATTGAGAAAATATTTTACATATCAAAATAAATGAAAACTCTATCAAAAGCACAATCCATATTCTTCACATTATTACTAAACGGACTTTATAATAAAACCAAAAGGAGGAGTAACAAATGGATTATATTAAATTAGGTTCTACTGGTTTAAAAGTCTCTCGTCTTTGCCTTGGTTGTATGAGTTATGGTGAGCCCGATCGTGGTGGACATGCATGGACATTAACAGAAAGCGAAAGTCGTCCATTTATCAAAAAAGCGTTAGAACTCGGCATTAATTTTTTTGATACTGCAAATGTCTACTCTGATGGGTCAAGTGAAGAAATTGTAGGACGTGCATTGCGTGATTTTACAAATCGTGATGATGTGGTTCTTGCTACAAAGGTAAATGGGAGAATGCGTCAAGGTGCCAATGGTGCTGGTCTTTCCCGAAAAGCAATTATGAGTGAAATTGACAATAGTTTAAAAAGGCTTGGTACTGATTATGTCGATCTCTATCAGATACATAGATGGGATTATGAAACTCCGATTGAAGAAACAATGGAGGCTTTACACGATGTAGTCAAAGCTGGAAAGGCCCGCTATATTGGTGCTTCATCCATGTATGCATGGCAATTTCTAAAAGCAAATTATACTGCTGAAAAACATGGATGGACACGTTTCGTATCCATGCAAAATTACTTAAACCTTCTCTATCGTGAGGAAGAACGAGAAATGCTGCCCCTCTGTAAAGAAGAAGGAATTGGGGTTATTCCATGGAGTCCTATGGCACGTGGCCGTTTAACTAGAGATTGGGAAGAAACAAGTAATCGCAAAGAGACCGATGAATTCGGAAAAACGTTATATTCCCATACAGAAGAAGCGGACCGCCAAGTAGTAGAGCGAGTGAAAGCAATAGCAGAAAAACGCGGCGTGCCACGTGCACAAGTTGCACTTGCATGGGTATTACAAAAAGAACCTATTACTGCACCTATTATTGGCGCGACTAAGCTCCACCATCTTGAAGATGCAGTTGCTGCGCTTTCTTTAGAATTGTCACAAGATGAAATTGCTAGCTTAGAAGAGCCTTATGTTCCCCATCCAGTACTTGGATTTGCCTAAATATAATGTCTTTAACTGGGTATACCCATTCATTCGATATGCCCGTTATTTTTTATAGACGAAAATAATTTTCATTTATAGCATGAACCCTATTTTCCCAATAAAGCAAGCGACAAACTTGCTTTCCCATCTTCATAAAGGGCTTTATCCTTTTTATCAATACTATAGCCAAGCAAGGAAACGATCGTAAATATTGCTTTAAACTGTGCTAGTGAGCCTGTTACTTCATCTACTTCTCCATAAATAGAGAAGAATTGCTTTCTACCTTCTTGTGGCAATATACTATAAACGATTGATAAATCAACAGCTGGATGGCCAATATGCGTATCTCCCCAATCAATAATTCCAGTTAACTCTTTCTCTTCATTTACTAGCATATTCCGAATGTGCAAATCCCCATGGGTTAGCACATGAACAGTTGGGACTGGTTTATGAGTGACTTTCATTGCATAGTCTTCAGCTAACTGGAATAAAGAGAGATGCTCATTTTTCCGCAACTGCTGAATCGAATCAATTAAACGGGATTTTCTTTTTTCGATATGAAGTCGATCAAATTCATCATATGGAATAGTTTGAAATTCCTCTATAGAAAAGGAATGCAATTTTTTCAAAAACAAGGCTAGTGGTTTTGCCATCTTTATTCTTTCTTGATAGGTTAACCCTTGTGGAGTATTTCCAGCTAAATACTCATATCCGATAAAAGTTCGTGGAAAATCATTGCTTACTTTACCTAAATATAAAGGTTTTGGAATGGAAAGTGGCAATTTATCAACTATTACTAGTAATAGCTCCCATTCACTTTTTAGTAGCTTTACGGCAATTTCTCTTCGCGGAAACCGAAAAGTGTAACTATTATTCACCAAAAAAATCGTGTTATCAAACCCTTTTCCTAATTCTGTAATAGATTGGACATCGATCGAAAACTGTTCCTCTATCAATTGAGAAGCCAGTTCCTTTGAAATAGTGTATTCTGGATCCCATATATTCGGCATTAGATTCACTCCTCTTATTAGAACAGTATCGTTTAGGCTCCCTATATATAAAGTTATTTCTAGAAAATCAACATAAAAAAAGGAGGCCTTATAACAGGTCATCCATAGTTTGTTTGATCCTATTCTTTTATGGTTACTTCTGGATTCTCCTTTTTTGTCTTTATGATAAACATCGAGATCGCTTGAACTATCGCAATACATCCTAAGATAATCCGAGTATATAAATGGTCTACAAGGATGGCGCTAATAGTTAAGCAAATATAGCAAGTGATAATTATTTTGATTTTTTGCTTTCTCGTCAACTCTCCTTTTCGAAATCCTTTCACATACTCATGGTAAAACGTTGTAGAATGAAACCATTTATTAATACGCTCAGAACCTCGTGTATAGAAAAAAGATGTTAGTAATAGAAAAGGTGTAGTAGGCAACAAGGGTAAAAAAGCTCCAATTATTCCCAAAACCAAAAAGACAGTACCTAGAAAAATATACAACCATCTATAAATAGGCTTCATCATTTGCTCCCTTCCTCCCCATTTTAAGGAGAGTTAACTGTCAATTCCCTCTAACGTCTTTTTCTTTTCGCACCTCTAACAACATCTCTTAGACCAAAAAGAAGCATAATAACACCAGAAGATAAAAACTCCACTCGGAAGATATCCGTATTAAGCACTCCCGCGGCATAAAGAACAATTCCGATGACATTAATTAAAAGAATAATATTTATGATTTTCGTCATTTGCTTTCCTTTCTTAGGATCAACATTCCTATCCTATTCACGTACAATATGTATTAAAAATTAATGGATGAAACAATCCGTGTTACACTATTCTACTTCGCTATTTTACAATAAAAAAAAGGAAATAACTATGTATTCTTTTAAAATAGGGTAGAAAGAATGAATCTACATCAACTATTTTCCCCTTGTTAGTAGGTTCATAAACTATAAAGGGAGCACACTTGTCATCTTGTTAAGAAATTCATTTTCCTTAGTACTTCGATAACTAATCTTGTTATAAGCGATTTAAGGATAATGCCTAAAAAAGAATAGTACCATTTCCAACCCTTTTTCCATTTAATTAGCTTTGTTTTTCTTTCTGCCCATAATTCAATAATATAGAATGGAATCGTAAATAAAATCAATTTATAGAAAACAGCAAAAAGTTTATCTCTCTTCGTTAATTCGTTGTAGAAAACAGTAAATGTAGGATAAATTAAGAAGTCAAATAATATATGTATTTTAAATTTCTTGGGCAGAAAACGAACTGGATATCTAATTACTTTATGAGATGTTAAGAGCATATCAAGCAAACCATTGGTAATAGCATTATACACAAAAACAATAATCCAATCTCTAATTGGGGGCTTTCTATATAAAATCGGCAGAAGGATCAATAAATTCCCAATAAATAATCCTCTTAAAAACCGTTTCTCCATTTTATTTTTTTCCATGAATGGACCACCTCTGCATTAATATGCACTTCCTTAAGCGGTTTATTCCATGCTTTAATTTATGTATTAGTCACAAAAGGTCATGGAATACTAAACCTTAAAGGGTGATGTATGCAAATTCCCCTACCATTCAATCAAATTTTTGGGACACAGTAATCGCAGTTCCTGTGGTTATGATTATTACACAATTACTAAAGATTTTTTTTAAGATACAAAAAAATATGTCCCAACCATTTCCTTAGCTTTAGGGTTAATTATCTCTGTTTTTACCAGTCATAGAGATAGTCTCGTTGCCGGTTTATTTATGGGCTGGTTTTACGGTTATTCTGCGGTTGGTTTCTATGCTTCTATGAAAACAACTATCTTGTCTTATCTTGAAAAGAAGAAGAAAAAAGCTGTGCAATAACAAATACACATGTCTTTTGGAAAAAAATAGATATATATGCAAGTAAAAGACATATCTATCATTAAATCGGACTTTATATATCATATATTTTCTGTTCTACTTTTGATTTTATCAAATAGTATAAATATAAAAAATCCTATAAAGTTAAGTAAACTAATAGCGAGGATCCATCCGACATTTAATCTCTTTTTATGATAAACATTTATAATCCCCCATATAGCAAACAGTACCCAATAAATAATAATAGCTCTCGGTATTATATAATTTGAGAACATTTCATCATATGATTTTATATCCATCCGCATATACCAAGTATCATTACCACCCCCAAAACCACCTTCTCCTAAATTCCTATTACGAATAAATTGATGGAAGAAATCCAAATTTCTTTCATATTTATAGATAGGATCAGGGTCAACGTCGAATTCATCTGAAAATAGCTCTGCTGATTTTAAAAATTCTACCTGGTAGATAAAATCTTTTTTCTCTAGTACTGTCTCCAACCTATTCTTCATATCTGTTGTTATCGTATCTTCACTACCTAAAATATTTAATAGAGAGCGGTATGTATTTTCTGTTTCCATATAGTAGTCTTTTTCTATGTTGAAATAATATAAATAAAATAATCCAGGAATAATTAAGAATGTTAATGCTGTGAATAAAACTCTCTTTGCAAATAATTTTTGAACTCTAAACAATCCACCTAGCACACTACGTATTTCTTCCTCCCCACCGAATCGTTCTATAGCAGTCTTTATAGATTCTTCTTCATTTTTGCCGGAATTCTTTAATTCCGTAACGGCTTCGTATAAATGATTTTTCATTTCTTCCTTCAATTCTAAAATTTCCTTTTTTTCTCCTTTAACATTTATATAAAACGCATCTACAAATTCATCGATTTTTTTCAATCTCGTCTTCTCCTTTTATAAAAGTATCAATAAGATTTCTTACAAAAGCCCATTCTTTATGTTTCATTTCATACCCAGCTATACACTTGCTTGAAAAATAATTGCTTATTTTTTCTTACTTCCACATAGCCAGTAATCTTATATTGTGAAGGTTTTTCGTTCAATGCTAACAAGTCCTCATAGAAAAAATGCTCTGCTTGTTTCTCTTTAAAAACCAGTTTATCTGTTCCTAAAATTTCATGAAGCATTAACATAAAATCTCCACCACCTTATTTTTTATCAGCTATTTCCTTTAATTGCTTTAGAAAATCTTCATCTGAAATATGTCCCTCTAAAGATTTTCTTACTAATTCCTCTTGTTCTTTTGATACATCCATGCCATTTACTTTTTCAGTTATTAGTTAGTTGAAAAAGTAAATTTAGCACTAATATCTTTTCTAGCATAATATGAACCACCAACAGAGCCACTTACACCAAAACCAGCTTTTTCATAAGAAACTTGTGCTGACAAATTGATTGCTCTTTCAATTGTTGCACTACCAGAAACTTCTACACTAGTAGTTGGCCACTTGTTTGTTTTAGATTTGTTCTAGCGATTTTATCCTGCAATGTATGAGATTCACTACCTGCTCTCCAATATGTATCATCTACAGAATTAGAATTGATTTGACGGAATGATCCAGTAGTATAAACCCATAAATCAGCGTATAAAGTATTTATTATACTACCTACATTTTCTTTTACTGCTTTTTTTACAGTATAAGAAGAATAATTATCGTCTTTAGCAGCTGCTTTACTAACAATAGATTTAGCTTTAAATACTGGATTTTCTTCTACACTGTATTCCTCTAATAAATTTTTAGTATCAGCATCATATACTCTTACAATTTCTTCTTTATCGCTAGGAATTTCAGTTTTTTCAACAATAACTTCATCTTCATCATATGGAATTTCTACATAAATACTATTTACTTCTTCTTTAAAAGAACTAGTAGATGGCTCTTCAGCTCCAACATTAGTAGCAAAAAATAGACTACCAAAAACAACTAAAAAACTTAATGTTAGCAAATGTTTCAAAAATATCATCGTCCTAATGTATTGAAATAGTCATTACCATTATATAAGCATTACGAAAACCTTTTCAATGTGTTATTGCCATTTTTTCTAATTTTTTCTATTTTTTTATAAAACAAAGAAGGAATATTATGGTTTTTATAGAATAATATAAAAAAAGAAAAACATAAGGTGGATAATTATGGAACAAGATTTAAAAAATACTATGAGAGATATTGGTGATGATATATATAACGGATTTTATTTTTTCACAAATGAAATAACGCATTCTTTAGGAAAAACTCTAGCAACTACAAATATTTTATTAGGTATTATTGCAATTAGCCTAGTATCTTTGACAGTCATAAAAATATGGGAATTAAAAAGAGGCTGGTACAAAACTAAATAGCCAATCTGTAAAGACGAACCATCCTTAATTTAGCACTTAAATAAAGGCTACTTTTTCATGCTAGTTATTTATGATTTTAAATATAGTCAGTGTAAAAACTAATTCGTTTTTTAAGATTGTTTTTCTATAACTATTATGGAAATAGAAAAAATTAATTAATTGGAAAGACGGAGCAGCCTGAATACACGTAGACTCCTATGGGAGCTGCGAGAAAGTCCGAGACCCTGCAGGAACTTAAGTGACGAAGCGGCTCGGCGCTCGCCCCATGGAAAGCGAAGTGTATTCAGGCTGCGGATAATAACACCATCTTTACGGAAACAGCCTTTTATAAACCGAAACAAACACGAACAATCATATGTAAATATCTTATGGTTGTTCGTGTTTGTTTATGGCTGGAATACTTATGTCCCAGCCTCTTTTTAATTCTTAATAAGTTGAAAAAGTAAATTTAGCACTAATATCTTTTCTAATGACAAATACAATGTTCCTTCCATTAATTCAAAACTATTTTCCGTCTTCTCTCTTACCAACTTCGCTGTTTCATATCCATACATATCCTTTCTTTTTAACAGTGAGAGAATGAGCGTATCAATATGCCCTTTTAAAATTCCCTTGTTTATTTCCAAACTTATCACCAAATTCTCTTTTATTTTTATACTTAATAATGCAAGTTTAAATTAAATCACAATACAAAATACCTTATAATACAAGGTATTCAGAAAAAAATAAATCCTTTTTATTCGAATATATTGTGAAGCCACAAAAAAACACAACCCACATAATGAGTTGTGCATTCATCCTTTATGCATACATCTGTCCTTCTTCCTCTTTCCGGAAGAAACTTGTCATCGCATTAAACACATCCGCTTTTTGTCTCAGTAAGTAGTAGCGGAATTTTTCATCTTGAATGTTTTTGTAGGCGGACATTAGCGTACTGTGCCGGTTGTATTGGTTGACTTCCCCATAGCCGAACATATTGGAAACTTCCATCAGCTCTTCTACTAATTTTACACATCTAGCATTATCGGAAGTTAAATTGTCTCCGTCTGAGAAATGGAATGGGTATATATTAAATCGGCTTGGATCGTATTTATCGTCAATCAGTTCTAATGCTTTTCTATATACGGAGGAACAAATCGTACCACCGCTTTCTCCTTTAGAAAAGAAATCTTCTTCCGAAACAACTTTTGCTTCTGTATGATGGGCAATGAATTCAATTTCTACCGTTTCATATTTCGTACGAAGAAATCTTGTCATCCAGAAGAAAAAGCTTCTTGCCATATACTTTTCCCATAAGCCCATCGAACCACTCGTATCCATCATCGCAAGTACGACTGCCTTTGATTCTGGCTTTTGGACTTCATTCCAAGTTTTGAATTTTAAATCCTCTGGATAAATTGGGTGAAAGCCTGGTACTCCTGTCATTGCATTACGCTTAAATGCAGAAATCATTGTCTTTTTCTTATCAATATTCCCCATTAATCCTACTTTTCTAATATCATTAAATTCAATATTCTCCACGACAATTTGATCCTGTTCTTTTCGTTTTAAATTCGGCAATTCTAATTGTTTAAATAAAGCTTCTTCTAATTCCATTAAAGATACTTCTGCTTCAAAGTAATCTTCTCCGGCCTGATCTCCTGCTCCTTGCCCTTTTCCTGGGCCCTTTTGATTTCCAGATCCATCGCGTGCGACCACATCGCCAACCTGACTATCTCCATTTCCTTGCCCTACATGTTTGTTTTTATCATAATTATATCGAATTTTGTATTCGTCTAATGAACGAATGGGAATTTTCACAACTTCTCTACCATTTGACATGACGATGTTTTCTTCTGTAATTAAATCAGGTAGGTTATTTTTAATGGCTTCCTGCACTTTTTCTTGATGACGCTGCTGATCATCATGGCCTTTGCGATGGAGGGACCAATTTTCCTGGGATATTACAAACTGATGCTTATTTGGTTTTTCCGTCATCTTACCCCTCCTAAAAAGTTTTTTTATCCTTTTGTGCACGTATGAAGTGATTTTCGCATACACTAATTTGGGTATCGCTATACCTAAATAAAGTGATTACTCTATCATATGCAAATGGACAGAATAATTTACTAATAATTTCGATAATTTTACTTTTTTTAGAAAAAGGGTTGTTTAATGCGTTCCTATTCCATGGCACATTATTCACCCTTTACTTTTCTTATTAGGCAAAAGAGGAACAGACGCCATTTAGCCTGTTCCTCCCTTGACCAATTTATTTAACGATTCAATAAGCTGCCTACATAACGTAATAACTCGTTGGCAGAAGTGGAATTATAACCATGTTCATCAATTAAACGTGCAACCACTTCGTTGACTTTCTTCAATTGCTGCTCATCTGGAGTTTTCGTTGAAGTAGTGATTTTAACGACATCTTTTAAATCTGCGAATAACTTCTTCTGGATAGCTTCACGTAAGCGATCGTGAGAATTATAATCAAATCGTTTTCCTTTTCTCGCATAAGCAGAAATACGAATTAAAATTTCTTCACGGAATGACTTCTTCGCATTTTCGGAAATTCCAATTTGTTCTTCAATGGAACGCATTAGTTTTTCGTCTGGATTGATCGGCTCACCAGTTAATGGGTCACGAAGCTTATTTTTATTGCAATACGCTTCAACATTATCTAAGTAATTATCCATTAACGTTTTAGCAGACTCTTCATAGGAATAAACAAATGCCTTTTGTACTTCTTTCTTGGCAATTTCGTCGTACTCTTTTCGCGCTAAAGAAATGCAGTTTAAGTACTTTTCTTTTAGTTCATTGGTGATAGAAGAATGCTGATCTAATCCTTCTTTTATGGATAAAAGCACATCAAGTGCATTAATGCTTGTTACATCTTTACGAATAATCGTAGATGAAATACGGTTAATCACATAACGAGGATCAATACCACTCATTCCTTCATCGCCATATTCATTTTGAAGTTCTTTTAAATCAGCAGAACTAAAGCCTTCTACACTTTCACCATCGTATAAACGCATTTTCTTCACTAAATCAATATCTCCTTTTTTCGGTTCTTTCAATCTAGTTAAAATCGTAAAAATAGCGGCAATTTTTAATGTGTGTGGCGCAATATGCACGTTCGAAACGTCGCTTTCTCGAATCATTTTTTCATAGATTCTTTCCTCTTCTGATGCTTTTAAATTATATGGAACCGGCATTACAATGATACGGGAATGCAATGCTTCGTTCTTTTTATTGGAAATAAAAGAGCGATACTCCGTTTCATTCGTATGAGCAACAATTAACTCATCTGCAGATATAAGGGCGAATCTTCCTGCCTTAAAGTTTCCTTCTTGTGTTAAGGATAATAAATGCCATAAGAACTTCTCATCACATTTTAACATCTCTTGGAACTCCATCATGCCTCGGTTCGCTTTATTTAACTCCCCATCAAAACGATAGGCCCGAGGATCAGATTCCGATCCATATTCAGCAATAGTAGAGAAATCAATGCTTCCTGTTAAATCTGCAATATCCTGTGATTTCGGATCAGATGGACTAAAGGTTCCAATCCCAGTTCGTTTATCTTCTGAGAAAAATACCCTTTCTACCATCACATCTTCAATTCTTCCATTATATTCTTCTTGCAGTCTCATCATATTAAGTGGCGATAAGTTGCCTTCAATGCGAATTCCATATTCATCAAAGAAATCTTTTCTTAGACTATGTGGAATCATATGAAGCGGATCCTCATGCATTGGGCAACCTTTGATCGCATATACAGCCCCACGTTCCGTGTAGGTATATGCTTCTAATCCTCTTTTCAGCATCGTTACTAAAGTGGATTTACCACCGCTGACTGGACCCATAAGTAATAAAATACGTTTTCTTACATCTAGACGTTTAGCAGCTGGATGGAAATATTCTTCTACTAGCTTTTCTAACGGCTCTTCTAATCCGAAGAGCTGATCAGAGAAAAATTTGTATTGCTTTTTCCCATTTACTTCATCAATGCCAGCATCTTTAATCATGTTATATACCCTAGAATGCGCGGACTGACCTACCCATGGCTTTTCCTTCAAAATTTCTAAGTATTCTCCAAAAGTCCCTTCCCACTTCAACAACTCTTCTTCTTGTCTATACATCTCGATTTTCTTTAATATATTCATATGGACCTCCCCTGTCACATTATCAGAGACGATTAATATAATCTATGCACCAGCGAATGCGAACATGCTTAAAAGAAAGAATAGTTTTTTTAGAGAAGCTAAACAATTAGGGAGAAAACTCCATCTTTAGCACGTCGAACCGCTATAGAATAACAATTATTATTAAATAGGAAATATTTTCATGTTTTGCAGATGCTTATTCACCGAACAGCCTGTTTTCTTTATTTACATAAAAAACACCTTTTATTTCTATCGAATTCGCTAAATAGGGGGAAATATTAAGTATATATAAAGGGGGATGAAATTATAGTTGATTTCATCCCCCTTTATCACAAGTTATTTGTTTTCCATTTCAAGGCAGCAATTTTTTGTGTAGCTTATTAGAGAGTAAAACTGAATAGAAGAAGTACCCTTTTATCCCTTGAAGGTAAAATTTCAAATTTTATTAAATAGCACCTGCATCTCTTGCAGTATAGAAGGACGGAAAAATAGGTCGATAATGTAATTCTTCTCTTATACGCATAGTATCGACAACCATATCCCATGGATTGTATTCCTGTTGCTGCCCCTCTGATGAAATTTCACTATTATAAAGTTGAAGCAATTCAGCAACAGAGATCGGAGCATCATCAGCAACATTGTAAATTCGACCATCAATACCTTGTGTAGAAGCAGCAAGAATCAGGGCTTGACATATATCAGCATGGTGTACCATATGGATTCGTTTAGCTGGATTCCAGCTACGCAATATTGGAAGGATTTCTGTGATATGCGGATCTTGATCTCCATAAATAAACGGAAACCTTATTATGCGAAGTCCTAACCCCTGTTCGTGATGAAGTCGTAGCAGTGCAGCTTCAGCTTCAGCCTTTGTTTGAGGATAAGGAAAGGCTGGTCTTACTTCATCATCCTCATGGTTCGGTCTGGAATAATTACCAGCACCATAAACATTATTGGTACTTGCAAAAACAAACCTTGGTACTTCAGCCTTCAAGGCAGCTTGAGCTAAAGCTATACTGCCATCAACGTTTGATATCCTGGTGGTCTCCTCATCTACTCCACGAAACTGAGCAGCCAAGTGAACCACAACATCAGTGCCTTCGAGAGCTTCAATATAATTATCTTGTTCCAAAAGATCACCTATTACGAGTTCAGCGCCAAGTTGGCGAAGCCAGTCCGCCTTTGAACTATCTCTAACTAATAATTTAACTTTATACCCACGTTGAAGTAATCGTGGAACAAACCGACTTCCCACTTTCCCTGTAGCTCCTGTTACAAAAACATTCATTTAAAATCCTCCTTAATTTTTTATATAATGTAAGCTATACTTGCAGTATGACAGAATGTACAAGTGGCTTCCTTCCTTTGTTTATCGTATGTTTGGAAGTGTCAGGATAAGGAGTCGATATAAATGGACAAGAATCTTACTAATATGTCATTAGGTGAATTTTTACGTACACGTCGAAACCGTCTCACTCCAGAAGATGTAGGCTTAGTGTCATTTGGACGACGACGGACGACGGGTCTTCGAAGGGAGGAAGTGGCCCAACTTGCCCATATTGGAACATCATGGTATACCTCTTTGGAACAAGGCAGAAATGTCAATCCCTCGGAGGATGTACTAAATAATATCGCAAAAGCACTGAGATTAAATGAAGATGAACGGCAACATCTCCACCTTCTTGCAAGACCGGTGGAACAGAATCAGGTAAAAGATCAGCCATTAAATTTAGGGTTGGTACAAACAATTAAGGCACTTGAACCGAATCCAGCTTTCGTGATTGGAAAATCCTGGGATTTATTATTATGGAACCAAGCAGCTGAGTTAGTTTTCCATTTACCGCCTTTTTCTAATAATATGCAGCAGAAGCCCAATTGGATAAGGCATCTTTTGATAGGGGACAAACTAAGCTCAAGCATAAAAGATTGGGATGCCAGAGCACGAATCATGATTGCACAGTTTCGTGCAGACTACGCACACTTCCCTAATGACGCTAAGTTTAAAGAACTAATTGAGGAATTTATGCAGAATAGTCAGCTGTTTCGTGAGTTATGGCCGCTACACGATGTTCAAGTCGAAACAGAACGACACAAGCGGAGATATGACCCCCTTATCGGAGAGATGGAGTTTGAACATTTAACCTTAAAATCGCCAACTGACCCACATTTAAAGATTATGATTTATACAGCTTCTCCTGATACAGCTGGACGTTTGCGAAGTTTAATGAGTATTAGGGACAATATGTAAGAGTGCAACATTCAAAAGAAAAACTATATGGTTCCTACAGTAGTGACAGATTTTATAACAAAAATAGAAAAGGTGAATTCGAGTAAACTCAAACTCACCTTATCACATTTGAAGCTAATTATGTCCCAGTCTCATTTTTGAGTTATTTCAAATCAAATTTCTTCTGTTTCACAAACTCTTTCATATACATACGTGATTTCCCCTCAAAATTACCAGCCATCTGAGCTGTCCATGTATCTGTTCTTTTCCCATTTGTTCTTTCCTGATAATAAGCAGTTATTTCGTTATTATATTCCTGTAGCTCTTGTTTATATTTTTCCACATCTTGCTCATATTCATTTTCGTGATAAATATGCTGAAAAGGAGCTCGTGGTTTTTTCTCTGTTTGTTGGTCTGGATAACCTACGACTAAAGCAAATACTGGTAAAACATGATCTGGAGTTTTTAATAATTGACTCACGCCAACTAAATTATT
The DNA here is from genome assembly GCF_044704065.1 of Niallia tiangongensis. Classification (NCBI taxonomy): domain Bacteria; kingdom Bacillati; phylum Bacillota; class Bacilli; order Caryophanales; family Bacillaceae; genus Niallia; species Niallia tiangongensis. Next base: position 1,167,637 of record NZ_CP162613.1, on the reverse strand, counting down.
GCGAATTCCGCCTATGTAACAAATACCCAGTCCTAATGACTCAGCAGCAATTGCCATATTTTGCGATGCTAAGGCTACATCGATAAGACTAACCATAAATTTTTCCGTGCTCTCAATGGAATCCTGTGCTGATTCCTTTTTCCCTTCCATTTCTGAAGCAACAGTGTGCCGATATAAATCTGCACAGAAAACAAACAAATGCCCATTGTTTTCCACATATTGCTGATTCCCTGCTAATTCTGATAATTTTTTCTTTTTTTCCTTATCTTTTACGCCAATAATACTATATGCTTGTACAAAGCTAGAAGTAGAAGCACTTTGGGCAGCTTCCACAAGAAGACGAATTTGTTCTTGCGTTAATTCCTTATCTGTAAATTTTCTTACAGATCGATGATTGAGTATTGTTTCAATTGTTTGATTCATGGATAATCTCTCCTTTAAAGTTATTATTATTGTCCCATTTAACAGCTGAACTATTACTGATAATGACTATAGCCTAATAATATACCAATAATCGTCATGACAAAAAGAATTAGCCCGGTTGCTAAGTAAATAATAAATTCTTTTGACCTTTTATTATATCTCCACTCTACATACGATTGAAAAAGGCTGTGACAGATCAATATACACATACTTACTATTGGTCCATCTAAAATAAATAATAAAATGATGGCAATAGGTACCACTATCATATCTAGCCATTTTTGTAGTGAATGGACCTTTTTTTCCTTTTTATTTGGAAATCCTAGCTTTTTTCTTAAGTAGCCTTCCGTTCCAAAAAGAAGGAGTAAAAAGCTTAATAAAAATATGAAATCTTTTGATATAGTGAATACCATTTCTCATTCACTTCCCTTTATTCCCTCTAAAAAAAGAGTATAAATCTATTACGATTTACACTCTGTTATTGTTTCAGTGTTATTTTTTTAAATGCCCAAAATTTTGTTGCCTTAATGCCTCATAAATGAGAATGGCCACAGTATTCGAAAGATTAAAAGCACGAATATTATCCGTCATTGGAATTCGTACAGTTCTATCTATATTATTCTGGATAACCTTTGGAGGAAGACCTGTCGTCTCACTTCCAAATATAAAGTAATGCTCTTTGTTCCTATCACTGTAATCGAAGGAGGCATAAGGAGTTTTCCCAGACTTCGTAATATAGTAAAACGCTCCGCCTTCATTTTTTTCATAAAATTCATCTAAAGAGTCATAATAATGGATCTCTACAAATTCCCAGTAATCTAGGCCTGCTCTCTTTAACGCTTTATCATCTGTGGAGAATCCAAACGGACGGATTAAATGAAGAACAGTGTCTGTTCCTGCACATGTTCTTGCAATATTGCCTGTATTGGAAGGGATTTGTGGTTGGTATAGGACGATATGTATTGCCAAGTTTGTCACCTCTAACTATTACTTTCCGTTCCATTATACACTTACTCTAAGGGAATTGCGAAGGAGTTATTTCTTGCTTTTCAGCCATCAATAATCGTAAAAAATTTATATTTAATATTTGGAGTATAGGCAGTTGAATCTTCATATTTCCAGTAGCGCATTCGACTATTATACGTATGGGCATTTACTAACGGTTCTCCATTCGCATCCTTCCCTGTAACTATAGTTGTATGATTATATTTCCCATCGCCTTCAAAATCATAGCAAATGACATCCCCAAGCTTTAGCTCGATTGCACTATTTACTTGTTTGGCACGCAATCCGGTTGTAGAGGTTTCTAAATATCTTGGAAAGGCATTGGCAACTGACCAACTGTAGCTCCAATTATTATTTTGCATCCACCAGCCCTTATTGCGATTAGGATAACCTCGCATCGGAGCTCCTCCTTCATGAACACATTGCGAAATATAATTGGTGCAATCCACTTCAAATTGATGGTATTTCGGATTATAGCTATTCCACCATTTTTCCGCATATTGAACGGCTTTAAGGCGATCATACGTATATCTGCTCCATCCTTCTGTCGTGTTCCCAAATTCTTCAGACAAAGGATGTACTCTATATTCTGGATAGGCAGGAGCAATCTCTTTATCCTCAATTAAGACTCCTTTATAGAAAATCCCCTTTCTATTTTCCACTTCTTCTTCTACGAAAAATAACTCTCCTTGCTTAATGAAATATTGAAGATGAACCGTATAAACCAATTCCTCCGTCTCATCCGCCTTTTTCTGAATATCTTCAATTTTCCCTTTTGCCTTCACATGAATGATTTCAGCATTTCTTCTATGGAAACATTCTCTTTTTCGCGCAAACTTTTCATCTTCTATAATTGTTCGCTCTTTTGCAACACACTGCTGAATCCTTTTTTCGATGAGCTCCATTAATTGTTGTTTCATTCCATCTACTCCCTTCCTTAATAAATATGTTTAAAAGGAGGAGAACTGTACAAAAAAAAGAAGGCGATGAATTTCCTTCTTTTTGTCTCGTATTAATTATTAAAAACATGATGAAAAACATTTTTTTCAAGCATGATGGTAACTTAGGTGTGCTTATCCATTGGATGAAAGCAATTCCCCCTTAATCTCGGAGAAATATTAGCGTTCATTCATCTGATGAAAACCACTTTCCCTCTTCCTCTACGAAAATGTGGCGTTCTTTCTCCCGATGAAAACCACTTTCCCTCTTACTCCATGAAAAAGTGGCGTTCTTTCTCCCAATGAAAACCACTTTCCCTCTTCCTCTACGAAAATGTGGCGTTCTTTCTCCCGATGAAAACCACTTTCCTCTTACCACACAAAACAAGTGTTCATCCACCACAATCTTATAATGAATGCGATAATCGTTGTAACGCATCTTCAATTTCTTGTAAAACCTCTTGATCGTCTTCTTGTTGTGTTGCTGTTTGTAGGGCAGTCTTTGAGTCATCGCCGCCAATTTTCCCTAATGCCCAAGCAGCCGTTCCTCTAATGACTGGTCTCGGGTCTTTTTTCATCACCATAATTAAATCACCAACTGCTCCTTCTTCTTTAAAATGAGCAAGTGCAATGATGGCATTACGCTGAATTGGTTTTTTTCCACGCCAAGAACCAGAAATATGACCATACTTTTCTTTAAATTCCTTATTGCTGATAAAAAGTAGGGGCTGAAGCAATGGTTTTGCGATTTCTGGATTTGGCTCCATTTCTGGATGATTGTGAAAATCAATTCCTTTATTTTTCGGACAGACGGTTTGGCATGTATCACAGCCGTATATTCGGTTACCGAGCTTTTCTCTAAATTCTTCTGCCAGAAATCCTTTTGTCTGTGTTTGAAAAGCGATACATCTCTGGGCATTTAACTGCCCACCTTGAATAAGGGCACCTGTTGGACAAACATCAATGCATTTATTACATGTGCCGCATTGATCTTCCATTGGCTTATCAGGTTCTAAAGGTAGATTGGTAATCATCTCTCCTAAATAAACATAAGAACCAAATTCCGGTGTAATAATAGCACAATTTTTTCCAGACCAGCCTAACCCCGCTCGCTGTGCCACAGCGCGATCTACTAACTCACCAGTATCTACCATTGATTTACACAATGCATCTGGCATTCGCTCTTGTATATATTCCTCAAGCTTCTGCAAGCGATCTTTTAAAACAATATGATAATCCGTTCCCCAGGAAGCACGACAAAAAATACCTCTGCGCTCTCCTTTTTTGCTAACAACTCTTTCCTTCATTTTAGAAGGATAAGCAAGAGCGATGGAAATAATCGATTTCGGCTGATCTAATAGAAGGGAGGGGTCTACTCGCTTCTCAATATCCTTCTCTTCAAAGCCCGATTGATAGTTTAATTCTTGCTGTCTTATTAAACGTACTTTCATTTCTTCAAAGGTGCTAGCACTTGTAAATCCAATTTTGTCGATCCCGATTGTTTTACTATAGTCTATAATATCTTTCTTTAATGCATGATAATCCATAAGGTCTCCCTCCCTTCTTTTCATTGGTTTTTCATATAGATTACGCTAAAATATAGAATAACATAGACAACAACTATAGTGGAGGTGCATATATTGGATATTTCTATATCAGAACAGATTAAACAATTAATCCCTAATTTTAAAATTGGCTTCATTCACTATCAAGGAATGGAAGTAATGGACACGCCCCAAATGATTAAAGGGCGCATGCAACTTTTTCAAGAGTCTATTTTTTTTGATTTGGAAGATAGCAATATAACCGATATTCCTTCTGTAAAGGAATGGAGAGCCATCTTCAAAAAAACAGGCAAAGATCCAAATCGCTATCGCCATTCAGCGGAAAGTCTTCTTAGACGAATCAAAAAACAAAATTACTTACAGCCTATTAATAGCAGTATTGATATTAACAACTTCTTTTCCCTTCAATACAGTGTTCCGATCGGTATTTATGATTGTGCCAATCTTCAAGGAAATATAAACATCCGTATCGGAAAAGAAGGCGAACAATATGCTGGACTTAATGGAAGAATGAATTCTATCGAAAATTTAATCGTATCAGAAGATAAACTCGGTCCATTTGGCAGCCCATTTGTCGATTCAGATAGAGCTCCTGTCCAATCATCTACGAAAAACGCCATTCAAATTGTTTATCTTTCCCCATCCATTGAAAGAGAAAAAGCAGAGCAAATGGTGGAATCATTACTTAACATGTTTGTGCAAGTTCATGGAGGAGAAGCATCGTTTTCCATTGTAGAATAAACCTAGCAGGAGAGTTTCTAATATAGATCCTCTCCTACCTATTGCTATATTATTTTCTCGTAAAATATAAAAAACGCAATGCTTCGTTCTTAATGAAACGAAACACTGCGTTGTGAGCTTATGTATGGAGCGGGTGATGGGAATCGAACCCACGACATCAGCTTGGAAGGCTGAGGTTTTACCATTAAACTACACCCGCATTTATTAATTTTTCTTAACTGTTTTTTTACTTATTTTTAACACGTTTTTTATTATATAACCATAGTGTAAAAAAAGCAACCTCTTTTCGACATTTTTTTTATTTTGTTCATTCTATCACTCTAAGTGTTCACTTTTTCATTGGTTTAGGGAATCTACTTTCTTTTTATACATGTTCACTTTAGCCTCCTAGATCGTCTCTGTCTACGGGGCCTTCCAATTTAGTATCTATGGAAATATCTAAGCAGATTCCCTTCCCAAAGACTTCTTTTTAAAAATACTACATCACCATTGTATTCAATTGTCTAATATTTATTATTACTTTTTTGTTTCTTTACATTTATTTTACTTTCCTTCATTTCTTCATCAACAAAAAAAGATCAGCCTTCCTTTCAAAAAGGGAATACTGATCTTTAGACAAAATTTATTTTGTAAAAATGGTTTTTCTTTCTTTCCAAGCAAAGCCTGAGATAAGCAATATGAGTGCTCCCATGATTAGTACATACGTGGTTACTGTCCCTGCAACTCCAAACTCCTGTGATAAATACCCGAGACCGATTACTGGAAGGCTCACGCCAAGATAAGTAATGACAAAGAAGGTAGAGACAATATTTCCTTTTGTTTTACTTGGGGCAACTTCATTTACTAGCGCTAAGCTTCCCGCATATGCGGGTCCATTCCCACCCCCAATAAGTACGGCAGAAATCAGCAATAATGTTAGGGATTGTGTATAAATCGTTATAACTAGAAGCACAAGCCCCACTGCAAGAAAGACATAACCGATTGAAATCAATTTCATTAATGATAGTTGTTTTAATAAAATTTGATTTAATGCTGCAGCAATTAATCCAAGTGCTACGACAATTCCTGATATCGTTAAACTAGTAACTGTTGTAAAACTAGACAGATTAGATGGGATTAAAGACATAAACATACTTATAATCGACCAAGCAACAAAAGAAGTAAAGGAAGCTAATAAGAAAGGCTTCATGATTTCTTTTGGAACAAATGGCTTCTTTAATTGAACAGGCTTCAAACCTGGTCTAATGTTTTCATTTATGAAAAAAAGTAGGATAAAGCACGGAATAATAAATAATAAATGCACATAGTAAGATAATCTTAATGGGAGTGGTGCAAAATCCCCTAGTAATCCGGAGAGAATTGGCCCAAATGCATTACCGAGTGTGACGGCAAGGGCACATATTAAGGCGGTTTTTTTCGTATTTTTCTTCTCATCAAGTTCCGTTAAAGCAGCTACCGCTACTCCATTTAAAATACCAACCGACAATCCTTGGAATAATCGACCGATAAGAAGCATTCCCAAACCATTTGCAATAGTAAAACAAAATGTTCCTATCAAGGAGAAGAAAATCCCTGGAATTAACACTTTCTTTTTCCCAATCTGATCAGATAATTGTCCGGCAATGATAATTGCTGGGATAACTGTAAAAGCATAAATTGCAAACACAAGGGTAATCATCCCCGATGTAAGTCCCCATTCCATGCGATAAAGCGAATAAAGAGAAGCTGGTATGTTCGTTCCAAATAAGGTTAAAAACAAACTGCAGGCTACCAGCCAGTAAGATAGTTTTTTGCTTAATGTTTTTTGCTCTCTTAGTACCTGAATCGTATCCGTACTTTGAATCAGCTTTTGTTGAAAAGCAGATTTATGGATAGCATCTGCATCTACTTCTACTACATCCATTAATCCCTGTAATCCAAATACGAGAGTTTGTACTTGCTTTTCTTCTGCAGAGCTAGAAATTTGTATTCTTGTTGTTGCCTCTCTTTTATATTTTTTGGTTTTTATATCTTCAATATTTACATGATGCGTTCCAAATAAGCTGGATATACGAGCCAGAACTCCCGGCTGATCGTTTACAAGCATCGAAATGCGATATGCTGAAGTCATGAGCTCTTCACTCCCTTGTTAGTTTCCATCTTCTATTTTATGATTGAATAAATATAAAGTCTATACATTTGTAAGAAAATATAACATGAATTCTTCGACAAATTATTCCATGCTGTTATCATGCGTTATTATCTGCTTTTCCTATACATAATAATCTATTATTAACTGTATTTTCAGAAAAATTTTGCATGATATTTGTATATTTTAAAGTGATACTTTTGGGAATACTAAAGAAATAACTGGAAGCATGATTAAATTGTGAACAAATTTCGAACAAACATTTTTATTGTGATTTTTTCACAAAATATTATTGACCTAATAAAGAATCAACATGATAATAACAGGGTAAGAAACATAACTACAGTGGCAAATAAGAAAACCTTGTTCAGGAGGGTTAACTATGGAAGGCGCATCTCTTTATGAAGTAGAAAAATTAGCCTTAAAAAAATTAAAAATTTATAAAAAAAGTAAGTTTCGCTTTTTTATGCGTGCCGTTGTCGCAAGTATGTTTATTGGCTTTGGTGTAATTGTTGCATTTAAAACCGGGAATTTCTTTTATGCAGTGGAATCACCGCTTGCCTATCCAATGGCAGCTTTAGTATTCGGGGCAGCAATTATTCTTATCGCCTATGGTGGTGGAGATTTATTTACAGGAAATACCTTTTATTATACTTACGCAGCACTAAGAAAAAAAATCAAATGGTCAGATGTCTTAAAAATTTGGGGAACAAGCTATGCAGGGAACATTATTGGAGCCATTTTCTTTGCCATATTTATCTTGTTAACTGGATTATTTAAGTCTCCTAGTGTAAATGACTTTTTGCTCCATGCTGCAGAAGCTAAATTGGAAGCACCAATAAGCGAGCTTTTCTTTCGAGGTATTTTATGTAACTGGCTTGTCTGTTTAGCTTTCTTTATCCCTATGTCTTTAAAAGAAGATATTGCAAAAATTACAGTCATGATTTTATTCGTGTTCTGTTTCTTTATCTCAGGCTATGAGCATAGCATTGCCAATATGGCAACATTCTCTATTTCTTATGTACTAGATCAAAACCCAGCAATTACGATTCCAGCAATTATTCGCAACTTAATTCCCGTAACATTAGGAAATTTAATAGGCGGAGTCGGATTCATGGGCGTAATGTACTATTACGTAAACAAACCATTTATGGATGAAGAATAAGAAAAATACAAAAAACCGATGCATCCCATGTGTTGTATCGGTTTTTTGGCTTGATTTTGGTATTAGTACATATGTAATTTTAATATTTAGGACTTTTTTAATGGAGTGGTAGTACGTAATATAGTTGAATTTAATGCCCCCATCACACATATAATCCAAATTTTATATTTATGATCCAAAACAAGGCACTTATGATCCAAACTTTTCATTTATGATCCAAAACAAGACCCTTATGATCCAAAATTCGCATTTATGATCCAAACCCACCCCTTCAACTAAAAAAAATCACCCCTCATAAAACACAAAAAAATTCATTTTGACTTTTTCCCAGACAAAGCGTAAATTTTAATAGTATATTCAAATAATCAGATATACAAATATTCAAAAGAAGAAGGGTTATTATGAAATGGAGTTTGGTTGACAATCGATTTGCTCACTACTCGTTTGCATCTTTAAGAAAAGATATTAATTCTGGCATCATTGTTGGTATTATTGCAATTCCTTTAGGGATGGCTTTTGCGATTGCATCAGGTGTAAAGCCTGAATATGGAATTTATACAACAATAATCGCAGGCATTCTTATTTCCTTATTAGGAGGATCTAAGTTTCAAATTGGCGGTCCCACTGGTGCTTTTATCCCTATCGTGCTTGGCATCGTACTCAGTTATGGATTTGAAAATCTGTTAATTGCGGGTTTCCTAGCTGGTATTATTTTAATTTTATTTGGCGTATTTAAACTTGGTTCCCTTATTAAATATATTCCTAGATCTGTAACCATCGGCTTTACTTCAGGAATCGCGGTAATCATTTTTACTGGCCAGATTCCCAATTTTTTAGGCATGAAGGATATAGAAAAACACGAAGCCTTTCTTAGTAATATGAGAGAAATATTCCAGCATTTCGAGACAATTAGTCCCTATAGTATTTTTACAGCTGTTATTTGCCTTGTGATCATTCTATTGTCACCCAAATTGTTTCCAAAACTTCCTGGACCATTAATGGGGTTAATTATTTCCACCATTATTGCAGCCATTTTTTATCCTAGTGAAATTGCGACTATAGATTCGATGTATGGTGGCATTCCGAATACATTACCATCCTTCCATCTTCCTGCTATAACTTGGGACAGGATTACATTATTAATTCAACCGGCTTTTGTCATTGCAATTCTTGGTGCCATTGAGTCCCTGTTATCTGCTGTTGTGGCAGATGGTATGACAAACAGCAAGCATAATAGCAATAAAGAATTAATTGGCCAAGGAATCGCTAATATGATTGCACCTTTATTTGGCGGTATTCCAGCTACAGGCGCAATTGCCCGTACTGCCACAAATATAAAGAGCGGTGCCGTTTCCCCTCTTTCTGGAATCATTCATGGTATCGTAGTCCTTGTAATTTTATTGGTTCTTGCACCTTTTGCAGGAAAAATCCCACTCGCAAGCATGGCTCCCTTATTAATGGTAGTAGCGTGGAATATGAGTGAACAAAAATCATTTCGTACAATTCTTCAAACAAAAACAGGAGATTCCCTTGTTTTAAGCGTTACTTTTCTGCTAACAGTCTTTTTCGACTTAACAACTGCAGTAGAAATAGGCTTATTTTTAGCTATTATTATCTTTACTAAACGTATGAGTGATATAATGAAAACATCTCAAGTGCTGCCTAGTCATTTGAACAAATTAGAAAAAATCGATAAAAAACGCTCGCATGGCTGTCCGCAAATTAGTATTTTCGATGTAGAGGGACCATTATTTTTTGGTGCTGCCCAAGCATTTGAACAAACCCTATTGCGCTCCATTCATCGCAAGCCTGAGATATTAATTCTTCGGATGGGAAAGGTTCCATTCATGGATTTAACTGGAGAGGCTTATTTCGCCAATATCATTCAAAGCTTTTCCAAGCATGGCAAGGTTCTAATCTGTGGAATTAATCCTCAACCAGAAAGCATCCTTCGGAAAACCGGATTATATGAAAAAATTGGAGTAAATCATTTCTTTATGCACACAGGTGAAGCGATTGACTATAGCTTACTCCTTGTAAATAAGCAGCAATGCGATGGCTGCAAACATTTTGCTTTTCAAGAATGCGAAACATTTTCCAATCAACAAGAACAGGGAATAAAGAAGAAAACAGCGATAGCTTTGAAGTAAGGTAAGAAAAGGAGGAAGGCATTTGAATTTAGATATTCAACAATTTAAAGCAGATTTTTTTAAAGCACTAGCCCATCCTTTACGAATCAAAATATTAGAAATTCTAGCACAAGGCGATAAAAGTGTGAATGAAATTCTCGAGCTTTTAGAGCTAGAAGGTTCAGCAGTGTCACAACAATTAAGTATCCTGCGCTCTAAAAATATTGTTATTGGGAACAAAGAAGGCAATCGAGTCATTTATTCTCTAAGAGACCCAGCAATCATTGAACTTCTCTCTGTTGCAAAAAAAATCTTTAACAATCATTTAATTGATACCATTACTATTTTAGATAAGGTAAATGAAATGGAAAAATGATAAAGAGCATGGAAATTATTTGTTGAAAACAATTTTCCATGCTCTTTTTATAAAAACAATATTAATGAAAATATGATTGATAATCAATGAGATAAGATCAATCCATCCTCTTCCATCTCTTCTGGTTTTTCTGCGACAATTTCTATTAATACTTTATGCGGCAAGCAAATAATGGTTTGTCCAGGCATACCCTTCCAACCCATTTTCACTCCAATCTGGTCTGGACTATTATCTTCTTTAATTCTAATTTGCTCGTTTTCCACTTCAATTAGATTATATTGTTTGCCTTTTCCTTTAATCATGAATTGCTCATTTTCCGTATGGCCAGTTAATTCTACTTCACGAATGACTTTACCGTCCTGTGTAATAATGGCGATGATTTTATTTCCTTCGTCTTCCTTACTTTGATTCATCGCAAATACAGCCATTGGGACAAATGAAATGACTAGGAGGATAACGACCATTATAATATCAAAGGATTTTATCATCTTAGAGTATTTTCTCATCGAAAACTTCCCTCTCTATCAGCTAATATACATTTTTATTATAAAGGTTTTTATAGTAGAAACATATGGATAGAGACAAATCGTCGATAAATTGCCATATGTTTAGTCAGCAGCTAAACATATAAAAGCCATCGAACTCGTTCGATAGCATACTCACAATTAAGGTTTTAGAACAACCTTAATAACTTCATCCTCATGATCATTAAACATCTGGTAGGCATTACTTGCGTCATCCAAAGAAATGCGATGTGTAATGATTTCCGTTGGATCAATTTTTCCACTCGTAATCCAATCAAATAGCATTGGCATATAATGAATAACTGGCGCCTGCCCAGTCTTTACTGTAATGTTTCGCTCAAAAATATTACCCAATGGAAACATATTATACTTCGAGCCATAAACTCCTGTTAATTGTATAGTGCCGAACTTGCGCACTGCATTCATACCAATTTCAATCGCACTAAGTGTTCCTCCTTGAAGCTTCAATTTTTGCCCGATTGCTTCCATAGGAGTTTTCTTTCCGTCCATTCCTACACAATCTATTACTACATCTGCACCACCAGAAGATAATTCCTTTATATAGTTACCTGTATCCTCATGATTATCAAAATTAACAATTTCTACTTGATTCATTTTTTGTGCATGGTTTAAGCGGTAAGGAATGTTATCGACGGTAATGACCCGCTTCGCTCCTTTCATCCAAGCAAATTTTTGGGTCATTAACCCAACAGGACCACAGCCCAATACAACAACAGTATCGCCATCCTTTACCCCTGAATTTTCAACACTCCAATAAGCAGTTGGAAGAACATCAGACATAAATAACAGGGCTTCATCCTCTAATTCACAGGACTCTGGGATAACAAAGGGCACAAAATTCCCGTATGGGACACGTAATAATTCAGCTTGTCCTCCTTGATAATCACCATATCGCTCTGTAAAACCAAAATAGGCTCCAGTATCGGCAATATCCTTATTTGGATTCGCATTATCACACTGACTTTCCATATCATGCTCACAATAGTAGCAATGTCCACAAGAAATATTAAACGGTAGAACTACGCGATCTCCTTTTTTAACTCTCGTTACTTCCGGACCTACCTCTTCTACAATCCCCATTGGCTCATGTCCGATTACATAGTCTTTTTCAGTAGGTAAAGCTCCTTGATATATATGTAAATCTGAACCACAAATAGCTGTTGAGGTAATTCGCACAACTATATCGTCTTTCTTTTGGAGCTTTGCATCTTCCACTTGTTTAACTTGAACATCCTTTGTTCCTTGAAAAGTGACAGCTTTCATTTGCACACTCCTCCTGTTTTTTAAATTGTTTACCTATACCAATCTGAACGCACACAGCAAACATCCAAATATTTCCGGATAATCCTTATTATCTTTACATATTCTAAACAAGAAAATTACAATTCTGACATCAACATCAAAAAATTACCCTTTACTATACAAAGTATGTTTTACAAATATCTACAATTTATGAGGAGGAGAAAATGAAGAATACATTCACAAAAACGATTAGTGCTTTATCAGTTACATGCTTACTTGGATTGTCTAACTATGTCGCTGCACCATCATCTGTAAGCGCTGCAACCTTTTCAGATTCAATCAATGTTAGTAAAATTGCCTCTTACAGTACTGGCTTATCAGATAAAGATGGTGGTGTAGCGGAAATCGTAAAGTATAACCCAGAAATTCATAAATTCTACGTTATTAATGGAAAGCTACAAACAATCGATATTGTAGATTTATCATCTTTAGAATCCAATACACTTCAACATTTGTCCAAAGAGAAATCTATTAATATAGCAGAACTACTTAACAGTGATAGCTTTCAATATGGGGATTTAACTAGCATTGACATTAATACGGAGAAACAAATTGTCGCAGCTACAGTTCAAGATGAAAATTATTCCCAAAATGGACGTATCGTTATCATGGATTATGATGGGAATATTCTACATACATTTGAAGCTGGGATTCAGCCTGATAATGTCGTTATATCAAAAGACGGCAACTATATTCTATCTGCAAATGAAGGAGAACCAAGATTAGGCTTAGAAAACGGTGTTGATCCAGAAGGCTCTGTTACAATCATTAACTATGAAACGAAACAAGCAAATACCATTCTATTTGATGATACTACTGTAATAGACTCAGATGTACATATCCGAAACAATGGTACTTTAGCTGATGCAGTTCGTGATTTAGAACCTGAATATATCGGACTTACCACAGATGGAAAAACAGCATTCGTTTCTCTCCAAGAAAATAATGCCATCGCAAGAATTAATGTAGAAACAGGTAAAGTTCTTTCTGTAAAGTCATTAGGATTCAAAGATCATTCATTACCGGAAAATGGTTTGGATGCAGCAAGAAACGATAAAATTGAAGTCGAATCCTTGCCAATATTAGGCGTGTATATGCCAGATTCGATTGAGGTAGTTGAAAAGGATGGCATTACTTATTTATTGACAGCAAATGAAGGCGATGCAACAGAATGGGAAGAATTTGTTAACATAGAAGATTTCAAAAAGGTCAAAGATTCAATCCAACTAGATTCTTCTCTATTTAAAGGATTTACTATAGAAGAGGCAGAAGCAGCATTTGAACAGATGAAAAACTCTGGTGATTATGACAAATTAGAAGTACTGACAGACCGCGGAAACGATGCAATCTATACTCTAGGTGGACGGTCTTTCTCGATTTGGAATGCTGACACAATGGAACTAGTATTTGATAGTGGAAGTGAATTCGAAAAGATTACAGCAGAGCGATATCCAGACTACTTCAACTGGTCAAACGATGATGATGTATTTGAAAAAAGAAGTGCCAAAAAAGGCCCTGAACCAGAAGAGGTAAAAGTAGGTACTATTGGCAACGAGCTTTATGCATTTATTGGCTTAGAACGTATTAGTGGTGTCATGACGTACAATATCACAAATCCATCAAATGCAACATTCGCTAATTATATTAATACAAGAGATTTTTCAAATGCTATCAGTGGTGACGTTAGTCCAGAAGGCCTTGCCTTTATTCCGGCAGAAGAAAGCCCCACTAAGAAACCATTGGTATTAGTTGGGAATGAAGTGAGTGGTACGGTTGCTGTTAATGAATACCAAGTTGATCCTTTGATTCCAATCGAGTCGATTGAACTGAATCAAACAACTATCAGCATAGAAGTTGGACAGACCTTCCAGTTAGAAGCATCCATTCTGCCAGAGAATACTACGGATAGCAAAGAACTAATTTGGACTAGCTCTAATACAGATGTCGCTACCGTAAATGCAGATGGGTTAGTAACTGGAAGAGCAAAAGGATCAGCATCTATACTAGTAGAAACAAAAGATACCAAAAATCGAATCGAAGCAAGTATTACTATAAACGAGAAACAAGTAGCTGAAGAAGAAACACCAGTAGATACACCTGACGACAACAATATGGAAGAATTGCCAGCTGAATCAATAGATGAAGATGAGGGAAATTCGGAAGTCGTACCAGGTAAGAATAATGAAAATGTTGCAGACGATGCGATAAATTCCCCTGAAGATTCCCAAGGTAATGACGCTACTAATGATTCTTTAGAGGTTCAAGCAACAGGAAACCGACTACCTGATACAGCAACAACTAATTATTCCCTCTTACTGTTTGGATTCTTATTATTAATACTTGGTGGAGGTAGTTATCTTCTTATTTATCGCCATGAAAAAGGATAACTATTAAGAAAAACGAATGGTATCCGTTTAGGTAGAGAAACACTTCCTTTCATCCATAAGAAAAGTGTCAAAAACTCTTTAAAGAGTTTTTGGCACTTTTTAATTTATTATAAATGGTAAGGTTCTCATAGCTAAAACCTGCCCGACCGAAAAATCGAGTAAATAAGCCAAGCAACCATTAGCATTGCAATCGAAAAACCGATTTCAATAATCGGAAATTTCCAGAGAACCGTTTGTACCCCACTGAGAGCAACTCCAATAATCAAACCAACCATAACAATACTTAAAGCAAGTAAAACAATGCTAAAAGCTATCTGGTTACTAAATCGATCCATCTTTTTGATTAATAAGTCCAATTGTGGTGATGTAAATTCTACCTCTACTTTTCCTTTTCGAATGATTCCCATAAACTGTTTAACTGTCAATGGAATGTCTTTTATAGAAGCGAAATACTCTGGTATTTCCTCTGCTACGCTTTTGACTATTTTCCAAGGCTTAAGCTTGTCTAAAAACAGCTTTCTTCCAAAAGGCTCAGCAACATCAAATACACTGAAACTAGGGTCTAAGGAAACGACAACCCCTTCCATTGTCATTAACGATTTTCCTAAAAGCGTTAGCTCGGATGGAATTCTAATATTATGACGAAATGCAATGATAAATAAATCATTAATCACTTCCCCAACGCTCACTTCCTTTAAGGGAATATCGTAATATTTATCGCGCATTTCTTCCACATCTGCCGTTAATTTTTTTATATCAACATTCTCTGGAATCATTCCTAAATCAGATATAGCTCGAATGATTCCTTTTGTGCTTTTATTTCGAAGAGCAATTACGAAGGAAGTAAAATTCTTTTTCGTATAGGAAGAAAGCTGCCCCACCATTCCAAAATCTAATAAAACGATTCTTCCATCCTGCAAAGCTAGTACATTTCCCGGATGAGGATCTGCATGAAAATGGCCAACTTCTAAAATTTGATAGAAAATAGTATAGGCTAATCTTTCAGCCAATAATTCACGATCAATCCCTGCCTCATCTAGGCGCTGATGATCGGATAGCTTTATTCCCTCTATATAATCCATCGTCAACACTTTCTTTGTGGAATAATCCCAATAAACAGAGGGAATGACAACATACCCTAAAGCTTTATTATGCTCGAAAAAGCGCTCCATATTTCTTGCTTCTATTCCATAATTTAATTCTGTAAGCAGCCCTTTTGCTAGTTCATCCACTATTTCCCGAAGATGATATTGCTTCGCCCAAGCCCAAGTATTTTCCGCAATACGAGCTAAATCAGCGATAATTTCTAAATCCGTCTCAATCAAGGCATAAATATTAGGACGTTGAATCTTTACAGCAACCTTTGTGCCATCTTGAAGAATTGCTTTATGCACTTGACCAATGGAAGCTGCTGCTATTGGAGTTTCAGAAAATTGCCGGAACAGATTATCAATGGAATTTCCTAATTCTTCTTCTAATATCTGAACAGCCTCATCATAGGTAAACTGCGGAACTTGATCTTGCAACTCCTTAAGCTCATTTATTATTTCTGGGGGAATCAAATCTGGACGTGTGCTGGCAATTTGCCCAAGCTTAATAAAGGTCGTTCCCAATTCTTCTAGAACTAAGCGTATGCGACGTCCCGTACTTTTTGGAGGATGTTCTTTATGAAAAAAAAACTTCTCCTCTAATCCTATTTTATTGGAAAAAAAGCCTATTCCGTTTCGGGCGAGAATAGACGTAATTTTCCGATATCGTTTCATCTGTCTAATACGTTTACTTACACCCATTTACAAACCCACTTTATTCGTCGAGATTTTTTCTTTCTAATGCCTCTATTCTTTTTTCTAATTTCTTCACATCTTCTAAAGTGGCTAACTTCAATTCTCCATATGCCGCATTAACCTTTTCTTTCGCAACTGCTTCCAGCTGGCTCTTCATTTCCTCTCCCTTTTGAATCAAATGATTGATTAAATCCTTTGACTCATTTTTGCTTACCTCTCCTTTTTTAACTAACTCTTCCACTGTTTTCTCTACTTGTTCTTTACCTGCAATCGCTAAACCTAAACCTAAGGAAAGTGCTTTTTCAATTGTTGTTCTCATCCTCCGAAAACCTCCTTATATTCTTTCTAGAATAATTCATTTTCCCTTAGACTACTTTTCTATTTGTGATTAAAGTAATCCAAATAAAGCGTAAAGTCAAATCATACGAGAGTAGTTTCTCCACTAGTGCCAACATATTTATGATATGCTTAGATATATAAATAATGGTGTTTTTTTATATTGGAGGGGTTTTAATTTGGAGGAAAAAAGAAAATTATATCTTGAACTAGTATTTGGTTCCATCGGGATGCTTATAGTGTTCCTATTTATCGCAAATGCTCTCTTTTCCGATTATCGTCCATTTTCCATATCAATTCTTATTTTAGGAATAACCTTCATGAACGGCTATATTTTCTTTCTAGAAAAAAAGCTGGCCTAAGCAATAAAGTAATCTGGACACAGTCATTGATTCTTGTTTTCATTGTAATTAGCTATCTTATTCTTAACTATTAATTCCAATCAGCTATTTATTAAAAAATACTCCCATTTTTATTTATTTCCCTGTATGATAAAAAATGCGCAAAACATCTTAACTACTTTTGTCCTATAAATAAGTGCTTTTTTTGAATTTAACTACTATAATTACTGTATTTTTCTTAAAAAGGTAAACAATTGAATGCTCTGAAACTCGCTTGAGTTTTAAAATCTTTATACAGTTATAATTTGCTAGTTTTCTAGAAATAAAGAATGGAGTAAATAAATGAGTCCATCTATTCAATTCATATCTCAGTATGGTTATATTGCCATATTCGTTCTTTTTGCATTAAGCGGTCTTGGTATTCCTGTACCAGATGAAGCCTTATTAACCTTTGTAGGCTATCTTACCTCCATATCCATGATGAATTTTCTTCTTGCAGATATCATTTGCTTTATTGGTGCTCTTAGTGCCATGGTCATTAATTACACATTAGGCAGGAAAATAGGAAAACCATTTCTGCTCACACACGGAAAATGGGTAAAGCTTACCCCTGCAAAATTAGAACGAGTTGAAAAATGGTTCGATCAATATGGTCCCTGGACGATTGTCATTGCTAATTTCATCCCAGGTGTCAGAAGATTAACCTCCTCCTTTTCAGGCGTTTCTGGCATGAATCTATCAAAATATACCTTTTTTGCCGCTATTGGTTACTGTATAGGAGTGCTTCCTTTTTAAAATGGAATACACTCCTTTTTGTTGTTTTTTTTATAACTAGAACAAAATCTTTTTTATATGCTAATTAAGTAGATCTATAATTCAACTATTCATACATATGAGCCATAATTCCAATATATAATCCAAACTCTTCTACATATGAGCCATAATTCCAATATATGAGCCAAACTCCAATTACGCCCATTAATTCCTCACTCTAAAACAAAAAAGAGCAGCCCCCCTATATAGGACTACCCATTTCCATTAAATACAGCTTAAACAAATAAATCCGATGATAAATAGCGCTCCCCTGTATCTGGTGCTAAGCAAAGCACTTTAGCTGTCAGGGGAAGTTCCTTTGCAATCTCCACAGCAAAATGTGCACTTGAAGCACCGGATGCTCCTACAAAAATGCCTTCTTCCGCTGCAAGACGTCTTGCCATGACTTCCGCATCAGGATCTTTAATCAGTAACACTTCATCAAAAATGTCACGATTCAAGATTTTAGGAATAAATCCTGGGCCAGTCCCTGGAATTTTGTGTGGTCCTGGTTTCCCACCTGATAATACTGGAGAACCAAATGGCTCTACTACATATATTTTTATACCCGGAATCAATTTCTTTAATTCTTCTCCGACACCAGTAACGGTTCCACCTGTACCAGCAGTTAATACAAGTGCATCTAACTTGCCTTCAAAAGCTTCATAAATTTCTACAGCTGTTGTTCCACGATGAGCATCAGCATTGGCCGGATTTTCAAATTGCATTGGAATGAAGCTATCAGCAATATCACTAGCTAAACGATTCGCTTCATCAATCGCTCCTTGCATGCGTCTGCTTCCCGGTGTTAAATAAACCTCTGCCCCATATGCTTTTAAAATTTGTACTCGCTCTTTTGTTGCATTATCTGGCATCGTAATAATGCAATGGTAGCCTTTCACCGCTGCTACCATTGCAATTCCTATCCCTGTATTTCCTGATGTCGGCTCAATAATGGTGCTTTTTCCTGGAATAAGCTTTCCTTCTTTTTCAGCACTTTCGATCATATTTAAAGCAGCACGGTCTTTAACACTACCACCAGGATTAAAAGATTCTAGCTTTATATACACTTCCGCCCCAGTTTTTTCGGGGATTCGATTTAGTTGAACAGTTGGGGTATTTCCTATTAATTCAAGTACAGATTTGTAAAGCTTCATTTCTATATTCCTCCTATAATTTCCGAGCATATTCTTCAATCATACTGCTCATTTCTTCCACCCTAGATGTTACTTTTTCTGCATAAGTAAAATCACCATAGCAATATGGGTATCTAAAATTGAACTTGTCATTATTACATGTATAAAGCGTTGGTGATCGTTCCACCATATATTCTGAATAGGTCTTTGCCGTTTCCTCACTATGTTCGACTTGATTGTTACTGACAATAAAGTCAATATAACCTGGTCCCATATT
The DNA here is from genome assembly GCF_044704065.1 of Niallia tiangongensis. Lineage (NCBI taxonomy): Bacteria > Bacillati > Bacillota > Bacilli > Caryophanales > Bacillaceae > Niallia > Niallia tiangongensis. The sequence continues at coordinate 1,148,246 of NZ_CP162613.1, read as the reverse complement.
ATAGCTCTGAATAATTGCCTCAAGGTCGACCCCTTGTTTCTCGCCATACTTGTACATTTCAGCAAAATGAAAAACTCCTTGCTTTATACTTTCTGAAGGGTCTTCAATTGCATTTCTTTTAAGACCTGCTGATTCAGAGGATTGCATCGGATCATTTCCTTTTCCATGACTTTCTTGATCCATGATTGCAAGTAAAATTGGTGCTAGCTCCTCTGCGTTTAACTCATTTGATTCTAGCTCATTTGAAATTTCCGGTAAGTATTTCAATAATCTTTGTTCATTATTTTGTTTGATCGTACTATTAGTAAATAAATAGCCAAAATATATAACCATTATTAAGACAATAATTGTGTTCGTTGCAGATTTTCTTTTTTTCTTCATTCCAATCCCTCGTTGACGCTTAAAAATCAATTAAACGTTTCCTGATTTTTTACCGTTGCCGATACATTTATTAATTATACAAGAAACAATAGCGAATTTCATTCCTTGCGAAAGAGAACTTTTCCAAATTCCCTTTAAATTGCTCTTTTCAAAAGCAAAAAAGACTTAGCTAATCCAACAAGAACTGGGCTAGCCAAGTCTAAATACTTTTCGCGAATTCACATTTTTACATCGTTCCCATTAATCCTGAGGCGATTCCTAAACAGCAGGCTTTCCTGCTTCAATAAGTACTTTGTCTCTTCCTAAGAAAATGGACAAGACAATGATAAACGCTCCAGTTCCTATTAATAGCCATTCTATTTCAATGAAATCTGCAATTGGGCCAAATATTAGCATTCCAATCGGCATCATAGAGGTAGAAATCATCCCCATTACGCCGAAAACTCTTCCTAAAAACCCCTCTTCTATTTTCTCCTGTAATAACACAGTTGTTGGCGTATTAAAGATTGGCATAGCCAAACCAAATAGTGCCATGAAAACTAAATAGATCCAAAACAAAGGAATAATCCCGAGTGCAAACGTACAAACTCCCATAATGATGCTCGCAAGTGTCATTGTTTTTATTTTATTCTCAAAGCCACCCCATGATGCGATGACTCCTCCCCCTACCATCATTCCAATCGAAAAGGCAATCTCAATGGCAGTTAATCGCCAGACATCATCTCCAAAGCTGCGAGTAACCTGCAATGGAGTTAGGAATGCTGCAGGTGCCATTAGCACGAAGAAAATCGCAAAGAAGAAAAAGAATTTTTTCAAAAAGGCATGATTATTTACATACTTCAGTCCTTCTTTAAAATCACTAAAATAACTAGTTGATTGTGCTTCCGTCGCCCTTTGATGAGCTGGAATCTTTAAAAAGGCAAGCAAAGTAAAGATAGCAATGGCTGCTGTTACAACATCAATGAAAAAGATCGTCTCAAGGGATGCAAAGGTTAATAAAGCAGCACTAACCATCGGTGATATGAACATTATAATCGCTTGGATACTACCATTAACACCATTAACCTTTGTCAGCTTATCCTTTGGAACAATTTGTGGCAATATCGCACCAACAGATGGTGTTTGAATCCCTGTTCCAAATGCTCGAACTGCTGCCATTACAAAAAGCAGCCAAATCGGATCATATCCCATTAAAAAGAGAATAGCCAATATCAATGTAGCAAATGCAATAAGACCATCTGATAACATAATCAGCAGTTTCCGATTATAGCGATCTGCCCAAACACCAGCTACTGGCGACAAAATAAAGGTCGGAAGAAATCCACAAAGAATATATAACGTCATCATTAAGCCAGATTCTGTCGTTAACGTTATATGCCACATAATCGCATATTGTACAAGCGACGATCCAAACAAGGATATCGTCTGGCTACTAAGAAATAACACGATATTCCGATACCAATTTTCTTTTTTATTATTAACTGTACTCATCCATAAACCTCACATTCATTTTTTGATTAGTTAGAATAAGTCTATCTATATCTTAAAAGCGCAGAAAAAAAGAGCGAAGACTTGGTTTCTTCCCTCTTTTTATTAACCATATATTCAGGTTTCCAATAAATAGACAGACCAATCCCATTCTTCTTATAAGAAGAACATCCACACGTATTTAATTAACGTTGAAAATGGGGAATCTTAATCTCATTGATGCTGTCAAAAGGAAAACCTCCGTTTCATTTCTAATTCCATTTAATCTTATCATACACACAGCAATATTTACAATCGCTTACAAGATAAATTATGTAAAAAAATACTTTTTAGGTAAAAAAAAGAATTAATTAACAATTACATTCACCTTATCAGTTAAATCAGATTACTTTTCAACCAAAATTCTATTTTATCAGCCAAACCTGTTTACTGTCCTAATAAATAGCAAAAAGCAGAGGACTCCATCCCCTGCTTTTTTAATCGACTGTCTTACGCTACATCTTCTTCCTTTTTCTGTGAATTAACGAGAATCTTCTCTAATTCTTCTAATGATCTACCTTTTGTTTCAGGAACAAACTTCCAAATGAATAGTGCTGATAATAGACTCATAATTCCATAGAAGGAATAGGTTAAGCCACCACTTACCTCCATCATCGCAGGGTAGGTGGAAGAAATAAAGTAATTTGCTGCCCATTGTGCTGCTACCGCAATTGCAACAGCTTGTGCTCTAACTCTATTCGGGAAGATTTCTGAGATTAGTACCCACACTACTGGTCCCCATGACATCATAAAGGATGCAGTATAAATAATGATGAAAATCAATGTTGCAATTCCAATTTTGTTTGAGAAAGCCATAGCCGCTACCCCAAACATACCAACCGTCATCCCAACAGAACCAATAATTAATAGCGGCTTACGTCCAAATTTATCAACCGTAAAGATGGCGATAAGAGTGAACACAACATTTACTAGGCCCATAATAATCGTTTGGAACATAGAAGCATCTCTTGCCGCACCCATGCTTTCAAAAATACGTGGTGCATAATATAAAGCTACATTGATTCCCACGAATTGCTGGAAGACCGATAATAAGATTCCAATCACTACAATTTTCTTACCAAAAGTAAACAAAGTTGCTTTCTTTTTATTTTCATTAAAGGATGCCTTAATTTCAAACATAGTCGCTTTCGCCATTGTTTTTTCATATATTCTTGACAGAACAGACATTGCCTTCTCATCCTGATTCTTTGAAACAAGATAACGTGGTGTTTCTGGAACCGTAAATAATAAAACTAAGAATAATATTGCTGGTATTGATTCTGAAAGGAACATATAGCGCCAACCAATGTCATTTAGCCATTCCACTGTTTGCCCTTTTGCAATGCCCCAGTTTACAAAATAAACAACAAGCATTCCAAAGATAACCGCAAATTGATTTAAAGAAACCAAGGTACCTCTAATTTTAGGAGGTGCCATTTCCCCGATATACATAGGTGAGATGGCTGAAGCTAACCCTACACCAATTCCCCCAATAATTCGATAGATGTTAAAAGTAATGAGAAGAGCATAGGTTGGTTCCCCTTTTGTGAAAAACAAAAATTCAGGAAACGCAGATCCAAGAGCTGAGATTAAAAATAGGACTGCTGCAATAATAAGGGAATATTTCCGCCCGAAGTTCGTAGCGAAGTAACCAGATATAAATCCACCAATTATACAACCAATTAAAGCACTTGATACGGTAATTCCATGTACAAGGGAACTAAGTCCTAATCCTTCTGAAAAATAGGCTTGGAGTGATCCTTCTGCCCCAGAAATTACTGCTGTATCATAACCAAATAACAAGCCTCCAAGTGTTGCAACCAACGTGATTAGTACAATATAAAAATAACTATTTTTATTTACCATATGTTTGAAAGAGACATAATCTCCTTCTTTCCTCCCCTCTTTTGATTACTGGTAGCCTTTTCATTTCTGCTAATAATAATCACTTTTTTTAATCTCTTTAGTAAATACCGAGTCTACTATCCTCCTAACATTACAACACCTAAGTAGTTCCGTTTTCATTTCTATCTAACAAAGCATTTATTTCATTCATTTCATACTATTAAATTATCACGAAAGCGCATTCTTGATAGCACTTTCATCTTCACTTTTTTGTTATTACCTAGACTTTCTTGTAAAACCCTTACTTTTCTTTGATTTCTTAAGGAATGTAGCCTTTGCTGAAAAAAAGATTGTTAAGCACCGCTTAGCAACCAATCTAAACTAAAAAAACAGCGACCAATGATCGCTGTTTTTACTGCTGATATTTTGTTCGATATTCACTTGGGCTCATTCCCGTCTCTTTTTTAAATACTCTACTAAAATAGTTTGGATCCTTGTAGCCAATATTTAATGCAATTTCCTTTAATGGCACATTAGGATCTAATAATAGCTCTTTCGCCTTTTCTAATCGTGTTTTCGTTAAGTAGTCAATAAACGTTACCTGGAATCGTTCTTTAAATAATTTACTTAAATAATAGGAACTTATTCCAATTTGTTCAGCAACTTCTTCTAGCGAAATAGTTTTATAGTAATTTTTATCCATATAGTCTTTTGCTTGTAACAATAGTGCGCGTATCCCATTTGATCGCCATTCTCCAAGACGTTTTATAACGACCAATAAATGTGCTTTTGCTGCCTCTTTTATTTGCATAGGGTTATCAAATTTACCTAAACTCGTCTCGATTTCCTCATCAAAACCTAGCTCTTTCATAGATCGAGTTAAGACGATGAAGAAATTCTCGATTGCTTTGTGAATCATTCTTAGTTGAAAATCAGCGGCCTGCTGAATGGATTGAAAATAGGTTTCGAACATTTGCAATCCTTTTTGAATATCCCCTTTCTTTACCGCATCCAGCAATTCTTTTTCCACCTCGAAGGGAATTAATTCTTTTCGCTTTTGTTTCACTCGATCATTATAAGTCATATAGGCTGCACTTGGATGGCTGTGAACAAGCTCCAACGCATAGATAGCCTCTTTATAGGAATCAGAAAATTGCTGAACATTTGAAACAAGCGTCCCCACCCCTGCATATATATGGCACTGTTCAAGATGATATTGCACATCATGAATAATCTTTCGAGAAAAATCATCTCTTATTTCCCTATCTGGTTGCTCATTTTCATTGATTAAAACTAGTATCGGAACTTGGAAGCCTGTTAACGGTCCAACCAAGCATTGCAGACTTTGTTCCTGTAACGCTTGCTTTAATATTCGATACCAATGGTTTTTCGCTTCTCTACTTGGGTGCTGATTCTCTGATGCAAAGAAGAACACGGCGACAAAGCCTTTCTTCTGTTCAAGGTCCAGCCATTCATCCCACTCTTCTTGGTTAAATTCATAGACATAATCCATAATAAAAGATACGATAAATTCCATTTCAATAACAGAACTGACTCTCTCAAGTCGATGATGGATTTCTTGCTTCATCATCATCTCTTGTTTTTCCTGTTTAATCTCTTCTGCCATACCATCAAAAGCCTCTAGTACCTCCGAAACCTTACTTGGTTTAAGTAAATATTCTTTAATTCCAAATTTCATTGCTTCCCGTGCATAATCAAATGTATCAAATGCAGAAACCATTATATATTTAATAGTTGGATCAGAGGCATGTATTCGTCTTATCGCTTCAATCCCATCAAATTCTGGCATCTTGATATCCATAAATACTAAATCTGGCTTATGGGTAATGGCAAGCTCGACTGCTTCTTTCCCATTTTCCGCTTCTGCAATGACTTCAAAATTAGAACGATTTCGGCTAAGCATGAGCTTCAGTCCTTCTCTTTCAATCGGTTCATCGTCTACTAGCATTATTTTTATCACGAATAAGCCCCCTTTCCATGTTTATTCAAGCTAATGATCACAGATGTTCCTTCTCCAAGGGATGAGCGTATCTTTACCTGACTTTCTTTATCAAATAATTTAATCCTCTTAATCACATTACTCATCCCAATTCCAGTAGAATGACCTGAGCCCTTTTTCGCTACTGATTTTTCTCTATCCTCTCTCAAGTCCATTAATCGGTCGATTGTCTCCTGATCCATCCCTACTCCATTGTCCCTTACTTCTATCCATATTTTTTCATTTTTTTCATAAATTGATAAAGTAATTGTAGCCCCTTTCGCCATACTTTCAATACCATGTATAAATGCATTTTCTATAATCGGCTGCAAGGTAAGGCATGGAATCGGTATCGATAAACAAGCTGGGTCGATCTCTTCAATAAATTCCACTCTTCCGCCAAAACGTGTTTTTTGGATAAAAAAATATTCCTTCACAATTACAACTTCATCCTTCAATATCGTTTGACGATCAAGACTGCCAATATTATAACGAAGTAAGGTCGAAACAGACGAGATTAATTCGCATGTTCGATCTCCCCCTTCAATATAAGCAGTTTTCGAAATAGTATTCAGTGTATTAAAAAGGAAATGAGGATTAATTTGATTTTGCAGACTCTTTAATTCCATTTCCTTCAGTAACTGAGCTAATCTAGCTTTCTCTTCTATTTGACTGACCGACTCTAAAATATTTTTTTTCATCTCATTAAATGTTTTCGTTAGAAACCAAAGCTCATCCTTTTGAGAAACGACGATATCTGCCCCGTCGTATCTTCCTGCTGAAATTTCCTTTGCTTCTCTTGTCAAACGTCCAATGGTTCTCGTAATTCCATTGGAAAACCATAGTGCAAATAAAATACTCAATAGAATTATGGAGAAAAGAATCGTAGTTCCCATATTTTTCGTATGGACAATTTTTTCATCTAATAAAAAGGAAACCTTTTGATATTCAGTAAGCTTTTCATCAATTAAATCAAGTGCTTTCTCATGAATATAGCTCGATGTTTTTTCTACTTCCTTTAAGGAACTAGAATATTGTTGGATATCTTGGTTTTCGATTCCATTAACTGTTTTTTCCGTTTGCTCTCGGAAATTAACCATCATATTTACTAGATTCTTCTTAGGGATTCCTTCTTTTTCAATCGCAATAAACTGTTGCTGTAACCTGTTGAACATTTCTATTTCTTCCTTGTATAAGGCTAAATTTTCCGTTAATGGTTCATGAACATAAATTTGCAGCGATTGATAAGTCTGATTCGTTTCCTTTGTGATTTCATTTAATAAGAAAAAATATTCCATATTCTCATCATATAGCTTCTTTACTTGTTGATTGCTATGTTCTCGAATCCAAAATAAAAGCAACAGCAAAAGTAAAATTACACCAAAATAAATCAGTAGCTTCGTACGAATTTTAATCATGGGCATTCCCCTTTTTCTCTACAACTTCCTCTAAATCTTTACGATGAATGATTGCTGCATTCGTATGATTCACAACGGAAATAGACCTCTGTTTTAGGAGATTTAACATTAATTCAATACTTTTTTCTCCCATTTCAAAAGGCTGCTGGGCCACAATAGCATTTATATCCCCTTTATTTAACAATTCGATATTTTCGTCTAATGCATCAAATGAAATAACATATAAGTCATCCTGCTTATTTAATGATCTTGCTGCAGCAACTATTCCGATTCCATCTAATGAACTTGTGCCATAAAATGCGGTAATGTCCTCATGCTCTATCAGCATCTTGTAAGCCTTCTCTTCTGCTTGTACTCTTGTTAGATTTGATTCATCTATTGCAATAATCTTAATTCCATCTACATTAGCTATTGCATCTTTAAATCCTTGTACTCTTAATTGGTGCTGATTATAGGCATTATCCAACCCACCGGTTATTATACCAATTGTTGCTTTTCCGCCAGTATCCTTCACTAATGTTTGCCCTGCCAATTGACCAGCTAAATAATTATCTGTGCCGATATAAGCATTGCGTAAGCTTTCTGGTGCATCTGTATCAATCGTAATAACAGGGATTCCTGCCCTAACGGCCTTGTTAATCAGTGGTGTAAAATTATCGTTAAGCGCTTGCACAATAATGCCATCAACTTTAGCCTGTATCGCCATATCTAAAAGTTTTAATTGTTCTTCTGGGTTCGACCGCTTTGGTCCTTCATATTCAACAAAAACATCATTCTTTAACGCAGCTTTTTTTGCCCCAGCCCCCACTAAACGCCAATAATCATGGTCCATTTCCTCTCCAATTAAGGCAAAATGATATTTTGGTAAAGGGGACTCCTCTGAAATAACTGCTAGCATTTTCTTATCATAAATTTGAGCCTGTCTATAGCAATAGAGGGAATATGCAACCGCTATCAGAAAGGCAATAATTATAATAGTATAATAAAAGGTATGTTTCATATGTTCCTCCAAATGACGCAACTAGTGTATTCTTACGTTGATGATAACATACATTTGAAACAGATGAACAAAAATATAGCTGGAAACGGAATAGGAAAGAAAATTTTTAACCCTTATTTTTTTTATCAATAATTATTTTTTCTAACCCGCTATAGAAAAGCCAGCACTTTTCCACTTAAAAGTGCTGGCTTTTCCTTAATTGTCTATTTTTGAAAGGGTTATTTTTACTAACTCCTTTTCATGTTGTTCTAATAGCTCCCGAATATCCATGTCACCAATAAAGAAGTCATCTACATATTTCGTACCTCGATAATAATGCTGTTTCCCTTCAAAGTAAAAAATATCTGCTGTTCCTTCATACGTATAAGTTCTCTCATTTCCACAAACAATAGAAAGAGAAATCTGTTCCCCGTTATAGTCCATGAAATATTTTGATAAAGACATATCATTTATTACTAATACATCTGAACCTATATCCCGCTGAATGGCGACAATTCCTTCTAGTTCTTCCATTCTACCCTTCCTTTTAAAATACTTATTAGACTAAAATGTATAATAATTGAGTATAGCATCATAAAATGATTTCTATTTCTAAAACTTTACATTAAAAATCGTATTTTGCTTCCTTTTTTTCTTTTATTTCCGTAAAGGTCTCTGTTAATACAATTGTATCTTCCACTAATCGTTCAATACGGAATAAGACATCATCATCAGTGATTTCTTTTCGATGAAAATCCTTTTCCTCAATAAATACATAGGTTTGCACAATTTGTGCTTTCATATAAGCCAAGATTGGTTTTAATTGCTGCTCCACAATTAAATAATGCTTCGCAGAACCTGCTGTAACTAACATACTAACGACTTTATCGCGAAAAGCATTTTGAGGCAATAAATCAAAAATGTTTTTTAACGTAGCTGGAATGGATGCTTGGAAAACCGGTGTTCCAAAAATAATGGCATCAGCTTCCATTAATGTTTTGGTAACATATCCAGTATCCCCTTCATACTCTAAGTAGTTTCTTCCATCACTGAATGGAATATCATAATCCTTTAAGTCGAGTAACGTTATCTCCACTTCTGGATAATGTTCTGCTATAGCTTTCATTGTGTAATCCATTGCTATTCTTGTTTTCGATCCGACTTTCGAACCAGATAATCCAACAATCTTCATTTTTTATGCCTCCGATTTTTTTGTGTATTTTCTAATAGCCGGCAAGATTTCAGAACCAATGATTTCAACATTTTTCATGACTTTTTCAAATGGCATACCACCAAAGTCAATTTGCGCAATATAGCGTTGATGACCAAACATTTCATGTTGATAAAGAATTTTTTCAATGATTTGCTGCGGGCTTCCAATATTCATAATATTATGCGGATCTACTCCCTGTGCAAAATGCTGTTTTGGGAATCCAGCTCCGTTTGTTTTTTTCATGCCTTCGTTAATATGCGGATACATATCCTTCAATGCTTGTTGAGACGATTCTGCTGCATAGAAGAATCCTGCTGTTGCTACTGGTAATTCTGCTGGGTCAAACCCACTGTTTCGCGCTGCTTCACGATAGGCATCTACAGTACGTTTAAATACAGATGCTGGACCGCCTAAATGAGCCATAAACATTGGAGCTCCTGCAATACCTGCTCTTATCGCACTAGCTGGTGTTCCCCCAACTGCTCTCCAAATCGGAATAAAGCCATTCTTAGGGCGTGGCAAAACATGTGCATTTCTTAATGGTGCACGGAATTCTCCGCTCCAATTGACTACTTCCTCTTCATTAATTTTCATCAGTAAATCAAATTTTTCTTCAAATAATTCTTCATAATTACGAAGATCATAGCCTAACAAATCAAATAACCCTACTCTTGAAGCACGACCAGCAATGATTTCTGCGCGACCTTGAGAAATTAAATCAATTGTCGCAAAATCCTCATAGACTCGAACAGGATCGGAGGTACTAATAATCGTGGAGGAGCTAGCGATTTTAATATTTTTCGTTGCTTGCGCAATCGCTGATAAAACAACGGAGTGCGCTTGTGTAACAAAATATTCTTGATGACTTTCCCCAACACTAAAGAAATCAAGTCCCGCTTGATCTGCTAATTTTGCATATTCGATGATTTCATATACACGTTCTGCCGCAGAAACCCTCTCTCCTGTGACTGGGTTTGGCAAATGATCACCTAATGTGTATATTCCAAACTCTAAACCTTTGCTTGAATCTATTCCATATTTTTTCAATTTTAATTCACCTTTCCTCTTATAGACTATTTTTCAATTCCTCAGGTGATTTCTCCCAATATTCACTATTAAAATCAACAAGGAATTTTTTTAACCCTTGCTTGGATTCTTCATCCAAGATGTCTAATGCAAATTTTCTTTTGATTGCTTTATCAAGACTATTTACATGCTCAGGCATTGACTTATAGCCAAAAATCCTTCTACTTCCTTCTTTCATTTGCCTTGCAACTAAAATTTCGCAAGCTCCTGCCCCAGAATAGTGAACGCCTTTCTGGTTTCTGTCTAGCGCAATCCAAATAACCCAATATTTATGTGGATCTAGATCTTGCACTTCTTCTTTCGTCACATTCTTAAAAAACACCTTTTTCTCCACCTTGCTTCTACCATGCAAGGCACCCATATCTATAAATACTTCTTGTGTTTCTCTATCGATGATAATAGGTGTAACATTCTCTAAAGAAATAGAGCCTACTCCATAACCACCATCGCCTTTTGTAGGGTCATTTCGTAAAATATTAAATTGTGCGTTTTGCTTGGCTGATCCTTCTTTTTTGTTATCCATATTTTTAATGCTATCCTCCTTTCGATATTATTGGTTCCTTACTCTTAAGTTATATTCTCGTTTTAAACGAGAAATGTTGCGAATAGCCAGTACATAAATTTGTACTGACATGTATTTTACAAGCCTCTTTCCTACGCTTAGAATTTCTAGATACTTTTTTCCATTTAGAAAATTCATTGACGTTCTTTTCAGGATGATGATGATTATCCCTTTATAAAATAACTTGTCTTGATAGTAATATTAAGGGTTATAACGTTTTATGGCAATTATTCAGCTTGCTAGGAAACGATTCCTATGTATAGTGAAGATATTATGCATTTGTTTAAGTCCATTGTATATTTTGTCTTTCTTTTAAGGAGGCTATGTATGATTCTCGTGGATAGTAAATACTGGGTAGTGTTGATAAAGGACTTTTGGGTGGTGTTTCTATTTGGGTTTTCATTTGCTTTTATGAACGCCGCTTTTTTCTGGCACTTTCAGGTTTTGGGCTTTCATTCGGTTGATGAACGCCACTTTCACACGGCGCTCTCCGGTTTTTGGTTTTTATCCGCTTAATGAACGCCACTTTCACACGGCGCTCTCCGGTTTTTGGTTTTCATTCGCTTGATGAACGCCACTTTCACACGACGCTCTCCGGTTTTTGGCTTTCATCCGCTTAATGAACGCCACTTTCACACGGCGCTCTCCGGTTTTTGGTTTTCATTCGCTTGATGAACGCCACTTTCACACGACGCTCTCCGGTTTTTGGCTTTCATCCGCTTAATGAACGCCACTTTCACACGGCGCTCTCCGGTTTTTGGTTTTCATCCGCTTGATGAACGCCACTTCTCTTCAACGCTCTCCGGTTTTTGGTTTTCATCCGCTTGATGAACGCACTTTCACACAGTGCTCTCCGGTTTTTGGTTTTCATCCGCTTGATGAACGCCACTTTCTTCAACGCTCTCCGGTTTTTGGTTTTTATCCCCTTAATGAACGCCATCTTCTCCCATCCCCTTCATTTTTCAGCCCCACCACCTATAAAAATCTCTTTTCCACCACAACAAAGCCTACCGTCCTTAACGGTAAGCTTCATCTTAAATCCCTCATTACTTAAACTGGAACCATTCAAAATCAAAATTGCTCCCTGGTAAAAAGACAAATGTGACTTTTTGCAATCCAGTTATTTTCTCTAAATCAAATACTCGTTCTTCATAGCTATCTGAGTAAAGAAATTCAACCATTTGATTGCTTTCACCTTCTTCATTTGCAAAACGTACATGAATGGTATTTTTTTCGATGGGCGATTTCCCTGAAATAATGAGCTTTGTTGCGCCTGCTTCTGTGAAATCAAATTGCTCAAACGCTAATGATACATTATTGCCAATACCTTCTACGCAACTTTCTTTTACTTCAAAGGTATCCCCATAAATGTGGTTACACTCAGACGCGTAATTACGTTCAAACGCCTGGTTTATCTTTTCAAAATAAAAACCTTTAATATGGACCTTCTGCTCTAAAACAAAACAAATCGATTTAATTCCTCGGAGTCTTTTCGACAATTGGAATGTCTCTTCCTGATAAACATTCCATTTAGATGGCTTTTGATAACTCACATCCGCTACTAGCTCGCTTCCCTCTTCATCCGGTATACCCTCCCAAATTTGGATTGGATACTCGTCATTTGATAATGCAAAAATTGGAATCGTCATTTTATCCGAGCCATAATTTCCAAAGTCGATTTCGCGAAATCCTACTTGCGTTTCACCATCCCTACTAGTGGCGACTCCTCGTTCATTTCCATTGGTAACCTCGCCTTTGCAGTAGTCATATAAACCTGCAGAGATAAATCCATATGGATCCTTATAAGCTTTTCCAAGACCAGATACCTTAAACTCTAGCTCAGAAATAAGCTTTGTTTTATCCGTACCATTCTTACTCGTGCAGCGAAGACGAAATTCTCCATCTCCTAAAGCAACGACCTTTACCTTATCTCCATCGACTTCAACTTTCGAAATATTCGATTCAATACCAGCATCGTTTACAACGCTCCACTCTATTTCTTGATAAGAAATATTTGCCGGAAATAGCTTGGCATGTACGAACATCTCTTTTCTAGTTTGATCAAATAGTTGCCCAGATTCACTAATAATTTCAATTTTACGAAGAGGGATTTCTTCTTCTGTTCCCATTTCTATTGGTGTTTCTGTATTTTTCATGTCAGATGAAATTCCAACTAGTTCAGCTTCTTTTGCTGGAAGTGATTCAAGCTCTAAGATTTCACTATCTAGTCCTTTAGAGGTAACCTTTATTTGAATTTTTCCAGGTTCAGTGGTTGCAGCAATCATTGCCATTAGCTTGCCACTGAACAACCTTCTACTTACCCCTTTGTATTGATCATAATCCGTACTGTCCCCATTATCTAGACCAACCAAGCGCCCTGCACCCGTAACATTTACACTTACACGATTTGTAGCATTTTCGACTGGATTTCCATTCTGATCCTCTGTTGCAATTTCCACAAAAACAATATCGGTTCCATTTGCATTCAGTATTTGTTTATCTGCTTTCAAGCAAATTTTCTTCGCATCACTGAAAGAACTTTTTGTATCAGTTGCGATAATATTACCTTTTTCATCATAGGCAATGGCTGTTAACTCCCCTTTTTCATAAGGAATCTTCCACCAGCCTACAAGCTCTGTTCCCCGTTGATGATCGATAGCATGGGTACCAATCGTATTGCCATTAAGCTGTAATTCCACTTTTGGCGCATTTGAGCATACCCGGACATCGATCATTTGCCCTTCGCTAAAATCCCAATATGGAAAAAGATGCACCATCGGCTTTTTCCGGTAATCTGTCCATGCCGCTTGATAAATATAGAAGGAATCCTTCTTAAAAGTAGCTGTATCAATTTGACCAAAATATGCATTTTTCGTATGGTAAGGTGTTGGCTCCCCAATATAGTCAAAGCCTGTCCAAATAAAAGTTCCCAGGGAAAATGCTGCATCTCTGTCTGCTATAATACAAGCTTCCGTTGACTTTGCTCCCCAGCTAGTGGAGCTGTTTCCAAGGGCCGAACACTGTTCATCGTCATCTGCAAGAATTGATTTTTCGTAGGGGAAATGATAAATCCCCCGACTTTGGACAACTGATCCGGTTTCACTTCCATATATAATCCAATCTGGATGTTCCTCATGGTGTTTATGATAATATTTTTCGCCATAATTATAGCCTGCTACCTTTACAATATCTGCACATTTTTGAGCATTTTCCCATGGCATATAATTAGAGCCAATCGTCACCCAGGCATTTTGCTTCGGATCATATTTATGTACTTCCGCCATTACCATTCTTGTTATTTCTTGCCCTCGCTCATCTGCATGTGTATCATAAATCTCATTCCCAATGCTCCACATCAAAAGACTTGGATGATTTCGATCTCGCTTTACCCAGCTTTTCACATCGATTGGTGCCCACGCCTTAAAGAATCGTGCATAATCATACTTCGTCTTTGGCCTTTCCCACATATCAAAAGATTCTGATACCACGAGAAAGCCCATCTCATCAGCTAAGTCCATTAATTCCTTTGCTGGCATATTATGGGCTGTCCTTATTGCATTCACACCCATTTCTTTCAATATTTCAAACCTTCTTTGTAAAGCTTGTTTATGAAATGCAGCTCCTAATGCGCCTAAATCATGATGCTCGCAAACGCCATTTAGCTTCATTCTTTTGCCATTTAAACGAAAACCTTGCTTTGAATCCAGAATAATACTTCGAAAGCCAATGTTTTGTGTAACAGTTTCTACTGTCTTTAATTCCGGATTGATAATTTGTAATTCTGTTTGAAGCTGATAAAGATGGGGCTCGTCTGTGCTCCAAAGCAATGGATGATCGACAATAAGCTTTTGCTGATTAATTACCATATTTTCCGTTCCTGCTCCTATCGTTTCGGAGACTGCTGCTATTCTTTGATTTTTGAAAAAAATAGCATGGGTGAGCTGCACATCTTGATCGAGCGCTAATTCTGTCTCGACTTCAACATGCCAACAAGTATCCTGTTGATTCATTGTGATGTAGATTCCATCCGTAACGAGATGATTGGTCTCTCTCGTTTTAAGCCAAACGTTTCGGTAAATTCCAGCTCCTGAATACCATCGACTGTTGGGGCTTTCATATACAACCTTTACAAGTATGTTATTTTCCCCATCCACCATAGCCGCTGTAATATCATGCTCAAACGAGGAATAACCATTTTTCCATTCTCCAACAAACGTATTATTTACATACACCATTGAATCCATATATACACCCTCAAAACATAGCACCACCTGTTTGCCTTGATGCTTTGAATAGGTAAAGCTTTTGCGATACCAGCCAATGCTAGATTCATAGAGATCGAGAGTATTATAAATAAGCCAATCATGTGGCAAATCAATTGGCACAAAGTCTAAGTTTCTACAATCTTTTACCTCTAAACTAGTTTTTGCAAATTCCCATTCGTCATTAAATAGCATTTTCGTATTCATGTAAGAGTGGCTCCTTTTTTTTCGTTAATTGCATGCACCTTTCTCAACTAGGAAAGATTGTATTAATCGCTTACATTTTATTAACTGAAGAAAAAACAAAACTTTTGGATGGTTCTATTGCTTCAAAAAGAAAGCAATAGAACCATCCCTCTGCTTACTTTATCTCTGGAATACGCTTAATATTTGGATCGGTAAAAATATCGTGTTCATCCCGACTGGTTGTTGAAAACTCAGAGACGATAGCCCCCTCTTCACTTGCCTGGAACCAATGAAGAGTATTAGGAGGGATTGTATGTTGATCACCAGGATTCAATTCTATTTCATGAAAGACGGTGTAGTATTGTTTGCTAGCTTCTGGAACAGATGCTTTTATATTCGCTGTCTCCTCCCCTTCCACATATAAATATACTTTACCAAATCTGCATCGAAAGGTTTCCGTTTTCCCTGCACTATTATTAATCGGTGGATGTTTATGCTCTGGACAAGTTTGATTAGGAAATAACACTAATTCCTTAGCACAATAATGATTATTATTGATATAGGTGATTAGCTGTAATCCTTGTGTATTTAATTGATCTAGCCCAAAGTCAGCTACCTCGATTGCTGTTTGCTCTGATTCACTTAAAATAATTCCTGACTGATTTAATAATTCAAGGGTACGCTTTTGTACTTCTTGATAGATTGTTTTAGTCAACATATTAAACATCCTTTCCAAAAAGATTGTTGTTTTGAGGAGAATCATTACTGCTTTGCATTTTCAAGAATTCCTTGCCTAGTAAAATAGGGATCTTCTTTTGTTAATGGTAATTTAACTGCTTTACCTGTATGTGCTGACTGATAAATAGCACTGATTAGCTCAAGGGTTTACTGTCCTTGAATTCCATCGCTTAACAACGTCTTTTCTCCATTCACTGCTAGAAGTACATCATGAATTTGACCTGTCTGTCCTTCATAAGGAATAGATGGCAGCCGATCATACATTTGTTGAAATTTTTCTTCTAATTCTGGATCATCTTCTGGGAATCCATTTCCCTTTGATTTTGACGCTTTCACCTTCCAAGGAGCAGATATTCGAGCATTTTTTCCTTGGAAAATTAATTGCTGCTCCTCCCCATGGTGTAGCACGGAGCTTGTAATTTGAGCTAACGATCCATTATTATATTTCAAGATAGCAATAGATATATCTTCCACCTCTGCATTATCGTGAGCAACGTTACTTGCAACAGCCGTTACTTCTGTTGGCATTCCATTTAGCCACCTCAAAATATCGATATGGTGTACAGCATGATTTAATGTACATCCCCCACCTTCTTTCTCCCAAGTTCCTCTCCACCATAAATCATAATAGCTATACCCTCTCTACCAATAAGAATCAACCTGTGTATGTACAATCGGTCCCATTAATTTTGTATCCAACACTTGTTTCAATTTCATCATTGGATTGGTAAAGCGATTTTGGGAAACAACGGATAAAATTCGCTTATTCTTCTTCGCGGCCTTATTCATTGCTTGACATTCTTCGATGGAGGAAGCCATTGGTTTTTCCACTAATACATGCTTTCCTGCATTCATCGCAGCAATCGCGATTTCCGCATGTGTAGATGGCGGAGTACAAACAGATACTAAATCAATATTTGATCGTTTTAAAAGCTTTTTATAATCATCATATACAGCAACATCTAACTGAAAATCATTCGCTACTTGATATGCCTTTTCTTTATAAATCTCGGAAAGCGCAACTATTTTACATTCATCCTTAAACTGTAAATACCCCTTAATATGAGCAGTGGAAATTGTACCTAAGCCAATGATGGCCACATTAATCATCCATGAACCACTCCTTTATATTTAATTTAATTTGTATTGTTACTCTTATGGATAATACAGATTTTATAGAAGGAAACTTGAGCTGCTTTATTGGAAATGAAACGAAACTATTTTTAGTACTATCTTGATGGAAATAATAAAATACTAAACTAGTATAAGAGAGGAAAATAACAAAAAATCAATTTGATAACGATTACATTTCTTTGTAGATTTTTTCCTGCTAAACAGAAAAATAAATAAACACTTTCAAATCTTTATTATAGGAAGAATTTTCTTTCTTTTCAAGCTAAATTGTAAACCTTTTCTTTTTATAAAAAAACAGACGATTCCCATGCATCCTTTCAGATACATAAGAACCGTCTCTTTGGATTCCTTATGCTGGGTTTACTTCTAGCTCTACTTTAATTTTGATATCTTTTCCTACTAATACGCCACCTGATTCAAGTACTGCGTTCCAAGTAAGTCCGAAATCTTCACGGTTGATTTTTGCTTCTGCTTCGAAACCGTAAACTTCTACGCCCCATGGGTTTGTGCCTTTTCCGCCGAATTCTACATCAAATGTAACTGGCTTGGTAACGTCCTTAATTGTTAAATCACCTGTTACTTTATAGTCATCCCCATCTTTTGTAATAGATGTTGAATTAAAATCAATTGTAGGATATTTTTCTTTATCGAAGAAATCACCTGATTTTAAGTGGTTATCACGATCTTCGCTATGTGTATTGATGCTTGCTATATCCAATTTAAATGCAATGCTAGCTGTTGTTAGATCTGTTAAATCTGCAGCTTCTACGTCTGCTGTATAAGAACTAAATTGCCCCTTTACCTTTGAAACCATCATATGTTTTACTTCGAATCCTACGCTAGAATGTGATTGATCTACTGTCCATTTTGCCATTTTAAAATTCCTCCCATTTCTCTTTTGTTTTTTACTTTGAATTCAAGATATTTATTCGAAAAAATTAGTTTCCCCTTGACCTTTATAAAAAATTCCAAGGTAAACTGATTAGAGATTGCTATCGATAAATTACTTTGAAATAAATTATCTCTAATTAAAGATAATTTTACACACAATTATTTGTTTTGTCTATACTTTGAGGAAAAAAATTTTTTAGAATTTTAGGAAGGAAATTTTCCCATAATAAATTCTCCTCCCCAAAAAAGGTATCGTTTCGTTTCCTTTACTCTATCTAATTTAAAGCGCTTTTCGATAGGCACGAACGATAATTCCATCATTAATTGGCTCAAAATCAAATTTTGGTAATCGTTCAAATCCTAGTCCTTCATATAAGCGAATTGCTTTCCCCATAAAACTACCCGTATGCAATCCAATATGGCTGTTTCCTTTTTCTTTTGCTCTTGTAAAACACTCTTTAATCAAAGCAGTAGCAACCCCTTTTCCGCGTGATTCAGTGGGTACAGCCAATAAACGAATTTCAGGGTAATCAAGTTCTTCTACCTTTCCTTCATATGCATCTACTTTTTGAGGAAATAAGACAACACTTCCAACTAACTGTCCGTCAATCTCTGCAACAAGTAGTTCTACTCCAGGCTGCATATCGACATCCGTCTGAACAGTTTGTTTTAACGCTTGCCAATGTTTCTCATTAACTGACTTTTCATGCTCGTCATATGCCTCCAATCGTTGTTTACGAATGAGTGGCAATTCTTCTTTTCTCGCATTTCGAATAATCATAATTGCTTACACCTACCTTATTAAAAACTTTTCCTGTTTCTTACTAAGTTTTTCCCGACCATGAGAAGTATTCCAAATCAATTCATCTGGACCTTTAGGTAAAATTTTTACTTCTTCCTTATCAGGACTAATTGTAATAGATTGAAAATAGTGACGCTTAATGGATTCAAAATCTGTTGTTTCACCAAAACCTGGTGTTTGATATAAATCTCTTGCATAACCCCATAGATTAGGAAACTCCCGAATTAAGTTTCGATTCGCATTAAAAGCAGAAAAATAGGTTGCATCAAATCGTGCTAGTGTTGTATACAAACGAACATCTGCATCTGTAATATAATCACCAAATAAAAAGCGTTTACTAGAGAGTCGCTCCTCTAATTCATCTAATCTAGCAAACAATGCATGATAAGCTAGTTCATATGCTTCCTGTGATTGAGCAAATCCACATTTGTATACGCCATTATTCACATCATGAAAGATTTTCTCCGTTAATGCATCTATCTCTTCACGCAATTCAACTGGATATAAGTCAGGTGCATTCTCTTTATGTAGAGGAGCCCAAACTGTTTCAAAGTAATGTGTTAGTTTAAAATAATCATTGTTAACAACTTCCTGTGTTTGCACATCCACCATTACCGGAACCGTTGGACGCCCAGTATAGGCAGGATCCGTTTTTTGATAAATATCGCTTAAATAGCGTATGTCTAGGACTGGATCAACATTCCCAGAATCCAAGGAAAATTCCCAGTCAACTCTCGTAATTCTTGGTCTTAATGGACTTACAGTACCTAAACTAATCGCTTTTTCTAAACCTAGTATTTTTCGAACAATAACAGTTCGATGTGCCCATGGACAAGCCGGGCACCAAATTAATCGATAACGCCCTGCCTCAATTGGCAGTTCTCCTTGTTTGGAACCAAATGGTGCAGCAAATTGATTAATCTGTCGCTTGAATGAACCGTCACTACTAATTTCTTGAGGCTTCTTCGTCACTTCAGCATTTATTTCACAGCTATTTAACTGTTCCTTTTGCTTCATTTTATCTCCCCTCTCCCTATTCCGATTTGTTATTCATCCTGTGGCTTACCTTTGTTTAACTTAGACAGATAGAGGTCATCTATATTTATAGTAAATCCTACTATTTATATTATCAGAATTTTCCGCTTACCAGTCATTAAATATGGGGATTTCATTAATATTTCTCTAGTGATTCTATGATGACACTCTTTTCTGCCTCATCTTCTAATAGAAAAATAGTATCTCCATATAGCTCAACTTTACTTGAATCCGATGTGGAAACGGATGATGCTCCTCTGGTTACCTTTTCCTCCTTTTCAAAGCTATGACGGGCTCTGAGATCCCTCCTCTGTTACCTTTTCTCCTTTAACCATTAAAATAAAAATCGCCCTTCCGTTAAAGTAATTATTACTTTACAAAAGGGCGATTTTATTAATTAAGCCTTAGAATACTTCACCTTTCTAAATATAAGGAATGCAATACCTGCTACTAGTAAAATACCTCCAACTAATAGCATTGTGTACATACTTGTAGCTGTATTCGGAAGAGCATTTCCTCCAGAAATATTTGAAGCTATTTCTGTAGAGCCATGATTAACATTAACATCCTGCTCTGTATCAGTATCATTTCCAATGCCAGATTCGTCTCCATTGTTCGTTTTATCATCATCAGATTCTGAACCTGTTTCATCCGTTGAAGTATCTGTATCGTTACTATCGTCTACATTGCCACCAGTTTCTGGATCATTTACTTCTGGTTCCTCTGTTTCAGGATTTTCTGCTTCTGGTTCCTCTGGTGTAACTTCTCCTTCTTCATCCCCTGGCGCTTCTAAATCTGCCCCTAGTAAATCAGTAATGCGTCCTTCTAGGACAGGATCGACCACTCCACCTAAATCCTCTACCATATATTTACGAAGCTGTTCCCAATCAATTTCTCCAATATCTTGGACTCTACCTTCTTGATAAGCTTTAGCGAATACGTCAAATCCATCTCCGCCTTTAGCAGTAAAGTTATTTGTTGTTACTAGATATTTTTGATTTGCTTGGATCTCTTGAAATTCTCCATTTACATTTACATACATGGATACAACACGAGAGCCAGACTCTTTTGTGCTGTCATACGTAAATTTCATGCCAGCTACATGCAAAAAACCACCGCTTTCTGCTGGAGCTTGACTTACACTATGCTCAAGAATTTGCTTAATTTCCTCACCAGATAGTTCCACAACTACTGGGTCATTTCCAAATGGAAGCACCGCTATGATTTCTCCAACTGTAATTGGACCTTCCTCGATTGCCTCACGGATTCCGCCACCATTTTGGAATGCAATTACTGTTTCTGGATATCTTTCTTTTGCTTTTGCAAGCATTGCATCTGTTACTAAATTTCCTAATTCCGTTTCATTTGCACGGACACTTACATCACTATTCGTAAGACGTGGATTTGCTAGAGTTTTCTTAGCGATTGCTCCAGACTCCTGTGTAGAAAGCTGGGTTATTTTTTCTTTATATGGAGCTAAAACTTCAACTGCTTTTGAATCTGCTTCTTTACTAGCAACATCAATTAACTGTCCAGCTTGTCCAATAACTACACCATTCTCATCGAACTCCACCTGTAGTTTACCTAATAATTGCGAATATTGATATGCTTGAACAACAACAGTTGGATCTTTTTCTGTACCGTTCTCATCTTGTTTTACAACAACTGGCTCAGTTAACTGTGTATGAGAATGTCCTCCAACTACTACATCGATTCCATCTACATACGTAGCTAGCTGTAAATCGTTTCCAAAATCAGGGTTGCTATCATAACCAAGATGTGTTACGGCAATAATTTTATTAATTCCCATACCTTCAAATGCTTGTACAGCTCGTTCTGCCTCTTTAATATAGTTTAAGAATTTTACATTTACAGGACTAGAAATATTCGCCGTATCTTCTGTCGTTAAACCAAAAATTCCAATCTTTTCTCCATTTACTTCTTTCACAATACCATCAAAAACTTTTCCATCTTCTGGTGAATCAGTAAACTCATTTTTGACAAGCTTATTCATAAATGCATCACCGGAAAAATCTACATTCGTTCCAAGTAGTGGGAATTTTGCAGCGGAAACAAACTCTGATAAGGATTTATGAGCATTCTCACTAGATCCTAAGTCAAATTCATGATTTCCAAAGACCATCGCATCCAAATCCATCATATTTAATAGAGCTAAATCTGCTTTTCCATGAAATTCATTGAAATATAATGTACCAGAAAAAACATCCCCTGCATCAAATAGTAACGCTTCAGGATCTTCTGCCCGAACATCTTTTATTGCTGTAATCATATTTGGTAATAGATCAGCATGTGCATGAGTATCATTCATATGCATAATAGTTAGCTTAAAGCTATCGTTATTTTCCTCAGCGTATGTACTAGCTGGCAAAACAATAGATACTATAAGTGCAAGTGTTGTAAAAGCGCTTAAAAAAATTGCAAACTGGTTCTTCCTCTTCATTAAACAGTTACCCCCCCAAATTAGTACGTTGACCGCACATGAAGCTACTCGATTTATCACTGTTTTTGTCAACTATTCTCCCTTATTGTAGAAACTCTCTATTAACCTGCTATTAAGCGTTTGTAAATCTCTGTTAAACTAACGTTGTAAAAACCATAAAAAAAGAAAATATTCCCCCCTGCAAATAACACCTCCTATTCCTTATATAACATAACTACAACTGTGAAAATTTCAATTTACATGGTTGTTACATTAACTAGTATAGAAAATTATTATTTCAATATCTATACTTTTGAAAGAATTTTCTGAAAAAATATACAAAAAGGCCCTATTATAAATTCTTAAAATAAATCAACAGTAAAAAATAGAGTGAAACTATTTATAATAATCTCTACAGTTTAAATAAAGATTACTTCTTGATAAGTTCACTCCACTTTTGTTTTATTTAGTTTTCATATGAGATTTATGACATAATTGATTTATTTCTTGACTCTCCTACTTTTTTCTCTTCAATTTCCAAGCGAATTTGTGGCATATATTTTTCATGATTAAATAATCCAACTATAATAGCAGTTAGTACAGTAACAACTAACGGAATATATATAAATAAAGATTTCATCGCAAATATCGAGCTTTCAGGCTGGTTTATAGCATTGGGAACATAACTGCCTAAAGCAAGAATCCAACCAACCATGGCAGAAGAAAGACCTTGCCCGATTTTCATTCCTGCACTTGTAATACTAAAAGCAGAGCCTTGCACGGGAACCCCTGACTTCCAATACACTAAATCTCCAACATCTGCAACGATTGCACTTGCTCCTGCAACTAACGGTCCTGTACCAATAGATTTTATGATTAAACCAATTAATAGCCACGTTACATTTTCTGAGAAAATCCAACAAAGAACAGATCCTATTAGGGATAAAAGTAATCCAGCCATTAATGTTTTTCTTAATCCAAATTTCCCGACAATTTTTGGAGCAAATATTAAGGCTAAAATAGATGGTAACATGGACGATAAACTTATAGCACCCATTAAATTTGGATTATCAAATATATATGTTACATAATATACTTGAACGCCATTGCCTGTCATAGCTAAATAAATAAAGACATATAAAAGAATGGCTAAAATAAAATATTTATTTTTAAATAATACCTTGAAGGTAGAACCAAATGATGTCTTTTTCTCGTCCTCTATTTTTTCCGCGATATTTCGTTCTTTTACAAACCATCCAGTGGTCATCAATGGCAGTGCACAAAGAAGTGCAGCAATTAAAGCTGTTAACGTCCATCCCTTTTGTCCCCCACCAAAGTTATTTACTAGTAACATCGTAAATGAAGTAATCAATAATACACCTGCGATAGCAAATATAAATCGAATACTCCCTAGGGATACGCGTTCTTCAGGGTCTTTGGTCATAAAGGAAGTTAATGAAGAGTAAGCTACATTATTTGCAGTATAAAACACAGCCGAAATTAATAAATAGATAATTGACACGTAAACGATTTGTGCTGTGTTACCCCATGAGTTAGGAACATTGAATATCAAAAATGTTAAGATTGCTAATGGAGGCGCTGTCCAGAATACCCACGGTTTTGCTTTCCCCATTTTCGCCTTTGTATTATCAATAATATTTCCCATAAACAAATCGGAAAATCCATCAAAAAGGCGTGCTATTAATATAATGGTACCAATAATTCCAGCTGCCATCCCAACTGTATCAGTTAAGTAAATAGTCATAAAGGAGGCGATAAAAGTCCAACTAAAATTTGCTCCAAAATCTCCTAATCCAAAAGCAAGTTTTTCGTGCAGTTTCAGTTTATATGGTTTTACTATTTTTTCTTTTTTAACAGTATTAGTTGTTAATTCCATATAATTCACTCCCATTTTGATTACAAATGTGATACCAGCACTACATCAGAATACGCTTACATTCATCTTTTAGAGAGAACTAGAATCCACAGATTCTAGTTCTCTCTAAAACTATTATTTTGTAACAAAGGCACTTACTTTTCCTTTCATTAAATCTTGCTCGGCACTACTATTACCAATGTAGACTTCATAATCCATTTCTTCTAGTTCCCATATACTTTTCTCAGGATTAAACCATTTGAGTTTATCAAGTGAACAAGAAATTTCCACTGTTTTTATTTCACCAGGTATAAGAGTAATTCTTTCAAAACCACGTAATACTTTCACTGGTCGATCAATTTGGGAATGTTCAAATCCCACATACATTTGAACAATCTCATCTCCTACTAGGTCACCAGTATTTGTTACATCACATCGAGCAATCACATTTTCATCCCTTACTTCAAATGCAACATTTGAATAATTGAATCTGGTATAGGATAATCCAAATCCATAAGGTACGGAAGGCTCGATTCCTTCCTTCTCTAACTTGGTATAGCCGTGATAGTAATCATACGTAATTTCATCTGCTAACCAATCAATTTGTGGAAGATATTTTTCATCTGTAGGTATTACGAATGGTAACTTACCACTAGGATTTACTTCTCCAAAAATTGTTTTTGCAATAGCAGTCCCACCTTCCATTCCAGGATAATAGGCCATTAAGATGGATGAAACATCCTTTTTCCATTCTTCAATCATAATCATATTACCGCCGATAAGCACAGCTACTGAATTTCTGTTAACTGGTCCGACTTCTTTGATTAGTTCCACTTCATCTTCATGAAGACCAAGTGATTCTTTTCTATCGCCACCAACTGCATCAAACTCAACTCCTATGGCTGTTAAATTCTGATCATCCTGGGTGTTTTCGATAAACTCTCCTTCATCATCATGGTTGAAGCCTACTACAAAAACGACCGCATCAACAGAGGCTGCTAAAGCTTTTGCTTTCGCTAAATCTTTACCATCATCAAAAATCACTTCAGCATTTGGGATGATTTTTTTTATTCCTTCTAAAGGAGTTACAACATATGGAGGATAAACTCGACTAGAACCGTGATCCCCAATATTCTCTTTTTCTCCGAGCTTTCCAATGACGGCAAGACGCTTTACTTCAGATTTAGATAATGGTAGAGTCCGATTTTCATTTTTTATCAATGTCATGGATTTCTCAGCTGCCTCTAATGCTAAAGAAATATGCTCTTTATTGCCTATCACTTCTTGTTCGTATTTTTTGTCATCCGCTTCCGTAAAGGCAAGTAAAGTACGAATAATACGAATCACTGCATCATCAATCTTATCTTCCGTTACCTGTCCATTTTTAACAGCTTCAATTAACTTTTCACCGAACTGGTGCGTATCGTTCATTTCTATATTCATTCCACCATTTGCGGCTTCAACTGTATCGCGAATTCCCCAAATAAAGTCACTTATTACAAAGCCATCAAAGTCCCATTCATCCTTTAATACTTGGTTTAATAGATAGTCATTATGCCCACAATGAGGTCCTTGGTACTTATTGTAAGCACTCATCACACTCGCCGCCCCTACATCAATCGTCTCTTTAAAATGAGATAAATAGACTTCTCTCTCTGTACGCTTATCCGTTTTTACATTGACCTTAAATCTAGCATTTTCCATACTATTAAAGGCATAGTGTTTAACACAGGCAATGACATTTTCACTTTGAACACCCTTCACTAAAGCAGACCCCATAATTCCTAAATGAAAGGATTCTTCTCCATAGGTTTCCTGGCTTCTTCCCCAGCCTGGATTTGGAGGCAGGTTAATACAAACACCACCAAATAGATTACCGCCATATGCACGAATTTCTTTTCCAATAGCTTTCCCGATACGTTCTTCTAGATCCTTATCGAATGTTGCCCCCCTTGACATGGATACAGGGAAACAGGTACTTTTTCCTGTTCCAGCCACTACTCCTCGAGGTCCATCAATAAATTTCATCGCTGGAACGCCTAATCGTTCATTTCCTCCTGCTTCATACGGGGTTTCATTATAGTGCTTTCCTTTTTTAAAATCCTCTTGCATATCTGCTAGTGTTATATTTCCACTCATTAAATAGACTTTTTCTTCTAAGGACAGTTGCTTTACAATTTCTTTTGCTTTCGTATCGTACGCTAATCGATATTTCTTATCCACTTTCATTTTTATCCTCCATTCCTTTTTCACCTTAAGTATGGTATTACTTAAAAAAGTCAGACTTTAAACCACAGTTCCTTTCATCCCATAGGAATGTTAGTTGAAGAAATAAGACTGTTAAAGGCAAGTTAATGCGGAATAAAGCAAACCAACTCCTTCCCCCAATTAATTTTTTTCCTCTCTGTAATTAAATTGTAAAGGTTTTCATAATCAAAATATTGTATTATTTTAATATAAACAGTAAATAAATTACTTGTTGGCGGGTGATTTAATGAATCTTTCTATAAATGAAAAAGAGCTTAAATTTATTTGTTCGATTATGCAGGAACATACTAAAATGCCCATTCTTTTAGGAATAGATGGTGTCATTAAAAAAATATATTCTCCTTTTTCACGTGAACATCCACTAGTAAACCAACAAGATCTTTACTTACAGCTGCTGAAAATTCCAGAAGTAATTTTAGATATTCCAATCATTAAAACGACTAATGGCCTTGAGTACTATTTATGTATGTACTCTAAGAACCAGGAAGGACAAATGCTTAGTTTTCTAATAGGACCTTGTTTAATGGGAAAATTAAGGGATAAAATTTTGTATCAATTTATCGAAATGCACAAAGTACCTCGTTACTTAAAGGATCCCCTCCAAACCTATTTAGTCTCTTTGCCTATTTATACTGTGTTCGATCTAGCTAGAATCGGTCAGCTCTTTTATTTCTTACTTTTTAGAAAAGGAATTGACACCTCCGAAATCATTCAAGAGGATGGTACATCAAAACCATTCCTATCCTTTGATTTAGATATGGATCTTATGCTAGCAAAGAAAAGGGCTGAAGAAAATTTACATCATGATAATTTAAAGGAAAAGAAACTATATCATTTAGTAAAAGAAGGTCTTACGGAGAAAGTAAAAGAATTTTTTTCTTCTCCTGTGATTTTTGAAGGAGTAGGTACGGTTACCAAAAACAATCCGGTTCGAAATGATAAAAATTTAGCTATCACCATAGTTGCTCTTGCTAGCAGAGCAGCTATGGACGGTGGTCTGCATTCCGAAATTGCTTATACAATAAGTGATATGTTCATTCAGAGGATTGAGGATGATCCTGAATTTAATAACTTGGTATCCCTATCGAAAGAAATTTATTTAGAATACGCCAAACGTGTAAAGGAATTAAAGGAACAAAATTACTCAAAGTCTATTGTTTCTGTCCAACAATATATTTACAATCACCTTTATAAGAAAATAGAATTAGACTCACTAGCCGACCATGTACATCTTCATCCAAGCTATCTTTCTCGATTATTTAAAAAACAGGTCGGACTAACGATTAGCGACTATATTCTTCGAGAAAAAGTAAAAGAGGCCAAAACATGGCTAGATAAATCCGACTTATCCATAACAGAAATAGCCAATCAGTTAAACTTCCATGATCAAAGCCATTTTATTAAAGCTTATAAACGCATCGAAGGCATTACTCCTAAACAGTATCGGTTGCAACAATAAGAACACCATACTTCATTGTCCTTAGTTGATACATAGAATTACTTTTATGAAGGAAATCACCTCATAAATTTTAGTATTAAAAAAGTAGGCACCAACAAAAGTTGATGCCTACCCAATCATTAACAGAATGAATCTTTTGACTTTGGTACAGAAAGTCCAAATAATGGACGAAGGTATAAGGCTACGAACGTTCCAGCTAAAGCAAGAATTCCCCATACATAACCGTGTACGCTGAATGATGCGATACCGCCGAAATAGGCACCAACGTTACAGCCAAATGCTAGACGTGAGCCATACCCCATTAGTAAACCACCAATAATCGATGCAAGCACATTTCCAAGTGTCACTTTTGAAAATTTAAATAGTCCACCTGCAGCTGATGCTAAAAAGGCACCAAGGATTACTCCAAAATTAAGGATTGTAGTTGAATCTGCAAAAATAGATGCTTCTAAAGCTTGTGCATTCGCTCCTTGCCAGAATCCCCAGCTCGTTACATCCATTCCGAAGAATTGCGCTACTTTTGAACCCCATAAGGCAAAAGCAGAGGTAATTCCCCATGGCGTACCACGAGTCATTAATGTTAAAGCGTTAAGTACAGCTAACACGATTGCTGCTGCAAATAATGGCCAAGAACCGCGGAAAATTCGTTTCCAGCCTGTTGTTGTTGGAAGTGGAGCCATTTTTGGTGCTTTTCTTTTTCTTTCCACAACCAACGTAATCCATGCAATTACCCCAAATAATATGATTGATACAAGCCAAGCTCCACCATAGCCAAGACCTGTTGATGTTGCTAATGAAATCGGTGCAAAAGATGGTAGATCATCTGTCCAAAATGACAGATGAGCCGCTCCAATTGTTGAACCAATGATGAAGAATAATAGCGTTACAAACGCAACGGAACGTCCCCCGCCTACTGCATACAAGGTACCGGATGCACATCCGCCGCCTAGCTGCATTCCAATTCCAAACATGAAGGCACCGACAACAAGACTAACACCAACTGGTGATACATAACCTGTTGCTCCTGTTCCAAAGAATGAAATGCCGTATGCTAAGATTGGTGCAAATAACGTTACTGCCACTGCTAACATTAGCATATGCGCACGCAATGCTTGCCCATTACCAACTGATGCAAGTCTGCGAAATGCTGATGTGAAGCCAAAACGAGCATGAAACAATGTATAACCAAGTAAAAGACCTAAAACCAATAATATAGGCTGCATACTCTTTTGTGTCATTATTAAGTAGACTAGTAGAATTGCTGCAACAATAAGTCCACCGATGATTAAAGGCATCTGAGGAGCCTTTAGTCCTTTTTGATGTTCAGGTAGACTCTTTGCATTTTGAGTAGATTGAACGTTTGCTGAAGTTTCCACTCTAAAACACCCTTTCCCCATTAATATAGTCGGAATTACTTTTTTCATCATAAAGTTATTTTAACTTAGTGTCAATATAAAAAATTCCCTTTTTTTATTTTTGTGATAATAAAGCCTTTTCATGTAAATTCATTATTATAACGGGTTCGATTTTAATATGCAAAATTCGAATAAACGGTGTCCCACATATATCAATTCGTATTCTATTAACAAACAACTTACTAGGTTCATTAGCAAAGGAAAATGCTTGGAGCTTATATTTCCCAAGCATTTTGAAAGAATTACCTCTCTCTAATTCATTATTTGGTTTAGAACATGTTCCACTCCATTTTCCACATAAGATTCCAAAACAACTTTATCATTACGATTCAAAAAATAAAAATAAGTTTTAGAATCTCCTTTGATTTTTACAGATACCATCCAATTTTTATTTCCAGGTAAATTGGCTATAAAAGAGTCTTTTTTTATGGTATCTTTCGTATGTTTTTCGGTAATTATTAAATATTTTTCAACTGCATTTTCAGTAGAAATGAATTTATATTGTACATATGCAAAAACAATACATAATATAACCGCTAAACTCGTTAACAGTTTATAGACTTTTTTCATTTTCTCACCCCCCTAACTACAGTGTAATTTTACACTAAAAGAACCTGCGTTGTCATTACCTTTTCTTACTAATTTACAAAACTTGTTATTTATCTTACGTACTAACAGGCTGACAATAACTTCTGTGAAACAGGCATAATGTTTAAGAATTGAGGTGAGGATTCACTTATATCTTAATAAAGTAACCTAAAATAGAAGAAGTCCAATTCAGATACGAATTGGACTGTTAATTGTATTTGTATATTTAGTTTTTGAACTCAAAAAACGAACTCATAACCATTACTACTCCTGTTATTTTCTTACCACATCTTAGATATTATTGATTTCCTTTTTTAACCCACTCAGCAACTGTAACAGTACGTTTTGCTTGGTGTTTTACAGCTCCTTGAACGTCTTCAATCATTTTACCGTCTTGTCCAACTGTTACACTTGTTCCATATGGATTTCCACCTGCTCCGAAAAGAACTGGATCTGTGTAACCTGGAGTAGCAATAATTGCCCCCCAATGCATCATCGAAGTATATAGAGACAATAATGTTGCTTCTTGACCACCATGTGGATTTTGAGCAGAAGTCATCGCACTCACTACTTTGTTAACCGTTTTTCCTGTTGCCCATAATCCACCTTGTAAATCAATGAATTGCTTCATTTGAGATGGCATTGTACCAAATCGTGTAGGAACGCTGAAAATAATGGCATCTGCCCATTCAATATCTTCTGATGATGCAACAGGAACGTCTTTTGTTGCATCCACAGTTGCTTTCCACGCTTCATTGCTGTCGATAACAGTTTGTGGAGCTAATTCTTGTACTTTTACTACTTTAACTTCTGCTCCTGCTTCTTTTGCTCCTTCTGCTGCCCATTGTGCTAGTTGATAGTTTGTTCCACCCATACTATAAAAAACGACTGCTACTTTAACATTTGACATGCTTTCCATCTCCTTTGATTTTCCAAATAATTTGTTTAAAAATCCCATAAGTACACCTGCTTTTATTTATTAACGGAAACTTATAAGAGCCACCTCCACTGAAAGGATATTTCAATGTTAGCTGTTCTTCTTATTCCCTATTATTAGAAATTTATGATTGTTATTTCTCTTTTAACTAGATTAGCTATTAAACGAATGTCGCATACCATTTAGCAGCTGCTTCAACTTCTTGTGCTGTTAGTTGATGGCCTTTATTTTCCCAATGCATTTCAACATTGGCATTGGCAGCCGCAAGCAATGATTGTAACTCTGTTGATTCTTCTGGTGAACAAATAGGGTCATTTGTACCTGCTGCAATAAATATTCCTTTTCCTGTTAAATCAGGAAGAGTAATTCCTCTTCTCGGAACCATTGGATGATGAAGAATCGCTGCTTTTAACGCATCCTGATAATGGAATAATAAGCTTGCTGCAATATTAGCACCATTAGAATAACCAATTGCAATAACATTATCTCTGTCAAATTCATATTTTTTGGCAGCTTCATCCAGAAATTCATTTAATTCTTTTGTGCGAAAAATTAAATCCTCTTCATCAAAGATACCTTCTGCTAAACGCTTGAAAAAACGTGGCATGTCATTTTCTAAAATATTTCCGCGCACACTTAGCACAGAAGCTTCATCATCGATCATCCCTGCAAGAGGCAATAAATTTAATTCTGATCCACCTGTCCCATGCAGCATCAATAATGTGGGCTTTTTGGGATCTTTTCCTTTATTGAAAATATGTTTCATTCTTTCTCCTCCTCAAGAATTCCAACTTGCACATTGGGCAAAGAAGCTGTAAGCTCCGTTCTTTTTTCCTCTAGCCAATCAGGTAGCATAAGCTTCTCCCCTAGATTGCTTAATGGTTCGTCTACAGCAAATCCAGGTCCATCTGTAGCTATTTCAAAGAGGATGCCGCCTTCTTCATGAAAATATAATGCTTTAAAATAGTTTCGGTCTTTAAGCTCTGTTGGATAATATCCCTTTTCTATTAGAGTGGACCTCCATTGCTGAAGCTCTTGTTCATCTCTTGCACGCCAAGCAATATGATGGACCGTACCTGCTCCCATGAGACCACGAACGGTTGGAGATAATTTTATATCAATCACATTGCCTATATATGAATCAGATGAAAAACGCAGATACCCGGCGTCTTCTCCAACACATGTAAAACCTAATATATCTTCAAGCACTTCTGCGGTTTTATTTGGCTGAGCAGAATTTAACGTTGCCCCGCCGAATCCTTTAATCGCAACAGATGAATGAATATCACCTATTTGCCAATTATTTAGTGGCCCTTCCTTTCGTTCTACTAATTCGATGAGAAGTCCATCTGGGTCAGTAAACTGTAAATACTTTTCGTCAAATCTACTGGAACTTTCCACTTCCACGGCAAACCGTTGAAGCCGCCTTTCCCAAAACTCACTGGAACCAACTGGAATGACATAGTTTGTAACCCCAACTTGCCCTGTGCCAATTCTGCCCTTCAACTGTTTTTCCCATGGAAAGAAGGTGATGACTGTGCCTGGATTGCCAGTTTCATTCCCAAAATATAGATGATATACTTCAGGACGATCAAAATTAATCGTTTTTTTCACTAATCTTAATCCAAGAACACTTGCATAAAAATCAATGTTTCTTTGGGCATCATTTACCATAGCTGTAATGTGATGAATCCCTACTGACTTTGCCATCCTTATCCTCCCCCCTTCAAAGAAATTATTTTGGTCTTTCTTTTGTGAAGATTTCTCCAATTTTTGCATAATCATTTCCTGCTAATCTGCTGACTGCACCTAACCCTCTTGGATTAATTCTGCCTTCCTCGTAAATATCTTCCTCGATATGGTATTGTACCACTCTACCGATAAGAAAATCACAGCCAGGCTGGGCATGTTTATCCCCCAATTCTAATGCGTGTTCTAGCACGCATTCCAACCGAATTTTTGCTTCCTTGATGCCAGGCACAGTGATTTTTCTGCTTTCAATTGGTGTTAAGCCCGCCAATTCTATCTCGCTTTCACTTGGAGAAAGGGTTGCTGCCGTTTGATTAATTTGCTCGACATTTTGTTCATCCACAATATGAATAACAAATTCCTTTTTGTTTAAAATGTTTCTTGCTGTATCCTTTTGCTTCCCATTGGAACGCTGGATTGATAAAGAAACCATCGGAGGATTGGATGATACAATATTAAAGTAGCTAAAAGGAGCTCCATTTAAGACGCCTTCTTCTGATAAACTAGTAACAAAGGCAATTGGCCTTGGAACGATGCTTCCAATTAGAAATTTATAATTTTCTCTTTCAGAAATCGTATTTGGGTCAATGGAATGCATCAAATCATCCTTTACAAAGTTAATCGAGATTTCTTACCTCAATTGGTATTAATCTTCGTTCTAACTGCTCTCTATATTGCTCATATTGACTTGGCAGCATTAAATTGTCTCCCATTTTTTCTTGGGATTCATCAATTGCAAAGCCTGGAGGATCTGTTGCAATTTCAAAAAGAATTTCCCCATGCTCTCTAAAATAGATTGCGTTAAAATAGTTTCGGTCTTGAACTGGTGTAACCTGATATCCATTTGCTGAAACATGCTTTTGCCAATCTAATTGATCTTCATCATCCACTGCTCTAAAAGCAATGTGGTGCACGGTTCCAACACCCATTGAACCACTACTACCTGTAGTTACTTTAAGATCAATGACATTTCCAATATCGCTGAAAGAACGGAATCTAACATATTCTCCTTCTTCTCCAACCTTTTCAAATCCCATTACCTTTTCTAAAACTTCCGCTGTCTTATCTGGTTGTTTGGATAAAAGAGTAGCGCCGCCAAATCCTTTAATTGCATGTTCAGGCGATATCTCGCCAAATTGCCAGCTATTGTTTTTTCCTGCTTCTCTTTCCACAATTTCTAGCAATAATCCATGAGGATCAGTAAACGCCAAGTACGTTTCTCCAAAACGCTCTGTTTTGGTAAAAGAAATATGAAACTTTCCTAATCGATTTTCCCAAAATGGAAGTGCACCTTTTGGAACAACATAAGAGGTTACTCCAACTTGCCCATCTCCAATTACACCTTGGCGTGCACCAACCCATGGAAAAAAAGTAATGATTGTTCCTGGATTTCCCCCCTCATCTCCAAAATATAAATGGTAGGTTCCTGGATCATCAAAGTTGACTGTTTGTTTTACTAAACGTAATCCCAATACTCCTGCATAAAAGTCAACGTTCTCTTGTGGATGACCTACGATGGCTGTAATATGGTGAATTCCACTTGTTTTTTTCGTCATTTCTATTCACTCCCATTCTTTTATCATTCTGCTTATTAGTTAATATTAGATAATAGATAGAAAATCATTTATGTGATTTTCATTAAATGTTACTATTAGTACGAATTAAAATATTATTAATTCGAGATATATTTTTTAAAAAAATTACATACTTTGTGCATGAAGACCTAGTTTTTTCAGCTGTTCAATCAGCATTTCTTTTTCTTTTGTTTCCAGTCCGCCACATATCTCTCTCATCGCTGCTTTATGTTTTGGAAAGACTTTGTCCATTAGTTCGGTTCCTTCTTCGGTAATAACCGCATAAGTTATTCGGCGATCTTTAGGACATGGCTTTCTTCTTATTAATTTTTTATTCTCTAATTTATCTACAACATAAGTAATGCTACTACTTGCAATCAGCACTTTCTCACCAATCTTTTGAATAGGCTGCTCCCCTTTGCTGTAGATTAATTCAAGAACAGAAAACTCTGTTGGATTTAGGCCAAGACACTTTATATCTTCTTCTACTCGTTTCTTAATCGATTGCAAAGCTCTCGATAAAACGACAAATACCTTTAAAGATAAATCTTCATCATATGTTAATAATTCCTTATTATCCATGATAATCTCCTTTTCAATTATCTTGAATTCGAGATAATTATATAACAACACAGTTGAAGTTGTCAACTGTGTTGATAAATTACATTTTAAAATGTAATAAAACTCACTAGTGTCGCTCTAAAATAATTCAACACAAATTTTAAAACTGAATTTTCTGCAACTTGATTTTTCCATAAAAAAATCCTTTATAATGGTTTGGTGGTAGTAACCTATCCAAATCCACAATAAAGGACATACGCATGGATAAGTTTACACGAAAAACATCATTTGAACAATGGTTTTCACCGCTTAATCAGACATTATTAGAAGAACAGGTGAAAACACATCAATTAAACTACTATACAAAGAAGCTTTATATGGCTTCCTTTTTGAAATTACTTTTGTATGCGCAGCTCCATGAAACCGAGAGTTTACGGGCTTTGAGTGACGCTGTATTTTCAGACGATTTGCAATGTGCTACAGGGTTGAACTCGATTAGCTTCTCCCAATTAGGAAGACGAATCAATACAATTCCAACTGAGTTCTTTCAAACGATTTTTTTAGATTTGGTCGCCCAAATCCACAAGAAAACAGATTTTGAAAAACGAAGAAAGATTTCGACACCACTGAAAATCATTGATTCGAGTACACTCCCACTTAATTTAACCAATCATACGTGGGCAGAGTTTCGAAAGACAAAATCGGGTGTAAAGCTTCACTTACGCCTCGTGTTCATGGAAAAGGGTTTCTCTTATCCAGATAAAGGAGTGCTTACGAATGCCATCGAACACGATCGAGGTCAGCTAGAAATATTCATTGACGACAAAGAATGCATGTACGTATTCGACCGTGGTTATTTAGACTACGAACGTTTTGATCGCATGACGGATGATGGCTATTTCTTTGTCACAAGACTTCGCAAAAATGCCGTAGTACGAGTACTTGAATCATTTACACTGCCTACACATTCCACGGTTTTATCGGATGATATGGTGGTGATTGGTACAACTCAAAACCGTTCAGAAAACGTGTTTCGTCGACTGAAATTACTTGATACAAAAGGCAAAGAGCTAACGTTACTAACGAATCGATTTGATTTAAGTGCAGACGAAATCGCAGAAATCTATAAATCACGTTGGGCGATTGAACTCTTTTTCAAATGGATGAAACAACATTTGAATATCAAAAAGTTCTATGGTCATAGTGAGCAAGCTGTACACAATCAAGTGTATATAGCGATGATTGTGTATTGTTTGAACGTATTGGCCCAGTTGAACTCGAATAGCGACCGAAGTTATTTACAAATTAGTCGCTATTTAAAAGCAGCTCTCTGGAAATCCGCAAACATTTGGTTACGCAAAATCAAAGGAAAGTGCGTGCCATAAGGGCTGTAACAGTCGTTGTTGGTTAAGTCTCAAGTTATAGTAAAAAAAAGGATGTTTACTACCTTAGTTTTGATGTTTTCATTTTTTCTTAAAAATTGAGGGAATTTAAAACTGAAAATTCAGAACTTATTTATGCGACACTAGTGAATAAAACTATTAAAAATAAATATATCAATAAAGTATCAATGTTAATATGGAGTATTTTTCCCCTATTTAACAATCGCCGTTAATTCTAGTCTTTTTTTTAATTCTTCTAATTTATCTTCTGTCACAAACATAGAAACAATTGGAACTTGTGCCAGTTCATATAACGGTTTTTCGATATGTTGCAAAACAAACGGATTATCAGTTAGATTTGGAAATACCTGATAAAGGATATCTCTTGTTTCATTTGTTCCTAAAAAGTCTTTAATACTGCTTGATGTCGTTAATAATAATGTGTATTCTCGTGTTGAAATATATTCAAAAACATAATATCCAGGTGTTAATTCACAAATTACATTGTCTCCCTCTTGTTTAGAATAAATGCTACAGTCTATAAGTTTCTTTCCATCTAGCATAATTATTTTACGATTTGCATATGGTAGTAACACTTCCGCAGACGTATTAAATGGAACTCTAAACCTAAAAGTCATGGAATTGCTTGACTTTATTTCCCATCCACTTTCAATGAAGCCTGAAGCTGATTGCAAAGTAGCCTTTGCATACTTTAATTGACCATTAGGCTTTGGCTCAAATCTAATCTTTTTAAATCCTGGGGCATCCTCCGTTGGATTAATTCCACACATATGCCGATACATCCATTCAATAATAGAACCGTACGCATAATGGTTCAAAGAGTTCATTCCAGTTCCACTAATGCTACCGTCTGGCAAAACAGAATTCCAACGTTCCCAAATTGTGGTTGCTCCCATTTTAACTGCGTATAGCCAACTTGGAAAATCATCATTCAATAATAATGTATAAGCAAAATCATTCAATCCATTTTTCGATAAAACGTCACATAGATATGGCGTACCGACAAACCCTGTATTTAAATGTAAACCATCTTCCAATAGCTTCATTTTTAAATCCTCCACGATCCGCAAACGTTTATTCTCT
This sequence comes from Niallia tiangongensis, assembly GCF_044704065.1. Lineage (NCBI taxonomy): Bacteria > Bacillati > Bacillota > Bacilli > Caryophanales > Bacillaceae > Niallia > Niallia tiangongensis. Next base: position 1,110,835 of record NZ_CP162613.1, on the reverse strand, counting down.
GCAACTAAGTCCATGGAAAGAGCAACAATCAATGCAGTTTGTGTATTAATAGCACTTCTCCCATTTTGGGTAAAATATTCTCTATTGATAGCTGCTTTAATTTCATCTGCCAATGCATGGTATTCGTCAGATAATTCCGTCTCCTCTATTATATTTGCTACTTTTGCCACAAGTCGTGTTGAATAATAATAATATGCTGTAGCAATATAATAAGGGTCTGTTCCTCCCATCATACCTTGAGGATCTTTTCCATCTAGAGCTAACCAATCGCCAAAATGAAACCCTTCCTTCCATAGCCGTTTAGAACCAGATTTATCGTCTATTTTTCTTATATAATCTACCCAATCCTTCATTATCGGAAATTGTTCTATTAATAATTGCTTATCTCCATAATGCAAATATAATGTCCATGGAATGATTGTTGCCGCATCTCCCCATGCCGAAGAGCCATGCCCAGTGACAAATCCTGGGTCATTTTCTGGTTTAATAGTTGGCACAATGAACGGCACAGAACCACCAATTCTAATTTGTTCTTCACGTAAGTCATACATAAACTTTTGATAAAAAGCGGAAGAAGTCATATTGTAACAAGCAGTAGATGCAAAAATTTGCGCATCTCCTGTCCATCCCATTCTTTCATCACGTTGTGGGCAATCTGTAGGTACATCTAAGAAGTTACCCTTTTGTCCCCAAAGCGCATTTTGAAATAGCTGATTAACATCATTGTTCGAAGTTTCAATCGTTCCTGTTTCCTGAAGGTCACTATAAATTACACAGGCAGTAAAATCGCCGATCTTTATTTCATTAGAAAAACCAATAAGCTTTACATAGCGGAAACCAAAGAAAGTAAAGTGGGGTTGAATTTCTCTTTCAGTACCATCGGAAATAAAAGCATACTCTGCTTTTGCTGTTCTAAGATTTTCCCTATAAAAACAGTTATCTTGAAGTATTTCTCCATATTGCAGAATAATCTTTTCTCCTTTTGGGATTTTCACATTAAGCCGAACCCAACCAGTCATGTTCTGGCCAAAATCAAGCACCGTTTCTCCAGCTGGAGTATGGATAATATCTATAGGCTTTCTTTCTTCCTTAATTAATACTGGAAGACTTAGCCGCTCTTGTAATTTTTCCGTATTTATTTCAGTAATTGATACATCATACCAATTGTCATCGTTAAAATATGGCTGAGACCAATTTTCTATTTCTTTATTTGCATTATATATTTCTCCATCGTATATACCGCTAAATTCAATTGGAGATATATAGGATTTCCAGCTTTCATCAGTTCCAATCACCATACTAGATCCATCAGCATACGTAATAATCATCTCAGCAATAAGCGCAAACTTCTCTCCATACAATTCGTGATAGCCACCATCAAATCCAAAACGCCCTTTATACCATCCATTTCCTAGGCTAACTCCAATTGCATTACTACCATTTGTTAAAAGATTAGTTATATCATATGTTTGGTATTGCATCCAAAATTCATATGCATTATAACCCGGAGTAAATAACTCCTTGCCAACACGAGTACCATTAATTTCAAAATGATAAAGTCCTACACCTGAAATATATATTCTTGCAGAAGTAACTTCTTTAGATAATTCAAAACTTTTACGAATTATCGGATGACATTCCTTCTCTATATTCGGTGTAATCCAATTGCCACGCCAAGGTTCATCCATTTTTCCAGTTTCAAACCAAGCTACATCACTTACTACCTCTTCCCCTTTATCTCCCCAAACAGTTACTCTCCAAAAATATCGCGTCCTTGGTTCAGGAACAAAATCCGGAGTGTATGCTAAGCTACTAATCTCGTCACTTTTCCCACTATCAAATATCAATTTACGGAAATCTATCGTTTTAGACACTTCTACCTTTGCTGCGACCTGTTTTGTTGATGTCGATGTTCCCTGTTCTGTAATCCAAGAAAAGCTAATATATTTTAAATAAAAACCTAATGGATTTGTAATACTATTTGTTTTTAAACTACTTATTATCACTAATTTAACCTCTCTTCCGTATACTCGAATACTCTCCATATACCATACAGTAGGAGAGTATTCGATCTTTTCTATAGTTACTTCTCTTTTCTAACCTGTAAATCCGCAACGATTTGTGGGTGCTCTTTATCAAGTTTATAAAAAAGCAACAAGATTATGGCAATAACACCAACAAACATTGGTACATAAATAAATACTGCTTTAATGGCTGATAATGCTTCCGCAGTTTGAGTAGATTGTCCACCGACGTAACCACCAATCCCCATTAAAACTCCGAGTAACATTCCTCCTATTCCTGTACCAACCTTTTCACCAAACGTCCCAGCACTGAATGTAATTCCTTCATTTCGAATTCCTGTTTTCCATTCCCCATAATCCACTGTATCACCTAGCATAGCAAAACTTGCAGCTAGCATTGGTGCTCCTCCAATCCCTCTTATAATTAATCCCGACATTACTATAGTAAAACTGGTAGGATCGATCATAATGATAAAGGAAGACAATATTGTTACAACAGTTCCTGCGATAGTCAAATCACGTTTGCTAAATTTCTTCATGAGTGGACCCATAAACAGCATCATACCTATAATTGGTAGGAAGGATGCAAATCCCATTGCACCAACATAATTTGAGTCGCCAAGAATGTACTGTGCATAAAAAACATTAACTCCATTTAAACCAGAATTAATAAAGGAAATAAGCATGATACTAATTGTAATCAGCCAATATTTATTCTTAAATAATGTTTTTACTCCTTCTTTAATTGGTATGGTATCCTTCTTATTGTCTTTATCTGTTAGCTCTGAGAACACTCTTTCACGTGTATTCTTAAAGACAAATAGATAAATAGCTATTGCTAAAACTCCATACGTAATCGCCATTAATGTCCATCCCTTTTTCCCATCCCCAAAAAATTCTACTATTGGCAAAGTTAACATTGATACTGCTAATGCTCCGATAAAGCCAAAAGCAGTTCTGAAGACAGAAAGTTGACCACGCTCTATTTGATTTTGTGTGAGTGTTCCAATCATCGAGTTAAATGGTACATTAGTTGCAGTATAAATAAAACTAAGTGCAAGCGTATAGGTTGCAAATGCATATATGATTTTACCTGTATCTCCAAGTTCAGGTGCGCTAAATAATATTATTATAGCTAATCCATATGGTACCGCCATCCATAATAGCCATGGACGCGCCTTTCCATATTTCGATCGAGTTTTGTCCACAAGTAAACCCATTCCTAAGTCAGTTGCACCATCAAAGATACGCGCAATCATGAGCATTGTTCCAACTGTCGCAACTGCAATTCCTGCTATTTCAGTATAAAAATAAATGATAAAGGTATTAGCCGTTGTTATTAATAAATTAGCAGCTAAATTCCCTAAGCCATATGAGAATTTCTCTTTTCCTTTCAATTTTTCATTACTACTTTCTATTACACTATCCTCAAGTTTTTTCTGTTCAGCGTTCATCTCTATCAACTCCTATCTCATTTAGAAATCGGTTACATTTTGGAATGATATATGGTTTAATCTTGATAGAGGCTGCCGTATCCAGCAGCCAGTCAAGATTACCATGGACCTTTTTTCTATTCATTCAATACATCTATAATCGTTGTAATTTCTTGCTCGGTTACAGCTCCACCACTAAAATTAATCAGTCCTCGTAAAGGCAGATAATTAAGCATTGCCTCCATCATTTCCGATTCCTCATTTTGGTCTGCATCCATATTAAAGACGGTGCTCTTTTTAATTAAATCCTTTATAAATGGTTTGGCTTTTGGTCCTAACAAAGGATCTCCCAACAAATCACCTATCGTTGTATTACGATGAATTTTTCGATGTTTATTATTTGCCGATTCAACATATATCTTTTCGGATAATACTATTTCCTTCGAAGATTTCCCAATTAATATATCAAACTCTCCTGATTCCACATACCAATCATGTAAATCTACATCGTAATAAGCAAATGAACGGTAATCTAACATAAATGTAATGGTTTTCTCTTCACCAGGAAGCAATTCTATTTTTTCAAATCCTTTTAATTCTTTTTGAGGACGAGTAACCTTACTCACATTATCTTTTACGTATAATTGAACAATCTCTTTTCCGGAAATGTCTCCGATGTTTTTTACATTAACTTGAACTGTAACATTTTCTGTATCTTTTATTTGCTTCTTTTGAATAATTAAATTGCTATATTCAAAATTTGTATAGCTTAGTCCAAAACCAAATGGAAATAGTGGTTCCACTTCTTTTTTATCATAATAGCGATAGCCAACGTATATCCCTTCTCTATATTCGACACTATCGCCATCTCCTGGAAAGTTCAGATAGGAAGGATTATCCTGTAATTTCATAGGAAATGTTTCAGCTAATTTGCCACTCGGATTCACATCGCCAAATAATAAATCAGCAACTGCCCCTCCCATGGCTTGCCCCCCTAGATAAGCTTCTACTATTCCTTTTGCTTTATTTATCCATGGCATTTCAACCGGTGCCCCATTACTTAATACAATAACTATATTATCTTGTACCTTTGCAATTTCTTCGATTAGTATTCTATGATTTTCTGGAATGGATAAATGGGTTCTGTCATAGCCTTCTGATTCATAGCGTTCAGGTAAACCAACGAATACAATGGCAAGATTTGAATTGGCTGCATTTTCTTTTGCTTCTTCCAACAAATTATCATTAACTCCATCATTATCTAGCTCATAACCATCTGCGTACTGAATTATTACGTTATTTCCAGCACTTTTCTGGATTTCTTCTACAATATTGTCAAGTTTAGTTGGTATGATATGAGAACTTCCGCCCCCCTGATACCTTGGTTTTTTAGCAAGTGAACCAATAACTGAAATAATGCCCTCTTTTTTTAATGGCAGAATTTCATCTTCATTTTTTAACAAAACCATACTTTCTCTTGCAACTTCTCTCGCAAGCTGATGATGTTTATCCTTATCATAATTAGCATTGTCCTTCTTATTATCTATAGCCATAAGGATAACTTTTAAAATTCTTTCAACAGATAGATTTAGCTTTTCTTCAGCAAGAGAACCATTTCGTACTGCTTCCACGATTTTAGCTTCTCCAATGCCGGCACTTGAGGGCATTTCTAGCTCCAACCCAACTTCTAGACCCTTAACGCGTTCATTTACTGCACCCCAGTCAGATACAACAAAACCTTCAAATCCCCACGTATCCCGCAAAACATCTGTTAAGAGATATTCATTTTCGGAAGCAAAACTACCATTTATTTTGTTATAAGCACACATTACAGTCCAAGGCTGAGCTTTTTTAACAGCGTTTTCAAAACTAGCTAAATAAATTTCATGAAGAGTTCTTTCGTCTATTAAAGCATCAGTAGACATTCGACGATGCTCTTGATTATTAGCTGCAAAATGTTTCAGTGACGTTCCAACACCTTGACTTTGCACCCCACTAATATGACTTGCTGCCATTTCAGATGAAAGATATGGATCCTCTGAAAAATATTCGAAATTTCTTCCACAAAGCGGAGATCGTTTTATATTTGCACCAGGTCCCAATAGAATGGCAACATCTTCTGCTTGGCATTCTTCCCCAAGTGCAACCCCAACCTTTTCTATTAACTTTTTATCCCAAGTACTTGCTAATCCCACAGCAGATGGAAAACAAGTTGCTGGTATACTATCAAATAATCCTAGATGATCTGCTCCTTTTTGTTGTTTTCTAAGACCATGTGGACCATCTGTAATCATAATAGAAGGAATACCTAATCTATCAATCCCTTTTATATGCCAAAAGTCTAGTCCTGAACATAAACTTGCTTTTTCCTCTAATGTCATCTTTTCTATTAATGTTTTCAAATCTCTATATAACAATTTAAATCCTCCAAACTTTATTAGAAAACGTTTTCTATATTACTGATTATACGTATCCAATTTTTATAATTATGGTATAATCTTAATAATTCTTGTAATATTTAAAGAATGGATTCGATTACACTCTTGATATTTGAATAAAACCTTTCTCATCCTGGAGGTTATCATGGAATTTAAAAATTTGAATTATATCTGCCAATCGATTCATCCATTATTTGACATCAATCTATCCCTTCTAAATATGAATAAGGAAGTGATTTTTGAATATGGACAACTTGCTGAAAATCCACTTTCCCCTATAAATGAGATGCTTTTTGATCTAGCAATGGAAGAGGAAGACCCAGTAAACTTTCCTGTTTATCGTTCAACTGAGTTATTTGAACACTTTTTTACAATTATTATTCAAAGGAAAAACGAGGAAAAACATTTATTAATCGTTGGACCTACTGTTAATTCAACTATTACGAATGATATGCTAAAACCACTATTAAACGATTCAAGTAATAAATTTAAAAATTTACAAAAGGAAGCGTTATTAAATTACTATAATTCTCTTCCTGTTTTTTCAAATTTAAAATTTCACCAGTTAATGGCTCATCTGTACTACATGATTTATCAAAAAAATTTAGATCCTTATAAAATTATTGAAAACGACCGTTCTCTAAAAATCACTGTACTTACACAAGAGGAACCATACATTAGCATCTCTTCCAGACGGCAAAATTTATCATTTCATCATCCGCTTATATTTGAACAAACACTACTTCAGCACATAACCAGAGGAAGGAAAGAAGATTTTCTAAAAAATTGGAAACTAATTAATCAAGATAATCATTTTGGAATCTTGGCAAAAAGTCACCTGAGGCATAAAAAAAACCTCGCGATATCTGGTATTACTTTAGCAACAAGGGCTGCCATTGATGGAGGACTCCCTTATGAAACGGCATATACATTAAGCGACTTATATATCCAAAATATTGAAGATATAAAAGATAGCCGTAGTGTCGAATCTTATATGATAACAGCAATGAGTGATTTTGCAGAACGTGTCCGAAAAGAGCGACAAATAAAACATTCTAAGCCGATTAATAATTGCTTGAATTATATTTTCAACCATCTTTATGAGGAAATTAATCTAACTTCACTTGGAGAATTAAATGATATGCATCCAAATTACTTGTCTTCTCTATTTAAAAAAGAAGTGGGCATATCACTTTCGGAGTATATACAACGTTCAAAAATTGAGGAAGCTAAGTCTTTGCTTCAGTTCTCGGATTTTTCCATCTCTAAAATTTCAACGCTACTTAATTTCCATGATCAAAGCTATTTTACAAAGACATTTAAAAAATATACAGGTGTTACCCCGAAAAGCTTTCAAAACTTTCAGTTAAAAAAATAATAGCAAAAGATAATAGAAAAAAATTCCCCGATTAAAAGCGCTTATCTAATATAGGTGCCTATATAAATTGACTAGCATCACCACATGAAATACAAAAACAGGTGGAATTGCTTCCGCCTGTTTGCTCTCGTTACTAATCATTAAGACTTCTTTTGTTTTTTTCGAGAAGAATCTGCCTTTGCTCTTCCCGTTTCCTTTTTAGTTGTTCCTTGTCCTTCCGGTTGGGTAGAGCCTAAACCAATTGTTGATGGGTCTGCTTTTCTTTTTGACATACTATTCACCTCCATTGATTAGTTTTCCTTGATTAAATGAAGTTATGTGAACCATTGTAGAAAGAATGATAGAAATCCTCCTGAAACATTATTCGCAGTTATTCGTATTACATTACATAAACATGAAACATACTCATTAAATAAAGAAAACTTCCATCAGTTGGGGTTTTTCCTTAGCGATTTGGATGTTTACTGCCCGTTAAGAGTCAAATAAAACAAGTAATGGATAGAAAGGAGCAGAGCGTGCCATGGACAATCAAACAAACACTAATTCAGTCATTTCGTTAACTTTTGGTATATTATCGTTATTAATTCCCTTCATTGGTCTTATCTTAGGAATTATCAGCATTGTTTATTCGAGAAAAGCAGTTAATGAAATCAACAGAACGAATGAAAATGGGAGAGGTTTTGCAACAGCTGGTTTAATATGTAGTGTAATCGGGATTATTTTCCAACTTTTAACTATATTAGGTATTGTTGCGTTCTTTTCAGTGGCTATTTCGGGGTGAAAATTTTTTGTAAGGAGGCTGGGACAAAACTAAATAACTAATATTTAAAGACGAAAAATTTCTAATTTAGCTCTTAAATAAAGCTACTTTCTCATGATGGTTATCTTTGTTTTTTAATATAGTCAAGTGTAAAAACTAGGTCGTTCCATTGCGCTACAGACGCTCGCTTTCCGCGGGGAGGAAGCTAAGCCTCCTCAGCTGCGGGGTCTCAGCCTTTCCTCTATTTCCCGCAGGAGTCGAGCGTCCTCCGCTCCATTCCACTTCGTTTTTAAACCTTTTTCAAACCAATAAACACGAACACCAATGCATATGAATTGCATAAATGTTCGTGTTTATTATTAGTTGAAATGCTTATGTCCCAGCCTCTTTTTTGAAAGCATATTTTGCATTGATTCCTATTTTTGGCGGTTTGGATAATATCTGCGTTTTTTGGATCATTTCTTTGCTCTCTAAAAAACGAATAAAGCTAAAATAGCCCATTTTCACTTCCAATTGTATCCTCATTCTCTCCATCGACTTTATACTTGTACATAAATTCTTAAAAAAATACAGTCTTTAAATTATATCCATCTTTTCATATAGTTATCACACAGGAACTTAACTGGAGAGGGGTAATTATATGAAAATCGAAGCACCAAAAATTCCAGCAGATTTACCTGCAAGGAATTTTCACGATATTTTATATGAGGAAGATTTAGAGCTAGAAATGTGCCAAGTTCAACATTCAGTCTTTAACGATGAAGTATTAAATAAAGTACGATTATCTAAAATGGTTCTTAAAAATTGCAAATTTATCCACACTGATTTTTCTGGAATCGACATGACAGATGTTATATTTGAAAACTGTGATTTCTCTAACGCGAAAATGAGCATTTCTTCTATACACAAATGTACATTCAGCAATTGTAAATTATTAGGTGTCGATTTTACCGACTCTCGGCTTAGAAATGTTCAATTTAATGATTCTTTATTAAATTTAGCGGCATTTGGGAGCTCCAAATTAGAAAAAGTTCGGTTTCAAGACTCACCAGTAGAATCATCTGATTTTTACGATTGTGGCTTTAAGAACGTTGAATTTAATAAGTGTGTTTTGGACGGGGTAAATTTTGAAAGGACCTCCCTTAATGGAGTCGACATTAGTACATCTACTTTCCAATCATTAATGGTATCTCCATCAGATTTAAGAGGCTGTAAGGTTTCTACTTATCAAGCCATTCAATTTTCTGCTCTATTAGGATTGGAGATTATTGATTGATTAATCATCAAAAGCTCTAGCAAGTCAAAAAATGACTGGCTAGAGCTTTTTCCATTATCCCCAGACCTTCACATAATTCTTCCCTTTTTTCAATGTGCTAATTGGTCCTAACACACTTTTAGCTTCTCGTAATTCGCCTAAATAATCCGTATTAACGGCTACTTCACTTCCATCTGGATTTTCAAAGTCAGCATCCACAATGCGCACTCTTTCAAGTGTTTGCGTTGTTTGCACCTCGCCCAAAATGCTATCAAAGTTCTCTGGGAGTTCTACAGATAAATATACTTCTGTTCCTTCTTCTACTATCTTTAAGCTAGGATTAAATGTATCTTCTACTAATCTTTCCTCTTCCCTTTCAAAAGGTTCCGCACCATTTAAGTAGGCATTACGATTAATATAAACCGGTTGCTCTACTTTATTAAATGATTCATGATCACCGTCCTCTTGGTGAACGGTTTCAATATATTCCTCAAGGGAAGCTGTATAGCCATTATAATGAGCTGTACCAACATCTTCTAGCGTCTCATCTCCAACAAAGATATTATTGTAAAAACGATCATCGCCACCATACGTAACGGCAAAACCTGCTACCTCTGTGCTATGTGGATAATGATATGGTGTCGCACGATCAAGCATTTTACGGTGGACCATTTTTCCGCGAATTAAATTATTAATATATGCTCCACCTTGGGCATGATTATCTAAAGCATAATCTGCTGTTAAAATATTATGATCTACAATATAAGGACCACTACTAACTTCTACGAATAAATCACGATTATTGCGATAATAAAGATTACTGCTTACTCTTGTTCCTTGTGTTTGCCAATCTAGCCATGTTCCTAATGAACAATCATGAATACGATTATGATGTATTTGGACATCAATCGCAGCATGGAGCTTGATACCAGCAATCTCATGGCCGTAAAACTCTCTCTTTAAGGCAATATTATAAATATGATTGTTATAGATTTCGCTAAATACACAGCCTAGATGCCCCACAACACCATTTTGTCCGCAATCATAGATGGTGTTATTTCGCACGATATGGGAGCCAATCTTCTCTTTGCTCCAACCAGCTTGTCTCGCAAGGAAGACAGATTCTAGTTGATATTGATAGCCTGGTTTATCTTTCCGCTTCGTACGATAGTTATTTCCAGTCGAGCCTTCTTTTCCAAGACTTATGCCACTACATTTAGCATCGTGGATGATATTATCTTCAATAATCCAGCCTTTACTCCAATGTGGACCTAATAATCCTGGCTGATCAGCAGTAGGCGGTGTCCATGGTGTTGCTGCTTGAGCCATCTCGAACCCTTTTACCGTTACATAATTAATGCCTGTTTCTTCTGGATAGAAGCAAGCTTTTCGAACATTTATTTCCACTAACTCTTCATTCGGATTATAAGCGTGAAAATTAGCATAAATACTTGTTGTGTCTTCATTCACCTCAGTAAACCAAACATACTCTGTTTGATCAGGATTATGTACAGGAACTACCTTCTTCGTCCAGTGATCTAATACTTCTGTTTGCTTTTGAGGATTTTTAACTTGTTCTAATGTCTCTGCTTCATAAAAAGACTTACCATTTAAGTATACGTCCCCTAAATGTCTGCCTGGATTATAGACAATCCAATCGCCAAATATTTCTTCTTTATAGGGATTATACTCTCCAAAGAATGAGTTTGGGAGTTCCGTTTTCCACACAGTACCTTCTACTTGCTGCCAATTTTGAATGTGCTCAGAGCCTTTAATGACTACTTTTTCACCTTCAGCAGCTTGATAGGTAATTCTTCTTGTATTGCTTAATCCCGAATTTTTCGGTTTTACCCATTCGCGATATTCCCCTTCATGCACAATAACGGTGTCTCCTGCAACCGCAACTGAAGCTGCCTTGTTGATGGTTAAAAATGGATTCTGTGTCGTTCCCTCTCCTAGATCTGAACCATTTTTTGCTACGTGATATTCTACAGCCATCTTTTCTTCCTCCTTCATTGTGACTCTGTCCTCATTATAGAAACTTTAAAAAGTTGTTACTATTCAAAATGTAGTATAATTTAAGACAATATTAGTGTTTTTGGATAGGAGGAAAAGATAGTGGTTTTTTTCGAAAATCACGGCGTAGAAGAAAAAGAATCCTTTGAAACATTCACCCTCATGAATTTCAACTTTCCTCTCCACTTTCATCGTGCCTATGAATTAATCATTGTTAACGAAGGGGAACTATTCGTCCGAGTCGATCAAAAAGAGTATATACTAAAAAAAAATGATGCAGCCTTTATTTTTACGAACCAAATGCATGAATTTAAAACAATCCACCATTCCCATATTAGTGTTGTTATTTTTTCACCTGAATTAATAGGACATTTTTTTATGAATTATAAGGGCTTTATCCCTGATAGCAATGTGATTCATTTAAAGGAAACACCCAATTTGCAAGGGCTCAATTCTATTTATCGTCAAAAAAGTTTTCTTTATGATATATGTGGTAATTTAGTAGAGAACACAAAATTAACACCAGTTGCATACTCCACAAAGATGAAAGTATTTCATAAAATATTGCTTTATGTAGATAACCATTATAGTCAGGATTGCACATTAAAAGCCGTTGCAAAGCATCTGCAATATGATTATGCTTACCTTTCGAAGCTTTTTGTTCATATTACGAACATGACTTTTACCGAATACCTAACCCAATATCGAATATCACAGGCTTGTTATCAGTTAAAAAATAGTCAGCAGCCAATTGGTGAAATTGCAATGAATTGTGGATACAATAATTTGCGATCCTTTCATCGCAATTTTAAAAAAATCACTCGCTTTTCGCCTAGAAAGTATCGAGAGCTCTCATAAGAACATGTATATTATGCAGAATTTATGTACATTTTATAGATACAATACTTAAAGGTGGGATCTCTATGGAAAACGCCTCAAAAAGATTGCAAATATTGATGGGCGACACGTTACAAATACTGGATCATATGAAAGTAGACGCTGACAAGGATACTATGCTTCAGCAAATCAAAAATGATTTACAAGAACAGAATAGCCAAATGGAGAGACTGACAAAATCAGACGAAGAAATCATCAACACTGCGATTTCCATGACACAAAGCTTGGATAGAATAAACAATCTAGTCCAACAATTAGAAGCGAGTTTAATGGAGGATTATCAAGCATCAACAGGAGGCATTGATGAATATCAACATATGTCCATTGATGAGCAAAGGGAACAGCCTGAAAGCTATCATGATAAGATTGATTACTTAAGTGCCGTAAAGATCCGAGAAAATATAAATCGAATGAATGAAGTACTACTCAGCATAAGATCTTAATAATATTTATAAATGGAGAGAGGGGAAATTCCATGCCATTCGTTATAACTTCACCATGTATGCATGAAAAAGCAGGGGATTGTGTAGATGTTTGTCCTGTTGATTGTATCGCAAAGGGAGAAGATCAATTCTATATTGATCCAGATATTTGTATTGATTGTGGTGCATGTGAAGCAGTATGTCCTGTTTCCGCCATTTATCATGAAGAAGAAGTACCTCCGGAAGAGCAAGCCTATATCCAGAAGGCGATTGATTTTTACAAAACATATGAAGGTTAAAGAGAAACAAATCAACTTTCTTTTGGTTGATTTGTTTTTTTGTTATTTTTATTTTTAATGTTACAGAATTGCTTCATTCCACTCTCGATTTTAATATTGTCATAGAACCATTTTTTCACAACACCAAAAACCTTACCAGAAATTTTCTAGCAAGGTTCTTCATTAAATCTTTCTATTTAGGTCAAGCACCTAATCTAATCGGATTAAAGAACTTAAGCTCCTTCTTTTTCCAGGTTAGCATCTATTTCTTCTTTTAACTTATTCACTTCATCTTCAATTTCAGCTGGAATATATTTCGATTTATTCAAGTATGTCTGGCTTAATGAATAATCTGGAACTGCTTTAAACGCATTTGCTAGAAAATAAAAATTCACTTGAGCATCGCTGCCAAGACTAATTGTTTCATCAATAATTGTTTGGTAGTCGCCTTTTTCTAATAAGCTAATATATTTCTTGTCTTCATCTGTTAATTCTTTTGCTTTTGTTTCTTCGTTTGCATTACTCTCTTCTTTTACTACTTCTTCTTTTTTCTCATCTGCTGCATTTCCACATCCTGCAAGCAAGAATAGGAACGCTACCATAAATAGAGAAAGATATCTCATTTAAAACATCTCCTTATATACATATAATATAATTATTATTCTAAAAAATGTTATTGCTTATGTAACCTATGTAGATACTTAAATAAAAAATAGAATCATATCACTTCTTAGATTGTTGCGTATTATTAGAAAACTTAGAATATTATTCATTACCAGCAGAATAACAAACGAAATAATCCCTCACAAAAAGGCTTGACTGGAACATTTTAGCATACTCATTTTGTTATATCAATATATTATGATTTATTTATTAATTCTAAAAAATTAATTAATCATTCTATTAAACTAGCTATTATTTCCCCAAAAATAAAAACAGTACTCCTTCATAAAAGGAAGAAGCACTGTTTGTCATTTAAAATTCTATAATTCTTGACCGTTAGTAGCAATTACCTGTTTGTACCAGTCAAACGATTTTTTCTTTGATCTTTTTAATGTGCCATTTCCATAATCATCTTGGTCTACATAGATAAAGCCATATCGTTTGGACATTTCAGAAGTACCTGCAGAAATTAGGTCAATACATCCCCAGCTTGTATAGCCGATTAAATCAACTCCATCTTTGATTGCCTCTTTCATCTGCTCAATATGTGCTTTCATATAGGCAATGCGATAATCATCATTAATAGAGCCATCGTCTTCTACCTTATCATATGCTCCTAATCCATTTTCCACGATAAATAATGGCACTTGATAGCGATCATACATTTTCTTTAACGTAATACGTAATCCTTTCGGGTCGATCTGCCATCCCCAATCAGATGATTCTAAATACGGATTTTTCACTCCAGAGAAGAAGTTTCCTTTTTCCTTTAATTTATCTGGTGCTCCACTCGCAACCATAGACATGTAGTAACTAAATGATAGGAAGTCTACTGTGTGTTGTAAAAGCAGTTCCTCATCTCCTGGCAGCATATCTATCTGAATATCATTTTCCTCAAAGTAGCTTAGCATAAAGCTTGGATAGTATCCGCGCACTTGAACATCCGTGAAAAATAAATTCTTCTGATCCTCTTCTAATGCGGCTAACACATCATCTGGATTACATGTTTCTGGATAGACTTCCATTCGTGCTAGCATACAACCAATCTGTGCATCTGGAATAATATCATGACATGCTTTTACCGCTCTTGAACTTGCTACAAATTGATGATGCAAGGCTTGATAAATGGCTTGTTCCTTATTCTCTACTTCCTCAATTAAAATACCACTACCGATATATGGAGAAAGAGTCGAAATATTAATCTCATTAAAAGTTAGCCAATATTTCACCTTGTCTTTATAACGATTAAAGACTGTTTCGGCATAATGGACAAAGAAATCAACTAAACGACGATCCAGCCATCCATTGTATTTTTGCACAAGATTCAATGGAATTTCATAATGTGATAGCGTCACTAATGGCTCAATTCCATATTTAGCTAACTCGTCAAATACTTTATCATAAAAGGCTAATCCCTCTTCATTTGGTTCTAAATCG
The DNA here is from genome assembly GCF_044704065.1 of Niallia tiangongensis. Lineage (NCBI taxonomy): Bacteria > Bacillati > Bacillota > Bacilli > Caryophanales > Bacillaceae > Niallia > Niallia tiangongensis. The sequence continues at coordinate 1,095,834 of NZ_CP162613.1, read as the reverse complement.
TCCCCATTTGGAAAAATACGTGGCCAAGAGATAGACATACGGAAAGTTTTAAAGCCCATCTCTGCAAAAAGAGCGATGTCTTCTTTGTAGCGATGATAAAAATCAATCCCGCGACGTTTTGGAAAGTTATCTCCCTCTTCACCAGCTAATAGTGCTTCTAATTCAGCTTTGCTTTTGACATCCATTTCGATATCATTGCCACGTTCTTCTTTTGGAACGAATGTAACCATATCAAAGACAGACAAGCCCTTCCCACCTTCGTTATAAGCACCTTCTAATTGATTGGCAGCTGTAGCTCCCCCCCATAAAAACCCTTCTGGAAATCCACTTTTCTTCATTTATAATATCCTCCCTTTTTCTAATCTCTATAGATAATGATACGCTTACAAAAGGGAAAAAACTGGTCTCTTTTAGACCAGTTTTAAGCAGGATATTGCTTTTGATATTGATAAACGAGCACATCAAATAACCGTAATAACGTATAGCTGCTAACTTCACTATTTTCGATTTCTCCACAGCGTAAGACCTCATCAAAAACATATTTATATCGCTCTGAATCCGAAAATGTAATCAATAATTTCTTTCCGTTTGCTTCCTTTATTTTATCATTTATAGCCAACTCTTCTGTGAGGATATTCCCTTGGATAGAAATCGTGATAATCATATCCTCCTCTGTTAAATGAGCCAAAGCCTCCAGCTGTTTAAAGAAATTGGTATTGCATTCACATAGCTTTCCAAGAAGAAATAATTGTTTTTGAAGCTCCATCGCTTGAATTTGATGTTTTTCAAAGCCCAAAATAACAATCCTTTTAGATTCATGAATTTTTTGGATAATCCGTTCTAGTTGTTCCTTTGAGATACTTTCAATAATCTCCACATTTTCCTTAAGTTTTGATTCAAATGAATCTGCATTCAACTGTTTTTCTCTCGCCTCGTACATTCCACCTTGAAAAGCAACACTGTTTCGCAGATTGGAAAAATTACGAAAGCCTATTCGCTTACAAAAACGATTTATCGTAGAAGGGGCAACATTACATACTTCCGCAGCCATCTCTAAAGAATATCCTTCGATTTGATGGATATTTTCAAGAAAACTATTGGCAATAGAATAATTGATATCCTTTTCCAGAGAATTATTTATGTACGCTAAAAGTGTATAAATTAACTGTTCCAAAATTTCCACCTCAGGATGATCGTATCATATTTTTGTAGGGATGGTTAGGGATTTGAAAGTTTGATAAGTAATTGTTAGATTCCCACCTTCTAATAAAAATTCAAAATAATTTATTTTGTGTATATTTTATGAATATTCTTGTTATATTATTTACTTTTTTTCTAATTGTACTAAATTAGCACTAACATACAGAAATGGAAAGAATTAAAATGACATAACTTTAAATATTCCTACTGGAAGGTGACTCAATTGTTAAAAAATATAAATAAAAAATGGATAATCATATTTATCTTTCTACTACCATTTGCTGCATTTGAAAATACCTTTAAAGCATTTGTTTTTAAAGAAGTTTTCGATTATTTTGAAGCAGCGAATAAACTTCCTCTTGTAAATTTAATCATCTTTACCATTAGCGGCTATTTTTTGATTATGATTAGTCAAACATTATATAACTTTACTGTACATCAAATAATTTTTATGAATATTACAGGCTTAAAACAAAGAATTTTCAAAGTTTTTATTCATTCAGATGATTTACTTCAAGAAAAGAATACTGCATCCTATGTTTCCTTTTTATTAAACGATTTAAAATTGGTTCAAACTAACTATTATGACTCCATATTAAAAATTATCTTAAACCTAATTATTTTTTTAATATCTATTAGCGCTATTTTTTTTCTTAATAGTACGATGGCTATTCTATTAATAGTAGTATTTATCATTCCTAGTCTAGTACCACAATTATTAAAAAAAAGAATTGTTGACCAAACAGAAGACTGGACAAATAAAAATGAAATTTATACTGGAAAAGTGAAGGATGCTTTTACAGGTATAGATACTATTCGAGGATACGGTATGGAAAAGCGAATGACTGATGATCATTTTACATATAATTCAACGGTAGAAAGAAGTTTTACGGCATTAAACAATTGGCGTGTACTCTCAGATAATATTGTAGGTTTTTTTGGGCTTTGTGGCTTTTTCTTTGTTAATCTATATGGAATAATCCTCGCCACTCGAGGAGATATCACTATTGGAACAGTTCTTGCCATTATTCAGCTTTCTAATACGGTTATTGCTCCAGCACTTGATTCATTGGAGGAGTATAATAAGATATTAAATACAAAAAAAATTTGCGATAGAATACAAGAATTCATGACGAAAACACCCGATATAACTACTAATCATCAAGCAATCCCTTTTAAAGATTCATTAACATGCGAGAGTCTTACCTACAAAATAGGAGATAAAATGATTCTTTCTGATTTAAACCTTGAAATAAAAAAAGGGAAAAAAATTCTTATTACTGGTCCTTCTGGTTCAGGGAAAAGTACCTTATTGAAAATACTTCAAAAGAGAATTCAAAATTATCAAGGTACGATAAAACTTGATGGTGTAAACTTTCTAGATGTTGATGCAATTTCTTTTTATAAAACCGTATCCATGATTAATCAAAAGCCGTTCTTATTTGATGATACGCTTCGAAATAATATAATACTTGGAGAGAAATACAGTGAAGCAGATATTTTGAATGCCTGTTATCGGGCTGGACTAACCGAAGTGATTTTTGATAAAGGGTTAGATTATAGAGTTGGAGAAGATGGGAAGAATTTATCTGGTGGACAGAGACAACGCATTGAAATAGCTCGAGCCTTTTTAAGAAATCGTGAAATCCTTCTTATGGATGAAGCGACATCCTCTTTAGATAGGGAAACTGCTAAGGAAATCGAGCAAATAATCTTACTAGATAAAGAATTAACTGTTGTTTCTGTTTCTCATCATTTGGAAAAAGCAAACTTATCTGTTTATGACGAAATTATTGTTTTGATAGATGGGAATATAGTAGAATTCGGCTCATTCGAACAACTTATGCACAGACCACATTCCTATGTGCATTTCTTAGCATGATTAGGAAGAAAATCAGAAACAAATATTTATTTAATGAAGGAAAAAGAGAAAGGGCAATAATTTGCTCTTTTTTTATTGATTTTACGAGCCCCCTCATTTGACTACTTGACTTAAACCGTAGTTTAAGTCGTATACTAGTTCTGTCGACAATGAATGGAGGTCTCCGAATGAAATTTTGTCATATCAGTGATGCATCAGCTAAATTTAATATTCCTGAATCAACGATAAGATATTATGAAAAGCAAGGACTGCTTCCATTAATAGAACGTGATGAAGCTGGAAGGCGGTTATTTTCAGAAAATCAAATGGAACTCCTCGGAACAGTTATCTGTTTAAAGAATACGCATATGCCTATAAAAAAGATTAAACAATATATTGATTGGATTATAGAAGGAGATAGCACCATTCAGCTACGACTTGCAATGATGGAAAATCATAAGCAAGATGTAGTTGCTGAAATATCGTTAATGGAGGAATCCCTAAAAGGAATTGATGTAAAAATAGCACGGTATACGAAAAAGATAGAGGAAAGTATATAGGAAGAAATTTAGTAGCTATATAAAGAGTATAAAATAATTCGAAAAGAGGAATCCAAATGAAACTCTCAACCAATACTATTCTAATTACAGGTGGAAGCGCCGGGATCGGATTAGCTTTTGCAGAACGGTTTATCAAAGCAGGAAATACAGTTATTGTTTGTGGTCGCCGAGAAGATGTACTTCAACAGGTGAAAGAAAAATTTCCTAGCCTCATTACATATGTGAGCGATCTAGCAGTAGAAGCTGACCGTATCGCACTATTCGATTGGGTAACAGCGAACTATCCAGAAATAAATGTGTTAGTCAACAACGCAGGAATTCAACAACGTTTTAATGTGTTAAAAGCAGACGCTAAGAATGATTGGAGCTATTTTAACAAAGAAATCACTATTAATATGGAAGCTTCTATCCATCTGTCTATGTTGTTTGCGGCCTATTTTTCAGAAAAAGAAAAGGCGACCATTGTTAATGTAACATCAGGCTTAGCCTTTACACCGATGGTAATTGCTCCAATTTATTCAGCAACCAAAGCGGCAATGCATTCTTTCACCATGAGTTTAAGACACCAGCTTTCTGACACTTCTGTAGAAGTAATCGAAGTTGCACCTCCAGCGGTGAATACAGATTTAGGCGGTGCCGGCTTACATACTAGTGGTGAACCATTAGATGCCTTTGCCGATGGAATTTTCCAAGGATTAGAAGAAGGAAAGATGGAGATTGGATATGGTAGTTCTGTCGATCGCTTGCGCATGTCACGTGATGAATTGGATAAGCATGTGGAAAATATGTATAATGCCATGAAAAAGACGATAGAGTAAATTGTATATTATTATTGTTAGAAAAAAACTCATCGAGATTGATGAGTTTTTTCTAGCAAGTTAAATTCTATATCCTAACTTCTCCATTCTTTTTTCCAGTCAAAAACATTACTAAACCAAATTATATTGCTCCGTTTATCTAGACCCATATTGGTATCCCGTTGTCTCATCTTGATATTAAATATTCTTTATTAGTTACCATTTACGTTTTTCTTCAACCAAGTTACTTTTGAATTCAAATATCTCTTCTCTTTAAAAAAAGTTTATCCTTATTTACTTCAATTCAACATATGTATTATCAAATTTAAACAAAATCATTTAAGAACAACTACGGAAATAAGTCTGCCTTCCTGTCCTCGTCTTATATGGATAACCTTTTATAGCTCTTCTGTAACATGCGAATTTATTTTTTAGTATAGAACTGATATTTTATGTTTTTGTAGATGCTCTAGTTCTATTTTTGATAATGGTTTGTCTAATATCATATAATCAATATCTGAGCAATTTAAGCTTTGATGTAAATATTTCTGATTTAATTTTTCATGCGTTACCATAAGAACAACTTCTTTTGAACGTTTTCTGAAGGACTGCTTAATTAATGCTTCACCCTCTGTTAATTCGGTTGCACCTACAGTAAAATCAAAGCCACGACAAGAAACAAATGCTAAATCAACATTATAAGTTAATGCATCATGATATGCTTTAGACCCATTAACTGTAAACCGCTTAGGAACAATTGATCCACCCAGAATATTCACTTTTGCTGATGTATACTCAGATAATAAACTTGCTGTAATTACACCATTTGTAATCACTTGTAACCCTTCAAACTTGTTTAATTGATGAACCAAATGCAATGCTGTACTACTTGAATCAATAAATAGATTCATATCATTATGAAGCAATTCCTTTGCCAATTTTGCCATTCTTTCTTTTTCTTTATCATCATTAAACTTATCTACTTTCATTAAATAAGGAATATCAATTTTTTGCCGGTCAATAATTACCGCCCCACCACGAGTTCTTCTAATTAATCCTTGGTTTTCTAATTCTATTAAGTCACGCTTTATCGTTGCTTCACTATAGTTTAATAATCCAGCTAAATCAATAGTCTTCATAAAGCTTTCTAATTTTAAATGATTAACAATTTTATCTTGTCTTTCCTTTTGTATTGCTGTTGTCATTCTTCTATCTCCTTTCAACAGAACTGATTTTTACTATTAATCTAGTTGAAAAGCATTAATTGGCATGAACATAAATGTCCATACCAATTAAGAATATTTTAATACAAATCGGCCTTATTTACTGTGTTCAAGATATTTAATTTATGACGAACAACTTCCTTCACCTTCTCATTTGGACGAATATAAACTTGATTTGGCTCATACATTCCTGGATTTTCTGTTAAGACATGAAGAATTTCATTAAAAAATACGCTCTTCAAATCAGATGATAAATTCACTTTACCTACTCCATATTTAACCGATTCAATCACTTCAGAATCCGGATTGCCCGAGCCACCATGTAATACAAATGGAATATCAATTCGTTCGTTTAATTCCTTTAGTAATGGGATATTAAGTTTTGGATTAACTCCTTTTGGATATAGTCCATGAGCTGTTCCAATTGCAACGGCTAAAGTATCTATGCCTGTTCGTTTGACAAAATCAACCGCTTGATCTGGTTCAGTATAAATTATTTGATTTGATCCGCCTTCATACGAACCATTATTTCCAATAGTTCCTAATTCGGCTTCAACTGAAACATTCACTTTATGTGCCAATTCTACCACAGCTCTTGTTATTTCTACATTCTCTTCATAATCAGATAGCGAAGCATCAATCATTACTGAAGTATAGCCATTTCTGATTGCTCTTAACACATCATCTATACTTCCTCCATGATCCATATGGATTACAACAGGAACTTTACTGTATAATGCATATTCTCGAACCGTAGCAATAAACTTATCTCCTAAATAAGCGATTTCATCTGGGTGAATTTCAATAATTACAGGAGCATTCTGTTCTTCTACCTCTTCCATAATAGTCTTCAACATATCAAAACTACAAATATTAAAAGCTGGTACAGCAAACTGATTTTCCTTTGCTACTTTTAGTAAATCCTTCATTGTATATAACATTTTATGCAATCCCTTCTTTGTTTTCTAATTCACTAGATATTTTCTTATCTTTTTTAACCGGTGTTTTCTTTAGTAACCCTACTGTGATAGCTGTAACAAGTGTACCTGCTACTAATGCAAGAAAATACATTGGTAGATTACTAATGACATTTGGTATAAACATGACCCATACTCCACCATGTGGTGCCATGGAAGTCACGCCTGATGCCATTGATATAGAGGCAGCAACAGCTGATCCGGCCATTAAACTTGGAATGACCCTGATAGGATCAGCGACTGCAAAAGGAATTGCTCCTTCGGTAATATAAGAAGCACCCAAAATCCAGCAAGACTTTCCAGAAGTTCTTTCTTCCTCATTAAACTTATGTTTAAATATTATTGTGGCAAGTGCTAATCCAAGTGGAGGTGTCATTCCTGCTATCATGCAAGCAGCTATCGGTGCATTAACACCTGCAGACATTAATCCAATAGAAAAAGTTGAAATTGATTTATTAATTGGTCCACCCATATCTGCAGCCATCATTAATCCTATTAATAATCCAAACACGAGTCCTGAGGTTTCTCCTAGTCCATTTAAAAAGTTTGTCAATACATTTAATAACCAAGAAATTGGTGTATCAATTAAAAACACCATCGACAGCCCTACGACAGTAATTGCTACTAGTGGCACAACAATTAACTGGTAAATAGCTTGAAACGACTTTTTAACATTTATTTTATTTGCTATTTTATCCGTGATATAACCTGCTACTAATCCACCTATCATTCCACCTAAAAAACCCGAACCTCCAGCCACAGCTAATGTACCAGCTACTAATCCTGGCGCAAATCCTGCTCTCCCTGCGAATGATACTGCGATTCCTGCTGCTAAAGCTGGTACCATTAATGCAAAAGCAGTGTCTCCACCTATTTTTGATAAGGCGCCAGCAATTACATTGTATTGATCACTACTAGAATCCGATGCCTCAATACCAAAAGCAAAGCTTATTGCTATTAGAATTCCTCCTGCAATGACAAATGGAAGCATATAGTTAACACCGTTCATGAAATGATTATACAAACTCTTCTTATTCTCAGAATTCTGTGATGTATTATTGTTACTCCCTTGTTGAATATAGGTTCCTTTTCCATTAATAGCCTCCTCAATTACAAGATGAGGTTCCTTAATAGCTCTTGCTGTAGAGACTTTTTTTATCTTTTTCCCAACGAATCTGTCTAATTCAACTATCTTATCAATAGCAAGTATTATAACATCCGCCTCTTCTATTTCAGCAGCCGAAAGTACATGTTCTGTCTTTACACCTTGTGTCTCAAATTTCGTTGCATATCCTTTTTCTATTGCAGTTCTCTGTAACTTTTCTGCAGCCATATAGGTATGTGCAATTCCTGTCGGACAAGATGTTACACCAACAATTTTCATAATGAACTCCCTCCTCTATTCATTAATAAACTTTGTATATCCTCTGCATCTCTTGCTTGTTTTAATTCCAATTTAAAGTCCTTATTCATCAGCTTCCTTGCTAAATAGCTAAGTATATTCAAATGAATATCACTTGCTCTTTCAGGCACAGCTAACATAAAAACATATTCAATCAGTGAACCATCTAGTGCAACATAATCTTTTATTTTCCCAGTATGAGCGAAAACGATCACCGGGTTTGTTACTGCTTTACTCTTAGCATGTGGTATGCCAAAGCCATCTTCAATACCAGTTGATGACTCCTTTTCTCTTCTTTCTAAATCCTTTATAAAACGTTTCTTATTTGAAATATAACCATTATGTTCAAGTGTACTAGCTAGACGAGAAAACAAATCCTTTTTCGATTGAATTGTTGAATCAAACAAAATACAATTCGTATCTATCATGGATGAGATATCCATTGTCCCCCCTCCTTTACTAAAGGTAAGCGCTTACCTTTTCGAAATGATTTTATCACCATGCACCAAATAGTTCAATGAAATGAACGAAAGTTGACATGATAGCTTTTTTACTTACCAAATAGTCATTTAAATGATTATTTCCGTTCATTATTTTTTTCAACTATTATATAATTGGGGTATTTTTATTGTGAAAAAAAATAAACAAATATATCCATTTATAGAGATATGGCTTAATTAATATACCTATTGCTATCAAGAAAAAAGTTATTTTAAAAAAAGCAATCGCGATATAACGATACAATAATACCGAAATATCAGGATTGCTTTTTTTCTATAGTAAATATATTTTTTCCTCTACCTCATGCTTCTCATATTAAGCTTTAATCATGAACCTCTTTCCTAAGTTTTGATTCTTTCATTCTTCTCCAAAACACTTGGATTAGCAACAAATTTCGGTTCCTCTCCATATAAGAACTTAATAACATTTTGTGCAACAGTAGTCGCCATAATATAATTACTTTCCCTTGTTGTTCCACCTACATGTGGGGTGAGAAGGACATTAGATAAGCTTATTAATTTACTATCGTTCGGTATTGGCTCTACTTCAAATACATCAAGGGCAGCTCCTGCGATTTTATTGGCTGATAAAATCGTGTATAAATCCTCTTGATTAATGACAGCCCCTCTTGCTGTATTAATGATATATGCTGTTGGTTTCATCAAGGATAATAACGCATTATCAATGGAATATTTCGTTTCTTCATTTAATGGAATATGTATAGATAAAAAGTCAGACTCAGCGAATACTTTCTTGATATCGTCGGTAATTTCAACTTCAAGATCATTCGCTTTTTTCTGTTTAGTAGGATTAACCTCTCTTACCCAAGCTGACACTTTCATATCTAACCCATACACTAATCGTTTTGCTACCTCTTGTGCAATGCTTCCAAAACCTATTAGCCCCACTTTCTTCCCTTTTAATTCTTGGGTACTTATTCGATTCCTCGCATCAAAATTTCCTTTTTCCATTTCTTTATGAAAGCTTAGAAGGGACTTACTTAATGCCATGATAAACATTACCGTATGCTCTGCAGTGGAAACTTTATTTACGGAAGGTGCATGTAATACTGGAATCCCAACCTTTGTAGCATATGTGACATCAATATTATCAAGTCCCACTCCTGCACCAGAAATCACTTTTAATTGAGGATTCGCATCGATTACCTCTTTCTCTATTCTTGCTGGTGCTCTTAAAACTACTGCATCCACATCTTTAACTAGTTCACATAAATTTTCTACACTATAATTATCTGTTCTTATAACCTCTGCCTTACTTTTTAAGATTTCCTCAGCTGCTTCATGATACATCGGTAATATTTGTAGCACTTTAGGTTTGTTCATCTGTAATACCTCCTTATTAGTTAGTTTTTATTTCCTGTGAAATAGTAATAAAATTCCCTTTCCTTGCTTTCCGGTACAAACTGGATTTTTCTATTCTTAATCATTTTATCAAACTATTTTGTCTTTTATTGAAAATGATTAGACAACGTTTCTCTTCTTCCAAAAAAAACAGGTACTTTCTCACTCGAAAGTACCTGTTTTACAGAAAAGCTCTATTTCATTAATTATGCGTAACATGCTTTGGTGTATTTACCTTTAAAGAAGCTTTTCGAACTAATACATAGTAGGATAAGAAGGCTAATAAGCTTGATGCGAAGATGATAATGCCCATCGGTACAGCTGTATGTTCTCCTCCAATTCCTACTAATGGTGCTGTTAGTGACCCTAGTAAGAATGGTAATAAGCCTAATAACGCAGAAGCACTTCCTGCTATATGCCCCTTTGTTTCCATCGCTAATGAGAAAGATGATGTACCAATAATACTGATTGAAGTTACGAATAGGAAAATAGGTATCGCAACAGCTAGTAATGGTGCATGTAGTAAAATCGCGATTACTAAAAGAATAGAAGCTGACATAGAAAGAGCTAAACCGCTCTTCAAGAATGTTTTTTCAGAAAATCTAGATAATCGACCAACGAGTTGCGTTCCGATAATTAAACCGACCCCATTTATTCCAAACAATAAGCTAAAGACTTGAGGGGAAACGCCGTAAATATTTTGGTAAACAAAAGAAATACCAGATACATAGGCAAAGATTCCTGCAGTAGTGAAACCTTGAGTAAATGCATAACCGGCAAATTCACGGTCTCTTAATAACGAACCGAAATTCATGACTACTTGTTTCATATTGCTTGGTACGCGCTTTTCAGTTGGTAACGTTTCTTCTAATTTAAAGGAAACGACTACAGTCAAAATGGCGCCAACACATGTTAAAACAAGAAAAACCACTTTCCAATTTGCAAAAGAAAGAATAGCCCCACCGATAATTGGCGCAACAATTGGACCTAGGTTACCAATCAGCATCAATGTAGCAAAAAACTTTGTTAATTCTCTTCCACTATAAAGATCTCGAACCACCGCTCTTGAAATAACAAGACCACCGGCTGCTGCAAATCCTTGTATGAAACGAGCAGCAATCAACATAGAGATATTTGGTGCTATTGCACACACTAAAGAAGAAAGTAGATACAAGCCAAGAAAAATAAGCAATGGCTTACGACGGCCCTGTACATCACTCATTGGTCCAATAATTAACTGGCCTAAACCCAGTCCTAACAAGCAAGTCGTTAAACTAACTTGCACAAGGGATGCACTCGTGTGAAAATCTTCTACAATAGTTGGAAACGCAGGTAAATATGTATCTATTGTAAATGGACCTAATAGGGATAGTGATCCCAATAGAAAAGCAATTTGTAGCCTTTTAGTATTTGTTAATGTATTCAATTTTCTATCGCCTTCCTACAGTAAATTTTCTGTATCCTTTCGTATGACCTTAAAAAAATGCTTCTTTCAAAGAAGGAAGCATTCGTTGCTTTACATATTGTATTACGAATCTTGAAATATTTCACTACTTACGCACTTAATTTTTTCCATTAAATTTTTTTATGGCTGCTTTCTTAAAGTTTTGTTGCTATAAGGGAGCACCCTGAGTATATACCGCCTTAAGTGGACTAAGCTTAATCCCCTTGACATTTCACACTTGTTAAATTGAGATAATGTCTCTTTATTCCAATGCATCTCCGCTTATTCTTGTTTCTATTAAAAGAACACCCACAATTTCCAAATAACAACAATTGTGAGTGTTCAACCTTTCCTCTCATTGACTTGCAAAAAATAAAGTTCAACTAACCCATCAGTGGGGGGTTCCTTCCTCCCCCTCTGATGGCTAGTTGAACCAATCGGACAGTTGATCTCCCACCTACCTTCCTCTAATTCACCTAAGTAAGAGGTGAGAGTCTTACTATCCGTTAAGAGTGGGATGAAAGTGATTTATCTATTCCTATAGCTGACCTGTCTTAGCCAGCATTTCATGAAATAGCGCTTGAGCATCTTCCGGTTTCATTGTACTTAGCAACGGATCCTGTACAAAGGCCTGGAATGCTAAATTCTTATCCTTTTGGAGGGCTGCTTGCAGAACGATTTCTTGGTTCGACACATGGCGGATTACCATGTTTTGTACAGGCTTTGGTAGTTTTCCTGCAAGTACTGGCCGCACACTATCAAAGCTAATCACAGCATTCGTTTCTACTACCACATCATTCGGAATTCCACCTATTTGGACTTGGTTCGGAACATTCACATTCGTCATAAATTCTCCTAGACCTAGGAGGGCTTTCATAATATCAATTCCTTCTTCCCCAGTCATCTTTTGTTCAAACGGCTCGGTACCATCTGCTAACCGGTCACTTTTTTCCACTAGCGCTTGTTTATTTTGCTTTCGCCAAGCAACTGGTGTTAAACCAAACTTCCACTCTCTTACCGTTTCTGGGCTTTTTAAGTACCATGTATTGGGCATAAATTCAGCCAAATGGCGATCTCCTGCTGCTGCAATTACCCCAAATCGATTAAATAAATCAAATTTCACTCTCTCCGCAGATACAAAATGATTATTCATCCAATGACCTCTTTCAGACCCTTCAAACCCATTTCCAGCATATTTATCTACAAACTTTTCATACAATGGCATTAGATCTAATCCCTTGTAGGAAGCTTGATTAATCCATATAAAGTGATTAATTCCTAGTACGTTAACTTTTATCTCTTGACGCTTTACTCCCTCTATTCCCAATAACTCTTGAACCATGGAAGCAAGTAATTTCTGTGTTCCAAACACTTCATGACAACAGCCAATCGCTTTAATCTCCGGAAATGTCGCATACAGAGCTCTCGTACATAGACTCATTGGATTCGTATAATTAATCACCCAAGCATTAGGCGCAAACTCACGAATCTGATTCGCAATATCCACGAACATTGGTACGGATCGTAATGCTCTAACCAATCCTCCTGGTCCAACTGTATCCCCAACCGACTGATATACCCCGTACTTCTCTGGTAAATGGACATCCGACTCCATGTCATCAAACGATCCAGGAAGAATCGAGATAATAACAAAGTCAGCACCAGTTAAGGATTCGTCGATCGTTTTTACCGCTTCATACTCCCATTTTCCAGCTACATCTGAGCGTTCCAGTAAGCGATTCCCAATTAATTCATTTTGATAGGCAGCCTGATAGTTAAGGTCATACAATTTCACCTTACCCGAAATTGCTTCCTCATTCGCAAGATCACTCATCAATCCCCACGCCCATCCTTGTGAGCCTCCACCAATATAAGCTATTTGGATATCTTTTGTTTTTATCGTATTCATATTTTTACGCTCTCCCTTTTATATAATTTTTTGATTAGCCCTTTAACCCACTTGTGCTAATACCTGAAACAAAATACTTTTGACAGATAAAGAAAACAAGCACACAAGGGAAAATAGTTACTACTGACATCGCCATAATTTCATTCCAAGTAACAGCTCCCTCTGCATCTAAAAACATACGCAATCCAAGAGAAACAGGATATTTTTCCACACTGTTGATATAAATAAGAGAATTAAAGAAATCATTCCATGTCCACATGAATTGGAAAATTCCCACTGAGATTAAAGCTGGTTTTAATAACGGCAAATGGATCTTCGTTAAAATCATAAAGGAATTACAGCCATCTAAAATAGCTGATTCATCTAGTTCCTTTGGCAAGCCGCGTATAAACTGAATGAGCATAAACGTAAAGAACGGAAATGTAGCTAATAATGCAGGGACATAAAATGGAAGGTATGTATCCAACCAACCCAACTTATGAAATAATAAATATCTCGGTACAATGACAACTGCTTGTGGAAGCATAAGTGTTGCTACCATAATCCCAAACAGTATTTTTTTAAAAGGAAATTCAAATCTGGCAAATCCGTAAGCCACAATGACGCTCGACACAATGGTAAATAGAACGGTAGGAACAACTAGTTTAATAGAATTCATTAAGAACATTCCGTAAGTAGTATCCCCAATTCCTTTCCAACCGTTCCGAAAAGCCTCAAAGGAAAAATGATCAGGTATCAGCCCAATTCCTGTAAATATTTCCTCATTCGTTTTAAATGTTGCGGAGATCATAAATAAAAAAGGATAAATCAGCACTAGGCCGAAAATAATTAAAAATACGTATAAAAGGATGTTATTTCTTTTCGTCACGTTTAATCACCTCTCATCTTGATAAAACACCCATTGTTTGGACGTTTTGAATAGTATTAATGTGAAAATTAGAATTATGATAAACAGAATCCAAGAAAGAGCAGATGCATAGCCCATTTTCAAATAAGTGAATGCGTTTTCATAAAGCATTACACCATATAAATACGTAGACTTTAATGGCCCTCCATTCGTAATGACAAAGGCAGCAGTAAACTCTTGGAACGCATTAATTGTCTGCATAATAATATTGAATAATAGAATAGGTGTAAGCATCGGTAACGTAACAGAATAAAACGTCCGGATTTTTGAAGCACCATCGACCTTTGCAGCTTCGTATAATTCAGCTGGAACCTGCTTCAATCCAGCCAAGAATAATACCATTGAGGATCCGAACTGCCAAACCGTTAACAAGCTAATCGTCAATAAGGATGTTTCAGGATTACCCAACCAGTTTTCCGTTGGTAAATGGAAGAATGCCAGCACATCATTAATTAACCCGTCCTCTGAGAACATAAACCGCCATAAAATCGCTACTGCAATTCCTCCACCTAAAATCGAAGGCAAATAATACGCCGTCCGAAAGATGCCCATTCCTTTGATATTAAAATTAAGGAGAACTGCTACTAACAGGGCAAAGGCGATTTTTAACGGCACAGCAATCAAGACATAATAGAAAGTTACTTTTAGAGAGGTATAAAAATCTGGATCATCGGTAAACATTTTGACATAGTTTGATAGTCCAATAAATTTCGGTGCGCTAATAATATTGAAATCTGTAAAGGATAGATAAAAAGAATAGAGTAATGGAAAAAGCTCAAATACACTAATACCAATTAACCAAGGTAAAATATACACAAGACCAATATATTGGTATTTCTTTTTCTTCTTGGTCTTTACGTTTAATTGAATTTCATTTTGGGGTAAACTAATTTCTTTTTCCGAATACATAACCATCTCTCCCTTCCATTCCACTGTTAACGATTGTCATTTCCAGCCTCCTCATGTAATATATTCATAGTAGTTACTTTATTAATTATCATTTTATAGAAGGAATGCCAGAATAAAAAGGTATCCCAATTTTTATAATCCACCAAAAGTTAAGCGTTTTCATAAAAAAGTATCATTTTTTCTCTTATATGTATCTTTTCTTCAGAGCTTAGTACCCTTTGGCCAAAATGATCAATTCATAGGAGGAGGTCTATATGTATAAAGTTTTACTGGTCGATGATGAACCTGAGATTCGCTATGGTCTAATCCATTACTTTCCTTGGAATGAAATTGGATTTGAAGTTGTATCAGAATGCCATAATGGAAAAAAGGCCCTAGAATATATCACAAATAATGAAATTGATGTATTATTCAGTGATATTCAAATGCCAGTTATGAATGGATTAGAGCTGGCCGAAGAAGTGGTAAAGCGAGAATTACCGATCAAAATCATTTTATTAAGCGGCTATCGAGACTTTGAGTATGCAAGAAAAGCCATCAAATACGGTGTTTATGATTATATCATCAAACCCAGTAAATTCGATGAATTATATAGCGTTCTTTCGAATTTAAAAAAAGAATTAGATCCCGAACGAACAAGACCTACAGAAAACCCACCTGAACAAATGACCTATAGTGATAACATTATTGAAACAATAAAAAATTATGTAAACGAACATTATAGCAGTGCAACCCTTGAAGATGCAGCCACACTTGTCCATATGAGCGCAAATTATGTTAGTACCTATTTTAAAAACAAAACCGGCGAAAATTTTTCGACCTATGTACATACTGTCCGAATGAAAAAGGCAGCAGCATTTATCTTAGACAGTCAATACAAAATCTATGATGTTAGTACAATGGTTGGGTATAGCAATCCGAAAAATTTCACAAGGATGTTTATTAAATTTTTCGGAAAAAGTCCGAGAGAGTATCGAAAAGAGCCTAACCGGGACGGATTATGAGTCAGAAATATTTCATTAAAAATATTATCTTTTTCTTATGCCCTATGTTAATTCCGTTGACACTGCTTGGGGCGCTAGCCTATACCATTGTCGAGCATCAATTTAAACAATCTATCACGATGAATAATAACAATCTATTAAACCAAATGGAGCAGCATATCGACTTAATCTTTAATGAGCTGAATTCGTTATACTTGGATAATAGCGCAAATTCCGAAAACATTATGAACTTCAAAGACTTCCTACGGGCAGAAACACTAAATTATGAGCAAACGAGTGCACTAAATTTTAGCTTAAGTACCCTGACAACACAGGCCATTGCTCGCCCCTATATTTATTCCATTTATGTCTACTATGATAACCAGTATAAACGAGTCCTAACTTCAAGCGATGGATTAGTAACCTTAGAACAATTTTATGATCAAGAATGGTTTAGCCAGTTTAGTAAAAAAAATTCGAACAGTACTATTTGGGTCCAAAATCGAACGATCAAAAACTATAACTTTCATACTCCACATGATGTTGTTACCCTTTATCGGAATATCTATTGGTCTAATTCAACAAAGACCCAAGGAATCATTGTCTTAAATATGAAAAAGAATTATTTCAAAACGATTTTAAATAACTTAAAAACCTATCAAAACCAAACCATTTTTGTCCTTGATGAAAAAAATCAGTTTCTCTTTGTCAACAAAAATAGCCCTTCCATTAAAAATATTGACCTTAACCAGATTGGAAATAAAAAACAAGATTCCTTTCCACTCCAAGTAAATGGGGAATCGTATTTAGTCACGAAACACCATTCTAGTACAAGCGGCTGGAAATATGTCTCGATTGTTCAAACGAATATTCTATATAAAGTCCCAATTATGTTAAAGCGCATAACCATTTCATTAAGTATTATTTCTTTCATTCTAGGTATCTTAATCGTCATTTATTTTTCTCATAAAAATATCAGTCATCTTCGCAATGTCATTTCGATTATTCAATCTGCCAAAAATGGCCAACACCTTTTGTCTAAAACTAAGCAATTTAAAGACGTGGAATATCAATATATAGTGGAGAATATAATCAAATCCTATGTGGAACAAAATCAGCTAAAAATGGAACTGGCGGAAAAGAAATATCAATTACAATCAGCAGAAATACTAGCTTTGCAAAGTCAAATGAATCCACATTTTTTAACAAATACACTAACGACAATTTATTGGAAAATACTCGCTTTAACCGGAAAGCCAAATGAGGCAATTCGAATGCTCGAATATTTATCCGATTTATTAAACTTCTCGTTAAGAATTGGTGGGAGAACTGTCTCCATAGAAGAAGAAATTCGTAATACGGAAAATTATATTAAAATTCTTCAAATCAGGTTCAAGGATCAATTATCGGTTCAATGGGACCATGATGATACGATTTTACATGTAAGTATTTTGAAACTCCTTTTCCAGCCTTTTATTGAAAACAGCATTTCACATGGATTAAATAAAGAGGAAGAGTCAGACTCTATTAAAATAAAGATTAAAATTAGACAAAAGCATGATGGGATTGAAGTCTCTATTATGGATAATGGAAAAGGAATAACAAAAGAAAGATTAACAGAACTATATGAGAGCTTTTCAAGTGATGATTTTTCCACCGAACATATTGGATTGAGCAATACGGTTAAACGACTAAAGCTAACCTATAATTATAAGAGCACCTTTCGCCTATTAAGCAAGCCAGACTGGGGAACCGCTGTCATCATTTATTATCCCTTTGAATAAAATCAGGTCATAGAAAACGAGAAGCAGACAAATCGTTTGCTTCCCGTTTTCCTTTCTTCCTATTATTCTGGTTTCACATCTTCTATTATCTTATTAATCTGAGCCATTAAATGATCCGCTGCTTTATCGGCTGATAATTTCCCATAACCTAGTTGTTCAATGGTATCTATAAATTCATTATCAATCTCTGTATTAATGGAAATGGAATTTACAGGTTTCCCACTATTCTCTAAGCCTAAATCTACACTTTCTGCAATTAAAGGATCCAACTGCTCACTTTCAGCCAAAAGGTTTCTTCCTTTTTCTGTCGGCTGGGCACCACGCACAGATCCAAGAATCTCAATGGCTTCCTCATCTGTTAAAAACCAATTCATAAATTTCACTGCTTCCTCTGGATTTTTTGATTTCTTGCTGACAGAAAAAACTTGAGAAGGCTGTGTGCGAATCGCAGTTTCTACTGCATCCTCGCTAATTGGCAATAATAATGGTGTTAAATCATTTTTACTCGTCTTAAATGTTTCAATGGCAGATGCACTCATCATAACTGCTGCAAGATTGCCATTAATCCATTTTGGCGCCTCTTGAATTTTGTGAACAATCGTTGAGTAATCGCTAATTTTTGGTGCTACTTTTTTGTCCCATAGTTCTTCCGCATAGTTAAATCCCTCTACTAAATCTGCTTTCTCAAATCCTAAGGTATAGTCATCATTAATTAAATTATTTCCTGTTTTTTGCTTCATATAAGTAGATACCAGATCTGCCATCTCACCTGGACCCATATTAAAGAAATATTGATCGGGATTATTCCTATTTACCTTTTCTCCCTCTTCAATCAGCTTCTCCCAATCATACTTCCCAGTTAAATCAATATTACTTTGAGTAAGCAGATTTTTATCGGCAAATAGCATAACGGCGTTAACACCAGTTGGAAGACCAGTTAGCTTCCCATCTACCACACTAAAATCTTGGAGAAAATCCTCACTAAATTCAGATAAGGATATAAGATCTTGATAGTCATCTAAATTGACAAAGGCATCACCTTTACTTGCGTACTCTTCCATATAATAGTAATCCATTTGCATGATGTCAGGAGCCGTTCCTCCAGCTATTTGCGTGCTAAGCTTTTGATTGTAACCATCAAATCCACCATATTCCCCTTTGATTTCTACATTTGGATTCAATTCCATATATCTTTTTATAGCCTTTAATGTTGCATCATGCCGGTCCTCTCCACCCCACCACGCAAACCGCAGCTGGACTTTATCAGAATCACTCTTATCAGCTGCATTACTCCCACATCCAGAAACCGCTAACAAAACCATCATCAACGTTAAAAAGCCTGCAAAAAACTTCCTCTTTGAGCCCTTCATATTGCATCCTCCCCCTATTCTGTTCGTGTACCTGTATTTTAAATCAAAAGGTCGCCAACATGAAAGGTATCTCGTTTGATAATTTGTATCTAAAAATAAAGCGTTTTCATAAAAAGGTATCCTTTTTTCTTTTTTTCTCTCTTTGGTTAATTTTGTTTTGGATGTAAAAACAGTAATAGCTTGATTTACTTTGTAATTGTTTTTTAGTACATTTCATAAACAAAAAAAGACTGCATGCTCAGTATAAAATGAACTTGCAATCTCCTTAACAAACTAGTAATTCAAAATTATTAAAGCAAAAAATTGTCAGAGTATAATCGACATGCCAAAAGTAGCTTATCAACTATAATACATCGTCATTTACCCCTACTAAATAAACACCCATATTTACTATATAAACCTAAAATACTAAATATAGGTATCGCAACAACACAAATTTTATCCTAATTTACGTAGCGACATATTATTTATTTTTTTGTTCTTATAGCTCATTTTTAAAGAGAATGGTATGAGCAGTAATATTATTATACTCATAATTAAAAAGGATTGTTGTATTGATAATATACCAGCATCTTGCTTTGACATATGCTCCATATATATGATACGTCTAGTTTCAAAAAACATGGAAAACAGCACAATTGTTATCGCTCCAATAAGTTGTCTTATTACATTATTCATTGACATTGCCCGTGATACTTGAAATTCAGGTAATGCATTTAACCCTGCTGTAGTAGCTGGTGTATTTATAAATCCTATACCAAATCCCCTAATTATTAATAACGTAATTAATAACAACTCACTAATATCACCAGCAGTTAGACCTAAAATGAAGGTTACACTTGATAACAGTAATATACCTAGTGGCAATATAAATTTCACACCACTTCGATCTAATATTTTCCCACCTATCGTCATTGCAATCCCCATAACAATTCCTTGTGGAAATAATATAATACCTGTTGCGAGTGCGCTAAAATGGAGAACTTCTTGTAAAAGCAAGGGTAATAATAATACACCACTGAAAAGACTTGCCGTACAAACTGCTACAATGATGGTACTATTAGTAAAAATGGAATTTCTAAATATTCTCAAGTCGATTAAGGGAAACTTTGTATGTAATTCAGTATAGATAAATAATACAAACCCAATACATCCTGCTAAAATTAGACATATAGTTAGCCAATTATTTTCTGTAAAGCCATAAGGAATTCTATTAACCCCTAACGTTAAACATACAATACCTAAAGTAATACATAAAAAACCTATCATATCAAACTTAAGCTTCTTTTTCTGCCATTTTTCTTTAATAAAGTAACTAGTTACAAAGATGCAAATAATGCTAGTAGGAATATTCATTGCAAATAGCATTTCCCAAGAGCCATACTCTAAAATTAATCCCCCGATTGTTGGTCCTATAGCAGGTGCCATCATCGCTGCAACACCCCATATTCCTGTAGCAAATCCTCTTTCCTCTTTCGGAAAACAACTAAATAATATGGAAATGCTCAAGGGCATTACAAGACCCCCACCAATTCCCTGAACCACTCGAAACATAACTAATGATGGAAAGTCCCAAGCGATAGTCCCTAATAAGGATCCACATAAAAACAATAGCATACCAAGTATATATACTAGCTTTCGAGTAAATAAATCAGCAATATACCCGGATAATGTCATTGTTACCATCATGGGTATCATAAAACCAACAATTACATTTTGCGCCTCCGTTGCATTAATATCAAACATATGCATAAAAGACGGAATAGAAATATTTAATATACTGTTATTTAATATTACACTGAATGAACCTAATAGCATGGCAATCAAAACGCCATGCTTAGTCTTTCTAGTTTCTACATTCGTTTCCTCATCCAAACTGCTCTTCCTTTCATTTGCTTGCTAGAATCACCCTTCCCAAAGTACTTCATTAGGCAGGACTTTATAATATTCTTCTTGTTGCTCATATACTGAACCTATTGATAAAACTTCACCTTCAGAATAAGGAGAACCTATAATTTGAAGGCCTATTGGCAGATTTTCTTTTGAAAAACCACATGGCAATGACAAAGCAGGTAAACCTAAAATATTCGCAATAAAAGTAAATTTCCCACGCCAGAATGAAACCTCTTTTTTATATAATGCTATTTCAGGAGCTACATCAGGAAACGTTGGTGTCAAAATAACATCTACTTTATTAAATATCTCCTTAAATTCTTGCGATATCTTTTTTCTATACCTTTGTGCTTGAATATACGATTCAGCTGTATAGAATTGCCCTATTTCAAAAGCTGGTCTTAAATTAGGACCATAACCATCTGCTTTTCCCTCAAGATTATGCATATGAAAGGAGTACGCTTCAGAGGTTAAAATTGTACTATGTGCCTCTCTTAATCTATTCAAGCTAGGTATTTCTAAAGGTATAATTTCAGCACCATAATATTCAAAAGTTTTTAAAGCCTTTTTAAAAAAAGTTGCTGTATCCTCATGGAGAGAATCAAAGAT
This sequence comes from Niallia tiangongensis, assembly GCF_044704065.1. NCBI lineage: Bacteria > Bacillati > Bacillota > Bacilli > Caryophanales > Bacillaceae > Niallia > Niallia tiangongensis. Next base: position 1,074,144 of record NZ_CP162613.1, on the reverse strand, counting down.
ATACGAAACTGGAACTCCTAGCTTTTTCCCCTTTAAGCTTTCATTTTTATTAAATCCATTGATATTCCATTTTGAATGTTTATAGGATGATTCATCTTTTACATCATATCCTGAAATAGCTTCTAGTAGAATTGCGGCATCTTCACATGTTCTAGTTAAGGGACCAATATGATCTAATGTCCAAGATAGGGGAGTTACACCATGTCTGCTAACTCTACCATAAGTTGGTTTTAGACCAACAACACCACATAAACTGGCAGGCATGCGAATAGACCCACCTGTATCTGTCCCTATAGAGGCAAGCCCGAATCCAGCTTGAACCCCTGATCCAGAGCCAGAACTTGATCCGCCAGGTACTCTATTCAAATCCCAAGGGTTTTTCGTCCATCCATAGTGCGGATGTGGGCCCTTATAGGCAAATTCATGTAAATGAGCTTTCCCTATGATAACAGCACCTGATTCTAGTAATTTTTCTGTTACTGTTGCATGATTAGCTGGAATATATTCAGGATTAACTCTTGAGCCATTTGTCATTGGTATATTTGCATAAGCAATGATATCTTTTAGGGAAATAGGAATTCCATGTAATGGACCTTTGTAGTCACCATTAATAATATCTTTTTCCGCATTTTCTGCTTGTTTCTCTGCAATGTCTGTCATTAAGGTAATAAAAGTATTTAGTTTACTTTCATATTTATTAATTTTTTTAAGCATATTTTTTAATAATTCTACAGGTGATAATTCTTTACTTCTTAACTGCTCACCAATACTTGCAATAGTCATTAATTGAACGGTTTCCATTTTCTAATTCCCTCTTTCTAAATGGATTCTATTAAAAAACTATGCTTTCCATTACATACTAATGGAAAGCATTTTCTTCTTACTCTGGAGAATACACAGGTGCTGGCTCTAAGGCTAATGGAAATTCTTTTGAAACTTCTCTAAGACCATCAAGTACAGGTTGTAATCCCATTGCGTAAACTTCTAATTGTTTTTCTAAGTCTGGATCAAACTTTCTACCATTTATTTCAACACTGATATTCTTTAATAATTCTAGATTCATTTATAACACGCTCCCTATTTTGAATAGACTATTAAACCATTGATTTTAACTTAGACCAGTAATTAATTATTTCAGTAGTCTCCAATGCCATTCCAAAATTATTTTGAATATTAGCAAATGTAGCTTCATGTAATGCCGGAATATACCCAGCACTCGCATCCTTAACTACTGTTACATGGTAATCGAGCATAAATCCGTCTCTTGCTGTTGATTCCACACAAACATTAGTAGCAACCCCTGTTAAGATAATAGATTTGCAATTTAAATTTCGTAAAATCATATCTAAATCTGTCCCTATGAATCCACTATACCGATGTTTTTCTACAATGATATCCTCTTCTCTTGGAGACACTTTATAAAATTCTGTTCCCCAGGATCCCTTTTTGCAAATATCTAATGGGTCCGTATATCCTGCTGGTCTTGGTCGATTAGTCCATGCATCTGATATCGTATGTTCATCTTGTGTCATTTGAATAAAAACAATGGGAATATTTATTTCTCTTGCATTCTCCATTAATAATTCTACCTGTGGAATAATTTCTTGAGCTCCCGTTACATCACGCCCCATTTTAGAACAGGCACCTTCTTCATGACAAAAATCATTTTGAATATCTACTAAAATTAGCACAGTTTCATTTGGATTTAGATATTGATTCATAATTAATCCTCCTTATTATCTTTATTTCTACTTAAAGTAGTACTTTTTCTCTCGAGCTGCTTTCATATAAAATACATGATACTTTTTGTCCTGTTCTTATTTCTATTTCTGGTGGGTACATGTTTGCACATTGTTCAATCGCATGAGGACATCTTGTTCTAAATCTGCAACCCGATGGTGGATTCATCGGACTTGGTAACTCTCCTGTAATAGGTGAATTATTTAATGTAGATACTCCTACTTCCATAGATGGAACAGAATTTAATAATGCTCTTGTATAGGGATGATTTGGTGTTTCATATATTTGATTAGCAATACCTTTTTCTACTACTTTCCCTAAATACATGACCATTACTTCATCACTTATATATTCCACTACATTTAAATCATGTGAAATAAACACTAAAGATAAAGAAAATTCAGTCTTTAATTCTTGCAACAAATTCAGTACTTGTGCTTGTACAGACTTATCTAAAGCCGACACCGCCTCATCTGCAATAATAATCTCTGGCTCTAAAACCAGAGCTCTTGCAATAGCTACACGTTGCCTTTGCCCACCACTTAAACTACTCGGATATCGCGTTGCGTATGATCTCGGTAATCCAACTGCCTCTAGATAATAATTTGCTTTTTTTCTCGCTTCCTGCTTAGAGACTCCATTTTCCCATAAACTAAATGCAACATTATCTATTATTGTTAACTTCGGATTTATGGAGGAATAAGGATTTTGAAACACCATTTGTATTTTTTTTCGAACACTTTGTAACTCCGATCCAGATAAAGTCAGGATATCTTTTCCTCTAAAAAGGACTTTGCCTTGATCTGGTTCTATAAGCCGCATTATTAATCTAGCCAATGTTGATTTTCCACAACCCGATTCTCCTACTATTCCAATTGTAGATTGTTCTTTTAAGGAAAACGATACATCATGTACTGCTGATACAGCTCCCTTAGTCTTACCTAACCACCCCTTTATTGGAAATGTTTTCTTAAGTTCCACTGCTTCAAGTATTACTCCCAATATTCTCACCTCTATTATTCTTTGATTTCTAATGCATCCCTCAATCCATCTGACACTAAATTAATTGCTAAGGCAGTAATAAAAATAAATAACCCTGGGATGATAGTTAGTAAGGGATTTATAAATATTTGTTGTTTCAAATTATTTAACATAATTCCCCATTCAGGATTTGGTGGAGATACACCCAAACCTAAGAAACTTAGACCAGAGGCAAGAACAAGACTTATACTAATCTGTGTTGTACAATACACAAATAATCTACTGAATACATTCATAATGATGTGGTAACGGATTATGGAGAAATTCCTTGCTCCACTTGATTTTGCTGCTTCTATAAATTCTTCTTCCCTCACCCCCTTTACTGCTGATTCTGCTATTCTAGCTACTGGCGGAATAAAAACGATAGAAATAGCAATAATTATATTATTTATTCCTTGACCTAGTGCAGCAGAAATACCAATTGCTAGCAATATAGCTGGAAAAGCATAAAATATATCGAGTGTTCGCATAATGATGGTATTTAAAACGCCCCCAAAGTATCCTGCTACAATACCGAGAAAACTACCAATAAAACCAGCAATTAGTACAGGAACAATTCCAGCTAGCAAACTTAGCCTTCCTCCATATAGGATTCTCGTTAACATATCTCTTCCTTGTTCATCCGTTCCTAAAATATGACCTTCTGAACCTATCACTAGCAATCTATCCGTAATCTCTCCTTCAAGAGGATCATATTGTGCTATTAATGGAGCTAAAAGGCAGGAAAAAATTATAATCAGTAAAACTATAAATGAAACAAAAGCAATACGATTCTTACAAAAAACCCTTATTACTTTTTTTGTTGTAGAATCTTCTTTTTCTTTTCTCGTTAAAATTGTTGTAGCAGTATTAATACGTTCAGTATTTTCTGTTATCATTTTTCTCCCTCCTTATGCTTGGCGTATTCTTGGATCAACAACAGCATGTAAAATATCAACGATAAGATTGATTAATACAAATAAAATACTTATTACTAGTACTCCTGCCTGAATAATAGGAAAATCTCTTTGAGTTATCCCTTGATAGATTAACTGTCCTACTCCTGGCCATGAAAATACTGTTTCAACCAATACAGATCCACCTATCAAATACCCTACTTGTAATCCTGCTACAGTTAAAATCGTCGGCGTACAATTTTTCAATACATGCATTAAGATAATAAAAGAACCTGCTCCTTTTGCTTGTAAAGTAATGATAAAATCCTTTTGCAAGAGATCTACTACTGAACTTCTAATCATTCTTGTCATTACTCCTAAAGTAGTCATTCCTACTGCTATGGCAGGTAGTATTAAATGGGTGATTGTATCACTTATACCTCCCCCTCCAATACCTTTCATTCCTGCTGAAGGGAGCCAGCCCAAAATAACAGAAAATATTCCTATTAAAATAAGTGCTGCCCAAAAGTTTGGAATACTTACACCTGTCAGACCAATAATATTACCGAGAGAAGCAATCCATGATTTAGGATGATAAGCACTATAAACTCCAATTATCAAACTCAAACTGAAAGCAAAAACTGCTGCTCCAAAGGCTAATATAAAGGTATTCCCCAATGCATCAAATAATAAATCATTAACCGCTAACTGTTTAATAATAGACCTCCCGAAATCTCCTTGTAGGGTATTACCTATCCAACTAAAATACTGACCAACCAAAGACTTATCTAACCCTAGTTCTTGTTCAATTCTCTGACGGTCCTCTTCAGTTGCATCAGGTGAAAGTAACGAGTTTACAGGATCTCCTGGAACTATTTGTAGCATTACAAATACAATAACAGTAACACCTAATAAAGTAGGAATCATTAGCAAGCATCTTTTCAGAATAAAACCAGCCATCTATTCACCTTCTTTTTATTATCTTTATAAATACATCTTCAGTTATTCAATCGAAATAGTTTTTAAATCTGCAAACCATGATTGTGGTTGCACAAATCCTTTTACATTTTCTGATAACACTCTTAAATTTAGATCATGTACAACAAATATCCAAGGTGCATCATCAGCGACTATCTTTCCAGCTTCTTTTAAGTATTGATCCCTTTCAACTGTATCAAAGGTTTCACGAGCTTTCTGAATAATTTCATCTAATTCTTCATTTGAATATTCCATAATATTTGTTCCATTTGGTATAAATGAACTTGTTGCAAAATAGCGGTCAAATACCCAAGGAGCAACTGGTGCTAAGGAAATATTATAAGCCCCTACTTCTCTATCATCTGGGAATCCAGCACGATACTCTGTAATTAATGTCTGCCACTCAATCGCTTCAATTTCCACATTAATTCCTACTTCTTTAAGATTTTTTTGAACAAATTCATTCATTTCTAATGGCCACATATTACCAGAACCACTAGTTGGTACAACAAAAGTAGTATCAAAACCATTAGGATAGCCTGCTTCTTTTAACAGTTCTTTTGCTTTTTCTGGATCATAAGTATATGGTGTAGCTTCTTCGTTATACCAAGGATGACCCTCGTATAAAACTTGGGTAGCAGGTTTAGCAACACCATTTAATAAAGAGTTCGCTAAAGCATCGCGGTCAATAGCATAATTTGCTGCTTGTCTCACCCTTACATCATTCCATGGTTCTTCTTTCAGATTTAACAAATATGGCCAAATGTGTGGATAGTCATTTAATAATACTTGCAATCCCGATGACTTTAATTGCTCTATAGATTCTGTTGGAGGTATTTCTGCCCAGTTTACTTGGCCTGATTGTAATCCTGCTAATCTAGAAGAAGCATCTGGCATCGGCTTTAAGATAACTTGATCTACTTTCGGTATCTCCCCCCAATAGGATTCATTTTTTTCCATCACCAACTCTTCCCCTTGACTCATGCTTACGAATTTAAATGGACCAGTCCCAGATGGGTGACTTACATAATCTTCCCCATATTCTTTTACTGCTTCCGTGCTAGGAATTAAAATAAACGTTAAATCATAGGGTAAAAAACTGTAGGGTTCCGTTGTTTTAATTTGAAAAGTATAATCATCAATTTTTTCGTAACTTTCTACATACTTTAAATAAGATAAAACTCCACCAGCAACACTTGCATTATAAAACTCTGAATCTGGATTACTTATTCTATCAAAGGCAAACACAACAGAATCAGCATTAAACGGGCTTCCATCATGGAATGTTATATTCTCACGTAGATGAAAAGTCCAAATAGTAGGATCCTCTTCAGATGTTTCCCATGACTCTGCCAATCCTGCAGTTATGTCTGCTGGTTGTTCACCTTGTGTTAAATCCCATCCTACTAAACCATCATATAGTTGATGACCAACAAAACGATAACCTTCATACCCTTCCGTAGGAGTAGTATCAGGGCTTGGTATATTAGAAGCAGACATTGCAATTACTAAGCTTTGAGTTTCATTAGAACTTGTTGATTTATTCCCATTACATGCTGTTAAAATTACTACTGCAATCATTAACAGTAAGATACATCTAAAATATGATTTAGTATTATTAGGCCTCATATGATTTCCCCTTTATCGTTTGAATCAGTTAAACATGTACCATTTCTTTCGGTGACCCAGTATTTTCATATAATAAACAAGCCACTTCACTATCATTCGGCAATTTTTTCAAGTTTGGATTTAATGTTCTACAGGAATCCATTACATTAGGGCATCTATCAGCAAAAGCACATCCCTTAGGCATATTAGTTATTAATGGTGGCTTTCCATGAATAGCTGTTAGTGTACCTTTCTGACCTTGCCTAGGAGTTGCTGCAATTAATCCTTTCGTGTACGGATGGTTGGGGCTAGAAATCACTTGTTTCGCTTTTCCATACTCTACGATTTTGCCTGCATACATAACTGCTATATCATCAGCCATCTCTGCAGCTACACCGATATCATGCGTTACTAATACAATTGACATCCCATATTCAGCTTGTATTTGTTTAAAAAGGTTAAGGATTTGTGCTTGAATCGTTACATCCAAAGCAGTAGTTGGCTCATCTGCTAGTAATATTTCTGGCTGACAAGATAGAGCCATCGAAATAACAGCACGTTGTCTCATACCTCCACTCATTTCATGTGGATATGCTTTTACTCGTTGTTCTGGAGAAGGAATTCCTACTTTTCGGAAAAGCTCTATAACTTGTGCTTTCGCTTCACTTCGCTTTATTTTTTGGTGAGATAGAATAGTTTCTTCTATTTGTTTTCCTACTTTGTAAAGTGGATCAAATGCTGACAGAGAATCTTGAAAGATCATTGCTATTCTATTTCCTCTTATAGATTGAATGTCTTTTCTAGTCTTTTTTAACAAATCTTCCCCCTGATATTTAATGGAACCTTCTATAACTGCTCCAGGAGGAGTTAAGCGTAAGATGGAACGCAATGTTACACTTTTACCGGAACCAGATTCACCAAGTATTACCAGAGTCTTCCCTCTCTCAACAGAGAGGTTGACTCCTCTCACGGCAGGTACTAGACCTTTCTTGGTAGCAAAATTAGTAACTAACTGCTCCATTTCTAACACCTTTTCCATTTTAAAATCTCTCCTTCCAATTTTTAAACGACTACTCCTCTATCAGATTTAGCAACTTCATATGCTTTCTCAAATGAATTAGCTGCTCTGAACACCAATAACTCTTCAAATGGACGACCTTGTAATTGTAATCCGATTGGTAATCCTGATTCTGTAAAACCACACGGAACAGAGATTGATGGGAAACCATTAAAGTTACTTGGAGAAGTCCTAGCAAGTACTCCTAAATCTCTTGGATTTATTTCTTTGTTTCCAAAAGTAATCGTTTCACAATTAATTGGAAATGCTGGAATAGCAGTAGTTGGTGCGAGAAGTAAATCAATAGTTTTATATACTTCATTCCAATTCTCTTTCGTTTTTTGTCTTAATCTTTGTGCCTGTATGTAAGCCCACGCTGGAGTGTATTGTCCCATTTCTAACCGAGTACGTATATTTGTACCATATTCTTCATATCGTTCCTTTAAGAAACTAGAATGATAACTATATGCTTCAGCTGTAGTAAGGATACTTTGAAGTTGAACTGACTCAGATAAAAACGGAAGTTCTACTTCTACAATGGTTGCCCCCATTTTTTTAAATAATGCTATGGATTCACGAACACTCTTATCTACTTCTGGATCTAAATTTTCAAAATAATATTCTTCGCAAATTCCTATTGTTACACCTTCTAAGGAAAGGTTATCTTCTGTAAATGCTTCGAAGTAATTTGGAACTTCTTTTTTTGATGAACTAGCATCCTTTGAATCATAACCAGCCATTACAGAAAGAACAGCAGCAGTATCCCATGTTGTTTTTGCTAAAGGACCTGCATGATCGAGAGACGAACTTAACGGTAATACTCCATTCCTACTTACTCTCCCATAAGTTGCTTTCATTCCAACTACTCCGCATAACGCTGCTGGTATCCTAATGGAACCACCTGTATCTGTACCTAATGAGAAAATAGAACTTGATGCTGCTACAGTTGCTCCTGACCCACCACTAGATCCACCAGGAATCATGGCCGGATTCCACGGGTTACCAGTTGGCCCAAAATGTTCATTTTCATTCGTTCCTCCGTAAGCAAATTCATGTAAATTATTTTTACCTACCAAGATAGCTCCTGCGTTATTCAATTTTGATACAGAGGTCGCATCAAAATCTGCTACATAATTAGAAAGGATTTTAGAACCAGCTGTTGTTTTAACTCCTTTGGTTGTATACAAATCTTTGGCTGAATATGGTATACCATGCAGTACTCCTTTATAATTTCCTTTTAATATTTCCTTTTCTGCAATTTTGGCTTTTTCTTTTGCACTATCCTCTAAAACGGTAATAAAAGCATTAATATTAGGTTCTGTTATCTCAATTCTCTTGATGCATTGATTGACTAACTCAACTGGCGATACCTCCTTATTCCTAATTAAAGGGGCTAACTCTTTAATTGTTTTTTTCATAAGATTCTCTTTCATTACATTCCCTCCGTTTTTAGAATATTCTGTTTCTTGTAATTACTATAATAAATTTTATGGTAATAGTGGTAATAGAAAAAAACTATGGATAACAATATTGAAAAATACTAAATTTTCTGATAAGTTATATGATAAGTATGCATAAATATACAAAAATACAATTTAATATTAATGAGAGGTGAAATGGATTGGATTTAAATTCGCTAGATTCTTTTATAACTATTGTTAGAGAAAAAAGCATTACAAAAGCATCTCATATGCTTCATATCACCCAGCCTGCTTTAACTTCAAAATTAAAAAAATTAGAAACTGAGGTAGGGGTCCAACTAGTTGAGAGAAGTAAAAAAGGAGTGGAGCTTACCATACCTGGAACCTCCTTTTTAGTGAAAGCTCTCAAGATGGTTCGGGAGTTTGATTCAGGAAATATACTCGATCAAGACGGTGATTTTTTTCATTCTACGAATTTAAATAATAATCTAAAAATAGGTATAACGAGACCACTTGCTACTTCCCTTTTGCCTGATATATTATCTAGTATTAATGAATTTGACCCAAACCTAAAATGCAATATCACTTCAGAATTAACAGATTTAGTATTGGATCTAGTCTTATTTGGCGAATTACATTTTGGAATTGTTTGTTATTGTAAGCCACAAGAAGAGCTTGAATTTATTCCTATTTATAAGGATGATATTGTCTTAATTGGTCCCAAAAGTGATTCAAATCCATTAGATAAAAAAAAATTAGTAAATAAACCTTTTATTCTTTTTAATAAATCTTTACCACTCAGACACGATGCAAATGAAATCCTACTAAATATGTTAGGTGAAATTCCTGAAAATATTCAAGAAGTAAATGATACCTATGCACTTATCAGCATGATTTCAAGTGGTCTAGGTTATAGTTTTCTCCCTTTATCCTTCATCTTAGATTTTGTTCAATTAAGAAATTTCAACAAAACAGAGTCTTATGACATGCTTCCTTTCAAAATTACCAATCTAGGAAAATATTCACCACCAAGATATATACATATTGTTTATGCTAAAAATAGAAGTACTAATTTACCAATAGAAAGATTAGCCGAATTTATCAAATCCTCTAGGGATAGACAGAAGAATATGTATATATCATAATAGTTATTGCTTTGTTCTCTAACAAACATTAGAGAAAGATTTGCAGCTACCACAAACATAATTGCATTACGTCTTTGCTTATAAAACTCTTTAAAAAAATGTCAAATAGCCCTCCGTCTTAAGATGGAGGGGCTGATTAAAATCATATAAAAGAAAGTTACGTTTTTTGCTTCGGAACCACAACAAATTCAAGCTCTTCCTTAAGAACAAATTTCTTTATATTCGAAATAGATAAGTCACCTACTCTTTTTATAGATTCAAAGGTTGCTCCTCCAATATGCGGGGTCGCAACAATCTCCTTTCTTCCCGGTAAATCATTAATAGGTGGCTCTACTTCAAATACATCTAATGCTGCACCTTTAATTTTTTTCTCCTCTAATGCTTTGACTAAATCTATTTCGTTCACTAATAGACCACGAGATATATTGATGATGTAAGCAGTTGCTTTCATTAAGCTTAATGTTTCACTATTAATCAAATGCCTATTTTTATCGTTCAAAGAAGTGGCAATAATAATATAGTCAGCCGTTTTAAACAGTTCTTCCTTATCTACAAAAGTAATATTTAATGTATCAGAAACCGTTTGATCTGGATAGTTAGTGAATACCATTGTTTCCATATCAAATCCTGTTGCACGTTTTGCGATTGCCTTAGCGATGGATCCGAATCCTATGATTCCAAGCTTCTTCTGGTAAATTTCATTTCCCATCGATAATTCCCAGTATCCTGATTTTATTTCTTGATCTTTTTTAGGAATATTTCTTGCTGCTGATAACATCAAACCGAACGCAAGATCAGCTGCTGATTGGGCATTTACACCAGGAGCATTTGTTACTAGAATTCCTTTTTCATAGGCATAATCGACATCAATATTGTCATAGCCTGCTCCATATTTAATAATGTATTTTAAATTAGGTGCAGCTTCTATTACTTCGCTATCAATTTTCACTACTGCAACAATAATAATATCTACATCTTTAACTTCTTTTTTCAATTCCTCTTTCCCAATTCCATTATCGGTATATAATATTTTCACTTCACCTAGTTGCTTTGCATCTTCTATAAACTTTGGATTTGCTTCATAGAAAGCATCTCTTAACATGATTAAAAGCTTCAAGTTTTTGACCTCCAAACAAACATATAGTATCTCGTAGTAGTTGTTATTATTATATTAGATTGGGAATTCCCTTTTCCAAATCTAATTCCCTCTGAAACTAGCCTTTTACTTTTACCTGTTTCAAGGCCTCGGCTAATCGATCCATTGCCTCGTCGATTTGCTTATACTCCGTTGAATAGGCCATGCGGAGATATCCCTCTCCATAGTTTCCAAATGCTGATCCAGGAACACAAGCAATCTGTGCTTCTCTTAATAGAAATGTTGCCAATTCCTTTGACGTCATTCCAATTCCCTTGAAAGAAGGGAAAACGTAAAAGGCACCTTGAGGAACAACACAACTAACATGCTCTATTTCCTTTAATCTTTTAACTAATAATTGACGTCGTTTATCAAACTCTTGAACCATTTCATAAACAGGCTCCTGTGTCCCCATATACGCAGCAACCGCACCATATTGTGCAAAGGAAGTAGCGCTAGAAGTATTATATTGATGCACTTTCATAATAGGTTTCATTAGCTTTTCAGGACCAGCTGCATAGCCTAACCTCCAGCCGTCCATCGCATACGCCTTTGAAAAACCGTTTATCGTAATTGTCCGTTCAAACATACCTGGCAATGTAGCAATGCTTATATGTTCCGCATCTTCATAAATTAATTTTTCATAGATTTCATCAGATAGTACTAATAGATTATGATTAATCGCAATGTCAGCCAATTCTTTTAAATAAGCCTCAGGCAATACTGCTCCTGTTGGGTTATGAGGAGAATTTAAAAGAAGCATTTTCGTTTTACTTGTTATCCTACCTCTTACATCATCTGGATTAAGAATAAAGTCCTCCTCTTCCCGTAAAGGAATCGACACGACTACCCCTCCAGCAAGCTCGACGATATATTGATATTCAAGCCAAGCAGGATCAGGAATCAACACTTCATCACCAGGATTAATAAATGCAAAAATCATGCTGACGATGGCTTCTTTACAACCAACTGAAACAACTACTTCTTTATTAGGATCGACATGAATCTTATTTTCCCTTTTTAGCTTGACTGCAATTGCTTCCCTTAATTCTTGAATACCGTTATTTGCTGTATAATGAACAAATCCCTCTTGCAATGCTGTATTTGCTGCTTCTTTAATATGTATAGGCGTATCAAAATCAGGTCTTCCTATTTCCATATGTGTAATGTTTATCCCACTTTTTTGCATCGCATTTGCTTCATCAAAAATTTCCCTAATACTAGAAAAAGGAATATTGGTTAAACGGTTCGAAATTTCTATTGACAATATAAGCTCCTCCAAACATTTTATGATTTTTACTTTCAAGCAAAAATTTATGAAAAAGACCATTAAATAATGGGTAATCTGTGGGGATAGATAACTAAAGGAAATACACTAGCAATGGAGGAAAAGGATACATAGCAAATGATTTGTCTGTAAAAAACTCTTCAATTTTGATTGTTTCAGGATCCGTTTTATGCTAATTTAAAGAGATTTATTTTTATAACTGCCACTTAGAGGCTGGGACATAAGTATTTCAGTCAGCTATAAACACGAACATTTATACGAATAAACGTTCGTTTTTTTTAGTTTTTAAAAAGAAGGTTTCAATAAAGTCTGTTGTTATTATCCGCAGCCTGAATAATTAATGTTTTTATATTAAAAATTTTTTAGAAAACAATCTTTGGAACGAATTGGTTTTATACTTGACTATATTTAAAATCACAAATAATTAGTATGAAAAAATAGCCTTTATTTAAAAGCTAAATTAGAGATTGTTCGTCTTTACAGATTGGCTATTTAGTTTTGTCCCAGCCTGATTTTCTTTTATATGGGCTATATTATACTACTATTTATTTTTTGTAAATGGGAATTTTATTAATTTTCTAAAAATTTTAACTAGTAATCAATGAAATGTTTTTTAAATATTTTACACCCTGCATCATCATACAAAGAGGCTGGGACATAAGTATTCCAGCCATAAATAAACCCGAACAAACATACGATACTTTCATATTATTGTTCGGGTTTATATTGGTTTATAAAAGGCTGTTTCCGTAAAGATGGTGTTATTATCCGCAGCCTGAATACACTTCGCTTTCCATGGGGCGAGCGCCAAGCCTCCTCGTCGCTAGCTCCTGCGGGGTCTCGGACTTTCTCGCAGCTCCCATAGGAGTCTACGTGTATTCAGGCTGCTCCGTCTTTCCTATTAATTAATTTTTTCTATTTCCATAATAGTTATAGAAAAACAATCTTAAAAAACGAATTAGTTTTTACATTGACTATATTTAAAATCATAAATAACTAGCATGAAAAAGTAGCCTTTATTTAAGAGGTAAATTAGAGATTGCTCGTCTTTACAGATTGGCTATTTAGTTTTGTCCCAGCCTCTCTATGCAAGCTATTTTCAGTGTGAATTTATTTTACTTCTTCTTTCTAAAAGCTCTTTTTCTACTTGAGGATAGATTTTATCTAATTTATAGAATAATAGTAAGATGGATTGTAAAACATAGGTTGCAAGTGGCAAGTAAAGAAAAAGAGCATTAATACCGAATAGCGCTTCATCTGGCTGCACTGCTACTCCACCAATATATCCCGTCCATCCTAATACCCATCCTACTAAAGCTGCTCCGAGTCCAACTCCTATTTTCTGCCCCATACTGCCGGCGCTGTAGACCAAGCCCTCATTTCTAATCCCCGTTTTATATTCCCCATATTCGATCGTGTCAGGTAAAAACGCCCATAAAGCTCCTGTAAACGGTGATTTTCCTAATCCTCTTATGATTTGCCCAATTATTACGAAATAGATATTGGTAATATCGATCATGATAATAAGTGTACCTATTATGGAAATAACCGAACCCGCTAATACGATATTTCTTTTTCCAAATCGCTTAAATAGTGCTGGCATAAAGAAGAATCCAATAATAACGGGAATGGTAATGGCCATTGTTAATATACCTGTTAATGTTTGATTATCAAGTAAATATTGAGCGTAATAAATGGTACTTCCTTGCCATAGGGCAGTTCCCATGCTGTATATGATAAAGAAACCAAATATCATCGCCCAATATTTATTTTGTAATAAAGCTTTTAAACTAACTTTTAATGGTATTTTTTCCTCTGTTTTTTCTTGTGTGATTTGTACCCTTTCTTTCGTTGCTTTAAAGGTAAATATAAACAAGAAAATAGCGATAATTCCATACACAATATAGGTCATAATCCATCCCGTTTGTGTTCCACCAAAGAAATCGACCAATGGAAGCGTCAAACTACTAACAAGAATGACCCCTATTTGGGCAAGGAACATTCTAAAAATATTTAAGAGAGAACGCTGATGCTGATCTTGGGTTATCAATGAATTTAGTGTTCCATACGGAATAACTACTGCCGTAAAGGCTAATGTCAGTATGTTATACGTGATAAACGCATAAATAATTTTCCCTGTATCGCCAACATCTGGCACAGTAAATAACAAAACAGTCAAAGCAGCAAATGGTACACACATCCACAAAATCCATGGTCGCGCTTTACCATGCTTAGATTTCGTTCGGTCCACTATTACTCCCATTGCAACATCTGAAATCCCATCTAAAAAACGGGAAACAAGCATAATCGTACCGACAACTGCAGCAGAAATGCCCACTACATCTGTATAGAAAAACACAATAAACATTCCCATCGATGCCCAAACAAAGTTAATAGCTAAATCGCCAACTCCGAATCCCAGTCTCTCACCAAATCCTATTTTTTTGCCTATCGTTGTATTGATTGACTGTAAATTTTCTTTGGTATTGACCTCACTACCATTGTTCATACACTACCTCCCAAAAATATGTAGTAAATAAACTTTTATACAAAGACTTAAAAAGTCCATTTGTTTAAAAGGATTCTATATGAAACAAGTCATTTGATTTTTTCTTAAAAAGTTATGATGGTGGGCTTGTGATATGTACCAAATAAAAAATAGTTAGTAAGAGATACTTCATCTCAACTTATATCCTCTGTTGTAAGAAGGAAAAAATCAAATATATTTCCTAATGCTATATTTCACTTAAGCTCTCTCCTGCTTACTTCTGCTTTTTTAATCGTATTACATTCCAAGATTTTTTATTTAGCTTAATCTTCAAAATTCCATTTTCCATTTCATAGTCAAATAATTTTTTCGATGTAATCGTTTGTTCGAAGACAGTATTAACCGCTTTCAAATTATCGTTTTCTAGAACGATATGCTCACTAAATGTATAACCTTCAAAACTTCTAATATTGCATTCTAATGTAATGCTCTCTTCTAAGTCTCGGTTAACTGCAAAGATAGTCAATTCTTCTGTTTCTTCATTATATACAGCAGCACTGTCAACATCGGTAACATCTGAATAATCTTTTGAATCATGTTTCGATGAATTTAAGGCAGGAAGCAGGGCAGTCCCTCTTCCATATTTGGAAACATGCAAGAATGGATAATAAATAGTCTGTTTCCAAGCATCCCCATCTGCATCGGTCATAATCGGTGCAATAACATTAACTAGCTGTGCAAGGCATGCTATTTTAATACGATCAGCATGCTTTAAAAAGGTAATTAACGTTAAACCAACAACTAACGCATCTTCCATGTTATATACGTCTTCCAGAATATGCGGTGCTTTTCTCCATGGGTTTTTGGCCATTGTCATCAATTTCTTTTCATTATCCTTCGTTTGAATAATGTTGTCTCCAACTCTTGAGTGATACCATACATTCCATTCATCAAAGGAAAGATTAATTTGTTTCTTGCTTCTTTTTCTCGCTTTTACATAATCAACCGAGGAAATGACCGTTTTAATAAAATGATCGATCTCCATTGACTTAGCAAGATAGTTTACGGGATCATCTTCATAGTTATCAAAATATTGATGTAAGGAAATATAATCGACATAATCATAGGTGTGCATTAACGTTTCTACTTCCCAGGTTGGGAATGTTTCCATCGAAGTGTTTGAACTTCCGCATGATACTAATTCGATGGTAGGGTCTATTAGTTTCATTGCCTTTGCTGTTTCGGAAGCAAGACGTCCATATTCTTCTGCTGTTTTACTTCCCATTTGCCAAGGACCATCCATTTCATTTCCTAAGCACCATGTTTTTATGTTATATGGTTCTACCTTTCCATGTTCAATCCTCAAGTTACTATATTTAGTACCATCTGGATGATTACAATATTCAATCAAATTACATGCATCTGCTACCCCTCTAGTACCTAAGTTAACCGCCATCATAATTTCAGAGCCTATCTTTTCGGTCCACTTGTTAAACTCTTGGATGCCGACTTCATTTGTTTCAATACTCCGCCACGCTAAATCTAATCTGGTCGGTCTCTGACCTTTTGGCCCAACACTATCTTCCCAAAAGAAGTTGGATACAAAGTTCCCGCCAGGATAGCGAATAATCGGTACATTTAATTCTTTTACCATCTCCATTACATCCTGTCTGAAACCATCTGGATCAGCTTTCGGATGACCCGGTTGATAAATACCTTCATAAACCGCCCTACCCATATGTTCAATAAAAGACCCGTACAAACGATCATCAATTTCTGCTATTTTAAATTGTTTATCTAAAATTAAATTTGCGTATTTTTTTGCCATCTATACCCTTCTCTCTTTTCTATTTTTATTTGAAATAAGCAATCTCCGATGCGAATTAAACCATACAATTTTAAAAGTTCACTTTCATTAACCGTACTACTTTAAGACCCTATTCCTGGTAAAAGTAGTACTGCTAGAAAAATAAGCATGATAACGAAACTATTCTCCAGCTCTCCCTCCATCTAGAAATCGTTTTCAAGATATAGTGTATGTACTGCCTCTCATGTGTATGATGGTTAATTAAGTTTTTAAAAAAAATCTACTCATAAACACAATATTTTTAAAAAAGATATTTCACAAAAACAATTGCACTTTAGTTGACCGTACAATTTTCGTATATTGCTCATTAAATAATCGAAATAGGGTGTACCTTTAAGGCCACCCATCTATCATGGAATATTCCTAAAAATCTTCAAAACTAGTATCCCGCGTTTATTCATCATAAAAACCGGAAAAACTACCAAAGCATTATAATTTACAGAATGGATTAATTTGTATATGATTACGCTTATACTTTTGAAAAGGAGAAAAAAAGATGACTAAAAATGAGCTTTTATCTTCGTTTACCTTGCCCAATGGAGTAACACTTAAAAACCGAGTGGTCATGGCTCCAATGACCAATTTTTCTTCCAATCAAGATGGGACTGTTACAGAGGAAGAAGTAAATTATTATGCACATCGTTCTGCAGGAGTTAGCATGGTCATTACTGCATGCACAAACGTTACGCGTAATGGTCAAGGGTTTCCAGGCGAATTCGCTGCCTATAGTGATGACTTTATTCCTAGCTTAACGAAATTAGCCTCAAGCATTAAAGAGCAAGGAGCAAAGGCAGTTCTCCAAATTTTCCATGGCGGACGGATGTGTCCTCCTGACTTAGTAAATGGAGATATTGTGAGTGCTAGTGATATACCTGCTGAAGGAAGTAGAAATCCTGTTCCACGAGCTTTATCAGAATCAGAGGTCGAAGCTATTATTGATGCTTTCGGGGAAACAACACGTCGTGCGATTGAAGCAGGTTATGATGGTGTGGAAATTCATGGAGCAAACGGGTACCTTATTCAACAATTTTTCTCTCCCCATGCCAATATTCGAGAAGATCGCTTTGGCGGAAGCCTTGAAAAACGGATGACTTTTCCGTTAGCGATTATTGACAAAGTAAAAAGTGTGGTAGACAAATACGCTACCTCTCCGTTCATTGTAGGCTATCGTTTTTCCCCTGAGGAACCCGAAACACCTGGAATTACAATGGGTGATACCCTTGCCCTAGTCGATAAACTAGCCGACAAAGGCTTGGATTACTTGCATGTTTCGCTCCAAGATTTCCATTCCACGCCAAGAAGAGGGGTGGAAGACTTATCGAAAACGCGCATTGCTTATTTGCTTGAAACAATCAATAATCGTGTTCCACTTATCGGCGTTGGTTCGATTTACAGTGCATCAGATGCACAACAAGCTCTAGAAACAGGAATTCCTCTCCTCGCTTTAGGTAGAGAACTTATTATTGACCCCTATTGGGTACAAAAAATCGCCGATGGAAAAGAAGAATCGATTGTTACAGCGATTAATAAAGAAAAGCAGAAAGAACTTGTCATTCCTGATCCTCTTTGGAATGCAATTATCCATACACCTGGTTGGTTTCCTGGAGTTTAAAGCGAGCTTTTATATAATATAAATAAGGAGAATCAATTGATTCTCCTTACTTTAACACCGAAATGTCTATTGATGTTCCATCATTATTTATAAAAATGATATTTTCAGATGTTTAATTTTTGAACTGTCTCAAATAGGATAGCGTACATCCAAAACTTCTAGGACATTTCTGTTTGTGCTTTGCTTTTGAGCCTGATTTACAAATTCATTAGGTTGATAGAATATTTAGTTTTACTTATAGCACTTTCCAATTAAGTCTATAAATAATTCCATCGTTTGATTCATTAGCATATGCTTTTTTACGATAAAGCCTACTTCCCAAGCTGCACTCGGAACATTTATAGGAATGTTTGTGATTTCACTGTATCCTTTTATATCTGTTAAACAGCCTATAAAGAGGAATATCCCTTTATTAAGACTAACAAATTCATATGCAAAATTTAGATCATGACTAAGTTTGCTGTAAATATTAGGTGTGATTCCTTCCATTGCAAAATTATCCGCCACAACTTGTGATAAACGAAAGGTATCATCAATGAGAATCAGTTTTTCATTCTTAAGATCGGTAAAGGTTATGCTCTCTTTTCTTGAGATTGAATGCTGTTTATTCACAATTGCAACAAGCGGATGCTTCATCACCGGATAGAAAGAAAAATCGATTTCATTTTTTGGATTAGCTGTTAAAGCCATATCAAGCGTTCCATCTAGGACACTTAATTCACACATTTTATCGGCAAATTCAAAAATATCAATCTCGATGCCAATTTGTTCCTTACCTAGTTCTAGAATATCTTTACTTCTTAGAATTCTTAATGTTCCCGGAGAAAAACCAACCTTCAGTCTTTTCTTTTCCCTTTCGACTTTACGATAAATATCATCAGAAAACTCATCAAATTGCTTCATTAATTTTTCTGCCCTCCCATAGAGATACTCACCAAATTCTGTAAGCGTCACCCCACGTGAATTTCGATGAAACAGAGCAGAACCCATTTGCTTTTCAATATTATTTATCGTCCTACTAAGAGCCTGCTGCGTAATATAAAGATCTTTAGCAGCTTTAGTTAGATTTTTTGTTTCACAGACCTTTAAAAAACACTTTAAGTCAGCAATATCCATTTGCATCACCTCAAACAAGATAAGAGCTTGTATCTATAGTATACAAGCTCTTAAAAGGGAATGTTTATTCAACTATTGAACATTAAGCAACAATTTGTTAGTAATTCTCATAGATTGCTTCTAATATGTCTACAAGCTCTTCTGTAGTTAATTCCTTTGGTACATATTGATAACAGACATCTTCCAATACCATCCTTGCTACACCGAGAAGCTCTTCCTTCGAAATTCCAAGATCTTTGATAGAAGGAATTCGGATAGTTGTAATCAACTTCCGGATAGCTGCTGCTACCACTTCACCAATCTCTACTGCTCCTTCATCCCCAGTAAAAGAAACCTCCATTGCTTCTCCTATCAGCTTCACTTTATCAGGGCTAACCAATGCAGCATATTTCATCACTTCTGGCAAAGCAAGTGCACAAATAACACCATGAGCTTTATGGAATGTAGCACCAACAGAATGGGCAATCGCATGTCCAAGATGAACTAATGCATCATTAAAAGCAATCCCAGCAAAATTACTAGCCAATAAAAGCTTTTCCCTTGCTACGATATTTTTCCCATCTTCGACAGCCGTTGGCAGGTAATTCGTTACATTCTTTATTGCTTCTAAGGCTAAAAGTTCTGACTTAGGATTAGGGTATTTTGTTGTGATTGCTTCTGCTGCATGGGCAAATGCATCCATCCCCGTATACGCTGTGACACTTGGCGGTACATCTAACGTTACCTCTGGGTCTAAAATTCCTAATGTTGCTGGACAAAGAACAGCACTTTTTACTTGATTAGAAGTATCTGTGACCACTCCCATTATCGTGCTCTCACTCCCTGTTCCGGCCGTTGTTGGGATAACAATGACTGGAACTCCTGGGTTATATACAGGATTGCCGAGATACTGATTGATAGGAAGTGGATTATGAACTAATACATTAATTGCTTTCGCCGCATCCATTACACTTCCCCCACCTAAAGCAACGATACCATCAATTTTTTCAGCCTTAGCTAGTTCTCCTCCTTCATCGATAATGTAATCAGGTGGATCAGGTATCACTTTATTAAAAGGGACGACTTCTATCCCTGCCGCTACTAAACTATTTTTACAGGTGTGATACGCATCTAATTTAGAAATCGTTTCATCAGATACAAGGATAACTTTTTTACATCCTAGATTCTTTACTTCCTCTCCCGTTTGGCTAATGAATCCATTCCCAAATATAATGGGACATAGCTGTGCATATTTTGCCATTTTCCTTACTCCTCCTTCTTCTAGTTTAAAGTGCATAGGCATTTAGATAGCCTGCTTCCACTGCATCCCTTATTCTTCCCGGCTTAGCAGCGTCTCCCAATACTCTGACTGTTTCAAAGTTAGATTGTATCTCCTCTATTAATTCTGTATTGGATTTTGTCCCTAGTGAAAGGACCACATAATCAAACATAAATTCTTTTGTTTCTCCTGTTTCTAGGTCTTCAAAACTTGCTTTTCCTTGATCAAGGGACATTAATTTATGCTTTGGATACATCGGAACACCTAATGGTCCAAGATGGCTCATCACATCAATCAAGCTCTGAAAATAAATTCCGGGTCCTATATTATCTTCCATTTCAAAAAGGCTAACATCATTTCCCTCTTCTGCTAACAGATGTGCAACCTCTATCCCAGTCATCCCGGAGCCAATTACTCCAACCTTCATATCCTTCAGCTTTATTTTGCCACTTAATATATCAACAGGAGTCAATATTTCTTCTCCGTCGGCTCCTGGGATGGAGCGTGGAATAACAGGTGAAGATCCTTGGGCAATAAATACAGCATACGGATTTAAGGTTTTTAGCTCCACCAGGGTTGCTGGTGTATTGAATCTTACTTCGATACCTAATTTTTCTACCTGTGCTTGAAAATAATCGGTTAACCAATTAATTTTCTCTTTATGCGGCGGTTTACTAGCATACTCTAATTGCCCGCCAACTCGATCACCTTTTTCAAAAACAACTGGCTTATAGTCTCTTTCTGCTAATATTCTTGCTGCCTCTAATCCTGCCGGACCTGCTCCTATAACAGCAACTGTTCTTCCTTCTCCATCTTTTTGCAAGCTGCTATATTCTAGCTCTCTTCCAGCCTCAATGTTGATACCACATTGACAAGGTATTGAAGATCTGTCTGCTCCCATTAATGTTTCCATACAATGAAGGCAGGAGATACATTTTCTTATTTCATTTATTCGTCCCTCTTTTGCCTTATTGGACCATTCTGCATCTGCAAAATGTTGCCTTGCTGAACCTACAAAATCAAGTTTTCCTTCTCCAATAATCTGATCAGCATACTCAGGGTCTCTAATGACAGCAACTCCAATGACTGGGATATTATTTAGTTCTTTTTTGACTGCCTCGGATAAATGGATTTTCCAGCCTTGTTCAAATGAAGTTGGCTCCCATGCTGTATTCATCGTTTCATAGGTTCCGGAACTAACATCAATTGCATCGACTCCTAATTCTTCCAATCGCTTTGCAATCCTTACTCCTTCAGGCAACTGTAAACCATCTCCAGGAAATCCAACCGTATCAGTAAACTCTTCTACTGATAAACGAACAAGTAAAGGGAAATCCTTCCCACATCGAGCTCTTATACCTGTAACAATCTCTTCTAAAAATCGCATTCGGTTTTCTAAGCTTCCACCATATTCATCTGTTCGCTTATTAGCACGTGGACTCAAGAATTCATGAATTAAATACCCATGAGCACTATGCACCTCAACGCCATCAATTCCAGCTTTTTTCAGCCGCTCTGCAGCATGAATAAATTTTTCTACCAACTCCGAAATTTCATCTTTAGTCATTGATTTTGTAGGCTGATGAACAGTCGGACATTCTATTTCACTTGGTGCCATCATCGGTAAGTTTCCGTTTACAGCACTGATACCTTGTCTTCCTGGATGATAAATTTGGACAACTACCTTGCCGTCATATCGATGAATCTCCTCTGCCAGCAGCTTAAGACCTGGAATCATTTGATCGTTCGCTACAGATATTTGATGAGAATTCCCTCTTCCTCTTTCTCCATCCACAAACGCACATTCCGTAATAACAACCCCGACACCGCCTTTTGCCCTTGCTCCATAAAAAGCAATATCCTTATCTGACACACTACCATCGGGATTCGCCAAATAATTCCCCATTGCAGTCATCACAATTCTGTTTCTTGTTTCCATCGATCCAATTTTTCCTGAAGAAAATAAATGATTCAACATACTTGAAACCTCCTTATACTAGGATTACTGATGCTCATCGTTTCTTGTGATTTTTTTCACAAAGTATAATAAAAAAATATAAGATAATAACAAGATCAACTTTCCAATATATCGCATGGTTATTACCTTCTTTTTTTATACTAAAATAGTTTGAGAGATTTTAAAAACAGTTAGCTGTTGTATTAGATACAACGAAATGTGGTGGCTTAAATCTGAAATGTTTTTTCTTCTAACCTCTTTTTAGAGGAAACGCATCTTTAGAAAAGGGGCTCAATACAAATCGGTTCCTTCCACTTAATTATATAACCTCCTCCCATCCCAATTTACAGATGGCAATACTCCTTCTGCTTTATATGTTAAGGAAATATCTCCTGTTTCCTCTGGATATTTAAGTTTAGCGAGGCTAAAGTATTATTCTAGTGGCAAATCTTTTGTTAATGTTTCTGTAAAATAAAGAAGCTGTAAATGCAACTAGTATAAAGCAAGTAGAGAAAAACGAGCTATTTTTCTCCACTTGCTTTTTCCATTATTTAAATGTTACTTCCCCACAAAATAAGTTTCCGTCGGCCCTAAATAGCTAGCTGCCGGCTTCTTACCTTTTGGAGAGATTACTAGCTTTTCCAATACAAATCCTGGGCTTACTGCATAAATTCTTAGTGTATTCAATCCTGCTTTACACTTGATTCGATTACAGTATCTGTGGATATTATTCAGCACATCCATTCCCCAATTGTTACTTTCCCCAACGATATACTCTTCTGGGATGATATTAACAATGTTGATGTCATCCTCATTTGCTTGGATACCACAGAATAAGGTATTATCCTTCGTGACTGGATTAGAAGGCTGTAGATATAATTCTACTTCATGCGTTCCAGCATGCTGTACGACAAAATGGTACTCTAGATAAGGTGCATCCTCCCCTGCTGTAAAATGCTTGGTTGTTGGAAAAGCCTTCATCGCAGATAATGTCTTGCCATAGCCTTCAAGCACTTCAAATCGATAAATATCCCCCTGTTGAGTAACCGCTTCCTTGTTTAAAAAATAATGCTCTGCTTCTATCGCAATATAGCCATTTGTATCCACAAAGGTCCGTTCAGGGAATTCCCTGTAATCACTTTGAGATGCGTATACTAGAATGGTACAGATACCACAAGGCATTTCTACGACAATATGCCCTTCTGATTCGTCCCTCATTTCCTTACGGTTAATTCTCACCTGTATGACTTCCGTCGTTTTTTCTTTGCCATCTAAGCTGCCACTCTTTTTAGAACAAGCTAGCCACTGATTTTCACAAGTAATTGTAAAGTCCGCATTTTTATCACTCATGCTAGAAATAGTAAATGTTGCCTCATCTATATGTGGCTGTAGGAATACATCTAAATACAGCGTATTATTATGCCATGCTGGACCTTCTGAATGCTGATCCGTCCCATCTATTGAAACGACTAATCTCGGTTTATTAGCAGGTAACACTTGCATAAGGCTTGGATTTTGGCAGCCTTCTTCATTCCAGTTTGTAAAACCGATATGTTCAGAAAGTCCCATTCCATACCACTTCCCATTATCAATCGTATGATATTGCTCCACCAGTTCTCTATCTCTATTCAAACACGCTCTAATCTGTTCTGCTAATTTGTTCGCTTCCATTTTACCAAGCTTGGCATCATCATGATTTTTCCCGGTAAGTAGCCACATCTTCTGCAAATTCAAGTTCCCTACTGCAGGATAATAGACTAAGGAGAAATACTTTGATAATTTTTCTGGATCCACATGCTTATATAGTTCATTCGCAGCCTTTAAAAGATAATGGATTTGCTGCAATGTCTGATCTGTTTCCATATAATGAACTGGATGATAGACTTTGGCATTCATATGCTCTGGCCTGCGATTATGTGCTATCTTCGTGTAGCCTGTTAAGAGCTCAAAAACCTTCTCTTTTTCATTCTCATTAAATACACCGTCAAACTGCGTATCAATCCATTTTCTCGTATAATCATCTGTCTTATTTTTTGCAGACGTTCCCCATTTTTCAAAGTCATATGCCAAATCCAAGAAATAAGCTAACGGGAATTCCTGTGTAGCAATATCTCCTACATTTACAATCCACAAGTCGCGGACGCCAAAATCGTAAGCCATTGTCATCTGTTCCCATATCTTCGGAAGATAGGAGCTGTTTATCCATTCATACGAAATGGGTCCACCATGGTAATCAAAATGATAGTACATCCCATACCCACCTGAATGGCTGCGCATTTCTTCTGTTGGCAAGGTACGCAAATTTCCGTGGTTATCATCACAGAGCATGAGAATGATATCTTCAAGCTCCTCGGAGCCGATTAAGCCCGACGTATGTTCATCTCCATAAAAGAAGGGCTCCACTTCTTTATATAAAGCTAGCATTCTCGGAACTTCTGAAAGATTTGGATTAATCGTTTCCTGCATTAATTGATTTTGCGTCTTGATAACATCTCTTAGTAATTCGATATTATCTGCAAGGGTAGCATCTTTCCCCATAATAGTTGTGTCCGCTTCCCCACGCATCCCAACTGTAATAACATTTTCAAAGTTTCCGTTCCGCTTTAGACCATCTTCCCAAAACCTAGTAATCCCTTCTCTATTCGCAATAAAATTCCAGGCGTCTCCATAAATGGAGTCCTTCCCACGCAAATATTTATATTCCTCTCCATTTCGCAAACAAGGTTCATGATGGGACGCCCCCATGACTACCCCATATTCATCTGCCAGTTCTGCATTTAACAATCCTGGTCCATCCTCACTAAAACGGGCAGACCACATAGCTGGCCATAGATAATTCCCTTTTAACCTCAGCAACAATTCAAAAACATGATCATACATTTCCGCATTAAATCCACCAAAATTCTTCGTCGTCCAGTTCCCAAAGGCTGGCCATTCATCATTGATAAAAAAACCACGGTAACGAACAGACGGCTCTTTCGAAAGATATTTTAAGTCTCCATTTAACGAGAATGACTCTTTACGCTTCGGTTTGACATCACACCAATCTACCAACGGCGAAACACCAAGGAGCTCTGATAAATGAAATAGACCATAGATTGTACCACGTTTATCACTCCCTGCAATTATCAGTGCTTTTTCCACCTCTTCAAAGGGATGATCAATCACTTGAAATAAATATACTTCTCTCTTTCCTTTCACTACTGACAGATCAATCAGCTTTTTCTCTTCCAATTCATGAAGCATTGGACTATGATTCACCGTTCCATATAAAACAGCATGCTTTCCAAGCTTCTTTCGATCCGCAGTCACTTGTGGTGCATAGCCAAATACTAGCTCCACATCCCCCATAACCTTTCTAGCTATTTTATGTATTCCACTAAATGCCTCTTTTTCTTGATAAAATAAGAAACCAGCATCTTCAGTTGCCGTTCCGTTTTTTAACATGTCTTGGTTAATCGTAAATTCCATATAAACACCTCTTCTATTGGATAGGTTTATGACAGATTTTTTACAACGAGCTAGTGGCAGGCAATTCAGAAAACTCCCCTTGTAAGCGATTACCTTTCCCCTATAAAAAATAATACCATATTCTTTTTTCCAAATGTGTAAAAAAACACAAAATTCGTGGTCACAGTGACGCCTCGAAATTTGTCGATGATTGCTAGAGAGTTACGAATAATCATAAATAACTATCATATGATTATTCGCGTTTATCTATAAATGGAATACTTATGTCCTAACCTCTTTCATTCCTACTTAAATCGCTCAATTGCAAAAAGGTCAATATTTTCATTTGTTCTTCTGTTTATTATTAATTCACTTAGAATTTTTCCTATTACACTGCTAAATTTAAAACCATGTCCTGAAAATCCAGCTGCTATTGCTATATTAGGATGTTTTGGATGTAAATCTACAATAAAATCTTCATCAGGTGTTAATGTGTATGTACATGTTTTTCCATATAATAATTTCCCAGTAGAAGGCATAAAATTTATTAAAAACTGTGTCAAGTCTTCTTGATCTCCTACTTCCTCACCAAATGTTGTCATAGCTTCATCTGGATTTATCGTAGTTCCTCCATCGTGTCTACCAACTTTCAAGCCAGCTTTTTGAATACTAGGGAATCCGTAGTAGTAGCCATTAGGTGTATCAAACGCGAAAGCCGGGAAAACATTCTCCCCATAAATCGCCTCATCCACATCAAACCACGCAAAGGTCTTTCTTACCGGATTAAGAGGTAACTCCAAGTCAAGCATGGCTAACAATTGATTTGACCATGCACCAGCAGTCAAAATCAATGAGTTAGCAATAAAGGAATCAGAATTTGTCGATACCTCAACACTCTCTGCATTAGCAGTAATGGATGTAACTCTATTGTTTGTTAATATAGTGACACCATTTAATATAGCTAGTTCACGATATGCATCAATACTTTCTTCGCATCGAAGTACACCAGAAGTTGGTTCATAGCAACCAATGAAGCCACTTGGCACTGTAATACCTGGCCAACGGTCTTTAATATCTTCTGCACTCATTATTTCAATTGGAAGAGAAAAGCGTTTAGAGCTAGAAATTATATTTTTTATAGAACTAGAGGATTCTTTTCCTACATTTAAAACCCCTGTTTTTAAAAAGAATTGTTTTCCTGTTTCCCTCTCTAACTCATACCACAACTCTTGTGCTTTAAGTGCTAAAGGTACATACTCTTCCCCTTCTCCATAAGCATGTCTGATAATCCTTGTTTCCCCATGATGACTTCCCTTATCATGAGGAGGATTATGCGAATCTAATAAAAGTACTTTTTTCCCCGTTAAAGATAAATAATATCCTGCCGCCATCCCCATCGAACCAGCACCAACTACTATAACATCATAATTTACCATTCGCTTCTACCTCTCTGAAAGCTTATTATTAGCAATTTCTTGCTAATTTTATTGTAATATATTCTTATTAGATACTGTGTCAAATCTTTTACTATATAATTACTCCTCTTAAACATTTAATTCAGAAGTTATCCTTGGTTTAGATAATTGGAAATTCAAATTTTATCTGACCGAACTAAGCTAGCCCTGTAGTTTATCAAGTCCTAATGGTCTTTATATATCTTTAAATATATTAGTGATGTACCTTCAAAAGATATAATGTGCAACATTAAAGACAAGTTATTGATTTAATCAGTTTCTAGTATCATCACCTATTTTTAATTTTACAAAGTATCCTTGTCTCATTTCTTCCTTTTTTAGATTCATAATATGTTTACTTAAATATTCCTCTATCTGAAATGTATCTCAATAATCATTCCTTTTACAACACTTAGTTGATATGTTGGAGTAAGCTCCCATTTGTTCACAACACAAAAAGGACAAGGTATCCCCTGCCCTAACATATTCCCATTTACCCTTTATTCATTTCAGCTTTAGTCTTTTCAAAAAAAGCATTCACCCGTTTCCCAATAGTCTCCTCCGAAACGGTCAAAAGCTTACCATCCCCGACAATCTGCTTCCCTTCCACAAACACATCTTTAATAGCATTCGGCTGCATCGAATAGACAATATTTGCAATTAAATTAGTTTTTGGTAATAATGACAAATCATTGGTATCGATCGCCACAAAATCAGCTTGCATTCCCTGTTCTAATTTTCCGATTGGTAAACGCAAGATCTCTCCCGCATTTTTTGTCCCCATATCAAATACTTGCTGGGCATTTACAACCGTTCCATCCAATCTATCAACCTTTTGTAAGATTGAGCACATTCTCATTTCCTCAAAAACGGAAATTCGATTATTGCTACACGCACCATCTGATCCCAGTGTAATATTCACCCCTGACTTCACCAAATCTGGAATCTTCGTAATCCCATCCGCTAGAAACATATTGCTAGATGGACAATAAGCAAGGGAGGAGTTTCTGGAACCAAGAAGTTCTATTTCAGCTTGTTCTAGCCAAACCAAATGAATCGCGATCATTCGCTCATCGACTACTCCTAATGAATCTAAGTAATGAACTGGTCGAAGTCCATATTTCGCTAGCGTCTCTTCCACCTCAAAGGGTTCTTCTGCTACATGAATATGGAACGGTGTGTCCATCTCACAAGCAAGACGATGCCCGGCTTTAATCATTTCCGGAGATGCAGCATGTGGACTATGTGGTGCTGGTTGGATATGGATCATCGAATTGCCTTGATATTTCTTCGCAAGCGCATAGGTTCTGGAAACAGCATCATCAATTGTCTCGATATACGCTTTCGGAGCTCCATCCCAATCATACATCGTCCGTGCTAATACAAGTCTAATCCCAACATCCTTTGCAGCCTGAATAACTGCTTCATCATAGGCTATCCCATTGTTATGCACATAGAAAAAATCACTGACAGTCGTCGCCCCATAGCGAAGCATTTCCCCAAATGCAAACAAAGCACCCATGTAAATCGCCTCTTCATCTAAGTATGGCGTATATTTATATAATGCCTCATCCCGCCATTCCAAAAATGGTCGATCGACCGCAATTCCTCTCAGTAAACTTTGAAAGGAATGATTATGAGAATTGACAGTGCCTGGAATAATCGTTTTTCCTTCTAATGAATGAACCATAGCCCCTTTATACTTTTCCTTTAACTTGCCAGTCGGGCCAATTTCCTTAATCACTCCATCTTCCACATACAAACTATATCGCTCTTTAAAAGTTCCGTTCGCATAAACACTATCCGCTATAAATAATTTCCCCACCGATTCTCCTCCTTAATGACTGTTATCCAATGCTAAAATAGAATGTAGTAATACATTTCCAACTTTTCCAATGTCCTCCATCCGACTCTCCTCTTCCGGACAATGACTTTTCCCAGCTAAACTCGGAACAAATAACATGCCAGCTTGAGTGACCGATGCCATATGGGCAGCATCATGGCCTGCCATGCTTCCTAATCGGTAAGACGGATAGCTAAGATTAGCCGCCTGCTCCTCACAGCATGCCATTATTTTTTCACTCATTGGGACGGGTCCTTGATCAAGCTTTACTTCTCGTTCGACCTTTACCTTTCTATGTCTATGAATAATTTGTACCTTCTCTTCCCATTTTGCTAACACATCCTGAATTTTCTCACTCGTTTGTCCTCTAATTTCTAAAGAAAAAGTCACTTCACCTGGTACAATATTCGTTGCATTCGGCTTTACGAAAACCTGGCCAATCGTCCCAACCACCTCTTCATCAGGGTAGTTTAGTAAAATTTCTTCTAATGCGAGTGCCATACTTGCAGTGGCTAGAAATGCATCCGATCTATCCCTCATTAATGTCGTCCCTGAATGATTCGCTTCCCCTATAACCGTCACTTCTTCACGGTATATGCCAGTAATACCCGTTACAATTCCAACTGGGATATCACGTTGCAGCAATCGTTTTCCTTGTTCAATATGTACCTCCAAATAGGCGGCAAATTCATGAGGGTTTCTTACAGCACTTGCAAAAACATTTGGATTTCCGCCTGCATCCTGTAATGCGTCTGTTAATAATCGGCCGTCTGGATCCGTGACACCGACAATATCTTCAGCCGTTATTTTTCCAGACATCGCTCTACTACCAAAAGTCGAGAAACCAAATGGGTTAGGCTCCTCTGCACTGAATGAAACCAGCTCTAATGGATGCATTGTTTTTACTTTATTTTCCTCCAACACATGCATCACTTCTAAAGCCAGAATCACGCCAAGCGCCCCATCATAAATGCCCCCATTTGGCACGGAATCAATATGAGAACCAAATGCAAGAACAGGTAATTCTGGATTAGTCCCTTCTCTTCTCCCCCAAATGTTTGCCACTTCATCCACATGGACAGCTAGGTTCAATTGAAGAAGTTCCTGCTTCAACCAATTCCTCGCTGCGATTTCTGCTGGTGTAAACGTTGTCCTGTCCATCCCTCCGTTCGCATTGCGGCCAATCTTCCCTAAAGTAAATAGCTTCTGTTCTATTCGTTGTTTATTTACGCTAAGCATTTTTTATCCTCACTCCCTCTCGAAACTCTTTCAGTCTATGATGAACAACCAAACTCCCCTAACCAAAAGTCAGGAGAGTTTTAGATTGTCATTTCTTAAAAAAAACAAACTATAATAGCAAAAATGCAAGTGGCGTTACAATAATTAATGTTAAGATTGTTCGTTCAATCCAGATGACAAGCAATTTAGGAATACTGATCGGAATATCCGTTGATAAAATACAAGGAACGAGGGAAGAGAAAAAGATAACTGCTGAGACTGATAACGTTCCAATTACAAATCTAGTAATTAATTCCGCCTCTGCTACAAGCCCTGCTGGCAAGAACATTTCTGCAACCTCAACGGCTGATGCTTTTGCAGCTAGCATTGGATCAGGAATTTGCAGAATCCAAGTAAATGGATAGAAAATCATTCCGATAATATCAAAAACCGGTGTATATTCCGCTAATACTAAGCCGAGTAACCCAACAGATAATATCGATGGCAAAATAGCCATTGTCATAATAAATCCGTCTTTTAAATTACTAACGATATTTTTAAAGATTGGTAAGGAGTTATCAGCAGCGTCCATTGCTTGTTTCCATGCATGTTGCAATCTTTTCTCTTTAATGACCTCTTCTGGATTTGCATTCCCTTGATAATACTCCTCACTTATTCTATTAAGTGGCCAAATTCGAACGGTAATCGCTGTTACGGCAAACGTTACAACTAAGGTAACCCAGAAGTACATATTCCAAATGTCCATTAAACCTAATGTTTTCGCCACAACAATCATGAAGGTGGCAGAAACAGTAGAAAATCCTGTCGCAATGATCGTTGCTTCTTTGATGGTATATTTCCCTTCTTTAAATACTTTGTTTGTAATTAACAGACCAATCGAATAGCTTCCAACAAAGGATGCAACGGCATCAATCGCAGAACGACCTGGGGTTTTCCAAATAGGGCGCATAACTGGCTGCAAAAGGACGCCAATGAATTCTAATAATCCATATCCAGCTAATAATGCTAAGAACACAGCGCCAATTGGGACAAGCACACCTACAGGGATTACTAGCTTATCAAATAAGAATGGTCCCATTCCTGGTTCAAAAAACCACGCTGGTCCAATTTTAAAAACATAAGAAATAGCAAAAACAAGACCGATGATTTTGAAAAAGGATAAGACGATATTGACTGCATTTTTATTCCATGATTTATTAACAAATGGATAAATGGCGCCAAATAATATAACGAGTAATGCATAATACGGTAAGGCAGCTGGAACGGCTTGCTGAACAAAGGTGACTAGATGATCGAGTGGGATTGTGGAGCTGTCATTGATGGTAATAGGGATGAAAAAGGTAAAAATACCGATTATGCTGTAAACAATAAACTTAAAAACTTTTAGACTACTATTTGGGCTTTTTCCTTGTTCTAAAGGGATTTGTCTTTCCGTAGTTTCCATGCGCTTTCCTCCAATATTGATTTTTTTAATGCTGTTTTCCTTGTGAATGGGATCGTTGATTTCCGCTACATTTACTTCCTTTTCACGGGGAGGAGCTGAGTCTCCTCGGCTTTCGCTTGTGGGGTCTAAAGCGTCCTCTTCTTCCCGCAGGAGTCAAGTGTCTTCCGCTCCAATCAACTCAGAATGTTAAATATTATTCATTAAAAAAACAAGCTTCGATTAAATTTTTTAATGCTATACATAGAAGATGATAATGTAATATCTCCAAATTCAATCATGTCTACCTTTATTGAAGCTGTTTTTCTCTAACGACTGGTACTCCTTTTTTGATCACTGTATCCACATGGTTCATTCCATACTGATAGGATAAGGTTAGATAATTGGGTACATCAAATATGGTTATGTCTGCTTGTTTTCCTTTTTCCAAGCTACCTATTGTATCTGCACGGCCAATCGCATGGGCAGCATTTATCGTTGTTGCGGTGAGTAATTCTTCTGGTGTCATGCCCATTTTCAAGCAACCCAAATTCATAATGAATGGGAGTGATAGGGTTGGCGAGGACCCTGGATTGGCATCTGTCGATAGGGCTACAGCAACGCCTCTATCAATCATTTTTCTCGCTTCCGCAAATTCTGCCATCAAGAAAAATGCGGTACCTGGTAATAAAACAGCCATGACATCACGCACTGCCATCTGTTCAATCCCATGACTAGAGGCTCTTAATAAGTGATCCGCGGATATCGCGCCTACTTCTGCCGCTAGCTCTGCACCGCCATATGGTTCAATTTCGTCGGCATGGATTTTCGGAATTAATCCATGTTCCTTCCCCGCTTCTAAGATGCGTCGTGATTGTTTTGGCGTAAACACACCTCGTTCACAAAAAACATCATTAAACGTTGCTAAGCCTCTCCGTGACACTTCCGGAATCATCTCGTTAATAACTTGATCGACAAAGTGTTCTGGATTATCTTTATCAGCCAATGGGATGGCATGTGCTCCCATAAAAGTAGAAACGATATCCATGTAGTGATCCTGCTGGAGTTTTTTGGCAACCTCCAGCTGTTTTATTTCATGCTCTAAGGACAAGCCATAGCCACTTTTTGCTTCTACGGTTGTCACTCCATGGAGTAAAAATTTATCTAATCTAGCTTTTGACTCTGCGTATAATTGCTCAAAGGAAGCTTCCTGTGTCGCTCGCGTTGTGGCGTGAATTCCTCCGCCAGCATTCATAATATCCATATAGGTTTTGCCTTGGAGACGCATCGCATATTCCTTTTCTCTTGTACCGGCGTGAACCAAATGTGTATGGGGATCAATTAAACCAGGGGTTACTGTTTTATTCGTCGCATCGATCTGCTTTGCATCCGCAATCAAATTTGGATATTTTGCTTCGATTGCACTTGTTTCTCCAACATCAAGAATCCTGCCATTTTGAACGAGTACTGCTCCATTTTCAATGACAGTAATCTCGCTCATCGCCTGCTTTTTAGCTGGTGTTCCCGAATGACCTTCCACCGTAATTAGTTGTGCTGCATGTTTAATAAACAGTAAATCCGTCAAGCATTACACCTCCGCATTTTTTAACATCGGAATATGGATTCCTTTTTCTTTCGCTGTTTTCACAGCAGATTCATAACCTGCATCGACATGTCTAACTACCCCCATGCCTGGGTCTGTCGTCAATACTCGCTCAATCCGCTTTTCCGCATCCTTTGTTCCATCTGCTACAATGACCATCCCTGCATGTAGAGAGTATCCCATCCCTACGCCGCCACCATGGTGAACACTCACCCAGCTAGCTCCACCGACACTATTGATCAATGCATTTAGAATCGGCCAATCTGCTACCGCATCACTCCCATCCTTCATTGCTTCTGTCTCACGGTTCGGCGATGCAACAGAGCCAGAATCTAAATGGTCACGCCCGATGACGATTGGTGCTTTCAATTCTCCACTTGCAACCATGTCATTAATGATTTTTCCAAACCTTGCCCGTTCCCCATAGCCAAGCCAGCAAATCCGGGATGGCAAGCCTTGAAAACTGATTTTGTCCTGTGCCATTTTGATCCACTTACATAAAGCCTCGTTGTCGCTAAATTCCCTTAATATGACCTCGTCTGTTTTATAAATATCTTCCGGATCGCCTGATAATGCTACCCAACGGAATGGTCCTTTTCCTTCACAGAATTGAGGACGAATATAAGCTGGAACAAAACCAGGAAAATCAAAGGCATTCTCTATCCCTTCATCTTTTGCAACCTGGCGAATATTGTTTCCATAGTCGAATGTTACTGCCCCTTTAGCTTGCATATCTAACATTGCCTGCACATGTGCTGCAATACTCTTTTTCGCTAATATGGTGTACATTTCTGGGTTAGAAGCTCTTAATTCTGCTGCTTCCTCAAGCGTCATCTGTGCAGGCACATAACCGTTCAGTGGATCATGGGAAGATGTTTGATCTGTCAGTACCTCTGGGATAAAGCCTCTCTCAATCATTTGTGGTAAAATTTCAGCAGCATTTCCAAGTAAGCCAATCGAAAGGGCACGACCTTCTTGCTTCGCCTCATTTGCCAAACGGATAGCCTCTTCTAGACTATCTGTGGAAATATCCAAGTATTTCGTCTCTAGTCTGCGATCAATACGATGTTGGTCCACTTCTACAGCAATACAAACACCTTCATTTAAGGTTACTGCTAACGGCTGTGCTCCACCCATTCCACCAAGACCGGCAGTTAGTGTGATCGTTCCTTTCAGGCTTGATCCAAAATGTTGACGAGCACATTCCGCAAAGGTTTCATAAGTACCTTGGACAATCCCTTGGCTACCGATGTAAATCCAGCTTCCAGCAGTCATTTGCCCGTACATCATTAAACCCTTTCTATCTAATTCATTAAAATGGTCCCAATTGGCCCATGCAGGAACAAGATTGGAATTGGCAATCAATACTTTTGGCGCGTCTTTATGTGTTCTAAAGACAGCAACTGGCTTTCCGGACTGGACAAGTAATGTTTCGTCTTCCTCCAATTGTTTTAATTCATTGACAATCGCTTCATAACATTCCCAGTTACGTGCTGCTTTCCCTATACCACCGTACACAACTAATTGATCGGGATTTTCCGCTACTTCTGGACTCAGGTTATTGTTTAACATTCGTAAGGCTGCTTCAGAGATCCAATTTTTCGCGTGTAATGTAGTACCTGTATATTGTTCTACTTGTCTTTTTATCGTTGTCACATGTACCATCCCCTAAATAATTAAATTTTCTTATAATTTAAACTTTATCAAAATTTATAAATTATAATAGGTAATTAACTTATGAAAAAAGATAATTATTTACGGGTTGTATCTGACAAGCATGATAAAAACGGTTAAATTTATGATAATTATTTTGGATAGGATAAAAATATTAGATGATAACCTGTTTTATTGTTTTCAACGCAGTTAAAAATCAAAAGACGTCCCTGCCGATTATTTCTCAATAGGAGGCATCTTCTTAAGGCTTTTTTCGTAAAGTTTGTTGCTATCACCCGCAGCTGGAATACACTTCGCTTTCCGTGGGGATCGCGCTGAGCCGCTTCGTCGCTTCGTCGCTACGCTCCTGCAGGGTCTTAAGACTGTCTCGCTAATCCCACAGGAGTCTACGTATATTCCAGCTGCTCTATTTTTCCAACTAATTCTTTTTACCTATTGAAGATAACAAACTATATTAAAGTGTTTGCTGTCTGATAAACTCTCTTGGGGATAGTCCGGTTTGTTTTCTAAAGATGCGGCTAAAGTAGTTTGGGTTATTAAAGCCGACTAATTTTGCTGTGTTTTGGATTGGTGTGTCGGAGGTGCTTAAAATATCCTTTGCTTTTTGAATGCGGATATTTGTTAGGATTTCTCGAAAACTTCTGTTGTTTTTGTTGGTTAATAAATAGCTGAAGTAGGATGGACTACGACCGATATGATTTGCCACTTCGACTAATGATAAATCGGAACGGTAATAGTTTTTTTCCATATAGGTAATCGCTGCTTCCATTATATCCAGCTTCGGTTTTTCTACTTGTTGATTTTGCAGATCAAATAAGTAATCAATAAACAAAATTATTTCCTGGACAATTCGATATAGAACACTATAGTTTAAGATGTTATTAAAAACATCCTTATAATAATTCTCACTGCTGCTGTCTTGCAGTCCGCTTTTAATCATATAGCGACGAACCTGTGCAAGAATACTTGTTAACCTCGTTCGAAGCATACTAGGAGAAGGATAAGGACTTTTCATACTGAAAAATTCACCGTACATCCATGCCTTAATTTCACTAATTTCCTTTTCATCAAGCATATAGACCCAATCCCGTTGCTGCTCCATCGTTAAAAAAGGATCCCTTTCTACCCACTCATGAAAATCATTGGCCAAAATCACTTGACGGTATCCTGTATAAAACGTTACATTTATTGCTTTTCTTAAATGATTATATGTCTGATAGAGAGAATGCTGATCGCGACGACTAATCGCAATCGCGAGCGGCGCATCATGCTCGATTTCCCATTCTCTTAAGAAACGCTTTGCTTCGTTGATTTCATCCTGTAGGTCATGTTGAAAGGCAAGGACAAGATGGTCACTCGTCGAAAAAATAACAGGCTTGTAATAAAAATCAAATTCATTACTAAATGCTCTTATTTCATCTAATGCATCGTTCCATTCACTTTCTATGAGAAATACCGGGTATTCATATGGCATCAAGTCATCAATAAAAAGTGCTTCATATTTCGAGTCATATGCTATTCTAGAGGTATTTTTTTCATCGTTCATAGGAGTTAATTGCATTCGCATTAATTCTTGAAAGGCTTTTTTGACGAGATTCGGTGTTAAAGGTTTAACAAGTAGATCAACTGCTTTAACTGCCATCGCCTGCATCGCACGCTCAAAGGTAGTTTCAGCTGTAAGGGTAACGACATTCTTTGCATATCTATTAATATAGGATTGAACCATCTTCCAATGCGTATCCGGGATCATATCTAATTCAATAAACAAAATATCTGGTAAATCTGTTTCGAGAACCGCTAATACTTCTGCCAGCTCATTTCTTTTCTCTATGATAAAATCCGGTGACGAATTTTTCGAAACAAGCCATTCAATTCCATTCACTTCTTGCTTGTCACGATCTGCAATCAAGATTTTAAACATAAAAAACCTGCTCCCTTACAATAATGACTTTGACACTATTATAACAGTAGACAGGCATTAGAATGATGCTATATTTTTTTATCCGTGATTCCATCTATATCGATTTCAAATGACTCTTTCAATGCTTTGCTTAACCTCTCGATATCCTCCGAGAAAATCCGGTCCTCATCAATTGAAGCAACACTCTTTCTTATATGTTCCAATAACTTTTTCGTAAAAGCTGCCATCTTTTCTTTTCCGCGAATTTCCGCAGCCTGTGCTGCACAGATCAATTCAATCGCCAATACTTTTCGTGTATGTTCAATAATTTGATACGCATGCCTCGCACCAATGGTCCCCATACTAACATGATCCTCCTGATTTGCAGAAGACGGAATCGAATCCACACTAGCTGGATGGGCAAGGATTTTATTTTCCGAAACCAATGAAGCTGCAACATATTGCATAATCATCGCCCCAGATTGCAAGCCAGGCTTGGAGCTTAAGAATGCTGGCAAATCATTTAGTTGAGGATTAACTAACCGTTCAATCCGCCGCTCTGAAATATTCGCCAGCTCCGCCATCGCAATTCCCATAAAATCCATCGCCAACGCAATCGGCTGACCATGAAAATTCCCACCAGAGATTACTTTTTCACCATTGTTAAAAATTAGTGGATTATCTGTCGCTGCATTCATCTCTATTTCTAGTTTATGTTTCACATATTGCAATGTCTGCCAAGTAGCACCATGTACTTGGGGAATACAACGAAGCGAATAGGCATCCTGGACACGCAATTCACCTTGCCTCGTTATTAGCTTACTTCCAGCAAGATATACACGCATCCGCTGAGCCACATCTATTTGCTCTTGATACCCTCTTGCTTGATGGATGTCATCATCAAAAGCATCGATAATCCCCCTTAACCCTTCCATCGTAACGGCAGCAATTTGTTCCGCTTGATAGGCCAGTTTCTCCGCTTCCAAGTAGGCTACAGCCCCCATCGCCGTCATCGCTTGTGTTCCATTAATCAGTGCTAACCCTTCCTTTGCGGAAAGCCTGATTGGTTCAATGCCCTCAGCCTGTAAAGCATTTAGCGCTGGTATTCTTTTTCCTTTATAGAATACTTCTCCTTCACCGAGAAGTGCCAAGGCAAGATGAGATAAAGGAGCAAGATCCCCACTCGCACCAAGGGATCCTTGCTGTGGTATGACTGGATGAATTGCTTTATTTAGAAGTGCTAGTAATCTATCAATGATGAGAGGACGAACTCCTGAATATCCCTTTAGTAAAGCATTCGCTCGAAGAAGAAGCATAGCTCTTGAAACCACTTCTGGAAAAGGCTCTCCTACTCCACAGGCATGGGAATGGATCAAATTGAGCTGTAGTGTTTCTACATCCTCCTTATCAATGCGGACGTCGCTTAATTTACCGAAGCCAGTATTAATGCCATAAACCGTTTTTCCTAGGTTTACGATTTCTTCGACGGCTTTTCGGCTGTTTTTTACTTTTGTTAGGCTTTCTTTTGATGGTTTGACGGGTTCGTTTGTGTAGAGGATTTTTTTTAGTTGGGATAGGGTTAGGTTGGTGCCGGTTAGGGTGATCATGGTGGGGTTCCTCCTTTTTTAATAATTAGAGACGTACTTTATATCATTTAAAATCGGATATGTTCAGGTTTAATAAAAAGATTGGTAATTTAAATTCGCATAATCTTTTCCTTTGTTTTAGTTACGATTTTAAATAGGAAAATATTCATCAAAATAATATATAATTTTAAAAGGGCTTAAATTCCTTAACTCTCCAATTAGTAAAATTTTTTCTACTCTAGCCTGCCTACATTTCAATTGCTTTCTTTGTTAAAACAGAGTAATTCACATTTTTAATGAATCCATCCTTTCGCCGATTAAGATTCTCCTTCTCTATACAACGAACAGGAATGATAAAGATAAATTAGAGGAACTTTTGATTTTTGTGTATGGTAACTATTAAAAACAACACAAAAAACGCCTCTACTTAGTTGTAGAGACGAAATTAACACACTTCAAATATTTATAATATTATGAGTTAAGATATTATTAAATGGCTAATTGATTAACTCAACCTTATAAATCAGTATATTTCTTTCTTGATCCAAAAGACTTATCAACAGGATATTTCTGTTTATTTTTACGAACTTTCTCTTTAATAGCCTGTTCCAAATTTATTCCAATCTCATTAGACATTAGTAATGCATATATAACCACGTCTGCTATTTCATCTTTAATATTTTCCCTATTGGCAACTATACCTTCTTCACTTGTTTTCCACTGAAAGTTTTCTAATAATTCACTTGCTTCCAAAGAAAGAGATATAGCTAAATCCTTGGGATTGTGAAATTGTTTCCAATTTCTTTCGTCTCGAAAGCTTAAAATTTCATTAATTAATGAATCAAAAATCGATGTTTCAAAATTAAAACCTTGCTCTTTGAAGTTTTCATAAATTTGTTCAGCATCTTCAAACTGGGAGGATGGCACAATCAACGAAATGTCATCATTTTCACGTATTTCCGTTTGCCAATCTATTTCAGGATAGTTAGCTTTTAGCTTTGTTAAAACTATATCTATTTTTTTACTGTCGTCCCTATAAAATGAATCCAAATACTTCAAAGTCAACACACCTTCTTCACTTCCTTATTCTTGTCTCTCTATTATTAATGATATTCACTCTTATCCTCTGCAATCTTCAAAATTTCATTGTTTTCCGTCCGATTCTCATAAAGCTTCATTAAATGTACTCTTAGTTCTGGGTCACTTGCAAATAGATATAACCCCTTTATTCCCCTTTTCAATAGAACATTTATCGAATTTAGAATTATTCTTTCCTTTATATATTCAGGATCATCGAATTCATCTTTTCCTCTGAACGCCTCTGTATCCTTATAATTTTCTGTAATGATTTTTAATTCATCCTTTTCCTGGTCATACGTAACCGATGGTCCTAATATTACACCAACATAATTCAAATCAAACCCCTGAATCGTATAGATAGAGCCAACTTCCTTTATAGTATCTTTTCTCTCAGCCCAAGTAGTATCTCTATTCGTAGTAGTATTCCAAGGTAATTTAAATTGATTTTCTTTGATATAATATGTTTCGCCATCCTTTTTATGAACGTAATCGAAGGTTGATACCACTCTTGCTAAGCCAAATCTTTTATTTTTCTCACATATTTTTTTATACAACATAGCTGCTGAATCAAAAATTTGAAAATCAAACTCTTCCTCTTTAGGTGCAGGTAGTATCTTTTTTTCTACAAAGTGATCAATCCAATTAATCATTTCAAGACTTGCCTGCATGCGAAATTGATTTTTTAATATGTATTCTTCTGAATGATGACTGTCTACAAGGTGCAGTAGCATATTTTTATCCCAATAGCTTTTCATTTTTAATACTTGCTTTTCATCAAATACCAATATGACAATTTTACTATGTTTCATTATCTCTTCTAGATGGTTATTCTCATTAAAATTATTAAAGCTATCCGCTCGGGTTAACAATAAATGTGCTTCATCCACAAAAACGATATCCGCTTTTTGATTATCCTTTTTCCTTTTGTTTATAAAAGGTGTAGGCTTGTCAAAATTATTCTTTTTAAGCGCTTTTACTTTCCCTGCAATTTTTTGATATGTTTTTAACATCTCACTATGATTAACTAATAAAAAATTATTACTATTATAAAGTGCTGACGACTTCTCCTTTGCTAGCTCTTGTATCCGATTAAAAACTGCGCTTAAAACCACACTCTTTCCAGTACCGGCTTCACCTTTAACAAGGAAAACAAAAGGCTTATCATCATTAATATGTTTTTCACATACAGCAATAATTTTCTCTTTTAATTCAATTTGTTCTATCGATAATTCTTTAAAAGGAGATAGCTTAAATATATCTTTATTTTCAATAACTTCTCTTGAGTGAGTAACATAATCCCTTTTCTTTAACTGATCCCATAATTCATTAAATACCTTTTCATTATAAAATGGCTTATCATAGTAATTGTGACTAACACTAACAACTGTTTGACTCTTATTTTGAAGCTTATAACGCTCATCTGCTAAAAAGTAATTAATCAGTTTTGTTTCAATATTATAGGTTGCTGATCGATTAAATTTTTCATGAATAATAACCGTCATCTTATCAAGTGATTTTCTTTCTGGATTTTTCAAATGATTTTTCATACGGTTTCGTACAGCTACCGTTTCACCAATATAAACCTTAGTATTATTGTTTAAGAAATATACAACCGGATAGTCAGAATAGGACTTACCATACAAAGAGTCTATTGAAGAATGAGTAAATGGCATAGAGATTATTTCTAACGTATTCATTGGATGATTACCTTTCATATACATTTATATGAATATTTTACCACATTCAATTATAAG
Source organism: Niallia tiangongensis (assembly GCF_044704065.1). Taxonomy (NCBI): domain Bacteria; kingdom Bacillati; phylum Bacillota; class Bacilli; order Caryophanales; family Bacillaceae; genus Niallia; species Niallia tiangongensis. The sequence continues at coordinate 1,032,555 of NZ_CP162613.1, read as the reverse complement.
GAGTTAAACTCCTCTCTCCTACCTTTTTTAGTTTGTGATTCCCATTCATAGCACCCTAGTTTTTTCCAAATTTCATTCTTCTATTTTACAGGTACCATAATTTCAACTAGGATAATAACGGTAATTTTCATACTAAACCAAACAAAAAATGGATGACATGAGTACAGTTTAATACCTACTCATAACATCCATTTATAATATCAGCTCTATCTTTTAATCAGTTTATTGCTCCTAATCCCACCAACATTCCCTCACTCAACAATCTCAAAACCATCAAGCATCGCACGCACTTCATCCGTCGACTTTGTGCTCATCAATTGATTTCTCAATTCACTCGCTCCTCTAAATCCCTTTACATATATCTTAAAAAAGCGATGAAGAGCTTGGAATGGACGTGGCTCTAATTCACTTGAATATTTATCATGAAGATCAAGCTGCAATCTTAGGAGATCCAAATATTCCTTGCTACTATGCTCTTTCGGTTCTTTTTCAAAGGCAAATGGATTTTTGAAAATACCACGCCCTATCATAATTCCATCCACACCATATTGTTCGGCTAGCCTCAAGCCAGTTTGACGATCAGGAATATCCCCATTGATTGTCAAAAGGGTATCTGGTGCAATGCGATCACGGAGCTTTTTGATTTCCGGAATTAGCTCCCAATGTGCATCCACTTGGCTCATTTCTTTTCTCGTACGCAAATGAATGGAGAGATTAGCGATATCTTGTTCCAGTATATGTGCTAACCAATCGTGCCACTCTTCTATCTCCGTATAACCAAGTCTTGTCTTCACACTTACCGGTAATCCCCCCGCTTTTGCAGCTTGGATTAATTCTGTAGCGACTTCTGGACGTAGGATAAGGCCGCTTCCTTTTCCTTTCGCTGCCACATTTGGGACAGGACAGCCCATATTAAGGTCAATCCCCTTAAATCCAAGCTCCGCCATACCAATACTCATTTGGCGAAAATATTCGGGCTTGTCTCCCCATATATGTGCAACCATTGGCTGTTCATCTTCTGTAAAAGTCAATCGTCCACGGACACTTTGTTTACCCTCTGGATGACAATAGCTCTCCGTATTTGTAAACTCGGTAAAAAATACATCTGGTCTACCTGCTTTACTCACCACATGGCGAAAAACAACATCCGTCACATCTTCCATTGGTGCAAGCACAAAAAATGGTCGTGGCAAGTCACGCCAAAAATTTTCTGTCATATCTATTCAAATCCTTTCAAAGGGACAAGGGGACAGACCCCTTGTCCCTCCCAAAAATAATAAGTACAAATTTCTTGATTCTTTTACACTTATACCATTTTTCAGTACCATTTATCAAAACAAAGAAAATTTCAAACATTATTTTAGATAATCAAGTAAGAAAAAAGCTTTAGAGGTGGTTTCTTATCTAAGTTTCTGCTATATACTAGAAATTATTAAGTGCCTATTTAATATAGTATAGAAGACAACCAAAAAGGAAGCAAAAGAACTTCCCCTGCTTCCTTACCTAATCCTATCTGTTCCCTTCAATGCCCCAACAGTAGCCGCACCAATTCCAAACATAGTCATCTGTAATTCCAGCTCTCGAGTCTCAAAAAGTTCTATCAGATCCTCTGGTGATTCTGTAGCTTCTCTTAGAATCGAACGAGCAAAACCAACCATATCTGATCCAAGCGCGATAGCCTTAGCAGCATCCATTCCATTTTTGATTCCACCACTAGCGATGATTGGTTTGTCAATCGCTTCGTTAACGGAAACAATACATTCGGCAGTTGGAATCCCCCAGCTAGTAAAAGCTTCGGCTGCTATTTTCTTAATCTTCTCTTTGGAGCGTAGTTTTTCCACTTGGCTCCATGATGTACCACCTGCACCAGCGACATCAATAAACGAGATTCCAACGTCAGTCAGTTTTTTCGCGATGGTGCCATCGATTCCAAAGCCAACCTCTTTTGCACCAACGGGAATATCTAGCTGTGTACATACTTGTTCGATTTTCCCTAACAGATCTTTAAAATTACGATCTCCTTCTTGTTGAATAATTTCCTGAATGCTATTCAAATGGAGAACGAGCATATCTGCTTCTGTCATCTCGATAATTTGTTTACACTGGTCGATTCCAAAGCCATAATTAAACTGCACCGCACCTAAATTGGCGATGATTGGAATAGTTGGCGCATATTTTCGAATTTGAAAGGATTCTCGATATTTTTCATTTTCGATGAGTGCTCTTGTAGAACCCAAGGCAAATGCCCAACCTCGTTCCTCTGCAGCAATCGCAAGGTTTCGATTAATCGTCTCCGCCATCGCAGCACCACCAGTCATCGAGCTTACCAAGAAAGGCGTCTTCATCTTTTTACCTAGAAACTGTGTGTCTAATGTAATTTCATCAAAATCAATTTCTGGCAAGGCATTATGTAGAAATCGATACTTTTCAAGACCAGTTGATATGTTTTCACCTGTTACTTTCTCATTTAAAACCAACTCAATGTGCTGGGCTTTTCTTTTGTCAATTGAATCAGTCATTCTCCAAACTCCAATCTAATTATATTTGGTTGCAGGGAGGATATCTAAAGGAACAATACCAGCATCCTGCCATGCTTTATGTAATCGTTCAAGCTTGTCTGTACTTGTAAAAGCAATTCCACAATCACCGCCACCAGCTCCAGACGATTTTCCAGCTCCATAACGATTAGCAATTTCAATCAATTTTTCTAAATGAATCGTTTCAATTGCTCCGCCAGTTTCTCGACTTAACGCTAATAATGCCGACCGATTAGCGGATAAGCTTGCCATCACTAACTCCATATCATTATGTTTAAAGCCTTCTACCATAGTGGAAACTGCATCACGGCTTTTACGTAAGAACGCTCCATAACTATTGGAATTTTGATTTTTAAGTGGCGCGATCTTTTTTATCAAAGAAGCTGTTTTGGCAGAACTACCTGTCCAGCCGACAGCAAGTACTAATTCCTTAGGAGCTTCTAGCTGCTCGATCTGTAGATATGGCCATGCCTCTTCCACCAATTGAGAAATATCCCTTTGCTCCATAAGCTTTTCTTTTAACCAACTAGCTTTAAACGCTGTATAGTGGAGCCAACCGCCATAAGTCGATGCTGCCACATCTGCACAAGAACCACTCCCTTGTGTCTGATAATGAGCAATTGCAGCTAGTTTAAAAATAAGGGTTTTCGAAACAGGCAATCGATCTCGATACAGCGTTAAAATAGAGGATACAACTGCGACAACTACGGCTGCACTTGAACCTAGACCATATTTCCGGCCAGAATCGGCATCATCCAATTCACTCGTTACAGTCAGTGAGAACGGCTTGGTTTCTATAGACCTTTCCCCTAAATATTGATGGACCACAGCAATTGTATTTTTTATAAAATCTAATCTTGCATCTGTCTCTTCCAAAATGACTTGTCCACGTTCAAATCGACAAGCAACATTTAGAAGACCTAGCTGCGGTAATGAAAGAGTCTGTTGTTCACTCCTTGCAACCTGTGCTGTAATAAATCGGTCAACTGCCACAACAATCGCTGGATAGCCTGGTTCCAATACGGCGTATTCCCCAGCAACAAAAAGTTTCCCTGGAACTTTGATTTCGCGCATCCAGACTCCCTCCCTTTAAAGTGCTAATTTACCGTTACCTATTCCTGCTTCTTTCTTGCTATTATCCATTCTATTCAGATAAATACTGAATCCCAGGTCCTGGATGACATACAATCACATCACGAACAGAAGGTAAAGCAGCTAGCTTTTCTTTCATCATCTGTTCATTCATAGGTTCACAAAGTACTTTTACATTCGGTCCTGCATCAATCGTGAAATAAGCTTCTAAGCCTTGTTGGCGCAATTCCATGACCTTCTGCATAACGTCAAGTGTTGCACTTTGCCAATAAAAAAATGGCGGCTTTGCCCCTAGCATCGTTGCGTGCATTTTTAATGCATTCGCTTCCGCAATTTCTCCTAGCTTTGTGAAGTCGCGCGCTTTAATAGCTTCCTTTATTCGTTTCAAATCTTCTTCAAGCGTCGCTAACCAACCTTCGTAAAATGGAGAAGTGTCTACTGTCCGCTGCATGCCATCTCGGCTCGAAACAGATTTAGGACCAGCTTCCACCACAACAGATAGAACACTAATATCCCATGCTTTTTCGTCTATGATTTGTGTCGCAAACGAATCCGTTCCATCCGTTTTCTCTCCTTTTTGCCATTCAACAAATCCGCCAAAAATGGAGCGAGAAGCAGAACCAGAGCCTTGACGAGCTAAAGCAGAAAGCTCTGTGCCTGTTAAATCTAACTGTAACGCTTTACTTGCTGCCGCTGCTAATGCTGCATAGCCTGAAGCGGAGGAAGCAAACCCAGCAGCTGTCGGTACATGATTAACTGATGTCACCTTTGCAAAGGTTTTGGTGCCTGCAAGGTTGCGTACATGATTAAGAAAAGCTGTTACTTTCATTATCTCATTATCAGTGACTTGATTTCCATCTAATAGGAGGGAATCTTTCTCAAACTGATCAGAAAACTGTACCTTTGTTTCTGTATAAAAATGATCCAATGTAATCGATAAACTACTATTCATTGGTAAAAACAATTGGGAATCACGTTTCCCCCAATATTTTATTAAGGCAATATTCGTGTGAGCTCGAGCGATCGCTTCCATTAACCACACTCCTCATTTTAATAATTAGCATTTAGCTATTGTGTACTGCCATGTTTGAGCAGCACCAGCTTGTATCAAGGCATCAGCAACCTTTTTGCCGGTAATTTCATTTTTTACTAGTGCCAAAATACAACCACCACGGCCACCACCTGTTAATTTCGCGCCTAATGCCCCAGCAGTTCGAGCCGCCTCTACTAGGCCGTCTAATCCTAGGTCACTGACACCTAACAAAGAGAGCTGTTGATGTGCTTGATTTAATTTATCACCAACCTGTTGAGGATTGCCTGCTGCAAGAGCCAGCCTCACCTCTTGTGCCAATTTGCCAAGTAGTATAATTGATTCCTCGATTTGCTCTGGTTTCATTTCGTACTTATCTCGAATCGATTTAACTGCTGAATAGGTGTCGCCAACCCTGCCGCTATCTGCTACGACAAAATGAAAGGGAGCACCTATTTTGACACTTTCAACCTCTTGTTGTTTTTGAAACCAAATTGGATTGGCGCTAGATGCTGCCATCATATCGATCCCACTCGGCGTTCCGTGCGCAAATTTTTCGGCACGCTCCACTAATGTCATCAACTGACTATGCTTGAGCTTCTGATTGAAAAAGGAAAAAAGACCGCGTACAAGGGCAATCGCAATCGCTGCACTTGAACCTAGTCCACGCCCAATTGGAATCGAGGATGCAATCTGAATATGTAAGCCTGAAGAACGTTTTTCAAGAACCTTCAATGTTTGGATGATGCAATCACCAATTCCCTCCATCTTTTCAGGAATCTGTTCTATCGATCCTTGATAAAAGGGGCTTTCAATTTGTATCCCATTTCCCCCAATATTTTTCACTGTTACTTTTACTTCTATTTGTTTAAATGGAAAAGCAATTGCCGGTTGTCCGTAAACAACGGAGTGCTCTCCAATTAAAATCAATTTACTATGTGCTCGGCCTACCGCAACTTTTTGTGGAGTTTCAAGCATCGATATCCCCACTTTCATTGAATAAATTAGATGTTTATCTAGATGTATCTATCTTTTGTCTAAGTTTTAGGCTGTTTTCTAAAAGATTGTTTTTTTTATAAGGAAAAATAAAATTTTTTAGAACTACTGAGCAGCCTGACTACACGGAATGCTCCTATGGAATTAGCGAGACAGGTGAGACCCCGGAGGCGAAGCTGAGGAGGCTCACCGCTCGCCCCATGGAAAGCGAAGTGTATTCAGGCTGCGGGTCATAGCAACAAACTTTACTAAAACAGCCAAGTTTTAAAACCAAGTAATGATCCATGGTGCTGCATAGAGGATCATAAACTGAACGCCATAATTAACGCCCCAGCGGTGTAGCATACCAGCAAATAACCCGATGACAAGTACACCGATAATATTGATAAAACCAGCGTCCATAAAAGCTAATAATAGCACAAGTCCAAAAAATAGTCCTAGAATTGCTTCATGGGGAATCCAGCGAAACACAAAGGCACAAATTTTATGGGCGTATTTGACGGTAACAAAATAAGTGATTGCAAGGGCAATCGTTGCACCGATAAGCGTTGCCCAGACAAAGTCTGCATTCGATAAGATATGATGCAGGTTATGCTCTGTTGTAAATACTGGTGGCGCATTAAAAAGGGCATTGGCTGGACCAATCGCCATTGGAGACAAGGGAATACCAAGTGCGATTAAAGGAATCAAGGTTCCTGAAATATACGTAGCGTTAGTCAGCCCCTCCATTGACGCGATAGCAACAGACGCTTTTTTCACCGGATCCTTGACTCTGCTTGAAAAAAGTTCTCCAAGAAATATGGTCATGCCAACAGGGCTCATGATAAAGGTAATAGAACCTATAAAACTAGCAAGCACACTTGATCCTGTTTCCTGTTTTGTCAATATTTTAAAAGGACTAGGAAATCCTTTAATGGGATTTGTTTGCGCAAAATCAATCGTTTTCTTTGGAAATCTTGGCATACTATCTCGTTTTTCTTTATGTAAAAGTTCAAATATTGTCAGAATGACGGGACCAATTGTAATTCCTAAGAAAAAGGAAATGAAGACATTTGTTCCCTCAGGTACAACACCTATTCCCCAATAAAGGTGGCGTAATCCTTCAATTAATAAGGCAAAGGGAAGAATCGATACAAGTGCTAACACCTTATTTTTTGTCATTAATGCAAGTAAAACGGCCCCAATGAAAAAGAGAGGGTTTGCATATTCTTTGATGACATCAGAAAATGGAATTAAAGCTTGTGCCATAAGTAAGCTTACGGGAACCGAAACGAGAGTCCCGATAACAGAGCCGGATGCCATTTTGCGAATACTGATATCAGGCATGCCATGTTTTTTTAACACGAGTGCATGCTCCACCATCGGGGTCGCCATCACCCCGCCAGGAATACCAGCGAGAGCAACTGGAATCGAATCCGTTACTTTATTGGCCACAATCGCAGACATAAAGAAGGTTAAGACCACAATTGGCTCTACTCCTGCCAATACGATCGCTAACGTCACCGGAGCTAAAACAGCCGTTTCATCTGTCCCTGGTGCAACGCCGATTATTGTATATAAAACAGCTGCTAAAACGGCAGCAGCAATCATCTCTATAATTAATACGATGTCCATTATTTTTCTCCTGTTCCCTTAAAGTTTCTTTTTGGCTTAATGATAAAGCTACAAATGATAAAACCAATAAGAGCACCAGCAAGGCCAAAAAACAATGGCTTTGGCGCTTCATTTGGCGCGATAAAATAGGCGCCCATAGTGGTTATAGCACAAATGGCTATCGCCAAAACCAAATCCTTTATTTTAACAAGATCCTCCCAGACCTCAATATTATCGTTTGTATCTTGATTCTTTTTATTTTCCATACAATCAAACTCCTTGTATTTAATGATCAGAAATGAGCATACTGTTAGGTTCCGCTTCCCCACGAAGATTATACACTAAATTCCATTTGATGAAAACGATTCTCATTTAAATTCTAAAAAATAATATATGTTTTCATGGTAGTTATACCACAAATTATGTTTGGCATAACCACTTCTTTCATTTAACTATATACTCCTTTTCCCCCTCATTATTTTTTAATGTAATGAAAAAACTTCTTTCTTAAACGCCAAAAACTATGAATCACATTTCAATCTTGAATGTAATCCATAGTTCTTAAGATTATTATTCTTCCTGTACTTGTTAATTGGGATAAGGGATCGAAGCCGCCCTATCACCTTTAACAAGTTACTTACCCAAACTGATGTTTAAATGCTTTACTAGCGAAGAAATAAGCAATAACCATGATACCGATACACCAGGCAAGAGCTATCCAAATATCATTGCCAACAGTTCCTTCATACAAGAGAGCACGAATGGCATCCACAATTGAAGTCACAGGCTGGTTCTCAGCGAATGCACGGACAATCTTAGGCATCGTTTCAGTGGGGACAAAGGCTGAACTGATAAACGGTAGGAACATCAGTGGGTATGAGTAAGCTGTAGCTCCTTCCATAGATCCCGCTCTTAATCCAGGAATGACTGCTAGCCATGTCAGTGCTAGTGTAAATAGTCCAAGTATCCCAGCTACAGCAAGCCAATCCAGAATATCAGCATTGGAACGAAAGCCCAACAATAATGCGACAAGGATAACGACCACGACAGTAAGCATATTGGAAATAATCGAAGTCAACACGTGAGCCCACAATACCGACGAGCGTTTAATAGGCATCGTAACAAAACGTGCCATCAGTCCGCTCTTTACATCCGTAAACAGCCGTAGAGAAGTGTAAGCAACACCAGATGCGATTGCCATCAGCAGAATTCCCGGCAATAAATAATTCACGTAGTTGTCCGTGCCGATCTCTATGGCCCCACCAAATACATAGACGAACAGAAGCATCATCATAATTGGCGTAATCGCCACTGTAATTATCGTATCTGGGCTTCGCATAATATTGCGCATTAAACGCCCTAGTAATACCCATGATTTGCTTTTCATTTATATCTCCTCCTTTTTGCCAATAATTGCGAGGAAAATTTCCTCCAACGTCGGCTGCTTCTCGATATACTCCACTTTTGCCGGTGGGAACATCTCTTTAAGTTCGGTAAGCGTACCAGTAGTAATGATTTTTCCGCCATGTAGGATAGCGATACGGTCTGCTAGCTGTTCCGCTTCCTCCAGATACTGAGTCGTTAGCAAGATGGTCGTGCCCCCGCCCGCAAGCTCCTTGACTGTGTGCCAGACTTCCATCCGCGCCTCAGGATCAAGCCCTGTCGTCGGTTCATCGAGAAAAATTACTGACGGCGTCCCGATTAAGCTCATGGCGATGTCAAGCCGACGCTTCATTCCACCGGAATACTGGTCCGCCCGCCGGCGTGCAGCATCGGTCAAGCTGAATCTTTCAAGCAGGTTGTCAGCTTCTTGAACCGGATTGGAAACACCCCATAATTTGGCGGTCATTATCAGATTTTCACGACCAGTAAGCATGCCATCTAATGCTGCAAACTGCCCTGTCACGCTAATGCTCTGACGAACATTATCTGATTGACGCTGTATGTCAAATCCGCATATACTTACTTCTCCATCAGTAGGTTTCATCAACGTTGAGAGGATGTTGACCATCGTCGTCTTACCCGCTCCATTTGAACCTAGCAATGCAAAAATTTCACCACGCTGCACCTCAAAATCTACTCCCTTTAATACTTCCTTGTCTTTAAAGGATTTCTTTAATCCTTTTACAGAAATAGCTACATTACTCATATGTTTTTCCTCCTTATAAAAAGCACCTGGCTAAACTTGATTCCTACACCCACCTACTTAGTCTGACTGATATTCTGTATCACTTACTACCTAGTTGAAAATATAACTGAATAGTTAAGGTGGTAATTCACTTTGGTAATAACTATTCAGTCCATATTAGCTATTTAGTTTATTCTTGATTAATCGTTTCTTGATGCTCTCATTCACGAACTTCATGTGGAGCAAACTCAAACAAAATTTTCAAGTTTGCGTCGTTAGCATCGCTACTAGGGTAACATTCACTAAGATCGGGCCATTATCCACGACCAATGGTATCGTTCAACTTCTTGCGATACTTATCCTTCCAAGTTTGCTCATCTTTCACTAGCTCGTCGCAAAAAGCTGCCACATCCTCGCCCGTAAGGTCAGTGACTTTTTTTCCTTCCGCCGCTCCTTCCTCGAAAAGATCGAGAATGCCGTTAAAAATGCGACTGCTGTCCTTCCAGTCAGTGGGACCACCACCAGCAGCCCACATATATTTTTGGATAGCTTTGTAAGCATTGCTGTACTCACTTGGAAGTGCCTTCGCACGTGCCTCCATCGCCTTCCATTCACGCTTATCTTTCAGACTGCCAATAATCTTTTCAAAAATACTCATATTACATCATCCCCGTTTGATTTTTTGTTTTAAGTTCATTAATTTTGCTTGATACAAATTCCCATTTTCTCCAAAACATTTTAAGTTGCTCTTGGCCAGCTGCGTTTAGAGTATAAAATTTTCTTGGCGGTCCCATATTAGATGGCTTTTTCTCGATATCCACCAAATTATTTTTTTCCAGTCGCATCGTAATCGTATAAACTGTTCCTTCCACTACATCCGTGAAACCAAGTTCTCGCAGCTGTTGCGTGATTTCATATCCGTAAGTTTCCCCACGACTGATGATCTCAAGCACACAGCCCTCAAGCACTCCTTTCAGCATCTCTGTAATATTTTCCATATTTTCAACCCCATTTATAAGTCACTATATTTAGTTATACTCTATTCCGTAGGTAGTATGTGTTGCAGATATGAAGTAATACTAACTACCGGTATATAGTAACACTGAATAGATTAGATTGTCAAGGGACAAAGGGATAGCCCCTTTATCCCCGAAAACTATTCTACCTATTCCATAGTTATCATCACTTTTCCCTGTGCATGCCCTTTTTCAAAATATTGAAGAGCTTTTGAAACCTCCTTTAGAGAATAGCTTCTATCCGTTACTGGCTTTACTTTCCCTTCTTCTATTTAGCCCATTGATGAAAACTAAATCTTGTTGATTTGGCCTTTGCAGGAAGTTGATAAATTTCTTTTTTCAAAATATGAATATGCCATCGTTTTCATCTCCTTGGGAAGGGTAGTAAGATTGGAAGTGCTGTGATAGGTACTTCCAATCTTACAATGAAAACGGTGGCTTTTTTCTATTTATTTGAGCTATTTTCTATACTTGGCACCTTAAATAGATAACTGTCTTTTTACGCTGATACCGACTTTGAAAAACTACTTGGAAAACATCCCATTCCCTAAATGAGGGTGAGGTTATTTTTTTACCAACTATGTTATATCCATTTTGAAAGTATAGGCATATGATATAGAGATTTACAGGAAAGGGGCCCAAAACAATGATGAATTTTAATCAAACAGGTATGAGATCACATCATGGCGGTGGAGGTCATGCATCAGGAGGCAATGGTGGTCACGCTACTTGGCACCATCATGGCGGCGGACATCCAAATTGGGGACACGGTGGAAACTGGCATCATCAAGGTGGATATAATCCAGGAGGAGGATTTGCATTAGGTACTCTTACAGGATTAGCACTTGGCACGGCGGCAACACCAGCTCCGTACCCAGTACCTGCTCCTTACCCATATCCGTATCCTTATCCATCCCCGTATCCATCATATACAACTCCTTATTATCCAGGATACTGATGGAAGCAGCACGTTAAAGAATTTAAAAACACTCAATGAAAAAGCAGGTACCCAACAATATGGGGACCTGCTCCCTTATTTTAACAAAATGAATCTTTTGATTTTGGTACTGACAGTCCAAATAATGGTCGGCGTTTAAGTGCTATAAATGTTTCGATTGTTTGTCGAATGAACCTTTGAAAAATGTTGACAGGCACCAACGTTTAGAATTTCTTCAGGACATACTTTGACGCTTATCCTCCCGTGAAACATTCCTGTGAAACAAGATTATTCGAGGTGTCACTGTGACCTTACCTTTAAAGAACTCAGTTGGAATTGTATTGATTCGTCTTCCTAATTGGGAGAAGCTAATCGAGTTCAACCCTGTAGCACATTGCAAATCGTCTGAAAATACAGCGTCACTCAAAGCCCGTAAACTCTCGGTCTCATGGAGCTGCGCATACAAAAGTAGTTTCAAAAAGGAAACCATATAAAGCTTCTTTGTATAGTAATTTAATTGATGTGTTTTCACCTGTTCTTCTAATAATGTCTGATTAAGCGGTGAAAGCCATTGTTCAAATGATGTTTTTCGTGTAAACTTATCCATGCGTAAGTCCTTTATTTTGGATTTGGATAGGTTACTACCTCCCAACCATTATAAAGGATTTTTTTATGGAAAAATTAAGTTGCAGAAAATTCAGTTTTAAAATTTGTGTTGAATTATTTTAGTGCGACACTAGTGCTATTTATCAACATTAAAATTCAACAGAGCCTTTTATTTAAAAATGGAACAGAATGATAATCCTATAAGCGACCCTGAATTACTGACGTTAAAAACCCGGCGATTAAGGAACTTAATAAGCATTACATAAGCATTTCTTTGGTGATTTCTTCAATTGAAATAAAATATTCACCATCCATAGTATCATTATCCTTTAATCTAATTATTGGATTATCATGGTCGAACATATAAGGAAGTTCTGTCACAGAGTAATCATATAGCCTTTGTAAAATTCGGTTCAACAAATACCTTTGCTTCCCCTCAAATGATAAATTCTCATTGCTATCAAAAAGTATTTTTTTTAATGGACAACAATATTCAAAACAATAATAAGTGCTATTTTCATAGTAGTCAACTACAATATCCCTTCGGTTCAAGAATTGTGCTAACACACTAATAAGTTCAGATGTATTAAACAGATCCCGTGCATAATGATTTTTATACAATAAATCTTTCAACATAAAACCATTAAAGCAATAGTCAATACGATTTACGTTATGCCCCAACCTCCATCTTAAGTATGGGACATTTTCTTTATACGAATCCAATAAGGATACTATTTCCCCTTTATATACCAGTTCCAAACGACCTTCAATGGGAAAAAATTCAACTCCGTGGTTTTTTAAAAATTTTGTAGTTTCGTTTTCTATTGATAATAAGTCATAGAGATTTTTGCCAGTGTAATCGCTCATATTAGAGTTCAATCTTCGACCTAAATGAAAAAACAAAACTTGATCTACAGGAGTATTAGGCATCTTTGCATTAATGAAATCATTAATAATGTTATTGAATATATCGCCATCTAAATAGGATTCTTTCCGTGATTCTTTTCCTGCCTTGTCAAAAAGAACCGAAACTTCTTTCGTTGTAATACGAAAATAATTACAGATTCCCTGCAACATTGCTTCACGGGAATTTGTGTCTATAAACATTTTTACCTCCGTTTCTGCAATAACTGAACTTAATTAAAATAAACGGATATTCCGTTTTCCAGTTTTGCACACCCTAAGCACTCAAACATGGATAATAATTAAATTGTATCAATTTCTGCAAGATTATATCAATATAAATCAAAGACTCTTCCAGCATCTCTTTCTATTAGCTTAACGAATGCCTTTTATTAATGCTTTTTATATTTATCAATTATCATTTTTCGTAAATCATCGAGTTCAATTATCCCACCAACGTACTTTTTAAGTAAAGACCGATTATCTTTCGTCAATGGTTCAGCTCCCAATGAATTAATCGCTTCAGCATTAGCAACAAGTTTTTCCCTTACTGCCTTTGTTGTATTAGCAATACTATATCTATTCATTATAATCGTTCCTTCAGTATTCACGCCCCTTTTACTTCCCATTCCATTCTCTCTTATAAAAAAATTACATTCCAGCTTTTTCCGCATTTTCACTCGGATTTGTAACGATTTTTCACTGTTTTCGAGAAAAAAATTACGTTCCAGAGTAGAGGGATTCCGAATGACTTCCTGATTTACCTTTCGCCTGAAAAACTAACGAAAAAACTAGTAAAACTCCTGGAATCACTCGACTCTATTGCGTGTGGAAAACAACTGAAAAGGAATTGGATGAAGCCTGAAACCTTATTGGACAAGGAATGGAGAGGCCTAGAAATGAGAGAAACAAATAGATATGGATTGGAAACTGATTGAAATGGAGATTGATTTGTGATGGGATTTTATACGATTTTGGAAATAAAAAATCCGAAGGTCTTCCAGGAAAAGTACCGAAAAAAACCTACGGAATTGGAACGTAACTATTATTTAAAGACCGATGATAATATCTAAGAAACGGAAATTTTTATTTGGGACACTTAGATAGCTGATGGTTATTCGTGTTTATGTTGATCGTTATCTTTATCTTGATCGTTATCTTTATCTGACTGGTCTATAATCTGATCCTCTATCTCTTCAAATTCTATGTCAATGATGTCTGACATTTCTCTCTTAATTTCATTCGTATCCTTTTGAAATTCTTGTGTTGAGTAGTTTAAAGAATCATACATTGTATTTCTTAAACGGTTTCCCATTTTAGTCATTGATGTATAAGTTAGACCACCAGAAACTACTCCTCCAACAACAGGAATTACTTTAGAGACCCCTTTTGCAAATATATCTTTTGTCATCTTAACCCCAATAAGAGTTGCTATTTTCTTAACTATAGGATAGTAGAATGTTTTAGTTAATGCTTTTTGAGGTAGCTTTTTTAATGCCTGTTGTGCCATTTTGGAAGAAACCACTTTTAAGGTCGAAGCAGCCCCCCCTACACCAAACATAACACCAAGGAATAAAATCAATTCACTTCTCACTCGCTCCAAGTCTAGTTCATCATCATCCCAAAAGTCCCTGTATCCAAACATATAAGCTAGTTCTTGAGATAAACGTAAAGCTACTCCGAAAAATTGAAGAGTGTCGGCAGGAATTGTGGCAGCCATAGCCCACCCACCAGGTAAACCAGCCGCAAACGATGTTCCAGAACTTTGTAACGTTCTTTTATTTACGAGGGATTTTGCCATTCGGTTAATGTAAACGAGCATAATATTCCAGATACTCTTTTCCACTTTAATCCGGGAGAAAATCTGAAATAATGTGCTATTTTTTTCACTATATTTCGGAATGTGCAGAATCTTTTTCAATTAATTTCAGCTTAAATTTGGTAAAAGAAAACCCCTAAAAAGGGGCATGAACTGGCATATAATCCTGTCTTTTTATCCGGATTTTATACACCTCGTGAGTGTGGAGAACGAACCTTACTTCACTTTCAAGAGTTATGAACCAATCAAAGTCCTTTTCCAAGGTTGCCTTTAAATATCTGGTTTGGATTCTCAGTTCAAATGACTGGCCTTGCTCTACCCAAAAGGACTGTTGTCCTAACCACGCTCTCCATTCTTGCTGATAATGGTCAAATACTAATATCCCACGCTTCATGACAAGCCATTATCCTCTATAGCTAACCTAACAATTTCCTCATCAATCTGTTCCTTATTAAGCTGAGATCCAAATAATAAACTATTAATCGTTAATGTATTAATAACACGCGGCCAACCCTGAGAACGTAAAGCAATAGCTTCTATAGCGGTTTCTGTAAAGATAGGCATTTTCGATCCTGCTAGCTTCATATGATGATGTATATAATTGGATACTTCCTCTTTCGATAATGGTTGAATCTCATATTTCATAATCATTCTCTGTGATAGTGGCCGATGATGATTTAACGCTAAGCGAGTCTTTAAGTGCGGTAGGCCAGCTAAAACCAGGATAAACGGATTAGTTGAGTCCATTTGAAAGTTAAATAATAGTGCGATATCTTGCAAAAAGGCATCTTTGGCCATATGCATTTCATCTAAAATGAAAACGGGTGTGATCTTCCGTTCCCCAGCCATTCGCTCGATTCCATGTTGAATTTGCCTAAAAAGATCAACTTTACGGAACTTCGGTTCCTCCCCTAAGCCGTATACTAACCCCCGGTAAAAATCCATGACACCACCAGTTGAAAGGGGAAAGTAGATTAGATGATATAAAGAAGGGTTTAGTGACTCCTTGAAGGACCGCAAGGTAAAGGTTTTGCCTGCGCCTGGATCCCCAATAAGGAGACCCATTCCCTTTGATTTTTGTAAATAATTTAATGCATTTAAAGCCCCTTGATAATCAGTGGAGGGAAACGCATCCGCTGGCCGTATATCCTTCGAAAATGGTGCTTGAGCTAAAGAGTAAAAAGATTTATACATGATCTTGTTCCCCTTTCAATTCAGCTGTTTGAGATAATGAAAATGGAGAGCGAGCCCGTTTTACATGCGCATTATCCTTCATGGATACCGGAACTGCTTCAGCCACTTTCTTATCATTCTCAAAGATATAGACACCTTTTTCGTCTAGCCTCACATCGATGGAATAACCGATAAAACGTGAAGGTACCTCGTAGAGTTGCTTATTTAAGGTTATCGTACTATCAGCCTTTACCTTCCGTTGCTCTCTTTTCAAAAAGATTGTTTCAAGAATAGACAAATCCTCCAAAAATGTTATATCCTTTAGTTGAGAGTGGAACACCTCATGAGGCGTTTTACCCTCTAAAGAGGCATGAACTCTTCGATGATAATTTTCCTCAAGCCATCGCCAAAACCTCTCATTCAGCTCTTCTAATGACTTGGCTGGCTCCGCTTGTAATAATGGATAAAACCGTGTTTGAATCGTTTTAAATAGCCTTTCTATTTTCCCTTTCGCACGGGGATCATACGGCTGCGTATGAGCTAAGGTAATCCCAAGCTGAGCACAAGCATATTGAAGCGTTTCAGATCTATAAATCTTGCCATTATCCGCATAAATGATGGTCGGTTTTCCCCTTCGAATTAAAGCTTCTTTCGTGACTTCTCTTAATCCATCAAACTTCTCTGACGAAAAGAATTGCGCGTACGGCACAAGGCGAGAACAATCGTCAATGTAGGCAATTAAAAAGGTCTTTGTCTTTTTTCCATTGATGGGCACAAATGGCCCATGAGATAAATCGGCCTGCCACAATACGTTCACCTTGTCGTGAGCGAAACGTTTTCTTTCTGGAGTCGCTAAAATTTGCTTTCCTACAAGGTTGTGTTTTTTTAATAATCGAATTATAGTAGAGTAAGATATTTGATTTTTTTGTATCTCTCCACGCTCGATTAGTTGTTCGTAGAAAACACTAACCGGCATATGGGGAGATTTTTTTCGTATTTCAAGAACAAGATCTTGGTCATCAGGGGACAGCCGTCGAGAATTCCCTCTATCCATGCGCTTTTTCGGCTTTAGTGCCTCAAACCCATTTCTTCGATAATGAAGCAGCCACTCTTTCATTGTTTTCTCTGCAATTTTCCTTTCTCCATAATGAGGGACAGAATGAACCTTACCCTCTAATCCTTTTAAATATTCTTTCGGGTCAACTTGTCCATTCAAGAGGGGGGCTATTAAGCCATACCGAAATAAGGCCACTTTTTCACGCTCTTTTTCATTCATGGAATCTTCCTCCTTTTTCATAGAAGGATGACCGGTCATCCATGGTTATTATTCTACTTTTTTCGATATTTTCTGACTATGAAAAAGGTATGTGGGACAAAGAACATTTTTAAATTCACCCAAATATGATAGAATTAATTTGCCATAAAGTATTTTGATAAGTGACCCCGTGACCTTCGTAAGAAGGGTGATTCGCCAAAATCAAGGATCATTTTCATATATTTTGTGGCTTCTCTATTTATATCCTCTGACATGCCACTTTTCTTCCCCAAGCTGATAAAGAAGCTGTGAATCCAATTAATACATTTTAAGTAACGATTAAGATGGAACCTCAATAATTGTCGGCTGCCTTTCGCTTTTTTCCTTTGAAGAATTTTCATCACTCGTTCTATAATTGTATGAATAGTATGTTGAAAATAAGGGATAAGAAAGTCTGGAAGGATAGAGATATTCACTCCACACTGTAAACATCTTAGGCGACAAATTGGGATACGTACGGTTGTCTCATCAGTTATTCCATATCGCCAGTAATAGCCGTTACGATGAAGATTCCCATGGGCATGACATTTGCAGTTTGGACATACATCAAACAAAGGAAATCCATTCTTTTTTCCTCTTTTTTCATACTCCACTAAGCTGATACCAAAATCATGAAATTTGATCATAAAAAAACTCCCCCTTCTAATATGCAAAAAATTTAGCACATTATTCTAGAGAAGTATATAAACAATTCCGGAGGAATTTGAGAGGATATAAAGTGACAGTTTACAATATTACTAGTATTCATATTAAAATTATCACTTCAACAGAAGGCGAATATCTAACCTTCTTTTTTATTATCTACATGTTTTGAGTGTTGATTGTTGTCAAATTACAGAAATTTTGATATGTAAAGTTGCATACTATCATAAGGTTCTTATAAGGTTATATGTAACTTAAATCATAGTCCATTATAGCATAGTAATTTTATTTTTAGTTTCAATCTTAGGAGTATCGGATTTTAATTTTTTCTTTATTTTAAACCCGGAGTCCCTTTTATCAAAAGCTTCATTAATATATTTTTCCGGATCTTTAATAAAAGTTGAAAAGCGCATTAATGAACAATATACTTGCGAATCATTATAATGAGCTTCATTCCCCTCATAAATTCTATTCTCATAAACTAAATCAGGAGTATAAATTTTATAGAAGCTAGTTGTATTTCTTAGTTTTATACCGCAATTACAACTAGGTGAAGTACAAGTACCCGATTTATACATTAAATCATAAACTTCATCTCTTACTACAGCTAAAAGCCCATTTGGATTATTCCCCCAAAGTGATGCTTGTATTTCAGAATTCACGAATGGTCGTAGGGCAGTCTCTTGTCCAATAATAACCAATGTAACAGTTGAATCTGATAAATATTCTTCTCTTATTTTCCTCATTATTGTCTCTTCTGAATTATCTGTATCTATATCTCCGTCATGAACAGATTTATCTATAAAGTCCTCACCCCCAAAACCTTCAATAATTTGATCTTTTAAATCTTGATCATTATCATGGTGGTAACTAATAAATGTCTTATGCAACTTTAATCAACCCTTTCCCACTTTTGAAGATTCACATGAAAATAGCTGTTTACGTCAGATCTAAAATAATTGTTTATTTCATTAAACCCTTTGCAAATCTCTTCATATCGATAATAATGCTTTTGTACCTCATGTATAGGAGTCAAATAAAATTCTAATAAATCACCTGATCCATCAATTCTTTCAAGTTCATTTTTTTCAGAAATGTGTTTATACCATCTTCGATAGTTATTTTGATGTGATGTCAAAAACTCATTGAGTACCTGTAATATTTCATTTGTTTTACTATATAGTTCTTCTTGCTCTTTATGGGTCCGACGGCCTCTCTCTTTTTTGTTTTCCAATATTTTTATTTCATTTCTAAAAAACTCATATGTCTTATAATAGGAGGATAATGTCTCATCAAAATTATCTCTGTCAAAATCTATATAAAATAAAGCTCGCTTTGTATCTAAAAAAGAACGGACAGATCTTTTATACAAACTAACCGGATTATCAAATAGAACATTGAAACCTCCTAAACTTACTTTTTCAATTTTTATAGCCCATTTATTGGTTAAAAGCCCAAATATTATAATTACCAATAACAACATAGGTAGAAAACCTAATAATAATGTTGAAAGTGTTTTTACATTGACTAATATACGGTTACTACTCAAGGAACTTAAATCTAACCATACGACAACGTAAAGAAATAAAATTAACAGTATTATACAAAAAAGATACAATGGATTAAAAACTCTTTTTCTATTCAACTATATACCTCGTTTCATTTTTGTAACTAATATCATGATTTTTAAAGTGGCCGGAATGCTTTTACTTAATTAAAACTACTACTGCATTAATAATTCAAATTAATATATCACTCCTATTCATTTGCGATTTTTGCCAACCCTTTTAAAACCAAAGATATCATTTCTGGTATATGAGGACTATTAAACAAAATTAAATTTTCATCTTCAGAAAGGCCATTATTCAAACTGCTGATTCCCTTTTCCTTTAAAAAATTTAGAACCTTATCATAATCTATGGATTCATCATCTATACTTTTAGAGTTATATTCTTGAACCATTTCAGAATACTCACGATTACTCATTTGAAAATCTCCAGTTAGCTCTCTTGGTTTATTTCCCAATAAAGCTTCAATAACAGCCTTTGTACAACCTCCAAAACCACCTAACAAATAAAGAGGCTTTCCATCACGGAGGGCTATGTATGCTTCTTCCAAAAGTCCCGGATATTTACCTTTATAATTTTGAACTGCACCACCAATTAATACCCTAGCATCAAGGTCGTTGTTCATTTCTTCTCGCATTTTCGTTAAACTATTTGCCCAAATTACTCTATTTTCTTTACAATTTGGTGGTAAAAATTCACGTGGATCCACTTGTGAATTTTCAGGTGAATCTATCATTTTAAAATTTACAACCTTATTTAATTCGGCACGGATGGATGTTGTTACGTTTAGATATATTGGCCATGCTTGATAATTATCAATCTTGTGAGCAGATTGTACCTCTTCAGGAAAATAATTTCGAACTAGATTATATAATATTTCTGTAAATCCTCCTTGTCTTAAATCTCCACCATACAACAACTTTGCTCCATTAACTAGAAGATATCGAGAAAATTCTACAAATGCATCTTCCAAGTGCATATTGTTTAACCCATAACTCATCAAATCAGAAGAATTCGAAATTGATAAACCTACCTTAGTATTTTTCAATATTTCTAATTGGTCGCTAGATGCTTCTTGTTCTGCATAACGCAGTATGGGCAGCATTGTTGGTGTTAGAAATTTAAAATTGGGCTTGATTGACGTTAGTAAAGCAAGCTCTTCGTATCCAAGAGGTGGATCAGGATATAAAACTGTCAATAAATCTTTATCCCCTTCTTCTTCGATAATTTTAACAAAGCTCATCAACTCAGGATGATGTGCTAATGTATGTACTCTATCCGATACTTCATAAATGTTTGTTAAGCTTTCTAAATGTAATTTTGTATATAAATCTCGTAAAATCTCAGTTAAAGTTATATTGATTATATCCTGTATCATTTCTATTGAACCATCCCAACGCACAGTCGGTACGTTTCCTAAATAGGGAAAACTTCTTTCTTCACCAGTTGTTATTAGGTTAACTACAACGATAGGAATGTTTGAAAGTTTGGCTTGAATTACTTCTTTCCGACACCAATCACGAGACGAATAGGTATCCGTCTGAAGAACAAGAAGGGCAGTTTCTTTTATTTTTATACTTTGATTTATTTCACTTGAAAAGGAGTACCCTGATGCAATGTCTGTGGCATCAAAAAAAGTTTTTAGAGGGGTTTCTTGATGAATATAATTTTTAATTGCTTTGGCTAGCTCTGAACCATCTTTTTTTGCGTGACTTAAAAATAACGAAACGGGAGCCGTACTTAACTCTGTTTCTGTGGAGATTCTTGGACGACTAAGTAGTAACCTACAAATCTCATGCGTTGCATTCCCTAAAAGTTTTTTCAATTTTTTTTCTTCACTATCTATTTCATGTAGTCTTATATAATTTATAGAACTTATCTCTTCAAGCTGGAACGCATTCTTGGAAATAGATATTGGGTAGATACGATGCATTCCATCCTTCCTACTTTTAAATTCATTCCACAAATCCACTAAATAATTATTCCATTTAGAATCAACGACCATTTCATCATCAATCAAAACTAAAATAGCAATATGTTTAGCCTCATTCAAATCTATTACTTTATCAATATCATTATTAAAATATACAGGAATACCGGGTCTTCGATATATTATATCATTCTGAATTTCTCGTCCAAAATTTGCATATATCTGATCCGCATACATTTGACCTTCTTTATAATTTGGATGCCACATTACATAGATTTTTAAACTTGGTTGATACCTTTTCTGTGTTTGCACGATATACCTCCTATTATAGTAACTACTCACAACGATTTCGCTGAAACTGTTTTAAAGAATTATTGATTCTTTCTAATTTAGATATACGATTCTGAAATGCATCGTCCACTGCTTTTTTAATTCTTGATTCACTTGCACATACCCAATCCCATGTATAAATATTTGCATAACCACTTTCTATATTATCTGCTAATCTAGGTGGGATGTCTTCATAATAATATTTTCCTTCTGATGTCAGTGGAAATTCAGGTAATAGTATTCCAATTAGCCCTGAATATCCTCCTACTTTTTTATTTAATGCAGCTGATATTTCCCAATCTACATGTTTACGGCAACGTGTATTAGGACCAATTAGTACAACCAATACTGATGTATCTGTAATATATTCTTTTTGAATAAGCCTTTTTATATAATTGGTACTCAAGTCAGTATCTATTTCTCCATTAGAAACTGACTTATTTATAAAAATATGCCCAAAGCGATTTTCAAACTCATTTTTATAAAACTGATCATCTTTATGGTAATAACTAATAAATGTTTTATGCCTAGAAGTTTTGTTAACTATATTCCCAAAAAACATATTATGCCCTCCCCTAAAGTTATTTTTGCCAATCTAAATAAGCATCTAATGGATGAACTGCAATAGAATGTTTATTT
Source organism: Niallia tiangongensis (assembly GCF_044704065.1). Taxonomy (NCBI): domain Bacteria; kingdom Bacillati; phylum Bacillota; class Bacilli; order Caryophanales; family Bacillaceae; genus Niallia; species Niallia tiangongensis. Next base: position 1,010,301 of record NZ_CP162613.1, on the reverse strand, counting down.
AATTCCACAAAATTTGATACTGACTTATTTAATAAAGTACTTTGTTTACTTAAACTCATTAAATATTCATTTAGTCCCGCTGTACCTCTAATTAAATAAGTAATCTCCAAATAAGATGGTATGGTAATAGTATTTTTTAATGTTAATGTTGATAGAGGTTTCCTTGATCGTTTGCCAAATCCAATTTCATATGGTACCCACCAAGATTTCACAGTTTCTTCTGATACAATACACATTACATGTGAAGAATACTCTAAACCTTTTTCTATACTTTTTGTAATAGCATCAGGATTTCCACTTTTGACTGCTTGATTTAACGCTTCATCATAAATGTCTAAGTAAATATTATACCCCGCATCCTGAATATAATTTCCTATTTTGACAACTGCATCTTTATCTTCACTTATATGAGACAAAAAAATACAAATAGCATTTGCATTACTATTACTACTAGCGAATATACTCTTTTGTACTAAATTATTGGGATTGGCCAAATTAATTCCTCTCATAAAATCCCCCCGATTTCCTATTCATAGTTATAAAGAATCAATTCCTTTTATTATACCACCTTTCAGTTATTTGGAAATATCTAGATAATCAATTACTTAATTATACTAATCAATGGAGGTGAGTTCTTATTTTGAAAAAGCGAGCGATATTTACCCATTTTAATTTGAACTCAACTTTTTTATTGAGTGTAACTAACGACCCAGTGATTCCATATCTTGTTGGATTAACTCCTAAATCATTTAAAGCATATCTTGAAGAAATTCTCGGTCCAATAAAGAATATTTACATTTTTCTCATTTTGAAGATTATTTTTATGAAAATAAGATGCTATGGTCAATGAGAATATTGCACATGTAGTTTCTGGATAATAATTAAATAAAATTTCACCAGTTAATAGTTATCCTAAATAAATAAAGGCATGTTTTGAATTCCATATTCAAAACATGCCTTTATTAAATTTGGTAATTTAGTTAAAGTTCTAAATACTAGTTTCACAAGATCCAGCTAACTATAGTATTAACAATATAACTTCCTTAACAAATTTAATTGTAGCCACCTCATGTTATTATTTTATAAGTTTTTTTACATTTTCGACAATATCCTCAAATGTATTAATAGCTGAGTTAAGGGCTAATTTACCCGCTAATGAATAACTGTATTTTTTCACTTGGTCTGCTGTAACATTGTGCCAAATTGGAAGTATCATTTGATTTCCAGTTGAACCTTCTTTATTTAAAATTCCATCGAGTTCATAATTAGTCCAATATTTCTCGATAAAACTTGAGGAAATAACTACTATCCCATATTTGGAGTTAGCTAGTCCTTTATCGATTTCTTTTCTAATACTTTGCCCCCAGCCAATACTGTCAGTATCGTACCAAATTGTAACACCAGCTGCTTTTAACTCTTCCGCCAATTCTGAAACATAACTGTCCTTATCATCTGCTGAATGAGATATAAAAACATCATATTCTATATTATATTCTAATCCATTATTTTGCGAAGAAGTTAGTAGTTCCAAACTAGATTTTTGTTGGGCATATAATTCGTTAACCTTTTTTTCCTGTTGAGCATATATTTTTCCAGCTTCTTTTTGCTGAGTTTTACTTAGTTCAGTTAATGTCTTATTTAACTCTGTGGTCTTTTTTGCTATGTCAGACATCAACTTTGCCTGTTCTCCCTTAGCTCTTTGAATTTTTATATTTTCACGGTCAATTTCTTTTAATTTTGAGGAAATTGTGGAAGAATTCTTTGTTCTTTGTAAAGCAGAGTTTGCATTGTTTATTTTCTTAATTGAGATACTCTCTTCCTTTACTACACCTGCCCGTTTACCTTCTAATCTACTTATATCTGAGCGTAGCCTTTTTACTTTTGACTCCAGTAACGATATACTTGTCATAATATGAGCTTCATCCTTTATAAAAATTTATTTAGGCTCTTTAGTTTTTTCTTTAATGTTAAGCGTCTGATTATTGCTTTCTTTTACCAATAAGAGCATGTTTTAATTTCAAAACATGCTCTCTTGTTAAAAAATAAACTTCTTATTTAGATTTTGCCTGAGCTAATACACTACCTGCCAAAGACCTTGCAACTTTACTTGAACGTTTGCTTTTAAGTACTTTGGAAGCTTTTGTAGCTAGTTTTGCACTTGATGTTTTTCTAGAACTAGATTTAGCCATTTAACTTCACTCCAATAAATTATTAAGGTAGGAGAAATTAGAACATATATACTCTTTTTTTTCTAATTGAATACGTTTATGATAAATCTATAAAATTATTTCAACTGGGTTTCTATGTGTTGCCGCACATTAGAATCCCTTTTTTATTTGTCTTTGAAACTTACTAATTTCTCTATTGATTTCGCGTTCAGCCTTATTTAATTCAGCTTTTATTTTGTTCTCGGCACGACGAATTTCACTATTTAATTTTGCTTTACTAAAACTTTTCACCATTCCCAACTCCCCTTTCTATTTTTTTTGGATAAATATTCCCCTGATTTCATTATATCATTCTATTAGGCTTAAACACAATATATGGTGTTGTCATTTTTTAATATTACTATATATAGTTATTATTAAATATTAGAACTTCAAATAATCGGTGTTATTTCAATTATAGTCATATGCTGTCTCCACAAATTTTTTGGTGTTAATAGATTTTTATATACCCTTCTTCTATTCTTACTTTCCTCTTCATTATCTTGTTCAATCATCACAACTTATTTTATACTTAAAATACACCCATGGAAATATATGTAATACATTTAGGTAAATGAAATAAAAAACAGTATTGTTTTATACAAATTGTAAGATAAGTACTTTTCCTAGCTAAACGAGGTGAGAAAATGTTTGTAGCGATTGATCAAAATGGAGAGAAACAATTTGCATTTCATGAAGATAAGTTAAATTTAAGAACACTATCAGAAGCAAAAGAACTTTATTGCCCTAACTGTCAGAAGAAAGTTTTCTTTCGCGGAGGACTAAAGCGCATTCATTAATGTGTGGTCACAGTGACGCCTCGGAATTTGTCGAAGACTGATAGAGAGTTAGATTTTGTGAATGCGATAAACTGAAATAGTTAAAACATGTCTTCAATGCTAGTAATAATAAATTTTACATAAATATGGAATACATTGACAGTGGAGAATTAAAGTGATAGCTCTTTATATTTTTTCTAACAAGATGTATCAGAAATAGAGTCTATTGCTTAAGCATTTAGTAGTGAAATAGATTTGAATTTAAATAAGATAGATTAGTGTAAATTTTTTGAAAAAATAGTTTACATGCAATATATTATTTAGTATGCTTAAATTGTAAAATATAGGAAGAGGAAATTCAAATGAATATAATGAAAAGATTAACGGTTTGAAAAATGGTGCCTGTCACCAACGTTTAGAATTTCTTCAGGACATACTTTGACGCTTATCCTCCCGTGAAACATTCCTGTGAAACAAGATTATTCGAGGTGTCACTGTGACCTTACCTTATCCAACTCCTTATTATCCAGGATACTGATGGAGACAACATGTTAAAGAATTTAAAAACACTCAATGAAAAAGCAGGTATCCAACAATATGGGTACCTGCTCCCTTATTTTAACAAAATGAATCTTTTGATTTTGGTACTGACAGTCCAAATAATGGTCGGCGTTAAAGTGCGATAAATGTTTCGATTGTTTGTCGAATGAACCTTTGAAAAATGTTGACAGGCACCAACGTTTAGAATTTCTTCAGGACATACTTTGACGCTTATCCTCCCGTGAAACATTCCTGTGAAACAAGATTATTCGAGGTGTCACTGTGACCTTACCTTTTGATCACCGATTTGGGCTAATGGAAAATTATTTAATATTTGGAGATCCGATTTGTTGACTTTAGCAATCTCATAAAATAAAGAATCAATTTGTTGTCCTATTCCATAATTAGATAAACTGATTCTTTCCCAAGTTGTATCAGCTGGAATTTTTAGTGAATGATTTTTATTTGTTAAAAGGAATTTTGCGGTAAAGATTCTACTAGCAACCTCATGATATTGATAAGACTGCATTTCACCTCTTAAACGATCACTTATTTCCATGCTAGCTCTACTTGCCTTTATCTCAATATTCTCCACAGTAACAACTCCTAAAAATGAATTTACATTATCAGAAAAAGGTATTTAAAGTTCCTTTTATTTTAATTTTATTAAAAAGCCACATTATCGTGGACAGCTTGTAATACACCAGATATTCCTTTACTTCGTTGATAGACAACTTTAATACCCAAATCAGCAGCAACTTCTTTGACTGCATACATCGTTCCGTGAGATACAGCTGATAGTATAAATATAACACAATCGACATCCTTTAATAAATTCCCAAAGAAATTTTTAGTACCTGTTCGTTTCATCCTTCAATTATGGTATTTAACTTCACAGTCAAATGCTTTTTATTTTTGTGTTATATCCATTTTGATTATCACCGCCAATAATAGCAATTTTCTTCATATTAATTGATCACCCCATATTAAAATTTTTAATTCTTTTAATACTCTTAAATAAGTAGTTATCTGTTGTTGTTTGCTCTTTAATAAATCAGCTAACAATTTTACATCGTTTGGTGTTACTCTTGTCATTCTACTAATACTTTGTGTTCGTCTATTTCCTTCTCTGTTTTGATTGCACTGGAGGATTGACTCAAGTTTTCTTAATTTTCCTCTGGATGTAACCCTGTAATTGCTTAATCCCATATCATTTAAAAGGGAATTAAATTTCTCTTTTAAGAAATTGTAAGTTTAACTCACAATCATAATTTTATTTTAAGATTCGATAAGAAAAATAAGTCTTTAGACCTATAAGAATTTTAATTTCTTAAGAGTAAGATGATTAACGCTTGTAGCCAAGAGTAATACCTTGAAAGTAAAACCACAAAGAAATAATCATATTTTTTTAAGAAAAAGTCTTCGAATATGAAAATACGAAGATACAATGTATTCCGGTTGACCAATTATTAATTTAAAAAAGTTAAAGGGGGAAAATGAAGAGCTATTAATTACGTTAGACAATTATGGTTTACTCAATTTAATAAACTTAAAGGAGAAATATCTATTATGAAATGTGCAATTTATATCCGAACCGCAAGCAAAAACAATCAAGATTACCACTTAAAAACACAAACCGAGCGACTTGAACAGTTTATTACAGAACGGAATTGGCAGTTATATAATTCATATATTGATATTGGATCAGGTCCCAATAATCACAAAAATCTACGGACAATGATTGAAGATGCCCAAAATAGTAAATTTGATGTTATTCTTTCGACAGACACATCACGATTATTACGGAATCCTAAACTATCGACTAGTATGAAAAAGCTTTGTGAGATGGAGGAAATTCAAATTATAACGTTAGATGGTTCCATCAATACTCAGCAAGGAAATGTAGATTTAATTAGTCTTTATGCTTGGATAATTGAACATGATACTCAAACCCTGAGTCAGCGAATCAAATATGGTAAGAAGAAACGTCTGTTAGAAGAACAGATTAAGTAATAAAAAAAACATTGTAACCCAACAACAAGCGAAAACCGCAGAGGTTACTTAGCCACTTATTGAAAAAGTGGGCTATGTAATTCTGCGGTTTTTTATTTTTAGAAAGGAGAAGAAATCATTTATGAAAAATGTTCTCAAGCCGGTAATTATCATTTATTCAAGAGTTAATGATCCAGCGAAATTAAGGTATGGGGTAATACTAACTAACTTTTTAAAAGACTATAGAAAGCATTCAAATTATTTTGCTGAATTAGCTTCAAAGAAAATTAAACAAAAAATACAAAAATTGAAAGGGAACAAACAATCATGAAAAAACAACCTAGAGTAGCAATCTATTATCGTAAAATCATTCAAATAATATGGCACCCCTTCATCACTTAGAGGTATATGCAAAGGAAAGCGGATTGGAACCTATTATCTTTCTGGATATTGACAGCGGCGTTGGACAACGACAATCTCTAAACCATTTACTAAACCAAGTCCGCAACCAAAAAGTAGATATCATTATCACTCATTCACTTTCATGTTTCTCACGAAAAACTGGTGAACTTGCAGCCGTTGTAAGTGAATTGGAAAAATACAACGTAAAATTGGTTATACCCAACGTTCGATTGGAGGCTGCTCACTATGGGTAAAAAACCTCATTCAGTCGAACGTATATATACAGATCCTAAGTTGGCATTTGCCCAAGTCATCAAAGCAATTATTGATAATAAAATTGAGGAACTTGTCAATACTGCTAACAAGGTGAACACTGCTACATCTCAATCAAACGATAAGGAGCAAGATGCTTCATGAGATGTGCAATTTATATTCGAGTATCAACTGATAAAGAAGAACAAAAAGCCTCACTGAAATATCAAAAAGAATTGTTTTACAAATTCATTGAAGAAAAAGGATGGGACATCTACGAATTTTACGTAGATGTTCAATCCGGAACAACAGCAAAAAGAAAAAATCTCCAACGAATGATTGAAGACGCACAAGACAAAAAGTTCGATATCATCTTAGCTAAAGAGTTATCGCGGCTTGCTCGGAATGGGGAGTTATCATACAAAATCAAAAACCTTTGCGAAAACCAAGGTATTCACATTATTACACTAGATAATGCGATTAACACGCTTACTGGAAATACCAATATGTTTGGGCTATATGCTTGGATGTATGAACAAGAGTCTCAAAACACCAGCAATCGTGTGAAAGAAACCTTGAAAACACGTGCAAAAAAAGGCTTATTTAAAGGTTCAAATCCTCCATATGGGTATGAGGTTAGAGAGGGGAAGCTTTATATCCGTCATGATGAGACACCTGAAATTGTGCGACGAATTTACAAGGAGTATCTTGAAGGAAGTGGTCGTGAAAGTATCGCACGACGGCTTTACAATGAAGGAATCAAAACACCCGCTGATGTTGCAGGGAAGAAAAATGCGAGTGACAAGTGGAATGATTCCACAATCAAGCTCATTCTCACAAATCCTCATTACGTAGGGGATTTAGTTCAAGGGCGCACAACCACCGTAAGTGTCACAAGCAAAAAACGGAAGAAACAAGATAAAGATGATATGTATACCATTGACAATACCCATGAACCCATCATTTCACGCGATATGTTTGAAGCAGTTCAAAATTTGATGAAGCAGCGAAAGAAATTCATTACTGCTCCGAAACTTCATTTATTTACAAACATCCTTTTTTGTGCAGATTGCGGAAAGGGCATGTGGTATAGAAGTAATAGACCAAATGGTTACATTTGCGGCAATTATGCTCGTCACGGTAAAAAGGCTTGCAGCGCCCACACGATTAAAGAGGATTTTCTCAAAGAAACGATTTTATATGATATCCAAAAACTTGTTCAAGAAATTGATAAAGAACAATATCTGAAAGAACTTGAGGAAAAATCAAAGAAGTCAAAGAAGGATATTCAACAAAAGCTTGAAAAACTTAATAAGCAAATGGATGTTCTAAAAGTTCGAAAAAAGAAATTCATCAATATGCTTGCCGATGAAAAAATTAATCATGATGAGTATTTAGAAATGGTGGAGGATAACAATAACGAACTCTCTCAGCTTACAGAAAAGAAAAATGAAATGATCTCGATGCTTGAAAGTGAGCAAGTCATGGATAATATCGATAAGCTAAAACAAGAGCTTCTTCAATTTCTAAACTTTGATGAATTAACACCCGAAATTTTACATCGACTCATCAATCGAATCGATGTAAAAGAAGACGGCACACCGGTGATTCATTACCGATTTGCCGCCCCAACATTTGAATAGAAGCGGGATTTCCCCTTATAGGGAGCCTGCTTCATTTTTTAAAATCATCTGCGATACTACCTCAACGTGCCTTGAGAGGTCAGGATAGCTATCAAAATTAAATTTTTATGCCCCATTTTTATTGATGGTCGTTTGCGGGAACAAATCAACATAGAAAGTATTCATCAATTTCATCTTCATTTTTGAGAATACTTTTCTCTGGTACTCCTACTGACTTCGCTAAATTAATAGAAGAAACAAATCTTAGCTGAACATTGATATTGAAGTCAAACGAGTATTGCTGCAATTCCCCGAGTTTATGATATTTATTCAAAAGCTCATCTAGTTTTACTTGGTATTCTTTGTCCAATTTATCAACAAATGCATTCATTTTTTCTTGATAAAGATTAATAACTTCTATTTCGTGTTTGCTTAGGACACCTTTTCCAAGGCTTAGTGCTGTGGTTGCAACGATTGAGCCAACCAAAGCACCAACAACTGGAATTGGTATTACTGCTTGTCCTATAGCAGCACCAATAGCAGCCCCTGTTGCATCAATGGCATTTAGTGTTACTAAATCAATAAATCCATCTCTATCAACATCACCTTTTCTATATTTGACAATGGCATTACTTAACCCAAAAGTTCCTGAAGTAATTGCACCAGCACTTGGTGCAGCAAGGTGACAAACGTTGGTTAATCCATATATTGCATATCCAGAAATTCCACCTTTAATAGCACCTTTAGCTGTACTGACTCCACACTCTTTCCAATCTTCAATATCAAAATCCCAGACTTCTTTTCCATCTTTATGCTTTTGATAGACAAAGATCCCTAGATTAAACCCACCTTGTACTGCTGCACCTATTCCAGCAACTTTAGATGCTTCTCCGAAACTTGGTTGTGCTTCTTGTTGGGCGCTTAATCTATCGCTATCCGCTTCTTTTTTAATATCAGATTTTTGTTGAGCAGTTTGCTTATTTATGTCATTTACTTCCCCTGATAACGTTTGGTCAATTGTTCCTTTTTGAACATCTTTATATTCAAGAACTGATGATTCCAACCATTTATCATAAGTAACGCCACGCAGAGCACTCTCATCCTCAATGGCTTTTCTAATATTATTGATTTGGGAGTTAGACAAGATATTTCCATTAAATTCTACAGATTTTGCTCCGCTCATAATTTTTTCTATGACTTCCACATGGTCTTTTGGAAAAATCATACTCATTTTATCATAATTGGATGCTTGCTTAATCTCTTCTAAGATATTGGCATAAAACTTCATTTGCACTTCTTTGCCTTGAAGTAGAATATCTGCAGGTCCATTATCATTTAATAGGACTACACTTTTCTGTAGTCCTTGATAAACATCTCTTGCATTTCTTATACCCGTTTCAGCAAACTCTGAAATAAAACCATGTACTCCAGTATCTCCACCACGATTAATATTGATAAGATTATCGATTTCTGTTTTCGCCCAATCTAGATTTGATAATGCATTTGCTGATTTAGTAGCTAAGTCTGATAATTTATCTGTTTCACTAGTAAGAATTGATTCTAATGTATTCATCAGATCTGTTAATCGGATATTATTTAAATAATCGACATATGAAGCAATCCCTTGTTCAACATTATTATCAATAGACTGTTCACTAAGCATCTAATTTTAGCTCCTTATTGACTAGTTGTGCCAAAGTTAAAGTTGAATTCACAAGCAATCCAGCTTGTAGTTTTTCATCTTTGGAGAATTGACTATAATCACTTCCAATCAAAGCTTTCTCTGCCTTAGATACTCCAGTAATTTGAGTGTTGGTAGTTTCCATCAATGCCTTGACTTCAGAGTTCATATTGTTAAATTTTCTAATTATTTTCTCGAGATTTTCTCTCTCAGCAATTAGCTTATTCGCAGTTTTTTTGTTTTTATGACTGGCAAACAAGCCTGAACCAACCGAACCTGCAAGCATAACACCAGCAATTGTCCAACCTACTGGTCCTGCTAGTGCGAGGAATGCACTACCTGCACTCATTCCACCACCACCAGCTGCTAATGCACCACCACCAAGCCATGCCAATGCAGCATTAGTCGCAGCGGCTCCTGATAAAGTAGAGATAGCAGTACCTGTTGATGCAACACCAAAAGTAGTGGCAATGCCCATTGCTGCTGTCGGACCCATTGTCGCTACAGCAACTCCAAGAGCACTTAAAGTTGCACCCGCTCCAGAACCTCCAGCAGCTGCTTTTGCTTCAACTTCTGCCTTTTTAATTTCTTGTTGTTTTGTCTTAAAATTTTCCACTTCAATTTCAATTTTTTTAAGTGTTACTTTGAATTCCTTTGGAGTGTTTGCTAATTTATTTATTCGTTCTTCTATTAATTTAACAAGTTTTAAAGCTTTTTCACGCTCTTTATAAAGAACATTCGTATTTTCACCTAAATCATTGGCGACTTTTTCATAACGTTCAACCGCTGCATTATAATTGTCGATTGCATTTTTTCTTAACTTTGCATTGAACATGTGATTACCTTCCCTCATAGTGCTGTGTGATTTGAATCTACCCCATTTGGATATTTTTTACGAAGTTCTGTACAGTTTTAAAAGTATAGTAATTATAAACAGCCTGATAATTTTTAGTAGTTTGTTAATAAGGGATTTACCTATCTAAATCTTCAAAAGTTGATCAGAACCGACTATTTATCCAAACCAGTACTATTATACTAGTTTTTACTGACATTCAAATAGCTTCGACAAAAATAGACAAAACTATAAAAATGGTTTTTTTGATATTTTTTTCCTTGTGTTGTCAGTAAACCATTAACTTGTCTAAAGGATCGTTTAGCACTGTAGATCTTGTTATTTTCTTGGAAATTCATTAATATTTTGTATAAACTGTTCCTCAATTTAACAGGTTCATAGAATCTATGTTCTAAGAACTCCTCATTATTTAGGAAAATACCACTTTATGAGATAGTTAGAATTACTAACGAGGGAAAAAAGGAAGAGATTGTTGCTGTAGCAATTTAGCTGAAGTCCCTGTCACAACCCGAATAATCTTGTTTCACAGCAATGTTCCACAAGACAAAATAATTGGGTCCACTCCTAAATTCTAAAGTGCTCTTTTAAAACAAATCACCATCTTTAGGACATCCTTTAGTAATTCCCCCATCAACTTCGACAGCCTCTTCGAGTGATTCAGCCTTATATCATCAAACAGATTCCAAACAAGACAATTAATTGAAAAGTAATCATCTTATTCATAAAATTTCTATTGCAACAAATCTCGGACTTTTCCAATAGCTTGATCTTCGGCAATATAGTCATTTTGATTACTAGTGTAATTGAGTATTCGAACAAGCTCATAGAGTGAATAATTATTAAAAGAAATAAAAGTAATGAATGTCGACTTTAATCCTAAATTGGATTGAAAGAACTGCTCCATCAAATTAGGATATCAAGCTACAATTACAACTAGGTCATCACGCTAATCTTCGAGAGCTTTTGTTAACACTTAGTAAGACTTTCTTTCCCATAACTATCGCTAAGATCATTCTCTGCTATGCTATACGCTTCATCAAAAAATAGGACACCCCCAGAGAAACCAGCATATTTAAATACGAGATAATGTAAATACTTCTCTAATACTCCCTACTTCCACTCCACCATCATTTTTAATGATCGCGGGTTTTAATTCTCTTAATCTATTAATTGTATCGCTGTTAGAGTAATTGATTTGTTCTAGAATGGATGCGATAATATTTGGCCAAACATCTTCTGAACCGTTTGCTACTTTTAATGCAAAGCCTAGTCTTTCCTTTTTTAATCCAAAGCAATAAACTCCTTGAGCTCCCCCTTTTGCTACGATGTTACTGTATTCTAATAAAGTAGTGCAAATAAACTTCTCGGAGGCAACTATTCTTGGATGTTTATTCATCAATCCAGTCATCCTTTTAACTGCTCTTTTCAGATCAGAATTGTCGATTAATTCAGGAGAAGATAATTTTAGATAGGTAATAGCCATGTTTTTTAATGGAATGGCAAAAACCGGGACACCACACCCATCCGTTCCTACTTTTATATCTGAAACTGGTACATTTGACAGTTCAGAAAGGATAGTTAGAATTTGTTGTTGGAGTGGGTGATGAATCTCCCAGTATCCTTCCGTTGGAAAACCCATTTCACGACAAACAGTTAAAAATCCCATATGTTTGCCGGCACAATTGTGGTAAAGTCTTCTTTTCTCCAATCTTTTCCTTAACATCGCATCTCTTGGATTTGCATTTAATGGATAAGAAGGTGGACAGAATAATTCTTCCTCTTTAATAGGCAATTTCTTTAACATCGATTCCAAGGCTACAATATGGTATTCTTCCCCACGATGAGATGCCGTTAAGAGTGTTGCCTCTTCCTCTGTAAGACCATATTTTGTGATAATATCTGATAAAAAGGCGGGTAAAGCTTGTATCGGCTTCGGGACGTCACAGTGCAGTGAGCCCCTATTAGTAGACATGTATAAATTCGGGAAAAAGTGACCAAAAAAAGTGGCTCTTTCCCCGCACTGCCTGCTCAATCTATTCGCAATACTCAACTATTTCAGTTTATCATTCACTCAATCTAATTCTCTATCAATCTTCGATAAACTTCGGGGCGTCACTGTGACCAAGAATTTATGCCCTAATCCTACGTTTTCCCCTTCTGTATTTAATAAGAGTGGATTTTGATCTTTATTTATTGTAAAACCAACATTCGGAGAATCACTAAAACCTCCCATGAAACATTACTGTGAAACAAGATTATTCGAGGTGTCACTGTGACCTTACCTTACTGCAATAAAAGACCAACGAGCATTTGAAGGTACCCAGAAAATCCCCTCAGCCATATATGCATCACGATCTTCTGCAAAATCAGGATCTAAATCCATCAGTTCCTGCCACTTTTCATGAAACGAATCAGATACATACTTTAAGAAAATCAACCCTAAAACAACATGCTTATATTCTCCAGAATCCATGTTATTTCTTAGTTTATCTGCAGCTGCCCATAATTTTTCCTCAAAACCGATTACCGCCATTTATTTATCTCCTTTTATGTAACTTATTTACTTTAATTTACAGTTATATTATATCAGAAAATATATATTAATTGTGGTTAACGTAGATATATTACACTCCCTACAATTCTCTCTTGTTTTTTGCCTTCAAAGGGTTACGTTACTTCCTGTCGGTGGATAAACTACCGAAACAAATAAACCATCTTGAGGAACTAGACCATGAAAACTTCAATCAAAACCCCTTCCCAATATATCCGCAATAATACTGAGAAAGCAATTAGACGCTTAAAGGATGAAAAAAGGTGCCTGGCACCACCCGAGATATGATAGAATTTGTCGACGTAAAGTGGTTAATCGACAGATGCTCGGCACCTATCGATTACGTTAAAATTCACACTCTCTACCCTCACATCTCCGCCGTTGACTCCATTATTTCTGATAGTCTTTTACCCTCTTCAGTCTTCCACTCGGTTCGACCATTTGCACTTCTCCCCAACACAATACCAGCAGCTGTGGATGGGCTTTCAAATTCATAGTCTTCCATTAACACTAACTTGTCATCTTTTCTAACTAATTTGTTATTTTCAATCAATTTATTTCTCCGGTCAACATGTCCACTTTGTATAGAGTCACTTACACCTGTAGCAAAGTATGATCCCTTTAGTACCATAAATCCATTCTCTGTAGGATAACCTTTTGCTTCTGCACCACGAGGTCCGTTTGTAAAAAAGAAAACTCTGTCTCCCTCATCTTTAGGTACTTCTTTATAGTGGACGTTTAATTCCCAAGCCTTGACAAGCATATTTATCAACTGTTTTTGTCTATTTTCTAACACAGCCTTATCCCATTGATTTTCTTTAATCACTTGTGTAGTTATAGCAAATGAACTGACTCCGTTTTTTGTCTGAAAATAAGAAGATTTTTTCTTATCAAATTCATAGTTTTTTGCTTGTGAATTCTTCTTACGCGTTAGTAGGACTAAATTACCTAGCTTATGAACATAGCGTTCCGGCTCATCAAAGTTTTTTAACCATTCGCTATCTTGTTCTGGATTTTGAGGAAGAACATGCTCTACTGTTATGACCGAATGATCATAGTAAGGTTGTCCTGTTGTTAACAGTGAATCTAATCGAAGAAGTATATATCGTCTCGAAGAATCCTTTAAGTCCGTATACACGTCTCCTTTTAGTCTTTCTAACACTTCATACTTATCCTCAGATTTAACTTCTAAAGGTGAACTTTGTGCAAAAATATCTTCATTGTTTGCCATTCCACGTATTATTAAAGAATATCGTGACATTCTCCAATTAAAATTTTTCCTTAATACCATACTAGTTCCAGCAAAAATCTCTAATTTATTAAAGAATTGTTCTAGATCCCTATTATAATGACGAATATAATATATTGCTGGCGGAATCCAATCATTATTATCAATGCGATTTAATAACCCTAATATTTTGAGCAGTTGTGGACTATCACCAAAGTGCACTCTATAATCAACAATTTTTAAATAGGCATCACTATATGGTATCAGTAAGTCATCAATAAATTCGCTACCATTAACTTTTGGAAAGATTTCTTCGTACTCGTCTTTAATGTTTGCACTACCCTTTCGTTTTTGAACGATCATTCTTATATGCTCAAATAGCTTATTAAATCTATCTCTCCCAAGCGACACTTCAACTTCTTCCCATTTACGAGTATACTCATCTTGATGTTCTTCCTTAATATCACCTATGACCTTTGCTTTAAAGATGTCACTCGTCATTAGATCTAAACCTCTGTCATTCAGGACAGTAAAGATGCGGAATGCAGAATCGAAGCTATGGGTAGAAACAACGACAATATAACAAAGTGTTGCTATTACACTTGAAAGAATCTCGACGGTTGTCTTATCTAATTCATTTAGTCTTTCAATAAAGTATAGGCCATTATCCCGGATTAATTTTTGGCTATCTGTTTGAACATTCTTTTCACTTTTTAATTTTTGAGTTGCCCCGAAATTTTGTATATTATTTCGAAAAAAATCATTATCCCTTTTTCTAAGTTGAAGCCGATATGTATCACTTGTACCAAGTATCTTTTTCCCTCTTTGCACGATCATTTCATCTATTTCGTGATCACCTAAGTAGTCTCTTAACACCGCTAACAATATAGTTAACGTGGTAAGACGTTGTTGCCCATCTAGGACATCTGATTTAGGATTATCTCCCTTAACCAGGACAACACTCCCAAGAAAGTAGGGTTCTTCTATTTTCGAGATTGTTTTTTGATCAATATTGTAATGGTTAATATAATCGACCAAGTCATCTAAAAGTTCTCCTACTTCTTCCGTAGTCCAAGAATAAGGTCTTTGTACAGAAGGCATGGTAAATAAAAAGTCATCTGAAAAAATCTTATGTAATGGTGTTTCCTCAGCAGACAAAGAAGATCTCATCACTATCACCCCGACAAATATTTGAATAACTATATTTTACCATAAAAATAAATTGTAGAATTTTTAAATCTGCCACAAAAAATAATAGGAAAGGCAACTAGCAACTAGCCCTAATTAATAATAAAAAATCCCTCCTACTCTAGATAATCAATCTAATTCAGAAGGACTTATTATTATTCATTTGGTACTAAGTCATCAACTATCAAACACCTCTGAAGGTAATCCTACTAACTTAAAGCATTAGGATAAGGAACTTCTTTAATAAGATGTTTTTACTAAAGCAGCCTTGTTTATTTATTTAAACAAAATTATCCAATCTCCTCTGAAAAAAGCTGAGATTTTAGCTCCCCGTCGTCGAACCAAACAATCCAACATTTATCATTTCGACTATGAAGTTTAGGATATTTCTCAAGGGATTTTGAGGTAGCTTGTCTAAGTAATCTTACTATCCAAAATATTTTAGAATTGGATTGGTCCAATTGCGACAGGAGCTGCTCTCGATTAACACATAAATATGATTGTGAGTCGTACCATTTTTCCCCTGCATTAAAAAATACAGCTTCTAGCTCCTTATCTCCATTGTAATATTGATATCCATCTCCATCACTTATCTCCAGTAATTCTCGTATAATTCTGGAAGGTAATTTATAATAAACATCACCAAATTCGGGATAATTCGCAGTACATTCTTCGACTGCTTTTGTTATAGTATATTCTATAAAATCACCATTATCTATGGAGACATTTTGGAGAGAACTGTAACACTCGTCTTTCCAGTTCATCCAACATACTTCTTTAGGAGTTATATAGCATTGAGTCTCAGTAGAAGAATGAAAATCCTCAGGATTTTTGAGATTATTGACTAAAGATTTTTGCCTTTTTAGTACGTCATTCCTTAAATATTCAAAATCGTTGTTTTTGACGATTCCCGAAGAGATCCACAAAAGTGATTCTCCACCCAAAGTATTTGATACCGAATTAAAACTATATAAAGATATCCATTCCTTCTTTTGATCTTTTACGATATCATCTTTTAATTCAATAATATCGATCCATTTATTAAAATTAGGTTTAGGAGCATTTATAATCCAATCCCTTAAAGCTGCTTCACCTATATTTATATTAATTAAAGGAGCTAAATCTTCAGGCATAAACCAAGAGGTTTTCCCCATTAAGCTATCCGGATTTTCTTGTAATAACTCTTGGGCTGGATTTGGAAAATCATCAAGTAATCCATAATCATTCAACAAGGATGGTGCTTTTTCAAAATCTCTAAATAATAATCGATCAGATAGGTAGCCTAATATTTCATTACGAGCGCACCACGTATACTTCTCAGCAAAAGTCATTATGCTACTTTTGGAACCATGGGTTGCGGAATGATGTTGACGCATTATTGCAATATCAACACCAATTACTTCTCCTGGTTTATCCCCATTTGGATAACCATAGAATTCTTCATTATTCCACCCTTGCAATAGGATGTATGCATATGCGGCTGCTAGAACAAATTGACTCGCTTCCAATGTTTCCATCTCTAAAATTCGTGCGTGTTCTAATAAGAAGCTGTCGCCTTCTTTGTTATATTTGTAAGTAGGCAATTTCGAATTTTCACCTACACTATGAATGGAAAGATTATTTATTAGATTATCCCAGGATCTTCTTCTATTCATATGTTCCATTTGAATATCTTTTAAAGTGCTAATGCATTTTTCAGTAAGAGAAATTGCTTCGTTAGTCAATATCTCTTCAATTTCTTCCTCAGAAAAAAATGATGTAAAATCAACCTCTTCGATGGTAGTATCACTACCTCGATTACTAAAAAACATCCTATCAATTGGATCACACAGTACATATCTTGCCAAATCATAATCAATTGGTCCAAAACCACCCATGCGTGTCCCAGAAGTTGCATTACGATTAAGAAGAATATTTCCAACAGTATGATATGGCGGACGGCTCTTTTTAACATCTTCAGCTTTTATTTCACCAAAAGCATAGGCTCGTTCAACAATTGCTCTGCTATAGTAACGAATTGCACAATTATAGTACATACTAATTTTCTCTGGGGCGAAAATATTATTTAGCATCCAATCGCTGAATAATTTAGTGCATGGGTGTCCCTTTTCAAGCATAAACACTGTCCCCATTGCTATTGCAAACAAATCCTCTTTCATCTGGGAATCATTCGTTTTACATGTTTCCTTAAACATCTTATAAAATTCAATAGGTTGGTTTTTAGCCCACTTCATAAGTTCTCGCCTATAATCTACTCTATCAATATTACTAACAGTAGTTAGCATCCATGCATATATTAGAGGTAGCCCATTATGTTTGTCCTCGCTAGTTAAATTATATCTCCTATCTTTTAAATCAATGTTTGTATAGCATATCCAAGAAGCATCTTCTTGCCCCCTTAAGTAACTTGGTACAGACCACATAATATCTCGACTTCCAACTGTTTCAAATCCCATAAGATGTTCATGCAACATCTGTGGACCAAGTGGATGATTTTCAATTCGTGATACAGGAAGAACAATTTTACTCACAATACTTTTTAAATAATTAGAATTATGATTCATTATCCTTTTGACCCAAGTTTTGTATTTCGCTGTTGGGCTTGGTGATACATTTGATAATGAAAAACAAACTAAATCAAATAATTTACTATTGCTTAAACCATCTCTGAAGCTTTTATTCTTTGCTATCATATAGTTATAATCTTCTAAAAGAAGAATTGAGACCATTTGCAGAGCACCTTCATGATCTACCAATGTGTCTGTAAGTTTAAGCTGTGATGGTTCTTCAAATTGATTAGTTATTAAGAGAGCAAGTATATAGTCAAAAAAAGGTTGAACTCCAATTGTGTAATATGTTTTAGGAGGATCCAGTATATTTAATGAATTTATTGTATAGCTTTGTAATATCCCATAATCTTCGATAAAGTCTATTAGCTTTCTACGATAATCATGGGAAACAGTAATAAGCCCTGTAACATCTTTCAGAGAATGAATCAAATCGTCTCTGGACACAGTTTTGTTTTCAAGAAAATTATTAGCTATTGCTACTAATGAACCCTGAACAACGTGCTCTTTTTCTCCATAATCAGTTTCATACTGCGACTTAAATTCCTTTTCAATAATACGAAATTTATGCGAGAGAAGGCTAGTAATAGTTACAGAAGATTTCTTAATACCAGAAATACTTTTATTATTATAATTTTCACAAAAGACACGTAAGGCTATAGGAGTTTTTAAGCTCCACTTAACCCAAGAACATCCTGCAATATTAACTCGATAATATTCGATATAGTCCTTAAATAACTCATTTACCGGAACATCACCATCAGAAGGTAATCTTAATGTATTACTTAATAAGTTATCATCAAAAGCTAACTCTCTAAAGACGTAAGGGCGACTTGTTATGCAAAACCTCAACCGTGGATAATTTGAACATATTGCTTCAATCTCTCGTAAACGCTCATACCAAAGGTCATAAGGTCTTGATTCATCTATACCCTCGATGCATATTAATATCTTAGGTATAATTCTAACTGAATCATCTATGGGAATATTTTTAATTTCAGCTCTATAAGACAAAGCTTCTAAAGCCTGCCACAATTCTGTTTCGTTCCACACAGAGGCTAGACTTAATGTTTTCTTTAAGATATTGATCCAATTATTATTCGGATTAATATCTTTCGCACGAATCAATATGGGAATATGCGAATTGCCCTTTAATAATGTTTCCACTAGGTAAGCTATACCATGTGTTTTCCCAGACCCAGGATTGCCTAATATAAGATACTTTTCATTATCTAGTTGAGAACGAATGTCCGAAATGATAGTGTGTATTTCATTTGCACGAAGTGCTTCTGCTGCTTTTTTTATCTCGTTAATGTGAAAATAATTATCTCTAATTTGCTCCTTTTTCTTCAACAACTGTAATAACGATACAAAATCAATATACCAAATATCTTCATTTATAACGGACTTTGTCTGTTGATCATTACTTACAGCTTTTAATACTGAATTTAACTCATCTAATAGTTTTTTTACACTTTCTTGAGTACTCTTAATTTCACGTATCAATTTCTCCTGATCAGAATAATCCTGTACAAATTGCATATAATCATCACCAGCATTCAAGAATTTTCTACATTGCTGGCTCATAACATTTAGTGTACTTATACTTTTCTGACGTTCATCTATTGATCCTATAAATTTAAATATACTTTTTTGAATTTGTCCTTGAATATGGAGAGAAGGAGTGTACTTCTGCGACAGCCATCCACTTTTTTGTTTTTCATAAGAGTATATTAGAAGATCCTTTGAAATCTCGGATTTTTCAAACCAGTATCGATATATCCCTGCAGCATCACTATCTTGCAATTTAGTTAGTAGTTGAGTTTCATTCCATAACTCTATTTCTAACCCTGGATATTCTTCTTCTAAATTATTTTTAAGTTTTAGCCAGCGGCTTAGTTCATTATCTTCAACAACCTTTTTTCCTTTACCAATACGGTCAGCTGATAAATCACGAGGAATACACACAATGTATTTCTTAATTAATGGTCTTACATTAAGCGCCGTTTTAATCGAATTTTTAATCTGTCCAAATTGGCCCGCAGTAATACTATTTAAGAACCACTTAGCTTGCATTCCAATAATCGTTTCATCTTTTTTTATTGCAAAGGATTCAACTCCCCCATCTCCTCCAGATCCATTTACAGTTGTAACTGTTTTCAAAGATTCTGGATAAGTTTTATTGCACCACAATTCAAACAATTGATTGCACATTGACTCAAAAGCCTGTGTTGGCGCGTCATTATGAGTTTGAAAATGTTGCCAGTTCATATTCTTCTCCCCTTCTCTCTAAACATATCAATCACTCATCCAAAATAAAACTATAGTCTATATAATTGTCTTAAACATTAAATTTGAAGCAACACATTCTTTATAAGTTTGATCTTTTGTTTTTATTTATTTTTAGATTTATTGATTTCAACTATTCTCTAATTGTTTTAAATATCAATCTAATTCTTGAACCTTAAGCTTCTCCCTTATCCTTTTCCATTATTCTTACAGATATTTTACTAAACTAGATAAGTTCAGCCAATAATTTTTCTTATTTTTATTTTTTTGTTCTTATTATTTCAATAACAGTACCTACCCCTTACCTAATTTGGCTAATTTCCTTTCGTCTATTAATCTCAATTTATTCAGGTAGAATTACTTTATTGGCCAATAAGTATTCTCTTTACATTATTCCAACCTGTAATGAATTAAACTGTGAATTTACTTTTTTCTAGAGGAGTAAAGATTAAATGCGAAAAGAGGAATAGAATTGCCATTAACAGCAGAGCAACTAGATGAAATAAGAGCAAAGTCGTTTTTAAACCCTATCGATAAACTTTGGATCAAAGAAAACTACAATGTTTCGGTTAGAACTGCCGATAGAATTATAAAAAGACTAGGACTAACACATGCAAAAGAAAGGACAATTAATGTGCTTCAGGGATATATTTCAGGCGAGCCGACTCGTAACTTGGCTAAGAATTATAATATGAGTGCTCAAAACGTTAGGCAGTTACTAAGGGTTCGTGGGATTAAACGAAGAAATACGGGGTATATGTACCGTGCCAATTTCAATTACTTCTCTGTAGTAAACACAGAAGAAAAGGCATACCTACTAGGTTTCATCTTTGCCGATGGTTGCCTTACTAAAAAAGGAACGTTAACTATTACTCTTGCAAAAAAAGACAAAGATATAATATTAAAGTTCAAGGAAGCTATGGAGGCGGAACACCCAATTCGTGAACATATTGCGAAAACGCGAGTTGGGGATTTCGAAGTTGTTTCTCTTGATATTACTTCCCCTACATTAGAACAAGATTTAATGGAATTTGGCGTTGTTCCTAGGAAAACTCATAAAATTACATTTCCAAAGGATCTAGATAGTAAGTTTTACATGTGTGGTCACAGTGACGCCTCGGAATTTGTCGAAGACTGATAGAGAGTTAGATTTTGTGAATGCGATAAACTGAAATAGTTAAAACATGTCTTCAATGCTAGTAATAATAAATTTTACAGAAAGATGGAATACATTGACAGTGGAGAATTAAAGTGATAGCGCTTTATATTTTTTCTAACAAGATGTATCAGAAATAGAGTCTATTGCTTAAGCATTTAGTAGTGAAATAGATTTGAATTTAAATAAGATAGATTAGTGTAAATTTTTTGAAAAAATAGTTTACATGTAATATATTATTTAGTATGCTTAAATTGTAAAATATAGGAAGAGAAAATTCAAATGAATATAATGAAAAGATTAATGGTTGGTGGATTGGCAATAGGTATATCTCTAGGAATAGGTTTATCTAACGTATCTGCAGCAATACCAACTGAAGCAAAGATTAGTGGTCCAAAAAATCAAATTTTAAGTGGTTCTTCTGCTACAATGACTAAAACTATTTCTTGGGGTGGGGGTAATGGAATTTATAATGTAAAGTACCATGATGGTATTACTACTCAACATACAGATCCTGCTGCTAATTATTACTCTTATACTGTAAGCTCTAAATACTATCTAGGTTCCCTAAGTACTAAGCAGTGGCCACTTAGGCTAACTGTTTCATCTGCTGGGAGTGGAACTGCACAGGCTACCGGCACAGTAACACTTAAGAGGTAAAGTGAATTCTATGGCACCCTAGTCAACTGACTAGGGTGCTTGTGATTAATGTAATGTAAGGAGGAGCATCATGATTGATATTAAGTATTTACAAAAGTCATTTTCTGAATCCAATTCCCTAATAGAAAATGTATCCTTGTCTATTGAAGAGGGAAAGTGGTATACGATTGTTGGCCCTTCTGGTACAGGAAAGTCTACTTTACTTAAATGTATTTCAGGACTTTTAAAGCCTGATAAAAGCGAGGTCTTATACGATGGAACTAATATTTATACCATGAATGAAAATGCGAGAAGCGAGTATAGAAAAAAAAATATTGGTTTTATATTTCAGGACTTCAAACTTTTGCCCCACTACTCTGTTATTGACAATGTCATGTTACCTCTTATTTATGATTATCCGAAAAAGGAACTATATATTAGATCGGAAAAATTACTTGAGAGTGTTGGAATTAGTAATTCTTTGTTTGCTAGACTGCCAGAATCTTTATCAGGAGGGGAAAAGCAAAGAATTGGGATTGCAAGAGCTTTAATGGCTAATCCAAAGGTGCTGATATGTGATGAACCGACTGGAAACTTGGATATTGAAAATAAGGATAACATCCTGCGCATTCTGATTGAATGCAAGAATAAAGGACAAACAATTATTATTGTAACCCATGACGAGGAAGTTGCGAAACTAGGTGATAAGACCTATAAATTATACAAAGGTAATTTAAAGGAAAACGAGGTACTTGTATGATACGTTTTGCTTGGGTTCGTATTTTAAGCAGAAAGTTGATCTCCATTACCATTTTGTTAGCCTTTATTGGTTTATATACACTTATTCCATTAGGTTTTCAGAGCACAAAAGAAATTAAGTTAGCAGTTAATCATTCCGTAGAAGAATACGGACGAGGTACATATGACATCTTAGTCCGACCAAGTTCCACTAGAACAGATGTTGAAAAAAAATTAGGAATGATTGAAGAGAATTATGTCGGAGATGGAGGAGGTGGTATTTCTATTTCTGATTGGGAACAGATTAAAAGAAACCCGGACATAGAATTGGCCGCCCCAGTAGCATCTCTAGGGTATTTTAGTGGTAAAAGGATGTCTATTGAACTTCCAGTATTAAAGGAACCAACAAGATTTTCTTGGCAATTTTATACCTCAGATGGAATTCATAAATATCCTATTGATCAGAAAGAGGAATTATATTATTTCGATGGTTCGGTTCCAGGAAACTTACAATATATTGCCGCTTCGACACAAAGTTTACTAACGGGTATGGCAATGACGGTATTAATGCCTTTTAATTATTATCTATTAGCTGCTGTTGATGTGGAAAGTGAAAGTAAGCTAACTGGAATTGACTATTCGGAATTAGATAAAGAGATAAACGATATTGAATTTAAAGAACTTAGGGAAAGTTTAGGAAATCCCCCCGTCATTAAAGTACTTCAGCGACATGATATAAATATTCCATTACATATGACTGTGAAGACAGATAGGATAGATATAACTCTTGAAGAATACCAGGAGAAATTAGGCTTGATGAAAGATGACTCGCTATTAATGGGCTATGAAAAACCTGAAAAAATGGAGCAAGTCATTAATGAACTATCTAAAGTTAAAGCGCTTGATTATAGAGAATATAATTTAGATTTATCTAAATTCCAAAAACCGTTTGAGGGGACAGCTGTAAAGATTGGGGAGGATTTCAGTTTAAGTGAGACTGATCGCTTTATGTCTGACCAAGATACCTCTATTTATTACATAGCATCAAAAATCAACTATAAAATAAATGAAAATAATCTAGAAGTGCCCATACTTGAAGATGGACCTCCCCCAATATATAAAGCAGTGAATAAAAAGGGGATAAGTGCCTATCAAAGTCAAAAGGTGCCCTTTATTATTGAACAAGTGGGAGAATTTTCACCTAATAGGGATACTAACCAGTTAGCTTCAAGCCCATTAGGTATATATTCTACCACAGAGTCAAAAAGCTTAGATGGTAAAGTGGTACAATCTACAATCTTTCCTGGAAGCTTTATTCCTACACCGGCCAGTGGGATAACAACTCTTGAAGCTGCTGAAATGGTAAAAGGTAAAAAACCGATTGATGCAATCAGGATTAAAGTGGCCGGGATAAATAAATATAACGCGGATTCTCAAGAGAAAATTGAACAAGTTGCAATAGACCTACTAAAATCTGGTTATGAAGTAGATATTGTTGCTGGTTCCTCTTTTAAACAAATGAGATTAGATGTTGAAGGTTTAGGCCAGATATTGGAGCCTTGGACAACTCTAGGGGTAGCACAAGAGCTGAGTGAAAATTGGAATCACATGTCCGTGATTTCTTTCATATTGTTTTCTCTTTTTGGGTTTCTTTGGTTATATTCAAGAGTGACTTTTGAAAAAAAAGCCTTAAATAAGGAAGATGAGTTACTATATTTATTAGGGTGGAAAAGGAAATTTATTTTTCTGCGGAACTGTCTTGAACAATTTATTATTATTACTATTGGGTATGTAGTTAGCCTTATTTTATTTACTCTATTCAAACAAGGCGCATTCCCTTATTTTCTCTCTTCATTATTATGGTTCCTAACCGTGGTCATGGTATGTTTGTTATTTTTAAGAAATGGATCAGGGAATAAAACTAGGATAATGGAATATAAGAAAGTTCCAGCAATTATTCATTATAAGGAGTTCATATTACCAACCATTTTTGTTTTGTTCATCTCTATTATTTTACTGGTTATTCAAATATCTAACTTAGGGTATTCCATTGAAAAAGCTAAGGGAACAACACTAGGTCAATTTACAATGGATGAAACATTAATCATACAACTTTCCATTTTGGTCATAACAGTATTGCTTTCTTACCTAGCAGTTAGTGAGAGTGTTACAGCACTTCTTCAATACAGAGCGAAAGAATTTTCTATGTACCATATTATCGGGTGGACTAAGCGTCGAATACTGATTCATTTCTCTAAAGAAATCTTTCTCTGGTCAGGAGTCCCAATTATTTCTGGAGCAATTTTAGGTAGTATAATTTTATTTGGAATGAAGGTTTCATACAGTTGGATTTTTATTAGTATATTAATCTCTATAGGTATTTTGTCTATTGCAATCGCCGCAACTACCATTACAAAATTAAGGACGATTTGAAGTTGGTCGAGCTTTCTCTTACACTTCTCACTGTAACTCAAAAGAAAAATAGTGGGTAAAGTCATCTGTCAATTCCTGCACAGTGATTGCACTAGTGATTATTGTATGTAAGAGGAACCACTCTTTACTTTAAAAGATAATTATTGTAACCCATGATGAGGAAGTTGCAAAACTAGATGATAATCCAAAACGAAGCGCTTTCTATATAAAAACCAGTTAACGTCAACTTAAATCTACTGTAAATAATCTTACTCGGTACAAGGTGACACGACTTACATATTCGTATAAATACGTACACCTACAAAAACTCCATCTATTTACACAAAAAATAAAAATGCCTGCCATCTATAAAAATCGATAGGTGGCAGACATAAACGTAAATAAGTTCCATATTATCATCATTAAAACTTAATCACCGCAGACCCTTTTAGCTGAACTTTTACTCCATTTTCTTCTTTAGTCCATTCTCCAGTAGTTACTTTATTTATACCTTCTATGCCATGTAAAAACAGAGAAAACGGCTTATCTCCTATATCGGCAATAACAGAAAGCGCTTGTCCGTTACGTGAAATAGTTACTGCTCCAGCCTGTACGCCATCTTTATCATACATGGAAGTTACTACTTCTTTCCCATCCTCTAAATTATACACGTGGCACCCTCTGCAGCTACTATTCTACTAAACGGTGCAAACCTTCTAAGGGAATACCAATTGTATCCTTACTCATACGATTCTCTCCCTTACATACCTAACCAGTTTATTTGAAAGCTAATTCTTTATTCATTTTATCAAACTAGAATTCTATAAAGTACACCTAAATATAGAGGGAAAATCATGTATAAATTAGAGATACTTATGAATTTATTAATAAGAGTAAGCTATTCGATTGGGATATATTTGAATGGGGGTGGTTTCCAAGGGTACAAATGATTGGGGGAATTCCTTATGGTGTGTAATATGGATATAAAAATCGATATTAAGGAACATAAAAAGACAACTGACTTTTTACGCTGACACCAACTTTTTAATGCATTCAGCATTGCGAGAGATAAAAAAGGTCTAATTCCCTCTATATTTTTACCGTTGAATTAGACTGATGGTCTTCCACAATCGCGCCAGATTGTGGAAAAAAATATATATTGCCTTGATTGTTGCGTTATCATTTCACAATAATCTCAAAAGTTTTATTGTTTACTTTCATGCTATAGTTCTAAGTCCCAACGTTCTTCGATTACTCTTTCACTACACCACTCAACGTTTTCTTTTTCCTCCGACAGTGTAAAATCGTATTTCGCATATAAATGTCGTGCAGCATGGAGTATACTAATTGTCCATAGATAAATATGTTGGTAACTTTGTTCTTTACAATAGTTAATGGCTGTTTCTAATAGCTTTGTTCCAACGCCAAGACCTTGATAATGCTCATCTAAAATGAACCAACGAAGATGTGCCGTATTGCTTGTGTAAAACAAAATTAATTTCTATGCATTTTTAAGATAAGACTATCTTAATATACAAAAAAGCTATAGTACATTTTAATAAAGATACCGGTGGTCGGGGTCGAACCGACACTCCAGAGGAACACGATTTTGAGTCGTGCGCGCCTGCCAATTCCGTGGTATAGGCACGGTCAAAAGGTTTTAAGCCATTATATTCAATGCTTTAATATAATTGTCCATACGATTATTAAATACCTATGTCATCATTCTAATATAAATATTTACTTATAACAATTTAAAATATTATCCAATAATCGATATAAAGCCATTTGTTAAAACCTATTCTTATTGAAGTAATGCACTCGTTAGCCAACCATGAATTTATAATAATGGAGGACTATCAGACAGACAAATCGATAAATTCTAGTTCAGTTTCTGCTTCTGCTTTCGAACGATAAATGGTAATTTTATCATAGGGTTTCAAGTCGTCTTGCCAAGTTCCTACATTACTCAGAAAACCTTTTAAGTTTCCAGAAATTACCAAGCATTCTAAATCCCTATTGATATAACAAATTGGTCGTTCGTCACTTGCCAAATCACACGGTTGATAAACAGTCCCGATAAATCCACCCTTACTATCTTTTGCCATAATATCTACATGTGGAACCGTAAAAAATTCTAAATGTGGAATATCATCATCAAAGATAAATTGTATATCATAATCGCTAGCATATTTTTTATACTCTTCATTTTTATCATGAGCACTCATAGGAAACATCGTTGTCCCTGCTAGTATAACTTGAGTATCTTCTAAATCTACACCTATGGCGGCTCCAGTTAATTCTGTTCTATCTAGATAAACTTTGCGCATATAAACCCCCGTTTAATTTTATTTTAAAGTAAATGCTCATTACTTTTGTGATTTCTTATTAAACTAACGGGGCGTTAGTTCAATAACAATTATTTCAAATACTAAGATTATTTACAACAAAAAAAGCCAGGGTTTCCCCCTGCCCTGTCAATCTACATTTTTAAACTGTTGTTGTCGGTCTGATATGAGAAATCAATTTTGGATTTGTTAATGCAAAATCACTATTGATTCTTGCACGGATTTTAATTTGCCCACGTTGGAACGCTTCACCTGATTTATCAATATCAATCTGAAGTCCACCTTCGGACAAAATGCCCCATGCAATTGATTGAAGATTAGCAACCACGGATTCACCTTCATCAAGTCCACCACCTAAAGAATAGGTTCCAAATTTTATAGTTTTAACTAAATGTTCGCTGATTGGATTAAACTGTGTTTTTCTATTTTTAGTTGTCGTTAAAACAACCATTCCATTCTCCAAATCAATATCAGCAACTTTTATGTTGAGAATAGTATTGAGCCTGTTTCCTGTCTCAAGGAGGTAATTAATTAGCACCCAATTTCTATGCTCGACAAATCCACATTCCTTTAAATTCGGCTTTTTAATAAGTTTCTTAATTTCAACTTCTGTGTAAGGCTCTTTTTGTTGCTTATCAGCCTTTATCAAATTTATCTCAAATTTGTTTAAATGCTGCTCACGCATTGCATAATATAACAATGCCCTTGTGGCTCTAAGATAAGTATTAATCGTTGTTGCCTTAAGGTCTTTTTGCTTTAAGAACAAAATAAATTCATCTATATCATCCTTTTCAATTAATTTTACAAGATGTATACCTTCATCATCTAGGAATCGCATGAAGTGAATTACATTTTGGTCATAGAATCTAATGGTCATTTCTGATAAATTTTTAATTCTGTTATCCATCTGAAAATCTTTAAAAAGTTCCTCTACCGTTTTCTCCAACTTAACTTTTTTCTTTCGATTGATTACAGCCACAAAAAATCTCCCCTTTAAGAAAATTGGTCTTAAAGGTACTTAATAATCGAAAATTGTTGTCCACACGATTTGGAAATCACTTTAGCAAAATAAAGTACAAAAAAAGCCAATGCCTCGATTGCTCAAAGCATTGACTTATAAAGGTTTATACCTTTTTATGATACCGGTGGTCGGGGTCGAACCGACACTCCAGAAGGAACACGATTTTGAGTCGTGCGCGTCTGCCAATTCCGCCACACCGGCGCGCTTATAAGTTTTGGTAATGCCGAGGACCGGAATCGAACCGGTACGGTAGTCACCTACCGCAGGATTTTAAGTCCTGTGCGTCTGCCAGTTCCGCCACCCCGGCGTAATATGATTAGGAAACTTAATAAGCATTATGGAGGCGGCAACCGGATTCGAACCGGTGGTAAAGGTTTTGCAGACCTCTGCCTTACCACTTGGCTATGCCGCCATAATATTCTTGGAGCGGAAGACGGGATTCGAACCCGCGACCCCCACCTTGGCAAGGTGGTGTTCTACCACTGAACTACTTCCGCAAATGGCTGGGCTAGCTGGATTCGAACCAACGAGTGACGGAGTCAAAGTCCGTTGCCTTACCGCTTGGCTATAGCCCAATACTATTTATATGCAATAAAATAAAAAAAGTGTCAAAAAAATGGGGCGAATAATGGGAATCGAACCCACGAGTGTCGGAGCCACAATCCGATGCGTTAACCACTTCGCCATATCCGCCATAATATTTAATGGAAATTGGCAGGGGTAGTAGGAATTGAACCCACACCAAAGGTTTTGGAGACCTTCGTTCTACCTTTAAACTATACCCCTGTATAGATGGTGGAGGGGGACGGATTCGAACCGCCGAACCCGAAGGAGCGGATTTACAGTCCGCCGCGTTTAGCCACTTCGCTACCCCTCCGACATAAATGGTGGCTCAGGACGGAATCGAACCGCCGACACAAGGATTTTCAGTCCTTTGCTCTACCGACTGAGCTACTGAGCCATTATTTATTGCTATTGATTTTTTTAAAAATGGCGGTCCGGACGGGACTCGAACCCGCGACCTCCTGCGTGACAGGCAGGCATTCTAACCAACTGAACTACCGGACCAGATTGCGGGGACAGGATTTGAACCTGCGACCTTCGGGTTATGAGCCCGACGAGCTACCAGACTGCTCCACCCCGCGATAATAGTAATGGTGGAGGATGACGGGATCGAACCGCCGACCCTCTGCTTGTAAGGCAGATGCTCTCCCAGCTGAGCTAATCCTCCATAATGTAATGATAAGTATTGGTGACCCATACGGGATTCGAACCCGTGTTACCGCCGTGAAAGGGCGGTGTCTTAACCGCTTGACCAATGGGCCATATGAAAAGTTAATGGCGGAGAGCAAGGGATTTGAACCCTTGAGACAGGGTTACCCGCCTACACGATTTCCAATCGTGCTCCTTCGGCCACTCGGACAGCTCTCCAATATGGCTCCGCAGGTAGGACTCGAACCTACGACCGTTCGGTTAACAGCCGAATGCTCTACCACTGAGCTACTGCGGAATAATATGGTATGCCTGGCGACGTCCTACTCTCACAGGGGGAGAACCCCCAACTACCATCGGCGCTGAGAAGCTTAACTTCCGTGTTCGGTATGGGAACGGGTGTGACCTTCTCGCTATCGCCACCAGACTTTTTCTCAAGACATATTTTATTATACATGTTTTTGAGATTTTTTCAAGTATAATTTCGAAAAATTATTCCCTGAAAACTAGATTATGAAGTAAAAGAAAGAAATGAGTAATCATTATTGTCCAGCTCCAACGCCTATCGCCTATCAAACTTCCGATCATCTCTTTTGCGTAAGTCAACATCGATTCACTTGCGCTCATCGTGTTTCCTTTATCGAAAGAACATGCTCATCCAGTTTGTACGCCGATAAACAGGCGTTTCCGCTTTTCGTTTTAGTTAAGTCCTCGATCTATTAGTATCAGTCAGCTCCACATGTCGCCACGCTTCCACCTCTGACCTATCAACCTGATCATCTTTCAGGGATCTTACTAGCTTACGCTATGGGAAATCTCATCTTGAGGGGGGCTTCATGCTTAGATGCTTTCAGCACTTATCCCTTCCGCACATAGCTACCCAGCGATGCCTTTGGCAAGACAACTGGTACACCAGCGGTGCGTCCATCCCGGTCCTCTCGTACTAAGGACAGCTCCTCTCAAATTTCCTACGCCCACGACGGATAGGGACCGAACTGTCTCACGACGTTCTGAACCCAGCTCGCGTACCGCTTTAATGGGCGAACAGCCCAACCCTTGGGACCGACTACAGCCCCAGGATGCGATGAGCCGACATCGAGGTGCCAAACCTCCCCGTCGATGTGGACTCTTGGGGGAGATAAGCCTGTTATCCCCGGGGTAGCTTTTATCCGTTGAGCGATGGCCCTTCCATGCGGAACCACCGGATCACTAAGCCCGACTTTCGTCCCTGCTCGACTTGTAGGTCTCGCAGTCAAGCTCCCTTGTGCCTTTACACTCTACGAATGATTTCCAACCATTCTGAGGGAACCTTTGGGCGCCTCCGTTACTTTTTAGGAGGCGACCGCCCCAGTCAAACTGCCCACCTGACACTGTCTCCCACCCCGATAAGGGGTGCGGGTTAGAATGTCAATACAGCCAGGGTAGTATCCCACCAATGCCTCCACCGAAGCTAGCGCTCCGGCTTCCAAGGCTCCTACCTATCCTGTACAAGCTGTACCAAAATTCAATATCAGGCTGCAGTAAAGCTCCACGGGGTCTTTCCGTCCTGTCGCGGGTAACCTGCATCTTCACAGGTACTATAATTTCACCGAGTCTCTCGTTGAGACAGTGCCCAGATCGTTACACCTTTCGTGCGGGTCGGAACTTACCCGACAAGGAATTTCGCTACCTTAGGACCGTTATAGTTACGGCCGCCGTTTACTGGGGCTTCAATTCAGAGCTTCGCACTTAACGTGCTAACCCCTCCTCTTAACCTTCCAGCACCGGGCAGGTGTCAGCCCCTATACTTCGCCTTGCGGCTTCGCAGAGACCTGTGTTTTTGCTAAACAGTCGCCTGGGCCTATTCACTGCGGCTCTCTCGGGCTTTAACACCCAAAAGAGCACCCCTTCTCCCGAAGTTACGGGGTCATTTTGCCGAGTTCCTTAACGAGAGTTCTCTCGCTCACCTTAGGATTCTCTCCTCGCCTACCTGTGTCGGTTTGCGGTACGGGCACCATAAATCTCGCTAGAGGCTTTTCTTGGCAGTGTGGAATCAGGAACTTCGGTACTATATTTCCCTCGCCGTCACAGCTCCGCTTTTGTGGTAATGGGATTTGCCTCATTACCGGCCTAACTGCTTGGACGTGCTAATCCAACAGCACGCTTACCCTATCCTCCTGCGTCCCCCCATTGCTCAAACGATTTAAAGGTGGTACAGGAATATCAACCTGTTGTCCATCGCCTACGCTTTTCAGCCTCGGCTTAGGTCCCGACTAACCCTGAGCGGACGAGCCTTCCTCAGGAAACCTTAGGCATTCGGTGGATGAGATTCTCACTCATCTTTCGCTACTCATACCGGCATTCTCACTTCTAAGCGCTCCACCAGTCCTTACGGTCTAGCTTCGACGCACTTAGAACGCTCTCCTACCACTGACATCATAGATGTCAATCCACAGCTTCGGTGATACGTTTAGCCCCGGTACATTTTCGGCGCAGAGTCACTCGACCAGTGAGCTATTACGCACTCTTTAAATGGTGGCTGCTTCTAAGCCAACATCCTGGTTGTCTAAGCAACTCCACATCCTTTTCCACTTAACGTATACTTTGGGACCTTAGCTGGTGGTCTGGGCTGTTTCCCTCTTGACCACGGATCTTATCACTCGTAGTCTGACTCCCAAGAATAAGTATTTGGCATTCGGAGTTTGTCTGAATTCGGTAACCCGATGGGGGCCCCTAGTCCAAACAGTGCTCTACCTCCAATACTCTAAATCTTGAGGCTAGCCCTAAAGCTATTTCGGAGAGAACCAGCTATCTCCAAGTTCGATTGGAATTTCTCCGCTACCCACACCTCATCCCCGCACTTTTCAACGTGCGTGGGTTCGGGCCTCCATCCAGTGTTACCTGGACTTCACCCTGGACATGGGTAGATCACCTGGTTTCGGGTCTACAACCACATACTATTTCGCCCTATTCAGACTCGCTTTCGCTGCGGCTCCGTCTTATCAACTTAACCTCGCATGTAATCGTAACTCGCCGGTTCATTCTACAAAAGGCACGCTATCACCCATAAATGGGCTCTAACTACTTGTAGGCACACGGTTTCAGGATCTATTTCACTCCCCTTCCGGGGTGCTTTTCACCTTTCCCTCACGGTACTGGTTCACTATCGGTCACTAGGGAGTATTTAGCCTTGGGAGATGGTCCTCCCTGCTTCCGACGGGATTTCTCGTGTCCCGCCGTACTCAGGATACACTCAAGAGGGAACGAAGTTTCGACTACAGGGTTTTTACCTTCTACGACTGACCTTTCCAGATCGATTCGTCTACCCCGTTCCTTTGTAACTCCATATAGAGTGTCCTACAACCCCAAGAGGCAAGCCTCTTGGTTTGGGCTAATCCCGTTTCGCTCGCCGCTACTCAGGGAATCGCGTTTGCTTTCTCTTCCTCCGGGTACTTAGATGTTTCAGTTCCCCGGGTCTGCCTTCAGTACCCTATGTATTCAGGTAAAGATTCTATCCCATTACGGATAGAGGGTTTCCCCATTCGGAAATCTCTGGATCAAAGCTTACTTACAGCTCCCCAAAGCATATCGGTGTTAATCCCGTCCTTCATCGGCTCCTAGTGCCAAGGCATCCACCGTGCGCCCTTTCTAACTTAACTTAAGTTTCGACCAAAGATAAGCGGCGTATCTCTTCGTCAACTTCCTCACTCTGCTCCTCACGTACTAGCGTACGCTCCGGTGCTCGCTCGGTCGCTTCCTTGACCTACTTGCTTCTCTTTGCTCTCAAATCTTCGAATAAATAGTCGTTTGATACGATTACTTTTCAAAGAAGTAATTCTCTAAAATAGAGAATCTAAGATGGCGATTACTCGGTTTCTATCTTGTTTATTCATAATCTAGTTTTCAAGGAACAATCGGCTTAATATAAGCCTGTTTTTTGAGGAATTGCTCCCTCAAAACTGAACAACAAATCGTCAACAATCTTTGATGGAATATAAATTCCATTTTCCTTAGAAAGGAGGTGATCCAGCCGCACCTTCCGATACGGCTACCTTGTTACGACTTCACCCCAATCATCTATCCCACCTTAGGCGGCTGGCTCCTTACGGTTACCCCACCGACTTCGGGTGTTACAAACTCTCGTGGTGTGACGGGCGGTGTGTACAAGGCCCGGGAACGTATTCACCGCGGCATGCTGATCCGCGATTACTAGCGATTCCAGCTTCATGTAGGCGAGTTGCAGCCTACAATCCGAACTGAGAATGGTTTTATGGGATTTGCTAGGCGTCACCGCTTTGCTGCCCTTTGTACCATCCATTGTAGCACGTGTGTAGCCCAGGTCATAAGGGGCATGATGATTTGACGTCATCCCCACCTTCCTCCGGTTTGTCACCGGCAGTCACCTTAGAGTGCCCAACTAAATGCTGGCAACTAAGATCAAGGGTTGCGCTCGTTGCGGGACTTAACCCAACATCTCACGACACGAGCTGACGACAACCATGCACCACCTGTCACTCTGTCCCTCGAAGGGGAACGTCCTATCTCTAGGAGTGTCAGAGGATGTCAAGACCTGGTAAGGTTCTTCGCGTTGCTTCGAATTAAACCACATGCTCCACCGCTTGTGCGGGCCCCCGTCAATTCCTTTGAGTTTCAGCCTTGCGGCCGTACTCCCCAGGCGGAGTGCTTAATGCGTTTGCTGCAGCACTAAAGGGCGGAAACCCTCTAACACTTAGCACTCATCGTTTACGGCGTGGACTACCAGGGTATCTAATCCTGTTTGCTCCCCACGCTTTCGCGCCTCAGCGTCAGTTACAGACCAAAGAGTCGCCTTCGCCACTGGTGTTCCTCCACATCTCTACGCATTTCACCGCTACACGTGGAATTCCACTCTTCTCTTCTGCACTCAAGTCCCCCAGTTTCCAATGACCCTCCACGGTTAAGCCGTGGGCTTTCACATCAGACTTAAAGGACCGCCTGCGCGCGCTTTACGCCCAATAATTCCGGACAACGCTTGCCACCTACGTATTACCGCGGCTGCTGGCACGTAGTTAGCCGTGGCTTTCTGGTTAGGTACCGTCAAGGTACAAGCAGTTACTCTTGTACTTGTTCTTCCCTAACAACAGAGTTTTACGATCCGAAAACCTTCATCACTCACGCGGCGTTGCTCCGTCAGACTTTCGTCCATTGCGGAAGATTCCCTACTGCTGCCTCCCGTAGGAGTCTGGGCCGTGTCTCAGTCCCAGTGTGGCCGATCACCCTCTCAGGTCGGCTACGCATCGTTGCCTTGGTGAGCCGTTACCTCACCAACTAGCTAATGCGCCGCGGGCCCATCTGTAAGTGACAGCGTAAACCGTCTTTCAGCTTTCCTACATGAGTAGAAAAGGATTATCCGGTATTAGCTCCGGTTTCCCGAAGTTATCCCAGTCTTACAGGCAGGTTGCCCACGTGTTACTCACCCGTCCGCCGCTAACTTTAAAAGCAAGCTTTTAAAGTCCGCTCGACTTGCATGTATTAGGCACGCCGCCAGCGTTCGTCCTGAGCCAGGATCAAACTCTCCAATAAAGAGTTGATTAGCTCAAATGCTAAACTCTAGCTTTTATTACTTGTTTGTTCTATAACGTTCATTATAAAACGATTATTGTTGACGTTTGTTTGTTCAGTTTTCAAAGAGCAATTTAGTTAGTCACTCAAGAAGCGACTTTTCTAATATACCATCTACCAACATTCTCTGTCAATAGTTTTTTAAAAATCTTTTCCGTCGTTTACTTCAACATTTCGTGTTGTTTCGGCGACGGATATAAATATAACATTATTCCAACATAATGGTCAATACTTTTTCAAAACTTTTTTTAGTTTTTTTCTAAAACCTGATAATATCGATGATAAACGCCTGGACTTTTCGTTGAAACATTGACTACTTCTATTAAATGTTTATCAATCAAATATTCTATAAGCATACCAAGATCAACTGCATAAATAAGTAATTCTTCTTTTTCTAATAGCTCATTAAATGTCCAAGCTTCCTTCTCTTTTAGTATATCAAAAATATAACTTGTACTTGTTCTCATTCTGGAATGAATCAAGAATTCACTTGCTAAGAATAATAGCTCTAGCCTTTTTTCAATTGGCTCATCACTATTTACTAGCTCAACATATAATTTATAGATTTCTGGCTCTATTTGTTTTACTTGGCTCCAAACTGTTACCTCTGGATGGAAGCCATTTTCAATCACAGCTAAACGCGCTAAATGATGTAGGGAATGAATAATATCATTATAAGCGTCAAGATAATGCTTATTTTCAAAGAAAGCTTTCCCGTCCATATATCGTTTAATAAGCTTAGCGAATTCTAGCGCCATCTTTTGTTTTCTTTCGTTAACGGGAAATTCTTTTAACTCATTTTTAAGTTGATAGATATATTCGTTTCGATCAAAAACAACTCTTCCATTGTATAACCATTCAAATATTCTTTTATTATTCCCCAATAAAATCCAATTTCTTAATTGTTGTTCTGTGACAATATGCAAAGCTGCTTTCTTTTCCACATAAGTATAGTGCTTTATAAAAACAGGCTGTTCTGCTTCTTTTACAATAATAAGCATCACCGTATCAAAAGTATCTGTCACGGTCATTTCATTTTGTTTTTTATCAATGATTAATACGCCCAATGTATTTGTCTGGCTAGCTCTTTCTTGATATATAGGACGAAGAATATCTTCCATCGTTATTCCTCCATCTCCATGAATAAATTTTATTCGTTTCGTATTATTTCGACATTTTCTATTAAAATCCTGCCCTATTTCCATGGCATACATGAAATCTTACTACAACTTATAAAAAAATAGTATTACTTTTTTCGCTGTTTTCATCCATCTATTATCCCAGCATAATGAATGAACCTTCTTAAGGAAAACAGAAAAAAGAGGTATCTTTTTAAGATTAACCTTCGCATCCATTTATACGAAAACTAATCTTAAAAAGACAACCTCTTCTATTCCTTACATTAGTGCGCTTCTTTTTTAGCACAATCAGGACAAGTACCGTAAATTTCCAAACGGTGGTGGCTGATTTTAAATCCTGAAACATGGCTGGCAAATTGTTCGACCTCATCCAGTCCTGGATAATGGAAATCAACTATTTTGCCACACTCTTTACAGATAATATGATAATGGTGAGAAGTAATGAAATCAAACCGACTGGAAGAATCTCCGTATGTCAGTTCCTTTACTAAATTTACTTCACGAAAAACTCTTAAATTATTATAAACAGTGGCTACACTCATATTTGGGAATTTACCTTCAAGTGCTTTATAAATTTCATCGGCAGTCGGATGTGACATTGAGCTTATTAAATATTCAAGTATCGCATGACGCTGCGGGGTAATGCGCACTCCTGTTTCCTTCAGCTTATCAAGAGCTTCTTGTAACTCATTATGCTCGTTATGTTCCACGGACATGCACCCCATTTCTAAAAGATATTCTTATTTTATAATGTTTATAAATAGTGTACTAATAATAGGAGG
Source organism: Niallia tiangongensis (assembly GCF_044704065.1). Classification (NCBI taxonomy): domain Bacteria; kingdom Bacillati; phylum Bacillota; class Bacilli; order Caryophanales; family Bacillaceae; genus Niallia; species Niallia tiangongensis. The sequence goes on along the minus strand of NZ_CP162613.1, from coordinate 973,123 downwards.
GTTTTGTCAATACAGTTACTGTAATAACGCCGTTTATAGACGAATAAACCGTTATAACAACAATAATAATGATTATTTAACAATACCGACTATTAGATAATAGTCAATGATGGAATGGTATTGATAATACACTTTCATTATATGCATGTAGCCCGCTATTTTTCACCAGAAGTTTTATCCATTTCTCTTTTTATTCCTAAAAAAAGACCAACGAACGCTTCGTTGGTCACCGACATATATATGAGGAGGTATATGCTCACTATACAATATGCTTATCGTTTCTTAATGAGTGGACAAAAGTCCCTAGCTTGAAAATTAGGCTTCGATTTTTTCTAATGCTTGTTTTATTTCGTCTACATGGCCAGCCACTTTCACTTTACGCCATTCTTTAACAAGCTTGCCTTCTTTATCAATCAAGAAGGTCGATCTTTCAATCCCCATATACTCTTTTCCGAAATTCTTTTTTAATTTCCATACATCAAAGCTTTCTGCAGCTTCATGATTTTCATCGGATAGTAATGGAAATGGCAGCTCGTGCTTTTCGATAAACTTCTTGTGTCTTGAAATCGGATCTGGGCTAACCCCTAGTACTACTGTATTTAGGCCTTCGAAATCCGCATGGTTATCGCGAAAGTCACAAGCTTCTGTTGTACATCCAGGTGTCATATCTTTTGGATAAAAGTATAAGACAACATTCTTTCCTCGAAAATCAGATAGTTTTATTTTTTCTCCATTATCTGCTTCTAGTTCAAAATCTGGAACTGTTTCTCCCAATTGAATCGACATAGTATCCCGCCTTTTCTTTTCATATACCTAGACTACCGAATTTGCTTAGATGAATCAAGAAAAGGAGATTACTAATTATTCATATCTAGTACTGCCCTTGCGACAAAGGCTGCTGGAATCGTATAGCCAATCAAGGCCTCTACAAGGACAACCATTCTTCCAACTCCAACTGGCATTAAATCACCAAATCCTACAGAGAATAAGGTCACACCACTAAAATACACACTAGTATGTAATGTATGAAAAAAATCATAGGTTAACGATGGCGATTGTCCATCATTATAAACAGGAATTCCATTCATCTGGAATAACGTATAGATTAAGCCAAAGCCTATCATAATAGTGATATAGACAAATATTAAATATATAAAATTTTCAAAGGATACCCATTTTTCTTTTATGCGGTAAGGAACAAACAATGTTCTTAAGCTCATCGCAATAAAAAAAAGGATTAAAGCTAATAAGACATAAAACATTCCTTTACCCCCTTACATTCTAGCTGCACGGTCTGAATCCTCCATCATTAATATTTATGCTTGTCTAAGGTAATTATGCGTTTATCCACTTACACCTATTGAGAACGTATGAAAGTTACCTGTTGTTAAAAAGCTATTTCCCTTTATCTTCTTTCAAAAAGTGCTAAAATGAGGGAAGGTATTTTATACAGAATGTTACGATTTATAGGAGGTTTATATGTTACATACCAATTCAGAACGATTACATGAAGAAGCTTTAGAGATTATTGTCGGAGGTGTCAACAGTCCTTCTCGCTCTTACAAAGCCGTTGGTGGCGGATCACCGATAGTGATGGAAAAAGGGCAAGGCGCTTACTTCTTTGATGTAGACGGAAATCAATATATCGATTATTTAGCTGCATACGGTCCAATTGTGACAGGACATGCACATCCACATATTACAAAAGCGGTAACACGCGCAGCCGAAACGGGGCTATTATTCGGTACACCAACGCCCCATGAAGTAAAATTTGCGAAAATGCTTCAGGAAGCAATCCCTTCTATGGAAAAAATCCGTTTTATGAATTCCGGAACAGAAGCTGTGATGACAACGATTCGTGTTGCTCGTGCTTATACTGGCAGAAACAAAGTAATTAAATTTGCTGGTTGCTACCATGGTCACTCTGATCCAATGCTCGTCGCAGCAGGTTCTGGTCCTTCTACACTTGGCACGCCAGATTCTGCCGGTGTTCCCGCAGTAATTGCAGCTGATGTCATTACCGTTCCTTTCAATGATTTAGACGCCTATAAAGATGCACTGGATAAATGGGGAGATCAAGTAGCAGCTGTTCTTGTTGAGCCAATCGTTGGTAACTTCGGTATCGTAGAACCAATTGAAGGATTTTTACAAGGAATCAATGACCTAACACACGAAGCAGGCGCACTTGTTATTTATGATGAAGTAATCACTGCTTTCCGCTTTACTTACGGGGGAGCACAGGATTTATTAGGCGTTTACCCTGACTTAACTGCCTTAGGAAAAGTAATTGGCGGCGGTCTACCAATTGGCGCTTACGGTGGTAAAAAAGAAATTATGGATCAAGTGGCACCAGTTGGACCAGCATACCAAGCAGGTACACACGCCGGAAACCCAGCATCCATCCAAGCAGGAATCGCTTGTCTAGAAGTATTAAAGCAAGAAGGCGTATACGATTATCTAGATAAATTAGGCGCATTATTGGAAAAAGGTATTTTAGAAGCAGCAGCCCAATACAATGTTCCAATTACAATTAACCGCCTAAAAGGAGCACTTACTGTCTTCTTTACAACCGAAAAAGTATTCAACTACAAACAAGCAGAAAGCACAGATAGCGAAATGTTCGGCCGCTTCTTCAAACTATTAGTAGAACAAGGAATTATGCTAGCACCATCCAAATACGAAGCATGGTTCATCACCATCGCACACACAGAAGAAGACATCGAAGCTACTCTACACGCAGTAGATCAAGCATTCGCTACATTAAAAGAAGAGTATACGTTTTAAACAGTAGAATGAGAAAAGGTTCAGAGGAATTCTGGACCTTTTTTTATTTTCACAAAAGTGATCTACTATATCTTCCTCTCTTTAATTAAAAAGATTAGAAGCTCTCTAAAATCCTACCACAGATGATTGAAGCGGAAGGGGTGAGACTCCTGTGGGATTAGCGAGGAGGGCACTGAAAAAGTATAGTTATCCAAATCCAATTAGGATTTAGGTGTTTGAAAGCGAATAATATGTTAGTTTGGAGAGGCGACCGCTCGACTCCTATGGGAGCTGTGAGAAAGTCCGAGACCCTGCAGGAGCAAAGCGACGAAGCGGCTCGGCGCTCGCCCCATGAAAAGCGAGCGGACGCCTCGGAAAACAAACGCAAACCTCTAATTTTAACAGTCTTCCACCTTCAATAATCGTTAAGTAGTAGTTTTTCAGTGGTCTCATTAGCGGGACAGGTGAGACCCTACAGGCGGAACGCCGAGTAGGCTCACCGCCCGCCCCGACGAGTCGTGCCCCTGCAGCGGAAATCAGCACCCCATTAGAACGTTTCACACCTCGAACATAGTTTAAACCCATTTCAATTTTAACAACAATATGTCCATTTTTTTAAAATCCATCGAAAAAAGAAAAAATCAGGCATTCGTCTATTGAAGTTAGCATCTAATCACTGTATAGTACAATATTGTGTTTACTTTTCGTGTTTTTCGCAAAAAGTAAGGGGTATAAGAAAATATGTTATTAAGATCAAATGAAAGGAACACCAATATATGACATTAGGAGCGCGCGTTCTGAAAACAGGAATCGCCATCGTTTTAGCTTTATTTCTAGCGCAACTATTACATGCACCAACTCCTGTTTTCGCAGGAATTTCTGCCATTTTTGCCATACAACCAACCGTTTATCGGTCTTATTTATCTATTATTGAACAAGTACAAGGGAATATCATTGGTGCCATCATTGCCGTCATCTTTGTATTAAGCTTTGGAAACAACGTCTTTATTATTGGACTTGCAGCAATCATTGTTATTACCATTAACTTAAAATTAAACTTAGAAAAGACGATTACTTTATCAGTAGTAACGTTAATTGCCATTATGGAGTCACCTACAGATGATTTCATCACATTTGCGGTTATTCGTTTCTCAACCGTAATGCTTGGAATTCTGTCTGCATCGATCGTCAATCTGATTTTTCTACCACCTAAGTATGAAAATAAATTGTACAATCAAATTTCCGATATGAGTGAGGAAATAACAAAATGGATTCGCATGAACATTAGACATGCATCTGAGCACAGTCTTTTAAAGAATGATATTGATAAAATGTCCGACCGGTTAATGAAAATAGACCAGTTATATATTCTATACAAAGAAGAACGGAATTACTTCAAAAAAACAACCTTATTAAAAACGAGAAAATTAGTGATTTATCGGCAAATGATTGTAACATTAAAGAAATCTTTTCAAACATTGAAAAAGATTCATCGTTATGAAAATGAGTTATTAAGTTTACCTGAAGATTTTCAAAATATCATTCAGCAGCAGCTCGATTGTCTTATTCACCATCACGAACATGTTATGCTTAAATTTATTGGAAAAGTAAAGCCAAATGTTGTTTTTGAAGAAGGCAGCATTTCCCTTGACCGAAACATGCTATTCCAAGAATTAATGCATTACTATAAAGAGACAGAGTCAATCGTTCATGAAAATGAAGAAGAATTAAAGCAATATCATATGATGCAAATCGTTTCTGCTATTATCGAATATGACGAGAATGTGGAGCATCTTGATACGTTGATTACATCTATTCAGGTTCATCATAACCACGAAGCAGAGGTAACGATTGAGGAGTAATTAGAAAAGCGTTTGCTCACCGCCGTACAAACTGGAAGGGCATGTTCTTTGGATAAAGGAAACACGGTGAACGTTAGATGACATATAGCGGGAACGGGCGTGAAGCCCATCAACTCCAGGGTCCCCAGAGCTAGACACCAATTAGACTTCAGAAAACCTTCTTAATTGTAAAAGAGATCCAGAAACAATTTTCTGGATCTCTTTTTTTCACACCTAATTCCCCAATTGCTGTATTTGAAATAGATCATGATAATGACCTTGTAATTTCATCAGCTCATCATGTGTGCCATCTTCCATGATTTTTCCGTGTTCGATTAAAATAATCCGATCTGCATGAGTAATCGTGGATAAACGATGGGCAACTATTAAGGTCGTTCTGTCTTTTGCTAGCTCTTCAAGGGATTCTTGAATCGATTGTTCACTTTCTAAGTCTAAAGCAGAGGTTGCCTCATCCAAAATTAAGATAGGTGGATTTTTCAAGAATACGCGAGCAATCGCTACTCTTTGTTTCTGCCCCCCACTTAATTTCACGCCTCTTTCTCCTACTTTCGTTTCGTAGCCTTCTGGCAGCTGCATAATAAAGTCATGGGCATTTGCAGCTTTTGCGGCGGCAATCACTTCCTCTTCCGTCGCATTTGGTCTCCCAATCATAATATTTTCTCTAATCGATTCACTAAAGAGAATATTTTCTTGAAGAACCATCCCAATTTGATCCCTTAAGGAACGGGCCTGTAAATCTCTTATATCTCTTCCATCTAATAGAATTCTTCCACCTGTCACATCATAGAATCTTGGAATAAGACTAATTAACGAAGATTTTCCGCCCCCGCTCATTCCAACAAATGCGATTGTCTCCCCTTGCTTAATATGTAAGGAAACATTGTCTAATACGTTTGGATCCTTTGTATCATAGGCAAAATCAACCGCTTCAAAAGCAATGTCGCCTTTGACATTTGCACAAGGAATAGCATTAGGCTTATCTTGAATATCATATTTTTCATCAATCAAATCAAATACGCGATCCATTGAGGCGATTGATTGCGTTAACGTTGTCGAGGAATTCACTAATCTTCTTAATGGATTATATAATCTTTCAATATAGGCAAAAAATGCAATCATTGCTCCTAAAGATAGATCGCCATTTAATACTTGATAGCCGGAATAGGCAATCACAAATAAAGGAGAAATATCGGTAATCGTATTAACAACTGCAAATGCTTTAGCATTCCATTTCGTATGATTGACCGCTTTTTCTAAGAAGGCTTTATTATACTTTTGAAAATGCTTTTGTTCATGATCCTCTGTAGCAAAGCTTTTAATAACGGAAATTCCTTGTACTCTTTCATGCAAAAAGCTTTGTACTCCAGCTAACGCCTGTGACCTTTCTCTTGTCAGCGTCCGTAGATTTCCAAAAAAATAGCTCACTGAAAAGGCATAGAAAGGCAATAAGATGATGGAAACGAAGGTTAACTTAATATTCATAGTGAACATAATGCCTATCGTAATCAAAATCGTTACAGCATCTAACCATAAATTCATTAAGCCTGTTAAAATAAAGTTTTTCGTTTGTTCGACATCGTTTATTACACGGGAAATAACTTCCCCTGCACGGGTATTGGAATAATATTTTAAACTTAATTTTTGGAGATGCATAAATAGCTGGTCTCTAATATCATATAGAATTTTATTAGAAGTCCATTGTGCGAAATATTGACGATAATACTCGATTGGCGGTCTTACTACGATAAAAATAATCGTCATGATGATCATGATTGTCCATAAATTGCTCATTTTAGTTGCCTGTGCTAAGTCTGGATTATTGATTATGTCATCGATTACGTACTTTAATAGCAATGGTATTAATAGCGGGATGGCAAATTTGACAATGCCGATGATAATGGTGCCAATGATTTGCCACCGATAGGGCTTTACAAAAGCCATATATCTTTTAATACTGTCCACATATACTCCCCTCTCTATGTTGCATTTGTTCTATTTCCTTTTTTGGTGGTTGGAAAACTTGTTTTGTGTTTGGCTTTGTTTACTTTGTTTGAAGAAAATTAGCATTCCTTTTTATTTCCTTTTTTGTCTTTTGAATGTGGGTGGAGCATTGAAACGTTGGCTTCTATTACCATTTGCTCTTTTTGGGAGATGAATCGGGCACTGAGATGCCTTCTCTGTTACCTTCCTCTCCCTTTTCGAGTCGATTCAGGCACTGAGAAGCTCTCTCTGTTACCTCCCTCTCGCTTTTTAAGCCAAAACGGGCACTGAGCAACCTTCTCTGTTACCTTCTATCCTCTCGCAACCACAATTCAGCCACTGATAATAATTCACACAAACTCCTCGATAACTAACTCTTTGATAACAATGAACCATTTTATCACTATTCTAAGCGTATGCATAAGAAAAAAGCCTGCTGAATTTCAACATGCTTTTTCAGTCATCCATATTAACTTCTGTACGTTAAGTATCTTTCATACCACAAATCAACAAAATCTGGTGCAAAGGGACCTTTTCTTTGTCTTATCCATTGTACTAATTGATTTACTTGCGACTTTAAAATATGATCGATGACATCTGGATATTTCATTTCTTCGCGGTGACGTTCGTATTCATCCTCATCTAATAGATTGAATGTCATATCCGGGAAAATTTTGATGTCCAAATCATAATCAATATATTTAAGTGCCTCTCCATCGTATATAAATGGTGAGCTTAGGTTGCAATAATAATGAATGCCATCTTCTCTAAGCATGCCAATGACATTAAACCATTGTTGTGAATGAAAATAACAGATTGCCGGTTCACGTGTTACCCACGTTCTTCCATCTGATTCTGTAACAATTGTACGATCATTACCACCTATTATTAAGTTCTGCGTCCCTTTAAGTATCGTTGTTTCGTCCCAGATTCGATGGATGTGCCCATTATGCTTATAACTATGAATTTGTATTGGTTCACCCTCGATAGGTACGCCCATTTTTATTTCTCCCCTACTTTCTATTTACGGACGCTTTGTAACCTGTTACATACTAAAAGCGATTCATTATTTCATTTAAGGCAACAAAGTACGATTCCTCTTTTTTCTTATTATAACGGTTCTCCGGTAAATTTAAAACAAAAGAACCATTGAAATTACACAATGGTTTCAAATATTCCCTATTTTTTATGAACTCGATGATAGTTTTAGCTCATTTTCTTGATAGACTCGAATGACTTTTTCTGTTTGCATTTCAAAAATTTGTTGTATTTGTTTGAGCTCTTCTTTCATTTTGATAATTTCTATTTGCACTTCTTTTAATTCGGTCTCTTTTTGCAGCATCTGTAATTGTGCTTCAATTTCTTCGCACCGTTCTAATTCTCCTTGTAAATATAGTAGTTTTTCCATTATTCGCATCTGTTCTCCAACTAAACCGTTAAATACATCCATGAAAAAACACATCCTACTCTTTATTTTTGGTTCGGTACTGCTTATTTAATCTTTTTTAAGAAGCTGCCTTTTCTCTTAAATCTTTCTTTTATTATTTCTTCGTATGTATGATTATTCCTTTGACTACTTCTGTAGACAAAGAAGAAGTTTTGTCGAACTATTTTTATTGTAAGCCACCTTGTATTAAAAAAATTAAATAATAGCTATTTTCCATAAAAAGCAAAGGGCACTCTCCCGTAAGTGAAGTGCCCTTTGTTTGCATTATTTGCTTGAGTTTTGAGATTTTTTAGCTTCTGCTTGTTGGTTATATTTTTTTACTTCTGCAGCGCTTGTTTCGCTAGCAAATTCAGTACCAAATTGACCTTGTTGGCCAGCAGATTGAGCGTTTTGTTGTTTTACTTCTTGAATGTTAGTTCCAGTTTGAGTTACACCAGATTTTTTAGCCATGAATATCACCTCCACGCCTATTAATTTGTCCCAGACATTTCGGTTCTATCCAAATTTTTTCATTACCAATAAAACCCATTATTTTTTCTTCAAAAAGAAAAAAAGAGAATCTTCCTCATTAGGAAAATCCCCTTTTTTTCTTATACTAATAACGAAATACCGCCATCCACAATAATAGTCTGTCCTCTTATCATACTAGCGTCATCGCTTACTAAAAACATAACTGTGTTCACTAGGTCTTCCATTTCCACCATTCTTCCCGCTGGCGTTTTATCAGCTGCCGCTTGAAGCAATTCTTCTCTATTTGGGAAATGTGTTAATGCTTCTGTATCAACAGCTCCACCAGAAACAGCATTAACCACAATATTTTTTGGAGCTAATTCTACTGCTAAATATCTAGTTAAAGCTTCTACTGCAGCTTTACTTACCCCAACAGTCGTATAGTTTTCTAAATAGCGAATTGCTCCTAATGAACTGATGCTGACAATCTTGCCGCCTTTATCCATTAACTTAGCTGCTTCCTGTGCACAGAATAATAACGCTTTACTGTTAATATTCATTGTCCAATTCCAATGGGACTCTTCTAATTCCATAATTGGTCGTAACACACCAGATGCTGCATTATTAACGAAAACATCCAAACGCCCGAATTCTTCTTTCACTTCTGCAAACATTGCTTTAATTTTTTCTACATCCCCAACATTCGCTTTTACTAAAAGAACTTTTCTTCCTAATGCCGTTATTTCATCGGCTGTTTCTTGGGCAGCCTTTCTGCTTCTTGCATAGTTAATCACAATATCATAGCCTTCTTTTGCTAATGAAATCGCTGTTGCTTTTCCTATTCCTCTACTGCTTCCTGTAATTAATGCGACTTTGTTTGTCATTCTTTTAATTCCTTTCCCATCCATTTACTTTTCATTTTACCTCTATTAATGCATAGTTCGCAATCAACATTCGCACAATAAATATAGATATGCTTTAAGTAAAGGAAGGTATTGGATAATGTATATTGGTAGAGATATGACTGAATTAGCAATGATCGCTAAAGCTGATTGGAAGGATAACGAGCTTGCCTACTTCCATCATTCCTTGCAGCAAATGACTCCCTATTTAAATAGCGAAGGAGCAAGTATTCACCGCGAAATAATAGGGGAGATTGAAAACAGAGGCGGTTTAAAAAGAAACGAAGCAGATTATACGCATGGAACAGAAGTGAGCTACGAGTAAAATAGAGTAGGGGGGACCAACTACGGTCACCCCTTATTCACTTGCTCCGGTAAAAACTTCAGCATTTTCTGATGAGAAACTGGGAATGGGAAAGGTTCTATCTCTTCGGAATTCACTTTTCGTAAATCTTCCTTTTCCTCTTTCAAATCAATCAATTTTCCACTATATACGTTGATGTTCCAAATCAAGTGGGAAAAGACGTGTTCAATTCTAGTAATCATTTCGCCAACTTCTACTGTTGCCTGATAGTCTTCTAAAAGCTTTTCCTCTAGCTGTGCTTTTTCACTTTTTAACACTTGAACGATTTCCATATTAGGAAATTCCCATAGATTTGCAAGCAATCCTGTGCTAGGTCGCTTATGAATCAATGTTCTTCCATCTTCATCTGTCAAAACGACAGCAGCAAGCTGGATTGACTTTTGCTTCTTGCTTTTCGTCTTAACCGGCAGTTCCGTTACTGTCCCTTCATCAAATGCATGACAATGCTCTCTAACAGGACAAAGCAAACAAGACGGTGAAGTAGGTGTACAAATTAAGGCACCTAGCTCCATTAAGGCTTGATTAAAATAGGATGGATTCTCATGTGAAATCAGGACGCGCACGGCTTCTTCAAATGTTTTTCTCGTTTTCGGCTTGGCGATATCTTCCCAAATCGAAAGAATTCTAGATAGAACCCTCATAACATTTCCATCAACAGCAGGCTCTGGAACACCATAGGCAATACTTAAAATCGCTCCCGCCGTATACGGGCCTACTCCCTTTAAGCCAGAAATTTCTTTCGGCGAATCTGGCACTTTGCCCTCATACTTTTCATGGACTTCCTTTACAGCGGCATGAAGGTTTCGTGCTCTTGAGTAATAGCCTAAACCTTCCCAAGCCTTTAATACCTTCTCTTCTTCCGCAACTGACAATGCTTCGATTGTTGGAAACTGAGAAATAAATCGGTTAAAATAGGGAATAACCGTATCAACCTTTGTCTGCTGAAGCATTATTTCAGACACCCATACTTTATAAGGATCCTTATCCTTTCTCCATGGAAGATCTCTTTGTTCCTCGGTAAACCATTTTAATAAATCTTCTCTAAATTGCTCTACATTCACTTGGTTCTTTATTATTTCTTGCCTTTCTGTCACCATAAACCTCCATATGTTAATTATTAATTTTTTTTGGGAATAACAATGTATAGATTTCTTTTTTATTCTATTGGACATGACATGCATCATAGGATGAAATGGGATAGAATGAAAGTATTACAAATCTCACTAACAAGCGATATCCTCGCCAATAGATTTGATGATAACTAAAGTAAGTATAAATAAGTAAATTTGTCTCATTTTAAATAAGAGAACTTTTTTATAAAAATTACGCGATTGTCCGATGTATATCATCGATTTTTATTATTTAATAACATTATCCGCATTTTTTGTCCTATGCATTTCTTTAACTGTTTGTAGTGTATCTTTTGTTAAGAAAAAAGAAAAGCATATTTTAATTGTAATTATGGTGTTTTCATCCAAATAAATGGAGAAAAATCAGGGAGGTTTGGTATTTTGGATACAGGAACACATATCGTCATGGGGATTGCACTTGGTGGGTTAGCCACGTTAGACCCGGTTGTTGCTTCAAGTCCAGTAACAGCTACAAGTGTTTTGATTGCCACAATAGTCGGCTCTCAAATACCAGATATCGATACGGTTTTAAAATTAAGAAACAATGCCGTTTATATACGTAATCATCGTGGAGTCACCCACTCTATACCAGCAGTAATTTTATGGCCATTGCTTATTACCGCGGTCATTTATCCGTTTTTCTCAGAAGCCAATGTATTGCATTTATGGCTTTGGTCCTTTTTAGCAGTTTTTCTGCATGTTTTTGTTGATATTTTTAACGCTTACGGTACACAGGCTTTGCGCCCTTTTACAAATAAATGGGTTGCGTTGGGAATTATCAATACATTCGATCCAATCATTTTTTCCATGCATATTGTTGCTATTTTATTTTGGGCATTTGGCTTCAATCCAGGATATACCTTTTTAACGCTTTTCATCGTTCTAATCGGTTATTATCTGCTGCGAATTTTCACACAGCGGCAGGTAAAAACAAATGTGAAAAAGATGATTCCTAATGCAACTGAAATCATTTTATCACCTACTATGAGATATAATCACTGGCGTATTGCTGTTATGACCAATGACTCCTTCTACGTGGGTCGATCGCATCAGCATGAAATTGAAATTTACGATAAATTTCATCGCATTCCAATTCCTAATACTCCAGTTCTTGCAGCAGCACAAAAAGATAAGAACCTATCTGCATTCTTATCCTTTTCTCCTGTTTTTCGCTGGGAGGTCTTGGAGCTTGATGATCAATACCAGGTCCGCTTCATTGATTTGCGTTATCGCAGTAATGGACATTATCCGTTTGTCGCTGTCGTTCATCTCGATTTAAACTTAAATATTATTACCTCGTACACAGGCTGGATCTTTAGTGAAGATAAACTTAAAAAGAAACTCGATATACTAACGAATTAACACAGAGACTGGGACAAAACTAAATAGTTAATCTGTAAAGACGAACAATCTCTAATTTAGTTCTAAAATTAAGGCTACTCTTACCGAATATTTATGATTTTAAATATAGTCAATTGTAAAAACTTATACGTTCCATTGCGCTACAGACACACAATGCGCAGGGGAACAACCTAATCCTCCAAGGTTATTGCCTATGGGTGTCTTAGGTTTTGCTCTATTTCTCGCAGGAGTCGAGTGTTTTCCGCTCTATTACCCTTCGTTTTTAAAGGCTATTTCCTAAAAACTTATTATTTTTCTAAGAAAAAATAAATTAGTGAGAAAAATGGAGCAGCCTGAATACACGTAGACTCCTATGGGAGCTGCGAGAAAGTCCGAGACCCCGCAGGAACGTAGTGACGAGGAGGCTCGGCGCTCGCCCCATGGAAAGCGAAGTGTATTCAGGCTGCGGATATTAACACTAACTGAACCGTTTATAAAACTAATATAAACCCAAACAACCATATAGGATTTTATAGTTGTTCGGGTTTATCTATGGCAGGAATACTTATGTCCCAGCCTCACTGTTTATATGGATTTTTAATGTAATTTCTTTTTATCATCTGTAAGGAATTCTTTATATTTTGGATTTTCCGCGACAAATTCATGCAGCTTTCCTCCATAGTTTTCAATCCACTGACTGACAACTTTCTCGGTCACTTCTTCCCCTTGATATTTCCGACCAGCTTTTGCATAGGTTGCTTCGAAATCTTCCCATAATAATTCAACCCATGTTTGCGCTTGCCCTACCGAAATAAAAGAATTAAGCTCCAGTAGCCGTTCAACTAACTTTTTCTGTGCTTCATGCATCGTTGATTCCTTCTTTCTTTTTCTGTTTTTACTTATAGATTGCAGATAGATAACAAATACTATCCGTAGTAATAAACAAATATAAGTTTATTACCGTTTACTTTGTTAATACTTGGAGGTATAACGATGGGAAATGTAGATAATACAAATGATATGAAGCTTGAAGGGGAACCGAGAGCTAAAGCGGAATTCGCTTCGAAAAGAGCAAATGGTACAATCAATACACATCCTCAAGAGAGAATGCATGCTTCCTCTCATCGCAGACCGAAATAATAAGGAAGTAGTTTTTTATTACTGTAGGAAAGAGGGAGAGACCAAACTCGGTCCCTCCACTCCTTTTCCTCAATCCTTCTTTTTCAATAACGCAATCGGAATACCTTCTTCTTGGCTTCCTTCTATTTTTCGTTTTCCCCAGGCAAATACACCATTCATATAATCGATTTGAAAAAGAACTCCAGGATCTCCTTCTATTTCATACACTTCATTCGGTTTAAAATCTTTTGGATTTAATAAATAGGATTTTGCGAGAACTGCTTTTCTTTCTAAGACAGCATACTCATTAATCATTCCAAGCTGTTCCGCCTTTTTTGCTTGATCATTTAAAGTGGATATTTCCATACGGAGCTCATGTTCTGTCATCATGCTATATCTTTTTGTCAGCATTTTTTATTCCCTCCACTACAAACTAGTGTAATAAAATTCACCTGATTCGGCAAAAATTTAGATTTTTCATTTACATTTCATTTTCGATTTCATCTAAATACTGTTCGATAAGGTCCATCGAGAATCCTTTGCGGTATAAAAATTGTTTCATTTTTTGCGTGAATTCATAGCCTGTAAATTTTGCGAATTTCCTTCTTGCCTTCTCACCATGAATCCGAATGTTTTCTAATTCATCACTATCCATTTCAAGAATCTCTGGCATCCTTTTTACTTCCTGAATAATAGCAGTTGTATAGCCTTTTCGAACAAGCGTCTGCTCCAGCTTCTGTAATAAAATTTTCTTAGAATCCTTTTTCTTCCCCGTTAAAAATTTCACCATTACTTTTTGCGCAGACTGAAGCTGATCTTCATATGCAAACTCTTCCATGGCACGTTCGATTAATTCCATCTGAACGCCTTTTTCTTTCAGCTCTCTTTTAATCGATTCTGGTCCCTTTATTGTTGTATTCCGTTGGGTGCGCACATAGGAAAAAGCATAATCCTCATCATCGATAAATTTCATATCCTTTAATTTCATCATTACTTCTGATACGAATGACTCGTTTTCCATTTTAGCAAGCAGATGTTTTCTTACTTCCATTTCCGTCCTTTTCACTTTAGCCAAATACCTAACTGCCATATGGTAGCCTTTTCTTATTTCATCCGTATATTGGATTTCATTTAATAAGAGCGAGTCTAGTTCCATCCCTTTCTGCAACTGGTACTTCACTAATACTGCCTCATCTACACTAAATGCATAAACTTCTTTCCCTTGCTTTATCGTAAAAATATTGTATCGGTCGTTTAATTCCTTTTGCCTTGTAATTTTACTAATAATCATCTTATCACCACATCATTATCTATTTTGAGGCTTTCCCACTCAGCTTGTACAAGGAAAATAGAGCTTTTATTGTCATTAATTCAACTCTTCTCCTTAAAATGTAGCATAGAAAAAGAGGAATAGCAGTACTTTTGCCTTCTTCTGCAAATTAAATCCCTAACCATTAGTGAATCTATTTTACTCAACTAGGAAAGAATAAAAAAGATACTTGGAATTGGAAAGGAATGATATAAATGGATAGAAAGAAAAAACAAAAACCAAAGCATACACTATCTAGTATGCAGGCAGTAACCTATCAACATGAATTTAAAATGGCAGATCGGGCTGCGAGTAGAAAAGATACGAAATAATCCGAATAAATACTATTTTAAGGAGAGAATCCTTTTAATCATTCTCTCCTTCCCCTTGTGTAACCCCTTACATTTTTTGTGGATAATGTGGATAAACCTGTGGAGTACTTTCTATAAAGCATTTATCCTGTGAGTAAATAAGTTGATAACCTAGGTGTTTTCCCACAACTAACGTTAGGTTTATTTTCTGAAGATACAGCAAAATGGACCTTTCCACTCTCATGGCTAAGATCCATTTTAATAATTATATATGAAAAATTGATATAATAGCATATAACAAACAATTCCCTTTAAATGATTTCTTTTTTGTTTCTACCTTCTTCTAATAATTGAGCTTTATTATAGTAAAAAATGTATTTTTGAAAATAATGATTCCTTTCTAAGCCTCCTTTTGCTCTATTCGATTTTTGCGAATATTTATTCGCTAGCCGTTTACTATTTCTGATCTTTATTTTTAGCAAAACAGATTTCATCATTATCCCCCTTATTAATTCTTAATAACGAACGAAACAATAAAAGAAAAAGCTTAGATATACTCTTTATTTTTCTATCATCATCCGTTCTTTATAAAGAACTCTTTGATAAAAAATTCCCCTTTTTATATCTTAAATATAAGTCCATTCGTTCTTAATGTCAATATATTTTTGTTTTTTATAAAGAACAACTCATGAAAGTGGATACAAATCCTTCATTATTAAAATTTCTTAATGACGGAAAGAGTAACTTATAAATACATTCTCCATTCTCAATAAGAAAAACCTCTTAATCTCGGGAGAAATTAAGAGGTTCCTATCATGATTTATTCCACTTTCATTGCTCTTTTTCGTAAAAATAAGAATACACTTCCACCAACTACTAACAAGAATAATCCTACTATTATCCAATTAGATTCGTTTGTTGCAGTATCTGGTAACGCTTCTCCCTTGTTGTCTGTCCCTGGATTTTCTGTTCCTGGCTCTTCTGCTACTGGATTTTCAAAAAGCGATTGCATTTCGTTTGCTGAAAGGACAAGTCCATCATATACACGCACTTCATCCATTAGACCTTTAAATGGAATGTCCCAATAGTTTACACCTAAACTAAATTGGGCATTAACGGTTGTAAAGACATCTGGAAAATTCCCATCAGAAAATTTTTCCTCTCCATTAATGTAGACCTTTGCTTCTCCCTCATTTACCGTAAATCCGAAATGTGTCCATTCATTTTTTTGAATAATAGAGTCAGATACTGCGTCATACCATTGATCACCGTTATGGGACCATACTTTTGTCACATTATGTGCATTCGGCACAAGACTAATCCAATTATTCTCAGTTCTGGTACCAAAGAAAGTTGTTGTAAATTCTGTGATTTCTTCTGGTTTCATCCAAAGTGATATGGAATACTTATTACTTGCAATTAGACCATCTGCCAATTTCAGCCCTGATTCCCCGTTGAATTTAGCAGCATTCCCTACAATACCCTCTTCAAACGTAATTTTACCGCCTGTATTATGAATGCGATCGCCTGTTACAGTTGCATCTGCTTGATTACCAGAACGATCTGCTAACCCCTCATTAAAGTCATAATAGGCAGTTAATCTCCCTTCCTCTTCTGCTAATACTTGAACCGTTAAAGATAATGTTTCTATCGCATCCCCTAAAGTAATAGTAGCTGTCAATTCTACTTTAGCATCATCAGAACCAAATGGTGGTCTTTTTACCATTCCATCATTCGAAATTACTTCTGGCTGTGAAGATTCCCACTTAATTGTCGTACCTTGCGTTGCTTGAGTTGGCAAGGAGATATCCTTAATCGCCTCTGTTGGAATCGCATTACTTAGTTCCACTTTCACACTAGATACAACTTCTTGATCTGATTTACTATCAACATGACTCCCCCAAATTACAACACCATCACCAGACATGGCACTAAAGGTCATCACCCATTTTGCAGATGTAGGATCATATTGACGAATAAAAACACCATCAAATATTTGTCCTTCTATCTCTACTTCCACTCTGTAATTATCGTATAGCTTCCATGTCCCAGTTACAGCACCAGAAACAGTCTTGTCTGCATTTAATTTAATCCATTGCGATTCTGTTAAATTACCTGTAATCTCTTTGCCGTGATTGATGTACTTATAATCACCAATAATATCTTCCTCTGAAACAGCCTCTATTGTTTCACCGGCATATTGATATGGAGTCGGTACTGGCCATTGCTCCTTGTTTTTAAAGGTTTGATGGACACGCACTTGATGAAGCTCTCCTTGTTGAGGGAATCGAGTATGAGTCACAATAAACTCTTTGCCAAGTTCTTCATCTATCAAATAAGAATTATGGCCTGGTGACATATAGCCTGTTCCTATTCCTACGCCATCTTCCCCAAGATCTCTTTTAAACAAGAAATTCCCCATCATTTTATTTCCAATCTCTTTATGATCATAATTGCTCGGAAAATTTCCTGTACCTAAATTAAAGCTCTCTGGAAAAACAGCAGCATTGCCAGCGGCGTCTTCATACGGACCATCAATATTTTTTGATCTAAACTGTCTCATTTGATAACCACCGTCAGAAGCTAATCCACCATACGTAATATAGAGATAGTAATACCCTGTTTCCTTATCGTAAACAGCATATGTTCCTTCACCCGATCTCCCGTATCCTCCAGCAATCTTCGTACCGAAATATCGATCAATCATTCTGCCATCCGAGGTTTTCCCATCCGCCCCAGGGTAAATGGGTTCACCCGTTTTCTTATCTAATGGCAAAATAAACGTTCCACCTGACCATGAACCATATGTCATCCATAAATCCCCATTCTCATCATAGAGAACATTTGCATCAATCGCATTCGTATAAAGTGCGTTATTATAATTTCCTTCACTTGTAAACCAATCTGGATTTGCATTATCCAAAGTACCGTCTGCAATCAAATCTGCGATATTCGTATTTTCCCAATGTTTATTAATAACACTCTTGTTATCAGTCGTTTCATAATTGGTAAAACCAGAATAAATAACGGTATCCCTATAGTCATACGGTCCCTCTATATTCTTCGATACTGCAATGCCTATCGCTGATCGAATATAGGTTGAAGAGACACTATAGTACAACATATAAGCTCCCTTTAATCCATCTTCCCAAACATAATCTTTATTCCATAAAACATCAGGCGCCCATACGGAGTATCCACCAGAGCTATCTGCGTCATGTTCCCCAGCCCATTTAAAAGACTCCGCAAGATTCTCAGTCAAGTTACCATAGATAGGATTATTCTCTGGCGTTTGATATTCGCTTGTTACTAAAGAAGTCCAATTCATTAAGTCGGTTGATTTGGCTGCTGCAATATGTGACCCAAAAACATAATAAGAGCCATTTTTCGCTTTAATTATGGACGGATCATGAACGGAAACATGTTGAAATTCAATCGAATCAGCTTGAAAACCTTCCGCCTTTACTTGCTTCTCCTTTACATAAGTCCATGGAAATATTACAATTACGATTAACGAAACAACCAACCATTTTTTGATAATGCTCTTCATCGTTTCATTCTCCCCTTTTATCACACTTTTTTGTAAACGTATACATTTTTACCCATAAAAAATCCCATCTTTTATACATATCGATAGGAAGTCGCTTGATGTGCAGAACAAAAGTGAACGTTCAGATTTTATTATGTAAAAGTGGGGTAAAAAAATGGATTCCTTTACATGTTTCCATCATTTAATCATCTATTCAAATGATTAATATTTATATTAATTATACTTCCACCCCTTTCTTAAAATCCAGCTTTTACTACTCCACATTAGCTTACTATATTTCCTATACTTAAACAATATAAAAATCCGTATTTTAAAGCATTTAACATTGATAAAATGCAGCTAATCTATTTTTAATCTATGTATCGCTCTCCTAATAATACCCTTACAAATAATATAGTTTCACATTACAAAAACACACATAAAACGATTTTTATTCACATTTAATTAACAAAAATATTAATCATTATTCATCCTGTTCCACTCTTTCTTTCAAGCAAAAAGGAGTCTGGGGTCTCCCAAACTCCTTTATTATCCCAATTTTCATTTCGAAAGAAATAGGCTATCTTTTACGTTCTTTAAATGCATATCTTTCAATATTATCTCTTTTTCTAAATAACTTGCTTTAATACCAAAATGTGGTTCGATGTATTCTATTGCTTTATCTCCCATCATCAATAGCTTTACAGCTCGATAAGGAAAATTAATTCCAGCTAGACAGCTATAATGCAGCCCACCCGACATTCTTGGGTTAATCTCTAATAGTTTGGGTTTTCCGTCTTTATACTTCACTTGAATATTATAGACAAACGGTATTTCTAGTACTTCATTTATTTTTTCTGCTAAAGTCAGCAACTCTTGATTTTTTTCTAATTCTCTCACTCTACCCTTGCTCTTTTTCCTTGGGATAGCTGTCATAAGCTCTCCATCATATGCTAAACAATCAATGCTATATTCTGTTCCATCCAAGTATTCTAACACCATTAAGGGTGGAAATTCTGATTGCTGTTTTAATATATCGTAGGCATGATCAAATGTGATTTTATGAGAAACACCATTGTAAAACAGTTCCTCAATCGTAGCTAAGCCATCTTGTATGATTCGAAAACCATTTCCCCCCTCCCCGATTACAGGCTTGAAGCATACCGTATGCCCTTTCTTTTTTAAAGCATAGTAAGCTTCTTTAAAAGCTTCTGCATTCGTTACGATAAAGTAATCAGGAATGGAAACATATTTCTTTAAGAAGGAATGACTTTCGATTAATTGATAGGTTGCTTCTTTATCATCGAGCTTTTCCATTAAAGACGCATCTGGGCAAACAAGTACCTTAACTCCTAATGCATTAAATTCCTTTAAATGCTTGGCAATAAGGACGTTTTCCTTCCGTGGAACAAATATATCAATCGAATGGGTACGACAAAATGCTAAGCAAAATTGAAGATATTCTTCTCCAGAAACATTTGGTTCTTTAAAAGCAGCATCACAATAGCTTAAGTAGAGGGCATTTTCATTATTCGAAGTTCCGTATACTTCAAATTCAATCCCATCGGAATTATAGCGAATCATATCAATAAAGTGTGCAACCGTTGTGAACCATTGGTTAAACCAAATTCTTTTCTTCATGTCTCTATCCTTTCAGCTATACTAATGATTTCCATTTTTTAGCTCTTTGAAATTTTTAGTATGGATAATCTACCTTCTTTTTATTCCTACTGTTAAACAAAAATTCGACAAACACTGTCAAATTCCTGCATCCTGCAACATTGTTTACTGAAAGTTCTTTTTATTCACTCTGTTTCAAGTCTTTAAATTAAGGGAAAATAGATACAAATAATACTTTTATTTGTATAGACAGATTCTAATTTGCACTATTCTATTAGGCTCATGCTATAATTAATAAATAGTATTAATTTTGTAAAAATGTTAAAAGGAGATCTGTTTATGACAAAATTCACTGGCTACATTGGCACATATACAAAGAAAACAAGTAAAGGTATTTATTCTTTTGTACTAGACACAGATGAGAAAAAAATTACGGATGTTTCTCTTGTTGCTGAAATTGAAAACCCTACCTATTTAACGGTTACAAACGATAATCAGCAACTATTTGCAGTCGGCAAAGAAGGCTCTACAGGTGGAGTTTCTGCTTATTCTATTAGTAATGACGGAAGTCTTTCTCTAATTAATAGCGAATATTCTGAGGGACCATCCCCTTGCCATGTAAGTGTAGATACCGATAAAACAATCGTTCTCTCTGCAAATTACCACAAAGGAACTGCGGAATCCTATCCATTAAATACAGCGGATGGTTCATTAAATAGCGTTGCATCTATTATTGAACATACTGGGACAGGTCCTAATACTGCACGCCAGGAAAAACCGCATATGCATTTCGCTGGTTTTACCCTAAATGATCAATATGCAGTCTCTATTGATTTAGGTACAGATCGCGTAGATACTTACAAGCTCGTTGATAATAAGCTAGAAGAAGTTAGCAGTTTATCTGTTAAACCTGGAAGTGGCCCAAGACATATCGCCTTCCATCCTAATGGTAAATTTGCTTATGTCATGACAGAATTAAGCAATGAAGTAATTGCTTTATCTTTTAACTCAGAAACGGGCGCATTTGAAGAATTACAATACATTTCAACTTTACCAATTGATTTCACAGAAAATAGCCAAGGAAGTGCGATTCATCTTTCTTCCGATGGAAATTTTGTTTATGCAGGTAACCGCGGGCATAATTCCATTTCTATTTTCCAAGTTAATAGTGAAACAGGTCAATTAACATTTATCGAACGAACTTCTACAGAAGGCAACTGGCCAAGAGATTTTGTTTTAGATCCAACAGAACAATTCCTACTTGCATCAAATGAGCAGTCTGACACACTTACTTTATTTGAGAGAGATTCTGTTACAGGAAAACTTACTCTATTACAATCAGAAATAGAGGCACCAGAACCAGTTTGTGTAAAATTTTTAAATAATTGAGAAAAGCGGAGGGCACCCGTTTAAGGGCGTGTGGGGTGGAGCGATCTTTCCTGAGATAACGGGTCACGAAGAGCGATAGCGATTCGATGTTGACTTATCGTAGGGAAAGGTCGGGAAGCCCATCAGCTCCTGGATGCCCGGCGCTAGACACCAAATTGACTTAAAAAAACTTTACATTCTTAACATCAAGAAGAAGGAGGAGGCGGATTAAACTGGCACCCATGTCAAGGACACAGTAAAAAAAGAGATTAAGCAGTGAGAAGATGATTCCTATATTGAATAGGGGTCATCTTTTTTAAGTTCCACTGATATCGATAATTGTTATAGTAAACCATGTAATGATTTATTTTTGCCTTTAGTTCTTTTAAGGTTTTACAAGATTGATAGTCCACATCATCTTTTAAATGACCAAAGAATGACTCTTGAGGGGCATTGTCCCAACAGTTTCCTCTTCTAGACATCGATTGGTCTAGACCATATTTTTTTAATAACCTTTGAAATTTTGGGCTCGTATAATGACTTCCTTGATCTGAATGAATAAAGGCATCTTTATGTATAATTACTTTCTTGTTGTTCATCAATTTCTGGATTGTCTTCGTTGCGATATCTAAGGTAATACGGTCAGAAACATGATAAGCTAGGAGTTCGTTTGTGGAAGCATCTTTTACGGTCGACAAATAAGCCATACTATTTCCGTTATATGGCAAATAAGTGATATCCGTTAATAAAACCTTTCCTGGTATACCCTGCTTAAACTCTCTGTTTAGCTTGTTTGGTACGACTTGATGTTCCTTTGTTGCTTTAGCGATTTTTTTATAAGGATTTACTTTTCTATGAGGACAGACTATACTATATTTCTTCATGATTCTTTGTATCTTTTTACGACTAAATATAATGTTATATTCATTCTCCAAGATCATTTTTATGGACCTGGAACCTTTCTTATATCCCCGTCGATTAAAGGCTTCTAGTATGATTTCTTTCGCTTCCAAGTCCAATTGTTCTCTCGCTTCTCGGATAGTATATGCTTGAAGGAAACTATAGTATCCAGAACGGGAAACCTCTAAAAGTTTGCAAAAATACTTAGTCATACGCTTAAAACCATTTTGTTCAATGGTCTCAGAAATTAATTGATATACTCTACTTGGTTCTAGTTTTTTTGTTTCGTTTAGCAGCCTCCTTTCTGTCACTTCTAGCTTTTTTAATAACTCTACCTGACCCTCCAATAGCTTAATTCTAGCTTCTTGCCTTTCAATCACTTCAGACGGCGTAAGTTCTCGCTTTAATGGTCTACCAGAACCGGCTTTTCTTGAGTCTGTGAGTCCGATTAACCCATCCTTTTCATAGGCTTTCTTCCACCTGTATGCGGATTGTTCAATTCGTTTAATTCCTATTACGTCCACATCAAAGTCGTTATCCATGAAGATTTGTCGAGGAAGTTTTCCACCTAGATACTCATCCATAAATCTATTTTTAAATGAATCCGTATAGGTAATAGCTCGCTCGCTGACACTTTGTACATTTGGATTCCTTTTAAGCATTTTTATCTCTTTAGTTGAAAATGTTATCTTACTCATGTTGTCCCCTAATCCCTTTTTAGTAATTTAAGTATATAAAAAAATACCTGTAGATAAAACACTCTTTTTTCAAGTGTCCTAACTACAGGTACCATTTTAGATAGCCTTCTCCTTTATTTGCAGTCTAAGTTTATTAAGCTAAATATGCTTCCTGCACTTGTTTATTCGTAATAAGCTCTTCTCCTGTTCCTTCTAGTACAATCTCGCCTGTTTGAATAACATAACCTCTACTCGCAATTTGCAATGCTTGGAATGCATTCTGTTCAACCAATAATATCGTCATCCCTTGTTTATTAAGCTCTTTGATAATTTCAAAGATTTGCTCCACGATAATAGGAGCGAGCCCCATTGATGGTTCATCTAACATCAGCACCTCTGGCTGCATCATGAGTGCCCGCCCAATTGCAAGCATTTGCTGCTCTCCTCCACTCATCGTTCCGCCTTTTTGTTCGACTCTTTCTTTTAATCTAGGAAAATATTCAAACACTTTTTGCATTCTTGTTTCGATTAATTGTTTGTCCTTTACTGCAAACGCTCCAATTAATAGATTCTCTCTCACCGAAAGCTTCGGAAAAATTCTTCTTCCCTCTGGCACCTGTGAAATTCCCAAAACAGCTGTTTTATGTGCAGCTATATTGGCAATATCCTTTCCCTTATAAAGAATGCTGCCCTTTTTTATCGGAACCTGCCCACTAATTGATTTAAGGGTTGTCGATTTTCCAGCACCATTGCTTCCTATTAATGTAACAATCTCTCCTTTATCCACATGTAAGCTAATTCCTTTTAAAGCTTGAATTCCACCATACCAAGCTTCGATTCCTGTTATTTCTAGTATCTTTTCCACGCTGCTACCCCCTTTAAGCAAGTGATACCGCTCCTTTTCCTAAATAGGCTTCGATTACTTTAGGATTGGAACGAATCTCTTCAGGACCACCTTCTGCAATTTTTTCTCCATGATCTAATACGATGATATGATTTGAAATTTCCATTACTAGCTTCATATCATGCTCAATTAAAATAATCGTTAAATCATATTTCTTACACATATCTTGAATTAAATTTGTTAATAGACTCGTTTCCTTCGGGTTCATACCAGCAGCAGGCTCATCTAATAATAAAACGCTAGGCTTTGTGGCTAAAGCACGCGCAATTTCTAATCTCCGTTGCGCCCCATAGGACAAATTTCCAGCTGCTTCATTTAATAGATCAGCAAGCCCTACATATTCTAATATCCGATATGCCTCTTTCATCGCTTCCTCTTCTTCATGCCTTGCCTTTGGTAATTGAAGCAATGTTCCAATCAAGCTTCCTCTAATATGGTTATGCATACCGACCATAACATTTTCCAATACCGTAATATCACTGAAAAGGCGGATATTCTGAAACGTTCTAGAAATCCCTTGTCTTGCCACTACATGTGGCTTAAACCCAGCAATCGATTTTCCAGCTAGAACTATTTCTCCAGATGTCGGTTTATATACACCTGTTATCATATTAAAAAAAGTAGTTTTTCCAGCACCATTCGGGCCAATAACAGCTGTAATCGAATTCTTTTCGACGGTCATATCAATATTGGCATTCGCCACAAGACCGCCAAATGTTTTTGTTAATCCTTTCACCTCGAGTATATTCACTTGATGCCCCTCCTTAAGCAATTTAGTAGATTACTGCTTTTCCGCTATGCTCTCTTTTAATTTCTTTTCATTAAATTTCTTATTTTTAGCAGGTATCAATCCTTGAGGGCGATATAAGGTCATAATAATTAAAAGTGCACCGAAGATAAATCTTTGCATTTTTGCTGGAGACAAGGCATCAGGAATAGTTGTTACTTGGCTTAACCAACCAGTTAACTCTGTTAACACCTGTAAATTCAAAATGGTAACAACTGCCGCTCCCAAAATGACACCAGGTACGCTTCCCATTCCTCCTAAAATAACCATAACGAGAATGGTCGTAGATTCTAAGTAAGTGAAACTAGTTGGATCAACAAACATCTGCTTAGCAGCAAAGACAACTCCCATCATTCCAGAAAAAGAAGCTCCGATAGCAAATGCCGTTAATTTTGTTTTTACAAGGGGAATTCCCATTGCTTGAGCAGCAATCTCATTTTCTCTTACCGCTTTCCAAGAGCGCCCTAATTTTGTATGCTCCATTCTAGTAACCGCATAAATAACAATAATAAACATAACTAGCACAATATAATAGAATTGATTTGGCTGGGATAAAGTGATTCCAAATAATTCTGGCTGCTGGATGCTTGGAAGCCCCATCGCTCCATTCGTAATGTTTACAGGTCTATCTAAGTTATTAAACACAATTCGGATTATTTCACCAAACCCTAAGGTTACAATGGCTAAATAATCTCCTTTTACCCTCAAAACTGGAATCCCTAATAATACGCCAAATAAAGCCGCTACAAATAGCCCGATTATGATAAAAAACCAAAAGCTGTTTCCAGACAAAGGATAGGTTCCAAAGGGCATGAAATTATTCGCCTGGGCAGTAGCAAAAATACCATATGTATAGGCACCTACTGCAAAGAAGGCCACAAATCCTAAATCAAGCAGCCCGGCAAGTCCCACAACAATATTCAGACCTAGGGCCATGCATACATAAATCCCTACCATCGTTGCTACTTCCATATATGCTTGATAGGATGGCCCTTGACTAGCTGAAGCTGGCAACACAATTACTAAGATAAGTAAGGCGATTCCCCACTTCATTTTATTTCCTAGATTCAAATAATAGAGAAGTAGTAGCGATAATAGTAGAAGTAAAAAGGCAATGACTGATTTTTGTGAAAAGGCCAAGGCTGCTGTAGTAACCAATACATACGCAAAGAAAAGAATGATTTGTGCAACCTTATTTGTTTGGATTGTTTTAATCATGTTAGCCATCTTTTCCACCTACACTTTCTCTGCTACGGCTTTGCCAAATAAGCCTTCTGGTTTAAAAATAAGGACGATAATCAATATGGCAAATGCGACAACATCTTTATATTCTGCTCCCATCACGCCACCTGTAATAATGGAAAGATTGGCAGCTGTAAACATTTCAATTAATCCTATCAATATACCTCCAAGCATGGCTCCACGAATATTGCCTATTCCGCCTAATACCGCAGCTGTAAATGCTTTAAGTCCTAGTATAAAACCTATATAAGGATCGATAGTTCCATACTGCACCGCAAATAATACTCCTGTTGCACCACCTAGGGCAGATCCTACAAAGAAGGTCACAGAAATTACTTTGTTCACATTAATCGACATTAAAGAGGCAGTATCTCGATCCTGGGCAACTGCTCTCATTGCCATGCCCCATTTTGTTTTATTCACGAAGAAATCTAATCCAACCATCAAAATAACGGCGACTATAATGACAACGAGAAATGAGCTTTTAAAGCTTGCTGCATGGGAACCGAAAATGGATCCGATGCTAATCTTATCGGAGAACAGATTTGGTGATGTTAAAATGTAATTTCCTTTGAATAATTCTGTGATAAAACGAACGATATCCTGTAATAAAAAGGAGATACCAATTGCTGAGATAAGAGCGATTAGCTTTGGTGCTTTACGAAGCGGACGATAAGCAACTCTTTCAATTCCCATTCCCAGAAATCCAGTAATGAGACTAGTAATTAGGAGCATAATGATTAACGATACAACCGCAGGTAACATGGATGTCCATCCTAGGCTTGTTAAAACAATTAAGATACCTGTCCCAATGAATGCTCCGGTCATAAATATTTCTCCGTGAGCAAAGTTTATTAATTCTAAAATTCCATAAACCATTGTGTATCCTAATGCAATAACGGCATATACGGCTCCTAATGTTAATCCATCAATTAAAACTTGCGGTAATGTTTGTAAGATTTCTGTTAGCATTTTCTTCCCCACACTTTTGATTTAATTGTGTTTAGTAGATAGATAGGAATTATCATGAAGTCCGTTGATTTCCGCTACAGACACTTGCTTTCCGCGGGAGGGATGGGAGCCTCCTCGGCTTCGCCTGTGGGGTCTCCCATTTCCCTCATTTCCCGCAGGAGTCAAGTGTCTTCCGCTCCAATCAACTCAGCAATAATAACTTCAATGAGCCTGGCATTCATAGTTACTATCTATCTACTAGAATATATATTCAACCTAAATTGGTAGACTTCCCTAGTTATGTAAAGCTTGTAAAAAATAAAAAGGGTACAGGATGATCCATACCCTTTCTATGTTCTTGCTTATTGGCTGATTTCATCCTCTAAAATAGCTGGGTATTTTGCTTCGTCAAATTTGTAGATAAAGATTTTCGCGAATTTGTTATCTCCTTTATCGTCAAATCCAACTTCTGTTACTACCCCTTTGTAGTCTTGCGTTTCACGTACAGCCTTTGTTACGTCTTCACGTGATGGCAATTTGTTATCATTATCTTTAATTGCTTTCTCAATACCTGCTAGCAATACGGCAGCTGAATCGTATGCATATGCTGAATAGGATTCAATGCTTTTGCCGAAAGCTGCTTTATAGTCTTCAGCGAATTTCGTTCCTGTCTCTGATTTCGTTGTGTCTCCAGCAACGGAAGTAAGGAATGTATTTTTAACTGCGTCTCCAGCAATTTCAACGAAAGTCGAAGAGTCTAATCCATCTCCACCCATGAATGGGATATCTAGTCCTTTTTCACGAGCTTGTTTAACAAGGATTCCACCTTCTGCATAAAGACCACCAAAATAGATTAAGTCTGGCTTTTTAGAAGCTACTTGGTTTAAAACACCATTGAAGTCTTTTTCACCAACTGTAATTCCTTCATATCCTACAATTTCTGCTCCTAACTCTTCTGCAGCAGCTCTAAATGCATCTGCTAGACCAGAGCCATATGCTGTTTTATCTTGGACAACAAAAATTTTCTTAGCCCCTAATGTTCCCACTGCATATTGTGCACCAGCCGGTCCTTGAAAGTCATCGCGGGCAACAACACGGCTAACTGTTTTTAAACCGCGATCTGTATAATCAGTTGCCGTACTTGCAGGAGATACACTTACTAAATTATTTTTCTCATATACTTCAGATGCTGGGATGGAAACACCTGAATTTAAGTGTCCCACTACGCCTAAGACGGATTGATCAGCAACAACTAAGTTAGCATTCGCAACCCCTTTTTTCGGATCTCCCTGATCATCTTGTGCGTCTAATTTAAGTTCAAACCCTAATTCAGCAAATTTATCCTTCTGTTGATCAATTGCTAGTTGCGCTCCTAATTTAATCGCTTCTCCTAAGGTTGCGCTACCTCCAGAAAGTGGGGATTGTGTAACAATTTTGATTACTTTTTTGTCACCGGATCCTTCTCCATCAGAGTTTGCATTTGAAGCACAGCCACTCATAAATCCTAGTGCCAATGTTGCTGTCATAGCTAAAGAAAGTACTTTTTTGGATAACATAGTATGCCCCCTATAATTGTCTTTTTATCTATGAAGCTCCTGGATATTTTCCCAATTGCTCCTATTCCATGTATGGATTATAATCCTCTTCTAGACAAGTGTCTTTAATATTGTCAGATATTCTGACGTTATATTTTCAAAAAAGTTAATATATTCTGACATTTTTCTTCGTATTTCGAAATGATTGGTAGGAATAGCAACGTTTTCCCGTTTTTTCGACATTGGGATGCTACTTTTTTTCATAAAAAGCAAAAGCCTAGGGAAATAGGATAGAATTCAGCTATAGGACGGGAGATTACGACTAGCTTGGAGAGAAACGATAAGCTAGAAAAATAGAGAGTATTTGATTTGTTCGAGGAAGTTAATAAAGAAAATTTCATAGGTGGAGGGATTGGCAATATTAGAGAGAATTTGACTGTTTTTACAGCAAAATCGGCTATACTCAAGCATTTATGAGCTAAGCTAGACGAGAATATGAGCTACACTCAATTAGATAGGAGCAAAATTTAATGGATATCAGTTAAATTCCGCTAGAAATCTGCCGAACTTAACTGCTTCTCAGCCACCCCCCCTCCTAACACAGATCATCCCCAAGGCATATCTGTACTAATAACATTTGCAAATGCTTTACTATGCTCTCTTCTATCTTTGCGGATTTTTACACGTTGCTCCGCTGTATTGTAGAGCATTGTTTCTTCCTCCGATTGCGGAATAACTTTGGCAACCCGCTGTGGCTTGCCATTTTCATCTAAGGCAACAAATGTTAAGAAGGATGTAGCAGCTAGTCTTCTTTCGCCTGTTTTAAGATTCTCTGCTATTACCTTCACAAATACTTCCATCGAAGATTTACCTGTATGTGTTACATATGATTCTAAACATACAGAATCAGTAGGGCGAATGGGAAAAAGAAAATCAACAGAGTCAGTAGAAGCTGTAACTACATCACTTCGTGAATGCCTAGATGCTGAAATGGAAGCTACATCATCTATATAACTCATAAGCTTTCCACCAAATAATGAATTATGATTATTTGTATCAATAGGGAATATTCTGCTTGTTTTTACTACCAAAGATTCCCTGCAATATTTTTCTTGTTGAACCGTCATCTCCGAACAACCCCTTCCTTTTATTTATGCAAGTAATGGAAATCGCAATAGAAATATTGTAGAGGAAAGGTCTGAATTTTGTAAAGATAAATGTCCTCCTTGTGCTTTTGCTAACAGAAGACTATATGGTAATCCTAATCCGAGACCCCGCTCGATGTCTTTCTTATTTTTCCCTCGATAGAATCGTTCAAAAATATAGTCTTGTTCTTCTTCTGGAATTCCGTAGCCATTATCCTCTACTAAAATGCTTACATTATGTTGGTCATAGGTTAATTGGATAGTTATTTTTCCATTTTGCTTCCCCTTGGTTGCATGTAGACTATTATTTAATAAATTGACGATAATTTGCTGAAAACGCACACTATCTAGCATAGCATAAATCGGTTTCTCGGAATTCACAAAGGTAATCTCCGTAGTAGCCAAAGCTTCTCCATGCACAATTTCCCATTGATAAATGATTTCCTTTAACGTAGCCTGTACATTTAACTTTTCCTTATTCACCTTAATCGACCCAGCACTAAAGCTATTAAAATCTAGTAAATCCTCCACCATGCTTTGCAGTCTTCCTGCTTCCTTTAAACTCATCGTTAAAAATTGTTTCTTCTTATTATCTGGAATCACATTATCATTAACAGCTTGTATTAATGCGCTGATTGAGGTTATCGGCGTTTTTAATTCATGTGTGACTCCTGCGAGTAATTGCGTCCGCAAACTTTCTAACGCATAGAGCCTTTTTGTCATTTCATTAAACGATAAAACCAATTGGTAGAGCTCTTTTTCCTGCACATCTTCATTTAACGTAATATGATAATTCCCATTCATTAGTTGTTGAGCAGCACTCGCAACCTCTTCTACCGGCTTTGCCAGCTTTTTGGACAAGGAGTAAATGACAAACCAGCCAAGAAGCGCTAAACTAAGCAGCAATAATCCCAGTAATTGATATTCCTCTTTATTTAAATGCTGTAGCTGATTTTGAGGCTGAATAATATAGACAGACCCTGTCTGCGCCCCTCCATTTTTAATGGGAGCTATAACAACAGATGCTTTTTGATTATTCCATAGTGTTACCTTTTTAATGGTTAATTCACTTACTAAAGGCAATGACTCAATCAGCTGCTGTTTTTCTAGAGAGTCGGGAGGGAAATTCTGATTCAGTGAACGGACATTTCCTGTTGTATCTTTAAGAAAAGCATCTAGCGGCTGGCCTTCATTAATAAATTTTTGCCTATCCTGCAAAAACGGCAGACGAATATCCTTGAGTCTTCCTTCTTCCATTTCATTGGCGTGCTCTGCTATTTCCTGGGCAACTAATTTCGTTAGTTCCAAACGACTTTCCAATGCATTATGGCGAATCCATAAAATGGAGACAATCCCAATAATCAAAAGGCCACCACATAATGTAAGCAAATATCTTTTCGTCCAATAATAAAGAAGAGGCGTTTTTTCCTTTTTATTTTTCCTGAATATAAAATTGATAGCCAAGTCCCCGTAATGTTTTAATTTCGCCATCTTTTGGATCCCACCCATTTAATAATTTCCTGATTCTTTTAATTGCTAGGTCAACCGCCCGATCACTCCCGTCATAGTCACTTCCCCACACATGGTCTAAAAGCTGATCCCTTGTAAAGGTTTGATTGGGATTGCTTGCTAAAAAGAGAAAGACAGCAAGATCTCGGGGGGTAAAGGGAACCTCAATGCCATTAAGAAAAACCTGATGCGATACATCATTTATTTTTAAATCGCCATAGTATTTTACACGCTCATCGTTGTCTTGATAATGAGAAGATCTTCTTAACACCGCTTGTACACGTGCAATGACTTCCTCCCCTACAAAAGGCTTTGTAATATAGTCATCAGCCCCATTTTCAAATCCTTTTAACTTCTGCTCTGTATCCGATAGTGCAGTTAGCATAATAACTGGACAGGCTGATTTCTTTCGAATATAAGAAAGGACACCCCAGCCATCCAAATAAGGCATCATGATATCTAACAGGATTAAAGCGGGCGTTTCTTCCTCCAGCTTTTGTAATGCCTCGTCTCCATTATAAGCATAATCCACATCGTATCCTGCATTTTCTAAATATGCTCCTAGAACCATGGAAATTGCCAATTCATCTTCTACAATTAGAATTTTTTTCATCTTCTTTTCCTCATGCTTTATTTTTTCCTATTGAAATCAATTATATCGATAATTCACAGGATAAAAAATAGATCAGACCTTATCTGCTAACAGATGGCTGATCTTTTTTTCTTATTGATATCTTAAAGCTTCTAGCGGACTTAAATTGGAAGCCTTATTAGCTGGGAAGATTCCAAATATAATGCCAATCAAGACAGAGAAACTAACCGATCCTCCGACAACCCACCAAGTAATCTGGGAAGTCATATCTAATGTACTAGACAATATTTCTGCACTTCCTATACCAATAGCAGCGCCAAGAATTCCACCTAACGCACTAAGTACAATTGCTTCAATTAAAAATTGGAGCATAATATCTTTTTTTCTAGCGCCAATTGCTTTTCTAATCCCGATTTCCCTTGTTCTTTCCGTAACCGAAACAAGCATGATATTCATGATTCCGATTCCACCAACAATTAAGGAAATACTCGCAATCCCGGCTAATAATAAGGTCATTGTGTTAGAAACAGAATCTAAAGCTTCTGACACAGATGATTGATTTCGGACAGAATATAAAGTTTCATCTCCGTCAAACTGATTGTATAATTTCTGCTTCATTTTTGCCATTCCCATTTCTACAGAATCCTCATCCGTCATAAGCACTGTCGCTGAGGTAACATATGTTTGTCCGATAAAACGCTGTGCTGTTGTAAATGGGATAAGAACGGAGTCATCTACCGATCCAGTTAACTCTTCTCCTTTTTCAGCAAGCACCCCAATTACTTTATATGTTGTACCATCAATTTGAACCGTTTTATCAACTGGATTGGTGAATCCGAATAATTCTGTTGCTACATTATACCCGAGGACTACTACTTTATTGCGATTATCTAAATCGATATCCATCACATTTCTTCCTGACTGTAAAGTAATATCCTGCACGGTTTCATAAGAAGTAGTAACACCAGTAACGGTAACACCAGAGCTTGATGCTGTTCCATTTTTAAGCGTACTAGAAGTTGTTACTGTAGGGGAAACTGCCTTCACTTCTTCATATTCCTCAAAAGCCATCAGTTCATCGTAATCGACAACCTCTTCATCACTCGAATTTCCTGAAAGATTGACAGAAACGGTTGTCGTTCCTAATCCCGAAATTTCATCGGAAACGGAAGTAGAAGCTCCCATTCCTAATGAAGTTAATGCAATGACCGCTGCTACACCAATGATGATACCAAGCATAGTAAGCACCGCTCTTAATTTATTCATTGTAATATTTTTAAAAGCTATCTTGATTGCTTGTCCTAATTTCAAGAGACAACTACCTCCTTTGTCTCTGCTAACCGGCCATCCTGAATGCGGATAACTCGCTTCGCCTGTTTTGCAATATCTAAATCATGGGTTATCAATATAATGGTGTGTCCTTGTCTATTTAAATCTTTCATTAAATTCATTACTTCTACTCCTGTTTTACTATCAAGGGCTCCAGTTGGCTCATCGGCAAGCAGGATCGGAGGATTCCCAGCAAGAGCACGGGCAATTGCCACGCGCTGTTGCTGACCGCCAGATAACTCTGTTGGTTTATGCCCTGCTCTTTCTAATAAGCCTACTTTTTTCAAAGCCTGTAGGGCAATCTCTTTTCTTTCCTTACTTCCAATTCCTCTATACACCAATGGTAATTCCACATTTTCAAATGCAGATTGTTTGGTTAGAAGATTAAAGGATTGAAAAATAAAGCCGATCTTATGATTTCTAACCTCTGCTAACTGTTTGCTTTTTAAGGAAAAAACATTTTGTCCATCCAAATAATATTCTCC
Organism: Niallia tiangongensis; assembly: GCF_044704065.1. NCBI lineage: Bacteria > Bacillati > Bacillota > Bacilli > Caryophanales > Bacillaceae > Niallia > Niallia tiangongensis. The sequence goes on along the minus strand of NZ_CP162613.1, from coordinate 939,572 downwards.
AGAATCGGGTGTATCTAAGCAGCCGATCATATTCATTAACGTTGATTTACCAGAGCCTGATGGACCAATAATCGCAATAAAATCCCCTTTATTTACTGTAAAACTGACATTATCCAATGCAGTAACCGTTTCTCCTCCAAGTGTATACTCCTTCTTTACATTCTTTATCTCAACAAGCGCATGCTGTTCAATCATTCATTTCTACCTCCAAATCCACCGGAGGGCATTCCGCCACCTTGGCCTCCTCCTGGCATCTGACCTCTACCTACACCACTTGGCATTTGGCCGCCGCCTGGGAACATACCTTGTGTCTCACTATCACTCGATGATTCAAATGTTGGCAGTACAACAGTGGTTCCTTCCTCTAATCCACTCTTGATCTCTGCGACATCTGTATTTTGTAAACCTACTTCAACTGTTTGTTTCGTGGAAGTTGTTTCAGTATTTCCATCTTCATTCGTTGTTGTTCCAGATGCTACTAGCACATAATACTCGTCATTTTCCTCTTGTACTGCTTCAATCGGAACAGTGATGACATCTTTAGCTGTACTTGTTGTAATAGTTGCTTCTGCTGTCATACCAACTAATAATCCACTCGGCTTGCTTATTTTGACCGTTACAGCATACTTAGCAACACTAGTACTATCGCTGTTTGCTTCTTTCGCAACGCTTGTTACTTTTCCAGTAAATTCTTTATCTTCAAGTGCACTTACTTTTATACTTGCCGCTTGTCCAACCTTCACTTTAGAGATGTCTAGTTCATCTACATTCACGACCATTTCTAGATGATCATAATCCGTAACGGTAACGACTTCTGTTCCCATCGATACATTTCCATCTTCCTCTACGTTCAAGGCAGTTATTTCACCAGAAAAAGTTGCTTCAATTGGATCAAGCGTATCATCTTCAAATGTTACTAGCTCATCGCCTTCTTCTACCTCATCCCCAACCTCGACTAACACTCCGTCAACAGTTGCATTGCCTGTGGAAGTAAAGGTTTCTTTATTGATGGTTGCAATGCTCCCTGTCCCACTTACCTCTATTTCTACATCACCAGTTTCAGCAGTCGCAGTTTGCGTTCTAACCTGTGCTCTTACTTCTGTTTGGTTGTCATTGGTAAAATAATAATAAGACCCAATTCCTGTACCTATTACTACTACTGTTACTCCACTAATAATCCACTTCTTTATACTTTTTTTCATCTTTTGCTTCAACCTCTTTCTATTCTATTAACATAAATTACTTATTCGTATGATTGTCTTGTCCTGCTGCTTACAAGTAATAGAATAAAAAAGAAATGTGTCAGGAATAAGTCAGGGGAAATTTTTTTTAAAATCTTTTTTAGAGGATGTCAATAGCTGGCAGTTTTCTTTTTTGGTAGGACTCTGCTTATGGGAAGTAGAACTCTGTTACCTTTTTGTTCTTTCCGGCTTGGCTTTGGGCTCTGATGAATGCTCTCTGTTACCTTTTCCTTCTCCAAAACCGTCTCGCGGGCACTGACAGCGCTTCTCTGTTACCTTTTCCTTCTCCAAAACCGTCTCGCGGGCACTGATAGCGCTTCTCTGTTACCTTTTCTTTCTCCAAAACCGTCTCACGAGCACTGACAGCGCTTCTCTGTTACCTTTTCCTTCTCCAAAACCGTCTCGCGGGCACTGATAGCGCTTCTCTGTTACCTTTTCTTTCTCCCAAAAGGTCTCACGGGCACTGACAGCGCTTCTCTGTTACCTTTTCCTTCTCCAAAACTGTCTCACGGGCACTGATGGAGCTTCTCTGTTACCTTCTTCTTCTCTCAAACTGTCTCACGGGCACTGACAGCGCTTCTCTGTTACCTTTGCCTTCTCCAAAACTGTCTCACGGGCACTGATAGCGCTTCTCTGTTACCTTTTCCTTCTCCAAAACCGTTTCACGGGCACTGACAGCGCTTCTCTGTTACCTTTTCCTTCTCCAAAACCGTCTCACGGGCACTGATAGCGCTTCTCTGTTACCTTTTCCTTCTCCAAAACCGTCTCGCGGGCACTGACAGCGCTTCTCTGTTACCTTTTCCGTCATCTCCCCCAACTTACGGGCACTGATGCAACCCCCCACCTACGTCGCCATAAAAAAAGCCATCAACAACTTCTACGTTGCCGATAGCTTTACTAAAACTAGCTTAACTTTTTCCACCCCATCCCACTTTTACAATAAAGGCTTCGTACTATCCTTTATACCTACCAATCCCAAAATCGTTAAAAATAGATTTTGTGGGCCTAAATAAGCATCCTTTGGATCAAAGTATTCTTCTAAAGTATGAATGCCTCCGCATGCTCCTCCTGCACCTAATGTAACGGCAGGAATCCCTAAACTAATTGGCACATTTGAATCTGTACTACTAGCGGCAGAGAGAACAGGATCTAAGCCGATGCTTTTCCCTGCAGCGATAACTGTTTGAATAATCGAAGCTTCTGGATCTTGTGTTCCTGCCGGTCTATCTCCGACTTGCTTTATCACAACCTCAATCACTGTTTTCTCGCTGTTCCATCGGTTATTTTCCTCTTCTGCCGCTTTTTCCAAAATAGACAACACCTTCGCTTCTAACTGAAGGAGCTCTTCTTGCGAATTGGAGCGTAGATCAACCATCATGCTTGCCTCTTGAGCAATCGTATTGACAGAAGTTCCTCCAGCTATGGTGCCAACTGTAAAAGTCGTTTTCGGATCAATGGGTGTTTTTACATCTGCAATTTTGCTTACTGCTCTTCCTAAAGCATGAATGGCACTTGGTATCCCAAAATCTCCAAAGCTATGGCCTCCAGAGCCTTTATACGTTACATGATAGCGATGACTGCCTGTCCCTAAATACGTAATCTCTTCTGGCGTACCAGGCTCTAGTGAAATAAATGCATCAATGTCTTCCCTATCCTTAAATAGACCTTTCACACCGCGCAGGTCTCCTAATCCTTCTTCCCCAACCGTTGCTCCGAAGATAATATCTCCTTCTGTTTCCATATTTGTTTTATGAAAAGTACGTAAAACCGTCAACACTGCAGCTAGTCCTCTTCCATCATCCGATATTCCTGGTGCGTATACTTTTCCTTCCTTCCACTCTGCTGTAATGGCTGTTCCTTCCGGAAATACTGTATCTAAATGGGCACAGACAAAGATTCTCGGTCCCTTTCCTGTTCCATATCTTATCCCAAATACATTTCCATGCCGATCCTGTTGAATATCATCTAAACCAAATGATGCTAATTTCGATTGAAAAACCTTCCCTTTCTCTGCTTCCAGAAAGGACGGAGCTGGTACTAAGGTAAGCTCAATTTGTTCATTTAGTGTGTTCTCATCATCCTCCTGCAAAAACACGAGCCCTTCCTTCACAAGCGGATTTTCAAGCATTTTAGTAAATACACTTTCCATTTTATTCATTCCAATAATCGACATAGCTCATTCCTTCTTTCTTTGTATTTAAGGATTAGCCTCAAGTGCTGTTTCGTGCTGTACCATAACGTCTACTCAAAAGGGTTATAAAATCGCTGACCATCGTAAAAGGTAATAACTAAACTACAAATAAATAAAATTGCTACTAATGAAATAGCAAGATAATCGCCCTTATCAAATCGTTTTTCTCGGTACCAAGTTCTGGTTTTCTTTTTTCCAAATCCTCTTAGATCCATCACATTGCTTATTGTTTCAATTCGATTTAAGCTTGCAAAGATTAACGGAGTAATAATACCCATCACATTTTTCACACGCGTTAGAAGAGAAGCTTTCTTCGATAAATCATTTCCCCTAGCTTGTTTGGATAAGGTGATATTACGGTAATCTCTTTGAATATCTGGAATATAGCGCAGGGTAATACTGATCGCATATGTTATGCGGTAGCTTACGCCAATTCGATGAAAGGATGAAGCAAATTCACTAGGATTGGTTGTTAAAATAAATAATAGAGCGATTGGAATGACGGTGAAATATTTCAATGTCACATTTAGTAAATAAAACAGCTGCTCTGCTGTCACCACATAGGGTCCAGCGATTGAAAAAAATACATGCTCCGTGCCATAAATTTCTACACCTTGTTTCGGTGAAAATAGAAATATAGCAATATTGTTTAGCAAAAGAAATAAACCAAAAAGAAGTACAACAAAGGAAACTTCTTGCCAGCTGATTTTAGATAATTTAAATAGCGTAAGCCCAAGGAATAGCATAATCACTAGAATCCGGGTATCATATGTAAGCATGGCTGCAAGGGACCATAGTATAAAACAAAGTAGTTTAGTAGCGCCGGCAAGACGATGAATCGGTGAATTTTTTTCTAAATAGGCTAGCATTTCAGCCATGTTTTTCTCCCCTCTTGCTCATATGAAATAAATGCGTCAATGAATTCACTTGGATTTTCCACCTGCAATAGCTTTGCCATTTCATAGAGAGACGTTTCTTTCAAATTGGCAGCTTTCATTATTTGTGGATTTGTTAATATATTCGCAGAACTGCTATCTGCGATGATTTCTCCATCCGCGAGCACCATCGTTCTACTTGTATATTCCTGGATTAAATGCATATCGTGAGTGATTATCATCATACTTATTCCTGTGCGATTTAGCTCGAGTAAAAAATCCATTATTTCTGTATAATGATATAAGTCTTGCCCTGCGGTTGGTTCATCTAATATCAATATTTCTGGCTTTAATACTAAGATGGATGCAATCGTTACCCGCTTCTTCTGCCCATAGCTTAAAGCAGAAATAGGCCATTTCCGATAAGGAAGCAGACCGCAGATTTTCAGTGCTTCCTCTACTCTCTTCTCTATTTCAGATGGATCCATCCCTTGATTGATTAGACCTAATGAGACTTCATCCTTTATGAAATGCTTTGAGATCATATGATTAGGGTTTTGCAGGACAAATCCTATTTTCTGCCCCTTTTCTTTAATGGTAAGATTGGTGATATCCATTCCATTTAAAAAGAGGGATCCTTCTTTCGGTACTTCAAAACCATTAATCAGCTTGGCGAGAGTCGATTTCCCAGCACCGTTTTTTCCAACAATACTGACCATTTCTCCCTTTTCTAATGAAAAAGACAAGTTTTTTATCCCGCTTTCCTGATTTGGATAGGTAAAAGACAACTTATTCACTTCTAGCAAAGTCGGTTGTTTTTTCCGCTGTAATTCTCGCCTTCTCCCTTGAAACCAATTGATTACTTTCTGTCTATACTCCTTCATGGGAATCATAGAAAGAGGATGAATTGGTATATGATCGGGCAAACGAACGCCTGCGTCCTGCAATAGTTTTATATAGAGTGGTTTTCTCAAACGATGATCATCTAATAAGCTAGAAGCAAGTAATTGCTGGGGAGAAAGATCCGCTATTAAGGTTCCGTGATCAATAAGCAAAATCCGATCGACATCCGCCTCTAATACCTCTTCTAATCGATGTTCAATAATAATAATGGTGTTATTATGCCTTTTATGAATGTCTGCGATTAGATGCATCGCCTGTTTGCCAGCTACCGGATCTAGATTTGCTAGTGGTTCGTCAAAAAGTAATATGTCGACTTCTTCTATTAAGACACCTGCTAAAGCGACTCTTTGCTTTTGTCCCCCAGATAGCTGATGAATCGAAGCATCTAAATACTGCTCCATCCCTACTAAAGACGCTGCTGTCACGACTTTTTCCTGCATCAATTTCGAGGAAACCTGATTATTTTCTAAAGCAAATGCAATATCCTCTCCTACTGTTAATCCAATAAACTGAGTATCTGAATCTTGCAATATAGTTCCCACAGATTGGGATAGCTCATAAATAGTCTGTAATTTGGTTTCCTTGCCTTTTATCCTAAGGCTCCCTGATATCTCGCCTTCATAGGAAAAAGGTATTAATCCATTTATACAATGGGCAAAGGTGCTTTTTCCTGATCCAGATGGGCCTACGATTATCACTTTTTCCCCTTCATAGATTGTTAGATTTATATTCGATAAGGTTGGCTTAGACTGACTCCGGTATTTAAAAACGAAATCTTTAAACTCTATTATTGGCTTGTTCATCCTACTCTCCCACTTTTTTTAAACAATACATTCCTAGTTGATTAATCTCGGACTTGGTTTCGTGTTTAAAATTGGATAACAACTGCCATTCATATGGACTCTCCCATATGAATGGCCATTTTGCTAAACTGTCTCTTCTTTTTCTAAACTATTGGTTTTACTAATTGTTTTAGAATAAGCATAGATTAATAATGTTCCAAGCACTGCTACTGTCGCGATATTTAGACCGCCTGCAACTAGCCCTTGTAAAACTACTTTATTGATAGGCTCTGCATAAATTAGCACATCCAATAGAGGAGCTAGCACAAACCAGCCAATCGCTTGAACGATTATTTGGACGACATTAAATGTGAGTATTTGCTTCCATCCAAAAATGCCTTCTTTTATGTTTATTTTTTTCCAAGCTAGACCAAATCCAACTCCGACAACTCCAGATACTATTATCCAGCTCCACCAAGGTGAGCCCCATACTAAAATATCTTTTAATGCATGACCGATAAATCCAATTAGTCCACCTACGACTGGTCCAAATATAACAGTCATTAATGCGAGAAAAGCATAGGAGGTTTCAAAGGATGTATTTGGAACCCCTGTAGGAATGGCGGCAAACCTTCCTAGGATAATAAATACAGCGGCCCCAATCCCAATTGCTACAACATTTTTTGTTGATAAAACGTTCTTACTTCCCATTTTCCTATTTCCCCCTTGTTTAATATCAATATAACATTTAAAGAAAAGCCGACTTTTTTTCAAATCCTATGTAATCAATCTGATCCGCACCTTCCGATTTACGCCCGTTCCTATTTTATATTTGAATGTCAAAGATTGTTGATTAATGGCAATACCGAGATTATTTAAACTATTTATGTAGCAAATTGGCTCCCCTATTTGGCTATCCGCAAAGGATTTCCCAAAAATAACGTTGTCCTTAAAAAGGATTTCTTCCTCTCGGTAAATGGTTACTTCTACAGAATCTCCATAATTAATGTCTAGCTTTTGGACGAAGGATCGCCTTATATTCGTCCATAAATTGCCGAAGCGAACATCGTGAATTTCAATAATTCCGTGCAAACCACTTCTATTTATATATGCTTCTTGTAATGGGAGATGGATAAGTGAATCTAGAGAGACTTGTGGACCAATTATGCGAACTTCAGCTAATTCTTCTTTTAAATGAGACAAGGTTCCATTATCAGGTGTGATGATATAATGATCCTTACAGGTTCGAGCGACAACACTCCTTCGACTTGAGACCACTCCTGGATTTACAACAGAAACGAACACCGTTCCAGGCGGCCAATAAGATACAGTTTGCAAAAGTCGATAGGATGCCTCCCAAATATTAAAGGGAGGGATATCATGCGTTAAATCGAATATGCCTATCTTCGTATCTACTGAATGTGCGACCCCATACATGGCGCTTACCGCCCCATCACTTATCCCAAAGTCAGATTGCAAAACTAATGCTCCCATGTTTCATCCTTCCTCCCATAAGATGCATTTCCTAGGTAGATTACCTATTCTTATGTCACTTCTATTTAAAATAAGCCTTATTGTTAGAAAAGTTTCATTTTTCTAATAATTAACATTATCTTACAAGATTACTTCCGTTCATGCAAGATACCTCTTGGCTAATCACATTATTTTGAGGGAAAATTAGATAAGGAGATGATCAAAGAATGGAGGTATTATAATCGTTGTCTGCAATGTTCTTATTTTCTCTGTAAAAAAAAGACCTCTTACACTTGTTGTATAAAAGGTCTCAGTTTGTCGACAAAAAGATTTTTAATAAGTTAAATTTAATTTTTATGCGTTAATTGGAGCGGAAGGGGTGAGACTCCTGTGGGATTAGCGAGACAGCTGAGACCCTGCAGGCCAAGGGCCGAAGCGGCTCAGCGCGAGCCCCACGGAAAGCGAACCCCTGTAGCGGAAAGCAACATCTTGTTCGAAGAGATTAATAAATGTACTATATAAAAACGTCTGTCTCTAAAATATCGGAGTTTGTCTACAGTCTGAGACCTCTTATACTTGTTGTATAAAAGGTCTTCCTTTCTATTTTAAAATAAAAGAAATATCGTTCCTATTGTAATAATCGCACATCCTATCAGTGTGTTTTTCGTTGGCTTTTCTTCTAATATAATAATGCTTAAAATGACGGTAATGACGACACTAAATTTATCAATTGGTGCTACTATGGATACTTTTCCAATGGAGATAGCTGCAAAAAAGCATAACCATGACAAACCTGTTGCTATTCCAGATATGATCAAGAAAAGATAGCTTTTTCTAGATATTGTTTTCATTTGTGTATACGTTCGTTGGAAGAAGACAATTCCCCAAGCAAAAATAATAATAACAATTGTACGAATAAAAGTGGCCACATTTGAATCTACCTCTTCTATCCCAATCTTCGCGAGTATCGCTGTTAATGCTGCGAATACCGCTGATAGCAATGCTAAAAATATGTATGAATTGGAATACGATGTGTCAGAGCTCTTTTTGATTTTTCCTATTAAAACAAAAGTTCCTATCGCAATAAGCGAACCGCCGATGACAATCGTCGTCGTCACAGGCTCCCCTAAAAAAATAAAGGAAAAAAGAATCGTTAAAATAACACTCGATTTATCAATTGGAACTACTTTTGAAACATCGCCAATCTGAATCGCTTTAAAATAAAAAAGCCATGATAATCCTGTTGTTATTCCTGATAAAACAAGAAAAACGAGGGACTTCCTACTAACCAGAAATATGCTATCTAATTGTTTCGTAATCAAAACCATAAAAAAAGCCATGATTAATACAACAATTGTTCTAATTGCCGTTGCTAAATTTGAATTTACATCTTTAATTCCTATCTTTGCTAGTATTCCTGTTAATGCTGCAAATATGGCTGCTAGTAATGCCAATATAACACTCATTGCATCACCTCTTTATCCATTTATTTATTCCTATCTTAGTGTAACTTAATTTCATGGAAGAATCACTTTCATCGATATTGCTTAACCGTGTAAAACCTTTCTTATTCATACACTGCCTCTTTAGATGAACAATTATTGAAAAAGGTATAGTTTACAATCATTTTATTTATCACTCTATGTATACAAGAAACTCCCTCACTTACTGCCTGTTTAAGTCGCGATAAAATTCCATTGACGGACATACGCTATCTATTATATGATTATTAATTGTGTGAAAGTTATTGTTTAACGTGGTTCGAGACCATCCCACGTAAAAAAACTAAGGGAGAGAAGACAATGAAAACAAAAACACTCGCAGTAAATGGCTTGGTAGCAGCATTATATGTTGCGGTTACGATTGCGATTGCGCCAATTGCATTTGGAAGCATCCAATATCGTGTTTCGGAATTATTTAATCATCTTGTTGTATTTAACAAAAAATATATTTATGGGATTGTAGTTGGCGTATTTTTAGCAAACTTATTCCTTTCAACCATCAAGTTATACGATTTAACTTTTGGAGTTGCTCATTCTATTATTTGTTTGTTAATCACAATTGGTATAAGCAAGTTTATTAAAAGTCATCTTTTACGAATGATCATTAATACACTTGTATTTACTTTTAATATGTTTATTATTGCCTATCAATTGCATCTTGCACTTGGTTTCCCTTTCTTAATCACCTGGGGAACAACAGCTATTGGTGAATTTGTTGTCATGGCAATCGGTATACCTATTATGCATTTCTTAAATAAACGTATTTCCTTTGGGAAGTTAGTGGATTAAATAAGGGTATTTAAAAAAGGCTGTCATTTCTGCATAATTAGTTCTGATACCGTGGAGAAAATGTAAAAAAACAGGTAAAATAACATTAAGTAGTTCAGTTATTCTGGAGAAACAGTCGAAATAACGCTGTAAATAAAGGACCAAATCGCATAGTGATTTAGTCCTTTATTTTTGTTGATATATCAATGTTTTATGTTAAAAAAATATATAATAGCAGTTTAAATCACATAGTGACAATAACCATTGTCAAAATTATTTTTAAATAAAATGCCAATCAGTCGTACCTGCGATATTTTAGAAATTGGTGTTGGAACTTATTATCAAAATTTAGAATGGCTGTTTATAAAGAATACCATTTGAATGACTTTGCAAAAAGAATAATCGTTTGGATTTTTAATATTACCCACAAGAACCTTCATCGATTGCTCAATCGATATATCTTTTCTTGAACCGAAGGATATTACAAAAATAGGAATGAATGTGAATGACAATGCCACCCATATTTTTTTTCAACAAATTCGTAGAAGGCTGTCTATCCTTTGAAAGACCGTTAATGACTGCAAGGGGTAACGGAAAAAGTTATATTTACGCCAACTTCAATCCAAAGTATGCTCAATACGCCTTGACAATTCTTAGAACCTATTACAACTTTTGTGAAACTTATAAATCTGCCGATGGTAAAGAACTCACTACTGCACAAAGGTTAGGTTTAACTGATAAAGTCTTTGATATAAAAGATATTATTCATCTTAGATCGTTCGTTATTTTCAATTTAAAATAGGAAAATCATATTTTGTGTTAAAGTAAATTTATAGATTGTAAAAAATTGTATAGAATTATAGAAGAAAAACATGTCAGGAGTGAAGCTGAGTGAATAGAATTTACAAATTGACTACAGGGTTATTTTTAACCTTTTTATTATCGGGGTGCATAGGAGAAAATTATGACTATACACCTCCGACTGTATCACTAACATATAGTGATTTAGAGTTAAAAGAAGCAAATATCAATTGGGATACAAAGGGAGATACTTCAGAAGATGGTACCGTTAAAACTGACGACATTTTTGAATTGGCAAATGAACAAGGACAAGTAGTAGTTAAAGCTGGAGATAATGATAGTGTTCAATTTGACAATCAAGATTTTTTACTTGAAAGTATAACTGTTTTACTTTGGAAAGATGGACAGAGTACAACAATAGACATAGATGAAAAAAGTTTAGATTTTAATTATCCGTCAGAAGTAGGTAGTTATGTTATTGATGTGACACTCAATACGGATAGCGGAACTGCCCAATATGTAGGGAATGTCGTCATTCAGTAATAAATTGGGTAGAAAATAAATTTTTTCAATGAAAAAACGCTTGATAATAGCAAACCCATAAAGTTGTAGAGATTTAGCATAATAAAAAAGGTCTTTCCATTAGTTCCAAATGATAGAGTGTTAAGAAGTTCTTCATCATTCTGAAATAACGAAATAAACATAATAAGGCCTATTAAGGTTGATATTACAGATAAAAACGAAAAGAATTTTCTCATTTTCCCTCCAGATATTTTTATCTAATTAACCAAAAGTAATTTTCTTACAAAGGTTATATTTAGTATATCGTAGTACCATTGAAAATAATGGTACTACTCTGAGGTTACTTCACACTAACCTCCCCATTAGTTAAATAACAAATCAAATTACGTTTCTGTCGCCTTTACTGGTAGGTTGAGAAATTACTAAGAATTCAACATCTTCACTTGAGTCATTAATCATTTGGTGTGGGATTAAAGGGGCTATTTCAACTCCCTCTTGAGGATTCAAAATTATGCGTTCACCATTGACCTCTAACGTGGCAATTCCAGATAAAACAAAGAAAAATTGACGTGCTTGCTCGTGAAAATGCCTTACTTCTGATGTGTTACAGGGCATCCTTTCGTGAATGACACTTAATTCTTTATTTTTTATTAAATGCCATCCATCACAAATACCTCCCCATATGTAGTGTTCTGCGTGTTGTTTACTTATCTTCATAGAAAATACTCCTCTTTTATTAAAAATATTTTAATCTCCAAGATAGTTAGTACAATAGGAACCTTATTTAAACAACCTGCCCCTTTAGCGACATTAGAAAAAGCCTTCCCTTTATTTAAGTATTTTTTTCATAAACTTTAATTTAAACTAAATGAGTTAATTTCATAATTCGAGCTTTTAAAGAAACACAGACTTACAGAATTTTATCTCCTATAAAATTTTTAAGCTGCTTGTTGCTTACTTAACTTACGGTTAATCCTATCTGCGCTTAACTTGGAAGCATTATAAACAAGCGTCACGAGATCAAAATGGACTTTCGCTCTTTTCCCAGTACGATAACGAACATTATTGAGCTGGAAATAACCCTTAAGATAGGCATTTACTCGTTCAACCGCTGTACGTCGTTTAAAGATGGTTTTCCAAGTATTTGACCCACGAGCTGGTGCGGTATATCTTCTAAGATCGGTTGTGATTTTTACTTTGTATACTCTCTGACAAAGACCATCATTCGCTAACGGACAGTCTTTACACTCTTTTGGACGTGTATATTTTAACGTTTCATACTGATGATCAAAGCTATCGTAACGGTAAGAATGCTCTCGAACACATGTAGGGGCGAAGTGCTTATCAAATCCAATAGGTTCGGGTTCATTCCGCTTATTATAAGCAATCACAGATTGATGCCCCATTCGATGAATTTGGGTATAAATCGCTTCAAAATCATAACCTGCATCCATTGTTTGATAACGCATGGAAGGAAACAAAACGTGTTCGTGAAGTCCTTTTAATAAAGGGATTGCAGCTTTTCCATCATTTAAATTAGCGGAAGATAGAAGAGATTGAAAGATATACTGACTCTTTGTCCCTACAGCTAAATGAGCTTTGTAGCCATACCAAAAAACATTTTTTCCTTGGCTGTTTTTCTTGATTCCCCATTGAGGATCTTGAGGAATTTCAGCTCGAAGTTCATCCAGAGGAATATCTAGTTGTTCTTCTATTTTCTTGTCATAAAGTGGAAGGTTGGCTTCCTGTTCTGCTTTTTCGATAAGCCATTGTTCACGCTCTTCTTTTGATTTACGTTCACGTTTTTTCGGTTCCGATTTTGGCTGTTCTTCCTTTGGAGGTGCTGCATCTTTGGCTAGTACATGCGTGGCATCAATGGCAACTGTGTCATCCTCCACAAAGCCTTCTGAAATGGCTTGATGGAGCAGTGTTCCTTGCACATTTTCAAGAACATCGGATTCACAAAGAACAGTAATCATTCTAGAATAAGCTGCTTCTGAGGGGATAGAGTCTGAAACTAAAAACCCACAGTCGAGACGAAAGATCATGTCATATTTTAACCGTTTCACTAAATCCTTAATAAACGGAATTCGCTCCGTAATTCTAGCGATGAGCGAATAAATCATCGCTGCATAGTTTAGCCCAACAGGCCTTCCAAAACGCGATTTCTTCGTTACCACAGCGAAGATCGGTTCGATGTCAATGGTAGAAAAAACAGCTTCAAACCGTTGGGTAGGTTCTAAATGATATAATTCTTGTAGGTCAAATAGGCTTCCTTGTCGTATAATAGTCATAGGGAGTCTTCCTCCAGTCTTATTAGTTTGTGTAGTGCTTACTAAATTCGACATTTTGGGGAGGTACTCCTTTTTTTGTGTCTCTGAGACCTTGAGGCTCTAAGCGTTAAATTTATGAAATTGATTCAAATATATAAACTATAATTTTACTGTCCATTAGTTAAATTTCACCTCTAATAAAAGGTGAAATTACGGAATAGACAGACCAAATAAAAACTACCCAGAAAGTAAGAGAGCTAATACGTCCATTCAGTAATGAACTCTTTTTAGATATTAAATAAGTTTGGATCAATGTATATAGACAGAATAATATAAAAGATAATCCAAACCAAACAACGCCAATGTTTCCTAAATACTGTATACCGAAGTTTTCATATATTCTGCTTAATACCATTTCGGTCAAGAAAAATCCCACTAATAAGGAAATTACTATTTCAACAATTGTAATTGCATATAATTTCACACTGTCAATACAAATCACTCCCTTTTCTCTATACTTTACCATAAATGTACATTTTTAGATGAACTTATTAAAGTAACCTGCCCCTCTTCTACTATAAGCAAAGTTCACTTATTACTGGAATGCTGCACTATAGCGATACAAAAGAAATGCTTCCCTTTTATTTATGGAAAGCCGCCGTTACTTTAAGTACATTTCTTCACAAGGTTTTCGATTTATACAGGTTATATACTGTATCCTATTTTTTTTAACGTTGGCATTCTAATAAAAAATTAAGAAATAAGTGAGTTGATGAAATTAAAGCCTTCCGCTATGTTTACAAGTAAGAAAATAACATTTGGCTTTTTTGTCTCGCATTTGGCGGGCTGGATTTTAGCTAACATTCAAACGATTTGGATTGTATATGAGATCAGAAGGATAAAGAAAATCTTATCAAACAACCAAATAAAATAAGAACTCCTCAAGTAGTTAAATATATATTTGGAGAATTATTTACCTATAAATAAAGCCCGTATCGTAGATTACCAAGTAATCATTGATACAGGCTTTTTTAAACTTCTTCTTGCATTATCTTACCCGTTAATTTACGTGAAACACTTCATAAAAACTTCTATTTAATCCACTTTCATTAAATAAAAACAGCTAATTACAACCGGATCTAAGTTCTTTCCCCCTTTCGTTTAAATAATTTCTCAAACTCAATCCAAGGATACCGTTGTAGTTTTTTATTTCATTTCACTAATTTTCACATCAAAGATAGTAAACAGCGATAATATTATCACTATTGATAATATCCAAGCTAACAAAGGTTTTTTTTGGTGTATTGGTAAGATAACGAAAATAATACCTGTAAATAGTGCAGACCACAATATATTCCATCCATTATGGTATGTAATAAACCCAAAATTACTGTTAAAATACTCAGCAGATAAGTATATTCCTACCCATAATAAAAACCATAAGAAGCGTTTATTCCATTCCTCTGGAAACCTCCCTAGGTAAATTAATACGGTCGCAGAGTAAGATACAACCATAGCTAAAATTGTAATGATGGTATGGTTAGGTAAGATTAAATCGTGAAACAACCACATTGATTTTTTATAGAGGAGAAAGTTATATAGAAAATCTCCAATGATTAAGAAGAGTATTGTCGGATAATAAAGTTTCCAATTCCTCCAATCTCCCCATTTAAATGCTGCTATCAAATAGAAAACATTGATTATAATGTACAATAAGATCCATCCTTAAAAAAATTAGTATTCCTATTCTCTCCAAATTACAGGAATTTATTAAAAGTCTTGTTCACTAACCTGCCCCTTTAGCGACATAAGAAGAAGGCTTTCCTTTTATTTCAGGAAAGCCCTGGTATATGGTATTGAAGTGGATAACGCCAAATAAAAATTCACGTGAAATTTACTATCACTGCTTTAGGGAAGGTAGGGTTTAAAAACTATTTCGGAATTGATTCCTAATTATCCCTTACCTTCTAAACAATAAAAAAAACGCCATAATCTCATCGGCGATTTTTTTTTCAAACGTTTATTGCTATCCTTCTTCCACTATCCTGTCCCCGTTTGTTACATAAGAAAAGAAACATATTTGGCCGCTGATCTTGGACATAATCACCCTTTAGCTCAACAACAAGAAGTTCTTTTTAACCTCCAATCTATAGCTTTTTCAACTAATTTATTAACAAAATACTCTTTTTCATCTTGATATTTATGGATATCATTCAGGAACTGATTAGCTAATTTTAAATCCCCGTAACTTTTGGCATCCTCTGGGTGTTTAATTAAGTATTCCTTAAAATCTAAACTGTTCCTACTATTTCCATCTCCCGCTTGATAACTATGTAAATGGTGAGTTCTTTTTTCCTTCGCCTTTAGAAAATATCTTCTGCCTAAAATTCCATTTTCACCTCTTGGCCCATACCCAAATGACAACCTTCATTTTTCCGTTGTATAACTCCATTTTTTCAATATCTTTTATAACAATTAAGATGTCTACAATCGGTTTGGCAAAACCTATTGTAGGTATAGCTGTACTCCCTATATGGTAAATATCAAGAATTTCATCTTTAAAAATATTTTTAAGTATTTTTTCTTCTTCATAGTATTGTTTTACCCAATCTTTTGTCCAAGGAACTATTCCATTTATCCAGCTTTTTTTAATACCTATTATTAGCAGTATCCAATGCTTGCTTTAAATTACCTTCTCTTTGAACAATCTCTTGCTCTGCCTGATTTCGTTTCTGCTTACCCTCTTCTTGTATATGTAGCGTCTCTTCTAACGAATTCATCAATTTATGCTGTGTTTCTTTTAATGATTCTATTTCCTGCATCGCTGATCGATTTTCATTCGCGATCGTGGCCATCTCTCTTACATTTGAGTCTACCCGATTTGTATTTATTCGCGTTTGCGTTTCAATCGCATAACGCTGCCTTAAAAGAGTTAAAGCAATGGAAACTTGATTTCTCCATAAGGGAATCGAGGTCATGATTGATGACTGAATTTTATCAATAACAGTTCGGTTCGTATGTTGAATCAAGCGGATTTGTGGAGCTGTTTGGATTGTAATTTCCCTGCTGACCTTTAAATCGTAAATACGCTTCTCGAGTAATTCAGCAAAGTGAATTAAATCATTTACCTCTTGTAGCTTCATTCGATTCCCTGACTCTTCCGCCAATTTTTTTTGCTCTGGAATAAGCTTTTCAGTCATTTCTTCATATTTCATTTCTGCCGCTGCAATATAGACATTCAAATCTTGGAAATACGTTTTATTGTTTTCATACAATTGCTCTAATAAATGAATGTCTGCAGTCAGGACATTTTTGCTGCGCTCGAGACGAACACTCATGCGGTCAATTTGCGCACTCGCTTTTTGATAATTAGAAAGGACTTCCTGAACACTTCTAGATGGCCTACTAAATAATCTGCGAAAAAATCCTTTCTTCTCTACACGTAATTCATCTGGATTTATTTCATTTAGTCTTTCCATTAATTCGCCTACAACATCGCCTACTTCTCCAACATCTTTTCGCTGTACATGTTCAATCATCATATGAGAAAAAGAAAGCAATTTCTTCTGAGCTTCTGCCCCGTAAGAAATCATGATTCGGTGATTAGTCGGATCAAGTTTAGCCGCCAGTTCATATGCCCGCTTCTGATTGTCTGGTGGCAAAACATCAATAAGGCGAACAGTTTCAGCTGTTTCGCCTTTTTTTAACAACAAATTATTGCTTTCTCCTAAAGGGTCAGAGAAATAATCATCTGTTATAGTTTTCATTTCTCGTTCATCTGTCATTTAGGCCGCCTGCTTTCATCTAATAAATCAGTGTCTTTCTCCTTAAAAGATGTGTGCTTTACTACATCTAATTCAAAATGTAAATCATCAATATCATCTGACAGTATTTCATGAAGATCGTCTTCTAGCGTTCTTGAAAGCTGCTCTAATGTTCTTCTTGTATCATTTAAAGTCGCCTGTAATGCTCTGTTCTTTTTTGGTTGAGCTGATAACAGTGCATATTTCTCTGCAATCTCTACTAATGAATCCAAGTGAGAATAATAGAATTTATCCGCTTTATAGAAACGGCGTGGCTCTTCCTTCGTTAATCGATAGATTTTCTTTGTTACACGCATTAAATCGATTCTTTGTTTAAAGGAAGGAAAGTGACGGATGGCAAATACATGTCGATTTAAACGACTAATTTTCTCATTCGCTTCCTTTAATTGTGTCTGGATAAATTTATATTCTTTTCTTGATAATCCTTGCCTTACCATTAGCTGATGTTTGATTACACCATCGGAGATAAAATAAGTAACAGCGGTTGCTGCTATCCCATATGCAACGGAAAGGAAGAAATATTGGTCAAATCCCACATAACTGATTAACCATGTTAAAGCACCTACAGGAAAAGAGATGCCTGTTCGTACTAAAAACATTAAAAATGAGTTCACTATAATCGACTCCTGCCTTTGTATTCCTTTAATTTTTATACGTTTCTAATCAACATTTGTTTCAAAAATGTACGTTTTATTTAATTCTATTTTAACGTAAACAGGCTATTTTTTGCTATAGACTTTAAATGGAATATCGTCTACGACTAAAGACGTATTTTGTTATACTGTCCCTTAAACTATATCTATGTGGAAAAGCATAAAAAAATGATTTGATCCTTTTGATTCTATCAAATCTAGGAATATGTTTCAGGTTTCGATTAGATATGGAATGTAATAGATAGAAAAAAACCGGAAATGTTAGACTTATGTTTATCATTTCCAAGGGTTGCAAAAGGTACATATTGATATATAGGGTCTTTGAAAAGCGAGGGGACGACTCGAAAAACAGATTCAACATCTAAGTTTAGAAATTGACTACTATCAATAATCATTAGCTAGCCGTTTTTCAGTGGTCTAATCCCTTTCGAATATGTTGCCCATACTTAATTAAGGTACTTCACAATTCAGACATAACTTTGTGAACTAAATGTGAATTACATCACAAACAT
The DNA here is from genome assembly GCF_044704065.1 of Niallia tiangongensis. Lineage (NCBI taxonomy): Bacteria > Bacillati > Bacillota > Bacilli > Caryophanales > Bacillaceae > Niallia > Niallia tiangongensis. The sequence goes on along the minus strand of NZ_CP162613.1, from coordinate 921,252 downwards.
CTTTCTTACGTTAGAAATGGTGTTATTATATAAGTGTAGTAAGAAACAAACAAGATCTTGTAAAAATAATGTGAAATAGTGAACAAACAAACCGAATAAAAAAACTAATAATGAATCTTAAGGAGATGGAGTAAAATGTTAGACCTATTAAGAAATAATAAAGTGGTGGCAGGAATTTTAGCGATATTTAGAATTTATCTTGGTTATCAATTTATCCATGCAGGCTATGAAAAATAACAAGTGGCGGCTTTGACGCAAGTGGCTTCCTACAAGGAGCAATTGCAAGTAGCACAGGAGATCATCCCGCAGTACAAGGCTGGTGGGCAACATTTCTTGAGCATGTAGCACTTCCAAATGCAGATTTATTCAGTTTCTTAGTTCAATGGGGAGAAGTACTAGTAGGGATTGCATTAATCCTTGGTATATTCACAAGCTTCGCAACATTAATGGGGATGGTAATGAACTTCGCCTTCTTATTTAGTGGAACAGTAAGCACAAATGGACAAATGATTCTATTAGCAATATTCGTAATCGTAGCAGGTGCAAATGCTGGTAAATTCGGTCTTGATCGTTACGTAATGCCATATATTAAAAATCAATTTAACAATAGAAGAAATAATAAACACAAAAAAGAAACAGCAATTGCATAAGTAATTATATAGGAAGAAGCCAGTTACGATTATCATAACTGGCTTCTTTTCGTTTCTTTATTCACTTTTCTTTTTTACCCAAGGCGATTTGCCAATTCAGGCTGGCGTGTCTTTTTCTCTTTCGGTTCTGTCTTCATGTATGGTGGCTCGATAATCAATGTAATAACAAATGAAATCACACATAATACCGTAATAACCGTAAAGGTTGCATGAAATCCTCCTAGTACTGCTGCAATCATAGATCCAGCCAGTGCACCGAATCCAAAACCTTGATAGATAATTCCATAGTTTTTACTTTGATTTTTCAGACCAAAGAAATCAGCGACAATGGCCGGATAGACGGTAATTACTCCTCCAAAACAGAATGCAATTGCTGCTACACAGGCAAAGAATAATGGAAAACTTAATGGCACTACATTTAAAACAGTGACTGCAACTGCAGTTACTACCAATGTTCCAGAAACTACTTTGATTCGTCCTACTTTATCAGATAATGCTCCAAGAATAATACGTCCAATTGTATTGAATATGGCTACTAACGCAACGGCGTTAGCTGCTGTCGCAACATCTAAATGCGCTAGACTAACACCAATATCCTTGACAATTCCGATTAAATACAGCCCGCTCATACATGCGGTAAAAAATATAACAAATAGTAAGTATGCTTGTTTCGTTTTCAGCATTTCCTTCACAGTATAATTCTTTTGACCAGTTGCTAAAGCTGTGGTTGTTTCTACTTCTTGCGCTTCTTTTAAGAGGAATGATCCTCCCACTACCATAGCTAATGCGATAATACCCCAGATTAAAAAGGCTGTTGAAACACCAAATGATTCAATAAAGCTAGCATTTAAATATTTAAAAACTAAGCTACCAGTTCCATACGCCCCTACAGAAATACCGGATATCAATCCTTTTTTCTCAGGGAACCATTTAATTAAATTCGTTAAGGAAGTAATATATGCAGTACCATCGGCAAAACCAACGATTACTCCTGCAACAAGATATAACATCCATAAAGACGATACTTGAGAGCTTAACATTAATCCTCCACCGAGGAAAATTCCAGCGATAGCAATTAATCGACGCAATCCCCATTTATCTTGAATCTTCCCTGCAAAAAGGGTAGCAAATGCTAGTGCAAAACTTGTTATCGAAAAAGTTATTGCAGTTGCACTTAAATCCCATCCATATTTATCAACGAGTGGTTGATTGAATAAGCTCCATGTATAAATGGTGCCTAATCCCATTTGAACAATAATTGTACCAATAACTATAAGAAGGCGATTTCCATTTCGTTCTTTCATTCCGATCTCCTCTTTCTACTCGGTTTATAAACAGTATTTTCTACTATAAAAGGTTGTTTATTCTTTCTATTTATAGTTAAATTATACCGCCTGAAAGCTATTTGAAACCGGTGTCAGAATGAAATGCCCTATATTCGGAATGAATGGTAATTACAGATGCATAAGTTGTCGAAATGCTTTTGCCTTACTTCTGCTAACTGGTATTTCTGCCTTCATATCCTTTAATCGAACTAAATAAGTATGATTAAACCATGGCACAATTTCATGGATTTTCGAAAGATTCACTGTATAAGAACGGTGACAGCGAAAAAAAGTATCCTGCGGCAATTTATCGTGAAAATCAGAGATACTCATTGGCATCATATATTCCTCTGATTTTGTATAAACTACTGTTACTTTTTCACTCGCTTCCGCATAGTAGATATCATTTACATCTGTCACAATAATATTTTCATTTTTGCGCAGGTTGATACGGCGATTTACCTCTGTTGTGACCTCTTCTGGTCCTTTGCTTTCTCTTTGATATGCTGATTCTAATTTTGCAAGCATCGCCGCAATGCGCTTTTCTTCGTATGGCTTCAAAATATAATCAAATGCTTCTAATTCAAATGCCTGTGCTGCATGCTCCTTATAGGCTGTCGTAAAAATGATATAAGGCTTTTTTGCAAATTTACTAATATTGCTTGCTAAAAACATTCCATCTAAAGAAGGGATGTTAATATCCAAGAAAATGGCATCGACTTCTTCCGCTTGTAAAAATTTAAGCACATCTAGACCATCCTCAAATGAGGCAACAATTTCAATACTGCTATGAGTTTGAATTAAATATTCTAGTTCATCTTTTGCTGGAATTTCATCCTCTACAATAATTGCTTTCATGCTATCTCCTTCGTTATGTCAAAATAAACTTCCGTACCTGGCTCTAATCTTCGAATGATCAAGCCTGTTCCATACATTAATTTTACTCGTTGATGGACATTCGTTAAACCGATTTGTTTTGATGATACCTCTTCTTTTGCGAGGCGATCAATCACTTCCTGATCAATCCCCTCCCCTGTATCTCGTACACTCACTCGAACCTTTTCTCCTAAATCTTTGACTGCTATCGTGACAATTCCAGGTCCCTTGCGCTTTAAAATACCGTGAACAACGGCATTTTCCACTAACGGCTGGATAAGCAGACTAGGAAGCTTAATATGTGTATCATCTATTTCATAGTTCACTTGTAGTCGATTCCCAAAACGTGCTTTTTCAATTTGGATATAGTCTCTTACTTGCTGCAGGGCTATTTGAATATCAATAAGCTCCTCCCCTACCTCTAGGTTGTAACGCATATAGCCTGATAAATTAATAATTAATTCTCGTGCTTTTTCTGGATCACGACGGGTCGTTGAAGCAATCGCGTTTAGAGCATTGAATAAGAAATGTGGGTTGATTTTTGTTTGTAATGCTTTAAGTTCCGCCTTATTTGCTTCTTCTTTCATCTGCTCTACTCTTGAAACTTCCATTAGTGTTGAGATAATTTGCGCTAAGCCAATCGCCATTGTTTGGAGCGTATTTGTAATCGTATATGCTTTTCGATAATAGATTTTTAAAGTACCAGTTACAACGCCTCTTTCTTCCAACGGAATAACCAATAAACAATGAATTTGTGGGGTATGATGATCAGCGATATTATTTCGAATGGTAATCTTTCCGCTTCGAATGGTGTCTTTCGTTAAATCACTAATAATTTCCTGACCAATTTTATATTTTTCTTCTCCAAAACCTACGTAGGCAAGGACATCCTTTGTATCCGTTATTGCCACAGCATCTGCCTGAATATCCTCTTTTATAATCGTACAAATTGTACGCAAGGAATTTGCATTAATGGAACGGAAATACGGCAATGTTTTATTGGCGATATTAAGAGCTAGCTGTGCCTGCTGTGCAGCGATTCTTTCTTTTTCCCCTTCTACACTAGCAATCATTAAGACAATTAACCCGATACTAACTTGTCCTAGAATCATCGGTAAGGCAATTTTGGATACAATATCTATCCCTAAATCAAAGGGGTCTGCCATTAGTAAAATAAGTATCATCGTTAGCATTTCGCATAGCATTCCCGCTACAATCCCATAAATCCAACGGCTCTTTTTTTTCACTTTTTGATGGATGTAGCCTGATACAATCCCTGCCAAAATACTCGTTATTAAACAAGGGATAGAGGTTACACCACCAATATCAATTAAGTAACGATGAACCCCTGATACAATCCCTGTCACAATTCCAACCCATGGGCCAAACAGGATACCGCCTGACATGATTGCAATTGTTCGGATATTAACAATTGAACCCTCTACTTGGATTCCTGAATAGGTACCATATAGAGCAAATGCGCAAAATATCAAAGTAATTAACGTTAGCTCTGTAGGAGAATGATGATCCTTTTGCAAGGTTTCTTTAAATTTCGGAACTCTCGTCATAAAAAATAAGGTAATAAGTAAAAGTGCAGCTCGTTCAAATAACTGGATGAGCATTTGTAATTCAAGGGAAGAGTCCATTCTTCTTCCTCCTTCTGTTTAAAAACCTTTGATGATTGTTCGTGTTAAATATTTCGAATGAAGTTATTGATTTCTAACTTCCTTTTCTATCAGGCTTAGCTATTATTCATTGTTGATTTTCTTGTAGGTATGAGAAATCATAGGCGGAGAATTTCCGGTTAATGTATATAGAGTGAGCTTAAGTAGCAGATATAAGCGGAGATATTCCGATTAACTGCTCTAAAAAAGACAAAATCCAAGGATTTGGATACTATAGACGGAAAAACCTCCTTTATTTTTAAGGAAATAGGAGTATTTTTCCATTTAAACGGAATTATACCGTTTATTTTTCAAACACAAAAAAAATAATCATTCAGTTATAACAGTGCCTTCTATTAAAATCCACATTTGACGGATATCATTTCTTATTAATTAATAAAGAAAGACGCACCTAACTTACTGACTTCTCCACTTTCTACATCTACAAAGTAATCACAGTCAAGCTTTCCGCATAGTACCCAATTTTTATCATGTGCATCATACACATAGTATGGAGTTAGCGTGCAATATGGCTGTAGCTTCTCAAAAGCCTCCTCTTTACTCACCTTCATCTCAATCGCTTCATCTTCTTTCACGTCCAAATTATCCCATAATTCCTTTTTGTCCATATAATTTACTACCTTTCCTTCTGTATCTAGGAAAACGATTAACTTCCCTGGAAAAAGAGTTGGTGCAGTATTTTGCTCTAGGTATGCATGCAAATAGGAATTTTCTCGAGATAAATAGGTAAGTGTCCATTTACCTGAATCATTCGGATACTTCATTTGCAAAAATGCTATTACTGCTTGTATCGATTTTTCTACCTCCTCATCCGTTATTGGCAAGGAATCTGGATCGGGTTCCATCAAATAGGCTTGATCGATACTCACCACATTCCCCCACTGTATATATGCCCGTTCAAAAGTATCTTCTCTTACTTCCTCCCATCCCAAGATTTTGTTTACATTTTTTCGACATGCACCATGCTCCTGCATAAATGGAAGACTTCCATTACGATCGTTTCTGATGTACGTTTCTTCGACGCCATATACGATCATCGTACCATCAGCTTCAGGAAATTTTGCTAAAACAACTTGCTCCTTTGCGATATCCCCTATACTAAATAATGATAATGTAAATGCGTCTTGCAAATCTTTCTTTTTCGATAACACACTAACGTTTTTCGAATAAAAAGTTAGCTCTCCGTTTTCATTAAACTCTACATTTATCGAACAAGATGGGGATAATGGAATGCCATTCCACTGTTCCTGAAAGTAAAACTCCCTTTCGTCTGTTTGCTGGCAAACAAAATCTTTCTCTATATTTAACCCAGTGAAATCAGTGAGCCAATCCTTAATCTCATTTATGTCTTTATTTAGAAAAATAACTCCATTTTCCGCATAGGTCAGGCCTTGTACAAAAATAGCTGAGTGGAACTCCTTTGAATGGATGTTTATATCAATAGAGGCTGCCCCTTCAGGATTCTCCTCCTCATCTGTCCAATCGGCATATATATTAGGAAACCATTCCATATTTAAGAAATACAACGTCTCCCCATCCAACATTAGCCTTCTAAATAAACGATGCCTTCCTAAATAATATTCCGATAGTCCCCATTGATCTTTTGTAAAGTCTACTAGTTCTTTAATCCGCGCGTCCATTCTTTTCCTCCGTATCCCTATTTTATCTCACTACCTCATTTATCGCATCACATACATCATCTGCCAACAATCCATAAGGTCCCTTTTTGGATGCTGCAGCATCTCCTGCCAAGCCGTGAATATAGACACCTAACCTCGCTGCCTCTGCAACGCTTAACCCTTGTGCAAGCAAACCGACAATCACACCTGTTAGTACATCTCCTGTACCACCGGTCGCCATGCCATTATTCCCAGATGTATTCACATACGTATTTCCAGCACCCTCTGTTACGATTGTTCTTGCATCCTTTAATACACATGTTAGCTTCTTTTCTGCCGCGAATTTTTCTGCTACTTCGATAATATCATCTGCAATCTCGGGAATTGGTTTACCAGTGAGGCGAGACATCTCTCCTAAATGTGGAGTCATAATGATTTTTTGTCCATGATCGTGCAAAAGCTCTGGTTCCTTAGCTACGATTGTAATTGCATCAGCATCTATCACTAGGGGAACTTTGCTAATGGAAAGTAGTTTACTTAACAAATATTTAGCTTCCTCTGATACACCCATTCCAGGTCCTATGACAATGGCACTCCCCCAATTAATCGCCTCTGTTAACCAGTCTCCTTCTAATTGATTTCTTTGATAAGTCGTTACAATGGCTTCTGGAAGCAAGGTTTGAAGTATTTGCCGATTTTCTTCTGGAGTCACGATTCTTACTAGACCTGCTCCCATCCTATAAGCTGCCTTTGCGGAAAAATAAGCTGCACCACTCATATTTTTAGAACCGGCAATCACTACTATTTTTCCATATGTACCTTTATTAGAATAAGAATGACGTTTCGGAATTCTCTCTAAATCCTCGCTTGTATAGGTATATATTTTCGGAAATATCCGTTCAAATCCTGCTTTCGTAATCCCAATATCTTTTACCTTTATACTCCCCGCATATTCTGCCCCAGGATAAAGGACTAGGCCTAATTTACGAAACGCAAATGTTACTGTTAGTGTCGCTTTCATGGCGTTTTCCATCACTTTTCCATTATCTGCTGAAATACCTGAAGGAATATCTACAGAGAGGATTTCCCCTTCAGCTTGATTTACTTGCTCTATTATCTCTAGATATTTTCCACTTAACGGCCGTGATAACCCAATCCCGAACAAGGCATCCACAATCGTTGTGTATGGATTATTCTCTATCTCCTTTACTGAGCTTACCCCATAATACTCGGCTATTTTCTGTTGCTGTTTATTTTCTGTTGTTCGTTTCTGTTCATCGCCTACAAATAAAACATCCACCTTAATATTTTGTAAATGCAATAACCTTGCCACTGCATACCCATCTGCCCCATTATTTCCAGAACCACATACAACGAGTACTCTAGTTAAATCAAAGGAAGTCAATTCTTCGACGACAGAAAGAGCTGCTCTTTCCATGAGCACCATAGATGGCATGCCAATTTTTTGAATCGTTGTTTCATCACATCTTTTCATTTCTTCACTATTTAGTAAATATTCCATCCTTCTCCACACTTTCTAAAAAATTTTCCAAGAAGAAATCATCCTATCATTTATGATATTACCTTCTATTTCCCCCATATATTTTCCTGCTATAAGAAGAAATCAATCTTACCTCCCATTAAGCAGAAAAAAAGTACCCCTTTTGGAAGGATACTTTTTAGCTACGCTTATTGTCTTTTCTTTGTTTTTTTATTATTTAATTTCTCCGCTGCTGTTAATGGCTCATTGGCAAATTCATGATCAAATTGCCGGGATGTATCATCCTGCACTGCTTGTTTAGCATTTTTATTTTTATTTTTTGCCATGATTGTCACCTCCATCCTTTATTCTTTCTTGCCCCATTAGAAATATGTAAGCTGAATGGTGAAATTTTCACGGCAAAAAAAGAGACTTCCTATCATGCTATCTAAAGCATTGGAAGTCTCTGTCTGTTATTTTCCGTGGGTCACGATTTTCACCTTTTGCTTTATGGTTGTTCTAAACACATTTCCTTTTTTATAGGCTATTCCTGTTGCTACTAACAACAATATGCCTGTTACGATAAAAACAGACTGCGTAGGGAAAATCCCTCCAAGGAATCCTCCTACCATCGGTCCAAACATTCCGCCTAGTTGAGTTGCTGTTTGGTTAAGACTAAAGGCTCTGCCACGGAAATTCTCTGCTGTGGATTTTACAACTAATCCATTCAATGCCGGAAAAACAGCACAGAAGAAAAGGCCAAAAATAAAACGGGTAATCGAGAAGCCCCAAATATTGCTGAAGATTATTTGGGAAAAGGTACCCAGTCCCCCACCTAATAATCCAATAAATAAGATACGGTTAAATCCAACCTTGTCTGCCCATTTCCCCCAATAAGGTGCCATGATGACACTCGCGATACCAGGAAGAGAAAAGATAATCCCTGCTAATAAGGAAGCTTTGTCCATCGAACCACCCACCTCCAAAATATAAAGAGGAAGAATCGGCTCAATGGTCATAATAGAACAGGAGGTGACCACTGTTAAAAGGAGTACTAGCATAAGGGGTTTATTCGAAAAGGCTATTCGCAAGTCATTTCTAACAGAACCTTTTTCTTTACTCGGCGAAAAATTATCCTCTGTTACCCAGAAAATGATCAAAAATGTTGCAATGAAAACAAGAAGTCCCGCACTCGCAAAGGAAAGCCGATTTCCAACTAATTGCGAAATCACCCCTCCAATCAATGGTCCCATTATGCCTCCTGATGCAGAAGCAGTGGAAATCATCGATAAAGCATAACCTGTTTTATCAGAAGGGGTATTCGTTCCAATTAATGCAATTGCTCCAGGAATAAAACCAGATAACAACCCTTGCAGAATTCGAAGTACTAATAATTGATAAGGATTCGTAACAAAAGCAGCTAAGGTGTACACCACAAAAAGCACAAATCCAGCTCGAATAATCATCGGTTTTCTTCCATATTTATCTGCTAGCCTTCCCCAAAATGGAGAAGCAAATGCTCCTGCAAAAAACGCTGCACTAAACAATACTCCTGACCAAATCTCTGTGTTTTCGTGAACATTTAATTCTAGAAGAAAAATTGGCAAAAAGGGAATTACCATGTTAAATGATGCAGAGGTAAAGAAAACCCCTATCCATAAAACAAGTAAATTCCGCTTCCAAATTTCCATTTAGTATCGCTCTCCTAAGACATCAGCAACAAATACCAAGCCAATGAGATTTATTTCCTCCATCATAGCATACTACCATTTATTTTTATACCCGAAATTTTTATTTTCCGAAAAGTTAGGTCATAAAAAAGTTGAGAAACTTTGTTTCGTTTCTCAACTTTCCATCATTACTTGATTTTAAATTCCTTTACTAATCCATTTAACTCTACTGCTAAATTAGATAACTCATGTGAACTATCGGCCAGCTCTTGCATCGAGCTACTTGTTTGTTGAACAGAGGCTGATGTTTGCTCAATACCTGCAGCAGCTTCTTCGGAAATAGCCGCTATATCTTCAATAGAACGATTCATCTCTTTACTTGTTTCTAAAATGGAAGCGAGATTTTCTGAAACCACTTCAATGCTATTTGCCATGTCATTTACAGCATTTTTAATACCATTAAATGTTGCACCCGTTGTTTTGATTTGTTCCGCACCTTTTATTACCTCTTCATAGCCACCTTGCAACGACTCAGTTACAACACTTGATTCTTTTTGAATGCTTCCTACGATGTTTGTAATGTCTGTGACGGAGAATGCAACTTGCTCTGCAAGCTTCCTTACTTCATCCGCTACCACTGCAAAGCCGCGCCCATGCTCTCCAGCTCGTGCTGCTTCAATCGCTGCATTTAAAGCTAGTAAATTTGTTTGATCGGCAATTCCTTTAATGACGGAAACTAACTTCGATATTTCCTGAGACTGCGTATCCAAGCCTCGAACCTTTTCCACAGCATCCTTCATAATTTTATTAATAATAATCATTTGCTCAATAGAAGATTCCATTAATTGACTTCCATCATTCGTCATACCTAACACCCTATTAGATGATTGATAAATTAACTCCCCTTGCGTATATGCATCACCAATTGTGCCTGAAAATGATTCCATCGATGCTGCTAAATCACTTGCCGTATTCGCTTGGCTTTCGGCTCCAGATGATAATTCCTGCATAGTAGTCGCTACTTGCTGGCTTCCTGCAGTCACTTCATTTGTAGATTGAGATAAGTTCTCACTCTGTTTGTTAACGGTAATCGATACTTCTGATATCTTTTGGATGACCATACGGAGATTACTACTCATTTTATTCATCGACTGAGCAAGTTTTCCAATCTCATCCTTGCCTTCATAGTTAATGTTTTCAGCCGTTAAATTACCATTCGCAATCGTATCACTAACTTGAACAACTTTCTTTAAATTACGAGAAATGATTCGACTTATAATGATAATTAAGGCTGTACCGATAATTAGAGCCGTTATCATCGCTATAATTAAGGTTTTTGTCGCAATAGCCGCACTATCAACCGTATCGCTTGCTGCTTTTGTACGACTAACTTGTACCAATTCTTGCAGTTTATTTAAAGCCGTTATCGTTCTATTACGCATCGTTGTATTTGTTAAGCTTAAGGAATTAATAGCAGAACGATCATTCGCTTGCATTGCAGGCATAATTTGATCGATGAACAGTTCATTCATATTCTTATCACGCTCGACGATTTCATCAAATAAAGCTTGCTCTTCCGAATTTCGAATATCTTTTTTTATCTCTTCTTCATATTCATTAAATTTAGTAATACTCACTTGATATTCGTCCACATATGTAGGGTTTTGATAGTCGAGATAATTTAAGATACTAATACTCTTTTCACGGGTAATAGAACCCATCTCTGTTATGATAAGTGCTCTTTCATCGGTTTTATTTAATTTCTCAATACTATTATTAATATGGATTAAACGTGTCGTTACTAGAATAGTAGTAATGGTTAAAAGTGCAAAAACAAACAGTAAGGTAAATCCATATTTCCAACCAATCGATACATTATTTAACTTATATAGCTTACTATTATTTAATGTAAACTTACCAAAAATCTTAAACTTCCCATCAATAAGCTTGCTAGATTGCTTAGGTTTTTTTTCTTTCTTAGGACCAGCTATTTTTAGTTTTTTAAACTTTATTTTTGCCATCACAAGTTCTCCCCTTTGATGATTAAGACCCCTACTACTAAGAGTTTTATTCCGCTTACTTATCTCGAAACAAATTCTAGTATATTCCGAAATAGTGATTTTGGTTTTTTATGTTTATTCTCTCCTTTTTTATAAAAATAATATGCTTTGTTTGTCTTCATCTATTTCATTAAAATTAAACTATCGCGCTTTATTAACTAGTAAAATAGAATTAGAGATTCACTAAAAACAAGGTACTTTATTACTTTATATGTACAATACTAAAGTAATTTACAGAATAATTCAATTTTATTTACAAATAATATATCGGACTTTTTACTCAATTGTTTATATTTTAAAAATTTTTTTATGATAATATTTTCTTTTATTTTATTTGTACAGTCCCCCTATTAAAAAATAAAACTGTGGTCAAACTTCTACTAGTAAAAGTATAACCACAGTCTAAAATCTAATATAAATAGAGAACCATTAATGTTTCATCATAATATTTCCCACTAACTTTTAATGCTTTTCGATCCATTCCATATGTTTCAAACCCCAAGGACTCATATAACTTTTTGGCTTGGATATTATCAGAAACTACTTCTAAATATAACTGCTCTATCTCTTGTAACTTCTGTGCTTTATTAATTGCTATTTGTACTAACTGTTTCCCGACACCTTTACCTCTGTGTAAAGGGGTAACATAAGCTGCATATAAATGGCCACGGTGACTCATTTTTTGTTTCGTATCCTTCATTAAGGTCAAGACACCGACTAGATTATTTTCAGCAAATGCCCCAAATACAAAAGAAGTGGGATCGGTTAACCGGTTCTCCGTTCGACTGATTGAATAGTCTTTTTCTTCCTCATAGCTTGATCCAAATGCTTCTGGATTTGTTTTCAGCGCTTCTAATCTTAGTGCAAAATATGCTTTTGCATCATGGAGGTGTAATTGCCTGATTTCCATTTGACTCTCTCCCTATCTGTGTAAAACTTTCTTTTGTAATGGATGGAACTACAGCATTTGATTCTGTCTTTTGTTTTTTCCTCTGAGCACTTGGTTGTTTAAAGACTACTCCCACTTTTACTTGCTGAACCTCTTTTACCCCTTGTACAATCAGCTGCATTGCAAAAATGGCAATAATAAATGGAACAAGTATAAATAAATACCAGTACCGTCCAGAAGCAAGGGCTCCTCTGCCAACCTGTCCTATTAATCCAGACCATTCATAGGTAGATGATTGAGGAGGATCTGCAAACATGGGGTCCATGGACAATTTAGTTCCACCAAAGAAATAATCAAAAATGCCTAAATGCATAAAGATTAACAGCACTTGGATAAATTGCTGTCCAAAAAGAATGGTAAGTCTTGGACCTAAGTGGGGGAGAATATGCCGAGTAAAGATTTGAAATTTCCCACCGCCCATCACCTTAGCGCTTGCAATAAATTCATAATCAAGCACGCGATTGATTTCTTTCCCTAATAATACAGTAGTTAAAGGGACAACTAGTAAAGTCAAAATCATCGTTTCTAAAAAGACCCTTTCCCAAAAGGAATAGCTGAATCCGTCAAAGCCAGGTAACAGAATCGGTCTTAGCAAAATATAGGCAATCAAGCTTAATGGCATAAAGTGAATGGAATCTACCATCTTTGCCAGCCAATGCTGCACTTGAGGTTTGACATGAAAAGAATAAACAACAGCAAACAGTAATCCACCAATTACTCGTAAAAATGCAATAAGCAGGGCAAAAAGCAAGGTATATTTTGCCCCAATAACAATTTGATCAAAAAGGCTATAGCCCATTTTGTCAGACCCAAAGAAAAAAGGTTCTGTTGGCGCAAACGGCGGAGCAGCAATTAGGGTCGCTCCATCTTCTGCATATAATAAGTTCATTTGATCAACATGATTATTAGTTGTGACAGAGTAAAGAATGCTATACCCAATTACCACGATAAAAAACAAGCTTCCCACAGCAAATTTCCAGTTCTTCATATGTACGCCAAACATCTTTCCTACCCACATTACTGGACGAATCAAGGAAAGGCTTCTCCAGCTAAACTGTTGGAATCCATCCTTGATATTAATAAGAAATACTTTAGAGGAAGAAGCGAAATGCGTAAAGGTCAGCTTCTCTTTCCATGCTTCCTTTTTCAGTTCACGTGTCGGTTCTTTCTCCTCGTTCATCACGATATCGACTAGTTGAAAAATAATAAAAAACGGCGTGAATATAAGCAGCAGGGACACAGCAATCGTCATTGGCGAAAAGCTTTCTACTAGAAAATAAGTAAATCCATGTACATTAAAGAGCCGTTCGATAATAAATTGACTAGATAACAATCCCCATATAATTATTTTCAAATGATGGAACGAGACTGGAATAATATTTCGAAGTATGTGTTTCAGTAAAATCGGAAAGTTGTGAATCCCTTTACTTCTTGCAAAAGTTACATACATCTTCAAAAATTCTTCTTCCATCATCAGGATAAGAATTTTGAATAATGAAATGGCAGGAAGAATAGCAAGGGTAATAATCGGACCTAAATATGCCTTATCTGAATAACTGGCCACTTCAAATATCTCTACACCAGTATGTACAAAAATAAAGATGACTAGAGCTTGCAGAAGTGTCGCAATAATTATGTCTGGAATTGATTCAATGAAATCTAGGATTCTTTTTATTGGCTGCAATAGAAATTTGGGTAGAAAAAAAGAGAAGAGTGATAAAATAAAAGCAACAGCACATCCTAGCAATAATGCACCAAATAGAATTTCCATCGAATAAACAAAAGCCGGCCATAAAACATCCAAAATTGGCTTTTCATCTACCCCATTTAAGGAATATACCCATCTATCCTTCTGAAAAAATTCCTTTGATAAAAAAGACAGCAGTGTTGAAAAATATCCCTCTCCCTCTGGAAAATTTCTCATTTGAAAATATTTTGGAAAAACGCTTAAAGCAAGTATTGCAATCATGCCAAGTAAATAATAGATGATTAATTTCGCAAATTTTCTCATAGATCTCCTTTCTTTTTCTTTACTACCGACTAAGAATTCTTACTATTCAAATTATAGGAATATATCGATTACTAATCAACCCTATTTTTTCCAAATTAGGGTGAAGGGATAGGGAAATAAGGCTTGCTAAATCTAATATCAGTGAAATTTATGATATACCAGCCAAAATTTCAATTTATCAACCAATCCTCTTCTTCACTTTCAGACTTTTTCTATTCCACTAATCTTTTCTGCAAAAAGTATTGTTTTACGCCTTCCGGAAAACGATCTAAAGTCCCGAATACTTCGTAGCCATGCTTTTCGTAAAAGGCTGGTGCTTGAAAGCTAAAGGTATCTAAATAGATAAATGCACACGCATTTTCTTTCGCAGTCTGTTCCATCTTCGCTAAAAGCTTGCTGCCATATCCTGCTTTTCTAACACTTGCATCCACCCATAAGAAATCAACATGCATATGATGCCAAAACATATGACCAGTAACCCCAGCCACAATTGTGCCATTATCATCTTTTACAACAAAACTAATATTTTCATAGGGACTTTTTAATTTTTCTGGCAGCTGCTCCATATTATAAGCAACCAGTTTTTTTCTAATATAATCACTATCCTCTTGAACCCATTGCTGGATTATTTCCATTATTCCCCCCTCCTTCTTTCGCTTATTTTTTCTGCTAGTAAACCAAACATTTTTCGAACCGCCTCTATCGGAACTTCTTGATAGGCATCACCTAGGCTAATTTCAAAAGAAGAAGTATTTTCAGCTATTTCTTTTACATAGCCACTTATTCCTATTCCCATTATTTCTTGAATATCTGTCAAAATAGTCTCTACTGCTTCTTTATCCAAATCAAAATGCACATGGAACATATTAGAAACTGGCACAATTGGAAGTGTACTAATTCCTTCACATCCGTTAAAAAATGCTGCTAGCTCTTGGGCAGATTCATAGTATTCAGCCATTTTATGCGCTCGTTTCTCGTAATAATAATCTGCAGACAAAATATATGGATATAAACTGATTAAGTCACCGCCATATCGTCGTTTCCAAACCTTTGATTGGCTTGTAAATTCCTTACTTCCAGCTAATATTGCCCCGGCAATTCCGCCGATTCCTTTATAGAAAGACATATAAACACTATCAAATAACGCACATAGCTCGGCTGCTGTTTTTTGATAGTAGGGGAGCACTTCCAATAATCTTGCCCCATCGAGATGGAGTTTAATTCCATGCTCTTTGCAATAACGAGAAATTTCCTCTAATGTCTCAAAGCTTGGTAATTGACCACCAATTTCACGCTGAGGCAATTCTAACAGCACACAGGCAACTCCATTCTCCATTTGCCTAATATCTTCTAATTCTATTACTCTCGTTTCATCAGCTAATAGAATGGTTTCGATTTTATGAAGCTTCTTTAATCCATCTTGTTCATGAATTTCTAAATGACTTAATGGATGATAGGCAACCTTCCCTAAATCTTTTTCATCACACCATATTCGTAAAGCAATTTGCTGTGCCATTGTTCCACTTGGAAAAAAAACTGCTGTTTCCTTTCCGAAAAGATTGGCCATTTTTTGCTGAAAGTCTTCTATTATTTGTCCTTGTCCATACATATCACTTTCTACATTTTCGTCTATTTGCTGGAACGCTTCTTTTAGTACTTGTACATTTCTTTTGCCATGATTACCTAATTTATAGGCGGTTTTGTTATAGGATTCTCTTAATGTATTTTTCATGGTATTTCCCCTACTCTCTCAGAATATTTTGACGATATGATAACTATAGCACTTTTTACTTTCTTGAAAAATAGGAAGCGGGCTCTGTCGGGAAGAGTCAGTTACCTTTTGCCTAGCTCTAATGCCAACTCGGGCTCAGAGCGGACCTCTCTATTACCTTTTTCCTTCCTCTTTTGACGAAACGGGCTCAGAGTGGCCTTCTCTGTTACCTTTCTCCTTCCTCTTTTGACAAAACGGGCTCAGAGCGGTCTTCTCTGTTACCTTTCTCCTTCCTCTTTTGACAAAACAGGTTCAGAGCAGCCTTCTCTGTTACCTTTCTCCTTCCTCTTTTAACAAAACGGGCTCAGAGCAGCCTTCTCTATTACCTTTCTCCTTCCTCTTTTGACAAAACGGGCTCAGAGCACCCTTCTCTATTACCTTTCTCCTTCCTCTTTTGACAAAACGGGCTCAGAGCGGCCTTCTCTATTACCTTTCTCCTTCCTCTTTTGACAAAACGGGCTCAGAGCGGCCTTCTCTATTACCTTTCTCCTTCCTCTTTTGACAAAACG
Source organism: Niallia tiangongensis (assembly GCF_044704065.1). Lineage (NCBI taxonomy): Bacteria > Bacillati > Bacillota > Bacilli > Caryophanales > Bacillaceae > Niallia > Niallia tiangongensis. Next base: position 904,647 of record NZ_CP162613.1, on the reverse strand, counting down.
GGCTCTGAGAACCCCTCTTTCTCCAACTTTATTTCGTCTTAAAAAAAATCAACCATACGAAAAGAACAGTAATCCCCAAAAGAAATACTGTTCTTTGCCATTATTTAAATAAGCTGTGTTTCTTTCTGATTAACAGTCGCCTCTCCAATATCTGCTTCCCGCTTGAATAGTCGTGTGTATACGCCATTATTATTTTTTAATAGCTCGTTATGTGTACCTTCTTCGACTATTACACCTTTATCTAATACGATAATACGATCTGCAGATAGTACTGTTGATAGTCGGTGGGAAATAATGAAAATCGTTTGTTTCTTCGCTGTTTTTAAAACTACTTCATTAATTTTTGCTTCTGTAATAGGATCTAGCGCTGAACTCGCTTCATCCAATACAAGGATTGGTGCATCTTTCAAAATTGCCCGCGCTAAAGATAGACGCTGTTTCTGCCCGCCAGACAGTAAGCTTCCTCTTTCTCCGACCTTTGTGTTCAGTCCATCTGGAAGGGTATCTAGTAATTCGCCTAAACCACTCGCACGGAGAACATCATACAATTCTCTGTCTGTAGCATCTGATTTTCCGATTCGTAAATTATCTGCCAACGTGCCACTTCGCATTTGTACATCCTGTGTAACAATTGCCATTTGCGAGCGAAGCCAGTCTGTATCCCATTCTCGAATCTCTCGACCATCTACTTCAATAGAACCCTTTGTTGTGTCATATAATCGAAAGAGCAAATCAATAATCGTTGATTTCCCAGAACCACTCGGACCAACTAACGCTATTTTTTCCCCTGCCTTAATATCAAAAGAAACACCTTTTAATACACTCTCTTCTTTATCCGGATAAACGAAAGACACGTCCTTCATGCGCACATCGCCACTTGCTCTTTCTCCTCTTACCCCTTGCTTCGTTTCTGCTTCTGATACAGATTGAGAAAGCAAGATATCGGAACGATCCAAAGCAGGTCCTGTTCGTCTGACTGAAAGCCAATTCCGAAGGAGACGTTGCATTTCATTTGCTGCAATCGTTACTAACCCGCCTGCTGTTAACATTTGCCCGCTAGTTAAATCAGCATTCCAGATAAGGAGAGTACTGATAAAATAAACAAGTCCTAATGCAAAGCCGTTATAGCTTGCAATCACAACTACTGATTGCATTCTTGCTTTTAATTCTCGTAAAGAATGTTTTACAAAAGAATCCCTAATGGAAACAACACTTTCCACTTCACTATCGGAAACACCCATTACTCGTGATAGATGAATACCTGTTACAGATTCTCTTAATCTCTCTAAATATCTGGAAGCTTCTGCCCTAGCATCCGCGGATGCAGCTCGCGTTCTAGCCCCTAAATAGTTGGATGCCCAGTAAAACAGAATTCCAAGAACAACACTTGTGATCATTAAATAAGGATGGATGAACAGCAATACAATACTATAAATCACTACCCCTTGTGCACTTGCCATAAAAGTTGACCCTTCCCATGCTAAAAAATTATGAAGGGTATCTGGATCATCAGAAGTTCGTGCTAATAATTCTCCTGATGAATTATTTTGATAAAACGAAAAAGGTAGCACTTGCAAATGCCCAAATAATCGTAGCTTTTGTCTATTTGTCACAGACTTCGCAGTAATATGGCAAAAATATTCATCAATGATCATCATGCCTAAATCTAATACTGCAGATAATACCAGTAGCCACATTAATCCCCATAGCCACGTATTATTCTCACTTGGAAGAATCGTATCGATCAGCCAGCTCAGTGCTAAAGTCGGTATTAATGCTGAAAAAACTTGGCTAATAGCAATAACAAGCGAATCTCCAATTACCCATTTTTTATAGGGCATTAAAAATTGAATAACACGTTTGCCATCACCGATTTTCTTTTGTTTGGAGATATTCTGCTTACTCATCCAATCATCTCCTTCTCTAGCTCGCTATATTGTGCTCGATATAATTGATAATACTGCCCTTTTAAGGCTAATAGTTCTTCATGTGTACCTTGTTCGGCAACCATTCCTTGATCAAGCAGCAGAATCGTATCCGCCTTTCTAACTGTAATCAATCGATGGGCAATGGTAATTGTCGTTCTTCCTGGAATTAATTGCTCCAGCGAGTCTTGAACCTTTTCTTCCGTTTCTCCATCTAAGGAAGATGTAGCTTCGTCAAAAATTAACACTGGTGGCTGACGCAAAATCGCTCTTGCAAGGGCAACTCGTTGTCTTTGTCCCCCAGAAAGCTTCAAGCCACGTTCTCCAACAACCGTTTCATACTTATCCTCCAAGGAATCAATTAACTCCTTTAATCCTGCTGCTTCAACAGCCTGCTCCAGCTCTTCCACCGTTGCATCAGGCTTTCCATAAAGAAGATTATTGCGAAGCGTACTATTTAATAGGAAGGTTTCCTGTGAGACTACTCCAACCTGCCTGCGAAAACTATTGCGGTTAAAGGCAAATAAATTTTTCCCATCAATGGTCACTGTGCCTTTCTCCGGCTCATATAGACCAAGCAAAATTTGAATAAGCGTACTTTTCCCTCCACCACTCGTGCCAACGATGCCGATATGCTTACCGGTTTCTACTGAAACAGATACACCTTTTAAAACTTGCTTGTCGCTCCCTGGATAGGAAAACCAAATATTATCTAAATCTAATTGCCCTTGAACTGCACCAAAATTCGGAAGATTTTGTTCATGCTCTTCTGGCAGATCAAAGTATTCGTATATTCTTTGCAACGCTGGAATTGCCTGTTGAATCGTTAAGGCATTTTCCGCTAAGGAACGAACAGGCTGGAACATGATTGGAATAAAGTTCAAACAAGAAACGAGTGTTCCAACGGTAATATTCCCTTGCCAAATGGCTAATCCACCAATCAGCATCACGACACCAGGAGTAGCGATATTAAATAAATTCCCTAGACGCCAATTGACTTTTCCAATTAAAGCCGCTCGAATAGAATAATTTTTCCAATTGGTCAGTTTCTTTTCCTGTGTAGCAATCTCCTCTTTTTGCGTTTGATAGGTTCTTACTAAACGAACACTCTCGATACTTTCCTGCAAATGCTGATACATGTCAGCACTCATATCTCTTTGTACCGCACTCATTTTCCGCATTGTTTTCCCTAACTTAAAGGATGGGAGAATATAAATGGCAAATACAATGAACATCACAATCGCAGCAGGCCAGTATATCGCAAATACCGTGATAAAAGCTGCTACTGCACTAATTACTTGTTGAAGAATCCTAGGTACAACCGTATTATTTAAATTTTGTATCGATTCTACATCATGGGTTAGTCGATATAGCATATCCCCACGAGGCGTCTTTGAGAAAAAGGACATCGGTGTTCTGTGAAGCCTTTTAAACGCACGAATTTGCATATCTGTAATCACATCAAATCCAATTTTCACCTGGACAAATTCTTGTAAGGATTCAAATAGCGCCTTTCCTAAAAATGCTGCTAATATTCCGAATACTATCCATAAAATAAATGCTAATGCTTTGTCTCCAATTACTTCATCCACCAATTTCCCTACAAAAATCGGCGGCAAAATCGTAAAGGCACCACCAACTAATGAGAAAAATAAGGCAATCAATAACTTACGCCAATATGGTTTAAAATGCTGTAAAGTAGTTCTTAATAAGTTCATTCTTTCTCCTCCCCACAAAGAGTTATTGTATTACAAATAATGAAAATATTCACTATAATTCGCGAAAAAATTTCGGATTATGAAATTTATTTTTCGTAAAAAAAAAGGCTACCTTAATAGGTACACAAAAAAAGAAGGCAGCAATACGCTAACCTTCGCAAAAATATTTATTCCGTTCTTATTTATAAAGTAATATTCACGGTTGTCTAATATCTAAAGCTACCATTTTCGAACTGGACAGCTTTTCTTTTCTAAGCTAGCACGGAAGCGGACAAAGCATCCGCATTTTCCACATGTGTGTTGATTTAGGTGCTCACATTGTTCACATATGCTCAACCGCTGATCTCTTACTTCCTCCTCGGCTAAATCTATTTCGAAGGAAAGCTGTTCTCGAACAAGTGCGTCAACATCTAGTCGACTAACTTGTTCCTTTATCTCACAACCCACACAAGCCATCTTAATTTTCCTTTGTTACGATGCTTGCTACACTCATAGGTGGTAAAGTGACCTTTAATGTATCGTTCTCTACTATATAACTAGTAAACTCTTTTTTTGCTACAACATCTGGTTGTTCAAATGTATTATGGGCATTCATTGTATCAGCAGTAATATATTCTGCTTCTACTACTACAAATTCCCCTTCTTTTCTGGAAAGTGTAATTTCTCTCGTTTCCGTTAAATCATAGTTACATAGGGAAACTGTTAATTTTCCGTCCTTCTTAGAAGCTGTGTATGTTACATGGTTACTTTCATCTCCATAAGAATCAACTAACTCTGCATCCTGATGATGTTTATACAAATCGAAGACATGATAAGTAGGGGTTTTGATCATTTTTTCCCCTTCTGTTAAGATCATTGCCTGCAATACATTCACCATTTGCGCAATATTCGCCATATGGACTCGGTCTGCATGCTTATGGAAAATATTTAACGTAATAGCAGCTAGCATTGCATCACGAATCGTGTTTTGTTGATATAAGAAGCCTGGGTTTGTGCCAGGTTCTACGTTATACCAAGCGCCCCACTCATCTACGATTAGGCCAACACGTTTTTCTGGATCATACTTATCCATAATTGTACTATGCTTTGTAATTAACTCGTCCATATACTGTGCATGTTCTAAAACGGAATACCATTGTTCTTCTGGGAAATCTAACGCCATTCCTTTATCCTGCCATACTCTTGTTGGGATAGAATAATGATGTAGGCTAAGTCCGTCCATAAATCTTGCCGCATTTTTCATCAATACCTCTGTCCAATTGTAGTCATCTACATTGGGACCACAAGCAATTTTATAAATATTATGCTCTCCATACTTACGCACATATGTCTGATATCTACGGTATAAGTCTGCATAATATTCAGGACGCATATTTCCGCCGCAGCCCCAAGACTCGTTTCCTACTCCAAAAAATTCTACTTTCCATGCTTCCTCTTGACCATTTTCTCTACGAAGATTTGCCATTGGCGACTCTCCGTTCATCGTCATATACTCGACCCATTCTTGCATTTCCTGAACAGTTCCACTACCAACGTTCCCGTTAATATATGCTTCACATTCTAACTGACGGATTAATTCAAAAAACTCGTGTGTACCGAAGTGGTTATTTTCTGTTACGCCACCCCAATGTGTATTAACTATTGTACTTCTGTTCTCAGCTGGCCCAATTCCATCCTTCCAATGATATTCATCCGCAAAGCAACCACCTGGCCAGCGAACTACTGGTACTTGAATTTCCTTTAATGCTGCCACTACATCTTTACGAATTCCATTTACATTTGGAATATCTGAATCTTTGCCAACCCATACTCCTTCGTAAATGCACCGCCCTAAATGTTCCGCAAATTGTCCATAAATGTGTTTACTAATCTTCGGTCCTTGTTTATCTAATAATAAATTTACTTGCATATTGTTATTCCTCCATTATTATTTTTTGGAAAAACGTGAATAGATAACAGGCTAATCTATGTATCATTTCCTCCTTTACGTCTAACTCATTATCCATTGCCAGTTACATACTTCAAAGATAAACTTACGAATAAAATATATTATAATTTGAAACCGTTGTCAATAACTTATTAGTATACTATTTTAATATTTTTAATTATTTTAGTTAACTAATCAGTTATATAAAATAAATTCTTTTGCCATTATCTTATCACTGTAGTAATATAAGAGTAATAAAAGGGGGAATCACACATGCATTTAGATATATCGGAAAATTCTATCCCTGTGTACGAGGTTCTATCCAGTCCTACTCGAATAAACATTATTAAATTATTATCCAAGAAAAAAATGAATATTGGGGAATTAGCAAAAGAATTGAATATAAGTAGTGCGATAGTCAGTAGACATATCACAAAAATGAGCGATGCAGGTTTAGTGAAAACCGAAACAATCCCTGGTAAATCCGGTCTACAAAAAGTCGTTATCTTAAAAGTAGATCGAATCGAAATACAATTTCCGCAAAAGATCTACTCTGCCTATGAAAGCTATAAACAAGAAATTCCTGTTGGACATTATTTTAATTTTGATGTTTATCCAACCTGTGGACTTGCTACTACAACAAAATCGATTGGCGAATATGACGATCCTAAATACTTTATGGATCCACAAAAAAATCAAGCAGCTATCCTTTGGTTTACAAAGGGATTTATTGAATATCGCATTCCGTCTATTTTAAAAGAGACGGATAAGCTTGAGATGATAGATGTTGTATTAGAAGCATCGTCTGAGTTTCCATATTCCAATAATGTTTGGCCATCTGACATTACTTTTTCCTTAAATGGAAAAGAGCTATGTACCTGGACTAGCCCAGGAGACTTCTCTGATACAAGAGGCCGCTTCACCCCTGATTGGTGGCCAAATGAAACCAATCAATACGGCATCTTGCTTACTATCCGCATCACCAAGCATGGTGTTTATGCAGATGGAAAAAAATTATCAGACACTACCATTGACGAGTTTCGTGATGAACAACGAGGGATGTGGGATCTAAAGGTAGAAATAAAAGAAGATGCCCAAAATCTTGGAGGCGTTACTTTATTTGGAAAAGGGTTTGGGAATTACGATCAAGATATAAATTTTATTACTTATTATAGTAATCCTGTGTGATGGAATGGGGAAATCATCCTTTTGTTGTGCGAAGAGTGAGTGAAGTGAGTAGTTAATGGTTCTTTCGGTTCTGGAGAAGAGGTGTTTATAAAAGACACTTTTTCTTTTTTACTTGAAATTTTGGTTTTCCTTCTTTGGATGAACGCCTTTTTTTTGCTTCCTGTTAAGATTTCGGCGTTCATCTGCATGATGAACACCTTTTTTTTTGCTTCTGTTTTGGATTTTGGTTTTCTTTTGCTTGATGAACGCCACTTTTCCTGCTTCTGTTTTGGATTGTGGTTTTCATCTCCTTGATGAACGCCACTTTTCCTGCTTCTCCCTTGAATTGTGGTTTTCATTCCCTTGATGAACGCCACTTTTCCCTCTTTCCCCCAAAAATTCCGGCTTTCATCCAGCATAGCAACAACCATTACACGCCTTTCCTCCACACACCAAAACCACAACAAAAGCCACACCGAACTTTAATCGGTGTAGCCTCAAAATCTCAAAACCTCTATTTCAATAAAAGCACATCAAATTGCCCTAGCTCCACTGCTTCCTTCACAATTTCTCCTGTTAAAAGATTTCGCTTTCCAACTAGCTCTTCTGGTAATAATTGCTTTTTTGTATTTTGATTAATGACAAAATAATAAGAAGAATCCGTTGTCTCTCTTTTCGTGATTTCGAGTCCTTCTCCATTCGAACAAATTGGTTTTACATTCGTTTCTGCTATCACTTGATTGAATAAATGGGCAATGCCATCTTGCTCTACTTGGGTACCAACATACCAGACATTCCCTTTACCATACGAATTTTTCGTAATCGCTGGGGTATCACCGTAAAAATCTTCTTTATAGGTGGCAATGGTCTCTGCACCTTCTAGATGGATAATGTCACATAACAACTCACAGGTATATGCATTTCCATCCTTAAATTCAACGCCATTCTTTTGCTCTGGAGCTAATGCATCAATTTCTTCTACCCATATTCCTGCTATTTCGCGCAATGGTCCTGGGTATCCTCCAAGGTATACATTATCTGATTCATTAACGATACCGCTCATAAAGGTAGTGACAAACTGCCCTCCCTTTTCAACAAATGCTGTGATGCGCTCTGCCAAGCCAGCTTTCATCATATAGAGAACGGGGGCAACTACCAAATCATACTTAGAAAGGTCACTATCAACCGACAGCATATCGACTGGAATATTTTTATTATAAAAATATTGATAGTACTGATGAATTTGGTCTACATAGGTTAAATCTTTATTTGGTCCACTCGTATACTCCAGCGCCCAATAATTTTCCCAGTCAAAGATGATGCCGACTTGACTATTTATTGTTGAGCCTATAATCTCCCTTAATTGCTCCAGTTCTTTTCCTAGTGCCATCACTTCTCGAAATACTCGTGTATTTTCATGTCCAACATGCTCAATAACTGCACCATGGAATTTTTCACACGCACCTACTGAACGACGTAATTGGAAAAATTGGATGGTGTCCGCTCCATGGGCAAGTGTCTGGTAGCTTTGGGCACGCATTTTCCCTGGTCGTTTTAAAGAATTATATGGCTGCCAGTTTTGTTGACTTGGTGTTTGTTCCATTAACATAAATGGTTGACCATCTTTAAGACCACGCATTAGATCATGACACATCGCCGTATAGCTTAATGGCGTATTATAGCTTGGATAATTGTCCCATGAAACAATATCCATCTCTTTTGCCCATTTAAAGTAATCTAAATTTTTATAAGTTCCCATTAAATTTGTAGTGATTGGCGTATCAGCATCATATTTCCGAATCGCATTTCGTTCCATCTTGTAATTTTCCAGCATACTGTCCGAGTTAAAACGGCGATAATCAATTGATATTCCCGCAAAAGCGGTTTTATCGCTGCCAATTCCTTCACTTAGTGCATTCGGCAATACTACTTCATCCCACTCATAAATAGTATGACCCCAGAATTCTAGGTTCCATGCTTTGTTTAGTGCTTCAATCGTTTTATAACGATCTTTCAGCCATACACGAAATGCCTTCTCACAGTTTTCGCAATAGCACTCGCCGCCATACTCATTATTAATATGCCAACAGGTTACATGGGGATTACTTCCGTATCTTTCTGCTAGTTTTCCCGCCAATTTGCGAGCAAACTTCTGATAAACAAGACTATTCGGACAGGCATTATGTCTTTGTCCAAACTTATGATGTCTTCCTTCATAATCGGTTCGCGCCACTTCAGGATATTTTTTCACCATCCATGCAGGCAAAGAAGCTGTAGACGTAGCGAGAATAATATCATGCTTATCCTTACTTAACATTTCGATGATTTCGTCTAATTCTTCAAAATAATACGCTTCTTCCGAGAGCTGGATTTTCGCCCATGAAAAAACATTAATCGTTGCCGAATTAATGCCTGCTTTTTTAAAGATGCGCATATCCTCTTCCCAAATATCCTTTGACCATTGATTTGGATTATAATCTCCACCATATAATATACGATTAAAGAATTTCTTCTCCATTTCCATCCCTCCGTCGTCATTTTTCATACATTCATTATAGATAGGACAAAGGAGAAAAAGTATAATAAGAGTAACTAGTTTATATAAAAATATGAAACTATTGTAAGGGGATACATAAATGGAGGTTCATTTTAATTTATTGGATGATTTCAATCCTTTTTCGATTGAAAGTATTGGCTATAAATGGGAACAGGAAATGGTTATAAGAGAAGAAGGCTATCCCTATTATCATTGGCTACAAACAGAGGAAGGATTAGGAGAAGTTACCATTGGACAGGAGAAAATTCGGTTAAAACCTTCTGAAGGGATTCTAATAGCCCCATTTGTTTCCCATTTTTATGAAGCTATTTCAGCAAAGGGATGGAAGACAAATTTTTTGACTATTAACGGTACATTCGCTCCAAGTATAGCCAAAATACTTGGTACAGATTCCTTTTATCTTGCAAATGACTGTCTTGATTTTTCCTATAGTGAGTGGACGAAAAGAATGTTGTCCCATATAAAAAAAGAAAACAAAAATTCCATACATCAAAAGCTGTCTATTGATGTGTATACCTTCTTATTAAACATTAGAGATCATGGGTTACACCGAACATTTCAAACAAATGATTTATATCATCAATATATATCGCCAAGTATTCAATGGATCCAATCCAATTACAGAGAAAAATGTGCCATCGCTGATTTAGCGAAAAGTCTCTTTATTTCACCACAATATTTAAACAAACTTTTCAGACGATTTATCGGTGTCTCTGTCTATCAATATGTCCTTGCTTATCGTATCAAAAAGGCAAAAGAAATTTTAGTCACAAATCGCGATTTGAAAATAAAAGACATTACATTTCTAACCGGATTCAATGATACAAGTCATTTTGTAGCAACCTTTAAAAAAGAAACTGGATATACCCCTAAAGAATTCCGCTCCTTTTATTAGAAAAAACTCCTCCACTTCAAAATGGAGGAGTTAACAATATATTAATAAAGGCAACTAGCACAGACGAGCAGGCTTCCTTATTAAAAAAACCGCTTCTTCCAAAATATCAAAGCAGTTACTCCTGATAAAAGGAAAGAAATCATAATCGCGATTGTAAAAGAATAGGGAACATCTTGAAATGGGATATGAACATTCATTCCATAGAAGCTCGCAACCATTGTTGGCAAGGACAAAATAATCGTAAAGGATGTTAAAAATTTCATCACGATATTAACATTATTGGAAATAACAGAAGCAAAAGCGTCCATCATACCACTTAAAATAGACATATGGGTTTCAGCCATCTCAATTGCCTGCTGATTCTCAATAATGACATCCTCTAGCAATTCTTGATCATCTTCATACATTTTCAAGTAATTGCTTTTGAGCATTTTTTGCATGACAATATTATTCGATTTTAAGGAAGTGGTAAAGTATACTAAGCTTTTTTCTATATTAAGCAAAGAAAATAACTCTTTATTCTTCATGGACTGGTGAAGTTCTTTTTCAATACTATCTGTCTTTTTGCTGATTTGCTTTAAATATTTTAAATATGCAGTTGCCATACAGTATAGGATTTGCAAGGAAAACCGTGTCTTTTTATACGTAAAAAAGCTCTTCATTCTGCCTTCTGAAAATTGATGAAATATTGGATTGTCCTTTAAGCAAACCGTAATAAAGCAATTCTTCGCAATAATCATACCTAATGGGATTGTGTCATAAATTGGCATATTTTTCTCATCAAAGGAAACAAGAGGAAGATTAACAATAATTAATACATTTTCCCCATCCTTTTCAATTCTTGAACGCTCTTCTTCATCCAAGGGATCTTTCATAAACGCTAATGAAATATCTAAACCGGTAGCAATTTCCGTGATTTCATTTTCCGTTGGTGCAATTAAATTGATCCAGCAGCCATTCAACATGCTATCCGTTTCTTTCAGCATTCCTTCTTCAGTAGAAATATAAATTTTTCTCATGCTTTTACCTCCTCTATTGTAGAGGAAGTCAAAATTCTCTGCCAAAAAAAGTTGAATCTTTATCAGTATTCAAACTTATAAAGGAAGGGCTATTCCTGACTTCCTCTTTCATGGCCGTGGGTTCCGGTTCAGGTTCCAAACACATTCGAGTACTCATAAAAATTCAACTCCTTATTAGTAATCTTTAAACCTATTACATACTACTTTATAATTTATTTATTGTAAACAGAAAAGGTGAAACTTTCCTACCTATCTATCTTTGTGTCCCAACACAAAAATAATGAATAAATTTAGAATTTATTCCATAGATTATTTTCTTAAATATTCGTATAATTTAAAAAAATCTAAAAATACCCTACGATACGGAGGTACATATGAGCGAATTAGCAAAAAAACGTCCAAATTATGCCGAACCAACTCCGCCTAGCAAAACAAAACTAGCGGACAGATTTTTAAACGTCATTGAACGTGCAGGTAATAAGTTACCTGATCCTATTACGTTATTTGTCATCATGTCAGCTATTATTTTAATTGCTTCTTATTTACTATCCTTAATTGGTGTCTCTGCTACGAATCCGAGCTCAGGCGAAACAATTGAAGTAGTTAATTTACTGAATCGTGAAGGCATTATTCAAATCTTAACAAGTATGGTGAGCAACTTCACTTCCTTCCCTCCATTTGGACTAGTATTAGTCATTATGTTAGGTGTTGGTCTTGCAGAAACGACAGGTCTTATCCAAACGGTTATGAAAAGAACGGTGTTAAGTGCACCTAAAAAATTAATCCTTCCTGTAATTGTTTTAACAGGAATCCTTGGCAATATTGCTGCTGATGCAGCATTTATCGTGTTCCCTCCTATTGCAGCTCTCATCTTTATGAGTGTGGGAAGAAGTCCAATTGTCGGCCTTATCGCTACCTATGCAGCTATCGCTGGTGGCTATAGTGCAAATCTGATTCTAAATTCGTTAGATGTATTAGTAGCCGGCATTACTGAACAAGCAGCAAAAACGGTAGATCCAAATTATGTTGGAAATCCGACGATGAATTATTATTTCTTAATCATTTCTACCTTTGTATTAGTTGCTGTCACTACTTGGGTTACGGTGAAATTTGTGGAACCGCGCTTTGGAAAATACACAGGAGTGGTACAAAAACTAGATCAAGTAACTGCCAATGAAAAAAGAGGTCTACGTTTTGCAGGTATTACCCTAATCATCTATTTTGCTGTCATTTTATTAATGGTTATTCCAAGAAATGGTTGGTTACGTGATTTAGAGACAGGCTCTGTTATTAACTCACCATTTATGTCTTCCATCGTTCCTATCATGCTATTTTTCTTTTTATTACCTGCTTTAGCATATGGTATTGGTTCCAAAACGGTTAAAAATGATAAAGATGTGGCAGAAAAATTATTTAAATCCATTGCAGACTTAGCTCCGTTTATCGTGCTAGCTTTTGTCGCTGCACAAATGATTGCTTACTTTAGCTGGAGTAATATTGGTCCGATTCTTGCGATTAAAGGTGCCGAATTGCTTCAAGCGATGAACTTTACTGGCCTGCCAATGATTATTGGCTTCATCATTATTTGTTCCTTTATTAATCTATTAATTGCCAGTGCATCAGCAAAATGGGCATTACTCTCTACAATCTTTGTACCAATGTTTATGTATTTAGGCTATAGCCCAGCATTAACACAAATGGCTTATCGAATTGGAGATTCTATCACAAATCCAATCACGCCAATGCTTGCTTACTTTGCCATACTTTTAGCCTTTGCAAGAAAACACGATAAGTCGATTGGGATTGGAACTTTAATATCTGCTTTACTTCCGTATTCCATCTTCTTTGCGATTAGCTGGATTCTCTTATTCTCCATCTGGTATTTATGTGGACTTCCTTTAGGACCAGGGGATCCTATCTTCTTAAAATAATTTAAACGAATTACGACGAGCAGCCTGTAAAAATGGAAATGAGGGGTAAGTAACATGGAAGCATTATTTTCACTATTAAAAGAATACGAACAAGAGATGATTGACATTCGTCGTCATCTCCATGAACATCCAGAATTATCCTATCATGAAGTATATACACCTGCTTATATTGCAGAATATCATCAAAAATTAGGGCATGAAGTAAGAACAGGTGTCGGCGGTCGTGGGGTTGTTGCTACACTTAGAGGCAGCAAACCAGGTAAAACCGTTGCATTACGGGCGGACTTTGATGCACTTGCTATCCAAGAGGAAAATGATATCCCCTATAAATCCAAGGTAGACGGCGTTATGCATGCATGTGGTCATGATGGTCATACTGCTACTTTATTAGTTTTAGCAAAAGCATTGAACAAGCTGCAAGCAGACATCGAAGGAAACATCGTGTTTATTCATCAATTTGCAGAGGAATTATCTCCAGGTGGTGCCATTGCAATGATTGAGGATGGTTGTTTAGAAGGTGTAGACGTGATTTTTGGAACCCATCTATGGGCAACAGAACCAGTTGGAAACATCATGATTAACGCTGGTCCTCTAATGGCAGCTGCAGACCAATTTGATATTACCATTCAAGGAAAAGGGGGTCATGGATCGGAACCACATATGACAAAAGATGCGATTATGATCGGTGCCCAATTTATCACCAATGTGCAGCAAATTGTCTCAAGACGCGTGAATCCATTACATCCTGCTGTTGTTTCTGTTTGTAACTTTGTAGCTCAAAATCCCTTCAATGTTATTGCCGATACAGTAAAATTAAGTGGAACAGCACGTACATTCCACGATGAAGCTCGTGATTTAATTGAGAAGGAAATCGGAAATGTCATCCAGGCATCATGCCAAATGGTTGGCGCATCTTATGATTATCGTTTTAAACGTGGCTATCCTGCAGTTGTAAATCATAAAGAAGAAACAGACTTTATCATCAAACATGCCGAACAAATTGAGGAAGTTCAACAAGTAAGAATTTGCGATCCAATTATGGGCGGAGAAGATTTTGCGTATTACTTGCAGCATGTAAAAGGTGCTTTCTTCTTTACAGGTGCAATGGATCCTAACTGGGAGGAAGTCTATCCACATCATCATCCGAAATTCAATATTGATGAACGGTCACTTCTCATCGCAGCCAAGACACTAGGGACTGCATCATTAAACTATTTAAAGAATGAATCTGTCGAAATTAAACAAGAAAGCTTGATCAACGAATAAAAGGAAAAAGAAGCTGGGACATATGTATTTCAGCTAAAGACAAAGCCAAACAATTACACGAAAGTTTTCGTTTGATTGTTTGGCTTTTCAATAGCTTTTTAAAAGAGATGTTTCCGTAATGCTGTTGTTAATATTCTTCATTCCCCATCGTTCCTTGTTCTTGTTGTTCATACAAAAACAACGCTACCTTTAAATTGGTTAAGTCGTCTAGATTATCAAAGTCACAGTGCAATTTTTCCTGAATTTGTTGAATTCGATAGTAGACCGTATTTTGGTGAAGATGCATTATTTCAGCTGTTTTTGAGACATTTTTATTCGAATATAAGTAGCTTTGTAAGGTACTCAACCATTCATTTTTTGTTCGATTATTCACTTGGGAAAGAATGGGTCCCAAAATATTTTCTACAAAGTATTCTGCTTCTTCTTCTGGTACATTAAACAAGTAGCGCTTATAGCCAAGAGCTTGAAAGTCAAACACCGTTTCCTCTCCTTGAAAATGATCCATTTCTTTCTCTAATAATTCCGCATCTTTATAGGAGATGGGGAGGTGACGCATGGAGTAAACCGGACGGCCAATATAAACGAGTATATCCTTATAGCTCGCTTGTAACCGGTCTACATATTGTTTAATGACTTGAACATTCCCCGCTTCTTCCTTCTTTGCTCCTAACAGTAGAAACAGTTTATTTCGGTTAGGAAAAATCATCACCGAAAAATCTTTTTTGAATACTTGCCGCATCCCTTCCTCTAGCAAATTAAACTGAATTAGTTCTTCAAAGGAATGCTGATTGCTTTTGATTACAAGAAAGACAAAGTACTTGGAAGGAATCATCTCCTGCTTTTTTAAATAACCTTGAACCTCTGTGGTTAAA
Organism: Niallia tiangongensis; assembly: GCF_044704065.1. Classification (NCBI taxonomy): domain Bacteria; kingdom Bacillati; phylum Bacillota; class Bacilli; order Caryophanales; family Bacillaceae; genus Niallia; species Niallia tiangongensis. The sequence goes on along the minus strand of NZ_CP162613.1, from coordinate 889,370 downwards.
TTCACGTTTAAAATATCTTTTAATAAAGCTTCCTTTTCCGCTTGTCTGCTCTTTAATTGTTCTTGGAGCTTTATTTGCTCAATCGCAATAATAGAAGCAGCATGCTGAAAGGAAAGCTCTCCCACAATATCGAGTGGAACGCTTTTTCCTGTAATCACTAAATAACCAATTGTTCCAAATGAAGATTGCACAGATAATGCCTGTCCAAACAACTCCTTCCCTTCATATATTTTCTGTAGCTGCTGGATTTGCAGGACTTTCCGATTTTCCCTAAGCCAGTCGCTTAAAAATGAAACATCGCCGCTAGAAGTTGGATGAGATATATCAAGTCGACCTAATGAATCAAAATAATAAATGAAATCATTTGGATTTCGGGCAAGACTTTTTACAAGTGATTGCATCCCGTTTCCTTCTAGCACTGTCTCATTTAATTGATTATGCAGTTTAAGAATTGTTTCTAATTGCAGAGCTCTTTGCTGTTTTTCGTAGAAAGCACGTGCATTTACAATAGAGATCGCTATCTGACTACCAATTGCTTCTAAAAACCGCAAATCCTCTTCTGTAAAAAAGCCATCATTTTTAAAGTTATCAATCGTAAGAACACCAATTTTTTGCTGCTGATATACAAGTAAAACAGACATACAGCTAACTGGCATTAAAGCATGAACCGTCGATTTTAAGTAATATTGAAGAGTCTTATTACGCATATTAGACATCGCTTTTTCAATTTCTTCGATTGTATTAATTAGCATGCTTTTACCTTCTGCAAAAACAGTTCCGCTAATTCCTTCTCCTTCTAGCAGCTTATTCTGCAAGTAAATATCTTCCTTAAAATTGACAGCAGCCTCAATTTCTAAATACTGATTTTCCTCATTCCAAAGTAATAAAAAACCTGCATCTGCTTTATCAATAGCTCCAATGACGTCTTCGATAATTTGCTGAATTAATTCCTTTAGACTATCATTCGTCGTAATATTTTTTGAAACTTGTATAAATGTATTTAATCGACGCTCCATATTATTCTCACTGCTCATTTGCTACCCTCTTTATTGCTTATTTCAATTATGTAACTATTATCTCCTTAAATTTATTTTTTGTTAAGAAAATTCCCATGAAAAATAAACAGGACAATTCTCTATTTACTAGAACCGTCCTGTTATCCTTACTATACGAGCTTATATCCACAATTTGAGCAGAAGTTTCCTTCTCCTGTTTTCGTCCCGCAATTTGGACAGAAATTTGGTCGTTGCTTTTTCTCTTCATTCGGTGGTGCTGTTTCTGGTGTTTGTTGTTGATTTTGATTCTGTGTTTGCGGCTGGTTTTGACTTTGTTTATTCATTTTATCCATCATTTGATTGGCCATATTCATGCCCATCATCATTCCAGCCATATCAGATGCAGCTCCACCGCCAGAATTTTTCCCGTTGGACATGCTATCAATCATGGAAATTTGCTGATACTTATCAATATTGCCGACCATTCCGTGGGAAGCATTTTTATTAATCATTTCCTGAACTTCCTTTGGATAACTGAAGCTCATGATTTGGAAGCCAGTAATAGTAAGACCACTTTCTCCCATTTGACTATCTAGATCATCTTTGATGCCTTTCGCAATTTCAAAAGCATTTGCCTGTAAATTAAACATATCCTTGCCTTCTGTGACAATCCACTTCATAAGAAGCTGGTCTAGGACCGAGATAATGCGAATTTTTACATCTTCCACTAAATATTGATTTTTAATTCCGGCGATTTTATCAATTAAAGAAATATAATCATTTACTTTAAACTGAAAAGTTCCATTCGCTCGAATTGGCATTCCACCCGGAAGTCCAACTGCCGGAATATTTATCGCATTTTTCGTACCCCATTTAACGGTAAATTCCTTTGTATTTACGAATAATACCTCTACACGCATTCCACTGTTAAATCCAAATTTAAATCCTTTTAAAGTAGATAAAAAAGGGACAATTTGTGACTCAATATCATACTCTCCATCCTCTTGGAAAGCTCCCTCTATGCTACCATTGTTTAGAAAAATGGCGTCTTGGCCAGGACGAATAATTAATTTACTCCCCTTCTTAATTTCACGATTATTCCATTTATAGAAGATCATATCTTCTCTGAATTCTTCCCATTCCACTACATTTGCAAATTGATTGCGAAAAAATGACACTTTTTTGTCCCCTTTCCTGATTCAACTAACTGCTTAGAATTTCCCACGGCTTCCACTATGAGAGTGACCACCGCCAGTAATCCCTCCACCGCCACCTGAATTATTTTGTGGCTTTCTTTGTTTTGTCACTGTCTTTCGGATAAATCGGTCATGCCTATTTATAATCTTTGAATTTCGTTTATCCATATACGTATTCCCATTCACCGTTACTCTTCCACCTGATTGGAAGACCATGATACTTACAACAATTCCTGCAAGCACGACAGAAACAATTGATTGAAAGAGCCAATTAGTGAAAAATGCCGACATCCCACTTGAAGTGTTTTCTTCAATATATTCATTTCGAGAGTCAGCAATTCCGCTGTAGTCATAATCATTTTCTAAATTCGATGAATCTTCAACCAGATAATAGGCTGATTCATGCATAAAGGCTGAAAAAGCCTCAAAATATTCACCATCAGATAAAGCTGGGGTTATTTCTTCACGAATATAATCTAACGTAGAATTATCTAAGTAATCTTCAGCTTTTTTAAAGCCTGCTAAATATATATCCCGTTGTTCCATATCAATGGCTAAAATAGCTGTATTTCCAAAAGGCTGATCATAACCAGGAGCCTCTTCATCATAATAATCATCTACATATTGTTCAATGTCTTTCCCATCTGTACCATCTAGCGTTAGTACCAATAAAGCTGTTTCCGTTTCTTCCCCTAATTCCGCTGCCAAGCTTTCTAGTTCTGTTCTTTCTGTATCAGTTAATAGCTTTGCATGATCAAAGATAAATTGCTTTTGATTTTCTGAGACTGCATTGACAGTAATTCCAGAAAAAACGGACAGTATTGCCAAGGCAATCAGCAGTAAACTACTATACTTGATTAGCAAGTTTTTCAAAAGAAGCCACCTCCCATAAAGAAGGATACGCATTTTAATGTTAGAAACGAACCAGCGGCAATCCCACTAAACCATAATGCCACTTTCCCTTTACTAATCGGCGGCTTTCCTACTACCTTTCCTGTTTGCCCATTCATCGCAAAAATATGCTCTTGGTTTTCGTAATCATAGCTTACCATCCACACAGGAAGTAAGACATAATCACTACGCACAGCTTTCGTATCAATATTTTTGTTGCGATAATGTATTGAATGGTAACCAGCGAAAGTCGAGTGCACAAATGAATCAATGTAATCACTAACTTTATCTTTCGCCCTCGGTAATAATTCTGAATCGGTATAATTATATTTTTCCGAAATAAAGCCAGCAAGATAAGGTGTTTTAAAATCTTTTAACTGTTCATAAGGAAAAGGCTCTAATTTATCCATTAGTTGATCATTCATTTTTTCAGAAGCATCTACTGGAATTTTCACATAATCTAAATTTATTTTCCGATACGCTTCATAATACTTTGTTTCCGTATAAATATAGTCTCCACTTGTATAAGTCCGAACCTTTGTACAAGAAGCAGTTACATCCACATCACTATTTAAATCATAAAGCCAAAATGGAACGTACATACCTGTAATACTTTTTATTCGATCTGCACTCATAAACCCTTTCGGTGTTAAAAGCCCTTTTCTACACCATTTTCGAAAAGCAACGATTGCCTCTTCTTTACTAATAGTAAAAGGAATTACTTTCTTAGGGGCAAGCACGCCTGCCAACCGATTAGCGATAACTACTCCCGCCCCACAAAAACTACAATTGGTTGCCGTAGTATCTGCTTCTGTTATTAAAACAGCTCCACAGTTGTCACAATGATACTCCTTAACCTCATTATCCTCAAAGGATGCTGACATTAAATTTTCTGGATAGCTCTCAATATTCTCTTCATTTCCGCAGCTAGGGCAAGTTAAACTGCCAGTATCTGCATTAAAACTCATGTCTCCCCCACAATTTGGGCATTTATAATGAAGGATCAAGTCAATCACCTCAATTTATTTATCTATCAATATACTAATCATAACTCATTTTTCCACTTACTGCTTTTCTACCCTTGAAAAAGGTTGATATATACATATACTGATTGGATGAAGAAAAAGTTTCATTTTCCTATTCTGTCCTTAGATGGAACGGGCAATCATGCTTGTGTCATAATAAAAGAAAAATACTGGAGGAGGAGGTAACACGATGTTTTATCGCAGAAAATATTACCTTGTTAAAAATGAATTCGTGGAAGTCTTTAATAACCATTTTACCGAGACCAATTTGCCTAATCAATTAAAGCACGGTGCAAGATTAATCGGCAGATGGATGCCCCCATTTAATGAAGATTCAACAGAAGTGTTTGCCATTTGGGAATACGATAGCTATGAAAAATATCAAGAAATTGAAACAAAAATTAAATTAGATGCTGCGCATATACATCGTATTAAGCAATGGTATGAAACACATGGTGGTAGGGAATATGTTTATAAAAATTATGTTCATGAAGTAAAGAATGAAGTTTTGCAATCAACGATTTGAAACTAAAGAATGTTTGGATAGAGGGGGACGTCATAGCATTATTTGGGGTTACTTTATATCATTTTCAGCTTAATAAACTACTTTTCATGCAGCATTTTTGTTCTTTTTGATTATATTGGCTTTAAGATTTAAGATACCTTCTCTGTTGAGATGCTTTTCTTTAAAATGTGTGTCTATCTGACAGTGGCATTAGCAGCGTTATTGGTATAAAATAGGAAAACTCGCCATTAGGAATTAACAAGTTTTCCTATTTATATAAAACCCTCACTTACTTTTGGTAGGGTTCACCGTAATGCATTAAAATAAGGATCTCTTGGACTCACTCCCTTTTAAACAAGATGTTTTGTCCTGAATCGAGTAATCGGCAAAAGGGAAATAAGCGGAAGTTTTCCGGTTAAATTCAGAATAGAGCCTGTTTCGGCGTAAATAAGGGAAGCTTTTCCGATTACGTAAAACAAAATCTCCCTTTTTCGCATTTTTCGGGTCAATAGGCGGAATCTCTCCGTCTATTTAAGCCTTTTTTAATAATAATTACTAAATAAGCGAAAATTTTCCGTCTATTTTCAACTCATGCGCTTTACCTTATACCCCAACCGACAAGTGCGGACCCTTTCGAACCCTTGATACTCAAAACGAACTGCAAATGACAGAAAAATAGACTTCTTTAACAGTCCCTAAGCCATATTACCGTTAACAAAAAAGCTGACAGCAAATTGCTTTTTCAGCATTTACTGAAGGTCTTTATATTTATTGCATTTAACTCATGTCCCACAATATGTTTTATACGAAGGATTCACCTGCTGCGGGGCTACTCCGTATTCGATTTGTTCTTTTGTATAAGCAAAAGGCTGAGAAAGCATTTGTAATAATTCTTCCATCACACTTAAATCCCCACCTTCTGCTGCATCAAGGGCTGCTTCTACAAGATGGTTTCGAGGAATAACGACTGGATTATGTTTTTTCATTCGTTCACGTGCTCCTTCTTCTCCACCTTCTTGACTCTCTACTCTTTTCTTCCAATCCTTGTGCCAATCAATAAATGCTTGATTTTTGCTTAACTCTAGTTTTTCAACTTCCCCTAATGTTAAAGCCCGGAAAGTATCTGTATAATCTGCTTGATTATTTTGCATGATACCAAGGAGCTTCTCGATTAGTTCTGCATCTTTTTCTTCCGTTTCCGCTTCTAATCCTAGCTTTCCTCTCATGCCATCAAGCCAATGCTGTTGATAGAATGTATTAAATTCATATAGTTCTTTTTGTGCTAATTCGACTGCCTTTTCCATATCGTCATGAAATAACGGTAGCAAGCTTTCTGCGAATCTCGCAAGGTTCCAGCCCCCCATTTTCGGTTGATTGCCATATGCATATCGACCTTGAACATCGATAGAGCTAAACACCGTATCTAAATGAAAGCTATCCATAAAAGCACAAGGACCATAGTCAATGGTTTCTCCGCTGATTGTCATATTATCCGTATTCATAACACCATGGATAAATCCAACCAACTGCCACTTTGCTATTAAGGCAGCCTGCCGTTTAATCACTTCTTTAAACATTGCTAAATAACGATTTCCATCTTTCTCAATCATTGGAAAGTGACGGTCGATTGCATAATCAGCAATAGCTTTGAGATCCTTTTTCGAATCTAGGGAAGCGGCAAATTGAAAGGTCCCAACTCGGAGATGGCTTGCTGCAATTCTCGTTAAAATGGCTCCTGGCAAATCTGTTTCACGGACAACCTTTTCGCCAGTTGCCACGACAGCAAGACTTCTTGTTGTTGGAATACCAAGCTCATGCATCGCTTCACTTATAATATATTCTCTTAGCATTGGCTTAAGAGCGGCTCTCCCATCTCCTCCTCGAGAGTACGGAGTGCGGCCAGAACCTTTTAATTGAATATCAAATCTTTCGCCTGTTGGAGTAATCTGCTCTCCGATCAACATTGCCCTTCCATCTCCAAGCATCGTTGGGTGACCAAACTGATGCCCTGCATACGCTTGAGCAAGAGGAAAGCCTCCTTCGGGAACCTTATTTCCACTTAATATTTGTATCGTCACTGGGCTTTGCAATTGTTCCCTATTAAATCCTAATGTCTTTGCCAAATCGTTATTAAGCTTCACCAAGCTTGGCGAACTGACCGGATTCACCGTCATCTCAGAATAAAAAACATCGGGAAGACGAGCATAGCTGTTATCAAAATTCCAGCCAGCATTTAATTTCTTTTCACTGTTACTCATATTTAGCTCCCTTCCAATCGTTATTTGGATATTTTCTATTATACCCTTTTCAACATATGGAACATGCAATAACTCAAGAGGAGCGAAATCATTTATTTTTTATACACTTCTTCTTTTGAATGAAAATCATCTTTTATGATTGTTTCGTCCATATTTCCTTTTGTTACAGCAACAGGTGAAAGCAAGATAGTCGGAACTTCTATTTTTCCATTATTGACTTTATTTTCCACAGGAATCATTTCTCCATTTGCCATCTGAACAGCAATTTGCGCTACTTCTTCTGCCAAGGCTTTAATTGGCTTATATACAGTCATAGTCTGAGTGCCTTGGATTATCCGTTGTGCTGCCGGAAGATCGCCATCTTGTCCAGCGACAGGAATTTTCCCCTCTAGTCCATGTTTTTTAAGGGCCTTAATGGCACTTCCAGCTGTTGCATCATTTGCTGCGATAACAGCATCTATTTTATTATCATTTGCTTTTAAAGCCTCTTCCATATTACTGTAAGCATATTCTGGATCCCAGTTTTTTGACCATTGATCATATACTACAGTGATATCTCCTCTATCTATAAAAGGCTGTAAAACTTGAAAGACGCCTCTTTTAATAAGATGAGCATTATTATCCGTATCTGCTCCCCCAATGTAGACATACTTTCCTTTTGGCACTATATTAGTAATTGCTTCCGCCTGCAATATTCCAACCATTTCATTATCAAAAGAAATATATAAATCGACTTCGGCATTTTTTATTAATCTATCATACGAGAGAACCTTTATTCCAGAAGAATGCGCTTTGTTCACAATTGTTGCCATTGCTTCTGCATTATGTGGGACTACGACTAATAAATCGACCCCCTTGCTTATTAACGTCTCTGCTTGTAGAATTTGCAAAGCGTCATCTCCATTGGCAGCATAAATTTCCACTTCTGCACCTAATTCTTCCACGGCTTCTCTAAATAAATCTCTGTCTCTTTGCCATCTATCTTCTTTCAAGGTATCCATTGAAAATCCTATTTTAAGCTTTTTTTTCCCTTCTTCTGTTTTTGTTGTTTGGGAAGAAGACTTGGATAGAGAATGACCGTCTTCTTTTCCTTGTTCCTTATAACAGCCAGAAAGGACACCTGCCATGCATAGTAACATAAGAATTAACAATGATTGTTTTCCAATCCGTTTCATCCATCCCTCTCCTATTTTTTATTCGTTGTTTTCCTTTAGCTATTCCTTTTAAGGAACCAGTTAATGAAAAAAGTATCTAGGATGTCTTATTCGCTAATAATAACTTCCGATATTCCTTTGGTGACATATTACATAGCTTTTTAAAGACTTTACTAAAATAATTTGGATCATGATAGCCAACCTCGAAGGTGATTTCTTTTATACTTTTATCCGTTTCTCTTATTAATTCCTTTGCCTTCTCAATTCGACATTCTGTTAAGAAATCAATATAGTTAACCCCTTGTTTTTCTTTAAAAATTTTGCTTATATAAATGGGACTAAGACCGACTTTCCTAGCCAATGAATCTAAGGATATATCTTCTTGGGAATGGGAAAGAATATATTGCTTCAACTGATGAATCGCATCTGCTTCCAATCGTTCTGTTCTTTGTCTGAAAGAATGAACCATTTCATCAAGCAATCTCGTTGTTTCTACTTGCAATTCCCGATAGCTTAAAGGCTTATACGCATATAAAGGGGGATCTGTCTCCATTCCCATCTCTTCCATCACTCGCGATATTATCCAGAGAATTTCTAAAATTCGTTGCTGTGTATGCAATACATCTGCCGCTTCTCTCTCATAGTGCTGCAGAACATATAAAATATATTTTCGTACATTTTCCCACTGTCCCATTCGAATTTGGTCAGCAAATTCCTTTTTCCGGTGCTCTATTAGTCTTCCGCTCATGGCTTCACTTGAAGATGCTGTTTCTTCTGAATAAAAACGATATTTTGCTGATAATGAAATATCCATTGTCGCAAATAGAGCTTCGTGGTACGACTGGCGAACCTTCTCTAAGGAATCCGAAACATTCCCGATTCCAATAAAACAATCTGCTTTCTTCGTACGTTTACGTTTAACAATGGAAAGCACTTGATGAGCTAGAGCAGTTGCCTGTGAACGATAAGACACCTTTTCGTCTCTAAACACAATGATAGGAAGATGACTGCCATAAAGGGCACCTACCCAGCAGCTTTTCGTTTCTCTAATTTTCTCTTTTATGACCGAATAAAGGGACTCTTCCCCTGTTGGCATTAGCACTAGCATGACAAACATTTCCTGTGTAGATGGTGTCTCTAACATTTCCACAAGCATATCCACATGCACTTCGTGGACATGATCAAATAATAATTGTGTCACCACATCTGTCTCCACCAGAGATAACGCTTTCAAAAATGCTTCTTCTTGATACTTTCTGACAATAGATGCTCTATGTTCTTCTTTAATTTGCTGAAAAACCTTGCCCACCGTTGTGATTATTTCACTTGCTCGACTCGGCTTAAGAATATAATCCTTCACTCCTAGCTTTATGGCTTGACGCATATATTCAAACGTATCAAAAGCAGTTACCATAATAAATCGAATCATTGAATTGCTTGCAGTAATCCTTTCAATTGCTTCTAAACCATTAAGGCCAGGCATTTTAATATCCATTAAAATTATATCAGGTCGAAATGTTTCCGCTAATTCGATTGCCATTTTCCCATTTTTTGCTTGCATTACCTTCGTATCAGGAAAACCTTTTTTAATGATTGCCTCCATTCCTTCTCTCTCTACTTGTTCATCATCTACAATGAGGAGTTTTATCATCATCCCACACCCTATTTTTTAATTTGAATGATCACCTTAGTTCCTGAGCCAACCTCACTCTTAATCGCTATGACATCTTCCTCTCCATAAAAAAGTCGTAATCTTTTTACTACATTGCTAAATCCTATTCCAATGCCTTTTGATTTATTTTCAACTAGCTGTAAATCCTCTGTAAGCAATTGTTGTATTTTATCCTTATGTATTCCAATCCCATCGTCTTCAATTTCAATTAGGACTGTGTCCTTCTCATCGATTACTCTGGCCCAAATCGTACCACCATCCTCATTTGGTTCCACTGCATGAATAACTGCATTTTCAATGATTGGCTGTAAAGTTAACGACGGAATTTTCCAATCTAGACAGCATTCATCTATCTCCATAAAAAAACGTAATCTATCTGTGAATCTCGCTTTTTGTATATCCATATATTGCCTTAACACCATTATTTCCTCTCGCAGTGTCACCGACCGATCTAATTGCTTTAAATTGTAGCGAAGGATTCCTGCTACACTAACTAATAAATCACTTGTTTCTTCTGAGCCTTCTAAATAAGCCTTTTTAGATATCGTATTTAAGGTGTTAAACAGAAAATGGGGACTGATTTGACTCTGTAGACTTTTAAACTGGCTTTCTTGCAGCAATATTTTGCTTTGCTGCAATTCATGTTCTAGCTGTGCCTTATGTTTTATTTCTGAAATGAGCATATTTATATTCTTTCTCATGCGATCAAAAGTTCTCGCTAGAAAGGCAATCTCATCCTTTGTCTCTACTTTCACCTGCAAATCAAATCGACCTTTAGATAATTCGTTTGCTGCCTGGGTTAGCTTAAATATCGGTCTAGTAATGGTTAGCGAAAACCAGTACGTTACCAAGAATAATACACACATGATTAATAACAAAAGGAAGATTCCTAGTTTCATCACTTCACCTGACTGTTTAATAATGCCTCGATAAAAACGGTCATAGGTTTTTAGCTCCGTATCTACTAAAGATAAGGACATCTCTGAAATATATGTTGATATGCTCGTAACTTCAGAAAATTCCTGTGCAGCTGCTTCACTGTCATTTTCTGATAGAAACAGCAGAAGTCGATTGGTTGTTTCGATAAAACTATCAATTAAATGAACATAGTTTGTTAAAGTAAAATTGTTTTCTACATTTCTTAGCGTAATGACCCCTTGTTTTGCTTCTTCCATTCGTTTCTTGCTTTGATTAAGCTGCGACATATTCTCTTCAGATGGATTTATCATGTAGTTATTTAAATCAGTGATTACATTCTGGCTACTAGTGGTAACTTCGTTTAACTTTAAATAACGCTGCAAAATCTCATTGTATTGTTGCTGTGTCTTATGATTGTAATAAGTAAGCGCTATCCAAATGACGGACATGATAATCAAGACAATTGTTGTGAGCAGGAGGATTTTTTTCTGAATACTATTCATATGTAGTTTCCGCCTTCTGTATCTTTATATCTGTTAGATAGCCATTTTTATCTAACGGAACTTTTTCACCATTGAGCCATTCCATCATTAATTGTACACTCCGTTCTCCCATTGTTTCAGGAGATTGCTCCACCATTGCATCTAAGGTTCCTGCTTCTAATAAGGAGATGGATTCCGGTCCATCATCAAAGGAATATAAATAATAAGGATCAATTTGATAACGCTTACTTATTTCTTTAACCAAAGTTCCTAAGACATTTGCATTAATAGCAATGAACGCATTCGTATCAGGCTCCTTATTTAAAATATCCTGTGTTGTTACAACTACCTGCTCTTTCGTTGTGTCAATTGTTTTTGCATAAACAACGTTAATATCTTTATATTGTTTAAGTATCTCCTCTATGCCTTTCAATCGCTGTTTTTGAAAATATTCCTCCTGGGAGTCAAGCATGAGGACAACCTTCCCCTTTGATCCCATATCCCTTACTAGTTGCTCTGCAATCATTTTTCCAGCGAAAAATTGATCTGACCCTACATAGGTTCTTCGCAAACTGTCAGCTATCGGAACATCATTGGCAACAGTAATAATGGGGATTCCATAAAAGGAGGCTTTTATTTTCGTCAAATTCTTAAACTCATCTGTATCTAATCCTTGAACAATAATTCCATCTACTTTCGATTGAATCGCTATTTCGATGTTCTTCAGAAAATCTTCCTGATTATTGCCATAGCTCCCCCAAACTTCAAGACTAACCTCTTCTAATTCCGCCTGTTTCTTCGCACCCTTTGCTACTTTATCCCAAAAAGGGGTATCTCTTTCCTGGGTGATTAAGACAAGACGTTGCTGGTCTTGATTGTTAACCATATCATCGGAGGGGAATTGCCAATCCGCACGAAAAACATTTTTTGCTGAATCAAATGTAAAATAACAAAGAATTAAAATGACCGTTAATAATACAACCATAATCGTTTTTCGCAAAAGATCGATCTCCTTCCATTAATTGTATCCTATAAACTCATCATAGCATGCTTTGTAAATTGTACAATAGTTATGTTGGCTGGAAAAGAAATGTCATTATCTAGTGGAAATAACAGCAAAAAGGGAATAGAGAAAAAACGAGGCATCAGCTTGTCCTAGTGAAAAGGCGGAAAATAGGAGAGACCGCTGTCTCTCCTTCTAGTTTATTTTGACTTTCTCGTCATTACATCAAAAATAACCGCACCTGCTAGAACTCCGCCTCTAATCATATATTGATAAGAGATGCCGACTCCTAGTAAGTTCATTCCACTTGAAAGAGATGCCATAACGATTGCACCAATAATAGCACCTGTTACTTTACCAACTCCTCCGGCAGCTGAAACTCCCCCTACATAGGCAGCGGCAATTGCATCTAATTCAAATAGAGTACCGGCTGTTGTGGTTGCTGATTGGAGACGAGCCGTGAATAAAATCCCGGATAATGCTGCCATCATTCCCATTGATCCAAAAACAATATAGGTAATTTTTTTGACATTAATTCCACTAAGGTGAGCAGCTTCTGGATTGCTTCCGACTGCATAAATATGCCTTCCAAGTACTGTTTTCGTAGTCAAGAAATGATACACAAAAACCACTGCAAGCATAATAATAACGGTCCAAGAAAATCCGTTATACCCAGCAAGAATCCATGTAATATAGGCAATAATAATAGAAACAAATGCTAATTTTAAAATAAACATTGGTTTAGACAATACATCAAATTGATAGTTTAATTTATTTCTTCTATTTGTTATTTCGCTATAAATATAGAGCAGGATCCCTATTAAACCCACCAATAAGGATAAGAAATGAAGTCCATTTACTTCAAGAAGAGATGGAATATATCCATTACCAATCGCATTAAACGCATCATTTTGAATGATAATAGTTCCCGTTTTTTCCGTTACTTGCAATAAAGCCCCCCGAAAAATCAGCATTCCCGCTAAGGTAGCCACAAAGGATGGTATTCCCACTTGCGCTACTAATAGTCCGTTAAATAGCCCTACTACAATTCCTAGAATTAGAATGATAGGGATGGTAATATACACCGAAACGCCTGCCTGGGTCAATAGGATTGCAGCTATCGCTCCGAGAAATCCCGCAACATATCCCACAGATAAGTCGATATGACGAATGACAATAATCAATGTCATCGCAACTGCAAGCACGGCTATATATCCTGCTGAATCTAGTAAATTACTTATATTTCGCGAAGAGATAAATAATCCGTCTGTCATAATCGTAAAAGTAAGAATAATAACAAACAAAGCGATATACATTCCATAATCACGAATATTCGCTCGAATAAGTGTTTTTGTTTCTTGATACATATTCATTCCACCCTCCCTATTGTGTTGCCAACTGCATAATGTTTTCTTGATTCGCTTCTTCTATTTTCAATTCACCTTTTAATTCGGTTTGTGCCATGACATACACTCGGTCACTCATGCCAAGTACCTCTCCTAGCTCAGAAGAAATCATAATGATGCTTAACCCTTCTTCAATTAACTTATTCATAACAGTATAAATTTCAAATTTAGCACCAACATCAATGCCACGGGTTGGTTCATCTAAGATTAATAGTTTCGGGGCAACAAATAGCCATTTTCCAAGTGAGACCTTCTGCTGATTCCCTCCACTTAAATTACCTGCGAGCTGTTCAAGAGATGAAGCTTTTATATGAAGCGACTTTTTATAGGAGTCAGCGACCTTAATTTCCTCGTTTTCATTAATGACTCCTTTTTGCGCAATTCCTTTCAAATTAGCAGCGGAGATATTACTCTTAATATCTTGTAACAAGAATAATCCATCTCCTTTACGGTCTTCTGTTACATACGCGATTCCTGCCTGAATGGCATCGCTCGTATGTTTAAGCTTTTGCGGTTGCCCGTTCAAGAACATTTCACCCTGAATTTTATACGATTTGGCATTTCCAAAAATACTTAATGCAAGTTCTGTTCGTCCCGATCCCATTAAGCCTGCAATCCCAATAATTTCGCCTTTTTTTACATGAAGGTTAATATTCTTTACCACTTCTCTCCCTAATTGAGGATCAAAGGCACTCCAATTTTTCAGCTCTAAAACAGGGTTTCCTTTTTCTTTCTTATCTCGTTTTGGATAAATATCCTCTATTTCTCGACCAACCATGTTTTTAATAATAATATTTTCTGTTATTTCTCCTTTTGCAGCATCTAAGGTACAAATCGTTTGGCCATCCCGAAGAACAGTTGCTTTATCTGCAATCGAGATAACTTCCTTTAGTTTGTGGGAAATCATAATACAAGTAATTCCTTGCTTCTTTAGTTCCTTTAATAATCGGAGCAGATTTTCACTGTCATCTTCATTTAATGCAGCGGTCGGTTCATCTAAGATAAGTAGCTTTACATCTTTACTTAATGCCTTGGCAATTTCAATAAGCTGCCTTTTTCCGACACTTAAATCCTTTACAAGTGTGTCTGGAGCAACATCTAGCTTTACTTTTTCTAATAATTTTTTCGATTCAACAATCGTTTGATTCCAATTGATCACTCCGCCTTGCTTTACTTCATTGCCAGCGAAAATATTTTCATACACTGATAAATCAGGAAATAAAGCAAGTTCCTGATAAATAATAACAATGCCTGCTTTCACACTGTCACTAATTTTATGAAACTGCTGAATCTCGTCTTCAAAGACAATATCTCCCTCATACGTTCCATATGGATGGACCCCACTCAATACTTTCATCAAAGTCGATTTACCAGCCCCATTTTCTCCTATTAAACAATGAATCTCTCCTTTACTCACCTTGAAATTAACATTGCTTAACGCCTTTACTCCTGTAAATTCTTTCGTAATCCCATTCATTTCGAGAATATATTCACTCATTTTCTTCCTCCTTTAAAAGCTGACAAGGGAATGGATGAAAGGGTCGACCTCCCTTGGTATATCCTTCACCAGAAGCAATCGATATGGCCAATTGAGGTCGAGCTTTTTTTGGGAAGTCCCTTCTATAAAATTACTTTAATCCTGTAAATTCACTTGCTTCATAATAGCCTGAGTCAATTAATTCTTTTTGCACATTATCTTTATCTACAACAATGACATTTGTTTGCTTCGCGCTTACTTCAATCGCTCCATTATCATAAGAACCCGTCGTTTCTGGTGATTTTCCATCTAAGATATCGACAGCAATCCCCATTGCATCCGTTACTAATGTACGAACATCTTTAAATACTGTCATGGATTGCTTTCCATCAATCACATATTGAATAGATGCTTTTTCTGCATCTTGACCTGTCACTGTATAACTAGAAATATCTCCGTCAGAAGCAAAAACATCTGCAATTGAGCGAGCTGTACCATCGTTAGGCGCTAGGACGGCAACATCCCCCTTCATATCGGTTCCTACCGCTGTTAAATGCGTTTGTGCTTTATTTTTCGCTTCGTTTGGATCCCAGTTTGTTGTAACCTGACCTAAGATTTTACTCATTTCATCACGGCTAAGCTCTTGCTTATCTTTTAACTTTTCTGCCTCACCTGAGTTAGCAATTTTGAATGTTCCATCCGCAATTTTCGGTTGAAGTACACTCCATGCGCCCTCAAAGAATAAAAAGGCGTTGTTATCCGAAGCAGCTCCTGCATATAGATACAAAGGTACGTCCTTTCCTTCTGAATGATCAATCAAATATTGCCCTTGTGCAGCACCAACTGCCACACTATCAAAAGTGACATAGTAGTCGACTGCATCTGTATCCGTAATCAGACGATCATACGAAATAACTTTAATGCCATCTTTTTTAGCAGCCTCAACAGCCGCCGCTGCTGCTGCCCCATCTTGTGGGGTAATAATAAGTACTTCAATCCCTTTATTAATTAACGTTTCCACATTTTCTTTTTCCTTCGCAGAAGAACCTTGGCTGAATAAAATTTCAGTCGTGTATTCAGAGTCTTTTAAGGCATCTTTAAAACGTTGTTCATCCTGTACCCATCGTGGCTCATCTTTAGTTGGCAAGACAATTCCCACACTGATTTTATTGCTGCTTCCACCTGTGCTGTTGCTGCAAGCTCCCATAAGAGCCGCAATTAGCATTACTACAAGTAATAAGGATATGGATTTCCATCTTTTCATTGATTTTTTCCCCCTTTGAATTTGGTTCTTTCATTTCTTTACAGTTAAAATTGTATGGGAAAAACCATTCTTTTGTAAGCGTTAACAGTAGTACTCTTTTAATATCTTCTGTATTTTTTTAATATGAGGGGTGTTCTCTTTAAAAGTGGGTTAGTTCTTATGTGCCCATTGAAAACTTCCATGCACTTCCTACTGATAGTAGCCATTATTTAAATGGAGATGTAGGATTTGTTTTCACTTAATTTTATTCGTAAAAAGGACTTTTTCAGTGCCCTCCGTCTTATGAAGAGCTTTATTACTCGTGCTTTCTTAAATAATGACTGTCATTCTTTCTGCCTATGAAGGATATTTTCCTCTATTCATCAAAAAAACAGCTTCCATTAATGAAAGCTGTTTTTAACTACCAATATGCGAGTTACCAAAAATGTTACTTAACTAGCGTTCTATTTCCATAAGGTACGGTATTTTTTTTCTTCTTCATTTTATTTTGATACATATTATTATCTGCTTCTGTAAATAACGCTGTCATTTTTCCAAGAGAGCTGGGAACAAATGCATAACCAATCGACATTTTCACCGTAATATCTTTCTCACTATGTTCATTGCCACCTAATTCAATAGACATTCTTTTATATAACTCATCGATTTCTTCCTTTTTCATTCCTTTGATTAATAGTACAAACTCATCTCCGCCTATTCTAGACACGGTAATATACGGTGAGGAAAAAGTATTTAATAATGTACCAGCTTCTTTAATAAGATCATCACCTTGTTTATGACCATATTTATCATTTACCTGCTTTAGTTCATCTAAGTCACATAAAATTATCGCGATTGCTTCATCTATTTTTGTATCAAACTCTTCCATCTTTTGTTCAAAGTAAAAGCGATTATGTACTTCTGACAGTGCATCATGAATCAGTTGATATTCTAAATTTTGTCGCAGTCTTACTTTCTCGTCAATATTGCGAATGATTCCATGAATAGCAACTAGCTCCCCATGTTCATAAATAGGGGTAGCATATTCCTCAAACCACTTATAAGTACCGTCTACACATCTCATGCGTTGAATCAATGGCTTGCTATAATCAATTTCTCCATGGAGCTTTTTGTACATAATCTCATAATCGTCTGGATGAATAATCTCTAATGGTGCATTCGGATTGCGAAAGCTTTCCTTGACCATGCCATCTCCTAAAATATAATCAGCAGAAGGACTAATATAGGAATGTCTCATTTGCGGTTTTACTTCATATCTGTAAACAATATCCTTCGAGCTTTCCACTAGGCGAAACATAATATCTTCCTTTTCCATTTTCACTTTCCAGTTGTTATGTTTTCGCTTATCATTTATTTTCCAAAAGAAAATACCAAATATTATACCGCTAAAAAAATAGAATATCCCCATCTTCATCCTCACCTTAAAATTAGTGAGACTATCATCTGCATATTACAACTATCCTAATAACAGAAAAAAGCTAATCTTTTACCGATTAGCCTTCTATTTATAAAGATAAATCGGTAACTGGCTGACTTAATCTCCAAGATCTTAGTCCCTATAGCTTTGCGTCTTCACCTTTCGATGAATTTGCCTTTATCACTTTATTATATTTAATTAATGAAATATCGTACTTATCCTATTTCCTTTTTCTAGCTTCTATTACAAATTTTATAGGAAAATAGTTAGATAGACAAGAGAAAGCAAGGACTTTTTTCACATTTTTTTACATAACTATCTATACTTCATCCTTGTTCGTTCAGAAAAATTCACAAAATCTCCATTTTTCATACATAATTTCTCTATTTATTTTTGTTATCTTTAAAAAAAGCAATCAAACTAGAAGGGAGAATGCGATTAAGATGAAGAAAAATAAACTTATCATCCCGATATTTATTACGATAGTATTTGCTGTAACCGTCTTTTTGTTAATTAATCAAAATAATCGATATGAAAAAACGGACAGTATTGATGTAAAGCAACTCGTCCAAGATTATAGTTCCGGCAAGAAATCAGCTGCTGCTGCTTCGATTAGCTCCGATACACTAACAGTAAGTACACTTGAAAACAAAGAACTCAACTATCATTTGCCCAAAGATGAATTTTTCGTATCTGTTGCTCCCTATTTAATAGATACCCATCCTTGTGCTATTCATAATCTAGCAGGTTGTCGTGGCGAATTAGCTAATAAGGAATTTGCTGTATATATTGAAGATCGAGATGGAAATGTTTATGTAGATGAACGCTTAAAATCACAACCAAATGGTTTTATTGATTTATGGCTTCCTCGCAATAAGGATTATCAACTTACCATCACCTATAATGGTAAAACAGCTAAAACTGATTTCACTACTTTTAAAGATGATAATACTTGTATTACAACACTCCCTTTAACGTAAAGTGAAACTTCCAACAGTGAGGGGGTTCTTTCCTCCCCACTGTTGGTTAGTTGAAACACTCGAACCTTTACGTGCAGTTGGTTTCTCACCTATCGTCCTTGACTTCTCATAAGTTTACGGTTGAGTCTTACTAAAAGTTTAGAATGGGATAAAATAAGAAGGATCCCGACTGTTAAATTTAGATTCCTTCTTCACAAGAGTTACTTATATTCGTAATAGTCCTGAGATTGATAGCTTTTAAATCCACAAGACTCATAGAGTTTGAGCGCTCGGGCATTTTTTGCTTCTACGTCTAAAAAAATGGGGAAGCCTTTTTCCTTTTCCATTTTTACAACTTGGGATAATGCCCTTCTTCCAATTCCTTTGCCGCGAAGCTCTGGAAATATAACGAAGCCGTAAATCCATGCTTCTCCATCCGTTTCAGAAACTCTGATTTTTCCAGCTATTTTTCCATCTGCTTCAATAATCATGCGGTGATTGCCTTCCTGTTCCTTTATTGTTTCCACATATGTTCGAACATCCTCTGCCACCATTCCAAACCCCAAGACATCAAGCTGGATTTCTACTTCTTTATCTTGGACATAATCATATGGTCTTAATGAAATCGTTGCATCCTCCATTAAATCTGCCTTATGCCATTTCATTTGATGCTCCGAAAAGGCATAGGAACATGGTATTTTTTCCAGAAATGCATTTGCACTCTGCGATGCAGCAGGAGCATTTAATAATATACTCGTCGCCGCTCTCTTTCTTGCCTCTTCTAAACCTTCTTCTAACAAAGCTGTAAAAATCCCTTTCCTTCGATAATGTGGATGAACCATGCCACAAAACTCTACTGTTCTGCCAAAATAGTAGCTTCCTAAAAATCCAACTAGCTTGCCGTCTGCATATTGGAAAAAGTCCTCTTTCTTTTCTCCATTTCGGTTCTCTAGCATATCGAAGTTAAGCTTTAATTCATAACCTTCCTCTTTCTCACAAATCTCCTTAAGCGCTTTAATTTCTGCAATTTGCTCTTTTGACAGCATATTTATTTGCTCCTCTGATTTGGGGTATCTTACTTGGGGGTTACTCTCATTCACAAATTTCACCAATTAGTTTATTTAAATAGCCTTTCAGCGAATCGAAAGTATTCTTTCAAAAAAATTTTCTAAATGATTACTTTCGCTATTTCCTAACCATTCATCCTCTATAACAGCATACTTACAATTGTCGCTGTTTAAATATTTGTAAATAATATAAGCTTCGTCTATTTCTGCTTTTTCCAAAGTACCGATATGCTGAATATTCATAGAAAGAAACGATGTAATTTTCCACTTTAAATCTTGAATATCTAAATTATTCAACACATATATTTGCCGGTACATAATTTCATTCCGTTTAATGAGAAAAAGCTTTATTCGGAAATCATCTAAGGATTCCACTGCAATTATTAGATGATTATCCACCATAAAATTTACTACTGTTTCTGTTTGCAAAATGGTCTTTATTTTCGCAATGGTATCTCTTATTTCCGCTGCTCTTTCAAACTCAAAATTACTGGAAGCTTCGATCATTTTCGCAGACATCTCTTCTATTATTTTAGTGTCGCTTTTTTTTAATAAAGAGATAATACGATGGATGATTTGTTGATAAGTCTCTTTGGCTAGTGGGTCAAAACAAATTCCCCTACACTTTCCGATTGAATAATTTAGGCATGGAGTATTACTTGGTATTGACTGCGAACAATCAATTTTATAAAATACTTTGATTCCTTCTATTGCCTTCTCTACCGTTCCTTTACTAGTGAAAGGACCAAAGTAATAATGAATGTCGTCCTTATCCATCTCATTAGCAATCTCCATATGGTAGATACCCTTCTGCCATCGAAAAACGATGTAGTTATAAGCCTTTGTCGTTTTCATCATCCTATTGTACATTGGCTGAATTTCCTTTATTAACTTACATTCCAGCATCAATGCCTCAAATTCCGTATCTGTTAGGATAAAGTCGAAATCCTTTATATGCTTTACAAGCTTCTCCACTTTACCCATTCGATTTTTCGAATGCTGGAAATAGGAAGAAACTCTATTTTTTAATTTTTTTGATTTGCCAACATAAATGATTTGTCCCGAGGAATCCTTCATTAAATACACCCCTGGAGATGCTGGCAGATTTTTTATTTTTTCTTTAAGCTCCAAGTCGATTCCTCCTCTGGGCTTTTAAAAAGAAGTCATTTTAATTCCATGATTCTTCGTATCAATCTCTACTTCTCCCCCAATTGGAAAAGTAAAGAATGGTTGGATATGTCCAAAATCAACATTATATAGGACAGGGATTTGTTTCAAACTAGGATGTTTATCTAGAATAAACAAAAGCTGCTCCTCTTCCATTTTGGAAGCTCGTTGAAATCTTCCAATTACTAATGCTTTAACTTTTCCTGCTGTCTGCAACAAAGAGGTTAAATCTCTTGCGAACGTTTCAGGAATGGTTAACTCATCATCTTCTACAAATAGGATGCTGGCTTTAAGATTGGGCATATATTCTGTTCCCTGCAGTAAATTTAAGGTACATAAATTACCGCCAAACAATTGCCCTTTTGCCCTACCCTCTTGGTATACTTCCCAGCCACCAGGTTCATAGTTACGATTTTTTTGATCCAAATACCATGCATCATCTGTCCATACATCAGAAGGCTCAACAATAAATTCCTGTAATTCCATCAAGCATTTCTGGAAGTATTCCGTTTGGTATTCCTGTAACTTATCCATTTGAAAGCTAGAAAAGTGTGGTCCTGAATATGTAATAAGATCAGTCTTTATTGTGATTGCTGTTGCTAAAGCAGTAATATCACTATACCCGCAAAGTATCTTTGGATTGTTTTTTATTAAATCATAATCTAAATAAGGCAATAGCTCATTGCTGTTAAATCCACCAATTACAGTTAAAATTCCTTTCACCTTTTTATCTCGAAAAGCATCATGAATATCTTCTATTCGATGTTCTATTGTCGTGGAAAACTGTAAGTCAGATTCAAAGATATGCTTCCCAAACGTAACAACAAATCCAAGATCCTCTAATCTATTCTTTGCTTGCATAATCCCTTCTTCCGATAAAATTTTGGCACTTCG
Organism: Niallia tiangongensis; assembly: GCF_044704065.1. Taxonomy (NCBI): domain Bacteria; kingdom Bacillati; phylum Bacillota; class Bacilli; order Caryophanales; family Bacillaceae; genus Niallia; species Niallia tiangongensis. Next base: position 867,620 of record NZ_CP162613.1, on the reverse strand, counting down.
ACTAGGAGCGATTACTCTAATTTCATCCCCCTTTTGCAGCTTAGCAGGTATTCTCATGCCTATTCCTCCCTTTCTTCTTATTAAAGCACAAATAATCACATATTTCTGTAACTTTTAGGGAGAACAAAACGTATATTTTACAAAAGAAAATTTCGTTTCATTTATAAAGGAGGAATATTTATGTTTACATTTTTTTTAGTCATTGGGATTATCGCGATTTTCATCGCTGTGACTATGGTGGGCGCATGGCCCGATGGAAGGCAACATAGAAACCATTCTTTCACAGAAACAAAAGAGGATCGCGCATTAAATACAAAAATTTCAATGGTAGCTGGTTTGATTGGTGTTGTCTCGTTGGCAATAGCTGGAGTGATTTATTATTTTACAAATTAAGTTCCTATGAAGCGGAAAGTGGGACAAGGAACCTGACCCCACTGTCATACCATTTTCCTCACACCATTTAGCTTGGGATAGACCACTGGATTTGTGGTCGGCAATTCTCTGTTCCCATTCTTTTCGTAATTCTAAATTGGTTTTTTTAGTCATGAAAAAACCTCCTCAAATATTTATTTGAAGAGATTATATCAAAGATTATTCTATTTGAATATGTGGGAGGAGTTTGACGCTTACTATTAAACTATAATTTTCTTATATGACTATTTATAGTCTTATAGTGGAGTTACATCAAAAACCGCTAACCAGCTAACTTCGACAAGAACTCCATATCCTTTATTATTAGCATTTACACGAGTCGCTAATAAAGCCCAATATCCTGAACTTGTCCCTTCTATTGCTGCAACTGGAGGAAACCATGCCCCTGCACCTGTTACAATTGCCCCTCCAGCAGCGGCTGATAAAAGATAATTTACATAATCGTTTGCTTGTGCATTAGTAAATTTTCTATCATAGCCCCACCAATGATATGTCCATTTTCCATAAACAGCATTAAGCTGAATAGAATTATCTTGAATACTCAAATCCTTATTTATAGTAATATTTCCTCTAAGTGCAAGTTGATTCAAATTATCAAAATGTGCTTGTAATTGATCAAGATTATATGTTTCATAAAAATTCGTTGGTACCCCCTCTAATTCTAATGTACCTTGTTCTGTTACTTTTACGAAAGGCTCTACTTTTTTGAGTAATGTTCCTTGTGAAATTTCTTGCTGTTTTTGTTCGCCTACTATTAATCTATTATTTTTTTCCGATGCTGCTTCTGCAAAAGACGGAGTTACCGAACTCAACAATAATCCAGTAGTTACTAATCCAGTAATAAATTTCTTCATTTGTACATTATTCTCCTCTCATTTTTAAATTCATATTTAGTATATAATTCCAAAAAAAGGAATCCGACCCATTTGATAGAATTTGTTTAATTTTTCTTAAAAAATAGATAAATAACACCTTGACAGTAAAGCTTACTTTACAGTAAAGTTAACTTTACAATGTAATTAAAACCAATAATAATGTGGGAGGTGGCTTTCAATTTGAAGAATAAGCTAAGTGAACACAGAAGGAATTTTGGGTTTTCGCAAGATAAATTAGCAGAAAAGATAGGAGTTTCTAGACAAACAATAATATCTATTGAGAAGGGTAGGTATAATCCATCACTTCCTTTAGCAATGATTATCGCTGAAATATTTCAAACCAGGGTGGAAAATATTTTTATCTTGGAAGAAAAAGATTATAAGTAGTATTAACTAATTTAGGAGGGATTATTGTGAAATCAAGATTAGGATATTTATTCATTGGTTTTCTTTTGTTGATAGAAAGTGGTTATCTTATTTATGGTGGAGCAACTGGTAACTTTTTTTTATCACCAATAGCAGGACTAATATTTGCATTATCTATTATGTTTTTATCCTTAGGATATTTACAACCTCAATTTGAGAAGAAAGATGAAAGAATGAAAGTAATACGAGAAAAAGGGATGTTTTACTCTTATTTCATTTTGATGTTCTATTTTTTATTGTTTATTACTTTAATCCATTTTAATGTTATTAGTGTATCTGCCATGGGAGTTGTTATAATTCTTGCTTCGCTTACTATTATGACTGTGTTTCTTTCATTAGTGATTCTATCTTGGATTTTATAAAGAGGCTATATGTAAGATTAATTTAAGCTGTTCCTGCAACGAAATTTAATTCTATTAAATGAAAGGTGGATATTATGAAGAAAACACTTATAATAATTTTGACAATTATCATTATTAATTTAATTACAATTATTGCTGCAACATAATCACACTTTATACTTTCTTGCTGATTAACATTATACCCCCAATAATCTCTTATTTTAAAAAATCAGTCATATTAAAAACTGAATGTTTTCTATGACTGATTTTTTCGTAGTAAGCGACAAATAGTCCCCATTTGTTTAAGCCTTTTCTTCCAGTATCCAAATTGATAATAGTTTATCCCATTGTTCTCACACCATTTTAGCTTGTGATTGACCACTCACTTTGTAGTCATTAATTCACTGTTCTCATTCTTTTCGTAATTCTAGATTAGGGCTTCTTGTCATGAAAAAAACCTCCTTCAATTGAAAATTTCTTTGATACAGTCACATCATAAACTTTATCAGCATCATATAATCTTAGAGCATATTCATTTAAAAGGGATTCTTTTTTAAACATATAATTAAGTTCTTCTTGATGATAGGAGAAATAGTAATTTAAATTCGTAAAATTAACTATCTATAACTTCTTTTAAGATTTTCTGTCTTAGTGACTAAGATATTTATCAACTTTTTCTTTTATTGCTATAGGATCTGAAATTTCTTTATATCGGTTGATAACAGACTTTAACTCTTACTTTAACTCTTGCTGCAATTGTATTTCTTTATCTTCCATTACATCAATAAATTGTTGTACAGCATCTCTAAATACTTTGGGTCGGCCTGCTTTCATTTGAAGCTCTGCTGCAATATTATCTAATTTATCAAATACTTCTTCATCTGTATGAAACACTAGTATCTCTTTTTCAAACCCCTATTTCCAGGTTTTATATTCTGGATTTTTGGAACATAACCTTCCATAATGAATGATGATCGCTAATAAATCCTCTTGCCTTCATTTATTATCTTAGCTAAAGCTTCTTTTGGTTCCAAACTTAACTGTGAAATTTAGACGTTTTTTTCTCCTGCAGCAATTGGATTATCCTTGTAACCTTTAATAAGGTTATTATAGATATCTCTAATGATGGCAGAGCGACTAATATTAAAACCTTTGTTCTTAGAATAAAATGAAATCCTTTAATTTTTTTATGTCCGTATTTTAAACGTATTGGATAAACTTCACCGTCAGAAATTGTAATTAACTTGTTTAAATCATTCGGTAAAGAATATTCATTTAATAAATAATTCCTGAAAATCCCTTTACTTTTGTGAGAAGGAATTATTACTTGATACTCCTTAAAGTGCCGGGAATAAAATTAATACCATGTTGCTTCATAAATACTTCCTTTTTTCTTTACTCTTCTAAAAAAAACAATTAATTTTTCTTGACCAACTTTTAGACCCTTCGCTTCATCCCGCTATTTCACTATAGTTCTTTAATTTTCTTCGTCAATTCCAAAAACTTTCTATCTAATTCTGCATACTCCTTATCCTTCGGTGTCATAAAGCTTAATTTACCTAAGACTTCTTGTCTTTCCGTTTCTAGCCTTAAACGGAGCTCTTCTTTATTGTCTCTTACCTGCTCTCCAGACTCCGTCCATTGTCTTCGAATCGTTCCTTCTTCCATGACTAATTTGCTCGAGGTTGTGTTCTCCAAGAAATAGCGATCATGGGAAACGATAATGAGCGTTCCTATATATTGAGATAATGTTTCTTCCAATTGTTCACGGGATGGTAGATCAAGATGATTGGTTGGTTCATCTAGAATGAGCACGTCTTTTTCTTCTAAAATATATGCCATTAACTTACACTTTACCCGTTCCCCCATGCTCATATTTTTTATCGGTTCCTTCCATTGGGACGGCATAAACCCTAGATGTTTCATTAACGTTTGTACTTTTCCCCTTGCAGCAAACGTCTCGGTAAAAAATAGCTGTTCTGGTGTTTCCTCTAAAGGGAGATCAAATACTTCCTGTGTTAAATACCCCATATTGGCTGTAGGAGAAATCCAGACTTCCCCGTCTGCTTTTTCTTTTCCTAAAATAATGTTTAATAAGGTTGTCTTCCCGCTTCCATTCGGACCTATAATAGCAACCTTCTCGCCATATTGAATCGTAATATTCCCTTTTTCAAACAAAACGCGAGAGCCAAATTTCTTCGATAAATCCTTAATCTCCAAGAAGCGTTTTCCTTTCTTTTTATTCGCTTCAATCGAAAAAGATACCGTATACTCTTCTTCTACACGCTCCACTTTATTTTTTTCCAGTTCCTTTTCCAATCGTTTTTGCTTCGATTTCACTTGAGCATCCATTCGTTTCGCCTTTGCACGATAATATTCTTTTGGAAACTCTTGTTTCGTTGATTGTGCATGTGCCTTTTGTGACCAAGAGGTAATTTCTTTCATTTGCCCTTCGACTTGTTTAATCTTCTTTTGTTGTTTGTCATATTCCCTCTGCTGGGTTAATCTTTTCTGTTCGCGCGCTTCCATATAACTGGAGTAGTTTCCTTTATGCTCGATAAGCTTCTTACTTTCAATAGACCAAATCTTTGTGGCAACAGCATCAAGAAAATAACGATCATGGGAAACAAGGATAATTGTGCCCTTATATTTTTTGATTTGCTCTTGAAGTAGTTCCATACTGTGCTCATCTAAATGATTGGTTGGTTCATCTAATAATAGTAAATCCGCTTCAACAGCAAAGCCTCTCGCAAGCCGAGCTTTTAACTTTTCCCCACCGCTCATTTTCTGAAAATCATTTGTTGGCACCTGCCATTTTTCCAGTAGCTTCATTTCAGTAGAATTTTCTTCCTCAAGGTCATAATCTTCCGTTTCCTGCTCGACCATTCTAATAACCAGATTTTCCTTTACCCACTTCAAATGTCCATCGGTAGAAGTAATATCTTGATTTATTAATTGCAATAGAGTCGATTTCCCTGCACCATTCTTACCAATAATCCCAATAACCTCTCCCTGCTGTATACTTGCATTTATTTTTTCAAAAATGGTCACATCCAACACTTCATAACCGATATTCACTAATTTTAAAAGTTCTGTCATCCTATCAAACCCTTTCTAAGAAGGGAGAAAAAAATCCTCCCAATTATTCTTGGAAGGATTAGCCGTACCTAATTATCTATTCACTCATCATCACAATCATATACAAAAAAATGTGCATATTGACGAATAATTGTGCGCATACCATTAGAGATATACATGAAAAAGCGGTTTATGGAAATGGGCAGACTAATCCTATTTTTGTTTAATTTGAAATTTATTTCATTCAAATTGTTGAAAAATAAGATTAGTTCTTCATCGTTCACCCATCATCCCTTTCGTTATAAGTATCTGTAGTATAACACACTTTCCAATTCGTAATCCACTGCCGAAAGAGGAAATGGTAAATTTTCACTCTATTTTCTTATCTGTACAATATCACAATTGTTTAGTATTATTTTAATTATGTTTTTGTTAGATAATCTAACATAAGATTTCCAGGACTTTATAAACATCAAGAAAAAAGTGAAAAGGAGTTACACGAATGAAGCAGAAAAGAATGTCTAAATTAATTATATTCTTTGTAGTTGTTCTAACTATGTTGAATATTATCTCTCCCATAACAAAAGCAGAAGCAAAGGAGAAAGTATATCAGATTGCAACAGATATTACATTTGCACCATTTGAATTCCAAGATATAAATGGTGATTTCGTTGGAATTGATATGGACTTAATCGCTGCTATCGCGAAAGACCAAGGTTTCCAATATGAAATGAAGCCACTTGGATTTAACGCAGCTGTTCAAGCACTTGAATCCAAACAAGTCGATGCTGTTATTGCCGGAATGAGCATTACAGACGAAAGAAAGAAGAAGTTTGACTTCTCCGATCCTTATTTTGATTCTGGTATCATTATGGCTGTTAAAGATGATAATGAAACGGTATCTTCTTATGAAGATTTAAAAGGACAAAAGGTTGCTGTTAAAACAGGAACAGAGGGTGCTAGCTTTGCTGAGGGCATCAAGGACGAATACGGATTTTCAATCGTAACGTTTGACGATTCTGCTAATATGTATGAAGAAGTAAGAACAGGAAATTCTGTTGCTGTATTTGATGACTATCCGGTATTAGCGTATGGAATCAAGCAAGGCAATGGCTTAAAAATTGTCACAGACAAAGAAGCAGGAGCATCGTATGGTTTTGCTGTTTCTAAAGGACAAAATACAGAACTTCTTGAAATGTTTAACGCTGGTCTAACAAATTTAAAGGCTTCTGGTGAATATCAAGAAATATTAGATAAATACTTAGAAACTGGTTCAGAAGTAGAAGAAGGAAACGGCTTTTTTGGTCTATTAAAAGAAAGCTTTCCAAGCTTACTGTCTGGTTTAAAAATGACATTGATCTTAACTGTTGTTTCTCTATTAATTGCAACGATACTTGGAATTATCTTCGGGTTATTACGTATTGCAAAAAATAAAGTATTAAGCACAATCGCTGTTATTTACATCGATATTTTCCGAGGAACACCGTTAATCGTTCAAGCCTTCTTTATTTACTTTGGAATACCAGCAGCTCTTGATTTCCGAATTTCAGCTGTTGCTGCCGGCCTTATTACCTTAAGCTTAAACGCTGGTGCTTACATGGCTGAGATTGTCCGCGGAGGAATTCAATCCGTTGATAAAGGACAAATGGAAGCAGCGCGCAGTCTAGGACTTCCTTATGGAAAAGCAATGAGAAAAGTTGTGCTTCCACAGGCGATCCAATTAATGATTCCAGCATTTATTAATCAATTTGTTATTACATTAAAAGATACGTCTATTCTTTCCATTATCGGTATTAACGAATTGACACAAAGCGGAAAAATTATTATTGCAAGAAACTTAGAATCATTCCAAATGTGGTTGATAGTCGGTATTATGTACTTTATTGTTATTATGATTCTAACAAAAGTATCAAATGTATTAGAAAGAAGGATTAAAAATGGCCAAGCTTAAAGTGACGAATCTGAAAAAATCATATGGTAATCTTGAAGTTTTAAAGTCAATTGATTTACAGGTAACAGAGGGCGAAGTTGTTTGCTTAATCGGTCCTTCTGGATCGGGTAAAAGTACCCTTCTGCGCTGTTTAAATATGTTAGAAGAAGTAACAAGTGGCGAGGTCGTTGTAAACGACTTTAACTTAACCGATAAGAAAAGTGATATTAACAAAATCAGAGAAAATATCGGAATGGTGTTTCAGCATTTCAATCTTTTCCCTCATCTAACTGTTTTGGAAAATATCACCCTTGCTCCAGTTGATTTGAAAAAAGCAACGCCACAGCAAGCAAAAGATAAAGCCTCACAACTATTAGACCGTGTCGGCTTAAAGGATAAAGCTAATGAAAATCCTTCTAAATTATCTGGTGGTCAAAAGCAAAGGGTAGCTATCGCACGCGCCCTTGCGATGAACCCTGATATTATGCTGTTCGATGAGCCAACAAGTGCTTTGGATCCAGAAATGGTCGGAGAAGTATTAAATGTAATTAAACAACTAGCACAAGAGGGTATGACAATGGTTATCGTGACACATGAAATGGGCTTCGCCAGAGAAGTGGCTGACCGCGTTATCTTCATGGATAATGGGTATATTGTGGAAGAAGGAACACCTCAAGAGATTTTTGGAAATCCACAAAATGAACGTACTCAGGATTTCTTGAATAAAATATTATAATAGCTTAAGGGGGACAATTAATTGTCCCCCTAGTCTTTATAATGCTTCTTCCCCCACTCTCCCATTAAATTCAGAATGGGAATAAAGCTGACTCCTTTTTCTGTTAATGAGTATTCCACTTTAGGAGGGACTTCTTTATAAACTTCTCTGTGTACCATTTGATCTGCTTCTAACTCTCTTAACTGCCTTGTTAAAATCCCTTTTGAAATGCCTGGTAACAATCTTTGTAGTTCATTAAACCGTTTTGTCCCTTGGCTTAAATGCCATAAGATAATAATTTTCCATCTTCCCGCTGTTAAATTTTGCGTATAAGTAACAGGACAGAAGCCTTCCTCATCCATAGAGACTGATTCATCTGGAACAAAATAACGTGCCATTTTCCTCTCTCCTTCCCATGGTACTATTTATGTGACTATGTCATAAAAAAATAACTACTTTTATTTTTCTAACTATGAATATACTATATACCTATATTGAATATACAACAACACATCTTGTTAGAAGCTTCTGGTTATAATGAAATGAGAAAATGAATGGGAGGAAATTTCAAATGAAACTACTAGTAACAGGTGCAACTGGTAAACTAGGCTCTAAAATTGTTAATGTTCTATTATCAAAAATTTCTGCTGATCAGCTTGCTGTCAGTGTACGTAATCCTGAAAAAGCAGAAGATTTACGTGCCAAAGGTGTAGATGTTCGCCAAGGAGATTTCGATCAGCCAGAAACAGTAGAAACAGCCTTCAAAGGAATTGATCGCCTATTAATCATTTCAGCAGATGGAAATACGGAAACAAGAATTCGCCAACACAATAATGCTGTGGAAGCTGCTAAAAAAGCTGGTGTTTCCTTTATCGCCTATACAAGCATTGCGAATGCACAAGAAAGCACGAATTTCCTTGCTGAAGTCCATAAAGCAACAGAAAAAGCTATTCTTCAAACAGGCATCCCTTATTCGTTCTTGCGCAACAACTGGTACCTTGAAAATGAACTTTCCACTATTCAAGGTGTTCAAGCTGGAGCACCTTGGGTTACCTCTGCAGGAGAAGGAAAAGTCGGCTGGGCTTTACAACAAGACTACGCAGAAGCTGCAGCAGAGGTTCTAACAGGAGAAGGACACGAGAATACGATTTACGAGCTTTCTGGCAAACCTTTATCTCAGGAAGAAATCGCTGCTGCTGTTAGCACCGTGATTGGAAAAGAAATACCAGTTCAACAAGTAAATGACAACACATATGCTGAAATAATGACACAAGCTGGTGTACCAGATTTTGTCGTTCCTATGCTTGTGGCGATTCAAAAGGATATTCGTGAGGGTACATTAGAAATGGAGAGCAACGATTTTGAGAAATTGCTTGGACGTTCGGAAACTCCTGTAGTGGAGGGGATTAGACATCTTCTCAATGGTCATAAATAAAATAATATCTCCTAAACAAGTTAACAGAATAAAACGAGGCTGGGACAAAACAAAATAGCCAACCTGTAAAGACGAACAATCCTTAATTTAGCTCTTAAATAAAGGCTACTTTTTCATGCTAGTTATTTATGATTTTAAATATAGTCAGTGTAAAAACTAATTCGTATTTAAAGATTGTTTTTCTATAAACTATTATGGAAATAGAAAAAAATAATTAATTGGAAAAACGGAGCAGCCTGAATACACGTAGACTCCTATGGGAGCTGCGAGAAAGTCCGAGACCCCGCAGGAACTTAAGTGACGAGGAGGCTCGGCGCTCGCCCCATGGAAAGCGAAGTGTATTCAGGCTGCGGATAATAACACCATCTTTACTGAAACAGCCTTTTATAAACCAATACAAACCCGAACAATCATATGGAACTACCGTATAGTTGTTCGGGTTTATCTTTGGCTGGAATACTTATGTCCCAGCCTCGTTTTGTCTAATATGAATCCGCTTTTAAGCTTCTACATTATTTTCTTCAACATTATTCACTTGTTCTTTTGCCTCTTTTAATATTCTTCTTCTGTTATAAAGCATTAAAGCAAGGGTAAGAACAGCAATGATAATTGCGCCAATTACTTTTATATCTAACAGCTTTACGATAAACCATGGTAGTGGACTTGCTGCATAATCAATGCTTGACACAAGGTTCGAACCATTAGGAATCGCGAAGTTTACTAAGCTAGCTGCTTTTGTAAAGATAGGCGCTAAATCTGTAGCAAACCATAAACCTAATACTGTAATAACAAGACCCACAATGAATGTACGGAATACATTCCCTTTTGTAATTGGGACAATTAACACAAATGCAAATGGTAGACCCGCTAAACTTGCAAATGGTAATAAACCGTTACCTGGAAGTATTGCTGCAAGAACTAATGATATTGGCACAAGTAATAAAGATACAACTAACGTAGTTGGATGACCAATCCCAACTGCTGAATCAAGACCAATAAATAGTTTTCCAAAATTTTTAAAGCGTTTTTCAATTAAATCTTGTGTTGCTTCCGATACAGGCATTAATCCTTCCATCAATACTGCTGCCATTTTCGGAATTAATACTAATACTGCTCCCATTGTAATCGCTAAGTTAAGAATACCTTTTACATCATAACCAGCTACTAATCCAAGGATACCACCAATAATTGTTCCAAGGAATATTGGTTCACCAAATACGCCTAGCCTTCTTTGTAACCCGTCTGCATCTAAATTAATTTTATTGATACCAGGAATCCAATCTAAGATTTTATTCACAACGATGGCAATCGGTACAAATGATGCTGTAAATCCATGCGGTAATGATACTCCTTCTAATCCAAGATGCTTTTCGACATTTTTCGCAGTCAGGTCAGCAATAACCATAATAACAATCATATTTATAATAGCTGCAAAAATCCCCCACAAAAAACTATCTGTTAAAACGGCAACAATCGATCCTGTAAAAGCAAAATGCCAGTAGTTCCAAATATCAATATTAACTGTTTGCGTCGTTCTAGTAAGTAACATCACTATGTTCACTACTAAACAAACTGGAATAATCAGTGCCCCTACTTTTGAACCAAACGCGATAGCTGCTGCAGCTGGCCAACCTACATCCAATACATGTAAATTCAGACCGAAATTTTCTACCATTTGCTCTGCAGCAGGGCCAAGGTTATCCGTCAATAAAGCGATAACAATATTTAACCCAATGAATCCTACACCAACAAGTAATCCTGATTTAATTGCCTTGCCTACCTTTACTCTTAATAAAAGAGCAAAGATAGTGAATATAATTGGCATCATGACACTTGCACCTAAATTAACGATATAATCTAGAACAGCCATGTGGCTTACCTCCTAATACCAATTGCAATCCTCTAGTATGCTAACGGTTGCAATTGATAGTTTTATTTATCTAAGAAACTTAGTTCGTAACAAGTTGATTTAAATATTTCTTAATAGAAGAAATATCACCAGTCATCATCTTTTTAACAGCCTCTTCCTCAGAAAAAAGGCCCATTAAACTGGAAAGCATAGCAGTTTGATTTTGCTTATCTTTTAAAACAATATTGCAAATTAATTTCACTTCTACCGCTCCACTACCATCCATATTACTAAAAGTTATTGGCTTTACTGGAACGATAATTCCAAGCGTCGATTTATTGACATGAATTGCATCTGAATGCGGAATTGCTACTCCGTAATTTCCAAAATCAAGTCCAGTTGGAAACTCATGCTCACGTTTTAAGAGTGCTTCTTTATAGGAATCTTTCACATAGCCTTTTTTTAATAATTCATCCGCTATAAATTCCAATACCTCTTTATCGGTTGTAAATGTTCGATCCGTGAATATCAGTTCTTCATCTATTACGAAATCCATTTTCCTTATCCCCCTTATTTAAGACCTAACTTCGTAATAACCTCCTCAATGGTTTTCTCTTTCCCCACGTTTGTAATGAATGATAAGCCTTTAACAACTGGAATATTTAATTCTTTTGTGAAGTTTGTAGTTGTTACGATTAAATCATACTCATTTGCTTTACTCGCCAATTCAGCAACTGTTGTTTGATGAAGGGTTACTTGATTTAGCAATCCTCTTTCCTTTAAAGCATCCTGTAATTTATTTAAAGCAACAGTAGAAGTAGCAATACCTGCACCACAAGCGATTAAGATTTTTTTCATTTTAATTTCCTCCTATTTATAGCGAATAATCATTGAAAATTTGGAAGATATCTTCCTTGGAATTCGCTTTAATTATTTTTTCCACATCATCTTTATTCGTTAATAATTTCATCAGTTGCCCCAATATTTCTAAGTGACTAGTCTTATCCACAACTGTTAAAGTAACCACCAGTCGGACATCTTCTTTAAAATCGTCTTTAAAATCAATACCATTTTTAAAAGTAACTAAACTGAGAGCAAGCTTTAATGCTCCATCTTCTGGTCTTGCATGTGATAAAACAACTCCAGGCGCAACTACCATATATGGACCATATTCATGAAAGTGTTTGATCACCGTCTCATAATAAGGGCTAGTTGCTGATTTATCGTCATATAATAAGTCAGTTCCTTCTTTAATAGCTTCTTCCCAAGAACCTACTTTTGCTTTCAGTTTTATTGTTCTTTCATTAATAATATTTCGAATACTTAAATTCTCATAGGATGTCGAATCTTCTTTTTTATCCATTAATATTTTCATAAATTGATATTGGAGCTTATAAACATCCTTCACTGTTCCATGTGATTGAACCGCTTCCAATAGTTTATTCACCTTATTTAAGGTAACTTCGTAATAATTCCCTTGGCTAAATTTTGAATGTAAAAATTGACTAATAAGCTCATAGTCTGACTCTGTTAAAAAAACATTAACTTTCAAGTAGTTCTTATTATTCATCTCTGGAATATCAATTGTACTAATGATTAGATCATAGCTGCTAGAGTCCATATACTGTAACGCTCTAAACGAAACTGTGTTTACAATCTCTACATGGAACGCTTTTTGGAGTTGATTGGATAAAATATTGGCACTCGATATTCCAGCACCACAAACCAACAACACTTTTTTTCTTGCTTCCATATTATCCTGTGCTTTTTCTAATGCTGCTGCAAAATGCAAGGTAATGTAGGATATTTCATGATCGTTAAAAGACTGGTCCAGATGTTCTTCCAAATACTTTGTTATTTTTTTCGTATGTTGAAACAATTCTTGATAATGAAAGATAATCTCATCAAACATAGGATTTTCTAACGTTAAGTGATATTTAATTCGATAGATAGCTGGCTTTAAATGAAGAAGTAATCCCTCGACTATCTTTTCTTTCTCTGCTCCAAACCTACATTGATAGATAGACTCTAACTCATCGACCATTTTTAGAGAAGCTAAGTATAGCTCATCACCATTCAACGCTTGTTGATCAAGTGGATGCTTCTTGATGCTCTTTGCCCCTAATAATTGTAAAGCAATATAACCAGCCTCCATATCTGGAATAGAAATAGCATAATGCCTAGCCAGTTCCTCCATCATATGTTTAGCTACTGTATATTCTCTTGTATCACTGATATTACTAATAATAGCTTCTGATATATCTACTTCACGATGCTGAAATGTTCTCTTTACCGCAACCATTAAGTGTGTTAACAGATTCATATAGGACTGATCATCAAACTCTTTATCCAATTCCTGTTCTGCTGAGAAAATTAAATCATCAATAAATTGAATATCGATTTCACTTAACACATCATGAAAATAAATAGTATTGATTTTCGAGAGAACACGGCGATTGCGGATATATTGAAAGATATCTTTTGCACTAATGGTACCTAAGATCATCTTGTTTAAAAGCGATCTCTTTTGCTTTTCATCTCCCTGTATCAGAACACCATGCTTTCTTTTTCTCTCTAGAGTTAATCCATATGGATCAATATATTCATTAATCAATTGCAGCTCTGAATCCAAGGTAGACTTTGATATGCCTATTTTATCTTGCAAATCAGAGTATGAAATCGGTTCCGTTTCACCTAACAACCTTGTCAAAATATAGATAAAACGCTCTTCCTTCGATAAAATATACTGATATGGAGAATGCTCTTCTAGAAACTTTGCTATAAACGTTGTTACTTCTTTTACTCTATTTAATTTAATTCCTTTTAAATGATGTCTTTCAATGCAGTTAAACCCATTTTGAAAAAGAAATTCATCTAATTTATTGATGTTATATCTTATTGCTCTTTCACTTACATCAAGTTTATTAGCTAGTTCTTGAATTTTGATGTAGTCAGGAGTCTCTAATAAATCTCTTAGTATGGCCATACATTTTTTATTTAGATTCATTGTTGTTCTCCTTTCTATTTACATGATATACGATAAAACGCTATAAATGAATACGCTTAACACATAAACCATGACCGATTGTTTCGGAAAAAATTATGCAAATACGAAATACGAATTCACAAGGAAAACGCTTAGCTTCGTGGTGACCCACAATTCTACAACCAACTCTTATTTCATCAAATGCTTAATCTTCTCCTCTGTACCAGTCCCATCAACAGGCGTATAAATACTACATCTTAAATCATTTGCGCCATGAACTTGTAGAGAAGTTAAATTATAGATCATTTTACCAGCCTTGGAGTGACGAAATTCAATTAACACTTCAGGAGCTGAACTCACTTCACTTTCATTCCACATTTTATTAAAATCCGGATAGTTCTTTTTCATATCTTCAATAAATTCTCCATACCACTCATCTGCCATATACTGACCTAAATATGTGCGAAAGATCGAGATAAATCCTTTGACAAAGTCCTCCCAATTCACAGCTAATGCTCTTAGCTCTTTTCTTGAAAAAACCAGTTCAATTAGATTCCTTTTTTCAAGTGGAATCTTTTCAAAATCCAAAAATACTTGTTTAGCAGCTTCATTCCATCCTACGATAAAGGAACGACGATCTGTAATAATAGAAGGACAGTAGCGAAGTTCTTTTAAAATTTTCTCCAAGGACGGCGTAATCATTCCCGCTTCCTCTTCCTTAGGAAAAAAGGAACTCCCCTCCTCAAAAGCTAAACCATATACATATTTTCTCTCATCCAAATTCAATTGCAGAGCATCTGCTACTGCATCTAAAACGGAAATAGATACTTTAATATCCCTGCCTTGCTCTAGCCAGGTATACCAGGTAGTGCTTACTCCAGCTAATTGTGCTACTTCCTCACGGCGAAGTCCTGCCGTTCTTCTTCTACTGCCAACAGGAAGTCCGACCATTTGTGGTTGTATTTTTGACCGTTTTGTTTTTAGAAAATCGGATAGAGCTTCTAATCTGATATCTCTATTCATACTTACTCTCCTTTTTAAACTAGCACTAATTATACTAGTATAAACTACAACTTGTAATAGGATAAAAAAAGCATACAATAAATAAAAAAGGAATGGGGGAAAATTTGTGAAAAGAGTTGTTATCACTGGAATGGGAATTATTTCACCGTTAGGAAATAATGTAGATGATTATTGGCAGAATCTCTTAAAAGGAGAATCAGGAATCCGTTCTATCGACCATTTAGATGTCTCTGATTCAAAAACAAGAATAGCTGGGGTTGTAACCGACTTTCATCCAGATGAAAGATGGGGAAGAAAGGAAGCGAAGAAACTTGATCGATTTAGCCAGTTTGCATTAGCGGCTGCAGAAGAAGCTTTAACAGACTCTCAGCTGGACTTAAATCATGTAGACAAAGAGCGACTAGGTGTCTATGTAGGGTCAGGGATTGGCGGTTTGACCACCCTTATTGATAATGTAAATACATTAAATCAAAGAGGTCCTAATCGCGTTAGTCCTAACTTAGTACCGATGATGATTTCGAATGCAGCTGCGGCACAAATTAGTATTAGATTCGGAGCTCAAGGTCCTTCCCTCTCTCCTGTAACAGCTTGTTCGATTGGGAATACTTCGATTGGGGAAGCCTTTCATACGATTCGAAATGGTGATGCAGACGTGATGTTTGCCGGTGGAGCCAGAAGCAGTTATTACGAATTTATCCTTAGCTAGCTTCGGCAACGCAAAAGCCTTATCTACTAAAAATGAGGAACCAACTCTAGCAAGTAGACCATTTGATAGAAATCGAGATGGATTTGTGATGAGTGAAGGAGCGGCTATTTTAGTAGTCGAAGACTTGGAACATGCTCTTAAGAGAAACGCTCCGATATTAGCTGAAATTATTGGATATGGGGCGAGTTCCGATGCTCATCATATGGTTGCGCCCCATCCAGAAGGAAGAGGCGCATATCTCGCCATGAGAAATGCATTAGCGAAAGCAAATATCCTTCCTTCTGACGTAGATGTAATCAGTGCCCATGCTACAAGTACACCAGTAGGCGATCGCTCGGAAACATTAGCTATTAAGAAATTATTTGAAGATGAAGCATATAAAATACCAGTTACTGCGAATAAATCTATGCTCGGACACATGCTTGGTGCAGCTGGTGGTGCAGAAGCAATCGCCTTAGTGAAAAGTTTGCGAGAAGGCATTATTCCACCAACTATTAACTTAGATAATCCAGATCCTGACTGTGATTTAGACTATGTCCCAGAAGGAGCAAGAAAAGCTTCATTATCTATTGGTTTATCCAATTCCTTTGGTTTTGGCGGTCATAATTCTGCGATTTTGTTGAAAAAGTATTAAGAGAGAAAGACTAGGGAACCCAATGTTTACCTAGTCTTTTTTTATCGGAAATTAGGAAGCCGGCTTTTCATCTGTTTTTAATTTATCCATATACGCAAAATTCGGATCATATATCTCAAGTTTGGATCATATACGCAAAATTTGGATCATATATCTCAAGTTTGGATCATATACGCAAAATTTGGATCATATATCTCAAGTTTGGATCATATACGCAAAATTTGGATCATATATCCTAAATTCCCATTTTTACTTTAATAGTTAGGTTCTAACTTCCTTATTGCTGAAAGTATTGCTCAAATTCTTTTGCTAATGACCTGATAGATTGCTTCTTTAATACATATTTCCCCTCTTCTATTCCTACTAACTGGGCTGATCTCAATATTTTTAAATGATGGTGAATCGTGGATTTTCCCAACGCTAATTTTTTCGTCATTTCTTGAAGGGTTCGACTTTGTTCAAACAATAATTTCACCATTCTCAACCGAACTTCATCCCCTAATGCTTTATGTTTCAAAACAAGAAGATTGCTTGGCATATATTTATCGCTAGGGGTAATGCTTTCATTTGAGACTGGATAATAGTATACTTTTGTTCCTTCTAAATCTGCAGTGATATTCCATGGTCGATATATGTACTGCGGAATGAGTAATACTTTATACACGCTTGGTTCTGGTAAATACTTTATTCCTCCCGTAGCCCATTCTACAAATTCTTCTGGTTCCATTTTCTCTTTCATACTTTCCTTTGTGTGAGCATCTGTTTGTAGGACAGATTTCAAGTTTTCCAACTCAGGTTCTACGGCTGCTTTATACCAACCACTCATGACTATAATCAGATGCTGTTTCAGCTGTTGTGGTTCAATCGTGCAAATGAAAGAAATATAGCTTGGGAAAAAAG
Source organism: Niallia tiangongensis (assembly GCF_044704065.1). NCBI lineage: Bacteria > Bacillati > Bacillota > Bacilli > Caryophanales > Bacillaceae > Niallia > Niallia tiangongensis. Next base: position 850,290 of record NZ_CP162613.1, on the reverse strand, counting down.
GATTGTCTTTTGTTGCTTCTCTTAACTGTTCAATCGCTTCCAGGTTTTTATCTGCGGCTTGCTCTCTAATCGGCTGATAGGTTTCCGCTATAAACGGAATGCATTGGTAGATTAATTCTCTATCAGTGAGATTATTTATATATTCGATAAATGCTTCTAGGCTGGAAAAATCCTTTTGGTGGAGCAATTGAAGTAATGCTTTCCACGTATTATTTTTTTCTACATAGTCTAATTGTGCTTGTAAATCTACAGAAAGACTCGTTCTTACATCTTTCCAATAACTCGTTGGCTTTTCTAACGAATTGAGTAGACGGCTATTCGTGATAGCGGCTATTCCAAGTGCACACTCCCATAGTAGTGAATACTTTATTTCAACTTGATACGTCTCTCTTTTCCGACCCGTTGTACTAAAAACTTCCATTCAGAAACACCTCCATTTTATTTTCGGTTAATAACATTCTAAATTATTAGAATTATATATTCAATAATTTCCGAACGATTATTCAAAAAAAACTCGACCTTTTTTTATACAGGTCGAGTTTTCGAAAGATCAGCTTCGTCCTTTGCCTAAATAACTATTACTTTCAAACAAAGACTTATTTTTATAGATAATCATACTCACAAACGCAAGGAGAAAGCCTGATAGCACAAAGACCACCCTTACTCCTAATAAATCAGTTAGTATTCCCATTAGCAAGGAGCCAACGCCAAAGATTCCTGTACCAATTGCTCCCAAAGAAGTATACACCGTTGATAACTGCTCTTTCGGAACACTTGTTTGAATGACCGTTTGTTGAGGAATACTTTTTATTTGAGTAAAAATGCCGACGCAAAACGATAGAACTAACGCAAAAATAGGAATACTATTTAAGCTAAATACTATCGTAAGAAGAAAATTGAAAAACGCTCCTGCAAAAAGAAATGTCCCTAATTTACTTTCAACATAGGAAGCATATTTAATACAATAAAGACTTCCTAAAATTAATCCTAAAAAGAAAACTCCATTAATGAATCCCCACCATGTTTGTTCTACTTCTAAAGCATCGCTAACAAATACGTATAAAACAGCCGCAATCCATACTGTGCCTGCAAGACTTTCTAGGAGATACATCAACCCAATTTTTCTTAATACTGGGGTATGAAATAACGTCTTCCATCCCTCTTGGATTTGTTCTATCTTCCGTACTGATTCCAGTGTTTTTGCATAGACAGTTTCTAAAAGACATAGCAAGAAACTCGAAATAATAAATAAGGAGCCAACAAACCAAATGAGTTGCTGTGGACTTAAAATTAGGAGAAACATACTACCGACAAACCACATCGCTGCTTGAATCAATTGGGTAACGGTTTCCGCGATTCCATTTGCCTTCATTAATTTTTCAGGTTTAACATAATACGGTATCAAAGTTTGTCTGATTGGATTGGCACAGCCATCAAGAAATGCAATAATCCCTATGACGATAAAGACCACATAGTATGTTGATACAGTTATCCCTGTTAATGAAAAACCTAAAAGTATTAACAATATTGTCTTCCCTATTTGGGAACCTGCCATTAAACCATTTAACCTTATTTTCCCGACAAGAAGGGGTGTTATTAAACTGGAAATGAACATACAAGTTGTTATTGTAAATGGGACAAATGATGCTGCCGTCGCTGATCCCTTTAAGTCATAGATAATGCTAATAACACTTACCATATAGAGGACATCCCCTATATTTGCAAAAGATTGCCCGATCATTAATAATGAAAAGTTTTTATTTACATTCATGCTTTATCCCCCATTATTTTAAAAAACTAGATATTTAGTTTAATGGGCGATTATTAAATTGGACGATTCACTTTTGTACAGACTCCTTTATAACGGATAAGCCAGGGGGATAGGGGCATATCACAAAATTTTCTTACATCTATCTTAACATAGATCTTGCTTTGTTTTTGAGGTGTAATAAAGTAATGGAATAGTGGGATTATAATTTTTTTATACTGCGACGGGAACACCGCATTTTGTTTATGCTGTTTTTGGTATAGTAAGGTTACATAGCTCTGGCTTCTTGTTGTGGCGGTCACTGATACGCTCCCTCTGTTACCTTTTCCACTTTTTTCTCGGTGCAACGGTCACTGATACGCTCTCTCTGTTACCTTTTCCACTTTTTTCTCGGTGCAACGGTCACTGATACGCTCTCTCTGTTACCTTTTCCACTTTTTTCTCGGTGCATCGGTCACTGACACGCTCTCTCTGTTACCTTTCCACCTTTTTCTCGGTGCATCGGTCACTGACACGCTCTCTCTGTTACCTTTTCCACCTTTCTCCTCCTGCAACGGTAATTGACGCGACAAATTCCTGTTTCCCAAGACCACCATTACATACATAACTATATAAAAAAGAGGCTGGGACAAAACTAAATAGCCAATCTGTAAAGACGAACAATCCTTAATTTAGCTCTTAAATAAAGGCTACTTTTTAAAATATTAGTTATTTATGGTTTTAAATATATTCAAGTGTAAAAACCAATTCGTTCCATTGCGCTACGGACACTCTATGCGCCGGGGAGGAAGCTGTGCCTCCTCTCGGCGCGCCTGCGGGGTCTAAAGCGTCCTCTACTTCCCACAGGAGTCGAGTGTCCTCCGCTCCATTCCTCTTCGTTTTTAAAGGATATTTCCTAAAAAATATTATTTTCCCAAGAAAAAATAAATTAGTTGGAAGAATGGAGCAGCCTGCATACACGTAGACGCCACGGGGATTAGCTAGACAGTCTGAGACCCTGCAGGCGGAAGCAGACCGCGGCTTTAGCGCGAGCCCCACGGAAAGCGAAGTGTATTCTGGCTGCGGGTAATAGCAACAAACTTCATGGAACATCCTTTTTAAAACGAATAAAAAAGCCCAAATGATTATATGAACCTTTCATTGGCATATTCGTATAATCATTCGGGTTTATTTTAAGCTGGAATACTTATGTCCCAGCCTCTTTCTCATCATTTATTCTATTAAACTTTAAATCGATTCAATAATTCTCTTAATTCTTCCGTCACTTTTGCTGCCTTTTCAATAGATTCATTAATCGCCTGGATAGAAGTTAGCTGCTCTTCTGATGAGGCGGCTGCTTCATGAATATAGCTGGAGGATTCCATTGCTTTTTCTAAATGGTCCTTAATGACAGATTCAACATCTGTTACCTTTGAAAGTAGCTTTTCGATTTCGATAAAGATCTTATCTACTTCCTTCGAAGACTCCTCTGAGGAATAATAGACATTTTGTAAACTTTCATCTTTTCGATTAATGGAAAGTCTTTGCGTTAAATCTCCTTCATTGTTTGCCAATTCTTCTATCTTGTCATTTACTTCTTTGATTGGCTTTAAAGATCGATTATTAATTACATAGCATATAATTACACTTAACAAAATAACTACAATGGTAATGATAATAAAGTAATTTAATAAAGAATTCGCATCTGCAAATGCTTCATTTGTTGGGATAGAAATCATAATTCCCCAATCCATAGCATCTGCCTTGCTATAAAAGATTAAGCTGTTTTCTCCATCTAAATTCGTTGTAATATCGCCGCTTTTTCCATTCATACTGTCTTTCACTAATTGATCAAGCTCACTGTTTTCATAGTCGGCTATTGTCTTATTTAATGTATCTTCCTTATTTTTACCAGCAACGATTGTTCCGTCGTTCGTAAATATGGTAACATAACCACTCTCTCCCAATGTTACATTGGAGATAATACTCATTAGACTCTCGATTTGGTTTCCACCTGAGACAACTCCAACAATTTTCCCGTTATCTCCATATATGGGTGCCGACGATAATACAATCGGAGCACCGTTTAAGTTTGGTGTTTCGGACGGAATAGGATCATACGTCTTGGTTAGTTCCTCCATTGCTCCTTTATAATGGGAAGCCTCTCCAACAGAAATTTTATTCCCGCCTAAGTATAAGAAACCATTTGCATCAATAAATGCAAACGCATCTGGATTTTCCATTCCTTCTGCAATTCTCGTTCCTAAAGCTCCTACTTTTTCTACATCACCAGATTTTAGCTCATCGGCTTCTGCCATATATGTCATTGTATCTAATATCTATATTAGCTTTTACCGATTCCAATTGACTATAAGCTTGATCTTGAAAGCGATCATAAAGAATTGCCTTTGCTTTCATATAGCCAAAAGCTGATATGCTTATCATAGAAATAGCAATAAGCAAGCTAAAAACCAATGTATTTTTTAACACTAACTTCAATTGAGCCACTCCCTCTTATTTTGATACTAATCATTCTCACAACACAAAATTTTTTTCTAAAACTATACTTATAAAATAGAAAATAACAGTCCTTTTCCTTCTGATTACAATTTTTCCTAATAAAAAAAATCCACCTTAAAAAGGTGGATGAACCATCTTTTCGATAATCCAGCCACCTTAGCTTATGCTGCCTTAGGTCTGTGACTTTGCGTCCCTAGCTTTCAATAGGTTTGCCATTTTCGTAGAAACTTTATTCATATCCTCTGTTTCATAAAAAAACATAGAAAAAAAGAGAGTCCATCTGCTGAACTCCTTCCTTGATAGGATAGATGATATACGCAGAAGTAATTATACTACTTTATCATCCCCCTATGCTATTACTAATTTTATCCTGTTTTTTAAACTGTCCATTTAATCAATAATCCTGCATGTGCTAGACCACCGCCAAAACCATATAATAATACATGGTCACCGGATTTTAATTTCCCCTCTTTCACACCTATATCCAATGACAATGGAATAGTACCAGAGGAAGTATTCCCATAATGAACTAAGCTATATAGGGTTTGTTCGATAGGAAAATTACTCTTCTCACAAATCGATTCTAACATTCTTAAATTTGCACTATGAGGAACAAACCAATCTACCGCATCTAGGTTAAGGTTTCCTCTTTCTACAACAGTTTTCATGCCATTAGTAACTGTTTTAATAGCCCATTTATAGACTTCTCTGCCATTTTGGACAATACAGCCATTCCCCAGTAAGTCAATGCTATTCATTTGAATAGCCAGATTTGTACAATATAAATGTTGACCACCTTCTCCTTCAGATCCTATATGGGAAGAGATAAAGCTTGGTTGATCCTCATCATATTCTACAAGTAATGCCCCTGCTCCATCGCCAAAAAGAATACAAGTCGTACGATCTGTGAAATCTGTAATTTTTGATAATGTTTCTGCTCCTACAACAAGGATTTTTCTATTTAATCCTGATGTAATCATTCCATTTGCAACATGCAGACCATATGCAAATCCTGCACAGGCAGCATTTAAATCAATTGCTCCCGTATTTTTTATCCCTAGCTTAGCTTGCAGACTGGAAGCAACACTTGGCGTTTTATAATCAGGAGTCATGGTGCAAACAATAATTAAATCTACATCATCAACCGTTTTATCATATCGTTCCATTAAATCGAGTACTGCTTTATAGCTAAGATCACTGGTAAACTCCTTATCATTAGCTATTCTTCTTTCCTTGATACCGGTTCGTTTTACAATCCATTCATCGTTCGTATCAACCATTTTTTCTAAATCATTATTTGTTAAAATACGTTCTGGAACGTATGAACCTATTGCTGTAATACGTGCTTTGGAAGTTGACATTCACATCACCTCATCATTCATTTTCTTATATATTAACACCAATTACTATTACCTGGTACTAATTTATACTCAAACTATTCCCTTTGTTTAAAAGATTTCGTTCATCTCCCTTTAGAATATGTTTTTCTACTTCATTTGGTTTACCTATTTCATCATAAAAAAAATCCTCACCCTTTTAATAAGATGAGGATTCCTTCTATTCCTATTATGACCAATATATTGTCTTTTATTTCTTACTTGAAATATCAAGCCAAACGGCAACAATTAAAATTAGCCCTTTTACTATATACTGCCAAAAAGTTTGGATATTCATCATACTCATTCCATTATCAATACTTGCCATAATTAAAGCACCAATGAGCGCCCCTACAATTTTCCCTTTCCCGCCAATAAGACTAGTACCGCCGATAACGCAGGCCGCAATTGCATCAAGCTCATACATATTACCTGCACTTACCGTTGCTGCATTTAATCTACTTGTCAAAAGAACACCCGCAACACCAGCAAGACCACCCATGGTAATAAAAACCCACAGCGTATTTCGTTTAATATTAATTCCAGACAGTGCAGCTGCCTCTTGATTTCCACCAATGGCATAGACATAACGGCCAAATGGCGTTTTATTTGATATAAAGATGAAAATAGCTGCTAATGCTAAAACAATTAATATCGGAATTGGGATACCTAAATAACGATTTAACATATAGGTTGCTAATAGAATAAAGAAAGAATAGATAGCAACCTTGCCGTAATCAACCTTTGCAGTAGGAATCATCAATCCCATACTTTTTCTCTTCGCACGGTTTTGAATCGTCCAAAAGACTAATAGAGCTATGCTTACTAATGCAAGAATATATCCCGGTATATATGGGAAATAGCTGGTTCCAATTTTTTTAAAGCTATCACTCATTGGAGCAACAGTTTGCCCCTTACTTAAACCAATTAAAATCCCCCGAAAAATCAGCATTCCTCCTAATGTAACAATAAAGGCTGGAACAGCGCGATAAGCAACCCACCATCCTTGCCACAATCCAAAAAGGGCTCCTACAATCACAGCACTAAGCACCACTAACAAGGTGTTCCAATCATACCAGACTTGTAGAATAGCAGCGATTCCTCCCGTTAATCCTACTAATGCTCCAACCGATAAATCAATATGACCTGCTACAATAATTAATGTCATCCCAATAGCAAGAACAGAAATAACAGACATTTGGGTAAATAAGTTAGAGATATTTCTGGAAGAGAGAAATTCACCACCAGTGAAAAAGCCAAATATTAGGGCAATTAATACTAAGGCAATGATGAGGGTGTAAGATTGCATATCAAATTTAAAGCTTAGCTCTCTTTTCTTGCTTTCTTCAACTGTTTGATGCTGAATATTCATTTTTCTTCCCTCCTGTTGCACATGTCATAATTTTTTCTTGTGTAGCTTCTCCTCGTAAAAACTCGCCGGAAATCCGTCCTTCTGCCATAACAAGCACTCTATCCGACATGCCTAATACTTCGGGTAATTCAGAGGAAATAATAATAATGCCTACCCCTTGTTGGACAAGCTCATTAATAATCTTATAGATTTCGTATTTTGCTCCAACATCAATTCCTCTTGTTGGTTCATCAAGAACTAATATTTTCGGATTATTTAATAGCCATTTACTTAAAACTACTTTTTGTTGATTTCCACCACTTAGTTGTCCAACCTTCGCTTCTAGGCTTGGGGCTTTTAGCTTCATTTTTTCTGTTATATCTGTCGCCCTTTTTACTTCTAATGCCTGATCAATAATATTTAACTTAATAACTTTATTTAAAGCAGCAAGGGTCGTATTCTTCGTTATGTCCATCCCTAAAACAAGTCCGTAGCGTTTCCGGTCCTCTGAAACATATGCTAAGCCTTCTTTGATCGCATCAGCAGGTTTTTGGATGTTTGTTTCTTTTCCATCAATGATGACCGTTCCTTCTTTTCTGCCCTTAAACCCGCCAAAGAGACTAATAAATAATTCCGATCTGCCTGCTCCCATTAAACCTGAAAAGCCTAAAATTTCTCCTTTTTTAAGCGAAAAGGACACTTGATCAATTAGTTTATTTCCTTGCTCATCATATGCGGAATAATCTTTAACTTCTAAAATACTTTCTTTACTAATGGCATGTTCCTCGTATGGAAACAGTTCTGTTAATTCTCTCCCCACCATCTTTGTTACGATTTTATCCTCTGATAACTCTTCTATTGAATTCGTACTAATTGTCTGGCCATCCCTTAAGATTGTCACGGAATCCGCGAGTGACATAACTTCTCCTAGTTTATGAGAAATATAGATGCACGTAACTCCTTGTGAACGTAAGTCCTGCAACAGGTTTATTAAAATTTCAACATCACTTTCTGTTAATGCAGCAGTTGGTTCATCCAAAATCAGTATATTTGTCTTTTTCGTTAAAGCTTTAGCAATTTCTACTAATTGTTGTTTACCAACCGTTAAATCAGAAACCTTCATTTGTGGGTCAATATTCAATCCGATATGATCTAGCCATTTTTGTGCCTCCACAAATATTACGTTCCAATTGATCACCTTTTTTCTCATGAGCTCATGACCAAGGAACAGATTCTCTGCCACAGACATTTCGCCAACGAGAGCAAGCTCTTGATAAATGATGCCAATCCCAGCCTCTTGGGATTCTTTAATGGATTTAAATTGTACATTTTGCCCATTAATGATGATTTGACCGTCGTATGTTCCATGTGGATAAACCCCACTTAAAATTTTCATTAATGTTGATTTACCCGCGCCGTTTTCTCCGCAAAGTGCATGAATTTCTCCCTTTCGAACGGAGAAACTCACGTTATCTAATGCCTTAACACCTGGGAATTCTTTGATAATCCCTTTCATTTGAAGTGCGTATGTGTCCATTATTGGTTTCACCACCTATTAGTCAGGGGAAAGCAGAGCTGCTCTCCCTTTTTTGGATTGAAATAGCTAAAGATTTTACGGACGATCTGGACGTTCATTTTCTGGAACATTTTTATAAACGTCATCATAAGAGTGGAATCCATCCTTTATTACTGTTTCCACAATATTCTCTTTCCCTACTTTAATTGGGTCCAATTTAATAAATGGCACATCTATTTTTCCATTATTAACAGTGGAGTCTGATGACACTTTCTCTCCCTTTCCTAACTGAACAGCTACTTCAGCACTCTTAGTTGCAATTGCCTGAATTGGTTTATACACAGTCATTGTTTGAACACCCTCTGCAATACGCTGAACCCCTGCTAAGTCAGCATCCTGCCCTGAGATAACTACTTTTCCAGCAAGATCCTGTGCTTCTAAGGCCTGAATCGCTCCACCAGCAGTACTGTCATTAGAGGCTACTACTGCATCGATATCGTTTTTATTTGCGGTTAAAGCATTTTCCATAATTTTCAAAGCTTCGTTCGCATCCCAATCTTTTGCCCACTGATCGCCAACGATTTCAATATCCCCTTTATCAACAAGTGGTTGAATAATATTCATTTGCCCTTCTCTAAACATCTTGGCATTATTATCCGTTGGCGACCCTCCCATAAGGAAGTAATTTCCAGAAGGTGCTTTTTCTACAAGATATTCTGCTTGCATTTCCCCAACACGCACATTATCGAAGGAAACGTAGGCATCAATATCGGTTCCATTAATTAATCGGTCATATGCTAAAACAGGAATACCTTCCGCCTTTGCTTGATCGACTACTGTTGACAAGGCATCTGAATTAATAGCGATAATCACTAGTACATCAACACCTTGTGAAAGCATATTTTGTATTTGAGATAATTGTTTTGCTTCATCACCATTTGCGGATTGTACTAAAACATCTGCTCCCAACTCTTCTGCTTTATCAACAAAAAAATCACGGTCATGCTGCCAACGCTCGAGTGTTAAATCAGAGACGGAAAGACCAATGGTAATCTGTTCTTTCTCTGCTTCCCCTTGATCCTTATTTCCTTTATCATTTGCTGCAGTACCATTTGCATCCTGACCACATGCAGCCATAATAAACATTAGCGATAAAACAAGTAAGAACGAAAGAAAACCTTTACATTTCTTCATAAAAAAAATTCCCCCTATTTATTTAATAATTGATAAGATATAAATCCTAATGCATGTTCAGTTAAGATAGATTGATTGCCCAGTATGAAATCGACATAAAGTTGATTTAAACGCGTTGATGAATGCACATTACTTGCTCCCATTCCCTCCTTTAAACCAATTATAAAAACGCTTTCATAAAAAGGATATATTTTTTCATACACATTGAAAATGGAATATATTTTATAATCCTTTAATATTTTACGAAATTCACCTTTCTTATAAATCTTTTTAAAAACAAAAAAATCACCCAAAACATAGTAGCTGAATTGGAGCGATTTCTTTATTTGAAAGAATGATAATCTTTATTCAAATTTTCATTCCTCCCGATATTGTGTTGGATTTACACCCGTAACTTTTTTAAATACCGAGCTAAAATAATATGCATCTCTATATCCAATCTGAGAGGCGATTTCCTTAATCCGTAAATCCGTATTCTTTAATAGCTCTTTCCCCTTTTGTATGCGTAAGTTCGTTAAATAATCACTGAAATGTTCGGAGGTGATTTCTCGAAACAATATACTTAAATAACTTGGACTAATATTAAATTCGCGAGATAGGCTTGTTAATGAAATATTATCTGCATAATTTTCATTCATATAATGCTTCATTTCAACGATTAGCCTTTCTGTACGATTACCACGTTTCGATTCAATAAACGTATGAATCGTCGAATAGAAAGAATATAAGCGATTCTCTAATTCTTTATATGTAAAATTATTGTCTCGTTTGAAATAGAAAGAAAGTCCCGCTTCTCCAAATATCTCATTCACATCATATCCTAATTCATTAATTGTTTTACAGGACATCAATAAAATATTATTAATGGCTGTAGATACTGCTTCATAAGGAATACCCGAGTTCTTTAGCTCTGCAAGCAGTTCAGCTACATCCTTTTTTACTTCTTCAAAGTCACCTGATTTTAAGTCACTGTAAATTTTATGATCCACTATCTTTTGTAATTGCTTGCTGTAATGAGCATGATCCATACTAATATCATAAAAGAAATACACTCCACCTGGTCCATGAATTCTACTTAATGCAGCTGCTGAACATGCTTCTTCGTAAGATAAGTGTAAATCTAACAATTGATTATAACTATTTCCTATACCTATTGTTAAGAAGAATCCTTTTTCCTTCCCCTCATTTGAAATAACCTTTTCTAATTGGCGACTAACGTGCAGAATATCTTGGAATATAATTAACACAATTTGATCTATTTTATAATTCAGGATATACCCCTTTTCAATCCGATCATCTTTTGCAGTTAGTGCCCATTCCGTATCCATCATATAAGAAAGCCGTTTATATATGGATAAATTATAAAGATACTTTTCTTCCTCCTCTTTAGCACTTTTACATTCTTGAAACTGTTCCAAATTTATTACAGCAACAAAAAAAGGGGTATTCTTAAGATGATCCATTTCTACATATTTCAAGTCATTCTCTAGATTTCCTACAAAGCAATTGGTAAGTAAATTCTGAATTAGCTTCTCTCTTAAAGAGCGTCTGTTTTCTCTCAATTGTTTTCGCATTTCTTCAACATTCTCTTGTTCCCCCTTATCACGAACTAGTTCTTTCTTCACACTTAAAACGAGTTTTAATAGATTCTTCGATTGAAAGGGTTTGAGCATATACTCACAAACCTTTAAGGTGATAGACTTTCTTGCAAAGTCGAAATCAGCATGCCCTGAAATAATGATCACCTTTATTTGCGGATAAAACTCTTTTACATGTTTCGTTAATTGGATGCCATCCATTATAGGCATTTTAATATCGGTAATAAGAATATCAATTTGGGACTTTGCTAATATTTCGACTGCTTCCGAACCATTTTCCGCTTCAAATACTTGTTGGAAACCATGGCTCAACCAATCCGTATTATTGATTATTTTATGACGAATCATATCTTCATCTTCTACAACCAATAAATTAAACATAGTATTCCCCCTCATATTTCTACAATCGGTAAAATAACTGTTACAGATGTTCCTTCGTTTTGTTTACTTTCAAAATAAATTCCGTACTCATTTCCATAGGTTAGCTTTATTCGCTCATTTACATTTCTAATACCAAAATATTCATTTTCATCCTCAATCTTCTCTATTCCTGTTAATACATTATTAATATGTTTTACCTTTTCAGCAGTCATGCCAAGCCCATTATCGACTACTTCCAGAATAACCACACCGTCCTTTTTCTTCCCTTTAATTTCAATTAACCCTTTCTTCTTCATCAACCGCACACCATGATAAATCGCATTCTCCACCAATGGCTGTAAAATCAGTTTGACTGTTTCATAATTCAAGATAGCTTCGTCTATTTCCACCCTTGTATCAAATTTATTAAAAAAACGAAATTTCTGTATGGAAAAATAGTTTCTAATATGTTCTACTTCAGCCCCTATAAGAATGACATCCTTTCCATGACTTAGCGATGTTCGAAAAAACATCCCTAGTGCTTCTATTAAATCCAAAGCCTCTTCAATTCGATCTTCCTCTAATAATCCGATAATCGAATCTAATGTATTATAGACAAAATGGGGTTTTATTAATTCTTGCAGTGCCTTCATCTCTATTTTGCGAATTTTCACTTGATCATCCCTTGTTTTCTGAACTAGCCATTGAATCCGATTCATTAACTCATTGAAACTGCTAGCTAATTGCCCTATTTCATCTTTGGTTTTTACTTGTGCCCGCATGTCTAAATTATCATCTGCAAATTGTTTAATTGTTCTCCGCAAATCGCGGATAGGATTGGTTAAGATATTCGTTAAATAAACGCTGATTAACACAACAACAATAAGACTACCAACAGCAATGACAAGGGTTAACTGGCGAATTTTATTAATATCAGCATTCACATCATCTGCATAGGTAACCCCTATAATATTCCAGCCAGTAATTTCTGATTGCTTAAAGTTAACTAAATAATGATTACCCTTTACCGTTTCTTCAAAGGATCCTTTCTCTGACATTAGCAATCTATCATTCGTAATTAATTCCTTTATAAACTTAGGATGACTTGTATCTACTGGAAAAAAACTAACCTCTCCCGATCTATCCGTAAAGTAGACATATCCTTTTTCTCCGAGTTTGATATCGTTTACAATTCGATTCAATAAACTCACATCAATATCGATACATAAATAAGCTGGTTCACTTAAACTAGGAGATAGAATTTTCTTGCCGATGGAAAATACATTACGATTAAACATGTCGTTATAAGGTGATTTCACTACAAATTCCCCCTCATCAGCATTTCTCATATTCGCAAAAAAAGGGTCATTCACATCACTCCAATATACACCTTGAGCGCTGATTGTCTCTCCTTTATATGAGATAATTCTTATATCCACTAAATCAGATTTCATGTTTTTGATTAGTTGAATCGTTTCCCATAATCGAACCGTATATTTCTGTATCCCATCGATGTCTCCTGCCTCATTTAACCTTAAATACTGAATCGTATAATAGTCATCATAGATTTCTAGAATATTCTCGATATCCAAAATGTAGGTCTCTATATTTTTATCCACGCGTTCTATTACCTCGTTTGTATAGACATTGACACTATTTTGGAGATCATTTATGTAATATTGATAAGAAAGATATCCAAGAATTAATAATGGAATAAGGCTCAGCGCTAAAAAACAGACAATCATTTTTGTTCGGATGCTATAAAAATCAATCCATTTCAGCCATTTTTCCATCTATTTAATCTCCCATGGCTTTTTTCTTTTTAGCAACTCTTCGTAATTATTAGGATTGCCAAACTCTAACCCCGTGTATATCATGGTCTCTTTTACTTCTTCCCCGTTAATTAATTTATACATATTTTCAACACTAAGGCGTCCCATCTCTTTAAAGTTTTGCCCGACTAACGCATCTGCTAATCCTTTATTAGCAGCGAATACAATCGGATAGAAAGTATCCACAATAACAGCTATTCCGCCATTTTCTTTCCATTTTTTATACGATATCATTCCTTCTGGAGGAGAAAATAGAGGCCATGCTCCAGCACTGAAAAACAAATCAAAATCAGGATTTTCTTTTACATAATTCTCAAGTAACTCAGAAGCACGATTAATGTCATCGAAGGATTCTACTATATCAACAATCTCTAAATCTAATTCTTCTGTTGCCTTTTTAAAGCCTTCGATTCTCTCTTGCATATTGACACTTTCTTTGACCCCAGTCATAATCAATACCTTCAATGGCCGTTTATTTTTATTATTTTCATTTACTATTTTCACCAATGATTTGCCGCTAACCTTTCCAAGTTCATAATTATCGGTACCTACATAAAATGCCCGATTGCTTTTAGGAGCATCTGAATCAAAAGTTGCCACTTTAATCCCTTCTGATACAGCTTTATTGATGAGTGGAGTCATTTTCTTTGTATCTAATACACTAATAACAATGCCATCTACTTTTCTTTCGATTAAGCTCTCTACTATATTTTCTTGTTCTTTGCTATCAACTGTCATTGGGGCTAACCATTCCATCTTTATCCCTAACTGTAAGCTTACTCGTTCCGCTTCTTCCTTTGCTTCTATGAAAACAGGGTTATCAAGTGATTTTGTCACAAAGGAAATAATCTTTTCCTTATCCTGATTAGGTAATGACTCTTTATAGACTAGGTTTCCTTGTGGATTATTTTTGGATATACGAATACTATTAGAGTGTCTATTTTCACATGCACTAACGAATATAAGCAAAATGATTAACAGCATATAGCCTTTATTTCTCATGCTTTCTTCTCCTAACCTAATTGTAAATTTGTCTAGCTTTTAATCGAAAAAAACAATACAGAAAGGATATTCAAATCGTTGTGATAAATCTTAAGTGAAGAAAAAATGAAATCGCTACCAAAATAATCATTAGTAAAAATCAAAGAAACAGCTTTGGATTGGATCAGGATGATTTCATTTGAAGGTTTTTTTAGAATTAGCTCATTCCAATAATACGATGAAATAACATATCTGTTAACAATATTTTCTATTTTTTTCATTACTTTTGTCAATATTAAAGTCACCATTTCATCTGAATTGGTGACTTTAAAAGGATAAGACCCCTAACTGGCAAAAGATGAAGGTCTTTTCCATATTCTTTTTTTACGTCTTTCCTCTTTATAGGACTTGCCACAATATATTTATTGTCCTTCTACAATTGTGGAAATCTGCCACGCAATGCCAAATTTATCTTTAACTTGTCCGTAAGATGGACTCCAAGGTGTTTCTTGAAGAGGCATTACTACTTCTCCACCATCTAAAAGTTTATCATATACTTCTTTTGTTTTTTCTGGATTATTTAAGAGAACTGCTACATCCACTTGTGAACCAACTTGGTATGGTATTGTCGGATAACATAAGAAATGTATTACCTATTCTTAATTGCGCATGTACAACACGATCTTTTGCTTCCTCCGAAAGTGGAAATTCAGGATTTTCGGGCAAGTCTCTATACGTTTGAACTCCAAGGTTTTCTGCCTCTAATGCATTTTCATAAAATTTCACTGCTTCCTTTGCTATTTCCATTCATTCTTAAATAAGCATGAACTCCTAATATCATTAAGAACACCTCTTCAAATTTTTTATATGTATCTGCTTCCAATTATTCTTGCCAAATTTCTTTCAAGGCAACCTTTTTCTGTTCTATACTATCTTGCTATTTCTATTTGTTTAATTTTTCCAACACTTTTACTAATAATTGCCCACGTTCACTTAGTGAAGAAATAACCATAAACTCATCGTCTTGGTGTGCATTTCCCCCCCTTGGTCCTAAACCATCTATTGTAGGAACCCCCATATTTCCTGTGAAGTTGCCATCTGAACCACCACCACTATAGGTAGTTCCTAAATCTATATTTAATTCAGAAGCAGCATCTTTCATTAATAAAAGTAATTCATGCTGACTTTCATCCGTTTTCCAAGCGGGTCGAGTAATCCCTCCGCTGATTTCCATACGAGTATTTGGAGTTTCCGTAAAGCTACAAATTTCTAAAATTTTTGCTTGAGCAAATTCTCCCTGTTCCTGTGTTTCAAAACGCAAGTCAATTCCAGCTTCTGCAAAGGGGGCAATTGTATTAACAGATTGACCACCGCTCACTAAACCTACATTTACATGAATACCTTTCCATTTCGTTAATTCATGTAATTGAACAATTTTTAATGCAAGCTCTTGAATAGCACTTGCTCCTTTCTCTGGTGCAACACCGGAATGTGCTGATTTTCCGTATATTTTCAAAAAGAATTTGCCGCCACCTTTACGGCCAGTCACCACATTTCCATCTAGATCGGCAGGCTCCATAATGAACACATGCTCCACTTTCTTTGCAGTAGCTTCTATCAATTCCCGCGATACAATAGAACCTATTTCTTCATCTGTATTAATAATAATATAGACATTTTTATATGCATCATTATTTTGAGAAATTAAGCATTTTAAAGCATACAGTGTCATTACATGACTTGCCTTCATATCAAAAACGCCTGGACCTTTAGCATGATCCCCTTCTACTTTAAATGGGCGTTTTGCAACTGTGCCAGCGGGAAAAACTGTATCAATATGCCCAATTAATAAAATGCTTGGATTCGTTGCCTCTTCATGCTTTAATACGATATTATTCCCTTTATCAGGAACCTCGTGCACGTCCGCAATAAATCCAAGCTGTGCAAATTCTTTGATTAAAATGTTTCCTACTTTATCCACTCCTGTTTTCTGATAGGAACCACTATCTATATTTACTATTCTCTCAAGCAAGTGAAGCATATTTTCCTTTTCTTTTTCAAAATACCCCTGCATTCCTCTACCTCCCTTTATCTGCTACTTATAAATAATCTTATATACACCTCTTACTTTATCAGAAATATCTAAAAATTCAAAATGCAAAAAGCGATCGTTATTACCAATTAAAACGACAAAAGGATGCTGGGACATAAGTATTCCAGCCATAGATAAACCCGAACAACCATACGATAGTTCCATATGATTGTTCGGGTTTATATCGGTTTATAAAAGGATGTTTCAGTAAAGATGGTGTTATTATCCGCAGCCTGAATACACTTCGCTTTCCATGGGGCGAGCGCCGAGCCGCTTCGTCACTTAAGTTCCTGCAGGGTCTCGGACTTTCTCGCAGCTCCCATAGGAGTCTACGTGTATTCAGGCTGCTCCGTCTTTCCAATTCATTAATTTTTTCTATTTCCATAATTGTTTATAGAAAAACAATCTTTAAAACGAATTAATTTTTACACTGACTATATTTAAAATCATAAATAACTAGCATGAAAAAGTAGCCTTTTTTTAAGAGCTAAATTAAGGATTGTTCGTCTTTACAGGTTGGCTATTTAGTTTTGTCCCAGCCTCTTTTTGCCGTTTACTTGTTAAGAATTGAAATCATATATTTTTCCTTTAATCAAATACCCTGTGCTTTCCGCCATATTTGTAATATGGTCAGCAGTTCTTTCCAAATAGCGATTGATAAATAATAATTGGACAAGCTGATTCGTTTCTTCTGGATGCTCACTTAAGTATGCTGTCAGTTTCTTATATGTTTCTAAATAATAATCATCTACTTCATCTTCTAACTTACTGATTTCTTTCGCAAGGACAATATCTTCTTCTATAAAGGATTGGATCGCTTTTTTCAGCATTTCAACTGATATTTCCTTCATTTTTTCTAGATGTGTTAACTCTAAACGAGATGTTGCTTTTCCAATCTTAATTGTTGCTTTTGCAATGTTTACTGCAAAGTCTGCTACCCGTTCAATTTCAGAGGAAATTTTAATAACGCCAATTACGACACGTAAATCTCTTGCAACTGGCTGTTCTTTCGCCATTAGCCAAATCGCAAAATGATTAATTTCAGATTCTAGATTATCAATGTCGTTATCCTCTTCCATTACCTTTAAAGCAATTTCCACATCTTGCGCTTTTAAAGCATCAAATGCCTCTTCCAAAGAAGCAATCGACATTTCACCCATTTCTTTAATTTTACCCTTTAACTCTTCTAGCTTCTTCTCAAAATTCTCTCGAATGACCATTAGTTCCTCCTATTATCCAAAGCGACCTGTTACATAATCTTCTGTGCGCTGATCTCTTGGTGTAGAAAAAATCTTATTCGTTTCATCATACTCTACTACTTCACCATTTAAGAAAAAGGCAGTTTTGTCTGAAATTCTTGCTGCTTGTTGCATATTGTGTGTCACAATAACAATTGTATAATCTTTTTTCATTTTTGTAATCAGCTCTTCTACCTTCAATGTGGAAATTGGATCTAAGGCAGAAGTAGGTTCATCCATTAAAATAACATCTGGTTTCATCGCAATCGCACGTGCAATACATACACGCTGCTGTTGTCCACCAGATAAACCAAGTGCAGAAGTTTTCAAACGGTCTTTGACTTCATCCCAAATCGCTGCACCACGCAAGCTCTCTTCGACAATTTTATTTAATTCTTTCTTATTTTTAATACCTTGCATTCTTGGTCCATATGCTACATTGTCAAAAATACTCATCGGGAATAAATTAGGCTTTTGAAAAACCATGCCCACTCTTGTACGGAGCTTAATTACATCATTTGAAGAATAGATATTATCCCCATCAATGACAATATCTCCAGCAATTTTTACGCCGTCAATTAAATCGTTCATTCGATTCAATGTTCTTAAGAAGGTTGATTTCCCACAGCCTGAAGGTCCAATTAAAGCTGTTACCTTTTTTTCCTCAATATCAAGAGATACTCCAAACAATGCTTGTTTTTCTCCGTAAAATAAATTTAAATCCCTCACACTAATTTTTGATGTTCCAGGTGTAGTATCCTCTTGACCTACCTGTAAAAATGCTTTTCCTGTTTTCTTTTGACTTTTTTCCGTTACTGTTGTAGTCATAAACATACCCCTTATTAATTAGTAGTCTGCTTTGTTCAACTTTTTGGATATATATGTGGCGATAAGGTTGATAGCAAGGATTATTACGATTAAAACAATACCTACTGCAGCAGCGAGTTCAATATCTCCAGACTCTTGTGTCACTAAAAAAGAATGAACCGTTAAAGTACGAGCAGATGACAGCAAGCCCTCTGGCATTGCAGCAACTGTTCCTGCAGTTAAGAAAATAGCGGCAGACTCCCCAACAATTCTACCGATGGAAAGGATAATTCCTGATAAGATTCCTGGCATCGCACTAGGTAAAATAACTTTATATAATGTTTGTAATCTTGTTGTCCCAAGGGCTAATGATCCTTCTCGATAGGTTGGAGGAACGGTCTTTAAGGATTCCTCTGTTGTTCGAATGATAACAGGTAAGACAATAATCGTTAATGTTAAGGAAGCCGCTAAAATAGACATTCCTAATTTTAAGGTTGTTACAAAGAATACTGCCCCGAATAAACCGTAAATAATCGAGGGAATCCCTGTTAAACTTTCTGTTGCAAATCGAATTACTTTTACCAATCGTCCTTGCTTCGCATACTCTTGTAAATAAACAGCTGCTAATATTCCAATCGGTGTTGCAATAATTAAAGAAATGACGATCGTATAGATAGTTGTTACAATCATTGGCCAAATTCCGCCACCACCTGTTGGGGAATAATCGCCAAAAATAAACTCGAAGCTAATTAAGTGCGCACCTTTATAAAAAATATATCCAACAATCATGACGAGGACGGCAACGGATAAGAAGGCAGAAAACCAAAGAAGTCCACGTAACAAGTTATCTTTCATTTGTCTCATCTTATTTGCCACCCTTCGTACTAATTTTTGCTAAAACAAAATTTAAGATTAGAATAAATGAGAATAATACAATCCCGGTTGCAAATAGCATTTCTTGATGTGTACCTGCTGCATAGCCCATTTCAAGGGCAATGTTTGTTGTTAATGGACGAATACTATCTGTTAAGCTTGTTGGGACAATCAAACTATTACCAGCAACTAGAATTACCGCCATTGTTTCTCCGATTGCTCGACCTAATCCTAATACAATAGCTGTCATAATACCGGATTTAGCTGCTGGAACAACGACTTTAAAAATAGTGCCGATTTCCGATACACCAAGAGCAAGAGATCCTTCGCGGTATGTTCTTGGTACAGCTCGAATCGCCGTCTCTGCTACTGTAACAATCGTTGGCAGCATCATGATTGCTAACACTAAAATAACAGCTAATAAGCTTTGACCTTTTACTAAGCCTAATGTATTTTGTAAAAACGGAACAATAATTGCTAGACCAAAAACACCATATAAAACGGAAGGAATACCTGCTAAAAGCTGAATGGCTGGTGAAACAATTTTAGCTATCCGCTTTGAAGCTATTTCAGCGAGAAAGATTGCCGTAAACAAGCCAATTGGAACGCCAATAACTAGTGCTCCAATTGTCGCATAAAGGGATGCAACAATCATTGGCCAAATCCCAAATTTCCCTTCACTTGGCACCCAGTCTACTCCAAAAAGAAAGTCGAAAAAACTAAATCCTTCAGCGATAAAAGGATGAGCCCCTTTATAAAATACAAATCCAATAATTAATAACAAGCTAATTACGGAAAGAAGGGCACAAAGCAAGAATACTCTTGCTGACACCTTCTCAAACATATATTTCCTCTTATTTGCCTTGCCCATCTCTGAGGCTTGCTTATCAGTCGTTTGAATAGACACTTTGTTTTCCTCCAAGATTACTTCTAAAGATTTTGTTTTACTTTATTGGGATTACCCCTGCTTCTGCTGCAATCTTTTGTCCTTCATCACTTAGAATATAATCGATGAATTTCTGTCCATTCGCAGTTAAATCTCCTTCTTTATAAACAAACAAAAACGGTCGTGATAAACTATATTTTTTTGCTAACACATTTTCAGCCGTAGCTTCTACACCATCAATATCGATTGTCGAGATAGCATCATCAATATATTCAAAGGAAATAAAGCCAACTGCATGTTTATTATTTGCAACCGTTGTTTTAATATTTCCATTCCCGCTTGCGATAATAGCGTTTCTAATTAATTCGCCTGAGCTATAACCTACAATCTCTTGGAAGGCATCACGTGAACCAGATCCATCCTCACGAGAAACAACGACAATCTCCATATCGTCTCCACCAAGTTGACTCCAGTTCGTCACTTCACCAGTAAAAATTTGCTTTACTTGTTCTAAAGTTAAATCTTTCACTTTATTGCTCGGATGAGTGACTACTACAATTCCATCATAAGCAATTACAACTTCTTTTAATTTTTGCTTTTCATCTTCCTTTAAATCCCGAGAAGACATCCCAATCTCTGAGACACCACTTATTGCATTTGTAATACCAGCGGAAGATCCAATTTGATTTATTTCAATTTTTGTATTATCGTGTTCATGATATTTTGCTGCTAATTTCTCAGCAAGGGGGCCAACGGAAGTAGATCCTGAAATCGATATTGGCTTACCGTCATTTGTCGATTGTTCTGTTTCTGATTTACTTGCACATGCTGATAATAAAGCGAGTATAGACAGTAACAGGAATATCATTTTAAGTTTTTTTATAATGACCATGATTTACCTCCAAAAGAATAGCAACTTTTCTATGTCATATCTTGTCTAATAGTATGATAAATCTCTAATGTAAATATTCTAATGTCTATATGTAAAGGTTTTGTAAATTACGTTAAAAACAATATATATTGTGTTATTTTTTGTAAAATTTGTCCTTAGAGGCAAAGGAAATGGTGTGTAATTAAAAGCTATGATTTGTATTGTTCACAAAAAAAGATAGCAAAATGCACTCGCTATCTTTTTTCACTATATTCTATTTATCTAAACTGGTATAACTTACTATTATTGCTTTTGGTATTCTTATTTTCATAGCATATAGGAAACTTCTTTCCACTATTAGCCACTTATTCTCTTTTCGTATCGCACCCTCAACGTTTACAATGAACAATTTCCTTCTCTCCAATCCTATTAATTCATACCTCTTCCTTTGTACTTAGCATGGATTTGTTTCAAGTACTCCTCCGATTTTCCTCTTGGAATATTGAGACTCTTCCATTCCTTATCTTTTAGCTGCTTACCGATATACACCATTTGTCCCACATGATAATAGTAAGAGGGTGTCTAATTTTTTTACACCCTTATCTATACGAAAACACTGCTTACCTATTCACCAATCCCCGCTTTCTTCAAATACGCTTCCGCAACCTCGCGAGGACTTTTTCCTTCTACATTTACTTGATAATTCATTTTTCTCATATCATCATCGCTTATTTTTCCTGCTAATTGATTTAATGCTACCACCATCTCGGGATGTGCTTTTGCTGTTTCTTCTTTCAGTAAAGGAGCGCCTTGGTATGGCGGGAATAGATTTCGGTCATCTTCTAGCACCTTTAGTTGGTATTGCTGTAGCTCACTATCTGTGGAGTATGCATCCACTAGATTGATTTCCCCTGATTCAACTGCCACATACCGTAATTTAGGCTCCATCGTTACAAGATTAGGTAATATAAGATCGTAAAGCTGTTGAATACCTTGATAGCCATCTTCCCGATCTGAAAATTCCAATGTAAAGCCTGCATGTATTTGCTCTTCTATCCCTTTCAAATCCGAGATAGATTCTAGCTTAAATTGGTCTGCAAAATCCTTAGAAACTGCTAGTGCATAAGTATTGTTATACTGCATCGGCTCCAGCATAGCCATTTGATATTTTTGTAGCATTCCATCTCTTGCTTGTTGATAGACTTCTTCCCGATTTGTGCTCGTAGCCGTTTCTTTTAAGAACTCTGAAATAGCTGTTCCTGTAAATTCTGGATAAAGATCAATGCTTCCTGTTTGAAGTGCTTGAAATACAAAGGAAGTTTTTCCTAAACCTGGCTTCAGTTCTACTTGAAGGTCTGTTTCATCTTCAATCAGAATTTTGTACATATTAATTAGGATTTCTGGCTCAGAGCCTAGTTTTCCGGCAATAATAATTTTTTCATCCTTTTGCCCTATTAATGGCATTATGATGATGAGAAGCGAAAGTATTGCAATTACTCCAACAGAAATAAAAGCTTTTTTATAGGATAGCTGTTCAAATTTTTTCAATAAATAATCAAACAGAAGGGCAAGCAATGCTGCTGGAATTGCTCCTAGGAGAATAAGATTTGTATTATTGCGATCTATTCCTAGTAAAATAATATCACCCAGTCCTCCTGCTCCAATTAAAGCTGCAAGTGTTGCTGTCCCTACAATTAAGACCATGGCTGTCCGAATTCCTGCCATGATAATTGGCATTGCAAGGGGGATTTCTATTTTGAATAGTCTTCTTCGTGTATTCATCCCCATTGCTCGAGCTGCTTCTATTAAAGACGAATCCACTTCTTTAATTCCAGTATATGTATTTCTTAAAATTGGCAGCAGTGCATAAGCTACTAAAGCAATGATTGCTGGCACTCTGCCAATCCCGAATAAGGGAATCAACATACCCAGTAGCGCCAAAGAAGGGATCGTTTGAATAACCGATGTGATACCGACTATCCCTTCTGCAACCTTTTTATGTCTAGTAATATAAATACCTAGCGGAATAGCAATAATTACTGCAAAGAAAAGGGCGATAAAGGATAATTGAATATGCTCCAACAACGCACTGGCTAATTCAGCCTTTCTGTCCTGAAATACTTGTGTTAGCTCCTTCATTCCTTACACCCCTTTCTGAAGTAGCGTAGAAGATACATATTTCATCATCGACCTACGATTAATATAACCAATTGGTGTTCCATCTCGTTCAATCATTACTTGTTCATGCTCCACTAGCATATCTACTAGTTCTTGCATCGATATGGTCATAGACGCCTTTACTTGTTGGTCTTCTATTTCAACAATTGGTTCTAGTAGGTCCTCCAACTGAAAATCATTACTCCAACTATCATATCTATTTCCGACAAAATCTTTTACAAAGTCATTGACTGGATTAGTAATAAGCTCATGGGGTGTTCCAATCTGAACAACCTTCCCTTCTTCCATAATGCAAATTCGATCCGCTAGTTTTAAAGCCTCTCGTATGTCATGTGTGACAAATACCGTAGTTTTTTTGAGATTTTTCTTTAAGTCCAGCATATCGTCTTGTAACTTTTCGCGGCTAATCGGATCCAAAGCACTAAATGGTTCATCCATTAAAATAATCTCCGGATCAGCGGCAAGGGCACGAATAACCCCTACTCTTTGTTGCTGTCCTCCTGATAGCTCATTTGGCTTTCGATTAGCATATGTTTTGTGATCTAGACCAACCAAATCTAAAAGCTCATTGGTTCGCTGTTTGATTTTTGTTCTTTCCCACTGTTTTAATTCGGGCACTATCGCAATATTTTCCTCAATCGTCATATGTGGGAACAAGGCAATTTGTTGCAGTACATAGCCAATATTCCAACGTAATTCATGAATGTCATACTCGCTTATTTTTTTCCCGTTAATAAAAATCGTTCCATCTGAAAGAGGAATTAAACGATTGATCATTTTTAAAGTCGTTGTTTTCCCACAGCCACTTGGTCCGATAATTACAAAAAACTCCCCTTCCATAATTTCAAATTCAATGGAATTAACCGCAGCTGTTCCATCGCTGTATCTTTTTGATACATTTTCAAATTTAATCATTGCATTTGGTTCTCCTTATTTAAATTGATAGGACTCTTCATGTTTCGAGTCAAGCACCTCTCCTAACATTTCCTTAACTAGAAGATATGAATCTTATTCTATAACCATGTCTGCCCATATTTAAAATTAATCATAACATGGCATAGCTTTTCAAAAAAAAGAATAGCTTGGATGGAATGCTATCCCTACAAAATAAAAATACTATTTTAGAGAACACCTCTTATGATTATAAAAATCAAAGATTATCCATACTATTAGGAGGAAAAAAATGGACAAGCAGGGACAGGAAAAATTCTTAGCTTTTATTTTACAAAGAGTACAAGAAGGAAAGGAGGAAGAAGCGAAAGCCATATTGACCGAAAACTTCCGAAAACAAGATGAAGGCACTTTTTCTCAAAGTGATATTGCAGAATTTCTTCCTAAAATAATTAGTCTCATTAAACCAGAAAAACTAGAGGAAATCCAAGCAATTGTCAAGCAGTTTTCTGGGAGTTTCGGCAGTAAATAAGAATGTTGTCTTTCCTTTAAATTAGCGCTCGCAAAAAGAGGCTGGGACATAAGTATTCCAGCCATAGATAAACCCGAACAACCATACGATAGTTCCATATGATTGGTCGGGTTTATATTGGTTTATAAAAGGCTGTTTCAGTAAAGATGGTGTTATTATCCACAGCCTGAATACACTTCGCTTTCCATGGGGCGAGCGCCGAGCCGCTTCACAGCTCACGTTCCTGCAGGGTCTCGGATTTTCTTGCAGCTCCCATAGTCTACGTGTATTCAGGCTGCTCCGTTTTTCCAATTAATTAATTGTTTCTAGTCCCATAATAGTTTATAGAAAAACAATCTTTAAAAATGAATTAGTTTTTACACTGACTATATTTAAAATTATAAATAACTAGCATGAAAAAGTAGCCTTTTTTTAAGAGCTAAATTAAAGATTGTTCGTCTTTACAGGTTGGCTATTTTGTTTTGTCCCATCCTCTTTTCTGCTTATCAAGTGAAACTTCCATCAGTCGTGTTTTTCCTTCATCCCCCACTGATGGTTAATTGAACCACCCGGACCTTTACGGACAGTTGATTTCCCACCTATCTTCCTCGATTTCTCCTAAGCAAGAGGTAAGAGTCTTACTGAAGTTAAAGAGTGGATAAAATATAAACTATCTTCATAGATTGTCTTTTTTATCCCATTCAGATCATTTTTGAATATGTTATTTAGTGTAAAATGAATGGGCGGTCGATAATGGATGAATGGACATTTTAAAGAAATATTCGGATCTGCTATCAATACGATCGGTACTATCCAAGCAGCGATTGGAAGTACCCCCTTCTTCCATTTGTCTAAAGAAACGAATTATCAGCTTCTTTTAATTGGTAATGTATTACAAGGAACAGGGAGCGCATTATCAGCTGACGGACAAGGGACTATTTCATTAGAAAAACTGGGAGATGAAATTCAAGCTATCGGAAATTCAACAGTTATAACCGGCTTAGTGCTTTATAAAATAAGTAATACCCCAGCCGAGCAAAAATTAATTATTACAGGTAGCTGGCTGCAAGCTCTAGGAAGTTTTACTGGACTTACAGATGAATTTTTTGATAGCACAGCAGACGGAAGAATTGAAAATATAATTGGCGGTTTGTTACAAGGGATTGGGAATTCTTTGCAAGCAATTAACAGAACAGAACAATTAAAAGGCATAAGTAACCAGCAAAATCTCGGGTCAATCGGCAGTTGGATTCAAGCGACCGGAGCTGCCATTTCACTTATCGGCCAAGTAAAAGAAGAATTAGAAGAGATTGCATTAAATATAAATGAATAGTGAAGCCTTGGATTCGCCTTTGTAAGTAGAAAAAGAAAAAATCTTCCTCTTTTCTAAAAATTCAACTCAAAATGTTTTATTAAAATGTAGTCAATATATCAACCATAAATATCCCGTTGACAAAATAGCTATTCCCTTTTATTTGGAGCAATCCCTTTTATCAGCATTTCCGTCCATTCTTCTGTATAAGGTGCGATTTTTTCATAAACTACCGGACTTGAAATACCTTCAACAACGACTTGGAAATAAAGTAATAGAAATTCATCCGAATATTTTAGATCAACCTTCCCTTCCTTGCGACCACGATGGAATAAATCTAACATCATACTAAACGTTTCTTGGGTATACTGCTTCATCAGTAAGGATAATCCATCATCCTTTTTTTCCGTGATATACCTCATCATATTCAGATAAAAATCCTTATTAATTTTCTCTAATAAGGCAATTTTATTTTTGCTCAAGGTAATCAGCGTTTCTTCAAAACTTTTATTTTCAGCCATAATTAGCATTGCTGCTTCTTTCATTGTATCTAAATTGTACTTGAAAACTTCATGAATGAGGTTCTCTTTATTGCCAAAATACTTAAAAATAGTGGCTTTCCCAACATTAGCATGTTTGGCAATCTCCTCCATTGTTACATTTCCTCTACCTGTATTCATCAGCTCAAAAGCCGCTTCTAAAATTTGTACTTTCTTTTCCTCAGTCCTTTTTTGAAAACCATTCAATTCTAATGCCTACTTTCTATCCTATTTATTCAAAAATTTTTACTCAAGATTAGCATCTTCCTTCCTAATATATTATATATAAAAAAATATGAACTATCAAATTCAAAATAGTATTTTACTATTGACTATATTTTATAAAACCAATAATATTGAACTTATAAATGAACTTTAGTTTAAAAAGAGGTTTGTAACAAATGAATTTTAAACCAAAAATAAACATATGGTTTTAAACTTCTTCTTAGACCGGAAAGCACGTTATGACATGATAACAAAATTTTTACAGAAGGAGTGTCATCGTTATGACAGAGATTGTGAAATTACAAGGTTTACAAAAAAAATTCGGTAAGTTTCAAGCATTAAGTGATGTGACCTTTACGGTAAATGCTGGAGAAGTGGTCGGCTTTATTGGTCCGAATGGTGCTGGTAAATCGACTACGATTCGTACATTATTGGGAATTATTAAGCGTGATGCCGGTATTGCCAGAATCTTTGGGAAAGATGTTTGGAAAGACAGCCTAGAAATTCATAAACGTATTTCGTATGTTCCTGGAGATGTCGCACTTTGGGGCAGTCTAACAGGTGGGGAAATTATTGATTTATTCCTTAAGTTACATGGCGGCGGAGACAAGCAAAAACGGGATTATTTAGTTAAACGCTTTGAATTGGATACAAGAAAGAAAGCAAAAGGATATTCAAAAGGGAATCGTCAAAAAGTGGGTTTGATTGCAGCTTTATCTGTCGATTCTGATCTATATATTTTTGATGAGCCTACTTCTGGTCTGGATCCATTAATGGAAGCGGTATTCCAAGAAGAAGTGGAAAAAATCAAAAACCAAGGAAAAGCTATCCTTCTATCCTCCCATATTTTAAGTGAAGTGGAACGCTTGGCTGATAAAGTTGTAATCATCCGTCAAGGAAAAATCGTAGAATCAGGTACGCTTAATGAATTACGCCACTTGACACGTTCTACGATATCCCTAGCAACTCAAGATGATGTGGCAAAAATAGCCTCTGTAAATGGTGTACATGATTTTACACAAAAAGGTAATCAAGCAACGTTCTCTGCGGATAATCAGCACATCCAAGATATTTTAATGGAAGCAACTAAATTAGGCGTTATTAAATTTGAAGCAGTTCCGCCAACACTTGAAGATTTATTCATGCGTCACTATTAAGGCTAGCTATGATATGGAGGTGAAAGAACGATGAAGGAAAAATTTGCACGTTGGGATACCCTGTTTTTACAATTTCTAAAACGTGATTGGAAGAAAATATTTTTTTGGATTATTGGGATTGGCTTGTTTTCGGCAGGATTTGTTCCAGCTTTTGAGGAGCTTTACAAAGGGCAAAGCTTGATTGGAATGTATGAAACATTACAAAGTCCTGCAATGACATCCATGATTGGACCAACTCCGATTGAAACAGGAGAGGATTATACAATCGGAGCAGTATATACGCATAATATGTTATTATTTTGCGGATTGTTTGCGATGATTATTTCTGCTTTACATGTAGTAGGCCATACACGTAAGGAAGAAGATCTCGGTCTAATGGAGCTAGTCCGCTCCTTTCAAATCGGACGTCAAGCAAACTCTCTTGCCGCTATGATAGAAACAGTTGTCATTAATGTATTACTTGCACTTATAATTGGCGGGGTCATGGCGAGCTTTGGTGCTGATACGATTACAACTGAAGGTTCGTTCTTATTTGGAGCATCCATTGGAATGGCTGGTATCATCGGCGCTGGGATTGCACTCGTTATGGCGCAAATTATGCCAACCTCCTCAAGTGCAACAGGGGCATCACTGGGTATTATAGGAATACTTTATATTATTCGTTCCGGTACAGATGTGTCCAATGTTGATTTATCAATGATTAACCCAATGGGATGGACCTATTTAACGTATCCATTTACGGAAAATAACTGGATACCTATTATCTTTGCCTTGATTTTTAGTTTTATCGTGACAGTTATAGCCTTTGTTCTTGAAGGCGGTCGTGACATGGGAGCTGGCTACCTGCCTGAAAGAGCAGGGAGGGAAAACGCAAAAAAATCCTTATTATCCGTCCCAGGATTATTCATTAAGATTAACAAAGGGAGTATGATTAGCTGGCTACTTGCTTTTATAATTATGGGAGCAGCATATGGATCCATTTATGGAGACATGCAATCCTTTCTTGAAGGTAGCGATATGGTAAAGCAAATGTTTACACAATCTGGATTTTCTCTTGAAGAATCCTTTACCGGTACGATTATGTTTGTAATGATTGGTTTGGTTTCTATTTTACCGATTGCGATTGTCAATAAACTATTCGCTGAGGAAAGCCGCTTACACTTAAGTCAACTTCACGCTACTAAAGTGACTCGTGGCCAATTGTATTGGACCAGTGTTGGTTTAGCGATTTTTGCTGGTTTTATCGGAACCTTACTAGCGGCTGGTGGTCTTGGTGGCACAGCTATCTCAGCAATGGGAGAAAGTACAACAATGGATTTCGGTGATTTTCTTGCCGCAGGCCTCAACTTATTTCCATCGGTGTTATTCATTACAGGCCTTGCCGCGTTAGCGCTCGGTTGGGCACCGAAACTAGGAAAAGTTGTTTATGCGTATCTTGGTTACTCTTTTATCCTAAATTACTTTGGAGGTATCTTGGACTTATCAGACGGTTTTTCCAAAACAGCGATTCAAAGCTGGTTTCCACAAATGCCAATGGAGGACTTTGAAGCACCAATATTCATTACGATAACTGTGATTAGTATAGCATTACTGATAATTGGTTACGTTGGTTATAAGAGACGAGATATGATAGAAGGAGCATAACTTACAGGCTTTATCGCAAATATGAATTGTATTATATTTATCATTAGGCTCTGTTATAACTGAATATTGATTTTACTGTGTTTGAAAAATAAACGGTATACTTCCGTTTAAATTGGGAAATGTCCATATTCCCTTAAAAATAAGGAAGGTTTATCCGTTTATCCCACTCTTAACGGGCAGTTAGACCCCCACCTCAAACTGCTGAAAATCGAAGAAGCTAGGTGTGGGATAACTGCCCGTTAAGATCCGAAAAGTTCAACTAACCATCGGAAGGTTCCCTTTGCCCTTTTCCAATGATTTCAAGTAAATAGGCTGAGGTATCATTTTTATAAAGATCTAATCTGTATCAAAAATGATACTTCTTTGTTTCAACATATAAGAATGGCGTCCAATAGCCGATTCAGGTCTACTGGACGCCACTTCTTTAAGTGTACTGAGAACTCATTTAATATAAAAGAATATTTTTACCTGCAACTACTAATTTGCTTTAAACCGTCATCTTCCAACTAGACAAAGCCAGCCAATTCTCTTTCTCTTTATAATCAGGCATCAGTTTTCCAACAAGCCGCCAAAAGGAGCGGTCATGATTAAGGTGAACCATGTGACACATTTCATGAACAACGACATAATCAATTACCTCAAGAGGAGCCATTGCTAACCTCCAATTGAAGGTTAATTGGAAATTGGAATCACAGGTTCCCCAATTGGTTTTGCTATCTGTAATACGTATCGATCGAGGCTTTGTTTTAAAGTTACTTTGATAGAAGGAAATTCTCTCTTCTACTAAAGCCTTAGTCCGCTGATAATAATATCTTTTCAATAATTGTTTTATTTTTTCCCTATCAAGTTGCTTTACATAGATATGCAGGATTTCTTCTAAAAACGCAACTCTCTCTTGCGTAATAGTGATATCCTGGATAATTTGAATAGGATAGGAATTACCTAAATAAAGAAATCTTTCATTATTCTCATATACCTTTTCCTGTGGCCCATCCATTCTTTTCTTCATTTCTTGTACTTTACTATGGATGGAATCCCAGTTTCCCTCTAACACTTGAATTATCCGTTCATCAGGCGTCTTTTTTGGTGCTAAAATTTCTATATTTCCATAGCCATCTATCGTAATCCCAATGGAGGTACGATTTTTATACTTTACATCAAAACGTATGGTTTCCCCTAAATAGGTATGTATCATATCATCACCTGACAAATCCTTTACTGCTCTTATCCCCTATATTTAATCGCTAATCCTTTTAAGAAGTTTCTAGCGAAATTATCTAAGCATACTTTATAATTTTTATGCCCTTCTTTTCGTAAAAATGCACCTAGTTCCCCTTTTGATACATTTAATCCCGCTTTTTTGAATATATCTATCATATCCTCTGTCGTTAGTGCCAGCGCGATTTTGACTTTCTTTAAGAGGATATTATTTACACTCGTATTGTTTTTTATTGACGATTCAGGTATAGTTGGTTGGCCTGGTTTCAGCTCTTGCTTTCCTCTTTTATAAATAATAAAGCCATTTAAAAATGAATCTAACATACTATTCGTCAATTTCATTTGATCATCATTCTCTGCTTCTTCATCTGACTTTTTAAGTATTTTTACTACCTCAGGTACGGATATCTCTTTCCCACCAAGCTTAAATATTTCTGCCATTTCACTATTTTTTATTTCTAATGCGTATCTTAAACGAATTAATATATCATTATTTTCCATTGTTTGACCTCCAATTTACAAAACTACATATTTTTCAGTTTAACTTTTTTCTTATTGCAAAGACAACACTCTAGGACATTTACTTTATCTAAATAGCTTTGTTTTTATCATAATACGGAAAGCGAATTGTAGTAGCTGTTCCTTGATTTTTTGAGCTTGCAAATTCGATCTTGCCATTATATTTTTCGACGATATTAAAGCAAATCATCAAGCCTAAACCTGTTCCTTTGCTTTTTAAAGAATAAAAAGGGGTACCAAGTGATGCCACTTCTTCCTCCGACATTCCTTTTCCATGATCGATTACTTTTATTACAACAAAATTCTTTTCCTTTTCAGCCGTTACCATTACTAAATCACCATAATTAGAAGCCTCAATCGCATTTTTTATGATATTTATGAGTAATTGTTTTAATTCTATGATGTTAGCAGAAATTGTACAATCATCTGTTACCTTTAATTCAATCCGATTATCATGTAATAGTCCATAGGAATGGAGCAAATCTGTAACACTCTGGAGAATATCCTTAACATCTACTATCTCTGCAGCTTGTTCTTGCTCTGGCTTTGCCATCGTTAAGAATTGTGAAATTACCTGTTCAGCCATATTTAATTCATCAACCATTAGAGTAAAATGACGTTTTTGATCAGAGGAAAATGAATTATCCTTTTCATATAACTGCAAGAATCCTTTCACAACGGTTAGAGGATTTCGAATCTCATGGGCCACAGCAGCTGCAAGTTGCCCAGATGTCTTTAGACGCTCAGACTGCTGAATTTGTTCATAATATAATTGCTGCTTTTTCATTCGCCCATTCGTTAAATAAAAAATAAAATAGATGATAATTTGGCTCGCAATAAAGTTTAAAACATTTCCGATTAAATCCTGTTCTAAATAACTATATTGAGGCTCTTGATTCGTAAACATAATGTAACCAAATAAAAATAAAATTAATCCCCCATTTAAGAACAAGGTAAAATAAAAAAGCTTTGAATTAAAAAATAAGATTGATAGGGCTGGTATAAAACATAGTAAAATAAAGTTAGACCCAGTATCTGGGTAAAAAAGAAAAAGGGAATAGAAGTAAATTGATGCTAATACGATGATACTTATTCTAAAAATATCTGTTTCTTTTTTGGGATAAAGTAATAAACAAATAGACAAACTGAACGCCCAGATAAGTTGAAATATAAACCCCCATCCACAATCGCTTAATCGTGGGTTATCAATAAACAACCCCCCTATGATAATAGCTATAATAGCCCAAACGACAATATAGTAAATTTTTATATTAAAGTTATTTTTAATCTCCTTCATGGATACCCCTTAATCTCTTAATCTTTATACACACTTTAAAATATATCATTTTTTTGAAATCAAAGGGGTAAATATAACTATTTTTTCACCATCTTGATAGGTTGTCTTGGTTTTACATTAGCATTTAAGTGCCGATATCAAAAAACTGAAAATTATTTTTACCGTGTTTCTTTGCTTTATACATCGCTTTATCTGCTAGCAACATTATGGTATCAAGATCATTTCCATTTTGAGGATAAAGAGAAATTCCAATGCTTAATGTCACTTGATCTTGAAAGTCCGAAATAAATAAAGGCATATTGTCAATTATTTTTTGGGCTATTACTATACAGTCTGTTTGTACAGCATTGGGGAGGATTATGATAAATTCATCTCCTCCAAACCTTCCAACTACATCTTCTTCCCTTATACAAAGTTTAAGGTATTCACTAACTTGCTTTAATAAGAAATCTCCCTTAGCATGTCCATAAGAATCGTTGATTTGTTTAAAACCATCTAAATCAACAAACATAATCCCAAAACTCTTATTCATTTGTTCCGATACTTTGATTACTTGATCAAGCTCCTCAAGCAGACTTCTGCGATTTGGGAGCTGGGTTAAAGTATCTAAATAGGATAATTCCTTTAACCGTTGGCTATCTTTTTCCTGAACCGTTACATCTCTTGCGATAACTTCTCTCGCCGGTTCCCCATCGAACAGGATATAGGTTGATTTCGCTTCAATGTAGCGGACATTTTCATCTTCCTCATATAAATTAAAATGATGGATTTTAAATTGCTGATCCACCTCGTATTTATCACTTGATGATTTTAAGCTTTCATAAGATTTAGCATTCAAAATTTCTTTCCAAGGCAAGTTTATCAATTCAAAAGGTTCCTTAAATCCAAACAATTTTGCACCTGCATCGTTTGAATAGACAAGGATTCCTTTTCGATGAACGTAAATAGCTTCAGGTGAAAGATCCAGTAATTTTCGATACTGCTTTTCTTTGTCTGCTGACTGACGAATGATCTTTCTAAGAAGGACCATAAGTAAGATGAACAAAAGAAATTGGAGAATTTGAACTGCAATAGTGACAATCATTTCCCAAGTTTCTTTTGAAGCAGTAAATCCAACAATCATTTCCATAATTGCTAAAGCTACTAATATAAAAAAAAGTCCTTTTATTTTTTTTACAAAAAAATTCATATTTATTCTCCTAAAAGTAGACCTTGTTCAAGCTTATACTAGAGACCTTAGTAAAGGAAAGCGAAAGATATCAAAAATTTCTATTAGTAGAATCTCCAATCTTCTTCTGAAACAGAAGATTGGTTCTATCCATTGTTTTACCAAAAACAGGATAAGTAAAACTTAATATATATGCAGGAAAAATAGTGATTTAACTACTGCATCTAAGCTTGTTCCTGCCCCCCTTCCAAACCTACTCTATCGGTATCTTAAATATAAAAATAAAAAAAATAATCACAGCAGCACTTACTACATACGTAAGCTTGGGTTTAGTATGATGCAAAAGAAGCATTGGAAACATCAGAAAATAAAATAGTAAGGACCACCACAATGTCCAACCATTGGAATGTGTCATATTGTGTGTTAAAACAAATATATATTCACCTATCATATAAACGACAATCCACTTTAAAATAAAAAAAAATTTTGCTAAAATTGATTTTTCGATTGGATATTTAGACAAAAATAACAATGCTGTTGCAGGTAAAAATATTAGTGAAAATGTTAAATTAGTTATTAGTTGTGAAAATAACGGCCAATCCGGTTGATAATTCCACAATTTGAAATCACTGCAAATACAATGATATAGGAGGTCGCATAAACTAATAAATAACATGGTAGTGTGATATTCTCGCCATTTATGGACAGTTCGATACTTCCAATTAAGCAAGAGGATAACAATGTTCACAAGTAAATGCATATTGGCTTCTCCTTAAGCGTCCATATATAAATATTCTCTTCCTATTTTTTCCTGTATCTGTATTAATATCCTTTTTGTTTATTATTTTGTCCGATTCACATATATTCACAAACCCTTATTTACTATACAGCACTATAGAATTAAAAATAGGAAAAAACGAATTAGAGATTTCTCCCGTTCATTCCGTTCATTCCTTCCCTTCATTCTTAGTCATGCATATCAAATAATTTTTTTCTCCTTTTTATAAGACTCCATTTATTAAGATGGATATTTTCATATAAAAACTGAAAAGCATATAAGATTAAAGTTAAAAACATAAAAACATACATTAATTGATTTTTTTTCATTCGTATTAAAGACGCTACACCGAATTTTGTTAAGATAGGTACTGCACCATATGTAAACATTCCATCAAATAGCATATTCAATGCAAAATATCTAAAGAACTTGCCATATGTCCATTTTAATATCCATATCGAACCAACAAAAAATGGACCAAGCATAAAAGGAATTACTCCCGATAATCTAGGATGAAGTGTTTCATACCACCACCACCATTTTCGCTTTTTGGCAATGACATTGACTAACCTCACCATTAAAGCAATAAATACACCTGCTGGAAAATAATGTTTAAGTTTTTTTTTACCTAATAATAGCACAGTAACCCAAGGTATTATCATGGTCAAAGACAATAATGTCTTTGAATATTTCATTATTTTCATTCTATCCACCCTTTAAACATTCATTAAAACTATTATTCCCCCAAAAGTACGCATCCTATAATTAATTATAGGATGCGCACTGTAAAAAAATGTATTTACAATAGTGTTATCATTTTCGTTTAGCCAATTGAGACTTTTGTATTAGTTAGTATAATAGCATTATCTAATTAAATACAAAATAAGGAAAATACACTACTTATCGACAGGTAAGGACGAAAGCCAAAAAACAAGGTAGTTAGCCGACAAAGGAACTAGAACAAAGAGGCTGGGACAAAACTAAATAGCCAAGCTGTAAAGACGAACACTCTCTAATTTAGTTCTTAAATAAAGGCTACTTTTTCATCCTGAATATTTAGGATTTTAAATATAGTCAAGTGTAAAAACTAATTCGTTCCATTGCGCTACGAACACTCTATGCGCCTGGCTACGGGTAATAACACCAACTATAGTAGTTTATATTTTTTAGAGGGGCATTCTGTTTTACTCTCAGCTGTTAGTAATAATATGTTTACAATAGCTAGATCATTGCTGTAACTATTATTCTTAAAGCATACACTAAGCAAAAAAAAATCAAAATAAAACATCTACACTACTCTTGCTGTTAGGCTGTCTATGTTATTTTTCAGGAAATTGCCATTGGACTTACTAAGAATATGTATATGTTACCCACCTCTGATCGGGTTTTTATGACATTTTAATTTTTATCGTGATAACCACAACCTTATCCTGGGTATTTATAATTCGCCCTTTCTTACTACCTAACTTTGATGATTATTCATTGTTAACGCTAGTTACTTATTTAGCCACCCAATAGCTGATTTATCGGTGTGTTTCGTCTGAGATTTGGCACTCTACTACCCCTTATCTCATTTTAAAATCTACATAAGCGAACAACTAATAATTAATTTTGTCTCCTTAAATACCTATGAAGCGTGTAAAACCATCTTCTTCAATCCATCTAATCATTAGCTGCTTCCATTTATTTTGGGTAAAAAAATAATAAATTCTGTCCCTATATCTTTTTCACTTTTCACTTGTATTTTCCCTTTGAAAGATCGAATAATTTGATAGCTTACCATCATCCCTAATCCTGTCCCACTTTCCTTTAATGAATAAAATGGATATCCAAGCCTGTCCATTTGCTCTTTTGTCATCCCAATTCCTTGATCCTTAATGCTAATCCTTATAAATCCATCATCCGTAGAAGTAGAGGAAATCCAAACCATTCCACCATTCGGCATAGACTCTATCGCATTTTTCACGATATTAATCAAAGACTGATTTAATTTTTGAGCATTAGCGTGTATCCAACCATCTTCAAGAATTTCTGTTTTAATCTGAACATTATGATTCAGACTATAACCTTGTATAATTTTTACAACACGGTGTAATTGATAACCAACATCGATTCTTTCACTAATGTTGTTGACAGGCTTTCCAAATGCTAAAAAATCATTAATAATTTCATTAGCACGATCTAATTCTTCTAATGATATTTGTATATATTCCTTTTTTCCTTTAGGCAAATCAGGATCGTTTAGAAGTTGTAGAAACCCCCGTGCAACTTGCATCGGATTTCTAATTTCATGCGCAAATACACTTGTTAATTCACTTATCACTTTTAGCTTCTCCGCATTTTGCAACTCTGTTCGAATCTGATTAATCTCAATAATTGTTTCATATAACACTATGAAGAACCAAGTAGCTATTGCACCAAAGATAAGTTGAAAAATCTGTACTTTTGTATAATCTATAGAAAATCCTCTTAGAATAATAAAGATAATAAATCCAATAAAACAGTAGTAAAGGCAAAGACCAACCGCAATTTTTACTCTTTTACGTTTTTCCGACCTTGCAAAATATTTTTGAAAAATCAATATAACAGGTATGGATAATAATAAAACAAGAACAGTATTATAAAATCCTATTCCAAAACCGGAATAAAGGCGATAAGCAATTATAAGTGCTGAAAGAAAAATAGAAGACCAAAATCCTCCGTATAAGCTCCCCAATATCAGAGGAACAATTCTTAAATCTAGCCGTACATTTTGACCAAGACTCACTGGAAATGACATGCAAAATAATATGGATATTCCCCATAAGATAGACATGAGAATGTTTCTATTTTTATGACTCTTCACCTTTTCCAAAACAAATGTAAAGTTAATAAATATGGGTACTACCATAAGCGATAGTTGTAGCAAAAAATCCTTTATTATACTCATAATCTTTCCCTTTCCTATTCACTTTTACTGCAACAATATAAGGACTAATCTAGTATAGTCCTGTTCACTATGTTTCATTCTGTTTCGTACATACCTTTATATTAGTCAACTCCCCCCACTGAGATGACTCGTTTCAGTAGGGGCATGAGTTTGAACTCTAGGTCTTTTTGCAATATTTCTAGGCAGTTTGACGCTCTAGAATCCATGCACCCTTTGTTGACACCCCAAGTAGATTTTTGGTTGGTACTAGCAACGAATGATTGCTTTTCCACTTGCACCACCCTTTTGAAAAAGTGCAGTTCTTCCTTGCAGAAGACGCTACCACTCAAGAATTGCACTGGCGTGTACTACAAGCCCCGACAAGCCGAGTACACATGGATGGTTGACACACCTACTAAGCTATGCGTGAAGCAACAGCCTTACGTTTTTGTACTTCTAATGTAATTGGCACCTTAATTTTGATATTTTCGTCCCTTTTCACCACTTCTGATTTTCGCAAAGTATTCAACGCGCCATTAATATCTGCGTGAATACATTGTCCAGTTTTACTACGATACAAACCGCAAGTTTTTCCAACATCTAGGAGTGTTTGTACTTGTTTCTTTAAGCAATCATTAGAACTCCTGATTGTTCTTCTTCAAATCGTTTTGATTCTCACTTACTATCTATGTAATCATATAGATCTAGTCATATAGATCTAGATATTCTTGTCCTTTATATCTTCTCCCAAGAACCGATACACGTTGTATTGGGGGAAATACGATTTGCTTTTTTTAGTCCATCGAAATAGCCCAGTTTCCAAGGCATCCATGGTAACAGACGTACATTCATGGATAATACAAGGTCCTAGAGTTTTGTAATCTTCTCCTAATGGTCGCAGCAGTTTCTCGATTTACTATACCCAACGTTTTCCAACAAAGTAACAATACCAGCAATTTCGTCCTTGTCGAATGAGCTATGTGACAGATAGATATCGAATACGTGGGACAGCGGAGCCTTTGTTCCCTTTGATAATAACAGGCCAATACTTATATCATTATTTTCGGATTTCATCTTAGCATACTCAACAAGGACTAGAGCGTTAAAATCTGAACGGAAAGATTCATTGATTCTTTGTAGAATATAATAAGTTTCTTCAGTGAGTGAAGCTTGATTCGCTGCCAACCGATGCATATATACGTAACTCCTATCTTGTCTTTTGTCTAGGTAACTTAAGTATAAGATATTTGGAGGTTACGTGTATTTTTTTTCTTTAAATTGAAGCTTACCCCACCATTAGTATAGAACCACTATTTCTTAATTAAAGCCTAAAAAAACCCTTAAAAATGCTATTCATAAGCAATTTTTAAGGGCTTTTAGTTATTCACTGGAATAGACTATTTGCACGTGTTTTTTCATTTACTCAGGATAGAGTGTTTTTTGACTTTTTAACTCTTATACTATATAGGTTAATGTTAGGAATATCAAAAACTCTCTATTAATTACTTAATAATTTGTTTAGCATTTCTTCTCTTAACAAAGTATAAACCAATTCCAACTACTATTAACATAACTCCTGCAAGTAAAATGTTAAAGCTGTTTGTCGCCGTATTAGGAAGCTCATTAGCTTGAGTTGGAGCCTTAGAAGAATCTGGTTTAGCTTCAAATACACCATACGTACTGAAGTGATCTGTATAAACTGACACTGCACCATTCTTGTATTCTCCACCAACTAATTCCCAAATTTCTCCCTTTTCATTCCAATAATAAACTTTTACATTTTTAGGATTTTTGACTTGTTTTGAATCAACTTTGAATGTAAGTTTAACTTTTTCATCGAATTCATGGTATGTTTTCCCATCAGCCTCAATTGTGAAGTCATAAGCTAAAAGTGAACCTTTCGCTTCCATTTTCTTCACTTTTATATCCACATTTTCAGATAAAGGCAGAATTGAAGCTGGGAATTGTATCTCTACATTTCCGTTACTTATCACGATTGATGCACCTGCATCTTGTAAAGCTTGGATTTGATCTTTAGTTAGTGTAAATGTTGCATTGATGTTGTTATCAACATTGATAACAACTACACCATTATCTGCAAGATTTGCAAGTGCAGAATCACTAATTTTATATTTGTTACCATCCTTAATTACGTTAGGTTTAATTTCTATTACTTGATTTGAATTACCAGGGTTTTCTCCTGGATTTTCTCCTGGTTCTTGACCTGGTTCTTCTCCTGGTTCTTCTCCTGGTTCTTCTCCTGGTTCTTCTCCTGGTTCTTCTCCTGGTTCTTCTCCTGGTTCTTCTCCTGGTTCTTGACCTGGTTCTTCTCCTGGTTCTTCTCCTGGTTCTTGACCTGGTTCTTCTCCTGGTTCTTCTCCTGGTTCTTGACCTGGTTCTTCTCCTGGTTCTTCTTCTGGAATTTGACTCACATCAATAATTCTTCCTTCAATTTCAGTAGGAATGCCTTCGTTCCCAAGGCTTACTAAATGATCACGGAAGTTTTCCCAATCAGATAGTCCTAGGTCAGTTACACGGCCTTCTGCATATGCATCGGCAAAAACGCCATAGCCGTCGCCACCTTTAGCAGTAAAAGCGTTTGTTGCAACTGTATACATCACATCATCTTGAACTTCTACATATTTACTATTTTCATTTAAATACGAAACAGATACAATTCGCTCTCCAGCTGGTTTTGTACGATCATATACTACTTTCCCACCTGATACATGTAAGAAGCCACCATTTTCTGTTGGGTATTGACCTAGAGAAATTTCAAATGCTTCTTTTAGCTCCGCACCCGTTACATCCATGGTTGCTAAGGTGTTGTTAAACGGTAGTACAGTGATTATTTCTCCAACTGTGATTGGTCCTTCTCCGATTGATGCACGGATACCACCACCATTTTGCAATGACATGATAACATTTTTACCAGTGAATGTTCTTGACTTCTCAAGCATTCCATCTGTAATCAAGTTACCTAATATTGTTTCATTTTTACGGACACTAGGATTTGTATCATCACCGTTCGTACGTGGGCTTTCCAATGCAATCGGTGTAGACACGCCAATTTCTGTTTGAGCCACTTCATTAACCTGTGCTTTAAATGGTGCTAATACTGCTAATGCTTCTTCATCCTCTGTTTGAGCACCAATAGCTACTAAGTGACCATCATAAGTCTCAACTACACCATTTTCATCAAAGTTTACATTTAAAACGCCAAGATTTCCATTAGAGTTACCAGTTTGAACAATTATAGTAGGTGTTGAATCCTTTTCCACAATAACTGGTTTGTCTAATGTTGTATGGCTATGTCCGCCAACAATCACGTCAATCCCTTCGACTTTTTCAGCAAGGATTTGATCATTATCAATTGCTGCGTTATCGTCATATCCGATATGAGTCAATGCGACAATTCGGTTGACACCTGCTTCTTCAAAAGCTTCTACTGCTTTTTCAGCTTCTTTCAGATAGTTTTCGAATGCAATGGATCCTGGGCTAGAAATATCAGTTGTTTCTTCAGTCGTTAAACCGAAGATACCAACTTTCTCCCCGTTTACTTCTTTCACAATTCCATTGTAAATCTTACCATTTTCAACATTCGATTCGATCGATTCGTTCTGAAGTCCATCAAATTTAGCATCATTCGAGAAATCAACATTTGCACTTACAAACGGGAAGTCTGCTCCCTTAATAAAATCAACCAACGCTTGATGGCCTTCTGCTGAAGAACCTAAATCAAATTCATGGTTTCCAAAGGTCATTGCATCAACGCCAAGCAAGTTCAGCATCGCTAAATCTGCTTTACCTTGGAATTCATTAAAATATAATGTACCTGTAAATTGATCTCCTGCATGAAGGAGAAGTGCATTTGGATTTGCTGCTCGTATTTCTTTTACAGCAGTAACAGTCTTCGGCATGTTATCCAAAGCAGAGTGAATGTCATTGGTATGGATGAGTGTTAAATCAGGTACTTCTGGTAATTTAGGTAAATCAAGTTGAATCAATACTGGATCATGGTCAGATGCTTGTCCAGTTGCTTCTGTAAAGTTTGCGTTAATATGAATCATATCAGCTGTTGTTATATTTGCTAATTTATTGGTCACTAAAATATGGTCTAATACTTGGTTGTTTCCTTGGAAGAAATAAGAGAAGCGATCTTCAGCAGGAACCTTTTCCACCATATTTGTTAAGATATCACCTTTTAGTGTTTCAAGAACTGGTGTGAATTCGAAATCATTCATGTCTCCAGTTACAACCACATTCAAGTCAGGATTTTTTGCAAGACCCGCCTTAATGAAGTTATTTACTTCTTGTGCCAGTTTTAGGCGCTCCGCTTCCGAAGACAATATTGGTGGCTGATTAGCTCCCCATAAGGATTGATCTCCACCTTTAGAATTCAAGTGATTTCCAATCACGACAACACGTTGACCCTTGAATTCAAATTCTGCAGCAAGTGGTTTACGTGTGTTATTAAATACTTCAGGGTTAACAACACCTGGGTTCAATGTCAGGTTACCCGTTTCCGTCCATCCATTTGCATCAGTTGCTGTCCCCTTCGTTCCTTCAACCAACGTCACACGTTCAGGGTTGTAAAGATAGCCAACACGGATATTTCCGCCAGGAGCTCCACCGTTTGCATTATTTATAGGAGCTACGTCTGTCCATTTATATGTTGGACCACCTGCAGCAACGATTGCATTTATTAAACGTTGATAGCTTTCTGATGCATCTGTATTTCCAGAATTAGTTTCTCCATCATTATCTTGAACCTCTATTAAAGTAATGATATCAGGAGACTTCATATTGTCTACAAATGACTTTGCAATTTTTGCTACTTTGGCATCTGGAGTGTTTGATTTGTTATTTGAGAAGTTTTCAACATTGTAAGAAGCAACAGTTAATCTATCTTCTGCTGGCACAATATGAGTAACTTCTTGTGTTAAGTTTGATTTTGTTAAAGTAGGTAATTCGTTCTTATTGACTGATAGTTGATAGCCATTACTTGAATAAGTAACGACACCTACTACATCGCCATTAAACTTATCACCCGGTTGGAAGTTACTGCCTACATTATCCAAAAAGATTTTTTCAGGG
The DNA here is from genome assembly GCF_044704065.1 of Niallia tiangongensis. Taxonomy (NCBI): domain Bacteria; kingdom Bacillati; phylum Bacillota; class Bacilli; order Caryophanales; family Bacillaceae; genus Niallia; species Niallia tiangongensis. The sequence goes on along the minus strand of NZ_CP162613.1, from coordinate 807,606 downwards.
TTATAATCGTCTTTTGCGATATTTAGTCCACCCTGATTATTTAATGTATTATTTGTCGTGCTTTCCACAATAATTGGCACATCATTAGAATATGGTGGTCCAACTACAAGAGCATCTGGGAATGAAACGCGCATATATTCAACAGATTCCCAAAAGTCGATTCCATCTTCTTCTGAATCAAAAGATTTCATTTCATCATTGTCAATTACTTTATTTGGCGGGAAAATATCTTTCCCAATAACTAGTGGATCAGGTAGTTCAGCTGTACCATTTTTGGTAACTGTCGTTCCAGTAATTTGTGTTTTGGAAAGGTTAGCTCCACCCCCATATTCTGTAACTGTTCCATTAACAGATACTTTATCACCAACAGAAACACCATGAGATGATTTGTATACTTCGATTGCTTCGGATGTTGCCTTATCTGTATCTTCACCATCAACATCCTGCATAACAAAACTGCTTGTACCAATTACGTAGGTTACAACACCAGTAATGTTAGTAACGGAAGCTCCATTATATTCGGATATATGTCCTTTTCCTTGAATATCGTGGATTCGAATATTTTCAGTATTTAGAATTTTAAAGGTAAAGCTAAATACATCACTTACAGTACCATTAGCAATAGCAATTGCTTTAATAGTAGTTTCTCCTGTTTCTAAAGCGATTGCTTGAGTATATTTTGTGCTTGTTTCAGTTGGCGCGGAGCCATCTATTGTGTAATAGATATCCGCATTCTCAAGACCTGATTTTAATTCGACCTTTGTACCAGCTGGCACTACACCACCTTGTGTTTGTGTTGTATAAACGGCTGGCTTGTTCACTAAATCATAGCTATCAAGACCAGTAGTTTTCAGATGGAATCCAGTTTCATCAACAGATCCGATTCCTGTAAGATGAACTTTATCTCCTTCTTTGTAATGCTTAATTAATTCATCGTAAGTAGAGCCTGTACGATTATCGTGAATAACTCGCACCTTTTCTCCACTTTCAAATACAGCTTGGAATGTAGCTGTTCCATAGCTATCTTTCGTCATTTCAGAGATTGTAACATTTTGTAATTTAAGTAATTCGCCTTGTGTGGATGCAGTTACTTCAGTAACAGACTGTGCCACAGGTAGTTCATTCTCTGAGGAAACGATGTCAAGGCTTGCTGGTTCAATTTCCAGTTCGTTTTTATATGTTTTCAATACGCCAGTAATTTTTACTTTCTCTCCTGGCTTAACGGATTTAGGGCTAGCATATACAAACATCCCAGCAGTTGTATCTTGCAAATAGAAAGTTTCGCTTCCCCAAAGTCCTGAATTCGTTGTCGCAACTCCTTCTATAGTAACCGTATTACCCGCACCAAGCTGACGAGCATCTGCGATAGAAATTGCAGTAACTGGTTCTGTAGGCTCTTCAGGAACGACTGTGCCTACAGTGTGCGTTCCCAGATCATCAAAGAAATTAATCCCTTTGCTAGTCCATTCTATATTTCTATCAAAAGTATCTGTAATATTTTTGTCTCCTGTTAGAACATCGCTATTTCTAATAAGAGTGACATCTTTGGCAAAATCAGCTGATGAGCCAACTTGACCAATTGAATCAATGATCGTATCTCCTTTTAATAGAACAAGAGGATCATTACCATTAAAGTTAATTACTGATGAATTTGCAAGATTGCCTTTTTCTTTTATTTTTTCATCGGCTTGACCATGATAGAGTACATAAGTTTCACCATTTTTTAATGTGCCAGATAGAGTAAGTTTTTGTGAAACTCCCTCTGCCCCATTTGTATGAATACCTAGACTATACTGACTTAAATCAAGGTCAGATCCTGTTCCATTATATAACTCAATAGCCTTATTAAAACTCGATCCCTCTATATATTCAGAGATAATCAAATCAGCAGCAACAACCGTTTCGGCCTTTACATTCAGATTAGCTACTGGTGAGAATAAACTAAAAAGTATAGCAATTATCGTGATAATACTAAGATTCCTCTTATTTCTTCTTTTCATGTTTTTTCTCCTCTTATTATTAGATTAGCTTCATGTTTCGGACATCTCGAAATGATAATATCTTGTTTGATACTAACATACACCAGTGCTGAAAAAAAAACGCTTATATTCCATAATGAGATGACAACCACTAAGGAATTTTTCTGTTAGAAATTATCCTAATAGATTAGTAGGTTTTATATATGTAGCTTCCCACACATGACTTTTACACAATCCACTGTAAATCTACAAAATTAGCTATTTTCTTTGTCACATCCTTTGTAAGACAATATTGTTGTAGCACAAAAACAGTTATAGGACTATACACCTATACATTTGAAACGGATATACTAGTTTGTATTTTTACTATCAAAATATAACAAACCTACCCGGAATCATTGTATAATGATATAAATCTGTTAACAAGCACATTTACAATAAAATTAAGAATTTACAAAAAATTTAATAATTTCAATACATTTTGTCATAATATGGATAGGTTTGGTATAATTCAAAACTCTTTCCGTACTTAAAATTAATTGATTCATAGTATAATTTTCTAGTCATAAAGACCCTTCTTCCAATATATATTGTGCGATAACTAATTTTTATCAGAAGGTGAGCTTTTTTTTGAAAAGGCTCTGTTATAACGGAATGTTGATTTTATTGTGTCTAAAAAATAAATAGTATAATTCTGATTAAATGGCAAAATACTCCTATTTCCTTAAAAATAAAGGCGGTTTTTCCGTCTATAGTATCCAAATCCTTGGTTTTTGTCTTATTTAGAGCAGTTAATCGGAATATCTCTGCTTATATCTGCTACTTAAGCTCCCTCTATATACATTAACCGGAAATTCTCCGCCTATGAATCCTCCTATCTACAAGAAAATTAACAACGAATAATAATACAGCCTTCCAATAAACAACTAGAGGTATAGATATAGCCCTTAGAGATATATTTACAACTCCTCTAATTAAGCAAATAAAATAACTGTCGAAGCTAGGTCAAATCTACAATCATTTTCTCCGCGGTATTTTTAGCATCAAGGTTATTGACAATAAAGATATTTATGTTCGCATTTTGACCTTGAACATAGTTTAATGTTCTAAAATATTTCTTTATATGTTTATCATCCTTATATTCTCTAAAGTGCATTTCACTTGATGTATCAAGAGAATTATAGATGGTATGAACATTACTAGTAATATCATTGACCACAAAAGCATCAGCACCATATGCTCCATAGTAGAAGTAACTACCGTGGTTGATCTAATTTATTTTAATCGTTAATTCTTATCCTATTCTTCAACTAAAAATGAGCTGCCTATAGACTTTACACACTAAAAGTTCGATTTAAAAACCAACCAATTATTTCATTTTTTATTCAACTATTCCCATATGGGAAAACCGCCTATCATATTGTATAATAGACTTTTATCCTATAGTGAGACGCCCAAATAAATATCATTCAATAATCTCATTTAATTAAGAAGGGGCAAACTTCAAGTTAGCCCCAAAATTAAATTGCATTTTGCACAAATAATAAAATTCAAGTTAGAAAATCTAGACTAAATTTAGTATGATATCCACATGTGATATAAAAGAAGGGGTTAAAATAATGAGCGTATTAAACGTACAAAACTTAAGTCACGGTTTTGGTGATCGTGCGATTTTTAATGATGTGTCTTTTCGACTTTTAAAAGGGGAACACGTTGGATTAGTTGGAGCAAATGGTGAGGGTAAGTCTACTTTCATGAATATTGTTACCGGAAAGCTGCAACCCGACGAGGGGAAAGTGGAGTGGTCACGAAAAGTTCGTGTTGGTTATTTAGATCAGCACGCTGTACTTCAAAAAGGGACAACCATGCGTGAAGCTTTGAGTACTGCTTTTCAATATCTTTTTGATGCTGAATCAGAGATTAATGAACTTTATGCAAAAATGGGTGATGAAAATGCTGATATCGATGCATTACTTGCAGAAGTTGGTGAGCTACAAGAAACGTTAGATAGTAATGACTTCTATCAAATTAATTCAAAAGTAGAGGAAGTTGCTCGTGGTCTAGGATTAGACGATGTTGGACTCGATCGAGATGTAGCTGATCTTAGCGGTGGGCAACGTACGAAAGTTTTGCTAGCTAAACTTTTGCTAGAAAAGCCTGAAATCCTATTACTTGACGAGCCTACAAACTATTTGGATGAACAGCATATTGAATGGTTGAAGCGCTATTTACAGGAATATGAGAATGCATTTATCTTGATTTCACATGATATTCCATTCTTGAACAATGTTGTTAACTTGATCTATCATATGGAAAACCAAGAGTTGAATCGCTATGCTGGTGACTATGATAACTTCTTAAAAATATATGAAATGAAGAAGCAACAGCTAGAGTCTGCTTACAAGCGTCAACAACAAGAAATTGCTAATTTGAAAGATTTCGTCGCTCGTAACAAGGCGAGTGTCGCGACTCGTAATATGGCGATGTCTCGTCAAAAGAAGCTCGACAAAATGGACATTATTGAATTAGGGAAAGAGAAGCCGAAACCAGAGTTTAAATTCAAAGAAGCTCGTGCTGCTAGTCGTTGGATTTTTACGGCTGAAGATCTTGTTATAGGTTATAACGAACCACTTTCTCGCCCGCTAAATTTGAAAATGGAACGGGGACAAAAAATCGCATTCGTTGGTGCAAACGGTATTGGTAAGTCTACTCTTCTAAAAAGTATTCTTGGGTTAATCAATCCACTTTCTGGTACAGTGGAACGTGGTGATTATCAACACATCGGTTACTTCGAACAGGAAGTTAAACAGTCCAACTACAACACTTGTATTGAAGAGATTTGGAGCGAATTCCCAAGTATGAATCAAGCTGAAGTCCGTGCTGCTCTTGCTAAATGTGGATTAACGACGAAACATATTGAAAGTAAAATCGAAGTGCTTTCTGGTGGCGAAAAAGCCAAAGTTCGCTTGTGTAAAATTTTAAACACAGAAACGAATTTATTAATTCTCGACGAACCTACCAATCACTTGGATGTAGATGCAAAAGAAGAATTGAAGCGTGCTTTAAAGGAATATCGCGGAAGCATCTTGATGGTATCCCACGAACCTGATTTCTATCGTGAAATTGCGACTGATATTTGGAATTGTGAGGATTGGACTACGAAAGTGTTTTAAATAATGATTAAGGGGTAGCCAAATGAAGATAATTTCACTTGGGTACCCCTTTTGTTATTGTTAATAAAATATGACATCTATTGGCTAAGCTTATAGAGCCGGAATAATTTTGGTTCATCACCAAAATTCGGGGATGACAAAATTAACGCCCGGTTTCCAAGCGAAGTCGCAGGAAGAGATGGGCCCGTCGTTTCGGTAGCCAAAACCACGTCTTTTGATAAGCTTAATTTTATTATTCGTTCCTTCCATGATGCCATTTGAAAGTGGCGAAACAATGGTATCTAGTAACGCTTGTTCACGTGCAATCAAAGTTTTGGCTATCTTTGAAACGGCACCACAAACATGAAATTGATAGCGTTTAAACCATTCTTTTAATCGACATTTCGCCTGTATCATCGTTGTTGCTTTAAGGACATAACGGATATGATTTAATGCTTGATAAATGTGCTTCGTATGTAAGTCTTCCTTTTGCCATTCAGCCACAAACCCACGCTCTTCCGCTGTTAAGTCTTCTGTTTTACATGCTAAACAGCGATCGATAAAACGTGATTTATGATGTTTCTTCGCTTCCCCTAAATATCGTCTACGTCTTTGGAGGGCATCCGTGAAAAATTGGACGAGATGAAAGCGATCCAGAACATGAATGGCAGATGGAAACACTGTTCGAATCGCATGAGCCATTGCAGGAGCGAAATCACTCACAACAGCCCGAATGGTACCAGTTATTTTCTGTAAAACAGACGTAATCGCTTCTTGATCTCGATGTGGAACAATGGCCAAAATACGTCCTGTATCCGCGTTTAATACACTTGTCGCATAGTTGTGTCCTTTTCGAAGTGCAAATTCATCCACACAAATATGCGTGGCGGATTCTTCCACTAATTGGTCGGCTGCGTATAAGTAAAACCAACGTTCAACGGTTGTATATGGGAGATTGTATTCACACGAAACATCCTTAATCGAACGGCCCTGACATCGCTTTACAATTTGACGACGAAATGCCTCTGTCGAAGAACGAACAAGTCCTAATCCATAAGTCATAGGTGAAGGTGAATCCACATTCTTTACAACGTTGACGAGGCACCAAAAGCTCGATCCAAAGAACACCAATATGCCAGGCATAACCGTGGCGAAAACGACGTCGGCTCTGATCATGACGAACGGTATGTCCTTGGCAAATCGGACACGGGATCGTTTGCGGTGATATTTCTACTGGGAATATATTCGGCTCCTCATCAGTTGGCAAAGAAAGTGTAAAAAAAGATGGTAATGGTAAAATCAATTTGATAAACTGGTTGTACAAAGCGAAAACTCCTATCGTGGTTTGTCTCGACAACAATTACGATGCGTGAGTTTTCGCTTTTCTTCTATACTAAATGTAAATTTATTGATTTTTTACGAGGTCAACCCCAAGTTACGGTGATGAACCAATAAATTGTCGTTTTTTAATCATTTGTTAAAAAATTATTACAACCTAATTTAAGATCGGTATAATTGAACTACAGACACTAAAAAAACCAATAGTTTTTTTTAAGCCTAACATTTTTCATTGAAACATATTCCCTAAATTGATTATTAATTAAATTCCTTGCCATATGACGAAATCTAAGACCAGACTCCTTTGATGGATCAAGAGCAATGGGTACTCCATTATGAAGAGAAAGAACAACTTCAATATCCTCAAAAGTAGTTCCTAATACTTCTAATTGTAATGTGGATAATATATTTCTATTTTCTATATTGTCCACATTACTATACATATCTCTTTTTAACATATTAATAATCAAAACTGGCTTAACAGAATGTAACTGTTCAATTATTCCAATCACTCGATCTGCATCCTGAATTGAGGTACGATCTGGTGTAACTACAACAATTGCTTCATGGCTTGCATCAAGTGCATTTCTAAACCCGTGTTCAATACCTGCTGGAGAATCAATCAGCACATATTCGAAATCTTCTGCAATTTTATTTACCGCTTCCTTAAACACTTGAGAAGATAAATCCGATACCAAGTATTCCTGACTTCCAGGAATAAACGCCAAATTAGGCACTCTTTTATCTTTTATGATTACATGTCTTAATTCACAAATCCCTTCAATATAATCAACAATATCATAGACAATTCTATTCGAAAGACCCAATGGTATATCTAAATTCCTTAGTCCAATATCGGCATCAATTAAACAAACTGCCTTACCTTGTAAAGCTAAAGACGTACCTAAGTTAGCAGTTACAGTGGTTTTCCCCACACCACCTTTACCAGAGGTTATCGTAATTATACGGCCCACTACTCTAGTCCTCCCCTTTTATTCTGAATCATTTCCCTTGTGATTTTAGAGTTTTTTCAGATTCACTTTTATTGTATTTCAAGGCATCTTGCACCCGGATTTTCAGCTTTTTTTTCTTCATTTGACTTATTTTGTTTATTGAAAGTTTTCTTGCTATATATAGATATGAAATGACTACTATGATCAATATCATACAAGTCCCTCTTATATTGAGATCGAAGAATCTCTGAACCACATTTATCATTACTTCACGTCCTAATGTAACATCGCAATCGTACGAACAAAGTTATTTGTCTCTAAAACAAAAGAAAAATTACAAAATGATAACTAACCGAATAAGTTCTACATAAATTTTAAAAGTCTGTGTAATCACGCCTTATTTCATTCAAATTTATTAATCTCTTTATTATATATCTCTTTATTCTTATTTTTTAGTAGATTGTAAGCTTCGACCATTCTTGTTAATACGTTCATTTTCACTTGAGGTTTTATGTAAGGAGAAGATACTATACTTATTGTCAAATCAATAAAATTAGAATCTTTATCCACATTTTTCAACAAACTGTACACATCGGTTTTATGTTCTGACATTACGGTTATTTGTCCTTTCTCTAATTTATTTTACAGAACTTAACAAAATGGTCTCCGTGGTTTACCACCAATTTCACTCCATTATTTTCCTACGTGGAGTTCTTTGAAAAATCTAATTTTCACCAATCTGAAAGGTGTCCAAATCTCTTTTAAATATAATAAGGCATATACTCACCTGCTTTTTGACAATATTCAAACTAATATTCTTTATGTGTATTAATAGAAAAAACCTCAGAATACTATCAATCATTAACAACTAGATAAGAAATGGGTAAAAGTCATACTATTTACCTATCTCTAAACACACAGTACTCCATATAGAGAACTTCGTAAAGAGACTTGTACATATTTTGTTGAAAATTGTCGTTCCTAAGTGAATTTCTTAGAGATGTTAAAGGATGTCCAATTAAATAATATATTTCTCAGGGGGCAATAGTTTACTCATACCAAAATCTAATTGCCAAAATACGACCTTAAATCCCCTTGCTTTATACATGATCGTCTTCAATGTCGTAGTTAGTTTGACAAACCGTCTTATAAAAATAAAGCTATTTAATAGTAATATGTACTTAGAAGCTTTTATATCGTCCGGATTAACCAAAGATTTGCCGTTATTATCATTATTCTTATCTATATAAGTTACTTCGACCTTTTTTTCCACATCGGACGAATCAATCACCATAAATTATAAACTTATGAATCCCACTAATTTTACATTTTTAGATTTTTTTAACCATTCCATTAATAGTTCACACCTTTTTAATACTAGCTATATGAATAATCATATTTTGCAACATGTAAACTAATTATAATTAATCCATTTTCATAAAATATATTTAATAACGACTTCAAAATAATCGCCACAACTTTTTTCCTTAATAGCGGCATTAGTACACCAATATATCTTGTATTACTCTCCCAATCTTTAGTAGTCTTATTTCATAAAGAAATTGATCTTTTTGCAGTATAATATAATAATATATTTTTTCTGATAGGATCACACGCATCCAATGCAGGTTGTAAAGTCCATAAATTCACTTTATCATCCACTTGGATAGCAGTGGTAATTAAATTCATGAAAGGAATACTAAGTTATCATCGTGCTATTACATCAAAATAAATATTAATTTATCCTGAATTATTCACAGATTTTATAAAATAGGCATTATCGCCTAACTAATGGGCTTTCTCGTAAATCGTTTGTGTACTTAATAAATGAAAAAAGAATCCATTTCTGATAAGGTTAAATCACCACAAGCTCCCCATTTAACGGAATATAAAACATACTAAAACAACATCACAAAAACTACTTCTCAAAACTATATCAAACCAACCTTACATTTTTCTTACATGAACATCGACCTCTTAACAAAAAAACAAGCTCTACACAATGAAATGCAGAGAGCTTGCCTTTTCATTTTTTTACAATTAGTTGCTCAAAGTCTTCTTCCCTTACCTTATGTCTAACGGTGTGAAACAAGTTCTCCAACTGATCAAAACGTTTATTTTCCCCGTAATAATTGGCAACGACTTTTACAAGGTTAACAAAATCTTGGTAATATCGCTCTCTATCATTCATACACCATAAGTAATCTTTTTCTTCAAATAAATCACCTTGATATAGTGAAATGACTCTTTTGAATTCGTCTAGATTATGATCATTAACCCTTAACCTTTTCTTCATAAAGCGATCGAATTCTATTACATCACAGTACGCATCTGTAAGTTCTATTCGATAGATACTATTTTTGCTCGTCACATTAACTTTAATCCCAACATTTTTCAACATTTTTTTCAATCTGAATATCATCGTATATAAATTTTGAAGGGATTTTTCTATTGAAGAATTTTTCCATAGAATATCTGTAATCACCCACTTACTGATACCTTTCCCTCTATTTAGGATTAACAAAGCTAAAAGCTCCTCGATTTTCCCCGTTAAAAAATCAATATTGTTACCATTCACTCGTAAATGCACGTTACCAAATAAATTTATCTCTCCACGTTCAGTACTCTTTTTTTCTTCTCTCCCTTTTTTCTGATAAACTCTACTCACAATCTCATTGATTGAATGTGGATCAACAGGCTTTAAAATATAATGAATCGCATTTAGCTTAAACGCATGGATCGCATACTGCTCATAAGCCGTCACAAAAACAATTTCCATATCTTCATTTTCATTTGATTCTATTAATCTTGTACCAAGTTCAATCCCGTTTAACTCTGGCATATCGACATCTAAAAACACTACATTTGGCTGAAGCTTTGGAATTTCTACTAAAGCCAATTCAGGATCCGTAAATGTACCAATTACTTCTATATCCTTTGTTTCACTAATAATTTTTCCCAATAGATTTAGTACGAGGATTTCATCATCGACCAATACTGCCTTAATCATCATCCGCCTCCTCACAGCTTTCCTTGACAGGAATAGTAAAATACACCTTTGTCCCGCTTCGATTCGCATCAAAATTCAACTCAACCTGATATTCATTTCTTAATCTTGTATAAACATTCGTTAAACTGATTCCATTTCCTTGTGATGAATTCAAGTCACTTTCACCATTTTTTATACGAACAACCTGTTCAATATCCATCCCTTTTCCGTTATCTTCAACACTAATATAAACGGATTGATGCTGCTTTTTTATCGTAAGCTTCACTTCACCACCATCTTTATTTTTTAAAATGCCATGCCTAATTGCATTTTCAACAAGTGGCTCAATCACTAATGGTGTAATTCGAAGTGCTAATACATCATCGGCTATATCATAAGTAACTTTGATTCGATCTCCAAATCTTGCTTTTTCGATTTCAACAAAGGCTTCGATTAGTTTTAACTCATTTTCAATCGTAACGAAATCTGTTTTTAAGTCTAAATCAAAGGAACGTTTCAAATAATTTGATAAATCTGTAAGCAGCTTTCCTGCTTTTTCTCCATTCGTATAGCAAAGACTAATAATACTACTTAGCGCATTAAACAAGAAATGCGGCTTGATTTGTGCTTGTAAAAATGCAAGTTCATTTCTTTGGACTTCTTTCGTTGTTTGATCCAAAGTAGAAAATGTTTCAATTAGCTTAATTGATAGTTCTTCATTTTTTTTATAAGAAATGGTGTATCTCAAAATTAATAAAATCGCAAGGGCAATGCTATAGACTGCTACTGTTAGAATAGAAACAAACATGTCTATTTTTAAGCCTAAGCTATATAGGATCATATCAAACCAAAATAAAAAGATACTAAATACAGAAACGATGAGCGTACTATGTTCCAATTCGTTACTTGAAGGTACTTTATTTTTGAAAAAAAGTAAAAATATCCGTAGCCATATGAAGAAGAATATGAATATAACTAAAATCATGTAGAAGTTTAACGTTGTTATATACACCTCTAAAGGCAATGTCAAAACAAACACGAGAAACAAACTATATAAGCCAATAAGAAAATTTCTCATTTTAGTTGGTAAAAAAACATTATTTATCTTATTCACAACAATCCAAACCGTAATGACAGAAAGTCCACTCATAAAATGCCCAAAACGGAAAGTTAAGTCTAATGTTAATTTTGGAAATATAATCGTTATAATTCTCTCACTATAAATACTATTCATAACACCAATAATAAGACAACTAAGTGCAAGAGGTAATGTTACTGGCTCTTTTTTTCGATAATCTTTACTTGCTAAAAATAAAAACAAATAGAAAAATCCAATAACCAAAACAACTAAAATCATTGCAAATTCAAACATGACTTTTCGGATATGCTGTTGCGATAATTCCTTTTGGTGACCAAAGATGATTGGTTTTGCTATACCACCAACGATGTATTCATGATTAGCTGCTTGAATGATGATTTCAGCTGTTGTATCCTCAAGTTCAAAGTAAACAACGTCTGAATTATTTCCCGCCACACTTCCATCAAGACTCTTTGATACAATGCCATCTGTGATTATTAACTCCCCATTAACAAATATTTTACTGGAGTTTCTTATATTTGCTTTTTTTAGACCAAAGTACTTTGTCTTAGGAATATTTTTTAAACTCACCCGATACGTAGCATAACCCTTTTTAGCATACGTATTGCCCTCTAGATCCCTTAACCAGTTCCCTGGAACATAGGCATACTGAAAATCAGATAGATTATGATGTATGAAATCTGTCGGATCTAAAATTTGATTCCAATAAAATTCCCACTCACCATTAAGTGCAATCACACAGTTATGATCAAAATCAGTTTTTGCAAGATCCAACTCACCTTGTTTAATGTAGGATGTCTTCTCCAAGGCATTGATATAATAAAGGATAAGAACGATCATTGTTAAAAGGGTTCCTACAATAAAAAGGATTTTTGTTCGATTCAAATGCAACTCCCCTTTCTCTTGGTAACAGCGTTATTCTTTCTTATACTAGGGTCGAGCGTTGAAATAAGCCAAAAAGATTGATATCATGCAGCAACTTCAAGAGGATGTTATTTCTCTGCATTGGAGTATCGTAATAGGTTAATTCGTTTAACAACAATTATTTCAAATATAAAAAAAATTTACAATACTTATTAAACAATATGGCCATATCGTTTAATAAGTTTTACTGACTACTTTTAGCTCCCTTTCTGCTCGTTTGTTAAATAGTTACATACTGACTTTATGTTGTATGGATTTACTTTAAACAAAAAATAGCCCGTTAAGGCTAACTCACCCCAACCGGCCAATAATATTCTATTCAATTCCACACTCTACATCCGTCCCATCTAGCAAACTCACAATAATTATTGATCCTTCAAACACAGTCAGCTTTTCAATCAATTTAAAATATAACTCCAAGTCAAACTCTGTAATTGAATTTGCATTCTGAAAAAGCTCAATAAACTGTTTTGCTCTGTATTTTACTAGAAAATTGCCACTGACATCTTTTCGCTGCCATTTCTGCATAAAGTGTTCTTTATTTTCTAAAATGGTATTAAAAGTGTGAACAAATGCTTGATATAATACCCTATCATCAATATGTTTATTTTGTCACTTTACTTCGCCTTTGACCTTATACTTCTCATTACATCTCCAGACGACCCTTCTAAGATTCTCATCAGTAGAATTCCAAACCTTTCTTCCAAATTAGCTACCACAGTGTCCGCATATAACTCTTCCTGCGAAAGGGTTATCTACCGTAGCATAATCAACTTTTACAATCCCATGTTTCTCTGCAAAGGTTCGCCTTCTCTCCATTTTTAGCTGAATCGCTTCCCACCTATCTTTTGAGATGATCGCTGGATGGCTTTCTTCAACATAGTACCTCGGAATTTGGCCGGTATTTTGTACTCTCTTTTTCGTCAGATAATCGACCGTATAAGTCTTCTGAAGAAGAGCATCACCTTTATACTTTTCATAATTCGAGGCGTCACTGTGACAGAGAATTAAATCTCAATTTTTTTGTGTCTACTTTCTTGACAGAAGACCAATATACTTTTCTATTACTCCATACTTTCTTTAGAGTGATACTTAATCCGGTACTGAAGAGGCGTGTCTCCATATACTTCCTTAAATGCTTTACTAAATGCTTTTTTGTTAGGGAATCCAACCATTTCGGTAATCATTTCTATTGTATCATTGGTATTTAGCAGCAGTTGATAGGCCTTTTGTAATCTAACCTGGAGAATATATTGAGGGATGGTTTCCCCCATATATTTTTTGAAAATTCTGGATAAGTAGCCTTTTGACAAATGAAATGTATCGGAAATATTCGCCAAGCTCAGATTTTGGTCATGATTGCTCTCTATATAAGAAGTTATTTCTTCTAGATAAGTAAAGTGCTTTTTGCCAATAAAAGAGGCGGGTTCATTTGTCTCGTAAAAGTAGTTGGTAAGTATATATAAAATATTAAAAACTAGACTAATAGCTTTCAATCGAATAGGATTGGAAAATTCATTTTTACTACATTCATATAGTTCTTGAAAGCTTTGTTGCATTTTATGGTAATGCTCTTTTTGAACATCTGTCATATCCAGTTCTATTGTATTTTGAAAGCGGAAGTCTTCAATATCAATGGAAAAAGTGTTCAAAAACTCTATTGGAATCATCAGAGTTAACGAAACCCTTTCTTGTTGATTTTCAAGCTGAATACCATGGATACAATATGGGTTAACAATGAGAATATCACCAGGTTTGGTAGTGTAGTGGTTCCCGTTAATATAGTAGTCTTCGATTTTTCCGCAAACAGTGTAAGAAACTTCTAAAGACTTATGCCAGTGCTTAATAACTGTACGTTTTTCTCCTGTGTTATGAAGTAATAATCGGAATGGTAATCCTTTGTTAGGTGTGATTGTTTGGTAAATGAACGGATCAACCATGATTCCCCTCCTTCGATACGCTTGTAATCTAGTAAATTATATCATGGATATAGACTATTTGTATAAACGATAAAAGATTCCTTTTTGCCCTTTTTTAGTAAATTATTGTCCTTGTTCCATCTAATTAAACTGTTTATACTTCAAGTATATTTACTAGTTTAGATATTCTTATCTTCTTTGGATAAGAGTAATATTTCCCCTTTATTTAGTAGGTTGTTGAATATCAAAATGATAAAGAATGCTAGATTTAAAAAGCAATTAGGAGGTATTGACGAATGAGACCGCTGATTGATACGAGCAAATATGAGAATACATTATTAAATATAAGCTATGGGGATGTATCTGAGACATTAAAGCTAGATATATTTTATCCTGAAGAAGGGGATGGCCCTTTTCCTGTTATTGTTTCGATACACGGTGGGGCATTTAAAAAAGGGGACAAGCTTAATGGAGAAATGATAGAACCAATGCTTCATGGATTGGCAAAAGGCTATGCAGTAGTTGCCGTAAATTATCGATTAAGTGATGAAGCCAAGTTTCCGATTCCAGTGAAAGACATCAAAAGAGCGATTCGGTTTATAAAAGCAAATCGTAATCAATATAATTTGGATACGAATCGGATGGTAGTATGGGGTGGTTCCGCTGGTGCATACATGGCACTGATGGCTGGCTTGTTTGAAGATGCTGAACTATTTGATGATGAAAACGATCCAAACCTCGATGTAAAAGCCAATGTTCAAGGGGTAGTAGCCTGGTTTCCACCTGTAAACTTTTCAAATATGGACAAGCAGCTTGAAGAAAGTGGACTATTAAGAAACTATCCTGACCATGATGCGGATGATTCGCCTGAGTCCTTATTTCTAGGCAAGCCACTGACAGCTGCTGGTTTGTTATTAGATAGGTCAAATCCAGAAACATACATTCATCCAGACATGCCTCCAATGTTTATTCAACATGGTAGGGCAGATAAGATTGTTCCATACCAACAGTCGAGAGATTTTGTTCAAAAAGTGAAGCAGGCAGGATTAGAAGAAAAGGTTCATTTTGAAATAATCGAGGACGTTGATCACGGTGATGAAAAATTTGAGACAAGTGAAAACTTAGATAAGGTATATGCCTTTATTAATCGTCTACTAAAAGGTTGAATCTACAAAGAAAAATCGACCCTGAACTGGTAGTAGTTCTACTGCTAGTTTAGGTTTATGTTATGTAAATTATGTCCAAACGATCGTTCCAACTATGGAGGATTGAGAAACGAGAAAGGAATGATCATCATGCCAATAGGTCCAATAGTGAATGCGTTGGCTGTATTTTTTGGGGGGATTATTGGCGCTTATTTAAGTGATAAAATTCCTGAAAGATTAAGGGTTGCTTTACCTCTAACCTTTGGTGCCGCCTCGATGGGGATGGGGGTTACGTTAATTGTAAAACTAGACTCTCTACCACCAGTTGTTCTTTCCTTAATTATAGGTAGTGTTATTGGTGAATTAGTCCAATTTGAAAAAGGGATTGAATGGTGTGCAAATAAGGTGAAAGATCCGATAGAAAAAATCTTTTCCAGCAATAATACGATGGAATCTAAAGATTTTATGGAGAAATTTGTAGGGATAGTCGTTTTGTTTTGCGCAAGTGGTACGGGGATATTTGGTGCATTAAATGAAGGAATGACAGGGGATCCTTCCATATTATTGTCAAAATCATTTCTAGACTTTTTTACAGCTATTATTTTTTCTACAGCGCTAGGGTATATCGTATTAACGATTGCGCTCCCTCAGGTCGCTATTTTGTTAGGCTTATTTTTCAGTGCTGGTTTAATCTTACCAGTAGTAAACGACGCGTTAATTGCTGATTTTTCTGCTTTAGGTGGCATTATCATGCTTGTCACAGGATTTAGAATTTGTGGGATTAAGGCCTTTCCAGTTGCAAACATGTTACCAGGGCTAATTATTGTAATGCCAATATCATCGCTTTGGTCCCATTTCTTTTAAAGTTATGTTTATTATCAAGCGTGTTTTTTCATTTTCTTAGAATTGGTAAAGGAGTAGTTTTTATGAGGGCGATTAAGAAAATTAATAATAATGTAGCCATATGTGTTGACGACAATAAAAACGAACTGATTGCCTTTGGAAAGGGAATTGGATTTCCTGTAATGCCTTATGAGATTAAGGATTTGCGTTTGATTTCCAAAACGTTCTATAAGGTTGATAAACGTTTTTATAGTCTGATTGAGGAAATACCAGAGGATGTATTTGAAGTTGCAGCACTTATTGTAGAAAAAGCCCAAACAACATTAGATTGCTACTTAAATCCTAATCTTGTTATTAGTTTATCAGACCATATTAATTTTGCCATTATTCGAATGAATCAATATAAAGAAATGCAGATGGTGTTCTCTTATGATGTGGAACAGTTATATCCACAAGAAACGAGTCTTGGAAGGTATGCGGTAGAGCTTATAAAATCCAAATTAAATGTTAGTCTGCCAACTAGTGAAATTATCAATATTGCCATGCACTTTGTGAATGCAGAGGTGGAGAAGGTACCCGTGGCAGACGGGAAAGACCAAGAAGAATTAATTCTAGAGGTAGCCAAAATAATTGAGGATTTCTTTTCTGTTCCGATAGATAAAAATAGCTTCAACTACCACAGATTTGCCATGCATATGAGGTATTATTTAAAACGCATTGAAGATAAGACTCAGTATATTGATGATAGTTCATTAGTCGTTGGAGCGATGAAGGAAAAGAATCCACTCGCTTATGAATGTGCATATATGATTAGTAACTTTATTGATGAAGAATTAAAGTCGGAAAGTACAGAGGAAGAAATCCTTTATTTGATGATTCATATAAATCGAATAATAAACACTGCCAACATGAATGATTAGGAGAGGAATAAAACGATGGGGATATTTAAGAAGTTATTAAATAAAACACAGGAAGAATCACTAGTATTGGAATCGGAAGAGAATTGGGTGTACGCTCCAATAGAAGGAGAAATCATTCCTCTTAACGACATTGCAGATGGTGTATTTTCAAAAGGGTTGCTAGGAAAAGGATGCGGCATTAAACCTTCTGACGATAAGGTTTATGCACCATTTGATGGTGAGGTTATTATGATTGCTGCTACAAAGCATGCCATTGGATTAAAAAGTAATGATGGCATTGAATTATTAATACATGTCGGAATGGATACGGTAAAAATGGAAGGCAAAGGCTTTAGACCAGAAGTGAAGCTTGGAGACAAGGTAAAGTGTGGCCAGCTTTTGATGACTTTTTCTATTGATGATGTGGAAAAGGCAGGGTACTCCACAACAACAGCTGTCATCGTATCTAACTCGGAAATATATACTGAGTTAGAAGTTTCGCTACAAGGTGTTGGATCAAAATTAGAGAAATTGATCCATGTATCTTAAACAAATATAAAGAAGCAAGTTAACATGAAGAAATTATTAATGAGAGCAGATGACCTAGGTTATTCAGAAGGGGTCAATTATGGGATAGCGAAAAGCGTAAGAGAAGGGATCATCGGGAATGTAGGCGTTATGACCAATATGTCCACGGTTGTACATGGATTGAACCTTTTGGGAGATACAGAAGTATGTCTAGGATTACATACAAATATCTGTGCGGGTAATCCTCTTACAGATCCGTCTCGCATATCAAGCATTACCAATAACAATGGGGCGTTTAAATCATCATCGGAGTATCGATTGGCACAAGAAGATTGTGTCGTCCTAGAGGAAGCCATTCTTGAAACGGAGGCGCAATTAAAGAAATTTATTGAACTAGTCGGTAAGCGACCATGTTACATGGACGTACATGCGATTGCTAGTGATAATTTCCTAATGGCGGCAGAGATAGTGGCGAAGAAGCATGGTATAACCTATTCTCCGTTTTCGATTGGAGAGGGAAAGATTAAGATAAAGGATACAGATGTTTATGTTTCTATGGATAGCATGAAGCCAGATTATGTGCCATTTTCATCGTTAAAAAGGAGCGTGCAGGATGTGCCAGAGGATGGGTGTATACTGTTTGTCTGTCATCCTGGTTACTTGGATGGATATATCTTAAACCATTCTTCTCTGACCATACCTAGACCACTCGAAGTAGATATGCTGTGCGATCCTCAGACATTAAAATGGGTAAAAGATACTGGAATAGAACTAATTACGTATGAAGACCTATGATTTTGGAACAAATCAGAACGATGTTATGTGAATGTTACCACAAATTAGATTCATAATTTTCCATTTTATTTAGCTAGTAGATTCTGTAAGTCAGTAGTTAAGGAGGAAGGAAATGGGATATAGCTTAGATTTTAACCAAAGCAACTACGAAACAAAAACACTAACACTGGATAATCAAACGATAGAATACAGAGCTTTTGAAAAGATTGTTTATGTGGAGTATCCAGTAGATGTTCAATTTCACACGATGAATATCTATGTTCCTGACGCGTACTTCAAGGGGGAGGCTATCGGACCATATACAAGCGATCGTGCACCTATTTTGCTTATCAATACAGTAGGAGGCTATAAACCTGGAGAACCAGGAGGACCTGGGCAAGGAAGGTTTGGAGAAGCGAATGCGGCATTCTTTGCTTTAAAACAGGGGTATGTGGTTGCTATGCCTGGTGTCCGTGGGCGTTCCTTACAGGATGATAATGGACGAAACATTGGAGTTGCACCAGCTGCCATCATAGATTTAAAAGCGGCAGTTCGTTATTTAAGACATAATCGAGCAGTCATTCCAGGAGATACAGAAAAAATTGTTTCCAACGGTACTAGTGCAGGTGGAGCCTTATCATCCTTACTGGGGGCTACTGGAAATCATCAGGATTATGAACCTTATTTAGAAAAAATAGGTGCAGCTAAAGAACGAGATGATATCTTTGCGGCGTCTTGTTATTGCCCCATTACTAATTTAGAACATGCAGATGCAGCTTATGAATGGCTATTTCATGGATTAAATGATTATAAGAAGAAAAAAATAGAAAGAGTCAATGGTGAGATAAAAAAGACTCCGATTGAAGGCACAATGAGCGTAGACCAAATCACCCTCTCTGCTGAATTGAAACGCAATTTCCCACCATACCTAAATAGTCTGGGCCTAAAGTCTAGCAATGGAGAAACGTTAACCTTAGATGAATCTGGAAAAGGTAGTTTCCAAAAGCACGTTCAATCATTTCTCATCGATTCTGCAAAAACGGCATTGGCAAAAGGGGAAGATTTGTCTGAATTAGAGTGGATAACGATTAACAATGGGAATGTCATCGATCTTGATTTTGGTCAATTTATTCTATTTGCTACAAGAATGAAGCCGCCCCTTGCTTTTGATGATATTGAATTAAAAACACCAGAAAACGAATTGTTCGGAACAGCGTCGATAAAAGCGCAACATTTTAGTGCTTTTGCTGAAGAGCACACTCAGGTTGATGGTTCACTTGCAGATGCTACTATCATTAAGATGATGAACCCAATGGACTACATAGGAAGTTCGGAAAATGTTACGAGCTCACATTGGCGAATTCGCCATGGGTCAGTTGATCGAGATACTTCCCTTGCCATTCCAATTATTTTAGCAACTACTTTAATGAACAAAGGATATAATGTCGACTTCACGTTACCTTGGGGACAAGGACATGGCGGCGATTA
Organism: Niallia tiangongensis; assembly: GCF_044704065.1. Classification (NCBI taxonomy): domain Bacteria; kingdom Bacillati; phylum Bacillota; class Bacilli; order Caryophanales; family Bacillaceae; genus Niallia; species Niallia tiangongensis. Next base: position 787,576 of record NZ_CP162613.1, on the reverse strand, counting down.
TGACCTGGATGAACTGTTTGCTTGGATAGATAATATTGCTTTGAAGAAATGATCGGCATTGCTTTAAAAAAACGTAGCTTCTCCTTAAATGAAGAGTTACGTTTTTTTTTGTTCATAAAAGATGAGGGGAATTTCGTTAAGATGGGCACAATTACAAGGTAATCCTCACTTCAGCTAGCAGGTTCTAGAAGGTATTCCTGCTTATGCTGTGGCATTGGTAGGGAACGGTACAGTAGTTTAGAAGTGGTAACAGGAGTAAAGATAACTATTATTGTTTGGGCTATGGAGGTTTAAGGACGTAGATATAGGAATAGGAGGATGAATTTCTTAGAAAGATCTAATTCAAGTCGTTATCAGAGGGTAATAACTTCATATAAAAAAGGCAATCAATCAATCGGATCAGATTGTGATTGCCTTTTTTGACTAGCGTCATACCAAATTATCTAATTCTATCAGGGTTATACATAATATTCCCGACTTCCTCTTCAGCTGAATCAGTATTTTCATTTCTTGCTATCAAGCACTTCATTCCATGAAAGTTCCCAGCTATCTTATCATCTGTTCCATTAAGAATCCTTTCACACAATTCGATGTTATTTTCTAACAGGACTTTAGGCGATTCAAATGTTCCGTGGTACCTGAGAATTCGGTCAAATGCACTCTCGTATTGCTTTAGATGGAGTAAGTGTTGATAGTATTCTTTAATAGTTGTACTTTCAAGGAAATGGAGTAATGTATGAACACCACATGCATCCCCGAAGATAGCAGTTTTTTCTTCTCGTATTAAGAATACTAACTGGCCTTGAGTATGGCCTGGAACTTCAATTATTTCTACGCTTACCTCACCAATATTAAAGACCATACCTTCAGAAAGTTCTTTATATGGTTTTACCCTAGAAGGAATCATATCTTCCGCTCGCCACTCTTGTGGAGGGAGGACCGGACCATTTTTAATTTCCGCTATGCGTTTATCTAACGCACAATGGTATCTCTCTAACTCTAAATCGGCAGAAGGTAAATATACATCATCAAATTGGGCGCTTCCTCCTGCATGATCACAGTGTCCATGTGATAGTAACACTTTAAGTGGCTTATTGCATATGGAATCAATATATGCTTTTAAATCACCGCATCCCATGCCTGTATCTAGAAGAAGAGCGCCTTCCTTACCTTCAACAAGGTATATACAAACACCAAATGGCGTATGGATTCGAGTGATCCTATCTGTCACCTTTTCGGACGTGAAATAAGACATTTTATCCACTCCTTAAGCAGCAATTTTTTCCTCATTTGTTTTTTGTTTATCTTTAAATGTGATAAATGTAAATACTGCTGAGACGATAAATGCAATTGCAATACCTATTAAGACAAGAGTCAAATCACTCAAACTATTTGTAATTGGATTGATATAATACGTAAGTCCAAATACGCCTCCTAAACCACCCATAATGTACGTTTTTGCTCCAATAAGTCCAATAAATGCACCACCAGCTGCACCTGCAATACAGTTTCCAATAAAGAGAATTTTATAAGGAACCATAATACCATACATAAGTGGTTCTCCTACCCCCATGATTTGTGAGATAGTTGCTGGAATACTAATATTTTTAAGTTTAATATCATTCGTACGGAAAAATACTACAATACCACAAGCCATTGCTGCAAACTGCCCACAAATGGAAGCAGTTAAAATATAATCAAAACCATTGGCAGCGATATTCGTAATTGCCATTGGGATAAGCGCCCAATGTAATCCAAATAATACAAGAATACCGAAGCCTCCACCTACTAACGCACCTGCAAGAAGACCGCCAACTAGAGGAAGATCGTATATCGCTGAGAAGAATATATTAAGAATATTAGTAAGTTCTGCAGCAATTGGACCGATTATAATATAAGTAAGTGGTACCATAATTGCTAGAGTTAAAACTGGAACAAGAAAAGGTCGTACAATTTCTGGAATAATCTTTTTAAAATTCTTTTCAACTTTTGCTGCAAAAAATACTGCCAAAATAATTGGTACTACTGATGAAGTATAACCTGATGCTGGCATAATAACTGGAATACCCATAAAGGTTGTATAGTAATCCATAGAAAGGGACCCAGAAAGAAGTGTTCCTAATGCCTCCCCTGAAGTTGTTAGATTTACCATAGTTGGATAAACCAACACAGAACCTAACGCAAGACCAATAAATTCATTACTTTTAAATTTCTTTGATGCGGTATAACCTAAAATAATAGGTAGAAAATAGAAAAATGCATCTCCGGCTGTGTACATAAGTGTGTACGTACCCGAATCTTTAGACACAAGTCCCATTACTACTGTTAATGTAAGAAGACCTTTAATCATACCGGCTGCAGATAAAACCATTAGCATCGGCGTCATCACACTAGAAATAATATCAAGCAATTTGGCAACGACATTCTTACTCTTAACATCATCATCATTTTCATTGGCTGATGCATTACCTTGTAATCCTGCAATTCTACAAACTGCCTCATAGACAAAACTTACGGTATTACCAATTACAACCTGGTACTGACCACCAGATTTTACTACCGTTAAGATGCCTTCTTCGCCCTCTAGAGCCGCTTTGTTGGCTTTATCTTCATCCTTCAATACAAATCGAAGTCTAGTTACACAATGGGTAAGGCTTATAATATTTTCTTTTCCTCCAACACTTTCTAAAATAAAGCTTGCGAGTTTATCATATTTATGACTTTCCTTACTCTTCGTCATGGTATGCTCCTTTCGCACGTCCCTTTTATATTTAGGATTTTCTATCACTTTTAAAACACCAGTATCAAACTGACAGTCATAGACTCCTGAAAGTTCCGTGATTTTTTCAACCTTTACGATACTCTGATCTTTTAGATGTAGTTCAAGATAATCATTATGCTGCTTTTGGAAGCTGATATTAGCTTTTCCTCCTACAAGCTGAATGACAATATCTTTTGTTTGTTGCTCCATATCGAACCCCCATTAAAACCTAAGTATAATGAACTATTAGTGCGCGCTTTCTAACGGTTCATGTTCTAAATGCATACATAAATTTCCATAAAAAAAACCCAAAGCCTATTTATAGTTAAATAAGCTTTGGGTAATGCCTCCCGAAGAGTAACAAGTCCAATTTTTTTCTATATTCTATTTTAATAGATATAAATATTGAAGTAATGTTTTCCCAAGTTGTTTAAGGAAATTTAAGTACAGATAAAATTTATCATGTAACCGCTCACATGTCAATAATCTTTTTTTATAATTTTCTAAAGAGAAGTAGAAGAGGCAGACCTCCCAAGAAAATGGGGGGCTCTCATGGAGTGAAAATTGTGGTAATGTGTCAATTTAGTCGAGTTATTCGTCAGTCTAGTTCGCATATGCGCCAATTAACCTAGAAAATGCGTCGGTCTGCTTACAAAATGCGTCACTTTACCTAAGTTATGCGTCCTAGCCCAACTCAACTTAATCCAACCCAAACTAAATAATAAATAGAACATAACCAAAGCCCCTTTGATTGCAGGGGGCTTTAAAAATCCTTTAAAATTCTACATTATTACTTTCCGAAACATGGTCGAAATTGCACCATTTTTGACCAACATTGGAATAACAAGTATTTGTCATCGTAATTTCACTAGTGTTGCTATCCGTTCGGAAGACAGCCTCATCCATGTTCGTGATGAGACTACCTTCAATATGAATGCTCGTTTTGAAAGTAGTACCTCCATTTTGGCGGATCATTTTTCCTGCATCATTTGCAGTGAAATTAATAATTTCAAATGTAGAAGGGGCATTTACCTGGAACATCTTATCGTTTAAAGGCTTGTGGGGTAGATGAGCCTCGTTTTTTAATTTAAAAGGAATTAAATAGTTTATCGATAATATCTGCACGAGTTGCAACAGTTCCAAGGCCACCAGTCGATTTTAATTTGTCTGAAAGCCGTTTGTTATGAGTCTCCATATACTTCGTAGGATTTTCCATTGCCGATAACAATGTCGCTTCTGTAAAGCGTGTAGGTGGCTTTGTTTGACCTGATGTCTGTAAGATTAGTTTAATGTTTAATATTTCACCTTTTTCAATGTGAGGTAATATTTGTTCTTTTAAATCATCTGTAGATTCCACCTCATCAAATTGGTTTTCATAAACCTCTTTCCAACCGGCATTCACGATTGTTTTCCCGCGAGCAACGAAGTATTCATTTTCTATTTTTGCACGGCGCGTTAACTGCTCGTATTCAAACGCAGGGAATAGTACGGCTAGGAGTCGTTTTACGACTAAATCATTAATTTTACGTTCGTTAAAACTTTTTGTTACTTGCTTTAATTTCTGCAACGATTTCTTTCGTGTGTATTTTCATTTATAAATACTTCTTTTTTTAGCTTTCCTTTTGCAATTAATTCCAACTTTTGTTCCCATTCTGCCGTTGTAAAAGGTGAACTTAATTCTTCGGGTACTAAGTCTAATAATTGTCCCCCTTTTGATATGATGTGGATCTCTTTTACGACAACATTTCCAAAAAAAAGTCACGAATGCGGAAAACAAATGCTGGAAGTTAACGGAAGAAAAGACAAAATGCTTGTTTGTCAGGACCGTGAATGTGGACATCGTAAAAACGTCTTAAAGGTCACGAATGCACGCTGCCCACAATGTCATAAAAAATTAGAACTCAGTGGTGAAGGTGAAGGTCAAATCTTAACATGTAAATATGGCTATCGTGAAAAACTATCTGCCTTCCAAGCACGACGTAAAATAGAATCTAACGGAAAAGTAGATAAACGTACTGTGCAGAAGTATTTGAAAAACCAAAATAAAGATGTTGAACCATTAAATTATTCCTTAGCAGAAGCATTAAAAAAATTAAAACTTGATTAAATTCCTTAAAATTTATATCCGCCTTGTTGCACTAAACCAGCTAATAGGATGTCCATATTTTTCATTAAAAAACGAAAAAATAAATGCTATACTAAAAATGTTCATGCCAAATAACCTTCCTTTTTATAACCGGAAGGTTTTTCATTACTTACTAAATTGTATATTTTAAGCTAAATCAAGGAAAGTTTCTTTGCTTTTTAGTAATGCAAAAATCCAATGAACTAGTTTGTTTGTACAAGCAATCATGGCTACTTTAAAGGGTTTTCCTTCTTCTCGCTTTTTATCATAAAACGCTTTTAGCTTTTTATTTCGAGAGCCTCTAGTCCCACAGAGAACGTCCATATATAAGGCATGACGTAATCTGCTTGATCCTCTCTTGGTAATTCGATTTATCGTCGCTGTAAATTTACCTGAAGAATGTACACTTGGATCAAGCCCAGAGAAAGCAACTAGTTTTTAGGGTGATTAAATCTATCAATCTCTCCGATTTCGGAAATAATCGTTGCTACGATTTTTTCTCCGATACCGGGGATTGACTGGATAATCTTATATTCTTCTATTTCTCCTGCAAGGGCATCTATTTGATTATCTAACTTTGCTAGATGCTCTTGGTATTGGAGAAGCATTTGAATATACATTTCTAGACTTATCAAATGACTTTGATACAATGTGCTCTTAAATGGATTGCGGTTCGCTGCTTCAAGGAGTTTCTTTGCTCTTTCCCTTGCCCAACGCTCTGATCGACTCAAACATAAACCTGAAATCCTTTCCGTTAGTCTATTTTCCCCAGCCTGTAACACAGATTCTGACGTACTAAATTCATCAGTAAATAAAAAGACACTTTAGTTTAGTTTCATCTTGCTTATGTTTTACGATTGGTTGATTAACAACTATGTCGAAATCATTGTCATTAGTAATCCGATGTAAAGCTATTAAAATACGTATTAGAGCATCTTGATGCGCTTTGCTATCTCCTGCCATTTGACGTTTAAACAAGGACTCTTTTAATGCTAACTTTGCCGCAAATCCTTTTTCTCCATTAAATTCATAAAATATATCCTCCTTCCCAAGTTCTTTATCGATTTTTAATTCCCGATATTCTCCCAGGCAAGATAAAGATTGGAATGCACCAAAGGGAGTAACTATCTTTGTCTCGTAATTACCTGGATCAATTCCAACTAACATTAAATTCACCTCATTTCGTATTACATCCGTAATACCAGCTCTCTCTAATTTGCTTTCTTGTGTTACGGTTGTAATACATTCTTAATTTGAGCACAAAGGGAATATTCACTTTTTACGTTATTTTTTATAATGAAATACGTTATATATGTACTAAGTAAAATAGAAGGAATATTGTTGGAAATAGTGAATATAAATAGTAAGTTGACCACAAGGGAGTTTTAAATATGAAATCTCAAATAGGTGAAATAAGGAAGGCTAAAGGATTAATGCAGAAGTATGTTGCTCAACAGGTAGGAATTTCTCATCAACAATTGAGTGATTTTGAAAATAATAGGACTTATCCCAGGATAGATAAAGCTTATAAGATCGCTAAAATACTTAATTGCACTGTAAATGACTTTTATATTTGGGAAGACTAAAAAACCCTACTCACAATAAAGGACTTTTAATATATCTATAAAAGGTATTTTAAACGTTTCTGTAAATCCTTCAATATGAATTAACTTTGTGTTTCCATCCATTTTCACTACTTTTCCTCTAACTGGATCTTCCCTTTTCCACACAGTGAGTAGAATATCATTCTTTTCTTCATACGCTTCTGTTAGGCTACTAGTAATCTCCTCTAATTCAAATTCATCTCGACTAGGTCTTGCTGGTTTTTTAACTTTCTTAGGCTTTGCTAATGTCATAATTATGCCCCTCTCTTTATTTTACGAACTGGCCCAATTGACAATACATTAGTTAATTCGAGGCGCCACTGTGACAGAGAATTTTTGGATTTCTATTGAAAAAAAAAGACAAGAAAAATTCCCGGATTCCTATTGAGGAAAAACCGGGATAATATTGAATCAGAATCGAAAATCGGAAAAGTTTATTTTAACTGAAATCGAGTCTGAATCGGAAATGTTTATTTTTGTTCGGAAGAGTTTATTTTTGGGTTACAAGATCAATGTTAATTGAGCCACACACTCGACATGGCCTGGATGGTGATGGCAGATAAATATTGATGTAGTGGTGTTTACCTTAACCTAATTTTTTCGCACTTCCATATTTTCAAAGTCGATGATTAATTTATTTGCAAGAAAGAAGTCACTGCCGATGATGCAGTCAAATCCATGCATTTCTCTAACATCGCCGAGCTGTATAGTGAAATTATTAAGTTGAAACTCGTCAATATTCATACCGTATACTTTTTGCTCCATGCAAATTTCCGTACCGCCAATTCCATACATCTTTCGTGTAATGGCATTTTCTAAATCGAGCATCAATCCGACTTCTTCACATAAATCTGTATCTAAAATGGTTGAAGAGCAGCCGGTATCAAGCAATGCGTTATTGAATGTCTTTTTGTTCCCATTGTATTCAATCTCAACAGATACTAGAGGTAAGTGGTCATCCATTTGAAATCTCATACTCTTCTTCGCACTCCTATATATGGCTGCTCAATTACCTTTATTTCTTCGTTATTCGTGTGAAAAATATATAATTCACGATTTTGATTTTCCCCATGTAGTTTTTTATACACTTTCCATGCTGCATTACCGTTCTCAAAGTCATCAATTACTGACATTTCTTTGATGATTCTTTCTTTTCCTCTCGATTCGGATTTTAACGCTTCAACTAAGACACACCGTTCTGGAAAATGTTCGCGTACCTCAGACCATTTCATACATATGCGCCTCCGATTCATTCTTAATTTTATTTTTATTATATCATTTTTTGATATTAAGAAACCTAATGGCTTATTTAAAAATGCTAGTGATATATTTGTATATTGGTTGTCGGGGAAATGAATGTATTTAAATCAATACAAAAGAAGGAATGTTGAGGAACATTTATGCTTTCAGCAGCAATCTTGTATCTGTAACTATCATACGCAAATGGATTACTCAATCGATATAAGTGAGGTATTTTCCAATGAAGTTCGTTCATTTGTCCTCCCAAAAACTATATGCGGTGTAACTGTATTCATTTTTCTTTACAATATTGCCATCACAACTTAAAAATACAGAATTGCAATCTTTTTAACTCCCTGTCGACATAATTCGCGGCGTCACTGTGACAGAGAATTTATCGATACACTCAATGTTGGCGAAATCCCAAATGGTATTAGTATCATGAAGTAATAAAATCAGTGGGGACATCCCCGCTGATTTTTCTGTTCCAGTTATATAACTGTAAGAATTCTATATTTTAACTAATCAGGAAGTGGCTCCTTTAATAAATATTTTGTTTTATGTAAAAACATCCTTTATCTCCATAAATTCTCCACTTTTTAGTCTTATAATATAGAAAAACAATAGGAGTGAGCTAAATGGAATGGTTATCGTATCTATTAGTACTGATCTGTCCTTTAATGATGATATTTATGATGAAGGGACATGGCGGAGGTCATAAGCACCATAATTCACATTCAATGACAGAATTAGATGTGAAAATGAACAATTTACAAAATGAAAATGAGAAGCTTAAAAAGGAGATTGCTAATCTTTCAACATTGATCAAAAAAGAGTCTTAAAGCTGAAATGCGACACATTTATTTTTAATATCAGGTATAGTGATAGCCTGTCATCAAGGATTCAATATTTCCTCATGACAGGCTCTAAATGTTTATTGTCTTAAACCAATAGTTTGCTGTGTTAATTGTGATGATTGTAAAAACAACAATATCACGCTGTCAATAATAAAAAGTTTCTTTTAACCAACAAAGAGTCCTTTTTAAAACACAACCAATGAAAGTGAACGAAATCTTGATATAGATGATATAAACTATAATCGTAAAGAAAAATTAAGAGGTGAATAAATGTGGTAAATATACAACCGTTGGATAGAGTGGCCTTTGAATTTGGTCCGCTTACAGTCTATTGGTACGGTATTATTATTGGAACAGGAATTGCTTTAGGCTGGTTGCTTGCAATAAGAGAAACGAAAAAATTAAAGCTTCCTCAAGTTCTATTTGCTGATTTATTGCTTTGGGCGGTTCCAATCTCAATCATTAGTGCAAGAATTTATTATGTATTATTCCAATGGGACTATTACTCACAAAAACCAGGTGAAATAATTGCTATATGGGAAGGTGGCAAGCCATTCATGGAGCGATTATTGGCGGAGTAATTACTACTGTTGTCTTTGCCAAGAAAAGAGGTATTTCTTTTTTGGAAACTGGCTGATATTGCCGCTTCTAGCCTTATACTTGGTCAGGCAATTGGCCGCTGGGGAAATTTTATGAATCAAGAAGCACATGGAACAGAAGTAACAAGAAATATTTTAGAGAATTTAAATCTTCCAGACTTTATAATTAATCAAATGTATATAGACGGAGCGTATTATCAACCTACTTTTTTATATGAATCATTATGGAATCTATTAGGGTTTGTTTTATTACTTATACTTCGCAAATTTAATCCTAAACAGGGGGAAATATTCCTTTCATATGCTATATGGTATTCAGATTTTTTGTAGAAGGATTAAGAACAGACAGCCTGATGCTCACTGAATCATTACGAATTGCTCAAGTATTGTCTCTGGCTTTAATCGCTGTATCTATCTTGCTCATTTTATATAGAAGATGGAAGGGGTATTCTAAATATAAATATACGGAGTAATGGTTAAGTTCGATTAAGGAGGTCAGTGTTTATATTTCACTGATCTCCCTAAGATAAAAGCTTTATAATATAGTTTTTGATATTTTATTTAAAACGTTCGCATCTATTCCAAATTTACACATGGCATCACAGTCACAGCGAAGATCAGAGAATAGCACATAAGAGATGCTACACATTTGCTCATGTTGAAATGAGGGACGAAGCAGTTGAGCTTGAATTTCTTTTTCACGCTTATTAGGTGCAACTAGATAAAATTTGCAGTTTTGATGATTCATAGTTAATGCTAAGTCATAAAGTCGTAGAATACCAGAATAAATGGAGGTGCTTTTCTCCACTTCAAAAGCACAAACAATAGAGCCATTCTGATCAATCCACAGTACATCTATTAAAGAAATCGTATCTCTAACCTGAAAAGGAATATCATAGGATAGACCTAACTGCTGCATTGAAAATTCACCTAGTTTTTTTTGATTCCATTCCCGTTTATGATCATTTCTGGCAATCCAAATATGATAACCGAGAGAAGAACCTAGAGTAGCTAGATGATATTGCATTTCAGTATGATCATGGTTTTCGATGCCATCATTTACTACATCTTTATGTCTTTTTTTATTGTTTTTTTCACGCTTTTCTAGTTGATTTAGTACTACTTCATGATTCTCAGGAATTACGATTCGTGTAATCCCAATTTCAAAAAACAGTCCTGCAACTGCGCCAAGATCTTTTGAAAGCAGAGATCCATGTCGCTTGTTGAAATCTAATATTTTTTCTCTCATGCGTAGGTATTCTGTCCATGAACCCAGTTTCACTTTTTCTTTAAATAGACTATTAAAACCATTAACAATGGCTGTATTAAAAGGCGGAAAGATGGTTGGATGAAGGAAATATAAAATATTAGCCACTGCGGGTCCAAGTCCCTTTATCCCTATATTATGAAGTTTTAGTATCTCTTCTAGTAACTGTTTTTCATTTGTATTTTGCAGGCAGCTTTTTAGAAATCTGGCAAACGCTTTTTTATTATCTTCATTTTCATAAATATCAGGAATTCGAAGTTTAGGTTTCCAGTAAAATGCATGTGCGGCACCTTCAAAAACTTGTTTTTGTTCAGCTATTGCCGTGACCACAACCTCAAGTGAGGAACCCCTAAAATCATTACCAAATTCATTCTGTTCAATCTCTTCAATAACTTGCTTAATTCCATTACGTATTGTCCTAAAAGCTTTTAGTCGCTCATCGTTGTTAATAAACCATGTTTGATAAACAGATTCCATATCGGTACGGTATTCTTGGATAATTTTTTTTAAATAGCTGTCCATAGGATACTCCTTAGCATAAAAATATAGGTATTATTTTATTGTAATTCTAATCACTAGTGTTGCATAAACAGTCGCTCATAATCTAAGTAACCACGGTCAAACACATACATGCATTCTTTGTCATCTACCATGATTTCGAGTTGGCCACGGTCATGTTCTTTGGCAGTTGTGATAATGGCTTTTTCAGGGTAGGAAGTTCCTTTTTCCATAAACACAAGACGTAAATGTAACTTCACTCCCGCCTTTGTTTTGCGAAATTCTGCCTATTTATGATTCGTCAAATTGAGTGGCAAAGTGCTTGAATCTATGATTTTTAATGGCATCACAAGTTTCGTGTAGTGCGTTTTGACATGAATTTGTGATACTAAATCAAGAAAAAGCCTCTGGAAAAGGTTTGGATTCAACCCATTTAATCGCCGTGATAACTGAGAAATACTAATAGAATCAAGGTCAATTGCCTTTTGAAGATTGTCATCAAAAAGACAGTCACTTAATGCATGAAGACTCTCGACTTCCTGTAACTGCGCAAAAAGCAGTAATTTTAGGAAAGACTCGGTCGTAAATTTTTCGTATAGAAATCTAATTTCATTGTTTTCACTTGTTCCTCAAATATTTGAGAATTAATTGGTGAAAACCATTGTCCAAATGAATTTTTTCGTGTAATCTTGTCCATATATGATGTCCTTTATTAGTGGATTTGGACAGGTTACCACCTGACTAATCCATTATAAAGGACTTTTTCTTTACACAAAATGATAAAATTGAACATTTTGAGTATTTTTAATAGTGAAATTAAATTAAAGAAACACTAGTGATATATTTTATATTATTTATTTCATTATACCTTATTAGAAAATTATGACTAACTACTTTTTAACACCCATTTGTTGAAGAAATACTTTTACTTCATCATAGAACTGTTATTCGTAGGGGCTTTCCATTTCTACTATTTATATCTTCAACCACTTTACGGATATTCTTTAATACCTCTTGGTCTCTTTCTAACCAATTAACTCGGTTATTTATGGTTTCAACCTTTTGCAGTTCTGGAGAATTTTCGTTCAGCCAATTTCTATCATTCCTATATAAGAAAGTATAAACCGCTGGCACTTTCTCTCTCAATTTGGTTTTCAAAAGGAAAGGAAATTCCTTTTGCAATTGGATCCATTCACTTCGACGTTCATTTATCAAATCATTATCTTTATGGACTTTCTTCTTTGAATCACTTTCACTATTAATAATTTTAAGTCACAGTGCACCGAAATTTGTCGATTCTATAGGTATATCTGTAACTATCATACGTAAATGGATTACTCAATTTCGATTTAAGTGGGGAATTTTTCAATGAAGTTCGTTCATTTGTCCTCCCAAAAACTATATGAGGTGTAATTGTATTCATTTTTCTTTACAATGTAGCCATCACAACTTAAAAATACAGAATTGCAATCTTTTTAACTCCCTGTCGACATAATTCGAGGCGTACTGTGACAGAGAATTAAGGTATTTTCAATTCTAAAAAAGTATCGGCATAGCCTGGTATGTGTTACCGTTTATGCTATTTCAATTATTATTTTTTCTGTCTTTCTTCAAGTTTTTTAAGATAATTATTATAGCACTCATTACAAAGAGTTTTTTTCCAACGCATATCCATTCTGATGATTCCTTCTTTCCCACAGTATTCGCAGATTGCTTTGCTTTTGTTCTCAAATGCACGAACAATTTGTGAAATATCATGCCTTAATTTCTTTTTGGCATCATCATCATTTTCATTATATGGTTCAAATCGTAAAGAAGAACTTCCAAGAAAATCAATGGCCTGCAAAGCACAAGGCGTATCTTCAAAGGAATAATAAAACCTAAGACTTGCGAATTTCTCTTTTATCTGTTCTACAACAATATCAACAGGAATGCCATCTTGTGTATACCTATCGGTTATAGCCTGACAGAGTTCTCTTATCAATGGATACCACCCTCCAGAGCATTCGCATCCCCATGCCTGATAAATATTACGCATTGTAGTTCTATCCTTTATAGTCATATCTCTTTTCATGAAGGAAAATTCGTCCTGAAGTTTCAATTCATATTCTTCTTTCATTCTATATCTCCCCACATTTCATCAATAAATACTTTTGCATCATGAAATAATTTCTTGCCTAAACAAACATCCAGTAATGGGATAAATAAGTCTGAATAGTATTCAATAGCTGCCTCAATCTCACTTATTGCCATGTGGGGTTCAGCATCTAGAAAATCATACTTTATACGCAAGCTATAAGCCAGATCACCGTATGTATCCACATAAAAACGTCCATTAGCTTTAGTATACCAATTCACATAATTTACTGTCTTAAGAACTTCATAATATTCATCACACCCTACTTTCAAAGCAGTTGGGGAAATAAAAGTTAAAATATCAACCCAGGTATCTTGAAATTCCATACTTGTCTGTAATTCATGTGTCTTGCTGTCCATTTGGAACGAAAGATGCAACTCGAAAATATTCAGCTTTTCCTTTTTATATAGATACTTAAAGTTATTTTTCAACAGACTTTCAACAGTTTGCATTGCCTCTGTTCTATTCATCAGCAGAACCTCCTTAATATAGCTCCGAAAGATATAGTATTCTATCTGCAAATGAAGAATTAATTCTCCCTTTAGGATACAGAGTTTGAAGCTTGGTGATTGCCTGCTGCCTATCAAAAGAAGTAAATGTATATGATATTGGCTTACCTATACAGGCACTTTTTCTTCTAAGCGATTGTACATATTTTAATGACCAAGTATTAATAGGATTTTTCATTTACTTATTCCTCCATTATTTACACGTTATTTCCGCCTACAACATAAATCGCAGCACGATTACCAACTGTTAGCTTAGGTTTATCATTTTTTAATCTAACTTGTTTAACAGTGGTAAATGGTTCTACTAATCCAACATATTTATTGTTAAATTCCTTACCAATCTGTGCCTTAATGATACTTGGCTTTCCTGCATATACCATTTCAATATGCTTAAAAGTTTCAGATGCTTCGTTCAAATCAAATTCCTTTCCAGGTTTCTGATTTGTAACAAACTTAGATATCTCCTCAAATATTTTTTTTCGTAATTCTGAGTTTGATAATGACGTGGCAGGAATGAGCCCATAATGTTTGTTTAATAAATCATTAACCAATGTGCTAACGCTAACCTCAAGTTGTTCTGCTTCATTATTAAGTTTTTTTTCTAACTCTTCGCTTGGATAAAATTGAATTCTCATTTATTAAAACCTCCTTCATAATATGAGTGGTGGCTACTTCACTCAGTATATCAAGTAGAGCGAAAGAGTCAACGCTCAATGCAGTTATTTAATAAAAAAAATGCCCAAGGAAGTTTTAAACCTCCAAGGGCATCATACTTAGTTAGGGATTTTCAGTTTTTGACCGGCATAGATAATCGTTGATTTTAAATTGTTCAGTTTAACAATCTCTGTGTATCTTGTACCGCTACCGAGTAGTTTGGCTGCAATTGCCCAGAGAGAATCACCTTTAACTACCGTATATTCTTTGTAAGTTGGTGAAGATGTGTTATCGGTGGGATATACAATTATGCCATCATTGTCGAAAACATAATAACCTAGGTTCTAATTCGAGGCGTCACTGTGACAGAGAATTCTGGTTTTGTATTGCTAACCGTTATACAAAAGCATACAATAAAGAAAAAAGAAAGGTGGAATGATTATGGCAGCTAAAACCGCAAATATCCTTGCGCGTGTTGAACCGGAAATAAAAGAAAAAGCTGAAGCGATTATGGCTCAACTGGGAGTGCCTGCTTCTGTTGTCATCAATATGCTTTACAAACAAATAATCATGACAAAGAGCATCCCTTTCTCTCTGTCCGTTCCCACTGCACCGATTGCTATCGATAAAATGGATGCTGCACAATTCGATGCCATGATGCAAGCTGGGTTTGAAGATGCTAAAGCGAACCGTTCCCGTCCTGTAGCCGATGTATTTGCCGACTTAAGACGGGAGTTATAAGTTATAGAACGATGGCTGAAACCTACACTATAAAAATTACCACTCAGGCAGAAGAACAGATACAGGAAATCACACGCTACATTGCTTCTGATCTGAAAGCCCCGGATGCTGCACTAAATCTATTGGATGCATTAGAGACTGCGATTTCCTCTCTCTCCGATTTTCCACAACGAGTTGCCCTTACTGAAGAAGAACCGTGGCACAGCTATGGAATTCGTAAAATGCCTGTTAAAAATTTTCTAGTCTACGTCTGGATAGACTAGGAGCATTTAAAGGTTCAGGTAACCGCTGTTGTTTACGGAAAACGTGATCAGGTTCATCAGCTCTCACAAATGGATATGGATTAAAACGAATATACAGAAACCCTTTCAACACTATGCTGAAAGGGTTTCTACTTATTTTCTCATTAAATTTTTACCCATAATCTACCTTATAACGAGGTGCGACATTTCATAATAGCTTTGACCAAAAGTTCCGTGATAAGGAAGTGTTGTCAGTACTTGAACTCTTGATACCTATCCTCGGTCATCGTCTTTCTATCATGGCATGACTTGCACAATGGCTGCCAATTGGTTTCATCCCAAAACAAATCTTGGTCACCTCGGTGAGGAACAATATGGTCAACAACTGTTGCCTTCTCAAGCTTTCCCATGTCATAGCACCTCACACATAGCGGGTGTGCCTTCAAGAACCTTTTTCGTGCCTTCCTCCAACGGCTGTCGTATCCTTTTTCTTTTGTACTTTTCACATTTTCACATCATGGAAGTGAAGTGGTGCGTGCTCCTCACAGTAGGTTGAACCTGAGGGAACAAGCCTTGCACATCTAGGATGCTTGCATGGGGTAGCGGGTCTTTTAGGCATAATGCTTTCTCCTTTCTATGTACGGATGCGTGAAAGGATGAAAGCCGCATCCGGCCAATGAAAAAGAGCCTAGGAAAGACCCAAACTCCGTATAAATCCTTGGCAATTATAAGTATATTGCAATGAAATTGAAAAAACAGTATACCGTTAGTACACCATTGGTAAACCTTCGTAAACTTACTACCACTTAACGAATTCATATTTTTCAACAGAGAACCTTTCAACAAATCGTTCAGCGTCTGCTAAATTCTCTTCATTATAATAATAAAATGTCCAAAAACATTCCTTTAATAAGGGAACGATTATGTCATTGTAATAAGCTTTATCTACACCCATTATTGAATGACCCATAATTATAACTTGATTAATTTCATTTTGAATAATGAAATTTTTTAAAGCTTCATAGTTTTTCTTAATATCTTTAGTCGCTACATTACAGAAATCAATAAGGTTATCAATTCCAGGTTCAATCGAAACAGTGTAAAAATCATCATCTCCGTACTGTCCCTCTAAATCTTTTTTAATTTGCAAAGGATCATTATCAATTGATCCAAATTGAATGTGCTCCCTTACAATACCAGAGTTAAACTCATCAGCTTGAAATTGATCGGCAACTTCAGCATCTTCTATCGTCCTGAAATAGGGAGTAAACCAATTTTGTAAATGACGTTTTTCTACTTCTTCAATCGACCCATGAATGTGGAAAATATTTTCAATAGGAATTTCAAAAACATTTTCTAAAGTGCTTGTATAATTAAATGTAACATATAAGTCATTAGGATTTAAATCAAGCTTGTTCTCGGCTAAAGTGTAATCAACATTACCTAGCCACTCAAATAAATAGAGTCCCGTAAAATCATATATAAATTTTGTTTGCTCTTCCAAGTCAATTTGAAAATCATACCATCTTGAGTCACTGTCATTATTAAGATCAGGGTAAAATTCTGATAATGAATCGCTAACGCAATCCTCATAATTTATTGTCAACGAATTTTCTAAGTCACTCCACCTGTCAGAGTTCGTCAAATCAATATATTGAAATTCCTCAAAGGCACGAAAGGAATGAGGATACTTTTCCAACAGAAATTTTTTATATGCTTGATAACTAGTTTGAAATCCATGATGTATATCAAAACCATTTCCACAGATAATGAGCTTCATCCTATTCCTCCTCATTTCTCCAGTTTGGTTAGTCTAATAGACTATCAATTCAATATATCAAAAGTCTCTCTGCAATACCATAAGGCTCGTGAGATTAACTTTTTCTTCAGTTATATTCTGCATAAACCCCGATTTGTATCTGTATCGCTCTCGTAATTTGGTCCATAATTCCATTGTTAATTATGAACCCCTTTTTTCCAAGTAATCGAGTTTTATCGATGGCTTCCACTTGTTCAGCAAGGGCCATACTTCCACTGCTCAATCCACGGACTGCGGATAAAGGAATATATACATGGGTTGGTAAATACCGTTCTTATTGATTTTTGTAGTTAATGGAACAACCGTAATAACAGGGGAGTGGGAATTTGCTCTGTTATTGCTGACCACTATCACTGGGCGGAATCCTTTCTGTTTGCAAGTATCTATGTTCTCCCCGAAATTCACTAGATAAATATCTCCTCTTCTACACATTTGCTTCACCTCAACTCAAAATGTACTCTGCCATTTCTTTGTCGTGAATGGTGTATAAGATATCCAGTTCACGTATTGCCTTTTTCCTATACTTGGCTACCATCGTTCTACTAACATGATATTTGGCAGCAAGGTCATCCCAAGTGAGTCCGTTTATAACCATATCAGAAATAAAATCTGGCAAAATACCACTTAGCGAAAGAATGGCTGACTCAAAAAAATAGCAATTCCTCGAAAAGCGCGGAATGTTTCTTCACAAGATGCTCTTGCCATTCTCTGTTAATTCGGTTCATCCTGTCCTTGTAGGTGATGGCGATGCGGCCAGTCTTATCAGAAACACCACTTGTCTGAACACGCTCACCATCCGGCTGTTCAAAATACATTGATTCGATCACTTCCGATGCTGTGATTCCTTGAAAGTTCACAATCTGATTTTCAAGGCAATTTCGCTCCATGACTATTTGCTGATAACTGTGCATGATTTTTTCGATTCTTTCGCTCATACCGCACCTCCAATCCTCGCCTATACTGCTTCAATCAAAGCAGACTGCCGAATATCCTTTGTTTCCAGCGCTTTCATGACGTCTTCATCATGTGTACCACGGGTAATGATATGCTGAATTACTACCGTTTTCTTTTGTCCTTGCGGCCAGAGCCGTGCATTTAATTGCTGATACAATTCCAATGACCAAGTCAGCCCAAACCATACAATTGTTGAGCCACCTTCCTGCAAATTCAATCCATGTCCAGCTGAAGCTGGATGGATTAAGGCAACTGGAATTTTTTCAGCATTCCAATCATCGATGTCTTTTGCCGTATCAATCGTTCTGATATCAAAACGTTCACGAATACGGGCAAGATCATGTTTATACCAATAGGCGACTAGAAGGGGTTTGCCATAATTTTAAGTGCACAGTGACAACCCGAAATTGACCTCGATCATGTTCGATGGCATTCGTAAGCACTCCTTTATCTGGATAGGAGAAGCCTTTTTCCATGAAAACAAGGCGTAAGTGAAGCTTTACACCCGATTTTGTCTTTCGAAACTCTGCCCACGTATGATTGGTTAAATTAAGTGGAAGTGTACTCGAATCAATGATTTTCAGTGGTGTCGAAATCTTTCTTCGTTTTTCAAAATCTGTTTTCTTATGGATTTGGGCGACCAAATCTAAAAAAAACGTTTGAAAGAACTCAGTTGGAATTGTATTGATTCGTCTTCCTAATTGGGAGAAGCTAATCGAGTTCAACCCTGTAGCACATTGCAAATCGTCTGAAAATACAGCGTCACTCAAAGCCCGTAAACTCTCGGTCTCATGGAGCTGCGCATACAAAAGTAGTTTCAAAAAGGAAACCATATAAAGCTTCTTTTGTATAGTAATTTAATTGATGTGTTTTCACCTGTTCTTCTAATAATGTCTGATTAAGCGGTGAAAGCCATTGTTCAAATGATGTTTTTCGTGTAAACTTATCCATGCGTAAGTCCTTTATTTTGGATTTGGATAGGTTACTACCTCCCAACCATTATAAAGGATTTTTTTATGGAAAAATTAAGTTGCAGAAAATTCAGTTTTAAAATTTGTGTTGAATTATTTTAGAGCGACACTAGTGAGTGTGCCTTTATCTTTTAATTTTAGATAGTGGCCGCATCTTTGATGGGTCATAGTATGCGCTATGTCCACATAAATAGGTTCGCCTAACAATAAATTTTCTTCACAATAAACGCAACGAATCTGATTATTGTGTTCAATATGTCTTTTTAATAATTTTGCTTCCACAATTTACCCCTCCTTTCTTACTAGGAAGGATTCTTCGTTTCATGACTATATTCCTGTTATTTCACAATAATACAAAGAAACTTGTAAATTAATCATCCAATCAATTTACAAGTTTCTTTGTGACTTAAATTTTAAACTAATTTTGTCAATACCCATAACACAAAAGCAATAATTGCAATACTTAACCACAATAAATACCATTTTTTATTAGCTGCATTTTTCATTTAGATCACCCCCTTTTTAAGGTGCTGGATACCATCGAGTAGGAATATAAAAATAGCAATCAAAGTAGACTCCTTTATTTTTATCTTGTGCTATAAAAGCCCATGCACCAAGGGCTACACGCCAGTGACGATATTTATTTTTACTCCTGCAGCTACTTTTGCGTATTTACTTATCGTTGCATTGGTTGCTGCTGTAGCAACAGTAAGTAATAATAAGTTGTTTTTAAATGTTTTTACCCATGTATGTGAAAAATAATATCTAATTCCCACCACTTATATTCATAATCAAAATTTTTCTTTCTATTAATAGATTTATTAATTGCTGATGACTCTTCTGGTACCGATACTAAATTACCATCACTAAAAAGTGGATCATCTTTTTCAAACACAAAATTTTCAGGAAGGCAGCTAGTTTCTTTAGATACGTAACTATTATCAGCCATTGTTAATTCTGATATATTCATTTCTATTTCAGCATTATTTCTGCTTACAGCACGTTTTATGA
The DNA here is from genome assembly GCF_044704065.1 of Niallia tiangongensis. NCBI lineage: Bacteria > Bacillati > Bacillota > Bacilli > Caryophanales > Bacillaceae > Niallia > Niallia tiangongensis. Next base: position 767,588 of record NZ_CP162613.1, on the reverse strand, counting down.
CTTGTAATTATTCAACTGTAAATTTACTATCAATTCCAGATTTCAATGAAAATTTACCAGTTTCTTGATTAAGATAAATATAAGGATTAGCTCTCATTTGTAAGAATTGAGTCATTTGCACTGGTTCATCTGGTGGAGGTCCTGCAGCTGATGTTAAATTAGGAAGCGAAATACTCAAAATTAATGCAATTACGATAAAACATAATACAATTTTTTTCGGTAAATTAGCCATAAATCTCCTCACCTTTTCATTTCAATTTATTTTTACTGACTAGAAAATTCTATATATTTTTTTCAAATACCTTCCAGAATGTTTTTGTTTTTCTAAAAGATAAAATTATATTTTGGCAAATTACACAAAAAAAAAACCCACTTTAATGAGCAGGGCTTTTCTGAGGTGTTCATTTAATGTGAACGATTATAGTGTGCTCTCTATTAAATTTACTCCACAATGCTAATGCTCCACTCTTGATTCCTTTTAAGAATTTATCTGTTGTTGCACTCATTTGTCATTCCTCCAATTAATATTTTTCGTTTAATAAAATGGCTTGCTCCGCTTGATCTATCTTGCTAAAAACTATTTGATTTTCTTAAACATAAAATCACTCCAATAATAAAATAAAGTAGGGAAACCACTCTCATGGCTTCCACCTTATCAAACCGTACGTGCCCTATTAAGGCATACGGCTTACCCATATGTTACAATTTATTAATCAAGAGGATGCGTTCCAGGCATTTTGCATCTTTTGAAGCCGGTGAAGAGTAAAATACTCTTCGCCTTTTCTTTTTGCACGTCTAATTGCTTGTTGATATTTTCGTTTTCCTCTGTTCTTCATCTCTTCTAGATATTGCTCTAATGTATAACCAAAGGCTTTGTTTAGGTATAACCAATAGCTAGGAATTAGTTTAATTTTAACGAAGAACTGGTTGTTCCATTTAGACCGCATCTTTTGTTCTTTCTTTTGACTACGATGACGGTGGATAAAAGCTACTCCCAGTCTTCTTATGTATACGTCTATTTCTAAGAACATACGTTTCATCCAACGAGTAATACAAGAGCTTTTCAGTTATATTTCTTCATTGGACTTAATCGCTTTGATGATGGTCACATAATAATTAACTTTTCCTCGTATTATTGGGGTTACACGATTTATCCATTCTTCTTTGCTTAAAGTTAATGTTTTCCGTGTCTTATCTTTTATTCTGAGACGAAAGTCTTTCATAGATTCTTTCTTTGGTGTTACATGGAAAACTGGTTTCTTATCTTTCTTTCCTTGTCTCCAATGGTGAAAAGTGAATCGATTTGTAGTGCTCTTTCTACTCCCCTGTTTGGTCGATACCCCACTGACCAGTTATGAAATAAGAGATCTTCGAACTTTGGTTGAAGCACATTCACTACACACTGTTGTACGATACAGTCTTCTATTGTAGGAATCCCTAGAGGCCGTTTCTTGCCATCTTTCTTTGGAATGTATACTCTTTTTACGGGCTGTGCTTGATACGTTTTTGTTCGTAATTTATTTAGAAGGGACTGGATATTCTCTTCTATTTTAGTTTCATAACTTTCTATTGTTTCTCCGTCTATTCCACCCACTCCTTTGTTCGCTAGGTCAGTCTCCTCGGGAGTGGACTTACACCACTTGGGATTCCTTCATCATTTTCTTCTCTCAGTCGTTTCATCAAAATGACGTCTCTGTCTGAAAATGCAAAAGAAGAGTGTTGACTTTTATCAACACTCTATGCGACTGCCCGTCGCACAAAAAGAAGCCCTCGCAAAAATCGACGAAGCTTTAAACAAACTTAAGAAACAAGATAACGGTGAAGTGTCTGCAGAGCTAAGTGAAATAACAGTTAAAAATCTATTCGAGCGGTGGTTCGAGCTAACAATGAAGCGAAAATTAAAGGAAACAACCTTTAGAGAGTACACAAATGCTTCAAATTACAGAATCATCCCTGTATTAGGTGAATACAAGGTAAAAAAGTTAAATACTATTATCCTTCAAAAGTTTATTAATGATCTAACAGACGAAGGAAGGACTTTCTCCAAGATATATAGAGTATATCAATACCATTACGGAGCATTGGATGCAGCTCGTAAATGGAAAGTTATCCCCGCTAATCCTCTTATCGATGTGGAAAAACCAAGACCAAGAAGAATCGAACAAAAAACATGGTCTGTGGATGAAATGAACATTTTCTTGGAAGTTACTAAGTTAACGAACCTTAGACTCTATACAATAATTAATACCGCCTTAAGTTCCGGTTGTCGTCGAGGTGAAATTCTATCCTTAACTTGGGATGACCTAGACTTGGAAAAGAATGATCTTAATGTGGATAAATCTCTAATTTACAATAAAGACGGATATAAGTTTTCCACAACTAAGTCCCAAGCATCTAATCGTGTAATCAAACTAGGTGATTCTGCTATACAGGTTCTTAAAAGTTGGAAAGCGCATCTGAACAAAATGAAAATGGCCCTTCGCAAAAGTTACGAGGACCATAATCTAATTTTCTCAACACAAACCGGAAAACCAATTTTCCCTCGAGCATTAACAGCAGATTTTAATAAAGCAATTAAAACTGCCCATGTTTAAAAAATCCGTTTTCATGATTTGAGGCATACTCATGCTACCATGTGTCTAGAAGCAGGTATGTCTTTAAAAGAAGTACAAGTTCGTCTTGGCCATAGCAGTATAAAAACAACTGGCGATGATGTTTATGCTCATGTCACCGAATCAATGAAAGAAAAATCAGTCGATCTCTTTGAAAAATTCATCTCTAAATAATTTTATTTGCAAGGTATGTGGTCAAAATGTGGTCAATGTGTACATACCTTGCATGAAAAGCCTGTTATATCAAATTTAATCGAGCTACGCATTCAACATGCGTGGACTGTAATTGGCAACACAAGGGATGTTGGTGGGTTTATCAACTATCCATTATAGTGTACTGGTTTTACAGTATGTAAATCAAACCATATAAAGGTGCTGCTGGCTTGTTTAAAAAATGCTTACATACCTTAACAACAGGATTCTTTTTTCTCCAATTATCGCCAACGAATTTATAGCTTTTTTAAATTTATATATCTAACTATACTTCACATTAAGAATGTGTCTGATAACGATTAATAAATTCGGTGAAATTATATTCTTTGGCATTAATTAAAGGTGTTTCGTTTAACCTATATTTACTTATGTCACAGCCAATGCTTTCTAAGTATCTGTTAATTAATTTTGCTTCATTGTTAGGTATAATTAGTTTTTTTAGAACTCTCTCTTGAAGGTTACTATCACCTAAAACAATTTCTTCAATATAAGACCTCATATCTCTGTACTCTTTTGGAATAAAAACAAAATGACCATACTGGCTATGCATACGTTCAATATCACCTGACGCGTAGACTCCAATACTATAACTATTAGGACTTATAGCAGCTCCTAAATCTTGATTTATACGCAGGAAATATGCATTAACAAAATTTTCATACGTATTGCTTGGTTCAGGGTGTTGTAGTTGATAACTGTCACGTAGTATTTCGTTCATTTTTTTAGGTTCAAATAACCAAAGGACAGCATCTTCTTCGTTCATATGAGCTTTTTCTGTTGCAAAAAACAAAGATGTATGTAAACTTTCAGACCAATCTATGAATCGAGTTGGAATGCCATAGTGTTGCATATAAAATACAATATCCCATCCATTCATTGTTATACTTCGGTATAAATCAATATCTTTCTCTTTTAGTTCTTCCGTAAATTTATCATAAATCCACTTTTCATAGTGATGAATATTATTAAAGTGGATTAAACGACTTACTTTTCGTTCATCCGGCTCACCATTAAAATTCATTTGTCGATATAATGTTGACGGCATACTATCAAATAATTTAGATTCGCCTCTATACCAAAGATTACCCAATTTCATATTGTGATCTTCAATATGATTAATTATTCGACTTTTAAGCTGGTCATACGCTCTCTTTTCATTTTCCATAAAAATCCCCCCTATTATTTATTAATTATAATCAATATCGGATATTCCCCATACCCGTTCTATTTTCTAATTCCTCAAATCTAGGTAGTTTTTTTGAAAATAAAAATGATGACTAACAAGATGTTCACTTATCTTCTGTTATAATTAATACGTCAAATCACTCTATGATTAAAGATTTAATTGCATCAGACAAAAGTTCATTTGTAAAAAGGGGCATTCGAATGGAAAGAAAACGTGTTTTTATAAGTTATAGTTGGGATTCAGAAGAACATCAAGAGTGGGTTCTCTATCTTGCTAACCGATTAAGAGAAAAAGGGTTAATTGCAGATACAGATATCTTTGAAACGCAGGAAAAATCAGTCCATCTTAATAGAATGATGGTTGAAAAAGTAAGGGATAGTGATTACATTATTATTGTTTTGACGGAAAACTATGCAAGCAAAGCTGATAACTTTGAAGGTGGAGTAGGATTTGAATCCCAATTGACACTTCCGTTATTGATGGAAAATCCTAATAAATTGGTTCCGATAATGCGACACCAAGGAGACTATAACAAGGTATTTCCTTTCCACTTCAAAGGTCAGTATGCAATAGATTTTAGCAACGATACAGAATTTGATGATAAACTTGACGAGTTAATCTATCGGCTATATGAAAAGCCACGGTATTATGTCGAGCCTGTCGGTGAATTTCCTACACTGGAGCCTAAAATACCTTCAAGAAGAATAATAGAAAAACCAAAAAATTTGAATAAAACTATATCTGTGGATGTCGATTTTTCCGATATAGATTTACCAAGCCTTAAACGTATCACAGATCGGGATATTGAAAAGTTTATGAAGGACAGTTTTAAGCAAATAGTTGATGTATTCAATTCACTGTTTACTCAGATCCAATCTACAAACCCAGAATTTGAATTTGACCAAGATGACGTGGACAACTATAAAACTGTTTTCAACTTGTATGTTGACGGTCAAAATGCGAACGGAATAAAGATATGGTATGGTGGATCATTCGGACGTAATACCATCAATCTCTCCTATGGTAGACACATAAATATGTCAGACAATTCAATGAATGAGATGATAACGTATGATATTGATGATAAGAAACAATTGAAGTTAAAAATGACAATGAATATGTTCGGAAACAAAAATGCTTCAACCCCAGAGGAAATCGTCAAAGAAATTTGGAAAAACAATATTGTCCATTCTATTCGGTAGCTGCACAAGACAAAGGACATATTAGTTTGATGTGAACCTTATCAAGTAGGCCGAAATAAAAGAGCAGCAGAACTTAGTAGTCTGAGTTCATTACTCAGTATAATATAGATACGACTAGAAAAACGAATTCATTTAATGGCAAAGTTTATAAATCTTTTCGATACGTAAAAAAGGACCATTTCGGTTCTTTTTTTAGTTTGTAAAAGAATATTTTTTTCTCAAAACTCTTGTTATTTCCGGCTTTAGTAACCCCTTTTAAATGCGAAAAATACAACATAGGAAGTAAATGCACTAAACGCTGGTTTTATTTATTAGGTAAAATCACGAATTTGAAGTTATTACCGTCTGACTCTAGACCGACTAAAAAATTTTTAATTTCATAATACTGTGAGGGACTGCTAAACAAGAACTCATTAGCTTCTTCTGGTTTAATCTCTGAGTTAAGACTCAAAATCAGCCATTGCATATATAACAAACCTTCTTCTCCTAAAGGTTCATCAGATTCAAATTTCACTTCTTTAATTAAAGCATCATTATTAGTTAAAATTTGAATATCTCCTATATCATTACCAAAGGTATAAATGTGTTCATTATCTTTTCCGTTTTGATAATTGGGACGGTGAAGAATTTGGTATTCTACTTGATTGATTGAGTATTCGTTAACGTTAGCAGCATAATCATTTAAATTTATTTTGCTTACTTCTCCTGTTGTAATAGAGGGAAGTTCCGACAAATATTCGTTCTCTTCAATGTTCTCAAAGGTATTCTTTGATTCCTCTATATCTTTTCCAAATATTTCCGGATAATAATTTACTAATTTATACTCCATATTAACCACTCCATCTATTGTAACCACCTGATGAATTAAACCAATATTGGGTGCATATGTTTTAACGGTAATTTCCCTTGAATCTTCCGTAATTTCTGTAACTTCTATACAATTAGAGAATGTACCGAATGAAGTTTGCACTTCTTTATTTATCGAAGTAATACTACTTTGTTGATCTCCTCCTAATTCATAATTATTTATCCAACTATTTTTAGTATTACTAATAATAGTTGTATCCTTAAGGGTTGTACCTACTAAATTATCGATTTGGCGTATCAGTTTAATTTCTTCAAGTGATAATCTATAATTCTTAATTGTATTTAGACTTTCTGCTGTTTCTGAGGGGAACTCTTCCATAGTAGAGGAAATAACATAATTTCCTTCCTTATCTTCATTAGTAACTATTTGCTTATAAGTACCCACCTTATCGTTTTCTTCATTTGTTATATCAAAGGTGGTAGAGGAATGCCGATTTGACGAAAAATATATACTAATATCTTTAATCGTTTTTAAAGAATCTTGGGGGACTGGCTCAATCTCTTTGGAAATTTCTAAAACTGTCTTATCAACACTATTACTATCTACCTGGTTAGTAAGCGGTTCTTCATCTGAATTGCTACAAGCGGTTATCACGATTATCACCAGTATCAACAGCAGTTTTTTAGTCATTGAATTCACTACTTTCTGCTTGGATTCATTAATAAGTAGATGATAATACTAATCCTAACTCATCTAAATAGATAACCATTAAAGTGATGAAATGGATTAATAGATTCATATCCTCCTGCTATTTATGCTAATCAAAGGAGGAATCACGTTCTCGATTTGATTATCCACATATTGCAACTAGTTATAATTAAGTTTAACCCCTATACTCTTGAACCAGATTTATCTTTATACCTAGTTTCTTCATTTAAGCCATCAGTTCGAGTTAATGTCCTTGGTAAGGTCAGTAAGATTATAAGTTGAACCTTTTGACTGTTTCCGGTTGAAATTCAATGAGCTCTTTTAACTTTGTCCATATCATTATAGAAAATCATCGGAGATTCAAGCTCTCCTCTAAAAGTTGGTTTATTTCCATAGAGACAGATTCGTATTCATCTTCTTGAAGTAGGCTATATTGTGTTTTTAGTTCTATTATCTTACCTTCAAAATCAACTTCAGTATCCATTTCTCTTACTCCCAAGATAATCTGGGAGTTCCTTGGCTGCTTCTCCAAAATAACGTTAATCATTTTCCTTAAATTCTCTGGAGATTGATCCTGTTGATTTGGAGAGTCAATAACAATAGGACAAAAGGTTGCAGTCGAATATTTAAATACTACTTTTAAGAAGCTATAATAATAAGCTAGTAATGCTCTTGGCAATCCGCTTCCAGTTTCCTTTATTACTGAATCAATGGCTTTATATGATTTTTGTGACATCGTAAGCACGTCTAATTTTAACAGAAGGTCAGTCATTGTATTTGTATAAAGGGTTTTTATTTCCTTTTGCCTTTCTTTATCATCATAGAATTTTATATTTTCCTTTAAAAGGTCAATCTTTTCAGTATTTTCAACAATATCTTTGTTCAATCGACTTATATCCGAGTCTAATAAAACTCTAAGCTCTTTTTTGCCTTCGTTTTGAATCAAGTCCCTAAGTGTAATTTCGCCTTGTTTCTTATCTAAGGTTTCTTTAATTTTTTCTACCTCGGTATTATTTTGATTAAAGGATTGATACTGAATAGCAATTGCCTCTTTTATCTCTTTTAACTCAAGCTCCTTTTCAATCAATAACTCCTGACAACGATCTTCGTCTTTTGCTAAATCAAACCTTTCAGCAAATGAATTCTCGTAGATACTTCCGCAAGTCGGACAAGAAACTACCTCATCTTCATTCAATGCAAATTGGTAATCCATATTTAATTCTGTCATTGTGTTCTTAATGATTGAAATTTGGGATTGAATACTAATTTTTTTATTGTTAAGCTCTACAATTTTTCCTTGTAGTGCATCCCCATCTTCTCGTAAAGAATGATAAAGCATCACTAATTCGTCTATTTCTCTCTTAAAGGCTTCCATATCAATGTCCAATTGAACTCTAGTAAATTGATCAATGAGTTTGTTCGATACATTTTGAGTAAGTTTCTTTTCAGATTCTAAATTTGAAACTACTGTGTTATATTTTTGGATTTCAGCCTTTGTTTCATAATACTCATTTGGTTTGATACCAGAATGATAATTTGCCATATCTTTCTTCCAAGTTCCTTTAAGGTGAAACAACTTATCAAATGAAGACCAATTTGCTTTCCATCCTGCATCCTGATCCACATAAAAGGGAAGGAAATAATAGGCTGGTGGTGGTGTAATCAAATCTCCTTGCTTGTTGTTCAACTTAATCTTAAAGCCTAATATAGTAGACAAATAAGGACCTAAACCTTTTGTAACACTATTAAACGTCTCAATGGATTTTGTTTCGTGGTTAAAAACAGCATAAAATTTATCTTTTCTTAAAATCGTGTAATCTTGATTCTCCACGCTGAATTTAACAACAGTTATCACATCAGCGTTTTGCCATTTAGGATGAACAATTTTAGGAGTTGCCCCAAAGGTAGTATAGATGCTTTTTAGTAATGAAGATTTCCCAGTGTGGTTAGTCCCTTTTATAATTGTTGTCTTTGGATGAAATTGTACCCTCTTTGCTTTTCTCTCCATTTTCGATAACAACAGTATCTCGTTTATTATTAAGCTCTTCATAATTCCTCTTCCTTAAATTCCGGATTAGTTTTCTAAAGTTTCCATTCATATCCCGTAATACTCCATTAGAATAATAGATTTTATATAAAATTCATCATAAATACAGTTTGGTTCTGTAACCAAAAAGTGTTTATATGTTGGCTCCAATATTCCTTGATAAAGTTTCGAAATAGTTGAATCTTCAATATATGGCTCAAGCGTTCTTTTAATTATATTCTTAATCGATAATAAATACTGATTAGACAAGTCCATTTTTTGAATTTCATACTTGTCCCAAGAGCTTCTTAGATTTAACCTTACTCTAATGGGGATGCCCTCAGCCAATAACTGTCTCTCAGTCATATTCCACAATTCTTCATATTTATTTTCTATATCAACATTACTTAGAATATGTTCAAACATAGAACGACCAATTGATTTATGTTTTATTAAATCCTCAAACTGATCTAAATCATATTCATAATTGTTTTTTCTTTTTACTTCATCAAAGATGGATTTATATATCAACCCTACTCGAAACTTACCATTGGGATTTAATTCTTCTAAAAAAACCCCTAGCTTTCCTCTCACATACGTCTCTCGGTCATTTACATTCAAATCAGACACTTCCAAGAAAGTCATATCAATTAGGTCTGGATCGTCAGCCAAATTAAATTCTTGTTTGATTTTCTTTACTACCTTTCCTACTTCACTTGACGAAAGCTGATTAAAACAAATTTTTCTTTTGTCAATCCCTTTCTCCTCTAATGAATTTAACTTCACATTAAAAAGAGCATTTGAAACAAAATGAATTGACAATGTATGTTTTTGAAACTTCAAACGACAATCGTATAGTTTCCCCAATATGGAAGGCAATTTGCCGCTTTTCCCTGAACTTTGTCTTGTTAAATCTGTGGTAGACCAAGTACCAGGTTGCTTTGTTTTTAGCTGATAAAATGACATTTGATCCGGTTCTTTCTCGCTATTAAGTACAACCACATCATCGTGATAGTCTAGGAGAATTAAATAGTCTAAATTTTCCTTATGTAACTCTAAAATTTTGCAAATCACCCAATCCTGCTGATAAGCAAAGCGATTAGCAGACCTAGAACCACTTTTTTCTCTCGGTTTTATATTTATAATTAATTCCTTAAGTTCCATTTGATCCGCCCTTAAAAAAATGATTATTTTATACATAATTCGACTTAAATCAATATTTTCCTTCAGTAATCATTATATTCATCAACCTGTTCCGTTATTTAAACTGCAATGTAGGTCGGTGTTACTTATCCATTTATAAAGTTAATAATTTCAACTAGGTCTCCAGCTGATGACCCCGAAAAGTCAAATTCTGTTCGTTTTGTGCATAAATCTTCTAATACTTTTTGAAAAGAGATTATCTGAACACCCTGTTGAGAAATATAGATTAGTTCTTTTGAATCCTTAACATTTCCATAAACGAATTGATAACGCCAGTTAGCATTAGACATCAGTTTATCTCTAAATAGTTGTTTTTTGGATGAGCCATACTTATTTTCAACCCATTGTGTAGCACATAATTTGAGTTGCTGATCATTTCTTAACTTTGCACTTGTATTCTTTAAAACTTGTAATTCATTCATAACTTGTGATGTCAGTTTGCTTATATAACCAACCGGCCGTATACTAACTTGAACTTCGCAGTGGATACAATCCCATTTGTTTCCGCCAATATTTTTTATAGCCAGGATATCAATTTCATCAATCTTGTCTTTTAATCCTCGTATAGTAAAATAACCGTTACGATTGAACCATTCCTCAACCAATGTTTCCGCTTGAAGAGCCATCAACATCACCTCTTATCAATAAAATCCCCTTACTAGCTGTCAAAAGCTTAAAGACAATCCTGTATGCCCCCTATTTTTCAAAAAATACTCAAAAGGTTTACCTGAAAATTAGATAAACCTTTTAATATTCTCACAGCTTCGAGCTTATGTTTATTCAGAAAATTAATGTAACATTAAGCCCCTTCAAACTCCTCCGTATTACGATTAATTACATCGATTATTTGAATAATCCCTCTTACATCATCAATGTTATCTCTAAACAGTTCAGTTACGCTACCAAGAGCCCGGAATGGATCTTCTTGTAATACCTTCTTTTCAAGAGTTCCATTTTTGACGACATAATCAATAATGAGTTTAACGAAACGTAGTTGGTTAACATTTAACTTTTCTTCATTTAAGAACTCTGAAAAAGCTTCATTGGCTGCCTGTTGGTCAAGACCTACTACTTGTCTAACCAGTTTTACAATCGGGGTATCACCAAACTCTTTTTTATAGTCTTCCTGTGTTCCTAGCTCAGTCCAAAGAATTCCCTCAAGAGTTTCTACATCTTGTCTGGTCAGTGTCTTGTTATGCCGGAGCTTATATATGGCGGTTTGATCTTGATGTTCTTTCAAGTATTGATTTACCTTCTTACGGTAATTTTGCAGGTCATTTGATCCATAAAAAGGAGCTTCACCTTCACCAATTAAAGTGAAATTATCCTTGAAGTTAGTGTAATAATCTTTCTGGCTTTCTTTTTCTAGGAATTTAACCAACTCACGTATTGCTTCACGAACTTCTTCAAGTTCAAAAATATTGGCTTCTTCCCAAAAAACATCAGTCTGTACTTTTAATAGGATATCTCTTTTAGCATTAACTTGTGGGATGGTACTTAGCTTAGAGAGCTCTTCGGCTGTTTGAACTACACTTTTAATTGGCCTAGTTGCATTTTTTGCAGTTAGTTTTGCAAGTTCAATGGAATACATTACGCTATCAAATCGCTTTGCTAGTTCATCATCCACTATGGAAATGATCAACGGAGAGATATGCTCTTGTATTTCACTTACATTCGTTACACTAAGAGCTTGCCAATTGTCCCTGTTTTTATATTTGTGGACATACTGTAGATGCATTCTTACTTGGAAGTTTTCATCGTTAAGCCGACTAATCTCTTGATACACATCTTCAATTAGTTCTTTACGGTGTCGAATATAAGGTTCTTCTTGAAAATCGATTGCCTGGAGTTCTTTAATAATATCTACTTTCAAATTAAAGATCCGTTCAGTTAATCCAACTGAAACTTTCCCTTCAATTCCTTTTTGATTTTCTCTAAAAAACTCAAAGTTTCTTAAATAGTCAAAAATTAAAAAGTACTCTTTATCCTCACCGACTCCAAAAAGATTTGAACATAGGCGAGTACCACGGCCAATCATCTGCCAGAACTTAGACTTTGATCGAACCTTTTTGAAAAATACCAGGTTGACCACTTCAGGAATATCTACCCCTGTATCTAACATATCTACAGATGCTGCAATCTGAGGAAATTTATCCTTTGTTGAAAAATCATCAATAAGAGTTTGAACGTAATCGACTTTATAATCAATTTGAGCAGCAAATTTCCCATTGTATTGCGGATATATATGATTAAACCGTTCAACAATACGTTTAGCGTGCTTGGAATTATTAGCAAAGATAATTGTCTTACCTAGCTTATCTCCACCCTCAACCTTGATCCCTTTCTCCATTAGGTCATTTAACACTTGATCAATAGTATTGTCATTAAACAACCATTGGTTTACAGCAGAGTTACTTATTTCTTCACTTTCTTCATCAAAGGTATCTTCAAATTGTTCTTTTTCTTCATCAGATAATTCATCATAACGGAGACCATCATCTAATATTTTCGAAGACGCTTCAATTGTTCTGTATTCAACTAGATAACCATCCTTTACTGCTAGTTCAAGTTCATATGCATAAGTAGGAGCACCAGTTTCTAGACCAAAAATATCGTAAGTGTTTTTATCAATTTCATCCTTTGGAGTAGCTGTTAAGCCTAATATGATACCATCAAAGTATTCGAAGATTGCCCGGAACTTTTTATATATACTTCGGTGACTTTCATCAACAATGATTAAATCAAAATGGCCAACAGTAAAAAGCTTATTACCGTCTTTTCGTTTTGTATCATCAATCGTATTCATCATCGTCGGATATGTCGAAAATACCATTCGGCTTAATTCAGGGTTGTCTTTGTTATCAAGCAAATTACAGAGAGTCATACTCGGGAGGAGGTTGTTAAAATTTTTCTTTGCTTGTAATACCAAAGCAGTCCTGTCCGCTAAGAACAATATATTTTTCACCCAGTTGTGTCTTACCAAAACATCTACCAGGGATACTGCGGTTCTTGTTTTTCCACTTCCAGTAGCCATAACTAAGAGTGCTTTTCGTTGTTTTGATTGAATAGCTTCACAAACAGCAAGGATTGCTTCTTTTTGATAATAACGGTTTGAAATCTCATCCTTAATTTCTATATTATCTAGCGGTTTTTGAATTGTACGTCTATCAATTAATAGTTGAAGATCTGACTTAGTATAAAATCCAGATACTTTCCTCTCAGGATAATTCATATCATCCCAGAGGCGAATATCAAAACCATTTGTATAAAAGATAACCGGTCTTTGACCGTGCATTTGTTCAATGCAATCAGCGTATAACTTAGCTTGCTGCTTTCCTTTATTTGCATCATAAGAGGTTCTCTTTGCTTCAACTACAGCTATTGGCTTCCCATTATCTCCAAGTAGAACATAATCCACAAATCCTGTATTCTTATTGTTCGGCATACCAGTAACTTGATATTCTTCAATTACATTTTTTTCAAACTCCCAACCGGCTAATTTAAGTTCTAAATCAATGTAGATCTTTCTGGTTTGAAGTTCAGAAATTTCGTCAACTTGAAAATTGTATTGTTCGGTGTTCTCAATGCGTTTATCAGTTAAGACCTTACGTAGTTCCTCATTTTCACGCATCAAGTCTTCAAGCTTTCGGTCTTTGGAACTCAACTTTTCATATAGCTCTTTATATTCTTCAGGTCTTCTTCTTGGCTCGTCTCCAGTTAAAAGAAGCTCTTCTTTGAACTCTGTCTCTGAATAACTTTCTGAGTAGCAATAATCTAGCCAATCAACAAATTGGTGAAGATTATGTAATGCTAATACAGCCTCATCCCTTGTAATAGTAGAATTAGTGTGAACCGCCACATTACCTAGTTTAATGATGTATTTCATTAAAGGAAAAAGATCTTCATCTATAATTGACTTAAAAGTTGGCTCGTGAATCAAACTAGATAAATTATCTTGGTAAGGTACTTTAAGTTCGCTATCTGAAGTATATAGCCATTTTACAGACAGTTCTAAAGCACGACGAGTTAAAATGGCACAAGTAGCAGGACTTACTTGGAGACTTTTTTCAGCCTCCAAGCAAGAATTTGCAAAACTAGCAAAATGAGCTTTCTTTTGTAAAAACATAAAATTTGTCACCGAATTATCCCCCTTAACTAATATTAATGGCGATACTAATCATTAGAGTAATCTCCTTTAAATGCACCCTGGGTTAGTGATTTAAAGTTTATTTCAAGTTCATTAAGACTGTATTCTAGTAATTCAATTTTTGATTGAATAAATTTGTACTTTACTTCAAAATCATTTTGCAAATCAATATTAGGGTTAATAGTTAAATAATTTAGAAGTTGCTTCTTATCAATCCTGGGAATATTTGCTCCCTTACTGTTAGAAACAGCATATTTAACAAAAGCATCTGACCTTAAAATAAATGCAATAAAGGCCTTATTAGCCTTACCTTCCTTAACTTTTAATGGGTATGCATCTGTACTACATAATCCCTCAAAGTTTGGTATGGCTACTTTATTTAAATATGGACGAATTTTACTATACAGGATGTGTTCAGATTTAAAATAATATTTACTACCTGAAACCTTACTTTCTTTAATTGTTCTTAAATTGATTAGCTTGCCAGAAATCTTCTCAATATTATCAATCCCTACTAAGTTATAGTCTTGATAATCACTAATAGTCTTTATAACTTTTGTGTCAACTTCAATCAATTCCGATAGGGGAACTTTGTCCCAATTATTATTTTCTCTTAAATCCCCAAACATCTCAAAAAAAATACTCTGCATTAACTCAAATAATGCTACTATTTGTGCTTTACGTAATTCGATTAGATTTTCAGCCTTTTTAAGTATTTTTACAACCTTTTGTTGATAGTTTGTATTAAAAATAGGCACTCTAAGGTTTCTAATATCTGATAAGGATATAAAAGATTGTGTTCCGCCTCTTTTTACAAAATTTATTTGTTGATGAAATAAATCAGACTTTAAGTAATAGTATAAATAACTATTATTTAATTTTCGGTCTGAATCAAACTTGAATAGTGCTACATTTTTTATAGCAAATTTCTTTTCTGTATTAACTATCATAGGATTTCCAATGGTACCTATCATTGGCATTATAATGTCACCATTTGATACTTCAGACCTTTTGTTAATTTTTTTGTAATCTTCTTCAGAGATTAAATTAACATTAGAAAAATCAATTTCTCCATCCTTTATATTTTTAGATGTTATTAAAGGAAAACCCTCATTAACATATTTGGGAGAATCGTGTGTACCATCCCGTATATCAATGATATCTTTTAATGCAACTTCACTAAGTTTATTTGTCATTGTTACCACCTGAACTTAATACCATTTTTTCTAACTCTGAGAAGCCAACTAAGATTTCCTCTTCCAGTTTTTTTATCTGAGTTAATATAATCTCAGGCTTTTCATACTTTACTTCCTCAAAATCACTTTCTTTATATTTATTAATTGACAGGTCATACCCATTATCCCTAATTTCATCCACCGGTACGATGAAAGATTGATGATTTCGTTTTCTTTCTCTTTCAGTAGCTAAATCGCTAAACCTATCTAATATATCAGAAATGTCATTTTCTTTAATAGGGCTCCGTTTGTCATCTAAGGAGTACCCGTCTGCTTTCATATCATAAAACCAAACATTATCCGTTCCACCAGCATTAGTTTTGGTAAAGATCATTACACCAGTTGAAACTCCCGCATAAGGTTTAAATACGCCTGATGGCATTGATATAATTGCTTCTAATTTTTGATTATCAACAATTTCTTTCCGAATAGATTTATGAGCATTAGAACTGCCAAATAATACGCCGTCTGGAACAATAACAGCAGCCCTTCCGCCTTTTTTTAGCATTCTAAGAAATAATGCTAAGAATAATAACTCAGTCTTCTTTGTTTTTGTTATTTTTAGAAGGTCGTCAGATACGGAATCATAATCCAAAGAACCCTTAAAAGGTGGATTAGCCAGAACAAGTGTGTACTGCTCAGTATCCTTATTCTGCTCGGACAAACTATCACGGTAAGCTATATTAGGATTATCTACCCCGTGAAGCATCATATTCATTGCACCGATTCTGAGCATTGTTCCATCCATCTCAAATCCGTGGAACATTTTTTGGTTAAAATGCTCTCTCAGACTTTGAACCAGGAACATATCACTATGATTTTCTTTTAAATACTCTCCAGCGGAAACAAGAAATCCTGCTGAACCGGCTGCTGGATCTACTATAATATCTTCAGGTGTTGGCTTCATCAATTTAACAATCATATCAATGATATGACGCGGGGTTCTAAATTGGCCATTTGTACCAGCAGTTGAAAGTTTAGAAAGTAAATACTCATATAAATCACCTAAAGTATCCTTTTTACCACCTGTATTACTGGCTTGCATTAATCCATTTATTCCTGCAACTACTCTTGCTAAGAGCGATGGTGTAGGAATTACAAAAATAGCATCCTTCATAAATTTAGAGTAAATAGATCCTTTCCCACCAAGATCTTTAATAAATGGGAAAACTTCCTGGGTCACCACATTAAACATTTCATCTGGACCCATATTTGAAAAAATAGACCAACGCAACTGTGGCTTATCTTGTGGGAAGATACCTTCGTGTTCTATGCCTAAAAGTTCTGCATCCATTTCTTTCTTCTTTTCGTTATCATCTAGGCCCTTGATATACAACAAATATGTAAACTGCTCAATAACAGTTAAAGGATTTGTTATTCCACCTGTCCAGAATGTCTCCCAGACTTTATCTACTTTATTCTTTAATTCTCCCGTTATCATTGTTACACCTCATAAATAATAAGAATCATACCAAACACATATGTAAGGTTAATTATACTATAACTCCCAATGGAAATATAATGGAAGATCCCGCTATCAGAGTCCAAAAGCACAATACTTTTTACCTAAAAGAAATATATTTTATATTTTTTCTGCAAAAACTGGTTTTCAAAAAAATTAAAGAATATAATCCGTTTGAAAAATTTATCGCAAGAAATTTGGATGTAATTCAACCAATAATTAAACACTTACATATAAGAATCAGTATTGAGCTTTAGTTACTTCCTTTTTTCTTACATAAAAATATCACTAGAACAAGGAGAGAGAATTTTGAAAGTTATACGTTGCTACGCTTCACAAGAAAATGCACTTAATGCAAGGACTATTATCCAAGATTTATTAGTTTCTGAAATAGATAGAATAATAGATCAAACATCAAATGAAAAATATTCACTAGATAAGAAAGACCAGATAGGAAGTGAGTGTGCTTGAGACATACAGAATCAGATTTATCCTTAACTAGATTAGAACATAACAACTTTACTGAAAAATTAGTAAGACTTCAGGAGGAAGGCTACTTATCGAACTTCCTACTAGAACAATTCCTAGCATATAAAACTGGGGGCATAAACAATGAAAGAAAAAAGCATTAATTCTTTTCCCGGTGAGAAGAAAGGAATTATCAAAATACTTATTAAAAACACAGATAAAGAGGAATCTGTTCAACTAAGATTTGATTTAGATTTTGACGATCAGAAATCAATCAATAGTTAGTTATCTATGATTAACCGTATAAAACACACCTATTTCCGTCAAAGATGTAAAGCGGAGGTGTGTTTATGCGGAAGAAAATTAATATCCAAACGGATTCTGAGATTAACCCTGTAGCTGAGATTTGGATTCAACATTTAATCCAGCGAATAATTGTTGATCAATTAGATTTACCTCATCGGCTTCAGGCAAAATTACTTCATCAAAAAATTGCGAAGGAAAGTGAGAACAATGATTCAAACAAAAGAAAACATAACAAAGTATAAGGTATTCTACCGTCGAGCTAACATCACCAATCAAAATCTAGAAATACAGGAATCAGCAGATTCTTTATACAGAGAGAATTATTCACCTAGTGAGATTTTAATAATGAATGAAAATGGAGTTTCTGCAAACACAACTATTGAGAATCGGCCACAAATGAAAAAACTGTACCAAATGATTATGAACGATCAGATTGATCTTATCTACGTTTATGACCGATCAAGATTGTTCCGAGATTTTTATTTATTTAATGATTTTCTTTTACTCTGTAAAAAACATAACGTGAACATCTTCTATACTTCAACAGGAAATGGTTATCAACAGGAAACACACTGCACACTTTTAGACAATCTTTTTTTAAAAGATTAATTACTTCAAAACATAGTAAAGGGAAGAGAAACAATGGTTCAAACAGTAAAGAATAAAAGCAAGTATAAGGTCTTTTTTCGTAGAGTGAGTACCACCAACCAGGATTTAGCTATGCAGGAATCAGCTGATTCTATGTATCGCAAGAATTACATTCCTAATGAGATTTTAATTTTGAATGAGGATGGAGTTTCTGCTAATAAACTGGATATTGAGAAAAGGCCACAAATGAAAAAACTGATTCAAATGATGATTAATAATCAAGTTGAGATTGTCTATGCCTTTGACCGCTCAAGATTGTTTCGGGACTTTTATGAGTCTAATTACTTTATTTCACTGTGTAAAAAACATAATGTAAAGATTTTCTTTACATCAGCTGGGAATGGTCATCAACAGGCAACAGATAGCACATTTATTGAAGGCGTAATGAACATTGTAAGTGATGTTGAGGGAAAAAACATTGCTAGGCGAACAGAAGAAGCTAGAAAAAGATATCCACCTCATAAACTTGGATACATAAAACAAAAAGAGACCAAGCAGTACATTAAAGATCCTAGTAAAAAGGATTCTTTACTCCAATTCTTCACTGCAATCAAAAAGGTTACAACACATAAAGATTTGGAAGAAACTTTAAAAGAGTATAAAAAGGCCCTTAAAACTACTACAAATCAACTAATAAAAATTGCTAGGGACCCTTTTTATGCCGGATATGATTTGACTACAGGGAGGAACAAACTTTCACACGTAGAGCCTTATTTAAGTTATGAGGGCTTTGAAGAATTACAAGCTCACAATGCCGTGCTTTTAACTTATCAAGAGATTGAGCGATCTTTAAGAAATCAAGATATTTACAATGTGAGCTGCGGCATTTGTAGGAAGCCAATGATTTTTTATATGGATATCCCAGCTGAAAAAGCCTGGTACTCCTGCTCACGAAAACACTCAAAAAATTTATTAGGAACTGAAGATTTATTTCTTATTATTAATAAATCACTAGGCAAAATCATTAAGCACCTAAATACCGAACTGCTACTTAAAGATTCAAGGCACTTCTTCCAAATAATTCGGAAAAATGTTGATGCAGAATTGAAATCACTAGAAGTAAAAAAACATAATTTGATGGAGAAAATCATTTTTGATACTGATGATTTTACCAATTGGAAGGAGAACCCTCACTACGTTGAAATTACAAAATTAGAGAACATACAAAAGGATCGTCTTAACCTAATAGAAGAAAAAGGGGACCTTTTATTAGAAAATGAAAACTTAGTAAAACTTGTAAAAGAATATTTACATAAATGCAGGCAAACAAATCCTTTTTTTCTAACTTCGTTACTTATCCGAACATTATATGTTTATCCAAATGAGGTAAACATTGAAGTTAACAAATTTGACTATATCCAAGATTTTCGTTCCCAATACATTTTTAAAGGAGATGATTTACTTTGAAATTAGCATTTGCTTATATTCGCCGTTCTTCGTATAAGCAACAAGAAAATAACAGTGTAGAAATCCAGAAACAGCATATTCAAGAATTCGCCAAGCGGAATCAACTCTCTGTCACTGATGATTTAATTTACATTGAAGACGTTACAAGTGAATATTCCAAACGTGCGGCTCAACGAAAAAAGCTGATGGAACTGGGTGAAAAAATGGTTGAAATGAATATACCGACTGTTATTTTTCACGATATTTCTCGGATGGATCGTACTGGTTATTCATTCACTATTGATTTTTACCGCCCAATGCTAGAAAAGCTGCCGGAACTAGAAGTCTATACAACTAACTCGAATAAACCTATTGATCCAGAAGATACCAGTATCAAAATGAATTTCTTGTTATTCCAACACGAATCAGAAGTAAAATCTGAGCGTGCAGTAGGTAATTTAACAACTTTTTTAGAAAGTAAAGAAACATTTAGACCCGGTTCAAAAACTCCTTATGGATATAATCAGATAAAAAAACAAAAACACCAACAACAATTGGAACCCAATGAAAATGCTGACATTGTATCTTTTATTTTTTTCCTTTCAGGCTGGGGGAAGTCTTTACAAAAAATTGCCATAATCTTAAATGAAGCAGAGATTCCTTCACCAAAAGGCGGAATATGGCGGTCTAGTACAGTTGAAAACATACTTAAAAATCCAGTTTATATAGGCGAATTAATCTGGAATGTACACAAGAGGAAAGATGATGGGCAAAGGCAATTCATTTTTGAAAAATCACATCAACCTATCATTAACAAATTCCTTCCTCAATTAATTAAACAAAACAATCATTTGCAAAAAACATTCGGCCGGATAGATACACCTTTTTTATTTTTAAACAAAGTGAAATGCAAACATTGTGCTCAGCCCTTAAGCACACAGAATGGCTCAACTAAAAGAAATGGAATCAAATATGACTATTATTACTATGTATGTAAAAGTTGCGGATATAAAGTTGGCATTCAAGAAGTTCACAACAGATTTATCCCAGAAATACTAATTCGTGTTAAGGAGTTAATTTCAACAAACCAGATAATACCTAAGACATTGGCTTTTATTAACGAACTGAGTATAGAAGTTGAACAAACTGTTGATACAAAGCAAATACTTTTACAAAAGCTAGAAGAAAAATTAAAGATAGCAAGAGATCTTAAAGATCGAGAACTTGAGCTAAAGATTTTGGAATTTATTCAACAACACAAAAATTCTTTAAGAGAATACACGATTTGCCAAGAAAATTTAAAGGCCACTTATCAACTTGTAGAAAAGGATCAGTTCTTTTCCAGATTTAATGAGATACTGGATCATCAATTAGGATCAGATGAGAAAAGACTCATCATCCTGTATTTTGTAGACTACCTTATTCTCTCTACTGACCAGGAACCACAATTACATTTTAAATCAAATATCTTCTCCAATCTAATTGATTAACATATTGGATGAATTATCGAAATGTAGTAGTTGATTATTGGACATAGAACCGAACATTTAGCTGTTCGGAAATATCGCAAACTGAGACTATAACCAGAACCCCTATAACTAGGGGTTTCATTTGAGGCTAATTCGGTACTTTGTCCAGATTGGTATACCATTCTGGATGAAGTATCGAAAAAATTATTATTAGTATGGACGAAGTATCGAAAATTATACATAGATAAATCATTAAGGAGACCTATCAATGAATTTAATTACAACTCAGTTAAGACCTATGAATGTGGTCAATACTATACCTACAAACCCACCAACATCTCAATACTTTACTACTAATGGTGGTGATCGTGTTTTGAGATGTGCAATATATGCTCGTGTCTCCACAGAGATGGATTCACAAAGAACTTCAATCGATAATCAGATCGATCTATTTCGAAATTACGCCGCCCAAAATGATTGGGAGATCGTAGAGATTTATACTGACAAGCAATCAGGAACAAAAGGAAACAGACCTGGTTTAAAGACATTAATTGAAGATGGAAAAGCTGGAAAATTTGATGTAATACTAGCTAAAGAACTTTCCAGACTTGCCCGTAATGGAAGATTATCGTATGAACTACGAGATATCTGCCTGATAAATAATATTCATATTGTCTGCCTTGATAACTCGATTAATACGATTACCGGGGACGTGCAAAACTTTGGTCTTTTTGCTTGGCTGTACGAAAATGAGTCAGCCACTAGCAGCCGCAGAAATAAGGCTGCCAAACGTACAAAAGCTAATCGAGGCTTATTTGTAGGCTCTAATCCACCTTATGGATATTATTCGGAAAACGGACAGCTAAAAATCCGTGAAGACAACACTCCGGAAATCATAAGACGAATTTTCAGAGAATACTTGGATGGAAAAGGAATGGATTCAATAGCAAAAAGTTTCACAGCAGAAAAAGTTCCTACTCCTTCACAAATTGCTAATAAGTCTAACTCATCACCTTTATGGCACGCTACTACAATTAAAAATATCTTGAACAATCAACATTATTGTGGTGATCTTGTTCAAAACAGGACTGAAACAGTTTCGGTTACAACAACAAAACGAAGAATTCTTGAAGTAGACAAAATTACAATTCAAGAAAACACGCACGAACCGATCATCTCAAAAGAAACTTTTCAGGCTGTAAAAAAAATGCTCCAAAGTAGAACACGTACTACTACTGCACCCAAAAAGCATTTATTCACGAATGTATTGTTCTGTGAAAATTGTCAAAAAGGAATGTGGTACAAAGCAAATCAAAAAGGGTACAGATGCGGCGGCAATATTAAACACGGAGATACTTTTTGCTTAAATAGAGTAGTTATCCGGGAGAAGGAACTTAAAAACACTATCCTAGAAGATTTACAAGAGCTATTCGCATCCATTCAAGACGAACAATTTATTAAGAGCTTACAGAAAAGACTGGATCAAAAGAAGGTTTCAATTACAAATGAACTAACAAAAATCAAAAACAAAGCAAATAAATTACGTACCAGAAAGAAAGATTACCTTGATATGTATGCAGATAAAATTATCTCTCGGGAAGAGTTGATAGAGTATAGAGAGAAGATAGACCAGGACGTAGCAGAGCTAGAAAAGTCCAAGAATGAGTATCAAGAAAAACTTGAAGAGTGTGAAAGTGAGAACTATGCCATTGATTTAGGTAAAAAGCTTAAAGAAGTTTCTTTACTAAGCGAACTTACTCCTCAAGTCTTGCATTCTTTAGTGAATAAAATAACCTGTAGCATTGATGGAAATCTACGTATACATTACAACTTCGTAAATCCTTTTCAGGAAACGTAAAAAGGCAACACCCAATTGGGTTAGTTGCCTTCTTTTAAAATGAGTTGCGAGATACATTCGACGTGCGCCGTATGCGGAAACATATCCACCGGCTGCAAATACTCCACCTTATAATCCTTAGACAAATAATCAATATCCTTCGCCAACGTAGATGGATTACAAGAAACATACACAAACTTCTTCGGTTTAACCTTTTTAATCGCATCTAATAACTTACGATCACAGCCTGTTCTCGGTGGATCGACTACAACCACATCAGGACGCCACCCCTCTTCTACCCACTTCGGCAGCCAGTGTTCTGCTGTTCCTGTTACATAGGTTGCGTTTTCGATACCGTGTTTATCTGCATTTTTTTGCGCATCTGTAATTGCTGCTTCGATCGTATCCATCCCTCGGACTTCGCTTGCGCCATCTGCTAGCCATAAACCAATTGTTCCAACCCCACAATAGGCATCTACAATTTTTTCTTTGCCAGTTAAGGCAGCTGCTTTTTTCACTTCATCGTACAGCTTTACTGTTTGCACAGGATTCAATTGAAAAAAGGCACGTGCTGATAGTTCGAAATTTAAATCTCCTAATGTTTCTTGGATTACTTCTTCCCCACTTAAGTGGATTGTTTTTTCTCCAAAAATAAGCGAGGTTTTGTTACCGTTTATGTTTTGTACTAATGATTTCACTTCTGGTAATCTTTTTTGGATTTCAGCCATTACTAGTTTTTTTCTTGGCATTTCTTTTTGTGTCGTGATAAGTACGACTTGAACTTCGCCTGAATTAAATCCTGCTCTAGTTACAATCGTGCGGACGATCCCTTTTTGTTTTCGTTCATCATAGATTGGGATTTGGAATTCTTCTAAGATTTTGCGAACTTCTTCTGATACCTTGTTCGTTAACGGATGTTGTACCATGCAATTCTGAATTGGGATTAGGCGATGGGAATCAAGTCCGTATAGACCTGCAATGATTGCACCATTTTTTTGCTGTCCCACTTGGAATTGGCTCTTATTGCGATAGTTCCATGGATCTTCCATTCCGATTGTTGGGCGAATATCTAATTTATCGATTTTCAGCTTTGTATGACGTTCTAATGATTGGATAACGATATCTCTTTTTTCCTGTAGCTGCTGGTCATAGGCTAAATGCTGAAGCTGACATCCACCGCATTGCTCGTAAATGGGACATGGTGCCTGTACGCGAAAGGGGGAAGATTTTCTTATCTTCTTTACCTTTCCTTCCGAAAACTTAGGCTGAACCTTTGTTGCCTCTACTACTACTTCTTCTCCAGGAAGAGCACCTGGCACGAATACAACCTGTCTTTTAAAATAGCCGACTCCTTCGCCATTTATCCCTAATCGCTTGATTGTTAATGGAAAGGTTTGTCCTACCTTCAACTTTGCCACCGTATTTTGCTGTTTATCTTTCATCTATAATTACTCCTATTATCATCTCTATTAAAAAACTTATTATAACTAGCTTTCCTCATTCTTGTCTTCTTCATATACTAAAGCTTCTTAGCCGAAATATCCAGTTCTGATCATCAGCTGTCTGCAGAAAAAATTCCCATCTCCTTTTCAAAGAAAGACAACAAAAAACACCCTCCCTTCAAGTGCAGCCTTTAGTGCATGACAAAAATCCCTCCTTGGTCAACTTTACTTTTAGAATAACTTGGTACCAAGTTTGAAAGATTAATAAGAAGTGAATTTGTTATAAAGAAATGTTAAGCCCTATTAATGAACGAATCTTTATAAACCAAGATTTTTTACCGCTAATGGGGTGAAAGTAATAAATAAAAGGATAGATTTTTAGGAGAAAAAACCTAGAAATGATTAACATGTTTTATCGTTAGCTTAATAGTGAATTAACAAAGTTTCTATACACTAGGGTAGTACCAAAAATTACTTATTGAGGTGATTCTTTTGAAATTCAAGAAGTTAACATTAGGAATGATGACAGCTTTACTTTTCACTGGTATGCTAGTTGGTTGCTCAGACCAAAATGATGACCAAACAGAAGATACTGAAACAGAAACACCTGCTGAGAATGAAACAAATGAATAAGTAATGAGATAAATAAAAAGGGAAGAGAAGGCGGACTTAAATGTCAGCCTCTTCTTCCCTTTTTTTCTCCGTTCTCCCTCTTTATAGTATAGATTTATCCCTTAAAGGGAATAAGCTTCCTAAAAATAGTATTTCTAATGAATGAAAGGAGACGGAAAAAGAGGGAAATACATATGGCACGAGATAACGATGGAAGAAATGGAAACCGATAAAGACCATATTCATCTGTTGATTTCCTTGAAGCCTCAGCATTATATCCCAATTGTTGTGAAGACCTTAAAGGGGCAATCAGCTAGGAGATTATTTAAACTCCATCCCGAAATCAAAAGATTTCTTTGGGGAGGTCATTTGTGGAGTCCTAGCTACTTTATCGCAACGGTTAGTGAAAATACGGAAGAGAGCAGGTTCGTAGATATATCCAAAACCAAAAACAAAAATGACAGGAGGTGAAACCAATGCTTGAAATAGTAAGCCGTGGTTATGTGTATCGTGCTACCCCTATTTCTCAAGAAAAAGAAAAAAAAGAATAGCACCAACCAAACTTAGATATTGTCTGAGGTTGGTTTATTTTTCAAGGCAAAATAGTCTTTTAGCATCACCTGATTTTCTGCTATATCCGCAAGCGTGTATTGGTCCAATACTTTAAAA
The DNA here is from genome assembly GCF_044704065.1 of Niallia tiangongensis. Taxonomy (NCBI): domain Bacteria; kingdom Bacillati; phylum Bacillota; class Bacilli; order Caryophanales; family Bacillaceae; genus Niallia; species Niallia tiangongensis. The sequence continues at coordinate 741,949 of NZ_CP162613.1, read as the reverse complement.
AACTGTTCTAAGGCATTGTTTAATACATGTTTTAAAGAACATACTGGCGTAATGACACAAGCATTCTTATCCTCAAAACATTCAACCAAATAAAAGTTCTCTTCCGTTTTGCGAATAAGTTCTCCTATGTTGATGTCAGCTGGATCCTTTGCTAAGCGAAAGCCACCACTTCTGCCTCTAATTGTTTCAATATATCCCAGTTTTCCGAGATTGAAAATAATCTTCATTAAGTGATTTTTGGATATCTGATAAACTTCGGATATTTCTTTTATATTTGTAAGTTTTGACGTTTCTTGTGTTGCCAAATAGATTAATACTCTTAGAGAGTAATCAGAATAATTAGTTAACCGCATAACTCTATCTCCTTTTGTTATTTTTACGGTTCTTATAGTGAAAATGTGAACATTTTGTTAAACATGTTAAAAACAGTGAAAAAGATGTATTTGAAATATTGCTTTTATACAGACAGACTTTTATCATAAAAGATGTATTTGAAATATTACTTTAAAAGAAGGTTATAAAAATGCTAGCACAAAAAACAATTGAGATTATTAAATCTACTGTACCAGTATTACAAGTCCATGGTACACAAATAACTACTGTTTTCTACAAAAATATGTTTACAGCCCATCCTGAACTGCTGAATATTTTCAACCATGCTAATCAAGCAAAGGGACGTCAACAAACCGCTCTCGCTAATACCGTATTAGCAGCAGCACAAAATATTGATCGACTTGAGACTATTATACCAGTTGTCAAACAAATCGCCCATAAACACCGCAGTTTAATGATTAAAGCAGAGCATTATCCAATCGTTGGTGAATTTCTATTAAAAGCGATTAAAGAAGTTCTAGGGGATTCTGCTACCGATGAGATTATCCAAGCTTGGGCTGATGCATATAGTGTAATTGCACAAGTATTTATTGATATTGAAAAACAAATGTATGAAGAAAGTGCTGTTAAAAGTGGGGGTTGGTCTGATTATAAGGAATTTAAAATTAGCAAAAAGGTCCAAGAAAGTGATGTGATTACTTCCTTTTACCTAGCTCCAACAGACGGTAGTTCTTTACCTGCCTATGAAGCAGGTCAATATATTACAATCCGCTTATCGATTCCAGGAGAACAATTCTTATTTAATCGACAATATAGCTTATCAAGTGCTAGCAATAAAGAATATTTCCGAATCTCTGTAAAAAAAGAAGCGGCAACAGAGAATCCTGATGGGAAAGTATCTAATTATCTACATAGCGATATAAATGTGGACGATACGTTAGAAGTTACTGTACCTGCTGGCGATTTTACGCTAATAAAAGAAGAAAGCCCTATTGTTTTTATCAGTGGTGGTGTTGGTATTACACCATTTATGAGTATGGTAGCAACAATTGCCGAAGAGCAGCCAAAGAGAGAGGTAAACTTTATCCATTCTGCAAGAAACGGTGCTATCCAAGCATTTAATGAGGAGTTAATCAGTATTAAAGACAGAATCACTAACTTCCAGCTTTCTTATATTTACGAATATCCATCAGAGAAGGATAAATTAAATCCTTTCTTTAAGAAGGCCGGCTACCTTGACACAGAATGGCTAAAAGAGAATGCCATCGTTGCAGACGGGCATTACTATGTTTGTGGACCAGTTCCATTTTTACAGACAGTAGTAAAAGGCTTGAAAGACAATGATATCGATGATGCACATATTCATTATGAATTCTTTGGACCCTCATTAAAATTATAAGCTAGTTCATATAAAGGCGAATGTGTTTTAATTAAAACGCAAAAAAGGAAAGCAACGTTGTCTTTCACAACTAGCTCTCCTTTTCTATTAATGAATATCCCGTTTTTTAAAGTTTCCGCCCTTTACTTCTGAAACATCGTAAATAGCGACAAACGCTTTAGGATCTAATTCATGTATTATTTCCTTCATTTTTCTTTCTTCCATACGGCTGACTACACAGGTGATTTCTTTAAATTGTTCATTAGAGTATCCGCCAACTGCTAGTGTATAGGTTGCACCGCGACCTAAGCGATCACGAATTGTTTCTACCATTATTTCCGGCTCTTCTGTAATAATTTTAAATGTTTTGGATCCACTTAAACCTTCTTCTACAATGTGGATTACTTTAGAGGCAATGAAGTATGCGATAGCGGATAAAATAGCTCCTTGGAGACCAAATACCGTAGATACGAAAATAAAAACAAACATATTTAAAAATAAGATTAAATCACTTGTTCCAAATGGCAATTTTCTTGAAAGCAATACAGCTAACATATCAATTCCATCTAATGCCCCACCGTTACGTAATGCTAAACCCATTCCAAAACCGATGATAATCCCACCAACAACCGTTATCAGAAGGGTATCTCCTTCAATTATTGTTGGAACATGATGCATTAAGCTTGTACTGACAGCTAAAGATAGTATGCCGATAACGGAATATACAGCAAAACTTTTCCCTATCTGTTTATATCCTAAAAATATAAAGGGAATATTTAATATTCCAATTAAAATCCCGAGAGGAAATCCTGTTAACTGAGAACCAACGATACTTAAACCAGTAACCCCTCCATCAGAGACTGCATTTGGAATAAGCACTGCTTCGAGCCCATACCCAGTGATAATTCCTCCAATTATCACTAATAGTGCTCGTGAAGCCATAAGAAGCTTCTTTTGTTTTTTCTGCATTTACTTTCCTCGTTTCAAACTATTGAAATAATTAGCTTACTTACTCTATATTTTACCATAAACACTCTCTTAACACGCTTTAGGTCCACTCGCTACTCAATACTTCTCCACAAGTAAAGCGAAGCATAGCTTAAATATGGATGCCATTCTGGAAGCATTGCCTCCATTTCCTCTTTTGTTGGTTTTTGTTCTAATTGTAAGAGCTTCTTGATGGCATTTTGAATTCCGATATCTGCTATTGGAAAAAGATTATTTCTCCCTAAGCCAAATAGTAATACATTCTGAATTGTCCATTGACCAATTCCCCGATAACGTAGGAGTTCCGTCATAATTTCTTCATCAGACTTTTCATATAAGCTGTCTATATTCAAATTTCCCTTCTCAATCTCCTTCGACAAATCAATAATATATTCTGCTTTCCTCGTAGTAAATTGAAGTGCTCGCAAGTCTTCCACGGTCAATTTTGCCACCGTTTCAGGCAATGGATAAAACCAAACCCCATTTTTTTCAGACCCATAAGTAGTAACGAATCGTTTTGTTAGAGTAAACGCAAATTTAAGATTTAACTGTTGATGAATGATACATTGCACAAGACTATTATATGGATGAAAATCCAACACTATTGGAGTTCCATAATGCTGGTCAAAAATTTGATTTAAATTCGTTTTTTGAAAGTGTTCATGAATGGCAAGCATGGATACATCCCATCTGAAAATTCTGCGGATTTCTTTAATAATGAGGACATGGAAGGATGGATCTATCTCATCCAATTCTAAACGAAAGACTGGATTTTCAGTTGTACCGTCGGCCTGCACCTTTACTACAATCGGTTGGTTATATATACGGATTGGTACCTTGACCCATCTTTCTTCTTTGTCGAGGACATGTAATGGGTCCAACGCTAGCCGACTTAATACCAAATCAAAATTATATGGTCCTTGAATGTTAACTGTATGCAAAGAGCATCACCTGTTCTCATTTCACTTTTATTATAGCATAATTAGAGGTGTACAAATCCATTGAAAAGCCCAAATCGAGTGGAGCTCTATTTGGGCGGGGAAACACTATTTAATGGAATATTCCTTCATCCATTTCTCTTTTCATTGTTAAATCATCTAGACTTTTAAAGGTATAGCCTCTTTTTTTCAAATCCTTAATTGCTTGTTTCAATGCATCGGCATTATCTTTCGAGACGGTATGAAGCAATAAAATACAGCCTGGATGAACTTGCTTCATAATATTATCATAGCTATATTGCCAGCCCTTTTGCTGATCAGTCTTCCAATCCACAAAGGCAAGGGACCAAAATACCTGCGTATAGCCAAGTTCGTTCGCTAGCTTTAATGTTCGTTCGCTAAAAACCCCACGGGGAGGACGTAAATAAGTCATCCCTTTTTTTCCTGTTAGTGCCTCCGTCTCTGTTACCACTGATTCAAGCTCCTGTTTTAGCTTTTCATCACTTACTTGCGTGAAATCTGGATGATGGTAGGAATGGTTGCCAATAATATGTCCTTCCGCTGCCATTCTTTTTACAAGGTCAGGAGCACTTTTCAAATAATGACCTGTAACAAAAAAAGTTGCTGGAACTTTTTCCTTTTTTAATACATCTAGTATCTTACCTGTATAACCATTTTCGTAGCCATTATCAAAGGTTACGTAAAGCACCTTCTTTTCGCTTGTATCTTTATAATAAGCACCATATTTTTCAAGTAATTCATCTAATTCTTTTCCCGCTTCTGCCGGCTGCTCATTTACCCCTTTTTTAAATCCCCAGCTCAGCGGTTTATTGGATACATTCGCTAAAACAGGAAGTGCCATTAAACAAAAAGCAGCAAAGCAAATAAACGTTTTGATGGCCAATTTCAATGCAATTCCTCCTTTGCCTTTCATTCCTTTTGTTATTTTCTGTAGGCTAGAGAAATTCATTCTTGGTAATAAAAAGCAAAGGAATAGCACAGAAAAAAACGGCTAATCATTAGCCGTTCCTCCCAGTTTTATTTATATACACGATCTTTAAATTGCGCTAATTTTTCTAATGAAGACATTTCAATATCCTTATGAAGAGAATTGCCATGGGCATCCATTGTCACTACTGCTTTAAATCCTTCTACCTTTAAATGCCACATTGCTTCTGGTATACCAAATTGCATAAGGTCTACCCCTTCTACTGACTTGATGCAATCTGCATAGTATTGAGCGGCTCCTCCAATTGCATTTAAATAGACGCCACCATGCTCTTCCAACGCCTTCAGTGTTTTGGCACCCATACCGCCTTTTCCAATAACAGCACGTATGCCAAATCTTTTCATGATATCCCCTTGATAAGGCTCTTCTCGAATACTCGTTGTCGGTCCGGCTGCTTTAACCTGCCAATTTCCATCCTTATCTTTTAGCATTACTGGTCCACAGTGGTATATGATTTGCCCATTTAAATCAATTGGCGCGTCATTTGTACTTAAATACTTATGGATAGCATCTCTGCCTGTATACATCATGCCATTAATTTGGACAACGTCTCCAACTTTTAATTGACGGATGGCTTCTTCCGTGATTGGTGCCTGAAGTGTAATTACTTCCTCAGCTGCCGCTGCTTCATCTTGCTCATCAGCTTCTGCCTTGAAGTTAATTTTATCTCCTTCTTGATATTGCCATTCCTTGATTTCACCTGTATTAGGGCTTACAGAGATCGCTAATCTGCGGAATGCCCAGCAATTATAAGCAACGGATACAAAGAAGCTTGCAGGAATCCGGTTCATCACACCAATTTTACAGCCTAAAAGCGTTGTTTCCCCGCCAAATCCCATTGTACCTATTCCTAATTTATTGGCATTTTCCATTATATAATCTTCGAGATCTGCTAATTCCGGAATGTCATTTGTATCATCTACCGAGCGGAAAAGCTGTTCCTTCGCTAAATCATAGCCAGCAGAGCGGTCTCCACCAATTCCAACTCCAATGAATCCAGCACTACATCCTTGCCCTTGTGCCTGATAAACAGAATGTAGAATACATTTACGAATCCCGTCTAAATCGCGACCGGCACGACCTAGTCCTTCCAATTCACTAGGAAGGCTGTATTGAATATTTTTATTTTCACAGCCGCCACCTTTTAAAATTAAACGAATATCGATATAGTCCTTTTCCCACTGTTCAAACTTAATGACAGGTGTACCTGCCCCTAAATTATTTCCACTGTTTTCCCCTGTAAGAGAATCGACGGAATTCGGTCTAAGCTTACCGTTTTTCGTTGCAAGCTCCATGCTTTCGTAAATAGCTGCTTTTATTTCTAGCTGATTGACAGCAATAGGTGTCTTAATTTTAAAAGTTGGCAACCCTGTATCTTGGCAAATAGGTGAGACTTCCTTATCGGCCATTCCAATGTTTTGCGTAATCGTCGCTAAGCTCATCGCAGAACGCGTTCCAGCATTTTCTGACGCTGTCGCCTTCGCGATTGCACGTCTCACATCTTTTGGAAGATTGGTCGATGTTTCTACAATTAAATCGTAAATACTCTTCTTCAGATTTTCAAAATACATGCTTCTCCCCCTCAATTGAAAAGCGCAAGTAATCCTTGCAAATTTTATGTTGCATTCAAATAACTCCCTATAAAAAATTATACTCTTCTCTCCTGTGATAGAGAAGTAATTTGCAATCGTTTACAGAAATATTCCGAAAAAACTCCAATAAAAATGCCTGGATGAATTTTTTCACCCAAGCAGCTATTTATTACATATCTCTATGTTTAAATTCATTACATTTCGATTCAATTTCGTCTATCATTTCAATTAAACGATCAATATCTTCTAATTCTGCTTCTTCTGGATCAATCGCATCTAGTACATCCATAAACATATTTAATCTTGTCTTTAAAAAAGTAACTTGCTCATTTTTATCAGTAATTGAACTACCCAATGTATTCTCTCCTTTCAAAACTACCTATTAATCGTATCGAATTTTCGCCGATTCGGCAACCTTTCCTTATTATAGCTTTACACATGTTTTATCATTTTACACCCTTATTCCATTGTTTCGCTAGCCCCCTCAATCAAAATAGCTACTAAAAAGAGCATCTAGCAAAAAATCTAGATGCTCCTTTCTCCATATATGCTATTGAAAGTTGCTTATGAAAGTACTGTGTCTGTTTTCATAACTTCTTTGTCTGCTGTAGCAGGAAGCTGTGGCTTTTCTTCTACATCGGATGATTCAATAATTCGATCTTTTGTGGTGATGATTTTCTTTGTAATGCGTTTATACTGGTTCTTTGTTTGAAAATAAAGCTGTTTAAAATCATCTGTAATCTCTTTTAAATCCTTGGATCGTTCTGTTAAGGTGGATTGAATCTGCTTGTACAATCCTTGGGTCTCTGTCGCAATTTCCCTCATTGCATCAGCAGAAATACTCATTCTTTCCTTACAATTGCTCTTGAACTCATCAGGATTGTCTTTATAGCTTTGGGCAAAACGAGTACTTGTGTCTTTAAAATGTTCTACCCTCTGCATTGTTCTTCTTCTTGTGGTTGGATCAATCAGAGAAATTGTGACACCAATGACACTTCCAATTACTAAGCCTGTTACAATTTTATTTCCTTGCTTTGTTGCATTAGACATCTCATTCATCTCCCTTCTTCTCATTATTCGTTTCTTTTCCCCTACAAGCAGCATTTAAAACAAGGTTGTTTTCTAAAAAATTGTTGTTTTTTCAATAGGAAAAAAAATTAGTTGGAAGCAATTAGCAACCGGAATACACGTAGATTAGCGAGACAGTCTTATGACCCTGCAGGAGCGTAGCGACGAAGCGGCTCAGCGCGAGCCCCACGGAAAGCGAACTGTATTCCGGCTGCAGGTGATAGCAACAAACTTTACGAAAATAGCCTAAAACAAAAACATTTGACAGATAAGATTTTTCCTTTAATAATGACAAGGGGTCTTTTATCCCCTTTTATATAGCATGAAATGATAAAAATCGCATTCTATACCTTAATTGCACATAGATATAGTTTAACTATTCTTTTTAAAGGAGATTAAGATGATTACAGAAAAAAACATGATTACTCCAAGCATAGACCCTTGGGAAGCTTATATGGATATGGAGCAGCATGGAAAATTAACCTTATCAAATATTGAATTCACCACAACGACCCTATGTAATATGCGCTGTGAACATTGCGCTGTCGGTTATACGCTTCAGCCAAAAGATCCGAATGCCTTACCGATTGATTTATTACTGAAAAAACTTGATGAAATTCCTCATTTGCGCTCCCTCAGTATTACTGGTGGAGAACCAATGATGAGTAGAAAATCTGTGGAAAATTATGTCGTGCCACTTTTTAAATATGCCCATAGTCGTGGCGTAAAAACGCAGTTAAATTCAAATTTAACACTAGGACTTGATCGTTATGAACCCGTAATTCCTTACTTAGATGTATTGCATATCTCCCATAACTGGGGAACAGAAGAGGAATTCGCAGAACGCGGTTTTGCAATGATGACAAGAAAACCAACGTATGAACAAAGAGGCAAACTATTTAACAACATTATTACAAATAGTAGAGCATTAGTAGAAGCTGGCGTCGTTGTTTCTGCAGAGACGATGCTTAATAAACGTACCCTCCCATATTTAGAGCATATCCACCGACAAATTGTCGATGAAATGAAATGTCAGAGGCACGAGATTCACCCAATGTACCCATCAGATTTCGCCTCTGCTCTAGAAACATTGTCATTAGATGAAATTAGAGACAGCATCAACCACCTTTTAGATATTCGTGATGAAAATGTGTGGATGCTATTTGGTACACTTCCATTCTATCCTTGTAACACGAAAGAAGAAGACTTACAGCTATTAAACCGCCTTTATTCTAGCAAAAATGTAACGGTCCGTAATGATCCAGATGGTCGTTCTCGTTTAAATGTAAATATTTTTACCGGCGACGTTATTGTTACAGATTTTGGCGACACGCCAGCACTTGGAAATATCCAAAAAGATAATTTACAGGATATTTTCCAAAAATGGCTGTCTACTGATTTAGCAAGTTCATTAAATTGCCATTGCCCAGCTGTCAAATGCCTTGGTCCAAACGTACTTGTGAAAAATAGCTATTATCAAGATGTTGATTTTACTAAAAGAAAAGCGTTAATTAGTAGATAAAGGAAATCAGTGCTCATTTTTGAAAGAATGGGCACTTTTTTAATTGGTTTTGAGTATGTAACAGCTTTTTGAAAACTACTCTCTGCTCTTCCTGTTGCTTTTTTGGCGTTCTTCCTCCCCATCAAAACTACTTCCCCCCCACCATTCATTCCAAAATCTCCCCCCCATAAAAAAAGACTGACAACCAATAGTCAGCCTTTCCTTTCCCTATTTATTTCGGTCTTTCACTCGCCAAAAATCCAAAGGAAACATGATCCTGTACTGGAATCCATGCACCAATTCCTTGAGAAGTTACATTTTTAACAACAATTGATTTCTTGCTTCCTTTTAGCATCATATAAACTTCTCCATATGTCACTTTCCCTTTTTCGTTGACAGCAGGAGCATATCCATATAAATATCCTAGTCTTTTAGGAGGGATGTTATAGACTTGGTCTTTCTTAGTCCCTGTACCAATTACCGTTTCAAAAGCAAGCGATAATCCTGAATTTTGTGTTGCTTTAACTAGCATCATTTTCTTTACTTGCTCCGCATTTGGCACCTTGGCAGTTAAGCCGCCTCTTACCGTTTTCTGTGATTCTTGTACATAATGGATTTGATATGGTGACTTGCCACCGCGGTTATCGTAATAATTAGTATTTATTTTTTGATACTCCCAATTCGGTGCTGTTTCTGTTGATTCATAGTTAAGGGGCCATTGTCCTAAATATACAATCGCTTTATAGCCGAGAGCAAATGGCGTACTATTCACCGTGGACTCATTCAGCATCCGGATTAAATCTGGATTGTCGATTTTCACCTTAGAAGAATTAATAAGCTGTTGCGTTAATTCACTAGGCTGTAGCTTAGGCACATCCTGAGTCGGATTTGGATACGTATTTTCCTTTGTTATATTCATAACGGAATTAGGTATGGTAATAATTTTAGATTTCGGTAGATTTTCTTCTTTTTCTTTCTCTTTTGCTTTTTCCGCATAAGTTAACATTGGAAGCATTAAGAAAAAAGATAAAAGCACAATCGTTATTTTCTTATACATAGCAAGTTTGACTCCCTTCAAATAATCATCCATAACTATGATTATTTTTTTCGGAGTTCGCCTAGATTATCCATTATTAAATTATTTTTTTTCTAACTTCTATTTCACTACAAATTTTCCTGTTAACTTTGAGCAATACGGATGGAAAAATTGGATAGCAGGACCAAGCCCAAAAGCAATAATGAGTGTACCAAGTCCAATTGGGCCATTTACTAAAAAGGCGAACAATAACGCAAGTATTTCTCCAATTAACTTGGCCGTCATAAGATTTACGCCAAATCTTTCTTGAATAGTAACCATAAAATGATCGATTGGATTTAAAGGAAACTCCGATTGTAAATAGAGAGCTATGCCTAAACCAATAATAATTAATCCAGTAATAAGTAATAGCAATTGGCTCATAAACATAAAATAATGAAGCTGATTGACGAGATGTGCCATCCAGAAATCAACAAAAAACCCTAAAATAAACACCGTTGCAAGTGATAATAAATCTGGCTTTTTGCGCAAAAGAAAAGCATTGACGAATATAAGGACGATTCCTACAATCACAATCCAGCTCCCTATAGTAAGTCCCACTAAATGAGATAGCCCCACATTGAGCGCATCCCAAGGACCTGCTCCTAAGTTTGCCTTAATTGTCAACGTAGCCCCAAATGCTAATATGAAAAGCCCACCAACATAGATAGTGCTTCGAAAAAACAGTGACATTCCCCTTATATCTCCTTTCTCATACATGCTTTTATCGCTACTTTCATTCATATGCATAAAAAATCGGAAACTTGTCCAAAATACACAAAATTAAATAATCAGAATATTTACATTTATCAATTATTATTGTATAATAAAGTCATCAAATAAAAGGAGGGTAGCTATTTTAGATCGCTTGTATTTTAGTAAAGGAGGAAAATAAAAACCTTTGAATATTCATCAATCAGAATTTTATCCAAACAATAAAAGGAAAAGAGGTTGGTGATCCGATGGAAGCGACATGATAGATTCCCTACACAACATATTTAAATCAACGAATACTTAAAAAAGACTTAATTATGAATAATAGAGAGGTGGATTTACGAAAGAAAGCCTAGCCGCTGTAAAGAAAGCGGCTAGGCCTTGTTATTTCTCTATATTCTCTATACGTTTTAAAGCAAATAAAATCCAATCCCCATAATCGCATAAGCTGCTAATAATGTTGCACCCTCAAACCAGTTCGTCTCTCCGTCATTCGAAATGCTCACCATTAATAACACCGCTGTTGCCATACTAATAAGTTCTGGCAAGGTAAATACTAATGACATCCCGCTCGGGAAGAATAGAGATATTAGCACTAATAATGGTGCAACAAACATCGCGATTTGCAGCGTCGATCCAATCGCGATTTCCACAGCAATATCCATCCTGTTCTTATAGGCCATTACAGCAGCTGAAGCATGTTCCGCTGCATTTCCAACGATAGCAACAATAATAATCCCGATAAATAACTCTGACCATCCAAAGGACTCTGCTACTACTTCAAAGGTATGTACTAAGTTTTCTGACACATAAGCTACAGCTAGTGTTGCGATTGCTAAAATAGTGATGCTTTTTTTCACGGACCATTCTGGAGTTTCCTCATGCTCATGCCCAGTTTCGCCATTCTTTTCGACTTGATAAACTCCACGATGAGTTACAAGTTTAAAGAATAATGCCGCTAAATATAATAAAATCAAAATAATAGCTATTCCAATACTTAAAGAAAGTGTTTTTCCTTCATTCATATTCATCGTAAATACTTCTGGAATAACAAATGCAACGATTACTGCAAAAATTAATAGACCAGAATTGTGGCGAGCATCAAAAACATTAAATTGCTGTCTCTTATACTTTAATCCCCCAATGAAGAAGGACAAGCCTGCCACAAGCAATAAATTCCCTAAAACGGATCCAGTTAAGGATGCCAATACAACTTCCGTTAAACCTTCACGTAATGCAAATATAGCAATGATTAATTCTACTGCATTACCAAAGGTTGCATTTAATAATCCACCAATTCGAGGACCAGCAACAATCGCTAAGCTTTCTGTCGCTCTTCCCATAAAACTAGATAAAGCGATGATCGTAAGACAGTAAATAACAAACATAACAATGCTTGACCAATGGAGTAAGGTGCCGATTATTGATACTGGAACCCCAATAAAAGCTGCAATCGTAAATATTTTATTAACCATTTTTTCGCTTCCTTTCTTCTATCACTTTCATATAATTTCCCTTCCAACCGGAGGCTAAACTTATTATACAGCTACTCTGCCCAAATATAACCAATTCTCTAAAAAAATGTTTCTCCTTTTCTTTTTGTCAATTAACTTTCTTATCTCTTAAAAAAAATCTATTGCAATACTGTTAAATCCCATTTAACATCTTTTAGGGAGACTAAATATTGTCAGCAGGTAAAACATTGAGGAGAATAATATGAACAGTAAAAAATTTGCAGTACTAATTAGCATTGTCAGTATTTCTGGATTTAGTCAAGGAATGCTGCTTCCATTAATAGCAGTCATTTTTGAAAATGATGGTCTTTCTTCTAGTTTAAATGGATTAAATGCAGTGGGGCTCTATATAGGGATTCTTCTGATTTCTCCTTTTATGGAATATCCTTTGCGTAAATATGGCTATAAACCTGTAATCGTTTTCGGCGGGTTGATTGTCATCCTTTCATTAGCCCTTTTTCCACTATGGAAGACCTTTTGGTTTTGGTTCCTCCTTCGTTTATGTATCGGAATTGGTGATCACGCCCTTCATTTCGCTACACAAACATGGATAACGACAGCATCACCTAAAGAAAAACGGGGACGAAATATTTCTCTATATGGGGTTTTCTTTGGTATTGGATTCGCAGTGGGACCATTATTAACACCATTAATCAAAATTAATGAATCCCTTCCTTTCATTCTTTCATCCATTATGTGCTTTATCGCATGGATCTTTATTTTATGGATTAAAAATGATTTTCCAGAGCAAACGGTAGAAACTAATTCCTTTATCGATACGATGAAACGCTTTTCCAGTGCTATGAAGTATGCCTGGATCGCCTTTCTTCCACCGCTTGCCTATGGATTTTTGGAATCAAGCTTAAATTCAAGTTTTCCAGTGTATGGTTTGAGAATCGAATTAACAGTTGTCCAAATTTCCTTTTTACTTACTGCCTTTTCCATAGGTGCAATAGTCTTTCAGCTTCCTTTAGGAATGATTAGCGATAAGTTCGGTAGAAGACAGACACTTATAACCATTTTATTTATCGGCACTGTCTGCTTTTCTTTTGCCAGCGTCCTAGAGACTTATTTAATCGGTTTAATTATCTGTCTTTTCCTTGCTGGAATGGCAGTTGGCTCTACCTTCTCTTTAGGGATTAGCTATATGACTGATTTAGTTCCAGCCAATCTACTGCCTACTGGAAATCTTCTATGTGGTATGGCCTTTAGTGTCGGTAGTTTAATTGGTCCTTATTTAGGAGGAGTATTTATTCAATATTTCCAGCATATTAGCTATTTTATAGTGATAGCTACCATCTTATTAGCTGTTTGCTTGGTGATTTTTATCTTTGGAAAAAAAGAAAGAAAAAACCATCGTTTGGCAGAAGCAAAATGATGTTCAGCACATACAATATGTGGTAGGATAAACTCATACAATTAAATATCAAAAAATTATTTTAATTTGTCATTTCTGCTGTCACCTTTTTAGGTGGCAGCTTTCGTGTTTTTTAAGGGTATTGAACTTGATTATCTCTCTCAATAAGAATAAAGAAATCAAAAATATTTAGTTATTAAAAGGAGGAAATGTAAATGTCCACAGAAACAGAATTAAAATCCTTCGTACAATCCAATGTAGAAGTGAAGCCATCTATATTAGCAAAGCTATCTCCTCATCTCGAGCTTATTGCTGCTGGAATAAGCGGAATTTTTATTATGATAGGATGGATCTTAAACCACTTGGATTATTCGCCCCTGTCTATCGCTGCATACTTGCTCGCTTTTGTGATTGGTGGATATGCCAAAGCGAAGGAAGGCATCGAAGAGACAATCGCAAATAAAGAATTAAACGTGGAAATGCTGATGATTTTTGCAGCGATTGGCTCTTGCCTTATCGGATACTGGGCAGAAGGAGCGATACTAATCTTTATCTTTTCTGTAAGCGGTGCGTTAGAGACCTATACGATGAATAAGAGCAACAAGGAAATATCTGCGCTCATGAATTTACAGCCTGAGGAAGCAGTGAAAATACTCCCTGATGGTCGGGAAGAAATAGTTCCCGTTTCCTCTCTTACCGTTTCAGACACTATTTTAATTAAGCCAGGAGAAAGAATCCCTGTCGATGGTAAAATTCTCAAAGGAACAACTGCCATTGATGAAGCAGCCATTACAGGAGAATCGATACCGCTAACGAAGGAAATAAATGATGAGGTGTTTGCAGGTACTGTAAATATAAGTGGCTCTATTACCGTGACACTTACAAAGCATGCAGATGAAACACTATTCCAAAAGATTATTACATTAATTCAATCTGCTCAAAGTGAGAAATCTCCTTCTCAAGCATTTATCGAAAAATTTGAAGGGGCCTATGTCAAAATAGTCTTGTCAATCGTTGTTCTACTTATGTTCCTTCCTCATTTTTTTCTGGGATGGTCTTGGAATGAAACTTTCTACCGAGCAATGATTTTCTTAGTTGTAGCATCACCTTGTGCATTAGTAGCAAGTATTATGCCAGCTACCCTTGCTGCGATATCAAACGGAGCAAGAGCTGGAATCCTTTTTAAGGGTGGAGTTCATCTGGAAAATCTTGCTCATGTAAAAGCGATCGCTTTTGATAAAACAGGAACGTTAACAAAAGGAATGCCCGTCGTAACGAATGTGATTGTTCATGACAAATATACTGAAAAAGAAATTATCCAATTAACAGCTAGCATTGAAAGCCATTCGAACCACCCTTTAGCAAAAGCAATTGTTCGGTATGCTGAGCAGAAATATAAAGAACCGTTAAAACAGCCTGAGAGCATTCAAGATAATTCAGGCTGGGGTGTTACTGCAAAAATGAATAAGGCAGAATGGCGAATCGGGAAAGCAGCTTTTGTAGGAGAAAAAGAAGCGAAAACTTTCCAGCAGGGGATATTTAATCAGTTATCCGAAGAAGGTAAAACAGCTGTATTTGTCCAAAAAAACGATGAAATAATAGCATTGATTGCATTAAAGGATATTGTCCGAGAAGAATCAAAAAAAGCGATTGAAAGCTTAAAGCAAAACGGCATTTATACTGTTATGATTACAGGAGATAGCGAAAAAACCGCAAAAGCCATTTCCAAAGAAAGTCATGTCAATGAATATATTGCTGAATGCCTACCAGAAAAGAAGGTAACTTCCATTAAAGAACTGAAAGAAAAATATGGAATCGTTGCAATGGTAGGAGATGGAATCAATGATGCACCTGCTCTTGCAACTGCGAATATAGGAATTGCAATGGGAGAAGGGACAGATGTTGCCTTAGAGACCGCAGATGTCGTATTAATGAAAAATGATTTACCACGTATTGCAGAAGCGATTCACCTATCCAAGCGAATGAATCGAATTATTAAACAGAATATTATCTTCTCCATTTCGGTTATCATGCTTCTTATCGTTTCAAACTTCTTACAAGTCGTTGCCCTTCCTTTTGGAGTAATAGGACATGAAGGAAGTACAATCTTGGTTATCTTAAATAGCTTGCGATTGCTCAAAAACTAATACAAACACCTCTATAGACTCGAATCTTAAAATGGATTCGAGTTTTTGCATGTTTCTTTCTCCCTATGGTAAAGGGAAACTTCTATTAGTGGGTGTTTTCCTTCCCCACTGATGGTTAGTTGAACCAACCCGGACCTTTACGGACAGTTAATCTCCCACCTATCTTCCTTGAATTCTCATAAAGCTTGCAGGTGAGAGTCTTACTGTCTGTTAAGAGTAGGATAAATATTTTCACGAAAGACAGTGGTTACTAATAATGATTTTTGAAACAGAAAGGCTTTACACACGTGAAATGACAATTTCTGTGCCCCATTATGGATTTTCTATTCGTCAGAACGAGTACTATTTATAACGCCACTTACTTTAGAGGCCCTTATTATTAAAACAACTTACACTTTTTCTTGTCTAAAGAAAACCTTTGCCTTTTGATCTAAAAAAACTCCCATTATAGCGAATACGATAATGGGAGCACATCATTTCAGAAATTATTTTCTTGCTTTAGGTTAGTGATAGCCGTTTTGCCCGTTAGCAGATCCAGATGTTTTATGCTTAGGTTTGCTTTTCCCTTTTTGTTTAGTGCCGCCATCTTTTTTTGTATGCTTTGTCATTCTAAATTCCCCCTTATTTATTGTTTTCCCCTCTAGTAGTTTGTTCTTTTTTCCTTCTTTTATAAAGGTAAAAAACGGATACAATTAGCAAGGCTCTTTCTTTCTCTCGGTAAAGTAGGCATTAATTTCGCCACCTAATATAATGATGATACCTGTTATATAAAACCAAATCATTAGAACAATAATCGTTCCGATACTTCCATATGTCGCCGAATAATTACTAAAGTTCCCTACATAATAGGAAAAAGCTAAAGAAGCAATCACCCAACCAATCGCTGCAAAAGTGGCTCCTGGAATAGCGGAAATACATTTAAGTTTCTTATTGGGGGCAACCCAATAAAGGGCAAGAAACACAATAAATAAAATGATTGGGGAAGCAAGAAACCTGAGTGTGTTCCACATGGATAAGAATTCTTCTGTTAAGTCAAATTGGGAAAATAAAAACATCCCTATCTGTTCTCCAAACACCGGTAATAGCAAGGCTACTACCACTACTGCAATCATCCCAAGCGTCAGCAAAATAGACATTCCTCTTGCAACAATAAAAGATCTAGTTTCTTCGACATCATAGGCTTTATTAAGTGCCTTTACGATAGCGTTTAATCCATTAGAAGCAGACCATATTGTTGCGATAATACCGAATGATAAAAGACTAACATTTCTGCTTAACACTTGATCGATATTTGTTTCAATAGTATCCATGATATCTCCAGGTGCAAAACCATCGACCACTCCTAATAGGTCTTCCTTTGTAATCGGAAGATACGGAAGGAGCGTCATAACAAAAATAAGCAACGGAAAAATAGATAATAGAAAATAATAAGATAACTGTGCTGCGAGATCAAATACACTATCTTGTTGGATTTTCTTGATGAGAACCTTTATAAATGGAATGACCTCTCCCATACAAAATCACCGTCCTAACAGTTCTTTTATGTATGTCTATTGCCCTTTACAGCCCCATTAAAACATAGGATACGGAAAAAGTGAAACTTCCATCAATGGAGGTTTTCCTTCCTCCCCCACTGACGGTTAGTTGAACCATTCGGACCTTTACGGACAGTTGATCTCCCACCTATCTTCCTCGAATTCTCATAAAGCTTGCAGGTGAGAGTCTTACTGTCCTTTAAGAGTGGGATAAAATACATTTATTACAGGGAAAAGAAAAGAATGTTATGCTGCGAAAATATGCAGAATATAACTCTACATTATTTAGGTTCATCCAAATCTCTTTTTCCCTTCGAAAAGTGTTTTCCTTACGATTAGTTAAAGTAACAATGGCAAGGAAAACTGTTCTCAAAAAATTATCTTCTGTCTGATCCTGTCTCAGGTAAATATTGTATGCTGGAAACAAGCTTTCTTTCCTGATTTCTAATATTACCATTGAAAAAAGCTTCCTTCGTATCGTGAATAATGCTTGCTACCACTGGTGTTATCCCTTTTAATTCTTCCAATTGCTTCTTGACAAAAACAGCATCATCCGAAATTTTCATCGCTGTTTTCTTTATTTTTTCCGTGGTACTATTAAGACTAGTCGTCATTTGCTCAAAATCTGTTACCGTATCTTTTGCATGCTGCATATTCGTAACAGCATTTTGTCTTGTCTGTTTGTCCAATAAACTTATTGCCGTTCCAATAAGGCTACCGATAAAAAGTCCTTTTGAAATACACATTTTCATCCACTGGTTCCACCCTTCTTTTTTTATGATCAATAAAGGATGGAAATGATTTGATTACAAGACATACTTACTTTTTATATCATGTAACAAACCTTCACAGCCATCCTTTACTAATGCAAAAACCTCGTCAAAATTGCCAGTATAATATGGATCTGGCACTTCTTTTCCCACAGCATGGTGAGTATAATCCATTAAAAGTCGAACCTTTGTATGATCTAACATTTCATTTAGCTTTCTAATGTTTGCAATATTACTGTTATCCATTGCAATTAGATAATCATAATCTTCTAAATCCTTTTCCTCTAATTGACGAGCAAATATGCCCGTATCTTTAATTTTATTTACTTTTAGAATATCTCTAGTTCCATGATGCGGTGGATTTCCAATATGCCATCCACCTGTTCCAGCTGAATCGCAAACAATCTTTTCTTGCAATCCTTCTTTTTCCACCAAATCACGAAACACTGCCTCAGCCATTGGGGAGCGACAAATATTTCCTAAGCAAATAAATAAAACGCGTACTTTCATTTTTATTTTCCTCCATTTTTGTATTTACATACTTCATTTACTATTAAGGTGATTATAACCAACTTATATTAGCGAACCATAGTCTATATTGACATTTCTATGTTTGCATGAAAAGATAAATAGAACAACTTTATTGTCCAAGAAAGGGGAAAGGTATGAATTTAGATAATAAAACTACAGAAAACGTAAATTTCATGATTGAAAAAATAAAAGAAAAGTTAAAGGTTTTAAACATCGGTGCCATCAAATCCACTCATTTTGATGAAGATCTTTATGATGACATTAAAGAAATTTATGAGCATGTAATGAAAAGAGATTCTTTTAGTCCAAATGAAATGCAGGCAATTGCTGAAGAATTAGGAAGCTTACGTAAGCAATAATTTTCCCTATAAAGAAAGTGGCTGGGACAAAACTAAATAGCCAACCTGTAAAGACGAACAATCCTTAATTTAGCTCTTAAGTAAAGGCTACTTTTTCATGCTAGTTATTTATGATTTTATATAGTCAGTGTAAAAACTAATTCGTTTTTAAAGATTGTTTTTCTATAAACTATTATGGAAATAGAAAAAATTAATTAATTGGAAAAACGGAGCAGCCTGAATACACGTAGAATCCTATGGGAGCTGCGAGAAAGTCCGAGACCCTGTTAGGAGCGTGAGCGACGAAGCGGCTCGGCGCTCGCCCCATGGAAAGCGAAGTGTATTTTAGGCTGCGGATAATAACACCATCTTTACTGAAACAGCCTTTTATAAACCAATATAAACCCGAACAATCATATGGAACTACCGTATAGTTGTTTGGATTTATCTATGGCTGGAATTCTTTTGTCCCAGCCTCTTTTTAGCAGTTATCCTTAAATCCCCAGGAGAGTAACTTGCCCTCCCTTATGTAGCTTTTACAGATCATGCATCTTGATCTGTAAGTATCACAGGTCCTTCTTTTGTGATTGCAATCGTATGTTCATATTGCGCGGAGTGCTTGCCATCCATCGTTCTTGCTGTCCAGCCATTGTTATCCATTTTCATTTTATAATCGCCAACATTGACCATTGGCTCGATTGTGAATACCATGCCTTCTTTTATGCGCGGCCCTTTTCCAGCTAACCCAAAATGAGGAACTTCTGGTTTTTCATGAATTGCTTTTCCAATGCCATGGCCGATAAAGTCTCGCACAACAGAAAATCCTTGTTCCTCCACATACTGTTGAATCGCGAATCCAATATCCCCGATTCGATTCCCAGGCTTAGCTTGTTCAATACCTACATACAATGCTTTTTTTGTTACATCCATTAATTTCTGCAACTCTGCTGATACTTCTCCAACCGCATATGTCCATGCTGAATCAGCCAATGCTCCGTTATAATTAACAACCATGTCAATTGTGACAATATCCCCTTTTTTCAACGGCTCTTTCCTTGGAAAACCATGACAAATTTCATCATTTATGCTTGCACAAGTTGCATATGGATAATCACGATACCCTTTTTGCTCAGGCGTTGCCCTTTTTTCCGCTAAATACGCTTCTACCTTCTGATCAATTTCCAAAGTGGTAATACCCGGTCTTATCAGCTTAGCAATCATTTTGTGACAACCAACCAGAATCTCACCAGCCTTCTTCATTTGCTCTATTTCTCGATTCGATTTTAAAACAATCATTTACAATCCTTCTTTCTATCTATAGTTACCGCTAAGGATTAAAAAATAGAATTTTGTCTATTTCTCGTTTTTCTTCTGATATTTCCTCTTTAATATTCGCGGTTTTATTAAGTATGCTCTCTTTTTAAAAAGAATGTAATTAACATTCTGAGTTGATTGAGGTGGAAATCAACAGGCTTTAATTGTATAAGCCAAAATAACAAATGATCTCTCCTTAAGATTAACACAAAAAAAGAGCCTATACCTACTCCATACTCATGATAAAAAGATTATATTCTCCTTATCATGAATAGGTGTACGTACAGACTCATCCTATCTTACTTTCCTTATTTATTTAAAAGCTTTAAAGACTCTCTAGTGAATGCCGGTATATCCTCAGGCGTTCTACT
This sequence comes from Niallia tiangongensis, assembly GCF_044704065.1. Classification (NCBI taxonomy): domain Bacteria; kingdom Bacillati; phylum Bacillota; class Bacilli; order Caryophanales; family Bacillaceae; genus Niallia; species Niallia tiangongensis. The sequence continues at coordinate 721,477 of NZ_CP162613.1, read as the reverse complement.
TGTCACTAATTGATCCCCACATACGACAACTTCTTCATCCTTGAACGTTGCACCAGCATACTCCATGTCCACTTTAATCGATTTGTAGCCAGTTGCACTTCTCCCCTCTAGCGCTTTCGCAGTAATAAGCAATTGAGGGCCATGACAGATTGCAAAAACTGGTTTCTTCTCATCCATGAAGGCTTTAGTAAAGGCAACTACTTGATCATCTACACGAAGCTGATCAGGCGAAAATCCACCTGGGATAAATAATGCATCAAATTCATCTGGAGTAACATCAGCTATTCCTTTATCAATTTTAACCGTCGCTTCTTTTTGCTTTCCTTCCACTGTTTTACCAGCTTCCAATTCAATCGTTACTACTTCATGTCCAGCTTCCTTGTAAGCCTTAGCTGGTTCTGTGTACTCAGAATCCTCAAACATATCAGTTATTAAAGTAGCAATTTTCTTACTCATATATAGCATCTCCTTTTCCTATTTTCTATAAGTAACGTTCCCCATAGAAAGAAAATAAAACATGCTATCGTTATTTTTACGCTTCATTTCTTCTTGCAAAATCAACAAATCGAAACTTATCTGGTCGATGTCTGGATTCTGTAAATTGAAATAAAGTGGCATTCTCAAAATAGATATAGTTTTTAACGACAACAATGGAATGAAATCCTTCTAAATCAAGCAAATTATAGTCTTCTTCTGTCGGTTCTTCCACTGTAAATTCCTTTTTAGCAAAACTAATTTTTAAGTTCAATTCGTTCTCTATATAATCAAAAATAGAGTTTCTGCATATTTCTTTTGTTAATCCAGGCACATATTTTTCGACGATATAATCTTTATCTAGAATAATCCGTTCCTGATTAATTTCCCTGACTCGAAAAACTTCCCATATTGTATCTTCTTTCCTAAGCTGCATCTCTTTTTGCAAAAGAGAGGATGGCTTTTTATTCGAAAAGCTCTCAATAATGGTTACAGAGGAATGTCCCATTTTATTGGCCAATTCCTTAAAGCTAACCAATCCCGAAATCGGAAATTGCAGTTTTTCTAAATCAAGAACTAAGGAACCCTTCCCTCTGAGTTTTTGGATATATCCTTTTTGAGATAAAATATTTAAAGCCTTACGAATTGTTTCTCTAGATGTATTATATTGCTCTGCTAATTCATTTTCAGATGGTAAAATAGTTTCTGGCGGGTACTTCCCATTTCTTATCGCAGCTTCAAGCTCCTCAAATATCATATAATATTTATTCAACACGCAATTCACCAACATTTTCAAATTATTCGTTACCATTCTACTCTTTTTTAAACAAATTGTCTAAAAAGGATTGAAAAACAAATAAAAAAATGTTTCATTTTATTTAGGAAAGGGTAAATACTACAAAATACATTTCAATATTTTGAACAAAAAATGACATTAGCCTTTCTATTTAAGCATAATGGATAGAACAATTCGTTCTTTATATGGAACTTTTTATCTATAAATGCTATGATAAATATACATACCGTTAAGAGTGAAAGTGAGTGAGCGTATGATTGGGGATCGTGTAAAGCAGCTACGTTTAGAGAAAAGAATGTCCTTATCGGAATTAGCAGAACAAGCAGGAGTTGCAAAATCATATTTAAGTTCTTTAGAAAGAAATTTACAATCCAACCCATCCATTCAATTTTTAGAAAAAATAGCAGCTGTTTTCAATATACCAGTTGATCATTTAATAAATGATCAACAAAATAAAGATGATTTAGATTCTGAATGGTTAAAAATTGTAAAAGAAGCAATGGATTCTGGTGTATCAAAAAAAGAATTTCGTGAGTTTTTGGAATTTAATAGGTGGCGAATGGAACAAAAAAAATAATCCTATTTTCAACATATTATCATAAAAAGTTATAAAAATTCGAAAGAGGTTTTCCTACATTGAATTTCTCACAATACGATTGTATCCTCATACCTATTGTGATGAATTCAATGTAGACATTCCTATTTTTTTTGCCTATATCCTTACAAATCTACTTTATACAAATGATTATTTTGGATTTCCCTGAATTAAGTAATCCTTCTCATTTCGTAGAAATTCTCTTACTTCTTGCAAATTCATTCCAATATTTTTGGCTTCATTAATTAATTGAATCCATTCTGAATCCAATTCTTCGGTAAAAAGTTGACTATTAATCACTTAATTCTTCCCTCCCAAAAATACATTTGTATTTTGGCAGTCCGGCCATCATTGTATAAAACATTAGATCCGTGACTTTGCGTCCCAAACTTTCGTATTGGTTTGCCCTTAACATATAATGTTTCACTTGTCCTTTCCTGTTTTCTCATTATATCTTTTTTTACATTTAAAAGATGCAGTAATTTGTCATAAAATTAGGACAAATCGCTAAAAGATTTCTTTTTTTTTCTACAAAAAATGTTATATTCCTCAAATTTTATCGAAATACTCCTACTAACGCATTATTTACATTTAATTTATATGCCTTCATTACTATTTATTTTGACTTCTATCATAATATTGTGTTGTATAGCTTTTCATCACTTTTTTAAACGAATAATTAATATGAATTTGTTCAAATGTAATCGCGTCAAAAAAAGGATATTCAGTTAAATCATTTTGGCATATAGGGCAAATCCATTTTCCTAGTTCATTACTACTAAACGATGGTCTATAGCATTTATCACAGTTTTTCCTATACATTTTTCACCCTCTTTATTCATTTAGCTTCATAAAGTGAACCTTCCATCAGTGGGGGTTCCTTCCTCCCCCACTGATGGTTAGTTGAACCAATCGGACCTTTACGGACGGTTGAATCTTACTGTCCGTTAAGAGTGGGATAAAATATGCAATGCTTAAAATAAATGATCATTAATTGGAGTAAAAGTACATCGTTATAACGAACTTTCCACGATGGTTTTCTGTTGTAGTTTTTCTATTCGTTCTACAAACACTAAAATGTTCTTATTAAAGAACTTTTTAATTAGTATAGTGCAAATCTATCATTTTCAAAAATTCCAAAATCAGCCGTTTTTTCTTTTTAACGAACAATTACCGTTCTTTTTCTCGAAATACCTCCCGTTTTCTAGCTTTTTTGTATTTTTTATTGAACGATTCGTTCGTTATAATGAAATGGTACTTCTATTTGTGGTAAGGAGAATATTCATGTTGGTTGGAGTAAAAATAAAGAAGCTTAGATTAAAAAGAGGTTATTCTATCAATGAACTTTCCGACAGATCCGGTGTCTCTAAATCCTACTTAAGTTACATTGAAAGGGGAATTCAAAAAAACCCCTCCCTTCAAGTGCTAACGAAACTCGCGCATACCCTTGATACCAATGTAGAAGAACTACTAGACAATAACAATATTGCCATAGACGGAATAGACGAAGACTGGTTGAGTTTAGTAGAAGAAGCTATAGAGGACGGGATTACAAAAGATGATTTTGCCGGTATTCTAGAATACGTTAAGTTCAAAAAAAGACAAGAAGACTAGTAACGCAGAATGCGCAATGGAAAAGCGCAGGCATCATACAGAAGGGGCTTCAACTTTTTCAAGAAGAAGCCCCTTTTTAAAAATAAATAGACTATTCAAAAAGAATCGCTACCGGTTTTAGGCGGCATTCTACTTTAAATAGTCCTTTTTATTATTTATTTAACTCGACTGCTATTCTAGATCCAACTTCTGCATTATTTTTAACTAATGCAATATTAGCTACAAGGCTGGTACCTTCTGTTAGCTCCTTTACTCTGCTTAATAGAAATGGCGTTACCCTTTTACCAGTAATATTATTCTCCTTCGCCTCTTGTAGTGCTTTTTCAATAATGTCGGTAATATATTTTTCCTCAAGGGCATCTTTTTCTGGAATTGGATTGGCAATCACAACCCCTCCATCTAGTCCTAAATTCCATTTTGTTTGAATCATATCTGCTGCTTCTTTTGCAGTTTCTACAGAAAAATTCACTTCAAATGGGCTAGTTCTTGTATAGAAGGCTGGAAGAGACTTTGTTCCATAACCAACAACCGGCACGCCATATGTTTCTAGGTACTCTAGTGTTAAACCAATATCTAGAATTGATTTTGCACCAGCACACACAACTGCTACACTTGTTTGAGCAAGCTCTTGTAAGTCTGCAGAAATATCCATTGTTTGTTCAGCTTCTCTGTGAACACCGCCAATTCCGCCCGTTACAAACACTTTAATCCCTGCAAGTTCTGCACAAATCATGGTAGCAGCTACAGTTGTTGCTCCATTTTTTTTGCCAGCAATTAGGTAAGGCAAATCACGTCTACTTGCTTTCTCAATATTGTCGCTCTTCGCTAAAAATTCAATTTCGTCTTCTGATAAGCCAATCTTAATTTTACCCTCAATAATGGCAATCGTTGCAGGCACTGCCCCATTCTTGCGAATAATATCTTCTACTTCTTTAGCCGTTTCTACGTTTTGAGGATAAGGCATACCATGTGATATAATTGTTGATTCTAATGCGACGATTGGTTGATTGTTTTTCTTTGCTTCTAAGACTTCTTTTGAGAATTCTAGCCATTCCATTTTCATGTTATATGCTCCTTTTAATGAAAGTTTTTTCCGAATATTTCTTGCAGCTTTTTATTATTTAATAAAGGATTTACTGTCTGATTGGATTGAAGTGTTATGATCGAGCAAGCAATTCCAATTTTACAGGCATTTTCCGTGTTTAGGCCTTTAATATGAGAATACATAATGCCTGAAACAAGTGAATCGCCAGCCCCTGTAACATCGACCACTTCTGCTTTAGGAGGTAAAATAACTCCAGCCTCACCTAAATTAGTAAAATAAATAAGTCCTTTATCACCTCGAGTAATAACCACTTTTTCTACACCCTTGGCAAGAATTATTTCGGCTGCCTTAAAGAAATCGCCTTCTTCTTTAATTTTCATTCCAGCAAGTACTTCGGCCTCATCTTTATTTGCAATAAGCCATGTAACTCCCTGCAAGTTTTCTGGCAATTTTTTTACTTTTGGTGCAGAAACTGGTGTAATACATAATGCCATTTTTTCTTGCCTACATCTAACAATGATATGCTCTAAAACATCCCCAGAAAAATTAGTATCTAGTATGACTAATTCCGAGGTTGCTATATAGCCCCATTTTTTATCAATTATTTCTTTATCTATGCTGTCATAAATGGACATATCAGCTAAGGCAACTGCAAGCTCACCATCAGAATCTAACAAGGCTGTATATGTACCCGTTCTATACAGATTAGACAATAGAGAAGGAGTGATATCTGCATAATTTTTCGTGTTATCTAATAACCATTCCCCTTCATGGTCATCTCCTACGATCGTAAATAAAGAGGTCTCGAGCCCCAGTCTGCCTATATTCTCCGCAATATTTCTTGCAACTCCTCCAGGTGACTGACTTGTAGAAGCCGGATTCGACGTTCCATACTGAATCGTTTCCTCTGCTTGCACTTTACGATCAATATTGGCTCCACCAATACAAATAACTTCTTTTTTTTCTTACGCGGAATAAATAACACCAACCATGTTTATGAGTTATAATAGACTTATAAATTATTTAAGTTGGTGTTTATTTATGCGTACAAAAAATCGGTTAAATCCAGTTGAATCTATTTACTATACTCCTGAGATTACACATTGCCCTAAATGTGAAGGCAAATTAACATACTGTCATCCTGTATGGCGGAAAACCATCTCTACTCTTAAAGGTGAATTTAAAGTAATCAATCTAGGTTACAGATGCGAAAATAACTCCTGTGATAATCATATCGTTTATCGCTCTGCAGAGGCTGAACAACTCAGTATGAAACATATTACATATGGAATGGATGTCATTGCTCATATTGGTCATTTACGCTTTAAAGAACATAAAACACGATTAGAAATTACCGACATACTAACGGAGAAGCAGATTAAAATCTCTGAAAGACAGGTTCAAAAACTCTATGAACGCTACGCGTTACTACTTAGGTCATCTGTCGAAGAGAACACGAAAGAAATTTTAGAGAAAGTCGTAGAAGAAAGTGACGGATTAATCCTTTCTATTGATGGCGTTCAACCTGAAAAAGGAAACGAAACACTTTATGTAATCCGTGAGGTACTAAGTGGAACTGTCCTAGCTGCACACAATCTAAAGAGTAGTGCATCTCAAGAATTGGTTGGGATTATTCAACCCATCATTAATTGGGGTTACCCAATTCAAGGGTTTATTAGTGATGGGCAACAGTCAATCCGTTTAGCGATTGAGAAAGTCGCACCAAACATTCCATATCAGTATTGTCAGTTCCATTACTTTAAGGATATTGCCAAACCATTAGTGGAAAAGGACCGAAAGTTAAAGACAAATATTAAAAAGAAGCTAAGGGGAATTCGAGATATCGAGAGAAAAATAGAAGAATCCCCTTCAGAAAGCTTAGAAGATGAAATCGCAAGTGATTATGTGGCAGCCATTCGCTCCGTATTACTGGAAGATGGTAAGCCCCCGTTTGAATTACCTGGTACTCGAGTCTATGAACGAACAAAATCAATCAAAGACTCGATTGAAAAATGCCTGGATAAAAAAGGGGACTCTTTTACTTGAAAAGCTATTCAGAATAGTCAGTAATGTTGATAACTTTAACTCAGATTATCAACTTGTGAAACGTTGGGACCTGCGTTTTAAACGGATTGCCACTATTATGGAGCCATCTGAAAATAAAACAAGTTCTTGGGTCGAAAATAGACTAAAACAGTATCTAGATCATATTAAAAAAGAGCTTAATCGGGAAGAGGATCATGCGTTTGTGGATAATCTTTTAAGATATAGTAATGGCTTTTGGAAAGGACTTTTTACTATATACGATTTCCCTCTCTTACCTAGGACGAACAATGATTTAGAACTATTCTTTAGACGTACAAAAGTAAGGCATAGGCGAATAACTGGTAGTCGAACTTGGAATCGTTATATTGTTCGTCATGGTGAAAACATTGTTTTTGTTGAAGGTGTTACAGATGAACGAGACGGTTTGAATAAGATAAGGAAAGCTGACTATTCTACCTATAAGAACGAAGCTAATAAGTGGAATAACCGGATACTTGAACACACAAAACAGAGAAGGTTTAAAAAGGACCCAAATGCATATTTACTCAATATTGAGAGCAAATGGAACGAGCACAACTAACCTATTGTGTTAGTTGTGCCGTCTAAGTTTTTTTTCGGTAATACATAAGCTCGTCCTAATAGTTTTCCCTCTTTTGTTAAAGAAGAAATATACCCTGCTACCGCAGAACGGGACAGACCCATTTTCTCCGCTAATTCATTTTGAGTCACAAAGGGATTTTCTTTAATTAGCTGAAGTATGTACATCTCTCTATCATTCACTTCCATCTCCCCCTCAGGTTAAAGTGAAACTAGCAATTGTATAAAGTAAGAAAAATAGCCTCTCAACTCAACAAAACTTTTGTTTATATTATAAACTTTTGTTTATAGAAAGACAATAATTTATTCATTCCTGCAAAAATTTTATCTATTCGTCTTATAACGATCATCCTTCTTCCTAATTACAAAAAAACAGCAACAGAAAGACTATCATTCGTTAGTCTTCTGTTGCTATTCGTGGTTGAATTAAAATATCCACTCTTCTATTTTTTGCTCTTCCTTCAGCAGTCTTATTACTGGCAATCGGTTGAAATTCTCCATACCCCTTAGCACTAAATGATTTAGGATCAAGTTTTTTATTTTCAAGGAGTAATTTCATGAAATTTAACGCTCTAGTTACACTTAGTTCCCAGTTTGAGTCATAGCGAGAATTACTAATTGGAACATTATCAGTGTGCCCGCTTATTATAATACTCCTTGGTGGGTCCATCACCAGTAAATTGGCAATTTCAGAAACAATTTTTCTATCCTTGCTTCGTACATCTGCACTTCCTGAAGCAAATAGGACATTATCTCTAATCGATACATGCAAGCCTTCCCCAGTAAGCTCCGTATCAAGCTTATTTCCTAATTCATTCTCATCAATATAGGCATTTACCTTTTTCTGAATGTCTGCCAATTCCTTTTTATCTTGCTGTTTCTGTAATTCCTTTAAGTCCTCTTCAGCGAGATCTTTCGTTTCTTCTTGTTTTTCTTTATCAACTATTTCAACATCTGAATTCTCATTCTTCGTCGATGGTGCGGGACTAGGATATTCAAAAAAACCTGTCCCTCCTTGTAATTCTCTATTAAAGGCATCTGCTATTGCTGAGAATTTTTTTGCATCGACAGAACTCATTCCATATAATACGATAAACAAAGCTAACAATAACGTAAGAATATCTGCATAAGGAACCAGCCAAGATTCATCTACATGTTCGTCATGATGCACTTTCTTTTTTTTCTTTTTACTCATTCGCATTCACACTACTTTCGTTTCCTTCCAGAAATTGTCTTCTTTCTGAAACTGGTAAATACGATGCTAGTTTCTGCTCAATTACTTTAGGTGCCTCTCCCTCTAAAATGGATAAAACTCCTTCAATCATTAAATATTTTTGACTTGCTTCCATATGAGATTTTCTTTTCAGCTTATTTGCAAATGGATGCCACAAAACATACCCAGTAAAAATCCCCATCAAGGTAGCAACAAACGCAGCACTGATAGCATGTCCAAGTGCTTCAGCATCAGACATATTTCCTAAAGCTGCAATTAGCCCGATTACTGCTCCAAGCACTCCTAATGTAGGTGCATAGGTACCTGCTTGCGTAAAAATAAGTGCTCCTGCGCGATGTCTCTCTTCCATTGCCTCGATTTCTTCTGTTAATATATCTCTAATATACTCTGCACTTTGTCCGTCAACAGATAAGGATAAGCCATTTTTCAAAAATGAATCTTCAATTTCGTTTATTTTTGCCTCTAAAGCAAGGAGACCTTCTTTTCTAGCTAATTGTGCCCACTCTGTAAACAATCGGATTAATTCTTTCGTATCCTGTAATCTCTGTTCCTTAAACAAAATTCCAAATAACTTTGGAACTCGTTTAATCTCTGACGTAGGAAAGGCAATTACAACTGCTGCAACTGTACCTACTAAAATAATGAGAATAGCCGCTGGATTCACTAATACTATTGGGCTTACTCCTTTAAATACCATCCCTACTCCAACAGCAATAATGGCAAGTATAATTCCTATCAATGACGTTTTATCCATCTTGTTCACCTATCTTATTCCAAAATTTCTTTTCTAAGTCTTACCCTTTTTTTCGACATTTCTCCTCCTTTTTTTAGTTTTATTTTATGTAAATTTTGATAACTTCATGATTCATGACGATAATCCCGCTTTTTTTTCAAAAAAGGGCGATTATCATCACCTTCTCGTAATAATTCAATCTGATTATGAGGAAAAAATCGAATAATCAGCTAATTCTACCACTTATGATCCAAAATTACCTATATCAGCCAAACATAATAAAACTCACTTAGGAAATAACCGGTCCTCCACCTTCTTCTGATAATCAGAAAAATGCGTTGAATGACTAGTGCCTGTTCGTTTTCTAATTATTTTATTAAATCTCCATAATTTTTCATTATATTTCCTTTGTAAAACCACTTTCTCCTCTGCTGTCTCACAAGAACGGATTAGATCTTCCATTGACAATAATTCCTGTCTAATCTTATCTTCTTCTAAAGAATATCCAGCATTTCTCAATACGCGATAAGCCATTCGCAATTCTTCTGGTACGGAGGCTAAGCTATCTTTGGGAAGTGGTTTACCGAACCCAGGAAGATTGTTAAACTCACCATTTTGATACGCTTTTTTAATTTTATCCTCTGAAACAAGAAACGAAAAATCCATTCGCGAACCCTCCTATTTTATTAACTTATTTCCATTATATATTTTCTACTTCTCTTTCGCATAGGATAGACCATTTTTATGAAAAATAAAAAAGGTAAGAAAGGGGTGTTATCATTGGCACGTGGAGAACATTTTAATCATAAAAGGAAACACCATCCAGGACCGCTTCCAAAAGACACAAGAAAGCATACGCATACAGAAGATGCTCCTGGAGATGAAGAATTTATTGTAACACAAGAAGCATTCAAGAATCGAATCGAACAAGAAGAGTAAAACAAAGCAATATACGGCGTTCAAAAAGAGACTTGGACGCCGTTCCTCTTATTCCCCAAAAACAAAAACAAGCTCAGTCCTTCCCCTCATTGAATACTATATCCTATTACCAGCCTCATCTCATGTTATACTAGAAGGTATCGTATAATTCTCAAAAGGCTTTTCCTTAAATTGAATAAACAGTAATCAACCAACTTTTATTCAAAAATCAAGAAACAGCCAAAAATTTTCTGTTAGAAGGTGTTTACATGAAATCTCTTGTGCTATGTGAAAAACCAAGTGTTGCTAGAGAAATAGCAAGAGTGCTTGGCTGCAATAAATCAAATAAAAGCTATTTAGAATCAGATAAATACATTGTTACATGGGCTTTAGGTCACTTAATTGAATTAAAAATGCCAGAGCACTATGATCCTAAATACAAAAATTGGAATCTAGATGATTTGCCAATAATTCCACAGAAAATGGAATTAAAGGTAATGAAACAAACAAGTCATCAATACAAAGCAATTGAACAGTTAGCAAAAAGAAAAGATATTAAAGAATGCATTATCGCAACCGATGCAGGTCGAGAAGGAGAATTAGTTGCACGGTGGATATTAGACAAAATCCGTTTTAACAAACCAACTAAACGCTTATGGATATCCTCTCAAACGGATCGTGCGATAAAAGATGGTTTTAAGCAGTTAAAACCAGGGAAAGAATTTGATCGTTTATACGAATCCGCTGTATGTAGAGCGCAAGCAGATTGGTTAATTGGATTAAATGTTTCTAGAGCCTTAACGACAAAGTTCAATGATCCCTTATCAGCTGGACGAGTGCAAACGCCAACCCTTTCCATGGTATTAGAAAGAGAGAAAGAAATTCAAGCCTTCATTCCGAAAGAATATTGGACTATCACGGCAAATGTAGACTCTCTGCAAGCAAAATATGAAAAAAACCAGGAACGAAGAGTCTTTTCTAAAGAAAAAGCAGAACAGATTGTCTCCAATTCGAAAGGAAAGCCAGCGGTTGTCGAGTCCCTTACCATTAAAGAAAAAGCAGAACATCAACCATTGCCTTATGATTTAACCGAGTTGCAACGTGACGCAAATAGAAGATTTGGTTTTTCTGCTAAGAAGACGTTAAATGTTTTGCAAAAACTATACGAGCAACATAAACTTGTGACCTATCCAAGAACGGATTCACGCTACTTAACGACAGATATGAAGGCAACTATGCTTGATCGATTAGAAAGTATTTCTGGGGCATTTAAAGAAGAAGTACAGCCTGTTTTACGCAATAAAGGCAAAGTCGAGGCAAATAATGTATTTAATAACAATAAAGTGTCCGATCACCATGCGATTATTCCAACCGAACAGCCAGTTTTTTTAAATCGGTTAGATAATGAGGAAGTAAAGATTTATGATTTAATTGTAAAAAGATTTTTGGCATTATTTTATCCAAAATATAAGTATGAAACGATTTCTACTACGTTAAATATCAATGGAGAAAACTTTGTTGCCCAAGAGACAAATGTATTAGATTTAGGCTTTAAAGCTTTAGATAACCGTAAAACTGATTCCACCAAAAGCATACAGCTTCAAAAGGGAAAACAATTAAAAGTCCAATCCGTGATAATGGAACAAAAATTCACTGAAGCCCCTTCTCGTTTTACGGAGGCTGATATTCTAGGGAAAATGGAGAAGTTTGGTCTTGGTACGCCGGCTACACGTGCAGAAATTATCGAAAGACTTCTTTCCTCTGAAGTGCTAGAAAGACAAAATGGCAAATTACATTCTACCTCTAAAGGGAAACAGCTAATTAATCTTGTTAACGATGATTTAACTACTCCAGATTTAACAGCAAAGTGGGAACAGGAGTTAGAGGATATAGCTAAAGGAAAAGCAAATGCTAAACAATTTATGGAGCAAATCAAAGATCAAACCAAACGATTTGTCCGTGAAATTAAGCATAGTGATAAATCATATAAAATGCAAAATTTAACGGGATCCAAATGTCCTGAGTGTGATTCCTTCTTGAAGGAAAAGAATACGAAAAACGGAAAAATCCTTGTATGCTCGAGTTTAGATTGTTCCTTCAGCAAAAGAAAGGATCCTAAACTATCAAATAAACGCTGTCCACAATGCCATAAGAAAATGGAGATTCATGACGGTGTAGCTGGAACCTATTTCCAATGTAGAAACTGTAATGTTGTGGAAAAAGCGACAGATCGTAAAAAAACGATAAACAAAAGAGAAGAACGAAAACTAGTTCAAAAATATAGTAAAGACGAAAGCTTTGGAAACAGTTTGGGTGACCTGTTAAAAGCTGCAATGAAAAAAGAAGAATAGAATGCTAAAAGGCTAGGACAAATGTGTCTTAGCTCAAGTTATAGCCAAACAATTACACGAAAGTTTGATTGTTTGGCTTTTTAATTAGCTTTTAAGAAAGCGTTTTATATAGTTTGTAGCTATTACCCACACAGCTTGAATGATATGCTCCCCTATGGAAAAAATAGCGTTCAGCAAGCAAGTGAAAACCACTTTTGATAGGAACTATAGACTAAATGGCGTTCATCTAGCGAATGAAAACCACTTTTGATTAAAACCATAGGCTAAATGGCGTTCACCAAGCATTTGAAAACCACTTTTGACTAAAACCATAGGCTAAATGGCGTTCACCAAGCATATGAAAACCACTTTTGACTAAAACCATAGGCTAAATGGCGTTCACCAAGCATATGAAAACCATTTTGACTAAAACCATAGGCTAAATGGCGTTCACCAAGCATTTGAAAACCACTTTTGACTAAAACCATAGGCTAAATGGCGTTCACCAAGCATATGAAAACCATTTTGACTAAAACCATAGGCTAAATGGCGTTCACCAAGCATATGAAAACCACTTTTGACTAAAACCATAGGCTAAATGGCGTTCACCAAGCATATGAAAACCATTTTGGATAATAATTCGCCTTTACAAATCTTCTATTTATGTCCCCCAACCTCTTATCTCTTATTAAATTTCGCTAATAAAGTATCAGCCTTTAATTCCAAAGTCGAGGAAACACGCCAATCTGCTTTTTCAAAAACTTCCCCTTCCCCAATTCCAACAGCAAACATAGGTGTTTGTAATATCCCGCTTAATCCTGCTTGCCCATCCTCTATTGCAGCACAATTAGCATAATCAACCCCTAAACAATCCGCAGCTGTTAAAAATATTTCTGGATCTGGTTTTCCCCTCTTTAAAGAATGAGGATCTACGATACATTCAAACCAGTCTCGAATTCCAAAACGCTCCAAAAGATAAGGAGCATTGGAACTAGAGGACGCAATTCCAAATTTTATACCTGCATCCTTCAATTCTTTCAGAAACGCATACATTCCTGGCAACATATTTTCAACGGTAAATTCACTAATTAAGACTTTATAGTAATCACTTTTCCGATTGCCTAGCACTTCTTTTTCTAATTCCGTGAAAACTTTATTTGTCCGTGCCACTAAATCATCAATAAGAATCTTTCTTGGTACTCCCTGATACTTTAAATTATCCTCTCTTGTAAAAGGTGCACCGATTTCCATCGCCATTTTTTTCGTTGCTTCGTAATAATTAGGGACAGTATCTGCTATTACCCCGTCAAAGTCAAAGATAACTGCCTGCAATTTATTAGACATATAATCCTCCTTGAATAATCGTCACCTCTATTCTAACAAAAAATACAGCCTAGTTGTCATGCTCCTCTGAATACTATCAATTATTATCCTAATGTTACGATGAATCAGTTTATTTCTTTTTCTAAAAAAGCTACAATAGAAGCAGCATCCATTCCATCCATGGGATTCTTGCTCATACATAGAGCTAATAGCTTATAGAAAAGGAGAATAAAAATATGAGTACATTTCAAGAAAATCTGCAGAAGTATGCAGAACTGGCAGTAAAGGTCGGCGTTAACATCCAAAAAGGACAAACACTTGTTATCAATACATCCATTGAATCGGCTGAATTTGTTCGTTTAGTAGTGAAAGAAGCATACCAAATTGGTGCAAAAAATGTTGTTGTTAACTGGGGTGATGATGTCGTTACTCGCACAAAATATGAATTGGCACCAGACGAAGCATTCACGGAATATCCTGAATGGAGAGCAAAAGAAACAATTGCACTTGCAGAAGAAGGAGCAGCCTTCATGTCTGTAGTATCTTCAAGTCCAGACCTTTTAAAAGGGATTGCTTCTGAAAGAATCAGTAATTTCCAAAAAGCTTCTGGCACAGCTTTAAGCCAGTTCCGAAAATATGTACAGTCCGATAAAGTAAGCTGGACTGTAATCGCTGTTCCTTCAAAAGCTTGGGCAAACCTTGTTTTCCCTGACGCTCCGGAAGATACTAGAATAGAATTACTTTGGGATGCTATTTTCAAAGCAATTAGAGTGGATCGAGATAATCCAATCCAAGCTTGGAAAGAGCATGATAAAACACTTCATACAAAAGTAGATTACTTAAATGAGAAAGCATACCAAAAGCTTCATTACACAGCTCCAGGTACAGATTTAACTATTGAGCTTCCAAAAGGACATCTATGGTGTGGAGCAGGCTCTATCAATGAAAAAGGTTTTGAATTCATGGCAAATATGCCGACAGAAGAAGTTTTCACTGTTCCTCATAAAACAGGTGTAAATGGAACTGTATCAAGTACAAAACCATTAAGCTATGGTGGTAACATTATTAATAATTTCTCTGTTACCTTTAAAGATGGACGTATTGTTGAAGTGAAGGCTGAGGAAGGAGAAGAAATTCTTCGTCAATTAGTAGAAACAGATGAAGGCTCTCATTATCTTGGAGAGGTTGCTTTAGTACCACATCGTTCTCCAATTTCACAATCTAACATTCTTTACTACAATACATTATTTGATGAAAATGCATCAAACCACTTAGCAATCGGCAGTGCCTATGCATTCTGTATCGAAGGTGGAAAAAAGATGTCTAGCGAAGAATTAGCAGAAAAAGGATTAAACGACAGTATTACACATGTCGACTTTATGATTGGCTCAGACAAAATGAACATTGATGGTATTACTGCAGATGGTACAGTAGAAGCAGTGTTCCGTAATGGCGATTGGGCTTTTTAAGCACCTACCTCCCGAAATAGATTGAAAGAAAGGATGTCTCATGGAATGGTTACGATTTATCTAACATTCCATGGAACATCCTTATTTTTGATACAATAAAAAATCCTATTTTACTAATCGAATTGATTTAATCCTTTGAGATAAATCTAATTGGATCATTAGTTTATATTTTCCTGCTAAATATGTCGCAACATACCCATCTTCTTTTGTAACAAAATCCTCAGGCTTCCCTAATGTATCTTGAATAGACTGCACCGTTTCTTTTAATCGAATTCCAGGGATTGAAATAGAGGTAACCAGTTCCGTGCCCTTATCATAGTAATAAGTCACCTCTGGAAGATCTAATTGATTGTATCTCTGATTATAATCAGCATCCGTATAATTCGAGTTTATTTTCTTTATCTCTTTTATATTGGTACCAATTGGATATTGAGCACCTATTAACATTCCTTGTTCCGCTAAATTTATTAAGCTTGATGTGATGCTTAAATTCTTATACGGAAAATAAAACTCTTCCTTATCCAGCCAATTTTTAATGATTTTCTTATTTTCAATAGAAGTTCCATCCACTTTTAATAATTTCCCATTCTTTGGCTCAAGCATCCATGTATCAAATTCCATTATTTCATTATCTTTTTTTCTTAATGTCTGTATATATTTTTGTTGAATGTTTTTAATATTTTTACTGTATATTTGCATGCCATAATCTGTCAAAGTAACCAATTTCTCACCATGAATAGTATAGAAATAAGCCATTACTTCATTTGCTTCTTTCCCTTGAAAAATGGCTGCAATATTTTGCTGATTAACAAGAAATGTTCCTGTATTTTTTTGTGACAAATTAAAAGTCATCGGATTTGGTAATTCAAGCTCCTGTTTCACTACCTCATTTCCGTACTCTTCTGTCCATAAGTAAAAGGAAAAGTCTCCAGTTACAATCGTATCATCTTTTTTTCCAAATTCATTATCTTCGACTTGCTGATACTTCCTTTCCCCTTCACCTACAATAAATACCTGATACGCTTTCTCTTTGACTTTCATATCTATTTCAAAATATGCATTTTCTTCTACCCATTGTAAATCTTTCTTAATAACTACATGCTTTTTGTCAATCTCATTCTTTTGTTTATCTGTTAAATAAGAATTCACCATGGAAGCCACTAAAATTCCTGCAATTATAATTACTCCGACCCATAACAGCCAGATATATTTATTTCTTTTCATTATATTTCTCCTATTTTTCAAACACATCTATTCTCCTCTATTAGGAGAATAAATATTTCGATTACGGTTATTTGTTGCCCTTTTCATCAAAAAATGGCACTCTCACCATAAGTTATTTTATTTAAGGCTCACAAAGAATAGTACTAAAATTTTGTCAGAGCCCTGATACATACCTATTAATAGTACCAAATTGCTCTCCAATCTACAAATCTAGCTTTTTCCAACAACTTTCCTCCCCATTCCCAAGACCATTCACACACAACATATGGACTATTTTCTGCAGCTCTTCTCCACATCTAATGACCCAACTTGCGACAATACAAATAAATATGAGATGATTGATAGAAAAAGCAAATGGTTCTCATCATCTATAAGAAGTTATTCCATGAGGAGGTAAAAAATGAAGCAATTTCATCTTATTGTTAGCGGAAGGGTACAAGGAGTTGGTTTTCGATACTTTGTACAAACTTTAGCTTTAGAAAACCATGTAACTGGCTGGGTTCGAAATAAAACAGATGGCACTGTTGAATGTATTGCCGTTGCTTCACCCGATACACTACATACTTTTGTAGAAAAACTAAAAAAAGGAAATCGCTTCGCAAAAGTACAGCATATAGAAATAACCGAAAATGAGCCAAAAGAACCATTTTTAAATTTTAAAGTAATATACTAATTTTTCAGGCTTCCCCTTATTCCTTTTTAACCTATTTTATCAATAGAAGAGGCTTGAAATGACATATTTTTCATGTAAGAATAATTATATCTTAATAACCAATAATGGAAACAAAAGATTTATTTCAGGAGGATTATATGTGGAAAGAATTTAGAGCATTTGCAATAAAAGGAAACGTAATTGATTTAGCAGTTGGGGTCGTTATTGGCACAGCATTCAGCAAAATTGTCAGTTCATTAGTTCAGGATTTGATTATGCCCCTCTTCACTTACTTTATACTTGGAGTAAACTTTTCTTCATGGAAATATGAAGATATTAAATATGGTAATTTCATACAAAGCATTGTTGATTTTTTCATTATTTCTTTCTCTATTTTTCTAGTAGTTCGTTTAATAAGTAAATTTAAGAAAAAGGAAGAAGTCAAAGAAGAAGCTGTAACAGTAGATACAAAAGAAGAATTATTAAAAGAAATCCGCGATTTATTAAAAGCAGAAGCTGTTCGCGAAAAATAAATTGAAACTTCTTAGAGAGTGTTTTCGTAGTATCTTATAAACCAAAACTCAATACTGGAGTGAAGAAAAATGTATGCATAGTCCAAGTAATGAATATATGCCCTCTGTTTTAAGAACTTTTGCCCTTTCTCTTGGAATAGCTTTTATCGGCACGATGATTGGTAATTTTGTCCCAACCTATTTATTCTTACCATTGTCTATTTTAGAAGTCGTTCTTTTATTAATTGCCATTTTTGCGAGAAAAGGAAAATCATTATCCTACGGTTTCTTATTTACCTTTACGTTTATTTCAGGGATTACTACATTTCCAATCGTATCTTATTATGTATCAACAGGCGGAGGAAATGTTGTCATCAACGCATTAGGAACTACAACCGTTGTGTTTGCTGGTGTCGCTATTTACGCGACAAAAACGAAGCGCGACTTTTCTTTCTTAAGAGGGATGTTACTTGCTTCCTTAATAGCCTTAATTGCTATCGGTATTTTTAATATCTTCTGGCCATTAGCAACAGGCGGAATGCTTGCATACTCCTTTGTCGGTGTACTTGTATTTAGTGGCTATGTTCTTTATGATTTCAATCGAATGAAGCATCATGGCGTAACAGCAGATCAGGTCCCTTTAATGGCCTTAAATTTATACCTCGATTTCCTAAATTTATTTATAAGTATCTTACGTATATTCGGCATTCTGTCCCAAAAAGATTAGAAAGGTTTGAGTAAAGAGGCCCATAACCTCCTTGCTCAAACCTTTTTTGATAAATTGAAACTTCCATCAGTGGGCGTTTTCCTTCATCCCCCACTGATGGTTAGTTGAACCATTCGGACCTTTACGGACAGTTGATCTCCCACCTATCTTCCTCAAATTCTCATTAGCTTGTGATGGGAGTCTTACTGTCCGTTAAGAGTAGGATAAAGAAACAGCTGCACTTTATCCCTTTTATTGATAATCCTCCAAACGACTTTTGATTAGTTGAATCATTTCCTCAGGATTATCTTTTACAACAAAAGAGAATACACCTCTATTTGTATGCAAGTAAAGCATTTTATAGCGATTTGGTGATGGTTTAAAAGAAATGTCATGTATCGCCTTTAAATGAAATGTATGCTCTTCACTTGTAACTCTATCACTCCATAAAATGAGACTTTTTTCTTCTTCTTCGATTTGAATATGTAAGTCAATCTTCCTTGTGACAACAAAATAGGAAAGGGAAAATATTTTCATTTTTACCTCCTAGCATCTATCCCTTGTAGTAATGAGGATAATATATGGGCAAGGAAAAAATGAAATCTATCCCCCCTGCAAAATCAGACAATGTTATTAGACAAGATATCGGAAATTCCCATCATTTCCTGGAAAATAATTTGATATTTCGACAGCATCTAATATCGTTTTTTTACCATTTGGGGAATCTTATATCATCAAGCATTATCCCTTCGACAACTTCTTCCACTATTTAGCGAATCATCCGATTGTTCCATTTGAGAAAATGACATTTCTCTATCACTCATCCTAAACTTCTATATTTTTTTGCAAGCTCTTCTGTTTCTTTCTTCCGTTTCTTTCTTGCTTCTGCTCGTTCCTTCGCAGATTCATATAAACTCTTTTCTTCTTCTGTCTGTGGGATTACTTTGGGAACTTTTGTCGGTTTTCCATGCTCATCAATAGCAACCATCGTTAGAAAACTGAGTGCACATAAATGCCGTTCTCCGGAAATTAAATCTTCCGCAGTTACTTTTACAAAAACCTCCATAGATGAAGATCCCGTATAGGTCACAAAAGCTTCTAAGCAAACAGCATTCCCTTCATGAATCGGATACAAAAAATCAACAGAATCGGTCGAAGCCGTAACGATTCCTCTTCTTGCATGTCGCATAGCTGAGATGGCAGCAGTATCGTCTATATATGCCATTAACTTACCGCCAAATAATGTTCCATAAGTATTTGTGTCTGTTGGAAAAACAATGCTTGTTTTTACAACAAGTGATTCACTACAAAATTTAGACTCTTCCATACATCCTCCTTGCATAACCTGTGGGAGTTTTTATTTAATATAAATATCATATCTACCATCATTATTATATGCTAATTTATTATGGAGAGTCTAATTTTGATTGGAAAAGAGCTATCGAAAAAAAGAATTTTTCTTCCGTACTTTTAGTAAATCTCCCATCCACCCTCTTGATTTGAGATAGAAAAATACAACGACAGTAGACCCAATAATAATTGCTAAAGAAAACAGATAGCCTAACTTCCATTCTAGCTCTGGCATTATTTTAAAGTTCATTCCCCATAATGCACCCCAAGCCATAATTGGGGTGCATAGCGTAGTAAACACCGTAAGAGTTTTCATAATTTCATTCCCTCTATGCTGCGATACGACTTCTTCAAAATCGACAAGGTTATTTAATTCCTTCTGGTATTCTTCCACCAAGGTTAATCCTCGCTCCATTCTTTTACTGACACGAGCATATTCTTTTCCCTTTGTAATTTTCTCTCCAAATGCCTCCTCTAACGAGTATCTTATTTCGAGAAAGGGGATCATGACATTCTTCCAAATAAGAAGTTCATGTCTAGATTGATATACTTTATCTAATGTCTTTATACTATTTCTCTGTTTTACATCCCAAATCAATTCATCCAATTGCTCTTCATATGAATCGATATGGTACAAAATCTCTGTCAGTATTTTCCCTAAAATAACCATAAACCCTTCAATCGGCGTTTGTGCTCGCTTTATTTCCTGGATGAAGTTATTTCTATCGATATGCAAACTATTATCTTTATAATCAAAGGTGATTAATGTATCATTTGATAAATAGAAATGAAAAATTTCATACTCTTCTCTTTTATCTATCTCCCGATGGTATATAAGGGAGCCACTTAATGTTTCCTGATCTTCTACAGAGGTATCAATATGAAGATAGTTATTTCGGTTATCTTTGATTTCGCGAAACCAAGTATTTATTAACGGTCCCTTTTCAAAGGAAACTTCCCCAATATCCGCTTCTTCTAACAACTGATACCAATCCCAGTTCTCTAAACGGTATTTATTCACTTGAATCCCCCTTACTAGCTTTTCTATTATTATTCCCTGATCGTAGTTTGTAAAACTTAAAATGGGGTAAATAAAGAATAGGAATGAAACAAGAAGGACTAGTAAAAAAATAGGAGGGATTCTCGAATGTTTGGAAAAAATTCAATGCGTACCTTTGCAATCGTTGGGGCAGGAGTGGGAAGTTTTTTCCTTTTCACACATAAAGGAAAAGATATGCTTACTCGCTTTAAAAACAAATTCAATACTACGCAAAAAGATGATTTACTTTCGAAAGCAGGAAATCCCGCTCCAGATGATATTGGTGATAATAATATGGTAAATGAAGGTGCCATGTATTCGGTGAATTACTATAATAAACAAAGAAATGACAAATTAGCAGAAACTTAAGTCTATTATTACAGGATTTGAATAGCAACTACATGGTGGCTGCACTTATCCACTAGGAATGGAATCCAAGTCCATTAGAAGTGTTCTAAAATCAATTAGAATATCGAGCATTCGAAAGGAAAACCAATGCTCCATCCCAATTTTAGCACCCGACTACTATCAATATTCAATAAAGCGAAACTTCCATAAGAGGCGGTTTTCCTTCATACCCCTCTGATAGTTAGTTAAACCATTCGGACCTTTACGGATAGTTGATCTCCCACCTATCTTCCTCGAATTCTCATAAAGCTTGCAGGTGAGAGACTTACTGTCCGTTAAGAGTGCAATAAATAGCAATTTTTCCAGTGATATCAACAAATCAATGAGTGGATGAACATTCCCCACTACTGCAAGTTTCATTTTATAAATAAGCAATTTTATTATTCATGACCTTAGGCTTTAATTGATCCTTCGCTCGTTTCATTCTTGTTTTCACCGTGGATAACGGTGTTTTTGTATGAGTACTAATTTCCACTAATGTTTGATTATGGTAATAGAAAAGGAGTAAAGGCTCTTTATACATATTAGGAAGTTCTTCTAGTGTATCAATCATTTCCTCTTTATCACATTTGCTCATTAATGTTTCCTCTGGTTCCAGTACATCTGAAGTATCTCTGGCATATGTATAGACAGACTCTTCCCAAAATTTCTTCGATTTTTTTTCTTTTCTCCAATAATCTCTACATTTATTAAGAGCTATTTTATATAGCCAGCTTTTTACTTTCTGAAAATCCTCAAAGCATCCAAACGATGTATAAGCAGAAATTAATACTTCTTGATACAAGTCCTCTGCTAGTTCTTTATGTTTCACGAGTGATACTATATAAATATAAATTGATTTTCCGTATTCTTTCACTACCTGTTCAAATAATTCCTCTTGATTTTCTTCCGCTAATTGCGTTTTATCTATTAGGGATTCCATTTTCTTTCGCTTTCCCCTTCCCTTTTTTTACGATTCTACTTAATAAACGTTTTGCAACGTACGAATCCCTACACTTTTTTTAACAAAAATTTTTAATGAAGTTTATTTACTGGTGTTAACCATATCGAAATCCCTATTTTTTTGCATATTGTTAAATAATGTAACGATACTAAAATGACTGCCCCTACATTCATTCCAATCGCGATTCCACTCATTTGAAGCTGACTTAAAGAACCTAAATAATATATCGCTGCATAGGAGAAAGAAGTTGACCAAATACTATGAAAAACCGCGTCCTTTAGCAATCCCAAGCCAATTAAGTACGCTTGCATTGGAATCGTAAAATAATGTAGTAAAAAATACGGCCATAGAAGCTGAACAATTATTGCTGCCTGAGTGGAATGAAAAAAGGTCATTGTCAATGTATCCGCGTAAAAATAAAAAATCCCAACAGCAATCGTTCCGTAGATAGCGGTAATAATCATGACCTGCTGCAATAGTTTTTGCAGTTTTGTATAGTCATTTTGGACATATGCTTTCGAAACGGTCGGTATCAACATTGTCATAAAGCTATGGGCTATAAAGGCTGGGAAAAATCCAATCGTCATCGCAATTCCAGCAAGCATTCCATATTGCTCTGTTGCGTTTGCTGCCGTAATTCCTGAAGCCACTAACGCTCCTTTAATTAAAAAAGGCTGAATTGCATGAGTCAGCGCATGAAAGATTCGAAGACCCGTTGTTGGAATAGATACGGATAATAAATCTTTCCAAATTACCTTTCCATTCATGATTTCATTTTTCCCTTTTTTAATCCGCTGATACTGTACGAAAAACATATGCATTAAGTACAGTAATACGACTGTATCACTTCCGACAATTGTAAAAAAGGCAATTAATACAGAGGTATTTAAGTCAAAGGAAAACCACTGAAATAAGAAGACCAATAATCCAAGCTGAATGATTTTTTTCAAAAAATTAGAAGCTGCAATTTTCCCCATCTGCTGTTTCCCCATAAAATAACCTCTTGCAATAGAAGTGAAGGAAATAATCGGCAGCAGGAGAATGACTAGCCATTTTAAGAGTGGATGATAGGAATTAAAAATTGGGATAAAAGGTATGATGATAGATGCGATGATGGTTAGAAAAATAGTAGAAATGATCGTCCACTTTAATACTTGCTGAAGCATCGACAAATGATACTTCGAATCTTTCTCTGCTATAAATTTTGAAATAGATGTTGGTAACTCAAAGGTAGCAAGTAGAACGATGAGAAAAATAGTAGGTAACACTGTCATGAATAATCCTAGTCCATGCTCTCCCAGTTCCCGTGCCATTATCATATTAACGATGAATTCAATACATTCGCCAAAAAACGCTGTTACAATTAATAAGAAGGTCCCTTTGTAAAATGAACTCATGAATCTCTCCCTCAATCTATCTTCCACAAACGTATACGTAAAAGATGTGTGTTTATTTTTCTCTTCTTTACCATCATATGAGACAAGTTCGAAAAATATTTTCCTAGTTTGTCTTTTTCTCAATAGAAGAGAGAGAAATGTATTAATTAAACATTTGATTAAGGGATTATTCCGTATATTAAAGGGGTTTTGGCTTACTTATTCTACAAGGGAATGCTTAAAAGCATAAATGACTGCCTGCGTTCGATCCTGTACTTGTAGTTTGCTAAGTAAATTGCTAACATGTGTTTTTACCGTTTTTAAAGCGATAAATAAATGATCAGCAATTTCCTGATTGCTTTTGCCCTCTGCCATTAATAGAAGAATCTCCATTTCTCTCGCGGTTAATTCTTCATGCAGAGGAGTTGCTTTCTTTTCCCGCATTTTTGTCATCATTTTATCGGTTACTTCTGGTTCTAGCACAATTTGGCCTTGAAAGGTTTCGCGCACAGCTCTTGCTATTTCACTAGCCTTCGATGTTTTGAGCATGTAGCTAGTTGCACCCGCCTGTAAAGCTGGATAGACTTTCTCATCATCAAGAAAACTAGTGACAATAATAATCTTTGCAGCCTCCCATGCTTCTACTATTTGGCGTGTTGCTTCAATTCCATCCATTTCTTCCATTACTAAATCCATTAAAATAACATCCGGTTTTAATTGAAGTGCAAGCTCCACTGCTTTTCTTCCATTTTCTGCTTCTCCCACTACTTCAATATCTGCTTGTGCAGATAAATAAGAGGAAACTCCAATTCGTACCATTTCATGATCATCAACTAGTAATACTCTAATCATTTGTATCCTCCTTTCTTTCCAAAATTGGAACTTTTACTTCTAGACGTGTACCTTTCGTTTCCAAGCTAATTAGTTTTAATACTCCGCCAATCTCTGCTGCTCTTTCATGCATATTTTGAAGACCATAAGACCCTGCCTTTCTTTTATCCACATTAAAGCCGACACCATCATCTATTATTCGTAAAATGACAAAAGCTTCTCTTTTAATAAGCTGAACTTCTAAGTAATTTGCCTTTGCATGTCTTAATGTATTGGATACAGATTCTTGAAGAATCCGAAAAAGATGATCCTCAATTCCTTTATCTAAATCAATATCTTCTAATTTCCATTCTATTTCTAAAGATACCTTTTGCTGCAATTCATGTAATAATTCGAGGATTCCTACCTTTAATGATTTTCCTTTTAAAGCAGCTGGCCTTAAATGAAGCAATAAAGCTCTCATTTCTAATTGAGATTGTTGAATTGTATCCTCTACTAGCTGTAACTGTTTTGATTCATGATCATTTGTTTTCGGTCTTGTTTCGTTAATCGCCGACAACAGCATAGATGCTGCGAATAATTGTTGGCTAACAGAATCATGTAGCTCTCTTGCTAGTCTATTTCGTTCTGCGATAATGACACTTTGAACCTTCACTGCTTGATCTTCCGCTTTCTCATTCACAAGCTTTTGTGAGCGCTTCGTTTGTTCTACTAATTGATTCTGCAATTGAATCATTTTATAGCTTAATGATTGCAGCTCCTCTGTTGAGCCAATGGGCTGCAAGGGATGATACTCCATTTTATCCATCGTATGTAACATTGCTTCAATGGAACGAATTTGTTTTCTCCAAGAAAACCCGGACAAATAACCAATTAGGATACCTAATGTAATATCAACGCTTGTTAAAAATAAAATGAACGGAACGTCCATTAACTCTTTTTCCCACAAAGCTTCCCAGTTTGCTGGAGGAAAAACAACTAAATAGCAAATGGAAAAGAATACAAGTAAAAGAAGGGATGTACATACTCCCCACAAAATTTGTCTCGTAATAATACTCATATTCTTTTCACCTCTAAGCTACCAGCAATAAAGGTGGTGAAAATTTTTACTCTTGTTTCTGCTTGATCAAAATTAGCAGTCCGAATACTTACATTTTTATTCCATACATTCTCTTCTTCTTCGCCAAATATATGATAAGAACCAAATAAAACGGAGTGATTGATGCTAACTTCCATATCATAAGGGATATATAACTTCACATCACCTACAATATTTTTAATCATGATGACCGTTTCTCCCTCTGGCAAAACAGTATAGCTAAGATCAACCGTCGTATTCGTTATTCCACATTGAATGTTAATATCATTCCATTCATAGACATGATCTGGAGTAATATTGCGATTATAGAATGAATTAGTAAATAAGGACTTTTTCTTAATTATTGGCTCTTCTGTAAGAGTTTCCGTTTCCTTATCTTTAATAATTGGTTTAATTACATCGGTAGTGTTCTTCTTTTGGAATAATTGAAAAAGATAATAGGCAAGAATCGTCAATAAAATTATTTTTACGGTAATCATATTTAGAATACTAACGATTAAAAGCAGTAAACCAACCCAGAAAAGGATTTTTCCAATTCCGCCTTGTAGTGATTTCTTTGATATATACATCATGCCAATTGAAACAAGAAGGGAAAAGATTAGTCCTGGATTAAAGACAAAGAGTTCTAATAATAAAAACCCTCCAACCACATAAACCCAATTTGCATAATTATCTTTTAGTTGTTTAAACATTGGCTATTCTCTCCCTTCTTTGTTTTATTATGGTGAAAATTTGATTGTTTCTCCCCACAAAAAATAAATGGCTAATACTAAATCATTAAATTAAGACCGACTAAAAATGACAGTACACGTTGAATGAGTAGGTTGCTTTCCACTCCAGGATGCTCGCTTTCCGCGGGGAGCGCCGAGCCGCTTCACAGCTCACGCTCCTGCAGGGTCTCGGACTTTCTCGCAGCTCCCATAGGAGTCAAGCGGTCACCTCTCCAAACCAACTTATTATTCGCTTTTAAAGACTCAAATCCTCATTTAATTTGGATAACTATACTTTTTCAGTGGCCTCGTTCCGCCTGCGGGGTCTCACCTATCCCACTAATCCCGCAGGAGTCTCGCACCTTCCGTTCCAATCAACCGTTTGACAACGTGGTTACCTACATAATTTATTAAAAACAACCTTTGAAATTTTATTTAATTCTTTCTTTTTTGTCTATATCAAAAATAAAAGGGGCTGGCTTTTGTAGCTCCAGCCTCTTTTAGGATACCATTTTTTTATAAGGAAATGGAGTCATCTTCTTTTTTTAGCATATCTTTCTCTAATTCTGCTAATTTTTCATCCATTGTTTGTTTATAGTATTCTGTATTTATCTTGTTCTCTAGTTTTTCAATATATTGTTCCATTTCGGTAAAGCGTGCTTGATTTGTTGGTTTTGCTTGTTTTTCTTCCAAAACTTTATTCATCGTATGGTGTGCTTTTGTGATATTTTCCTTTGCCATTAGCTCCATTTGGCGAATCTTCATGTCTTTTAATTTATGTTTCATATCCATATATTTTGTTTCGATCTCATGCAATTGCTGTTCAGTATTTCTCAACGATTCTTTTAAACGTATTACTCTTTCTTCATAATTTTTTTGTTCCAGCTGAGCAAAGGAATAAAGCTCTTCTTCTCCTGCTTTACTAGCAACCTCAGCCTGCCTTTTTCTTTTTTCTGCCATCTCTTCTGCATGAAGCAATTCTTTGGAGAATTCTTCTTTTAATTTATATTGTCTTTCCACCAATTTTTTTACTTTATCTGTCTCTTTTTCACATTCTCTTACGTATTGATTTAAAAGAGCAAGTGGATTTTTCTCTTCCTTCTTGTCTAATAAATTATTAATGTCAGCCAAAACGGTATTTTTCATTCTTTCTAATAAATTTGTCATGTTATTATCTCTCCTTATTTATTTAATTCAGACCATTGCTTTTCAAAATTTTGAAATGGGTCGTCAGATGAATTTTTTGAAATAATCGATTGTTTTTTGTTGTTGTTCCATTTTTTATAAACAAGATACAGTACATAAACGGCTGCCAATCCAATAATTGCTGGCAGATTACTTGCAGTTATTACGAGCATGATGATTCCTGCAATCCCCCACCCTATTTTGCCTGTTGTACTTGTTGCTTTTACATATTGTTTAAAGGCAAAATAAAGAATTACTGCACTAATAACTAAACCTAGTAATGGACCTATCTGTGATAAAAGTATAATAGAGGCTACTGCTCCAATAAGAAATAAACCAAATTTTTTCATTTTGTGTATTCGCTCCTTTCTTATCTACTATGTTACCTTCTTCCTGTTTTTTTCATAACATGCCTTAGCTTGATTTTCCTCTACAACTTTAGTCTTAGAAGAGGCTAATCCTAAAAAGGGCTAAGAAAAAACTGTTCGCAGTGAACAGTTTTTCTAATTCAGCAGTATTTATTTTTCCGTTTCTGTTAAGAAGCTCTTAGATCGAATTCCCGATCTTCTAAGAACAAAATTCACATCTACTTTTACATCTCCTTTTGCAAATTCTTCATTCCATTTATCTTTTACCTTCATAAAGGAGTTAAATTCTTGTCTTCTCATCACTTCTCCGAATCCGAAAATATCTGCTTGGTATTGTCTTTGAACATTCGTAATAGTATCCGTTATTTTTTTTGAAAAAGTTTCATTGATTAACTTTTCATATTTCGCAATCGTACCTAGCTCTTCCACGCTTTTATAGCATTGTGTTCCTTCAATAAATCCTTCCGCCTTTATACTCACATGAAAAGAAGGCTTCCCGTTCTTCATTTTAGAAGTTACTTCTGTTTGTGACTCTGTTACTCGAATCGCACTATAGTCTCCTTTTTTACATTCAATGGTCAATGAAGTTGTCTTTAAATCATTTCTTGTCCATAAATAGTTTCTGGAATCCTCTAAGCTAAGAAAACCTATCACCCTGCCATCTTTAAAAATCGCCAACGAATCTACCACTACAATCGCATCAGGCGTTACCTTCGTAATATTTTCCATGCTCATTCCTTTTTCTACATCACCCTTTAACCGGACAGTAGCAAGTACTGGTTCTTTTCCTTCCAAATTAAGTTCGGAGATAAAATTAATAATGCTCATTCCAGGGTCTCCTCCCCAGTCCTCCAGCAAATGATCCATTTGTGGAGATAGCTTTAAAGAAGATGCCTTTCTATCTTGGGCAGTTACTTTTAAAATATCTTCTGCCCTTCCATCTTTAGCAATAATAATATTAAAATCATCTCTAATTTCTCTATTTCTTTCTAAAAAATCAATAAAGTCAAGTCTCCCTGCATTTGCTATTTCCTCGCTAATTACGAGCACTTTCATATGAGAGAAGATTAGAAACTGCGAATAATACTCATTGAAAAGATGGGTAATTTCGGAGACGGAATCCCCTTCAATACCTTCAACCAACGTAGGCGAATTTCCAGCTGCAGATTGTGTATTTAATTCAGCAGCATTCAACGCCTCCACTGTCACTTTGTATTTTGCATTTTCGCCTTTATCTATTGCCATCCCTGCAACTACTTTAATTTCTGATAATTCTTTTCTATCCCAACAGCCCGTTAATAGAAATAAACTGTTTAGTATACATAGAAAGACAGCGATTCTTTTCACTTTTTGTCCCCACCTTCATGTTTAGGGGGCGACGGAGATCCTTGGGGCTTTTGCCTATTCTTCACATTTGGGCTTAAATAGGATGGTCTCTTACTAATCGACCATAGTGGGAATCGGACAAATACATCCTTTTGATCTTCAACGATAAATGGAGCAACTGGCGCTAAGTATGGAACTCCAAAGGAACGAAGAGAACTTAAATGCGCAACCATGAATACAAGTACTAAAAGAACACCATATAAACCTAATATAGATGCAACAATGATAAGAACGAATCGAATAAGTCTCGATGCGTTTGCGAAGTTATAATTCGGGAAAACGAAATTAGCAATCGCGGTTATCGCAACAATAATAACCATAATGTTTGAAATAATTCCTGCTTCAGCCGCTGCCTGTCCGATAACTAATGCACCTACAATAGAAACAGTTTGACCTACAGCCCGTGGCATCCTTACCCCTGCTTCTCTTAAAATTTCAAATGTAATTTCCATAATGAATACCTCTACTACAGCTGGAAAAGGAACATCCTCCCGCTGAGCAATAACACTTAATAATAAAGTGGTTGGTAAAAGCTCTGGGTGAAAGGTTAATACACCTACATAAGCGGAAGGCATGATTAAACCAATCATAAAAGACAAATATCGAATCATCCGAACAAAGCTACTCATAAAATAATTTTGATAGTTATCTTCCGGTGAAGTAAAAAAATCAGTAAGAACAGCTGGAACAATTAATACAAACGGTGATCCATCAATAATAATGACAATCTTCGCATCCATTAAATAGGTTGCTACTGCATCCGGACGCTCCGTATTCATAGCTAGTGGAAACACAGTCATACTTTTATCTACAATTAATTCCTCCACATTTGCAGACTCAAACACGGCAGATATATCAATCTTATTTAATCTTGACCGAACTTCTTCTAATATTTTTTCATTCACAATAGAATACATATAACCCATATAGACATTTGTACGTGTTTCATTTCCTATCATGAATTTCTCAAAACGTAAGTGGTGATTTTTTATTCTTTTTCTTATTAAGTTTATATTTGTCGATGCATCCTCTACAAAAGCGTCCTTTGGTCCCCTTACTACTGTTTGTGTTGTCGGCTCGGCTACAGCCCTTCCTTCACTGTTAATATAATTTAAACTAAGCGCCTGCTCAACACCTCTGAAAACAATGACAATACGCCCTTCCAAGATTGAAGAAACGATATGATTAACTGTCTTTAATAATTTATACCCAGAAACACCAAAACTTTTTTTACTTAGATCCTGCAAATCATCCACTGTTTCTATGGTAATATCTTTATCTGCCGAATTTTCCAACGTATTTCCTAACATCTCTTTTAACATTTCCGTATTTACTACCGTTTCTAAATAGTAAATACACCCTTCACTTTTGCCCACTCGAATAACATCAGACTGCAAATCAGCAGTATTCCCGAAGGTTGAATTAAGTTCCTCTTTTAGCTCTTCAAAAGTAAGTTTATCTATGCCTATCTCTTTTGCTTTAGTTGGAACAACATTAGAGGGTATCTCTTTTTTGCTATTTATAGACATTATTTTTTTAAAATAATTCATGCTTTTATCCCCCTTTTTTCATTCCTTTGTTCCTTCCATTTTTTTATTAACAGTACCAACACAATCAAAATAGGGAATCCAAATTGAAGTGGAATATGTAGTAGAAATATATCTACATTTAAACCCTCCACCATATGATCGGAAAAATCTATCGTAATAAAGATAGAAAACATCGCTACAATACAGGAGACCGGCATTGCAAAATAACGATAAGGAATCTTAAACATATACTCAATTCCTTTTAAGCCACCGTATAAAAACACAGAACTTTTAATTAATATTCCTAACATCATAATAAACACAACTAACACATCTATTCTTTCAAGAAACTCCCCAATGCTAACAAGCCTTGCCGCAATCAATAATGGGAAATTTGCACGCACTGCTGTATTTTCTCCTAAAGTAGCAATGATGAGAAAAACGGAAGCTAATAAGATTACACTTGCTATAAATACGCTGATTAAACATATCCTCCTAGCCACTTTGAAATCCCCTATATGCGCTAAAATAACTGTAAATGCTATTAACTCTCCAAAAGGAAAGGCAATAATAGACGGAAAGGCAGACTTAATGATTGGCTTAATACCAGTGCTAAGAATTGGTTGCACATTAGTAAGATTAATTTTGCCTCCAGCGTATAATAAAATAAACAACATGAATACAAATATAAACATATAGGGGCTAAATATTTCTGCTGTTCTTCCTAATACCTCGATACCTAAATACAAGATATAACCGATTACTAACATAAGCGTGAATATCGTGAATTCTACGGGCGTTGCAGGGAGAATAGCAGAAGTGATTAATTCCCCAAAGTCTCTAATAACCCTTGCAGAAATATAGATAAAATAGCTTAAATAAACTAGAGCAAAAATGACAGCAATTTTTCGAGAAAAACAATATTCGATTATCTCATATATATTTTTTCCTGGTAGCAATGACATTAAATAAAGATAAAAATTCATAATAATTAAGCCGACAAACATTCCAATTAATACAACTAGCCATGCATCTCTTTTGGCATCCATTCCTATGCCAACTACGATAGAACTTCCTAGAAGGAAATTGATAATCATCGTAAATATTTGAGTTAAAGATAGTTTTTCTGTCAACATAATCATTCAGCACCTTGTTGGTTTTAATTTTCATCTAGCGTTTAAAACATCTAGTTCATTGCTAGTTGGAATTTAAGCATCACTTCTTCCGAGTTATCATCTTCCTTTATAAACAACAGCTTCTTTATGAACCGTGTTCGGTATAATCTCTATTCACCTTCTTCTTGATGTTAGATTTGTTCCAATGTTTAATCATCATAATAAACACCATAAGTGATGGTAATCCAAATTGCAGAGGAATATGTAATAGGTAAGGATTAGACTGCAACCCCTCATTCATATGATCAGAATAATTCCGAGCAATTAAGGTTGTAAAAACACCTATAACGCAAACCATTGGAAAGGCAAAATATCGAAATGTTTGATTGAAAATATATTCTAATGCTTTTAATCCTCCATAAATATAGATACAACTTTTTACAAGTGTTCCTAGCATCATACAGAAAACAACAATAGCATCTATTCGCTGCAGGAAATTGCCGATTGAAACAAGCCGAGCTGCACTCAACAATGGAAAATTGGAGCGTAGGGCAATATCATGCCCCAAAGACAAAATAGTCATCAGCGACGTTACTAGCAATAATAGACTTGATATAAGGACACTATAAATAATTATTTTCTTGCTGTATTTGGCATTTGATACATTGCTCAATATGTAGGTTAGAATAAGCAATTGTCCGTAGGGTCGTACAATTTCATAGGGAAAAATAACACTCCAGAGTGGCTTAACCCCATCCTTTAAGATTGGTCGAATATTGGAAAAATCGATGTTATTGCCTGCATACAAAAAAATAAATAAAAGAAGAATGAAGATAAACGCATAAGGAGTAAAGATTTCTGCAGTTCTAGCAAGAACTTCCAATCCCATATACATAATATATCCCATCACAATTACAAGCATGATTGTCGATACTTCAATTGGTGTTATAGGAAGTACCGTACTTGCAATTAACTCTCCAAAGTCCCTAATAATACGACAACTATAATAAAAAAAATAAATAGCATAAATAAGACTGAGGCCAATTGCAACCGGACGCTTAAAACAATACTCAAACATCTCAAATAAATTTTTCCCCGGTGCCAAAGACATCATATAAATAAAAAACAAGGTAATAATTATTCCTAACCCTAAAGCAATCAGAAGAACAATCCATCCATCCTCCTTCGCTTTTAATCCAAGGCCAATTACAATCGTACTACCAATTTGGAAATTAAAAATTACTGCAGCCAATTGAGTTAACGAAATGTTTTCTTTTAACATGCTGTTACACACTTCCTTTTAGAAAAGCGCAAGCGCCTTGGTTCCTATATATACAAATTAAAAACATGTAGTTTTGATATGTATACTTACATTACACGAAAGAGATTTATCTAAGTTTGCTTTGCAAGACTGTGTACCTATATCCTTCTTCTAAGAGTGAAAGCATACTAAAATTAATCCGCTAAGGTAAGAGTAGTCACTTATTTAGATAAAGGGATACTTCCATCAGCCGGGTTTTCGGAATTTCACCTTCCCTAATTTTCTTCTTGTTGAGATGGGTTTGTACTTCCAATTAATCTATCTTGCTTCTATATTATTAGGCTGTTTGTTGCTATTACCTTGCAGCCTGAATACTTTTGAAAAAAAAGAATCTTATAGAAGACAGCCATCTATTAAGACGATAATCTTCATCCTAGTATCTTCTGCTTTCCCTTTTTTTTATTTTTCCATAAACGAAAATCTACAATGACAGACCAAACGAAGCCAAATATTGCAGTAAATACAATTGTAATTGCACCTGCACCAACTTCCGCCTCATAAATTTTTTTAAAACATTTCATAAACCCTTCATGAAATACAAAAACATCTAAGCCAACGGTCAAAATACCCATAGTTGTAAATATTAATAGATAAGCAAAAGTTACCATTTAATCCTTCCTTTAAGTGCTTTGTTTATTTATGGTATTATCTTGTGAAATTTCTCCATTTTTATGCCTAAATTTTCATTTTTATCTAAGGTAGTCTGCATAGTTCTCACTCCCTTGTCTTTTTTCTCTTCTTTTTAGCCCAAAACAAAAAGCTGTCATCCACCCAATTTTTTGGATGATGACAGCTTTAAATATAAAGATATTATTGTCCTTTTTCTCTCATTTGATAATCAATGATTTCTCCATGATAAAAGCTTTTTCGTGATAATCCTAAATTTAGTTTTTTAGCCATTTGTTTCAGTTCTCTTTCTTCTCTTTCCGTAACTAAACTAACAACCACTCCTGCCGCACCAAATCTCCCCGTTCTACCAGAACGATGGATGTACTGTGTCTGATCAGTAGCTAAATCATAATGGACCACATGCGTGATATTTTGAATATCAAGCCCTCTAGCTGCCACATCTGTTGCTAGCAGCATATTCCGCTTTCCATCTCGGAAATCTTTTAATGATTTCTGACGCTCCATCTTATTCAAATCAGAATGCAAAATACTCGTTTGAATATTTTTATAGGTCAATTTTTCATGAATTACATTTAAATTACCAATGTCTTTTACAAACACAAGTATCTTCGCATTTTTCAAACGAGAAATTGGCTCTAACAGTTTTACCTTATCTCGATATTCTGCTTGAAAATAAATATGCTCCACTTCTGCTGCATCAATCACCTTGTCTTTTTTCACACGGATAATTTGTGCATCTTGAACAAGTTCCTTTGCAATAACTTCTGTTTGTTTTGGTAACGTTGCGGAAAATAATACAACTTGTCTATCTTTTAAAGTGGCTTTAACAATTTGTCGTACAGATTCTATATGCTCTGAAACCAATAATTGATCCGCTTCATCTAGTACAACTGTTTTTACTTCATGCATTTTCAATTTTTTCTGTTTAATCAACTCTAATGCTCTTCCAGGTGTACAAATAACAAGATGAGGGTGTTTTTTAAGCTTTTCTAATTGTCTTTTTACATTTGCCCCTCCAATAAACGAAGCGGAACGAATACCGCTACCCTCTCCCCATTTTTGTACTTCTGCCAAAATTTGCATGACAAGCTCTTGAGAGGATGCAAGACAAATCGCCTGGATATTCTTTGATTCCGTATCAATTTTATTTAAAACCGGCAATAAATAAGCTAGTGTTTTTCCCGTTCCTGTTGGGGATTCAGCAATTACATCTTTCCCCTCCAATATAAGTGGAATGGATTGTTCTTGGATAGATGTCGCGTGTTTAAAATTCGCTTTCTCCCAGTTCTGTTGTATAAATGGTTTAAATGTATTCCAAAATTGCTGTTCTTTCATTTCGTTCTCCTTTTTAAACAAAAGTTAGACGAATTGCATCTAACCTTAAAATATGTCTTCTTATTATAAATTATATACTGAAAAATTGATATGAAACCTTATTTATTGAGGTAATTTATATTTTTGATGGGATGGGATAGGATGGTTTGGATTGTATGGGCTGACTTTGGAGCATATCCCCTGACTTTGGATTATCCTCATTAAAAAAAGAGGAAGATCATCCCTGAGGAAGCTTCCCCTTCACATTATATTAACGTCTGATGTTTACCTACAGTTTGAAAAATATCGACACGATCTTTAATCTTCTTCATTTTCACATCTAATTCATGTGCTGCATCTGCTGCTTCCTTTAATTCATTAAGCAAATGTCCAGGAACATCTTTGTCGAATTTATAATATATTTTATGCTCCAGACTTGCCCAAAAATCCATCGCAATTGTTCTTATTTGAATTTCGACACATACCTCTTGCATTCCTGTGCTTAAAAATACCGGAATACTGATAATTAAATGTAAGCTTTTGTAGCCATTCGGTTTTGGATTTTTTAGATAATCCTTAACCTGAAGAACCTTAATATCATCTTGTTTTTCTATAATATTATAAATTTCATAAATATCCGAAATAAAAGAGCATGTAATACGAACACCGGCAATATCATGAATATACTTCTTTGCATTTTCAATCGTAAGAGCATGCCCTTTTCGATGTAGCTTTTGCATAATTCCTCTTGGATCCTTAATGCGAGATTTTATATGTTCAATCGGATTATGATTATGAATAAATTGAAATTCTTCATTTAAAATTTTTAATTTCGTATTTATCTCATCTAGAGCAAAGTTGTATATGATTAAGCTATTTTTCCATTCATTAAGTTCATTTGATAATTCATGTAAATCAAAATGATTATCTTCCATATATGTTTTGAGTTGTTTTACGCTTTCCATCAACTAGTATGTCTCCTTTGGATTCCTATAAACCTTTTCTGCGTCTACTCCGATACTCTTTAAAAATTCAATAATTTGGTCAATTGTTTTCATTTTCAACATCCACCTTTTTATAAGTCGAGCTATTTTCGGGTGTTGATTTGCACCGAATCTATTTATATAGTAAACCAAAATGACCGGTCAGTCAAACCTCACTTTTATCCAATACTATTTTTAATAAAAAAAATAAACAGTACTCCCTTTAGCCTCATATATATAAGGAAATAAGAAAGGGAAATACTGTCCTATAAACTTAATAATCTTACTGACCAATCAGTGTATTAGATGGAAGTTTTGTTTATTAAAATCTATTCTGCTGCTTCTGAAAACTGATTTTGATGTAATTCATAATAAAATCCTCGTTTTTTCAATAATTCATCATGGGAACCTTTTTCGATAATCATTCCCTTATCTAATACAAGGATCATATCTGCATGTTTAATCGTATTAAGTCGATGGGCAACAACAAAACTAGTTTTCCCTTCCATCAAGCGCTTTAACGCCTCTTGAATTTTCACTTCTGTAATGGTATCAATACTACTTGTTGCTTCATCGAGAATAAGAATAGACGGATCAGCCAGGATTGCTCGTGATATCGATAACAGTTGCTTTTGCCCCTGACTTATTCCGTTTCCATTTGCAGAAAGAATCGTATCATACCCATCTGGGAGATGTTCAATGAAGCCATGAGCATTCGCCATTTTTGCTGCATACTCCACTTCCTCATCGGTTGCGTTCAGCCTTCCGTACCGAATATTTTCCCGTATCGTTCCTTCAAATAAATAACTATCCTGAAGGACAAATCCCATATGAGATCGGAGGCTTTCTCTTTTTATTTTCGTTATATCTTGACCATCCACCAATATACTTCCAGTTATTGCATCATAAAATCTCGTAATAAGTTGGATAATCGTCGTTTTTCCTGCTCCCGTTGGTCCAACCAAAGCGATTGTCTCTCCAGGATTTACTTTAAAGTTAATATCCTTCAATATTTCTTTATCTTTCTCATAAGAAAAGGAAACTTGTTTGAATAGAACTTCTCCCTCTATTTCTTTTATCATCCCTGCCTTTTTCTCATCTACTTCTTCTCTTTCCTCATCTAATACCTCAAAAACTCTTTCCGCACCTGCTATTGCAGATAACAAAGTATTAAATTGGTTAGATAAATCATTCAATGGTCGAGTGAATTGTCTTGAATATTCAACGAAAATAACAATAACCCCAATAGATACAGAACCTGATTTCAGTGCTAATAGCCCACCAACTCCAACAATGATGGCATAGCTAGCATTGTTTAACATATTCATTAGCTTCGGAATAAATCCTGAATATACTTGTGCCCAATAAGCAGAATTCTTAAGTTTATCGCTTTTTTCTTTCATATCATCAATCATTTTTTCCTCTAGGGAAAAGGTTTTGACAATTTTTTGTCCAGAAATAGATTCCTCGATAAATCCATTTAAGTCACCTAAGTTTTTTTGCTGCTCCTTAAATAACACACCCGTTCTGCTTGTTATCCACTTCATTCCAAAAAACATTACTGGAACGATTATTAAAGTAAGAACCGTTAATAACGGGCTGAGTATAAACATCACAACTACGGTCCCAATTAAAGTGATAATGCTAGAAAAAATTTGAATAACAGAGCTATTTAAGGTAGAGCTTACATTTTCAATATCATTGGTAACACGACTCATTAATTCTCCATGCTGTTTTTTGTCAAAATAACTTATCGGTAATTCATGAAATTGATGGAATAAATTTGCTCTTAGCTGAAAAACTGTTGTTTGTGATATTCCAATCATCCAATAGCTTTGTAAAAATAATGCAATGGAATTAAGAAAATAAATACAGCCAAGTAACAGTAGCATTCCTGTAAATCCATCTAAATTTCTGTTTACAATAAAACGGTCAATTGACATTCCTAATACATATGGTCCCAATAAACCTAATGCACAGCTTAGTGCAACCATCACTAAAACAAGATAAAGCAACCCCTTTTTTTGGGCAAGATAACCCCACAACCGATATAAGGTTTTCCCCATATTCTTTGGTTTTTTTCCCTTTTTAACAACTGTAGCATCTGGCTTTATATCAGGTTTAGGATAGCGAAATGGATCGGTTAGTTCCCTTTGCATTCTCCCACTCTCCTTCCCCTAGTTGTGATTCGACTATTTTTTGATAAAGATTGTTTGTTTTCCATAGTTGATCATGGGGAGCAAAGCTTACAATTTCCCCATTTTCTATTAGCATCACCCGATCTGCCTTCATAGCAGTAGATACTTTCTGGGTAATGAGCAGGAGCGTACATCGATAAGATGCGACTGCATCGAGCAGTTTTTTTTCTGTCTTCAAATCTAAAGCACTTGTACTGTCATCTAAAAGAAGAATACTTGGTTTTCTGACAAGTGCCCTTGCAATCGAAAGACGCTGTTTTTGTCCACCCGATAAATTAACTCCCTTTTGCCCAATTTTCGTATCGTATGTATTAGGCATTAACATAATCGTTTCATGTATTTGGGCATCCTTTGCAGCTTGCACAACCTCTTCAAAGGTAGCATTGGGATTTCCCCACATAATATTTTCCTTAATCGTCCCAGTGAAGAGCATCGATTCCTGTGGTACATAGCCTATTTGCTTTCTTAACGCATTTAAAGAGTAGGAATCGATACGCTTATCATCAATTAAAATAGTTCCTTCTGTTGGTTCATAAAGCCGGGGAATCAATTGGAAAAGTGTTGTTTTTCCTGAACCTGTTGCTCCTAATATCGCAATTCTTTCTTTTGGCTGAATGGTAAATTGAAGATTTTCAATTGTGTTTCTTCTATTAGATGGATAACGAAAGGATACATGCTGAAAATTAATTTTCCCTTTAATTTTTGATTTCATATTTCCTTCGGGATTATCTGTATCCTTTTCTTCTATATCAATAATCTCTTGTATACGGTCTGCTGAAGCTTTTGAACGAGAGATCACCATTACTAACATACTGACTACAGAAATAGAAGAAGTTATCCTTAATGTGTAGTTAATAACCGCCACTACCTCTCCAATCTGAGCCTCACCAGTATTTATTTGTCCTGAACCAATCCAAAGTATCGCAATAATACATAAATTCATAGCAAAAAGTAAAAGCGGTACCGTCGTTTCCATGATTCGTAACGCTTTTTGCGTAAGATTTTTTAAATCCTCACTCGTTTGTGTAAAACGATTTCTTTCAAATTGCTTGCGGATATAGGCACGAATCAGTCGGACAGCTGTTAAATTTTCAAGCATCACACTATTAACATGATCCAGCTTCTTTTGGACAGATTGAAAAAGCTTTCTCCCTATCTTGATAACCCAAATAAACATAATAACGATTAAAGGAATGGTAATCGCCAAAATTAGTGCTAGTTTTACATTGACTAGAAAGGACATAATGATTCCACCAACAATTAAAAGCGGTGCCCTTAATAAAAATCGCAGTCCCATAAATATTGTGTTTTGTAATTGAGTAATATCATTAGTTAATCTCGTAATCAATGAGGAGCTTGCAAACACATTACTACTTGAAAAGGTAAAATATTGAATGATTTGATATAACTCATTCCGAAGACTATATCCAAAATTCTGACAAACATGGGAAGAATAAAACGTATTTATGATTCCAGCAGCAAATGCTGCAAGGGAAAACACAATTAGCAGCCCTCCCCAAATTAGTACAACTTTTGTATCTTGATGAGCCAAACCATCATCAATAATTTTTGCCATTATTAACGGTTGAACTAATTCTACTGCGAGCTCTGTTAACATTAGAAAAAGAGCAATCGTTATGCTTAGTTTATATACTCGAAGTCTACCAAATATTTTTGACATTGTTCCCTCCAGCCTTTATCCTGATTGGTTGAATATCCGTCTTTCCAACCATCGATGAAATTTCTTTAGGTTTACTAAACATTATTTTTATCATACCTCTTTTTAGCAAGTTAGAAAACAATAATTTTCATCTATCAGAAGAAGATATTGGGAGTAATCAGGGGAATTTTTTCATTAGATTGTGCTAGACGACATCGTTTTGTTTTTTGGCGAAGTTTCCATACGCTATCAGATTAACATTTGTTGTAATTATCCAGTTAAAGAATGCTTCCGTTACCACTCTTGACAGTTTCTATTCTGAAACACCATGAAGAATTTTTATCTGTTACCCTTTTTAATGTTTTTTCTTTGAAGAGGGCTTAGACAACCTTCCTCCATTCCCTTCTCACACTTAAACACTTATCAGCATCCATCCTTCTACTCAATAAAAAAAGAACGACCTTTGCCCAAATGGGCTCAGTCGTTCTTCCATTATTTAGTTTGCACCTGTCAATGACCATTTATATAATTCATTATGGAAACCGAAAATCTTTGGTCCTCCAAATGCTACATCTTTTGATACTGCTGCAAAGTCATAGTCGGAATACAATGTAAAGACTGGTAGCTCTTCACTCCATATAGCTTGAAGTTCATTATAAATCTGTTTCCGTTTTTCTGTATCTGGTTCTTGTTTTCCTTTCTCAAGTAATTCGTCCACCTTTGGATTGTTATACTTCGTATAGTTACTTGATCCACTAGAGCCATATATCGTAGTTAAATCTGGATCAATTGTATTAGTAAATCCAATTAACATTAAATCATAATCTCCAGCTTTTGCTTTTGCCATAATAGTTGGGAAGTCATACGTAGTTGTATTTAGTTTTAAGCCAACCGCTTTTAGATTTTCTGCAATAATATTTGCTGATTGTTCACGTACTTTGTTTCCGATTGGTACAACGAATTCAATCGTCTTATCGAAATCCCAGCCCGCTTCTTCTAACAATTGCTTCGATTTTTCCGGATCATATGTGTATGTTTCTAACTCCTCATCTAGATAAGGGCTGATAGACGTATATGGTCCATCTACAATTTCACCTTGCCCTTTAAGTAATTGATCGACAATCTTTTGACGATCGATTGCATAAGCAATTGCCTGTCTCACTTTTTGATCTGAAATTGTTTCCATATTAAAACTCATGTTTTGATACCCGTATGATTTATCTGTCATTGTTGTGACATTATCAAATCCTTCTACTGTCTCATAATCTTGAACAGCAATTTTCCCAATACCACCAGCAGCATTCATATGAATCTCGCCTGTCTGCAATTGAGCAACAAGGTTTGCAGCTGGCATTATTTTCACGAATAATTTATCTAATTCTACGTCTCCTAAATAATAGTCATCATTTTTTGCATATTCAATATACTGGTCTTTCGCATACTTAACAAACTTGAAAGGCCCATTTGTTACGGTTGGATTCATCATAAAAGGATCTTTTTGTAGATTTTCTGGAGCAATATCCTTTAATTTATGTTCTGGTAGAATCATAAACTTTGACCCTAATTGTTCTTTCACCATATTGGGATCAACTGGTTCCTTTGTTTTAAATTGAATCGTCTTCTCGTCAACAATTGTTAAAGAAGGTATTTCTGTGACACCGTCTGGAAGTTTTCCATTTTCCGTTAAACCATCTAATTGGGTCAAATAGGCTCCAACTGCTGTCTCAGTCTTTGGATTAGCAACTAAATTTAAAGTAAAAGCAACATCCGCAGAAGTAACAGGCGTGCCATCTGACCAGTTTGCATCCTTATTAATCTTTATTGTAAATGTTTGATTATCTTCTGTCTCAAAGGATTCCGCTAGCTTTGGTGTAAATTCTAGTGGTGCAGTCATTTCTAGAAAAGTATCAAACATAAACTTTTCTAACCATGCTGCTGCAATATCAGAAGAGTTTATTGGATTAAAGCTTACTGGAGCATTTACGAGTCCAAGATACATTGTATTTTCTTTTGACCCGCCCCCATTTGATGCTGTATTATTCGCACCCGAGCATGCTGAAAGCAATAGTAATATTACAATGGAAAACATGCTAAATATTGTTTTGAATTTTTTCATCGATTTTTCCCCCGTCTATTTTCTATAAAGTTAGTAAATAACAAACTCCATTATTTAAGGCTCTTCGGATCCATTGCATCCCTTAATCCATCTCCCATAAAGTTAATAGATAAAACGGCAAGTAATATCATTACTCCAGGAGGAATCCATAACCAGGGCTGCGTTGCTAGTACTGTAATAGATTGAGCTTCATTTAACATATTTCCCCAGCTTGCTGTTGGAGGTTGAACGCCCATTCCAAGAAAACTAAGGGAAGCTTCCATAATAATGGCAGAAGCAATACCAAATGTAGCATTTACTAAAATAGGTGCAATACAGTTTGGTAGAATATGCTGAAATACAATTTTAGGTGTTGAATAGCCTAGGGCAACCCCCGCTTTTACATAATCCATTTCTTTAATTGTTAGAACACACCCTCTTACTAATCTGGCGATTGACGGCCAACCAAGCAAGCCCAATACCAAAATAACGTTAAAAAGACTAGGTCCCATTATACTTACAAGGACTAAAATAACCATTAAATATGGGAATGACATAAATATATCTGTAATACGCATGATGACCATGTCTACCCATTTTCCAAAGTATCCTGCAATCGCTCCTAGAATGGTACCGATGGCAACATAGATTGCAACTGCCCCTACTCCTACTGATAAGGAAACTCTAGCAGCATATAATAGGCGACTAAACAAATCCCTGCCCACTTCATCTGTACCAAGGATATTCACAGCAGATGGAGGTGCAGCAAATTCTCCATCTACCGAATATGGATTATGTGGTGCAATTACTGGAGCAAAGACTGCAATCAAAACCATTAATGAAAAAATAATCAGTCCAACAACTGCTAGTTTATGTTTAAAAAAACGCTTTGTAATTAGTTTCAGGTAGCTTTCTTCATTCCCCAACTGTTCTTGAACAGGAATCACCATATTATTTACTGGTAAGTCCGTATCCATTTTCACATTAGGAATACTCATGTTCACTCCCCCTTAGTTATACTTTATTCTTGGATCCACAACAGCATATAAAATATCAGCAATCAAATTAGAGAAGAGTACAGCAAGTGCTGCAATAAAATTTATCGCCATTAATGTTGGATAGTCCCGTGAAGATATGGACTGAATCGTTAATTGCCCTAAACCAGGCCATTGAAAAATTTGCTCTGTTACTACTGCTCCACCAATTAAAATCGGTATCTCCATCCCGATAATAGTAATAATAGGAATAAGCGCATTTTTTAATCCATGTTTGTTGGTAACGATAAATTCCTTTAATCCCTTCGCTCGAGCAGTCCGCAAATAATCCTGCCCTAATACTTCTAGCATGCTACTTCTGACATAACGGACTGTACTTCCTGCAATCCCAGTCCCTAGTATAGCTGCTGGCATAATAAGGTGAAATAACGTATCAATAAATCCTCCGTTGCTACCTAGTGTAAACATCCCACCTGTAGGTAAAATATTTAAAACGAGAGCAAAAACATAAATACTTCCTAATCCTAAGAAAAAGTTAGGAATAGATACACCTAAAAAGGAAAAGGTAGTTGTTAAATAATCAACCCAAGAATACTGCTTGGTGGCACTTAAAATGCCAATTGGAATGGCAATGATATAAGCAATAATTAAGGCAGTGCTCATAAGAAGCAATGTTGGTCCAACTCTATTTAGCACTAAATCCAATACTGGTTCATATGTTGTATAAGAAAATCCAAAATCTCCTTGCAGAAGATTTCCGAGCCATCTAAAATACTGAACGTAAATAGGATCATTAAGTCCCAGTGCTTCTTTCTTCGCATCGATATCAGCCTGGGTTGTATCTGGATTAATATACATATCCACAGGGTTACCTGGAGCTAGGTTAATAATGAAAAAGTTAAACACTGTTACTCCCAACAACACTGGAATGGCAATTAATAATCTCCTGATAATATATTGGAACAAACAAATCTCCCTCCTTTAATTTAGTGGAAAATGACAGGCGACTGAATGATCTGTTGCATTCAATAGCGGCTCCTTCTCTTTACAAATAGCTTGGGCCATTGGACATCTTGTATGGAATCTGCAGCCCTTTGGTGGATTTGCTGGACTTGGAACATCTCCTTCCACCACAATCCTTTCTCTATTTCTAAGATGGGGATTCGGGATAGGATAAGCACTTAACAATACTTTCGTGTATGGGTGCTTGGGATTTTTAA
This sequence comes from Niallia tiangongensis, assembly GCF_044704065.1. Classification (NCBI taxonomy): domain Bacteria; kingdom Bacillati; phylum Bacillota; class Bacilli; order Caryophanales; family Bacillaceae; genus Niallia; species Niallia tiangongensis. The sequence continues at coordinate 677,454 of NZ_CP162613.1, read as the reverse complement.
AGATTTCTTCTGTTTTTCCAATTTCAACAATTTTTCCTAAATACATAACAGCTATTCGATCACTAATATACTTAACCGCTCCTAAGCCATGCGCGATAAATAAATACGTTAAGTTAAATTCCTTTTGCAAATCTTTTAATAGATTTAACACCTGCGCTTGAATAGACACATCCAACGCTGAAACTGGTTCATCACAAACAATTAATTTCGGATTTAGCATCAGTGCTCTAGCGATACCAACCCTTTGTCTTTGACCACCAGAAAATTCATGAGGATATCTGCTTTTATGAAATTTAGTTAATCCTACTATTTCAAGTATTTGATCTACCTTTTTGCTTGCCTCTTCTTTCGTGGCAAGCCGATGGGCAATTAATGGTTCTGCCAATAAATCCCCTATTCGTTTACGTGGATTAAGAGAAGAATAGGGATCCTGAAAGATGATTTGCATCTCTGTCCTAATTTTTCTTAATTCCTTATGCTGAATCGTCGCCATATCCTTTCCTTCAAATAACACTTTCCCTTCTGTCTGTGGATCAAGCTTTACGATTGCTCTTCCTGTAGTGGATTTCCCACACCCAGACTCTCCGACAAGAGAAATGGTTTCCCCAGGATAAATCAAAAAATTAAGACCATCCACCGCTTTGACATGACCAACTGTTTTCGATAAAATTCCTTTCTTAATCGGATAGTATTTCTTTAGATTTTGAATTTCCACTAACGGCTGTCGTTGTTCTTTGAATATTCTGTCTTTTTTAGGCAAAGTTTCTATGCTCATACAGTAACCTCCCTTTCTTCTTTTGGCATAACCTCTTGCTGATTTTCCTCATATAGCCAACAACGAACCTTATGACTCCTTTTATTGTCTATGCTAATATGGGGAGGTTTTTCGGCAATACATTTTTCGGTGACATAAGGGCATCGTGTGTGGAACCTACAGCCTTTTGGCATTTGCTGCAAGGTTGGAACAGACCCCGGAATGGAATATAGCTTTTCCTGAGAATCATACTCTAAATGTGGGATAGAGTCGATTAAGCCTTTTGTATAGGGATGCTTCGGCTCATCAAAAAGAGTAAAAACATCTGCCTCTTCTACCACTTGTCCCGCATACATGACAATTACTTTATCAGCCATTTCTGCAATTACGCCTAAGTCATGAGTAATCATCATAATAGCTGTCTCTGACTCATTTTTTAAGCTTTTCATTAATTCAAGAATCTGTGCCTGTATCGTTACATCTAATGCTGTCGTTGGCTCATCTGCAATTAATAGCTTAGGTTTACAAGATAGAGCCATCGCTATCATTACCCTTTGACGCATGCCTCCAGAAAGAGCATGTGGATATTCATCTATAATTACCTCCGCTCTTGGAATACCTACTTTCTTAAGCATTTCTACCGCATAGCTTTTAGCTTTCTTTGCCTTTAATCCCATATGTAAACGAATTAATTCCACCATTTGATTACCGATTGTAAAAACTGGATTTAAAGAGGTCATTGGTTCTTGAAAAATCATGGATATTTCATTTCCTCTAACCTTGCGCATCTCTGCTTCGGTTAATTTTGTTAAATCTTTTCCATTCAGATTAATCGAACCTTTTTTAATATATCCATGTTTTCCTAGCAACCTCATAATCGATAAAGAAGTTACACTTTTACCACATCCTGACTCTCCCACAATACCAATGGTTTCACCTGGTTGAAGCTGAAATGTAACCTCCTCTACCGACACAACCTCTCCCTTATCCGTCCGAAAAGCCGTTTGCAATTTATCCACTTCTAAAATATTCTGACCCATATTTCCCCTCCTATTAGAAAAGCGTAAGCGCCTTGCTCATCAGCGTACAAACTGGAGAATCATCGACTGAGATAAAGGAAACACGATGAACGTTAGTGAATCGATGTTGACTTACGCACAAGAGATGATTAGAAGTTTGCTAGCTGATAGGCGCTGGAGCTAGATCGTTTCCTGACTTAGAACCTTATTCCCTGTTATTTCATAAAGCGTAAGCGCCTGGTTATCAGCGTACAAACTGGAAGAACACGTTCTTTCTATAAAGGAAACACAGTGAACATTAGTGAACTGATATTGACTTACGCACAAGAGATGATTGGAAGTTTGCTAGCTGATAGGCGCTGGAGCTAGATTGGTCTCTGAATTAGAACCTTTTCCCTGTTATTTTATAAAGCGTAAGCGCCTTGCTCATCAGCGTACAAACTGGAGAATCATGTTCTTTCGATAAAGGAAACACAGTGAACATTAGTAAACAGATGTTCACTTACGCACAAGAGATGATTGGAAGTTTGCTAGCTGATAGGCGCTTACCACCTGCGTGAACGCTAGAATCTAATTCAATTTTATATAGTAGAGCTATTCACTAAAGCCTCTGTCTTTTCTGCATTCGTATAGTAATCTACCAAGCTTAAAAATATTTTAGCTGTATGAAGCATTGCCCTTTCATCAAAGGTAAATTTTGGGTGGTGATGAGGATACACAGCATCAATTTCTTCATTTCTAGCTCCAACCGAGAAGAAACATCCAGGACGATTTTGCAGATAGTAAGAAAAGTCTTCTCCACCCATGCCTGGTTTTTCTATTTTTACAAGCTTACTTTCTGGTAAGACGTCTATCAAACACTTTTCTAGAATATTCGTTTCATCTGCTGTATTAACAGTAGATGGATAGCCTTTTGCATAATTAAACTCATATTCTGCATGGAATGCTTTACATACCCCACCAATTAGCTGCTCCATTTCCTCCTCAATCAATGAACGAACATCCTCGTCGAATGTACGAACTGTTCCAGTTAATTCAGCTGTATCCGCTATGACATTCCCTGCATTTCCTGCATGGAAAGAACCAATCGAAATTACTGCTGGCTTTTGGGGGTTAACTCTTCTACTTACAATATGTTTTAACTGATTAGCAATTTGGGCACCAACTGCAACAGAATCAATCGTTTGGTGTGGAGAAGCGCCATGTCCTCCTTTGCCTTGGATTTTCAACTCAAAGGCATCACTTGCAGCTGAAACAGGTCCAATCCCGTAAAGAACACTTCCGAGTTCGCCACCAGAAGCCAAATGAGCACCATAAACAACATCGACTCCTTCTAAACACCCATCTTCAATCATTGCAATGGCTCCCCCTGGTGGCATTTCTTCAGCATGCTGATGTAACAGCACCACATTTCCAGCTAAGTCATCAGAATTCTCTTGTAGAACCTTTGCTACAGCTAATAAGGTAGCTGTATGTCCATCATGTCCACATGCATGCATCACACCTGGTACTTTCGATTTAAAATCAACATTTTTTTCATCCTGAATAGGCAATGCATCAAAGTCTGCTCGTAAAGCAATCGTTTTCCCTGGCTTTGCCCCATAAATTTTGCCGACAACTCCATTTCCACCGACATTCCTTCTTACCTCAATACCAAAGCTTTCTAATAAGTCACCAATCATTTTACTTGTATTTACTTCTTGAAAGGACAGCTCTGGATTTTCGTGTAAATATCGTCTCCACTGTACCATTTGGTCATACATTGCTTCGATTTCTTTGTACCATTTATCTAACATCTATTAATCGCTCCCATCCCATTTATTTTCGGATATGCCTTTTTATAGAACTGGTTCAGCAAGATTTTCTTTCACCTGTGACGATACATAATTGTCGACAATGCTTAAGAACGCTTTTCCAGCATTAATCATTGCCCTTTCATCAAAATCGAACATTGGATGATGGTGAGGATAAGCTTTTCCATTTGATACCTTTGCTCCTGTATGAAAAAACATGCCCGGCTTTTCAAGCAAATAATAGGAGAAATCCTCTGCCCCCATAATTGGTACGGAACGAACTAGCATATTCTTATCAAGTGTATCTTCAATTACCTTTTCAAAAACCTCTACTTCTTCCTCATGATTATAAACAGCAGGATATCCCTTAATATAATTTATCTCACAGGTAGCCTGCATGCTTTCGCAAATTTCATTTGTCATTAATTTAATTTCTTCTTCCATAAATAAGCGCAAGTCTTTATCTAACGTTCTTACAGTTCCTGTCATCACCGCAGTATCGGCAATTACATTTTTAGCATTTCCTCCATGGAAGGAACCTATAGACAATACAACTGGATTTAATGGATCAACCCGTCTACTAGCAATAAATTGCAGCTGGCTAACTAATGCGGTACCGATAGCAATGGCATCCACCGTTTCATGAGGAGCAGAACCATGTCCACCCTTTCCTTTAATTGTGATTTCAAAAGCATCGGCAGCCGCCTGGGAATAGCCTGGTCTATAATAGTATTTTCCTAATTCACTTAAAGAAGATAGATGGGCACCGTAGACAACATCTACATCTTCTAAACAATCATCTTCAATCATCGCCTTTGCTCCACCTGGCGACATCTCTTCTGCATGCTGATGAAGCAATACAATATTTCCTGAAATACTGTCTCTATTATCTTGAAGAACCTTCGCCACTGCTAATAAAGTCGCTGTATGTCCATCATGCCCACATGCATGCATGACACCAGGGACCTTCGATTTATATGATACATCCTTTTCATCCTGTATTGGTAGGGCGTCAAAATCAGCACGCAATGCAATTGTTTTTCCAGGTTTCGCACCGTAGATTTTCCCAACAACTCCTCTACCTCCTACATTTCTCCTTACCTCAATACCGAATCCTTCTAAAATTTCAGCAATCATTCTTGGTGTTTCCACCTCTTGGAAAGATAGTTCCGGATACTGATGAAAATGTCTTCTCCATTCAACCATTTGATCAAACATCTGGGCTAATTCACTATGCCATTTTTTTAACATACTACCCCTCCTAATTATTTTGCTCTTAATAAGGAATACCTCCTGAGAAGAAAAAATGGAGCCTCAAATCAATCCCTTAATTTCGATTTCTTTTATATTAACGGTAATTTTCTATAAAGTATAATAAGAATTTTTAATCATCAAAATATTCAGAATTAATTTCAAAACTTTAATATCCTTATTAAATCTTGTTATATAAAGGTTGTTATCGTTTACAAATCTCTCTTGCTAGAGTAGAAATTTGATTCCTACTTCCTATAAAAAAAAACAATCGTGAACCTCCTTTAGAAAAGGGAGGTTCACGATTATTTTGGTAAATTCCTATAAGACCTTACTCAAGAAGGAGATTGTACGCTCTTCCTTAGGATTACTAAATAGCTGTGCTGGAGTATCTTCTTCCACAATATATCCTCCGTCCATAAAAATAACTCGGTCGCCAACCTCTCTAGCAAACCCCATTTCATGTGTTACGACAATCATTGTCATTCCTTCCTTTGCAAGATCCTTCATGACTTCCAATACCTCCCCTACCATTTCTGGATCTAGGGCAGATGTGGGCTCATCAAATAACATAATACTTGGTTCCATCGCTAAAGCTCTTGCAATTGCTACACGCTGTTTTTGTCCACCTGAAAGAGAATCAGGATATACTTTTGCTTTATCCTCTAAGCCAACTTTCTTCAATAACGCTAGTGCCTTTTCCTCGGCCTCTTCCTTCGATACTTTCTTTACCTTCATAGGAGAAATCATGATATTTTGCAGAACCGTTTTATGAGGAAATAAATTAAACTGCTGAAACACCATGCCTACATCCTTACGAACTTCATTAATATTGGTTGTCTTATCGGTAATGTTCTTCCCTTTAATATGAATAGTTCCATCTGTTATACTTTCTAATAAATTGATACAGCGTAGAAAGGTGGACTTTCCTGATCCAGAAGGGCCAATAATAACAACGACCTCTTGTGGGTTAATCGTTACACTAATATCCTTTAATACTTCATTATTTCCAAAAGACTTTTTCAATTTATCTACAACAATCATTCTGTTTTCAACCTTCTTTCCAAACGAGTTAAGAAGAAGCTTAATGTTAAAGTTAGAACTAAGTAAATAACAGCTACCGTTAAATACGGCTCCCAAACCCGATTATATTGCCCCATCATCAGCCTTGCGTAATACATCAACTCCGGAGCAGCTATAACTGCTGCTAAAGAAGAATCTTTAATCAAAACGACAAATTCATTGCCAAGTGGCGGAATCATTCGTTTTACAGACTGTGGCAGAATTATGTAACGCATCGCCTGTACATGGGTCATCCCTAAAGATCTTGCAGCTTCCATCTGTCCGCGGTCAATAGATTCAATTCCCGCTCGGAAAATCTCTGCAATATAAGCAGCCGCGTTTAGCGATAATGCAACAATTGCTGCTACCATCGCATTTGTAGTGTTCAAGAATAACGGGATGAACCCAAAATGAATAATTAAGATTTGTACAAAAAGGGGAGTTCCACGAAAAACAGCAATATAGCAACGAAAAGGAAGGGAAATCCACTGATTTTTTGCTATTTTCCCAAGACCAATTAATAATCCTAAAATGGTCCCAAACACAATTGCATATAAGGATAATTGAATGGTTACTAATATACCTTTTTTAAATAAATCAGCATACTCCAAAATTATCGTGAAATTAAAATCCATTACTTCTCCTCCAAAAAACAATATAACTGCTATCCATTTACCTTTTGGTAATAGAAAACCTTAAATTCTCTCCTTTAAAAAAAGGCACTCAGAAGGACCCTCCCTCACTTAGCTACAATATGGAAGAAAATTTGTGCTCCCTAATTGTTAAAGCGGGGAAATGCCCATATTGAGTACCCTTCCTCATCTGTGATATTTCTATTGTTGTGCTTTTAAATTTTCAATATCTGGATCCTGTCCAAACCATTCTTTATATATTTCTGCATATTTTCCATTATCTAAAATTGCATTAAGTCCTTTGCTGAAATCCTCCACAATTTCACTGCCTTTAGGGAACATGAAACCATAAAATTCAGATTCGAATCCTTCCTTATCTTCAATAACCGTAAAATTATCCTGTGGATTATTTTTAGCATAGGTTTCTAGTACTGCATTATCTGCAACAACTGCATCTGCACCATTATTTTTCATTTCGAGAATTGCTAAATTATTATTTTCAAATTTTTTCACTTTCTCATTGCCATTTCCTAATAGTGCATCCACTGCATCTGCACCTGTTGTTCCTGCCTGAACTGCCACTGTCTTATCTACCAAATCAGCAGCTTTCTCAATATCAGTTCCTTCTGGAGCTAAAATTTTATTTGTGCTCTCAAAATAAGGAATAGAGAAATCATAGGATTTTAAACGGTCATCATTAATCGTAATGGCAGATAAACCTACATCTGCTGTTCCATTTTCTAATTCCGCAAAAACTGGATCCCATCCAACATTAACAATTTCAAAATCATATCCTGCTTCTTTTGCAGCGGCAGTGAAAACATCCACATCAAAACCAATAATCTTGTCTTTATCCATGTATTCAAATGGTGCATAAGCCGCGTCGGTTACCACTCTCAATTTCTTTTTGCCTGCTCCATCACTATTCGTTTTTTCTGAGCTTGTACCACATGCAGCTAGAACAAGTACTATCGACATAAATAAAGCAAATAAAAATCCTTTTTTCTTCAATGTTAATCCCCCTCTTTTGATGTAAAATTTTATATTTATATAATATAGAATTTTCCGATAATAATAGATAAAAAAAATTTTCCTTAACCGATCTTATATTAATATATCTATCTTTTGTAATGCATTTATTATAACTTTTTGTTAATTTATATACAAGAAAACTTTTTAAAATTTCTCAAGATTTGCATAATAGACACAATTTAAAAAAAGAAGCTCACTTTCAAATAACGTTTTGAAAATGAACTTCTTTTCTTGCTGAAAAATTTTTTACTATTCTTTTACCTGCATCTATTAGTCTTTCTTTAAAACCCTATACCTATAACATCATTTATCTTTGCAACAATTTATTGAAAAAACTCTTCATAAATTGCCTTTACCGCTTTTTTGACGACTGTCTCTTTCACACCGAACATCATACTTACTTCTGATGATCCTTGGTTTATCATTTCAATATTTACACCGGCTTCTGCAAGTGCTTTAGACGCACGGGCATTTGTACCAACATTATGACGCATGCCTTCTCCTACAAGCATGATAAGTGCTAAATCATGCTCTACCTTTATCTCGTCTACATGTAATTCATCGGAGATTCTTGCTAATATTTCTTGTTCGCTTTTTCCAGTTAATTGGTCCTGACGCAAAACAATTGTTAAATCATCAATCCCAGACGGCATATGTTCATAAGAAATATGATACTCCTCTAATATCGATAGAACTTTTCTAGCAAAACCAACTTCTCGGTTCATTAAGTATTTACTTATATAAATAGAACAAAATCCCTTATCATTAGCAATTCCAACTACCGGTCCATTTGTATTACTTCTTGATGCAACAATTCTCGTTCCTGGTGCAGAAGGATTATTTGTGTTTCTTACTTGAACAGGAATTCCAGCACGGTATGCTGGGATTAGAGCTTCTGCATGAAATACGGAAAATCCAGCATAAGATAATTCGCGCATTTCCCGATAGGTTAACTCCTTTATTTCTTTTGGTTGTTTAACAATGGAAGGATTGACGGAGTATACTGCGTCAACATCTGTGAAGTTTTCATATAAATCTGCCTTCACTCCATTTGCGAGAATCGCACCAGTTATATCTGAGCCGCTCCTTGAAAAAGTAACAACTTCTCCTGATTCGTTGTATCCAAAAAAACCTGGAAATACAATAATGTTCTTTTGTTCCCTTAAAGCGAATAATCGATCATATGAATCCGCAAGCACCTGAGCGTTTCCAGGATGATCACTTACAATTAAGCCTGCTTCTTTCGGACTAACATAGATTGCATCTAGTCCTCTATCTTTAAAAAAATGCGCTACTAATTTTGCATTATTATCCTCTCCACTAGCTTTCATTGCTTCCATAAAAGCATCTTTATCATCAGCATTTTTTATTAGTTCTAATAAATCAGTTTTAATATTCGCTATAATATCACTGGAAAGATCCAATTCTTTAGCAATACTCGCGTACCTAGCTAATACTTCCTCTAAATAAGGGGACGGACTCCCTCCATTTAATACTGCTGTTGCGCACTGAATTAATAAATCAGTAACCTTCGTATCCTCTTCATATCTTTTTCCAGGAGCAGATACAACTACTATCCGTCTTTCCTTGTCTTCCTTTACTATTTGCAATACTTTTTCCAATTGATTCCCCGTAGCTAATGAACTACCCCCAAATTTGACAACCTTCATTTCGACAACTCCCACTGATTGTTAAATAGTAATAATTTTCAAAATTATCCACTATCGATATTATCACTATTTACTCATAAATAATCAAGTGCTATCCTCCTTAAAAATACATTTGTATCTCTAGAAAGAACATCACTAATAAGTACATTTATTTCTCGTTTGTAAATATTTTGAGCGATTTTTTTTATATAAAAATATAACACTCCTACATTGGTAATTCCAGTAAATTTCATACTCCTATAGAAAGCTATAAACCGCTAGAAAACAGCATTTATTGAAGAATACTCCTTTGCCATTTCGTCGAATATCGAACATCTGTTGGAAAAAGGCATCCAAAATACTTTCCTTTATGTAAATTTTACGTTAAACTAATATTTAGTTAAACGAAATTGTTTGTGTTATTTTTTACAATCTCCTCGTCCTTCCTTTCGAATTCTCATTCCACCCTAGATGGAGGGTTCCTTTAGTGAAATAATTTCTACATTAGAAAGAAGTGTATTACAATATGGAAAACCAAAAATATTCAAAACGAAATTTAGGAATCATGTGGTTCGCAAATTTTTTTATAAGTGCCTGTATGACCATGGTTCTCCCATTTCTATCTCTTTATATTGAATCCTTTGGTCAATATTCACCAGAATTTGTTCAGCATTGGTCTGGACTATGTTTCTCTGTCACCTTTGTAGCCGCCTTTTTATTTTCACCAATCTGGGGAAAAATTGGCGATAAATTCGGCAGAAAGACAATACTTATAATTTTAGCAATCGGTCTTGGTGTATCGATATTTCTTATGAGCTTTGCCAATTCAGTATGGGAAGTTTTTATTCTTCGTTTCTTCACAGGATTTTTCACCGGCTTTATTCCAATGTCACAAGCATTTATCTCTACACAAACTCCCAAAAAAATTGCGGGTAAAGTATTAGGAACATTACAAACAGGAAGTATTACTGGCGCATTAATTGGGCCATTGCTTGGAGGCATATTAGCAGATAGTTTTGGCTATGGAGCGACTTTCCGATTTACTTCGTTCGCAATCTTTATTTCTGCGATTCTAGTATTTACTACGAAAGAATTTGTTCTACCTGTCCAAAAGGGAACAAAAAGTAGTTATACAAGTAAAGAAGTTTTGGCCTATATCCTTAAGAATCCTGTTTTCATTACAGTCCTTCTCATCTCAGCCTTTATTCAAATTGCCCATTTTAGTATCCAGCCAATTCTTTCTTTATATGTCGGGGAATTGCATGGACCTGAGAATATTGCCTTTTTCGCTGGATTAGCTTTCTCCGCTGCAGGATTAGGTAATTTACTTATGGCAAGGAAATGGGGAGAAATGGGAGATCGCTCTGGACACCTGAAAATACTTGTTATTCTCCTATTTATTGCGGGAATTATTTATTTCCCAGGGGGATTTGTTAACCAATACTGGCAGTTGCTTATTATTCGATTTATTCTTGGTGTAGCAATTGGTGGAATGATTCCTGTGCGAATAGCCTATATTCGTCAAGAAGTACCGATTGCCATGCAAGGTGAAGTAATGGGATACGAAACAAGTCTCCGTTTTTTAGGCAATATAATCGGTCCTGCTCTTGGTGGGGTAATTGCAGGTAATTTTGGTTTCTCTATGGTATTCTTTTCCACTAGTTTTCTCTTATTAGCCAGCGGAATTTTCTTATTTACTATGATGCATCGACATCCTAAATTAGCTAAACATTCGATTTCGTAACGATTCGCCATTTCCTATTCTTCTCCTTTATGATGTATAATTAAATGGAAAATGATTAACATCATAAGGAGGAAAACCAATGGCTAAATCAGCGGCAAGAAAGAAACGTGAAAAAGCATTGCGAGAAAGTGGATTTGATACAACCATGCGAAGAGGATCATGGGGAACTATTATACCAATCACGAAAAAAACAAAAACAAAGCAGGAACGATTAACACGAATTGAAAAGAAATATAAACAAAACCATTCTTCTAGATATGATGAGAATGGTTTTTATTTTTGTGTTTTTATTTAATACTCATCTTTTACATATTTTCTGCAAATATCAAGAAATTTCTCTACCATTACAGAGCGTTTTTCATTTCTTCTTGTACAAATTGCTATTTTATTTGTAACCTTAATATCCTCCACATACACTCTTGCTAGCTTCTTATTCTTCATATAATCTCTTACAACTAGTGACGATACAAAATTGATACCGTATCCTGTTAATACCGAATGAATGGCTTCATTTATGCCATTAAACTGAAGAGCGATTTTGGGAGGAAGCACTTGATATGTTTGGCATAAAGAAAAAAGTCTTTCTCTCGTGGAACTTCCCTTTTCGCGCATGATAAAAGGTTCTTTCACTATCTCAGATAAGGTAACCCTCTTATTTGCCAATCGGTGATTTGCTGACACAACAAACCATATTTCATCTTCCACTAATTCTTCAGACAGTATATTCTCCCCATATTGTTCCACCAATCCTCCCGCATACATCGCAATATCTGCTTTATGATGAATTAACTGATCAAATGCCCCGTGTGAATTAGTAGTAGTCAAGTTAAGTTCAATCTCTTCATTCTCTGCCTTAAATACTGCTGCACAAGCCGGAATGACAAAATTTGCTGGTAGATAGGTTGCCGTTACCGCAAGCCTCCCTTTTCTAGACAAATGATAATCTGTTACAAAATCATCTAATTTTTCTTCATATGAAAATAGAATTTCAGCTTTTTCTGCTAATGCTGATCCAAACTCAGTTAGTTTAAATTTTTTTCCATCTTTTATAAACAAAGGAATACCCATTTCTTTCTCAAACTGCTTAATTTGACTAGAAACAGCAGGTTGACTGATTCTTAATAATTCCGCTGCTTTCGTAAAACTTCTATCCTTAGCAACATGATAAAACAATCTTAATCCATGAAGATTCATTTTCATCCAACCTTACATAATTATTTCTTATATCCTTATAAAAAATATATATTTTATTAATATGTTACGGAGACATATACTAAAATCATAAAGAACTAGGAGATGATGACAATGCAAGAAAATCAAGTTTGGAGCGCAGTTGATCACTATTTAATTAATAGTCTACAGCCCAGAAACGACAAAATGGAAAAATTGCTTCAAAATAATAGAGAAAATAATCTTCCCGAAATTGATGTAAGTCCTACACAAGGGAAATTTCTTTGGATACTTGCTAAAATCATGGGAGCAAAAAAAATATTAGAAATAGGTACTTTAGGAGGCTATAGCACCACATGGCTAGCAATGGCCCTCCCAGAAGATGGAAAGATCATAACATTAGAAAACAACAGCTCTCATATAAAAGTAGCAAAAGAAAACTTTGAAACTACTGGGGTTCATCAAAAGATTACTATTATGGAAGACAACGCTCTTACTTCCTTATCCAAGCTTCAAAAAGATAACATCAAAGATTTCGATCTTATCTTTATTGATGCAGACAAACCTAATAATCCTCATTACATTGATTATGCCATTAAATTAGCAAGAAAAGGAGCATTGATTATTGCAGATAACATTGTTCGCAACGGAGATATAATAGATAAAAAAAGTGAAGATCCAAAAGTAGTTGGCATTCGGCATTTTATCGATATTCTATCTAATGATTCCCGATTAGAGTCTGTTGGGCTACAAACAGTCGGAATAAAAGGCTATGATGGCTTTATTATAAGTTTCGTAAAATAGCCATAATTTTCATCCCTAGTATCCTCATATATTAAGGCATTGCCTAAAATTTTTCTCCCTTATATAATAAATGCAATTACTAATTCGCAATAAAGGGGATTGACCGTGGAAAGTTTAAAATTAGAAAAACAAGAAGAACAACAAACACTCTCCTATTTGGATGGGGTGAAAGACTGTATTCCAACGTTACTAGGCTATATCAGCATTGGCCTAGCAATGGGCGTAGTCGGTGTATCGTCTGGATTATCTGTACTACATGTTTTTTTACTTGCCACATTTGTTTATGCAGGTGCCTCTCAATTTATTATTTGTGCAATGATCGCTGCCGCAAGTCCGATTAGCGCCATTATCCTTACAACATTCATTGTGAATTTGCGCCACTTGTTATTAAGCTCAGCATTAGCCCCTAAATTCACACAATATTCCGTATGGAAAAACATCGGTATTGGAAGCCTTGTTACAGACGAGTCATTTGGAGTAGCTATTACGAAAATTGCTAGAAAAGAACCAATTAATGATCGCTGGATGAATGGACTGAATCTTACTGCCTACCTTGTATGGATAGCAGCGTGTACTGTCGGGGGATATATTGGCGGCTGGTTCCCAGATCCTGAACAGTTTGGATTAGACTATGCTTTGCCAGCCATGTTTATTGCGTTATTAATTCTGCAATTGCAAACAATTGAACCTACTAAACTGAAACACTATTTATTATTAATCACATTGATGATAATATGCATGCTCATTTTCTCCACTTTCTTATCAAGTAGCCTAAGTGTCATTATTTCAACCATCGTGGTAGCTACAATTGGGGTGGTGACAGATAAACGATGAGTAACACTAGCTTTTTTCTTTTAATAATTGGTTGTACACTTGTAACATTTATTCCAAGAGTTATTCCATTTTTGGTTGCACGCAATTTCACCATTTCTGCTCCTGTTGAAAAATGGCTTTCCTATCTACCTGTATGTATTTTTACTGGTTTAATTGTAGAAAGTCTTTTAGAAAGTAACGGAAGTAATAGTATCCATTTAAATTTGGAGGCCCTTATTGCTACTATCCCTACTATCATTGTTGCTTTTCTTAGCAAAAGCTTATTAACTACCGTATTATTCGGAGTAGTGTGTATGGCTATTGTAAGATTGATCTTATAGCTTTTTTTGTAAAATCCCTCTTTTGCTTTTAGTAGATGAAAGGGGGCATTTTTTTATGAACGCTTTTTTCTTCTGGCTCATTTATTATGGCTTTCGTAATGGTTATGAAAGCATCTTTTCTCTCTTCCCCCTGCTTTTTTGGCGTTCATCCTCCTCATGAAAACCACTTCCCCCTTTTCCTCCTGCCTTTTTGGCGTTCATCCTCCTTATAAAAACCACTTTCTCCTTTTCCTCCTGCTTTTTTGGCGTTCATCCCACTTATGAAAACCACTTTCCCCTCTTCTCCCAGCCTTTTTGGCCTTCATCCTCCTAATTTCCCCATACCTCCACTATATACTGCTAATCAACCACCTATCAAAATGGATAAAATTATCAAAAACATCCATAACCTTACATAAAAATTATCCAAAACCATAAATTTCACAAATTAATTGTACTTTCGTTTCCTTTCTATGAAGTTTATAATAAATTATTGGTTATATTATTGATATAATCATACTAAGATCGTTTGGATATTTTCGATATAAACGAGTTACTAGGCTCAACATTCAAAACTAAAAGTATTCATACATAATAGAAAGGTGGCTATAATCTTGGAGATTGGCTCTAATTTTATAAAAAACATCATGAAAGAAGATTTAGAAACAGGTAAGCATGATACAGTTATCACTCGCTTTCCGCCAGAACCAAATGGCTATTTACATATTGGACATGCTAAGTCCATTTTTATTAATTTTGGGTTGGCAGATGAATTTGGTGGCAAAACTAACTTGCGCTTTGACGATACAAACCCTTTAAAAGAGGACATTGAATATGTGAACTCTATTAAAGAAGATGTAGAATGGCTTGGATATGAGTGGGAAAATCTGCTCTTTGCTTCTGACTATTTTGAAGAAATGTACGAGCGTGCTGTTTTATTAATCAAAAAAGGGTTAGCTTACGTAGATGATTTATCTGCTGATGAGATTCGTGAGTACCGTGGTACATTGACAGAACCAGGAAAAGAAAGTCCATATCGTACCCGTTCTATGGAAGAAAATCTTCAATTATTTGAAGCAATGCGTAACGGAGAGTTTGGAAATGGTGAAAAGGTTCTTCGCGCAAAAATTGATATGGCTTCTCCTAATATTAACTTAAGAGATCCTGTTATTTATCGTATCGCCCATGCAACACATCATAATACTGGAGATAAATGGTGTATTTATCCAATGTATGCATTTGCTCATCCATTAGAGGATGCGATCGAAGGTGTCACACACTCTCTTTGTACAACAGAGTTTGAAGACCAACGCCCTCTTTATGATTGGGTTGTTCGTGAATGTGAAATGGAAAGCACACCACAGCAAATTGAATTCGGTCGTTTAAATATTACAAACACGGTTATGAGTAAAAGGAAATTAAAACTCCTAGTAGACGAAAAATATGTGGATGGTTGGGACGATCCTCGTATGCCTACTATCTCTGGTTTAAGAAGAAAAGGCGTAACGCCAGAAGCAATCCGTAATTTCTGTATGGAATTAGGTATCTCAAAAGGATCTGGAGCAGTTGATTCTGCAATGCTTGATCATTTTGTTCGTGAAGATTTAAAATTAAAAGCCCCTCGGACAATGGGTGTCCTAAATCCTTTAAAAGTAGTCATCACGAACTACCCAGAAGGACAAGTAGAAATGTTAGATGCGGAAAACAATCCAGAAAATCCAGAGATGGGAGTGAGACAAATTCCATTCTCTCGTGAAATTTATATTGAACAAGAAGACTTTATGGAGAATCCTCCGAAGAAGTACTTCCGCTTATTCCCAGGAAATGAAGTGCGATTAAAGCATGCCTACTTCATCAAATGTGAAGAAGTAATAAAAGATGAAGAGGGAAATGTAATGGAGCTTCATTGTACGTATGATAAAGAAACAAAAAGTGGGACTGGCTTTACTGGCAGAAAAGTAAAAGGAACATTGCATTGGGTAGAAGCAACGCAAGCTATCCCTGCAGAATTCCGCTTATTCGAACCACTTATTAGTGATGAAGAGGAGGAAATAGAAGAAGGAAAAACGTTCTTAGACTATGTAAATCCTAATTCTCTAGAAGTGATTCAAGGCTTTATTGAGCCAAATATGAAGGATGTTAAACCACAAGATAAATTCCAATTCTTCCGTCATGGCTATTTTAATGTGGACCCTAAATATACAACATCTGAAAAGCCTGTATTTAACCGCATTGTTTCCTTGAAAAGCTCATTTAAATTATAATAGTTGCTAGAAATAAAGGGAGAAGAATAATCATTATTTCGATTATTCTTCTCCCTTTTTCCAATCACTTATATCCAAGTCGTTGCAGGCTTAGTTGTATTAGCAAGCCAATCGTACTGCAGTAAGCGTAATTCAAATAATTTCAATGGATCATGGAACATTTCTGGATTATTCTTTAAACGCTCTAATAAATCCTTGTATTCCTCTATGTCTTTTGATTTTTCTTCTGCAACCTGCTCTAATGTTACCTTTGGACTGATAAAGAACATCTTGATATCATTTTCCAATCCTTTTTCATAGAAATCAAAATGCTGTAAAACAGCTGCTGAAACAGATGAAACCACTTCAGAAAAGTCTTCCGTTTCGATATACTTTTGATATTTTGATTGGAGCATTTTTTTATTTTGTTGAATGGCTCCAAGTAGCTTCCCTGCACTCTTCAAAAATACTTGAGACGCATTAAAGCGATTGAAAATATTTAATGGATCGATTCGTAGCCCACTTGATAAGCGGCGTGCATCCCTTCTCCAATCTTCAATGATTGTAAAGTCACAGATAAGTTCCAAAGGATGCTCTTTATATATGCCATTAAAGCCTTCACAAAGCTCTTGAAGAAATTGCTGCCCTTCCTCTAATTGTTTATGGGAAGATTGAATCCATTCCTCTATGCTTCGATGAACGCGCGGTGATAACGTTTCGTTTATATAGTGATTTATACGTTTATTCATCTCTTCATTAAGAGCAACATGCATCTTAGTAAAATCACTATCTTCTTTTACAAAATCCTTACAGCCTTTTAAAATAGCTGGAATATCTTTCTTCATTGCTTCTTGCGTTTCCGCTTTGATTTCTTCAAATTGCTTTGTAATGGATTCAATTTTTGACGCTTCCATATCCATAAGTTGATTTTTTGCGCCAGTAAGCTTACTTACCATTTCCTCATACAATTCTAGTGAACCCTTTAAACTATTTTCCATATCTAGTCTTTTATCTAATAGATTTGTAATTAAATCTTGAATAATCGAAATGCAGCTTTGTAGACGTTCTTCCTTCATGTTTCTTCCTTCAAAATGCTGTTGATAGTAGCGACTGACCTCATCTAATTGCATTTTTCTATCCTCTTGCTTGGAATAGATAAATATTTTGCTATCAGGGAAATAATGCTGAATCGCTGCTGTTGCCTTTTGCAATCGCTTTGTTGCCACTTTCTCATTTTCCGCATCATCCATATAAATTAAGAATTGAACAGTTAAGAACGATGATTTTTCCTTCCATTGCTTTAGCTGTTCATATTCATTATAAGAAAAAACAGAGTGTTCATTGATAACAAATAAGAGACTGTCAGCAAGCATTGCATACTCTGCATAAGATGCATTTTCAACAAAAGGAGCAGTGGTAACAGTCCACCTATTTTGGTTTAAATAATGGGAAGGTGTATCTAACTGAAATACTCTCGGATTTTCAGAATCTGGTTGTTGAATCAAAAGCTCCTCATAAAAATTAGTTAGTGTATCAATTGGGCGTAATCCAGAATTCGTTACTTCCTTAATCTCAAGATAATCATTATCTTTTACTGTTAGAATTGCGCTTGCTTCTTCCGCCAGAACAGTTTCCCCTACAAGCTCATTAATATAAGCATTCACACCACTTCCATGTGATCCTACCATCAATAATTGATAATGATCAGATGGAAGATAATCCTGTACCTTTTGGGTGAATTTCTTATCGAGTTGAATATCATGTTTATCTGCCCAATGTAAAATAGATTCAAATAAATTCATAAATTGCTGGAACGATACATTCGTTTCCGTTGTTTCATTAATGACCATTTCTGCTTTCGATACAACCGAATATTCGATAGAGTGTTTAAACATTTCATTCCAAGCTAAAACAGCAGATGCTGCAACTACAACCTGATTTCCACCAGAAGATAAGAAATAATTGGATAAAAGAGCTGGAACGATTTCTTGTACTTCTTTAATTGGATAGCTACCACTAATTAAATGAGCATACGCTTTTTCTAATATATGCGTCAGTCCCTCTTCTGCTTTACTTGGAGCTGGTTCATAGACTGTATTAAACACGGTTACCCATGTTAAATAGTGTGCGCTATCTTGATAGTTTTTCCATAATGATATCGCCAATCTTTCAAAAGTAGCAGAATCTAATTCTTGAAGATTTTTCAAGCTTTCCATAAAATACGCTGGTTCAAACTGATTGATTACACCAAGGTTACTATAATGAATCAGTGCTTCATACCATTTTAATGCATCTGTTCTTTTTCCTTCATTAACAGCAAGCTGGATTGCTTTTTCCCAATTTTGTTGTTCTTCATAATACGATTTAGCAACAGTTGTTATATTGGCATAATCAGGATTCGTAACGACAAGATTATTGATAATCTCTAATGCCATTTCATGATTTTCTTTTTGGAAATATAAAGAAAATAGCTGCATCGATATTTCTGTCTTTAAAAGTTCAGAATCGGTTTCGATTGATTTATAAAAGCTTTCCGCAGTAGAATATTCCTCTAATTCCAAATAGGCATCTGCGAGGTTTTTTTTCGCCCATGGTTCTAATTCATTACTAATATTTTCCCATTTAAAAATAGCCGCTTCATAATCATGGTATTGAAAATATAATTCCCCTTGTGCGAAGCGAATAGAAGTCAAATCAGGAACATTTTTTCTTTGTTCAGCAATATATAATTGTCCTAAAACGTCAATTGGCGATTCGTCTCTATCTTTTAAGTATCCTTCATAATACGTTTTATCTATTAGTTTTTTTTCTAATGTCATAACTTCCCCCTGCTATCCATTTAGAGTGTCTTCATCCTTTTTAAATAATATATTTATGCAAAAATCTATCAAATTATGTCTTAGTAGGCTATCCTTCATTGTAGCAAACCAGATTATTTCATGGATTTCTAAATCGATTCAATCTCTTTACAATATAATAACAGTCAAGTAATCCTTCTAAAATGATAGGTATTCCTCCCTGTTTTTCTTGTTTAAGTTAAGTTTTCACAATAAGAATGCAGAATCTTCACTCTTTTACAATGACACTATTATATTTAGATTACTGATTATTATTCCCTTCCTCTAGTGCCAATCGTACCTTTCTTCCCTGTTTTTTCCGCTTCTTTATTTATCCGAAAAAAAATGTTTCTTGCATCTTAAGACCTACCTCAAAATCTTTCTCTCGTTCGTTTTTGGATATAAACGGAATAGACAAAAAAAAGAAAATGGTCAACCATCGGAGAGCTGGTGACCATTTTCTTATTACACTTATGGAGTTGTGTCATTCACAGCATTTGAATCTGGATGGATAATGTCACCAAGTCCATTATCTTCTCCGCTTCCATTCCATCCCCCAGGTTCAGGAGTCGGATTAACTGTAACAGACGTAGATACCGCTTCACTAGAACCTACTTCATTTGTGGCTGTTACCGTAATAATATACGTTTGTCCAGGCTGAGGCCCCATCAATGTGGCTTGTAGTTCTGACGTCGGTGCTAAGGTTTGCGGGATTCCATTAACCGTAAAAGAAACAATGTATTGGATATTTTCGCCTTCATTACTAGGTTGCCAATGAATCAAAATGCTATTCGATGCTTGATCATAGGTTGCTTGTAGATTACGTGGACTGTTTGGTGCCTTGGCTAGTTCCTCAACTGTGATGGAAGTGGAAGCTATCTCACTTTTTACCCCTTCTGCAATTGCCACAACCGTAAAGGCATATTCTTTTCCTTTTTCAGGATTTGGAAGAACGATCCTTTTATCCTTTGTAGACGTTAAGTTTATTGTTTTTCCATCTACTGTATAAGAAACTTCAAAGCTTGTTTCAAAACCACTAATAGTAGAGTGGTTCCATGATAATTGAATTTGATTTGCTTCTTCATCATAGATGGCGCCAAAATCGGTTGGTTTCGCAGGTTTTGGTGGATGTGGTTTCTCTCCACCCTTTACGTAATACTCCATTCCCAATTTTCCAACACTTTCTGGTTGCTTAAATCGATCTTGACTTGTCGCCGCCTTCGACATAATCGCTTTGAAAACGAGTAATGACAAGTCGTCCGTTGTGCTATTTAAATAGTCACTCGAAGATGTCGTTTTATCAAACCCAGTCCATACGGCTCCAGTATACTGTGGAGTATACCCTACAAACCAAGCATCCCTTACAGCATTTTTTGGTAAGCTGTATTTCGTCATGGTTTGTTCATCAAAGTTCGTCGTTCCGGTTTTTCCAGCAAGATCTATACTAGAAATATTTGCCTTCGCTCCTGTACCTGAATGGACTACTGACCGTAACATATCTGTTACTAAGAAAGCTGTATAATCTGCCATTACTTTTTTCTCAGTCGGTGCTAATTTCTCAACACGCCCATCTGAATAGACAATTTTTGTAACGGTATGGGGTTCCATATAGTAACCACCATTACCGAAAGCAGAGTACGCACCGGCCATCACAAGTGGAGATGCCGCATCAATTCCACCAATGGAGTTTGCCTCATTTCCTTTTTGCTCATCTGAAATCGGGAAGCCTAGGCTTCTAGCAAATTCGGTTGCAGCATCTGCGCCAACCTCTTGAAACGTTTTTAATGCTGGAATATTACGTGACCAAACAAGGTGATCTCGAATCGTCTTACTTCCTGCATAGGTACGACTTGCATTTCGAATCGGCGTCCCATCGCTGTAATGATATTCTTCATCTTTTATCATGTGCCCTGTTGACCATTTGAATTTTTCAATGGCAGGTCCATAGTCAAGAATCGGTTTAATTGTCGAACCAGGCTGACGTTTCATCATAGTGGCATAATTATAGGAATTAGTTTGAAAATTTCTTCCACCACCAATGGCTTTAATTTCTCCTGTTTGTGTATCGGTAATTACTACAGCTGTTTGAAGCTTCTCATTATCTGGAAAGCTTACATACTCATTGGTTGATAGTACATCTTCTGTCAATTGTTGTATGTCCGGATCGATGGTTGTATAAATTTCTAATCCATCTTCAAAAATATTCGCATTTGTCTTTTCTTGTACCTCCTTTAAAACGCTATTCACAAATGCCTCATATTTATTTGCTTTCGGCTTCTGAATGTTTATCGTCTCTTCAATGGGGGTACTTTGCGCGTCTGTCATTTCTGATTTTGAAATATAACCATGTCTATTCATATAGTTAAGAACCATATTTCTTCTTGTTTCTGCCCGTTCAAGATTGTCTTCAACAGTTGGCATGTATCGATTGGGACTTTGTGGAATTCCTGCTAATAGTGCAGCTTGTTCAAGTGTTAATTGATCTAATTCGTCCACATTTAGCCCAAAGAAACGCTCAGCTGCTTTTGCTACTCCATATACATCGCCGCCGTATAAGTTTTTGTTGAAATACATTTCTAGTATTTCCTCTTTAGTGAAGCGGCGTTCTAATTGAATTGCCAAGTACCATTCCTGGATTTTTCTTGTTGGTGTTTGCTCAATCGATAGAAAGGAATTTTTTACTAGCTGCTGTGTAATGGTACTCCCACCACCACTTTCTAGCGATCCTGTCGTAATTACTTTAAAGATTGCAACCAATGTTCGTTTTACGTCGATTCCATGATGCTTGTAGAAACGAGAATCCTCGGTTGCTAAAACAGCATCCTTTAAAACCTCTGGAATTTGTTCCATTCCGATATCATCACGTTTTTCTGCCCCTACCTCGGCGATAACTGTTTTTCCATCACTAGCCAATAAGCTAGAGGATAAAGGGTCTTTTAATAATGTTTCGTCAAACTTCGGAGCATCTTTAATAATCAAGATAATTGCTCCCACTCCAACCAAAAAGAGCATAATCCCAACAATAAGACTAAAATATAAGAACTTTTTCCAAAATCTTTTCTTTGGTTTCTGATTCTTTGATGAACGTTGTTCTTCTTGTATTTTTTTTCTTCGCTCAACGCGAGAATGATTATTTTCAGTCATTCGAGTAGCTGCTAACGAAATATAAACAAAATCATTTAGTCTATATTCACATTCTTGATAGCAGGTTTTTCACCTCATTTTTGGATTTTTGTATGATCTGATAGAGAGAATAGACATTTTTAATTTATTTGTCTTCTGTCTTAGTGTTATAGATTATGGCTTTAAAAATGCGTTTAAAATGCGATTTTTCCGATTTGCATCATACCCACTAACCAGTTTTTTTGATATGATAAAAGAGAAGAATTCTTTTTGAAGTTTACATAATAATATAATGATTAATCAATAGATAATGAATGATACATTTATGATAATTCGTTTATAGGAGTAAAAATATGAAGGAGTCAATATTCTTAATTGTCGAACAGGGGGCACCATTTGAGGCGGGAGACTTTATCCCACTGAATAACTCGATTTTGATTGCTGGAAGAAAAGGGACGAACTGGGATCCTGATCTTTCATTTTGCAATATTTTTGTATCAAGAAAGCACTTTGCAATTTATTACAAAGATCATCAATGCTACATCAAGGATTTGAATAGTAAGCATGGAACATTTTTAAATCATAGACGCCTAAATGCACACGAAGAAACCATTCTAAAAGCTTCTGATATGATTTCACTTGGATATGATTTAATTAAACTTTCTGTTGCTTCTATTATTGATGATACTTCCGATATTATACCGATTATTCACGGAATAGAGAAACGGTTATCAGAGGAATTTTATCTCGATCCACTCAAACAAGAATTGTGCTGGTATAATCAAACGTGGAAATTTTCGGAGAAAGAGTTTAAATGTATCGATTTCCTTATCAAAAATAAAGATCAATTTGTCTCAAAAGAAGACTTGATCCAATGTGTATGGTCAGAGCGAAGCCAAAATTGTGGAGGCACGCTTGATGTAAGCAATGAAGAAATTAATTCTATCATTTATCGAATACGCAAAAAAACGAAGCTTGTCATTAGCATTGAAAACATAAGAGGAAAAGGATACATTCTTTCTTTTATTAATGAAAAAAATAGCGTGATTTAAACCGCTTCCGCAAAAAAGAGGCTGGGACATAAGCATTTTAATTAATAATAATCACGAATATCTATGCAATGTAGACACATTATTGTTGGTGTTTTTTCGTTTTAGAAAGAAGGTTTCACAAAAGTCTGTTGCTATTACCCGCAGTCTAAAATACACTTCGCTTTCCATGGGGCGAGCGCCAAGCCTCCTCGTCGCTAGCTCCTGCGGGGTCTCGGACTTTCTCGCTGCTTCCATAGGGAGTCTACGTGTATTCAGACTGCTCAGTTCTTCCATATAATTAAATTTTTCTATTAAAAATTTTTTAGAAAAGACTTTAAAAAACGAAGTGGAATGGAGCGGAAGACACTCGACTCCTGCGGGAAGTAGAGCAATCTTTAGACCCCACAGGCTTTGCCGAGGAGGCTTAGGTTTCTCGCCTGCGCATCGAGTGTCTGTAGCGCAATGGAACGACTTAGTTTTTACATGTGACTATATTTAAAAACATAGATAACCATCATGAGAAAGTAGCTTTATTTAAGAGCTAAATTAGAGGTTGTTCGTCTTTACAGATTGGCTATTTAGTTTTGTCCCAGCCTCTTTAGACTCTTCATTATTTTTGCTTCTCATCCTCTTTTTCAATTTTCTCTACAGGGGAATGTCCCATCCAATCTTCTTGTTTCATCCGTTTTTTTCGTCTTCTTTGCGATACAACAATGACAAGAATAATAATAACGATTAAAAGGAGAGGAACTCCAAAAGCTCCATAAAGAATATTAAAAAGACCACTGAAAAATTCTGACATGGTGAACCTCCTTGTAAATGCCGTTTACCGACTATCCCTCGCTCTTTCCACTTTCTATATATAACTTTCCCATTTCATTCTTTTCTAAACACTAGATTTTCAGGAGATATTCTTACAATTGCAACAGTATTCCCATGAAAAAAATCCCCTTAAATGGATTAAGGAGATACTAGATAAACATTTATGTTTTATTTTGAGAACTTTTGTAAAAGTAGAAAGGAACAATACGTAAAAAGCTTATTTCTTTTCAGGCAGCTTTTCCAAGTAATCGATTGCTTCTTTCAATGTGCTTACTGGGACAATTTTTATATCTGTGTACCCTTCTTCCTTCACTTGCTCTTTAATTTCTTTTTCATTTGTATCGTATTCTGTTATATCTTGTGGATAAAAGAATATATCTACATCTGCTTTATGCGCAGCGACTATTTTGTGCTGAATTCCGCCGATTTGCCCCACATTTCCTTCTGCATCCATTGTACCGGTACCAGCAATTTTATAACCCTTTGTTAAGTCCTCTTCCACCATTTGATTATAAACTTCTAAAGAAAACATTAATCCAGCTGAAGGACCACCAATATTTTCACTATTTATCGCAACATTAATGGAAGGATTTATCGTCATATTATCTTCAGGAGCAATGCCAATTCCGACTTGTCCTGTCTTTTTATCTAATTCAATTACTTCAACAACTGCTTCTTTTTTTTCCTTCCCATGCATAAATTCAAGCTGGACAGTGTCTCCTGCTTGCTTTTCCTTTAAATATGCAATTAATTCTTCACTTTTCGTAAATTCTTGTCCATCTACCTTTTGGATAATATCCCCAACTTGGATAATCGACTTTGCTTTGGAATTTTCTAATACTTGAGCAACGAAAATACCGTTATAGTCAAACTGAACTTTTTTTCCTGCTTCATGAAGGCTAGCAATAATAGCATTTTGCTTAGAAGTATCCATCATGTGAAGCAATAGCTTATTGTACTCTTCGTCACT
This sequence comes from Niallia tiangongensis, assembly GCF_044704065.1. Classification (NCBI taxonomy): domain Bacteria; kingdom Bacillati; phylum Bacillota; class Bacilli; order Caryophanales; family Bacillaceae; genus Niallia; species Niallia tiangongensis. The sequence continues at coordinate 652,385 of NZ_CP162613.1, read as the reverse complement.
AAGATTCCCTTTAACCTCTTCCTCTTTTCGTATTTCCGTATGAGGTGCGACTAATCCGTATAAGTAGATATATGGATTATTTGCCTTAATCGAATAAACAGTTGTTAAATTGAGGCTTCCTTTTTCTGATTTAGTTCCATCTTCCACTGTTACTTTTGGAGCAAGTGCTTCAATGGAGCCTGGCTGGTTTAAATAATAAGGGGTTGGGATGAATAAGAGAATAATGAGTACCCCAAAAAGTATGGTTAACCACTTTTTTGAAAAGATGCTTTTTCTTGATTTATTCATATTTACATACTCCTTAGGATAATAATTTGCTTCTATAAATATATTTACATACATCGAATTAAAACAGAATGAATTTCAGATAGTTTTTCCATTAAAAAAAGGATATTAATTCTGATTAAGCGTTTTTCCCAATAATTGTACACCCGCTTCGATTTCTTCTAGAGATAGTCCTCCATATCCCATTACAATTCTTTCCTTATGCTTCCCTTTTTCTAAACTATATTGTTCGATCGGATATACCTTCACTCCGGATTCCTGAATTTTATGTATTAACGCTGGCTGAAAATCAATGCCAGGAATATCCACTACCAAGTGCATACCTGCTGATTTACCAATGATTGTAGCGTGCTGAAAATTTTGCTGAATAGCTGTAACTAATCGCTCTCTTTTCTCTTTATAGATTTTTTTCATTTTCCGAACATGGCGATCTAAATATCCTTCCTTGATAAAACGTGCTAATACTAATTGTTCCAGTGAGGAAGTATGTCGATCTGAAAACCATTTAATTTTTTCAAAGGAATCGACTAATTCCTCTGGCAAAATAACATAGCCAATACGTAATCCCGGGGAAAGAATCTTGCTAAATGTTCCTACATAAATAACATGGTTTGGGGCTATTCCTTGAATGGATGGGACAGGAGCCCCTTCATAAGTAAATTCGCTATCGTAATCATCTTCTACAATATAGCAATTCATTTTTTGAGCGTATTCTATTAATTGTAGCCTTCTTTGTATAGAAAGAATACCACCTAATGGAAACTGATGGGAAGGAATGACGAAAATAAAGCTTGGGGCTGTTTGCGGCAAACCATTCGGATCAATTCCGTTTTCATCTACGGGAACAGGAATAATTTCCGCCTTGCTGAAAGTAAAAATATTCCTCATTTCATCTGTTACCGGATCTTCCACTGCAATTGAATTATTGTCTTTACCAAGCATTTCCGTAATTAGCTTTAGACCTTGAGTAGCACCAGATGTTATGAAAATCTGCTCCGCCCTGCATTGTACCCCTCTGACTCTTTTTAAATAGTCAACGAGCACATCCCTTAATTCAGCTGCTCCAGATGCCTCTCCATATCCAAAGACCTCCTCTGATGAATGCAAACAAATTTCCTTCGATAATTGTGCCCATTTTTTTCTTGGAAAATAATCAATCGCTGGGTTGCCTGCTTTAAAATCGATAAATGCCTTTATCGATTCACTATTTTTTTTAGAAAGATCCTTTTTCTTTTTTCTTTCTATGAATGAAAGAGAAGTACCTTCTGCTACAAATGTTCCTGCTTTTGGTCTAACCTCTAAATATCCTTCTGCAATTAGGCGTTCGTAAGCTTCTAGAACAATATTCCGGGAAACGCCAATAGAACTTGCCAATTCTCTTGATGAGAGCAATTTTTCTCCTTCTTTTAATTGCTTATCCAATATGCCATTTCGAAGTTGATCATATATTTGTTGCGTAAGAGAAATAGATTGCGAACGATCAATGGTAATAAAGATCATGGAAAATCCTCCTATACAAAAGCTAACTGGTACTATAAAAGTATATAATTTCTGGCTCTATTCTATACCAGTATACCATGTTATCATGGGGAAAAATGGCCGAAAAGGAGTTTTTAAATGAAAACAATTGGACTAATTGGTGGATTGAGTTGGGAATCAACAGCAGATTATTATCGATATATTAATACATTTGTAAAAGAACAAATGAGGGGACTACACTCAGCAAAATGCCTTCTTTATTCCTTTGACTTTGAGGAAATTGTTGCCCTTCAAAAAGCAGGACATTGGGAAAAAGCAACGGAATTAATGGTGAATGCTGCGAAAACATTGGAAGCAGGCGGAGCAGATCTACTATTAATCTGTACTAATACGATGCATAAGATGGCAAAAGAAGTACAAGCATCCGTCTCTATTCCCTTGCTTCATATTGCAGAGGTTACGGGAAACGAAGCGAAAGAGGCCGGTTTAAAAAAGGTTGGCTTATTAGGAACCATGTTTACAATGGAGCATTCTTTTTATAAAGAAGCTCTGTTACATCAGGGGATCGAAACGATTGTCCCTGAGAAAGAAGATAGAAAAGCCGTTCATCGCATTATATTTGATGAATTATGCAAAGGAATCATCCTTCCTGAATCGAAGGAAATATATATGGGTATTATGGAAAAACTACTTGCTAACGGAGCTGAAGGCATAATATTAGGATGTACAGAGATTCCCTTACTTATCAAACAAGAAGATAGCGCTATTCCATTATTCGATACAACATTTTTACATGCTAAAGCTGCTGTTTCCTATGCTCTTGGTAAAGAATTGGCTATCGTAAATAGCTAATTAACACGAACAAAAATTCATAACGCTACTAAATTACTAGGGTACATTTATCCTAGTTTTTTTACACGTTCTCTAAACTACTGTAAAACAAGCTTAACTTCCTTCCAAGATAATAAAGGCAGCCAAAAAAATGGAGGAGAAAAAAAGATGAACAAAAGAAATTCTCTCCAATTGCTTTTGTTCAAACAGATACAGATGAAATGATTACTTGGGAGAAGGATATTTATTAGAAAAGCTCAATGGGGTGTTAAATCCAGGAGAACGAAAGAATGGTAATATAGGTTTCAATGTAGAAAATTCCACTATCAATGAAATTCAGTTAAGCACAAGTGACGTTTATAGCGAGCATGAAAAGCTGTTAGATAAAGCAAAAACACTAGATTTCCATTTTGAACAATAATAACATAGATTTACTACTTCAATATTATATCAATGAAAGAGACCAAGTACGTCAGGTAAACCTTTTACAGCGAGCTGGAGATTGTGTGAGCCAGCAAGGTAATCTTGGCGTGAATTTTCCTACTAGCATACAAGACACATAACGAGAAGAAACGCTTCGAATGTCCCCCTCCATTAAAGGCATAATGGTCGTTAAATTTTACACAACAGAAATTTGGCGACACCTCAAAAAAAGGCACTCGTCCCTTTCACTGATTTATCTTTATGAAAATAGGCATAAATCTATTATTTTTTGAAGTTATCCTCTTGCTCAATTGCTTAGAAAGCGTGAAAGCAATGAAAATATTGCAAACGATAGTCCTAATCGGATTGCTATTGTGGAAATTTCTCGTCGAATAACGGATAGCGTCGTTTTCACACCAATTAAGCTTAGCCCATTAATCAATTGGACTATTTGATGAGCAACCATGTATCAATAATTACTACACCTGACAGATTAATAATTAATTGAGATGATCTGCACATTGCTTGATTTTATTTTCCAATATAGAAGAAGCACGAGCAGTATCGATATCACCAGCCTACGGCAATATATGCTATTTTTTTACTCATTCGAAACAATTAAGAGACTGACAATTGAATAGTATTTCCCGAAGGATCATATGTGTACCATTTGCCCTCTTCTTCTGTAATAATTGCCCCTAACTGCGTAAGTCTTTGTTTTATTTCTGCGAATTTTTCTTGGCTAGGTATTTTCAATTCATAATAAGCTAATCCAACCTGATTCTTTTTTGGCACAGGAGCACCAACACCATTCGAGACATTTAAGCCGATATGATGATGATAACGTCCAGTCGAAAGGAAAAATGCTTGTGAACCATATTTTTGAACAATATCAAAACCCAATCCTTGTACATAAAAATCAACTGTTTGTTCTAGCTCCGCAACATGTAAGTGAATATGTCCGAGAATTGTTCCTTCAGGAAGTCCATTCCATTGACCATTTCCAGCAGCTGCGAGAACTCCTTTTGTGTCCATATAGGTGGTATCCATACTAACAAAGTCACCATCCCATTTCCACTCTGTTGACTTTTTGTCACGATAGATTTCAATTCCATTTCCGTCTGGATCAGCTAAATAAATTGCTTCACTGACATAATGATCCGAAGCTCCCTGTAATGGATATCCCGTTTCTAATAAATGGTTTAAAACCATACCAAGTTGTTCTCTTGATGGAACTAATATCGCAAAATGATAAAGTCCTGTTGTTCGCAGTTTTTTTGGCTCGACTTGATCTAATTCCTCTATAAATAGAAAGGCTTCGCCTGCTCCTGCCCGTAAAGCTGCTTTTTTCTTCTCCTGACTATCGATAGAAAAACCAATCACTTCCTTATAAAACAAAAGGGACTTTTCTAAATCGGATACCTTTAAAGTTACACTTTTCGCATAAATATTTGGATCGGCATGAAATGTCAATTCTCTCTCCTCCTAATACGTATTCACTTACTTTATGTAAGTAATTTTATTTTAATAAACAACATTTGTAAAGTAATCTTATTACGATTCATAATATTTTTACTTAAAATATTAATTATTGTATAATAGTTGGAAGGGGGAATGTAAAATGAACCAATCGACGATTTGTCCACGGTTTGAAAAAGCAATGAGTATTTTAAGCCAACGTTGGACTGGTTTAATTATTTATCAGCTATTAAACGGTCCTCAACGTTTCTGTTCAGTAGAATCCTCCATTGGAATAAGCGGAAGACTTTTATCGGAGAGATTAAAGGATTTAGAGCAAGCAGGAATTGTAATAAGAGAGGTATACCCTGAAACTCCTGTCAGAATTGAATACTCTTTAACAGAAAAAGGGCGTTCATTAGAGCCAATTATGAAAGAAATTGAAAATTGGTCCCATTCTTGGCTAGAAGTGTAAACATAATATAAGGATATCACTGCATAAATGTGGCTTAGTGCAGTAATATCCTATTTGCCTACCTATTAAACAAAAGCTTTAGTCCTCATCCTTAATATCCAAATCTTCGGGAATCGGTTCACTCCACACTTCTTCTACAAACTTTTTATATTTTTCAACTTGCTTAAAGTGCGTATTAAATTGCTCTTGGTTAATAAGATAATCCGTTCCATCATAAATTGCTCGAATTTGGTTTTGTAAAATAAGATTTTTCACTTTTATTTCTGAAATCGAAAGCAGCTCTGCAGTCTCCTTCACTGATAAATACATAAAAAGCACCTCTTTTAATCCATTTGCCGTTCTTCTTTACACGGACTCCATTTAAAATTAACTCTTTCTTTATATTGCCTTCATTAACGACCTGTATAGTTAAATTATCGGTACAATCAAAGGAGGATGCATAAATGAGTTTCCTACTAAACAGCTTATTTTTAGTTATGATTTTTTGTTGTTTCTCTTTTATATTCTATCAGTCTTTCTTTACTAAAACTAGAAAAGTAAATGCTCCACGTTCAACATCTATTCAATTAGAAAAGAATTCCTGTGATAGCGAAAACACAGGAGTATTCTCTAAAGATATCAAATTTTACGCAGAATAACGTTCCCGCATAGCAGAAATGATTTTTTCTTCAAAATCCCAATTACTGATACAGATATTTTTACAAAAGGCTGTTTTCTAGAAGATTGTTGTTTTTTCAATAGGAAAAAAGAATTAGTTGGAAAAATAGAGCAGCCGGAATACCCGTAGACTCCCTGTGGGATTAGCGAGACAGTCCGAGACCCTGCAGGAGCGTAGTGAGGCCACTGAAAAAGTATAGTTATCCAAATTAAATGAGGATTTGGGTCTTTAAAAGCGAATAATAAGTTGGTTTGGAGAGGTGACCGCTTGACTCCTATGGGAGCTGTGAGACAGTCCGAGACCTGCAGGAGCGTAGTGACGAAGCGGCTCAGCGCGAGCCCCACGGAAAGCGCAGTGTATCCCGGCTGCGGGCGATAGCAACAAACTTTGCGAAAAAAGCCTTACAAAAAGAAAAATCATCCTTTCTTTTTAAATCGATACGGATGATCTTGATTCCTCCTATTGATGGATAGCTGCTTCTCCCTTTTGAAAATGGAATAGCCACTCTTCCAAAGCAAAGATAGTTATTGGCTTCGCATAATAATATCCTTTGATAATTGGCGATTCATTTTTAGAAGATAAATTATCTTTACTTGATCAACGCTTGCAATGAAAAAATAGTAATTGCTCCTCTCTTAACTCCCTACATTTTAAGGTGAAAGTCTTACTGACCATTAATTCTAAATCAACTTGCTTAGTCTTTAATCCAAGTCAGTACACAGATTTATAAATTATAAACTGGTCCTTATCCTTATTTTTTCCTACTTGCACTTCTCCTACTCTGGAAAAAGAGGGATGATTCTCCATAAAGAATCGGTATTCATCAGAAGGGAAATATAGGATGAGCCTCACTTCACGATTTCCTTCTTCAAGCGAATACATGATATTGCTGATAATTCTTCGAAAGATTTGAATGGAAAAGGGATTAAAAAAGTAGAAATAGTTCTCTTCTTTTCGAATCAGATAATCTTCGGCTGTACCTAGATAAAAGCGTATCTTTTCTTTCGATCTCTTCCTTCGTTTCGTGTACTGTTCCAAATTAACTAAAGCATCCTGATAAAATTCTTCATTCATTTCAATTCCAGTTACAGTAGCCTGAAATAAATAATGAATGAAAAAGTTTAATCTTCCTTTCCCACATCCAAAATCAACTACATGATCTGTCTCATAAAGTGGAAATTCATGAAACAGCTTTTCTAGATGATCATATGGAGTTGGCTCATACCGATGATAATGGTACGATTTATTGAATCCTAGTTGAAATTCCTCGGTTTCAATATCAAGTAACTTGTCGTAGTTCAATGCAAACCCCTTTCCATTATTCCCCAGCTCCTTATAGAAGAAGACTAAGGATAAATTCACTTTAAATTATCTATTTTCATCTCACGAAATTCATTTGGTGAAACGCCTACTATTTTTTTAAATACTTTGCGAAAATATTTATCATCTTGATACCCGATCATATTTGCAATATCATACACCTTTAGATTACTACTTTTCAATAATTCTTGCGCTTTTTTAATTCTTATCGATACTAGATACTCGGAAATATTTATTTGATATTCCTGTTTAAATTTTCTTGATATATATTCTCTGCTTATGTAGAAATGCTCCGAAATTTCCTGAAGTTTAATCTCTCGATGAAAATTTGCTTTTACATACTTTTCAATTTCGTGGATAACATTTTTGGACGTTCTTGTATTTTGTCTTTTGACTCGTCTAAGAAATAATGCGATTTCTCTTTTCTTCCTTTCTTTATATGCTTCTAACTGAAATACATCCTCTTTATCTATAAATGGATAAATTTGCTCCTCTACATCTGTAGGTAGGCTAAATGGAAGATTAAACTCCTTATGCCATCTAGCACTTATCATCTGATATTCATTTTCCAAATGGAGAAGCTGCCTGAAGGATAATTGCTGTTTATTGATTAAATCTGTTTGAATTTGTCCAATGAGCGAATGAAAGGCATGCAATTCACCTGTTTGAATGGCAATTTTAATAGAACTAGCATAAGACATTAAGGTTTTAATCTCTTTCTCATCATTTTCCGTAATAATTTTTTCTTGGCAATTTCTCAGAACATTTCTATTCATTATAATAGACTTGGCATGTTGATAAGAAAGATTCAACTGTGTCGCAGAGTCTACTTCTATACCCAGTGCAATCGTACAAGTTAATCCTAATAATTGTTGAATATTAGTATGTATTTCTTTGATTATGAAAACGGATTCTTCTTTATTTTTTTTTAAAAGAAGGACAATTTCCCCTTTACTCGTTACATATTGGAAAGCAATTCCATTACTATTTTTGTTAAGTTGCTCATTTATTATATTTAATAGCGTAAAAATGGTAAGATCTTTATCCCCATCAAATTGCTCAACGGCTATATTGCTTACTTGTAGAAGTCCAATTGTATACGCTTCCGCTATCGTTAAACGAAATTCTTCCCACACACTTTTATCTACTGGATCATTGTTAATAATCTGCGTTAACTTCTGATCTCGATATGCCGGCTTCATTTTATTAATAAGACGGTTTTTACTACGTTTATTTTTCCTTTCCTTTTCCTCCTCATTCCACTCTTTCACTACCCTTATTAAGGTATCATTCAGCATTTCAGGATCAATTGGTTTCAACAAATAGTCTGAGCTACCATAATGCATCGCTTTTCGCATATAATGATAATCATCATAACCGGTAACAACAATCGTTTTCCCTCCCGTATAATGCTCATCCATCCATTTTAAAAGCTGAGTTCCATCGACTTTAGGCATTTTCATGTCAGAAAATATTATTTCGGGATTTAATGATTGAATCATTTGAATGGCATCTTCTCCATTACTGGCTTCGTAAATTTCCGTAATCTCATTTCCTTCCCAATCAGCAAGAAGCTTAATTCCTTCTCGTACATGCTTTTCGTCATCAACGATTAGTGCCCTCATATCCTTCCACTCCCTCTTGTAAAGATACTGGAATACGAACCATTACAGTAAACTCGTTATTCTCCACACTTTCCATTACCAAGGTGGCTTTTCCCCCATAGTAAAGCTGCAACCGATCGTAAATATTTTTTAAACCAATTGAGTCTTGTTCTTTTCCTTCCTTCATCGTTTCTCTTCGATACAATCCTTTACGAATGACCTCCAATTTTTCTTTTTTTACACCTCTTCCATTATCCTGAACACTAAATATTAATTGCCCCTCCTTTATATAAGAACAGATGGATATTGTTGCATCCTCCATCGTATCGCTAAATCCATGTTTAAAGCAGTTTTCAACGATTGGTTGGAGAATCATTTTTGGAACGAATATTTCTTCCGTATTTGGTGAAATATTCATCGTTATGTTCAGCTCTTCTTCAAATCTTTGTTTCTGAAGACCAAGGTATGATTTAGTGTGTTTTATTTCTTTAGAGAATAGGACCATTTCTTCTCTCATATTCATACTGTATCGCATCATATCCGATAGAGAAGTCAATAGTGAATAGACAGGAACTGCCTTCATCTTTAGTGCAAGTGTGCCAATAGACTGAAAGCTATTGTATAAAAAATGCGGATTTATCTGTGATTGTAATACTTTCAGTTGAGCTGATTTATTTTCCAATTGTAATTTATATTCTTGGTCTATTAACCTATTGATTTGTAAAACCATCGATTTAAACCGTCTGCCAAGCATGCCGATCTCATCATTTCCTCTGATTTCAAAATCAGCCTCAAAAATTCCTTGCTCCACCTTTTTCATATTATCGATTAAAACCTTAATGGGAGCTGTAATTTTAAAGGAAATGATTATAGTTATGATTAAAACAATGATTAAAGCCACTAAGGCAATAATCGTATTCATATATGCCGTTTCCTTTGCGCTTTTGTAAAGACTGGAGTAAGGAATGCTTTTTATCATATACCAACTATTATCTTGAACAACAATATTTTCATAAAAGATTACTCCTGAAAAATCCTTGCTATCCCAATTCATGCTATTTTGATGAGGATTATTCTGTACTGCATAAACCCATTCATCCTGACTTTTCTTCCCTATTAAAGCATTATTAGAAGAGTAAATAATCGTTCCGTTCTCATTTATAATGGAAAGATTTTCATTATCCTTATATAGCCTATTCACAATTCCATCTATTTTTGAAAGATTTATATCAATAGACATAAACCCTAGAATATCGTTAGATGGCACATTTCTAATTTTATTATGAAAAGATAGTACCGTTGATTTCTCAGAGTTAGGAATAATCGATAATCCATTGTAACTATAAATCGTATGTGGTGGTTCTATTAATGAATAGTTTGTTTCACCCTGCTCTAATTTTCGATAATAAGGATGAAAATAGATATTTTGATTTTTGCCTCTTCCGCTTATTCGAGAGTGATAATTTGTAAAAGAGTCTCTTCCTTTATTAATATATAAATGCATTTGTTCAATCTCGGAACGAGAATTATATACATAGGCTAAAACTCGACGCACCTCCTCCATATTCTCTTTGTTATTCTCCTCAATCCCTTGAGTCAACACATTCATGAAAGGAGTATAACGATATAAAACAGTGGACATTAAAGCAATATCTTCCAAGTAAGTAGTTAGCTCTTCCCTTCCTTTCACCATTAACTCTGTGTTATAAGTAAGTGACTCCTTGTTAATATTATTTATCGTCTGATAATAAGTAAGGAGTATACCGGTTCCAAAAGGAAGAATAGTAGCAAGAAGTAAGAAAATCATCAATTTTTTCCGTATACCCCAATTCATATATGGTCGAGAAATTTTAAATAACTTTTTAATTCCAATATATAGAACTAAAGACTGTCATTCTAAAAATTCTCTACCCTCCTCTCAAAATAGTATCCATATAAAAATAATACATAAGGATTGGTCAATATATTACACCTTCCTCGTCAATGTAAACGGTTACTACGAATGATAAAACCATTATATTATAAATACAGGAGGTGCAGAAAGTGAATAATCAAAATAATGTAGAAAAAATAATAACCCCCCCTGTTCATCAGTCAAATGTGAGTAGAAAAAACTCACTCTCTACAAAAAGAAAGAGAAACTGGAAGGAAGTAGGATTATTTTCCCTGTTTGTAGGTCCTGTCTTTATTGCGTTTACAATTGTTGTTCTCATTCCATTTTTTTCTGGCATCTATTACTCCTTTACTGATTGGAATGGAATTACTGGAGAAATCAAATGGGTAGGATTGGAAAACTTCCAGTATATATTCACAGAAGATACACAGTTTCTCCAATCTTTCAAACTCACTGCTATGTATACCATTGTGGCGATTATTTTGACAAACACAATTGGCTTTGGTCTAGCCTTGCTTGTAACTCAAAAACTAAAATCTAGTAATCTATTACGTACCGTGTTTTTTATGCCTAATCTACTTGGCGGCCTCTTACTCGGATTTATCTGGCAATTTATATTTATTAGAGGATTTGCTTCTATTGGGGAACTAACTGGAATTCCACTATTTGAGCTCGCATGGTTAGGAGATAAAAATACTGCCTTTTGGGGAATCGTGATTGTCAGCGTGTGGCAAGGTGCAGGATATATTATGCTCATTTACATTGCAGCATTACAAAATATCCCAAAAGAACTAATCGAAGCAGCAAAAATCGATGGAGCGAACCGTTTTCAAGTCTTACGAAATATTAAAATCCCGCTCGTAGCACCGGCGGTCACAATCTGTTTATTCTTAACAACCGCATCTTCCTTTAAAATATTTGATGCAAACCTTTCCTTAACAAATGGAGGGCCATTTAAATCAACAGAAATGCTAGCGCTTAATATTTATACAGAGGCATTTGTGAATAATCGCTACGGCATCGGGGAAGCGAAAGCCCTTATCTTCTTTATTGTCGTGGCAACCATCTCCATTTTACAGGTCGCGATTACAAAGAAAAGAGAGGTGGAATCGTGATGGAAAACAAGTACACGAGCAGAACTTTTTTAATGGAAGTATTCGGGATTATATTAGGTTTACTATTTTTGATTCCCTTTTATTATGTTATTTCTAATTCACTAAAATCATTTTCCGAAATATTAACTAATACATCTGCATTACCAAGCGCATTTCATTTTGAAAATTATCTAAATGCTTTTGAAAAGTTAAGCTTTCTTAAAGTATTTAGTAACTCTCTTCTTGTAACTATTGCAAGCAATATTGTATTAGTAGTGTTCTGTTCGATGGCCGCTTACATGCTTGTCAGAACAAAAAAGAAAATAAGCAATATCATCTTTATGGCCTTTGTTGCCGCAATGATTATCCCTTTCCAATCGATTATGATTCCATTAATTAAAACAGCATCCAGCTTACACTTACTTAACAGTATTTGGGGTCTAGTCTTCATGTATTTAGGCTTTGGTTCTGGGATGACAATCTTTTTATACCATGGTTTTATAAAAGGAATCCCCGTGGAATTAGAAGAAGCGGCTATTATAGATGGTTGCTCCCGTTTCGGAGTATTTTGGAGAATTGTTTTTCCATTATTAAAACCGATTACGGTAACCATCATTATCCTAAATAGCCTATGGATATGGAATGACTATTTATTACCGTCACTAGTATTACAAAATCCAGAATTGCGGACGATTCCACTTGCTACCTTCTTTTTCTTTGGTCAATATACAAAACAATGGGATCTTGCATTAGCCGCACTTATGATAGGAATCATCCCATTATTAATTTTCTTCTTTTCTATGCAAAAACACATTATCCAAGGAATTACTAGCGGGTCTATTAAATAAGGAACAAAGAGGTTGTCTTCATAATTAATTCTTTTATTGCAAAGCTGCCTCTTCCATATATAAGTTATTTTCTATAAATAGGAGGAAACCAAATGAAGTTCAATAAAATGAAAAAGTATTCCTTATTAACTGGTATCTTAACTGCTTCCCTTCTTTTCGCAAGTGCTTGTTCCAATGAAGGGGCCTCAAGTAATAATGAATCTAGTAAAGATGATAAAGTTGTGGTTGACTTATTTAATGGGAAAGTAGAAATAGCTGATCAATTAAAAGCACTAACAGACGAATATACAAAAGAACATCCAAATGTAACATTTAATATTGAAACTGTCGGTGGAGGTGCAGATGGAACAGCAGCCTTAAAAGCGAAATTCGCGTCTAATACTGCTCCTGATATTTTTGGAAATGGTGGATATCAAGAGGCCTTGACTTGGCTAGATAAATTAGAAGATTTATCAGATCAGCCATGGGTAGAAGATGCTTACGAAAGTGCGTTAGTGCCGATGACAGTTGATGGAAAAATCTATGGCCAGCCTGTGAATCTAGAAGGATATGGTTTTGCCTACAATAAAGAGTTATTTAATAAAGCAGGAATTACCGAATTACCAACTACTTTTTCTGAATTAGAAGCTGCAGCAGAAAAATTAAAAGCTGCTGGCATTACTCCTTTTTCGATTGGCTATGGAGAATGGTGGGTATTAGCTAATCATGGACTGAATGTACCCTTTGCTTATCAAGATGATGCAGATGCATTTATTAAAGGATTAAATGATGGCTCTACAAAAATCGCAGGCAATGAGCACTTTAATAAATTCTTTGATTTACTAGATTTAACTATAGACTATGGTAATAAAAACCCGTTAACAACAGACTATAATACACAAGTAACTTTGTTTGCAACTGGCGAAACAGCAATGATTCAACAAGGTAACTGGATTCAACCAATGATAGATAAAATTACTCCTAACTTGGAAGTAGGCTTTATTCCAATGCCATTAAGTGATGATGAAGCAAAATCAGATAAACTAATGGTTGATGTACCTACAAACTGGGTCGTTCATAAAGATGCTCCTGAAAAAGACAAAGAAGCAGCATTAGATTTCTTAAACTGGATGGTAACTTCCGATTTTGCAAAAGACTCGATTGTAAAAGATTTCAAGTATGTTCCTGCATTTGAAACAATCCAAGCAACCGCAGATGACATTGGTCCATTAGGAGCTGAAATTCAAAAGTATTCACAGGAAGGAAAAACCTATACATGGCAATTTATGAAGTATCCTGATGGTGCTGGCCAAGAGTTCGGAGCTAGTCTTCAGGCATATATTGGAAATCAAAAATCACGTGAGGAAACAATGAAAGCATTAGATGATACGTGGGAAAAACTTAAAAAATAGACTAATAGGAGAGAACTGCTAAACACTATTGCTAATTATTCTATATCAATCTAATCTTAACAATTTATTTAAAATTTATTGATACTTTCGTCATATATTATTCATATTCTATGGGTATGATAAACCTATAGTCATTAATAGCTTTTTCAAGTCCCCCCTTGAAATTGATAGATGTAAGGAGTGCCATAGTACACGGCACTCCTCTTTTTTTGCAAATTCAAAGCTCTTACTTGATGAAAGCGCAAGCGCTGTACAAACTGTGTACCGTGACTGTAATAAAGGAAACACGAAGTGCGATAGTGATTCGATGTTGACTTACGCAACTGGGTGCCCGGAGCTCGTTCAGAAAAATTTAATCTTTCTTAACTGTGAACAAAAAAAAGACTCTTCACTATAGAGAGTCTGGCTTACAAGATAAAAGTATCTATTAAATTAGTCCAATATTTTTATTTTAACCGTCTTGCGTCCCCACGCCTTTGCTTTACTGGTTGATGACATTAAGACATCGATTTTATGCCCTCTAATCGCGCCACCAGTATCTCCAGCAATAGCTTCTCCATAGCCTTCTACCCAAACTTTTGATCCTAATGGGATGACTGCTGGATCGACTGCAATTAACTTCATATTCTTATTCTTTTTTATATTATATCCAAGTGCTGTATAATCAGATTTTGTATCCTGATGACTATAAGCAGTAGCCGTTACATAAATAACATCTTTATTACTAGAAGACTTGCTAGTCGATTTACTAGAAGATGCTTTACTTGATACACTTGCCACTTTATCCGATGTACTTACCTTTACGACGACATTATTCTTCTTTACTTCTTCTTGATCCTTCTTCAATGCAGACTCTGCTTCGCTTATTTGTGCAAGCACGGCATTTTTTTGGCTTTCAGCTAGCTGCACTTCTTTTGAAATGGATGCAAACTTTTTCTGCACAGCCGAAACTGCATCTTTTCTTTTAGCTAGATTTTGTTGCAGTTCATTTTGAGAAGCTGCAAGTTGATCATATTGTCCTGTTAGTTCTTCCTCTTGCTGATCAATTGCTAGTTTCTCTTTTTCAATTTTCTTTAAATCTGCTTCCTGCTGATCCAATATATTTTTATCCCCATCAAAAATGATTGAAATAGCTGTTGCTCTACTAATAAAGTCAGCAAAGTCCTTTGCATTTAACAGTACTTCTAAAACAACATTCGTTTGATCTGTATTCTGCAAGGAAACTAGACGCTCTTTCATAACGTCTTTACGTGCTAATACTTTATCTTCTAAAACAACAATTTCTTCTTTCTTTTTCTCTATTTGTTGTTGCGTTTCTTCAATTTTTGCTTGCAGATTCGCTATTTTTTCTTTATTTTGCTGCATTACTGTTTCAACGGCTTTTAAGTCTTCTTGAACAGCTTCCAACTCTTTTAAAGTTTTTTGCTTTTCTGCTTCTTTTTCGTTAATCAATTGCTCATTTTGATTCAATTGATTTTTCGCTTTGTTAAGTGTTTCTTGACTCGTTTCTGCTTGTACCACAATCGCTGATGTCAAAAAGATGACACTACTTAGCGAAATGGCCATTAGTTTTTTTAAGGAACGCATCTAAAAACCCCTTTCTCTATTGTTATAACACATGAAAGAGGTTTCTAAATTACAATTCTATTAAAATAATAAGTCATTCTTTTTAAAATTAGTTTACAAGCAAGCTAGCAAACCTTGAATATTACCTAGCATTCCGTAGGGCTAGAAGGGAATATTACACTTTGTTACCTTTGTAATATATCTGTTAATTACTAATATTTATCCTTTTCTAAAATGGATTATATATCCTGTGTGAGCCTTATCATATCCACACACTGGATTCCATTTTCATAGATTTCTTCCTCATAGTTTTTCAGAAAAAAATCTTTATCAATACGATTGATTCGAAACCCACATTTTTGATAGAGTGCAAGCTGACCAATACTGCTATTACCAGTTCCAACTTCTATCACTTTATTACCAAGCATTCTCGCTTCCTCTATCGCATGCATAACTAACTTTTTTCCTAAGCCTGTTCCTTGATAGATTTCAGCAACTGCTAGATTGATCAATTCAATTGATTCTTCTATTGTTGGTAGCAAGACATAGACACCGATAATTTGGTCCTTTTCTTCAGCAATATAGCATAAACCCTTTTTAAGATATTCTTTTACTAGATTTTCAGATGGATCTGCTGTTAATAGTAACTCGATGGGAGGACTTTCCTCTTGTGTTAGCTTTCGAATGATCATGGATTCTTTTCCCCTTCTATAGACAATGCATCATTACTTCTGCCTTCTCCCAAGGAACGGTATATCCAGCTCCTTTTGCACAAAAAATGGAGGAGGATGTATACTCCTGATCAGCATTTTTATCATAGCCTAGCCTGTCGATCACTTCCTCTTCATTATGACAAGGATAATAACCTGCAAATGTTAAGGAAAGCTGCCCTTTTCCTTGTGTGAATGATGCAAGAGTCGTACTATATTCCATAAAGGTAGCAACAGGAACCTTACCTGTGAGAACTGCTTTATCATCTATTGTTTCAGGCGTATTAAATTCCCCATATGCTGTTTGTATATCAGACAAAACCCTGCCCATTTGTACTAAATCTACCTTTATTTTAAAGGAATAATACGGCTCTAATAAGCGGTTACCCGCTTTCTCCAAACCTTGCCGTAATGCACGAAAGGTAGCTTCTCTGAAATCTCCGCCATGTGTATGTTTATTATGCGCTCTTCCCGTTAAAAGGGTGACTTTTATATCCGTTAACGGAGAACCTGTTAAAATCCCATGATGCTCCCTTTCAAAGATATGCTGGCAAATGAGATTTTGGATAGCAATAGACAAATCATCTGTATGACAAGTGCTCTCAAATACAATCCCTCGATTCCTTTTACCAGGCTCTAATTGAAGATGCACTTCCGCATAATGGCGCAATGGTTCAAAGTGTCCATAA
The DNA here is from genome assembly GCF_044704065.1 of Niallia tiangongensis. Classification (NCBI taxonomy): domain Bacteria; kingdom Bacillati; phylum Bacillota; class Bacilli; order Caryophanales; family Bacillaceae; genus Niallia; species Niallia tiangongensis. Next base: position 635,660 of record NZ_CP162613.1, on the reverse strand, counting down.
CCTATAGTGTCTGTATCAATCGTTTCTTTATACAAAATTTCAGGCCGGTCAAACTGAACCTGTAAAGCAAATCTTTCAAATATTATTTGCTGAAGAACCTCTAGCTGTATTTTCCCCATAACATGCAAGTGGATCTCCTGCAGCTTTTCTTCCCATGTCACATGAAGGGATGGATCCTCTGCTTCTAATAGTTTAAAAAATTTAAGTGCATCCTTTTTATTAATACCTGGTTCAAAAACAACCTTCGAACGAAGGGTTGGCACTAATTCATACTCTGCTTTCTCAAGAAGCTCTCCGACTCCATCGCCTACAACTGCATTTGTAAGACCAGTAACAGCAAAAAGCTCTCCAGCATAGCCCTCATTTACTTGCTGAAATTGAGTCCCATTATATTTACGTATTTGTGTAATTTTCTCCTTGTCGCCATTTCCATTCAAAAGCTCCTCTCTCACCCGTAATGTTCCACTTTTCGCTTTAATAAAGGTAATTCTCGTTCCGGACTCATCATAACGGATTTTATAAACCCTTCCCGAAAACGTTTCAGCCTTTTTGTACAATGTTGTCGTCAAGTGATCAAAACAATTGAAAAATTCTTTTACCCCTATATCCTGTAAGGCAGATCCATAGGCATAAGGATAAAGACGAGAAGAACGAATCATTTCCTGCATTTTTCCAATCCAAAGTGTTGGTTGATAGCCTTTATCCATATAGTAATCAAGAAGCGCTTCGTCTCGTTCAGCAATAAATTCAATAAGCTCTTCGGACATATTACTCCCATCAAATGAGGAAATATCACATACATCTGCCGTAAATTGTGAACGTATTTCTGTGAGAACACGCTCTACATCCGCTCCAGTTCGGTCCACTTTATTGATAAAGAAAAACGTCGGAATCTGATGTTTTTTTAGAAGACTCCAAACTGTTTCGGTATGTCCTTCGATTCCCTCTACTGCACTAACAATGACAATCGCAAAATCCATTACTTGAATCGCTCTTTCCATTTCTGGAGAAAAATCAACATGTCCTGGGGTATCAATTAAATAATACGTTGAATTTCCGTATTCAATAATGCCTTGGTCAGCAAAAACGGTAATACCTCGTTGTTTTTCAATTAGATGACTATCTAAAAATGCACTTTGATGATCCACACGCCCCCGTTTTTTAATACTATTTGTATGATAAAGAAGCTGTTCGGAAAAAGTCGTCTTCCCTGCATCGACATGTGCTAATATTCCAATCGTTTTATTCATTTTGCCAACGACTCCTATCTGATATATGCATTATTATATTAAGTAAGTTTAATCCTATCATGACTTTGCAAGAGTATTCTCATTTATAAAGAAAATGGACTCCAGCTTATCTATCATTTTTTCCGCAAATTAATAATTTGTCCACTAGACAAGCTATCGCTATCCCTGATAAATAGCGGACTAGATCAATGAAAAGGAATCCTCTTCCTAATATCAGCGCACCCAATATTGAATTTCTGAGCTCATTTATCCAATCTGCTTGATATAATTGACTGAATTCTATTCCAAAGCTAAACAGGATACTGCACATCACTGCCAGAAGGATTTTTTTTCCAACTAAGAAAAAACGAAAACCAAAATATACCATCATTGCCCAAAATATGTCTCCTGCATGTTCACCAATAAAATCCGGAAGCAGATTACTAAATCTTCTGGAGAAAAGTCCTAATGCCGCCATAAACAAGGCAGTAACTATGTAATTTTTTCTCTCATTGCCTTTGAATTTTCCATTTAGCTGTTTCATTTTCACTCACTAAGTTTAAATTTTTATTAATATATATTTATTATAATTATTCCCTTTAAGGCTTGCCATGTTTTCATTTTCAAATTTCTAGACAAAATAAAGAGACCAACAGAGAATGGTCTCTACGCATCATTATTAGGTTTATATTTTCATCAAATTAGAACAGGCTACCCTATCCTAAAAATAAATCTAAAATATTAGACGCTTTTGATGTTTGTTTATTATAAAACTCTGAATACCCACATTTCTTGCAGAAGACAACAGTAAATGTATTATGCTGAATATCCATTAGCTTTGATAAGCCTGTTCCTGACATTGCTACGTCTTTTGTTCCTACTTCTGTTCCACCGCATTTCACACAGCCTTTACTTTCCATACCCAATCACTCCTTATTCTTAGATATTATACCTTTCGTGAAAGTTTCCCGACGTGAATCCAACAATACTTCTTTAATTTGTGTATCTTCCTATATAATTACGTATGAAAATGGATTAAGTTTCATTTCCATTTTTATAAAAAACGATTAATAATCTTCAAAAGCTTGTCCTTGTTATCCGGAGAAACATTTTCGCTTAATCGTGAGGCTGCAACGATAGGCATCCATTCTAGTATCACAGCTTTTGTATAAACGGTTTTGCTGCAATATAAATCCAAATATAAATCAGCAAGTTCCTGATGATTTTCCAGATAAAGGAGATAGGTTCTACATATATCTGCACAAACATCTCCTGTTCCTGCATCTACCCAATCGATTATCCATACTTTGTCATCGGCTTGTACGAGATTATAAAGGTGAAAATCCCCATGGCAGAGTCTTTTCTCATTTGGCATTCCCTTCAATTTAGCTAAAATGATTGATTTTATTTTACCCTCTAGAATATGCGAGCCTTCCACTTGGCTGCGCCACTTTGCCGAGATTGGTGGAAGATTCTTCCCTTCATAATGATGAATTTGTTGTTGGATATCGATGGACTTGCTCATATAATATTCTGCCTTCTCAGGATTCTCAAACAATAAATCTCCTAAAGTTTTTCCTTTTATGTATTCCATTATTAAAACTTGATTATTGTCCATTTTGTTTATGTCTATAACTTTCGGAACAGGTAAACCACAAGAATGAGCAAATCTTTGTTTCGATGCCTCCATTGCCGATTCTGTAGATGGAAGATAGTCTTTATATATTTTGAAAATTTTATTATCATTTAAATAAATCTTTGCTGTATTTCCACTAGCTAATGGTTCTCCTAAATTCACTCTACACACTCCCTACTCTTAAAAACACAGAATGATTACTTAAGCAATAGCTCTAGCATATCGTAAAGATACCTGCTCTTCTCCTGTTTCTGTAGCTGTTATCTTTTTCTCTTGAAAAATAAAGCCTCTTGCTTCATAAAACGGGATTCCTCTGTGATTTCCCTCTTGTACAGAAACCCACTGCCTTATTGCACCAAGCGCTACCTGATCTTTAGTCAATGCTTCAAGTAGTAGTGTTCCAATCCCTTGATAGCGGTATTTTTCATCTATATAAAGAACGAATACCTCAGAGACATTTTCGTCCGTTATTCCTCCTCCAATTACGCCAACTACTTCAGAATCAAGTAGTGCAACATAGGAATAACTCCCATTCTCCATATCCTTTTCAATTCGATCAAGCTGGTACCAAAATTCAACCGTTTGCTTCTGACATTCTTCACTAAGCTTTCCTTCTACCGTTTGCCGCCAACCAGTTGAGCAAATTCTATGAATCGCTTTCGCCTGTTCTGGTTTTGGTTTTTCAATTGAAATTTGTGTCATGCTTTGTTCCCCTTCTTCTAATAAAATTTTTTCAACTATCCATTAGCTAAAGGATACCATTTTATTGATTAAGCCCCCAAAAGAAATGACAATTATGTCATAATTTTTTGTTTATTTCGAATCTACTTTATACGCTGGACTAAATAGTTTACATTTCAAGAGGAATTCTAGGGGGAAAAATTGAAAGATATAGTATAGCGAGTATGCAAAAATGAATGAGGAGTGATCGTTTGGAATTAAAAGATGTTATACACGGGCATAGATCGATACGACAATACGAAGATAAGGAAGTTAGTCAAGAGCTATTGGATCAAATATTAGAAGCTGGAATTCGTGCTTCATCCAGTGGGAATATGCAATCTTATTCGATTATCGTTACGAAGGATAAGGAGCTTAAAAACCAATTATACAGTGCACATATGGATCAATCCATGGTTGTGGATGCACCTGTCTTACTTACATTTTGTGCTGATTTCAATCGAATGAGAAAATGGCTTGAGCTTAATGATGCTCCTGTACATTTTGATAATTATATGAGCTTTATGATAGGGGCAATTGATGCAACATTAGTATCACAAAATTGTGCTTTAGCAGCAGAAAATGCTGGTCTAGGCATTTGTTATATGGGATCAACACTTGCAAATTGTGATCAAATCGGCAAACTACTAAATTTACCAGAGAATGTTGTACCTGTTGTAGGTTATTCTTTAGGATATCCAGCAGAAAATCCAGCCCCACGTGATCGGCTTCCAAAACATGGACTTGTTCACTATGATACATATCAAGATTATTCGGATCAAGAGATTCTTGATATCTATAAAGAACGTGATGAAAAAGGCTGGAATCGCTATATGGATGTCCCTCGACTTAAAGAAATGACAGAACAATTAGGATTAAAAAATCTTGCTCAAATTTACACAATTGCGAAGTATACGGAAGAATCTCATCACGAATTTTCACAAACTGTACTGAATTACTTGGAAAAACAAAATTTTATGAATAACGGGTAATAGCTTAATTCCCTTAATGGGAAAGACGGAGCAGCCTGAATACACGTAGACTCCCTATGGGATTAGCGAGAAAGGTGAGACCCCACAGGCAAAGCCGAGGAGGCTCACTGTTCGCCCCATGGAAAGCGAAGTGTATTCAGGCTGCGGGTTATAACAACAGACTTACTGAAACATTTTCCAAGATTAAAACACGAAAAATAATGCAATATATATATGATCGTTGGTGTTTAATGTTAAGTGGAATCCTTATGTCTCAGCCTTATTATCTTTACCGCAAAACCCTTTAACAGAATTTGCTTGTATACTATGAAACAATCTCCCTCTTTAATTCAATACCTCTTAACTTAATTTTCCTTACCTATATCTTTTAGCAAACCTTCAAACCATTGAACATTTACCAAATGATGGGAACGTGAATTTTCCAACATCTTTTTGAAATAAGTAGGAATTGTTTCATTATGCTGAAGCGTTTGTTCTAATAAAAAAATTTTCTTTTGCGTTTGTTCGATTTGTATGTTTATTAGTTTTGTTAGTTCCTCTTTTTTATATTCATCTGCAAATAACATTGCTGCATAAAAAGATAAGTTTATATAATCTGTCTTAGAACCATACTTAAACATCAATTTTTCAAATTCTTTATCACCTAGTTCTGTGATAATATAATTACGCTTCTCTCTCGTATTATCTAATTGGTCAACTTTTTTTATATATTGTTTTTCTTCTAATTGTTGAAGATTATAATAGAAGGATCCCTTAGTAAAATTCACTATATATTTATAGTGCCTCTCCTCCATTAGTGCCAATAATTCGTATCCGTAAGAACCTTGTTTTTGTTTTAATAAGCCTAAAATGAGTAATGGTATCAAAAAAACACCTTCTTTTATTCTTCCGTAAAAGTATGCGAATAGTTATTCCATCCTTTTATCGTTTACTTCTTGTTGATTTGTATGAGCTGAGATTCAAATTCATCATATGAAATTTTCCCTACCGCTAATTCTAGCGTCTTCCTATATATCTTTTCTGATTTGGTATTTGCTCTATCATGAATAAGATTAATCAAATCCTTTTCATTATTTAATGGTTCCAATACATGTTGTTTTTTAGAAAAGGCTTCAAAATATCGTAAACCAAATTTTCTTTGAGAAATTGCATCAATATGAATACCATCAGGATTAGAAGTTAAGCCTTCTGCAGTGACAAAATAGCAATTGTCTTGTGCAAAAGCAAATTTTTGCAGCTCTTGATTAATGAAGCTATATTCAGTAGAATATTTCCCAAATCCCTTTTTGCCTAGAAAATCTCCTAAACCACCAATAATAAAAGGAAGATCCGGAGCATTTAACTCCACTCTAAGAGCCTCAACAATGGAAAATAATTTATTATAATAGACTTTGTAATTCCCATTCATACTATCGCTTTCTCCTTGGTGCCATAGAATTCCTGTTAACTCACTATTCTCCATCGCAAATTTAGCTTCGGTAATTGCATGTCGAAAAAGCGGTTGATCGATAGCCCATTCATCCAGTGTGCTTCCACCTTCCGCACAAGGAATGAGGCCAATCCTATCATCTTGATTTTCGCGACTCCATGCTTCTGCAAAGGAACCAACCATACTAATTCCTGAAACAGGACGATCATAATTGACAGGCTCCGTCATCATTTGCCATCTTCCATTACGCAACATTTGTATTCTCTCATTATAAATCGGAGGAACTTCATGGATAAATCCTCGTCCCGCCATATTTGACTGTCCTATCATTAAAAACGATTTAATCATTTTTTTGCATCCTTTCTTTTAGTAATATTTTAATCATTGCCTTCCATACTTTTTAAATTCAGCATCTGATTAATTCTTTAATAGTATGGTTGTTTGAAACAATAATTTTAGTAGACTATCTTTGTAATCAAAGCTTCTACTTTACGTTTAGTCTAATTAGACTAATGACTTTTAAAATATTATAGTCTAATTAGACTTTTTGTCAAATTTTTTTCAGAAATATAGCCAATATATACTCTAGAGGATGTAGCGAACAATACATTCTTTAGTTACAAAAAAAGCCCCCCTCCCTTAATACCCCATCATTTTTCAGATTTTTCTGATTACTTAAAGTAAAATCAGGGTTTGGATGGGAAGTGTTTTTCTATTTCCGAGAAAGAATCTGCCAGGGAACCTGTTCCCCTTGTCCTTGATAAATGAACAACTTTCCTTTTATGGTTCCTGGCACTAAACTTCTAAACTTCTAGTACAATTAAATAACAACTTTCCTTAACTCCTTTAATAACTCTACTTGATTAATCTTTTCCCAAGGATACTGATTATTTTTAAAATGTCCATACGTACTAGTATCAGAAAAAATGGGCTTTCGTAACTCTAACTTTTCGATAATTCCTTTCGGTGTAAAATCAAATATTGTTGTAACCGCAGCATATAGATATTCCAATGGAATCTTTTCTGTTCCATAAGTGTTGATATAGTATGACACTGGCTTTGCGATTCCTATCGCATAAGAAACAGAGATTTGGCAGCGATCTGCTAAATCTGCTGCGACAATATTTTTAGCAGCGTAACGAGCCATATATGCCCCAGAACGATCTAGTTTGGTGCCATCTTTCCCTGAGAACGCCCCGCCTCCATGCGGAATTAGTCCGCCATATGTATCAACAATTATCTTCCGACCAGTTAAGCCAACATCTCCTTTTGGTCCACCTGTAACAAATCTTCCCGTTGGATTAATCAGTATCTTCGTTTGCTCATTTAATAAAGAAGACGGAATAACAGGTTTGATCAGGTTTACCAATAGATCTGATTGTAATTGCTGGGTAGAGATATTTGCTCTGTGTTGTGTAGAAACGATGATATCCGTTACCCGTAAAGGATGTCCATCTTCTGTATATTCCACCGTTACCTGCGATTTTCCATCTGGTAATAAATAAGATAAAATACCGTCTTTTCTTAATTCAGTCAACTTTTTCGTTAACTGGTGAGCCAATGTAATCGGCAGAGGCATCAATTGATCCGTTTCTTTACAAGCATAGCCAAAAATGATTCCTTGATCTCCCGCTCCAATTTCAGTGCTTTCTTTAAGAACACCTTGTGTGATGTCAGGTGATTGTTGATGAATATTTTGGATTACATAACAATTATGGGCATCAATTCCGATTTCGTCACTAATATAGCCGATTTTCACTAAGGTTTCCCGGGCGATTTTTTCTACGTCCACTATTGCATTACTTTTTACTTCGCCCGCGATAACCAGTAATCGTTGAGAAATCATACACTCCACCGCCACATGGGAAAATGGGTCTTGTGTCAGATAAGCATCTAAAATGGCATCAGAAATTTGGTCACAGATTTTATCCGGATGCCCTTCTGTAACAGACTCAGATGTAATTTGGTAGATTGACATATTTCTAGTCTCCTATTCCTATTATTATTATTATTATTCAAACGTATCCACAATTCCGACAATGGTAGCATCAATTGGTGCATCCTTTTGTCCACTTGCTACTCGTGCGGAACTTCCTGTAGCCACTAGAACATATTCCCCACGCCCAGCTCCCACTAAATCTACTGCAACCAGTTCCTTGTGAATCCCTTCATTCTTATGATTAATAAGTTCAACTATCATTAATTTGAATCCTGTTAGAGTTTCTTCTTTTTTCGTGGAGACCACATTCCCTACTACTTTTCCAATATGCATACTTTATAATCTCCTTTAAAATTCTTTACTTAACATTGCGATTCCAACTGGTGTTACCAATCGTGGATGAAACGGCTGGTAAACTGGAATACCCAACACTTTTTGAAAAACATCTTTAAATTGAGGAAAAACAGTCGTTCCTCCGACAAGATAGACAAGTTCAACAGGTTTACCATATTGTTGAATAAATCGTTGGGAGAGATGTGCCATTTTTTCGGCAACTGGATATAAAACTTGAAAATGCTCTTCATATTTTTGAGGGTTCCGTTTGTGTTTTTCTGCATCTTCTAAAGATATTTTATAATATCCAGACAATACTAACGACATATGATATCCACCTGTTGCTTCATCAGCTGAAAAAACTTGCTCGCCACCTTCAAACACACTGATTCCAGTAGTACCTCCACCGATATCGACAACACCACCATTATGAACCTCTAATACTTGGGCAGCTGCATATGGCTCATCTACAACCTGATCGACTTCAAATCCCGCTGCTTCCATCACGTGTGCAACAGCTTTTTGGCTATGTTCCCCAGTTTGTGGAGGAATGGCGCCACTAGCAAACAGTAGATCCCTCCCCACCAATTCTTCTGCCTTGTATTTCAATCTTTCTAGGATTTTGGATGCTTCAAAAAAATTGACTACTAGTCCATCACGCACGACTTGGGCATCTTCGGAAAAACAAGCTAAAGGCAGATTCTCTTCATTCAATACTACTATAACGATAGAGGACGTTCCCAGATCTACTCCCACTTTTATTTTATCTTTTGTCATATTCTTTTTTTGCTCGATCTCTTGTCGATATACAGCTTCTAAAAGCTGATCACCTGTTATTTTGGACACCTAATGATTCCTCCTTTTTGATTTATCTTTAGGAGTGCCATCAATGATTCACTATTTGATGGCACTACTGAAGATAAATCTTCAGCAAATCTCAACCATTAACTGGCAAGATTTTTTCAACATCCGTATGTGGACGCGGAATTACATGCACGGATACCACTTCTCCAACATTATTTGCTGCAGCTTCACCTGCTTCTGTTGCCGATTTAACTGCCCCCACATCTCCTCGTACTAATACCGTTACCAATCCTGATCCAATTTGTTTGTAGCCAATTAATCGAACGTTTGCTGATTTTACCATTGCGTCAGCTGCTTCCACCGATGCGATATATCCTTTTGTTTCAACCATTCCCAATGCATCATTCATCTTTCATTTCCCTCCATGCAGGTAAGATTTTTTCAACATCTGTATGCGGACGTGGAATCACATGCACGGAGACTACTTCTCCGATATTATTTGCAGCTGCTGCTCCAGCTTCTGTTGCCGATTTAACTGCCCCCACATCTCCTCGAACCAATACCGTTACCAATCCTGATCCAATTTGTTTATAGCCCACTAATTCAACGTTCGCTGATTTTACCATCGCATCAGCTGCTTCCACCGATGCGATATACCCTTTTGTTTCGATCATTCCTAATGCATCATTCATTTACTTGTCCCCCTTTTTTTGGTGCTGACGTGTTCTTTTGTATAGCACTTGTCCGTGGTTTGCGTTTTCGTTTATCAGATTCCTTAGGTGCTTTTTCTAAAGACCCCGATACAGAGGCTTCTGTTTTATTTGACTTTTCATCTGATGAGGTTTTATTTTCTGTTACGGATTCTGCTCTTCCCGCCTTTGCTGGAACTTGTGTCTCATTTTCTGTGGTCGCTGTTATTCCTTTTACCTTCGGAGGTTCAGACTGTTCTTTTTCTATACTTTCTTTACTTTTATGAACCTTAGTGTCTTTTAAAATAATATCGTTCTTTTTACCAAAGATATTATCAATCGGCCTTGCAATAACTCGAGCAGAAATCAGTCCTCTTTTCAATACCGCCTGCTGTTTTCCAGCTGAAACAGCGGCAGTCACTGCACCAACGTTACCATATACGCATACGGTCACCCAGCCACTGCCACGAGTAATCTTTAGATCCTCTGTCTGTACAGCGGCAGTCTTACTCATAATATCAGCAATTTCAAGAGCTAAAACAAATCCTTTAACTTCAATCATCCCCAATGATGCTTTCATCTAATTCACCTCCGCTTCATTTACCAATTGTTCTAAAATCAAATAATTTCGATTTCTTTTCATGATTTCTAAAAGTAATTCAGCTTTCAAATCAGAATGACGAATAATCTCAAAACGTGGATCACCTGCTAAGTATTTGTTTAGCGCTTCTTCTGAAAAAGTACAATGATCTCTAACAAAACGCTTTTTCTTATGTGGTCGATATCGAAATAATGGCCAATAACCACTATTGACAGCTGCACGGCTATTCTCAATTCCAGATACTTCTGTTTTATGAATCACACAATGACTATAAGCAAAAATGATAGAAACGCCTTCATACCTTTCTGCTTCTTTAATAGTCTTTTGCGTCTGATAAGGATCTGCAAAGATGGACACTTGGGCAACATATGCATGTTCATACATCATGGCAAAAAGACTCAAGTCTTTTCTTGCCAGTGGATTTCCAGCGGAAGCGAATTTCATTTTGGTCCCTTTACCGGAACTTTTGGATGCTTGTCCGCCAGTATTGGCATATCCCCCATTGTCTAGTATTAAAATATTTACATTTTCATTACGAGATATCAAATGATCGATCCCATTAAAATCAATATCATAGGCCCATCCATCCCCACCTACAAGCCATTGCGAACGCTTCAGTAGAAATTGTCGTTGAGCTTGCAATTGCTGTAAAGCCGGATCCAATGTATCAGAGATAGCTGACATCAGTTCCTCAATCAAATCGATATGGTAACCCTTATCTTTCATGACCTCCTGACAAAGATTTCTTACATTTAGTGGAGTATTTTCATCTTTGATAATACTTTTTAAAAGTTGATAACTTTCTTCACGGATTTTTTGATATCCCGCATGAATGCCTAACCCAAAAGCACTATTGTTTTCAAATAAGGAGCTAGACCATGTTGGTCCATGACCTTTTTCATTTTTTTTATAAGCAGAAAATGGAACACTCCCCCCCCAGATAGAACTACATCCGGTAGCATTCACCAGATTTAATCGTTCACCGAATAGTTCCGTCAACATATGAAGATAAGGCGTCTCTCCACATCCAGCACAAGCTCCGCGAGGATCAAAATAATCAGATTCTGTTTTCACTATCTGCTCCTTTTTCAATCGAAACGCATTGCGTTTTTCCTTCAATTCTACCGGTGAACAATTAATCAAGTGAAGAGCTTTTCCTTGAACAGGACAGGTATCCACACAAAGATGGCAACCAGTACAACGATCCGGATCAATTATAAGCTCGAATTCTTTTTCTCCCTGTTTTATTTGTGAAGTACTAATATGAATCGCATTATGTGGGCAAATTATTTGGCATTTCTTACAGCCAATGCACTGATCCTTTTGCCAACATGGAATTCCTTGAGATTCTACAAATTGTTTTCCCGGCTGAGTTAACGGAGAAAAATCTCCTCCTTGTAAGTGGTTATCTACCATCTCTTTTGTTGTCACTTCATTCAAAAAATAGTGATAAGGTTTTCGAGTAATATCTGAATACACCAACTCTTTTTTCTGAGGAGTAACTTTTTCAGCAGTCCATTTGAATTGCTTAATTTGATTTAATATGTCCTCCATCGCTTGATAAGTTGCGTAGCAGTAATCAACATTTTTCATAAATTCATTTCTTTTCAAAAGCTGCTTATAGTAAGCTAGTCCTTCATCAAATGGAATATAATCTGTCAATTTTAAAAAAGCTGTCATCATTAAACAATTAATCTTCGGACCTAATTCGTATTTTCTAGCCAAGTTACTGGCAGGAATCAAATAAATTTCCGCCGCTTTTTCTTGTAGGAGAGCAAGTGATTCATTGGAAATTGTTTTCTTTAACATATTCGAATCACCGCTGTAATTCACCAATAATTTCCCTTTTTGCTTAATAGAAGAAATAAGCTCAATACGATTTAAATAACTAGATTGCGTAACCATAACAACATCGCCGCTTTTGACAGGATATGCAGCTTTAATTGATTTAGAATGAATTCGTAAAGTCGAAACCGTCAAATTCCTACTTTTTACTGGCGAATAGTGAACTATATTTTGCACATCATAATCAGTTAGGTGCCCAATTACCTTGGTTATTTCTCTAATTCCACTGGTGCTACCATCGGATCCAAACCCGAAGGCTATAATTTCCGTCCCAGCAAAAGGATCTTCTATCTCCTCTTGTGGAATAGTTAAACAAGTTGCATCATCGGTAATTCCAATCACGCCGCTTTTTTCTCTTGGCCAAGTAGCCATATTTTTAAAAATGCCTCTAATTTGCTCCGGTGTAACATCTTTCCCACCGATTCCATAACGGCAACCGATAATTCGAACTGGCCGATCTGCTTGGGTGCATACGTGCTGAACATCTAGTAAAAGTGGTTCACCGCTTGCCCCTGGCTCTTTTGTACGGTCCATCACACAGATCTCTTTTACTTTCTCTGGCAATCGTTCTAAAAAGATTTTCTTTGGAAAAGGTCGGTATACATGAATGACTAACAATCCGACTTTTTCTCCTTTCTGATGCAATGATTCCACAACGGCTTTGACCGTTTCCTGAGCAGACCCCATTATTACTATTATTCTTTCGGCATCCCTTGTCCCAAAATATTCAACCGATGAGCTGAGAATGCCAAACAGTGGATTCAGTTGCTGAATAAGGGATTCAATAACCGTTTCAGCTTGATCATACAATCCATTAATACTCTCTCGCTGCTGGAAAAAAAGATCCGGCATAAAAGATCCTCCAGTAATCTTCGGATTGAAATTAGATAAACAATCGTTCCGAAAATCTACTAATCCCTGCTCATTATAAACTTTTCTTAATGCTTGATAACTTGGTACCTGGATTTTACGAACTTCGTGACTTGTTTCAAAACCGTCAAAAAAGTGCAGTACTGGTAAGCGTAACGCTACTGCAGCCATATGTGCTACGGCAGCAAAAAGGCCGACTTCTTGAACATTGCCTGAGGCCAACATGACCGTTCCCGTCTGTCTAACAGCCATTACATCGCTATGATCACCGTAAATACTTAATCCACTCGTAGCTACTGTGCGGGCAGAAACGTGTAATACACCAGGCAGAAGTTCTCCTGCCATTTTGTATAACGCTGGAATCATTAATAGCAGGCCTTGCGAGCATGTATAGGTTGTTGCTAAAGCACCGGATTTCAACACCCCGTGTAATACGCCAGCAGAACCCGTTTCTGATTCCATTTGAATCGTTTGTACGGTAGTACCAAATAAATTTACTTGCCCCTCACTAGACCATTGTTCGACTTTTTCTGCCATTGGAGAAGATGGCGTGATGGGAAAAAGGCTAGCGATTTCCGTGAAAGCATAGGATATATAAGCTGCTGTTTCATTACCGCTCATCACTTTTTCCATTTTATTCACTCCTTTTTATCCGCCAATTTGACAAGCAACACCAAGATTCTCTACCAGCTCTTTTAAAACTTCTATTTGGTGTTGCGTAGGGGTTGGTGTGTCTACATTTTGATACTGTCTTCCCAAATTCCCATATTTGTTAGCCCCATATGGATGATAGGGCAACAAATAAAGTTTAGTTGCCCGTAATTCTTTTGCAATCAATGCAATTTCAGCGATTTCTTCTGGATGATCATTGAATCCTGGCACTACTGGAACTCGGATTGCAAGTTCCGTTCCAGGATATTCAGCAATAATTTTTGCCGATTTTAAAATCAGTTCATTGGATTTACCTACATACTTGCGATGCTTTATGCTGTTAATATGTTTAATGTCCAGTAAAAACAAATCCAGATGAGGTAAGATAGAGCGCAATACTTTTTCTGTCGCATAACCGGTAGATTCAATCGCAGTATGCCAGCCCTGTTCTTGAGAAGCTTTTAACAATTCTTTAGCAGCTTCTGGTTGGGCCAATGCTTCTCCGCCAGATAAGGTGATTCCACCATTTGATTTGCGATAATGAACAGCATCTTTTTTTAATTCCTCTATCAACTCACTTATAGTCATCTTTCGACCAACCATCGTTAATGCTTTACTGAAACAAACTTCACTGCAAGCTCCACAATTCACACATTTATTTCGATCAATCTCGATGGTTGGGTTAAAGGAAATCGCATCATACGGACAGACCGTTTCACAGCGACGACAATCGATACAATTATCCCTTACCAGCATTAACTGTTTGTTATAGTTCTGACTTTCCGGGTTGCAACACCAAGTGCAATTCAAAGGACAACCTTTGAAAAAAATAATCGTACGAATTCCCGGGCCATCATGTACAGAAAAACGCTGAATATCAAATATCATGGCTTTTTTTTCCACGGTTTGTTCCATGATTGCCTCCTAATTAAAAGTTTTGTTCTGTCCGAGAAATAATGTCTTCTTGGATAGATTTATCCAATGATACAAAGTGAGCACTATAGCCAGCGACACGAACTACCAAATTCTTGTATTTTTCAGGATTTTTCTGAGCATCTAATAAAATATCTCTGCTGATTACATTAAATTGGACATGCATTCCCTTTTGATCAAAATATCCTCGGACAAGAGAACCCAAATTCCGTAAACCTTGTTCACCAGAAATAGCAGATGGATGGAACTTTTGATTGAGTAACGTTCCGTTAGAAGCAATATGATGATCTAATTTTGCTACAGAGTTTAATACCGCTGTTGGTCCACTTACGTCCCGACCAGATGTAGGCGATACTCCATCCGCCAATGGTTCACCTTCATAACGGCCGTCTGCTGACGCTTTCGTATTCAGGCCAAGCGATACATTTGCTGATACTGGATACAATCCTGGTTGGAACGTACCACCGCGAGGGTTTTTGTATTTTTGAACTTCTTCGCAATATACTAAGGCAACTTCACGCACAAGGTAATCTATTTCATCAATGTCATTTCCAAATTTCGGCGCACCGTTAAGCAATAAGCTCCGAATATATTCACCATCTTTGGAGACATTAGCTGTAGTAGTTGGTTTTGTTGCAACAGCTGAATTATTACTATCATTTGCTAATAATCCTTGCAATAATTCTACTAATTTTTCACTTGATAGTTTCGTAAGATCAAGGGAATTTGACTCCTGTACTGGTTCTGGTGCTGATGTTGGTGTTAGCGAACCTCTGCCAAAGTTTGTATCTAATGCCTGCTTTAATTCAACTAATGACAATTCTTTTTGATCAAAGACTAATTTCTTAATCGCTAATAATGCATCACCAGTATTGGCAATTCCAACACCTTGAGGACCAGTGAAGTTATATTTTGCACCTCCTTCTTGTAAAGACTTACCTTTATCGATACAATTTTCGACCATTGAAGATAAAAATGGCAACGGTGTACGGGTACCATGGGCTACGTCTACAGCATTATCAGCATTTACCAACAGATTCACGAAATAAGTCATCTGTTCTTTAAAGGCAGATTCCAGTTGTTCAAATGTGGCAAAAGATTCTACCGTTCCCGTATGTAGACCAATCACTTTTCCATCTACATACCCATTGTTCAAGGTAATCTCTAAAACCTTTGGAATATTAAAAAATGCCGCATCATGCCACCCTTCTGTTTTACCACCGACCTGTGGTTCAACGCATCCGATAATGCCATAGTCCCGCGCATCCTCTAAACAAATGCCGCGGTTTTCCAATGACGGAATAATTACCTCATCACTGTAATACGCTGGCATTCCCAAACCTAAACGTGAAACTTCTCCCGCTTTATGAAGCAAAGAGTCCGGTGTTCGGTTCCAAACACGAATTGAAATAGACGGTTGCGGTAATTTTGTATGGGCACTTGCTTCTAAACAGGCATATGACAACAGGTTTGTTGCATCCAAACCTCGTTTGTCTTGTCCACCAACAATCAAGTTTTGGAACATCGGATAGCCACCGAATGCTTTGGTTGAAGCTTCATCACGAATCTTGTTGACATCATTGAATTTCACCCATAAACAATCCAATAATTCTTGTGCTTTATCCTCAGAAAGCAAACCTCCTTCCACATCCTTTTTATAAAAAGGATAAACATACTGATCAAAACGCATCGGTGAAATAGAATGACCGTTTGATTCAATTTGAATTACCGCTTGAATAATCCAAAATGACTGCAACGCTTCATAAAAAGATTCAGCTGGATTTTCCGGTACACGTTTCAAGAGCTGAGCCAATGTATTCAATTCTTCTTTTCGGTTGGTGTCTGTTGCTACCACTGCTTCTTCAACTGCTTTTTGTGCTAAGCGTTTTCCATAAGTGATAACAGCATCAACGGAAATAATTACAGCTTCTAAGAAATGACTTTTTTCGATAGCATTGGGATCCCCTAGGTCAAGTCCATCAAGCGCGATTCGTGCTTCTTCTTTGATTCCTTTTAAACCAATTTTCAATACTTTTTTGTAGTCTACTGAGATATGCCCTACCCCATTGAAAAAATAGTTGCCAACTGTGAAGACCCCTGCATCCATTGCTTTAATTGTCTCTGGCGCCATCAATTCCGTTGCCAATTCATTGGTAGTTTTTCCTTTCCAATATTTAAAGGTTTCGGATAAAGCTTCTTTTGTCGACTGATCGATTAAGAAGACATCTCCTGTACGTTTTTCGATACGATCAAATTCATCTTCCAACCATTGATTGGAAAATTCAGGGAAAATTTGCGTTCCGCGAGGAGTCGTTGTTAAATTTCCAACGATCAACTCATCAGGACGAATCACTATCTTCATGTTTTCTAAAATATGCTGTAGTGCTTTTGCACGACGAATAATAATCGGCTGACTTTCTGTTTGTTGATAAGATTCTGTAATTAATACTGCCCGCTCTGCCTCAACGCGGGGATCAGATGCATAGAGATGTTCGATTAATTTTTCAATACGTGGACTAACTTGAACCATATTTATTTCCTCCCTATATATTTATAAATTATGCTTTTGGATAATATGCTTTGATTAATTTGAAATAGATAAATCCAGCAGCAATAGCTCCTAAAATTGGACCAAAGATTGGAACGATCAGTCCGTACGCATGGGGACCTAGTGCCTCCGTTCCCCATCCAGCAATCATCGTGAACAATCGTGGACCAAAATCACGAGCTGGATTCATGGCAAACCCTGTCAAGGTTCCAAAACTAAGACCACATACAGCTACTGTCAAGCCAATCACAATTGCTGCCAAACCACCACTTGGTGCTCCTTCATTGTCAGAATCTGTCACACTGTAGATAACCAGCATCAAAATTAATGTGATAACAAACTCAACAAAGAATCCGTTTAATAGACTGACATTTGATCCTGGCAAAGTTGCAAAGATACCTGAGGTTGCCTGGCCGCTTTCCGTTCCCCTAACAACATCATTGGTGTATTCAAAAGCTATAATACTACTGCGGAACAATCCGTAGGCAACTGCCGCTGCACCAAAACCACCAAAAATCTGTGCTAAGATGTAAGGAATAACCTTATTACGTGGGAATTTCCCCCAAAAGAACAATGAAATGGTCACTGCAGGATTAATATGAGCGCCTGATCCGAATGCAGCAATAAAGATGCCTAAAGAGACAGCTAATCCCCATACAATGGCCAGTTCCCAATAAGAAACAGTCGTTTCAGTCGCAACCAACACTGCTACCGCACCAATTCCAATCAAAACAAACAGAAAGGTACCTAAAGCTTCAGCAATACACTCTCCAAATAGTTTTTTTTTCATAAATTTTCTCCTAATTTTTAAAGAATGATAAATATAGTTCCCCTAGTGACTGAGAATCTGGTGTCCGTGGATTGGTAGCAGTACAAGCATCAGCTAATGCAAGCGTTATGATTTGATCTTTTCGATTGATATATTCTGCCGATACAATCCCAACTTCTTCAAAATGATCGGCAATCCCCAAGGCTTTATTTAAATAACGGATAGCCATTATCAAATGCTTAACTCCCATCTCTGCCGTTTCAGCCGGTAAACCTAATTCTTTCGCCATTTGCTGATATTTTTCAGCTGCACACTGATTTTTTGCGTTATATTCAACAACACCTGCCATCAATACGGCATTAATGCGACCATGGGGCAAGTGAAATGTTCCTCCGATGGCGTGAGCCAAACTGTGATTGATTCCTAGACTAGCATTTGTAAAAGCCATTCCTGCCAATGTCGATGCTTTATGCATCAAATCACGAGCAACCAAATCATTAGGGTTTTGATAAATCTTTGGCAGATTTTCAAATACTAATTTCACCGTTTTTTCAGCTAAAGCATCGGTAAATGTGGAAGCGTTTGTAGAAACATACGCTTCTAAAGCATGTGTCAAAACATCCATTCCCGTGTCAGCACTGACTTTTGGCGGTACGCTTTTTACTAGATCTACGTCTAGAATAGCAATATCAGGAATAAGCGCTTCCTCAACAAATGGCTTTTTGTCCTCTCCATTTGTAATAACAGTGAAAGAAGTCACTTCACTTCCTGTGCCGCTAGTAGACGGAATAGCTACGAATGTCGGTTTTTGATAGTCAGAAAATAGTTTGTAATTGCTCAAAACCATCCCTTTAGCTGTATCAATCGCTGAACCACCTCCGATTGCGACTAGATGTGTTGGCTTAAAAGAATTCATTTTACCCAATCCTTTTGCTATCACCTCAACTTTCGGATCTGGCGTGACTTCACTAAACACCTCATAGGCAATCTTTTTTTGACTAAGAGTATCCGTGATTTTTTTGGTAAAACCCAATTTTTCCATCATCGGATCTGCTACGATAAAAACACTACGACTATCCAATGTGGAAAAAAACACCTGTAATGGTATATCAAATATAATTTTTGTACGGATTGAAAAATCTGTCATTTTTTCACTTCCTTCAGTTAGTTTGTAATTTCGCGATAGCTAACTGGATTAATTCTCTTACTTGCGTATCCGACATATCAGCTGGAACACTTGTGATCTCACTTGAGTTTGACGAAACCGTCTCTCCATAACTTTGACGAATTTCCGCTAATGAGCGGACACCATAAGCAGCTTTACGAATATTAACTAAATTCATCGGTGTAATATTGTCAGAAGTTGAACTTCCCCCAACAGCTCCACAACCTAATGTTAAGGCTGGTGCTATGTTTGTTGCACCACCGATTCCTCCTAGTGCACCTGGAGCATTGATTAGCATTCTAGATACTGGCTTTCTTAATGCAAATTCACGAATTACTGCATCGTCTTTAGAATGTATACATAATGTATGTCCCTTTCCTTCTACTTCTAGTAATTCAATACAGCGGTCGCATGCTGATAACCAATCTTCTTCCACATAAAAAGCTAGGATTGGGCATAGTTTTTCTCTTGCATAAGGATTAGATTTATTAGCCGTTTTTTGCTGGGAGATCAGCACAGTTGTTTGTTCTGGAACATAAAAGCCAGCTAGTTGTGCCAATTTGACTGCAGATTTCCCAACAATTGCTGGATTCATTGTTCCATTAGCTCGCAAAATCAATCCTGAAAGCTTTTCACTTTCTTCTGATGATAAGAAATAAGCACCCTGACGCTTAAATTCTGAAACTACTTGGTCAGCAATCAACCGTTCCACAACGATAGATTGTTCAGAGGCACAAATTACACCGTTATCAAAAGTCTTACTATCAATAATTTTGCTAACTGCATCAGGAATATCTGCTGTTCTTTCGATAAATGCAGGGCCATTTCCTGGACCTACCCCAATTGCCGGATTCCCAGAACTATAAGCAGCTCTGACCATCGCTTCACCTCCTGTAGCTAAAATGATGGCAATATCACGATGTTTCATCAGTTCAGATGTCCCTTGCATCGTTAAAATGCTCAACGTACCGACAACACCATCTGGCGCTCCAGCTTCTAAAGCGGCACTCTTTAAAATCTTAACCGTTTCTAAAATAGCTTTTTTCGCTCCTGGATGAGGAGAAAAAACGATGGCATTTCCAGCTTTAATAGCAATTAGAGCTTTATAGATTGTCGTAGAAGTTGGATTGGTAGAAGGAATCAATCCAGCAACAACGCCCATAGGAACAGCTACTTCTATAACTTTTTGTTCTTTATCTTCTTTTAAAAGACCAATGGTTTTCATATCTTTAATAGATTCATATACTGTTTGACTAGCAAACTTATTTTTGATTATTTTGTCTTCAATTTTTCCAAAACCAGTTTCTTCGTAAGCCAGCTTCGCTAAATAATCCGCTTGCTCATATGCTCGATGATACATTTTTTCGACAATTCTATTAATCTGCTCTTGTGTCATTTTTGCTAATTCTTTTTGCGCTTTTTTAGCTGCTTCTATTACACGCCGAGTCTCTTGAATCGAACGTAAATCTTTATCAAACTCTAACATTTCTTTTATTTCCTCCTCTGATATTCGTCTAAATATTCAGCTGCAAGATCCGTGAATTTCACTCCTTGTCGAAGAGCCATATCAGGGTTTTGCTGCACATCCTTCAAAGTTAAGAGTTCTCCTCTAGTATCTACCTGCTTTTGGAACTTCTGATAAGAGGCGTTAAAAAGAAAATTTTGGTTTTCTCCTTTTTTGGTGGAATCATCAGACTGTATCTTTTTAGAAGCAAATTCTTCAACACAAGTTTTAAATTCAATTAGAGTTCCAACTTTCGCTCCCATCTTTTTCAACATTTCTTCTTGCGCATTAATCATCTGATTTATGAATTCATTTTGATCCAATTCGCGATAAATAGCATAATCTGTATCCGTCTTAAACGAGTGACTGGAAACTAAGATTGGCTTGTTCATTAAAAAGAGGTGTTGTAGTACTGTAAGAGTAAAATTATCTGAGATTCCATTGACTATTTTAGCTAGTGAATTCCTTGTGAAAAAAGGCACAAAAACGCCGTCGAAATTTTGCAAATCATTCTCAGCGATTAATCGATAACCGTCCGCTTTTTCTCCTAAATCTAGCCATTGTTCCTCTACACCCAATTGTTGCAAGTTATCCGAAAATAAAAAGGTATAATCAAAATCTTGTCGATATTTTTTAAGAAGCTCATGGATTTCCTTTTGATTATGTGTGCTACAAAAAAGAAGTACCAAAACTTTTTGCTTTTCTTCTCGTTGCGAGAGAATTCGTACTATTTTTCCGATTAACTCTCCTTCCATTTACCTCACCCCGCTTCGATAATTTCTACGAAGCTGTGATTGGATAAGCCTGCTGCATTTGCCTCATCCATGTCTAAATGGCATTCCAATACAAAATCTTCCCGTACTCTAACAACCGTATTAAGATAAATTGTCTCCCGGTCTCCACATGCTTTTATAGCGACCTTTTGTTTATCTGCCACACTGAACTTCACAGCATCAGCAGGACTCATATGAAGATGCCGTTTTGCAATAATCACATTTTGATGTAAATGAACAATCCCCTTTGGTCCGACTACACAGACACTTGCTGCATTTGTTAAATCTCCCGACTCATTCACAGGAGCTTTAACACCAAGTTTAAAAGCATCTGTTTTCGAGATTTCTACTTGAGATTTTCCGCGAGCTGGACCCAATACTCGGACATTTTCAATAACCCCTTTGGTACCGACAATCGTGACAGTTTCCTTAGCAGCATATTGCCCAGGCTGCTTCAATTCTTTCAACAAATTCAATTTATATTCCCTACCAAAAAGCTGGTGAATATCTTCTTGACAAAGATGAATATGTCGATTCGACACTCCTACTGGTATCAAATATTCCGTTTCCTTATTTGGCTCACTGATTCGATTTAAAAGTTCTTCAACAACTTGAGCCAATTGCTGTTGTGAAATTTCTTCCTTCATATTTTGATTCTCCTCATTTTTTAGATAAGTGTTGGAATGGATGCTGATTTTGGAGTTTCTCCCATAGACCCTAACGTAGCCAACCCAACATCTTGGGCACTTAATAATGCTTGTTTCACAGCACCTGAATCTCCCGTAATCGAAACGATGATCTCATTTGAACGAGCCGTACCGTTATCTGGGCTTGCAAATGTCACTACATCGACATTCGCTGTTTTAACAGCTGTATCTGCCATCACAAGCCCAATCGCTGCCGGTGCACCGACAATAATTCCAAATGATTTCCCAACTGGTGCGGTAAAAGCCAATTCTAAAGCTTGACTGGCTCGAGCAGTATAATGTAATTCAATATGACCGGCATCATTGGCATATACATTCCCAAAATTACGTTCTATTGCTTCCAATGTAATTTCAACGGCACGACGAGCATCGGAAACATCTTCGGCAGCAAAGATAATAGTTGCACCATGCCCAGCCCCACCTTTTGTATCACGCGCCATTTCAATTTTTACAATCTCCGTATTTGTAGCTTTCACCGCTTCATCAGCAGCCATAACATGTGGCGCCCCACCCGTACGACCGCTTAGAAATCCTATTGAACGATATTTTCCATCAATACCTAAATATTGATGTAGTTGTGAATCTAAGTTTGCAATTACAAGTCCAATGGTATCCCCCATTGCTGTTCCAACAAATTCTGTTATTGTTTTCCCAGTGGAAGTGACTACGCCTTCTTCAGCTTCTATTGGTTGGTTTACTCTTTTTTGTGCTTCTGCCAAAACTTGTTCTAAAATATTTGTCATTTTTTCTCCTCCAATGTTTTTTATTCAATCATATCTAGACTAATAATTTTTCAACATCGCCATGTGGTCTTGGTATAACATGTGTTGAAACAACTTCTCCAACATTTCGGGCAGCACTCACACCTGCATCTACTGCTGCTTTTACAGCACCAACGTCACCACGAACCAAAGTAGTCACCAACCCTGAACCAATCTGTTTTGACCCTACTAACTGTACATTTGCTGCTTTCGCCATAGCGTCAGCACCTTCCACCGCTGCAACAAAACCTCTCGTTTCAATCATTCCTAAAGCTTCTTGTCCCATATGTTTCCCTCCAAATGTTTTGATACCGTAAATATAACATGATAACGCTAACAAAAATTTGTTTAAACTGACCTCTTATATAACAAAAGAAACCGTCTTCTAATTGTGTAAATTCAGACACATATAACAAATATGACTTTCAGTGTGCTATACTAACAAAAAAATACATGAGAGGAATTGCGATAGAAATGAACGATATTTCATTACAAGATATTATAGATGTTGATCGTTTAGCAGAAGTCCAAGAAAAACTATCCGATATGATGAGTGTATCTGCCGTTACCGTCGATCGCGATGGTACTCCTATCAGTAATTTAAATAACTTTTCTCCTTTATGCCAATTAATCCGGTCTACTGAAAAAGGACAGGAACGCTGTATCCTTTGTGATAAAAAAGCATGTGAACTTGCAATCCACCTAGGAGCTGCTATAAGTTATGACTGCCACATAGGTTTAAAGGATTGTTGCGCACCAATTGTAGTAGATGATGTAATGGTTGGCGCTGTATTAGGAGGCCAAGTATTGCTAAATGATGCGAAATTGGAAGATAATATACAAAATTTAATGAAGTTGGAAAAAGAATTTGATTTACCCCATGAAGAATTAATTAATGCTATTGATAAGATTCCGGTTGTCAAGTTCGATTACTTAAAAAAATGTCTCGATCTTTATAAACTGATCGCCAATTATTCAAAAGAGATGGGCTTAAAATATTTGGCCCAGCAAAAGCTTTTGGATGAGACACAGAAAAAACTAGAATTCGAACAACGGGCTAAATATGCAGAATTAAAATCTATTGAGGCTCAAATCAACCCTCACTTTTTATTTAACACCTTAAATTCCATTGCTCGTATGGCAATGTTTGAAGAAGCCAATGACACAGAAGAAATGATTTTCAATCTTTCTGATCTGCTTCGCTATAATTTGCGCCAAATTAATGAATTTCCGACTTTACATACAGAAATGGAAAACATCCGCCGTTACTTACTCCTGCAAAAGGTCCGCTATCAGGATCGACTAAATTATTCTATTCTGTTAGATTCAAAATTAGAAAAATTTTTAATTCCTTCTATGATTCTGCAACCATTGGTGGAAAACGCTATCATCCATGGACTTGAACCACTTTCTTATGGAGGAAGGTTGGAAATTGAGTGTCTAGAGGTTGATGACCAGCTAAAGATTCTCATTAAAGATACTGGTATTGGTATCCCCGAAAGTAAAAAAGCAACTTTATTGGACAGCAATTGTTTTAACGGCCATTTAGGTGTTATGAACTCTCACTTACGAATTCAGGATTATTTCGGAAAAGTATATGGGCTTAAACTAATGAATAATGATCAATATACCACAATCATTGAATTAACATTTCCTAAGATAACTACCAAGGCACAAATCAGAAAGGAGCCATCACTATGTGTGTCCGATTAATGATTGTAGAAGACGAAAACTTAGAGAAAAAAGCACTACGGAAGATTATTACTTCTCGATTCCCTGAAATCCAAATCGTTGCTGAACCATCCACCGGGTATGAGGCTTTGAAGGAAGCCAAACAAACAAAGCCTGATATTATTTTCATGGATATTGGACTACCAGAATTGGATGGACTATCCGTCCAAGAAGAGCTAGTCGATTTTCTGCCCAAATCGCAGACTATCGTCTTAACAGCCTACTCCGATTTTGAATACGCTCACAAAGCACTAAAGATTCATGTTGCAGATTATTTACTAAAACCTGTGAGAAAAGAATTGGTCATTCAAGCTATTGATAAGGTTTTAAGCACAATAAAGAATGATGATAAACCGGTTTACACTAAAGAAAAAAACACACCTATTCTATCAGTTGAAAATAGTCATCCCGCGATTCAAAAAGCAATAGATTTGGTCACTCAAAAATATAAGACTGATATAAAAGTAAAAGATATTGCAAAAGAATTGTATCTTAATCCACAATATTTTAGTCGTCTCTTCAAAAAAGAAATGAATATCAGCTTTATGGACTATCTACTACAGTATCGCTTGGAAAAGGCAAAAGAAATGCTGAAAGAAACGGACTTACCTATTTACGCTATTTCCCAAAAATGCGGATTTACCGATTCAGCTTACTTTTGCAAAAAGTTTCTACAACAAATTGGGACAACTCCTTTAAAATATCGAAAAACAAGCTTATTGTAGGCATAACCATATATAATAAGTCTAGATAAAGGCCCTTTTTCAAGAAGAGTTTATCTAGACTTATTTTTTTACGAGGGCTACTATTTATTACAGCTTATAGCCTAAGAATACGTTATCCAAAAATATTCAAAGCTCATAAGATTTTACTGAGTTTAGTGGTACGTTTCCGAAATATAATGGATTGCTAGGGTGAAAAATCTAGGAGTTAGAAAGCAGAAATATCTTACCTAAAAAAAGACAACAATAACATAACTGCTGTATATAATGGGACAAGGAACCTGCTCGCTTGTCTCCGTGAATCTTTTATTTCTTTTATTTGAGTTAATTTCATAATTCGAGCTTTTAAAGAAACACAGACTTACAGAATTTTATCTCCTATAAAATTTTTAAGCTGCTTGTTGCTTACTTAACTTACGGTTAATCCTATCTGCTCCTAACTTGGAAGCATTGTAAACAAGCGTTACGAGATCAAAATGGACTTTCGCTCTTTTCCCAGTACGATAACGAACATTGTTGAGCTGGAAATAACCTTTAAGATAGGCATTTACTCGCTCAACCGCTGTACGTTGTTTAAAGATGGTTTTCCAAGTTTTTGATCCACGGGCTGGTGCGGTATATCTTCTAAGATCGGTTGTGATTTTTACTTTGTATACTCTCTGACAAAGACCATCATTCGCTAACGGACAGTCTTTACACTCTTTTGGACGTGTATATTTTAACGTTTCATACTGATGATCAAAGCTATCGTAACGGTAAGAATGCTCTCGGACACATGTAGGGGCGAAGTGCTTATCAAATCCAATAGGTTCGGGTTCATTCCGCTTATTATAAGCAATCACAGATTGATGCCCCATTCGATGAATTTGGGTATAAATCGCTTCAAAATCATAACCTGCATCCATTGTTTGATAACGCATGGAAGGAAACAAAACGTGTTCGTGAAGTCCTTTTAATAAAGGGATTGCAGCTTTTCCATCATTTAAATTAGCGGAAGATAGAAGAGACTGAAAGATATACTGACTCTTTGTCCCTACAGCTAAATGAGCTTTGTAGCCATACCAAAAAACATTTTTTCCTTGGCTGTTTTTCTTGATTCCCCATTGAGGATCTTGAGGAATTTCAGCTCGAAGTTCATCCAGAGGAATATCTAGTTGTTCTTCTATTTTCTTGTCATAAAGTGGAAGGTTGGCTTCCTGTTCTGCTTTTTCGATAAGCCATTGTTCACGCTCTTCTTTTGATTTACGTCCACGTTTTTTCGGTTCCGATTTTGGCTGTTCTTCCTTTGGAGGTGCTGCATCTTTGGCTAGTACATGCGTGGCATCAATGGCAACTGTGTCATCCTCCACAAAGCCTTCTGAAATGGCTTGATGGAGCAGTGTTCCTTGCACATTTTCAAGAACATCGGATTCACAAAGAACAGTAATCATTCTAGAATAAGCTGCTTCTGAGGGGATAGAGTCTGAAACTAAAAACCCACAGTCGAGACGAAAGATCATGTCATATTTTAACCGTTTCACTAAATCCTTAATAAACGGAATTCGCTCCGTAATTCTAGCGATGAGCGAATAAATCATCGCTGCATAGTTTAGCCCAACAGGCCTTCCAAAACGCGATTTCTTCGTTACCACAGCGAAGATCGGTTCGATGTCAATGGTAGAAAAAACAGCTTCAAACCGTTGGGTAGGTTCTAAATGATATAATTCTTGTAGGTCAAATAGGCTTCCTTGTCGTATAATAGTCATAGGGAGTCTTCCTCCAGTCTTATTAGTTTGTGTAGTGCTTACTAAATTCGACATTTTGGGGAGGTACTCCTTTTTTTGTGTCTCTGAGACCTTGAGGCTCTAAGCGTTAAATTTATGAAATTGATTCATTTACATAAATTTTACCTCTAACTATATTATCAGTTAAGGATAATCAAATAGATAGCAAAGATAGTAGTATAAATGTAATCCACTTGCAATTGCTGTCGCCACTATACTTGAGTTGGTAGCACCGCACCGGCTCTAACATCTTCTCGCTTGTTACTGAATAGCCGCTCCTTCTTTACGAACACTACTGATTTAAGCGACACTCCCAATGAATCAAGATTATTCGGTGGACTGCGACCTTATCTGCTTTTCAGTTTGTCTTAAATTTGATACGACTGGAGCACTGATTTGTTTGAATACTGAAGTTAGTTGAGTAGCAGTTATTGGTGTTCCTAGCAAAAGCCATTTTCTTAAAACAAGATGTATCCCACCTGCAAAAAAACAATTAAAATATTCAATATGCGAGTGATCCTGAAACTCACTATTCATTTGTTGCACTAGTCTTTCAAAGCGGAACATGATTTGAAAATCAAGATTTGCCCGAAACAGGCTCTGTAAAAAATGATGATATTTTGTGAAAATTACACTTAAAATATGAAATACTTCATCATATTCCAACTTTGATAAATTATGGATGTAAAACTCATTTAGAATATCATCCAGATGTTCTAGCAACACATCTTCTTTATTTTTATAATTACTATAAAAAGTTTGTCTCGAAATCCCGGCCTTCCTACATAGCTCTGAAATACTAATTTCATCAAATGATTTATACTCTAAAAGCAATAAAAAAGCATCCAGCAATAATGCTTTAGACTGAGTGATCCTAGCGTCTTCTTTCATGTCATTTCCTCCTTTTAACTTTACAAAAAGTAACTGACTGTCCATTAGTCCGGTTTGAATATTGATACAGAAATATTTATCTAATATAATAAATTAAACTTACAACTGTCCAGCAATTTGATAATAGTCAAAGTATCTTAACATCAATCTATAAATAAGGGTTACTATAATTAAGATATAAAAAACCGATAAGACATGAGATGTAAAATTAAATATTAAGGAGTAGGTGCTATTATGGGAGAAAATATGAAACGTAATTGGACCTCCGCGCTGATATCCCATCACAAAAAGGGCGCTCCGTTGTTATTACAGGAACCGGTGGAATCGGATATGAAATAGCATTAGAGATGACTCGGGCAGGTGCTGAAGTGATAATGGCGGGCCGCAACAAAGATAAAGGTGAAGAAGCAATTAGAAAGATTAAAGCAATAAATCCGTCTGGAATCATTCATTTTGAAAAACTTGATTTAGCTGATCTTGCATCAATTGAAGCATTTAGCGAAAGAATGAAGGCACAACGCAAAAGTTTGGATATTCTAATTAACAATGCAGCAGTAATGAATCCGCCTAGCCGTATGCTTACAAAAAATGGATTTGAACTACAAATTGGTACAAACTATCTTGGACATTTTGCATTAACAGCACATTTACTCCCTCTTCTGAAAAAAGGAAAGAACCCAAGAGTGGTTACGTTGAGTAGTATAGCTCATCTTTCAGGTACTATAAATTTCGATGATCTTCAATCTGAGCACAATTATAAACCAATGGTAGCCTATTCGCAGTCAAAACTTGCATGTCTAATGTTTGCATTTGAACTACAACGAAGAAGTGATGCTGCAGAATGGGGAATTAGCAGTTTTGGTGCACATCCGGGAATCTCAAGGACAGAATTAATTCCTAATGGAGCCGGAAAGAATAGCCTTGCGGGTATTGCTCGCCGTTTGTTTGGACCAATACTCTTTCAGCTACCTGCCCATGGAGCCTGGCCATCACTTTATGCTGCGACCGCCAAAGAGGCAACAGGTAGGAATTATTACGGCCCTTCCAAAATGAATGAGATGAGAGGTTATCCTAAGATAGCAAAAATTGCACCACAGGCAAAAGATGTTCAAGTTGCATCAAAGCTTTGGGAAGAATCTGAAAAACTGACGAATGTTAAGTTTGTTTAATTATTCCTTAAGCGCTTTTATTCCTCGACAATAAATACGAAAACTTTTAATATTATTCCTTGTAAAAGGACTAGAGCAAGGCACATACAGCGTATCCATTGTGCTCCTTGCTCTTTTTTACCCATTAAATAAAATAGGACGAGAATGGGACAAAGTACCTGTCCCCTCGTCCCATTTCCCCTCGTCCCATTCCTTAAAAATTTAATTAAATTGCATAAAAAATCGGGTAAATCATCACTCTATTTCTATAGAGGTGAATTATTTTGAAAAATAAATTAGAAAAAAGAATTGAGTTATCAGCCTGGATTATTATGTCATTTTTATTATTAGTATTTGTACCGAGAAATAAAATTCGAGAAGCACAATTATCATTTTTGTTTAAACAGGTTCTTACTTGGATATTTGGTTTACTCGTAGTTGAAAAAAATCTAATTTCCTATCCCTCTCGTTTATTTTTCAAAAAAGCTAATAAGAGTAGTTTTACTTTTGAATATTTTGTTTATCCAGCATTATGTTCATTTTTCAATCTGTATTACCCAGAGAAAAGAAGTACCTTTTATAAATTTTGTTATTACTTTTTGTTTTCAGGAATTATCACAGGATTCGAAGTAGTTGGTTGTAAATACACGAATTTAATAAAATATAAAAACTGGAAATGGTACTGGAGCTTTATAACAATGTGGGTTACTTATTATATTTCGCGAATCTACTACAGATGGTATTTTAAAGATAAATTAAAGGCCCAGTAGTATAATAAAGAAGCTCTAAAATATAGGTACACGCCTGCAAGCATCAACAAAAAACCCGTATCCTTCTTTAGGACACGAGTTTTATTTTATAATGTTTATTACTGCTTTACAACACCAACGATAACCTCGCCACTGCCTCCACATGC
Organism: Niallia tiangongensis; assembly: GCF_044704065.1. Taxonomy (NCBI): domain Bacteria; kingdom Bacillati; phylum Bacillota; class Bacilli; order Caryophanales; family Bacillaceae; genus Niallia; species Niallia tiangongensis. Next base: position 605,591 of record NZ_CP162613.1, on the reverse strand, counting down.
ATGGTCTGTGGAAACATATCCACAGGCTGGACTTCTTCCGTTTTATAGCCGCCGTCTTCCAATATCCGCAAATCACGAGCTAGAGTAGCTGGATTACAGGACACATAGACAACTTTTTTCGGCTTCATATCAAGAATGGTCTGTAATAATGCTTCATCACAGCCTTTTCTAGGTGGATCTACTACTAAAACGTCTGCTTCATTTCCTTCTTTATACCAGTTGGGGATAACTACTTCTGCTTCTCCTACTGCGAATTCCACATTGTGGATATCATTTAATAGCGCATTATTTCTTGCATCTTCAATGGCTTGTGGAACAATTTCGACGCCAAATACTCGACTTGCCTTTTTGGCTAAAAATAATGAGATTGTCCCAATTCCACAATAGGCATCGATTACTTTCTCTTCCCCCTTTAGATCAGCATATTCTAGCGCTTTCTCATAGAGTACCTTTGTTTGGTCTGGGTTCACTTGGTAAAAAGAACGAGCTGAGATAGCAAACTTCACATCGCCAATATAATCAGTAATCGTTTCTTCTCCCCACAGAACCTTTGTTGTCTCTCCCATTATTACATTCGTTTTTTTGTTATTCACATTGTGGATAATTGATTTAATATTTGGCACTTTTTGAGCAATTTCATCAACAATTGCTTTTCGATTGGGGATATCCTGTGTACGAGTGATTAATACAACCATTACTTCCTTCGTAACCAGCCCTCTTCTCACCATAATATGACGTAGATCTCCTTTATGACGTGCTTCGTCATAGGCACGAACTCCATATTTCGAGCAAATATCCTTTACTGTATTTACGACATAATCATTTTCCTCTTGCTGAATCATACACTGTTCCATATTAATGATTTGGTGGGAGCGTTGTTGATAGAATCCGCCAATAAGGCCACCCTCCTGCTCACCGATTGGAACCTGTGACTTATTACGATAGCGCCAAGGATTTTCCATACCAAGCGTTGGATGGACAGTCGTATTGATTTTTCCAATCCGCTCAAGGACATCCTTTACATGCTTATGCTTCATTTTCAGTTGCCCTTCATAGCTTAAATGCTGGAGTTGACAGCCCCCACATTCCTTGTAAATAAGGCATGGAGCTTCTACACGATAAGGACTTCTTTCTGTTATCTCCATTAAACGGCCAAAACCATAATTCTTATTTGTCTTAATTACTTTTACGGTTGCTTTTTCACCTGGGAGTCCATTGGGGATAAATAGTGGATAACCATCTACTTTTGCAACACCTGAACCATCATGGGTTAAATCTTCAAAAACTATATCTATTATATCGTTCTTTTGAACGGGTAATGTTTTACTCATTATCGTCTTCCTTTACATCGATATTTCCGAAAAAAATAAGCGTGGTAATTGTAACATATTATCAGGAAAGCGCAAGCCTCTTCATTATGGAAAAAATTTAGGGGGACTCAAAACAAAAAGTGAGGGGATTTCTTATTCCTCTCACTCCTCTGTATTGTCTGTTGGTGATACATCTTTATAATCCTTCATATCAGGTCGGTCTTCATCTCGAATTTCTTCAATTGGCACAAATAACTCAAAGTGGCGATATAAATTAATAAATTCAGCTGGTAATAAGCCGCCAAATTCTCCATCAAGATTTAATTGTACCTTATCGTCAGAGCTAACTTTAATGTGATTCGCATTCGTATAAATGACGTTCGGATCATTTATATGTTCTCCGCGGAGAGCAAGTGTAGCTATTCGAATGAAATCTGCAAGGTTTGCCTTTTTTAAAATTAGCAAGGAGAAAAGACCATCATTAATAGAAGCTCCAGGAGCTAACTTTTCAAAACCACCAACTGAATTAGTAAGGCCAACTAGAAATAACATAGCTTCCCCTTCAAAGAGCTTCCCATCATATTCGATTTTCACATGCGTTGCTTTAATGAACGGCAGCATTTCCATGCCCTTTAAATAGTAAGCAAGTTGTCCTAGCATAGTCTTCAGTTTACTTGGAACCTCATAAGAGATTTCCGTTAACTGTCCACCACCACTAATATTGATGAAATATTTATCATTCATTCTTCCAATATCAATTGGGATTGTATCTCCTTTTGCGATTACATCTACCGCTCCCATGACATCTCTTGGAATATGCAGCGCTCTTGCGAAATCATTCGTCGTTCCTACAGGAATAATCCCAAGCCTTGGGCGATATTCTTGCTCAGCCATTCCATTTACCACTTCATTGATGGTTCCATCCCCACCAGCAGCAATAACAAGATCATAGCGTCTTTCTACTGCGACTCTTGCTGCATATGTCGCATCCTCGGGACCCGTTGTGGCATGACAGGAAGTTTCATATCCTGCCTCTTCTAATCTTTTTAGCACTTCTGGCAAATGTCTTTTAAAAGCTTCTCGACCAGAAGTCGGATTATATATTATCCTTGCCCTTTTCATTTTTTCATCATCCTATAATCAAAATTCATTTTTTTCCATAGCCAATAACATCATATACGATAGCACTTGCTTAGGCAATTTTTAACTCTAGCTACTACCATGTTATGTGGCATATATAGATAAGTGTCCAGCATTAGCGTTTCTTCCCACATTATAACCCAATCTATTAGTTCACCATACTTTCCTTTCCTCTATTACAGGATTTTTTCTATTAATCAAACGTTTGATTAACTTTTTTCCGACACCCAGAGTCACAATTCTTTATCAATAGAGGAAATCTGACAACAAAAGAGACACCATTCGATAAGAATAGCAAATAGTTCCCGGTTCAAAAAAGGATGATTTTCCTCAGGAATACTTCATTCATCGAGTCCAATCTATCCTTTTTCATCTGCTTTAATGGTAAAAAGCAACTATGGATGTATGTTTTACCTTGTTAATGATTTGTTAAATCTAATGATCCACTGTCAAAAACGTGGATAGCAGGACTGCCTTTTCCCTTTTGTAAAATCGCTGTTGTCTCGCTGTCAGCCTTTGCATCCTCTGTACTTGAATATTCCCATTCCTCTCGATCACGATTATTAATGATTGTATCATTGACGGAAACTTTAACATTTGCTGTTTCATCTAATATTAAATCAATTTGTGGAACATTATTGACTGTCCAATTACTTTTTAAATCACGAGGATTTAAGGTAATGTCATTATTCAAGTCAATAATATCTAACTTCTTATTCGTTGGCACAAGTATCCTTGTATGTATGGAAGAATAGTCTGTATAAAATTCAGACATGCGATAAGGCAATTGTTTTATGCGTACAAATAAAGTATCTCCCTTTTGGGACACATGGAGATAATCCTCTGGCTTCGAAACATCTAATTCCTTCGATTGCACGGTGCGAAAGGTTCCGAATAATGATAGAACATCTTCATTTGTTCCTTCTATTGTAACCGGATTTTGTTGACTTTCTGATTCAATGACAATTCTTTTAATGTTATCCTTCATTGCATAATTAAATTCTGGCAAATCTTTTGTTACTTCTTCTCTTTTTAATCCTTGTTCCACAATATCCAAAATACCCGTAGATTGGAGGAAGACCATCGATATCCCTGCAGTACCAATTATTCCAACAATAATAATACTGAATAGATCAAAGCTTAAATAAGGTTTTTCCTGCTTGGAGGAAAACAAGTATAATAAAATTTCCATTCCAAGAATAACTAAAATAATTGGCCACCAAACTTTTAATACGGTCACAATCTGCCAATCAAAAAACTGTGTAAGTAATAGAAAAACTCCTAGAAATACTAAAGATAAGCCCATTGAAAAAGTGCCAACCCGCCATTGTCTCATTCTCTTCTCTCCTTATGTAGCTATTGGCCTTTTGAATGGGAAAATCAAAAAGCCAATAGGATAATCTATCTTTCTATTTCCTCGAGACTTCTTACATTTTTTTCTTTTTCGTTCCCTTTAACAAATGAATTCCACCTAAAATAAGAACAAGACAAACAATTCCGGTCTGGAAATATTGGTAAAAGAAGAAACGTAAATCAATATCTATTATGTCTCTAATGATAGGCGAAAATATTGGTAGGATAATATTAATCATTAAATAATATAAACCAATAACGAGTAGACCAATTCCAAACCATTTCTGGTAGTTAATTAGATACGCAATAACTGGTACATCCTCTAACTCCTCTTCCCCTACCTTTGACGCTTTTTGCAATCCATCAAAGAAACTATAAAACCAAATAATAGGGATAACGAATAAAAAGAGACCTAATCGTAATTCATTGAGAATAAAGATAGAGAACAAGAAGCCTGCCATTAGCTGAATCCCTCTTTGCTGCAAACCTAAATATAAATGACCCGCACCTGGAAATACAGATAAGAAGGTTGCAATAAATTTACTTTTCTTCCCTTCTTCTCGATTCTTTTCAAAATCTTGAAAAATGGTAATATCCTCAAGTGTTTCCCCTTTGAGTTTTTTATTAAACTGCTGAGAGACATCGTAAAAACCGTAAATCCAAATAACCGGTAAAATCGCCAAGAATAATAGAAATTCATTCGTATAGGTTAGAAATGCGATAAATAAAATCATGATTCCTAAACCTAGAAAAGCTGTTAAGAGCGTTATTCCTCGGTATACTAATCCTAATTGAATATGACCTAAACCAGGAATAAACGACAATACTATTGTATAAAACCGTTCAGACTCAGCTGTTTTTACTAATACAGGCGATGCCTCCCCATTTTCTGTTTTACTAGCAAAATTGACCCGCTCCTTTAAATAGCTACTGGTCGTAATTAATGTATCGAGAAAACTAATACAATAGATAAGAAAACCAATAACAATTGCGACAAATGTCCATTCACTGTGATACCACGAATGAATAAGGAACAAGGACATAAATGCTAGTCCAAATACAGCTAGCCCATATAAAAAGCCTCGTAACTTTTTCCCAATATAGAAAAGACCTCCACCTGGAAAAAATGCTAAGATTGTTGCAACAATCGGGTTTTTCATTTCTTAAAATCCTCCTTTTTACTACCATCGAATGAATCCATCCAGGCAAATGTCTTATCCACTAACCCGCCTGATTTTGGCTCTTCTTTAAAAGATACTTCCGCTTTTTGGATTGTTTCTGTATGTTTTATAATCGATTGAAAAAATCCTGCCGACATCAGAATCAATGTGAGACTCGCGGCAATGGCATAATGGAATATGGATGATTGATAAAAAGGACGTTTCCTTTCCCCTACTGTTTCCCTATCCATATTTTCATTTGTTATTTGCTTCATAATGTCATTCATAAAAGCTGCTTCATCTGAAATTGAAGGAAGTTTCTCCTCTTGCATGTCTACTGCATCTATATATAATTCTAAGCATTGATCGCATGTATACAAATGATCTTCAAGCAGGATTCTTTCTGTCTCCTTTAATTCGTCCTTTACATACTTCATCCAATGTTCTTTAGAATAATGTGTTGTCATAAAAAGTCTTCCTCCTTCCAATGCGTTTTGATCCAGAGCCTTGCGCGATACAGCTTCATTTCAATCGTTTTCACTTGCACATTTTGTTCAGATGCCATTTCATGATAGCTTTTTTCTTGAATGTAAAAACCATAAATGACATCCCTATAATTAGCCGGTACTTCCTTAAGCCTTTGTTGAACAAGCTTTTGTCTTTCCCGCTTTATCACTTCTAATTCTACATTATCAGCACGAGAGCCTCCTATGTGAGATTCCAATTCTTCTGCCATCTCTTCTTTTCTTCTTTGCTTTTTTCTTCTCATATCAATGGCATGATTGACAGCAATTCTTGTAATCCATGTTTTAAAACCTTGATTCTCGTATTTTGGGAGAGAGGTATAGATTTTAATAAACACTTCCTGCGTCGCATCTTCTGCTTCTTTCTGATCTTTCAAAACACTATATATCGTACGAAACAAATAGTCTCGATGCTTTTCTACTAACAGTCGAAATGCGTGATCATTTCCTGCTTTTACTTTGTCAATTAATACTTGATCACTAATGGCCTCTCCCCCCTTTCTTAGCCATTCTATAATAATAGACGTAAACGGATTGCCATCCCCCTACAGTCTTTTTATTATTTTTGCTTTCTTCTTATTTTTATTTGCATTGCTCTCCTTTGTAATAGTACCATTATTAATTGAAACTTTTTACCACTTCTTACGTATTTACTCTATAGCAATTATTAAAGGAGAATGTGTATGCATTATTTATTTGCCTTACTGGCTTTAACACTAAATCCGTTCATATGGAAAAGCCATCTAAAAAAACAAAGATTTCTGGTCTTTCAGGTCATACGATTGCTTGCCGGGATTCTCATTATTTTTTGTCTTGATTATTTTCAGCTAATTGATCATTCCTTACAGGCTCTGTTTAAATATGGTGCTATTTACATTGCTTTCTTTTTATTTTTAGATTTACTATTTGGAAAAGTAAAGGGATATAAAATAACTGGAATTCTATTTTTATACTTTGTCTTATTTAGTCTATATGTTCAATTTATCTATCCAGTAACCATTACAGGAGATAAATATCATTTTGTACAAAAAAAGGCTACCGTTATCGAGAAGGAAGCTGTTTCTACAAATGAAAAGCATATCGTTGTTGTACCGGAAAGCTATGCACGTTATCGAAGTGAAAAAAAGCTTGGGGAGATTGCTCATCCTTCCTATTACGATTTAGGAAACTCTACTTTACAGAAAATTGATGATCATCTCTATTGGGTAACTCCGATTGAATACACAGGATTTTTTAAGTGGGTAAAAGGAAATGACGTTCCTGGCTTTATTAAAATGAGCGCAGAGGACGAAAATGAAGATGCCATCTTAGTTAAATCGTCCATGAAGTACGTTCCATCTGCATACTTTAATGAAGATGTAAAACGTCTTGTCAGAAATAAGCATAAGGATACAATTCTACTTGAAGCAAGCTTTGAACCAGATGACAATGATAAACCTTATTACGTTATTCCTTATGGACAGTTCAATAAATTCCGAGAGATTGTTGATATTAAAGGAATTTATATCATTGATCCGGCTACTGGAAAAATAGAGGACTATACTATGAACAATATTCCTGATTTCATTGATCATGTCATTCCTACAAGCGTTGCTGAGGACTGGAATGAGTGGTATGGAAAATATATTCATGGTTTCTGGAATACTCTTTTTGCAAAAGAAGATATGAAATTACCAACCGCTTGGGAAGATGTAAACGAAGTAAATGGTGTATTTAATGAAGACTTACAATTGCATTGGTTCACTGACTTCACCCGTCCGAAATCAGATAGCGGCAGTATGGTTGGTTACTCCATGATTAACGCTCGCACCGGTGCTCTTACCTTCTACACCGAAGCAAACGGTTCTTTAAATGGTAAATCTGCTATCAATGTTGCAGAAAAAACCTTCCGTGCCCAAAAGTACGAAGCTGGTACTCCGCTGCTTTATACGATTTATGGACAGTTCACATGGGTTGTCCCGCTTATGGACAGCAATCATGTATTAAGAGAAATTATGTTGATTAACGCAAAGGATGAAAAGGTGTATAGTTATCATACCGAAAAAACAAAGCTTTTTAATGATTATAAATATGCACTTGTTACCCTTCTAAAAAATGATAAAACTGTCCCTAACAATATTGCCGACCAAAAAACAATAACTGGAACTGTCAGCTATGTATATAAATCAGAAGTTGAAAATAGCACGATTGTAAAATTCATGCTAGATGGAAATAAAACCATTTACCAAGTTTCATCAAATGATTTTCCTTATAGTATTTTCCTAGAAAAAGGGATGGAACTAACTGTAGATTATGTAGATACAGAAGAAGTGATTGTTACGGTTGAAAAATTGGTAGTAGAGGAGAAAGATTTAAATCAATAAAATCTATTGATTAAATAGACTTAAATAAAAAAACAGCAGTTATTATTTTATAATATAGGGAGAAGGGAACAAACTTCTCCCTCTTGCTGCATAGAATAAAAGAAAAGAACAAAAATAGTGTTTTATACTAGTAACATAAGATTATGTCAAAGGAGAAATGCACTTGATTATTATTATCGTAGCTTCTTACTTAATCGGTTCTTTTCCAACTGCCTTAATTATCGGCAAGGTTTTTTATGGCATCGACATTCGTAAACATGGCAGCTTTAATCCTGGAGCTACTAATTCTATTCGCGTGTTAGGCAAAAAAGCTGGGATTGCCGTATTACTGCTTGATGTCGGAAAAGGAGCGCTAGCCGCATGTTTACCCTACTTGCTTATGGTAGATGTAAATCCGTTATACACTGGATTAGTCGCAGTCATTGGTCATTGCTTTCCTATATTCGCTAGATTTCGTGGTGGAAAAGCAATTGCAACAACTGCGGGAACCCTTCTCGTTGCCAATCCAGCTTTGTTTTTCATTACCTATTTCGCATTCTTTGCTGTCATTTTTATAACAAAATATGTATTTCTAGGTAGTATTTCTGTAGGAATAACCATTTTCTTATATGCTCTATTTTCTCCTACTATCCAGCATGACTGGCTCTTTTTCTTGTTTTTATTACTATTAATCTTTCTACATCGCTCTAATATCATAAATTTTATTCATCATAATGAACCAAAAATAAACGATAAAAATATAAAAAAGGATCGAATTAACCCGAAGAAAATAGGCTGATTCCCCTTCATTGGACAAGCTTTTTAGTAAATTGTAGATTATGGACTTTTCCTGGGAAATACTGTCGAAATTTCAGAAATCAGCTTATTGATATGTACAAATTCGATAGGAATGATAGTTTCCTACTTTGAAATGATCATAGTAAAAAAGATGTAAAGGTTTTAAATCGTTTATAATATGAGGGAATGGTTCATCCATTCCCTTTCTCTATTTCATTTAGCTCAAATAGGCTCTGTGACGACTTCTTCTCTGTTACCTTTGTCTGCTTTTTTTCTTGCTCTCGGGCACAGAGGACGCTTCTCTGTTACCTTTCCCTGCTGATTCTCTTGCTCTCGGGCACAGAGGGAGCCTCTCTGTTACCTTCTCCTGCTGATTCTCTTGCTCCCGGGCACAGAGGACGCTTCTCTGTTACCTTTCCCTGCTGATTCTCTTGCTCTCGGGCACAGAGGAAGTCCCTCTGTTACCTTTTCCATATCTTTTATTCCAAACGGGCACCGAACTTCTTCCTCGTAACAAAGAAAGCTGCCAACAATACCGCTTTTCTGCGTTTGCTGACAGCTAAAGGAGATAACTCCCCTGTTTTATCTTTTATTCATTTCCTCAACTAACAATTTGTTAACCATTTGTGGATTAGCTTGTCCTTTTGTCGCTTTCATCAATTGACCAACAAGGAAACCAATTGCCTTTTGTTTTCCGTTTTTAAAGTCTTCAATTGATTGAGGATTGTTATCCAATACTTCTCCGATAATTTTTAATAATGCACCTTCATCGGAAATTTGTACTAGTCCCTTCTCTTTGACAATCGCTTCTGCATCTCCACCATTTTCAATTAACTCTTTAAAGACTTGCTTAGCAATTTTACTAGAAATCGTTCCATTTCCAATTAGCTTAATCATACCAGCAAGATTTTCTGGAGTTAGCTTTACTTCTGCTAACTCCTTCTGTTCTGCGTTTAGATAAGCAGAAACGTCTCCCATTACCCAGTTAGAAGCAAGCTTTGGCTCTGCTCCGTTTGCAACAGTGCCTTCGAAGAAATCAGCCATTTCCTTCGTAACGGTTAATACTTTCGCATCGTACTCTGGTAAGCCCCATTCTTCCATGTAACGCTTTTGTCTTGCATCTGGTAATTCTGGAATTTCTGCACGAATTCTTGCTTTCCAGTCTTCGTCGATATACAAATCTGTTAAATCTGGTTCTGGGAAATAACGATAATCATCTGAACCTTCTTTTACACGCATTAATAATGTTGTACTTGTTGCTTCATCAAAGCGGCGTGTTTCTTGATTAATGACTCCGCCTGAAGATACAACTTCTCTTTGGCGCTGCTCTTCGTACTCTAATCCTTTACGGACAAAGTTAAAAGAGTTTAAGTTTTTCAACTCCGTTTTTGTTCCAAATTCCTCTTGCCCTACTGGACGAATTGAAATATTAGCATCACAACGTAAAGATCCTTCTTCCATTTTACAATCAGAAACACCTGTATATTGAATGATTGATTTCAATTTTTCTAAGTAAGCATATGCTTCATTTGGTGTACGAATATCTGGCTCAGAAACAATTTCAATTAATGGCGTTCCTTGACGGTTGAAGTCCACTAAGGAATATCCTTTCTCATGATTCAATTTTCCTGCATCCTCTTCTAAATGAACACGGGTAATGCCAATTCTTTTCTTATAGCCATCGACTTCAATTTCAATCCAGCCATGTTCTCCAATCGGCTTATCAAATTGGGAAATTTGATAAGCTTTCGGATTGTCTGGATAAAAATAGTTTTTACGGTCAAATTTTGTTTCAGTCGCTATTTCGCAATTTAATGCCATCGATGCCTTCATGCCAAATTCTACTGCTTTTTTATTTAAAACAGGTAGTACGCCAGGATAGCCTAAGTCGACTACTGTCGTATTTGTATTCGGCGCAGCACCGAAGTGATTGGGACTTGCTGAGAATATTTTTGATTGTGTTTTTAACTCTACATGGACCTCTAGCCCAATGACTGTTTCAAATTCCATTTTTTTCACCCCTTACAGCGTTGGTTTTTGTTTATGATAATCCGTTGCCTGTTCGAACGCATAAGCTACTTTGTACACAGATGCTTCATCAAAGTGTTTGCCGATAATTTGTAAACCAAGCGGTAAACCGTTAGAGAAGCCACAAGGAACCGAAATACCTGGTACGCCAGCTAGGTTCACTGGAATTGTCAATATATCATTTGCATACATCGTTAATGGATCGTCTACATTTTCCCCTAACTTAAAGGCAGGAGTCGGAGTTGTTGGCCCAATAATGACATCATACTTCTCAAATACATCTTCAAAATCTTTTTTGATTAATGTACGTACTTTTTGTGCTTTTTTGTAATAAGCATCATAATAGCCAGAGCTTAGCGCAAAGGTTCCAAGCATGATTCTACGTTTAACTTCATCTCCAAATCCTTCTGCACGAGAACGCTTATATAGATCGATTAATGTTTCCACATCATCTGCACGATAGCCATAGCGAACACCATCAAAACGAGAAAGGTTTGCAGATGCTTCTGAAGAAGATAATAAATAATAAGTTGCAAGGGCATATTTACTATGTGGCAAGGACACTTCTTCCCATGTTGCGCCCAATTTCTCTAGTACCTTTAAGGCATCTAAAACAGATTGGCGAACAGCTTCGTTTACTCCTTCTGCTAGATACTCTTTCGGCACAGCTATTTTCATGCCTTTTATATCTCCGGTTAGTCCTTTCGTAAAATCAGGAACCTCTACATTTGCCGAAGTAGAATCCATTGGGTCTAATCCAGAAATGGCATTAAGCAAGAAAGCATTGTCTTCTACCGTACGTGTAATTGGTCCAATTTGATCCAGGGAGGATGCAAATGCAACTAGACCAAAGCGTGAAATTCTTCCATATGTAGGTTTTAAGCCGACAACCCCACAGAATGCGGCTGGTTGACGAATGGAACCACCAGTATCTGATCCAAGCGAAAAGAGTACCTCGCCTGCTGCTACAGATGCGGCTGATCCACCTGATGATCCACCAGGAACAGTTTCAAGATTCCATGGATTTTTCGTTTTTTGGTAATAAGAATTTTCTGTTGAAGATCCCATAGCAAACTCATCCATGTTTAGCTTTCCGATTGTTATAGCCCCAGCTGCTTGTAGCTTGTCCATAACAGTTGCATTATAAATTGGTTGGAAATTCTCTAAGATTTTACTAGAACAAGTTGTTCTTAAATCCTTCGTAACAATATTATCTTTAATACCAATCGGCATTCCAAATAGGCTCCCTGAATGTTCCCCATTTACAAGCTTTCTATCTAGTGCACTAGCGTGTGATAGAGCATTTTCTTCATCTAAAGTCAAAAATGCTTGTACTTTCTCATCTACATTTTTTATGCGATTATACGATTCCTTTACTAAATCAGTAACAGATATCTCTTTTTTATGTAATAATTCCTGTAAATCCGTCATCTTTTGATCAAAAAGACTCATATGTTTTCCCCTCCTTACTCAATGATAGATGGTACTTTAATTTGTCCATCCTGATGATCTGGTGCATTGCGTAAAACTTCTTCAACAGGTAATCCCTTTGTTGGTACATCTTCACGCAATACATTTTTCATATCTAATACATGGGAAGTTGGTTCAATTCCCTCTGTGTCTAATTCATTTAGTTCTTCTGCAAAAGAAATAATAGCATCTAATTGCTTTTGAAAATGCTCCGCTTCCTCATCCGATATCGCAAGTCTAGCAAGATTAGCAACATGCTTTACTTCTTCCTTCGTAATTCTTGACATATATATGTCACCTCCATCATTATACGTACAACACAATAATCTGATAATATCAAACAAAACGTTAGGAAAGCAACCGAAAGAAGGAATATATCTTATTAGGAGGCTGTTTCCTCATAGATTGTTGTTGTTTCTTATAATTAGACATTAAAAAACAATAGACTTTATACTTTACTAAATTGATACAATCTATCCAATTATATCATCATCCCCCTCTTCGTTGCTCGTCCCATTTTAGCTTTGAGTTAGAAATTTATAAGAAAAAAAGAGGGAGATCCCTCTTTTACGTTGTATTTTCAGTCGAGGAAAGGAGTGGTTCGTACATCATTAATGCATGATTTTCTGTAATATACTCTTCCTCCACTAATACGCCTCTTCTATTAAATTTTTTCCGGTAGATTTGATTATGACGAATATAGCCTCCGAAATATGCCGGTGTGATTTGATGCTCTTTTTCAAACACCTCATAACGAGATAAACTAGGGGATGTTCCTAGCCATTCCCCTTTTAAATGGGTATCCGTTACTTCTAAGCATATTTGAAAAGTTGTATCTGTTTCATTTTTGATTTGTAGGTCTAAATAATTGTAGGAACAAGTCGCTCCACTTCCGAATGGCTGTGTTCGGTTAGAATCTGGAAAAACATCATAGCTATGGCGATGCCTTTCCACCACTGTTAATGGAGTATGTAATGTCATCCAATAAATCAGATTAGAAAGCTGGCACAGTCCTCCACCAACTCCGGTCCGATAGCTTCCAGAATAAAGAACCATTCCGTCTACAAAACCCTTTTTATAAGTGGGCTTGCCAATTGTTCTCCAATAGGAAAAGGTTTCTCCTGGTTCTAACACAATCTGGTTTATTTTTGTTACCGCTACTTTTAAATTGATAATTTTGTTATACTGCAGCTTCATATCAACATCCTTTAATTCTCTTAGCAGCATTGTTTTATGGGCAAAATAGGAATACGGTAGTAATGCAATTTGCTTTTTCTTTGCATATTGCTTTCTCGCTATCATCCATTGCATAAATCTCTTTGTGGTATAATATTTTTCCCCGAAATAAAGACGTAAGGCTGACCTTTTTTGGGTCTTAACGCTGTTATATCCATAGATACTCTCTCCATTTTTTCCCTTTTCTCATTTATTTCGCTAACTTTTTATTAAATCCTTCTTTTTTCTAAGCTTGTTGTTAGACATCAAAAGCCTGTTCTTATTAGTAAAAGTCCATTATTCACGAAACAGAAATTGCTTTATTTTTCTCATTCTCGGCAAATAGATAGGAAATTAAAGCAAAATCCGATACAATAGTTTATATTTAGAAGACTAAAAAGCTAGGTGACGAACAATGAATGAATTAGACTCTTTAAAATTAGAAAACCAACTTTGTTTTCTTTTATATGCAAGTTCTCGGGAATTGACGAAAAAATATAAGCCATTGTTAGAGGAGCTAGATGTAACCTACCCACAGTACCTAGTTCTTTTACTTCTATGGGAACATAAAAGTCTTAGTGTGAAGGAAATGGGAAATTATTTATACCTTGATTCTGGCACACTAACGCCGATGCTTAAGAGAATGGAACAGCAACAATTACTTCAACGTAAGCGATCCCTTGAGGATGAACGTTCCGTACTAATTACCTTAACGGAAAAAGGAGCTTCTCTACAGCAAAAAGCAAAATGTATTCCAACCGAAGTTAGCAAGCTTTTCGGAAAATCAGACGAAGAACTCAATGAATTAAAGCAATCTCTTTTGAATCTCTTGCAAAACCTTACGTAATTCACCATGATCTAAAATAAGATAAACGATAAAAAGAGAGAAGATAAAAGTTTTAATACTTTCTTCTTCCCTCTTTTAGGTTATATTATGCTGTAACTACTTCTAATTGTACTTCAATATTTCCTCTAGTTGCTTTAGAGTATGGGCAGAAATTATGGGCTTTGTGTACAAGCTTTTCTAATATTTCCTTTTCAATTCCAGTTCCTTTAACAGATAATTTCACACCTAATTTAAAGCCTTGATCTGTTTCATCCTTTAGTAAGCTAACACTCGCTGTTGTTTCAGAGTCAAAGTTTACTTTTTCTCTCTGCGCCATTAATTGTAACGCACCATCAAAGCATGCCGCATATCCAGCTGCAAATAATTGCTCAGGATTTGTTGCATCCTCCAATTCCTTTGCTCTTTGAGTTCCTGGCATCGCTGTATCAAATTGAATAACATAGTCTTCTGATTCTACTCGACCTTCTCTTCCGCCAGTTGCTGTAACAGATGTTGTAAGAATTGTTTCGCTCATGATTAATTCCTCCAATAATTTATTATTTTCTACATATACATTGTACACAATATAATTTTACAAAACAAATATTCTGCACTTTCTTTTTTTATTTACCTTTTTCAAAAGAAGTAAACATGCCTACAACAATTAATTCAAACCAAAAAGCCCAAAAAGATTTCTCTTTTTGAGCCTTTCTCTTATTTACTAAACCATTTTCCAATCGTCGTAAATAATCCCTTTTTCTGATTATCTTGCAATGATTCCTCTTCTGCTGTATCACTTTTTTGTTTCCCTATATAAATATCTTCTTTATTTATCGCATAATCATAAGCAATTAATAAGCCAATTTCACTATCTGCCTCTTTGTTTGTTACAATCGTGTATTCCATATTGGCTTGATTAGCTTCCTTAATATATTTCGATAAGTATGAATAGTCTAAATGACCATTTAAATATAATTTCGCGCCATTATTCTTTTGCATAGCATCAAGTATTTCTTTATAGGGCGATGGTTCAATTACTTGAGATTGATTTAATGCAAGCACAACTCTTTCTCTTAGGGTACCAAGAAATTTTCTGCGTTCCTCTGGCTTCGTCTCCTTTGCCCCATACATACCCTTTTGCATATAATCATCTAAGTTAGGGTTTGATGACATACTCACAACTCCTTCAAATAGAATCCTCTTTTCATACTATACTCTACTCTGCTAATAAAAAAACTTGTACCTTTTTGAAATTTTTTTGTCATGATACAAAAAAGAGAGAGACAAGCATCATTAATTCCACTTTTTTAAGGGAAGCATGATGCCTAGCACTCTCTGGTTATTACTGATAAATATGAATATACGGTTCTTTTGCATCCACATCACGAACGATTAATGATTCTGGACCGTATACAGATGTAATACTAACCTGTACAGAGGATGTATTATTTGGAGGAAAATATTCCATAACCTTCCCTGCTACGAATTGAGTGAAGCCAAGTGCTTCTGCTTCTCCATAAAACTGAATTGGAATCTCTATGCTTAAATTCTGCATTTTATCATTAACATAGAATGCTCTTCCGACAACTCCATTAAAGTTGGGGAAATATTTTTCTATATCTTGCTTAAAATAAGAAAATGCATCTACTTCTGACTTATAATTTGTATCAGAACTTGGGAATAATACATATTTTTCATTAATATTTTCCCAGTCACCCATACTTTTGCTATTTCCTGCAACCTTTGCGTAAGCAAAGAAGTTTCCAGGCACAACAGAGGAGCTTTCTTTTTGTTCAAAAAGAGAGATAATGATTGGGACCTGTTCAAGTCCTTCCACTCCTCTAATTCTTTTTACTACCTCCGCTGCTATTCTTTTCCCTTCTTTTTCAAGCTTTGATCGATCTAATTTAAGTTCTTTTGCTGCTCCCTTTTCTTCATAGGAATAGACAGAATTCATGGCCAAACCAATTGATATTCCACCAAGCTTTAAACTATTATCATCAGTCTTCACTAAGTAATCATGTTCAAGGATATGGGCTAAATAAATAGGCTCTTTGCCTTTATCCTTACCAGCTGGATTTAAGCCTTCAGGATTTTCTTTCGATTTTCTCCCTAACCAGCTTGTAATTAAACTTCTATCTAAATACTGTCCTTCTTGGAAAAAGTATTGTTCCGGATCATACGCATTTTGCGCAATTCGCATTAAGCCTGTTTCAAATTCGGCAATATCATAGCGTGTATTTAAATTATTTACAACTAATCCCCTTGCTTCAGAGGCTTTAAATGGAACAACTACCTTGTAATAATCTTCGGAGATTTTATAGTTTGGTATAATCGCTGTTTCTGTCGTATTACTATCTACGTCTTCTGTCTTTACTTTTTCTTCTTTATTAAAGTTTGGTGCACAAGCTGATAGGACTAATACTAGGCCAAGCACCATCATTACGTGTTTTTTCATTGATTAAACACACCTTTGTTCTTCAATTCTTCCAAAAGTCTTTCCTCATCCCACACTTCAATGCCTAACTGTTCTGCCTTTGTTAGTTTGCTTCCCGCATCTTCTCCCGCAATGACTAAATCCGTTTTCTTGCTGACACTTCCGGTTATTTTACCACCTAGCAATTCGATTTGGTCTTTTGCTTCGTTACGAGAAAGCTGTTCTAACTTTCCTGTTAATACAATTGTTTTGCCAGCAAATGCGGAATCAGCCTCTTCTGTTGCTACTGGTAATGGTCCGGTATATTCCATGTTGACGCCGTATGTTTTTAACTCCGTAATTAATTCCAACACTTCTTCCTGTTCGAAAAAAGTGACAATGGAATCGGCCATCTTTTCGCCAATTTCATTAATAGCTGTTAAATCCTCTTTCGTAGCTTCCATGAGCTGATCCATCTGTTTAAATTCCATCGCAATTGTTTTTGCTGCTTTTGCACCTACATGTCTAATTCCTAAGCCAAATAACAGCCTTTCAAGGGAGTTTTGCTTTGATACCTCTATTGCTTGCAATAAATTATTAACAGACTTTTCGCCCATTCTTTCTAATTGAATGAGTTGCTCATATTCTAATGCGTATAAATCAGCAACATCTTCAATTAATTTTTCAGAAAATAATTGGCTCACTACTCGCTCACCAAGCCCGTCAATATTCATAGCATTTCTAGAAACAAAATGAATTAAGCCTTCCCTAATTTGCGCCGGACATTTTGGATTAATACAGCGCAATGCTACTTCTTCCTCTAATCGAACAAGTTCACTATTACATTCTGGACAATGAGTGGGCATCAGAAATTCTTCTTCTTCCCCCGTTCTTTTTTCCACTAGAACATTCACTACTTCTGGAATAATATCGCCAGCTTTTTTGACAACAACCATGTCACCGAGTCTAATATCTTTCTCCCGTATTAAGTCCTCATTATGTAAAGATGCTCTTTTCACCGTTGTCCCGGCAACCTTTACTGGTTCTAATACAGCAGTTGGCGTCACAACACCTGTTCTACCGACATTTAGTTCAATATTAAGGAGCTTTGTCATTACTTCTTCTGCGGGAAATTTGTACGCTATCGCCCATCTTGGACTCTTTGCAGTTGTTCCAAGCTGCTCTTGCTGAGCTAAACCGTCTACTTTTATCACAATTCCATCTATTTCATATGGCAAGTGTGGGCGTTTCTCCTGCCAGCCTTCAATGTACTGTAAAACGTCCTCAATTGTGGCACATTTTTTTCTTTCTTTGTTTGTTTTGAATCCAAGTGTATCTAGTAAATTCAGTCCTTCACTATGGGATTGAACACCAGTCTGACCAACATCCCCAATAGCATAAAGGAAGATATCCAAGTTTCGTGATGCAGCAATTCGTGGATCTAATTGGCGTAAAGAACCAGCCGCAGCATTTCTAGGATTGGCAAATGGTTCTTCTCCATTTTCGTCCTTTATTTTATTAAGTGCCTCAAAAGATTTTTTCGGCATAAACGCTTCGCCACGAACCTCTAGACTGACCGGTTGATTTAAACGGAGCGGAATGGAACGAATCGTTTTTAGATTCGCTGTAATATCTTCTCCAGTTGTTCCGTCTCCTCGCGTTGCTCCTTGCTCAAATAAGCCATTCTCATATCGAAGGGAAACAGCAAGCCCATCTATCTTTAATTCACAGACATATGAAAAATCTTCCCCAATAGCCGCACGAACCTTCCGATCAAAATCGCGTAAATCCGCCTCATTAAATGCATTCCCTAAGCTCAGCATCGGCTTTTGATGCTGAACCTTCGAGAACATATCCAATATTTCTCCACCAATTCGCTGTGATGGAGAATCATTTGTTTTTAAGCTTGGAAATTGTTCTTCCAAACGGATTAATTCATTTAATAATGCGTCATATTCCGCATCAGGAACAGAAGGATTATCCAGAACATAATATTCATACCCATATTGATTTAATAAATTATGCAGTTCTTTTACTCGCTTCTCTGCAAGGTTTTGTTCCATATACCCTTTTCCTTTCTTCCTTATCCTTTTTGAATCGGTGCAAACTTAGCCAATAGTCGTTTAATGCCTACTGGGCTTGGAAATGCAATGTCTAGCTCTTTTGAATCGCCTTCCCCTTTTACACTCACAACCGTACCAGTGCCCCATTTTCCATGGACTGCTTTATCGCCTACACTCCATCCGATTCCTTCTCCACCTGTTGCAACTGCAGCAGGACGAATAACAGCCTTTCTCGTTGGTTGCTGTTGTGAATAAGAGCTTCGAGAGCCGCTTTGTGCTGGAGACATTCTTTGTCTATTCGAAACGGGATTTAGACCTTCAAGCAAATCTTCCGGAATTTCTTTTACAAAACGAGAAGGTGGATTCATATTGGTACGTCCAAATAAAGTTCTCATCTGTGCATTACTTAAATACAACTGCCTCTCTGCCCGTGTAATCCCTACATATGCAAGACGACGTTCCTCTTCCATTTCCGTTTCTTCCATTAATGAACGGGAATGCGGGAAGACTCCTTCTTCTAAACCAATTAAGAAAACAATTGGGAATTCCAAACCTTTTGCAGAGTGCAATGTCATTAAAACAACAGAATCTGCTTGTTTTCCGTCATCATCCAATTTATCAATATCGGCAACTAATGCTAAATCCGTTAAGAAGGCAATTAATGATTTATCATCATTTGCTTCTTCAAAGTTTTTCGACACAGACATAAATTCTTCTATGTTTTCTAATCTACTTTGCGCTTCAATTGATTTTTCCGCTTTTAACATGTCTACATAGCCAGATTTATCGATAACTTCCTCGACAAGCTCTGTCACAGATAAATATTCCTGCATTCTCGTGTAATTTTGAATCAAATCACGGAATTCACTTGCAGCCTTTGTAATCTTTGGACTTAAGCCAATTAATTCAACGGCTTCTAACGCTTGATACATGGACATATCATGCATAGCTGCGAAATTAGCTATCTTATCAACTGAACTGGAGCCGATTCCACGTTTTGGAACATTAATTACCCGTTGGAAACTAATGTCGTCATCCGGATTTGCGATTAGGCGGAGATAGGCCAGGGTATCCTTAATTTCCTTTCGATCGTAGAACTTTATACCTCCAACAATCGAATATTCAATATTTGACTTAAGAAGCATTTCCTCCATTACACGTGATTGTGCGTTTGTTCGATAAAGGATTGCTATATCTGCTAAGTTAAGGGAACTTTCTCTTCTTAATTCCTGAATCTTCCCAATAACAAATTGCGCTTCCCCTTGCTCACTATCAGCTCGGTAATAATAAATCTTGTTGCCATCTTCATTTTCTGTCCATAAATTTTTATCTTTACGACCAGAATTATTGGCAATGACCTGATTCGCAGCCTGCAAAATGCGTTTTGTGGAACGGTAGTTTTGTTCCAGCATAACTACTTTTGCATTTGGATAATCCTTTTCAAAAGAAAGGATATTCGAAATATCTGCACCACGCCATGCATAAATAGACTGATCGGAATCACCTACTACACATAGATTGCGGAATCGGCTTGCTAGAAGCTTTACCAGCATATATTGCGATCTATTCGGTTGCGATAGGTAAGAGTTTGAAATCATCTCCGTCTTTTCCCCCGCTTAGCACCGTACGTGAGACTTTCACCTCATACGGCGCCCCATCAACTACTAGCTCGTTACATTATTTATTGCACAGTTTCCCACTTTTTTGCGAAGAGTGTTAACTTTACTCAGTTGTTCTTCTTCAAGATTCAGTACCTTTAGGTACTTGTTAATAATGGTCTCTTTTACCGCATGGATTAGTTTATGGACTTCCTTACATATGAATATAAGATTTTGATAGGAGTCCGATCCACCCATTTTTCTAGGCTTTTTATGATGAAGTTCCATTTCTCCGATTATCAACTCTCTACCAGTAATCGTACATTTACCTAATTGAGCGATATATTTGGATAGTCGATTATCATTGTATTCCATACTTTCGGATTTAATTGGATTTTCCATCAAATAATGCACCATGAAGGCTGGTACGGCTTCTTGGCTATTGTAAACCAACATTCGACCATTTACGGTATAAGAATTTTTCTCCTGAGTGAAGTTCAAAGGACTTTTATGTTTCACCCCATCTATTGGGAATAAAATCATCCCACATACAAAGAGTTTCTTTTTATTAAGATAATATTTATATGCTTTCTGGAAGAAAGGTGTGATAACGCCCTTTGTACTCTTTACTTTGTTAAGTTTGTTATACAGGATTCGTTTGACTGAGTAAGAAATTTCACTGAAATCATTTGTAGTATGAGTCGCATATCGATAATAATTGTGAATTCCTAAGATAGTTGAGTTAAGTTTAGTCACTTCAGCTTTACTCGGATTTCTCCGAATAGATTCAGCTTTCGTTTTTATTTTCTCAATTACCTTACGTCTTGACTTATCTAACATATGCGATTTAACAACACGCTTCTTGCCCTTTGGAACTACTTTGAACTTGAATCCGAGAAATTCAGAATAGTTCTTACGTAGATTGACTACTTTCGATTTTTCATTGCTGATTTCAAGACCTAATCTTTCCCTTAGCCACTGCTTAGAAGATTCAAATATGATAAATGCGGTTTTGTGGTCTCGGCAAAAGATTTTAAAGTCATCTGCATATCTTACGATAAACATTTCCTTTAATTTGGTATACCTTTTAAGGGTTGCGTATTTTACCGTTTGGTCAAATCGCTGTTTTCCACCGATTACACGCATTTTTGTGTAATCCTTCTTCATTTTAAATGTTTCCCACTGGTTACTAATCCACCAGTCGAATTCATTCAATACTACGTTTGAAAGTAAAGGGGAAATAATCCCTCCCTGTGGCGTTCCCTTCGTAGGCTTTCCAATGCCTTTAATTTCAGCTTTAAGCAATTTGCTAATAATCGAAAGTATTCGTTTATCCCTAATTCCTAACGTCCATAGTTGTTTAAGCAATTTACCATGGTCTACGTTATCAAAGAAACCTTTAATATCAACATCAACCACATAATGTAGTTTATTTTTGTTTGCCAGTGTTACAGCCCTTGAATATGCGTGGATTTGACTCCGATGAGGTCGATATCCATAGCTATGTTTATGAAAGCGAGCTTCGCATATAGGTTCAAGAACTTGTAATAGACATTGTTGAATAAGTCTGTCTTCGATAGTAGGAATTCCTAATGGTCGAATGCCACCATTTGGTTTAGGGATTTCTTTGCGCTTCACTTTGTGAAGTTTATAATCCTCTAAGCGATTTTTGACATATTGTATAAGTGTATCAGGGCTTCTAAGTCCAATTTCGAATATAGTGTTGTGATTCACTCCCGCCGTCTTACTTCCCTTGTTTTTCTTTATGTTTCGGAAAGCAAGTTTGACATTGGCTGGGTGAACGACTAATTCATATAACTTATTAAAAGTTTTTCCTTCCGAACTCAGCTGATATAGCTTGTCAAACATGTCCTGCGTGTTGTAATACTCATTGTTTCTCAGCTTTTGACTTTTTAACTTCTTCGGCTTTGCATGGGTTTCAGTCAATTACTCACCTCTTTACATCCCCAAATTGGGTTTGTAATTTCAGCTTTCATTTCTCTTAGTCATACTCGAACCTGAATTTCTGTGTTAATAATGTCGTCTTCTAACAGTTGACTAATGGCTATCCCTCCACTGCTTGTTATCACAGTTTCGCTGGTACTGTGCCATTACCTTCACCGATATAAAGGAGGTTATACATATACTCTTTCGATGCATATGTTTTCCCTTCCACCGCTTCAATGAGTGCAAACTCTCCACGTTACCGGCTTACCACGTTCCAAGAATCCTATCTATACATACATAGTCCGTAGGTGATTCCTCTAGCCCTGTTAGCTGGATGGTGCCTGTAACACCATAAGGTATTTCATAAAGACAAATTTTACTCTACCTCACTAACCCTTACATGAAGGACTATCCATTTCGAATAGCTATACCTCTAGAGCCGTACATTCGGAATTTCGTCAATAGATGGCTGTGACATCTAATTTCTCACCATAGACTATCTTGTAGAACCCCGGTCTATCAGCCATACCCTCTGCCTCCAGAGAGCTTTCCTCGTCTTTCTCGTTAGGATGACCTTCAACCGACTTCACCGAGCTTATAACCCTCAATGTTTTGCACCATTGAACGCTATTCGGAGGATTAGGCGAGCCTTTCAGGGCGTTACCCCATCATTCGACTCTTCAGATTCTTAGTTCTCCTAGCTTTAAGCTAGTGGCTAATCTTTTCAATTAGCAACGTGTCGCACTATCCTGATACTCATCTACATGAATATATTGAAATTTACGTTGATAGTATTCCAGAACTTCCGGTACTCTTTGAAAAAGATGGATTGTCTGCATAATTAAATCATCGAAATCCAACGCTTGGTTCTTTCGTAAACGTCTTTGATACTCTGTATATACATCGCTAACAATTTGTGAGAAGTAATCGCCTGCAGTCTTCGCAAATTCTTCTGGAGTAACAAGCTCATTCTTTGAAGAACTAATACTTGCTAGAATAGCACGGGGATCATATTTCTTCGGATCAATATTACGATCTTTTAGGATGCCTTTAATAACAGACTGCTGATCTGTTGTATCCAATATCGTAAAATTTCGGTTATAACCAATTCGATCAATATCTTTTCTTAATATTCGTACACACATCGAGTGAAAGGTTGATATCCATATTTCCTCGCTTGCTCCACCTAAAACAGCTGCTATCCTCTGACGCATTTCCTTCGCCGCTTTATTTGTAAACGTGATTGCTAAGATATTGTATGGATTGACTCTCTTTTCCACCATAAGATAGGCAATTCTCTGTGTTAAAACTCGGGTTTTTCCACTTCCTGCTCCTGCCATAATTAATAAAGGACCATCTGTTGCTTTAACAGCTTCCTTTTGTTCAGGATTTAATCCATTTAATATTTTATCTGTTAAAAATTGCATCTTTTCACCACCATAAGAACATATATTCTATTTTAACCTAGCCTCATTCGATATTCAATGATTGCTCTTTTTTATTTCTACCGTACGCAATGCAGCAGATAAGTCTGTGTAAATTATATTTCCGACAACAATTACATCTGCATAACTTCCCATTTCCTCAGCCTGTTCGAGGGATTCAATACCTCCACCATAGAACAGAATGGTTTCACTTAATTGACTTTTTGCCGCTTTTACAATCGAAGGATCTCCATATGCTCCGCTATATTCCAAATAAAAAATCGGCAAATGAAACATCTTTTCTGCCATTAAGGCATATGCTGCGATATCCTCTTCGGATAAATCAGTTATCGCACTTGTTAATTTTGCAGCTTTACAGTCTTTATTTAAGACACAATAGCCTTGAATCATGAATTCATCCCAATCCATCAATTCTCCATATTCCTTTACCGCTTCATGATGAAGACCAGTAATCCATTTCGTATCACTGCTATTTAAAACAGTAGGAATAAAATATAAATCAAATCCCGGTGAAACCGAATCTATTGTTGACACTTCTAATATACAAGGAACAGTGTAGCGACGGACACGTGCCATTAGATTTAGGACATTATCTAATGTTATGCCATCCGTTCCACCGATGATGATTGCATCTGTACCAGATTCACATAAACGATCAAGCGCTTCATCTGAAATTTCCTTATTCGGGTCTAATTTAAATACATGACGCCATTCGCGCACATCATACATGCAACTTCCTCCATTCTAACCATTACATCATTTCATTATAGCATTAGATATTCCATCAAAAAAGAAATCATTCCGTTTAATTGCTTGTAAATATTTCTTGGTGATCAGAAAAGCGGAGGGCACCCGTTTTGGAGCGTGTGGGGTGGAGCAACCTTTCCTGAGATATAGGAAACACGGTGAACGCTAGGGAACCGATGTTGACTTATCGTAGGGAAAGGTTGTGAAGCCCATCAGCTCCTGGGTGCCCGGAGCTAGACAATCAGAAAAGCGGAGGGCACCCGTTTTGGAGCGTGTGGGGTGGAGCGACTTTTCCTGAGATATAGGAAACACGGTGAACGCTAGGGAACCGATGTTGACTTATCGTAGGGAAAGGTTGCTCCAATTTAACTTCAAAAACTTATGCTTTCTTAACTTTTAAAAAGAATGGAAGCAACCGCCACTCTTTACTATTGGACGAAAAGGACGAGGTAATTGTTTCATTTTTAATGAAAGCTAAAATAATTGGTTTTCACTCAAAAACGTCTAAATATTCCAATAAAAAAAGGCTGTCCGAAAAGAGGAAATCATTCAAGCAATATTTTATAGCTTAGGCTTTTTGAAGTTAGCCTACTAAATATTGTCTAGTGATTGAATCCTTTTTCCGGGCCAGTCCCTTTATCTTTATTCTTCTTCTTTTAGTGGTTCTTCTTTCTTAATACGTTCTAATGCCAACTCGTATGCATCGTTCCCATAATTTAAGCAACGTTTTACACGAGAAATAGTTGCAGTACTTGCACCTGTTTGTTTTTCAATCGTGTGATAAGTATTACCTTCTCTTAGCATTCTCGCCACTTCTAACCGTTGTGATAATGATTGAATTTCATTTACTGTACATAAATCATCAAAAAACTGATAGCATTCTTCTAATGTTTCGAGAGAGAGAATGGATTCAAATAATTGATCCAGCTCTCTTCCTCTTAATTTATCAATTTGCATATGGAACCTCCATTTATGTATCTTTTATTTTCATGGTCGTATATATGATTTATTTTAAATAAGCGCTGCTATTAAAATTTGGATGTTTCATCAGTTTTCAAACGCTCGCTTTCCTCGTAGAGTCTACGTATTCGGCTGCTCCCAACTTATAAAAACATTTATTCCTATTATCAAGGCAACAATTTCAGTAATCCCGCTTAATAATATTCAATCATTATTTCAACGTAACAGCATTTTTGAGTCCAGGACTAGAAGGGATAATATTGACCCATGTCTTCCCTGGTACAAATCCTATCTGTTTATCTCCTTTAAATGGAAGAAGGCGTCCGTTAATATTTTCCCATTTAACTTCCTGCCATTTTCCTTGCTGTAATAAATATGCATTGCCGCCAGATGTTAAATCAATTTCTTTTCTTCCTTTATTATCAATAACCTTATGACTAGTCTCAATAATAAACACATTATCTACTGCTACGGATGCATTTGTTTCATAATCAACTGTTTGTTCTCCGTTTGAAAATCGGATATATTTCTGCACATCTTTTTCATATAAAAACTGTGAATTAAAGCTTGGATTAGTACCATAATTAATACTGACAGAGCTTGCCTCTTCTCCCTCTATTTCCTCTAATTCCTTTGTTTTTAAAAATAGTAAAGGTTCTGGTGCTCCTGATAGCGAATAATTGTTCTCCTTTGCCCCCTTCTCAATGTTGGCAAAGCTTATGTAAGAATTATGTGGAGCAACTCGGTCAGAAGACCTTTTAAAGAGGGTTCCATCATACTCCATGCCGTTTAAATTATCAATATAACCGTTTGTAAGTAGTTTTTTTGCCTCTGGACTATATCCGTGTGCAATATACAAACTATTATAACCCTTTGCTAACTCGATATAATAGTCTCGTGAGCTACGGACAGGCCCAACTACTTTAGGCTTTGTACTTTGAAAAACCGCTAGAAAACGAGTAACTTCCCCTTCCGCTAATACTTCATACACAATATCTGCATCTGTCAGTCCCGTTTGGGGTCTTGCATCAGGATGATTATTAACCATAACAGTAACTGCACGGTCCGTACTTTCTGTATTGCTAGGCAAACCAGTTAATGGATACAAAGTAGCAAGGTCTGTTATTCCCTCTTCTTCCTTGACTCCATTGCCGGTTTGATTACCATTATGTTTTCCTACATCCTTCGGTTCACTGTTGCAACTCGTTAAGGTAAGAAGCAGAAATAGAAAAACAAACCACCTTTTCTTCATAATTCCCTCCTCGTTTTCAATCAACATGATGTGAAATGGTCTGTGTGTTTATAACATCTACTCCCTTTAAGGGAGTAGATCCTTACTTATTTAATATATCAGAATATTCTAATTAAACAATAGAACTCTTTTATATTTTAACGCATTATCGCTGGAAAGAGTACACTTTTATTCATTACATCATATAAACCTTTTTGCGTAATCCTAATATATGGTAAATGGGTTGAGGTAAAAAAAACAATGGTGTAGATGGGATCCTCATACCGATAGCCTCTATCTTTAATATATTGCAGTAATTCCTTCTCTTTTTTAATTAGATCCGCCATCGGCATGGCAGCCATCATTCCTCGTAATGGCAAAGGAATTTCAATGTCTACCTTGCCATTTTTCACTAGTACAATTCCTCCACCTATCTCTTTTAATCGTTCAAATGCGGTTATCATATCCGCCTGACTTTTTCCTAATAAAACAATATCTCCATCCCCTGTATAGGAGCTAGCCATTCCTCCAATTTCCTTTGTAAACCCCTTTAATAAAGTGTTTATTCGCCATTCTCCTTCTCGGTCAAGGAGCATAAAATAGCATTCATCGTGTTCCTCCGTAAGAATAGCATCGGAAACGTTAATCGAAATGGAATATGGTTTGGTAATTACTGCATTCTCCAATCTTATTCCAAATGGCATCGAAAATTGCATGTCAAGGCTATTTACATTCCATTTTATATCTAGTGGGCTTAAATCAAATTGCTTCCAATCGACCGATGGATAAACTCCCTCTATTTCCTGTCCGTCTTTCTTCAACCAAATTCCTTTTGCTAATACAGAGACAGGTGTTGGATTATCTTTCGCCTCTAGTAAATTGATATTCGCAACTCTTCCTGTTGCAATATTTCCATGTAAATGTTCGATTCCATGATAGTTAGCGATATTAATGGTTGCCATATTATAAGCATCTATTAATGGTACGCCATGGTTCATCGCAATCCGAATGAGCTGATCAATATGGCCATTTTCGTAAAAGGAGGATGGGGAACCATCTGTAGTTAACATAAAATTATCATATTGATCAATTCCCAATTCTTTGATTTCCTCCAATAATTTTGGTAAATCTGGTCGAATAGACGAGTATCGAAGACTTACTTTATATCCTTGAAGCAAACGATTCAACACTTCTTTTCCCGTCATTGCTTCATGATCACTATCTACTCCGAGGAGCATTAATTTTGCTAACGTTTTCTCTGATGCTCCCGGAAAATGACCTTCGATTCTTTTTCTTAATCGTTTTGTCTCCTGCATCCAGTGAAGCATCATATCATCACCGTCTAAAAGTTTCGGCCAGCCAGTTAATTCTCCACCTTGAATAACCGCATCATTTTCTAGCCAACTTTTTACATTTCCATGGGAAAAAACTTGCTCTTCTTCTTTTAACTCTGTTTGCGCATCATATCTACTCCACCATAATATCGTTGATGGAATGTTCTTCATAAAACCCAAGAAAGTAAACGCTTTCTTTTTTTCTAACTGCATAGCCAAAACAAGGTTATCATTCACGTGTGTAGTTGTTCCAAATTGTGATGTATATTGGGCTAAGGTTAGGGGATTATAAATTTGAAAAGGATGCGCATGTGGTTCAATGTATCCTGGAACTAAAAAAAGATCTGTGCAATCAACAATTTCTGCTTGATCTATTCGTTTGGGCATATCATTGCCCACATAAATGATTCTATCTTGATATATCCATATATTTGCTATAAGCCACTTGCGTAATATCTGATTTAAATATGTTGCATTTTTTAGAATGATTGTGGGGGATTTTTCACCATTCAAAATGGATACATGGTCACGCAAAACTTTGTTTTTCCATCGATATCGCTGAGCTAACACTACGCTTCCTCCCTTTTCATGTCTGTCTCAATGTATATAAAAAATGTAACGATTTTTCTTTAATTATATAGGAAATTGCATTGTAATTTCCTGAGATTAACATCATTTTACCATATAAAATATCAATTCATATTACCGTTTTGTTAAATTTATGTAGGAGGAACGAAACTTATGAATCCAAAACAAAATATAAGTTTAATTAATGCGCTTATTCGTATTACCTGTGGTTGTGCATTCCTTGCATGGAGCACGGCAAAAATGGCAAAGAAGCCTTATCGACAATCTTATTTTCTAATTTCATTGCTTGCTGGGATGAAAATAGCAGAAGGAATCGTCCGTTATTGTCCAATAGTTGCGCTTTATGGAAAAAAGGATGAAATGATGCCAAAATTCCAGCACAACCACGCGCAAAATCAAAGTTCTCACACGCAATCCTCATCCTCTCAGGATGCTGAGGCAAAAGATTCTTCATCCTCTAATGGAGTAGCAGAAATGATGGAACAATTTAGTCCAGAGAAAATATTTTCTCCAGACGATATGAAAAAATAAACATTACTATGGGCTATCCAATATATCGGATGGCCTTTAGCTTCGATTGAAGTCTATGTTTAGAAATACTTTGAGGTGGTAAATGCATTAACATAAAAGAACGAAGGAGCTGATAAAAATGGCAAATCCGAAAAATCCATTGAATCTATATTATAATGATGAATTTCCAAAACAATATCAGGAGCCTCCTGGTGTACAAGCTAAAATGAATCCACAGCCTGACTGTGGGGAAACAAGCTATGAGGGATCTGGAAGATTAAAAAGCCGAAAAGCATTAGTAACTGGTGGCGATTCTGGAATTGGTCGTGCAGCCGCCATTGCTTATGCCCGTGAAGGTGCTGATGTAGCGATTAATTACTTACCTGCAGAACAAGAAGATGCTAACGAGGTAAAGAAATTAATTGAAGCAGAGGGCCAAAAAGCAGTGCTAATTCCTGGAGATTTAAGTGATGAAATTTTTTGTAAAAAATTAGTGGATAAAGCTTATCAGGAATTAGGTGGATTAGACGTATTAGCTTTAGTAGCCGGAAAACAACAGGCTGTTGATGATATTCTGGATTTATCAACAGAGCAGCTTCGAAAAACCTTCGAAGTAAATGTATTCTCTTTATATTGGGTAGTGAAAGCGGCACTGCCATATTTGCCAAAAGGTGCTTCTATTATTACAACCACCTCTGTTCAAGGCTATAACCCAAGTCCTAACTTATTAGATTATGCCCCATCCAAATTCGCTATTAACGGCTTTACTCGAGGCCTTGCCAAACAATTAGCTTCCAAAGGAATCCGAGTAAACTCCGTTGCTCCAGGCCCAATTTGGACAGCCTTACAAATCACAGGTGGTCAGCCAAGTGAGGCCATTCCAACATTCGGTCAACAAGCACCTTTAAAACGAGCTGGTCAGCCAGTTGAATTATCAAGTACTTATGTATTTCTAGCATCCGATGAGTCCAGCTATGTTACTGCTCAAATATATGGTATTACAGGTGGAATTGAATTAGCTTAATTTTAATGGGGAAAGTCCTTCTGTTACCTATTGCTTTGAGTTTTTATAATGTCGGGCACTGAGGCGGCTTTCTCTGTTACCTTGATGCTTTGGATTTCTTGCTCTCGGGCTCAGAGACGCCTCCTCTGTTACCTTGGTGCTTTCTTTTTCTTGTTTTCGGGCTCAGAGACGCTTCCTCTGTTACCTTGGTGACTGCTTTTTCTTGTTTTCGGGCTTAGAGACGCTTTCTCTGTTACCTTGATGCTTTGGATTTCTTGCTCTCGGGCTCAGAGACGCCTCCTCTGTTACCTTGGTGACTGCTTTTTCTTCCTTTCGAGCTCAGAGACGCCTCCTCTGTTACCTTGGTGACTGCTTTTTCTTGTTTTCGGGCTTAGAGACGCTTTCTCTGTTACCTTGGTGCTTTCTTTTTCTTGTTTTCGGGCTCAGAGACGCTTTCTCTGTTACCTTGGTGACTGTTTTTTCTTCCTTTCGGGCTCAGAGACGCCTCCTCTGTTACCTTGGTGACTGCTTTTTCTTCCTTTCGGGCTCAGAGACGCCTCCTCTGTTACCTTGGTGCTTTCTTTTTCTTGTTTTCGGGCTCAGAGACGCCTCCTCTGTTACCTTGGTGCTTTCTTTTTCTTGTTTTCGGGCTTAGAGACGCTTCCTCTGTTACCTTGGTGACTGCTTTTTCTTGTTTTCGGGCTCAGAGACGCTTTCTCTGTTACCTTGGTGACTGTTTTTTCTTGTTTTCGGGCTTAGAGACGCTTCCTCTGTTACCTTGGTGACTGCTTTTTCTTGCTTTCGGGCTTAGAGACGCCTCCTCTGTTACCTTGGTGACTGCTTTTTCTTGTTTTCGGGCTTAGAGACGCCTCCTCTATTTCCTTCCGACCTGTTTTTTCTTGTTTTCGGGCTTAGAGACTCCTCTATTACCTTCCGACCTGTTTTTTCTTCCTTTCGGGCTCAGAGACGCTTCCTCTATTACCTTCCGACCTGCTTTTTCTTCCTTTCGGGCTCAGAGACGCTTCCTCTATTTCCTTCCGACCTCCTTTTTCTTCCTTTCGGGTACAGAGACGACTCCTCTATTTCCCTTCCGACCTCCTTTTTCTTGCTTTCAGGCACTGACAACCTTCCTCTAATTCCTTAACAAAAAAAATCCCATATGCAATCATCGACAAAATCAATGCTACATACAGGAATTTCTTCTTATTTTATAGCTTTAAAGCCAATGTCTTTTCGATAAAAAACGCCATCGCTCTCTAATTTCTCTAGTTCTTTATATACTTTATCCTGTGCATCTTTTAAAGTACGGCTCTTGGCAGCAATTAATAAAACTCGACCGCCATCGGTTGTAAATGCACCATCTTCATTTAGGTCTGTTCCTGCATGAAAAATTGAGACATCTTTCATTTTATCTAATCCTTGAATAACTGCACCTTTTTCATAGGCTTCTGGATAGCCTTTTGACGCAATAACTACTCCTAGCATATCCTCTTCATACCATTCAATCGATGGAGCCTCTCCATTTAATACTGATAAAATAACTTCCACTAAATCGGACTTCATGCGCGGTAAGATAACTTGTGTTTCTGGGTCACCTAATCTTGCATTAAATTCGATCACTTTCGGACCTTTATCTGTAGCGATTAAGCCAGCGTATAAAATGCCTGTAAATGTTCTGCCTTCTGCTATCATTGCTTTTGCAGTTGGTTTGACTATTGTTTCAATTGCAGTTTGCACGATTGCTGGATCAATGTGTGGAACAGGAGAATAAGCTCCCATTCCCCCTGTATTTGGCCCTTTATCTCCATCAAAGGCACGTTTATGATCTTGGGCAATGTCCAAAGGGATTACCGTTTCTCCATCCACAAAGGACATTAAAGAAAATTCTTCTCCAGCTAAAAATTCCTCAATAACGACTGTTGCAGACGCACTTCCGAATTTTTCGCCAACAAGCATTTCCTTGATGCTCTCTAGTGCATCTTCCATGTTCATAGCAACGGTTACGCCTTTTCCAGCTGCTAATCCGTCTGCTTTAATAACAATTGGAGCCCCTTTTTCCACAATATACGCTTTCGCGGCCTCATAATCAGAAAAAGTTTGGTATTCCCCAGTTGGAATTTGATATTTCTTCATTAAGTCTTTAGCGAATGATTTACTTCCTTCTATTACAGCAGCACGTTGATTTGGACCAAATACTTTTAAGCCAGCAGCTTGAAATTCATCAACCACACCAAGAAGTAACGGTACTTCTGGACCTACAATGGTTAAATCAATTTTTTGCGTTAGGGCAAAATCGACCAGTTTTGCTACCTCTGTTTCCTCTATTGCAATGCGCTCTGCCACATCGGTCATTCCAACATTTCCTGGTGCCACAAAAACAGTGTCTACTTTTTCACTTTCTCTTACTTTTGTACAAATAGCATGTTCCCGACCACCGCGGCCAATAACAAGTACTTTCATTCTCTATATCCCCCAAGCTTAAAGATATTAATGTTTGAAATGCCTTACTCCTGTTAATACCATTGCAATACCATATTCATTTGCTTTTTTGATGGAATCTTCATCACGAATACTTCCACCTGTTTGAATAATTGCCGTAACTCCTGCTTTAGCAGCCGCTTCAACCGTATCATCCATTGGGAAAAATGCATCAGACGCTAACACTGCACCAACTGCTTTTTCACCAGCCTGCTCTAACGCAATTTTTGCAGATCCAACGCGATTCATTTGTCCTGCACCAACGCCTAGTGTCATTTCTTTATTATTCACTACGATTGCATTTGATTTAACATGCTTGACGATTTTCCAACCAAATTTAAGAGCTTCCCACTCTTCATCTGTAGGCTTTTTCTCTGTAGGAATTGTAATTGTTGCATCATCTAAAGAATAGCGATCGAAATCTTGTGTTAATAATCCACCTTCAATAGAAGTGAATTTCATTTCTTTACTGCTTTCTGTTCCAAAAGGAATTGTTAATAAACGGATATTCTTCTTTGCTTGTAGAATGTCTAATGCCTCTTGGGAATAAGAAGGGGCGATAACAATTTCTAAGAAAATTTCATGTAGTTTTTTAGCTGTCTCTGCATCTACTTCTCTATTTAATGCAATAATGCCCCCGAAAATAGAAACTGGATCTGCTTCAAAAGCTTTCGAAAAAGCAGTGAAAATATCTTCCCCTGTTCCAACACCACATGGATTACTATGCTTAATCGCAACAGCAGCAGGCTCTGTAAATTCTTTTACGATTTGAATCGCTGCATCTGCATCATTGATATTGTTGTAAGAAAGTTCTTTTCCGTGTAATTGGGTTGCGTTAGCAATCGAGAAATCAGATCCAAGTGGTTTGCGGTAAAACGCAGCCTTTTGATGAGGATTCTCTCCATAGCGCAAGGATTGCTTCAATTCATACGTAACCGTTAATTTTTCTGGTGTTTCCTCTTGCGTAAGCTCTGTCATATATTCTGCAATCATGGCATCATAAGCAGCTGTATGACGGAATACCTTTGCTGCAAGTCTACGTCTTGTTTCAAACGATACTTTCTCTTCTTGCTTTAATTCTGCAATAACGGTTGGATAATCAACAGGATCTACCACTACCGTTACATACTGGTGATTCTTTGCTGAAGCACGAAGCATGGTTGGTCCACCGATATCTATATTTTCAATCGCGTCTTCCACCGTTACATCTGCCTTAGCAATCGTTTGTTGGAAAGGATATAAATTAACACAAACGATTTGAATTGGGTCAATTTTGTGTTCTTCTAATTGTGCAATATGGCTCGGCTCATCAAATTTAGCAAGCAATCCACCATGAATATACGGATTTAAAGTTTTCACTCTTCCTTCTAGAATTTCAGGAAATCCAGTGACTTCGCTAACACTCATGACAGGAATCCCACTATCTTGAATCGCTTTTTTTGTTCCGCCTGTAGAAATTAACTCAAATCCTAATTCATGAAGCTCTTTTGCAAAATCTGTAATACCTGTTTTATCAGAAACACTAATTAACGCTCTTTTTTTCATCATTATTCCCCCTGATATTTCATGCCTGTTGATATCTTAAGTATGATGGTCTTTCCTTTTTTTGCGTATCTATTGATGGAATACTTCTGTTTTATGAAGCAAGTGTTGAATCACCTTTGGATAAAGTTGGTGCTCCAACGCTTGGATTTTTTCCTGAATACTTTCCCTTGTTTCTTTTTCTGACAAAGTAATGGCCTCTTGGGC
The DNA here is from genome assembly GCF_044704065.1 of Niallia tiangongensis. NCBI lineage: Bacteria > Bacillati > Bacillota > Bacilli > Caryophanales > Bacillaceae > Niallia > Niallia tiangongensis. The sequence goes on along the minus strand of NZ_CP162613.1, from coordinate 571,356 downwards.
AATAATGGGACCTGTATCCATTCCTGCGTCAACGTAATGAATCGTAATCCCTGTTTGCGAAACTTCAGCCTCTAATGCTTGGCCAATTGCGTCCTTGCCTGGAAAAGCTGGCAATAGAGACGGATGAATATTAATAATTTTTCCAGCAAAAGCTTGTAAAAGTGTATCGCCTATTAATCTCATATATCCTGCCAGAACAATTAAGTCAATTTCATTTGCTTTTAAATGCTTTAAAATCTCTCGTTCATATTCTGCCTTTTTCTGATAATTCTTCGCTGCAAAAACAAAGGTGGGAATTTCTTCTTTCATTGCTCTATCAATAACATAAGCTCCCGGTTTATCAGAGACTAATAGGGTAATAGACGCATTTAACTCCTCACGTTTTACCGCAGTCACTATTGCCTGAAAGTTTGAACCATTACCAGAAGCAAAAACAGCAATCCGCTTCATATACATTCCTCCAACACTATTTGAGGATGATATTTATTTCCCCGTCATCTGTTACTTTCCCAATTGTATACGCCTTTTCCCCAATACGAGTAAAGTGATCCATTACTTGTTCCTCATCTTCTTTGCTGACAGCAAGAACCATTCCAGTTCCCATATTAAAAATATTATACATTTCTTTACGATCTATTTCGCCGATTTGCTCCATTTTTTGAAAAACAGCAGGTACTTCCCAATTTGATTCATTCAATTCCATTCCGAATCCTTCTGGAAGCATTCTTGGAATATTTTCGATAAATCCGCCTCCTGTAATATGAGCAAGACCTTTAATCTCAAATTCCTTTAAAGCAGAAAGAACTGGTTTCACATAAATTCTCGTTGGTTTAATCAATTCTTCTCCTAATGTACAACCAAATTCCTCGATATAATCAGAGAGAGACATAGTAGCTTTTTCGAAAAATAATTTTCGTACAAGGGAGTAGCCATTGCTATGAATTCCATTAGAAGCTAGGCCAATTAATACATCTCCAGCTTGGATTTTTTCACCAGTTACAAGCTTTTCTTTTTCACAAGCTCCCACAGCAAATCCTGCTAAATCATATTCTTCCTCGTCATACATTCCTGGCATCTCAGCTGTTTCACCGCCAACTAAAGCACAACCAGCTTGTTCACACCCATCTGCAATTCCTTTGACAATCGCCTCGATTTTACTAGGCTCTGCTTTTCCACAAGCAATATAGTCAAGGAAATAGATAGGTTCTGCCCCTTGGACGACAATATCGTTCACACACATTGCCACAGCATCAATTCCAATTGTGTCATGCTTATCCAGCATAAAAGCAAGCATTAGCTTTGTTCCGACTCCATCTGTCCCTGATACCAAAACAGGGTTATTTAAATTTAGAACAGATAAATCAAACATGCCGCCAAAGCCGCCTAATCCCCCCATAACACCTGGACGAGTTGTTTTTTTCACATGCTTTTTCATTCTTGTTACAGCTTCATAGCCTGCCTCTATATTAACTCCTGCTTGTTTATAAGCTTCAGCCATTTTATGCCTCCTAATATATCGAAAAGTCTAGTTTGATTCAGGTGGAAAAGCGACATTTATGCATGCCGCTTTTCTTTTATTTTAACAGTTAAGAAATTATAAGTTTTTAAAGTCCATTAGTGTCTGACTCCGTATCCTTACACTTTCTCGTATGGATGATCTGCGTTTGGATATATTTCTGTTGGGTATTTACCAGTAAAGCAAGCTAAGCAATGTCCTCTATTTTCCCCATCATCTGTTCGGCCAATGGCATCAATCATTCCTTCTGTACTCAGGAAGATAAGAGAGTCAGCACCAATTAATTCACGAAGTTCTTCTACTGAATATTTCGATGCAATCAACTCTTCTTTTGTTGATGTATCAATTCCATAGAAACAAGGATTTTTAATTGGTGGTGAACTAATTAATACATGTACTTCTGTTGCTCCCGCTTCTCTCAGCATTGTTACAATTCGTTTACTCGTTGTACCACGAACAATAGAATCATCGACCATAATCACTCTTTTTCCTTCTACTACTCCGCGTACAGCAGAAAGCTTCATCTTAACGCCTTGCTCACGAAGAGTTTGGGAAGGCTGAATAAACGTTCGGCCAACATAGCGATTTTTAATTAATCCAAGCTCATACGGAATACCAGTTGCTTCCGCATATCCGATTGCAGCAGAAATACTGGAATCAGGTACTCCAGTTACTACATCTGCTTGAATTGGTGCTTCGATTGCTAATCTTTTCCCAAGATTTTTACGAGCAGTATGCACATTGATTCCATTGATATTACTATCAGGTCGGGAGAAATAAACATACTCCATTGTGCACATTGCAATATTAGAAGCGACAGAGAACATCTCTGAACGGAAGCCGTTGTCATCAATGATTAAAAGTTCTCCTGGTAAAATATCACGAACAAACTCAGCTCCTACCACATCAAAGGCACATGTTTCAGATGCAACAACATACGCATCTCCTAATTTCCCTAAAGAAAGAGGACGCATTCCATTTGGATCTAGGGCAACCATTAATTCTGTTTCCGTTAAAATAAGAAAAGCATACGCTCCTTTAATCATTGTCAGCGCATTTTTCACTCTTTCCTTAAATGCCGCAAAACCGCCTCTTCTAATTAAATGAGCAAGAACCTCTGTGTCAGAGCTTGTTTGAAAAATACTTCCTTGTGCTTCTAGCTGGCTTTTTAAAGCTGTAGCATTTACTAAATTTCCGTTGTGAGCAAGTGCCATACTTCCGCTTTGGAAGTGGAACAGAAGAGGCTGGACATTTTCATATCCGCCGCCCCCTGCTGTTGCATAACGTACATGCCCAATGGCAGCTTTTCCTGACAAATCTTTAATTGCTTCTTGGGTGAAAATTTCAGAGACTAATCCTTCTCCTTTAATTCCCTTTAATTTTTTCCCATCTGTTGCAACGATACCAGTTCCTTCTTGGCCACGATGCTGTAAGCTATGCAGTCCATAATATGCTAATTGAGATGCATCTTCATGTCCCCAAACACCAAAAATGCCACATTCTTCGTTTAACCCTCTTATTTCAGCAAGCATGGAATTGCCCCTCTCCAGGCATCCGTTAACGAATCAACCTGTTCATTTACTAGAATAGTTTCCCCTTGGCTAATGGTAAGAACGGCTGTATCTGTAACTTCTCCTACTAGTGTAGCAGGAACTAATTTTTCAAAAGTTTCTTTGTTTTCTGGTTTAATAGAAAGCAAGAACCGTGATTGTGATTCACTGAAAAGTGCTGTTACGGCATCTTCTGTAACATTTACTTTTGCTCCTAAACCGTTTGAGCTGATTAAGCTTTCTGCAACTGCAACTGCCAGACCACCTTCAGCTAAATCATGAGCGGACTCTACAACGCCTACGCGAATTGCTTCTAGTACTGCTTGTTGATACGTTTTTTCTACTTCTAAATCTAAGGAAGGTGCTTTTCCAGAAATAGATCCTTCTAGCATTTTTTGTAATTCACTTCCACCAAACTCTGCTTTTGTTTCTCCAAGCACATAGATTAAGTCCCCAGCTGCTTTAAAGCTTTGTGTGGTAATATCTTTCGTATCCTTCACTAATCCAACCATCCCAATAACAGGAGTAGGGTAAATAGCTGTTCCATTTGTTTCGTTATACAAAGAGACATTCCCGCCGATTACTGGTGAATTTAGTGCTAAGCAAGCTTCACTAATCCCGTCTGCCGCTTTTTCAATTTGCCAGAAAATCTCTGGTTTCTCGGGATTTCCAAAATTTAAGTTATCTGTAATTGCAAGTGGCTCTGCACCAGAACATACGATATTACGAGCTGCTTCTGCTACTGCAATCTTACCGCCTGTTTCTGGATCTAAGTACAAGTATCGTGCATTACAGTCCGTTGTCATCGCTAATGCTTTTTTCGTTCCACGAATACGTACTACTGCTGCATCTGAACCTGGTGCAACAACTGTATTCGTACGAACCATATAGTCATATTGATCATAAACCCACTCTTTACTTGCAATGGTAGGCTGTTTTAATAGATTAAGAAGTGTTTCACCATAGTTATTTACAGTAGGAATATAGTTTTCCATTCCTTGGAACTCACGATAATAAGCAGGTTCGCTAGATGGCTTATGATATACTGGAGCATCCTCTGCTAGAGCATCTGCAGGAACATTTGCTACTACATCTCCTTTATGAAGAAGACGAAGCATTTTATCATCTGTTACAACACCAATTGCTACTGCCTCTAAATCATATTTATGGAAAAGATCTTTGATTTCCTGTTCTCTTCCTTTTTTCACAACAATCAACATACGTTCTTGTGATTCAGAAAGCATCATTTCATAAGCAGTCATTCCTGTTTCACGCTGTGGTACTAAGTCTAAATTCATTTCAATACCAGAACCTGCTTTACTTGCCATTTCTGCACTAGAGCTTGCCAGTCCTGCAGCACCCATATCTTGAATACCAACTAATGCATCTGATTGAATCAGTTCAAGACACGCTTCAAGAAGAAGCTTTTCCATAAATGGATCTCCTACTTGTACAGCAGGACGCTTTTCATCAGAGTTCTCTGTTAATTCTTCAGAAGCAAATGTCGCACCATGAATTCCGTCACGACCTGTTTTTGCACCTACATACATTACCGTATTGCCAACACCGTGCGCCTGGCCTTTTTTAATATCCTCATGATTAATTAAGCCAACACACATCGCATTAACAAGCGGGTTTCCTGCATAGGAATCATCAAAAGCAATTTCTCCACCAACTGTTGGAATCCCAATACAGTTTCCGTAGCCAGCAATACCAGCAACTACCTCTTTAAAAAGGTATTTCGTGCGTTCATTATCTAATTCACCGAATCGTAAAGAGTTCAGAATCGCAATTGGTCTTGCTCCCATGGAGAATACATCACGGATAATTCCGCCTACACCTGTTGCAGCTCCTTGATATGGTTCAATTGCTGATGGATGGTTATGGCTTTCGATTTTAAACGCAACCGCTTGACCATCGCCGATATCTACAATCCCTGCACCCTCACCAGGTCCTTGCAATACTTGAGGTCCTGTAATTGGGAATTTCTTTAATACAGGCTTTGAGTTTTTATAACTACAATGTTCTGACCACATAACAGAAAATAACCCAATCTCTGTATAGTTAGGAAGACGACCTAGAATTCCTTCTACCATCGCAAACTCTTCATCCGTTACACCCATTTGTTTGTAAATTTCTTCTGATTTAATTTGTTCTGGACTTGGCTCAAAGCTGAACGACATTTGCTTCCCTCCACTGACTAACGATTGATTTAAATATTTTCAGACCGTCTGCTCCACCTAATAGCTCATCTACTGCTCTTTCTGGGTGAGGCATCATGCCAAGGACATTTCCTTTTTCATTTGTAATTCCAGCAATATTTTCTAAACTTCCGTTTGGATTTGTACCATTATAAGTAAAGACAATTTGATTATTTACTTTTAAGTTTGCTAATGTTTCCTCATCACAGTAGTAATTTCCTTCTCCGTGAGCAATCGGCACAGTGATTACTTCGTTTTCTTTATATGCAGAAGAGAACATAGTATTATTATTTGCTACCTGCAGTTCAACTGGCTTACAGATAAACTTTAAGCTTTCATTTCTTCTCATTGCACCAGGGAGCAATCCTGCTTCTAACAGTATTTGGAATCCATTACATATACCAAGAATTGGCTTTCCTGCTTCTGCTGCTTTTACTACTTCTTTCATTACATTGCTAAATCTTGCAATCGCTCCTGTACGAAGATAGTCACCATAAGAGAATCCTCCAGGTAGCAAAATTCCATCAAAGCCTTCTAAACTATCTGTATCATGCCATACATATTCTACTTCTTCTCCAAGCTCATCCTTCACCGCATGAAACATATCAACATCACAATTGGATCCTGGAAACACGATTACTGCAAACCTCACTGTGCAACAACCTCCTCCACCTCATAGCGGTAATCTTCAATAACCGTATTAGCAAGAAGCTTTTCACACATTTCCTTCACTAGCTCATCAATATTTCTTTCTGATTTATCAATTGTTAGTTCTAAGTACTTCCCGATACGTACATCTTCTACTTCTTTATAATTTAATGAATGCAAGGAACCCTTCACTGCATTACCTTGTGGATCTAGTACACTTTCTCTTAATGTGATATATACTTTAACCTTAAACATGTTGACTTCCCCCTAGTCTCGCTAAAATATTTTCATAAGCATCTGTTAGATTGCCTAAATCGCGACGAAATACATCTTTATCTAATTTCGCATTTGTTTCTTTATCCCAAAGTCGGCATGTATCTGGCGAAATTTCATCAGCAAGAAGAATATTTCCTTCTTTGTCTTTTCCAAATTCTAATTTGAAATCAACTAAGTTAATTCCCAATTCTCCAAAAAATCTGCTTAATACCTCGTTTACTTCCAGTGCCTTTTTCTTTAAAAATTCAACTTCCTCTGTTGATGCAAGCTTTAATTCTTCGATATGGTCTTCCGTAATCATTGGATCACCTAGTGCATCATCTTTGTAATAAAATTCAACCAATGGCTTTGATAACGGATTGCCCTCTTCTATTCCTAATCTTTTTGAAAAACTGCCTGCAGCTAAATTACGAACAACCACTTCTAATGGGATAATATCCACTTTCTTTACAAGCTGTTCCGTTTCGGACAATTTTTCTACAAAATGTGATGGAATACCAAAGTCTTTTAACTTTAAGAATAGTAAACTAGTAATCTCATTGTTTAATCGACCTTTGCCTGTTATAGTCGCTTTCTTCTCACCATTAAAGGCAGTAGCGGAATCCTTATATTCCAGCCAAACAATATCCTCATCTGAAGTTTTATACACTCTTTTTGCTTTTCCTTCATACAATAAAGCTCTCTTTTCCATTTGAAGAGTCTCCTTATCAAAAAAATTAGGGATAAAACGAAAAATTCTCACTTGCAATATCTTGCTTAAAATTCGGTATATTCTGTTTTCACTGTTTGTAGTAGAGCTGTCATTTTATGTGACAGCTCTTATTTTTTTATAATCCAAGACGATCAAAAATCGTATCAACATGTTTAATATGGAAGTGATAATCAAAGCAATCATCAATTTCTTCTTTTGTTAACTTAGAGGAAATTACTGCATCGCTATCTACCAGCTGACGGAACGGTACTTGCTTTTCCCAAGATTCCATTGCTCTAGGCTGTACAGTGTCATACGCTTCTTCTCTTGTAAGCCCCTTATCAATTAGAGCAAGTAATACTCGTTGTGAGTAAATTAAGCCAAGCGTACGATCCATATTACGCTTCATATTCTCTGGGAATACAGTTAGGTTTTTCACGATATTGCTGAAACGATTTAACATGTAATTTAATGCAATTGTTGCATCTGGGATAATAATGCGTTCTGCAGAAGAGTGCGAAATATCTCTTTCATGCCATAAAGGAACATTTTCATAGGCCGTTAGCATATAGCCACGAATAACACGCGCAAGACCTGCCATGTTTTCTGAACCGATTGGGTTACGTTTATGCGGCATAGCAGAAGAACCTTTTTGTCCTTTAGCGAAAAATTCTTCTACTTCTCTTGTTTCACTTTTTTGCAACCCGCGAATTTCCACTGCGAATTTTTCAATAGAAGTAGCAATTAAAGCTAGAGTAGACATATAATCTGCATGACGATCGCGCTGCAATGTTTGCGTAGAAATCGGCGCTGGTTGTAATCCTAATTCTTTACATACATATTGCTCTACAAAAGGATCAATATTAGCATAAGTTCCTACCGCACCGGAAATCTTGCCATATTCAATTCCTTCAGCTGCTGCTTTAAATCTTTCAAGGTTACGTTTCATTTCTTCATGCCATAGAGCAAGCTTTAAACCAAAAGTAGTTGGTTCTGCATGAACTCCATGTGTACGTCCCATCATAACGGTGTATTTATGTTCTTGTGCTTTATTCTTCAGAACTTCAATAAAGTTTTCTACATCTTTTAATAAAATCTCATTTGCTTGTTTAATTAAGTATGAAAGTGCTGTATCCACAACATCTGTAGAAGTTAAACCATAATGCACCCATTTTCTTTCTTCTCCAAGTGTCTCAGATACCGCTCTTGTAAATGCTACAACGTCATGTCTTGTATCTAGTTCAATTTCTTTAATACGCTCGATATCAAATGAAGCATTTTCGCGAATCTTTTTTACGTCTTCTCCTGGAATTTCACCAAGCTTTACCCAAGCTTCACATGCTAAAATTTCTACCTCTAACCATGCTTTAAAGCGATTTTCCTCTGTCCAAATGTTTCCCATTTCTGGTCTTGTGTAACGATCGATCATTGTTTATCCTCCGATTTTTTCTGTCTGTACATTCCATACGTTCGTATTCTCGATTTCATCTAATGCTATTTCAACAGATGCACGAAGCAAGGTTGCATGCCCCATCTTCCTATTTTCCTTTGGTTCCTGTTTTCCATAAAGATGAATTTTCCAATCCTGTAAATCAAGAATCTTATCAATCACCTGTCCTTGATGTTGACCGAGAATATTAACCATGACAGCAGGTCTTAATAGTCTAGTGCTTGCTAACGGCCAATTGCACACCGCACGGATATGCTGCTCAAACTGTGAAGTCTCGCATGCCTCAATTGTATAATGCCCAGAATTATGTGGTCTAGGAGCCAACTCATTAATATAAATCTCTTCGTCCTCTGTCAGGAACATTTCTACTGCTAATGTTCCTACTAAATGTAGATTCTCAGCAAGCTTGCTTGCCTTTTCTATCGCTAAGTCCTTTGCCAAGTCACTAATGCGAGCCGGAACGATTGATTCATGCAAAATATTATTAAGATGAATATTTTCACTAACTGGAAAAACGGTAGCTTCTCCCTTTCCACTTCTAGTGATAATAACCGATATTTCCTTATTAAAAGGAATCCATTTTTCTAATACACAGACTCCATTGTTTAAAAGCTTTTCCGCTTCTGGTATTTGACTGCTTTCTTTAATAACATATTGGCCTTTTCCATCATAACCTCCACGGGCTGTTTTTAAAACAGCTGGATAGCCTAATTGTGCTATTCCACTATAAATATCACTTGTTTTTTCAACAACTACATATGGAGCTATCTTAATTCCGGCTTGCTCAATTGCCTTTTTTTCCTTTACTCGATCCTGCGTAATTTCAAGAAGAGCAGAACCTTGTGGAACATTAGCATTATTGGTTAACCAATCAAGACAAGCTGCATCTATATTTTCAAATTCATAAGTTATTACATCACTTATTTCTGCTAATTTTTTTATCGCTGATAAACTATCATAGGCATCAACAATTTTATAATCAGCTACTTGACCACAAGGAGAATCTTCTGTTGGATCTAATACTGCTATTCTAAACCCTTGTGCTTTTGCTGCGATTGCCATCATACGCCCTAACTGACCGCCACCTATAATACCAATTGTTTGACCTGGCAGTATTACTCTATTAGACAAGCTCATCACTACTTTCCATTACTTCTTTTTTCGTTCTTTCTCTCATGGAAAAAAGTCTTTCTGCTAACTCTAAGTCTGTAGCACCTAGTATTTGGGATGCAAGAAGTCCTGCATTCGTAGCACCTGCTTTGCCAATTGCTACAGTAGCAACTGGCACTCCTCCAGGCATTTGGACAATTGACAATAAGGAATCCAGGCCATTTAAGGCTTTTGATTGAACGGGAACTCCTATAACAGGCAAAGTTGTCTTAGCTGCAATCATCCCTGGAAGATGTGCTGCTCCACCTGCTCCGGCAATAATTACTTTAATTCCTCTATCTCTCGCGCTTTCGGCATATTCAAACATTAAGTCAGGAGTACGATGAGCAGAGACCACTTTTTTCTCGTAATCTACTTCCAGTTGATCTAATATTCCACAAGCATGCTTCATTGTTTCCCAATCTGATTTACTCCCCATGATAACACCAACAGATGCGGTCATGTTCTCCCTCCTGATTCTATTTAAAAAGCCCTAGCCAGAACACTTTTCTACACTAAAAGAGAGAAAGTATCTGTCCAGAGCTTAAATAAACCTGAATAAAGTAAACTCTACTTTTTTCAGCTCTTTTTCATTCACTTTCCCTCATAGTCCAGTATTTTACGGTTACCGGGTAGAAACTTATGGGCCATATTCCCATTATTATATGAGGGCTATTTAATTTATTTTGTTTCCGTCTTGTTTAATTAACACTATACCATCTTAACAAGCATATTTATATATTGTCAACAGTAAATGTCGAACGATTAATATAAATATAATATTAATGTTCGTGATTTAACCTTCTAATTGTACTGCTTCAAAGATAATTTGCTGTGATACTGGCTCATAAGACATTTGACCATTCACCTTTATTTCCTTGAAAACTGGCTTTTCCATCCGCTTTATTGGTGTATAGCCTTCCTTCTTCATTCTTTCTAGACAGTCATTAATCGTCTCATTCATTTGCACTTCAAATCTTTTTTTCTTACTCATTAAACAATTTTCCTTTCTTAACACTTTTCACCCAGAACCCACCATAAATCGCTTTAGGCTCATATGCAATTATAAATGCTTTAGGGTCCAACTCTTTAATTGTCTGATATAATTTTAATTCATATTTTCGAGGAGTCAATATTTGCAAGGACATTCGATCACCTTCTAGCCCCTGCGCAGCCCACGTAGTTACTCCATATCCTTTTGTTCTTAAAGAATTAGGCAGGTCTCGGTCATATTCCTTTGTTATAACATTTACTGTAATGTATCCTAAAGCCAGCTTCTCCTCAATTTTCATTCCAACAATTACTCCTATACCATATCCAATAGCATAGGCAACTAAGTTCTGAATTTGATCCAAATTATCCAAAACCAACCCTAAGCCAATAACATAAATGACTACCTCTATCATGCTGATAAATGCAGCTAAATAACGTTGGCCTTTTAAAGTTAAAATCATTCGTATCGTAAAAAAAGAAACATAGACAATATTGATTATGAGAATAATCAATATCATCGTAACACTATTTTCTAGCATGTTTTTGCTCACTCCCATATGTATTTACTATTCCTATATTATACTTATAATTACCTAATAAGAAAGAAGTAAACAATTTTATACTTTTCGCCAAAAGACAGATAAATCTGAAAAATTCATATATAATAGAAGAAAGTCGGATTTTTTATAATGTTAGCTAAAATTGTGGATTATTTCTACATTTATTACAGTAAGGGGATATATAATTGTTACTTCAATTATTTGATCTTTAATTGTGAAGTAATAGGAGAAATTAGCGAAATAGAAGTTGATATCATCGAAAAATCGCTGGATATGATCCATAAATTAAATATATTGTCCAAAGTCACAAAGATATAATCTAAAACTCTGCACTATTTAGCTAAACCAACTTTTTCTGATTTAATATTTTATTTACGTAAAAAAACCTAAAAGCAATAAAGCTTTTAGGTTTTTTAATGGCCTGGCGACGTCCTACTCTCACAGGGGGAGAACCCCCAACTACCATCGGCGCTTTAGAAGCTTAACTTCCGTGTTCGGTATGGGAACGGGTGTGACCTTCTCGCTATCGCCACCAGACTATTTTATTTTTGAGAGTTATTCCCTCAAAACTAGATTATGAAGTAAAAGATAAGAAATGAGTAATCAAGATTGTCCAGCTCCAACGCCTATCGCCTAGCAAACTTCCGATCATCTCCCTACGATAAGTCAACATCGATTCACTTGCGCTCATCGTGTTTCCTTTATCTCAGTCGATGCTCATCCAGTTTGTACGCCGATAAACAGGCGTTTCCGCTTTTCGTTTTAGTTAAGTCCTCGATCTATTAGTATCAGTCAGCTCCACATGTCGCCACGCTTCCACCTCTGACCTATCAACCTGATCATCTTTCAGGGATCTTACTAGCTTGCGCTATGGGAAATCTCATCTTGAGGGGGGCTTCATGCTTAGATGCTTTCAGCACTTATCCCTTCCGCACATAGCTACCCAGCGATGCCTTTGGCAAGACAACTGGTACACCAGCGGTGCGTCCATCCCGGTCCTCTCGTACTAAGGACAGCTCCTCTCAAATTTCCTACGCCCACGACGGATAGGGACCGAACTGTCTCACGACGTTCTGAACCCAGCTCGCGTACCGCTTTAATGGGCGAACAGCCCAACCCTTGGGACCGACTACAGCCCCAGGATGCGATGAGCCGACATCGAGGTGCCAAACCTCCCCGTCGATGTGGACTCTTGGGGGAGATAAGCCTGTTATCCCCGGGGTAGCTTTTATCCGTTGAGCGATGGCCCTTCCATGCGGAACCACCGGATCACTAAGCCCGACTTTCGTCCCTGCTCGACTTGTAGGTCTCGCAGTCAAGCTCCCTTGTGCCTTTACACTCTACGAATGATTTCCAACCATTCTGAGGGAACCTTTGGGCGCCTCCGTTACTTTTTAGGAGGCGACCGCCCCAGTCAAACTGCCCACCTGACACTGTCTCCCACCCCGATAAGGGGTGCGGGTTAGAATGTCAATACAGCCAGGGTAGTATCCCACCAATGCCTCCACCGAAGCTAGCGCTCCGGCTTCCAAGGCTCCTACCTATCCTGTACAAGCTGTACCAAAATTCAATATCAGGCTGCAGTAAAGCTCCACGGGGTCTTTCCGTCCTGTCGCGGGTAACCTGCATCTTCACAGGTACTATAATTTCACCGAGTCTCTCGTTGAGACAGTGCCCAGATCGTTACACCTTTCGTGCGGGTCGGAACTTACCCGACAAGGAATTTCGCTACCTTAGGACCGTTATAGTTACGGCCGCCGTTTACTGGGGCTTCAATTCAGAGCTTCGCACTAAGTGCTAACCCCTCCTCTTAACCTTCCAGCACCGGGCAGGTGTCAGCCCCTATACTTCGCCTTGCGGCTTCGCAGAGACCTGTGTTTTTGCTAAACAGTCGCCTGGGCCTATTCACTGCGGCTCTCTCGGGCTTTAACACCCAAAAGAGCACCCCTTCTCCCGAAGTTACGGGGTCATTTTGCCGAGTTCCTTAACGAGAGTTCTCTCGCTCACCTTAGGATTCTCTCCTCGCCTACCTGTGTCGGTTTGCGGTACGGGCACCATAAATCTCGCTAGAGGATTTTCTTGGCAGTGTGGAATCAGGAACTTCGGTACTATATTTCCCTCGCCGTCACAGCTCCGCTGACATGGTAATGGGATTTGCCTCATTACCGGCCTAACTGCTTGGACGTGCTAATCCAACAGCACGCTTACCCTATCCTCCTGCGTCCCCCCATTGCTCAAACGATTTAAAGGTGGTACAGGAATATCAACCTGTTGTCCATCGCCTACGCTTTTCAGCCTCGGCTTAGGTCCCGACTAACCCTGAGCGGACGAGCCTTCCTCAGGAAACCTTAGGCATTCGGTGGATGAGATTCTCACTCATCTTTCGCTACTCATACCGGCATTCTCACTTCTAAGCGCTCCACCAGTCCTTACGGTCTAGCTTCGACGCACTTAGAACGCTCTCCTACCACTGACATCATAGATGTCAATCCACAGCTTCGGTGATACGTTTAGCCCCGGTACATTTTCGGCGCAGAGTCACTCGACCAGTGAGCTATTACGCACTCTTTAAATGGTGGCTGCTTCTAAGCCAACATCCTGGTTGTCTAAGCAACTCCACATCCTTTTCCACTTAACGTATACTTTGGGACCTTAGCTGGTGGTCTGGGCTGTTTCCCTCTTGACCACGGATCTTATCACTCGTAGTCTGACTCCCAAGAATAAGTATTTGGCATTCGGAGTTTGTCTGAATTCGGTAACCCGATGGGGGCCCCTAGTCCAAACAGTGCTCTACCTCCAATACTCTAAATCTTGAGGCTAGCCCTAAAGCTATTTCGGAGAGAACCAGCTATCTCCAAGTTCGATTGGAATTTCTCCGCTACCCACACCTCATCCCCGCACTTTTCAACGTGCGTGGGTTCGGGCCTCCATCCAGTGTTACCTGGACTTCACCCTGGACATGGGTAGATCACCTGGTTTCGGGTCTACAACCACATACTATTTCGCCCTATTCAGACTCGCTTTCGCTGCGGCTCCGTCTTATCAACTTAACCTCGCATGTAATCGTAACTCGCCGGTTCATTCTACAAAAGGCACGCTATCACCCATAAATGGGCTCTAACTACTTGTAGGCACACGGTTTCAGGATCTATTTCACTCCCCTTCCGGGGTGCTTTTCACCTTTCCCTCACGGTACTGGTTCACTATCGGTCACTAGGGAGTATTTAGCCTTGGGAGATGGTCCTCCCTGCTTCCGACGGGATTTCTCGTGTCCCGCCGTACTCAGGATACACTCAAGAGGGAACGAAGTTTCGACTACAGGGTTTTTACCTTCTACGACTGACCTTTCCAGATCGATTCGTCTACCCCGTTCCTTTGTAACTCCATATAGAGTGTCCTACAACCCCAAGAGGCAAGCCTCTTGGTTTGGGCTAATCCCGTTTCGCTCGCCGCTACTCAGGGAATCGCGTTTGCTTTCTCTTCCTCCGGGTACTTAGATGTTTCAGTTCCCCGGGTCTGCCTTCAGTACCCTATGTATTCAGGTAAAGATTCTATCCCATTACGGATAGAGGGTTTCCCCATTCGGAAATCTCTGGATCAAAGCTTACTTACAGCTCCCCAAAGCATATCGGTGTTAATCCCGTCCTTCATCGGCTCCTAGTGCCAAGGCATCCACCGTGCGCCCTTTCTAACTTAACTTAGTTTCGACCAAAGATAAGCGTCGTATCTCTTCGTCAGCTCTCTCACTGTGCTCCTCACGTACTAGCGTACGCTCCGGTGCTCGCTCGGTCGCTTCCTTGACCTACTTGCTTCTCTTTGCTCTCAAATCTTTGAAAGAGTATTCGATTGATACGATTACTTTCCAAAGAAGTAATTCTCTAAAATAGAGAATCTAAGATGGCGATTACTCGGTTTCTTTCTTGTTTTTACTATTCATAATCTAGTTTTCAAGGAACAATTGGCTTATTATAAGCCTGTTTTTGAGGAATTGCTCCCTCAAAACTGAACAACAAATCGTCAACAATCTGTGATGGAATGTGAATTCCATTTTCCTTAGAAAGGAGGTGATCCAGCCGCACCTTCCGATACGGCTACCTTGTTACGACTTCACCCCAATCATCTATCCCACCTTAGGCGGCTGGCTCCTTACGGTTACCCCACCGACTTCGGGTGTTACAAACTCTCGTGGTGTGACGGGCGGTGTGTACAAGGCCCGGGAACGTATTCACCGCGGCATGCTGATCCGCGATTACTAGCGATTCCAGCTTCATGTAGGCGAGTTGCAGCCTACAATCCGAACTGAGAATGGTTTTATGGGATTTGCTAGGCGTCACCGCTTTGCTGCCCTTTGTACCATCCATTGTAGCACGTGTGTAGCCCAGGTCATAAGGGGCATGATGATTTGACGTCATCCCCACCTTCCTCCGGTTTGTCACCGGCAGTCACCTTAGAGTGCCCAACTAAATGCTGGCAACTAAGATCAAGGGTTGCGCTCGTTGCGGGACTTAACCCAACATCTCACGACACGAGCTGACGACAACCATGCACCACCTGTCACTCTGTCCCCCGAAGGGGAACGTCCTATCTCTAGGAGTGGCAGAGGATGTCAAGACCTGGTAAGGTTCTTCGCGTTGCTTCGAATTAAACCACATGCTCCACCGCTTGTGCGGGCCCCCGTCAATTCCTTTGAGTTTCAGCCTTGCGGCCGTACTCCCCAGGCGGAGTGCTTAATGCGTTTGCTGCAGCACTAAAGGGCGGAAACCCTCTAACACTTAGCACTCATCGTTTACGGCGTGGACTACCAGGGTATCTAATCCTGTTTGCTCCCCACGCTTTCGCGCCTCAGCGTCAGTTACAGACCAAAGAGTCGCCTTCGCCACTGGTGTTCCTCCACATCTCTACGCATTTCACCGCTACACGTGGAATTCCACTCTTCTCTTCTGCACTCAAGTCCCCCAGTTTCCAATGACCCTCCACGGTTGAGCCGTGGGCTTTCACATCAGACTTAAAGGACCGCCTGCGCGCGCTTTACGCCCAATAATTCCGGACAACGCTTGCCACCTACGTATTACCGCGGCTGCTGGCACGTAGTTAGCCGTGGCTTTCTGGTTAGGTACCGTCAAGGTACAAGCAGTTACTCTTGTACTTGTTCTTCCCTAACAACAGAGTTTTACGATCCGAAAACCTTCATCACTCACGCGGCGTTGCTCCGTCAGACTTTCGTCCATTGCGGAAGATTCCCTACTGCTGCCTCCCGTAGGAGTCTGGGCCGTGTCTCAGTCCCAGTGTGGCCGATCACCCTCTCAGGTCGGCTACACATCGTTGCCTTGGTGAGCCGTTACCTCACCAACTAGCTAATGCGCCGCGGGCCCATCTGTAAGTGACAGCGTAAACCGTCTTTCAGCTTTTCTACATGAGTAGAAAAGGATTATCCGGTATTAGCTCCGGTTTCCCGAAGTTATCCCAGTCTTACAGGCAGGTTGCCCACGTGTTACTCACCCGTCCGCCGCTAACTTTAAAAGCAAGCTTTTAAAGTCCGCTCGACTTGCATGTATTAGGCACGCCGCCAGCGTTCGTCCTGAGCCAGGATCAAACTCTCCAATAAAGAGTTGATTAGCTCATTGCTAAACTCTAGCTTTTTATTACTTGTTGTTTTCATTCTATAACGTTCGTTATAAAACGATTATTGTTGACGTTTGTTTGTTCAGTTTTCAAAGAGCAATTTGTTTGCTGCTATCAGAAGCAACTTTCATATAATAACATATTTACTAATTATAAGTCAATAACTTTCTTAAAAACTTTTAACTATTAACTTATCATATTATCGTTGCTGTTAGAAGCAACTTTTATATAATAACAGGTTATAATCATTTTGTCAGCATTTTTCTCAAAAAAAATAAAAGTTTTTTCTCCTTTCAAATAAAACATTACCAGTAAACATTAAAATAGAAAGAAAGGGATAAAACCCTCCCTTTCTTTCAGATAACTAACATTTTAGCGTACGTGCATATCGTTAGGATGAGATCCTTTACGTCTATTAATATTTAATTGATTTATTGCATTTACGTCTTTATCATTTAGCTCAAAGTCAAATACTTGGAAATTCTCTTCAATTCTTGATGGAGTAACCGATTTAGGAATCACAATTGTATTATTTTGTAAATGCCAGCGTAAAACAACCTGAGCTGGTGTTTTTTTATGTGCATCTGCAATATTTTTAATTACTTCATCCTGTAATACTTCTCCACCCTGATCTAATGGACTCCACGCTTCTACAAAAATATCATGTTTTTCACAATACTCCTTTAATTCATTTTGTGCCAAATAAGGATGACATTCTACCTGATTTAGAACAGGTTTTACTTCGCATTCACTTAAAATGCGTTCTAAATGCTCTATTTCAAAGTTACAAACACCAATAGCTTTCACTTTTCCATCCTTATATAGTTTTTCTAAAGCTTTATATGTATCCACATAGTTATCAAATTTGGGAGTTGGCCAATGAATTAAATATAAATCTACATAATCAAGACCCAATCTTTCTAAGCTTTCATCAAATGCTTTCAGTGTATTTTCGTAACCTTGGTCACTGTTCCAGACTTTTGTCGTAATGAATAACTCTTCACGAGGAACAGAAGAATCTTTTATTGCTTTCCCTACACCTTTTTCATTTTTATAAATCATCGCCGTATCGATCGAGCGATATCCTACTTCAAGCGCCTTTGCAACCGCACTAGTTGCTTGGTCATCTGCAACTTGCCAAACTCCAAAACCCAATTGAGGCATTTTCAATCCATTATTTAATGTAACAAATTCCATTATGCATTTCTCCTTTTTAAATAAATATATTTTTTGCTACTATCCCTATACTTTAATTCCTAAGCAAAGTTACTGCTCCCTTTCCTCTTTTCATTATTAGAAACTTAGATAAACTATAATAGTTTACTTTATTGCCAATAAGGATTAAAGATAACCAAAACCACCTCCTTAGAGGACTATTTCGTGGAACAATTATATTTACTATGAAATTTTCCGAGAACAATGCATTAAAATACTTTTCGATTATAAAAACTTCGATAAATACCTTATTAATAAGGCTACAAACAAAGATGATGAATAGAATAGATATAACTTCCATTCTGATTTTCACTTTCAAATTACCAAATTGCTAAGTTTTCCTAATTCTCATTTGAAAAATTTTAGAGATTCCTACCAGGATTGCTTGATTGCTATTTTACAAGACTTAATATAATAATGTAAGTAGTGAAATTTTTATGACATAGTTACTTATACTTAACTAACTAATAATTTATAACCAGGAGGAATAGGATGGAAATTCCATGCTTAATTGAAAAAACGCTTGATATCATAGGAAATAAATGGTCATTTCTAGTGTTGAGGGAATTATTTGAAGGAACAAAACGGTTCAATGAATTACGGAGATCTATTAAGGGGATAAGTCCTAATTCTTTAACAACAACACTCAAGCATTTAGAGAAGAAAGGTATTATTGTTCGAACAGCTATCCCTACAGTTCCCATCACTGTTGAATACTCTCTTACAGAAAAAGGAAAATCGTTTCATAGCGTATTAAAGGAAATGAAAAAATGGGCTGCCGAATGGGCGTAAACAATTTTACAATACATAAATTTCATCTTTGTTATTAAATGAACCTAGTAAATCTATATTCTCTGATATTACTATTAAAAAGGACTTCCAACTAATGAAGTCCTTAGCATAACTTGTTGTTATTATTAAAATCACCACTTTTCTTTCTATTTTTACTAGAAGTAGAAAAGTACATTAAATCTAATGTGTAAAAAAAAAAGACCTAAAAGCAATAATGCTTTTAGGTCTTTTAATGGCCTGGCGACGTCCTACTCTCACAGGGGGAGAACCCCCAACTACCATCGGCGCTTTAGAAGCTTAACTTCCGTGTTCGGTATGGGAACGGGTGTGACCTTCTCGCTATCGCCACCAGACTATTTTATTTTTGAGAGTTATTCCCTCAAAACTAGATTATGAAGTAAAAGATAAGAAATGAGTAATCAAGATTGTCCAGCTCCAACGCCTATCGCCTAGCAAACTTCCGATCATCTCCCTACGATAAGTCAACATCGATTCACTTGCGCTCATCGTGTTTCCTTTATCTCAGTCGATGCTCATCCAGTTTGTACGCCGATAAACAGGCGTTTCCGCTTTTCGTTTTAGTTAAGTCCTCGATCTATTAGTATCAGTCAGCTCCACATGTCGCCACGCTTCCACCTCTGACCTATCAACCTGATCATCTTTCAGGGATCTTACTAGCTTGCGCTATGGGAAATCTCATCTTGAGGGGGGCTTCATGCTTAGATGCTTTCAGCACTTATCCCTTCCGCACATAGCTACCCAGCGATGCCTTTGGCAAGACAACTGGTACACCAGCGGTGCGTCCATCCCGGTCCTCTCGTACTAAGGACAGCTCCTCTCAAATTTCCTACGCCCACGACGGATAGGGACCGAACTGTCTCACGACGTTCTGAACCCAGCTCGCGTACCGCTTTAATGGGCGAACAGCCCAACCCTTGGGACCGACTACAGCCCCAGGATGCGATGAGCCGACATCGAGGTGCCAAACCTCCCCGTCGATGTGGACTCTTGGGGGAGATAAGCCTGTTATCCCCGGGGTAGCTTTTATCCGTTGAGCGATGGCCCTTCCATGCGGAACCACCGGATCACTAAGCCCGACTTTCGTCCCTGCTCGACTTGTAGGTCTCGCAGTCAAGCTCCCTTGTGCCTTTACACTCTACGAATGATTTCCAACCATTCTGAGGGAACCTTTGGGCGCCTCCGTTACTTTTTAGGAGGCGACCGCCCCAGTCAAACTGCCCACCTGACACTGTCTCCCACCCCGATAAGGGGTGCGGGTTAGAATGTCAATACAGCCAGGGTAGTATCCCACCAATGCCTCCACCGAAGCTAGCGCTCCGGCTTCCAAGGCTCCTACCTATCCTGTACAAGCTGTACCAAAATTCAATATCAGGCTGCAGTAAAGCTCCACGGGGTCTTTCCGTCCTGTCGCGGGTAACCTGCATCTTCACAGGTACTATAATTTCACCGAGTCTCTCGTTGAGACAGTGCCCAGATCGTTACACCTTTCGTGCGGGTCGGAACTTACCCGACAAGGAATTTCGCTACCTTAGGACCGTTATAGTTACGGCCGCCGTTTACTGGGGCTTCAATTCAGAGCTTCGCACTAAGTGCTAACCCCTCCTCTTAACCTTCCAGCACCGGGCAGGTGTCAGCCCCTATACTTCGCCTTGCGGCTTCGCAGAGACCTGTGTTTTTGCTAAACAGTCGCCTGGGCCTATTCACTGCGGCTCTCTCGGGCTTTAACACCCAAAAGAGCACCCCTTCTCCCGAAGTTACGGGGTCATTTTGCCGAGTTCCTTAACGAGAGTTCTCTCGCTCACCTTAGGATTCTCTCCTCGCCTACCTGTGTCGGTTTGCGGTACGGGCACCATAAATCTCGCTAGAGGATTTTCTTGGCAGTGTGGAATCAGGAACTTCGGTACTATATTTCCCTCGCCGTCACAGCTCCGCTGACATGGTAATGGGATTTGCCTCATTACCGGCCTAACTGCTTGGACGTGCTAATCCAACAGCACGCTTACCCTATCCTCCTGCGTCCCCCCATTGCTCAAACGATTTAAAGGTGGTACAGGAATATCAACCTGTTGTCCATCGCCTACGCTTTTCAGCCTCGGCTTAGGTCCCGACTAACCCTGAGCGGACGAGCCTTCCTCAGGAAACCTTAGGCATTCGGTGGATGAGATTCTCACTCATCTTTCGCTACTCATACCGGCATTCTCACTTCTAAGCGCTCCACCAGTCCTTACGGTCTAGCTTCGACGCACTTAGAACGCTCTCCTACCACTGACATCATAGATGTCAATCCACAGCTTCGGTGATACGTTTAGCCCCGGTACATTTTCGGCGCAGAGTCACTCGACCAGTGAGCTATTACGCACTCTTTAAATGGTGGCTGCTTCTAAGCCAACATCCTGGTTGTCTAAGCAACTCCACATCCTTTTCCACTTAACGTATACTTTGGGACCTTAGCTGGTGGTCTGGGCTGTTTCCCTCTTGACCACGGATCTTATCACTCGTAGTCTGACTCCCAAGAATAAGTATTTGGCATTCGGAGTTTGTCTGAATTCGGTAACCCGATGGGGGCCCCTAGTCCAAACAGTGCTCTACCTCCAATACTCTAAATCTTGAGGCTAGCCCTAAAGCTATTTCGGAGAGAACCAGCTATCTCCAAGTTCGATTGGAATTTCTCCGCTACCCACACCTCATCCCCGCACTTTTCAACGTGCGTGGGTTCGGGCCTCCATCCAGTGTTACCTGGACTTCACCCTGGACATGGGTAGATCACCTGGTTTCGGGTCTACAACCACATACTATTTCGCCCTATTCAGACTCGCTTTCGCTGCGGCTCCGTCTTATCAACTTAACCTCGCATGTAATCGTAACTCGCCGGTTCATTCTACAAAAGGCACGCTATCACCCATAAATGGGCTCTAACTACTTGTAGGCACACGGTTTCAGGATCTATTTCACTCCCCTTCCGGGGTGCTTTTCACCTTTCCCTCACGGTACTGGTTCACTATCGGTCACTAGGGAGTATTTAGCCTTGGGAGATGGTCCTCCCTGCTTCCGACGGGATTTCTCGTGTCCCGCCGTACTCAGGATACACTCAAGAGGGAACGAAGTTTCGACTACAGGGTTTTTACCTTCTACGACTGACCTTTCCAGATCGATTCGTCTACCCCGTTCCTTTGTAACTCCATATAGAGTGTCCTACAACCCCAAGAGGCAAGCCTCTTGGTTTGGGCTAATCCCGTTTCGCTCGCCGCTACTCAGGGAATCGCGTTTGCTTTCTCTTCCTCCGGGTACTTAGATGTTTCAGTTCCCCGGGTCTGCCTTCAGTACCCTATGTATTCAGGTAAAGATTCTATCCCATTACGGATAGAGGGTTTCCCCATTCGGAAATCTCTGGATCAAAGCTTACTTACAGCTCCCCAAAGCATATCGGTGTTAATCCCGTCCTTCATCGGCTCCTAGTGCCAAGGCATCCACCGTGCGCCCTTTCTAACTTAACTTAGTTTCGACCAAAGATAAGCGTCGTATCTCTTCGTCAGCTCTCTCACTGTGCTCCTCACGTACTAGCGTACGCTCCGGTGCTCGCTCGGTCGCTTCCTTGACCTACTTGCTTCTCTTTGCTCTCAAATCTTTGAAAGAGTATTCGATTGATACGATTACTTTCCAAAGAAGTAATTCTCTAAAATAGAGAATCTAAGATGGCGATTACTCGGTTTCTTTCTTGTTTTTACTATTCATAATCTAGTTTTCAAGGAACAATTGGCTTATTATAAGCCTGTTTTTGAGGAATTGCTCCCTCAAAACTGAACAACAAATCGTCAACAATCTGTGATGGAATGTGAATTCCATTTTCCTTAGAAAGGAGGTGATCCAGCCGCACCTTCCGATACGGCTACCTTGTTACGACTTCACCCCAATCATCTATCCCACCTTAGGCGGCTGGCTCCTTACGGTTACCCCACCGACTTCGGGTGTTACAAACTCTCGTGGTGTGACGGGCGGTGTGTACAAGGCCCGGGAACGTATTCACCGCGGCATGCTGATCCGCGATTACTAGCGATTCCAGCTTCATGTAGGCGAGTTGCAGCCTACAATCCGAACTGAGAATGGTTTTATGGGATTTGCTAGGCGTCACCGCTTTGCTGCCCTTTGTACCATCCATTGTAGCACGTGTGTAGCCCAGGTCATAAGGGGCATGATGATTTGACGTCATCCCCACCTTCCTCCGGTTTGTCACCGGCAGTCACCTTAGAGTGCCCAACTAAATGCTGGCAACTAAGATCAAGGGTTGCGCTCGTTGCGGGACTTAACCCAACATCTCACGACACGAGCTGACGACAACCATGCACCACCTGTCACTCTGTCCCCCGAAGGGGAACGTCCTATCTCTAGGAGTGGCAGAGGATGTCAAGACCTGGTAAGGTTCTTCGCGTTGCTTCGAATTAAACCACATGCTCCACCGCTTGTGCGGGCCCCCGTCAATTCCTTTGAGTTTCAGCCTTGCGGCCGTACTCCCCAGGCGGAGTGCTTAATGCGTTTGCTGCAGCACTAAAGGGCGGAAACCCTCTAACACTTAGCACTCATCGTTTACGGCGTGGACTACCAGGGTATCTAATCCTGTTTGCTCCCCACGCTTTCGCGCCTCAGCGTCAGTTACAGACCAAAGAGTCGCCTTCGCCACTGGTGTTCCTCCACATCTCTACGCATTTCACCGCTACACGTGGAATTCCACTCTTCTCTTCTGCACTCAAGTCCCCCAGTTTCCAATGACCCTCCACGGTTGAGCCGTGGGCTTTCACATCAGACTTAAAGGACCGCCTGCGCGCGCTTTACGCCCAATAATTCCGGACAACGCTTGCCACCTACGTATTACCGCGGCTGCTGGCACGTAGTTAGCCGTGGCTTTCTGGTTAGGTACCGTCAAGGTACAAGCAGTTACTCTTGTACTTGTTCTTCCCTAACAACAGAGTTTTACGATCCGAAAACCTTCATCACTCACGCGGCGTTGCTCCGTCAGACTTTCGTCCATTGCGGAAGATTCCCTACTGCTGCCTCCCGTAGGAGTCTGGGCCGTGTCTCAGTCCCAGTGTGGCCGATCACCCTCTCAGGTCGGCTACACATCGTTGCCTTGGTGAGCCGTTACCTCACCAACTAGCTAATGCGCCGCGGGCCCATCTGTAAGTGACAGCGTAAACCGTCTTTCAGCTTTTCTACATGAGTAGAAAAGGATTATCCGGTATTAGCTCCGGTTTCCCGAAGTTATCCCAGTCTTACAGGCAGGTTGCCCACGTGTTACTCACCCGTCCGCCGCTAACTTTAAAAGCAAGCTTTTAAAGTCCGCTCGACTTGCATGTATTAGGCACGCCGCCAGCGTTCGTCCTGAGCCAGGATCAAACTCTCCAATAAAGAGTTGATTAGCTCATTGCTAAACTCTAGCTTTTTATTACTTGTTGTTTTCATTCTATAATGTTAGTTATAAAACGATTATTGTTGACGTTTGTTTGTTCAGTTTTCAAAGAGCAATTCGTTTGTTGCTATTAGAAGTAATTTTTATATAATATCATATTTACTAATTATAAGTCAATAACTTTCTTAAAAACTTTTAACTATTAAATTATCATATTATCGTTGCTGTTAGAAGCAACTTTTATATAATATCAATTATCCACTTAATCGTCAACTGTTTTTTAAGATTTTTTTATAATTCTATTAAACTCTTAGAATATATAACTGGAGCATGTTTCGAACTATCTACTCTAATTAATCCTATTCGGTTAATTTCTCCTTCTAGCTTTTCATTTGACTTTAAACAATAACTATATCCATCCTGTAGCTTTTCTTCAGAAAGTCTATTAGCTAAGGTACAATGCGGAACCCATTTACCTGGAAGGTATAACGACTCTTCATCATTATTAAACGAAGCAAAGTATCGATGATAATCAGAATGTAACTCTATTAACTCTTTAGTTACGGTTGGAGAGTAAAATAGCGTTTTTGTGTTTATAAAAGATCCTACTGCTTGAAATTCAACTTGGATTTTCCCCTTATCTTTATAGAAGGTTTCCATCTCATTTATAAAATTTGTGACAGAGACTTCCTTATAGCTTGCTAGTGTAATATGAGGTACTCTATCCTCTACTTCTCTCGCATAATAGGAAATTTTGTTGCTTTCTAGCTCTTCCCATATCTTTTTTATTCTTTGTTCTAATACTGTATCAAATAATGCAATTACTGCATACATCACACTCTTCTCCTTAAGTAGGTAAAGTCTTTTATTTTTTCCAAAACCAAATTTTCTCTAGTAACCCATGGATTACTATTAAATTGAGACGATGCATATTTATTTTCTTCTATAGCCCAACTGATACCCATACAGGTGTAAATTCAAGTTCGGACTCGTAAGCATCTAACTCAAGCTCCCCTTTTTCACTTTTCACCAGCTCACACATGTAATAATGAGATATCATTTGAAAATATGCTTGCTTATCGTACTGATCTACTTGGTTTTCTATTACTTTCCCCATACATTCTTTCACTGCACAATGAGTATAACCAGTTTCTTCTTTTACCTCCCTCGATAGCGCTTCGATCAGTCCCTCATTTCTTTCAACTCCTCCCCCTGGAAATTTAAAATCACCTTTATTTGTTTGCACAAGTAAAATCTTTTGCTTTTCCATTATTACAGCCCTTACCGCTACTCGCCGACGAATCTTATGATGCTCTTCTTTTATATCAAGACCAATTCTTTCATTAAAGTACATCTGAGACCCCCTTCTATCCTTGCTATTTTGATTTCCGTGAAATATCTTAATAATTAAGTCACGATCTGGCACTTTCAAAGTCTCATAGGACTCTAAGAAAAAGGAATTATCATAAGCTACTTTTTCTAGACTAATTTTTATTTTCTCCTTATCTTTACTTGCAATTCCATAAGAAGCTATTGGTTGTGGATTACACCCCAAAGATCCCGGATTTAAAAAAGTCGTTTCTTTACTTTGAAAAAAATGAACGGGATGGTGGTGTCCAAAACAGATTAACTCTTTATTATACCCTTTAAATAAATTGTTAATTGGTTTGAATAACGGTTCAACAATTTTACTAAAGGGATCTTTGCTAATATGACTATTTTGTTTTGATTCTTCTATATGATAGTGTGTAAATAGAACCAAATGACCTTCTATTATTGTATCAATAGTTCGCGGTAACTTTTAAATTAGGAATAAAGGATTTATCCATATTATCTGCAATCCATTGATGGTGTGCTTTCGTAGGTTCATGACTAAGAGGAGACTCTTCTCCCCTTAACAGCGCCAAAATCGCTTCATCATGGTTGCCTGTGATCATGCAATATCCTTTCTTGAAAATAATAGATTTAAAACTTCATTAGTGTCTGGTCCAATTCCTATCATATCACCTAAACAAAAAACACCTCAATCTCTTCCCTTTTATCCATTTCTTGTAGTACATCAGAGCTGGTGCATTTCCATGGATATCAGTAATGATGCCAATCTTCATTTATTCCTACTCCTTTTATGAGAAAGTATCTATGCACTCAAATGGTATGATTAAAGAAACAGTGTTTTTAAATTACTATTTTTGAACATATATCTATATTTTCTATGATTATAATATTCACATAAACATAACATAATTATTTTTGCAATGTTTAGAATTACAAAAACAGATAAGAGTTTAACATACATCCGTATTATTAAGAACACTATAACTTCCTCTACTCCAAGGAAGGATTATTGTAAAAGAAATTTAGCTTTAAAAAAATATTTATATTTAATGAACGATTTGCTGAGATTAACCGTCTTATGATTTGAAAAAGAAAAGGAGGCATCGATTTAACTTTGGACAACGAGAAAAGACTTATCACACTTGCTAAGGAAGGAAATGAAGATGCCTTCGTAGATTTATTTCAATTACACTATTCATTCCTATATAAATATTTACTAAAACTTACATTAAATGAAGAAACAAGTTCAGATCTTGCACAGGACACCATGCTTAAATGCTACGAAAACCTAAACTCTTTTAAAGGAGACAGTAAGTTCTCAACCTGGATGATTTCTATTGCGTCACGACTCTATATTGATCAACTTCGAAAACAGAAAAGAGAAGTTAATTGGATTAATCAAACAAAAATAGCTCTATCACGACAACTAACATGGAGGGCAAAATCCAAAGGAATAGAGTGGAGTGACACATTTACTGATTTCAATAATTTAGAAGCAGAGTTTCGAATACCCATCCTGCTTCATCACTATTACGGCTACACATATGAAGAAATTAGTAACCTACTTCATATAAAAACAGGAACGGTTAAATCTCGAGTTTACAATGGCATCAAGAAACTTAGAAAGGAGTGGACAGTCCATGACGAATGATCATAATCAGACAGATAAGCTTATTGAGGATTTACAGAAGGATTGGAATCATCTTGAATATCTTCCTATTAGGAAGGAACCTTCTTCATATTTCATGAAAGAACAGCTGCAAAACTATCAACTGAAAAGGAAAAAAGCTTTCTATAAAGAATTGAAGTTGTTTATGGGAACAGCCATCCTTTTACTTAGTTGTTTATCAATCATTGCATCCCTAGCCCTTCATACTATAGTCATTATGGAGGTTGTATCTATTATAGTTGCTCCAATAATTTACATTACATTAATGCGGAAACAAGAAAGGAAGATATTTGATGGCAGAAATTAATCCTTATTTATTATTCCTACTTATCCTCGCTCTGTTAGCACAGGGAACTTTTTTGTTTATTCATGCGAAAAAAAATGCAAGCTTAGCATGGTTTTGGGGAATATGGGGATTGATTTCGCTTCCACTTCCATCAATTCTTTACTTCCTTCTTATTATCTTGCCTAAAAAAAGAAAAGCACGAAAGGAGAAATAGCTTTGGAAGAATTATTACAAGTAAACTGGTCATTATTAGCTCCCGTTCTTATTCTCCAATTCATCTTAATGCTTACAGCCCTCATTAGCTGTATCAAGCAAGAAGAAACAAATGGACCGAAATGGTTATGGATTCTACTTATCCTATTCGTTAGCTTATTCGGACCCATCTTATATTTTGTTGTAGGAAGAAAAAATAATTAAGGAGGCATTAAAATGTTCGTACAAGTGAGTCAATTAGAAAAGCGTTTTAATGACCATCAAGCAATTAAAGGAATCACCTTCCACATTAAAAAAGGTTGTTGTACAGCACTATTAGGGCCAAATGGAGCTGGTAAGACAACCACTCTTCATATGCTTGCGGGTCTGCTATCCCCGACAAAAGGCTCTATATCTTACAACGGGGAAAAGGATTATCGTAAACATATTGGTTTTATGCCCCAGCATCCCACTTTTTTTAATTGGATGACTCCCGTGGAATTTCTGTATTTCGCTGGAAAACTATCAGCTGTTCCTAAACAACTTTTAAAAGAATACATTAATAACAGCCTTTCATTCGTTGGACTAACAGAGGTAAAGAACCGAAAGATCGGAGGTTTTTCTGGTGGAATGAAGCAACGGCTCGGATTAGCACAAGCTATTTTACATCAGCCAGAACTATTGATCCTAGACGAACCAGTTTCCGCCTTAGACCCTACAGGGAGAAGGGAAGTTCTAGTACTTATGGAAAAATTAAAAGAAAGGATGACAATCCTTTTTTCCACACATGTCCTTCATGATGCAGAACAAGTTTGCGATGAAGTTCTTATGTTAAAGGAAGGAGAAATAAAGTGGGATGGTTCCTTAATCGATTTAAAAAAAGCATTTTCACACACAGCTGTCCATATTGAAACAACAGAACCTATAAAGGACGAATTGGATAAATTAGTAAAATCCGATACTATTCACTTTATGACTGATACTAATGTAACCATCTTAGAAATTGCGCCATCCTTCCAAACAAACGATCTATTAACTACCCTAATAAAGAAAGGACATACAATTCAAAAATTCGAAGTAAAGGAGGATTCTCTAGAGGATGCTTATATGAAGGTGATTAACCTATGAGAAACTTTTTAACTTTATTTCAAAAAGAAATGCTAGAAAGTAAAAGAAACGGGAAATGGATCTGGCTTCCTGTTGTTATGATGATCTTAGGCGTTTCCCAACCAATTACAACTTACTATATGCCACAAATAATTGAGAAAGCTGGAAACCTGCCCGAGGGGACAAAGATTGAATTCCCAGTCCCAACAGGAGCAGAAGTGCTAGCAGCTACTTTATCTCAATATGGAACAATTGGTACTCTTTTATTCGTCCTGGCTACGATGGGCATCATTTCTCATGAGCGGCAAAATAATGTACTTATCCTTATTATGGCACGTCCTGTTTCCGCCTTCCAATACATAGCCTGTAAATGGTCAAGTCAAGTTATCATCGCATTAACTTCTCTATTTTTAAGCTATGTTTTGACTTGGTACTATACTAATTTATTGTTTTTACCTGTTCGTTGGATAGATGCACTTACTAGCTTTTTAATATATAGCCTATGGATTATTTTTATTCTTACTTTCACAATTTGGCTAGGAACACTCTTACGAAATACTGGTGGCATCGCAGGCGTAAGTTTAACATTCCTAGCTGTACTCTCCTTACTCACTGGGCTTATAACCAAATATATGAAATGGAGTCCTGCTACACTTCGAAATGAGGCAACAAGTATTTTAATGCACAACCAAAGTATTGACACATTCCTTCTACCTGTTTTTTCAACAATCGGATTATCAGTAATCCTTTTTGTACTAGCCGTATTCACATTTAGACGATTGGAGCGTTTCTGAGTAAGGAAACTTCCTCCACTATTTAATAAATTTGATTCTAATGAAGGAGAGATTAAGCTAACTCCAATGAACTCCTAATATCAATTCCACCTATAAGCATCTACCAAATAGATGCTTATGGGTTTAAATAGTATATTACCCAAAGATAGCTCTTTCCTTCTAC
This sequence comes from Niallia tiangongensis, assembly GCF_044704065.1. NCBI lineage: Bacteria > Bacillati > Bacillota > Bacilli > Caryophanales > Bacillaceae > Niallia > Niallia tiangongensis. The sequence continues at coordinate 541,725 of NZ_CP162613.1, read as the reverse complement.
TCCCCCCTGCTTCATCGCTAAACCGTTTGTTATTCATTCAATGTGTATGCATGTCAAAATTAATCGAAGACTAGCTGACGCATTATTTGTTTCACATTATCTGCTATAGGATAATCTTAAAAGTTATTTTTAATGAATCTACCGATGTTTTTTTGATAAAAAAGAGCGGATATTCCAATCAATATTACACCCAAGATGGCTGGAGTGGCATGGTTAACTATTGCATACAACTATCCGCCAATAATCGGTCCGATGAATCGAGCAAGAGATTGAATGCTTTGAGAACCACCTAGGATATGACCTTGTTCGCTGGCGCTAACAGATTTTGAAAGCATACCATTAAATGATGAACCAAAGATGGAATCACCAACTCCAAAGAAAATCATCCCTATGATAAAGACTGGATAAAACGCAGTAAATGCTGAAACCGCTATAAAGATAAAACCTATCATTTCACTTATCATACCTAAATGAGCAATTTTTTCATCCGGCAAAAATTTAAGAAATCGTGGCATAATAAACGCTTGGGAGAAGATGTCAAGCACCCCTATTATTGAAAATGTCAGCCCGATAAGCACAGGCTGCCAGGCAAATGTATCAATTGAAAATTGAGAGAAAATGGCTTGTAATGATCCATTAGGAATCCAAATTAAGAATCCAGCAATCAGTAGCCATCTAACTGATTTAAAGGAAAAAACGTTTGATAGTTGTATAAATGGATTAAGATGTCTAGCGGAAATCCTAGAAGATCGTTTAGACTTTTCAAGGCTCTCAGACATAAAGAAATATCCATATATAGCATTGAGCAATGTGATTGCTGCGCCAGCATACATAGGGACACTATTCCCGAAAGTCGCAAGTGCTCCTCCGATTGTAGGACCGAGCGCAGTACCAACCCCAACAACCGCACTAATCCAACCAAAGTATTTAGTGCGTGCACCAGAAGGAGTAATATCCGCAAAGTAAGCAAAAATCGCTGAAATTTCACCTCCTGTTAAACCTTCAATGATACGCCCAATGAAGAGAATCCAAAGCGCCCCTCCAAGGCCAAAAATAAAATAACCCAGTGCAGAACCGAACAGACTAATAATCAACACTGGACGACGACCATATCTGTCACTTAACGCCCCTAAAACAGGTGCAACTAAAAATACAGAAAGTGCGTATATAGAAGTAAGCAATGTTACTGCAGTAGCCTGACTACTTGGATTACTCGTATAAAATTTTACTAAAAAATGCAAAACAGGACTAACAATAGTTAATCCCAGACCAGTTAAAAAGACAGAGATCATCCCAAATTTTAGCTCGTGTTTATTGATTGAAGTATTCATAATGTTTCTCCTTCAGAATTATTGTTTCCTTGTCAATAAAATCCAAAATAAAAAATACCACTTACTTCGTGATATTTTTCAAATGATACCTATATCGACCAATAAAACGAAAAATAGTGCCAAATTCGTTATCGGTCATGTTTTTAAATACTTCCTTGTCACGTTCAAGAAATGACTGATGTAATTCTTGATCGACATTATTTATTTTTTGTCCATTAGCTGTTAATCGGAAATATATTTCTTTTTTATTTTCTACATTCTGAATCCATAAGTTCACTCATTAACTGCTGTCTTTTATCCATGATCGATCCTCCCTGATTTCTATACAAGTATACCCAGATTTTGTTTCTCTCGCAACAAAGCGTAAAGAAAACCAGTACTATCACTAGTTAAATTCAGTCAACTCCTACGACAAGAGAAAATCAAAACTAATAAAGAATGAACAATAATAGAAAAAATAAAACAGATGAATCGAAAAACGACAATAAAAGCACAGCAACTACTACCAAATTCTACTTTTTTACATAAAAAAGACCTAAAAGCAATAATGCTTTTAGGTCTTTTAATGGCCTGGCGACGTCCTACTCTCACAGGGGGAGAACCCCCAACTACCATCGGCGCTTTAGAAGCTTAACTTCCGTGTTCGGTATGGGAACGGGTGTGACCTTCTCGCTATCGCCACCAGACTATTTTATTTTTGAGAGTTATTCCCTCAAAACTAGATTATGAAGTAAAAGATAAGAAATGAGTAATCTTTCTTAGCTTACGCTAAGAGTTTTTAGTTAAGTCCTCGATCTATTAGTATCAGTCAGCTCCACATGTCGCCACGCTTCCACCTCTGACCTATCAACCTGATCATCTTTCAGGGATCTTACTAGCTTGCGCTATGGGAAATCTCATCTTGAGGGGGGCTTCATGCTTAGATGCTTTCAGCACTTATCCCTTCCGCACATAGCTACCCAGCGATGCCTTTGGCAAGACAACTGGTACACCAGCGGTGCGTCCATCCCGGTCCTCTCGTACTAAGGACAGCTCCTCTCAAATTTCCTACGCCCACGACGGATAGGGACCGAACTGTCTCACGACGTTCTGAACCCAGCTCGCGTACCGCTTTAATGGGCGAACAGCCCAACCCTTGGGACCGACTACAGCCCCAGGATGCGATGAGCCGACATCGAGGTGCCAAACCTCCCCGTCGATGTGGACTCTTGGGGGAGATAAGCCTGTTATCCCCGGGGTAGCTTTTATCCGTTGAGCGATGGCCCTTCCATGCGGAACCACCGGATCACTAAGCCCGACTTTCGTCCCTGCTCGACTTGTAGGTCTCGCAGTCAAGCTCCCTTGTGCCTTTACACTCTACGAATGATTTCCAACCATTCTGAGGGAACCTTTGGGCGCCTCCGTTACTTTTTAGGAGGCGACCGCCCCAGTCAAACTGCCCACCTGACACTGTCTCCCACCCCGATAAGGGGTGCGGGTTAGAATGTCAATACAGCCAGGGTAGTATCCCACCAATGCCTCCACCGAAGCTAGCGCTCCGGCTTCCAAGGCTCCTACCTATCCTGTACAAGCTGTACCAAAATTCAATATCAGGCTGCAGTAAAGCTCCACGGGGTCTTTCCGTCCTGTCGCGGGTAACCTGCATCTTCACAGGTACTATAATTTCACCGAGTCTCTCGTTGAGACAGTGCCCAGATCGTTACACCTTTCGTGCGGGTCGGAACTTACCCGACAAGGAATTTCGCTACCTTAGGACCGTTATAGTTACGGCCGCCGTTTACTGGGGCTTCAATTCAGAGCTTCGCACTAAGTGCTAACCCCTCCTCTTAACCTTCCAGCACCGGGCAGGTGTCAGCCCCTATACTTCGCCTTGCGGCTTCGCAGAGACCTGTGTTTTTGCTAAACAGTCGCCTGGGCCTATTCACTGCGGCTCTCTCGGGCTTTAACACCCAAAAGAGCACCCCTTCTCCCGAAGTTACGGGGTCATTTTGCCGAGTTCCTTAACGAGAGTTCTCTCGCTCACCTTAGGATTCTCTCCTCGCCTACCTGTGTCGGTTTGCGGTACGGGCACCATAAATCTCGCTAGAGGCTTTTCTTGGCAGTGTGGAATCAGGAACTTCGGTACTATATTTCCCTCGCCGTCACAGCTCCGCTTTTGTGGTAATGGGATTTGCCTCATTACCGGCCTAACTGCTTGGACGTGCTAATCCAACAGCACGCTTACCCTATCCTCCTGCGTCCCCCCATTGCTCAAACGATTTAAAGGTGGTACAGGAATATCAACCTGTTGTCCATCGCCTACGCTTTTCAGCCTCGGCTTAGGTCCCGACTAACCCTGAGCGGACGAGCCTTCCTCAGGAAACCTTAGGCATTCGGTGGATGAGATTCTCACTCATCTTTCGCTACTCATACCGGCATTCTCACTTCTAAGCGCTCCACCAGTCCTTACGGTCTAGCTTCGACGCACTTAGAACGCTCTCCTACCACTGACATCATAGATGTCAATCCACAGCTTCGGTGATACGTTTAGCCCCGGTACATTTTCGGCGCAGAGTCACTCGACCAGTGAGCTATTACGCACTCTTTAAATGGTGGCTGCTTCTAAGCCAACATCCTGGTTGTCTAAGCAACTCCACATCCTTTTCCACTTAACGTATACTTTGGGACCTTAGCTGGTGGTCTGGGCTGTTTCCCTCTTGACCACGGATCTTATCACTCGTAGTCTGACTCCCAAGAATAAGTATTTGGCATTCGGAGTTTGTCTGAATTCGGTAACCCGATGGGGGCCCCTAGTCCAAACAGTGCTCTACCTCCAATACTCTAAATCTTGAGGCTAGCCCTAAAGCTATTTCGGAGAGAACCAGCTATCTCCAAGTTCGATTGGAATTTCTCCGCTACCCACACCTCATCCCCGCACTTTTCAACGTGCGTGGGTTCGGGCCTCCATCCAGTGTTACCTGGACTTCACCCTGGACATGGGTAGATCACCTGGTTTCGGGTCTACAACCACATACTATTTCGCCCTATTCAGACTCGCTTTCGCTGCGGCTCCGTCTTATCAACTTAACCTCGCATGTAATCGTAACTCGCCGGTTCATTCTACAAAAGGCACGCTATCACCCATAAATGGGCTCTAACTACTTGTAGGCACACGGTTTCAGGATCTATTTCACTCCCCTTCCGGGGTGCTTTTCACCTTTCCCTCACGGTACTGGTTCACTATCGGTCACTAGGGAGTATTTAGCCTTGGGAGATGGTCCTCCCTGCTTCCGACGGGATTTCTCGTGTCCCGCCGTACTCAGGATACACTCAAGAGGGAACGAAGTTTCGACTACAGGGTTTTTACCTTCTACGACTGACCTTTCCAGATCGATTCGTCTACCCCGTTCCTTTGTAACTCCATATAGAGTGTCCTACAACCCCAAGAGGCAAGCCTCTTGGTTTGGGCTAATCCCGTTTCGCTCGCCGCTACTCAGGGAATCGCGTTTGCTTTCTCTTCCTCCGGGTACTTAGATGTTTCAGTTCCCCGGGTCTGCCTTCAGTACCCTATGTATTCAGGTAAAGATTCTATCCCATTACGGATAGAGGGTTTCCCCATTCGGAAATCTCTGGATCAAAGCTTACTTACAGCTCCCCAAAGCATATCGGTGTTAATCCCGTCCTTCATCGGCTCCTAGTGCCAAGGCATCCACCGTGCGCCCTTTCTAACTTAACTTAGTTTCGACCAAAGATAAGCGTCGTATCTCTTCGTCAGCTCTCTCACTGTGCTCCTCACGTACTAGCGTACGCTCCGGTGCTCGCTCGGTCGCTTCCTTGACCTACTTGCTTCTCTTTGCTCTCAAATCTTTGAAAGAGTATTCGATTGATACGATTACTTTCCAAAGAAGTAATTCTCTAAAATAGAGAATCTAAGATGGCGATTACTCGGTTTCTTTCTTGTTTTTACTATTCATAATCTAGTTTTCAAGGAACAATTGGCTTATTATAAGCCTGTTTTTGAGGAATTGCTCCCTCAAAACTGAACAACAAATCGTCAACAATCTGTGATGGAATGTGAATTCCATTTTCCTTAGAAAGGAGGTGATCCAGCCGCACCTTCCGATACGGCTACCTTGTTACGACTTCACCCCAATCATCTATCCCACCTTAGGCGGCTGGCTCCTTACGGTTACCCCACCGACTTCGGGTGTTACAAACTCTCGTGGTGTGACGGGCGGTGTGTACAAGGCCCGGGAACGTATTCACCGCGGCATGCTGATCCGCGATTACTAGCGATTCCAGCTTCATGTAGGCGAGTTGCAGCCTACAATCCGAACTGAGAATGGTTTTATGGGATTTGCTAGGCGTCACCGCTTTGCTGCCCTTTGTACCATCCATTGTAGCACGTGTGTAGCCCAGGTCATAAGGGGCATGATGATTTGACGTCATCCCCACCTTCCTCCGGTTTGTCACCGGCAGTCACCTTAGAGTGCCCAACTAAATGCTGGCAACTAAGATCAAGGGTTGCGCTCGTTGCGGGACTTAACCCAACATCTCACGACACGAGCTGACGACAACCATGCACCACCTGTCACTCTGTCCCCCGAAGGGGAACGTCCTATCTCTAGGAGTGGCAGAGGATGTCAAGACCTGGTAAGGTTCTTCGCGTTGCTTCGAATTAAACCACATGCTCCACCGCTTGTGCGGGCCCCCGTCAATTCCTTTGAGTTTCAGCCTTGCGGCCGTACTCCCCAGGCGGAGTGCTTAATGCGTTTGCTGCAGCACTAAAGGGCGGAAACCCTCTAACACTTAGCACTCATCGTTTACGGCGTGGACTACCAGGGTATCTAATCCTGTTTGCTCCCCACGCTTTCGCGCCTCAGCGTCAGTTACAGACCAAAGAGTCGCCTTCGCCACTGGTGTTCCTCCACATCTCTACGCATTTCACCGCTACACGTGGAATTCCACTCTTCTCTTCTGCACTCAAGTCCCCCAGTTTCCAATGACCCTCCACGGTTGAGCCGTGGGCTTTCACATCAGACTTAAAGGACCGCCTGCGCGCGCTTTACGCCCAATAATTCCGGACAACGCTTGCCACCTACGTATTACCGCGGCTGCTGGCACGTAGTTAGCCGTGGCTTTCTGGTTAGGTACCGTCAAGGTACAAGCAGTTACTCTTGTACTTGTTCTTCCCTAACAACAGAGTTTTACGATCCGAAAACCTTCATCACTCACGCGGCGTTGCTCCGTCAGACTTTCGTCCATTGCGGAAGATTCCCTACTGCTGCCTCCCGTAGGAGTCTGGGCCGTGTCTCAGTCCCAGTGTGGCCGATCACCCTCTCAGGTCGGCTACGCATCGTTGCCTTGGTGAGCCGTTACCTCACCAACTAGCTAATGCGCCGCGGGCCCATCTGTAAGTGACAGCGTAAACCGTCTTTCAGCTTTTCTACATGAGTAGAAAAGGATTATCCGGTATTAGCTCCGGTTTCCCGAAGTTATCCCAGTCTTACAGGCAGGTTGCCCACGTGTTACTCACCCGTCCGCCGCTAACTTTAAAAGCAAGCTTTTAAAGTCCGCTCGACTTGCATGTATTAGGCACGCCGCCAGCGTTCGTCCTGAGCCAGGATCAAACTCTCCAATAAAGAGTTGATTAGCTCATTGCTAAACTCTAGCTTTTTATTACTTGTTGTTTTCATTCTATAACGTTCGTTATAAAACGATTATTGTTGACGTTTGTTTGTTCAGTTTTCAAAGAGCAATTTGTTTGCTGCTATCAGAAGCAACTTTTATATCATACCAACCTTTGATGAATAAGTCAATTACTTTTTTAATATAATTTTCTTTTTCACTATCAATCAAATTAATCAATAGCTTTCGTAAGGCTGTTTTCATATCATAACACCTGTTATTATTTTCGTCAACAGAAAATGAATAAAATTATATAATTTAAAATATATTTGTTAATATATCTATTTCCCCTACCTCTATCCTTCATCCTATTTATTATTCCAATAAAGTGAAACTAACCACTTATGCCTTTACGGACAGTTGATTTCCCACCCACCTTCCTCACATTCTCATAAGCTTATGGTTGAGTCTTACTGAAGTATAAGGGTGGATGAAATTAAGTATTAATTAACTAGATCCTTCCTGTTCATTACAATCCTTCAAATTTCAGCTAAACTTGCTTCTCATTATACCGTTAACAATACTACTACCACCTTCCCACAATTCCCCCTTATATATAGAAAAAACTCGACCAATAGACCGAGTTTCTTCTATATATTATTACTTAGTAATCGTTACTACATTTTCTTCTTTAAGTTCCACATTACCATGTTTATTAATTTGAACTGATTCACCCTCAGCTAAATTTGTAAATACAACAGGTGTAATAGTTGAAGTTGCATTTTCTTTAATATAGTCAAGGTTTACTTTCAATAGAGGTTGTCCTTGTTTTACTTGATCATTTTCCGAAACAAGCGTTTCAAAGCCTTCCCCTTTTAATTTAACAGTATCAATACCAAAGTGAATGAGAATTTCGCGACCATTATCAGCCAAAATCCCAAGGGCATGTTTTGTTGGGAATAAGTTAACAATTTTTCCGTCAACAGGTGAAACAACTGTTCCTTCTGAAGGAATAATCGCAAAACCGTCCCCCATCATTTTCCCTGCAAAAACAGCATCAGGCACATCCGTTATAGCCACCAATTCCCCTTTGATAGGGGCAACGAAAGAATCTTCCCCTGTTACATTACCTTGTAATGCACTTGGATTTACATCTTCAATTTGTTCTTGCACTTCTTTATCCATAGATGGCTGAGCAGTTGGACGTGGTCTTTTCCCACTCATAATATCTTTCATTTGACCTTTAATCGTTTCGGAACGAGGCCCAAATATTGCTTGAATATTATTTCCGACTTCAAGTACTCCTGCAGCACCTAGTTTTTTCAGACGATTTTTATCAACGGATTTAATATCGTTAACAGATACGCGAAGACGAGTAATACATGCATCTAAATGCGCAATATTTTCTTGTCCACCCATTGCTTCTAATACGTCATACGGAAGATCGCTAGTTGTTCCTTTTGTACTACTTTCTGTTTCATCTGATTCATCTTCTCTACCTGGAGTTTTCAGGTTGAACTTACGAATCGCAAAACGGAATCCAAAATAGTAAATAACAGCGAATACTAAACCTACAGGGATAATAATCCATGCATTTGTTTGTGGATTAATTAAACCGAATAACACATAATCAATTAAACCACCAGAGAATGTCATACCGACTTTTACATTTAATAAATGCATCGTCATAAAAGATAGACCTGCAAAAACAGCGTGAATACCAAACAATACTGGAGCCACGAATAAGAATGAGAATTCTAACGGCTCTGTAATACCTGTTAAGAAAGAAGTTAATGCCGCTGATGCCATTAAACCACCAACAATTGCTTTTTTCTCAGGACGAGCTTCATGATAAATAGCAAGAGCTGCAGCTGGTAACCCAAACATCATGAATGGGAATTTACCAGTCATAAATGTACCTGCAGTTAAATTTTGAACACCATCTTTAATTTGGTTCATAAAGATAGCTTGGTCACCTTTAACAATTGTTCCAGCATTCGTAGTGTAACTACCAAACTCGAACCAGAAAGGAGAATAGAAAATATGATGTAATCCAAAAGGAATCAATGATCTTTCAATCAAACCAAAAATAAACGCCGATAATGTTAAATTAGCACCCAACATATTTTCAGAGAAAGTATTTAGACCGTGTTGAATTGGAGGCCAAATAATTATCATTATTAACCCTAAAACTACTGCACTTGCAGCTGTCACAATCGGAACAAAGCGTTTCCCTGCAAAGAAACCTAAGTAAGATGGTAATTCAATTTCAAAGAAACGATTATACATCGAGGCGGCGATAATACCGACAATGATACCACCAAACACACCAGTTTGAAGAGTAGGAATCCCTAAAACAGCTGCATATTCTGTACTACCCACTAAATCCTCAGCTTTAATTCCTAGAACTGTACCCATAGTCACGTTCATAATGAGGAATCCAATAATAGCAGCTAAACCAGCAACACCTTCACCACCGGCTAAACCAACAGCAACACCAACAGCAAATAGCAAGGAAAGGTTACCAAATATGATATTTCCTGCAGCTTCCATAACGGACGCAACCATTTCCACTCCACTATTATTTAAAAATGGTGCAATATCAAGCAGCGTCGGATTTTGCAATGCATTACCAAACGCAAGCAAGATACCTGCAGCCGGAAGAATAGCAACTGGCAACATAAGCGCTTTACCAACTTTTTGTAAAACACCAAAAATCTTTTTAAACATTTCGTTTTCCTCCTAAATTTTTTTTCGGCTCAAAAAAGCGTTCTCAATCAAGAGCAAAAAACAAAAAAGGCATGAGTGAAGATAGATTGAAATAAACGCTAAGGTTAGGTTACCCTAAATCATTTAAATCAATCATCTTTTCACTCATGCCTGATCGAATCAGTAACACGTTTATAAGATAAGAACTATTTGATTTTTTTCTGAAGTCTTTGTAGATGCATCGTCAGATATACTGCTTCTGCTTCAAAGACCGGCTTTTTAAGTGCTTGTTGCATCACTTTTATGAGCTTCCACGCAAGATTATAGCACAGTGGATACTCACTCTTCAATAGTAAAGTTATTTTTTCTGGCTCTTCTACTTTTTCTCCTGTATTCACCCGTTCAATCGTAAAACGCAAATGTCTTACAAGGCGCATATAATCGATGCTATCTTTATCAATTATTGTATCTAGTTGTTCTTCTATTAAATTCACAAGATGCGTAACTAACTGTGAATGTTGATTGACCTCTGATAAGCTTTTGTTCACCATTGCACTATGAATATGCAAAGCGATGAAACCGATTTCACCAACTGGTAATTGAAGCCCTGTTTGTTCACCGATTAATTTCACAACATCTTCTGCGATTGTGTACTCAAACGGGTACAATGCCTTTGTTTCAATCAGAAACGGATTATTTAATACCAGCCCGTTCGTAACACGGGACGCAGCGAACATAATATGATCTGTTAACGCGATATGAATATGCTCGTTCAGCTTTGTATTTGTCTTGTTTTTAATCAGTTCTATAGATGAAACAATTACATCCAACAACTCATTATCCACTTGAGGAAGAAGCTTCAAATAATTACTTTGCTCCTTTTCATCCTTTAAAACAAACAGCTTCTCTACAACACTCACATCAATAGAATCTCCACTTTTCTGATTAAAACCTATTCCTTTTCCTATAAGCACTACTTCTCCATAGGATGGATGGTCTCCAATGAGCACATTATTATTCAGCGCTTTCTTAATTAGTAAATTAGGCATACTTATTTCCTCACTTCAACAGACTTCTCGGTAACTCAATGTTATTAAAGTCTTTATTGGAAGTCAACGAAAAATTGAGAAAAAGGACATCCAAAATGGATATCCCTATTCTTATTAGAAAAGATATTTTTCCCATACCTCAATATGTCATATACATTGGCATCCTCATCACAATAGACTTAATCAGCCAATCCATTTCATACTATTGTAAGAAAATAAAGTACAACGCAAAGATAATAAAGAATACGTACATTATTGGATTAATATCCTTGATACGACCTTTTACAATCATAACAATTGGATAAAAGATAAATCCAACAGCTATACCTGTTGCAATACTGTATGTCAAAGGCATTGCAACGATAGTAAGGAATGCCGGAACAGCCACTTCAAACTTCGTCCAATCAATTTTCCCAAGGGATGAAACCATCAAAATACCCACTACAACTAAAGCCGGCGTTGTAACAGCAGACGTTACAACTTCCAATAATGGGAAGAAGAACAATGACAGTAAGAAGAACCCTGCTGTAACTACTGCTGCAAAACCAGTACGAGCTCCTGCTGCAACACCCGCTGATGACTCAATATAAGAAGTTGTCGTAGATGTACCGAATATAGAACCTACCATAGATGCAATGGAATCTGCGAATAACGCTTTACCTGCTCTTGGTAATTTATTATCTTTCATAAGGCCAGCTTGATTAGCAACAGCCACCAATGTACCCGCGTTGTCAAAGAAATCAACAAATAAGAATGTTAAAACGACTACTAACATGCTCTGTGTATAAAATCCTGGATCACCAAGCGCGGAGAATAATGCACCAAATGTTGGCTCCATACTTGGAACAGCAGACACTACTTTAGAAGGAGTATCAATAACACCGAAAATCATTCCGACTACTGCTGTGATGATCATTCCATAGAATACACCACCATGAATTCCTCTAACCATTAAAATAATTGTTACAAAAATACCAAAAATCGCTAGTAATGTACTTGGATTGGTTAAATCACCAATATGTACAAGCGTTGCTGGATTATCAACGATGATTTCAGAGTTCTGCAAACCGATAAATGTGATAAATAATCCAATACCCGCGCCTACCGCAAGTTTTAATTCAACCGGAATGGCATTAATTAATTTTTCACGAAGTCCAGATATTGTTAATAATAAGAAAAATACACTTGAAATAAATACAGCTGCTAATGCATGTTGCCATGGATGTCCTTGTGTCAAAACAACGGTATAAGCAAAATATGCATTTAAGCCTAAGCCTGGAGCTAATGCGATTGGATAGTTAGCGAATATTCCCATAATAAGAGAACCTACTGCTGCAGCAAGTGCTGTTGCTACAAACACCGCTCCATAATCCATTCTTAATGCATTGGGGAGATCAGCAACATCCCCTAAAGTTAATGTAAATGGATTTACTGCTAAAATATAAGCCATCGCAAGGAATGTAGTGAAACCACCTAAAAACTCTCTGCGGTAATTTGTGCCTAGTTCTTCAAATTTGAAAAACTTCTTCATTGATCTTTCCCCTCTCATAAATGCTTTAATAATCTACTAAAACAAAAAACACTCCTACGATTAAAGGAGCGTTGACTAGGGTTTGTGAATAAGAATAGGGAAACTTTCTTAAAAATATAAATAAGTTCTAATTATTCCCTATATACACACTTACCTCGTAGTCAAGCTATTTACGGTAGCTCGGTAGAAACTTTCGGGCCGTATTCCCCGATATTATACGAGTAAAAACTTTTTCAGTTGTAAATCCAGTTTAACAGCTTGATGAAAGCTCGTCAATACAAAAAGCGAACAATCCTCAACAAAAACATACGATTGTTCGCTTTTTTTGCAGAACTTTCCTTTTTAAAAGGAATAGCTACTATTTTTTTCTTTTACTCCCACTCAATCGTTGCAGGTGGCTTACTAGTAATGTCATATACTACACGGTTAATATGGGCTACTTCATTAACGATTCTTGTAGAAATCACTTCTAGTACATCCCATGGCAATCTCGCCCAGTCAGAAGTCATTCCATCAATGGAAGTAACTGCGCGAATTCCAATAGTATAGTCATAGGTACGCGCATCACCCATTACCCCCACACTTCGGATATCCGGAAGAACTGTAAAGTATTGCCATACATCTCGTTCTAAACCAGCTTTTTTAATTTCTTCTCGTAAAATAGCGTCTGATTCACGCACGATTTCTAATTTTTCTTCTGAAATTGCACCCAATACACGAATACCTAAACCAGGACCAGGGAAAGGTTGTCTCCACACAATTTCATCAGCTATTCCCAATTCCGTTCCAAGAGCACGAACTTCATCTTTAAATAACGTATTTAAAGGCTCAATTAATTGGAATTGCATATCTTCCGGAAGTCCACCAACATTATGATGGGACTTAATTGTTTGTGCAGTAGCCGTTCCACTCTCAATAATATCTGTGTAAAGTGTACCTTGTGCTAAGAAATCGATTCCTTCTAATTTAGCTGCTTCATCATCAAATACATAGATGAACTCATTTCCGATAATCTTACGTTTTTTCTCTGGGTCACTTACGCCTTCTAGTTTAGACATAAAGCGTTCTTTTGCATCGACTTTAATCACATTCATATTGAAGCCTTCTGTGAAAGTCTTCATAACCCCTTCCGCTTCTCCTTTACGAAGAAGTCCATGGTCGACAAATATACATGTTAATTGGTCACCAATTGCTTTATGAATCAAAACAGCAACAACAGAAGAGTCTACTCCACCACTAAGGGCACAAAGAACTTTTTTGTCGCCAACTGTCTGGCGAATTTTTTCCATTTCGATTTCAATGAAGTTTTCCATAGACCAGTCACCTTTGCATCCACAAACTCCGAACACAAAGTTTTTCAACAATTCATTTCCATATACAGAATGACGAACCTCTGGATGGAATTGAACGGCATATAATCCTTGTTCTTCATTACTCATAGAAGCGATAGGACAAGAAGCGCTTGTTGCATCAATTGTAAATCCAGCTGGAGCTTCTACAACTAAATCCCCATGACTCATCCAAACGATTTGTTCTGTTGGAAGATCAGCAAATAATTTTGAGTTGTTTTCAATATTGATCGCTGCTTTTCCATACTCACGATGCTTTGCTTTTTCCACTTTTCCTGCAAAATGCTGGGTCATCAATTGCATACCATAACAAATACCAAAGATAGGAAGTCCTAAATCAAATATTTTCTCATCTACACCAAATGCATTTTCATCGTACACACTGTTAGGTCCACCTGAGAAAATTATTCCTGTAGGGTTTAATTCCTTAATCTCCTCAGCAGTAATGGTATGTGGATGCAACTCACTGTATACTCCAAATTCTCTTATCCTTCTTGTAATCAATTGATTGTATTGACTACCAAAGTCTAGGACAACAATCATTTCCTGACCTTCTATATGTGCTTTCCCCATTCCTATTCACCCCAATTAATCTATTTGAATTTCTCTTATTACTATTGCCAAACACCTTCATCATTCATGCTTCTTATCTCTATTTCACAATCTTTTTTTAAGAAAAAAAGACTAGAATCGGCCTCAAATAAAAACGAAGGCAGAATTCTAGTCTTTGGGATTCCATCAAGAAGCTAAATTGGAAAGACTTATCTGCCTTCATAGTCAGATCATTTAAGGCGACCCGGTAGAGACTCTCGAACCATATCATCGAGGATATATGAAGGAATTATATATAGATGAGAATATTGTAACAACATGTCGAATCGATGGTCAAGCCGTTGTTTTTTTAATTAAATTTTCCCACAATTCCCTCAAATCTTCCCAGGTGCCTTTTTGCATTTGACCTTTATACAGATATTCCTCATATTTAGCAGTCAATACGCTCATTTCATCACTTGAATAGATATGATCAATTTGCTTTGCGTACTCTCTTAAGGTAATTTCTTCCTTTTTCTCAAGGCCTGCTATTTCTAATAAATGTAACAATACGATATATGCTTTTGGAAAATTATTTTCGCCAGCTGCATTTTTAAATTTCCAAATATAATAATATGGCAGCCATTTATATCGAAATTTATAAATAGCAAGTCCTAACATCCCAATCAAAGCTAGAACAAGAGCAATCCATTGCCAATTCCCTTTGACTGCAGCTATATAATTACTCCATCCCCCCGTAGTTGGAGATGTTGGTTCTAACGTTTGTTCTTGCTCTTCCGGTTTGTTTTCGGGAGTTTCTTGTTGTTGTTCCTGCTCCTCTAGTGTTTGCGATTCTGTATCATTGGTATTTTGATCGTTCTGTATATCATTTATATACGTATTTGCATTTGAGAATCCTTGTGTTGGTTCAAAGGAAACCCAACCAACCTCTGGAAAATACACTTCTACCCAGGAATGCGCATTATTATTTGTTACTTCATAACGACGAATTTCACCATCTGCCTCTACAAAATCTCCTTCTGTAAAGCCCTTAACCCATCGTGATGGAATGCCAATTGAACGCAATAAGGTAACCATTGAAGTAGAGTAGTTATCACAATATCCCAGCTTAGTTTCAAATAAGAATTGATCCACATAATCCTCATCCCCATTAGGAATGGCAACATTACTTTGACTATAAACAAAGCCATTGGAGGAGAAATAGGTTTCTATCGATCTTACTTTCGCAAATACATTTTCATCATTTTTTGTTATATCAACAGCAAGATCCTTCACTCTTTGCGGCAATGAATCCGGAAGTTGAAGATAGCGAATCGCAATATCTGGATTATCCATCACAAAGTCTTCCATATCTGCCGTTGTTAGTGCATCTAAACTGTATTCCGGTATATCATATGTAACGGAATACCTTTCTACATATCCATTAAAAACACCGCGCTCATTTCCACTTTCAATTTCCATATAGGAATTAGCAGCGGATATTTCTTTTACTCCTAAAGGGTATAGGAAGTACGAAAAAGCATTTGCAAATTGAACCGTGCTTTGCGATTCCGTCCGCTTCACCTTTTCTCCATCAATAAAGGAAATAAACGGAATCTCTCCACCGTGGTCTAATACTTCAAAGTTATCCCGGCTTAATTGTAAAGATTCCTCTGACTGTATCCAGCCTTTACCTGTATACGTATCTTTTGTTTCTACTTTCCAATAATGGGGCTCTTCCACTTCTGCAACAAAAACCAAGGAGGAATCACCAATAAAGTCCCCGCCTAATCTAGAATCATCTACGCTATATCCAACACGATGAACACCATCCCCCGTGCCGCCCCCTTCGTCCTCGCCACCCTTATTCCCCATCGTTTGAATAAAAGGAACTGGATCTGGCCAAATAGGGTCTGCCTTTGGTGATACATAGCCAATTCCAGCACTCACTATTACAAATAGGAGCAACGGGAACATCCATTTTAAAATAGAGCTATGATTATTCCCTGAACCCTCTTTGTCGTTTAATCGAAAAAATGTTAACATCCCCATCGCTGTAAAACCGATGATTACCGTCCGAATAATTGCACTATTAGCACGGTAGATTGTAAAGGTATCTAATACTGTAATATAAATAATCGTCAGCAAAAAGAAAGTAAAAATCTTTCTTCGCTTAATCAGCCAGTAATCAATTAAATATGCCATCAGCCATAGCAAAATAAAGCAGAGACAGCTTTTAAACATATTGGTCATTTCCGGCCAATTTGTATCAAACACTAATACTAGATTATCAATAAATTCAGTAACAAAAGGCTGAATCCATTGGAAGGTTAAAAAGGACTCGTCAAAGTATAAAGACTGAAGAACAAAGATAATATAAACCGTCTTTAATGTTCCACTTAACAAGCTTGGTGCTCGCAAAAAGGCTAACAATAAAGAAAGCGCAAGAAATAGATTAAAAACAATCACATTTTCTGTATTCGTCAACTCTTCCAATGGTCTGAGCCATTCCCAAATTAATAAAAACCCTAAAACGTACAATAGAAAATTGGATATTGTGATGTACTTTTTACTAAATGATGCACCCATTTAAGCCATCACCTCCCCAAAAGCCTCTTTAAATCTTCCCTCAGAAACATGGATAATTCGAATCCCTCTTTTGGCAGCAAAGGCACTTAATGTTTTTTCGCCACTAGATAGGCCTTCATTCTTACCTGTAACGACAAACACCGCCATATTATACCTTTTGCTAGAAAGCCAGCCTGCTTTATCTACTAGCTCTTTCGTTAACGTTGACGTAATCAACATGACAGTAGCCTGCTGCTGCAACCGGCTGCTTTCATTATCCAAAACCTCTGCGAGTGTTATATCCTTTGTAGTACGAATCTTTGCTAAATGATAGAGTAATAGTTGTTGTTGGCTTTCTCCTCCTCTTATCGGAAAAAATGTTCGACCAGTATCTACTGATAAAAATCCTACTTGAGCACCTTTTTTTAAAATGGCACGAATTGTTGAAGCCGCAAAAGAAACTACTGCTTCAAATCTCTTATGCTCCTCGCAATCCATAACAATCATAATGTCATGGGTCTGCTTTTGTTCAAACTCTTTTGTCATCATATTATTTCGTCTTGCACTTGCTTTCCAGTTAATCCACGAAAAGCGGTCACCAGGCTGATACTCTCTTATCCCAACAGCCATTGTCGTATCCCGTTGCACCCGTTCCTTCGAAGAAGTCATCCCTTGTTCATAATGATTTTCCAAGGGCTTGTAAACCATCTCCTCAAATGGGGGATAGACAAGAATCCGATCAACTTGAATATATACTTTCTTCTTCTCTACAAGACCTAAAGGATCCCCTATTTGCAGGAAAAGCTGATCAAATACATGCTCACCCCTCGGCAATTCTTTCACCGTATATTTATAAGTAAGAGTACGTCTGAATCCAGGCATTAACAACTTCTTCCCCATTATCTTTTCCCCTATAGTCGAGCTAAAGGAATCTTCCACCATTACATAGAAAATAGGGAAGAATGTATTTCTTGTTAATTCAATCTCTACATGCATTTCTTCTTTTGCGCTATATTCATATTTTTGAATTTTTCGTTTCACCCGCCAGTCTCTAATTGGGTAACCAGCAATCAGTAGTCCGTATATTGCAAATGGTAAAAAACTATAGAACAAAAACCAGCTAACAAATCCACCTTGAAACATAGCATAAGAAAAAACCATCGCTAGTAATAAAAATAGTAAGATTAGTTTCCAAATCCGATTTAATTTTTGCAAAAATCTTTTCATTACTTCACTAACCTTTGCACCGGTACAGGGACTTGCCCAACAATTCGATTGATAATTTCCTCAGCTAATATTCCATCGAATTTTGTTTCTGATTTTAAGATAATTCGATGGGCAAATACAGCTTTCACCAAAAATTGAACATCATCAGGAATAACATAATCTCTTCCTTGAATAAAGGCATAGCTTTGTGATGCTCTCATTAATGCAATGGAACCCCTAGGACTGACTCCTAAATAGATACCCGCATGCTCTCTCGTTGCAGTAGCAAGCTCCACTATATATTTTTTTATTGTGTCATCCACATACACCTGTCTAACCTCATATTGAAGAGTAAGCAGCTCATCCAAGGTTACAACTGACTCTAATTTTTCAATAGGTGCTGCTACTTGGACTCTAGTTAACACTTCCATTTCTTCTTCCACAGTTGGATATCCCATCTGCATTTTTAATAAAAACCGATCTAGCTGAGCTTCAGGTAGAGGGTATGTTCCTTCATATTCAATGGGATTCTGGGTTGCCATAACAAAGAATGGCTTTTGTAAATGATGGGTAATTCCATCAATCGTTACACTACTTTCTTCCATCGCCTCCAAAAGGGCTGACTGCGTTTTGGGCGATGTTCGATTGATTTCATCTGCAAGGATGATATTTCCCATGATCGGACCTGGTACAAATTGAAATTCCAGCTCTTTCGGATTATAAATGGAGACTCCTGTTACATCAGAGGGCAAAAGGTCTGGGGTGAATTGAATTCTACGGAAA
This sequence comes from Niallia tiangongensis, assembly GCF_044704065.1. Taxonomy (NCBI): domain Bacteria; kingdom Bacillati; phylum Bacillota; class Bacilli; order Caryophanales; family Bacillaceae; genus Niallia; species Niallia tiangongensis. Next base: position 523,061 of record NZ_CP162613.1, on the reverse strand, counting down.
TTAGCACCAACTGATTTCGCCAAAGCTCTTACCATCATTGTTTTCCCTACTCCAGGTACATCTTCTAATAAAACATGACCTTGAGCAAGTAAAGCAATTAAACTAAGTTCTGCCACGTCTCGTTTCCCAATCATTACCTTTTCGATATTACCGATTATTCTGTCAATTACCAAACTATGATTTCCTGCCATACTTCTCCTCCTGTTGGTTGTATCTCTATTAAATTGCACGTACACTCAAACGAGCAATTTGAGCTACTGAATTAACGGAAACTAAGAATCTTTCAGACATTCTCTCCCAAACTATTCTATTAAAACTGGTTTTCTATTTTATTATGGCCTATATTTAAGATAAAAATTCCTGTGGATTTAAGCCTAATTCTCGACATATTTCCGTCACTACTTGTTTTTCTCTTTGATCAAAATGACCGTCTGCATAGCCAATAGCAATGCAATACCGTGCTACTAGTCTTGCAACCTCTGGCTTTGAGCGCACTTTCCCTAATGCTCGAAAGCATTCGGTCTGACCAATAATTTGATCGTATTCTATTTTGCGAACAAAGTGATTAAATTGCTGAATGACTTTATTTGTATCAAAAACACGCAATTCTTCACTTTGATGGATAAACTCCATCATTTTTCGTTCTTCTGAAGAATCTAATCTACCATCTGCCATTCCTACTAATGCACATGCAGCCACAACCGCGTCTAATACTTCGGGATTTTTATATCGCATAAAGAGGTCTTTTGCCCGTTGCTTCTGCTGTCTGCCCCATTCCGCATAATCTGTCTGAGATGGAGACCAACTATAACCACAACTATTACAGTTAATTTTTAATTGTCCTTTTCCAATAAAGCCGCCAAGTAGTCCAACAGGTCCTAAAATCAATCCACCAATAGCTGCTTTTCCAATTCCAAATCCTTTTTCACCTGTACGGACATTCGTACTGTGGCATCTAATACACTGGATATGGTCACTAGAATTATGGTTATGCGCAGAAGCTTGTCCATACATTTGCGGATTATTTGAATAAGCCGCATGACCGGTTGCCTGGTATGCCTCTCTATTAGAAGTGGGATAAGTTTGTGTTTCAAACGACTGGAAAGGAGGTCTATTTGGTTCTTGATAGCCTTGTTGAATAGATGGAACAGGTGCTGTTGGTTCATCATCAACAGTTACCCCAAAATTGCGGCATAATGCAGCTAAACCACCTTGAAAGCCACTGCCAACAGCATTAAACTTCCATTCTCCATGATGGCGATATAGCTCTGCTGCAACAATCGCAGTTTCGATTGTATAGTCTCTTCCAAGATTAAAACGAAGAAGTTCTACTTGCTCTCCCTCATTATATACTCTGACATAGGCATTAGATATTTGTCCAAAATTTTGTCCTTTATCATAAGCATCATGGATAGTAATGGTGAAAGCGATGCGTTGAATAGTGGATGGTACTTGGGATAAATTCACTCTGATTTGTTCATCGTCCACTCTACCGTGACCTGTTCGGTTATCTCCACTGTATATTACCGATCCATTAGGACCAGTTGGATTATTGTAAAAAATAAAATCATTATCGCTCCATACTTTATGATTATCTCCCAACAAAAAAGCAGAAGCATCTAAATCATAATTGGCACCATGTTGATTGATATCCCAGCCTAAACCAATTACTACATTACTTAATCCAGGATGAGCTTTCGTTAAATCTACCTTTTGACCTTTGCTTAGCATGACCCCCACAAAGAATCTCTCCTTTTGCATTCGTATTCTTCAACCATGTATTACCTATTATTTTACAGCATTATCTAGGCATTTGTACGTATATTCATTTACATTTGTATTACAACTATACCTATTACGATACAGCACATGAAAAAGTTTCTAGTTTTCCCATTTTCTCTTTCAATCATTTTCCAAATCCACCTATTTCTCTAGCAAACTGTAATGTTTTTTTTGGTGATTGTCATAAAAAAGATAAAGAAGACATGTTTGTAATGAAGTTGGTAGGTTCGTAACGGTTATTTAACCAAATATTACTGACCACTATTGTAGAATGGATAAGTAAAGGAGTTGTTACTTTTGTTATTTGGTTCACTTATATGTAAAATACGAAAATATCATAAATATAATTATTATTACAGTGGGATATGCATCACTTGCGGAGATGTAAGAAAAGAATATGAGAAAAAACAAGAAGATATCGTAGAGGAACAATTAGAAGAGAAAGGTACTTCAGAACAATCAATGAATCAGTAATCATTTAATATAGAAAAATGTTCCTCACTTACATCTTCATTTTTAAAAATTTTGGGCTTTGTTAAATATAGTGTTTTTGTAATGTAGAAGAAAATTACCCTTCATATCATTTATCCCCAGCACTTATTACTTATCTCTCTGCCGATGAAATAACATTATATTCAACAAAGCCTAAATGAAGATATTTCTCCTTCTAACACTAACGATTCACTACCCTTTGTATATGGATGACTAAATATAACTTTTCATTATCCGTTAACGAATAATTGAATTGATTTTCAATGTATTCATTTATTTTTTCTGTACATTTAAATGCTTCCTTATGCTTATGTTTAACCATTTCAAAAAGATACGGGTCATCATCATCCATATAAGTTTTACTATAGAGTCTTTGAGCAAAGAACTTCAAATGCGTAATAAATCGAAAATAGTTTAATGATTCCTCATCAAATTCCATTTTATAATGATATTTTACGATATTTAATATGTTTTGCATGACCTTTGTGATGTTTGCAACATTGGGCATTTCCTGGTTTAAATCTGAGTTCACAATATGCATGGCAATAAATCCAGCCTCGTCCTCTGGTAGCTCCACACCTAATTTATCCTTAATTAGTTGAACTGTCTCCATTGCAATAGAAAACTCTTCCTTATAAAATCGTTTTATTTCCCATAATAAAGCGTTTTTAATTTCATACCCTTTTTCAATTCTTTGTACAGCAAAATGTAAATGGTCTGTTAGCGAGATATAAAAACTATCATTTAATTTTCTTCCCAGTCTACTGCTAGCAATCTTTAATGTTTCTTCTGTGATTTCGATATATTCAACAGGTACTTCATATAAAAGGGTTTTAAATTTTTCAGACATATCATTATTTTTCAAAGCAAAAATTTTCTCGATTTTTGCTTCATCTACTAACTCACCCGGCTTTTTTTGAAAGGCAATGCCTCTTCCCATGACTACTAGCTCTTCTTTTTTTTCATTGAATGTTCCAATAACATTATTGTTATAAACTTTTTCTATTTTCATTAGACCACCTGTAGTTTAATATGGCTTTACATTTATTATAATGGATAAGTGATCGTGATAGTATCATTTAAAATTGGAAAGAAGGAAAGTTGAAAAATCAACTTTCCTATTTCCCTTTTCAGACATTTTCTCCATTGGATGCGATAACTTCTTTATACCAATTAAAACTCTTTTTCTTTGATCTATTCAATGTTCCGTTACCTTCATTATCTTTATCTACGTAAATATAGCCATAGCGTTTTTTCATTTCACCAGTAGAGGCACTTACTATATCAATTGGGCCCCAGCTTGTATACCCAATAATTTCAACGCCATCTTCAAGGGCCTCTGACATTTCTAAAACATGTTTACGCAGATAATCTATACGATAATCGTCCTGTATTTCTCCATCTTCTGTCGGTAAATCGATAGCGCCTAAACCATTCTATTCTTCTATATCTTTTTGCTGTCTATCACTTTGTCTCTAGTTGAAATAAAGAATCTCCTTGTTGTATGTGTTTTTCACCTGTTACCTCTAAGTTAAATTCTCTATAATTGGTAATAACTATTGGCGTCGTCAAAGGCTTTCCAGCTTTAGCTATTTCATCCATATCAAATTCGATCAGCAATTGCCCTTTTCTTACCATTTCACCTTGTGTAGTGTGTACAGTAAAATACTTGCCATCCAATTGAACAGTATCCATTCCAATATGAATTAAAATATCAGCACCAGTATCAGTAGTAATTCCAATTGCATGTTTAGTTGGAAATAAAGCAGACACCGTTCCATCTGTAGGAGCAAATAATTTCCCTTCACTTGGTTCAATTGCTATTCCATGACCAAGTGCACCAGATGCAAATGCTTCATCTTTTACTTTTGCTAAAGCTATTACTTCTCCATTTAAAGGACTTCTTACTTCCTCTTTTTCCACTTTTGTTGCTGCCACTTGATTTGATGCTGTAGTTTTTTGAGTTGAATTTTGGCTTTTGTTAATACCTCCAAAGAATAGTGTTAATAAAAATGCTACTACGAAACCAACAATGACAGAAATGATTGCTCCCCAAAAACCGAATGTAATTCCTTCAGGGTTAATATAAGAAGGGAAAATGAAAATACCACCTCCACCAACCATATATAGTTTCGAGTCGGCAAATCCAAGAACTCCACCACCGATAGCCCCTCCGATGCAACTAATAATAAATGGTTTTTTTAATGGTAGTGTAATTCCATATATGGCGGGTTCCGTAACCCCAAAGATACCAGAAAAAAAGGCTGGAATACTTAACGTTTTCAACTGCTGTTTTTTAGTTTTAATCAAGATTGCAAGAACTGCTCCAATTTGAGCAAAGGAAGCTGCAATCGTAGTTCCAATAATCGGGTCGGCTCCTATTGTTGCAAGGTTGTTAATGGCTAATGGAAGTAGACCCCAATGAAGACCGAAGATAACGAATACTTGCCATAATCCCCCTAAGAAAATCCCCGCAATAATTGGACTTAAATTATAGACCACCATCGTCCCTTGCCCTAATAAAGCTCCAGCCCATGTTGCAATAGGTCCAATTATTATAAAAGTTAGTGGTACTATAATTAGTAATGTTAATAACGGAACAATAAACACCTTTATTACATTTGGTATAACTTTCTTTAATCCATTTTCTACCTTAGCTGCAAAATAAGCTGAAATTATAATCGGAATAACAGATGATGAATAAGTCATAAGAATTATTGGAATTCCTAGAAATGTAATATGAATTGGTGACTCAAACATCGTTCCTGTAAATAAGGTATAAAGAGGATCTCCAGCTGTTAAAGATGTCAGTGTAGGATATACTAATGATGCTCCTATTGCCATTCCCACAAATGGACTACCTCCGAATTTCTTGATAGCAGTATACCCTAAGAAAATAGGAAGGAAGTAGAACAGTGCATCCCCAGTTGCATTCAATATTTGGTACGTACCTGAAGTACTTTCTAACCATTCGAGTGATAAAAACATTGCATTAAAACCTTTTATCATTCCAGTTGCGGCTAATACTCCAAGTATAGGAGTAAAAATACTGGATATTATGTCTATGAAACGATTAAACAGTGAACCTTTTTTCCCTTTCTCTTCTACTTCTGCAGTTGGTTGACCTTGAAATCCACCAATAGCCTGTACTGCCTCGTATACATCAGGTACATGATTCCCAATAACAACCTGATATTGTCCACCACTTTTCATAACAGTGACTACATCATCCATATTTTTTAAGTATTCGGTATTTGCTTTACTTTCATCCTTCAGTTTAAAACGGAGACGAGTAAGACAGTGAACAACACTGATAACGTTTTCTTTCCCACCCACATTGGCAATAATATCTTTTGCTAATTGCTCATATTTCATCTTTGACCCTTCCTTCACTATGGAATTTGGTTTTAACAAATAAAAAAAACCTGACCCGACTAGAATACACGCAACACAATAGCATGTTTTTCTAGTCAGTTCAGGTTATGCCCACTTAAGGTAACATTCCTTCACGGAACTTTTAAGTTTTGTTATTTGATATCTGTAATTTATCATGTGTAAAAATAAGTGTCAACGCTTTCTTTTAGAAAAATTGAATTTTTTTGCCGTTTATCAAAACTAACTTATTAACTATTTTACGCTGAAAATATAGTAGAGAATAGCGTTTACAAATTTCTTGATTGATAGAAAAAATGATGTTATAGTAAAGCCAAAATAATTAATAGTACACCTATTAGGGTTGTTACTGGTTATGCAGGCAAAACCTAAATCACAAAAGTTATAGGACTATACTGTTCTTATCTTTTGTGGTTTAGGTTTTTTCTTTTTCCTGCCGAAAGCGTAACCATAAAATTTAGGAGGGAATATTATGAACAAAACTACTTATCAATTTCCAGAGGGATTTTTATGGGGAGGAGCAACAGCAGCTAATCAATTAGAAGGCGCTTATCTAGAAGGCGGAAAGGGCATGAATTTAGCAGATGTTATGCCCGGAGGAAAGGTTCGACTAAAAGTAATTTCAACTCCAGGTTTTAATTTTGAGATTGATAAAGAAAAATATACCTACCCAAACCATGAAGGAATTGACTTTTATCATCGTTATAAAGAAGATATTGCCCTTTTTGCTGAAATGGGATTTAAAGCCTATCGTATGTCTATTGCTTGGTCTCGTATTTTCCCAAATGGTAATGAGCTTGTACCTAACGAAGAAGGACTAGCCTTTTATGATAAAGTTTTTGATGAATGTTTAAAACATAATATGGAACCAGTTGTAACCATTTCACACTATGAAATGCCATTATACTTAATTAAAGAATATGGCGGATGGCGTAATCGTGAAGTTGTAACCTTTTTTGAGCGATATGCAACAACTCTTTTTAATCGATACAAAAACAAGGTAAAATACTGGCTTACCTTTAATGAAATCAACGGTGCTGTCTTTCATCCAATTTCTAGTCTCGGTTTTTCTCCTGACACCGAAGATGTTCGTTTACAAGAAAGCTTCCAAGGATTGCATCATCAGTTTGTCGCAAGTAGTTTAGCAGTGAAAGCATGTCATGAAATAATTTCTGAAGGTAAAATTGGCTGTATGTTGATTTGCGCACCTGTCTATTCAATTGATAGTAAGCCCGAAAATATTCTTTACGCTTTCCAAGAGGAGCAAATCTTTAACTATCTTTGTGGGGATGTACAAGTTCGCGGAGAATACCCCGCTTTCTCAAAACGTTTTTTCAAAGAAAATGGCATTACGATTCAAATGGAAAATGGGGATTTAGAAACAATAAAACAATATCCAGTTGACTTTATTTCCTTTAGCTACTATATGTCCCGTACGGAGAAAAAAGAAAAAACAGCAGAAGAAAAGGCAGCAGGCAATATTTTCTCTGGTGTTAAAAATCCATTCCTTGAAGCAAGTGATTGGGGATGGGAAATCGATCCTATTGGACTACGCATTGCATTAAACCAATTATATGATCGTTATCGAGTGCCTCTATTTGTAGTAGAAAACGGACTTGGTGCATATGACAACGTCGAAGAAGATGGAAGCATTAACGATGATTACCGCATTGATTATTTACGTAAGCATATCGAGGCAATGGGAGAAGCAGTAGAAGACGGTGTAGATTTAATGGGCTACACATCGTGGGGTTGCATTGACCTAGTTAGTGCCTCCACAGGAGAAATGTCTAAACGCTATGGTTTTATCTATGTAGACAAACAAGATGACGGAAGTGGTACATTAGAGCGTAAAAAGAAAAAATCATTCTATTGGTATAAAAATGTGATAGCCTCTAATGGACAAAACTTATAAGAATCCAAAAGGCCTTTAAAGAAGGCTTTTTTATGAAGAAGCTGGGACATAAGTAAATAATTAATCGGTAAAGACGAACAATCTCTAATTTAGCTCTTTAATAAAGGTTCCTTTCATATATTGGTAATCTATGTTTTTAACTATAATCAAGTCTAAAAACTAATTCGTTCCATTGCGCTGTTTCCTAAAAACTTATTATTTTTCCAAGAAAAAATAAATTAGTAAGAAAAATGGAGCAGCCTGAATACACGTAGACTCCCTATGGGAGCTGCGAGAAAGTCCGAGACCCTGCAGGCCGAAGCGGCTCGGCGCTCGCCCCATGGAAAGCGTAGTGTATTCAGGCTGCGGATATTAACACGAACTTTACTGAAACAGCCTTTTATAAAACGAATAAATACCCGAACAACCATATGCAATTTTCTTGCGGTTGCTCGGGTTTGTCTATGGATGGAACACTTTTGTCCCAGCCTGTTTATTATTTAAAAACTATATAAATGTTAATGACGAACTAGTTATATATCATTTCCCTTCATCATAAGGTATACAATGTGCAAATACTTACGTTAAGAATCAAAACTGAATATGGGAGGAAGTATATGCTTTGGATTCTAAGTGCACTTATCCTTATAGGATTTAGCTTCTTTATCTATTCACAGATACAAAACCTACCAGAAAATCAAATGACGGCGAAATGCTTGCCTATGCTGTATGGTATGTCTTCTAGTGTGGCCATCGGTGTTTTATTTGGTACCATTATGCCCAATGAATTAGCAATGGCTACCATTTTTTCCATCATCGTGAGTTTCTCCTTCATTCTTTTAATATTTTTAAAAAGCCCGATGGTTGCCATGATAGAAGCTGGGGCAGCCAGTTTTATGGGATCTTTAATGGGAGGCATGTTAGGAGTTATGCTGAAAGAAGGAGAGGCAGTCTTAATCATTATTATGGCAGACGCCATTTTTCTGCTAAGTAGTTTCATTATCTACCATATTGTGAAGAAGTATCAGTCTAATAAAAGAAGATTCACTTCCAATCTCTTAATCGTTTCAGCTAGCTTAAGTCTAGTAATTATCCTTTTAAGTGGATTTTCTAATATGCTGAAAAAGGATGAGTTGCCTATAGAAACGAATGAGCATCATCATCAAGGACTAGTAAGGTTTAACCAAGTATTATGAAATAAAAAAAATCTTCTTATTATTAACTTTGTTAAATCCTCCTTACTGCTTTAAGAGCTTTCCATCTACTAATTCTCCAAAATGAAAAGAAGATGCCTATCTAAACGGCTTCTTCTTTTCACTCTACTTATTATTGTCTTAACTAATTTTCACCTGACGTTCCTGTTCTTCTTCATTTTCCCAACACTCCGTATTTTCAATTCCTAATTCTTTCGGATTAAAAGTCGGGTCTAATCCTTGCTTTCTTTTTACTTCATAGTCTTTTAATACTTTAAATGCAACCTTACTTAAAGCAAAGATAGCTATTAAATTGATTACAGTCATTATCGCCATAAATAAATCTGCTAAATTCCAAACCATTCCTAGCTTTGCTACTGCACCAATAATTACGAACGCAATTGTTGCAAATCGGAATATATTTAATACAGCTTTATTCTTGGTTATAAACTGAATATTTGTTTCCCCGTAATAGTAACTGCCTACAATCGAACTGAAAGCGAAAAGTAAAATGGAAACAGCGATAAAGATGTTCGCCCAACTTCCCACTTGAGCGCTTAATGATGCTTGAAGTAGGTTGATCCCTTCATATTGACCAGCGTTAAAAATATCTGTAGAAACAAGGATAACAAACGCTGTAGCAGTACAAACAATTATTGTATCCACATAAACACCTAATGTTTGAATAAATCCTTGTTTCGCAGGATGGGATACATGTGCTGTCGCAGCGGCATTCGGCGCACTTCCCATTCCAGCTTCATTTGAAAACAGGCCTCTTCTTACCCCTTGCATGATGGCTACACCAATACCTCCGCCAATTGCTTGTTCAAACCCAAAAGCATTTTTGACAATTAAAGATAGCACTGCTGGTAAGTGTGTAATATTTGTGATAATCACAAATAATGCAACTGCAATATAACAAACAGCCATTATCGGTACAATCACACTGGAGAAATTAGCAATACGATGTACCCCGCCAAAAATGATTAAACCTGTCACAGCTGCTAATACAATACCAGTAATAGCAGTATTGAATCCAAAAGCTGTTTCAAATGCAGCGGAAATTGTATTACTTTGCACAGAATTAAAGATAAGACCAAAAGTAAAGGCAATTAAAACGGCAAATATGATACCTAACCATTTTTTATTTAACCCTTTTGTGATGTAATAAGCTGGTCCGCCTCGGAACGTGCCAGGCTTTTCTGGATCCTTTGCTTTATAAACTTGAGCCAATGTACTTTCTACAAAGCTTGTTGCCCCACCTAATAGAGCTACGAGCCACATCCAAAATACCGCTCCAGGTCCTCCAACTGTAATCGCAACCGCTACACCGGCTAAGTTTCCAGTTCCAATACGAGTAGCAGAGCCGATACAAAAAGACTTAAAGGCAGAAATCGATTTCTCTCCAGCTTCATTTGCTGGCGTTTTCTCAAAAATGACTCTGATCATTTCTTTTATATAGCGAAACTGAATAAATCCAGTTTTATAAGTAAAATAAATACCAATCCCTATCAAGCCATAAATCACTACATACGACCAAAGGATATTATTTAAAAAATCTACGATGAACATTCAAGTTGCCCCTTTTTATCATTCTTTTATTTTTAGAAAATTCTATAAAAAGATAATATTATGTTTTTATAGATAAATCAACAATTTTTTTCAAAATTCGACATTTCAATTTTTTCCAATAGGATATGAACCTTCATTAAATAAGACTTTTATCCACAACTAATTTTTCGCTTATTTCACATAGATCCTTCCCTTATCTTGAGGTATAATTATATAAACTATATCGTCACACGATATATCGTAAACAGATATAAATAAGTATAGGGGAAGTGATTTCTATTTCAGGAAATAATATATTCTCCTCTCTCTTCTTTCGCCTCAACATGGTTACGGAATTATGCAGGATGTTAAAAAAATGAGTAATGGCCGTTTAACACTAGCTCCCGGCACACTTTATGGTGCAATTAAGGCTCTCTTAGATAAAGGCTGGATTGAGTTTTCAAAGAATGGGGACATGGAGAAAAGGAAGAAAGTATATACCTTAACGAGCGAAGGCTATCAAGTGGTTCAATCTGAAATCGTTAGGCTAAAGGAGTTGTATCAAAACGGATTAATAAGGATGGGAGCTCAACTAAATGATTAAAAAAGTGAAAAGAAGTTCGTTTAAAAATTTCTTTATCCATATTGAAAAAGAAGAGGCTTGGATAAACCATATGTGCAAACAAGGCTATGCCCTACAAGAAATTACTGATGGGTACTATGTTTTCGAAACAAGTACACCAAGTAGATATATATACAGAATCGAATTTCTTGAACAGGATGTTTTTCAGAAAGAAAAGGATGACTATCTAGCATTAATGAAGGAGTTACGCGTGGAGCAAGTTGCATCTATCAAAAGATGGCATTATTTTAGAAGAGATGCCTCCTTAGGTGAATTTGAGATCTATTCGGATATTGATTCCCAAATTGAGCATTATCAAAGAATTAATTTCATCTGGTATATCCTGGCTATTATCTTTATTGCGTCTGGGCTTTCTCAAGTCTTTCTCTTTAGAGACATCCATACTTTTGAAATTATCCTAAATGCTGTTTTAGTTATAATAGGAATCTTCTTCCTTATTCTTGGATTTCCACTTACTAAAAAAATTCATGCATTAAAAAAGAGAAAAAATTTGTTTCAATGATTTTTTAAATCGTAAGGATTAGAGAGCGTCTATCCTCTTACAGCTTAGGTTTTCGCACTATTGGGTTATCAGCCAAACTTCTGTTTTATCAGCCAAAACTTCCGCCTTATCAGCCAAACCAACCTGCATACCCAGACGCTTCTTCTCTAATTAACCTTTATAATCCCCCCACTGCCTCCGCAATCGCCGTTTCACCAGAAACTATATCAAAAGCTTTATTAAACACGTTCGATTCCTGTAGTGAGGCAATTACCGTCTTCGCTACATCCTCTCGCGGAATCATCCCTCTTTCAAGATTCTCCCCAATCGTTACCTTTCCAGTTCCAGCTTCATTCAAAAGGCCACCTGGACGAATAATCGTATACGTTAATCCGCTTTCCATAAGGATTCGATCTGCGTAATGCTTTGCTACATAGTAGGGCTTAAGTTGTTCATTCCAATTTTTTCGATTATGTGCTTGTAGTGCACTAACCATTACAAATCGCTTGATTCCCATATTTTTTGATGCTTCTATCATTTTAACCGCACCATCAAGATCAATTAGCAACGTTTTATCATACCCGGTTTTCCCGCCTGAACCTGCAGTAAAAATGACTGCCTCACAGTCTCGAACAACACTCTCTAGCTGCTCAACCGTCTCCTCCAAATTGCCCATCACTGCCTTTACTCCGCTTTGTTCAAATGCTTTTAGCTGATCTTCTGTTCTGACTAATGCCCTAACAGAATATACATTGCTCGCTTGTAATAACATTACTAACTGTTTGCCTATTTGCCCATTCGCTCCAACCACTAATACCTTCATTGTAAAAACTCCTTTCCGTTCCATTTTCTCCTACTATTATTTCATTTAAGAATATCTATTTCAAATAAGGCGCCTAACTAAAAAAGGCTTTCGCTCGACATAAGAACGAGCGAAAGCCTTTATATATTTAATCAAAGTATCTTTCTATCTCCATTATTACTTCTTTTATCTCATTTACTATCCGATTTCGTTGTCTAATGAAAAAGGTACTGATAAACAGGAATTCTTCTTGTGTTGTATTACTTCGATAGACGTCCTTCACTTTGGCTAAGCCAGGATAAGGCTGAAAAGGATACGTATTATCATAATCATATCTACTGGAATAAGAGAACTTAAGTCTATTGAGTTTTCCACCAATCGATTTTAAAAGCTTATTATAGGAAGTTATATCTGATTCTTCCTTTTCCAAAAGCTCTCCCGCCATTATCGAAACCCTTTCAAAAATTTGATGAATTTTAGTGAAATCGAAAGCTTCATCAGAATGATTGTCTAGATCTTTTATAATCTCCTTACTTTTTGCTAAAAAGCGGAGAAGGCTGATTGGCAAGATTGGTACATTCACCAAGTGATTCACTAGTTCTATATGCATTTCTGTATCTCTCTCCAATAAATCGCAATCCACTTTATCAACGAGATCCTCTTCTGTATGCCACCACCAGTTCCCTCCTGGTGTTTGATATCTTTTTTCTTGATCGATTGGTTCATACTTTAGCATTAGATGGATAGGAATATTCGTTCCCCAAAAGGATTGATCCGCTCCCCGAGGCAAATAATCCGATCGAGGCGGTTCCTTCTTTGTATATTCTCGAATAATATTAGTTAAAAGTTCATCCTTTTCCATCGCTGTTGATCTTGGAACTACTTGAACATTTCCTTTCGTCCCTGGAAAATCAATATTAATATGCGCTACACACTTCTCATTGATTTCCTCCCAAAATTGATCACAATACCAGGCAGACCCTGCATATCTACCATTTGAATGTCCTGGCCACCAAGCTATTTTAATGCTTCGCTTACTTTGTTGAGTAGAAAATATCCGAGCCATCTCCAGCATCAAAGAATTGGCTGTTGCATTATCTGTTGCCCCTTTATGCCAGGAATCATAATGTCCAGATACCAAAATATACTCTTCAAATTTCCCGCGAATAGTAGCAACTGGTAAACTAGTCTTTTTAACAGAATTTCTAACCTCTGTTTTCAATACGACTTCTACAGAATGCTCCTCTTTTATCCACTCGAGCAACTTGCTCCCATCTTCTTGGTTTATGCCAACGACAGGAATTTTCGTCAGTTGGTCCACATTCCCCATCGTAGGAGTACCCCAAATAGTTCCCACCGTTTCTTCATGAAGCGCCTTTTCCTTAGATGGCCATATATGAATAAGCCCTATTGCTCCTGCACTTTCTATTTTCTTCACATAATCCTCGTAATAGTTCCAGCTGATAATAATTTTGTCTTTCATCTTTTCATAACGCTCGACTGGTCCGCTTATCCCTGTTGAGTGTTCACTAAAGAAATCATATAGAAGATTTCCCTTTACCCCATGCGGAAGATTGGCACCAAATGATCTTGCTTTTGCGCGAATAGCTAGTTTCATAGGTGCTATTACAAACACTTCCCCATGAATAGGATCACTAAAGTACCCATCGAATTGGTAACGATTATATGAAATATGATGCTGTTGCAAATTTCCCACTATATAATCTACCGCTCTTTCAGCTTCTTCCTCTCCTGTTAACCGTTCATATGCAGAAAGCGCCTTAACATGTTGATTTAAAAGTTCCTTATCCATTAATTCAATAAGCTGGGGGTTCATCATTACTCATCCTCTTCATTAAAAGTGAATAATATCTGCGACGATGACAAAAACTCCGCCAATAACAAGCCATATCACAAGTAATGGCCAGAAAAACTTTACCCATTCTTGATACTTTATTTTTGACACCGCTAAGCTTCCCATTAACATGGCAGAGGTAGGCAGGATACAATTAGATAACCCATCTCCTAGCTGATAGGCTAGAACAGCCGTTTGTCTAGTAACATCAATTAAATCAGCTAATGGAACCATAATTGGCATTGTAGTTGCAGCAAGTCCTGTTCCAGAAGTAATAAAGACGTTCATAATCGTTTGAAAGAAGTACATGCCGAGAACCTGAATATAACTTGGCAGATGGTCAACCATTATCGCTAATCCATTTACAACCGAATCAATAACATGTCCTTGCTCTAAAACAATAACGATTCCTTTTGCTAACCCGACAATAAAGGCACCAAAAGTGATATCTTTTGCTCCTGCCACAAATTCACTTGCAATTTTGCTAGGCCCATATTTAGATAGAAACCCTACTATAATACCTAACGCTAGAAAAAACGCAGCTAATTCTTGCATCCACCATCCCTTTTCTGAAACTCCCCAGATAAGAAGACCAAATCCTGCTAATATAGCAATGATTGTTAAATAGTGATTGACCTTCATGGATGATAATGAAGTCATATCGATATTTTTATGCCCTTCTTCTTTTTCAAGCTGGACAACAATACTCGATGATGGATTCTTTTTCACCTTTTTTGCATAACGTATAATATAAAAACTAGTAGCGATTAGCAACACAACTAAAATAATCGCACGTAGCCACATTCCTGAAAACATTGGAATTTCAGCAATTGATTGGGCAATCCCAACATTAAAAGGATTTAGTAACCCTGCTGTAAAACCTGTCGCTGCACCTAACATAACCATGGCTGTCCCAGTTAACGCATCATATCCTAATGCTCTAGCAATCGCGATTCCAATAGGTACAAACGCCATTACCTCTGCTGACATCCCGATTGTAAAGCCACCGAATGAAAATAGGGTCAAGAAAATTGGAATAATAACTAGACCACGGTTCATAAAGGTTTTTCCAACTCTTCCAGCAACTGCTTCAATCGTTCCTGTAGAATTGATAATTTGGAAAACACCACCAACGATAAAGATAAAAAAGACTGTATCGCTTGCACTTACCAAACCTTGTACAACTGCTAGTGGCAGATTAAATAGACTAATGGGATTTTGTTCAACATGTTGGTAAGAATCCTGTACTACTACTGTATTTCCTGAGTTTGCATCTTCTACCCGGTCAAATTCTCCTGCCGGGAGTATGTAAGTAAGTAAAGCTGCAAATAACACCATACATAAAATGATGACAAATGTATGTGGCATTCGAAGTTTCTTTCCCTTTTTATTTGTTACTGGAGATGCCACATTGGACGCTAGCTTATTCGTTTTCAACCTATTCACCCTTTACTTTTTTATTCATCTATTATTTCACTTGCTGTTTGCTTCTTTTCCATTCCTCGAACTCACTGCGAATCGCTTTTAGGGATTGTTCGTTTGTGCATATATCAAACGCTGTGAGCGCCAATGCTTTTGCAGCTTTATTTAATCCTTTCATCCCTTCTTCTGAACCAGCAGCATCAACAAACTCTGGAGTGTGTGTATTGGCTGAATCCGTGATTTTAATATAAGGATGAATGGTTGCTGTAACTTGACCAACATTGCCAATATCAGAGGAACCGATTCCGCCTTTTTTAGGAGGATCACTAACTTCTTCATCCAAAAGCTCCAAATTGTCTTTGAATAAATGGGCAAGGGCATGATTATTGTTTCTTTCGGCATAGATAAGTCCCTCTTCAATCTCTAAAGCGGCCCCTACTGCCTCTGCAGAATAGCGAGCAGCAGCATATATTTTTTCTCGAACTAATTCCAGCTGCTCTACGTTTTCCGCCCTTAGTAAAAATTCGGCTTCACAGTAAGCTGGCACTACATTTGTAGCCTCTCCACCTTTTGTGATAATCCCGTGAATTCTCACATCATCCTTGAAAAACTGACGCAAGGAGTTAACAGCAACAAATGTATGGATGACTGCATCCAATGCACTGATTCCTTGTTCAGGACTAGCAGCTGCATGGGCTGCCTTGCCATAATATTTAAATGTTGCATCTACACAAGCCAATCCTCCCCGCAAAACCATCGATTTCTTATGGGGATGACACATCATGGCAGCATCCACTTGATCAAAAACACCTTGTTCCACCATTATAATTTTTCCGCCACCTAGCTCTTCTGCCGGTGTTCCAAGAACAACGATTTTTCCTTTTAAATTTGGTATTGTCTCCTTTAGCGCTATTGCCGCACCTACAGCTGAGGTTCCGATAATATTGTGTCCACAGCCATGCCCTAATCCTGCCAACGCATCATATTCTGCAAGTAACACAATCGTTGGACCACCAGGTGTCCCTTCCCAAGTCGCCCTAAACGAAGTTTCTAATGTCGCAATCCCTTTTTCTATGACAAACCCCGCCTCTTCAAGTGGTTCTGTCAACCAGTTCATCGCTTGATGCTCGTGAAAACTCACTTCTGGATTCTGATGAATCTTTAATGCTAATTCGCGTAATTGGTTATCCATCGCATCTACCTTATCGATAAGTGCTTGTTTTTCTCCGACCCTCTCCAAATACATAAATATACAACCTCCGAAATATTCTGAACGATAATAAGTATATTCATCATTGTAATACCCCTATATAAATAAGTAAAATCAAGCTTTTTTTAGTTATTCATAAAATTTTTTTATGGATTACAGCTGTTTTTACATAAACAAAAATTTATAATTATACAAATACGACAAAAAAAAGAGAATCACATAGTAAACTGGTACCTGTAGTTAGGACACTTGAAAAAAGAGTGTTTTATCTACAGGTATTTTTTTATATACTTGAATCAATTTCATAAATTTAACGCTTAGAGTCTCAAGGTCTCAGAGACACAAAAAAAGGAGTACCTCCCCAAAATGTCGAATTTAGTAAGCACTACACAAACTAATAAGACTGGAGGAAGACTCCCTATGACTATTATACGACAAGGAAGCCTATTTGACCTACAAGAATTATATCATTTAGAACCTACCCAACGGTTTGAAGCTGTTTTTTCTACCATTGACATCGAACCGATCTTCGCTGTGGTAACGAAGAAATCGCGTTTTGGAAGGCCTGTTGGGCTAAACTATGCAGCGATGATTTATTCGCTCATCGCTAGAATTACGGAGCGAATTCCGTTTATTAAGGATTTAGTGAAACGGTTAAAATATGACATGATCTTTCGTCTCGACTGTGGGTTTTTAGTTTCAGACTCTATCCCCTCAGAAGCAGCTTATTCTAGAATGATTACTGTTCTTTGTGAATCCGATGTTCTTGAAAATGTGCAAGGAACACTGCTCCATCAAGCCATTTCAGAAGGCTTTGTGGAGGATGACACGGTTGCCATTGATGCCACGCATGTACTAGCCAAAGATGCAGCACCTCCAAAGGAAGAACAGCCAAAATCGGAACCGAAAAAACGTGGACGTAAATCAAAAGAAGAGCGTGAACAATGGCTTATCGAAAAAGCAGAACAGGAAGCCAACCTTCCACTTTATGACAAGAAAATAGAAGAACAACTAGATATTCCTCTGGATGAACTTCGAGCTGAAATTCCTCAAGATCCTCAATGGGGAATCAAGAAAAACAGCCAAGGAAAAAATGTTTTTTGGTATGGCTACAAAGCTCATTTAGCTGTAGGGACAAAGAGTCAGTATATCTTTCAATCTCTTCTATCTTCCGCTAATTTAAATGATGGAAAAGCTGCGATCCCTTTATTAAAAGGACTTCACGAACACGTTTTGTTTCCTTCATTACGTTATCAAACAATGGATGCAGGCTATGATTTTGAGGCGATTTATACCCAAATTCATCGAATGGGCCATCAATCTGTGATTGCTTATAATAAGCGGAATGAACCCGAACCTATTGGATTTGATAAGCACTTCGCCCCTACATGTGTTCGAGAGCATTCTTACCGTTACGATAGCTTTGATCATCAGTATGAAACATTAAAATATACACGTCCAAAAGAGTGTAAAGACTGTCCGTTAGCGAATGATGGTCTTTGCCAGAAAGTATACAAAGTAAAAATCACAACCGATCTTAGAAGATATACCGCACCAGCCCGTGGATCAAAAACTTGGAAAACCATCTTTAAACGACGTACAGCGGTTGAGCGAGTAAATGCCTATCTTAAAGGTTATTTCCAGCTCAATAATGTTCGTTATCGTACTGGGAAAAGAGCGAAAGTCCATTTTGATCTCGTAACGCTTGTTTACAATGCTTCCAAGTTAGGAGCAGATAGGATTAACCGTAAGTTAAGTAAGCAACAAGCAGCTTAAAAATTTTATAGGAGATAAAATTCTGTAAGTCTGTGTTTCTTTAAAAGCTCGAATTATGAAATTAACTCACTTAAATTACTAAAAAGGGATTAGGGGACAACATGAGTAAGATAACATTTTCAACTAAAGAGATAAAAATGCTTAAAAGGAATCCAAATGTACAAAGTGTCAGCGAGCGAGCTATTACCTATACGGATTCATTTAAAAATAGATTTATGGATGAGTATCTAGGTGGAAAACTTCCTCGACAAATCTTCATGGATAACGACTTTGATGTGGACGTAATAGGAATTAAACGAATTGAACAATCCGCATACAGGTGGAAGAAAGCCTATGAAAAGGATGGGTTAATCGGACTCACAGACTCAAGAAAAGCCGGTTCTGGTAGACCATTAAAGCGAGAACTTACGCCGTCTGAAGTGATTGAAAGGCAAGAAGCTAGAATTAAGCTATTGGAGGGTCAGGTAGAGTTATTAAAAAAGCTAGAAGTGACAGAAAGGAGGCTGCTAAACGAAACAAAAAAACTAGAACCAAGTAGAGTATATCAATTAATTTCTGAGACCATTGAACAAAATGGTTTTAAGCGTATGACTAAGTATTTTTGCAAACTTTTAGAGGTTTCCCGTTCTGGATACTATAGTTTCCTTCAAGCATATACTATCCGAGAAGCGAGAGAACAATTGGACTTGGAAGCGAAAGAAATCATACTAGAAGCCTTTAATCGACGGGGATATAAGAAAGGTTCCAGGTCCATAAAAATGATCTTGGAGAATGAATATAACATTATATTTAGTCGTAAAAAGATACAAAGAATCATGAAGAAATATAGTATAGTCTGTCCTCATAGAAAAGTAAATCCTTATAAAAAAATCGCTAAAGCAACAAAGGAACATCAAGTCGTACCAAACAAGCTAAACAGAGAGTTTAAGCAGGGTATACCAGGAAAGGTTTTATTAACGGATATCACTTATTTGCCATATAACGGAAATAGTATGGCTTATTTGTCGACCGTAAAAGATGCTTCCACAAACGAACTCCTAGCTTATCATGTTTCTGACCGTATTACCTTAGATATCGCAACGAAGACAATCCAGAAATTGATGAACAACAAGAAAGTAATTATACATAAAGATGCCTTTATTCATTCAGATCAAGGAAGTCATTATACGAGCCCAAAATTTCAAAGGTTATTAAAAAAATATGGTCTAGACCAATCGATGTCTAGAAGAGGAAACTGTTGGGACAATGCCCCTCAAGAGTCATTCTTTGGTCATTTAAAAGATGATGTGGACTATCAATCTTGTAAAACCTTAAAAGAACTAAAGGCAAAAATAAATCATTACATGGTTTACTATAACAATTATCGATATCAGTGGAACTTAAAAAAGATGACCCCTATTCAATATAGGAATCATCTTCTCACTGCTTAATCTCTTTTTTTACTGTGTCCTTGACATGGGTGCCAGTTTATAGTCATCCTCTTTCTACAATTTTTTCATATATCGAACAAACTCAGCTACTGTCGCGAGACTCATCGATTCTTCTCTATAATACATCCACGTTCTTCTTTTCATTTCCTGACCATTTTTAAAAATAAGCGGAGCATTATATAAATCGTCCGTCTGCTTTAAAAATACACTAGGGATAATCGCATAACCAAGCCCTTTTTTCACCATTTCCTTACACGTTTCATAGCTATCCACTTGCATCGTTACTATAGGTGGTTCAATAAACCTTTGATTCCACCAATATTCAACGCTTTGCTCGAAAGGATTATATGGACTTGTCTTATACTTTAGAAGTACTTTAGGCTCTTTTCTATTAATCATCGGCAGCTGGGGAAGCTTTTTTACATCAATCGGTTCGTTTGCAATAATACAGACATTTTCTTCGCTAAGTAGGTATTTCCTATCTGACCAGTTATAATCTCCTCTTACAATGGCCACATCAATTTGCCCATCTACTAGTAAATCCATCATTTCCGTACTAAATCCCGTATCCACATTCAATTCGACTTTCGGAAACATCTTTATATAATCCTTTAAAATCGACGGCAAATTGTACAAACCAAAGTGACTATTCACACCAATTTTCAAACTTCCAATCAGTTCATTTTCCAAATTTAGCAGAAATTCTTTCGTCTTTCGCAAATCGCTAAGAATTCTTTTTGCATACTCTACTAAATATTCGCCAGCTAGTGTCAGTCTTATATTTTTCCCATTTTTAGAAAGGATTTCAACCTGAAATTCCTTTTCAAGTTGCCGTATGCGATAGGTCAAGGCGGGCTGTGTCATAAACAGATGTTCCGCTGCTTTCGTTATATTTTGCTCCTTCTGTAAATAGAGGAGCAGTAAGCAATCCTTCTCATTCATTTCGTTTCCCCACCTGTTTCTTAGATTATCTCCTATTTAAGCATAGAGGAATAATATTGACTAGACCTCTTTCTCCCCATTAAAACAAACTTGTTTTCCCCGAACTCTATTTTCTTTCTTATAATAGAGAAACCAAATATGATAAAATGGAAAAATGATTAAAATGAGTGTGAATATATATAGCTAAAGCTTAACAAAACATCCATCATTTACTTTCAAAGTAACTTAGGAGTGTACTTAGAATGAACAAAAAAGATATAGCAAACATTCGTAAACAATTTAAAATGAACAACGATCTACTTAGAATTACAGACATGTTTAATGTCTATGTTATGAAAGAATCGAGTGATATATTCCATTATCAAAGCCAACCATTCGGGATGCTTGACCAAGATCAACAAGAGTTATTTTTACATAACTTTAAAAAATTGCTTGCCGGTAATTTAGATGAAAAGCTCTTTGAATTAAGATTTCAACAGGATGCAGAGAATAATAGCCAGCTTATATTACATAAAGGATTACTTAGCTCTGAAGTAGAAGATTGGAAAGAGCAAATGCTACAGATGGTGGACAAGATGCTTAACAGCAGACAATATGAAAAAGATATTGTCATCACATTCATTCGCGGAGAATATTTAAAGCCGAAGAAACGCCGCAGTGAAGAGTCTGAAGAAAGTGAACGAGATACGGTTTTCTCCCATCCTTTCATTTTATGCAGCATCAATAACACACAAGAGCCGAAAAAAGAATTGCTTTTTGATTATGTAGAGAAAGAATTTAAATACAATATTGTTGTTGATCCCATTATAAATCTTAATGCGCCAATGGGCGGATTTCTTTTCCCTAGCTTTTCAGACAATGCCGCAGATGTTAACCATATTCTCTATGCTGCAGGCAAGATACATGAACCAGATTACCAATTTATCGAAGAAGTGCTCAACGGCGAAGAAATGATGACTGCTCAAGATGATAAAATTGTGTTTGAAGAAATTATTAAAGACGTCACCGGAGATCAATTAAGCACCTCTACTCTTTCCAATGTTTATGAGGAAATTAACCGTATGATTGTGGAAAATGAAGAGGAAGAAGTTCCAAAACTAGACTCCAAGGACGTCGAGAAGGTCTTAAAAATGAGTGGTGTGGAGGATATCAGTCCAGAAAAGGTCGAATTTGCCTTCAAAAAGATTATTGATGATGATAAGTACGAGTTAAAAGCAAGTAATATCTTACCAAAATTCACATCAAAGTCGATTAAGATCAGCACAAAAATCGCGAATATCGCAATCAGTCCACCAGACTTACGATATGTAAAACAAATCGAATTTAGCGGAAAACGGTACTTGATGATTGAGGTCGAAGAAGATACCGTTATTGAAGGATTTACGATGATTCCCGAAGCTTTTGGTGAAAGCTCAGAAGAATAAGCGATTAAAATAGTGGTTTCTCATGTTAGATGATAAAGGAGAAAACTCTATTTGTTTTATTCAAGGTGATCACAAGAAAACTTTTTTCGTTAATTTCAATTAGAAACAACACATAGAGTCTAAAGGAATAAGGAAACATAAAGGAATAAGGAAACATAAAGGAATAAGGATTGAACAGAAAGGAAAAAATAGATGAAAATTAGGTTTGGATATGTAGCAAATGCATTAGGATTATGGGATGCAAGTCCTTCAAAAGCTTTAACCTTCTCCCGGTATTCACTGCTTCCTAAACAGGAAGCAGAAGAAAAACTACTAGAAGTTACAGCGCAAAACTTACAAAATACCAAAAGAATACTCTATTATAATGCTGCAAATGAAATCCCGTTATATCGCTTCTCAAGTTCCTTAGTACCTTTAGCCACTCATCCTGAAGTAAATTGGGACTTCATCACTCCTTTTAAAGAGCAGTGGCAAGAACTTGGTCAATTAATAAAACAATTTAAGCTTCGGGTTAGTTTCCATCCGAATCAATTTACGCTTTTCACTAGTCCAAGAGAAGAAGTGACCAAAAACGCAGTAAAAGACATGGAGTTTCATTATAAAATGTTAAAAGCCATGGATGCACTCGATACTAGCATCATTAATATTCATATCGGTGGAGCATACGGTGATAAAAAGGCATCTTTAAGTCGTTTCCATCAAAATTTAAAACAATTGCCTAATGAAATTAAAAATCATATGACGCTTGAAAACGATGATAAAACGTATAATGTTAAAGAAACACTGATGACTTGTGAACAGGAAGACATTCCAATGATTCTTGATTTTCATCATCATATGGCAAATAAAGAAGATATCGATTTATCTCTTTATTTAGAAAGAATTTTCAACACATGGAATAACAAAAAAATAGTCCCTAAAGTACATATTTCTTCACCCAAATCAAACCAAGCCTTTCGTTCTCATGCTGACTTTGTTTCGCTTGATTTTGTACTCCCTTTTTTAAAAGTGGCTAAAAATCTTAATCAAGATTTTGACATTATGATAGAAGCGAAACAAAAGAACCTTGCCATGTTGAAGCTTATTGAAGACATAGCATCTATTAGAGGAGTTAAACGGACTTCTGGTGGAACTCTAGAATGGTAAAAATGTCTTGTGTAATTATATGATAAAGAGGTGTAATCTATTGACCATTGTCCGACTTGGATACGTTGCAATGAGCATGATAGTAAAAAATGCATCCCCTTCAAAAACGATGACATATACTCAATTCTAGAAAATCGATGATCGGGAAGCTGCACTCCGTAAGTTAGATCGAATTGCCTTTCTGAATCTACAGAATACCCTTCGTCTTTTAAGGCACACTGCAGCTTCCGATATACATTTTTATCGTTTAACTTCAAGGCTTATTCCGTTGGCAAACCATCAAGAACTTCTTGATTGGGATTATATGAAACCATTAAAGGAACCTTTAGGTGAAATAGGGGCATTTGCAAGAAAGCATAAAATTAGAATCGATTTTCATCCTGATCACTTTGTTCTCCTTAATTCTACTCAGAAGCATGTTTTGAAAAACTCGATTAACTCGTTAAAATTGCACTATTTATTATTGAAGGGAATGGGCATAGATACAACTCATCGATGTGTCATGCATGTTGGAGGAAATTATAAGGAAACGGAAGAGTCTTTAGAACGCTTTATTGATAATTGGATGCTAGTCCCAAAATCCATTCAAAACATGATTATGCTTGAAAATGATGATACATCCTTCCCTTTGCATGATACACTTTACTTATGTGAAAAATTAGGAATTCCGCTTGTATTTGATTATCACCATCATCTTGCTCACCATCATAATAATCCGAATTGGGAAGAAAACTGGGATAGGGTCATCCAGACATGGAGAGAATCTCCTCTACCCATTAAAATGCATATTTCGAGCCCAAAAAGTGAAAAGCATTTTCGTCATCATGCCGATTATATAGATATAAATATGTACTTCGATTTCCTAAAAAGAATTAACGGAAGCATAAGCCAAATCGACTGTATGATTGAAGCAAAACAGAAAGATGAGGCACTTTTTAAACTAATGGAAGAAATAAAACTACGAAGTGATGTTGAGATTATAGATGGCTCTTCTTTCCTGCTTAAGTAAGGGAAAGAAGAGTTCCGTATGGAGGTAACTAATTTTTTAAAGATAACTCTTGTGTTTGTTCGCCTTCCATGTTTAAAATCCGAACCACTTCTGGCTGTATCTGAAGAAAGACATAATTTGGATCTTCTGGACCGTTAAACCATTGATTAAACGACTCATCCCAAAATTGTTTTTTCAGTGTCTTTGAATCATTAATAGCAGAAGTCCCGGAAATTTCAACATAGGCATCGCTTTGTCCCTTTTCCTCATATCCTAATAATACAGAAACATATGGATTTTTCTCTATCTCCTCTATCTTTTCTGTATCCATCTGAGTTGGTGTATACAATGTTAGCCCCTTATTGTAAAACGTCATGTATCGAGAATGAGGTTTGTTATCTTCAACAGATGAAAGTATCCCTGTTCGATGACTAGAGATAATATTTACAGCCTGCTTTTCTATCTCATGATATGTCATAATTATTTTCACTCCTACTTTATATAATTGCTAGGAAAGATTTAAAATAAAAACTTCTATTAATGTTCTAATCGATTTAATTCCTGAATGCATTCTTGAACCAGTGTAACCCCTTGGCTCATAGTTGCTCCTCCTCCAAATGCAGCAGTTACGCCCACAGCTTCTAAGATTTCCTGTTCTGAACAGCCTTGATCCAAACATCCCTTTGTATGATAAATAATACAGTACTCATCCTGTGCGTGAAGGCTGATTCCTAAAGCAATTAATTGCTTTTGTTTTTGAGATAAAGCTCCTTCTCCAAAACACGCTTCTGTAAAAGCATTAAATCTACTTGCAAATTCAGGCATCTTCCCAGTAAAATCACCAAGCCCTTTTTTATACGTTAACAGTGTAGTTTCTATTGAATTTCTAGCTTCCATTTCTTAAACGCTCCTTTTTGTCATAGTGTACATCAGCATTATTATGAGCAAAAATAGAACGATTATAAGCGGATTTCACTTCCCATCACTTCCAAAAAAAGTAATACATACTTAAAGAATCCAAGGTGAAAAATCTTAATAGATTGAATGTAGAAAGTGAGTGAATGACACTGTATAACGAAAACCAAACTTTTCAAGCCGGAGACATCGTCTATGTATTTTACAGAAACCCACATACCCAAGATGTAGCTAATATTCAAGCTGCTGCTATAGTTAAAAATCCGGAAGATTCCAATCAATTATCTTTATTTTTATACGAAAATTACTATCCTCTATCTAACGAGGTTGCTGTATATACTACAGAAGAAGAAGCTCAGCAAGCTTACTATTACTATTATGGAGATGTTTCGGAAGGGAGATTGGAATGATTAAACCATTTACACCGAAGCTAGTTTATTTTGAACCAGATGCACTAA
The DNA here is from genome assembly GCF_044704065.1 of Niallia tiangongensis. Lineage (NCBI taxonomy): Bacteria > Bacillati > Bacillota > Bacilli > Caryophanales > Bacillaceae > Niallia > Niallia tiangongensis. Next base: position 497,264 of record NZ_CP162613.1, on the reverse strand, counting down.
ACTATCCATTAGGAAAAGAGCTACTTGAAAAGTTTGAAAAAACGGATGTAGAAATTCGGCACACTACTTCCCATAATCAAGTTAGAAACCTTCCTGGAGACAATGATTTCCAGCGTTACCGTGTAGCAAAATCAACCCTTGTCGTCGGTATTCGCAAGACGCTCAAATTCGACACCTCCAAGCCTTCTGCTGAATACGCTATTCCTTTTGCTACCGGTTGTATGGGGCATTGTCACTATTGCTATTTGCAAACAACAATGGGAAGTAAGCCTTACATTCGTACGTATGTAAATGTTGACGAAATTTTAGAAGCTGCCGATAAATACATGCAAGAGCGCGCTCCAGAATTTACTCGATTCGAAGCATCCTGTACATCCGATATTGTCGGCATTGATCATTTAACCCATACCCTTAAACGTGCAATTGAACATTTTGGAGAATCGGAGTACGGAAAATTGAGGTTTGTAACAAAGTTTCATCAGGTTGATCACTTACTTGATGCCAAACATAATGGAAAAACCCGCTTTCGGTTTAGTGTAAATGCTGATTATGTCATCAAGCATTTTGAGCCTGGGACCTCTCCTCTAGCCAAAAGAATCGAAGCTGCGGGAAAAGTTGCAAGAGCTGGATATCCCCTTGGGTTTATTGTGGCACCAATTTATCTCCACGAAGGATGGGAAGAAGGATACCTTCACATGTTCGAACGTCTAGACGCTGAGTTGCCAGCTGAAGCAAAAAAGGATTTAACATTCGAATTTATCCAGCACCGTTTTACTAAACCAGCTAAAAGAGTCATTCAAAAAAATTATCCGATGACAAAGTTAGAGCTAGATGAAGAAAAACGAAGGTATAAATGGGGGAAATATGGGATTGGAAAATATATTTATCAAAAAGAGGAAGAAGAAGATATTAAAAATCATCTTTATTCCTATATGAAAAAATTCTTTCCTGATGCTAAACTAGAATATTTCACGTAACTAGTGATACTGAAATGTTACTTGATATAAAGATGTTTAAATATGCCACTTAACTTTAAGTTAGTGGCAACTTTCAAAATATTTCATTCAAAAATACGCGGTTCTTTTTAAATGGATTTTTTCTAAATGAGTGTTGCTTTTTCAATAGAAAAAAATAAATTAATTAGAAATGCTGAATTTTTGACTCCCTATGGTAAGCGAAGTGGATTCATAGTAACAAACTTTACGAAAACAGCCTTTTAAATAGATTACTTATTCTTATTCCATCTCATTCATCCTCTTCCAACCAATCTAAAGAATAATAAATAGCACAAATATCATCATGATATCCCCATCCAATTCCATCTGTTTCACTGACAATCAAATAAAGACGATCTTTAAAAATGTTGTAAAATTCCTCGCTCTTATTGCATTCATTCACTACTTTGTTATACATTGAAACCATACTATTATAGAATTTTTCCTCTATATCACCGTATGTATTGGTAAATTTTGTTCCAGTTTCAACATAGTAAAGCATCAAATCTATTGTTTTACCGTCATCAGAGGAAAGTTTCTTAAAATTTGAAATTGCATCTCTTGCAACTCCCAATCGCATTTTCGCAAAACCGCGATTTGGAAAGAATTCATTCTCTACTATTTTTTTTGTTTTTTCATATAAATCTTTAATAGCTTCTTCTCCTTTAAACCTATTAGATAAGTATTGCTGGACATCTTTATTGACTTTATACAAATCTGAAATTAACTGCATTAGTTCTTTTTGTTCCAAAGTCTTAAGTTCTTTTTTTAATTCATTTAGTTTTAATAATGCCATTTGTCCACCGTTCCTTTTCTATAAATTATTGCAAATGCAAATAGAATGTTCCAAAAGTGTTCTTCCTAAAAAACGTAAAAAGCTTTACTTTTATTTAAAGCAAAGCTTCACTAAAATGCAATTAAATTTCTCTATAAACAACACTATAATTTATCTAGATGCTAAGGAACCATATTACCAAACCGCACTAGAATCTGAGGATCTTCTATCTCCACACTCCCAATCGGAAAAGGATTTCGTGATTCTGGACCATGAAAATCACTTCCTCCAGAAATAAGAAGATTCCTTTCGACCGCTAATCTTCTCCAACAGTCTTGGTCCTCCTTAGAATGTTTGGAGTGATAGACTTCGATTCCATCCAATCCAGAATCGATCAAGTGCTGAACATTAAATTCATGCTTATAAATTCCAGGATGAGCAAGAAAGGCAAGACCACCAGCCTCATGGATTAGCTTAATGGCATCCACTGCGGAAAAACTTCCTCTTTCCTCAAAGCCAGGTTTCCCCTTTTTTAAAAGTTCTTCATACGCCTGTTTACTGCTGTGAAAGTATCCTGCTTCCACTAACTCATCTGCAATATGTGTTCTAACAAGAACTCCCTTTCCCACACGTGCAAGGCAATTTTCAAAAGAAATGTTAAATCCAAGCGTCTTTAATTTTGCTACAATTCTTTTTCCCCATTGCAACCGATCTGCCACTCTCCAAGAGACATGTTCTCTTAAGCTTGGATTCTCTGGATCAAAGTTGTAGCCTAAAATATGAAGTTCTCCTAAAAGACCATCTGTATTTAGTTCGATGCCCGGAATAATTTTCAAGCTATTAACATTATGGGATATTGCCTCTTCATATCCAGCTAAAACATCATGATCGGTAATCGAAATGATTTTTATTCCCTTTTTTATACTATCTTCTACTATCTCACGAGGGGTCCAGGAACCATCTGAGTATTCAGAGTGAATATGTAAATCAATCATTCTATTTCCTCCCTACCTGCTACCTACTAAAACAGCTTTTTGGGCTGTGCCAGTATAAATTTTTAATGAAACAGAGTCACCTGGGAGGAACCTTTTTTCAAAAACAGAAGCATAAACATTAATTGTCTCTTCACCTGACTGAATACTATAATGAATTTCATTCCCTTGGAATTGGGCAAATTGAACAATCCCTGTCATCTGATTCTTTTCCACCTCGCCAAGCTTCCATTGCTCAGGACGAACGGGATAAAGATTTTGGGCTTTTATGTCCTTTGAAATTCCTATGTCTGACCAAGATACCGCCGGGAACTCTGCTGGAATAAATCTATCCTCATCCACCCACTGCCCTTTTATTAGATTGCTTTTCCCAACAAAAGTAGACACAAATACTGATTGCGGAGCATTATAAATACTTTCAGGTGTACCTATCTGTTCTATCTTTCCATGGTTCATCACGACAATTCTATCTGCCATTGCCAGTGCCTCCCCTTGATCATGAGTAACGTAAATGATCGTTGTTCCCAATTTCCGGTGAATCGCGCCTATCTCTTTTCTCATTTCCATGCGAAGCTCGGCATCAAGCGCACTTAACGGCTCATCCATCAAGAGAAGAGACGGCTTTGGAACGATGGCGCGCGCTAGTGCAACACGTTGTTTTTGACCTCCAGAAAGTTCAGCGGGGTAACGATCTTTTAAATGAGAAAGACCGACCATTTCCAATGCCTCCGTAACTCTTATTGCCTGCTCCTCCTTGGCATTTGTTTTGCCAAATCGATGATGCTTAAGCGGAAATCGAATATGCTCTTCTACTGTCATATGTGGCCATAATGCAAAGGATTGAAACACCATACTAATATTCCTTTTTTCAGGTGGTACGAGTTTACTGGAGCTTGCTGCTATTTCATCGTCTATGGAGATTGTTCCTTCTGTTGGTTTCATAAATCCTGCCAAAAGCCGTAGCAATGTCGTCTTCCCGCATCCAGAAGGACCAAGAATAGCGATAAATTCTCCGTTCAATAGTTCCAAATCAATATTCTCTAGAGCTGTATAATTGCCATAATTCTTTTTTAACCCATCAATTCGAATCACTCATCATCACCTTCTTCTTCCATATTTTTTCGAATAGAACAAACAGAATCCCCATTGTTATTACAGCTGTTACGATTAATGTTGAAAATGCAGTGGAATAAGTGGAGTATCCAGCTTGCTCAAAACTAAAGATGACAACACCAATCGTTTCAGAGCCGCTTGACCATAATAGACTTGAAACAGTAAGCTCCGTAAGGGCAGTCAAAAACACAAGAGCGGCACCACTTAATACTCCCGGCAAAAGCAGCGGAAAAAGAATGCTTTTCCATTTAACATAGGCCCTTGCTCCCGAGGTTCTTGCTGCTTCCTCCATAGAAGGATCTATTTGCGAAAAGGCAGTCAGGCTTCCTCGCATTTGCAGCACGGTAAAACGGGTTATATAAGCAATCAGTAAAATCCATATCGTTCCATAAACTCCTGGTTGAAAGCCTGGGAACGGCTGAAGCCACATTAAAATAATAGCCAAAGCAAATACCGTTCCTGGCAAAGCATACGGAATGGTGACAATGATTTCCGAAGCCTTCACAAAAAAGGATGGCTTTTTAAAGCGAATATAGGCAATCGCTGTTCCAATAACCATACAGATCAACATAGTAGCAAGTGCGAGGGTTACACTATTTCCTATTGCTGAACCGGTTTTAGCATCTTCAAATAGCAGGTAGCGGTAATTTTTCAAAGAAAGATTTTCCCATGAAAGCGATAATCCATATGCCCTGATAAAGGAGGTAGAAGCCATAACAATCAACGGCACAAGGGTTGTGAGCAATAAGAAGACCCATAATGCAAGCTCTGCTACATTCCTCCAGCCTCTCGTGAGATAATATCTTGGCTCTGTATCTCTTGCAGTTGTTTCACTTACATTGCTTTTTCTAATTATTGCCCACTGAACTACAGTACCAATTAGCGCAATCACGCCAAGAATAACCGAAAGTACAGCTGCTCTGGAAAAGGCAGATGGTCCATATCCAATGATCTGTTCATAAATATAAGTACTTAATACGCGAATATTTGCAGGAATACCAAGGAAAGCCGGAATGCCAAAGTTATCAATATTAGACAGAAAAGCAAGAATACCGCCACTAGCGATTCCTGGCAGTGCCATTGGAAAAATAACTTTTCGAAAAACAACTCCACCAGATGCTCCGGAAGTGCTGGCAGCATATTTCAGCTCTCTCGGAATACGACGAAATACCTCCACACTCATCAAATAAACAAGAGGATAATGAGAAAGCCCAAGTACAAAAATGATTCCTCCCATGCTGTACAAATTAATGGACTCATTAAATAGAAACTGAATGGGACCATTTCCTCCAAAAAACTGAACCCAAGCAAGTGTTGATATATAGGAGGGGATTAAAAACGGTAAAAAGATAAGCAATTGCAGCCATTTTTTTGCCCGGATATTTACATAAGCCATTGTAAAGGCAAGCCCTACTCCTAAAACTAAGGAAAGCAATGTACTGGAAATCGTTATAATAATGGTATTTTGAATCGTCCTCCAGGTTGCCTTTTCTAACAGTACTTCCTGATAAAGCATGAGGCCGACTTCTCCCCCTGAGGATACACTCAGCCAAACGAGACGACATACAGGAAGCAAAAATACAAAGATAAGCAATAGAAAACCGGGGACGCCCCACCAATTACGGGTAAAATAAGAAAAGGAGAACGGAGATAAAGCTTCCGTTTTCCTTTCTGAACGCTGAACCTGCGAGTCCATTCTGTCCACTCCTTCTTAAAAAGTGTTCTATTCGCTGATAACTGTTTCAAATTCCTTTTTATCAGCATCTCTTGTCTTATACAATTCCTGCACATTTGCCGAAATTACCTTTATTTCATCAATCGTTTTTAGTCCTTCAGGAGCTTCTACCCCTTTGCGAATTGGAGTATAACCTAGCTCTGCAGCAAGCTTTTGCCCCTCTTCAGAAAGAACGAAATCAACAAAAGCCTTTGCTGCCTCTAGATTTTGAGCATCCTTCATGATTCCAATTGGTTCCGTAATAACTGGCACACCCTCTTCAGGATAAACAAGCTCAACTGGAGATCCTTCTGCCTTAGCACGTGTAACAAGATAGTCAACAATCATTCCATAGTCTTCTTCTCCGCCAGCAACTCCTTTAAGCACATCTCCATTCCCTTTAGTTACTGTTACATCGTTTGCAGCAATATTTTTGTAGAAATCCCAGCCAAAGGTATCTTGACGAGTAAACACGCCTAAATTGTAAGCAGCAGCACCAGAATATAACGGGCTTGGCATAATAATTTTCCCTTTTGCCTCTTTAGAAGTCAGCGCATTCCAGCTCGTAGGCATTTCTTTTACATTTTCTGTATTTACAACTAGGCCAGTAGCCATGACCTTTGTTCCAAAGTAAGTATGATCTGGATCAATAAGCTCTGTAGGGATTTCAGCTGCTTCTCCTGTTTCATATGCTTGAAGCATATCCTCTTCCTTTAAGCTTTCGAACGTTACAGCATCTGCAACCAGCAGTACATCTGCCTGAATCTTCCCAGCCATTTTTTCCGCTTTAATTTTTGAAATTACTTCCTCTGTACCTGAACGGAAGGTTTCCACCTTTACATCAGGATATTTAGCCTGAAACGCTTCTACCAATTTGGCCGCATCTGCATCTGGCTGAGAAGTATAAAAATGAAGAGCTCCTTCTACCTTCGCCTCTGTAATATTAGTATCTTCTGAAGCATTACTTGTCTCACTGCTTTCCTTACTACCGCAACCTGCAGCAAAAGCCATCAATATTCCAATTATTAAAACAAGCATCCATTTACGCATAATCTATTTCCTCCTCATCTGTACTTGCAAAATTTAAATGGGAAAACCATCTTTCAATTTGTTCTTGTTTTCTTTTATGAAACGTTCTAAACTCAATCGGTGATACAGTGACAAACCCATTTCTTAGTAAAAAGTAATCACTATCTTTCTCAAAATCTTTCATATTATGTAGCTGATCCTTCAACCAGTAATAGACTTGTCCATGGGGATCATTCAAGCCTACATAGGAATAGCGGGCAACCTTCATATCAAGGGGAACAGTGCGGACTCCCTTACACATTTCCCTAGATAAATAAGGCAAGTTCACGTTCAAGAAAACCCCCTTTGGAATCTTGTTCTGTAGAAGCACCTCCACAATAGGATAAAATAGCCTTTTTACCTTTTCATAATTAATGTCCATGTCAGAAAAGGCATTTAATGATACTGCCACAGCAGGAATGCCATAAAGCAATCCTTCTACAGCCCCAGCCATTGTTCCTGAATAATAAAGATCACGACCCAGATTTGGTCCATGATTTATTCCCGAGATAACAAGGTCAGGTGGATTCTTCATAAGCACTTCAATCCCCAGCTTCACACAATCTGCTGGTGTCCCATTAACTGCCCAACAGCCTTTTACACCAGGAAAAAGAGGAAGCGGCTTTGCTTTTAAAGGTACTCTTAAGGTTATCGAGTGACTGACTGCACTTCTTTCCTGATCTGGACAGGACACATAAACATCAGCAAAATGCTGCAACACTTCAACAAGCGCCTGAAGACCGGGAGCAAAAATGCCATCATCGTTTGTCACCAAAATCTTCATTGAGGCACCCCTTTCATCATTTCCAGGCTTTTTAAATAGTGAAGATTATGCTTCCACCAGTTCAAGCTTTCCGATGGATCGAAACCCTCGACTACAACAGGGATAGAAGAGATAGAAAAAAATTCTTTCAGCATATTGCGATCAAGTATACCCGTACCAAGAGGAACATGTAGCTGACTTTTAGAATTATCACTAATATGAATTTTGTCCACATTTATTAATTCGGCAAAGACATGCTGAGGAACGTCCTCCGAAATATGAGCAACATCAAAGGTTGTTTTAAGTTCCGGTAAAAAATCTGCTATCAATCGATTCATCGTATCAGGACTTGTCACAAATTCCTTTGCTTTTATCTCCATCAACTCTATGCTAAGGGTTTTCTTATACCGTTTCGCTGTTTCTATTAATGTAAAAATAGATTCCATCATTAAAGTTTCATATATTTCCTGTTTCATTTGGGGAAGCGTCAACCGCCCCGGGTGGAATGTTATAGAGTCTGCACCTATCTCATCTGCTAGCTTAATGGAATGCTGAATTTGCCTTACAGAGCTTTCTCTTATCTCTTTTTCTAAAGAACAGATGTTCAAATCCCAGCTTGCGGCATGCATAGTCAGGTTGATAGACTGATCTCGATTAGCTTCTCGGATTTTTTCTGGATTTGTCCCGTGAAACCATACCTGCTCTGCCCAAACCTCCAGTCCTGATAATTCGCTCTGCTTGGCAAGCTGTACCACTTCGTCTACCGGATAAGCCCAAGCTAACGTTGAAGCAAAATGCATAAAAATCCCTCACTCCTTTGATAGAATTATTAACAATGTTGTTTCCTCTACTAATTAAATTTTAGAAAATAAATATAAAGCTACTTTGGGGAGGAATGTAAAGTTATTATTAATAAGATTCAGAATTTTCTTTGGAGGGATGTTTGATTTATCAACAAAAACGAGATTTTATGTAAAGGGAGAGTAAATTTTTTACATTACGTTAAAATGCACGACTATTTATGAGAATGATTATTTCCAGCATTTTTTAATCTAGATATTTACAGCGGAAAAGAAGCAAAGTTTTCACAATGTAAAAAATCCTCCTGCTATGGCAGGGGGATTTAATCTTACTTTATATCCATGAACAATTCTCATATTCCCTTTTAATGAACAACTACCTTTTTCATTTTCAAGAAAAACTCAAAATGCTCTCTTAAAAATTCAACATAACGATCTACCTCTTCCATCGTTGAATAGGGCGAAATCGTGAAAAATTTATGTGCATATACAGGTATTCGTTTATTTGAATTGGCTGCTTCTACGAGACGCTGCTTTTTTGTATTTCCAAAGAAAACCGTATCTCGTTCGGCACCAATTACTTCTGCAAACTCATCATTAAATTGATTAATTTCGTTTATTTCTTCCACCGTTAAAAGTCCGCCCGATTCTTCCTTCCATTTAGAAATTTCAGGATAAAAACGGAATGTTGTAATCGGCGAAACTTCATTCGTAATTGCTACATTCGAAATCTCGCTTATTAACATTTCCCTAAACTTACTATTAACGCGAATATAGTTGGCTAGAAGCTTCTGATATCCTTCCATCCCAAATGCTAATAACGATGCATAGATTGAAAGAGCACTTCCCATTCGCGAGCATTCTAATGTGTAGCCTGTATGATAGCTTCCATACCCACGATTCCCAACATAGGGCGTTTCCTCTTCGTCTAAATCGACATACATTAAGTTCTCTCTGTTCTTCATTAAAAATAAACTCGTAATATACGGTGTTTGTCCTAGCTTATGGAAATCAAAGACCATACTATCTGCAAGTTTGATCTGTTTAAACTTCTGTTGATAGGATTTCAATACCCCCTTAACGTTGTCTTCCAATTGAAGTGGGTTACTGTCAAAGTCGTAATCATTAAAGAAGGTATACATTCCTCCCATTGCTGAGTCGGCATGAATATAGATTGGTCTTAGACAATGCTTGCGTTCTAGCTCTTCCGCTAGCTGCTTCATTGCCCCTATGTCATCAATCCCAAATGTATCAGTTGTTCCCATTGTTGCAAGAATATAAAGTGGAACACCGCCATTTGAAATTACCTGCTCCATTTTTTCTTTTAAATCTTTGAGATTCATAGAATGATCCTGATTCACTTTCACACGAACCATGTTTTCTACCCCAATCCCCGTTGCTTCTACAGATTTATACAAGCTGTAGTGGGATAACTCTGAACAGAAGCAATAAAGATTTTTCGGAATACCCATTTGATTAGAGGAAGGGGCATAACGTGCAATCGCAAGGCGTAAAGAATTAAAAACAGCACCTTGTCCCCCCCAGGTTGTGTAGCCGGCACTTAGATTTTCATCATAGCCGATTAGCTTGGACAGCATGCTTGTTACTTCGACCTCTGCTGTAGCCGCCGCCGGACCTTCTACATCCCAAAGATTGTTCCCATTGATAAGCACCATTACTAAATTCCCGATGATACTAGCAATATTCGGAAGGGGCGCCGCATTGGCCACATAGTTTCTATTTACATATCGATGTCCTTCCACCAATTTTAGAAGCTTCTGCATCACTTCCTCCATTGATACACCCGTTTTCGGAACATCTGCCTTTTCAATAACACGATTATAGTAGTCCTCTGTGTATTCCGGCATTTCTCCTAGCGTTAGTTTGTTAGGATCCTTTAATTCATCTATTTTCGTTAAAATTGTCTTAAAGTAGGACAATAATTCCTCTCGCTGAAAGTCATTTCCATCCATACTAGGAAACAATTCTTGTATTTCCTTCATTGTTCGACCTCCCTGATGTTCTTACTAAAAGTAGTTTTTATTTAAACAAAGCGATAATCCAATCCGATAATCCTGCTGCGTCTAAAAAAACGACGATAATCGCAATGGGAACGATGTACTTCAACAGAAAATAACAGATGGAAAAGAATGTGTATCCTACACTCGATCCTTGCTTTAATTCCGCAAACAAATCTCCTTTTGGAATTTTTCGTGATACAAAAATCGCAATTAATAACGCACCTAAAGGCATTAAGATATTACTGACCGTGTAATCCATCAGGTCAAAAATCGTCTTATTAAAAATATGGACATCTGCAAGTACACCATAAGATAGACAGGATGGAACACCAACGATAAAAATCAGCATTCCAATTACCCAAGTACTTTTCTTCCGTTTACTTGCATCATTTTTCGTAACTGCCGCTACAATAATTTCAATCATGGAGAAAGCAGAAGTAAAAGCAGCAAACAAGAATAGTAGTAAAAATGCCAAGAAGAAAAGCGTCCCAAAAGGCATATGGGCAAACACTGCAGGTAAAACCGAGAAGATTAAAACAGGTCCTGCATTCGGTTCCATACCAAAGGAGAAAACGCCTGGGAAAATAGCTAGTCCTGCTAATAAAGCAATAACAATATTTAAGATAATGATAGAAACAGCTGATTGAGGTAAATTTTGCGTCTTAGGTAAATAAGAAGCATATGTAAGCATAACCGAAACACCTAATGACAAGGTAAAAAATGCTTGCCCAAGGGCAAATAGGATACTCTCAGATGTCAGCTTTGAAAAGTCTGGTACAAGTAAAAATTTCACACCCTCCATTGCTCCATCCAAACTTAAAGAACGAATCACTAATAGTAAAAATAAAATAAGTAACGCAGGCATCATCACCTTGCTTGCTAACTCAATCCCTTTTTGAACCCCTTTTGCAACGACAAGAATCGTAACAAGCATAAATACAAGCTGTGCTGCAATAGTGGAATATGAATTAGAAATAATGTCGCCAAAAAGCTCCCCGTACTGATCCTGAGTCAATCCAGCTAAGCCACCGCTCAAAAGCTTTACAATATATAAAATAATCCAGCCGCCTACAACACTATAGAACGATAAAAGTAAAAAGCTTGTAAAAACACCGATTTTCCCAATAAAGTTCCACTTCGGATTCAAGGCTAACTTGCCATATGTTTGAATCGGACTACTTTGTCCCATTCTCCCAATCATAAATTCTCCTAATAATAAGGGCATTCCTAAAACTAAGGTAAATGCTAAAAAGAGTAAGAGGAAGGCTCCACCGCCACCTGTTCCAGCTACATAAGGAAATTTCCAAATAGCCCCCAACCCTATCGCTGATCCAGCTGCAGCTAAAACAAAGCCTATTTTCGATTTCCATTGTTCTTGTTGTGCCATTTCTACTCCCTTTCCTTTTGAATACCATTCCTTCTGCTACGACAAACAAATCAAAAAAAGTCCACCCAAAGGAGGACATAAAAAAGCAAAATATCGCTTCATTAGTAACTATCCAACCTTTTCGGCAACCCGGCTGCCATAGAAATTATTTCTTTAGGCCCGCAGCTTTGCGTCCCCATCTTTCAATGAGTTTGCTATTATCGAAGGAATATTACAAAATACTTTTATTGTTATCGCTATACAATTGCAAATGAAAGCTTCTCACACATTTGATTAACCTATGAGAAGCAATTATATAGCTTATACCGCTATGCTACTGTTATCTTCAGCATGTTGATTCCATGTAGATAGTAGTTTGTCTACATCATTTTTCAGCGCTAAAAGATTCTCTGCTTCCTGAACTAGATTTTGAATGGTTTGCAGTTCGTCATCACTAATCCCGATTAATTCCTCAAACATTTCAACAGATTCTCGCGAAATAGTCGCTATCTGAACAATCGTTGTCATGATTTGTTGAGAAGCCGAGGATAATTCTTCTGTACTCGCAGAAGAATTTTCATTATTTTCAGCAATGACCTTTGTAGTCGAGAGAATTTGTTCGAACATCGTACCAACTTCTAAAATATTCGTGTTCGTGTCTTTAAACTCTTCTGTACCCTGCTGCATTGATTTCACAACTATTCCTGTTTCTTCTTGGATATTTCTTACAATACTAGATACTTCAGAAGAAGATTGACGGGACTGTTCAGCCAGTTTTCGCACTTCATCTGCTACAACTGCAAAGCCTTTACCATGTTCACCTGCACGAGCAGCTTCGATTGCAGCATTTAATGCCAATAAATTAATTTGTTCGGAAATTCCTGTAATTACTTTTACAATTGTACCAATCTCTTGGGACTTTTCTCCAAGCTTATTAATGGCATGAAAGGTTGTATTGATTGTTTGGTTAAATTGCTCCATTTTTCCTAAAGAGTCCTTTAACTTCACATTTCCTTCTTGCGTCAATTCTAAAGTTGTATTCGACTGTTCTGAAATTTGATTGGACCTTATCGATAAATCTTCGATTGCCTGAGCCATTTCTTCCATCGATAGGGCGCTTTCCTCTGTAGCGACTAATTGTTTTTGTAGCCCTCTTCCTACCTCATCAATTGCAGCTCTGACAATATCCGCCTTCTCCATGGCATTTTCACCGATTTCAGCTAGATTTTCACCTTTTGTATGTACATTTTTGGAAAAGGAAAAAAACTTTTCTCTTACACGATCTAAAAATACAATTAGTTGATTGTATGTCACATGATAAGAGCTTGTCCCTTCTACTTTGCTGCTTCTATTACCTGCTGCTATTTCTTTCATCCCATTTATGATTTCTTTATTGATATATGGATGATGCTTTAGCGCAAAATATCGGTAAGCAAAATACACTGTTGTTCCCAATAAGATAACAATAATAGCTAACAATATAGCTTCCATAATAAATTACTCTCCTATTTATAAATTTAATTAGACAGAATGAAAATGTTAAAGCTCTTTAATAAGTATATAAGTGCCGTCAGCTATCGTTGAAGAAATACCATTTAATCTACTATTCTCTTCATATTTATGAACAATATAATTTCCTTCTATATCTTTATATTTCTCCATATTATGATATTTCTCCATCACACGTATGGACTTAGGATTTGTCGCTTCTGCTAACACAGCCTTCAAACCTTGTGAAGATGCCTTCGTTATTAATATATTTCCCAATTGTTTAATAACTTCATGACGTTCATGTTCAGCTGTTACTCCTAACATGAATAAATGCAGCATCTCTTCATCCTTCATTTCTTTTCCAGTGCGTTCTTTATAATCTGCCATGAAACGTTTATCTACATCTTCCAGAACATGTAGAATAACATTCATATCAGAAAAGGAACCTTCAAATACATCTTCTCCAATAATTTCTGGTGCATTTGTGTCTCCAGCAAGTACACCGACCACATTTTGATTACGATCTAGAGCAACTGCACAATAGCCTTGCTCCACAGTTGAATCTATATAATCCTTCGTAAACTGATAGAAATCTTCGTAGCCTATTTTTAATTGACCTACCATTGGCTCTTGAACCCATTTACCTGCTATATCTACTCCAATAAATGAGCTTGCAAGACAATCAGCAGCCTTATCAATCAAAGCTGTTTGTTCCTTTGTTATAATTTCATATTCATATAATGCTTGTACCTTTTGCACTTTATGACTCCCTTTCAATTTAAATTAAAAATCCCCTTAATATCGAAACCAAACTTTACATAGAATGAGATACACGATCAATAAACGTACCTGCGAAATCAATTCTTTCTAAGGCATTTCTAATCTGCACTTGGGCAATCTTAGACGAAGGTTTTACTACAAGAACATCCTTAAAACCTAAGCTAGAGTAGAATTGCATCGTTTGTTCCAGCTGTGGTACAACCTTTGATGGGACTGGTGTTTGGTGAGTAGCATCAACAACAAAGGTATAATCTCTTCTTGATACTTTATTAATCGTTTCCTGTAAATCAATCATATATTCCTCTACGTCTCCCTCTCTCATCAACCCATGGACCTGAACATGAATTTCGTTCGAGCTTTCGTTAATTGCCATTTTATACTTCTTTTTGTCTACTACAATCATCTTTTGTCTCCCTTTCCTCAGTCTGCTAAACATTATTATTTTCTACTGATGTCCAAAGCAAAAAGCTATCCCAGACATAGATAGGGATAGCCAAATAATCGTTTGTGGTTATTCTTGGCAACCCGACTATCATTATCCTAGTGGATTTTAGACTCGTAGCTTTGCGTCCTTACCTTTCGATAAGTTTGCCTTTTTCAATTTTAGAAAACATAGTACTAATTTCACGAACATATATTACTATACCATTATAAAGAACATTTAGTTTCTTGTCGATGCTAGTATTTTTTCTTTAGACATCAAAAATGAAAAATAGGACTAATTACCTTTATTATTACAAATCATAATAATTGAAAATTCCCTCTTCTTATGTGTATAGTTAAACTACATAAAACAGCAAAAAAGGAGTGGGACTCATGGTTTTGGAAAGAAATTGGGCTGGTAATTTTCAATATAGCACGACTAGCTGGCATGAACCAGAAACAGTTGAAGAAGTTCAACAATTGGTTTCAAGATTAACCAAGCTTCGTGTAATCGGAACGCGTCACTCGTTTAATAGCATTGCAGATTCAATTGATAATATAGTATCCTTGCAAAAGCTTAACAAGGTCTTACACATTAACCACGAAAATGAAAGCGTAACCGTAGAAGCTGGAATAAAGTATGGAGACCTTTGCCATATTCTTCAGCAACATGGCTATGCCTTACATAATCTCGCTTCCCTTCCCCATATTTCCGTTGCTGGAGCTTGTGCAACAGCGACACATGGTTCAGGTAATAGCAATCAAAATTTAGCTGCAGCAGTACGTGCGATGGAAGTTGTTACCGCGGATGGAAGTATTGTAACCTTTTCAAGGGAAAAATCAGAAGAGGAGTTACAGGGAGCTGTCGTAGGACTAGGTGGAATCGGGGTTGTCACAAAGCTAACACTAGATATCCTTCCTGCTCATCAAATGAGGCAGGATGTTTATGAAAAGCTTCCATTAGCACAACTAGCTGACGACTTTGATGCCATTTATTCTAGCGCTTATAGTGTCAGCCTATTTACCGACTGGCAGGACGAAACGTTTAATCAAGTATGGCTGAAAAGCAAACTGACAGATGAGCAGCATTTTTCGTTAGGAGAAAACTTTTATGGAGCAAAAGCCGCCACAGAAAATCTCCATCCCGTCCCAGGAGTCGGCGCAGAGAATTGTACAGCACAGCTTGGCGTGCCAGGGGACTGGCTTGATCGCATGCCACACTTCCGAATGGACTTCACGCCAAGTAAGGGTCAGGAGCTACAAAGTGAATATATAATGGCCCGAGAGCATGCCTATGAAGCTCTTTGTGCACTTAGTGAAATCCGTGAACAAATTGCACCACATTTATTTATATCCGAAGTACGGACAATTGCACAGGACGAACTTTGGTTAAGTCCATCCTATAAGCAGGATTCCGTTGCCTTTCACTTTACCTGGCAGGATAAATGGGAGGAAGTTCAACAGGTACTGCCACTAATCGAAGCCAAGCTTGAGCCTTTCCAAGCAAAGCCACATTGGGGGAAACTGTTTACAACCTCCCCTGAAAAAATACAATCACTTTATGAAAAAATGCCTGACTTTCAGCAACTGCTTATGAAGTATGACCCAAATGGTAAGTTTCGGAATGATTTTTTAAATAGATATGTATTTGGTGAGGGGAAGTGAATTTGTTTGTAGGATGGATCGGGATTGGTAGGTTGCAGATAGATTGAAAGGTTAATAATAATTTAAGTATCGAGTTTTCAAAAGGGTATAATGCATCACATTAAGTCCCCTGTTAGTTGAAATCGGTCATAAAAAGAATGGAAGCTTAAGTGATAGCTTCCATTCTTTTTATGACAAGGCTCTGATATTATTCATTGTTGATTTTCTTGTAGATAGGAGAACTCATAGGCGGAAAATTTCCGACTACTGTATATAGAGGGAGCTTAAGTTGCAGATATAAACGGAGATATTCCGACTAACTGCTCTAAATAAGACAAAATACAAAGATTTGGATACTATAAACGGAAAAACCTCCTTTATTTTTAAGGAAATATGGACATTTCCCAATTTAAACGGAATGATACCGTTTATTTTTCAAACACAGTAAAATCAGCATTCCGTTATAACAGAGCCTATGACAAAATAAATAAGATACCTTGAAACACATCTTTTTTATCTCTAAATCTCAATAATAATTGGAAGAATCATCGGCTTTCTCTTCGTTTGATTAAATAGATACTGTCCAACTGATTTTTTTATGTTTTGTTTCATTACATTCCATTGCCGGATATTCTCTGATTGCAAGTCGTTCACAGCCTTTTTCGCCAAACGATTTACTTCTTTTAGTAGCTCATCTGCGTTACGGGCGTAAACAAATCCCCGGGTAATCGTATCAGGTCCGGAAATAAGCTTCCTATCTACCTTGCTAATCGTGATAACGACAACAAGCATCCCATCCTCTGATAGTTGCTTTCTATCACGTAATACAATATCTCCAACATCGCCAACACCCATTCCATCTACATACGTATCCCCCGCTGGAATAGAGCGAGTCTGAAAAGCCACCCCATTTTTGATATCAAGGACTTCCCCATTTTTAATAATAAAGGTATTTTCCCTTTTCACTCCAACTGATTCAGCTAATATCTGATGATGATGAAGCATACGGAATTCACCATGAATCGGCACAAAATAAGTCGGTTTCATTAAGGTTAACATAAGCTTTAGGTCTTCTTGATAGCCGTGACCAGAAACGTGCATTCCAGTCGTACTGCCGGAACCATAAATTACTTTAGCACCGAGTTGAAATAAATTATCTATGATTTTCGAAACATCTTTTTCGTTTCCGGGGATTGGGGATGCTGCTAAAATAACCGTATCCCCAGGATAAATGGAAACATCGCGAAAGTTACCACTTGCTAACCGTGATAAAGCTGCCATCGGCTCGCCTTGACTTCCTGTACACAGAATAGCAACTTTTTCTGGTGGGAGTTTATCTATTTCGCTGGCATCGATTAACATTCCCTCTGGCATATTAAGATACCCACGTTCAATAGCTACATTCACAATATTCACCATACTGCGACCAAGCAAAGCTATTTTTCGATTTGTTTTCATTGCAGATTCCACTACTTGCTGAATTCGATTAACATTCGATGCAAATGTAGAAATGAAAATTTTGCCGGTTGCCTTTATAAAGGCTTCGTCCATATGGGATCCTACCATTTGTTCAGAAGGAGTCATTCCTTTACGCTCTGCGTTGGTACTTTCAGATATTAAAGCTAAAACTCCCTGCTGGCCGATTTCTGCCATCTTATGTATATCGGCAAATTGGTTATTGGCTGGTGTTAAGTCAAACTTAAAATCACCAGTGTGGACAACATTTCCTTCTGCCGTATGAAAAACAATTCCAAGACAGTCAGGTATACTATGACTCACTTTAAAAAAAGAAACTTGAACTTGTCCAAATTCCAACTTTGAATTGGAGTCTATGGTAATTAATTTAGTATCTCCTCTTAACCTATGCTCGTCGATTTTTAATTCTATTAAACCTAGGGTGAAATGCGTAGCATAAATTGGAACATTTAATTTTCTTAGGAAATAAGGAATACCACCTATATGGTCTTCGTGACCATGGGTAATAAGTAAAGCCTTGATTTTATCCTTATTCTCTTCTAAATAAGTTATATCAGGAATAATTAAATCAATCCCCAGTAAGCTTTCATCAGGAAATTTACCGCCACAATCAATGATAAAAATCTCGTCCTCATATTGAACCACATACATATTTTTTCCAATTTCATTTATACCGCCTAGAGCAAAGAAAGACAAAGCATTTTCAGTGACTTTCATTGTTATCCTCCTATCACAACTAAATATGTTTATTATTCCTTTTTTTAAAACTTTCATGCAGCGGAAAAGAACCCATTCATATTTTTAGTTTCTCTATTACGAATTAGTCTACAATCATAGAGCAATTAAGGCATAATAATGAGGATACATGTAAACTATTTACTTTTACGTTTCCAAGAAATAAAAAAGAGGCTTACCAAAAGTTCAAAGAACTTTTGGTAAGCCTCTCATTTAGAACCCTATTTGAAAAACGTTATCTTTTTATACCCCATCAGTCTTTTCAGGGGTGCTAAAAATCTTCTTCTTAATAGGGATTCAAGCAAGCTTGATTACATCATGCCGCCCGTAAGCTTTGAGGGTGTAATATCGTTAACGAGAGGTGCAAAAAACGCGGTAAATCAACGTTTTGGATGTTTTTGGCTGTAACATCTTTAACGGAGATTTACCTGATTCAACCTCCATCGAGGGGCCATCCCTCATCTCTGATGTGTCTTTCACAGCACACCAAAAAACCTTGAAAGCAATGGTTGCTTTCAAGGTACATAGAACCTTAAAAGACATTACTTGTTGTGTATACGGCAAAAAAATATCCCCTTTGAAGAGGATTTACTTTATTGATATATTAAGTCTTTGCAAGTCAATAACAAGACCAACTTCCTTCATGAAATCGTATCCGATAATACCATCAATCTCAAGACCGTAATCCATTGAACCTAATTCAACATTGAAGTTTTGTATCTCTATTTCATCCTGAATAGATATTCTATCTACATTTTTTGTATAAACGAACTCAAGTCCACCGACTCCTTGAATAGTTTGTGTTACATCGTTTGCTTCTGGCTTTACCCCTATTTCTTCAAGTTTATTCACATTAAAGATGGTTCCAGCAGAGCCAGTATCAAGTAAAACATTTTCTAGCTTCAAGCTTTGCCCGCGAAAAGTTACAGTAGCCTCTATATATGGTAATTCTGATAATTCTTTTATCAGAATCATATTTTTCTAAGTCCTGTCCATTTCTTCTCCCGTATATCGAGATTTTCTCTAGAAGTATGGAAAAAGTAAAGTTCACGGTTAGGTTTTTGCTTGTGTAATTCATGATGTCGCCGAAATGCCTCCATTGAGTCATCAAAAGAATCTATTACGGCTATTTCATCTACTATTCGATAATTACTCTCTGAGTGCGCTTCAATTGCCTCAATTACAACCCATTTATCTGGGTATGCTTTTCGAACTTGTTCCCATAACATTTGTACTCCCCCTTTACAAGGTAGTTACTTCTTATTCCCATTCTATCAAAAATTCCTCTCATATACCTTAAGATAATATGGAATAACTTTATTATCTTCCTTATTTAAATCGCCTATTAAAGTACTTATCCCTCTTACAAGACGAATTATTAACTTCCTTACAGGACATAATGGATATTTGTTACAAAATACATTATAAAGTGAGGTCATTCAATGAAATGAAAGGATATTTCTAAAATCATTAAAGGTCTGACAGGATTCCTCGATGTAAAATCCTTGCTCAAGTTCATGAACGAGAGCGGTAGCAGCTACTTCTGCCTCCTTCTTAGTTGGATAACCGCTTATTAAAAAAGACCGAGCAGAATTTGCTTACCTAAAAAAGATAAGAAAACCCTCGAACAGTTGGAAAAAGAAGAACTTGCCTTGTTTTTAAAAACAGCCAAAGAACATGGTTTGGAACACGATTACTTAGCATTTCTCATTCTTTCCTATTAGGTATTCGAGCTGGGGAGTTAATCGCACTCAAATGGAAAGATATTGATTTTGTGAATCACACCATCAGCATCACAAAAACGTGTTACAATCCAAGCAATAATGCTCTGAAATATCAACTGGGTACTCCAAAAACGAGAAAATCGAGAAGGAAAGTCATTGTAGATGAAGATGTCATCGAGGCGCTAAAGGAACATAAAAAGGTTCAAGAAGAGGTAATCGAGCGATTAGGGGATGCCTACTATAACCAAGATTTTATCTTTGCCAAAATGCAACGACAGTACGGTTATTCTATTGTGATCAAAAATGTTCGAGACCGTATGAAAAGGCTACTAAAAATCGCAAATCTAAATGAAGAGTTAACACCACACTCTTTGCGACACACTCATACATCCCTACTAGCCGTAGCCCGTGTGTCACTCGAACAAATCATGGACCGTCTAGGACATACTGACGATCAAATTACGAAAAATGTGTATCTCCACGTTACCCAAGAAATGAAAAAAGAAGCCTCTCAAAAGTTCAGTGAACTCATGAGAAGCCTCCGTTAATTTACTTCAATGTTAGCAAACGACTCTCATCTTACCAACAAATCCTTATCTTTCAAGGGTTCGAGGGGCTTATTACATCATGCCGCCCCTATGGTGAGAGTGTGTTTTTCTACAATGATGTGTGATGAGAATGCAGTATCAAGCTTTTGTTAATTTCTTACTGTAACATCGTTAACCTGAATTTACGGTTTGGAGATGAGTGCGTTAGCAAAATGTTAGCATAAACTAAAATTCATTATAGTAATTTTGCATGATAAAAGTATTTCTTCCTTTGCCATCTAGTTGGTCAAGATATCCAAGTAACATCCTTAATTGATTATTTGTATATCCCAATTTCAACCGTAAATCTTTAGTACTTTCATTTGGTAATTTAATGTTAGAAATCTTTGTCATTTCTCCAACATCAAATTGGGTTTTAAAAACAATAAATTGAGACAAATATTCTGAGATATCCACCTCATGAATAATGTCTTTTTGTCCATCCCATTTAAAAATGTTGATTTGCTTCTGAAATAAATCTATATTATTGCCTTCGATTAAAAAACGGTAAATAAGATCACTTTTAATTATTGGTTTATCGTCTTCAAGGTTCAGGTAAGACTTCTCCATTAAAAACACAACAATCCCCATAAATAAATCTACAATTTGAAGAGGGATTGATTTATGTGAATCCTTATACCAAGCCTTATTAACATAATATTTCATTCCACGATATATTGCGTGTGCATTCATTTGCTGTTTTAGCTTTGAATATACTCTCATCTTTCCATATTCAGGGCTGTGATCAACAATAATTTCAACCGTTCTATAATCATCTGAAAGACCTCTAGTCAAACCGTAAAATAGTCTTTCGGGAATTTTAACGTAAAACAAGTTACGTAATTCTGTGACTGAAATATCAGCGCTCTTAGAAAAGTATAATGCTGTATCATTATCTACCACAAAAATGTTAATTTGAAAGTTTGTTTTAAGAAAATGATGTAAACAATACAAGTATGGAGCAATATCCTTATCATTGTTGTATTCAGTAAAATGATATTCACTTTTCTTACCAGTCAACCTTAATATTTGTTGAATATCTTCAACTATTTTTTCACACTTATTTTGTTCTACACCATATGCGCCATAATAGGAATATTTTTTCTCTGCATCTAATTTATTTGACTCATCGAAAAAGATAGAGTATTTCAAATGTCGTCACCTTCTTGACTATAAGTGAATATTTCATTATAATTAACATATATTATATCATGTATTACTTCCAGTCACCGCTTTGACAGGGAGTTATTTTAGAAAGACCATCCAGCCACCGTTTTGGCAGGATGGTCTTTTATTTTTTATATGTTATTGTTGTACAGTAAACATTTTTAATTTTTCTCTTCTAGTTTTATAGTAAATCTAAGCTTTTCTCAGCCTTTAACTTTTACTCTTTAGCTTCATCAATGTCTATTATAGGGGCATTATTCATAAAACCTGAATTATTTAGTTTTGCCTCTAAGCTTCTAAACACTCTTTCAAGCCCTTGAATCGAACTTTCCACATAGTCTATTTGTTTTTCTGTAAACAATAAATCTGCTAAGTCTCTAACTGCTTTAAAAACAATTTTAACTTCATCGCTAGTTTTGGAGTGGACAAACTTATAACTGTTCTCTTCGAAGGCATGATGTTCTTGATTTTGTCCACGCCAGTTAATTAGATCTTTTCTTATTTTTTGAATACATGAGTTCAACATTGCCCATCAATAATGGGTTTCCCGCTTTACCAATAGCAATATAACCATCCTTTACACCAATACCAGCTTTATAAATGCCTGTATAATCGAGAATAATGGCATTGGTGAAAACTAAATCGAGACTCTCCGCTCTAGTTGCTAAAGGATGCTGCCCCATTCCTTCCCGGATCACCTTGCCACCGTCAAACTTCACTTCGTCTCCATATGTTGTATAATCTTTTTCGATTTCATTAAATAGTTCGGTATCTGCCAAACGGACGGCATCCCCAACTGTTGGACCAAACATATCAGCATACTGCTTTCTGGACATTTTAAAGCTCATTAGTCTACCTCCTATCTACTGGACCGTTAGTGCTGGGAGTATACACCCGCTGATTCTTTTAAGAACTCGCTTGATTTGGCGCAGCATGCTGAGGAATGGGGATTTAATCGTTACTAGGTGGCAGAACACCATAATATGGCGCCAATCGCAAGTTCTGCTACTTCCGTCCTCATAAGCCACATAGCCGCTAGAACATCCAAAATACGCGTTGGATCTGGTGGGATTATGTTACTCAACCACTCTTCCTTAATCATCGCAGAGCAATTTGGCACATTAGAGTCCCTATACCCTAACCGTATAGATTTAGGGTTGGGCCGTGCACCAGTTACTGATCAATTAACAGCACGTGCTTTAAGAAGAGATAGAAATGTTGAATTTCCTGATCAATTGAATGAATTGATGGCTTATTTTAATCCAGCTAAATTTGCTTCAAATAATCCAGTAAAAGCTATCCCAGGCGAAGGATTACAAATACCTATATGGTTATTAGGATCAAGTGATTTTAGCGCACGCTTAACAGCCCAGTTAGGTCTTCCTTTTTTCATTTGCTGGTCACTTTTCTCCATCCTTCACAACCCCTGCTATTAAGTCATATAGGGAGAATTTTAGACCTTTAGATATATTAAAAGAGCCTTATGTCATGATGGGGCTGAACCTAACAGCAGCAGATACCGATGAAAAGACAAAATGGTTGTTTTCTTCAACAGAACAACATTTTCTCTGACTGGTTCGGGGAAAGCCGGTACAAATCCAACCAGCAGCGGATAGGGACAAGATTTGGAATGGGTATGAAAAACAAGCTGTCTACCAATCAATATTTGGAAGTATTGTAGGTAGCCCACAAACCGTTAAAGAACAACTCGAAGAAATGATTGAAAATACTCAAGTAGATGAAATTATGTTAACTTCATATATGTTTATATTTAATCATGAAGACCGGTTAAGATCATATGAAATTGTAAGTGAATTCATAAAGTAAGATTTTAGAGGTGTATAACGAATGAGTATATTGCTACATTAGCTAGTATCGGGCAGCAAAGTGCCTACCTTACCCTGGTTAAAAATAAAAAGGCTTCCCAATCATTCAGTGAACTTTTGGGAAGCCTCGATTAATATCCTCAATGTTAACAAAATGTTAGCATCTCACTCTCATCTTACATAAACCCTTATATAGTTCTGCCCAATCAGCTATTCTTGGAAAATTCAAATGTCTATTGTAAGGTTATTCTTTTACAAAGACTTTAATTTTGCCACCTTGTGCCTTTTCCCCAGCCATACGAAGGGCATGGATTTCAGCATGAGGTACCAATGCCTCTACTCGATTGTCATTAACAATTACAGCTCCTACTAACGGATTGGGATCTGTCTGCCCTTTCATTGTCTTTGCATTTTGTATAGCCAAATCCATGTAGAATTCATGACTAGTCATTACTAAATGTCTCCTCTTCTCCTATATGACCCGAACGGTTTACTTTTGTTGCTAGATACTTTTTATTAAAGGCTGATTGATCTCCCCATAGCGCATGTCTTCCTGATACAGTTAAACCTGCATTTTTTAATGCCTCTATTTTTTTGGGGTTATTGGTCATTAGGGTTACAGGTTTACTTCTCAACGCTTCTAATACATGAATAGCATCACTATAATTTCTAGAATCATCAACAAAACCAAGCGCTTCATTTGCCTCAACAGTATCGTAGTCATTTTCTTGAAGAATGTAAGCCATCGCTTTACTAAATAGACCAATTCCTCTTCCTTCGTGATTTGCTAGATAAAATAAAGCTCCTGTACCATGCTCAACAATATTTTTCATGGATTGTTTTAATTGAAATCCACAATCACACCTTTTGCTTCCAAAAATATCTCCTGTATGACAGATGGAATGCATTCTAATTAATGCTTCGTTGCTATAGGCAAAATCGCCATAGGTTAAAATACTGGATTGCTGGAATTCAGCCAAATTAGCTGAGGATAACTTTTCAATAATTCGATCAAAATCCTCGGTTACCTCTTCACAATTTAACCAGCAATACCATTTAAACACGACTGTTTCTCCAAACAAATTAACAGGAAGATTTATAGGTCCCACTAAATAGATGGCGCCTTTCTCTGTTTTAATTAATTTAATTTTATCTTCAAGTACAGAAAGAATTGGTTTTATCTTAGTTTGTGTCATCTGTATTCCACCTTCCAATCTAGTTATAACACTCTTGCGGATATAATAAATATGATAAATCTCCTGGTAACTTTTTTGAAGTAGGAACCTTAAAGTAAAATAAGAACCTTTTGGTAACTAATAAACCATTCAAAGGAAAATAGTTAAAGAACAGCCCGGGGAATCTAAAAATAAATTTTGCTACTTGCCCTAAACTCTATAATTTATGATAGGACTAAAAATGAGAGCAAGGCCTCTGAAATAGAAGTAATGCTCCTTTGGCTACACTAGTTTAAATTAGCTCCGTAAAAGATGTTACTGATAAATTAAGAAGAACATGAAGAAGTAATTAGAGAATTATTTACTTATACAATAGTCTTATACACACCAGAAGGAAGATCAATCATCGGTTCGCTATAACTAAGGTTTTAAATCAAATTTAACTGTTTTAAACCATTTATTATTCCATCTTCCGAATTAGATGAAGTCACCAAATCACTAATTTCTTTCAATTCTGCAACAGCATTACCCATAGCTACAGATGTTCCGACTGCTGCAAACATTTCCATATCATTCTTATCATCACCAAATGCAAAAGTATTTTCTTTTTTTATTCCCGTTACTTCTAGAAACTTAGCAATTCCTGTACCTTTTGTAATCCCAGCTGGCATTACATCTAATGCATATTTATGCCATCTTGGAAAGTACATATCTGTATATCTCTGTTTATACGCCTCTTCATCTGGACTCTCGCAAAACAACATTAATTTATAAATGGTATTGTCATGATAATAATTGGAATCAACAATTGGATATATCATCTTGGCGGGTTCAAAAACGTCCCTAACATAATAATTATCCCCCACAGACGATCTCAAATCATCAAGACTAGAATATACCAATGGGTCTTTGTTACTTGCTGCAAAAGAGGTGATATCATCTAAAAATTCTCGGCTAAAAGTTTCCTTTACAACTTCCTTCCCTTCATGAACAACATACTGCCCATTGATCGTAACATACGTCTCAATTTTCAATTCTTCCAATACCCACTGAATTCTAGATGGCGGTCGTCCAGTAGCAACTGCAGGAACTATATTTCTTTCTCTTAGCTGTCTAATGGCAATTTTAGTAGATTCAAGTATTGATTTTTCGTTATCCAATAGGGTTCCGTCCAGATCAAAGAAGACAATTTTTTCACTCATACATTCTCCCACTCTCTCTTTTATTTTCATTTAATCATTCAGCTCCAATTTCGAAACGAAATAGGGATAGATCTTTTTTTAAAAATCAAGCTGACATTACTAATTGCAGTTTAAAATCATAATATATACGATAGGAACTTTTGAAAAGTAGGCACCTTAAAGTTATATAGAAACCTTTTAGTAACTAATGGAGGTGGATAATATGAAGAAAATAAAAAAGGAACTTCCTCTTTGTCCTGTTGAAACCAGAGTAGGATTATTTAGTAACTAAATGAAAAATCCTAATTCCATTGTAATTCCCATAGCCAACAATAAGGAACACAAGTCTATATATAATTCTTTTTGGTTGGTATTGAGCGTTATTTTTTCTTTACCTTTTAAAACCTCTATTCCTTTAAAAGCATCCATCTTAAATTATTTCCTCAGCATTTACCATTTGGTTCTCCATACGTTATCCACGAATTTACCAAGTAACATTTCGTAATTCTTATAATCGTTTTAGTTGTGTTCCTGAATCGTCTGTCGTCCAAAAAGTCTTGATAAGCAAATTTTAATAACACAAAAAACCACTCCCTAAAATTTTATAGGAAGTGGTTATTGCTATTGATATAAGTTTATTACATGACTACTTCTCAGAAAGGGCGAAAAATAGCTTTCACTACTTCTCAAATGTTTGGCTTAAAAGCCTTACATCATGCCGCCCATTCCACCCATACCGCTCATATCAGGCATTGCAGCGCTACCAGCTGGTTCTGGCTTGTCAGCAACTACAGCTTCTGTAGTTAAGAACATAGCAGCAACAGAACCTGCGTTTTGTAATGCAGAACGAGTAACTTTAGTTGGGTCAACGATACCAGCTTCGATCATATTTACCCACTCGCCGTTAGCAGCATTGAAGCCTGTTCCTACTGGTTCGTTTTTCAATTTCTCAACGATTACAGATCCTTCTAGGCCTGCGTTGAATGCGATTTGACGAACTGGCTCTTCGATTGCACGTAGAACGATGTTTATACCAGTTGCTTCGTCGCCTTCTGCTTGGATAGCAGCTACTTTATTGTATACGTTTAGAAGTGCTGTACCACCACCTGCTACGATACCTTCTTCTACAGCAGCACGAGTAGAGTTTAGAGCGTCTTCGATACGTAATTTACGTTCTTTTAATTCTGTTTCTGTTGCAGCACCAACTTTAACTACCGCTACACCACCAGCAAGTTTTGCAAGGCGCTCTTGTAGTTTTTCACGGTCAAATTCAGAAGTAGTTTCTTCTAATTGAACACGAAGTTGGTTTACGCGTGCTTGGATATCATTAGATGAACCTGCACCTTCAACAATAGTAGTAGTTTCTTTTGTGATTACTACTTTTGCAGCGCGTCCTAAAGATTCAATTGTTGTTGTTTTAAGCTCTAAGCCAAGATCTTCTGTGATTACTTGACCGCCAGTTAGAACAGCGATATCTTCTAGCATTGCTTTACGACGATCACCGAAGCCAGGAGCTTTAACAGCTACTGCAGTGAATGTACCGCGAAGTTTGTTTAATACTAATGTAGCATTTGCTTCGCCTTCTACGTCTTCTGCAACGATTAATAATGGTTTACCTTGTTGAACTACTTGCTCTAATACTGGTAAAATTTCTTGGATATTCGAAATCTTCTTATCTGTGATTAAGAGATATGGATTTTCAAGAACAGCTTCCATTTTATCAGAATCAGTTACCATATAAGGTGAAACATATCCACGGTCGAATTGCATACCTTCTACTACATCTAATTCAGTAGTGAAGCCTTTTGATTCTTCGATTGTGATAACTCCGTCGTTACCGACACGTTCCATTGCTTCAGCAATTAATTGTCCTACTTCTTCATCAGCAGAAGAAATGGCAGCAACTTGTGCGATAGAAGCTTTGCCTTCAATTGGTTTAGAAATAGCTTTTAACTCTTCAATTGCAGCAGCAATCGCTTTGTCCATCCCTTTGCGGATACCCATTGGGTTAGCGCCAGCTGTAACGTTTTTAAGTCCTTCGCGAATCATTGCTTGAGCTAGAACTGTTGCAGTTGTTGTACCGTCCCCAGCAACATCATTTGTTTTGCTTGCTACTTCCGCAACAAGTTTTGCACCCATGTTTTCAAATGCATCTTCTAATTCGATTTCTTTTGCGATTGTTACACCATCATTTGTGATAAGTGGTGAACCATATTTTTTCTCAAGAACCACGTTGCGTCCTTTTGGTCCAAGTGTTACTTTTACAGCATCTGCTAGAGCATCTACCCCACGCAGCATAGCACGGCGAGCTTCTTCACTAAATTTAATATCTTTAGCCATTTTGAAAAACCTCCTCAAGTATTGTTATCTCATGTATTTTTTATTACGTAATCTCTTATGTTAAAATAGAATTAGCTAACGATAGCTAAAATGTCGCTCTCGCGAAGAATTAAGTACTCTTTCCCTTCGTATTTCACTTCAGTACCAGAGTATTTTGAGAAGATAATGCGGTCATCAACAGATACTTCAAGCGCAACACGCTCTCCGTTATCTAATACGCGACCAGTTCCTACAGCTACTACTTTGCCTTCTTGAGGCTTTTCTTTAGCAGAGTCCGGTAATACGATACCACTTGCAGTTTTTTCTTCTGTTTCAACAAGCTCAATAATAATGCGATCTCCTAATGGCTTTAACAAGTGAAACAACCTCCTCAAATTATATACATTTTATTTTCTTATTAGCACTCAATCGCTATGAGTGCTAACACAATTATTATATTAATTAATCTTTTCTCATAATGCAAGAGACAAGACTTATTTTTTCGTAAATTTTTTTCTAGTTTCTATTGCCCTTAGAAAGTATATACGTTAAAGCTTTAAATATTCACTCTTTCTATTTTTTAGTTGTTACTATTTGAAACAGAGCACTGCTTATTAGTAGAATAGGAAGTATGATTGTCTCTTTGCCCAAATATAATAAATACTGATTAGCCTAGATATATTCCTTTTACACAAATTTATTAAACCTATCAATTATTTAAAGGAGCTTTTATTTTGAAAAAAGAATATTGGATTATCTTAATAACTTATATCGCCATGCAGCTCTCCACTTTTGTTGGAGTTCCGGTCGTTCTTTTTATCGCTGATTTACTTGGGTACAATCCAGCTTCTAAACCGGTTCAATTCCAATCTGGCGTTATTTGGCTAATAGTTAGTTTTATCGTTGCCTTAATCATCTGTCTTGTTTTGTTAAGAAAAGAATTCAGACATCCAATGCGTGCAGATGTGATGAGCATTCCTTCTTCTATCGGCTGGGCAATTGGCGGTGTTTTTCTATCTTTATTTGCCCAGAGTTTTGCAGGAATAATTGAACAGTTATTAGGCATTAAACCAGGATCAGAAAACACGGAACAAATCATGCGTCTTATTGATGCCGCACCATTTGTTATTCTGGTAGTAAGTATCATTGGACCGATATTAGAGGAAATTGTTTTCCGCAAAATCATTTTCGGTTCCCTTTACAAGCGATTCGGATTTTTTATCTCTGCACTAGTTAGTTCCCTTATCTTTGCAGTTGCTCATATGGATTTTGTCCATATCCTACTATACGCAAGCATGGGCTTTACATTCGCCTTCCTTTATGTAAAGACAAAAAGAATCCTTGTGCCAATCTTTGCCCATGTCGCAATGAATACACTAGTAGTTATTATGCAATTAAACTATGACAGAATTATCGAATGGCAGGAAAAATATTCGGGCGTAACACAATTTATTGGAGGATTTTTATAAAATGAGAAGATCACCGTTATTTTCAGGAGTTCTATATATTATTTTCGGAGCTCTTTTTACGTATTTTGCGATCCACGATCTACAAAGAAACCAAGACTGGGGATTCTATACGTATTTATTAGTCATTCTAGCAACCTTTGATATCGGCTCAGGAATAAAATTAATCAACTTTCACTTTTTCCTAAAAAAAAACCATGCCGATACAAAAAAACCAAAACAATGATAGAAAGGCTTTAGGCAATTTAATAAGAAAACTAAATTGCCTAAACTAAAGTTGATTGGAGCGGAAATCAACAGGCCACATTTTAACTTTTTCTAAAAAAAATGCGTGTATAAGAATGTAGTTACCGCTACACCCTTATACACGCATTTCCTTTTTACTCTTCCGTTTCCTCTGCCTCGACATCCGGCGTAGGATAATGCTTTAAGAAATAAACAAGTGATTGCAGCTCCACAGCTAAATCAATATGATGAACTCTCACATTTGCTGGCACATTTAAGCGAGCAGGAGTGAAATTCAATATCCCTTTGATCTTGCTCTCTACTAAACGATCCGTAATAGTCTGTGCCGCATTTGCCGGTACCGTTAGTATAGCTACTTCTACGCCATTCTCTTGCAGAACTTTCTCTAAATCATCCATATGATGAATAGGCACATCGTTCACTAAAGTGCCAATCTTGTCTTCTATAACATCGAATCCTACTTCTATTTTTGTGTTATTATTTTTTAAGAAGTTATATTTTAAAAAGGCAACCCCTAGATTACCAACACCGATTAAAGCTACTTTCGTTAGTTCATCTTGATCTAATGTTTTACGGAAAAAGGACAATAAATAGTTTACATTGTATCCATATCCCTTTTTTCCAAGCGCACCAAAATAAGAGAAATCCCGTCTTATTGTTGCAGAATCTACCTTCACCGCTTCACTTAATTCAGCAGAAGACACTCTCTGCTTGCCTGATGAATGTAAGTTTTTTAAAAAACGATAGTATAATGGTAACCGCTTTGCTGTTGCCTGCGGTATTTTCATTACCTCATTGTGCATACTTATCCCCTACCTATATTTAAAAATTAGCAGTTATTTCTACTGCTCTCTTTTGTAATCGCCGCTTTTCCCACCTGATTTCTCGACTAAATAAGTGGGGCCAATTACCATCCCTTTATCCATACTTTTACACATATCATAAATTGTTAACGCTGTAACAGATGCAGCAGTCAATGCTTCCATTTCCACGCCCGTACTTCCGACTGTCTTTACGGTTGCGGAAATAATCAATTGAAAATCTTCCGCATCTTTTTCCCATTGAAACGATATATCGACACCCTTCAACATAATGGGGTGACACATAGGTATAATGTCAGCTGTTTTTTTAGCAGCCATAATTCCTGCTACTTGGGAAACTGCTAGTACATCCCCCTTTTTTATTTCCTGCTTTGTGATTTTCTCATAAACTTCTTCACTTACTTTAATACTAGATAGAGCAACAGCTATGCGAGCGGTTTCAGTTTTTTCTGATATATCAACCATTTTCGCACGGCCTTCCTGATTAAAATGTGTAAACTCCCCCATAATAACACCTCTATCGAAAATGATACACTATTTTAAGGAGAATGTGTATTTATTATCACTTTTTTCCCATTTCCCCTTTATTGCAGGATAACGTATTTATAGGTTACACTTATGGTACATAATCCCCTGAGGTGAAGAAATGATACTATTACAAGTAAATCAGCTATCGAAGCACTTTGGAGCTGAACTTATCTTATCAAATATAAAATTAGAAGTACAAACAAGAGACCGCATCGCTCTAGTGGGAAGAAATGGAGCTGGAAAATCTACCCTATTAAAAATAATCGCCGGGCAGCTATCTTATGACTCCGGTGAAATCATAAAGCCGAAAAATGTCGAAATAGGCTATCTTGCTCAAAACACTGGTTTAGAATCAAGTCTTTCGATTTGGGATGAGATGTTAACCGTTTTCCATGCGCTTCAAGTAAAAGAAAAGCATTTAAGAAAACTGGAACAACAGATGTCAGATCCTAACACAATCGAAAATCCAGACGCCTTTGAGAGAATTTTAAAGGAATATGACCACCTGCAATTTGAATTTAAAGAAAGTGGTGGCTATCAATACGAGGCAGATATCCGTTCCGTTTTACATGGACTAAACTTTAATACATTCGATTACAGTACAAAAATCTCTACCTTAAGTGGTGGTCAAAAAACAAGATTAGCATTAGCAAAGCTTCTGCTAACTACACCAGATATTCTAATACTAGACGAACCAACAAACCATCTAGATATTGAAACATTATCCTGGTTAGAGCAATACTTACAAGGCTACAAGGGTGCCGTGTTAATCGTTTCCCATGACCGTTATTTTCTTGATAAAGTAGTGACTCAAGTGTACGAAATATCCAGACACCATATTCAAAAGTTTATTGGTAACTATAGCGGTTATCTTGAGCAAAAAGCGGCAAATTATGAGCGTGAAATGAAACTTTTCGAAAAACAACAAGATGAAATTGCAAAATTAGAGACATTCATTCAAAAAAACCTAGCACGAGCGTCTACAACCAAAAGAGCGCAAAGCCGTAGAAAAACTTTGGATAAAATGGAACGGATGGATCGTCCTGACGGCAATGAAAAATCGGCGTCCTTTGGCTTTGAAATTACCAAACAAACTGGAAATGATGTTTTAAAAATTAATGACCTTTCCATTGGCTATAAAGATAGTACGGTATCTGAGCATATTTCCTTCCAAATTAATAGAGGAGATAGTGTTGCCCTTGTTGGTCCAAATGGTGTTGGTAAATCAACGCTATTAAAAACAATCATTGATAAGCTGCCTAAGCATGCTGGATCCATAGTACTCGGATCGAATGTCATGATTGGATACTACGATCAAGAACAAGCAGAACTAACCTCCAATAAACGAGTACTAAATGAGTTGTGGGATGATTTTCCACTTACCCCTGAAAAAGATATCCGGACCGTCCTTGGCAATTTCTTATTTTCAGGAGACGATGTTTTAAAAATTGTAAATTCATTAAGTGGTGGGGAAAAGGCACGTCTCGCATTATCAAAGCTAATGATGGAGAAACCAAATGTCTTAATCTTGGACGAGCCAACAAACCATTTGGACTTAGACAGTAAAGAAGTGCTTGAAAATGCCTTAATTGATTACCCAGGTACTATTCTTTTTGTTTCACATGACAGATATTTTATTAACAGGATTGCGACAAAGGTGATTGAATTAGATAAGGATGGATCCACAGAATTTTTAGGCGACTATGATTATTATGTGGAGAAGAAGCTGGAGCAAGCAGAAATTCAAGCATTAGAAGCAAATGGCGCTGTAAAACAAGCACAAAATACAGGGACAGAAGAGAAAAGTTCTTACCAAATGAGCAAGGAAGCGCAAAAATTAGAACGTCAAAGATTAAGAAGAATTGAAGAAATAGAAACAACTATTGAAGAGCTAGAAACAAAAGTATCAGAACAGGAAGCTCTTCTATGCGAGCCTGAAATTTTCCAAGATCACGAAAAGGTATTGGAGCTAAATAAAAACCTTGAACAGTTAAAAGATCACATGGAACGTTTAATGGATGAATGGACCGAATTATCAGATAAGTAAAAAGTACTGGGTATTCATTTACCCAGTACTTTTTTTCCACACTATTATTCACATATTAAGAAGTTGTTTTATAAGCTTTCCACATATTTACCCACATTATCCACAAATCTATAATGAATTACTCACATTATCCACAGATTGTGTATATAACATCATATTTATTCACAATTACGCATATAGGGAAAAAGTCTTACTCTATTCCATTGTGGATTGTTATATCTAATCCTGGGTTTCCGTTCAAATCCAATTGTGCTCGCTGCCCTTTTTCAAAGAAAATAGTTCCCGCTGCAGCAATCATTGCCGCATTATCTGTACATAAAGCTAATGGTGGAATCGTTAATTTTACGAAATCCATCTCTTTAAACTTATCCACAAGCGCTGTCCTAAGTCCTTTATTAGCAGCAACCCCGCCTGCTAATACAACTTGCTTTACTTGGTACTGCTCTGCCGCCTCGACAGTCTTTGATACCAATACTTCCACAACACTTTCCTGAAAGCTAGCTGCCAAATCTTCTGGTCTAATAACTTCTCCACGTTGCTCTGCGTTATGCACAGTGTTGATAACTGCTGATTTCAAACCACTAAAGCTAAAATCATATGTCCCTTCAATCCATGCTCTTGGCAGTTTAACCGCCTTTGGATTTCCTTCTGCTGCTAGTCGATCAATATGTGGACCACCTGGATAAGGAAGATTAAGTGTTCTCGCAACTTTATCATAGGCCTCTCCAGCCGCATCATCCCTTGTTTCTCCTATAACTTCAAAATGGCCATGCTCTCTCATTACTACTAATTCTGTATGCCCACCAGAAACCACGAGTGCTAGTAAAGGAAATTCTAAGTTATCCACAAGTTGATTGGCATAAATATGCCCAGCAATATGATGTACACCCACAAGTGGGATATCATGTGCAAAACTTATCGCTTTAGCAGCATTCACTCCTATTAAAAGAGCTCCTACCAAACCCGGTCCTTCTGTTACGGCAATAGCATCGATTTCTTCATAAGTGACATCTGCTTTGGAGAGTGCTTCTTCCATTACAAGCGTAATTTGCTCGACATGATGTCTTGAAGCAATTTCTGGAACGACTCCACCAAATCGCTTATGGCTTTCAATTTGAGAAGCAACAATATTTGAAAGGATTTCCGTTCCATTTTTTACAATTGAAACCGCTGTTTCATCACAGCTTGTTTCCATACCCATTATAATCACATTATTATTTTTCATAATTTCACCCACATTACTAAAGCATCTTCTTGATTATCTGTGTAATACTTCTTTCTAATTGCACCATTTTGATATCCTAGTTTTCTATATAAATTCTGTGCTACAACATTTGTTACACGTACTTCTAATGTCATAGAAGTCGCACCAAGCTGCCTCGCCTCTTCCATTACCTTTATAAGTAACGTTTCACCAAGCTTTTTTCCTCTGTATTCTGGCAAAATAGCGATATTTGTAATATGAGCTTCATCTACAACAATCCATACTCCACAATACCCGACAAGCCCTTCTTCATGTTGGATTACAATATATTTAGCAAATCGATTTTGTGTTAGCTCATTATAAAAAGCCTCTTTACTCCAAGGAGTAGTAAAAGAAATCGTTTCGATTTTAAAAACATCATCGATATCCGCAACTGTCATATAGCGAAATTCAAATGCTGACATTATCCCCTGTCTTCCTTTTTCTCTTTTTTATTTGCTTTCAGCCAATTTGCCTCTGCCTCTGCTAACCGTATATAATTAGGTGTAAACGTATGTATCGCTTCAGCTGGTCTTGATTCTCCTAACATAGCAAGGATAGACGGTCTCGGGTTAAAGTCCACTGCATCTGCTAAATATGCAAGATCACCTAATCCATCCTTTAAGATTTCTTCATGAAGAGGTAAATCATTCCCAACAAATAATACGCTTTTCTTCAATGGAGCAAGCTGCTGAGCCCAATCTGTAGATAAAATCAATTGATCATTTTTTATTATTTCCACTTCATTACTTGCAAATTGATAAAGCCCTGTATAAATCTGTCCTCTTCTAGCATCGAATAGCGGAGACACATAACCATCAAAATACCGTCCTACAGATGCAGCAAGTACTTCTAGACTAGATACACCTACTAATGGAATATTTAATGTCCAGGCAAGTGTTTTTGCAATGGTTACCCCAATCCGAACACCAGTATAAGATCCTGGCCCTTTTGCTACTACAATTTTGGAAAGATCCTTTGGCTTTATATCACAGTCCTTCATTACTTGCTCAATCGCAGGCATCGCTCTAATCGAATGATTCTTTTTCAGGTTTGTGATAAACTCCCCGATTACCTTTCCATCTTCATATAAAGCAATACCTAAAACAAAATTTGACGTATCTATTGCTAATATCTTCATTCAAATAACTCCTTACATAATTGCATATAGCGAGAACCTTTAGGGGATAAAACTATTTTTCTTCCTGAAGTGTTGTCATAAAACAATTGAATTTGCAAAAATTCCACTGGCAGCTGGTCCTCAATTAAATGGGCCCATTCCACAACAGTAACTCCATCCCCTTCAAAATACTCATCAAAGCCTAAATCTTCCTCACTATCCTTTAATCGATAGACATCCATATGATATAACGGTAATTTCCCTTGATACTCTTTAATTATTGTAAAGGTTGGACTGTTAACCGTTTTAGCTATTCCTAACCCCTTTGCTATTCCTTTTGTAAAAGTTGTTTTGCCAGCCCCAAGATCACCTTCTAAAGTAATTACATCTCCTGCTTCTAAAAGCAAGCCAATTCGCTCAGCAAAACCAATCGTCTCTTCCGCATTATCTGCCTTCCATTCAAAGTTTTTCATAAATTTCTCCTAATACAAATTTAATAATGGTATATCCTTTATTATACTCAATAAACCTATGAGTCTAAAGTAAGTCTCCTTGTTTTTTCAAGGAAACAGAATAGTTTCTCTTAAATTCCAAAAAGAAATACAAAATTCAATTCAAATTACTCAATTATACTTTAACTTCTTTTTCAACTAATAAAATCAGTCTGTTTACTTAGTTATCCACAGTCTCTCCATTTTAGAAGTTCTTAGACGAACAAAAAAATCCTTAGGTTTCTTCCTAAGGATTTTTCATTGTTTGATTGCGGGGACAGGATTTGAACCTGCGACCTTCGGGTTATGAGCCCGACGAGCTACCAGACTGCTCCACCCCGCGACGATATAAAATAATAAAAGCCTGGCGACGTCCTACTCTCACAGGGGGAGAACCCCCAACTACCATCGGCGCTTTAGAAGCTTAACTTCCGTGTTCGGTATGGGAACGGGTGTGACCTTCTCGCTATCGCCACCAGACTATTTTATTTTTGAGGTTATTCCCTCAAAACTAGATTATGAAGTAAAAGATAAGAAATGAGTAATCTTTCTTAGCTTACGCTAAGAGTTTTTAGTTAAGTCCTCGATCTATTAGTATCAGTCAGCTCCACATGTCGCCACGCTTCCACCTCTGACCTATCAACCTGATCATCTTTCAGGGATCTTACTAGCTTACGCTATGGGAAATCTCATCTTGAGGGGGGCTTCATGCTTAGATGCTTTCAGCACTTATCCCTTCCGCACATAGCTACCCAGCGATGCCTTTGGCAAGACAACTGGTACACCAGCGGTGCGTCCATCCCGGTCCTCTCGTACTAAGGACAGCTCCTCTCAAATTTCCTACGCCCACGACGGATAGGGACCGAACTGTCTCACGACGTTCTGAACCCAGCTCGCGTACCGCTTTAATGGGCGAACAGCCCAACCCTTGGGACCGACTACAGCCCCAGGATGCGATGAGCCGACATCGAGGTGCCAAACCTCCCCGTCGATGTGGACTCTTGGGGGAGATAAGCCTGTTATCCCCGGGGTAGCTTTTATCCGTTGAGCGATGGCCCTTCCATGCGGAACCACCGGATCACTAAGCCCGACTTTCGTCCCTGCTCGACTTGTAGGTCTCGCAGTCAAGCTCCCTTGTGCCTTTACACTCTACGAATGATTTCCAACCATTCTGAGGGAACCTTTGGGCGCCTCCGTTACTTTTTAGGAGGCGACCGCCCCAGTCAAACTGCCCACCTGACACTGTCTCCCACCCCGATAAGGGGTGCGGGTTAGAATGTCAATACAGCCAGGGTAGTATCCCACCAATGCCTCCACCGAAGCTAGCGCTCCGGCTTCCAAGGCTCCTACCTATCCTGTACAAGCTGTACCAAAATTCAATATCAGGCTGCAGTAAAGCTCCACGGGGTCTTTCCGTCCTGTCGCGGGTAACCTGCATCTTCACAGGTACTATAATTTCACCGAGTCTCTCGTTGAGACAGTGCCCAGATCGTTACACCTTTCGTGCGGGTCGGAACTTACCCGACAAGGAATTTCGCTACCTTAGGACCGTTATAGTTACGGCCGCCGTTTACTGGGGCTTCAATTCAGAGCTTCGCACTAAGTGCTAACCCCTCCTCTTAACCTTCCAGC
The DNA here is from genome assembly GCF_044704065.1 of Niallia tiangongensis. Lineage (NCBI taxonomy): Bacteria > Bacillati > Bacillota > Bacilli > Caryophanales > Bacillaceae > Niallia > Niallia tiangongensis. The sequence continues at coordinate 459,535 of NZ_CP162613.1, read as the reverse complement.
ACCGGGCAGGTGTCAGCCCCTATACTTCGCCTTGCGGCTTCGCAGAGACCTGTGTTTTTGCTAAACAGTCGCCTGGGCCTATTCACTGCGGCTCTCTCGGGCTTTAACACCCAAAAGAGCACCCCTTCTCCCGAAGTTACGGGGTCATTTTGCCGAGTTCCTTAACGAGAGTTCTCTCGCTCACCTTAGGATTCTCTCCTCGCCTACCTGTGTCGGTTTGCGGTACGGGCACCATAAATCTCGCTAGAGGCTTTTCTTGGCAGTGTGGAATCAGGAACTTCGGTACTATATTTCCCTCGCCGTCACAGCTCCGCTTTTATGGTAATGGGATTTGCCTCATTACCGGCCTAACTGCTTGGACGTGCTAATCCATCAGCACGCTTACCCTATCCTCCTGCGTCCCCCCATTGCTCAAACGATTTAAAGGTGGTACAGGAATATCAACCTGTTGTCCATCGCCTACGCTTTTCAGCCTCGGCTTAGGTCCCGACTAACCCTGAGCGGACGAGCCTTCCTCAGGAAACCTTAGGCATTCGGTGGATGAGATTCTCACTCATCTTTCGCTACTCATACCGGCATTCTCACTTCTAAGCGCTCCACCAGTCCTTACGGTCTAGCTTCGACGCACTTAGAACGCTCTCCTACCACTGACATCATAGATGTCAATCCACAGCTTCGGTGATACGTTTAGCCCCGGTACATTTTCGGCGCAGAGTCACTCGACCAGTGAGCTATTACGCACTCTTTAAATGGTGGCTGCTTCTAAGCCAACATCCTGGTTGTCTAAGCAACTCCACATCCTTTTCCACTTAACGTATACTTTGGGACCTTAGCTGGTGGTCTGGGCTGTTTCCCTCTTGACCACGGATCTTATCACTCGTAGTCTGACTCCCAAGAATAAGTATTTGGCATTCGGAGTTTGTCTGAATTCGGTAACCCGATGGGGGCCCCTAGTCCAAACAGTGCTCTACCTCCAATACTCTAAATCTTGAGGCTAGCCCTAAAGCTATTTCGGAGAGAACCAGCTATCTCCAAGTTCGATTGGAATTTCTCCGCTACCCACACCTCATCCCCGCACTTTTCAACGTGCGTGGGTTCGGGCCTCCATCCAGTGTTACCTGGACTTCACCCTGGACATGGGTAGATCACCTGGTTTCGGGTCTACAACCACATACTATTTCGCCCTATTCAGACTCGCTTTCGCTGCGGCTCCGTCTTATCAACTTAACCTCGCATGTAATCGTAACTCGCCGGTTCATTCTACAAAAGGCACGCTATCACCCATAAATGGGCTCTAACTACTTGTAGGCACACGGTTTCAGGATCTATTTCACTCCCCTTCCGGGGTGCTTTTCACCTTTCCCTCACGGTACTGGTTCACTATCGGTCACTAGGGAGTATTTAGCCTTGGGAGATGGTCCTCCCTGCTTCCGACGGGATTTCTCGTGTCCCGCCGTACTCAGGATACACTCAAGAGGGAACGAAGTTTCGACTACAGGGTTTTTACCTTCTACGACTGACCTTTCCAGATCGATTCGTCTACCCCGTTCCTTTGTAACTCCATATAGAGTGTCCTACAACCCCAAGAGGCAAGCCTCTTGGTTTGGGCTAATCCCGTTTCGCTCGCCGCTACTCAGGGAATCGCGTTTGCTTTCTCTTCCTCCGGGTACTTAGATGTTTCAGTTCCCCGGGTCTGCCTTCAGTACCCTATGTATTCAGGTAAAGATTCTATCCCATTACGGATAGAGGGTTTCCCCATTCGGAAATCTCTGGATCAAAGCTTACTTACAGCTCCCCAAAGCATATCGGTGTTAATCCCGTCCTTCATCGGCTCCTAGTGCCAAGGCATCCACCGTGCGCCCTTTCTAACTTAACTTAAGTTTCGACCAAAGATAAGCGGCGTATCTCTTCGTCAACTTCCTCACTCTGCTCCTCACGTACTAGCGTACGCTCCGGTGCTCGCTCGGTCGCTTCCTTGACCTACTTGCTTCTCTTTGCTCTCAAATCTTCGAATAAATAGTCGTTCAATACGATT